>NZ_KQ089822.1:0-2281302 GCF_001037495.1 Citrobacter sp. MGH106
TGGTCCCACCTGACCCCATGCCGAACTCAGAAGTGAAACGCCGTAGCGCCGATGGTAGTGTGGGGTCTCCCCATGCGAGAGTAGGGAACTGCCAGACATCAAATAAGTGAAAAGGCCCATCCGTCAGGATGGGCCTTTTTGCATTTGCGAATTGTGGAGTATGCCGGATGGCGGCGTAAACAGCTTATCCGGCTTGCAGGTTTTAATGTATGACCTGTGATAAAAACGCTCGGGTACGCTCGGATTTCGGATGGGCAAAAAATTCGTCTGGTGGCGCCTGTTCAACAATCTCGCCAAGATCCATAAAGATCACCCTGTCTGCAACTGTTCGGGCAAACCCCATTTCATGAGTAACACAAAGCATTGTCATTCCCGATTGCGCCAGGCCTATCATGGTATCGAGTACTTCTTTTACCATTTCAGGGTCCAGTGCTGATGTGGGCTCATCGAACAACATGATTTTGGGTTTCATGCACAGTGAACGCGCAATGGCCACGCGCTGTTGCTGCCCACCGGAAATTTGTCCAGGGTATTTATGCGCATGTTCAGCAATACGCACTCGTTCAAGGTAGTGCATTGCCAGAGCTTCAGCCTCTTTCTTTGGCATCTTCTGAACCCAGACAGGAGCCAGTGTGCAGTTTTGCAGGACTGTTAAATGAGGAAAGAGATTAAAGTGTTGAAAGACCATTCCAACTTCTTGTCTGACGCGTTCAATATTGCGGATGTCCTCATTGAGCTCAATTCCATCTACCACAATACGCCCTTGCTGATGCTCTTCCAGATGGTTAATACAACGGATCGTTGTTGATTTACCGGATCCAGAAGGTCCGCATAATACGATACGTTCTCCCTGTTTTACCTCCAGGTTTATGTTTTTCAGAACGTGAAACTGTCCATACCATTTGTTGACGTTTTCCAGCGTAATCATCGCGTCGTTAGATTGTATTAATAATTGGCTCATAATTTCCTCAGTGCGGTGTACGCCCGGTGTTAAAACGTTTTTCCAGATGCTGGCTATAACGTGACATGCTGAAGCAGAAAACCCAGTAAATCAGCGCGGCAAAAACATATCCTTCTGTCGACATACCAAGCCAGGCAGGGTCGACGGTGGCTTGTTGTACGCTGCTGAAAAGGTCAAACAGACCGATAATAATGACCAGACTGGTATCCTTGAAGAGGGCGATGATCGTGTTAACCAGGCCGGGGATAACCAGTTTGAGGGCTTGCGGAAGTATGACCAGCCCTTGGGTTTTCCAGTAGCCAAGCGCCAGTGATTCGGCGGCTTCATACTGGCCTTTCGGGAGGGCCTGCAATCCCCCACGCACCACCTCTGCGACATAAGCTGACTGGAAAAGAATTACACCGACCAGCGCCCGAATAAGTTTGTCGATGCTGGTGCCTTCCGACATAAACAGCGGGAGCATGACTGACGACATAAACAGGACAGTGATCAGCGGCACACCACGCCAGAACTCAATGAAAATGACGGATAAAACCCGCACGACAGGCATATGAGAACGGCGCCCCAACGCCAGTAAGATCCCCCATGGGAGCGCGCCTGCAATACCAACAGAGGCTATGATCAAGGTGAGTGTCAGTCCACCCCACTGGCGGGTTTCCACGCGATCGAGACCGAGAAAACCACCGTACAACAGCCACCAGACGATAACCGGATAAACCACCGCCCAGACGGCGATATAGCGACCACGATGAGGTATCGCTTTCCAGAACATCGGCGCGATAGAGAGTAGGCCGATAATCAGAGCGAGATTAACCCGCCAGCGCTGATCGTGTGGATAGAGCCCATACATGAATTGTCCGAAGCGTTCATGGATAAACACCCAGCACGCTCCCGCTTTTGTACAATCTGCCCGGGTAGAACCTATCCAGTTGGCCTGCAGAAATGCCCAGTTCAGCAATGGGGGAATGAACATCCACATGAGCCATATGCATAACAGAGTGAGCAAACTGTTTGACCAACTGGAAAATAGATTTTTACGCACCCAAAATATCACGCGGCCAGCATGATTACTGCTCTGGCGCGAGGGGTGAGACAGTAGTGCTTTTGTCATCATGACTCCTTAGCGCTCAATGAGTGCGATACGACGGTTGTATATATTCATTAACAGAGAAATGCTCAGACTGATGATCAGGTAAACCGACATAGTGATGGCGATGGTTTCAATGGCCTGCCCGGTTTGATTCAGTACGGTTCCGGCAAACAGTGAAACCATATCCGGGTAGCCAATGGCGGCAGCAAGGGATGAATTCTTTACGATATTCAGATACTGGCTGGTCAGTGGTGGAATGATGACGCGGAGCGCCTGCGGGATGATCACCTGACGGAGCGTTACCGGATTGGGAAGGCCCAAAGAACGGGCTGCTTCATGTTGACCATAAGGAACTGCCTGAATACCGGCCCGAATAATTTCTGCAATAAATGCAGATGTATACACTGAAAGCGCCAGTGTTAACGCCGCCAGTTCTGGGATAAGTACCATGCCGCCGCGGAAGTTAAAACCGCGCAGTTCGGGTATATCCCAGTGGAGCGCTGCGCCAAAAATCCATTGTGAAATCATCGGCAAAAACACGATCAGCGCCAGTGCTGTTGGCCACGTTCTGCGTAATTGACCTGTTTTTGTCTGGTACATTTTATTGAAACGAAATAGCCCAATAGTTACGACTGCAGCAATCATGAGTGCAGCGCAAAAGGCAAAAAGACCTTCTCCCATCTGCGGCGCCGGAATATAGAGTCCCCGGTTACTCAGGAAAACGAGATCCAGCGCACTGACGGCCTGACGGGGACCCGGCAAATTGCGTAGTACGGCAAAATACCAAAAGAAGATTTGCAGCAGCGGCGGAATATTGCGGAACGTTTCGATATAAATTGTAGATAGCTTACGCAGCAACCAGTTATCTGACAAACGTGCCAGTCCAAGAAAGAAGCCGAGAAATGAAGCAAAAACAATACATAGTGCTGAGACAAGCAGCGTATTAAGCAGACCGACCAGAAAGACACGCCCATAGGTATCGCCCTGCTCGTAATCAATCAGATGTTGAACAATACCAAATCCGGCACTGCGATCGAGAAAAGAGAACCCCGAGGTGATACCGCGACTGCTTAGGTTATTAATCGTATTGTGAATGAGATAGATCGCAATGCTAACGACCGCGATGATGGCAAGAATTTGAAATAACCAGGCGCGGACCGCAGGGTTAGAAAAGGAGAGTGATCCTTTTACGGTTGAGCGGCGATGGTACATAAGAAAACCTCGGTAACAATGACTCTGGGTTGAGCGCCGCAGTTGCGGCGCCCGTTACATCACTTCGCATTAGCGCACCGGTGGCGCATACTGAATGCCGCCGTTATTCCAGAGGTTGTTTTGCCCACGTTTGATCTTCAGTGGACTTTCCGATCCCACGTTACGTTCAAAGATCTCCGAATAGTTTCCTACCTGCTTAATAATGTTGTAAGCCCATTTATTATCCAGCTTCAGATCTTTACCATAGTCTCCCTCTTTGCCTAACAGGTGTGCCATATCCGGTGTTGCGGGATTAGCGGCTTTTTCATCAACGTTTTTCGAGTTAACACCCATCTCTTCAGCATTCAACATGGCAAACAGCGTCCAGCGAACAATAGAGAACCATTCATCATCGCCGCGGCGTACGACAGGCCCCAGTGGTTCTTTAGAGATTACTTCTGGCAGAACAATCCATTCTGAAGGGTTGCTCAATTTGATTCGCAGGGCATACAACTGAGACTGGTCCGAAGCAAGCGTATCGCAGCGGCCTGATTCCAGAGCCTTAGCGGATTCATCGGAGCGATCGAAGGTGACGGGGGTATACTTCATATTGTTGGCCTTAAAATAATCGGCCACGTTCAGTTCAGTATCCGTGCCTGCCTGAATACAAACCGTTGCACCATCGAGTTCTTTTGCGCTCTTCAGACCCGCTTTGTTGTGGGTAAGAAAGCCAATGCCATCGTAATAAGTCACGCCAGTAAAGGACATCCCCATTCCTGCATCACGTGAGGAGGTCCATGTGGTATTACGGGAGAGCATATCGACTTCACCAGACTGTAAAGCGGTGAAGCGTTCTTTAGCGGTGAGCGGGGTGTATTTTACTTTCGTGTCATCACCAAATACGGCCGAGGCAACACCACGACATACATCTACATCAATACCTGAAAACTTACCGCTTGCGTCGGCATAGGAAAAGCCTGGTAAGCCGTCACTGATTCCGCATTGCACAAATCCTTTTTTCTTTACGGCATCAAGCGTTGCGCCGGCATGTGCCTGATTTGTAATCGCAAGCAGCACGCCGGCCGCAGCCAGGCTGGCTATTATCATCTTTTTCATAGAGCATCCTGTGTGGAGGAATTATTGTTATGGAAACGTCTTTTACCTGTCTGTGGCTTTGGCCATACTCTTTTAAGCAAAGGTAGTGCCAGGTTTTTGCGCTCGAATATTCGGCGCAATAAGCAGAGTGTAGACAGGAAAAAATAAATGCAGCGCCCTGAAGTGGTGCAAAATTGAAACGTACGCCACATTTCAGCGCAAAAATTTAAACAGGATGCCTGATAACAATTTCGGGCGTGAATATTGACCGCGTGAGAATAATGATAAGAAGACGTGTTGTTACGAAAAGCTGAAAAAATGCTAATTTTCAGTCGTGAATATGTGAGGGGAATCTATAATGATTTTATTTCAGGGCCAAAGCTTTAAACCATCATTTTGTCTTATATAAAGATATCTTCTTTATTGTTAAAAGCGCGGCTATTACCGCGCTTTTAACATGATTTATTTCGTCAAGGCAACTATCCCAAGTGTCAGACCGGCAACAGCGGCTGCACCACCGGCGATCGCACCTGCTGTTTCCCAGTTATCCTGCGTGGTGCCTTTCATACAGGTATTGGTATGAACCAGACGGCCCTGGTCGTCATATACAGGTACGCAAGGAGAATCGTGTGCACAGCCCGCCAGAAATGCTGTAAGCAATGCAACGGATATTAATCTTTTCATGGTGTTACCTCTAAAATAAACGTTTCGCTAAAAAAGCAAAGACAGGCGCTAAGCTATCTGCGAAATCGAGGGTTATTTTACCACTTCTTAAAAAAAGACTGACATGAGGAATAATCTCAATTCATGTGGATTGTAAACATAATGAATAGATCGGGGAATTTTGGAACCATGTGCTAAAAAAAAGAATGGCTATCTTATTAATAAATAAAGAGGTCATTATCAGGTAAAAAAGGCGCCCGGAGACGCCTTTATTTTACAATTTAATCGCGATGCTGGCTAAAACGCCGTTTAACGACAACAAAAAAGACGGGAACGAAGAAGATCGCCAACAATGTAGCCGTGAGCATGCCCCCCATAACACCTGTGCCGACGGCATTCTGCGCACCGCTACCTGCACCATTACTGATAACCAGAGGCATAACCCCCAGAATAAAGGCCAGAGATGTCATCAGGATAGGACGCAGACGCATACGGGAGGCCTCCAGAGTCGCCTCAATCAACCCTTTGCCCTCTTTATCCATCAGGTCTTTAGCAAATTCGACAATCAGGATGGCGTTTTTGGCAGAGAGGCCGATAGTTGTTAACAGGCCGACCTGGAAGTACACATCGTTATTCATCCCGCGAAGCGATGCCGCCAGCAGCGCACCAACGACACCGAGCGGGACGACAAGCATGACGGAGAATGGAATCGACCAGCTCTCATACAGTGCTGCAAGGCAAAGGAAGACAACGATTAGCGAGATGGCATACAACGCTGGTGCCTGGTTACCTGACAGTCGTTCCTGATAGGACATTCCCGTCCAGTCATGGCCAATACCGTTAGGCAGTTTTCCCGCCAGGCTTTCCATCAGCGCCATTGCTTCACCGGTACTTTTGCCTGGTGCCGCTTCGCCTAACAGCTCCATAGATGGCATACCGTTGTAGCGTTCCAGTCTCGGTGAGCCGTAAATCCAGTGCGCTGAACTGAATGTGGAGAAAGGTACCATTTCGCCATTGGCGCTGCGAACATACAGATTATTGATGTCTTCCGGCAACATACGAAATTTTGCATCTGCCTGAACATACACTTTTTTCACGCGACCGCGGTCAATGAAATCATTGACGTAGTAGCCGCCCAGCGCAGCGGAGATGGTTTCGTTAATATCTGACAAGGAAACACCAAGCGCTTGCGCTTTTTCCTGATCAACATCCAGCTTAAACTGCGCAGTATCCTCAAGGCCGTTGGGGCGTACACGTACCAGCAAATCAGGATGTTGTGCCACCATGCCCAGCAGCTGATTACGTGCCTGCGTTAAGGCTGAGTGTCCCAGCCCTCCCTGATCAATCAGCTCAAAATCGAAGCCGGTTGCGGTGCCCAATTCAACAATGGCTGGCATGTTGAAGGGGAATACCAGGCCATCACGAATCTGACTAAATGCCCGAGTTGCTCGGGCAATTACAGATTCAACGTTATTCTCATCGCCGCTACGCTCTTCCCAGGGTTTGAGGCTGACAAATGCCATCCCTGAGTTTTGCCCCTGTCCACTGAAGCTAAAGCCGTTAACCGTAAAGACGCTTTTGACGTTGGCTTTCTCATTATTCAGATAGTAGTGGGTAACTTGATCCAGCACTTTCTGAGTACGCTCTTGTGTTGCACCGGCTGGTAGCTGAATCATCGTCAGGAACACACCCTGATCTTCCTCTGGCAGGAAGGAGGTAGGCAGGCGTATAAACAGCACCGCCATGCCAATAACAATGATCAGATAGATCGCCAGATAGCGACCCGTTTTACGAATTATACCGCTGACGCTATTGGTGTAGTGGTTGACGCTGTAATCGAATTTGGTATTAAACCAGCCAAAGAAACCACTTTTTTTCTCGTGGTGCTCTGCAGATACCGGCTTGAGCAATGTTGCACAAAGGGCGGGAGTCAGAATCAACGCCACCAGTACTGAAAGCGCCATTGCAGAAACAATAGTAATAGAGAACTGTCGGTAAATTGCCCCGGTTGAACCTCCAAAGAAGGCCATTGGGATAAACACCGCAGATAGCACCATGGCAATACCAACCAGCGCCCCCTGTATTTGTGACATGGATTTTTCTGTCGCTTCTCTGGGCGGCAGATTGTCTTCCATCATCACGCGCTCCACGTTTTCTACTACGACTATCGCATCATCGACCAGCAGGCCGATGGCGAGTACCATGCCGAACATTGTCAGGGTGTTTATCGAGTAGCCAAATGCAGCAAGTACGGCGAATGTCCCCAACAGCACCACAGGCACAGCGATAGTCGGAATTAGCGTTGCGCGAATGTTTTGCAGAAACAGGTACATCACCAGGAAAACCAGTACGATCGCTTCAAACAGCGTTTTTACCACCTCGTGAATAGAGATGGTAACAAACGGTGTGGTGTCGTACGGATAGACTACCTGCATTCCCTGAGGGAAGAACGGCTGTAATTCAGTCAGTTTTGCTTTGATTGCGTTGGCGGTATCCAGAGCGTTTGCACCGGTTGCCAGCTTAATACCCAGACCGGATGCCGGTTTACCGTTAATACGTGCAACGACGTTGTAGTTTTCACCCCCCAACTCAATGCGTGCAACGTCCTTGAGGTGAACAACAGAACCGTCGCTGTTCACGCGTAAGGTCACTTTGCCAAACTCTTCAGGATCTTTCAGTCGCGTTTGCGCAATGATAGAGGCGTTGAGCTGTTGGTTAGGTAAGGCAGGTGTACCCCCTAACTGACCTGCGGCGATCTGGTCGTTTTGTACTTTCAACTGGTTAATGACATCAACCGGCGTGAGTTGATACTTGTTCAATAAATTCGCATCCAGCCAGATACGCATGGCGTACTGCGCGCCAAACAGCTGCACGTCACCTACGCCGTTCAGACGGCTGATAGAGTCTTTAATGTTGGAAGCGACATAGTCAGAGATGTCATCCTGAGTTGTCTGCGGGTTGTCAGAAACAAACCCCGCGACCATCAAAAAGCTGCTACTTGATTTCTCAACGGCGATACCCTGCTGTTGAACTTCTTGAGGCAGTAAAGGTGTCGCGAGCTGCAGTTTGTTTTGTACCTGAACCTGTGCGATATCGGGATCGGTGCCGGACTGGAACGTTAACGTAATGGTTACGCTCCCGGCCGAATCGCTGGTGGAGGACATATACATCAGGTTATCGATACCGTTCATGTTTTGTTCGATAACCTGCGTTACGGTATCCTGCACCGTCTGTGCATCCGCGCCTGGGTAGGTCGCGGAAATCGCTACGGCAGGGGGGGCAATAGTTGGGTACTGCGCCACGGGCAGTTGCATGATTGCCAGAGCGCCCGCCATCATCAGAATGATGGCCAGTACCCAGGCAAAGATAGGTCGCCTAATAAAAAAGTTTGCCATGTCCGGTTACCTTATTGTGTGGCTTTCGCGGCTGGAGTTTCGGTATCGGCGGTCGCTTTTACCTGCACTCCCGGACGAGCTTTTTGTAATCCGCTGACGATAACTTTGTCGCCCGGTTGTAAGCCTTCGCTTATGAGCCATTTGTCACCAATGGCTTGTACGGCTACAACGGCATGAGCTTCGACCTGGTTCTTATCATTGACGACCATCACGGTTGCATCTCCGCGAGGTGTACGTGTCACACCCTGTTGTGGAACAAGAATGGCGTTAGGTTGGATACCTTCATCGATGCGGGCGCGTACAAACATGCCTGGCAGTAGAGAGTGCTGTGGGTTAGGGAAAACGGCTCTCAGGGTGATGGATCCGGTACTCTCGTCAACCGTCACGTCAGAAAATTGCAAAGAGCCTTTCAGCGGGTATGACTGGCCATTCTCCATCACCAGTTCAACGGTACTGCTGGTGTTGTCTTTATGTAGGCTACCTTGTGCAACAGACTGTTTGAGCCGCATAAAATCGCTACTGGACTGCGTCACGTCGACGTAAATGGGATCAAGCTGTTGCACAGTGGCTAACGCTGTCGCCTGACCATTGGTAACTAACGCACCTTCGGTAACGTTAGATTTACCGATACGTCCGCTAATGGGCGATGTCACTTTGGTGTAAGCGAGATTGATACGAGCGCTTTCGACCGCAGCTTTGGCGGCGATGACGGAGGCGTCGGCCTGACGAGCATCAGCAATGGCTTGATCGTACTCTTGCTGGCTGATGTACTTTGTTCCGACCAACGGGACATAACGTTTTACTGTTAAATGGGCGATAGCCGCTGCGGCCTCGCTTTTTGCCAGTTCACCTTTGGCGCTATCATAGTCGGCCTGATAAGTTGCGGGATCAATCTGATAAAGCGACTTGCCTGCTTCAACATCACTCCCTTCAGTGAAATTCCTTTTCAGCACAATCCCGCTGACCTGAGGGCGAACTTCTGCAATACGGAAGGCTGTTGTACGGCCCGGCAATTCAGTCGTAACGGCTAAGGGGGCAGATTCCACAACATGGACAGTAACCTGTGGCTCGGCAGGATGAGTTTGTGTTTCTCCCTGATCGTTACAACCGGCGAGTAATGCAGTGGAGATGATAATGAATGAGGGCAGGAGTGAGAGCCTGGCATTTTTCGTCATTACTTTTCCTTAAAAACCGAAAGCTCGTTATTTACCGGATAACGGCAAGGCGATAACGCGCGCAAATAAAATAATAGTTGGCTATCCTACAAATTATTAGCTTGCGATGTAAGTAATACTTATTTTGCTGTACGATGCACGGCACATAAAAACAAAAAAAGATTAATCAGCTACTTTTTCGTTAGCAGGAAGTATGCAATGACCTGATGCAGGTAAACACATATTGAAATAAACATTTGCCCAATGAATATATTAACTAATTTTTATTTGTTTTGATTATTTATGTATGTTGCACGTAATGAAATATTTTAGATCTCGTCTAAATAAATGCGAAGTGATACATTTGCTCCATATGGCAAATATTTGATAAGAAAGTTTATCAATTCCTATTCTGTCCCAGGCATTTGAAACCATGGCTAAAAAAACGAAAGCTGATGCCCTCAAAACACGACAGCATCTCATTGAAACAGCGATTGTACAGTTTGCTCTACGTGGTGTAGGCAATACGACGCTAAACGACATTGCGGATGCCGCCAACGTGACGCGAGGCGCAATCTATTGGCATTTCGAAAATAAGATCCAACTGTTTAATGAGTTATGGCTACAGCAACCCCCTTTGCGCGATCTTATTCAGGACAGACTCATTGGACGCTGGGGTAATAATCCGTTACAGCGATTGCGAGAAAAACTGGTCGTTGGTTTGCAGTATATTGCTGAGATACCTCGTCAGCAGGCATTAATGCAGATTCTATATCATAAGTGTGAATTCAATAGCGATATGATATCAGAGCAGGAAATTCGCGATAAAATAGGGCTAAGTCATCAGAGTATCCGTAAATCTTTACAGGAATGTATGGATGAAAACCTTATCGCAAGCAGTCTGGATTTAGACGTTATTATAATTATTCTCCATGGGAGTTTCAGTGGGATAATAAAAAACTGGCTAATGAATCCAGCAAGTTATGATCTGTATGGGCAAGCGCCGGTATTAGTGGATAACGTATTAAAAATGCTAAGCCCTGATGGCTGTGTGATGCAGTTGATCAAGAGTGAAAATCAGGTTGGGTAGTTTCAGCCGCCATGGCCTGACGGCTGCTATAAAACATCTGTTACCGTGCGTGCTATTCGAGGTCGACGCAATTGACCAGCTTGAGGGGATTCACTGAATTCATATTCCGGCACTTATCGTGCTCTGTTGTCATCAACTCTATCCACTGTATGAGCAGCGCATCAAAAAGAAAAACGAAGACCGCAAAAACAACCAGCCACCAATACTTGCGAATCATTACCAAATCCTGTGTATTCATGCCCAAGTGTGCTGGGAATATACACGAAATCCAAAAGCTGAAAAGCAGACTTACAATGCTTTTACTTTGTTGAGATCTTGCCGCTATTTTCAGTTAATCGACTCTTTTTAGACCGATTATTGGTCTTTCGCTTTTTTATCTTTGCAAGCTCATTCTCTGAAAAATGGGAGCTGACACCCAGTCTCCTGAGTCCCATTTTTACGTATTCATCATTGATCTCAATCCCAACGAATTTGCGACCCAGTTCCACTGCAGTAGCCCCGGTGGTGAAACTGCCTGCAAACGGATCCAACACCACGTCATCTGAGTTAGAGGATGCCAGAATGATACGCTCTAACAGGGCCTTAGGTTTTTGGGTTGGATGATTTTCGTATTCATCCATCAGGTAGCGAACGCGCGGGAACTCCCAAACATTGCCAGGTACTTTTTTCTGATTGTACGGCTGGGGCGGGTTCTTTCTGTAATCGATAAGCGCGCGTTTGGCTCCTGTTTTGGCTTCAACCAGAATATCATCACGATTAAATGTATAGCTTTTCTGATCTTTTACCATCATCAGGATCGGTTCATACATGGAACCAAAGAAGTTTTTGGCCTGGACTGCAGAGCTATCATATGACCACACGATGCGACTTTTAATGGTAAAAAGCTGTCTGCATTTGAGGTCGATATACGGTATGTTCTCTGTGCTGTTCATGATGTACATAGTGCCTTGTGGCTTAAGAATGCGATGGCACTCTTCAATACACTCAAACAACCAGACCAGGAAGGTCTCTTCGTCCCAGGATTCCACCATTCCGTCAAAGTCTTTGCCGATGTTATAAGGTGGGTCGGCAAAAATGAGATCGACGCTTTCGGGTGCGAGCTTTTGCAGTTCAGTTAGCGCATCACCCTGGATTATCTTTTTCGATTCATCGCCAAAATAGACAGGCTCACATCTCGCCTTCATCGCCAAAGCCTCCGTGTGATGCAAATAAAAAAGGCGCTTCCCCATGCCGAGTAGCGCCTTTTAAAACAAACATATCGCTGATTAGTATCAGTTCATGCCGTATTTTTTCAGTTTTTTACGCAGCGTACCACGGTTGATGCCCATCATCAGGGCAGCACGGGTCTGGTTACCGCGGGTGTATTGCATCACCATGTCCAACAGGGGCTGTTCTACTTCAGCCAGTACCAGCTCATAGAGATCATTAACATCCTGACCATTCAGTTGAGCAAAATAGTTCTTCAGTGCCTGTTTAACCGAGTCACGCAGGGGTTTTTGAGTTACCTGATCCTGAGAGTTAACGGTAGAAACGGTCAGTACGTCAGAATTTACGCGTTGTTCGAACATAGTTCTGTCAGCTCTTTATTTCTGTTTACGCAAAATTTTCGAAGTATGCCTCCAACGCCGCCAGCTGTTCGCTGGAATCTTCAATGGCGTTGAATGTGCGCCGAAACTGGTCATTTGGAGCGTGTTCCTGGAGATACCAGGATACGTGTTTACGCGCAATTCGGTACCCTTTTGCCTGACCATAAAAGTCATGCAGTTCCCGAACGTGCGCACAAAGCAAGCGCTTCACCTCTGCCAGAGGCAGCGGGGGCAGCAGCTCCCCAGTGTCCAGATAATGCTGGATTTCCCGAAAGATCCAGGGTCTTCCCTGAGCTGCACGTCCTATCATCAGGGCATCCGCCCCCGTATAGTCGAGCACAGCTCTGGCTTTATGCGGGTCAGTAATGTCGCCATTCGCGATAACCGGAATGGAAACTTTCTGCTTAACTGCCCGAATACTGTCGTACTCAGCATCTCCATTGAACAAACAGGCGCGGGTGCGTCCATGAATGGTCAGAGCCTGAATGCCACAGTCTTCAGCCAGTTGGGCAATCTCTACGCAGTTACGGTGTTCCGGAGCCCAGCCGGTGCGAATCTTGAGTGTGACAGGAACGTCCACTGCATTGACGACCTCGGTTAGTATCGACTTCACTAGATCCGGGTACTGCAAGAGGGCTGAACCTGCGAGCTTACGATTCACTTTTTTAGCCGGACACCCCATATTGATATCAATAATTTGGGCGCCGCTTTCCACGTTAATACGTGCGGCATCGGCCATCTCAACAGGATCGCTGCCGGCAATTTGCACCGTGCGAATTCCTGGCTCATCAACGTGCACCATACGTAAACGAGACTTGTCGCTTTCCCAAACCTGTGGGTTAGAAGACATCATCTCGGATACCGTCAATCCTGCTCCCATCTCATAACACAGCGTCCTGAATGGTCTGTCAGTGATGCCAGCCATAGGTGCTGCGATCAGGCGATTTCTGAGCTGATATTGTCCGATGCGCATGAGTTAAGAAATGACCATACTGTGACTGCAAGGCGGCGTATATTACGCATTTTTTGCACGAGATGAAAGGCCAAACTTTGACCAATCCCCTGAGGTGGATCAATGAATTGCTGGTTGAGTGGACAGTTTCAAAATAAAGTATTTAATAATCATGCGGATACAATAAATCGGTAATTTGGCATCCATTTATAAATTCCGAAAACTTCTCTTTTTTTATTACTATCAGGGTAAGTTGAACAGGATAAAACGCTGTCTTTATGAACAAATAATGGCTTTCGAATGCGATCTCGCTCTCATTTCCGCAAATCCTTTTGCGAAAAAAAGAGCGATCTTAACGTTACCAACGGTAACGAAAGGGGACTATTTCTTCTTACCGGTAATACGACACCACTCTTCTTTCTCGACAACCGGATCGAGTGTAAAGAGATCGGCATAGGCTTCACAGACGCTTTCCGCCTGGCTGGCAAGAATACCGGAAAGGCCCAATAAGCCACCCTCAACGGGCAGTACGCTGATTAATGGTGCCAATTCACGCAATGGGCCGGCGAGGATGTTTGCGACCACTACATCGGCTTTCATGGCCTCTGGCTGGTCTTTTGGCAGATAGAGCTCCAGGCGGTCAGAAACGCCGTTACGCTGTGCGTTATCGCGGCTCGCCTGGATGGCTTGAGGATCAATATCCACACCGATGGCTTTCGCCGCGCCCAGTTTCAGCGCTGCAATCGCCAGGATGCCGGAGCCACAGCCAAAGTCGATAACTGTTTTACCGTTAAGATCGAGGCTGTCGAGCCATTGCAGACACAGAGAGGTCGTTGGGTGAGTACCCGTGCCAAACGCCAGGCCAGGATCCAGCATCACGTTGACGGCGTTTTCGTCCGGCACATCGCGCCAGCTAGGGCAAATCCACAGACGTTCGCCAAAGCGCATTGGGTGGAAGTTATCCATCCATTCGCGCTCCCAGTCTTTATCTTCAAGCTGTTCGATTTTGTGCACGAAGCCAGTGCCCAACAGCGGGTGCTGTTCCAGAAGGGCAATAACTTCTTTCATGTCGGTTTCTGCGTCGAACAGGCCGATAACATCGGTATCACCCCACAGGCGAGTTTCGCCCGGCAGCGGTTCAAACACCGGCGTATCATGTGTATCCTGGAAGGTGATAGAAACGGCACCCGCTTCCATCAGTGCATCACTTAACTCTTCAGCGTTTGCACCGCTCGTGTTCAGTTTCAGTTGGATCCATGGCATGGCAAAACTCTTTATTTATCAGTAGTCAATATGACGGCTTGCGGGGCGGCAGAACCAAAACGGTTTCCGACCAGGAAAGCCAGCAAACTTAGCAGTAACGAAGGCACAATCGGATGGAAGCCCAGATACTGAACGTTAAAGGTGGCGAGTACGGCATAGAGTACCCCACCGACAATCATGGCGCTCAATGCACCTGTCGCATTCGCTCGTTCCCAATACAGGCCAAGTACCAGAGGCCACAGGAAAACGGCTTCCAGGCCGCCGAACGCCAGCAGGTTAAGCCAGATAATCATCTCTGGCGGCTTCCAGGCAGCCAGCAACAGTAACGCCCCCAACAGCAGGGTGATCACCGCAGACATTCGCTTCAGGCGAGTTTCATTTTGTAGTTGTTCCGGGCGAAGGTTCAGGTAAAGATCTTTAATGATCGTAGCGGAACTTTGCAGCAATTGAGCATTGATCGTCGACATAATCGCTGCCATCGGTGCGGCGAGAAAGATACCGGCAGCAACAGGTGGCAAAACTTTTACCATCAGGGTAGGGATAACCAAATCCGGAACTGTCAGATCAGGGATTACCGCACGTCCCAGTGCGCCTGCCAGATGCATCCCAAACATCAGGATCGCCACTACAATGGTGCCAATGATAATCCCGCGATGTACGGCTTTACTGTCTTTATAGGAAATGCAGCGTACCGCCGTGTGCGGCAGACCAATCACCCCAAAGCACACCAGTACCCAGAATGATGTCATAAAGGTTGGAGACAGAATGTCATCAGCACCCTGCGGTGTCACCAGCTTAGGATCGATGGTTTGCAGGGTTTCTACTGCCTGACTGAGGCCGCCTGCGGCGTGGACTACGCCCACCAGCAAGACGATAGTACCAATCAGCATCACCATGCCCTGCATGGTGTCATTCAGCACGCTGGCGCGAAATCCGCCGAATGCCGTATATAACGCGATACTGATACCAAAGATCAGCAGGCCGGTTTCGTAAGGAATACCCGCAGCAGTCTCCAGCAAACGTGCGCCGCCGATGAATTGCACGGTCATCGCTCCGACAAAAGCCACCAGCAGGCTGAGGCTCGCCAGCCATACCAGTAAACGGCTCTGATAGCGGGCAAACAGCATATCATTGAGGGTTACGGCATTGTAACGGCGCGCCAGAATGGCGAATTTCTTACCGAGAATACCTAACGACAGCCAGACGGCAGGCAACTGGATCATTGCCAGCAATACCCATCCCAACCCGTATTTATATGCCGCGCCGGGGCCGCCAATAAACGAGCTTGCGCTAATGTAGGTTGCAGTTAGCGTCATGGCCAACACGACACCGCCCATGGAGCGACTGCCGAGGAAATACTCATTCAGGAAGGTGCCAGTCGTTCTCTTTCTCATTGCGTAAACGGAAAGACCAAACACCACCAGAAGATAGGCGACAAGCGGCAAAATGACTTCAAGCTGCATCGTCATCCTCCAGAGAAATATCGCGATAGATAAATTTCACCATTGCCCAACACAGCAAAATGAAAACCAATGGTGTCAGCAGACACGCCATCTCGAACCAGTGTGGCAAGCCGGTAAAGCCCAGTGTGGAATCTGGTAAGTAAGCGGTCACCAACCATGTGGCAAGATAGAAAAGGGTCAGCCACAGCGCCCAGCGCGCCTCTTTATGGGCCTGAACAAAACGAGCGTCCATTTTTTGTCCCTTGTGGATAAAGAAAGCGGGGATTGTACATTATGGGACGTACCGGAGGGGAGAAAAACAAAAGGCCGGGAATTCCCGGCCTTTTCAGTTAACGCGTGCTTACTTTTCCTGAAGTCCGAGTTTTTTCTCCAGGTAGTGGATATTAGAACCACCACGCTGGAAGTGCTCGTCATTCATGATGCGGATCTGCAGATCAACGTTAGTTTTGATGCCGTCGATGATCAGTTCCTGCAAGGCGTTTTTCATGCGGGCAATTGCCACGTCACGGTTTTCGCCATAGCAAATCAGTTTACCGATCATTGAGTCATAGTACGGAGGGACAGTGTAGCCTGCGTAAATATGTGACTCCCAGCGCACACCAAAGCCACCCGGTGCGTGGAAACGCGTAATTTTACCCGGGCTTGGCAGGAAGGTGTTCGGGTCTTCGGCGTTGATACGGCATTCTACCGCATGGCCTTTAACTATAACTTCATCCTGCTTGATAGACAGCGGCTGACCTGCTGCAATACGCAACTGCTCTTTGATCAGGTCAACGCCGGTGATCATTTCGGTAACCGGATGTTCTACCTGGATACGGGTGTTCATTTCAATGAAGTAGAACTCACCGTTTTCGAACAGGAACTCGAAAGTACCCGCTCCACGGTAGCCGATATCAACACATGCTTTGGCGCAACGCTCGCCGATATAGCGACGCAGTTCCGGAGTAATGCCAGGTGCTGGCGCCTCTTCGACCACTTTCTGGTGACGACGCTGCATGGAGCAGTCGCGTTCTGCCAGATAAATCGCGTTACCCTGACCGTCTGCCAGCACCTGAATTTCGATGTGGCGTGGGTTTTCCAGGTATTTTTCCATGTAAACCATGTCGTTGTTGAAAGCGGCTTTCGCTTCAGCTTTCGTCATGGAAATGGATTGGGCCAGTTCAGCATCGCCGCGTACAACGCGCATACCGCGACCGCCGCCGCCGCCGGAAGCTTTGATAATTACCGGATAGCCGATGCGTTTGGCATGAGCGCGGTTAGCGTCCATATCATCGCCCAGCGGGCCGTCAGAGCCGGGAACGGTTGGTACGCCAGCTTTTTTCATCGCAGTAATGGCGGACACTTTGTCACCCATCAAGCGGATGGTATCGGCTTTTGGGCCAATGAAGATAAAGCCTGAGCGTTCTACCTGTTCAGCAAAGTTGGCGTTCTCAGAGAGGAAGCCATAACCCGGATGGATTGCCACCGCGCCGGTGATTTCAGCGGCGCTGATGATAGCCGGGATGTTCAGGTAACTTTTTACAGATGGAGCCGGGCCAATACAGACCGTTTCATCTGCCAGTAATACGTGTTTTAAATCGCGATCCGCGCTTGAGTGCACAGCGACGGTCTTGATGCCCAGTTCTTTACAGGCACGAAGAATACGCAAGGCAATCTCGCCGCGGTTGGCGATAACAATTTTATCCAACATGTTCGCCTCGTTACTCGATGACGACCAGCGGCTCGTCAAATTCTACCGGTTGACCACTTTCGACCAGGATCGCTTTCACCACACCGGATTTATCGGCTTCGATCTGGTTCATCATTTTCATGGCTTCAACGATGCACAGGGTATCGCCCGCATTCACTTTCTGACCCACTTCGATAAACGGTTTGGCGTCAGGACCCGGGGTGCGGTAGAAAGTACCAACCATCGGGGAACGTACGATGTGACCACTGATTTCCGCTGCGGCTGGGGCTTCCATGCTTGGAGTTGCAGTCTGAGCGACAGCGTTAGACAGAGCAGGTTGTTGCATCATTGGTGCAGCATAAGCCTGTTGCATCATTGGAAAACCTGCATTTGGCGCTGCACGGCTGATGCGTACAGATTCTTCGCCTTCAGAAATTTCCAGTTCGGAGATGCCTGATTCTTCAACCAGCTCGATCAGTTTTTTAATCTTACGAATATCCATGAGTGGGTTCCGTACTCTTTGTTTAGTGAGATTGTGACAGGCGTTTTATCGCCGTCTGTATAGCATTTGAATAACTGTTGGTGACAAGATGCCACGCATCTCTGGCGTTGCACTGCGTGCCGCAACCATTAAATGAGATTTCATGACTTGTCAGTCATTGTGTGGCTATCTTCTGCCATTTTCGGGTAAAAAACAAAATATACCTTCAATGCGCGATTGTCACCCTTTCAGCGGTGTAAAAACGCTCTCGGGGAAAGCAAGGTCGCACATTATAACCATTTCGTAGCAATTGGCAGCTAAATACTGGTCTTATCAGGGAAGATAATCAACCGTTGGCATGTAAAGAACATGGGTTCGTCTGTGTTTTGCAACGCACTGCACATATCGTGAAACTACCGCCACCACTGGCGGAACTTCTTATAACGGCAGGCTAAAAGCACGGTAGCGAGCGCTGCATAAATGATCGGTTGTGGAGATAAAATCTTTACCGACCACAGGTAATGAATAGGCGCCAGGATCGCCACCAGATAGACGAAGTTGTGTAAGAACTGCCAATATTTGCCCAGTTTTCGCTGTACTGCCTGTGTTGACGTTAATGTGAGGGCAAATAATATGACCCAACTGATAATGCCCAACATCAAATAAGGACGCGTTGTTAATTCCCGTCCTAACAGTGCAAGATTATTAATGCCCAGTTCCAGTAGGGCATAGCTGGTTAAATGCAACGTAGCCCAGGCAAAACACCATAACCCTAACAGGCGACGAGTACGTATCAATAATGGCTGTTTAGCGTAGCGCGCCAGCGGCGCGACCAGCAAGGTCGCCAGTAAAAATTTCAGAGCTGTCCTACCGGTAAAGTGTTGAATGTCTTTAACGGGATCGGCGCTCAATCCCCCATGATTTACCGCCCAAAAGAGCCAGACAAAAGGTAAAATACCGGCAAGATGCAGGCACACTTTCAGCCAGGTAATGTTTTTTGCAGTCAGGCGCACTTAAAAGTTCTCCCGTAAATTGAGGCCGCGATACAGCGAGGCGACTTCATCGGCATAACCGTTAAATAGCAGCGTAGGTTGTCGCTGTACGTCCAGAATCCCGCCTGAACCAATAAAACGCTCAGTCGCTTGCGACCAGCGAGGATGATCGACATGTGGATTCACATTGGCATAAAAACCATATTCATCAGGTGCGGCCATATTCCAGGTCGTCGGTGGGCGTTCACGTGTGAGTTTGATACTGACGATCGACTTAATGCCTTTAAAACCGTATTTCCATGGCACGATTAAGCGGATCGGTGCGCCATTCTGCGGGGGAAGCGCCTTACCATAAACACCTACGGTGAGTAGCGTGAGCGGATGCATGGCTTCATCAAGGCGCAGTCCCTCAACGTAGGGATATTTCAGCCCCCCGCCAATAAAGCGATCTTTCTGTCCCGGCATATCATCCGGCGCATAGAGCGTTTCGAAAGCGACATATTTTGCATTGCTGGTGGGTTCGGCCAGTGCCAACAGCTTATGTAAAGGAAAGCCAATCCACGGCACGACCATTGACCAGGCCTCTACACAGCGCATCCGATAAATACGTTCCTCCAACGGGAAACGAGTGGTTAGTGCATCGTGATCGAGTGTGAAGGGCTTGGCCACTTCGCCACTGATTTTCAGCGTCCAGGGATTGGTCTTCAGACTGCCAGCGTTGGCTGCCGGGTCTGCTTTGTCCAGGCCAAACTCATAAAAATTGTTATAGCCAGACACTTTATCTTCTGGTGTTAAAGGAAGCGTATTTTGCCAGGCAGCAGGTTTACTGAAATCAAGCGGTTT
Source organism: Citrobacter sp. MGH106 (assembly GCF_001037495.1). Lineage (GTDB taxonomy): Bacteria > Pseudomonadota > Gammaproteobacteria > Enterobacterales > Enterobacteriaceae > Citrobacter > Citrobacter murliniae. The sequence continues at coordinate 19,889 of NZ_KQ089822.1, forward strand.
ACCAGCAGGTGCGGGTGGACGGTCATTACCTTTAAACCAACTGAGAAGGTCAGCCTGTGCAGACAAAGGCAAAGACAATGCGGCGGCACTGATACCCAGTGCTTTCAGCACCTGGCGGCGCTGCATAAAAAAAGCCGATTCTGCGGTTACATCGGCTTCGGTAAATTGACGTATTTTCTTCATAATAGACTCCCGGCATACGCGCGATGACTCATATTGGCGCGTAGTTACTATGGCAGGGAGTCCGTCAATGTGTATAAAAAAATAGTTAATTAAATGTAAGTTTTTATCTGCGACAGCTTAACGTACCTTTACCAATGTGCGGCCTTGCACCTGGTTATTGATGATGGCATCGGCAAACTTTGGCGCATCAGCCAGAGTGATTTCTGTTGCAGCTTGCGCATAGAATGATTCTGGCAAGTCATTGACCAGACGTTGCCAGGCTTGCGCACGACGAGCCGGGGGCGTCATCACGGAATCAACACCCTGTAAGCGCACATTACGCAGAATAAATGGCATCACTGTGGTTGGGAGTGCAAAACCGCCGGCCAGACCACAGGCAGCGACACAGCCGCCGTAGTTCATCTGAGCGAGGACTTTTGCCAGCACTTTGTCGCCAACGGTATCAATCGCACCGGCCCAGAGCTGTTTTTCCAGCGGGCGAGATTCAGCAAACTCATCACGACCGAGGATTCGGTTGGCGCCCAGGCTACGCAGATAGTCATGCGTACTTTCGCGACCGGATACCGCCGCAACCTGATAACCCAGTTTATGCAGCAACGCGACGGCAGTACTGCCCACACCACCGCTGGCGCCGGTGACAACAATCTCGCCATCTTCCGGGCGAATACCGGCGTCTTCAAGCGCCATTACGCACAGCATGGCGGTAAAACCGGCGGTGCCGATGACCATGGCTTTACGGCCATCCAGTCCTTTTGGCAGAGCAACCAACCAGTCACCTTTCACGCGTGCACGTTCTGCCAGTCCACCCCAATGGTTTTCCCCCACGCCCCAGCCGGTTAGCAAGACTTCCTGGCCTGCATGAAAACGGGGATCTTCGCTATTGCGAACGGTGCCAGCGAAATCGATACCAGGAATCATCGGAAAATTACGGATAATTTTACCCTTGCCTGTGATGGCCAGCGCGTCTTTATAGTTCAGGCTCGACCAGTGAACATCCACCGTCACATCGCCTTCCGGTAGCTGGTTTTCGTCGAGGGGTTGAACGGATGCGAGGGTTTTTCCGTCCTGCTGTTCTAAGATCAAAGCCTGCATAACCTGTCCTCAATTCATATAGTGGATTGGAAAATTATTTATGAAGACTATACTCGCTAAACAAAACATGATGCCGATTCTGCGCAATAAATTGCCAGAAATACCTGATTTGGTAGTATGCCCACATTATTTGTGTAAATTGACGGATTTCGCGTTCAATTTCGCATTTTCGTGTCGCTTTTTCATTTTCACGCTTGATTCATAACTGTCGGAGTTAACACAAGGATGCGATTAACGACGAAATTCTCAGCTTTTGTGACGCTGCTTACCGGGTTAACGATCTTCGTGACTTTGATTGGCTGCTCACTGAGTTTTTACAACGCGATTCAATACAAGTTCACCGCTCGCGTCCAGGCCGTAGCGACGGCGATTGACACCCATCTTGTCTCCAAAGATGCTGTTTCCTTAACGCCGCAAATAGATGAGTTAATGATCTCAGTCGATATCGTCCGCGTTGAGTTGCTTCAGGGTGAGAATATTGTTTATCGCCATTCCCGAACCAGTAGCTATCGCCCTGCAGGGACGAACAATCTCTATCGCGATATCACGGTTCCTTTGGTCAAGCATCCTGGGATGTCGCTGCGTCTGGTCTATCAGGATCCAATGGGCAATTATTTCCATTCGCTGATGACGACAGCGCCGCTCACGCTATCGATTGGTTTTATTATCCTGATGCTATTCTTGTCGGTACGCTGGCTTCAGCGTCAGCTTTCCGGACAGGAGCTGCTGGAGATTCGTTCAACGCGGATCCTGAACGGTGAACGAGGGCCGAACGTCCGGGGTACAGTCTATGAATGGCCTGCGCGTACCAGTAGTGCGCTTGATATGCTGCTTACCGAAATTCAGAATGCCCGCGAGCAGCGAAGCAGGTTGGATACGCTGATCCGATCCTATGTTGCGCAGGATACAAAAACCGGGCTTAGCAACCGGCTGTTCTTTGATAACCAATTGGCGACGCTGCTGGAAGATCAAGAGAAAGTAGGATCGCACGGGGTTGTGATGATGGTTCGTCTGCCGGACTTTACCCTGTTGCGTGATAGTTGGGGAGTTGAGCTTGCTGAAGAACAAATCTCCGCGCTCATCAATTTGTTGTCGACCTTTATTATGCGCTATCCGGGAGCGCTGCTGGCACGCTACCACCGTAGTGATTTTGCCATCTTGCTGCCGCACCGCACGTTAAAAGAAGCGGAAAGTATTGCCGGGCAATTGTTAAAGGCGGTAGACGCACTTCCGACTAACAAAATGATCGATCGTGCCGATATGATTCATATTGGCATTTGCGTTTGCCGCAGCGGTCAATCCACTGAACAGGTTATGGATCACGCCGAAGCGGCAACCCGTAATTCGGTATTGCAAGGTGGGAACAGTTGGTCAGTCTATGACGACTCTCTACCCGAAAAAGGCCGGGGTAATGTACGCTGGCGAACGCTTATAGAACAGATGCTCAGCCGGGGCGGTCCGAGAATTTACCAAAAACCTGCTGTGACATGTGAAGGGCGGGTGCACCATCGGGAATTAATGTGCCGCATTTTTGATGGGAGCGAAGAGGTCATCTCGGCAGAATATATGCCGATGGTGCTGCAATTTGGCCTGGCGGAAGAATATGACCGCTTGCAGATTAGCCGTCTGATCTTGTTATTGGGCTATTGGCCACAGGAAAGTTTGGCGATGCAGGCGACAGTAGAGTCGCTTATTCGCCCGCGTTTTCAGCGCTGGTTGCGTGATACGCTGATGCAGTGCGAAAAATCGCTGCGTAAACGCATAATTATTGAACTTGCGGAGGCGGATGTCTGTCAACATATCAGCCGGTTACAGCCTGTGATTCGATTGATGGATGCGCTGGGTGTTCGTATCGCCGTTACGCAGGCAGGTTTAACACTGGTTAGCACCAGTTGGATAAAAGAACTCAATGTCGAATTATTGAAACTTCATCCAAGCCTGGTAAGAAATATTGATAAGCGAACGGAAAATCAGCTTCTTGTGCAGAGCCTGGTGGAAGCCTGTTCAGGAACACCCACGCTGGTTTATGCCACCGGTGTTCGTTCGCGTAGCGAGTGGCGTACGTTGACCGAACGTGGAGTCTCGGGTGGACAAGGTGATTTTTTTGCCGCATCACAGCCACTTGACACCAACGTGAAAAAATATTCGCAAAGATATTCGGTTTAACCTGCCGTTTAATTTGTTTTCACGTAGAATAACGCGCGCTGTGCCTTCTGGGGGTGTGCTTGTCTGCCCGCCAGGCTGTAACAGCAAACATGCAGGTGAATGACCTTTGACAGGTTGCAAATGAGGCGAGGATTGCTGCTGATTTATTCAGCCCTGATGGACTCAGGCCGGTTTTGTAACAAAGGAAACGAACTGCACTAATTTTCACCGTAGCAGATGATTTTTCCGCCTTGTCGCTGCTGCGTGTGGTTGGTAAAGTAAGCGGATTTTGTTTTCCGCCCCAGCTTTCAGGATTATCCCTTAGTATGTTGAAAAAATTTCGTGGCATGTTTTCCAATGACCTGTCCATTGACCTGGGTACCGCGAATACCCTTATTTATGTAAAAGGACAAGGCATCGTATTGAATGAGCCTTCTGTTGTGGCCATTCGCCAGGATCGTGCCGGTTCGCCGAAAAGCGTGGCCGCAGTAGGTCATGATGCGAAGCAGATGCTGGGTCGTACACCGGGTAATATTGCTGCAATTCGCCCAATGAAAGATGGCGTTATTGCTGACTTCTTCGTGACTGAAAAAATGCTCCAGCACTTTATCAAACAAGTGCACAGCAACAGCTTCATGCGCCCAAGCCCGCGCGTACTGGTATGTGTACCGGTTGGAGCAACTCAGGTTGAACGTCGTGCGATCCGTGAATCCGCTCAGGGAGCAGGTGCGCGTGAAGTGTTCCTGATCGAAGAGCCGATGGCGGCAGCGATCGGTGCGGGTCTGCCTGTTTCCGAAGCAACCGGTTCTATGGTTGTGGACATCGGTGGTGGTACCACTGAAGTCGCAGTTATCTCCCTGAACGGCGTGGTTTACTCTTCTTCCGTACGCATCGGTGGTGACCGTTTCGACGAAGCCATTATTAATTATGTGCGTCGTAACTACGGCTCTCTGATCGGTGAAGCTACCGCAGAACGTATTAAGCACGAAATCGGTTCTGCTTATCCGGGTGATGAAGTACGCGAAATCGAAGTTCGCGGTCGTAACCTGGCTGAAGGTGTTCCACGTGGCTTTACCCTGAACTCTAACGAGATTCTGGAAGCGCTGCAGGAACCGCTGACCGGTATCGTGAGCGCGGTGATGGTTGCACTGGAACAGTGCCCGCCAGAGCTGGCGTCTGATATCTCCGAACGCGGCATGGTGCTTACCGGCGGTGGCGCATTACTGCGTAACCTTGATCGTCTGTTAATGGAAGAAACCGGTATTCCAGTTGTTGTTGCTGAAGATCCGCTGACCTGTGTGGCGCGCGGCGGCGGCAAAGCGCTGGAAATGATTGATATGCACGGCGGCGACCTGTTCAGCGAAGAGTAGTCGGATGCAGGTAGGGTGACCAACAGGTTGCCCTTCCGCACTGACACGAGAATACGCATAGCCTATGAAGCCAATTTTTAGCCGTGGCCCGTCGCTACAGATTCGCCTTATTCTGGCGGTGCTGGTGGCGCTCGGCGTTATTATCGCCGACAGCCGCCTGGGTACGTTTAGCCAAATCCGAACGTACATGGATACCGCCGTCAGTCCTTTCTACTTTATTTCTAATGGTCCCCGTGAATTACTCGACGGCGTGTCGCAAACGCTGGCTTCGCGTGACCAACTCGAACTTGAAAACCGGGCGCTGCGTCAGGAACTGCTGCTGAAAAACAGCGAGTTGCTGATGCTGGGGCAATATAAACAGGAGAACGCGCGTTTGCGCGAGCTGCTGGGATCGCCGCTGCGTCAGGATGAACAAAAGATGGTGACGCAGGTCATCTCAACGGTTAATGACCCTTACAGCGATCAGGTTGTGATCGATAAAGGGAGCGTAAACGGTGTTTACGAAGGTCAGCCGGTAATCAGTGATAAAGGTGTCGTGGGTCAGGTCGTTGCCGTGGCAAAACTGACCAGTCGCGTACTGCTGATTTGCGATGCAACCCACGCGTTGCCGATCCAGGTTCTGCGTAACGACATTCGTGTGATTGCTGCCGGTAACGGCTGCACGGACGATCTACAGCTCGAACACCTGCCAGCCAATACCGATATTCGTGTTGGCGATGTGCTGGTCACATCGGGCCTGGGCGGACGTTTCCCTGAAGGGTATCCGGTCGCCGTTGTCTCTTCCGTTAAGCTGGACACCCAACGTGCTTACACCGTGATTCAGGCGCGTCCGACTGCTGGTTTACAGCGTTTGCGCTACCTGTTGCTGTTGTGGGGAGCCGACCGTAATGGTGCAAATCCGATGACTCCGGAGGAAGTGCACCGCGTAGCCAATGAACGTCTGATGCAAATGATGCCTCAGGTGCTGCCGTCGCCGGATACGATGGGCCCGCCAGCCCCTGTTCCAGCACCGGCAACAGGTGTTACTCCTGCACCTGCGAATACAGCGCAGCCAGTACCTTCTCCGCGTAAGCCGGGAGGGCAGTAAGTGGCAAGCTATCGTAGCCAGGGACGTTGGGTAATTTGGCTCTCGTTCCTTATTGCACTGTTATTGCAAGTCATGCCCTGGCCGGATGACATTCTTGTTTTCCGGCCAAACTGGGTGCTGCTCATCCTGCTGTATTGGATCCTGGCACTGCCGCATCGCGTAAATGTGGGCACAGGATTTGTGGTGGGTGCCATACTGGATCTCATTAGTGGTTCCACGCTTGGCGTACGGGCTTTGTCGATGAGTATCATTGCTTATCTGGTCGCGCTGAAATTCCAACTATTCCGTAACCTCGCGCTCTGGCAACAGGCGCTGGTGGTCATGTTGCTATCACTGGTCGTGGATATTATTGTTTTCTGGGCCGAGTTTTTAGTGATCAATGTCTCTTTCAGACCCGAAGTGTTCTGGAGTAGTGTAGTAAACGGTGTGCTTTGGCCATGGTTATTCTTACTGATGCGTAAAGTCCGCCAGCAGTTTGCGGTGCAATAAGGTTGATATGAATACTCTGTATCTGGCTTCAGGTTCCCCACGCCGGCAGGAACTGTTGACTCAGCTTGGTGTGAAATTTGAGCGGCTGGTTCCCGGGATTGAGGAACAGCGGCATTCGCAAGAAAGCGCACAGCAGTATGTTGTTCGTCTGGCGCGGGAGAAGGCGCAGGCAGGCGTTGCGTTGGCTCTTCGTGATCTGCCGGTGTTGGGTGCAGATACCATTGTTATTCTGAATGGCGAAGTGCTGGAAAAACCGCATGATACCGCCCATGCTGCAGCGATGCTGCGCAAGCTGTCAGGCAAAACACATCAGGTCATGACGGCAGTGGCGTTAGCCGATCGCCAGCACAGTCTGGACTGCCTGGTTGTAACGGAAGTGACATTCAGAGCACTAACTGATGAGGACATTGCGGGCTATGTTGCCAGCGGTGAGCCTATGGATAAAGCAGGTGCATACGGTATTCAAGGGTTGGGTGGCTGTTTTGTCAGGAAGATAAATGGCAGCTATCACGCCGTAGTCGGCTTACCGCTGGTAGAAACGTATGAGTTGCTGAGCAATTTTAACGCACTGCGTGAGAAAAGGGATAAACATGACGGCTGAATTGTTGGTAAACGTAACGCCATCGGAAACGCGCGTGGCGTACATTGATGGCGGAATTCTGCAGGAAATTCATATTGAACGTGAGGCGCGACGCGGAATCGTAGGCAATATCTACAAAGGTCGTGTAAGTCGTGTACTTCCGGGTATGCAGGCGGCTTTTGTAGATATTGGACTGGATAAAGCCGCATTTCTTCACGCTTCAGACATCATGCCACATACAGAATGTGTGGCAGGTGAAGAGCAAAAGCAGTTCACTGTGCGCGACATCTCCGAGCTGGTGCGCCAGGGACAAGACCTGATGGTGCAGGTGGTAAAAGATCCGCTTGGCACTAAGGGCGCCCGTCTGACGACGGATATCACGCTTCCTTCCCGTTACCTTGTTTTCATGCCTGGTGCATCACACGTTGGGGTTTCCCAGCGTATCGAAAGTGAAACCGAACGTGAACGTCTGAAAAAAGTGGTGGCGGATTACTGCGATGAGCAGGGCGGATTTATTATTCGCACGGCGGCAGAAGGTGTGTGCGAAGAGGATCTGGCCTCCGATGCCGCTTACCTGAAGCGCGTCTGGACCAAAGTTATGGAGCGCAAAAAGCGTCCGCAAACGCGCTATCAGATGTACGGCGAACTGGCGCTTGCGCAGCGTGTACTGCGCGATTTTGCTGATGCTCAGCTTGACCGAATCCGAGTGGACTCCCGTTTGACCTATGAAGCGTTGTTGGAGTTTACCGCGGAATACATCCCGGAGATGACCAGCAAGCTGGAACACTACAGTGGACGGCAGCCTATTTTCGATCTCTTTGATGTTGAAAATGAAATTCAACGCGCGCTGGAACGTAAAGTTGAACTGAAATCCGGTGGTTATCTGATTATCGATCAGACCGAAGCGATGACCACTGTTGATATAAACACCGGCGCGTTTGTTGGACATCGTAATCTCGATGACACTATCTTTAATACCAACATTGAAGCGACGCAGGCCATTGCGCGTCAACTGCGTCTGCGCAACCTGGGCGGCATTATCATTATCGATTTTATCGACATGAATAATGAGGATCACCGTCGTCGGGTGCTGCACTCTTTGGAGCAGGCCCTGAGTAAGGACCGCGTAAAAACCAGCATTAACGGTTTTTCACAGTTGGGGCTGGTGGAGATGACGCGTAAGCGTACGCGCGAAAGCGTGGAGCATGTGCTTTGTAACGAGTGTCCAACTTGCCACGGGCGCGGCACGGTGAAAACGGTAGAAACCGTATGCTATGAAATCATGCGTGAAATTGTGCGCGTGCATCATGCTTACGACTCCGATCGTTTCCTGGTCTATGCTTCTCCGGCAGTGGCAGAGACTCTGAAAGGTGAAGAGTCACATGCGCTGGCGGAAGTGGAAATCTTTGTCGGCAAACAGGTCAAAGTACAAGTCGAGCCGCTCTATAACCAGGAGCAGTTTGACGTGGTAATGATGTGAGCAGGCCTGCGGCGTCAGTGCTTGTAGGCCGGATTTGGCGCAAGCGCTGCCATCCGGCAAGATTCACTTCAGGTTTGTGAGTCACATTTTTTGGCAGACAAGGAGAGGCGCGTGAGGCGATTGCCGGGGATATTACTGCTCACTGGAGCCGCATTCGTTGTCATCGCAGCGCTGCTGGTTAGTGGGCTGCGCCTTGCTTTGCCTCATCTCGATACCTGGCGTCCCGCCATTCTTGGCAAGATTGAATCCGCAACAGGTATGCCCGTTTCTGCCACTCAGTTCACCGCCAACTGGCAAAACTTTGGCCCGACGCTCGAGGCGCGCGATATCCATGCGCAGCTAAACGATGGCGGAGAATTCTCAGTTAAGCGCGTCACGCTGGCGCTGGATGTCTGGCAAAGTCTGCTGCACATGCGCTGGCAGTTTCGCGATCTTACCTTCTGGCAACTGCAACTGCGCACTAATACTCCTATCCAGCGCAGCGACAGCGACGATGGCATTGAAGCCGGTCACCTTAGCGATCTTTTCCTTCGTCAGTTTGATCATTTCGATCTTCGCGATAGTCAGATCAGCTTTTTAACCCTCTCTGGCCAGCGTGCAGAGCTGGCGATACCACAGCTTACCTGGCTGAACGGTAAAAACAGACACCGCGCCGAAGGTCAGGTCAGTCTCTCCAGCCTCACCGGACAGCACGGCGTCATGCAGGTGCGAATGGATCTGCGTGACGATGACGGACTGCTGAATAATGGTCGCGTCTGGCTACAGGCTGATGACATCGATGTGAAGCCGTGGTTGGGGAAATGGATGCAGGATAACGTCGCGCTGCAAACCGCGCGTTTTAGCCTCGAAGGATGGATGACGCTCAGCAAAGGGGAAATCTCCGGTGGAGATATCTGGCTGAAGAAAGGTGGTGCAAGCTGGCAGGGCGATAACCATACGCACACGCTCGCTGTTGATAATCTGACCGCACACATTAGCCGTGAACAGCCTGGCTGGCAATTTTCTATTCCCGATACACGGATAACTCTGGACGATAAACCCTGGCCGAGCGGAGCGTTAACCCTTGCCTGGATCCCTGAGCAGGAAGTGGGCGGTGAAAATAACAAACGCAGTGATGAGCTGCGCATTCGTGCCAGTAATCTGGAGTTAGCTGGATTAGAGGGGCTGCGTTCGATGGCGGCAAAGTTATCTCCGGCGCTGGGTGATATCTGGCAGGCAACGCAACCGAGCGGCAAGATAGATGTGCTGGCGCTCGATATTCCGTTGCAGGCGACAGAAAAAACCCGCTTCCAGTCCTCGTGGACCAATCTGGCCTGGAAACAGTGGAAGCTGTTACCGGGTGCAGAACATTTCTCCGGAACGCTTGCGGGCAGTGTTGAAAATGGTTTGCTCACCGCCTCCATGAAACAGGCAAAAATGCCCTATGAAACGGTCTTCCGCGCTCCGCTGGAAATTGAAGAGGGTGTGGCTACGCTTAGCTGGCTGAAAAATGACAAAGGTTTTCAGTTAGATGGGCGTGATATTGATGTTAAAGCGACAGCAGTACATGCACGCGGTGGTTTTCGCTATCTGCAACCGACGGGTGATGAGCCATGGCTGGGCATTCTGGCGGGTATCAGTACCAACGACGGCTCTCAGGCCTGGCGTTATTTTCCGGAAAACCTGATGGGTAAGGAGCTGGTTGACTACCTCAGCAGCGCAATTCAGGGTGGTGAGGCGGATAACGCCACGCTGGTCTATGGCGGTAATCCGCACTTATTCCCGTATAAACACAACGAAGGTCAGTTTCAGGTGCTGGTGCCGCTGCGCAATGCAACGTTTGCCTTCCAGCCAGACTGGCCTGCGTTAACAGACCTTGATATTGAGCTGAACTTCCTTAACGACGGTCTGTGGATGAAAACCGACGGCGTCCAGTTAGGTGGAGTGAAAGCCAGTAACCTGACCGCCAATATTCCCGACTATGAGAAAGAAAAGCTGCTGATTGATGCGGATATCAACGGGCCGGGAAAGGCGGTCGGACCGTATTTTGATGATACCCCGTTGAAGGACTCTCTCGGTGCCACACTGGAACAGCTCCAGATTGACGGCGATGTGAATGCTCGCTTACATCTTGATATCCCACTTGATGGTTCGCTGGTCACCGCCAAAGGTGATGTCATGCTGCGTAATAACAGCCTGTTTATTAAGCCACTCGACAGTACGCTGAAGAACCTGAACGGCAAATTCAGCTTTGTAAACGGGGATCTCAAAAGCGAGCCGATGACGGCAAACTGGTTTAATCAGCCTCTGGATGTCGATTTTTCCACTACTGAAGGCACTAAAGCTTATCAGGTCGCTGTGAATCTGAAGGGGGACTGGCAACCAACCCGGATGGGGATTTTGCCGACGCAGGTGAACGATGCTTTAAGCGGCAGCATGGCGTGGAATGGTAAAGTTGGTATCGAACTTCCGTATCATGCCGGGGCAACATACAACATTGAGTTAAAGAGTGACCTGAAAAATGTAAGCAGTCACTTACCTGCACCGCTGAACAAAGCGCGCGGTGAGTCGCTGCCGGTTAACGTTAAGGCGGACGGCAATCTGCGCAGTTTTGATCTGACTGGCAACGCCGGAAATAAAAACCACTTTAACAGCCACTGGTTGCTGAACCAGAAATTGACGCTTGACCGTGCCATCTGGACTTCTGAAAGCCGTACCGTGCCTGCGCTGCCTGACCAGCAGGGCGTTGAACTTAACCTTCCGCCAATGGATGGTGCGCAGTGGCTGGCGTTGTTCCAGAAAGGTGCGGCGGATAACGTCGGTACTAACGCGAACTTCCCCCAACGCATCACGGTACGTACGCCATCTTTATCACTGGGAGGCCAGCAGTGGAACAATCTGAGCATTGTGTCTGAACCTGCGCTTAACGGGGCGAACATACAGGCGCAAGGACGTGAGATTAACGCGACGTTGGCCATGCGCAATAACGCGCCGTGGCAGGCGTTTATTAAGTATCTTTACTACAACCCAGGCACTGCAAAGTCGTCACAGAAAACAGCATCCGCCTCGCCGTTTTCTGACATTGGCAGAGTTAGCTTCCGTGGCTGGCCGGATGTTCAGTTGCGCTGCGCAGAGTGTTGGATGTGGGGGCAGAAATACGGGCGTATTGACGCCGATGTGGCGATTAAAGGCGATACGTTGACGTTGAGCAGTGGTTTGTTAGATACAGGTTTTGCCAGACTGACTCTGGACGGTGAATGGGTTAACGTGCCGGGTAAAGAGCGTACGTCGCTGAAGGGAAAACTAAACGGTAATAAAATTGACTCTGCCGCGGGTTTCTTTGGCGTATCGACGCCGATACGAAACTCTTCATTCAACGTTGAGTACGATCTGCACTGGCGCAATCCCCCCTGGGATCCTGATGAAGCCTCGCTTAATGGAATTTTGCGTACCCGTTTGGGTAAAGGCGAGCTTACTGAGTTAAGCACCGGACATGCGGGACAACTGCTGCGCCTGCTGAGCTTTGATGCGTTGCTGCGTAAACTGCGTTTTGATTTTAGCGATACCTTCAGTGAAGGCTTTTATTTTGACTCCATTCGCAGCACGGCATGGATTAAAGATGGCGTAATGCATACCGATGATACGTTGGTGGACGGACTGGAAGCGGATATCGCGATGAAAGGTTCAGTTAACCTTGTGCGGCGTGAGCTGGATATGGAAGCTGTTGTCGCACCGGAAATTTCTGCCACCGTGGGTGTTGCCGCCGCGTTTGCCGTCAACCCGATTGTCGGTGCCGCTGTATTTGCTGCCAGTAAAGTACTGGGACCGTTATGGAGCAAAGTCTCGATTCTGCGCTATCGCATCACCGGTCCGGTTGATAAGCCGCAGATTAACGAAGTCCTGCGCCAGCCGCGAAAAGAAAGAAAGCAATGATTTGACGGGGGCGAGTAATTGCCCCAATCTCAGTAAATAGATCTCCCTACCGCAGCAACTAATGAGTAGCAAAACGATGAGTCTGAACCTGGTAAGTGAACAATTGCTAGCGGCGAATGGCCTGAAACATCAGGATCTGTTTGCCATTCTGGGCCAACTGGCCGAACGCCGTCTTGATTACGGCGATCTCTATTTTCAGTCGAGCTATCACGAATCCTGGGTTTTAGAAGACCGCATCATTAAAGATGGTTCTTACAATATCGACCAGGGCGTTGGTGTGCGCGCCATCAGCGGCGAAAAAACAGGGTTTGCCTATGCAGACCAGATAAGCCTGCTGGCGTTAGAGCAAAGCGCTCATGCTGCCCGTACGATTGTGCGCGACAGCGGCGATGGCAAAGTAAAGACGCTGGGCGCAGTCGAACATCAAGCTCTCTATACCTCGGTTGATCCGTTACAAAGCATGAGTCGTGAAGAGAAGCTGGACATTCTCAGGCGTGTCGATCGTGTTGCACGTGCGGCTGATAAGCGCGTGCAGGAAGTGACTGCAAGTCTGACCGGCGTCTACGAGTTGATCCTGGTGGCAGCGACAGACGGAACGCTGGCGGCGGATGTTCGTCCTCTGGTGCGCTTGTCTGTCAGCGTGCAGGTAGAAGATGACGGCAAACGTGAACGTGGTGCCAGCGGTGGCGGCGGTCGTTTTGGTTATGACTATTTCCTCGCCTCCCTTGATGGCGAAGTCCGGGCCGATGCGTGGGCGAAAGAGGCCGTGCGCATGGCGCTGGTGAATCTCTCTGCGGTAGCCGCTCCGGCAGGAACGCTGCCTGTAGTGCTGGGCGCAGGTTGGCCTGGTGTGCTACTGCACGAAGCGGTCGGTCATGGTCTGGAAGGTGACTTTAACCGCCGAGGTACTTCGGTATTCAGCGGTCATATGGGGGAGCTGGTCGCGTCTGAACTGTGCACAGTCGTTGATGACGGTACGATGGTGGATCGCCGTGGTTCGGTAGCCATTGATGATGAAGGGACTCCTGGCCAGTACAACGTACTGATTGAAAACGGTATTCTGAAAGGTTACATGCAGGACAAACTGAATGCGCGTCTGATGGGTGTGGCGCCGACAGGTAACGGACGTCGTGAATCTTATGCGCACTTGCCAATGCCGCGTATGACCAACACCTATATGCTGCCAGGTAAATCCACGCCGCAGGAAATTATCGAGTCTGTCGAATATGGGATTTATGCACCTAACTTCGGCGGCGGTCAGGTGGATATCACTTCCGGGAAGTTTGTTTTCTCAACCTCTGAAGCGTACCTGATTGAAAACGGTAAAGTCACCAAACCGGTGAAAGGCGCGACGCTTATCGGTTCTGGCATTGAAGCGATGCAGCAGATTTCCATGGTGGGTAACGATCTGAAACTGGATAACGGCGTTGGTGTTTGCGGTAAAGAAGGGCAGAGTCTGCCGGTGGGCGTTGGTCAGCCGACGCTGAAGGTGGATAACCTGACCGTGGGCGGCACTGCTTAAATCTCCGGATTCATACCTGCTGTATGCCCGATAAGCATTGTGCTATCGGGCATTTTGCTGGATGGGGGACATAAATGCTGCTCCGGCTGGACAGTTCTCTATTTTTCTTTGCCCCTGCCATACATCCTCTGAAACAACTGTGCCACATCGACAAAATAATCCGTGAGATAGTTAATCACCACCTGCACCTTGAGTGGTAGCTTGTCTTTTTCGGTATACAGGGCGTAGACCGGACGCGGGTCTGACTGATAACGGGGCAACAGGATCTCCACTTCGCCACGATTGATCTCATTGATCACCCACATCAGTGGGACATAGGCAATTCCCGCGCCTGCGGCCAGCCAGCGCACCAGCGTCATAGGGTCATTGGTTACGAAGCGTCCCTGTGGGATGAGGCGAGTAGAAATCCCCTCCGGGGCAATAAGCTCAAATTCATTATCGGGTCGTACGCTGTATTCCAGCCAGGAATGATTACTGAGGTCGGCTGGTTTTTCCGGGGTACCGAATTGGGCGAGGTAATTTTTCGCGGCACAGACCACCATCGGCATGGTCCCCAGGCGACGCGAAAAAAGACTCGAGTCCTGCAACGCACCCACACGGATAACGACGTCCAGGCCATCGGCGATTAAGTCTGGTGCCGGGATGCCGGTGACCAGATTTACCGTCAGGCCAGGGTACTCTTTCAGCATTTTTGCCGTCAGTCCGGCAAGGACATTTTGTGCCATGGTTGAAGAACAGCCAATTCGCAGGGTACCAATTGGCGTGTTGTTAAAGGCATAAAGCTGCTCGTGAACATCCTGCGCTTCGTGCAGCATTCTGCGGCAGCCCTGATAATAAATCTTACCCGCCTCGGTAAGCCCAATGCTACGTGTGCTGCGGTTTAGCAGCTTAACCTGTAGCTCATCTTCCAGTTTTGATACCGTCTGGCTTATCGATGAAACACTCATTTGAAGCTGTCTCGCGGCGGCGGTGAAGGAGCCTAACTCGACAACTTTGGCAAACACCGACATTCGTTTTAATCGTTCCATTGTTCACTCTGGCTTAAAAGTGATTTAGATCACATAATATAGATAACAGCATAACAGTTACGTTAATATATTATTATTCAAATAACTGCTGTGTCGCTCTCGCCTGGCTAATCCTTGCCCTTCTCTGCGGTGACATACGCTAAAAAAATCAATCATCTGCACTCTCTTAAGCTACCAAGGTCAACATGAGTCTGTTTCCCGTTATCGTGGTGTTTGGTCTTTCCTTCCCACCGATATTTTTCGAATTGCTTTTGTCACTGGCGATTTTCTGGCTGGTGCGCCGGATGCTAGTTCCGACTGGCATCTATGATTTTGTCTGGCATCCGGCTCTGTTTAATACTGCGCTGTATTGCTGTCTTTTCTATTTAATAACGCGCCTGTTCGTTTGAGGTTGAAGTGAAAACACTAACAAGAAAACTCTCCCGCACGGCCATGACTCTCATACTGGTCATTCTGGCCTTTATCGCCATTTTCCGCGCATGGGTCTACTACACCGAATCGCCGTGGACGCGTGATGCACGTTTCAGTGCTGATGTTGTGGCAATTGCACCGGATGTCGCGGGCTTAATCACTGATGTTAACGTTCATGATAACCAACTGGTGAAAAAGGATCAGGTCCTGTTCACTATCGACCAACCGCGCTATAAGAAAGCCCTCGAACAGGCTGAAGCGGATGTCGCCTATTATCAGGTACTGGCACAGGAAAAGCGCCAGGAAGCGGGTCGTCGTAACCGGCTTGGCGTTCAGGCAATGTCTCGTGAAGAGATTGACCAGTCCAATAACGTATTGCAAACCGTATTGCACCAGCTTGCAAAGGCGCAGGCGACACGCGACCTGGCGAAATTGGATCTTGAACGAACGGTCATTCGCGCCCCAGCCGACGGTTGGGTGACTAACCTTAACGTCTATTCTGGCGAGTTTATTACCCGCGGCTCCACGGCGGTAGCGTTGGTAAAACAGCACTCTTTTTATGTGCTGGCTTATATGGAAGAGACCAAGCTGGAAGGTGTTCGTCCGGGGTATCGTGCTGAAATAACACCACTTGGCAGTAATAAGGTATTGAAAGGCACCGTTGATAGCGTAGCGGCTGGTGTAACGAATGCCAGCAGTACGCAGGATGCAAAAGGTATGGCGACCATTGATTCCAATCTTGAATGGGTACGTCTGGCACAGCGTGTGCCGGTGCGTATTCGTCTGGATGAGCAGCAAGGCACCCTGTGGCCGGCCGGTACTACGGCCACCGTCGTCATTACTGGTAAGCAGGATCGCGATGCCAGCCAGGAGTCGTTTTTCCGTAAAATAGCGCATCGCCTGCGCGAGTTTGGTTAATCGTGATGGGTATTTTCTCCATTGCCAATCAGCATATCCGCTTTGCGGTAAAACTGGCATGCGCCATTGTGCTGGCGCTGTTTGTTGGCTTTCACTTTCAACTTGAGACACCGCGCTGGGCGGTGTTGACTGCGGCAATTGTGGCGGCTGGCCCGGCCTTTGCTGCGGGTGGAGAACCCTATTCCGGCGCTATCCGTTATCGCGGTATGCTTCGTATTGTCGGAACATTTATTGGCTGTATTGCCGCACTGATCATTATTATCAGCATGATCCGTGCGCCGCTGCTGATGATCCTGGTGTGCTGCATCTGGGCCGGTTTTTGTACCTGGCTCTCCTCGCTGGTGAAGATCGAGAACTCCTATGCCTGGGGGCTTTCGGGCTACACGGCGCTGATAATCGTCATTACCATTCAGGCGGAACCATTGCTGACGCCGCAATTTGCGCTCGAACGCTGCAGCGAGATCGTGATGGGGATCGTCTGCGCTATTGTAGCCGATCTGCTCTTTTCACCCCGTTCAGTGAAGCAGGAGATCGATGTCGAACTGGACAGCCTTCTGGTGGCGCAGTATCAACTTATGCAACTGTGCATTAAGCACGGCGACAGTGAAGAAGTGGATAAAGCCTGGGGGGATTTAGTCCGTCGTACTGCGGCGCTGGATGGTATGCGCAGCAACCTGAACATGGAGTCCTCACGCTGGGTACGCGCCAACCGCAGACTTAAAGCATTGAACACGTTGTCGCTGACGCTCATTACTCAATCCTGTGAAACCTATCTTATCCAGAACACGCGACCGGACCTGATTACGGACACCTTCCGTGAGCTGTTTGATACGCCAGTTCAAACGGTGCAGGACGTACATAAGCAACTCAAGCGGATGCGGCGCGTGATTGTCTGGACCGGCGAGCGTGACACGCCGGTGACGATATATAGCTGGGCAGGTGCTGCGACACGCTACCTGCTGCTCAAACGCGGTGTTGTCAGCAATACCAAAATTAGTGCGATTGAAGAAGAGATCCTGCAGGGTGAGCCGGTAGTGAAAGTGGAATCCGCCGAACGTCACCATGCGATGGTCAACTTCTGGCGTACCACGCTTTCCTGTGTGCTGGGAACCTTGTTCTGGCTGTGGACCGGCTGGACGTCAGGTAGTGGCGCGATGGTGATGATTGCGGTCGTTACCTCACTGGCAATGCGTTTACCCAATCCACGTATGGTAGCGATAGACTTTATCTACGGCACGCTGGCAGCATTACCTTTGGGGGCGCTCTATTTTCTGGTGATTATCCCCAATACCCAGCAAAGTATGTTGTTACTGTGCCTGAGCCTTGCTGTGCTGGGATTTTTCCTCGGTATCGAGGTACAGAAGCGGCGTTTGGGCTCCATGGGGGCGCTGGCGAGCACGATTAACATTATCGTGCTGGATAACCCGATGACGTTCCATTTTAGCCAGTTCCTCGACAGTGCGCTGGGGCAGCTTGTGGGATGTGTGCTGGCGTTTATTGTGATTCTGTTGGTGCGTGATAACTCCCGTGACAGAACAGGCCGCGTGCTGCTCAATCAGTTTGTTTCAGCCGCAGTCTCCGCTATGACCACTAATGTGGTTCGTCGAAAAGAGAATCACCTTCCGGCGCTCTATCAGCAACTGTTTTTACTGATGAATAAATTTCCCGGCGATCTGGCGAAGTTTCGTCTGGCGCTGACGATGATCATCGCTCACCAGCGTCTGCGTGATGCACCTGTACCGGTAAATGAGGATTTATCTGCGTTTCATCGTCAGCTCCGTCGTACTGCCGATCACGTTATTTCAGCTGGAAATGACGACAAACGCCGACGCTACTTTAGTCAGCTGCTTGAGGAGCTTGATATCTATCAGGAAAAATTAAACATCTGGGAAGCCCCGCCTCAGGTGACGGAGCCTGTAAAACGGCTTACGGGTATGCTGCACAAATATCAGCACGCCCTGACCAGCAGTTAAGAGTTAAAAACCGACGCCAGAAGCGTCGGTTTTTTTATGGCTATACTTATTCGATGTGCGTAAGCCATGACATCAGGAGGAAAAAACTATGCCTGGACTGCAGGAGAGTGAACTTTTTCAGACGGGATATCTGGTTAATGGGCAGTGGAAGACCCTGGATACCACCTTTGATGTGGTAAATCCGGCGACGGGGGAGGTCATTGCAAAGGTGGCGAAGGCGGGTAAGCAGCAGACTGAAGAGGCGATTGCTGCTGCCGCAAACGCTTTTCCGGCGTGGCGCGAAAAAACGGCGAAAGAGCGTTCGACAATCCTCTATCGCTGGTATGAACTGATCCTCGAAAACAAAAGCTGGCTGGGGCGTCTGATGACCATTGAACAAGGGAAGCCGCTGAAAGAAGCCGAAGGTGAAGTTGAGTACGCCGCCAGCTTTATTCAGTGGTTTGCGGAGCAGGCCAAACGCGCTAATGGTGAGATTATCCCTCCGATTAAACCAGGCTCGCGAATTCTCGCTACCCGTGAACCTGTTGGTGTAGTCGCTGCGATCACTCCGTGGAACTTCCCGATGGCGATGCTGACACGCAAACTTGGGCCCGCGCTGGCTGCGGGATGTACCGGGGTGATTAAGCCGGCCAACAATACGCCGCTCAGCGCGTTTGCGCTGCTAACGCTGGCGAAAAAGGCTGGTGTGCCCGATGGGGTGCTTAACGCTGTCGCGGGCAATACCCCGGAAATCAGTGATGCAATTATGGCTAGCCATAAAGTGCGTAAAATTTCCTTTACCGGCTCCACCACTGTCGGAAAAACGCTGGTGCGTAACGCGGCCGACACGATGAAAAAAGTCTCGATGGAGTTGGGCGGCAACGCCCCATACATTGTGTTTGATGATGCCGATATTGATGCCGCGGTGCAGGGGGCCATCGCTAACAAATTCCGTAATGCGGGTCAGGTGTGCGTTAGTGTTAACCGCTTCTATATTCAGGAATCCATCTATGACGAATTTACCCGCAAACTGGCGGATGCTGTCCAGGCGCTGAAGGTGGGTAATGGTCTGGATGACGGTGTGGTGGTTGGCCCGCTGATCGAGCCTTCGGCAGTAGATAAAGTGCGGGAACATGTTGAAGATGCTATTGCAAAAGGTGCGACGGTTCTGGCGGGAGGAAAAGCGCATTCGTTGGGCGGTAACTTCTGGCAGCCAACGGTACTGAGCAATTGCAACGAAGAGATGAAACTTGCCCGTGAAGAAACTTTCGGACCCGTCGCGGCCTGTTTCCGCTTTAGTCGTGAAGACGAAGTTATTCAGCGCGCTAACGATACTCCTTTTGGGCTGGCTGCTTATTTCTATACGCAAAACCTGCAGCGTGTATTCCGCGTTTCGCAGGCCATTGAAAGCGGCATGATTGGTATCAACGAATGTGCCGTTTCAACCGAGCTGGGGCCATTTGGTGGGGTAAAAGAGTCGGGGTTAGGGCGTGAAGGATCGGTGCTTGGATTAGAAGAGTTTCTGCAAGTGAAGACCTTGCATATTGGTGGTCTGTAGAGTAACCGACGGCGGGATGGTGGCTATAGATGAATATCTATACGTTTGATTTTGACGAGATTGAAGATCAAAGTGATTTCTACCGGGAGTTTACGCGTACCTTCGGCCTGGCCCGGGAAAAGGTCAGTGACTTAGATTCTCTGTGGGAAGTGGTTGTCGGGGAAGTATTGCCGTTGCCGCTGGAGATTGAGTTTGTGCATTTGCCGGATAAGCAACGCAGACGCTATGGCGCGCTGATTTTGCTGTTTGATGAAGCGGAAGAAGAGCTGGAAGGGCAATTGCGCTTTAACGTTCGTCACTCATCTTAAGAGATAAAAAAAGCCCCCGGCAGCGGGGGCAAGTCGTCGGACTAGACGACGAGGGTTTATTTGTACAGTTCAGCAGTTGCGTGCCAGTGAGCCCCTTCACGGAGTTCAGTAACGCGATAGCTGCTGGCGCCCGCTTTTTCTGCTTTGGCGACAATTTCCTGACGCATATCCATTGGTGAGCTACCAATCTGAGACACAGAGATAGTACCCATGGATTGCAGATTCTGTGCTTCTTGTGAGTTCACCTGATTTACCGCAGCGCTTGCGCCGAAAGAGATAACAGACAGAAGGCTTAAGGTTGCAACAGTAGTTTTGATTTTCATGATATTTACCTCGTCGAATACTTTTATTGGGGTCTTCGTTTCGTGACCCTCATCACAGAATCAAGTATACACTAATCACTCAGTAAATTAATACCACGCTAATGGTTTCGTCGGGTATTATGGGTTAAAAAATATATTTTTTATAACCAAACGGAATTAAAAATACGCTTCAGTACACCGGGATTAAAATAAGTTCAATAAAATCATATTGATATGTGATTTTGCAATTTGTGCGTTTTTGATGATTATCATTCACTATGTGAATGCTTTATAGCGGTTAAACGCACTATCTGTTAAATGATTAGTAGTGAAAAACAGTGGCGTGGGTATGAAAGGAAGGTTTTTCCCCCGCCGCATGATGCGACGGGGAAGGGGTTACAGCTCTTGTTCGAAGAGCTCCAGAATAGCTTCGTACAGATCTTTTACCGTAAAGCCCATCGCTGGGGTGGTGAAGATGGTATCGTCTCCGGCAATCGTCCCGAGGATACCTTCCGCTTTACCCAATGAGTCCAGCAGGCGGGCAATTAATTGTGCTGCGCCTGGGCTGGTATGAATGACCACGACAGCATCGTTATAGTCGATATCCAGTACCAGATTTTTCAGCGGGCTTGAGGTTGTTGGAACCCCCAGTTCTGCCGGGAGGCAGTACACCATCTCCATTTTTGCATTGCGGGTACGCACTGCGCCAAACTTGGTCAGCATGCGTGAAACCTTGGACTGATTGATATTATCAAAGCCCTGATCCTGCAACGCGAGGACGATTTCGCCCTGAGAGCTGAATTTTTCTTCTTTGAGCAGCGCTTTAAACGCCTTTACTAATTCTTCTTGTTTAGCCGAGCTTCGCATAAGTCACCCGTAATATGGCGGTAGAAACAACATTATTGTGCATACAGATGAATTTTTATGCAAACGGTCTGCCTCGTTCAAGGCTGAAATAATGTTATGAAAGAGCGGAATTTTATCAAATTTCGTTATCAAGAAACATGCCTGTGTCACGGCTCGCAAATAAGATTAAAAGTAAATTAAATGTTATCAAATTGATGTTGTTTTGAGAGGGCGGTAGGGTATATTGTCAACACCTGTTGGAAAGTTGCTCTACTGGGCGGTTGTTTTGAATTACGTAACTTAGGATTTATTTTACGTAAGTTAAATGCATAAAAGCCAAATTTGCGTGACTACGCATTCTTGACGCGTGGTTATTGAATTCGTTGGATTTGTGAATTAAGGTCGCCGCCGCGGAGCAATAGACATTTTGCTTATCAATATAATAAGGAGTTTAGGATGAAAGTTGCAGTCCTCGGCGCTGCTGGTGGTATCGGTCAGGCGCTAGCATTACTGTTAAAAACCCAACTGCCTTCAGGTTCAGAACTCTCCCTGTACGACATCGCTCCAGTAACTCCTGGTGTGGCCGTTGACTTGAGCCATATCCCTACTGCTGTGAAAATCAAAGGCTTCAGCGGTGAAGATGCCACCCCTGCACTGGAAGGTGCTGATGTGGTTCTGATCTCTGCGGGTGTCGCGCGTAAGCCGGGTATGGATCGTTCCGACCTGTTTAACGTTAACGCAGGCATCGTGAAAAACCTGGTGCAGCAAGTTGCTAAAACCTGTCCAAAAGCATGTATTGGTATCATCACTAACCCGGTGAATACGACCGTTGCTATCGCTGCAGAAGTGCTGAAAAAAGCAGGCGTCTACGATAAGAACAAACTGTTTGGCGTAACTACGCTGGACATCATCCGCTCCAACACTTTTGTTGCGGAACTGAAAGGCAAACAGCCTGCCGATGTTGAAGTCCCGGTAATTGGTGGACACTCTGGCGTGACCATTCTGCCACTGCTGTCACAAATTCCTGGTGTGAGCTTCACCGAGCAGGAAGTTGCTGACCTGACCAAACGTATCCAGAACGCGGGTACCGAAGTTGTGGAAGCTAAAGCTGGTGGCGGTTCTGCAACCCTGTCTATGGGTCAGGCTGCGGCACGTTTTGGTCTGTCACTGGTTCGTGCCCTGAATGGCGAAAAAGGCGTAGTGGAATGTGCGTACGTTGAAGGCGATGGCCAGTATGCGCGCTTCTTCTCTCAGCCGCTGCTGCTGGGCAAAAATGGTGTGGAAGAGCGCAAGTCCATCGGTAAACTGAGTGCATTTGAACAGAATGCGCTGGAAGGTATGCTGGACACGCTGAAGAAAGATATTACTTTGGGCGAAGAGTTCGTTAAGTAATGCTTTCGTGTCGACCAGATAAGACGCTTCTGCGTTGCCATCAGGTTTGACGTATAAAAAAACCGGAGTAATCTCCGGTTTTTTTACATCCCAATTATACTAGTTTGTTGCCGGGTATTCCTGAACCGTCACCTGGAGCGTCAACTGTTTATCATCGCGCATCACAATGACTGAGATAACCGACCCGGGGCGAATTTCAGCCACTTGATCCATGGTCTCCAGGGCTGATACCGCAGGTTTATTGTTGACCGAGATAATCAGGTCGTTAACCTGAATACCTGCCTGCGCTGCCGGACCATCCGGGGCGACTTCGTTAACCACTATCCCCTGAATTTGATCCATCCCACTGCCCTGAGCATGCAGCGGAGCAATCTCACGACCACTAATACCGATGTACCCACGAATAACGCGTCCGTCACGAATCAGCTTATCCATGATTTTGGTTGCCAGCTGGAACGGAATGGCAAAACCAATCCCTTCAGGTGTCTCGCCATCATTACTTTTATCAAATGACAGCGTGTTAATACCCATCAACTCACCCAACGAGTTGACCAGCGCGCCGCCCGAGTTACCGTGGTTGATGGAGGCGTCTGTTTGCAGGAAATTTTGCCGCCCTGTTGGGTTCAAACCAATACGACCGGTGGCGCTGATGATCCCCTGGGTGATTGTTTGCCCAAGGTTGTACGGGTTCCCGATGGCGAGAACGACATCGCCAATATGCGGAACGCGCTTGTTATTTATTGGGATGGTTGGCAGTCCGCCAGAAGCGTTGATCTTTAGTACCGCAAGGTCGGTCAGCGTGTCGGAGCCGACAAGCAGGGCTTCAAACACACGCCCATCTTGTAAAGCGACGATGATTTGGTCGGCATCATTGATAACGTGTTTGTTGGTAATGATATAGCCGCGTTGATCCATGATAACGCCCGAGCCGAGTGTACGGATCTCGAGCTGGTTATGCGTCGTGCTATTCATACTGCGGTTGTAAACGTTAACCACGGCAGGCGCAGCGCGACGAACCGCCGGATTATAGCTGGCGGGTGTTTCATCTGCACTGTCGAACTGTGGTGCGGAAAGCGTATTAATTTTGCGCAGAGAGGGCATCGCGGCCAGCAGAATGGCGCCGACGATTAAACCAATCGCGACCGAACGTAAAAGCTTCACAAACATGATGGCGGCGTCATTAAAAAAGGGAACGGCAGCAGCATATCACGAGTTTACCGGACATCACACGGCAGGCTGATGTCCGGTTCGCATAGGTTAACGCAGGAGCAGATAGATATTATCGTTACCGCGTACCACCTGCAGAGCAATAATCGATGGTTTCGCTTCCAGAACTTTGCGCATTTCAGCAATCGAGTTCACGCGATCGCGGTTAACACTGATGATAACGTCATCTTTGTGCAGACCGGCCTGCGCGGCAGGGCTGCTTTTTTCGACGTTATCAATTTTGATGCCTTTAGTGCCGTCTTTTAACTGACCATCGCTGAGCGTTGCCCCCTGTAGCGCAGGTGCAATCATTTCTGCGCTGGCAGATGACGATGTGCTGGTGTCCAGGGTGACTTCAACTTCCAGTGGTTTGCCGTTACGTAGCAGTCCCAGTTTAACTTTGGTACCCGGCTCGGTTGTCGCGATGCGCGAACGCAGTTCAGCGAAACTGTTGAGCGGTTTGCCGTTGAGACTGGTAATGACATCACCGGATTTCACTCCAGCCTTCGCAGAGCCGGAGCCAGGCAGAACTTCACTGACAAACGCGCCGCGCTGCACATCCAGTTTGAACGCTTTGGCAATATCGGCAGTCATTTCCGTGCCTTTAATACCCAGCAGGCCGCGTTTGATTTCACCAAACTGCATCAACTGCTGAGCCAGCGTGCGCGCCATGTTGCTTGGGATAGCAAAGCCAATACCGATACTGCCGCCGCCCGGAGCCAGAATGGCGGTATTAATACCGATCAGCTCACCATTCAGGTTCAGCAATGCGCCGCCGGAGTTACCGCGGTTAATAGATGCGTCGGTCTGAATAAAGTTTTCCAGACCCTCCAGGTTCAGACCGCTACGGCCTAACGCCGATACGATACCTGAAGTTGCCGTTTGTCCCAGTCCGAACGGGTTACCGACTGCTACGGCGAAATCACCTACACGCAGTTTGTCGGAGTCGGCGATGGCAATTTGCGTCAGATTGCTGGGGTGTTGAATTTGCAGTAGCGCGATATCGCTCTGCTCGTCGCTACCGATAAGCTTGGCGTCGAACTCGCGGCCATCATTAAGCTGGACACTGATTTTTTGTGCCTGATTAATGACGTGATTGTTGGTTAAAACATAGCCTTTTGCGGCGTCAATAATAACCCCCGACCCCAGACCTTCGAACGGTTGCGAAGGTTGGTCTGGCAGTTCATCGCCAAAAAACTTTTTGAATTCTTCCGGGACTTTCTGTCCCTGTCCCTGAACGGCGGTACCCTCGACCCTCACGCTAACGACAGCAGGTAACACTTTCTCCAGCATTGGGGCGAGGCTGGGGAGCGCTGCCTGACCGGGAACCTGGCCGGGTATCGACGCAATGGCCTGAAACGGCGCCGAGAGAGTTAACCCGACACTTAACGCTAATGCACTCAACAGCTGGGTTTGTTTTTTCATTGATCCTGCTCTCGTACCTTGAGTAAACGGAAGATGATTCAAAACAGTTTGATGTTATTGAATTTTGGGTTTGGTCACAATGCGGCTAACGACTAAATAATAGCTGGGAAGGGAAGATAAGCGGAGGGCGCAATTGCTGCGCCCAATAAATTTCTTAACGATGTGCAGTTAGTCGCGCTTTGCGCCACTACGCAGCAGGCCGGACGCCCCTTCGGAATAGTCACGCGGCATTTGAACCGGAGCCTGATCGTTTCCTGCTTCAGACTCTGCCAGACGATTACGGAATGGGTTGGATTCCGGTGACATACCTGGAAGAAGGTTGCTGGAGCTTTTCGCCATATGCTGATAGATCTGACGATAGTCGTCCGCCATGTTGTCCAGCAGCTCAGCGCTGCGGGCAAAGTGGCTCACCAGTTCCTCACGGTACTCTTCCAGCTCAGCTTTGTTTTTTTCAAGTTCGTACTGCAATGCCTGCTGTTGGCGTAATTTACGATTACCAAAACGCATGGCTACAGCACCAATAATGATACCGACGACTAACCCAATTAGCGCATATTCCCAGGTCATGAACATCTCCCGTTGTCTTTTGTTTCCGTAGGGTGTTGGCTTTAGGCTCCATGCCTGCGCCTGATTATGCCACTATAACCGCTAATCCCGTAGAAGTGGAATCCCGTCTTTATATCGCGTAGTGTAGAACGGCCTTTTTTTCGTCAACCGTGAGCGACGGCACATCGATTCTCAAGGAATAACAATAACATCATGCAAAGCCTTTCCCCGACATCGCGTTACCTGCAGGCCCTCAACGACGGCAGCCATCAACCTGACAACGTACAACAAGAAGCTGTGAATCGGCTGGAAACTATTTTCCAGGAACTCACAACCCGAACACGTCCTGTGCCGCAGGAGAGTGGGCTGATGGCCCGTTTTGGTAAATTGTTGGGTAAACGTGAGCCGACGGAAAATATGCCGGTACGCGGGCTGTATATGTGGGGGGGAGTGGGGCGTGGGAAAACCTGGCTGATGGATCTGTTCTACCATAGCCTGCCGGGTGAACGTAAACAGCGTCTGCACTTTCACCGCTTTATGCTGCGCGTGCATGAAGAACTTACCGCTCTGCAAGGTCAAAGTGACCCGCTGGAGGTGATTGCCGACCGTTTTAAAGCCCAGACGGATGTGCTGTGCTTTGACGAGTTTTTTGTTTCAGATATTACCGATGCGATGCTGCTCGGTGGATTAATGAAAGCGCTGTTTGCCCGTGGTATCACGCTGGTTGCGACCTCTAATATTCCGCCTGATGAGCTGTACCGTAATGGCTTGCAACGCGCACGTTTTCTGCCCGCTATCGAGGCAATCAAACAGTATTGCGACATCATGAACGTAGATGCTGGCGTTGATTATCGTCTGCGTACGTTAACGCAGGCGCATTTATGGTTATCGCCACTTAATGATGAAACTCAGCAGCAGATGGATAAACTGTGGCTGGCGTTAGCGGGCGCGAAAGGTGAGCATGCTCCGACGCTGGAGATAAACCATCGCCCGATGCCGACGTTAGCCGTAGAAAACCAAACGCTGGCGATTTCGTTTACCACGCTCTGCGTCGATGCGCGTAGTCAGCACGATTACATTGCGTTGTCGCGCCTGTTCCATACGGTGCTGTTGTCTGATGTACCAGTGATGACACCGTTGATGGAGAGCGAAGCACGGCGTTTTATCGCGCTGGTTGATGAGTTCTACGAGCGCCATGTCAAACTGGTCGTGAGTGCGGCATCCCCCTTATATCAGATCTACCAGGGTGAACGCCTGAAGTTTGAATTCCAGCGCTGCTTGTCGCGTTTGCAAGAGATGCAAAGCGAAGAGTATCTGAAACGGGAACATTTAGCGGGTTAAACCCGCCGCAAATCACATAAAGGGGTCGATCTTTGACCCTGACTTCTCTATAATCTTGCGACCCCACGTTACGAGAGAGTTTTTTTCCCAAAACTTTCTATGTGCCGGCATAGGCTATTCGAAGGGGTAGGTTTGCTGGACAATGTCGTGTGAACCTCAACTGACAAAACGTTTGGGTGTTCACCAACGTGTAACTTATTTATTTGGGTAAGCTTTTAATGAAAACTTTTACAGCTAAACCAGAAACCGTAAAACGCGACTGGTATGTTGTTGACGCGACCGGTAAAACTCTGGGCCGTCTGGCTTCCGAACTGGCTCTGCGCCTGCGCGGCAAGCACAAAGCGGAATACACTCCGCACGTAGATACCGGTGATTACATCATCGTTCTGAACGCTGACAAAGTTGCTGTAACCGGCAACAAGCGTACTGACAAAGTGTACTATCACCACACCGGTCACATCGGTGGTATCAAACAAGCGACCTTTGAAGAGATGATTGCTCGCCGTCCTGAGCGTGTGCTTGAAATCGCGGTTAAAGGCATGCTGCCAAAAGGCCCGCTGGGTCGTGCTATGTTCCGTAAACTGAAAGTTTACGCTGGCAACGAGCACAACCACGCGGCACAGCAACCGCAAGTTCTTGACATCTAATCGGGATTATAGGCAATGGCTGAAAATCAATACTACGGCACTGGTCGCCGCAAAAGTTCCGCAGCTCGCGTTTTCATCAAACCGGGCAGTGGTAAAATCGTAATCAACCAACGTTCTCTGGAACAGTACTTCGGTCGTGAAACTGCCCGCATGGTAGTTCGTCAGCCGCTGGAACTGGTCGACATGGTTGAGAAACTGGATCTGTACATCACTGTTAAAGGTGGTGGTATCTCTGGTCAGGCTGGTGCGATCCGTCACGGTATCACCCGCGCTCTGATGGAGTATGATGAGTCCCTGCGTGGCGAACTGCGTAAAGCTGGCTTCGTTACCCGTGATGCTCGTCAGGTTGAACGTAAGAAAGTCGGTCTGCGTAAAGCACGTCGTCGTCCTCAGTTCTCCAAACGTTAATTGGTTTCTGCTTCGGCAGAGCTCAATTTGCGAAAAAACCCGCTTCGGCGGGTTTTTTTATGTATACTCGCCGCGAAGATCCACGGTAATGTGCTGATTGCCACCTCTTTTTCCCCATTTCCAGAATCGACTCACCACAAAGGTCACAAAATCTGGTAAACTATCATCCAATTTTCTGCCCAAATGTCCGGTATCGTTCATTTTTTGTTTGTATTTTGAGCAATAATGGCTTTCCCGAATATGGGTGACACCACTTCTGACTGGCCATATATAGTGGCTGGTAGCAGTAAAATTCTGAATATACCTGGAGGTTTTCATGGCTGTCGCTGCCAACAAACGTTCGGTAATGACGCTGTTTTCTGGTCCTACTGACATCTATAGCCATCAGGTCCGCATTGTGCTGGCTGAGAAAGGTGTTAGTTTCGAGATTGAGCATGTGGAGAAGGACAATCCACCTCAGGATCTGATCGACCTCAACCCGAATCAGAGCGTACCGACACTGGTGGATCGTGAGCTGACCCTGTGGGAATCTCGCATCATTATGGAATACCTGGATGAGCGTTTCCCGCATCCGCCGCTGATGCCGGTTTACCCGGTTGCGCGTGGTGAGAGCCGCCTGTACATGCAGCGTATCGAAAAAGACTGGTACACGCTGATGAACATCATCGTGAACGGTTCTGCTTCTGAAGCTGATGTCGCTCGTAAGCGACTGCGCGAAGAGTTGCTGGCGATTGCGCCAGTATTTGGTCAGAAACCGTATTTCCTGAGCGATGAGTTCAGCCTGGTAGATTGCTATCTGGCACCACTGCTGTGGCGTTTACCGCAGCTGGGTATTGAATTCAGCGGTGCAGGTTCGAAAGAGCTGAAAGGATATATGACTCGCGTCTTCGAACGTGACTCATTCCTGGCTTCTCTGACTGAGCCTGAACGTGAAATGCGCCTGGGCCGGGGTTAATCTGTATGGATTTGCCACAACTATCACCGCGCCGTCCGTATCTGCTGCGTGCATTTTATGAGTGGTTGCTAGACAACCAGCTTACGCCGCATCTGGTGGTGGATGTGACGCTCCCGGACGTGCAGGTTCCTATGGAATATGCGCGTGATGGGCAAATTGTTCTGAATATTGCACCGCGTGCAGTTGGGAACCTGGAACTGGCTAACGATGAAGTGCGCTTTAACGCGCGTTTCGGCGGAGTACCACGTCAGGTTTCTGTGCCGCTGGCTGCTGTTCTGGCAATTTATGCTCGTGAAAACGGTGCCGGTACGATGTTTGAGCCAGAATCCGCCTATGACGAAGATGTCGCCAGCCTAAACGATGACGACAACGAAGCTCCTGGCTTTGAGAGCGAAACGGTCATGTCCGTCATTGATGGTGATAAACCTGACAACGGCGACGACAATGACCCGGATGATACTCCACCGCCTCCTCGTGGTGGACGTCCAGCGCTACGCGTAGTTAAATAAAAAAAACAGGCCCTTTGGGCCTGTTTTGTTTTCTGCGTTCGGAATTAGTAAAACAGCGCGATTGTGGCGATCATATTCACCGCAAATCCTACGGCCATTGGGATCGCCGTACGTTTAACCACTTCAAAAGGCGATACCCCAGCGATGCCTGATGTCACGACAATGACTGCGGTGATCGGTGAAACTGCGCGTGCCAGCGTGGTGGCGAAATGCATAGGCATAATCATTACGACAGCCGGAATATGCAGCCCGGCAGCGATATCCGGGATCAGGCTGGCAAAAGACATAAACGGCGCGTTGCCGGACCCCATTACGATTGCGCAGGCAGCAATAACCACAGCCATAATGATCATCACCCCGATACCGCCGAGCCCGGAGTGTTCCGCACCTTTAATAACCGCGTCGACGGTGCCGATAGTGGTCAACCCTTTAGCAAAGATCTCGCCTGCCACCACCAGCGTAACGACATTCGCAAACTGCGTGCCCATGCCGTCAAAAAAAGCCTGCACATCGTCCATTGTTTCGCGCAGATTGTGTTTGCGAAGGAACTCTACAAACATGGTCACTGTCATGCTCAACAGCATCACCACCACCAGATTCAGTTCTGCTTTCATCAATCCCTGATGTGCAAGGAACAGCGAACCCAGCATCAGGATCAGCGGCATTACTGGTAAAATGGCATAATAGAGCGGTGGTACATCTTCGAGCCTCTTTTGTTCGGCGAAACCTGCGCTATCCGG
The DNA here is from genome assembly GCF_001037495.1 of Citrobacter sp. MGH106. GTDB lineage: Bacteria > Pseudomonadota > Gammaproteobacteria > Enterobacterales > Enterobacteriaceae > Citrobacter > Citrobacter murliniae. The sequence continues at coordinate 50,241 of NZ_KQ089822.1, forward strand.
TAACGCTTTTCTATCAAACTGGCGCTGCACGAAAAAATGCGCAATGGCAACGGCGATAATTACGCAGGAAGCCACTGGTAACTGGTAATGGAAGAAGTAGGTGGCGATTTTCATTCCTGCCACTTGTGCGGCAAAAATTGAGTTGGTTTCCAGAATGCCCCATTCAATCGACATTGAAGTGGCAATAACTGCCACCGCAGACAAACGGCTCACACCAAGGCTGACTAATGTCGGGAAGAGCGTGACCATCAGTAGCATGCCTAACCCGGAGGCGCTGGTTATGAACTGTGCCATGATCTGGCCGATCACATAGGTGGCGGCCAGAACGATGTAAGGTGATCGGATAACCTTAAGAGGTCGACTTAACAGGCTAACCATGGCTCTACTGGCTCCCATCCTGTCCATATAGCGGGCATAACCGCCCACCGCCATGATTGACAGTCCAAGTCCTGCGGCCCGGCTTGAGAGCATACGCAGAATTTCGTTATAAATATCGACCAGCAAATAGCCGCTGCTTTTATCAGGCGCGACCAACGCACCGTAGCCCAGCCAGACCCCGCAGATCATTAGAAAGATCCCGGCAGCTGCCAGTACCACTTGTGGTTTGTAGTTTTTGAGGATCAGATAACCCATCGTTAATAAAACGATGACAGAGATAATGGTGCCGAACATTTTTTCACTCCATGGCAGAGAAGAACATAAATCCGGTAATTACATTGTTATAAATGCGGATGTTATATTTTTTCTGCGCCTTTTTATGGAGTGGATATCTTATTTTTTATTCAGAGTTTAAAATATTTTTCGTTTTAAAATAGATGGTTATGATAATTTTTCACGATCATGTTCGCTAATTTCATAAATAAAATATAGTGTTCTGTAATTAAATTTAACCTGAATGTTTTTATGATAAATAATATTTCTATTTTGTATATTCACAATGTGCCAGCTTTGCCGGGCGACCATCATTACACCCTGCTTTCGATCCTGTGTTAGGATGAACTCGCTGTTGTTTGTCACCTCGACTTAGCGGAATGGACCCTATGAACGCATTTGATTCGCAAGCTGAAGACTCTCCATCGACCATTGGCCGTAGCTTACGTAACCGTCCACTGGCGCGTAAAAAACTGTCTGAAATGGTTGAAGAAGAGCTGGAACAGATGATTCGTCGCCGGGAATTTGGCGAAGGTGAGCAGTTGCCGTCGGAACGAGAGCTGATGGCTTTCTTCAACGTGGGTCGTCCTTCCGTGCGGGAAGCGCTTGCTGCGTTAAAGCGTAAAGGTCTGGTGCAAATCAACAATGGCGAACGTGCCCGCGTTTCGCGCCCCTCTGCAGATACTATCATCAGTGAACTGTCCGGGATGGCGAAAGATTTCCTCTCGCATCCGGGAGGCATCGCTCACTTTGAACAGCTACGGTTGTTCTTTGAATCCAGCCTGGTGCGTTACGCTGCGGAACATGCCACTGACGAGCAAATCGATCGGCTGGCGAAAGCGCTGGAGATCAACAGCCAGTCGCTGGATGACAATACGTTGTTCATTCGTTCGGACGTTGATTTTCACCGAGTACTGGCGGAGATCCCTGGTAATCCTATCTTTATGGCGATCCATGTCGCGCTGCTGGACTGGCTGATTGCGGCTCGTCCAACCGTTGCCGATCAGGAATTGCATGAACACAATAGCGTGAGTTATCAGCAGCATATTGCTATTGTCGAGGCCATTCGCCAGCACAATCCTGATGAAGCTGACCGCGCCTTACAAGAACACCTCAACAGCGTATCCGCCACCTGGCACGCTTTCGGTAAAAATAAAAAATTGCGAAAGTGATCGCGATCCTGACGATCGTTTAGTGAGGCAGATCGCACTATAAGCGTTCTGTATTGTATTGCTGCTTATTTGATCTGGTATAACAGGTATAAAGGTATGCAGTCAGATAACACTAATCATCGACAGAGGTAGTTATGGCAAGAGATTTAAAAGGCGTAATGCCGGCGTTGTTGACTCCGTTCGACAACCAACAGCGACTGGACACTGAGAGTTTGCGTCGTCTGGTGCGCTTCAACATTGAGCAGGGTATTGATGGGCTTTATGTCGGTGGTTCTACCGGTGAAGCCTTTGTACAGAGCCGTGCTGAAAGAGAGCAGGTGCTGGAAATTGTTGCTGAAGAAGCGAAAGGTAAAGTCACTTTAATCGCGCACGTTGGCACAATCAGTACCGAAGAGAGTCAACAACTGGCGAGCGCCGCGCATCGCTACGGCTTTGATGCAGTCTCCGCAGTCACTCCGTTTTACTATCCGTTCAGCTTCGAAGAACATTGCGATCACTATCGCGCAATCATTGATTCCGCTGATGGCTTACCAATGGTGGTGTATAACATTCCAGCACTGAGTGGCGTCAAACTGACGCTGGATCAGATCAACACACTGGTGACGCTGCCGGGTGTTGGCGCACTGAAGCAAACCTCTGGCGATCTCTATCAGATGGAGCAGATCCGTCGTGCGCATCCTGATCTGGTGCTTTACAACGGTTATGACGAAATTTTCGCTTCTGGCCTGCTGGCTGGCGCTGATGGCGGAATCGGCAGTACCTACAACATCATGGGATGGCGTTACCAGGGAATTGTGAAAGCGCTCAAAGAAGGCGACGTCCGGACTGCACAAAAGCTGCAAACCGAGTGCAATAAGGTTATCGATCTGCTCATTAAAGTCGGCGTATTCCGTGGTCTGAAAACGGTCCTGCACTTTATGGACGTGGTCTCCGTACCGCTGTGCCGTAAACCGTTTGCTCCTGTAGATGAAAAATACCTGCCAGAACTGAAAGCATTGGCTAACCAACTGCTGGCGGAAAAGGCGTAACAGTGTATAGCCGGGGGCGCTTCGTTTGCCCGGCCTACATATGTCGATCGTAGGCCGTATAAGGCAACGCCGTCATCCGGCACAACAACAAAAATCGTCGGGAGAGTAAAATGAGTACTTCTACCCAGAGCATCCCGTGGTATCGCCATCTCAACCGTGCGCAATGGCGGGCATTCTCAGCTGCATGGCTGGGATATTTGCTGGATGGTTTTGATTTTGTGTTAATCGCCCTTGTGCTGACGGAAGTACAAGGTGAATTCGGGCTGACGACGGTGCAGGCTGCCAGCCTGATTTCAGCAGCCTTTATTTCTCGCTGGTTTGGTGGACTGATGCTGGGGGCGATGGGCGACCGTTACGGGCGTCGTCTGGCAATGGTCACCAGTATTATTCTCTTCTCTGTGGGAACACTGGCCTGTGGTTTTGCGCCGGGTTACACCACTATGTTTATCGCTCGTCTGGTTATCGGTATGGGGATGGCGGGTGAATATGGCTCCAGCGCGACCTATGTTATTGAAAGCTGGCCTAAACACCTACGCAACAAAGCCAGCGGTTTCCTGATTTCTGGTTTTTCTGTGGGGGCGGTGATAGCCGCTCAGGTTTACAGCCTGGTGGTTCCGGTCTGGGGATGGCGCGCGCTGTTCTTCATTGGCATCGTACCGATTATCTTCGCCCTCTGGTTGCGCAAAAATATTCCGGAAGCTGAAGACTGGAAAGAAAAACACGAAGGCAAAGCGCCAGTGCGCACAATGGTGGACATTCTCTATCGGGGTGAACATCGGGTTATCAATATACTGATGACCCTCGCTGCTGCGACCGCGCTGTGGTTCTGCTTCGCGGGTAACCTGCAAAACGCGGCAATCGTGGCGATCCTCGGGCTGATATGCGCCGTCATCTTCATTAGCTTTATGGTGCAAAGCAGCGGTAAGCGCTGGCCAACGGGCGTGATGTTGATGGTGGTTGTGCTGTTTGCCTTCCTCTATTCGTGGCCGATTCAGGCGCTGTTGCCAACCTATCTTAAAACTGAACTGATGTACGACCCTTCAACGGTTGCCAGGGTGCTGTTCTTTAGCGGCTTTGGCGCGGCGGTTGGCTGTTGCGTCGGCGGCTTTCTTGGTGACTGGCTGGGGACCCGAAAAGCCTATGTCTGTAGTCTGCTGGCATCGCAATTGCTGATTATTCCGGTGTTTGCGATTGGTGGTACAAACGTCTGGGTACTGGGGTTGCTACTGTTTTTCCAGCAAATGCTTGGGCAAGGGATCTCCGGGATCTTACCGAAACTGATTGGCGGTTATTTCGATACCGATCAGCGTGCGGCGGGTTTGGGCTTTACCTATAACGTCGGTGCATTGGGTGGAGCGCTGGCACCGATCATCGGGGCGCTGATTGCACAACGTCTGGATCTAGGGACTGCGCTGGGATCGCTTTCGTTTAGCCTGACCTTTGTGGTGATCCTGCTGATAGGCCTCGATATGCCGTCCCGCGTGCAGCGCTGGCTGCGACCGGAAGCGCTGCGCACGCATGATGCCATTGATGGTAAACCGTTCAGTGGAGCTGTGCCGTTTGGCGGTGATAAAAGTGCTTTCGTGAAATCAAAAGGTTAATCCGTTTGCCCGGTCCTGAGCCGGGCAATTTTCGTAAGGGAAGAAGTATGTCGTTACTTGAACAACTGGATAAAAAAATTGCCGCTAACGGCGGACTGATTGTTTCTTGCCAACCTGTTCCTGACAGCCCGCTGGATAAACCTGAAATCGTTGCTGCCATGGCGCTGGCGGCAGAGCAGGCCGGCGCAGTGGCACTGCGTATCGAAGGTGTGGAAAACCTGCGTGCTACTCGCGCAGTGGTTTCGCTGCCGATTATTGGCATTCTTAAACGCGATCTGGATGATTCCCCGGTACGTATTACCGCTTTTTTAGAGGATGTTGATGCGCTGGTGCTGGCTGGCGCGGACATTATTGCCATTGATGGTACCGATCGTGTGCGGCCTGTACCTGTTGCAACGCTGCTGGCACGCATCCATCAGCATCAAAGGCTGGCGATGACAGACTGCTCCTCGCTGGAAGATGGTCTGACATGCCAAAAACTCGGGGCTGAAATTATCGGTACCACGCTTTCTGGTTATACAACGGCAGAAACACCGGAAGAACCAGACCTGGCACTGGTGAAAGCGTTGAGTGATTCTGGTTGCCGGGTGATTGCTGAAGGGCGTTACAACTCTCCTGCACAGGCTGCTGAAGCGGTGCAACATGGTGCATGGGCCGTCACGGTCGGCTCTGCCATTACCCGACTGGAACACATTTGCCAGTGGTACATCACAGCAATGAAGAAGGCGATGTTATGACTACGCTGGCGATTGATATCGGCGGCACTAAACTGGCTGCCGCGCTGGTGGATAGCGACCTGCAAATCCGCGATCGCCGTGAATTACCTACGCCAGCCAGTAAAACACCGGATGCGCTGCGGGCCGCACTAAAAGCGCTGGTTGAGCCGCTGCAGACGCAGGCAACGCACGTAGCCATTGCCTCGACTGGCATTATCCGTGATGGGGTACTGCTGGCGATTAATCCGTTAAATCTTGGTGGGCTGGTGCACTTTCCACTGGTGCAGACGTTAAATGATCTGACTGGTTTGCCGACGATGGCGGTTAATGATGCACAGGCAGCTGCGTGGGCGGAATATCGCGCTCTTGCTGATGAAATAAGTGATATGGCGTTTATCACCGTTTCGACCGGCGTTGGTGGCGGTGTAGTCAGCAACGGTAAATTACTTACCGGGTCCGGTGGCCTGGCCGGGCACCTGGGGCATACGCTGGCCGATCCGCACGGGCCGCTCTGCGGTTGTGGACGCGTGGGCTGCGTGGAGGCTATTGCCTCAGGTCGCGGGATTGCCGCCGCCGCTCGGGATGATCTCGCCGGATGTGATGCGAAAACTATTTTTGTGCGTGCAGCCCAGAGGCATGAGCAGGCTATGCGGTTGGTTGCGCATTCTGCAGCGGTTGTCGCGCGATTGATAGCCGATGTGAAAGCGACAACCGACTGCCAGTGCGTGGTCATTGGCGGCAGTGTCGGGCTGGCTGAAGGGTATCTGGTGCTGGTGGAGTCTTATCTGGCACAAGCTCCCCTGGCCTATCACGTGAAATTACAGGCGGCACATTACCGCCATGACGCTGGATTACTGGGGGCTGCATTGTTGGCCCAGGGAGAATGATTATGATGTCAGGTGATTTGCGTACGCTACCTTCTGCCGGATTACACCCGGTATTACATGAGGCATTAATGCTGGCCGTTGCGGCAATACCGCAGGAAAAAGCGCCCGGAAGCTATGAGCTGCAGGGTGATGATATTTTTATGAATGTCATGCAGTTCGTCACGCAGCATCCAGAACAAAAGAAAGCGGAGCTGCATCAGCAATACATTGATATCCAGGTGTTGCTGGAGGGTAAAGAGCGCATTCTGTTTGGTACGACAGATTCTGCTCGTCAGTGTGAGGCGATTCATGTTGAAGAGGATTATCAACTTTGCAATCAGATTATCGATGAGCAAATGATCACGTTGAAACCCGGGATGTTTGCGATTTTTATGCCGGGCGAGCCTCATAAACCGGGCTGCGCGGTCGAGACTCCTGCGGAAATCAAAAAGGTCGTGATTAAGGTACGTGCCAGCTTATTACATGTTTGATAGGAAACAGTTGTATATGGGGGGCCGCAGTCTGAGCGCCTGCGGCAATATTTGAAACAACAACCTACCGTTTAAACGTTACCGCTTCCGGCTGTGTCAGATGTAACGTTGTCTGGCTTGGTTTCGTCTCGGCAATGACTCGCCCGTGGCGAATTGAATAACGTGCCGGCGTTTGGCGACGAACCGCATCAAACCCGTTTTCAGCAGGTAAAATCACCAGGTTAGCGGAATTTCCCACGCTCAGGCCGTAGTCCTGCAAATGCAGGGTTTTCGCGCTATGGGTAGTGACGAGGTTCAGCCCATCATTAATTTGTCCGTATCCCATCAACTGGCACACGTGTAATCCCATATGCAGCACTTGCAGCATATTCGCGGTTCCCAACGGATACCACGGATCGAAGACGTCATCATGACCAAAGCAGACATTGATATCCGCCTCCAGCATCTCTTTGACGCGAGTTACACCACGGCGCTTCGGATAAGTATCAAAACGCCCTTGCAGGTGAATATTCACTAGCGGATTAGCAACGAAGTTAATGCCCGACATTTTCAGCAGGCGGAAAAGGCGGGAAGCATACGCGCCGTTATAGGAGTGCATTGCCGTGGTATGGCTGGCGGTCACGTGTTCTCCCATTCCGTCGCGATGTGCCAGTGCCGCTACGGTTTCAACAAAGCGTGATTGCTCGTCATCAATTTCGTCACAGTGCACATCGATGAGTCGGTCGTACTTTTGCGCCAGGGCGAAAATTTTATGCAACGACTCAACGCCATATTCACGCGTAAACTCAAAGTGGGGGATTGCGCCAATGACGTCGGCCCCCAGACGCACGGCTTCTTCTAACAGCGCTTCACCGTTGGGGTAAGAAAGGATGCCTTCCTGCGGGAACGCAACGATTTGCAGTTCCACCCATGGCGCGACCTCTTGTTTCACCTCCAGCATGGCTTTCAGTGCCGTGAGCGTGGGGTCTGAAACATCAACGTGAGTACGAACATACTGGATGCCATTGGCCATCTGCCACTTCAGGGTCTGCATTGCGCGGGTCTTCACATCTTCGTGAGTGAGCATCGCCTTACGTTCAGCCCAGCGCTCAATACCCTCAAACAACGTACCCGACAGGTTCCAGTTTGGTTCACCTGCGGTTTGCGTGGTGTCCAGATGGATATGCGGCTCAACGAACGGCGGAATGGCCAGACCGCCTTCAGCATCAAGAACTTCACTCTGCGGTAAAGATGCAGCGTCCTGAGGTTCAATACGGCTAAAACGCCCGTTTTCAATGGTGAGTTGCCACAATCCTTCGCGTCCTTGTAAACGCGCCTGACGAATGGTGAGGGTATTATTCTGCATGGCTGACCTCCGGGGATTTAGCAAGGCTGCGATTGAAAAGTGGATTCAGCAGGATGTAGCTGAATACGCCGCCGAGTACGGCGTTGACCGGCACAACGCCGGGGATATAGTGTCCGGCGGCAATGCCCAGTGCAACGGACAGAATAGCCACCCAGTTTACGGGAATAAACCGCGCGTTGTTGAAATCGGCATACCGGCGATGGTTCAACAGATAATCGGCGATAATCACCCCACCAATAGGGGGGATCGCCGCCGACAGAAAGGTCAGCCAGCCGACAAAGTTATTGTAAAGCCACAGCGCGCACAGTGTACCAATAATGCCGTTTACTACCGAAAGCGTACGGCTGGAAAGACCGGTAATATTGGCAAAACCTAAACCGGATGCGTATAACGCGTTGTCATTAGTCGTCCAGATATTCAGGCCGAGAACCACAATTGCTGGCAGCAGCAGCCCCTGGGCGATCATCACGTCAGAGATATCCGCCTGCCCTACGGCGGCGGCGCCTGCTGCACCGAAGATAAACATTAATGAGTTGCCAAGGAAGAATGCCACCATGGCAATGAGCACCGCGCCTTTGGCATTACGGCCAAAGCGGACGAAGTCGGCGGTCAGTGTACCTGCGCTGACAAACGAGCCTACCACCAGCGCCAGTGCGGTTGAAAAATTCAGCGGCGTTTGCGGCACAATCGTTTTTAAATGATCCAAACCACCTACGTCGCTCACCGCCAGCCAGACCGAGTAGCTGCCAAGAATAACGATAGCGGGTACGGCGATGACAGATAACACCGTCAATGCCGAGATGCCAAAAAAGATGGTCATTGTCATCAACAGGCCGGAAACGGCAATCAGGATATTGACGTCAATTCCCGTCGCTTTGCCAACCGGGATGGCGAACATTGCCACGCCAACGCCAAACCAGCCCACCTGCGTACCGCCCAGTAGCATCGAGGGAAGCCAGGAACCTTTTATACCAAATGAGTAACGTGCGAGGAGGTGGGTGGATAACCCTGTTTTTGCGCCAATGTAACCGAGAAATGCAGTGTAAATACCGAGGAGGAGATTACCGAAGAGAACTGCCAGGAAGAAATCATTATAGGAAAGACCGGTACCGAGTGTGCCTCCGGTCCACATACTTGCTGAAAAGAACGTTAACCCCAACATCACAAACGTCAGTGGAACCACGCCTTTTCGCGCCGCCAGAGGGACGGGGCCCTGGCTATAATTGTTATCTTGCGACACAACGCCTCCTTGAATTTGGACCAAAAAATCCGCCGCATAATATACAGTTTCCAGAGTAAAGCAAACGTTTCCGTCTAATTATTACTTTGTTTTCATTCGCGGTATTGATGTGTTGGGGGATTGATTCGGAGAGTTTTTCCCGTTGAAAATCGTGTTGTCATGCTGGCTTACATGACAGTGCTTGATGGTATTGCGGCAGGAGTTTGGTATCTCATCCACGGATGCAGATGAGATACCAGAAGAAGCTGGATTACACTTCCAGGTAATTCATAATCCCGTCAGCAGCTTTACGGCCTTCGGCTATCGCCGTTACCACCAAATCCGAACCGCGCACGATGTCACCACCGGCGAAGATTTTTGGGTTGCTGGTCTGGAAGGCGTTGTCACTGCGTTCCGGAGCAATAATACGCCCCTGCGAATCGAGTTCGACGCTGTGTTTAGCCAGCCACTCCATGCTGTGCGGGCGGAAACCAAACGCCATAACAACCGCATCAGCAGGAACAACGTGCTCGGAACCCGCGACGATCTCCGCGCGACGGCGACCTTTGGCATCCGGTGCGCCCATCTCAGTACGCGCCATTTTTACGCCGCAGACTTTACCGTTGGCGTTGACTTCAACACCTAATGGCTGGACGTTGAACTGGAATTCCACGCCCTCTTCACGCGCATTTTTCACTTCGCGTTTAGAACCCGGCATGTTTTCTTCGTCGCGACGATAGGCGCAGACAACGTGTGACGCGTTTTGACGAACAGAAGTACGCACACAGTCCATCGCCGTATCACCACCGCCCAGCACAACCACGCGTTTGCCTTCCATGCTGATGTATGGTTCGTCGCTGCTTTCGCCAAAGCCCATCAGTTGCTTGGTATTGGCAATCAGGAACGGCAGGGCGTCAAACACGCCATCGGCGTCTTCGTTTTCCAGTCCGCCGCGCATCGACTGATAGGTGCCTACGCCAAGGAACACGGCGTCGTAATCCTTCAGCAAATCGTCGAGTTGTACGTCGCGACCGACTTCAACGTTGAGTTTGAACTCTATGCCCATGCCGGTGAAAATTTCACGGCGGCGGGTCATGACCTCTTTCTCCAGCTTGAAGGCCGGAATACCGAAGGTTAGCAGGCCGCCGATCTCTGGATGGCGGTCAAACACCACGGCCTTCACGCCGTTACGGGTCAGCACGTCAGCACAGGCCAGACCAGCCGGACCGGCGCCGATAATCGCCACGCGTTTGTCGGTCTGGCGAACGCCAGTCATATCCGGACGCCAGCCCATCTCAAACGCTTTATCGTTGATATAACGTTCAATGTTGCCGATAGTTACCGCGCCAAACTCGTCGTTCAGCGTACAGGAACCCTCGCACAAACGGTCCTGTGGGCAGACACGGCCGCAGACTTCCGGCAGCGTGTTAGTCTGGTGAGACAGCTCCGCTGCTTCAAAAATACGTCCCTCGTTGGCGAGCTTCAGCCAGTTCGGAATGTAGTTATGTACCGGGCATTTCCATTCGCAGTATGGGTTACCGCAGGACAGGCAGCGATCCGCCTGCGCCTTGGCCTGACCTTCGGAAAATGGCTCGTAAATTTCGATAAACTCGATCTTGCGGATCTTCAGCGGTTTCTTCGGCGGATCAACGCGCTGCAGGTCGATAAATTGGTATACGTTCTGACTCATTGCTGCTACCCCTTACTGCGCCTGCACACGCAGCTCAGCTGCGCTACGACTACGGTGACCCAACAGTGCTTTCACATCACTGGATTTTGGTTTAACCAGCGCGAATTTCGCCGAGAATGCCGGCCAGTTGGCCAGGATCTCTTCGCCGTGTGAAGAACCGGTATGCTGTACGTGTTCGGTAATAAGCCCGCGCAGATGCTCTTCATGGATAGCCAGAGAGTCCACACTCAACACTTCGACCAGTTCAGGGTTTACGCGTTTGCGGAATTCGCCGTCTTCGTCCAGCACGTAGGCGAACCCGCCCGTCATACCCGCACCGAAGTTGACGCCTGTTTTCCCAAGAATACAGACGATGCCGCCGGTCATATATTCGCAACCGTTGTCACCAATGCCTTCTACTACGGTAATCGCGCCTGAGTTACGTACGGCGAATCGTTCACCTGCTCGACCCGCGGCGAATAAACGACCACCGGTAGCACCGTACAGACAGGTGTTGCCGATGATACTTGCTTCATGGCTACGGAAGGCAGACCCCACCGGTGGGCGCACAGCCAGCAAGCCACCCGCCATACCTTTACCGACATAGTCATTGGCATCGCCGGTCAGATACAACTCAACGCCACCTGCGTTCCATACACCGAAGCTTTGTCCTGCAGTACCGCTGAAATGCGCTTTGATAGGATCGGAGGCCAGCCCCTGATCGCCGTGCGTTTGTGCGATATAGCCAGACAATGATGCGCCGACAGAACGATCGGTGTTGCGGATATCGAACCAGAAAGTTTTACTCTGGCGATCATCGACAAACGGTTTCGCCTGCTGCAGTAATTGTGCGTTCAGCACGCCGTTATCAAACGGCGGGTTGTTCTCGGTGCAGAACAGCGCTTTACCCGGATGCGGCTCGGCGGTTTCCAGCAGCCGGGACAGCTCCAGTTTCTGCTGTTTGGCGGTGTATCCTTCCAGCTCGGTGAGCAGATCGGTACGGCCAATCAGGTCTACCAGGCGTTTCACGCCCAGTTGCGCCATCAGCTCTCGGGTTTCACGGGCAACAAATTCAAAGTAGTTGGTGACTTTGAACGGCAGACCATGATAGTGATTCTTACGCAGTTTTTCGTCCTGAGTCGCCACGCCAGTTGCGCAGTTGTTCAGGTGGCAAATACGCAGATATTTACAGCCCAGCGCCACCATCGGACCGGTACCGAAGCCGAAGCTTTCCGCTCCCAGAATTGCCGCTTTGATGATATCGACGCCAGTTTTCAGTCCGCCATCAACCTGCAAACGAATCTTATGGCGCAGACCGTTAGCCACCAGTGCCTGTTGGGTTTCAACCAGACCCAGTTCCCACGGACAACCCGCATATTTTACTGACGAGAGTGGGCTGGCTCCGGTGCCGCCGTCATAGCCTGCGATGGTGATGAGATCCGCATACGCTTTTGCCACACCGGTAGCGATGGTGCCGACGCCAGGTTCGGAAACCAGTTTGACGGAGATCATCGCTTTCGGGTTGACCTGTTTCAGGTCGAAAATCAGCTGCGCTAAGTCCTCGATTGAGTAGATATCGTGGTGCGGCGGCGGGGAGATCAACGTCACGCCCGGTACCGAATAACGCAGTTTGGCGATGTACGGAGTCACTTTATCACCCGGCAACTGACCACCTTCACCCGGCTTCGCGCCCTGTGCGACTTTAATCTGAATCACATCGGCGTTAACCAGATACGCCGGGGTAACTCCGAAGCGGCCGGAAGCGACCTGCTTAATGCGTGACACCTTGTTGGTGCCGTAACGCGCCGGATCTTCACCGCCTTCACCGGAGTTAGAGTTGCCGCCGATGCTGTTCATTGCTTCGGCCAACGCTTCGTGCGCTTCCGGACTTAATGCGCCGATAGACATCGCTGCGGTATCAAAGCGTTTAAACAGTTCTGTTGCTGGTTCTACGTCGTTAATGCTTATGGCTTCATCACCAGGCGTGATTGCCAGCAGGTCGCGCAGCGTTGCCGCCGGGCGCTCATTTACAAGTTTTGCATATTCCTGATAGTCGCTATATTCCCCGCTTTGTACCGCCTGTTGCAGAGTACGTACCACGTCTGGGTTGTAAGCGTGGTATTCACCGCCGTGAACGTACTTCAGCAGGCCGCCCTGACTAATCGGTTTACGTGCCAGCCAGGCATGCTTGGAGAGATTCAGCAGATCCTGCTGGAAATCGGCAAATCCAGCACCGCTGATGCGACTGACTACGCCCTGGAAGCAGAGCGCAACGACGTCATCATGCAGACCAACGGCTTCAAACAGCTTAGAGCAGCGGTAAGAGGCGATCGTCGAAATGCCCATTTTGGACATGATTTTGTACAGGCCTTTGTTGATGCCGTTACGGTAGTTCTGCATCACGGTCCGGTAATCTTTGGCTATCGCCTGCGTATCGATCAGGCGCCCCAGCGTCTCATACGCGAGGTATGGATAGACCGCCGTCGCGCCAAAGCCCAACAGGACTGCAAAGTGGTGCGGATCGCGTACGCTGGCAGTTTCAACGATGATGTTGGCGTCACAGCGCAGGCTTTGTTCTACCAGACGCGTTTGCACTGCGCCGACCGCCATTGGTGCCGGGACTGGCAAGCGGTTTTTGGCAATGTTACGGTCGGAAAGTACCAGCAGCACCGTGCCGTTACGCACCATCTGCTCGGCCTTGTCGCACAGTGCTTTGACGGTCTCTTCAAGCGTGGTTTCAGTCACGTCAAAGGTTATGTCCAGCGTATCCGCGCGATAGTGTTCCTCTTTCATAGTGGTGAGCTGTTTGAAATCGGAGTACAGCAGGATCGGCGATTTGAAACTCAGACGGTGAGCCTGGCCTTCCGCTTCGCAGAAGACGTTCATCTCACGACCGATGCTGGTGGCCAGTGACATCACATGCGCTTCACGCAGCGGATCGATAGGCGGGTTAGTCACCTGCGCAAACTGCTGGCGGAAGTAGTCATAAATAATGCGTGGCTGACTGGAGAGTACAGCAAACGGGGTATCGTCACCCATTGAGCCAACCGCTTCCTGACCATTTTCACCCAGCACGCGGATGACGGAATCCAGCTCTTCAGCGTTGTAATTAAACTGCTTCTGGTAGCTGGCAAGGGTGTCATCGTCCAGCTCGCGGCTACCGACCTGATCGTCAGCCAGATCTTCAAACGGTACCAGACGGCGGACATTTTTCTCCATCCACTCTTTGTACGGGTGGCGGCTTTTTAGATCGTCATCGGTTTCGGCTGAGTGCAGAATGCGCCCACTGCGGGTATCGATAACCATTAGTTCGCCCGGACCGACGCGGCCTTTCTCGACAACTTCATCCGGCTGATAGTCCCAAATCCCCACTTCAGAGGCGCAGGTGATGAGCTTGTCTTTGGTGATCACGTAGCGTGCCGGGCGCAGGCCGTTACGGTCCAGGTTACATGCGGCAAAGCGGCCGTCAGACATAACAATACCTGCCGGACCATCCCATGGCTCCATGTGCATGGAGTTAAAGTCAAAGAATGCGCGCAGTTCCGGGTCCATGTCAGGGTTGTTCTGCCAGGCTGGTGGCACCAGCAGGCGCATGGCCCGGATAATGTCCATGCCGCCTGCCAGAAGCAGCTCCAGCATGTTGTCCATTGAGCTGGAGTCGGAGCCGGTTTCGTTGACGAAAGGAGCGGCATCATGGAGATCAGGGATCAGCGGCGTCTGAAATTTATAGGTACGTGCGCGGGCCCACTGACGGTTACCGGTGATGGTGTTGATCTCACCGTTGTGCGCCAGGTAGCGGAACGGTTGCGCCAGCGGCCAGCGTGGTACGGTGTTGGTGGAGAAGCGCTGATGGAACAGACAGATAGCTGATTCCAGACGCAGGTCCGCCAGGTCCAGGTAAAAGCGCGGCAGGTCCGCCGGCATACACAGACCTTTGTAGATGTTGACCAGGTTAGACAAGCTGCAGACGTAGAAGTCTTTATCTTCCTGGAGGCGTTTTTCGATACGGCGACGCGCGATGAACAGGCGGCGTTCCATATCACGTGGTCGCCAGCCCGCAGGGGCGTTAACAAAAATTTGCTCAATTCGAGGCAGGGAGGAGAGGGCGATTTCACCGAGGACACCTTCGTTGGTGGGTACTTCGCGCCAACCAACAATCGACAAGGTTTCCTGCTGTAATTCTTCTTCAACAATGCGACGAGATGCAGCCGCCAGTTCAGCGTCTTTATTTAAAAAGATCATGCCGACGGCGTAGTTTTTGGCTAAACGCCAGCCGCGCTCCTGAGCAACGATACGAAAAAAACGGTCAGGTTTTTGTAACAGCAGGCCGCAACCATCGCCGGTTTTACCATCGGCAAGAATTGCGCCACGGTGCTGCATACGGGCCAGCGCGTGTATGGCGGTACGCACTACCTTGTGGCTAGGTTCGCCTTCTATGTGGGCGATCAGGCCGAAACCACAGTTATCCTTCTCAAGGGATTTATCGTACAACATATCAGTGAACCTCCCCAGGCTCTGCGAGATCCCCATCTGAACCGTTGCGCACGGGCACACCAAGAGCATGGCGACGGGGTTTGCGTGTCATACGCTTACCTCGCATTCGCCCTCTTTATCCTTTTCGCACAGGTCAAACAAGTTTGAGGACTTGCTTCAGAGGGAATCTCAATTACTGCATAAATATGATGAGCAGACTGCTCATCCAGAAAGCTTCCAGCGGATTTCCAAGTTATCGGGAATCCACACACAGGTCAAATGGCAATCTTATTTATACAAAAATGTGCTATAGGAAGATTAACTTTATGAATATATTGAAATTAAAGGCGTTTTTACATTGATTTAACGTGTGTGGAATGGATGGTGAAGTGTGATCTGTCTCACTGTCAGAAAGGCCTGTTATCCCTCGTCCTCCCTTTGTTTATCGTGATGACTGGCATTTTATGCTGGATTTTAGAGTTTTGGCGTCTTAAAGATACTTTTTTTATACAAGAGCTAAAAGAACATAAAAAAAATAGCGGGATATAAGGAAAAATAATTACATTTGGATTGAATGAAATTTCGGTTATTTTGATTTGTTATGCAATAAATAAAGGCACGCCAGGGCGATTGATCCAGGTCATCGCCAACGGGGGCTAAAAATGGCAGGCTTTGGCCTCTTTTCAAGGCGCGGTCTATCAGATTATGCAGTTACAGAAATTAGTCAATATGTTTGGTGGGGATCTTTCTCGTCGTTATGGGCAAAAAGTTCATAAACTCACGCTGCACGGTGGGTTTAGCTGCCCAAATCGCGATGGTACCATCGGACGCGGTGGATGTACTTTCTGTAATGTGGCCTCTTTTGCCGATGAGGCCCAACAGCATCATTCCATTGCCGAACAGCTTGAACATCAGGCGCACCTGGTGAATCGCGCTAATCGCTATCTGGCCTATTTCCAGGCCTATACCAGCACCTTTGCGGAAGTGCAGGTGCTGCGTTCTATGTATCAGCAGGCGGTCAGTCAGGCCAATATTGTTGGTCTGTGCGTTGGGACGCGCCCCGATTGTGTTCCGGAAGCGGTGCTTGATCTGCTTTGCGAATATAACGATCAGGGATATGAGGTGTGGCTGGAGCTGGGGTTGCAAACTGCGCATGATAAAACCCTGCACCGCATCAATCGTGGACATGATTTTTCCTGCTATCAGCGAACCACTCAGTTAGCGCGTGAACGTGGGTTGAAAGTGTGTTCGCACCTTATTGTCGGTCTGCCGGGAGAAGGGCAAATGGAATGTCTGCAAACGCTGGAACGCGTGGTGGATACCGGAGTCGATGGAATTAAGCTGCATCCCCTGCATATCGTGAAGGGCAGCATTATGGCGAAAGCCTGGGAGGCCGGGCGCCTGAGCGGTATTGAGCTGGGTGATTACACAGTGACGGCGGGAGAGATGATTCGCCACACTCCGCCAGAGGTTATCTATCACCGAATTTCTGCCAGCGCCCGTCGCCCGACGTTATTAGCCCCATTATGGTGTGAAAATCGCTGGACCGGGATGGTCGAACTGGATAAGTACCTTAACGAATATGGCGTACAGGGGTCAGCTCTGGGACGGCCCTGGAACCCGCCGGCAGTGTAGCGCGATGAGGGAAACTACGCATTTTTGGCACAATCTTAAACGTCGCGCTGAGAATTGAGTATTATTGTGCCAAGTTGTCGTGAAGGAACCCTCTATGAAGCAAATTCGTATGCTGGCGCAATATTATGTCGACCTGATGATGAAGTTAGGTCTGGTGCGCTTTTCGCTGCTATTGGCGCTGGCTTTGGTCGTGTTGGCAATTGTGGTGCAGATGGCTGTCACCATGGTGCTGCATGGTCAGGTAGAAAGTATTGATGTTATCCGTTCAATCTTTTTTGGTCTGTTAATTACCCCGTGGGCCGTCTATTTCCTGTCAGTGGTAGTGGAACAACTGGAGGAGTCCCGACAGCGCCTGTCACGACTGGTACAGAAGCTGGAAGAGATGCGTGAGCGCGATCTCAAGCTTAATGTACAACTGAAGGACAATATTGCTCAGCTCAATCAGCAGATCGTAGAACGTGAAAAGGCAGAAGCGGAGCGCCAGGAAACGTTTGAGCAGCTTAAGGTGGAAATTAAAGAGCGCGAAGAAGCGCAGATCCAGCTTGAACAACAGTCCTCTTTTCTGCGTTCTTTCCTCGATGCGTCGCCGGATCTGGTTTTTTATCGCAATGAGGATAAAGAATTTTCCGGCTGTAACCGTGCGATGGAATTGCTGACCGGCAAGAGTGAAAAGCAACTGGTAAATTTAAAACCGGCTGACGTTTATTCCCCTGAGGCGGCAGAGAAGGTTATCGAAACTGATGAGAAAGTGTTCCGCCATAATGTTTCGCTCACTTATGAACAATGGCTGGATTATCCGGACGGACGTAAAGCCTGCTTTGAAATTCGTAAAGTGCCTTATTACGACCGAGTTGGTAAGCGACATGGTCTGATGGGCTTTGGGCGCGATATTACCGAGCGTAAGCGTTATCAGGACGCACTTGAGCGTGCCAGTCGCGATAAGACCACCTTCATTTCGACTATCAGCCACGAGCTGAGAACACCACTGAACGGCATTGTCGGTTTAAGCCGGATCCTGCTGGATACAGATCTGACCGCCGAGCAGGAAAAATACCTCAAAACCATCCACGTTTCTGCCGTCACGTTGGGTAATATTTTCAACGATATTATCGACATGGATAAGATGGAACGGCGTAAAGTCCAACTGGATAACCAGCCGATTGATTTCACCAGCTTTATGGCGGATCTGGAAAACCTGTCAGGCCTTCAGGCGCAACAAAAAGGGCTACGCTTTGTCCTGGAACCGACGTTGCCTCTGCCGCATAAGGTCATCACAGACGGGACGCGTTTACGTCAGATCCTGTGGAACCTGATCAGTAATGCCGTGAAGTTCACCCAGCAAGGACAGGTCACCGTTCGGGCGCGTTATGACGAAGGAAGTATTCTGCATTTTGAAGTTGAAGATTCCGGGATCGGTATTCCGCAGGATGAGCAGGATAAGATCTTCGCCATGTATTATCAGGTGAAAGACAGTAACGGTGGTAAACCGGCAACAGGTACCGGGATTGGTCTCGCGGTATCCCGCCGTCTGGCGAAGAATATGGGGGGGGATATCACGGTCTCCAGCCAGCCAGGAAAAGGTTCAGTCTTTACGCTAACCGTTCATGCGCCTGCCGTAGCGGAAGAGATTGAAGACGCCTTTGAAGAGGATGATATGCCGTTGCCAGCTCTGAATGTGTTGCTGGTAGAGGATATTGAACTGAATGTGATTGTTGCGCGTTCAGTGCTGGAAAAACTAGGCAACAGCGTGGATGTCGCGATGACCGGGAAAGCTGCGCTGGAAATGTTCAAGCCGGGGGAATACGACCTGGTACTGCTGGATATTCAGTTGCCGGATATGACGGGGCTGGATATCTCCAGAGAGCTTACCCAAAAATACGCGCGTGAAGACCTGCCGCCGCTGGTGGCGCTTACTGCCAACGTACTGAAGGATAAGAAAGAATATCTTGATGCGGGAATGGATGACGTGCTGAGTAAGCCATTATCGGTTCCGGCGTTAACCGCCATGATCAAAAAATACTGGGATACCCGAAACAAAGAGGAGAGCACTGTGACATCTGAAGAAAGCAGTAAATCGCAAGCGCTGTTAGATATTCCCATGTTGGAACAATACCTCGAGCTGGTGGGACCGAAGTTGATTACCGATGGGCTGGCGGTGTTTGAGAAGATGATGCCGGGATATTTGAGCGTCCTGGAGTCCAATCTGACTGCGCGTGATAAAAAAGGCGTTGTTGAAGAAGGCCACAAAATCAAAGGTGCTGCGGGATCGGTTGGCCTGCGACATCTGCAGCAACTGGGACAGCAAATTCAATCACCAGATCTTCCTGCCTGGGAAGATAACGTGGCTGAATGGATTGAAGAGATGAAGCAAGAGTGGCAACACGACGTGGCGGTATTAAGAGCCTGGGTAGCGAGCGTGGAAAAAAAATGACCCCGGCTTAACCGGGGTGCGCGAATACTGCGCCAACACCAGGGAAATCGTGGCTGCGCCGTAAATTATTATCATTGTTTACAAGGGCGCAGCCCTAAATTTCAGGCCACACGCAGTTAAGATAGCAAATCTTAAATAATTTGTTACATGAATCAGTTAAATGTGTGAAGCGTAGCATTTTAATAAGAATTATTAATATGCTTCAGTCAGTTGCGAAAGGAGTATCTCGATGAAAAAAGTTGGCGTTGTGCTCAGTGGATGTGGTGTATATGACGGTTCAGAGATCCATGAAGCCGTGCTAACCCTTCTGGCGATAGCTCGCAGCGGTGCTCAGGCTATCTGTTTTGCACCGGATAAACAGCAGGTGGATGTCATTAATCATCTGACGGGTGAGCCGATGCAGGAAGCACGCAACGTCCTGATTGAAGCAGCACGTATTGCGCGGGGTGATATCCGTCCTCTGGCCCAGGCTGTTTCTGCTGAACTTGATGCGCTGATTGTTCCTGGTGGGTTTGGCGCGGCGAAGAATCTGAGTAATTTTGCCAGCCAGGGCAGCGAATGTCGGGTTGATAGCGATTTGGCCGCGCTGGCGGTCGCTATGCATCAGTCAGGAAAACCGCTGGGATTTATGTGTATTGCTCCGGCGATGCTGCCAAAAATCTTTGATTTCCCACTGCGTCTGACAATTGGCACCGATATTGACACCGCGGAAGTGCTGGAAGATATGGGGGGCGAACATGTGCCTTGTCCGGTTGATGATATCGTGGTCGATGAAGACAACAAAATCGTCACTACACCGGCTTATATGCTGGCGCAGGATATAGCCCAGGCCGCAAGCGGTATCGATAAGCTGGTGGCGCGTGTGCTGGTGCTGGCTGAATGAGAAAAGGGGTCGCCGCCTTTTTGCGGCGTATTTTTCTGCGGGTGGTTGTTGTCCTCGCCGTTTTTTGGGGCGGCGGCATCGCGCTATTTAGCGTGGTGCCAGTGCCTTTCTCGGCAGTGATGGTCGAGCGGCAGCTTGGAGCATGGTTACAGGGACATTTCAGCTATGTGGCGCATTCAGACTGGGTCAGCATGGACGATATATCGCCACTGATGGGGCTGGCGGTGATTGCAGCCGAGGACCAAAAATTTCCCGAACACTGGGGATTTGATGTCTCCGCCATAGAGAAAGCGCTGGAGCACAACGAACGTAACGAAAAGCGTATTCGCGGCGCGTCGACGTTGTCGCAGCAGACGGCAAAAAATCTTTTTCTGTGGGATGGGCGTAGCTGGGTGCGTAAAGGTCTGGAGGCTGGTCTGACGCTGGGTATGGAAACAGTCTGGAGCAAGAAACGTATTCTGACCGTCTATCTGAATATTGCTGAGTTTGGCGATGGTGTATTTGGCGTGGAAGCGGCGGCGCAGCGGTATTTCCATAAGCCCGCCAGCCGGTTGAGTCTGTCAGAAGCGGCATTACTGGCGGCGGTATTGCCAAATCCTCTGCGTTTTAAGGCGAATGCACCGTCAGGCTATGTTCGTAGCCGTCAGGCGTGGATCATGCGTCAAATGCGCCAGCTTGGCGGTGAGTCGTTTATGCGGGAAAATAAGCTGTATTAATCGGTGGTGTCGGATGGTGGTGTAAACGCCTTATCCGACCTTCCGGACTACTCTTCGTCAAACCCTGAATTAAACAACGCAATAACCGCTGCAAGGGCTTCAACTTCCTGTGGGCCAGAGGCTTCAATCTCTATCTGACGGCCTTTGGCGGAATCCAGCATTAGCAATGCGATAACGCTGTTTGCTTCGGCTTCCGTTCCTTCATCATTACGTAGCAGTACTTCTGCTTCAAAACCCTGCATTAATTCAAACAGTTTCATTGCGGGCCGGGCATGCATGCCCAGCTTATTCGTGATTTCAACAGTTTGCTTCACGGTCATGATTTACGTTTTTCCAGCGTACGATGGCGTGACTGTACGTTTTTACCGCGTGAGCGGAAGTAGTCTGCCAGTTGCTCTGCAATATACACCGAACGGTGCTTCCCGCCGGTACAGCCGATGGCTACGGTGAGGTAGCTGCGGTTGTTCGTCTCCAGCATGGGTAACCATAGCTCAAGATAGCTGCGAGTCTGGTAGATAAAATTGTGTACTTCTGTGTGTCGATCGAGGAAGGCGGCGACAGGCCTGTCAAGACCGGTCATCGGACGTAGTTTTGGATCCCAGTGTGGGTTAGGCAGGAATCGCACATCAAAGACGTAATCCGCATCTATTGGGATACCGTGTTTGAAACCAAAGGACTCGAATACCATCGTCAGTTCACGTTCACGTTTACCCAACAGTCGGGTACGTAACATTTCCGCCAGTTCGTGCACGGACATTTCCGAGGTATCAACGATCAAGTCTGCGCGGGAACGCAGTGGTTCCAGTAAATCACTTTCTTTATCAATCGCGCTTTCCAGAGATAAGTTTTTGCTGGAGAGCGGGTGCAGACGTCGCGTATCGCTGTAGCGGCGAATCAGCGTGTTACGGTCAGCATCAAGGAACAACAGCTGCGGTGAGAAGCCCTCTGGCAGGTTATTCATCGCCTGTTCGAAAATCTCTGGTGACTCAGGCATGTTACGCACATCAATGCTGACAGCCGCAGAAATTTGGCGATCGGCAAGCGTTCTAGCCAGATCGGGCAACAACACGACGGGGAGGTTATCCACGCAGTAAAAACCCATATCTTCCAGCGCTCGCAGGGCGACAGATTTTCCCGACCCTGAGCGACCGCTGACGATCATCAGTACCATGTACTGTTTCTCCTCACAACGACAGAAAAAGATGCCATTGGGTTATTATGCTTCATCCTGTTCACCTTCGGTGTCCGTGATGATTTGATACAACTCCTGGTCGCTTTGTGCGGCGCGCAGGCGACGACAGATGGTTTTATCTGCCAGGCGTTTTGCAACCAGTGACAGCGTATGCAAATGCGTTTTGGTTTGATCGGCAGGGACCAGCAGAGCGAAAAGCAGATCAACAGGCTGATTATCAATGGCGTCGAAAGCGATGGGGGTTTCGAGTTGAACAAACACGCCGACCGCACGTAACGTATCTTCTTCCAGCTTACCGTGCGGAATTGCAATACCATTGCCGATGCCGGTACTGCCCATTTTCTCACGCGTCAGAATGGCTTCAAACACCACCTGAGGAGGCAAGCTGAGCTGCTTTGCCGCCAGTTCGCTAATGATTTCCAGTGCGCGTTTCTTACTTTGGCAGTGAACGGCCGCGCGTGTACATTCCTGGTTAAGAACATTGCTCAGTTGTAGAGTCGTATCGTTATTTGTCATAATTTCACCTAAGCGCTAACTGTACAAATGGCCTGTTGTGCTTCACAACAGGCCGTCCTGCACCCGCTAACTGCCCGGACAAGTTAGTGCTGTTTCAGTTTATCTTTATGTTTTGTTAGCTGCCGAGCCAGTTTATCAATTAAACCGTCAATGGCGGCGTACATATCCTGACCTTCCGCGCTGGCATGAATTTCGCCACCGTTCACATGCAGTGTTGCATCCGAGATGTGTGTAACCTTCTCCACTTTCAACACAATATAAACCTGATTAATCCTGTCGAAATATTGCTCAAGTTTGGCGAACTTTGTGGTAACAAAGTCGCGCAGGGCTTCAGTAATTTCGACGTTATTTCCAGTGATGTTGAGCTGCATAGTGTCTTCCTTATCGGTTGGGTCAGACCAGTTGTTTGCGCTGGTTAGACGGCGGAATGGATAAAGACTCTCGGTACTTCGCAACGGTGCGGCGCGCCACCATGATACCCTGTTCTGACAGCATAGAGGTTAACTTGCTGTCACTCAGCGGTTTCGCAGGGTTCTCCGCAGCAATTAATTTCTTCACCAGCGCGCGTATCGCTGTAGAAGAGGCTTCGCCTCCACCTTCAGTATTTACGTGACTGGAGAAGAAATACTTCAATTCAAAAATGCCGCGCGGACTGTGCAGGTATTTTTGCGTGGTCACTCGGGAAATGGTCGATTCGTGCATCTCGACGGCCTGGGCGATATCCGCCAGCACCATCGGTTTCATAAACTCTTCGCCTTGTTCAAAGAAGGCTTGCTGTTGCTCAACAATACAGCGACTGACGCGCAACAGTGTGTCATTACGGCTTTCCAGGCTTTTTATCAGCCACTTCGCATCCTGCAGATTACTACGGATAAACTGGCTGTCTGCATCGTTACGCGCACCGTTACACATGGCGGCGTAGTGCTGGTTGATTTGTAAGCGCGGAATGCTGTCGCTGTTCAGTTCGACGACCCAGCGATCGTTATGCTTACGTACCAGCACATCCGGGATCACGTATTCCGGTTCACCCGTCTGGATCGACTGTCCGGGTCTTGGGTCGAGCGACTGGATAAGATTTACAGCCTCTTTCAGTACATCTTCTTTCAGTCGGGTCACGCGCATCAGCGTGCGGAAGTCGTGATTGGCGAGCAGATCAAGATGATCGCTGATGATCAGGCGAGTTTCTTCCAGCCATGGTGTGGCTTTGTCAAACTGCGAAAGTTGGATCAGTAAGCAGTCACGGAGATCTTTTGCCGCAACACCAACAGGATCAAAACGTTGAACGCGTTTAAGCACGGCCTCGATTTCATCCATACCGATGTCATCATCGCCCATGCTTTCGAGAATTTCGTCCAGAGAAACCGTGAGATACCCTGTATCATCCACCGCGTCTACAATTGACGTCGCAATGGCGCGATCGGTATCCGAAAATGGAGTCAGCTCCACTTGCCACATTAGATAATCTTGTAGCGATTGCGTGGTTTCACCCTGATACACCGGCAGTTCGTCGTCAATGTAATCCCCGCTGGCCCCAGACGGCGTACCCGCGGTGTAAATTTCATCCCAACTGGTGTCTAGCGGTAGCTCTTCCGGCATCTCTTTTTGTTCGAGTGCATCTGCAGTATCGAGAGATTCGCTGTCCTGTTTTTCCTGGGTGTCAATTTCGTCGTGAAGATCGGTTTGCTCGAGCAGTGGGTTACTTTCCAGCGCTTGCTGAAGTTCTTGCTGAAGTTCCAGCGTGGACAGCTGCAACAGACGGATAGCCTGTTGAAGCTGAGGCGTCATCGCCAGTTGTTGGCTAAGCCTGAGTTGCAAACCTTGCTTCATGTTCAGAGTTGTTTTCTCCCGCGGTAACGTGAAGTCTTCTACCCTATCAGAGTCTGAAGTCTTCCCCAAGGTATACGCGCTTAACGTGTTCGTCTTGCAGTATTTCGGTAGGCGTACCGTGTGCGATCAGATGCCCCTGGCTCACAATGTAGGCTCGCTCACAGACCGCCAGCGTTTCGCGAACGTTATGGTCGGTAATCAGCACGCCCAGTCCGCTATCTCGCAGGTGTTCAATGATGCGTTTGATATCAATAACGGAAATCGGGTCAACGCCGGCAAAGGGTTCATCCAGCAGGATAAATTTCGGATTTGCAGCCAGCGCACGGGCGATTTCCACACGGCGCCGTTCACCGCCGGACAGCGATTGCCCCAGGCTGTCGCGCAGATGTTCGATATGGAATTCTTCCATCAGTTCGTTGGCGCGATCTTCACGTTGTTCACTGGAAAGATCGTCACGAATTTGCAGCACTGCCATCAGGTTATCAAATACGCTCAGGCGACGAAAAATAGAGGCTTCCTGCGGTAAGTAGCCGATGCCGCGACGTGCGCGCGCATGCAGCGGCAGCAGGCTGATGTCTTCATCATCAATGATGATGTTGCCAGCATCGCGCGGCACAATGCCGACAACCATGTAAAAGGTCGTTGTTTTACCCGCACCGTTAGGGCCGAGCAGACCAACGATCTCCCCGGAGTTGACGGTCAAACTGACATCTTCCACTACGCGGCGGCCTTTGTAGGCTTTTGCAAGATTCTTTGCAGTTAATGTTGCCATAACGAATCAGTTACCTTTTTTCTCTGCCGGAGCCTTGGTTTTGCCTTTATCCTGCAGTTGTGACGGCACCAGTACAGTGGTGACGCGTTTGCCTTTATCACTGAAGGCCTGCATTTTCTGCTCTTTAACCAGATAGGTTATTTTGTCGCCGGAGATATTGCTGTCTACCTGCTCCAGATAAGCTTTGCCAGTCAGCACGACGAAATCTTTTGCCAGTTCATAGTGCATTTGTGACGCGTGGCCGTTAACGGGTTTACCGTTATCCTGCATCTGGTAAAACGTTGCCGGGTTACCATAACCATCGATCACTTCTTTACCGTCTTCACCGCCGGGGCGGGTCACGACGACTTTATCGGCATTAATTTTGATGGTGCCCTGGGTCACGACCACATTACCGGTAAACGTTACCACGTTGCCCTGCATATCCAGGGATTGTTGATCCGATTCAATGTGGATCGGTTGCTCGGTATCGCCGGTTACGGCAAATGCCGGAATGCTGGCGGCCAGAAGTGAGCTGGCAAGCACAAGGTTAAGGCTGAGTTTGTTTGTTTTGAATTTCATATGAGGTTCTAACCTTTTCAATCAGCTCGGCGTTCTTGCTGCGTAAGTTGCCGCGCATCTTCAGTCCGCTGGAGTTAAATGTTGTTCCGTACAACGTAACCAGATCATCCGAAGTAACATCTTGCGTCACCAGGTTAATCTGCGCGTTATCGGTAGTAATTCTGCGTAGTTGAGAGTCAGGAACCAGCGCGTTGACTTCAACGTGGCCATACAGATAGAGCATACGATCATTGGTTAATTTGGCTTTATCGGCCTTGATTGACCAGGTCGGTACTTTATCCTTATCAAATGTGGTTAATACTGGTTGAGTAAACCACGAAACAGCCTGATCTGAATAATATTCAACGTGTTGAGCGATCAAGCGATAGCTTAGTGCGCCTTCCGGGCTATATACAACGGTATCGGTATGTTCGCTCTTATAGGTTGGCTCATTGCTATTCACCACTACTTCAGTGGTGTCGTCTTTGTCTGCCAGGTTAATACCAATCAGCACAAGGATAGCCAGCGACAGTAGAATGATAACCCAACGTCTGGTTTTGCTCATATCGATTGCCCTTTGGCCTCATCCAGTTTGCCCTGCGCCAGGAGTAATAAATCGCAGACTTCACGTACAGCGCCACGCCCCCCGTCGATGTGGGTGACATAGTCGGCACGCGGGATCAGCAAAGGATGTGCATCCGCTACCGCTACGCTTAATCCCACTTTTTCCATCACCGGCCAGTCGATCAGATCGTCGCCAACGTACGCTACATTTTCAGGTGCAATCGCCAGTTTCTTGAGTAGGTCGTCAAAGGCGACCAGTTTGTCAGATTGCCCCTGGTAGAGATGAGCGATCCCCAGAGTGGCACAACGATCTTCTACAAGTTTAGCCTTTCGTCCGGTAATAATGGCAACCTCAATACCTGAAGTGAGCGCACAACGAATTCCGTAGCCATCACGAACGTTAAATGCTTTCAGCTCTTCGCCATTGTTGCCCATATAAATCAGACCGTCAGACAGAACGCCATCCACGTCAAGGATGAGCAGACGAATATTTTCTGCCCTGGTGATGACTTCAGTGCTGACGGGTCCATAACAGGTCGCAAGCGACGCACCTGCTTTACTCATTTCTTTTATCCTTGAATTTCTACACTACGCCTGCACGCAGCAGATCATGCATATGTAACACACCGAGTAACTGGTCGCCATCAGCAACCATTACCGAAGTGATATGGCGGGACTGCATTAAGTTCAGGGCATCAACGGCAAGAATGCCTGGACGCACACGAATGCCTCCAGGTGTCATGACATCAGCAATGCCTAACTGACGTACATCGACACCCATATCAAAAACACGGCGTAAGTCGCCATCCGTGAAGATGCCGTCAATCTTCATTTTGTCATCGCAGATGACGGTCATACCGAGATTCTTACGAGTGATCTCAAGTAAGGCATCACGCAGGCTGGCGCGCTTGTTCACATGCGGGATCTCGTCGCCCGTATGCATAATATCGTTAACGCGTAATAAAAGCTTACGACCCAATGCGCCACCCGGGTGAGATAACGCAAAATCTTCTGCGGTAAAGCCGCGAGCTTTTAATAATGCAACAGCAAGTGCATCACCCATCACCAGCGTCGCGGTTGTACTACTGGTCGGTGCCAGACCTAACGGGCAGGCCTCCTTAGGCACTTTAACACATAGATGCACATCTGCCGCACGTGCCATGCTGCTTTCCGGACGACCGGTCATGCAGATAAGCGGCACGTGAAGGCGTTTTAGAACCGGGATTAACGCTGCAATCTCATTTGATTCGCCTGAGTTAGAAATGGCGATCACGACGTCTTGCGGCGATACCATACCCAGATCGCCATGCGCGGCTTCGCCAGGATGTACGAAAAATGACGGGGTGCCAGTGCTGGCAAAAGTGGCGGCCATTTTCCGCCCGATATGCCCAGATTTTCCCATCCCCATGACCACAACTTTGCCCGGGCAACCGAATATTTTTTCACATGCGAGGGTAAAATTCTGGTTGATATACTGATCAAGCTCCGCCAGGCCTTCACGTTCAATTGCCAGGACTTCCTTACCTGCTTGCTGAAAGTCAAAACCCGGTTGCAACTCTAAGTGCGACATAATGCGTTTCCAGTTATCCAACGAGAAGTGGCGATAACCAATACAGCATCGCCAGCCATATGATAAAACCGCCAGTCAATAGCGCACCAGCGCCTCGACTTATCTGGCGCGGACGTCGCCAGCAGAGTAATGCAAAAATAACGCTCACCAGCAACATGACGCTATAATCACGGCTGAAGGCCATCGGATTGACCTCGCCCGGTGTGATCAGTGCGGGCAGTCCGAGGACGATTACAATATTAAAAATGTTCGCGCCGATGATATTGCCAACGGCGATATCGTTTTCACCCTTGCGCAGACCTGCGATTGCCGTTGCCAGTTCAGGCAGGCTGGTGCCAATGGCCACCACCGTCAAACCGATAGTGAGTTCGCTCATGGCAAAGTAATTCGCCAGCACAGTGGCGTTATCCACCACCATACGTGTTGCCATCGGCATAATAATCAGCGCAATACCCAACCATAAAAATGCGACGGGCAGTCCGCCTTCGCGAGGCAGCTCCGCCACTTGCTCCCGGGTAAGGCTGTCATTTCCTTGCCGCTCTGCCAGACGCGCGATTTTAACAATGAATAGCAGCCATAGCACGGCAAGAAGCAGCAGAAAAAAACCATCGCTGCGACTTAGTTGCCCGTCATACAGTACGGATGCAGCGAGTATGCTCACCAGCAACATTAGCGGTAATTCCCGACGCAGAACATCAGAATGCACGGTAAAAGGGTGAATCAGTGCTGACAGGCCTAAAATGAGAAGAATGTTGGTGATGTTGGAGCCGATAGCTGTACCGACGGCTAAGTCGAGCTGCCCATTCATCGATGCGGCAACGGAGACAATAATCTCAGGTAATGATGTACCAATGCTGACGACTGTCATCCCAATGATGATCGGGGGAATGCCAAACGTTCGGCATAAAATGGATGCGGCAAACACCATACGGTCGGCACCGTAGACCACCAGAAGTAAACCAATTATTAACAGCGCCGTCGCTAAAAGCATCTAAAGTCCTTTCTTCAGGTATACTCGCCGGTCCACTGAAGGATCTTCTGGAAGCCGTGACGAATTCTTAATTTTGACTTTATGCGGCTAAAAAGTAAAACAAATGCCAGCTTTCGCTAACCAGGGTGGGTAATAATCTGTAAATATGTTGGGTTCAGGGCTAAATTGAGCGCCAAACTCTTCGAACAACGAGGCAATAGTAAAGGATGAATCAATGGGTCAGTCTGTGGCGAATCTAGTCGATATGCGCGATGTCAGCTTTTCCCGAGGCGATCGCTGCATTTTTGATAATATTTCCCTGACGGTGCCGCGCGGAAAGGTAACGGCGATCATGGGGCCATCAGGCATCGGTAAAACAACGCTGTTGCGTTTGATTGGCGGACAGATCCCCCCGGATAACGGCGAGATACTTTTTGATGGCGAGAACGTCCCTGCTATGTCTCGTTCGCGTTTGTACACCGTGCGTAAGCGTATGAGCATGCTGTTTCAGTCAGGTGCGTTGTTTACCGACATGAATGTGTTTGATAACGTTGCCTATCCCCTGCGTGAGCATACAACGTTACCCGCGCCGTTGCTGAGAAGCACGGTGATGATGAAACTGGAGGCTGTCGGCCTGCGCGGTGCGGCAAAATTAATGCCTTCTGAATTATCTGGTGGGATGGCGCGGCGTGCGGCATTAGCACGCGCTATCGCGCTGGAGCCAGACCTCATCATGTTTGATGAACCGTTTGTCGGTCAGGATCCCATTACCATGGGCGTGTTGGTGAAGCTGATTTCAGAGCTGAACAGCGTACTGGGCGTTACCTGTGTAGTGGTGTCTCATGATGTGCCAGAGGTACTGAGTATTGCGGATTACGCCTATATTATGGCGGACAAAAAAATAGTGGCCTACGGTAGTGCTCAGGCACTACAAGAAAATGCCGATCCGCGGGTGCGCCAGTTCCTTGACGGTATTGCCGATGGGCCGGTTCCATTCCGCTACCCGGCGGGCGATTACCACACTGATTTACTCAAAACAGGGAGTTAAGCCACCCATGCTGTTAAATGCGCTGGCATCACTCGGGCATCGAGGGATAAAAACCCTCCGGACGTTCGGGCGCGCCGGATTAATGTTGTTCAATGCGGTAGTCGGCAAGCCGGAGTTTCGCAAACATGCGCCGCTGCTGATCCGTCAGCTCTATAATGTCGGCGTCTTATCGATGCTTATCATTATTGTTTCTGGCGTGTTCATCGGTATGGTGCTGGGGTTGCAGGGATATCTGGTACTGACGACTTACAGCGCGGAAACCAGCCTTGGTATGCTCGTGGCGCTTTCATTGCTGCGCGAGCTGGGGCCGGTCGTTGCGGCGTTGCTTTTCGCCGGACGAGCTGGCTCTGCCTTAACCGCAGAAATCGGCCTGATGCGGGCGACCGAGCAGCTTTCCAGTATGGAAATGATGGCGGTCGATCCACTGCGCCGCGTGATCTCTCCGCGTTTTTGGGCTGGAGTCATTTCGCTGCCGCTGCTGACGATTATTTTTGTCGCAGTGGGTATCTGGGGCGGCTCACTGGTTGGCGTAAGCTGGAAGGGGATTGACGCAGGCTTTTTCTGGTCTGCGATGCAGAATGCCGTCGACTGGCGTCTGGATCTGGTCAACTGTTTGATTAAGAGCGTGGTGTTCGCCATTACGGTCACATGGATTGCATTGTTCAATGGTTATGATGCTATTCCGACCTCTGCCGGCATTAGCCGGGCAACGACACGCACCGTTGTGCACGCATCTCTTGCCGTTTTGGGGCTGGATTTTGTGCTGACCGCATTGATGTTTGGGAATTGAGTTCATGCAAACGAAAAAAAATGAGATTTGGGTCGGGTTATTCCTGCTGGTTGCGCTGCTGGCGGCGTTGTTTGTTTGTCTGAAAGCAGCCAATGTCACTTCCATGCGTACCGAGCCGACCTACACGATTTATGCGACCTTTGATAATATCGGCGGCTTGAGAGAGCGTTCTCCGGTACGGATTGGCGGGGTAGTGGTTGGACGCGTTGCAGACATTTCGTTAGATCCGAAAACGTACCTGCCACGTGTAACGCTGGAAATTGAAGAGCGCTTTAACCATATTCCCGATACCAGTTCACTGAGTATCCGTACCTCCGGCCTGTTGGGTGAGCAGTATCTGGCCCTGAACGTTGGTTTTGAAGATCCTGAGCTGGGAACGTCTATCCTGAAAGATGGCGGTACGATTCAGGACACCAAATCCGCGATGGTGCTGGAAGATATGATTGGTCAGTTCCTTTACAACAGCAACAGTAAAGGTGATGACAATAAGAATTCTGGCGATGCGTCATCTGCGGCAGAAGGCAATAATGAAGCCACTACGCCTGCGGGCGCAACGAAGTAATCTCAGGAGAATCGACGTATGTTTAAACGATTGATGATGGTGGCTATGCTGGTTATTGCCCCACTTAGCGCCGCAAATGCAGCGGATCAGACTAATCCTTACAAACAGATGAATGAGGCGGCGCAGAAAACTTTTGACCGTCTGAAAAACGAGCAACCAAAAATTCGTTCTAATCCGGAATACTTGCGCGTTATCGTCGATCAGGAACTGCTGCCGTACGTTCAGGTAAAATATGCCGGAGCACTGGTACTGGGCCGTTATTACAAAGATGCGACGCCAGCGCAGCGTGACGCGTATTTCACTGCATTTCGTGAGTACCTGAAGCAAGCCTATGGCCAGGCGCTGGCAATGTATCACGGCCAGACCTATCAGATCGCCCCGGAACAACCACTGGGCGATGCGACCATCGTGCCGATCCGCGTGACCATCAACGATCCAAATGGCCGCCCTCCTGTGCGCCTGGATTTCCAGTGGCGTAAAAATTCCCAGACCGGTAACTGGCAGGCATATGACATGATCGCCGAAGGCGTCAGCATGATCACCACGAAACAGAATGAGTGGAGTGACCTGTTGCGTACCAAAGGTATCGATGGCCTGACAGCGCAGCTGAAATCTATTTCTCAGCAGAAAATCACTCTGGAAGAGAAAAAATAATGACGCAGTCACTCACCTGGGCGCGTGAAGGTGACAAGCTGGTACTCAAGGGAGAACTGGATCAGGACGTGCTAAATCCGCTCTGGGATGCGCGTGTTGAAGCGATGAAAGGGGTAACCTGCATTGACCTGAGCCAGGTTTCCCGGGTTGATACCGGTGGACTGGCATTATTGCTACACCTGATTGACCAGGGCAAGCAGCAGGGAAATAGCGTTTCGCTCAGCGGTGTTAACGAAAAGGTTTACACACTGGCGCAGCTTTACAATCTGCCCGACGATGTCCTTCCCCGCCTGTAATCAATGCCGGATGGTGGCGTAAGCGCCTATCCGGCCTACATATTCACGTTGATCCTGTAGGCCTGATAAGACCCGTTAGCGTCGCCATCCGGTAATTTTGCGGTCATGATCCACCAGCCAGGCCTTTTGCTTATTTATGACAGCGCAACTTTGCTCTAAGATGTTGGGCTGTTTTCACTATCTGACGAATGAAGATCCCATGGAAAATAATGAAATTCAGAGCGTGCTGATGAATGCACTCTCCCTCCAGGAAGTCCACGTTTCTGGCGATGGCAGTCACTTTCAGGTTATTGCCGTGGGTGAGATGTTTGAAGGCATGAGCCGGGTCAAGAAGCAGCAATCAGTCTATGGCCCGTTGATGGAATACATTGCGGATAACCGCATTCATGCTGTGTCGATCAAAGCATTTACCCCAGCGGAATGGGCGCGCGATCGCAAACTTAACGGTTTTTGAGCTACGGGTGCTGCACCGGTAGCGAATATGAATTCTTAACAGAGAACAGAATAATGGATAAATTCCGTGTTCAGGGGCCAACTAAGCTCCAGGGCGAAGTCACCATTTCAGGCGCTAAAAACGCTGCACTGCCGATCCTGTTTGCGGCGTTGCTGGCAGAAGAACCTGTAGAGATCCAAAACGTCCCAAAACTGAAAGACGTTGACACCTCAATGAAGTTGCTGAGCCAGTTGGGTGCGAAAGTTGAACGCAATGGTTCCGTGCACATTGATGCTCGTGACGTAAACGTCTTCTGCGCGCCATATGACCTGGTTAAAACTATGCGTGCGTCCAT
Source organism: Citrobacter sp. MGH106 (assembly GCF_001037495.1). Lineage (GTDB taxonomy): Bacteria > Pseudomonadota > Gammaproteobacteria > Enterobacterales > Enterobacteriaceae > Citrobacter > Citrobacter murliniae. Next base: position 83,226 of record NZ_KQ089822.1, read on the forward strand.
CTGGGCGTTGGGGCCGCTGGTAGCCCGCTTTGGTCAGGGCCAGGTTTCACTGCCGGGTGGCTGTACTATTGGTGCGCGTCCGGTTGATCTGCACATTACTGGCCTTGAGCAATTGGGTGCAACCATCAAGCTGGAAGAGGGTTATGTGAAAGCGTCCGTTGATGGTCGTCTGAAAGGCGCGCACATCGTGATGGACAAAGTTAGCGTCGGTGCGACGGTAACCATCATGTGTGCGGCAACGCTTGCAGAAGGTACCACCATCATCGAAAACGCCGCACGCGAACCGGAAATTGTGGATACCGCTAATTTCCTGATTGCACTGGGCGCGAAGGTAAGTGGTCAGGGTACCGATCGTATTACCATTGAGGGTGTTGAACGCCTTGGTGGCGGCGTGTATCGCGTTCTACCTGACCGTATTGAAACCGGGACCTTCCTGGTTGCAGCGGCGATTTCTCGTGGCAAAATTATCTGCCGTAACGCTCAGCCGGACACGCTGGATGCTGTTCTGGCTAAGCTGCGTGATGCGGGCGCCGATATTGAAGTTGGTGCAGACTGGATTAGTCTCGACATGCACGGTAAGCGTCCGAAAGCGGTTAACGTGCGTACTGCGCCGCATCCGGCGTTCCCTACCGATATGCAGGCTCAGTTCACGCTGTTGAACCTGGTTGCGGAAGGGACTGGCTTCATCACGGAAACGGTGTTTGAAAACCGCTTTATGCACGTGCCGGAGCTGAGCCGTATGGGCGCTCACGCGGAAATCGAAAGCAATACCGTTATTTGCCACGGCGTTGAAACACTCTCTGGTGCGCAAGTTATGGCAACAGATTTACGTGCGTCAGCAAGTCTGGTACTGGCTGGATGTATTGCAGAAGGTACGACGGTTGTCGATCGTATTTATCACATCGATCGCGGCTATGAGCGCATCGAAGATAAACTGCGTGCGCTGGGCGCAAACATTGAGCGTGTGAAAGGCGAGTAATCGTTAACGCTTCTTGTCCCCCCATATCTTTGATATGGAGGGGACTGCCCGACTCACTCGAGACTCTTTTTCTCTTTGCGGGTTCTCATCATGCGCGTTCTGTCGATGAATTCATGTGTCTTTGCATCGTGATAACGCGATGGCCAAATAACCCAGGGATCCGTTCCTAGCGCGTTCGCAATAATCACTTCTCCTTTTGGCCATGGTCGTGTTAACGCATTCGCCAGTGTCGATGAGCTTAATCCGTTTTTTCGCGACTCTGCTGCCATTGACGTTCCTTTTTTGCGTAGCCCTGCGATGATGTCTGCCGGATGCCAGTCAATGAGTTTGCTTTCCATAAATCCATCACTCCTTTGGTTAACCACTTACGCTGTCACAATAATCCTGTCTAAACACTATACGCTCAGAGAATGAATGCTCTAAAATGTTCGTGTAATGTTTGAGAATATTCAGAATATGCCAGGAGGGCTAGCGTTGGTTCTGTCAGAGGGATAGTGCAAAAGGTGTTTATTGGAACTTATAGGATTATCCCGTGCGTGGCACGGGATAATGTATGATTCAGGGGGGATTAACGGTCGCGCTGAACCGCGATATGTGCCAGGCCGATCAGGGCTTCTCTCCACGGCGTATCAGGAAGAACCTGAAGTGCGGCAATGGCCTTATCGGCTTCTTCTTCTGCACGCTGGCGAGTCCACTCCAGTGAACCGCAGGCATTCATAGCTTCAAGAACGGGCTCCAGAAGGTGACGACCATTCCCTTGCTCAATAGCCTGGCGAATCATCAGCGCCTGTTCTGGAGTACCATGACGCATGGCATGTAGCAGCGGAAGTGTAGGTTTACCCTCATTGAGGTCATCGCCGACGTTTTTACCCAACTGTTCGCCATCTGCGCTGTAATCCAGTAAATCGTCAATTAGCTGGAAAGCGGTGCCGAGATAGCGGCCATAATCCTGCAACCCTTTTTCCTGCTCAGCGTTACAACCGGCCAGAATGCCAGAACATTGGGCCGCTGCTTCAAACAGACGCGCAGTCTTGCTGTAGATAACGCGCATATAGTTTTCTTCGGTAATGTCCGGGTCGTTTACGTTCATCAACTGCAGAACTTCACCTTCGGCAATGACGTTTACCGCTTTCGACATAACCTCCAACACCTTCAGTGAACCGAGGCTGGTCATCATTTGAAAGGCGCGAGTATAGATAAAATCGCCGACCAGCACGCTGGCCGCATTACCAAATGCGGCATTCGCCGTTGCTTTGCCTCGGCGCATATCGGATTCATCCACAACATCGTCATGAAGCAGAGTCGCGGTGTGGATAAACTCGATTAGGGCCGCGATCGTAACGTGTGCATTATCCTGATAGCCAACGGCGCGAGCAGCGAGTACGGCGATCATCGGGCGAATACGTTTTCCGCCACCGCTAACGATGTAGTACCCCAACTGATTGATCAACTGAACGTCGGAATTGAGCTGTTCAAGGATTGTTGCATTGACACCCGCCATATCTTGCGCGGTTAACTCATTGATTTTTTCTAAATTCATCGCAAAAGCCGGGCTTCTCGCCCCGATTACCTCACAGTATGACAAGGTAACGTCGGGTTTAGGGTTAGAAATATATGCTGATTGTACTGAAAAAACGCCACAGATAAACGTTGCCGTACGTGTTGTGTTTTTTTTCTTCATGTATTGACGGTAGCACTTGTCAAAGGCTCGCGTTTTGCGTAATATTCGCGCCCTATTGTGAATATTTATAGCGCACTCTGAATCATCAAAAAGGTGTGCGTGGAAGCGGAGTTTTTTATGTACGCGGTTTTCCAAAGTGGTGGTAAACAACACCGAGTAAGCGAAGGTCAGACCGTTCGCCTGGAAAAGCTGGACATCGCAACTGGCGAATCTGTTGAATTCGCAGAAGTTCTGATGATCGCAAACGGTGAAGAAGTCAAAATCGGCGTTCCTTTCGTTGATGGCGGCGTTATCAAAGCTGAAGTTGTTGCTCACGGTCGTGGCGAGAAAGTTAAGATTGTTAAGTTTCGTCGTCGTAAACACTATCGTAAGCAGCAGGGCCATCGTCAGTGGTTCACTGATGTGAAAATCACTGGCATCAGCGCTTAAGTTAAGGGGAGCAGGTTAAATGGCACATAAAAAGGCTGGCGGCTCGACTCGTAACGGTCGCGATTCAGAAGCTAAACGTCTGGGCGTAAAACGCTTCGGCGGCGAAACAGTTTTGGCTGGTAGCATCATCGTTCGTCAACGTGGTACTAAATTCCACGCTGGCTCTAACGTTGGTTGCGGCAAAGACCACACTCTGTTTGCTAAAGCAGACGGTAAAGTGAAATTTGAAGTGAAAGGCCCGAAAAACCGTAAATTCATCAGCATTGTTGCTGAATAAGTTTTTCGCGTCCCGGTAACGGATAAAAGCCCCGCAACACGTTGCGGGGCTTTTTACATTCGACGACCGGTAAATATGCTCGTTGTACCGTCGCAATCCGGAACGAGCCCTTGCAGGGAATACGGCATGAAGCAGCAGGCAGGTATTGGTATTCTTTTGGCACTCACGACCGCAGTCTGTTGGGGTGCTTTACCAATAGCGATGAAGCAAGTGCTGGAGGTGATGGAGCCTCCTACCGTGGTGTTCTACCGTTTTTTAATGGCAAGCATTGGCCTTGGAGCTATTCTTGCGGTTAAAAAAAAGCTCCCACCTTTGCGTATTTTTCGTAAAGCGCGTTGGCTGGTACTACTGGCTATCGCCACGGGTGGGCTGTTCGGTAACTTCATTCTGTTTAGTTCTTCTTTGCAATATTTGAGCCCAACGGCTTCGCAGGTTATCGGTCAACTGTCACCGGTTGGCATGATGATCGCCAGCGTCTTTATTCTGAAAGAAAAGATGCGTGGTACGCAGGTTATTGGCGCCATTATGCTTCTGAGCGGGCTGGTGTTGTTTTTTAATACCAGTCTGATCGAAATTTTCACCAAGCTGACCGATTACACCTGGGGTGTGATTTTTGGTGTCGGCGCGGCGATGGTTTGGGTGAGCTATGGGGTTGCGCAAAAGGTGTTATTGCGTCGCCTGGCTTCACCGCAGATCCTGTTTTTACTGTACACTTTATGTACGATGGCGCTATTGCCCTTGGCTAAACCCGGTGTAATAGCGCAGCTTAGCGACTGGCAGCTTGCCTGTCTGGTGTTCTGCGGCCTGAATACGCTGGTAGGATACGGCGCCCTCGCGGAAGCGATGGCACGCTGGCAGGCGGCGCAGGTGAGCGCCATTATTACGCTCACGCCGCTGTTTACGCTGTTATTTTCAGATTTATTATCACTGGCCTGGCCCGATTTCTTCGCCAGACCGATGCTAAACCTTTTAGGTTATCTCGGTGCGTTTATCGTGGTTGCGGGCGCGATGTATTCCGCCATTGGTCATCGTATTTGGGGCGGTTTACGTAAGCATGAAACGGTGGTTTCGCAACCCCGCTCAGGCGAATGATTTACGGAGAGTAAAATGAAGTTTGTTGATGAAGCATCGATCCTGGTCGTTGCAGGTGATGGCGGTAATGGTTGCGTCAGCTTCCGCCGCGAAAAGTATATCCCGAAAGGCGGCCCGGATGGCGGCGATGGCGGTGATGGTGGTGACGTATGGCTGGAAGCCGACGAAAACCTGAACACGCTGATCGATTATCGCTTTGAAAAATCGTTCCGTGCGGAACGTGGTCAGAATGGCGCGAGCCGTGATTGCACCGGTAAGCGTGGTAAAGACGTCACCATCAAAGTCCCTGTAGGTACGCGCGTTATCGATCAGGGTACGGGCGAAACCATGGGTGACATGACCAAACACGGGCAACGTCTGATGGTCGCGAAAGGCGGCTGGCACGGCCTGGGTAACACCCGTTTTAAATCCTCGGTTAACCGTACTCCACGTCAGAAAACGATGGGTACACCGGGAGATAAGCGCGATCTAATGCTGGAGCTGATGCTGTTAGCGGATGTGGGTATGCTGGGCATGCCAAACGCCGGTAAATCGACGTTTATTCGTGCGGTATCTGCAGCGAAGCCGAAAGTCGCGGATTATCCGTTCACCACCCTGGTTCCTAGCCTGGGTGTTGTGCGTATGGACAACGAAAAGAGCTTTGTGGTTGCCGACATCCCGGGTTTGATTGAAGGGGCTGCTGAAGGCGCAGGTTTGGGGATCCGCTTCCTGAAACATCTGGAACGTTGTCGCGTGCTGCTGCACCTCATCGATATCGATCCAATTGACGGTTCAGATCCGGTAGAAAACGCCCGTATCATTATCGGTGAACTGGAAAAATACAGTCAGGATCTGGCTTCTAAGCCGCGTTGGTTAGTGTTTAACAAAATTGATTTGATGGACAAGACTGAAGCGGAAGAAAAAGCGAAAGCGATCGCGCAAGCGCTGGGTTGGGAAGGTAAATATTATCTGATCTCTGCCGCCAGTCAGTTGGGTGTGAAAGATCTTTGCTGGGATGTGATGACCTTCATCATTGAGAACCCGATTGTTCAGGCTGAAGAAGCGAAACAGCCGGAGAAAGTGGAGTTCATGTGGGACGATTATCACCGTCAGCAGCTCGCAGAGGTCGAAGACGAAGCGGAAGATGACTGGGATGACGACTGGGACGAAGACGACGAAGAAGGCGTTGAGTTCATCTACAAGCGTTAATTTTGTCATCCGATGAATAGCTAACGGGCCGCTTATGCGGCCCGTTTTTTTTCCGTAGGCTGGATAGGGCGTGAGCCGCTATCCGGCAAGAAATGTTCTTAGTTGTTCTGATAAATGTCTTTATACAGCCGACTCTCGAAGCGTACCAAAGGAATACGGCGGTTGCGCTGGTCTGCCGGCTCAACCGCATAGCCAGACAGGTATTGCACAAACGCCATCCGTTGCCCACTTGCCGTGGTAATGAACCCGGCGAGGTTATAAACCCCTTGTAAAGAGCCTGTCTTCGCAGAGACTTTGCCATCGACGCCTGCCTGATGCAGACCAGCACGGTATTGCAGAGAGCCATCATGGCCTGCCAGCGGCAGCATCGTGATAAAGTTCAGCTCATTATCATGCTGCGCAATATATTGCAGCACCTGCATCATGGTGGCGGGCGCAATCAGGTTATGACGCGACAGTCCTGAACCATCAGCAATGATGGTGTTGCCAATATCAACACCTGCTTGCTGGCGCAGGATCTGGCGTACGGCATCGGAGCCTGCACGCCAGGTTCCCGGCACATTAAATCGTGCGTGGCCAATCATACGAAAAACGGTGTCGGCAATCATGTTGTCCGATTTTTTCAGCATAATCTTAAGCAGATCGTGCAAAGGTGCTGACTGTTTGCTGGCAACAACAGTGCCTGGCTCGTTGACCAGCGTCTGGCGCAGCAGTGTACCGCTGTAGGTTATACCTGCTTGTTTCAGCTCATCTTTGATAATGGCTCCGGCATAGCTGGCACCATCCTGAATGGCAAACGCGAGAGGCAGAGGTTCGGCGCGCTGAGGCAGACAACCAGTCAGCGTGAAGCGGTTCAGATCGCCAGGAACCACATCCAGTTCACAATATTGGGCTTCCGCAGAACCACGTGCCAGCGTGCGTACCTGACTGAACATGGTGACCGGGTAGTAAGATGCTACGCGAATAAAGGCGAGGTCGTTTGGTTTTTGTGCGCTGTAAAGCGAAACAGAGAAACAGTTACGATCGACAATTGCTGCTGCAGGCGGGGCGCTGAAACACTGCGTCATGTCGTTCCAGGGCCAGCCTGGCGCTTTATCATGGCTGGCAAAAATGGACGTATCAATAAGGACATTTCCGTCAATTTGCGTTACGCCTGCTTTTTTCAGGGTCGCCACCATATTGCGAATATCCTGGCGTTTTAGCGTCGGATCGGCACCAAATCGCGCTACTAAGTCACCCTTCAATATCCCGCCTTCCACATTGCCTTTTGTCTCAAGCGTCGTGGTAAAACGAAAGTCAGGCCCAAGCTGAATCAATGCCGCGAGGGCGGTGATAACTTTTTGGGTACTGGCGGGTAGCGCCATCTGCTGGCTATGGTAATCAATCGCGGGTGCAGGGGCCCCGACCTTCTGTACCATAAGGGCGAGGTTGGCCCCAGCAGGAAGCTGGTTGATGTACTCGTCAACATTCGCAGCCTGAACGCTGAACGCCGCTATAGTGGCAGTCAATCCAATGGTAAATCTGGAAAATCGCATAATCTCGCGCTAACAACCTGGAAACAGGCCGTCATACTACGGCGCAACGCCCCAAAAAGTAAACGATGACCCATAGGGAACTCCAGGGTAAAATGATCATCAAATAGAAAATCGTAGCTGACCTGGAGCTTTGTGCCCCGGGTCGGTATTTTTTTGCTTCTGACTCTGGCATGGCGTATGCCAGGGTGGGCTTAGCAGCCGGGGTGAAGACAAGCGCCCCCTACAGGAATGTTCAAGAGGTATAACAAATGCAAGCTATCCCTATGACCTTACGTGGTGCTGAAAAACTGCGCGAAGAGCTGGATTTTCTGAAATCTGTGCGCCGCCCTGAAATTATCGCCGCTATCGCCGATGCTCGTGAGCACGGTGATCTTAAAGAGAACGCGGAGTATCACGCGGCCCGTGAACAGCAGGGATTCTGCGAAGGGCGCATTAAAGATATCGAAGCTAAGCTGTCCAACGCGCAGGTTATCGATGTCACTAAAATGCCAAACAATGGCCGCGTCGTTTTCGGTGCAACGGTAACAGTGCTGAATCTCGATAACGACGAAGAGCAGACCTGGCGCATCGTGGGCGATGATGAAGCTGATTTTAAACAGAACCTGATTTCTGTGAATTCCCCTATCGCGCGTGGCCTGGTCGGTAAAGAGCAGGATGATGTGGTGGTTATCAAAACGCCGGGCGGTGAAGTGGAATATGAAGTGATTAAGGTAGAATACCTGTAAGAATTACCCAATACTCAAGATGTTGATGTATTGTAAAGAAAGGAAAAAGGCCGCATAGCGGCCTTTTATCAACGAAGAGAGCGTGGCATTTTGCTCTCCTGCTAGCAGAAACTCCCGCGTTTTACACAAACTTCGTGTTCAATTTTGGGATATTCTTAGCGTGGCAGCGAGATTTTACGTTCTTTAGTCGGGCGATACAGTACCAGCGTTTTGCCGATGACCTGTACATTACAGGCGCCGGTTTCGCGTACGATAGCTTCCACGATCAAGGTTTTAGTATCGCGATCTTCCGAGGCGATTTTCACCTTGATAAGTTCATGGTGCTCTAACGCTTGTTCAATCTCGGCCAGTACCCCTTCGGTCAAACCATTATTGCCAAGCATAACTACAGGCTTGAGCGGATGTGCCAGACCTTTCAGGTGCTGTTTTTGTTTAGTACTCAGATTCATCGTATATTTTTGCTTACGTTGGGATTGAAAACGGGTCATTCTACCGCCATCTCCCTTATATCGCCAAATAGCTGTGTAGAAATTTACACCATTGGTTACGATGAACTGCCCGATGGGAAAGTGAAATGACAGGTAAAAAGCGTTCTGCCAGCTCAAGCCGCTGGCTTCAGGAACACTTTAGCGATAAATATGTTCAACAGGCACAGAAAAAGGGGTTACGTTCCCGTGCCTGGTTTAAACTTGATGAAATACAGCAGAGTGACAAGATTTTTAAGCCGGGGATGACGATTGTTGACCTCGGCGCTGCACCCGGTGGCTGGTCGCAATATGCGGTTACGCAGATCGGGAACAGCGGCCGCATTATCGCTTGTGATCTTTTACCTATGGATCCAATCGTTGGTGTGGACTTCCTTCAGGGCGACTTTCGTGATGAATTAGTCCTGAAAGCGTTACTTGAGCGCGTAGGTGACAGTAAAGTACAAGTTGTCATGTCTGATATGGCGCCAAATATGTGTGGAACACCGGCGGTGGATATTCCCCGGGCCATGTATCTGGTAGAGCTGGCGCTTGGAATGGCTCGTGATGTATTAGCGCCAGGTGGTAGTTTTGTAGTGAAGGTGTTCCAGGGCGAAGGTTTCGATGAGTATCTAAGAGAGATTCGCTCCCTGTTTACGAAGGTCAAAGTTCGTAAGCCGGACTCTTCTCGCGCCCGTTCGCGTGAAGTGTACATTGTAGCGACCGGGCGTAAACCATAACCGGTAGATTTCAAACGGAAGTTTGAAAGACGCTGGATATAGAGTATCCTGACGCTGTTTTTAACACAGTTGTAATATGAGGTTAATCCCTTGAGTGACATGGCGAAAAACCTAATACTCTGGCTGGTCATTGCCGTTGTGCTGATGTCAGTATTCCAGAGCTTTGGGCCCAGCGAGTCTAATGGCCGTAAGGTTGATTACTCTACCTTCCTGCAAGAGGTCAATCAGGACCAGGTTCGTGAAGCGCGTATCAACGGACGTGAGATTAACGTTACCAAGAAAGATAGTAACCGTTACACGACCTACATCCCGGTTAACGATCCGAAGCTGCTTGATAACCTGCTGACCAAAAACGTCAAGGTTGTTGGCGAGCCGCCTGAAGAGCCGAGCCTGCTGGCTTCTATCTTCATTTCCTGGTTCCCAATGCTGCTGCTGATTGGTGTCTGGATCTTCTTTATGCGTCAGATGCAGGGCGGTGGTGGCAAAGGCGCCATGTCGTTCGGTAAGAGTAAAGCGCGCATGCTGACGGAAGATCAGATCAAAACCACTTTTGCTGACGTTGCAGGTTGTGACGAAGCGAAAGAAGAGGTGGCTGAACTGGTTGAATACCTGCGCGAACCTAGCCGTTTCCAGAAGTTGGGCGGTAAAATCCCGAAAGGCGTCCTGATGGTCGGTCCTCCGGGTACGGGTAAAACCCTGTTGGCGAAAGCCATCGCGGGTGAAGCAAAGGTTCCATTCTTCACTATTTCCGGTTCTGATTTCGTGGAAATGTTCGTGGGTGTCGGTGCATCTCGTGTGCGTGACATGTTCGAACAGGCCAAGAAAGCTGCACCGTGCATCATCTTCATCGATGAAATCGACGCCGTAGGTCGCCAGCGTGGCGCAGGTCTGGGTGGTGGTCATGATGAACGTGAGCAAACGCTGAACCAGATGCTGGTTGAGATGGATGGTTTCGAAGGTAACGAAGGTATCATCGTTATCGCGGCAACTAACCGTCCGGACGTTCTTGACCCTGCGCTGTTGCGTCCAGGCCGTTTTGACCGTCAGGTTGTTGTTGGTCTGCCGGATGTTCGTGGTCGTGAACAGATCCTGAAAGTGCATATGCGTCGCGTACCGCTGTCTCCGGACATCGATGCGGCAATCATTGCCCGTGGTACCCCTGGCTTCTCCGGTGCAGACCTGGCGAACCTGGTGAACGAAGCGGCACTGTTTGCTGCCCGTGGCAACAAGCGCGTTGTGTCGATGGTTGAATTCGAGAAAGCGAAAGACAAAATCATGATGGGTGCGGAACGTCGCTCCATGGTGATGACGGAAGCGCAGAAAGAATCCACCGCGTATCACGAAGCGGGCCACGCGATTATCGGTCGCCTGGTACCGGAACACGATCCGGTGCATAAAGTGACGATTATTCCGCGCGGTCGTGCGCTGGGTGTTACCTTCTTCCTGCCTGAAGGCGACGCAATCAGCGCCAGCCGTCAGAAACTGGAAAGCCAGATCTCTACGCTGTACGGCGGTCGTCTGGCTGAAGAGATCATCTACGGTGCAGAACATGTTTCTACCGGTGCGTCGAACGACATTAAAGTCGCGACTAACCTGGCGCGTAACATGGTGACGCAGTGGGGCTTCTCTGAAAAACTGGGTCCGTTGCTGTATGCGGAAGAAGAAGGCGAAGTGTTCCTGGGACGTTCTGTTGCGAAAGCAAAACATATGTCCGATGAAACTGCGCGCATCATCGATCAGGAAGTTAAATTGCTGATTGAACGTAACTATGACCGCGCTCGTCGTCTTCTGAACGATAACCTGGATATTCTGCACTCGATGAAAGATGCGCTCATGAAATATGAGACTATCGATGCACCACAGATTGATGACCTGATGGCTCGTCGTGATGTGCGCCCGCCAGCTGGCTGGGAAGAGTCTGGTACTTCTAACAACTCTGGCAACAATGGCACCCCGAGTGCGCCGCGTCCGACTGAAGAGCCGCGTACGCCGAATGCGGGCAACATGTCAGAGCAGTTAGGCGACAAATAAGTTATCGCTGTTGATGACCATGTTTTAATTGAAAACCCTGGGGCTTGCTCCGGGGTTTTTCTTATCTGCTTACTCAAGATTTTACCAGGGATAAAACTATGAAACTCTTTGCTCAGGGTTCTTCACTGGATCTCAGTCATCCCCACGTAATGGGAATTTTAAACGTTACGCCAGACTCCTTTTCCGATGGCGGGGCACACAATACGCTGGTTGAAGCAGTGAAACACGCAAATCTGATGATTAACGCAGGGGCGACTATCATTGATGTGGGGGGCGAGTCCACTCGTCCAGGTGCCGCAGACGTGAGCGTGGAAGAAGAGCTGGAGCGTGTGATCCCGGTCGTTGAGGCCATTGCTCAACGTTTTGAAGTGTGGATTTCAGTAGATACTTCGAAACCGGAAGTCATTCGCGAATGTACCAGAGTTGGCGCACATATCATTAATGACATTCGCTCGCTTTCTGAACCGGGGGCGCTGGAAGCGGCGGCGGAAACCGGATTGCCGGTTTGCCTGATGCATATGCAGGGACAGCCGAAAACTATGCAGGAAGCGCCAAAGTATGAAGATGTCTTTGTTGAGGTAAATCGTTACTTTATTGAGCAAATAGCGCGTTGTGAAAGGGCCGGAATCACAAAAGATAAATTGCTGCTCGACCCTGGATTCGGATTCGGTAAAAATCTTGCTCACAACTACACATTACTGGCACGCCTGGCAGAGTTTCATCATTTTAATCTGCCGCTGCTGGTAGGAATGTCACGAAAATCAATGGTTGGCCAGTTGCTCAATGTGGGTCCATCTGAGCGTCTGAGTGGTAGCCTCGCATGCGCGGTGATTGCCGCAATGCAGGGGGCGCAGATTATTCGTGTCCATGACGTCAAAGAAACCGTAGAAGCGATGCGTGTGGTGGAAGCCACATTGTCTGCAAAGGAAAACAAACGCTATGAGTAATCGTAAATATTTTGGCACTGATGGGATCCGCGGCCGCGTAGGTGATGCTCCAATCACCCCTGACTTCGTGCTCAAACTGGGTTGGGCGGCAGGAAAAGTGCTGGCACGTCATGGTTCTCGCAAAATCATTATCGGTAAAGATACGCGTATTTCCGGCTATATGCTGGAGTCTGCGCTGGAAGCGGGCCTGGCTGCTGCTGGTCTGTCTGCCTCTTTCACCGGCCCCATGCCTACGCCTGCCGTCGCTTATCTGACTCGCGCTTTCCGCGCTGAAGCCGGAATTGTTATTTCTGCCTCGCACAACCCATTTTATGATAACGGGATTAAATTCTTCTCCACCGATGGGACCAAACTGCCAGATGCGGTTGAAGAGGCTATTGAAGCCGAGATGGAAAAAGCGATTACCTGTGTGGACTCGGCTGAACTGGGTAAAGCGACCCGTATTGTCGATGCTGCCGGTCGTTATATTGAGTTCTGCAAAGGCACATTCCCGAATGAACTGAGTCTGAATGAGTTAAAAATCGTGGTGGATTGCGCTAACGGTGCAACGTATCACATTGCTCCAAATGTACTGCGTGAACTCGGTGCTAACGTGATTGCGATTGGCTGTGAGCCGAATGGCGTTAACATCAATGAAGAAGTTGGTGCTACCGATGTCCGTGCGCTGCAGGCTCGCGTGATAGCTGAAAAAGCCGATTTGGGTATTGCGCTGGACGGTGATGGTGATCGCGTGATCATGGTTGACCATGAAGGTAACAAGGTCGATGGCGATCAAATCATGTATATCATTGCCCGTGAGGCTTTGCGTCAGGGGCAATTGCGTGGCGGTGCTGTCGGTACGCTGATGAGTAACATGGGGCTGGAACTGGCACTGAAACAGCTGGGGATCCCGTTTGCCCGTGCAAAAGTGGGTGACCGCTATGTGCTGGAAAAAATGCAGGAAAAAGGCTGGCGCATCGGGGCTGAAAACTCGGGTCACGTGATCCTGCTGGATAAAACTACCACTGGTGACGGTATTGTGGCGGGTCTGCAGGTGCTGGCAGCGATGGTTCGTAACCATATGAGTCTGCACGACCTGTGCAGTGGAATGAAAATGTTCCCGCAGTTGCTGGTTAATGTTCGCTTTACTGCTGGCAGCGGCGATCCGCTGGAAAATGAAAACGTGAAAGCGGTGATGGCAGATGTTGAAGCAGCATTGGGCAGCCGTGGGCGTGTGCTGCTGCGTAAATCAGGCACTGAGCCATTAATACGAGTGATGGTGGAAGGTGAAGATGAAGCGCAGGTAACAGAGTTCGCTCACCGTATTGCGGATGCTGTGAAAGCGGTTTAACGCTTGTAAAGAATCAGCGCCGGAGTCCAGGACAGGACTCCGGCTTTTTTTTTACTGTGCTGAAAGTGCCTGTTTGCGTCGATGTTGCCAGAAGTAGCCCCCGGCCATTATTAGCACAAGACCCGCCAACCACGGCAGAACCGCCAGCAAATGCCCTGAACGTGCAAATGTCAGCACAATCATTAACAACCATCCTCCCAGCATCGGAATTGCGGTACGTTTAACAATATCCACCGGTGATACGCCAGCGATCCCCGCAATGGCAATGATAACGCCGGCAATCGGCGATAACGTTCGACCAATGCCCGCTGATATCTGAATAGGCAGCATCATCACCGCAATGTCGCTCCCAATATGGCGACTGATATCCGGCACCATCGGTGCGAAAGAGAAAAACGCCGCGTTTCCGGAACCCATTAGTGCCGAAATTGCGAAGGTGATCAGTGTCATCAGCAAGATAATCGAAGCGGCACTGAGACCAAATTCACCGGAGAGTGACAGGAGCGCATCGACTGCGCCAATTGCTTTCAGCCCGGCAGAAAAAACTTCACCAGCGATAATCAGCGTGACGACGGTGGCAAAAACGCTGCCCATGTTGTCGAAAACTTTTTGCACACCTGCCATTACATCACGCGCTTTTCGGTGGCGGCAATACTCGCAAATCAACGTAATGGCCAGGCTTATCAGTACGGCTGTATCCAGGGTGATTTTTAGTGAACTGAACAGCAGGTCGCTACATAACAACATCAATACCAGCGGTAGCATTGGCAGGAACAGCCATGCTATCGGTGCGTTGGTTTCTTCGGTTGATGTTAATGTTTGCATCTGCTGAGTCACATGGTCCCCACTTTCCCGGCGATCGAAAAAACGCTGAACAACGATATGGAGCAGGGCGATGAAGAGAATAACGGGTACGACGATGGGAAGCTGGTCCTGGACAAAATAGTTCACGACCTCGATACCCGCAGTTTTAGCCGCCAGCACAGAGTTGCCTGAACCGGGCCCAAACTCAACCGCGCAAGTACTGGCGATCACGGCTGCTACCGCAGCACGACTACAACCCAGACGAGTCAGTAATGGGTAAAGCGTTGCCATCAGTAGTAATCCCAGGCCCGTGGCGCTGCTGATAAACAGCGACAGGAATTGCCCCAGCAATAATGCAAGCCCAAGCAGCAGATAAGGGGAGTTCAGACGCTGTAAAGGCCGGGAAGTGACACGAACCAGTACCTGGCTTGCACCAATTGCCGACATATAGGTGGCAAAGCCGCCAATCAGCATAATTTGCAGTCCGAGACCGCCGAGGCGAACGCTCAGGGTATCGCGTATAAACTCAAAGGCATCAAAGGGGCCAAACCCGGTGCTTTTTTTCACCAGACTACTGAGCGTGGTCAGCCCGCTAAAATGTGCGATGAGCAGCAGCACAATCCCGGTCAACAGTAGCACCGATTGTGGGTGATACTTTTTCAGGATCAGGCGTCCGGCAAAAATAATGGCGACTAGCGCCAGCAATAATGACATTTTTACATCCTCACTCAAAATTGCCGTTAACCAGGCATTCACCATCACGCAGTAACGGCTTGCCAGCGGCAAACAGATGCGCCAGTGAGAGATCGTTATTGAGTACGCAAATATCGGCCCGTTCTCCAGCGCAAAGCATGCCGCCGGAAATCCCCAACGATCGTGCGACGTTCGCCGTCATCATCGCGACCGCCTGAGATACTGGAATACCGACATCGATCAGGCGAGGAAGCAAATTGAGGTTACCGGCTACCGGGGCTGCACTTAATCCTTCAACAATTCCTTGAGCGTTAAAGCGTGGCACACTGCCGTTGCCGTCAGAGCTAATGGTAATGCGATCGGCTGGAACCTGAGCTTCCAGTGCGTGGAGAATAGCTTCTTCCTGAGGCATAAATCGACTACCGCCAGACGTCACGTCAATATGGCCACCGCGACGCGCGAAATTGGTAGCCTGTTCGAACAACGCCTCTGTTCTTGCAACATGGGTTGGCGAAATATGGTGGATCGGGATCCCTGCATCACAAAGCTCCACAAGTTGCGACATTCCTTCCGGCAGGTTGCCGAGGTGGACATGCAGTAACCCTTTTTTACCTGCCAGCAGTGAGGCGACCCGGATATCGCTGACTATTCTCAACAACTCCTGGAAAGAGGGATATGAGCCACGGTGATCGGCAAGAGCGATTTTCACACCGAGAATCGCCGGGATAAATGCCATATCATCGCGAATGGATTGCGTAATCGTCGGGCTGGGTACCGCATAGGCTCCGGTATGCATAAACGCACGTAGTCCCTCCAGGTTAAGAGACTGCATTTTTGCGTAGAGATCTTTGGGGGAACGAGAGATAGCATCGGTGCCAAGCACACCGACGACCGTTGTAATACCGGCCAGAATCAGATCGCGCAATTTGACGGCAGGTGTTCGGCTGGCAAACCCTGCTTCACCACCACCGCCGGTAAGATGGACGTGCTGATCGATAATACCAGGGATAACCCACTTACCCCGGCAATCGATGACGTCTTTGACGCCATCAAAGAGTGAAATATCTTTTTCTACTGCCACAATACGATCGGCATGTATGAGCAGGGAGCAGAGGCCTAAATCTTCAGGGGAAAATACACGGGCATTGGTCAGTAAAGTAAACATATCAGTCCTGTCAAACGTCAAGGGGAAGGAGACTCGGCAGGTGAAACAGAATATTGTTGTTATGATGTCCACATTAAAGCCATTACTATAACTGTGACTATTTCCGATTTGTTATCGGTGGATACTGTTATGGCATGACGGAGAGTTTGAAGTGGATTGTAAGTGGTTAGAAGATTTTCTGGCTTTAAGTCAGCATGGGAATTACTCCCAGGCCGCTACACAGCGGCATATCACTCAACCAGCACTAAGCCGGCGTATTAAGGCGCTGGAGGAGGTGCTGGGTGTCCCGCTGTTCGATCGCACCACGACTCCCGTTACGTTGACCTCCTATGGCGAGCGTTTTGAACCTTATGCCCGGCATGTTCTGAGTACATTGACGGAAGCGCGCCATGAGCTGTCCGCAATGATGCCAGCAACAGATAACACGCTGGTAATGGTCAGTTTGCATACGTTGTCGGTGAATATCCTGCCTGACATGATCAACTATCTGCGACAAAGCGAACCACAATTAAATTTTACGGTAAATGCCTGCATTCAGGGGATTGATAACCACTTTAATGCTTTGATAAACCGCCAAATTGATCTACTGGTAACCTATGATTTGCCCTCGTCGCAGCCGGGGCTGGAGATTGCCGGAGGGTTAAAACGAGCCTTGTGGCGGTATGAGCGTTTTATCCCGGTAATTTCTGCACAGCTGGCGGACAGTCTTGATGATCCAGGCGTACACATCCCTTGGCTATGCTACAGCGACTACACCTTTGTCAGGCGTATTATTGACCCGTTAGAACAGTGTGTGCGACCACGGTTGAAAAAGGTGTTTGAGAGTGGTTTAAGCGAAACGATACGAGAAATGGTGCTGCGCCATATGGGGATGGCATGGTTACCGGAATCGATGGTGGCTGAGGAGTTGGTGAATCAGGATATTATCCACTGTTGGCCAGAGAATTCAGAGCTGATAAGTGAAATCCCGGTTGTTGTCTGGGCTAATCTTGAGGATCAGCGGTCAGTTATGCAGAGATGCTGGGATAAGTTGCTGCGTTTTTGATTGATATGGCGATTTTTTCCGCAGTTGATACAATGCAAACAAATTGCCCTTGCGAAGGTTATTCGCTTTGGTTAGTATTCACACCCGCTTCAGTGGGAAACAGTATAACGGTCCCGCTTTATTGGTCGAAGCATTGGTACGCGGCAACTCCGCAAGGAACAGGTTGATTATGCACGAAGCTCTTTTAGTAGTTTTCCTTATTGTGGCAATTGGCCTGGTTGGCTTGATCATGCTGCAGCAAGGTAAAGGCGCTGATATGGGAGCCTCTTTTGGCGCAGGCGCTTCTGGTACACTGTTTGGTTCAAGTGGTTCTGGTAACTTCATGACCCGAATGACAGCTGTATTGGGAACCTTGTTCTTCATCATCAGTCTGGTGCTGGGTAACATGAACAGCAATAAGACCAATAAAGGAAGTGAGTGGGAAAATCTGAGTGCACCGGCGAAAACCGAGCAAACTCAGCCAGCTGCTCCGGCTCAGCCGACCAGCGATATCCCACGCTAAGATTTCAGTGCCGAGGTGGTGGAATTGGTAGACACGCTACCTTGAGGTGGTAGTGCCCAATAGGGCTTACGGGTTCAAGTCCCGTCCTCGGTACCAAATTCCAAAGAAAATGGACGCTAATTAGCGTCCATTTTTGCATTTGAAGTTTGTGTAAACACAGGTTTCCTCTCTAAAGAAGGGCGGTGAAGTCTTTATCCAGCCTGCATGATACTCACTTTAAATTCAGCGCATAAAAAAGCCGCTTGCGCGGCTTTTGTCATTTTTGTAACGCGATTACTTCGCTTTGTTTTCCAGATTCTCTACCTGTGGCAGGCCAGTTGTGGAAGATGCAATCAGCAAACCAGACTGGGCGTAGCCGAACAGTTTCTCGCGGGTATCGGTGATGTCCAGGTTACGCATGGTCAGTTGTCCAATACGATCGTCCGGTGAGAACACTGAATCACCTTTTTCCATGGTCAGACGTTCTGGTTTGTAGGTCAGATTGTCGGACACAGTATTGAGAATCGAATAATCGTTACCGCGACGCAGCTCCAGCGTCACTTCGCCGGTGATCTGGCTTGCTACCCAACGTTGTAAACCATCACGAAGCATCAGCGCCTGAGAGTCGAACCAGCGGCCCTGATACAGCAGACGGCCAAGCTGGCGACCGTGAGCGTGGTATTGTTCAATGGTATCTTCGTTATGAATACCAGTCAGCAGACGCTCGTAAGCGATATGCAGAAGCGCCATTCCCGGGGCTTCATAGATGCCACGGCTTTTCGCCTCGATAATACGGTTTTCAATTTGATCGCTCATGCCCAAACCGTGACGGCCACCGATGCGGTTGGCTTCCAGCATCATCTCTACGTCATCGCTGAAGGTTTTGCCGTTCAGTGCAACCGGATGCCCCTGCTCAAAACGGACAATCACTTCTTCAGCCGGGATCTTCACACTTTCATCCCAGAACTTGACGCCCATAATCGGGTTGACGATTTTGACGCTGGAGTTCAGGAATTCCAGATCTTTCGCTTCGTGGGTCGCGCCGAGCATATTAGAGTCAGTGGAATAGGCTTTTTCGACAGACATTTTGTAGTCGAAACCACAGGCGATCATAAATTCGGACATCTCATGGCGACCGCCGAGTTCGTCGATGAAATCGGTATCCAGCCACGGTTTGTAGATTTGAAGTTCCGCGTTGGTCAACAAACCGTAACGATAGAAACGCTCAATGTCGTTTCCTTTATAGGTGCTGCCGTCGCCCCAGATATTCACACCATCTTCTTTCATGGCGGCTACCAGCATAGTACCGGTCACGGCACGACCCAGTGGAGTGGTGTTGAAGTAGGTCAGTCCACCCGTGGTGTTGTGGAATGCACCACACTGAATTGCGGCGATCCCCTCAGCAACCAACTGCTTACGGCAATCTACCAGGCGAGCATTCTCAGCACCATACTCCATTGCACGGCGAGGAATGGCGTCATAGTCATCCTCATCTGGCTGGCCCAAATTCGCAGTATATGCATATGGGACAGCCCCTTTTTGTCGCATCCACAGCAGTGCTGCACTGGTGTCCAGGCCGCCAGAAAAAGCGATACCAATACGTTGACCTACCGGGAGATGCTTGAGAATCGTCGTCATAAAATAAAACCCTGCTTGATAGACTGGTGAAGAGGTCGGTTTTTTATGTTGATTGCATTTTTATGCAAAATAAGTGAGTTTTCATTTAATCATCTTTTAAGGATGACAGGAAGAGTTTAGTGATAATTTCGTTAAATAACGGCGTAGACGGCGATTTTATTGCTATTGCGTTCTGTTTATTATGCATCCGTCAGCATTCATCCATTTGCATAGTAGTATCAAGGTTGACATAACGTATAAAGAATCAATATACTGTGCGCAGATTTTACGTCCCGTCCTCGGTACCAAATCCCAGCAGTATTTGCATTTTTTACCCAAAACGAGTAAAATTTGCCACGTTTCAGGCGCGGGGTGGAGCAGCCTGGTAGCTCGTCGGGCTCATAACCCGAAGGTCGTCGGTTCAAATCCGGCCCCCGCAACCACTTTCCCTTAGAGTTCTTTTTCAAATATACTGTGAAGACTTAAGCCTTCGTAGCTGGATTTGAAAAAAATTCTTTCGGAAGGTTCTCCGAACCGCAGGTGCGGTTATAGGGTTCAGTTATCTAAAGCCCCGATTTATCGGGGTTTTTTGTTATCTGACTACAGAATAACTGGGCTTTAGGCCCTTTTTTTATGTCTTGGGGGTGGGCTTGTCCACATTAGAGCAAAAATTAACAGAGATGATTAAAGCGCCAGTTGAAGCCTTGGGGTACGAGCTGGTCGGCATCGAATTTATTCGCGGTCGCACATCCACACTGCGCATCTATATTGATAGTGAAGATGGCATCAATGTTGATGATTGTGCTGATGTGAGCCACCAGGTAAGTGCTGTGATGGATGTCGAAGATCCGATCACGGTAGCTTATAACCTGGAAGTCTCCTCACCGGGTCTCGACCGTCCTATGTTCACGGCTGAACACTACGTGCGTTTCCTGGGTGAAGAAGTCACGCTGGTTCTTCGTATGGCGGTGCAAAACCGTCGTAAATGGCAGGGCGTTATCAAAGCGGTGGATGGTGAAATGATCACTGTCACAGTCGAAGGTAAAGATGAAGTGTTCGCGCTGAGTAATATCCAGAAGGCGAACCTGGTTCCCCACTTTTAACAGTCTGGATTGAGGTGAAAAGCCCGCGATGAACAAAGAAATTTTGGCTGTTGTTGAAGCCGTATCCAACGAAAAAGCGCTGCCACGCGAGAAAATTTTTGAAGCGCTGGAAAGTGCGCTGGCTACAGCAACAAAGAAAAAATATGAACAAGAGATCGACGTTCGCGTAGAGATCGATCGTAAAAGCGGTGACTTCGATACCTTCCGCCGTTGGGTAATTGTGGAAGAAGTCACTCAGCCAACCAAAGAAATTACGCTGGAAGCTGCACGTTACGAAGACGAAAGTCTGAACGTGGGTGAATATGTTGAAGATCAGATTGAATCTGTAACCTTTGACCGTATCACTACCCAGACCGCGAAACAGGTTATCGTGCAGAAAGTACGTGAAGCTGAACGTGCGATGGTTGTTGATCAATTCCGTGAACACGAAGGCGAAATCGTCACTGGTGTGGTGAAGAAAGTAAACCGCGACAACATCTCTCTGGACCTCGGCAGTAACGCTGAAGCTGTGATCCTGCGTGAAGACATGCTGCCGCGTGAAAACTTCCGCCCGGGAGACCGTATTCGTGGCGTTCTGTATTCTGTTCGCCCGGAAGCGCGTGGTGCGCAACTGTTTGTTACGCGTTCCAAGCCGGAAATGCTGATTGAACTGTTCCGCATTGAAGTGCCAGAAATTGGCGAAGAAGTGATCGAAATTAAAGCGGCAGCTCGCGATCCGGGTTCTCGTGCGAAAATCGCGGTGAAAACCAACGATAAGCGCATTGATCCGGTTGGTGCTTGTGTGGGTATGCGCGGTGCGCGTGTTCAGGCGGTTTCTACCGAACTGGGTGGCGAGCGTATCGATATCGTCCTGTGGGATGATAACCCGGCACAGTTCGTGATCAACGCAATGGCGCCAGCAGACGTCGCTTCTATCGTGGTGGATGAAGATAAACACACCATGGATATCGCGGTTGAAGCCGGTAACCTGGCTCAGGCGATTGGACGTAATGGTCAGAACGTCCGCCTGGCTTCACAACTGAGCGGTTGGGAACTCAACGTCATGACCGTTGATGACCTGCAGGCTAAGCATCAGGCTGAAGCGCATGCAGCCATTGATACCTTCACCAAGTATCTCGATATCGATGAAGATTTCGCGACGGTTCTGGTGGAAGAAGGTTTTGCTACGCTGGAAGAGTTGGCCTATGTGCCAATGAAAGAACTGCTGGAAATTGACGGCCTTGATGAGCAGACCGTTGAAGCGCTGCGCGAGCGTGCTAAAAACGCACTGACCACTCTGGCACTGGCCCAGGAAGAAAGCCTCGGTGATAACAAACCGGCTGACGATCTGCTGAATCTGGAAGGATTAGATCGCGAAATGGCATTCAAACTGGCTGCCCGTGGTGTTTGTACGCTGGAAGATCTCGCTGAACAGGGCATTGATGATCTGGCTGATATCGAAGGGTTGACCGACGAAAAAGCCGGTGAGCTGATTATGGCTGCCCGTAATATTTGCTGGTTCGGCGACGAAGCGTAATAAACTGTAGCAGGAAGGAACAGTATGACAGATGTAACCGTAAAAACGCTGGCTGCAGAGATTCAGACCTCCGTGGATCGCCTGGTTCAGCAATTTGCTGATGCTGGTATCCCGAAGTCTGCTGATGATTCTGTGTCCGCACAAGAGAAACAAACCTTACTGGCGCACCTGAACCGTGAAAATGGATCGGCGCCGGATAAGTTAACATTGCAGCGTAAAACGCGCAGTACTCTCAATATTCCTGGTACCGGTGGAAAAAGTAAATCGGTACAAATCGAAGTCCGCAAGACACGCACCTTTGTGAAACGCGATCCGCAAGAGGCTGAACGCCTTGCCGCGGAAGAGCAGGCGCAGCGTGAAGCGGAAGAGCAAGCCCGTCGTGAGGCAGAAGAAGCTGCCAAACGCGAGGCGCAACAAAAAGCCGAACGTGAGGCCGCAGAACAAGCTAAACGTGAAGCCGCTGATAAAGCGAAACGTGAAGCTGCGGAAAAAGACAAAGTGAGCAATCAACAGACCGACGATATGACTAAAACCGCCCAGGCCGAAAAAGCCCGCCGTGAAAATGAAGCCGCTGAACTGAAGCGTAAAGCGGAAGAAGAAGCGCGCCGTAAGCTTGAAGAAGAAGCGCGTCGTGTGGCTGAAGAGGCCCGTCGTATGGCGGAAGAGAATGCCGGTGTTTGGGCAGAGCAAGAGAAAGTGGAAGAAGATAAGAGTGATTATCACGTCACCACTTCTCAGCATGCTCGCCAGGCAGAAGACGAGAACGATCGTGAAGTAGAAGGCGGCCGTGGCCGTACTCGCAGCACGAAAGCAGCGCGTCCGGCGAAAAAAGGCAACAAACACGCTGAATCTAAAGCTGACCGTGAAGAAGCTCGTGCAGCAGTTCGCGGCGGTAAAGGTGGTAAACAGCGTAAAGGTTCTTCTCTGCAGCAGGGCTTCCAGAAGCCGGCTCAGGCTGTTAACCGTGACGTTGTGATTGGCGAAACCATCACTGTTGGCGATCTGGCGAACAAGATGGCGGTTAAAGGCTCTCAGGTTATCAAAGCGATGATGAAGCTGGGCGCAATGGCCACTATTAACCAGGTTATTGACCAGGAAACCGCGCAGCTGGTTGCCGAAGAGATGGGCCACAAAGTTATCCTGCGTCGTGAAAACGAGCTGGAAGAAGCGGTAATGAGCGACCGTGATACAGGTGCTGCAGCTGAAGCTCGCGCACCGGTAGTGACCATCATGGGCCACGTTGACCACGGTAAAACCTCTCTGCTGGACTACATTCGTTCAACGAAAGTGGCCTCAGGCGAAGCGGGCGGCATTACTCAGCATATCGGTGCGTACCACGTTGAAACTGACAACGGTATGATCACCTTCCTGGATACCCCGGGTCACGCCGCGTTTACTTCTATGCGTGCTCGTGGTGCTCAGGCAACGGATATCGTTGTACTGGTTGTCGCTGCAGACGACGGCGTGATGCCGCAGACCATCGAAGCTATCCAGCACGCGAAAGCGGCGCAGGTGCCGGTTGTGGTAGCGGTCAACAAAATCGATAAGCCAGAAGCGGATCCAGATCGCGTTAAAAATGAACTGTCCCAGTACGGTATCATGCCGGAAGAGTGGGGCGGCGAAAGCCAGTTCGTACACGTATCTGCGAAAGCGGGTACCGGTATCGACGAGCTGCTGGATGCAATCCTGCTGCAGGCCGAAGTTCTGGAACTGAAAGCTGTTCGTAAAGGTATGGCGAGCGGTGCGGTTATCGAATCCTTCCTGGATAAAGGTCGTGGTCCGGTAGCAACGGTTCTGGTTCGTGAAGGTACGCTGAACAAAGGCGATATCGTTCTGTGTGGTTTCGAGTATGGCCGCGTTCGTGCAATGCGTAACGAACTGGGTCAGGAAGTACTGGAAGCAGGTCCATCCATTCCGGTGGAAATTCTGGGTCTGTCCGGTGTTCCGGCTGCCGGTGACGAAGTTACCGTCGTACGTGACGAGAAGAAAGCGCGTGAAGTTGCACTGTATCGTCAGGGCAAATTCCGTGAAGTTAAACTGGCTCGTCAGCAGAAATCTAAACTCGAGAACATGTTCGCTAACATGACCGAAGGCGAAGTTCACGAAGTGAACATCGTACTGAAAGCAGACGTTCAGGGTTCTGTAGAAGCGATCTCCGACTCTTTACTGAAACTGTCTACCGACGAAGTAAAAGTGAAGATCATCGGTTCTGGGGTTGGTGGTATCACCGAAACCGACGCAACTCTGGCTGCTGCATCCAACGCGATTCTGGTTGGCTTCAACGTACGTGCTGATGCCTCTGCACGTAAAGTGATTGAATCTGAAAGTCTGGATCTGCGTTACTACTCCGTCATCTATCACCTGATCGACGAAGTGAAAGCAGCGATGAGCGGTATGCTGTCTCCGGAACTGAAACAGCAGATCATCGGTCTGGCTGAAGTCCGTGATGTGTTCAAATCACCGAAATTCGGCGCTATCGCAGGCTGTATGGTTACCGAAGGTGTGGTTAAACGTCACAACCCAATCCGCGTCCTGCGCGACAACGTGGTTATCTATGAAGGCGAGCTGGAATCCCTGCGTCGCTTCAAAGATGATGTCAACGAAGTCCGTAACGGTATGGAATGTGGTATCGGCGTTAAGAACTACAACGACGTACGTACCGGCGATATGATCGAAGTATTCGAAATCATCGAAATCAAACGTACCATCGCATAATCTTCGTCGTCTTTTGGGCTGTTGATGTGTTGTGACAGCCCAATCCATAGAAGCTTATTTGAGGTAGGCCGGGTAAGCGAAGCGCCACCCGGCAATGAAATTTAAAAAGGGGCTAATGGCCCCTTTTTTGTCTTTATTCTGGAGAATTTATTATGGCGAAAGAATTTGGTCGCCCGCAACGCGTGGCCCAGGAGATGCAAAAAGAGATCGCAATCATCCTGCAGCGCGAAATTAAAGATCCGCGTCTGGGTATGATGACAACTGTTTCAGGTGTCGAAATGTCCCGTGACCTGGCGTATGCCAAAGTATTTGTCACCTTCCTGAACGACAAAGATGAAGCGGCTGTTAAAGCCGGAATCAAAGCATTGCAAGAAGCCTCCGGTTTTATCCGCTCGCTGCTGGGTAAAGCCATGCGCCTGCGTATCGTGCCTGAGCTGACTTTCTTTTACGACAACTCACTGGTCGAAGGGATGCGCATGTCTAACCTGGTGACCAGCGTGGTGAAACATGACGATGAACGTCGTGTGAATCCTGCGGACGACAGCAAGGAGGACTGATGAGTCGTCCTCGTCGTCGTGGTCGCGACATTCATGGTGTTCTATTGCTGGATAAGCCACAGGGCATGTCCAGCAATGACGTACTGCAAAAAGTAAAACGCATCTACAATGCCAACCGTGCCGGTCACACTGGTGCGCTGGATCCGCTGGCTACAGGCATGTTGCCTATCTGCCTCGGGGAAGCGACAAAGTTTTCGCAGTACCTGCTGGATTCTGACAAACGCTATCGTGTGGTTGCCCGTTTGGGACAGCGCACAGACACTTCCGATGCTGATGGGCAAATCGTGCAGGAGCGTCCGGTGACGTTTACCCCGGAACAGCTTGCGAATGCGCTGGACACTTTTCGCGGCGATATCGAACAAATACCTTCGATGTATTCGGCGCTGAAGTATCAGGGTAAAAAACTGTACGAATATGCACGTCAAGGCATTGAAGTACCGCGTGAAGCACGTCCGATTACTGTTTATGAGCTGCTATTTATTCGTCATGAAGGTAACGATCTGGAGCTGGAAGTGCATTGCTCCAAAGGAACTTACATTCGAACTATTATTGACGATCTGGGCGAAAAACTGGGATGCGGCGCGCATGTTACGTATCTGCGCCGTCTGACGGTCAGCAAATATCCGGTAGATCGTATGGTCACGCTGGAGCATTTACGCAGTCTGGTTGAACAAGCCGAACAGCAGAACATTCCGCCTGCGCAGTTGCTTGATCCGCTGCTGATGCCAATGGACAGCCCGGCGTCTGACTATCCTGTTGTTAATCTTCCTTTAACGTCATCGGTTTACTTTAAAAATGGTAATCCTGTGCGTACGACGGGCGTGCCTCTGGAAGGACTGGTTCGCGTGACGGAAGGTGACGAAGGCAAATTTATCGGCATGGGGGAGATAGACGATGAAGGTCGTGTCGCCCCCCGTCGACTGGTGGTTGAGTATCCTGCGTAGCGCTCTCTGTCTTGCGATAAAAGGGCGCTGCGAGTAGAATACTGCCGCTTAACGTCGCGCAAATTATTTAACAGT
Organism: Citrobacter sp. MGH106; assembly: GCF_001037495.1. GTDB lineage: Bacteria > Pseudomonadota > Gammaproteobacteria > Enterobacterales > Enterobacteriaceae > Citrobacter > Citrobacter murliniae. The sequence continues at coordinate 109,359 of NZ_KQ089822.1, forward strand.
TTGCGCGACGTGTACACAAAATCATTCGAGCTGCATCAAGGCGGCAAGTCTGAGAATCCTCAGGGGCTTACTTAAGTAAGTGACTGAGGTGAGCGGACGCAGCCAACGCAGAGTCAGTTTGAAGGATGAAGTGTATACACTGGGATCGCTGAATTAGAGATCGGCGTCCTTTCATTCTTAACACTTTGGAGTTTTAAAATGTCTCTAAGTACTGAAGCTACAGCTAAAATCGTTTCTGAGTTTGGTCGTGATGCAAACGACACCGGTTCTACCGATGTTCAGGTTGCTCTGTTGACTGCACAGATTAACCACCTGCAGGGCCACTTTGCAGAGCACAAAAAAGATCACCACAGCCGTCGTGGTCTGCTGCGCATGGTTTCTCAGCGTCGTAAACTGCTCGACTACCTGAAACGTAAAGATGTTGCACGCTACACCGCGCTGATCGAGCGTCTGGGCCTGCGTCGCTAATTCTTTCGAGTTTCAGAAAGAGGGGGCCTTCATGGCCCCTTTTTTCCAGCAGATGGCAGCAATTCGCTGGAAACTAATGTATTGTTGCTAAGTATGATCTTCCGTTGCAGAGGTTCGCGCGGCTAATGAGAGGCTTTACCCAATAAGCGTGGGTTAGGGTTGTCATTAGTCGCGAGGATGCGCAGAAGATCGGGTATTAACGATGGCGCATTTGTGTCGTCAAAAAAAATAGAGAAAGGATATTATTTTGCTTAATCCGATCGTTCGTAAATTCCAGTACGGTCAACACACCGTAACGCTGGAAACCGGCATGATGGCGCGTCAGGCGACTGCCGCCGTTATGGTTAGCATGGATGACACTGCGGTATTCGTTACCGTTGTTGGTCAGAAAAAAGCGAAACCAGGCCAGGATTTCTTCCCGCTGACTGTTAACTATCAGGAGCGTACTTACGCTGCTGGTCGTATCCCAGGTAGCTTCTTCCGTCGTGAAGGTCGTCCGAGCGAAGGTGAAACCCTGATCGCGCGTCTGATTGACCGCCCGGTTCGCCCGCTGTTCCCGGAAGGCTTCGTAAACGAAGTACAGGTTATCGCGACTGTTGTTTCCGTTAACCCGCAGGTTAACCCGGATATCGTGGCAATGATCGGTGCATCCGCTGCGCTGTCTCTGTCCGGCATTCCGTTCAACGGCCCGATTGGCGCAGCACGCGTTGGTTACATCAATGACCAGTACGTACTGAACCCGACCCAGGACGAACTGAAAGAAAGTAAACTGGACCTGGTTGTAGCGGGTACTGAAGCTGCCGTACTGATGGTTGAATCCGAAGCTGAACTGCTGAGCGAAGACCAGATGCTGGGCGCTGTAGTGTTCGGTCACGAGCAGCAGCAGGTTGTTATTCAGGCGATCAATGAGCTGGTAAAAGAAGCTGGAAAACCGCGTTGGGACTGGCAGCCAGAAGCCGTCAACGAAGCGCTGAATGCGCGCGTTGCAGCGCTGGCAGAATCTCGTCTGAGCGATGCTTACCGCATCACCGACAAACAAGAGCGTTATGCTCAGGTTGACGTGATCAAATCTGAAACCATCGCTACGCTGGTTGCAGAAGACGAAACCCTGGACGCTAACGAACTGGGTGAAATCCTGCACGCTATCGAGAAAAACGTTGTTCGTAGCCGCGTACTGGCAGGTGAGCCGCGTATCGACGGTCGTGAAAAAGATATGATCCGTGGTCTGGACGTGCGTACTGGCGTTCTGCCGCGTACTCACGGTTCCGCACTGTTCACCCGTGGTGAAACTCAGGCGTTGGTTACTGCGACCCTCGGAACCACGCGTGATGCGCAGAACCTTGATGAACTGATGGGCGAGCGTACTGACAACTTCCTGTTCCATTACAACTTCCCTCCGTACTGCGTAGGCGAAACTGGCATGGTCGGTTCTCCGAAACGTCGTGAAATTGGTCACGGTCGTCTGGCGAAACGCGGCGTGCTGGCAGTAATGCCGGACCTGGACAAATTCCCGTACACCGTACGTGTTGTGTCTGAAATCACTGAATCTAACGGTTCTTCTTCCATGGCTTCCGTGTGTGGTGCTTCCCTGGCGCTGATGGATGCAGGTGTGCCAATCAAAGCCGCTGTTGCGGGTATCGCGATGGGTCTGGTGAAAGAAGGCGACAACTTTGTTGTTCTGTCTGACATCCTGGGTGACGAAGACCATTTGGGCGATATGGACTTCAAAGTGGCGGGTTCCCGCGACGGTATCTCTGCACTGCAGATGGATATCAAAATTGAAGGTATCACCAAAGAGATCATGCAGGTTGCTCTGAACCAGGCTAAAGGTGCGCGTCTGCACATCCTGGGAGTGATGGAACAGGCGATCAACGCGCCGCGCGGCGACATTTCTCAGTTCGCTCCGCGTATCCATACTATCAAGATCAGCCCGGACAAGATCAAAGACGTTATCGGTAAAGGCGGTTCTGTTATCCGTGCTCTGACCGAAGAGACCGGCACCACCATCGAAATTGAAGATGATGGTACTGTGAAGATCGCGGCGACCGACGGTGAAAAAGCAAAATATGCTATCCGTCGTATCGAAGAGATCACCGCAGAAATCGAAGTAGGCCGTATCTACAACGGTAAAGTGACCCGTATCGTTGACTTTGGCGCATTCGTTGCCATCGGTGGCGGTAAAGAAGGTCTGGTACACATCTCTCAGATCGCCGACAAGCGCGTAGAGAAAGTGACCGATTACCTGCAGATGGGCCAGGAAGTACCGGTTAAAGTTCTGGAAGTTGATCGCCAGGGCCGCGTACGTCTGAGCATTAAAGAAGCAACTGAGCAATCTCAACCCGCAGCTGCACCGGAAGCACCGGTGAGCCAGCAGGGCGAGTAAGGTTGCCATTGCCCTCCGTGTGAGCGGAGGGCCTTTAACCCGGCAGGACGCCTTGTTAGCAACCGGGGAACTGGACGTTCATTCAATCGTTGTCTTCGGGAGTGGGAAATGAAGCCTTTTTTGCGCTGGTGTTTCGTTGCGACAGCACTCACGCTGGCTGGATGCAGTAATTCCACCTGGCGTAAGAGTGAAGTCCTCGCAGTACCACTGCAACCGACTTTACAGCAGGAAGTGATTCTGGCACGTATGGAACAAATTCTTGCCAGTCGGGCTTTAACCGATGACGAACGCGCACAGCTTTTATATGAGCGCGGAGTGTTGTATGATAGTCTCGGTCTGAGGGCACTGGCGCGAAATGATTTTTCACAAGCGCTGGCAATCCGACCAGATATGCCTGAAGTATTCAATTACTTAGGTATATATTTAACGCAGGCAGGCAATTTTGATGCTGCCTATGAAGCGTTTGATTCTGTACTTGAGCTTGATCCAACTTACAACTACGCGCACTTAAATCGCGGTATCGCATTGTATTACGGCGGTCGTGATAAGTTAGCGCAAGATGATCTGCTGGCGTTTTATCAAGACGATCCCAATGATCCTTTCCGCAGTCTGTGGCTTTATCTCGCTGAGCAGAAGCTCGATGAGAAGCAGGCTAAAGAAGCGTTAAAGCAGCGCTTCGAGAAATCGGATAAAGAACAATGGGGATGGAACATTGTCGAGTTCTACCTGGGCAACATTAGCGAAGCAACGCTGATGGAACGCCTGAAGGCGGACGCAACGGATAACACCTCGCTCGCTGAGCATCTCAGTGAAACCAACTTCTATTTAGGTAAGTACTACCTAAGTCTGGGGGATTTGGACAACGCTACGGCATTGTTCAAACTGGCGGTGGCTAACAACGTTCATAACTTTGTTGAGCACCGATACGCATTGTTGGAATTATCGCTCCTGGGCCAGGACCAAGATGACCTGGCAGAATCGGACCAGCAATAGCTGACGTACACATCAGCCCGTAATCTTTTTGATTGCCATCACCTTCGCGGGTGAGGGCGTTGTTGTTCGTTAATACACCTACTTTGAGCCGGTTCACACTTTTCAATGAAAATTGCAGATCAATTTCATGATGAGTTATGTAGACTGGCCGCCATTAATTTTGAGGCACACGTACTACATGGCTGAATTCGAAACCACTTTTGCAGATCTGGGCCTGAAGGCTCCTATCCTTGAAGCCCTTACCGATCTGGGTTACGAAAAACCATCTCCAATCCAGGCAGAGTGCATTCCGCATCTGCTGGGCGGTCGCGATGTTCTGGGTATGGCCCAGACCGGTAGCGGCAAAACTGCAGCGTTCTCTTTACCGCTGCTCAACAATCTTGATCCTGAGCTGAAGGCACCTCAGATTCTGGTGCTGGCACCGACCCGCGAACTGGCGGTTCAGGTTGCAGAAGCCATGACGGATTTCTCTAAACATATGCGCGGCGTGAATGTGGTTGCCCTGTACGGCGGCCAGCGTTATGACGTGCAATTACGTGCCCTGCGCCAGGGCCCGCAGATCGTTGTCGGTACGCCGGGACGTCTGCTGGATCACCTGAAGCGCGGTACTCTGGATCTCTCCAAACTGAGCGGTCTGGTGCTGGACGAAGCTGATGAAATGCTGCGTATGGGCTTCATCGAAGACGTTGAAACGATTATGGCGCAGATCCCGGAAGGTCATCAGACCGCTCTGTTCTCTGCAACTATGCCGGAAGCGATTCGTCGTATTACCCGCCGCTTTATGAAAGAGCCGCAGGAAGTTCGTATTCAGTCCAGCGTAACCACGCGTCCTGACATCAGCCAGAGCTACTGGACTGTGTGGGGCATGCGTAAAAATGAAGCTCTGGTACGTTTCCTGGAAGCAGAAGACTTTGATGCGGCGATTATCTTCGTACGTACCAAAAATGCGACCCTGGAAGTCGCTGAAGCACTGGAGCGTAGCGGTTATAGCAGCGCTGCACTGAATGGCGACATGAACCAGTCTCTGCGTGAGCAGACTCTGGAGCGTCTGAAAGATGGCCGTCTGGATATTCTGATTGCGACCGACGTTGCTGCTCGTGGCCTGGACGTTGAGCGTATCAGCCTGGTTGTTAACTACGACATCCCGATGGACTCTGAGTCTTACGTTCACCGTATTGGTCGTACTGGTCGTGCGGGTCGTGCGGGTCGTGCGCTGCTGTTCGTTGAGAACCGCGAGCGTCGTCTGCTGCGTAACATCGAACGCACCATGAAGCTGACCATTCCGGAAGTAGAACTGCCGAACGCAGACCTGCTGGGCAAACGCCGTCTGGAAAAATTCGCCGCGAAAGTACAGCAACAGCTGGAAAGCAGCGATCTGGATCAGTACCGTGCTCTGCTGGCAAAAATGCAGCCGGAAGAAGAACTGGATATCGAAACTCTGGCCGCAGCACTGCTGAAAATGGCTCAGGGCGAACGTCCGCTGATCCTGCCGCCAGATGCTCCGATGCGTCCGAAACGCGAATTCCGCGACCGCGATGATCGTGGTCCGCGTGACCGCAACGATCGTGGCCCGCGTGGCGACCGTCCAGAACGTGGTGGTGAAGATCGTCCACGTCGTGAACGTCGTGACGTTGGTGATATGCAGCTGTACCGCATTGAAGTGGGCCGTGACGACGGTGTTGAAGTTCGTCATATCGTTGGCGCGATTGCTAACGAAGGCGATATCAGCAGCCGTTACATTGGTAACATCAAGCTGTTTGCTTCCCACTCCACCATCGAACTGCCGAAAGGCATGCCGGGCGACGTGCTGCAGCACTTTACCCGTACCCGTATCCTGAACAAACCGATGAACATGCAACTGGTTGGCGATGCAGTACCGCACACCGGTGGTGAGCGTCGTGGCGGTGGTCGCTTCAGCGGCGAACGTCGTGAAGGCGGTCGTGGTGAAGGTCGTAGTTTCAGCGGTGAGCGTCGTGAAGGCGGCCGTGGCGATGGTCGTCGTTTCAGCGGTGAGCGTCGTGAAGGTAACCGTGGTCCGCGCCGCGATGATTCTTCTGCGCCGCGCCGTGATGACTCTGCTGGCCGTCGTCGTTTCGGTGGTGACGCATAAGCCTTACGGTTTAAAAGCGTAAAGTAAAATATACAGCCCCGATCTAAACAATCGGGGCTTTTTTTATTTCATTTGTACTCGTGTACTGGTACAGTGCGACACATTAAAATGTAGTCACAATATAATTGACTGGAGAGATGGCTGAATGGCAACACTAACCACCACCCAAACGTCACCTTCGCTGCTCGGCGGCGTAGTGATTATCGGCGGCACCATTATTGGCGCAGGAATGTTTTCTCTGCCAGTGGTCATGTCCGGGGCGTGGTTCTTCTGGTCTATGGCGGCGCTCATCTTTACCTGGTTTTGTATGCTGCATTCCGGGCTGATGATCCTGGAGGCCAATCTGAATTATCGTATTGGATCCAGTTTTGACACCATTACTAAAGACCTGTTGGGCAAGGGCTGGAACGTTGTTAATGGTATCTCGATTGCTTTTGTACTCTATATTCTGACCTATGCATACATTTCTGCGAGCGGTTCGATCCTGCATCACACCTTCTCGGAGATGTCGCTGAATGTTCCGGCACGTGCGGCAGGATTTGGTTTTGCTCTGCTGGTAGCGTTTGTGGTGTGGTTGAGTACTAAAGCGGTCAGTCGCATGACCGCCATTGTACTGGGTGCGAAGGTAATAACGTTCTTCCTGACCTTCGGCAGTTTGTTAGGGCATGTGACACCGACTACGCTGTTTAACGTGGCGGAAAGCAATGCTTCATATACGCCGTATTTGCTGATGACGCTGCCGTTTTGCCTCGCCTCATTTGGCTACCACGGCAACGTACCGAGTCTGATGAAGTACTACGGCAAAGACCCGCGCACCATTGTTAAATGCCTCGTTTACGGCACGCTGCTGGCGCTGGTGCTGTACACCGTATGGTTGCTGGGGACGATGGGCAATATTCCGCGTCCTGAATTTGTTGGTATTGCACAGCAGGGCGGTAACATTGATGTGCTGGTGCAGGCGCTGAGTGGTGTGTTGAACAGCCGTAGTCTGGATCTGCTGCTGGTGGTGTTCTCTAACTTTGCGGTAGCGAGTTCGTTTCTTGGAGTGACGCTGGGGCTGTTTGACTATCTGGCGGATCTGTTTGGTTTTGACGATTCTGCAATGGGCCGCTTTAAAACGGCATTACTGACTTTTGTTCCGCCGATTGTGGGTGGCCTGCTGTGGCCGAACGGTTTCCTGTATGCAATTGGTTATGCAGGATTAGCAGCAACGATTTGGGCGGCAATTGTCCCGGCATTACTGGCGCGTAAATCCCGTCAACGCTTCGGTAGCCCGAAATTCCGTGTATGGGGGGGCAAGCCGATGATTGCTCTGATCCTGGTCTTCGGCGTCGGCAACGCGGTTATCCACATCCTGTCGAGCGTGAATCTATTGCCTGTGTACCAGTAACCTTTTAGTGCCGGATGGCGCTACGCTTATCCGTCCTACACGCTCTCGTAGGTCCGGTAAGCGAAGCACCACCGGGCAAAACAACGCCCTACCCAACCAACTCTTCTTTCACCTGCATCGCTAAATCAAACGAATGTAAACGTGCCTGGTGGTCGAAAATCTGCCCATTGACCATAATTTCATCCGCTTGTGTTTCACGCAGAATCGACTCCAGTCCATGACGTATTTTCACTTTATCTCCCACCAGCGACATACTCAGTGCCTGCTGAACGCCATACTGCTCAGAAGCGGACCACAGCTGATGCATATTTTCTACCGGAGGTGGTAACTGTCCGGTTTCACCCCGACGCAATTTTACGAATGCCTGCTGCATCGAGGTAAAGAGAAATTCGGCATCACGATTGCTGTCAGCGGCAATGATATTGATGCACACCATGGCATACGGTGTTGCCAGCCGTGCTGAAGGTTTGAACTGAGTGCGATACAGATGCAATGCCTGGTGCAGCATATCTGGTGCGAAGTGTGAGGCGAAGGCAAACGGCAAACCAAGCTGTGCTGCCAGTTGTGCGCTGTACAGGCTGGATCCCAGTAACCAGACCGGAATTTGCTCACCATAGCCGGGAACCGGGCGTACTTGTGGATTAGGATCGCATGCGTCAAACCAGTCCACCAGTTCCGCCACATCGCGCGGGAAGTTATCGATATCACCGCTCATATGACGGCGCAGTGCGCGCATGGTGGGTTGATCGCTGCCTGGCGCACGTCCAAGGCCCAGGTCGATACGGCCAGGATACAGCGTATTCAGCGTCCCGAACTGCTCAGCGATCACCAACGGTGAATGGTTAGGTAGCATGACCCCACCGGACCCCAGACGCAGGGTGGTGGTATTGGCTGCCAGATAACCTATCAGTACAGAGGTTGCTGCACTGGCGATACCGGTCATATTGTGATGTTCAGCCAGCCAGTAGCGATGGTAGCCGCGCTTTTCAGCCAGTTGAGCGAGATCCAGAGAGTGCGTAAAAGCCTCTTTTGCACTGGAACCTTCGGGGATCGGTGCCAGATCCAGCACCGAGAACGGAATAATTTTGTCAGTCATAACGGCTCACTTTGTTACCGGTTAATCTTTTAATACTGCATTAAAATTTGATTACCGTTGTTAACAAAGTGAGCTTTTTTACGCCTGAAGCTCCAGACCTGCCAGACGTTTCCAGTAGCCGTTACAGTCGCTGTGGGCAGTAAGTGGTAATGGGGCACAGCCATTCTCATTGGCACGGAAGGCATCAAGCATCGCGAATGTCTCGGTTCCTAATGGGGACAGACGGACGATATCAACCAGGCCCTGCATGGACGTCAGTTCATTACCGAGGTTGTAGACATAACCGCTCATGGTCTGAATCCCATTCAGGACAAAGACCTGCTGGTTCTCTTGCGACAGGACATCGCGGCCATTTGGATATTTGATGCAGCAGGTTTCGCATTCGTCTTTTGGTCGGTCCTCAGAGCGTGCGGTAAAGCAGCGGGCAGAGTACGCTAAAGGTAGATGCCCGTAGCTCAGAACTTCGACTTCAAACTGGTTGCGAATACCCAAGTCATCACACTGGTTGAGCAGATTCACCAGCCAGTCGCGGGATAGTTCTACTGGCATACACCAGCGCACCATGCCTTGTTTAAGCAACAGACGAAGGGTCACGGCGTTGTAGCAGTTGAGCGCATGCCCGGCGACAAATGGCAGTTTACGTTCGGCGCACATGTTCACAACGCCCAGATCGCTGGCTTCCAGTAGGAAGTCGCCATTTTCTACATAGCGCTTCAGCTCACCCAGCTCCGATGATGCCTGAACCAGCGCCAGCGTGGACAGCACCACCTGTTTCCCGCTACTGGCGAGTGATTTTGCCATATCAATCCAGTCACCCGTTTTGGTGGCGCGGCGTTTGCTACACACAGCTTCCCCAAGATAGATAACGTCGGCATTACTGGTAGCGGCCTGCTGATAAAAATCTTCCAGCGTTTCTTTCGACCAGTAGTAGAGCACTGGTCCTAAGGAATATTTCATTGCTTTTCTCACTGCCATTTACGGTGATACGCACCAAGCGTAGTCTGCGTGCCTTCGGACATTGAACCGAGTGTTTCCATCCAGGCGCTTTGCGGAACAAAGTTCTGCGGATCGGCTTTGCAACGGTCAATCGCCTGGCGCCACACTTTCGCCACCTGGCTGACGTAAGCCGGGCTACGCTGACGTCCCTCAATTTTCACCGAGGCGATGTTGGCTGCCATCAGATCGGGTAGCAGTTCTAACGTATTAAGGCTGGTCGGCTCCTCCAGCGCATGATAACGCTCACCGTCCACAAGATAGCGTCCCTTACAAAGCGTTGGATAACCTGCGTTTTCACCGTCCTGATAGCGGTCAATCAGCACTTCATTCAGGCGAGATTCAAGGCCTGCTGGGGTTTGCTGCCAGCGAACAAATCGGGCAGGGGAGCACGCACCAACGGTGTTGGGGGATTCACCCGTCAGATAAGACGAAAGATAGCAGCGACCTTCCGCCATAATGCACAGACTGCCAAAGGCAAACACTTCTAAAGGAACTGGTGTTACGCGAGCGAGCTGTTTTACCTGATGGATTGATAGCACACGTGGTAGAACAACGCGTGCGACGTCAAAGTTGCGATGGTAGAAATTAATCGCTTCCTCGTTGGTTGCGGATGCCTGAACGGAGACATGGCGCTCAATATGCGGGTAGCGCTCTGCGGCATACTCAAGCATAGCGAGATCGGCGAGGATCAGCGCATCAGCACCCAGTTGCGCCGCCATATCAACGGCTCGTTGCCAACGTGCGTAACCATCCGGGTGCGCAAAGGTGTTAATTGCGATGTGCAGCTTACGGCGGTGTTGATGGACAAAATTCACCGCTTCCTGCAATTTTTTCTCGGTAAAATTAAGGCCGGCGAAATGACGGGCGTTGGTGTCATCTTTCAGCCCGATGTATACAGCATCAGCGCCGTTCTCGATGGCCGCCTTAAGCGCCGGGAGATTTCCGGCAGGGCAGAGCAGCTCCATAATTTATCCTGAAAGTTGCGCCACCAGGGCGCAAAAATGTTAACGAAGAGGGATTTTAGTTAACCTTGCTGAGACAATTTTTGATTTGAGGCAGTTAAAGTCGTATTGGTGACACCAATAAAGAGGTAACAATTTCGCATCGAATTGTTGATTTATGCCGCTATGTCGTTTATTTGATATGGCAAAATAGCAGGACTATTGAAACAGGGAGTAAAGCTCGTGTTGGATAAACTGCGTTCACGCTTAGTACATTTTGGTCCTTCTCTGATGAGTGTACCGGTTAAACTGACGCCCTTTACGCTGAAGCGCCAGGTTCTGGAACAAGTCTTGAGCTGGCAATTTCGCCAGGCGCTGGCCGATGGAGAACTTGAGTTTCTCGACGGTCGCTGGTTGAGCATAAATGTTCGCGATATTGGCCTCAGATGGTATACCTCTGTTGAGAACGACAAACTTATCGTCAGTCAGGACGCAGACGCTGATGTGAGTTTTAGCGCAGATGCCAGCGATTTATTGATGATTGCAGCGCGCAAGCAGGACCCGGATACGCTTTTCTTCCAGCGTCGCCTGGTGATTGAAGGCGATACAGAATTAGGGCTACATGTGAAAAATCTGATGGACGCCATTGAACTGGAGCAGATGCCGAAACCGTTGCGTGTCATGCTGCTGCAACTGGCGGACTTTGTTGAGGCGGGTATGAAACATTCGCCAGAAACCAAACAGACCTCGGTAGGTGAACCATGCTGATTCGAGTTGAAATTCCCATTGATGCCCCTGGTATTGATGCGTTGCTGCGCCGCTCATTTGATAGCGATGCAGAAGCGAAGTTAGTACATGACCTGCGCGAAGATGGCTTTCTGACGCTGGGTCTGGTTGCGACCGATGACGAAGGCCAGGTTGTGGGCTATGTCGCGTTCAGTCCTGTTGATGTACAGGGTGAAGACCTGCAATGGGTCGGAATGGCTCCACTGGCGGTTGATGAAAACTACCGCGGACAGGGGCTGGCGCGTCAACTGGTTTATGAAGGGCTGGATTCGCTGAACGAGTTTGGTTACGCCGCGGTGGTCACACTGGGCGATCCAGCATTGTACAGTCGCTTAGGCTTTGAACTGGCCGCTCACCACGATCTTCATTGCCGCTGGCCTGGTACCGAAAGCGCATTTCAGGTGCATCGCCTGGCGGAAGATGCGCTGAATGGTGTGACGGGTTTGGTGGAATACCACGATCACTTCAATCGTTTTTAAGCGCCGGGGTTTGCAGGCTGCTCAGTAGCGCCTCAAACCCTTCGCCTTCTACAAGGCGTTCTTTCTGACGCTTTGTAAGCTGTTTAATTCGATATTCTATGCGCAGGGCCAGCGAACGGTCGCCGACTTGCGCCGCAAATGCCAGAGTTAATTCCCCCTTCCCGCGCAGTGCTTTTGCGCCTTTTCCACTCTGATGCTGCTTATAGCGGCGTTGCACATCGGTTGTTATTCCGGTGTACAGGGCGTTGTCTGCGGTACGGATCAGGTACAGATACCAGGGTGTCATTGTCACCATCGACGTGATAATTTTCAAACTTACAGTATAAAAGAGAACAGAAATGGAAACACTGACTGCGGTGACTCGTTGGCTGGCAAAACAGCACGTCGTGACCTGGTGTGTGCACCATGAGGGTGAATTGTGGTGTGCCAATGCATTTTATCTGTTTGATGCACAAAAGGTGGCGTTCTATGTGCTCACCGAAGAGAAGACGCGCCATGCACAGATGTCCGGCCCGCGCGCACCCGTTGCTGGAACGGTAAACGGCCAGCCCAAAACGGTGGCGCTGATCCGCGGTGTGCAGTTTAAAGGGGAAATCAGGCGTCTGGAGGGAGAAGAGAGTGACTTAGCGCGTAAAGCTTATAATCGCCGCTTCCCTGTCGCCAAAATGATGCCTGCGCCCGTCTGGGAGATTCGGCTGGATGAAATCAAATTCACTGACAACACATTGGGTTTTGGTAAAAAAATGCTTTGGCTACGTGATCTATAGTTAGATGAATGATAGTGGGCGCAAAGGAAGGAGAAGCGATGAGTCAGGTGTTAATTACAGGTGCAACGGGGCTGGTGGGGGGGCATTTATTGCGTATGCTGCTGAATGAACCGCAGATCCACGCCATTACTGCTCCAACACGCCGCCCACTGGCCGATACGGTTGGGGTCTATAACCCGCACGATCCGCAACTGACAGATGCGCTGGCACAGGTGAACGATCCGATAGATATCGTTTTTTGCTGCCTGGGAACCACCCGACGAGAAGCGGGCAGCAAAGAGGCATTTATTCACGCAGACTATACCCTAGTGGTGGATACCGCCCTGACGGGTCTTCGCCTGGGGGCCCAGCATATGCTGGTAGTCAGCGCTATGGGAGCCAATGCCAACTCCCCATTTTTTTATAACCGGGTTAAAGGAGAAATGGAACAGGCGCTGATTGCTCAGAACTGGCCACGGTTAACGATTGCACGGCCTTCAATGTTGTTGGGGGAACGGGATAAGCAGCGGGCAAATGAAATGTTCTTTGCACCGTTATTCCGGCTGTTGCCCGGAAACTGGAAATCGATTGAGGCGCGTGATGTTGCGCGGGCAATGCTGGTGGAAGCTATCTCACCTGCTCATGAAGGGGTGTCAGTTCTTACTTCATCCCAGCTTCGGGAAAGAGCGAAATAACCCGGCGAGTATGGCCTCACCGGGCTATTTACGCGTTATTTGATGAACGTAAAGGCTGTGGTGACGCGCTTCACGCCACTTACCCGGCTGGCGATATCTGCTGCAGCCTTCGCTTCACGCTCGGTGACCAGACCCAGCAGGAATACTTCTCCATTCTCGGTTGTCACTTTAACGTTAGAGGATTTCACCTGATCGCTGGTCAGCAACTGGGAACGAACTTTGGTGGTGATCCAGGTATCGTTGGACGCTTCGCCAAGACCGATTGGCTGGCCCTGACGGATCTCGTTAAATACTTCCGTCGTTCCTTCTACGCCCATAGCAATTTGTTTTGCTCGTGCAGAAAGCTCGCTATTAGGAGACTGACCGACCAGCAGCACCTTACCCTGATAGGCGCTGACGTTGATGCGCGCTTCTTTCTTAATTTGGGCATCTTTTGACAACGCCGTATTGACGCGTAATTCCAGGGTACCATCATCTACCTGGGTGCCGACACTGCGAGGGTCTGTTGCGGCTTTAGTCCCGACAGCTGCAGTTCCGACAACGGCGGCAGCTACACAGCCTTGCAACAGCAACGCAGAAATAACGACTGCGAGCGGCGAAAATGCCTTCATGTGTACTCCTTAATCATCCTGGTGAGGGAAAAGCGTGTTATCGATGAGATCGCAAAGGCAGTTTACCGTCAGCATATGCATTTCCTGAACGCGGGCGCTGTGGTGTGAGGGAATGCGGATTTCGACATCCTGTGGCCCCAATAATCCGGCCAGTTCACCCCCGTCATAACCGGTCAGCGCTACGATCGTCATGTCACGCGTGACGGCAGCTTCAACGGCTTTAACGATATCGCGGCTATTACCACGCGTAGAGATAGCCAACAGAACATCACCTGCATGTCCCAGCGCACGGACTTGTTTTGCATAAACTTCGTCGTGCAGGCGATCGTTGGCAATCGCAGTTAAGACCACATTATCAGTATTTAGTGCAATAGCAGGTAAACTGGGGCGTTCTGTTTCAAAACGGTTGATCATGCTGGCAGCAAAATGCTGTGCGTTGGCAGCGGACGTCCCATTACCACAACAGAGAATTTTGTTGCCATTGAGCAGGGATTGAACCAGCGTCATGGCTGCACGGGAAATCGCATCCGGAAGCGCTTCAGCCGCAGCAATCTGAGTTTGAATGCTTTCTGTAAAGCAGACTTTAATTCTATCTAACACGCTAATCCTTAAGAACCAGGCTCTGTATCTTCAATTATGAGTGGTCATTAAACGCATCCTTAAACCACTCAACATCATTTCCGGTGAAGGCTAACACATCGAACCGGCAATCCACAGTATCAAAACTCCCATTATGACGGGCGAGCCACAAACGGGCGGTCTGTAATAATTTGTGTTGTTTGCTATGGGTCACACTTGCTGCCGCGCCGCCAAAAAGGGCTGAACGGCGGAAACGGACTTCAACAAAGACGGTCGTTTTGCCTTCACGCATTATCAGGTCAATTTCGCCGCCACGTTCACGTACGTTGGCGGCAATAAAACGCAGTCCTTTGCGTTCCAGCCAGTCACGCGCGGTAGCTTCCCACGCGTCACCGGTCTCTTTACTCGTTAACTGGCGGGGACGACTTGCCCTTGCTGGTATTTGAGCCATGATAACTTCCTGTTAATCACGCAATCCTGAGTCGCGGTTAATGCACCGGTGTTGCCATTAATTTCGAAGCCCTGCACCTGACGCATTTGCGAAAAGTGGTTAGCCAGCGACCAGGCATCGACACCCATTGCGTACATGCGCGCAAGCGAGTAGTCGTTATGCACCGCGCTTAGCGCTTGTTGCATGAGAGGCTCGTTACCGCCGGCCAACATCGGGATTTCGCTGTACTGCAAGCCTTCCATTTCCAGTCGGAAGTCAGGGCCGGCTGTGCCTTGTGCGCTACGAGAGCTGGCGTAAAGGGTTGCACCGCTCTGGCTGCCGTTACGCATAGCAATCATCGGTTTAATAAACGCGATTTCTTCTGGCGTTGCCAGAATATACACGGCATCAACGCGACCACCGCCACCGGTGATTTGCGCATCGCTTGGTGGAGCTGGAATTGTCAGGCCACCAATCGTCACGCCAGGCTGCGAAGGTATAGAGGATACAATAGGGCTACCCGTCAGGGAGATCCCTGAACCGCCGTTGACGCCCATTTTCAGTTCCGCGGTGGAGCCGAATTTCTGCTGTAACACCACGCCGCCACCAAGCGCCTGCCACTCCTGAGCAAAGGCGTTGGACACGCGATCGCCAAGCGCGCTACGAGGGATAAGCAGCAGCGGGGCCTGCTTACCCTGCGAGTGAATATGGCGTGCGGCATCGCGAGCTTCGTCTTCTGGTGACAGAGCGAAATAGCAAATATTTGCCAGGTTCTGCACCGCCTCAGGTTGGTTAAGCGCCAGCACATTCAGCGGTGTGTTGCTTTTCATCAGTACTTCAACATTGTTTTTCAGCAGTGGGCCGACAACAATGCTGGCGCCATCCTGCTGAACCTGGGCCAGGATTTGATTTAGCGGTTGTGATGAGGTGTCGTAGATTTTCAGCTCAGCGGATGGATTCGCTGGCGCGCTTGCCGTCGTCGCCGGGGCTGGTGCAGTTTGCGGTGTGTTGACAGCAGCTTCTGGCTGTACTGGCGCATCCTGTGTCAGATCGCTCACCGAGGCCTGAGAAGGGCTGGCAACACCGTCGGCAGACTGCGGTTGAGTATTCGCTTCAGTGTTGCTCGTAGCCAATGCGGTGGGGGCTGCAACAGGAGTAGCTACGGGTTGCGTGCCCATATTTTTAGCCGCTTCAAAGCCCTGTTGAATAGTACGACCAAAAACAGCAGCCTGGCCATTCAGAGGTAGCAACAGCGCAATTTTACTGGTGGATGCTGGCTTAAAGCTCTGGACGTTTATCAACTGAGTGGGTAGTAATTTCGCACCAGGGTTTTGCGGATAACGTTTTTGCCAGTCGGCAATACCCGCTTTCATCATATCCGGGTCGCTACGGTTATCGAACCACACGCGTTGCAGATCCAGCCAGCCTTGCAGAACGTTTTCATCCGCATTGATGACCAGTGTCTGTGCCTGCTCTTTCGTCATTGACGAGAGAGCCTGCCAGGTGGCATCGATGTTTTTCTGCTTGTCCTGTGCTGACAGTAGCGGTTCCTGAGCAATCAGAGCGCGCAGCAGTGTTAACGATGGGCGCCCCTGGCTGGCATCGATCTGCGCTTGCCAGTAGCGAGCCTGCTGGTTGTGATCGAAATCGGCCGGAGTGAGTTTATCCAGCAGCGCCTGCGCGCCAGCAATGTCTTTTTGTGCCAGCTTGATTTCAACAGCCAATAAAGACTGTTCGCGACGTTGTGTATCGTTCAGACTCTGTGGGAGTTGCTTGAACAATTCGACAGCCTGCTGGGTCTTGCCTTCTTTCAGCAGCGCACGAATGGCGAGTAATTGCCAGTTGGTCTTGCTATCATCTGAGCTTTGCTGCATTTGCTGCAGATAAAAGCCGGAATCAGCCTGTGCGGTGCCCTGCATGTGGGCTGCACTTTGGTCTGGCGCCTGGGTGCCACAGCCGGCGAAGATCAATGCTGCCAGGATTACTGGCAGAGCGCGCGCGGCTTTCAAACGAGAAAATGTTGAGGGTACCATACTGTATCCAGTGATATTTTTTACGCAATGCTCAATATTAAATCGGCAATACGGACGACACAATGAAACAACACGAATCGGCGGATAATTCTCAAGGCCAACTCTTTATTGTACCTACTCCTATCGGAAATTTGGCTGATATTACCCAACGAGCGCTCGAAGTTTTACAAGCCGTTGATTTAATTGCCGCAGAAGATACCCGTCATACGGGATTATTGTTACAACACTTCGCGATCAGCGCGCGTTTGTTTGCACTGCATGACCACAATGAACAGCAAAAAGCTGAAACGCTGGTGGCGAAGCTTAAGGAAGGCCAGAACATCGCGCTGGTTTCCGATGCTGGAACACCGCTGATTAACGATCCGGGCTATCACCTGGTGCGTACCTGTCGTGAAGCCGGTATTCGTGTGGTTCCTCTGCCTGGCCCGTGTGCTGCCATTGCCGCGCTGAGCGCAGCCGGTTTGCCGTCGGATCGTTTTTGCTACGAAGGTTTCTTACCGGCGAAATCGAAAGGCCGTCGTGATGCGATGAAAGCCATCGAAGCTGAACCACGTACATTGATTTTCTATGAATCAACCCATCGCCTGCTGGATAGTCTGGAAGATATGGTGGCTGTGTGGGGGGAATCCCGCTACGTGGTCCTGGCGCGCGAGCTGACCAAAACCTGGGAAACCATTCACGGCGCACCAGTCGGCGAACTGCTGGCATGGGTAAAAGAAGATGAAAATCGCCGTAAGGGTGAAATGGTGCTGATTGTCGAAGGGCATAAAGCGCAGGAAGATGAACTACCTGCCGAAGCATTGCGCACGCTGGCATTGCTGCAAAAAGAGCTACCGCTGAAGAAAGCGGCAGCCCTGGCGGCAGAGATCCACGGCGTGAAGAAAAATGCGCTGTATAAATATGCGCTGGAGCAGCAGGGCGAGTAATATTTCATCGGGCGTCGCTGTGCTTGCCAAATACTACAATGATGTTAAATTTCAATAAATTGTACGTTTTTTTGTGGTTCTGGTCAGCGACGCGTCATCCGATTTTTTCATTCGTCATAGCGTTATCTGACAATAATCGTGATAGTGGCCGTGCCACTGAATTTTCCCGGAGCCAGCACGCCGCCGACCAGGTTGACGGGGTACGCGGACATATGGGCTGCGCCGGAACCTGACGAGTCGATAAAAACAATGCCGCCAGTAAACGGAATATTCGTTGCTCCACCGTCGGTATGCCGCATACGAATACCTACATCCGGAACGTTATCCCCGCTTCTGCGCCGAGCCACGAGAATGTACTGATTGATGATATCGTCAGCGTCAAATCTCATCTGTAAGGTATTTGCGATGGTCGAGGTATCGCCACAATCGTAGGTAATATCGAATGTTACCGGCGTATAGCCGTCAGGCATGGTGTCTTTGGTGGTAAAGCGGTTGCCGTTAATAAAACCAAGATTGACCTGAACCACGTCGCCCTGATTAATTTTGCAGTTCTGCGGTACGGTGATCCGCCCGCTGATGGAAAGTGTAACCAGGTTTTTATAGGCGCCAGGGCTTTGAGGAGAGGATACATTGTTGCTCCACGCGGCTTTAATCACCGCTACATCCGTCTGCGGGATAATCAACTCCCCTAAAAACGGTTTAGTAATGCGCAGTTCAAACTGAGTTTGTGCGCCGATCGATACGGCGGCGGCACGTTTGCTGGGGTCATCGTCGCGACACAAACCGTTGTCGGATCTCTCCTGATAAAGCACGCTCTCTTTCACGCTCGTCATGGGAACAACCTGCTCGCCTTTTCCGGGAATGTCTCTGAGCGTGGTGCGAATATCCAGGCTATCGTTCAGCTTGTAGTAACCCGTAGTTTGTCCCTGGGTCGGGAGCAGTGAGTCCGCCCTGTAATAGGGATTAACCCCGGTGTTTTTCGGGCAGTCGCAGGTGATTTGATAACTGTTTCCCGTGACCGGGGCAGTCGATGTCGAGTTATGCCCGACAACGTTGTCAGCTTCACTCCAGTCGGCAGAAAGATCGCTGGAATAGACCTCATTGGCTTCACAACTGCCGAAGGCAGCCTGCGCAGAATGGCTGCTACACAGTAAAATAGCCATGATAAACGCGCTTTTTTTCATTGTTTTTATCCTTAGAGACACTGGGCAGTGCCACGCAAAACTGAGGCCTTGCTGGCTTTGCCGGCAGGTAAGCTGAAGGTAAACTGGCACTGTTGATCGGCCTGATTCCCCCACTGCACAGTCCAGGGCTGTGGCTGCGTAGAGACCCCCGCCAGATAAAGAACGCCGCCTTCATCGACAATATTTTCCTGCCCGCTATCTGGATTGCTGGCCCGTGCGCCAAATGGCACAGGGTTGCCATTTTTGTTGCGCAGCGTGACCAACACGCGCAGGCCGATATCGGCAGTAAAACGGGCGGTGACCACTGCACCATTGTTTGGCACAACCACTTGTGTGGTTTGCTGCACGTCAACGTCATCAGGCAGTAGCGTGGTATCCAGTGAGATCCGGTTTTCCTGGTACGAAGTCAGATAAGGGATCACCGCGTAACCGAACGGATCGGTGGCGATACCGGGATAGTTCTGCACGCGTACGCCGGGTGCGCCGTTGAGGTCGATCAGCGCGAAACTGTTACCCAGCGGTTGCGACAGCGTGACGCCGTGCCGATGCATCACGATGCCGCCGGACGCGCCGTAGCTGTACTGGCGGCTGTCATTGCTGTAGTCGTAATTGGCGTTGAAAGTGCCATAGGCTGAGCGATAACTACTGCCAAGGCTGCTGCTGTGGTTGTTATCAGTATCCTGGGTTTGCTTGAGCGAGTAGCTCAGACGGTTGTCCTGCAACAATGAGCCATCGAGGCGGGCTTCATTCTGAGTGGCGCGGTCTTTCTTATTTGTCATGCGGTACGACGCCCGACTATGTGGTAGCCAGCGATCCAGTGGAATGCTGAGGCTAAGCGAAAGCGTGCGGTCGTTATCCTCTTCGTCATAGTCGGTGAACTGCCCGCTAAGGTTGTAGCCAATTCCGGCTATCTGGCCGTTAATCCCCAGCGATAAGTTGCGATCATGCCCACCGCTATTCCAGTAATCACGTTGCGAGCCAGAGGTGTAAAAACTCACGCTGCCAAACAGCGACTGGCTAAGGTTGAGCTGAATTTGGCTACGCTGGCGTTGGCTACTGTCCTGACCGTGTGCATTCGCATCTGAGAAGGTAAAGAAGCCGCTGCTGGTGTAGCGATAATAGCTCAGCGACAGGTTGGTTCCTGTTTCCGGGATCTCTTTGGTGTATTGGGTTCGCCACTGGTAGCCCGATGCAGACTGTTGATCGTCGAACTGACTGTCGGCACGAGTGATGTCCACCGCCAGTGCCCCAATCATCCCCAGTGTGCTGCCGACGCCTGCGCCCAGCGACTGATAGTTTTCTGCTCCGAGCAGGCCACCGTAGAGCGTGAGTGTGTTATTCAGGCCATATATCGCCGTCCCTTCGGCAAACTCGGGTTCGTCGCTATCGTTGCTGTTAGTGGCGCGAAATTTCCCGGCGGTGACGCTGTACTTCAAACGCCCTGGGCGCTGCATCAACGGTAGCGAGGAGTAAGGCTGGACAAAGTGGCGAAGGGAGCCGTCGCTCTCTTCAATGGTGATATCCAGGTCGCCGCTGGAGGCGCTAGGGTAAAGGTCGTTAATTTCAAATGCCCCGGCGGGTACATTACTTTGATAAATGATGTAGTCGTTTTGCCGTACCGTGATGATGGCGCTGGTATTGGCGATGCCGCGAATGGTCGGCGCAAAACCGCGCTGGCTGTTGGGCAGCATGTTGTCGTCAGAGGCGAGCTGCATCCCGGTGAACTGATAGCTGGAAAACAGGCTGCCAGTGGTGGCACTTTCACCTATCAATAGCTGAGATTTCAGCGTCTTAATATCGCGCTGGAGATAACTGTTAATGGTATTCCAACTGGACGACCGATCGTCGCGGTTCCAGGTGCTGTAGTTGCGCAGCCGCCATGGGCCGACGTTGGCACCATTTTGCAAATTAAGATACTGGCGCTCGCTCTGGTCGCCTCGCTGGTAGCGTGTATCAGAGCCGGAAAAGCTGTAATTGGTGAATAGGGCTGGGACGCCGCTATCCCAACGGGAGGGGGCAACGTAGCCTCGGGCATCACGATAGAGCGCAATCAGCGGAATACTCATATTCAGCCGGCTGTGGTTGAAGTCGAAGTCTATGGTCGTACTGGGGATAAGCGACGGCAATGCGCTGATTATCGCGTCGTCGCTTTTCTCGGCTAACGCCGGAATATCATCCACCTTTACCCCCAGTTCACGTAGCTGAGCGATGGTGAACTGCGGTTCCAGCTGCTGGCTGGCGTTGGCGGTAAACGTTAGCGTCTTCTGCCCGATTTTATTTTTATTGAGATAAATATCTACGCGGTAATCGCCCGGAAGCTGCGATTTTTCCTGTGAAAATAGCGACAGATCGGTAGGTTGCATGCCACTTTTTTGAGTTTCCAGCATGGACGAATCAAAATAATATTCTGCGGTATAGGCTGTGCTACAGACCAGCCCACTGGCGGAAAAGACCAGCGGTAAACTGTGTTTGACGAAAACCGTCAAATGGTTAAAAATCAGCCTGCTCTTGGGCGCTATGATTATTTTCATTACTGGAATCCGTAATTTTGTTTGCTGTTATGTTCTTATTGCAATTGACGGGTTTCCGGTTCAGTGCTGCCACCGTAATCATTTATTGCCGCCCATTTCACGGTATTTCCAGTGTTCGCAGGCAGCGGCAATGTTTTATTTTCGCCGGGAGCCAGATAATCAATACTCTGCGTTAATTCGGTTTTTCCAACATTCATTCCGGCGAAAACAACATAATATTCAGACGGGTTATAAATATTGAGTGAATTACCGCTACGTTTAAATACCACCGTTTTCCAGGCATCGACAGCCCGTCCTTTAAGCTGCGCAGGACGGTAAAAAAGCTTGATACGGGTCTTAAAAACCAGCGTCAGCATGTTCTTGTCGGCGGTAGATTTATTTTGCGCAGGAATGGCTCGCACATTGATATAAAACATTGATTCTTTATCGTCAGGTAATGAAGCATCCGTTTTTATAATACGCAATGACGAACTATCACCGGCATCAAGACGAAATAGCGGTGGCGTAATAATAAATGGGCCGCGCTCGCCGTCCTGGAGATTATCAACCCAGGATTGCAGCAGATAAGGCATTTTATCGCTGTGGTTGAGCAGCGGTAGCGCCGCCTCTTTACGATCGGCGTTATAGATAACCCGCGTTCTTTGTAATACTACGCCTCCGGCCTGCACCTGGCTGACAAGGGTGTTACACAACAAGGTTATTACTACCGTGATGATCCGTATCAAGATGGTCATTTTTCTACCTGATGCTGCAAAAACAGGGGGGAATGGGTACAGCCCGTGTAAATGCGCAGGCTGCACCGCAGTGACGATTAACGGTAATCGAGTGTGACATCAACGGCAGCGTCGGCTTCACCGGCGGTAATGTCAGCGGGAGCTTCTGTTGAAACGTAGTAGGCGAACAGGTCGACGTTCATCGTGGCCCCCGTAATCTTGTAGGATATTTTCGGCGTGGCCAGCCTGTTCAACGGTATGATCGTTTGGGTTTTTGCATCCTCAATCTGGATACCGACCCCGTCAGCGGCGGTGGTCATACTGCTGACTTTCGCCAGGTCTGGGTGGTTAACGACCGTGCCGCCTGAGCGTGTTTCCAGCCATAACTGGAATGACGCATCCTTGGTTCCATCAATGTGCTCCCATGCGGTCATTGGGCAGTTGATTAATGGAAGAGTGAACGGAATTTTTGGGCTGCGGTCGCCAGCGGCCCTGAACTGGTACCTATTGTAGCTTCCCAGTTCGACATTAACTTCACGGTTAGGAGTGTTGATTTCGCAGGTAGATTCGATGATCTCGCCATTAAAGATTATTTGCCCATCGGTTGCGGCAGCATTGCCTGCGGCTAAAGCTAGCGCGCCCACAATCAGCATTTTGTTTATTAACGTCATAATAACCTAATCCTTGTGATATTTATTTCATGAATGAATATTATTTTAGCGATAAGTTTGTAAGCTTTTTATTGTATGATTTATGTTTGTAAATTAGAACGAAGGCATGTATTTTTGGGAATAAATTTATATTCATTTTATGTTTTTTATTACGTTGATAACGATTTTGGAATCATTATTTAGCGCATGATTTACTGACGTTTATAGGTGATGTTGATTTTTTTAATGGTAACGTTGTGCGTATAATTATACTAGCTCGTCATGACATTATCGAAGGTTGTATTTTTTTGAAGATTGTATGTTTGAGGGTATATTATATAATATATGAAGGAATATTTGTCGTATTAAGTAAGTGTGATACTTCAATATGTAATTTATTGTAGGCATCAACCAGAAAGCGTTGCAGCAAAAAGATAGGCTGCAACGCTCTGGGGGGAAACGGGAAACCTGGCACCTCTAAACGACCAGCAATTCAACGCCTGTTTTTGTCAGTGCTGATTTATCCTGTTTGCTAATGCCGTCATCGGTAATCACGCAGTCAATCTTCTCCATCGGTAATACCTGATTAAAACCACGTCGATTGAACTTAGTCGCATCCAGTACGGCAATGACCTTATGCGCCGCCGCTGCCATTACGCTGCTAATGGAATAACCTTCATTGAATGTGGTAATACCATTCGTGGCATCAATCCCATCGGCGCCAACAAACATCAGGTCAGCGCTTATCCCTTGTAATGAACGTTCCGCGATGGTGCCATGCATTGAATGGGTTTTGTGGCGTACCGTTCCCCCACAGACAACCAACGTAATGTCTTTGTTTTCTGACAGCGTAAATGCGGCAGGCAGGCTATTGGTAATCACGGTAATATTGCTTTTCCGGTTTAACGCCTCCGCGATCAGTAAGGTAGTGCTTCCGCTATCCAGAATCACGGTCATCCCTTCTTCAACCATCGCAGTAGCGGCCTGGGCAATCCTTTTTTTGGGATCACTGGCGAGCTGATACCGTTCTTCTAATATCACTTCCTGATTGTCACCTTCGGCCAGATGGCTTCCAGGTTTTGCCGCACCACCGTGAAAACGGGTGACAAGCCCCTTCTCTTCTAATAATCGCAGGTCGGCGCGAATGGTTACTTCAGAAATACCAAAGGTATTCGAAAGATCCATTACCAGTACGCTACCTTGCGTATTAATCAGGTCGACAATTTTGTTCCTTCTCTCAAATGAGTTCATATTGATTTGCCTGACAATTTAATTGTCACTAGTTTAATCGAAGGATTGCGAAAGGTGAACGCCAAATTTCGAAAGTAAATGTGAGCCAGCGCAGGTTGCTGGCTCGTGAGATCAGGATAGTTTAAGCAGGATTTTTCCCTGCATCGGCGCGCCATTAAGTGACTTAACGGCACTGGCGAAGCTCTCGGCATTACCGCTGTGGGCGATTAAAGGTTCCAGTTGCAAGCGTTTTTCAGTCAGTAAACGTGCTGCGGTTTCCCATTCTTCTCCAGGCCATGGACTGGAATAGTTCATCCAGCTACCGAGAATGGTTAACTCTTTACGCAATATTTGACCAAATACTCCTGAAGCCAGCGTCAGATCGTGATGCAGTGTTCCGACCAACGCCACCTGCGCGCGAGGGCCTGCAATTTCGACAGACAAGGTTACAGTTTGTGGGGTTCCTGCGGTTTCC
This sequence comes from Citrobacter sp. MGH106, assembly GCF_001037495.1. Lineage (GTDB taxonomy): Bacteria > Pseudomonadota > Gammaproteobacteria > Enterobacterales > Enterobacteriaceae > Citrobacter > Citrobacter murliniae. Next base: position 133,804 of record NZ_KQ089822.1, read on the forward strand.
AGTATGAGCTGTTCAAACTGAATATCGGTAAGGCTCGAGTGAATCTCCGTAGCACTCATTTCCCGGCTGTTAAAAACATGAGTTGCTCCCAGCTCTTTTGCTAATTCCAGCTTCTGTGGGTTGATATCAATCGCTGTGATGCTTTTCGCGCCGAGTTCGCGGGCGCATTGCATTGCCAGCAAACCGATAGTACCGGCACCCACAATAATCACATTTTTACCTTCGCAACCCTGAGCCAGGTGAAACGCATGTAGTCCGACGGTAATAGGTTCGATGAACGCCCCATCATCGATCGGCATATCTGAAGGCAGGCGGAACAGATTGGCGCGTTTTACGACTACATATTCCGCGTTACCGCCTTCGCTGCGTGAACCGACAAACTGATATTGCTTGCACAGCGAGAAGTATCCTCGCTCGCACTGTGGACAGTGAAAACAGGGGAGTAGCGGTACGCAGGCGACGGCATCGCCGAGCTGCATGTCAGTAACACTTGCACCGTACGATTCAACATAGCCGCTGAATTCATGGCCTAGCGTTATCGGGTAATAGTGTGCACCATGATTAAAAATGCGGGGAATATCTGAACCGCAAAGTCCTGAACTAACAACCCTGACCAATACATCGTCTTCAGTTTGCAACTGTGGTACGGGACGTTCTTCAACGCGCACGTCTCCCTCAGCGTGAATAACCACTGATTTCATAAAAGTCTCCAGAAATGTGAAGGGGAGCAAATGCCCCCCAGAAATTAAGATGCGGGCTGGCTTTCTGAGATAGAGGCGGCTTTTTCCGCAGCGGTGAAGTTACGCGCCCGACGCCAGGTCAGCAGAACACCAGTCAGATAAATGACGGCAATAACAATGAAGCCCACAACGTTTTGCCAGGTAAAGAGCTGAATCAGCAGCCAGGTTATTGGGGACCCCCCCTGGTCCATTGATGCCACCATTCCACCAGCTTTCAGCGCGCCTGCATTGGCGGCGAGCTGGGTATGTAAGCCAATGGTTTGTGTGGCAATCCAAAGGGTGATGCCCATGATGATGACGCCGGAGATCAGCGTGCGGAACAGATTACCCTGATGCACCGCAACGGCCATTGCCACAAAGAAACCGATGGTTGCGAGGTCGCCGAATGGCAGTACCTGGTTACCAGGTACCAGGACGGCAATCAGAATGGTCAGCGGAATAAAGATTAGACTGGCGGAAACCACCGATGTATGGCCGAGCAGCAACGCAGGATCCAGACCGATTAAGAATTCCTGACCGCCAAATTTGGCCTGCAGGCGTTTACGTGCATGCTTCGCAATCGGCGTTAAGCCATCCATGATTGGTTTGATCACGCGTGGCATCAGCAGCATCACCGCCGCTGTTTTGACGGCCAGTTGCAGAACCCCTTTCGCGTCGTAACCAGCCAGCATACCGATGACCAGACCCATAACAAAGCCAACGGTAACCGGCTCGCCAAAAGGACCGAAGCGTTTTTGTACATCGTCTGCGCTAAAATGGATGCGATTCAGACCGGGTATTTTTTCAATGATGGTATCAACCAATACCGCTATTGGCCCCAGATAGGCTGACGATCCGTGCGGTATAGCTATCCCTTCAAGACCGAAAAAGTCTCGCGTATCTTTCGCGAACCAGTCGCCAAGTTTGTAGACGAAGGCGGCATGAACGATCACACCCAGAATACCTAGCCAGTAAGACCCCGTCGCCAGATGTAACATTGCGCCGGTAAATGTCATATGCCAGATATTCCAGATATCGACGTTCACCACGCGGGTCATTCGCGTGACCAGCATCAGGATATTGACTCCGATGGCGACAGGGATTGCAATCAGCGCGATCTGTGATGCCCACGTCATCGGAGATGACCCCGGCCAGCCCACATCAATCACATGCAGGTTGATTTGAAACTGTTCCGCCATGGCTTTTGCTGCAGGGCCAATAGAGTCGAGCATTAGGCCGATAACCAGTCCGATACCGACGAAACCAATCCCAATATGCAGACCGGATTTAAAACAATCCCCGAGTTTCATCCCCAACAGTTTTGAGAAGATGATGATCACTAACGGCAGCATGACCGTTGGACCTAAATCAAGGATATAACGCATAATTTCGCTAAACATGGCGTTACCCCACGAGAATGGTCAGGATTTTTTGCTGTAATGCTTCGATACCCACGCCGGACACAAAAGGCATGCCGTGAACCACAGGAATATCACCAAAAGTGCGGTCAACGCGGGCGGTAGTGCAGATGAGGTCTGCGCCATCCATATAGGTCTCGATTTCAGTTACCCGGCACTGCACCAGGTCGAGTTGGATATTGTTGGCTTCGCACAGTTCTTTAATTTCTTCCGCAGCCATTGTTGAAGTTGCTACCGCACCGCCACAGGCCACAATTACTTTACGCTTCATAGGGTATTCCTTTTATTATCAGTTTTTTATCAGGCCTGCGCACATGGCTCAGACTCAAGGATTGATTCCCGAAAGAGCATTTCCAGTTCAGCTTCTGGAGCATTCAATAATGCTTCAATGGTGTTCGGGTTTTGTAGCTCACTAAACAGACGGCGCAGGAGTTTCAGCTGTGCCGCAGGGTTCTCAACGATTAAGGCGATAATTAAAGAGACAGCTATCTCTTCGTCATCATCTGCTTGTTGAAAATTGACAGGTGTATCCGGGCGAATCAGATAGATAGCTGGAGATTTTGCATGGATAGCTTCACAGTGCGGAATAGCGACTGCATGACGCTCCAGCGCTATCCCTGTCGGGAATGTTGCTTCACGCTCAATCAAGGCTTGTGGGTAGCTTTTATGCACGACCCCTTTGGCCAGCATCTCCTCCCCAATGTGTGTCAGCGCATGCTGACACGAGCTAAAATTAATACCGGTTCGGACAAAGAGTTGGCTCATATATTCTCCAGATTTCAGGCTATAGCTGGCGCGCAACCAAAGCGATAGGCGCGCAGGACGTCCTGGATTTTGTCGATAATCAGATTATGGGGTGAGGCAGTAATCGTACCTTCGGTCAGGCGTTCAAACTGCACGGGCAAAAATTGGCTTATTAACCCTAACGGTAATTCGACGTCATTCAGGTTGCTGATTAACTTTTCCACGCCTTGACGAATACGTTGATGAGGCCAGTAATAACGAATGCGGTCGGAAAGGCTAAAATGAATATCGACCATTGCCTGACTCCAGGTAGGGCGATAGTACTTTTTCCAGTAATCCGGCTCATTCAACATGACTTCATCAATCACCTCCAGCACCTGACTCCGTTGTTCCGGAGCGATGAGTTCATTTTCCATTTGTGCCAGTGCAAAAATGGCTTCACGGAGGGCGAAGGTCAGCGCCGGACCGACTTTCAGAATCGCATAGTGATCGCGTACGAGGGCACGATAGGCCTGACGGGTCTGATAGTCAGTAGAGTGTGCCTCGTAGACCATTGGTGTCTCTTTGATCCAGGCGGAAAGCGCTTTGGCAGCCTGAGGCTGGTAATGAATGATTTGAGTGTGATCGAACTCTACGCCGGGTTGGACCACAATCGCGATCACGCGGGTTAATGCGTCTTCGAGCCCTAATGCGCGAAAGGCGACCTGATGTGTTTCCAGTGTACGGGCGGCATCTTCTTCACGCGTGACGTGAACGGTACCAATGGTACTGGCTTCTCCGCCCGGCACAGGAACTTCCGTACCAATAACATAAGTCAGTTGGTGTTTCTGTTCTTCGGTGGCTGTCTCTTCTGCAGCCTGACAAAGCACGGCTGCACGCTGGGCGACGGTCACCGGGTCCAGCGGCATGGGGTCGCCAGCACAGGACATTGAGGCATCAAGATGAATTTTGCTGAAACCTGCAGAGACATAGGCCTTAATGAGAGCCACGGATTTTTCCATAGCTTCTGCTGCTGGTTCATTTTGCCAGCAGTTAGGGCCTAAATGATCGCCCCCCTAAAATCAGTCTTTCGCGTGGGAAACCAATGTTTTGCGCGATGTTATAGACAAAATCACGAAAATCGGCGGGTTTCATTCCGGTGTAACCGCCAAACTGGTTGACCTGATTGGACGTTGCTTCAATCAGGACTTTACTGTCCGTATTGAGATCAAAACGTAATGCGGATTCAATGACCAGCGGATGTGCTGAACAAACAGAGCAAATTCCTAAATGTTCACCTGCTTTATGACGAGAGATTATTTCTTTCACTTCTATCTCCGATATCTTTTGTTTATCTTCATAATATTTTTGGATTGAAGGCAAAGGTCAAAAGCCTCTTTCGTGATCCAGCTTTAAAAACAAACCTTCGTCAGAACCCGTGCTATTCAAATGAATTAATGGATTACAGCTTTCCCTCGCAGCCGCAGTCAGCTATGACTTTGCTTACTACTTCCTTCATGGCCGCCTTGGCGGGAACCATGTAGTGCCGTGGGTCACTTGCATCGGCGTGCGTGCTCAAATAGTTTTTTAGCGCATTAGAAAAGGCGATTTTGAGTTCAGTAGCGACATTGACTTTGCAGACTCCCAGCGAGATAGCTCGCTTAATATCCTGAGGGGGCAGGCCGGATGCGCCATGTAGAACCAAAGGGATATCAACGCGTTGACGAATTTCTTCCAGCCGTTCAAAATCCAGTTTTGGCTCTGCGGTATACAGGCCGTGTGCTGTGCCGATAGCTACCGCCAGGGAATCAATACCGGTTTTTGTAACGAACTCGTGAGCCTGCTCTGGGTGGGTATACAGAGCATCCTTTCCGTCGACGATCAGATCATCTTCCTGTCCACCCAAACGTCCCAGTTCAGCCTCTACGCTGACGTCGTAGCGGTGGCAGTAGTCAGTCACGTTTCTGACCAGGGCGATGTTGTCGGCAAACGGTAAATGCGAACCATCGATCATGACCGAGCGGACACCTGCAGCGACCTTCTCTTGAATGTCGATAATTTTTTCATGGTGATCGAGATGAATAGCGAGGGGATGGTTCCAGCTTCTCGCCAGTTCGCTGGCGATAGCAACGATATTGCCAACTCCTGCGTAGCTAAAGGTGCCAGGTGTTCCGGCGACAATTAATGGCGAACGTAACTCTGCAGCAGTTTCTACTACCACTTGTAAGGTTTCGAGATTGTGGATGTTAAAGGCAGGCACCGCATAGCCTTCTTGCTGGGCCTTCCTGAGCATCGTTTTGCTTGAAATAATGAACATCCTTCCTCCGATTTCTTTCGATTTCTTTTGTCGAAACAAAATATAGGGTTTCGTAATGTTATTTTGTGATTTTGATCGGAAAAATGAAAGTTTCGAAAGGAATGGGAGGGTTATGAAAGCTACAGGCAAAAAAAAACATGCCCGTAGGCATGCTTTTTAACAGCAGGATGAGATAATCAGGTCACTGGCGCCGGGTTAAACACGGCCAGCTGGTTATGCAGTCCCCACTGATCCGAGAAGGTTTTCTTACGCCCGCTGGCGACGTCGAGAATAAATTCGAACAGCTTCAGGCCCACCTCTTCGATGGTTTCTTCTCCGGTGGCGATGGTCCCGGCGTTGATGTCCATCAGGTCAAACCAACGATTAGCCAGTTCGGTGCGGGTCGCCATTTTAATTACCGGTACTGCCATCAGGCCGTACGGCGTGCCGCGACCGGTGGTGAACACCTGCACGGTGATCCCGGAAGCCACCTGTTGCGTACCGCAGACAAAATCGCTGGCAGGCGTTGCGGCATAAATCAGGCCGCGTTTGGTGGGGCGCTGACCTGGCGACAACACTTCCACAATTGCGCTTTTGCCTGATTTCGCAATGGAACCCAGCGCTTTTTCGACCACGTTCGCCAGACCTCCTTTTTTATTGCCCGGAGAAGGGTTAGCACTGCGGTCAGTTTTGCCCATATCAAGATAGTTATCGTACCAGGCCATCTCCTCCAGCAGACGTTTGCCCACTTCTTCGTTGATCGCGCGCGGGGTCAGGAGGTGGATCGCATCACGCACTTCGGTCACTTCTGAGAACATGACGGTTGCGCCGCAGCGTACCAGCAGATCGGAGGCGTAGCCTACCGCCGGGTTGGCCGTTACGCCGGAAAACGCATCGCTGCCTCCGCATTGCATCCCAACCACCAGTTCAGATGCTGGACAGGTTTCACGCTGGCGCAGATTGAGTTTCGCCAGATGACGCTCGGCGACCTGCAAAATGTCATCAATCATGGATTTAAAGCCAACGTGTTTTTCATCCTGCAGACTGACGATACTGGCGCTGTCCACCGGAATACTTTTTACATCATGAGTACCTTCCAGCAGTCGCTCCGGCTGGAGCTTTTCGCAGCCCAGGCCGATAACCATCACTTCGCCGCCGAAGTTCGGGTTCAGGGCGATGTTGTGAATAGTTCTAATGGGCACGATGGCTGCTGGCGCGTTGATCGCCACACCGCAACCATATAAATGGTTCAGACCCACAACACCGTCTACGTTCGGGTATTTTGGCAGCAGATCGCGCTCAATTATTTTCACCACATAATCCACAACGCCTGCCACACAGTGCACGCTGGTGGAGATGCCGAGCAGGTTCTTGGTGCCGACGCTACCGTCTGCATTGCGGTAGCCTTCGAAGGTGTAACCTTCAAGAGGTGGAAGTGGCTCTGGTACTTTGGTTGCCAGCGGCAGTGTCTCCAGTGGCGGGGCTTTGGGCAGCTCAACCATCGACTCATCAATCCAGCTACCGCGTGCGATGTCGCGAACGGCATAGCCGATCACTTCGCCATAGCGCACAATTTCACCGTGAACAGCAATATCCGTGAGCGCCACTTTATGACCCTGGGGAATATGTTCAATCAGCGTCAGTCCGTCCGGGAAACGCGTCCCGGCTTTCAGACCATTGTCATTGACAATAATCGCCACATTATCCGTGTCGTGTACTTTAATATAAAACGCCGTAGGCGATTCTTGCCTAATTTCGATGTCGGCCATTGTCCAGTATTCTCCAGCCAGGTGGTGATAATAGTGCGAATATGTATATTGAATCTAATTATAAGTAATAAAGACTCTTTGTCGTTAAATAAGAATGTCAGGAGTTTAATTTGAAGAATGTGACCAGGATCACTTAACATCAGGAAAGCCTTGCCATCGGGGATAGCAATACGTAAATGTGTGCATTAGCGCCCATGATTATGTGCATATGACCAAAATAATCTTTTAACAGTATGTCTTAAATGAGCTTTTGCACAATGATTAACAGCGCGCAGCTGATTATACTGAATCACGGTTTAATAGCGTCTGATAAATTATCGTATATCTTTTTATCGGTAATTCATCACCACGAATACCCACCAAATAATAATAAAATGTTTTTATGTACCCGAGGTAAATAGAATGATGTTGGATACGGTAGTAGAGGAAAAGAAAGGTACGCATACCAGATATTTAATATTGCTGATAATATTTATTGTTACAGCCGTTAACTATGCGGATCGTGCGACGCTATCTATTGCTGGTACCGAAGTGGCAAAAGAGTTGCAGTTAAGCGCCATATCCATGGGTTATATTTTCTCCGCCTTCGGCTGGGCCTATTTGTTGATGCAAATCCCCGGCGGCTGGCTGCTTGATAAGTTTGGTTCGAAGAAAGTCTACACCTACAGTCTGTTCTTCTGGTCGTTGTTTACCTTCCTGCAGGGCTTTGTGGACATGTTCCCACTGGCCTGGGCAGGGATATCAATGTTTATCATGCGTTTCATGCTTGGTTTTTCTGAAGCGCCTTCTTTCCCGGCTAACGCCCGTATTGTTGCGGCCTGGTTCCCGACTAAAGAACGTGGCACGGCATCGGCGATTTTTAACTCGGCGCAGTATTTCTCTCTGGCGCTATTCTCGCCATTGTTAGGTTGGTTGACCTTCGCCTGGGGCTGGGAACATGTTTTTACCGTGATGGGTGTGATTGGTTTTGTCCTGACCGGGCTGTGGGTCAAGCTTATCCATAATCCAACTGATCATCCGCGTATGTCGCAAGAAGAGCTGAAGTTTATCTCTGATAACGGCGCGGTAGTGGATATGGACCACAAGAAGCCTGGCACTGCGGCTGCGAGTGGCCCGAAATTGCACTATATCAAGCAACTGCTGACCAATCGCATGATGCTGGGGGTGTTCTTCGGACAGTACTTTATCAACACCATCACCTGGTTCTTCCTGACCTGGTTCCCGATTTACCTGGTGCAGGAAAAAGGCATGTCGATTCTGAAAGTCGGTCTGGTTGCCTCTATTCCGGCGCTTTGCGGGTTTGCTGGCGGCGTACTGGGCGGAGTGTTCTCTGATTATCTGATTAAACGTGGTTTCAGTATCACTCTGGCACGTAAGCTGCCGATTGTGCTCGGAATGCTGCTGGCTTCGACCATTATTCTGTGTAATTACACTGATAATACCGTCCTGGTCGTTGCATTGATGGCGCTGGCGTTCTTTGGTAAAGGCTTTGGCGCTCTGGGGTGGCCGGTGATTTCCGATACTGCACCAAAAGAGATTGTTGGCCTGTGCGGTGGAGTCTTTAACGTATTTGGTAATGTCGCTTCTATCGTAACCCCTCTGGTAATTGGGTATCTGGTGAGCGAGTTGCACTCATTTAATGCTGCGCTGATGTTTGTAGGGTGTTCGGCGCTGATGGCGATGGTTTGCTACCTGTTTATTGTCGGTGACATTAAACGTATGGAATTGCAGAAATAAACAAAGGTATAGGCGATGAATAACACAATCTTCCCGAACAAGTTTAAAGCGGCCCTGGCGGCGCAACAAATTCAGATTGGCTGCTGGTCCGCGCTGGCCAGTCCCATCAGCACCGAAGTATTAGGTCTGGCTGGTTTTGACTGGCTGGTACTGGACGGTGAACATGCGCCAAACGATGTTTCGACGTTTATTCCGCAACTGATGGCGCTGAAAGGCAGTTCCAGCGCGCCGGTAGTGCGCGTACCGACCAACGAGCCGGTGATCATTAAACGTCTGCTGGATATCGGGTTCTATAACTTCCTGATCCCGTTTGTGGAGACGGAAGAAGAAGCCGTCAGCGCGGTGGCGTCTACCCGCTATCCGCCAGAAGGTATTCGCGGTGTATCCGTTTCTCACCGTGCCAATATGTTCGGCACCGTACCGGACTACTTTGCGCAGTCGAATAAGAACATCACCATTATCGTACAGATCGAAAGTCAGCAGGGTGTTGATAACGTTGATGCTATCGCTGCAACTGAAGGTGTTGACGGTATTTTTGTTGGCCCAAGCGATCTGGCTGCTGCGTTAGGGCATCTGGGCAATGCGTCCCACCCCGATGTGCAGAAGGCTATCCAGCACATTTTTTCCCGCGCTAAAGCGCACGGTAAGCCAAGCGGTATTCTGGCACCGGTAGAAGCGGATGCCCGTCGTTATCTGGACTGGGGCGCAACGTTTGTTGCCGTGGGTAGCGATCTCGGCGTGTTCCGTTCTGCCACGCAGAAACTGGCTGATTCCTTTAAGAAATAACCACCATACGACAGTATAGAGAGATAAATATATGACAATGAAAGTTGGTTTTATTGGCCTCGGTATTATGGGTAAACCAATGAGTAAAAACCTCCTCAAGGCAGGTTACTCGTTGGTGGTTGCTGACCGTAACCCTGAAGCGATTGCGGAAGTCATTGCCGCAGGCGCAGAAACCGCTACCACGGCGAAAGCCATTGCTGAACAGTGCGATGTGATCATCACCATGCTGCCAAACTCGCCGCACGTGAAAGAGGTAGCGTTGGGTGAAGGCGGTATTATTGAAGGTGCTAAGCCGGGGACTGTGCTGATCGACATGAGCTCTATCGCACCGTTAGCAAGTCGTGAAATCAGCGAAGCGCTGAAAGCGAAAGGCGTAGATATGCTGGATGCGCCGGTCAGCGGTGGTGAACCGAAGGCGATTGATGGCACGCTGTCAGTGATGGTCGGCGGTGATAAAGCGATTTTCGATAAATATTACGATCTGCTGAAAGCGATGGCTGGTTCTGTGGTGCATACCGGTGACATCGGTGCGGGTAACGTAACCAAGCTGGCAAACCAGGTCATTGTCGCGCTGAACATCGCCGCTATGTCTGAAGCACTGACGCTGGCGACCAAAGCAGGCGTTAACCCGGATCTGGTATACCAGGCCATCCGTGGCGGTCTTGCCGGGAGTACCGTGCTGGATGCTAAAGCACCGATGGTAATGGACAGAAACTTTAAACCAGGCTTCCGTATTGATCTGCATATAAAAGATCTGGCGAATGCGCTGGACACCTCCCATGGTGTGGGCGCCCAACTGCCGCTAACTGCTGCAGTCATGGAGATGATGCAGGCGCTACGTGCAGATGGGCTGGGCACTGCTGATCATAGTGCTCTTGCATGCTATTACGAAAAACTGGCGAAAGTGGAAGTCACTCGCTAACAAGAAGGGCGCCTTCTCGCGCCCTGTAATTCTTGCCTTGCGCGGCACTGTCAGGCTACATAACTATGAAAATCGTAATTGCCCCAGACTCTTATAAAGAAAGCCTCTCCGCCATTGAGGTCGCTCAGGCGATAGAAAAAGGATTTCGGGAAATCTTTCCCGATGCGCAATATGTTTCAGTTCCCGTTGCCGATGGTGGTGAAGGGACGGTTGAAGCCATGATTGCCGCCACCCATGGGACTAAACATTCAGCCCTGGTGACTGGCCCACTGGGCGAAAAAGTGAATGCCTGCTGGGGCATGTCCGGGGATGGTAAAACTGCTTTTATCGAAATGGCGGCAGCCAGTGGGCTGGCTCTGGTTCCTCCTGAAAAACGCAATCCATTAGTGACTACATCGCGTGGCACTGGAGAATTGATTCTGCAAGCGCTGGAAAGCGGCGCGAAAAGCATCATTATTGGCATTGGCGGCAGTGCAACCAATGACGGTGGAGCGGGCATGGCGCAGGCTCTGGGGGCAAAACTGTGCGATGCCAATGGGACTGAAATTGGCTACGGCGGCGGTTGCCTGAATAGCCTGAACAGCATTGATATTTCAGGATTGGATCCGCGATTAAAAAACTGTTCTATCCGTGTTGCCTGTGATGTGACTAACCCTCTGACCGGTGACAAGGGCGCTTCCCGTATTTTTGGCCCTCAAAAAGGGGCAACCGAGGAACGTATTATTGAGCTGGACCGTAATCTTTCTCACTATGCCGATATCATTAAAAAATCGCTGCGAGTGGATGTGAAGAACGTTCCTGGTTCAGGGGCTGCGGGGGGGATGGGGGCGGCATTAACGGCATTTTTAGGTGCAGAGCTGCGCAGCGGTATTGAGATTGTTACCCAGGCCCTCAATCTGGAAGAACATATTCACGACTGTACTCTGGTGGTCACAGGAGAAGGCCGTATCGACAGCCAGAGTGTTCACGGAAAGGTACCGGTTGGTGTGGCCAGTGTGGCGAAGAAGTACCACAAACCAGTAATTGGTATTGCGGGCAGCCTGACGCGGGATGTAGGCGTCGTACATCAATATGGTATCGATGCGGTATTTAGTGTATTGACCAGCATAGGTACGCTGGAAGAGGCGTTTCGCGGAGCATTTGACAATATTTATCGGGCGTCACGAAACATCGCTGCTACGCTGGCGATAGGAATGCGTAGTGCGGGGTGACATTGGCCCGCAAACCCTCTATACTGCGCGCCGAAGCTGACCAGACAGTCGCCGCTTCGTCGTCGTCCTCTTCGGGGGAGACGGGCGGAGGGGAGGAAAGTCCGGGCTCCATAGGGCAGGGTGCCAGGTAACGCCTGGGGGGGAAACCCACGACCAGTGCAACAGAGAGCAAACCGCCGATGGCCCACGCAAGTGGGATCAGGTAAGGGTGAAAGGGTGCGGTAAGAGCGCACCGCGCGGCTGGTAACAGTCCGTGGCACGGTAAACTCCACCCGGAGCAAGGCCAAATAGGGGTTCATAAGGTACGGCCCGTACTGAACCCGGGTAGGCTGCTTGAGCCAGTGAGCGATTGCTGGCCTAGATGAATGACTGTCCACGACAGAACCCGGCTTATCGGTCAGCTTCAACTTTTAAGAAAACCCCGCCTCGGCGGGGTTTTTGCTTTTGCAGCATGGATAAGCCGTTTACGCCATTATCCTGTAGGTCGATTTACGGGCAGGCGTTGCAAACGCACTACATTAATTCTTTGCGAATCTATTTTTTATTTCTGCTTATTTCCGTATCGGGATTTCTCTATTAGAGAGAGATGTATCGAGGGAGATTTCTGATTTTGTGATGGCTAACACAAAACGCTACCTTTGGTAATTTTTGATAGAGAAAACGAACGCAATCGATCGCTATCACAAAATTAGTTGCTGATAAACTGCGCAAAAACCGTGTTAATATATTGTTGCACATGATAATTGATTGTATGAATAAGCTTAAATATCAATAAATGCAATGTTTCTTTACAAACATATGGGGCAAAAAAATGTGACCCATAACATTATTTAACCACAATTATGATATAAATATAATTATATTTGATAAGTTACTCATTAAATTTAAGCGTAATTCAGCCCGATAAATACTCTGTAATTGCTTGAAATATAGCCTTTCACGATCTTTTGAAATATCTAAGAAACCTGGTGTGTTATTGCCATAAATTTTTGTTATCCCCCCATCTTTTTTTGATTAAAATCAGGTTAAAGTGAGATCGCGTTTTTGTATTGCATTGATTAATAAGTGATTAATGGATTTATAATAATCTTACAAAATGTAAGTCAAGGGGATTTGTGAGTGGTCGCACATATCCTTGTTCACTTAATTTGGTACACTCCCTGCCGTCAACAAAGTAATTAACGCAGGTCGATATGAATACTATTACTCTCCCTAAAACACAGCACTTAGTGGTCTTTCAGGAAGTCATTAGAAGTGGTTCTATCGGCTCAGCTGCAAAAGAATTAGGATTAACTCAACCTGCTGTCAGTAAAATAATTAATGATGTTGAGGCTTATTTTGGTATTGAGTTAGTGGTTCGTAAAAATACAGGCGTCACGTTGACTCAGGCTGGTCAGGTGATGCTCTCGTGGTCTGAATCCATTACCCGTGAAATGAAAAACATGGTGGATGAGATGAACAGCATGACGGGCAATGCAGTTGTTGATGTGTCGTTTGGCTTTCCTTCACTGATTGCCTTTACCATCATGTCCGGCATGATTAAGAAGTTTAAAGAGGTGTTCCCGAAAGCGCAGGTTTCCATGTATGAGGCTCAGCTATCCTCATTCTTACCGGCGGTTCGTGACGGGCGACTGGATTTCGCTATTGGTACACTGAGTGATGAGATGAAACTACACGATCTACATGTGGAGCCGCTCTTTGAGTCAGAGTTCGTTCTGGTAGCCAGTAACTCCCGAACATGCACCGGCATCACCACGCTGAAAGCGTTGAAAAACGAACAGTGGGTGTTGCCACAAACGAATATGGGGTACTACAGCGAACTTCTTACCACGTTACAAAAAAATGGCATCAGCAGTGAAAACATCGTTAAAACAGACTCCGTCGTCACGATTTATAATCTTGTTCTCAATGCTGATTTCTTAACAGTAATTCCCTGCGATATGACCACTCCATTTGGTTCAAACCAGTTTATTACTATTCCGGTAGAAGAATCCTTACCGGTTGCGCGTTATGCCGCCGTTTGGTCTAAAAATTATCGAATAAAAAAAGCAGCATCAATTTTGGTTGAATTAGCCAAAGAATATTCATCTTACAATTCTCATAGACGAAAGCAGTTAATTGAAATTGATTAATGATTGAATTTGTTTAATACGGAATTAACGCCATCTGTCTATATCAGACGTTGGTAACGGCTATCTATTTACTTTAATACCCAGGTAAGAGGTTCTAATGCACATTACATACGATCTCCCAGTTGCAATTGAAGATATCCTCGAAGCGAAAAAAAGACTGGCGGGGAAAATTTATAAAACGGGAATGCCTCGCTCTAACTATTTTAGTGAACGTTGCAAAGGGGAAATTTTCCTCAAGTTTGAAAATATGCAGCGTACTGGCTCATTTAAAATCCGTGGTGCTTTTAATAAGCTCAGTTCATTAACAGAGGCGGAAAGACTGAAAGGTGTGGTGGCTTGCTCCGCAGGTAACCATGCGCAAGGGGTGTCTCTCTCCTGCGCAATGCTCGGTATCGATGGCAAAGTAGTGATGCCAAAAGGTGCGCCGAAGTCTAAAGTGGCTGCAACCTGCGATTACTCAGCAGAAGTTGTGCTGCACGGCGACAACTTCAACGACACTATCGCGAAGGTAAGCGAGATTGTAGAGACTGAAGGCCGTATCTTTATTCCTCCTTATGATGATCCGAAAGTGATTGCCGGTCAGGGCACCATTGGCCTGGAAATTCTGGAAGATCTGTACGATGTCGATAACGTGATTGTACCAATTGGCGGCGGTGGTCTGATTGCTGGTATTGCTGTAGCAATTAAATCCATCAACCCGACAATTAAAATTATTGGCGTACAGTCTGAAAACGTTCACGGCATGGCGGCATCTTTCCACGCTGGAGAAATAACCACGCATCGAACGACCGGCACCCTGGCGGATGGTTGTGACGTTTCCCGCCCGGGTAATTTGACTTATGAAATCGTTCGTGAATTGGTAGATGACATTGTCCTCGTCAGCGAAGATGAAATTCGCAACAGTATGGTGGCATTAATTCAGCGAAATAAAGTTGTGACTGAAGGTGCCGGTGCTCTGGCATGTGCAGCATTATTAAGCGGGAAATTAGATAGCTATATCCAGAATAGAAAAACAGTCAGCATTATTTCTGGTGGTAATATCGATCTTTCTCGTGTATCCCAAATTACTGGTTTAGTTGACGCTTAATATTTTCGTTGAGGATAGGATATGAGTACTACTGATAGCATTGTATCCAGCCAGACAAAACAATCGTCCTGGCGCAAATCGGACACCACCTGGACACTGGGTTTATTTGGTACAGCCATCGGCGCCGGGGTGCTGTTCTTCCCTATCCGCGCAGGTTTTGGCGGGCTGATCCCCATTCTGTTAATGTTGGTGTTAGCGTACCCCATCGCGTTCTATTGCCACCGTGCACTGGCACGCCTGTGTCTTTCCGGCTCTAATCCTTCCGGTAACATCACAGAAACGGTTGAAGAGCACTTTGGTAAAACAGGTGGCGTGGTTATCACGTTCCTCTACTTCTTTGCGATTTGCCCACTGTTGTGGATTTATGGCGTCACCATTACCAACACCTTTATGACCTTCTGGGAAAACCAGTTGCAGATGCCAGCGCTTAACCGTGGCTTCGTGGCACTGTTCCTGCTGCTGTTGATGGCATTCGTCATCTATTTTGGTAAAGATTTGATGGTTAAAGTGATGAGCTTCCTGGTATGGCCATTTATTGCCAGCCTGGTGCTTATCTCTCTGTCCCTGATCCCTTACTGGAACTCAGCGGTTATCGATCAGGTGGATCTCAGTAATATAGCGCTGACCGGGCATGACGGTATTCTGGTCACTGTATGGCTGGGTATTTCCATCATGGTGTTCTCCTTCAACTTCTCGCCGATTGTCTCTTCCTTCGTAGTTTCTAAACGTGAAGAGTATGAGAAAGATTTTGGTCGTGAATTTACCGAGCAGAAATGTTCAAAAATCATCTCCCGTGCCAGTATGTTGATGGTTGCGGTGGTGATGTTCTTCGCCTTCAGCTGCCTGTTTACCCTCTCTCCGGCTAATATGGCTGAAGCGAAAGCGCAGAACATTCCGGTACTTTCTTACCTGGCGAACCACTTTGCTTCACTGTCCGGTACGAAATCGACTTTCGCAACCATTCTGGAATACGGTGCTTCTATTATCGCACTGGTTGCCATCTTCAAATCTTTCTTCGGCCACTATCTGGGCACGCTGGAAGGTCTGAACGGTCTGGTACTGAAGTTTGGTTACAAAGGCGATAAAACCAAAGTTTCAATGGGCAAGCTCAACACCATCAGCATGATCTTCATCATGGGTTCCACCTGGGTCGTGGCTTATGCCAACCCGAATATCCTGGACCTGATTGAAGCGATGGGCGCGCCAATTATCGCCTCACTGCTCTGCCTGCTGCCGATGTACGCCATCCGTAAAGCGCCGTCACTGGCAAAATACCGTGGCCGTCTGGATAACGTGTTTGTTACCGTGATTGGTTTGCTGACCATCCTGAACATTGTCTACAAACTGTTTTAATCCTTAAGCTCAGGATGAGCGGAGTAGTGAAATGAATGAGTTTCCGGTAGTACTGGTTATTAACTGCGGTTCATCTTCAATAAAATTCTCAGTGCTGGATGCAGCTAACTGTGATGTTTTAATGGCGGGAATTGCGGACGGTATTAATTCTGAAAATGCGTTCATAGCAATTAATGGAGGAGAGCCAGCTAAGCTGGCTCACCACAGCTACGAAGATGCATTAAAAGCAATTGCAGTTGAACTGGAGAAACGTAATTTAATGGACAGCGTGGCCTTAATTGGCCACCGCATTGCCCACGGCGGAAGTATCTTTACGCAGTCAGCAATAATTACTGATGAAGTTATCGATAATATTCGCCAGGTATCACCTTTAGCACCGTTACATAATTATGCGAACCTGAGCGGGATTGAATCCGCGCAACATCTTTTCCCGGGAGTGCAGCAGGTTGCTGTATTTGATACCAGCTTCCACCAGACGATGGCACCTGAAGCTTATCTGTACGGTTTACCGTGGAAATACTTTGAGGAGTTGGGGGTTCGTCGTTATGGTTTTCATGGCACCTCGCACCGCTATGTTTCTCAGCGCGCACATGAGCTTCTCGGCCTCCAGAATGATGATTCTGGTTTAGTGATCGCTCACCTGGGTAATGGTGCTTCCATCTGTGCGGTCCGAAATGGGCAAAGCGTTGATACCTCAAT
Organism: Citrobacter sp. MGH106; assembly: GCF_001037495.1. Classification (GTDB taxonomy): domain Bacteria; phylum Pseudomonadota; class Gammaproteobacteria; order Enterobacterales; family Enterobacteriaceae; genus Citrobacter; species Citrobacter murliniae. The sequence continues at coordinate 150,656 of NZ_KQ089822.1, forward strand.
GGGTATGACGCCGCTGGAAGGTCTGATGATGGGGACGCGCAGCGGTGATGTGGATTTTGGTGCGATGGCATGGATTGCGAGTGAAACCAACCAGACACTGAGCGACCTTGAGCGCGTGGTCAATAAAGAGTCTGGCTTACTGGGTATTTCCGGTTTGTCTTCTGACTTACGTACGCTGGAGAAAGCCTGGCACGAAGGACACGAGCGTGCACAGTTGGCAATTAAGACGTTTGTACATCGCATTGCACGTCATATCGCCGGACATGCCGCATCGCTTCATCGTCTTGATGGGATTATTTTCACCGGTGGAATTGGTGAAAATTCGGTCTTAATTCGCCGTATGGTAATTGAACATCTGGCCGTATTCGGAGTGAATATCGACAGCGATATGAATAGCCTGCCTAATTCCCACGGTGAGCGAATTATTTCAGGTAAAGATGCCCGAGCTATTTGCGCTGTTATTCCAACGAATGAAGAGAAAATGATTGCACTCGATGCCATTAATTTAGGCAAAGTTAACGCACCAGTGGAATTTGCATAATTAATTTTCAGTAGAGAGATTATTTTTCATGAAGGTAAATATCGATACCAGCGATATGCTGTATGCCGAAGCATGGCTTGGCTTTAAAGGTACGGACTGGAAAGAAGAAATTAATGTCCGTGATTTTATTCAGCATAACTATACGCCTTATGAAGGGGATGAATCTTTCCTCGCCGAAGCGACGCCAGCGACCACAGCATTGTGGGAAAAAGTGATGGCGGGCATCCGTATTGAAAACTCGACGCATGCGCCGGTTGATTTCGATACCAACATTGCAACAACGATTACCGCACACGATGCGGGTTATATCGAACAAGAACTGGAAAAGATCGTTGGTCTGCAAACGGATAAGCCGCTCAAGCGTGCCCTACATCCGTTTGGCGGCATTAACATGATCAAAAGCTCTTTTGATGCCTATGGTCGTGAGATGGACGCGGATTTTGAATACCAGTTTACTGAGCTGCGAAAAACCCATAACCAGGGCGTATTTGACGCTTACTCCCCGGATATGCTGCGCTGCCGTAAGTCCGGTGTATTAACCGGTCTGCCGGATGGTTATGGTCGTGGCCGCATCATCGGTGACTATCGCCGCGTCGCACTGTACGGGATCCGTTATCTGGTGCGTGAACGTGAATTGCAATTTGCCGATCTCCAGTCGAATCTGGAGTGGGGGCAGAATCTGGAAGCTACGATTCGCCTGCGTGAAGAGCTGTCTGAACATCGTCGTGCACTGCTGCAAATGCAGGAAATGGCGGCGAAATACGGTTGCGATATTTCCCGTCCGGCGCGTAATGCGCAGGAAGCTGTGCAGTGGGTCTACTTTGCTTATCTGGCAGCGGTGAAATCTCAGAACGGCGGCGCAATGTCTTTGGGTCGTACCGCATCGTTCCTCGATATTTATATTGAGCGCGACTTCAAAGCCGGGCTCTTAACCGAGCAGCAGGCTCAGGAACTGATCGACCACTTCATTATGAAGATCCGCATGGTGCGTTTCCTGCGTACACCGGAATTCGACACCCTGTTCTCGGGCGATCCTATCTGGGCAACGGAAGTCATTGGCGGTATGGGGCTGGATGGTCGTACGCTGGTCACGAAAAACTCCTTCCGCTACCTGCATACACTGCACACCATGGGGCCAGCACCTGAGCCGAACCTGACGGTACTGTGGTCTGAAGCTCTGCCGATTGCGTTCAAAAAATATGCTGCACAGGTCTCTATCGTCACTTCATCTTTACAGTATGAAAACGACGATCTGATGCGTGCTGACTTTGACAGCGATGACTATGCCATCGCCTGCTGTGTCAGCCCGATGGTTATCGGCAAGCAAATGCAGTTCTTTGGTGCACGTGCCAACCTCGCCAAAACGCTGCTGTACGCAATCAACGGCGGTGTGGATGAGAAGCTGAAAATCCAGGTGGGTCCGAAAACGGCTCCGCTGATGGATGATGTGCTGGATTACGACACGGTGATGGAGAGCCTGGACCACTTTATGGACTGGCTGGCAGTGCAGTACATCAGTGCGCTGAACATCATTCACTATATGCACGACAAGTACAGCTACGAAGCCTCACTGATGGCGCTGCATGATCGTGATGTCTATCGCACGATGGCATGTGGCATGGCGGGTCTTTCCGTCGCGGCGGACTCCCTGTCGGCTATCAAATATGCGCGAGTGAAACCGATCCGTGATGAGAGCGGTCTGGCAGTCGATTTCGAAATTGAAGGCGACTATCCGCAGTACGGTAACAATGATGAGCGCGTAGACAGTATTGCCTGCGATTTGGTTGAACGCTTTATGAAGAAAATTAAAGTGTTACCGACCTATCGTAACGCGGTACCGACGCAGTCTATTCTGACCATCACCTCCAACGTGGTGTACGGACAGAAAACCGGCAACACGCCGGACGGACGTCGCGCAGGTACTCCGTTTGCACCAGGGGCAAACCCGATGCACGGTCGCGATCGCAAAGGTGCCGTTGCGTCGTTAACCTCAGTTGCCAAACTGCCATTTACCTATGCCAAAGATGGTATCTCGTACACCTTCTCCATTGTGCCGGCGGCGCTGGGCAAAGAGGATAGCGTACGTAAAACCAACCTGGTCGGTCTGTTGGACGGTTACTTCCATCATGAAGCGCATGTCGAAGGCGGGCAGCACCTGAACGTTAACGTCATGAACCGCGAAATGCTGATGGATGCGATTGAGCACCCGGAAAACTATCCGAACCTAACGATCCGCGTGTCTGGCTATGCGGTGCGCTTTAATGCGCTCACCCGTGAGCAGCAGCAGGATGTTATTTCACGTACTTTCACCCAGGCGCTTTAACGCCGGAGGGGCTATGAGAAAAATTATTGCAACTGAATGTGCGCCAGGGGCCATTGGGCCTTACGTGCAGGGTGTGGATCTGGGCAGCATGGTGCTGACCTCAGGTCAGATCCCGGTGTGTCCACAAACGGGTGAAGTGGCAGAAAACGTGGCCGATCAGGCGCGTCAGAGCCTGGAAAACGTTAAAGCGATCGTGGAGTCTGCGGGTTTGAAAGTGGGCGATATCGTGAAGACCACCGTATTTGTTGCTGATCTGAATGACTTCGCCACGATTAACCAAGTGTATCAGCAGTTCTTTGATGAGCATAAAGCAATCTACCCAACGCGCAGTTGCGTGCAGGTTGCTCGCTTGCCGAAGGATGTGAAGCTGGAGATTGAAGCCATCGCCGTACGTGGCGACACGTTGTAATCCCCCCCGCGGGGCGATCGTCAGGATCGCCCCAATCCTGTAATGAGTGTGAAACCTGGTCTTCACTGAACGGCAATCCGAGGGTGTGGATATGATTAGCGCATTCGATATTTTTAAGATTGGCATTGGACCTTCCAGCTCCCATACCGTGGGACCAATGAATGCAGGTAAACGTTTTATCGACCAACTGGTCAGTACCGGAGAATTACCTCAGACCACGCGCATTGTCGTCGATCTTTATGGTTCGCTTTCCCTGACCGGAAAAGGCCATGCGACCGATGTCGCCATCATGATGGGACTGGCAGGTAACAGCCCGCAGAGCGTGAATATTGACGCAATTGCTGGTTTTATTCAGGAAGTGACCCGCTCCGGACGTTTGCCGGTTGCCGGGGGGACACATGTGGTCGATTTCCCTCCAGAGAGCAACATTCTTTTCCATACAGAAACGCTACCACGTCATGAAAATGGAATGCGGATCACTGCATGGAATGGCGAAGAGAAGTTGTTAAGTAAAACCTATTACTCCGTTGGCGGTGGTTTTATTGTTGAAGAGGAACATTTTGGCCTGGCGCACGATACCGAGGCGCATGTGCCGTACAACTTCCATTCCGCCAGCGAATTGCTGAAGCTGTGCGAGAGAAACGGGCTTTCTGTTTCCGGCCTGATGATGCAAAACGAACTGGCGATGCGCAGTAAAGAAGAGATTGATGCGGGCTTCGCTCAAATCTGGGACGTCATGCATGCCGGTATAGAGCGTGGCATGAACACTGAAGGCGTCCTGCCTGGTCCTCTTAACGTTCCACGTCGCGCTGTGGCGTTACGCCGTTTGCTGGTTTCCAGCGATAACCTGTCCAGCGATCCGATGAACGTCATCGACTGGATCAACATGTTCGCTCTGGCGGTGAGCGAAGAAAACGCGGCCGGGTGTCGGGTCGTTACCGCGCCGACAAACGGCGCATGTGGGATTATCCCCGCGGTGCTGGCCTATTACGACAAGTTCCGTCGCCCGGTGAATGCGAATTCAATTGCTCGTTATTTACTGGCCGCAGGGGCGATAGGTGCGCTTTATAAGATGAATGCGTCTATTTCTGGTGCTGAAGTGGGTTGCCAGGGAGAGATTGGTGTGGCGTGTTCAATGGCCGCAGCCGGGCTGACTGAATTGCTTGGCGGCAGCCCATCACAGGTCTGTATTGCCGCTGAAATCGCGATGGAACATAACCTCGGGCTCACCTGTGATCCGGTGGCGGGGCAGGTACAAATTCCATGTATTGAACGTAACGCGATCAACGCTGTAAAAGCCGTAAACGCCGCGCGTATGGCGCTGCGTCGCACGTCTGAGCCACGTGTATCACTCGATAAAGTTATCGAGACGATGTACGAAACCGGTAAAGACATGAACGATAAATACCGTGAAACTTCTCGTGGCGGTCTGGCGATCAAAGTGGTTTGTACCTGAGGTGATAGCTGTGCCTGATGCTACGCTCATCAGGCCTGCGGTTTACGCGCGCTTGTGACTTTTGTCGATCAGATAAGGCGCAAGCGCCGCCATCCGACGGTGAATTAATCAAAATGGCATGATAAAAAAGGTGCACTTAGGTGCACCTTTTTTGTTGTGATCTGCTTCAAAAATAGAAACTCAATTCTTAATTTTCCTATAAAAGAGAAAATATTTCTTAACTTTTAGAAATTACAGGGGCTTGTTTGTGAAGTTTTTCTCTGACCCTGCGCGTATGATTTCTTCATTCAAACAACTCGCCTGCATCTCATGTACTGCGTATCGCCTTGAGGCAGTACGACAAAAATAAAAAAACCTCTACCTACACATTGAGCGAGGAATTATGGAAACGGCAACGAATAATAGCGTAATACTCGATGCATCCGCTCCGGCGCGTCGGGCTGGCATGACCGAAAGCGAATGGCGGGAAGCCATTAAGTTCGACAGTACGGATACTGGCTGGGTCATTATGAGTATTGGAATGGCGATTGGTGCGGGGATTGTTTTTCTTCCCGTTCAGGTGGGCCTGATGGGGTTATGGGTTTTCCTGTTATCCTCTGTTATCGGCTACCCCGCCATGTATTTGTTCCAGCGTTTGTTTATCAATACGCTGGCTGAGTCTCCTGAGTGTAAAGATTACCCGAGCGTCATTAGCGGCTATTTAGGCAAAAACTGGGGCATCCTGTTAGGTGCTCTGTATTTTGTGATGCTGGTTATCTGGATGTTCGTTTATTCCACCGCCATTACTAACGATAGCGCCTCATATCTGCACACGTTTGGCGTTACAGAAGGTCTACTGTCTGACAGCCCGTTCTATGGTCTGGTGCTGATTTGCATTCTTGTTGCCATCTCGTCACGCGGCGAAAAAATGTTGTTTAAAATCTCCACCGGTATGGTGTTAACCAAACTGCTGGTGGTGGCGGCGTTGGGCGTTTCGATGGTCGGGATGTGGCATCTTCACAACATTGGCGCGCTGCCGCCGATGGCGCTGTTGATTAAAAACGCGATTATCACACTGCCATTCACCTTGACCTCAATTCTGTTTATTCAAACCTTAAGCCCGATGGTTATTTCGTACCGTTCTCGTGAAAAATCCATTGAGGTCGCACGTCATAAAGCCCTTCGCGCTATGAATATCGCGTTCGGTATTTTGTTTGTCACCGTCTTTTTCTACGCAGTTTCTTTCACTTTAGCAATGGGTCACGACGAAGCAGTTAAAGCGTATGAGCAGAATATTTCCGCTCTGGCGATTGCCGCGCAGTTTATCAGCGGGGATGGCGCTGGTTGGGTGAAAATCGTCAGCGTAATTCTGAATATCTTCGCCGTTATGACCGCTTTCTTTGGCGTTTACTTAGGCTTCCGTGAAGCGACCCAGGGTATCGTGATGAACGTACTGCGCCGCAAAATGCCGGCCGAAAAGATCAATGAAACACTCGTTCAGCGCGGCATCATGGTATTCGCCATCTTACTGGCCTGGAGTGCGATTGTGCTCAATGCGCCGGTACTGAGCTTCACTTCTATTTGTAGCCCAATCTTCGGCATGGTGGGTTGTTTGATTCCGGCCTGGCTGGTCTACAAGGTTCCTGCACTACACAAATATAAAGGCGCATCTCTGTATCTGATTATTATCACAGGTCTGCTGTTGTGCGTTTCTCCGTTCCTGGCATTTTCTTGAGTTATCTGAGCAAAGGTCGTTGTTATGTTTGAGACTACATTGAATCCAATATGGGATAGTTTTATCCGCGCGGTGCAGGAAGAGGTTAAACCTGCACTGGGTTGCACCGAACCTATCTCTCTGGCTCTGGCCGCAGCGGTGGCATCCTCTGAACTGAGCGGCGCGGTTGAACGCATTGATGCCTGGGTATCACCGAACCTGATGAAAAACGGTATGGGCGTCACCGTGCCGGGTACCGGAATGGTAGGTCTGCCCGTCGCGGCTGCACTGGGTGCGCTGGGGGGAAATGCTCGCGCAGGTTTAGAAGTGCTGAAAGATGCATCCGCTGAAGCCATTACGGATGCAAAAGCCATGCTGGAGGCCGGGAAGGTTGCGGTGATGCTGCAGCAACCTTGCGAGGATATTCTCTTTTCGCGCGCTAAGGTTTATAGCAGTGAAGGGTGGGCGTGCGTCACCATTGTAGGCGGTCACACTAACATTGTGCACATTGAGACTAACAACGGCGTGGTGTTTACCAAAGAAGAGTTGGCGCAGGACGACGAGCAGATATCACCGCTGGCAGTATTATCCCATACTTCGCTGGAAGAGATTTTAGCGTTTGTGAATGCGGTACCGTTTGAGTCGATTCGCTTTATTCTGGATGCGGCAAAATTGAACGGTGCACTGTCCCAGGAAGGATTACGCGGAACCTGGGGATTGCACATCGGTGCCACACTTGAGAAGCAGTGTGCTCGTGGTTTGCTGGCAAACGACCTTTCAACCGCCATTCTGATCCGTACCAGTGCGGCATCGGATGCGCGTATGGGGGGGGCGACACTGCCTGCGATGAGCAATTCAGGGTCTGGTAATCAGGGCATTACCGCCACGGTACCGGTAATGGTGGTTGCTGAACACTTTGGTGCCGATGATGAAAAACTGGCGCGGGCGTTGATGCTGTCACACCTGAGCGCGATTTACATTCATCATCAGCTTCCACGCTTGTCGGCTTTGTGCGCGGCGACCACTGCGGCGATGGGCGCGGCGGCAGGTATGGCATGGCTGGTAGACGGTCGTTACAACACTATCGCGATGGCTATCAGTAGCATGATTGGCGATGTAAGCGGGATGATTTGCGATGGCGCTTCAAACAGCTGCGCGATGAAGGTCTCTACCAGTGCGTCTGCGGCGTGGAAGGCGGTACTCATGGCCCTGGATGATACAGCCGTGACCGGTAACGAAGGGATTGTGGCGCATAACGTGGAGCAATCTATTTCGAATCTGTGTGCGCTGGCATGTCGTTCGATGCAGGAAACCGACAAGCAGATCATAGAGATTATGGCCAGTAAAGCGCATTAACTACCCGGCCGGATAAGGTGCGTTAGCGTCGGTATCCGGCAAGGTGATCCTGTATCAGATGCCGCCTTATCAGGCGGCATCTTCCTCTTCCAGCCGGATCTCGGCATCGGCAACAATCGCTTCCAGTTCAGTCAGCATTTCTTCGTAGCCGAAAGTGACCGTTTCCTGTGGTTTGGGCTCTACTTTCGTTTGCCGTTTTTTTGACGATTTTTTGCTCATAGCCGCACTCCCTTGTTTTCCCTGACTATACGGGCAAATCTATCAGCAAAGCGCGTAATGGCGTATCGGCAACCAACGTTATGTTAGCTTCGTCACGAATAAATGCGCCATCGCCACAGGTCAGTGCTTCTTTCTCCGCTCCAGACGTTAACGCATGGAAAGTACCGTGGATTGACTGCAAATAGGCCCGTGGTCCATGTAACTGAAAACTTAGCGATTCACCTTTTTGCAGTTCAACATGGTGCACCCATACCTGCTGGCGAAGATGCAGGCTGCCTTGCTCACCGTCCGGGGATGCAATTAACTGATGTTTACCTGCGCTCAGCGTAGTTTTCTGTACACAAGCATTTTCCCGCTGTGGGCAGGCATCCAGCCACAGCTGCATTCTGGTTAATGGCTTATCTTTGCTGAGATTGTGCTCGCTGTAGCTTATTCCTGGCTGCGTGGCGAGCAGTAAGACTTCACCGGCTTTAGCCTGAATATGGTTGCCTTCGCTGTCGCGATATTCAGCTTCCCCTTCGAGGATCAGGTTTACGATATCAACCTTCGGATAGGTACGTGGCTGGAAAGAGGCTCCCGGTGCCAGAACTTCCTGGTTCAGAACACGCAGTGAGGCATAACCCAGCAGTTTAGGATCAAAATAGTGTCCAAAGGAGAAGGTATAACGGGCCTGCAGCCAGCCGTAGTCTGCTTGTCCGCACTGTTTGGCTGTTCGGGTAGTAATCATAGTTCTTGACCTCTCTTTACTTCCTTTTATGTTAAATGGCTAGACGCTGCATTGTTAGCCAGATATTCTGCCCGGTATGTTCAAATTTCCTGAATGAGAACGAAATGGCCAAAGAAAGGGCTTTAACGCTTGAAGCGCTACGCGTTATGGATGCAATTGACAGACGTGGCAGCTTTGCCGCTGCGGCAGACGAACTGGGGCGTGTACCTTCCGCACTCAGCTACACGATGCAAAAACTGGAAGAAGAGCTGGACGTCGTATTGTTTGACCGTTCAGGTCATCGTACAAAATTCACCAATGTGGGGCGGATGTTGCTTGAGCGTGGGCGCGTGCTGCTGGAAGCGGCAGATAAGCTCACCACCGATGCTGAAGCGCTGGCTCGCGGCTGGGAAACGCATCTGACGATTGTCACCGAAGCGCTGGTGCCAACGGCCGCATTTTTCCCACTCATCGACCGGCTCGCTGTGAAGGCGAATACTCAGCTTTCCGTTATTACCGAAGTATTGGCAGGGGCATGGGAGCGTCTGGAACAAGGGCGAGCAGATATTGTGATTGCCCCGGATATGCATTTTCGCTCATCGTCAGAAATTAATTCCCGCAAACTGTACTCGCTGATGAACGTCTATGTAGCTGCACCGGATCATCCTATCCATCAGGAGCCAGAGCCGTTGTCAGAGGTCACTCGTGTGAAATACCGTGGTATTGCGGTCGCAGATACCGCCCGAGAGCGCCCGGTGTTAACCGTTCAGCTTCTGGATAAACAACCCCGCCTGACGGTGAGTTCGATAGAAGATAAGCGCCAGGCGTTGTTGGCCGGGCTGGGGGTGGCGACCATGCCGTATCCGCTGGTGGAAGAGGATATCGCGGCAGGCAGACTGCGGGTTGTTAGCCCGGAATCCACGAATGAAATTGATATCATCATGGCGTGGCGACGGGACAGTATGGGTGAGGCGAAATCCTGGTGTTTACGGGAAATTCCGAAGCTGTTTGCCGGAAAGTAGCGCAAGCACCGTTACAGGCCTGCAAATATAGCCATTTGTAGGCCTGATAAGCGTTACGCTATCAGGCATCCACATATACCGCGTCAGGACTGGTTTTTTGGGTCCGACCCGAAGCGGTTACTACCCGGCGTACCGTTTTGACAGTTGAAAATGACGATTATCAACCAGCCAATGATAGGGATCAGCAGCACTAACAGCCACCATGCTGAGCGATCGGTATCATGCAGACGGCGGAACTGCACTGCCCACCACGGTATAAATACCAGAACCCCATAAATTGTCGTTAATATGCCTTCTCCCCCGGCGCGTTGCCAACCAAACATTCTGTCCAGAATGCCCAGTACGAACGTAAAGATGATGTTGACCAGAACAAACATCCAGTACTCTTTGCGGCGTGCACGGCCGCTAAAGCCAAAGTAGTTCTTTAATACGTTTAAATACCAATCCATTTTTGCCTCGTTCTGCATTCAATTACTTGTTTTTAAAGCAATCAAAATAAGAATAGCTGTGATTGGTTCGTGGGTAAATATTTACGATGTTAATTAATAAGGCACCCTGAAGGGTGCCTGTGTAAATTATGCGAAACGGCTATCACGTCCGTGTGGCTCGTTGAGGTCCTGCCATGGCCCAATGGAAATAATACCGGTCGGGTTGATGGTTTTGTGGCTACGGAAATAGTGATTACGGATATGGTCAAAGTTAACGGTGTCCGCAATGCCCGGCATCTGGTAGATATCGCGCAGGAAACCGTAAAGATTCAGATAGTCACTAATACGGTGTTTGTCGCACTTAAAGTGGGTGACATAGACCGGATCAAAGCGCACCAGCGTGGTCCACAGGCGAATATCAGCTTCTGTTAACTGGTCACCGATCAGGTAGCGATGCTGACCGAGAATTTGCTCCAGCCGTGCCAGGGATTCAAACACTTTTTCCACTGCGTCGTCATACGCCTGCTGGCTGGTGGCAAAACCGGCTTTATAGACACCGTTATTAACGTTGTCATAGATCCAGCTATTCAGCTCGTCAATTTTACTTTGCAGGGCTGGTGGGTAGTAATCACCGGCTTTTGCGCCCAGCGCATCAAAGGCGGTGTTAAACATACGGATAATTTCTGCCGATTCATTACTGACAATGGTGTGATTTTTTTTATCCCACAGTACCGGAACGGTAACCCTGCCGCTGTAATGCGGATCGGCGTGTAAATACAACTGATAGAGAAACTCGTGCTGGTAAAGCGTATCGCCTGTCGCTGCCGGGAAATCGTCATCAAACGTCCAGCCGTTTTCCAGCATCAGCGGATTTACAACAGAAACGGAAATAAACGGCTCCAGCCCTTTGAGCTTGCGCAGAATTAGCGTGCGGTGCGCCCACGGGCAGGCAAGAGAAACGTACAGGTGATATCTGTCTTTTTCGGCGGCAAACCCACCTTCGCCAGTTGGACCCGGCGAGCCATCAGCGGTGAGCCAGTTACGGAAAGCCGATGCAGAACGTTGAAATTTTCCTCCGGTAGATTTGGTGTCATACCAGGTGTCATGCCAGACGCCATCAATCAGTTGTCCCATTATCTCTCTCCCGGATAGCAAAACGAGGAGCTAATCCCCTCGTCTTTTTTCTTTGAGTATATACCCTAAATAATTCGAGTTGCAGGAAGGCGGCAAGGGAAGAAATCCCCAGGAACATTAATAACTATGTGACTGGGGTTTCTGAGTGTAGCCAACACACCGGCAATTTATAGCTTGCTTACCACTTTTTATTCAGTACGCGGTCGATGCTGAATGCGCCCGGACCGGTGATAGCCAGCAGCAGGAAACCGCCTGCAATGGTCAGGTTTTTCATGAACATCAGCGAGTTCATGCCTTCCGCAAAGTTGCTATGGAAGATGAACGCGGTCAGCAATGTGAAGCCTGCAGTGAACAGCGCGGTAGTACGAGTCAGGAAGCCAAACAGAATGGCCAGACCGCCGCCGAACTCAAGCAGGATTACCAGTGGCAACATAAAACCAGGGACGCCCATGGCTTCCATGTACTGTTGGGTACCCGCATATCCGGTGATTTTTCCCCAGCCTGCAGAAATAAACAGGATTGGCATCAGAATGCGCGCTACCAGTACACCAACATCTTCTAATTTTTTCATCGTACTCTCCAGGAAACCACTCAGGCGGTATATTTTGTTTTTTGTGCATCAACGCTGTATAGCGCGTCATTGCTGTCGATGGAGAGAATAATAAACGTGGATAATGACAATTGTTAGCAAGGAAAACTGTCAGTAATTTTCAAAAAATTTGAGTGATGAGAAGCGAGAAATTTGCTGCCTGAAAGCGATGCGCCATCAGGCATGGGAGTGAGGAGATTAACCGCGCAGCTGCTGCTGTCTGATTGTTGCCTTCACCAGCCGCCATGCGCTCCAGACGCTAAAACCACGTTTGGCCCAGCGTACGAGCAGGTTAGGATTACGGATCGTGCGAATCGCCATGATGCTGCTGCCGACCAACACCCAGGAGCGCAGGTTCAGTAGTGTATTCCAGCCGCGATCGTACGCACCAGTTGCCTCGAGCCAGTCGCGTCGGGTGGCTGTCAGATCCAGCCGTTGCTGCTGGATCTGACTAAGCAGCAGTGCCTTACGTTTTTGACGCTCGACTTTACTGCTCATTATGCATCATCCTCCAGGGCCCGCCTGTCGTTAGCGAGTTCATTGCGGGTATGGCGTAACAGTGTTGACTTGCGGGCCTTACGTAATGTCCATAAGCCGCCAATGAGGGCCAAAAGCAACAGCACCACGGTGGTGGCAATCATCGCGTTGAGGCGGTACTGAGGGTCAATGGCCCAGATGATAAGTACCATCAGGCTCATCAGACCAAAAGCAGCGAACAGCATGGTCAGCCCCAGCATCAGCAGAAGCTGAAAGAGGTTGGCTTTTTCCTCTTCCAGTTCAACGACGGCCAGCCGCAGGCGGGTTTCGACTATTTCAACGAGGATCGTGATGATCCGTTGTCCGATACCCAGTACGCTCTTGCCTGGACCTTGTGCGTGATGAGAATCCGCCATTGTTAACGGCGCGACAGCAGTACGCCAAGTACCACACCGACCGCAGCGCCAATGCCGACGCCTGTCCATGGGTTTTCGCGCACATAGTTATCGGCACGGGCAGCGGCTTCACGGGTTTGCTTGGCAATCACGTCGCTGGTTTCTCCCAGACGATTACGGCTCTCTTTCAGTGCTCGTTCAGCCTTGCTGCGAATTTTACTCAACTCTTCTTTCGACTTATCGCCAGAGGAGCTCAGTACCTCTTCAAGCGTATCCGCAAGGGATTTCAGCTCAGCGCGCAGGTGTTCCGTAGCATTATCTTTTGACATAGTTCTCTCCAGGTGAGTGGGTAGTTACCGTACTTAGTAATCGCGAGATTCAAGTTCTTTCAGCTCTTTCTGAGCTTCCGCGAGCTTATGTTCGCGCTTTGCGATTTTATCCGCATCGCCTTTTTGCTTCGCCTCGGCTAAATCACGCTGACGCTCAGCTATCTCATCTTTCTGTTCTGAGATTTTTTTCTGATGGTCGGCGCGCAGTTTACTGTCAGTACAGTTTGCCCGGACTTCGCTAAGTGCCTTGTTCAGGCCATTGATGCGGTTCTGATTATTGTGCTTTTCGGCATAGCTAATCTCCCGCTGAATATCTTGCTCTTTTTCCTGACAAAGGGTGTTGGCGTAGCTGCCGGCACTGAGTGTGAAAAGGGTAATAGCCAAAGCGATGCGGTATTTCATTCTTGAACCTTCCATTGTGATTCGACCCTGTTACTTTGGGGTCGTTGCTCCAGGTAATAAAGCATGGGCCATAAACCCAGTTTATTAATCATAGGCACTAAACGGCGAAATCACCAAAGTGAGTGATATAATTCAGATTCCTGGAAGTTAACCAAAACGATGCGGATTATCACGTAAGCGCGACAACCACTGCACTGCCTGATTGCCATCATCCTGCTGAGCGATGACGAAGCCATGCGGTAATGTTCTGTCCAGCACAACCTTAGCTGCTGCACTTTGCGCGCTGGAATCAAAGGTGATCAGCAGCGCGTCTTTCTGTGGAGTGATACTTTTAAAACGAATTCCGTTAGCATCAAGATGATGCCAGATGGAGAAACCGTCAGGGATGCTGGCGCCCTGGTTAACGGCGCGAATGGCGAGTGTCGATTCCTGATGACGAATGGCTGACCAGGTCAGGATCAGCCCGCCTACAAACAAGATAAAGGTGGTTGTCCAGGCCAGCCGTCGAAGCGTTATGCGTGGTTTCAGCATAATTTACCCTCGGTTCCCGTATTTCTTCTTCCATAGCACAACCAGTGAACCTGCCAGACCAAACACCAGTAAAACAACCGGAAGCAGCATCAGGCATGACATGAGCTGATCTTCGTACTTGAGGAAAACCGGTGTTTTGCCCAGCAGATAACCCAACGATGTCAGGATGAGCACCCACAACAGCCCGCTCATCCAGTTGAAGAACTGAAAACGTGCATTATTCAGGCCTGACAATCCTGCAATGGTAGGCAGTAACGTTCTGACAAAGGCAATAAAACGGCCCACCAACAGCGCAGACAGGCCATGTTTGTGGAAAAGGTGATGCGCACGTTGATGGTAATGGGCGGGAAGATGAGAAAGCCAGTTCTGTACGATACGGGTGTTACCCAACCACCGTCCCTGTATATAGCTAACCCAGCAGCCGAGGCTGGCCGCGGTAGTAAGTAACAGTACAGTTTGCGGAAAGCCCATTGCTCCTTTGGCAATAAGCACGCCGACCAGTACCAGTAAACTGTCACCAGGTAAAAAGGCCGCAGGAAGCAGCCCGTTTTCCAGAAACAAAATTGTAAACAGGACAAAATACAGCATACCAATCATAGAGGGATTGGCCAGAGTTTCAAAATCCTGAGCCCACAAGGCATTCAGTAATTGAGTCAGTAGTTCCATTCAGTATTCCTGGAGAATCGGTTGTCGTCACGCCGGTTGTCTGGAGTTTGTAATGCCGCAATTTTATTAATGTTTTTACATGGGGCGCGGTCTGACACAAATTCACGGCCTGAACTGTTCCCTGTTAAGTTGTGAAGTAAGCAAGCACTAACACACAAAAATTCAAAACGCTTTTAATTGTAACAAAGGTCAACGTAGTCCGTTATAGAAATTACGGTCGTTGAACTCTGATTTTGCTTATCGCAAAGGAGGGTGGCGAGAGGATTTACACAGGCTGACACTTTATACCTAATGCTTACCGAGCGTTATTCACAGGCACCGCCCTGATGCGCCTGTGAATATAAGAGCGTTTATTTTGCTGCGTTCGCGGCGGTATCCAGATGAACGACCGGATTTTCCGTGAAAAGATAACGGTCAGCGTTGAATTCAAAATCATCGCTGGTTTCGTTGAACAGCATCTGCTTCGTGTTCTCAAGGTGTTGCCACATCGCCAGTTTGGCCGCATGAGGATCTTTACGGATTAATGCCCGCAGGATCTGGTCATGGTCATCACACCAGTTATCTACCGTGCGGAGATCGATGTGATCGTGCAATTTCTTCCAGTAGGGGTTGTGTACGCGCTGAGTCCACATCTTTTCAACAATGGCGGCCAGAGCGGTGTTCTGCGTTGCCAGCGCGACCTGCACATGGAACTGGAGATCCCACTCAGAGTCACGGAAGCTTTTCTCGTTACGCGACTTCTCCTGGATTTCCACCAGTTTCATGATGTCCTGCTTGGTCACCTGGGTCGCGGCAAACTCAGCAATGTTGCTCTCAATGAGCTGGCGAGCCTGGAGAAGCTCAAAGGGACCATAGCTGGCAAACTCCAGGCTTTCATCCGGCGCGACATAGTGTTTTGGCTGGTTAGAGATGACGTGGATCCCCGACCCTTTACGCACTTCAACGTAGCCTTCAACCTCGAGCATGATGATGGCTTCACGGACCACGGTGCGGCTGACATTTTTTTCATCGGCGATAAAGCGCTCGGCGGGAAGTTTATCGCCCACCAGATAGACGCCCTGCTCAATGCGTTCTTTAAGATCAGCAGCAAGTTGTTGATACAAACGTCGTGGTTCGGTGATTTCCATATGCGCTCCAGGCATGATACGGCAGACTATATTTGTTATACCACTTTTGCGACTATGGCTCTACTCGCGACGATAAAAAAGCCGCCAGTTAGCTGGCGGCTTTGCAATTTATAACCTTGCTAAAAAGCGTCAGGTTAACTTTGCGTCGCGGGGTTTTTAGTTTGTGGCCCCGAGTCTATCTCGCTGGCCGGTTTGTTTTGCAACACCGTCCAGATAACCAGCGCACCGAGCAGGTCAAATACTGCCAGCACGGCAAACAGTGGGCTAAAGCCAATGGTGTCAGCCAGGGCGCCAACGACCAGCGCAAACAGGGTACTCGCAAGCCAGGCAGACATACCGGTCAGACCATTCGCGGTTGCCACTTCATTACGGCCAAACACGTCAGAAGAGAGGGTAATCAGCGCACCGGACAGTGCCTGGTGAGCAAAACCGCCGACGCACAGCAGGGCGATAGCAACGTACGGGCTGGTGAACAGACCAATCATCCCTGGGCCAATCATGAGGAATGCCCCCATGGTGACGACCATTTTACGTGAAACGATCAGGTTCACACCGAACCAGCGCTGGAACAGCGGCGGCAAATATCCCCCGACGATACAACCCAGATCGGCAAACAGCATTGGCATCCAGGCGAACATCGCAATCTCTTTCAGGTTAAAGCCGTAGACTTTAAACATGAACAGTGGGATCCAGGCGTTAAAGGTACCCCAGGCTGGTTCTGCCAGAAAACGCGGCAGCGCAATACCCCAGAACTGACGGTTACGTAGGATCTGGCCGAGCGACATTTTCTTCGCGGTGCTGTTTTTATGCTGTGATTCCTGACCGTTGAGGATGTAATCGCGCTCTTCATCAGACAGTTTTTTCTGATCGCGAGGATGTTTATAGAAGACAAGCCAGGACATGGCCCAGATGAAGCTCAGAACACCAGAGATAATGAACGCCATCTGCCAGCTGTGCATGACAATCGCCCAGACTACCAGCGGCGGAGCGATCATCGCACCAATAGAAGATCCGACGTTAAAGTAACCAACTGCAATAGAACGCTCTTTTGCAGGGAACCATTCAGAGCTGGCTTTCAGACCCGCAGGGATCATCGCGGCTTCAGCGGCACCGACAGCGCCTCGCGCGAGTGCCAGACCACCCCAGCTTCCGGCCAGTGCAGTTGCACCACAGAAGACGGCCCACAGAACGGCGAACATCGCGTAGCCCACTTTTGTCCCGAGTACATCCAGAACATAGCCAGCGACGGGTTGCATAACGGTGTAAGCAGCAGAATACGCTGCGATGATATAGGAGTACTGTTGAGTGGAGATGTGTAACTCTTCCATCAGAGTTGGCGCAGCTGCCGCCACAGTGTTACGCGTCAGATAACCCAGCACGGTGCCAAGCGTCACCAGTGCTATCATGTACCAACGTAACCCTTTAATTTTACGCATGTAAAACCTCATCGTTTTGTTATTTCCGCAAGAAGCGCGGTCATCTTCCTGTGTAGGGCGGAGGATGTTCTTTTACGAAGGGCGTAACCGATAAAAACCGGTACTCCCCGAACTTTGCCATGTAAATAATCTTGCTAATTCGGTTTCCGTACCGGTCAATCCGATGGTGGACCATCGGTAATTTGCATTCCGTCGGCTTATGTATTGCGACGGCAAAAAGATAACTTGTCATACAGCTTTAAAAGGTGAGTGCCATCACAAAAGTGTGAATCTTCGTGTGGTCATTATTTCGATTCAGCAAAGCCAGTGCTGGAGCGGTCTGGCGCACGATTTACCTCTTTGAGAGTAATTTTTTTGTCATCATTAGTTGATCTAACTCACGAAAATATCTTCAGTATATGGAAATTGGTGTGATAACTTTGACAACATCAAAACATAAGCAATCTGACGCACTCGCTGAGAGGAAGACGATAATGACCCCGTTTATGACTGAAGATTTTCTGCTGGATACCGAATTTGCCCGCCGTCTCTATCATGATTACGCTAAAGACCAGCCAATCTTCGATTACCACTGCCATTTGCCGCCGCAACAAATCGCGGAAAACTACCGTTTCAACAACCTGTATGACATCTGGCTGAAGGGCGACCACTATAAATGGCGTGCTATGCGTACCAACGGCGTCGCTGAACGCCTGTGTACCGGCGATGCGTCCGATCGTGAAAAGTTTGATGCCTGGGCCGCAACGGTGCCGCACACTATTGGTAACCCGCTCTACCACTGGACGCATCTTGAACTGCGCCGTCCATTTGGTATTACAGGTAAGCTACTCTCACCTGCTACGGCGGATGAAATCTGGAATCAATGCAATGAATTGCTGGCGCAGGATAAATTTTCCGCGCGCGGTATCATGCAGCAGATGAACGTGAAAATGGTGGGTACCACCGACGATCCGATTGACTCGCTGGAGCATCACGCCTCAGTCGCAAAAGACAGCACCTTTGCTATCAAAGTGCTGCCGAGCTGGCGTCCGGATAAAGCCTTCAATATTGAACAGGCGACCTTTAACGACTATATGGCGAAGCTGGGTGAAGTGTCTGACACTGACATTCGCCGCTTTACCGATCTGCAGACCGCGTTGACTAAACGTCTGGATCACTTTGCTGCTCACGGCTGTAAAGTGTCCGACCACGCCCTCGATGTGGTGCTGTTTGCGGAATCTAACGAATCCGAACTGGATAGCATTCTGGCCCGTCGCCTGGCGGGTGAAACCCTGAGCGAGCATGAAGTAGCTCAGTTTAAAACGGCTGTACTGGTGTTCCTTGGCGCTGAGTATGCACGCCGCGGTTGGGTACAGCAGTACCACATTGGCGCGCTGCGTAATAACAACTTGCGTCAGTTCAAACTGCTGGGGCCGGATGTAGGCTTTGACTCCATCAATGATCGTCCTGTTGCAGAAGAACTCTCCAAACTGCTGAGCAAGCAGAACGAAGAAAACCTGCTGCCCAAAACGATCCTGTACTGCCTGAACCCGCGCGATAACGAAGTGCTCGGCACTATGATTGGTAACTTCCAGGGTGAAGGTATGCCGGGCAAAATGCAGTTCGGTTCCGGATGGTGGTTTAACGATCAGAAAGACGGGATGGAGCGTCAGATGACGCAACTGGCCCAGCTCGGCCTGCTGAGCCGCTTTGTCGGCATGCTGACTGACAGCCGTAGCTTCCTGTCATACACACGCCATGAGTATTTCCGCCGCATCCTGTGCCAGATGATTGGTCGTTGGGTTGCCGCTGGTGAAGCTCCGGCAGATATCCAGTTGCTGGGTGAAATGGTCAGAAATATCTGCTTCAACAATGCGCGCGACTACTTCGCCATTGAACTGAACTAAGGTCCGGGGTTGATATGCAATACATCAAGATCCATACGTTGGATAACGTTGCGGTCGCGCTGGCAGACCTGGCGCAAGGTACGCAGGTAAGTGTCGATAACCATACCGTAACGCTACGACAGGATGTTGTACGTGGACATAAATTTGCACTGAGCGATATTGCGCAGGGTGAGAACGTCATTAAATACGGCTTGCCGATCGGCCATGCTCTGGCGGATATCGCAGCGGGTGAGCATATTCATGCTCACAATACGCGTACCAATCTGAGCGATCTGGATGAATACAGCTATCAACCCGACTTTCAGGAGCCAGAAGCACAACCGGCGGATCGCGATGTGCAGATCTACCGCCGGGCCAATGGCGATGTCGGGGTGCGTAACGAACTGTGGATCCTGCCGACTGTTGGCTGTGTCAACGCCATGGCGCGTCAGATGCAAACTCGTTTCCTGAAAGAGACTAACGATGCTGAAGGCATTGACGGGGTTCATCTCTTTAGTCATACCTACGGCTGTTCGCAACTGGGCGATGATCATATTAACACCCGTACTATGCTGCAAAATATGGTGCGTCATCCGAACGCGGGCGCGGTGCTGGTGGTTGGCCTTGGTTGTGAAAACAACCAGGTTGATGCCTTCCGTGAAACGCTGGGCGAGTTCGATCCAGAGCGCGTCCATTTCATGGTCTGCCAACATCAGGAAGATGAAGTGGAAGCCGGGATCGAACATCTTCGTCAGTTGTACAACGTGATGCGTAATGATAAGCGCGAGCCGGGTAAACTGGGCGAGCTGAAGTTTGGTCTGGAGTGCGGCGGGTCGGACGGCTTGTCTGGCATTACCGCTAACCCGATGCTGGGGCGTTTTTCCGACTACGTCATTGCTAACGGCGGTACGACTGTACTGACCGAAGTGCCGGAAATGTTCGGTGCTGAGCAACTGCTGATGGATCATTGCCGCGACGAGGCGACCTTCGAGAAGCTGGTGATGATGGTCAATGACTTCAAACAGTACTTCATTGCCCACAACCAGCCGATCTATGAGAACCCATCGCCGGGTAACAAGGCGGGTGGGATTACCACGCTGGAAGATAAATCGCTGGGCTGCACCCAGAAAGCGGGTTCCAGTAAAGTCGTGGATGTACTGCGTTACGGCGAACGTCTTAAAACACACGGCCTGAATCTGTTAAGTGCTCCGGGCAATGATGCCGTTGCGACCAGCGCACTGGCGGGCGCAGGCTGTCATATGGTGTTGTTCAGCACTGGTCGCGGTACGCCTTACGGTGGTTTTGTTCCAACGGTAAAAATCGCCACTAACAGTGAGCTGGCTGCGAAGAAAAAGCACTGGATTGATTTTGACGCCGGACAACTTATCCACGGTAAGGCCATGCCTCAGTTGCTGAACGAGTTTGTCGACACGATCGTTGAGTTTGCTAACGGCAAACAGACCTGTAACGAGCGTAATGACTTCCGTGAGCTGGCTATCTTTAAGAGTGGCGTAACGCTGTAATTATCCTTCATCTTTCGCACCACGATGGTGTTGGCTGTGTTCACTCACCCCGGTCACTTACTTCAGTAAGCTCCGGGGGATACCTGAACTTGCCACCTTGAGGTAGAACGAAATCTTTTGGGTAATTAATCTCGACTGGATTAAAAAAACGGCGTTTCATAATATGGAGCGCCGTTTGTTTTTGTGTTTCCTGACAAGGATCTTCCATGACCGCGTATTGGCTGGCCCAGGGCGTAGGTGTCATCGCCTTTCTGATCGGCATTACCACTTTCTTCAACCGCGATGAGCGCCGATTCAGGCTGCAGCTTGCTGTCTATAGTGCCACTATCGGCGTGCATTTCTTCCTGATGGGAGCGTATCCGGCGGGGATGAGCGCAGAGCTTAACACCATTCGAACGCTTGTCTCGATGCGCACCCGTAAACTGTGGGTGATGACCCTTTTCATTATCCTTACGCTGGTTCTGGGGCTGGCGAAATTACAGCACGCAATGGAGCTTCTCCCTATTGTCGGTACGCTGGCCAGCACCTGGGCGCTGTTTCGCTGTAAAGGTTTAACCGTCCGCTGTGTCATGTGGTGCGCAACAGCCTGCTGGGTTATTCACAATTTCTGGCTGGGATCAATTGGCGGCACGATGATTGAAGGAAGTTTTCTGGTGATGAACGGCCTGAACATTATTCGTTTCAGACGCATGCAAAAACGCGGAATCGATCCCTTCAAAATTGAAAAAAGCGTACAGCAAGAAAACCCCTCCGCACGATGACGGAGGGGAGGAGAGGTTAGCCACGCAGGGCGTTGTTTGCCAGACGCTCGTCTTCAGCCTGGCAAGCTGCGGCGGTAAACAATACATCTGTTGATGAGTTCAGTGCGGTTTCACAGGAGTCCTGTAATACACCGATGATAAAGCCGACGGCAACCACCTGCATGGCGATATCATTCGGGATACCAAACATATTGCACGCCAGTGGGATCAGCAGCAGAGAACCACCCGCCACGCCTGATGCGCCGCAGGCACAGAGTGAAGCCACCACGCTAAGTAACAATGCTGTCGGTAAATCAACAGGGATCCCCAGCGTATTGACCGCCGCCAGCGTCAGGACGGTGATGGTAATTGCTGCCCCCGCCATATTGATGGTTGCCCCGAGCGGGATAGAAACAGAGTAGGTATCCCGGTCCAGATTCAGCTTCTCGCACAGCGCCATATTCACCGGAATATTGGCGGCTGAACTGCGGGTGAAGAATGCATAAACACCGCTTTCACGCAGACAAGCCAGTACCAGCGGGTATGGGTTACGGCGAATTTTCCAGAACACCAGCAGCGGGTTAATTACCAGCGCCACCAACAACATACACCCGACCAGCACGGTCAGCAGTTGTGCGTAGCCCCAAAGCGTTGCAAAACCGGTGGTTGCCAGAGTGGAAGAAACCAGACCAAAAATACCGATCGGCGCGAAACGAATCACCAGTTTCACCATAAAAGTAACGGCATTGGACATATCGTTGACGAGATTTTTGGTCGTGTCGTTACCGTGGCGCAGTGCAAAACCCAGCCCGACAGCCCATACCAGAATACCGATATAGTTCGCGTTGAGCAGAGCATCAATCGGGTTAGAAACCATGCTCATCAACAGACCACGCATGACTTCGACAATACCTGATGGCGGCACAATATCGTTCGCACTACTGGAAAGATGCAGTGTGGACGGGAAAGCGAAGCTGAACACGACGGCGGCTAATGCCGCAGAAAATGTACCGAGCAGGTAGAGAAACAGAATGGGACGGATATTGGTTTTTTGTCCATGCTGGTGGTTAGCGATAGAGGCCATTACCAGCATCAGAACCAGGATTGGGGCGACGGCTTTTAATGCGCCGACGAACAGAGTTCCTAATAAACCAGCGGCTTCTGCCGATGGTTTTGAGATCAGCGCCAGCAAAATCCCCAGTATTAAACCCACCAAAATTTGTTTAACCAGGCTCCCTTGCGCCAAACGCGAGATCAGCCCCGATGAACGTTGCGTAGTCATTTCATAATCCTTTCATTGTGTTGTTGCCCGGTCTTTGTGCGTTCAGTCGACGCATCTTTCAGAATGAGGCAAATGTTTGCATAGCTGAGTATAAGGAAAGAAAGAGGTTGCGGAAGAGAATTATCCTTGATTTCGCGGCGAGATCATATTTTATAACTTTGAATTAACATTTTGATGATATTTTAAACAAAAAGCCCGATGCGTATAGTGCGCGTCGGGCCTTGTCAGAAAGCTGGATGAACGTTACTGCATTTGCTGTTTTTTATCGTGCTGGTGGTTGACCCACGCATTTACAATCAGCGTCACAAACAGAATACCGAACACCACGCCTAACGAGATAGCGATAGGGATATGGTAGAAATCAACGATCAGCATCTTGATACCGATAAATACCAGAATGACAGACAGACCGTATTTCAGCATGGAGAAACGCTCCGCCACGCCAGCCAGCAGGAAGTACATTGCGCGCAGACCCAAGATAGCAAACAGGTTAGAGGTCAGCACGATGAACGGGTCCGTGGTGACGGCAAAGATGGCTGGAATACTGTCGACGGCAAAAATCACATCGCTCAGCTCAACCAGAATCAGTACCAGCATCAGCGGCGTTACGAACAGCAGGCCGTTTTTACGTACGAAGAAATGCTCGTTCTCGATGGTATCGGTCATGCGTAAATGACCGCGCAGCCAGCGAACTAACGGCCTGTCGCCAATGCCGGAAGCATCCTCTTTTGCCAGCGCCATTTTCACACCGGTAAACAGCAGGAACGCGCCGAACACATACAGTAGCCATTCGAATTGGGCGATAAGCCAGCTGCCGGCGAAGATCATAATCGTACGCAGGACAATCGCGCCCAGTACACCATAGACCAGTACCCGACGTTGTAGCGCCGGCGGTACGGAGAAGTAACTGAACAGCATCAGCCAGACAAAGACGTTATCAACCGCCAGCGATTTCTCGATCAAATAGCCGGTAAGGAACGCCAGAGCCTGTGGATCGGCGACGTCACGGCCCTGGGTTTCAGCCAGATACCACCAGAATGCGGCGTTAAACAGTAACGACAGTGTTACCCAGACGATTGACCAGACAGCCGCCTGCTTCATTGACATCGTATGCGCGCCACGACGGCCCTGCAGCAGCAGGTCGATGGCCAGCATAATCACCACCACAACAGCGAAGCCACCCCATAACAACGGTGTGCCGACAGTATTCATTATATTTCCCCATGCATAAAAAAACGGCCAACGCCGAATGACGTTAGCCGCTGCTTTTTATGCATAGACCTTGCCATTCGGCAAGGTCTCACTTACAACAACAAAGGAATACGGTAGCGTATTCCTTTGTTATCGCCCGGTGACCGGATGTGGTTTTTCACACATCGTAATGACGATCAACCGACAACGAAGTTACTCCCCTTTGCGGGTAACAAAGTATTACAGGCCACGTATTCAGTCAATGGCCTGTAACATCTGTTTTACATAATTTTACGCAGTCAGCGATGTATCCGCATGGTCTGCAGGGAAGATGACGCCAGTCTGACGACGAATTTCCGTTTGCAGTTTAGCGGTAATACGGCTGACGGCCAGTGCCGGGTGATCCACTTCGCCAGTTTCTACCAGATGAGCAAAAACCTCTGCCTCATAAAGCATAGTATTGATGTGTTGAGGCACAGTAAGATCCTGCGTTTTACCGCCACGTGGAACAAAGCACACCTTCTGGCACTCAGAGATTTTCTCAATAACCAGAGATCCCGATTCGCCCTGAATTTCACTGTCCAGCACAGAGTCGCTCACTTTGGAATGCTGCAAGGTGACGCTAAAATCACCGTAGTTCATTACCACAACGCCGTGGGCATCGACGCCGCTATCCAGCAGACTGGCGCTGGCCTGCACACTTTGTGGCTCACCCCAAAGCGCAATCGCTGAGGCCAGACAGTAAAAACCGATATCCATAATCGAGCCATTAGAGAACGCCGGATTAAACGTGTTCGGATTTTCACCGTCCAGGTAACGCTGGTAGCGCGACGAGTACTGGCAGTAATTGATAAACGCCTTCCTGATTTTTCCCACCTTTGGCAGGGATTGCTGCAACTGCAGGAAATTGGGCAGGCTGGCGGTCTTGAACGCTTCAAACAGCACGACCTGATTTTCGCGCGCGCAGGCGATTGCGGCATCGACTTCAGTCAGATTTGATGCCAGCGGTTTTTCGCAAATCACATGCTTTTTGTGCGTCAGAAACAGCTCTGTCTGCGGAAAGTGTAGAGAATTTGGGCTGGCAATATATACAGCGTCGATCGCGTCGCTTTGCGCCATCGCTTCCAGTGAGGTAAACAGATGCTCGACGAGATAATCGTTGGCGAAGGTTTGTGCCTGTTCAAGGCTACGGGAATAAACAGCGGTTAACTTATATTTGCCGGTTTCATGGGCGGCATCCACAAACTGGCGGGTGATCCAGTTTGTGCCAATCACTGCGAAACGTATCATAAAGGCCTTCAGGCTGAGAAAAGGGATCCTTTCGCCAATTTAGCATGCCTTGCGGTCAATGCCAGTGCGCTACTACGCAGTTTGCTTGAGTGATTGTTGCGTTAACCACAAACGGGTATCGAACTCCAGTTGATGATACTGAGGTTCCATATGGCAGCACAGTTGGTAAAACGCTTTGTCGTGCTCTTTTTCTTTCAGGTGTGCCAGTTCATGGACGACGATCATGCGCAGAAATGGCTCCGGGGCGGTGCGAAACACGGTTGCGACGCGGATCTCTGCTTTGGCTTTTAGCTTGCCGCCCTGTACGCGCGACACTGCAGTATGCAACCCAAGCGCATTCTTTAGCACGTGGATCTTACTGTCATACATCACTTTATTGAGCGGTGGGGCATTACGCAGAAACTGACTTTTCAGATCCTGAGTATATTGCCAGAGCGCTTTGTCGGTCGCGAAATCATGTGTGCCCGGATAGCGTTTTTCCAGCACTGCGCCCAGCCGCTGCTCGCTAATTAACGCGCGAACCTGGGCCAGCAGGTGTTCCGGGTAGCCCTGGAGATAAGTTAGTTGGTTCATTCATGTCCACGCAAATCATAAAAGTGTATACTCACGCACCCTTTTCAGGGATACGCCGAAATTTTACCATTCAGGAGGGCCGATGAGCCACATAGACAACGGTTTCCGTTCGCTGTCACTTAAACGTTTCCCGGAAACGGATGACGTTAACCCGCTGCTGGCGTGGGAAGCTGCAGATGAATATCTGCTGCAACAGCTGGATGATACCGAGATTAGCGGCCCGGTGATTATCCTGAATGATACTTTCGGCGCGCTGGGCTGTGCGCTGGCGGAACATACACCTTACAGCATTGGCGACTCCTATTTAAGCGAGCTGGCGACGCGTGAAAACCTGCGTCACAACGATATCGCGGAATCCAGCGTCAAGTTTCTTGATAGTACCGCTGAATACCCGCAAGCACCGGGTGTGGTGCTGATTAAGCTGCCAAAAACCATGGCTCTGCTGGAACAGCAACTTCGTGCACTGCGTGAGGTTGTTACGCCGCAAACGCGGATCATCGCTGGTGCGAAAGCGCGTGATATCCACACCTCGACGCTGGAGCTGTTTGAAAAGGTATTAGGCCCAACCACCACGACGCTGGCATGGAAAAAAGCCCGTCTGATCAACTGTACCTTTAGCAATCCTGAGCTGGCTGAAGCCTCACAAACGTTAAGCTGGAAGCTGGAAGGCACCGACTGGACTATCCACAACCACGCTAACGTGTTTTCACGCACCGGACTGGATATTGGCGCGCGTTTCTTTATTGAGCATCTGCCGGAAAATCTGGAAGGCGAAATTGTCGATCTCGGCTGTGGTAACGGCGTGATTGGCCTGACATTGCTGGAGAAAAACCCGCAAGCGAGCGTAGTGTTTGTTGATGAATCGCCAATGGCAGTGGCATCAAGCCGTCTGAACGTTGAAACCAACATGCCTGAAGCGCTGGATCGCTGTGAGTTTATGATCAACAACGCGCTCTCTGGCGTGGAACCTTTCCGTTTTAACGCCGTACTGTGTAACCCGCCGTTCCACCAGAAACATGCGCTGACCGATAACATCGCCTGGGAGATGTTTCACCATGCCCGCCGCTGCCTGAAGATCAACGGTGAGCTGTATATCGTGGCCAACCGCCACCTGGATTACTTCCACAAGCTGAAGAAGATTTTTGGCAACTGCGTCACCATCGCCACTAACAACAAATTTGTGGTGTTGAAAGCGGTTAAAACGGGCCGCCGCCGCTAAATTCGAGTGCCGGATGGCGGCGTAAATGCCGTATCCGGCCGACAAAAGCTTAAATCTCCAGCGCTAACCTGGTGCCTTGCGCAATAGCGCGTCGGGCATCCAGTTCCATCGCCACATCGCACCCGCCAATCAGATGCACCGTTTTACCTGCCGCATTCAGCGGATCGACCAGTTCTCGTTTGGGTTCCTGACCGGCGCAGATCACCACATGATCCACGTCGAAGATCAGCGGTTCACCGTTGATCAGTACGTGCAGTCCGTCATCGTCGATCTTTTGATAGCTCACTGATGGGATCATTTTTACGCCGCGTGAAAGCAGGGTGGCGCGATGGATCCAGCCCGTTGTTTTACCTAAGCCTTGTCCTGGTTTACTGGCCTTGCGTTGCAACATGACTATCTGACGTGGGCTGCGGGATAAATGCGGCCCTTCCAGGCGTAAACCGCCTGCCTGTTGCAGACTGGTGTCGATCCCCCATTCCACACAGAATTCAGCAATATTTTGACTGGTAGGGGAGCCCGGTTGGCTCAGATACATGGCGGTATCAAAACCGATCCCACCGCAGCCAATAATCGCGACGCGTTTGCCCACCGGCGCTTTATCGCGCAGGACGTCAAGATAGGTCAACACTTTTGGGTGATCAATACCGTCGATCGGCGGCATGCGTGGCTCGATCCCACTGGCGAGGATCACTTCATCAAATGCGTGCAGATCGTGTGCGGTGACAAAATGATTCAGTTTCAGCGTCACGCCGGTCACGTCGATCATTCGGCGGTAGTAGCGCAGCGTTTCATAAAACTCTTCTTTGCCGGGGATCTGTTTGGCGATATTAAACTGTCCGCCGATCTCACCATGCGCATCGAACAGCGTCACGTGATGCCCACGTGCAGCAGCGTTAATGGCAAAGGCGAGCCCCGCAGGGCCAGCACCGACAACCGCCAGGTTTTTCAGTTGAGTGGCCGGAAGGATCGGCATTTTGGTTTCATGGCAAGCGCGTGGGTTCACCAGGCAGGAAGTGACTTTGCCAACGAAGATCTGATCCAGGCAGGCCTGGTTGCAGCCGATACAGGTATTGATCTCATCCGCTCGTCCGGTTTGTGCTTTTGAAAGAAGTTCGGCATCGGCAAGGAACGGACGCGCCATCGACACCATATCGGCATCGCCGCGAGCCAGAATGTCGTCGGCCACGGTTGGATCGTTGATACGGTTCGTGGTGACTAATGGGATCGTCACATGGCCTTTCAGCTTACGTGTCACCCAGCTAAAAGCACCGCGTGGAACCGGCGTGGCGATGGTAGGTATACGTGCTTCATGCCAGCCAATACCAGTATTAATTATGGTGGCACCTGCCTCTTCTATTGCCTGCGCCAGCTGGACCGTTTCGTCAAAGGTTCCACCATTTTCCACCAGGTCGAGCATCGACAGCCGAAAGATAATAATAAAGTCATTACCGGCACGTTGGCGTACCGCCCGAACAACCTCCACAGCAAAACGCATGCGATTGGTATAATCGCCTCCCCATTCGTCATTACGCTGGTTGGTGCGCAATGTCAGGAATTCGTTGATTAGATACCCTTCCGAACCCATCACTTCTACGCCGTCATAACCTGCTTCCCGCGCCAGTTGCGCGCAGTGAGCAAAATCCTCAATCAGTTGTAGAACTTCATCATGGGTCAGTTCATGCGGTGTAAAGCGGTTGATCGGGGCCTGAATGGCTGAAGGCGCGACCAGATGTGGCTGATAGCTGTAGCGCCCGGTATGCAGGATTTGTAGCGCAATTTTGCCACCTTCGTCGTGAACGGCATCAGTAATGATGCGATGGTGCGGCAACTGGCTGGTATCGTTCAGCGTCGCGCCACCCTCCATACCGACGCCAGATAATGCAGGAGCAATACCCCCGGTCACAATCAGGGCTACACCGTGGCGGGCGCGTTCGGCGTAGAACGCGGCCAGCCGTTCTGCACCATCGGGATACTCTTCCAGCCCGGTATGCATCGAACCCATCAGCACACGGTTTTTAAGCGTGGTGAATCCCAGATCGAGCGGGGCGAACAGCGACGGATAGCTCATAAAGGTGTCCAGTATGTAAAATTATTGTTATGTGGTCGGATGAGTTACTAATTTAGCTGGCGCTGCGTAAAAGGGAAAAGGGGAATGGCGTGATTGTGATGGGATTCAAAAAAGATGCGTATGCCTGCGAAGAAATTGCCGGATGGCAGTACTAACGCATCTACTCCGACCTACGGTATGGTGCTGCTGTAGGCTGGAGAAGGCGTAGCCGCCATCCGGCATCTGTCACACTTGCTCCACGCTCACCCGTAATGCAGCCAGGGCTTTGCGCGTTGATCGTATTACCAGTTCGCATTGCTCGATTGTTAATGTTAACGGCGGTTCGATACGGATCGTCTTTGCGTTATTCAGTGTTCCGGCCACCAGTACCCGCTGGCGGAACATCTCACTGGCAAAGTTGTAACCTATCTCATTATCGACAAATTCAATCGCCATTAGCATGCCTTTCCCACGTACGTCATGCACAAGGTCCGGGTATTCCCGCGCCAGCTGTCGGAAGCCATCCAGCAACATATCGCCTTTCTGTTCTGCCTGGGCTGGTAAATTTTGCTCCAGCAGAACATTGATAGTTGCCAGCGCCGCCGCACAGGAAAGCGGGTTGCCGCCAAAGGTGGTGGTGTGCAGGAAGGGGTTATCAAACAAAACGGAGAACACCTCTTCAGTCGCGATTGTCGCCCCAATGGGCATTACACCGCCGCCCAGCGCTTTTGCCAGACACATGATGTCGGGCTGCACGTTTTCGTGTTCGCAGGCGAACATCTTACCGGTACGCCCCATGCCTGTTTGTACTTCGTCGAGGATCATCAGCGCGCCAAACTCATCGCAGAGTTTACGTACGGCGGTCAAATACCCCTGCGGCGGTAGGATCACTCCGCCTTCACCCTGAATCGGCTCCAGAATAACGGCAGCCACATCGTCACCTGTTTTTTTACACTCGCTGAGTACGGTGCGCATCGCGTCAGTATCGCCAAAAGGAACATGACGGAAGCCCGGCAGCAGCGGCATAAATGGTTTACGGAAGGTGGATTTAGCTGTGGCGGACAGCGAGCCCAGCGATTTTCCGTGGAAAGCGCCACTGGTGGCAACAAACGTAAATTTGCCGCGCGGTGACTGGTACGCTTTCGCCAGCTTCAGTGCCGCTTCGACTGACTCGGTCCCACTGTTGCTGAAGAAACTGTATTTCAGCTTTCCGGGTGCCAGCGCGGCAAGCGTTTTTGCCAGCATGGCTCGTAATGGATCAAGCAATTCCTGGCTGTGCAGAGGTTGTTTCGCGAGTTGATTCTGTACGGCGGAGACCACTACTGGATTACGGTGCCCCACGTTGAAAATTCCAAAACCCCCCAGGCAATCGACAAACTCCTGTCCCTGGGTGTCGACAAGCGTATTCAGGCTTCCCGCTTGCCACTCTACGGCTCCGTAATCCCCGCCGGCAGTTACAGATTTTCGATACTCTAAAAACCCTGGATTAACATGCTCTTTGAAGTAATCAATCACCTCTCGGTTAAGTGCTTTCATCTCCTCATGATCAAGCGTTCGCTTCTCAATGAGATTCAGTGCGTGTGCGCTGCAGGCCAGAGCCGATGCGCTGGAAGGTAACCTGTTCAAAATATGCTCCCGGAGCTCGCGTATCACATGATACTGAATTAAGTATTGCAGGGATTGCGCCATCCCGGCGCGCTTAACGAAAATCGGGATAAACGCCAGGAAATAACTCGCTTGTGCAACATTTAATCTCAAACATTAACATTTGCTGGTATTTTGCCCAGGTTTACAGCCAGAAAACAGACGGGAAAAGTGGCCTACTGCGCTAAAAGTGGGCAAAAATTGCACTATTGCAGTGCGTGGAGTGAAGTGTTGTTGAATAGTTTTGTTACGAAAGTATTTTAAATCAATGAATTAGAAAACATACAGATTTTGAGGTTTAATCGCAAATTGCGATCTAAATCAAATTTAACAACTAAAGTTAAAAAGATTAGCGCCGAAATAACATAAGCCGAAAGAGTTAACAACCAGATAACCTGCACAGGACGCAACCATGTCTTCTCATCCCTACGTTAGTCAGCAAAATACACCGCTGGATGATGATATCACCCTCATGTCGACCACCGATTTACAAAGCTATATTACCCATGCGAACGATACCTTTGTTCAGGTCAGCGGCTATCAGCTGAATGAATTGCTCGGTAAGCCGCATAACCTGGTTCGTCATCCGGATATGCCAAAAGCGGCGTTTGCGGATATGTGGTACACGCTGCAGCAGGGCGAGCCGTGGAGTGGGATTGTGAAAAACCGGCGTAAAAATGGCGATCACTATTGGGTGAGAGCCAACGCGGTGCCGATGGTGCGGGATGGACATGTTACCGGGTATATGTCCATCCGGACCCGGGCGACGGAGGAAGAGATCGCGGCGGTAGAGCCTTTATATAAGGCGCTGAATGAAGGGCGTTGTAACAGGCGTATTCATAAAGGGCTGGTGGTGCGTAAAGGCTGGCTGGGTAAACTCCCGTCGCTCCCGGTGCGCTGGCGGGTACGTAGTGTGATGGCATTGATGTTTGCCGTGCTGGCCGTTGCGTTGCAGCAGATGGGGACTGAATGGCCGCTACTGCTGATGAGTGCGCTGGTGATGCTGGCTGGAACGACGATCTTCGAATGGCAAATTGTACGCCCAATCGAGAATGTTGCCCGTCAGGCGCTGAAAGTCGCGACCGGAGAGCGCAATAGCGTGTCGCACCTTAACCGCAGCGATGAATTGGGGCTGATGTTACGGTCAGTGGGGCAACTGGGATTAATGTGTCGCTGGCTTATCCATGATGTTTCAAGCCAGGTTTCCTGTGTGCGTAACGACAGCGAAACGCTGGCAAAAGGCAGTGATGATTTGAACCGGCACACGCAACAGACGGTAGAAAATGTGCAGGAAACGGTGACGACGATGAACCAGATGGCGGCGTCGGTGAAGCAAAACTCCGCGACTGCATCCGCTGCCGACAAGCTCTCCATTGCAGCCAGCAGTGCGGCAACGCAGGGTGGTGAGGCGATGGACACCGTCATTAAAACGATGGACGATATTGCTAATAGCACCCAGCGGATCGGCACTATCACTACTCTGATTAACGATATTGCCTTCCAGACTAACATTCTGGCGTTGAACGCAGCGGTTGAAGCCGCGCGAGCGGGTGAGCAGGGGAAAGGGTTCGCCGTGGTGGCGGGAGAGGTACGCCATCTTGCCAGCCGTAGCGCCAGTGCGGCGAATGACATCCGCAAATTGATCGATGCCAGCGCTGACAAAGTGCAGTCTGGTTCCGATCAGGTTCACGCTGCCGGGCGCACAATGGACGACATTGTGGCGCAGGTACAAAACGTTACCCAACTGATTGCCCAAATCAGCCACTCCACGCTGGAACAGGCGGATGGGCTTTCCAGCCTGACCCGTGCGGTGAATGAATTGAGCAGCATTACGCAGAAAAATGCAGAACTTGTCGAAGAGAGTGCCCACATTTCAGCGATGGTGAAACATCGTGCCGGGCGTCTGGAAGATGCCGTAACGGTCCTGCATTAACCTCAGGTGCGAAGGCGGAACAACGGGTTCCGCCTTTTGACCGGTTTGTTTTAATCTAACTGGGTGATGTCCAGTGAGGCACGATCGATAATACCGATGATTTTTTTGATCTGCGCATCGCTGGTATCACCATGATTAACCCGCAGATCCAGTACGGCCTTGAAGTTATCCAGCGCCCGTTTCATTTGCGGATTTTTACGTAATTCAAAACCCACACAACGCGCTTTAATGCGTTCGTGGATATGTTCCAGATGCTCACGGTTTTCATCAAGCCACTGCTGACCTTGCGTGGTGATCGTTATCTGTTTACGTCCGCTTTCTTCATCGTTGATGACAATCAGTTCCTGGTCCTGCAAAAAATCCAGCGTCGGATAAATCACGCCGGGGCTTGGTGTGTAATTACCCTGGGTCAGTGTTTCGATGGCTTTGATCAGTTCATAGCCGTGGCTGGCATCGCGGGTCAAAATATCCAGAATCACCAGGCGCAATTCGCCGTGGCCGAAAAAGCGCTGACGACGGCCGCCGCCGCCCCGGCCATGGCGATGTCCGCAGCCGTGCTCGTGGTGGTGCTCTTTGTTACAACCTTCGTGGCGATGTTCTTCACTTTTGCAGCAACCCTGATGGTGATGTTCGGTGTCATGGCCTTCGTGGTGATGCCCTTCACCTTTGCAGCATCCTTCGTGTTGGTGTTCTGCATTTTTGCAGCAACCTTCATGTTGGTTTTGCATCATCTTCTCCTGATGTTATTTAGATATATCTAATTTATATCTAAAATCTTGTGTTTTGCAAGGGTGTTATTTTTATTGATTATAATATATTGATTTTTATAATTTTTAATTCAGTGTTGTCGTTCTGGTAAGCAGAGCGGGACTATATCAAAAAAAGTGCTTGCAATATTTGTAACTAGCAATCATTATCATTTAAAAATTTAATTAGATATATCGTATTATTTTCACGAAGGCGGAAAAATGACAAAAAATACCCCACGCTACCCACAGCGCGTTCGTAATGAACTGCGCTTTCGCGAACTCTCAGTCCTGCGCGTTGAACGCATAAGCGCGGGTTTTCAGCGTATCGTTCTTGGCGGTGACGCACTGGATGGCTTTAGCTCACGCGGTTTTGATGATCACTCCAAAGTCTTTTTTCCTGAACCGGGTACGCATTTTGTGCCGCCAGTGGTGACGGATGAGGGCATTGTCTGGGCAGAGGGAGTCCGTCCTGCATCCCGGGATTACACGCCGCTGTATGATGAAGCGCGTCATGAGCTGGCGCTGGATTTCTTCATTCATGATGGTGGCGTGGCGAGTACCTGGGCGATGAACGCTCGTGAAGGTGACAAGCTGACAATCGGTGGACCACGCGGTTCTCTGGTGGTACCAGAAGACTATGCGTATCAGGTTTACGTGTGTGATGAGTCGGGAATGCCTGCTCTGCGCCGCCGCCTGGAAGCGCTGAGTCGTTTAGCGGTGCGTCCAGAGGTGACTGCACTGGTGAGCGTGCAGGATGCAGCCTGCCAGGATTATCTTTCCTACCTCGACGGGTTTGCTATCCAGTGGTTTGTCGGTCACAACGAGCAGGCGGTGAACGACGTGCTGGCGCAACTAAATGTACCTGCAGAAGATTATTTCATCTGGATAACAGGCGAAGGAAAAGTGGTGAAAAACCTGAGTGCCCGCTTTGAAACCGAGGAGTTCGATCAGCAGCTGGTACGTGCAGCTGCTTACTGGCACCAACGCAAAGCCGCTGATCAATAATTAGACGGAGGAACGCCAAAGGCCTGGCGAAACGCGTAGCTAAATGCCGCGGTGCTCGAATAACCCACGTCGAGTGCGGCGGCGGTCACGCTTTTATTTTTCTTAAG
Source organism: Citrobacter sp. MGH106 (assembly GCF_001037495.1). Classification (GTDB taxonomy): domain Bacteria; phylum Pseudomonadota; class Gammaproteobacteria; order Enterobacterales; family Enterobacteriaceae; genus Citrobacter; species Citrobacter murliniae. Next base: position 185,063 of record NZ_KQ089822.1, read on the forward strand.
CATTAATACGGATTCCAGAATCCGCATTTTTTGCTTCCAGACGCTGAAAGGTAATCCCGTTTCTTTTTTGAAATGGCGCGAAAATGTGCGAGGCGACATGCCGAGATGCTGCGCCCAGTACTCTAACGAATGCTCCAGCGCGGGGGATTCCTGTATTGTCCGGCAGATTTTTGTTAATTCGCGATCCTGTGGCCAGGGTAATACAAAGGCAACTTCCGGTAACTGCAAAATAATATCGACCAATACGCTGACCAGCTTCCCTTCTTTTGACTGACGATCGTAATGGCCCGAAATTAAGTTGGTCGCGTAATGAATAAACTCTCGGGCGAAATCACTGATGGCGACCACTTTACACTCATCAATACGTTTCTCCAGAAAGTCCGGTTTAATATCCAGATTCTCTAAATGAACATCATCCAGCGCCCATACCGCATGTTCAATATTATGAGGGATCCAGATTCCATAATGCGCGGGGATTATCCAGCATTTGCCGGCGACATCAATACGCATGCTTCCCTTGCGGGCAAAATGAAACTGGGTAAAAGAGTGTGAGTGCTGCGGTACATGGTTATTCGCTTCAAGGACATATGAGCGAAAGTAAACATCCTGCGGCAGTTCTGCCATTGAGTCATCCGGGAAGGAATTCCACTGTTTCTGCTTGATGGTTTCCATAAAGAAATACGTAATGCTCCCGGTTATGTGGCCTCTACTCGATAGATCTTGTCCGCAAATCATAATACATACACTCTGTTTTCCATAATAATCTTGCCTAAGAATTATTAGCCCACTTTTGGTAAAGACCATGGACACGCTTTGTTCAGATGCTGTAATCGTAAATGAAACAAATGATAATTGGACGCGGATGGGGAAAGAGCTGCTCCAGCAGGCTGATATCCAGATCAATGGTTCGCGTGCCTGGGATATTCAACTTCATCATGCCGGTTTCTTTAAACGGGTACTGCAACAAGGTTCTTTAGGGCTTGGCGAAAGCTATATGGAAGGCTGGTGGGACTGCGAACGGCTCGATATTCTGTTCTGCAAGATCCTCAAAGCAAAACTCGATCAAAAAATGCCGGGCAATCTGAAAGATATTTTACGCATTGCCAGTGCACGCCTTTTTAATTTGCAGTCGCGCAGCCGGGCCTGGATTGTCGGCAAAGAGCATTATGATATTGGTAATGATCTCTTCGCCCTGATGCTTGATCCGTACATGCAATATTCCTGTGGCTACTGGAAAGATGCGACCTCATTAGAGGATGCGCAAAATGCCAAATTAAAAATGATCTGCGAGAAGTTGCAACTGAAGCCGGGGATGCGTTTACTGGATATCGGTTGCGGATGGGGTGGCCTGGCAGAATATGCAGCGCGCCATTATGGCGTGGCGGTAGAGGGTGTCACCATCTCGAAAGAGCAACAGAAAATGGCGCAGCAGCGCTGTGACGGGCTGGATGTCACCATTCTGCTTCAGGACTATCGTGACCTTGATAAGCACTACGATCGTATTGTCTCCGTGGGGATGTTCGAACATGTGGGGCCGAAAAACTACGATACCTATTTCAGTATCGCTGACCGCTGTTTAAAACCTGATGGCCTCTTTCTGCTTCACACCATTGGCAGCAATAAAAAAGGGATGAGTGTAGATCCGTGGATCAATAAATATATTTTCCCGAACGGATGTTTACCGGCGATATCGCATATTGCCGAGGCCAGTGAGTCGCGGTTTGTGATGGAGGACTGGCATAACTTCGGTAGTGATTATGATAAAACGCTGATGGCCTGGCACCAGCGTTTTAATCAGGCATGGCCAGAGTTGTCTTCACATTACTCCGCCACTTTTAGAAGAATGTTCAATTACTATTTATGCGCATGCGCCGGAGCTTTCCGCGCCCGAGACATTGAGCTTTGGCAGGTACTGTTTAGCCGTGGCGTCGAGGGCGGTATTCGCGTTTATCGCTAATAGGGTTAGTAGAGAGATTCATGCGAACTCGTGCCAACGCCTGTCGCATTTATCGAGAACATTTGATTCCTGAATCGAGTTCCGCTCACCGTAAAACGCGCCCTGAGCCAGCATTCATGCTGGCTCTCCTGGCCTTACGGAAACGCGTCGGCAATTTTCAGCCGGACCCGCCACACCTCACCACCTGAGTTTTTTGAAGGACTATTTGAGAGCATTCTCTGCCAGCGCTTTAAACACCATCGCGACAGCATGTGCGCCGGGGTCCATATTACCGAGCAGGCTTTCGCTATTGAGGTAAGACGCGCGACCCGCGTTGGCTTTGCTCGACAGACAAGTGCGTTCTGCGCCAGCTTGTGCGGCCTCAAAAGCAGCTTGCAGGTTTTGCGGTTGTGCCAACAGAGAGGTTAGTGCGGGCTGCAACGCATCAATCATCGTGCGATCGCCTTCATCCGCGCCACCGTAAAACTTCATCTGAGCCAGACCCGTATTCAGCGCTTCGGCAACCTCAGCACCTTGTTCCAGTTTCTGCCCGGCTGCGGTAAAGAAGATGGACATCAGCACGCCGCTGGAACCTCCCATAACCACAGTCAGACGCTCCCCAATCAACGCGAACAGCGTGGCCAGATCAGCAAGCGGTAGTTGCTTACGCTGTAGCTGGTCGGCAATTTCACGTGCGCCTGCCGCAAAGGTTGAACCGGTATCACCATCACCCACTTTGGCATCCAGCGCGTTGAGATGTGCTTCCAGGCCGGAAAGCGTCCCGGTGACCTGTTCAATGATTCCGGCTACCAGCGCGTTCTCTGAAGGCTGGAATTCCACGCGTGCACTGCGCTGAGATGATGGCACGGTAGTGATTTCACGTGGTGGTACGGGGGTTGGCCAACTGGTGGTTTCCACCTCGGTTAACAGCGCTTTTTCGATGCTCTCTTCCAGCACGATGGCCGTCAGCGAAAAGCCTTTCATATCCAGAGCTGTGACCAGCGAGGCAGGGCCAATCAGCCAGTCGATGCGCGAGTGCAGTGGGCTGGTTGCCAGTTCGTGGGTCAGAATAGCCATTTCCGCAATCGACACGCCGCCGAGGTTATTAATCATCAGTGCCAGGCGACCGGTTTCAGGCAGCACGGCAATCAGCTTATCTACCATCAGATTGACAATCTGCGCACTGTTTTGGGTGGAGATCACGGATGCGCCCGGCTCACCGTGAATACCCATTCCCAGTTCTGCATGCCCCGAATGATGACGTGGTGCAGTCTCGGTTTCCTGCGGCAGATGACAACTGGAGAGCGCAACACCAAGGCTGAAGGTGTTGTTTGCCGCATATTGCGCTTCACGCAGGACGGTGGCGAGGTTATAGCCGCGCTCGGCAAAATAGCCGGCAATTTTATGTACCAGAATAGTCCCGGCGATACCGCGAGGATGTTTGTTATCCGGCAGCGAAATGTCATCACCGACGATCAGCATCTCGACGTTATAGCCAAGCCGACGGGCTTTCTCTGCCGCAAGACCAAAGTTAAGACGGTCGCCAGTGTAATTCTTAACGATCAACAGGCAACCTGCGTCACCGGTTACCGCCTGAATGGCTGTCAGTACCGCATCCACGCTTGGCGAAGCAAATACGTCGCCACAGACAGCTGCGGTTAACATGCCCTTGCCGATAAACCCGACATGAGCGGGTTCGTGCCCTGAGCCACCGCCGGAGATCACTGCCACGTTATTTTTATTGAGGTCGCGACGTACCACGATACGAATGGCTGGATCGCTCTCCAGACGTGCCAGGTTGTTCCACGGGCTGGAGATGATCGTACCGTCGATAACGTCGTTTACGAGATGGTTGCGCTGATTAAAAAAGAATTGAGACATAACGGCTCCTGGAGATTAAGAGTAAAACAAACCCCCGGATGCATTGACATGGTGCGGAGGCGATGGAGAGATTTTGGCTGAGTCAGTGCGGAAAAAAACACATGCAAAATGAGTTTCATTACGGAACATGAATGTTCTTTTTTGTTCCAAAATGAAACGTAACTGTACGAAAAAATTACACAATGCGAACCCGAACAACTTTTTTCTCTTTGTATTAGAGAGGGTAATACGTCGCAGGATGCTATTTTCGGATGGTTACGACGGTGGTGGAGAGGAAATGCAAAACCTGATTTTAGTTACCCGCGCGGCATTGGCGCTAAATGAGCGGATCGGGATCGCAAACCTTATTAATTTCAGGGTTAATCGTTCCAATATGGAACGTCAGTCATTTTTATCTGTTTCATATCAGAACAAAAAGACGAAAGATTTTTTTGTTCACGCCTCGCCATACAGTTATTGCATCGCTCCGGTACCCCTTCGTTTTGCTATCTACATCAGGCTAAACAGGTGAACGCCAGGGCTCATCATGTAAAAACATGTACTTATTTGAGGATGAAAGGAATGCTAAAAGTTATTCAATCTCCAGCCAAATATCTCCAGGGTCCTGACGCTTCTATCTTATTTGGTCAATACGCTAAAAATCTGGCGGACAGCTTTTTCGTGATTGCAGATGACTTCGTGATGAAGCTGGCGGGGGAGAAAGTGCTCAACGGCCTGCACAGCCACGACATTAGCTGTCATGCGGAACGCTTTAATGGTGAATGCAGCCATGTGGAAATTAATCGTCTGATTGCCATTTTGAAACAACATGGCTGCCGTGGCGTTGTGGGGATTGGCGGCGGGAAAACGCTGGATACAGCCAAAGCGATTGGCTATTACCAGAAGCTGCCGGTGGTGGTGATTCCGACTATTGCCTCTACTGATGCACCAACCAGTGCGCTGTCCGTTATCTATACTGAAGCCGGTGAGTTTGAAGAGTATCTGATCTACCCGAAAAACCCGGATATGGTGGTGATGGATACGGCGATTATCGCCAGGGCGCCGGTGCGTCTGCTGGTTGCCGGAATGGGCGATGCGCTTTCAACCTGGTTTGAAGCGAAAGCCTGTTACGATGCCAGAGCGACCAGCATGGCGGGCGGGCAGTCCACGGCGGCGGCACTGAGCCTGGCACGCCTGTGCTATGATACGTTGCTGGCAGAAGGCGAAAAGGCACGCTGTGCAGCGCAGGCTGGCGTGGTGACGGATGCACTGGAGCGTATCGTGGAAGCGAATACTTATCTCAGCGGCATCGGCTTTGAAAGCAGCGGTCTCGCGGGCGCACATGCGATCCATAACGGCTTCACGATTCTGGAAGAGTGCCACCATTTGTACCATGGTGAAAAAGTTGCGTTTGGTACGCTGGCACAACTGGTCCTGCAAAATAGCCCAATGGAAGAGATAGAAACCGTGCTGGATTTCTGCCAGAAAGTTGGCCTGCCGGTCACGCTGGCGCAAATGGGCGTAAAAGAAGGCATCGACGACAAGATTCATGCCGTTGCCAAAGCGACCTGTGCGGAAGGTGAAACCATTCACAATATGCCGTTCCCGGTGACACCAGAAAGTGTTCATGCCGCTATTCTGACGGCGGACCTGCTGGGGCAGCAGTGGCTGGCACGTTAATCAGGCGTCGGTAAGCCTCTTTCCGGCATCTTTTCTCCCCTCTGACAGTCTCTGCCGGAGGGGTTGTCTATGGTAAAACAGCGGAAATGGATATGACGGCGCACACTCAGGACATCGGGAAGGAAGTCTCTTCGGTCATCGCCCAGTCATGGCATCGTTGCAGCAAGTTTATGCAGCGTGAAACGTGGCAGGCGCCGCATCAGGCGCAGGGACTGACTTTTGAGTCGATTTGTCGACGTAAGACTGCGCTGCTGACGATAGGTCAGGCTGCGCTGGAAGATGCCTGGGAGTTTATGGACGGACGTCCCTGCGCGCTGCTTATTCTGGATGAGTCTGCCTGTATTCTCAGCCGTTGCGGCGATCCACAGACGGTAGAACAACTGGCGGAACTTGGGTTTCTGGATGGTAGCTACTGTGCTGAGAGCATCATTGGCAGCTGTGCATTGTCGCTGGCGACAATGCCAGGACAACCGACAAAAACCAGCGGGGATCAGCACTTTAAACAGGCGCTACATCCGTGGTCATTTTGCTCAACGCCGGTGTTTGATAACCACGGGCGACTGTTTGGCTCGATTTCGCTTTGCTGCCTGGTAGAGCATGAATCCATTTCTGATTTATCGCTGACGCTGGCGATTGCCAGGGAAGTCGGTAATTCTTTGCTGACCGACAGCCTGTTAGCCGAATCTAACCGACATCTCAATCAGATGTACGGATTGCTGGAGAGTATGGATGACGGCGTGATGGCCTGGAACGAGCAGGGCGTACTGCAGTTTCTCAATGCACGCGCCGCCATGCTGTTGCATCTGGACGCTCAGGCCAGCCAGGGGAAAAACATTAATGACCTGGTCAATTTACCCACCCTGCTGCGTCGTGCGATTAAACATGCCCGCGGCCTGAATCACGTCGAAGTCACCTTTGAGAGTCAGCATCAGTTTGTTGATGCGGTCATTACTCTGAAGCCGATTGTAGAAGAACAGGGCAACAGCTTTATTTTGCTATTGCATCCGGTTGAGCAAATGCGTCAGTTGATGACCAGTCAACTGGGCAAGGTTAGCCATACTTTTGAACAGATGTCGACGGATGATCCGGAAACCCGGCGTTTGATTCATTTTGGTCGCCAGGCGGCCAGGGGAAGTTTCCCGATCCTGTTGTGCGGTGAAGAGGGGGTGGGTAAAGAGCTTCTCAGTCAGGCCATTCACAATGAAAGCGAACGTGCCAGCGGCCCTTATATTGCCGTGAACTGCCAGTTGTATGCCAACAGCGTACTGGGGCAGGACTTTACGGGCAGTGCACCAACCGATGATGAAAATGGTCGACTGAGTCGCCTCGAACTGGCGAACGGTGGCACGCTGTTTCTGGAAAAAATTGAGTATCTGGCGCCGGAGCTACAATCTGCTCTGTTACAGGTGATCAAGCAGGGGGTGTTGACTCGCCTCGATGCCCGTCGGTTGATCCCGGTTGATGTGAAAGTGATCGCCACTACCACGGTAGATCTTGCTAATCTGGTGGAGCAAAACCGCTTTAGCCGCCAGCTGTATTACGCACTACACTCCTTTGAGATTGTTATTCCACCGCTGCGGGCGCGGCGTAACAGTATTCCGGCACTGATTCATACGCGCCTTAACAGCCTGAAGAAACGCTTTTCATCCAGCCTGAAACTGGACGACGACGCGCTGGCACAACTGGTAGCTTATTCGTGGCCGGGCAATGACTTCGAGCTAAACAGCATTATCGAGAATATCGCCATCAGCAGCGATAACGGCCATATTCGCCTGAGCAATCTGCCGGATTATCTGTTTGCCGAACGTCCAGGTCTGGAGGCCGCATCGTCGCTGCTTCCTGCCAGCCTGACGTTTACCGCCATCGAAAAAGAGGCGATCATCCACGCTGCTCGTGTTACCAGTGGGCGTGTGCAGGAGATGTCGCAACTGCTGAACATTGGGCGTACCACGCTGTGGCGCAAGATGAAACAGTACGACATTGATGCCAGCCAGTTTAAACGCAAACATCTGGAGTAGTTTCTTCAATTCTGGCCATTGAGAACAGCGCATCCGATAAGCGATTGATGTAACGCTTAAGCTCTCCGCGTACGGCAATTGTTCTGTCCATTGCTGTGAGAATACGCTCCAGCCGTCGTGTCAGCGTTCGTGCAACGTGCAATTGCGCAGATGCCAGATTTTTCCCTGGAGTCACAAACTCTTTAAGCGGGCCACTTTGCGCCATATTGCGGTCAATCAGTTGCTCCAGTGTCTGAATATCCCCTTCGCCAATGGTCTGTTTTAAACGGGAAAGACCTTTTTCATCACTGGCTAACTCGGCGCCCAGCACAAACAGCGTTTTCTGGATGGCGTGTAGATCCTGCTGTAGCTCTGTTTGCCGGGTCGTAGCGTAGCAGACGCCAAGCTGGGAAATCAGCTCATCTACGGTGCCGTAGGCATTAACGCGGATATCATCTTTGTCGATACGACTGCCGCCAAACAACGCGGTAGTGCCCTTATCGCCGGTTCGGGTATAGATACGATACATTTATGTTATCTCACTGAAGGGAAGAACTTTGACCAGTTGACCGGCGTTGGCGCCAAGTGTGCGAACCTGTTCGATTCCGGCAGCGATATGCCCACAGACCAGCGCACGATCCTCGGGTAACTGGGCATGGGTTAAGGCAATATCCCCCGTCACGCTGAGGCCGAGACCAACGCGCAGCGCCGAGCTTTTTGCTGCCCGTTTGCTGAGCGCCAACGCGCTCTCATTCTCGTCGTAACTGATGGCCTTGCAGGGGACGCCTTGCTCTTCCAGTCCCCAGCACAGCTCATCAAGCACGCGAGTATCCTGCCAGCGCGAGTGATAAAAAAGATGCACACCTGGAGATGAAAGTGACATTGCGTCCCCCCTTTTTCAGTCAGAATGCCTGGTGGAAGATTTCGGCAACCTCTTTCTCATTCCCTTTACGCGGGTTCGAGAACGCGTTGCCGTCTTTCAGCGCCATTTCCGCCATATACGGGAAATCTTCTTCTTTTACGCCAAGCTCGCGCAGATGCTGCGGAATCCCGATATCGGCAGAGAGGCGGGCAATCGCATGAATCGCCAGTTCAGCGGCGTCCATGGTGGACAGGCCATCCGTGTTCTCGCCCATAAAACCGGCGATATCAGCGAATTTTTCCGGGTTGGCAATCAGGTTATAACGCGCCACGTGTGGCAGCAGAACAGCATTTGCCACGCCGTGCGGCATGTCATACAGGCCACCTAGCTGGTGCGCCATGGCATGCACGTAGCCGAGGTTGGCGTTGTTAAAGGCCATACCCGCCAGCAGAGAGGCATAGGCCATATTTTCGCGGGCTTTCAGGTTGCTGCCCAGCGCGACGGCCTGACGTAAATTACGGGCGATCAGGCGAATCGCCTGGATAGCAGCGGCATCGGTGACCGGGTTGGCATCTTTTGAAATATACGCCTCAACGGCGTGAGTCAATGCATCCATCCCGGTGGCGGCGGTGAGTGGTGCAGGTTTGCCGAGCATCAGCAGTGGATCATTAATAGAGACAGACGGCAGGTTGCGCCAGCTGACAATAACGAATTTCACTTTTGTTTTGGTGTTAGTCAGCACGCAGTGGCGGGTCACTTCGCTGGCGGTACCGGCGGTGGTATTGACCGCAACGATTGGGGGCAGCGGGTTGGTCAGTGTTTCAATTCCGGCGTAGCTGTAGAGATCGCCTTCATGAGTGGCTGCGATGCCAATGCCTTTACCGCAGTCATGCGGGCTACCGCCACCGACGGTGACGATAATATCGCACTGCTCTTTACGAAAAACTGCCAGGCCATCACGTACGTTGGTGTCTTTAGGATTCGGCTCGACGCCATCAAAAACCACTACCTCAATACCGGCTTCACGCAGATGGCTGAGGGTTTTATCTACCGCACCGTCTTTAATTGCCCGCAGGCCTTTATCAGTAACCAGCAGTGCTTTTTTCCCACCCAGTAGTTTGCAGCGTTCGCCGACGACGGAAATAGCATTAGGGCCAAAAAAGTTCACATTTGGCACCAGGTAATCAAACATACGATAGCTCATAATATACCTTCTTAAGTTTAATTTATAATTCAGAGAAGCAATTCAGTGCGCTTTGGGCTAATAACATATCCTGTTCAACAGTGCCGCCACTGACGCCGACAGCACCGATTGTTTTTCCGTTTGATATGACAGGCAAGCCGCCGCCAAAAATAACTATTCGCTGTTGGTTGGTTAGCTGTAAACCATATAGAGAAGTACCAGGTTGTACCACATCAGTAATTTCGTGAGTACCTTGTCGCAGGCAGCAGGCGGTATACGCTTTATTGAGAGAAATGTCACAACTGGTGATAAACGCCTCGTCCATACGTTGCATCAGCAGCGTATTTCCGCCGTGATCAACAACAGAAAAGACCACCGGAACGTTGATTTCATGCGCTTTCGCCTCGACTGTGGCTGCCATTTTCTTTGCTGCCGCCAGTGTGATGGTGGCGATGGGTTGGGTCTTATTCACATTATCTCCTGACAAGATTGTAGGGCTGAGGTCGCGAAAAATATTGTGCGTCAGCTATTTTTTTTAGTGGGTTTTCTTTATTCTCGCGCTGCGTGTTATTAAGTCAATAGGGTGAGGTTTTCTAAAAAATTAAGTTTATTTACTGCTTTTGGCATTTGTTGATAATGATCATTTAACCCTGTCACAATTCGCTGTGAATATTTCAGATAGCCGTTTCAATGTGGAACGGAGAAGTTTAATTACGTACCAAATTGGAACGAAATTAATTTAATTTTTTTATTGGTCTGCTCATTTAAAGTTCGGCTATTGCTGATGAAAGGCGATTGCCGGGGATTTAATCCTCCGGCGATCTGGCCCAGCGTCTCTATTCTTTATCTTTTGAGTCTATAAATTATGAGAAGATCAAAACGATTCGAAGCCCTTGCCCGGCGGCCTGTAAACCAGGATGGGCTTATTGGCGAATGGCCGGAAGAAGGGCTAATCGCCATGGAAAGCCCCTACGATCCGGCGTCGTCGGTGAAGGTGGAAAATGGTCGTATTGTTGAGCTGGACGGCAAGAGCCGCGCGCAGTTCGACATGATTGACCGTTTTATTGCCGACTATGCCATTAATGTCTCCCGGACAGAGCAAGCGATGCAGCTCGATGCGCTGGACATAGCCAGAATGCTGGTGGATATCCACGTCAGTCGGGAAGAGATTATTGCGATTACCACCGCAATCACCCCGGCGAAGGCGGTGGAAGTGATGGCGCAAATGAACGTGGTGGAGATGATGATGGCGCTGCAAAAAATGCGTGCCAGACGGACTCCCTCAAACCAGTGCCACGTCACCAACCTGAAAGATAATCCGGTCCAGATTGCCGCCGACGCTGCCGAGGCGGGGATCCGTGGCTTTTCCGAACAGGAAACGACAGTGGGTATCGCTCGCTATGCGCCGTTTAACGCACTGGCGCTACTGGTTGGCTCACAGTGTGGTCGCCCTGGCGTGCTTACGCAATGTTCTGTTGAAGAAGCCACGGAGTTGGAACTGGGGATGCGTGGATTCACCAGTTACGCCGAAACGGTATCGGTATACGGGACTGAGTCGGTGTTTACCGATGGCGATGATACCCCATGGTCAAAAGCCTTTCTCGCCTCGGCTTATGCTTCTCGCGGACTGAAAATGCGCTATACCTCCGGTACCGGATCTGAAGCGCTGATGGGTTATTCAGAAAGTAAATCAATGCTCTATCTCGAGTCGCGCTGCATTTTTATCACCAAGGGAGCGGGCGTTCAGGGGCTGCAAAACGGTGCGGTTAGTTGTATCGGGATGACCGGCGCGGTGCCGTCGGGGATCCGCGCGGTGCTGGCGGAAAACCTGATTGCCTCGATGCTCGACCTTGAAGTGGCATCAGCGAATGACCAGACCTTCTCGCACTCCGATATTCGTCGCACCGCGCGCACCTTGATGCAGATGTTGCCCGGCACCGACTTTATCTTCTCCGGCTACAGCGCAGTACCGAACTACGACAATATGTTTGCCGGGTCGAACTTTGACGCCGAAGACTTCGATGATTACAACATTCTGCAGCGCGATCTGATGGTTGACGGTGGTCTGCGTCCGGTCACTGAAGAGGAAACCATCACCATCCGTAATAAAGCCGCCCGCGCCATTCAGGCGGTATTCCGCGAGCTGGGCCTGCCGCTGATTAGTGATGAGGAAGTTGAAGCCGCGACCTATGCCCACGGCAGCAAAGATATGCCTGCGCGCAATGTCGTGGAAGATCTGGCAGCGGTGGAAGAGATGATGAAGCGCAATATTACCGGGCTGGATATTGTTGGGGCATTAAGCGCCAGTGGCTTTGAAGATATCGCCAGCAATATTCTCAATATGTTGAGACAGCGTGTCACCGGCGATTACCTGCAAACATCTGCCATTCTTGACCGTCAGTTCGATGTGGTTAGCGCCGTCAACGATATCAATGATTATCAGGGGCCTGGCACCGGCTATCGCATTTCCGCTGAACGCTGGGCGGAAATTAAAAACATTGCGGGCGTGGTTCAGCCCAACTCCATTGAATAAGGCGGTACTCCTGTGGAATGCACAACTGAACGTAAGCCAGTTTTCACATTGCAGGTCAGTGAAGGAGAGGCGGCAAAGGCAGACGAACGCGCAGATGAGGTGGTGATTGGCGTTGGTCCGGCCTTTGATAAATACCAGCATAAAACCCTGATTGATATGCCGCACAAGGCGATCCTGAAAGAGCTGGTTGCCGGGATTGAAGAAGAGGGACTGCATGCGCGGGTGGTCAGGATCCTGCGTACCTCGGATGTTTCGTTTATGGCCTGGGATGCGGCGAACCTTAGCGGTTCCGGCATTGGTATTGGTATCCAGTCAAAAGGAACAACGGTTATTCATCAGCGCGATTTACTGCCGCTGAGCAACCTTGAGCTTTTTTCTCAGGCACCGCTACTGACGCTGGAAACCTACCGGCAGATCGGCAAGAACGCTGCGCGTTATGCGCGTAAAGAGTCACCCTCGCCTGTTCCGGTGGTGAATGATCAGATGGTGAGGCCGAAATTTATGGCTAAAGCCGCGCTGTTTCATATTAAAGAAACCAAACATGTGGTGCAGGACGCCTCTCCTGTCACGCTGCACGTTGCATTAGTAAGGGAATGACCATGAGCGAAAACATCATGACCGCGCAGGATTATCCGTTAGCGACTCGTTGTCCGGAGAAAATCCTTACGCCTACCGGTAAACCGTTAACTGACATCACCCTTGAGAATGTGTTGGCGGGGCGTGTGGGATCGCAGGATGTGCGTATTTCTCAGCAAACGCTGGAGTATCAGGCACAGATAGCTGAGCAAATGCAGCGTCACGCCGTTGCGCGCAATTTCCGTCGTGCGGCGGAACTGATTGCCATTCCGGATGCTCGTATTCTGGAAATTTACAACGCGCTACGCCCGTTTCGCTCTTCAATGACGGAATTACTGGCTATTGCTGATGAGCTTGAACACACCTGGCACGCTACGGTGAATGCCGGTTTTATCCGTGAGTCAGCAGAGGTGTATCAGCAGAGAAACAAGCTGCGGAAAGGCAGCCAATAACGGAGGCAGTATGTCGTTAGTTGCGGGGATTGATATCGGCAACGCCACGACAGAAGTGGCGCTGGCACAGCGTGGCAGGTTTGTCGCCAGCGGGATTGTCGCCACGACGGGTATGAAAGGCACGCGGGACAACATCGCCGGGGTGATAGCCTCTTTGCAGCAGGCGCTGGATAAAACGCCATGGTCACTTAGCGATGTGGTGAAAGTTTGCATCAACGAGGCCGCACCAGTGATTGGCGATGTCGCGATGGAAACGATCACTGAAACCATCATTACAGAATCGACAATGATTGGCCATAACCCACAAACTCCGGGTGGCGTTGGGGTAGGGATGGGTACCACTATCGCTCTGGAAAAGTTGGCTTTGTTAAACAAAGATCAGTTTGCGCAGGGCTGGATCCCGTTGGTTGGTGAAAAGATAGATTTTCTCGAGGCGGTCTGGTTGTTGAATGAGGCACTGGATCGTGGTGTTAACGTCGTGGCGGCGATCCTGAAAAAGGATGATGGCGTGCTGGTTAACAATCGCCTACACCGAACATTGCCGGTAGTCGATGAAGTGACGCTGCTGGAAAAGGTACCGGAAGGTGTGCTGGCTGCGGTGGAAGTCGCTGCGGCAGGGCAGGTTGTTCGGGTGCTGTCGAATCCCTACGGCATCGCCACCTTCTTTGCCCTGACGCCTGAGGAGACCCAGACGATCGTGCCGATCGCCAGGGCGCTGATTGGCAATCGTTCCGCCGTGGTGTTGAAAACGCCGCAGGGGGATGTACAGTCGCGAGTGATCCCGGCAGGAAAGATCTTTATCAGCGGAGAAAAGCGCAGTGGCGAAGCCGATGTGTCGCAAGGGGCACAGGCGATTATGCAGGCGATGAACGGATGTGCTCCTGTACGCGATATTCGTGGTGAGGCTGGTACGCACGCGGGCGGTATGCTTGAGCGCGTGCGTAAGGTGATGGCCTCGTTGAGCGGCCACGATATGAACACAGTACATATCCAGGATCTGTTGGCGGCAGATACCTTTATCCCCCGTAAAGTCCAGGGCGGTATCGCCGGGGAACATTCGATGGAGAATGCCGTTGGCATTGCGGCGATGGTGAAATCCGATCGGTTACAGATGCAGGCGATCGCCAGCGAACTGAGTACGCGACTGGGTACGTCCGTTGAAGTCGGCGGTGTGGAGGCCAATATGGCAGTGGCTGGGGCGTTGACCACCCCCGGATGTGCAGCACCACTGGCGATCCTTGATTTAGGCGCAGGATCTACCGATGCCGCCATTATTAATGGTGATGGTGTCGTTAAGGCGGTGCATCTGGCAGGAGCAGGAAACATGGTCAGTTTACTGATTAAAACGGAGCTGGGGCTGAACGATCCTTTTCTGGCTGAGGAGATTAAGAAATACCCGCTGGCGAAAGTGGAGAGTCTGTTCAGTATTCGTCACGAGAATGGTGCAGTGGAGTTTTTTCGCGAGCCGCTAAGTCCCTCTGTTTTCGCCAAAGTGGTATATCTGAAAGATGGTGAACTTATCCCTATTGATAACCAGACGTCGCTGGAGAAAATCCGCCTGGTGCGTCGTCAGGCAAAGGATAAGGTCTTTGTGACTAATTGCCTGCGCGCGTTGCGCCAGGTCTCGCCCGGCGGCTCTATCCGCGATATTACCTTTGTGGTGCTGGTGGGGGGCTCATCGCTGGATTTTGAAATCCCACAAATGATCACCGAAGCGCTGTCGCATTACGGCGTCGTTGCCGGTCAGGGCAATATTCGTGGCACAGAAGGGCCGCGCAATGCGGTGGCAACCGGGCTGGTTTTAGCCGACGAAGCGTAACAATAGTGCAGAAAATCGCCACCGCAAGCGTTTGGCTGAGGCATGAATCAAATAAAGGTAACGTTCTCTTTGATATCCCGGTTGACTTGGGTTCATATTATAAATGTGTTTATTACGCGGTTAATTTTAAGGATAAGAGCATGCCAACAGCAATTGAGAAAGCATTGGATTTTATTGGTGGTATGAACACATCGGCGTCAGTACCACATTCAATGGATGAAAGTACGGCCAAGGGAATTTTAAAATATTTGAATGAGTTAGGTGTGCCAGCTAGCGCAGCCGATATTATGGCTCGCGGTGAACAAGAGGGATGGAATCCAGAGTTCACGAAAAAAGTGGCCGGATGGGCAGAAAAAATTGCCTCCGGTAATCGTATCCTCATTAAGAATCCTGAGTTTTTTACAGCCTACATGCAGGAACAGCTCCAGGCGTTAGTGTGAGCTGATCGTTTGAATTAGACGCTAACCGGACGTTTCCACTTTCAGAGTGGTGGCGTCCAAAAGCGTTATCAACATGCTGGTGAGTACGGATTATCACTGTACTGCTCAGGACTCCATCGACATCCCCCAGTTTTTTCCGATCGTCATTACCTGTTCAGGTATACAAATTTCAGTTTCGTTATTGATTAGCCTCCTCTGGGGACCTGCCTAAATAATCAGAGAGCACACAAAACAAAAAGGACCTGCGATTGCTCGCAAGTCCTTGAAATTTGGTGGCCCCTGCTGGACTTGAACCAGCGACCAAGCGATTATGAGTCGCCTGCTCTAACCACTGAGCTAAGGGGCCGTGGCGGTGGATTATAAAGTAACTCTGTGCTGCAATCCAGCCATAAGCGTACGGATGCTGTTTTTATAAACAATGTATTTTCAGTCCGTTATACTTGTCCATTGATGTATTGCTGGGAGTGATTATGGTTAAGGACATACTGGCGCCGGGGCTGCGAGTGATTTTTTGCGGCATCAATCCGGGGCTATCTTCGGCGGGGACAGGGTTTCCATTTGCACATCCTGCAAACCGCTTCTGGAAAGTCATCCATCAGGCGGGATTTACCGATCGCCAGCTAAAGCCGGAAGAGGCGGAACATTTGCTGGATTTCCGCTGTGGTGTTACCAAATTTGTCGACAGACCGACGGTACAGGCCAATGAAGTGAAGCTACAGGAAATGCGTAGCGGTGGCCGTAAACTCATTGAGAAAATTGAAGACTATCAGCCTTCGGCGTTAGCTATTCTGGGTAAACAGGCGTTTGAACAAGGTTTCAGCCAGCGTGGAGCGCAGTGGGGAAAACAGACGTTCACGATTGGTGGTACGCAGATCTGGGTGTTGCCAAACCCCAGCGGGTTGAGCCGGATTTCGCTGGAAAAGCTGGTGCAAGCGTATCGGGAATTAGATGACGCCCTGGTTGTTCGCGGGCTGTAAAGAAAAACGCCACCTTGCGGTGGCGTTTGTGCTTATACGGCCAGATTAATCGTCGAGGAAGCTACGCAGCACTTCAGAACGGCTCGGGTGGCGCAGTTTACGCAGCGCCTTCGCTTCGATCTGACGGATACGTTCGCGGGTAACGTCGAACTGTTTACCCACTTCTTCCAGCGTGTGGTCGGTGTTCATATCGATACCGAAACGCATACGCAGAACTTTCGCTTCACGAGCGGTCAGGCCAGCCAGAACGTCGTGCGTAGCGGCACGCAGGCTCTCAGTAGTGGCAGAGTCCAGCGGCAGCTCGAGGGTGGTATCCTCGATGAAATCACCCAGATGCGAATCTTCGTCGTCGCCAATTGGCGTTTCCATGGAGATAGGCTCTTTGGCAATCTTCAGCACTTTGCGGATCTTATCTTCCGGCATCAGCATACGTTCAGCCAGTTCTTCCGGCGTCGGCTCGCGACCCATCTCTTGCAGCATCTGGCGGGAGATACGGTTGAGCTTGTTGATAGTCTCAATCATATGTACCGGGATACGGATGGTACGTGCCTGATCCGCGATAGAACGGGTGATCGCCTGACGGATCCACCAGGTTGCATAGGTGGAGAACTTGTAACCACGACGGTATTCAAACTTATCTACCGCTTTCATCAGACCGATGTTGCCTTCCTGAATCAGATCCAGGAACTGCAGACCACGGTTGGTGTATTTTTTGGCGATAGAGATAACCAGACGCAAGTTTGCTTCAACCATCTCTTTTTTCG
This sequence comes from Citrobacter sp. MGH106, assembly GCF_001037495.1. GTDB lineage: Bacteria > Pseudomonadota > Gammaproteobacteria > Enterobacterales > Enterobacteriaceae > Citrobacter > Citrobacter murliniae. The sequence goes on from NZ_KQ089822.1 coordinate 202,142, forward strand.
CACGGCGGGCTTTCGCTTCACCGATTGACATACGACGGTTGATATCTTTGACCTGCTCAATGGTCAGTCCGGTTTCTTCTTCGATCTGCTGCAGTTTCTGCAGGCCGCGGTGAACATCATCTGCAACGTCGTGCAGTTTTTCAGACCACGGCTTGTTCATTGCGATTGCTGCGTTGAACCAGGTTTCGCTGGTTTCGTTGCCGGTGAACAGAGTAATGAAGTTTTTCTTCGGCATTTTGCACTGCTCAACGCAGAGCTTCATGATCAGACGTTCCTGAGTACGCACACGGTCCATCATGACGCGCATGCTGTTTACCAGGTAGTCGAACTGCTTCGGCACCAGGCGGAATTGTTTGAACACTTCAGACAGCTTCTGAATTTCTTCCTGCGCGGCTGCATGGCTGCGGCCTTTCGCTTTGATAGTGTCACGGGTGATTTCGTACTGAGTACGCAGCTCACCGAATTTCTCACGCGCTAATTCAGGATCGATGCTGTTGTCGTCATCGCTGCTGTCGTCGTCTTCTTCTTCATCTTCGTCTTCGTCGTCATCCATCTCTTCCTGAGAGAGTTCAGAGCCAACGTGCGTCGCTGTTGGTGCCAGGTCTTCTTCCGCGTTCGGATCAACAAAGCCGGTGATCAGATCGGAAAGACGCGCTTCTTCAGCTTCAACGCGATCGTATTGTTCAAGCAGGTAGGTGATGGCTTCCGGGTATTCGGCAACGGAGCATTGAACCTGGTTAATCCCGTCTTCAATACGTTTAGCGATGTCGATTTCGCCTTCACGGGTTAACAGCTCAACGGTACCCATTTCACGCATATACATGCGTACCGGGTCAGTTGTACGGCCGATTTCGGACTCAACGCTGGACAGAACCTGGGCAGCCGCTTCTTCCGCGTCTTCATCGGTGCTGTTGGAGGTTTCGGCAAGCAGCAGATCATCGGCATCCGGTGCTTCTTCCATCACCTGAATACCCATGTCATTGATCATTTGGATGATGTCTTCGATTTGATCTGAATCGACGATATCTTCCGGCAGATGGTCATTGACCTCGGCATAGGTCAGATAGCCTTGCTCCTTACCACGTTGGACAAGAAGCTTCAGCTGTGACTGCGGGTTTTGCTCCATAAGACGGTATCCACACTTAATTCGTTTGATTGGTGTTGGGCGGTAAAACCGCCAACGGCAAAACGAGGGCATACTTATATTTGCCGCTGCCTCTCCGTGCGGCTGTCGGGGTCTTCCCGAACGATATTCGGCAGTTAAGCCGTTAAATACTTCATCCTTCACGTTGTCTCTGCGTTAGCTGCGTTCACTCATCCTGGTCATGTACTGATGTACACTCCCTGGAGTTCGTTCACTTACTGCCTTGATACAACGCGAATGATTTTGTCTTTCGCTTATTTTTTAGCCAGCTCCTGGTTCAGTGTCCAGAGTTCCCGGCGTTCTTCGCTGCTTAAACCGTGTGTGCGCTCACGAGCTATCAACTCTTCCTGGCGCAGTTCAAGCATCGAATCAAACATATGGTTGAGTGAGTCGGTGAAGGTTTTTTCTGCGATATCTTTATCTGCTATATCGTCCCACATCGACAGTTTTTCAAGGGTTGCAGCATCATTTGTGCCGCGATAGTGCTCTAAAAGTTGTCCGGTGGTCAGACCTGGCTGAGACAGACAAGTGTTGACCAGTTCTCTAAATAAGCCAAGTCCGGGTAGCTTATTTTGGTCCAGGGCGCCTAACGGCGGAACCAGCGGTGCTAAGTCCGGGTTTTGCACCAGTAACCCTATCAGTATACGCATGGTAGTGCGTTTTAGCTGTGGAACAGGGCGGGAAGCCCCATTTTCTGCCAGTTTTGGCATTAAACGTTCAAGCTGGCTGTCATCCAGAATGCCGAGCTTGTTCCCTAACTCCTGCCGCAGATAAATACGCAGCGTTTCGCCTGGAACCTGAGTGATCAGCGGCAGTGCTAAAGTGCTTAGCTGTGCACGTCCATCCGGAGTACTCAAATCCACCTGGGGCAGCAGGCTGTTAAATAAAAACGCGGAGAGCGGTAAGGCCTGCTCCATCCGGGTTTCAAATGCCTCTTTCCCTTCTTTACGCACCAGCGTATCGGGATCTTCGCCATCAGGTAAAAACATAAAGCGCAGCTGACGTCCGTCTGTCATGTAAGGCAGTGCGGTTTCCAGCGCGCGCCAGGCAGCATCGCGTCCGGCACGGTCTCCGTCGTAACAGCAAATGACGTTGTTCGTCGCACGGAACAGCAGTTGAATGTGATCGGCGGTGGTTGACGTCCCAAGGGATGCCACGGCGTAGTTAATGCCGAATTGTGCCAGCGCGACCACATCCATATAGCCTTCAACCACTAACAGGCGCTGTGGATCGGCGTTATCCTGTTGGGCTTCATAAAGGCCATACAACTGACGACCTTTATGGAAAATATCGGTTTCCGGGGAGTTCAGGTACTTCGGCAGAGCATCGCCCAGCACGCGTCCACCAAAACCAATCACCCGACCACGTTTGTCGCGGATGGGGAACATAACCCGTTCACGGAAACGATCGTAACTGCGTCCCTGATCGTTGGTGACCAACATACCCGCGTCGATCAGCGATTTGCGATTTTCAGGATTACCGCCAAACCGTTTCAGGACGTTGTCCCAGCCGGGGGGCGCAAAACCAATAGCAAAACGGGTGATCACGTCGCTACTGAGTCCTCGCTTTTCCAGATACTGGCGCGCAGGTGTAGCGGCGGGTTGCATCAGAGACTGTTGATAAAACGTGTTCAGGCCATCCATCAATTGATAAAGACTTTGCCGTTGATGGCGCTCTATCTGACTGGGGCCACTGCCTGCTTCATAAGGCACTTCGAGGTTGTGCATTGCGGCAAGTTCTTCGACGGTTTCCACAAACTCGAGCTTGTCGTAGTTCATGAGAAAATCGACGGCGTTGCCATGCGCGCCACATCCAAAGCAGTGATAAAACTGTTTTTCACCGTTTACGGTGAAAGAGGGGGTTTTTTCGTTATGGAACGGACAGCACGCATGATAATTTTTGCCCTGCTTTTTCAGCTTCACCCGCGCATCGATCAGATCGACAATGTCGGTTCTTGCTAGCAGATCATTAATAAAAACACGTGGAATTCGTCCAGCCATAAGCCCCGTTATTTCTGATGACTATAAACGAAAATAAGCCGCGCATTCCTTTCGGAAGCACGGCCTTACAACTACAACTCGGTCTGAATTGAGAGACTTAGCTCTCAGAAGACTTAGTACAGACGAGTGCGGCGTGCGTTTTCGCGAGCCAGTTTCTTCGCGTGACGTTTCACAGCAGAAGCTTTAGCGCGCTTACGTTCGGTAGTCGGTTTTTCATAGAACTCACGACGACGAACTTCCGCCAGAACACCTGCTTTCTCGCAGGAACGCTTGAAGCGACGCAGTGCTACGTCGAACGGCTCGTTTTCACGTACTTTAATTACCGGCATGTAACTCTCACCTTTAATAAATTCGGTTTGCCGCTGGCATCAACGCCAGCTTATTTCAAAATGGTGCGGAATTTTACTGCAATTGCTGCTGCTTTGTAAAGCACCGACACGATATTGAAAGGGACTTTTATAAGGGTGAGGAGTATACACGACGCTTCTTCCTGGGGCGAACAAAGTTTTACATCAACCCGCATTCGACCTACACTGCGCGGTATTAGAGCGAGGTAAAACAAGACATGCGTGTACTGGGAATTGAAACATCCTGTGATGAAACCGGCATCGCCATTTACGACGATGAAAAAGGTCTTTTAGCCAACCAATTGTATAGTCAGGTGAAATTGCACGCTGACTACGGTGGTGTTGTGCCTGAACTGGCCTCGCGCGATCACGTGCGTAAAACTGTGCCGCTGATTCAGGCTGCGTTAAAAGAAGCGAACCTGACGGCAAAAGATATTGATGCGGTGGCTTATACTGCAGGCCCAGGTCTGGTTGGCGCGCTGCTGGTTGGGGCAACGGTTGGGCGCTCGCTGGCGTTCGCATGGAACGTGCCTGCAATTCCTGTTCACCATATGGAAGGCCATCTGCTGGCACCGATGCTGGAAGATAATCCGCCGGAATTCCCTTTTGTAGCACTGCTGGTTTCCGGTGGACACACACAACTGATTAGCGTTACTGGTATTGGCCAGTATGAACTGCTGGGCGAATCGATTGATGATGCCGCAGGCGAAGCGTTCGATAAAACGGCCAAGCTGTTGGGGCTGGATTATCCTGGCGGCCCGATGCTCTCTAAGCTGGCATCGCAAGGCGTGGAAAAGCGCTTTGTCTTCCCGCGCCCGATGACCGATCGTCCGGGACTGGATTTCAGCTTCTCCGGTCTGAAGACCTTTGCCGCGAACACCATCCGTAATAACGAAAATGACGATCAGACTCGCGCTGATATCGCTCGTGCCTTTGAAGATGCAGTAGTCGATACGCTGATGATCAAGTGCAAACGCGCGTTGGATCAAACCGGTTTTAAACGTCTGGTGATGGCGGGTGGAGTGAGTGCGAACCGTACTCTGCGTGCGAAACTGGCGGAGATGATGCAAAAACGCCGTGGTGAAGTGTTCTATGCGCGCCCGGAATTTTGTACTGATAATGGGGCGATGATCGCCTATGCCGGCATGGTGCGTTTTAAAGCCGGTGCTACGGCAGACCTTGGCGTAACGGTGCGCCCACGCTGGCCGCTGGCGGAATTACCGGCAGCATAAGTTGATATAGTGCCGGATAGCAGTATCCGGCCTACAGATTCCGTAGGCCCGGTAAGCACAGCGTTACCGGGCAAGAAAACTACTCCCGCAGCATCCCTTTTTCTTCCAGAAATGTGATTATTTTTTCCAGACCCGCGCCCGTTTTTAAATTAGTAAACGTCCACGGACGCTCGCCGCGCATGCGCATAGTGTCGCGCTCCATAACTGCCAGTGAGGCTCCGACGTAAGGGGCGAGATCGGTTTTGTTGATCACCAGAAAATCAGATTTAGTGATCCCTGGCCCGCCTTTACGTGGGATCTTTTCGCCTTCGGCGACGTCGATCACGTAGATCGTCAGATCCGCTAATTCCGGGCTGAAGGTTGCGCTCAGGTTGTCGCCGCCGCTTTCCACAAAGATCAGCTCCAGATTGCCAAACTTTTTGCTCAGCGCTTCCACCGCAGCCAGATTCATCGAAGCATCTTCGCGGATCGCCGTATGTGGACAGCCGCCGGTTTCCACTCCCACAATTCTTTCCGGCTCCAGCGCCCCCGCTTCGGTGAGAATGCGCTGATCTTCTTTGGTGTAAATATCGTTGGTCACCACAGCCAGTTGGTATGTGTTGCGCATGGCTTTGCATAATGCCTCCAGCAACGCCGTTTTACCGGAACCGACCGGACCACCCACGCCAACGCGCAGGGGATGTTTGTATTCACTCATTTTTTCTCCTCAGGAGCGGAATAATCGGCAATATTGGGTTTCATGTCGGGCAGAGGCGATAGCGGCCAGCGGTGTTGCGGATCCCAGTCCGTCATCAGGACATGTCAGTGCCTGATCCAGGCCCTGCGCATATCGATCGCAAAGCAAAAGAATCAATCGCTGCGCCGCCTGTTGCCCAAAGGGAACCAGTTTGACCCCGGCCATGACGGCGCTCTCGATCCAGCTGTAGCCGAAACTCAGAGCGAGACTGATCAGAGGGATTTTCCAGCGCACGCCCAGCCAGGCCAAACCGCAAAGCTGGCTGTCAGCGAAGATCGCGCGCCATTCCTGGACGCAATCCGGTTCCCAGTCGACTACCAGGCGTGCGAAGGCTGCACCTCTGCTGCGTTCTTCCTCACGCAGTTCTCGGGTTTCCCGACAGGCCAGCAGATATGCCGTCCAGCGGCGGGCGGTACTGATATCATCCAGCTCACAGGCATGGTAAAGGCGGGCCAGCAGTGGTAAATCGACGGAAAAAAAGTTCTGTTCCATTTGTTGAATTTGCCACTGCGCGAAGGTTTCGGTATCTGTTACCCAGCCGATTTCCACCGCCCACTCCAGACCCTGGGACCAGGTAAACGATCCCACCGGTAAGCTACTGCTGGCGAGCTGCATCAGGCGCAGCTGTTGGGTTTCACGCATCAGTGTGCATGACTGTGATGGTGCCCGTGGGACTCGCTGGCATACGCGCCCGCTTCCGGCTCAAAGGGCAGGTGGGCAAACGTGACCTGTAGATCGAACTGGCGCAGCATGTCATCCAGCACATGATCGTGGTGATAGCGCAGTTCATCGGGCAGAATTTGCAGCGGTACGTGACGGTTTCCCAGGTGATAACAGGCTTTAGCGAGCAGGAACGGATCGGCGCAGTGCACGACGGAGACTGCTTCGTTTGCTGCGATAATTTCTACCACTTCCGTACCTTCTGCCGTGCTCAGACGATCCCCCCCGCGTAACAACAGACCACGTGGCAGCAGTAAACCCGCCTCACGCCCGTCGTTCAGCCGCACTTTCGCGCGGCTTTTGACGCGAACATCGATGGGCAGCGTCAGCGTGGCGGTTACAGCGGCAGTGGTTTCAATACGTTGCGTCAGAAACAGCATCTCGACTCCTTAAAATAAAAAGTAACGTTGCGCCATCGGCAGCACGTCTGCCGGTTCGCTGGTAATTAATTCACCGTCGATGCGTACCTCATAGGTCTGGGCATCGACGGTAATATTGGGTTGCAGACAGTTGTGGATCATGTCGGCTTTTTTTACCGTCCGGCAGCCTTTTGCCACCGCGATAGCGCTTTGCAAATTGAGCTGCTGTGGGATGTTATGTGTAGCAGCAGCTTGCGAAATAAACGTCAGGCGGCTGTGATGGCGTGCTGCGCCGAGTGCCCCGAACATCATGCGGTAATGCACCGGCTGTGGAGTGGGAATCGAGGCGTTGATATCGCCCATCGGCGCGCAGGCAATCATGCCCCCCTTAATGATCGTGGCGGGCTTCACGCCAAAAAAAGCGGGTGACCAGAGCACCAGATCCGCCAGTTTTCCGACCTCTATCGAGCCAACCTCATGGGCGATGCCGTGTGTCAGCGCCGGGTTGATGGTGTATTTGGCGATATAACGTTTAACACGCTGGTTATCGTTGTCGCCGGTCTCTTCCGCCAGCGCGCCGCGCTGGATCTTCATCCGGTGGGCTACCTGCCAGGTTCGCAGGATCACTTCCCCGACACGTCCCATCGCCTGGGAATCTGATGACGTCAGAGAAAATGCGCCAATGTCATGCAGGACGTCTTCGGCAGCGATCGTTTCCCGGCGAATGCGTGACTCGGCAAACGCCACGTCTTCGGCAATATCCGGATCGAGATGATGGCAGACCATCAACATGTCCAGATGTTCATCGATCGTATTGACGGTATAAGGCAGCGTCGGGTTGGTGGAAGAGGGTAAAATATTGGCATATGCGCAAGCAGTGATGATATCCGGTGCATGCCCGCCGCCAGCACCTTCAGTGTGGAAGGTATGAATAGTGCGATCGCCGATCGCTGCCAGTGTATCTTCGACGAAGCCGGACTCATTCAACGTATCGCTGTGTAGCGCGACCTGAATGTCCATCTCTTCGGCCACGCTTAACGCACAGTCGATCGCTGCAGGTGTTGCACCCCAGTCCTCATGGATCTTCAGACCGATCGCACCTGCCATTACCTGTTCGCGTAGAGCATCAGGACTCGAGCCGTTGCCTTTGCCCAGAAGACCAATATTGACCGGTAGCGTGTCTGCCGCCTGTAACATTCGGGCGATATACCACGGACCTGGCGTGCAGGTTGTCGCATGGGTCCCGGCAGCAGGACCTGTGCCGCCACCGATCATTGTTGTCACGCCGGAGACCAGCGCCTCTTCTGCCTGTTGTGGGCAGATCCAGTGAATATGGGTATCCACGCCGCCTGCGGTGACGATCTTTCCTTCACCGGCTATCGCTTCCGTCCCTACACCGATCGGGATCGTGACATCGGGCTGTATATCCGGGTTGCCCGCTTTGCCTATAGCGACGATCCTGCCCTCTTTTATGCCGATATCTGCTTTGACGATCCCCCAGTGATCGATGATCAACGCGTTAGTGATCACCAGGTCCACGCACGCCTGAGCGTTCATTTGCCCCTGGCCCATACCATCGCGGATCACCTTTCCACCGCCGAATTTGACCTCCTCACCGTAAGTGGTGAGATCGTTTTCTACTTCGATCCACAGTTCGGTATCTGCCAGACGGACTTTGTCACCAGTGGTGGGGCCAAACATGTCGGCGTAGGCCTGCCGGGATAGATCACTCATTGTCTGCCTCCAGCGCGCCCATCACGTCGCCGCGAAAACCAAAGATCCGCTGTGCACCCGCCACGCGAACCAGTTCGACTTCCCGCTTTTGACCAGGCTCGAAACGTACTGCTGTACCTGCAGGAATATTCAGACGAAAACCTAATGCTTTTGGACGATCAAAACGCAGCGCCGGATTGACCTCATAAAAGTGATAATGCGATCCGACCTGAACGGGGCGATCGCCATGGTTCTCCACCACGATCGTGCGGGTTTCTCTTCCTGCGTTGATGACGATATTTCCCGCCAGAATTTTATATTCACCAGGGATCATGACCGCTCCTTATATGATCGGGTTGTGAACGGTGACCAGCTTCGAACCGTCCGGGAAGGTGGCTTCAACCTGAATGTCCGGGATCATTTCCGGCACCCCCTCCATCACCTGATCGCGGGTCAGAACGTGGCGACCGTCTTCCATCAGTGATGCAACGGTTTTGCCGTCACGCGCACCTTCCATGATGAAGGCGCTAATCAACGCTACCGATTCCGGGTAATTGAGCTTCAGTCCGCGGGCCAGGCGGCGCTCCGCCACCAGCGCAGCAGTAAAGAGCAACAACTTGTCTTTTTCTCTGGGAGTCAGTTCCATAGTGGTTCTCTTATGTTTGCCAGATTCGGGGTAGTACAGGGGGTTTTTGAGTCAGCAGCGGGCGCAGAAACTGCCAGAGGTTGCGCATTACGCGCTGAACGACCAGGTTGTCATTGGCGAGAACGCGTACCGTCAACAATGAGTCGACCACCGTTGCCCCGGTATAATCACCGAGAGGCGCAAGCCGTTCGCGAATGCCATCCAACATGTTTTCTGTGGCCGGATAGCACAGCAGCGTGCCAACCCAGGGCTGACAGGCAAGGGCATTCAGTTCACCGTTTTGAATATGTAGCCGTTCTATCAGCAACGGCAAACCCTCTCGCCACACCTCCAGACGGCTGTGTAGCGAGCCGTGGTTGAAGGCTTCCTGCATCACCGGTCGCCCCAGACAGTAGAGATCCCAGGCCAGCAGACGGCTGTTACTGGCAAGATGAAACGCGGACTGAAGGTTCGCGTGTGCGCCGGGAAAGAGGATCGTATCCTGCGGGAGCCATTCCAGCGTGCTTTGCGGAGCGAGTGTAAAATCCTGGCGCAGTACAGCCAGTGGACCCGAACTGCGATAAAACTTCCCTGCACCGGGCATGGTGATTAACGCGTGGCTTTTGTTATCCAGAGCGACGGAGATATGTAACTCATCGCCTCCGACAATCCCGCCGGGCGGATGAAGTAAATAGAGGTGGCACACGTCTTCTTCCGGGTAGAACGGGCGTTGTACCGTTAGTGGACCAACATGGCGAGCTGAAGCGAGCACTGTTTTGTGCGCGGAACGGGTGAACCGCAGGTCCAGTTCAGCCTGCCAGCCCCGTGTGAGTGTCTCGTGCGCCGCGGTGTCCAGAGCGTTTCCCTTATCAACGTGAGGATGTGTGCATACCAAAAAGTATGCCTCAGCGCACAGGTAAACGGTCATACAAGAAGCTTATGGAAAAAAGGGGCGGCATCATGTCGCCCCAACGAGGTTTACAGCAAAACGAGAGGCATCCAGACCAGACCGGTTATCACCAACAGCACCAGGAAGATCAGGCCGAAAATTGCGCCCAGCCGCCAGTAATCAACCGTTGGTAAATAGCCGCTGCCGTAATAGATCGGGCTTGGACCTGTTGCGTATGGTGTAAGAATACTGCCCAGACCAATTGCAGCCCCTACCATCAGGCAGAATACTGGCAGCGGGATTGCCGGCATTGCCAGTGCGGCAGCAATCATCATTGGAGCCAGTGCGGAGGTATAAGCTGTGGCACTGGCAAAGAAGTAGCGCAGCAGGTAAAACACCACGATCAGTGCCACCATTACCATGATGGGCGAGTAACCGCTTAGTCCGTTCGCCAGTAATTTACCAAACCAGGTAATAAAGCCGGTGTTATTTAGCCCGGTCGCCAGGGTAATCAGTGAGGCCAGCCAGAAAAAGACGTTCCATGCTGCTTTATTACTGACAATGTCATCCCAGGATATGATACGTAGCACCAGCATAAGTGCGACGACGCTGTAACCGACCATTGCGGCATCGATATAATCGCCGCCAAAGATCCACAGCACCAGTGCCCCGACCATCAGTACCAGCATTTTCTTTTCTCGCGAGCAGAGGGGGCCCATCGCGTTAAGTTCCGACTCTGCCCAGAGAGGAACCTGATTGCCTGATTTTAGCACCGGTGGGTACAGCACATACGCCAGCCATGGCACTAACAACACCAGTAAAATGCTCAGCGGCAGCATACCTAAGAACCAGTCGCCCCAGCTTAGTGCGGTATGAGAAGCGCCTTTCATCAGGCCAATCAGCAGCAGGTTTGGCGCCATTGCCGTTAAGAAAATGGCGCTGGTGACGCAGTCAGCGACGATTCCCATCCACATAATATAGGAGCCAATAGAGCGAGAACTGGAATCATTCGGCTGTGAATTATACAGCGGCGGCAGGTTACGAATAATCGGATAGATAATTCCTGCACCACGCGCAGAGTTGGAAGGGGTGACGGGGGCGAGGATCAGCTCAGAAAACATCACCGCATAGCCGAGAAACAGTGTACGGTGTCCCATCCTTTTCACCAGCCATAGCGCAATACGCCGACCCAGACCGGTTTTCTCATAACCGGTACCGAACATAAATGCTGCGAAAATCAGCCAGATAACCGAGTTTGAAAAACCAGAAACTGCCCACGACAATGATTTGGCGGTAAATTTAAAACCGTCCTGGGCAAGTTGTTCAGGGCTAAATAACAGCCATGGCGAAAGTACAGCGATGATCGAGATCCCGATCATTGCCACCACAGCGCCTGGTACAGGTTCCAGAATGAGTCCCACAATCACACCGGTAAAGACGGCAAAATAGAGCCAGGTATGACTCTCAAGACCAGTGGGAACGGGCAGAACAGCAATAATGGCGATGACCACCAGCGGAGCCAGGTATCGCCACCAACCAGCTAAAGGTGCCATTGTTGTATCCCTGCGAAAAGAGGAGAGGCATCACGCCTCTCCGGGAGGGTTATTTGATGTAGTGCACGTGCTCGCAGATCTCGTCCACGATAGGGTCGCGACGTTCAGCGAACAGCTTTTTGTTTTCAGCGATCAGGTTGTTACCGTGGGTATCGATGGAGACAATCAGCGGACCGAACTCTTTTACCCGACAAACCCATAGCGATTCCGGCATCCCAAGCTCTGTCCAGTGCACTTCTTCGATCTCTTCAACCTGCGTTGCGGCAACTACCGCACACCCTGCGGGGAAGATCACATGCAGCGCTTTAAACTGCTTACATCCTTCTTCAGTCAACGGCCCCATGCCACCTTTACCGACGACCAGTTTCACGCCAGTTTGCTCAATGAACTCTTTCTCAAAGGCCTCCATACGCATGCTGGTGGTTGGACCGACGGAGACCATCTCCCATTTTTCCCCGTTCTTACGCACGATAGGCCCGGCGTGGAAGATCGCTTTACCGTTGAGGTCGAAAGGAATAGGACGTTTAAGCTCGATCAGGCGGCGATGACATACGTCACGGCAGGTGACCAGCGTACCGGTAAGGTAAATCACATCGCCAACGCGAATATCTTCCAGGTCTTCGGCTTTGATCGGGGTTGTCAGGATCTTTTTCATAACGCGCTCCGGGTGTGAGACAGATTTTCGAAGGAGAGATCGGCATGAACCAGCAGCGTGCCGCGACGATGCGCCCAGCAGCCGGTAGAAACGGCGACACCAATCGTCGATGGATGACGTGCAGCGGATTCAATATGTACACCCATGACGGAACTATTGCCGGTTAGCCCCTGTGGACCAATCCCCAGACGGTTAAGTCCCTCTTCCAGACGCAGTTCCAGCTCAGCGGCTTTTGGATTTGGGTGGCGTGTTCCAATAGGACGCAGAACGGCCTTACGTGAGAGCACGGCAGCGGTTTCCACGGAAGTGGCGATACCAACGCCTACCAGCACTGGCGGGCAGGCGTTTACCGCCAGTGTTGAAATGTTTTCGAAGACAAATTTCACCACGCCTTCATAACCTTCGGAGGGCATTAACACTTTGGAACGTCCTGGTAACGTACAGCCTCCACCTGCCATATAGACTTCGATTTCAGCATCATCACCGTCAGGGATGATGTCCCAGGTCACCCACGGCACGCCGGTACCGGTATTTTTCCCGGTATTTACTTCGTCAAAAATCTCTACTGCGTTATGGCGCAGCGGTGCTTTTACCGTGGCATCTTCAACGGCCTGCTTAAGAATGCTTTGCAGTTCACCCAGGAGAGGAAAACGTGAACCGACCTTCACAAAGAACATGATCTCACCGGTGTCCTGACACGCCGGGCGATTCAGGTCGATAGCTTTTTGCATGTTATCGAACATGGTGTGATAGATAATTTTGCCCATGGGCGAGGTTTCGCCTTCCCGTAGCTGTTTTAATTTATCCACAACGTCATCGGGCATCCGGGTAGAAATCATGGCGGTAAAATCAGCGACAATGTTAGTCAACGTCTTTATCGCATTTTGGTTATTTTGATTGCTCATCATGTCAACTCCAGTTCTTTTATTTATCTGGAAATAAATTCTCCGCCACAAACTACCACTAAAAATGTGGTTTTATATTTTTTGCTGCTGTGAATATCTAATTAACAGTTCGTGAATGATGTCAAAATAAGGCGCTGAAAATTGCGCAAGGGCAGGGTTTAATTTGTTGCGGGGAATTACACTGCGACTAACACTATCCACGGATATTCAGAACATGCTGAACACTTATCCCTTAGCCAAAGACCTGCAGGTACTGGTGGACATTGTTCATACTGGAAGCTTTAGCGCTGCCGCCGCGACGCTGGGGCAAACACCTGCGTTTGTGACGAAACGCATTCAGATCCTTGAGCAAACGTTGGGGACTACACTGCTGAGCCGCTCTGCTCGGGGTGTGACACTAACGGAAAGTGGGCAGCGATGTTATGAACATGCGCTGGAGATCCTCGCCCGTTATCAGCACCTGGTGGATGACGTCACACGAATCAAAACACGCCCGGAAGGGATGATCCGTATCGGCTGTAGTTTTGGGTTTGGGCGTAGTTATATCGCCCCGGCTATTACCGAATTAATGCACAGTTATCCCGAATTACAGGTACATTTTGAGCTTTACGATCGGCAAATTGATTTAGCTCAGGATAATATCGATCTGGATATTCGTATTAATGATGAAATCCCAGACTATTATATTGCGCATTTGTTAACGAAAAATAAAAGGATATTGTGTGCAGCACCAATGTATTTACAGAAATACGGTCAGCCGATGACGCTACAGGAATTAAGCCACCATGATTGCCTGGTGACGAAAGAACGCGATATGACGCATGGGATATGGGAACTTAATAATGGGCAGGAGAAAAAATCGGTTAAGGTAGCAGGGCATCTGTCTTCTAACAGCGGCGAGATTGTGTTGCAGTGGGCGCTGCAAGGAAAGGGAATTATGTTGCGCTCCGAGTGGGATGTTCTGCCATTCCTGAAAAGCGGCGAGCTGGTACGTGTGCTACCGGATTATGCGCAAAGCGCCAATATTTGGGCGGTATATCGGGAGCCGTTATACCGTAGCACCAAGCTAAGAGTGTGTGTGGAGTTTCTGGCGACATGGTGTCAGCACCGATTGGGTAAACCTGGCGAAGGATATCAGGTTCCGTAGGCCGGATAAGACGCGTTAGCCTCGCCATCCGGCAGCAATTATTCGGGATCTTTTTCGCGTTTTTTCTTCAGCTTGGTCCAGATTTTCGGTTCCTGACGACGCCACAGACGCTGGATATTGTCATGATGGCGCAGCAGAATTAAGCACGACAACATAGAGACCGGGAAAGTGAACTGGGGTTTGAACCACCAGACATAAAACGGGGCAATCAGGGCGCTGACGATAGCCCCTAACGAAGAATAGCCGCTCAATAATACGGTTAGCAGCCACGTTCCCGCCATTACGCCAGTAAGGTCCCAGCCTATTGGCGCTATCGCACCAAACGCAGTGGCTACGCCTTTACCGCCTTTAAAGCCAAAGAATACCGGCCAAATGTGGCCCAGACAGGCGGCGATAGCGATCAATCCCAACCAGAAGGGACTGACGCCTAGCGCATATGCGCCCCACACGGGTAACATACCCTTCAGGACGTCGAAAATCAGCACGGCTACGGCTGCTCCCTTGCCACCTATACGCAACACGTTTGTTGCGCCGGGGTTACCGGAGCCGCTGTCGCGTGGGTCGGGTAAACCCGCGAGGCGGCAGACCAGAATGGCACTGGAAATTGAGCCGCAGAGGTACGCGAAGATGATCATTCCAGGCGCGATTGCACTCATAAGCTGTTCCGTTTTGAAAATGTCGTGTAAAACGCTACTTCTGTGGATAATACGCATATTTCGCCGGAAGTGGTATCCGGGTTAGCCAAAAAGCAGGCAGGTCGTGATGGATATTGTATTTATAGAGCAACTTTCGGTAATCACCACTATCGGTGTTTACGACTGGGAACAAACCATCGAACAAAAACTGGTGTTCGATATCGAAATGGCGTGGGATAACCGCAAATCGGCCAAAAGCGACGATGTTGCTGATTGTCTAAGCTATGCTGATATAGCTCAAACCGTTGTCAGCCACGTGGAAGGCGGGCGATTTGCGCTGGTCGAACGTGTGGCAGAAGAAGTGGCGGAGTTGCTATTGAGTCGTTTTAATTCTCCATGGGTGCGTATCAAACTCAGTAAACCTGGGGCGGTGGCACGCGCGGCAAACGTTGGGGTGATCATTGAGCGTGGCAATACTCTGAAAGAAAATAATTAACTTAATAATATATAAACCAAACGTGTATAAAAGGGTCTTAAAGCAGGCTCTTTTTTTATTGTCCGTTTTTTTTATTTAGGGGTTTATTGATGAGCGATATGCACTCGCTGCTGGTGGCGGCCATTTTGGGTGTGGTTGAGGGGCTGACGGAGTTTTTACCTGTCTCCAGTACAGGCCATATGATTATTGTTGGCCATCTGCTGGGGTTTGAAGGTGATACCGCAAAAACATTTGAGGTGGTGATCCAACTGGGATCTATTCTGGCAGTTGTGGTGATGTTCTGGCGGCGTTTGTTTGGCCTGATTGGCATCCATTTCGGCAAAACCCCGCATGAAGGCACTGGCAAAGGACGTCTGACGTTGGGGCATATTTTGCTGGGGATGATTCCGGCAGTCGTGTTGGGATTAGTGTTCCACGACATGATTAAGTCGCTGTTTAACCCAATTAACGTTATGTACGCACTGGTGGTCGGCGGTTTGTTGTTGATTGCTGCAGAATACCTGAAACCCAAGGAACCGCGAGCACCGGGGTTGGATGATATGACTTATCGTCAGGCATTTATGATCGGTTGTTTCCAGTGTCTGGCTCTGTGGCCTGGCTTTTCGCGTTCTGGTGCGACCATCTCTGGTGGGATGCTGATGGGGGTGAGTCGTTATGCCGCATCTGAATTTTCGTTCCTGCTGGCAGTACCGATGATGATGGGCGCAACGGCGCTGGATCTCTACAAAAGCTGGTCGTTCCTGACGACAGCTGATATTCCTATGTTTGCTGTGGGTTTCGTGACGGCTTTTGTCGTGGCGCTGGTGGCGATCAAAACCTTCCTGCAATTGATTAAACGTATTTCGTTCATTCCGTTTGCGATTTACCGCTTTATTGTGGCTGCCGCTGTTTACGTTGTGTTCTTCTGAGTTTGCCATGGTGCCGGATGGTGACGCTTACGCGTCTTATCCGGCCACGCCTGCTGGGTAAGCGCTGAACGCTGCGTCAGTTATTACGTTTTCGGGCAACGTTGCTCTTTCCAGGCCGCTACTGCCGCAATGCGACGTCGGGTCAACTCCTCGCGAATTGCCGGTCCTTTAAATCCTGCTTCGACGACATCTTTTGTAGGAACTGCCTGCGCTGTCAGCCAGGCTTCGCGCAGCCAGCGGCCTTGCGGGTAATCTACCGCTTCGAAACCGGTTCGACCACGCACATCGGCCTCACTGGTCAGAGCTATTTGTTCCACACGATGTGGTTTACGCCAGGCATCGATGGAATCGAATAGCTTAACGATGGTTTTCGGCTGCAGTATCGGGAAGGTATGAATGAGATCGTGAAACTCGGCCACCAGTTTGGCTAAATCACGAATGTCATTTGGTACGCGCAAACGCTGGCACAATTGCTCTACCAGCTTAACACCTGCCGGGCCATGGCCGTGATGGCGAGGCCAGAGTGAGGGCGGTGTGAGTGATTTACCAAGATCATGACAAAGTGTGGCGAAACGCACGTCAACTTCCTGGCTCAGCATGGCGGCCATCGACAGTGTCATTAGGGTGTGTATTCCGGTATCGATTTCTGGATGCCATTTTGCCGGTGCCGGTACGCCAAACAGAGCGTCTATTTCAGGAAACAGTACGCGTAAGGCACCGCAATCGCGAAGCACCTGGAAAAAGACCTGCGGATTGCGGGTGGTTAAGGCACTCTCAGTTTCTTTCCACACACGTTCTGGCGTAAGGTGCTCCAGTTCCCCTGCGTGGGTCATCTCCCGCATCAGCGCCATCGTTTCGTCGGCGATACGAAAACTAAGATGCGCATAGCGGGCAGCAAAGCGCGCCACACGCAGCACACGCAGCGGATCTTCGCTAAAGGCTGGAGAAACATGGCGCAACAGGCGGTTTTCGAGATCGCTACGTCCGTTATACGGGTCGATAATTTCCCCGTCATCGTCGCGAGCCAGGGCGTTTATCGTCAGGTCTCGTCGTTGGAGATCAGCTTCCAGCGTCACGTCTGAAGCGGCATAACAGGTAAACCCGGTATAGCCTGAGCCTGATTTTCTTTCGGTACGCGCCAGCGCATACTCTTCACGAGTTTTCGGATGGAGAAAAACAGGAAAATCGCGGCCTACCTGCTGGTAGCCCGCGTCAAGCATCTCTTGTGGCGTGGTACCGACAACAACCCAGTCTTTATCTTTAATCGGTAGCCCTAATAACGCATCCCGAACAGCACCACCGACCAGATAAATCTTCACGCCACTTTCCTTTTGAAAAAGTTAATCCCTTAATAATATGTCAGTGTGGCAGAGAAGGCGATTCAGTTCATCCAGCGATCTTTGCGTTTACGTGTTGGGATCATATGTGGCAGCACCAGACCGAGCAGCAGACCGAGTCCTAGCACGCCGCCGCCATACATAAACCACTGCATGATGATGGTACGCTGCTTGTCATCAAGCTGAAGGTTGGCTGCGCTGACTTTCTTTTGTGCCACAATAAGCTCGTTCTTCAGCTTCTGGTTTTCTGCTTTCAATCCATCGATCACGCTGTCGCTTTGCGCCACTTTTTGCTGCATATCGGCGGTGCGCTGATTCCAGGTGGTATCGATATTAGTGAGCTTATCGGTCAGAACTTTAACCTGATTTTCTAAGTCCGGGACGCGGGTGCGCAGGCTTGGCGTACTGTTCAGCTCTTTCAGTGGGATCCAGGCGGTACGCCCGGTACTGTCTTTGACCTGCGCGTAGTTGGTGCTGGCGTCGGTCTGTAATAGCGTAACTTCCTCGCCGGCGTTAACCGTACCCACGAGGCGATAGTTATCTCCTGGACCACTGCGGACCCAGGTGTTCAGTTCGTCAGAAACATAGCGCTTTTCTTCGGCATGGGAGACGGCAGTGGCGCTAAGTGCGAGTAAAGTTAATCCAATCAGGCGTAATTTTGGCATCAGGCTGTCGTTGTTGTCATAGAAAGTGGAACGATAGTAGTGGCAACAGTGTCTCTACGCAAAGCATTAGACATCAATCGGAATCATCTGTGTCCTTTTTGCCACCACTCGAAACTTTTACGCCCGTCAAATTGTCCGTTGCATGGCAATTTGGCGCAAAATACTATCTACTGACAATTAAGAAAGCACTTAGTTCGCAGTCTGTCTTCTCAACTGTGACATAACCCATAAGTACAAGATCATGGCCCAGGAAATCGAATTAAAGTTTATCGTCAATAGTGATGCCGTAGATGCGCTACGTGAACATCTGAATACGCTGGGGGGAGAGCACCATGCGCCCAGCCAGTTACTGAATATTTATTACGAAACGCCGGATGCGTGGCTGCGTGCTCACGATATGGGGCTGCGTATTCGCGGTGAGAATGGTTGTTATGAAATGACCATGAAAATTGCCGGAAGATTGACGGGCGGCCTGCATCAGCGACCGGAATATAACATTGCGCTGAGTGAGCCAGTGCTGGATCTCGCACAGTTTCCTGTGGAAGTCTGGCCCAATGGCGAGCTGCCAGCCGATCTCGCTTCCCAGGTACAACCGCTGTTTAGCACCGATTTTTACCGTGAGAAATGGCGTCTTGATGTTGACGGTAGCCAGATTGAAATCGCCCTTGACCTTGGGGACGTGAAGGCGGGAGAGTTCGCTGAGCCTATCTGTGAGCTGGAACTTGAGCTCTTAAGCGGCGATACCCGTGCAGTGCTGAAGCTGGCGAACCAACTGGTTTCGCAAACGGGTTTACGCCAGGGCAGCCTGAGTAAGGCGGCACGCGGTTATCATTTGGCTCAAGGAAATGCGCCACGCGAACTCAAACCCACGAGCATTCTGAAAGTGCCTGCGAAGGCGAGCATTGAACAAGGGTTGGAAGCTGCGCTGGAGCTGGCGCTGTCACAATGGCAGTACCATGAAGAGTTGTGGGTTCGCGGTGTCAAAGGGGCGAAAGCCGAGGTGCTGGCGGCTATGGGGTTGGTTCGTCACATCCTGATGCTGTTTGGCGGTAATGTTCCGCGTAAAGCGAGCGCTCACTTACGTGATTTACTGACCCAGTCGGAAGCGACCATTGCCTCGGAAGTTTCTGCTGTTTCAGCGGTGTATAGTACGCAAACGGCGATGGCAAAACTGGCGCTTACCGAATGGTTAGTGACCAAAGCGTGGCAACCGTTTCTGGATGCTAAGGCGCAGGGCAAAATTGCCGATTCCTTCAAGCGTTTTTCCGATACCCATCTTTCACGTCATGCGGCTGAATTGAAAACTGTTTTTGGTCAGCCGTTGGGCGATCAATATACCGATCAGATCCCGCGTCTGAGCCGCAACATTGATAGCGTTCTGATGCTGGCGGGATACTACGACGAACATGTCGCGTCGGAATGGATTGCCAACTGGCAGGGTTTACTTCATGCCATCAAAACCCGTCAACATATTGAAATTGAACACTTCCGCAATGAAGCGATCTCTCAGGAACCGTTCTGGCTGCATAGCGGAAAACGTTAATCAGAGCCGAAGCAGGGATGCCTGATGGCGCTCTACTTATTCGGCCTACGCGATAGGTGCATGTATCATGTAGTCCGGATAAGGCGAAACATAGCCATCCGGCATCATTGAAAGGATAAGCCTTAAATGAAGCAGCTCTCTTCACCATTACAGCAGTACTGGCCGACCGTTGTTGAGCGTCTGCCAACAGCACTTCCTGAGGCATCGCTGAGTATTCAGGCGAAGTCAGTACTTACATTCAGCGATTTTGTCCGCGATAGCATTATTGCTCATCCTGAGTGGCTAAAGGAGCTGGAAAGCGCGCCAGTCCAGGCTGATGAATGGCAGCACTATGCCGCCTGGTTACAGCGCGCGCTGTCAGACGTACACGATGAAACGGCGTTAATGCGCGAGCTTCGACTGTTCCGTCGTCGCATCATGGTGCGTATTGCCTGGGCACAGACGCTGTCGCTGGTGGCTGAAGAGAGTATTTTGCAACAGTTAAGTCATCTGGCGGAGACGTTGATTATCGCAGCGCGTGACTGGCTGTATGACGCCTGCTGTCGAGAATGGGGAACACCCTGTAATTCGGACGGCGTTGCGCAACCGCTGCTGATTTTAGGCATGGGGAAACTGGGCGGGGGCGAGCTGAATTTTTCCTCTGATATCGACCTGATTTTTGCCTGGCCGGAACATGGATCTACGCAGGGCGGGCGGCGTGAACTGGATAACGCGCAGTTTTTCACCCGCATGGGACAGCGCCTCATCAAAGTGTTGGATCAACCAACGATGGATGGTTTTGTCTATCGGGTGGACATGCGTTTACGTCCGTTTGGCGACAGTGGTCCGCTGGTACTGAGTTTCTCTGCGTTGGAAGATTACTACCAGGAGCAGGGGCGTGACTGGGAACGTTACGCGATGGTTAAAGCGCGTATTATGGGGGATGCTGACGGCACCTACGTCAGCGAGCTTCGCGCTATGCTGCGGCCTTTTGTTTTCCGTCGCTACATCGATTTCAGCGTGATTCAATCTCTGCGTAACATGAAAGGGATGATTGCCCGTGAAGTCCGCCGGCGCGGCCTGAAGGACAACATAAAGCTGGGGGCGGGCGGCATTCGTGAAATCGAATTTATCGTTCAGGTATTCCAGCTCATTCGCGGCGGGCGCGAACCCTCGCTGCAATCCCGCTCGTTACTCCCTACGCTTAGTGCGATCAATGCACTGCATCTGCTGTCTGATAATGATGCGGAACACCTGCGAACCGCCTATCTCTTTTTACGTCGTCTGGAAAATCTGCTGCAGAGCATCAATGACGAACAGACCCAGACGCTGCCGGGTGATGAGCTAAATAGGGCCCGCCTGGCATGGGGTATGGGGGCGGATGACTGGCAGCAGTTAACCGATACGTTGGCAATACATATGGGCAACGTGCGTCGGGTATTTAACGAATTAATTGGCGATGATGAAACTGATACACAGGAAGAGTCGCTGTCGGAACAGTGGCGTGAACTTTGGCAGGACGCGTTGCAGGAAGATGACACCACACCAGTGCTGACGCATCTGGCGGATGACGATCGTCGCCGCGTGCTGGCTCTTATTGCGGATTTTCGCAAAGAGCTGGATAAACGTACGATTGGCCCACGGGGGCGACAGGTGTTGGATCATTTGATGCCGCACCTGCTGAGCGATGTCTGTTCCCGCGATGATGCTTCCGTACCGTTGTCGCGTATTACCCCGCTACTGGTGGGCATTGTCACCCGCACCACCTATCTGGAGCTGCTGAGTGAATTCCCTGGCGCGCTGAAGCATTTGATTTCGTTATGTGCCGCCTCGCCGATGGTGGCCAGCCAGCTGGCGCGGTATCCGTTGCTGCTTGACGAGCTGCTTGACCCTAATACCTTGTACCAACCAACCGCAACCGACGCTTATCGTGACGAGTTACGCCAGTATTTACTGCGTGTGCCGGAAGATGATGAAGAACAGCAACTGGAAGCGCTGCGTCAGTTTAAGCAAACGCAACTGCTGCGTATCGCAGCGGCTGATATCGCTGGTACGCTACCGGTGATGAAAGTGAGTGACCATCTGACCTGGCTGGCGGAAGCCATTATTGATGCCGTGGTGCAGCAGGCCTGGATGCAAATGGTCGCCCGTTATGGGCAACCAACCCATCTTGGCGATCGCGATGGTCGTGGTTTTGCCGTTGTCGGTTATGGCAAGCTGGGTGGCTGGGAGCTGGGTTACAGCTCCGATCTGGATTTGATCTTCCTGCATGATTGCCCGATGGATGTGATGACTGACGGTGAACGTGAGATTGACGGTCGGCAGTTTTATCTGCGTTTGTCGCAGCGCATTATGCATCTTTTTAGCACCCGTACTTCTTCCGGCATTTTGTATGAAGTGGATGCTCGGCTGCGCCCATCCGGTGCTGCAGGAATGCTGGTAACATCCACCGAAGCCTTCGCCGATTATCAGCGCAACGAAGCCTGGACGTGGGAGCATCAGGCACTGGTACGCGCTCGTGTGGTTTATGGCGACCCGCAATTGACCTCTCAGTTTGACGCGGTGCGCCGCGATATCATGACACTCGCTCGCGACGGGAAAACTTTACAGACTGACGTGCGCGAAATGCGTGAGAAAATGCGTGCACATTTGGGCAATAAACATCGCGATCGTTTTGATATCAAAGCCGATGAAGGTGGGATCACCGATATTGAGTTTATTACGCAATATCTGGTGTTGCGCTATGCCCATGAAAAACCGAAGTTGACGCGCTGGTCGGATAATGTGCGCATTCTGGAATTACTGGCGCAGAACGACATTATGAATGAGCAGGAAGCACTGGCGCTTACCCGCGCCTACACGACGTTGCGTGATGAGCTTCACCACCTTGCTCTGCAGGAGCTTCCGGGACATGTCGCGCCGGAGTGCTTTAGTGCAGAGCGCTCACTGGTGCGGAGTAGCTGGCAGAAGTGGCTGGTTGCTGAGTGAAGTGTGCTATTATCGCGCGCAAATTTTAAGACCCTCAGAGAATCTCTCAGGAGACAGGAATGAAAGTAACGCTGCCAGAGTTTGAACGTGCAGGAGTCATGGTTGTCGGTGATGTGATGCTGGATCGCTACTGGTACGGGCCTACCAGCCGTATTTCGCCAGAAGCGCCGGTGCCGGTGGTCAAAGTGGATACCATTGAAGAACGTCCAGGCGGCGCGGCAAACGTGGCGATGAACATTGCCTCTCTGGGAGCGAATTCTCGTCTGGTTGGGCTGACCGGTATTGATGATGCGGCTCGTGCGCTGAGTAAAACGCTGGCTGATGTGAACGTGAAATGTGACTTTGTTTCCGTGCCGACGCATCCGACAATCACTAAACTACGCGTACTTTCCCGCAACCAACAGCTGATTCGCCTGGACTTTGAGGAAGGCTTTGAAGGTGTGGATCCGCAGCCGCTGCATGAACGTATTAACCAGGCTCTGGGTTCAATTGGTGCTCTGGTACTTTCTGATTACGCCAAAGGCGCTCTGGCTAGCGTACAGCAGATGATTGCACTGGCGCGTAATGCTGGCGTTCCGGTGCTTATTGATCCGAAAGGCACTGATTTTGAGCGCTATCGTGGTGCGACTCTGCTGACGCCGAACCTGTCTGAGTTTGAAGCTGTTGCCGGTAAGTGCAAAAGCGAAGACGACCTCGTTGAACGTGGTATGAAGGTGATTGCTGATTTCGACCTTTCCGCACTGCTGATAACGCGCTCTGAGCAGGGCATGACCTTGTTGCAGCCGGGTAAAGCACCGCTGCATATGCCAACCCAGGCACAGGAAGTGTATGACGTTACCGGTGCGGGGGATACGGTTATCGGCGTGCTGGCGGCAACGCTTGCAGCAGGTAACACGCTGGAGGAAGCATGCTATTTTGCTAATGCCGCAGCGGGTGTTGTCGTTGGTAAGCTTGGGACATCAACCGTTTCACCGATTGAGCTGGAAAACGCCGTGCGTGGTCGGGCGGAGACCGGTTTTGGCGTGATGAGTGAAACAGAATTGAAACAAGCCGTAGCCAGCGCCCGTAAGCGTGGTGAGAAAGTGGTGATGACCAACGGTGTGTTTGACATCCTGCACGCAGGCCATGTCTCTTATCTGGCGAATGCGCGTAAGCTTGGCGATCGTCTGATCGTTGCGGTGAACAGCGATGCTTCCACCAAACGTCTGAAAGGCGAAACCCGTCCGGTCAACCCGCTCGAACAGCGAATGATCGTGCTGGGTGCGCTGGAATCCGTCGACTGGGTGGTCTCTTTTGAAGAAGATACTCCGCAACGCCTGATTGCTGGCATTCTGCCGGATCTGCTGGTGAAAGGCGGTGATTATAAGCCAGACGAGATTGCGGGCAGTGAAGAGGTGTGGGCTAACGGTGGTGAAGTTCTGGTGCTGAACTTCGAAGACGGTTGCTCAACAACAAATATTATCAAAAAGATCCAGAAAGACAGCGATAAGTGATGAATGCCGGAAATGCACCGAACTTTTCGTTGCGGTGCGCTTCCTCCTGTTGACGCTGCTGTTTTTTCAACCCAGAGTGCAGGAATAAGGGTGAGAGGGGATTTTTCCCCCTCTGATTGACTGTTAATGAGCCTGGAAACTTATCAGTAACAGCACCCAGTATGATGACTCGTTTCATCATAACCCTTTCCCTATTAAAGCCCCTTCTTCGAGAGGGGCTTTCTCGTTGCAGCCCCTTGCTGACAAGGCGATTGTTGGTGTGCGTCTATGCGGCGCAAGGGCTTCCTCGTCTCACTTTTCTATTGCTGGATCGGTTACGCAAAACAGAGATTTTCCTGGAGAACTGTTCGTGATCTTAATGCCGTCGTTGGACTTCATTGGTTCAACGATTATCCCCTCACAGATTTTGTAGAAAAGTGTGAAGCAAGGCCTTTAATGTGCGCACTTAATGCACAGAACAGCTTCGCATATAGGTAAATACTGAGATCAGAAAAAGCATATAGCCTTAACAGATATTCAATAACTGGAGGGTATGCTCATGAACAGCAATATGTATTCACTGAACAATTTTGATTTCCTGGCCCGGAGTTTTGCCAGGATGCAGGCTGAGGGCCACGCTGTTGATATCCAGGCAGTGACTGGAAACATGGATGAGGAACATCGCAGCTGGTTTTGCAAACGCTACGCACTTTATTGCCAGCAGGCCAGAGAGGCGAAGAAATTAGAGCTGGAACACTAACAGATCAACGGGCCTTGCGGCCCGTTGCCATTTTTACTCTTGTGGATCGACTGGCGGGATCGCCGGAGCAGGCTGAACTTCGGCCGGTTTTTCACGTGCTTCCAGCTCAGTAAGACGTTGCTCAAGCAGCGCCAGCTTTTCACGGGTGCGCAGTAAAACCTGGGTTTGTACGTCAAATTCTTCGCGGCTAACCAGATCCAGACGCGTCAGCTGTGACTGCAGTGTTTGGCGGATTTTCTTCTCGACGTCTTCCCCAAACTCGCGGATCCCTTTCGGCATCGACTCGTGAACCTGACGAGCAATCTGCTCAATTTTTTTCGGGTCAATCATGGTGGTTTCCCTGAACTGGTACGTGTTGCTGCCTATTGTAGTGCGATATGGCACAGGCATAAACCAGAATTGTGTGAAGCTAAGTCGAGTAAAGGCGTTGATGACAGTAATCAATAGCGTTATAGTTAACCCGCTTATTCTCAGGGCGGGGCGAAATTCCCCACCGGCGGTAAATCAACTGATGTTGAAAGCCCGCGAGCGCTTTGAGTGCAAACTCAAAGGTCAGCAGATCCGGTGTAATTCCGGGGCCGACGGTTAGAGTCCGGATGGGAGAGAGTAACGATCCAGCCGGGCATGGACCCGCTCACGTTATTTTTTTGCCGCTTAAACGGTACTCCTAAGACTGCCCTGATTCTGGTAACCATAATTTTAGTGAGGTTTTTTTACCATGAATCAGACGCTACTTTCCTCTTTTGGTACGCCTTTCGAACGTGTTGAACATGCGCTGTCTGCGCTGCGTGAAGGACGCGGTGTAATGGTGCTTGACGATGAAGACCGTGAAAACGAAGGCGATATGATTTTCCCGGCAGAAACCATGACCGTTGAACAGATGGCGCTGACCATCCGTCACGGCAGTGGTATTGTCTGCCTGTGCATCACTGAAGACCGCCGTAAACAGCTCGATCTGCCTATGATGGTGGAAAATAACACCAGTGCTTACGGTACTGGTTTTACTGTGACTATCGAAGCTGCAGAAGGCGTAACTACCGGTGTTTCCGCTGCTGACCGTGTCACCACGGTTCGCGCTGCGATTAAGGATGGTGCGAAACCTTCTGATCTGAACCGTCCGGGACACGTTTTCCCGCTGCGCGCTCAGGCAGGCGGTGTGTTAACGCGTGGTGGTCATACTGAAGCCACCATTGATCTGATGACGCTGGCAGGTTTTAAACCGGCTGGTGTGTTGTGTGAATTGACCAATGATGATGGCACCATGGCGCGTGCGCCAGAGTGCATCGAATTTGCAGGCAAGCACAATATGGCAGTTGTCACTATCGAAGATTTAGTGGCTTACCGTCAGGCGCACGAGCGTAAAGCCAGCTGAGTTTTTGGCCATGCCTGTCGTGGCGATGCATAAAAAAACCGAAGTCAGTTTTCTGACTTCGGTTTTTTGTTACTGCGGCCAGGCTATTTTGTGCTGATCAGCTTGAGTATCCACGCACAACTCATCACCAGTAAAAACGCTAAACATAAACCAAAGGCCAGCAAACAGGATTGCGCCATATTCATAAATTGCCATGGCGGGATCAAATACCAGCCTTCGGATTGCTGGTAGAGATCGATAAACCATTGCTGTGTGCTACTAAGCGTTACTCCATCAGGAACGACAGGCGCGTCATACCCGCAATCTCCAGTGGGTTTAAACCATTCTGGTGCCCAGTTTGCCAGTGGCAAATTGAAAGGGAATGTCGGATCGGTGGAACATCCCTGCACACCAAACAGTGAATCCGGGTCTGGGTTATGTACTGCATGATGAATGCTATTAAGCTTGATCGAGAACTTAACACCCATGATGCTGCCGTAAAACGCCGCGATACAGCCAATGAGCTTCAGAATGATATTTCTCGGGTTTACTGCCGCAATCAACCCACCAAAAACCATCACGAACATGGCAAAGCGAATGTAAACACACTGCTCGCAGGGTGCCATGTAGAGATAGATCTGGAAGAAAGAGTGCGCCAGTATAATTAACCCACCCATTGCGAGTGCCATAAACAACCACAGAAAGCGGTGTTCCTGCCATCTCACCAGAGTATCAACCGGCGTAGTACGTAAATTCCGCCACAATCCCTTTATGAAAGCCATAGCCTTATCCCTGTTTATTTCGCTGCCAGTTCCCTGACAAGTTCAGCCATAGAATCAATGGATTTGATGCTCTTGGTGTAGATCAGGTATTTACCATTGACGACGTAAGCCGGAACGCCCTGAATTTTGGCAACATCATAGGCCGCTTTCCATTTCTCTAGTGTTTCCTGAACGGCAGGTTCTTTTAATGTGCTTTCAAAGTCTGCCTGGCTCATACCTGCAGCATCCAGACCTGTTTTGATGAATGATGCTGGATCTTTGCCATCTGACCAGCGTTCTTTTTTGTCATGATAAGCTGCGTAGTAAGCAAATTTCGCTTTTTTGAACTGTGACTTCGCATCAAATAATGAAATACCTGCTGCTTTATCTTTGGATATCATCACGGCAAACACTTCGCTGGCTTGTTTGCCATATTCACCTTTAGTTTCCAGATGGAACGGCGTAAAGGTGACGAGATCTGCAACCTTATCTGATACAGGGCCGGTGACGGCTTTATCGTATTTGTAGCAGAACGGACAGGCGTAACTAAATACTTTGAATAATGTTTTATCGGCATTAGGAATAGGTTTTTCCAGAACCATATAATCGGTGCCTTCGGTAAAAGCGGATGCCGTAAAAGGCGCGACAAGCGCTGCAGTTAACACCATGCTTTTAAATAATGAAGTAATCCATTTAGCTGACATAGTTTATCCTTAATACAACGATTTTATTTAAATATGTGTTGTGGACGAATCGGTAATGCCCGGTAGTGGGTCTGGTTGGGTTTATCTGAAAGGACATCAATTTCAACTTTGACTTCTTTTGTTTTGTAGTCAATTTCATTGATCTTGCCGATTGTCGGTTTGCCAACATCAAATAAATTAATAGAACCGCCGAATCCAAACATTGTGTCACGGTCTTTTTGATATTCGATAACGGAAGTTATGGGACTATAGAAATCATAACCACGCTCTTTACCGTATTCCCAGATTTGTTGGACGGTTCCTTTTTTCTCGTCAATTTTATATTCGACGAAACGGGAGTACTTCATGGTTGGTAATGCTGGTTGCTCAAGCCCTCGGCCATCACCATTATCAAAGATGGTTAATGTTCCTTTACTGGATAGCCAGGCGGTATGTTGGGTATAGGTAAAATCGAAATCGGTGTTTTCGCACTTGCCATTTTCGTCACACTTCAGTGCATTACCTTTCGCATCTACCGGTTTTAACAGCTTGCTCGCCAGCTTTGTATTCCAGCCTTTAGATGGTGCGAGGATCCACTTAACCTGCTTATCACGACCAATTTTGACGACGCCCTGGTGGCGAGAGGAAAGAATAATCGAGTCATCCTTGGCGTCGTAGGCGATAGAGTTGACATGCGCCCAGTTACGGCCAGCCCCCACACCCAGAGCATCGCCGTAAGGGGTATCTGGCTCCAGTTTTGCTTGTTGACCGGCATGAGCGAGGTCGACATTCACGCATACCGCACCTGCGTCCAGTGCTCCCAGTAACGCATCGCGTAGCGGGTCGAGAATTTTTGTCAGGTCCCATACGTCAACAACGCGGCCGGATCTGTCGACTTCGAGGATTTGGTCACGGATGGTATGTACATGTACTCCATCTTCTTTACGGTAATTGCGTTTTCCTACGCGCAGTAATACCGTGCCCTTAACCGTTTCGATAGACTCATGCGTAGCGTCAAGGAAGCCGCGTGGCAGTTTATGATCTTCCAGAATCTGCCCCATCATATCGAATTCGTACCAGTGTTGCCCCTGTACAGCTGTGAACGTTCCGCGAGGCGTTTCACGAATCCCCATCAGGTAACCACGTTTATTGATATTAACATCATGCCCGTCATAGAACGTCTCTTGATCCAACCACCAGCGGTACTCACCTTCTGTGTCAACGACGAAGGTAAACGGAGCGATGTCGAAGGGAAGTGCGCCTCCGGCAGGTCCTGCATCAAGAATGCCGGCATTTTTATCTTTTTCGCCATGCCAGTGAATATCTGATCCCTGGGAAGTAAAGGTGTGGGTATTTACAAGATAAAGGCGATCTTCAAAACCTGGTGCGACTTTAATAACCTTGGTTTGTTGCAGATCGGATATAGAACGGTTATCCATATAATGATTAACGATGGCAGAAGTTTGCACTACATAATCATCTTTCATCGGTTTACCATTTTCTTTATATTCAACGGTAACATTATTGGCGAACTTTTGATAAAGGCCAAAAATAGGTACGCCATCATAAGTGATTAACGATTCTTTGCCTACGTTATAGGTAATGGGAACTCCTTTTTCACCTTTGCCGTGTACGGTTACTTTGACATCTGAAATGACATGGCTGTCTAATTCAACCAATGCGGTTAGCGGTGCATTTCCATAAGGGTCAACAATTACCGCGCCCAGATTTCCTGCTGGTTGTGCCGGTTTAAAACCTGCAGCAAAAGAATTTGCTGAGGTTAATCCGCATGCCAGGGCAATAGTACCGACCAGTAGTTTTTTACGGTATTGCTTAAACATGGATATATCTCCTTATATTACCTGTAAATATAATGACGATGAATATATTATGTTTGTAGTGATGTATGACTTGATTAAAATATAGGGGAGAGCATAGTTTTATAATTTATTTGTTTTTTGAAATGTATAAATTATCAATATTCGGTGTCTTTAATACTTTTGATAGTAAGTGAGTGATATTTTCAGAACAATAAATATTATTATGGAGTGTGATCGTTTCGACATTGTTTTCTTTTTAATACATGTTCTGTGATTGACCTTGTCTACTGGTTTATATGATCGAAATCATATATTTGTTTCTGCATTATGCCACTATAGGGGTAGGTCAAAATAAGGTTATGTGAAATTTTAACGTTAAATGTTTAATGATGTTAAATTTTAAGGGTAAAAGAATGTTTATTGCCTGGTATTGGATTGTATTAATTGCACTCGTTGCTGTTGGTTATTATTGCCATATGAAGCGTTATTGCAAAGCGTTTCGACAAGACAGAGATGCATTACTGGAGGCACGTAACAAGCTCTTTCGTCGCACGGGCGAAGATGGCAGCACGGTCAGGGATCAGGAATAATTTCTGCTGTAGTTGAGGCGGATGGGCTGAACTACAGCGTAACATCCGCCATCTGTATTACCCGATGCCCATTGATTGCAGGATCACCAGGCTCAGCCCCATTACTGACATTCCACAGAGCACGCCATAGCTCGGATTATTATTGGGGTCGATTTCTTTAGCCAGCGGCATCAATTCATCTACTGATAACGCGACCATAATACCGGCTACAGCGGCCATAATTGCTGCCATCACAACCGGTGAAATCAGACTACCCAGAATTAACCACGCCAGTACCCCACCCAGTATTTCCGCCATACCTGAGATCCCTGCCCAGAATATCGCTGTGCGTTTGGAGCCGGTTGCGGCATAGACTGGTCCGGCAACGGCTAGACCTTCAGGAATATTATGTAATGCAACAGCCAGGGCGATGCCAAAACCCAGTTCGAGATTGCTGCTGGCGGTAACAAAAGTAGCAATCCCTTCCGGGAAGTTGTGCAGACTAATGCCAAGAGTTAATAAAATTGCGGTACGTTTTATGGAGCTGGGTAAAGGCAGTTTTGTTTTTTGCACCAGATCCTGAGGATGTGCGTGTGGCAGAAGGCGATCCAGACCAAAATAGCCCAGCAAACCAACAATAAACATCCCGTAGCCGAGTACTGGCGACATCCCTTCAGCGGCCAGCGCGGCGGGCAGCATTTCCATCAGGGAGATAAGCAGCATAATACCTGCGGCAAAACCCAGAGAAAAGGCGAGGACGCGATTAGAGGGTTTTTGTCCCAGAACGCCAAGAAACGCGCCAATAAAGGTGGCAGCCCCCGCCAGCAAAGTCAGAAGTAAAGGTACTGACATCGACAAATCCAACTCCTTATCAATCTGCTATCCGGCCAGAACGTCAAAATAACTGATGATCTTCATCATGGTTATCTGAGTTCTTCATCAACCGAAAAAGCGTATTGTGGTGATATCAAAATGACTCCCTCAGTAAGGATATCATCATGTCTTCAACTCGTATGCCAGCATTGTTTTTGGGTCATGGCAGCCCGATGAATGTTCTGGAAGATAACGTTTATACCCGTGCCTGGCAGCAACTGGGGGAAACGTTGCCGCGTCCAAAAGCCATCGTTGTGGTATCGGCGCACTGGTTCACTCGTGGGACTGGCGTGACCGCCATGGAAGCACCAAAAACGATTCACGATTTTGGTGGGTTTCCACAGGCATTGTATGACACCCATTATCCGGCTCCCGGTTCACCCGAACTGGCGCAACATCTGGTGGATTTGCTTTCACCCGTACCGGTTACGTTAGACAAAGAAGCCTGGGGTTTCGACCACGGCTCATGGGGTGTGTTGATCAAGATGTACCCGAATGCAGATATTCCGATGGTACAGCTAAGCATCGACAGCACTAAGCCTGCTGCCTGGCATTTTGAAACAGGACGCAAACTGGCGGCGCTGCGTGATGAGGGCATCATGCTGATTGCCAGCGGTAACGTGGTGCATAACCTGCGGACAGCACGTTGGCACGGCGAGAATACGCCATACCCATGGGCGACCTCATTTAATGATTATGTGAAGGCAAACCTGACCTGGCAGGGACCTGTTGAGCAGCATCCACTGATCAACTATCTCGACCATGAAGGCGGTTCGCTGTCGAACCCGACGCCGGATCACTATCTGCCGCTGCTGTACGTTTTAGGTGCATGGGATGCCAAAGAACCTGTCACGATCCCGGTGGACGGTATTGAGATGGGTAGCCTGAGTATGCTGTCGGTGCAGGTAGGCTGATTTTTACCCGCAGTAATTGAGTGAAGGCCGGGTCAGGCGAAATCGCCACCCGGCACACGCACATTACTCGACAAAGATATGCGGATAGAAGCGAGAGAGATCCTGAGTGATCAATGCCCGATCTTCGCGAATGCCGATCCCGGCAGGTTGATCGTTAATCAGCCAACTACCGATCAACATGTAGCTGTCGCCAAACTTCGGTAGCTGATGGAACTGTTGTACGATCATTCCTTCTTCACCGTACGGACCTTCTACCGCTTCGATCGTTTTACCGTTCTCAATGATGGATACGTTGGCACCTTCACGGGAGAAGATGGGCTTCACGACGAATTTTTCCATCTGCGGATAGTCGTCTTCGGCGAAATACGCAGGCAACAGGTTCGGATGGTTGGGGAACATTTCCCACAGCAGAGGCAATAGCGCTTTATTAGAGATAATGCTTTTCCAGGCCGGTTCCAGCCAGCGAACACCAGCGTCTTCCAGCTTGGTGGAGAACATCTCGCGCAGCATAAACTCCCACGGATAGAGCTTAAACAGGTTGGCAATAACCTGATCCTCTAAGTCTGTGAACTGACCTTTTTCGCCAAGGCCAATATCTTCGACATAGAGGAATTCGGTCGCGATTTCCGCCTCGGCCGCGCAATCCTGCAGATACTGAATAGTCCCGCGATCTTCGACGGTATCGCGACAGCAGGTCAGGTGCAGCAACTGAAAACCATACTGTTCGCGCAACTCGGTAAAGCGCTCAATCAGCTTTTCTTGCAGGCTGTTGAACTGATCGCTACCTTCCGGCAGGTTCCCTGCATTAAGCTGGTCTTCCAGCCAGATCCACTGGAAAAATGCGGCTTCGTACAGAG
Organism: Citrobacter sp. MGH106; assembly: GCF_001037495.1. Classification (GTDB taxonomy): domain Bacteria; phylum Pseudomonadota; class Gammaproteobacteria; order Enterobacterales; family Enterobacteriaceae; genus Citrobacter; species Citrobacter murliniae. Next base: position 234,778 of record NZ_KQ089822.1, read on the forward strand.
ACGTTGGCGTATCAGCGTTGTTTTCCAGCAGCTTGGGTTCACCAGTGCCATCCCACGCCAGATCAAGGCGCGAATAGAGCGATGGTTGCTGGGTCTGCCAGGACTGGCGGACAAAGCCCCAGACATGCTTGGGAATGCGAAACTTCGTCATCAGTTCATCACTGGCAATGACTTTTTCAACCGCTTTGAGACACATTTGGTGCAGCTCAGCAGTGACATCTTCCAGCTTTTCAACCTGAGCAAGCGTGAGCTTGTAGTAGGCGTCTTCACACCAGTATGGCTCGCCGTACATGGTGTGGAAGTTGAAACCGTATTCGGTGGCCTTATCGCGCCAGTCCGGGCGCTCGACAATACTGATTCTTTCCATGTAGATCAGCCACCCATTGAACGTGTGGTGGTACCGCTTGCGCTACGCTGCATGGTGCTCTGTTTTGCCACAGACTCACCAAAACCACCGCGAGTTACGGTTGATGTGGTTGCCGGTTTTGGCGCCATTGCCGTTTTCGGTACGGTCATCGTGCGGCCTGGCTGTGCAGCGCCGTAGTTCTTACCACCTGCATCCGTATATTTGCCGTATGCCGGGCTGGCTGGGTTTTTCGAGCTGAAGAGAGGCTGCTGAGCGCCCATTCCGCCGCCCATCATACGACCCATCATATAACCCGCCATCAGCGGCATCCAGAAGCTGCCACTGCTTTGGTTCTGCGCCTGAGCCTGGCCTTCACCGGTCGGTGCCATACCTGCCTGTGCAGGTGCTTGCTGGCACTGGCCTTCGCCAAATTCAGCGATACAGTCTTCGCGAGTGGCGTATTTAGGCGCGGTACGTTCTGCTTCTTTCAGCGCGTTGTTGAATGCGGTAGTACATTCGGCGCTTTTACCCGGATTCGCTGCAGAGCAGTCATCTGCGTTTTGATAAAGCGAAACTGTTTCGTCACTCTTCTCACAGCCCGCCAGCATAAAGACAGCGGTCACTGCCAGAGCGACAGGAGTTAAATGGCGTGCGCTCCAGCTTTTGCGGAATGACGCGTGATGTATAGATTTTGTCCGTTTCATTTATGTCTTCCAGGACCCAGTAGTAAATACTGCTCAGAATAGTGGATGACTGGTCGAAATTGAAGCGGGAAGAGGCGAGAATGCGGAAGAAGGGGCGGATCTTTACGTTGCCTTACGTTCAGACGGGGCCGAAGCCCCGTCATCAGCATCAGTTACGGAACGGGTTGTTGCCGTTACTGCTGCTGGTTGTACGTGCTGCAGTCGGCTGGGCCGCTGGCGCCGCGTTATTCGCGGTATAGCCATCAGCAGCTGCGTCTTGCTGTGAGTTTTCCGGTGCAACCGCTTCGGGCGCGGTAGAAATCGGTTTGCCCAACGTATTATTCAACGCTACCAGATCCTGCTCGTTTAACGTACCGAGCGCAGACTTGATGTTTAACTGGTTGATCAGATAGGTATAACGCGCATTAGCTAACTGTTGCTTAGCGTTGTACAGCGTGGTGGTTGCGTCCAACACATCCACGATAGTACGTGTACCCACGGAATAGCCTGCTTCCATCGCATCTAAAGAGCTTTGCGCAGAGACAACCGCTTGTTTGTACGCATTAATGCTACTGATAGAAGCATTGATGTTGTTGAAGGATGAACGGACGGTCTGCACCACGCTACGGTGTGCGCTCTCCAACTGCTCACTCGCGCCAACAAAGTTGTACTGCGCTTGTTTCACCTGAGAGTTAACCATCCCGCCCTGGTACAGCGGCAGTGAGAAGCTCAGACCGATTTTGTTCTGGCCCATATTGCTATCGTCGTACTGGGAACCAGTAGCACCACGGGTTTTAGAACCGCTGTAAGAGGTGTCGGAAACACCGGTAGAGGCGGTTAAATCCAGGGTCGGTAAATGACCGTCCTGCGCAAGACGAATTTGTTCACGTGCCAGGTCCTGGCTTAAACGCGCCTGCAATAAGGTCAGGTTGCGGTTTTCCGCTTCTTTCAGCAGGGCATTAACCGCCTGCGGTTTGTTGGTTTTAAAGCCATCAACGTTCAGCGAAGCCAGTTCCGGATAGTAGTTACCGGTTACCTGGCGCAGTTGTTCTACTGCGTTATCCAGATTGTTACGTGCGGTAACTTCATTTGCCAGTACGGTATCGTATTGTGAACGGGCGTTCTGCACATCAGTGATGGCGACCAGACCAACATTAAAACGCTGAGTGGTCTGATCTAACTGACGGTAGACGGCATCTTTCTGTGCCTGGGTGTAAGAAAGCACGTCGATTGCGTTCAATACGTTAAAATAGGCTGTGGCAGTGTTCAGGATCAGCGTTTGCTGATCGGTCTGATAAGTTACGTCCTGGATGCCTGCTGATTTTTCTTGCAGCGTCAGGGCGCGCCATTTCGACATATCGAAAAGAGACTGAGTCAACTGCAACGACGCGCTGGTGGCGTTGGAGTTAACGCCGTTTGCGTCACGGTAGCCATTGCTGTAGGTGTAATCGGCACCTAAACCCAGTTGCGGCAGTAAAGGACTACGCGCTTCGTTAATTTTTTCGAATGCAGCATCGCGATCGGCGGCGGATTTACGTAATTCCGGGTTGCTCAGGCGTGCTTGCTGATAAACCTGCATCAGGTTTTCTGCCTGGCTCAAAGCACTGAACCCCGACAGGCTCAGGCCGATAAGGATGGGGAGCAATTTCTTCATTTGCATTCCTTGTTGTGAAGCAGTATTTAGCGCTGATCAAATTGTAAAAATAATTGCTGATTCTAGCAGAATCCGCCACTTCAAAAAGTTGGCGTTACGTGCCATACGGCGTTAATTTGCATCAATTTAACACAAGGGCGCTCAAACAGCAGTCAAACGACCTTGAAATTCACATTTTAATCACTATTGGTATCAGGACAGCACGATGCGTAAACCAGACAACTTGCCAATGACTTTCACTAAAAATGATGTAGAAATTATTGCACGAGAAACGCTATACCGCGGTTTTTTTTCACTGGATCTTTATCGGTTCCGCCATCGACTGTTTAACGGCGGAATGAGTGAAGAGGTAAAGCGCGAAATTTTTGAGCGCGGACATGCGGCAGTCTTGCTACCCTTTGACCCTAAGCGGGACGAAGTTGTACTGGTTGAGCAGATTCGTATCGCGGCATATGACACCAGCGAAAGCCCGTGGCTACTGGAAATGGTGGCTGGGATGATCGAAGAAGGTGAGACCGTTGAGGATGTTGCCCGCCGTGAAGCAATGGAAGAAGCTGGACTGGATGTGAAGCGGACGAAGCCCGTTCTGAGCTATCTGGCAAGCCCTGGTGGCACCAGTGAGCGCCTGTCTATTTTGGTAGGTGAAGTGGACGCCACGACCGCAAGCGGGATCCACGGTCTGGCGGATGAAAACGAAGATATTCGTGTTCATGTGGTTAGCCGGGAACAGGCTTACCAGTGGGTAGAAGAGGGGATAATCGACAACGCGGCCTCTGTCATCGCTTTGCAATGGTTACAGCTGCACTATCAAGAGTTAAAAACTGAGTGGAAAAAATGAAGCGTTACACACCTGACTTCCCTGAAATGATGCGTCTGTGCGAGACCAACTTTTCGCAATTGCGCCGCCTGTTGCCGCGCAATGACGCAGCCGGCGAAACAGTGAGCTATCAGGTGGCAAACGCACAATATCGGTTAACGATTGTTGAATCGACCCGATACACTACGCTTGTTGCGATCGAACAGACGGCGCCAGCCGTTACTTACTGGAGCCTGCCATCGCTGACCGTACGCCTGTATCATGATGCGAGGGTGGCTGAAGTGTGTTCAAGCCAGCAGATCTTTCGCTTCAAAGCGCGGTATGATTATCCAAATAAAAAGTTGCATCAACGCGACGAAAAGCATCAAATTAATCAGTTTCTGGCCGACTGGTTACGGTACTGTTTAGCACATGGAGCGATGGCGATTCCGGTTTATTAGCGTCGTGAAACCTAAGGACACCATTTGGAAAGCCTGTTAACCCTTCCTTTGGCTGGTGAGGCCAGAGTCAGGATCTTACAAATTACAGATACTCACCTGTTTGCCGAAAAGCATGAAACGCTGCTGGGTGTGAATACCTGGGATAGCTATCAGTCCGTACTGGATGCAATACATGCTGAGTCGCCTGAATACGATCTGATCGTGGCGACTGGAGATTTGGCGCAGGATCAATCCGCTGCGGCTTATCAGCACTTTGCTGAGGGCATCGCAAGTTTTCGTGCGCCCTGCGTTTGGTTGCCAGGCAATCATGATTTTCAGCCGGCAATGTACAGCGCCCTTCAGGAGGCAGGAATTTCCCCTGCCAAGCGCGTCTTCATTGGCGAACAGTGGCAAATTTTGTTGCTGGATAGCCAGGTTTTCGGCGTCCCACATGGTGAGTTAAGCGAATTTCAGCTCGAATGGCTGGAGCGCAAACTCGCTGATGTGCCAGAGCGTAATACCTTGCTGCTTTTGCATCATCATCCACTTCCTGCGGGATGCAGTTGGCTCGATCAGCACAGCCTGCGTAACGCTGCCGAACTGGACAACGTGCTGGTGAACTATCCGCGCGCAAAGTACCTGCTCTGTGGGCATATTCATCAGGAACTGGACCTTGACTGGAACGGACGCCGCCTGCTGGCTACGCCGTCGACCTGCGTGCAGTTTAAGCCTCATTGTTCCAATTTCACGTTAGATACGATAAGCCCAGGCTGGCGTACGCTGGAACTTTTTGCTGACGGTACACTGCAAACCCAGGTCTGTCGTCTGCAGGGTAATCGGTTCCACCCTGATACAGCTTCAGAAGGTTATTGATGTCTACGCTCCTCTATCTACACGGATTTAATAGCTCGCCTCGCTCTGCGAAAGCATGCCTGCTGAAAAGCTGGCTGGCGGAGCATCATCCGCACGTTGAGATGATCGTACCGCAACTGCCACCGTATCCTGCCCAGGCGGCAGAAATGCTGGAATCTATTATCCTTGAGCATGGCGGAGAGTCGCTGGGGATTGTCGGTTCTTCTTTGGGGGGCTATTACGCCACCTGGCTGTCGCAATGTTTTATGCTGCCTGCAGTGGTGGTGAACCCCGCTGTGCGGCCTTATGAACTGCTGGTTGACTACCTCGGCCAAAACGAGAACCCCTACACCGGGCAGCAATATGTGCTAGAGTCTCGCCATATTTACGATCTTAAAGTCATGCAGATTGACCCGCTGGAAGCGCCGGATTTGCTCTGGTTGCTACAACAAACGGGCGATGAAGTGTTGGACTACCGCCAGGCGGTGGCGTATTACGCCTCCTGCCGTCAGACAGTTATTGAGGGCGGGAATCACGCATTCACGGGCTTCAAAGATTATTTCAACCAGATTGTCGATTTCCTTGGACTGCACAGTTTCTGACGATCAATTCGAATTGCTAATTTAAACCATGACGCAAACTTATAACGCTGATGCCATTGAGGTACTCACTGGGCTTGAGCCGGTACGCCGTCGCCCAGGGATGTACACCGATACGACCCGTCCTAACCATCTTGGGCAGGAAGTTATTGATAACAGTGTGGATGAAGCACTGGCGGGCCACGCAAAACGCGTGGACGTGATTTTACATGCCGATCAATCACTGGAAGTCATTGATGACGGACGCGGCATGCCGGTGGATATTCACCCTGAAGAAGGCGTTCCGGCGGTCGAACTGATCCTGTGCCGCCTGCATGCGGGCGGTAAGTTCTCCAATAAGAACTACCAGTTTTCCGGCGGTTTGCATGGGGTCGGTATTTCCGTAGTCAACGCGCTTTCAAAGCGTGTGGAAGTGAATGTGCGCCGCGATGGGCAGGTCTACAACATCGCGTTTGAAAACGGCGACAAAGTACAGGATTTACAGGTGGTCGGTACCTGCGGTAAACGCAATACCGGTACCAGCGTGCACTTTTGGCCGGATGAAAGCTTCTTTGACAGCCCTCGTTTTTCTGTTTCTCGCTTAACGCATGTGCTGAAAGCTAAAGCGGTTCTGTGCCCTGGCGTTGAAATCACGTTTAAGGATGAGGTCAACAACAGCGAGCAGCGCTGGTGCTACCAGGACGGTCTGAATGATTACCTGTGCGAAGCCGTTAATGGTTTACCAACGCTGCCAGAAAAACCGTTTATCGGTAATTTTAGCGGTGAAACAGAGACCGTTGACTGGGCGCTGCTCTGGCTACCGGAAGGCGGTGAGCTGCTGACTGAAAGCTACGTCAACCTGATCCCTACCATGCAGGGTGGTACGCACGTCAATGGCCTGCGTCAGGGGTTACTGGATGCAATGCGTGAATTCTGTGAATACCGCAATATTTTGCCGCGCGGCGTGAAACTGTCGGCGGAAGATATCTGGGACCGTTGTGCTTACGTGCTGTCGGTAAAAATGCAGGACCCGCAGTTCGCCGGCCAAACTAAAGAACGCCTTTCTTCGCGTCAGTGCGCGGCATTTGTCTCTGGCGTGGTGAAAGATGCCTTCAGCCTGTGGCTGAATCAGAACGTGCAGTCAGCAGAACTCCTGGCCGAAATGGCCATTTCCAGCGCCCAGCGTCGCCTGCGCGCAGCGAAAAAAGTGGTGCGTAAAAAGCTCACCAGCGGTCCGGCGTTGCCGGGTAAGCTGGCGGACTGCACCGCGCAGGATCTTAATCGTACAGAGCTGTTTCTGGTGGAAGGGGACTCGGCAGGCGGATCGGCCAAGCAGGCGCGCGATCGTGAATACCAGGCGATCATGCCGCTGAAAGGTAAGATCCTCAACACCTGGGAAGTCTCTTCTGATGAAGTGCTGGCATCCCAGGAAGTACATGACATTTCGGTGGCGATCGGTATCGATCCGGACAGCGACGATCTGAGCCAGCTGCGCTACGGCAAGATCTGTATCCTGGCGGATGCGGACTCCGATGGCCTGCACATTGCGACGCTGCTTTGCGCGTTGTTTGTGAAGCATTTCCGCACGCTGGTCAAACATGGACACGTCTATGTGGCGTTGCCACCATTATACCGTATCGATCTCGGTAAAGAGGTCTATTACGCTCTGACGGAAGAAGAGAAAGCAGGCGTACTGGAGCAGTTGAAGCGTAAGAAAGGCAAGCCGAACGTTCAGCGCTTTAAAGGTCTGGGTGAAATGAACCCGATGCAGCTTCGTGAAACTACGCTTGATCCGAACACCCGTCGCCTGGTGCAACTTATCATTGATGACGAGGACGATCAGCGTACTAACGCGATGATGGATATGTTGCTGGCTAAGAAGCGTTCTGAAGACCGCCGCAACTGGTTGCAGGAAAAAGGCGACCTGGCGGATCTCGAAGGGTAGAGCGGCATTGTGTAGGCCGGATTAGGCGGTTTAAGCCGCCATCCGGCAATATGCTAATGCCTGATGGCGCTGTGCTCATCCGGCCTTGCGGCCATGACGAAAAATTAAATACCAGATTCCAGAATACGAATATTCATGTCCAGCACATCGCCTTTTACGGCTTCGCTGTAGGCTTTCATATGTGGGGTTTGCAAATGTGCTTCAAGATGCGCGATGCTTTCCCACTGTTCAATCATCACGATGGAATCAGGTGCCATAGTCTGAAAACTCACACCTGCGGCATGATCCACCATCGGTGCATAGCCGTGGCAACCCTCTTCCTTCAGTACGGTCGGAACGATTTTGGCAAACTGGTCCAGTACCGCCTGACGGTGATGTTGACCTGGACGTGTGCGGATTTCTGCAATGACTGTAAGCATGGTTAACTCCTTCTATAACCGGCATTCTTCAGGCTGTAGCTGCGTTTACTCGTCCAAATCACATACTTGAGTAAGCTTATCGGGACTCGCTCGTTTACCGCCTTGCTGCAACTCGAATTATTTGGGTCTAATTTTGAATAACTAGTTAACCAAAAATCTCGGTCAGATGCTTGCGATATTCTGCGATATAACGCGGGACATCCGGCATTTTGATCACATCATTGGTGATAAACGTCGGCAGCGATTCCATTCCCAGGAACTGGTTTGCTTTATGGAACGGCAAATACACGCCATCAACGCCAACGCCATGGAAGAACTGGTCTTTTTCAGTGAAAGCTTCCATTGGCGCGTTCCAGGTCAGGGACAGCATGTATTTTTTTCCCTGAATCAATCCACCAGAACCGTACTTTTTAGAAGCATCTGAACGTGTGCGACCATCGCTTGCATACAGCGTACCGTGTCCTGCAGTGAAAACATCATCGATGTATTTTTTCACCGTCCATGGAGCACCCATCCACCAGCCCGGCATTTGCCAGATAACCGCATCTGCCCAGACGAAGTTCTGCACTTCTGTTTGTACGTCATAATCGCTGTCAGCGCGTACAACTTTAACATCATGCCCGAGGTCGCGCAGGATGCCGTCCGCGACCTCGGTCAGGGTGTCATTCAGTTGACCATTGGAATGGCCGAATTTTTTCGCACCGTTGATAATCAGAATGTTGCTCATTTTTCGTCCTCAAGAATATACGTTTGAAGGCGATTTTACCTCCACCAGTGGCGCGGTGAAATTAGCAAAATGTGCAAAGTCTTTTGCATTATTAGCAATAATATTGTTGCTACCAGCTGATTTTTGCTTCAAACCCGCCTTCCGGAGCGTTGCCAAACGAGGCTGACATCCCGTGTAAAGTCGCAATACGACGGACGATCGACAGACCCAGACCGCTACCAGTAACGCTTTGTCCCGGCGGGCGATAGAAACGCTCACCAATGTGCGCCAGGACTTCCGCTGCCACGCCTGGACCGTTATCTTTGACGCTAAAAAATTGGGCATTGAGCGTCACTTCCACAATGCTACCCTGGGGACTATAACGAATCGCATTATCCAGCAGATTGCGTACCATCAGGCTGAGTAAGAGTGGCTGACCGGTACGCTTAACGTTGTGTGCGTTAATCTGCAAACGCACGTCGATATGAGCCAGCTGAGCCGGGTGGTAAATGTCCATAACGGCGGACTGCAACAACTCCTCCAGTGGGATGTCTGCTACATCCTGCAGATTGTCGAGGGAGTCGAGTCGTGAAAGCGTCAGCAGCTGATCAACCAGACGCGTGGCGCGCTCAATGCCTGCGTGAAGCTGCAGGAGCGCTTTTTCTCGCGTTTGCGGGTCATCATCTGACAGTTGCACCACTTCAGTTTGCACCTTCAACGCGGTTAATGGGCTGCGTAGCTCATGGGCTGCGTCGGAGGTGAAACGCCGTTCGCGGACCATCATAGAGTGTGTGCGGGTAAATAGCTGATTGAGGGACTCGACCAGTGGTCGCACTTCGCTTGGCACGCATTTAGGATCGAGAGGTTCTTGCGATTCAGGGGAACGCCAGCGCAGGGCCTGCGCTAGTTTTTTTAACGGCCTGAGTTCACGGCTGAGCATGACCACCAGAATAAGCAACATCAGCGGGAGCGCAATAAGCCACGGGGTTAATTGTGCGGTAACAATCGCCAGTGCCATATCCTCCCGGTATTCCCACTCCTGACCGACCACGATGCGATATTTACCATCCGCAGAGTTCAGCCACAGAAAGCGCCATCGGTCGTTGTCCCCATTGAGCTGACCATCACTAAACCCTTCCCGGCGGTAGCTGTAGGGAATATCCTGGCCATTGTCGCCATCGTGCAGCACCATTTTTCCGTCGGTGGAGTAGATAGCAAACGCCAACGCGTCGTCATCAATATGACCGTGCTTCAGCTTCTTCGGCGTGCGGGCCATATCACGCGAGGCGGTGACGTCGCTGATATCCAGCGTACTTAGCCGTTTGGCGAACAGCATCAGCTGTGTATCAAACAGTTCGTCTACGTTATCCGTTGTCTGTTTCCAGGCGACAAAGCTGGAGATTGCCCAGGTTATCGAGGCCAGGATAAGGAAAATAAGTGTGAGCCTGACGCGCAGACTGAGACGTTGTGTGAGTTTCATGCGTCACCCAGGGTGTAGCCAATGCCATGCACCGTTCGGATAAAATCGCTGCCGAGTTTACGGCGTAAATGATGGACGTGTACTTCAACCGCATTGCTGGAGACGTTTTCGTCCCAGTTGTACAGTTTCTCTTCAATAAGTTTGCGCGGCAGTACCCGACCTTTGTTGCGCATGAGCAGTTCCAGCAACGCGAACTCTTTTGGTTTGAGCGACAACGGCTCCCCCGTCAGCGTGACGGTCAGTGCGCCGGGATTAAGCGTTACCTGTCCGTGACTCAGTTCGCTACTGGCCTGGCCGCTGGCGCGACGCACCAGAGCTTCCAGACGGGCAGCAACTTCGATTAGCGCAAAGGGTTTGCACAGATAATCATCCGCGCCCAGGCGTAAGCCTTCAACGCGTTCTGCCAGCGCATCGCGGGCCGTCAAAATAAGTACCGGCTCCTGTTTCCCTTTTGCGCGCCATTCACGCAGGATATCGCGCCCGTCTATACCCGGCAGCGTCAGATCGAGGATCACAGCATCATAAGGGGCGCTGTAGAGCGCTTCTTTACCCTGACGACCTTCAGTAAACCAGTCGATACTGAAACCCATTTTACTCAGACCTGTCTTAAGACCATCGCCAATCAACGTGTCATCTTCTATCAGTAAAATACGCATATGTTCTTCCCTGCGATAACTCTGTTGCCTGTCAGTAAACCTTGTGGCAGCGGATGCTGTACAGCAAAAAAGAATCTTTTTTTTGGCTTAAGAAGTTGTTAAGGATTAACTTATTAAATAGTCGTGAAACAACATGAAAGGGAGACATGAACATGAAAAAATTAGCTGCAATGGTTGCCGTGATGGCATTGTGTTCCGCACCTGTTTTGGCAGCGCAGCAGGGCGGCTTCTCTGGCCCGACCGCGACGCAAAGCCAAAGCGGTGGGTTCGTTGGTCCGAACGGCAGCAGCACGACGGTAGAAAGTGCTAAATCCCTGCGTGATGATACCTGGGTAACCCTGCGCGGTAATATCGTCGAGCGTATTTCCGACGATTTGTACCTGTTTAAAGACGCCACCGGTACGGTGAATGTAGATATTGACCATAAACGCTGGAATGGCGTAACCGTAACACCGCAGGATGTCGTGGAAATCCAGGGTGAAGTTGATAAAGACTGGAACTCCGTCGAAATCGATGTGAAACAGATTACTAAAGTCGCCAAGTAATCAGCATCAGGGCCGCATTCGCGGCCCTTTTCTTTGTCCTAAATGTGATACAAATCAGCCTGTAGAGGGCCACAACATGTAAAGTAGCGGTATCATTTTTATCGACAGAGAAATCATGAAAACGCATCCATTATTATGGCTGGTCAGCCTGATGTGCAGTCCCTCGCTTTTTGCCGCAACGATCCCAGACGGAACACCTCTCGCCCCACAACAAATTTTTCGTTACAACAACCACAGCGATCCGGGCACCCTGGATCCGCAAAAAGTGGAAGAAAATACCGCCGCGCAAATTGTACTCGATCTCTTTGAAGGGCTGGTCTGGATGGATGGTGAAGGGAAAGTGCAGCCTGCTCAGGCTCAGCGCTGGGACGTTCTGGATGGCGGTAAACGCTATATTTTTCACCTGCGTAAAGGGCTGCAATGGTCAGACGGTGTGGCGCTGACTGCACAGGATTTCGTGGCGGGATGGCAGCGAGCGGTTGACCCGCATACCCTCAGCCCGTTTGCCGGATATCTGGCGGCGGCGCATATTAAAAATGCGCAGGCGATTGTTGACGGTAAATCCCCCGTTAGTTCGTTGGGGGTGAAGGCTGTGGACGATGTTACCCTTGAAGTCTCTCTCGAACAGGCTGTACCGTGGTTCACTACCATGCTGGCGTGGCCCACGTTATTTCCCGTCCCGCAGCACACCATTGTGCAATATGGTGATGCGTGGAGTAAGCCTGAACATCTGGTTTCCAATGGTGCATTTGTGCTGGATAAATGGGTGGTGAACGAGAAGATCGTTGTGCGTAAAAATCCTCGTTACCGTGATGCGCAACATACTGTTTTACAGCAGGTCGACTATCTGTCGTTAGATAACGCCGTGACGGGGTACAATCGCTATCGTGCCGGCGATGTTGATCTCACCTGGATTCCGACTCAGCAAATTCCGGCGATAAAAAAGAATCTGCCGGGCGAGCTACGGGTGATCCCTCGCCTGAACAGCGAGTATTACAACTTCAACATCCGCAAAGCGCCGTTCAACGATGTCCGGGTGCGTCGGGCACTGTACTTAACGGCCAATCGACAGCTTATTGCTGAGAAAGTCCTTGGATTACGTACACCTGCAACGACGCTAACACCGCCGCAGGTTACCGGTTTCACGCCGCCTGTGCTGACCGATCTTCAGGCACCGTGGAATGAGCGGGTTGCCGAAGCGAAAGCGTTATTGAAACAAGCCGGATTTGACGAGCAGCATCCGTTAACGTTTGAGCTGTTTTACAATAAGTACGACCTGCATGAGAAAACGGCCATTGCCTTGTCCTCAGAGTGGAAAAAATGGCTTGGGGCTGATGTTAAGTTGCGCACCATGGAGTGGAAAACATATCTGGATGCACGTCGTGAGGGGGACTTCATGTTGTCTCGCCAGTCGTGGGACGCGACGTATAATGAAGCGTCAACGTTCCTGAATACGTTGCAGTCAGGCAATGCAGAAAATGTCGGTCAGTGGCGCGATGCGCGCTATGACGCGTTGTTGGCGCAGGCGGCTCGTACGCCCGATGCTGCACAGCGAAACCAGCTGTATGCGCAAGCGGAAGGTATTATTAACCAGCAAGCCCCCATCATTCCTATCTATTATCAGCCGTTGATCAAATTACTTAAACCCTATGTGGGAGGGTTTCCTGTGCATAATCCCCAAGACTATGTGTATAGCAAAGAGCTCTATATCCGGGCGCATTAAGAGCGAAGTACTAAGGAGACGATCGCCGTCGCTATCTGCGGCGGTAAAACCACTGAACTTTGTGACTCAACACGCCAGATAGGGTAGTATCTGCGGCAATATTGCCTGACAGATACTGGGTATTGTTCGGGCTTACAGTTGAGGAACCACGATTAATGAGCGATATGGCAGAGCGCCTTGCGCTGCATGAATTCACGGAAAACGCCTATCTGAACTATTCCATGTACGTCATCATGGACAGGGCGTTGCCGTTTATTGGCGATGGTTTGAAACCCGTTCAGCGTCGCATCGTTTACGCGATGTCCGAACTGGGGCTGAATGCCAGCGCCAAATTTAAAAAATCCGCGCGTACCGTCGGTGATGTGCTGGGTAAATACCATCCACATGGTGACAGTGCCTGCTATGAAGCCATGGTACTGATGGCACAACCGTTTTCTTACCGTTATCCGCTGGTTGACGGGCAAGGGAACTGGGGGGCGCCGGACGATCCGAAATCCTTCGCAGCGATGCGTTATACCGAATCCCGACTGTCCAAATACGCGGAAATCCTGCTGGGTGAGCTTGGTCAGGGGACGTCGGACTGGGTGCCTAACTTTGACGGCACCATGCAGGAGCCGAAGATGCTGCCTGCGCGCTTGCCGAATATTCTGCTTAACGGCACCACCGGGATTGCCGTCGGGATGGCTACGGACATTCCTCCGCATAACCTGCGTGAAGTGGCGAAAGCGGCGATTACGCTGATTGAGCAGCCGAAAACAACGCTGGATCAACTGCTGGATATCGTACAGGGACCGGATTATCCGACCGAAGCGGAAATCATCACTCCTCGCGCAGAAATTCGTAAGATTTATGAAAACGGGCGCGGCTCTGTACGTATGCGTGCAGTATGGACGAAAGAAGACGGTGCGGTGGTGATCTCTGCGCTACCGCACCAGGTTTCCGGGGCGAAAGTGCTGGAACAGATCGCTGCCCAGATGCGCAATAAAAAGCTACCGATGGTGGACGATCTGCGCGATGAATCGGATCACGAAAATCCGACCCGTCTGGTGATTGTGCCGCGCTCTAACCGCGTGGACATGGAGCAGGTGATGAACCACCTGTTTGCTACCACCGATCTGGAAAAAAGCTACCGTATCAACCTGAACATGATAGGTCTCGACGGTCGCCCGGCGGTGAAAAACCTGCTGGAGATCCTGACCGAGTGGCTGGCGTTCCGTCGCGACACGGTGCGTCGTCGTCTGAACTATCGTCTGGAAAAAGTACTCAAGCGCCTGCATATCCTCGAAGGTTTGCTGGTGGCGTTCCTCAACATTGACGAAGTGATTGAAATTATTCGTCATGAAGATGAACCCAAACCCGAGCTGATGTCGCGGTTTGGTATTTCCGAAACGCAGGCTGAAGCCATCCTTGAGCTGAAATTGCGCCATCTTGCCAAACTCGAAGAGATGAAAATCCGTGGCGAGCAGGATGAACTGGCTAAAGAGCGCGATCAGCTGCAGGGCATTCTGGCCTCCGAACGCAAAATGAGTAACCTGCTGAAGAAAGAGTTGCAGGCGGATTCAGACGCTTATGGTGACGATCGCCGTTCCCCTCTGAAGGAGCGTGAAGAAGCCAAAGCAATGAGCGAGCATGACATGCTGCCGTCTGAGCCGGTCACCATTGTGTTGTCTCAGAGTGGCTGGGTACGTAGCGCGAAAGGGCACGATATCGATGCGCCGGGATTAAGCTATAAAGCGGGTGACAGCTATAAAGCTGCGGTGAAAGGTAAGAGCAACCAACCGGTGGTCTTTGTTGACTCGACCGGGCGAAGCTATGCTATCGATCCGATTACTCTGCCGTCAGCACGTGGTCAGGGCGAACCGCTGACCGGTAAACTCACGCTGCCGCCAGGTGCGACGGTTGAGCACATGCTGATGGAAGGCGATGACCAGAAACTATTAATGGCGTCAGATGCTGGCTACGGCTTCGTCTGTACTTTCAATGACCTGGTAGCGCGTAACCGTGCGGGTAAAGCGTTGATTACGTTACCGGAGAATGCGCATGTCATGCCACCGGTAGTGATCGAAGATGAAACCGATATGTTGCTGGCGATCACCCAGGCCGGACGTATGTTGATGTTCCCGGTGAGCGATCTGCCGCAATTGTCGAAAGGCAAAGGGAATAAGATAATCAACATTCCTTCTGCGGAAGCGGCAAAAGGTGAAGATGGTCTGGCACTGCTCTATGTATTACCGCCGCAAAGCACGCTGACAATTCACGTCGGTAAACGCAAAATTAAACTGCGCCCAGAAGAGTTGCAGAAGGTAACCGGCGAGCGTGGTCGTCGCGGTACGCTAATGCGCGGTCTGCAGCGCATTGATCGTATTGAGATTGACTCGCCTCGACGTGCCAGCAACGGCGACAGCGAAGAATAACGCTGTCGTTTGGCTCTCCCTTCTTTTACGGAGGGAGAGCAAACGTTAAAAATTCCCGTGAACCCGTTGTTTATTCGTGCGTTGCGATTAACAATACGCTTTTCCAGAGAGCCGCTCTTAACAAAGCCCTAACCTGATACTGTGTTCTGGATCAGGTGACGTAAAATGCCAGGCTCTTAGGCCTTAGAGGTTGTTATGCTATATATTTTTCGTTTATTTATTACTGTTATTTACTGCATTCTGGTCTGTATTTTCGGTTGTATATACTGTCTTTTCAGCCCGCGAAATCCAAAACACGTCGCGACGTTCGGCCATATGTTTGGTCGGCTGGCTCCTCTTTACGGCCTGAAGGTTGAGTGCCGTATGCCAGCGGACGCGAAGGACTATGGTAATGCCATCTATATTTGTAACCACCAGAATAACTACGACATGGTTACTGCCGCGAATATTGTTCAGCCACCGACAGTAACGGTTGGTAAAAAAAGCCTGTTGTGGATCCCTTTCTTCGGTCTACTGTACTGGCTCACCGGTAATCTGTTGATTGACAGAAATAATCGTGCGAAAGCGCACAGTACGATTGCAGCGGTGGTGAACCATTTCAAAAAACGCCGTATTTCCATCTGGATGTTCCCGGAAGGAACGCGTAGCCGTGGCCGTGGCCTGTTGCCATTTAAAACTGGCGCGTTTCATGCGGCAATTGCTGCTGGCGTCCCTGTTATCCCGGTATGTGTTTCAACGACTTCGAATAAGATTAAACTTAACCGGCTGAATAATGGTCTGGCGATCGTTGAGATGTTACCGCCGGTGGATATCAGTCATTTTGGTAAGGATCAGGTTCGTGAACTGGCAGCGCATTGCCGTACGCTGATGGAACAAAAAATCGCCGAACTCGACAAAGAAGTTGCCGAGCGGGAAGCTGCCGGTAAGGTTTGATTCGCGCAATTCGAGTTTTTTACAGGAAGTGATTTCCTGCGTGTTAATAGCCAGTTTTACATGGAGCTTATATGTCACTCAGTCGGCGTCAGTTCATTCAGGCATCGGGAATCGCACTGTGTGCAGGTGCTGTTCCGCTGAAGGCTAATGCTGCCGGTCAGCAACAACCTCTACCTGTTCCGCCACTGCTGGAGTCCCGCCGGGGACAGCCGTTATTTATGACCCTGCAACGCGCTCACTGGTCCTTTACACAAGGTACGCGCGCGCCTGTCTGGGGAATTAACGGGCGCTACCTGGGGCCGACAATCCGCGTCTGGAAAGGGGATGACGTTAAGCTTATCTACAGCAACCGTCTGACTGAAAATGTCTCGATGACCATCGCCGGATTGCAGGTACCTGGCCCACTGATGGGGGGCCCGGCACGAATGATGTCGCCGAATGCGGACTGGGCGCCGGTCCTGCCGATTCGCCAGAGCGCCGCGACGTTGTGGTATCACGCCAATACGCCAAACCGTACCGCACAGCAGGTCTATAACGGTCTTGCCGGGATGTGGCTGGTCGAAGATGAAGTGAGTAAATCACTGCCTATTCCCAACCATTATGGCGTGGATGATTTTCCGATCATTATTCAGGATAAGCGTCTGGATAACTTTGGTACGCCGGAATACAGCGAACCGGGCAGTGGTGGTTTTGTCGGTGATACGTTATTGGTCAACGGGGCGCAGAGTCCTTATGTGGAAGTGTCTCGTGGCTGGGTACGTTTGCGTCTGCTGAACGCTTCTAACTCTCGTCGTTACCAACTGCAAATGAGCGACGGGCGCGCACTGCATGTTATTTCCGGCGATCAAGGTTTTTTACCGGCTCCGGTGTCGGTGAAACAGCTATCGCTGGCGCCTGGCGAGCGGCGTGAGATTCTGGTGGATATGACTAACGGTGACGAAGTGTCGATCACCTGTGGTGAGGCAGCCAGTATTGTTGACCGGATCCGGGGATTCTTTGAACCTTCCAGTATTCTGGTCTCCACACTGGTATTAACGCTGCGACCCACAGGCCTGCTACCGCTGGTGACTGACAGTCTGCCGATGCGTCTTTTGCCAACAGAAATTTTGAGTGGAACGCCGATTCGTAGCCGCGATATCAGCCTCGATGACGATCCTGGCATCAATGGTCAACTGTGGGATGTAAACCGCATGGATATCACCGCTCAGCAGGGAACCTGGGAGCGCTGGACAGTACGCGCGGATATGCCGCAGGCGTTCCATATTGAAGGCGTCTCTTTCCTGGTCCGTAATGTGAATGGCGCAATGCCGTTCCCGGAAGACAGGGGCTGGAAAGATACCGTCTGGGTGGACGGTCAGGTGGAGTTGCTGGTCTATTACGGACAGCCTTCCTGGGCCCATTTCCCGTTCTACTTCAACAGCCAGACGCTGGAAATGGCGGATCGTGGCTCCATCGGACAGATGCTGGTGAATCCGGCACCGTAATGCGCAGGTGGGCCTGTTAGGCCCGCCAGAACATGCGCGAGAAAAGGATCAAAATGGGGTAAATCTCCAGACGCCCCATGATCATAGCTGCGCACATCAGAAGCTTTGCCTCGTCGTGTAAAGTGCCAAACGTTGTAGCGGTTACGCCAAATCCCAGTCCCATATTATTGATGCAGGCGGCGACGGTGGCGAAAGATGAGAAGAGATCGTAGCCCATCAAATTGAGCGCCCAGATGAAAAAGCTGGTAAACAAAACATAAAGAAAAAAGAAGCTCCATACCGAGCGAACCACACGGTCGGTAACCACGTTGTTGCCAACTTTGATATTCAGCAATGCGCGAGGGTGCGCGAGTTGGTGTAACTCCTGACGACACTGCTTGAACATAATTAGAAAGCGCAGCACCTTAATTCCCCCGCAGGTCGAACCCACACAACCGCCAAAGAAACTGGCGCTGAGTAGCATGAAAATTGTGTGTGAGGGCCACTGTGCGTAATCCGCCGTCGACAGGCCATTATCTGTCAACATGGAGCTGGCCAGAAAAAAGGCGTGCACCAGACTGTCTGATATACCGTACATGCCCGCTCGCCAGACCTGCCAGGTGCTGATCAGGGTGATAACCAGCGCAATAATCAAGAAGAATTGCAGTTCGGCATTACGGCGAAATGGCTTGAAGGTACGTTTTACGATAGCGACGTACCAGAGGGTGAAGTTAAATGCAGATAACAGCGAAAACAGCCCGGCGACAAGCTCAATAGCATGGCTGTTATAAAAGCCGATGCTCTCGCTGCGGGTGGAAAATCCGCCAAGGGAGACCGTCGAAAGCCCGTGGCATACAGCGTCGAAAAACGACATACCGGCAATCCAGTAAGCCAGAGTGCAGATAAGTCCCAGAATGAAATAGGTTAGCCACAGCGTGCGTGCAGTGTCAGCAAGTCTTGGCGTGAGGCGTTCTTCTTTAAAGGGGCCGGGCATTTCAGACTGATAGAGTTTCATACCCCCGATACCTAGCAGCGGCAATACCGCTACGGCGAGGACAATAACCCCCAGGCCGCCAATAAAATTGAGCTGAGCCCGATAGTACAGATAGGACTTTGGCAAGGCGCTGACGTCGCCAATCACCGTTGCTCCGGTAGTGGTAATGCCGGAGACCCCTTCAAACAGGGCATCGGAAAAGGAGAGATTTAAGCCATCGTCCATCCACATCGGCATCGCGCTGATAAATGAAAAAAGCAGCCAGAAGAGAACGATGATGACGAAACCATCCCGGGTTCGTAGCTGAATACCGGCATGTTTTGTTACCAGCCATGCACCGCCGCCGAGGGTAAAGAAAGTCATAAATGTACTGAAAAAAGCGAAAAAGCTCCGCTCTTTATGCAACAGAGCGATGGCCATCGGTGGCAGCATAGAGAAGCTGTACAGAAGAACCAAAAATCCGCACAGATGAACAACAACCCGTAACTGGGAAATATGCAGTGAATCGTTGAGTCGCAATGAAAAATCCCCCGCCGAAAAAGAGATATCTCAACAGGTCGGCATGGTGTTAATTATGATTGAAAAAAATGGGTGTAGTAAAATTTAACAATTTATAAAGCTTTCTACCCGTCTGGCTCAGACTCCACTTCATTTCTTGCGGACATACAGCGTATAATCCCCGGCCTTTGATTATTTTTTTACCATTTTTGGAAGCATTATGAGCGCAATATCCCTGATCCAACCGGACAGAGACCTTTTCTCCTGGCCGCAGTACTGGGCCGCCTGTTTTGGTCCCGCGCCGTTTCTGCCGATGTCGCGAGAAGAGATGGACCAACTTGGCTGGGATAGCTGCGACATTATTCTGGTTACCGGTGATGCCTACGTCGATCACCCAAGCTTTGGTATGGCCATTTGTGGTCGTATGCTGGAATCCCAGGGATTTCGTGTCGGGATTATCGCGCAGCCGGAGTGGAACAACAAAGACGATTTTATGCGTCTGGGTAAACCGAACCTGTTCTTCGGCGTGACCGCCGGCAATATGGACTCGATGATCAACCGTTATACCGCCGATCGCCGACTGCGCCATGACGATGCCTATACGCCGGACAACGTTGCAGGCAAACGCCCGGACCGCGCTACGCTGGTTTATACCCAGCGCTGTAAAGAAGCCTGGAAAGATGTTCCGGTGATCCTCGGTGGTATTGAAGCCAGCCTGCGCCGTACTGCGCATTATGATTACTGGTCTGATACCGTGCGTCGCTCTGTGCTGGTGGATTCCAAAGCGGATATGCTGATGTTTGGCAACGGCGAACGTCCGCTGGTTGAAGTGGCGCACCGTCTGGCGATGGGCGAGACAATTGATCAGATCCGCGACGTGCGTAACACCGCGATCATGGTCAAAGAAGCGCTGCCAGGCTGGAGCGGTGTGGATTCCACGCGTCTGGATACGCCGGGGAAAATTGATCCTATCCCACATCCGTATGGTGAAGATCTGCCTTGCGCGGATAACAAGCCTGTTGCACCTAAAAAGCAGGAAGCAAAAGCGGTCACCGTTCAGCCGCCACGTCCGAAGCCGTGGGAGAAAACCTACGTGCTGCTGCCGTCTTTTGAGAAGGTGAAGGGCGATAAAGTGTTGTATGCACATGCATCACGAATCCTGCACCACGAAACAAACCCTGGCTGCGCGCGCGCCCTGATGCAAAAACACGGCGATCGCTACATCTGGATCAACCCGCCAGCGATCCCGCTGTCGACTGAAGAGATGGATAGCGTCTTCGCGCTGCCGTATCAACGTGTTCCTCATCCGGCGTACGGTAACAGCCGCATCCCGGCTTATGAAATGATCCGTTTCTCGATCAACATTATGCGTGGGTGTTTTGGCGGATGTTCTTTCTGTTCGATCACCGAGCACGAAGGACGCATCATCCAGAGCCGCTCGGAAGATTCGATCATCAACGAGATCGAAGCGATTCGTGACACCGTTCCGGGCTTTACCGGTGTGATTTCCGATCTTGGCGGCCCAACGGCCAACATGTATATGCTGCGCTGTAAGTCGCCGCGCGCGGAACAGACCTGTCGTCGCTTGTCTTGCGTCTACCCGGATATCTGCCCGCATATGGATACCAACCACGAGCCGACCATTAATCTCTATCGTCGTGCGCGTGATTTAAAAGGTATTAAAAAGATCCTTATCGCCTCTGGTGTGCGTTATGACATCGCGGTTGAAGATCCCCGCTATATCAAAGAGCTGGCGACCCACCACGTGGGGGGCTATCTGAAGATTGCGCCGGAACACACCGAAGAAGGCCCATTGTCGAAGATGATGAAGCCGGGCATGGGCAGCTACGATCGCTTTAAAGAACTATTCGATACCTACTCTAAACAGGCCGGTAAAGAGCAGTACCTGATCCCATACTTTATCTCTGCGCACCCGGGTACGCGTGACGAGGATATGGTAAATCTGGCGCTGTGGCTGAAACAGCGTCGTTTCCGTCTGGATCAGGTGCAGAACTTCTACCCATCGCCGCTGGCGAACTCGACAACCATGTATTACACCGGGAAAAATCCTCTGGGTAAAATTGGTTATAAGAGTGAGGATGTGGTGGTGCCGAAGGGCGACAAACAACGTCGTCTGCATAAAGCGTTGCTGCGTTATCACGATCCAGCCAACTGGCCGCTAATTCGTCAGGCGCTGGAAGATATGGGTAAAAAGCATCTGATTGGTGGTCGTCGCGAATGTCTGGTTCCGTCTCCTACGCTGGAAGAGATGCGTGAAGCGCGTCGCCAGAACCGACATACACGTCCGGCGCTGACCAAACATACGCCAGTGGCACATCAACGCCAGACACCGGCGGCGAATAAAAAACGCGGGAAAGTGGCAGGGCGCTAAATGTGTAGCCCGGTGGCGCAACGCTTACCGGGCCAGTTTCACTTCAGCTTAGTACAGACCCAACACCTTCCACCACATCAAACCCACGGTCAAGAAGACCGCCTGGTTAAACAGGCTGATGACAAATCCTGTTCGCCACCAGACTCCCGTTGGTACATATCCCGCGCCAAACAGGATCGGACCACGGGCGTGAGTATACTGAGTGAGAGAACAGTACAGGCTGCTGGTGAAGGCCAACATTAATGCTGTAGGAGCAGCCGGAATATTCAGATGCAGGCCGACGCCAAGGAATACGGCATACAGTGCGGCAATCTGCGCGTTTCCGCTGGCAAAAAAGTAGTGGGTGTAGAAGTAGGCGGCGTTAAGCAGCAGCAGAACGAGCACCCAACTGGTACCGTGCATGGTGCTGCTAAGGCTATCGCCAATCAGGTTACCAAACCAGGTGGTAAAGCCGAGTTTTTTCAACTGGTTTGCCATCATCAGCAACGCGGCGAACCAAATCAGTGTATCCCATGCGCCTTTTTCGCTTTTCACATCTTCCCAGCTCAGAACGCCGCTAAGTAATAAAATCGACAGGCCAACAAACGAGGCCGTAGTGGCATCGACACCTAACGTATCACCGAAGATCCACAACACCAGCAGAACGCCGACGGTCGCCAGCATCAACCACTCGCCGCGTGACATGTGGCCCATTTCTGCCAGCTCTTTACGGGCCAGATTAGGGGCATCAGGCGTATGTTTAATTTCCGGGCGCACCAGCCAGTACACCAGCAGCGGAACCAGCAGTAGTGACACCAGGCAAGGCAGCAGCGCTGCCATAAACCAGCTTCCCCATGTCAACGTGATTCCTGCGTTTGCCGCCAGTTTCACCGCCAGCAGGTTACCGGTATACCCAGTCATAAAGAGCGCGGCGGTGACGTCGTTGACATTGCCGATACAAGTGATGAGAAAGGTACCGATTTTGCTGCGAGATTCATCTTCTGGGTTTGAGTTAAAACTGCGTGCCAGAGAATCGGCAATCGGATAGATAACGCCGCCGCAGCGCGCCGTATTACTTGGCATGGCGGGAGAGAGGATCAGATCGGCAAAAGCCAGACCGTAGGCGAGCCCCAGCGTGCGTTTACCGAGCAGTCGGATCATCTGTAACGCAATACGCCGACCCAGACCGGTTTTGATAAATCCACGGGCAATCATAAAAGCGACGACGATAAGCCAGATAAGCGAACTGTTCAGCTCGCTTAGTGCTGTAGTTATAGCACCACTGGCCGTTTTATCCCCCGCGGCATAGGCGAGTGCAAAAACGGTAATGCCAATAATGCCGACAGCGCCAATCGGCAGAACTTTTGCCACGATAGAGGCGATAGTGGCGACAAATATAATCGCCGAATGCCAGGCTGGGGCACTTAACCCTGTTGGTGGGGTGAGTTGCCAGAGACCAGAAGAGATTAATATTATAAGAATCAATGGGAGCCATTTAACTCCCTGGGATTTGTTTTCCGCCACGGTTTGACACCTATAAAAAATTGATATGTGTATTCTTTAAGTATAATAACCATTAATAATTAGGTGGTTATTTGGTAGTAATGCTGCGCTTGTGGACGCAGGAAATACACATATAAACAGGTGTTTTATTGTTTCCTGATATTTCATGAAATGAAAAGGCCCAGCAGAATGCCGGGCGGGAGAGGGGAATTAACCGCCGAATTGGTCTGGATCAGGACCCAGGCGTTTACTCTGATCGAGTTTAGCTATTTCGCCTAATTCATCTTTGTCCAGGCGGAAGTCCCAAACATCAAAGTTCTCTGCGATGCGGGAAGGGGTTACCGATTTCGGGATAACCACCAGACCGTTATCCAGATGCCAGCGGATAACTATTTGTGCCGGAGATTTGCCGTATTTCTCAGCAAGGTCGCGAATAATCTTTTGATCGAACACATCTTTCCCACCTTGTGCCAGTGGACTCCAGGACTCGGTCTGGATTTTATGCGTCGCATTCCATGAATGTAACTGACGTTGTTGCAGCAGTGGATGAAGCTCGATCTGGTTGATCACCGGCGAAACGCCCGTTTCATCCATCAGACGCTGGAGGTGGTTGATCTGAAAGTTGCACACGCCGATGCTTTTAATCAGACCCTGTTTTTGCAGGTCAATCATGTTTTCCCACGCTTCAACGTAATGGTCGATAGCCGGGACGGGCCAGTGCATCAGGTAAAGGTCAAGGTAATCAAGCTGGAGTTTCTCCATACTTTCGAGCAAAGCTTCACGGGGACGTTTCTGATCGTCATTCCACAGTTTGGTGGTGATGAACAACTCTTCCCGGGGTACGCCCGAATTACGTAACGCTTTCCCAACACCTTCTTCATTTTTATACGCGGCGGCAGTATCGATAGAGCGATAACCCACTTCCAGCGCTTTATGAATAGCGGAGATTACTTCCTCATTACTTGCCTTCCAGACGCCCAGGCCCAGCTGTGGCATTACGTTACCATCCTGTAGCTTGATAACAGTTGGATTAGTCATAATTCCCCCCATACACTGAATCCTTCAAGCTGCCTCTTTGTTGGCTGCTTTCGTTTACCCCAGTCACGTACTTATGTACGCTCCTGGGGATTCTCTCAATTGCCGCCTCGATGCATCATGAATGATTAGGTGTAAATTGAGTTCACCGGAGCAGGCTCCGGTGAGGTTTGTGTGACTTAAGTCTGGACTAAATGACCAAAAACGAAAGTCAGAGGTGAAAAAAGCTTAGCGTGCTGCTTCGTAAATCCGGCGACTGACGTCAAGTGTAATGTCCTGATGTTCGCCCAGTTTAGTACCACCGTGTGCCTCCAGTTTTTCCAGCAGCGCCGGGATGGAGCTACCATCCAGACCGTAGTCAGACAGACGCGTTGGTACACCCATTTGCTCGAAGAAACGACGGGTGGCAGCGATGGCAGCATCAATACGCTGGTCATCGGAACCTTCGGTGATATTCCAGATGCGCTCTGCGTACTGCAGTAATTTGGCTCGCTTGGTATCGCGTTTTTCATTCCACAGTGCAGGCAGGACGATCGCCAGCGTTTGAGCGTGGTCGAGACCGTGCATCGCAGTCAACTCGTGACCCAGCATATGGGTTGCCCAGTCCTGCGGTACGCCTGCGCCAATCAGACCATTCAGTGCCTGCGTTGCCGCCCACATGACGTTAGCACGTACGTTGTAGTTTTCTGGTTCCTGCAACGCTTTCGGACCATCTTCTACCAGCGTAAGCAAAATACCTTCGGCAAAGCGATCCTGAATTTTCCCGTCTACCGGGTACGTCACGTACTGTTCCACGGTGTGGACAAATGCATCTACCACACCGTTAGCGACCTGACGCGGCGGCAGGGTGTAGGTGTAAACCGGATCCAGTACGGCAAATACAGGCTGTACAAACGGGGTCATAAAAGCCAGTTTATCGCCGGTGGTTTTGCGGGAAATCACGGCCCCGGAGTTAGACTCTGAACCGGTTGCTGGTAGCGTCAGTACAGAGCCCATTGGTACTGCGCTTTTCACGTCGTTACCGCGGGTTTCCAGAATGCGCCATGGGTCGATACCATCAGCGTAATGCGCTGCAGCTGCGATGAATTTTGTGCCATCCAGTACAGAACCGCCGCCTACAGCCAACAGGAACGTCACTTTCTCATCACGCACAATTTTTACTGCGTTCATCAGGGTTTCATAAGACGGGTTTGGTTCAATTCCGCCAAACTCAAGTACGTCCAGTCCTTTCAGGGCATCTTGTACCTGCGCCAGAACGCCGGTTTTTTTAACGCTGCCGCCGCCATAGGTAATTAACACGCGAGCGTCCTGAGGGATTTGATCGCGCAGCTCTGCGATAGCGCCTTTACCGAACAAAATGCGAGTAGGGGTATGTAGATTAAAGTTGTTCATTGCTCGTTCCCTTATGTGGGTAAAAAAGAGGGCAGGCGAGTGTCTGCCTGATGGTGAACATTGTGGTCGCCAGAAGCGCTCCTCTCAATGCTCATTTCTGCCAATGTCTTGCCCATTTCTACAGACTGCTGGAGAAAACGGATAAATATGCGCACTATATCAAGGTCGAAAACCGATAATGAAATGGTGCTCTATGAACCGTGATGAGATCTGTCTTCTGTTGACAGATAAAGTTAACAAACTGAAAAACAATGAAAATAGATTAAACGAACTACTGCCTGATGTGCGCTTACTGTATGGCACTGAGCCGGGACAGCGTACGCCAGTGATGTATCAGCCTGGCATCATATTTCTCTTCTCGGGGCATAAAATCGGTTACATAAACGAACGTGTATTTCGTTATGACGCCAACGAATACCTGTTACTGACAGTACCTTTACCCTTCGAATGTGAAACTTATGCGACACCGGAGGTTCCGCTGGCCGGTATCCGCCTGAATGTTGATATTCTGCAATTGCAGGAGTTGCTGATGGATATTGGTGAGGACGAGTTGTTTCAACCCTCAATGGCGGCAAGCGGAATCAACTCTGCCACGCTTTCGGACGAGATTCTCTGCGCAGCTGAGCGTTTACTGGATGTAATGGAGCGACCGCTGGACGCGCGCATCCTGGGGAAACAGATCATTCGCGAGATCCTTTACCATGTGCTGACCGGGCCACGTGGTGGCGCATTACTCGCACTGGTCAGCCGCCAGACGCATTTCAGTTTGATAAGCCGTGTGTTGAAGCGGATTGAGAACAAATACACCGAGAACCTCAACGTCGAGCAACTGGCGGCAGAGGCCAATATGAGCGTATCGGCGTTTCATCATAATTTTAAATCGGTAACCAGCACTTCCCCGCTGCAATATCTGAAGAGTTATCGCCTGCATAAAGCGCGGATGATGATAATTCATGACGGCATGAAAGCCAGTGCGGCGGCGATGCGGGTAGGCTATGAGAGTGCATCGCAGTTTAGCCGCGAGTTCAAACGCTACTTTGGTGTGACGCCGGGTGAGGATGCGGCAAGAATTCGAACGATGCAGGGGAGTTGATTTTGAGGATGTCGCAGAAGCGCCACCCGGTAATGTGTACCGGATGGCGATGGCTGTTACTCAGGCACTACAGTATTTTTTTTTAATCACCACAAATAAGGTTCCCAGCAGACCTGCGGTTAGCAGTGCAATCGGCAGGATCATCAAAAAGGTCATGACCTGGTCTTCATGGCGTTTAACGAACGGGATCATGCTGAGCGCATAGCCAAAGCTGGTGACGACGCTGACCCACAGCAGACCGCTCAGCCAGTTAAAAAACTGGAATCGACGGTTAGGAAGGCCTGAAATTCCCGCCATCGTAGGCAGCAAAGTGCGAACAAACGCCAGGAAACGCCCGGCGAGCAGCGCCATTAGTCCATGTTGGTCAAACATACAGGTGGCACGTTGGTGATATTTTTCGGGTAATTGTGCCAGCCAGCCTTTTACCGTGCGCGTGTTGCCCAGCCAGCGTCCCTGAATGTAGCTCAACCAGCAGCCCAGACTGGCTGCAGCTGTCAGAATAGCGATGGTGGGTAAAAAGCTCATCACGTCCTGTGCAATCAGTGCCCCTGCCAGCAACAGCAGGCTGTCTCCGGGTAAAAAGGAGGCAGGCAGCAGGCCGTTTTCTAAAAACAGTGTGGCAAACATTACAAAGTACACAACGCTCACAACGTGCGGATCTGCCAGCGCGGCAAAATCGTGTTGCCAGAGCGCGGAGATAATATCTTGAATGACGACCATGAACTTTCCTGTGGAACAGCGTTTATGAGTGGATTGTACTCCTGAATTGTCCGGGATGCCTTGATCCCGGACGCAACAATTGCAGACTTTTCCACCAGAAGTGTCTGCATATATGTCCATCTGCGGCAATGTTACTCGATTCGGGCAAATCCTGCGGCTAAATCCACAATCAGATCATCAACATTCTCTAAACCGATGTGTAAACGAATGAGTGTCCCGCTGAAGTCCACTTCTCCTTCCGGACGGATTGCCGCAATGTGTTCAGGTTGATTCGCCAGAATCAGTGATTCAAACCCCCCCCAGGAGTAAGCCATGCTGAACAGGCTAAAGTGGTCAAGATATGCCGCCAGCTCTTCATTATTCAGTTTTTTATTCAACACGAATGAGAACAGTCCACTGCTGCCCGTGAAATCACGTTTCCAGAATTCGTGGCCTTTGCTGCCCGGTAGCGCAGGGTGATTTACGCGGGCAACCTGCGGATGGCTTGCCAGCCACTCGGCAACTTTTAAACTGCTTTCATGATGTTGGCGCAGGCGAACGCCCAGGGTACGTAATCCACGGCTGGTCATATAGGCGGTATCTGCATCCAGCATTTGTCCCATCAGATAAGCGTTCTCGCGCAGTTGATCCCAGCAACGGGAATTTGCCACCGCCGTACCGACCATCGCATCGGAATGGCCAATCAGGTATTTGGTGCCAGCCTGAATCGAGATATCGATACCAAAATCCAATGCCTTGAACAGTACTCCGGCAGCCCAGGTGTTATCGATCATAATGATTGCGTCAGGTGCAGCGCTTCTGACCGCGGCAACGATGGCCGGAACATCATGCACCTCCATCGTGACTGAGCCGGGTGACTCCAGAAATACGACTTTGGTGTTCGGCCGGATGTGTTTCACAATATCGGCGCCCACCAGCGGATCGAACCAGCCGGTTGTGACGCCGAGCTTGCCGAGAATTTTGGTGCAGAAATCCTGGCTTGGTTCATAGGCCGTGTTCGTCATCAGCACATGGTCGCCTTGTTCAACAAAGGCCAGAATTGTGTTGGCGACGGCTGCTGCACCGCATGGGAAAAGGGCACATCCCGCACCGCCTTCCAGTTCACACATTGCTTCCTGTAGTGAAAAATGTGTCAGCGTTCCACGACGACCATAGAAAAGAGCGCCGTTAGCACGGTTGTGCGTAGCCTGTTTTTTTGCCTCAACGGACTCAAACACCAGCGAAGAAGCGCGCTGGATCACGCTATTAACTGAGCCCAGCGTGTACTTTTTACTGCGCCCTGCCTGAACAAGTTTGGTCTCAAGATGCTTGTCTGCCATGTTTTAATACCTGTTTTTATACGTCTGGATGTCTAAACTAGCATGGATCCAGCATCATGCACCCTGCACGGCGGTCATAAAGTAGAAAATAATCTCAAAATGATTCTGGTGACTTTTTTACTGCGTAAGCGCAAGGAAAAGAAACCAAAGGTGCGGCACTATGTAAATAGTAATGAGAACGACTATCAATTCGACGTCGTTTTGATATGATTACGCTCAGATTTTGTGATTTGCGTCCTGGAGATACAGAGTGGGTAATAATTTGATGCAGACGGACCTTTCCGTCTGGGGTATGTATCAGCACGCCGATATCGTGGTTAAGTGCGTGATGATTGGGCTGATTTTGGCATCAGTGGTCACCTGGGCTATCTTCTTTAGCAAGAGCCTTGAGTTCTTTACACAGAAGCGCCGCCTTAAGCGTGAACAGCAAATGCTGGCTGAAGCCCGCTCTTTAGATCAGGCAAGTGAGATTGCCGCTGGATTTGATACCAAAAGCCTGGGCTCACTGCTAATTAACGAAGCACAGAACGAGCTGGAACTGTCAGAAGGCAGTGATGACAACGAAGGGATCAAAGAGCGTACCGGATTCCGCCTTGAGCGTCGTGTCGCCGCAGTCGGCCGTCAGATGGGCCGCGGTAATGGATACCTGGCGACCATCGGGGCCATTTCTCCGTTTGTGGGGCTATTCGGTACGGTATGGGGCATCATGAATAGCTTCATCGGTATTGCTCAAACTCAAACGACTAACCTGGCCGTTGTTGCACCGGGTATTGCAGAAGCTCTGCTAGCGACTGCAATTGGTCTGGTAGCGGCAATTCCTGCGGTTGTTATCTACAACATCTTCGCACGTCAGATAGGCAGCTACAAAGCTATGCTGGGTGATGTCGCGGCACAGGTGTTGTTGCTGCAAAGTCGCGATCTGGACCTGAGCGCAAGCGCTGCTGCTCATCCGGTACGTGCTGCGCAGAAATTACGTGTAGGATAATGTTCCATGGCAATGAGCTTTAATGAAAACCTGGACGATAACGGTGAAATGCACGAAATAAACGTGACGCCGTTTATCGACGTGATGTTGGTTTTGTTGATCATTTTTATGGTGGCAGCGCCATTGGCAACTGTGGATGTGAAGGTGAATCTCCCTGCATCCACCAGTACGCCGCAACCGCGTCCGGAGAAACCGGTTTACCTGTCAGTGAAAGCCGATAACACCATGTTCATCGGTAACGAGCAGGTGACGGATGAAACCATGATTAGCGAGCTGAACGCGCTGACGGAAGGGAAGAAAGATACCACTATCTTCTTCCGTGCTGATAAGACCGTCGACTATGAAACCATGATGAAAGTAATGGATACGCTGCACCAGGCAGGGTTCCTGAAGATTGGTTTGGTTGGTGAAGAGGTTGTGAAAGCAAAATAACCTCTTTGTTGCCGGGTGATGCTGTTAGCCTTACCCGGCCTTCCACTTCCGCGTTTTCTTCCCCCGTTATCACCTTGGACTATCTGTCTTCGTCCAATGCGACTGTAGTGATTCTGGTCGCTTCGTAGTTCCCCTCTGACAGCTTGCGTGTCAGGCGTAATGTGGCTGTTTCGCGAGCGAGTATATGTTGATATGTGCTTTCCAGGCGTGCCAAGATTTTGTCGCGCAACTCTGGTTGCCGGGCAATGATGGCTTCAATAGCGGCCCCGTAGATCTCTTCTTTAGCCTGCAGGGCATAGATTTCACGGCGATTTTGCCATTTCATACGTACCAGCGCTGCGGGTATTGAGACCATATCCTGAGCTACGCTTTCCAGTGTCGCGTTCTTATTGGCAATTAACACCGCCAGATTTTGCTTTAAGACAAACTCATCACTTTTATGGTTATCTAAAGCTAAATAAACATTATTATCCTCAACATCTTTCATCTTATTTTTCTACCAGAGAATAAAAAATGGGGGCGTCGGTTTCACGAGTAATTAAATTAAGCCAAATTTTATTGCCATGTTCATTTATCATGTTCGTTTTTTGAGTCAGAATTTCACTTAATTCTTGAGAGTTAATGTCACCCTCTGCCTGTAAGGCATTTAGCAAGCGCGTGAACGATTCAATTTTTGCTACGTGAAAAAGGCGTTCTTTTAAATGACGATCGCGCTCTTCAAACAGCATATTTCGTGACTGTCCGGTCGCTGCGGAACTGATCAAAATATCTTTTTCATAATCGTTTAACGTAATCTTTCCCTGAGTCAAATTTTCACTATTTTCTGTGGTGCTGGTATTGCTCGGGGAAGTGGATAAATGAAAGTGAGAGGGAACAAGATGCTCGGGAAGCATGTTGATATATCCTTTGCTGCCAATGATAGGATGTTTTTAATAAGATAGGCCGCGTTGACAATAACATGGGGTAAATTTAAAATCAAAAAAAACGGAGCCTGCATATGAACAGTATATTTTATTCTGTTATTACCCTGCTATTACTTACCTGCGGTGTACTTTTTCTGATGCGTAGTACAAATAAAAACCGATATGCAGAGGATTTTACATCAGCAAACCAACCAGAAATACTAAGCAAAGAAGAGGGTGAAGATCATTTTGCGGTACTGATGAATTCGATCACCCCAGTATGGTACTGGCGGGTTAACCACGAATATATTGATTTTATTCACTCGACGATAAAACGGATGACAATGGTGGAATTGAATGAAACTCCTGGGCTATTTGACTCACAGCGACGCTGTAGCGATCTCAACTCTGCGGTGTATAAATATTACGACAACATCAAAAAACGCTGTCTGAGTGGGGAGAAAGTACCACATGCCGATCTGGACGTGCTCAATTTGCGACAATGCTTCAGGGAGTTCAGTCTGGAAGCCTACCCCACACTCGTCGCGCTGGTATGGCCGGAGTACCAGCGTCCGCAGATCAAAGCGGAAGAGATTTGAGGCGTCTGTTATTTCAGTACTGTACTACATCATCATGCCTCTGAACTTTGTGCTCTCGGTAGTTGTGATGACCAGCTGATACGACATAAGTACTGAAACATTCTGGCCGGGGCCGGCAACGCCGCCACCCGGCACAGTATTAAAGACGATTATTTGTCTGATGACGCCTGCCACAGATTAAGCTGACCATCGGCGACGTGTTTATCAATCTGCGCCAGCTCTTCTACACTGAATGTCAGATTGCTTAATGCCTGAACGTTTTCTTCCAGTTGTTCAGGTCGGCTGGCACCGATTAATACTGATGTCACCCGGTTATCTTTCAGTAACCAGCTCAACGCCATCTGCGCCATTGACTGTCCGCGTTGTTGCGCCATTTCGTTCAGCAAGCGCAGGCTGTTAATATTCGCCTCCGACAGCATTTTTTCCGTCAGTCCACGAACCTTTTTCCCTTCACGCTGCATGCGCGAACCTTCCGGAATGCCGTTGAGATATTTCCCCGTCAGTAATCCCTGGGCCAGTGGCGTAAAAGCTATGCAGCCCATGCCGTTGGATTCCAGCGTATCGAGCAAACCACTGCTGTCTACCCAGCGGTTAAGCAGGTTGTAGGAGGGTTGGTGGATCAGCAGCGGAATTTTCCATTCCCGCAGCAGCTCTGCCATTTTTTGTGTTCGTTCGGGCGAATAGGATGAAATACCGACATACAGCGCTTTGCCACTTTGCACGGCATGGGCCAGCGCAGCAGCGGTCTCTTCCATTGGCGTGTTTTCATCCACGCGGTGAGAATAGAATATATCAACGTAATCAAGTCCCATCCGTTTCAGGCTTTGGTCAAGGCTGGCAAGCAGGTACTTGCGCGATCCGCCCGAACCGTATGGTCCCGGCCACATGTCATAGCCTGCTTTGGTGGAGATGATCAATTCATCACGATACTGAGCAAAATCTTCGCGCAGTAATCGGCCAAAATTCTCTTCCGCGCTACCCGGAGGCGGCCCGTAGTTATTGGCTAAATCAAAATGGGTGATCCCCAGATCAAATGCTTTGCGCAGCAGGGCACGCTGTGAATCCAGTGCTTGAACGTGTCCAAAACTATGCCATAAACCCAGCGACAACGCGGGTAAGCGCAAACCGCTACGGCCACAGTAGCGATAGAGCATCTGCTCATAACGTTCAGTATTGGCAAACCAGGCCATGAGATCTCCTTAGTGCAGGTGAATTTCGAAACAACGTTTCTATTCTAGCGGGTTAGCGATGAATATCCCGTTCACAAGTCACATTGGGATGAAAAACTGGGCAAAAACAGGCCGCTGTGCTTTGCTTAAAAAAACATCATGCAGGAGTGGAACTATGCCGCGTTTGACAGCCAAAGACTTTCCACAGGAGCTACTCAATTACTATGACTATTATGCTCACGGTAAAATATCTAAACGAGAGTTCCTCAATATAGCGGCGAAATATGCAGTTGGCGGCATGACGGCGCTGGCATTATTTAATTTGTTGAAACCGAATTATGCCCAGGCGGTGCAGGTGGAATTTACCGATCCCGATATTCTGGCAGAGTACATTACCTACCCGTCACCTGAAGGGCACGGCGATGTGCGGGCTTATCTGGTTAAGCCTGTGAAAGTGTCGGGGAAAATACCTGCGGTCATTGTTGTACATGAGAATCGTGGGTTGAATCCGTATATTGAGGATGTCGCCCGGCGGGTGGCTAAAGCTGGCTATATGGCACTCGCACCGGATGGATTAAGTTCAGTAGGGGGCTATCCGGGGAATGATGATAAAGGCCGGGAATTACAGCAACAGGTTGATCCTGTTAAGTTGATGAACGATTTTTTTGCCGCAGTTGAATTTATGCAGCGTTATCCGACAGCGACGGGGAAGGTCGGCATAACCGGATTTTGCTACGGAGGTGGCGTATCAAATGCAGCGGCTGTCACCTTTCCTGAACTGGCCTGTGCCGTTCCCTTTTATGGGCGGCAGGTGCCTGCGTCAGATGTCCCTAAAATCAATGCACCTTTGTTATTACACTATGCAGCATTAGATGAGCGTATTAATGAAGGCTGGCCAGCTTATGAAGAAGCGCTGAAGGCCAATAAGAAAGTCTATGAAGCATTTATCTATCCTGGGGTTAATCATGGTTTTCACAATGATTCAACGCCGCGTTATGATAAAGCCGCTGCCGATTTAGCCTGGGAGCGGACTATCTCATGGTTTAAAAAATATTTATAATAAAAAACAAGGCATTATTTAGTTAACCTGGTTAGTTATCTGAATAAGAATGCTACCTGGTTTCATTAGCATTCATATTGATATGGCCGGAAAAGACTAAGATGTACTTAAAAAAGTAAAAAAATAACAAACGCATTATATCTTCTCTGCTCTCTGCCGATAACAAGGGTAAGTCTCGCCTGATGGCGAATCCCCTCATCAACGGCAAGGAAATTATTATGCGTTTGCTGAAAAACTTCACTATTCGTATTGTTATGTTGGCAATACTTGGACTTTTTTGCCTGCTCTGGTCGGGCGTGGGTTTATTCAGTCTCCATTCTTTATCAAAAATCTCAGAAGGGAATGATATTGATCGCCATCTGGTACAGCAGATGACGATTCTCAGCCAGGGAAACGATCAGTATTTCCGTTTTGTGACGCGTTTAAGTCGGGCAATGGATGTCAAAATTAGCGGGGGAACACCTGATTTTGCTCCTGCCCAACAATCGCTGAATAACATGAGTAAAAAGCTTGAGGAGATGAAGAAACTGTCTCCAGGGCCGATGGATCCGGAAATTGCTGCCGCAGTACTGGCGAAGTGGCAAGCACTGCTGGACAAAGGCGTGACCCCACAAATGCAGTTGGCGCAGCAGGGAACCCTCACGGCATGGTCAGAACATGCCAGTACCGTCACACCTGCACTGAGCCGTGAATTTGGCGCCAGCGCCGAGCGTTTTAATACCACTGCGGGTGAGAGGCTGGATACGACACGTGTTATGGTTGACAGCAAGACGTCTATCATCCGGACGTTAATTATCACTGCCGTCATCCTGGGGATTGCAATCCTTATCTTTACCGACCGTTACCTCGTTTCAATGATGGTGAAGCCGCTGGCGCGTATTCGCCAACAGTTCCGTCAGATTGCGCAGGGCGATCTTAGTCATCCAATTGAAGAATTAGGGCGTAACTGCGTGGGCCAACTGGTGCCTTTACTGTCCGCGATGCAGGACAGCTTACGTGAAGCTGTGAGCACGATTCGTTCGGGAAGCGACAACATCTGGCGTGGGGCAACAGAAATATCCAGCGGCAATAATGATCTCTCTTCACGTACTGAAGAACAGGCAGCTGCGCTGGAAGAGACCGCAGCCAGCATGGAACAGCTGACCGCAACGGTAAAACTGAACGCTGAAAACGCGCGCGAAGCCAGCCAGCTTGCCGACACTGCGACAGAAACGGCGGGTAAAGGTAGCACGTTAGTTTCGCAAGTGGTCGACACAATGGATGGTATTGCGGCCAGCTCGAAACAGATCGCTGAAATTACCTCAGTTATTAATAGTATCGCCTTCCAGACGAACATTCTGGCGCTCAATGCTGCAGTCGAAGCTGCCAGAGCTGGCGAGCAGGGACGTGGTTTTGCGGTGGTCGCCGGTGAGGTTCGCAATCTCGCCAGTCGTAGTGCCGGGGCGGCGAAAGAGATAGAGACATTAATTGGCGAATCGGCGCGCCGTGTCGATCAGGGGGCTCGTCTGGTTAAAGAGACTGGCTCGACGATGGAAGCAATTCTGCGCGGTGCGACCGAAGTGACCGTCATTATGAAACAAATCGCTTCTGCTTCTGAGGAACAGAATAAAGGTATTTCGCAGGTCAGCGTGGCGATTACGCAAATGGACAGCGTGACCCAGCAGAACGCCGCGCTGGTGGAACAGGTTTCTGCTGCGGCGGTTGCACTGGAGCGGCAGACTGAAGAACTACAGCGCTCTGTACAGCAGTTCCGGCTTTCTGCAAATGATGTGCAATACGCTTCAACTAACACCGCTTCCTCTGCAGAAGAAAGCAGAACACCTGCGACACCTAAAACGGACGAATGGGTGGCCTTTTAATCTGGCACAAAAAAGTGCGTGATACCTCTGGTCTTTGCTTAAAAAATCGCTATATAATTTGTTATATAGCGATTGGAGAATATGCATGGACAACCATTTTGGTAAGGGCCTGATGGCCGGGTTAAACGCCTCAAGTGCGGACAGTGCACGTAAAGTGGTTGGTTTTTGTGCTGACTATAAGCGCGGATTTGTGCTCGGTTTTTCGCATCGTATGTTTGAAAAAACGGGTGATCGACAGCTTAGCGCGTGGGAGGC
This sequence comes from Citrobacter sp. MGH106, assembly GCF_001037495.1. Classification (GTDB taxonomy): domain Bacteria; phylum Pseudomonadota; class Gammaproteobacteria; order Enterobacterales; family Enterobacteriaceae; genus Citrobacter; species Citrobacter murliniae. Next base: position 270,597 of record NZ_KQ089822.1, read on the forward strand.
GGGGATCCTGACGCGTCGTTATGGACTGGATAAAGAGATGGTGATGGATTTCTTTAAAGAGAACCAGTCGAGTACAACAATTCGGTTTTTCATGGCCGGCTATCGGCTCGAAGCTTGATCCAAAAGGGGTATTATCTTGCTTTAATTAATTACACTATTGACCTACGCCTTCGTTTTGTTGCTCCGCCGAAGTATTATAATGCACATAACCATATAAAAAGTGTGGTAAATGGCGCGCCGATCGCAATATGCAACATGCGAATGGTGCAAAATAAAAAGCCAGGTCTTCGCAACGGAATAACAATAAAATGACTGGAGATAATTCTCTCATCAATTCGAACGGCATCAATCGCCGTGATTTCATGAAGCTTTGTGCAGCACTGGCCGCTACCATGGGGCTCAGTAGCAAAGCCGCCGCAGAAATGGCAGAATCAGTTTCCCGTCCTCAGCGCCCGCCAGTTATCTGGATCGGTGCTCAGGAATGTACGGGTTGTACTGAATCTCTGCTTCGTGCGACACACCCTACAGTGGAAAACCTCGTCCTTGAGACAATCTCTCTGGAATACCATGAGGTGCTCTCCGCCGCCTTCGGCCATCAGGTTGAAGAGAATAAACATAACGCTCTGGAGAAGTACAAAGGGCAATATGTTTTGGTGGTAGATGGTTCTATCCCACTAAAAGATAATGGTATTTACTGCATGGTTGCCGGTGAGCCAATTGTGGATCACATCCGTAGAGCGGCAGAAGGTGCAGCAGCTATCATTGCTATCGGCTCTTGTGCCGCATGGGGTGGTGTTGCTGCCGCTGGCGTTAACCCAACGGGTGCCGTCGGTTTGCAAGAAGTTCTGCCAGGCAAAACCATCATCAATATCCCCGGCTGTCCGCCGAACCCGCATAACTTCCTCGCGACTGTCGCGCATATCATCACCTATGGCAAACCACCGAAGCTGGATGCGAAAAACCGTCCGACATTTGCCTACGGTCGTCTGATTCACGAGCATTGTGAACGTCGTCCGCACTTCGATGCTGGTCGCTTTGCCAAAGAGTTTGGCGATGAAGGTCACCGTGAAGGTTGGTGCCTCTACCATCTGGGCTGTAAAGGACCAGAAACGTATGGCAACTGCTCAACATTGCAGTTCTGTGATGTTGGTGGCGTGTGGCCGGTGGCAATTGGTCACCCGTGCTACGGCTGTAACGAAGAGGGCATTGGTTTCCATAAAGGCATTCACCAGCTCGCCCATGTGGAAAACCAGACTCCGCGTTCTGAGAAGCCTGATGTCAACATAAAAGAAGGCGGCAACATTTCAGCCGGGGCTGTTGGGCTGCTTGGTGGCGTAGTAGGACTGGTTGCCGGCGTCAGCGTGATGGCGGTACGTGAACTGGGGCGTCAGCAAAAGAAAGATAACGCTGACTCACGGGGAGAATAACCGTGAACAGACGTAACTTTATTAAAGCAGCCTCCAGCGGAGCGTTGCTGTTGGGCGCTGCGCCGTCCGTCAGCCATGCGGCTGCAGAAAACCGTCCGCCGATCCCGGGTTCTCTTGGGATGCTCTATGACTCGACGCTGTGCGTAGGCTGCCAGGCCTGTGTCACCAAGTGTCAGGATATCAACTTCCCGGCGCGTAACCCGGAAGGCGAGCAAACCTGGTCGAACAACGACAAATTGTCACCGTATACCAACAACATCATTCAGGTGTGGCGTAGCGGAACAGGCGTTAACAAAGATCAGGAAGAGAACGGTTACGCATACATTAAGAAACAGTGTATGCACTGTGTCGATCCTAACTGTGTCTCTGTTTGCCCGGTCTCCGCGCTGAAAAAAGATCCGAAAACCGGCATTGTCCACTATGACAAAGATGTTTGTACCGGGTGTCGCTACTGCATGGTTGCTTGCCCGTACAATGTCCCTAAATACGACTACAACAACCCGTTTGGTGCTCTGCACAAGTGTGAGCTTTGTAACCAGAAAGGTGTTGAACGGCTGGACAAAGGTGGTTTACCGGGGTGTGTTGAAGTGTGTCCTGCTGGTGCCGTGATTTTTGGTACGCGTGAAGAGCTGATGGCTGAGGCGAAAAAACGTCTCGCGCTGAAGCCTGGCAGCGAATACCACTATCCGCGTCAGACAGTGAAAGCCGGTGATACCTATCTGCATACGGTACCGAAGTACTACCCGCACCTGTACGGTGAAAAGGAAGGCGGCGGTACGCAGGTTATGGTGCTGACCGGTGTTCCTTACGAAGATTTGGATCTGCCGAAACTGGATGATCTTTCAACCGGTGCGCGTTCCGAACATGTTCAACATTCCCTGTATAAGGGCATGATTTTACCCCTGGCTGCGCTGGCGGGCTTAACCGTGCTGGTTCGTCGTAACACGAAAAACGACCATCACGATGGAGGAGACGATCATGAGTCATGATCCTAAACCGCTGGGCGGAAAAATAGTCAGCAAACCGGTCATTATTTTTGGGCCGTTAATCGTCCTGTGTATGCTCCTGATCGTGAAACGTCTGGTCTTCGGATTGGGGTCTGTCTCCGATCTGAACGGCGGTTTCCCATGGGGTGTGTGGATCGCGTTTGACCTGTTGATCGGTACTGGCTTCGCGTGCGGCGGTTGGGCGCTGGCGTGGGCAGTATATGTTTTCAACAGAGGGCAATATCATCCGCTGGTTCGCCCGGCGCTACTGGCGAGCCTGTTTGGTTACTCGCTGGGTGGCCTGTCGATCACCATTGACGTAGGTCGCTACTGGAACCTGCCGTATTTCTACATTCCGGGCCACTTTAACGTGAACTCGGTACTGTTCGAAACGGCGGTCTGTATGACCATCTATATCGGCATTATGGCGCTGGAATTTGCTCCGGCCTTGTTTGAGCGTCTGGGGTGGAAAGTCTCCCTCAAGCGTTTGAACAAAGTGATGTTCTTTATTATCGCCCTCGGTGCGCTGCTGCCGACTATGCACCAGTCTTCAATGGGTTCATTGATGATTTCTGCAGGCTATAAGGTCCATCCGCTATGGCAAGCTTATGAAATGTTGCCGCTTTTCTCTGTATTAACCGCCTTCATTATGGGCTTCTCGATCGTCATTTTTGAAGGCTCGTTGGTACAAGCCGGCCTGAAAGGTAACGGTCCGGACGAGAAAAGTTTGTTCATCAAGCTGACAAATACGATTAGCGTCCTGCTGGCGATATTCGTCGTCCTGCGCTTTGGCGAGTTGATCTATCGCGACAAATTGTCGTATGCGTTTGCAGGCGATCTTTACTCCGTGATGTTCTGGATTGAAGTCGTGCTGATGGTCTTCCCGCTGGTAGTCCTGCGCATCGCTAAGCTGCGTAATGACTCGCGTATGCTGTATATGTCTGCGCTGAGTGCATTGCTGGGCTGTGCGACATGGCGTTTGTCCTATTCGCTGGTGGCATTTAATCCTGGTGGTGGATACCACTACTTCCCGACATGGGAAGAACTGTTGATTTCTATTGGTTTTGTGGCTATTGAGATTTGTGCATACATCGTACTCATTCGTCTACTGCCGATACTTCCTCCTTTAAAACAAAACGATCAAAATCGTCATGAGGCGAGCAAAGCATGAGCCAGAGAATTACTATTGATCCGGTAACCCGTATTGAAGGCCATTTACGCATCGACTGCGAAATCGAAAATGGCGTGGTATCTAAAGCATGGGCGTCCGGTACCATGTGGCGCGGCATGGAAGAGATCGTGAAGAATCGCGATCCGCGCGATGCATGGATGATTGTGCAGCGTATTTGTGGTGTTTGCACCACGACTCACGCTATCTCTTCTGTGCGTGCAGCAGAAAGCGCACTGAACATTGATGTTCCCGTGAATGCACAGTACATCCGTAACATCATTCTGGCAGCGCACACCACGCATGACCATATCGTGCACTTCTACCAGCTGTCTGCGCTGGACTGGGTGGACATCACCTCTGCGCTGAAAGCCGATCCAGCGAAGGCCTCGGCGATGCTGAACGGTGTGTCGACCTGGCACCTGAACAGTGCGGAAGAGTTCACCAAGGTTCAGAACAAGATTAAAGACCTTGTTGCCAGCGGCCAGTTAGGTATTTTTGCTAATGGTTGCTGGGGCCACCCGGCGATGCAGTTACCGCCGGAAGTGAACCTGATTGCGGTCGCACACTACCTGCAGGCGCTGGAATGCCAGCGTGATGCAAACCGCGTCGTGGCGCTGCTGGGCGGTAAGACACCGCACATTCAGAACCTGGCGGTAGGCGGGGTTGCGAACCCAATTAACCTCGACGGTCTCGGCGTGTTGAACCTTGAACGCCTGATGTACATCAAGTCCTTCATCGATAAGCTGAGCGACTTTGTTGAGCAGGTTTACAAGGTGGATACCGCTGTCATTGCGGCGTTCTATCCGGAGTGGTTGGAACGCGGTCAGGGTGCGGTTAACTATCTGAGCGCGCCGGAATTCCCGACTGACGGTAAAAACGGCAGCTTCCTGTTCCCGGGCGGTTACATCACCGATGCCGATCTGTCGACCTATCGTCCGATCACCTCTCACTCTGATGAATACCTGATTAAAGGGATCCAGGAGAGTGCGAAACACGCGTGGTACAAAGACGAATCGCCGCAGGCACCGTGGGAAGGCACAACGGTTCCTGATTACACTGGCTGGTCAGATGATGGCAAATACTCCTGGGTTAAAGCACCGACCTTCTACGGTAAAACGGTTGAAGTGGGTCCGCTGGCCAACATGCTGTGTAAGCTGGCAGCGAAACGCGAATCTACCCATGCCAAGCTGAATGAAATCGTTGCAATCTATACGAAGCTGACCGGTAAAACGATCGAAGTAGCGCAACTGCATTCCACGCTGGGCCGTATTATTGGCCGTACCGTTCACTGCTGTGAACTGCAGAACGTTCTGCAGGATCAGTACAATGCGCTGATCGTGAACATCGGTAAAGGCGACCACACAACCTTCGTGAAACCGGATATTCCGGCAACAGGCGAATTCAAAGGTGTTGGTTTCCTTGAAGCGCCGCGCGGTATGCTTTCTCACTGGATGGTGATTAAAGACGGCATTATCAGTAATTACCAGGCGGTAGTTCCGTCAACCTGGAACTCTGGCCCACGTAACTTTAATGACGAAGTAGGGCCGTACGAGCGTTCGCTGGTAGGCACGCCAATCGCTGATCCAAACAAACCGCTGGAAGTGGTTCGTACCATTCACTCCTTCGACCCTTGTATGTCATGTGCGGTGCATGTGGTGGACGTTGACGGGAACGAAGTGGTCTCAGTTAAGGTTCTGTAATGCGGATATTAGTCTTAGGGGTCGGCAATATTTTGCTGACCGACGAAGCCATCGGGGTACGTATCGTTGAGGCATTAGAACAACGATACATCCTGCCAGACTATGTTGACGTTCTGGATGGCGGTACGGCTGGGATGGAACTTCTCGGCGACATGGCGAACAGAGATCATCTGATCATTGCTGACGCCATTGTGTCGAGAAAAAACACGCCGGGAACCATGATGGTCCTGCGGGATGAAGAGATTCCGGCGCTGTTTACCAACAAAATCTCACCGCACCAGCTTGGCCTGGCCGATGTTTTGTCGGCCCTGCGCTTTACCGGCGAGTTCCCGAAAAAACTGACTTTGGTTGGTGTTATTCCGGAATCGCTGGAGCCGCATATCGGTCTCACCCCGACGGTTGAAGCCATGGTTGAACCTGCTCTTGAGCAGGTTCTTGTTGCGCTGCGCGAATCGGGTGTGGCAGCGATCCCTCGGGAGACGGCCCATGGCTGAAGAGTTTTTGGGCTTTCAGGCGGCCCCGAAGGAGCAGATTCAGGCTGCGTTTGAAGAAGTAGCCCGACGTTCGATGCACGATCTTTCTTTCTTGCATCCGAATATGCCGGTGTATGTTTCTGATTTTTCGCTGTTTGAAGGGCAGTGGACGGGGTGTGTTATCACGCCCTGGATGCTCAGCGCACTGATTTTCCCGGGGCCAGACCAGGTCTGGCCCGTACGTAAGGTCAGTGAGAAAATCGGGCTGCGTCTGCCGTATGGCGAGATGACATTTACCGTTGGCGAACTTGATGGCGTATCGCAGTACTTTTCCTGTTCGTTGATGTCACCGCTTTCGCACAGCATGTCGGCACAAGAGGGTATCCGTCTGACTGACGATTGTGCACGAATGTTGTTATCGTTACCTGTTAGCGACCCGAATGCGCCGCAAATGGGACGTCGGGCACTGTTGTTGGGCCGCCGGAGTAGCGAAAATGCATGAGCTGTCTCTTTGCCAGAGCGCGGTTGAAATTATTCAACAGCAGGCAGAGCAGCACGATGTAAAACGTGTTACCGGCGTTTGGCTGGAAATTGGGGCGCTCTCGTGTGTTGAAGAGAGCGCCGTACGTTTCAGTTTTGACATCGTCTGCCAGGGCACGCTGGCGCAGGGATGTGAACTACACATTGATTACAAACCTGCTCAAGCCTGGTGCTGGGATTGCAGTCAGGTCGTGGAGGTCACCCAGCATGATGCGCAGTGTCCACTCTGTCAGGGCGATCGTTTGCGGGTTGATGCCGGCGATTCACTGAAAGTTAAAAGTATAGAAGTCGAATAGCCCATAGGTTGCTATGGGGCGGAGTCAGATATGTGTATTGGAGTCCCGGGTCAGGTTCTGGCCGTTGGTGAGGATATTCACCAGCTTGCGCAGGTTGAAGTGTGCGGCATCAAACGCGATGTCAATATTGCCCTGATTTGTGAAGGTGATACTGCCGAGCTGGTTGGGCAATGGGTGCTGGTGCACGTAGGGTTCGCCATGAGCATCATTGATGAAGATGAAGCTAAAGCCACGTTAGATGCACTTCGCCGTATGGAGTATGACGTCACCAGCGCGTGACCACTTCTGAAAATGCCGGATAGCGAACAGGCTAATCCGGCATCTTATTTTAACCCTGACGTTTATCTTCGGTATTCGTGTCGAAGTCGCTGGCGTCATGGCGTTCATGCAACTGCTCGTTAAGCGGACCGTTAGTGCGGTTTACAATGCGACCACGCTTAACCGCCGGGCGTTTTGCAATCTCTTTTGCCCAGCGCTGAACATTTTTATAACTTCCCGCATCAAGGAATTCTGCCGCGTCATAGACGTTCCCCAAAACGACATTGCCAAACCATGGCCATACTGCCATATCGGCAATAGTGTACTCATCCCCTGCCACAAACTGATGATGCGCCAGCTGCTTATCCAGCACGTCGAGTAAACGCTTGGCTTCCATCGTAAAGCGATTGATCGCGTACTCAATTTTAATCGGTGCATAGTTATAGAAGTGTCCGAAACCACCGCCGAGGAAGGGCGCCGCTCCTTGTAGCCAGAACAACCAGTTCAGCGTTTCGGTACGTTTCGCCAGATCCTGCGGCAGGAAATAACCATACTTTTCCGCCAGATAAAGCAGGATGGCGCCAGACTCAAACACGCGAACTGGCGGGTTTTGCGAATGATCGCGCAAAGCCGGGATCTTGGAGTTGGGATTCACTTCCACAAAGCCGCTGGAAAACTGATCTCCATCGCCAATGCGGATAATCCATGCATCGTATTCCGCGCCCTTCACCCCTTGCGCCAGCAGTTCTTCCAGCATAATCGTGACTTTCTGACCGTTTGGCGTACCCAGCGAGTAAAGCTGCAATGGATGCTTGCCGACTGGCAGCGTTTTCTCGTGTGTGGCACCGGAAACGGGGCGGTTAATATTGGCGAATGCGCCGCCGTTTGATTTATCCCACGTCCAGACTTTCGCGGGCTGATAAGTATTGTCTGACATGTTGACCTGCCTTCTGAGTGGTTGTGTTGAAGCAGTGTAGCAGTTAGGTAGAACTCAATTTAACAGATTGGGACTTTATGTCGCTTTGTGCTGAAAGGGGAAGATAAATATAACCCGTTCATTGTACTCAGACCGTACTCCATCAAGAGGAAATCAATGTAAGACGGAAATTGCTACCGTACTCACCATCAATCATTGGCGGTCAATAAGCAGTAATAATGAAAAAGGGTGTTCCAGGAGTAAGCGGTTATCAGGGACCGGCGGGTGGGTGGGGCGCGGTAAAAGCCGTCACTGCTTCAGTGTTTTCGCAAAAGGCAGTCGTGCGCGACATTATCGCGATGTTTAAAATGAACCAGGTGAAGGGGTTCGACTGCCCGGGTTGCGCATGGCCAGATCCGGGTCATCGTGCGCCGATGGAGCTTTGCGAAAACGGCGTAAAGGCAGTTTCCTGGGAAACCACCACGAAGAAAGCGTCACCGGCGTTTTTTAGCCGCCATCCGGTTTCAACCTTGTGGCAATACAGCGATTATAAACTGGAAAATACAGGCCGTTTGACGCATCCGATGAAATACGATGCCGGAACTGACACCTGGCAGGCTGTCGAGTGGGACATTGCGTTTCAGGAAATTGGCGAACGCCTGCGCAGCTATGATTCAGCACAGCAAGTAGAATTTTACACATCCGGCAGAACCTCAAACGAGGCAGCGTTCCTTTACCAGTTGTTTGCCCGCGAATACGGCAGCAGCAACTTTCCCGATTGTTCAAACATGTGCCACGGCCCAACCAGTGCCGGGCTGACGCGGGCAATCGGTTTGGGGAAAGGAACCGTAGAACTTGACGATTTTAACCATTGTGATCTGGTGATTTGCATTGGACATAATCCTGGTACTAATCATCCGCGCATGCTTACCACGTTACGCGATGTCGCCAACCGTGGGGCCAAAATTATCTCCATCAATCCGCTGACCGAAAGAGGGCTTGAGCGCTTTAGCTTCCCGCAGAGTCCGAAAGAGATGTTCACCGGCCAGGCGACGGAGCTCAGCAGCGACTACTACCAGGTCAAAATGGGCGGCGATGCCTCATTGCTCAAGGGTATTATGAAGGCGTTGATCGAAATGGATGAGGCGCGGATCTTGCTCGATCAACCGCCGACACTCGATCATGCGTTTATTGATGAACATACCGCCGGATATTCTGCGCTGTATGAGGATTTACGCCAGCGTAGTTGGGCGGAACTGGAACTGGATTCCGGTCTGACGCGTAGCCAGATGGAAGATCTAGCACACAACTACAATAAGTCCCGCGCCACCATCATTTGTTACGGACTGGGTATCACCCAGCATAAAAACGGTACGGAAAATGTTCAGCAACTGGTGAACCTGCTGTTGCTTAAAGGCAATATCGGTAAGAAGGGGGCGGGGATTTGCCCTCTGCGTGGTCATTCGAATGTACAGGGTGACCGTTCTGTGGGGATCAATGAGGCGGCATCAGAAGATTTCCTGCAGCGGCTCGAAGCACATTTTTCTATCACCGTTGCGCGTAAACATGGTCGATCCAGCGTGGAAAGTATTCGGGCAATCGAACGGGGCGAGGCGAAAGCCCTCATTTGCATGGGAGGCAACCTGGCGGTGGCGATGCCAGAACCGCAACGTACCTTCGCGGCGATAAAAAAACTGGATATGCAGGTCCATATCGCGACCAAGCTGAACCGATCGCATTTGCTGCTGGCAAAACACAATTACTTGTTGCCTGCGCTGGGCAGAACGGAACGCGATATACAGGCTACCGGTGTTCAGTCTGTAACCGTCGAGGATTCGATGTCGATGGTGCATGCCTCCTGCGGTGGGCTGAAGCCGGCCTCCAGATGGTTAAAATCCGAACCCGCCATTGTGGCTGGAATGGCACGCGCCACACTTCTTCATTCGCCGGTAAACTGGGAAGACTTAGCCGGTAATTACGCGCTGATCCGCGAGGCTATCGAAGCCGTTATCCCGGAGTTTCATGATTACAATGCACGTATCGCTGAGCCGGGTGGGTTTCGCATGGATACGCCAGCATCACGTCGCGAGTGGCGAACTGCGAATGGTAAAGCCAATTTTGTCGTCAGCCGTCAGCGCGCAATCGAACGTGAAAACCAACCTGTTGATGCGCTGGTGCTGGCCACGTTGCGTAGCCACGACCAGTACAACACCACTATTTATGGGATGAACGACCGTTACCGTGGCATTACCGGTCGGCGCGATGTGGTTTTTTTAAGTGAAGATGAAGCGACTGCTCGTGGTCTGATTCAAGGTGATGTTGTGAACGTTCAGGCACTGGACGATAGCGGGCAGCCTTGTGTTGAACGCATGATGTACGGGCTAACGGTGGTGATTTACGACATGGCGGCGGGTTCCATTGGTGCGTATTTGCCGGAAGCGAACGTGCTGCTGTCACTCGATGCGGTCGACACGGAAAGTTTGACCCCGGCATATAAAAGCGTACCGGTTATCCTGATGAAAGCGTAGTTCCTGATGTGAATTTTTCTCCTCTGAGCGCCAGTCGCTGCGTTGAGGTGTATGATAGGTCGACCTCTGTCCGGTTAGTGTCGCAGAGCAGGCAATCAGAGCGAAAATTCACGCCAGACTGCTCAGGCTGTATTGTTTTGAGGTAAGGTGCATGAGCAAAGGAACGACCAGTCAGGATGCCCCATTCGGGACATTATTGGGCTACGCCCCAGGCGGCGTAGCAATCTACTCTTCAGATTACAGCTCCCTCGACCCGCGGGACTATGACGATGATGCCGCCTTTCGCAGCTATATCGACGATGAATATATGGGCCACAAATGGCAGTGCGTTGAGTTTGCGCGCCGCTTTCTTTTCCTCAACTATGGTGTGGTGTTCACGGATGTGGGCATGGCGTGGGAGATCTTCTCCTTGCGCTTTCTGCGTGAAGTCGTGAATGACAATATCCTGCCGCTTCAGGCATTCCCCAACGGCTCACCCCGGGCACCGGTAGCTGGTGCGCTGCTTATTTGGCAAAAAGGTGGCGAGTTCAAAGATACCGGCCATGTGGCAATTATCACTCAACTACTGGAAAATAAAATCCGCATTGCTGAACAGAATGTGATCCACACGCCGCTGCCTCCTGGACAGCAATGGACTCGCGAACTGGAGATGGTGGTCGAAAATGGCTGCTACACGCTGCGTGATACCTTTGATGACACCACGATCCTTGGCTGGATGATCCAGACTGACGACACCCGATACAGCCTGCCGCAGCCGGAAATCGCCAACGAGTCATTGAAAATTGACGGTGCACGCCTGGAAGATAAAGGGCAATTTGATGGCAAATGGCTGGATGAGCAGGATCCGCTACAAAAAGCCTACGTGCTGGCGAACGGACACGTGATTAATCAGGACCCACACCAGTACTTCACCATTACCGAGAGTGCAGAGCAGGAGCTGATAAAAGCGACCAACGAGCTGCATCTGATGTATCTCCACGCCACTGATAAAGTGCTGAAAGACGATAATCTGCTGGCTCTGTTTGATATCCCGAAAATCCTCTGGCCACGACTGCGCCTTTCCTGGCAGCGTCGTCGCCATCATATGATCACCGGTCGTATGGATTTTTGTATGGATGAGCGTGGGCTGAAGGTATACGAATACAACGCCGATTCTGCATCGTGCCATACTGAAGCCGGCCTGATCCTTGAAAGATGGGCTGAACGGGGTTACACGGGGCAGGGGCACAATCCTGCAGAAGGGTTGATTAACGAACTGGCGGGCGCCTGGAAGCACAGTCGTGCGCGTCCTTTCGTGCATATCATGCAGGATAAGGACATTGAGGAGAACTACCACGCGCAGTTTATGCAGCAGGCGCTACATCAGGCTGGTTTCGAGAGCAAAATCCTGCGTGGTCTGGACGAGTTGCGTTGGGATGAAGCGGGACAACTGATTGATGGCGACGGTCGTCTGGTGAACTGTGTCTGGAAAACCTGGGCATGGGAAACCGCGATTGAGCAGGTGCGCGAGGTGAGCGAAACCGAGTACGCCGCTGTTCCGATTCGTACCGGACACACCCACCAGGAAGTGCGCTTGATCGACGTGCTGCTGCGCCCGGAAGTGCTGGTCTTTGAGCCACTGTGGACGGTTATTCCCGGTAATAAGGCGATTTTGCCGATCCTGTGGCAACTGTTCCCACATCATCGCTATCTGCTTGATACGGATTTCACTGTCAACGACGAACTTGCACAAACCGGTTATGCGGTGAAACCTATTGCAGGACGTTGTGGCAGCAACATCGATCTGGTGAGTCATGAGGAAGAGTTACTGGATAAGACCAGCGGTAAGTTCGCTGAGCAGAAGAACATTTACCAACAGCTTTGGTGTCTGCCAAAGGTTGCTGGTAAATATATTCAGGTCTGTACGTTCACCGTAGGTGGTAACTACGGTGGCACCTGCCTGCGCGGTGATGAGTCGCTGGTGATTAAAAAAGAGAGCGATATCGAACCGTTGATTGTGGTGAAGGCTTAGCCTTGTTATCCCCGTGCTGGCTGATTTGCCATCGCGGGGTTTTAACGAGCGAGCCGTAATCGAAAATCCAAAAAGTAAAAACCGCCATCAGGGCGGTTTTTTTTGAATAGTGGTGTTGGGTCTGGACTTACAGTGCACACTGGCCATCGCTGCACCCTGATGTTACAGGTTCTTCTGAGGGAACAGACAGAGATTCGCTCAACAACGCGCCGATTTCTGCCCCCAGTGCCAGGTCGTCTACCTGACCAAAATATTGCTGGCGTAAGTATCCCTGCTGATCAATTAACGTCAGTGTCGGTGTACCGCGCATAGCGTAGGCCTGCATGGTTTGAGGAATGTCGCTTTCCGCAGACGGCATGTCCACTCCGACGGGAAAGGGGATACGGTATTCTGAAAGAAAGGTTTTCAGCGCTTGTGCGGTCATCACATCATGATGTTCGAAAACAGTGTGTAGCCCGATCACTGCCACCTTATCCTGCGGAAAAGTGGCGTAAACGCGAGAAACCTGCGGTAACCCGTGAGATACACAGCCTGGACACAGCATCTGGAATGATTCCATCACCACGACCTTGCCGCGCAGTGACTCCAGGGTTATCGGCTGTGGTGTGTTAAACCAGCGTTCAACAGTCAGGGCTGGTGCGCGCGGATGACGAATCTTATTCATGTTCTCTCCAGAATCCGCATGGATCTGCGGGTTAGTATCAGTTACTGGTTTACTTTACCCGGCAGCATTGGTTTACGAAGGTAACTTTAAATACATCCTCGACGCAAAGCAGCAGCGCGTGAACGGATGCATTAGCCCGTCATACCGGCCAACCCGCGTGAAAGAAAATGGCGACTCTCCCTGTGGGATAATAGTATCGACTCGGTATCATTCGATTGTATGCGCAGGCAGAATCGCCTGTCAATGTAGTTTTGATTCGATACTATATGCAAGGAAAACTCCACACCTAGGCTGGAAGGTGTGCTTATCGGATATGTTTACTGGTAAACAGGAACGGGTTGAGGTGACCTTGAAAAGGGACAGGTCAGGATAAGCCGTTAGCTTTGGTACTCTGCTTTGCTGACACAAACGTTTGTCGGAGAAAAGGTATTCCCTAACAGATAAGCGTTGTTAATTTCATAAATCTGTACGCGTTTTTCAGGCATAGACAGGTCAAATATATTACGGGTAAACAACTTATCAGGAACGTCATCGATATTATGTTTGTTCATTTTCATCTCGTTCATAAACACAGTACCGTTTTCTTCAATTCGATAATCGAAGCTGACAGAACGTTGCAAGATGAGTTGTTTTTCGGGACGGTTGCCTGATTCTGCTTGCGTTGATATGACGCCAGCAAAATCCAAAATGCCAGTGTTATCTTTCTGGAGTTGAACCATCAGGCTGCCATTGTATTTCCCGCCTCCAGGTAGTTCAGGAAGCGAAAGTATGGAAATGCAGCGCACACTTATCCCGTGATGAGCAGGAATGACTGTCACACCATTAAGACTTAACAGGGCGCTGCATACCAGCAACATGGCTGAGGAAGAAAGCAATATTTTATTTTTAATATTCATGTATATATACATCCTTGCATCCGGCAAATTTCGTTTTTTCTGTATTTTTGAAAGTACAGCGGGACAGAAAAACACGCCCCTTTTCGCCGTAAACATACAGGTCGTCAGGCTGAAAAATAAATGATGCACCGGGCTGACATTTCAGGTGTAAATCAGCCATCTTTCTGGCCTGCTCAAGCTTGACTGGAGCCACTTCTTGCGAACTTTTATAAAGGGTATAAACCGGACATTGGTCAATGTTGCCGAGTTTGTGCAATGGCAGGACAGGAATGCTGTTTTCTTTGCCACTAAATAAAGACATTACCGGGTAAGAAAGCATAAACAGCGAGAGGCAGATGGTAGTGAGCAGCGCTATTTTTACTCGCTTCGAAATCGGGGGGATGATTTTAGCGATGTGAGGGGGGGAGAAGGAGACACGAGGATGCTCTTCTGCCATAGATATTAAACCCTCAGCAATAAAAAAGCCCACGCGTGGCACAGTCTGAATGATTTCTTGCTCACAACCAAGCTCCAGCAATCCTTTGCGAATCAGGGAAATATACTGGCTCAGTGAGTTATTTGATGCCTGCAGACCATTTTTGTCCCAGACATTGATGAACATCTCTTCTCTGGCGACGACTTTCCCTTCCTGCTGCAGCAGATAAGTCAGGATTCGGTTTGCTGTAATAGATAGCATTACTGAATTGTCAGGTATACTCAGGCTTGTCAAAACACCGTCATCACTTCTGAATGTAACTTCATTGTTAATAATATATTTCATTTTTTATTCATTAACAGAGTATCACTTAATTATAAACCATCACGATTCTTCTTTCTTGTTGCAGAATGATGAACTGCCTGATTGCCTAAAATGTAGTGTTTTATTTTTGTCTTTTGACATAAAAATTTAAAGTATCAGTTTAAATATCTATAGATGCGTATTTTTTTGATACAAATACCTGGTTTTTTTGAGGGGTTTTATTCTAGACTCGTTTTTTTTTTGATAAAAACTCCCTGAAACATACAGTTCCAATATGTCGTTATTCCCTCGGATATCCGGAATGTTAAGGCGCACAACAGTAGCTATCAGTTCTGCTAAACAGGAATTACTTCGTTCTTACTCATGGTTCTTACCTTCATTATTCTATTGATACGTTACTGAAAAGCGCTGATACGGACAAGATTTTGTGTTTCTGCATCGCTATTCATTTGCTCAAGTTGATAAGGGATCAGACGCGTTAATATCAACGTGTGGCGAGGTAATATTTATCTCATAACGATTAAGGTTCTCCAGAGCCATTAGGTCATTGATTGATTTGTAAATGACCTATGTTTTTAGAAAGATGGTATTTCACCCTTCATGAAAGGGCTAAAAAATCACACTAATAAAATAATAGAAAAATTGCAAAGCATCAAGAGACTTAAAACATTGGCCAGTAGCGTGTGATGCTTTTCGCTTATTATATACGACAAGCAAAGTCTTTGAACCTGCAAAATTGGCGAATTGTGAAGTGAAGTTTTTCCAACTGCAGTCGTAGTCATCGTCCATGAATGTAATTTTTTGCAAATCAAGTGGATTGAATTTTTTATTATAAAGATTATAGTATGAGATTAGTCTTATAGATATCTTTGTCTATATTCAAATTCTCATTTTAAATGAATGGAGACTTATTATCATTTGAATTTTTACAGCCTTTTAATAAGCTGGAATTGTTTATTTGTTGTGATGTGAGTGTGTTGTGTAAATTACAAAATTTATACATATGATTATCAATCATTTGGTTGTTTTTTGTACTTTATTAACATAAAAATCTTTGCTGGCTTAAATTTATAGTCATATTATCTATATAATGTATCACTTTCGATATAAATAGATATTGCTATGCTTGAGTAATACCATCCGTCGAGTACAAGTTGCTCAATGTTTCAGCGGAATACTTCCAGCGAAGAAGTCGTGTCCGTCCGCTGTATATTCATGAGTTCATCTACTGCTATGTGACCACGAAAATTTGCCAGTAAATAAAGGCATCGTGGAGTCCTTCGGAAAGGTAATTATGAATAAGATTTATAAAGTGGTATGGAGTGTGTCGCGCTCGTGTGCATTTGTTGTTTCTGAATTGGCTAATCGATCTGGTGCTTCAGTAGAAACTAATAGCGACGTAGGTATTCGAGTTAATAACTATCGCTTTAATTTATCAACGTTGGCGTTAAGTATAATTGGTGCAGTATTCGCGACGCAGTCGGTAAATGCTCTGGCCGCCGATTATGTACTGCCAGAATACACACCATATACCAATAGTAATGGTGTTGGTCAGCTTGTTGTTGGCGATGGTGAAACGATGAATATCGTCACAGGCGCTAAAGGATATGGCAGTATTGCTTCCGGGGCATCTGGTTTCCAGACGATGACAATTCAGCAGGCAATGGATAGCGGGTATATTTCATCTGGTAGTGAAAATATAAACCTGAAACAAACGACATTAGGTGGTCGTACGCACAGTATTCAATATGTCGATCCTGTCACTGGAGCCTCACGCACAATACAGGTTTACGACAGTAATAATTTCTCCACTAATAATATCGGCGATCTGACGACATATCTGGGGGTTGCAGTTGGCAACGGACAGTATGTCAATATGAAGCTGGCAACCGTAAAGTCGGGTGGTGAGCTTGATGTCAATATCGGTTCAAAGGGAAACGATTGGGCAGAACACACAGAGAACAAGTTTAATGCTGTCACTAAGGTTTCCGGGATTTATAACGTTGAGACCAGCGCCAGCGATACAAAAGATGCCGTACTGAACTACAACTCTAAAACTATCGTGCAAAGCGGTAGCATCGGTAATGTCGCGGATACTTCTGGAAAAACGTTTAGCTTTAATACCGCAACTTACAATGGCACCTTCTCCAGTGCGTTAGGCCAGTATACCGTTAACAATATTGATGATTTAAAAACCTATAATGATGCCCTGGTGAAGGCTGTTGAGGCGGGCCAACTCTCACCTGCAGACTATCAGGCTGAGTTAAACAAAGCCTATTCCACGGAACAAAAAAGCATCCACTTCGATACCAAGATCCCGGCCGGCGATGCTGTATTGCAGCTTGCAAACCGGGATGTGAATAGTTTCATAAAAGCTACCGGAGCGCACTCTGTCGTTAATATTTCTGCTGATGCAAATATTCAGGCTGTGTTCAGTGATACCTCCGTGGTGACATTGACCAAAGGCGCCACGCTGAACAACAACGGTACGTTAGGGACCGCTGCTGGTGCATCGGGGGGCGATTATGTCATTTCGGCACGGGACAGCATCGTGAATAACAACGGTGTTATTGACGGGGGTACCAGTCTTGATGTGAAAAACGCATGGGTCGGTGCACATACCGCGATTCTGTCGACAGGTACCACAAAAGTGCAGAATGACGGCATTATCAACCTCGCTTCTCACCAGGATATTTATAACGCTTACGCTTTGCTGATGAACGACACGGCAACGTTTATAAATAATGGCGTAATGAATATTGCGACTGGCGGTGAACCAGTGCAATCCATCGATAGTGTATACACCTACGGTGTATTTGCTCAGCATAATGTCGTTGCGACAAACAACGGGACTCTCTATATCGGACGTACCGCCCAGGCGGTAAAAGATGAAACGACCAGTGAGGTTGTGGTGACGCTCCCCGCCATTGGTATGTATGTGAAAGGTGGGACTATCAATAACCCCGGCAACATTACTATCGGGGAAAAAGTAGAAAATGCTGTTGCTATCAAGGCGGATGGTAGCGAGTCGCCAGATGGCATCAGCGTTAAGCAAAATGGTGTTATCGATATCAATGGTACCGGGTCAGCGCAAAATACCGGGCTGATGGGTATTAACGGCGCGAAAGGTCTGGAAAACAGCGGCAAGATCAATCTGAATGGGTACAGTGCCAGCGGGATTGAGCTACAGGGAGGGAGCGAGGCGATTCACTCCGGCAGCATCAACATCACCAATGGCAGTACAACCGACAGTACGCAGAAAAACATTGGTGCCTGGGTTGAAGGATCGGGTTCACGACTGACCATGAGCGGGAGTGTCAGTCTTGCTGCAGATAACGCGATTGGTCTGCATGTTCGTGACGGCGGTACGATCGATATTACCGATACGGGTAAAGTGTCTTTTGACAGTGGTAAGAACCAAATCGGTTATTTTGTTTACGGTAGCGGTTCTAAAGTCAACGCATCCTCTTCGACCCTGCAGGACGTATCGACTGAAGGGTCAACGCTATACCGTATTGAAGGCGGTGCAACCTTTGATGGTAGTGGGTCATCAGGTACGACAATGACGGCATCAGGCAAAGACTCCACTATTCTGCAAGTGACGGGGACGGGAAGCCATTTTGATTCCGGTTCGCAATCATTGAGCATCACGGGCGACGGTGCCACTGGTGTGCGTGTGGAAGGCGGTGCTGATGGTGTTATCACTAAAGATGCGGTGATTGTTAAGCTCTCCGGTAAAGGGACCACTGCCGGGATTGTTGATGGTAATTATTACGATCTGTCCGGGAATGTTGATGCGAGTCTGAAGGGCGACTCGGTACTTACCAGCTATGCCACATTGAATACCAGCAACACAGCGGATGGTGCCTTCGGCTACATCGCTCGCAACGGTGGTACGCTTAACCACCAGGGTACTATTGATTTCGCCCAGGCGGGCAGCACCGGCGTCCTGGTTTCTGGCGGCACGCTGAATAACGCTGGTGATATTAACGTTAATGGTGTCGCGGTCAGTATTGAAGGTGCTGATTCGGTTGTTAAAAACGATGCGACGGTAACCGCGACGGATGGCACAGCAGCCTATCTTGTTGGCAATGATGCCTCGCTGAGCTTGACCGGTTCGGGGGAAACCAAAGCAGCAGGAGACGCGCATGGCATCCTGCTGGCTAACGGCGCGAAAGGCCTGACTGTTGATGGCGCTACCATTACGATGGACAGCGCTGGCAAAGGGAGTGCTATTGAAAACGTCGCTAAAATTGCGGGCATCCAGTTAAAAGATACTACTGTAAGCGTAGGTAACGGTATTGGTATTCATACCGGCGCATCGCTGGCGCAAACCAACTCCGGTACTGTTACCGTAACGGGTAGCGGCACGGGGATTTTTTTTGAAAATATTGACGGTAGCGAAACCGATCAAACGCTGGATATGTCCGACTCACGCAATCTGGTGATCAACGTCGAACAGGCTGCAGGCAAAGGGATTGTCACCAATGCGTCAACCGATCTGAAAACAGGTGTCAGCGTTAACGTGCTCGACAGTGACGGCGGTGAAGCGCTGATTATTGGGGGGACAACCAAAAATGTTGAACAATCTGGTGAGCTAACCTCGAAGTCAACAAGCCATGCGGTGGTCAACGCTGATAATGGTGCACTGGAAAGTTTCATTAATAAAGGTGTGATTAAAGCGCTGGATGCCTCGCAAAAAGCAGTGGAAATGCTGACGGGGGCCGGGGTTGCGTTTACAAACGCCGCAGGCGCGAGCATTGTCGGACAGGTTAATCTGATGAGCGGCGATAACACGATTACGCTGGATTCTGGTAGTACGGCCACGGACGTCACGACCGGAAGCGGTAACGATTTGTATGTGCTCAATGATATTAAAGAGACGGAGACATCGCTGTTTACCAGCCTTAATGGTGGTGCGGGTGGAGATACACTTCAACTGAAAAACGCGCAGTACATCCTGAATCGTACTGATGCTATCAGTGGTATGGAGCATATTGATCTCACTGCTGGCTCCGTATTTACCGTTGATAATGTCACATTTGCGCTGGGTGATAATCAAAACGATGCTGCTGATACTGGTTATAGCGTCGACGAGACCAGCACGCTGTCGCTGAAATCCAATAGCACGTATGTCTTTAACAGTCATCTGGCGGGTACCGGTACGGTAGAGGTGGATGCCAGCGGTAATGCGTTCGATTTTACCAGCAACAATGCAGCAGACGGATTCAATGGCACGCTGGCGCTGAGCAACAGCACCTTTGAACTGGCGGGGTTGAATACTCTGGCGCTGAGCCAGGCGACATTAAGTGCGGGTACGGGTAGCGTGACGCATGTGGCTGTTGGCGAGCAGAAGATTGGAGGACTCGCCTTTAACGGCGGTACGGTCAGTTTTGACGGTGTGACCCCTGGGCAGAGTAACGCTGAAGGGACTATTCATTCAGGGAAGATGGATCTTTCCGGGCGCGGTACCGTGCAGGTTGATACTGGCACGATCAGCAACGATCGTCCGCTGGCTGATACCACGCAGTCACTGCTTGAACAGGACGATGCGCAGTCGCTGATCCAACTGGCTACCTCAGATACCCCTGTTTCAGGCGGTGCGGGTAACCTGACGCTGACTGATAGCAATGGCAATATCATTAGTGATGGCGTGGAAGTCGATATCAGTCAAAACGGCGAGGTCGTGGCGAAAGGGACTTATGACTATCGTCTCACCGGCGGTGCGAGTGATGACGGCCTGTACATTAACTATGGCCTGACGCAGGTAGAATTGCTGGCATCTGGAGATAATGCGCTGGTACTGGATGCAAACGGCAAGACCGGCAATGCGGCGGATCTCAGCGCCCGTGTAACCGGGAGCGGAGATTTGGCGTTTGACAGCCAGAAAGGCCAGACGGTATCACTGTCCAATCAGGATAATGATTATACCGGCGTTACCGATGTACGCAGCGGCAACCTTCTGATGCAAAATGATAATGTTCTTGGGCAGACCAGCGAACTGCGTCTGGCGACAGAGTCCGGGTTTGATATGAATGGTCATCGCCAGACTATCGGTAAGCTAGCTGCGGCAGCAGGCTCTTTGCTGAATATTAACGGTGGTAGCCTGACACTTGAGCACGGCGGCTCAGCAGACGGTGTGTTAACGGGAAGTGGTGAGCTGAATGTGAATGCCGATACGCTGACCATTACTGGTGAAAACAGTACGCTGACGGCGACAACCACCATCGCGGAAGGTGCCCGCGTGTTAATGAACACGACTCTGGGCCTTGGTTCGGGTGATATTGTAGCGGCAGGAACGCTATCGATCGGTAAGGCCGCAGGCAATCTATACAATAATATCAGTGATGCCGGGCTGGTTGAACTCAACGGCAGTGATGTTGTGCTGGTAGGCAATAACAGCGCTTTCACCGGTCAGTTCTCTATCGATGCGGATTCCCAACTTACCGCTTCTATTGCAGAAAACCTGGGCAGTGCGGATGTGAGTAATACGGGCTCTCTGGTATTGAACAGCGACACTGACTGGCAACTCAATAATGATGTATATGGTAGTGGTCGAGTGACCAAACTGGGCGCAGGCTCCGTTACCGTAGGTGATAACGCAGCCTGGACCGGGCAAACGGATATTGAGCAGGGCGGCTTAGTGCTGGGCAACGCAACGTCGCCGGTTATCCTTGCCAGTTCACAGGTGAATGTTGCGACATTTGGCATGCTCTCTGGTGTCGGTGGTGTTGCTGGCAATGTGAATAACGCAGGGAGAGTGCAGGTTGGTACCGGGACTGGCGATAATCTTCTGTTTACGGTGGGAGGCAATCTCACTAATAGCGGTACTATTAAGACCGGCGTGAATGGCCAACTGGCGGGCAACCAACTGGTAGTTAATGGCAATTATGCGGGTAATGACGGCCATCTTTCATTAAACACTGCTTTGGGGAATGATGATTCCGTAACGGATAAGCTGGTTGTGAAGGGTGATACCAGCGGCACAACTTCAGTTAGCGTCACTAATGCTGGTGGGAAAGGGGCTGCCACGATCGACGGTATTGAAGTGATCCACGTAGACGGGCAGTCGGATGGTGAATTTACGCAAGCAGGTCGTATTGTGGCGGGCGCTTATGATTATACTCTTGGGCGTGGCCAGGATGAGAACAGTGGCAACTGGTATTTGACCAGTGGTAAAACAGATCCAGACCCGGATCCGAAACCAGATCCTGATACTGATAAAGATCTGCGCCCGGAGGGTGGGAGCTACACGGCAAACCTGGCGGCAGCAAATAATATGTTTGTTACCCGTCTGCACGATCGTCTGGGTGAAACCCAGTACATCGACGCGCTGACAGGCGAGCAGAAAGTGACAAGTATGTGGATGCGTCATGTCGGTGGACATAACAACTGGCGTGACGGTAGCGGCCAGCTGAAAACCCAGAGTAATCGCTATGTAATGCAGATTGGTAGCGATATTGCCCGCTGGAGTGGCGATGGACTGGATCGCTGGCATCTTGGCGTGATGGCCGGGTATGGACATAACAACAGCAATACGCGCTCCTCATCTACAGGTTATCGTTCTGATGGTTCCGTGAATGGTTACAGTGCTGGGGTCTATGCAACATGGTATGCCAATGATGAAACGCATCAGGGGGCTTATCTGGATACATGGGCGCAGTACAACTGGTTTAATAATAGTGTCAAAGGCCAGGGTATTCAGGGTGAATCATACAAATCGAAAGGGATTACCGGATCGCTGGAGCTGGGTTATACGCACAAGCTCGGTGAATTCACCGGAAGTAAAGGTTCTGAAAACGAATGGTTTATCCAGCCGCAGGGACAAGCTATCTGGATGGGGGTTGAAGCAGACGATCATCGTGAATCGAATGGTTCTCACGTCAGCGGCAAAGGAGATGGCAATATCCAGACTCGGCTGGGAGTCCGTACTTTCCTGAAAGGCCACAGTGCAATTGATGATGGCAACGCACGAGAGTTCCAGCCGTTTGTGGAAGTGAACTGGATCCACAATACCCGTAACTTTGGCACAACAATGGATGGGGTCAGTATCCGACAAGAAGGCGCACGTGATCTGGGTGAAATTAAAACGGGTGTTGAGGGGCAAATTAATCCGCAGCTCAATATCTGGGGTAATATTGGCGCGCAGATTGGAGATAAAGGTTATAACGATACTTCAGCGATGATTGGTATTAAATATAACTTTAAGTAACTCAAACTAACTAGATCGAATTCAGTCAGTCCTGGCAATTGACTGAGTTCGAGTTACTTTTTTGGTGCCAGAAAGCAAAAAACCAGCCCTAAGGCTGGTTTTTCTAAATAGTGGTGTCTGGAATCGGATTCGGGGAACTTAAATACTCGTGTCTGGATAGAGTATTTTATGCTAAGTTTTAGATAAATAATCTATCGCATGTTAGAGAGTGTCGATATTAATGGCTTCCTAAGGTAAATATTTAATACGTTATATTTATGTTTTGTTGCATTTACTGCGGTTTATAGCGAACTTGGTTTTTTTGTGTTCTAATATTATTTAGAACAGTTTTTAAGGAGTTATATATGGAATACATTCCAATTTTTCTGGCTTTCGGTTCTGCTCTGATAGCAATTATCGGTAATACATGGGACAAGAATGAGTCCGGCCTAAAAAAACTTACGATTCCAGGACGCTTCACACTCGCTTTAGTAGTTTTTGCACTCATTTACTCATTTGTTTCTACGTATCAACAGCGTGAAAATGAACAACATATTAAATTAGAAAAACAAAAGCTTGGCAAAATTATAAACTTAGAAATATCAAAAAGTTTGAATTCTATAGCATCACCTTTTCGAAGTCTTTACATTGAAAATAATGGTGGTAAATACATCAGTGATAACAACATCTCTTTTGATTTAATGCTTAAGAAGCCGATGCTGGAAAAGGCTCAGAACACATGCCTGGAATTGCGACCAAAGACTTTCTTCTCTGTGCCTGATGGCGGCACATGGAATGATATATTTCGTACTCATATAACATCTGGTATTAATCGTCTTGATAGACTGGTAGATCGCTATGGTTCCTCAATGAGCGTGGATATGCTGGATGCTATCAATGACCTTCAGGTCAATGGTTATTTCAGTTGGTATGCATATAGTATTCCTCGTCGGGAGAGTTCTTCCAGATCAGAAAATGCTATTCCTCCATGCGCTATTGGGCAAGCAATAGGGGTTCATAAAGTGTATCTGGAAATGCTAAAAAAAATTAAGGTTTTGAATGATAGTGAGACGCTTGTTCGTTGAACACGCGTTATGAACTATTTATATGCAGATATCAGTGGATATGTGAGCATACTCATTTTAATTATGCATACTTTTTAATAGTTCCGGGGCTTCAGTCACAAGCCGGTATTTCGTTCGGAAGCACCTACTGCTGAGCAAAACGTTGCCACACCTTGTATCAAAAAAACGAGCGCCGCTCAGCGAGAGGTTGGTGACATTTGCAGTCAGAACGACCACAAATCTACTGCATCCTTCAGAAAGCAAAAAACCAGCCCTAAGGCTGGTTTTTCTAAATTTTGGTGCCCGGACTCGGAATCGAACCAAGGACACGGGGATTTTCAATCCCCTGCTCTACCGACTGAGCTATCCGGGCAACGAGGCGCATTAAAACCGATTCGCTTCGTTTCGTCAACGAAATTTCTTCAATTCAATGCAGACTGCACAATCTATCACCAGATTGCTGGTATTGCACGCATTCTCAGGCAAAAAATGCAGTCCATGCAGCGGAAAGCGGCATTGCCAGTAGCAGAGCGGGAAGCATATTAACGACCGCGAACATTTTGATTCCACAAATGCGTAAGCCGGTTGCCAGCAGCAATAATCCGCCTACAGCGCTAAAATCGGCCATCATTGCAGGCGTTGTCAGTGGCAAAATCAACGCAGCACAGGTGACCAGAGTTAACTGGATTGCCAGCACCGGCACGCAAATGGCTGATACCGCAATACCCAGCGAGCAGGCGAAGATGGCGGCGGTGAAGAAATCGAGAAAAGACTTAGCGATTAAAATATTAGGGTCGCCAGTCATCCCTTCATGCATCGCCCCAAAGATCCCGGTACCGCTGGCGCAAAAAAGCACAATGATTGCTACATAGCTTTGGATAAAAGACTCATGCGTTGCATTTACATCTGATCTGGTGAAAACCTGTTGTGCTTTAGCTACAGCAGCGTTAATCCCTTTTTCCAGATAACAAATCTCGCCGATTAACGCGCCGACCAGCGTTGCCAGAACCATGACTGGCAGATTGGCGCACTTAATTACCAGTAAAATCCCAATACCCAGAGAGGCCAGCCCGAAAATAGAGGTCATTGAGACTCGAATACGTTCTGGTAAATGCTGGCTGAGTAGTGTGCCGAGAACACCGCCACATAAAATGGCGCTGGCATTAATAAAAGGTCCGATTACCACATTCGCTCCTGATTACCCGTTATCGTCTTGATGCTAAAGGCAATGGCCCGGGTGTGTTTATGTTTTCAGATTGCATTATTATGACGCTATCGATCGGAAAAATGGGTGTTTATCTGCAAGATATATGCATAGGATTTTGTCTTGCGCCTGATAGTTAAAGGTGCCAAAATTGCGCGAATTTTCTCCTGTCTCACGGGGCTGCCTGGGATGAATATATTCCCCCTACATCGCCTTCAACATCGCCTTTATGCGCGAAGATTGCCCCTTCCTGCGATATTTTTTCACTCTCCCACTATGCGGTGACGGCAACGCACGCTCACTGCAGGATAACAGTAAAATCAGAGGCTATCTGCTTTTACTGATGTCTGGCGGTCGGGGCTGGTTACCAGTTTGACCTGTCATTTCGTAGGGCGAAGCAATGCAGCTTTGCCCGGGGCTTTTGACTTTCCCGAAACGGGTTTTTGCGCTTATGAAATCAATGAATATTGCCGCCAGTGGTGAACTGGTCTCTCGCCTGTCTACCCATCGTCAGGTGGTGTCGCTGGACAGTACCGATTTTACTGATGTTGCGGCAGTCGTCATTACTGTTGCGGACAGCCGCAGTGGGATCCTTTCGTTGCTTAAACGCACAGGTTTTCATTTGCCCGTGTTTATTTTTTCAGAGACTGATGTGGATGTACCTGCAGGCGTTGAGGCAATTATTCGCGGTAATGCACAGGACTGGCTGGAGCTTGAGTCCGCAGCCTGTCGTTATGAGGAAGAGCTGTTGCCGCCGTTTTATGACACGTTGACTCAGTATGTTGAAATGGGGAACAGCACCTTTGCCTGCCCGGGACATCAGCATGGCGAGTTTTTCAAGAAGCATCCAGCGGGTCGTCATTTCTACGAGTTTTTTGGCGAAAATCTGTTTCGTGCGGATATGTGCAATGCTGACGTCAAACTGGGCGATCTGCTCATCCATGAAGGGTCGGCCAAACATGCGCAAAAATTTGCCGCTAAAGTTTTCCATGCGGATAAAACCTACTTTGTTCTGAATGGCACATCGGCTGCAAATAAAGTGGTGACTAATGCGTTACTGACGCGTGGCGATCTGGTGCTATTTGACCGTAATAACCACAAGTCGAACCATCATGGTGCTCTGATTCAGGCTGGAGCCACGCCGGTTTATCTGGAGGCGGCACGCAATCCGTTTGGCTTTATTGGTGGTATTGATGAGCACTGTTTTGATGAGGAATATTTGCGCCAGCAGATCCGGGAGGTTGCACCGCAAAAGGCCGAACAGCCGCGCCCGTTCCGTCTGGCAATTATTCAGCTTGGCACGTATGACGGGACGATCTACAACGCCCGGCAGGTGATCGACAAGATTGGCAGTCTGTGTGATTACATCCTGTTTGATTCTGCCTGGGTCGGATACGAGCAGTTTATTCCGATGATGGCCGATGGATCGCCGTTGTTGCTGGAGCTTAATGCCAACGATCCGGGGATTTTTGTTACCCAGTCGGTGCATAAGCAGCAGGCCGGGTTCTCGCAAACCTCGCAGATCCACAAAAAAGATAACCATATTCGTGGTCAGGCGCGTTTCTGCCCGCACAAACGTCTGAACAACGCGTTTATGCTGCATGCCTCTACAAGCCCGTTTTATCCGTTATTTGCCGCGCTGGATGTTAACGCTAAAATCCATGAAGGAGGGAGCGGGCGTCGTTTGTGGGCAGAATGCGTGGAGATGGGGATTGAGGCACGTAAAGCTATCATTGCCCACTGTAAGCTGCTCCAGCCCTTTATTCCCCCCGTGATCGATGGCAAACCGTGGGAAACCTATCCGACGAAAACCATCGCCAGCGAGCGTCGCTTCTTTAGCTTTGAACCGGGCGCGAAATGGCATGGTTTTTCCGGTTACGCGTGCGACCAGTATTTTGTCGATCCCTGCAAACTGTTGCTGACCACTCCTGGCATTGATGCGCAGACCGGGCAATATACCGAGTTCGGCATCCCGGCAACGATTCTGGCGCATTATCTGCGCGAAAATGGCATCGTGCCGGAGAAATGCGACCTCAACTCAATTCTGTTCCTGCTGACGCCTGCAGAAAGCGCAGAGAAAATGGCGCAACTGGTGGCTATGCTGGCGCAGTTTGAACAGCATATTGAGGACGACACGCCGTTAGCTGATGTGCTGCCTACCATCACCAACAAATACCCGGTACGCTATCGGGATTACACGCTGCGTGAGCTGTGCCAGGAGATGCACGATCTGTACGTCAGCTTTGATGTGAAGGATCTACAAAAGGCGATGTTTCGTCAGGAGAGTTTGCCGGTCGTGGCGATGAATCCGCAGGACGCCCACAGTGCCTTTATTCGTGGTGACGTTGAGCTGGTGCGTATTTGTGATGCCGCGGGTCGCATTGCGGCAGAAGGCGCGCTGCCTTATCCTCCTGGTGTACTGTGCGTGGTACCGGGAGAAGTATGGGGTGGGGCGGTTCAGCGTTATTTTCTGGCGCTGGAAGAGGGCGTTAACCTGCTCCCAGGATTCTCGCCGGAGCTGCAAGGGGTCTACAGCGAGACCGATGCTGACGGAATTAAGCGTCTGTTTGGCTACGTCTTGAAGTAAGCGCCATCCGGCAAAAAAAAGGTCACCGACAGGTGACCTTTTCCAATAAATGAAGATTAATGCGCGACGGGTTGGGAGCCAGCCGGTACGCGAACGTGTTTGTATTTAAACAGTGCCACGAAAGCGAACGCCAGAACCAGTGAATAACCTGCGAAGATCAGCCACACGGTCTGCCAGTCAGTAATACCATTCAGTGTATAGTACTCAACCACTTTACCGCTCACCAGACCGCCCAGAATACAGCCGAAGCCGTTGGTCATCATCAGGAACATACCCTGTGCGCTGGCGCGAATTTCAGGTCGCACTTCTTTTTCCACAAATACGGAACCCGAGATGTTGAAGAAGTCGAAAGCACAACCGTAAACAATCATCGACAGAACCAGCAGCACGGTACCGAACGGAGTCGGATCGCCGTAAGCAAACAGACCGAAGCGCAGCATCCACGCCACGATACTGATAAGCATGACGTTCTTGATACCGTAACGGCTTAAGAAGAACGGGATGGTCAGGATAAACAGGGTTTCAGAAATCTGCGAAATCGACATCATCACCGAGGCGTGTTCAACGATAAAGCTACCGGAGAACAGTGGGTTGTTATCGAAGCTGTGCAGGAAGGTATTGCCGAACATATTGGTAATTTGCAGCTCTGCGCCCAGCATCATTGAGAAGATGAAGAAAATAGCCATACGCTTGTTTTTAAACAGCGCGAATGCATCCAGGCCGAGCATTGACGTCCAGCTCTGGTTTTTTTGCTGATTGGCAACCGGAATATGCGGCAGCGTCAGGGTAAACAGTACCAGTACCACGGATAATGTCGCGCCGATGTAAAGCTGCATATGACTCAGTTCAAAGCCAGAGAAGCTTACCGCCCACATGGCCAGAATAAAGCCGATGGTGCCCCAGATACGAATTGGCGGGAAGTCGGTGACAATATCCATCCCGGCAGATTGCAGGCGATAGTAAGAGATAGTGTTGATTAGCCCTAACGTTGGCATATAGGCCAGTGAGTTAAGCAAGATCACAAAGAACATGGCCCCTGGCGTGGTGACCTCGGCGGCGGCGAACAGTGTTCCTGCGCCGACCAGGTGGCAAAGTGCATAAACCCATTTTGCACTGATCCATTTGTCAGCCACGATCCCTAACAGCGTTGGCATAAATACGGCGGCAATCCCCAGGGAGCTATACACTGCGCCAATGGATGCACCATCGAATTTAAGGGTGACAAACATATAAGAGCCGAGGGTCGTGAGCCAACTACCCCACAGGCAGAACTGCAGAAAGGAGAGGACTTTCAGCTGCAGCTTAAGATTCATGTTAATTTCCTCACACCGTAATGCGGATGAATGTTTTAAAAGGCACATTTGCCGTTGCAATATGATGTGATTCTATCAATGAGAGACACTCTTTTTTTGTTAGCTGTGACAAATATTTGCAAACAATTTCTAATTGCAAGGTAAAAGAGTGATGGAGTTAACACTTTTTGCTCTCCTGACACCCATTAGCGGAGGTGTCAGGAGAGGACGATGTTAACGTCGACGATAGGTTTTCTGTGCGGAATTAACCTTGTAAAGATAACGACGTGATTCTGCGGATGGATGTCGCGTGGTCAGGGTTTGATAAACATCCCCCGGGGACATGCTGTTGATAATATTTGCGGCCTGAATCTTATCGCTGGAGAAAACGCGCAGCACGCTACCCGCCCCGCCGTTATAGGCGGTGATCACCGCATAGCGGCGCGAGGTCGGATTATCAATACCGCCCAAATAGACATTGTTGAGCATCGCCAGATAGGCTGTACCCGTGTCGATGTTACTGGCCGGATCAAACAGGAAGCTGCGGCTTGGCGTACCCGAACGCCCCTGAGAGCGGAATACATCTTTCCCGGCGCTGTGTTGTACCACCTGCATTAACCCCAACGCATCGGCATGGCTGACAGCATACGGGTTAAAGGACGATTCGGTCTGCATGATTGCCAGAATCAGCGATTCGTCGACACCGTACTTCCGCGATGCCTGCCGTACCATGCCGATATATTTATGTGCTCGCTTATCAAGGTGGTTTGGCACCAGATTGATCGTCACGCTATAGATGATGCGCAGGCCGTTGCTGCGGCTCTTAAGTCGCGTTTGTAGCAGGTAATTCGCGAAGTTTGTTGCACGCCCCTCCCAGCGAATGGGCTGACCGGTATTATCAACCACCTGCCCATACAGGAACGGCTCTTTGGAAATCTTGATATCATCGACATCGGAATAGAGATCGATAGATCCGGGATCATCGCCCATTAGCAATGTCTTGATGATCGCCCGACGCAGGTGTCCGGCGGGATCTGTCCCGGCGATGGTCTCAACGGTTATCGTACCGTCATCAAAGTTGATGTGGCTGCGGGTTTGATACTGATCGGTATACTTTACGTAGTCTTTCGGACCCGCAATCAGTACTTCCTTGAATCCCCACAAATTCTCAATGTTATGAGCAAATTGCCCCATCAGAATATCAAAACCGTTGGTATCCTTGACCCAGGCTTCGTTATAGGTATCGCCTTTTTTGGTCGAACTGGAACAGGAGATGAGCAACGGCGCAATAACGGCAAGCGCGAGAAATTTTTTCATCATTCCGGGAGTGCGTGTTGTGTTTGTTGTTGTATCGTTTTGCCGGAGGGTGGTGTGAGCACCTTATCCGGCCTACGAAATTGTCAGCAAGAGATGCTTATTTTTTATCTTCCGGCGTATAGCCTTCAATATGCACGTCCTTACCTTCAAACAGGAAGTTAATCATTTCCTGTTCCAGCAGCTTACGGTGTTCGACGTTCATCATATTCAGTTTCTTTTCGTTAATCAGCATGGTTTGCTTATGCTGCCACTGTGCCCACGCTTCTTTCGAAATCTCGTTGTAAATGCGTTTTCCCAGTTCGCCTGGGTACAGCTGAAAATCCTGACCTTCTGCATCGCGTTGCAGGAAAGTACAAAAAATCGTTCTGCTCATAAAAAATCCTCTCTATTAACCGACACGTTAAACATGCGTACCGGTACGTAATTGCTGTAACAAACGCTCCACGGGAGCCGCCAGTCCTACCGACGGCGGTTGCGCTAAGTTATACCAGAGCGCATTGCCTTCATCCATGCATGAGGTGAATGAAGACACGGGAAGCCACATAGGCACAATATCTAAATGGAAATGGCTAAAGGTGTGGCGAAACGCATTAAGTTGGGTCAGATTATCTGCGTTAATTTGCCGTTGCGCCAGCCACTGACGTAGCCCATCTTCATCTTCAAACTGCGGAAAACAGTACAATCCGCCCCATAAACCGCTTGGTGGGCGCTGCGCAAGCAATACCTGATCATCATGCTGCACCAGTAAAAAATAGCCTGTACGTTCTGGTAATGTCTGTCTGGGTTTTTTACCGGGGTAAAGTGACCAGCTTGTGTTGGCACTAGCCACACAGCCATTTTCTAGCGGGCACAGGGAACATTTGGGCTTCGAACGCGTACAGACCATCGCCCCTAAATCCATCATTGCCTGATTAAACCGCTCAACGCCTTTAGCTGGCGTAACCTGTTCGCTCAAATCCCAGAGCTTTTTCTCGACCTCTTTTTTACCTGGCCAACCGCTGACAGCATAACAGCGAGCCAGCACGCGTTTAACGTTGCCGTCGAGAATCGGAAAATGCTGACCCAGAGAAAGCGAAAGGATCGCGCCAGCGGTAGAACGCCCGACGCCTGGCAGGGCTGCTACTTCATCAAAGGTTTGCGGAAACGTTCCGCCGTGTAGCGTCGCTACCTGCTGAGCGGCTTTATGGAGATTACGAGCACGGGCGTAATAACCCAGACCGGTCCATAAATGAAGGACCTCATCCAGCGGTGCCTGTGCTAAGTCAGTAACCGTCGGGAAGCGCGCCATAAAGCGATCAAAATAAGGAATAACTGTCGCAACCTGCGTTTGTTGCAGCATGACCTCAGAGAGCCATACTTTGTAAGGCGTCTTGTCAATTTGCCAGGGCAGCGTTTTCCGTCCGTATTTGTCGTACCAGCCCAACACCTGAGCTGAAAATTGAGACGCTTGCATGGTTACCGTTTCATAATGACTGGGGGCAAGATTGCAGCACAGCGGCAACGGGGTGTAAACCGGAACTTTCCGCTGCTCACTTTCTTCCTTTACTTGCATCCGGCAACTAACTTTGGATAATGCCCGTTTTCAGAACTCAAACACAGCAGACTAAACTTTTATGAAGAACGACGTCATTTCACCGGAATTTGATGAAAACGGCCGCCCTCTGCGCCGGATTCGTAGTTTTGTTCGTCGCCAGGGGCGACTGACCAAAGGGCAGGAACACGCGCTGGAAAACTACTGGCCGGTGATGGGCGTTGAGTTTAGCGAAGAGCCTGTGGATTTTGCCGCGCTGTTTGGCCGTGAAGCGCCAGTGACACTTGAGATTGGTTTTGGTATGGGCGCTTCGCTGGTGGCCATGGCTAAAGCTCGTCCGGAACAGAATTTCCTCGGCATTGAAGTGCACTCTCCGGGCGTCGGCGCGTGTCTGGCCTCAGCTCATGAAGAGGGTGTCGAGAACCTGCGCGTGATGTGCCATGATGCCGTTGAAGTACTGCACAAAATGATTCCTGACAATTCTTTATCAATGGTTCAGCTCTTTTTCCCTGACCCGTGGCATAAAGCACGTCATAATAAACGCCGTATCGTTCAGGTACCATTTGCTGAGCTTGTTAAAAGCAAGCTGAAACTGGGCGGCGTTTTCCACATGGCTACCGACTGGGAAGCCTATGCGGAACACATGCTTGAAGTGATGTCCTCCATTGACGGATATAAAAACCAGTCAGAGAGTAACGATTATGTACCGCGCCCGGAATCGCGCCCGGTAACCAAATTTGAACAACGTGGTCATCGTCTTGGCCATGGCGTATGGGACTTAATGTTCGAGAGGGTGAAATAATGGCAAAGAACCGTAGCCGTCGTCTGCGTAAAAAAATGCATATCGACGAATTCCAGGAATTAGGATTTTCGGTTGCATGGCGTTTCCCGGAAGGCACATCTGAAGAGCAGGTTGATAAAATCGTTGATGACCTTATCAATGAAGTTATCGAGCCGAACAAACTGGCCTTTGACGGCAGCGGCTATCTGGCCTGGGAAGGTCTGATCTGCCTGCAGGAAATTGGCAAATGTACTGAAGAACATCAGGCGATTGTCCGTAAGTGGCTGGAAGAGCATAAACTTGAAGACGTGCGTACCAGCGAACTTTTCGATGTTTGGTGGGACTAAGTAGCAAAGGGTCGGCAAATGCCGGCCCGATTTGTATTGAGGGATAGATATGATGCGCAAAACGCTGCTGGCGGCACTCCTAACGTTCACGGCGATGGCCGCACATGCTGATTACAAGTGCAGCGTCACTCCACGAGACGATGTGATTTTAAGTCCGCAAACGGTGCAGGTGAAAGGTGAAAACGGCGATCTGGTTATTACGCCGACCGGAAATGTCACCTTCAACGGTAAACAATACACCCTGAGCGCTGCACAGCGTGAGCAGGCGAAAGATTATCAGGCGGCGTTGCGTAGCAGTCTGCCGTGGATTGACGAAGGTGCCAGAGCGCGCGTTGAGAAAGGTCGCGTGGCACTGGATAAAATCATCGCCAAAGAAGTGGGCGAAAGCAGTAATATGCGCGGTCGTTTAACCAAGCTTGATGCTCAGTTGAAAGAGCAGATGAACCGGATAATCGAGCATCGCTCCGACGGTCTGACCTTCCATTATAAGGCGATAGATCAGGTCCGCGCTGACGGGCAACAGCTGGTGAACCAGGCGATGGGCGGCATTTTGCAAGACAGCATTAACGAAATGGGAGCGAAAGCCGTGCTCAAAGGCGGCGGTAACCCGTTGCAGGGCGTGCTCGGTAGCCTCGGCGGCTTGCAAACGTCAATCCAGAACGAATGGAAGAATCAGGAACAAGATTTCCAGCAGTTTGGCAAAGATGTTTGCGCGCGCGTCGTAACGCTGGAAGATGACCGTAAGGCATTAGTTAACGGTCTGAAATAACATTCACTTCTCTTTAACGGTACAGAAACATTCTGTGCCGTTTTATTTTGTATTTTCCTGTTATTTTGATATCCACCTCTAAGAACGACAATTTCATGGAAATATAAATCTGGTTAATTGGACAATGTCACATTATTCATCTGTGAGATAGACATAATGCGGCAAATTCAAGTAACTGGAGAAATAACATGGAGTTTTTCAGGAAAACGGCACTTGCTGCACTGGTTATGGGATTCAGCGGCGCGGCGCT
This sequence comes from Citrobacter sp. MGH106, assembly GCF_001037495.1. GTDB lineage: Bacteria > Pseudomonadota > Gammaproteobacteria > Enterobacterales > Enterobacteriaceae > Citrobacter > Citrobacter murliniae. Next base: position 304,535 of record NZ_KQ089822.1, read on the forward strand.
GGCATTACCTAACATCACCATTTTAGCCACTGGCGGAACGATTGCTGGCGGTGGTGATTCCGCAACAAAATCCAACTACACGGCAGGCAAAGTCGGTGTAGAAAATCTGGTAGATGCGGTGCCGCAACTGAAAGATATCGCTGTGGTCAAAGGCGAGCAGGTTGTGAATATCGGCTCCCAGGATATGAACGATGAAGTCTGGTTAACGCTGGCGAAGAAGATCAATGCTGAATGTGATAAAACCGACGGTTTCGTAGTCACGCATGGTACGGACACCATGGAAGAAACCGCATATTTCCTCGACCTGACAGTCAAATGCAACAAACCGGTGGTACTGGTAGGTGCAATGCGTCCATCTACTTCAATGAGCGCCGATGGTCCGTTTAACCTGTATAACGCGGTGGTAACGGCGGCAGATAAAGCCTCTGCAAACCGTGGCGTGCTGGTGGTGATGAACGACACCGTACTGGATGGTCGTGATGTGACCAAAACCAATACCACTGATGTTGCTACCTTCAAATCCGTTAACTACGGCCCGCTGGGATACATCCATAACGGCAAAATTGACTACCAGCGTACGCCTGCCCGTAAGCACACTACTTCTACGCCGTTCGATGTGTCTAAGCTGACAGAACTGCCGAAAGTGGGGATTATCTACAACTACGCTAATGCTTCTGATCTGCCGGCAAAAGCGCTGGTAGACGCAGGTTATGCAGGGATCGTCAGTGCGGGTGTAGGTAACGGTAACCTGTATAAAACGATTTTCGATACCCTGGCGACTGCCGCGCATAAAGGTACCGTGGTTGTGCGTTCTTCCCGTGTACCAACAGGTGCCACCACGCAGGATGCTGAAATCGATGATGCGAAATACGGATTTGTCGCTTCAGGTTCGCTGAACCCGCAAAAAGCACGTGTGCTGTTGCAACTGGCGTTGACGCAAACCAAAGATCCGCAACAGATCCAGACGATGTTTAATCAGTATTAATCTATAAAGATAGCTGCGCTTATCGTCTCTAAGCCCCCAGGCCTGATAAGCGCAGCGCCATCAGGCCTGGCTATTTTCAGTGTTATTCCGCTAAAAACAATTCCAGCAGAGAGTTTAAAAACAGCTTACCGTGTCGGGTAATCTGCCAGAACTCTTCGTTCTCTGTCAGATACCCCTGCGTGATAGCCTCATCAATCTCTTTACGAATAACGTCTTCGGCAAGCCCGGTATATTGGGTAAATTCAGCACGCGGCGCGGCTTCAAGTAAACGAAAACGGTTCATAAAGAACTCGAATGGTTTGTCGGTCTGCGCCACATCACGCTGGCTTTCCTGGTAGCGCCCCTGCATATATCCGCGCGGGTGTCGCGTTTTGGTGGTGCGCAGGATGCGTCCATCTGGAAAAGTGACTTTGCCGTGAGCTCCGCAGCCAATACCAAGATAGTCGCCAAAACGCCAGTAGTTCAGATTGTGCTGACACTGATAACCCGGCTTAGCATAGGCTGATGTCTCATACTGCTGATACCCGGCGGCGGTCAGCAACCGATGGCCCTGCTCAAAAATATCCCACAGCGCGTCATCGTCCGGTAATACCGGAGGGCGTGAGCCAAAGAGAGTATTGGGTTCAATGGTGAGCTGATACCATGAGAGATGAGGCGGGTTGAGCGCGATCGCCTGCTGCAAATCGCCCAGGGCCTCTTCAAGGGTCTGATCCGGCAAGCCGTGCATCAGATCAAGATTAAAGCTGCGAAGCCCCAGACCGTTCGCCAGATTAGCGGCGCGTTTGGCTTCTTCCGGCCCGTGTATACGTCCCAGGCGCTCAAGTTTAGTTGCGCTGAAACTCTGCACACCTATGGAGATACGGTTCACCCCAGCGTGTTGATAATCGACAAAGCGATCGGCTTCTACTGTACCGGGATTCGCCTCCATCGTGATTTCTGCATCAGCCGCCAGATTCAGGCGTGCGCGCACACCATCCAGCAGCGTTTGCATTGCCGGCCCTGAGAGCAGGCTTGGCGTGCCACCACCAATAAAAATCGTCTTTACTTCACGACCTTGTGCGTACGCAACGTCGGCATCCAGATCGCTCAGCAGATGCTGAACATAGTCATCATGGGGAACTTCACCCTTCAGCGCATGCGAATTGAAATCGCAGTAGGGGCATTTCTGCACACACCACGGGATGTGAATATAAAGACTCAGTGGTGGAAGCTTAACCATTACGCAGGGCATCCAGCAGCAGCTTCAGCGCTTGTCCGCGGTGGGAGATGGCACTTTTCTCTTCACGAGTCAGTTCTGCCGCGGTTTTACCTTCAGACGGTACAAAGAAGATCGGGTCGTAGCCAAAACCGCCGTTTCCGACAGGCTCGCGGGTAATCACGCCCGGCCAGGTTCCGTGACAAACAATTGGCGTTGGATCGTCCGCATGGCGCATATACACCAGCACGCAATGGAACTGTGCCTGACGTTTCTCTTCAGGGATATCCCGCAGGGTGTGCAGCAGCTTTTCCAGATTCTGTTGGTCGGTAGCATCTTCTCCTGAATAGCGAGCGGAATAGATGCCTGGTGCGCCGCCCAGAGCGTTGACAGCCAGACCCGAGTCATCGGCAATTGCCGGCAGTCCGGTGATTTGCGCAGCATGACGCGCCTTCAGAATGGCGTTTTCAATAAAAGTCAGGCCGGTCTCTTCAGCGGAGTCAACGCCCAGATCTGTTTGGGCGACAACATCAAGCCCGAAATCGCTCAGGAGAGAGGCGAGCTCACGCACTTTACCGGCATTGCCGGTTGCGAGGACAACTTTTTGCATGGGATACCTAATCAGTTAGTGCCGCAATTTCTGGCGGGATTTGTTGCGGATGAATGATTTTAACCTGTTTGTGACGGCCAAGCTCGCCCTTCTCAATAACAACCTGGCTTTTCGCCACGCGGAATTGTTTACCGAGAAATTTAACCAGATGACTGTTTGCCTGGCCATCGACCGGCGGGGCGGTAATGGCGACTTTTACTTCGTCGCCATGTAAACCCACAATACTGTCCCGGCTGGCTTTAGGCTGAATATAGAGCCGTAAAACCAGACCGTCATCGCAGGGTGTTACGGCACTCATAACGCCATCCACAGCCCCGGCAGCAGCATATTACCTGTCGCCTGTAATACCTCTGCAATCCCCATGTTGATGACATAGAGCAGCAGTACCAGGATCATCGGGGAAAAGTCGATTCCGCCCATGCCTGGCAGTATGCGACGGATAGGACGCAACAGTGGGTCCGCCAGTTGAATCAGCACGTACTCCACGGGGCTACGACCCTGGCTGACCCAGCTCATGATGGCCATGACCAACAGCACCCAGAAAATCAGCAGCCCAATGGTTTTCAGAACAATAAGTACGGCGGCGATCCAGATAATCGGCTGGAATGTGACCACTTTGAATAGCACTATTGCCTTGATAAAACTGAGAATTAACGCGATTACTAACGAGGCGCTGTCGATTGGTCCCATCGGAGGGATAATACGGCGTAACGGCCCAATAATGGGCTGCGTGATTTTCACAATGAACTGCGAGAACGGGTTGTAAAAATCACAGCGGGACCACTGCATCCATACGCGCAATAGCAGCGCCATGGTATACAGCTCAATTACCGTTGAGAGCAGGAAGGTCAACGTATTCATGGTGTTCCTTAGTTTTCCTTAATTTTTTGTGTAATCACGAGCACCAAAAATAGCAGTGCCAATGCGTACCATCGTGCTACCCGCCGCGATGGCAGCATCCATATCATCAGACATTCCCAGTGAGAGCGTGTCGATATTTGGGTAGCGCGTTTTCAGCCCGGCAAATGCTACAGCCATTTGCTGTGCAACTTCAAACTGCCTTACATAATCTGACTCTGGCGCCGGGATCGCCATCAGACCACGCAGGGTAATGCGTGGCAGTGCGGCGATCTCAGCGGCCAGGGTATCAAGTTCAGCAAGTTGAATGCCTGACTTACTGTTCTCATCGCTGATATTAATCTGAATCAGAACATTCAGCGGTGGTAAGTCTGTCGGGCGCTGTTCACTTAGACGGGTAGCGATACGCAGACGATCTATCGTATGGCACCAGTCAAAATGCTCAGCCACCAGACGACTTTTGTTGGACTGCAACGGGCCGATAAAGTGCCATTGCAGACCCTCTACGCCGCTTTCTTTGAAGTAGCGGATCTTGTCCACACCTTCCTGAACATAGTTTTCGCCAAAGGCACGCTGCCCTGCGGCAATGGCTTCTTCGATGGCGCTCGCAGGTTTGGTTTTACTTACTGCAAGCAACGTAACTTCTTCTGAAGACCGCCCGCAACGCGTCGCGGCGGCTAAGATTTTGTCCCGGACATGTGCCAGGTTATGCGCGATATCGTTCATTTTCCGAGGATGTTCATATGAATATGGAAGAAATAGTGGCCCTTAGTGTAAAGCATAACGTGTCGGATCTACACCTGTGCAATGCATGGCCTGCGCGCTGGCGCATACGGGGGAGGATAGAAATTGCGCCGTTTACTGCGCCAGATGTGGAACAACTGCTGATGGGCTGGCTCAGCGATCAACAACAGGTACAGTGGCGGGAAAGTGGACAGATTGATTTTGCCATTGTGCTGGCGGACTCTCGTCGTCTGCGCGCCAGTGCATTTGCCCACCAACAAGGGACTTCGCTGGCTCTGAGGTTGCTGCCGGTCGCCTGTCCGAACCTGGAGTCATTGCAGACACCTGACCTTATATCTGAACTGCTACATAGTGAAAATGGGCTGATTTTGGTGACGGGAGCCACGGGGAGCGGGAAGTCTACAACACTGGCGGCGATGGTGGAGTACCTTAATCTGAACGTTGAAGGACATATTCTGACGCTGGAGGATCCTATTGAATATCGCTATACCAGCAAGCGCTGTTTGATCCAACAGCGCGAGATGGGGGCGCATTGCAGCTCTTTTGCCGCAGGATTAAGAGCTGCGTTGCGTGAAGATCCCGACGTTATTTTATTGGGAGAACTACGCGACAGCGAAACCATCCGCCTGGCGTTAACCGCCGCAGAAACCGGGCATCTGGTGCTGGCAACGCTACATACGCGTGGTGCGGCGCAGGCGGTGGAGCGGCTGGTGGATACTTTTCCCGCGCAGGAGAAAGATCCGGTTCGTAATCAACTGGCGGGTAGCTTACGGGCGGTGCTCTCGCAAAAGCTGGAAGAAGATAAGCAGGGAGGGCGAGTGGCGTTATTTGAGTTGCTGGTAAATACTCCGGCTGTCGGCAATCTGATCCGCGAGGGTAAAAACCACCAGCTCCCCGGTGTTATACAAACCGGGCAACTGGCAGGTATGCAGACTTTCGCTCAGAGCCTGCAGCAGCGTCAGGCGCAGGGCAGGCTGTAATGGGCTGAGGGTTTATGCTGGAGCAAAATGAAACGATGACCTTTTAGTAACCCTGCTCGAAATAACTTTCGAGAATAACGACGGCAGAGGCGGAGTCCACTTTGCCTTTATTCAACGCACGGTATCCACCCTGCTCAAACAGACCGGAGCGCGCCTCCACTGTGCTGAGGCGTTCATCGTGAAGTGTCACAGTTACGCCAAAACGACCGTGAATTCGGTTGGCGAACTTGCGTGCGCGTGCGGTAAGGGGTTGCTCAGTGCCATCCATATTCAGCGGCAGGCCGACAATGACCTCATCCGGCTGCCACTCTTTAAGCAGGCGCTCAATCAAACTCCAGTCCGGTGTGCCATCCTGCGCTTTGATGGCGGGCAGCGGTCTGGCTGTACCGGTAATGCGCTGACCAATAGCCACGCCAATACTTTTGGTACCAAAATCAAAGGAGAGTAATGTTTCGCTCATTATGCATGCCCTGCCACGCCAGGCATGGTCAGAATATCTATCCCGATAAGTTTCGCTGCATCGCGCCAGCGATCAGCAATCGGTGTTTTAAATAAAATGTTGAGATCGGCGGGGGCTGTGAGCCAGGCGTTATCCAGCAATTCTTGCTCCAGCTGACCTTTTTCCCAGGACGAATAACCTAGCGCGACCAGTACTTCGGAGGGTTGTTCCTGTGTACCTAAGGTTTCTAACACATCGCGGGAAGTCGTGATGATGGTGTTATCTGAAATAAGAATACTGGATGCGAAGCGCGAAGGCGGGGTATGCAGAATAAACCCACGATCTTCTGCCAGTGGGCCGCCAAGCATCACGGCTTTATCCAGACGAATAGCCGGGTCACGCGCCTCTGGTGTAATCTTCAGTTTTTCCAGTATCCCTTCAATCTGTAAATTTTCCAGGGGTTTATTGATAATAATCCCCATCGCGCCGTTTTCATTATGCTCACAAATGTACACCACGGAACGGCGGAAAATCGGATCCTGGAGAGCAGGCATGGCAATAAGAAAGTGATGCTGTAAATTCATTGTCAGAGGTTCTGTTTCCTGGTTCAAAAAAGCAACAGTGTGCAGTATGTGGGGAAAGCCCTTAATTGTCACTCATGTAAGGCGTCTTTTGCCGGAAAGTAGCGCTTTTCCGGTTTGTAGGAGGCAAAAAACGTAGGCCGGATAAGACGCTTTAGCGTCGTCATCCGGCATTAAACGCTTTATTTCTGCAGACGTGCCTCGATAGCATCCATCAACATACCGGTAATGGATACCGGGAATTCTGCTTCAATCTCACGAATACAGGTCGGGCTGGTGACGTTAATTTCCGTCAGGCGATCGCCAATGATATCCAGACCCACAAAAATCAAGCCTTTGGCTTTCAGGGTGGGACCAATGCGACGCGCAATTTCCCAGTCGCTGTCGGTTAACGGACGAGGTTCGCCACGACCACCGGCGGCCAGATTGCCTCGGGTTTCTCCACCTTGTGGAATACGTGCGAGGCAATACGGAACGGGTTCGCCATCAACCACCAGCACGCGTTTGTCACCGTCTTTAATCGCCGGCAGGTAGTTCTGTGCCATACAGTAGCGGGTGCCGTGCTCGGTCAGCGTTTCAGCAATTACGCCCAGGTTCGGATCGCCTTCCTTCACGCGGAAGATAGACGCGCCGCCCATGCCGTCCAGCGGTTTAAGAATGATATCGCTGTGTTTCTGCCAGAAGGCTTTCAGTTGTGCTTTGTTGCGTGTGACCAACGTTTCCGGCGTCAGGTCGGCAAACCAGGCGGTGAACAGCTTTTCATTACAATCGCGCAGACTCTGCGGTTTGTTAACGATCAGTGTCCCTTTCTCTTCAGCGCGTTCCAGAATATAGGTCGCGTAGATAAACTCGGTATCAAACGGCGGATCCTTGCGCATCAGAATGACGTCCAGGTCTGCCAGCGGCAGATCCTGCTCGCTGTTGAACTCATACCATTTGTCGTAGTTCTGCTCTACGCTCAGGGTACGCGTACGGGCGCGGGCTTCACCGTTAATCAGATAAAGATCGGCCATCTCCATATAGTGAAGTTCGTAACCACGGCGTTGTGCTTCCAGCAGCATAGCGAAGCTGGAATCTTTCTTGATGTTGATGCTTGCGATGGGATCCATCACGATGCCGAGCTTGATCATTGTTCTTCTCCGTTAAAAGCCCAACCTCTTAGGCTATTTTTCTTGCCAGTTTAAACCTGGGCAGTGCTCGCAATCCTCACGTACTGCGTGTACGCTCCGGTTGCTGTGCGCTGTCCATGTTCAAACTAGCTGCGACAATTACGCCTAATAGGGCGGTCTTAGCCCAGATCACCAAAACGCACCTGTAGCGCGGTAATGGCGGTGAGCGCAGTTGTCTCAGTACGCAGAACGCGAGGTCCTAACAGGATATCAGTAAACTGATAACGTGCGGTCATGGCAATTTCATCTGCCGACAACCCACCTTCCGGGCCAATCAGCAACCGGATGCGCTCTACGGGTAGCGGCAGAGTGTTGATGCTCGCGCTGGCGCGAGGATGAAGGTTTAGCTTCAATCCCTCATCCTGTTCGGCGCACCAGGCTTCCAAATCCATCGCCGGGCGAATTTCAGGTACCCGGTTACGACCGCACTGTTCACAGGCAGCAATAGCTATTTTCTGCCACTGCTGGAGCTTCTTGTTCAGGCGTTCACTATCCAGTTTAACGCCGCAGCGCTCAGAAAAAAGTGGCGTAATGAGGCTTACACCCAGTTCAATCGATTTCTGGATAGTAAATTCCATCTTTTCGCCGCGAGACATAACTTGTCCAAGATGGATATGCAGCGGTGATTCACGATCGTCATGCTCAGCGCTAAGTACTTTCACATCCACACTTTTCTTGCTGGCATGGGTGATTTCGGCGTCAAATACTTGATTGCTACCGTCAAACAGTTGTAGCGCCTGGCCTGCGCCCATACGCAGCACGCGGCCGATATGGTTGGCGGCATCTTCACACAATGAAATTTGGCTGCCGGAAGAGAGTGGTTCAGGGTGATAAATGCGAGGAATGCGCATAGTTAACCATCCGCGTCATGGCCCTGAGCAACTTAAAGGTCAGGGCATGGGTTAAAAATATTGACGCTAGTGTAGGTTAGCTCTTTTGCGCCTGGCAAGCGCGTTGCACGTATGGGTTATGGTTACCCTGTACCTTAGCGATGCGTTCGTCGCGTTCACACTCCCAGTCCGTCACCGGATATTGCTTATTCCAGGCATTAAAAAGCTGGGTTTGCTGGCGGGAAAGCGTCAGATTGTACTGGTCGCGCATATAAAAATAGGTACGAGCAATGGCACCACGAGCGCGTGCAGGCGGCTCGGCCACTTTTTCTTTAAAGTCGACCTTCATGGCGCACTGTCCGTACTGACCTTCACCGCCGTTCCACTGGCTGTACATGAAGTTAGCTCGATCGCCATTCACTTCACCCACCGCCGGTTGCAGGTTATGCATATCGCTTTCCATTTTGCGATAGACCGGATCTTTGGCACAGTTTTTACGTCCGCCGTCTTGCCAGCACTGGCGCTGATGACCAAATTGCCAGGCTGGCACGACATGTTCCCATTCAATACGGCTGGCACGATTTTCATTTTTTCGCACTTTATAGCCGCAGGAGGCCAGGTCAACGACCCCTTTTTTTCCCTGCCAGTTAATTTTACATCCGCAGTAGAAATCGCCAGGCGCACCGGCGTTAACTTTTACTCCTGCCGTTTTCGCTTGTGAAAAACTGTTGATGCCTTCGGCTAAAACCGGACCAGATAGCGCTGTGGCCAGCAACGCCACGGCAAAAGAGAGATTACGGTACATCACGAACTCCGTGTCAAATCGAGCGCGCAACGTAGCGAAAGTTGTTCCTGTATGCAATCAGCAGGATCAGAAAAGTTCCTGATAATTCGCAGGATTATTCGGCAACCAACGGTTCACCGCAGTGGACGCAGCGATAAGTCGCTTCACCGCGAACAACGCGATTGTGGCGACGGACAGTGAGCTGGTGCTCCTGGCACTTACAGTGGTAGGTATAGGTATTGCGTCGTACTGACTGAAGTTCGAACTGATGCGTGCGTCTGGCCGGTACGCCCAGCACATTCTCCATCATCCATTTCCACTCTTTACCGTGTGGCGGTACGCGGCCAAAGTATTTCCAGACCAGCAAATGCGCCAGTTCATGAGGAACGACCTCTTCAACGAACGCCTCGACGTTTTCCATCAACAGTACCGGGTTGAGGCGGATTTCATAGTTTTGCAGCCACGCCGTACCCGCTGCGGTGCCACGTTGTTGATAAACCAGCTTTGGTTCCGGGTAATTACGTTCCAGCTTTTGGTTTGCTTGGGCGAGTTTTTCCCGCAGGCTGTGCATTACGGCTTGCTGGATAGCGATGGGTAGACGGGAGGTTTTCATAACGCCAGAGGATAATGGGACAGGAAAAGGACTGCAAGAGGGAGGCTTCCCCCGGTGGGGGAGGAAGCCTCAGATGATTAGTCGTGTGCGCCGATTTCGCGCAGTTTACGGCCTTTCATCAGGTTACGTTCAATGTGTTCCAGAGAAACGTTTTTGGTTTCCGGAATCAGCCACAAGGTCAGGAAGATGAACAGGACGTTCAGACCACCGTAGACCCAGAAGGTATTGGCGCTTCCCAGCGAGTTCAGCATCGTCAGGAAGGTTGCGCCGACAATCATGTTGGCAATCCAGTTGGTTGCAGTAGAACAGGTAATCCCGAAATCGCGGCCTTTCAGCGGCTGAATTTCAGAACACAGTACCCAAATCAGCGGACCGGCACTCATTGCGAAGCCAACGATAAACATTAGCAACATCAACACTGCGAAGTACTGGGCAGCAGCAGAATGTATACCCACATGCATCATGGTACCCAGCACGCCCATACCAACGGCCATGACGATAAAGCCGAGGATCAACGTTGGCTTACGGCCCCAGCGATCAACCAGGCCAATGGCAATAAAGGTAGCCAGTACGTTGGTCAGGCCAACGATAACGGTGCCCCACATCTGCTCAGTGGTGTTGGTGTAACCCGCCAGTTCAAAGATTTTTGGCGCGTAGTACATGATGACGTTCATCCCGGTGAATTGCTGCATCACCTGTAACAGCACGCCGAGGAATACCGCGCGACGGAAGTTGCTGTTCTCTTTAAACAGCGCCCAGCCACTCTGTTTCACCTGCAGGCTTTCACGAATTTCATCCAGCTCGCGCTTGGCTTCTGCGCTGGTATCTCGCAGGCGCAACAGCACCCGTTCGGCATCAACAAAGCGACGTTTGGCGGCGAACCAGCGTGGACTGTCCGGCAGGAAGAACACGCCAACCAGTAGCAGCAGAGCAGGGATGATAATTACGCCCAGCATCCAGCGCCATGCACCGCTATAGCTAAATGCGGTATCGGACAGATAGGCGCCGAGGATCCCGATGGTGATCATCAACTGATACATGGAGATCATGCTGCCACGGATCTTTTCCGGTGCAATTTCGGACAGGTACAACGGTGCGGTGTAGGACGCGACGCCAACCGCCAGGCCCAGCAGTACGCGGGAGAGAAGCAGCACTTCAACATTCGGTGCGGCTGCGGAGAACAGCGACCCTGCGACAAACAGGATGGCGCCGATCATCAGGCTTTTTTTACGCCCCAGCTTGAAGGAGAGCCAGCCACTGCCGACAGCCCCTACGGCTGCACCAAACATCATGGAACTCACCACCCATTCCTGAGTGTGTGCGGAAATTTGAAACTCGTCGGTAATGAAAGGTAAAGCACCGGCAATAACACCGATATCCAGGCCAAAAAGTAATCCTGCCAGGGCTGCAAGAAAGCAGACAAAAAATGTCATGGCTTTGTTGGAACGCCCCTGTTTTTTATTGTCAGGCATGATGCCCTCCGGTTGGGTAGCTAGTTTTGTTGATGTTAAGGGTAGGTGAGTACGGAGTAAAAAAATGCGATTTTCATCACATTAGTGTAATCGCTTACACTAACATTCATATTGATTATGTATTATCTTATTGAAAATAAAGATTTTTAATAATGCTGTTTGGTGAGTGATTGCCTGGAATTAAGACGATGCTGAAAAAATATGTAACAGTATTGAAACTATAGAAATAAGGCAATGTGAATTCAGTGTGGGTTGATATTAACTGAATGTAATCGCTTTCATTTGTAGTGAAAGTCACGTGTAAAACGCATTGCCAGTGGGCTGAGTTGTGGGCGAGGCGAAGGCAAAAAAAAAGACCAGCCTTCAGGCTGGTCCTAATTTGCTGTCTGTTGCCGGTGAATTACTTCAGACCGGCAGCATCACGCAGCAGTTGCGCTTTGTCAGTTTTTTCCCATGGGAAATGTTCGCGACCAAAGTGACCGTAAGCGGCGGTTTCTTTGTAGATCGGGTGCAGCAGATCCAGCATCTGAATCAGGCCGTACGGACGCAGGTCGAAGAACTCACGAACCAGCAGGGTCAACTGTTCAGAAGATACTTTTTCAGTACCGAAAGTTTCCACCATGATAGAGGTCGGTTCAGCTACGCCGATAGCGTAGGAAACCTGAATCTCACAACGGTCAGCCAGACCTGCGGCAACGATGTTTTTCGCTACATAGCGGGCAGCGTAGGCTGCGGAACGGTCAACTTTAGAAGGATCTTTACCAGAGAATGCACCGCCGCCGTGACGAGCCATGCCGCCGTAGGTATCAACGATGATTTTACGACCTGTCAGACCGCAGTCGCCCATCGGGCCGCCGATAACAAAACGACCAGTTGGGTTGATGAAGAATTTGGTCGAAGCAGTCAGCCACTCGGTCGGCAGTACTGGCTTGATGATCTCTTCCATCACCGCTTCTTGCAGTGATTTTTGATCGATGTCTTCTGAGTGCTGAGTAGACAGAACTACTGCATCAATACCGACAATTTTGCCATCGTCATACTGGAAAGTGACCTGGCTTTTTGCATCCGGGCGCAGCCAGGATAACGTGCCGTTTTTACGTACTTCAGCCTGACGCTGAACCAGACGGTGAGCATAGGTGATGGGAGCTGGCATCAGCACGTCGGTTTCATTGGTTGCATAACCAAACATCAGACCCTGGTCACCCGCGCCTTGCTCCAGTGGATCGGCACGATCAACACCCTGATTGATATCCGGGGACTGTTTACCGATAGCACTCAGGACAGCGCAAGAGTTAGCATCAAAGCCCATGTCGGAATGCACGTAGCCAATTTCGCGAACGGTGTTACGGGTGATCTCTTCGATATCTACCCATGCGCTGGTAGTGATCTCACCGCCAACTAAAACCATGCCGGTTTTGACGTAGGTTTCGCAGGCAACGCGTGCTTTCGGATCCTGTTCGAGGATTGCATCCAGAACAGCATCAGAAATTTGGTCAGCGATTTTGTCAGGATGCCCTTCTGATACGGACTCGGACGTAAAAAGGTGTTTTGCCATATTTAATTTCACCTAAGGAGAATTTGGTTAGCTCAAACTGTTGCGTGGAATAGTCATGTGTAGAAGATTCTACCATGAGTCTGCATATTACTGACACTGGCAGTCTGAGTGTTAATCGGTATAGATGGATTAACTTCTGGACGTCTATTTTAGGTTACTTCTCCGCACGATTTCCAGCTTTTTTTGAGTAAAGTCGTATTGCACTGAAAATGTAACTGGAAATTTTTCCTGACGGTGCTGGCAATGCGTGCATTTATCTTTTGCTTTTTCGCACTGTTGTCGGTATAAAACGCGGCGCGCGGCTCAAATATCCGTCATAGTTCAAGTTGCATATGCATTGGCTTCCTGCAACTCGAATTATTTAGGGTAGACAAAAAGCACACGACGTTTTCATCGTGTTGCCACTTCCAGCCGGGTTAAAACTTTAGCTTTGGCTTGTGGGTTCGTTCTTTATGGAGCGACCATGGAGGTGATACGAGATAATGAACCGTTGTATTCTGCTGAATCTGTCACACCGTTCTGGTGTACATATGTCCCCCGCAATCTGCATCTTGCATACCTGCCGATGTTATACCCATCTCGGCGCTTCTCAGGACTCCAGAGCCGGTAACGGCAACTAAGGACTGAACAAGGGCGCTCTTGTTAAAACAAGAGTTTTCTCGTGGTTTCGCCGAACCGTCATCTTTAAGTTCGGTTACGTGTTTACAATGAAATGAAAAAGAAACCGGTCGCACAGTCGGAGCGTCAGCACTATCTGCTGGAAAATCTGCCTGTTTATGGGTTGTTATCGCGTCTTCGGATTGCGATAGTAGTCAACTGTTTTACACTTGTTAATAAAATCTGAGGTTCGCTATGTCTGACGACATTTCTATGGGTTCGCCTTCGTCAGCAGGCGGACAGGGTGTACTACGCTCCATGCAGGAGGTTGCAATGAGTTCCCAGGAAGCCAGCAAGATGCTGCGTACTTACAATATTGCCTGGTGGGGTAATAACTACTATGACGTCAATGAGTTAGGACACATTAGCGTGTGCCCGGACCCTGACGTACCGGAAGCGCGCGTCGATCTCGCTAAACTGGTGAAAGCCCGTGAAGCGCAAGGCCAGCGCCTGCCTGCATTGTTCTGCTTCCCGCAGATCCTGCAACACCGTCTGCGTTCAATTAACGCCGCGTTTAAACGCGCGCGGGAATCTTACGGCTATAAAGGCGACTACTTCCTTGTTTACCCGATCAAGGTCAACCAACACCGCCGCGTGATTGAATCGCTGATCCATTCCGGTGAGCCACTGGGGCTGGAAGCGGGTTCGAAAGCCGAACTGATGGCTGTTCTGGCCCATGCGGGTATGACCCGTAGCGTTATCGTCTGTAACGGCTACAAAGACCGTGAATATATCCGTCTGGCACTGATTGGCGAGAAGATGGGCCACAAGGTCTATCTGGTCATCGAGAAGATGTCTGAAATCGCTATCGTGCTGGATGAAGCTGAGCGCCTGAATGTGATCCCGCGTCTGGGCGTGCGTGCGCGTCTGGCATCACAAGGTTCTGGCAAATGGCAGTCCTCCGGCGGCGAAAAATCCAAGTTCGGTCTGGCGGCAACGCAGGTTCTGCAACTGGTTGAAACGCTGCGTGAAGCAGGGCGTCTGGATAGCCTGCAGTTACTGCACTTCCACCTCGGTTCGCAGATGGCGAACATTCGCGATATCGCGACCGGCGTACGTGAATCTGCACGTTTCTACGTTGAACTGCACAAACTGGGTGTTGATATTCAGTGCTTCGATGTGGGCGGCGGTCTGGGCGTGGATTATGAAGGTACGCGCTCGCAGTCTGACTGCTCGGTCAACTATGGGTTGAACGAGTACGCCAACAATATCATCTGGGCGATTGGCGACGCCTGTGAAGAAAACGGATTGCCGCACCCGACGGTGATCACCGAGTCTGGCCGTGCGGTAACCGCGCATCATACCGTACTGGTGTCTAACATTATTGGTGTGGAGCGTAACGAATATACCGAGCCGACCGCACCGGTTGAAGATGCTCCACGTGCGTTGCAGAGTATGTGGGAAACCTGGCAGGAAATGCACGAACCAGGTACCCGTCGTTCGCTGCGTGAATGGCTGCACGACAGCCAGATGGATCTGCACGACATTCATGTTGGCTATTCATCCGGTACGTTCAGCCTGCAGGAGCGCGCCTGGGCGGAGCAACTGTATTTAAGCATGTGCCACGAGGTGCAAAAACAGTTAGATCCGCAAAACCGTGCGCACCGTCCAATCATTGATGAACTGCAAGAGCGTATGGCGGACAAAGTGTACGTCAACTTCTCACTGTTCCAGTCAATGCCGGATGCGTGGGGCATCGATCAACTGTTCCCGGTTTTGCCGCTGGAAGGGCTGGATCAAGTGCCTGAGCGTCGTGCGGTATTGCTGGATATCACCTGTGACTCTGACGGCGCTATCGACCACTACATCGATGGGGATGGTATTGCCACCACCATGCCGATGCCGGAGTACGATCCAGAGAACCCGCCGATGCTGGGCTTCTTTATGGTGGGTGCGTATCAGGAAATCCTCGGCAACATGCACAACCTGTTCGGTGATACCGAAGCGGTTGACGTGTTTGTCTTCCCGGACGGCAGCGTGGAAGTTGAGCTATCTGACGAAGGGGATACCGTGGCGGACATGCTGCAGTACGTACAGCTGGATCCAAATACTTTGCTGACGCACTTCCGTGACCAGGTCAAACAGACCGATCTGGATGATGCTCTGCAACAGCAGTTCCTCGAAGAGTTCGAGGCAGGTCTTTACGGATACACATACCTGGAAGACGAGTAAGGCTGTCCCGGTTCGCTTGAACCGGGACAAATTAACGGCGATAATTCGCCCATATAAGTAGCCACGTAAATCAATCCCTTCCTCGTCGGGCTTAACGACGCGGAGGGGATTTTTTTTCACCGATTTTAAAAGAGGTCAGTACATGAGCACCTTAGGTCATCAATACGACAACTCCCTGGTTTCTAACGCCTTTGGTTTTTTGCGTCTGCCAATGAATTTCATGCCATACGACAGCGACGCCGATTGGGTGATTACCGGCGTACCTTTTGATATGGCAACGTCCGGTCGTGCGGGTGGCCGCCATGGCCCGGCAGCGATCCGTCAGGTTTCCACCAACCTCGCCTGGGAACATAACCGCTTCCCGTGGAACTTCGATATGCGTGAGCGCCTGAACGTAGTGGACTGCGGCGATCTGGTTTATGCGTTCGGTGATGCTCGTGAAATGAGTGAAAAGCTGCAGGCGCATGCAGAGAAACTGCTTTCCGCGGGTAAACGTATGCTCTCCTTCGGCGGTGACCACTTCGTCACTCTGCCGCTGCTGCGCGCCCACGCTAAGCACTTCGGTAAAATGGCGCTGGTACATTTTGATGCTCACACCGATACCTACGCCAACGGCTGCGAATTCGATCATGGCACCATGTTCTATACCGCACCGAACGAAGGTCTGATCGATCCGAACCATTCGGTACAGATCGGGATCCGCACTGAGTTCGACAAAGACAACGGCTTTACCGTACTGGATGCCTGCCAGGTGAACGATCGTAGCGTTGATGACATCATTGCGCAGGTTAAGCAGATTGTGGGTGATATGCCGGTATACCTGACTTTTGATATCGACTGTCTTGATCCGGCGTTTGCTCCGGGAACCGGTACGCCGGTGATCGGCGGTTTGACCTCCGATCGTGCAATCAAGCTGGTGCGCGGTCTGAAGGATCTGAACATCGTTGGGATGGACGTCGTAGAAGTCGCTCCGGCCTATGACCAGTCCGAGATCACCGCGCTGGCGGCGGCTACGCTGGCTCTGGAAATGCTTTACATCCAGGCAGCGAAAAAGGGCGAGTAACCGGTATCGGACTATTTTGCTCGCCATTTTGAACCCGGGCAGTGCTCGCCATCCTCACGTACTGCGTGTACGCTCCGGTGGCTGTGCGCTGTCCGTGTCCAAACTGGCTTCGCCAATAACGTCCGATATCATCGCAGAATAGGGCTAAAACTATTTAATCCCATCCGCGCTCATGCGATCGCGAATATGTTGAGCTCGTTCTGCTGATGCCGGATGATCGTCAAACATCGTGCTTTGACGTCCTTCCTCCAGTTTCGCCAGCTTCTCAAAACTGGTTGCTAACCCTGCCGGACTGATGCCACGTTTGCGCAACAAATCATACGAGTAATCATCCGCTTCGGACTCCTGACGCTGGGAGAACTGTGAGTTCACCAGTTTTTCACCCAGATCGCCCAATTGTGATTGTGACAGGCTGCCGACGATCCCGCCCGCAGAGGCCGCCGCGGCACGTACGGCGTTGGTTCCCAGCGCAACCTGCATACCTTTTTTCACGTGACCCAGCGCGACGTGACCCATTTCGTGACCAATGACCGCCTCAACTTCATTATCGGTCATCATATCCATCAGACCGCTATAGACGCGGATACAGCCGTTTGCCATGGCAAAGGCGTTCACATCTTTCGCCATGTAGACTTTGTAGTTTACCGGCTGGCCGTTGATGTTATCGCCAAGCGCAGCGGAAATTTTACTTAAACGCGTCGCATATTCGCTGCCCGCCGGGGCGATGGTCGCTTTGCTGTCCATATCCTTACAGGCCTGATCGCTCAGCGCTTTAACCTGGGCATCGCTCAGGCTGTAGGCCTGAAAAGCCTCCGCACCTGAAGAAAGCAGTCCGTTGGAGTCCATATTCTGGCAACCGGTCAATGCCGTAGCCATGCTCATAGCAAGCAGTAAAGCGCGAATTTTCATTTTTTCTCTTCCGCACAAAGTCAGGATTATTCTAAAAAATGCGTGGTTTGCAGATAAACCGACGCTCGGCCTAAGTATAAAGAAAAGAACAATAAGCGTGCGAGAAGATTGCGCAACTTACGAGCATGATCCGGAGATTTCTGAAGCGGTAAAAGGATGCTCCATGTACATGACACGCGGCTTGGGTTACATTGTTGGCACTTTTTTCCGGCGTAGCCCAAAACGCGCTGTCGTCAAGTCGTTAAGGGTATGGCCTTCATTATCCGATCTGGAGTCAAAATGTCCTCACGTAAAGAGCTTGCCAATGCTATTCGTGCGCTGAGCATGGACGCAGTACAGAAAGCCAAATCCGGTCACCCGGGCGCCCCGATGGGGATGGCTGACATTGCCGAAGTCCTGTGGCGTGATTTCCTGAACCACAACCCGAATAACCCATCCTGGGCTGACCGTGACCGCTTCGTGCTGTCCAACGGCCACGGCTCTATGCTGATCTATAGCCTGCTGCACCTCACCGGCTACGATCTGCCGATGTCTGAACTGCAGAACTTCCGTCAGCTGCATTCAAAAACTCCGGGTCACCCGGAAGTGGGTTATACCGCGGGTGTGGAAACCACTACCGGTCCGCTGGGTCAGGGTATCGCTAACGCGGTTGGTATGGCTATCGCTGAAAAAACACTGGCGGCGCAGTTTAACCGTCCAGGCCACGACATCGTTGATCACTTCACCTACGCTTTCATGGGCGATGGCTGCATGATGGAAGGTATCTCTCACGAGGTATGCTCCCTGGCCGGTACGCTGAAACTGGGTAAACTGATTGCGTTCTACGACGACAACGGCATCTCCATCGACGGTCACGTTGAAGGCTGGTTCACTGATGATACCGCGAAGCGTTTCGAAGCTTACGGTTGGCACGTAGTTCGTGGCGTAGATGGTCACGATGCTGATGCGATTAAACGCGCAGTAGAAGAAGCCCGTGCAGTGACTGACAAACCGTCTCTGCTGATGTGCAAAACCATCATCGGCTTCGGTTCTCCAAACAAAGCAGGTACGCACGATTCTCACGGCGCACCGTTGGGCGACGCTGAAATCGCACTGACCCGTGAACAACTGGGCTGGAAATACGCGCCGTTCGAAATCCCGTCTGAAATCTATGCTCAGTGGGATGCGAAAGAAGCAGGCCAGGCAAAAGAAGCCGCATGGAACGAGAAGTTTGCTGCTTATGCGAAAGCCTTCCCTCAGGAAGCGGCTGAATTCACCCGTCGTATGAACGGTGAAATGCCGTCTGACTTCGATGCGAAAGCGAAAGAGTTCATTGCTAAACTGCAGGCTAACCCGGCGAAAATCGCCAGCCGCAAAGCATCGCAGAATGCAATCGAAGCGTTTGGTCCTTTGCTGCCGGAATTCCTCGGTGGTTCTGCTGACCTTGCGCCATCCAACCTGACGCTGTGGTCTGGTTCTAAAGCGATTAACGAAGATGCTGCCGGTAACTACATCCATTACGGTGTACGTGAATTCGGTATGACCGCTATCGCGAACGGTATCTCTCTGCACGGTGGTTTCCTGCCGTACACCTCTACCTTCCTGATGTTCGTGGAATATGCCCGTAACGCGGTACGTATGGCTGCGCTGATGAAACAACGTCAGGTAATGGTCTATACCCACGACTCCATCGGCCTGGGTGAAGATGGCCCGACTCACCAGCCGGTAGAGCAGGTTGCTTCCCTGCGTGTTACCCCGAACATGAGCACATGGCGCCCATGTGACCAGGTTGAATCCGCAGTAGCGTGGAAATACGGCGTTGAGCGTCAGGATGGCCCGACCGCGCTGATCCTCTCCCGTCAGAACCTGGCGCAGCAGGAACGTACCGAAGAGCAACTGGCGAACATCGCTCGCGGTGGTTATGTACTGAAAGATTGTGCAGGTCAGCCGGAGCTGATCTTCATTGCTACCGGTTCTGAAGTTGAGCTGGCTGTTGCTGCGTGGGACAAACTGACCGCAGAAGGCGTGAAGGCGCGTGTGGTTTCCATGCCGTCCACTGACGCATTCGACAAACAGGACGCGGCTTACCGTGAATCTGTACTGCCGAAAGCCGTTTCTGCTCGCGTTGCTATCGAAGCGGGTATTGCGGACTACTGGTTCAAATACGTGGGCCTGAACGGTGCTATCGTCGGTATGACCACCTTTGGTGAGTCTGCTCCGGCAGAGTTGCTGTTTGAAGAGTTCGGCTTCACCGTAGACAACGTGGTCGCGAAAGCGAAAGCGCTGCTGTAATTCTGATTACAACGGTAAACGGGTCGCTCAGGCGGCCCGTTTTTTTTGCTCATCAGGGCAGTTCCGTGATTAATTGACCGGATTCAAGACGCACTACGCTGGCAAAATGGCGCTGTGTGAAGGCAGCGTCATGACTGATTGCGACAACGCTGGTTCCCCTCTTGCGGCATACTGAAAGCCAGTTTTCAAATATACTCAGCCAGTGCGTATCAAAATCCCGGCTGGGTTCATCAAGCAGCAAAATTGCGGGGGCGAGGGCTTCCAGGCTGGCGACGGCGACCATACGTCGCTGCGCCGTGTGCAAATCCAGTGGATGTGCGTCGGCGACGTCCTCTAACCCGCATAATTGCAGTGCTGCTGTGGTGCGTTGCGCAATCTCCGTTGCAGGGCGCTTCTGTAACCGTAAGCCAAAGGCCACTTCTTCAGCTACCTTGCTGTGAAAAATTTGATTTTCTGCTTCCTGAAACAGTACCCCGAGAATTTTGGCTCGTTCACGGTTTTTTAGTTGCGCAATGGGCATGTTCTGCAGGGTAATCTCACCCGATGAGGGAGGCAAAAGCCCTGCCATTACACGCAGCAGCGTGGATTTGCCTGCACCATTATCGCCAGTTAGCGCCAGCCATTCACCTTCTCTAAGCACTAACGAAATATCGCGCAAACAGTCTTCATTAGCGTTTGGCCAGCGATAGGTGACCTGATTCAGCGTTAACATAAGGGGAATAAAGCTCCGTTGCGCAATTGCCAGGCCCGCTGGCACTGGCTCAGAAAAGGGGTGTGATTACGCTCGAAAAGTACGACCAATGAATGTTGTATCTGTGCCCATTGTTGCAAGCGCTCCAACAGCATGTCGGTGGCCTGTGACGTCAGACGACTGAAAGCCTCATCCAGTATTAATATCTTAGGTTGCATCGCGAGGGCGCTGGCAATGACAACCCGTTGAGTTTCGCCGCCTGAAAGCGTAGCTGGATGGCGATGACGCAGTGATTGACATTCAGTCAGCGTAAGTGCCTTGTCAATTCGGCGCATTATCTCCGCTTCGTCCAGGCTGAGGTTTTCCGGGCCGAATGCCACCTCCTCCTCTACGCTGAAAGTACACCCGGAAAGCTGTAAATAAGGCGATTGCTGCACAAGCTGGATGGTGCAGGATTGCTCCACGAGCGACAGCTCCCCGACGGGATTACCCAGCAGTGTACCTTTGCCCTCAATTTCTCCGGGAAGAAAATCCGGGTACCAGCCCGCCATCAGCTGTGCCAACGTACTTTTACCGCTGCCGTTATCCCCAAAAATCGCGATCATGCCAGGCGCTGAGTAGTGAAAGTCAAAGCAGGCTGGCGGACGCGTGGCGTGTGTTGGGATATAGCGAAACTGCTCTAGCGTAACCATATCCACACTCCTGCTTCTGTCAGCATGGCGAACACCATGGTGTACCGGGCGATGCACTGTAATGTACTGTCTTCTGGTGCCCAAAGCGTGGTTCGTCTGCGGTGCAGGCGAAATGCCCGCATGTCCAGCGCTGCGCCGCGTACAACCAGATCGTTTAGCGCATTATGTGTTAACGGCACAATAAGTGCAGGTATGGCACGCAAGCGCTGATACCAGCGCTCATCCAGCGGTACGCCGCGAGCACGTTGAGCCTCATGAATGATCGCCAACTGCCGTTTGAGCTGCTCGACGACCAGTAGCGGACCTGCGAACAGATAGGCGACGCCGGGGGGCAGGCGGGAGGCGAACAGGGCGCGAATAAACCGCGATACCGGTACGTACTGCATCCACATCTGTGACGTTGATACAATCGCCAGGATCCGTAGCCACAGCGTGACGGCTCCGGCCCAGCGTTCTGGCGTGCGTGGTTGACCGCTGATCCACTCCGTCAACCATCCTCCGTGTACCAGCCACAGCCCAAACCCTAAGGGGAGCATTAGCCAGACCACATATTTCGCCCGGGGGCGCGTTGCTTTTATGCTCAGCAAACAGAGAAACATCGCCAGGCTGTAAACGGTAAGCGGTATTCCTGCCGGTAGCAGTAACGTCGAGCAGGCGGCAAACGCCCATAAGGTCAACGAGGTAAACGGATGCATTTAACGCACTGCAGACATCGTTGGAAAATGACGCGTTGTGCGCAACGGAAGCTGACGCAACAGTATCCAGACGATCACCGCCGTCAGAATTTTATCGACCAGATTCGCACCGATGACGGTGATGGCAACGGACTCCACCAGGTTCTGACCGACGGAATGCATCCAGGCGACAAATAAATCGGCACCGCTGCCGGTGACACCACCAAAAAGAGTGGTGCGGATAGGTACGGCGACGATTGTGACGGCCAGGGTAATAATCACGCCACTGACCACCACTTTCGGTAAGGTACGGAACCATCCTGCCCGCGCCAGCCATCCGGCAACCAGTCCGATAACCATTGCTACGGGAGCAAAGGCTGCGGCGATAGGATCGGTCAATAAACCCCAGAGCAGATTGGTAAGTAATCCTGTCAGCATCCCTACAATCGGGCCTAACAGCACCGCGCTGATTAAGGTGCCAATGGAGTCGAGAAAAATAGGCAGTTTCAACATACTGATTAGCTGTCCTCCGACCATATTGATCGCTATAGCAATGACAATCAGTACCAGTGACTGGCTGGAAAATTGGCGACGCGCCATAAAAGACCTCTTTAAAGTGAAGCGTTAGCGGGATGAGATAACCAGTTCGTCATAGCCGGAAACTGCGCAGGGCTGACGGCTAAACGCCAGACTTGTCAGCTCGCCAATAACCAGTTCCAACGTGGTACGCACGGTGCAGCCAGCCATCATATGGCCTCCCAGCATCGCGCCTTGTGGGTCGGATACCGAGAGATGAAGGTGCTCTCCGGTGAGCTCAAGCGTACCGTTCAGGGAGATGACTTCCCATGTTCCGGTCACTAATGTAGTTTCTTCGCGCCCTGCATAGCGTAAGGCTATGTTGGTCAGACTCCCGGTACAACCGGCTATCCAGGCAGCCTGGAGCTGATGCTGTTGTACAAAAGCGTGCAGTTGGGCAAAAACTTCCTGACCGGGTAATAAACGCAGCGCGTGGAAGCGAGCTTCAGATGAGTGGGGGTAAAATGTGGCCATAGATTGGGGACTCCGAGACTCGGACGTAGCGCTGATAATATAGACGCAGGTAAGGGAGCTTTCTGATATAAATCAGGATTTGTGATACGGCAACGAAATTATCTTGCTACGCTTATTCACAATTCTGGGATATGGAATAAATTTAGCGATGAAGGGCTTTAAAATGTGACGTAAGTCAGATAACTGCGTTCTGTTGCTGGACAATCATTCCTTTTATTCCTTGTTTCGCTTATTCTAGCTGAAGCGTTTCAGTCGATTAAATGTTCGACAATTAATCAATCAGTCGCAGTTTGCGACAGGTAAGGTTTTCCTGAGCGGTTTGCTGCATTACTCTGTCAGCCACATCGTTTCTGAGAAATCCTTGCAGGAGACCTATGACCGTACGCGTAGCGATTAATGGTTTCGGTCGCATCGGACGTAACGTGGTTCGTGCTTTGTACGAATCCGGGCGTCGGGCGGAAATCACCGTGGTGGCAATCAACGAACTGGCGGATGCCGCTGGCATGGCGCATTTGTTGAAATATGACACCAGCCATGGACGTTTTGCCTGGGATGTTCGCCAGGAGCGTGACCAGCTCATTGTTGGCGACGACGCGATTCGCATCCTGCATGAGCGAACACTCAATGCGCTTCCATGGCGCGAACTGGGTGTTGACGTTGTGCTGGACT
The DNA here is from genome assembly GCF_001037495.1 of Citrobacter sp. MGH106. Taxonomy (GTDB): domain Bacteria; phylum Pseudomonadota; class Gammaproteobacteria; order Enterobacterales; family Enterobacteriaceae; genus Citrobacter; species Citrobacter murliniae. The sequence continues at coordinate 328,198 of NZ_KQ089822.1, forward strand.
GTACGGGGGTCTTCGGTAGCCGCGAACACGGCGAGGCGCATATCGCCGCTGGCGCCAAAAAAGTGCTCTTTTCACATCCAGGTAGTCACGACATCGATGCAACCGTTGTGTTTGGCGTTAATCAGGAACAGCTGCGCGCTGAACACCGGATCGTTTCCAACGCCTCCTGCACCACGAATTGCATAATTCCCGTCATTAAATTGCTGGATGATGCTTACGGCATTGAGTCTGGTACTGTCACGACGATCCACTCTGCGATGCACGATCAACAGGTTATCGATGCCTACCATCCTGACCTGCGCCGCACGAGAGCAGCCAGCCAGTCGATTATTCCGGTCGATACCAAACTGGCAGCGGGTATCACGCGAATTTTCCCGCAATTTAACGATCGTTTTGAGGCGATTGCGGTACGTGTACCGACCATAAATGTGACGGCGATCGACTTAAGCGTGACGGTGAAAAAACCTGTAAAAGCCAGTGAAGTCAACCAGTTGCTGCAAAAAGCAGCACAAGGTGCATTTCATGGTATAGTTGACTATACGGAATTACCGTTGGTCTCTGTAGATTTTAACCACGACCCGCACAGCGCCATCGTTGATGGTACTCAAACGCGCGTAAGTGGCGCTCACCTGATCAAAACATTGGTCTGGTGCGATAATGAATGGGGCTTTGCTAATCGTATGCTCGACACAACGTTAGCTATGGCTGCTATTGGTTTCAGGTAAGGCGCGTGAGCGCTTGCAAAACTTTAAGAATCAACGAGAGGATTCACCATGTCTGTAATTAAGATGACCGATCTGGATCTTGCTGGTAAACGTGTTTTTATCCGTGCGGATCTGAACGTACCAGTTAAAGAAGGGAAAGTAACCAGCGATGCGCGTATCCGTGCTTCCCTGCCGACCATCGAACTGGCCCTGAAGCAGGGTGCAAAAGTGATGGTAACTTCCCACCTGGGTCGTCCTACCGAAGGCGAGTACAACGAAGAATTCTCTCTTCTGCCGGTTGTTAACTACCTGAAAGACAAACTGTCTAACCCGGTTCGCCTGGTGAAAGATTACCTGGACGGCGTTGATGTTGCTGCCGGTGAGCTGGTGGTTCTGGAAAACGTTCGCTTTAACAAAGGCGAGAAGAAAGATGACGAAGCACTGTCCAAAAAATACGCTGCACTGTGTGACGTATTCGTAATGGATGCTTTCGGTACTGCTCACCGTGCTCAGGCTTCTACTCATGGTATCGCGAAATTCGCTGACGTAGCATGTGCTGGCCCGCTGCTGGCTGCTGAGCTTGATGCGCTGGGTAAAGCTCTGAAAGAACCTGCTCGTCCGATGGTTGCCATCGTCGGTGGTTCTAAAGTTTCTACCAAACTGACCGTTCTGGATTCCCTGTCTAAAATCGCTGACCAGCTGATCGTGGGTGGTGGTATCGCCAACACCTTCGTTGCCGCGCAGGGTCACAGCGTGGGTAAATCCCTGTACGAAGCAGACCTGGTTGATGAAGCTAAACGCCTGCTGACTATCTGTGATATTCCGGTTCCGGCTGACGTTCGTGTTGCGACCGAGTTTTCTGAAACCGCACCTGCTACGCTGAAATCCGTTAACGACGTGAAAGAAGACGAGCAGATCCTGGATATCGGTGACGCATCTGCACAGCAACTGGCTGAAATCCTGAAGAATGCAAAAACCATTCTGTGGAACGGTCCGGTAGGTGTGTTCGAATTCCCGAATTTCCGCAAAGGGACTGAAATTGTGGCTAACGCCATCGCAGACAGCGAAGCGTTCTCTATCGCAGGCGGCGGCGATACTCTGGCAGCTATCGACCTGTTCGGCATCGCTGACAAAATCTCCTACATCTCCACTGGTGGCGGCGCATTCCTCGAATTCGTGGAAGGTAAAGTACTGCCAGCAGTAGCAATGCTCGAAGAGCGTGCTAAAAAGTAAGACACTAATGGGCAGGGATAACCTGCCCAATTTTTAGCGCGCTTTTAGAGCGCGCCCCCTTTCCAAGGCCGAAGATACAGGACTCGCAACATGTCTAAAATTTTTGATTTCGTAAAACCGGGCGTAATCACTGGTGATGACGTACAGAAAGTTTTCCAGGTAGCAAAAGAAAACAACTTTGCTCTGCCAGCCGTTAACTGCGTAGGTACCGACTCCATCAACGCCGTTCTGGAAACCGCTGCAAAAGTTAAAGCGCCGGTAATCGTACAGTTCTCCAACGGTGGTGCTTCTTTCATCGCCGGTAAAGGTGTGAAGTCTGACGTTCCTCAGGGTGCTGCAATCCTGGGTGCTATCTCTGGCGCGCATCACGTTCACCAGATGGCTGAACACTACGGTGTTCCGGTTATCCTGCACACTGACCACTGCGCGAAGAAACTGCTGCCGTGGATCGACGGTCTGCTGGACGCGGGTGAAAAACACTTTGCTGCAACCGGTAAACCACTGTTCTCTTCTCACATGATCGACCTGTCTGAAGAGTCTCTGGAAGAGAACATCGAAATCTGCTCCAAATACCTGGCGCGTATGTCCAAAATGGGCATGACCCTGGAAATCGAACTGGGTTGCACCGGTGGTGAAGAAGACGGCGTGGACAACAGCCACATGGACGCTTCTGCACTGTATACCCAGCCGGAAGACGTTGATTACGCGTACACCGAGCTGAGCAAAATCAGCCCGCGTTTCACCATCGCGGCTTCTTTCGGTAACGTACATGGCGTGTACAAGCCGGGTAACGTGGTTCTGACCCCGACTATCCTGCGCGACTCTCAGGACTATGTTTCTAAGAAACATAACCTGCCGCACAACAGCCTGAACTTCGTATTCCACGGTGGTTCCGGTTCGACTGCTCAGGAAATCAAAGACTCCGTAAGCTACGGCGTAGTGAAAATGAACATCGATACCGATACCCAGTGGGCTACCTGGGAAGGTGTTCTGAACTACTACAAAGCGAACGAAGCTTACCTGCAGGGCCAGCTGGGCAACCCGAAAGGCGAAGATCAGCCGAACAAAAAATACTACGATCCGCGCGTATGGCTGCGTGCTGGTCAGGCAACGATGATCACCCGTCTGGAACAGGCTTTCAAAGAACTGAACGCGGTTGACGTTCTGTAATTGACCCCTGCTCAACGTGACATGAGGCCCGCAAACGCGGGCCTTTTTTATGATTACAATATGCTGACGACAAAAATTTTGTGATCAATTTGGCAACAATGACGTTTTTTGTTTAACCTTGTCTGATTGCCAGCTCCTGTGGGGCGGCTTTAGTTCTCCCAATTGGGTAAGCATAAAAGGAATATTGAATGGAAGATTTGAATGTTGTCGACAGCATAAATGGTGCGGGCACCTGGCTGGTACGTAACCAGGCTCTGCTGCTGAGTTATGCCGTTAACATCGTTGCGGCTATCGCTATTATCATCATCGGGATGATTGTGGCGCGTGTTGTCTCTAACACCATTAACCGTGTGATGGTTGCGCGTCAAATTGATGCGACCGTTGCTGACTTCCTCTCTGCACTGGTGCGCTACGGTATTATTGCATTCACGCTGATCGCCGCTCTGGGGCGCGTTGGGGTGCAAACGGCCTCGGTGATTGCTGTTCTCGGTGCCGCGGGTTTAGCTGTAGGTCTGGCCTTGCAAGGTTCACTGTCTAACCTTGCCGCTGGTGTGTTGTTGGTGATGTTCCGTCCTTTTCGCGCTGGTGAGTATGTTGATCTCGGCGGTGTCGCCGGAACCGTGCTCAACGTGCAGATTTTCTCAACCACCATGCGTACCTTAGACGGCAAGATTGTTGTTATCCCGAACGGTAAGATTATCGCCGGGAATATCATTAACTTCTCACGTGAACCGGTTCGCCGTAACGAATTTATCATTGGCGTGGCGTATGACTCTGATATTGATCAGGTGAAAAAAATCCTTACCGATATCATCCAGTCTGACGATCGTATCCTGAAAGATCGCGAAATGACGGTGCGCCTGAATGAACTGGGTGCGTCCTCCATTAACTTTGTGGTGCGTGTCTGGAGCAATAGCAGCGATCTGCAAAGCGTCTACTGGGATGTGCTGGAGCGCATCAAGCGCGAATTTGATACCAATGGTATCAGTTTCCCGTATCCGCAGATGGACGTGAATTTCAAGCGTGTTAAAGAGAACGCAGCAGAGTAATCAGTACAAGGCCGGTTTGCCGGCCTTTCTTTAAATTATCGTTATTAGCTGCTCTTATCACCAATTAAAATTATCAATTTCCGCTAATGATATTCCCGCGCTATAGTCTGCTCCTAAGAGAAACAGTTCGGGATGATTAACGTGTTATCGTATTATTTTCAAGGGCTTGTGCTTGGCGCAGCCATGATACTTCCGCTTGGCCCACAAAACGCATTCGTAATGAATCAGGGCATTCGCCGCCAGTATCACATCATGATTGCCTTACTCTGCGCCATCAGCGATTTAGTGTTGATCTGCGCAGGAATTTTTGGCGGTAGCGCATTGCTGATGCAGTCGCCATGGCTGATGGCTCTGGTGACCTGGGGGGGCGTGGCGTTCTTACTCTGGTACGGTTTCGGGGCGTTAAAAACAGCAATTAGCAGCAATCTGGAACTGGCCAGTGCTGAGGTAATGAAGCAAGGGCGCTGGAAGATTATCGCCACCATGCTGGCAGTAACCTGGCTCAACCCTCACGTCTATCTGGACACCTTTGTGGTGTTGGGAAGTCTGGGCGGTCAACTGGACGTTGAGCCTAAGCGTTGGTTTGCGCTGGGAACCGTTAGCGCATCGTTCCTGTGGTTCTTCGGACTGGCGCTGCTGGCAGCCTGGCTGGCGCCGCGACTGCGCACGGCTAAAGCTCAGCGTATCATTAATACGCTGGTGGGATTAGTGATGTGGTTTATCGCTTTTCAACTGGCGAAAGAGGGTGTTGGGCATGTTCACGCCCTGTTCAACTAAAAGTCTGGCCCATTAGGTTATTCTATTTGCCATTTTGACCATGGGCAGTGATCAAAATCCTCACTTACTATGTATAAGCTCCTGTTTTTCCGCGTTGTCTGTGCCCAGACTGGCTGTAACAAGGACACCTGAGGGGCCAGACTCTAAGTGTTGTCTGATGGACAACAGGCTGAGATCCGCTAAGCTTGCCTGCATGTGCCCTGAGTTTTGGGGTAATTAATGTAACATGGAGGAACGAGAGTGAAGTTCAAAGTGATGGCCCTGGCGGCATTAGTCGGATTCAGTGCACTATCGGTACAGGCAAATGAATTGCCGAACGGACCGCACATCGTGACTTCAGGAACGGCAAGCGTAGATGCAACGCCTGATATCGCAACTCTGGCGATTGAAGTCAACGTGGCAGCGAAGGACGCTGCATCAGCAAAGAAACAGGCCGACGATCGTGTGGCGCAATATCTTTCCTTCCTTGAGCAGAATCAGATAGCGAAGAAGGACATCAGCTCAGCAAACCTGCGTACACAACCAGACTACGATTACCAGAACGGTAAAAGCGTACTCAAAGGCTATCGCGCGGTGCGTACCGTTGAAGTCACACTGCGTCAGCTGGATAAACTTAACGCACTGCTGGATGGCGCGTTGAAAGCAGGTCTGAATGAGATCCGTTCGGTATCGCTGGGCGTTGCCCAACCGGATGCCTACAAAGACAAAGCGCGTAAAGCGGCTATTGATGATGCTGTTCATCAGGCGCAGGAGCTGGCTGCCGGCTTCAACAGCAAGCTGGGCCCGGTTTATAGCGTGCGTTACCATGTCTCTAACTATCAACCGAGCCCAATGGTACGGATGATGAAAGCTGACGCGGCACCTGCGCCATCAGCTCAGGAAACCTACGAACAACCGGTCATTCAGTTTGACGATCAGGTGGATGTGGTCTTTCAGATAGAGCCTGCAGCGAGCCAGCCAACGGCAACACCAACAAAGACGCAATAACCATTTCAGGCCCGGCTAATCAGCCGGGCTTTTTCTGTGAACAACTGTAAAAGTGAGACCGCGTCGCGAGTCTTTTATTTGTCTGCATGAGGATATGCCATAGTGATTTTATGAGGTGACTATGGATATTTTTATCTCGAAAAAGATGCGGAATTTTATTCTGTTGGCGCAAACCAATAACATCGCCAGAGCAGCAGAAAAAATACACATGACCGCATCGCCCTTTGGTAAAAGCATTGCCGCACTGGAAGAGCAAATCGGCTATACGTTGTTTACCCGGAAAGATAACAACATCAGTCTGAACAAAGCGGGGCAGGAGCTGTATCAGAAACTGTTTCCCGTCTATCAACGTCTATCTGCTATTGATAATGAAATTAATAATTCCTCTCGTCGCTCGCGAGATGTCGTCATCGGCATCGACAATACCTATCCCACCATTATTTTTGACCAACTGATTAGTCTTGGCGACAAGTACGATGGCGTGACCGCTCAGGCCGTTGAATTCAGTGAGAATGGGGTGATTGATAATCTGTTCGACAGGCAACTGGACTTTATTATTTCACCTCAGCACGTTTCACCTCGTGTGCAAGGACTGGAAAATATGACGGTCAGCGAGTTGCCACCGCTGCGACTGGGGTTTCTGGTTTCCCGACGTTATGAAGAAAAACAGCCGCAGGATCTGCTGCGCGAGTTACCCTGGCTGCAAATGCGCTTTCAGAATCGGGCTAACTTTGAGGCGATGATCGATGCATATATGCGCCCGTGTGGGATCCATCCGACAATCATCTACCGTCCATACAGCTTTATGGCCAAGATAAGCGCAGTCGAGCGCGGGCAGTTTCTGACAGTGATTCCCCATTTTGCCTGGCGACTGGTGAATCCGGCGACGCTGAAATATTTCGATGCGCCCGGTAGTCCAATGTACATGCAGGAATTTCTCTATTCGCTGAAAAATCATCGCTATACCGCCACAATGCTACAGCACATTGTTGAAGATCGTGACGGCATGGCAAATTAACCCAGCATTGAGCCACTCTCTATTAAGTTGCGGTGCAGATCAAACGCATGACGGAGATCGTGATGGATATGCCCACCAGGCGCTTTCTCCAGATACTGGTGCAGGTAGTCCCGATAAAGGGGATGCGCGCAGTTTTCGATAATTGTGTGCGCCCGTTGCAACGGTGATAACCCGCGCAGATCGGCGATTCCTTGCTCGGTAACGATCACTTTTACGCTATGTTCACTGTGATCAACGTGACTGCACATGGGGACGATTGTCGAAATTTTTCCGCCTTTGGCAATGGACGGAGCCATGAAGATAGACAGATAGGCATTGCGTTCGAAATCACCGCTGCCGCCAATGCCGTTCATCAGGTTCACTCCTGCGACGTGCGTGGAGTTGGCATGACCGTAGATATCAAACTCCAGCCCGACGTTTAGCGCGATCACCCCAAGTCTACGGATGATCTCAGGGTTATTGGAGATCTCCTGCGGACGAAGCACAATCCGGTTGCTGAAGAAATCCATGTTGTCGTAGATCTTCTCCAGTGAATTTGCGGAAACCGTCAGGCTTGAGGCACTGGCGCCAGTGATTTTTCCCGTTTCCAGCAGATGTACAACGGACTCCTGCAACACCTCTGAGTACATCATAAAAGGCGGGATATCCGGGTTCTCACCAAGTCGTGCCATCACCGCGTTGTTAATATTGCCGACGCCGCTTTGTAACGGCAGGAACTCAGGCGGGATACGTTTGTGCGCCATTTCTGTCAGCAGAAAGGCCACTACATTATCAGCAATTTGCTGGCAGACTGGGTTGGTTTTATCCGATGCATTTCCGGCATCGGGAAGCTCAGTATCCACCACGGCGACAACCTTCTTCGGGTCAATCTGAACGCACTGGCTGCCTACGCGATCCATAGTATGAAAGATGGGAACGCTGTTACGGCGCGGCGGAGCGCCCGGAATAACAATGTCGGCCAACTCTGACACGCGTGGATTATGATAGTGATTCAACTCAATAATCACTTTTTTTGCTCGCAGCAGCCAGGTTGGCGCATTGCCAATTCCGCTGGAAAGCCAAATCCGACCATCCGGTGCGATAGCGGAGGCTTCAATGACGGCAACATCGATATCGCCAAAAAAGCCGTAATTTACCATCTGAGCGACTTCACTCAGATGGAGATCGACAAATCTCACCTGACCCTGATTAATTTTCTGACGCAGGCCGGAAGAGGTTTGATAAGGGGCGCGCCAGGAAACAGCATCAGCCTCTGATAGCGCATCGTCAGCGGCCGCGCTAATGGACGCCCCGGTCAGCAGGCGGATCTGAAAGGACTGTCCGTCCTGATGCAGCTCGCTGGCACGTCGGGCAATCGCAGCAGGTAACGCTTTTGGTGAACCTGCTGGCGTAAAGCCGCTGAACGCGACCATATCATCGTGCTGGATAATCTCTGCCGCTTTTTCGGCACTCATCCGTTTCATGGCGATCTCCTTTCCCCCGTGTGATTAATGGCCTACAAAGTTAGGTTTGCGTTTTTCCATAAACGCATTCATCCCTTCCTGATAGTCCTCGCTGTCATAAACTGCGCGGCGCATGCCCTGGATCCGCTCAAATTCATCTGAATTCATGGTGTGCGCCTCGCCCAGCACGCGTAGCTCTTCTTTGATAACGGCTATTGCCAGTGGCGCCTTTTCCGAGATGTGGTGTGCCATTTGTAGAGTGAAATCTTCCAGTTCATCAGTAGGGACCACATGGTTAAGGATCCCGACCGCCATTGCGCGTTGCGCCGTAATAGGGGAGGCGGTAAAAATCAGCTCTTTGACGATATGGAATCCCGCATCGCGGGTCAGGTTGTGAATACCCACCAGGTTATACGGTACACCGAGGTTGACCGGCGTCATCGAGAAGGTGGAGGTTTCGGCGGCGATGATCAGATCGGAACTCATGATCATCTCAAACGCACCGCCCCAGACGCTGCCCTCGACCATGGAGATCACGGGTTTTGGGTATTTTTGGATCATGCGGGTGATCTGGCGCAGTGGATCGTCATAAGAGAGCGGATCGCGACGTCCGGCGGGGAGTTCATGAATGTCATGCCCGGCAGAGAACACTTTTGCCCCGCTCGGCGCGCGCAGGATAATACAGCGAATTTCCGGGCGGTTGAGGTCGCTCAGCGCCTGCATCAGATCATCGATAAACACTTTACTCAGGGCATTGAGCTTGCGGGCATAATTGAATTCGATGACCGCGACTTTCTGGATGATGACAACGTTGACGTATTGATAAGACATAATGTTCTCTTTATTCAAAGTAATGATGCTGGATAAATTCGCTGATATGCCGCAGGCCGGTGCGCGGCGAAAGATCATGGTTTTTGACCGACTGTAGCGTTTGCTGGAAGTAACGGTCGAAATCAGCGCGCGCAAACAGCAGGTGAAGCGCCTCTTCTTCGGCCTGTTTTTGTAACCAGTCCACAGACTGCTGTTGGCGAACTTTTTCCAGTCGGCCGCTGGCGGTAAGAGATGTTTTGAAGTCGGTTATCGCCTGCCAGATTTCCTCAATGCCTCGTTTTTCCAGTGCGCTACAGGCCAGAGCCTGCGGCTGCCACTCGTCGTACTTACGGCGCAGAATATGCAGGGCAGATTCATACATATGGCGGGCGATGGCGACGTTGGCCCGGTTTTCACCGTCGTCCTTGTTGATGACAATCAGGTCTGCCATCTCCATGATGCCTTTTTTGATCCCCTGCAGATCGTCCCCGCCACCGGCGATTTGTAGCGAGATAAAGCAATCGACCATGCGGGCCACTTCAGTTTCGGACTGCCCAACACCAACGGTTTCAACAATTATCACGTTGAAGCCCGCCGCTTCGCACAACAGCATTAACTCACGTGCGCGTTGGCTGGTCCCCCCCAGATGGCCACTGGAGGGGACCGGGCGAATAAACGCTGCCTCTGCGCGTGCCAGTTCCGTCATCCGGGTCTTATCGCCAAGAATGCTGCCGCCGCTGACCGGACTGCTGGGATCGACGGCAATCACCGCCACCCGCAGTCCCTGGCGGATCAGCAACATGCCGAACGCTTCCAAAAAGGTACTTTTGCCCGCGCCAGGAGTGCCGGTAATTCCCAGACGCAGGGCGTTACCAGTGAATGGCATAATGGCGTCCAGCAATTGCGTGCTTAGCGCCTGGTGTCGCGGATGGTGGCTCTCCACCAGCGTCATGGCCTGAGCGAGTGTGGCGCGATCGCCCATACGCAAGCGCTGGATGGTGTCTTCAAGCGTGGTGGTGTTAATCATGATGTTGACTGATACGGGTTAATACATCGCGGACGCTGTCGAGCATTGGTGTGCCGGGGCCATATATGGCCGCCACGCCGCGCTCTTGCAGGAAAGCGTAATCCTGCGGCGGGATAACACCTCCAGCCACCACGCAGATATCTTCTCGTCCCCAGCCTTTGAGTGCGGTGACCAGTTCCGGGATCAAGGTTTTATGACCCGCCGCCAGTGAAGATGCGCCGATCACATGCACATCATTTTCGATCGCCAGACGGGCTATTTCTTCCGGGGTGGAGAACATTGGACTGAGATCGACATCGAAACCGAGATCGGAATAGGCGCTGGCGATCACTTTCGCGCCGCGATCGTGGCCGTCCTGCCCCATTTTGGCGATCAGAATGCGTGGGCGACGACCATTGTCTGCCAGGAACTGTTCGGTTTGCGCAAGGATGGCATCAAATTCGCAGGCGGATTTATCGGACTGGTGGTAACTTTGCGCAATCACGCCAGTGACGCACTGGCTTGGCACCAGATAACGGTCAAAGGCGGCTTCCAGTGCGTCGGAGATTTCCCCGAGCGTGGCGCGAACGCGGGCAGCGCAGACTGCAGCGGCAAGCAAGTTTTCATTATGCTGCGCGGCGTGGGTGAGCGCGTTTAGCGCCGCTTTGACTGCGGCATCATCGCGGGTGGCACGGATGTGCTCCAGAGACGCGATCTGTTCGTTGCGCACTTTGACGTTGTCAATTTCCAGTACCGACGTTTCATCCTCTTTATCCAGTTTGTACTTGTTAACCCCAACAATGACGCGCTTGCCCTGGTCGATCAGCGACTGCTCACGGGCAGAGGCTTCTTCGATCATGCGTTTCGGCAATCCGGCTTCGATCGCTTTCGCCATCCCGCCCGCCTTATCAATCTGTTGAATGATCGCGCGCGCCTGTTTGACGATTTGATCGGTTAACGACTCGACGTAATACGATCCGGCCAGCGGATCAACGGTACGGCAGATTTCCGACTCCTCTTGAATAATGATCTGCGTATTACGTGCAATACGTGCGGAGAAATCAGTAGGCAGACCGAGCGCTTCATCAAAGGCGTTGGTGTGTAAAGACTGCGTGCCGCCAAGTGTGGCGCCGAGCGCTTCAATAGTGGTGCGGACTACGTTGTTATAAGGATCCTGTTCGGTCAGGCTCCAGCCGGAAGTCTGGCAGTGGGTGCGCAGGGCTAATGATTTCGGGTTTGTCGCGCCAAAACCGCTGACTGCCTCGCTCCACAGATAGCGCGCGGCGCGTAGCATGGCGACGTTCATAAACAGATCCATGCCGATGCCGAAGAAGAATGACAAACGTGGGGCGAAATCGTCGATTTTTAGCCCGGCAGAGAGTGCGGCTTTGATGTATTCAATGCCATCAGCCAGCGTAAACGCCACCTGCTGAACGCAGTTGGCTCCGGCTTCGCCCATGTGGTAACCACTGATGCTGATGGTATTAAAACGCGGCATGTTGCCTGAGCACCAGGCGATGATGTCGGCAATAATGCGCATTGAAGGTTTCGGTGGGTAAATATAGGTGTTACGGCACAGGTACTCTTTCAGAATGTCATTCTGGATGGTACCGGTGAGTAGCTCCGGTGATACACCTTGCTCCTCTGCGGCCACAATATAAAACGCCAGCACTGGCAGCACCGCGCCGTTCATGGTCATTGACACTGACATCTTATCGAGCGGGATCTGGTCGAACAGGACTTTCATGTCTTCTACTGTATCGATAGCTACGCCTGCCTTCCCAACGTCGCCTGCTACACGTGGATTGTCTGAGTCATAGCCCCGGTGGGTGGCAAGGTCAAAGGCGACGGAAAGCCCCTTTTGACCCGCGGCGAGGTTACGGCGGTAAAAAGCGTTGGACTCTTTAGCGGTGGAGAAACCGGCGTACTGGCGAATGGTCCACGGTTGCGCGGTATACATGGTTGCTCTCGGGCCACGTACGTAAGGCGGCAGGCCGGGGAGTGTGCCTGTTACTTCCAGATTATCGAGGTCAGCCTCAGTGTACAGCGGCTTGATGGCAATCCCTTCCGCCGTTTGTCGTTCCAGCGATTCGACGGTTTTATCCCGTCGGCTGAGTTCTTTGTTGGCGAGTGTTTGCCACTCCTGTACGTTTGCCATTTTTTGCTCCGTATTACGCAATTAGTTGAATCTTTGCGAATACGGTGAGCTTTTTCATTGGGCTTGTCGCCAGCAAAAAATAGCCAACAGGGCGTCGTTTTTTGCCGCGTGGTGTGTTTTATTTTGTGATGAATTTCAAAGAAATGACGGAGATAATATGAAAGGTGTTAAGCCGGATAAACGAAGCGTCATCCGGCAATGAAATGAAAGGGTTAATCCTGGCGCAGCACGTTGTGCCCGTATGCCAGCAGTGCGTCAGTGACGTTGCGCATCATGCGGCTTTCCGGTGCAAAGCGGTGCCAGTACAGCATCCTGCGCTGGAATAAGCCCGGCGTTAAGTCGATAAGCTCACCGCTTTCCAGTTCTTTTTCTATCTGTAAGTGCGGGATCATGCAGCAGGTGGTGCCCTGGCGCGCTAATTGTACGAAGGCTTCGGACGAGTTAACGATATGGCATGGAACGCTGCCAGGCGGAAGATCGAAGTTTTGTTGCAGGAAGGCCTGGTGCATATCGTCAAGGTGGTCAAACGCCACCGCCGGCGCCTTCAGCAGGGCTGAGCGGGTGACGCCATTAGGAAAATAACGCTCGGCGAAAGGCTTTGATCCCACAAACAGGTAGTCAAGCGCGCCTAGCTTATCCACCAGACAGCTTGGCAGCGCCTGATGTTGAATACTCACCGCACCGACCACTTCACCGCGACGCAGGCGTTCCTGGGTGCGCGTTTCATCTTCAACCTGTAAATTCAGGCGAATCGGTGAGTTTGCCAGCACTGGTGCCAGCGCCGGGAGTAACCATGTCGCCAGGCTGTCGGCGTTCACCGCCAGAGAGAGCAACAGCGGGGTAGAGCCGGTTTGTTCATCGCCGAGCCACTCGTCTTCCAGCAGCTCAACCTGGCGCAGAAGCGCCAGCAGCTTTTGTCCCTGTTCAGTAGGTCGAGGCGGTACGGTGCGCACCAGCAACGGTTGTCCGAACATATTCTCAAGCTGTTTTATGCGTTGTGAAACCGCGGATTGCGTGATGCACAGCTTTTGCGCAGCGCGCTCAAATCCTCGTTCACGAATAACCGCATCCAGTGCTTGTAGTGTTCTGTAGTCCGGACGTTTCATTGCTCTGACGTACTCCTGAAATTTTTGCGTGTTCTGCACTATGACACAATTTTTGGTTGGGTAAAGACGAAATCCGCCGCCTGCGAGCGGGTGTGGGGACATTTTTCTGCGCAATGTTCTATAATGCGCGTGAATTTTCACACCACAGGCGAAACGATCATGACGCAGGATGAACTGAAAAAAGCAGTAGGATGGGCGGCACTTCAGTATGTACAACCCGGCACCATTGTGGGCGTAGGTACAGGTTCAACAGCCGCACACTTTATTGATGCGCTGGGCACAATGAAAGGCCAGATTGAAGGCGCGGTGTCCAGTTCGGACGCATCGACTGAAAAACTCAAAAGCCTCGGCATCCACGTGTTCGATCTTAACGAAGTGGATAGCCTCGGCGTATATGTTGATGGTGCTGATGAAATTAACGGCCACATGCAGATGATTAAAGGTGGCGGTGCGGCGTTAACCCGTGAAAAAATTATTGCTTCAGTGGCGAAGAAATTTATCTGCATCGCTGATGCGTCTAAAGAAGTCGATATTCTCGGTAACTTTCCGCTGCCGGTAGAAGTTATCCCGATGGCGCGTAGCGCGGTTGCTCGCCAGTTAGTGAAACTGGGTGGGCGTCCTGAATACCGCCAGGGCGTGGTGACGGACAATGGCAACGTGATCCTCGACGTGCACGGCCTGGAGATCCTCGACGCCGTTGCTATGGAAAACGCTATTAATGCGATTCCAGGAGTTGTGACCGTAGGTTTGTTTGCCAATCGTGGCGCCGATGTGGCGCTGATTGGCACGGCTGATGGCGTGAAAACTATCGTAAAATGATCTGACGGGAGAGTCTTCTACCGTTAAAAAAATTTTGGCAGGGCAAATTTGGTGACATCTGTCACGTTTTCAATCTTGTCCTGCCGATCCCTCCAAAGAAAAAGTTATCACCAGTATTTTACTCTGACATTTCCCACTGAATGACACTTCTTCAGAACGACGACGCAAACGTTCATATTGCCGCAATATTATTTTTTGATATGTTGAAGAGGAGGATGAAAATCCCACACACAACACATCAGTTTGAACAAAAAAGACAGGGTCGGGTAAATGGGAAAGGTATCGCTGGAGAAAGACAAGATTAAATTTCTGCTGGTTGAAGGCGTGCATCAAAAAGCACTGGAAAGCCTTCGTGCGGCAGGTTACACCAACATCGAGTTTCATAAAGGCGCGTTGGACACAGAACAACTGAAAGAGTCCATCCGTGATGCCCACTTCATTGGCCTGCGATCCCGTACCCATCTGACTGAAGATGTTATTGAAGCCGCAGAGAAACTGGTTGCGATTGGCTGCTTCTGTATCGGTACCAATCAGGTTGACCTGAGCGCAGCGGCAAAACGCGGGATCCCTGTGTTTAACGCACCATTCTCTAACACGCGTTCTGTTGCCGAACTGGTTATTGGCGAGCTGTTGCTGCTGCTTCGCGGCGTTCCGGAGGCCAATGCTAAAGCGCACCGCGGCGTCTGGAATAAACTGGCTACCGGCTCTTTTGAGGCGCGTGGTAAAAAACTGGGGATTATCGGTTACGGCCACATTGGTACCCAGTTGGGCATTCTGGCGGAGTCGCTGGGGATGCATGTCTATTTCTATGATATCGAAAATAAACTACCTCTTGGTAACGCTACACAGGTACAGCATCTTTCCGATCTGCTGAATATGAGCGATGTGGTGAGTCTTCACGTACCGGAAAATGCATCAACGAAAAATTTGATGGGCGCAAAAGAGATTGCACTGATGAAACCGGGGGCGCTGTTGATCAACGCTGCTCGCGGAACGGTGGTCGATATTCCAGCGCTATGCGATGCGTTAGCAACTAAACATCTGGCAGGGGCAGCAATCGACGTATTCCCAACAGAGCCGGCGACCAACAGCGATCCATTCACCTCTCCGCTGTGCGATTTTGATAACGTGATTCTGACGCCGCACATTGGTGGGTCAACGCTGGAAGCGCAGGAAAACATCGGTCTGGAAGTGGCAGGTAAGCTTACGAAGTATTCCGACAACGGCTCTACGCTGTCTGCTGTCAACTTCCCGGAAGTTTCGCTGCCGCTGCATGGTGGTCGTCGCCTGATGCACATTCACGAAAATCGTCCGGGCGTATTGACCGCGCTGAACCAAATCTTCGCTGAGCAGGGCGTTAACATTGCCGCGCAGTATCTGCAAACCTCCGCGCAGGTGGGGTATGTGGTTATTGATATCGAGGCGGATGAAGATGTGGCGGAGAAAGCGCTGCTGGCGATGAAAGCCATTCCAGGAACAATTCGCGCGCGCATGCTGTACTAATTATGCTTTTGACAAGCAGGCTGCGGCCTGCTTGTTGTTAATACAGCGTTGCCGCTGCTTGGTCAAAAAGGGGCAATCGCTGCATTTTAGCTTTGACATCACTTCTCCCATCGTCTCTTCCCTGACAACCCCTTTTCTCAATACTGTTAACTTTTCTACCGCTTACATCATTCACAAGAGCGTTTGCGAAGCTTGCCGCAGAAGGAGAGTAAAGGCTGTATAGCGCATTGTGTCAATACAGTGACAATTTACGATAGCGGGGCAGCATGGGGCTGAAACGGTAAAAGCCCTCACCGAAGGGAGGGCTTAAAGGAGAAGGGTTATGATGAAGTCAGTCATCATACTGATTGTACTGTTACTCGTAAGTTTCGCAGCTTATTAACAGTCAGTCACAGGGGAGGAGTAATCCTCCCTTACCCTTACTCACTAAACTAGGTTAAAGAATCAGCAAAGTCAATCCAGGTAATTTGGTTTTTGTCACCCTTACCATTCCCACACTTTTGACGGCGTCACCACCGCAGGCAGTGGGATATCCCACTCTTCGACCGGTAGTTTTTCGACTAACTGGCAATCATGTGCATAGCCCACAGGCTGGATCTTATATTGCTGCCAGTTTTGTAATGTGCGGTCGTAAAAACCTCCGCCCATTCCCAGACGCTGTCCGTCTTCATCAAATGCGACTAGCGGTGTGATAAGTACATCCAGTTTCGACAGCGGCAATACGTCGCGTACATCCAGTTTAGGTTCCTGGATTTTTAACCGGTTTGTCACCAGGTCGCTGTGCGGATGATAGTGCAGAAACAGTAAGTTACCGGGGCTGAACGGATGCAGAACCGGAAGGTAGACACGCTTGCCAGCCCGCCAGAGCTGTTCGATCAGCGGTTGGGTATCAAGTTCACCATCAAAGGAGAGAAAAACCGCTACGGTGTGTGCCAGTACAACAGGGGGATAGCTCAGCATTCTGGTCGCAGCCTGCTGACCGAACTGGATTTGTTGTTCAGAAGTAAGCGAACGGCGACGCTGACGGATCAGTTGACGAATTTCTTGCCGGGATAATGGAAGTTCAGGAAGTAGTGTCATGGCTGTAGCCAGGTAGAAGGGAATCTCCGAGATGCCGCCGCAGGCTGTAACCCTTGAACCCTTGGTTCAAGGTGAATGCGTCGTCACAGTTTTAAGGCTTCTCGGACGGGCCGAGCATGCTCACCAACCATGGAGCGCCACATTCTTGTGGTATGAAATATCGGCTCAGGGGACTGGCCCGCTTGCAAACATCTCAGAGAAATTTTGTCTTCACGGTCACTCTACCACAGTAAACCGAAAAGTGTTATTCAAAGTTTTGGGGCGTTTTTTCGGTAATGCGACCCTGATCAAGCAACGCCTGTTCAATGGTTTGTTGCAGCATCCGAATACGCTGTTCCATGCTCGCCGCGTAGTCACGCGTCTTCGCTTTTTCCTGAGTTAACTCATAGCTGATGTTCAACGCGGCGATGAAAACCAACTGCTCAGTATTTGTGACTCTAGTGCGAACTTTCAGATCTTGCAATCGCTGATTCAGATCGTCCGCAGCCTGATTCAACGCATCCCTTTGTTCAGGCGGGCAATTCACTCGCAGTGAACGGCCAAATATTTGGATATCGACGGGTTGTGCAGACATGCCACCTTCCTGCTGATTGACTGCGCTGCCTTCGTCTCCAGACCTTGGGTCTGCGAAGGGGCGACACTATAGCTACCCTGGTATCAAGATACAAGCCCTTTTCTGGTCCACCAGGGTCCAAAGTGGTAGCATATCATGAATATCCTCCCTTTGATGACGAATGCTTATGTCTATACAGAACGAAATGCCTGGTTACAACGAAGTTAGCCAGTTTTTGAACCAACAAGGGGCTGGATTGACCCCTGCCGAAATGCACGGTTTGATCAGTGGGATGATTTGCGGCGGTAACAACGACAGCTCATGGCAGCCGCTGTTGCACGACCTGACGAATGAAGGCCTGGCCTTTGGTCATGAGCTGGCCCAGGCTCTGGTTAAAATGCACTCAGCCACCAGTGATGCCCTGGAAGACGACGGTTTTCTTTTTCAGCTTTATCTGCCTGAGGGAGACGATGTCAGCGTCTTCGAACGTGCCGATGCGCTGGCAGGTTGGGTAAACCACTTTTTGCTTGGTCTCGGTGTCACCCAACCTAAGCTCGATAAAGTGACCGGCGAAACCGGCGAAGCTATCGACGATCTGCGTAATATCGCTCAGTTGGGATACGACGAAGACGAAGATCAGGAAGAGCTGGAAATGTCGCTCGAAGAGATCATTGAGTATGTGCGTGTTGCGGCTCTGCTATGTCATGACACATTTACACGTCAGCAGCCGACTGCACCAGAAGTACGTAAACCGACTTTGCACTAAGAACGAAACGCCAAGGAGAGTGTTATGACGCAGCAAGAGTATCTCCGCCGCCGCCGGGCTTTACTGGCACAAATGCAACCCGGCAGCGCCGCACTGATTTTCGCCGCCCCTGAAGCGACGCGCAGTGCGGACAGTGAATATCCATATCGCCAGAGCAGCGATTTCTGGTATTTCACTGGTTTTAACGAACCTGAAGCTGTGCTGGTGCTGATTAAAAGTGATGACACTCATAGCCATAGCGTTTTGTTCAATCGGGTACGTGACGTTACCGCAGAGATCTGGTTTGGCCGTCGTCTGGGGCAGGATGCTGCGCCGGAGAAACTGGGCGTCGACCGGGCGTTAGCCTTCAGTGAAATCAACCAGCAACTGCACCAACTGCTTAATGGTCTGGACGTGGTTTACCACGCACAAGGCGAATATGCGTATGCAGATGAGATAGTCTTCACTGCACTGGAAAAATTGCGTAAAGGTTCCAGACAAAATCTGAAAGCGCCGGTAGCTATTATTGACTGGCGCCCAATGGTGCATGAGATGCGCCTGTTTAAATCGCCAGAAGAGATCGCAGTGATGCGTCGCGCCGGAGAAATCACTGCTCTTGCGCACACCCGTGCGATGGAAAAATGTCGTCCAGGGATGTTTGAATACCAACTTGAAGGGGAAATTCACCACGAATTCACCCGTCATGGTGCGCGTTACCCGTCCTACAACACCATTGTCGGCAGTGGCGAAAACGGCTGTATCCTGCATTACACCGAAAATGAAAGTGAAATGCGCGATGGCGATCTGGTGTTGATTGACGCCGGGTGTGAATACAAAGGCTACGCAGGCGACATTACGCGTACCTTCCCGGTAAACGGCAAATTCACCCCTGCACAGCGCGAAATCTATGACATTGTGCTGGAATCGCTGGAAACCAGCTTGCGTCTGTATCGCCCCGGTACTTCCATCCAGGAGGTCACAGGTGAAGTGGTACGTATCATGATTACCGGTCTGGTGAAGCTCGGTATTCTGCATGGTGAAATTGACCAACTGATAGCCGATAACGCACACCGTCCTTTCTTTATGCATGGTCTTAGCCATTGGTTGGGGCTGGATGTACACGACGTTGGTGTTTATGGTCAGGATCGCTCACGTATTCTTGAACCGGGGATGGTGCTTACCGTAGAGCCAGGGCTGTACATCGCACCTGACGCCGACGTACCGCCCGCTTATCGCGGTATCGGTATTCGTATTGAAGATGACATCCTCATTACCGAAGACGGTAATGAAAACCTTACTTCTGGTGTGGTTAAGAGGGCGGATGAGATTGAAGCCTTAATGGCTGCGGCGCGACTGCAATGAGCGTAATTATCGTTGGTGGTGGTATGGTCGGCGCGACGCTGGCGCTGGCCATTTCTCAGCTTACCCATGGGACGCTACCGGTTCATCTGATTGAAGCGAGCGATCCAGAGGGCGATTGTCATCCGGGGTTTGACGCCAGGGCGATTGCGCTAGCGGCAGGTACCTGTCAACAGCTGGCGCGAATTGGCGTCTGGCAGGCAATAGCCGATTGCGCAACGGCGATTAAAACAGTACACGTCAGCGATCGTGGACATGCCGGGTTTGTTACGCTTGATGCGCACGAATACCGTATACCGGCACTGGGTCAGGTGGTGGAACTGCATGATGTTGGGCTGCGTTTGTTCGCACTGTTGCGCAAAGCGCGTGGTGTTACGCTGCATTGTCCTGATCGGGTTGCCAGCGTGTCGCGCACCCAGGAATGCGTTGAGGTCACGCTGGAGAATGGCGAAGTGATTACCGGTCGCGTGCTGGTAGCGGCTGACGGTACTCGCTCTGCGCTGGCTACCGCGTGCGGTGTTGAGTGGCAACAACAACCTTACGAACAGTTGGCCGTGATTGCTAACGTCACAACCTCCGTTCCGCATAACGGACGGGCGTTTGAGCGCTTTACGCAACATGGCCCGCTGGCAATGTTGCCGATGTCAGATGGCCGATGCTCACTGGTGTGGTGTCATCCGCTTGAGCGGCGTGATGAGATCTTGGCCTGGTCCGACGAACGGTTTTGCCGTGAACTGCAAACAGCATTTGGCTGGCGGCTGGGTCATATTACGCAAGCGGGTAAACGCAGTGCCTATCCGCTTTCATTAACCACAGCAGTGAAGGCAGTGACCCATCGTACTGTTCTGGTCGGCAATGCTGCACAAACGCTTCATCCGATTGCCGGACAAGGTTTTAACCTTGGAATGCGTGATGTCATGAGTCTTGCTGAAACGCTGACTCAGGCACATAGCACCGCCGAAGATGTAGGCGATTATGCGGTTTTGTCACGTTATCAGCGACGTCGTCAGACTGACCGTGAAGCGACGATTGGCGTGACGAATAGCCTGGTGTATCTGTTTGCCAATCGCTGGGCTCCGTTGATCGTTGGGCGTAATGCCGGATTAATGGCGATGGAATTATTTACCCCCGCGCGAGATGCGCTGGCAGAGCGGACCCTGGGGTGGGTTGCGCGTTAATGATGGCCTGTAGACCAGTAGGCCTTATCTGGCCTACGGTATTTGATCGTCCCGTTTTCAGGAGCAAACAGTGCAAAGTGTTGATGTAGCAATTGTTGGTGGCGGCATGGTAGGACTGGCGGTTGCCTGCGGTTTGCAGGGCAGCGGGTTACGCGTTGCTGTGTTAGAACAACATGTTCCACACCCTCTGGCGACGGATGCTCCTCCTCAGCTTCGTGTGTCGGCAATTAATGCTGCCAGCGAAAAACTGCTTACCCGTCTTGGCGTATGGTCAGACATCGTCGCCCGCCGTGCCTGTTGTTATCACGGTATGGAAGTGTGGGATCGAGACAGTTTTGGGCGCATCGAATTTGATGACCAAAGCATGGGGTACAACCATTTGGGACACATCGTAGAAAACGCGGTGGTCCATTACGCATTGTGGCAAAAGGCACAGCAGTCGGCGGATATTACGCTTATGGCCCCGGCAGAACTGCAGCAGGTGGCATGGGGTGAGAACGATGCTTTTCTGACCCTGAAGGACGGATCGATGCTGACCGCACGCCTGGTGATTGGTGCAGACGGCGCTCACTCCTGGCTGCGTAATAAAGCAGATATCCCGCTGACCTTCTGGGATTACCGGCATCATGCGCTGGTCGCGACTATTCGTACGCAGGAAGCACATGGTGCTGTTGCTCGCCAGGCATTCCATGGTGAGGGCATTCTGGCATTTTTACCGCTCAGTGACCCGCATCTGTGCTCTATTGTCTGGTCACTCTCGCCGCAGGAAGCTGAGCGTATGCAGCAGGCAAGCGTTGAAGAGTTTAACCAGGCGCTGAACATTGCCTTTGATAATCGTCTGGGGTTATGCCAACTCGAAAGCGAACGTCAGACGTTCCCGTTGACGGGGCGCTATGCTCGCCAGTTTGCCGCCCATCGTCTGGCACTGGTTGGCGATGCGGCGCATACCATCCATCCGCTGGCGGGTCAGGGGGTTAATCTTGGCTTTATGGATGCCGCAGAGCTGATTGATGAGCTTAAGCGCCTGCAACGCCAGGGGAAAGACATTGGCCAGCATCTCTACCTGCGTCGTTATGAGCGTAGCCGTAAGCACAGCGCGGCGCTGATGCTTGCTGGTATGCAAGGTTTCCGCGAACTGTTTGCCGGAGAAAACCCGGCGAAGAAACTGCTGCGTGATATTGGTCTGAAACTGGCGGATACCCTCCCTGGCGTAAAACCACAACTCCTCCGTCAGGCAATGGGATTAAACGACCTTCCTGAGTGGCTACGTTAACGTCCGAAAGGACAATTTTAAGAGTTTGAGACCCGTCACACTTTCCTCTCCCGGCCTGCGCGCCGGGACACTTATCTCATTTGAAATAATCTAATTCCACACCTTTTTTCGCATTAGTTTTTTTAATATTACTATTTTCTCATAACGCCATTTTTAACATTTTTTCCATATTTAATATGGATTGGTGCTGGTTATTTCAACATGTTCATATCAATTGCGCTGATTTAATGGCCTTTGTGTGGTTTTTTATTCTGATGCAGATCCTGTCATTTTTAGTCATAAGCTAATGTGATGGTTAATTTTGACTTATGGTTTAGCGTCTATTTCGGTGGTAAGTTCAAGGCAAAGAGAACGTTTGCGTCGCAGCCCCCGGAGCGGCTGCGGTGCTGGGTTTCGTGGCGAAGATTTCACCACGAAAGAGTTGGTAGCCCCGCTTATTCAACGAGGAAAAGATGGCTCAACAGACTCCTTTGTACGAACAACACACGCTATGTGGCGCGCGCATGGTTGATTTCCATGGCTGGATGATGCCCCTGCATTATGGTTCTCAGCTCGATGAGCACCATGCTGTCCGCACCGATGCTGGTATGTTTGATGTTTCGCATATGACCATCGTCGATCTGCGCGGAAGCCGCACCCGGGAGTTCTTGCGCTATCTACTGGCAAACGACGTCGCGAAATTGACGAAAACCGGCAAAGCCCTTTATTCCGGTATGCTTAACGCTTCGGGTGGCGTGATAGATGACCTGATCGTCTACTACTTCACTGAAGACTTCTTCCGCCTCGTTGTAAACTCCGCCACCCGCGAAAAAGACCTCTCCTGGATTACCCAACACGCTGAACCTTATGCCATCGACATTACCGTTCGTGACGACCTGTCGATGATTGCGGTGCAAGGGCCAAATGCGCAGGCAAAAGCAGCCACGCTGTTTAATGAAGAACAACGTCATGCGGTAGAGGGCATGAAGCCTTTCTTCGGTGTGCAGACTGGTGACTTGTTTATCGCGACCACTGGTTATACCGGCGAAGCGGGATATGAAATTGCCATGCCGAATGAAAAAGCGGCGGATTTCTGGCGCGCGCTGGTGGAAGCCGGTGTTAAGCCTTGCGGGCTGGGGGCACGTGATACGCTGCGCCTGGAAGCAGGTATGAACCTGTACAGCCAGGAAATGGATGAGAGTGTTTCTCCGTTGGCGGCCAACATGGGCTGGACTATTGCGTGGGAGCCTGCTGACCGTGACTTTATTGGCCGCGAAGCGCTGGAAATGCAACGTGAAAAAGGCCATGAACAGTTGGTTGGCCTGGTGATGACGGAGAAAGGTGTACTGCGTAATGAACTGCCAGTGCGTTTCACTGATGCTCAGGGCAACCTGCAGGAAGGAGTTATCACCAGCGGTACATTCTCTCCAACGCTGGGCTACAGCATCGCGCTGGCGCGCGTTCCAGCAGGTATCGGCGAGACAGCGATAGTGCAGATCCGCAACCGTGAAATGCCGGTAAAAGTGACTAAACCTATTTTTGTGCGTAACGGCAAAGCCGTCGCGTGATTCATCCTTTTTGGAGATTGATTGATGAGCAACGTACCAGCAGAACTGAAATACAGTAAAGAACACGAATGGCTGCGCAAAGAAGCTGATGGCTCTTACACCGTTGGTATCACCGAACACGCTCAGGAGCTGTTGGGCGATATGGTTTTTGTTGATCTGCCAGAAGTTGGCGCGACTGTCAGCGCAGGCGATGACTGCGCTGTTGCAGAATCCGTAAAAGCGGCTTCCGACATTTATGCGCCGGTGGGCGGTGAAATTGTTGCGGTTAACGACGCGCTCAGTGATTCCCCGGAACTGGTGAACAGCGAGCCATATACCGGTGGCTGGATCTTTAAGATCAAGGCCAGCGATGAAAGCGAAATAGAGTCGCTGCTGGATGCGACTGCATATGAAGCACTGTTAGAAGACGAGTAAATACGCTTCATTCTTCACGTTGCAGGAAGCCGTTGTGTCCTGCAACGAGAATTATTTCGTGTATTCAGGTAAGTAGATACACCTACGATTCACTGCACGTTTCAGGAACCATCGCCCATGACACAGACGTTAAGCCAGCTTGAAAACAGCGGCGCTTTCATTGAACGCCACATCGGACCGGACGCCGCGCAGCAGCAAGAGATGCTGAATGCGGTTGGCGCCGAGTCGTTAAACGCGCTGATCGGCCAGATTGTGCCGAAAGACATTCAGCTTGCAACCCCGCCGCAGGTGGGCGAGGCGGCGACCGAATACGCTGCGCTGGCTGAATTAAAAGCCATTGCCGGACGTAACAAGCGCTTCACGTCATACATTGGCATGGGCTATACCGCCGTGCAATTGCCGCCAGTTATTCTGCGCAACATGCTGGAAAACCCAGGCTGGTACACCGCCTATACGCCGTACCAACCAGAAGTTTCCCAGGGTCGTCTGGAAGCGCTGCTGAACTTCCAGCAGGTCACGCTGGATCTGACCGGTCTGGATATGGCTTCCGCTTCTCTGCTGGATGAAGCCACTGCCGCAGCGGAAGCTATGGCGATGGCAAAACGCGTCAGCAAACTAAAAAATGCCAACCGTTTCTTTGTCGCTTCTGATGTTCATCCGCAAACGCTGGATGTGGTTCGCACCCGTGCGGAAACCTTTGGCTTTGATGTCATTGTTGATGATGCGGCAAAAGCGCTGGATCATCAGGATGTGTTTGGCGTTCTGTTACAACAGGTTGGTACCACCGGTGAAGTTCACGACTACAGCAAACTGATTGCTGAACTGAAATCCCGTAAAGTCGTGGTCAGCGTTGCGGCTGATTTTATGGCGTTAGTGCTGCTGACTGCTCCGGGCAAACAGGGCGCCGACATTGTGTTTGGCTCTGCACAGCGCTTTGGCGTACCGATGGGCTATGGCGGCCCGCATGCGGCATTCTTTGCGGCAAAAGACGAATACAAACGCTCCATGCCAGGCCGTATTATCGGCGTATCGAAAGATGCAGCGGGTAACACTGCTCTGCGTATGGCGATGCAGACTCGCGAACAACATATCCGCCGTGAGAAAGCGAACTCCAACATTTGTACCTCGCAGGTTCTGCTGGCAAACATCGCCAGCCTGTATGCCGTTTATCATGGCCCGGTTGGACTGAAACGCATTGCGAATCGTATCCATCGCCTGACCGATATTCTGGCGGCAGGTCTGCAACAGAAAGGGCTGAAGTTGCGTCACGCACACTACTTCGACACCCTGTGCGTAGAAGTAACCGACAAAGCTGCCGTACTGGCGCGCGCTGAAGCGGCAGAAATCAACCTGCGCAGTGATATTCATAACGCGGTAGGTATTACGCTCGACGAAACCACCACCCGTGAAAATGTCGTGCAGTTGTTCAGTGTCCTGCTGGGCGACAGCCACGGTCTGAACATTGATGCTCTGGATAAAGACGTGGCCCTCGACAGCCGTTCTATTCAGGACAGCATGCTGCGCGATGATGCGATCCTGAGCCATCCGGTATTTAATCGCTACCATAGCGAAACCGAGATGATGCGCTATATGCATTCGCTGGAGCGTAAAGATCTGGCGCTGAACCAGGCGATGATCCCGCTGGGTTCCTGTACCATGAAATTGAACGCTGCCGCCGAGATGATCCCAATTACCTGGCCAGAATTCGCTGAACTGCATCCGTTCTGCCCCCCGGAACAGGCGGAAGGCTACCAGCAAATGATTGGTCAGCTGTCCGACTGGCTGGTAAAACTGACCGGTTATGATGCCGTTTGTATGCAGCCGAACTCCGGTGCACAGGGCGAATATGCGGGCCTGCTGGCTATTCGTCATTATCACGAAAGTCGTAACGAAGGGCATCGTGATATCTGTCTAATCCCGGCCTCTGCTCACGGTACTAACCCTGCTTCCGCGCAGATGGCGGGTATGCAGGTGGTAGTAGTGGCTTGTGATAAAAACGGCAACATCGATCTGGCTGATCTGCGTGCCAAAGCTGAGCAGGCGGGCGAAAACCTCTCCTGCATTATGGTGACCTATCCGTCCACTCACGGCGTCTATGAAGAAACCATCCGTGAAGTGTGTGAGATTGTGCATCAGTATGGCGGTCAGGTTTACCTGGATGGCGCGAACATGAACGCCCAGGTCGGTATCACCTCGCCGGGCTTTATCGGCGCGGATGTATCGCACCTTAACCTGCATAAAACCTTCTGCATTCCGCACGGCGGCGGTGGTCCGGGTATGGGACCAATTGGTGTTAAATCGCACCTCGCACCGTTTGTACCGGGGCACAGTGTTGTACAGATTGAAGGTATGCTCACCCGTCAGGGCGCAGTTTCTGCTGCACCGTTCGGCAGCGCATCTATTCTGCCAATCAGTTGGATGTATATCCGCATGATGGGGGCAGAAGGTCTGAAACAGGCGAGCCAGGTGGCGATTCTGAATGCCAACTACATTGCCAGCCGTCTGAAAGATGCCTATCCGGTACTGTATACCGGTCGCGATGGCCGTGTGGCGCACGAGTGTATTCTCGACATTCGCCCACTGAAAGAAGAAACCGGCATCAGTGAACTGGATATTGCTAAGCGCCTGATCGACTACGGCTTCCATGCGCCGACTATGTCTTTCCCGGTGGCGGGTACGCTGATGGTGGAACCAACGGAGTCTGAAGGTAAAGTGGAACTGGATCGCTTTATTAATGCGATGCTTGCAATCCGCGCAGAGATCGATCGCGTGAAAGCAGGCGAGTGGTCACTGGAAGATAACCCGCTGGTTAACTCTCCGCACACGCAGAACGAACTGGTTGCTGAGTGGAATCACGGTTATAGCCGCGAAATAGCGGTGTTCCCGACAGGTGTTGCGAATAAATACTGGCCGACAGTGAAGCGTCTTGATGACGTTTACGGTGACCGTAATCTGTTCTGCTCCTGCGTGCCGATGAGCGAATATCAGTAATACCTGAGGTATGAACGACAGGCCGGGTAAGCGCATGCGCCACCCGGCTTTTTTATTTCTGGAGAATACGAAATGGCAATCGCATTAGTGACAGGCGGCAGTCGCGGTATTGGGCGCGCCACTGCGCGGCAACTTGCAGAAGAGGGCTACACGGTCGCGGTTAACTTTCACCACAATATTCTTGCCGCAACAGAAGTCGTGAATAGCATTATCGCATCGGGTGGTAAGGCGTTTACCCTGCGGGCAGATATCAGTAATGAAAATCAGGTTATGGCGATGTTTGAAGCCATCGACCGCGAAGGAGAACCACTAACTGCACTGGTGAATAATGCCGGGATTTTGTTTGAACAGAGTACTGTGGAAAACTTATCCGCCGAGCGTATTAATCGTGTACTGGCTACTAACGTCACTGGATATTTCCTCTGTTGTCGGGAGGCCGTAAAGCGGATGTCTTTAAAACATGGTGGTCAGGGTGGGGCAATTGTTAATGTCTCTTCGGCAGCATCGCGGCTTGGCGCCCCTTTTGAGTACGTCGATTATGCTGCGTCGAAAGGGGCGGTAGATACGCTCACCACCGGTCTGGCACTTGAGGTGGCGGCACAGGGGATACGTGTGAATTGCGTGCGTCCTGGCCTTATCTACACCGAAATGCATGCCTCTGGCGGTGAGCCAGGCAGAGTTGATCGTGTGAAGTCTATGTTACCGATGCAGCGTGGCGGGCAACCGGAAGAGGTCGCTCAGGCGATCGCCTGGCTGTTAAGTGAGAAAGCATCTTATGTTACGGGGAGTTTTCTGGAGCTGGCAGGAGGGAAGTAATGTGTTCATTGCCGGACGGCGTTGCGCTAATCGGAACACAGGTTCGCAACCCGTTCCGTAGATTTATGCAACGGACTGCCGTTCTCCACAGGTGTTGAACCGGCAGTGCCATGAATTGGTTTTCCTGATAATTTGCATTTACAAGGACGCCATCCAGTATTAGCCCTCTGAGAAAATACCGAATCTGGCGACAGAGATACGGAAGTAAATAAATTCTCTTTCAGCGAAGCATATAAACTCTTAAATCGGAATTTGTATCTCAATTTTCCCGCATAATTTCCAGTACATTAAATTCGCTTGGTTTTAAATCCTCTTTGATTTATAGCGTATTAAATTCCATAAGTGATTCAAATGTATTTATTGTGAAGTTATTTCGGTGTTTTTATTTTTCATTTCAGGAAGGAATGATGAAGAGATTAAATTTATTATCATTAATAATATGTTTTGTATCTATGAATTCACTGGGGGCGGAAATAATGGATAAGCCATCACCCCCCAGTAAGTTGTTAGGTGCTCCTGTTAATACAGCAATTTCAGGGGGAGCGTTACTCCCGCAGGGAATGTTACTGACAGCAGTAAA
Organism: Citrobacter sp. MGH106; assembly: GCF_001037495.1. GTDB lineage: Bacteria > Pseudomonadota > Gammaproteobacteria > Enterobacterales > Enterobacteriaceae > Citrobacter > Citrobacter murliniae. Next base: position 356,516 of record NZ_KQ089822.1, read on the forward strand.
CAGTTCATTCCGTGATAAGGATGATCAAATAAAAGGCAGTGGAAGCCCTGATATCTACTCACAAATATGGCTACTTAAAATTCGTTACGGTTTTACTGACAGGCTCGAAGGTGTGACTGTTGGGTCTTATATTAACAATCGACGCGACAATATGTCTCCCGAACACATAGAAGGGTTAGGCGATCAGTCAGTTGGTCTGAGTTATGCATTATTGAGCCAGCGGGCGGGGGCGCCATTTTGGCTAACAGTTGGTGGCGCGGTGTTGCTACCGACAGGACAGGATGGAGATAACCATTTACCCGGTAATGGGGCGTGGGGTGCTCGGGCATCAGTTTCTTTAACGACGTTTTTTACCCCGAATATTAAAGGTGATATGGATTTTATATTCCAGGGTCCGTTTGAACGGGGAAATCAGGAGGTTAAACGTGGAAATGAGTTTCAATGGAATACCCAACTCCGCTATATGTGTAGCGAAATGCCGTGGGATATTGGAGTGGAGAGTACATATAGCCATAATGATTCAGGTACCCGGGAACTCTCAACGGGCCATGTGATAAATAATCATTCAGGTACCACCGAGTGGGCTATCGGCCCCTCTTTTAATGTTGCTATTGATTCAATAAATGTATGGCTTGGTTTTGGTTCATTCTTCCCTGTAATGCAAGAAGCCAAATCGGCGACCAAAATGGAAAATGTACGTTGGGAATTTAAAATCGGTAAAACCTGGTGATCTCTTTGTTTACGTACTTACCTGGCATCACGCAGGTAAGTACGTTTTATCCTGTGTGGTTAAAGCTTCTCACCGTTGCTGGCAATTACTTCTTTGTACCAGTTAAAACTCTTCTTGCGCGAACGCGACATGTCGCCGGTACCGTCATCGTGCTTGTTCACGTAGATAAAGCCATAGCGTTTGCTGTATTGGCCGGTAGTGAAAGAGACGCAGTCGATGCAGCCCCACGGCGTGTATCCCATCAGATCCACGCCATCATACGTAACGGCTTTCATCATCTCTTCAACGTGGGCTCGTAGGTAGTCGATACGGTAATCGTCGTTAATGCTGCCGTCTTCTTCTACTTTGTCGTATGCGCCAAAGCCATTTTCTACGATAAACAGGGGTTTTTGATAGCGCTCATATAATTCGCATAAAGCATAGCGCAGACCTACTGGATCAATCTGCCAGCCCCAGTCGGAGGCTTTGACGTGTGGGTTAGGCACGCTGCCTTCGAAACCGGAAATTGCATCTCCGCTGCCGCCTTCCGCTTTCACGGCGTTGGTCATGTAGTAGCTGAAGCCAAGATAATCGCAGGTGCCTTCACGCAGGATCTGCTCATCTCCATCTTCCATTCTGATGGTGAATTCACGACGTTCCCATTCGTTAAGCACATAAGACGGGTAATAGCCGCGAAGTTGAACATCGGTAAAGACATAACGTTCACGCATTGATTCCTGCGCGAACATCACATCTTCCGGCTTACAGGAGAAAGGATACAGAGGGACCATCGCCAGCATACAACCGACTTTCATTTGTGGATTGATGCGACGCGCTGCTTTCACCGCCAGTGCACTGGCAATAAACTGGTGATGCAGTACCTGGTACATGGTTTCTTCCGGATTTTCATGCTCGGTGTACACCACGCCTGAACAGCAATAGCCGAACAATGGAGCGCGCCAGTTACGCTGGTTGTTTATCTCATTGAAGGTCATCCAGTATTTGACCTTATGCTTATAGCGTTCAAAGACGACTTCAGCAAACCGAACAAAGAAATCGACAACTTTGCGGTTGGTCCAGCTACCGTATTGCTGTACCAGATGTAGCGGCATTTCGAAGTGGGAGAGGGTAATGACTGGCTCGATCTTGTACTTAAGCAGTTCATCGAACATGTCGTCGTAGAACTTCAGTCCTTCTTCGTTCGGTTGGGTTTCGTCGCCTTTCGGGAATATACGGGTCCAGGCTATGGATGTACGAAAGCATTTGAAGCCCATTTCGGCAAACAGCTTAATGTCTTCTTTGTAGTGACCGTAAAAATCGACCGCATCATGATTCGGATAGTATTTGCCTGGTACAACGTCCTGGGTGATTTCGCGCGGAACGCCGTGGGCACCGCCGGTGAGTACGTCACAAATGCTGGGCCCTTTGCCGCCTTTGTTCCAGCCGCCTTCAACCTGATGCGCCGCAACCGCGCCGCCCCATAAAAAATCTTTCGGTAAGGTAAGTTTTTTCATCTGCGCTCAGTCTCAAATTAATACAATCTGATTTTGAGTCTAACAAAGGAAAGATAAATGTCACGATATAACAAAATAGCGCCAATGTGATTTGTTACATCAAAAAAACAGATTGTTTTTTACACTAATTTTTTCGCCAGTTTTCGTCCGAGTGATTCCAGAATATAAATGACGGGGATTTGCGTAGTAATATCATATACGCCCGCAATTCGGGTCTGTGGGACGTGCCAGGAGAGATTAAAGTCAGCCAGCTTCGCCAGTCGTGAGTGTTCATGGCTGGTGACAGAGAGCACTTTACAGTTGTGCAGGCTGAACTGGCTGGCGAAACGCAGGATCTCTTCTGTTTCACCGGAAACGGAAAGGACGATTGCCAGTGCGTTTCGGGCCATATCATTGGTAACCGGGAAATAAGGATCATCAATATGGTTGCTGAATTTTCCTACATTAGAGAAAAAACGAGCACCATATTTTGCTAAGGCTCCTGAGGTACCTGCGCCAACAAATATAATACGTTCGGAAGATAATATAATATCGACAGCTTGATTGAGTAGATTATCAAACTCGTCGTTATTCACGCCTTTAAAGAAGCTGATAATTTCGCTGGCACCAAAATTACTCTGTTGTGGTTCATTCTGTTCTAAATATAATTTAAAGCGTACGCGGAACTCCGAGTAACCTTCACACTTCAGTTTGCGACAAAAGCGCAGTACGGTGGTGGTGGAGACTCCAGCAGCGTCGGCCAGTTCGCGGATGGTCATGTACATGACTTTGTCACGGTTCTTGATGACATAGTTGTAGACCAGCATCTCAAGATTGTTGAGACTGGCGATGGCGGCGTGGGAGAACATACTCACAATGGCAAAACTCACTCATCAGACTTCATTTACAGGGATAATAACATGCAGCCAAATGACATCACTTTTTTTCAGCGTTTCCAGGATGACATTCTGGCCGGACGCAAAACAATCACTATACGCGATGAGTCCGAATCACATTTCAAAACGGGCGACATCCTGCGAGTTGGGCGCTTCGAAGATGACGGCTATTTCTGCACTATCGAAGTTGTCGGTACATCGACTATCACACTTGATACGCTGACGGAAAAACATGCCCGGCAGGAAAATATGACGCTTGATGAGCTTAAGCGCGTGATTGCAGAGATCTATCCGCATCAAACGCAATTTTATGTGATTGATTTTAAATGTCTTTGAGTGTTTTGGTACGGATGTTAGCTGAAAAATAAAAACTAATTATATGATTTATATTAATTATTTATTATCTGGTAAATATTTTAGCTAACAGGTGTTCACTGGAACCATTCTCAGTTACGCTAGAGACGCAATCACGAAAGTGTTCGTTTCTCCGGAGTAACTTATGGTTCAGAAACCATTAATCGCGCAGGGATATTCGCTGGCTGAGGAAATAGCCAACAGCATCAGTCACGGTATCGGGCTGGTGTTTGGGATCGTTGGACTGGTGCTGTTGCTGGTTCAGGCGGTGGATACCAATGCCAGCGCTATGGCCATTACCAGCTATAGCCTGTATGGCGGCAGTATGATCCTGCTGTTCCTCGCCTCAACCTTGTATCACGCGGTTCCGCATCAGAGAGCGAAGGTCTGGCTGAAAAAATTCGACCACTGCGCTATTTATCTGCTGATCGCCGGGACCTATACGCCATTTCTGCTGGTGGGCCTGGATTCACCGCTGGCGCGAGGGCTGATGGTTGTTATCTGGAGCCTTGCTCTGCTCGGTATTTTGTTCAAACTGACCATCGCCCACCGGTTTAAGATCCTGTCGCTGGTGACCTACCTGACAATGGGCTGGCTATCACTGATTGTGGTATATCAACTGGCGATAAAACTGGCGGTAGGCGGCGTGACGTTGTTGGCGGTTGGCGGTGTGATTTATTCGTTGGGCGTCATTTTCTACGTCTGCAAACGTATCCCATACAACCATGCTATCTGGCACGGGTTTGTGCTGGGGGGCAGCGTTTGCCACTTCCTGGCAATTTACTTGTACGTGGGGCAGGCTTAATGCCGGATGGCCGCTAACGCCACATCTGGCCTACGGGATAGTAGGCCATAAGTCTGCGTGCCAGCAGGCATTATTCTTTTATTCTTCCAGCGAATACGGCAGCGGTACAATATGCAATGTTTTGGCGTCGTCACGAACGCGGAACACGCTGTCGGCTTCCATGTCGTTATTCATCACAACCTGTACCAACAACTGACCATCTGCCAGTTGCACCGCAGCGAGAACGGTACCCGTACGGCGCCAGTTTTCACCCATTTTTAGTTCCAGGTCTTCACCGGCTTCCGGCACCCGACTGGCGGCGCCTGCCAGCGACCAAAGCGCGCGTTTGTTGGCGCCGCGGAATTTCGCACGGGCGACCATCTCCTGGCCGGTATAACAGCCTTTTTTAAAGCTGATCCCACCCAGAGCCTGTAGATTAGTAGCCTGCGGAATAAACTGCCCGCTGTTGACGGAATCAATCACCGCAATTCCTGCTTCGATATCCAGCGCCAGCCACTGTTGACTGTTATTTAACTCTGCTTCGCCGCGAAGTTTCTCGACGAGCATTTCTGCCGTTGCGACATCGACGATCAGCAGGAAACGTTCGGCTGGATGTTCGAACCATAATACCGTGGATGTGCCTTCGGTAATTACCTGTTTATCGCTGCCCGGTAGTTCATTAAAGAGGCCGGTCAGCGCTGCACGTGCCTGGAACCCAGCGACGCCCAGCAGAACGCGCTCGTCGTCAGGGGCAATCACCACTTTGGAGAAAACGGCGTATTTTTTCAGCTCAGTAAGCTGAGTGTCGCGCAGACTGCGGCGTTCAAGCCACGCAAATCCGTCACCGTGACGGAACAAACGTAGGTTGCTCCACATTTTGCCTTTGGCATCACAATGAGCTGCCAGCACATGCTGGTGCTCGGTCAACTGGCTGACATCCGCAGTGACCTGACCCTGAATATACTTCTCACTGTCGGCACCCGTAATGGTGGCGAGAGCCCAGTCATCAAGCGTCATCAGCGTCAGAGGCAAACGAGTTGACGCACAAGGCTGGCGAGGAGGAAAAGATGTAAAAGCCATAATAATGTCCTGATTTGCTTAACGCAGTAATAATGACTAATGGTAAAAGAGCTATAGCCCATTGCAAGCGGTTTAAACACCCTATTTGTGCCATATATTAAGCTTTGCGAAGAGACATCCAAAAATGGTGAACCCTTTAACTTAATGTGGTTTTATTTTGCGTTCGTGCTTCCGATTACGGATATTCCCGCAAAAGAGCGTGAAAAACACGTTACAATAGCCGAGTACTTCGTTTTCGTGAGACAGAGAGAAGAACATGGATATTAACAACAAAGCACGTATTCATTGGGCATGCCGTCGCGGCATGCGTGAGTTGGACATTTCAATTATGCCGTTTTTCGAACACGAGTATGACAACTTGAGTGACGACGAAAAACGGATCTTTATCCGTCTGCTGGAATGTGATGACCCGGATTTATTTAATTGGTTGATGAATCATGGGAAACCGGCTGATCCACAGCTGGAGCAGATGGTACGGCTCATCCAGACACGGAATCGGGAACGTGGTCCAGTGGCAATCTGATTTACGCGTTTCATGGCGCGCACAGTGGCTTTCGTTACTTATTCACGGGCTGGTCGCGGTGCTTATTTTATTGATGCCCTGGCCATTGAGCTACACCCCATTATGGCTGGTGTTGCTCTCTCTTGTAGTGTTCGACAGCGTGCGCAGCCAGCGTCGTATTAACGCCTGTCAGGGAGAGATCAGACTCTTGATGGATGGTCGTCTACGCTGGCAAGGGCAAGAGTGGACTATCGTCAGCGCACCCTGGATGATTAAAACAGGCATGATGTTGCGATTGCGTTCAGAGGCCGGAAAACGTCAGCATCTGTGGCTGGCGGCGGACAGTATGGATGACGCTGAGTGGCGGGATTTACGGCGGTTAATGTTGCAACAGGCGCCGCAGAAATAACACTGACGGTAAGGCTACAGACCTTAACCGTCAGTCAGAAGCAACTCAGGACCAGTGCTCGGCCATTTCTCCGAGAATTTGTTCACACCAGGCCTGGATACGTTCATCGCTGAGATCGTACTGGTTGGTTTCATCCAACGCTAAACCAACAAACAACTGCCCATCGGCAATGACGGGTTTATCGCTGGTGAATTCATAGCCCTCTGTTGGCCAGTAGCCGACAAACTTTACGTCTTTGGTGACGAGTTTATCATGCAGCATACCCAGCGCATCCAGGAACCATTCGCCGTACCCCAGTTGATCTCCCATGCCGTAAAGCGCGACAATTTTGCCTTCCAGGTTGAGGTTATCCAACTGATCCCAGACCGCTTCCCAGTCCTCCTGAATTTCACCGAAATCCCAGGTTGGGATACCCAAAATGAGCACGTCGTACTGCTCCATTAAGGTCGGGGAATCATCCTTGAGGTTGTGTAATGTCACCAGCTCGGGACCAAGGATATCGCGGATTTTTTCTGCTGCCATTTCGGTGTAGCACGTGCTGGAACCGTAAAAAAGACCCATGTTCATTACGTAAACATCTCAATTCTGCTGTAGCGTTGCGGGTAGTGTATCAGAATCGCCGCAATCGCGGCACAATGAGGCATAATGCATCAAAAGTGAGAATGATATAAGGGGCGCGAGTGGAACAGGATCTGGCGCGCATCGAGCAATTTCTTGATGCCCTGTGGCTGGAACGAAATCTGGCGGAGAATACGTTAAGTGCGTATCGTCGCGATCTGACCATGCTTGTCGAATGGCTACACCATCGTGGTGTATCGTTGGCGACAGCGCAAAGTGATGACCTGCAGGCACTGCTGGCCGAGCGGATGGATGGCGGGTATAAAGCCACCAGTTCCGCGCGATTATTGAGTGCAATGCGGCGTTTTTTTCAGCATTTGTACCGCGAAAAATTTCGCGACGATGATCCCAGCGCCTCGCTCGCCTCACCTAAACTGCCGCAGCGTCTGCCGAAAGATCTCAGTGAAGCACAGGTAGAACGGTTGTTGCAGGCTCCGCTGATTGAACAGCCGCTGGAGCTACGTGATAAAGCCATGCTGGAAGTATTGTATGCGACGGGTTTGCGCGTTTCAGAACTGGTGGGGCTGACAATGAGTGATGTTAGCTTACGTCAGGGCGTGGTGCGCGTGATCGGTAAAGGTAACAAAGAGCGGCTCGTACCACTGGGTGAAGAGGCTGTGTACTGGCTGGAAACTTATCTGGAACATGGTCGTCCGTGGTTGCTGAATGGCGTCTCGATTGACGTGTTATTTCCCAGCCAGCGTGCACAACAAATGACCCGTCAGACCTTTTGGCATCGTATTAAACACTATGCTGTGTTAGCGGGGATAGACAGCGAAAAGCTGTCACCACATGTGTTGCGGCATGCTTTTGCTACGCATTTGCTCAACCATGGCGCTGACTTGCGCGTGGTGCAGATGCTGCTTGGGCATAGCGATCTCTCAACCACACAGATTTATACTCATGTCGCAACGGAGCGCTTGCGTCAATTACATCAACAGCATCACCCGCGAGCGTGAGTGCTGACAGGAAAGGATAGGTTATGAAAAAACGTTTTATGATGCTCACCCTGCTGGCTACGGCGTTTTCAGGCATGGTGCATGCAGACGATGCGGCGATTCGCCAGTCATTAACTAAGCTGGGCGTACAAAGCACCGAAATTCAGCCCGCCCCAGTTGCGGGAATGAAAACCGTACTGACCAACAGTGGTGTGCTGTACGTCACTGAAGACGGTAAGCATATTATTCAGGGACCGATGTACGACGTAAGTGGCGCAAGTCCGGTGAACGTCACCAATCAGCTGCTGATGAAACATCTGAACGCGCTGGAAAAAGAGATGATCGTCTATAAAGCGCCGCAGGAAAAACACGTTATCACCATTTTCACCGACATCACCTGCGGCTACTGCCACAAGCTGCATGAAGAGATGAAAGACTACAATGCGCTGGGGATCACCGTGCGCTATCTGGCCTTCCCGCGTCAGGGACTGGAGAGCCAGGCCGAGCAGGACATGAAGTCTATCTGGTGCGCGCAAGACAAAAACAAAGCCTTTGATGATGCTATGGCAGGCAAGAGTGTGAAACCGGCGACCTGCGATGTGGATATTGCTAACCATTACGCGCTGGGAGTGCAGTTTGGCGTGAGTGGAACTCCGGCGATTGTCCTGAGCAACGGCTATGTTGTTCCAGGCTACCAGGGACCAAAAGAGATGAAAGCGTTCCTGGATGCGCACCAAAAACAGACCAGCGGTAAATAATTCGCGTGAAACAACAGATACAACTTCGTCGACGTGAAGCCGACGAGACAGCTGAACTGCCTGCAGAATTACCGCCTTTGCTACGTCGTTTGTACGCCAGTCGTGGTGTACGCAGTGCCCAGGAGCTTGAGCGTAGCGTGAAAGGGATGTTGCCGTGGCAGCATTTGAACGGCGTCGAAAAAGCGGTTGAGATCCTCTATAACGCATTTCGCGAGGGAACTCGCATAATTGTAGTGGGGGATTTCGACGCTGATGGCGCGACCAGTACGGCGCTGAGCATCCTGGCTATGCGTGCATTGGGTTGTAGCAACATTGACTACCTGGTGCCCAACCGCTTTGAAGACGGTTATGGTTTAAGCCCGGAAGTGGTGGATCAGGCACATGCCCGGGGCGCCCAACTGATTGTGACTGTCGACAACGGCATCTCCTCCCACGCTGGTGTTGAACATGCCAGAACGTTGAAGATACCGGTGGTGGTGACCGATCACCACCTGCCTGGAGATACCCTGCCGGATGCAGAAGCCATCATCAACCCTAACCTGCACGACTGTGAATTCCCGTCGAAATCGCTGGCGGGTGTTGGTGTTGCCTTTTACCTGATGCTGGCACTGCGCACCTTCCTGCGTGATAAAGGTTGGTTTGATGAACGCGGTATCGCACCACCAAACCTGGCGGATTTGCTTGATCTGGTGGCATTAGGCACGGTTGCCGACGTTGTGCCGTTGGACGCGAATAACCGCATCCTGACGTGGCAAGGGTTAAGCCGTATTCGCGCAGGAAAATGTCGTCCTGGTATTAAGGCGCTGCTTGAGATTTCGAACCGCGATCCGCAAAAGCTGGCCGCCAGCGATTTAGGTTTTGCGCTGGGTCCACGCCTGAATGCGGCTGGTCGGTTGGATGATATGTCCGTCGGTGTTGCACTATTGCTGTGCGATAACATTGGCGAGGCGCGAGTGCTTGCCAATGAACTGGATGCACTCAACCAGACGCGCAAAGAAATTGAGCAGGGTATGCAGATGGAAGCGCTGACGTTGTGCGAGAAGCTTGAGCGTAGTCGTGAGGCGTTGCCCGGTGGATTGGCAATGTATCATCCTGAGTGGCATCAGGGGGTGGTAGGGATTCTGGCATCGCGCATAAAAGAGCGTTTTCATCGTCCGGTAATCGCCTTTGCTCCTGCCGGTGACGGCACGCTTAAAGGTTCTGGTCGGTCAATTCAGGGACTGCACATGCGTGATGCGCTGGAGCGGCTGGATACTCTCTATCCGGGCATGATCCTTAAGTTTGGCGGCCACGCTATGGCGGCTGGTTTATCGCTGGAGGAAGCACAGTTTGAACGATTCCAGCAACGCTTTGGTGAGCTGGTGACTGAATGGCTCGACCCAGCTTTACTGCAGGGGGAAGTCGTGTCGGATGGCCCGTTGAGTGCAGCGGAAATGACCATGGAGGTCGCGCAAATGTTGCGTGATGCCGGACCGTGGGGACAAATGTTCCCGGAGCCGCTGTTTGACGGGCGTTTTCGCTTGCTTCAGCAACGCCTGGTCGGCGAGCGTCATTTGAAGGTGATGGTGGAACCCGTTGACGGAGGGCCACTGCTCGACGGTATTGCGTTTAATGTTGATACCAGTTGCTGGCCGGACAACGGCGTTCGTGAAGTTACGCTTGCCTATAAGCTGGATATCAACGAGTTTCGCGGTAACCGAAGCCTGCAAATCATCATCGATAATATCTGGCCAATTTAGCGTCATCTTCTCTATAAAAAAGAGCGTGGATTGGGTACAATCCCGCTCTTATCACCGCATTTTGACTAGTCCAATAAAAGAAATCAGACCATGTTTGAAATTAATCCGGTAAATAACCGCATTCAGGACCTCACGGAGCGCTCTGACGTTCTTAGGGGGTATCTTTGACTATGATGCCAAGAAAGAGCGTCTGGAAGAAGTAAACGCCGAGCTGGAACAGCCAGACGTCTGGAATGAACCAGATCGCGCTCAGGCGCTGGGCAAAGAACGTTCCTCCCTTGAGGCCATTGTCGACACGCTCGACCAGATGAGCCAGGGCCTGGAAGATGTTTCCGGCCTGCTGGAGCTGGCTGTAGAAGCCGACGACGAAGAAACCTTTAACGAAGCCGTTGCTGAACTCGATACGCTGGAAGATAAACTGGCGCAGTTGGAATTCCGCCGCATGTTCTCCGGCGAATACGACAGTGCCGACTGCTATCTCGATATTCAGGCTGGCTCTGGTGGTACTGAAGCCCAGGACTGGGCAAGCATGCTGATGCGTATGTATCTGCGTTGGGCTGAAGCACGCGGCTTTAAAACAGAAATTATTGAAGAATCTGAAGGTGAAGTGGCGGGTATTAAATCCGTGACCATCAGAATTGCTGGCGATTACGCTTACGGCTGGCTGCGTACTGAAACCGGTGTGCATCGTCTGGTACGTAAAAGTCCGTTCGATTCCGGTGGTCGCCGCCATACGTCGTTCAGCTCTGCATTTGTATATCCGGAAGTCGACGATGATATCGATATCGACATCAATCCGGCGGATCTGCGTATTGACGTGTATCGTGCCTCCGGTGCGGGCGGCCAGCACGTTAACCGTACGGAATCTGCGGTGCGAATCACCCATATCCCTACCGGGATAGTGACGCAGTGCCAGAACGACCGTTCCCAGCACAAGAACAAAGACCAGGCCATGAAGCAAATGAAAGCAAAGCTTTATGAACTGGAAATGCAGAAGAAGAATGCCGAGAAACAGGCGATGGAAGACACCAAGTCCGATATCGGCTGGGGTAGCCAGATTCGTTCTTATGTCCTTGATGACTCCCGCATCAAAGACCTGCGTACCGGGGTTGAAACCCGTAACACGCAGGCGGTGCTGGATGGCAGCCTGGATCAATTTATCGAAGCAAGTTTGAAAGCAGGGTTATGAGGAACCAAAATGTCTGAACAACACGCACAGGGCGCTGACGCGGTAGCCGACCTTAACAATGAACTGAAAACGCGCCGTGAGAAGCTGGCCAACCTGCGCGAGCAGGGGATCCCGTTCCCGAACGATTTCCGTCGCGATCATACCTCAGACCAACTGCACGCTGACTTCGACGCGAAAGAAAACGAAGAGCTGGAAGCGCTGAACATCGAGGTATCTGTTGCTGGTCGTATGATGACCCGCCGCATTATGGGTAAAGCATCCTTTGTTACGCTGCAGGACGTTGGTGGGCGTATTCAGCTGTACGTTGCACGCGACGATCTTCCGGAAGGCGTCTACAATGAGCAGTTCAAAAAGTGGGATCTGGGCGACATCCTCGGTGCGAAAGGTAAGTTGTTCAAGACTAAAACTGGTGAACTGTCTATTCATTGCACCGAACTGCGTTTGCTGACCAAAGCTCTGCGTCCGCTGCCGGATAAATTCCACGGCTTGCAGGATCAGGAAGCGCGTTATCGTCAGCGTTACCTGGATCTCATCTCCAACGATGAATCCCGTAATACTTTTAAAGTGCGTTCACAGATCATGGCGGGCATTCGTCAGTTCATGGTTGGTCGCGGCTTTATGGAAGTTGAAACTCCGATGATGCAGGTGATCCCAGGCGGTGCCGCAGCGCGTCCGTTCATCACCCATCATAATGCGCTTGATCTGGACATGTACCTGCGTATTGCGCCGGAACTGTACCTCAAGCGTCTGGTGGTTGGCGGCTTTGAGCGTGTGTTCGAAATTAACCGTAACTTCCGTAACGAAGGGATCTCCGTTCGCCATAACCCAGAGTTCACCATGATGGAACTCTACATGGCTTATGCGGACTATAAAGATCTGATCGAACTGACCGAGTCTCTGTTCCGTACGTTGGCACAGGACGTTCTGGGTACGACTGAAGTGCCTTACGGCGATGAAGTTTTCGACTTTGGTAAACCATTCGAAAAACTGACCATGCGCGAAGCGATTCAGAAATACCGCCCGGAAACCAATATGGCGGATCTGGACAACTTCGACTCAGCTAAAGCTATTGCTGAATCTATCGGTATCAAGGTTGAGAAGAGTTGGGGTCTGGGTCGTATCGTAACGGAGATCTTTGAAGAAGTTGCGGAAGCGCATCTGATTCAACCGACCTTCATTACTGAGTATCCGGCAGAAGTGTCTCCGCTGGCGCGTCGTAACGACGAAAACCCGGAAATCACTGACCGCTTCGAATTCTTCATTGGTGGACGTGAAATCGGTAACGGCTTCAGCGAGCTGAATGATGCAGAAGATCAGGCGCAGCGTTTCCAGGATCAGGTTAACGCCAAAGATGCTGGTGATGACGAAGCGATGTTCTACGATGAAGACTACGTAACCGCTCTGGAACACGGTCTGCCGCCGACAGCTGGCCTGGGCATTGGTATTGACCGTATGGTTATGCTGTTTACTAACAGTCACACCATTCGCGACGTGATCCTGTTCCCGGCTATGCGTCCGGTAAAATAAGCATTACGCGAAAGCACGCAACCCCGGCATTTGTCGGGGTTTTTTACTTTTGCTGCGCGAAAGAAGACAACATATTTCTCGCTTCGCTATTCGTCGCCTGCATTACCATCCACGGACTGAACGCCCATGGCGTAGCATCAATTCCACGCAAAACACACGATAAATTGCACCATTGATAATCCATCACTTCATCACTGTTTGGCAGCAATTCACTGGTAATTCGTGCGGCAAAAACCGGGCACACTTCGTTTTCGACGATGCCATTCGGGTCGGTGGCGCGGTAATGGAAATCAGGATAGATTGACTCGGGGGGCGTTATTTCCACACCCAGCTCAAAGCGACAACGACGGATCACCGCCTCCTCATTACTTTCTCCCTGCTGTGGGTGACCGCAAACCGAGTTGGTCCACACGCCGGGCCACGCTTTTTTACTCAATGCGCGGCGGGTTACTAATAGTTGGCCTTCACGGTTAAAAAGCCAGCATGAAAATGCCAGATGTAATGGGGTATCAGCCGTGTGCGCGGTATATTTTTCCAGCGTACCCGAGGGAATTCCCTTTACATTCAGCAAAATGACATGTTCCGTTTGCATGATTTCTCACATTTAATTCTAGTCACTCGTCATTATAGATAACAGAAGAGTGAAATGATTAACCATGTGAGTGTTTATCGGCATCCGACGGTAGCAATGCGGATGCCGACAAGGAAAGGTAATTAAAAAAGCAGCATCATATATTTGAAACGGCTTTCAATGGCCATTGCAACGCAGTCAGAAATGACAGGAATAGAAATCAGAAAGAGCAACAGCAGACTGAATATTGCGCGTATTAAAAGATTCATATCATTCTCCATGCTCATTTTTCTTTAGCTTGCGCATCAGAAGCCACATACGGACTGTTCTGACTTTCAAATTTTTATCAGTAACAGATTCCTTAACCAGATCGGCATGATGCTGGTAGCCATTAAAGAAGACGTTCAGTACAACGGCGCTAAAGGTTGCCAACATAATGCCGCTATGTAGTAAGGGCTGCAGTACGGCCGGCAGCTTAGAAAAGAAGTCATGAGAAAGTGTCGGGGTCATACCCACGCCAAGACTGATTGCGACGATATACAAGTTGTAACGGTTGGTGGTGTAGTTACAACGCGACAGAATACGAATCCCGGTTGCAAGCACCATGCCGAACATCACCAGCCCCGCGCCGCCAAGAACGAATTGCGGAATAGAAGCCACCAGCACCGCCATTTTTGGCACCATGCCGAATAGCATCAAAATGATGCCAGAAGCAATGCACACCCAGCGGCTATGAACGCGCGTTACGCTGACCAAACCGACGTTTTGCGAAAATGAAGTATGCGGAAAGCTGTTAAACGTACCTCCAATCATTGTCCCGACGCCATCTACGCGCAGCCCGCGAATAATATCTTGTGAAGAGAGTTTTCGACCGACGATTTCCCCTAGGGCCAGGAACATCCCCATAGACTCAATAAACACGATGATTAACACAGCGGTCATGGTCAGAATAGAGACGGGATCGAACACCGGTATGCCAAACGACATTGGCGTGACAATCGCGAACCACGACGCATCATATAATCCGGACAGATTAACTTCGTTCATCATCCACGACAGGAAAAAACCAAATACAATCCCCAGTAATACGGCGACGTTGGACATAAATCCTTTCGCATAGCGAGTGATGAGCAAGATGAAAATTAAAACGGCGAAGGAGATCCCCAAATAGACGGGATTACCATATTGCGGATTACCTTTACCGCCTGCGGCCCAGTCAATGCCAACCTGAATGATACTAAGACCGATAGAGGTAATTACCACACCAGTAACCAGCGGTGGGAACAATGGCATTAAGCGGCCGATGAGCGGTGCTAATAATGTGGTGATAAAACCCGCTGCGATGGTCGCGCCAAAAATCCCCAGCAGACCAATATCTGGGTTCATCCCGATGGCAATCATCGGTGTCACGGCAGCGAAGGTTACCGACATAATGACGGGCAGGCGAATGCCCATAAAACGACCGATGCCGATACATTGCAACAACGTGACGATACCGCAGCAAAAGAGATCGGAGCTTATGAGCATTGCGATAGCCTCTTTGGAGAGGCCAAGCCTGTCGCCAATCATCAGCGGTACAGCGACCGCACCTGCATACATAACAAGCACGTGTTGCAGACCGAGTATGATCAGCTTTCCTGGTGATAATATGCGGTCAACTTCATCAGTGGGGCGCTCTAGCCCTGAAGATGAGGGAGGTTGAGAATCTATGGCGCTCATGCGTCTCTCCTTAAGCTCGCCAAATTAAAAAGCAACCGTTTACCTTCATAAAACTGAATAAAGACATGCTCGTGGGATGCCAGTTTTAGCGAGGAGGCGAGCTTATAAGGTGGAAATGCGGAGGTAATCACATAATCGTAGTTAAACAGAATAGATGAGAAAATAAATGGGTAGTGAAATTATCTCTAATTTTCTCATATTGATATTTCTTTAATCATTCTGGCATACCGAGCTCTCGCATTTATTACTTTTAATCCTGAAGTCCCTATTTTTGGTTACGATGATCAATTAATGAAAGCGGCATAGATTGCGGAGCAATAATTTGATCTAAGTTCCAAAATTGCAATTAATACAGATACGCTACCTAATATATGCCCGTTTATTGCATCGCAACATTTGAGAAGACAAAAACTCATCAAGTGAAAGGGATACGAATGAATAAGTTTATCGCTGCTGATGCTGCGGAATGTATAGGCTGTCATGCCTGCGAAATTGCCTGTGCGGTGGCGCATAATCATGAAAACTGGCCACAGAGTCAGAGTGATTTTCGACCTCGTCTCCATGTTGTTGGGAAAGGACTGGCCGCAAATCCCGTTGCTTGCCATCATTGCAATAATGCCCCTTGCGTTACGGCTTGTCCCGTTAATGCTCTAACTTTTCAAGCAGATAGCGTACAGCTGGATGAACAAAAGTGTATTGGTTGTAAAAGATGCGCAATCGCTTGCCCCTTTGGTGTCATTGAGATGAATAACGTGGTCGCATTGAAATGCGACCTTTGTTTTCAGCGAGATTCTGGCACGCAAGCTTGTGTTGAAGTTTGCCCAACGCAGGCGTTACGGCTGATGGATGGCAAAGGGTTACAGCAGATAAAAATGAGGCGTCAGCGTAGAACCGCAGAGGGAAAAGCAGCAGAGGAACTACCATCATCCCGCCGCGCGGCGTTACTCCCTGTTAATCCGCGCAAAGGCGCAGATAAAATTTCAGCGAGCGAGCGGAAAACGCACTTTGGCGAAATTTATTGTGGGCTGGATCAACAACAAGCTGCTTATGAAAGTGACCGCTGTGTCTGGTGCGCCGAAAAAGCTAACTGTAACTGGCATTGTCCGCTGCATAACGCCATTCCAGACTACATTCGACTGGTGCAAGAAGGACGGATTATCGAAGCGGCAGAACGTTGCCACCAGACCAGCTCCTTGCCAGAAATCTGTGGCAGGGTATGCCCACAGGACCGGCTTTGTGAAGGGGCATGTACGTTGAAAGATCACACCGGCGCAGTCTCTATCGGTAATCTGGAACGTTACATCACTGATACCGCGCTGGCGATGGGCTGGCGCCCCGATGTCAGCCAGGTTATACCTCGCATGGAAAGAGTGGCGGTGATTGGCGCAGGGCCCGCAGGGCTGGGCTGTGCCGATATTCTTGCGCGGGCTGGCGTGCATGCGGATGTGTTTGATCGGCATCCCGAAATCGGCGGTATGCTGACTTTTGGTATTCCGTCCTTCAAGCTGGACAAAACGGTATTAAGCCAACGGCGGGAGATTTTCACGGCGATGGGGATCGACTTTCATCTCAACTGTGAAATTGGCCGCGACATTTCCTTTAGCGATTTAACGGCGGAATATGATGCCGTTTTCCTTGGTGTTGGTACTTACGGCATGATGCGTGCGGAGTTGCCGAATGAAGATGCATCCGGTGTGATTCAGGCATTACCGTTCCTTACTGCGCATACCCGACAGTTGATGGGGCTGCCTGAATCTGAAGAGTATCCGCAGACGGATGTTGCAGGTAAACGGGTTGTTGTGTTGGGTGGCGGAGATACGACAATGGATTGCCTGCGTACCTCCATTCGTCTGAATGCCGCCAGCGTGATTTGTGCTTATCGTCGTGATGAAGTCAGTATGCCTGGTTCCCGCAAAGAGGTAGTCAATGCACGCGAAGAAGGGGTTGAATTCCAGTTTAATGTTCAGCCGCAATATATCGCCTGTGATGATGACGGGCACTTAACTGCGGTTGGTTTGATCCGCACCGCAATGGGAGAACCGGGGCCAGATGGTCGACGTCGTCCTTGCCCGGTGGCTGGTTCTGAATTTGAGCTGCCCGCCGATGTCCTGATTATGGCATTTGGTTTTCAGGCGCATGCGATGCCGTGGTTGCAAGGTAGCGGTATTAAACTCGATAAATATGGCCTGATTAAAGCCGGCGACGCGGGACATTTATCTACCCAAACGCATCTGAAAAAAGTCTTTGCGGGTGGTGATGCCGTTCATGGCGCAGACCTGGTGGTCACCGCAATGGCGGCAGGAAGGCAGGCGGCGCGCGATATGTTAGCTATGTTTGATACGAAGGCATCGCAATGAAATCGTTAATTATTGTCAATCAAAATGACTGCATTGGTTGCCGTACTTGCGAAGTGGCTTGCGTGGTTGCTCATCCGTTAGAACTGGAGTTGAATGCCAGTTTTTTTCTACCGCGCTTAAAGGTACAGCGTCTGGATAGCGTAAGCGCACCGGTGATGTGTCACCAGTGTGAAAATGCGCCGTGTGTAGGGGCTTGCCCGGTACAGGCGCTGACCATGGGGGAGCAGCTAGTGGAGGCAAACGCCGACCGTTGTATTGGTTGTCAGAGTTGTGCCTGTGCATGCCCGTTTGGCATGATCACCATTCAGATGTTGCCGGGAAATGTACGTCCATTGATCGTGAAATGCGATCTTTGCGAACATCGGATTGAAGGGCCTGCCTGTGTCGAGTCCTGCCCGACGCAGGCGTTACAGTTGATGACGGAGGGAGAACTTAAGCGGATCCGCCAGCAGCGTATTGCTGCCAGCGGCGAGAATTTTCTCTGATAAAACCCCCGCGCTTGTATGGCGCGGAGCTTCTCTTAGATTGCCCATCCACCTGCGTAAAACACGACCAGGGCGACGGTAATGATAACAGTACCGATATTCAGTTTGTGCCATTCGCGCGCAAATACGCGGCCCACCACCAGCGTTACAAAGCCCAGCATAATACCGGTAACGATATTGCAGGTCAGGACGATGAATACCGCGCAAACCAGTCCTGCCATAGCATCAATAAAGTCATTGAAGTCCAGTTTCGAGACGTTACTTAACATCAGCAGACCAACGTACATCAGTGCGGGGGCTGTGGCATAACCGGGGATCAGAAACGACAACGGTGATAAGAACAGAATCAACAGGAATAGAAAGCCTACAACAGTCGCAGTCAGACCTGTCTTGCCGCCGGCAGCAGTCCCAGCCGCAGATTCGATATAGACAGCTGCAGGGGCTGCGCCTACCAGGCCTGAAAATATCGAGCTTACTGAATCGCTGGTTAGTGCTTTACCTCCGTTAATAATCTGATTGTCTTTATCCAGAAGATTCGCCTGACCAGCAACCGCACGGATGGTGCCAGTGGCATCGAACACTGCGGTCATCACCAGTGCCAGTACACTCGGGAGCACGGTTGGCTGAAGCGCACCGATAATATCAAGGCTGAATATAAGGGATTTTCCATCTTCGCCAGTCAGGCTGGGCATGGCTACCAGACCGTGGTATTTCACCGTTGGATCGAAAATTAAGCCAATGATCGAGATGGTGATAATGACCAGCAAGATCCCGCCTGGAACGCGGCGCTTTTCCAGACCGAAGATAACCGCTAATCCCAGCAAACTCATCAGCACCGGGAAAGAGGTAAACGTACCAAGCGCCACAGGTAAGCCTTCAATCGGATTTTTGATGACCATACCGACGCCGTTGGCGGCAATCAGCAGCAGGAACAGACCAATACCGATACCTGTACCGTGTGCAATACCCATCGGTAAATTACGCAATATCCAGGTACGAATACCCGTTACGGAGATGGCGGTGAAGATGAGGCCCATCAGAAAGACCGCGCCCAGCGCGACAGGCACGCTAATTTGTTGCCCTAGCACCAGGCTAAATGCGGTAAATGCGGTAAGTGAAATGGCGCAGCCAATCGCCATCGGCAAATTAGCCCATAACCCCATCAACAGGGAACCGAAACCTGCGACCAGACAGGTGGCGACAAAAACTGCCGCAGGAGGAAACCCCGCTTTTCCTAGCATGCCGGGAACCACGATAACGGAATAAACCATGGCCAGAAAGGTGGTCAAACCCGCCAGCACTTCCTGACGAACGGTACTGCCACGAGCTGTAATTTTAAAATAATTATCCAACGCGCCTTGGGGCTTTGGTGCGTCCGGTGTTTGTAGGATGTCTCCAGACATAATGATGTCCTCACGAGGATGTTAAGGTTTTATTATTAGTTGCGTTCGTACACCAGACGACCATCAACGTAGGTGCGGTATATAGAACGGTCATCGCCCAACGTCATCATCACGAACAATTTGTCGACTAAAGAAACAGAGTTGTCATAGCGCAGTTGCTGAAGCGGCGTTGCTGTCGGTTCCATCACCACGAAATCGGCTTCTTTACCTGGCATAAAGTTGCCGATCAGGTTGTCGAGCCCCAATGATTTCGCACCGCCCAGGGTGGCAAGATAAAACGCTTCATAAGCTGAGAGGCGATACCCCTGTAACTGCAACACTTTGTACGCTTCGTTCAGCGTCTGCAGCATGTTGAAGGTGGTTCCTGCGCCAATATCAGTTCCCATGCCGACTTTCACTTTTTTCTGCCATGCTTTTTGTAGATTGAATAAGCCGCTGCCAAGATAAAGGTTGGAGGTCGGACAGAAAGCGATACTGGATTTTGTTTCGCTCAGGCGGTCCCACTCTTTTTCTTCCAGATGGACGCAGTGAGCAAAGACGCAGTTTTTACCTGTCAGACCGTACTGATGATAAACATCCAGGTAGCCATCGTGTTCAGGATAAAGTGATTTCACCCAGGCAATTTCATCTTTGTTTTCACACAGATGAGTATGTACCCACGTATCGGGATACTCTTCTTTCAGGCGTTGTGCCATCGCCATCTGTTCGGGCGTTGAGGTGGGGGCGAAACGTGGCGTAATGGCATACAGCAGGCGGCCATTTTTGTGCCAGCGTTCGATTAGCTCCTTACTTTGCTGATAGCTGCTTTCTGCCGTGTCGAGTAGATAATCTGGCGCGTTGCGATCCATCATTACCTTGCCGGCAATCATTCGCATATTGATATGACTCGCGGTTTCAAACAATGCATCCACCGACTGCGAATGAACAGTACCAAACACCAGCGCCGTGGTAGTGCCGTTACGTAATAACTGCTTGATGAAGAACGCCGACATTTCGCGTGCGTATTCTAAATCTTCATAACGACGCTCGGTGGGGAAGGTGTGTTTGTTCAGCCATTCCAGCAACTGCTCGCCATAGGCGCCGATCATTTCACTCTGCGGATAATGGATATGCGTGTCGACAAAGCCCGGGACTACCAGCTTGCCGCGATAGTCGCGGACACGAATGGAGTCAGGGATTTGATATTTTCCCTCTTCCCACTCGCCAAACCATGCCACTTTCCCCTGGCGAATCAGTAACAATCCATCTTCGATAAATCGCAACGCAGAGGAAATCTCTTCCGGGTTATCAACCGTACGGGTGACATCAATAAAACTGCCTCGAACTGCTTTTAACGTGTGTTCGCCTGACATCATTAACTCCTTTACTGTTAATCCATCTCTTCCGCTGAGGGAATACCTGGCAAAACGTTTTCTTGTCGGTAGCCTCCTGGGAGAATGATATTTAAAACAATTGCGGTTAACCCTCCGGCACAAATAGGATTTTCAACTAATACATAAATAGAGGCGGGTAAGATTTTAAAAATCTCGGGGTCATATGAAACGCCAAGACCCAAACCCAAAGAGGTAGCGACGATCAATGTTTCACGTCGTTTTAATCCGTTGGTGATAATGATGCGGATACCGGCAATTGCAATCATGGAAAACATCAGCGTCATTGCGCCACCCAGAACCGCTGAGGGAATAGTGGTGAAGAAGCCGCCGATCATTGGAAATAACCCGAGGATCACCAGCATTATCGCGATGCTCCGTCCAATATAACGTGAGGCGACGCCAGTCATCTGAATCACGCCGTTGTTCTGTGCAAAGGTGGTTAATGGCAATGAACCGACCGCGGAGGCAATGACAGAGACTAGTCCATCCGCCAGCACGCCTCCTTTCAGACGCGACTGATATTCCTCCCCCTGAATCGGGCGGCGGGAAACCATCGCTGTGGCGGTGATATCGCCTACCGCTTCCAGCACGCTAAGTAGATAAATCGTGCCGACAACCAGGAACTGATGAAAGCTGAAACTAAATCCGTATTTGAATGGATGTGGGATGGTGATGAGCGGCAGATTGCGCATGCTGCTGAAATCAACCATGCCCAGGCATAACGAAACGATATAGCCAACGCATAAACCAATGGCGATACCGCCCATGCGCAGAAGCGGACTGCGGCAGCAGTTAAAACCGATAACCACAATCAGAACCAGCAATCCGACGCCAAGATGTTCGTAACTGCCGAACGTGCCGCTACTTTTGGCGGCAAAGCCGCCACCAAAATCAATGATGCCGACTTTAATCAGACTTAAGCCAATCATCAACACGACGACACCGCTGACGGTGGGAGTAATCACTCTGCGTAAATAAGGGAGAATAAATGAAGCACCGACCACGAGAAATGCGCCCACGAAGGAGACGCCAAGTAGCGACGACATGATTAATTCTTCGTGGAAACCGTCGCTTTTCATGCTGCTGCCCAGAGCAATCATGACCGTAACAAATGAAAAATTGACTGACTGAATAGAGAGTAAACCGGAACCCACGATGCCATAACGGTTTACCTGTAACCAGGTGCCAATGCCGGAAGCGATCATCGCCATGGAAACCAGATAGGCAGTGGTTTCTACGGAAAGCTGTAATGCCGCACCCACAATTAGCGCGGGTGTCACCATCGGAACGAAAATTGCCAGTAGATGAGTAATTGCGCCAATGATTGCCTGATGAAAGGGAGGGCGGTCCTCCAGTTCAAATATAAGGTCGGAGCCTGCACGGTTTATATCAGACATCCCTTCACTCCTTTTAAAGTAAATTTGATCATCTGAATCAGTAAAATAAATTCCCACGAATTTGGGGCGCAGGACGCCTTGAGAACGGCTTATCTCATTTTCGCAGTCACTATTTAGTTATCTATAAAACAGGGAAACTGGCCGCCGGAGCGGCCAGTTATGGTTTATATTTTTTCCAGTGCGGTGAGTATTTTCTCCGGAGTGAAATGCCATTCGCGCAACCAGACGCCGCAGGCATCGTGAATAGCAGTTGCAATCGCCGGAGCTGCGCCATTTACGCCAATTTCTGAGATCGATTTAGCACCGAATGGGCCGACTTTATCGTCACTTGGTACCAGAACGGCGCGGAAATCACGCGGAATGTCGCCAATTTTTGGCGCACCATAACTTCGCAAATCGCGTGTCAATGGGTGACCCTCGGCGTCGTAAATGATTTCTTCACTCAAGCTATGACCGATAGCACGCATGGTGGCGCCGTAGATCTGACCCAGCGCTAACTCTGGGTTGACCGGTGTGCCACAGTCCAGCAAAGCGTAGAATTTATCCAGACGGATTTCACCCGTACGGGTGTTTACGGCAACTTCGGCAAAGTTTGCCCCATATGGAAAGGCAAAATCAGGTGTGATATAGCAGGCGGTTCCCACCAGTGAACCAAAGCCAGTACCGGTTTCTCCTTGATGAGCGATTTCTCCGAAACTGACTTCTCCTTTCTTCCCGCGGACGATGCCCGGAGTGGTCAGTTGGACATCTTCCAGTGGTTCACCCAGCATGTTGGCTCCGTGGAGGAGGATTTTCTCGCGCAGATTTTCCGCCGCCATACGTGCTGCATTCCCGGAGAAACAGGTGCCGGACGAGGCATATGCGCCTTTGTCAAATAACGCATGGTCGGTGTCGCCAGAAATAACATGTACGTCCTGTGGCGCGCAATGTAGCACTTCTGCCGCCAGTTTTGTCACCACGGTATCCAGGCCGGTGCCAATATCTGCACCGCCTGAATGGACAATAATCGTGCCATCAGATTCCAGTTTGATCATGCAGTTAGCCTGATCGATATCTGGTATCCCCGATTTCTGCATGATAATGGCGACGCCTCGCCCCACACGCCAGTCACCTTCCTGCGCTTTCGGCGAAGACCACTGGATCATCTCACGTCCCTGTCGCAGGATCTCTTCCAGCGCGCAACTGGCGGCAGAAGGGACGGAGGTTGGCGCTTTGCCTTCGCCGATAGCGCCGAGGATCTTCAGTTCTTGACCTTCGTGTACCCGGTTACGCTCAATAATTTCCAGTTGGTCAATCTGCAACTGTTCCGCCAGTTCTGCTAACGCCATGGTGATGGCGAAGTTACCTTTTGGCGCGCCGTAACCTTGATAAGCACCGTTTGGGCAAATGTTGCTGTAGTAGGTGGTGACCTGGAAATCGACGTTATCGCACGGATATAACGGCAACGACAGGGCCGGTCCGTTACACGGTACGGTGAGTGAATGGTTGCCGTAAGGGCCTGTATTAGCGCGGAAATCCATTTTCACTGCCGTCAGGCGACCATCTTTTTTCGCCCCCAGTTTGACGGTGACTTTCGCTACGTGGCGTGAGGTGTTGGCAATAAACTCTTCTTCGCGGGTGTAGCGGAACAGAACCGGACGTCCGGTCACGCAAGTTGCCCATGCGCATACTTCTTCCAGCAGAATGTCCTGTTTGGAACCAAAGCCGCCGCCAACGCGTTCTTTAATGACATGAACCTTATGCTGCTTCATGCCGACGAGGCGTGCTACCTGACGGCGCAAGTGCCACGGTACCTGAGTAGAGGCGTGGATCACCAGACGATCGCCATCCATACGGGTAAAGCAGATATGAGTTTCAGTAGGGCACTGCTGAGCCTGAGTTGAGTTATAGGTTCGCTCAATGATCACATCGGCATCGGCGAAACCTTTGTCCATATCGCCGATATGGCCATGAATGCTGGCCGCGATATTTTTGCGTGGGCGTGAACCGATTGGGAAGTTAATGATCATATGCTCGCCACGCTGGGCTGCATGGCTATTGTCTTCTTCCAGCGTATCTGGCGCGCCAGCGACATAAACCACCGGTTCGTCGTGTACTACTGGGGCATCTTCCGCCATCGCATCGTCAATTGATATCACCGGCTTGAGAACGTCATATTCAACGTCGATGAGTTTCAGTGCTGCCAGCGCAATCTCTTCGCTTTCGGCTACAACAGCGGCTACGCGATCGCCAACGTGACGCATTTTTTTGCCGAACATGCGACGGTCGAGCGGTGAAGGTTCTGGTGCGCTTTGACCGCCCGGGGTGTAGTAGATGTCCGGGCAATTCAGGTGAGTAATAACGTGAACGACGCCTGGCAAAGCTTCGGCTTTGCTGACATCCAGATGTGTAATCAGCGCGTGGGCGTGAGGGCTGCGTAACATTTTGATGATGCAGGCGTCAGCTGTCACGCGGTCTTCAACATAGCAGGGTTTTGCCTGCACCATTTTAGCGGCATCGGTTTTCGGATAGTGCTTACCAATGACCTCAAGGTCGTCGCGGAAAGTCGGAGCGATATCAATCGTCGCCTGTGGGTTATTTTTTCGCGCAACCGCCAGTTCAATGACCTGATAATATTGCTGCCAGCCAGCGTCGCGGCTGAACAGGCCAGAAAGCGCGTCGTCGATCTCTTCGCGGGTTGGTGCTGCAACGCGATCGAGTAGATCGCTGATAATCAGAGATGCTGCCGGATCGTTGTAACCGGACTGGACTACGCCGACATCAACCATTGCCTGCTGAACCAGACTTAATTCGTTCCATTTACCTAAGGATTCAGCGGTGCGGATTTCTGCCTGATCTAACTGAGCAGCGATAAGCAGGGAGGCGTTGACGATGTTGCCGTTATAAATAATCGCATCAGAACCGGCGAAACCGAAACCATCATCACTGTTGCGTACAGAGTGCATACCCATGTTAAACAACAGCTTTTGTACGTTTTCAGCAGGATTAACCTTTAGTTCCCTGGAAGCGCCATTTAAAGTCAAGTGGATGATCATACGGCTTCCTCCCCAGCCTGTTGGCAGTCGGTATACAGGTCGGCTACTACAACTCCCGTGATATAGCGTTTATACGCGACGCTACCCCGAATATCCCCCACGGGGAAAATCGCCCTGGCGACGGCTTGCTCCAGTGCGCGACCTTCCAGATTTTGTTTTTCTACGTCGTGCAGGCGCAATGTTTTGCTGGCGACACCATCCAGCGCGATCCGCAGACCGTCGTGATCTGTTAATGCAACTGCTGCGGTAACCACGGTTAACCCCGCCTGGGAACGGCTAATTTTTCGAGTAGCACAAGTGCGATACGGATCTTTTATGATAATTTCAGTCAGCAGTCGGTCGCGTGGATCGGCAAGATAGTTTTCAATCGACAGTGTTTCGCCGTTGCCAAAAACCAACTCAGCATCCAGTGCCAGCAGTACCGGAAGTAACACGGACTCTTCCTGCCTGGCGGCGATTTCGCCACCGATAGTGGACTGGTTACGGACATGGCGGGAGTAGACAAAACCGAGCGCTTCCCGCAGCGCCGCTGGAATGTAGCGTACATCGCGCAGAGGCTGTAAGCGCGACATTGCGCCAATGCGCAGTGCCCCGTTATCCCAGTCAACCCAGCCCAGTTCCAGATCCTGCAAAGAAATGGCAATTTTTTTATCCGTCCGGGTTGGTGTAGCGTTAAGTTTGCTGCCCCCGGCAAACCAGACAGCTTCATCCTGGTAGCGGCGCTTTAGTTCCAGCGCCTGTTCTACCGAGTCGGGCCTGAAAAATTGTTCAATCATCTTCTTTCCTTAATTTCCCTTCTTCTCTGAAAGAAGAGGGGATCTGTCATTTATGCCAGCGCATCCATCCGACGCCACATACTGGCGGCAGCTTTTCTGGCTTGCGCATAAATGGAATCGCAGTCGAAGTTAAACTGATGGTCTTCATAAACCATCACGCCGTTGACCATCACACTGTGAACGCTGCCTGAACCCATACCGAAGGCGATATGTCCGGCGATATTGTCTGCCAGCAGTGGTGTCGGTGAGTTGTAATCGCAAATGGTTAAATCGGCTTTATAACCGACCTCCAGAAGGCCAAATTTTGCGCTGAAGTTGCGGCTAATCAGTTCGTTGCCGTTAGCCAGGGCTTTGGCAAAACTGTCAGGCCACAGCGAACCACCAGCGTCACGATGTTTAAAGAAGGCGAATTTCATCTCTTCAAACATGTCTGAACCGATGCCGTCAGTTCCCAACGCAAGATTGCGGATATCGCTAAGGTGATGGTTATAGCCGACATGGTTGTTCATGTTAGAACGGGCGTTATGCACCAGGAACGCATCGTGCTGATTAAGCCGATCGATATCCTCTTTCGACAGATACAACCCATGAGCGACCAGCGTTTTACTGTTGATGAGATCGTAGTCCGCCAGGCGTACCAGCAGGTCTTTGCCGTGCCAGTGGTGGCTGTGAGAGACGTCATACAAATCTTCCGCTGCGTGAATGTGTAAACCACGTCCCGTTGCTTTTACCGCCTCGCGAAGCATTTCCAGACCTGCATCTGGAACAGTAAATGGTGCGTGAGCGCCGATATGTGCTTCCACCAGATACGGCTCCATTGCGGATTTCTTCGCGTCGTCAATCTGATGGGCGAAACGGATGTTTTCTTCTACCCCTTCCTGTAACTCTTTGATGCCGTTGTTACGATCGGTGGTTTCAAAACAGGTCATCGCACGCAAACCAACTTTTAAAAATGCGTTGCGCAGTGTAGAGAGCGACCCTCCGATATAGGCAGGGGAAGCATGATGATCGATAACCGTGGTACATCCGCTCTTGATAGCCTCCAGTGAACAAATTAGCCCGCTGTAATAGAGCGACTCTTCATCAAGAGCGCGATCGAGCCGCCACCAGAGATTTTTCAGCGTCGAGATGAAATCCGGACAGGGGGCGATATTCGCCATAATTCCTCGGGACAAACCCGAGTAAAAATGGTTATGCGAGCAGACAATGCCTGGCATCACAATTCG
Source organism: Citrobacter sp. MGH106 (assembly GCF_001037495.1). Taxonomy (GTDB): domain Bacteria; phylum Pseudomonadota; class Gammaproteobacteria; order Enterobacterales; family Enterobacteriaceae; genus Citrobacter; species Citrobacter murliniae. Next base: position 383,854 of record NZ_KQ089822.1, read on the forward strand.
ACCATGCATCTCTTTGTAGCGGGCGTCAGGATAGCGTTGCGTCAGGGTGTCGCCGATAGCGATGATGACATCATTTTCGATGGCGATATCGACGCCTTCCTGTACTTTTGCCGGGTGTAGCTGAACTGCGGTGACATTCTTCAGAATCAACATGATTACACCTCCACGTGGCCCAGCAGATAATGATGATGCTGGTGGATATGGCTGATAATGCGGCACATATTGTTTAGCTCCGGTGGCACGTTGTTAAACAGCCCTTCGCTGTCGATGTTCAGATTCCAGCTTTGGTTATTCAGACGTACGCGCACCCGGTCATTTTCCACCAGGAAGCCAGGGTTGCTGCTGTTATCAAAATCCTGCGACAGGCTAAAGACGGTGATTTTGTCTTTGTATGGTCTGCCATTCCATGGGCAGAATTGGGCACAGTTACCACATTCGTTGCAGTAGGCATCGAGGTGGAGCGTCTGGAAACGGTTCTGGAATCCTGGAACCGGAATAGAGACGTTGGCGCGGTTCGGGCAGACATCGACGCACTTGCTGCAAACATAGTTACATTCAAGGCAGCGTGCGGCTTCCTGAGCGACAAATGCGTCACGGTCGTCGCTATTTACCATGGAGATAGAGATATCGCCTTTGCGTAGATAGATTTCCGCAGGGTTGGCGTTGTTCCAGTATTTATCGCTCTGGTGTGAACGGATGTTTTCCCGGCTAAGGATGGCATCCGTTGCCCGACGTGCGGTTCCAACCGCTGCGACAATAGAGGACGGCCCGCGTTGAACGTCACCAATCATAAAGACGTCAGCGAGGCGAGTTTCACCGTTGTGATCGACATCTGGCCAGCCGTTTTTGTCCAGTGGTACGCCCATAGCGTTCAAGGCTTCAGTGTCCTGCTGTTCGCCAATGGCGGTAATCAGGCTGTCTACATGCAGCGTCATTGTTTCGCTGGTTTCAACCGGACGGCGACGACCTTTCTCATCAGGTTCACCAAGCGACATGACGCGCAGTGTTAAGGTACCGTCGGCATCAAAATGTTCCGGGTTGTTCAGGAAACGGAACTCTACACCATCGTGCAGTGCTTCTTCATACTCTTCACGCCACGCTGGCATCTCTTGCAGTGAACGACGGTAAATGACGGTCGCTTTTTCGACGCCAGGTACGCGTAATGCGGCGCGCGCGCAGTCCATCGCGGTGTTACCAGCTCCGACAATCGCCACATGCTTGCCCAGGTGGAGCGCTGCACCTTTGTTGTATTCGCGCAGGAAGGGGAGAGATTTCCAGACATGTTGATTGTCGCCCGCCAGTTTTACACCGCTGTTTTTATCGGTGCCGGTAGCGATCAGAATGTAATGGAAGCCCTGATTTTTTAATTGTTCGACGGTTAAAGTCGATGAACCGCCATACTCAAATTTCACCCCATGGTCAGCGACAAAATCGATATCGTGCTGAATTAACTCCGCCGGGATACGGAACTGGGGAATGATATTTTTCACCACGCCGCCCGCATTGGCTTCGCGTTCAAATAGCGTGACCGGATGACCGGCTCTGGCAAGGAAGTAACCTGCCGCCAGACCCGCCGGGCCCGCGCCAATCACGGCGACTGGGTGGCGTGAACCGGAACCCGCTGGTTTGTGCCAGCGCTGTTTATACTCATCCCAGCCTTTTTCCAGCGCGACTTTTTTCAGTTCGCGGATATTCAGCGCACTGTCGTAGTCCAGGCGGGTACAGTTGTACTGGCATTGATGATCGCAAATGTGACCGGTAATGGCGGGCAGGGCGTTGCGCTGATAGATAAGTTCCAGCGCGTCGGCATAGCGGTGCTCGCCCAGCAGGCGAATATATTCAGGGATATCCTGTTGGATGGCGCAAGCGGTGACACATGGTGCAACGTAGCAGTCGGTCAGCGGCAGATCTTCCGCCACTTCAATACGCTCTTCGGGCTTCCAGTGTTTCTGGGTGTACTCCATGGTTAACGCGTCTGCCGCCAGCTTGTTCAGCCGTTCAACATCAACGTGGTCGAGACCCCAGGCATCTGACGCTTCCAGTTCACGCATGCAGGCGCTTAAACGCAGATAGCCGCCGGGTTTCAACAGGTCAGTTGCCATGGTGATCGGGCGAATACCAGTATCGAAAATATCGCGGATAGTCAGTTGGCTGGCGCCGCCGGAATAAGAGATAGGCAGTCTGCCATCAAAGGCGCGGGACAGAACTGCTGCAACATTGATAGAGAGCGGGAACAGCGCACGCCCGGACATATACATCTCTTCACCAGGCAAGGCGCCTTTGTTGTTGATAGTGCCGAGAGTGTTAGTCAGTTTGACGCCAAAGCTGAGCGATTTCTCTTTAGCCAGCGCCATCAGGCGTTGCAGCATCTCCAGCGCCTGTGTCAGCTTCAGATCATGATCAAAAGACTCTTCTTTTAAGCCGATGTAATCGAACCCGCAGCCATCAAGAATTTCACGTACCCGTGTGTAGCCCAACAAAGTCGGGTTAAGTTTCACGAAAGTGTTCAGCTCTTTTTCTTCCAACATGTAGCGGCAAATGGCTTCGATTTCATGTGGAGGGCAGCCGTGCATAGTGGAGAGGGTTACGCCTTGCACCATGCTGGTAGGGATACGTGCCGGTAGTGCCTGTAAATGCGCGCGTTTACCCTGCAAACCGTGGCGGGCTAAAAACGCATCATCCAGGAGCAGTTTATTAAGCGTATCGCGGTATTGGGTGAATTTCGGATGTGCAGATGCGTCCATCATATTGTCGATGAATTGCTGCATTGGTGGTTGTTTAATACCGTCGAGGTTGTAACCGACGCTCATATTAAAGATGAACGATTTACCTGAGTTGGAAGGTTGGAACATGGCTTCAAGCAGATGCAAGGCAAACCAGGCTTTAAGGTATTCATCCCATGCTTTAAGCAGAGTGAATTCGGTAGACCATTCGGTGTTAAAACACTCGTCTTCTGCGTCGATACAGGGTTTTTCTAGCTCCAGACGGTCAAGAATTTGTACCGTTTTTAGTTCGATGAATCGTCCGCCGGTCAGCCATGAGGTGACGATATTTTGTGCGAGTTGCGTGTGCGGGCCAGCGGCAGGGCCGACGGGGGTAGCACAGGTTTCACCGAATACGTTGACAGATTTACCTTCTACGGGTGAGTAAAACTGCTGCTCAGGAATACCAAAGATAGAGCGTTGTTGTTGGTATTCATCAAATATGCGCGTCAAAAGTTCCTCAAACGGAATGGGACGCATAATATCCCCCATAACCCTCTCCTTAGCTTACACAGATATCATTGAGTGACCGGTATTGAGAAATCCGGTGGTTTAGAGGGATAGAGCAACAATCGCACCACTCTTGCCAACTTTGCCTGGTAATATAAAAAAATGTGAGGCGATTCGAAAGTTAAACGCTTTTTGTGAATTATCTCACAGTAGCCAAATGAGAATTAAAATCACTCCTGAGGTTTATTATTGCCAGGGTTTTTATCACCTTTTCTCGTTTCTCAAAAACAGTGATTCCTTATCATTATGATAAAGGCGTAGTGAGTGGGTTAAATATTTGAACGCAATCGTTTAACTGGGTTTTCTAAATTTAAGCATGCTTTTTTGTGCATTAATAAAATCTTCGGGAGTATCAATATCTAAAATTATTTCTTCATTTTCCATTTCGACGAAATAGTGTTCACCCATCAGCAATGCTTGACGCATATTGCTAACATTAGGTCGCTGGACCGCCTGCATCAGGCACGATTTCGACATTAAAATCGGATGTCCAGGTATGCCGTTGTGCTGAGGGAGTATTGCGCCATTGTTACGTAATGCCCAGATTTTTCGGAAAATATCGGTGTTCAGATTGGGCATGTCGCCATGGGTGATAAAACAATGCGCTGTTTCAACCGAGGGGGCTGCGGCTTTCACCGAGGTCAGCAAGCCCAGCGCATAATCAGGGTTATAAATAATAGTGATATTGGCATTGTTTACGTAGCGATTATGCAGTTCATCAGCACGATAACCGGTTACTAAAATAATTCGACTACAAAACTGCAACGCATTTTTGATACTTGCATCAAGAATTGTTCCCTGTTGCCAGGGTAACATCATTTTCCATTGCCCCATTCTTGATGATAATCCGGCAGCGGTAATTATACAGTCGATGGCTGACATAGAGTTTCCATTATTTATTGGCAAGTCATACCTGAAAATTGTGTCACTTTCCTACAAATAAAGTGATGGGGCTAATTTACCTCAGAGAGGTCCCAGAAGGCTCGTGAAAAGTATAATTGACCCGGCAATGTTATTCATTGATTTAGGCGCAAAGAAACACCCCGCAGTCATTTCTGTTGTTGGTGCAGGGGGAAAAACCAGCCTGCTTTTTTGGCTGGCGCAGTTATTTCAGTCCAGCGGCAGGCGCGTTTTAATCACTACAACCACTCATATGTTTTTGCCCGATTCCTGCTGGCCTGTGATTTTCTGCCGCGATCCCGTAATGCTTCCTCATGTGTCTCTCACGTCGCCTGTTTCATTTTGTTTTAACCGCTGGAAAGCGCAGTCAGGGAAAGCCCAGGGGTTTGCACCAGACGTCATTGATGCGCTGGCGCAACGTCCGGAATGTGACGTGATTCTCGTTGAGGCAGATGGCTCGCGTGGATTGCCGTTAAAAGCGCCGGATGAGCACGAACCTTGCATACCACAAAGCAGTTGTTGCGTGATCGCTGTGATGAGTGGGCATTTACTGGGCACGATAATTGACGCAGAAAATATCCATCGCTGGCCGCAGTTTGCCGACATCACCGGGCTGACGCCGGGGTCGACCTTGCAATTTAGCGATCTCGTTTCGCTGGTTCGTCATCCTCTGGGCGCGTTTAAAAACGTGCCTTCAGGTTGTCGGCGAGTCTGGTTTATTAACCGTTTTTCTCAATGTGAGAATGTGATCGTACAAAGTGAGCTACTCAAGCCACTGCAACAACATGACGTAGAGGCAATCTGGCTGGGCGATATACAAGAAAATCCTGCAATCGCGCGCAGATTTGTGAAATAGCAGCCCGGGCATTCCGGGTAACTGAAAGGATATCCATTGAGGTTGGTATGAATATTTTCACAGAGGCTGCAAAACTAGAAGAGCAAAATTGTCCGTTTGTGATAGCGCAAATTGTTGATAGCCGAGGCTCTACACCTCGCCATTCTGCACAAATGTTAGTGCGTGCAGACGGTTCCATCGTCGGTACGATTGGTGGAGGAATGGTTGAGCGTAAGGTGATTGAAGAGTCGCTGGAGGCATTGCAGGAACGTAAGCCGCGTTTATTCCATGGACGCATGGCCCGTAACGGAGCGGATGCTGTCGGATCAGATTGCGGAGGTGCAATGTCAGTATTTATTAGCGTACATGGTATGCGTCCACGGCTGGTATTAATCGGCGCGGGGCATGTCAACCGGGCCATTGCCCAGAGTGCGGCTCTGTTGGGGTTTGATATCGCCGTTGCCGATATTTATCGTGAAAGTCTGAATCCTGAACTTTTCCCGCCATCAACAACATTACTGCATGCAGATTCGTTTGGCGCAGCGGTGGAGGCGCTGGAAATTCGACCTGAGAATTTTGTTCTTATTGCCACCAATAATCAGGATCGTGAAGTTCTCGATAAATTCATTGAACAGCCAGTCGCATGGCTGGGATTACTGGCAAGCCGCCGTAAGGTTCAACTATTCCTGCGCCAGTTGCGTGAGAAAGGCGTGTCAGAAGACCATATTGCCCGTTTGCATGCGCCGGTGGGCTACAACATCGGTGCCGAAACACCGCAGGAGATCGCCATCAGCGTGCTGGCAGAGATCTTACAAGTTAAAAATAACGCGCCTGGTGGGCTGATGATGAAACCTTCACATCCTTCCGGACATCAATTAGTGGTGATTCGCGGGGCGGGAGACATCGCCACTGGGGTGGCGCTGCGGCTGTATCATGCGGGTTTCAAAGTGATCATGCTGGAAGTGGAAAAACCGACGGTGATTCGCTGCAGCGTGGCGTTTGCCCAGGCCGTATTTGATGGCGAAATGACGGTTGAAGGTGTCACTGCTCGGCTGGTCTCCAGCTCTGTGGAGGCAACGAAGCTGACTGAGCGTGGGTTTATTCCGGTGATGGTCGATCCCACCTGTGCGCAGCTCGATGAACTTAAACCGCTCTGCGTGGTGGACGCCATTCTGGCGAAACAGAATTTGGGTATGCGTGCTGATATGGCACCAGTGACAATTGCACTTGGGCCTGGTTTTACCGCAGGAGTAGATTGTCATGCGGTGATTGAAACAAATCGCGGACACTGGCTCGGGCAAGTCATTTATTCTGGTTGTGCGCAGGAGAATACCGGCGTTCCTGGCAATATTATGGGACATACCACCCGGCGGGTTATTCGCGCTCCGGGTGCGGGCATGATGCGTTCGAACGTTAAATTAGGCGATTTGGTGGAGGAGGGGGATGTCATAGCCTGGATTGGCGAGCATGAAGTTAAAGCTCCGTTGACGGGCATGGTGCGTGGCTTGCTGAACGATGGACTGGCTGTGGTCGGTGGTTTTAAAATCGGTGATATCGACCCTCGTGGCAAAACGGCTGATTTCACCAGTGTTTCTGATAAAGCCAGAGCAATTGGTGGTGGAGTGTTGGAAGCGTTGATGATGCTGATGCATCAGGGCGTAAAAGCGACGAAAGAAGTGCTTGAAGTTGCTTAAATCAAGTTGGCCGGATGACATCGCATCCGGCCTTTGAATTACTGACAAATCACCGTTCCGGTTTTACCTTCAATTCCTTCTTTCGCTTTACTCAACACGGTAATCAGTGCTTCGCGACCCGCACGTGAGCGAGCAAATGACGCGGCGGCCTCCACTTTAGGTAGCATGGAACCTTTCGCGAAATGTCCTTCTTCAATAAAGCGGTCAGCATCGCTCAATGACAGGCGGTCCAGCCACCGTTCATTTTCTTTACCAAAGTTAATCGCCACTTTTTCGACTGCGGTAAGGATTATCAACATATCTGCATCAATCATTTCTGCCAGACGTGCACTTGCCCAGTCTTTGTCGATAACGGCGCTGGCGCCGCGCAGATGGTTACCTTCACGAATGACAGGAATACCGCCACCACCAACGGTAATCACTACCTGGCCGGCGTCTACCAGTGCTTTCACCGTCTCTTTTTCAATAATATCAATCGGTTTAGGTGAGGCAACTACACGACGATAGCCGCGACCTGCGTCTTCTTTCAGAGTGTAGCCTTGTTTTGTCAGTCGTTCTGCTTCCTGCTCGGTAAAGAACGAACCGATCGGTTTAGTCGGGTTAAGAAAAGCCGGATCGTTGGCGTCGACTTCGACCTGCGTGACCAGAGTCGCAACGGGTTTATGAATGCCTCGGGAGAGCAGTTCTTCGCGCAGGGCGTTTTGCAGGTCGTAACCAATATATCCCTGACTTAAGGCGACACAGACAGACATCGGCAGCATTGGTGAATGTACCTCAGTTTTAGCTGCGGCTTCGAAGGCCTGGTTAATCATGCCCACCTGCGGCCCGTTACCGTGAGTGACGATGACCTCATGTCCCTGGGCAATTAAATCTACAATTGCCTGAGACGTAATTTTGACCGCTTTCATTTGCCCGGCCAGATCGTCGCCCAGCGCATTCCCGCCCAGGGCGAGAACAATTTTCTTACTCATTTTTCCTCACTCATCATTCTTGATTGTGTATAGATCCCTAGCAGTGGTTAGATCACGGGAGGGACAAACGGTTTGCGTCGCAGGAAACGGCCTCGTCCGGCTTTGCCTGTAAAGGTGCCGTCACAGAAAATCGTTTCACCACGGGATAGGGTTCTGACAATTGCGCCCTGGCAGGTAAATCCTTCCCAGGGAGAGTAGTCGGCGTTGTCATGAAGATGACGATGGTGAATTTGCTGGCGTTTATTGGGGTCGATAATCACCACATCGCCATCTGAACCGGGTGCCAGTAACCCTTTTTGTGGCCACAGACCAAACAGTCGTGAAGGCATCGCGCTGGTTAATTCGACAAAACGCTCCGGTGAAATACGACCGCTCATTACGCCGCTGGAGAACAGTAACTGCATGCGATTTTCCACGCCGGGTAAGCCATTTGGGCAACGGCTGAAATCGCCTTTTGAAATCTGCTGGCGCTGAGCCATTGAGAAGGTGCAGTGATCGGTAGCTACCACGTCAATCGCGCCATCGTTGATGCCACACCACAGTTTGTCCTGCTCACGAACGTTGCGCAGCGGCGGACTAAGAATAAATTTCATGCCGTCTTCTGCATCGTAACTGCGCTCGTCCAGCAGAAGATATTGCGGGCAGGTTTCCACCCAGACTGGCTGGTGATTTGCGCGGGCAAGACGTAAATAATCCAGGCCTAAGCCGTTAGACAAGTGGACGATATATAACGGGGCGTTACCGGCAAGCTGCGCCAGGTTAATCATGCGGGCTATGGCCTCCGCTTCGCATTCCAGAGGGCGACTCATCGCGTGATAGCGCGGCGCAGTTAACCCAGCGGCGATAAACTCGGCACGCTTACTGGCAATAGCGGCGTCATTTTCTGGGTGTACAGTAGTCAGTGCGCCAGACTGATGCAGACGGCGTAACGCTTGCAAAACTTCATCATCGTTGAGTTTGTATTGATAGGTTAGATAGAGTTTAAAACTACTGAGCCCTTCCTCAACCATCATCGGGATTTCGTCGAGGATGGCATGATTGATATGCTGGATAACACCATGAAAGCTGTAGTCGATGACTGCTTTATGGGCGGCATAACCGCGATACACTTCCAGTTGATGACGTAACCGGCAGCCACTCGGGCCAAATCCCATATGGTCAATAATGGTTGTTGTACCGCCACACGCGGCTGCGCGGGTACCGGTAAAAAAATCATCACAACTGCGCGCGATGCCGACATCAATATTGAAATGCGTGTGAACATCCACGCCGCCAGGGAGGATGTAACATCCAGTGGCATCAATTACTTCACATGGGAGCTGCGGCGAAATATCGCGACCCAACTGGCGAACAATACCGTTTTCAATCAGCAAATCCTGTTTTGCTTGTCCATCTGCGTTAACGACAGTGCCGTTTTTAATCAATACGTGCATAGCAAACTCCAGAAACCCTCCGGCGAACCGGAGGGAATTAGGTGAAGAGTAATTATTCTGTTGCCAGCCAGCTTAACGGGATTGCGGCGTACATGGCGGCGCAGGTCACCAGGTGAGCTTTCCAGGTTTTTTCGTTTGGCGCATGGGCTTCAGGTTCTTTACCCGGGCCAAAGCCGATGACCGGAATGCCGTGGCGACCCATGATGGATACGCCGTTAGTAGAGAAGGTCCACTTATCAACGACCGGCGCTTTACCAAACAGGCCTTCGTAGGCATTAACCAGCGTTTTAACGGTGAAGTGATCTTCTTCCACTTTCCAGGTCGGGAAGTAGCATTCAGTTGGGTAAACCAGGCCAGTCCAGGACGGACGGTCGTAGTTGTACATAGAAACGACAGCATTCGCTTTCTGTACCGCTGGCAGGGCGCGGATTTCGTCCAGTGCGCCTTCCCAGGTTTCTCCCCAGGTCAGGCGACGGTCAATGGAAACGGCACAGCTGTCTGCAACAGCGCAACGGCTTGGGGAGGTGAAGAAAATTTCAGAAACGGTCAAGGTGCCTTTGCCGAGGAATTCGTCATAGCCCAGACGTTGAGACAGATCTTGTAATTCGCTAAGAATCGGGCCCATTTTGAAGATGGCGTTATCACCGCGTTCTGGCGCAGAACCATGGCAGCTAACACCCTGTACATCAATGCGAATTTCCATACGACCGCGCTGACCACGGTATACCTGGCAGTCGGTCGGTTCAGTACTGACCACAAATTCCGGGCGAATGCCGGATTGTTCAATAATGTACTGCCAGCACAGCCCGTCGCAGTCTTCTTCCTGTACAGTACCGGTTACCAGCAGAGTGTATTCATCTTCCAGACCCAGGTCTTTGATGATCTTACCGGCATAAACCATTGATGCCATGCCGCCTTCCTGGTCGGAAGTACCACGACCGCCAATCAGTTCATCGGTTTCCATGCCTTTGTATGGGTCGAATTCCCAGTTTTTGATATTACCAATACCCACGGTATCGATATGAGCATCCATAGCAACCAGGCGCGGACCATGGCCGATATAACCGAGAATATTACCCATCGGGTCGATTTCAACCTTATCGAAACCGACTTTTTCCATCTCTTCTTTAATACGATGCACAACGCGTTTTTCGTCGCAGCTTTCGCTGGGAATCGCAACCATATCGCGCAGGAAGCGAGTCATGTCTGCCTGATAATCTTTTGCTTTTTCAAGAATCAGTTTGAATGGAATATTCTTAGCCATTATTTTCTCCAGATTTTTTACTCCCTGTTTGGCAGGGAGTTGTTCCAATAGGGGGATCAAGGTGCTACAGCGTGTTTGCCTTCCCAGACAACTTCGCGGTAGTGCTTCACGTCGGTGTCGCCTTCAGTGCTGATCACCAGCACGATGGCATCTTTGTTTAGCGCCAGTTTTTCCATCAGGCTTTGACGTTGCGGGTGATAATGAACAGCCGCGAGAACACCCAAACCGACAGCACCAGATTCACCGGAGATGATGCGCGGATCGTTGCCGTATGGGTTACCCAGCACGCGCATACCTAATGCGGCAACGCTGTCCTGGCAGGAGATGAATTGGGTCGCGCAATTACGTAAGATTTCCCAACCCAGTGGGTTAGGTTCGCCGCAGGCCAGGCCAGCCATGATAGTGGCCATATCGCCGCCAACGTTGACGATGTTGCCTTTGACGCCAGAGCGATAAATACAGTCAGCTTTATCAGGCTCAACAATGATGCTGTGCAGATTTTGTGGGCTATAGACATCCACCAGATAACCCAGCACGCCGCCAGCCATCGCACCAACGCCAGCTTGCAACAGAACGTGCGTCGGTGTTACGCCCATGTCGCGCATTTGCTCAACGGCTTCATCCGCCAGCGTGGCGTAGCCCTGCATGATCCAGGTTGGGATTTTTGTGTAGCCTTCCCAGGCGGTATCCTGTACCACTTCCCAGCCACGTTGCTGAGCGTGCAGCATGGTCAGACGAACGGTGTCGTCATAGTTCATGTCGGTGACGATGCATTCGGCGCCGAGGTTCAGAATGGCATCCACACGCTCCTGAGCAGAACCTTTCGGCATATAAATCACTGCATGTTGGCCGAGTTGCTGGGCAGCCCATGCCACACCGCGCCCGTGGTTGCCGTCGGTAGTCGTAGCGAACGTCATTTTTTCGCCAATGGCATTTTTCAGATGCTCAAATGACAGTGTTTCGATATCAAGATGATATTTTTCGCACAGTAACTGAGCGATGGCATAGGCGCCGCCGAGCATTTTGAATGCATTCAGACCGAATCGTTTTGATTCATCCTTAACGAGAATTTTCTTCACGCCAAAAAGGTTTGCCAGATCGTCCAGTGCACAAAGTGGTGTTGGGCGATAGCCAGCGATTTTTTGGTGGAACTGGCGCGCCAGTTTTGCCTGGCTTTGCGAAAAGAGCGATGATGTTTCGCCGTTGAAAAAGTTGTTATCGGCGATATCAATCTTCAATGAGAAAACGGACATATCCTATCCTTTGGCCTCTGGAAATAGAGTGCCGACCTGTCGATCGGCTCGAGGGGTTATTTCACGCGTTCTTGCGCTTCTTTCAGCAGTTGTTCGAGCAGTGCGCCAGGTTTTGAATATTTACGTGAAAGGATCATCGCGGCGATGATATAAGGCTTCCAACTGGCTTCTTTGTAGGTCGCGATACGGTATTTTTCGAATACGCCTTCAGTCACTTCACCTTCTTTGCAGGATACGCCGCTGATATCAGCCGGCAGACAGTGCATATACAGGGCTTCACCGTCGCGAGTGAGTTCCATCATCTCTTCGGTACAATGCCAGTCTTTGTGGTGTGCGTTCTGTGCCAGACACTGTTTTTCCAGGGCTTTCAGACCTTCATGATCGTTAGCGCGCAGCAGTTCAGTTCGCTGTTCCATCACTTTGTAAGGCGCCCATGACTTCGGATATACGATATCCGCGTCTTTGAATGCCTCTTCCATGCTGGTTACCTGACGGAAGCTACCGCCAGACGCTTTAGCATTGTTTTTAGCCACTTCAACCACATCTGGGATCAGGTCGTAACCTTCTGGATGTGCCAGGGTGACATCCATACCGAAACGGGTCATCAGACCTATGATGCCCTGTGGTACAGAGAGTGGTTTGCCGTAGCTTGGGGAATACGCCCAGGTCATGGCGATTTTTTTACCTTTCAGGTTTTCCAGTGAACCAAAGTGTTCACGCAACCATGCCAGGTCAGCCATAGACTGGGTTGGGTGGTCGATATCACATTGCAGGTTAACTAATGCCGGACGTTGCGGCAGTACGCCTTGCTTATAGCCATCGTCGAGTGCAGCGCCAACTTCACGCATATAGGCGTTACCCGCACCCAGATACATATCGTCACGAATACCGATAGCATCGGCGCAGAAAGAGATCATATTGGCGGTTTCGCGAACGGTTTCGCCGTGGGCAATTTGTGATTTACCTTCGTCGAGATCTTGCTGCGCAAGGCCGAGCAGGTTAAGCGCGGAAGCATAAGAGAAGCGAGTACGGGTGGAGTTGTCGCGGAATACGGAAATACCTAATCCACTATTAAAGACTTTGGTCGAGATGTTTTCAGCACGTAATGCTTTTAACGCTGCAGCAACGTCCAGTACTTGTTTCAATTCGTCGGGTGTCTGTTCCCACGTCAACAAAAAATCTTTCTCGTGCAGGTGAGAGGTCAGCGAATTGATATCCTTTATCAGCTCAATAACAGTTTTCATCATAAAATCCCGGTAGTGGAATGACAGGCAAAGTGGTTTATTTCACTGTGACGTGCCAAATGGTTGGTGTTTTCACAGCTATACCTGGGACTAACAATAAACATGCCAGAATTATCTAACAGGGAGTGAAATGCTAATTTGACGGGTAATATGTGGATTGGATCACGAATTGGGGACTGTTGCTGAATGTTCAGAATATACGAAAACGTTTGGCTTTTTTGTGGCGTTATTTATTTGCTGCTAATTATCAGGAATAAGATAACAGAACAGTTTATCCCTCGTCAGTTTGATAAATTCACCCATGTAATTCTCATATTGATATAGAAATGTGATATCTCTTCCATAATTTCATTAGAAAGTGATAAAAATCTTATGTTCTTATCAAAGCAAAATTTGCCTGAGTTAATATCATCATGATCCGTGAATCATCAACGTCTTCAACGATCAACCTATAAGCGATTCTGGAAGGTAAGGTTATGGAGCTTGCTACTACGCAGTCAGTATTGATGCAAATTCAACCAACAATTCAGCGTTTTGCCAGAATGCTTGCCAGCGTTTTGCAACTTGAGGTTGAGATCGTTGATGAAAACTTGTGTCGCGTCGCGGGAACTGGCGCGTATGGGAAATTTCTTGGCCGCCAGTTGAGCAGCAACTCCCGCTTGCTCCGTTATGTCCTCGAAACCAAAACCGAAAAGGTCGTGACACAGTCCCGTTTCGATCCTCTGTGTGAAGGCTGTGACAGCAAAGAAAGTTGTCGCGAAAAAGCATTTCTCGGCACGCCCGTCATTCTGCAAGATCGTTGTGTCGGTGTGATAAGTTTGATTGCTGTGACCCATGAGCAACAAGAACATATCAGTGATAATTTACGCGAGTTTTCTGATTATGTTCGCCATATATCGACTATTTTTGTCTCGAAACTTCTGGAGGATCAAGGGCCGGGAGATAGCATCAGTAAAATATTCGCTACCATGATTGATAATATGGATCAGGGTGTATTAGTTATAGATGAAGAAAACCATGTTCAGTTTGCTAACCAGACGGTGTTAAAAACTCTCGGTGTTGTTCAAAATAATATAATAGGGAAATCTATTCGTTTTAGGCCATTAACATATGAGAGCAATTTTACCCATGGTCATATGCAACATATTGTCTCGTGGGATGATAAAAGTGAATTGATTATTGGTCAGTTACATAACATTCAGGGGCGACAGCTATTTTTAATGGCATTTCACCAGTCCCATACCAGTTTTTCCGTAGCAAACACCACAGACGAGCCGCATATTGAGCAACTGGTGGGTGAGTGTCGGGTTATGCGGCAATTAAAACGACTCATTAGCCGCATCGCACCCAGCCCATCCAGCATTATGGTCGTTGGTGAAAGTGGGACCGGGAAAGAAGTGGTGGCTCGTGCTATCCATAAATTGAGTGGACGGCGTAACAAACCGTTTATCGCGATTAACTGTGCGGCGATTCCGGAGCAATTGCTGGAAAGTGAATTATTTGGTTATGTCAAAGGCGCATTTACTGGCGCTTCAGCCAATGGCAAAACAGGGTTGATTCAGGCGGCAAACACGGGCACGCTATTTCTTGATGAAATTGGCGATATGCCGTTAATGCTGCAAGCAAAATTACTGCGGGCTATTGAGGCACGCGAGATCCTACCTATTGGTGCCAGTAGTCCAATACAAGTCGATATTCGTATCATTTCTGCAACTAACCAGAATTTGGCCCAGTTTATTACCGAAGGTAAATTCCGCGAAGACCTGTTCTATCGCTTGAATGTCATTCCGTTAACTTTACCGCCGCTGCGCGAACGTCAGGAAGATATTGAACTGCTGGTCCATTACTTTTTACATCTGCATACGCGTCGCCTGGGATCGGTTTATCCTGGCATTGCTCCTGATGTTGTTGAATTATTGCGTAAGCATCGTTGGCCGGGAAATCTACGTGAGTTAAGCAATTTGATGGAGTATCTAGTTAACGTTGTTCCTTCTGGTGAAGTTATCGACAACACGCTTCTGCCACCAAATCTGCTAAATAATGCCACGATGGAACAAAGTGTAGTGACTGAAGCCAGCGAGGGGCATCTGGCTCTGGATGATGCTGGCGGTACGGCGCTGGAGGAGATGGAAAAACAGATGATCCGCGATGCGCTTTCACGTCATAACAGCAAGAAGCAAGTCGCTGATGAGCTGGGTATTGGAATTGCCACGCTCTATCGCAAAATTAAAAAATATGAGTTGTTGGATACGTAATTGTAAAAAATCCGACCTGAATTCAGGCCGGAGATTGTTTTATTTCGTTTCCTCGCAATCCAGTACTGTATTTACAATCATCTGATATCCGGTACAGCGACAGAGGTTACCCGCCAGACCGCGACGAATTTCCGTAATGGTTAACGGTTTTTCGCGTGGTTTAGCCAGCATTGCTGTAGTGGCCATAATAAGCCCTGGCGTACAAAACCCGCATTGCACCGCGCCTGATTTCGCATAAGCTTGTTGAACTCGCGAAAGTTTGCCGCCTTTTGCTTCGCCTTCCAGCGTGCGGATCTCTTTACCTTCAGCCCATGCGGCCAGAAATAAACAACTGTCGACTGCCGTTCCGTCAACTATTACTGTACAAGCACCGCATTCACCAACGCAGCACCCTTGTTTGACACTAAGCAGCCCTTGTTCGCGGAGCAGTTCAGAAAGCGGCATGCCCGGCGCTGCGTGAAGCTGAAAAGGCATGCCGTTAATAATGCATTCAATGGTAATCGTTTCGCTGTAATTCATTACAATTTTCCCCCCGCCGCGGCGACGGCTTCGCTAATCACTTTTTTGGTCATCGTCTGAATGAGATGTAGACGAAACTCTTTACTCGCACGCCAGGAAGAACGTGGGGCAACATCTTGCAGGACGGATTCGCTGATAGCTTCAAGCGTTTGCGGGTTTAATGGCGCATTTTGCGCAGTCTGTTCGGCATGCTGGCAGCGGATCGGCGTAGGGGCTGCAACCCCAAACGCCAGACGCAACTCACTGAAGTTGCCGTTATCCAGTCGACAATGGGCGGCACAACCGATCGTTGAAATATCCATCGCATCACGCATGGCATACTTAAAATGCGCGCTACCAGCATATGCTCTCGGCTGTGGAGGAAAATGAAAAGCGACCAGGATTTCATCATGCTCAAGGGAAACCTTACCTGGCCCGGTATGAAAGCCATTTATGGGGACGAAACGTACCCCGCGCGATGAATGGATCTCCAGTTTGGCATCATAAATGAGCGTCGGTGTGGCAGAGTCTGCGCTGGTTGCGCCGTTGCAAATATTACCACCATAGGTGGCGACATTACGGATTTGCGGACCAGCGATGGATGAAGCTGCGGCACACAGGGCAGGGAGATGGCGTTGGGTTAACGGATCTTCAATTAACTGTGTGAATGTTGTCGCAGAGCCAATTCGCAGTCCGCCATCTTCTGTCAGCGTAATTCCCCGCAGTTCTTCCATATTGTGGATATCAACAATATGGCGATAACGGTTATTGTGGTGGTGGAGCTGAATAAGCACATCTGTGCCACCCGCGAGCAGTTTTGTCTGCGGATTGTTGGTCAGCAGGTTGATAGCATCTGCAATCGTGGTCGCGCGATGGTAAGAAGCAAAATCAAACATGATGTTTTCCTCAAATCAATCCTGCCAGATGGAACTCTTCGTACAACCGTTTTGGTGTTAGCGGCAGAGTATTGATTGCAACACCGGTGGCCATTTTCACCGCATTACGAATTGCTGCGGCAACAGGAATAATTGGCGGCTCACCCAGTGACTTATGTCCATATGCGGATTGCGGCTCATTGATTTCGACAAACGCGCTTTCCAGTTGTGGTAAATCTGGCATGGTCGGCATTTTGTAATCCAGTAGATTTGGGTTACGTACCACGCCGCTTTTTGCATCGATGATCATCTCTTCAAATAATGCCCAGCCGATACCCATTCCCATTCCGCCGTGAACCTGGCCTTCTGCCAGCAGTGGATTAAGGATGTGACCCGAGTCGTGGACGTTGAGGATTCGATTAATGGTGACCTTACACAGCGCGATATCGACGGTCAGATCAACAAAAGTACAGCCAAATGCGGGCGGGTTGGTGGTGGTTTTGATCGAGCTTTCGGCAGAAAGCTGCCCGCCGCGCTCGGGATGGTAAAAAGCATCCATCGCCAGATCTTTTAACGACAGCAACGGTTCTTCTGGTCTTTCAACCAGCACGATATTGCCTTTCATCAGAGTCAGATTCATCGCTGACTGATGCAACATCACCGCTGCGTGAGCAATGATTTTCTCTTTTAATAGCAGTGCCGCACTGCGCAGCGCCGGCGCGGCAACGTAGCTTTGACGTGAGGCAAATGCACCGGGATCGAAAGGAGTAACATCGGTATCTTGTGTCGAAATTACGCGTACATCACTAACCGGAACCCCCACTGTTTCAGCTACCATTTGCGAGAATACGGTGTCGGCACCCTGGCCGATTTCCGTTGCGCCGCTTTGTACGTTGATCGTTCCATCCTGGTTCATCAACAGGCGCGCGCCAGCAATTTCAACACCGACGGGCCATGTGTTTGAGGTGTAACTAAAGCAGGCAACGCCGATGCCGTGCCGCAAATTACCTTGCTGGTTCTGGCACTCCGCGCGACGTTTATCCCATTCAAAGATTTCACGCCCTTTTTCCAGGCACTCAGGTAATCCTGCGCTGTAGATACGTTTGCCAGTGAGCGGATTTGCATCACCTTCACGGGCAGCATTGCGTAAACGAATTTCTACCGGATCAATACCTAATGCTTCGGCTGCGTCATCAAGCAGTGATTCTACGGCGAAAACCACTTGCGGCGCACCATAGCCACGCATCGCGCCAGCCGAGGGGAAATTGGTATAGCAGGTTTTTGAACTGTAAGCGTAGGCGCTGCGAGGATAAAGATAAGCGACTTTGTTACCGCCCGCAGAAGCAATGGAATGGCCGTGAGAGGCATAAGCACCGGTGTTGGAAAGAACATCCAGGCTATAGCCTTTCAACGTACCGTCACGGTTTATACCCATTTGTCCGTCAATGGTGAAGGCGTGGCGGGTACGTGTCGCCAGGAAACACTCCTCACGACTTAGGGAAACTTTCACCGGGATACCGCCAAGTTTGCTGGTCAGGAATGCCGCCATAGGTTCTTCCAGCACATCTTGTTTGTTACCAAAACCGCCGCCGACGAAGGGTTTAATTACCCGCACGCATGACCAGGGAATATCCAGCGCCTGACCGACAACCCGGCGGACAATATGCGGGATCTGGGTGCTGGAGACGATCGTAATCCGGGTGTCATCTTCCATCCACGCCAGCGATGTCACGCTTTCCATATGGCAATGTTGGATGACTGGTGTCTGGTAGTGTCCCTGGATTTGGTAATCCGCCGCATCGATCGCTTGCTGGACATTGCCTGTCGACATAGCACTTTGTTTAAGCAAATTGCCGCCGTTATGAATTTGTGTAGCGTCTTCTGCCAGTGCCGCTTCCGGTGAGGTGATAACCGGTAATTCTTGCCATTCAATATTGACTAGCTGCGCCGCGTTTTCTGCCGTAAGTTCATCCCGGGCAACAACGATGGCAACCGCATCACCGTGATGGCGAACGTGGCGTGTTAACAGACCGCGATCGGCGGTATCACGTTTATTCTCATCCAGTGTCCAGGCATGTCCAGCTGTAGCAAAGGGAATGTCGGGCACATCTTCCCAGGTGAAAATGGCCAGCACGCCAGGCAAGCTTCGGGCTTCTTCATCATTAATACTCACGGCATAACCATGTGCAATTGGGCTACGTACATATTTCGCGTAGCACATGCCTGCCATAACATAATCATCAGTATATCGTGCCCGCCCGGTGACCTTGGCAATGGCATCTACGCGCATGCATGATTCACCTGTAGCAGTTGCTTCCCGCGCTTCCATTTAAATCCCCTTGATTTGAACATTTAGTTCTTATGGCAATGGTTAAGTCAATGCAGGCAAGAATTACGCCAGAAACGACTATAAGCGTGAGGGGAGGAGGGAAGTGTGATGTCGTTTAAAAAATGACAGAGGTGATGCGATTTTATCAGTAATGAAAGAGGGGCAGTGTATCAATATGAGCGTGATAAAAAATCATTGTGATAAATAAGCCTTTGGGATTATCTGAAAATTGTATTTATCGTTTTTGTTGGTCGGAGGTTAATCGGAAAGAGATTCATTAACAAAACTTGTATTGTACAGGCGTTTTCCAGAGCAATGGATTGGGGATCCGGCGGGGGACTGCTATGATATAGCGTCTTGTTTTTTGAGCGAGGAAAGATTTTGAGCGCAGGACGCCCGAATAAACACACTCTGGGTATCGTGATGTTGTTATCGATAGGGCTGCTTTTGGCGGGCTGTTCAGGTAGCAAATCATCAGAAACAGGAACGTATTCCGGCTCCGTTTACACCGTGAAACGGGGAGATACGCTATATCGTATTTCGCGCGCTACCGGAACAAGCGTAAAAGAAATTGCCCGCCTGAACAACATTTCTCCTCCTTATACCATTGAAGTGGGGCAAAGGTTGAAGGTCAGCGGTGGCGCGAAATCCACTACGACGTCTGGTAAAACAAAAAACAAATCCTCCACGAAAACCGCAGCGGTCAGACCGTCTTCATCCGTGCCTCAGTCATCCTGGCCGCCGGTAGGGCAACGCTGCTGGCAGTGGCCAGCCAGTGGTAAGGTGATATTGCCTTATTCAACAGCGGACGGCGGCAACAAAGGGATTGATATCTCTGCTGCGCGTGGTACACCGATTTATGCGGCCGGAGCAGGGAAGGTGGTCTACGTCGGTAATCAGCTACGGGGCTATGGTAACCTCATCATGATTAAGCACAGTGAGGATTACATCACCGCCTATGCCCATAACGACACGCTGCTGGTGAACAACGGACAAAGCGTGAAGGCCGGGCAGAAAATTGCCACCATGGGCAGCTCAGATGCGGCGTCTGTGCGTTTGCATTTTCAGATCCGCTATCGTGCAACCGCTATCGATCCGCTGCGTTATTTACCGCCACAGGGGAGTAAACCTAAATGTTGACGGTGAATTAATCGCCAGTCAGTCGGTTAGCACCTTGCCAAGAAGAGTGTAAGGTTTATAATCCCTTACGCACTTCAATGCGGGCGTAGTTCAATGGTAGAACGAGAGCTTCCCAAGCTCTATACGAGGGTTCGATTCCCTTCGCCCGCTCCAAATTCATTTCTCCTGAAATCTACCGAACTCAATTTACCCTTGATAAATAAGCAGTTATTGCATTCTGTTCGTCAGTTGAGCTCTATTTTTCTTCCTGCTAACTGGTCGGTGACTGTGGCTTTCACCCGTTGCTTAACTCAGCAATAACAGTACAAGTGTTGCAATAGCATTCGTTGGGTGAAAATGCTCGTTAACGCAAAACTAAAACCTGGACAATTTTCGGGTCGAATGTACAAATTCCTGTATGTTGACCAGGTCTTACTGAGGTAATGTCAATCAGCTGTAAACCTGTATCTGTTAATTAATTCCTTTTTGTGTATAATAAATTTATAGTGACTTTTATCACATTAAGTTTATCTGCTAATAGACAAATTTTCTCCACACTATAATGATGTCAGCATGTTTAATAAGGGTTGACATATAATGATTAGCTTAATTAATACATACACGACCTCCAAATGGTTCAACATTGATACCATCATTGTCAATCATCGCCCATAAGTTCCCTTCCTCTTTATAAATGCAATGAAGGACAGAAGCAGATTAAAAAATCTGTCTGTTTTGCATGCCCTGAATAATCCATAAATTATTGTCTGCACAATCACGTTTCTCTGTCTGTATGCCTGAAAAAGGCCTGTGATAAGGGAATGCTTGGTGTGCTAATAATATCTCCATGGACTAATTTTGCGGGTTTTAAATAAATTATATCGGTAATTCATGCTTAATGAGTTGCTGCAGGCTGACATGTCTTTTATCTAATATAGGACTATTCCATGAATAACTTCAAACATTTGCCAGAGCCATTCCGTATTCGTGTTATTGAACCCGTAAAACGTACAACACGGGATCATCGTGAAAATGCCATTCTCAAATCAGGGATGAACCCGTTCCTGCTTGACAGTGAAGATGTATTTATCGATTTGCTGACAGATAGTGGTACAGGCGCAGTTACCCAAAATATGCAAGCCGCAATGCTACGGGGAGACGAGGCATACAGCGGAAGTCGAAGTTACTATGCACTTGCTGAGGCAGTGAAGAATATTTTTGGATATCATTATACTATTCCAACGCACCAGGGAAGGGGGGCCGAGCAGATTTATATTCCTGTATTAATTCGTAAACGTGAGCAGGAAAAAGGACTCGACAGAAGCAAAATGGTTGTTTTTTCAAACTATTTCTTCGATACCACCCAAGGGCATAGTCAAATAAATGGCTGTACCGTTCGTAATGTTTATATCAAAGAAGCATTTGATACTTCAGTTCGTTTTGATTTTAAAGGAGACTTTGACCTTGATAAACTGGAGAAAGGAATCCAGGAAGTAGGTCCAAATAATGTCCCCTATATTGTTGCCACTATTACATGCAACTCCGCAGGCGGTCAGCCGGTATCTTTGGCAAATTTGAAAGCAACGTACCAGTTAGCGAAAAAGTACGACATTCCGGTAGTAATGGACTCAGCGCGATTCGCTGAAAACGCATATTTTATCCAACAAAGAGAAGCCGCTTATAAAGACTGGAGCATTGAAGACATAACCCGCGAAACATATAAATATGCTGATATGTTAGCTATGTCGGCGAAGAAAGATGCAATGGTGCCAATGGGCGGATTGTTATGCATTAAAGATGACAGTTATTTTGATGTCTACACCGAATGCAGAACACTTTGCGTGGTCCAGGAGGGTTTTCCAACCTATGGTGGTCTGGAAGGCGGGGCAATGGAGCGTCTGGCCGTTGGTCTTTATGATGGTATGAATCAGGACTGGCTGGCATATCGCATCGCACAGATCCAGTACCTGGTTGATGGCCTTGAAGCCATTGGTGTCATCTGTCAGCAGGCGGGCGGACATGCCGCTTTCGTGGATGCAGGAAAGTTGTTACCTCATATCCCTGCCGAACAGTTTCCTGCACAGGCCCTGGCGTGTGAGCTTTACAAAGTTGCTGGGATTCGGGCTGTTGAAATTGGATCGTTCTTATTGGGAAGAGATCCTAAAACAGGGATTCAATTACCTTGTCCGGCAGAATTGCTCCGTTTAACCATTCCACGCGCTACATATACGCAATCACATATGGACTTTATTATTGAGGCGTTTGGTCATGTGAAAGAAAATGCCAATAATATTAAAGGATTAACATTCACCTATGAACCTAAAGTTCTGCGTCACTTTACTGCCCGACTGAAAGAAATCTGATAATTAGCAACCGAATATGAATGGCCATATTTAATGGCCATTCATGTTCTATCTCGCTCTATAAAAATGACATGACAATGAATATATATAACTCAAGATAAGAGGCTCGCATGGAAGAAAATTCCAGTTCAAAGCATTCATCCTTTTGGGGAGTTATGGTTATTGCCGGAACCGTAATTGGTGGAGGGATGTTTGCTTTACCCGTTGATCTTGCAGGTGCCTGGTTTTTTTGGGGCGCGTTTATATTAATAATCTCCTGGTTTTCAATGTTACACTCAGGATTGTTACTACTGGAAGCAAACTTAAACTATCCAGTGGGTTCCAGTTTTAATACTATTACTAAAGATCTAATTGGTAACAAATGGAATATCATTAGTGGCGCTACGGTTGCCTTTGTTTTATACATATTAACGTATGCATATATTTCAGCAAACGGAGCTATTATTAGTGAAACGATATCTATGCATTCAGGAGAACATGTTAACCCCAGAATTATAGGTGTTTGTACCGCTCTGTTCGTGGCCGGGGTGTTATGGTTTAGTTCGCTAGCTGCGAGTCGGATTACTTCGCTTTTTCTCGGTATAAAAATCATTGCCTTCGTTATTGTTTTTGGTTCACTTTTCTTTCAGGTCGATTACTCAATTTTAAGTGGTATCAGTGGCGTAAATGAAACTAGTCATTCCTACTTCCTCTATATATTTATGGCGGTTCCAGTATGTCTGGCATCCTTTGGTTTTCATGGTAATATTCCCAGTCTTATCATTTGTTATGGGAAGAGAAAAGATAAATTAATAAAAAGTGTTGTATTGGGGTCTTTTCTGGCGTTGGTTATCTATTTGTTTTGGCTGTATTGCACAATGGGGAATATTCCGCGCGAGAGTTTCAAAGGTATCATTGCTTCCGGTGGAAATGTTGATGCTCTGGTAGGATCATTTCTTGGGACAAATCAGAGTGGCATGATTGAGTTCTGCTTACTCGTTTTCTCTAATTTAGCAGTGGCGAGTTCTTTCTTTGGTGTGACGCTGGGATTATTCGATTTTCTTGCTGATTTATTCAAATTTGACAACTCACATACTGGTCGTTTTAAAACAATCCTTCTTACCTTCCTGCCACCAACACTGCTTTATCTGCTATTTCCTAACGGTTTTATCTATGGGATAGGTGGCGCAGGATTATGTGCAACGATATGGGCTGTTATTATTCCTGCGGTACTCGCATTGAAGTCTCGTAAAAAATTTCCCAATCAGATGTTTACAGTATGGGGTGGGCGCATTATTCCAGCCGTAGTGATTATCTTTGGCATTGTCGTTATCTTTTGCTGGTTTGGTAACGTACTGAATATTTTACCAAAACTGGTGTAATTTGAGTTCGTGACGGACAGGTTTTTATGAAACCTGTCCTGATTTTACTATTACACACAATCATTGCTTCAAATTTCCTACAGATAAATAGAATCAATGGGGTTAGGGGATATCACGCTGGGTACTGCATTGGGCTTTCATCCCACCCGGGATCTTCACTATGTTTTGAGCTTTGATATGTATGTGCCAACAGGCGACTATAACCAGTTTGATCTTTCCAGCCTGGGGCGAAATTACTGGGTGGTACAACCGGTATGGGCGATCAGCTATATCCCTCAAAAAGGCGTCAATGCTGATATCAAAATGATGTACGACTTTAATTTCCGCAATGGTAAGACCCGTACGCGTTCAGGTCAGGCGTTTCATGCCGATTATGCCCTGGAATGGGCTTTTGGCAATGGTTGGGTGATTGGTCTTGGTGGCTATAACTTCATTCAAACAACGGATGATGACGGGCCTAATGCAGCGCAGGCAAAGGTGCGGGCATTTTCAGTTGGTCCTTCTGTCCGTGACGCCAACGATAAGAACTGGTTACCTATATTGAAATGGCAGAAGGAAACGAATGTTCTCAATCGGCCAGTCGGCTCCCAGCTATATCTAAAAGCGACTATTCCGTTCTGAAAACCATATTCTCAAAAATAGTACGTGGTGTCTGAGTCGTTCTTCGGTTCGTTGAAAAAGAGCCTGCATGCTAGCAACCCCAGAGCCATACTAATTTTGGAATAATAGTATTCACTGTTTTGTATCTTTTAATTGTTTATCTTTTTTGTGGTTTTGGTAATCTTTGTGAACTGTTCTTGGATTCGGACTTTTTCTAAATAAAGATAGCAATATGAAAACTATTGTAGTCTATCAAATAGTTTAATTAATCTGATGTGTTGGAGTTATTGTTTAAAATCACTGATTTATCTGAAATAAGTCACCTGGTCACTTAACCTTTTCCAGAACTATATGGCTCTAATCACTAACACTTATAGTGTTAGTGATTATTTGATTAATAATTTAAAATACTTATTTTTTGTATTGTTATATGAGACACTGATCAAGTGAATATTGATAGCGTTGAGAGTATAAATATGCTTGAAAAACATGATTTTGAATGTATAAAGAACATTGATTTAAATTCAGCACTCTACTTTTCTGCAGTGATGAGTTATAAGACAATTTTTAATGCTAGTGTGGTATTAAACTGTTCTGCGCCAACAGTTAGCATCATGCTCAAACGCTTTTGTTCTTACTTTCCCGTTCCATTGTTTGAGAGAGAAGGTCGTTGCCTGAGCCCGACGAAATATGCGGTAGAACTGGATAAAATGATCGGAGAAACATTTTTGAAATTTTCTGTGGCTATGAGCAATGATCCTCGAAAAGTTACGATTTTTAAATGAGCATTGTCTTAATTATCACTCAGAGTAAATCTACAGGCATCTCATTTTTCTTTTGTCATTAGTTCAATTATATAATCCAACGATAGTTGTACTCGTAGCGGAAGATTTTTCCGGTTTCTGTAAATAACGTAGCAATCAATAAAAACTCCCCATTCTGGAGGAAGTACAGACATTATTCCGCTTGTGTCTTTGAGAAGTAGATGGGATGTCACTATATATCCCATTCCATTTCTGCAGCAGTTGATGGCTGTATAGATATTGTCAAATTTTAGTTTCCCCGTGACGTTGACTGATTTCACTTCAGCCGTTTTTTCATGGGTGAACTCCAGCGCATTTTCATAGCTGTTATTGGCCATCGAACTTAATAAAATGAAAGGATGGCGAGATAACTCTTCTGGCGTCGTGAAAGGGTGATGTTCAAAAAACGCTGGGGTAGCAAAAACATCCATCCGTATCCGCTTTACTTTTCGGGCAATCAGATTCTGATTATGTGGTGGGGAATAGGATATGAGCATGTCACAGGAGTTATTAAAGCTCACGCCCTTAAAGTAGTCCGCGTTATAGTGATTGGATGTTGTTATTGTCACGTTCAAATCGGGGAATCGTTGAAACAATGGCGGCAGAATATTCTCTGCAAGATAAGCCTGCATACCGGAAGGAGAAAAAATATTAACTTCACCAGATGGCGCTTTCTTATAATGGTCGACTAGTTCAAAGAGTTCATCATTTTCAATAATGTACTTTCTAATGTTAGGCAGAAGAGTTTCCCCGAATGCAGTCAGCCTGACCGGACGACTCTCTCGATCAATTATTTTGATTCCTAACGTTTCTTCTACTGCCGCAATACTTTTACTGATGCTGGCCTGGGTCAGGCCGACATTTTTAGCAGACAGACTGAAACTTTTCGTTTCAACAAGGTCCAGGAGTATTTTTAAATCTCTGATTTTTAATTGTTTCATCATGGCTGTTCTGTGAGGATAGTGCCTTGCTTTCAGTGTAGATGATCTACGTCCTGATATAATTACCCGATATCAACAAGGCACAATGAACGGCTTAATGGTCCAGATAGAGGTAGTGCATCCAACTGGTCATGCGTAGTAAAACTTTACGCATAATGGCCACATGAGAAAAATGATCCGAATAGACCGCAACTTGCGCATATATGCCATCTGGTAATGCATCAATATTCTCATCTGGATTCAGATCGATAAGAGCGAGAACCCCCTCGCTCCCTGGGGTAGCAGTCAAGGATTGAAGCGTCCCCTGGGCCTGATAAGAACCGCCAGGGATCACGGGAAGGACTCCAGCCAGTTTTCCTGTAAAGACCTGGCCGGGCAACGAATTAAAAACGATTTCTGCTTCATCACCAGCTTTCAGGCGCAACAATGAATTCTGACGGAATTGCGCCACAATCTGTCGCTTTTGTTTGGGAATAAATACCATAACCGGGCGCAGCGGCAGCGCTGCCGCAAAAGTACCGGGACGGATCAATACCTGAGTGGCGTAGCCGTCGCTGGGCGCACGGACAACGGTTTGCTCCAAATCGTATTTTGCTTCTGCCAGTTGAGCGCGCAGGCTGGCAACTTGTGATTGTTCGCCGTTGAGGATGCTATCAAGCTGGCTTTTGATTTGTGCTTGTTCGGCAACCGATGATTTTACTGCTGCATCCTGAGCGAGGTAGTTTTGCCGGGCATGATCAATATCACTTTCTGAGAACGGATTCACCTTTGCCTTACTGCCCTGTAAATATCGTTGGTAATCTTTGTATAACCGGTCACGTTGTGCAGTTGCTGTTAACGTATTGGCGATGGCTTCATCCAGTTGTGATTGCAGCGAGTCGGCACTATGGATCGCGGTGACAAGATCGGCCTCAAGTCGCGCAACACGAGCCTGATAACGCGTTGGATCCAGTTCAAAAAGGACTTCACCTTTTTTAATTAGCTGGTTTGACTTATTCGTGATGGTACGAACAATACCTGTCACTTGTGGCGTAACAGGAATGGAGACCACCGCTTTTTGTGCCTTAAAGGTATATGGGTGGTTATAGTTCATTAACAAAATCAGTGCCCCAACCAGAAAGATCCCGCCCAGAGCGGCTGTTGGGATACTCCATTTATTGACCGGTATTTTGAATATTTTAAAGACCAGCCATGCCAGGGCTACGTAAGTCAGAATAATTAATAAATCCACAATTAATTACCTTGAGTGTTATCTGAGTCAGCGTGTTGTTGTTTTTTGAATTGCCGTTCAAGTTCAGCAATACGTAATTGCAAATTTTCATACTGTGGTTGCTGTGCGTTCTGCATTCCCCATCCACGATCGGGGCGATACAACGTGGCCCATATCCACAGGAATGGCCACAGGACATGTAAAGTGAACAGGCTTACCCATCCAGCGACATGTATGGCATCGGCATGCGGGTGATTTCGCTTTTTGGCGATCTCGTAAGGAATATCATGGATGATGATGACACCGTAAAAAATTACCAGGAATACCAGGATTAGCACTCCAAGTGCAAAGTAATTAAGGAACATACTATTCCACCTCCCTTCGTCGGTTGGGTAAAACTAAGCTCGCCTCTCTGGTTATTGACGTATTCCCCCTTCGTGGCGTCTCCAGGGAATAGTACGCTGAGGACAGCGTGCTTGTGCTTCTTAAGGCAATGAACCTGATGCGTCGTTTTTATTTTGTGTTGTTTTAGTGGCTGTTTTAGTGACTTTTGGTTGTTTAAAAATGCCTTGTACATACATTAATGAATGTAGGATACCTTATTCACTTAGTCTCGCTAGTATTAATCGTTTAGATTTATGGAATGATTCCATTAAATGGAACTTAATTTTTATAAATAAATTGCATGGTGAATTTTTTGGTTTTATATTGAAATTGTTTTATAAGGTATCTCAAGTGAGGAGAAAAATCACATTGATGGTATTTATGAAACAAGCATGAATGTGTCTAAGAAATAAAATTATATTTTTGAAGTGTCATTTTGACCGCCACCCGTGCGGTCTTTTTTTATGTATTGCCTTGAAATTATTAAAGACACCAGCGTCATACGCTGTAAATAATCAGTGATATATTTACTCTTCATATTATAAAATCTTATGTGTCGCACCTGATTTCCTTAACTCATTGGGCGTTATTTTGTATTTTTTACGAAACGCCCGGCAAAATGACTGCTGAGAACCATATCCGGCATTTAAAGCAATAGTCAGAATAGTGCTCTGGGAGTTGATGAGTTCATGAGCTGCATGATTAAGGTAGGTATCCTTGATGAAACGGCCAAGTGGTATCCCGGTATGAGCTTTAAAAAAAGATTGCAGATAAAATTTTGAAAAGCCAGAAATAGCAGCCAGATCGTCAATCTGTAACTTGTCTTTCCGTCTTTCATTAATAAATATAATCAGTTGGTTAGATACTTCTTTGGTAAATAAATTATTTTTTGAACATTCCATATGTTTTTACCTCTATCATCGAGATGTTTATATACTGGCGAGTGTCTCTGCACGGTATGATGACTACGTTTTGATGTTACTATTCAACATCAGGAATAAAATTGTCTGGTGAAATCCTCCATGGGGATGGGCTTACCGTATAAATATCCTTGCAGAAAAGTAACGTTGTGTGCTTTCAAATAAGCTGCCTGAATTTCATTTTCTACTCCTTCCGCCACCGTTTGCAGGTGTAATCGGCGGGCGAGGTCAATAATATTGTCGATGATATGAACAGAATGCGAATCAATACCTATATTGCTGACAAAGCTTTTGTCGATTTTAAGAATATCGACCTCGAAGTTTTGCAGGTATTTAAGGCTGGAATTGCCGGTGCCGAAATCATCGATAGCGATAAGCACACCCAGTTTGTGCAGTTCTGCCACCAACCTTTCTGTCACACCATCTGTAACAAGTAATTCCCGCTCAGTTAACTCCAGAACCAGCTTAACAGGATTAGCCCTGAATGCCTGGATGAATACCCGGCAGTCTTCCACCAGATTGAAATTTCTTAAGTGACTGGCGCTGATATTGAAAGCGAAATGAAAATCCTTCGGCAGTAAATGTATTAATGGTAAAAACTGTTGACGTACCTGAACCATCAGCGCCTGAGTCATCGGCATAATAAGGTTACAGCTTTCTGCCAGAGGAATGAAATTGTCTGGAGGGATGATACCGAGCGTTGGATGTGACCAGCGCATTAGAACCTCGCAACCGACCCAGTGAGTATGCTCTGCGGATACCACTGGCTGGAAGTAAGGAATAAATTCCTGCAATTCCAGAGCCTCATGTAATTCATGTTCTGCAGTTATCTGTCGCCCTGTCCAGCGAAATGCGCTGAAACCAAGAATAGCGGCCAGCAAGGCCCAGGAAACAAGAGAGAATCGTGAGAAGATCCAGAAGTAATGGGCATAATCGGCAGCGGAAATCACCGTAACTATCCGGAATGGATATCTGGTCGAGGCTTGTTCCAGATAACCAGACGTACCGGGGGAGAACGAAGGAATCTCTGGAGTCTGCCATTGCTGTTGTCCAACAACCAGGCCCAGGGGTAAATTGATGCTCATAACACTCAGTTCGGAAAGGATCCTCTCGCCATAGAGTCGGACCACAATACTGTTATTACCGACAACCATTCGGTAGATAATCAGTGGCTGTCCTTTCCTGACCAGCATGTCGCTCATCAGGTAGAGCATCCCGTTGGTATAACTATCAAAGTTAATATTTTCTTCATTGCTACCGTACAGAGATGAACAATAGATTTTATTCCCCTGTACCAGGTTTACGCTGCGCACATTCTGCGAGTACGCTACCTGCGTCCTGAGCTTCATCGCGACAGACTCAAGGCAGGGCCGACCAAGATTGTCTTTTACGGCGTAAGCAGCATGCCTGGCACTGTCCAGCGTTCCTTCCACCAGTTGCCGGGCATTTGTCATCCGGATATTAGTGGTTCGTTTGAGATTTGCTGCCGCCTGCCAGAAGGTGCTGATGAGTCCCAACAGGATGCAAAGCAGGCTCACAAGTATGGTGCGAACCATTCGGTACCTGAGTTGACGCTTCTTTAACAGACCAAATGGCATGACATTACCTCTATACCCTACATGAACTGCGCTTTAGCTTTACTGTTACGTCACCAGAAGGTGGTGCCAGATTTTAGTGTCGTTTAGAAGTACATGACGACCCTTGCTATTCAGTGATACTGGTTTAGCTGCGGTTATAAGAACGGTCAGCGAAGAATATTATATTCAATTTCCTGTAGAATATTTTATTTCGGGCTTAATACGCTACTATAATTTTTAAGCAGGTAAAAGCATCAGTATTATATGCACTGGCGCATTCTTTTTTATATATAAATTTGTTTGTAAAATACCCATATTTATCAATGAGATGAATTTTACATGCTAAAAAATATCTCATTATTATAATTGTTTTAAATAACATTAAAGTTTAAATAATATAAATCATTATTGATTTTTGTGGTTTGCAATTATTAATCGGTATTGATAGCCAGGATGCTTCCGGAACAGCTGTTGATAATATTAATACAGATATTCTAAGGGCCTGTTTTTGCATTTTGTAGGCATTTATTATTCACTTTCGTCTCAATGGCGAGAAAATACTTTTCGTTATTTCATTATTATGGATGTTTCCTCGCTGACTCATACTGGTTACCACTCCATGTAACGTCATGAGCGCTGTCATGATGGGTACACTGCTGGATAATGGTATAGATGAAGGCGCCGGGCCCCCTGAAAGGGATAAACTCTTTTAATAGTTAACAGGCATACAATTACGTTGTGTTTTTATATTTTAAAGTAATAGTAAACTGAGTTACATAACTTTTCCGCCTGGTCTTAAAGCGAGTTCAGAATTCGATCCCAAGAGTATTAGGATATTCTGGTCTAAAATACTTTTTTTGCCTAAGGGTTTTCTTATCATGTAGCCACGGTGTACGCTGAGTGTTAAAATTTATGAGTTTTTGCCCCATTCCGGTAACTAGAGGATGAGGCGCAGGTAGTCAATAAGACGAAAGAATTAAAATGGTTTGCAACCCTATTACGAAATAAGCGGTAGTGCATATAAGATGGTCGACAATCGTTAAGAAATTAAGTTAACTTATTGAAAACGCTTATTTTTACTCTGATGTAAGACATAAGGGCAGATATGTTCAGTATGCGTCGACATACCAACTTCATTAAAAGCTTTAAGTCTGTAACCTGTTTATTTACGGCCTGCGTTCTTTTTCCTGTTCAAACTTCTGCGGCAGCATCTGATTATGACGGTTTGATTATTGAAGCTCGTGAAGGTAATAGTGCGCCGCTCATGCGCTACCTTCAGGAACAGGAAAAGAAATCCTCACTAACGCCAAATCAGGTCGCTGACTGGTTGCAAGTCTCCAGTTGGGCCAATAACAGCGATAAAGAAACGATTGATATTTGGCTGCGATATCGTGGGCAGATGGCTGTGCCTGCGCGTGGGCAAATCGCCGCTGCACGGGCTTTTCGCAATCAGAAAAAATGGAATGATTCGTTAGCCATCTGGGAAAACGTTTTGCAGGAAGATCCTGATAACGTGGATGTACGTACCGGCTGGATAATGACGCTTGCAGATGCTCGCTATAATCAGCAGGCGCTCACTGAAGCGAATAAATGGGCGCAGGCGCACCCGGGAGCTGACTCCGATGCATTGGTGGCCTATGTATACCATTCGCAGGGGAAAAACTGGGATGCATTGTTAGTCGCCAGCCAGGCCAATGATATCGATCCGAGCAACAAAAATGCAAAATCTACGTTGTTATCTGCCCTGTCAGCTAACCGTGTATCCGGGCCTGCGTTAGGGCTAACGGAGGTGGTTCCGACGTCAGATCCTGTTAAACGTCGTCTTGAACTTGATGCGGCAGCAGAAATCGTTCGCTCCTCATATACTTCCGCGCGTAATGAAGAAGAACGTTTTATCGTGGCAGATAAAGCGCTTGCCCGATATGCCCAACTGCTCGCGGCCTGGAAAGATGAACCGTCCGCTCAGGATGATGTTCGCCGGGCAAGGATTGACCGTATGGGCGCTTTGCTGGTGCGCAAGCGTACTGCCGAAGTGATTCAAGAATATGAGTCACTTGAAGCGAGCGGGGAGGTGCCTAACTATGCGAAACGTTGGGTCGCTTCGGCGTGGCTAAGCGAACGTCAGCCGGAAAAAACCGAAGCGATGCTGATGAGCATCTACTATCCGCATGGACCGCTTCCAGTCACTCCTCTCAGTCCTGAAGATCAGCAGGATCTTTTTTATGCGCATATTGATAATGAAAACTTTGCTGCAGCCAAAAAGCAGGTCGACAATTTAATCAAAGAGAGTCCGTATCTGCGACGGATTTATGGTTCACCTACGCCACAGCCTAACGATAACTGGCTGCTTGGTCAGACGTTGCTCACGCAATATCACATTGCTGCCAATGAATTGCCTGAGGCAGAAAAACTCGCGGAACATCTGGCGCGCACGGGATCTGGTAACCAGGGGCTGCGTATAACCTATTCTTCAGTGCTTGAAGCCCGTGGTCTGCCTCGAGCTGCAGAGAAAGAGCTTAAACTGGCCGAAGTTATTGAGCCAAGCAACCTGGAGCTGGAACGCCAGCAGGCCTATGTAGCGCTGGATCTTCAGGAATGGCGGCAGGCCGATGAACTTACCGATGACGTCATTGCCCGTAGCCCGGATGATGAAGCAACGCTGCGCCTGGCCCGCATACGTGATGTTCACAAAATGTCAGAGCTGCGGATCAGCGGCACGCAGGGGATTTCCTCCGATAGCCCGGTCAGTGGTAAGAATGACTTCAACATCAATACCGCAATTTACAGTCCGCCGATTAATGACAACTGGCGACTGTTTACCGGATTCAACTTTGCCACTGGTGAATTTGAAGAAGGAAAGGGTATCAACCGTGACCTGGCTGCCGGTGCGGAATGGACCTCACGCGATAATTGGGCGGAAATGGAAGTTTCGGGCCGTAACTATGGCGATGGTCAGAAAATTGGTGGGCGTCTTTCAGCCTGGCATGATTTTAATGATAACTGGCGCGTTGGCGGTTCGGCGGAGCGTCTTTCACGTAATACCCCGCTTCGCGCATTGCGTAGCGGTGTGTACGCAAACGGCGGGGATATGTTTGTCCGCTGGTATCAAAATGAACGACGAGAGTATCAGTTGTCGTTTGCCGCATCACATTTCTCGGATGGTAACGATCGTATCGAGTACGGGCTGAGCGGAAAAGAGCGCATGTGGACGACGCCGCGCTTCACGCTGGACTTCACACCGGGTATCGGCGGAAGTACCAACACCAAAGAGAATGTGCCGTATTACAACCCTAAGAGTGATTTTTCCGTTGTACCAGGGCTTGCCGCAGAGCAGGTTCTTTACCGCCACTATGACACTGTGTGGACGCAGCAAGGCGTGGCTGGCGTAGGTGGCTACTGGCAGCAAGGTGAAGACGTGGGGGCCATCGTTCAGGTGGGATACGGACAGCGGCTTAAATGGAACAACGTCGTGGATGGCGGGGTGATGTTGGTGTGGGATAAACGCCCCTACGACGGTAAACGTGAGCGGAATATCTCCCTCGCTTTCGATTTGAATGTCAGGTTTTAAGGACTGTACATGTTTAAAAGATGCCTATGGGTTAGCGCATTAATCGCTGGCTGGTTGATGATCACTGCGTGCAGTAGCGCGCACAATACGACCCCGCGCTACGTTCCTCCGGCGGAGCGATCTCCGCTTGCTGCTGATCATCCATGGCCGAAAAATAGCTTCCTGGTGCTGGGCTATCACGATGTAGAGGACGGCGCGGCAGATCAGCGATACCTCTCTGTGCGTACCAGTGCGCTGAGCGATCAGATGGGATGGCTACGTGACAACGGTTATAACCCGATCAGCGTGCAGCAAATTCTGGATGCGCATGACGGGAAAATCGTGCTGCCGGAAAAAGCGGTATTACTCACCTTTGATGATGGTTATAGCAGTTTTTATACCCGCGTGTGGCCGCTGCTGAAAGCCTATAACTGGCCAGCACTGTGGGCACCGGTGGGCAGCTGGGTTGATTCTCCCGCCAATAAAAAAGTCGATTTTGGTGGGCTGATGACGGCGCGAGACAAATTTGCCACCTGGAAAATGGTCGAGGAAATGGGGAAATCGCCGCTGGTTGAAATTGGTGCGCATACATGGGCATCGCATTTCGGTGGTGAAGCGAACCCGCAGGGAAGTAAAGAACCTGCTGTGGCAAACCGTCTGTACGATAAAAAGACCGGCACTTACGAAACGGACGAACAGTACAATCGCCGTATTAACACTGATATCTCTTTAATCACAAACAAAATAAAATCTGTAACCGGGAAATCGCCACGCGCATGGGTCTGGCCTTATGGCGCAGCCAATGGCACGACATTAAGTCTGGCCAAAGAGCACGGTTACAAGATGGCGTTTACGCTCAACGAAGGGCTGGCGAATGCCGCGTTTCTGGATGATATCCCCCGTGTTCTGATATCTGATAACCCATCCCTTAAGCGCTTTGCCAGCCAGGTCGGCCAGGTGCGTGAACCTCAGACGATGCGCGTTATGCATATCGATCTGGATTATGTGTATGACAAAGATCCTGCCCAACAACGTAGAAATATCGACAAGCTGATCCAGCGTGTCTATGACATGCGTATTTCTCATGTTTTCCTGCAGGCGTATGCCGATCCAAAAGGTGACGGAAATATTCACGAGCTTTATTTCCCTAACCGCTGGCTGCCGATGCGTGCCGATCTCTTTAACTATATCTCCTGGCAATTACAAACGCGGGCAGGGGTTACCGTTTATGCCTGGATGCCAGTGCTGGCTTTTGGTCTCGACGACGCTATTCCACGCGTGACGGCATGGGATCCGAAAACCGGACGTAGCGCGATTAATCGTGAGCAGTATGTTCGTCTTTCTCCCTGGGATAGCGAAGCGCGTAAGCGTATCACCGAGATTTATGAAGATCTGGCGAAGCATGCCAGTTTCAAAGGGATTTTGTTCCATGATGATGCTTTCCTGACGGATTTTGAAGATGCGTCGCCGGAGGCTTTAGCCGCATACCGTGCCGCAGGCCTTCCGGGCAGTATTGAGCAAATTCGTAACGATCCTCAGGCATTCGAACGTTGGACTCGCCTGAAAAGTAAGATGCTGACCGACTTTACAAAGGAACTGACCCGCGCGGTACGTAATATTCGCGGCCCACAGGTACAAACCGCACGCAATATTTACGCCATGCCGGTGCTGGAACCAGAAAGTGAAGCCTGGTTCGCGCAGAACCTGAATGATTTCCTCAATACCTATGACTGGACAGCACCGATGGCAATGCCATTGATGGAGAATATTCCGGCCAATGATGCCAACGCCTGGCTGGACAGACTGGTGAATGCCGTTGCACAAACGCCCGGAGCGCTGGATAAGACCGTGTTTGAACTGCAAGCACGAGACTGGCGTAAGTCCGGGGAACAGGCCGAAATCAGCGGTAAACAAATAGCCGAGTGGATGCGCCAGCTTAAGTTAAGCGGTGCGGGTAACTATGGTTATTACCCGGATGATTTCATCAGCGACAAACCCGAGATGTCAGAGATTCGCTCGACGTTCTCATCATACTGGTACCCGCAAAAATGACCGATCGCATTATTGCTTTCCTGATTCTTTGCCTGATGTTCAGTCTGCCGTTTGGCGTGGCTGTCGTTTTTACAGGTGAAGTGATGCTGAACTTCGTCTTCTTCTGGCCCTTGTTCATGTCGGCTTTGTGGATAAGCGGTGGGGTTTACTTCTGGTTTTACCGTGAACGCCACTGGAAATGGGGAGAGGAAACACCGCCGCCGACGCTTGAAGGAAATCCGCTGATTTCGATCTTGATCCCTTGTTATAACGAAGGGATCAATGCGCGTGAAACGATCGGTGCAGCGCTGGCGCAGCGTTATACAAATATTGAAGTTATTGCCATTAACGACGGTTCGACAGATGACACGCACGACGTGCTTGAACAACTGGCAACGGAATACCCGAGCCTGCGGGTGATTCATTTAGCCGAGAACCAGGGGAAAGCCCTGGCGCTCAGGACCGGCGCAGCGGCGGCCCGCAGTGATTATCTTGTCTGCATTGATGGTGATGCTTTACTGGATCGCGATGCCGTCGCCTATATTGTCGCCCCGTTGATACAGTTCCCGCGTGTCGGGGCGGTGACCGGAAACCCGCGCATTCGTACCCGTTCCACGTTAATTGGTCGTGTACAGGTCGGTGAATTCTCCTCGATTATCGGCTTGATTAAGCGCACTCAGCGAGTCTATGGGCAGATCTTTACCGTTTCTGGCGTCATTGCGGCATTTCGTCGTCGTGCTCTGGCTGAGGTGGGGTACTGGAGCCCGGACATGATCACTGAAGATATCGATATCAGTTGGAAGCTGCAATTGCGCCACTGGTCAGTATTCTTTGAACCACGAGCACTGTGCTGGATCCTGATGCCTGAAACGTTAAGAGGATTGTGGAAACAGCGTCTGCGCTGGGCTCAAGGTGGTGCGGAAGTATTTATTGTTAACATGCGTCGCCTGTGGTCTTGGGAATTTCGCCGCATGTGGCCGCTGTTCCTTGAGTTCTGTTTTTCTACCGCCTGGTCATTTGCCTATGCGGTCAGCATTGTGCTGTTCCTTTGCGGGTTATTTTTCCCAATGCCAGACTCGCTATACGTGCAAAACCTGTTCCCGCCAGCATTTACCGGGCTAATACTCGGCGTGGTTTGCTTGCTGCAGTTTGCGGTGAGTCTGATGATTGAACGGCGCTATGAAAAAGGTATCGGCGCTTCGTTGTTCTGGATCATCTGGTTCCCGGTGGTGTACTGGATGCTGAGTCTGTTCACCACGCTGGTCGCTTTCCCCAAAGTGATGCTTAAACGCAAACGCGGCAGAGCGCGTTGGGTAAGCCCTGACCGTGGAATTGGGAGGATAGAATCATGAGCCAGCCACTCATCTTTACCGAACAGCGACTTCTGCCACGTGTAATAGACGTTCTGCTAACGTTTTTTGCCTGGGTTGGATTTCTGTACCTGATCTATAAAGGGCTGATTACGGCACTGGCTCATTCACCCTTTATGGGCGTGAGGCCGTTTTTCACAACTCTGGATACGGTCACTTTTTACATCCTGATCGCATTGATAAACGGTCTGGTGCTCATTGGCTGGGCGAAGTACAACCAGTATCGCTTCCGTGTGGAACGACGCAGTCGCAGGCCTGGGCTTGAAGATCATGAGCTGGCAGAAAGTTTGCGAATTACCCGAGAACTGGTTACCGAGCTGAATAAGGCGAGGGTGCTTACGGTTCATCACCATGAGAATGGTGAAATCGACTATGTGGAAGTGGACAGGCATATTGCCGATAACCGCTTGCCGCCGCCAACACCTGCAATGCTTGAGATGCTACCGTCAGCCAGGGAACGGTTGCACGAAGAAATGAATCGGTGACAGAGAACCTTTGACCCTTGGACTGGATTACGTTCACGGGTTGTATCGTTCCACAGAAGTGAAGAACATGAGGTGAACGTAATCGTGTGCCGGAGCTAATCTGCGACAATTTCAGCCGCCAGCAGCAGCCTTCAGACTCGCCTGGGTCTATGATTACTCCCAGGACAATAAAAATAACTGAGGTAATGTCGTGGATAAAGAGTTACTGGAAGCAGGTTACCGGGCCTATACCGGCGAGAAGGTTGATGTCTATTTCAATACGGCGATATGCCAGCATTCGGGTAATTGTGTGCGGGGAAGCGCGAAGCTTTTTAACCTGAAACGTAAACCGTGGATCATCCCGGATGAAGTTGATGTCGCGACGGTCATTAAGGTTATCGATACCTGTCCGAGCGGTGCGCTTAAATATCGCCAGAAATGAGTGAGAAGACCATGGATATTCTTGAAGGGCACAACAAGTTTTATGTTAACGATGCCGAGGGCAATCAGGTTGCTGAGATTGTCTTCGTGCCGACGGGTGAACATCTGAGCATCATTGAACATACTGATGTTGACCCCAGCCTGAAAGGTCAGGGAGTCGGCAAGCTGCTGGTGGAGAAAGTGGTGGAAAAAATGCGCCGCGAAAACCGTAAAGTGATCCCGCTCTGTCCGTTTGCCAAACATGAGTTTGATAAAACTCGCGAGTACGACGACATTCGTGCCTGAGTTTTACTTTTCACCGGATGACGCAACGCGCATCCGGTGCGTCCACAATAGTTCCCCTCATCGTGCATATTACTCCCGATGCAGCAGATCCTGATAAATCCCCGTCAGTACCCCTTGTGGGCCAAACTCCTTTTTAATCCACTGTGTCACCCGCCCGGTTGCCGAGTGCTGGGTCGCCAGTAGCATGCGCGAATCCTGGCGTGGGTTATGGATCTGTCGCGTCACCAGCAGCGATTTTTCCATTGCTTCGCGCACCATATAGTCGGGTAGAAAACCGATGCCTTCGCCGAGGATCTGACACTGGCACTTGGTATTAAAATCGGGCACCAGGATTGATTCCTGCCCGTGCAGCAGCCAGCCGACCTTCTTGTTAATAGTGTGCGCGGTATCTTCTACCATGATGTTCGGGTACAAACGCAGCTGACTCTCTGAAATCGGCTCAGGCATAAAGGCCAGCGGGTGATCAGGTGCGATGGCGAACGACCAGCGGATCGCGCCAATCTCGGTGTAATCGATCCCGCCACCGTCCAGTAGCGTGTCTGGCGCGCCAATGGCGATATTGGCCTGGTTATTGATGATGGAATCCCAGACGCCGTTATAGACCTCCGTGGTCACGGTTATCTGGCAGGTTGGAAACTGTTTCTTAAGTACCTGTAACAGTCGCGCGGTATGCTTCGGGGTATACAGCAGTTGATTAATACAAATGCGCACCCGAGCCTCAATGCCCTGGGAGATCGTATCAATGCTGCGCTTGATGGCGTGAAAGTCGTTGAGCAGGTCTGTCGCTTTACGAAAGAAATAGCGCCCGGACTCGGTCAGCTCAATGCTGCGGGTACTGCGGGTAAACAGCACCACATCCAGCCCCATTTCCATGCGCTTGATGGTATAACTGATGGCGGAGGTGGTTAAACCCAGCTCCTCGGCGGCCTTGCTGAAGCTGCTGTAGCGGGCAGCCATCGTAAACGCCAGCAGGTTTTCCTCGGTAAATATTGAATTCATTCCTTCTCCCCTGAGTCCACAACCCGCGATACGATGATTGTTGAATGTATTTGTAATCCTTATGGAGAGCAATCAGTTTTGAACAGAATTTAACACTAGGGTTACATTTGATTTGAAGGCAATCACACTTCTGTGTTTTAGTTGCAGGCCGCTATCCGTGCAGCATACCGCTTTATTTCCCCTATGACTGATTAATGGCTGAAAGACCGTTAGTCATAAGAGAAAGATTGCACTACAGCACATTTTGTTCTCATTATTAAATTTGTTTCAACAATCGACTCACTTACGATGAATGAAATTTAAGCGGATGTTATTCTCCGTACTCTGTTGCTATTCTCAGGTTATCGGATATTTAAAAAGTCTAAAAAACTGCAGGAGAGCGATTATGTCAGAGAAAGAACTCATTACTGAATTTCTGCTGGCGGCAGAACAGGGCAATGCCGAAGGATTAAAATCCTGTCTGGCAAATAATGTGGATATTAATGCCACTAACCGCCAGGGCCGTACCGCCATAATTATTGCCAGCCTGAATAAGCATTATGACTGCGTTTCTTTATTGATTGACGCCGGTGCCGATATTAATAAACAAGATCAAACTTGTTTTAACCCCTTCCTGATTAGCTGCCTGACTAATGATTTAACGCTGCTGCGTACGGTATTACCTGCCAATCCCGATCTCGAACGACTGAGCCGTTTTGGCGGCGTTGGTATTACGCCAGCCAGCGAAAAAGGTCACGTTGAGATCGTACGTGAATTACTGCAGCGTACCGATATCAATGTAAACCATACCAACTTTGTCGGCTGGACGCCGTTGCTGGAAGCCATCGTACTTAATGATGGCGGCGCGAAGCAGCAGGAAATCGTCAAGCTGCTGCTCGACAATGGCGCCAACCCGCACATGACGGATAAATACGGTAAAACCCCGCTGGAGCTGGCGCGGGAGAAAGGGTTCCATGAAATCGCCGAGCTGCTGATTGCCGCCGGAGCCTGACAGAGGAGCGCCACTATCGCCACGCCATCACGGCGATGCGTGCGGGCGCTAACTGCAGACGGCGCGTTTCTTGCGTATCGGGGAACGGGGCGAGTTGAACAGGTTTTTTCCCGCGCGGTGAACCTGTTCATACCGGAACAGCAGCGATTGTTTACGTTATTGAGTGAGTGCTGCGATAACGCGCCTAACAGCTGTCGGCTGGCGCTGACGCATTGCGAAGATCTGTTTCAACCCGGTGAGCCGGTGAGTTTTACGCAGTCAGGGATCGCTGTTGGTTATGATAAATGGATAGAGACCTCTGGTTGCCTGATGTGGCAAATGCCTCGTGGGTCGCCAGATGCAGAGCGCTTCACCACAATATCCTGGCGCCACTGGGCAGAGGTTATCCGCCAACAGCTTAATCGCGACGACACATTATTTCTGTACCAGGGGGATAATCCGTTTTACCAGGAAATTACTCGTGAATTACAACTGCGCCGCCAAAGTTTAATAACGGCGCTGAGTACGGGAGAAAATATCTGTGTTGCGGTCAGCGATTTAATTGGTCTTGGAATAGGGCTGACGCCATCGTCTGATGATTATTTAGTAGGCCTGAGTACAATTTTATTTATTAGTGGGCATCCGCTGAATAAGTATCGACAAGATTTTTTAACGGCATTACAGATTGCCGGAAATAACACAACCTTACTCAGCAAAATAACGCTGGAAGAGGCGTTTCATCAACGTTATCGGGAAAGTGTCACGCGGTTGGTGACCCATATTATTACTGAGCAACCACACGTTGCTACGAAATTTATTACTGACATTAAAAATATCGGCTCAAGTTCTGGCTGCGACATGCTGTACGGCATGGCGGATGCCTGCGCCCTGAGCCAACGGTCCGGAGGGAATTATGTCGATCAGGATAGTTGTTAAAAAGAACACGTATTTTGATTCTGTCTCACTGATGTCTATCTCTACGCGCGCTAATAAGCTTGATGGTGTGGAGCAGGCGTTCGTGGCGATGGCAACGGAAATGAACAAGGGCGTGCTGAAGAATCTCGGTCTGCTTACGCCTGAGTTGGAAGAGGCAAAGAGTGGCGATCTAATGATTGTCATTAAAGGTGCGAGTGAGGCCGCGAACGAGCAAACGTTGGTGGCGATAGAGGAACTGTTCACGCATAAGGAACAAGGTGGGCAGCACGAAGCACGTTATGCCACGCTCGCCAGTGCTAAAAAACATGTCCCCGACAGCAACCTCGCGGTGATATCGGTAAATGGTCTGTTCGCGGCCCGCGAGGCGCGTCAGGCGCTGCAAAACAACCTCAACGTAATGTTGTTTTCTGACAACGTTTCCCTTGATGACGAACTGGCTCTTAAACAGCTGGCGCATGAAAAAGGGTTGTTGATGATGGGGCCTGATTGCGGTACCGCCATTATTAACGGCGCGGCGCTCTGTTTTGGGAACGCGGTGCGTCGCGGCAATATCGGCATTATTGGGGCATCTGGCACCGGTAGTCAGGAACTCAGTGTGCGCATTCACGAATTTGGCGGTGGCATTTCCCAGTTGATCGGCACCGGTGGACGCGATCTGAGCGAGAAGATTGGCGGCCTGATGATGCTCGATGCGATAGGTATGCTGGAGGCCGATCCACAAACTGAGATCATTGCGCTGATCTCTAAACCGCCAGCACCTGCGGTAGCCCGTAAGGTGCTGGAACGTGCGCGCGCCTGCTTTAAACCGGTGGTGGTCTGTTTCCTCGGACGTGAAGCTGCGCCTGCGGACGAAGAGGGTCTGCAGTTCGCTCGCGGCACTAAAGAAGCGGCATTGAAAGCAGTGCTGCTGAGTGGCGTGAAAAAAGAGAGTCTTGATCTGCATCCGCTCAACTGGCCGCTGATTGAAGAAGTTCGCGCCCGTCTGACGCCGCAGCAAAAGTATATTCGCGGACTGTTCTGTGGCGGCACGCTGTGTGATGAAGCGATGTTTGCCGCCATGGAAAAACATGCCGAGGTGTACAGCAACATTCATCCGGACCCGGCGTTCCGCCTGCAGGATCTCAACCGTAGTGTGGCGCATACCTTCCTTGATTTTGGTGATGATGATTTCACCAACGGCAAGCCCCATCCAATGATCGATCCGACCAACCGCATCAGTCGTTTGTTGCAGGAAGCGAGAGATCCTGAAGTCGGCGTGATCGTGATGGATTTCGTCCTTGGATTTGGATCGCATGAAGATCCGGTTGGCGTGATGATCGACGCGATCAATGAAGCGAAAGCCATCGCTGCCGCTGACGGTCGTCCTCTGGAAATTCTCGGCTATGTTCTGGGGACCGACCTGGATACGCCATCGCTGGAAAAACAGTGCCAGATGCTGACTGATGCCGGCGTTATCTGGGCGAGCAGTAGCACCAACACCGGATTGCTGGCGCGTGAATTTATCTGTAAAGGGGAGGAAGCCTGATGAGCCAGACACTGTTTAACCAGCCGCTGAATGTGATTAACGTCGGTATCGCGATGTTCAGCGATGACCTGAAAAAGCAGAACGTGCCCGTTACTCAACTCGACTGGACACCGCCAGGCCAGGGCAATATGCAGGTGGTTGCGGCACTGGATCAGATTGCTGATTCACCGCTGGCAGACAAGATTGCCGCCGCTAACCAGCAGGCGCTGGAACGTATTATTAAGTCGCATCCGGTGCTGATTGGCTATGACCAGGCCATCAATGTGGTACCTGGAATGACCCGTAACACGATTCTGCATGCCGGGCCGCCGATCCGCTGGGAAAAAATGTGCGGTGCGATGAAAGGTGCAGTCACCGGCGCGCTGGTATTTGAAGGGTTGGCGAAAGATCTGGATGAAGCCGCCGAGCTTGCCGCTTCGGGCGAAATTAACTTCTCGCCGTGCCACGAACATGACTGCGTGGGATCGATGGCGGGCGTAACGTCCGCGTCGATGTTCATGCACATCGTGGAGAACAAAACTTACGGCAACCGCGCATATACCAATATGAGCGAGCAGATGGCAAAGATCCTGCGCATGGGAGCGAACGATCAAAGCGTTATCGATCGCCTTAACTGGATGCGTGATGTGATGGGACCGATGCTGCGTGATGCGATGAAACTGGCGGGTGAAATCGATTTACGCCTGATGCTGGCACAGGCGCTGCACATGGGCGATGAGTGCCATAACCGCAACAACGCCGGTACGGCACTGTTAATTCAGGCGCTGACTCCGTGGATTATCCAGACCGGCTATCCGGTTGAGCAACAACGTGAAGTGTTCGAGTTTGTGCTCAGCAGCGACTATTTCTCCGGTCCAACGTGGATGGCGATGTGTAAAGCCGCCATGGATGCTGCGCACGGCATTGAATACAGCACGGTGGTGACGACGATGGCGCGTAATGGCGTTGAGTTCGGCCTGCGTATCAGCGGCTTACCGGGCCAGTGGTTTACCGGTCCGGCACAGCAGGTGATTGGCCCGATGTTCGCGGGCTATAAGCCGGAAGACTCCGGGCGTGATATCGGCGACAGCGCCATTACCGAAACCTACGGTATTGGCGGCTTCGCGATGGCCACCGCACCAGCCATCGTGGCGCTGGTGGGTGGTACGGTTGAAGAAGCCGTCGACTTCTCCCGCCAGATGCGTGAAATCACCCTCGGTGAAAACCCAAACGTCACCATTCCGCTGCTCGGTTTTATGGGCGTGCCAACCGCGATCGACATTACGCGTGTGGGCAGCACCGGTATTCTGCCGGTGATCAACACCGCCATTGCGCACAAAGATGCGGGGGTCGGCATGATCGGCGCCGGAATAGTACACCCGCCGTTCGCCTGCTTTGAAAAGGCGATCCTCAACTGGCGTGACCGCTACTGCTAATAACAACCACAGGGGCTAACACCGTTAGCCCCACGGTAGCGAAGAGAAAAACGTTGCTTACCTGCAGGGCTGGGCGATCTCCGTGATCGCAAACGATGCTTAACCTGTAAAGGATATTCCATGAACAACATAAAACTAGAATGGAAACGTGGTGACTGGGCGGCTTACTTCGGGCTGATGACCAACAACCTGACTAACCTGTTGACAATGATGGGGCTTCTCATTTTTGTTGTCGGGATCCCTACTGAAATTGTCTACGGCCGAATTGCACCCGCCTTTGGTCTGGCGGTGCTGGTGGCCAGCATCTG
Organism: Citrobacter sp. MGH106; assembly: GCF_001037495.1. Classification (GTDB taxonomy): domain Bacteria; phylum Pseudomonadota; class Gammaproteobacteria; order Enterobacterales; family Enterobacteriaceae; genus Citrobacter; species Citrobacter murliniae. Next base: position 428,246 of record NZ_KQ089822.1, read on the forward strand.
TTATGCCTGGTTTGGCTTGCAGATGGCGAAACATACCGGGCGTAACGACGTGACGGCGCTGCCGTCCGGGCCAAGCGCACCGTCGATCTTTACTGTGACCTTCCTGGTATTAATGCCGGTGTATCAGCAAACGAAAGACGCCAACTTCGCTATTCAGATAGCGCTGGTATGGTGCTTTGTTGAAGCGTTGATCCTGGTCGGTGGTTCATTCCTCGGTGAGACCATCCGCAAAATGATACCGCGCACAGTGCTGCTTTCCTGTTTATCTGGCCTGGGTCTGTTGCTGTTGGCAATGAACCCGATGTTGCAGGCATTTGAAGCGCCAACTGTCTCTTTCATCGTCCTGCTGCTGATCTTCATTAACTGGTTTGGTAAGAAACCAATTTTTGCCCGCATTCCTACCGGTTTGCTGCTGCTGATTGCCGGTACGGCATTGGCGTGGATCTCCGGCTTGCAAAGCCCTGAAGCGATCAAAGCCTCAATGTCCTCTTTTGGCTTTAACCCGCCGGAAGTCCATGTCGACAGCTTCCTGCAAGGCCTGCCGCACGCGCTGCCGTATCTGGCTTCTGCGGTTCCTCTGGGTCTGGCGAACTATATTTTTGACCTTGAGAATATTGAAAGTGCGCACGCGGCAGGAGATGAGTACAACACCCGTAAGGTCATGATGGCGAACGGTTTTGCATCCATGCTTGGCTGTATGTTGGGGAACCCGTTCCCGGTCACCGTCTACGTTGGACATGCGGGCTGGAAAGCGATGGGAGCCAGTATTGGTTATACCCTCGCATCGGGTATCACCATGTTCCTGGTGCCGTTGTTTGGTCTGGGGGCGTTTATGCTCGCCATTATTCCGATGACCGCGATAGTGCCGATCCTGGTGTTTATCGGCGTAGTGACCGCCAATCAGGTGGTACGAGAAACGCCCAAAGTCGAGGTCCCCGTCATCTTCATCTGTCTGTTCCCATGGATTGCCAACTGGGCGCTGACCATCGTCAACAGCGTGATGGGCGCGGCCGGAACGTCAGCGGCGAAACTGGGTAGCGATCTGTTGCACAGCAAAGGCGTGTATTACGACGGGCTGGTTCATCTGGGAAGCGGCGCGCCGTTGGCCAGTATGTTGTGGGGCTGTGTCGCTATCTTCGCCATTATGAACAAGCCACTGCGCGGTGCGGTTGCCGCAGCCTTCGGCGCACTGCTGTCGCTGTTTGGTGTGATCCACTCCCCGGCGGTTGGCTTTGCGGAAGGCAGTTCGATGATGTTTGTTCTGGCCTACCTGATGATGAGCGGCATGTTTGTCATCAAACATGTTCTCGACAGCCGTGAAGCGGTAACTGCGCCTGAGCAGGAACCAACGAAAACTACCTGAATCGCCTGCAAGCGGAAGATGACACTATGAAAGAACTTGTGGTCGTTGCCATTGGCGGCAACAGCATTATCAAAGATAACGCCAGCCAGTCGATTGAGCACCAGGCTGAAGCGGTGAAAGCGGTCGCAGATACGGTGCTGGAGATGTTGGCATCGGACTACAACATTGTGCTGACGCACGGTAACGGGCCACAGGTTGGACTCGATCTGCGGCGTGCGGAAATCGCGCATGAGCGTGAAGGTTTACCACTCACCCCGCTGGCCAACTGCGTAGCCGATACCCAGGGGGGCATCGGCTACCTGATCCAGCAGGCGTTAAATAACCGTCTGGCGCGTCGCGGGGAGCAGAAAGCGGTGACCGTGGTGACGCAGGTGGAGGTCGACAAGAACGATCCCGGTTTTGCTAATCCGACCAAGCCTATCGGGGCGTTCTTTAGCGAAGCGCAGCGTGATGAGCTACAGCGGGTCAATCCGGGCTGGCGTTTTGTGGAGGATTCCGGGCGCGGTTACCGTCGTGTTGTCGCGTCTCCGGAGCCAAAGCGCATTGTCGAAGCGGAGGCGATTAAAACGCTGACCCAGCAGGGCTTTGTGGTGATTGGCGCGGGGGGCGGTGGGATCCCGGTAGTGCGTAGCGAGCAGGGGGATTATCACAGCGTGGACGCGGTGATTGATAAAGATCTCTCTACCGCGCTGTTGGCGCAGGAGATCCGCGCTGACATCCTGGTGATCACCACCGGTGTAGAGAAAGTGTGTATTCACTTCGGCAAACCTAACCAGCAGGCGCTGGACACGGTCGATATCGCGACGATGACCCGTTACATGCAGGAAGGGCATTTCCCGCCGGGCAGCATGTTACCCAAAATTGTTGCCAGCCTGACATTCCTGGCGCGTGGCGGTAAGCGGGTGATTATCACCACGCCAGAATGTCTTCCTGCCGCGCTGCGTGGTGAAACGGGTACCCATATTGTCCATTCCTGAGAGGAGATGCGAATGAAGGAAAGTAACAGCCGCCGTGAGTTTTTAAGCCAGAGCGGAAAAATGGTGACCGCTGCCGCGTTGTTTGGCGCGGTGGCCCCGGTCGCGTATGCTGCTAATCCTGTCGGGACAACCAGTGGCGCGAAAAGCACAATGACGATTAACGATAAACACTATTATCTGGATAACGTTCTGCTGGAAGCGGGGTTTGATTACGAAAACGCCGTGGTGGTACATACCCGTACTGCGCTACAAACTGTCGAAATTCAGGACGGAAAGATTGTTGCGCTGCGTGAGAATAAGCAGCATCCGGATGCGACGTTGCCACACTACGATGCAGGCGGAAAGCTGATGCTTCCTGCCATGCGAGATATGCACATCCATCTGGATAAAACTTTTTATGGTGGCCCGTGGCGCTCACTTAATCGTCCTGCGGGCACTACCATTCAGGATATGATCCGCCTGGAGCAAAAGCTGCTGCCCGAGCTACAACCGTACACCCAGGAGCGCGCGGAAAAGCTTATTGACCTGCTGCAGTCAAAAGGTACATCGATTGCGCGCAGCCACTGCAATATTGAGCCGGTTTCCGGACTGAAAAATCTGGAAAACTTACAGGCGGTGCTGGCGCGTCGTCAGCCCGGTTTTGCCTGTGAGATCGTGGCGTTTCCCCAGCATGGTCTGCTGTTATCAAAGTCTGAACCGCTGATGCGTGAAGCGATGCAGGCGGGAGCACACTACGTTGGCGGGCTGGATCCGACCAGCGTGGATGGGGCGATGGAGAAATCCCTCGATACCATGTTCCAGATTGCGCTGGATTACGATAAAGGCGTGGATATCCATCTGCATGAAACCAGCCCGGCTGGCGTTGCGGCGGTGAATTACATGGTGGAGACCGTGGAGAAAACGCCACAGCTGAAGGGTAAACTGACCATCAGCCACGCTTTTGCATTGTCTACGCTTAATGAGCAGCAGGTGGATGAACTGGCGACCCGCATGGTGGCTCAGCAAATTACTATTGCCTCGACGGTGCCGATTGGCACGATGCACATGCCGTTGAAACAACTGCGTGACAAAGGTGTGGTGGTGATTACCGGTACCGACAGCGTGATCGACCACTGGTCACCGTATGGGCTGGGGGACATGCTGGAGAAGGCGAATCTATACGCGCAGCTCTATATTCGTCCTAATGAGCTGAATCTGTCACGGGCGCTGTTCCTCGCCACCGGCGATGTGCTGCCGTTGAATGATAAAGGTGAGCGCGTCTGGCCAAAAGCGCAGGATGAGGCCAGTTTTGTACTGGTTGATGCCTCCTGCTCAGCAGAAGCGGTTGCAAGGATCTCTCCACGTACAGCGACCTTCCATAAAGGGCAACTGGTGTGGGGAAATGTCGCCAGCTAGCGTCATTCCACGCGCAGTGGCACAGGTTGCTGCGCGTTTCCTCTCTTTTTCGTTCCTAACCCATGATGCCCATATAGCCGTGGATCCCCATATACAATCCGACCATGCCGATGAGTGCGCTGGAAAAATAGGGGGCTTTACGTGCCAGTGTGTTAAATCCGCTCCAGCGTTTTGCCGCCTGCTGCACGCTGATTGCCGCACCGACACCTACCGTCACCAGCGTCAGCGCCAGCCCGAGGCTAAAGCACAGCACCATTGTTGCTCCCAGCGTGAAGGCTTTGAGCTGGATGCAGATCAGCAAGACCGTAATCGCGGCTGGGCACGGGATCAGCCCCCCGGTCAGGCCAAAAAGTAAAATTTGCCCGTTAGTGACCTCTTTACCCTGAAAGCGACGCTGGATGTCGGTGGCATGTGCCCGTTCGTGAGCGTCCTGATACTCTTTCGAACCTTCGGTGAGTTCTGCCAGCACGGCATGGTCATGATCGTGGTCGTGATGATGGTGGTGATCGTCATCATGGTTATGATGCTCATGGTGCTCATGGTGCTCATGGTGCTCATGGTGGTGATGTTCGTGATCATGGTCGTGCTCGTGATGCGTCTGGGTCAGCCAGTTCTGTTCGCCTTGCCATGTCCGCCAGAACATCCACAATGCTGTGCCCAGAATGATGATGGCAGAGACAAACTGCAGCCAGGGTTCGACGGCCTGGGCGGTAAACGCTTTGCTGATATACATCCCGCCGAGCGCAATCAACCACACCACAGCGGTATGCGACAGCGTGGCCGCCAGCCCCAGCATCACCGCCTGTTTGATGGTTCCTTTAATGGCGATAATAAATGCCGCCATCATCGTCTTGGAATGTCCCGGTTCCAGACCGTGTAACACGCCTAATAAAATCGCGCTGGGAATAAAGAACCAGGCATTACCTTGCTGAAGAAGCGTAGAAAACTCACCCATGAGAATGATTCTTAGTTGTTTTGTTTCGCCAGATTCTACTCCCCCCCAGTACAGAATACTACCCCCCAGTAGATCGGCGCGGTATAGTGAGCCGTGATTTATGCAACGGGGACAGGACGATGTCACATACGATCCGCGACAAACAAAAGCTCAAGGCCCGTGCCAGTAAGATTCAGGGGCAGGTGGCGGCGCTGAAAACCATGCTTGATGAACCGCATGAATGCGCGGCGGTGTTACAACAGATTGCGGCGATCCGCGGGGCGGTAAACGGGTTAATGCGAGAAGTGATTAAAGGTCACCTGACTGAGCATATTGTGCATCAGGGCGATGAAATAAAACGCGAAGAAGATTTGGATGTGGTGCTGAAGGTACTGGATTCCTACATCAAGTAAGGCGATATGCGGCTCATTCACCCACTGATGAATGAGCCGTTGCATAACATTTTTAGCCGAAAAACATCACCGAAACACACAGCAGACCCACAATCAGGGTAATCAAATTGCCCACTGAACGGTACGGCTTCAGAGCCGGGATCAAATAGGTCGACAGCGTCGGCATGATGAAAAGAATCATGGCGATGAGCGGCCCGCTAATTGCGTAAATCATTGAGATGGCATTCGGGTTAATGCAGCAAATGATAAACGTGATCGTCGAGACCAGCATAATCGACAGGGCGCGGTTAAAGGCCCGGCTTTTCTTCACTCCCACTTGATGCAACGACGTTTTTACGACTTCGGTTGCTCCTTCAATCACGCCAAAGTACGTACCCAGAAACGATTTTGACATCGCCACAATGGCTATGATAATCCCTGAAATCGACAGCCATGCAGGGGCGTTCGGCATCATTGAGAGCGCTGACAAAATCGTCACGCCTTCATTTCTTGCGTCTTCAATATAATTTACTGGAATAGAAAGTAAGCAGCTGAAGACGAAAAACAGCACGCTCAGACAAATGATTACGTAGGCTACTTTCATGATTTTTTTGCATTTACCCATGGCCTGCTCGCCGTATTTCTCGCGTCTGTCGATGGCAAACGTGGAGATGATTGGCGTATGGCTAAAAGCAAAAACCATCACGGGGATTGATATCCATACCTGATGAAGCGTGTGTTGATCGAAAGACATCTGGCCGGTGAGTAACGTAGGCTGCCAGCTTCCGGTCAGATAGAGCGAAAGGAACAAAAAGTAAGCGATGAGTGGGAACACCAGAAATCCCATCACCCGAATAGTGGCTTGTCGCCCCATCAGAAAGATGAGATTCAGTACCAGCACCACACCAAGGCTGACGAGCATGCGGATGCGTAGATCCACGGTGATATGTTTTGCCAGCTGTTCTGTGAGGGAGTTGGTGATTGCCACGGCGTAGATCAGCACGACCACAAAGAAGGCAACAAAATAGAGAGTGGTGATTAAGCTACCAATCTTTTTGCCGTAGTAGTGCGTTACCGCACCGGTGATCCCTTCACCAGCTGATGTTTTCGATGACAGGATAAACTGGCACAGAGCCTTGTGTGGCCAGTAAGTTAAAGGCCAGGCAACAAGTGCGGTGATAAACAATACGACCACCCCAGCAGAACCCAGCTGTATGGGGAGAAATAGGGTTCCTGCGCCGACGGCAGTCCCATATAACGCGAAGCTCCAGAGAGTCTCTTCTTTTGACCAAATTTTCGACATTATTTGAACGTATCAACTATAAAATAAACAAAAAGAAGCGCAATTTACCACAAATGAGAGGTGCTGGGGGAGGTGTGAACAAGTGGGCTGGTGAATGGATGAATAGCCGGAATCGGGATAATTCCGACTATTCGTTGAATTATCAGGCAGTAACGCGCTGCTGACGGCGCTTCATCACGCGTTCACGCACCGTGTCGTATGCCCAGTTATAAAACATGGTGTACGGCAGGAAGAACAGGAAGAAACCTATTTCTAGCGTGAATGCCTGCAGCAGACTGACGCTCAGCACATACGACACGATGGTTACCCCGATAACGATAAAACCACTTTCGAAACCTAAGGCGTGAAATGCCCGTACTTTCGCCGTACGTTTCACCAGATGTGACGGCCACAAGCGATCAAACAGGGCGTTATAAATGATATTCCAGATCATCGCTGTGGTAGCCAGGAGTACGGTCAATCCGCCCATTTCCAGCACCGAACGTTGCATCAACCATGCGGTGGTTGGTGCGAGAATAGCGGTGGCAATGCCCTCAAAACAGACGGCGTGAAAAATACGTTCCAGTAACGAACGGCGTTGGACTGTATCGTGTTGCATAACGTAAAACCTTCTTTGATGCCCGGATAACGGAATGGTGGAAATTTTATCGTTTTATGTGATATCTAAAAGATAGAATCCATCGATAAAGTAGATAGGTTATGCGTTACTCTCCCGAAGCATTAACAGCATTTGTTGAGACCGTTTCCTGCGGTTCATTTTCTGCGGCAGCGCGGCGGCTGCGTAAAAGTCAGTCCACTATCAGTACGGCGATTGCGCATCTGGAAGCCGATCTCGGTTTTGCGCTATTTGATCGTTCCTCGCGCCAGCCGACGCTCACTGAACAAGGTAAACGGGTACTTGGCTACGTTCAGGCGATTTTGTCAGCGAGCGATCGTCTGGATGAAGCTGCTATTTCACTTTCAGGCGCAACGGAAGCGCGTTTGACGTTTGTGCTTTCTGACACGCTGCATCCGGATGTGCTGGAAGAATTGATGGTGCAGTTTGACCGCCTGTTCCCCCATACCGAGTTTGAATGTCTGATTGGCGAAGATGAAGATGTGATCGATCTGCTGCAAAAGGGACGTGCTCAGGTTGGGCTTATTGAGGCGCGCGAGGACTATCCGACGGATATGGGCGTCACTCGTCTGCCAATGCAAACCTGGATGGGGTTATATGTGGCGGCCTCGCATCCGCTGGCTACGCAAAACAACCTGCAATGGGAGCAGCTCCACACCTGGCGCGAACTGCGGTTGAATACCTATCTGGAAAGCGGCACTAACGTGGCGCGTGGTCCCGTATGGTCTGCTCCTAACTACCTGTTATTACTGAGTATGGCGGTTCAGGGGTTTGGCTGGTGCGCGCTACCTTGCGCGCTGGTGGAAGAATTTGCGGCACAAAAACCGCTGGTACAGTTGAAGATGCCCGGCTGGCCAAAGGCTATCTCTATCGACCTGCTGTGGAATAAGAAATCGCCTCCTGGCGTGGCGGGAAGCTGGTTACGCGACCATTTACAGCAGAGTGGCGTTCAGATGACCAATAAATGATACGAAATTCCTTTGTGATAAAAATCACCATTTTTAAACAACTGTGATAACTATCTTTAACAATCATCTACTATTGCGATGTTATTTTGCGCTGAGGTGGTGATGAAAGAGGTTGTGATAGTGGGGGCGTTAAGGACACCAATTGGCTGCTTCCAGGGGACGCTGGCGCGTCACTCTGCCGTTGAGCTAGGCAGCATGGTGGTCAGGGCGTTACTGGAACGCACAGGCGTGGATGTCCATGCTGTTGACGAAGTGATCCTCGGGCAGGTGCTCACCGCAGGAGCCGGGCAGAATCCCGCGCGCCAGTCTGCTATCAATGGGGGATTACCCAATACCGTTTCTGCTATCACTATTAACGATGTTTGTGGTTCGGGCCTCAAAGCGCTGCATCTGGCAACGCAGGCTATCCAGTGTGGTGAAGCCGATATTGTGATTGCTGGTGGACAAGAGAATATGAGCCGCGCGCCGCATGTTCTCACCGACAGCCGCACCGGCGCGCAACTGGGCAATAGCCAACTGGTGGACAGCCTGGTTCATGACGGTTTGTGGGACGCTTTCAACGATTACCATATGGGCGTCACCGCCGAAAACCTGGCGCGGGAATACGGAATTAGCCGCGAATTGCAGGATGACTACGCGCTTCGCTCTCAGCATAAAGCGCGTATGGCGATCGACGCCGGGCGTTTTAAAGATGAGATTGTGCCGGTCGTGACCCAACGTAACGGACAATCGATCGTTGTTGATACCGATGAACAGCCGAGAACGGATGCCAGTGCTGAAGGGCTGGCGCGACTGGATCCCACATTTGATCGTTCAGGCTCTGTCACGGCGGGCAATGCGTCGTCGATAAATGATGGCGCCGCAGCCGTGATGATGATGAGCGAAGCCAAGGCGCAGGAGCTGAATTTGCCCATACTGGCGCGTATTCGAGCTTTTGCCAGCGTCGGGGTCGATCCTGCGTTAATGGGGATTGCGCCAGTGTATGCTACCCGTCGCTGTCTTGAACGAGTCGGCTGGCAGCTGGCTGATGTTGATCTTATCGAAGCTAACGAAGCATTTGCTGCCCAGGCGTTATCGGTGGGAAAAGTGCTGGAATGGGATGAGAGGCGGGTCAATGTCAATGGTGGAGCCATCGCGCTTGGCCATCCTATTGGCGCATCCGGCTGTCGTATTCTGGTGTCGTTGGTACATGAGATGGTCAAACGTCAGGCGCGAAAAGGCCTGGCTACGCTGTGTATCGGTGGCGGCCAGGGCGTCGCGCTCGCCATTGAACGAGACTGAAGCGTTTTATACTCCCCTTTCAAACACGCTCTTCTGCTGCGCTGTCCCATGCAAATGTGACAGCGTCGGTGAGTGATATCTTTAATACAAGCACACAAGAATTCATGCCTGTATTCCCGTCATACTTCAAGTTGCCTGGGTGTTAGCTGTGCGTTACTTGGCTTACCATGAGTCTCGCCTTTACGGGACCGCAGCTCCGCAGTGTTCAAAGCGGCTCCTGACCCCAGTCACTTACTTGTGTAAGCTCCCGGGGCTTCGCTCTGTTGCCACCTACAGGCCACCCGAATTATTTTGGGTATAGTTTTACCTTCCGCATGGGCTTTGACTTGGCGCGTATGCTACCGTCGTCTTTCTAACCTGCAAAATCTCCTTCTTCGGTAGCCGTCCTGGTTAACTCTGTATTTTCAGTGCATTATCTCAACCACTGCTGAATCACTATTTAATAACTAATCTATTTTATTGTTTTATATGGTTTTTATATGGCATTGCTATCATTTTTTCCGCTATTTTTGAGACCCTAACGTGATCGCAACTACACTTTTGATAATAAGATGCAGAAAAAGTGAAACATCGTTTTAGTTGTAATTGAAAACGTGTTCCGGGAGGGATATCATTAACCCATTAGTTAAAAACGGAACGGTGTTTTGTTATCCGTTCAAGAATTCACGGTCAATTTATCACTGGAGGTAAATGTGGACGTAAGACAAAGCATCCATAGTGCGCATGCTAAAACCCTGGACACTCAGGCGCTGCGCAATGAGTTTTTGGTAGAAGAAGTGTTTGTCGCTGACGAATACACCATGGTTTACAGCCACATCGACCGCATTATTGTTGGCGGCATTATGCCAGTGGCAAAAACCGTATCCGTGGGTGGCGAAGTGGGCAAACAGTTGGGCGTAACCTACTTCCTGGAACGTCGCGAACTCGGTGTGATCAACATCGGTGGTCCGGGCACAATTACCGTTGACGGCCAGTGCTATGAAATCGGTCACCGCGATGCGTTGTATGTGGGAAAAGGGGCGAAAGAAGTTGTGTTTGCAAGCATCGATGCGACAAAACCAGCCAAGTTCTACTATAACTGCGCACCGGCACATACAGCCTATCCAACCAAAAAAGTGACCCCAGCCGATGTTGCTCCAGTGACTCTGGGTGATGATCTCACCAGTAACCGTCGTACCATCAATAAATATTTCGTACCAGACGTACTGGAAACCTGCCAGTTGAGCATGGGTCTGACGGAACTGGCACCTGGTAATCTGTGGAATACCATGCCGTGCCATACCCATGAACGCCGCATGGAAGTTTATTTCTACTTCAACATGGAAGAAGACACCTGCGTTTTCCATATGATGGGGCAGCCTCAGGAAACGCGTCACATTGTGATGCATAACGAGCAGGCAGTAATTTCTCCAAGCTGGTCTATTCACTCTGGCGTCGGTACAAAAGCTTATACGTTCATTTGGGGCATGGTCGGTGAAAACCAGGTCTTCGATGATATGGACCACGTTGCAGTAAAAGATCTGCGCTAGTTGCGGGCGGCAACCCTGCCTGTCTGTGACAGGCATTATAAAAAGTAAGGATTAATAATGATTTTGAATGCATTCTCTCTTGAAGGTAAAGTCGCCGTTGTGACAGGTTGTGACACTGGTCTGGGGCAGGGTATGGCGCTGGGCCTGGCTGAAGCGGGTTGCGATATCGTGGGTATCAATATTGTTGAGCCGACTGAAACTATCGAACGTGTTACCGCACTGGGCCGCCGCTTTTTAAGTCTGACTGCAGACCTGCGTCAAATCGACGGTATCCCGGCGCTGCTGGAGCGTGCAGTTGCAGAATTCGGTCATATCGACATTCTGGTCAATAACGCAGGTCTTATTCGTCGTGACGACGCGATCGATTTCAGCGAAAAAGACTGGGACGACGTGATGAATCTGAACATTAAGAGCGTGTTCTTTATGTCTCAGGCTGCGGCTAAGCACTTCATCGCGCAGGGCAAGGGCGGCAAAATTATTAACATCGCCTCTATGCTTTCTTTCCAGGGCGGCATCCGCGTTCCGTCTTATACCGCATCAAAAAGTGGTGTGATGGGCGTAACGCGTCTGATGGCGAACGAGTGGGCAAAACACAACATCAACGTTAATGCGATTGCTCCGGGCTATATGGCAACCAACAACACGCAACAGCTGCGTGCTGATGAGCAACGTAGTGCAGAAATTCTCGATCGCATCCCGGCGGGACGTTGGGGATTACCAGACGATCTGAAAGGGCCAATTGTATTCCTGGCGTCCAGTGCATCTGACTACATCAACGGCTATACCGTTGCAGTAGATGGCGGCTGGCTGGCACGTTAACGGGTCTTCTTCCTGTATCGACAAACAAAAACCCTGCCAAACAGCAGGGTTTTTTATCTTTTATCCCTTACATTTCAGATAAGAAGCTAAAAGGGTGACCTGAGAACGGTGGAATTATGCTTTCAGGAAATCTTCGCGTACGGGGGTGAAAGTATCCAGTAATGTGCCTGGTTTTAAACAAACGCAGCCATGCATAATATTGGGTCGCTTGTACAGCGTGTCGCCTGCGCGGACAACATGCTTTTCTTCGCCAATGGTAAATTCAAACTCGCCGGATAACACATAAGTGAGCTGTTCGTGCGGGTGGTTGTGCATCGGACCAATTGCGCCTTGCTCGAAATTCACTTCAACAGCCATCATTTTGCCGTCGTGAGCCAGGATGCGGCGGGTAACGCCGTTGCCCAGATCTTCGAGGGTGGTTTCTTTATGAAAAATAAACATCCGGCGGTCCTGTATTATGTTGAAACAATGTTTCATTAAATTTATATCATAAATAATTAAAAGGAAACGCAGGCTCACAGATGTGGAAAGTTGATCACATCTTTGGTTCACTGGAGCGACAACAACGAACAAGGAAAAAAAGATGAAAACTATCGGTCTGTTAGGCGGTATGAGCTGGGAATCCACTATTCCTTATTATCGACTCATTAATGAAGGTGTGAAGAAACGTCTGGGAGGCCTGCATTCGGCGCAGATCCTGCTGCATAGCGTAGATTTCCACGAGATTGAAGCTTGCCAGTCAAGTGGCGACTGGCAGCAGGCTGGTGAGATTCTGGCGCAGGCCGCCATGGGGCTTCAGCAGGCGGGGGCTCAAGGGATCGTTCTGTGTACCAACACGATGCATAAGGTCGCCGGGGCGATTGAAACGGCCTGCGAGGTGCCGTTCCTGCATATTGCTGATGCAACGGGCAGGGCCATCAGCCAGCAGAAAATGTCTAACGTGGCGCTACTCGGTACGCGCTACACCATGGAGCAGGAGTTTTATCGTGGACGCCTACAGCAAGAGTTTGGTATTAACACGTTGATCCCCGAACAGGATGACCGGCAGAAGATTAACCAGATAATCTTCGAAGAGCTGTGCCTGGGTGAATTCAGTGACACTTCGCGAGATTATTACCTTAATGTGATTGATGGCCTGGCTCGTCAGGGCGCGCAAGGCGTCATTTTTGGCTGTACCGAGATTGGCCTACTGGTTCCGGCGCAGATGAGTCCGCTGCCGGTGTTTGATACGGCTGCGATTCACGCGGCTGATGCGGTGGAGTTTATGCTGTCGTAAGCGGATCCAAAATAGCATCCAGCGGATCGATCAGAGCAGGAAGATGGGCTTGCAAATGTGCCGTAAATGCCTCGACCAGTGCGGATGCCGGTCGGTGTAACGGGCGAATCAGGCTAACGGTAAACGGTACGTCGATACTGAAACGTCGAACGACAACGCCGCTGGCGGCATAATCCAATGCAGTGAGTGGGTTTACGACCGAGATCCCTGCGCCGGCACGAACCATCGCGCAAACGGACGCGGCGCTGTGCGTTTCCAGGACCATTCGACGTTTAACCTGATGGTCATTAAACAGAGCATCCAGCAACTGACGGTAACTGTCTGTGCGTGACAGGCTGATGTAATTTTCACCCTGAAAGTCTTCTGGCGTTAGTATGGCTTTCGCACTTAGCGGGTGTCCTGAAGGTAGGACACACACTTCGTTAAGCGTCAGCAGTGCAGTACGTTCAGTGCCTGCGGGCGTGTGCAAGGTCTCCGTCAATCCCAGATCGTGGCGCTGGGCTGAAAGCCACTCCTCAAGCAGCGGTGACTCTTGCGGAACGATGTTCAGACTCACGTCCGGATAGCGAGCCAGAAACGGTTGCAGTAGGGTAGGTAAAAACGATTGTGAAAACACCGGCAGGCAAACAATTGACAGCTCGCCCTGGCGGAATTCTCGCAGGCTTTCTGCGGCATTAACAATGCGATCCAGACCATACCAGGAGCGTTGTACCTCCTCAAATAACCGTAGGCCCTGTACCGTTGGCTGCAGTCGACCACGAGTACGTTCAAACAGCGTTAACCCCAATACTTTCTCAAATCGCGCCAGTTCCCGACTGACTGTGGGTTGCGAAGTGTGTAGCATCCGTGCGGCTTCCGTCAGGTTGCCCGCTGTCATGATGGCGTGAAAGATTTCAATGTGTCGCAGGTTAACGGCAGGCATGGGTGTTCCTCGAATCAGGTAGTCCATATCATTTTTGCATAGACTCGCGATAAAACGATATTTTTTATTCTCTTTAGCTTGTGGCGTAATCATAAAAAAATGAATACCGGAGTCCGCTATGCCACGCTCGCTTAATAACACCGATACTGACCTGACCGCCGACAACCTGCTGCGTCTGCCTGCCGAATTTGGCTGCCCGGTATGGGTTTACGATGCGCAGATTATCCGTGCGCAGATCGCTAAACTGAATCAGTTCGACGTGGTGCGCTTTGCCCAGAAGGCATGTTCGAACATTCATATTCTGCGTCTGATGCGCGAGCAGGGCGTGAAGGTGGACTCGGTATCGTTAGGTGAGATTGAACGTGCGCTGGCTGCAGGCTATGTCGCGGGTAAAGATGAGATCGTTTTTACTGCCGATATGATTGATGAAGCGACGCTGGCACGGGTGCATGAGTTACAAATTCCGGTTAATGCCGGGTCAGTGGATATGCTGGAACAGCTTGGTCAGGTATCGCCGGGTCACCGCGTATGGCTGCGCGTCAATCCTGGATTTGGTCACGGGCACAGTCAGAAAACCAATACTGGTGGAGAAAACAGCAAGCACGGAATCTGGTACAGCGATCTGCCAGCAGCTCTGGACGTCATTCAGCGTTATAAACTGAATCTGGTCGGTATTCATATGCATATCGGCTCTGGCGTGGACTACGGACACCTGGAGCAGGTATGTGGCGCGATGGTGCGCCAGGTGATGGAGTTTGGCCAGGATCTCGAGGCGATCTCTGCAGGCGGTGGTTTGTCGATCCCGTACCGCGAAGGAGAAGAGGCGATCAATACCGATCACTATTTCGGTTTGTGGAACGCCGCGCGTGAGCAGATCGCCAGACATCTTGGGCATCCGGTGAAGCTGGAGATTGAGCCGGGACGTTTCCTGGTCGCGGAAGCGGGCGTACTGGTAGCGCAGGTGCGCAGCGTAAAAGAGATGGGGAGCCGCCACTTCGTGTTGATCGATGCAGGTTTTAACGATCTGATGCGCCCGGCGATGTATGGCAGTTATCATCATATCTCCGCGCTGGCGGGGGATGGTCGTTCGCTGGAGCTGGAGCCTCAACGAGAAACCGTTGTTGCGGGTCCGCTGTGCGAGTCCGGCGACGTGTTTACCCAGCAGGAGGGCGGTAAAGTTGAGACCCGTCTGCTGCCTGCGGTGGCACCGGGTGATTATCTGGTACTGCATGATACCGGGGCGTACGGTGCGTCGATGTCGTCGAACTATAATAGCCGCCCGCTACTGCCGGAAGTGCTGTTTGATAACGGAGTGGCGCGGCTGATTCGCCGTCGCCAGACCATTAACGAACTCTTAGCGCTGGAACTATGACGCAATCCTGTTTAATCGTTTGACGATGAATTCCCTGGCTCTGTCAGCGTTGAAACGGAATGTCGGCGTACCAGAGTTGGGTTAAATACATTGGTAATTTCGGGCACCGGGCGTTTTTCCGCCAGCGCCAGCGCCAGTTCAGCGGCCTGCGTTGCCATCGTTACGATAGGATAACGTACCGTTGTCAGCCGTGGGCGCACGTAGCGTGAAACCAGCACATCATCAAAGCCAATCAGTGATATTTCGCCCGGTACATCAATACCATTATCATTTAATACGCCCATGGCACCGGCTGCCATTGAGTCGTTATAACAGGCTACCGCAGTGAAGCTTTTTCCACGACCAAGCAGCTCGGTCATGGCCTGTTCCCCGCCGCTTTCATCCGGTTCACCAAAGGTCACCAGCCGTTCGTTCACCGGTATATTGCTTTCTGCTAATGCATCGTAATAGCCTTTCAGACGATCTTCTGCATCCGAAATGGTGTGATTGGAGCACAGATAACCGATGCGTGTATGGCCTTGCTGGATAAGGTGCCGGGTGGCAAGCCATGCCCCGTAACGGTCATCCAGGGCAACGCAGCGTTGCTCGAAGCCGGGCAGGATTCGGTTGATGAGCACCATGCCGGGGATCTGCTGCATTAACGACGCAAGTTCAGCATCCGGAATGATTTTCGCGTGTACAACGAGAGCGGCGCAACGGTGACGAATAAGCTGTTCAATCGCCTGACGCTCCTTATGTTCGTTATGATAACCGTTGCCAATCAGTAAAAAGTTTCCGGTGTTATAGGCCACCTGCTCGACAGCTTTTACCATTGCCCCAAAGAAAGGATCTGACACATCACCTACCACCAGTCCGATGGTTTCAGTGGATTGTTGTGCCAGCGCACGCGCATTGGCGTTGGGGTGGTAGCTGAGTGATTCCATGGCACTCATTACAGCCAGGCGCGAGGCTTCGCTGGCTTTAGGGGAATCATTGATCACTCGAGAAACGGTGGCGACTGATACACCAGCTAGTCGGGCTACGTCCTTTATGGTCGCCATGATAGTACCTGTTGTGGGTAAACGCTTACATTCCGCCAGTGTTACGGAAAATGGCTGGCTGTTCAAGCAGATTGCCCGCCAGAACGTCGCAAATGTGAGCGCGCACGAGCGAAGTAAGACAGAAAGGGGAAAATGAAAACCTTTGCTTACACTTTGCGATGGGCTGTTGCGATTGTTCGCTGGTGAGGGAACTGGCCACATTGCTAAAGTTGAGATCCCAGAGGTATTGATAGGTGAAATCAACTTTCGGGTTGATCACAAGATTTACACCAACCTGCGCAGATGCGCAGGTTTTTTTTTATCTCAGGCGTATCTGTAACAGTAACCGATAATTTACACAACTGGTTGCATTTACGTTCATTCCTTTGCGTTTTCGTACTGGCGAATCAGTCGGGTGACGACCACAATCAAGATCCCAGAGGTATTGATTGGTGAGATTATTCGGTACGCACTTCGTACCTGTCTCTTGCACCAACCTGCGCGGATGCGCAGGTTTTTTTTCGTCTTCTATTTACCTGTCGCACGCAATCCCCAACTCGTATAATCTGCCACCATTCATCTTTAGATAATTGATGGTACAGGGAGTTGAGATGCTATTTGGGTTATTTCGTATTCTGTTTCGCGTACTTTTTCGTGTTCGCGTCATGGGCGATGTTAGTGCGCTACAGGGAGAACGCATCCTAATCACTCCCAATCATGTCTCATTTATAGATGGTATTCTTCTGGCGCTGTTCCTGCCCATTCGCCCCGTCTTTGCCGTTTATACTTCTATCAGCCAGCAATGGTATATGCGCTGGTTAACCCCATTGATTGATTTCGTTCCGTTGGACCCAACTAAACCGATGTCGATTAAACATCTGGTTCGCCTGGTTGAGCAGGGACGCCCGGTGGTTATCTTCCCGGAAGGCCGTATTTCAACGACCGGATCATTGATGAAAATCTATGACGGTGCCGGTTTTGTCGCGGCAAAATCAGGGGCGACGGTAGTACCTGTGCGCATTGAAGGGGCAGAACTGAGTCACTTCAGCCGGCTGAAGGGTCTGGTTAAGCAGCGATTCTTCCCACGTATCCGGCTACACATTTTGCCGCCAACGGCACTGCCAATGCCTGAAGCGCCGCGCGCCCGCGATCGTCGCAAGATTGCCGGTGAAATGTTGCATCAGATTATGATGGAAGCGCGCATGGCGGTGCGCCCCCGCGAAACGTTGTATGAATCCCTTCTGGCGGCGAAATACCGCTTTGGCGCAGGTAAAAACTGCATTGAAGACGTTAACTTTACTCCGGATAGCTATCGTAAACTGCTGACTAAAACGCTGTTTGTTGCCCGCATTCTGGAAAAGTACAGCGCGAAAAGCGAGAAAATCGGCCTGATGCTGCCAAACGCGGGTATCAGCGCAGCCGTTATCTTTGGCGCTATGGCTCGCCGACGCATCCCGGCAATGATGAACTACACGGCGGGCGTAAAAGGGTTAACCAGCGCAATTACCGCTTCTGAAATCAAAACCATTTTTACCTCCCGACAGTTTCTCGATAAAGGCAAACTCTGGCATCTGCCGGAGCAGATTACTCAGGTACGCTGGGTTTATCTGGAAGATTTAAAAGCCGATGTTACCCTGGGTGACAAGCTGTGGATTTTTTCTCATTTGCTGATGCCGCATCTGGCGCAGGTCAAGCAGCAACCTGAAGAGGCTGCAGTGATCCTCTTTACCTCTGGCTCTGAGGGTCACCCGAAAGGCGTAGTGCACAGCCACAAAAGTATCCTGGCTAACGTCGAGCAAATTAAAACTATTGCCGATTTTACCGCTGACGATCGCTTTATGTCAGCGCTACCGTTGTTTCACTCTTTTGGTCTGACTGTGGGACTTTTCACACCGTTACTGACTGGTGCTGAAGTGTTTCTTTATCCCAGTCCTCTGCATTATCGCATCGTGCCAGAACTGGTATACGACCGGAACTGCACCGTGTTGTTTGGTACCTCAACGTTCCTCGGTAACTACGCACGTTTCGCACATCCTTATGATTTCCACCGCCTGCGCTATGTTGTGGCGGGAGCAGAAAAGCTGCAAGACAGTACCAGGCAGTTGTGGCAGGAGAAGTTTGGTCTGCGTGTCCTCGAAGGCTATGGGGTGACGGAATGTGCGCCAGTCGTCTCGATTAACGTGCCGATGGCGGCAAAATCGGGCACGGTAGGGCGTATTCTACCGGGGATGGATGCCCGACTGCTGGCGGTTCCCGGGATTGAGGAGGGTGGGCGTTTACAGCTGAAAGGCCCTAATATTATGAACGGCTATTTGCGCGTCGAAAAACCCGGTGTACTGGAAGTGCCGACGGCAGAGAATGCGCAAGGCGAGCTTGAACGCGGCTGGTATGACACCGGTGATATCGTGCGCTTTGATGAGAACGGCTTCGTGCAAATTCAGGGGCGTGCTAAACGTTTTGCCAAAATTGCCGGCGAGATGGTCTCACTTGAAATGGTCGAGCAACTGGCGTTGGCGGTATCCGCCGATAAAATGCATGCTACGGCTATCAAGAGTGATGCCAGTAAAGGCGAGGCGCTGGTGCTGTTCACCACGGATGGAGAGCTGACGCGAGATAAATTGCTGCAGTATGCGCGCGCCCATGGCGTTCCGGAACTTGCCGTGCCACGTGATATCCGCCACCTGAAACAACTCCCTCTACTTGGCAGCGGTAAGCCTGATTTTGTCACGCTAAAAAGCTGGGTTGATGAACCGGAAGAACAACATGCCTGAGTCAGTACACACTAACACTTCAATCTGGTCTAAAGGGATGTTGTCCGTTATCGCCGCGCAGTTTCTGTCGGCGTTTGGCGATAATGCGTTGCTGTTCGCCACGCTGGCGTTGCTGAAGGCGCAATTCTACCCGGACTGGAGCCAACCGATCCTGCAAATGGTGTTTGTGGGCGCTTACATTCTTTTTGCGCCTTTTGTCGGACAGGTGGCGGATAGCTTTGCCAAGGGCAGAGTGATGATGTTCGCCAACGGCCTCAAGCTATTGGGTGCGGCGAGTATTTGCTTCGGTTTTAACCCTTTTCTGGGGTATACGCTGGTGGGTATTGGCGCTGCGGCTTATTCACCGGCCAAATATGGCATTCTCGGCGAGCTGACCACTGGCGACAAACTGGTGAAAGCCAACGGACTGATGGAAGCTTCAACCATCGCAGCTATTTTGCTGGGATCTGTCGCTGGCGGCGTTCTGGCCGACTGGCATGTCATTGCCGCACTCTCTGTTTGCGCGCTGGCATACGCCGGAGCCGTCCTGGCTAACCTGTATATTCCAAAACTGGCCGCTGCTCGTCCCGGGCAATCGTGGCATCTGGGGAAAATGACGCGTAGTTTTTTCTGCGCAGCGTCTTCGTTATGGCGTGACGGTGAAACACGTTTTTCGTTAGTAGGTACTAGCCTTTTTTGGGGCGCAGGTGTGACGTTGCGTTTTCTGCTGGTGTTATGGGTACCGGTGGCTCTGGGCATCACTGATAACGCCACGCCAACCTATCTCAATGCTATGGTGGCTATCGGTATTGTGGTTGGTGCCGGAGCGGCATCTAAGCTGGTAACGCTGGAAACGGTGTCTCGCTGCATGCCGGCGGGGATCCTGATTGGCGTGGGGGTGCTGTTTTTGTCTCTGCAACATGCGCTGCTTCCATCCTATGCGTTGCTGATGCTTATCGGTGTACTGGGCGGCTTTTTTGTTGTGCCTCTGAATGCGTTGCTGCAGGAGCGGGGCAAAAAAAGCGTTGGTGCGGGTAATGCTATTGCGGTGCAAAACCTGGGCGAAAACAGCGCTATGCTGCTAATGCTCGGCATCTACTCGTTAGCGGTTCTGGTGGGGCTTCCGGCGGTCGCGATTGGCATCGGGTTTGGCGGCTTATTTGCGCTGGCGATTACGGCGCTGTGGGTCTGGCAACGCCGTCATTAATTTGTGTGTCGGGTAGCGGTTTGGCTTTACCCGGCACACAATGCGCATTATCACGGTGCCGGGTAGGTATAAACCTGATGCACCGCTTCAATCTCCGCCAGTACCTCTTCGCTTAATTCCAGATGCAGGCTTTCGACATTGGTTTTTAACTGTTCCATCGTCGTGGCTCCCAGCAGAGTGCTGGCGACAAACGGCTGGCGACGAACAAACGCCAGCGCCATCTGGGCTGGATCCAGATTATGACGTTTCGCGATATCTACATAAGCGGCGACAGCCTTTTGCGTCTGTTCACCGCTGTAGCGCGTGAAACGGCTAAACAGTGTATTACGTGCTCCGGCTGGTTTAGCGCCGTTCAGATATTTACCGCTTAAGGTACCAAAACCCAGGCAAGAGTAGGCCAGCAGTTCAACCCCTTCATATTGGCTGACTTCCGCGAGCCCAACCTCGAAGCTGCGGTTCAGCAGGCTGTACGGGTTCTGGATGGTGACGATGCGTGGCAGGTCGTGTTTGTCAGCAAGGTGCAGATAGCGCATCACGCCGAATGCGGTTTCGTTGGAAACGCCGATATAGCGAATTTTCCCCGCACGCTGAAATTCAGTCAGAGCTTCCAGTGTTTCCAGCAGAGTAATTACCGGTGTGGAATCCGTCCAGTTGTAGCCAAGTTTGCCAAAACAATTGGTAGGGCGCTGAGGCCAGTGTACCTGATACAGATCCAGATAATCGGTTTGCAGGCGTTTAAGGCTGTCATTCAGCGCCTGGCGAATGTTTTTACGATCCAGCGCCTGATCGGGGCGAATACCGCTGTCATTGTTACGTGACGGACCGCTGACCTTCGAGGCCACGATCAGTTTTTCACGGCTACCATGTTTGGCGAGCCAGTTGCCGACGTAAGTTTCTGTGAGCCCCTGAGTTTCAGGGCGAGGCGGTACCGGATACATCTCGGCAACGTCGATTAAATTTATGCCTTGTGCAACGGCATAGTCGAGCTGTGTATGTGCGTCGGCTTCGCTATTTTGTTCACCAAACGTCATTGTGCCCAGCCCCAGTGTACTGACTTCCAGCGAGCTGTGGGGTATACGGTGATATTGCATAGCCGTTTCCTTTTTATAATCACGACATAAGGATTATAAAAATGGCTGAGGGAAGGGAAAAAGGGAAGCAAAAATTGTTAAGGCCAGCAGCATTGCTGACCTCAACCATCAACGTTCAATAATTTGAGACACATCGTCACGGTTAATTTGCATCGCGTTGCCTTGCTGATCGTGATAGCTCACCAGACCGGTATCGTCATCAATTTCCGGTTTACCGTCGGTCAGGATCATACGACCGTCTTTTGTCGCCATCACATAATCACTGCTGCATCCGGAAACTGCAAAAGCCAATCCTACGGCGGAAATTAAAACTGCCCATTTTTTCATCTGTTTATCCTCACATGGCCTGCGTCTGACAATAGTTTAGTAATAACGCGAAGTTATGCAGGACGAAAGAGGGAAAATCTTAATCTGTGAGAAGGGGAAGATGATGAGGCTATTCGCTCCCCTTGCGGGGAGCGACAGATTTTATCAGAGCGGATTTTTTTTATTGCGCAACAGGTTCAGGGTCTCTACCGCGATAGAGAAGAACATGGCGAAATAAATGTATCCTTTCGGTACATGGACATCGAAACTTTCCAGAATCAGCGTGAAACCAACCAGAATCAGGAAAGAGAGTGCCAGCATTTTTACCGAAGGGTGACGATCCACAAACTCGCCTATTGGGCGTGCCGCAAACATCATCACACCCACGGCGATGACCACCGCCGCCATCATGATAAACAGATGATCGGACAAGCCTACCGCGGTGATGACGGAGTCCAGACTGAAAATAATGTCTAACAACATGATCTGCACAATCGCACCCAGGAAAGAGGATACGCGAGTTTTCAGCCCCTCCTCTTCACCTTCAATCGACTCGTGGATCTCTTTGCTGGCTTTCCAGATCAGGAATAATCCGCCGAGCAGAAGTATGAGATCTCGTGCGGATATCGCCTCGCCAAACACCTCGAATAACGGGTTTGTCAAACGAGTTACCCAGGCGATAGAGGCCAGCAAAGCCAGACGCATGAGCATCGCTGCCGCCAGCCCAATACGTCGGGCGTGACTGCGTTGCGCGGTCGGAAGTTTGGCAACTACCAGAGAGAGGAAAATAATATTGTCGATCCCGAGAACGATCTCCAGCAGCGTCAGCGTACCGAGCGCAAGCCAGGCGTTAGGATCGGTTATCCATGCAAATAACATCGAACAAAGTCCTGCCAAAAAAAAGAAGCGCTAATTATAGGCCCGTAACGCGGCGGGTGAAAGGCCGGGCAGTGCCTATTAGGGCTGGAATAAAAAATGTCGCTCCAGTAAGGCACGAGTGAAGTTCTTTTTAAGGTAAAACCCGCGTGGCAAGGTCAGGATTGGTTCGCCATTGGCACCAATAGCCTCGGTAAGCGCTCTGGCATTGGCTGCTTTTGGCCGTAGTTGTAGGACTTCCCCATGGCGAGCGGTAATGCGCTCGACGTGACCCAACACAATCATGTCCATTAACTCTTCCCAGTCCAAACGCAATTGTCGGTCCTCTTCTTCATTTGGACTCCACAGTAACGGAGAGCCGACGCGCCGTTCAGCCAGCGGTATGCTGCGTTCACCTTCAACGGGGATCCACAGTACGCGTTTGAGTTTGTGCCGGACATGGCTGGTTTCCCACGTTACGCCTGTATTGCCGGTCAGTGGCGCTACGCAAACAAAGGTGGTTTCCAGCGGTCTGCCAAGACTGTCCACAGGGATTGTTTTCAGCTCCACGCCGAGCGCGGCAAAATCCTGTTCTGGCTTACTGCCCGCACTGGCGCCAAGCCATATCTCCAGCAGCACGCCAATCCAGCCTTTGTCCCGCTTTAAATCCTTTGGCGTAACAAGACCCGCCATCGTCGCCAACTCTCCCAAAGCGTAGCCTGAGAGTTGTCGTGCCTGGGTAAGCAACTGAGTCTCAGATTCAGGAGGTAAAAGTAACGGATGGAGTTCTGGCATTGGGTTATACCTTAGGCGAAAAAATGAGCAATGATTTTATACCGTGTGGACAGAGTTTATCTTTTTCCACATGCTATATTCAATTATATGATTTATATTGGTTTTTAGATTTCAATTCGCGGAGTTGCGCAACAGCAATTCAGGTTTTCCAATTCTGGTCACTGACAATGAACAGGATCTTACACCATGTTATCCACAGAAAGATGGGATAACTGTGAAAAATCCCTACTACTGTTTCAATTTACAGCCTTGACGTGCGACGAAAATCGAATTTTTACACAAATTGTGCCTAACTTATTGGCATAATCTGTGGATAAAACCAACGCTGGTTGATCTTTCATCAGCTCGAAGATCGTATGCGTGATGATCGTCACGTTTCTGTGTGATTATCTCCTGATCCCGAGTTTAACTTAATGAATATATAAGACTATTTTTTATGTGTGACGAAGGTCTTATTCAGACTGTTCCGGGTTTTCCCATAGTAATTCCGTACTTCTTCACAACTATATCCACAGAAAAGGTGAATAAAATCGTCCTGGCAGTGCTCCCTCTGTTTATAACTCGGGCCTTTGCTGTGAGTTATTCAATTGTTATTAGAGTATCGTGTCCTTAACAGAGTGGTTTACCGCCTCCCAGGAGTGTGAAACAATCGTTTGTATATAAGGTTTATGTTGAGGTAGTCCGGTGATTGATGACGATGGCTACCGCCCGAATGTAGGGATAGTAATTTGTAACCGCCAGGGGCAGGTCATGTGGGCCCGGCGATTTGGTCAGCACTCCTGGCAATTTCCACAAGGTGGGATAAACGCAGGAGAGACAGCAGAGCAGGCGATGTACCGGGAACTCTTTGAAGAAGTGGGGCTCAGCCGTAAAGATGTACGGATCCTCGCTTCTACTCGTAACTGGTTGCGTTACAAGTTACCGAAACGTTTGGTGCGTTGGGACACGAAGCCGGTTTGTATCGGCCAGAAACAAAAATGGTTTCTTCTGCAATTGATCAGTAGCGATGCTGAAATCAATATGCAAACCAGTAGTACACCTGAGTTTGATGGCTGGCGCTGGGTGAGTTACTGGTATCCGGTTCGACAGGTGGTGTCATTTAAACGCGATGTTTATCGCAGGGTGATGAAAGAATTCGCAAGTGTTGTGATGGCGCTTCAGGAAAGTACTCCTAAGCCGCAAAGCCCGCCTGCGTACAGACGTAAAAGAGGTTAAGCTACGCAAATTATGCTCACCCGCCTGCGCGAAATAGTCGAAAAGGTAGCCAGTGCTCCACGCCTTAATGAGGCGCTGAATATTCTGGTTACTGACATCTGTCTTGCGATGGATACAGAGGTCTGCTCGGTCTATCTGGCCGACCACGACCGACGTTGTTATTACCTCATGGCGACCCGGGGACTCAAAAAACCACGCGGTCGCACTGTTGCACTCGCGTTTGATGAAGGGATCGTTGGCCTGGTTGGCAGGCTGGCGGAACCTATCAACCTTGCCGATGCGCAAAAACATCCGAGCTTCAAATATATTCCTTCGGTGAAAGAAGAGCGTTTTCGTGCGTTCTTAGGCGTCCCGATCATCCAGCGCCGCCAGCTATTAGGTGTGCTGGTCGTACAGCAGCGCGAGTTGCGCCAGTACGATGAAAGTGAAGAGTCCTTCCTGGTCACGCTTGCCACGCAAATGGCAGCCATTCTTTCTCAGTCGCAGCTTACCGCGCTGTTCGGTCAATACCGCCAAACGCGCATTCGTGCGCTGCCCGCAGCGCCCGGTGTGGCAATTGCTGAAGGCTGGCAGGATGCCACGCTGCCGTTGATGGAGCAGGTGTATCAGGCGTCAACGTTGGATCCTGCGCTGGAACGAGAACGACTGACCGGAGCGCTGGAAGAAGCTGCTAACGAATTCCGTCGCTACAGTAAGCGTTTTGCTGCCGGGGCGCAGAAAGAAACGGCGGCGATCTTTGATCTCTACTCGCACCTGCTTTCTGATACCCGTTTACGCCGTGAGCTGTTTGCTGAAGTGGATAACGGTTCAGTGGCAGAGTGGGCCGTTAAAACGATCATCGAGAAGTTTGCCGAACAGTTTGCTGCCCTGAGTGATAGCTATCTTAAAGAGCGATCCGGGGATTTACGTGCGCTCGGTCAGCGCTTGCTGTTCCATCTTGATGACTCCATCCAGGGGCCGAATGCCTGGCCTGAGCGTTTTGTGCTGGTAGCCGATGAACTCTCAGCTACCACTCTGGCGGAACTTCCACAGGATCGGCTTGTGGGTGTTGTGGTCAGGGACGGTGCCGCCAACTCCCATGCGGCGATAATGGTTCGTGCGTTGGGTATCCCCACCGTGATGGGGGCTGATATCCAGCCATCGGTATTGCATCGTCGCACGCTGGTGGTGGATGGTTATCGCGGCGAAGTGTTGGTCGATCCGGAACCTGTATTGATACAGGAATATCAGCGCCTCATCAGTGAAGAGAATGAGCTGAGTCGCCTGGCAGAAGATGACGTTAATCAACCTGCACAATTGAAAAGCGGCGAGCGCGTTAAGGTGATGCTCAATGCCGGACTTAGTCCCGAACATGAACAGAAGCTGGGTAGTCGGATCGACGGTATTGGCCTGTATCGCACCGAAATCCCGTTCATGCTGCAAAGTGGCTTTCCATCGGAAGAAGAGCAGGTTGCGCAGTATCAAGGGATGCTGCAAATGTTTAACGACAAGCCTGTGACGCTGCGCACGCTGGATGTCGGGGCGGATAAGCAGCTGCCTTACATGCCAATCAGTGAAGAGAATCCGTGCCTCGGGTGGCGTGGGATCCGCATTACACTCGATCAGCCGGAGATCTTTCTGATCCAGGTACGAGCGATGCTGCGGGCAAATGCAGCAACCGGCAATCTAAGTATTTTGCTGCCGATGGTAACCAGTATTGATGAGGTGGACGAAGCACGACGTCTGATTGAACGTGCCGGACGCGAAGTGGAAGAGATGATCGGCTATGCGATCCCGAAACCACGCATCGGCATTATGCTGGAGGTCCCGTCGATGGTATTTATGTTGCCGCATCTGGCGAACAGGATCGATTTTATATCGGTCGGGACTAACGATCTTACTCAATATATTCTGGCGGTCGATCGCAACAACACGCGTGTCGCCAGCATTTATGACAGCCTGCATCCGGGAATGTTACGTGCCCTGGCGATGATTGCGCAGGAAGCTGAGCGAAGTGGTATCGATTTGCGCCTGTGTGGTGAAATGGCGGGCGATCCGATGTGTGTAACTATTCTAATCGGTTTGGGCTTCCGTCATTTGTCGATGAACGGTCGTTCCGTGGCGCGAGTAAAATATCTGCTGCGACATATCGATTTTGATGAAGCGCAAACGCTGGCTCAGCGCAGCCTGGAAGCGCAGCTAGCGACAGAAGTACGCCATCAGGTGGCGGCATTTATGGAGCGTCGTGGCATGGGCGGTTTAATTCGCGGGGGATTATGAAACCAGGGCGGGAAACAGTAGCTACACCCAATGTATTTTGAGTGTATTGAACAGGTAAGTCCGTGACAAATTCGTCAGGAACGAATTTGAACAGTCGGAGGCTGCCTCCGGTGAGTGAACGCAACCAACAAAGATGCAGCTTGAAAGACGAGGGCGTATACATATCTTTTAACTGTAATCGGCATCCGCTGTGATCCCCTTGTGCTATCATTCGCAACTTCGGAGCGCCTGCATTATGCAGGCGCGCTTATCAATTGCTGTCTGACTTCAGCGAAATAACAAGAACTTGTGGTGACAGATGACCAGTAGCTATCTGCATTTTCCGGATTTCGATCCGGTCATTTTCTCAATTGGACCCGTCGCACTTCACTGGTACGGCATGATGTATTTGGTGGGGTTTATTTTTGCGATGTGGCTGGCGACTCGCCGTGCTAATCGCCCAGGGAGTGGCTGGACCAAAAACGAAGTAGAAAACTTACTCTATGCAGGCTTCCTCGGGGTTTTCCTCGGTGGGCGTATCGGCTACGTACTGTTCTACAACTTCCCTCTCTTCCTTGATAATCCGCTGTATCTGTTCCGCGTCTGGGATGGCGGTATGTCCTTCCACGGCGGTCTTATCGGTGTGATTCTGGTGATGATTATCTTCGCCAAACGTACCAAGCGCTCGTTCTTCCAGGTTTCTGATTTCATCGCACCGTTGATTCCGTTTGGCCTGGGTGCCGGTCGTCTGGGCAACTTTATTAATGGCGAGTTGTGGGGACGTGTCGACCCGAACTTCTCCTATGCCATGCTGTTCTCTGGTTCGCGTACAGAAGATATCTTACTGCTGCAATCTAATCCGCAATGGCAGTCTATTTTCGATACTTACGGCTCACTGCCACGCCACGCTTCCCAGCTCTATGAGATGGCGCTGGAAGGGGTTGTGCTGTTTATCATACTTAATCTGTTTATTCGTAAACCGCGCCCGATGGGGTCGGTCTCCGGGTTGTTCCTGATTGGCTATGGTGCGTTTCGTATCATCGTTGAATTTTTCCGCCAACCGGATCAGCAGTTTACCGGCGCATGGGTACAATACATCAGCATGGGGCAGATCCTGTCTATCCCGATGATTGTCGCCGGTATTATCATGATGGTTTGGGCGTATCGTCGCAGCCCACAGCAACACGTTTCCTGAGGAACCATGAAACAGTATTTAGAACTGATGCAAAAAGTGCTGGATGAAGGCACACAGAAAAACGATCGTACCGGAACCGGAACGCTTTCCATTTTTGGCCATCAGATGCGTTTTAACCTGCAGGAAGGGTTCCCGCTGGTTACAACTAAACGCTGCCACTTGCGCTCCATTATTCATGAACTACTGTGGTTTTTGCAGGGCGACACCAACGTTGCTTATCTGCATGAAAATAATGTCTCAATCTGGGATGAATGGGCCGATGAAAATGGCAATTTAGGCCCGGTTTATGGCAAACAGTGGCGCGCGTGGCCAACGCCGGATGGCCGCCATATTGACCAGATTACGACTGTTTTAAACCAGCTGAAAAACGACCCGGACTCTCGTCGTATCATCGTTTCCGCGTGGAACGTGGGTGAGTTGGATAAGATGGCGCTGGCGCCGTGCCACGCATTCTTCCAGTTTTACGTGGCTGACGGCAAGCTCTCCTGCCAACTGTACCAGCGTTCGTGCGATGTGTTCCTCGGCCTGCCGTTTAACATTGCCAGCTACGCTTTGCTGGTCCACATGATGGCGCAGCAGTGCGATCTTGAAGTTGGTGACTTTGTCTGGACTGGTGGCGACACGCACCTGTACAGCAACCATATGGAACAAACTCACCTGCAGCTTAGCCGTGAACCCCGCGCGCTGCCGAAGCTGGTTATCAAGCGTAAACCTGAGTCTATCTTCGACTATCGTTTCGACGATTTCGAAATTGAAGGCTACGATCCGCACCCAGGCATCAAAGCGCCGGTCGCCATCTGATCGAATGTCATGCTGCCACGACCGACGCCATAGCGCGTCGGTTTTTTTTTGCCTTCGCGTCAGTTTTTCGATGCTGATTCCTGCAAAAGTTGTAATACGCTGCAACATGGAAAATATTCCTCGCAGCCCGCCGAATAACCCGAATTCACTGCTCGTTATTTCATTCCCTCACGCCATACTGGCGACATGAAAAAACAACAAGGCTATACGCTAATTGAAACTCTGGTTGCGATGCTCATTATTGTCGCCCTAAGTGCCACAGGACTTTATGGCTGGCAACGCTGGCAGCAGCAACAACGGTTGTGGCAAACCGCCTGTCAGGTACGGGATTATTTGCTGCAACTTCGTGAAGATGCCAACTGGCATAACCGCGACCACGTTATCAGCGTTATCAGAGAGGGAGCGTCATGGTGTTTTGTTAGCTCTGCCGATGTTCATGAGTCATGTAAGCCTTCCTCGCCGTGGCTGTTTATGCCGCTCTGGGACGATATTGAGATGGTGGAGATAACGCCTTCGCTGGCTTTTTTTGGCCTACGGAACACGGCATGGGCTGGGCATATTCGCCTGAAAAATGCGGCTGGTGAATTGAATCTGGTGGTATCAGGTTGGGGGAGAATCAGACTTTGCGAGCGCGATGAGGCAAATCTATGTCGCTAAACGAACGCGGTTTTTCACTGCTGGAGGTGCTGATTGCGATGGCGATAAGCAGTGTTTTACTCCTGGGTCCAGCGCGATTTTTACCTGCCCTGCAGCGCGGTATTTTGCACAATACACACCAGTTAGTGCTTGAAGATGAGGTCTGGCAACGTGTTTATACCGTAGCGAAGCATCTCCAGCGGGCGGGCTACTGTCACGGACGCTGTCACGGTGAAGGGCTGGAAATATCGGGTCAGCGCGATTGCGTTATTGTGCAGTGGGATGCAAACAGTAACGGTATCTGGGAGACGAATCCAGCGAAAGAAGCCGAGCAGATTGGATTTCGCCTACAAAACAAGGCGCTGGAGACATTGCGCGGTGCGACGTCGTGCGCAGGAAAGGGCTGGGATAGCATGACCGATCCTGTAACCATTCAGATTGAGTCATTTCAGGTGGAACGCCAGAATGTTAGCGGGTTTGCGCCCGTCCTCATTCTGCGTCTGCGTGGCTCCAGTAAAGTCGAACCACAAAGAGTGATCGAAGCGCTTTACAGCGTGACAGGATTTAATCTGTGAACCGGGAACGAGGTGTATCGTCCCTTGCACTGGTACTTTTACTTCTGGTGCTCGGTAGTCTGTTGTTGCAGGGCGTTAGCAGGCAGGAAGCCAGTTTTGCCTCTCGTGTTGCAATGGAAAGCCAGTCTTTGCAACGCCAGGCCGTGGCGCAATCTGCGATGGAATGGGGGCGTATGCAACGCTGGCTTTTGCAACCCGATGTTCAGTGTCGGTCCTATGCAATGCAGAATGCAGACGTTTGTCTGCGACTGCTTGCTAATAATAACGTGTTGCTTATTGCTCAATACGAAGGGATATCTCTATGGCGTCAGGGCGAGGTTGTAGACGGCAATATCAAGTTTTCTGCACATGGCTGGAGCGATTTCTGCCCGTTAAAGACGCTGGCATTATGCCAGATCCCCTGAACCGGCAACGTGGATTTAGCCTGCCGGAAGTCATGTTGGCAATGGTGTTGATGATCATGATTGTGACCACACTGTCGGGGTATCAACGAGCATTGATGAACAGTTTCTTGGGCAGAAATCAGTACCAGCAGCTTTGGCGTTACGCGTGGCAGCAAAGCCAACTGCATGTGTTTTCGCCGCCTTTGAACTGGCAGGTAAACCGAATGCAGACAACGCAGGCGGGATGTGTCAGCATCAATGTTAAAATTACGTCCCCTATGGGCAGGCAGGGTCAAATGACACGTCTGCACTGCTCAAATCGTCAGTAGTCAGGAGTCGCTATGTTAAGGGTCTACCACTCCAATCGCCTGGATGTGCTGGAAGCGTTAATGGAATATATCGTCGAGCGGGAGCGACTGGACGACCCTTTTGAACCGGAGATGATCCTGGTTCAAAGTACCGGTATGGCGCAATGGTTACAAATGACCCTGGCACAGAAGTTTGGTATTGCCGCCAACATTGATTTTCCGCTACCTGCGAGTTTTATCTGGGATATGTTTGTGCGCGTATTGCCGGAGATCCCGAAAGAGAGCGCGTTCAGCAAACAGAGTATGAGCTGGAAGCTGATGACGTTGCTGCCGCAATTACTGGAAAAAGATGACTTCACGCTGCTGCGTCACTATCTGACTGACGATACCGACAAGCGTAAGTTGTTTCAGCTTTCTTCACGCGCAGCCGACCTTTTCGACCAATATTTAGTCTACCGTCCGGACTGGTTAACGCAGTGGGAGGAGGGAAGGCTGGTTGAAGGTTTAGGTGAGTCTCAGGCCTGGCAGGCACCACTGTGGAAAGCGCTGGTGGAATATACCGCTGAACTGGGACAACCACGCTGGCATCGCGCTAATTTATATCAACGGTTTATTCAGACCCTGGAAAGTGCAACAAGCTGCCCGGAAGGGCTACCTTCGCGCGTTTTTATTTGCGGTATTTCGGCGTTGCCGCCTGTTTATCTTCAGGCGTTGCAGGCGTTGGGTAAGCATATCGAAATTCACCTGTTATTCACTAATCCGTGTCGTTACTACTGGGGTGACATTAAAGATCCTGCGTATCTGGCGAAGCTGCTGGCGCGCCAGCGTCGGCACAGCTTTGAAGAAAGAGAGCTGCCGTTGTTTCGTGATAGCCAAAATGCCGAGGGGTTGTTTAACAGTGATGGCGAGCAGGATGTCAGCAATCCGCTGCTGGCCTCGTGGGGAAAACTGGGGCGTGACTATATTTACCTGCTGTCTGAGCTGGAAAACAGCCAGGAACTGGATGCGTTTGTCGATATCACGCCCGACAATCTTTTGCGTAACATTCAGTCGGACATCCTTGAGCTGGAAAGCCGGGCTGTGGCAGGCGTCAATCTGGAGGAGTATTCGCGTAGCGACAATAAACGGTTGCTTGAGCCGAATGACACCAGTGTGAGTTTCCATGTCTGCCATAGCCCACAGCGTGAGGTGGAAATCCTCCATGACCGTTTGCTGGCGATGCTGGAAGCGGACCCTACGCTGACGCCGCGTGACATCATTGTGATGGTAGCGGATATCGACAGCTACAGCCCATTCATTCAGGCCGTTTTTGGCAGCGCGCCAGCTGATAGATATTTACCGTTTGCCATTTCTGACCGCCGTGCACGTCAGTCCCATCCCGTTTTACAGGCCTTTATCAGCCTGCTGTCGTTGCCGGACAGCCGTTTTGTCTCAGAAGATGTGTTGGCATTACTGGACGTCCCAGTACTGGCGGCGCGCTTCAACATCAACGAAGAGGGATTACGCTATCTTCGCCTGTGGGTTAATGAGTCAGGTATTCGTTGGGGAATTGACGACGATAACGTTCGCGAACTGGAACTACCACCGACAGGCCAGCACACCTGGCAATTTGGTCTGACGCGTATGCTGCTGGGCTATGCGATGGAAAGCACACAGGGCGAGTGGCAATCGGTATTGCCGTATGATGAATCCAGCGGTTTGATTGCCGAGCTGGTGGGGCATCTGGCTTCGCTATTGATGCAGCTCAATCTTTGGCGCCGGGGGTTGGCCCAGGAGCGTCCGCTGGAGGAATGGCTACCCGTCTGTCGTGACATGCTCAATGATTTCTTCCTGCCGGATGCGGAAACCGAAGCGGCGATGACGCTCATTGAACAACAGTGGCAGGCTATTATTGCCGAAGGTTTGGGGGCTGAGTATCGCGGTGCTATTCCACTTTCACTGTTACGCGATGAGCTAGCCCTGCGGCTAGACCAGGAACGTATCAGTCAGCGCTTCCTTGCTGGTCCGGTGAATATTTGTACGCTGATGCCAATGCGTTCCATTCCTTTCAAAGTGGTGTGTTTGTTAGGCATGAACGACGGTGTTTATCCGCGCCAGCTTGCGCCGTTGGGTTTTGACCTGATGAGTCAAAAGCCGATGCGGGGTGATCGAAGTCGTCGTGATGATGATCGCTATCTGTTTCTGGAAGCACTGATCTCGGCGCAGCAAACGCTCTATATCAGCTACATTGGGCGTTCAATTCAGGACAACAGTGAACGCTTTCCGTCGGTACTGGTGCAGGAGTTAATGGACTATATTGGGCAAAGCCACTACTTACCGGGTGATGAATTGCTCACCAGCGATGAAAGCGAAACCAAAGTAAAAGCCCACATTACCCGTTTGCACACCCGTATGCCTTTTGATGTACAAAACTTTCAGCCAGGCGAACAGCAAAGTTATGCGCGTGAATGGCTGCCAGCGGCGAACATGTCAGGTAAGGCACACGCTGATTTTGTTCAGCCACTCCACTTTACGATGCCTGAAACCCTGACGCTGGAAACGCTACAACGATTTTGGGCTCATCCGGTTCGGGCCTTCTTCCAGATGCGGCTACGAGTGAATTTCCGTTCTGAAGAGAGTGAGATCCCGGAAACGGAGCCTTTTACCCTTGAGGGGTTAACCCGCTATCAGCTTAACCAGCAGTTGCTTAACACGCTGGTGGAAGAGAACGACGCCGAGCGTTTGTTCCGTCGCTTCCGTGCGGCTGGCTCGCTTCCTTATGGGGCATTTGGTGAGATTCTTTGGGATACCCAACGTCAGGAGATGCAGTCGCTTGCCGATCGCATTATTGCCTCTCGCCAGCCTTGCCAGAGCATGGAAATTGATCTGAGCTGCAACGGTGTGCAAATCACGGGTTGGTTACCACAGGTCCAGGAAGATGGTTTGTTGCGCTGGCGCCCATCTTTAATAAGTGTGTCCCAGGGGGTGCAACTTTGGCTGGAACATCTTGTCTATTGTGCCAGTGGCGGAGCGGGAGAGAGTCGTTTGTTCCTGCGTAAAGACGGAGAATGGCGTTTCCCTCCACTGGAGGCAGAGCAGGCGTTACTGTATCTGTCACAACTTATTGAGGGGTATCGGGAAGGCATGTCATCGCCTTTGCTGGTGCTACCGGAAAGTGGTGGGGCGTGGATAAAAACCTGTTATGACGCCGTAAATGATGCCATGTTAGATGACGATGATACGCTGCAAAAAGCACGAAATAAGTTTTTGCAGGCTTATGAAGGCAACATGATGGTGCGTGGTGAAGGCGATGATATCTGGTATCAACGCCTGTGGCGTCAGCTGGCTCCTGAAACTCTGGAGACCATTGTGTCGCAGTCTCAGCGCTATTTGTTACCGTTATTTCGCTTTAATCAGTCATGATGATTGTATAAAAATTGCACAGATTGATGACTTCTACTATGATGCGCTTTCTGTCACGGACTGATTCTTACACATAAGATGCTGACTCGTTCAGCACAGAGTCTTGCCCTGTTCAGACCACGCTTAATGCGTGGTTTGTAGTGAACAGGTGAATACGTTAATGATGAGGTTTGTGAATGCCCCGCAGCACCTGGTTCAGCGCATTACTGTTGTTCGTTGCCCTTTGGGTACCCGTAAGTCAGGCAGATACTGGTTGGCAGCCTTTAGCTGAAACCATCCGTAAAAGCGATAAAGACACTCGCCAGTATCAGGCCGTGCGCCTTGATAACGGCATGGTCGTGTTGCTGGTATCCGACCCTCAGGCCGTTAAGTCACTCTCTGCACTGGTGGTCCCGGTGGGGTCTCTGGAAGATCCCGACGATCACCAGGGGTTGGCGCATTACCTTGAACATATGTGCCTGATGGGATCTAAAAAATACCCACAGCCGGACAGCTTAGCTGAATTCCTCAAAATGCACGGCGGCAGCCACAACGCCAGCACTGCGCCCTATCGCACGGCTTTCTATCTCGAAGTTGAAAACGATGCGCTGGCGGGGGCCGTTGATCGTCTGGCTGACGCTATTGCCTCGCCGCTGCTCGATAAAAAATATGCCGATCGCGAGCGAAATGCCGTTAATTCTGAGCTGACGCTGGCGCGTACCCGGGACGGTATGCGTATGGCACAGGTGAGCGCAGAAACAATAAACCCGGCACACCCTGGTTCGCGCTTCTCCGGCGGAAATCTGCAGACATTAAGCGATAAACCGGGTAACCCGGTACTGCAAGCCTTGCAGACATTCCATGAAAAGTACTACTCCGCGAACCTGATGAAAGCGGTGATTTACAGTAATAAACCCCTGCCAGAGCTGGCGCGGATCGCGGCTGATAACTTCGGGCGAGTACCGAATAAAAATGTCGAAAAACCGGAAATTACCGTACCGGTCGTGACTGACGCGCAAAAGGGCGTCGTCATCCACTATGTCCCTGCAATGCCGCGTAAAGTGCTGCGCGTAGAGTTTCGTATCGATAACAACAGTGCACAGTTTCGTAGCAAAACCGACGAACTCGTTACCTATTTGATTGGCAACCGCAGTCCGGGGACGTTGTCCGACTGGCTGCAAAAGCAGGGGCTGGTTGAAGGCATTCGTGCTGACTCCGATCCGGTTGTCAATGGTAACAGCGGTGTGCTGGCTATTTCGGCGACGTTAACCGACAAAGGGTTGGCGAATCGCGATGAAGTTGTTGCTGCTATCTTTAGCTATCTCAATCTGTTGCGTGAAAAAGGCGTTGATAAACGCTATTTTGACGAACTGGCACACGTACTGGATCTCGACTTCCGTTATCCCTCTATCACGCGTGATATGGACTACGTGGAATGGCTGGCTGATACCATGATCCGCGTTCCCGTCGAACATACGCTGGATGCGGTGAATATTGCCGATCAATATGATGCTAAGGCGGTTCAGGAACGTCTGGCGATGATGACACCGCAAAATGCGCGTATCTGGTATATCAGTCCGAAAGAGCCACATAATAAAACCGCTTATTTTGTCGATGCCCCTTATCAGGTGGATAAAATCAGCGAAAAAACCTTCGCCGACTGGCAGCAAAAAGCCCAGGGCATTGCGCTCTCTCTGCCGGAGTTGAACCCCTATATCCCTGATGATTTCACGCTGATTAAGACGGATAAAAAATACGCCCATCCGGATTTGATCGTTGATGAGCCTGATTTACGCGTGGTATATGCGCCGAGTCAGTATTTTGCCAGTGAGCCAAAGGCCGATGTCAGCGTGATTCTGCGCAACCCGAAAGCGATGGATAGCGCCAAAAATCAGGTGTTATTCGCACTGAACGATTATCTGGCCGGTATTGCGCTCGACCAGTTAAGCAATCAGGCTGCGGTGGGGGGGATTGGTTTCTCAACGAATGCTAACAATGGTCTGATGCTTAACGCAAACGGCTATACCCAACGTTTACCTCAGCTTTTTCAGGCTCTGCTGACAGGCTATTTCAGCTACACCGCTACGGACGAACAGCTGGAGCAGGCGAAATCCTGGTACGCCCAGATGATGGACTCTGCAGAGAAAGGCAAAGCCTATGATCAGGCAATTATGCCGGTACAGATGCTTTCTCAGGTGCCGTACTTCTCACGCGATGAACGCCGTAAACTGTTGCCATCCATTACTTTGCAAGAAGTGATGACTTACCGTGACACCTTAAAAGCCGGTGCGCGTCCTGAATTTCTGGTGATTGGTAACATGAGCGAAGCTCAGGCGAAAACCATGGCACGTGATATTCAGAAACAGCTTGGTGCGAACGGGTCAGAATGGTGCCGGAACAAAGATGTTGTAGTTGATAAAAAGCAGTCCGTCATCTTTGAAAAAGCGGGCAGCAGCACGGACTCCGCGCTGGCAGCGGTATTTGTGCCTACCGGTTATGACGAGTATACCAGTTCGGCCTACAGCGCGATGTTAGGGCAAATTGTTCAGCCGTGGTTCTACAATCAACTGCGTACTGAAGAGCAATTAGGCTACGCCGTATTTGCTTTCCCAATGAGCGTTGGCCGTCAGTGGGGAATGGGTTTCCTGCTGCAAAGCAGCGATAAGCAACCGTCTTACCTGTGGGAACGGTATAAAGCGTTTTTCCCGACGGCGGAAGCGAAACTGCGGGCAATGAAAGCTGATGAATTCGTACAAATTCAGCAGGCCATCATTGCGCAAATGCTGCAGGCGCCCCAAACGTTGGGGGCAGAAGCTTCGCAGTTAAGCAAAGATTTCGATCGAGGTAATATGCGCTTCGATTCACGTGATAAAATCGTGGCTCAGATTAAACTGCTGACGCCGCAAAAGCTTGCCGATTTCTTCCATCAGGCGGTGGTTGAGCCGCAAGGCATGGCGATACTGTCACAGGTTTCCGGCAGTCAGAACGGGAAAGCAGAGTATGTGCACCCGGAAGGCTGGAAAGTGTGGCCGACCGTCAGCGCGTTGCAGCAAACCTTACCCCTGATGAGTGAAAAGAATGAATGATGCCGCTGAGTCCCTTGATCCACTGCGCTTGCCCCTGACGGGCGAGCGACTGATTGAAGCCTCTGCGGGCACCGGTAAAACCTTTACCATCGCCGCCCTTTATTTACGTTTACTGCTTGGACTGGGCGGCTCCGCCGCCTTTCCTCGCCCTCTGACCGTCGAAGAGCTGTTAGTGGTTACCTTTACCGAGGCCGCCACTGAAGAGCTGCGCGGTCGTATTCGTAGCAACATTCATGAGCTGCGAATTGCCTGCCTGCGTGAAACTACCGACAATCCGCTCTATGCCCGCTTGTTAGATGAAATTGCCGATAAAAAACAGGCCGCGCATTGGCTGTTATTGGCTGAAAGACAGATGGATGAAGCGGCGGTGTTTACCATTCACGGTTTCTGCCAGCGTATGCTTAGTCTGAACGCCTTTGAGTCAGGCATGCTGTTTGAACAGCAACTGATAGAAGATGAATCGCTGCTGCGTTACCAGGCCTGCGCGGACTTCTGGCGTCGACATTGTTACCCGCTCTCTCGCGATATTGCGCAGGTGATCTTCGAAACGTGGAAAGGCCCACAAGCGCTGCTACGAGATATCGACCGCTACCTACAGGGTGAAGCCCCGGTCATTAAAGCGCCGCCGCCAACGGATGAAACGCTGGCATCCCGACACGAAAAAATTCTGGCGCGTATCAACCAGATTAAGCAGCAATGGCGCGATTCGGTCGATGAGCTGGAAGGTCTGCTTGAAGATTCCGGAATCGACAGGCGTAAATTTAATCGTGGTAATCAGGGTAAGTGGATCGAAAAGATCAGTGCCTGGGCGCAGGAAGAGACACAAAGCTACCAGCTCCCTGATGCGCTGGAGAAATTCTCTCAACGCTTTTTAGAAGATCGCACCAAAGCGGGCGGCGTAACGCCCCGGCATCCGCTATTTGTCGCCATTGATGAACTGATTAGCGAACCGCTGACGATCCGCGATCTGGTGATTACCCGGGCGCTGGCGGAAATCCGCGAAGCGGTTGCGCAGGAGAAACGTCGACGCGGAGAGTTAGGCTTTGACGATATGCTCAGTCGGCTGGACGCGGCACTGGGTAGTGAAAGCGGCGATGCGCTGGCTACTGCCATTCGAACCCGTTTTCCGGTGGCGATGATCGATGAATTCCAGGACACCGACCCGCAGCAGTACCGTATTTTCCGTCGTATCTGGCAGCATCAGCCGGAAACCGCGCTGCTGTTGATTGGCGATCCCAAACAGGCTATTTATGCGTTTCGCGGTGCGGATATCTTCACCTATATGAAAGCGCGTAGTGAAGTTAGCGCACATTACACGCTCGATACCAACTGGCGTTCTGCGCCTGGGATGGTCAATGGCGTCAATACGCTCTTCAGCCAGATGAACGACGCCTTCATGTTCCGCGAAATCCCCTTTAGCCCGGTGAAATCCGCAGAGAAGAATCAATCGCTGCGGTTTGTACTTCACGGTGAAAAGCAACCTGCGATGAGCATGTGGCTAATGGAAGGAGAAAGCTGTGGCGTGGGCGATTACCAGAACTATATGGCCCAGGTGTGCGCAACGCAAATTCGTGACTGGCTTAAAGCCGGGCAGTCTGGTGAGGCGTTGCTGGTCAGCGGTAAAGCGTCCAACCCGGTACGCGCATCGGATATCAGCGTGTTGGTCCGCAGTCGCCAGGAGGCGGCGCTGGTACGCGACGCGCTAACGCAACTGGCTATCCCGTCGGTCTATCTCTCCAACCGTGACAGTGTATTTGAAACGCTGGAGGCGCAGGAACTGCTATGGGTCCTGCAGGCGGTGATGACGCCGGAACGTGAAAACACACTGCGTAGCGCGCTGGCGACGTCCATGATGGGACTTAATGCGCAGGATATTGAAGCGCTGAACAATGACGAGAATGCCTGGGATGCCGTAGTAGAGGAATTCGACGGTTATCGCCAGCTCTGGCATAAGCGTGGCGTCATGCCGATGCTGCGCGCGCTGATGTCAGCGCGTCAAATTGCAGAAAACCTGCTGGCAACGGCGGGTGGCGAACGCCGTCTGACCGACATTTTGCATATCAGTGAACTGTTGCAGGAAGCGGGATCGCAACTGGAAAGTGAGCATGCGCTGGTGCGCTGGCTTTCCCAGCATATTCTGGAACCTGACAGCAATGCTTCCAGTCAGCAGTTGAGGCTGGAGAGCGATAAGCATCTGGTTAAAATCGTCACCATCCACAAATCGAAAGGGCTGGAATATCCACTGGTCTGGCTGCCTTTTATCACTAATTTTCGCGTTCAGGATCAGGCGTTCTACCATGATCGTAGCTCTTTTGAAGCTGTGCTGGATCTCAGCGAAGCGGATGAGAGTATTGAGCTGGCAGAAGCTGAACGTCTGGCGGAAGACCTGCGATTGCTTTATGTTGCGCTGACGCGTTCGGTATGGCATTGCAGTCTCGGCGTTGCGCCGCTGGTGCGCCGTCGGGGTGATAAGAAAGGTGATACCGATGTGCATCAGAGTGCTCTGGGACGCTTGTTGCAAAAAGGCGAGCCGAAGGATGCCGCAGGGCTTCGTGCTGCTATTGAAGCGCTTTGCAGTGAAGATATTGCCTGCCTGACGCCGAATGAGCCAGACGGTGAGCGTTGGCTGGTTTCGCAACCCGCCAGTTCGGTATTGAGTGCAAGAACGCTGCAACGTGCTCCCGGTGACAGCTGGCGTGTGACCAGCTATTCCGGCCTGCAACAACGTGGACATGACATCGCGCAGGATCTGATCCCCCGGCTGGACATTGATGCATCAGGCGTGGGTGAGGCGGTTGTGGAATCAGGGCTAACACCGCATCAGTTTCCACGAGGTGCATCGCCGGGAACATTTTTACATAGCTTGTTTGAGGACCTGGATTTTACCCAACCGGTTGAAACGCAATGGGTACAGGAAAAACTGGCGTTGGGTGGGTATGAGGCACACTGGGCGCCGGTTTTGACCCACTGGCTGGAGGCCATTTTGCGTGCGCCGCTTAACGAATCGGGCGTGAGTCTGAGCGTTCTGTCTGCACGGGAAAAACAGGTGGAGATGGAGTTTTATCTGCCCATTTCGCAGCCGCTGATAGCCAGCCAACTGGACGCGCTGATCCGCAAATACGATCCTCTCTCGGCGGGCTGTCCACCGCTGGATTTCATGCAGGTTCGCGGCATGCTGAAAGGTTTTATTGACCTCGTGTTCCGCCACCAGGGGCGTTATTACCTGCTTGACTACAAATCTAACTGGCTGGGAGAAGACAGCAGCGCTTATACCCAGCAGGCGATGGCCTCAGCAATGCAGGCACACCGTTATGACCTGCAATATCAACTTTATACTCTGGCGCTGCACCGCTATTTACGTCACCGCATTACAGACTACGATTATGAACGCCATTTTGGCGGCGTTATCTATCTCTTTTTGCGCGGTGTTGATAGCGAGGAACCTCAGCAGGGAATTTATGCGACCCGACCAGACGGAGAGCTGATTGCGATGATGGACGAGATGTTTGCGGGCGCAGCACTGGAGGAAATGCAATGACAATCCAGAAGCGATTACTGGAGGCTGTGGAGCAGAAACAGCTACGGCCGTTAGATGCCCAGTTTGCGCTGGCGGTTGCCGGAAACGACAACCCGGTCGTCACGCTGGCTGCGGCATTGCTTAGCCGCGAAGCGGGAGAAGGCCACGTCTGTTTACCGCTTTCGCGTTTATCTTTAAGCGAAGACGCCCACCCTTTGCTTACCTCCTGGATGAGTGAAAAAGGGGAGCCTGAAGACTGGGCTGAATGTCTGCTTGCCTCTGATGCGGTAAGTCGCGGCGAGCGCCCGACGCCGCTGGTGCTGTATTGCGATCGCCTGTATCTGAACCGAATGTGGAATAACGAACGTACGGTGGCTCGCTTCTTTAGTGAGGTTAACCAGGCAATCGAGGTGGATGAATCGCGGTTGACCCACACGCTGGGGACGCTTTTTCCGCATACGGAAGGAATTAACTGGCAGAAAGTTGCAGCGGCTGTAGCGCTGACGCGTCGTATATCAGTGATCTCTGGTGGGCCGGGAACGGGAAAAACGACAACGGTCGCCAGGCTGTTGGCGGCGTTGATTCAGATGGCGGATGGTGAACGCTGTCGTATCCGGCTGGCCGCTCCAACGGGAAAAGCGGCGGCGCGACTGACTGCGTCGCTGGGCGCTGCATTACGTGAGTTGCCGTTGACCGATGAACAAAAGAAACGTATTCCTGATGACGCCAGTACGCTGCACCGATTATTAGGCGCACAGCCGGGTAGCCAGCGACTGCGCCATCATGCAGGCAATCCTCTCCATCTTGATGTGTTGGTGGTTGATGAAGCCTCGATGATTGATTTGCCTATGATGTCGCGCCTTATTGATGCATTACCTCCCCATGGTCGGGTGATTTTTCTTGGCGATCGTGACCAGCTTGCTTCCGTTGAGGCGGGGGCTGTGCTGGGGGATATCTGTGCTTTTGTGAATGCCGGATTTACTGCGGAACGCGCAAAACAACTGAGCCGCCTGACCGGTAGCACCATTCCTGCGGGTTCAGGAACTCAGGCGGCATCATTACGTGACAGCTTATGCCTGCTGCAAAAGAGTTACCGTTTTGGCAGTAATTCCGGTATCGGCCAACTGGCTTCTGCGATAAATCGGGGTGATAAAGCCGCGATCAAAACGGTCTTCCAGCAAGGTTTTAGTGATATCGAAAAACGCACGCTGCAAAGTAGTGAAGATTACGCAGCTATGCTTGATGAAGCGCTAGCGGGCTATGGGCACTACCTTGAGTTGCTCCATGAGCGTGCAGAGCCGGATGCTATTATTCAGTCATTTAATGAATATCAGCTATTGTGCGCACTGCGTGAAGGTCCGTTCGGCGTGAGTGGGTTGAATGAGCGCATCGAACAGGTGATGGTGCAAAAACGTAAGATTTCCCGTCTCGCACATACCCGTTGGTACGAGGGGCGACCGGTGATGATTGCGCGAAATGACAGTTCGCTGGGTCTGTTTAACGGTGATATCGGGATCGCGCTCGATCGTGGTCAGGGCTTAAGGGTGTGGTTTGCGTTGCCGGATGGCAATATCAAGTCGGTACAGCCCAGCCGTTTACCGGAACATGAAACAACCTGGGCGATGACGGTGCATAAATCACAAGGATCCGAGTTTGATCATGCGGCGTTGATTTTACCCAGCCAGCATTCGCCCGTTGTTACCCGCGAGCTGGTTTATACGGCGGTGACCCGCGCGCGCCGTCGCTTGTCGCTGTATGCCGATGAGCGGATATTGAGTGGGGCCATTGCCACTCGCACTGAACGTCGCAGTGGGCTGTCGGCGTTGTTTAATGATGGTATTGCACAGTAGGATTTGTTGGCCGGATAAGCGTTAACGCTATCCGGCAACTGTGGTTACCCCAGATCTGCCATTAGCACTTTTGAACGCCGCTGATAGTTGTACATCTGTTTCTTACTCTCTGGCAGCAGGTCAATATCCACGGGCGTGAAGCCGCGCTCCTGAAACCAGTGAATACTGCGTGTTGTCAGCACGAACAGTTTGCTAAGCCCCATTTGTCTGGCCTGCACGGCGATCCTTTCCAGCAAAACTTCTCCGCGTGAAGAACTTCGATAGTCCGGATGTACTGCTACACACGCCATTTCGCCAATTCGTTCTTCCGGGAAAGGGTACAGGGCGGCACAGGCGATGGTCAGGTTATCACGCTGAATAATGGTGAATTTGTCGATCTCCATTTCCAATTGTTCACGTGAGCGACGGACCAGAATACCTTGCTGCTCGAGTGGGCGAATCAGTTCCAGAATACCGCCGATATCGTTAATGGTGGCGCGACGGATCTGTTCGGCGCTCTCCATCACGATTTGCGTCCCGATCCCATCGCGTGAGAACAGCTCCTGTAACAATGCGCCATCTTCCTGATAGCTAATCAGGTGGCAGCGGCGTACGCCACTGCGACAGGCTTTTACGGCACCACGCAGGAAGCGCACGGTGCCGGAGCTGTAGTCGCCTTTCTCTTCCTGTGACTCAACGCGAGCCTGGGCTTCGTTGGGGAAAAGTTCGGAAACAATATCGCCATCATCGTTAATAACTCCCTGGGAGGAGCAAAAACCGATCATCTTTTCTGCTTTCAGCTTGATAGCCAACTGGGTGGCGACCTCTTCTGAAGTCAGATTAAAGCTCTCTCCGGTGACGGAAACGGCTACCGGGCCCATCAATACAATGGCGCCACTGTCCAACTGGCGGTGAATCGCCTCTTCATCAATACGACGGATGCGTCCGCTATGGCAGTAATCTACGCCGTCATCGACGCCAAGAGGTTGGGAGATAATAAAGTTACCGCTGACCACATTGATGTGCGCGCCCTGCAATGGCGTATTGTTCAGGCTCATCGACAGGCGGGCGGTGATATCAAGCTGGAGTAGCCCTGCAGCCTGCTTCACCAGCTCCAGCGTTTTGGCATCAGTTACGCGCGTATTTTTGTGGTACACCGGCTCATGATGATGAGCAGCAAGATTGGCATCAATCTGTGGCCGGGCGCCATACACCACAACGAGGCGGATGCCCAGGCTATGCAGGAGGCCAATGTCATTGACGATACTGGAAAAGTTTTCATGCTCGATGGCTTCGCCGCCCAGCATAATGACAAACGTTTTTCCCCGATGGGTATTGATATAGGGAACAGAATGGCGGAATCCCTGTACCAGTTCGGTTCTACGCTCCTTCACCACGGCACACCCTCATTGCATGATTATTCGTAATTTGTGTATTTTTATTCTGTTTTTGCTCCATGCGCAAGCGTAATTTTTACCCTTCCTGAAGATTTTTCTCAGTAATGCCGTGAATATAAAAAGAATGTTTACCCTTTTGTAGATGACAGATTATGCGTCATTCGCTAAAGTTTCCGGTCAATTAGGACGTTTTACCTATTACCTAAATAAAGATTTCTTTTGCTCGGGAGAAGCATGTCGGGATCCAATTCAGCAATCAGTCGCCGCCGTTTACTGAAAGGTGCGGGTGCTATGTGGCTTTTGAGCGTCAGCCAGGTCGGTCTGGCCGCCGTTAGTCAGGTCGTTGCAGTGCGCATCTGGCCTGCCTCCAGTTATACCCGCGTCACGGTGGAATCCAACCGTCTGCTGAAATACAAACAGTTTGCCCTGAGTAATCCTGAGCGTGTGGTTGTGGATATTGAAGGCGTTAATTTGAACTCGGTGCTCAAGGGGATCGGGACGCAGATCCGCCCTGACGATCCGTACATTAAGTCAGCAAGAGTAGGCCAGTTTGACCCACAGACCGTGCGCATGGTGTTTGAGCTGAAACAAGATGTGAAGCCGCAGCTGTTCGCCCTGGCACCCGTTGCAGGATTTAAAGAACGTCTGGTGATGGATCTTTATCCCGCGAATGCCCAGGATGTGCAGGATCCTCTGCTGGCGTTACTTGAAGACTACAACAAGGGCGATCTCGATAAACAGGTGCCACCTGCACAAAGTGGCCCGCAGCCCGGTAA
The DNA here is from genome assembly GCF_001037495.1 of Citrobacter sp. MGH106. GTDB lineage: Bacteria > Pseudomonadota > Gammaproteobacteria > Enterobacterales > Enterobacteriaceae > Citrobacter > Citrobacter murliniae. The sequence goes on from NZ_KQ089822.1 coordinate 472,753, forward strand.
AGCGGGGCGTGACCGTCCAATTGTCATTATGCTCGATCCCGGCCATGGTGGCGAAGATTCCGGTGCCGTGGGGAAATACAAGACGCGCGAAAAAGATGTGGTGTTGCAGATAGCCCGTCGCCTGCGCGCGCTGATCGAAAAAGAAGGCAATATGAAGGTCTATATGACGCGTAATGAGGATATCTTCATTCCGTTGAAAGTCCGCGTGGCGAAAGCCCAGAAGCAGCGCGCTGACCTGTTTGTCTCCATTCATGCGGATGCTTTTACCAGTCGACAGCCCAGTGGTTCGTCGGTGTTTGCACTTTCCACTAAAGGTGCGACCAGTACCGCAGCAAAATATCTGGCGCAAACCCAGAACGCCTCGGATTTAATTGGTGGTGTCAGTAAGAGTGGTGACCGCTACGTCGACCACACCATGTTCGACATGGTGCAATCGCTGACGATTGCTGACAGTCTGAAGTTTGGTAAAGCGGTACTGAATAAGCTCGGTAAGATTAATAATCTGCATAAGAATCAGGTTGAGCAGGCAGGATTTGCGGTGTTGAAAGCGCCGGATATTCCCTCGATCCTCGTGGAAACGGCGTTTATCAGTAACGTTGAAGAGGAGCGAAAGCTCAAAACCGCGACCTTCCAGCAGGAAGTTGCTGAGTCGATTCTGGCTGGGATCAAAGCGTATTTTGCCGATGGGGCAACGCTGGCGAGAAGGGGATAATAAAAAAGCGCTGAGAAGCGCTTTTTTTACGGACCGCAGAAACAAAAAAACACCCGTCAGGGTGTTCAATGTATTGGTTGCGGGGGCCGGATTTGAACCGACGACCTTCGGGTTATGAGCCCGACGAGCTACCAGGCTGCTCCACCCCGCGTCCGTCTTTTGCTTCGTATTCAAACCACATCTGCGTTGGCTTTGCTGTGATTCGAACTACCTTGCAAAAATATCACATCAGATTTTAATTGGTTGCGGGGGCCGGATTTGAACCGACGACCTTCGGGTTATGAGCCCGACGAGCTACCAGGCTGCTCCACCCCGCGTCCGTCTTTCTGCTGCGTATTTCAAATCACATGTGTGATTCGAACTGCTTAACAGAAATATTACTGCTTCTGATTTTAATTGGTTGCGGGGGCCAGATTTGAACTGACGACCTTCGGGTTATGAGCCCGACGAGCTACCAGGCTGCTCCACCCCGCGTCCGTGGATGCGCACTATACTCTGCTAACGTTTTCATGCAACCCTTTTTTCACCTTGATCACGGTTTAAGGATGAAAATGAACAAAAACAAAGCATTTCGGTTTATTTTTTGCGCAAAATTTGCGATGGGGTATGCATTCGCATTTCATTAGGTTCGGGGGTTTGTTATCTTCATCTCGCATTCAGGCAACTTAAGACGAGAATAATGAAAGGACGTTGGGCAAAATATCTTCTGGCGGGGGCCGTAGTCGCGATGCTCGCTGCGTGTTCCTCTAAACCCACCGATCGTGGACAGCAGTATAAAGACGGGAAATTTACCCAGCCTTTCTCACTGGTGAACCAACCTGATGCGGTTGGCGCGCCAATCAATGCCGGTGATTTCGCCGAGCAGGTAAATCAGATCCGCAACGCCTCTCCGCGTTTGTATGGCAACCAAAGCAATGTCTACAACGCTATCCAGGAGTGGCTACGTGCAGGTGGCGATACGCGCAATATGCGCCAGTTTGGTATTGATGCTTGGCAGATGGAAGGGGCTGATAACTATGGCAACGTTCAGTTCACTGGTTATTACACGCCGGTAATCCAGGCGCGGCACACGCGTCAGGGGGAATTTCAATACCCTATCTATCGTATGCCGCCAAAACGTGGGCGTTTACCTTCCCGCGCTGAAATCTACGCAGGTGCGTTGAGTGACAACTATATCCTGGCATACAGCAACTCCCTGATGGATAACTTCATTATGGATGTTCAGGGCAGTGGCTACATCGACTTCGGTGATGGCAGCCCGCTTAACTTCTTTAGCTATGCCGGCAAAAACGGCCATGCTTATCGCAGTATTGGTAAAGTACTGATCGATCGTGGCGAAGTGAAGAAAGAAGATATGTCGATGCAGGCGATCCGTCACTGGGGTGAAACGCACAGCGAAGCTGAAGTGCGTGAACTGCTGGAACAGAATCCGTCGTTCGTCTTCTTTAAACCACAATCTTTTGCCCCGGTAAAAGGGGCCAGCGCAGTGCCGCTGATTGGCAGGGCCTCCGTTGCTTCTGACCGTAGTATTATTCCTGCGGGCACGACGTTACTGGCAGAAGTGCCGCTGCTGGACAATAACGGGAAATTTACCGGTCAGTATGAACTGCGTCTGATGGTGGCATTAGATGTCGGTGGAGCGATCAAAGGCCAGCACTTCGATATCTATCAGGGTATTGGTGCAGACGCAGGGCATCGTGCGGGCTGGTATAATCACTACGGTCGTGTCTGGGTGCTGAAAAGTGGCGCCGGAGCGGGTAACGTATTTAGCGGTTAATAAATAGCCTTATCAGATCTGCCATTTTTCGAGCAGGCTGGATAAGCAAAGCGCCATTCGGCGCAAGAACGGTGTTGTCGCCACTATAGTGAGTGGCGATCACCGCTCTTTGAATTTTCTGTTCTGAGGTCGTATGTCTGTTGTGATAAGTGATGCCTGGCGTCAGCGTTTTGGCGGCACAGCGCGTCTGTATGGCGAAAATGCGCTGCACCTGTTCGCCGGATCGCACGTGTGTGTGGTCGGGATTGGCGGCGTGGGATCGTGGGCGGCGGAAGCGCTGGCGCGTACCGGAATTGGCGCAATTACGCTCATCGATATGGATGATGTGTGCGTTACCAATACTAACCGGCAGATCCATGCTCTGCGTGATAACGTGGGCCAGGCGAAGGCTGAGGTGATGGCCGAACGTATACGGCAGATTAATCCCGAGTGTCGAGTCAGTGTGGTCGATGACTTTGTCACGCCGGATAACGTTGCAGAGTATATGAACGCCGGCTTTTCGTATGTTATTGATGCTATCGATAGTGTGCGCCCGAAGGTAGCGCTGATCGCGTACTGCCGTCGCAATAAAATTCCGCTGGTCACCACCGGTGGTGCGGGTGGGCAGATTGACCCTACGCAGATTCAGGTCGTTGATTTAGCCAAAACTATTCAGGATCCGTTGGCGGCGAAGCTACGTGAGCGGCTAAAAAGTGACTTTGGCGTGGTTAAAAACAGCAAAGGCAAGCTGGGTGTGGACTGTGTGTTCTCGACCGAGGCGCTGGTCTATCCGCAGGCTGATGGTTCAGTGTGTGCGATGAAGGCGACGGCAGAAGGGCCGAAGCGTATGGATTGTGCATCTGGTTTTGGCGCTGCGACGATGGTGACAGCGACATTTGGCTTTGTCGCGGTGTCACACGCGTTGAAGAAGATGATGGCGAAGGCGGCGCGTCAGACTTAATGATTGTTTGCCGGATGGGGCACCAGCGCTTATCCGGCAAAACAGCTATTCAACCTGCTGCGCTGCCGCAAGAATCGCCGCGTTAAGGGCATTCAGTCCCTGGCTACGCGAAGCGCTGAGCTGGGCGCGTAAACCTAATTCATCAAAAAAATCCATTGGCGAACGTGTCAGTAATTCGGCGGCGGTTTTACCTTCTACCGCGGTGAGCAGCACTGCCAGCAAACCGCGCACGATACGGCCTTCGCTGTCGCCGAAAAAGTGCATAGTGCCATTCTCATGTACGGCATACCCCAGCCAGACGCGGTTTTCGCATCCCGCGATCTCTTTTGCCTGGGCCTTTAATGGCTCCGGGAGTGGCGGTAGTTGCTTCCCCAGCAGGATAAGCTGGCGATATTTATCTTCCCACTGAGTAAGTGGGACAAAGATAGCTCGTAAAGTCTCTTCGGTCACGGTTGTGCCAAACGGATGTTCGGCGAACAGAGGGTTTGTCATTAATCCACCAATATTTCCAGCGCGCGGTCAACCGCCGTCACCAACGCATCCACATCACTTTGGCTATTATAAGGTGCAAATGAGGCGCGCAGCGTCCCTGATACACCAAGTTCTGCCAGCAGCGGTTGCGCACAGTGTTGTCCTGCGCGAAGCGCGATGCCATATTCGGCCAGCAGTGTCACCATGTCGCTGTGGTGAACACCGGCAAAATCGAAGGCCAACAGGCTGGAGTCCTGGCAGCGGAAAGAACGGAATCCCGGGCGCTTCGCCAGTGCCTCTTCTGCCAGTGTAGCCAGACCACGGCTCCAGCTTTCTGCTTGCTCGATGTCGACATCCGCCAGCCATTCCAGCGCAGCGCTCAGGCCAATAACACCCGCAACGTTAGGTGTACCTGCCTCCAGTTTCCAGGGAACCGCCTGGGTGGTAAACCCCGCAAAACTGACTTCATTAATCATCTTGCCGCCGCCGAGCCAGGGAGACATGGCATCCAGCAACTCTGGCTTACCATACAAAACGCCGATCCCGGTCGGCCCGTACAGCTTGTGACCAGAAAAAGCATAGAAATCAATATCCAACTGCTGCACGTCTGCGGGGAAATGTACAACGCCCTGGGCGCCATCAACCATCACCACCATACCCGCAGCGTGGGCGAGCGAAATGGCGCGAACCAGGTCCGGACAGCCGCCAGTTACGTTAGACATCTGCCCGAGCGCCAGTATGCGGCTGCGTGGTGTGATGAGTTCTGGTAAGCGTTCCACGTCCGGCAGTAAATGGGCGTTGAGAGGGAGTCTGATGACTTTTGCCCCCGTTTGTTCCGCCACCATCAGCCAGGGAACGAGGTTGGCATGGTGTTCCGCCACGCTGACGATAATCTCATCGCCTCTTTGTAAGCGCGGGCGTGCGTAGCTTTGGGCCACCATGTTGATAGCCTCTGTCGTACCGCGGGTCCAGACAATGGATTTATCATCCGGTGCATTGATCAGGCAGGCGGCCTTCTCCCGTGCGGCTTCATAGCGGGCGGTCAGCCGCTGGGCTTCGGCAAATTGGCTGCGATGGACATTACCGGCGCTCAGGCTATAAAACTGGTGAGTGGCATCAATCACAGCCTGTGGTTTCAACGCTGTTGCGGCGCTATCGAGATAGACGCCAGCATCGCTGAGAGCGGGAAACTGTGCGCGAAACTGCGCGGGGTTAAAAGCGTTCATGGTATTCCTCAGTTCAATAAACCGATCGTGGCGCAAAAAGAGCGCAGACACAAGGGGAGGCTAACTATCAGAATCCTCTGGATATCCTGGTAAAGTCAGAACAGTGGCTTATGCTAAATAGTGTTAGGTGAGTATTTTTGCCTGTTATGGAATTCGTTTTATTTAGCATAAATCGCTTTAAGGAGAAGAATATGAAAAAGACTGCCGCAATTATCTCTGCATGTATGCTGACTTTTGCCCTGAGCGCCTGTTCTGGTTCGAATTACGTGATGCACACCAATGATGGTCGGTCGATCGTGTCTGACGGTAAGCCAAAGACCGATAATGAGACGGGAATGATTTCCTACAAGGACGCTAATGGCAACAAACAGCAGATTAACCGTACCGATGTGAAAGAGATGGTGGAACTGGAGAAATAGCCGGGCGTCATCGACAGAAACTCGGACAAAAAAAAGCACCGCAATTTGGCGGTGCTACATTAATCACTATGGACAGACAGGGTAAATGTACAGGAAGTGAAAAAGGGTAGCTTTGCTACCATGGTCTGAATCGCAGACCAATTGCAAACACAACAACACAACATCACAACCGTAAGCCAAAAGCCCACCAGAACACGCATTCCGATAAAACTTTTCGTTCCGGCTTCAGGAAGTGCCGCCACTATAGGTATTTGCTGGTAGAACCTCAACGGACAATTTATAATGGCTCAGATTAAAAAAACTAATAGGTTACAGGCTGTTATGTAACTGTTAAATTCTTTTAACATCAAAGCCTAAAAAGTCATGTCAAAACGATTACCACCCTTAAATGCGTTACGTGTTTTTGATGCTGCGGCGCGTCATTTGAGTTTTACTCGCGCAGCCGAAGAGCTTTTTGTGACGCAGGCCGCAGTAAGTCATCAAATCAAGTCACTTGAGGATTTCTTGGGACTTAAGCTGTTTCGTCGACGCAATCGATCTCTCTTGTTGACGGAAGAAGGTCAAAGCTATTTCCTCGACATCAAAGAGATTTTTTCGCAATTAACCGATGCGACGCGTAAACTTCAGGCACGCAGTGCAAAAGGCGCGCTCACCGTGAGTTTATTGCCCAGTTTTGCAATTCAATGGCTGGTGCCAAGACTCTCTAGCTTTAACTCAGCTTATCCGGGAATCGATGTCAGGATCCAGGCGGTAGACCGCCAGGAAGACAAACTGGCTGACGATGTTGATGTCGCTATTTTTTATGGGCGCGGTAACTGGCCTGGCCTGCGTGTGGAAAAATTGTACGCAGAATATTTATTGCCAGTCTGTTCGCCTCTGTTACTCACTGGCGATAAACCATTGAAGACGCCAGAGGATTTGGCAAAACACACTTTATTGCACGATGCTTCGCGGCGTGACTGGCAAGCCTATACGCGCCAGCTTGGCCTGAATCATATCAACGTACAGCAGGGACCTATCTTCAGCCATAGTGCCATGGTGCTTCAGGCTGCTATTCATGGACAGGGAGTGGCGCTGGCCAATAACGTTATGGCGCAGTCTGAAATTGAAGCCGGGCGTTTGGTCTGTCCCTTTAATGATGTTCTGGTCAGCAAGAACGCATTTTATCTGGTTTGTCATGACAGTCAGGCAGAACTGGGTAAAATAGCCGCCTTCCGTCAGTGGATACTGGCAAAAGCGGCCACTGAACAAGAAAAATTCCGCTTTCGTTATGAACAATAATTTACTTAGGGTATTAACATGACCAGCCGTTTTATGCTGATTTTTGCCGCCGTAAGTGGCTTTATTTTTGTGGCACTGGGCGCCTTTGGGGCACATGTTCTGAGTAAAACCCTCGGCGTCGTTGAAATGGGGTGGATCCAGACGGGCCTTGAGTATCAGGCGTTCCATACGCTGGCCATCTTTGGCCTCGCGGTCGCTATGCAGCGACGTATTAGCATTTGGTTTTACTGGAGTAGCGTGTTTATGGCATTAGGCACGGTGCTGTTCAGCGGCAGCCTGTATTGCCTCGCGCTGTCTCATCTACGCCTGTGGGCGTTTGTTACCCCTGTTGGTGGCTTCAGCTTCCTGGCAGGTTGGGTTCTGATGTTAGTTGGTGCTATTCGATTGAAACGTAAGGGCGTTAGCCATGAATAAGGTTGTATTGTTGTGTCGCCCAGGTTTTGAAAAAGAGTGCGCCGCAGAAATTACGGATAAAGCAACTCGTCGGGAAGTGTTTGGCTTTGCTCGCGTGAAAGACAATGCGGGTTACGTCATTTATGAGTGCTATCAGCAGGGTGATGCTGAAAAGTTGGTCAAAGAGCTGCCGTTCAGTTCGCTGATTTTTGCCCGTCAAATGTTTGTCGTCGGTGAATTGCTGCAATATTTGCCGCCGGAAGATCGCATTACGCCGATTGTCGGTATGTTGCAGGGCGTTGTAGAGAAAGGTGGTGACCTGCGCGTCGAAGTCGCAGACACTAACGAAAGCAAAGAGCTGGTTAAGTTTTGCCGTAAATTTACCGTGCCGCTGCGCGCGGCGCTGCGTGAAGCGGGCGTGCTGGCAAAATACGAGACGCCAAAGCGCCCGGTAGTCCATGTTTTCTTTATCGCACCAGGTTGTTGTTACACCGGTTATTCCTGGCCTGACAATAATTCACCGTTTTACATGGGCATCCCGCGTTTGAAGTTCCCGGCCGATGCTCCGAGCCGTTCAACACTGAAGCTCGAAGAAGCGCTGCATGTTTTTATTCCTGCCGATGAGTGGGATGAGCGTCTGGCAAATGGAATGTATGCGGTGGATTTAGGGGCTTGCCCCGGCGGTTGGACCTATCAGCTGGTCAAACGCAATATGTGGGTTTACTCCGTGGATAACGGTCCGATGGCGCAAAGCCTGATGGATACCGGACAGGTGACCTGGTTGCGTGAAGACGGATTTAAATACCGTCCGAATCGCAACAACATCTCGTGGATGGTCTGCGATATGGTGGAGAAGCCTGCGAAAGTTGCCGCGTTGATGGCGCAATGGTTGGTTAATGGCTGGTGCCGTGAGACGATTTTCAATCTCAAGTTACCGATGAAAAAGCGCTACGAAGAAGTGTCGCAAAACCTGGCCTATATCCAGGCGCAGTTGGATGAACATAACATCAATGCGCAGATTCAGGCACGTCAGCTTTATCATGACCGCGAAGAAGTGACCGTGCACGTGCGTCGTCTGTGGGCCGCTGTCGGCGGTCGTCGCGACGAGCGATAAAGACCTCCCTGCAGGCCTGATGGCGCATGCGCTTATCAGGCCTGTGGCAGAACACCGTCAGTTTGCTGTTCATCCGAAATCACATGCGTCACCTCCTCCAGATGCCCGATCCGGGCCTCGCCAGAACGATGCAACTTACTTTTATCGATCAACAACAATGACTGTGATGCCCGTTTGAGCAGAATGGATTTAAATTCAGCGTTAGTAGCCGTCGAGTCCCAGAGAGTACCGTTACTGTCGATCCCCGCGCAGGAAAAAATAAACAGATCGATGTCGAGAGGTTTCAACTGCGAGATGAGCGACGGATTAATGTAGCAGCCATCTTTGCGCTCGAGTCGTCCACCTGAGCAGATGAGCTGAATATGTTCACGTTTGCCCAGTTCCTGACAAATTGGCTGGCTATTAGTAAACACATGTATGTTGATGTCCGGTAACTGGCGGGCAAGATACCAGCAGGTGGAACTGGCATCTAAAGCGATTACCATTCCTTCCTCTATCCATGCCAATGCGTCCCTGGCAACATCCGCTTTATGCGCATAATGGCTTTTACGTCGAATATGAAACGGTTCGCCGCTGTCCTGATTTTCCTGATGAATTATCCTGGCACGTCCGTGGTTGCGCAGCACTTTCCCTTGCATTTGTAGTTCATTGAGATCGCGGCGAATAGTCTCTTTGCTGACATTAAGTTGTAAAGATAAGGCTTCGGTTGTCAGGTTTTTATGGGTAATTAGCAGGTCTGTTATTGCTTGCTGGCGTGCCGCTTTCACTGTTCTGATCCTCATCATTTGATGAATGCCCGTATCTGACGGGCATTCTGACCAGAGATTACGGCGTTACCCCTTTTTTCAAAAGAATATTTCCGTATTTTGCCTGCTCTCCGGTAATGACGATCGCAAACGCTTTTTGCGCCCGTTCATAGAATGCATAGCGATCGATGCGGGTAATATCCGGTCCGGAAGTCGTTAAAGAGAGCGCATCGCGGTAACGCCTTTCAACGTTCGGATCGAGAGAATCTCCTTCTACGGCGGCCATCATCACCAACGGTGGGGCGTAGCTGTCCAGCTCAAACAACGGAATAATGGCCTGCAACAGATCGCTGACCTGCAAACCATCGGCACGGATAACCTGTGGTCCCATGCTGTGTGCCGGAAAGTGGGCATCGGAGAAAATTATCTCATCGCCATGTCCCATTTCCGCCAGCACTTTCAACAGGTCAGGGGAAATTAAGGGGGAAATCGTTTTAAGCATTTCACTCGACTCCTGTGAGTTCGGATTCGGTTTGGGGATAGAAGTAGCGATATCGGTAGCGCACCTGTGCGCGGGCCTGTTCCGGGGTAGCAAACTCACCAATACCTGACCAGCCAAACATTGCAGCTCCGGCGACGGTAGTTTCGGCGTCATCCAGTACCTTGACGGGGATCCCGAGTACGTTGGCTTTTATCTGATTCCACAGCGCGTTGCGACTTCCTCCGCCAACTAACAGCAGCTCCGTCGCCTTGAAGTGGCTGATAGTTTCCAGCGTGTGTAGATTTTGCTGGAGCTGTACCGTTAATCCCTCCAGTGCTGCACGGTAAAAATGTCCGCGAGTGCTGTTCAATGTGACACCCTGCCAGCCTGCGTTAGCGTTGGTGAGCAAATCGCACTGCATCTTTACGCCTTCAGCGCCTGTTGGAATAGTTTGCGCCTCACTTATCAGCGTTTGCCAGGGCGTTTCTGCCGTCCACAGCAGTTTACGCACCCACTCGAGCACGCCGGAAGCCAACCATTGCATACCGGGGTTGTACAGTCCGTTCTGACTGTCCAGCTCGCAGGTGGAACCTGAATAATGGCTGAGCAGGGGAGTATTCACTTGTGCGCTGCGCACCATCAGAATTTCCCATGTGCCGGAAGAGAGCACCGGTTCATCCGGCTGCGCGCCTGCGCCAAACAGCGCAAACTGCGTGTCGTGCCCGGCGGAAATAACCGGAATACCTGGCGGAAGCCCAAGCTGCTTTGCGGCTTCGTTTTGCAGCGTTCCGATCTGTTCCCCTGCCTCGACTAAGCGTGGGAAAAGCCGGCGGGGTATACCAGTTGCCTGCAGAATGTCATGGCTGAAATCTCGCTGATGGATCTCCAGCATCTGGCTGGTTCCCGCCATCGTGATATCTGTGGTGAATTCGCCGGTTAAGCGGTGGTTGATAAGCGATGAAATAAAAAGCCAGGCGTGCGCCTGCTCCAGCAATCGTGGGTGGTTCTCTTTGAGCCACACCAGTTTGTACAGCGTGTTGAAGCTGAAAGCGCCGACACCGGAGATGTCCTGCAACTGCTGTGGTGATATCAGGCGATCGATACTGGCCATGACGGCGGCGGTACGCGGACATTTCCAGCTGATCACCGGATAAAGCAACTCACCATGCTCATCAACCAGCGCGCCGTCAACACCAAACGTAGTGACCGTAATCCCGCGGATCTGGCAGGAGGCGAGTTCAGTTGCGAGTCGCTGGCAGCAGTCGGCAAAGCGCTGCAGAATGGCATCAAGGGACCACTGATGCCAGACACTGTTTTCAGCGGCAATATCACTGGCATTGGGGGTGGAGGCGCGGGCGATAATTTGTCCCTGACGGTCAACGGCAATGGCTCGCACGTTTGTCGCACCACAGTCGAGGACCAAAATAACGTCTTGTTTCATAATCGCTCCTGGCATACCCGTCATACCTCAAACTGCAGGACAAAAATGCTAATGTGTTTTTGTCCTGCGCTTGAATGACTTAGGGTATGAGAACCCTGTCGTTATGGGGATGGAACTCTTAACGCTTATACAGCGGCCCGTAGTTTTGGCAGGCACGATAGTCCTGGCCTTCGCTATCCATACCGTGGGCTGCCCAGGCTGAAGGACGGTAAATTTTCTCTTCTTCCACGTTGTGCATACAAACCGGGATACGCAGCATGGCGGCAAGCGTAATAAAGTCTGCGCCAACATGCCCAATCGTCAGTACGCCATGGTTAGCGCCCCAGTTAGCCATCACTGAATAGACATCGGTGAATGGGCCTTTTCCGGTTAAGCGCGGTGCAAACCAGGTTGTCGGCCATGTGGAGTTGGTGCGCTCATCAAGCTGCGCGTGCACATCCTTCGGCAACTCCACGCTCCAGCCTTCAGCGATTTGCAGTACCGGACCCAGACCTTTGATGATATTGATGCGAGTCATGGTAAACGGCACGCCGCCTTCGGTCAGGAAGCGCGAAGAGTAGCCGCCGCCACGGAAGTATTCGTGGATTGCCGGACACCATTCGGTAGCCGCCAGACAATCATCTGCTTCTTGCTGCGAGATCTCCCAGTGCGGTTTCATGGTTGGCTTGCCTTCGCTGTCGCGCTGTTTGCAGGAGCCGTCCAGTGCCGCAGATCCAGAGTTAATCAGATGGATGATGCCGTGTTCAGCAAGACCGGTCAGCGGTTTACCGGTTACGCGCTCTACCGCCTCGGGTGACCAGTAGGTGCGCACATCGGCAAAGACTTGCGCCGTTCCGGTGAGTTGGTGACCAAACAGCATCGCCACACCGTTCAGACTGTCGTTTTCGGTGGCGACAACATACGGCTGGCGTAAACCATTCCAGTCGAATGAGCTGTTCAGCAACGCTTCGGCGGTGTCGCCGTTTGGATATTGATCCGTCCAGTGGCGCTGCCCCTGGAAACCAGCAGCAATAGCGTTGTAGCCCAGAGATTCTTCTACAAGGCCTTTTTCTGCCAGTTTCTTATTCCCTTGCATCATGTCACGGATGCACATTGCCATCAGCAGACTCTCTTTCAGTACCGCACGGCTTTGTTCCTCGTTACGCTTGTATTGCTGCGCATTCTGATCTTCGCCGTAGCGGAAGTTTTTGTCCGCCCACGTCAGTGCGATTTCCAGTTCAGCTTCGTCATAGATTTTTTTGTCAATGCGACGACGTAATTCGGTCATATCAACAGGCTGAACCTTCATTCCCAGCCAGGATTCGAAGAAGTTATGATCGACGATAGATCCTGCGATCCCCATCGAAACACCCCCTACGGACAGATAACTTTTGCCCTTCATGCTGGCAACGGCTAAGCCCGCCCGCGTGAAACGTAGCAGTTTTTCTTCTACATCGGTGGGGATAGTGGTGTCACCAGCATCCTGCACATCATGGCCGTAAATAGAGAAGGCGGGGAGACCTTTTTGGTTATGCGCAGCCAGAGCTGCCGCCAGGTAAACGGCGCCAGGACGTTCTGTTCCGTTGAAGCCCCAGATGGCTTTCGGACGCATAGGATCCATGTCGATAGTTTCGCTACCGTAGCACCAGCATGGGGTAACGGTAATCGTCACACCAACGTTCAGACCGCTGAATTTTTCTTCACAGGCGGCGGATTCAGCCATTCCGGCAATGCAGGTGTCTGCGATCACACATTCAATCTGTGCGCCACAGGCGTGACGAAGTTTCTCTGTGATAAGCGCGGCAGTGGCTTTCGCCATGTTCATGGTTTGTTCTTCGAGCGATTCACGTACACCCATGCGACGCCCATCAATCACCGGACGAATACCGATTTTCGGTAAACTGATTTTGTTCATTCGAGGTTCCTCATCTCACTTTATGCCGTGCAGCTGAAGTGGATATTGGATACCACTGCCGCAGTTGGCTGAATTTTTCATTTTTGCTAACTCGAGTTAGCTTAGGTATTAGAGAGTTTTTTGCACAACTTTTTTGTTGTGGAACTGTGAGAAGCTTCACGAGAAGTGGTTAAAATTCGATCTGCGTCAAATAAACAAAATCACTGATTTAAGATAATTTTATTTGTAATCAGAGGTATAGAATAAATTGTCTGCCCGGCATCACAATTTTAAACCAAATGATTTGGTTATTTTTGGCAGCTAAAATAGCTTTAAAAGGCAAATCGCTAACTCGAGTTAGCATTTTTGATAAAACGTATATGATCTTTAGGAAGTATTCGCATCAACGGTGACGATGGCTCCCTGACAACGCTGTTTTCGCCTGATTCACTGACTGCAGTTTCTGTATATTGAGGAAAGCAGCAATGTCCGAAACATTTTTACAGATGAGTCATATTACGAAACGTTTTCCCGGAGTATTAGCGTTGAGTAATGTGGATTTTGCTTTACGCAAAGGTGAGGTTCATGCGCTGCTGGGGGAAAATGGCGCGGGAAAGTCTACCCTGATGAAAATTTTATCCGGTGTTTATCAACCTGATGAGGGAGATATTGTTTTCGAGGACCAACCCGTTGCATTCGCGAACCCATTGAGCGCCCAGAAAGCCGGGATCACGATTATTCACCAGGAATTTAATCTTTTTCCTGAACTCACGGTTGAAGAGAATATATTTATTGGCAGGGAGTTTTGCAAAAATAACCGTTGGCGCCTTGATGAAAAACAACAGCGCCAGGCTGCTATCGATATTTTGCAAAAATTAAACCTGAATATCTCGCCAGAGACTCTGGTTGCCGACCTCACTGTCGCGCAACAACAAATGGTTGAGATTGCAAAAGCGATATCGGTGAATGCCAAAGTTCTAATTATGGATGAACCGACCGCTGCACTAACCGAAACGGAGATCGACAGTTTATTTCAGGTTACCCGTTTACTTAAAGAACAGGGTACTGGCATCGTTTATATCTCTCACCGGCTTGAGGAACTGGCGCTGATTGCCGATCGTGCCACCGTCATGCGGGATGGACAGTTTATCGCCACCGTTGATTATGATGCGGTAAAAATCAGCGATCTGATCGCGATGATGGTTGGCCGTGATCTCGGCAATATCTATCCTCGTCGCGAACCACAACCCCAGCGCAAACCAGTGCTGGAGGTGAGCGGCCTGACACGAAAAGGTGTACTGAACGACATCAACTTTACCCTTCACCAGGGGGAGATTTTAGGCTTTGCCGGTCTGATGGGCGCAGGTCGTACTGAACTGGCGCGTGCGATTTTCGGCGCTGACCCAATAGATAGTGGAACGATTAAGCTGCGCGGCAAAGAGACGGTGGTAAAAGATATCCCTGACGCCATCAGGCAAGGTATCAGCTATTTAACCGAGGACAGAAAAAAAGAAGGACTGGCATTAGGCTTGTCTGTTGAGCGTAATATTATGCTCGGCAATTACCCGGAGTATTCCGATCGCTATGGCAATGTTGATAGTAAACGCTGTCAGAAAATAAGTCAGGAACAGGTAAAAACTCTGCGAATTAAAACGCCGCATCTTGAGCAGGCTGCGTTGAATTTAAGTGGCGGTAATCAGCAGAAAATTATTATTGCCAGATGGGTATGTAAGGATACTGATATTCTCATCTTTGATGAGCCCACGCGTGGTATTGATGTAGGGGCTAAACTTGAAATTTATGAATTAATGAATCGCCTGGTGGCAAAAGGAAAATCAATTATCATGATTTCTTCTGAATTACCGGAAGTGCTGGGTATGTGCGATCGCATTTTAGTTATGCGCAATGGCCGTATTACCGGTGAGTTAGCTTCTGATGACGCCACACAAGAAAAAATCATGCAATACGCGACGTTAGAGGACTAATTTATGACTATCTCTGTAACCTCTTCAGACAGCAATAATAAGAAAATAAAAATTAACAAAGAACTTTTAATGCGCCTTGCGCCGCTTTTTAGCCTGATTATTCTGGTGATATTTTTTAGCTTTGGCTCACCTTTTTTCTTTAATACTGAAAACATTATGACAATTGCCCTGCAAACCTCGGTGATTGGCATCATGGCAATTGGCGTTACCTTCGTCATTATCACCTCAGGGATCGATCTTTCTCTCGGGTCTGTCGTCGCCTTTTCCGGGGTAGCGGTAGGGATATGCGCAACGCTGGGCCTGCCGTTGCCAGTGTGTATCCTGGCAGGTGTTCTGGCCGGAGGATTATGCGGTTATATCAACGGGATACTGGTAACCAAAATGACGATACCGCCATTTATCGCCACGCTGGGACTGATGATGTCTGTCAGGGGTATCAACATGGTGATGACTGACGGTCGCGCGATTTACTTTGCTGATTACCCTACGTTCAAAATGCTGGCGCAGGGACGCCTGTTCGATGTGCTGCCTTATCCTGTTTTTTACCTTGTTGTTGTCGCGCTGATTGCCGCTTATATCCTGAAGAAAACGGTCATTGGTCGTTATGTTTACGCTGTGGGCAGTAACGAAGTTGCAGCACATCTTTCCGGGATCAAAGTCCAGCGCGTCAAAATTTTCGTCTACGCCTTTTGCGGTCTGCTGACCGGGATTGCCGGGGTCATTCTGGCTTCTCGTCTGAACTCAGGACAACCTACGGTCGGTGTGGGTTATGAGCTGGAAGCGATAGCTGCGGTTGTGATTGGCGGTACGAGCCTGATGGGCGGGATTGGGACTATCGGTGGCACTATCATCGGCGCATTCATTATGAGTGTACTGAAAAATGGTCTGAACCTGATGGGTGTCTCTCAGTTCTGGCAAATGGTAGCAATGGGTGTCGTGGTTATCGCTGCGGTTTACCTCGATACATTACGCAAGAAAATTCGTTGATTAACGCTCCCGGTAGTCACGGGGCATCATAACCCTGACGTTTAGGGTGACTCACTCAGAACGGAGTACAACAATGAAAACCAGGCATTTTGTCTATGCGTTATCTCTGCTGGCCTGCATGACCTCCAGCGCATTGGCTAAAGATATGAATCTTCCGGTGGTCAGTAAAGGTTTCCAGCATGAATTCTGGCAAACCGTGAAAATGGGTACAGAAGCGGCAGCGAAAGAGCTGGGTGATAAAACCAGCTATGTCGGACCGGCGGATGAAACCCAAATTGCTGAGCAGATTCAGTTAGTTGAAAACGCAATGGCGCAAAAACCTAATGGACTGTTGCTGGCGGCGTTAGATGCCAATGCACTCGCACCGCTGGTGGAAACGGCCAACTCACGTGGCATTAAGGTCGTGACGTTTGACTCTGGCGTGAATTCCGATATTCCTGCCAGCTTTGTGGCAACCAATAACCGTAAAGCGGGGGCAGAAGCGGCAGATGCGCTTGCTGCTGAGGTGGGTAACAAAGGAAAAGTCGGCATTATTGCGCATGTGGCTGGCACCTCTTCAGCGATTGAACGCTCGGAAGGATTTATTGCCCGCATGAAGGAAAAGTATCCGGATATCCAGGTTCTCCCTGTCCAGTACAGCGATGGCGATCCGCAAAAAGCGATGGATAAGACCATCGATATGATTCAGGCGAACCCTGACATCGCAGGGATCTATGGCACCAATGAAGGTTCAACTTTGGGGGTTGCTAACGCTATTGATAGTCAAAACCTGAAGGGCAAAGTGAAGGTGATTGGCTTTGACAGTACCGAGGCGATTATTGCCTTCCTGAAGTCCGGAGTTATCCAGGGCTTTGTGGTACAGGATGCCTATCAGATTGGCTATCAGGGTATCAAAACGCTGAATGCCGCAGTGTCGGGTCAGTCCGTACCGAAAGAGATCGATATTCCCGTGAAATTTGTTAACGCGAAGAACATTAACACGCCGGAAATCGAGAAGTTATTGCACCCATTCGGTAAGAAATAAGCCCGTTGGGGCGAAACTCTCGCCCCATTTTTAGCCAGCGTCAGGGAGTTACTATGAGCAGTGGATATTTCCTCGGTGTGGATGTCGGTTCCGCAAGTGTCAGGGCCGGTGTATTTGATGCCAGCGGCAAGCGCCTGGCCTTTGCGACTTTCCCTATCTCGCAGTTTCGACCAGGCCCGGAGCGAGTGGAGCAATCTTCTGCTGAAATCTGGCTGCAGGTTTGCAGTGCGGTGAAAGGGGCTGTGTCGTCAGCCGGCGTTCCTGCAGAGGAGATCCGTTCACTGGGTTTTGATGCCACCTGTTCTCTGGTCGCGCTGGATAAGCAAGGGCAGGGGCTGGCGGTTTCACCTGGGGAATCGCCGGACCATAACATCATCATGTGGATGGATCACCGTGCAGCGCAAGAGACCCAGTGTATCAATGCGACAAAGGATCCGGCTCTGCGCTACGTAGGTGGTGAAGTTAGTGTAGAAATGGAGCTTCCTAAAGCACTCTGGCTGAAGAATCATTTTCCCGCTACCTGGCAGAGTGCGCATCGCCTCTACGATCTGGCGGATTTTCTGGTCTGGAAAGCCACCGATAATGATGTGGCGGGACTGTGTACCCTGACCTGCAAATGGAACTATCTGGCACATGAGCAACGCTTTAGCCATTCCCTGCTCGACGCTGTTGAATTAACCGATCTACTGGGCAAAATTCCGTCTCGGATCCTGCCGCCGGGAGCTGCTGTTGGTACGCTTAGCCCAGAAGCTGCACAGGCGTTGGGGCTGACGACAGCAGTAGTGGTCGCTAGTGGAATGATTGATGCCCATGCTGGCGGAGTTGCACTTGCTGGTGCTCAGCCTGCGGGAACGCTGGCGCTGATTAGCGGAACGTCAAATTGTCATATGTTATGCAGCGCACAGGAAATTCATACGCCGGGTGTATGGGGGCCGTACTGGTCCGCCATGTTGCCAGGCTACTGGCTGACGGAAGGTGGGCAGAGTGCTGCCGGTGCGTTAGTTGACTGGACACTTCAGGAGTCAGGAGCCAGCGCCGAGCTGTTTCGTAAAGCCGAAGCGCGGGGCTGTCATCCGATCGTTTTAGTGAATGAATGGGTTGCTGCGCTGGAAGAAAATGAATCGGAACCGGGGCGCTATCTGCATGTATTGGCCGATCACCACGGAAACCGTTCACCGCGAGCAAGACCCGATGCCAGGGGCAGCGTCTGCGGTTTGACTCTTGAGCGAGGAGAGGGACAGCTTGCCCGCTTGTATCTGGCGACATTACAGGCGATCGCCTGCGGTACGCGGCATATTATGGAAGTGATGCGCGAAAACGGCCATACCATTTCTCGACTGACGCTGTGTGGCGGCGCTACGCATAATCCTTTGTGGCTGCGAGAGTATGCCGATGCTACCGGATGCGATATCCATCTGATGCAGGAAGAAGATGCCGTGACATTAGGCGCGGCGATTACCGGCGCGGTCGCAAGCGGCGCGTGGTCGAATTTTCCAGCAGCGTGCCAGGCGATGGTTACGCCAGGTGAAGTGATTAAGGCAAATCCACAGCGGCAGGACTTTTATACCCGCAAATATCAGGCTTATCTTACAATGTGGGATCAACAGCAGACGCTTAACCAACTGATGCAGTAAGACAAAAGTTTAAAATACTTTTATGATTGTGAATGGACGTTTTGGATGTGGACTGGGGCATATAGATGGCTAAAACAGTAGAACAGATAGCCAGCGATCTGAATTTATCGGTTACGACCGTGCGACTGGTGCTGAATGGGAAAGCTGAGCAATATCGGATCAGCGTCAAAACCCAGACTCGCATTAATGAATACGTTGAGCGATATGGTTACGTGATAAACCATTCGGCCCGTAGCCTGAAACTCAATAAAACGGATACGCTGGGTCTGATTGTGCCCAATATTTCCAACGTCTTTTTTGCCACGCTCGCAGAAAAACTCGAGCAACGCTGTCGTCGCTCTGGATATCAGCTAACGATTAGCTGTACCTACGATGATGTGGATTACGAAAACAAATTAACCAAAGCGTTAATTGCACGCAATGTTGATGGTCTCTTTATTGTTCCTTCGACATTAGAAAATCAGCAACACCATTTACGCCAGGTCAGAAAACCAATGGTGTTACTTGACCGTGATTTTAAGTACACCGATAACGCGCTGGTTGAAAGTCATAATATTTTGGGTGGTGAAAAGCTGACGCAAAGTTTGTTTGACGCGGGGAAATCGCCAATCTGGTTTTTAGTGGGGGATACCGGTTTACCCAGTATCGGCGATCGTTTGAAAGGTTACCTAAATGCGTTGAGTAAAAATGGTATTTCTCATCAGGATTGGGTGCGTGAAGGCCCGGACAATACCCCGGATGGTGGCTATCGACTCATGGACAAACTGATCAACGAGCAGGGCTGCCCTCAGGCGTTTATCGCCTCGTCGTTACCCGTGCTGGAAGGTGCAGTTATCGCGATTCGCAACCGTTTTGGTGTTATTCCACCTGATATCAATATTGGGACATTCGATGAACATCCGATGTTGGGATTCCTGGCCAATAATGTCTGGTCAATGCAGCAGGACGAAAATGTCTGGGCAGAAAAAGCATTCGATATGATGATGAGTGCAATTGACGATCAGCCAATTAAAGAAACGGTAAAAGTTGAGATGAAACTTATTAAGCGTGTCAGACAGAAATAACACGTAGCTCTACACGTCATCCTTCAAGCTGCCTCCGTGTTGGCTGCGTTCGCTCACTTGCCGTCTTGACGCAATTTGAATGATTTTGTGTATGTACCAAAAATAATTCAGCCTACTGAATCTGAATAATAATATTCAGTGGCTGCTCATATCTGAAACCTGACCGCGTCTTATTCTGCGGGTGCATTATTTCGCAATAAAGACGAGGGGAAACTGTACCCGGAGATTCATTATGGAAAGAATGCGTTTATCTCGAGAAATTATTGAAACCTGCCTTGAAATGACCAGCCTTGGACTGAATCAGGGAACGGCGGGAAATGTGAGTGCACGTTATGAGAACGGAATGTTGATCACGCCCAGCGGTATTCCTTATGAAAGACTCACAGAAAATATGATCGTGTATGTCGATAACGACGGTAATTATGATAAAGGACAATTACCTTCCAGCGAATGGCGTTTTCATCTGGCTGCCTACCAGACACGGCCAGATGCTAATGCGGTCGTGCATAATCATGCGATTCATTGCACTGCGGTGTCGATTCTGAACCGTCCAATCCCTGCCATTCACTACATGATTGCGGCTGCCGGAGGTAACTCCATTCCATGTGCGCCGTATGCGACATTTGGTACTCGCGAACTGTCAGAGCATGTGGTTGTTGCCCTGCAAAACCGAAAAGCCACACTGTTGCAGCATCATGGGCTGATTGCCTGCGAGGCGAATCTGGAAAAAGCCTTGTGGCTGGCACAAGAAGTGGAAGTTCTGGCCCGTCTTTATCTGAGCACGCTGGCGATTGTCGATCCTGTTCCGGTACTGGATGATGAAGAAATCGCTATTGTGCTGGAGAAATTCAAATCCTATGGATTACGTATTGAAGAGTAATTTCGCATAGCGAAAGGAGAAAAACGATGGCGAACAGAATGATTCTGAACGAAACGGCATGGTTTGGCCGGGGAGCTGTTGGGGCGTTAACCGATGAGGTCATCCGCCGTGGTTACCGTAAAGCGCTGATTGTGACAGATGCTAATCTGGTGCAGTGTGGTGTTGTCGATAAGGTAACATCGCGGATGGACGCAGCAGGTCTGGAATGGGACATTTTTTCCGGCGTAATGCCCAATCCAACCATTGCGGTGGTACAAGAAGGGCTGAGTGTCTTCCAGAAAAGTGGTGCAGACTATCTGATAGCCATTGGTGGCGGTTCGCCGCAGGATACCTGTAAGGCTATTGGCATTATCCATAATAACCCTGAGTTTGCCGATGTACGCAGTCTGGAAGGGTTATCGCCAACGCGCTTCCCGAGCGTACCGGTTATGGCAATCCCCACTACGGCGGGGACGGCAGCAGAAGTGACCATTAACTACGTGATCACGGATGAGGAGAACAGGCGTAAGTTTGTTTGTGTCGATCCGCATGATATCCCGCAGGTGGCGTTTATTGATGCGGATATGATGGATGGCATGCCTGCCGCATTAAAGGCTGCGACCGGCGTTGATGCGCTGACCCACGCCATTGAAGGCTACATCACGCGTGCAGCATGGGCGTTAACGGATGCGCTGCACATTAAAGCTATTGAGATTATTGCCAGTGCGTTACGCGGTTCAGTTGCCGGAGACCTTCAGGCGGGGGAAGCGATGGCGCTGGGCCAGTACGTTGCGGGAATGGGGTTCTCAAACGTCGGTCTGGGGCTGGTGCATGGTATGGCGCACCCGTTGGGGGCGTTTTATAACACACCGCACGGCGTCGCCAATGCTATTTTGTTGCCGCATGTAATGCAGTACAACGCTGAATTTACCGGAGAGAAATTCCGTGATATCGCCCGAGCGATGGGTGTGAAGGTGGAAAATCTGACTCTGGAAGAGGCACGCAAAGCCGCCGTTGATGCGGTGTTTGGGCTTAACCGTGACGTGGGGATCCCGCTGCACTTACGTGACGTTGGCGTTCGTAAAGACGATATACCGGCGCTGGCGCAGGCGGCATTCGATGATGTTTGTACCGGTGGAAATCCGCGTGAAGCGAGCCTTGCCGATATTGTCGAGTTGTACCATACGGCCTGGTAGTTCTTATGTACGTATCCGGCTTACAGTTTGTTGGTTCTGTAAGCCGGATGAGCGCAGCCACACGGCAATTCATTTATCATCGTATCAGCCGAAGTTGCTGCAAATTCCCGTCGATATGTAAGTTCGTTTGCAACCGGGCGATATCGCGGCAAAGAAATGCCATCTCTTTGTGCGCCTCCAGTTTCTTACGCCATTTTTCAGGCACATTATCGAGATGGGCGTAAATCCCTTCCAGATGTTGAAACTGAACTAACAACTGGGTTGCGCTTTTAGGACCAATGCCTGCGACGCCAGGTACTTTTGAACTGCTTATCCCCGCCAGTCCCCAGTAATCCGGTAACTGCTGAGGCAGTACGCCAAACTCTTTCTCAATGAACGGTGCATCCAGCCAGCGCTTTTGAAAATAATCGCGTATACGCAGCGTCGGGGAGAGCAACTGACAGTAGCCTTTATCGGTCGAGACAATGGTAGCCTGATGCCCGGCCTGGGTGACTTTTACTGCCAGGGTTGCGGCCAAATCGTCAGCCTCATTACCACTTGAGACCCAGCAGCAGACCCCACGCTGCTCAAAAGCGGTGCGTAAGGCGGACATTTCATTATGTAATTCGTCGGGCATCGGTGGACGGCCCGCTTTGTAGTCGGGCAGTCGTTGGTGACGCCAGCCGCTGTTACGTGCTTCATCATCAAATACTGCAACAGCATGCGTGGGCTGGCTGTGCACAATTAATTGATCGAGCGCGTGCTGGCATGTCTCCACACAAGGTGAACCCTGAACCGCATGAATGCGGCGGATGAGATTCAGTGCATCAACGATAAGCAGATGGACGGCCACAATGTTCTCCCTTACAAATCAGGGTGTAGGGTAACATTCACGGCGAAGCGAGGCTAATATCAGAAATCAACATTTTGCCGGATGGCGGTTAACGCCAGTCCGGCAATCTGAAGAGAATTAATCGCAGGTAACAATCTTCATTGCCAGGCCGCCGCGAGAAGTTTCGCGGTACTTGGCGTTCATGTCTTTACCCGTTTCGTACATGGTCTCGATAACTTTATCGAGGCACACGCGCGGCTCGCTGGTACGGCGCAGCGCCATACGTGCAGCATTAACCGCTTTCACGGAGGCAATGGCATTACGTTCAATGCACGGTACCTGAACCTGACCGGCAACCGGATCGCAGGTTAACCCGAGGTTGTGTTCCATACCGATTTCCGCGGCGATACATACCTGCGTTGGGCTACCGCCCAGCAGTTCTGCCAGACCCGCCGCCGCCATTGAACATGCTACGCCGACTTCACCCTGGCAACCGACTTCAGCACCTGAGATAGAGGCGTTCATCTTGTATAGTGAACCAATGGCGCTTGCGACCAGCATATAGCGTGCCAGTGAGTTAGCGTTCACTTCGCGGATGAACTTGTCGTAATACGCCAGCACAGCCGGAACAATCCCGCACGCACCGTTAGTCGGTGCAGTGACCACGCGTCCACCGGCAGCATTTTCTTCATTAACCGCCAGCGCGAACATGTTGATCCAGTCAACAACCGCCATCGGATCGGTGGTGGTTTTATCGCTGCTAACCAGCATACGACGCAGCGCTGCCGCTCGACGTGGAACGCGCAGTTTGCCCGGCAACACGCCTTCTGTGGTGATGCCACGTTCAATTCCGCTACGCATGACTTCCCAGACATTGGCAAAGTGCTGTTCCAGCTCTTCTTTGCTGTGTAACGCCAGTTCGTTTTGCATCATCAGACCGGAAAGCGACAGACCAGTTTCCTGGCAATGTCTTTGCAGATCGGCTGCGGATTTATACGGGTAAGGCACGTTTACCGGCGAGTTATTCGGTAAACCAAAGTGTTCTTCATCAACGATAAATCCACCGCCAATGGAATAGTAGGTCTGGCTGTATATGGCCTTTTCACCCGCCAGCGCAGTAATTCGCATCCCGTTTTCGTGCAGAGACAGATTATCTGTATGGAAATTCATGCACTTATCGACCGGGAACTCAACTTCATGCTGACCGTCTGCCAGCAGCAAACGTCCATGAGTATTAACATCCTGGATGAATCCCGGGATGGAGTCGATGTCTACGGTATCCGGCAGATTACCCGCCAGGCCCATAATAATCGCGATGTCGGTGTGGTGGCCTTTCCCCGTCAGAGACAGAGAACCATAAACATCAACCACTACGCGGGTTACGTCAGTGAGTATTCCGCGTGCAATCAGGTCGTCCGTGAATTGTTTGCCTGCTTTCATTGGGCCTACAGTATGGGAACTGGAAGGGCCAATGCCGATTTTGAAGATATCGAATACGCTAATCATTAGGCGTCCATTGTGTAACGAGGTGCGCCGCCCGAGGGCGGCGCAGGGGATTAACTAAACAGCGAGTAGAAAATAGCGGAGATTGCAATCAGGCCCATAATCACAACGAAGACGTTGCTGATATGACCGCTGTACTTACGCATTGCCGGTACTTTCTGAATCGCATACATCGGCATCAGGAACAGAATCATCGCGATGATTGGGCCACCCAGGGTCTCAATCATACCGAGGATGCTCGGGTTCAGCGTTGCCACAATCCAGGTGGTTACCAGCATGAACAGCGCAGTGATTTTGTTCAGTTTGTTGATTTCGATGGATTTGCCTTTGCTACGCAGAGACTTAATTACCATACCGTTGAAACCTTCACGTGCGCCCAGGTAGTGGCCGAGGAAGGATTTGGTGATAGCAATAATCGCGATGATCGGTGCCATCCAGGCAATGATCGGCGCGTTAAAGTGGTTCGCCAGGTAAGACAGGATGGAGATGTTCTGCTCTTTCGCCGCAGCCAGATCCGCCGGGGTCAGGCTAAATACGCAGCTGAAGACGAAGAACATAACGGTCAATACCATCATGATGTGAGCGAATGCCAGGATCTTAGAACATTTCTTCTCAGCTTCATCACCGTACTCTTCACGCTTCGCTACGGCGAAGGAGGAGATGATCGGGGAGTGGTTGAAGGAGAACACCATTACCGGGATTGCCAGCCACAGGGTCAACAACAGGCCATTGCCGGTGGTTGCAGCAGAGTCAAAAGACAGAGTTTCCAGAACCGCACCGCTCCACTGAGGGATCAGGTACAGAGCCAGCAGCATCAATGCAGCAACGAACGGGAACACCAGGATGCTCATCGCTTTCACGATCATCTGCTCACCGAAGCGAACAATGGTCATCATGCCGACAATCAGGATCAGAGAAAGGATCGCGCGCGGCGGTGGGGTAATTGCTAGCTGATGGGTCAGGAAGCTTTCTACTGTGTTAGTGATAGCAACGCTGTACACCAACAGAATTGGGTAAATAGCGAAGAAGTAGAGCAGGGTAATCAGCTTACCCGCGCCAATGCCAAAGTGTTCTTCTACAACTTCGGTAATGTCTTCACCCGGATTTTTACCGGATAACACGAAGCGAGTCAGGCCACGGTGAGCAAAGAAGGTCATCGGGAAGGCAAGAATGGCCATGATAATCAGCGGGATCATACCGCCAACGCCTGCGTTAATTGGCAGGAATAATACACCCGCGCCAATCGCCGTGCCGTAAAGGCCCAACATCCACATGGTGTCTGTCTTGCGCCATGCGCTGCGGGTCTGGCCCGTAACGATAGTGCTGGTTTGCGTGTTTTCCATCTATTTCTCCTGGAGGAAGCTTAAAAAGTCAGGTTTGGGTTCAATCCAATGAAAAAAGACCCGACTGTAAAACGAAATTCGTTTAGCGATTTTTTATATAATTTTTCGCCGTAATAATTTTCGGGCGGAAAGATACATTTTAGTTATGAATGTATCAGTGATCGCGATCTCAAATGCAATAATCCACCTTTTATGTGGATAAATTTGGACCATTAATCTGTTAAAAAATAGTCAAAGCGAATTTACGGGCGCGAAGGCTACCATTAACGACATATG
This sequence comes from Citrobacter sp. MGH106, assembly GCF_001037495.1. Taxonomy (GTDB): domain Bacteria; phylum Pseudomonadota; class Gammaproteobacteria; order Enterobacterales; family Enterobacteriaceae; genus Citrobacter; species Citrobacter murliniae. The sequence goes on from NZ_KQ089822.1 coordinate 498,309, forward strand.
CCATGAAAGGTAAGGCGAGAAGATACGAGCGTTGCGCTGTAAAAACTGTCATTTTTAGTGAATTCTGGCGACTAATAATAATTTGCGGCGATAAATCACGGTCGGCTTCGAAAGGTAAACGTTTGCGTGTTGAGGCTTTTTTGAGGAGATATTATTGGTATTTATGTGTTGGAGTTGTGCTATGTGACTGGTATCACTAAAAAAGCCGGGAGGCAGAGGTGCCAATCCCGGCTTGTATATGGACAAATCTGTCACCGCGATAGCAGCGTCAATCTGTCGTTGGAGGTTAAGCGCAGATCTCGTAGCAAGGGATATACGCAGTACCAGGTAGCTTCATACGATGTTGCGCAACAAAGCCCTGCAGGAGATCGTCCATGCGCCGCATCATCTCGCGGTCACCGTGGATTTTGTACGGGCCAAACTCTTCAATGGCACGGATGCCAACTTCTTTCACGTTACCCGCAACAATACCGGAGAACGCACGACGCAGGTCAGCCGCCAGCACTTCAACGGGCTGGTCAGGATACAGTTTCAGATTGGCCATGTTTTCATGGGACGGCTCGAACGGCATCTGCAAGTCAGGTGCGATACGAATCGACCAGTTGAAACTGTAGGCATCTCCGGTGTCGCGGCGATTCTCTTTCACCAGCGGCATCGCTTTTTTCATCAAGCGCGCTACTTCCGAAGCATCATCAATGATGATGCGGTAGTGACGACGAGCATTTTCTCCCAGCGTGTGCACGATAAACTCATCCAGGACCCGGAAGTAATCCGCACTCTCTTTAGGACCGGTCAGGATCAGTGGCAGAACCTGATCTTTGTTGGCCGGATTCATCAGGATCCCCAACAGATACAGCAGCTCTTCCGCTGTTCCTACGCCACCAGGGAAAATGATAATACCGTGCGCAATACGTACAAACGCTTCCAGACGTTTTTCAATGTCCGGCATGATAATGAGTTCGTTAACCAGCGGGTTAGGCGGCTCAGCGGCAATGATTGATGGCTCAGTCATACCGATAAAGCGGCTGTCTCTGTAGCGCTGTTGGGCGTGGCCGACCGCAGCACCTTTCATCGGGGCTTCCATCGCTCCTGGACCACAACCGGTACAGATGTTCAGTTCACGCAGACCCAGTTGAGTGCCGACGCGACGGGCATAAAGGTACTCATTTTCGTTAATCGAGTGACCGCCCCAGCAGACGACCATATTCGGCGCTTCACCGACGTGCAGCGCTCGGGCGTTACGCAGGATTGAGAAGACCAGGTTAGTGATGTGCACTGAGCTTTCAAGATCCAGATGTTGAAAGCGACCGGCGTTACTGATCTGTCCGTTGACAAAAAGAATATCGCGCAGCACGGCAAACAGGTTGGCCTGTAGCGCGCGAATAATACGTCCATCAACAAACGCATCTTCAGGTGGGTTAATCAGTTCCAGCTTCACGCCACGTTCGCGGCGTAGCACGTTAATGTCGAAACTTTCAAAACGTGACAGCAGCTCTTTGCTGTTGTCAGTCAAACTGCCGGAGTTCAGGACGGCAAGAGAACAGTTACGAAACAGTTGATACAGGTCGCTGCTGGCCGTGCGTTTAAGCATATCGACTTCCAGCTGCGACAACATGTCCATTGAGCCAAGGGGGCTAATATGTGTAATCAAGTAAACTCCTTACGGGACGAGAGACATCATCCTCTATTGATTACAATAGCCCTGGCTTATGATCTTTCACAACCTTGCGTGCGGAATCCGACACGCAAAATTGAGAAAAAAGATTACTGACGTACCAGTCTGCCGATGGCGGGGACAAAATTGGTGTTAGTTCGCCACGGATTAATGTCCAGGCCGCCACGTCGAGTGTAGCGCGCGTAGACGCTCAGTTTTTCCGGCTGGCAGAAGCGCAGAATGTCATTGAAAATGCGTTCCACGCACTGCTCGTGGAATTCATTGTGATGGCGGAAAGAGACCAGATAACGCAACAGCTTCTCGCGATCGATTTTCCGTCCACGGTACTGAATCTGTATGGAGCCCCAGTCCGGCTGATGAGTGATCAGACAGTTGGATTTCAGCAAGTGGCTGACCAGGGTTTCTTCCACAGCTTTCTCACCGCTAACGGCATTTTCCAGATACTCTGTACTGAATTCGTAGCTGTCGATAACGATGTCCTGGTCATCGATGCAGGTACCGTTGAAATGAGCAATAGGTTGCCCTTCCAGTTCGTCAATACGATAGAGTGCCACGCTGACATCACCCTGAGCGCAGGCGCGCAGATCGTTTTCCAGCGTCTGGCGAACCGCATCCCAGGAGTCAAACCGGGTTTGGTTGTAGCTGTTCAGATAGAGCTTAAAGCTTTTCGATTCAATCAGATTAACGCTGGTGTAATCCAGTTCAACATGACCGACGGCAACCTGCGGCAAGCCGTTAGCATTCAGCCAGGACAGTTCATACAGCGTCCAGATATCGGCACCGTGAAAAGGCAGGTTATCGGCCTTTAAATCCAGCGGGTCGCGGTTCAGGCTGCGCGGAACGCCCTGCAACAGACTGACATCGTAATTATCCCGGTAATCTGTTGATTTTCCGAGAGTCAGGCCATCAAGCGCCTGATGGTTTTCATAAGAAGACATGTTTCACCGTCATAAACCAGATACACTATGCGACAAGTGTATCCTGGCTTTTGTGAAGAGAGAAATCAGTGGACGAATTGACTGCGCAGGCGTTGACAGCCTTTACGACACGTTATTGCGACGCATGGCATGAACAAAATAACAGTTGGCCGTTGAGCGAAGAGCTGTACGGCGTACCTTCTCCGTGCATTATTTCTTCCACCAATGATGCGGTGTACTGGCAACCCCAACCCTTTGTGGGAGACGCCAACGTAAATGCGGTTGAACGCGCCTTTGATATTGTGATACAACCCGCTATTCATGCTTTTTATACCACCCAGTTTGCCGGGGATATGCACGCGCAGTTTGCAGATGAAAAGCTGACATTGCTGCAAACCTGGAGTGAAGATGACTTCAGGCGTGTTCAGGAAAACCTGATCGGCCATCTGGTTACGCAAAAGCGACTCAAGTTATCGCCTACGCTTTTTATTGCCACACAAGAAAATGAACTTGATGTCATTTCCGTGTGCAACCTGTCAGGAGAAGTGTGCAAAGAAACGCTGGGTACCCGTAACAGAACGGTACTGGCGGCTTCGCTTGCGGAATTTCTCACTCAACTTAAGCCTGCTCTGTAGTCCAGTTTGCCCTGAACCGTGTGAGAGATCTCTTACAAACCCTGTAGGAGATTGCCAGGTAATAAGTAAAGGTTTAGTTGTTCCATTTAACACTAATTTTATGTAAATCAACGTATTACTATCTTACTACCCGCTTTCATATGAAAAAAAGCTTAAGGGGTTGTCTGTAAGTGTCTTGTAAGATAAGGCGAAACAGGCGATTCTATCTCTGTCGACAAGGAGTCGCACAACGAAGTGAACATCAGGATGATGACACTTCTGCAGGACACACCAGGATGGTGTTGCAAGGACAGGCTTCAGGATGAAGCAAAGAGGAAAACGCTGGATGCGTTAAAGGACACCTCCAGGAAGGAGAACGAGAGCCGGTCAGGATAGCCGGTGGGTCAGGATGGCCAGGGACACTTCAGGATGAAGTTTTCACATCGGGGTGGTGTGAGCAGGATGCAAACGTTCAGGACGAACAGGTCGAAAGACCACAGGAAAAGTTGTCACGGATGAGCAGGGAGCACTAAAAGTAGCTGGAATGCTGCGAAACGAACCGGGAGCACTGTTTTTACAGTGCTCCCTTTTTTTATTTCCTTCTCACAAGTGCTATTCTTCGCGCCAGATTTTTCATCATTGAGGTTAATTTCATGACGACTCATGACCGTGTGCGCGAGCAGTTACATGCGCTAGAAGCGTTGCTGCGTGAACATAATCACTGGCGGATGGATGAGCCAGAGGAGCATCTGTTTACCAGCACGCAGCCTTTTTGTATGGATACCATGGAACCAGTTGAATGGCTGCAATGGGTGTTGATTCCCCGCATGCATGCCCTGCTGGATAATGCTCAGCCGCTTCCGGAGGCATTTGCCATCTCGCCGTATTACGAAATGGCGCTGGCAGCCGATCATCCGCAGCGTGAGGTTATTCTGATGGCATTGCAGGATCTGGATGCGCTGTTTACAAGCGATAACATCTGATGCTGGAAATACTCTATCAGGATGAATGGCTGATTGCTGTAAATAAACCTTCTGGCTGGCTGGTCCACCGTAGTTGGCTCGACCGTGACGAGAAAGTGGTGGTGATGCAAACGGTGCGCGACCAGATTGGTCAGCATGTTTTTACCGTTCATCGCCTCGACAGACCGACATCTGGTGTGCTGCTGATGGGGTTATCCAGTGAAGCCGGGCGTCTGTTGTCGCAGCAGTTTGAACAGCACCAAATCCAGAAACGTTACCATGCGATTGTGCGCGGCTGGCTGATGGATGATGCGGTGCTGGATTATCCACTGGTGGAGGAGTTGGACAAAATCGCCGATAAATTTGCCCGCGTGGACAAAGAGCCGCAGCCAGCGGTCACACATTATCGAGGTCTGGCGACGGTTGAAATGCCGGTGGCAACCGGGCGGTATCCGACAACCCGATACGGGCTGGTGGAGCTTGATCCTCAAACAGGGCGTAAACATCAACTCAGACGCCATCTTGCTCACTTGCGCCATCCTATAATTGGCGACAGTAAGCATGGAGATTTGCGGCAAAATCGCAGTGCTGCAGAGCATTTCGGTTGCCAGCGATTAATGCTGCATGCCAGCCAGCTTGAACTTATTCATCCGTTTACCGGGGAGCCGCTGGTTATTCGCGCCGGACTTGACGAGGTCTGGATGCAGGCGTTATCACAGTTTGGCTGGCGTGGACTTCTCCCTGAGAATGAAAGGGTTGAGTTAAGCGAGCCGTCGGGTCAGGATGAGCAGATAGATTCTTAATTCAGGGAGACAAAGGGTATGGCGGAAATTGGTATTTTTGTCGGCACGATGTACGGAAACGCGCTGCTGGTAGCCGAAGAGGCCGAAGCGATCCTTACTGCGCAGGGTCATAAAGCCACGGTGTTTGAAGATCCTGAGCTGACTGACTGGCAGGCGTATCAGGAAAAATATGTGCTGGTAGTAACCTCAACAACCGGACAAGGGGATCTTCCCGACAGCATTGTGCCGCTGTTTCAGGGGATTAAAGATAATCTTGGTTTCCAGCCAAATCTGCGTTACGGCGTGATTGCACTGGGTGACAGTAGCTACGTTAATTTCTGCAATGGTGGAAAACAGTTTGACGCTTTGCTACAGGAGCAGAGCGCCCAGCGCGTGGGTGAGATGCTGCTGATTGATGCCAGTGAGCACCCTGAGCCGGAAAGTGAATCCAATCCCTGGGTAGAAAACTGGGGAACCCTCCTGTCTTAAGGTTCACCCTCCCCCTACCGGGAGGGTGCCTTGCCTGTGCCAGCAAGCAAAAGAACGACGCGTTTCTATCCTAATAAAACTGAATCGTGTTAGCTTCGGGCAAATGCCAGTAAAAGCCTTTCATTTGAAAGGGTTTTTACTGGCGTTTTCATAGGGTCAAGCGACCTGTTTCACACTCCTCTCTTTTCACGCCTGACATTCTCCTTTTCAACCCATCGGATTTCATTTCCGTGAAGTTGCTTCCAGTACCCTGGGCTTTTGCCACAAACATACGTGATACGCTGCCAAAATGTTGTGTTGTTGCACGGTGAGAGCGCGCGGGACGCTTTTTATACTGCTTATGCCAGTAAATAAAAACGCAGCATGCAAGGCGAACGACCTCATAAAAAGCTGCATATATATGAAACGTCACCTCTGATTCCCTACCGGTTGTGCAGTTCAGAGTGAGCGTGGCTAACACGAAAATTCAGGAGTGCAACAATGAGTTCATTAAGTCAGGCAGCGAGCAGTGCGGAAAAACGCACAAATGCTCGCTACTGGATAGTGGTGATGCTGTTTATCGTCACATCCTTCAACTACGGCGATCGCGCTACCTTATCGATTGCTGGTTCAGAAATGGCCAAAGACATTGGCCTGGATGCGGTTGGCATGGGATATGTTTTCTCTGCCTTCTCATGGGCTTATGTTATCGGCCAGATCCCAGGCGGCTGGCTGCTCGACCGCTTCGGTTCAAAACGTGTCTATTTCTGGTCCATCTTTATCTGGTCCATGTTTACCCTGTTGCAGGGCTTCGTCGACATCTTTAGCGGCTTCGGCATCATCGTTGCGCTGTTCACTCTGCGATTCCTGGTTGGTCTCGCTGAAGCGCCTTCATTCCCCGGTAACAGTCGAATCGTCGCGGCCTGGTTCCCGGCACAGGAAAGGGGAACGGCGGTCGCTATCTTCAACTCTGCACAGTACTTTGCCACCGTTATCTTCGCTCCGATTATGGGCTGGCTGACTCATGAAGTGGGTTGGTCACACGTGTTCTTCTTTATGGGGGGCCTCGGGATCGTGATTAGCTTTATCTGGTTGAAGGTTATCCACGAACCGAACCAGCATCCTGGTGTGAACCAAAAAGAGCTTGAGTATATTGCCGCAGGTGGCGCGCTGATCAACATGGATCAGGCCGCAGCCAAAGCCAAGGTTCCGTTCAGCGTGAAGTGGGGGCAAATTAAGCAACTGATTGGCTCTCGTATGATGGTAGGTATCTATATCGGTCAGTACTGTATTAACGCCCTGACCTACTTTTTCATTACCTGGTTCCCGGTTTATTTGGTGCAGGCACGCGGCATGTCGATTCTGAAAGCGGGGTTTGTCGCCTCGGTGCCGGCGATTTGCGGCTTCGCTGGTGGCGTGCTCGGCGGCATTATTTCCGACTGGCTGATGCGCCGTACTGGTTCGCTGAATATCGCCCGTAAAACGCCAATTGTTATGGGGATGCTGTTATCGATGGTGATGGTGTTCTGTAACTACGTCAACGTTGAATGGATGATCATCGGCTTTATGGCACTGGCCTTCTTTGGCAAAGGTATTGGGGCGCTGGGTTGGGCGGTGATGGCTGATACCGCACCAAAAGAGATCAGCGGCCTGAGCGGTGGCCTGTTCAATATGTTCGGTAACATCTCCGGCATCGTGACGCCGATTGCCATCGGCTACATCGTTGGCACCACTGGCTCGTTCAACGGCGCATTGATTTACGTGGGTGTTCACGCGCTGATTGCCGTACTGAGCTATCTGGTGCTGGTGGGCGATATTAAGCGTATCGAACTGAAACCTGTAGCAGGGCAATGATCATGACAACACAATCGAGTCCCGTAATTACCGACATGAAGGTCATCCCGGTGGCCGGGCATGACAGCATGCTGCTTAATATTGGCGGCGCGCACAACGCATATTTTACCCGCAACATCGTCGTTCTCACCGACAACGCTGGGAATACCGGCGTCGGTGAAGCGCCGGGCGGGGAAGTGATTTATCAGACGCTGGTAGACGCCATCCCGATGGTATTGGGCAAGGAGGTCGCCCGGCTGAATAAAGTAGTCCAGCAGGTACATAAAGGAAATCAGGCGGCTGACTTTGACACCTTTGGTAAAGGCGCCTGGACCTTTGAGCTGCGAGTCAACGCGGTGGCGGCGCTGGAAGCTGCGCTGTTGGATCTGCTGGGCAAAGCGCTCAATGTACCGGTCTGCGAACTGTTAGGGCCGGGTAAACAGCGCGACGCGGTGACCGTACTTGGCTATTTGTTCTATGTCGGTGATCGCACAAAGACCGATTTACCGTATCTGGAAAGTACTCCGGGTAATCATGAATGGTATCACCTGCGCCACCAGCAAGCGATGAACAGCGATGCGGTAGTACGTCTGGCAGAAGCGTCGCAGGATCGCTACGGTTTTAAAGATTTCAAACTCAAAGGCGGTGTGCTGCCAGGTGAGCAGGAAATTGAAACCGCACGTGCGCTGAAAAAACGCTTCCCAGACGCACGTATTACGGTCGATCCCAACGGTGCCTGGCTACTGGATGAAGCTATCTCGCTGTGTAAAGGGTTGAATGATGTTCTGACCTACGCGGAAGACCCATGTGGTGCGGAACAAGGGTTCTCTGGTCGCGAAGTGATGGCGGAGTTCCGTCGTGCGACGGGACTGCCTGTCGCGACTAATATGATCGCTACCAACTGGCGTGAAATGGGTCATGCAGTGATGCTCAACTCTGTGGATATTCCGCTGGCCGATCCGCACTTCTGGACGCTTTCTGGCGCGGTGCGCGTGGCACAGTTGTGCGATGACTGGGGCCTGACCTGGGGTTGCCACTCGAATAACCACTTCGATATATCGCTGGCGATGTTTACCCATGTTGGTGCTGCTGCACCGGGCAATCCGACGGCTATCGACACGCACTGGATCTGGCAGGAGGGTGATTGCCGCCTGACGAAAAATCCACTGGAAATTAAGAACGGAAAAATTGCTGTTCCGGACGCTCCCGGACTGGGTGTGGAACTGGACTGGGATCAGGTACAAAAAGCACATGAAGCGTATAAGGCGTTGCCCGGTGGCGCGCGTAATGACGCAGGCCCGATGCAGTATTTGATCCCCGGATGGACTTTTGACCGTAAACGTCCCGTTTTCGGCCGTCACTGATTTTGAATAAGGACACAATGATGAGTACACAATTTACTACCCCAGTCGTTACCGCTATGCAGGTTATTCCGGTTGCGGGTCACGACAGCATGCTGATGAATCTGAGCGGCGCGCATGCCCCATTCTTCACGCGTAATATTGTGATTATCAAAGATAACTCCGGTCATACTGGCGTCGGTGAAATTCCCGGTGGCGAGAAAATTCGCAAAACCCTGGAAGATGCGATCCCGCTGGTAGTCGGCAAAGCGCTTGGCGAATATAAAAATGTGCTGAATGCCGTACGCAATACATTTGCCGATCGCGATGCCGGTGGGCGTGGTTTGCAGACCTTCGATCTGCGTACCACTATTCACGTTGTTACCGGGATCGAAGCAGCAATGCTGGATCTGCTGGGTCAGCATCTGGGGGTAAACGTGGCCTCTTTGCTGGGCGATGGTCAGCAGCGTAGCGAAGTCGAAATGCTTGGTTATCTGTTCTTTGTTGGCAACCGTAAAGCGACGCCGTTGCCGTATCAGAGCCAGCCGGATGAGCAATGTGACTGGTATCGTCTGCGTCATGAAGAGGCGATGACTCCGGATGCAGTGGTAAGACTGGCAGAAGCGGCGTATGAAAAATATGGTTTCAATGACTTCAAACTGAAAGGCGGTGTGCTGGCAGGGGAAGAAGAGGCTGAATCTATTGTTGCGTTGGCGAAACGCTTCCCACAGGCGCGCGTGACGCTGGATCCAAACGGTGCCTGGTCGCTCAATGAAGCGATCAAAATCGGTAAATACCTGAAAGGCTCGCTGGCCTATGCCGAAGATCCGTGTGGGGCAGAGCAGGGCTTCTCCGGGCGTGAAGTGATGGCAGAATTCCGTCGCGCTACCGGACTGCCGACGGCGACCAATATGATCGCGACCGACTGGCGTCAAATGGGACATACGCTGTCTCTGCAATCCGTTGATATTCCGCTGGCGGATCCGCATTTTTGGACTATGCAGGGTTCCGTACGCGTGGCGCAGATGTGCCATGAGTTTGGCCTGACATGGGGCTCTCACTCCAATAACCACTTTGATATTTCGCTGGCGATGTTTACCCATGTAGCAGCGGCGGCACCGGGTAAAATTACGGCTATCGACACTCACTGGATCTGGCAGGAAGGCAACCAGCGTCTGACCAAAGAGCCGTTTGAAATTAAAGGTGGCATGGTGCAGGTACCTGCGAAACCGGGGCTGGGCGTGGAACTCGATATGGATCAAGTAATGAAAGCGCACGAACTGTACCAGAAACATGGACTGGGGGCGCGTGACGATGCGATGGGAATGCAGTATCTGATCCCGAACTGGACCTTTGATAATAAACGCCCATGCATGGTGCGCTAAGCGTTATGCCGGTTCTGACAGGAACCGGCACTTCTCCTGTTGTATGCTTAACACCGTCAACATGCGTAAGGATGCTTTATGAAAATAGTGATCGCACCGGACTCCTATAAGGAAAGTTTGAGTGCGCTTGAGGTGGCAACTGCCATTGAGCAGGGGTTTCGTGAAATTTGGCCTGATGCTGATTACGTAAAGATCCCGCTTGCTGATGGTGGCGAGGGAACGGTTGAAGCAATGGTTGCTGCAACGGCAGGTCGCCTTGTTCATGTTGATGTTACTGGTCCTCTGGGAAGCAATGTTCAGGCATTTTATGGCTTATCGGGGGATGCACGTTCCGCGTTTATTGAGATGGCAGCAGCCAGTGGGCTGGAGCTGGTGCCACCGGGTTCACGTGACCCGCTAAAAACGACCTCCTGGGGTACCGGAGAGCTGATACGTCATGCGCTGGATGCGGGGGTTGAGCATATCATCATCGGGATTGGTGGTAGTGCAACAAACGATGGTGGTGCCGGTATGGTGCAGGCACTGGGGGCAAGATTACTGGATGAGCAGAATAACGACATTGCACAGGGCGGTATGGGCCTGGAAGCGCTCGCCAGGATTGATATCTCTCAGTTAGACGCACGTCTTGCCGAGTGTCGCATCGAAGTGGCATGTGATGTGACCAACCCGCTTACTGGTAAAGAGGGGGCCTCTGCGGTATTTGGTCCGCAAAAAGGGGCTACACCCGAAGTGATTGCGCGTTTGGATCAGGCGCTAACGCACTATGCGCATTTGATTGACCGCGATCTGAATGTTGAGGTGCTCGAGCTGGCTGGCGGCGGCGCTGCCGGTGGCATGGGGGCTGCGCTGTATGCGTTTTGTGGCGCTCAGTTACGTTGTGGCATAGAGATCGTAACCGATGCGTTACACCTTGATGACTGCGTCGCAGATGCGGATTTAGTGGTGACCGGCGAAGGGCGTATCGACAGCCAGACGATTCATGGCAAAGTGCCGGTCGGTGTGGCAAACGTTGCAAAGCGTTACAATAAGCCCGTCATTGGTATTGCGGGTAGTCTGACACCGGATGTTGGTGTGGTGCATGAGCATGGTATCGATGCTGTTTTTAGCGTGATTTTTACCATTTGTACGCTGGACGAGGCGCTGGATAATGCGAGCGAAAATGTACGGATGACGGCGCGAAATGTGGCTGCAACGCTTAAAGTAGGGCAACAATTACGTTGAATTATTGGGCCGGATAAGGTGTTTACGCCGCTATCCGGCGATTTACCCGGCGGCACTAAGCTCGCCGGGTAGTTAAACCGTTATCCCAACATCTTCTTCGCTTCTCGCGCGACGTTATCCATTTCATCAAGAAGCTCTAAAAATTCAGGTTCCAGATCTTCTTCTTTGGTGCCACTGCGCAACTGCTGCTCAATGAGCTGGCACAGGTTCTTCATACGGGGAACGCCGCTATAGCCGCAGCTGCCGTGCAGTTTGTGAATCAAATCCACCAGGCCTTCGGGATTTTCACCTACCAGTTGTTCTTCAATTTTGTTACGAACCTCAGGCAGGAAATCGATCAGCATTTGCAGCATATCGCGCGCCAGATCGTTTTTCCCTGCGGCTTGTCTTAATGCCAGTTGCCAGTCGAGCGTGGTGTTCGGGTTGACGACTGGCTCAAGGGGTTCAACGGCAATCGCCCGGGTCAACGCAACTGCTCCGGGCTTGTAGCGTAACAGCAGATTATGCAGCTTATCTTCTTCGATTGGCTTCGCCAGATAATCGTTCATTCCGGCACTGAGTAGCTTCTCTTTTTGACCGGCCATGGCGTGTGCCGTTACGGCAATAACTGGCGTCTGTTGCTGATGAGGAAGTTGATGGATCAGTTCACAAGCGCGTATACCGTCCATATCCGGCATCTGAATATCCATCAGAATCAGATCAAACTGCATCTGCTTGGCGCGATCTACTGCCTGATGTCCGCTGTCACACAGTTCGACGTGCTGCACCTTATCTTCCAGCAATGCGCCGATCAGTTTGAGGTTCGCCGGATTGTCATCCACAGCCATGACGGTCATGGCAATTTTACTCTCATCCATCAGCAGCAGCTCTGCGCTTTGATTCAGATGACAATACTCCGTGAGTGCAGGCAGCAAGCGGGTTGAGGTAAGTGGTTTTAACAGACACGCCGCAGCGCCGCCTTGTTTTAATTTCTCCGCGTTAATTTGCGCATGGCAAGGAAGCGCCAGTAACAGGAAATCTGACATCGCTGCAGCGCTTGCCAGTCGCTCATGCTGCATGGTGAGCGGTTCACGGAAAGTAACGGGTACGCCGAGTAGCAAAATATCGTAATGATCCGCTGGCAGCGCGGAGAATGACGGGCTGTAAATCACCTCCAGCGGTGTTTCACTTAATATATCCAATGTGCATTGTGCTGCAGTGGCATTGGGTTCAACGTAGGCCAGCCGTTTACCGACCAGGCAACGGGTTGGTGAGCGTTCACTGAGAACGTTAGGATTGAGATCGAGACTGATATGAAACCAGAAAGTGGAGCCGCGATTCGGCTGGCTATGGAACGAAATATCCCCACCCATTTCGTTAACCAGTTTTTGTGTAATCACCAGCCCCAGCCCGGTGCCACCGTGGCGTCGTGAAATACTGGCATCCGCCTGGCGGAAGGCCTGGAACAGACGGGACTGATCTCGTTCCGGAATACCAATGCCGGTATCGCGGATTTGTACTTCGATTTGTACCTTGGTATTACTGAGGGAGCGTTTCTCGACCAGAATGTCGATATTACCGCTCTCGGTAAATTTGATGGCATTCCCGACCAGATTGGTAATGACCTGCTGTAAGCGCAGCGGATCGCCGATTACATTGTCTGGCACATCATTCTTAATATTAAGCGTCAGCTCAAGCCCTTTATCATGGGATGAGTGTGCCAGAAGTGTTACGACATCATCCAGCGTACTGCGCAGAGGAAAGGGGATACTTTCCAGAATCAGCTTACCTGCTTCCAGTTTGGAGAAGTCGAGAACGTCATTGATGATAGCCAACAGATTGTTGGCAGAGCGCTCAATCGTATTCAGGTGATCCCGTTGCGTGGTGTTTAACTCAGTTTTTAACGTCAGGCGTGTAAAACCAATGACGCCATTAAGCGGCGTACGCAGTTCATGCGACATGTTTGCCAGAAACTCAGATTTAATGCGCGCAGCTTCCTGGGCGCGCTTCTTCGCCAGATCCAGTTCGACGTTCTGAATCTCCATCTGCTCCAGTGTTTCACGCAGGTCGGAGGTGGCCTGATCAATGTTGTGCTGCATCTCTTCATGATAGGCGGCGAGAGACATCGCCATTGAGTTGATGCCATTCTTCAGCATATCCAGCTCACCCAACATGAATCCTTCTACCCGGCTGTCGAGTTGCCCTCTTCGTATACGGTCGACGGTATTCACCATGTTGCGGATAGGCCCGGTGACGTCACGCATCAGACGCCAGCCGAAAATTAACGCAATACCAATACAAAACAGCATCATAACGCTGGAGATGAAGATCTCTTTGTACTGTTGTAGCCGCACTGATTTGAGGTCTAACTCAAGTGCCACGTATCCCAGCATGTTTTTCGTATTTTTCGCATCGCTAATGGCAGATTCATCCGGAGAATAGCTTTCCGATATAATAGGGGTACGCAGGATCATGATATCCCCGAGCCGGGTAACGCTCAGCTTGCGGGGAAACGGCTCGCCGGTAGCAAGCTGCATTTCCGATGGATCGAGATGAAAGTTTGATGTGACGAACAATCGGTTATTTTCGTCATAGACAGAAATTGCCCGCACGATATCGGAATGGCGGCGGTGCAGCACGCTGATAAGCTGGCCGATGGATTCCCGATTTTGCAAGTTCATGCCATATTCGCTGGAGACAGCAAGTGGCTCAATGATGCTGGCACCCGCGTCTTCCAGTTGACGCTGCAAGTCGTTATAGCGGTGCACAACAAAAAAGATACTTAGCAGCAAACCAATCAGGACGGTCGGGGCCAGGATCAGAATCATCATGCGAGCGCGCAGGCTGTAGTTGGTCATGGAGTTCCGTTATGGGACAATTAGGGTCACACTGTTAAATAGAGAAATATCTCGTCGATGGCGCAATTCTACTCTGCAAAGCGACGCGTGACGACGCGTCAGATCATAACCGTTACTGTCAATGACCTCGATCCTTTTGGTCAGGGCGTAGCTCGCCATAACGGGAAGGCCCTGTTTATACCGGAATTATTGCCCCAGGAAAGCGCCGAGGTCGTAATAACCGAAGATAAAAAACAGTTTGCCCGAGCGCAAGTCAAACGTCGCTTAAACGACAGTTCGGATCGTGAAGTGCCACGTTGCCCACATTTCGGTGTGTGTGGCGGCTGCCAGCAGCAGCATGCAAGCATTCATCTGCAGCAGCGAAGTAAAAGTGCGGCGCTGTCACGTTTGATGAAATGTGAGGTTTCAGAAGTCATTTCTGGCACTCCGTGGGGTTATCGTCGTCGGGCGCGTTTAAGTCTGAACTATCGACCCAAAGAACAGCAGTTGCAGATGGGATTTCGTCAATCCGGCTCCAGCGACATTATCGATGTGAAGCAATGCCCTGTTTTGGTGCCCCAACTTGAGGCGCTGCTGCCCGACATCAGGGCGTGCCTGGAGAGTTTGCAAGGGCTTCGGCATCTTGGTCATGTTGAACTGGTGCTGGCGGGTAACGGCACCCTGATGATTCTGCGGCATACGGCACCACTAAGTGCAGCCGATAAAGAAAAACTGGAATGCTTTTCGCATTCCCAGGGACTGTCTTTGTTTCTGGCTCCACAAAGCGAGATACTTGAATCAATCTCAGGGGAATCGCCCTGGTACGACTCAAATGGACTACGTTTAACCTTCAGCCCGCGTGATTTTATCCAGGTCAATGAAGGGGTGAACCAACAAATGGTGGCCCGGGCACTGGAATGGCTGGATGTGCAGCCTGAGGATCGCGTGCTCGATCTGTTCTGCGGTATGGGGAATTTTACGCTGCCGCTGGCAGCACGAGCTGCAAGTGTGGTGGGGGTTGAAGGTGTGCCTGCGCTGGTGGAAAAAGGCCGGGAAAATGCACTGAATAATGGATTACACAATGTGACATTCTTTCATGAAAACCTTGAGGAAGATGTCACTAGGCAGCCGTGGGCGAAAAATGGGTTCGATAAAGTCCTTCTCGATCCTGCGCGTGCGGGGGCTGCAGGCGTGATGCAACATATTATAAAATTAAAACCTGGTCGCGTTGTTTATGTATCCTGTAATCCTGCTACGCTGGCTCGTGACAGCGAAGCGTTACTTAACGCGGGATATGCCATTCAACGACTGGCGATGCTCGATATGTTCCCGCACACTGGACATCTGGAATCAATGGTCCTGTTTGAGCGTTTGTAATAAATATTTTACCCGATGAATTTCGGGTTGCATTGAGTCTGTCAGAAGCCAACAAAAATGCAGCCTGAAAGACAGTGGGTATGGCTTGTCGACTTCGACAGGCCTGGCCCCTTAAGGAGAGGACGATGGTTGCGGTAAGAAGTGCACATATAAATAAAGCTGGTGAGTTTGATCCAAAGAAATGGATCGCGAGTCTCGGGATCTCCAGCCAGCAGTCGTGTGAACGCTTAGCCGAAACCTGGGCGTACTGCCTGCAGCAAACACAGGGGCATCCGGATGCGGATCTGCTGCTGTGGCGTGGTGTGGAAATGGTGGAAATACTCTCTATGTTGAGTATGGATATCGACACACTGCGGGCTGCAATGCTGTTTCCTCTGGCGGATGCCAGCGTGGTTAGCGAAGATACTCTGCGTGAAAGCGTAGGCACGTCTATCGTCAATCTTATCCACGGTGTACGCGATATGGCGGCGATCCGCCAGCTTAAAGCAACGCATACCGACTCAGTCTCATCAGAACAGGTCGATAACGTCCGTCGCATGTTGTTGGCAATGGTGGACGACTTCCGCTGTGTGGTCATCAAACTGGCAGAACGTATTGCGCACCTGCGTGAAGTGAAAGACGCACCGGAAGATGAACGTGTACTGGCGGCAAAAGAGTGCACCAATATCTATGCTCCGCTGGCCAACCGTTTAGGGATCGGGCAGTTAAAATGGGAGCTGGAAGATTACTGCTTCCGCTACCTGCATCCGGAAGAATACAAGCGCATTGCCAAATTGCTGCATGAGCGCCGCATCGATCGCGAACACTACATTGATGAGTTCGTCGGACATTTGCGCTCTGAAATGAAAATTGAAGGCGTTAAAGCGGAAGTGTACGGTCGCCCGAAACATATTTACAGCATCTGGCGCAAAATGCAGAAAAAGCAGTTGGCCTTTGATGAACTGTTCGATGTGCGCGCCGTGCGTATCGTGGCGGAACGTCTGCAGGACTGCTATGCCGCGCTCGGGATTGTTCATACCCACTATCGCCATCTGCCTGATGAGTTTGATGACTACGTCGCGAATCCGAAACCTAACGGTTACCAGTCAATCCATACGGTTGTGCTGGGGCCAGGCGGTAAAACCATTGAAATCCAGATCCGTACCAAACAGATGCACGAAGATGCGGAGCTGGGCGTCGCAGCGCACTGGAAGTACAAAGAGGGCACCGCGTCAGGTGCGGCTCGCTCCGGTCATGAAGATCGGATTGCGTGGCTACGTAAGCTGATCGCCTGGCAGGAAGAGATGGCGGATTCCGGCGAAATGCTGGACGAAGTGCGCAGCCAGGTCTTTGACGATCGGGTTTATGTCTTTACGCCAAAAGGTGATGTCGTGGACTTACCCGCTGGCTCCACGCCGCTTGATTTTGCCTATCACATTCACAGTGATGTGGGACACCGTTGTATTGGTGCCAAAATTGGTGGACGCATCGTGCCGTTTACCTACCAGCTACAAATGGGTGATCAAATTGAAATTATCACCCAGAAGCAGCCAAACCCAAGTCGTGACTGGCTGAACCCTAACCTGGGTTATGTGACTACCAGTCGTGGCCGCTCGAAAATTCATGCCTGGTTCCGTAAACAAGACAGGGACAAGAATATTCTGGCCGGAAGACAGATCCTCGATGACGAACTGGCGCATTTGGGCATTAGTCTGAAAGAGGCTGAAAAACACCTGCTTCCGCGTTACAACTTCAACGAACTTGAGGAACTGCTGGCCGCGATTGGTGGGGGAGATATCCGCCTCAACCAGATGGTGAACTTCCTGCAATCGCAGTTTAATAAGCCGAGTGCAGCCGAACAAGATGCGGCGGCGCTGAAACAGCTTCAGCAGAAAACGCATGCGCCGCAAAGCCGTCGTAAAGATGATGGTCGAGTCGTGGTTGAAGGGGTTGGAAACCTGATGCATCACATCGCTCGCTGCTGCCAGCCGATCCCTGGCGATGAGATCGTTGGATTTATCACCCAGGGGCGTGGTATTTCCGTACACCGGGCCGATTGCGAACAACTGGTGGAGCTGCGCTCACATGCGCCGGAACGAATTGTCGACGCGGTGTGGGGCGAGAGTTATTCTGCCGGGTATTCGCTGGTTGTCCGTGTTCAGGCCAACGATCGTAGCGGCTTATTGCGCGATATCACTACCATTCTGGCTAACGAGAAGGTGAACGTGCTGGGTGTTGCCAGCCGTAGTGATACTAAACAGCAGCTTGCTACTATCGATATGACCATCGAAATTTATAACCTGCAGGTGCTCGGGCGCGTACTCGGCAAGCTCAATCAGGTACCCGATGTGATCGACGCGCGTCGTTTACACGGTGGATAATTTTTCTTCGTAGGCCTGATAAGACGCAATGGCGTCACTATCAGGCATCATGAAAGCGCCGGATGGCGACGTAAGTCTTATCCGGCCTGTCTATTGAATCGTTTTCAGGATCTTCACATGAATCAAATCGACCGACTGCTCGGTATTATGCAGCGCCTGCGCGACCCGGAAAACGGCTGTCCGTGGGATAAAGAGCAGACTTTCGCCACTATTGCCCCTTACACTCTCGAAGAAACTTATGAAGTTCTCGATGCCATTGCGCGTGAAGACTTCGACGATCTGCGCGGAGAACTGGGCGATCTGCTGTTTCAGGTGGTGTTTTACGCCCAAATGGCGCAGGAAGAAGGACGTTTCAATTTTGATGATATCTGTGCTGCTATCAGCGATAAGCTCGAGCGTCGTCATCCGCATGTATTTGCCGATGTTTCTGCCAGCAACAGTACAGAGGTACTAACCCGCTGGGAGCAAATAAAAAGCGAAGAGCGTGCAGAGAAAGCGCAGCATTCCGCGCTTGATGATATTCCTCGCAGCTTACCAGCATTAATGCGCGCGCAAAAAATCCAGAAACGTTGCTCAAATGTTGGTTTCGACTGGAAGACGCTAGGACCGGTTGTCGATAAGGTTTACGAAGAGATCGACGAAGTGATGTTCGAAGCGAAGCAGGCCGTTGTCGACCAGGCTAAACTGGAGGAGGAAATGGGGGATTTGCTGTTTGCGACGGTCAATATGGCGCGTCATTTAGGCACTAAAGCAGAGACTGCATTACAAAAAGCCAACGAGAAATTTGAACGACGTTTTCGTGAAGTTGAACGAATTGTTGCTGAACGAGGTCTGGAAATGACTGGAGTTGATCTGGAAACTATGGAAGAAGTCTGGCAACAGGTAAAACGCCAGGAAATTGATCTCTAAAGGATTTCGTCGGTCAAGGGCGATTTGTGTGATTTTTTAAATAACAAGCGATTGATTTACGTCAAAAACATTTACCCCAAAGGGGCTATTTTCTCACTCCCGATGTTAATGTGAGCCTGGTGAAGAGGAGGAATAATGAAAGTTTGTGGCGCTCGTCATGTTCGGGTATACTACTTTCCCGTCTTGGTTATTCCATCGTTTCACCCTAACTTCTCAGGTCCAGCATGACAACGAACTATATTTTTGTGACCGGCGGGGTCGTATCCTCTCTGGGTAAAGGCATTGCCGCAGCCTCCCTGGCAGCTATTCTTGAGGCACGTGGCCTCAACGTGACCATGATGAAACTGGATCCGTATATCAACGTTGATCCAGGTACTATGAGTCCAATCCAACACGGGGAAGTGTTCGTTACTGAAGACGGCGCTGAAACCGACCTGGACCTGGGTCACTACGAGCGTTTCATTCGTACCAAAATGACTCGCCGCAATAACTTCACTACCGGGCGTATCTACTCCGATGTCCTGCGCAAAGAGCGCCGTGGCGACTATCTGGGCGCAACCGTACAGGTTATTCCACACATCACTAACGCGATTAAAGAGCGCGTCCTTGCCGGTGGCGAAGGTCATGATGTGGTGCTGGTTGAAATCGGTGGTACGGTCGGTGATATCGAATCTCTGCCGTTCCTGGAAGCGATTCGTCAGTTGGCGGTGGATATTGGTCGTGAGCACGCGCTGTTCATGCACCTGACCCTGGTTCCTTATTTGGCGGCGGCAGGTGAAGTCAAAACTAAACCGACTCAGCACTCCGTAAAAGAACTGCTTTCCATCGGTATTCAGCCAGATATTCTGATCTGTCGTTCAGATCGTGCGGTTCCGGCCAACGAACGTGCAAAAATTGCATTGTTCTGTAATGTGCCAGAAAAAGCCGTTATTTCAATGAAAGATGTCGATTCTATTTATAAAATTCCAGGCCTGTTGAAATCTCAGGGGCTGGACGATTATATTTGTAAACGATTCAGCTTGAACTGTCCGGAAGCAAATCTGTCAGAATGGGAACAGGTTATCTACGAAGAAGCTAATCCGGCAGGTGAAGTGACTATCGGTATGGTTGGCAAGTATATTGAACTGCCGGATGCCTATAAGTCAGTGATCGAAGCGCTGAAGCACGGTGGTTTGAAGAATCGTGTCACCGTTAACATCAAGCTGATTGATTCGCAGGATGTCGAAACACGTGGTGTTGAGATCCTGAAAGGTCTCGATGCAATCCTGATCCCTGGCGGCTTCGGCTACCGTGGTGTTGAAGGTAAAATCGCGACAGCGCGCTTTGCGCGTGAGAACAATATTCCTTATCTGGGCATTTGCCTGGGTATGCAGGTTGCGTTGATTGAGTTTGCACGTAACGTAGCGGGGATGGACAACGCCAACTCTACGGAATTTGTGCCAGACTGTAAGTACCCGGTGGTGGCCCTGATTACCGAATGGCGTGATGAAGACGGCAACGTCGAGGTCCGTTCCGAGAAGAGCGATCTGGGTGGCACTATGCGCCTTGGCGCGCAGCAGTGTCAGTTGGACGACGAGAGTCTGGTACGTCAACTGTACGGCACGCCGACAATTGTTGAACGCCATCGTCACCGCTACGAAGTCAACAATATGCTGTTGAAACAAATTGAAGCTGCGGGTCTGCGTGTTGCAGGCCGTTCCGGTGATGATCAGTTGGTCGAGATCATTGAGGTACCGAATCATCCGTGGTTCGTGGCCTGTCAGTTCCACCCGGAATTTACTTCCACGCCGCGTGATGGACACCCGCTGTTCGCAGGCTTTGTGAAAGCCGCTAGTGAACATCAGAAGCGTCAGGCGAAGTAAGAAGTAGAAAAGTTAGAACGGCAATGCACCCACACGGGTGCATTGTTTGTCTGGAGTTTTAGTTTAACTTGTACTGAGGAAAATCTAATGTCCAAAATCGTTAAAATCATCGGTCGTGAAATCATCGACTCCCGTGGTAACCCGACTGTTGAAGCCGAAGTACACCTGGAAGGTGGTTTCGTTGGTATGGCAGCAGCTCCGTCAGGTGCTTCTACTGGTTCCCGCGAAGCACTGGAACTGCGCGATGGCGACAAATCCCGTTTCATGGGTAAAGGCGTAACCAAAGCTGTTGCAGCGGTTAACGGCCCGATTGCTCAGGCTCTGCTGGGTAAAGATGCTAAAGATCAGGCTGGCATCGACAAGATCATGATCGATCTGGACGGTACTGAAAACAAATCTAACTTCGGTGCAAACGCCATCCTGGCTGTGTCCCTGGCTAACGCCAAAGCAGCAGCTGCTGCTAAAGGCCTGCCGCTGTATGCACATATCGCTGAACTGAACGGTACTCCGGGCAAATACTCCATGCCGGTTCCGATGATGAACATCATCAACGGTGGTGAGCACGCTGACAACAACGTCGACATCCAGGAATTCATGATTCAGCCGGTTGGCGCAAAAACTCTGAAAGAAGCCGTACGTATGGGTTCTGAAGTGTTCCACAACCTGGCTAAAGTTCTGAAAGCGAAAGGCATGAACACTGCAGTTGGCGACGAAGGCGGCTACGCGCCGAACCTGGGTTCCAACGCTGAAGCTCTGGCTGTAATCGCTGAAGCTGTTAAAGCCGCTGGTTACGAGCTGGGTAAAGACATCACCCTGGCGATGGACTGCGCAGCATCTGAATTCTACAAAGACGGTAAATACGTTCTGGCTGGCGAAGGCAACAAAGCATTCACCTCCGAAGAATTCACTCACTTCCTGGAAGAACTGACCAAACAGTACCCGATCGTGTCCATCGAAGATGGTCTGGACGAGTCTGACTGGGACGGTTTCGCATACCAGACCAAAGTTCTGGGCGACAAAATCCAGCTGGTTGGTGACGATCTGTTCGTAACTAACACCAAGATCCTGAAAGAAGGCATCGAAAAAGGCATCGTTAACTCCATCCTGATCAAATTCAACCAGATCGGTTCTCTGACCGAAACTCTGGCTGCGATCAAAATGGCGAAAGACGCTGGCTACACTGCTGTCATCTCCCACCGTTCTGGCGAAACTGAAGACGCTACCATCGCTGACCTGGCTGTTGGTACCGCTGCAGGCCAGATCAAAACCGGTTCTATGAGCCGTTCTGACCGCGTTGCTAAATACAACCAGCTGATTCGTATCGAAGAAGCTCTGGGTGAGCAAGCGCCGTACAACGGTCGTAAAGAGATCAAAGGCCAGGCTTAATCCTGTTCTTTAGCTCTTAACGTAAAACCCGCTTCGGCGGGTTTTTTTATGTCTTTAAAGTAGCAGTGGCAGAGTCGCACTGGCGGTTTGCTGACTGACATCGCTGTACTGTTCATCCAAAGCAATAAGTGATGTGGTGAGCAATTCAATTAATAGCATTACGCCCACTTTTGCATTCAGCGCCCCGGCGCTCAGCGGTCCTTCGGGTTTGGCTGCAACCAGTTGGATATCACTCAGAGAAGCCAGCGGACTGCGCGGCGTATTGCTCAGCGACAGTACAGGGACGCCGTGTGTACGCGCAAGTTTAACCACATGCAGCAGATCGCGAGTGGAACCTGAACTGGAAATTGCCACCACCAGCGAGTTTTTGGAAAGCGTTGTGGCATTCATGGCGGCACGATGCATGTCGCTGAACAGTTGTGCGGGCTTGCCAAGGCGCAAAAGTTTATAATGTAGATATTCCCCCAGAATCGCACTGGCCGCCACGCCATAAATCTGTACCGACTGCGCCTGGTGCAGTGCGAGGGCTGCTGCTTCCAGTAATGTTCTGTCGAGTAATTTTGCTGTGTCCTGCAACGCCTGAACGGATTCATTGACCACGTTGTCAATCTCATCGCCGCTGTGTTCTACGGGCTGTCCGTGCTGGAGATCAAGTGCCAGCGCCATCTTAAATTCGTTATATCCCTTACATCCCAGCGTGCGGCACAGGCGCGTGACGCTTGCCTCGCTGGTGTCGCTTTCGCGAGCCAGCTCGGTAATCGTCAGATAGACAACTTTCGCCGGATCGCTCAGCACAAACTCACCCAGCTTCTGTTGTGTCCGGCTATATCCGTCTACACCCTGGCGCAATCTCAGCAGCAGGTTTTCATTTTCTGACATGCAAAATCCTTAATACGTTTCTCTGTCGATAGTGTGGCGGAAAGCTGGGGAGAGATGCCAGACATTTTAAAAAAGTATGATCGACTTCCTGGTTTTTGATGGTAATTTTCATTTATTAAATTAATTATGGTAAAAATTTTCATCAACAATCAGGAGAAATGAAAAATGATGAAAATGTTTAGCGGCGCTTCCTCTGGGGCGTGGTTTGAAAAGGCGCAGCGGTTCGGTAAATCGTTCATGCTGCCGATTGCGATCTTGCCCGCTGCGGGACTGCTGTTGGGCATTGGTGGTGCATTATCGAACCCTAATACGCTGACGGCCTATCCGTTTTTAGATGTCGACTGGTTGCAGGCTATCTTCACTATCATGACCAGCGCGGGTTCCATTGTGTTTGCCAACCTGTCGGTGCTCTTTGCCGTTGGGGTGGCGGTAGGCCTGGCGAAAACGGATAAAGGCACGGCGGGGCTTGCAGCGCTGCTGGCGTTTCTGGTGATGAATGCCACCATCAACGCCTTGCTGATCCTGAACGGGACGCTGGCGCATGAAAACCCGGGGGCTGTTGGTCAGGGGATGACGCTTGGTATCCAGACGCTGGAAACGGGCGTATTTGGTGGTGTGGTGATTGGTCTGGTCACTTGCGCGCTGCACAGTCGCTTTAATAAAGTCTCGCTACCACAGTTTCTGGGTTTCTTTAGCGGCTCGCGCTTTGTGCCGATTATTAGCTCGCTCGCGGCGATTGCCGTGGGTGCCGCTATGACGGTCGTCTGGCCTCATTTCCAGAAACTTATTTTTGGACTGGGTGGCCTTGTGGATGCAACAGGTTACCTGGGTACGCTGCTGTACGGCTTTATTCTGCGTATGCTTGGCCCATTGGGCTTGCATCATATCTTTTATCTGCCGTTCTGGACGACGGCGCTCGGTGGCAGTGAAATCGTTAACGGCCAACTGGTCGAAGGCACGCAGCGTATTTTCTTTGCTCAGCTTGCCGATCCGAACACCCAGCAGTTCTATGTGGGTACCTCACGCTTTATGTCCGGGCGCTTCATCACCATGATGTTCGGCCTGCTTGGAGCATGTCTGGCGATGTATCACACCGCTAAGTCAGAGAACAAAAAAGTTGTCGCCGGTCTGCTGCTGTCAGCCGCCTTGACCTCTTTCCTGACCGGCATCACTGAGCCGATTGAGTTCTCCTTCCTGTTTGTGGCTCCTGTCTTATATGTCATTCACGCCTTCTTCGATGGACTGGCGTTTATGATTGCTCATATTTTACATATCACCATCGGTCAAACCTTCTCGGGTGGACTTATCGATTTCATCCTCTTTGGTGTGTTGCAGGGCGAAGCGAAAACCAACTGGATGTACGTGCCTATGGTGGGTGTGCCGTGGTTCTTCCTGTATTACTTCACCTTCCGCTATTTGATAAATCGCTTTGGCTGGCTGACGCCGGGCCGCGAGAACGCAACATCCGTAGAAAACACACTGCCTCAAAGTGAACGAGCAGCAGCCGTGGTCGCCGGACTTGGGGGCAAAGAGAATCTGGAAGAGGTGGATTGTTGTGCTACGCGTTTACGCGTGACGGTGAAAGATGGCAGCAAAGTTAATGAAGCGGCGCTGAAAGCAACCGGGGCGCGTGGTGTGATTATTCGTGGCAATGGTGTTCAGGTGATCTATGGCCCGCACGTCACCATTATCAAAAATGAAGTTGAAGAGATCTTATCGTAATGAAAACTGTATTAGATTCGCTGAAAGGTAAGTTAATTGTCTCCTGCCAGGCGCTGGAAAATGAACCTCTGCACAGCCCGTTTATCATGTCACGTATGGCGCTGGCGGCAGCGCAGGGTGGGGCGGCTGGTATTCGTGCAAACAGTGTAGCGGACATACGCGCCATTAAAGAGAGCGTCGCACTGCCGATCATTGGGATCATCAAACGCGATTACCCGGGGAGCGAAGTGTTTATCACCGCTACCATGCAGGAGGTGGATGAGTTGATGACCGTTGAGCCAGAGATTATCGCCCTTGATGCAACTGCGCGCCCACGTCCCGGTGGGCAAACGCTGGAAGAGCTGGTTGTGCAGATCCGCGCACGCTACCCATCCGTGTTGTTGATGGCGGATATCTCCAACGTCGACGAAGCCGTCACTGCCGAACGACTGGGTTTTGACTGCGTGGGTACAACTCTTTATGGCTATACGGCAGAGTCTGTCGGGCATGTGTTTGCGGATAATGACTGTGGTTTTTTACGTGAGGTGCTGGCTGCGGTTACTCTGCCGGTGGTGGCGGAGGGGAATGTCGATACCCCTGAACGGGCCGCACAATGCCTGGCATTGGGCGCATACACCGTGGTGGTGGGGGGCGCTATCACCCGTCCACAGCAAATAACGGCACGCTTTGTCACGGCAATCGCGTCGTAAAGCAACGATCGGGCATGATACTTTGGTGGGGATCTGCGATAATTATCGTTTATCCCCATATTGAGAAGACTATGCAGTACCCGATTAACGAGATGTTCCAGACCCTGCAAGGTGAGGGTTACTTTACCGGCGTCCCCGCCATTTTCATTCGTTTACAGGGATGCCCGGTTGGCTGTGCCTGGTGCGATACCAAACACACCTGGGATAAGCTTGAGGATCGGGAAGTCTCCTTATACAGCATCCTTGCGAAAACTAAAGAAAGTGACAAGTGGGGGGCGGCAAGCAGCGAAGATCTGCTGACGGTGATTCAGCGTCAGGGCTATACCGCCCGTCATGTGGTGATCACCGGCGGTGAACCTTGTATCCATGACCTGATGCCACTTACTGATTTGCTGGAAAAGAACGGTTTCAGTTGCCAGATTGAGACCAGTGGCACACATGAAGTGCGCTGCACGCCGAATACCTGGGTGACAGTATCGCCGAAGGTGAATATGCGCGGTGGCTACGACGTGCTGTCACAGGCGCTGGAACGTGCCAATGAAATCAAGCACCCGGTTGGCCGTGTTCGCGATATTGAAGCGTTGGATGAACTGTTGGCAACGTTGACTGATGATAAACCGCGAATCATTGCCTTACAGCCAATCAGTCAGAAGGAAGATGCCACGCGCCTGTGTATTGATACCTGTATTGCACGCAACTGGCGTTTGTCGATGCAAACGCACAAGTATTTGAATATTGCCTGATGGGACTGCGTTTATCCGGCCTACAACGAACAGACTCCTGTAGGTCGGATAAGGCGTTTATGCCGTCATCAGGCATGAAAGGGCAAATTACGCGTTTGACCAACTTTGAATTGAGTCGACATTACCCAGATTACCATGCAGTACTTCATACGATTTTTTCAAAATCACATCAGTGTGTTGTGTTAAATCGCGGAAGATCCCTTTGTTCAGTGCTTCATAGCGCCTGGCATTGTTCTCTATCGGCATGAATACATCTTTAACCCGTACCATTTTTTCAATCGCCGTCTCATAGTTTGGGTACAACCCCAATCCTACCGCTGTGTTAATCGCTGCTCCCAGACTCGCACAGCCGTTAATGGCATTACGTTTTGTGGGGAGGTTGAAAACATCGGCAAAGATCTGCATAAACAGATCGCTGTTTGAACCTCCGCCAGTGACGATGATATGTTTTGCAAAGTGCTCCCTTTCATTGCACATGTTGTCGTAATTGTTTTTCAGCGTCAGCGCAACGCTCTCCAGAATAGAACGGTATATCCATGCGTAATCCATGCTGGAATCAAAGCCGATCATAATTCCACGTTTAAACGGTTCCCAGGGGTTGGTAAGCCAGTCCAGAACGGTCATCAGGCCATTACAGCCTGGCGGTACACAGGCGGCCTTTTTGTTCAGCAAATCTTCTGGTGAAAGATCCTGCGCTTTGGCATCCTGAATCAGTGATTCACCCAACATATCGCGCAGCCAACTGACCGTCCACATGCCTTTGCGGATGCCATAGCCTTCATAAATCAGGATTTCTGGAATTGAAGACATAATAGGCCAGTACGCAACAGGATCTTTTGGCAGCGTTTTGCCATTCATCATCAGAGCAATATAGGTTCCTAATGAGATAACTGCAGTATCGTCGTCCTGCAGTCCGGCACCGAGAGCCTCTACCGGCTTATCGCTGGTAGTGCAAACCACGGGCAACCCGGCAGGGAAGTTTGTTGCCTGTGCGGCTTCTTCAGTAAGATGCCCAAGTATTGTTCCCGGCATTTGAACATCAAACAGCATCTTGCGCGGGATATTAAACTTCTTCAGCACCTCATGATCGTCGCTCCATGCCCATGTTTTGTAATCCACCGGCCACTGACCAAAATAGTTAGCGATATTATCTTTAAATTCGCCTGTTAAACGATGTGAGAGATAACCTGAAAATGAGGTGACATACGCCACATCGGGATTGATGTGCTCATAGGGACGGGTTACACGCGCATCTTGCCAGCTAATCAGCGGTGCGGCAGGTGTTCCGTCTGCTTTCAGTAGAGCACGACAGCAGCGAATAGATCCCAGTCCAATCCCGATAATGTCATTTTTATCTCCCGAAAACTGACTCATCAACTCTCGCCCAGCGAAGCATAAAGAGGTCCACAGATCGTCATCGGGATGCTCTGCCGTATCAGCATCCGGAGTATACATAGGCTGCAACAGCCCTTTGCCCTCGCAAATGACATTCCCTTGCAGATCGTACATCACAACCTTCGTACTCTGACTTCCACCATCAATTCCAATGATGTATTTCTTCGACATTGTCATTCTCCTTTAATTTTCCATCCTCACTCGCCGGAGGTTTCTGCGGCCAGTGATGTCATCTTTTCCGGTGTGCTGTTGGTAATACGGATTTTGCGAGACAGTAAAAAGGTAAAGAATATGACGATGCAAAGCGCCGTCAGTCCCATCAGCCACATGTTGCGATAGGCTTCTGCTGCAGGGAGAGTGTCCTGCCAGTGACCCACGATCGGATAAACAAAAACGTCTGGCAGGAAACCGATAACCGAGCAGATACCCACGGTGGTACCCATAATGTAAGTCGGCGTTCTGGCTTCGCCAGGACAGGCCCAGTAAAGTCCTCGTGAGGCATAACAGGTGAAACCTAACAGCAGGATCAGACCAATCCCCATGACGACGGACTGTGGATTTGAGTTGGTTGCCAGCAATGCAATCAGCGTCACTGCCCCGACAATAGAGAGCAGTCGAATCACGCGTATGGGAGATTTAATTCTGCTGTAAGTAGTAATGATGCCGCCCAAAGGACCACAGATAGCACGAAAAATTTTGTTGATCACAATCCCCATGTAACTCGCAGCGACCAGAGACATGCCATACATTTCGGTCAGATAGTTGGTGGAATA
This sequence comes from Citrobacter sp. MGH106, assembly GCF_001037495.1. GTDB lineage: Bacteria > Pseudomonadota > Gammaproteobacteria > Enterobacterales > Enterobacteriaceae > Citrobacter > Citrobacter murliniae. The sequence goes on from NZ_KQ089822.1 coordinate 526,417, forward strand.
ACTGAGGATGGCGTAGATGGTAAACACGCCAAAAATCACCATGCTGCAATACCAGGTGGTACTAATTCGTAACACCGCCAGAATATCGCTGAGCTGGAATGCTTGTTTTTCTTCTTTAGCGGTGTTGATGTGATTGTTACCGTCGCTAACGAAGAACCAGCACAAAATGCCCAGCAGGATATAAACAACGCTGTAAATCAGGATCACGGCTTTCAGACTGTCGCTGTCGTTCGGCGCAAATCGAGAAAAGATCCACATGGTAAAGACTGCCAGTGACATCACGCCGACGCCGCGCAGTCCTTCCATCCAGCCCATTATTTTCCCTTGTTCACTGTGGTCACCCAGCAGAGAAGCGGCTTTAATCGAGACTGACCACAGCATTAAAATGGTTGTTATTGCGAACGCTACCTGAATACAGAGCATGACCCATAGCGGAGGAAAAGTTGCCATTACCAGTCCAAGTAATCCGGTAATGACCATTGCTGAGGTAATCATTTTGCGATGAGAGAACTTATCAGCAATAATGCCGCTGGGAGCATATAGAATAATAGCGGCAATGCCGAAGGTACTCATTATTAGCCCAATTTCGGTATTACTAAATCCCATAAATTTTGCCATTGGGATTTGATATATATAACGTAAATAAGCTAAATCAAAACTGACACCTCCGCTAAAACTAATAATAGCGAGAGTTATCCAACGGCGATATGAATTTTGTTGCATATCGAATCCCTATCTTCAATAGACAAAAAAAAGAGAAAAGTAAGCCGCCTTTTCAGGAGGATTACTTTTCTCAGGTCTCTAGTAATTGCGTTTAGAAATAACATGGAAGAAGTTATTATAGTGTGAGAATAATCACGATTCTTGTTTTTTGCTATAATGGAAAAATGAACTAAACATCTGTGATATTGATCACGTTTGATATTTTATCCCTGTGATAAAACCTTATCCATGTTACCAGAGATAATGAGAAAGGTGACTTCCCTCTTGCAGGGGAAGTTGCCTTTCTTTTTTTTTGCCTAAAAGAATTTGGAGCTAACTATGTCGATCGAATCTCTCAACGCATTCTCAATGAATTTTTTCTCCCTGAAAGGGAAAACGGCAATTGTGACAGGGGGGAACAGCGGGCTGGGCCAGGCCTTTGCGATGGCACTGGCAAAAGCCGGGGCTAACCTGTTTATTCCAAGCTTTGTAAAAGATAATGGTGAGACAAAAGAAATTATTGAAAAACAGGGGGTTGAAGTTGAATTTATGCAGGTGGATATCACCGAAAAAGGTGCGCCACAGAAGATAATCGCCGCCTGCTGCGAGCGTTTTGGGACTGTCGATATTCTGGTGAATAATGCCGGGATTTGTAAGTTGAATAAGGTTCTGGACTTTGGGCGTGCGGACTGGGACCCGATGATTGATGTCAACCTGACAGCAGCATTTGAATTGAGCTACGAAGCCGCAAAAATTATGATTCCACAAAATAGCGGTAAAATTATCAATATTTGCTCCTTGTTTTCTTACCTTGGTGGACAATGGTCTCCGGCTTATTCGGCTACTAAACATGCGCTTGCTGGTTTTACCAAAGCGTATTGCGATGAATTAGGTCAGTATAATATTCAGGTGAACGGTATTGCTCCAGGTTATTATGCAACAGATATTACATTGGCTACACGCAGTAATCCGGAAACGAATCAGCGTGTACTGGATCACATCCCGGCCAATCGTTGGGGTGACACCCAGGATTTAATGGGGGCGGCAATATTTTTGGCCAGCCAGGCTTCTAATTATGTTAACGGTCATTTACTGGTCGTTGATGGTGGTTATTTAGTTCGCTGATACCTGGCAGGTGGTTTCTGTCTTTATTAATTATTCCGTATTAATTATCAGGAAGGAATGGCTATGTCTTTATCTCGCGATGCGATTGTTGACCAGTTAAAGGAAATTGTTGGGGCTGATAGTGTAATTACCGATGAAACCGTATTAAAGAAAAACAGTATTGACCGTTTTCGTAAATATGCGGATATCCACGGCGTTTACACACTACCTATTCCGGCAGCAGTTGTAAAACTCGGTTCGACGGAGCAAGTTTCTCGCGTTCTGCAGTTTATGAATCAGCATAAAATCAATGGGGTGCCGCGCACCGGCGCATCCGCAACTGAGGGGGGCCTGGAAACTGTTGTTAAAGATTCCGTGGTGCTGGATGGTGCCGGGATGAACCAGATCCTGAATATTGATATTGAGAACATGCAGGCTACTGCACAATGCGGCGTACCTCTTGAGATTCTGGAAAATGCGCTGCGTGAAAAGGGGTATACCACCGGGCACTCTCCGCAGTCTAAGCCGTTGGCGCAAATGGGGGGGTTGGTTGCTACTCGTAGCATCGGGCAGTTCTCCACGCTGTACGGCGCGATTGAAGATATGGTGGTGGGGCTGGAAGCTGTGTTGGCGGACGGTACAGTAACCCGTATAAAGAACGTACCGCGTCGTGCTGCGGGGCCTGATATTCGTCACATTATTATCGGTAATGAAGGGGCGCTGTGCTACATCACTGAAGTGACGGTGAAAATCTTCAAATTTACTCCAGAGAACAACCTGTACTACGGCTACGTACTGGATGATATGAAAACCGGCTTCGACATACTGCGTGAAGTGATGGTGGAAGGATACCGTCCCTCCATTGCGCGCCTGTACGATGCAGAGGATGGTACCCAGCACTTTACCCATTTTGCTGATGGAAAATGCGTGTTGATCTTTATGGCGGAGGGTAATCCGCGGCTGGCGCGCGCGACTGGCGAAGGTATTGCAGAGATCGTGGCGCGTTACCCGCAGTGCAAGCGTGTGGACAGTAAGCTTATTGAAAACTGGTTTAATCATCTGAACTGGGGGCCAGAGAAAGTGGCCGCCGAACGTGTGCAGATCCTGAAAACCGGAAACATGGGGTTCACCACGGAAGTCTCCGGTTGCTGGAGTTGCATCCATCAAATCTATGAAAATGTACTCAATCGTATCCGTAATGAGTTTCCGCATGCGGACGATATCACCATGCTGGGTGGTCACTCTTCTCACAGTTATATTAACGGTACCAACATGTACTTTGTTTATGACTACAACGTAGTGGACTGTAAGCCTGAAGAGGAGATTGATAAGTACCATAACCCGCTCAATAAGATCATCTGCGAAGAGACGATCCGTCTGGGCGGTTCAATGGTGCATCATCACGGTATTGGTAAGCACCGCGTTCACTGGAGCAAACTGGAACATGGTAGCGCGTGGCCGCTGATGGAAGGTCTCAAACGTCAGTTTGATCCGAATGGTATTATGAACATGGGAACGATCTATCCGATTGAAAAATAGGCACCAAACGGCTTCTCAACCGGGAAGCCGTTTTTATACCGGACGATGAAGGAGTGGAAATGAACACTTCACCGGTGCGAATGGACGATTTACCGCTTAACGGTTTTCACTGTCGTATTGCCGCGTTGACCTTTGGTGCTCACCTTACCGACGGCTATGTGCTTGGCGTCGTCGGTTACGCCATTATTCAGTTAACACCCGCGATGCAACTGACGCCGTTTATGACCGGGATGATTGGCGGTTCGGCGCTGCTCGGGCTGTTTCTTGGCAGTCTGGTGTTGGGATGGGTGTCCGATCACTTAGGCCGCCAGAAGATATTCACTTTTAGCTTTGTGCTGATCACTATCGCTTCTTTTTTACAATTTTTCGTGACCTCGCCGGAACAGCTTATTACCCTGCGGATCCTGGTTGGTATCGGGCTGGGGGGCGATTACTCTGTAGGTCATACCTTGTTAGCTGAGTTTTCGCCGCGTCGACATCGTGGGGTATTGCTGGGTGCATTCAGTGTGGTATGGACCATTGGCTACGTGCTGGCAAGCCTGGTTGGTCACCACTTTATTCTGGAAAGCCCCGAGGCCTGGCGCTGGTTGTTGGCATCGGCGGCATTGCCTGCATTGCTGATTACACTGTTACGTTGGGGAACGCCGGAATCGCCACGATGGTTACTGCGCCAGGGGCGTTTCGCCGAAGCTCATGCTATCGTGAGTCGCTACTTTGGCCCGCACGTGCTGCTGGGTGATGAAGTGGCGACGCCGTCTGGTAAGCATATCAAAACGCTGTTTTCTGCCCGCTACTGGCGGCGAACTGTTTTTAACAGCGTGTTCTTTGTCTGTCTGGTGATCCCGTGGTTTGTTATCTACACCTGGCTGCCCACGATTGCTCAGACTATCGGTCTTGAAGATGCGCTGACTGCCAGTCTGCTGTTGAATACGTTGCTGATTGCTGGTTCTTTGTTAGGGCTGCTATTGACGCATCTGCTGACTCACCGAAAGTTCCTGCTCTGGAGCTTTTTGCTGCTGGCGGCAACGCTTTTCACGATGGCTTTTTTACCCTCAGGTAGCTCTTTTACGCTGATGTTATTTGTGCTGTTCAGCACAATGATATCCGCTGTCAGTAATTTAGTGGGAATTCTGCCTGCTGAAAGTTTTCCGACGGATATCCGTTCGCTGGGGGTTGGGTTCGCCACCGCGATGAGCCGACTTGGCGCAGCTATCAGTACCGGCCTGTTACCCTGGACGCTTGCACAATGGGGAATGGAGACAACATTGTTACTGTTGACAGGCGTATTACTGATTGGGTTTGGCGTGACCTGGCTCTGGGCCCCAGAAACGAAGGCTTTGTCGCTGGCGGTTGCCGGGAACGTGGACAAAAGACAGGGAGGCGCGAATGAACATACTGTTAGCATTTAAGGCGGAACCGGATCAGGGGATGCTGGCGGAAAAAGACTGGTTGGCCGCGACGGCAGGGGTATCTGGTCCCGATACCGCCATGCTGCGCTGTTCACCCGGCGCAGATGAGCAGGCGGCAGCTTCGCTGCTGCTGGCGCAGCGTCGTGATGGCTGCAATATGGCGTTGACTGCGTTAAGCATTGGTGATGAACGGGTGATCCACTGGCTACGTTATTTTGCTGCGTTGGGTTTTGATACGTCAGTGCTGCTGGAGGCCTCTGGGGATCTGCGCTTTGCTGCGGAATTCATTGCCCGACAGATCGCTGGCTGGCAGCGCGATCACGGTGCGGATTTGATTATTACTGGTTGTCAGAGTAGCGAAGGGCAAAACGGGCAGACGCCGTTTCTGGTGGCTGAAATGCTGGCGTGGCCCTGCTTCACTCAGGTAGAACGTTTTACGCTCGAACAGCCTTTTATTGTGATTGACCAGCGAACCGTAACCGGGCTTCGCCGTTGTCGGGTGCGGCTTCCGGCGGTGATTGCCGTCAGGCAGTGTGGGGAAATGGCACTACCCGTACCGGGGATGCGTCAGCGTCTGGCGGCGTCAAAAGCTGAGATTGTTCGCCAGCCCGCCGTCCCCGATAAAACCCCAATAGTTCAGTGCCAGAAGCTGGCGCGCCCAGAACAACGGCGTAACGCCACCATTATCGACGGCGCAACAACGCAGGAAAAAGCCCGCATATTATGGCAGGACTATTTGTGTCAGAGGATGCAGCCATGAAGATAGCGATTATTACGAACTCTCTTGAGAGTGATGCTCTGGCTGGATGGCTGGCGGCGAATGACCTCAGTGTGGAGGAGCTGGAACGCTGGATTATCGAGCCAATTGCGGATGTGGCGGAACAGGTGCTGGACGCACTGGCGGCACAGTGGCTGCTGACGCCTGTCGAGATCCTGGTTTTTCCGGCAGGGCCATTGGGCGACGAGCTGGCGACACGACTGGCCTGGCGCCTGCACGGCGGCTGCGTTTGCCAGGTACAGACTCTGGATGCACAACAAGGACTAGTGATCAAATCGCACTGGGGGAATGCATTGACGGCAACATTGCAAATCAACAAGCGTCCCTTGTGCCTGTCGTTGGCACGACAAGCAGAGATGAACAATTCAGGTCATTCCCTTCCTTTGATGGTAGAACATCACATTATGCCTACAGTGCTGCCTGACTGGCTGGATGAGGTGGAGAGCGTAAATGACGTCAGCACGCATCCTCTGCTGCAGGCCGATCGTGTGCTGGTGGTCGGGCAGGGTGGAAGTGAGGTTGGTGCGGATAAAATTACCGCTCTGGGGCAGGGAATTCGTGCCGAGGTGGGGTACAGCCGTGCGCGGGTGATGAACGGCGGTTTTGATGCAGAGCGCGTGATTGGCATATCGGGGCATCTGCTTTCGCCGGATGTCTGTATTGTGGCTGGCGCATCCGGCGCGGCGGCGTTGATGGCTGGAGTAAGGCAGAGTCGTTTTGTTGTGGCGATAAATAATGACTCCAGTGCGCCTGTTTTCTCACAGGCGGATGTAGGGATTATTGACGACTGGCTACCGGTGCTTGAGGCGCTGGCAGCCTGCGCAGAAACTTAATTCAGTTTTTTTGCCAGCGTCCAGACGTCGGTGTTGGTGGTCGAAAGCGCCGCCACACCGGCTTTCATCACGTTGCGAGCGTCCTCTTCATCACATACCAGACCTCCGGCAATCAGCGGCTGGCGTATTTTTTCTGTCACCCAGCCCAGCACTTTTGGCATACAACCAGGCAGGATCTCAATACAGTCCGGATTCGACTGTGCCACCTGCTTATCAATGTTGTGAAAAGAGATGGAATCGACAATAAACAAGCGATGGATGCAGAAAAAACCTTCCGCCCGCGCCGCTTTCAGCATTGGCGCTTTAGTACTAATGATGCCATCCGCTTCGGTGACCAGCTTCAGAAACTGGATCACGACCTCCTTATTCGATGCTCCCTCCAGCAGATCTACGTGGATAAAGGCGTATTTACCGGCATTTTTTATCTTCTTTACGATGTTGCTAATGGTGCAAATATTACCGTAGAGAACGGAGATGAACTGGCAATCGGAATCGATGGCTAATTGCAGACTGGCGTTATCTTTCACGGCGGCGATCACCGGATTCTGGCGGAGCAGATGTAACAGAGGCATAGATTATCCTTATAAATTAACCAAAGCGGTAAGTGATGCCAAATGAAGATGCAGGGTAGCGCCACTGTTGCAGCGTTTTTTCATCGCATAACAGTCGACAGGTCCCACACTCCAGGCAGCCGCGAAAATCGACACGCAGTTCACCTTCTGGCGTAAGGGAAAACAGTCCAGCGGGACATGTTTTGATCAGCAGTTCCGCCATGTCTCTGTCGACGGCGGGAGCTGGAACGATATGTGCAACGTCGGTGGGACGCCAGATATTACGGGCTACAGACATCGTAAACTCCTGATAATATCGCCAGCCAGATGACGCAGGCCGTGACGACGAAACTGACGCCAGACGATCTGACGCAGAGGGGGAACAGGATGATTCCCTTGTTCCCAGATTTCATGAGAAATGGCCTGCATAAGCGCAGGCCACTGGTGATACCAGCCGGGGCGTTGCAGCAATGCGGGAACATGCTGGTAGCGTTGCAGAACATCCCAAAGCAGGCTGTGTTGAATTTCCTGATGATAGGCAGGGAACAGGTTTTGCTGCTCTGGTTTCCGACAGGCGTTGATTAGCGTTTGTGCTGCCGCCTTAGCACCGATGAGCGCCATATCCATACCACGTACGGAAAAACCAGTATTGACGCAGCTGCGCAGCGCATCGCCCACCAGTAGCCAACCTTCTCCAGCGTATCGCTCCGGCATACTGTGCAGACCACCTTCCGGCACCAGATGTGCGCCATACTCCAGTGTTTCGCTGTCTCTTAGCAGGGGATGGAGCGCTGGGTGCGTTTTGAGCCGCGTCAGTATGTCGGCTGTTGGAATGTCACTCTGTGCAATGGAAGATAGCGGACAAACGACGCCGAATGAAAGCGTTTGCTGATTGGTATAAAGAAACGCGCCGCCGGGCAGATCCCCGCAGACCTCTCCGCTAAACAGCATAGCTGCGCCTTCATTGCCGTTCAGTCGAAAGCGTTCCTGGATCGTCTGTGTATCCAGCGCCAGCGTCTCTTTAATCCCGAGCGCCATCGTACTTGTCGCAGGGCGCGGCAGAAAACCATACCGTTCTGCCAGCACGCTGTTGGCCCCTTCAGCCAGTACCACATAGCGGGCGCGTAGACTCTCATTATCGGCAATGATGCCGCAGACTTTGCCATCTTCAACATGGAGTGCTTCAACTGTAACACCGCTGATAAACTGCACACCTTCGGCCTGTGCTTGAGCGACAAACCACGGATCGAAACGGGAGCGCAGCAGGGTCCATGAGTCTCCATCAGGTTGCAGGCTGGAGTATGTCGTTGCACCACTATGCGTTAATAATGTGAGGTTTTCCTGGGTAATGCGGCGCTCAAGTGGCGCAGATTGTTGGAAGTTGGGCAGGAGTTCGCTTAGTGCATGACAGTACAGACGTCCGCCGGAAAGGTTTTTACTGCCAGGAATTTCGCCGCGTTCGAGTAACAGGACTGTCAGCCCTGCACGTGCACAGCGTAAAGCACAAGCGGTGCCTGCTATCCCTGCACCGATGATAATAATATCGAAATCGTCAGCCATGTTGTGCTCCAGATATCCAGAGCACATAACCCTAACAGACTGTCAGACAAGGAATGTTGACCGCTGACACATCCGATTAAATCACTCGCCGCGATAGACGCAACCCGCCGTGCAGGTCTCTTTCACCATCACTGCGCTCAGCAGAGGGACGACAGGTTTTACCTCATCCCAAATCCATTTTGCCAGCACTTCGCTGGTAGGATTGGACAGACCCGGAATATCGTTCAGGTAGTAGTGATCCAGACGATCGTATGTCGGCTTAAACGCTGCTTTCAGCTCAGAAAAATCCATGATCCAACCGGTATGCGGATCGACTTCACCGGTAATTTCAAGACGCACCATAAATGAGTGACCATGCAGGCGGCCACATTTATGTCCTTCCGGTACATGCGGCAGGCGGTGGGCGGCTTCGAAGGTGAAATCTTTAAACAGGGTGGTGGTCATGATTAGCTCTCAATGATACGAAAAACCGCCGTAGGGTACCGGAAAGTACGTTTTTTATCATTAACTAAAACGGCGTTCAGCACCTGATTGCGCTATTTATCGATGTTAACTTTTTTATTTTCTTTAATTTCATGTGATTAGATAATCGTTTTTGCTGTTAATAACTATAGCTAAAACAAGTTAGTCCATTTGGTTATTTGTTATTTCCATCACTTCTTTAGTTGTGACTATCACCACCGTTAACCTTATCTTCAGTTTGGGTTTTATTGCTGAAATCCGCTTTGCTTACTGGAACATGACAACGCATGACGACACAGGCCCCACCTTCTGCTTTGCTTCCGCTAAACCCGGAGCAACTGGCACGCCTTCAGGCGGCCACGAACGATCTCTCGCCCTCGCAGCTTGCGTGGGTTTCTGGCTATTTCTGGGGCGTGCTGAATCAGCAGCCGGGCGCAAATGTTGCTTCACCTGCGCCTGTCGTTGACGTTCCGGGGATCACGCTTATTTCCGCTTCACAGACCGGCAATGCCCGCCGTGTGGCGGAAGCTCTGCGCGACGATCTGCTCGCCGCGAAACTCAATGTCACCCTGATCAATGCCGGCGACTATAAGTTCAAACAAATCGCTAACGAAAAATTGCTGGTTGTGGTGGCATCGACTCAGGGGGAAGGTGAACCAGCGGAAGAAGCGGTGGCGCTGCATAAGTTCCTGTTCTCTAAAAAAGCGCCGAAGCTTGAAAACACCGCCTTTGCTGTTTTTGGTCTCGGAGATACCTCTTACGAGTTTTTCTGCCAGTCTGGAAAAGACTTCGATAGCAAACTGGCGGAGCTTGGCGGTGAACGTTTGCTCGATCGTGTGGATGCGGATGTTGAATACCAGACCGCGGCGGCAGAATGGCGTGCTCGTCTGGTTGATGTGCTGAAGGCTCGTGCCCCCGCTGCATCTTCTGTCCAGACCGCAGCAAGTGGTGCTGTGAACGAGGTGCATACCAGTCCGTATACCAAAGAGGCGCCGCTCAGTGCTTCCCTTTCTGTGAACCAGAAAATTACCGGACGTGACTCTGAAAAAGATGTACGCCATATTGAAATCGATCTTGGCGATTCGGGTCTGCGTTATCAGCCGGGCGATGCCTTAGGAGTCTGGTATCAAAACGATCCAGCCTTAGTGAAAGAGATCGTAGAACTGTTATGGCTGAAAGGTGATGAACCTGTCACGGTTGATGGGAAATTAATACCGCTCACTGAAGCCTTACAGTGGCATTTCGAACTGACGGTTAACACAGCCAATATCGTGGAGAATTACGCCAGCTTAACGCGCAGTGAAACATTACTGCCGCTGGTAGGCGATAAAGCGCAATTACAACATTACGCGGCGACGACTCCGATTGTCGATATGCTGCGCTTCTCTCCGGCACAACTGGACGCTAACGCGTTAACGGGTCTGTTGCGTCCGCTGACACCTCGGTTGTACTCCATTGCGTCCTCACAGGCAGAGGTGGAAAGCGAAGTGCATGTCACCGTTGGTGCTGTGCGTTTTGAAGTTGAAGGCCGCGCGCGTGCTGGTGGTGCTTCCAGCTTCCTCGCCGATCGCGTTGAAGAAGAAGGTGAAGTGCGTGTGTTCATTGAACATAACGACAACTTCCGTCTGCCAGCTAACCCTGAAACGCCGGTGATTATGATTGGTCCTGGCACTGGCATTGCGCCGTTCCGCGCTTTTATGCAGCAACGCGCTGCTGATGAAGCGTCGGGCAAAAACTGGTTGTTCTTTGGCAACCCGCACTTTACTGAAGATTTCCTGTATCAGGTGGAATGGCAGCGCTACGTCAAAGAGGGTGTGCTGAGCCGTATCGATCTCGCCTGGTCTCGTGACCAAAAAGAAAAAGTCTACGTACAAGATAAACTGCGCCAACAAGGTGCGGAACTGTGGCGCTGGATTAATGACGGTGCGCACATTTATGTCTGCGGCGACGCCAATCGCATGGCGAAAGATGTTGAGCAGGCTTTGCTGGAAGTGATTGCCGAATTCGGTGGTATGGATACCGAAGCGGCAGATGAATTTTTAAGTGAGCTGCGCGTTGAGCGCCGTTATCAGCGAGATGTCTACTAATGAGTGAAAAACATCCAGGACCACTGGTGGTCGAAGGTAAGCTGTCCGACGCTGAACGTATGAAGCTGGAAAGCAACTATCTGCGTGGCACCATTGCCGAAGATTTAAATGACGGTCTCACCGGTGGTTTCAAAGGTGATAACTTTCTGCTGATCCGTTTTCACGGGATGTACCAGCAGGATGACCGCGATATTCGCGCCGAACGCGCCGAGCAGAAGCTGGAGCCGCGTCACGCGATGCTGCTGCGCTGCCGCCTGCCGGGCGGTGTTATCACCACCAAACAGTGGCAGGCGATCGATAAGTTTGCCCACGACAACACCATTTACGGCAGCATTCGTCTGACTAACCGCCAGACCTTCCAGTTCCACGGTATTCTGAAAAAGAATGTCAAACCGGTGCATCAGATGCTGCATTCGGTCGGGCTGGACGCACTGGCGACCGCCAACGACATGAACCGTAACGTGTTGTGCACCTCCAACCCGTATGAGTCTGAGCTACACGCGGAAGCTTACGAGTGGGCGAAAAAGATCTCTGAACATTTGCTACCGCGCACTCGCGCTTATGCGGAGATCTGGCTCGATCAGGAAAAAGTCGCAACGACCGATGAAGAGCCGATTTTGGGGCAAACCTATCTGCCGCGTAAGTTCAAAACCACGGTGGTGATCCCACCGCAAAACGATATCGATCTGCATGCTAACGATATGAACTTTGTGGCGGTCGCAGAAAACGGCAAACTGGTGGGCTTTAACCTTCTGGTCGGTGGCGGGCTTTCTATTGAGCACGGCAACAAGAAAACCTATGCGCGTACAGCCAGTGAATTTGGCTATCTGCCGCTGGAACATACTTTAGCGGTGGCGGAAGCGGTGGTCACGACTCAGCGCGACTGGGGCAACCGTACCGACCGTAAAAATGCCAAAACGAAATACACGCTGGAACGCGTGGGCGTGGAGACCTTCAAAGCGGAAGTCGAGCGTCGTGCAGGTATCAAATTCGAACCGATTCGCCCGTATGAATTTACGGGGCGCGGCGATCGTATTGGATGGGTGAAGGGTATCGATAATAAATGGCACCTGACGCTGTTTATCGAGAATGGTCGTATTCTGGATTATCCTGGACGTCCGCTGAAAACGGGACTACTGGAAATCTCGAAGATCCACAAAGGTGAGTTCCGTATTACGGCGAACCAGAACCTGATCATTGCCGGTGTGCCGGACAATCAGAAAGCGAAGATTGAAAAGATAGCGCGTGACAGCGGCCTGATGAATGCTGTTACCCCGCAACGTGAAAACTCGATGGCTTGCGTGTCGTTCCCGACCTGCCCGCTGGCGATGGCTGAAGCTGAACGCTTCCTGCCGACGTTTATTGATAACATCGACACGCTGATGGCGAAGCATGGCGTGAGTGATGAACATATTGTAATGCGTGTAACAGGCTGCCCGAACGGTTGCGGACGCGCGATGCTGGCGGAAGTTGGGCTGGTGGGGAAAGCGCCAGGGCGTTACAACCTGCATCTGGGCGGAAACCGTATCGGTACGCGCATTCCACGCATGTTCAAAGAGAATATCACCGAGCCGGAAATTCTGGCATTGATGGATGAACTGATTGGGCGCTGGGTGAAAGAACGCGAAGCGGGTGAAGGATTCGGAGACTTTACGGTGCGTGCGGGCATTATTCGCCCGGTGCTCGATCCCGCTCGGGATCTCTGGGAATAATGTGAAATTGCCGGATGGCGGCATGAATGTCTTATCCGGCCTACTGCACGATTGTAGGCCTGAGATGCGCAGCACCATCAGGCAATAAGTGAGGTAACGATGTCCGAACTCGATCTAAACGCATTGAACGCGCTACCAAAAGTTGAGCGTGTCATGGCGTTGGCGGAAACCAACAGCCAACTGGAAAAACTAAGCGCGCAAGAGCGAGTGGCGTGGGCGCTGGAAAACCTGCCTGGCGAGTATGTGCTTTCATCAAGCTTTGGTATTCAGGCGGCGGTCAGCTTGCATCTGGTGAATCAGATCCGTCCGGATATTCCGGTGATCCTCACCGATACCGGTTATCTGTTCCCGGAAACCTATCAATTCATTGACGAGTTAACAGACAAGCTCAAGCTTAATTTGCAGGTCTATCGGGCTAAGGAGAGCGCTGCCTGGCAGGAGGCGCGCTACGGCAAACTGTGGGAGCAGGGCGTTGAGGGCATTGAGAAATACAATGACATCAACAAAGTTGAACCGATGAACCGTGCGCTGAAAGAGCTGAATGCGCAAACCTGGTTTGCAGGTCTGCGTCGTGAACAGTCCGGAAGCCGCGCGCATTTACCGGTGCTGGCCATTCAGCGCGGGGTATTTAAACTGCTACCGATTATCGACTGGGACAACCGGACGGTGTACCAGTACCTGCAGCAACACGGGCTGAAATATCATCCATTGTGGGATCAGGGCTACCTCTCGGTGGGCGATACCCATACTACCCGTAAATGGGAACCGGGCATGGCAGAAGAAGAGACGCGTTTCTTCGGGCTTAAACGCGAGTGTGGCCTGCACGAAGGTTGAAGTGGTAAAAGGCCCGGTAAGCTCTATCCGCTACCGGGCATTAATTTTGTGTATTAACCCGCTTTCGCCAGCTCTTTCACCAACGGCAACATAATGCGTACTACGTCGCGGCTACGGTGTTCAATACGGCCAGGTAGCACTTTATCGATATGCTGTTGGTTATCCAGCCGTATATCATGCCAGCTGTTGCCGGCGGGGAATGAGGCGCTTTTGGCCCGCTGCTGATAGCCGTCTTTTTTGCCCAGATTCCAGTTTGTTGCTTCAACGGAGAGCACAGAAATTCCCGCTTTGTCGAAAACCTCCGCATCGTTACAACATCCTGTTCCCTTCGGATAGTCCTTGTTCATACCCGGATTGGTGCTGGCGGTAATGCCCCGGCTGTGGGCGATAGCCAGCGCCCGATCGCGTGTGAGTTTTCGTACCGCTTCGGGGGTTTTTTGTCCACTGTTGAAATAGAGCTTATCGCCGACGATAAGGTTATCGAGGTTAATGACCAACAGCGTATTTTTCTTTTCTGCTGCGCTCATGCGTTTGAGCACGTTCTCCGCACCGAGCTTGCCTTCTTCCTCACCGCTGGTGGCGATAAAGCGAATGCCGTATTGCGTCGGTACATTTTTTAGTTTTTCTGCCAGCTCCAGCATGACGCCCAGACCTGCGGCGTTGTCGTCGATTCCCTGCAAGGTTAAACCACCCAGATTGGCATCGGAATCGGCATCGCTTTGTGGGGCATAGGTATCGAGGTGCGCCATAATAATAATCTGCTGTGGCGCTTTGCCTTCATGCGCTGCTATTACGGTGCTTCCCGTTATGTTATGCCAGTTTTTACGATTATTTTTGGCGGTATAAACATAGCGGCTATTAAATGTCCGAATATCACTGCGGTATCCCATCTGTTCAAATTGCTGACGCAAATAATCAGCGGACAACATTTCGGCGGGAGAACCAGTCATGCGCCCAGGAAAGAACGTTGCTATATATCGAGCCTGAGTATTAGCGATAACTCCGGGTTTCTCGGATGTTGCCTGTGCGGGAAGGATAAAGCATACGCCGAGCGCCAGGGCAGCAGGAAGGTGGCGCAATGCGGAAAACATAATGAGTCCTTAAATACCAAGCATAAATTTTTAACCGCTAGTATGAAACCGTGATCGCGGTAAAACAATTTCATTTGCTCCTAAATGCCCGAAATTCGGTAGCTTAAGCACTTTTTGATATTTGCTTTTCCAGATCGTTATTCCTTTGAGGAACTACTCATTCCAATTCGTAATTTCATTCGCTCCCCTGCGCTCCCTATAGTCGAGTTATCTGAGTATCGTTAGCAAAATAGCGGCATTACATAGGAACGGTTATGGATCAAAAACGACTTACCCACCTGCGGCAACTGGAAGCGGAAAGCATCCATATCATTCGTGAGGTGGCCGCCGAGTTTTCTAATCCGGTGATGATGTATTCCATCGGCAAAGACTCCAGCGTAATGCTGCATCTGGCGCGCAAAGCGTTTTATCCAGGCACGCTGCCATTCCCTTTGCTTCACGTTGATACCGGCTGGAAATTTAGCGAGATGTATGAATTTCGTGACCGTACGGCGAAAGCTTATGGTTGCGAACTGCTGGTGCATAAAAACCCGGAAGGGGTGGCAATGGGGATCAACCCGTTTGTCCATGGTAGCGCCAAGCATACTGACATCATGAAAACCGAAGGGCTGAAGCAAGCTCTGAATAAATACGGTTTTGATGCCGCGTTCGGTGGTGCTCGTCGTGATGAAGAGAAATCGCGCGCTAAAGAGCGTATTTACTCCTTTCGTGACCGTTTTCATCGCTGGGACCCAAAAAACCAGCGTCCGGAACTGTGGCACAACTACAACGGGCAGATAAACAAAGGCGAGAGTATTCGCGTGTTTCCGCTCTCTAACTGGACCGAGCAGGATATCTGGCAGTACATCTGGCTGGAGAATATCGACATTGTTCCGCTGTACCTGGCAGCGGAGCGTCCGGTCCTTGAACGTGACGGTATGCTGATGATGATTGACGACGACAGGATCGATTTGCAGCCGGGCGAAGTTATCAAAAAACGTATGGTGCGTTTTCGCACGCTCGGCTGCTGGCCGCTAACCGGTGCCGTGGAGTCGAATGCGCAAACGCTGCCGGAAATTATTGAAGAGATGCTGGTCTCAACCACCAGTGAACGTCAGGGGCGCGTAATAGATCGCGACCAGGCGGGCTCCATGGAGCTGAAGAAACGTCAGGGGTATTTCTAAGGAGCCGCCATGAACACTACACTTGCACAACAAATTGCCAATGAAGGCGGCGTTGAAGCCTGGATGGTCGCCCAACAACACAAAAGTCTGTTGCGTTTTTTAACCTGCGGTAGCGTGGATGATGGGAAAAGTACGTTGATCGGGCGTCTGCTACATGACACGCGTCAGATTTACGAAGATCAGCTTTCGTCGCTGCATAATGACAGCAAACGTCATGGCACTCAGGGCGAGAAGCTCGATCTGGCGCTGCTGGTCGATGGCCTGCAAGCCGAGCGTGAGCAGGGGATCACTATCGATGTGGCCTACCGCTATTTTTCTACCGAGAAGCGCAAATTTATCATTGCCGATACCCCTGGTCACGAACAGTACACCCGCAACATGGCGACCGGTGCGTCTACCTGTGATCTGGCGATCTTGCTGATTGATGCGCGCAAAGGCGTGCTGGATCAGACTCGCCGTCACAGCTTTATCTCCACGCTGCTTGGCATTAAGCATCTGGTCGTGGCAATCAACAAAATGGATCTGGTGGGCTTTCGCGAAGAGACATTTAACCGGATTCGCGAAGACTATCTGACTTTTGCTGAACAGCTACCGGGCAATCTGGATATCCGCTTCGTGCCGCTTTCCGCGCTTGAAGGCGATAACGTGGCTTCGCAAAGTGCCAGCATGCCATGGTACAGCGGCCCAACGTTGCTGGAAGTTCTGGAAACGGTTGAAATCCAGCGTGTGGTCGATACCCAGCCGATGCGCTTCCCGGTGCAGTATGTGAATCGACCGAATCTCGATTTTCGTGGCTACGCCGGAACGCTGGCCTCTGGTAGCGTAAAAGTTGGACAACGGATTAAAGTGCTGCCGTCTGGCGTTGAGTCGAGTGTGGCGCGGATAGTCACGTTCGATGGAGACTTACAGGAAGCTCATGCGGGTGAAGCGATCACTCTGGTGCTGAAAGATGAGATCGACATCAGTCGTGGCGATCTGCTGCTTGATGCCAGCGAAACATTACCGGCAGTGCAAAGTGCGGCTGTGGATGTCGTGTGGATGGCGGAACAACCGCTGTCGCCTGGGCAGAGCTATGACATCAAAGTTGCGGGCAAAAAGACGCGTGCGCGTGTTGATAATGTGCAGTATCAGGTCGACATCAACAATCTGACTCAACGTGAAGTTGATGCGTTACCGCTCAACGGTATTGGTCTGGTTGATCTGACCTTTGATGAACCGCTGGTGCTGGATACCTATCAGCAGAATCCGGTTACGGGTGGCCTGATTATCATTGACCGTCTGACCAACGTCACCGTTGGGGCCGGGCTGGTACGTGAGCCTGTCGAACAGGAGCATGTCACTGCATCCCAGTTTAGCGCCTTTGAACTGGAACTTAATGCACTGGTACGCCGTCACTTCCCACACTGGGGTGCGCGCGATTTGCTGGGAGGCAACTAATGGCGCTGCATGACGAAAACGTCGTCTGGCATGCCCATCCTGTTACGCCGCAACAGCGGGAGCAACGCCACGGACATCGTGGTGTTGTGCTGTGGTTTACCGGACTTTCTGGTTCCGGTAAATCGACGGTGGCGGGGGCGCTGGAAGAGGCTTTGCATAAACAAGGCGTCAGCACGTATTTGTTGGATGGCGATAACGTACGTCACGGTCTGTGCAGCGATCTCGGTTTTAGCGATGCCGATCGTAAGGAAAACATTCGCCGGGTTGGGGAAGTGGCTAATCTGATGGTGGACGCCGGTCTGGTGGTGCTGACCGCATTTATTTCCCCGCACCGTGCTGAGCGACACATGGTGCGTGAACGTGTGGGCGATGGGCGTTTTATTGAAGTATTCGTCGATACGCCACTGGAAATATGTGAATTACGCGATCCAAAAGGACTGTATAAAAAAGCGCGTGCAGGGGAGTTACACAATTTCACCGGAATTGACTCGGTGTACGAAGCGCCTGAATCGCCTGAAATTCATCTGGATGGTGAACAATTGGTAACAAATTTGGTCTCTCAATTATTAGACCTGCTGAAGCAGCAAGATATTATCAGATCCTGAGACACCACCGGACTTGTATTGCCCGGGCAGTCAAGGTCACAGGATTAGATATGCGTAATAGCCATAACATTACTTTTACAGAGTCAGATACCTTCAAAACCGACGACGAGACCACCTGGTCATTACCGGGGGCCGTGGTTGGTTTTGTGGCATGGATGATGGCTCTGGGGATCCCTTGTCTAATTTATGGTCCTAACACGCTGTTTTTCTTTATTTATACCTGGCCTTTTTTCCTGGCGCTACTGCCCGTCGCGATTGTGGCGGGTATTGCCCTACACTCTTTAGTGAAGGGCAAACTGCTGCTGAGCATCACTTTTACGCTGCTGGCGGTTGGGCTGATGTTCGGAGCGCTGTTCATGTGGCTACTGGGTTAGGCTGGTTCCCTTCTTTTTAATGACGTCCGGGGCTATATGCCGGACTGGTCATAATTCAAACCGTAACCAACAATGAGATTATGTTCTCCTTACACGGGGTATACGTAACAACGGGCAAATGTGGTACATTTGCCCGCGTTGTCGCGGCGTTCCCACCTGCGGACGTAAAGTCGTCTGCGGATATTATGGGATGTTGATGCCGTTTTTCAGGGGGCAGGATGGGTAAACTAACGCTGCTGTTGCTGGCTTTATTAGTCTGGCTGCAGTATTCGCTGTGGTTCGGTAAGAACGGCATACATGACTATAGCCGCGTCAACGATGATGTGGCTGCGCAACAAGCTACAAACGCGAAACTTAAGGCGCGTAACGATCAGCTCTTTGCCGAAATTGACGATCTCAATGGCGGTCAGGAAGCGATTGAAGAGCGCGCACGCAACGAACTCAGTATGACTAAGCCGGGCGAAACGTTTTATCGTCTGGTGCCTGACGCGTCTAAACGCGCGCAGACTGCAGGACAAAACAATCGATAAACCATCCAGGGATCTAACATGGCAGCCACTTTATTGGACGTTTGCGCCGTGGTGCCGGCTGCCGGGTTTGGCCGCCGAATGCAAACAGAGTGTCCTAAGCAGTACCTTTCAATTGGTAATAAAACCATTCTTGAGCACTCGGTCCATGCGCTACTCGCGCATCCCCGGGTGACGCGAGTCGTCATTGCCATCAACCCTGGCGACAGCCGCTTTGCCCAACTTCTTCTGGCCCAACATCCGCAAATCACCGTTGTCGATGGCGGTAATGAACGCGCCGATTCGGTTCTTGCCGGTTTGCAAGCCGCCGGGGAAGCCCGATGGGTACTGGTGCATGATGCTGCCAGGCCGTGTCTGCATCAGGACGATTTATCCCGTTTGCTGGCGATAAGTGAAACCAGCCGTACTGGCGGTATCCTTGCCGCACCGGTGCGAGATACGATGAAACGTGCGGAGCCGGGCAAAACAGACATCGCCCATACGGTAGATCGCACTGATTTATGGCATGCGTTGACGCCGCAGTTTTTTCCTCGTGAGCTGTTACACGACTGCCTTATCCGGGCGCTAAATGAAGGCGCGACCATTACAGATGAGGCCTCGGCGCTGGAATATTGTGGTTTTCATCCGCAACTGGTCGAAGGGCGCGCTGACAATATTAAAGTCACCCGCCCGGAAGATCTGGCGCTTGCCGAATTTTATCTGACCCGAACAACCCATCTGGAGAATGCATAATGCGAATTGGACACGGTTTTGACGTACACGCCTTTGGAGGCGTCGGCCCAATTATCATTGGTGGTGTGCGCATCCCGTATGAAAAGGGGTTGCTGGCGCATTCTGATGGGGATGTTGCACTCCATGCACTGACCGATGCCCTTTTAGGGGCAGCGGCGTTAGGTGATATTGGTAAACTCTTTCCGGATACCGATCCGGCCTTTAAAGGGGCGGATAGCCGCGAATTATTGCGTGAAGCCTGGCGCCGTATTCAGGCCAAAGGATATACCCTTGGTAATGTGGATGTGACTATTATTGCTCAGGCGCCGAAGATGCTGCCGCACATTCCGCAAATGCGTGTATTTATTGCCGAAGATCTCGGCTGCCATATGGATGATGTTAACGTGAAAGCGACCACCACGGAAAAACTCGGATTTACCGGACGTGGGGAAGGGATTGCCTGTGAAGCGGTGGCCTTACTCATAAAGGCAACGAAATGACTGAATTTGACGCTCTGACGTATCTCCACGGTAAACCACAAGGCAGTGGCGTGCTGAAAGCAAATCCGGAAGACTTTGTGGTTGTCGAAGATTTAGGCTTCGAACCGGACGGTGAAGGGGAGCACGTTCTGGTTCGCATCCTGAAAAATGGTTGTAACACGCGTTTTGTGGCTGACGCGCTGGCTAAATTCCTGAAAATCCATGCCCGTGAAGTGAGCTTTGCCGGGCAGAAAGATAAGCATGCAGTCACGGAACAGTGGCTGTGCGCGCGCGTGCCGGGCAATACGATGCCTGATTTAAGCAAATTTGAGCTTGAAGGCTGTAAAGTGCTGGAGTACTCCCGCCACAAGCGTAAGCTGCGTTTAGGCGCTTTGAAAGGTAACGCATTTACGTTGGTTCTGCGCGAAGTCAGCGCACGTGATGACGTTGAAGCGCGTTTGCAGGCAATTAGCGAGCGCGGCGTGCCGAACTATTTTGGCGCGCAGCGTTTTGGCATTGGCGGCAGTAACCTGCAAGGGGCGCTACGCTGGGCACAAAGTGATGCTCCGGTGCGCGATCGCAATAAACGCAGTTTTTGGTTGTCGGCAGCCCGCAGCGCGTTGTTTAATCAGATAGTCAACGAACGGTTGAAAAAAACAGACTTTAATCAAGTTGTTGACGGCGATGCGCTACAATTGTCGGGACGAGGAAGTTGGTTTGTCGCGACAGCGGAAGAACAGGCTGAATTACAGCGTCGTGTCGATGAAAAAGAATTAATGATTACAGCAGCATTACCGGGCAGCGGTGAGTGGGGAACTCAGCGCGATGCGCTGGCGTTTGAAGAGGCTGCTATTGCTGATGAAACCACGCTGCAGTCTTTGTTATTACGTGAAAAAGTTGAAGCATCGCGTCGCGCTATGCTGCTGTATCCACAACAATTAAGCTGGAACTGGTGGGATGATGTAACCGTTGAGTTGCGCTTCTGGCTACCGGCAGGTAGCTTCGCCACCAGTGTTGTAAGGGAACTTATTAACACAATGGGTGATTATGCGTATATTGCTGAGTAACGATGATGGGGTTCATGCACCCGGTATACAAACGCTGGCGAAAGCGCTGCGTGAGTTTGCTGATGTACAGGTAGTTGCCCCGGATCGTAACCGCAGTGGCGCGTCTAACTCGCTGACGCTGGAATCCTCGCTTCGCACCTTTACCTTTGATAACGGCGATATCGCTGTGCAAATGGGAACACCTACTGACTGCGTATATCTGGGCGTAAACGCGTTAATGCGTCCGCGCCCGGATATTGTGGTTTCCGGGATTAACGCAGGCCCTAATCTGGGCGATGATGTTATCTATTCAGGGACTGTCGCTGCGGCAATGGAAGGGCGACACCTGGGATTCCCTGCGCTGGCCGTCTCCCTTGACGGTCATAAACATTACGATACTGCCGCGGCGGTAACTTGTCGTATTTTGCGGGCGCTGAGCCGTGAACCGCTGCGAACCGGGCGCATTCTGAATATTAATGTACCGGATTTGCCGCTGGATCAGATTAAAGGCATTCGCGTCACTCGCTGTGGTAGTCGTCATCCGGCGGATCAAGTGATTCCACAGCAGGATCCGCGTGGTAACACGCTGTACTGGATTGGACCGCCGGGAGAAAAATGCGATGCCGGGCCGGATACGGACTTTGCTGCCGTAGATGAAGGCTATGTCTCGGTCACTCCGCTGCATGTCGATTTAACCGCTTACGGTGCGCATGAGGTCGTTTCTGACTGGTTAGACAGCGTGGGAGTTAACACGCAATGGTAAGCAGACGCGTACACACTCTTCTTGAACAATTACGTGCGCAGGGCATCAGAGACGAGCATGTCCTTGATGCGCTCGCTGCCGTGCCGCGTGAAAAATTCATTGATGAGGCGTTTGAGCATAAGGCCTGGGAAAACATCGCCCTGCCGATTGGCCAGGGGCAGACGATTTCGCAGCCCTATATGGTTGCCCGCATGACCGAGCTTCTCGAGTTAACGCCACAATCGCGGGTGCTGGAAATTGGTACCGGTTCTGGTTACCAGACGGCAATTCTGGCGCATCTGGTGCAGCATGTTTGTTCCGTTGAGCGGATCAAAGGTTTGCAATGGCAGGCGCGACGTCGTCTGAAGCAGCTCGATTTACACAATGTTTCGACTCGTCATGGTGATGGATGGCAAGGCTGGCAAGCGCGAGCCCCATTTGACGCTATTATTGTGACGGCAGCTCCGCCGGAGATCCCAACAGCATTAATGACGCAGTTGGATGAAGGCGGCATTCTCGTCCTACCCGTGGGTGATGAGCACCAGTTTTTGAAAAGGGTGCGTCGTCGGGGGGGCGAATTTATTATCGACACCGTGGAGGCCGTACGTTTTGTTCCCTTAGTGAAAGGGGAATTAGCGTAGATACAGGTTCTGAATACCTGGAGTTTTCCTGGATATTCTGGAATTAGTAAGCGTATCGTGGTCACGTTTTCCAGTGTCCAGCCCGATGCTTTGCACGGTGATTACGTCACGGGTTTTAACCAAATTTTCCTGGGGGATAAATGAGCGCGGGAAGCCACAAATTTACCGTTCGCCGCATTGCGGCATTGTCACTGGTTTCGTTATGGCTGGCAGGTTGTTCTAACACCTCGAATCCACCAGCGCCGGTCAGTTCTGTTGGCGGTGGCGGCTCAACGAACACCAGCTCCGGCATGCTAATTACGCCTCCACCAAAAATGGGCACAACGGCGACAGCACAGCAAACGCCACAGATCCAACCGGTGCAGCGTCCGGTCACTCAGTCCGGACAGATCCAACCCGTTGCGGAACAACCGGTCCAGATGGAAAACGGTCGTATTGTGTACAATCGTAAGTATGGGAACATTCCGAAAGGTAGTTATACCGGCGGCAGTACCTATACGGTTAAGAAAGGTGACACGCTTTTCTATATTGCCTGGATTACCGGGAACGATTTCCGTGACCTCGCACAACGAAATAACGTTCCGGCCCCGTATGGCCTGAATGTGGGGCAGACTCTGCAAGTGGGCAACGCGTCGGGTGCACCGATTACCGGTGGTAATGCAATCACTCAGGCGGATGCAGCACAGCAAGGAGTTGTGACCAACCCTGCACAAAATTCCACCGTTGCTGTTGCTTCGAAACCAACAATTACGTATTCTGAGGATTCAGGTGAACAAAGTGCTAACAAAATGTTGCCGAACAACAAGCCTGCTGGGACAGTTGTCACAGCGCCAGTAACGGCTCCAGCAGTTAGCACAACCGAATCGACTGCAAGCTCAACATCTACCAGCGCGCCAATCTCTACCTGGCGCTGGCCGACTGACGGCAAAGTGATCGAAAACTTCGCGGCTACTGAGGGTGGCAATAAAGGGATCGACATTGCAGGCAGTAAGGGACAGGCTATTGTCGCGACCGCAGATGGGCGCGTCGTATATGCCGGTAACGCACTGCGTGGTTACGGTAATCTTATTATCATCAAACATAACGATGATTACCTGAGCGCCTACGCCCATAACGATACGATGCTGGTCCGGGAACAACAAGAAATCAAGGCGGGGCAGAAAATAGCTACCATGGGTAGTACCGGAACCAGTTCAACACGATTGCATTTTGAAATTCGTTACAAGGGGAAATCCGTAAACCCGCTGCGTTATTTACCGCAGCGATAATTCGGCGGAACCAGGCTTTCACTTGCTAGTTCCGTTAGGGATCACGGGTAGGAGCCACCTTATGAGTCAGAATACGCTGAAAGTTCATGATTTAAATGAAGATGCGGAATTTGATGAGAACGGAGTAGAGGCTTTTGATGAAAAAGCCTTGAGTGAAGAGGAACCCAGTGATAACGACCTGGCTGAAGAGGAGCTGTTATCGCAAGGGGCCACACAGCGTGTGTTGGACGCGACTCAGCTTTACCTTGGTGAGATTGGGTATTCACCACTGTTAACAGCCGAAGAAGAAGTTTATTTTGCGCGTCGCGCACTGCGTGGAGATGTTGCCTCTCGCCGTCGCATGATTGAAAGTAACCTGCGTCTGGTGGTTAAAATTGCCCGTCGTTATGGCAATCGTGGTCTGGCATTGCTGGATCTGATTGAAGAGGGCAATCTGGGGCTTATCCGTGCCGTCGAGAAGTTTGACCCGGAACGCGGGTTCCGCTTCTCAACATACGCAACCTGGTGGATCCGCCAGACGATAGAACGGGCGATTATGAACCAAACCCGTACTATCCGACTGCCGATCCACATTGTAAAAGAGCTGAACGTCTATCTGCGTACCGCGCGTGAGTTGTCGCATAAACTGGACCACGAACCGAGCGCAGAAGAGATTGCAGAACAACTGGATAAACCGGTTGATGACGTTAGCCGTATGCTCCGACTCAACGAGCGCATTACCTCGGTAGACACCCCGCTGGGTGGCGATTCCGAAAAAGCGTTGCTGGATATTCTGGCCGATGAAAAGGAAAACGGTCCGGAAGACACTACGCAAGACGATGATATGAAACAGAGCATCGTCAAATGGCTGTTCGAGCTGAACGCCAAACAGCGTGAAGTGCTGGCACGTCGTTTCGGTTTGCTGGGATATGAAGCTGCGACACTGGAAGATGTGGGCCGTGAAATTGGTCTCACCCGTGAACGTGTTCGCCAGATTCAGGTTGAAGGCCTGCGTCGTCTGCGTGAAATCCTGCAGACTCAGGGGCTGAATATCGAAGCGCTGTTCCGCGAGTAAGCAAAGTTCTATCAAGAAAGGCCAGTCGAGAGACTGGCCTTTTTCTTTTACCTGCGCAGGTATGAAGTCTCAATTACCGGATGGAGGAGTAAATGCCTCATCCGGTTGATAAGGGCATCGTCCTGTTAAACCAGGCTTTTCAACCGATAGATCCACTCCAGCGCCTGGCGTGGCGTCAGGGAATCCGGGTCGAGATTTTCCAGAGCTTCGATGGCTGGAGAGGTTTCTTCAGGAGCGGAAAGCAGCGACATTTGCGTACCATCTACCTGAGTAGCGGCTGCATTTGGTGTAATACTTTCCAGCTCGCGAAGTTTTTGTCGCGCACGTTTGATAACGTCTTTCGGTACACCTGCCAATGCAGCCACTGCCAGGCCGTAGCTCTTACTTGCTGCACCATCCTGTACGCTATGCATAAAGGCGATGGTATCACCGTGTTCTAACGCGTCCAGATGCACGTTGGCAACGCCTTCCATTTTCTCCGGTAATTGTGTCAGCTCGAAGTAGTGCGTTGCGAATAACGTTAATGCTTTGATTTTATTAGCGAGATTTTCTGCACATGCCCATGCCAGCGACAGGCCGTCGTAAGTTGACGTACCGCGTCCAATCTCGTCCATCAGAACCAGGCTGTTCTCGGTGGCGTTATGCAGGATGTTGGCAGTTTCAGTCATCTCGACCATAAAGGTTGAACGGCCGGAAGCCAGGTCATCTGCAGCACCCACGCGGGTAAAGATGCGGTCGATTGGGCCGATCTCCACCTTTTGTGCCGGAACATAGCTGCCGATATAGGCCAGCAACGCAATCAGCGCAGTCTGGCGCATATAGGTACTTTTACCCCCCATATTCGGGCCGGTGATGATCAACATCCGACGCTGAGGCGAAAGGCTTAACGGGTTGGCAATAAACGGCTCTGTCAGCACCTGTTCCACCACCGGATGACGACCTTCGGTAATACGAATTCCGGGTTTATCGGTGAAAGTCGGGCAGGTGTAGTTCAGCGTATATGCACGCTCGGCCAGGTTGACCAGAACATCCAGCTCTGCCAGCGCGCTGGCGCTCTGCTGCAAATCAGCCAGATGTGGTAACAGCATGTCGAACAGTTCATCGTACAACTGTTTTTCCAGCGCCAGTGCTTTGCCTTTTGAGGTCAGTACTTTGTCTTCATACTCTTTGAGCTCAGGAATAATGTAGCGTTCGGCGTTTTTCAGAGTCTGGCGGCGCACGTAGTTTATGGGGGCCAGATGGCTCTGCCCACGGCTAATCTGAATGTAGTAACCGTGTACGGCATTAAATCCAACCTTCAGCGTGTCCAGGCCGGTTCGTTCGCGCTCGCGGATCTCCAGTCTGTCCAGATAGTCAGTTGCCCCATCAGCCAGTGCGCGCCACTCGTCCAGCTCTTCGTTATAGCCTGGCGCGATGACACCGCCATCGCGGACCAGCACTGGCGGTGCATCAACCACGGCGCGTTCCAGCAGTTCACGCAGCTCGGTGAATTCGCCCATTTTCTCGCGCAGCATCTGTACCGGAGCGCTATCAACGCTCTCCAGTTGTGCGCGCAGTTCCGGTAATTGTTGAAAGGCGTGACGCATACGGGCGAGATCGCGTGGACGCGCGGTGCGCAGTGCCAGGCGGGCCAGAATACGTTCCAGGTCACCAACCTGACGCAGCACTGGCTGTAGCTCTGCTGTGGCATCCTGGAGCGCACCGATAGTCTGCTGGCGTTCAGTCAGGACGTTAGTGTCGCGTACCGGCATATGCAGCCAGCGTTTAAGCATACGGCTGCCCATGGGGGTGACGGTGCAGTCGAGCACTGAGGCCAGAGTGTTTTCTACGCCTCCCGCCAGATTCTGGGTAATCTCCAGATTACGGCGAGTAGCAGCATCCATAATGATGCTGTCCTGCTGGCGTTCCATGGTGATGGAGCGAATATGCGGCAGAGAAGTACGCTGCGTATCTTTTACATATTGCAGCAGGCAGCCTGCGGCACATAGCCCGCGCGGAGCGTTCTCGACGCCAAAGCCAATCAGATCCCGCGTGCCAAACTGCAAGTTAAGCTGCTGGCGGGCGGTGTCTATCTCAAATTCCCACAGTGGACGGCGACGCAGTCCGCGACGACCTTCGATCAGTGATGTTTCTGCAAAATCTTCGGCATACAGCAGTTCCGCCGGGTTGGTTCGTTGCAGTTCAGCTGCCATGGTCTCGCGGTCGGCGGGTTCACTGACGCGAAAACGGCCAGAACTAATGTCCAGCGTGGCGTAGCCGTAGCCTTTACTGTCCTGCCAGATGGCGGCCAGCAGGTTGTCCTGACGTTCCTGCAACAGCGCTTCATCGCTGATAGTGCCAGGCGTTACGATGCGTACAACTTTGCGTTCAACCGGCCCTTTACTGGTGGCCGGATCACCAATCTGTTCGCAAATGGCGACTGACTCGCCCTGATTGACCAGCTTGGCGAGGTAGTTTTCCACCGCGTGATGAGGAATACCCGCCATCGGGATCGGCTCGCCTGCAGACGCACCGCGTTTTGTTAGCGAGATATCAAGCAGTTGCGACGCACGTTTTGCATCGTCGTAGAACAGCTCGTAAAAGTCGCCCATGCGGTAAAACAGCAGTATCTCCGGGTGCTGAGCCTTCAGCTTGAGATACTGCTGCATCATGGGGGTGTGATTGGTGAAGTCCGTATCAAGTGACTCTTTCATATTGATTCAGCTCGTTTTTTTAATCTTTTTGGGTACCAGGGTCGTTTCATGTGAACCCCTGTAAACTCACATAAACCCATAAATTTTTATATCGAAAGCAGCCTGAAGGCAGTAACGGCGAGCTTAGGCTCAGCCTGAATGGGGTATCTTATCACCGACCACCCCAGAGATTCATCCGTGGGATTTAGCGCAATGCGAGGATGAGTCAACCGGTCATCGTGAACCGGACGATAAAACCGATATCCGGGGAGCTGGCGTCAGAAAGCTGAGCCATTATTCATTTCCTGGCAACGCGTAATTCTGGCAGTAAAGATAAGGGATCCCTTCTTTAGTAATCAGATATGTTTCACTATTCATGGCGAATAGATCGACATTGGAGATGCTTGTGTTGGTCAGGAATAAATCGGGGAGTAGCTCCTGAATAATACTGGTGGGAGCTGTTTCACGATTTGAGATATGGATTTCCTGCGATACCCAGACCGGACTTGAACCATAACTGGAGTGTGTAAAGAGCACCATTCGTTGCACGGTTTGATCATTATTCGTTGCATCTTTGATAATGCCATCAATATTCACAATGCCTTTACTATCCCCGGTTTTGATATCAATGACCCCACGAAATGAGGCGGTATTGCGTACTATTTCAATAGTTGCCCGGCAGGCAAGATTATGCAGATGATTATGATTTTTACCGTGCTGATAAAACGCAGTGAGAATAATAACCACGACACAAAGTAGCAGGATAATACCTGTTTGTATTCGGAGTCGGGGAGTGCGAATATTTATATTCATTAACTATCGTACCGTGGGTAATAGATAGACTGACAAGTATTTTTCTGCTCTCTCTGCATTGGGGAGCGGCAAAGGATCACCGACAACTTTTTGGATTCAGGATAGGTTGTTATATAAATATATTTATTGCTCTGACATAACCCAGGGTTTCTGTCGATAAAAGAGGTATGCCGGGTGAAATTGCTGGCATCATGGTTAAAATAATACTGACAATCAGTAGGGTTATTTTGTGCGGTGATATAGCCTGAAAAATAATCATCGCTGGCAGTTCGTGGGTACAGTATCAAACCACAGATGATAATAGTGAGTGCGATGAGCATCGTTTCTGTTTTGGTTATCAGCGGCTTATGCGGTGTCTCATCAGAGAATTCAGTCAGGTCAGCGTTTAGTACGCATGATTCCTCTGCTACTGAAGCGAGAATTTGCGGAGTTTCTATCTCCTCAATCCTAATCTCTTCATTAATAATCAGTCCCTTGCGTTTTATTGTTGTGATAAAGGACGGATCCAGTTCTAACTGAAGAAAACTTTTACGCAGCGAGAGAATGCTCTGGTAGAAGGCATTGAAGCTCGCCTGACGATGATTTTCACCCCAGCCAAATTCCAGCAGTTCGTTCTGTGAGACAACCTTTCCTTGATTTTCAATAAGTAATAAAAGACATAAAGATGCTGTTTGCTTGAGCTTTATCTGTTGCTCAGGTTGGTCCACTCTCGCCAGGTATTGTGTGGCTGGTGTAAAGATTATTTTTCTTTCAATCAGATAACTGACGGTACCAGTCTCGGACATGGTGTCTCTACTCTTGATGATTCATCCAATGGTTGGTCAGTATTGAAAACACTCGAGGCTAAAGGGCACCAATGCCTGCCAGTTTTGCAGCAAGAGCCATGAAGTGTTTCATTTTAGTATCATAATATAACAACAACGATAATTTTTTAATGAAAATAAAACATATTAAAATCAATGAATTGTATATTTTTGGCTATTGCGTAAAGAGGAGAAAGAAGAAATAATGGCTACAAAGGTGATAAGCATTAATTCTCTATGGACAGCGCAATATACTGTTTGGCACCACCACGCGAGAATATGGCTTACGCCGTTAACGCGCCACTGCACCAGGGAAAGCATGGTGGTTAAACTATAATAGTTAAGTTGTTGCAGTATCTGTAGTGCGATGTATACGGATTAACACGATTAATGTAAATGGAAATAAATGTCAGCATATTTTCAGGCTGACATTTATTTTTATTTCTGTTTTTTTGTAAAACATAAAACTGCGTTAGAGAGCCCCATGTTCCAGAACGAAATAGAAAAGTCTGTAGTGCTTATCGGTGAAGAAATCAAAAAATCAGACAGTGCCTGGTTATCCTTACGGAAAAAACGCCAGCGTATTGATCTGAAAGTCGATGGAAATATCTTGTTTCTGGAGAAAGGGACGGTCTCTGTTTATCGTGTAGAAAATGATCTAGTGACAGTGAGTATTTCCGCACCAGCGATTCTGGGGCTACCGCAAATGCGAACGGAGGTAGCTGGACACTATTTACGCTGCGATACAGATTGCGAAATGTGGGCAATGAGCGTGCAGAATGCCGATCTGCTGTTCACCGCTAAAAATCTGTGGAAGCAGGCGTTTGATATTTTAACGCACCATCTGCAACGCTATTTCCAGCGCGAAACGTTGCAGTCTCACCGCACTATCCGCGAACTGATTATCGAACATGTAAAGTTCATTTGGGCGATGGCTCCGGATGTGCGCGAAAAAACATCTGTGTATACCTTCATTTTGACGCGAAACCATATTTCCCGAAGCGCGATCCATAAGGTGTTACAGGAGCTGGTGAGTGACGGAAAAATCATCCTGAATCGCGGGAAACTCTCTTCCTATACCCCTTCCTGAATATACGCGCCCCTGACTTAATGAAAGGGGCACAGTAAGTGATTAACGCTCTCTGAGCGCTTCTGCGCGCGCCCGAAGAATCGGTTTCAGCAGATAGCTTAAAATCGTTTTCTTGCCGGTTAGAATATCGACAGTCGCGACCATGCCTGGAATGATCAACATTGGATGCTCTTTTGTCCCCAGGTAGTTTTTGTCCGTTTGCAGGCGAACAACGTAGAAGCTTCGGCCTTGTTTATCTGTAACAGTGTCAGGACTTATCTGGACCACTTCACCTTTCAGACCGCCATAGATGGTGTAGTCGTAGGCGGTAAATTTCACCATTGCATGCTGTCCTGGATGAAGGAAGGCGATATCACGAGGCTGTATTTTGGCTTCGATGAGGAGCTTGTCATCCAGTGGGACGATTTCAACCAGGTCGCTTCCCGGTTGAATAACTCCGCCGATTGTATTCACCATCACCTGCTGGACGATACCACGCACCGGTGACGTGACCATGGTTCGGTTAACTCTGTCTTCGAGGGCTTTTACGCTGGCCTGGGCTTTACTCAGATTGGTGCGGGCTTCGTTCAACTGTGCGAGCGCATCGCTTTGAAAACGACCGCGGTTTTCGCCGATTTTATTCTCAATCTCTTTAATCTCTGACGAGGCTTTGGGAAGCGTTAGGTTCGTCGAATTTAACTGCCCGGCGGTTTCCACTTCAGTGCGGCGCAGGCGCAGCAGCTCGACTTTAGAAATTGCGCCTGAAGCGAGCAGAGGCTCCGACATTTTGATCTCCTGGCGGATTAAGTCCAGGCTGTGCTTAAACTGATCTTGCTTCGATTCAACGTCTCGTAGCTCCTGTTTTTTCTGTACCAGTTGTTCTTCAAGCCCGGATATTTCGTTGCGAAACTGTTCCCGACGGCTGTTATACAGCTCGGTTTCCCCCCTGGCGACGTCAGGCGCTTGAGCCGCAATGTCTTGCGAGATAATAAAATCCCGGTTCTCCACTTCCGCTGTCAGCCGTTCTACCTTCGCCCGTAAACCGAGTTTATCGGCCTCTGTTTCACCTACGTTTGAGGCAAAGCGCGTGTCATCAAGATGCAGTAACGGAGTACCCGCATTGACGATTTGCCCTTCGTGGACATAAAGCCGGGTCACGATCCCGCCTTCCAGATTCTGTATTTTTTGTAGTTTGGACGAAGGGATGGCTTTGCCTTCACCGCGCGTCACTTCATCAATTTTTGCAAAACCAGCCCACACGAAAGACAGGACAACCAACGTGAGGATCACCCACAGCGTGAGCCGAATAACCCTGGGGGCGTCATCAATAATGGCCAAACTGACTTCATTGATACTGTCGGTTTGATTTTCATCGCGGCCGCGAAAGTAGCGCTGCATATAGTGGCGAGCACGAGTCAGGATCTCAGTGAGAAGCATTTATCTGCCCCTTTTTTAACGCATCCATCACCACCGCTTTTGGACCATCTGCGATGATACGTCCCTTATCAACAATAATCAGGCGCTCAACCAGCGACAGCATAGAGGCGCGATGGGTGACCAGTAATAATGTTTTACCCGCGATACAAGGTGCAAGAGCATGTTTAAGCCTCTCCTCGCTGGTGTTATCCATTGAGCTGGTGGGTTCATCAAGCAGTAGAATAGGGGGAGCAAGTAACAGCGCGCGGGCTAATGCGACCGCCTGGCGCTGCCCGCCGGACAGTTGGGAGCCGCGTTCGCCGACCTGCAGGTTATAGCCATCAGGATGCAGGCGCGCAAAATCGTTGACCCCTGCCAGTTCCGCTGCACGCAGCATGGTTTCATCATCAACATATCGTGCTCCGCACAGCAGGTTGTCCCGCAGTGTTCCGTTGAATAACTGGATATCCTGTGGCACGTAGCCGATGCTGTGACGCAGATCGTTAACGTCTAACTGGCGGGCATCGATACCGTCTATCAGAATGTTTCCGGCGCAGGGCTGATAAAGATTGACGAGAAGTTTGCTGAGAGAGCTTTTACCTGAACCGCTACGCCCGATAATACCGATACGTTCACCTGGCTGAATGGTCAGATTTATTTTGTGCAGTGTCAGGTTTTTTTGTTCCGGGTAACTGAAATCTACATCGCGAAATTCAATGCTGCCCTGTAACTGTTCCCGATTGAGCGGGCTTTCATCTGCACGACGTTCCTGTGCCAGCGACATCATCTTGTCAGTATTTTTGATGGTCAGCTTTGCCTGCTGATAACGTGCAATGAGGCCGGTAAGCTGACCCATCGGCATTAATGCGCGGCCGTTAAGCATATAGCAGGCGATCAACCCCCCCATACTCAGTTTACCGCCGATAATCATGTACACGCCGACGACGATCATCACGACGCCTGAAATTTGCTGGAACCAGCCAGTCAGGTTGCTCGCCAGGCTGGATAAAGTTTTTACCCGGAGTTCCAGGCGGCTCAGGCTACCCAACGTTTGTTCCCATTGAAACTGGCGTTCGCTCTGCGCATTATTCACTTTTATGGCGTCCAGACTGCTGAGTGTCTCAATGAGCAGCGCCTGGCGTTCGCTGGCCAGGCTCATGGTTTTTGCCACCGCAGCATTGACCGGGTTTTGCAGTGCCCAACTGCACAGCAGGGCAATGGGTAGCGTGAGTACGGGGATCCATGCCAGTGCGCCGCCGATGATGCCAATGACAATCAGTAATAGCAGGGTAAAAGGCAGGTCAATAATCGTCGTCAATGTGAGTGACGAGAGAAAGTCACGCAGAGACTGAAACTCATGGATGTTTTGCGCGAAGCTACCCACCCGGGGTGGGCGCTCTTTCATTTCCATGCCGACAATGCGTTCGAACAAGGTCGATGAAATAATGAGATCGCTCTTTTTGCCGGCAATATCAAGGCAGATGCCGCGCAGCATTTTCAAAATCAGATCAAATATAAAGGCCAGACAGATTCCCACTGCCAGTACCCACAACGTGACCGTAGCCTGATTCGGTACAACGCGGTCATAGACGTTCATGGTAAAAAGCGGCGTGCCGAGAGCGATCAGGTTGATCAGCAGGCTGGCCAGCACAGCATCCAGATACAGAAAGCGTGATAGCCTGAGCGTGTCTTTAAACCAGGATTTAGTACGAGGCAGAAAAGCTTCTGTCTGCAAATCGAATTCGTGGCGCGGGTGA
The DNA here is from genome assembly GCF_001037495.1 of Citrobacter sp. MGH106. GTDB lineage: Bacteria > Pseudomonadota > Gammaproteobacteria > Enterobacterales > Enterobacteriaceae > Citrobacter > Citrobacter murliniae. The sequence continues at coordinate 559,656 of NZ_KQ089822.1, forward strand.
GCAAAAATAGCCTTTCCGCCATAGTTGTGTTCAAGCGTTGTTAAATCGACACATATTTCCCCGCCTTCACTTTCACTGGGCATAAAACGGGCGCTGCCATCGTCGTTCCATGCCAGCAACACACCTGTTCCGCCGGAACGCAGTATCAGGATGGCAGGCAAAGACATCGCTGGGATCTTATCGAGTGAGCGTGTTACCACTCGCGCTTTTAAACCAGCTCGTGCCGCAGCACGTGGAAAAATATTCAGCGTGAGTTGATTGTTTTCTAATGGCAGGCCGCTGCTTAATGTTGAACGGCTGGCCTGCTTACCGTGCAGAGAGCAGAGAATAAGCAAACTATCTAATAGCGGGTCATCATTATGGCTACGGGGATCGTGCTGTTGAGACGAGCTGCGATAAGTATTCTCGGGGACATCATTTAATAATTCGGCTTGTGCACTCATTTTAGCAACCATTTCTGAACGCACACTTAAAATAATAGCAAGCTAATGATAAGTGCGCGGAGTCAGAGATTTATTTTAATTTATTATTAATGCAGTTCGGGCAAGTTGGTTTCTTCTTCAGAATCCACTGGTTGCCCTGATGGAGGCGGGGTGATTTTTAGAACATTCATTAATTCACCCGTTCTTTCGCTAATACGATATCCGCTGGTTACAGCCAGATATCGCAATTCAACAAGCCGACGTTTTGATGAGAAAACTTCATTTTCACTATCAAGTAAATCCAGTAGTGTACGTTCGCCAAGACTGAATTGATCCTGATAAGCGGTACGTACTTTTACGCTACGGTCGGCATATTCTTCTGCCGATGGTAGCTGGGCACGTGCGTTTTGTAATGCAGTCCAGGCCAGACGCAATTCCTGATTCATCTGTCGTAATGTGTTATTGCGCACATCCTGAGCCTGCTTATGCAGGTAGGCGCGAGAATCCATAGTCGCTTTGTCGCTGCCGCCCTGGTACAGGTTGTAATGCAGTTTTACCATCGCCTCCCACTGTTCCGCGTGCGCACTGGTGGTATCCGTGTTGTTGCTGATCCCGCGTGACAGTTCAACGTCAACACGTGGATAGAAGGTTGATTTTGTCGCTTCGTACTGCTGGTGTGCGGCTTCAATATCCGCATTGGCAGACTTCAGTAATGGACTGTTTTTCTCCATCCTACTTTTGGCGTCTTCAAGCGAGGTCGGGAGCTGTGTATCGATGCTTTCCGGCTGGCTTAAACCTTCCGGATCCATACCTGTTACGCTGAAAAAGGTGGTTTTCGCATCTTCAAGATTGGTTTGCTCGGTCAGCAAATTGTTACGCGCTTGCGCCAGGCGAGCTTCAGCTTGCATAAAGTCGCCTGAACGGCCAACGCCCTGATCGGTACGAAGTTTTATTTGATCGTAAATGCGTTCATGGTTTGCCAGATCGTCCTCGGCAAGGCGGACAAATTCTTCACGTTGCAGCACATCAAAGTAGGCCTGAATCACAGAGAATGCAGTGTTTTCGCTGGTGTTCATAACGCTGTAAGCGCGTGAGTCAACGGTGGCTTTTTGCCGGGCGACTTCGCTGGTGGTTGCAAAACCATTAAACACATTTTGTTCCAGGCTAAGCGTTGCCTCATTGGGAGACTGGGTCATACCGTTAGCGCTGCCAGCGGCGCGGGTTGTTGCATCATCAATATTTTTGCGTCCAGCCTCCGCATTCAAATTCAGCGACGGTAAATACCCACCTTGTGCGGCACGAAGATCTTGTTCTGAAGAGTAACGACTATTTATCGCCGCATTAACTTCTGGATGATTAGCTAATGCATCTTTAACGGTGTTGCGTAAGTCTTCTGCAGAGGCTGAATTTATTGAAAACAACGAAAGCAGAAAAACTAAAAATATCTTCATAACATGAATGCCCTGTATCTCACGGTTATGACATCCATATGTCTTCACCATCATCTATTTTTACAAATGCGTGATATTAATTAACAAACATGAATTATCCAGATCGAATATTGCATGCGGCTATTCAGAAACATGTTCTGTCATATCGTGTTTTAATTTTAGTTATTTTTTATTATATTCATTTGTCAGTCAAGTCTCATATAAATACGTTTTTAAAAATGTGTATTTTTCCATATTGAGTGTTTAATGTTTACATTAATTTAATGTGATATTTGTTTGTGAGTTTATTAATAGGGTTATAAAAATAATGATGAGAGTTGAGTAAGGTTATGGTCAGGAAATTACTCGAGGTGCTTAACGCCGAGTGCTGTTCACGGTACGCCGTTTTCACCGATAGCCAAAAAAACATATTCACCAAACAATAATTACTTCTCTATGGGACAGGGCAGCCGCGTCACATCACATATAAGGCAATAACATGAATTCGCTACCACCTGATACAAACATGCAGTCCGCGAGTGAAAACGACAGCAAAAGCGCTGAAATTGATAACCAACAGTTCCTCGCCATGCTGCAAAAGAGTGACCTGGAAATGGTACGCGTGCTGGACGATCTGATTTACCTGTTGATCCGTAAAGGTGTTATTGCCATTACGGATCTCCCGCCGAAGGCGCAGGTTAAACTGATGAATCGTGCGAACGCCCGTCAGGAACTTGGCGGGTTAGAGCAATTGCTTGGCGGCGATGATCGCATTTTTTAATCTCAACAGGCAGACTACTACGCAGCCTGCCTGTTTTTTCAACGTGGAGCGGGTTCACCCAAAAGCTGCCCCATTGCACCGTCAACCCCCAATGCCTGTAGTACTTTTAGTTCACCTTCTGTTTCAACACGCTCAGCAATCAGCGGTAAATCAATACTGCGTGTGGCGTTGCACAACACTTCAATAAACAACTGCTTATCTTTTTCTTTATCGATATTGCGGATGTAACTGCTGTCGATTTTCAGCCAGGCAAGTCCCCATTGCGAAAGATGCCCAATCATATCGAAGCGGCTACCGAAGTGTTGCAGGCCCAGCGAGCAGCGAAGCTGACTCACTGCTTTAACAAACATCGCCATCTGGCCCGGCCCTGGCAACTGGCTTTCATCCAGTTCAAGGATCAACTGACTGGCAAGCTTAGGGGAGTATCTCAGTGGATTTAAGAGCTCGGAAATAGCGCTGGCACTGGCTAGCGAGCTGCCAGAAATACTCAATGCTAACATTCCGGGTGCGATTTTTAGCTGATTTAAGGTCAGTTTTAACATTACCTTGTCAAGGCGATGACTCCAGCCAAAGCGGTGGATCCACGGCAGGAATCGACCCGCATTAATGGTATTACCCTGTTCATCAACAATGCGCGACAGTACCTTGTAATGCAGGATCTTATCCGGCTGATGACAATCCACAACGGGCTGATAAACCAACTGAAATTGCTGGTTCTCCAGCGCCTGTTCCAGGCGAACAAACCACAAATGCTGATCTTCGTTCACCGTTGCCACCCCGATGGCGGTAACGCCCTGATGGTCGGTGTGCGTTTCTGCTTCCACCAACTGGCGGTCGGCCTGAATCAACAGCGATTGCGCGTTATCTCCAGCGCTGAATGGCACCATGCTTGAGTAGGCGACCGGCTGCTGGTCTGACATTCCAGTGGCATAAAATGAGGTCAGCTTTTGCGTGAGTGAATGGCGCAGTTCCAGCATTTCACCCTGTGTGACACCTGGGCAGATCAGGGCGAACTCGCCACCACGAATACGGGCGAGTGTACTGTCGAGGGGAGCATACTTTGCTTTATGCGTATTCAGCAGGTTGGCAATGTTGAGCAACAGTTTATCGGTATGTGGCCCACCAAACCGCTGGTTCAGCCCCCCTAAATCCTGAACGCGGATCAACATCAAATATCCTGGTGCGGTATCGGTATCACTCAGGCGCGCCTGTAACTGCATATCGAACGCCCGACGATTTGCAATACCGGTCTGGCTGTCGAGATAAGCTTCATTGTGCAGGCGCTCGCTGTTGATGGCTTGTTCTTCAAATAATGATTTGAGTTTAGTGGCCATCAAATTCATGGCTCCGACGACGCGCCTCAGTTCCGGTGTTTTAGGCAGTTCTTGCAACGTCAAAAATTCGCGACGTGTAATGGCTTCCGATTGTTTCGCCAGATAATTGAGCGGGCGCAGCAGTTTACGCAACAGCAGAATGCCTGCGAGCAGGCAGGCGAGGCTGCAGGAAAGCATCCAGATAAGATTACCTAATGTGCTGCTCCACAGACGCTGAACCGCAAAGATAGGATCGCTGGTGACGTCTACGCGTGCGCCTTGTTGCCAGCCCCGCATGATTGTCGCGTGGCCTGTTTGTGGTGCCACATCCACCAGATCAACAAACCAGCCGGGAACATTCGGTATTGACGCCGCAGCGTGCCGCTCAAGCATCGTTGTTCCGTTTGTCAGATCAACAATGCGGATTTTTTGGTAATAGCCGCTATCAAAAATTGAGCTTACCATCAGCTCAATCATTGCCGGATCGTCGATGTTTGGTGTGAGCGAAACGCCCAGAGCCGTTGCCGCGTCCTGGGCATGTGCAAGAAGCTGGTTGCTGTACTGATTGCGAGAACTCTCCAGCGTCACGATAAAGCTGCCGCTGAACACAATCATCATAAAGAGAGAGATTGCCAATAGTAACTGTTTAAAAAGAGACACTGACGATTCCTATTTATCCATTGGGAAGCCTTCTTCCCGCATTTTTGTGAATACTTGCTGCCAGCGAGAAAGTCTCTTGCTGTCCCCAATACGTTTATTGTTCTGATTGCCAGGCAGCCAGAGACCACTCTCGTTAAAGGAGTAAACAGGTAATAAATCCATACGCTGCGTGGCAGGTGAAAGGGTGTTTGTCAGGCTATCGAGTACCAGAGGAATGGCGCCAGGTGTGGCATACCAGGTCAACACCATGTGCGCCCTGTTATAGCGCAGGGCTTTAACGTAGGTGATGCGCAGTTTATCGTCAGCAACGCCCAACTGTCGGAGAGTGAAATACTTCGCGATGGCGTAGTCTTCACAGTCCGCTTCACCTTTGCGCAGGGACTCCACGGGTGTTGCCCAATAGTCCACGCTATGCCAGATGTCGCTATCTTCGGCGTAGCGTAATTGAATATTAAAAAACCGGTTTACCTCGCGTAATTGCGTTTTTTCGTCTGCATTACGTAATTGAATTAAAAGCTGTTGCCAGGCGTTGATACGCTGTTGAGCGACTGCATTGGCTGGTCCATAGAGTGCATCGGTCTTCTGCATGATTGTGGCGAAATCCCATGCAGCACGTAACGAATTGACCGCTAATAGCAGTAATAGCGCCCCGGGAAGCTTCCAGAGGCGCAATAATCGAGGGAGTGAACAGACGCTGATAATGTTCAATTGCGCTGTGGACAACCGATTGGTGGCTGATTTTTCATATTTTGGCAGGAATAGGGCATCAGCCATTTTTTGCGCAACTGTACGTCTGTCTGTGAGGCAAAGATAGTCTTCAGGGTACTGTCTACAAACGCCACAAACCGTGGGTCGTTTTTCCTCATCATAATCGCATAGTGCATATCAGTGCCGATTGTTTCTGCGGATATACTGAATATTTCAGGATGTTCACTATGATTAATCAAAGGATAGGCCAGGATATCATCAATAAAGAATGCCGCGGATTCATTCTGCGCCATTTTATTAAATGCACCGTTTATCGTTGTGGAAGTCATCGTTGAAATATTGAGATGTCTCTCTCTGTTGGTCTTATTGAATTCCAGTAAATCTTTCGAGCTGCCTGGCAGACTTACCGTTCTTCCTTTTAGATCTTCAATCGTATGTATATTATTTCTACGTAAAGAGATGATGCGCATTTTTGCGATATAGTAATCGACAGAAAATGAAACACTGGAAATACGTTCTGGCGCATTAGCATTTACACTACAGTCCATATCTATTTTACGATTTTTTAACGCTGAAAATCGCTCAGAAAAATTCACCGGAATATAATGAATGGTCAAGGTATCGAGCTTCAAATACAGGCGTAATTTATCCGCAATGATGTTACATACCGCAATAGTATAACCTGTAACTTTACCGTTGTGGTCGGTAAAGGAGAAGGGAGGGAGCTGACGATAACCGACGTTCAGTACGCTGTTGTTCTGAATATGCTCAAGCGTCGAGGCATCCTGCTGTGCCATCAGTACAGGGGACACGATAATGCCAACCAGTAAGATCAACCAGTGCATGGCGCGTTTCACCATTGTCATCTCATTATTAATTATACTTTTCATAATCAAAACTGATCTTCTTTTTAGCCGCCGTTAATGCTTTCAGATTGTCTGACATGGGGATGTTTAAATTGATGGCTTTTGGTGGTATCGGAGACTGAAACCATTTAGTGTAGAGGACGGTGAACTCATTGCTGGTTATCAGTGAGGATAGTGTGCTATCAACAAACTCTTTAAATTCTTTATCGTGTAAAGGGATTAGTAGCCCTGCGGGAAGAGGATCGCTGAGCGCAATATTGGATAACTTATAGTCCTCAGGATTTTCAGCTTGTGCAATCATACCTTTAAGTAATACGGTGCTGGAAATAAGCGCAGAATATTTACCGCTCTGGATCTCATGGAAGGCGATAGTGTTGTTGGTATCAAGTTCAATGTTAATATTCAGGGCATTTGCCGCATTGATTTTTTGTAATTGGTCTACGTATACCGTTCCGCTTTTTACCAGGACGCTGTGTCCGGACAGTTCTTCCAGAGCGTTGTTGTATTCATTTTTCCGCATCATATAGCGGGTACTGGAAAAGTAAAACGGCAGTGAGAACTCACTGAGGTTGTGTCGACTTTTTGAATAAAAAGCAGGAATGCACATGATATCTGCCATGTGTTTTTTAATCAGCACAAACTGTGATGCCGAATTTGCTTTTACCCACTCAATTTTCAGATTTTTAAGCTGGAGCTTGGTTTTGAGTGCGCTGACGATATTTTTGCAAATATCAATGGAATAGCCAGTGGGAGATTTCCCCTCCAGATAAGAGAACGGAAACGCATCATCCTGGTAACCGAGGCTGATCGTATTCTTACTGGCAATCTGCTCAAGTGTGTTCGCCCCCTGCGGAAGGCTCGTTGCGCAGTGCGCTGAGAGAGAGATTAACAAAGAAACGACGAGCAGCATTTGCTTCGTCAAACGTAATATCTCAGGCATGGGCTGGCTCTTCTTCGATAAGGACATCGGCAAAAGCAGACAGTACCTCGCGTTCGCGAAGCGGATAGCTAAAGAAGTACCCCTGAACATTTTTGCACTTTATATCACGCAGGATGTCGCGCTGGAGCGGTGTTTCCACGCCTTCCGCAGTGACTGAGATATTGTATTTGTGAGCAAACTGGATCAGCATAACAATCAAATACTGACTGGCATTATCCTGCTCGAGCTTATCGATAAGCGTTCGGGCAATCTTGATCCGCGTGAAAGGGTAGATCAGCAAATAATCCAGTGCCGCATATCCTGTCCCCAGATCGTCCATCGCGATGTCGATCCCCATTGAGCGAATCTCTTGCAGAACGGGTAGCGCAATAGATTTATCCAGTTTTTCGGATTCGGTGATCTCTATTTCAAGGCGGTCAGCCGAAAGATGGCTGGTGCGTAATGCATCTTTGATGACGTCGACCAGCCCGGGGCTGTGCAACTGGTAGGCTGATACGTTGACAGCAATGCGGATTCGTTCCGGCCATTTGGCGGCCGCTTCGCAGGACTGGCGAATAATCCATTCGCCTAAACGCACAATCAGACCAGAGCTTTCGGCAATATTGATAAAATAGTCAGGATAAATCAGTCCCTTGGTCGGGTGATTCCAGCGAATCAGTGATTCATATCCGCAGATACTTTCATCTTCCAGATTAACGATGGGCTGATAGTGCAGTTCGAACTCCTCGTTATCAATTCCATCAATAATTTCCTGGTTAATGAACAGGCTGTGTGTTTGCTTCATGACCATGCCATCTTCGAAGAAATGGAAGCAACCGCGGCCATGATGTTTAGACGCATACATGGCAAGGTCAGCGTTGATCATCAATGTCGAGGTGTTATTGCCCTGATAAGGTGCGGTGGTGATGCCAATGCTGCAACTAATAGAAAAGGTGTGGGAGCTTGAGCTAAATGGTGTGCTCAGCGCACGGATGATGCGCTTTGACAGGCGATTAGCTTCTTTGACGGCGTTATCGCTGACCTGTTGCAAAATAGCAAATTCATCGCCGCCCAGACGGGCCGCCATATCATCCGGTCCCAGCAGTAACTGCAGACGCTGGGCAACGCTGACTAACACTTCATCGCCCGCTTTGTGGCCGAAGGTATCATTCACTGGCTTGAAGTTGTCGAGGTCAATCAACAGCAGGTTGAACTGCTTTCCTTCCTGATGGATTTCACTGACACGCTTATCCAGCGCCAGACCAAAAGAGACACGGTTTGGTAAGCCAGTCAGCGAGTCATGATGGGCCATATGTTCCATCTTTTGCGACATTTCATGCATGCGCTGCAGATAGCCGCGTTCTTTCATGGCAACCCGTAATTTTTCAATAGCGCCTGCCAGATGCCCAATCTCATCGTCCTGATCGAGATAAGGGGTTACGCAGTCGGTTTCTTCCCTGGCAATGCGGGTAAGGGAGTTAATCAGTAGCGGAACCGGGCGGAATAAGCGACGCATGAACATTGTTACCAGCGCCAGCGTCACCAGTAAAATTAATACGAAAATGACACCGCTTTTTTTCAGCATCGCATCGTAGGCAGCGTACAGATCGCTTTTCTTACCGATGCTGCTGATCAGACTACCGAGGATTTCACCTGACGGCGTCAGAATAGGCACAGCACTGATGAAGCACTCTTCGCCGTTAATTTGGGCGAACCCGATATAGTAATTGACCAGTACGTCATGGGGGCGACGATCGGCGAAGGAGATTATCCCGTCTCCCTCTTCTGATTTATTGTTGATGCCTACAAATCCCTTATCTGGCGTATAGAGGAACAGCCAGGTAGGGTTATGTGTTTGTACTGATGCCAGAGCCAGAACATCTACAGGGTTATAACCGGTCTGGAGAATAGAGTCAGTATCACCAAGTTGCCTGTCCGATACGATACGGGATATCTGCCCTGCGTCGCTGGTTTCAACTGAAACGTTGGTATATACGCTGCGAATAATGTAGGTCATGATCTGGGCATTCGCCTCAGCTCTCTGCACCCACTGCTGATAGGAAAAGTTGTCTATCAAACTCCAACTGGTAAAGGCCCCCGCGCTAAAAGCGATGATGATCCCCGCCAGCAAAAACTGAGTTATTTTGCCGGTGATTGAATGTTGCCACCCCTTAACTGCTTTAAGGGAAAACAGAGACTTTGCCACGGATTTCGTTAATTCCTGATAATACTAATATATGCTGAATAGACTTTTTACTGCTCAGAGCCTGTCTCATTAGGCTATTTCGCTTACTATATTGAAACTGCGCAGCGCTACATGTGTGCTCCGGTTGTTACGCGCTAACCGTATTCAACCGTTTACAATAGATGAAAGGTATGAAATCCCTCTGTCACCACAAGTGATTTACAGGTGATCAGATAGGGTAATGAAAAAATAACGGGTTACGAATATAGGTAACGCTGTCCATTTCGTCAACAGGCAAAACTGTACATTAAAATACATTTTCTATCATCATTCCTTCATTATATTAAAGTTGACATTAATACTGTATGGGAATTAAATTTGCGCGCACTGGTAAGATGTGCCGGGAATGAGTGTGCGTGAAACTTATAACTTAAGGCGCGTCAATGAATTAGGCGCCTTTTTATGAGGCTAAAGAGCATTTCTTCTCTCATGCAATGTCCATTTTTATCTATAACTGATGGTTTATTTTCTGATTCGAACTGAATAAGATAGTTTCTTCATTACAGAACCTTACTTTATTTTCTCAGTGCGCGTTCAATGTTAAAAACTTCACGATAGTTAATCGAATGACTCAAATGGATTTGTTTGTAACATTAAAGCCGAGATTAAAGTCCTGTTGGTATATGCTCGTCATACTTTAAGTTGTATAAGCATTGGCTGCGTTTATTCATCCGAATCACTTACTACAGTAAGCCCGTCGGCAGCCACTCTTGCCCTGCAACTCGAATTACCCAGAGCATGGTGTATAGCGGATAAATTGATTTGGACGCAATAATAAAGACAAATTCTGTCAAAAGTATTCAGGAATGGTGCCTGCCACTAGCCTTGCCTGGACTTTTTTATCTGCTGGCACAATATCTTAACGGTTACTGTATTTTCAATAATAATATTTTAACAGTTTACGATCTCAAGTTGGCCGTTTTTTCCGCCGCGTTGGTACTTTTTGGTTTTCGGGGACTACCAGGATTTATTCTGTTTTTGACGGTAATGTTTCTGGTTGGTCCACAAGATGGACGGGTGGATGCGCTATGCCTGACGATGGCATCAACATTGAGCTATGCAATTTACCGCAAAATAACGGGCAAGCGTAGCCGCGCCAGCTTTGGTCGCATCAAAATCAGCCTAAATCGCATAGTCTGGTTATGTGGCTTCAATATTTTACTGTACCTGGTTTTAAGTAAAATATTGGCCGTATTTTTTCCTCACAACCTGCGCCCGGATGTGGCTAATTTACATGTATTAAGTCTGGAAATGCTGGTGCGCATCCAGGGGATCACCAGCGGTTGTCTGACGGGAATTCCCTTTTTCTACAAAGTCTTTCGGATCCTGCGTCGCCCGTCGTATCTGTTTACATTTAAGAAGTCCCTTGGCTATCAGGGTAAAAGTGATGTCAGCGCATACGGTGTTATTACATGGTGGACGCTGCTGGTTTGTCTGATGTTATGTTTAACATCACCGAATATTACGAATATTTTTTTCTCGTTCTATTGCCTGATTCTACTGTTCCCGTTAATGCTGTGGGGAGCCATAAAGATTGGCCACTCGTTTACCATGCTGGTGTGGACAATCGTGTTAATTATTTTAGGTAAGCATACCGACACTTATATCGCCAGCGACGAAAGTTTTATGCTGCATCAGGCGCTGGTTTCAACGCTTATCATTGTCTTTTCTCTCACTATTGTTGTCATGGGAGCATTGGCTAAATTTACCCGTCAGCGGTTTAGCCAGGCCTTGTTGTTGGGGCTGACTGACCCGATGACGGGGATGGCGAATTTACGGGCGCTGAAGACAGAGTTATTTACTACCGATCACGCAACGGTCTGCCTGATTCAGTTGCCTGAGCTTGAACTCTTTTCCCGCCGCTATGGTTTTCATTTTCGCGCGCGCTACCAGAAGATTCTGGCTGAACATCTGCAGCGATATTTAGTTGAAAGTGAGAAAGTTTATTATCACGCCGGTTATGATCTGCTGATCAGGCTTGAAAATTGTACGTACGAGCGATTATGCGATTTGTATCAGGCCGCCAACAGTTTTCGCCTCTTTCATAACAACCAGCGGCTGGGGTTTCGTAGTGGCCTGGGTTATTGCCTGATTAATGATATTAGCGATGACATCTATCAATTGGTTGGCAAACTGGGCATGGCTGCGGGTTTATCGCTGACCAATGGCCGACCTGAAAATCTTGAAGCGCAGCATAGTCGGATCCTCGGTAACCACATTGTCGATAAAACGGATATTCGCACGGCATTACAAAATGCACTGGATAACAATGCATTTGTACTGATGGCTCAGCCAATAGTCAGTACCAATGGTGAAGATCCGTATCATGAAATATTGATCCGCATGCTGAATGATAAGGGGGAATTTATTCCACCAAATAGTTTTCTGCCGGTTGCGCATGAGGCTGGATTGGCACCAGAAATCGACTTATGGGTAATAGAAAATACTCTGAAAGCGATGTCGAGCCACCCCAAACGTTGTTTCTCTATTAATCTGGCCCCGGTGACGGTATGCCGTTCAAACATTGTCTCGCAGATCACAAAACTCTTACAGGATTACGCGGTGGATCCCCAGCGGGTTATTTTTGAGATAACCGAAGCCGATACGCTGTCAGATAAAGAACAAACCGTTGAAACGCTATGTTTAATTCGCAAGCTGGGATGCCGCGTAGCGATTGATGATTTCGGTACCGGGTTCGCCAGTCATGCACGTCTGATGAATATCGAAGCAGATATTTTGAAAATAGATGGCTCATTTATTCGACGGATCACTGAAAGTGAAATCAGCTACTACATCGTTGAGTCATTCTGCCGCGTCGCCGAAATGAAGAATATGCAGGTGGTGGCTGAGTTTGTTGAAAACGCCAATATTCAGGCATGCCTGGAAAAAATGAATGTGGGGTGGTTACAGGGATATCACATCGGCAAGCCGACGCCGCTGCTCACGCTGGAATAGCGTAGCGCTAACGCAATTATGACTCAAAAAAGAGCAGTTTCTTCTCAGGTAGAGAACAAAAATTATGAGTGACATTATTAAAGTAAAAGAACGTTCGGTTACCGTATCACGAGGTGGGCCGGGGACACGCTTATTATCCTCATTGCGCGATATTCATCCTGGTGTTGCGATGAAGCTCGGAATGATTCTGGTTGTGTGCATCGCCACGCTATTGATTGGTGCCTCTTTTATTTTATCGTCTTATCTGTCCAAAGAATTGCAGGTCAATGCGCTGGAAATGATTAAGACCAATACGCGCATTTTCCATAATAGTATTTCTAATGAGTTTCAGAGGGTCACCAGAGATGCTGAGCATTACAGCAATGTTTATATTAACAACTACCAAAACGTCGCAGGAAAACCGCTGCGCTATATGGATGCAGCTGAATTAAAAGCGGTTCTGAGCAACCCAAATACCAACGCGCATTTCACCGAGTTAACCAGCGTATTCGCCAGTACTTTTGTTTTGCAAGGCGAACAGTTTGTTCGTGTTAGCAGTACGTTACTGGCGAGTTCTGGTAACACGGCGACGGCGACAGCATTGGGACACGATAACCCTGCATTACCGCTCTTGCTGAAAAACAAACCTTTTTCTGGCGTTGTTACGCTATTTGGAAAGCAGTTTATTAGCCACTATGAGCCGATTGCCGATAAGTACGGTCAGGTTGTTGGCGCTGTTGCGGTGGGTTTTGATGTCAAACAAACCCTGCAACCGATTATCAGGCAACTGCTGGATGTGCATATTGGTAAAAATGGTTACGCTTACGTGCTGGATGCCGGATTCGAACCGGGACTTATGCTGGCGCATCCTTCGCTAAGTAACCAACAGGCTATCAATATTACTGACGCCAATGGTTATAAGCTCTTTGCCGATATCCTCGAACATAAAAATGGGATCACCTATTACAACTGGGTGAGCGGTTATGGTGCTGCTCCCAAGACCAAAGTCGCTGTCTATGAATATATTGAAGGGATCAATTGGATCATTGCCACGACCAGCTATGTGGATGATGTTGCCAGGAGCAGCAACCTTGTTCGCAATGGTTTATTGCTGTTTACCGCTCTGCTGTTGCCAGTCATTTTACTGCTTATTGCCGTTGCCAGCCGTTTCCTTATTTCACGCCGTTTAAATCGGGTGCTGAGAATTGCCCAGACCATCGCGGAAGGTGATTTAACAGTTGATGTCCAGGTTGACCACCACGACGAGATTGGCGAACTGCTTGGCGCGGTAGAAATGATGCGTCAGCGCCTGCACTCGCTGGTGGGGGATATGGTCTCTCACGCCAATTCGGTACATCAGGCATCGCTGCATATTACTGAAGCTGTAGATGGGCAGGCATCAACCAGCGTGGAGACGTCATCTTCGGTAGCGGAAATCACCTCTACGATGGAGGAGCTGTCAGCCTCCTCCACCCAGATAGCCGAGCATTCGCGCGCGGTCGTCGATATTGCAAATCAGACGCTGGAAGATTGCAACAAAGGCTCAGATTCCATGTCGCAATTGCTGATGCGTATGACGGACATCGACAACGATAATCAGCAAAACATGCGAGAAATCATGATGCTCGGCAACAAGTCGACGGAAATCAGTCGCGTAATGGTGATTATTAATAGCGTCGCGGATCAAACTAAACTGATTGCCTTCAATGCGGCGCTGGAAGCGGCCAGTGCCGGAGAAGCTGGAAAACGTTTTTCTGTTGTGGCAGCTGAGATCCGTCGCCTGGCCGATTCGGTAACCGAGTCGACAGTTGAGATCGAGAATAAGATCAGCGAAATACAAAATGCGATCAACCGCCTGGTGCTGAATGCGGAAAAAGGCGGTGAGAGCATCAAAGCAGGAGCCAGAGCCTGTAAAGTGAGCGCTGAACATCTGAACGATATCGTTGTTACCGCAGAACAAACGTCTACGGCTGCGCTGCAAATTTCACTGTCAACACAGCAGCAGAAAACGGCAAGTAATCAAGTGGTGATGGCGCTACGCGAAATTGTCGTCGCCAGTAACTATACCTCGCAGTCCATCAAAGACATTCTGATCGTAAGTCAGGATATGACGCAGTTGTCGAAGGCGCTGAAAGAGGCCTCGACGTCATTTACCCTGACGGATATGGATGCATGAACAGCGACAACATTCGGGTACTGATCCTCGACCTGGGCAGCGTCTCGCGCAATGACCTGGTTAAGCAACTGGAAGATCACCTGCATATTAAGGTCGTGGGGCAATCCGCCCATCGTCGACAGGCGATTCGACTGTTGCAACAACTGATGCCTGACCTGCTGATCCTGACGCTGGAAAACTCGACCGCCGATAACGTCGAGGTCGTTGAGACCATTATGGCGACCAGAGCTATTCCCATACTGGTCATGCGCTTTGGGGCTGAAAATAACGGGGATGAGGATTACATTTCCCGCGGGGCGCTGGCGGTATTGCACCAACGCAGCGATGCGCCTTTATCGACAAACGCGCTACATCGCAAAGTGGAACTGCTGGTGGGGGTGAAAGTGATCCGTCATATCAAGGGATTACGCCATCCTACAGAGCCGATAATCCCGGTCATTCACCCGGTGATGGATGCGATAAAGACTACAGCAGACTGGCCCTTTGTGCTGGCGATAGCCTGCTCGACCGGAGGGCCGCAGGCGCTAAGCAAGCTACTGCAGGATTTACCCGGTACGTTCCCCTGTCCGGTACTCATTGCCCAACATATTGCCGATGGTTTTGCGAAAAATATGGTGCACTGGCTGGACAGCGTGACCGATCTGAAGGTGCGACTGGCGCAGGAAGATGATCGGGTGGAAGCGGGGTATGTGTATGTATTACCGCCTGAGCAACATTTGATTGTTAAAAGCGATCAACGTCTGGCAGCGATCCCGCGACAGGACAGTGATGTTTATCACCCGAGCTGTAATCTGCTACTGGAGTCGGTCGCAGAAGTGTTCGGTGAAAAAGCTGTCGGGTTGATTATGACCGGGATGGGGAGCGACGGCTGTCGTGGCATTGAACTCATTTTCCAGCGTGGAGGCAGAACGCTGGCGCAGGATGAAGAAAGTTCTGTTGTTTTTGGTATGAACAAGAACGCTATCGACAAGCAACTGATACATCGCACGATCCCGCTGGATGGTCTCGCAAAGGTCCTGCTGTCGATGGCTTTTCACGGGCATTTCGAGAGCCAATTGCCATGATACCCAATCTCCCTGATTATGCCCGGTTGATAAAGGACCGGGTTGGTTTGCACTTTGATAATGCGATGGAAGCACTGCTGAAATCGGCGCTGAGTCGACGAATGGCTGAGCGGGCTATCAGTAATTATTATGAATACTATGAGCAACTCCGCCTTTCTCAGGATGAGTTCGATAGTTTCATTACGCTGATTACGATTAACGAAACCTATTTTTTTCGCGAAAGCGATACGCTGGATTTAATCTGTGACAAATGGGTGCCTCGTCTCCTGCAGCAACGTAGCGGACCGGTACGCATCCTGAGTGCAGGATGTTCATCAGGGGAAGAAGCTTACTCGCTGGCGATCAAGTTGCATGAAAAATATCACGATGACATGGCGGGGCGGGTCGAAATCTACGGTTGTGACATTGACCCGGCGATCCTGACCAAAGCCAGAAATGGCAATTATTCCAGCTACTCGTTTCGTGGCGTCGAACCGCTTATCCAGCAGCGCTACTTTACCCGTACAGGCAATCAGTATCGTCTGCATGATGCGATCCGTGAAAAAGTCACGTTTCACCGCGCTAACATTATAAAAGAGCAATTCCTGCCAGAGATTGACATCATTTTGCTGCGCAATGTGTCTATCTACTTCGACACGCCAACACGCCGCGAACTGCACGGTAATTTGCTGAAGATGCTGCAGCCACGGGGAGCGTTGTTCTTTGGTAATGCGGAAACGCTGGCCAACAATTTCGACATCCTTAAGTTGGAGCAAGAAGACGGTATCTTCTATTTTTGCCACCATAGCGAATCTCTCCGGGTCGTACCCACGCCCAGGGTTGCGGCACGAACGCCACTTACAGCACCTCCTGTTGTTATCGAACCACCTGCGCCAACGGCTCTTAAGTCTGATGACTGGCTGAAAAAGGCACGTGTCTGCCTCGATGAAAAATGCTTTTCTGAGGCTGAGGAATGTATTGCCTGCGTATTGCGTAATGATCCATGTAATCAGGATGCGCTGATTATTCAGGGGGTGATTGCCCTCGAACAGTGCGAGTTTTCTCAGACCGCTGGTAATGCGCAACAGATCCTCGCGCAGGATGAGTGGTCAGCGGAAGCCAAAATGCTGCTCGGCCTGGCAATGATGTGGCAGCACCAGACACAGCAGGCTATCGCATGGTTCAAACAGGTCGTCTATCAGGAGCCTGGATATTGGCCCGCCCACTATTATCTGGCCGAAATGTATCGACAAAGCGAGCTGCGGCAACCCGCACAGCGCACGTATCGCGTGGTGATGCAATTGCTCAACGATGAAATGAAGAATCCTTCTACGGTTTGTCGTCTGCGTTTACCTATGGTCTTTCCTGGCAATACGTTTCGTTTTCTTTGCGAACATCAACTGGCGCAATTCGCCCATCAAAGCGGGTAACAAGAACGATTATGGCTATCGATCTGAAAAAATTCGTGCTGCGTTTTATTGATGAAGGGAGAGGTCATTTGCAGACGATCAGTGAGGGGGCATTTCTGCTCTCTGCTGATGAACATACCGATGCTTTAATCGGTGAGATGTTTCGGGCCGCGCATACCCTGAAGGGGGGCGCACGGATGTTGAAACTGCAGAGCATCGCAGATGTCACCCATCATCTTGAGGACGTTCTGAGCGAGCTGCGGGATAAAAAACTGACGCCTGACAGGGGGCTTGGCAACCTGATTCATGAGTCCGTGGAGTATCTTTCAAACCAACTGACCCAGCTCTTTGTCAGTGAGGGGGATAACCAACTGCCGCCAGCAGATTCGGGGTTGTGTGAACGACTTGCCTGTGCGAGTCGCGGAGAAAGTGTCTCGTTGGTGGTGGAAGCAAGCGGGCAATCAGAAAAAAATGCGGCTTCGACGGGCTCGATCGCTGTGGACGGCGGCATTAAACAAGCTGATTTTGTTCGTGTAAAACTGAATAAACTGGACAGTCTGATAGATATTCTGGGGGAAGTTGTCGCTGGCCATGACCGCCTCGAACAGCAGATACAAAACCTGAGTCAGCTTGTTCCGCGACTGTTAGGACTGAGCGCAGAGCAGCTTCGTCAGCAAATCCGCGATTTCAGTGCCCAGTTGAAGGAGAGCGTTCAGGTCCAGCATTTGCAAATGTTCGAACTGTACGACGTGGCGGCACGGATCCGTATGCTCCCGCTTTCAACCTTATTTGAGCCGATCTCCCTCCAGGTCAGTGAACTGGCCTCCACCCTGAACAAGCAGGTGGTTTGCCGCTTTGTCGGGGGAGAAGTGGAAATTGACCGTCAGCTAATTGACCGACTGTCAGAGTCACTGACGCATTTACTGCGTAATGCGGTCGATCACGGCATTGGGGAAATCGATGAGCGACTGGCGCTCGGTAAATCCACGCGCGGCACGATTACCATTACCACGCAGCAAGATGGCAGCGGAATATTATTGCGCGTGGAGGATGATGGTCGTGGTCTGAATTACCCGGCAATCAGCGCAAAAGCGGTGAGTAAAGGATTGGTGCCTGCCTCCATGGCCGGACAGCTCTCGGAACAGGAGTGTAACGAGCTTATTTTTCATCCCGGATTTTCTACCAGCCAGATTGTTTCTGAGCTTTCAGGTCGCGGTGTAGGTCTTGATGTCGTGCGTAAAACGGTGGTCACCGATCTGCAGGGGGATCTGCAGGTTTATAGCCGACAGGGGGTAGGAACGAGCTTCACTCTGCGTTTACCGGTCTCACTGACGATGATGCGCATCCTGCAATTTGAAGAGCAAGGCCATCTGTTCGGGTTGGCGGCTCAGTATGTGGTTGAGGTGGTGGAGTGTACTCCCGAGAGTATTAGCGATATTGCCGGACGCCCGGCCATTATTTTGCATAACGAGTTTATTCCGGTGGTCTGCGCAGGTGCTCTGCTGAGGATTCAGGAGCGCCAGGGGAGTTTGCCATCGACAGGGCAACGTTTAATCATCGTGCAGAACCAGTACAGCAAGATGGCGCTGCGGGTAGATAAGCTGCTCGATGAACGCAAGATGATGATCAAACCGTTACCAAAACATATGCAACAGCAGTCGCTGGTGTCCGGAATGGTTCAGACGCCGGATAACCAACTGGTCAGCATTCTGCAAGTCCCCGCTCTGATGGCGATGGCGCAACAATCGCGACAAACCAGCCCGGTCATTCAGCCAGTTAACGCCGTACAAAATGCATGGCATGTGCTGGTGGTCGATGACTCACTGAATACCCGAGAGATAGAGAAAAATGTGCTGGAAGCTCACGGTTATCAGGTCACGCTGGCGGAGGATGGGTTGTCCGGGTTGCAAAAAGCAAAGCTGACCCAGTTTGATGCCGTACTTACCGATGTTGAAATGCCGTTTATGGACGGTTTTACCTTCACGAAATCGTTGCGTGGGGAGAAGAACTACCAACATACACCGATCATTATCGTGACCTCCCGTGCGAAGGAAGAAGACCGTCGCCGGGGAATTCAGGTGGGGGCGGATGCTTACATCGCGAAAGGCGATTTTGAGCAGGACAGCCTGATAAAAACATTAAAAATGCTTTTGTGCTGATGGCGCAAAATCGAGAGAGAAGATGCGAATTTTATTAGTTGATGATGATCTCTTTGCGGCTGAACTGGCGTCTGTTTTCCTGGAAATGGACGGCTACGATGTGGTGATTGTGGAAAGTGCAATCTCCGCCTTAGCGTGTCTTGATTCAGAAAAAAATATCGATCTGGTCATTAGCGATCTGCATATGCCTGAAATTAGCGGACTGGATCTGCTGGCGCTTCTGCGCGCTCAGGATTGGCCTAAACCCTTCATTTTGCTGAGTGCAAATGAAGTCACTGGAAGTGACGTACCGTATGACCGTTGGGTGAAGAAAGATGAAAACCTGGCGGAAAATCTGGGCGCTGCGGTTAATGCGTTGCTGCAGCCTGCTGCTGTTACTGAATAAGCCATAACCTTACGATGAAACAAGATAATAAGCACATTGCCATGGCGGCTGCACAGGAAAAGATATCGCGTCTGCGGCAGGGGTTTTTGCGCCGTATCCCCGACATGCTGGCTCAAGCGGAAAGGTTATTGATTCAACTGGTCGAAGTACCCAGTGAAGGTTGTCGGAAACAGTTGCACATTCTACTACACAGTATCCATGGTTCGGCTGGCTCGTTTGGTTTTACCCCTCTGGCGAATGCCTCTGCTGAAGGTGAGCGTTTACTTGCAGATCCGGTGCTGGAGCAAAGCAAACTGCATTCCGACGAGCTACGTCGAATAATCAGGTGGCTGTATACCCTGACGCAAGAGCAACTCAATCTTGAACATCGTATCAGCGATACGGATTTCAAATTACCGATCGCCTCATCACGCACAAATGAAGGATTCGTCCGTCGGACCAGCAAACCGATCTATCTGTGTGATGATGATGTCGACCAGGTTGAACTGCTTGCTACTCAGTTGCGCTGTTTTGGTTTTACCTGCCATGTTTTCGCCAACACAGATGATTTTACTCAGGCCGTGCTGTCGCAGCCGCCTTCGGTGGTGATCATGGATGTCAGTTTTCCGGATAACGCCTACGGTGGTCCGCTGACCATGTCAGATCTGAAGAATAAGGTTGGAACGTCTTTTCCGGTACTGTTCCTCTCGTGCCATAGCGACTTTAAGGCGCGGATTAACGCCATTAAATCAGGTTGTGACGGCTATTATGTCAAACCGGCTTCCATTACTGACTTAGTGCAGGAGCTTCATCGTTTGACCCAGCCGTCGCTGAAAAAGCCCTATCAGGTGTTGCTGATTGATGATGAGCCAGCGGTCGCGGAATACAATGCGGAAATGCTGCGTATGGCGGGAATGGAAGTGCATGTTCTGGAGAAACCCCAGTATTTACTGCATGTTCTGAATTCCCATCCTGTCGACCTTGTCCTGATGGACTACCATATGCCCGAGTTTAGCGGTGAGGAACTGACTAAGCTGATCCGCCAAATACCGCAGCATATTGGTCTGCCGATTGCCTATCTCTCCAGCGAGACCAACAAGACGGCGCAGCTTGGCGCAATGCGCATCGGTGCGGAGGATTTTATTCTCAAGCAGGCAGATCCTCAGGAGCTCATTCACGCGGTATCTATCCGGGCGGAAAGAATGCGCGCCTTGCGCGCCCGCATGTCGCAGGACAGCCTGAGCGGTTTATATAACCACTCGACGACAACCCATTTTCTTAAAAGCGCTATCGCTGAAGCAAACTACAGCGGTAAACCGTTCTGTCTGGTGATGGTCGATCTGGATCGCTTTAAAAGCATTAACGATACCTACGGTCATGTAGTCGGCGATCAGGTCATTGTGGGGATCTCGCAACTGTTTTCCCATCGCCTGCGCAGCACAGATATTGTGGGCCGCTATGGCGGAGAGGAGTTCGCCATCATTATGCCTAATACTAAAAGCGAAACCGCCGCGCTGGTGGTGGAGCGATTACGCAAGGATTACGAGCAGGTTGTTTTCTCCGTCAATGACACCCGTTTTCACAGTACCTTTAGCGCAGGTATTGCGCAGTGGCAATTTGGCGATCGTATTGAAGTACTCCGTGAACGTTCCGATCAGGCGCTGTATGCCGCGAAGCAAAAGGGTCGCAATACCTACTGTATTGCAGAAGAAAAGGAGAGAGTATGAGCCAACAACTGGAGCAAATTCTCGCGCTGAATCATGGTGAAAAACCTGAGTGCGAAAGTGTTGATGAGCCGCAGCGTACGCTGGTGTTATTTCAACTGGCAGAGAATAATTTTGCGTTCTATGGCGCTCAGATCAAAGAGATCCTCGCGGAACGTCCTATCTCCTGGGTACCGTGCTGTGCGCCAATGCTGGAAGGGGTGATCAACTATCGCGGGCGGGTCGAGTCGGTGATGAGGCTGGATAGTCTCATTGATAAACCCGTAGCTAACCCGGCGGGAAAACGTACGATCCTGATCGGCTGCGGTGAGAAAATGCAAAGTGGCATCCTGATCGATAAGCTGATTGATGTTCTTGAAGTGGCAGAAAGTCAGATTCATCAGCCAGGTGATTCTCTTCCTCCGGTGCTACAAACCATCGCGGCAGGGGTGGTCAACGTGGCAGAAACCTGGTTCACCCTGCTCGATCTGGATCTGGTCTTTGACCGCTATCAGGAGACCAGCGGCTATGAAGTCTCTCATTAATCTGGATGCGGTGCGCGTGACGCTGGGCGTGCAGGATTTTTACATTCCGGCAAACCAGGTAAAGCGCTGTGCGCGGGTAGAGCAAGTTTTGCCGGAGATCCCGCGTTTTAGCCAGTGGCTTGGTATTGCAGATGAACCGCAAGAGGGAAGCCATTTACATCTGTTTGTCCCGGATAGTGGTGTTGAGTGCGGGTGGTACTTATGGGGGCAACTGGAAAACGTAATGCTATCCAGTGATACGATATTTGCGGTTCCCCCACTTCTGGCTCGCGGTTGTCGCCTGCCTGCTCTTTGTGCATTGGTAGGCAGCGAAACGTTTAGCCCATTGTTAAGCTGGCGCTGATCTTATATATGGTTGCAAGAACGTTTTCATGTGCATGATTTATTTTACCTGTAAATCATTTTGTTTTTTATTTTTAAAGTCGCTCACTTTCCTGGCGTCTTATTTACCGTTCATTACATAAATAATGATTAGTTTAAATGTCTACATGATGACTTTATTTCGGTCGTAATATCAGGTACGTCACATTTTTAAATTTTTCAGGGTGGTCAGCGCTTTCGGGATGATTTAAATCACTTTATTTATTCTTTATTTACTCAAAATGGTTTGGTGACTCTCTACGATAACAAGGAAATGGATATGAGTTTACCTTCCCAGGATAATAAGGTTGGGCCGGGGGCTTATTTTGCCCTGGCATTCGCCGCCGTATTTTTCTCCGGATTACTCGGGGGAAAAGAGTGGTACGGCGTATTTGATTTCACCACCCTGAATGGTGCTTTTGGCAAAGTAGTTAGTAAAGCGAGCCTTGACGGCGATACGCTGACAACGGCGACCAGCGCGTTTCGCGGTACCGGTGGTCACGGGGCGATGGATGGTTTCCTCTTCGCGTTAGGGTTGATTCCCGCGGTTATGTTTGCGTTGGGAATGATTAACGTGCTGGAGCACTACGGTGCCCTGCGTGCGGCGCGTCGTTTGTTAACGCCTTTGCTGCGTCCGCTGATGGGAATCCCGGGGAATACCGGCCTTGCGCTCATCGGCAGTTTGCAGAGTACAGACGTCGGCGCATCTCTGACGCGTAACCTGGCTGATGAGGGCGAAATCACTGAAAATGAGAAAGATATCTTTGCCATGTTCCAGTTTTCCGCTGGGGCTATGATCACCAATTTCTTCTCCTCAGGTGCAATCTTGTTCACCCTGATGGCGGTTGACGGCACACCGGCGGTGCCTGCATCCATTGGTGCATGCGTTGCTGTGATGTTCATTATGAAAATTGTTGGCGCCAACGTGATGCGCCTGATTCTGACCTTTACCAATAAAAAAGCCGAATCAACTGTACCGGGAGAAGCATCATGAGCGCACCAACCTCTAATCCAGTTATTACCGATGTCTTTGTAGAAGGTGCCCGTAAAGGCTGGAACATTGCGACAACCAGCACTCTGCCAAACGTAGTCATGGCTTTTGTTATCATCAAAGCGCTGGAGATTACCGGTGCGCTGAAAGGGCTGGGCATGATATTTGCCCCACTAATGGGGCTGTTTGGTTTGCCTGGCGAAGCTGCCGCAGTACTCATTGGCGGTTGGATGTCGATGGGTGGGGGTATCGGCGTGGCGATTGGCCTGTTCGACAAAGGCATCCTGACGGGAGAGCACCTGGCTATCCTCGCTCCGGCAATTTATCTGATGGGCTCTCAAGTGCAGTATCTTGGCCGCATTCTAGGGGTTATTGGCACCAGTGCGAAACGTATTCCCCTGATGATTGTTATCTCCGTTCTGAACGCTTTTTTAGCGATGCTGCTGATGCGCGTTATTCTCTGATAAGGAATTACCATGGATTTGGAAAAGTATATTGATGAACTGCAAACGCTGGTCAACGTGGATTGCGGTACGCAGACGTTAGATGGCGTTGCCAGGGTGGCTGAGGTGATGCGCGAACTCTGGCAGCAGGAAGGCTGGTACACGGAACAGGTCGATTTAGGCAGTGCGGTAGGTCCGGCGTTGCTGGCGACCAATAAACCCGCAGCGACACATTACGATGTGCTGCTGATTGGACATCTGGACACAGTATTTCCACAGGGGACGGTGGCTGAACGCCCGATGAGCCGTGATGCCAGTCGTCTGTACGGACCGGGTGTCTCCGATATGAAAAGTGGCTTACTGAATATTGTCTGGGCAATGCGTACATTGCCAGCGGAGCATCTGGATCGCTTATCTATCGCAGTGGCAATGAACCCGGATGAAGAGACCGGTAGTGTTCACTCCAGCCAGTGGATTGGGGAACTGGCGAAGCAATCACGCTACGTACTGGTATGTGAGGCTGCCCGGGCTGACGGCTCGCTGGTAAAAGCGCGAAAAGGCGTGGGCGGGTATCAGCTGACGTTTGACGGTGTTGCTGCACATGCTGGTAATGAGCCGGAAAAAGGGCGGTCCGCTATTACCGCATTTGCCAATAGCGTACTGGCGATTAACGCGTTAACCGACGTGGCGCGCGGCACCACACTTAATGTCGGCGTGGTGCAGGGCGGAAGTGCGGCGAACGTGGTAGCGGCAAAGCTGCACGCGGAAGTGGATGTACGGTTCTGGGAAAACGAGGAATATGAACGTGTTCATCACGCGCTGGAGTCGCTCTGCCAGCAAGGTTTCCTGGATGGTGTGACCACCACGCTCACCCGTGTAAGCCATAAACCTGCAATGGCGGCGAGCGAAGAGACTCAACGGCTGATGGCGCTGGTCGAGCGCGCGGGTCTGGAAGAGGGGATTACGGTGACATGGCAGGCTGTGGGAGGAGGAAGCGACGCAAACCATACGGCAGCGTTAGGTATTCCTACGCTGGACGGATTGGGGCCGATCGGCGCAGGCTTCCACAGTTCGGATGAATGGCTGGATATTGCCTCAATCGAACCACGGATTCGTTTATTAAAACGCATCATTACCATGTTGTAATCATCAATTAATATAGCCTCGCGTGCGAGGCTATATTATTTAGTATCTCTTATATATCATATTGCTGACGTCGCCGTTCTAAACGGCGATCGCGTAGCGTTGAATAAATAAAAGTGATAACAAATAGCAAGGAAAATAAGACAACAATCGTTGGCGCGGGTGCACTGTCGATGAAAAATGACAGGTACACTCCCATAAACGAGGTCACAAGTGACATGACGACAGCCAGTAACAACGCATGGGAAAACTTTCGCGTAATTAATATCGTAATAGCGCCGGGGGCAATTAAGAGTGAGATCGACAAAATAATGCCTACCGATTTTAGCGTGGCCACAATGGTCAGGGCGATCATACATAGCAGACCGTAGTGCAATAGCGTGGTGTTCAGCCCGCTGGCTTTTGCCTGATGCGGATCAAACGCATGCAGCAGAAGATCTTTCCACTTTAACCCGATGATAAGCGCGATCCCCAGCGCAATTGCTGCCGTCTGCGCGATATCGCCATGTGATACGCCCAGCATGTCACCGAACAAAATATGATCCAGATGGATTTCAGACTGGATCGAAACATACAACACCAGCCCCGCGCCAAACATCCCAGAGAAGACAATGCCCATCAGGGTGTCGCGCTTGATACGACTGTTATCATCGAGATACCCGGTAGCCACCGCACAGAACAGCCCGGCGACAAACGCACCAATCGCCAGAGGAATGCCCGCAATGTAGGCCAGTACTATCCCCGGAAACACGGCATGACTCATGGCGTCGCCCATCAGCGCCCAGCCTTTAAGCACCAAAAACACCGACAGCAACGCGCAGGGTACGGCGACAACAGTGGAGATGGTCAGTGCATTGACCATAAAGCTGAACTGAAAGGGTTCCAGCAACGTGGTTAAGAGCATGTGGACTCCTTGTTCACCTGACGGGCGCGGCGGCGATTCGCTAACAGACCGTGCTTAGGAGCGAAGACAAATGCCAGCAGGAACAACAGCGTTTGCAGGACGACAATAATCCCGCCGGTCGCACCGTCCAGCCAGTAACTTAGCCAGGCGCCAAAAAAGCTGGTCAGGCTGCCGATGGCTACGGCGATGGTCAGCAGGCGGGGAAAGCGATCGGTTAATAACCACGCGGTAGCGCCAGGCGTTACTACCAGGCAAATAACCAAAAATGCGCCAACGGTTTGTAGCGCTGCAACTGTGGAAACCGAGAGCAGTGTGAAGAACAGTAGCTTCAGACGGCCCGGATTCAGACCAATCGAGCGCGCGTGATTTTCATCGAAAAACACCACCATCAGATCTTTCCACTTCAGCAGCAAAATGGTCAGCGAGATCACACCAATAATCGCCAGTTGCAGAATATCTTCCGGGGCAATCGCCAGTACGTTACCGAGAATAATGGTTTGAATGTTTACTGACATCGGGTTAAGCGACACCATAAACAGCCCGATACCGAAGAAAGAAGAAAAAATCAGTCCAATGATCGCATCTTCTTTCAGGCGCGAACGCTGGTTAAGAAACAGCATACTGCCCGCAGCCAGCCCCCCGGAAAGAAATGCGCCGAGCGCGAAAGGAAGCCCTAACATCCAGGCACCGGCAACGCCCGGCACGATGGAGTGCGACAGCGCATCACCAATTAACGACCAGCCTTTGAGCATCAAATAGCATGAGAGGAACGCACACAGCCCGCCGACCATCGCGGAGACCCACATGGCGTTGAGCATGTACTGGTAGCCAAACGGTTCTGTCAGCCAGTTCATGATTATTCCCCCTCGTTAACCGTGCGTCGCGAAATAAATGGGCGCTCATCGTCGGTAATAACATGCTGCTCACCGCCGCTTAGCGCGACATGGCGCAAGACGCCGCTGAAGGCCAGCTCGAGATTCTCCGCGGTAAATGTTGTTTCGGTCGGACCGCTCGCCAGTACGGTGCCTTTAATCATCACGGTGTAATCACAAAACTCGGTGACTGAACCCAGATTATGAGTGGAGACCAGCATGGTTCGCCCCTCATCGCGCAGTTCGCGCAGCAGGTCGATGATGCGGGCCTCGGTTTTTACGTCTACGCCTGTGAAGGGTTCATCCAGTAAAATGACCTGTCCGTCCTGGGCGATAGCCCTTGCCAGAAAGACACGTTTTTTTTGTCCACCGGAGAGTTCGCCGATCTGACGGTGGCGGTATTCCAGCATGTCGACCCGCGCCAGCGCCGCATCGACGCATTCATAGTCACGTGCCTTTGGCCGACGCAGCCAGCCCATATGACCATAGCGCCCCATCATCACTACATCTTCCACCAGCACCGGAAATGACCAGTCCACCTCTTCCGATTGCGGAACATAAGAAATCAGATTCTGCTTCAGCGCTTTGCTGACTGGCTGTTGCAGGATGGATATGTCTCCCTGCGCCAGGCGGACAAAACCCATAAGTGCTTTAAAGAGCGTTGATTTTCCTGAACCATTCACCCCCACCAGGGCGGCAATAGAGCCGCCGGGGATCTGAAAAGTGGCATCCCGCAGAGCGGTGTGACCGTTGCGATACGTCACCGTAACCTGATTCACGGTAATCGCAGATTGACTCATTTTTGGCTCCTCAGACCGTCGTTGATACCGCTGACGATGGTTTCGGTCGTGACGCGCAGCAGATCCAGGTAGGTTGGTACCGGCCCGTCGGCTGCACTCAGGGAATCGACGTACAATACACCGCCGTAATGTGCGCCGGACTCACGTGCCACCTGACGCGCAGGTTTGTCAGAAACCGTGCTTTCACTGAATACTGTTGGGATCTGATGTTCTCTTATCGCGTCGATCACTTTGCGCACCTGTTTCGGCGTGCCCTGCTGATCGGCATTGATTGGCCACAGATACAGCTCTTTCAGATCGTTATCGCGGGCCAGATAGGAGAAGGCGCCTTCACTGGTGACCAGCCAGCGTTTATCGGCAGGGATTTTGGCCAGCGCCGCGCGCAGGGGATCGAGAGTCTGACGAATTTTCGTTTTATAGCTCTCGGCGTTTTTCTGGTAGGTGGCGGCATTGTCCGGATCGTACTTGCTCAATGCATCGCGAATATTATCTACGTAGATAAGCGCGTTCTCTGCCGACATCCAGGCATGTGGATTCGGTTTTCCGTTATAGGGGCCTTCGCTGATGCCCATCGGTTTTACTCCGTCTGAGACCATTACTTCAGGTACGCCGGATAAGTTTTGGTAGAAACGGGCAAACCACAGTTCCAGGTTAAGGCCGTTGGAGAGAATAAGCTGCGCGCCCTGCGCCCGTTTAATATCCCCTGGAGTGGGCTGGTATTCATGAATTTCTGCGCCGGGTTTAGTTATTGAGCTGACCTCCGCCGCGTCACCCGCCACGTTGCTCGCCATATCGGCAATAACTGTAAAGGTGGTAATCACCTTAAACTTCTCTTTTGCCCAGGCCGGCGAAAGTGTAAGTGCCGTAAGAACGCTGGCAAGGAGAAACGACTTCAGACGGGGCAGGTGCGGCATAGTATCCCTCACAAGAAAGTGGTTAATTTATCATCGAATATAGCCTTTGCTATGTTATATAGCACATGGCATAGATAAATGAAAATAATTCTTATTTGCGTAGGGTGCTAAGGATGTATCACCTTCAGGTAATAGTCCTGTGTATGGTTAAGGTATATTATATATGCACCTTAAATACGGAGGCATTATGTCCGGCAAGCGTATTGCACGTGAAAAAATGACGATCCAGAAAATGATCTCGCTGTACGAGAGCCAGTGTCCACAGGCTTCGAACGAACAGGGGCATTACGATGCGCTGTTTGCCTATGCGCAAAAGCGGCTGGATAAGTGCGTCTTTGGTGAGGAAAAACCGGCTTGCAAACAGTGTCCGGTGCACTGTTATCAACCCGCAAAGCGTGAAGAGATGAAGCAAATCATGCGCTGGGCTGGACCAAGAATGCTCTGGCGTCATCCGATCCTGACAGTGCGCCACCTGATTGACGATAAACGCCCGGTCCCGGAATTACCCGAAAAATACCAGCGGAAGAAATAGATTTTTTGCCGGATAGCGGCGGCGATACTGGCCCGACAGGCAAAGCTCCGTCGGGCAATAAATTACGCTTTGGTGGCAATCAGAATTGCTGAGGCCTTGATCAGCGCAATGACACGACTTCCCTGGCTTAGCTTCATCTCTTGCTGACTTTCGTTAGTCACGACGGCAACTATGTCAAAACCAGCGTCAGTTTTGATATGTACCGTGGCGTTGACTGCGCCTTCGGTTACCTGTGAAACGCTACCGGCAAACTGGTTGCGGGCGGAGAATTTCAGGCCGCAGTCTTCTGTCGCCAGCGTGACCCAAGGGGCTTTGATCAGGGCAATTGCTTCTTTTCCTTTCGCCAGCCCCAGCGCCTGCTGGCTGCTATGAGTCACAATAGCGACCAGCTTTGCGCCGCCTGCCAGCGTCAGTTCAACTTCATCATTCACGGCGCCAGTTGCAACTGCACTTACTGTACCGGTTAATTGATTACGTGCTGATACCGCCATACTGCCTCCTTTCGTTGAGTTATCACCCAGTATAGCCACAATGGCTAAACCAACGCATCCTTATCAATGCCTAAACGCTTCATACGTGAGAGCAAGGTGGTGCGTTTCAGACCCAGCCGTTGCGCAGCTCCCTTAGGACCGGCTACGACGCCGTTAGTCTCTTTCAGTACGCGCATAATCAGCTGATATTCATCTTCTCCATCCTGCGCAACTTCTGTCGCCACTGGCGGTGTGGAAGGGGGCAGCGCAGTGACATCTGGCAGGGACAGTTGCAGTACATTGCCCCGGGTCAGCAGAACCGCGCGTTCGACCACGTTTTCCAGTTCACGCACGTTGCCCGGCCACTCCATGTTGCTCAGAGTGCGCAGCGCCTCAGCGGGGATACTGTCAATATTGCGCCCCATCCGACGGGCAATTTTAAAGGTGAAGGCCTTGACCAGCAGCGGAATATCTTCCGGACGCTCGCGCAGTGGGGGGAGATGGATCGGGAAGACATTCAGTCGATAGTACAGATCGTTACGGAACTCGCGATCGGCCACCATTTTTTTCAGATCGCGGTTGGTGGCGGCGATCAGGCGGACATCGGTCTGGATCAGCTTATTACTGCCCAGGCGTTCAAACTCCTGCTCCTGGAGGACGCGCAGCAGTTTCGGCTGTAGCTCCAGCGGCATGTCGCCGACTTCGTCGAGGAATAACGAGCTTTTGTCTGCCAGTTCGAAGCGACCAATGCGCTGTGTGCTGGCTCCGGTAAACGCACCGCGTTCATGACCAAACAGATCGCTTTCCAGCAACCCGGCAGGCATTGCCGCGCAGTTCATCTTCACCATCCGGCGGGCATTGCGTCCACTCAGATTATGAATCGCTCTGGCGATCAACTCTTTGCCCGTACCTGTCTCACCCAGAATCAGAACAGTGCTGTCGCTTTGCGCCACCATCTCGACCTGCTTGAGTACGCTGTACATTGCTTCACTGCGGCCAATGATTTCACCAAACTCGCTGTCCACATTGTTGAGCTGTTCGGTCAGTGCCAGGTTCTCATCGACCAGACGTTCTTTCAGGCGGTGGATTTCCTGATAGGCGAGAGCGTTATCAACAGCAATCGCCACGCGCTCGGCAATCTGGCGTAACAGTTTGAGGTTTGCGGTCGTGAAGACTTTCTCTTCACACTGCGCCAGCTTGAGGACGCCAAGCATCGTATTGCCTGACATGAGTGGTAGCAGGCACAGGGTTTGTATCTGGTTGCCCCAGGTCTCGAACAGCATGCGTTCATAAGGTGCAAGGGCATCGCGTTCGTTCAGGTTAATCAGCAGCATCTCTTTGCTTTTGAATACCCGTTCAGAGAGCGTACCTGCTTCATCCACTTCACTCTGTTCGTGCGCCGGATGGTGTTCATCCAGATAGTGAGTGGAGTATATGCTCAGCTTATTTTTGCGATCGCTGCGCAGTACGATGCTGATGTCATCGATATTGAAGTAATGGTGGATTTCTTTGGCGACTTCGCTGACCAGCTCATCAATATCCAGACGGGAGAGCACCGCATTGGTGATGGCGACAAGGATACGGAAGTTGTCACGCTCGCGACACAAGAGGTCGTAATCGACATTATTGCTGACCCGGCTCTGAATTTGCTCGGCGACGACGCCGACTATCTGGGTGAAGGTCTGCAGGCGGTTGTACTCTTTTTCACTCCACGGACGGTCTTCGTTGCGGATAAATTCACAACCGCCAAAGATCCGTCCATCAGCCGCCAGCGGCAGCAGGCAGTAATGTCCAAATTCTGAGTACAGCGCACCGGATGCTAACTGCGGCCAGGTTTCTGTGAACTCATGGTAGTTACAGTGCAGCGCATCGGGACGAGACAGAATGCGGCGCACCGGTCCGTGAGCCAGCACCGTTTCGTCTTCATAATCGATGGGTTTACCATTTTCACGTGTCGCGAAATAACGCGCACGCTGCGTCTGCGCCTGCCATAACACAATAGCCGCGCAATCGGCCAGCGCCGAACGCTTGACCAACTGCGAAAGCGCCTCACTGAGAGACTGAAGATCGGGCTGCTGTAATAATGTACGAGTGATATCGAACAGGCCTTGCTGTCCGAGGTCGCTCATCGGTGTATACGACATATTGCTTTTCCAGGAAGCACCGTAGCGCGGTGCAAAAACGGTAAATGAATTATAGGTATAAGTTGTAAATTATTGCCGGGTGGCGGTTTCACCTTATCCGGTCTACGGGTAATTCATTGACTGTAGGCCCGGTAAGCGTAGCGTACCGGGCAATATATCAGCATATCCGCGGCAGCGGCTCTGCGTGTGGTAAATCAAGAGTTCGTTTCACGCCGTAAAGTCCGGCAAGGCGAACGCCTTTACGTTCGACCACTTCGCCAATCAGCGCTGCATCGCACCCTAACGGATGTGCGCGCAGTGCGGCGAGTACGGCTTCAGCGGCCTGACGTTCAACGGCAATGACCAGTTTTCCTTCGTTGGCAAAATTGAGCGCATCCAGACCCAGAAGTTCACAGACACCACGCACCGCGGGCTTCACAGGCAGGGCTGCTTCAGATAACTCAATGCCATAGCCACATGACGCGGCGAACTCATGCGTCACTGCATTCACGCCGCCACGGGTGGCATCGCGCAGCGCCTTCACGCCAGGAATGTCGCGTAGCGTCTGGATCAGCGGTGTTAACACTGCGCAGTCGCTGATCAGTTCACCGTCCAGTCCCAGTTGCTCACGCAGGTTAAGGATGGTTGCACCGTGATCGCCAAGCGTACCGCTAACCAGCAGCACATCGCCCACGCCCAGAGTCTGTGCGCCCCAGTGAATATTGGCGGGGATCGCGCCCATTCCGGCGGTGTTAATGAACAGTTTGTCCGCTGCGCCACGCTGTACAACCTTAGTGTCGCCGGTCACGATAGCAATTCCCGCTTCGCGAGCTGTTGCTGCCATGCTGTTGACGACGCTTTTCAGCGTTTCCATCGGCAGGCCCTCTTCGAGGATAAAACCGCAGGAGAGGTAGCGAGGGATAGCGCCACTGACCGCAACGTCGTTGGCTGTGCCGCAGATTGCCAGCTTGCCAATATTACCGCCGGGGAAAAACAGCGGATCGATAACGTAGCTGTCGGTCGAAAACGCCAGACGATCGCCTTCGGCGACCAGTTGCGCCAGGTCCAGTCGGGCCTGATCTTCCTGTTCTGCCAGCCACGGATTAGCAAAAGCTTCCATAAACAGACTGTTGATCAACTGCTGCATAGCCTGACCGCCGCTACCGTGGGCGAGTTGTACGCTGTTCATGCTTCACACTCCTGCTGACGATACTGATACCAGGCGGCACATGCGCCTTCGGAGGAGACCATTAAGGCGCCAAATGCGGTCTCCGGGTTACAGGTTTTACCAAACAATGGGCACTGATGCGGCTTACATCTGCCGGTCAGTACTTCTCCGCAGCGCGCGCGCGGATCGTCATACACCTGCTGCGGCGCTGGTTTGAAATGCGCTTCTGCATCAAAACGCTGATACTCAGGCGTCAGGTGAACGCCGGAGGATTCGATAACGCCCAGACCGCGCCATTCACTGTCGCCATTGACGCAGAACACGTCGGCAATCGCCTGTTGCGCCAGTGTGTTACCGGCATCCGGCACTACGCGGCGATACTGGTTCTCCACCTGGCTGTGGGCCGCTATTTTCTGCTCGATTAGCATCACGACGCCTTGCAGTAGATCAAGCGGTTCGAAACCAGCGACCACCAGCGGGCGATGAAAATCAGAGGCGATAAAATTATAGGCATCGGTGCCTATAACCATACTGACATGGCCTGGTGCCAAAAATGCGTCGATACCGTTGTCCGGTTGTTCCAACAGGCTACGCAGCGTTGGGATAAGCGTGATGTGCTGGCAGAAAAAGTAAAAATTCTGCACATCGCGTTGTTTTGCCTGCTGGAGAGTGATGGCGGTCGTCGGCATGGTGGTTTCAAAACCCAGACCAAAGAACACGACCTTACGGGTTGGATTTTCCTGCGCCAGCTTCAGCGCATCCATCGGAGAATAGACAATGCGGATATCCGCGCCGCGTGCTTTGGCTTGCAGCAGTGAACCCTGTTTACCTGGCACGCGCATGGCGTCGCCGAAGGTACAAAAAATCACTTCCGGATGGCTGGCAATTTCCACACAACTGTCAATTCTGCCCATCGGCAGAACGCAAACCGGGCAGCCTGGACCGTGAATAAACTCCACGTTTTCGGGCAGCAACTGGTCAAGGCCGAATTTGAAGATTGCGTGGGTGTGGCCTCCACAAACTTCCATAATGCGCAGTGGGCGTTCAGCGGTGTAGGGGAGGTGAGCGGCACGTTCACACAGGTGGTCTATCAACTGCATCACCTGTTCCGGTGCCCGATATTCGTCAACAAAACGCATTATTTCTCCTCGCCATACAGTAACGCGCCGACATCCGGCTCAACGTCAAACATATTTTGCAGCGCCTCGAGTGTGTCGCGCGCTTCGGCTTCGTTAATGATGCTCATGGCAAAACCTACGTGGACCAGTACCCACTGGCCCAGACGCGGTTGACCATTTTCATCACAGCTACCGACCAGCGTCAGGTCGACGTCGCGCTGAATACCGCAAACATCGACCTTAGCCTGGTTACCATCAATGGTGCGGATTTGACCCGGAACACCTATGCACATCGCTGATTCTCCAGCCACGACAGCCATTGATCCATCCCTTCGCCGCTGGTGGCGGAAATCAGGATTATCTCAATTTCCGGGTTCACTTCCCGGGCGCTGGCGATGCACTTTTCAACATCAAAATTGAGATACGGCAGCAGATCCACTTTGTTGAGCAGCATCAGCGATGCAGCAGCAAACATATGGGGATATTTCAGCGGCTTGTCTTCGCCTTCGGTGACGGAAAGCACCGCCACTTTATGACGTTCGCCGAGGTCGAAGCTTGCCGGGCAAACCAGGTTACCGACGTTTTCGATAAACAAAATACCGTTATCGGCTAAAGGCAGGCGTGGTGCTGCATCGGCAATCATTTGCGCATCAAGGTGGCAGCCTTTACCCGTATTAACCTGGATTGCTGGTGTTCCGGTGGCGCGAATACGCGCTGCATCGTTGACCGTCTGCTGGTCGCCTTCAATGACCGCGCACGGCACGCTGTCTTTCAGCTTCATCAGTGTTTCGGTCAGCAGCGTCGTTTTACCGGAACCTGGACTTGATACGAGATTGAGTACCAGATGCTGGCGGGCAGCGAAGCGGGCGCGATTGCGCTCGGCCAGACGGTTGTTTTTGTCCAGCACGTCAATTTCCACTTCCAGCATACGGCGCTGGCTCATGCCTGGAGCATGGGTACCTGCTTCGCCGTGACCGTAATGTAAATCGCCTTCTGCGGTCTGGCTCGGCGTGAAACTGGAGGTCTTCACACCGGTAATGTTTAGCGCCGGACGAGCCGCCGGAGCAAATGGCGCGCTGCGAAACGCTGAGTGGGGGTTATGTTCATCACCCTCTATATAAAGGTTGCCTTCCGCGCAACCACATGTCGTACACATCGCTCACTCCTGATCTTTTCACTTTCGGTAAATCTGTTGCCGGACAGCATCTCGCCTTTTCCGACCTACAAACGTGCTCTTTCTGTAGACTGGATAAGAGGCTTAAGCGTCGCCATCCGGCGCTGGAGTCTGGTCTATTTCTATTCGTCGAATCTGTAACCCGTCATCGGCCACAATTCTCAGCATGTCGCTATTGCATTGTGGACAGCGACGAACGCGTTGTGTCAGTAACGTGACGTATTGCTGACAGGACTCGCACCAACATTCGGCTTCTTGTTCTTCGAGGTGGAGTTTACAACCTTCTGCAAGGGTGCCACGGCATACCAGATCAAAACAAAAGGCGAGAGCGCTGGTTTCTACGCAAGAAAATGCGCCAATTTTGAGCCAGACCCCAGTTACCCGGTGAGCACCGTGCTGTGCGGCCTGTTGTTCAATCAATTCCAGTGCCCGTTGGCAGAGGGTTATTTCGTGCATATCGCCTCCCATGTTGTTGTCGTTTCAAAAGCAATAAACATGCCAGGTTGAATTTTTCCTCTCGTGACAATGACGACGATGACGAAATGACATGTCGTCATGCATGCTTGTTTTTGTATCTTAATGAAAATAAAGAGTTTTAATGTTGGCATGAAATATGCTTAAGGCAGTTAGTCTCTGCTAAACGGGTAACCTGACATGACTATTTGGGAAATAAGCGAAAAAGCCGATTACATCGCTGAACGGCACCGTCGCCTACAGGACCAGTGGCGTATTTACTGCAACTCGCTGGTACAGGGGATCACCCTGTCGAAAGCGCGTTTGCATCATGCAATGAGCTGTGCGCCGGACAAAGATCTGTGCTTTGTCCTTTTTGAACACTTCACTATCTACGTCACGCTGGCGGACGGCTTTAACAGCCATACCATCGAGTACTACGTTGAAACCAAAGACGGTGATGATAAGCAACTGATTGCACAGGCACAGTTGACCATTGACGGCAAAGTTGATGACCGCATTAGCAACCGCGATCGCGAGCAGGTGCTGGAGCACTATCTCGAAAAAATCGCCAGAGTCTACGACAGCCTGTACACCGCGGTTGAAAACAATATGCCGGTAAATTTAAGCCAACTGGTAGAAGGACATAACCCGGCATAAGCCTCGGGTGATGCTCGCTTGAGTCGTGATGAGATTTTTACGCTGTATCACGACATTTTAGGGAATGGACATGTCGAAAAATGTCGAAAATGACATTTGATAAACATGTTTTCGTCAAAAATGACTATCACCTGAGGAATGCCTGGTGAATCGTTTTGTAATTGCTGACTCCACTCTTTGTATTGGCTGCCACACCTGTGAAGCCGCCTGCTCAGAGACGCATCGCCAGCATGGCCTGCAGTCAATGCCGCGCCTGAAAGTGATGCTAAATGAAAAAGAATCTGCACCGCAGCTTTGCCACCATTGTGAAGATGCACCTTGTGCCACCGTTTGCCCGGTCAATGCGATTAACCGTGTCGACGGCGCCGTACAGCTAAATGAAAGCCTGTGCGTAAGCTGCAAATTGTGTGGGATCGCCTGTCCGTTTGGCGCCATTGAGTTTTCCGGCAGTCGTCCACTGCACATCCCGGCGAACGCGAATACCTCAAAAGCCCCTCCGGCTCCACCTGCACCGGCTCGCGTCAGCACGCTGCTGGACTGGGTTCCAGGTATTCGTGCCATTGCGGTGAAATGCGACCTGTGTAGCTTTGATGAACAAGGTCCGGCTTGTGTACGTATGTGCCCGACGAAAGCCCTGCACCTGGTGAGCAATACAGATATCGCTCGCGCCAGCAAACGTAAGCGTGAGCTGACTTTTAATACCGATTTCGGCGATCTCACCTTGTTTCAGCAGGCTCAGAGTGGGGATGCAAAATGAGCGCAATTTCACTGATTAACAGCGGCGTGGCCTGGTTTACGGCTGCGGCGGTTCTGGCATTTCTGTTTTCATTTCATAAAGCGCTAAGCGGCTGGATTGCCGGTGTTGGTGGAGCAGTCGGCAGCCTGTGTACGGCGGCAGCGGGTTTCACCGTGCTGACCAATGCGCTGGCGGTCAGCAGCGTGATACCGTTTATCGGTCACAGCATGCAAATAACTCCACTGAACGCAATCTGGCTTATCACACTGGGTCTGTGCGGCCTGTTTGTCAGCCTGTACAACATCGACTGGCATCGTCATCCACAGGTTAAAGCCAACGGTTTGTTGGTGAATCTGCTGATGGCTGCGGCCGTGTGTGCAGTGGTTGCCAGCAACCTCGGTACGCTGGTGGTGATGGCTGAAATCATGGCGTTGTGTGCGGTGTTCCTGACCAGTTGCAGTAAAGAGGGCAAACTGTGGTTTGCTCTGGGCCGAATCGGTACGCTGCTGCTGGCGGTCGCTTGCTATCTGGTATGGCAACGCTACGGCACGCTCGAACTGCGTCTGCTCGACCTTCGCACCCAGGAATTGCCGCTCGGCTCTGACATCTGGCTGCTGGGCGTTGCCGGTTTTGGTTTGCTGGCCGGGATTATCCCGCTGCACGGTTGGGTGCCACAGGCACATGCCAACGCCAGCGCACCTGCTGCGGCGCTGTTCTCTACCGTGGTAATGAAGGTTGGCCTGTTGGGCATTCTGTCCCTGTCGCTGCTGGGCGGTAATGCACCGCTGTGGTGGGGCATTACCCTGTTGGTACTGGGGATGATCACCGCATTTGTTGGCGGTCTGTATGCGTTGATGGAGCACAACATTCAACGTCTGCTGGCGTACCACACGCTGGAAAACATCGGCATTATTCTGCTGGGGCTGGGTGCCGGCGTGACCGGCATTTCCCTTAATCAACCGGCGCTGATTGCACTTGGTCTGACCGGCGGTTTGTATCATCTGGTGAACCACAGTCTGTTCAAAAGCGTCCTGTTCCTGGGGGCTGGCAGCATCTGGTTCCGTACTGGTCATCGTGATATCGAAAAACTGGGCGGTATCGGTAAGCGCATGCCGGTGATTTCCCTGGCGATGCTGGTTGGTCTGATGGCGATGGCCGCGCTGCCGCCACTGAACGGGTTTGCCGGTGAATGGGTCATCTATCAATCCTTCTTCAAGCTGGGTAACAGCGGAGCGTTTATCGGCCGTCTGTTAGGTCCGTTGCTGGCGGTCGGGCTGGCGATTACCGGCGCGCTGGCTGTGATGTGTATGGCGAAAGTCTATGGCGTAACGTTCCTTGGCGCACCGCGTACGAAGGAAGCTGAAAACGCCTGTTGCGCACCGATCCTGATGGGGGTGAGCGTGGTTGCGCTGGCAGTCTGCTGTGTGATTGGCGGCGTTGCCGCACCATGGTTGCTGCCACTTATCTCTTCAGCTGTGCCACTGCCGCTGGAAACCGCGAACACGACCGTTTCCCAACCAATGATCACCCTGTTGCTGATTGCCTGTCCGCTGCTGCCGTTCATTATCATGGCGATTTTCAAAGGCAACCGTCTGCCGTCGCGTTCGCGCGGTTCCGCCTGGGTATGTGGTTACGATCATGAGCAGTCAATGGTGATCACCGCGCATGGCTTTGCTATGCCGGTTAAAGAAGCCTTTGCTCCGGTACTGAAACTGCGTAAATGGCTTAACCCGGTGTCACTGGTTCCGGGCTGGCAGAATGCGGCTGCACCGGTTCTGTTCCGTCGCCTGGCATTGATTGAGCTGGCGGTGCTGGTGGTGATTGTGGTTTCACGAGGAGCCTGAGAATGAGTGTTTTATATCCGTTAATTCAGGCGCTGGTGCTGTTTGCCGTTGCGCCGCTGCTGTCCGGCATTACCCGCGTGGCGCGTGCACGTTTGCACAATCGCCGTGGTCCGGGTGTTTTGCAGGAGTACCGTGACATTATCAAACTGCTGGGGCGTCAGAGCATTGCGCCTGCGGATTCCAGTTGGGTCTTTCGCCTGACACCATTTGTGATGGTCGGCGTCATGCTGACTATCGCTACCGCATTGCCGGTAGTGACGGTAGGTTCTCCGCTGCCGCAACTGGGTGATTTGATCACGTTAATTTACCTGTTCGCCATCGCCCGTTTCTTCTTCTCTATTGCGGGGCTGGATACCGGTAGCCCGTTCACCGCGATCGGCGCCAGCCGTGAAGCGATGCTCGGCGTACTGGTTGAGCCGATTCTGCTGCTGGGTTTGTGGGTCGCAGCGCAGGTTGCCGGTTCAACCCATATAAGCAATATCGCTGACACCGTTTATCACTGGCCTGCGGCGCGCAGCATCCCGCTGATCCTGGCGCTATGCGCCTGTGCTTTCGCCACCTTTATCGAAATGGGCAAACTGCCGTTCGACCTGGCAGAAGCCGAGCAGGAGCTACAGGAAGGTCCGCTGACTGAATACAGCGGCAGCGGTTTTGCGGTGCTGAAATGGGGTATCAGCCTCAAACAACTGGTCGTTTTGCAAATGTTTGTCGGCGTGTTCCTGCCGTGGGGACAGATGGAAACCTTTACTGCGGGTGGACTGCTGCTGGCACTGGTGATAGCCGTCGTAAAGCTGATCCTCGGCGTGCTGGTCATCGCCCTGTTTGAAAACAGCATGGCGCGTCTGCGTTTTTGCGCCACTTCACGCGTGACCTGGGCCGGTTTTGGGTTTGCGTTTTTAGCGTTCGTCTCCTTGCTGGTGGCGTGATTTAAGAGAGTTTGAGCATGTCTGAAGAAAAATTAGGTCAACAATACCTTGCTGCACTGCACCAGGCTTTCCCTGGCGTCGTACTGGACGAAGCCTGGCAGACCAAAGATCAGCTGACCATCACCGTGAAGGTAAACTACCTGCCGGAAGTGGTGGAGTTCCTTTATTACAAACAGGGCGGATGGTTGTCCGTGTTGTTTGGTAACGACGAACGCCAGCTGTGCGGCCATTACGCGGTGTATTATGTCTTGTCGATGGAGCAGGGCACTAAATGCTGGATAACCGTTCGCGTAGAAGTTGACGCCAATAAACTGGAATTCCCGTCTGTCACGCCACGCGTACCGGCTGCCGTCTGGGGCGAACGTGAAGTGCGTGACATGTACGGTTTGATCCCGGTGGGGCTGCCGGACGAACGTCGTCTTGTGCTACCGGATGACTGGCCGGACGAACTCTATCCGCTGCGTAAAGACAGCATGGATTACCGTCAACGTCCGGCGCCGACTACCGATGCTGAAACCTATGAGTTCATCAACGAACTGGGCGACAAGAAAAATAATGTAGTGCCTATTGGCCCGCTGCACGTGACCTCCGATGAACCGGGTCACTTCCGTCTGTTCGTTGACGGCGAAAACATTATCGACGCCGACTACCGCTTGTTCTATGTCCACCGTGGCATGGAAAAACTGGCAGAAACCCGCATGGGTTATAACGAAGTGACTTTCCTGTCGGATCGCGTGTGCGGCATCTGTGGTTTTGCCCACAGCACCGCGTACACCACCTCCGTTGAGAATGCGATGGGTATCGTAGTACCGGAGCGTGCGCAGATGATCCGCGCTATTCTGCTGGAAGTTGAGCGTCTGCACTCTCACCTGCTGAACCTGGGGCTGGCGTGCCACTTCACCGGTTTCGACTCCGGCTTTATGCAGTTCTTCCGCGTACGTGAAACGTCAATGAAAATGGCAGAGATCCTCACCGGTGCGCGTAAAACTTACGGTCTGAACCTGATCGGAGGGATCCGTCGCGACCTGCTGAAAGAGGACATGATCCAGACTCGTCAACTGGCGCAACAGATGCGTCGTGACGTGCAGGAACTGGTTGATATGCTGTTGAGTACGCCGAACATGGAACAGCGTACCGTCGGGATTGGCCGTCTGGATCCGGAAATTGCCCGTGACTTCAGTAACGTTGGCCCGATGGTTCGCGCCAGCGGTCACGCGCGTGATACCCGCGCAGATCACCCGTTTGTGGGTTACGGTCTGCTGCCGATGGAAGTTCACAGCGAGCAGGGCTGTGACGTCATTTCTCGTCTGAAAGTCCGCATCAATGAAGTCTATACCGCGCTGAATATGATCGACTTTGGTCTGGATAACCTGCCTGGCGGGCCGCTGATGGTGGAAGGTTTTACCTATATTCCACACCGTTTCGCGCTGGGCTTTGCGGAAGCGCCGCGTGGGGATGATATCCACTGGAGCATGACCGGCGACAACCAGAAACTGTACCGCTGGCGTTGCCGTGCGGCCACCTACGCTAACTGGCCGACGCTGCGTTATATGCTGCGTGGTAACACGGTTTCCGACGCCCCGCTGATTATCGGTAGCCTCGATCCTTGCTACTCCTGTACTGACCGTATGACCGTGGTTGATGTGCGTAAGAAGAAAAGCAAAGTCGTGCCGTACAAAGAACTTGAGCGCTACAGCATCGAGCGTAAAAACTCGCCGCTGAAATAAGGAATCGCCATGTTTACCTTTATCAAAAAAGTCATCAAAACCGGTGCACCGACGTCGTCGTATCCGCTGGAGCCGATCGCGGTCGATAAAAACTTCCGTGGTAAGCCGGAGCATAATCCGCAGCAGTGTATTGGCTGCGCAGCCTGTGTGAATGCGTGCCCGTCAAACGCGCTGACGGTTGAAACCGATCTGGTCACCAATGAACTGGCCTGGCAATTCAACCTTGGTCGCTGCATCTTCTGTGGCCGTTGTGAAGAAGTCTGCCCGACGGCGGCGATCAAACTGTCTCAGGAATATGAGCTGGCGGTGTGGAAGAAAGAAGATTTCCTGCAGCAGTCTCGCTTTGCGCTGTGCAATTGCCGCGTATGTAACCGTCCTTTTGCGGTGCAAAAAGAGATTGATTACGCCATTGCACTGCTGAAGCATAACGGTGATAGCCGTGCGGAAAATCACCGTGAAAGCTTTGAGACCTGCCCGGACTGTAAACGCCAGAAATGCCTGGTGCCGTCTGACCGTATTGAACTGACTCGCCATATGAAAGAGGCCAGCTGATGAGCAATTTATTAGGCCCACGTGATGCCAACGGTATTCCGGTACCGATGACGGTAGATGAATCTATTGCCAGCATGAAAGCGTCGCTGCTGAAAAGCATCAAGCGTTCTGCTTACGTCTATCGTGTTGACTGCGGTGGCTGCAACGGTTGCGAAATCGAAATTTTTGCTACCTTGTCCCCGCTGTTTGATGCCGAACGTTTCGGTATCAAAGTTGTTCCGTCACCGCGCCATGCGGATATCCTGTTGTTTACCGGCGCGGTAACCCGCGCGATGCGCTCTCCGGCGCTGCGTGCCTGGCAATCAGCGCCAGATCCGAAAATCTGTATCTCCTACGGAGCCTGCGGTAACAGTGGTGGCATCTTCCACGACTTATACTGCGTATGGGGCGGCACCGACAAAATCGTACCAGTGGATGTTTACATCCCTGGTTGTCCGCCGACGCCTGCGGCGACGCTGTACGGCTTTGCGATGGCGCTGGGCCTGCTGGAGCAGAAAATTCACGCGCGTGCACCGGGTGAACTGGACGAACAACCAGCTGAAATTCTGCACCCGGATATGATACAGCCTCTGCGTGTGAAGGTGGATCGTGAAGCGCGTCGTCTGGCGGGTTATCGCTATGGTCGCCAGATTGCCGATGATTATATGACGCAGTTAGGGCAGGGCGAAAATCAGGTGGCGCGCTGGCTGGAAGCGGAAAACGATCCGCGTCTGACCGAGATCGTTACTCATCTTAACCATGTAGTTGAAGAGGCGCGTATCCGATGAGTGAAACGGTGGTGTTCAGTCAACTGAGCCGTAAGTTTATTGATGAGAACGATGCGACGCCCGCCGAGGCGCAGCAGGTTGTCTATTACAGCCTGGCGATTGGCCATCACTTAGGCATCATCGATTGCCTGGAAGCGGCGTTAACCTGTCCGTGGGATGAGTATCTGGCGTGGATTGCGACGCTTGCCGAAGGAAGCGAAGCCCGCCGCAAAATGGAAGGCGTGCCGAAGTACGGCGAGATCGTCATCGATTTTAACCATGTACAGATGCTGGCGCGTGCGTTTGATGACGCGCGCGCCGTACAAACTCCACAGCAGCAGGAATGGAGCAAGCTCATGCTCAGTATGCTCCATGATATTCATCAGGAAAGCGCCATCTATCTGATGGTGAGGAGACACCGTGACTGACGTTTTATTGTGTGTCGGTAATAGCATGATGGGGGATGATGGCGCGGGTCCGCTGCTGGCGGAAATGTGTGCTGCGGAACCTAAAGGTAGCTGGGTGGTTATCGACGGTGGCAGTGCCCCGGAGAATGATATTGTGGCAATCCGCGAGCTGCGCCCGGCGCGTTTGCTGATTGTCGATGCTACCGATATGGGGCTGAATCCTGGTGAAATCCGCATTATCGATCCTGATGATATTGCCGAGATGTTCATGATGACCACGCACAACATGCCGCTGAACTACCTGGTTGATCAACTGAAAGAGGATGTCGGCGAGGTGATTTTCCTCGGTATTCAGCCGGACATCGTTGGCTTTTATTACCCGATGACGCAGCCGATCAAAGAGGCGGTTGAAACCGTCTATCAACGATTAGCCGGGTGGGAAGGCCATGGTGGATTTTCGGAGTTAGAAGCACCTGAAGAGTAAACCGTATCAGTGCCGGATGTTTGCCGCATCCGGCCTGTTTATCTCGCCTGCGCCGGTTGTTACTCCGTTGCCTGCTCAATAATTAATTTCCCCTGCATTACCGAAACATTTACCGCTGTGCCGGTAGGGAACCCTGCCTGTTCAAGCCAGTCACCGTTCAGCGTTAATGAGGCATGCCTGCTGATACGTAGCGTGAACCCGGTGTGACGATCCTCGTACCGCTTTCTGACATAACCTACTTTTAAACGACGTACGGGTTTGGTGATAACCACTGCTGTTTTGCCATTTTCATCAGACATGAGCCATTCCTTGTGGCGGAGGGTTAAGATTAAAAACTACTGAATAAAATGACAGTAAAAAAGCGCG
The DNA here is from genome assembly GCF_001037495.1 of Citrobacter sp. MGH106. Classification (GTDB taxonomy): domain Bacteria; phylum Pseudomonadota; class Gammaproteobacteria; order Enterobacterales; family Enterobacteriaceae; genus Citrobacter; species Citrobacter murliniae. Next base: position 603,246 of record NZ_KQ089822.1, read on the forward strand.
GGGGCAAACCTGAAACTGGAAGGATGATTCCACATTTGAAATGCAATGAATGAAATGAAGATGTAAAGCAATGCCGGAAGGTGGCAGAACCCTCCGGCAGGTAGATTACTCCAGGTCTGCCCCATTGCTGGCTATGACCTTTTTGTACCACCAGAATGACTTCTTACGTGTCCGTGCGAGCGTCCCGTTACCTGCATCATCCCGGTCCACATAGACAAAACCGTAGCGTTTGCTCATCTCGCCGGTTGAGGCGGAGACCAGATCGATACACCCCCAGGTGGTATAACCCATTAGCGGTACGCCATCTTCAATAGCGTCAGACATGGCGCGAATATGTTCGCGTAAATAGCTTATGCGATAGTCATCATTGATGTTGCCACTGGCATCCATCTCATCTTTTGCCCCAAGCCCGTTCTCCACCAGAAATAGCGGTTTCTGGTAGCGGTCATACATCATGTTCATGGTGATACGCAGACCCAGCGGGTCTATGCCCCAGCCCCATTCGCTGGCCTTAATGTAGGGATTGCGTAGCGATTTCACTACGTTGGCGGCGCTGGTATTGCCGGCATTCATTTCCGCCGAAGCGCAACGTGATGCGTAATAGCTGAAAGAGACAAAATCGACGGTATTTTTCAGGATCTCGTCATCTTCCGGGGCTTTCTCTATCACTACGCCTTTTTCACGAAACACCCGGGCCGAATAAGCGGGATAAGCTCCGCGCGCCTGGACATCAATGAAAAACAGGTTTTCGCGGTCTTTTTCCAGCGCGGTCCACACATCTTCCGGTTTGCATGAATAAGGATAAAAATTTCCGCCAGCCAGCATGCAACCAACCTGGTTGTGCGGGTTGATTTCATGAGCAATTTTGGTTGCCAGTGCACTGGCAATCAGTTCGTGGTGCGCGGACTGATATTTCACCTGATCCTGATTTTCACCGTCTTCAAACACCAGTCCTGCGCCTGAGAAAGGGCTGTGTAACATGATGTTGATTTCATTAAACGTCAGCCAGTATTTCACCAGACCGTCGAAGGCTTCGAAGCAGGTACGGGCGTAACGGGTAAAGAACTCCACCATTTTGCGGTTACGCCAGGAGCCGTACTCGGTCACCAGGTGCATTGGTACATCGAAGTGACACAGGGTAACTAATGGTTCAATACCGTATTTTTTGCATTCAGCGAATACCGCGCGATAAAAAGCGATACCTTCTTCATTCGGCGTGAGTTCGTCCCCATTCGGGTAGAGGCGGCTCCATGCAATTGAGGTGCGAAAAACCGTAAATCCCATTTCCGCCATCAGGGCGATATCTTCCTGATAACGATGATAGAAATCTATCGCATCATGGCTGGGATAAAACTCGTCATCCCGCAGCTGAAAGCGCTTTTCCTGACCTAGTTTGACGGGCATCCGGTGCGCGCCGTGTGGGATCATATCCACGGTAGTCAGCCCTTTGCCGCCTTCCCGATATGCCCCTTCAGACTGGTTGGCGGCCAGTGCGCCGCCCCATAAAAATCCTTGCGGAAAAACAGACATAGTAAACCTCAGTTATGGCCAGTCAGATGCTGGCTCCATTGATATTGCCCGGTTGCGTAGCCTGGTTTTTTCTGGCCTGTGCGGCTGCATCTTCGACGGGAATATCCTCAAAGCCGAGAAGTAGCGTTAATACAAAGGACAGCACAACTGCCAGCGCCATTACGCCAAATACCCAGACGATAGTCATTGGATTGGCCGGATCGAAAAACTGTACACTGGTGAATAGCCCTGGTGCTGCCATCGAGTGGCTTGCCAGCCCGGCCATTCCGGCAACGGCTCCACAGATAAAGCCACTGATAAGACTCGCAATCAGTGGACGTTTCAGGCGTACCGCCACACCGTACAGCGCGGGTTCGGAAATGCCCGCCATAATCGCGGAGGCTGCCGCCGCTAGCGCCGTCTGGCGCAGTTCCGGGTTTTTGGTTTTCCATGCCACAGCTAAAGATGAGCCGCCCAGCGACAGGTTGGCGCCGATTTCAGATGGCATGACCATGCCTTCTTTGCCGGTCTCGGCGATGGTCTGAATGATGGTTGGTGTAAAGACGCGATGCATGCCGGTCATTACCAGCAACGGCCACAGCGCGCCCATAATGGCGACTGAGAGCCAGCCCAGATAACCGTGAATGGTGTAAACCAGAGCCGAAATCGCGCTGCCGATCCAGATCCCGATCGGGCCAATGAGTACGATGGCGAGTGGGGCGGCGATCAGGACGATCAGCATCGGTTTAAGGAAGTTTTTCGTCACCGCCGGAGTGATGCGATCCACCCAACGCTCGATATACGACAGGCACCAGGTCATGACCAGCGCCGGGATCACCGTATACGTATATTTCACCGCAGTGACAGGGATCAGCGCAAACTCAACGTGTTCACCCTGTGCGGCCTTCGCCATCAGCTCGATAAAGCTTGGATGCACCAGTACGCCCGCAATGGCGATGGCCAGCGACATATTGGTTTTGAATTTAATGGCTGCCGAGGCAGCGACCATCAGCGGCAGGAAGAAGAATGCGCCGTCACCTATCACCGTCAGGATGGTCAGCGTTGAGGAGCCTTTTTCCAGAATGCCGGTCATCTCAAGGATCATCGCCAGCAATTTCAGCATCGATCCACCAATAATCGCCGGGATCAGCGGCGACATGGTACCGATCAGCGCATCGAGGATCCCTGCGCCAATACGCTTCAGGCTCAGCTTAGGTTTTACTTCCGACTCGGCAGGTTGCATATCACCAGGCAGCAGGTTGACGACTTCACGGTACGCTTGCGAAACGGTGTTACCAATGATCACCTGACATTGATTGTCGTTACGCACCACACCGAGTACGCCAGGGAGTGTTTTCAGTGTGGCGCTGTCGACCAGTGAGTCATCTTTGATAACGAAACGTAATCGGGTCATGCAGTGCGTCACTGCGGTGATATTCCCGACGCCGCCCAGAGCCGTCACAACGGAGCGCGCCAGCGCTGCATAATTCTTAGACATCGAATTTAATCCTGTTTTATCAGTAGGGTACGTTATGTCTTGCCGTTTACTCTGGTCTCATTTCTGTGTCGGTGAAACAGTGTTAGGAAACCGGTTTCATAAAAGCATGTTTATTTTTTGTAATATGAGCAAGCTTTAATTTTGATCGGTTATTATAAATGTGATTACGATCACCAGATATGGGGTACTGCGGTTGAGCAGCGGGGACAGTAGCCAAACGGTGCAGTACACTGCGTCACATTGAGTGATAAGGGATGAGTAATATGACCACGATGCTGGAGGTGGCGAAGCGTGCCGGCGTGTCGAAAGCGACGGTTTCCCGGGTGCTTTCAGGGAACGGCTACGTCAGCCAGGAGACCAAAGATCGCGTGTTTCAGGCCATTGAAGAAAGCGGTTATCGCCCCAATTTGCTGGCGCGAAACCTGGCGGCGAAAAGTACTCAGACGCTGGGGCTGGTGGTGACCAACACCCTGTATCATGGCGTTTATTTTAGCGAATTGTTGTTTCACACCGCACGGATGGCAGAGGACAGGGGACGCCAGCTTTTGCTTGCCGATGGTAAACACAGTGCTGAAGAAGAGCGTCAGGCGATTCAGTACCTGCTCGACCTGCGTTGTGATGCGATTATGATCTACCCACGTTTTCTCAGCGTCGATGAAATTGACGATATTATTGATGCGCACTCGCAGCCGATTATGGTGCTTAACCGACGACTGCGCAAAAACAGCAGCCACTGTGTCTGGTGCGATCAAAAGCAAACCAGCTTTAATGCCGTAACGCAGCTTATCGCCGCCGGGCATAAGGAAATTGGTTTTATTACTGGTTCAATGGATTCTCCCACCGGCGTGGAGCGTCTTTCAGGCTACAAAGACGCACTGGCGCATCATGGTATTTCCTTAAATAATGATCTGATTGTTAAAGGAAAATGGACTCCAGCTTGCGGTGCTGCAGGGGTAGATACTTTGCTTTCACGCAACGTGAATTTTACCGCGCTGGTGGCCAGTAATGATGACATGGCAATCGGTGCCATGAAGCAACTACACGAGCAGGGTGTTAACGTTCCTGCGCAGGTGTCGGTTATCGGCTTTGATGATATCGCTCTTGCGCCATACACGATCCCGGCACTTTCCAGTGTCAAAATACCGGTAACTGAGATGATCCAGGAGACGATTGGACGCCTCATCTTTATGCTGGACGGCGGGGACTTTGCGCCACCGAAAACCTTCACCGGTGAGCTGATTCCTCGCGACTCTGTTGCGCCGTCAGTTTTGCGTTGATCGCTGTCGTTAGTCATCGTCACTAGTGACGATGACACATATCCTTCACGTACTGGGAAATAAAAATCCTTTTATAACAATGTATTAAAATCTGGCACGATTTGTGAATGCTTCGGCTGATATTCTGTCATTGCTGGAGAAATTGATGAACCGTTTCATCATTGCAGACGCCAATAAATGCATTGGTTGCCGTACCTGTGAAGTGGCCTGCGTGGTATCCCATCAGGATAACCAGGACTGCGCATCGCTGACCCCTGAAACCTTTTTACCGCGTATTCACGTGATCAAAGGCGTTAACGTCTCCACTGCGACGCTGTGCCGTCAGTGTGAAGATGCGCCGTGCGCTAACGTCTGCCCGAACGGTGCAATCAGCCGCGATAAAGGTTTTGTCCACGTAATGCAGGAACGCTGCATTGGTTGCAAAACTTGCGTTGTGGCCTGTCCTTACGGCGCAATGGAAGTCGTTGTTCGTCCCGTTGTTCGCAACAGCGGCGCGGGTCTGAACGTACGTGCAGAGAAAGCCGAAGCCAACAAGTGCGACCTGTGCCACCATCGCGAAGCTGGCCCCGCCTGTATGGAAGTTTGTCCGACTCACGCCCTGATTTATGTGGATCGCAATAAGCTTGAACAACTGAGTGCAGAAAAACGCCGTCGTGCGGCGCTGGATTCCACCGCATCTTTGCTGTTCTGATCCCCGAAAATCCGCGTAAAATAAGGCGATATTTTTGCCGGATAGCGTTTCGCTTATCCGGCAAACGGGCATTTCAGGGAAACATGACCGCGGGAATTCATAATGACAATAAACCACCACTCCGGCGTACAGCTACGTATTCGCGGTAAGGTACAGGGCGTTGGATTTCGTCCCTTTGTCTGGCAACTGGCGCAGCGGCTAGAATTGCATGGCGACGTCTGTAACGACGGTGATGGTGTGGTTGTGCGAATGCTGGAAGATCCGGCGGTATTTATTGCCCAACTGCACCAACACTGCCCGCCGCTGGCTCGCATTGACAGCGTTGAGAGCGAGCCGTTTGCCTGGCCGCAGCAGCCTGCTGATTTCTCGATACGTCAAAGCGCAGGCGGGACGATGAATACGCAAATCGTGCCCGATGCCGCAACTTGTCCGGCCTGTCTTGTTGAAATGAATACGCCCGGCGAACGCCGCTATCGCTACCCCTTTATCAACTGTACCCACTGCGGCCCGCGTTTTACGATTATTCGTGCAATGCCATATGATCGTCCATTTACCGTGATGGCGTCATTTCCGCTTTGTCTCCAGTGCGATAAAGAATACCGCGATCCCTATGACCGCCGCTTCCATGCACAGCCGGTTGCCTGTCCGGCGTGCGGTCCACATCTTGAGTGGTTGAGCGCAGGCGTTCGGGCGGAAAAAGAAGACGCGTTGCAGTCGGCAGTGACACTGCTGAAAGCAGGTGGCATTGTGGCCGTCAAAGGGATTGGTGGATTCCATCTGGTTTGCGACGCGCGCAACGACAAGGCGGTGGCGATGCTCAGGACGCGCAAACACCGCCCGGCCAAACCGCTGGCGGTAATGCTGCCTGGTGATGATGGACTACCAGAGTCTGCGCGTCGTTTACTGGCCACCCCCGCAGCGCCAATAGTGCTGGTGAATAAGCAATATGTGGTTTCGCTGTGCGAGGGGATTGCGCCAGGGCTGATGGAAGTCGGCGTTATGCTGCCAGCCAACCCGCTACAGCATTTGCTTTTACAGGAAATGAATGGCCCGCTGGTGATGACCTCCGGCAACCTCAGCGGCAGACCACCTGCGATTACCAATGCGCAAGCGCTGGAAGATTTGCGCGAGATTGCCGATGGTTTTCTGCTGCATAACCGTGAAATCGTCCAGCGTATGGATGATTCCGTCGTGCGTGATAGCGGGGAAATGCTGCGCCGTTCCAGGGGTTACGTACCGGATGCTGTGGCGCTACCGCCAGGTTTTCGCGATGTGCCACCCATACTGTGCTTAGGCGCTGATCTGAAAAATACCTTCTGCCTGGTGCGAGGCGAACAGGCGGTTATCAGCCAGCATCTGGGAGATCTCAGCGACGATGGCATTCAAAACCAGTGGCGTGATGCGCTGCACCTGATCCAGAACATTTATGATTTCACGCCACAGCGTATCGTCTGCGATGCGCACCCTGGCTACGTTTCCAGCCAGTGGGCCAGTGAGATGAACCTGCCAACCGAAACGGTACTGCATCATCATGCTCACGCCGCTGCAAGTCTTGCCGAGCACGGCTGGTCGCTGGATGGAGGGGATGTTATTGCCCTGACGCTGGATGGTATCGGTATGGGCGAAAACGGTGCGTTGTGGGGAGGCGAGTGTCTGCGGGTTAATTATCGTGAGTGCGAACACCTCGGCGGTTTGCCTCCCGTAGCGCTGGTTGGTGGCGATCTCGCGGCTAAACAGCCGTGGCGTAATCTGTTGGCGCAGTGTCTGCGTTTTGTTCCTGACTGGCAACGTTACCCGGAAACGGCGTTACTGCAACAACAAAACTGGAGCGTGCTGGCACGTGCCATTGAGCGGGGAATTAATGCTCCGCTGGCGTCATCATGCGGGCGGTTGTTTGATGCCGTTGCGGCAGCGCTCCATTGCGCGCCGGAATCGCTGAGTTATGAAGGTGAGGCCGCCTGTACGCTGGAGGCGCTGGCCTCACAATGCGCGGGCGTTGAGCATCCGGTGAAGATTCCAGTAAGTGCTAATCAACTCGATTTGGCTGTTTTTTGGCAGCAGTGGCTGAACTGGCAGGCGACAGCGCCGGAACGCGCCTGGGCCTTCCATGATGCACTGGCGCGTGGGTTTGCCACGCTGATGCGCGAGCAGGCGGTCTCTCGCGGTATTTATACGCTGGCATTCAGCGGTGGTGTGATGCATAACCGGTTACTGTCGTCGCGGCTGGCATTTTATCTGGCCGATTTTACGTTACTGTTTCCGCAGCGTTTACCGGCAGGAGATGGGGGATTATCGCTGGGACAAGGCGTAATTGCTGCGGCGCGGGTGCTTACACAAAAATAAAAAAAGCCCCGGGACTGGCGGGGCAAGAAAAACAGGTCGGGGCATACCGACAAGTGGCAGCGCACATCCGTGTGCGTGAGGTTAATAAATCAAGCGATGGCACTACATTGTTTACACGGGCAGCGTTTTCAACAGAGCGAAAGCCTCCTTCATTCTGTCCTCACTGACCACGAAGGCGCATAACTGGCCTTCGCTGTTCGTTCCTCTGGCGACCATACCTTGTGCTTCCGCTGCAATGTGCCAGTTCAGATCCCGGCGCTGGGTTTCCCCTGCCAGATGTAATGGCAGCTCCGGCGTTTTGATTTTTACCAGCATGGCTGGCAGTTTCAGCGGGGCGTTGCCGCCGAGCAGATTTTTCGCCAGATACATCGCGCTAAGCTGAATGGGTTGCAGGAACGGCAACACCTGACCATTGATTTCCGCACAGTCGCCAAGGGCGTAAATATCCGGATGACTGGTTTGCAGGTAGCTGTCGACGCAAACACCACGGTTGATGGTTAATCCAGCACGTCGCGCCAGCGCCGTTTCAGGACGTAAACCTGTTGCCGCAATCACCGCATCAACTTCTACGCTACGGTGACGATCGAGCGTGGCGCGAATACCGGTGCTGGTTTTCTCCAGCTCCAGTAATTGCGATTTCAGCAGCAAATGCACACCCATGTCGGTCAGGCGATGCTGCAAGCGGCTGCTCACTTCCGGCGGCATTAACGAAGCCAGAATACTGGCGGCGTTATCGATAAGCGTCACCGCTTTACCGGCGCGACAGAAATCCATTGCCAGTTCGCTGCCAATTAAGCCACCGCCGACAATCAGAACACGCCGGGCGTCACGAAGTTGTGTTTCACAGGCGCGATACTCCTGTTGGCTGTTAAGAGTAAGCATTAACTCACGTCCGGTAACCGGAGGTACAAAGGCTGACGCCCCGGTTGCCAGCACCAGTTTGTCATACTGCCACTGTTTGTCCTGGCTTTTCACTACGTGGGCGTCGGCATCAATATCGGTAACCCAGGTGTGCGGGAATAAGCGTAATGTAAACTGTTCGGCGAACTCCCCCGCCGACTGGCGGGTGAGGTCATCGGCACGCTGTGCCTGGCTGATAACGTGGCTGAGATCGGGTTTGTTGTACTCGTCCATGCTGTCAGCGGCAATCAGCGTCAACGGGACTGTTGCATCCTGTTTACGGATATTTTTGACTAACTGGCGGGCGGCGAAGCCCGAACCAATGATGACAATTCCGTGGCTCATTTTGCCTCCGTTGCCAGTACGTCGAAGACATCTTTACCTAATGAACATTCCGGGCACAGGAAGTTATCCGGCACGTCGCTCCACGGAGTACCCGGTGCGACATCTTGTAAAGGTTCGCCTTTAGCGGGATCGTAGATCCACTGGCAGACGCTGCACTGCATGCAAGGTCCGAGATCGGCGGCAGCGGCGGCGGCACAGGCGCACTCTTCTTCTTTAGTTGTTGCTTTCACATTGGCTTCCGGCAGCGGAGCAAGCGCCCACTGACGTGCAATTTCACGACCGTGCTGACGGCACAGTTCCAGCGCATCCAGGTCCGGACGCCATTTCGCTTTCAGGCTCAGAGACATTTCGAAACCAGCGTCCTGCAGACGGGTAGACAGACGGTCTACTGCGCCGCCGCTCCAGCCGTGTGAACCAAAGGCGCTGGCGCGTTTGTTACGAAAACGCAGACCTGTCATCTCTTCAACCAGACCCGCGATTTTCGGCATCATCACGTTGTTCATGGTAGATGTACCGACCAGTACGCCTTTGGAGCGGAAGACGTTGGTCAGGATTTCGTTCTTATCGCTACGGGCGACGTTAAAGATTTTGACCGCCACATTTGGGTCAACTTCGTTGATCCCTTGCGCAATAGCATCTGCCATCATGCGAGTGTTGTTGGACATGGTGTCGTAGAAAATCGTGATGCGATCTTCCTGATAATCTGCCGCCCATTTCAGATACAGTTCAACGATCTGTGTTGGGTTGTCACGCCATACCACACCGTGAGAGGTGGCAATCATATCGACCGGCAAATTAAAGCCGAGGATCTCGGTGATTTTCGGTGTCACCAGACGGCTGAATGGCGTCAGGATGTTGGCATAGTAGCGTTGGCACTGTTCGAACAGTTCAGTCTGGTCCACTTCGTCGTTAAACAGACGTTCGTCACAGTAATGCTGACCGAAGGCGTCGTTACTGAACAGGACGGCGTCGCCGGTCATGTAGGTCATCATGCTGTCAGGCCAGTGCAGCATCGGGGTTTCTACGAAGATCAACTGCTTACCGTTACCAATATCCAGTGAGTCGCCGGTTTTAACCACGTTGAAGTTCCATTCCGGGTGATGATGATGTCCGGTAATGGAATCAATGGCGTTATTGGTACAGTAAATCGGGGTATCCGGAATGCAGGACATCAGTTCGGTCAGCGCACCGGCATGATCTTCTTCTGCATGGTTAATGATGATGTAGTCAATATCCGCCAGGTCAATTTCACTGCGCAGATTTTGCACGAATTCACGGCTAAACTTGTGGTCTACTGTATCGATCAGGACATTTTTTTCTTCACGGATGAGATAGCTGTTGTAGCTGCTGCCGCGCAGCGTTTTGTATTCGGTTCCGTGGAAATCACGAACTTCCCAGTCACGTTGGCCAACCCAATGAATGTTATTTTTAACCAGAATAGACATAGCAACCTCAATTAATTCAGCGTTTTTCAAAAAAGATGTTTTGCTTATTGCAGATTGCGTGCCAGTTTTTTATTTATTTGATTTATAAAGTTTTAATTTTTATACCCCAAAAATGGTAGTCAAAATGACTATTTAATTTATTGTCAATATGACAATATGAATTGTCAAAATGACAATGAGGTAGTCATGAGCTTTTCAGTTGATGTCCTGGCGGGCATCGCCATTGAATTACAAAGCGGTATTGGGCATCAGGATCGTTTTCAACGTCTGATTACCACCCTGCGCCAGGTGTTGGAGTGTGATGCTTCGGCGCTGCTGCGCTACGAGTCCCGACAGTTCATTCCCCTGGCAATTGACGGGCTGGCACAGGATGTCCTCGGCAGGCGTTTTACGCTGGAGGGCCATCCGCGTCTGGAAGCGATCGCCCGTGCAGGCGATGTCGTGCGCTTTCCTGCCGACAGCGATTTACCCGACCCATACGACGGGCTGATTCCGGGTCAGGAAAGCCTGAAGGTTCATGCCTGCATCGGGTTGCCGCTGTTTGCCGGACAAAATCTGATAGGCGCGCTGACGCTTGATGGTATGGAACCTGACCAGTTCGATGTGTTCAGCGATGAAGAACTACGCCTGATTGCCGCTCTGGCGGCGGGCGCGCTGAGCAATGCATTGTTGATTGAACAACTGGAAAGCCAGAATATGCTGCCGGGTTCGTCAACTGCCTTTGAGCAGGTCACTGAAACGCAGATGATTGGCCTGTCGCCCAATATGATGCAGTTGAAAAAAGAAATTGAGATTGTGGCAGGCTCTGATCTCAACGTGCTTATCAGCGGTGAAACGGGGACAGGCAAAGAGCTGGTGGCGAAAGCCATCCATGAGGGCTCACCGCGCGCGGTGAATCCGCTGGTGTATCTGAACTGTGCCGCGTTGCCGGAAAGTGTGGCGGAAAGCGAGCTGTTTGGTCACGTGAAGGGGGCATTTACCGGAGCCATCAGCAATCGTAGCGGCAAGTTTGAAATGGCAGACAACGGCACGCTGTTTCTGGATGAGATTGGCGAGCTGTCACTGGCGCTACAGGCCAAGCTGCTGCGCGTGTTGCAGTATGGGGATATTCAACGCGTCGGGGACGATCGCAGTCTGCGTGTGGATGTCCGTGTGCTGGCGGCCACTAACCGTGATTTACGTGAAGAAGTGCTGGCCGGAAATTTCCGTGCCGATTTGTTCCATCGCCTGAGCGTCTTCCCGCTTTCCGTACCGCCGCTGCGTGAACGCGGTGACGATGTCGTGTTGCTGGCAGGGTATTTTTGCGAACAGTGTCGGCTAAGACTGGGGCTTTCTCGTGTGGTGCTCAGCCCTGGGGCACGAACTCATCTGCTGAACTACGGCTGGCCCGGAAACGTCCGTGAACTCGAGCATGCTATTCATCGTGCAGTGGTGCTGGCAAGGGCGACAAGGGCAGGGGATGAAGTGGTACTGGAAGCACAGCATTTTGCTTTACAGGAAGATGTTCATTCGCCGCAGGCCGAAGTCATCGCAGAGATGCCGCAGGCTCATAACCTGCGTGAGGCAACAGAATCATTTCAGCGGGAGATGATCCGCCGGGCACTGGCGCAGAATAACCACAGCTGGGCGGCAAGCGCGCGAGCGCTGGAAACCGACGTCGCCAACCTGCACCGGTTGGCGAAACGTCTGGGACTGAAGGATTAGATAATTCCTGCCTGGTAGAAATCCTGCAGGTTGATAGCGCCGGTGAGTTTGCCGTTTTCGTCCACCACCGGTGCGGCGGTAATTTTGCGCTTCATCAGGATCTCTTTGGCATCAATTGCGCGGCTTTGCGCCTGCAGCGTAATGCCATTGGGGGTCATCGCTTCGCTAACCTGAGTAGTGAGCGCGCCGCCACCGACCAGCCAGCGGCGCAGGTCACCGTCGGTAAATACGCCTTTCACTAACGCTTGTTCGTCGCAGACCGCCACCAGGCCCAGACCGGTACGGCTCAGTTCCAGCATGGCATCCATGACGCTGGTGGTGAGCGTGACCTGTGGTACGGCATCGTCGCGACGCATCAGGTGGTGCACCTTATTTAACAAACGTGCACCCAACGCACCGGCCGGATGGGAACGGGCAAAATCTTCTTCGTTAAAACCACGCGCCTGCATCACGGCAATTGCCAGCGCATCGCCCATCATCAGGGTGTTGACGGTGCTGGATGTCGGCGCCAGGCGCATCGGGCAGGCTTCGCGCTCCACCGAAATATCCAGTACGGCTTTTGCCGCCAGGCCCAACGGTGAGGTCGGTTTTCCTGTCATCGCCAGCAGGGCGACGGATTTGTCCTCCAGGCGCGGAATAATGAGATCCAACTCTTTTGCACCACCGGAGTAAGAGATGAACAGCATCACATCGCGACTTTCAATCATCCCTAAGTCGCCGTGCAGCGCTTCCGCAGGATGCACAAAAAAGGCCGGGGTGCCTGTGCTGGCGAGAGTCGCCGCGATTTTTTTGCCAATATGACCAGACTTGCCAATACCGGAAACAATGACTTTGCCTTCGCAGTGGATAATGGTATTGGCGGCGCGGACAAAATCATCGCCCAGACGTTCTGGCAGTCGGCTGGCTTCCTGTAGTTCCAGCATTAACGTCTGACGGCCCGCGTTCAGTAGTGCATCACTCATTGGTTTCTCCGGTTATGATCACTTCAATCCCTTTTGCTTCCAGCGCCTGACGAAATACAGGATCGATGCCTGCATCGGTAATCAGCTTGTCGACGCTTTCCAGACTGCACACAACATTGGGGCTTTTACGCCCGAATTTTGATGAGTCCGCCATCAGAATCACTTCGCGAGCGGCATTGCACATCGCTTTACTGACGGTGTAGACCTCATTAAAGGTGGTCACTCCGGCATTAAGGTCAATGCCATCGGTACCCATGAAGAGTTTATCAAAGCTGAACTGCTCAAAGGCGTTTTCTGCCAACTGACCGTGAAATGACGCAGATTTTTTGCGAAACGTACCGCCTGGCATCAGGATGGTTTGCTCATTGTCCAGCTCCGAAAGGGCGTTAACAATGTGCAGACTGTTGGTCATGACGGTGATATTGCTAAAGCGGGTGAGCATTGGCACCATCTGTAAAACGGTGCTGCCTGCATCAAGAATGATAGAGTCGCCATCGTGAATATATCGTACGGCGGCTTCGGCAATTTGCTCTTTCTTATGCGTGTTGATTAGCGTTTTGTGATCGATAGGCGGGTCGGATTCGTCTTTGTTTAATACTACACCGCCATAGGTACGAATGACGGTTCCGGCATTTTCCAGAATGACCAGGTCTTTGCGAATGGTCGTGCCGGTAGTGTCAAAGTATTGTGCCAGTTCTTCAACCGAGCATTTCCCCTGTTTTTGCAGATGCTCCAGTATTGCAGCCTGACGCTGACGAGGTTTCATAGGCATGATCACCCTGTATAGGTTGCGAAATGATAATTTCGCAAGCTATTAGCATTCACAACGAAATTATCCATGTTTCAGTTTAAGCGCCAATGATAGTGCATTCTGCGAGAGCGGATCATGGGGAAAGATCACATCAGGCTGTAATTCATCAAGATGTTTACCCATTATCGTGGCAATTTTTATTGGCTTAGCGAATACGGTAAGTCCTTTCATAAATAAAGTATCGGTTACCCGTTGTTGCTCATCCAGCGCAATGGCGACAACTACACGCGGTTTAAAGCGCCCACCGGAACGACCTACGCCGACTCTTCCCTGCTGACAGAGCTTATCGAACGCGCGATTAAAGCGGGATATTTGCCAACCCCCCAGCGCCAGCTGCAGGCACCAGGCGACGGCGGCGACGGTTATCAGTGCAGAAACCATGTTATTGCTCCTTGCTTATGTGCCGGGAGGCGCTGGGCTTACCCGGCCTACAGGGAGGGCGTAGGCCGGATAAGGTGGAACCGCCATCCGGCAATTCAACATTAAAACATCACCTGGCCACCGGTCACATTAATGGACTGCCCGGTGCAGTAAGACGCTTTCGGGCTGGCATAAAACAGCAGCATATTCAGCACATCCTGATAATCGCAGCCGCGCTTGAGGGGAACCTTATCAATGTAATACTGCTCCACTTCATCCGGCTTGAGGCCGAGTTTGGTCGCATATTGCGGTAATAAAGACTGGAACATCGGTGATTTCAACAAGTTACCAAGCATCAGTGAATGTACGGTAATACCATATTCCGCCAGATCCAGCGCCAGCGACTGGGTTAAACCCACGCCGCCAAATTTAGCGGCGCTGTAACCGGAGTTGTGTTTACTGCCTACTTTGCCTGATTTCGAGTTGATCTGGATAATGCGGCCCTGAATGCCGTCACGGATCATCAGACGTGAGAATTCACGTGCACAAAGGAAGTAACCGACCAGGTTCACCTGTAAAGAGCGATCAAAATCTCCAAGCTCAAAGTCACTGATGAACGCTGCTTTGGCGATGCCCGCGCTGTAAACCAGCAGATCAGCGCGGCCGAATATTTCATCCACTCCGCGTGATAACGCCAGTACGCTCTGTTCGCTGGTGGCGTCGGCACCAAAGCCGTAAGCGGTACCCTCACCAAACTCCGCATTAATCTCCTGTGCCACATTCGCTGCTTTATCGCTTTGAATATCCACCACCGCAACGCGGTATCCTTCTGTAGCAAGCCCACGGCAAAGGAATGCACCCAGAGTCTGGCCTCCACCAATGACAACGGCAACTTGATTCATTTTTATCTCCTTCAATCTTAAGCAACAAACTTCAAAATACAGCCCGGTGCGATACCGTCTGGTACTGGTCCCGCAACGTGTACAGTGCCGGGGAATTCCGCTTCACTCAGTCCGTCAAAACGCAGGGTGATATGCCCCAGCTCACGTAAGTTTTGTTCCGCAACGCTGCCAACGGCCGTGACCGGATAGTGATGCTGTCCCAGCTCGAACTGGACGCCGGCTTGCAGAGAGCCGTTCAGCTCTCCATGGCAATGAATGAAGCAAAATTCTTCGATATCCGCAGGTGCGCCTTCACGAAAGGTAATCAGCATTTGATCGCAAAGTGCATCCGGCGCGCTCTGGCCAATACGGGTGATGGTGGTCTGATAAATCACGGTCATCTTCGGAACCTCTTATTGGTAAATAAAGCCGGAAACAAACCAGGCAATGAGAACGGTTGGTGCGCCGGTCAGGAAGCGGCTCACCAGCACCGATGGCACGCCAACGCGCACGGTATCCTGACGGGCTTCCGCCAGCGATAAACCCACCGGGATAAAGTCGCAGGCCGCCTGGGCGTTAATTGCGAATAAGGCAGGCAGTGCCAGATGCGGCGGGATGTTACCCAGACCAATCTGTACACCTATCAGTACTCCGATAACCTGGGCGATTACGGCGCCAGGGCCGAGGAAAGGGGACAACAGTGGGAAAGAACAGATCAGCGCCAGCGTTACCAGCCCTAACGGATGGCTGGCCAGCGGTGCGAGGCCGTGAGCTATCCAGTCGCCCAGACCGGAAGCCATGATGATGCCGATCAGCGCCGAGACGAATGCCATAAAGGGCAGAATGGTTTTCAACACGGTATCAATCGTGTCTCGTCCGGACTGGAACAGCACTGCTACGGCGGATCCCATCCCCATACCCACTTTCGCCAGCAGGCCATCGCTCTGCTCGGTAATCTTTTTGCTGGTGTCGTAATCGCGGCCCGCAGTGGTGTTTGTGGACTGAGGTGCGGCAGATGTTTCACCGACAACGGTAATGTTTTCTTCTTTTACGCCAGAGACATAGATATCTTCGACAATGTACTGGGCCAGCGGACCGGATTTACCCGTGGCATGAATGTTCAGCGTTGGTATGCGCCGCTTCGGATAGATCCCGCAGCGCAGTGTGCCGCCGCAGTCAATGATCGCAGCACCAATTTCCTCTTCAGGTGGCTCGCCTTCTTTAAACCCATCTACCGCCTGCCAGCCGGTTAACTGTGCCAATTTGTCGACAATCGCGGGGCGTGTTCCGGCAGTGATATAGACAATTTTCTTCCCAGGCGTCGCCTCCAGTTCGAGCGGGCCACCCCAACCGCCAGTGCCTTTTTCAATACGAATACGCATCATGATGTCGCTCCAGACAGACGGACTTTCTGTTCAAGTTGGATGCCCATTTTTTTCTCAAAGATGGAGGTGGTGAGGTCGGTTACCCAGCCGCGGAAAAAGTTCGTGACCAGACCGACCAGCAAATAGCTCACCGCGAGCGGGCCGAGGGGGAGACCAAGCGTCGTCAGGCCGCTGGCAATGCCCAGATAGACAAACAGCTCACCGGGGTTGATATGAGGGAATAATCCGTTCATTGAGTGGCAGCTATAAGAAGCTGCAGCGTAGTAGCTGGGTTTGTATCTTTCAGGCATAAAACGACCCAGGCTCAGGGTCATGGGGTTACAAAATACAAAAGTACCGATGCAAGGTAGCAGCAGATAGCGGGATAACGGATTTCCGGCACAGCGCTGAGCAAATCGCTCAATGCGCTGCTGGCCAATGAAGTTAATCAGCGCGTTCATGATGACCAGCAGACTAATCAAGAGCGGAAGAATACCGGTCACCATACTGGTGAATACTTCTCCGCCTTTCTGGAACAGCCCAATGAACCACTCTGCGCCCAGGGTGATGGTTTCGATCATTATTCTCTCCTGTAGGGGTTAGTTACCTTTCCAAAAGGTGATTCATTTTAATCACAATGAAAGAATTTAAAGTGTTATTTTGATCGCAAAACGAAAGATAAATATTTTATTTTGAAAGTTTATGGGAAGGGGATTGATGAGATGAGTGGGAATGGTATTTATTCTGTGAGGACTGCTTCCTTGTTTGGCGGGGGATGCTTTACCATACTTCTCCCAGGCTGAATCTGTTTAATGGATGTCCCATGTTCAAGCGTCGTTATGTAGCATTACTTCCCCTTTGTGTGTTGCTTGCTGCCTGTAGCAGCAAACCGAAACCTTCAGAGACTCAAACGACCACGGGAACGCCATCCGGCGGCTTCCTGCTTGAGCCGCAACACAATGTCATGCTGTCGGGTGGTGACTTTGCCAATAATCCGAACGCACAGCAGTTCATCGAGAAGATGGTGAGCAAGCACGGTTTTGACCGGCAACAGTTGCAAGAGATCCTGTCGCAGGCCAAGCGTCTGGATTATGTTCTGCGTCTGATGGACCGTCAGGCACCGACTACCCAGCCGCCAGCCGGACCTAACGGAGCCTGGCTGCGCTATCGCAAGCAGTTCATTACCCCGGATAACGTGCAAAACGGCGTGGCATTCTGGAATCAGCATGAAGATGCTCTGAAGCGTGCATGGCAGGTTTACGGCGTGCCGCCGGAAATTATCGTAGGTATTATTGGGGTGGAAACTCGCTGGGGCCGCGTGATGGGTAAAACGCGTATTCTGGATGCGCTGGCGACCCTGTCATTTAACTATCCGCGCCGGGCAGAATACTTTTCCGGTGAACTGGAAACTTTCCTGCTGATGGCTCGGGATGAAAGCGATGACCCGCTGGATCTGAAAGGTTCCTTCGCTGGTGCAATGGGGTACGGGCAGTTCATGCCGTCCTCTTACAAAGAATATGCTGTCGATTTTAATGGCGATGGGCATATCAATCTGTGGGATCCGGTTGATGCCATCGGTAGCGTGGCGAATTACTTCAAAGGCCACGGCTGGGTGAAAGGAGATATGGTGGCTGTCCCGGCAAACGGCCAGGCACCGGGGCTGGCTAACGGTTTTAAAACCCAGTACAGCATTTCTCAGCTTGCTGCTGCAGGTCTGACGCCGCAGCAGCCGTTAGGGAATCACCAGCAGGTCAGCTTGCTGCGTCTGGATATCGGCACCGGTTATCAGTACTGGTATGGACTGCCGAACTTCTACACCATTACCCGCTATAACCACAGCACGCATTACGCGATGGCTGTCTGGCAGTTAGGTCAGGCGGTGGCGCTGGCACGGGTGCAATAATCATTCTTGCCGGATACGATGTGCAGGCATCGTATCCGGCTCTATTTTTAAGTCAGCTTATCTATTTTCTGAATCCCCCTCGTAAATTACTCTCCTCATCCCCATCTTTGTTATGAAAGTGCTATCTTGTCCGGCATATTTTTTTTACTGACAGAGGCTGAAATGACTGACAGTGAACTGATGCAGTTAAGTGAGCGGGTTGGGCTGGCGTTGAAAGCGCGCGGTGCGACGGTGACTACCGCAGAATCCTGTACCGGCGGTTGGGTAGCGAAAGCCATTACCGATATTGCCGGAAGCTCTGCCTGGTTTGAACGCGGGTTTGTGACTTACAGTAATGAAGCTAAATCACAGATGATCGGTGTACGAGAAGAAACGCTGGTACAGCATGGCGCGGTGAGTGAACCGGTAGTCGTCGAAATGGCGATTGGTGCGCTGAAAGCTGCTCGTGCGCATTTCGCTGTCTCGATCAGCGGTATTGCAGGGCCAGATGGTGGGAGTGAAGATAAGCCCGTCGGCACCGTGTGGTTTGCTTTTGCCAGCGCAAGCGGCGAGGGGGTTACCCGTCGGGAATGCTTCAGTGGTAACCGCGATGCAGTACGTCGGCAGGCGACCGCCTATGCGTTACAGACCCTGTGGCAACAATTTCTACAAAATACTTGATACTGTATGAGCATACAGTATAATTGCGACAACAGAACATCATCTTTCACGTTTCGCGGTTTAACCCGAAAGCGGCATGACAGGAGTAATTAATGGCTATCGACGAAAACAAACAGAAAGCGTTGGCGGCAGCGCTGGGCCAGATCGAAAAGCAATTCGGTAAAGGCTCCATCATGCGCCTGGGTGAAGACCGTTCTATGGACGTAGAAACCATCTCCACCGGTTCGCTTTCTCTGGATATCGCATTGGGTGCGGGCGGTTTGCCGATGGGGCGTATCGTCGAAATCTACGGGCCAGAATCCTCCGGTAAAACGACCCTGACACTGCAGGTTATTGCTGCCGCACAGCGTGAAGGTAAAACTTGTGCGTTCATCGATGCAGAGCACGCGCTTGATCCTGTCTATGCTCGTAAAC
The DNA here is from genome assembly GCF_001037495.1 of Citrobacter sp. MGH106. Lineage (GTDB taxonomy): Bacteria > Pseudomonadota > Gammaproteobacteria > Enterobacterales > Enterobacteriaceae > Citrobacter > Citrobacter murliniae. The sequence continues at coordinate 622,313 of NZ_KQ089822.1, forward strand.
TTGGCGTTGATATCGACAACCTGCTTTGTTCTCAGCCGGATACCGGTGAACAAGCGCTGGAGATCTGTGACGCGCTGGCGCGTTCTGGCGCAGTCGATGTTATCGTTGTCGATTCCGTTGCTGCACTGACACCAAAAGCTGAAATCGAAGGCGAGATTGGTGACTCTCACATGGGCCTCGCGGCGCGTATGATGAGCCAGGCAATGCGTAAGCTGGCAGGTAACCTGAAACAGTCCAATACGCTGCTGATTTTTATCAACCAGATCCGTATGAAAATTGGCGTCATGTTCGGTAACCCGGAAACTACCACCGGTGGTAACGCACTGAAATTCTACGCCTCTGTCCGTCTGGATATCCGTCGTATTGGCGCGGTAAAAGAGGGCGATAACGTGGTGGGTAGTGAAACCCGCGTTAAGGTCGTGAAAAACAAAATTGCAGCGCCATTTAAACAAGCTGAATTCCAGATCCTGTACGGTGAGGGTATCAACTTCTACGGCGAACTGGTTGATCTGGGCGTTAAAGAGAAGCTGATTGAAAAAGCCGGTGCATGGTACAGCTACAACGGTGAGAAAATTGGTCAGGGTAAAGCGAATGCCACTAACTGGCTGAAGGAAAACCCGGCAACTGCGAAGGAAATTGAGAAGAAAGTACGCGAGTTACTGCTCAATAACCCGGATTCAAAACCAGACTTCTCTGTTGATGACAGCGGTGAAGATGTAAAAGAAACGAACGAAGATTTCTGATAATCTGACGTTATCGCACATAGAAGGGCTGCATATCATGCAGCCCTTTTCCATTTCTGAAGGCTCACTATGACAGATTCAACTCCTCGCCGTTCCGCCTGGTCCCGACTACTTGACCGCGCTGTTCGTATTCTTGCCATGCGCGATCACAGTGAGCAGGAGCTAAGACGAAAACTGGCTGCTCCGGTCATGGGGAAAAATGGACCGGAAGAAATTGATGCTACGCCTGAGGATTACGACAAGGTTATTGCCTGGTGTATTGAAAGTCGCTACCTGGATGATGACCGATTCGTTCGGCAGTTTATCGCCAGCCGCAGCCGCAAAGGCTATGGCCCCGCGCGTGTGCGCCAGGAGCTGGGGCAAAAAGGGATCCAACGTGAATCCATTGAGCGCGCAATGCGTGAATGTGAAATTGACTGGGCGCAGCTTGCGCGAGAACAGGCAATCAGAAAATACGGTGAGCCTTTGCCTGTGGCTTTTTCAGAAAAGGTAAAGGTTCAGCGTTTTTTGCTCTATCGTGGTTATCTGATGGAAGATATTCAGGCGATATGGCGAAATTTTGACGATTGAGCGCATACGGGATTTTACTTCCCAGTAAAGAAAACTTATCTTATTCCCACTTTTCGATTGCCAGAGGCGCAGATCGCGTGCCGATGCTGGTAATGACATTTCGTTAGCTTGATTTCTTCAGGATAATTATGAGCAAGAGCACCGCTGAGATCCGTCAGGCGTTTCTCGATTTTTTCCATAGTAAAGGACATCAGGTAGTTGCCAGCAGCTCCCTGGTACCAAACAATGACCCTACTTTGTTGTTTACCAACGCCGGGATGAACCAGTTCAAGGATGTATTCCTTGGCCTCGATAAGCGTAATTATTCCCGCGCAACCACCTCGCAGCGTTGCGTACGCGCGGGCGGTAAACACAATGACCTGGAAAACGTCGGTTACACTGCACGTCACCATACCTTCTTCGAAATGCTGGGTAACTTCAGCTTCGGCGACTACTTTAAACACGATGCTATTCAATATGCATGGGAACTGCTGACCGGTGAAAACTGGTTTGCCCTGCCGAAAGAGCGTCTGTGGGTAACCGTCTATGAAACTGACGATGAAGCCTATGAAATCTGGGAAAAAGAAGTCGGGATTCCGCGCGAACGTATCATCCGTATTGGTGATAACAAAGGTGCGGCATATGCTTCCGATAACTTCTGGCAGATGGGCGACACCGGTCCGTGTGGTCCGTGTACCGAAATTTTCTACGATCACGGCGACCACATTTGGGGAGGCCCTCCGGGAAGTGCTGAAGAAGATGGCGATCGCTATATTGAGATCTGGAACATCGTCTTCATGCAGTTCAACCGTCAGGCTGACGGTACTATGGAACCGCTGCCTAAACCGTCCGTGGATACGGGGATGGGTCTGGAGCGTATTGCGGCAGTGCTGCAACATGTTAACTCCAACTACGAGATTGACCTGTTCCGCTCGCTGATTGAGTCCGTGGCGAAAGTGACCGGTGCAACCGATCTGAGCAACAAATCACTGCGCGTAATAGCCGACCATATCCGTTCCTGCGCATTCCTGATCGCCGATGGCGTTGTTCCGTCGAATGAAAACCGTGGTTATGTGCTGCGTCGTATCATTCGTCGCGCGGTACGCCATGGCAACATGCTCGGTGCGAAAGATACCTTCTTCTACAAGCTGGTTGGTCCGCTGGTAGAGGTGATGGGCTCTGCGGGTGAAGAGCTGAAACGTCAGCAGGCGCTGGTTGAGCAGGTTCTGAAGACGGAAGAAGAGCAGTTTGCTCGTACGCTGGAGCGTGGTCTGGCACTGCTGGATGAAGAACTGGCTAAACTGTCTGGTGATACGCTGGATGGTGAAACCGCATTCCGCCTGTATGACACCTACGGCTTCCCGGTTGACCTGACGGCGGACGTTTGCCGTGAGCGCAACATCAAAGTTGACGAAGCTGGTTTTGAAGCCGCGATGGAAGAGCAGCGCCGTCGTGCGCGTGAAGCCAGCGGTTTTGGTGCAGATTACAACGCGATGATTCGCGTTGATGGTGCATCTGAATTTAAAGGCTACGATCATCTGGAACTGAACGGCAAAGTGACCGCCCTGTTTGTGGATGGTAAAGCGGTAGATGCGATTAACGCAGGTCAGGATGCCGTCGTTGTTCTGGACCAGACGCCGTTCTATGCGGAATCCGGTGGCCAGGTTGGCGATAAAGGAGAGCTGAAAGGCGCTGGCTTTACGTTCGCAGTGGGCGACACGCAAAAGTATGGCCAGGCAATTGGTCACATTGGCAAGCTGTCAGCGGGTTCACTGAAAGTGGGCGATGCGGTACAGGCTGATGTGGATGAAGCGCGTCGTGCGCGTATTCGTCTGAACCACTCCGCAACACACCTGATGCATGCGGCGTTACGCCAGATCCTGGGCACGCACGTGTCACAGAAAGGCTCACTGGTTAACGATAAAGTTCTGCGTTTCGACTTCTCTCACACTGAAGCGATGAAACCGGCGGAAATTCGTGCTGTTGAAGATCTGGTGAATGCGCAAATTCGTCGCAACCTGCCGATTGAAACGAATGTCATGGATCTTGAGACGGCAAAAGCCAAAGGAGCAATGGCGCTGTTTGGTGAGAAGTATGATGACCATGTACGCGTTCTGAGCATGGGCGATTTCTCAACCGAATTGTGTGGCGGTACTCACGCCAGTCGTACCGGTGATATCGGTCTGTTCCGTATTGTGTCTGAATCCGGCACTGCTGCGGGCGTTCGTCGTATCGAAGCCGTAACCGGTGAAGGCGCTATCAATACCGTGCATTCTGAGAGCGATCGCTTAAGCGATATTGCACAGCTGCTAAAAGGTGATAGCCAGAATCTGGGTGACAAAGTGCGTTCGGTACTGGAGCGTACACGTCAACTCGAGAAAGAATTGCAGCAATTGAAGGAACAGGCCGCGGCGCAGGAAAGTGCAAATCTCTCCAGTAAAGCGATTGATATCAACGGCGTGAAGCTGCTGGTTAGTGAGCTGACGGACGTTGAACCTAAAATGTTGCGTACTATGGTTGATGATCTGAAAAATCAACTGGGATCTACGGTTGTCGTTCTGGCAACGGTAGTAGAAGGTAAGGTTTCTCTGATTGCGGGCGTGTCTAAGGATGTGACAGACCGCGTGAAAGCAGGGGAGCTGATTGGGATGGTCGCTCAGCAGGTAGGCGGCAAGGGTGGTGGTCGTCCGGACATGGCGCAAGCCGGTGGTACGGATGCCGCGGCTCTGCCTGCAGCGTTAGCCAGTGTGAAAGGCTGGGTCAGCGCGAAACTGTAATAACTATAAGCATTAGCGCATGCTGTAGCCTTGGGTTACGGCATGCGAATCAATGCTATCGACAATGATAAAGTCAGGTTGAAGTTGTGTATATCGGCTAAACTTAGGTTTAACAGAATGTGATGCCGTGACTGCTTACACTTAGGTGTTTGTCATCGCTTACTTTTTGGCGTTATATGATGGATAATGCCGGGATACAGAGAGACCCGACTCTTTTAATCTTTCAAGGAGCAAAGAATGCTGATTCTGACTCGTCGAGTTGGTGAGACCCTCATGATAGGCGATGAGGTCACCGTGACAGTTTTAGGGGTGAAGGGCAACCAGGTGCGCATTGGCGTCAACGCCCCGAAAGAAGTATCTGTCCATCGTGAAGAGATCTACCAGCGTATCCAGGCTGAAAAATCCCAGCAGTCCAGTTACTAAGGTTTTCGCGTCTCACCTTTCAGGTGAGGCGCAACCTGATTTAGTTGGTTTCTTTTTCTCTCCTGTTGTTCATTTCTCTCCTGTTTCTCTACTTCTATCCTCTTATCCCCTTTCTCTGCGATTTTTCTGTTTGTTCATCGTCTGGAGAAAATGCCAATTTATCTGTTGATAAAACACTCTTTTTGCCGTTTTTGCAGACTAATTGCGCGTGAAATGTGCAAACGATAAAAGCACTGGAAAAATTGTTTGACTTATAAGTCCCAGAAAGTAATATGTGCGCCACGCAGCGACGATGAGCAGAAACAAGTTCTTCGAAGCACTCGCAAGAGGCGTTGTTGGTGAGGTGGCCGAGAGGCTGAAGGCGCTCCCCTGCTAAGGGAGTATGCGGTCAAAAGCTGCATCCGGGGTTCGAATCCCCGCCTCACCGCCATTTGCATCCGTAGCTCAGCTGGATAGAGTACTCGGCTACGAACCGAGCGGTCGGAGGTTCGAATCCTCCCGGATGCACCATATTCTCCGAGATAACAGCTAAGCTGTTGTTTCATGGTCAGCGAGTTAATCGCGAGTGCCAGGGAGGATAGCGTTGCTTCAGCAACGACCCGTAGGGCAAGGCGCAGCCGAGTAATCCTCCCGGATGCACCATATTATCTGATGTTGCTTTAGCAGCGATGTCAAATCTGCAGTAAAGTAAGTTTCCCTGATGCATCCGTAGCTCAGCTGGATAGAGTACTCGGCTACGAACCGAGCGGTCGGAGGTTCGAATCCTCCCGGATGCACCATCTCTTACTTGAAACCGTTTTTATAGCGATTTCAGTATCGGCAGTAAAATAAGTTTCCCTGATGCATCCGTAGCTCAGCTGGATAGAGTACTCGGCTACGAACCGAGCGGTCGGAGGTTCGAATCCTCCCGGATGCACCATCTTCTCCGAGATAACAGCTAAGCTGTTGTTTCATGGTCTGCGAAATAATCGCGAGCACCAGGGAGGATAGCGTTGCTTCAGCAACGACCCGTAGGGCAAGGCGCAGCCGAGTAATCCTCCCGGATGCACCATCTATTACATGAAACCGTTTTTATAGCGATTTCAGTATCAGCAGTAAAATAAGTTCCCTGATGCATCCGTAGCTCAGCTGGATAGAGTACTCGGCTACGAACCGAGCGGTCGGAGGTTCGAATCCTCCCGGATGCACCATCTTCTCCAAAATAACAGCTGGATTGTTGTTTCATGGTCTGCGAGATAGTCGCTAGAACCAGGGAGGATAACGTTGCTTCAGCAACGGCCCGTAGGGCGAACGTCAGTGAGTCATCCTCCCGGATGCACCATCTTCTCCGAGATAACAGCGATTCTGTTGTTTCATCATCTGCAAGATAATCGCAAGTTTCTATTTTCCTCCTTAGTCATTTTCTTTCAATCTGAACAATCCTCAATTCTCCGTCAGCGACAAAATCAATCAATTACGATAAAATAACGTCTGGTCATTCGGCTTGTGAGAAGACGATGTACGAACGTTATGCGGGTTTGATTTTTGATATGGATGGCACCATCCTGGATACTGAACCGACGCACCGTAAAGCGTGGCGTGAAGTATTAGGGCGCTATGGACTACGTTTTGATGAGCAGGCCATGGTTGCACTCAACGGCTCCCCAACATGGCGTATTGCCCAATCGGTTATTGAACTGAATCAGGCCGATCTGGATCCTCATGCACTGGCTCGCGAAAAAACCGATAAAGTTAAAAGCATGCTGCTGGACAGTGTCCAGCCTTTGCCGTTAGTCGATGTGGTGAAAGCCTGGCATGGTCGTCGGCCAATGTCGGTAGGTACCGGGAGCGAAAGTGCGATTGCTGAAGCTCTGCTCGCTCATCTCGGGCTGCGTCACTATTTTGATACTGTCGTTGCTGCAGACCACGTGCAATGCCATAAGCCTGCTCCTGATACGTTCTTACTGTGTGCCGAGCGTATGGGGGTGGAGCCAACTCGCTGCGTAGTATTTGAAGATGCCGATTTTGGACTGCAGGCGGCATACGCAGCCGGAATGGATGCCGTGGATGTCCGGTTATTGTGAGTGATGGACTGTCGCTCCTGTCACTGTTTGCCAGCAGTTTTCTCAGCGCCACGCTATTACCTGGTAATTCTGAAGTTGTTTTAGTGGCTTTGCTGGTCTCTGGGGTAAGTCATCCCTGGGTCTTAGTCTTAACAGCAACAATGGGTAATAGCCTTGGAGGGTTAACTAACGTTATCCTTGGGCGTTTCTTTCCGTTGCGTAAAACATCACGCTGGCAAGAGAAAGCCACTGGCTGGTTGAAGCGCTATGGCGCTGTCACACTATTATTAAGCTGGATGCCAGTTGTGGGTGATTTACTGTGCCTGTTAGCGGGATGGATGCGTATCTCGTGGGGCCCGGTGATGTTTTTTTTATGTCTTGGCAAAGCGCTGCGCTACGTTGTGGTGGCAGCGGTTACGACGCAAGGCATTATGTGGTGGCACTAATTGTGTTGTGGATAGCCTGTAGGGTAACCAATACCATTATGCTAATTAAAACGATTTTGACAGGCGGGAGGTCAATTTGATCCCGGACGTATCACAGGCGCTGGCCTGGCTGGAAAAAAATCCCCAGGCGTTAAAGGGGATTCAACGTGGGCTGGAGCGTGAAACGCTGCGCGTTAATGCTGATGGCTCATTGGCAACGACGGGACATCCTGATGTATTAGGCTCAGCGCTTACGCATAAATGGATAACCACCGATTTTGCCGAAACGCTGCTGGAGTTTATTACTCCTCCTGGCGACGACATTCAGAAAATGCTCACATTCATGCGCGATCTGCATCGCTATACCGCCAGAAACCTTGGCGATGAGCGTATGTGGCCGTTGAGCATGCCTTGTTATATTGCCGAAGGTCAGGATATTGAACTGGCGCAGTACGGTACTTCAAATATTGGTCGTCTGAAAACGCTCTACCGTGAAGGCCTCAAGAACCGTTACGGCGCGTTGATGCAAACCATCTCCGGCGTACATTACAATTTTTCTCTGCCAATGGCATTCTGGCAGGCAAAGTGCGGCGTAACGAGCGATGATGACGCCAAAGAGAAAGTCTCCGCAGGCTACTTCCGTCTGATCCGTAATTACTACCGTTTTGGTTGGGTGATCCCGTATCTGTTTGGTGCCTCTCCGGCAATTTGTTCCTCCTTCTTGCAAGGAAAACCAACGACCCTGCCGTTTGAAAAAACCGACTGTGGTATGTATTACCTACCATATGCAACGTCTCTGCGCCTGAGTGACCTGGGTTATACCAATAAGTCGCAAAGCAATCTCGGAATTACGTTTAACGATCTGCATGAGTATGTGGCAGGATTGAAGCGCGCGATTAAAACCCCTTCCGAGGAGTACGCGGCGATCGGTCTGGAGAAAGACGGTAAGCGGCTGCAAATCAATAGCAACGTGCTGCAGATTGAAAACGAATTGTATGCACCTATTCGCCCGAAACGCGTTACTCGCAGTGGTGAATCGCCGTCTGATGCGCTTCTGCGCGGCGGCATTGAGTACATTGAAGTGCGTTCGCTGGATATTAATCCATTCTCACCCATTGGCGTGGATGAGCAGCAGGTGCGTTTCCTCGATCTGTTTATGGTTTGGTGTGTACTGGCTGATGCGCCGGAGATGAGTAGCGATGAGCTGTTATGCACTCGTACTAACTGGAACCGTGTGATTCTGGAAGGACGTAAGCCGGGCCTGACGTTAGGCATTGGCTGCGAAACTGCCCAGTTCCCTCTGCCTAAAGTGGGCAAAGATCTGTTCCGTGATCTGAAACGCGTAGCACAAACGCTGGACAGCATCCACGGCGGAGAGGAATATCAAAAAGTCTGTGATGAACTGGTCGCGTGCTTTGACAATCCTGAACTGACATTTTCAGCCCGGATCCTGCGGTCTATGATTGATACAGGCATTGGCGGCACTGGCAAAGCGCTGGGAGAGGCTTACCGTAATCTGCTGCGTGAAGAGCCGCTGGAAATGTTGCAGGAAGAAGAGTTTATTGCTGAAACCGAGGCATCAAAGCGTCGTCAGCAGGAAATTGAAGCGGCCGATACTGAGTCGTTTGACGTGTGGCTGGAAAAGCACGCCTGATACAAAAGAAAAAGGCCACTCGGGAGTGGCCAAAATTTCATCTCTGAAAACAGGGATGATGATAACAAATGCGCGTCTTTCATATACTGAGACTCGCCCCGGAACAAAGAGTTCAGATTATTTTTAAAAAATTTATCGGAGGTGGCTAAATGCCGTTGTTAGATAGTTTTACTGTCGATCATACCCGGATGGAAGCTCCTGCAGTCCGGGTCGCAAAAACGATGAACACCCCGCATGGCGACGCAATCACCGTGTTTGATCTGCGTTTCTGTATTCCAAACAAAGAGGTGATGCCTGAGAAAGGTATCCACACTCTGGAACACCTGTTTGCCGGTTTTATGCGTAACCACCTCAACGGTAATGGTGTCGAGATTATCGATATTTCTCCAATGGGATGTCGTACCGGTTTCTATATGAGTCTGATTGGTACGCCTGACGAGCAGCGCGTGGCTGATGCCTGGAAAGCAGCGATGGCTGATGTGCTGAAAGTGCAGGATCAGAATCAGATCCCGGAACTTAACGTGTACCAGTGCGGTACGTATCAGATGCACTCCCTCAGTGAGGCGCAGGATATTGCACGCCATATTCTTGAGCATGATGTGCGCGTCAACAGCAATGAAGAGCTGGCGTTGCCGAAAGAGAAGCTGCAGGAACTGCATATCTAGTTATCGCGCCGGAGGATGGTGCCTACGCACCTTATCTGGCCCTACAGAATTGTGCTGAGTGCAGGCCCGGTAAGCAACGAACTACCGGGCAATAAAAAAGGGCCCACACGGGCCCTTTTTACGTTCTGTTAGTGCGCACCGCCACCACCACCGCCCGCGCCAAATGGCGGTTTGGCAAACCAGACCAGCCCGAGCAGCACCAGGAAAATCCCCGCCGACATCCAGAAGATTTCGTTAGCAGAAATAATCAGGCCCTGGTTAGTAATTTGCTGCGCCAGCCAGCCGGAAGCCTGCTGCTGGGTCATCCCCAGCCCCTGCAACTGGTCATACATAGCCTGTGCGTTGGGGTTGTATGGGTTGACTGACTCCGTCAACTGCGCGTGATGGAGCGATTCACGGTTAGTCCACATTGTCGTTGTAATCGACGTTCCGATAGAACCCGCCAGTGTTCGCGTAAAGTTAGACAAGCTTGATGCCGCCGCCAGACGCTCAGGTGGTAAACCTGACAGCGTGATAGTGGTCAGTGGCATAAAGAAGCAGGCCACGGCGAACCCCTGAATAAACTGCGGCCAGGCTGACGCGCCAAAATCCATACCAGGTTCGAACGTCCATGCACGCCAGTAAAAACAGACTGCGTACATAATAAAGCTGAACGTAACCAGTCGACGCATATCCAGCTTGTGCGCGAAGCGACCAATAATCGGCGACAGGAGCACCGGAATCACCCCAACCGGTGCGGATGCCAGACCCGCCCAGGTCGCAGTATATCCGTAGACTTCCTGCAACAGCTGTGGCAACAGGACGATTGCGCCGAAGTAGAGCATATAGGCCAGGCTGATACACAAACAGCCGATGGTAAAGTTTCGCGACTTAAACAAGGAGAGATCGACAATTGGGTTATCGTCGGTGAGCTCCCAGACAATCAGGAAGCTGATGGCCACTACGGCGACTACCGTCAGGATGATAATCTCCTGCGAGGCAAACCAGTCCAGCTCTTTGCCGCGGTCGAGCATGATCTGCAAACTGCCGATACCGATAACCAGCAGTGCCAGACCAATCGCGTCAATGCGCCGCTGTTCGGTACGAGTTTCCCGACCACGCAGGGTTTGCAGCGTCATCAACACCACCACAACGCCGATCGGCACGTTAATGAAGAATATCCAGCCCCAGTGATAGTTGTCGCTGATGTAGCCTCCGAGAATCGGGCCACAAATAGGCGCGACAATCACCGTCATCGACCAAAGTGCCAGGGCGATAGACCGCTTGGCAGGAGGATAGTTATTCAGTAACAGGCTTTGTGACAGTGGAATTAACGGGCCGGCGACAATCCCCTGAATCACACGGAAGAAAATCAGCATGGTCAGGCTGTTGGACATCCCACATGCCCATGACGCAATAACGAAGGCAATGGTAGACCACATGAAGAGTCTGACTTCGCCAAAGCGCTTTGCCAGCCAGCCGGTGATCGGGATGGAGATAGCATTCGCCACACCGAAAGAGGTGATCACCCAGGTCCCCTGGCTCAGCGAAGAGCCCAGGTTCCCGGCGATAGTGGGGATCGCCACGTTCGCAATGGTGGAGTCCAGCACCTGCATGAATGTCGCCAGGGAAAGCGCGATCGTCATGATGACGAGCTGCGCGCCTTCCAGCGGTTTTTGCTGTTGCATCACACGCACCTTTGAATTAACCCGCGTTGGCCCGCACGATCTCTTCGATCATCTTATTGACCGGATCAAGGTTGATTTCACGTGCATTACTTTCAGCTACCGGTGTCGTACGGACCTGGCTTGCCAGAATCTGTCCGTCACGATTTGAGGTATCTACCGTAACCAGCGTAGATAAACCAATACGCAGTGGATGCTGCGCCAGTTGCTGCGCATCCAGCTCGATGCGAACCGGCAGGCGCTGTACCACTTTGATCCAGTTACCGGTCGCGTTTTGTGCTGGTAACAGGGAGAAGGCGCTGCCTGTCCCCATATCCAGGCCGACAACTTTACCAGTGTATTTAACGTCATCGCCGTAAATATCACTGATAACCGTAGCAGGTTGGCCGATACGCATATGGGCTAATTGCGTTTCTTTAAAGTTTGCATCCACCCACAGGTTAGTGGCTGGTACGACCGCCATCAGCGGCGTGGTCGGGCTAATCTGCGCGCCAGGCTGCACGGCACGGCGGGAAACATAACCGGTCATCGGGCTGACGATTTTGGTACGTTCAAGCGCCAACCAGGCATTACGCACTTCGGTGGCTGCCTGTTGTACGGCAGGCTGATCTTCCAGTCGGCTTCCGAGGATCATCGCCTGGTTCGCATTATATTGTTGGATTGCGACATCAAGCTGAGCCTGAGCACTGGCGACGGCATCGCGGGCATGTTGCAGCTCTTCGCGACCAATCAGGTTGGCATTACCCAGTGGAACCCGGCGATTAAAGTCGCTCTGGGCCTGGGCCAGTGCCGTTTTTTGCACTTCAATGCTGGCCTGTAGCTGTTTGCTGTTGATCATCAGCTGATGCGTCTGGCGCACGCTGGAGGCCAACGCAGTTTTGGCTTTTTCAAATGCCTGCTTAGCATCCGTCTGGTCGAGTGTGACCAGCACATCGCCTTGTTTGACATAGTCAGTGTTATCAGCCCAGACTTTCGTCACGCTGCCTGATACCTGAGCCATGATTTGAACCTGGTTCCCTGCCACGTAGGCATCGTCAGTCTCTTCGATATGACGCAGTACTAAAAACCAATAAATCCCATATGCCACGGCAATGATAATAAAGAGCAAGGTCAGAAGGAGCAGCGCACTTTTACGTTTGCCATTCTTATTGACCGGTTGCTGCGGGGTTTGAGTCTCCGCATTTGCGCTCATGTTGTTCTCCACGATCTTATTTTTTTCACATCGGCTGAGCCGACCTGTTTATCAGAAAGGCCAGCAGTATGACGTGCTGGCCTGTCGGTTTTTCATTTATAAATCTGGATTTTTGAGCGAGTCAGCGCATTAGCGCAGCGCTTCTAATACCGTGCCATCTTGTTCCATCTGATCAAGACGGGTCAGAAGCTTACGAGTGATTTGCTCAAGCTGATCTTTTTCGGTGGCGCTGAGAGAGGACCAGAGTTGATGCAGGCAGCTATGCTGAGGCGGTAATACTTCCTGCAAAAATGCATGGCCTTTCTCGGTCAATTGCAGATGCAGACAGCGGCGATCGTTATCGCTTTCGCGACGTTCGATCCAGCCACGTTTTTCTAACTCATCCGCGATGCGGGTGGCGTTAGTCCGCGACGAGCCAAGCGCGCAACTCAGTTCAGAAGGCTGAATACTGTGGTTTTCCTGAGACTCCAGCGTAATCAACGCCATAAACAATGTCTCGTTAATCCCTTGAGCTTTCAGCATTTTATTGCGGTTTTCCAGCAGCTTGCCCTGCATATGCATGCAAAGACGAGTGAGAAGAACTTCCTGATAAGGGAACTCTTCGTAGCGGCTGGCGCGAAATTTTAGCATTTGTTCAATGGGCGTAAACGAACTATCCATTTGGGTATAACCTCATTAATTTCAGCCGATATAGTAACGACAGTGACAAATAAAGTAAATGTATTATTTAATTAAAATGATTATTTTTATCTATAAAACAACCAGCATTTTCCATGCTAATCCATAGCACAGAGCACTCAACAATGTCGGAATGATGATGCTTCGGGTTTTATAGAAACTTGCGCCCAGTACAATAAACCCCACCAGTGTAGGCACAAACCGACGGGCGTCGTGCATCACTTCTGGTGCGGTAGACACCACCAGCAGGGCGCAAATTGATGCAATGCCGATAGTGTCGAGTAGTATGCCTGTCGCGCCGCGTTTAGTCGGGCGAACATTTCCCATCCCCAGACGGAGTGGCAAATAGCGAAAACAGTAATTGACGCCACCGACCAACAGGCCGAGCAGCAGAACCTCATAGCTCATCAGGACCTCCTTGCCAGAATGACTGTATGAGCGCCGTCAGGCATCCGCAGACAATGCCTGCCAGGATCGCGACGGGGATAGAAAACAATATTACCCCCGTCAGCGCTCCGGCTAATGCCGCTGTGACGCATAGCGCCTGTGTACGCTGGAAAGAGGCGAGCAGAAAGCTCATAAACAGAGCCGGGAGCATAAATCCGAGAGCCGCTTCGACCGCCGGAAAGTCCTTCAGTAAACCACTGCCAGAAAATGCGCCAATAATCGTGCCGAATACCCAGGAAATCCATGAGCACAGCGCAATGCCGATCATCCAGTTTTCACTCCAGCGCCGGTTATCCCGTACCAGCTTTGCCGTTGCAGCAGCGAACACTTCATCGGTGAGACCAAAGGCCCACAGCGCGCTTTTGGGTTTGCTGAGTCGTCGGGCGATAAGGCTACGCAGGGAAGGGCCATACAGAACGTGGCGAACATCCATTGCCATCACGGTAAGCGCGGCGATCCACAGTGAGCTTCCTGCGGCGAGCATGGTGGTGATGACAAACTGACTGGCTCCCGCGTAAATAATGCAGGAGAAAAAGAGGCTTTCAACGGGAGTAAAGCCCAGGCGAGTTGCATTGAGACCAAATGCAAATGCGACCGGAATATAACTGATGACTATCGGCAGGCTGTCTTTGACCCCTTCCGTTAACGTTGCCGGGCTGGGGTCAGACTGGGGAACAGGGCTTTCCATAGGATTATAGGCTTCATTACCGAAATTAAAATAACCTGGCTCAATGAGTTATAACCTTAGCAGACTGATGAGCTCCTTAACACCCTGAGGAGCTTAATCAGAGATAAACGAGCTGTATCCGCTTAATTTACGGCTTCCTGGCGGTGAAAACCTCGCCACCAGACCAGCAGGTTGAGTACGGCAACGGTCATACCCGCCAGGCAAACGCCAGCCCAGCCGGCATGCTGCCAGGCAGAAGCAGAAATCAGCGAACCTGCCGCTCCGCCAATAAAATAGCTGGTCATGTATCCGGCAGTCAGCCGATTACGCGCATCCGGATGGATGCGATAAATAACCGTCTGGTTGGTGATATGAACACCCTGCACGGTGAGATCCAGCACCAGGATTCCGATAATCAGCATTGGCACTGATGTATGCCCGAACCAGATAGCCAGCCAGGAGAATAACAGTAATAACAGACCGATGGTGGTCGTGAGATGTGATTTGCCCTTATCGGCAAATCCCCCAGCCGGGCGAGCGCCTAACGCACCGGCAGCACCTGCCAGACCAAACAGACCGATCATGCCTTCTGAATAGTTAAATGGCGGCGCGGCGAGCAAAAAGGCCATTGATGTCCAGAGAATACTGAAGTTGGCAAAGGTCAGGCAGCCCAACATCGCACGGGTACGCAGCAGCTTGTCGTGGATAAACAGGCTGAAGACGGAACCTAACAGTTGCGGATAGTTGAGATGGGTTTCAGATTTCATCTTCGGCAGGCCGCGCCACAGCGCGATAGCCATCAGCGCCATCAGTACCGACGCCACCCAAAACACAGTGCGCCAGCCGCCCAGATTGGCCAGTAATCCGGCGACGGTACGCGCCAGCAGAATGCCCAGCAACAGACCACTCATAATTGTGCCAACGACTTTGCCGCGCTTGTCCGGCGTGGCGAGCGTTGCCGCCAGCGGAACCAGAATTTGTGCCACCACGGAAAAGAGTCCGGTCAGCGCCGTACCGAGGATCAGCATTGTCAATGACTGACTGCTGGCGGTAATTAACATGCCGCCAGCCGCTAACAGCGTCATGGAGACAATGAGCATCCGACGTTCAAACATATCGCCAAGCGGCACCAGAAACAGCAGGCCTGCAGCATAACCAAGCTGCGCGGCGGTGACGATAAAGCCCGCAGTACTGGCCGACAACGAAAAGTTACGCGCAATGGTGTCGAGTAGCGGTTGCGCGTAGTAGTTACTGGCGACGGCCAGACCGGTTGCGATGGACATTAAAAGGATCAGCGACGGGCTAAGTCCATGAGTGGTTTTAGTCATTGTTTTCAACTGAATAATGGGTTTCAGAAAACAATCATAACGGAAGCAGCTACATGTTGCAGATTTGTTAGGTGATAGATTGTGCGGTTATGGGGAAGGGAGAGAAGTGCGCTGGTTACCAGGCCGGATGGTGGCGTCGCGCCGCCATCCGGCATAAAGGGGAATTACTTCTGCGCGGCCAGCGCTTCTTTCACCCAACCGTCGAACTGCTGCTGGTGGGCTTTAATCCAACCATCAACGTGGCCCTGTACGTCTGATTCAGAAGATTTACCGTCATGCATCATCGCGTTCTGCGCGTTGATATCTGCCAGCGGCAGCTTCATCAGCGCGAACAGTTTTGCCGCCGCCGGGTTTTTTTCGGCCCACGCCTTGTTAGCAACGATATGCATAGTGTTTACCGGGAAGCCGTAGTTAGCGCCGTTTGGCAGTTTGGTATCAATATCTTTCTGCTCACCCGGAAGGGAAGAGAACGGTACCTGCAACCAGACCACATCTTTGCCCGGCTTCATTACGTCGCTCACCCAGTACGGTGTCCAGGTGTAGTAGAGGATCGGTTTGCCTTCCTTAAAGCGGGTAATGGTATCGGCCATCATCGCCGCGTAGTTACCGTGACTGACATCGACCGTTTTTTCCAGATCGAATGCTTTGTTCTGGTGGTTGATAACGGCTTCACAGCCCCAGCCTGGTGAACAGCCCATCATGTCGGCTTTACCGTCGCCATTGGTATCAAAGATTTTGGCAATCTTCGGATCTTTCAGTTGGGCGATATTGGTGATTTTGTACTGCTCAGCGGTTTTCTTGTCGATCAGATACCCCTGCGCCGCACCTGTTACGAATACCCCCTCGCGATAAAACTTTTTATTTCCGCCTGCTGCGGCATACATATCATCATGCAGCGGCTGCCAGTTCACGGCGGTAAAAGTCGCATCGCCAGAGGCAATGGAGGTGTAGCCGACGTTGTAGTCAACTTCACTCGCTTTGTTGACGGTATACCCCAGTTTTTCCAGCGCGCGGCTGACCAGTTGCGTCTGGAAGGACTCTTCAGAGATGGTGCTCTGGATAGGTTGTACAGTGATGCCTTTGCCCGGCAGGTCGGCAGCGAAAGCGCTGGTAGAGACAAGGGTGGCAAACGTTGTGGCAAGGATTATATTCTGTCGCATCGTTGTTCCTTATTACACTTCATCTTTCAAGCTGACTCTTTGTTGGCTGCACTTATGTACTCGTCACATACTGTTTGTACGCTTCCGGAATACATTCGTTTGCTGCCGCGGTGCAACTTAAATGATTTTGTGCAAAGTTTATGAGTTTCAGGCCCGGCGAGCGCAATGCCACCGGGCAATGGGTGAATTACTTAATGAAAGGACGGGTGAAAAGCCCGACAGGTCCGGTGGTGTACCAGCGACGGTTACCGCGGCTACGCGAGTCGCGACCGACAGCCTGTGTCAGACGATCCAGAATAATGGCGAGGATAACAATCCCGACCCCACCGACTGTAGCCAGTCCCATATCCAGACGACCGATACCACGCAGGACCATCTGACCAAGCCCACCGACCGCTATCATCGAAGCGATAACGACCATGGAAAGGGCGAGCATCAGTGTCTGATTAACCCCCGCCATGATGGTCGGCATCGCCAGCGGCAGCTGTACTTTAAACAGCATCTGACGCGGGCTGGCACCAAATGAGCGCGAGGCCTCAATCAGATCGGCTGGCACCTGGTTAATCCCCAGAATGGTCAGACGTACGATTGGCGGCAGGGCGAAGATAATCGTCACGACTACCCCCGGTACGTTGCCGATACCGAACAGCATAACAATCGGCACCAGATAGACGAACGCAGGCGTGGTTTGCATTGCATCCAGCAGGGGGCGAACAATTTTTGCCGCTCGGGGACTACGCGCCAGCCATATTCCCATTGGCAGGCCGATCACCACGCAAAACAGCAGCGCGGTCAGTACCAGTGCCAGGGTTATCATCGCCTGCGACCATGCGCCAATTGCGCCAATAGCAATCAATGAGATTAAGGTGGCAACACCCATCCCGACGCCGGAAATCTGCCATGCGATCAGTGCAAAAAGAACAATCGCTACAGGTGCAGGCATACCCAGCAGCAGCTGCTGGAAGCCATTAAGGATGTAATCTACCGGAACACGAATGCCCTGGAAGACAGGACGGAAATGGGTTACTACCCAGTCAATCCCTTCGGTAACCCAGCTATCCAGCGGGATCAGCGTTTTATGGAAGGGATCCATAATGTTGAAATGTTCAGGCGCTGGTGCGGGTGCGCTGGTCAGCCAGTCTGCGCTACCTCCGTCGGCAGGCGCACCAGACGGCGTACTCCAGGCATCAGCGGATTGTGCGGCGCTATCGGCCGCTGGTGTGGTATCCCACGGATTCGTTTGATCAGCCATTGTTTGCCCCCTCGCGATCTAAAGCCTGTAACAGCATGCGTTTTGAAATAATGCCCACATACTGCTGTTCCTCATCGACAACCGGTACGGCGCATGGCGCCTGACCAACATGAGAAAGCAACTCGCTCAGAGGGGTTTGTGCATCTACAGCTAACGGTTCGTCAATTAAAGCTGCTTCAATACCTTGTGACTGGCTTAAGGCTGCTTTTAATGAGTCGATGGAGACGACGCCAATGAATTTATTACCGCGTTCAATTACGTAACCATATTCACGATCTTTATCCTGCAATAATTGCAGGGCCGATCGTGGACCTACGCCTGGTGTTTTACGAATTAAGCCCTCAGGGCTACGGCGTGAAATATCTTTCGCGCTGAATACCTGGCTTATATCAACACCACGGAAGAAAGTGCGCACATAATCATTTGCCGGATTATTCAGGATCTCATCCGGTGTACCGACCTGTACCACCTCGCCATTTTGCATAATGGCAATTCTGTCGCCAATGCGCATAGCTTCATCAAGATCATGGGAAATAAAGACCACGGTACGCTGATGTTTCGCCTGCAGTTTTACCAGTTCATCCTGCATCTCAGTTCGAATTAACGGATCGAGCGCTGAGAAAGCTTCATCCATTAATAAGATGTCAGGGTTAATGGCTAATGCACGGGCAAGGCCAACACGCTGGCGCATACCACCGGAAAGCTCATCCGGATAACCGTGAGCGTAATTCTCTAATCCGACCTGGCGTAGCGCATCCAGCGCTTTTTCACGACGAGCATCTGCGGCAATACCGGCTAATTCCATACCGAATGCTGTATTGTCCAGTACCGTCATGTGCGGCATCAATGCAAAGGACTGGAAAACCATCGCAATCTTTTTTCTGCGCACCTCGCGAAGCTCGGCATCTGATATTTTGGCAATATCTACGCCATCAATCAGTACCTGTCCACGGGTGGGTTCAATCAGGCGATTGAGAAGGCGTACCATTGTGGATTTACCCGAGCCGGATAATCCCATGATGACAAATATCTCGCCTTCTTCAATGGCCAGACTGGCGTCTTTAACGCCAAGCGATAGCCCTGTTTTATCCAGAATTTGCTCTTTTGAAAGTCCTTTTTCAATATATTTGAACGCTCTCTGTGGATGCTCGCCAAATATCTTATAGAGGTTTTTAACTTCTAATTTAATTGCCATGCAATAGAATGATTCCTGTTATTTGTTTATATCGATATATTACCTGATGGAAATAGTTACCTTTTTCTACCCTAACATACTGAGAATCTGAGACAACCCTGAATTTGTTAATGGCATGAATATTGCCGAAGGCCAGGAGGCGGGATTTCCCATGATATAAGGGCTGAGCGCTGATAACAGCAAGATGATATTTTTTGTAAGGAACACCGAAAAGACGTCTGAATTGTTGAAATGCAGACGAATAATGTGACTGAGATTGAGTGTAGATCACATATGCATAATTGTGTGATGCAGTTAAAATATTATTGCGGAAAACAGTCGGATATTCTCCGCAATAATGTGTGTTAAAAGTTCCAGTCGTCGTCTTCGGTTTCGACGGCTTTTCCCATTACATAGGACGACCCCGAACCGGAGAAGAAATCGTGGTTTTCGTCGGCATTAGGTGACAGTGCGGCGAGGATCGCCGGATTTACATCCGCCATTTCAGCCGGGAATAACGCCTCATAGCCCAGGTTCATTAACGCTTTATTGGCGTTGTAACAAAGGAATGCTTTGACGTCCTCCACCCAATCCGTTTCTGCGTAGAGCTCTTCCGTATAGCGTGCTTCGTTATCGTACAACTCCATTAACAGATCGAGCGCAAAATTCTTCAGTTCTTCGCGTGCCGATTCTGTAATGGCCTCCAGACCTTTTTGATACTTATAACCGATGTAATAACCATGTACCGCTTCGTCACGAATAATCAGACGGATTAAATCAGCAGTATTGGTCAGCTTGCCACGGCTGGAGAAATACATTGGTAACCAGAAAGCGGAATAGAACAGGAAAGATTCCAGAAATACGCTGGCAATTTTCTTCTTCAGCGGATCATGGCTGGCGTAATGTTCAAGAATGATTTGTGCTTTGCGCTGGAGAGGGGCGTTTTCCTCACTCCAGGCATAGGCTGCATCCACATCCTGGGTCTGGCATAAAGTGGAGAAAATAGAGCTGTATGACCGGGCGTGTACCGCCTCCATAAAGCTGATATTCGACAACACGGCTTCTTCATGCGGGGTTAGTGCATCCTGCATTAACGTTGGCGCACCCGCAATATTCTGAATGGTGTCGAGTAGCGTCAGCCCGGTAAATACGCGAATGGTCAGTTGCTGCTCGGCCGCATTCAGCGTCTGCCAGGCAGGGATATCATTCGACAGCGGGACTTTTTCCGGCAGCCAGAAGTTACTGGTCAGGCGGTTCCATACCTCGAGATCTTTATCATCCTGGATCTTATTCCAGTTGATGGCACTTATGCGATTTAATCTCATCCTGCTCTCCTTACAGTGCGCATGACACGCAGCCTTCGATTTCAGTGCCTTCCAGCGCCAGCTGGCGTAGTCGGATGTAGTACAGCGATTTGATCCCTTTTTTCCAGGCATAGATCTGCGCTTTATTGATATCGCGGGTGGTGGCGGTATCAGGGAAAAATAGCGTCAGTGAGAGCCCTTGATCGACATGCCGTGTCGCTTCGGCGTAGGTATCAATGATTTTTTGCGGACCGATTTCGTAAGCATCCTGGTACATGTCCAGATTGTCGTTGGTCATAAACGGGGCCGGGTAGTAAACGCGCCCGGTTTTACCCTCTTTACGGATCTCCACCTTCGACACAATCGGGTGGATACTTGAGGTCGCATGATTGATGTAGGAGATAGAGCCGGTCGGTGGAACGGCCTGTAAATTCTGGTTATAGATGCCGTAGCGCATCACATCGTCACGCAGTTGTGACCACATTTCGCGCGTCGGTAATGTAATGCCGCTGTGGGCAAATAACGCGCGGACTTTCTCGGTTTTCGGTTGCCAGTCGCCCTGCAGATATTGCGTAAAGTATTCGCCGCTGGCGTAACGGGATTGTTTGAATCCGGCAAAGGTTTTACCGCGTTCGCGGGCTAGTTTCATCGATGTGTTCAGCGCATGCCAGGTGATGGTGTAAAAATAGAGATTAGTAAAATCCAGCCCTTCAGGTGAACCGTAGGCAATGCCTTCTCGCGCCAGATAACCATGCAGATTCATCTGTCCGAGGCCAATGGCATGTGAGGCGTTGTTTCCGGCTTCAACAGACGGCACGCTGCGGATATGGCTCATATCAGAGACCGCAGTTAAGCCGCGAACCGCTGTTTCAACCGTGCGGCCAAAGTCCGGTGAATCCATAGTGTGAGCGATGTTGAGCGAGCCGAGGTTGCAGGAGATATCGTGTCCGATCTGCACATAGTCAAGATTTTCGTCGTACGTCGAGGCACTATTGACCTGCAAAATCTCGGAGCACAGGTTGCTCATATTGATGCGTCCGGCAATCGGATTGGCACGATTCACCGTGTCTTCAAACATGATGTACGGGTAGCCTGACTCAAACTGGATTTCCGCCAGCCGCTGGAAGAAATCGCGGGCATTAATGTAGCTTTTGCGCACGCGCGCATCAGCAACCAGTTCGTCATAGTGTTCACTGACGGCGATATCACCAAACGGTTTGCCGTAAATGCGCTCCACGTCATAAGGGGAAAACAGCGCCATCTGCGCATTTTCTTTGGCCAGACGGAAGGTGACATCCGGGATCACCACGCCGAGAGAGAGCGTTTTGATGCGAATTTTTTCATCGGCGTTTTCGCGTTTGGTATCGAGAAAACGCAGAATATCCGGGTGATGTGCATGCAAATACACGGCCCCCGCACCCTGACGTGCACCCAGTTGATTAGCATAAGAAAATGCGTCCTCCAGCATTTTCATTACCGGGATCACACCGGAAGACTGATTTTCAATGCGCTTAATAGGTGCACCAGCTTCCCGCAGGTTAGAGAGCAAAAACGCCACGCCACCGCCGCGTTTGGAGAGTTGCAACGCGGAGTTTACCGCCCGTCCAATTGACTCCATGTTGTCTTCAATTCGCAACAGGAAGCAGGAGACCAGTTCACCGCGCTGTTGTTTACCGCAGTTCAAAAATGTCGGTGTAGCAGGCTGAAAGCGCCCGGAGAGCATCTCATCGGTAAGCTGCATGGCGAGCGTTTCGTCACCCTGCGCCAGCGTTAACGCCACCATGGTCACACGATCCGCAAAATCTTCAAGGTAGCGCTTACCGTCAAAGGTTTTTAGCGTATAGCTGGTGTAGTACTTCCATGCGCCGAGGAAGGTCTGGAAGCGGAATCCTCTGGCGTGGGCGTGGTCAAAAAGCCTCACCACGAAAGCGCGATCGTAACGAGTTAAAACGCTTTCGTCGTAATAACCGTCACGGATCAGCGTATTCAGACGCTCATCCTGGCTGGCAAACACCACCGAGTTGGGGCGGACGTGGGAAGTAATAAAAGCGTCCACCGCCTGATGGTCTTTATCGAATTGAATCCGCCCGGCTTTATCGTACAGATTCAGCATGGCGTTAAGGGCGTGGTAGTCCAGCGTTTGCGGGATTACGCGTTCTGCGGTTGTCGTTGCCAAAATTCACTCACTCCTTTTCGGACATTGTCGATATCGCTTTGCGTTCCCATCAGCTCAAAGCGATAGAGCCACGGCACGCCGCATTTTTGTGAGATAACCTCACCCGCGCGGCCATAGGCTTCGCCGAAATTGCGATTGCCGGAGGCGATCACGCCGCGTATTAATGCCCGGTTGTGCGTATCGTTTAAAAAGCGGATCACCTGCCGTGGGACCGCACCAGCCGTACCGCCGCCGCCGTAAGACGGCACGACTAAAATGTAAGGTTCGTCTACCCGGATTCGTTCGCGCTCATTAAGTGGGATACGAATAGCGGGCATCTCCAGACGCTGCATAAAGCGATGGGTATTTTCGGAGCTGCTGGAGAAGTAGACGAGGGTATTCATGCGCTGGCCACATGGGGTTGCGGGCGCAGGCGGTTAATCATATCCGGGCGGAATCCTGACCAGCTGGTTTCACCTGCGACTACCACCGGTAACTGACGAAAACCTTGTTCACGCAGCGTGTCTGCCATGTCAGGCATCAGATCGACATTCACCATTTCAAAATCAAATCCGCGGTTTTCCATTGCCCGCTTAGTGGCATGGCACTGAACACAGTTGTTGCGAGTGTAAATAATAATGCGCATGATTCGTATTTCCATCTAAAAATAAAAGAACGGCGCGATAACAGGCGTCGGGTTGTGTGTGTCTTGATACAGAAGATACTAGATGTAGTTTTAAAAAGATTCAACCATACAAGATATGGGAATTTTAGATTGAAAGTGTTCAGAGTAACGAGCGGAGCGGGGGAAGAGGATGAGTGACGTATAAATTGCCCGATGCCTACGCTTCTCGGGCTTACTGACAAGCATGGAGAGGCCCGATAAGGCGGTTTATCGGGCAGCCCGCAATTACATACGCATGCTTACCGCCAGGCGGTTAAAGCAATTCATCAGGCTAATTGCGAATGTCAGGTCGCTAATCTCTTTGGCGCTAAAATGGTCAAGCAGCGGCAGATAAACATCATCTTCGGCATGAGTTGTGACGATGTGTGTGACAGACTCGGCCCACGCCAGTGCCGCACGTTCCTGCTCACTGAAATGATGACTTACACGCCATCCCGCCAGTGCGTCCAGCTTGGTTTGTTCAACGCCAGATTTGCGCAGCGCTTTACTGTGCATTTCCAGACAAAATGCACAGCCGTTAATTTGTGAAATGCGCAGATAAATCAGTTCCGTCAGCGTGGTGTCCAGAGCGCAGTTTTCCAGCGCTTTGCTGGCCTGAACCAGGGCGTTATAGACTTCAGGGCTGAGTTCATAGTAGGGCTGGCGTAACATAGTCATGGTATTTCTCCTCGTTTGGATGACCAGCAATGTAGCACTATAATGGTCTGCAAAAGAGAGCCATATTTTCACTAAAAAAGCAGACCATAAATGCCACGCTACCAGCAAATCGCCCGCCAGTTAAAAACCGCTATTGAGAAAGGTGAACTTAAGCCTGGCACAAGATTACCCTCCAGCCGTACATGGTCTCAGGAGCTGGGCGTGTCACGTTCGACGGTGGAAAATGCATACGCTGAGCTGGTGGCTCAGGGCTGGCTTGTGCGACGTGGCCAGGCCGGAACGTTTGTGAGTAGACAACTGCGGCTGGATACAACGTTTGCTGCCCCTGTTGTATACGCCGGAGAAAGTCCAACGCCGCAGTTGTTTCAGATGGGGCTGCCCGCTCTCGATCTTTTCCCCCGGGAAACCTGGGCGCGGGTAATGGGGCGGCGTTTGCGCACACAGACGCGTTTTGACCTTGCGCTGGGAGATGTTTGCGGTGAACTGACGTTACGCCAGGCTATTGTCGATTACCTGCGCGTTTCACGCAGCATTGAGTGCCTGCCGGAGCAGGTGTTTATTACTTCTGGATATGCGGCATCGATGACATTAATCCTGCGCGCTCTGGCAAAACCTGGTGAGGGAATGTGGGTAGAGGATCCGGGTTTTCCGTTAATCAGGCCAGTAGTGGCGCAGGAAAGGGTTGAAATGATGCCTGTTCCGGTCGATGAAGAGGGACTGGATGTGTACGTCGGGATCCGTGACTATCCACATGCGCGCTTTGCGCTCCTTACGCCAGCTCACCAAAGTCCGCTGGGGGTATCGCTTTCGTTAGCCCGTCGACATCAGTTGCTGGAGTGGGCCGCCCGTGCGCAGGCATGGATCATTGAAGATGACTACGACAGTGAATTTCGCTACCACGGAAAACCGTTGCCACCGCTAAAAAGCCTGGATGCGCCACAGCGGGTTATTTATGCCGGAACGTTCAGTAAATCGCTGTTTCCTGCACTGCGCACGGCATGGCTGGTGGTTCCCCTGACTCAGGTGTCGCGGTTCCGCCAGCAAGCGGCGCTAACGGCCTGTAGTGTTCCGGTTTTATGGCAACAAACGCTGGCTGATTTTATCCACGGGGGGTATTTCTGGCGGCATCTGAAGAAGATGCGACAACATTACGCTCAACGACGTCAATGGATGGAAACTGCGCTGACAGAGCAAGGATTTACCGTAGTTCCTCAGGACGGCGGGATCCAACTGGTGATGTCGGTTAGCGGAGAGGACACAGTATTAGTACGTAAAGCTAACCTCGCGGGTCTGGCAGTTCAGGCTTTAACTGATTGGCGAATAACATCGACAGGAAAGGGCGGAATACTGCTGTCATTTACCAATATTAGATCTGTGGAAATGGCGCAGCAGGCCGCATATCAACTTCGGCTGGCAATGGCCTGATTGTCAGTCGTTCTGTAAATATTTATCCCGTCATATTCACTTCTTTATGGACTTTTCTGAAAGCGTTGCTAATGCTGAATCAGGTAAGGTAAGCCCGCAGTAAAAGATAACGAGGAAAATAATATGTATTTACGACCAGATGAGGTGGCGCGCGTACTTGAAAAAGTGGGCTTTACCGTCGATGTAGTCACACAGAAAGCTTATGGCTATCGACGTGGTGAAAATTATGTGTACGTTAACCGGGAAGCACGCATGGGACGTACCGCTTTAGTTATCCATCCCACGCTAAAAGAGCGCAGTTCATCGCTGGCTGACCCCGCGACAGATATTAAAACCTGCGATCACTATCAGCAATTTCCGCTTTATTTAGCGGGAGAAACCCATGAACATTATGGTATTCCGCACGGCTTTAGCTCGCGTGTTGCGCTTGAGCGTTATTTAAATGGGTTGTTTGGTGACGTGAGTTCGAACTAAAGGCGCGACTGGCGATGCCAGTCGCGAAGAAGATGTATTTAGGCTTTAGCCTGGTGATAGCTGCTGACTTTAAACAGGCGGCGGCAATAATCAAGGAAGTAGCCATACACAGCCCCCATCAGCATTGATACCACGATGTTTGAACTTACTGCAGCTGTAATCTGATGCCAGTCAGCGCCAACCGTCAACAGAATAACGACATATACCGGAGACTGGAACGTTACATACGCCAGCACATCTGCCAGATTTTTAGCCCATCCGGCTGACGTGGCTTTACGCGCCGCGCGCATGAATAAATCACGGTACATACCATAGGGCCAGGCGATCAGAATGTTAACAGGGATAGCCACCAGTCTGGAAGAAAGCGATTGTTCAAAGGTCATTCCAGAGAGGAATACTTCGATCAACATGTTCACGACAGAACAATAAACAACCATCGCGAACGTGTCTGCTACAGCATGACGCAAGCGTGACTGCGGAGAGAACATGTTAATGCTCCTTGTAAAAAGGGAAGAAAAGGTTTTGAATGCCTTTTAACTAGTGTTTTATCTTGCTGTTTTCGCGTTTTAATAGGATATATGGCTACATAATAACTGGCAACTAGCTTAAAATTTTTATTTATTGTCTTTTTGTCGATAAAATGCTCTGTGTTGGTTCGTTTTTTGTTCGTTTTGGCATTTTCGTTGCTGTATTGGTTAAAACTCTTTTAAATCAATATCTTATTTTGACTTGTTTTTCTGAATTTTTTGAGCTCCTTTCTGAATGTGAATTGATGTTGGGTATGTCTGCCAGACCAGACTGTACGTTGTGATTTTCTGTATTGTGGGTATATGATTTAAGAGGCCGTTAGCCATATTTATTTTAATACTCACGTTATATAAAATATCGGAAAATCGACTCACCCGTACCAACAGGTAAATAATAAGAAACGTTGTTAGCTTAATACTTTGCGACAAAATATACTGGAAATAGAAAAAACAATCGAATACACTTCCTGCCGTATTACTGTTTTTGATTTCTGCGTTAAAGAGGTTTTATTAATATGAGCTTAATGTTAAAAAACTTAAATAATATCCGCACACTGCGTTCTATGGCCCGTGAATTTCCCATCGAGGTTCTTGAAGATATGTTGGAAAAATTCAGGGTAGTTACCAAAGAAAGACGCGATGAAGAAGAAAAGCTACAGCGTCAGCGTGCAGAGCAGCAGGAAAAAATTAATACGTTGTTGGCGCTGATGCAAGCTGATGGAATTAATCCAGAAGAGTTGCTGAGTATGGTGCCAACCACGTCACGGGGCGGAAAAAAACGCCAACCGCGTCCGGCGAAATATCATTTTACTGATACCAATGGTGAAACGAAAACATGGACCGGACAAGGACGTACACCGAAGCCCATTGCTCAGGCACTGGCTGCTGGTAAATCTCTCGACGATTTTTTAATCTGATAGCAATGCGGTGAGGAGATCCTCACCGCTTATTTCAGCAAACGCCGAAATCACCGTCTTCGGAATATCGCGTAACATCAGCAGCTTTCAGTGTGAATTTCTCACCGCTTTCGTTACTGGCTTGTACGGCCACAATCTGATCGCCATTCACTTCGACAACTTTCAGTTTTGGTCCGCCCATACGCGGTTGCACCAAATCGCCAGGTTTAAACATACTGCGCTCCTTTCTTTATCACATGGCCCACCATAGAGCACGTCAATTGGCGGGTACAGCGCTGTTTCGGTTATTACCGCTTAATGAGTACGTCGGTTCCACGGCATTTTATCCAGTAGCCGTGCCATGCCACAAAAGCCGGTAACGCCAGCAAGAACCAGACCTGCGCCGACAAAACCGCTGAGTAAGAAGAAGCCACTGTTGACCGTGTAACCGAGAACGACGCCGAGTAAGGCAAGGCTACCAGCCGCAATCTGCACCTGACGCATCAGCGGCAACGGCTGTGAGTTATCTTTTGTTACCGGCAAACCTGCAGCTTTCCAGCCGTCGATTCCGCCCTCAAGCAGCCAGACCTGTGCAGGCGCGGCGGTGGCATGCAATTTGGCTGCGGCGTTTTGTGTGCGCTTGCCCGACTGGCAGTGAAAAATAATGCGCTCGGCCCGCAAATTTGTGGGTAGTGAGTTCTGTTCCAGGGTGGATAGCGGGGCCAGTTGCGCCTCTGGGATATGCTCGTACAGATACTCATCTGCATCACGGATATCAATCAGTTTTGCCCCTTGTGCCAGGAGCGCCTGTGCTTCGCGCGGGGAAATTATCCCAATGGTCATGATGGTTCCTTATGGGCAATACAGTGTTTTTAATGTGGCGATAAGTGAATTCACCGCCGCATTTTTAATGAAATAGAGGATGCGCTGAGCATCTCGCTGGCTTTCTATCAGACCTTCCTCGCGCATTCGCGCCAGATGTTGGGAGG
Source organism: Citrobacter sp. MGH106 (assembly GCF_001037495.1). Classification (GTDB taxonomy): domain Bacteria; phylum Pseudomonadota; class Gammaproteobacteria; order Enterobacterales; family Enterobacteriaceae; genus Citrobacter; species Citrobacter murliniae. The sequence goes on from NZ_KQ089822.1 coordinate 650,265, forward strand.
TCGCGGAAGGACTCAAGCCGGTAATGCGGGCTAATTCACCCGCGCTGGTACCCGGTGAACCGCAGAGCATGCACAAAATCAGCAACCGTTTCGGATTGCTCATCGCTTTGAGCAGGGCGGCCGCTTTTTCAGCGCTGGCCTGGAGTTGTTCAAGTTCAGTCATAGTTATTTAAGTGAGTTCTAAATTAAGCGCATTCTAAAATAAACAATCATCGTACGCCAGCGTAAAGAGAGTAAAGGAGGGTAAAACCGCAGGGGAGGGCTGGCAGAGTTGAGTACACTGGTTATGCTTAGAGACGAAATCTCTTTTTATACCCGTCATACTTAAGTTGCATGCGCGTTGGCTACGAGTTACACGACTCATCCATGAGTCTCGCCTTACGGGCGGTTGTTCCGTAGCGCTCAAATCTGTTTCTGACAGATTTGTCGCTCACCCGAATCACTTGCAAGAGCAAGCTCATCGGGACTCACTCTTTTGCCGTCTGGCTGCAACTCAAATTATTTTGGGTATACACAATGATTAATTTTTTGCTTGTATGGAGTGTGTATGGGTTTCTGGAGAATTGTTTTAACTATTATTTTGCCTCCTCTTGGTGTACTGCTGGGGAAAGGATTTGGCTGGGCGTTTATCCTCAATATCGTACTGACACTGCTGGGTTACATCCCCGGTCTTATTCATGCATTCTGGGTACAGACGCGTAACTAATCTTTTCCACTATTGCGGCGCATCTGCGCCGCTTTCCTGATCGATCCTTCCCCTCTGCTACACTTCTTGGTGTTGATTGTTAATAACCGAGGTGAATATGGGTCTCTTCAATTTTGTGAAAGATGCGGGTGAAAAACTCTGGGATGCGGTCACAGGAAATCATGGTGGTGACGAACTGGCGAAAAAGGTGCAGGAACACCTGAGTAAAACCGGTATTCCAGATGCAGATAAAGTGAACGTCCAAATTGCCGAAGGTAAGGCGACCGTTTCTGGAGATGGGTTAAGCCAGGAAACGAAAGAAAAAATTCTGATCGCGATCGGTAATATCTCCGGTATTGGTAGTGTGGATGACCAGGTCACAACTTCTGCGCCGGCGAATGAAAGTCAGTTTTATACGGTGAAGTCCGGTGACACGCTGAGCGCTATTTCGAAACAGGTTTATGGTAATGCTAACCTGTACAATAAGATATTCGAGGCGAATAAACCGATGCTGAAAAGCCCGGATAAAATCTATCCCGGGCAGGTTTTACGTATTCCGGAAGAGTAAAGAAGAACAGGTTTATTCCGTCAGAAGTTTTCCGGACATGGCCTGCTGAATAATAGGAATTGGCGTCAGCAGGTGCTGGCGCATTAATTCGCTGGCGCGCTCTGCATCGCGCGCCATAATTGCTTCGGTAAGCGTCTGATGCTGATCGTGTTTATCTTCAAGCATTTCAACGGATAGCACCGTTTTACGCAGCCAGATAAACCGGTAGCGTGCTGCGAGATCGAACAACCGTTCGCGCATTTGCAGCAAATAGTGTGAACCGCACCCGGCAACAATTGCCGTGTGAAACGCCTGATGTCGCTGATCCCACTCATCCAGCATCTGCTCGCTGGCGTCAACAGCTTCAAGCTTGCTCAGCATATGTGCCCGCGCCAGAATCTCTGCTTCCCAGGCGTCGTCCCCGCGCTCAATTGCCAGACTCACCAGCATTGCCTCCGTATTAGCGCGGGCGTCAAAAATATCGAGCAGCTCCTGCTCTGACATCGATGCCACACGATACCCTTTCTGATTGACCACCGTGACCAGCTGTTCTGCCACCAGTTGCGAAAGCGCTTCGCGCAACGGCCCGACTCCCAGTTCATAGCGCGAGGTCAGCAGGCTCATTCGCAGTTTTTCATCAGGCTGATACACACCACGGATGATGTCGTTTTTGAGCCAGCGGTACCCATCAATGGCCGTCGGTTGGGAAATGGCGGTCATGGTCATACTCCTGAAAAGGTTTCCCGGCCTGTGCCGGGAACGGATTTAATGCGTATTTTGCAAGGGTGCTTTTTGCCACGATAGCAGTTTTTTCCAGCGTGACATAATTGGTACGGTGCAAATAATCCCGATGGCGAGCAGCCCGGTTGAGATAACCTCCAGCTGTTGCGCCGGGCGAAAGAGCATCACCACTAATACAAAGATAATAAAGGCGATGACCAGCCAGGTCAGCCACGGATAGAGCCACATTCTCAGCTTAATTTCACCGCCTTGTGCCAGCAGGATCTTGCGCATCCGGAGCTGGGAAATAGCAATCACCAGATAGACCAGCAGCGCGATGGCGCCAGAGCTGTCGATCAGAAACTTAAACACTTTTGCTGGCGCATAATAGTTGACGATCACGGTGAGGAAAGCAGCCCCAGTTGACAGCAGCACCGCAACATAAGGTGTTTTGCTACGGTTAGTTTTGCCCATAAAAGCTGGGGCATCTCCACGACGGCTCAGGGAGTAGAGCATCCTGGATGCCGTATACAGCGCAGAGTTCAAACAACTGGTTACCGACAGTAAAATGACGCAGTCCATGATCAGTTTCGCGTGCGGGATGTGCAGTAATTCCAGCACCGAGCGGTAAGAGCCAACCTCTTTAAGCCCCGGCATGTTCCACGGGATCAATGCCACCACCACGAAAATTGAGCACAGATAGAAAATAGAGATACGCCAGATAACCGAGTTCGTGGCGCGCACGATGTGTTTATCCGGGGTGTCGGACTCCGCGGCGGCAATGGTAACAATCTCCGCGCCCATAAAGGAGAACATGGTTATCAGCATCGCGCTGAGCACCGCGCCAAAACCGTTAGGCATAAAGCCGCCGTGATCCCACAGCCGTGAAATTCCACTGACCTCAGCGTAGGGATAGAAACCGCTAATCGCTGCCGCGCCCAGGGCGATAAACGCCAGAATGGCAATCACTTTGCACAGCGCCAGCCAGAACTCGAACTCACCGTAATTTTTGACGCTCAGCAAATTACTGCCGGTTAACGCCAGCGTGATAACCAGCGAGAACAGCCAGACAGGAATGCCTGGGATCCATGAGTGCAGTATTATGGCGGCAATATTAGCTTCCAGTGGGATCACCAATACCCAGAACCACCAGTACAGCCAGCCGATGGTATAACCAGCCCACGGCCCGATAGCCTTGTCGGCGTAAGTAGAAAAGGAACCGGTATCTGGGGTGGCAACGGCCATTTCGGCCAGCATACGCATAATCATCACCACCAGTAATCCGGCGAACAGATAGGCCAGCAATACCGCAGGTCCTGCTTCTGCAATGGCTACGCTTGAACCTACAAACAGACTTGCACCGATAACCCCGGCAATAGATAACATGGTGACGTGGCGTGATTTCAGCCCGCCCCCTAAATCATGTGATTGTGACACTTGCCCCATCTTTTAAACCTCTCGAAAGTATTTCACTTGGGAGAGCACCCCGGCATTCCCGCGCCGGGGCACGCGTATAATTGTTATTGGATATTTTTACCGGACGGCCTTATCCGTTTTGTTTTGCTTGTTTGTCGAATGGCGGCGTAAAGGCCTTATCTGACCTACAGATTGCGCCATCCGGCAATTAGTGCTGCTTCGCCTCATCAAAACACTGGGCGATAATGTCCAGCCCCTGGCGGATTTGCGCATCTTCGATGGTGAGTGGCACGAGGATACGTAGTACGTTGTAGTACGGCCCACAGGAGAGCAGGATCAGCCCTTTATCACGGGCCCGGGCAACGATCTCAGCAGTCAGTTTGGCATCTGGCTTGTTGTGGTCGCCGTCTTCGAACAGTTCGATGGCAATCATCGCTCCCAGGCCGCGAACATCACCGATTTCGCGATGTGTTTCGGCGATTGCCAGCAGCCCATCACGCAGGGTCTTGCCCAGCTCATTGGCTTTTTGCAGCAGGTTTTCCTGCTCGAAAATGTTCAGCACCGCCAGCGCAGCGGCACAGGCAATCGGGTTACCGGCATAAGTGCCACCCAGACCGCCTGGGGGGATGGCGTCCATCACTTCGGCGCGTCCGGTAACACCTGCCAGCGGGAAGCCACCGGCGATGGATTTAGCGAAGGTGGTGATATCTGGCGCGACGCCCATCTGCTCCATGGCAAACAGCGTGCCGGTACGGCCCGCGCCGCTTTGCACTTCATCGGCAATCAGCATGATCCCGTGTTCATCACAAATTGCGCGCAGGCGTTGCATAAAGGCGGGGGAAGCGGCGTAAAAACCGCCTTCGCCCTGTACCGGCTCAATCACGATGGCGGCGACATCTTCCGGGGCGGCGTCGTTTTTAAAGATTCGATGGATGCTGGCGATAGCATCGTCTTCGCTGATACCGTGCAGAGCGCAAGGATACAGTGCGCGATAAACGTGGCCCGGCATTAGTCCCATTCCGGCAGAGTACGGATTGACTTTCCCGGTTAATGACAGGGTGTAGTGGGTACGACCGTGATAGGCGCCGCTAAAGGCGATGGTGCCGGTTCGTTTGGTGGCGGCTCGGGCAATTTTCACCGCGTTTTCCACCGCTTCAGAGCCGGTAGTGACCAGCAGCGTTTTCTTAGCAAAATCGCCCGGCACCTTCTTGTTCATGATTTCGCAAAGTTCCAGGTACGGCTCATAAGCCAGCACCTGGAAGCAGGTATGCGACAGCTTTTTTAGCTGAGCTTCTACCGCAGAGACAATTTGTGGATGCAGGTGACCGGTATTCAGCACCGCGATACCGCCAGCAAAGTCGAGGAACTCGCGGCCTTCAACGTCCCAGACCCGGCAGTTTTCTGCGCGTTCGGCAAAAATAGGGTGGATCTGTCCTACGCCACGAGGAACGGCATTGCTGCGACGTTGCATAAGTTCTTTATTGGTGCTCATCAGGTGTTCTCCAGTATTTGTTTTATTAAAGGCCAATGCACATATATTTGATTTCTAAGTAATCTTCGATGCCGTATTTAGAGCCTTCACGACCAAGGCCAGAAGCTTTAATTCCGCCGAATGGGGCGACTTCGTTGGAGATGATGCCGGTGTTAATCCCGACGATGCCGTACTCCAGCGCTTCGCCGACGCGGAAAACGCGGCTTAAATCGCGGGCGTAGAAGTAAGCCGCCAGACCAAACTCGGTATCGTTGGCTTGTGCGATGACGTCAGCCTCATCTTTAAAACGAAATAGCGGAGCCAGCGGGCCGAAGGTCTCTTCTTTGGCGACCTTTGCGTTGTCAGGTACTTCCACCAGAATGGTGGGCTGGAAGAAGTTGCCGCCCAGCGCATGCGCCTTGCCACCCGTGATAACCCGAGCGCCTTTCTCCAGCGCATCTGCGATGTGCTCCTGCACTTTGGCAACCGCTTTCTCATCAATCAGCGGCCCGGTGGTGACGTTGGGCTCCAGGCCGTCGCCGAGGTGCAGCTTGCTCACGGCCTGCTGGAGTTTCTCAGCAAAACGTTCATACACGCCGTCCTGAACATACAGACGGTTGGCGCAGACGCAGGTCTGCCCGGCGTTACGAAACTTCGATGCCAGCGCGCCTTCCACCGCTTTATCGAGATCGGCATCGTCAAAGACGATAAACGGCGCATTGCCGCCCAGTTCCAGCGACACCTTTTTGATGTCTTTAGCGCATTGCTGCATGAGCTGACGACCAATCTCGGTAGAGCCGGTAAACGACAGCTTGCGTACCAGCGGGTTGCTGGTCAGCTCGTTGCCAACTGCGCCAGCCGAGCCGGTGACGACGCTGAATACGCCCGCCGGGATCCCGGCGCGATTGGCCAGCTCCGCCAGCGCCAGCGCTGAGTAAGGCGTCTGGCTGGCCGGTTTGAGTACCATCGTGCAGCCTGCCGCCAGCGCCGGACCGGCTTTGCGGGTGATCATCGCCGAAGGGAAGTTCCACGGCGTAATCGCGGCGGTCACGCCGATAGGTTGCTTAATGACGATCAGGCGCTTATCGGCCTGATGACCTGGGATGGTGTCGCCGTAGATACGTTTGCCCTCTTCGGCAAACCACTCAATAAAGGAGGCGGCATAGATGATTTCACCTTTCGCTTCCGCCAGCGGTTTCCCCTGTTCGAGGGTCATCAGGCGGGCGAGATCGTCCTGATGTTCAATCATCAGGTTAAACCAGCGGCGCAGAATATTCGCCCGCTCTTTGGCGGTCAGCGTCCGCCACGCGGGCAGTGCACGGTTAGCGGCTTCAATGGCCTCGCGGGTTTCATCCGCACCCATTTTCGGTACGCTACCTAACTGCTGACCATTTGCGGGGTTGGTCACCGCGATGGTCTCGCCGCTGTTGGCGTCACGCCAGTGGCCGTTGATCAATGCCTGCTGGCGAAACAAGGTTGGATCGTTAAGTTGCATGATTGCTTCCTGTCATAAAATGTTTAACGAGTGAATGCGGCGTGTAATGTTTCCACGCTACGTGCCGCACGCAGCGTGCGTCCGGGATTGTTCTGGTTTTCCAGCAGCGCATGAACCTTGCTGACGATATGCGCACCGATAGGGATTGCCGATGTCGCGGCTGGAGAGGGGGCGTTGCAGGTATGAATTGAACGTGGCGTGGTGACAAACAGAAAGTCGTCGATCAACTTACCGTCAGGCGATACCGCCTGCGCACGTACGCCCGCGGGCCACGGCTGCAGATCTTTTTGCGTCAGGCTCGGGCAGTACTTTTGTACCAGCCGCAGATAGCCGCTTTTGCACAGTGAGTTTTTCATCTCACTAAGGCCGGAACGCAGGTTATTTTGCAGCACCCGGCGGATGCCGGAGGAACCTAATATCTCCAGCGTGTCGCTGAGGGAAATATCGCGTTTGCGATAACCTTCACGCTTAAACGCCAGTACTGCGTTGGGACCTACCGTTACGCTGCCGTCAATCATGCGGGTGAGATGAACGCCAAGAAACGGCATCGCCGGGTCGGGAATGGGGTAGATCAGATGGTTGACTATCTGGTTATGCTCTGGCGCCAGACGGAAGTATTCACCGCGAAACGGGCAGATGATAAAGCCGGGGTCGACGCCAAGCATTTTCACCAGTCGGTCAGCCATCAGGCCGGAGCAGGTAATCAGCGTCGCGCCCTCATATTCCTGACCCTGGCGGGTATGCACGATTACACCTGTAGCGTGTTCTTTCAGCGCGCTGACTTCGGCGTTGTAAATAATCTCACCGCCTCTGGCCTGAAAGATTTTCGCCATTGCAGCCGTCACTTCACGGTAGCTGACAATCCCGCTCGACGGGACAAAAATACCGCCCAGTCCGGTGATGTTCGGCTCACGCTCACGCAGTTCTTCAGCGTTCAGCCACTCGCGTTCTAAGCCGTTGGCGGCGGTGCGATCCCATAAGGCGCGCATCCGCTCCATTTCCAGTTCAGAGGTGGCAACCAGCATTTTTCCGCAGACGTCATAGCGGATGTCGTTTTGGTCGCAAAAGGCTTTGGTAGCACGATTTCCGGCCAGGCAAAACTGTGCCTTCAGGCTGCCGGGGGTGTAATAAACCCCGGCATGGATCACGCCGCTATTGTGGCCCGTCTGGTGACAGGCCGGGCCGGACTCTTTTTCCAGCAGCGCAATTCTGGCGTCCGGATAGACATCAATCAGCTGCATGGCGGTCGACATGCCGATAATGCCGCCGCCAATAATCACAAAATCATACATCCACTATTTTCCTTCGCGCTTACTGATGGGTCTGGTAGTGGTTGGTGGAGTAAGCAAAGTAACCACGCTGGCGCATCAGTTCACGGCGCAGATCAGGATGCGACGTAAAACGATCGCGACCGTGCAGCCAGAACAGGTTGTTGATCAGCAGGAATTTGCCGACTGAAACCGGAACAGACAGGATGCTTTTGCTGGTTTCCAGCGCGTCTGAGAGATCGCTCAGCCAGACACCTTCTTCATAGTCTTTTGGCTGGACGAACTGGTCGATGTAGCGCATCACCGGGCGACCCTGTTGGTCGACGTCAAACACCGGATGAAACACGTCCTGGCTGACGTTTTTGCTTGGTGGTGCGGCGAAGCGCATAGCGCGGCGTGCCAGCGGATGGGTGAAGTACTGATCCAGATGTTCCCAGTCGTCAAGGTGCAGCAGCAGCGAATTACCGCCGGTCATGTTCTGCTCGTCGATCTTCATCATCAACACGTAGTCGGTGATTTCTTCGAGGTAGGTTCCGTCGTTATGCAACTCCATTACACGGTGCGGCTGGCGCAGATAGCTGTCTGAGTTATCAACGTTTTTAACCACAAAACGCGCATAGTACTGACCGCTCATCGCATCAAAATTGGAGCGTCCGATAAGATGTGCGACTGCCGTTGCCAGCTTGACCATCTCTTCTGCTTGCGCCACGTCATCAACACCCACGGCGTTGATCAGTAGTGCGCCTTCAGCACGATCCAGCAGCGTTTTCAGCAGCAGAGGCTGCAACTGATTACCGCACAAATCGTCGAGGATTTTGCTCACTTTAAATCGCAAGAAAGATTTGTATTCCAGTGCCTGCACCGGCCACTGTGCCACAGCTTGCAGAAATTGCTCCGTAGTCTCGGCGGAGAAAGTCAGTTCCAGCAGGCGTGGAGACTGGGCTGATGGTTTCAGCGTGAAACCGCTGTAGTGCTGGGCTGGATCTTCAGCGTTCGGTTTTACGGCAGTCAGTGCGTTCATCAGAATCGATCCTCTCAGTAGATTGTCAGGGAGACATGGCGATGCTCGTTTCGTAGCCATAAATTAAAAATATCTACATTTTTGAAAAGTGCGCACAAAATTGACTGCTTTGTTTATTATTTGTGATCAAAAGCAACAATTATTTAACAATATAAAAGATGAGGGTAAGTGTGATGCAGGGAAGAAAATCAAGAAGGGAATGTTTTAAAACAATGAGTTAATAATGCTGCCGCTGATAAGGGATGCAGCGGCAGCAAAATATCAGTAGCCGACTTTATAGACGCGACCGGTTTGTATGCCTTCCACGCTGCGGCGAAAAGCATTTGCCACCGTAGTGGCGGGCACGCTTTCAAAACCAGGGAAGAAACTATCGTAAGCGTCGGCGGATTCGCTCAGCACGGTGGGACTGATCAGATTAATGCGAATTCCGCGCTCTAATTCGCAGGCAGCAGCGCGAACAAAACCTTCCAGTCCGGCATTGACGGTTGCAGCGCTTGCCCCTTGCGCAATCGGCTCATGAGCGATGATGCCGCTGATAAGCGTAATTGAACCGCCATCATTCAGATAGTGTTGCCCGGTTAATGCCAGCCGCACCTGACCTAACAGCTTATCCTGCAACCCCTGATTAAACTCGTTGTCGGTCATTGTCGACAACGGACCAAAGAACAGGTTGCCGGTGGCGGACACGATCGCATCTACCCGACCGATTTTTTCAAACAACGCCTGCACGCTCTCCTGAGAAGTGATATCAACCAGGTAATCACCCTGTGTGCGGCCCACGCGAACAACGTCATGTGTACGGCTCAATACTTCTGTGACTGCGCGACCGACTGTGCCGCTGGCACCAATAACGACGATTTTCATAACCACCTCCTGAATAGTGTGAGCCACCATTCTTTAATGAAAATGAAATCAGATAAACTGGCTAAAAGTTAGATGATTGCTAACCAGAGGTTTGTAATATGGACAAGTTGCGCGGCATGGAAACATTTATCGCCGTGGTGGAGAGCGGTAGCTTTACCGGCGCGGCAACGCGACTGGAGATGTCGGCGGTAATGGTGGGGAAATATATCGCCCAGCTTGAAGTTCAGCTCGGTACGCGTCTGCTGGAGCGTAATACCCGTCGCCAGAGTTTGACCGATGCCGGGCGGGTTTACTTTGAAGAAGCCAGACGAGTATTGGAGCAGGTGGCAATAGCTGAAAGCTCGGTAGAGCGCTTGCGGCTGGTACCTGCTGGCACGCTGCGCATCAGCGCACCAACCTCATTTGGCGCATGTGTGGTATCGCCTTTGGCTGCTGCTTTTTTACAGACCTGGCCGGAGGTACGTCTTGAACTGGATCTGACTAACCGGATGGTTGATCTGGTAGATGAGGGTGTGGATCTGGCGATCCGGATTGGTGATATTCATCAGACTGATGTAGTGGCGAAATACCTGTGTCCGTACCGTATGGCGATCTGCGCCTCACCGGAGTATCTGGCCCGTCACGGTACGCCCCGAACGCCGGCAGATCTGGTGGATCATTTGTGTTTATCCCACACGGTGTGGACGGCCCGCAACGAATGGAAGCTGCCGGGCGTGGAAGGGGAGGTCAGATGGAAACGCGATGCGATCCTGCGTTGTAACGATGGCCACGGCCTGCGTATGGCGGCGGTCGCAGGGGCGGGTCTGCTGTTGCAGCCCGAGGTTTTACTGGCCGAAGAACTCACAAGTGGCAGGTTGGTTCGGGTACTGGAGGGCTTTACACCTGAACCGCGCCCGATACATCTGCTGTGGCGGCAGGATTTACGCCCGCTGCCAAAGCTGACGCAGTTTGTCGAGCATGTCCTGGCAGGAACTCAGGGTTTACGCTCAAAATAAAAATGCCGGATGGCGCTGCGCTTATCCGGCCTACAGTGGCGATCAATCGTAGGCCGGATAAGGCGCGTCATTTTACTAACCGATGTCCACCTGCGGCTTGTTGTGGCGCTTACGGATCAGACGCAGCACGGGTGGGATCACGATAACCATCACTGCCAGTACCAGCAGTACTTTTGCCACCCCGCTTGCCCACAGAATATCTATGTTTCCATTACTGATAGACAGCGCGCGACGCAGATTCTGCTCCAACATTTCCCCCAGTACAAACCCGAGAATCAACGGTGACATCGGGAAGTGCATTTTTCGCAGTATGTAGCCCAGTACGCCGAGGGCGACCATCAGCACCAGATCGAAAGTGGTACTGTGGACTGCATAAACGCCTACTGCGGAGACTGCGGCAATGGCCGGAACCAGGAACCACAGCGGAATGGTTAGCATGCGGGTAAACAAACCTATCAGCGGAATGTTCATCACCAGCAGCATCACGTTAGCAATCAGCAGCGCTGCAATCAGCCCCCAGACGATATCTGGTTGCTCGGTGAACATGGCCGGGCCTGGCGCGATGTTGTACAGCGTCAGCGCACCCATCATCACCGCTGTGGTACCGGAGCCAGGCACACCGAGCGTCAACATCGGAATAAAGGATCCGCAGGCCGAGGCGTTGTTCGCCGCTTCTGGTGCGGCAACGCCACGAATATCCCCTTTACCAAAGCTGTCGCTGTTACCGCTGAGTTTTTTCTCAGTCATGTAGGTGATTGCGCTGGCGATGGTCGCCCCGGCGCCTGGTAGCACACCGACAAAAAAGCCAATCACCGACGAGCGAAGTGTCGCGCCCACACACTGCATACCTTCTTTGGCGTTAAACAACATGCGGCCTGTTTTACGCACCAGCGTCTGGCCACTGCTGGTATGTTCCAGCATTAACAGTATTTCTGACACAGAGAACAACCCAATCACCACCACGATAAACTGCACGCCATCAGAGAGATGGACACTGTCAAAGGTGAAGCGATAGACCCCGGTGTTGGCATCTACGCCGACGGTCGCAAGGCCGAGACCGATTAGCGCTGCCAGAAATGATTTCAGTGGGTTTTGCGCCATCATGCTGCCGAGGCAGGCAATGGCGAAGACCATTAAGGCAAAGTATTCTGCCGGACCGAAAGCCAGCGACCATTGCGCTAACGCCGGGGCAAACAGAATGATGCCACCGATAGCGATAAGTGAGCCGAAAAAGGAGCTGACCGCCGAGATAGAGAGCGCCACGCCGCCGCGCCCTTGCTGCGCCATCGGATAGCCGTCAAGCGCGGTCATAATGGCGGCTGCATCGCCGGGAACATTGAGCAGAATCGAGGAGATGCGCCCGCCGTATTCACAGCCGATATAAACAGTGGCCAGCAGGATCAGCGCAGACTCTGCTGGCAGATGCAATGCGAAGGCCAGCGGCAGCAGGATCGCCACGCCGTTGATGGGCCCGAGGCCCGGCAGCAGCCCAACGATGGTGCCAACAAAACAGCCGATCAAGGCGATAACCAGGTTTTCCGGCGTCATCGCCACCGCAAAACCTTGAGAAAGATATATCCAGGTATCCATCGTTTCTCCGTTAACCCAGCCAGGCGCCGAGTGGTAAGGTGACATCAAGCAGCCGATCGAAGGCATACCACAGAAGAATGCCGAGGACAGAGCCAGAAATACCCGCAGCCGGAATGGTGGCACCGAACAACATGCCAATCACCACGGTGAGAATGGCGGTGGCAATCGGAAAGCCCAGCCATTCAAACCCCCAGGCGTACATCAACAGAACAATCACCATCGTGAGCAGTTTTTGCAGCACGTGGCGGCGAGGCCAACTGATGGTGTCCGGATGACGCAACAGCAGCGCCACGGCGCACAGGAGCATCAGGCTGATAATGCCAAGTGGAAAGGGACGCGGCCCAACCGGTTCATAACTGTATTCGCTGCTGATTTGCCAGGCTATGAACAGCCCGGCGATACAGAGCAACAGCCAGATACCCGCAAAAATACGATCGCTCATCATCAATGTCCCTGCGGTTATTTAGCCAGGCCGAAGGCTTTCGCCTGCTCACGATAATCGGTGACCTGCTTCTTCACGTAATCGTCGAGCTGCTTGCCGCTCATGTTGAATTCGAACAGACCGCGCAGTTCGCGCTGCTTTTTAAACTCATCGGTCTGCTGGAGCTTGTTAAATGCTTCAACCCACCACCGATATTCAGCATCGCTGACTTTTGGTCCGACGTAGAAGCCACGGATGATCGGCCACACGAGGTCATAGCCCTGCTCTTTAGCTGTAGGGACATTTGCCAGTTGGCCAGGCAGACGTTCGTCAGAGAACACTGCCAGCACACGGATCTTGTCGCCGCTGAGATAGGGCACCATTTCGCTGAGATCCCCAGACACTACCTGCACATGATTTCCCATCAGCGCAGTCACCGGCTCGCCGCCGCCTTCAAACGCCACGTAACGCATCTTGTGCGGATCGACGTTGGCTTTTTGTGCCAGCAGCGCTGACTTCATCCAGTCCTGACTGCCGATAGAAGCACCAGCACCAATCACCACGCTGTTGGGATCTTTCTCCATGGCCGTCAGCAGATCTTTCAGCGTTTTCCACGGTGAGTCGTTGCGTACGGCAATCATGCCGTAATCAGTTCCCACGCTTGCCAGCCAGCGCACATCATCGACGCCATAGCGACCAAACTTGCCCTGCGACAGGTTCAGCAGCGAGCCGCCAGAGAAGGCCACCACGGTTCCCGCCTCGGCAGGGCGTTGCGCGACGATGGCGTTATAGGCTACCGCGCCCACCCCGCCGGGCATGTAGGTCACGCGCATCGGTTTTTCGATAGCACCCGTTTCCATCATGCTCACCTGAATCAGCTTACAGGTGAGGTCGAATCCCCCGCCGGGTTTCGCCGGAGCGATACATTCAGTGCGTGAGGGGGCTTGTTCAGCCAGAACAGCGGTACTCATCAGTAACATGCTTGCAGTAAGGGTACGAAGTAATTGTTTTTTCATTATTTATCCTCGCGCCGGGCGACCGGAGTTTCGGGTACGAAAGAAGATTTTTGTGATTATGTGAGCCGATGTGTAGCAGTTCGGTTGCATGATTGTTAAAACATTAACCTTTCAATTCCCTTTCAATGCGGCAGAAACTTTACAGGATGTGATATGCGTCTCTTATTAGCGGAAGATAACCGTGAATTGGCTCACTGGCTGGAGAAAGCGCTGGTACAAAACGGTTTTGCTGTCGATTGCGTCTTTGATGGGCAGGCCGCCGATCATCTCTTGCATAGCGAAACGTATGCGTTGGCGGTTCTGGACATCAATATGCCGGGGCTGGATGGTCTGGAAGTCGTTCAGCGACTGCGCAAACGCGGGCAGACGCTCCCGGTTCTGCTGCTGACGGCGCGTAGCGCAGTGGCTGACAGAGTGAAGGGGCTGAACGTCGGGGCCGATGATTATCTGGCGAAGCCGTTTGAAATTGAAGAACTTGATGCGCGACTGCGGGCACTGCTGCGACGCAGCGCAGGCCAGGTGCAAGGTATACAGCAACTGGGGGAACTGGCATTTCATGATGAAGGCTATTTTCTGTTGCAGGGGCAGCCGCTGGCGCTCACGCCGCGTGAACAGGCGCTGCTGACGGTGCTGATGTACCGGCGATTACGCCCGGTTTCGCGCCAGCAACTGTTTGAACAGGTCTTCAGTCTGAGCGATGAGGTCAGCCCTGAAAGCATTGAACTGTATATCCATCGCCTGCGTAAAAAACTGCTGGGGAGCGATGTGAGGATCGCGACGTTGCGCGGCCTGGGTTATGTGCTGGAGTGCTGTGATGAAGTGGGTTAAGCCCCAGTCGCTGTACCTGCAGTTATTAATGTTTCTTGGCTTGCCGCTGTTGCTGCTGTGGGGACTGTCGGCGTTTAACAGCTACGTTAGCGCTCTACAGGCAGCGACGCAGGCGTATGACCGGACGCTGCTCTCATCGGCCAGAACGGTGTCTGAGCGACTTGTGGTTCGTAATAAACAGCTCGAAGTCAATGTGCCATGGGTGGTGCTGGACAGCTTTGAACTGAACATGAATGACAGGCTGTATTGCAAAGTGGTTGATCCGGCGGGGAAGGTGATTTCCGGCTATGACGATTTACCTGCGATGCCGCCAGCTACATCGCGCACCCGGCTTTATCCGGCGCTGGCGTGGTTTTATCACACTGAGTATCGCGGGGAGGCTATCCGCGTGGCGCGTCTTCTCCAGCCAGTGAACGAAGGGGGAATCGTTGGTATGGCGGAGATTTATGTCGCTGAAACGCTGCAATCGCGGCGCTATCTGGCGGGGCAACTGCTATTTTCCTCATGGGTTTCTCAAGGGTTGCTGGTGTTACTGACGCTGGTGCTGGTCGGCTGGCTGCTTCGTCGGGTATTACGCCCCATGCGCCAGCTGTCATCATTGATGGTGCGCCGTGAACCGGGGCTGTTGACGCCGTTGCCGGAGCTGCTGCCATGGTCGGAAACCCGTCTGCTGATTGTGGCATTCAACCGCTATATCGACCGGCTACGCGCGCTTATTTCGCGTCAGGAACGCTTTAGCGCAGATGCATCTCATCAGCTCAAAACTCCGCTGGCAGTGCTTAAAACCCAGGCGGCGGTAGCCCTCGCCAGCCCACAGCCGCAGCAGTGGTATGAGAGTTTACAAGCGATGAGTTCGACGCTGGATAGCACCATTCAACTGACAGAAAGGCTACTGCAGCTTTCCGCGGTAAAGCGTAAGGAGCAGGGGGAAAGACATTTTTCACCGGTCAATCTGTATGAGGTCGTGCAAACCAGCTGTTTTACTCGTCTGGCGCAGGCGCGCAGTAAAGCCATCGATCTGGGTTATGAAGGTGAACAGGACGCGGTATGGATTGAAGGAGATGAGGTTCTGCTTGGTGAGCTGTGCGGGAATCTACTGGATAACGCGCTGAAATATACGCCAGCGCAGGAAATAGTCACTGCCAGACTACTACGAGAAGGGGAAGCGGTGGTGCTGGTGGTTGAAGACAGCGGTCCCGGTATTGATGATGATCGGATGCATCAGGCGCTGTTGCCGTTTCATCGCCTGGATAATGTCGGCAATGTTCCCGGAGCGGGTATCGGTCTGGCGCTGGTGAATGACATCGCGCGTTTGCACCATACGCGTCCACACCTGTCTCGCAGTGAGACGTTAGGAGGGTTGAGCGTACGGGTACGGTTTTTGAGCGTATCGTGCTAAGAAAGAGATACAGATGCTGTTTATCGTCTGTCTGTACCCCAGGTCTTTCAAGCTGCCTCAATGCACTCGAAATCTATTGGGTATATATTCCAATTAATTAACTTTATTATTAATTAGAATTTTAATGGTTTTATTTTGTTATTTATTGGATGGATGTGTGGAGAATATTTTTATAACTCTCTCTGTGTTGAGCATTAACTTAGCAGTAATGGTGGGCAAAAAAGGAAAAACAGATGATATTTATCATACATAAGTGGGTATTCCATAGTCTATGGATTGTTATCTGTCAATAGTCGCTTTGTTGCTAATAATCATTTTTTTGATAATGATAATCAAGTGCTGATATTTTTAATAACCTTAAAAATCATATAAATACATACTATCAATGGAGCCAGAGTCACATTGTGTAGCATTATTTTTTACATTTACTGACAATGTACCATTGCGTTTTTTTGACTTGTGATATAATTAGCAACATGAAAAGAGCAAAAAATAATTAAAGATCAATAGATAATAGGCTGGGATATGCTGAAAAATTCGCTAAAGATTAGCAGTCAAGGATACCCAGTATTTATAAAACTGGTCGATTTTATTGTTATCAACTTAACGTTGATTGTTAGCGCACATCTGTTGAATATGGCACCATTTAAGACAGTTGCTATTTTGAGTGTTCTTTTTTCTACCTTTTTTCTGCTGTTTGCTGAATATACTAAAATGTATCAGCAAAAAATAAAGACCATTGGCTTACGTAATCAAAAACGACTGCTTTCTTGTACCTTGCTGGCGATTATTTCTATTGAGATAGTCAGTGTTGCGGTGGCTGAACCTCAGACATTAGGATATTTAAGTAAACTGGACAACCCAGTTTGTTCAGCTATTATTTTTTGGTATCTCTTTCCCTTACCTTTTTTATATTACATTCGTTTTTTCATTTTTAAATATTCAACCAAGAAAAATGTTCGCGTAGCGATTATTGGTCTTACCGATAATGGCCTCGCTGCAGAAAATGCATTGATGAATGAATATTCCAATATCCAATTAGATTTGGCCTTTTATGATGAACGCAGCTTATCCCGCTGCGGTGATTTTGTTAACAGAATTAAAAGCCCCTTTAGAGGGCCGGTGATCAACCTGGTTGAAGAGGCTAAACTGGGAAATATAGATGAAATCTATATTGCGTTGCCGATGGTGGCGCTACAACGTATTCGTCATTTTTTGGCCATGATGTCTGATACCACGGTTGATACCTATATTGTGCCTGATTTTTATACTTACAGTAACAATATGTCTAAGTTGAGATCTATCCATAATCTGCAAACTATCGGTATCTTTAGTTCCCCGTTTGAAGGGGCCGGATCGTTTATTAAGCGGGCTGAGGATTTGGTGCTGGGCAGCATTATTATGGTGATGATCTCTTCGCTAATGTTAGCGATCGCTATTGGTATCAAACTCACTTCACGTGGGCCAGTATTTTTTAAACAAGACCGCTATGGTTTGAGTGGGCAAAAAATTAAAGTCTGGAAGTTTCGCTCTATGCGGGTAATGGAGAATTCCGACACGGTGATTCAGGCCACGAAGAACGATCCGCGAGTGACGAAATTTGGTAGTTTTTTGCGTCGAACGTCGCTTGATGAGTTACCTCAGTTTATTAATGTGTTGCAAGGCAGCATGTCGATTGTGGGTCCAAGACCGCATGCGGTTACGCATAATGAACAATACCGTAAGCAGGTAGAAAATTACATGATCCGCCATAAAGTTAAGCCTGGGATCACTGGCCTCGCGCAAATTAACGGGTTTCGTGGGGAAATTGATGCGCTCTACAAGATGGAAAAACGCGTTCAGTATGATATCGAATACATTCAAAACTGGTCGTTATGGCTGGATATAAAAATTATTATTAAAACTATTTTCAAAGGATTTGTCGGTAAGAATGCATACTAAATTAATAGTTATTACCGGAATCGTGATATCGCAGTCCGCATGGGCTGATTTAACACCGAAATCACACATTGGCTTTGCCGGGATCGACTTCCAGGGCAAGGTTGCTGTGGACTACGGTTATGATGATAACGTGACTTATCAGCCACATAACAGTGATGCTATTGGTTCCTCATTTCAGAGCGCAGCGCCAGTGCTGAGTATGATCGGAGAGCGCGGTCAGGATAAGTATTTACTGATGTATTCCGGCGATTACCGTAACTATTCAAGCGATTCCGCTGATAACTACAACGATCATTTTTTCCGTTTTAACGGTGCCTGGCGTTATGGGCAAATGCACGGTTTAACTCTCAATCTGGAAGATTCTCTTGGGCATGAAAATCGTGGTCGTGATATCACCGAAGGTTTTCTGCCGGGCCAGTTTCGGCAGTACGGAATTACATCTCCGCTGACGACAAATTTTATCAACAGTGAATTACGCTATAGCTACGGTGCGCCAGATGGACGTGGTAAAGCGGAGTTGGCGTTGTTATATAAAAAACTGACTTTCGGTAACACGCAGGATACGCAAGATACCAGTGAGGATTTTTACAATTACATCCTTGATCAGGAATGGCATGAAAATAGCCTGGTTGCAGAGATTTTTGATCAATACACATCCAGAACGCGTTTTCGCTATAGTTTTATTACTAACCAACGTCACTATGATAACAACTCAGAAAAAGACAGTAATGAATATTATTTGCTTTACGGTCTGAAATCGCAGCTGACGGGGAAAACCAATGTCGATATGAATATCGCCTGGTTGTACAAAACATTTGAAAACAGCCCAAACTCGCATGATTTTAATGGTCTAAACTGGGATATTAAGGGAGAGTGGAAACCGTTAAAACAGTCTGTTTTTACCGCTCGTACCGCGCAAAGCATTAAAGACCCATCGGAAGTTGGGGGGTATATTTTAGTGACTGAGTATGGGGTTTCTTACCAGCATTTTTGGTTAGGTGAACGCTTTTCAACCATTCTCGACTATGCCTACACCATGGAAGACTATAAGAAACAAAACAAGGACCGACATGATAAAAATGGTGTCTTCAGTGTAACCATGAGCTATGACTACACACCGTCTGTTAATTTTGAGATTAAATATCAGTTAGATACATTAAATTCGAATAAGGATACTGACTCGTTCTTTATCGGTCCCAATGACAATCAGGAAGTCATAAGAACGTTAGGTTATGATAATTCGATGATTATGCTTAAAGCTAAGGTTCAGATCTAAAATGAAAATAATAGAACTGTGCGCGTTTTTTCTATTCAGTATCCTGTTGGTCGGATGCGCAACGTCCAGACCACCATTAACGGACGATCCTGCTGTCACCTCAGAGGATTACCGACTTGGTGCCGGGGATACTGTCAATATCGTTGTTTACGGGGAACCGGAGATGACGATGAAGTTTATTGTGGATAAGAGTGGCTCAATAAATTTCCCCTATATTGGCGTGCTTGCATTGAAAGACAAAACGCCTGAACAGGTGAGTGCGGAATTATCTCAACGTTTACGCAATGGTTATATGGTTAATCCTATGGTGACCGTAAGCATTGCTGAATTCCGTAAATTCTACGTTTCAGGTGAAGTGAAAAGCCCGAATGCATTCGCTTATGAGCCGGGACTTACCGTAGAAAAAGCTATTGCCCAGGCGGGGGGATTTACTGACCGTGCAGACCGCAAAGATATCAACATTCGACTGGCTGGTAGCAATCAGCTCCTTGAGAATGTCGATTTAACGCACTCTGTTCGTCCTGGGGACGTCGTGATTATTGGCATGGGGTTCTTCTAACGATGAAACTATCTATAGTGGAAAACGGCAAGAAAAGAGAGAACTCAGTCGATTTCTCACGCTTTGCCAAAGAACTTAAAAAGAATGCCTGGAAAATCGCACTTGCCGGTATCGTTGCGGGGGCGGTGGCCTATCCATTAATCAGCATGATGTCATCAAAGTATGTTTCGACGGCGACTGTGCTGATTAAGGCCCAGGCTGATAATGTTTCGCCGTTTCCACAGGTTGATGGTTTTGATTCAACGCGCAGTGGCTACTACGAAACCCAATATGCTCTGATGCAGTCACGAATCATTCTGGAACAGGCTGTGCGCGATCTGAAGTTGGATGAAAATCCGGACTTCAATGGTGAGAAATCGGGTACTGGCGGGGCTGACAGCAGTGAGAGTCGGCAGTTGA
The DNA here is from genome assembly GCF_001037495.1 of Citrobacter sp. MGH106. Taxonomy (GTDB): domain Bacteria; phylum Pseudomonadota; class Gammaproteobacteria; order Enterobacterales; family Enterobacteriaceae; genus Citrobacter; species Citrobacter murliniae. Next base: position 670,176 of record NZ_KQ089822.1, read on the forward strand.
GGGTCGAACAGGCGCTGAAGACGTTGTCGAAAGACCTGAAGATCGTCGGCATTCGCACGACTAATCTGGCGTCCATTTCCTATGAATCTACCTCTCCGCAGCTTTCGGCTGAGATAGCCAATGGCGTGGCTCAGGCTTTTATCAACTACACCGTTGAGCAAAAGCGCGAGAAAGCAGAGAAAGCGAAAGAGTTAAACGCTGCAAAGATGGAAGAGGTGCAGAAGTCAATTGCTAAACAAAAAGCGGAGATGGATGACTACCTGAAAAATGCGGGGCTATTAACGTTCCGCGGTATTGATGGTTTTGAAACAGAGCAATTAAGCATTGTAACCAATCGTCTGGCAGACGCGACTCAACGTCGTGTCGCCGCGGAATCTGTTTATAACGAAGTGAATGGTCGCGGAAAGTCTTCCGGGGATATCATTTCTCTGCCCTCTGTTTCTGACCATGCACAGATTCAGGATTTACGTATTGCGCTGATTCAGGCACAGCGCGTGCTGTCTGAACAGAGAAAATTGTATGGGCCTAAGCACGCAACCATCTTAAAAGCAGAAGCCGACGTTCAGTCGATTCAAAATCAAACGCAGCGGGTACTGGGTGAACTGAAAGCTGGGTTACGTCAGCAATATCTGGCTGCGGTGACAGATGAAAATAACTACCGGCAGCAGTTGGCGCAGCAGAAAGAGATATTCCAGAAAATGGCGTCAAAACGGGATATCTACAACAGCCAAAAACTGTCACTGGATAAAATGGAAGATCTGTATAAAACGCTTTACCAGCGTACTCAGGAGTTGTCGCTTTCCGGCGTAAATGCTGACGCGGTGCTGTATGATCCTGCAGTTCCTCCGCTAAAGCCTGCTAAGCCGAATAAGTCTTTACTGCTGGTGATGATTGTCATGCTGGTGGTCGTTTTCAGCATTATGTATTTCATCGTTAAAGCGGCAATGGATAATTCGATTAGCACCCTTAGCCGGATGAAAAAACGCCTTAATATCGAACCCTTGGGTGAGATCCGTCGTTTCATCGGTATAACGGGGCGAGCACAGGTTCGCGACCTGATCCTCAAGAACCCGTTGAACGCCGATATTATTCACGGTATTCGCACGCGGATAATGTTAGATAACCGCGCGTTACAGACGGTCGCGATGGCATCGGCGGAGCATGGTGAAGGGCGCTCTCTGTTAGCTAATCTGCTGGCGAGTTCATTTAGCTTCGATCAGAAAACACTGCTTATTGATGCGGACTTCTTTAATCATGATGGTCTGTCTACTGAGCTTGCTACCCCAGCATCGGCTGGCATGGCGGAACTACTGCGGGGTGAAGCCGTACTGGAAAATACGCGTATTAAGATTAATGAGAATCTTGATTTTATTCCACACGGCAAGGCCACGATCTCCTCTTTACTGATGCTGTCGTCTGAACGTGTTGAACCCTTAATGCGCGAACTCAAGTCGCAATACCAGCGCATTATTATTGATGTTGCTGCGGTGAATCAGAGCCAGGATATCCAACTGCTTAAACGGGCGGTTGACGGCGTTGTTTTCATCGTGAAAGCCGGGAGTGGTTCAGCGGAGACAATCGCCAGCGCGCTGGATAAGATTGAAGATAATCAGGGCGTTGTGATTGGCGCGGTATTAAATGCGGTCGAGGAAAAGAATCTTGAAACGCAAGAGGGACTGCGTTCACTGAACTTTAATACTGACCAACTGATGACTACGCCAGGTCGTGTATGAGTCTACTGAAGAGTGCTTCCACGATAGCCGGTTCATCAGTCATCTCGCAGTTGATTGGTGCGCTGTCTATCTGGTTGATCTCACACAAGTATGATATGGCTGAGGTTGGGCTTTATGCGCTCAACTACAGCATTGCGGTGGTTGGGGCACAGGTGTGTACCTTTGCCTCACAGCTGTTGATTCCTAAACAGCAGGATGAGGACCTGGCGCAAAATGTGGTGTTTTGTCTGCTGCAAAGTGCGGTAATTGCGCTGCCGTATGCCGCATTAACAGCATGGTTATTTCATCAGAACATCCTGTTTCTCTATTTGCTGTCGCTTTCAAATGCGTGGGTTTTAATATCAGAGAATTTGTCACTGCGGACGGCAAATTTTTCTTTTCTGATATTTCAGCGAATTTCTGTTTCAGTGGTAGTGGTGCTCTCAGTGCTGCTCACTCATCATGTACAGATGTTCTACTGGTCGTGGGCATGTGCGATGATGCTGCTGACGACGAGCTGCATTTTACATTCGTTTGATATTCGTTCAGTGACTGTCAAGCATCTGCGCCCATCCAGTAACCTGCTATTTTTTAAACAGCATATTCACCATATCACTAAGGTCGGGAGTGCCGAGGTGTTGGCGATGGCAAGCAGCAACTTGCCGATCATGTTAATTAACTTCTGGTTCTCGGCGCTGACAGCAGGCTATTTTTCAGTCGTCAGTCGGTTCTGTCTGGCACCCGTCGTGATCATCGGTAATGCAGTACGCAATACGATTTTCTCAAAGTGGTCTATGGATTTCCGGAATAATACCTTTAATTATCAAGAGTATACTAAAGTAAGGATGCTGCTTTTGGTTCTTGGGGTTGTTTGCACTCTCGGGGTGTTTATTTTCTATCCGATTGTGATGCGGCTTGGTTTTAGCGAAGACTGGATTAACTCAATTGAGACTTCGCGCTACATGTTGCCCTATTTGTTTCCGGCGCTGGCGATCAGCCCTTTGACGGTGATTGAGCTGATATTTGGTTCCCATCGCTATTTTCTCAGGATCCAGCTTGAACAGCTGGCCATTGTGTTGATTGCTTTTGTTGTGACGCCTTATTTTTATCATGACTATGCAGCGTCAGTAATATTATTTTCTTCACTGACCTTTATTCGTTATGCGTTCATTTATCTCAAAATGAACAAACGTGCCAATCTCCTGAAAGACAAGCCGGTGATATTATGACATTGAATACCGGATATTATTTACAGGCCTATACCTTTATTACGTTGATACTGTGTGGTCTGGTGCAGTATTTCACTGGTATGCAGTCGGTGCTGTGGATCCCATTTTTTCTGACGCTGCTGATGGTCGGATTAATGGTCATGCAGACACGGGATGCCCCGCTGCAACTGGATGCGCAGGAAACCATAATCCTGGCACTGTATTTCTCTTTTCTGGTGCTGGCCGGGGCCTCAACTCTGCTCCAGGGGGGAGTAACCGTCGCGATTGTCGCGTTTAAAAACGAAATTGCGTTGTCGCTGGTGATGATCTGTTTGCTACTGGGATTTTGCCGGGAATCGCAGATTTATCGGGCCACGCGATATTTGTATTGGGTGTTTTACGTACAAATTCCGGTAATGATATATCAGGTGTTACTGGTGGTTCCTCAGCGCGTTGCTCAGCGTGGTGAAGATGAAAAATGGGACTCCGTAGTGGGTACATTTGGCGGCGACCCAATGGGCGGCGGGAATACAGCAGCAATGGGGTTGTTTTGCCTGTTAATCATGTTGCTAAAACTCTCGGAGTATAAGCACGGGCTGACGACGTTTAAATCTATGGCGCTGCATATTGTGCTCGGGCTAGGGTTATGCATCATTGGTGAAGTGAAGTTTGTCATCCTGCTTTCACCTCTATTCCTGGTATGGGTATGGCTCTCCCCGAGCTATGTTAAAGACGTCAGTAAGATTAACTTCAAGACGTTGATTTTGATCGTAGCGGGTATGCTATTGCTTATCTGCCTGTCGGTTGTGATTCTTGCCTGGTACTATACTTCGGCTTTTGGCGCCGACCCAACGAAAAGCTCATTGAGCATTTTCATCGATTCTCTGAGCTATATTTTTGACCCAAACTACGTCATGTCTACCGGTGAGTTGGGGCGCTTTACGACGTTTCTGTTCTGGCTAAAAAATAACGATCTGTGGGGGCTGTCGGGCACGTTATTTGGCTACGGACTTAATGCGACAAACAGCGGAAGTACAGTCTCCCCTGGGTTTTTGAATATTGTTTATAACTTAATTCTCGATTCCACTTCTCTGAGTATGCTTCTTTGGGAAATTGGTGTCATCGGCACACTGCTTTTTATTAGTCTGTTTATTTATATTCTGAAAGTGTGCCAGCCAAAACCATTGCTGGTGCTTGAGCAACTGGACAAGCAGGATCTCCAGTTGTTGAGCTTCGCGCCAGCGTTCAACGCTTTTGCTATTAGTTGTTTAATCAGCTTACCTTACAGCCAAATACTGATGATAACGCCGATGTTACAGTTCCTTTTTTATTTGTCACTGGGCTCAAGCTTAGTGATTCGTCGAACCGTTCTTCGCAGCGCAGGGGGATGGGATGGACAATAAACCATTTATTTCAGTGAGTATTAAGACTCTCAACGAATCAAAAGGTATTGAGAAAACGATCGATAGTATCCGGCGACAGCTCGTAGGCTACCCACATAAAATTATTGTTGCCGATAGCCTGTCGACCGATAACACCCAGCAACTGGCGGTAAATAAAGGGGTGACGGTGGTGTCATTAACCGATCCTGACGATCGCTGCTGCGGTGTGGGGCATCAACTGGGTTATCTTTTTAGTGAAGGAGATTACCTGTTGCTGATGGATGGCGATATGGAGCTGGAAGAAGGATTTATCGATCGGGCCATCGCATTTTTGCAGGCTGAACCGGAATATGCGGGTGTTGCCGGGACCGTAGAAATGGATGATGCCGTTAACTATGAATTTAAATCCCGTAAGCAACGAATTAATCAAATTTATCCCATTGGGGATTGCGATCATTTAGGTGGCGGTGGGTTGTATCGCCGTTCTGCGATAGAAAAAATAGGCTATCTGACAAACCGGAATTTACATGCTTATGAAGAGGCTGAGTTGGGTCTGCGCATTACTGGCGCAGGTTACAAACTGCGTCGTCTGGATATTCCGTATTTTAGCCATACTTCACATACCATGCCGACGTTTAAGATGCTGATGCATCGGTGGAAAACAAGGTATTACCAGGCGCCAGGCGAGCTGTTGCGCTGTAGCTGGGGGAAACCCTGGTTTATGGGGGCACTAAAAATAGTCAGGAATGAGGCCGTATTTGCCCTCTATCTTATTTTGTTGTTCGCTGCACTGCTCACTTTTAACGGTAAAGTCATGGCGGTTGCACTTCTGCCATTACTGGTATTTACCCTGTTGAAAATAGTGAAAAACCGCTCGCTAACCGATGGGTTACAAAGCGTAATAAATATGGTTGTTCGTTCAGCGGGGTTGCTCAAAGGGTGTATTTATCCGGTACGCGATCCGCTGACTCCGCCCAACAGTAAAATCATTCATGAATAAACAGGGCAGATGTGATGAAAATTTTATTGGTTAACAAGTTTTTCTTCATTAAGGGTGGGGCGGAAACGGTTTATTTTCAGGAACGAAGCATGCTGAAAAAAGCTGGCGTGCAGGTGATTGATTTTTCCATGCAGCATGAAAAGAATTTCCCTTCTGATTATGCGGATTTTTTCGTCGGTAATGTGGATTATCATAAAGACAGTAGTCTTCTGGGCGGTATCAAAACGGCAGTTAGCTTTATTCATAACGCTGAAGCCTGTAAAAAAATGCTGGCGTTATTACAAAAAGAACGCCCGGATATCGTCCACTTTCATAATATCTACCACCAGTTGACGCCGGCATTGATTAAAGTGGCGCGCAATTTTGGCTGTAAAACGGTGTTGACTGCGCACGACTATAAGATTGTTTGTCCCTCGTATTCAATGTTACGTGAGGGTAAGGTTTGTGATGCCTGCATCACCGGGACAGTTTTTAATGCTTTCAGATATCGCTGCCAGGAAGGCTCTGCCTCGAAGAGTTTACTGCTCTCTTTAGAGGCTACCTGGCAATATATTGCGCAAAACTATCAGGCACTGGATGTGATCGTGTCACCCAGTAAGTTCTTGCGCGGTATTTTGCTGCGTACCCTGCCGAATTCCCGTATTGATGTGATCGTCAATGGCGTTGATGACAGCCAGCCTGTCGGTGAGATAAACGATGAGGGTTACGTGCTGTACTTTGGTCGCTTGAGTCGTGAGAAAGGGGTGGCAACGTTGCTGCAGGCTCATCAAAAAATGCGTAACAAAGCCACACTGAAAATTGTCGGTCACGGTCCGCTGTATGACGAGTTGGTTGCTAAATACCCGGATGTTGAATTTTTAGGTTACGTGCAGCAGGGAGAGGCGCTGGATAATCTGATTAAACGAGCCAGGGTAGTGATCCTCCCTTCTGAATGTTATGAAAACTGCTCGATGGCGGTGTTAGAGGCGATGGCATTTGCGAAGCCAGTGATTGGGTCGCGCATTGGCGGCATTCCAGAACAAATTCGCGATGGTATTGAAGGGATCTTATTTGAGCCGGGCAATGCACAGGAGCTGGCGGGAGCGATGGATACCCTTGTAGAGGATCCTGAGAAAGCTCGGGTGATGGGCTTACATGGCCGTGAACGTCTAAGTGAAAAATATGCTCTCGACAAGCATATGGAGACGCTACAGACGTTATATAAAGAACTTTTAAGCAGGCCATAAGATGAGCAAAAAAATAACGGTGTTTGGTACTCGTGGGATCCCAGATGTATTGGGCGGTGTGGAAACGCATTGCCAGAATCTTTATCCTGCTATTAAACAGCAGTTTGATGTTGATATTTGTGTCATCGCCCGCTCGCCGTATGTGAATTACAAACGGTCTTCCTATAAGAAAGTCGAAACTTATGCATTGTGGGCACCTAAAAAACGCTCGCTGGAAGCGATTGTCCATTCCGTTTTAGCGACGTTCAGAACCTGCATAGACCGCTCGGATATTGTGCACGTACATGCTATTGGTCCTGGACTAGTTATTCCTTTATTGCGTTTGTTAGGTAAGAGGGTAGTTTTCACCCATCATGGGCCTGACTACGATCGGCAGAAATGGGGATATGTCGCCAAAAAAATATTGTTGCTCGGTGAGCGCTGGGCGGTGAAATATGCCAGTGAGGTGATTGTTATTTCTGAGGTTATTAACCAACTGATCCAGAAAAAACATGGCCGCTATGATGCACATTTGATTTACAACGGCGTCAATGAACCCCGGTTATTATCAGATAACACTCTTCACACCACGCTTTCCCGCTTTGGACTCGAAGCGAAAAACTATTTAGTTGTGGTTGGACGATTCGTTGAAGAAAAAGGGATGCATGATGCTATCTCCGCTTATCAACAAAGCGGTTTGCAACTGCCATTAGTATTAATTGGTGATGCGGATCATCCGACCGAATACAGCATTCGACTCAAGCAGCTTGCTGCCGATACCCCTGGCGTAGTAATGACTGGGTTTTTAAGAGGTGATGAGCTGCAGGCGGTGTTTTCGCAGGCAAAACTGTTCGTGATGCCTTCGTACCATGAAGGATTGCCGATAGCGTTATTGGAAGCTATGTCATTCTCCCTGCCAGCTGTGGTGAGCGATATTCCTGCTAACCTCGAGGTCAAATTGCCTCCAGATGCGTATTTTAAGGTGGGGAATCTGACTAATCTGGCTGAGAAAATGGCTGTGTGGGCAGCAGCTAATAGCGTTGACTATAGTGTATATTTGCAAAATTATAACTGGCACGAAATCGCCAGAAAAACAGTCAATGTCTATCACTCAATCGATAAAGATATAGGTTAATTTTGACCAGTCCTCAAACACGTCCCCCCGCTATCGAGAGATTTTATGCTCAGCTTGATCCGCAGATATCGGAAGAGTTAACTCCGGAACAAAAAGCGGGGGTAGAGAAAGCGGTCCTCGCCATTACCCTGGGCGCAAGGCACAAGGTTGATATCCGCAGAAGTTTCCCTTTTTTCGGTAAACGTTTTTATCTGGTTTTTTTGCTTGGCAGAGATTTACGTCAGCAGCATCGCCAGGAGTCGACGTTGTCGCGAATCTTGCTCACTTTTTTGCTGCTGATTGCCGTGCTGTTTGTCACCAGCTGTATATTGCTGACGCTGTATATGATCAAATCTGCATTGGGTATCGATATTTTCCACAATTTTCACGTTGGTATTTGGGACTGGTGGTTAAGCCTGAAAGACCGCTAGTGTTAACAGACTGCTGAGGGCGTTGCTGCGATGAAGTGTAAATGGGTTTCTGCACTGTTGTGTTTGTTCTTTCCGCTGGCGGCAATGGCCGCATTAACGACCGTAACGCCCCAAGCACTGACCGGCCCTTTGACGAATCCTGGTATTGGGGTTGCCAGTTTTCATCAGGGATATGGCGAAAAGCTGGGCCTGGCTGATTACCCTGATACCGGATTTGAATATGAGCGTTTTTACTGGCGAGAACTGGAGCCCGTCGAAGGTCAGTACAATTTTGCACTTGTTGATGATGCTTTCAAATACGCAGCCGCACATCGGCCTGCGATGAATGTAGGGCTGCGGTTTATGGCGCTTGCAGAACCGGAAAGTGGTCCGCAAATACCTGACTGGTTGATTAAAAAAGGAGTGAAAGGAACATGGACGCCCGATCATAAAACCTTCGCCCCTGATTTAGATGATCCCCTGTTTATTGAATACAGTCAGCGACTGCTGAATGCCTTTGGTAAGCGTTACGATGGTAATGAGAATCTGGCTTTTGTGGATATTGGCATGGTAGGGGCATGGGGAGAGTGGCATAACAGCAACTTTCCGACGCTGAAACCGCTGCTGGAGAGGTACACGACGGCTCAGTTGGATCGTTACGTCGCCATGCATTTTTCTGCTTTTCCCGTTACCCCGAAAATTATGTTGATGAGTGGCGGTCAAAGCCTGGCGAATGCGGTGGCGCGAGGGGCTGGATGGCGCGCGGACTGCTGGGGCGACCTGCGCGTGTTTTCCGATACCTGGAATCATATGCACGATGATTATCCACAACGATTGCTGGCGGCGCAGACAAGTTTTTCAGGATTTAATGATGCCTGGAAGAAAGCGCCAGTGAGTCTGGAAATGTGTTCATATATGCCGGAATGGAAGAAGACCTACCATTATACGCGGGCTGAAGTGCAGGGGATTTTTGACTGGGCGGTGAAGCAGCACGCCAGTACGATCAACCTGAAATCGAGAGCGGTCCCCAGTGAATATCGGCCGATTGTCGATGATGCGCTGACAAAGCTGGGCTACCGGTTTCGTTTAGCCTCCCTGAGCCACGAGTCAGTATGGCAAAATGGACAAAGCCTGGCACTGACCAGCACCTGGTATAACGATGGTATCGCGCCTATTTATCTTCCTTACACCCTGTCATTTCGCATTATTAATGATGCCAATAAAGTTATTGCACAAGGGAATGTGCCGGAAGATATTCGTCGCTGGTTGCCCGGAAAACATCTGCTGAATTATCAGTTGCCAATGCCAGGTGCGTTGCCGGAAGGGATGTACCATCTTGAGGTTGCTATTGTGGACAAGTCTGGCATGGCCAGAATTAGCTTTGCCAATGAAGGAAAACAGAGCAGCGGTTGGTATCGAGTGTCGTCGATTACCGCACGTTAGCCTGCAGCCGCAATGCGCCCAATAGTAAGGCGCATTGCGGGTTAAATATTACTCGTGATATCCGTCAGGATTGTTTTTTTGCCAGTTCCACGTATCACGCATCATTTCATCAAGTCCGTAGATGGCCTGCCAGCCTAGCTCTGCTCGTGCTAACGACGGGTCCGACCAACATTCGGCGATATCACCGGGTCTTCTCGCTACAATCTTATAATTGATTTTTGTTTGCGCCGCTTTTTCGAAGGCTTCAATGAGATCAATGACGGAATAACCGACTCCGGTACCCAGATTGATAACTTTGAATGACTCGCCTTTATCCTGGCAATCCAGTGCCGCTAAATGACCTGTTGCCAGATCCATAACATGGATGTAATCACGCACGCCTGTTCCGTCAGGGGTCGGATAGTCATTACCGAATACAGACACGGTTTCAAGTTTGCCAATCGCAACCTGTGAAATGTAGGGTACCAGGTTGTTAGGTATCCCATTAGGATCTTCACCAATCCGGCCTGAAGGATGAGCGCCAACGGGGTTAAAATAGCGTAGGCAGGTGATGCGAAACTCGGGTTGTGCGCGCGAAAAATCCGCCAGAATTTGCTCGACCATAAATTTGGATGTGCCATACGGATTAGTTGTACCGCCTGTACGTGACTTTTCACTTAGCGGCACGTTTTCCGGTTCGCCATATACCGTTGCGGAAGAACTGAATATAAAGTTCTTAACTCCTGCGGTTAACATCTCAGAAAGCAAAACCAGCGTTCCTGTGACATTGTTTTCATAGTAGGCGAGAGGTTCTTTTATTGACTCTGAAACCGATTTTAGTCCCGCAAAATGAATAACGTCGGTGATGCTATGACGGGAAAAAATTGTTTTCAAAGTATCCCGATCCAGGATGTCAGCAATGTAAACGACGGGTTCTTTTCCGGTGAGTTCTGCGACTCTGTTCAGTGATGTTTGAGAGGCATTCGAGAGATTATCGATGACGATGACGTCATCTCCTCTCTCCAGAAGGGTTAGCACGGTATGTGAACCAATATAACCAGCGCCACCTGTGACTAGAATTGCCATACAGTCTCCAGATAAATTTTATGCAAACGACCATTGATTTACCAATGCCACTGCCATAAATAAAACGCTATTGGTGGCGTCTGGTAAGGTAAAAATTCCTGTATTTCACCATGCACTTATATGATATTTTTTTAAGTATGGCTAAAAAGCTAAACCGGTTTATCTTGGTATCATAAACAATATAGTTGCCAGTGAAATTTAATGTATGTACCCCTTCGCTTTGGTTGATGCTGGCGTTTATTTGTACAACCAGACTCTCATCAAATGTGGCAGCGTCAAGAGTGTTTAACTCTTTGATATAGACTGACTTTCCATAAGTCTCTGGCGTACACTCCTGGGTGAGGATGTACATTTTATTATTTATACAGTGTGGCGAACCCGCTCCCCGATGGTGTTGATTACATACGTGTAATGCTGGCGTTATTTTCTGCCATGGCCCATTTACCTCCGCGGCTGTATGAATCGTTAACTCATCATCCATCGTGGTGGATAAAAGATAGAGATTCCCATTGTGCGAACAAAGAACATTATCTGTTAATGCGATGTCAGACAGTAATACTTTTACTTGCTGCCAGCGTACGGGGAAATCTATGGACTGGAATAAGATAACTTCTTTTCTTTCGGAGGACTCAGGGATCATGAAGAGTTGAACATGACTGTAAAATAAAAAAGGGAATGATAAATGACACTTTAGGTTATCAAAACCTTCGAGTTTTACATCATCAAGCTCAACCAAATTAGCATCAAGTATGCGACATCGTAATATTCCTTTAGAATTACGAAAACTTAATGCTTCATAAAAAACATACACTTTATTGTCCCTTTCAATAATGAAAGGATCGGCCTGGAAGGTATATTTTTTTTTGAGTTGTTGTCCCTTGGTGTTAGTAAGGATGTCCAGCGTATTGGTGGGGAATGTATGAGGGCCGTCATTTTTAATGATCACAGTGTCCCACGACTCATGAAAGAATAACATATTAATAAGTCTGTTATTTTTCGTTCGCATTCGCAACTGCTCCTTTTTATCGCTTAATTTGCTGCTGGTTCCAATACGGCTACACTCATCGCCAGTGTAAAAGCTAGTAGCAACAGTGATTTTTGTCCACTAGCAGAGATAGTGGGGGGAGGTATGACGTTGCCAGAGCATCCCTGCTCCAGTTGAGGATTTATTCGAAATGTACCTGCGGATTATCTGCCAGCGAAACAAAGGCTTTGCTGTTTTTATCCAGAGTACGGATTTCGCCGCTTTCAATGTCGTACACCCAGCCGTGCAGACGCAGTGCATTATTACGTAGCCCAACAGCAACGGAAGGATGCGTTTTAATATTGTTCAACTGAGCGATAACGTTCTCTTCTACCATCGCGTTAACTTTATCGGTTTCGTTATCCCAGGTTTTTTTATCGACCACCGCTTTAGCGGCATCGGCATAGTGCAGCCAGTGGGCGACCGCAGGCATCGGATCCAGGCACTGACTTTCGGCAATGGCTTTCATCGCGCCGCAATTGGAGTGGCCACAGATAACGATATCCGTCACGCCTAATGCGACAACCGCGTATTCGATAGTCGCAGATACCCCACCTGGCTCCGGGCCAAAGGAAGGCACGATATTACCGGCGTTGCGGATAACAAAAAGCTGCCCTGGCTCTTGCTGTGTGACGAGTTCTGGTACCAGGCGACTGTCTGAGCAGGAGATGAAAAGCGCTTTAGGATTCTGGCTGGATGCCAGGCTGCGGAAGAGTTCCTTACGTTGAGGGAAAATCTCTTTTTGGAAGTTGAGGAAGCCCTCAATGATATGTTGCATAGCAGTGTCTCTTTTCTCTGTTTAAGCAGGTTATGATGAAGATCACACTTTCCAGTTTAACACCAGCAGACAGAAGAGAAAGACTTTATAGCCGTTAAACCAATATCTTTGGGTAATAAATGGCAGGTATTTACCTTGTAAGGCCAATGGTTGCCCCATCGCTGCAGGGCAACATAATATCGATAGCGGACAGCGAAAAAGTACGCTGATAAGCTCAAGATTAGCTTGCGTAGCGCCTTTGGTAAGCCGCTTTTAGCCTGTTCATCGCTTCCACCAAAACGGCGCGTGGACAGCCAACGTTTAATCGCATGTGTCCCTCTCCGCCTGGGCCATACTGTGCGCCAGGAGAAAGACCCAGTCGGGCTTCATGAACAAAAAATGAAGCGAGCTGCTTATCGCTGAGTTCCATTTTTTCAGCATTAAGAAAAAGCAGATAGGATGCACCACCATAGGTAACTGATATTAAAGGACAGTTTTTCTCTATTTCGCTTTTTACAAACGCGACGTTATCAGACAGATAAGTTAATAAATTTTGGTGCCAGTTAGCGCAGTGAGTATAGGCGCTATAAATGGCTGCCTGCTGTAATGAATTTGTCTCTGCAAGATAACAATTATCGAGAAAACCATAAAACTGACTGCGCAGCTCATCATTTTTAATAATTGCTATCCCGCCCTGGATTGCCGCGGTATTGAAGGTCTTGCTGATCGAAGTCAATACGATTGATTTAGCGTTGAGACCTTCATCAATGGTAAAAAACGGGTAATGTTGCTTACCCGGTAAGGTTAAATCACCGTGGACTTCATCCGATACAACGATAACGCCAGCCTCCTGGCAATAGAGGCTAATTTTCTCAAGCGTTTCCCGCCTCCATATCATCCCGCCGGGATTATGTGGTGAAGGAAAAAGAAACATTTTGCACTGTTTTAGCTTCTCACGGAAATCATGCCAGTCAAATTTATAGCCCCCATTCATCTCGACCAGGCGTGTCTGGATCAGGTTTCTGCCGCTGGTCTTTACAAGATTTGGATAAGGGTCATATATTGGGGTACAGGTCAATATATTATCGCCCAAACGGGTGAGCGCCATCAGAGATAACACAATCGTTTTAATGACCCCTGGGACGAAATGCACCCAGTGTTGTTTGATGTCGGTGTCATACTGTTTCGCATACCAGTGGATAACCGCTTCCTTCCAGTGCGGATAATCCAGGTTATATCCCTGAACGGGTTGTTCAACCACAGCATGTAGCGTATTCATAATCGGCTCTGGAGTGACAAAATCCATATCTGCAATCCATAGCGGCAATACATCATGAGTGCCAAACATCTGTTGTAATTGCCCGTATTTACGGCAACTATCATCCCTTATGACAATATCGTCAAACAAAGACATTGTTAACTCCTGGTCAGTCTCTATAAATTATTATTTAAACAATGAAATATAAATGCAGAATATTTATATGCATATAATCTGCATGTCAGCTAAATATCGAATAGTTAACCCTGGTGAATATCGATATTGATTTTTTAATTAGCCGGTGATTTTTGCTCGGCCATATTCTCAGCGACATTGTCTGGCTCGTATTTAGCAATGCCGATACCTGTCGCCGCCCACAGTAGTGCGAAGATGACGCCGCTGTAGCATAAGATTGCCCACGGCAAATAATCGAGGGTGGCGACTCCGAGCATAGTTGCACAATAAACGCCGGAAGCAGACCACGGAATAATAGGTTCGACGACCGTCCCGGCATCTTCGGTGGTTCGCGAAAGATTCTTTGCGGCAAGTCCCCGTTTTTTATACTCGTCTTTAAATGCATCGCCACATAACAGCAGCGGTAAGGTACCATTTGCCGTGCAGGCACAGATGGTGAATGTCGTAACAATAGTTGTGGCAACCAGACGGAATGTGGATTTAACGCCTTTTGTCAGTGCGTTAATCACGGTATGCAGAGAACCTGTTGCGCTCATGGCACCGGCAAAACTAAAGGCGCTGAAAACAGTCACAAAGCTACTAAACATAGAAATTGCGCCACCTCTCTCCAGCAAGCGAGAGACATCAGATGATAGTGCCGGAAGGGCATCTCCTGTGAGCATAGCGAGCTTAAAGCCGCTGACTACGGATTCACCAACAGAGGATGCCGTGAATGCCTGAAAGACTAATGCCAGAATCATCGAGACTAAGGTCGACAGAAATAACATGGGAATAGGTGGTTTCTTTGATAATGAACCGTATAAAACAATAATCGGCGGTAGCAGCAACAGAATATTAAAGTGATAAATCTGGCCGATAGAGCTCATTAAATTAGTGATATTTTCTGGAGCACTGCTGGTTGCATCAATACCCATCCCCATATAACTGTAAACGACACAGCAGATAATAAATCCAGGTCCTGTGGTCCATAGCAGATGGCCGATATGTGAGTACAGGTTTACACCGGCAGCCAGTGCCGCCATATTGGTTGAATCAGAGACCGGCGAGAGTTTATCGCCGAACCAGCACCCCGAAACAATGGCTCCGGCAGCAACCGGGAGTGAAACATTGAGGCCGATCGCCACGCCAATCATGGCAATCCCTACGGTACCGATAGATCCCCAGGACGTACCGGTGCAGACAGAGATCAGTGCTCCCAGCATAAAAGCGGAAATATAGAAATATTGCGGATTAATCCACTTCAGACCGTAATAGATCATCATAGGGATAGTTCCTGACACCATCCATGAGCCAATTAAAAAACCGATACTGGCGACAATCAATATTACAGGTAGCGCTTCCGATATTTTATTACAAATGGATTTTAGAATGTCATCCCAGGTGTAGCCATGAGCGATAGCAATAAATGAGGCGGTCGCTGTCCCCATCAGGATCATAGGTTCTGCGCGAATACCAAATATAAAATACCCGATACTAATTCCGCTCAGCATTACCACCATTGGTAATACTGACCATAAGAAAGATAATGGTTTTCTGTTGCGTGAGGTACAGCTATTCTGTTGCATAATTCCATCCCAATCGTTAATGGCTGAACGAATCAAATAAATACCTGCTACAGGTCATTCAATTATTGAATGACATAGTGGCTAGTGTTTCCGGAAAAACGCTATTTTTATTAACTGTATCGGGTTCTCTATTTTGATCGTGACTCTGATGTTCATATCCCGGTAGTAATATAAGCGGCGGTTTTGCTAATAAATTATCCCTCCACATAGGGTTGATGATTTCGCCGTTGTTGGCTGAGTTTACGGTACTGTTGCGGCGGCATACCGACATATTTATGAAATGAGCTGTAAAAACGACTGCTGGAGCGGAAACCCGCAAGCATGGCAATATCGAGTATTGTCTTATCAGTATCACTGAGTAACGCTCGCACGTGGTTGATGCGCATCGCGGTAATATACTGTTTCATGGTTAGTTGCATCACCCGATGAAATATACCCATCGCGTAGTTTGGATTGAGTTTAACGTGCTCGGCTATGGCATCGACTGTGAGCAGTTTGTCACAGTTGGCGGCGATAAACTCAAGCATCTGGCTGACGTAAAACTGTGAATGCCGCGAAATACTGTTCTTCTGGGTTCGTGATGTTTTATGACCCAGTACAGGCTTCCAGCCTGAAAGACTAAAGCGCTTGGGCATTAGGGCAATTTCATCAATGGCCAACTGGCGAATCTGCTCGTTATCGCTGTTGAGTTCGTTCTGCCAGCGCTGAACTTCAAAAGCGCTGAGTTGCTGTGAGGCTAACGAGGTAATAACCATCCCGTGTGTCACATGGTTAATCAGTTCACGATCCAGAGGCCAGGACAAAAACAGATGCATGGGTAAATTGAAGATTGCCATTTGCTTACAGTGCCCGGCATCTGTGAGTTGATGAGGCGTACAGGCCCAGAATAGCGTGATATAACCCTGTTTGCTGCGTACCACTTCGTCATTAAACAGGTATTCCACATCGCCATCAAATGGCACATTGACCTCAACCTGACCATGCCAGTGGCTGTAGGTCATCGCCAGCGGCGCCCGCAACTCGACATCCATCCGCTGATACTCTGAATAGAGAGCCAGTGGGCTGCGAGTCTTTTTTTCATAACTGCGGCACATGTGAGGGTCATGTGGCAGCTGCGGGATACTTTTTGCCATTATAGGTTGCGTTCCTGGATTGTGAGACTGACCGAGTAGTAGCGCCAAAGCATGAACATAGCTTAACTGAAAAAAAACACCGTTTTCTCTCCGTTTTCGCGAAGTTATTCCCAAAAACTCAGATCCTCAGTCTGTTACTCGAAGATCTGAGTTATCGGGAATCGCAGAATTTAACCTGGCAATATTGCAAATGATCTGCGCGGGGAAAGCCACTCCCTCCTGTACCTCTATGTTGAATCTGCTTCCATATTATCCCAGGTATTAATGATGTGTTTGATTAACATTCAATAACAGTCTGAAGACAAAAGGTCACGATGTGTGATGAGATATGTTTTTCATTTGGCGCAATAATTGTTATGTCGCTGAAAATATGATTGTCAGAATCACCTGAATTATCAGGAAGTTATTTTTCCTGCTTTGTCCAGCCGATGTCTAATAGTTCTGATAGGGATCACAACCGCCAGTCAAACCGGTTGGATTGTGCAAGTGTCATCTCCATTATGTGCATTTTCTTAACAAGGATTACGTTTTATGAACAGTCGGCCTCTCCTCGCCTTAACTTTCATTGGCCTGTTATGGGGCGTGGGAACATCACAAGGACAAGCAAAAGAGTGGGAAAAGGAGCCTGTAGCGGTATTACAGCAGGGCGCCGGGGAGGGGGATGTAGATGCGCAGTACTGTCTCGGAATACGGTATTTCGAAGGTCAGGGGGTTGCCCGGGATGATAAGCAAGCCGTTGAGTGGCTTACCCGCGCAGCTGAGCAAGGGAACTTCGATGCGCGCTATTTTCTTGCCTTAGTCTATTTTGATGGCGAAGGGAGGCGCTGGTATGACGAAACGGTTATCGACTGGTTTAACAAACAGGCCGAACAAGGAAATAAGAAGGCGGTTGAGTGGCTAAGTATTGCTGCCGAACGGGGAAACTATCATGCGATAGAGTGGTTACACCGGGCTGTTGAGAAAGGGAATCCTGACGCGCAGCATTTTCTTGAAAGTAAGAAGTCACTGTTAGATGGCTACAACACAGTTCAGTCATTGAGCAAAGCGGCTGAGCAAGGGGATGCCAGAGCGCAGGGCCTGCTCGGTCGAAAATACCTGGAAGGTGATGGCGTGGGTATGGATAACAACAAAGCTTTCGCATTGTTTAATCAGGCTGCCAGCCACGGAGATACTCTGGCTCAGAGCATGCTGGGGGCCATGTATTACCTTGGTGAAGGTGTCGGTGTGGCGCAGGATCACAAGAAAGCGTTTGAGTTATTTAATCAAGCAGCTCCCCACGGTGATGTGCTGGCTCAGGGTATGCTCGGCATGATGTATTCAAAGGGTGAGGGAACGGCACAGGACGATAAGAAAGCCGTCGAGTGGTATGAACAGGCCGCCGCACAGGGAGATGCTGGCTCTTACAAGGAGCTTGGGTTGATGTACTTAGAAGGTAAAGGTGTTGCCCAGGATGACAAGAAAGCTGTTGAACAATTTGATCAGGCTGCCAGAAAGGGCAACGCGGAAGCGCAGGGAATGCTGGGAAGGATGTACCTCGAGGGGAAAGGCGTCGATAAAGACTATGCGCAAGCCTATATCTGGAATGCTGTGGCCGTAGCTAATGGGAACTTTAATGCGCAGACTGGGCTTGATATTACCCGGGAGAACCTGACTCCAACAGCTCTAAAGGAAGCGGACTCGAAGGCGAGGAAATATTTCGAGCAGTATCGATATCAGCCGAAAATGTAGCCCAGTCTGGATTAACAAAAGCCCGTAGAGCACGGGCTTTTATAAAGAGTTTGGATCGCGGATTCACAAACCGTAGAGCTTAACTTTCCTATAGCGTGGCGATAATTTCTCAAGAACGGAAATGCGATCGACGGGACGGGCAATGAAGCCAGAACTGCCGACTGATTAAGGCCGTATTGTGGCAATCGGTCAAATTCACATAGGCGTAAATAAACAGGATATTGATGCGACGAGAAAAGTTGTGTGTCCTGGGTTTATTATTATTCACTTTTATTATGTTTATTGGTTGATTAATGATGCCTATAAATATATTTCTGTTGTGTTTTTTTGTTTCATATATGAAGGTGAGTTTATTTAAATGTAAAGTAAAATATTTTAGAGAAAAAATCAGGAGGTTATAATGAAATGAATGTTAAATGCAGTGATAATTTTACCCTAATCAGGTTGGTTCTGGCTGTTGGTGTACTACTTGTACATAATGGAGGTATTACAAATTCAGATGTGTTAAAGCCGATCCTGTCTTACCTTAGTGGTGATGTGATTGTTGAATGCTTCTTTGTGATAAGCGGCTATCTGATAGTAAAAAGCTACATGAGGAATCAGCGTGGTTTTTTCTACAGGCGTGCTCTAAGATTACTTCCTGCATATTATTTTTGTCTTTCTTTTATTGTTTTTTGTGCCTGTGTAGTTGCGATGTATAGTGTCGGAGAAAATTTTTGTAACCTTGATTTATTAAAGTATATTGTGGCAAATGCAATATTTATGAACTTTCTGCATCCGGCTTTGCCCGGTATATTTGTCGATAATCCATTAACTGCTGTCAATGGTTCATTGTGGACGCTTAAAACGGAAATCATCCTGTACTTATCTGTGCCGATCTTTTTTTATATATACGTGCGGAATAAAATGCTCGCTTTTACTTTGGTCTGTTTGGTTTCTGTCCCGTGGCTGTTTTACTTCCGGTGCATCAGTGATTCACCTAATGCCAGGATGATGTCGTTACAGTTTGTCGGTATGGCGGCATATTTTTTCGGCGGTGCATTGTTTGCTATTGTTAAAAATTTTATAAAACTCATCCCACCAATTGCGGTGGTTTCTGCTATTTGTTATATGCTGGCGGAAGGGAAAGAGTTGAGGTTTTTGAGTGAATATTTTCTTGTTGTATCCTCTGTGCTTTTTTGTTGTTTGAATATCCCTTTGGGATTCAATTTTGAAAAAATAGGGGATTTTTCATATGGTATCTATCTGTATAACTTCCCTGTAATCCAGCTTCTTTATTCTTTAGGGTTATATAATACGCATCCATATTTATCATTCGGGTTGTCATTGATACTGACTTTTTTTGTGGCAAGTGGGTCGTGGTATTTAGTAGAAAGGCGGTTTTTGCAGTTAAAGTCAAGGGTCAGATAATATGAAATATAGATTAGCAGTCGCTCATTAAAAACGAACGACTGGTTTATAAACCTGGCGTCAACGTATAAACCCGCCTTTTGATGAGTTAAGAAGAACAGGGGTATTTTTCAACCAATGCCTCAGCAACTATCATTGCTGGGGGATTATTTCTTTCTTCTGGTTTGTTTTTAAGCCAGTTGCCTACGGTATCAAAAACCTGGTTTATATCGAATGTATCCGAAATACAAATCTCTTTCTCAGCCGTCAGAACTGTTGCTATTCCTCTTACATATCCTGAAAATGCGGCTGGAGCGGATTGTTGGTAAATAGTGTTATGATCCTTTTTATAAAGCTGATAACCCTCGAGAAGATAACTGCTATTAAATTTGTCAGGAATTTCAGCGTGTGACACTAATGGTATAAATAAATTGAATGCCAGAATAAACCTGGTGACAGTGTTCATGTGGTTACTTTTCTTAAAAAATGACACTCATCTCAGCACGATGCAGTGAAACGGTTAGGAATTAATCAATTCATTTTAAAGTAACATGCCGATTAATTGCGAGTCCAGAAAAGAATGAATCTTATTTTGGATTTTTGGTTGTTGAAATTTAAAATATCGCTCCGGGTCTCTTCTCGCGTTCCGTAGATCATTTTATGTATCCGTTCACGCTTCAGTAACAAGAATAAGTTTTTCGCAACTGTGTTGTCGTAACATCTAAAACGGCGACTGATGTAGCCTTCCAGCCTATGTGATTTCAGGTGCAAGTTGGAAAGTATTGATTTTGGCTTCTAACGAACAGCGGAGTTGTTCTTGCTGATCAATTTGTTTCGCCAGAAAAGTGCTGGACTCCGCCCGAAAGCCCCGCGCATCGCCATCGTAGAAAACGTGATTCGTTTCCCCGAATCAGGCAGATTCGATTTCTTTTACGGAGAGTGATTTGTCTGACCATTGCCGGGTTTCCGTAGTTTTAGGCCCCTCAAAAACAATAGAGCTTTTCGTTGGGCCTATCAATGGGCCTAAAAGGTTCGGATTTAATTAGTTGGCATCAGACTTCGCGGGACAAATTGAGGGCACAAAAAAGCCCGCAGGGCTTGCGCCGTGCGGGCTCTTAGGACTTCATCGGATGACTCTGGTAATCACCGATGGAGAATTTTGGGCTGGCGGAGTCTGAATAAATTAATCAACACGTTAAATATAAAGAATTTTTCCGTATTCAACTTTCAGGTGTGTACCTAAACGTGTACCAATTAAAGGATCTCAGGTTCAACAACCTTGCTCCAGCGGAGACGGCTAATGGACTTGAATTTTGCTATGCCTAGCTGATTTCGCTCATTTCTAGACTTTGACCCCGGAGCTTGAAGAGCTGCGACTACTACATCTCGTGATGCTTCATACATGGCAAAAGCATCATAATTTTCATCAAGCAAAACTAAAAGAACAGAATCAAATGGCTTAGATATATCAATAGCACCAATTCTCGCAGAGACTTTTTTAGGATCAGGCATATATCGACCTTTGATTTGAACTCTATATTCTTTCCCGTCCAAAATCTCAGTCGCATCGTATCCGGACTGACGTGCTGAACATAGTGACAACCCGAGAAGAGTTGCAGCTTCATGTTCAGCTATTTCTCCAGTGATTCCGAGAGGCTTATTGGTTAATTTGTAATACCTTAGCGCCACATCTTTAGCTTCATTTAGTATGTTTAAAATTTTTTCATGGTTTTCTTGAAGCAAAGTAGTCCCCATAAAATTCCCTTTTGCTTAACACGTTACGAATTAACGTGCTGTCTTGGTGAGGCTTTCAGCTAACTTGGATCTTTCCATAAAGTATGGAGAGCTACATCATACTCAAAAAAAGTTTTTTTGCATTTAACTGTTCACACTGTTCACCATGCTTATTTTCTATTTTAAATCATAAAGATAAATGGTGATGAGTTGGTGAAGAGTGAACAGTCGACTCTTCACCTTTGTGATTTTTTCTCGCTCTGGATGCGCCCGGTCAGGCGATGTGGTGGAGGGATAAAAAGTTTTTTCAGGTTTTACTGTTCACACTGTTCACCTCTGGTTTTTTATCAATAATTTCATGGTGATACAGGGTGAATATACGGTGAAGGGTGAACAGTGGATTGTTCACCCTGTGATAATGGTCAGAAAGAAAAAGACCGGCTGTTGCCGGTCTGAGGTTGGTTATGTCGCAGTGGGGTCGTCGCATTTTGGCAGCCAGTCGCCGTAACTTTCCTCTTTCAGCGACAGATTGGTTTGTATCCCCTGCTTGGTGTGCCGCTTCTCATAATTCAGGCCGTACTCTTTCAGCATCATGGGCAGCCCCAGCCCGAACATTTTCAGGCTGAGCACGTTCCTGTAGCCGTTAGCCTCCATATAGGCCAGATACGCGTGATAGAGATATTTACGATAATTACGCGGGATGATGCTGGCATTCCCCATAAACATCCCGTTGGTCTGCGGAAGCATTTCCAGATAGCCGCAAAAATCAAATGTCGGGTCTGCATCGCGCTTAATGTTGAGCGCCTCATCGGAATTCTGCTGCGACTGGAGCAGTGCGCGGGCGGTCATCGGGTCGCTGAATTTCTGCATAAGCTGGCGCACGATGACGGCCAGCTCGCGCGCAATTTTATCCCTGAGCTGCGGGTCGCGTTCCTCCGGGGCAATCTGTTCCGGGAAGTGAATAATCACCCGGCGGCGTGACACACCGCCGCTGCGGTCGGTGAAGCGCATCGGGTTGTTGTTCACGGCCAGAATCACCGCCGGAATATGTGTTGAGTACGGATTCTGGTATTTCGGGTCAACCGAGACCGCATCGCCGCCGGTGATGGCCTTGAGTCCTGCGCCGTCACCGCTCCATTTTTCCTGGTCTGGCAGACGTATCAGCGAGAAGCCAATCAGGGAGGCACGCTTGCGCGGGTCTTCCAGTGTGTCGATATCGGCTGACGTGGCGTTATCTTCCCCGGCGAGCAGGGTCGCGATTTCGGCCAGAATACTTTTGCCGCTCCCGCCGGGACCGGTGACTTCGAGAAAGAGCTGCCAGTCGTAACGGTTCGCCAGCACCATAAACAACGCAGCGAGTATCACGTCGCGTTTTTGTGGATTTTTACCGGCCGCACGGTCGAGCCAGCGCCAGAAGTTCGGCGCGTGAGTCTCCAGCGTTTCCCCGCCCACCGGTGGGGTAAAATCCACGTCGCACAGCGTGCGCAGCCAGTGCGATTTGTGGTGCGGGCTGAATACGCCGCTTTGGGTATCGAGTACCCCGTTGCGAAAACCAATCAGACGGCGCGCTGGTGTATCCTGCTGCGGAATAATCAGTTTCAGGGTCTCCACCACCGAGGCAATTTTCCCGGACGAGAACGGGGCGCGTAAGCGCTGGAATAAATCAGCCACATTCCGTGAAAAAGTGGCGGCAGGGATATTTTTCCAGATGCCGTTTTCATAGCGGGACAGGAGCTGGCCGTTCGCATCCACCGCCAGCGCTTCGCCGTAATGCTCATGGACCCGCAAAGCCTTGTCGCTGGCGCTCATGGCGGTAAATTCTGCCTCGCTCATGGTGTCGAACGGACTTTGCGCCGGTGGCCGGATGGCGTCATAAATGGCTTTGCGCGTGGCTTCCTCGCCGTACTGTATAAACGCATCATTCCAGTCACCGAACACCGGCGGCAGGGCAACAACGCCCTCACAGGCGTCTGCGGCCGCAGCGGCTTTACTCTGGCCGTCGCCGTTAAGGTCACGGTCGGCGGCGAGGACAATCTGACAGGTCGGATATTTCTGACGGGCAAGGCTCGCCAGAGAAAGGAGGTTCACGGAGGACAGCGCCACCATGACGGTTTCCCCGGTCAGGTGATGCACGGTGAGTGCGGTCGCATACCCCTCTGCAATCCACAGGCGTTTTCCGGCCTGTTTTTTCCCTTCGATGACATGACATGTCCCTTTGACCTGCCCCCCTTTCAGGGTTCGTTTGAGACCGTCAGCATTGATAAGCTGAAGGTTAACCAGTGCACCGGTATCATCATACAGCGGGACAACCACATCCCCGGCGCGGAACGTCACGCCGCCGGTTTTATGCATGACGGTGAGCGTCAGACATTCCAGAGCGGGGAACCCCTTGCGGGTGAGGTAGGCGTTGCCGGTGGCCGGGCGGGCTTTCTCCATGAGCTTTACGGCCATCGTGGCGGCCGCTTTGCGGTCGGCCTCAGTTTCAGCCTCTGCGACCGCAATCACTTCCGGGGCAACCGGCGGCAGGTTGCCGGTCACGGCATTCACCTTCCCGGCGGCCTCTGACGGGGTCACGCCAAACACTTTTTCTACCAGCTTAAGCCCGTCACCCGCGCCGCACTGATTGCAGAACCACGTCCCGCGCCCCTCTTTATCATCAAAGCGAAAGCGGTCGGAGCCGCCGCATACCGGGCAGGACTGATGGCGGTTTTTAATCACCTTCACACCCAGCGCAGGGAGAATGCGCGGCCAGTGGCCGCACGCCTGTTTTACGGTTTCTGTTACGTTCATTTTCATCGTTATTTTCTCCCTCAGTGCAGTACCGGCGACGTGATATGACGGGCGCAAAGCTCATCCATCACGGCCAGCCCGAGAAAGGACAGCGACGGGGCGGCTTTGAGTGGTCCGGCTTCCATTAAATCTTCCAGCAGGGCACAGGCAATCTGGCGGCCTTTTTCCTCGCCGTGCTGGCGCAGGTAGAAGCCCTCCAGCTCGGCGGCAATGGCGCTTTCCAGCGCGTCGAGGGTGAGGTGCGGGTAGCGGTGCTGGCGTTCGCACAGGGTCAGCCATGCACAGGCCACGGCGCGACGATACAGCGCGGCGCGTAATACGGGTGGTAATGGCTTTTTCATACGTTACCCTCCCCGGTCAGCCACTGCTGATTGCAGCGTTCGACCACGCCGTCGAGCTGGGCGGTCATGAGGTAAATCACGGAGGTGAGCTGTAACTGCTGCGCCGGGTCACGACGAACGGTGGCGCAGTCCTGCACCTGCATCAGGTCGCCGACGAGCTGGCCGACATTGCGCATATGCTCCAGACATTCGAGGTCACGGGCAGTAATGGTGGTGTGTCTCATGCGCGCACCTCCGCAACCGGCAGGCGGCCAGCGAACGAGAGGACGTAATCGCGAACAAGAGAAAGGCGTGCGGCGTGCTCATCACCGGCAACGGTGCGAAGCATACAAATACGGGGTTTACGGTCTGCGCGACGAACAGCGGCAAATACAAAGACAAACTGCGGGTGTGACGGGGTGAGGGTCGTAGCCATAGTGGCAACCTCCATTGAGTAGCGGTTATTGCCACCACCGGAGTTCCTACGCTCATGGGTGGTGACCCGAACGGGGGTAGGAATACCGGCCTCAATGAATACCGGCCAGCCCGAAGGCTGCCCCGCCCGGATCACCATTATCTGACAGGGGCTAAGGTGTAAACACCACAGCCCGAAAAATGGGTGTGCCTGAGCAACGACGTAAAAAAAGACGCATGGCGCGTCCGGTGTCGCCATTGAGTAACTCGGGTTCCTACGCCCGGCTGCCGATTTTGCGACAGCGGGAAAACTATACCTGGAAACGGCGAAAAGAAGCAAGCCAGAAAAAGGGGCTGTTTGCCGAACGGTCATCATCATGCGTCATAGCCCCGGTTACGTTCGGCAATGCGATCCGCCATCCATGCAGTGATTTCAGACTGCGCCCACGCCACGTTTTTGCCGCCGAGGGAGATTTGTTTCGGGAAGGCTTCCCGGCTGATGAGGTCGTAAATGGTCGAGCGGGACAGGCCGCACAGATGCATCACTTCGGGCAGACGGATAAAGCGTTCGTGAACGGTATCAGAAACCGGCATCAGCGGCGCGGCAGGAGCAGAAGACGGGGAAGAAAAAGCGGTGTGCATCGGGCTACCTCACAAAGTCCATACAGTGCCGGTCGTGTCCGTCCGGCTTCGGGTAGCTCTCTATTTTGTGAATATTTTCCCTCAGGGCAACAAGTCATTTTGCAGTGAAATCTCACACAACAAACCGTTAACAGGTGAATGGCAAACAGTGGCAATCTCTGACAATCGTTGGCAATCCTTGATAATTCTTTGGCAAAGCGATGATTACTTTTATTTATATATATATGCTTTTTAATCGCTAAAAAATCTAAGTAACTGACTGGCTGAAAAAACAGGAGGGTGAACAGTGGTGAACAGACGGTGAACAGTCAGATCTTCAACTGTTCACCTCTTAACTCACTGTATTACTTATCTTTTTATTTGAGGTGAACAGTGGTGAATAGTTATAAGTAAAAAAACAAACGGTGAGTAAGGTTTTCCTGCGACCTTCCTCTGGCCAGCCGGTTTTTAAGGTCTGTTTGTGCCAGCACTCTGACAACGGCAATGAATCGTGTTGTTGTGCAGGAGGCGTCAGAATCATTTCAGGTTGAACACACGGAGAGCCTGAACATGAAACCCGAACTCATTATCAAAGCCATGCAGACCGTTATCAGTAAACAGGATGAAGGCGCGGAACAACGCATTGCCGGTGCGCTGGCCGCACTTAACGAAGCAAAAGATGCACACACGGCCAGCATGGGTAAACTCAGCGACATTGAGGCTTCCATTCAGCGTTGTGAGCAGGAACGACAGACCGCGCTCAGTGAAAGTGCACAGGCCGAACAGGACTGGCGCAGCCGCTTTCGAACCCTGCGCGGCAACCTCACTCCTGAACTGAAAGCTGAACACAGTAAACGTATCGCCAGCCGCGAACTGGCTGATGAGTTCACCGGTCTGATTACCGAGCTGGAGAAAGACAAAAGCCACGCCATGCTTGGCGCATGCTCCTCCGGTACTGCTTATATCAGCGCCCATGAAAAAGCGTTCACCACTTACGCCAACAGCGAGTGGAAGAAGGCGCTGACCGGTATCAGCCCCGCACTGTTACGTGCCTTTCTGTTGCGTATACGGTCGCTGGAAATGAGCGGGGAAACCTCGCCGCGTGCGACCGTGACCCGTGAGCTGGGTGATGCCCTGAATATGCAGTCAGCCCTGTATCATTTTGATATGGAGCAGGAGCCGGTCCTGTCCGTAACGGGCATGAATCGCCCGGTCATAACCGGGGTTGATATGGCGCTGTTAAGAAGCCCGGCCAGACGGATGAAGCTTGCCGCTGAACTGGCCGCAAAAGACCACGAACAGGCAGAGGGCTGAATTATGTTTCACTGTCCGTTCTGCAAAAAGACCGCGCACGTCCGTACCAGCCGGTATCTGTCGGAAAACGTCAAACAGCGTTATCACCAGTGTACCAATATCGAATGTTCGGCCACTTTCCGCACCATCGAGTCGGTTGACGGTGTGATACGTGCCGCACCGGAGAAAACCGACCCCGCCCCGGTGACACCACCACCGCCGCGTAAAGTACAGGGCTGCTACAGCTCGCCGTTCCGGCATTAATCAGGAGAGAGACACGTGACCACTGTGACCATACAGCAGGCCTTTGAGGCCTGTCAGACGAACAAAAACACCTGGCTGAAACGTAAAGCCGAACTGGCAGACCTTGAACGGGAATACCGTGAACAGCTCCTTGCCGGTGACGAACAAATTCCGCGCAGAATGCAGGATTTGCGCGACAATATCGACGTGAAAAAGTGGGAAATTAATCAGGCCGCCGGTCACTATATCCGCTCACATGAGGAGGTGCAGCACATCAGTATCCGAAACCGGCTCCATGACTTTATGCAGCAGCACGGCGCGGAGCTGGCCGCCACGCTGGCACCTGAGCTGATGGGATATCACAAACAGCTTCCCGCAGTAAAGCAGAGCGCCATGCAGCACTCGGTTGATTATCTGCGTGAAGCCCTGTCGGTGTGGCTGGCCGCAGGTGAAAAAATTAATTATTCCGCGCAGGACAGCGATATTTTAACGGCCATCGGATTCAGGCCTGATGCGGCTTCGCGGGATGATAATCGCGAGAAATTCACCCCAGCACAGAACCTGATTTACACCCGCCGACGTGCAGAACTGGTCGCACGCTAGCACGCAAAAAAATCCCCGAAAATTCCGCTATTTTTCCCGAAAAAAGCCATGCATCCATAAGGTGCATGGCTTTGCATGCAAATCCCCGTATTTTTTATCCCACGCAACACCAGTACCGGTGCGGCCTGAGGCCGTTCATGCACCTGCATTAAAAGCGACCTCTTAAGCGGGCAGGCGTGGCGGGGAGAGCATTGCGCGGCAGGGTTGGGATATACTATATTTTATTTTCCGCAAATGATAATCTGGATAACAGAATTATTACATTTATTCGGAATGTATATGTCATAAAATCAAGGAGGGAATGAATATATGTCAATTCTTATAAATTCTGTTAGGATTTCAGGTTTTAGAGGTATAAAGGAAATTGAGGTTGAGCTAGGACGTATTGCCGTTTTGTTAGGTACAAACAATGCGGGGAAAACATCCTTCCTAAAATCGTTGCAACTAGCTTTAGGTGATTACCAACGTTACTTTAGTGATGAAGATCTTCATATAGATAGTTCTGGGTTAAAAGTTAATGAAGTTATCGTTGACTTAAAAATAATACCTACGGATGAACATTATAATAAAACAGAAGAGTTTGACGAAAAATGGATTGATGTTTTCGGTGATAATATTGCAGTAGATGCAAATGGACATGAGTTTGTGGCTATTCGTACAAAAGTTCAGCCAGATGAGATAAAAGGTGGGTTTAATACACAACGTTATTATTTGAATGAATGGGGGGAGTTTGAGGGATGGAAAGAGATTGTTGTCAACGAGAGAAGAAAGGTAAGAACAAAAGTTGATGCAATCCCCTATATTTGTATTGAGGCTCAGAGGGATATACATCATGAGCTTAAAGATAAAAGCTCATATATAGGGAAGGTCTTATCATATATTAAATATGAAGATGAAGATGTTACTGCACTTGAAGAAATGATAAGTTCAATAAATGAAACCGCAGTGAGTAGAAGTGAGCCGCTTCAAAGCTTAAAAAATTCACTTCAAGGGTTAAACCAATCATTTCTAGGATCAAGCCACACAGAAATAACTCCTTTCCCTAAAAAAATCCGAGATCTATCAAAGCAATTTACAGTACATTTCGGAGATGAAGAAAACCATTCATTTTCAATGGAATATCATGGCACTGGGACGAGAAGTTGGGCTTCAATGCTTACAGTTCAATCGTTTTTAAGCTTTATGCATGAACGGCATGAGCTCGAAAATAAGGCGCTACATCCAATTGTTGGAGCTGAAGAGCCAGAAGCGCATCTACATCCCAATGCACAAAGAACCTTGTTTAAACAGTTATCATCATCTCAGGGACAAATTATACTGAGTACTCATTCACCATACCTGAGCGCAATGGCTGAGATAGAAGATATAAGATCATTCATAAAGAAAGGTGATGGAGTAACAGTAAATTGTTTGAAGAAAAGAATTGAACATGATGAAAAAAATGCATTAAAAAGGGAGATAATGTTAACCCGTGGTGAGTTGCTTTTCTCTCGAGCCTTAATTTTATGTGAGGGTGTTACAGAAGAACAATTAATACCATCCATGTTTGAATTGTATTTCGGTAGGACGATGTTTAGTGTTGGAGTTAACTGTGTAAGTGTCAGTGGTAAAAATTACCCACCATTCATTAAACTTGCAAGTAATTTAGGTATCCCTGTCTGTATTATTAGTGATAATGATGGTGATACTCATGGTGAGATAAACCGTCAGGTAGCACGTTTAGTTCGTGAAGATGGCCTCGTATTGAATCCTGATTGTTTCTCTTTAGAGTTCCTCAAAGAAACAAATGATATTGAAGCTGAGTTATACAACGAGTTAAATATTCGTGAAGAAATAATTGAATCATTAGTGTTAAGTGAAACCAAAGCTAGTCCTAATGAACGGTATCGAGAAGCCAAGAAAAGAGAAATAGAGGATTTACAAGATAGTGCTATAATTGAAAAAATGCGTGACTCAAAAGCTAGTTATGCAGGGTATTTAGGAGTGATTCTAGCACAGAATGCAAATGGAAAGAGAATTGAGGAGTTACTTCCGGAATCTGTTATTATTGCATTTAATAAAGTTAGGGGATGGCTTGAGCTATGATTGATAATTTATCACAATCTCAAATTGAAGTTGTTAGAGCTCCTATGGGAGGGGCTATACAAGTTCTTGCATCTGCAGGGTCTGGTAAAACAAGAGTGCTTACTGAGAGGGTTAGGTTCATTCTTAATAACTCTGCTAGAGGAAGTGTGGTTGCTTTAACATTCACAAATAAAGCAGCAGATGAAATGCTTGAAAGGTTAGATGATGGCTCAGAAAATCGTGATAGGATTTGGATTGCTACAATTCATTCTGTTGCACAAAGGGTACTCGAAAGTTATGGGTATACTATTGGGTTACCAAAAGAATTACATATATTTGAACGTGACCAAGATCGGATGGAGGTTTTCCTACATTCCTTAAGAGAACAGGGGGTTAATATTGATGAGTACTTAGATGTTGAGGACGTTAGAGAAAAGCGCAATCGTGAAAAAGTTATAAGTCAATATCTTAATGTATTCTCTATTATTAAAAGAGAGCTTTTAACTGAAGATGAAGTAAAGATAAAATTCAGCTCCAATCCGCGTATTTGGAATATTTATCAAGATTATCAGTCTGCTTTATTGGAAAGTGGTGGTGTGGATTTTGATGATATACTTTTATATGCACATAAAATCCTATTAAATCAAGAATCGGTAGCAAGAATATATCAAAAAAAATACGTTGCTTTATTTGTTGATGAAGCACAAGACTTAAATAGAGCTCAGTACGAATTTATAAAGGTTCTCTGCGGTGATAAAATAAAAGATGTCATGATGGTTGGTGATAGTGACCAGATGATCTATGGTTTTAATGGTTCATCATCAGATTATTTTATTAAATCATTCGTGAAAGATTTTACTCCTAAAACTTATTGTTTAAACGAGAACTATAGATCTTCGAAAGCAGTGATTGAATTAGCTAATAAATTAAAACCAAATAGCCAAGTTGGTGTTAATGCTGCTCTTGATGGCTATAAATCTTTTAATGCTTTACCAGATGAAGAATCTGAAGCTATATGGGTTTGTGATAGCATTCAACATATACTGAATTTAAAAAGACATCCAGAAATTGAGGGCGATATTGATTGCTCTAAAATTGTTGTTATAGGTAGAAATAGATTTGTTTTTAAAGCTATGGAAAGTGAGCTTAAAAAAAGAAATATACCTTATTTCCTAAAGCGTAGTGATAGAAATGAATCGCCTGTTTCTCTTATTGGGAAAATAGTCGATCTTGCTATAAGGGTTAAGGTTAATCCAAAGGATTGGGTTGATGGGAAGAGATTGTATAAATTAATCGGTTTAGAATTAAATCCAGAATCAGATGTTACCTACGATATTAGCAAAGTCTATGCTGACATAAAAAAATCATCTAACCTAGATAAAGATTTAATTAGCTTGGTTTTAGCACATATTGATCATATGTCTGTAGACACACCTAATATTTTGAAGTTCTGTTTAGATATTAAATCAGAACTGGTGAGTTTAGGAGCAAATACCAAAGATTCTGCTAAAGAAGATGATATTGCCACAGGGATTAAAGATATAGAGCAGCTTCAATCCATGTGGACACGATTCAAACGTAAAGGCCTCGGTGATAATCTATCCTCATTTAGGAATGCACTTGCTTTGGGTCAGCTTAATGATGATACCTTAAATAATGGGATTATGTTAAGTACTGTTCATACAATGAAAGGACTTGAAAAAGATATAGTTTTCCTTATCGGTATGTGTGAGGGGGTTTTTCCAGATTATCGAGCTAAGAGCAAAGTCGAGCTAGATGAAGAAAGAAATAATGCTTTCGTAGCTATAACAAGATCTCGGCGTTGGATTTTTGTTACTTATCCAGAAAAAAGAATGATGCCTTGGGGGGATTATAAATATCATCCTGCATCAAGATTCTTTCTCGATATGCAGTAAGACACGCAGCATCGTCATTAAAGGCGATGCTGTTTTTTCATATTTTATTTACTCGACTTCCCCACCATGACATAAGCTCTTTACGTTGTTCTAAATATGTAGAGCGGTTATAAGCTTTTCTTACTTCATTTTTATCAGAATGGGCTAAAGCAGCCTCTATCACATCAGCATTAAATCCAGCTTCATTCATGGCCGTACTGGCAATAGAGCGTAATCCATGGGCTACGAGTTTTCCTCCATAGCCAATACGTTTCAGCGCTGCATTTGCTGTCTGACTATTCATGGCGTGCTTTGGATCATTCCTGCTCGGGAAAATATGCTCACGATGAGCACTGATAGGTTTCATCGCATCCAGAATTTCTAATGCTTGTGGTGATAAAGGAACAATGTGTTCACGCTTAGCCTTCATTCGTTCGGCGGGAATCGTCCAGAGTTTGGCATCGAGATCGATCTCTACCCAGCGAGCACCAGAAGCCTCAGAAGGACGCACTAGGGTCAGAAGCTGCCACTTAATAAGACAGCGGGTCGAAACAGATAGATTTGACATGACCAGAGAACGCATCAGCTTGGGTAATTCTTCTGGTCGTAGCGTGGGCATGTTTTGCTTTTTGGGTTTCTCAAATGCCATTCCAACACCTGACGCCGGATTTGCATCAATCAGACCGGTATTAACCGCGTAAATCATTATCTCGTTAATACGCTGGACTAGGCGACGAACCGTCTCTAATGCGCCACGTGCTTTTATTGGCTCCAATGCTTCAACAATCGTTCTGGCCTTAATCTCCTGAACTGGTATCGCACCGATTGCCGGGAACACGTCTTTATCCAAAGAACGCCAAATATCCTTTGCATAATCCTCTGTGACACTTCTGCTTTTAATCTGGAACCAGTTAGCAGCTACTGTTGAGAAAATGCTGTCTAACTCAATCTGGCGTTGTTCTGACGCCTGCTCCTGTTGCTGTTGTGGATCCATGCCTTGCGCAAGCGTGATTAAGTGCTGGTCGCGTATCTGACGTGCTGCTGCGAGTGTAAGGGCAGGGTATGAGCCGAGACTCAAATTTGTGCGGCTGCTGCTTCCCGGTCGTTGATAACGGAAGCGCCAGAGTTTTTTACCAGTGGTTTTGACGAGCAAGAACAAGCCATCACCATCATGAAGGGTGAAGTCTTTTTCACGGGGTTTGGCTTTAAGGATTTCATTGTTAGTGAGGGGGCGTGTGATACGCGCCATATCTGGATCCCTTCCATAATTGGTACACGTTTAATGGACCACAGTATAGCGTGTACCTAAACGTGTACCAATTTTCTCTGGATTTAGCCGGATGCTCTCGGACAACGACAGACACAAAAAAGCCCGCAGGGCTTGTGCCGTGCGGGCTTTCTGTACTTCACCGGACGTATCCGGATCATGATTTGGTGGAGCTGGCGGGAGTTGAACCAGCGTCCGAAATTTATTATCATATTGATTCTAAATGATTTATCAGAAAGTTACTTTACTGCGGCTCTTTTGCGGCGCTTTCTCTGTCCGGGGGCAGTCGTCTAGCTCATAGCATTTTTAATGGCAGGTGCTTTTACCTTAGTTGGATCATCGGTTTTAAAGACCTTCAATCGTTTACTGAAGAACATCACTTCTGAGCCCTTATATCGATCTTGAGCACTGTAGTTTATTCCATACACTAATGATGATGCCTTATACATACCTTGGATCTCAGGAGTATTATCGTAAGAAACGATCCATGGTGTTTTAATATCATTCTGAACTACTTTTGCAACATTAACATGGTCACTATGTTCATAATGATTGATATATAATCCCTTACCTTTTATGTAATATGGTGGGTCTAAATATGTTAATGATTTCTTAGGCAATTGAACAACTATCTTTTTTATGAAATCAATTGCATCCATGTTATACAAATCTATTCTTTCACGGTTTTTTGATATTTTCTGAATCCGAGAAATTAAATCACTCTTGTTATAGCGAGCATCAAGTTTCCATTGCCCTTCTTGACTTTTACCACCAATCACACCACCTTTTAATATTCCAGAACGATTTGTTCTATTCAGAAAAAAAGTAGAAAAACCAATTGTTAGCATATCATGGTCTTTTGGTTTATTAATTATTTCTTTCTGTTTGAACCACTCATCCATTGTGACTTCAGTTTCTTCAATTAAAGCACATAGGTGATCTGCATTATTTAATACACTGTGCCAGAAAGCATAAACAGAGATATTAATATCATTAAGAATGATTTTTTCAGCTACATTTAAATGTAAAAGCTTCAGTGCTAAACCAGCCCCTCCAGCATATGGCTCTGCATA
Organism: Citrobacter sp. MGH106; assembly: GCF_001037495.1. Classification (GTDB taxonomy): domain Bacteria; phylum Pseudomonadota; class Gammaproteobacteria; order Enterobacterales; family Enterobacteriaceae; genus Citrobacter; species Citrobacter murliniae. The sequence goes on from NZ_KQ089822.1 coordinate 704,081, forward strand.
ATGTATAGGCGAAAGCTTATTTTCTTCAATAATCCGAAGCATGAAATTTGAAAGCTTGCCTTTGCCGCCAGGATAGCGAAGTGGGGTGTTAAAACGCATATGATACCTCTAAATGTCAGGTCTAAAGTATATCAAAAAAAGGGCTTTATGGCCATCACATAAAGCCCTTTTCAATCAATTAGTTGCCAGACAGATACGAAGTGATAGTAGCAGAGTCAACGCCATGACCATTTGTCATAATAATTTTAAGATTTTTGATTAGTTCATGCTTGAAGTTATCGGATTCCACAGGGTGTTTCTCCACCCAATATCTATAGGGGTTATCTTTAACAGGCCCTTTTACTTGTGCTAGGAACTCAGGTGTATGGGCAAAATCTTTAAATAGTTTTCTAACAACTCCTCCATAGTTTTTGTTTGATTTTTTATAATTCTCTATAGAATTTTGTAGAACAATAGGGTGGTTACCTATTTTTAGCGTTGTAATTATATCTTTTGTTATTTTCATAAATACTGCTTTTGTAAATCTATTCTTATTATTCCAATATGTATCATCTGGAGGTAAGTTATATAAGAATTCAAAAATCATTTGATCTGGAGGAAGAATGCTAGGAAGCAAGCATAAGCTTCTCTCTTTTTTTGCTTTTTTTGCATTATCACTGTTATCGAGAGCAACATCACCGTCTAAGATTACTAGGCTTTTAATAGTAAACTCAGGGATTTTTCTAGCCATTAAATCTAGGATGGCAGTACAGCTAATATTTATATTCCCCAATGGATTCAATATTCTGTTTATTCTTCTGTCAATAATCAATTGTTTAAAGAAATCAAAACCTTCTTTATCCTCAAAATATACGTTGGCTTTTGGAAGGCTAATTTCATCATTTATTTTTACAGTTTCAACATGCAAATCAGCATTGATATCAGCCCAGGATAGGTTATCTTTTGTTTTAATATCACCATAGGTATCTGTTAGATAGATTGTTTTAAATCCGTTGGCATCTTGCTTAGAACGATTAAAAATATCTTCAATTATTAATGGTGAGTGTGAAGTCATTATTATTTGCAAGTCATACTTTTTAGCTGCTTTAGCAAGAATGTTAATTAATTCTAACTGAGCAGCAGGGAAAAGACCTGCATCCGCTTCATCAATTAATAAAATACCCCCATGATAATCGCCATAAAGCTCTTTTAGCCTTTTAAATGAAAATATTGCTTGAATTAATTGCCCTACATTATCCTCACCAACAGAAACTGATTGGTGGTCATAATTATCGCCATGTACGACCATTGAATCGATCGTCCCTTTCGTGGCTGTTACTGAGCACCCATTATTCTTAAGTAAGAGTTGATTGCTCATTATTCTTATATCATCTGAGTTTTCATTGATGTACTGAACATCCCTTGTAGAGTAATCAGTCCGTAGAGTAATAGGGAGAAGTCTGGCTAAACTTAGAAAAATAACTGGATGGGTGACGTTTCTACTTTGGTTTTTGCCTGGTATGGAATCATTACCCCTGACTATTGGCCTTGATTTATCCCTGTCACTGGAGCTGTATAGGCCCAATGTTAGCTTTTCAAGATGTTTGTTAGATGCGCCATCATAAACACTGATCCTGACTTCCATTGAACCGGCAGTATCAAATTGTTCTGAAAGTCTAAAGTGTTCGCTGAAAGCTGACTTGAAGCTGCCATTAGTTAATGTCTTATATTGTGTTAAATCAACTTCGGGGTTCTTAGACAGATCTTTTGTAAAACTAAAAATTTGGGCGATAATACCAAGAATTGTTGATTTCGAAGTGCCGTTTTTACCACAAATAACAGTTAGGCGAGAACCAAATTCTATATTTATATTTTTCAGTCCGCGAAATTTCACAACGTTTATTTTTTTTAGTTTGGTTATTGGATTTGCCATGTTTGTACCTTGTTCCATGAAATGGCCACAAATTGCGGCCAATAATTCAGACATGGATTATATTTTTATCTTCTTCAGGCTTGTTTGTCCATCATATTCCTTCAGATATGAGCCGTAGTGACGGAAAAGCATCTCTGGTCCTTTATGTCCCATTTGAGTCGCAAGCCAGAACAAGTTTGTTCCCCGACTGATATGGCTTGTGGCGAATGTATGCCTAGTCTGATATGGGTTTCTGTATCGAATACCTGCCTTTCGCAATGTCGGAACCCATGCTTTTTTTCTAATTGCGTCAGCACTAGCCCATGGTTTGTTACTTTTTGGGTCTTCGAATATCGTTTCATCCTTCATAAAAGTGAACAGTTTCTGGCTGGCTAAAGCTACCAATGCCTCTTCAGTCAGTTCTACTTTCCGTGTACCGGCTTTTGTTTTTGTTCCTTTGATAACGCCGACAACACAGGCATTCTGAACATGAGCGGTCTTTCCAACGAAGTCGATATCACGCCAGCGAAGAGCACATAGTTCAGAACTACGTAGGCCTGTTTGTATAGCGAACCGGAAAAGATTTTCCCATTGCTTGTTTCCGGCCGCAGCGAGTAAAGCATTAACTTCAGCGGGCGATAGAGGATCGACCACGTAGCTGCTTTCTGCTTCCGATTTATCACTTTGGTAGCGTGAGGCTGTGACCAGTGATACAGGGTTAATCTGAAGCACACCATCCGTTACTGCCTCATCCAAAGCAGAACGCAGGAATGACAGCTGGTTTCGGATTGTTTTCAATGTCGTTTTTTGGTTCTGGATCCATGTCTTCAGTGCGGCCGGCGTCAACTCACTTGCAGGAAAAATATGAAGTGATGACAGCGCGCTTCGGCATTTCTTATATCCGCCAATTGTTGAAGGAGATAGTTTCCTCGTTTCACAAATCACCAGATACTCGTCCAGGTACATCTTCACCGTTTTGCCTGCGGCAGCGTTGCCAAAAATTTTTAACCGGGTAGAACGGGGAAAGTATTCCGCATAAACAAACGTCCCTCTTTCGATCTTGTTATGGATTTCGCCGAGCGTGCGCACGGCGTATTTGATGTTTTTTTGGGTTACGTCCAGATTAGAAAGGGGCTCACGGCATTTCACCCCTTTATAAGTGAAGGTAATATTGATGGTTTCGCCGTTGCGATGTTTCCTGATGGTTACGCCGCGCGGGAGTTTAGGCGATTCTGTCGTGCCCATTTTGCAACCTCACTAAGATCAATCCATCTTTCCTTAACGCCGTCGACCTTTAGCACCTGAACCCCTTCACGCCATACTCCACGTTGCACTCGTTTGTTGATGGCATCCGGGGTTTCGCCTGTCTCTTTGCAATAAGTTGAGATGGGAACACAATCGAGGCTCAGCATATATTTCTCCATTACCCCGGCTGCACCCGGGGAAAATTTTAGCTGTTGCTGGTGGTTGGGATTAGTTTCTGCCAAATCGCTGAAACATATTTCGCCTGGTGGCGGGCATCAGCCAGTGCGTTATGTGCTATCCCATCGAATGGCATATCTCGCTTTGGATCGAAACCCACAACTCTGCCTAATGTGACGATGGTTCTGACGTCGTGATCGTTCCAAAATTGCCACGGACAAACCTGGCCGACGCGCTCATATGCGCCGCGCAATATAACGTTGTCGAAAGTAGCTCCATTGCCCCAAACTTTTAAATATTTTGGGTTATCAGAATGCCGATTAATGAAATGGCTCAGTTCAGATAGGGCAGATGATATCGGCATCGCATCATCAACACAGATTGCTGATCGTGCTTCTGAGCTTTGTCTTAACCACCACAAAATAGTGTCACCATCCGGCACCGCTCCCTGCTCCATAGCGCTTTCAAGGTTAACGGCGGTGTAAAACTCCTGATCAAGATCACCGCTTTGCGGATCAAAGAACACGGCACCAATGGAGACAATAGGGGCATTCGGTTTTTTGCCCATAGACTCAAGGTCGATCATTAAGTTGTTCACGTTAAATATTCTCCTGTTTTGGTGCTGCTTTAATCATTGCTGCCCAGCACAACTCATCCCGGCGCGCCGCCTGTCGGCATCCACTCAATGCTTCGTATTCCTCCCACTCTTTTTCATCGCTGAAGTGCGGATCTGGAACCGATTCGAAGCCGTTAATAATCATGTCCTCGGTCGGAACGATAGGCACCAGTACGTAACCATCCGGAGTTACCGGAGAGTTTCCAGCCTGGAGAATAGATTTCAGCGCTGCCCTTGGCATTGCCGACCAGGCAAGAAATACGTCTGGCCTGTCGACATCTTCTGTCGGGAGAGTGTTTTCGATTTCGTCCAGCGCATCACTTAGCTTCTGAAATGCGTCGTCTGGAACAACGTGGCACTCTTCGCCATCAACATCTTGCTGACAGCTATCATCTGCGAGTTCGAATGCGGCCCCGCAAACATTGAGCAGCATTTCAATAACGCGACGGTGTTCTGCTGTTACGCAATTCCCCGGCACTACCAGCGCTGGCTGCGGACTACCAACGAGTCGCGTTATTTCCGCTTCCAGACGCGAGCCTAAAACCGTTTCAGTGCAATGCTCAGCCCATTCATTGGTTTCTAATAACCCAATGATGTTGCGTACATCGTCATCTACGCCGGTTTGTGCTGGCTGCGCGTGGCGATAGAGGGGTGTCGAATGAAGGCCTAATATCCCCTCGGCATTGGCGACATAGCCGCCGTCTGTGGTTAATTGGTCACCAGTGCGAGCGTGAACTATCCACGCCACAGGCTCAGCACCAAACGCTGCAATCGCCCCATCAATCACCTTCACAGCATCAGCCATTGCGTAACCAAGATTGCCGCCGTCGCTTTGTGCTGCTGCTTTGCTGAGTATTTCGCTTATCTGGTGCAGGCGATCGAGTGATACAGGACTGTGCGCCGGGTGGTTAGTTTTCATGGGTTAGTCCGTCCAGTAAGTAAGTTCTTCCGCCAGGCGGTCATCTGCTTCGGCTTGGTTAGGGATATCAGCATCGGTTTCTATGCTGGCTCCGGCAAAATCACGAGCACAAGCTTTGCGGTGTTTACGATTGCCCATGCCCCATTCTGGATTTTTAAGCTCTTTGTTCCATGCCCGCAGCATGAGTTTCATTGGTGACTTTGCCATCTCATTCCCCCTTCACGCCAATGCCAGCGGCTGGCATATCGCATATGTTTGTTGGATGTGGATTTTCGCGAATAATCCTCGCCATTCTTGCTGCTGGAGTTTCTGTTTCTTCGTTGAACTCTCGAATTACAGAAGCCAGCTTGTCGGCGTCAGCAGGTGAAATATCGCCGTCAATGAACATAACTGGTTTATCCTCCCGCGCCTCCAGTTCTGCAATCCGATTCCGGTAGTCAGCAACCATCCGTCGCACTTGCTCCAGTGGGGTAGCGCTGCCACCATCTGGCGGGTCCATGTACTGAGTTCCGGGCAGGAGTTCGCGGAGGGAATTATCCAGCGCCTCAAGTAACGCCTGTTTATCACGTAGCGCTTCCTCCAGTTCAGCAACATGACATTCGCTATCAATGAGGTTGTTCTCTGAGGATTTCAGCTCATCCAGCAGCGCCAGCACGGTCTCGGAGTGAATATCCATATTGAATACGCCATGCTCTTGGGCTTTCTCTGCTGTTTGGCGCTGCGCCTGTTTGTTGAGTGCTGTCATTGGGCTGCTCCCTGTCTGGCGCTATTCAATAGCTGGTTAAACATCATGGTTAGGCTGTTACTGCACCCAAACGGCATATCGTTAACACGGTATGTTGGAATGCCCTTGCGAACACCAGACTTCACGATCCGGCCGGTGCCATAGAGTTGCGATAATGCGCCAGCGATCGAAGCTGTCTTTTTGTTTAAACCCTTAGCTATTTCAGCGCTGGTGGCGTTGGGGTGAGCCTGGAGATATTCAAATACGGTCATGGCGTTTTACCTTTACGTTCCTGTTCCAGTTGCACCAGAGACTCTTTTAATGCTGCGAACGTAGCGTCCAATCTGGTGGCGACTTCGCGCATAAGCGGTGCATGCTTTGGTGGCAGTTCAGCAACGGAGGCAAAAGCCTCCGCAACGAGTTCTTTTACCTTCATGCGGCGCATTGGCGCAGCTCCACCAGTTCGTTAAAGCGGTTCATGAACAGGCCATAGGCTTGACCAGGACGGAGAGGGATAACCTGAACGAGATCAGAGCAGGGAATACCTTCGAGAATTTCCCACTTTGAACCGTCATCGATTTCCAGATCACGGCGCTCGGTAGCTAACATGGTTAGATCGGCATATTTCACGACAGCAGCATGCTCAAGCGAGATACCGAATTTAAAGCGGATAAGACCATCAATATAAGTTTCCATGCGCTGGTAGTCAGGCAGCAAGGCTTTGAGCGGGGCTGGAATATCCTGGCAATATGCCTTCGCAGCGTCGTGCATCAGCGCTTCAAAGGCGAACTCTGGCGGCACAATCTGGCTTACAAGCACAGAGTGCTGGGCCACACTGTAGAACTCTGGGAGATGCCCAGCGAATCGACAGATGTTGGAAAGAGCAGTCGCGATATCCTCAACATCGATATCGTCGATTGTGGCGGTCAGGTAGTTAAATTTTTTGCCGGATAATGTCTGAATGTAGCTCATGGTTTTCTCCATATTGGCGCGCTGCACCGCGCAGATTTTGGTTGCACGAATCCCTCGCCGGTTGGCGATAATTAATGGAATTACGCTTCAATAAATCCCCGCGGCGCCGGGGATTTAATGCAGAGCAATTAGGCTTTAAAGTTACCGATGAAAGTTTCCACTGATTCACCTTCGAACTTGCTGATCAGCAAATCGCGGAATTCGTTGGCGATCGCTTCTTCCTGGGCTTCAAGTTGGACGATGCGCAGAACAAAGCAGGGGTCATCGCTGGTCAGCAGGCTGTTACGCAAGCTAAAGCGGCGTTCGCCCAGACTTTCATATGGCACACATTTGAACTCGAACGCCACAGGCATTACGTCTTTGCTGCTTGCTTCAACGCTTTGCATCAGGGATTTTTTACCAGCGAAATCACTAGTTTCATGGTCCTGCTGGGTTGCTTGTTGAATGGTGATACGACGCACTGCCTGAGCCGCCTGGGAAATCTGCATCGTATTACCATCGGCATCAAACGCCAGCAGGTAATCACTCCAGTCTTCCAGCCATTCAGCAATTTGCTTTTGCTTCAGACGTTGACCATCGATCTGCAGTAACGCGCGGAACGGGGCGGTTTTCTTCAGGGTGATTGAAGCAACGTTATCGGCGTGACCGGGATTATCCAGGGTGCCGATGTTGAACACTGAACGAGCGGTCATGTTGTCAGCATCAATGAAGCAACGGGCTGGATCGCTGGCGCTGGCGTAACCTTTAGAATAACGTGCGAAATCGTCAATACTGGTTGTTGTCATTGCACCACGGAAGCGGAAACGCTCCAGAGAAAAGCGCTCAAGGCTTTCAACGCTAGTACCATCTGGCAGCAATGCGGTCGGGCAAGCCAGGCCATGAATATCATTCAGGTGGTAGCCAGAAAGGACCAGGTCTTTTACCTGCTGAAAAGTACCGCTGTCTAACTGAGACATAGAAATTCCTTATTAACTGATGATCGAAGTGGTATCAGTGAGTTTGTTGTCGCGGATCACTGAGCCGCTTTAAGCTTTCCATCCACCGCGCCAGTAATCCCGAACAACTGACCCTGATCTTCCTGCAGGATGGTGAGCTTCCCGCCTTTGTTGACCCACATCGGGGTTTCGGTTGTGTCCTCCTCGGAGGCTTTACCACGCGGTGTTGGGGTGCTGTAGTTCAGCTTGTGCTTGATCTTGACGCGCTTCTCTTCAACGGAATTACCCATGCGCTCAAAATCAAAGGTGAGGACTACTTTGCCTTTGTTGCCATTGTTCAGAACGCCAAGCGCGGTGGTATTAAGTGCTGCCGCGATTTTGTTCATGAACACGCCGGCATCCAGTTCGCCAAGAAAATCTGGCACTACGGTCATGCGGTCATTACTCATGGTTTTACCCTCGTTAAGGCGGCTGCCACCGCCGAACTTTCTCCATACACAACAGAGAAGGGCACCTGCATTTGTCGGCGACTGCAATCGCCATCCTCTTGCCCGGGTGGATTGGGTTATGAGCCCGTCGCCCGGTGATGCCCTTTTATGTTGTGCCCTGAAAAAGGCTGGCGGTTACCGGACAAACGGGAAAACACCGGGCCGCCAGAACAGGGAGTTACTTGTTATTGCTTTGGCCTGCTTTTAACCACATCAGGCGCGGTGGTAGGTATCTTTGGGCGGGGCGCTGGCGACCAACCAGCTACAACCCCTATGGTATTTACACTCCACGCCGTGGGTTAACGGCTCCGTATCGTGGCTGAGTTTCTGTTGCTGGTGGTCAAGCCAGCTTCGCAACCCCTCCCGAAGACACCTGTCAGCGAATCATCCGGTTATTCATATGCCACCGGCGGCTACTTCGTGGGCGTCCTGCCTGTTCGCTGTTGTGTAACACCTTTAAGTTGTAATTTAGTTGTGGTGATGCACAATGTCAACAACTTTATGTGGTTTGATTGAAGATGAGATGAATGCAAGGATGTATAAAAAAAGAGGAGGCTGTATGGAAGACAAGCTTTACGTATTTAATTACACACACAATAGAGATAAGTTGTTTGCGAACCTAATCAGTATCATTGATGGTATTGTTGCTGATGGGGTGGTAAGAGATGAGGAAGTTCTTTACCTTGACACATGGCTACTTGAAGCAAATCAAATTATAAGAAATGGTGTTATTAAGAGTCTATCGGCGAGGGTCTCAGATATCTTAGCTGATGGTGTCATTACAGAGGAAGAAAGAAAAGAACTCAAAAACAGTCTGACAAAAATCCAAAGAGAAATTTTAGATATTCCTGGAATTGATTTTTACTCTGCTGAAATGGATCTACATCTTCTTAATGGATTGTGTAAAGGGCTGATCTCGGATAGGACCTTGACGGAAGATGAAATTAGATATCTCGATTGGTGGTTAACCCAAAATGGGGCTCTTAAGAGTAACTACCCAGGGAAGGATTTGTACATTCTAATAAAAGATATCCTTAACGATGGGGTAATAACTCCAGAGGAAAGCGAAACTCTACATAAAGCACTTGTTGACTTTACTGGATGCGATCTAGACAGCGGGGTTGTTGATGGATTGGCGACGAGGCTACCGATTGATAATGATGCACTCGTTGATCTTGCGGACAAAACCTACTGTTTAACGGGTACCTTTATGGCAGGTAAACGAGCGGTGGTAGAGGAACGGATCAAAAGTGCAGGGGGAAAAATAAGTAATGGAATTACCCAAAAACTGGACTTCCTTGTTGTCGGAACCCTATCATCCAGAGACTGGAAATTTTCCAGCCATGGGAGAAAGATAGAGAAAGCTGTTAGCTATCGCGACGATAATGGTGCAAAGCTAAAAATTATCTCAGAGGAAATGCTATTTAGCGTATTACCATGAACGTGATGACCAGAACACTCTGCCGATAACATGAATTCTTGCGCGGCGTTCATTGAAGGTGAGTATTTCATCTGGATACTCATCTTTGTTGAAGCTTCTTATAATTAAACCACCATCAGGTTGGTTTATTAGCACTTTGACCCTTAGCAGGACCCCATCTCTAACAGCGTATAAATCGCCATCTCGAATAGGATTTGTTTGTGCGATATCAACAGCAACATGATCGCCGTTATTGAGAACTGGCAATAAGCTGTTCCCCCAAATTTTTACGATCCTAGCATTTGTAGCGCTGACTCCAGCTTTCCTTAAATCCATTCTTCGGATAGGAAACCAGTCAATTACAGACTCCACAATTTCGGCTTCACACCCATTTCCGGCTGATAACTCAACATCTAGTACTGGTATGTCAGCGAAAATGGCAGGGTCTAAACTGGCACTTTCAGCCTCTCCAACCACAAAATCAGAAAGTGAAGCATTTTCCTCAATGCCTAGTTGCAACCACTTTTGGCTAACGCCTAATACATTTGCGATTTCTTTTATCTTTCGCGGTTGCAATGTATCTCCGTTTTCTATTTTTGCTACGGATTGTTGAGAAACACCTATGGATTCAGCGAGTTGAGCTTGGCTTAACCCTGTTTTTTCTCTCGCAATTTTCAGTCTTTCCGCCAGTGTGTTCACAACTTCCCCCCTTATTTATGGTGAGATTACAACTTTATGTTTTAGCTTTCCAACACCTAAAAGTTGTGATAAAAGTTGTTAAGGTTGTATAATCTCTATCGGCAACAACTTTTATGTATTGATACAGGAGAAAACTATGACTCCCGAGCAGTTAGCCCTTTCAGAGGCAATCGCTCTGGCTGGTGGCCAATCAGAGTTAGCGCGCAAGCTTACCGCTAGTTCTGGGCGATTAGTGAAACAACAGCAGGTCTGGAACTGGCTGAACAGAGAGAAAAAACCACCAGCAAAACTATCAGCGCTAATTGAAAAGGTCACCGGAGTTTCAAGAGAGAAATTACGTCCTGATATTTTTCAAAAGATTAAAGATTCAGCAGCGTAATTGTAACCACAGAACTAAGGGGTAAGCCGTGGGTAACGAGCCTATTTGGAAAGTCGAACGTCAGCCAGCATGGCTGGTGGCGGCGATAAAAAAAACGATCACCGATCTACCTGGTGGTTATGCCGAAGCAGCGGAATGGTTAGGAGTAACAGAGAACGCGCTGTTTAACCGCCTCCGTGTTGGCGGGGATCAGATCTTCCCTATGGGTTGGGCGATGGTATTACAGAAAGCCGCCGGTGTTAGCTACATAGCTGATGCGTTTTCTCGCCAAACAGATAACGGGATCCATATCCCGGGCGCGGCACCAGAAACAGAGAACGAAGAGATTGGTTTAAAGCTGGCTGAGCTGGTGGGCAGGCTTGGTGACTTGGTTAACGCATATCGTCGATACATCGATGATGGTGTGGTTGATAAAGGGGAGTGGGACAGTCTGAACGAAATCGCCTACCAGTTCCGGGTAACGCTTATGACGTTTCTGAACCTGATTTCACGAGTCTATTGCCTTCCAGAAAAGAGTGACGCCCGCGAGTGTGCAGCTCCGGGCGCCTTGGCGAACAACTCTTCGAGTATGGAGAAATAATCCGCATGAACAGTTTAACGGCTTTTAACCGTCTACCGCAACTCAGGATGATCCCGGTTTCGGGTACTCCGTTGTTTCGGTATGAACGCAGATTATCAAACCGCTGGGTTCCGTGTAACCACAGTAGGGCGGTTTCAATTGTGGGGGTCTACAACCGGAGGGCAAAACGCCTGTGCGCGAACTTAACCGAAGGTTCAAAGATCACCGCGGAGTGCCAGTTCGTGTTATCCGCTGGGAGCCAGAAACACAGCGCGTTATCTACCTGCGAGATGGCTATCCACACGAATGCTTCAGCCCACTTGAGCATTTCAGGCAAAAGTTCAGGGAGATAACGGACGATCATGAGCCAGATATTTGAAATCGTTCAATCGCTGTCGGGGCAAAGGAATTGCATCACCATTCCGGTCCCGTACCTCGATTATTTCTCCGGCGATCAGCAGGCGCATGCTTTGGGTGCTGTGCTAAACCAGCTTGTGTTCTGGTCCGGTAAATCAGACCTGAATGATGGCTGGTTTTACAAAGAACACAGTGAGCTGGCGGCAGAGATTCGCGGCGTGAGTGAAGATCAGGTGCAGCGTCTGGTAAACAAAATTTGTACCCGATGGTTACCAGGGGTTGTCGAGAAGGCCCAGCGACAGGTAAACGGCACTAAAAAGACGCATTACCGTATCAATGGCGAAGCTCTAATCAACGTTTTATTCCCGGTAACGCTGGATTCCGCAGAATCGCGGAACGGGAAACGTGAAGTCGCGGAACCCATTCCGCAGAATCACGGAACCGAAAACGTAGAACCGCGGAACCCTAACCGCGAAGTCGCGGAACCTATTCTCTATACAGATCATTACTCAGATCACCACAAACAGATCAGTAACCCTTCTTGTCCGGAAGCTTCGCAACCGGACGCTGAAAGTTCATCTCCTGTTGAACAGTTTCTTGCTAAACATCCTGAAGCAGTGACCTGGAATGTACCGAAGCGGCAGTGGGGCAGTCAGGATGATTTGACTTGTGCGGAATACCTATGGGGAAAAATCATCGCGATGTACGAGCAGGCCGCTGAAAGTGACGGTGAAGTAGTCCGACCTAAAGAGCCTAACTGGGCATCCTGGGCTAACGAAGTACGTCTGATGGTGGCGCAGGACGGCAGAACGCATAAGCAAATTCGCGCACTCTTCAAACGAGCTAATCAGGATTCCTTCTGGTGCAAAAACATTCTCAGCCCTTCAAAACTTCGCGAAAAGTGGGACGAATTAAGTCTGAAGCTTTCCGTGTCCATGAAACAGCCTTCAGGTGATTCACCAGTAGCACGGGCCAGTTATCAGACAGTTGATTACTCACTGCCAGAAAATTCGGGGTTCCGCTCATGATGCCAAATAAATATTGCCAGGCGCTGGCAGCACTGCGTTGCAAACCTGCCCACGAACTGAAAGAGGTTGGCGATCAGTGGCGGACACCGGATCTGCTTTTTTGGGGGATCAACGCACTATTTGGTCCATTAGTTCTGGACTTGTTTGCTGACGACGACAACGCGAAATGCCCGGTATGGTACACCGCCGAAGATAACGCGCTGGTGCAGGATTGGGCGGAAATGCTGGAGTCAATCGGCGGGGCCGCATTCGGTAATCCACCCTATAGCCGCTCTCAGTACCACGAGAAACAGGCGATCACCGGCATGACCCACATCATGGATCACACAATGGAGATGCGTGAAAAGGGTGGGCGTTACGTGTTCCTCATTAAAGCGGCGACAAGTGAAACATGGTGGCCGGAAGACGCCGATCACATCATGTTTATTCGCGGTCGTATTGGCTTCGATCTCCCTGTGTGGTTTGTTCCTGCCGACGATAAGCAGAAACCCACAGGTGCTTTCTTTGCTGGTGCAATCGCTTTGTTCGACAAGACCTGGCGCGGCGAGCGTTTCAGCTACATCAGCCGTACCGATCTGGAGGAAAAAGGGAAGGCGTTTATGTCACTGGTCGAATTTGCCGCGGGAAAGGTTCAGCCACCAGCCACCACGGTGCCAGAGCAAGAAGAACCCATTGTAGCGCCAGCAGTATTACCTGATGTGGATTCGCGTATCTGGCCGCTTGAGGTTGGTCTGGTGTTCAACCAGGTTGAGGGGGCGGATTCTCTGGACGCATCGCAGCAGAACAAGCTGAAAGCGAACATTAACCAGCTGTGGCTTGAGCGTATGCCAACCAGCGAAATCATTACTACTGCTGGTGGACTGGTCAGCAGCATGCAGGGGGCCATCAATGCGTGAAATTATCGTTGATAACTTTGCTGGTGGCGGTGGCGCATCAACGGGTATTGAACTGGCGATCGGGCGCAGCGTGGATATTGCGATCAACCACGACGAAAACGCCATTGCGATGCACAAGACGAACCACCCGGACACACTGCATTACTGCGAATCCGTATTTGACGTGGATCCGGTAGCCGCCACCGGAGGTAATCCTGTTGGGCTGGCATGGTTTAGCCCAGACTGCCGACACTTCTCGAAGGCAAAAGGCGCGAAGCCAGTGAAAAAAGAGATACGCGGTCTTGCCTGGATTGTTCTGCGTTGGGCACTGGCGAAACGACCGCGCGTGATGATGCTGGAGAACGTGGAAGAGTTTAAAACGTGGGGACCGCTGCTGGCCGATGAAATGCGTCCAGACCCTGCCCGCACTGGCGAAACATTCAATGCTTTTGTCGGCATGCTTTCCACTGGCATTCCTGCGGATCACCCGGCACTGGCTGAGGTTTGTGAGTTTCTGTCTATCGAAAGAGGTAGCGAGCAGGCGCAAAAGCTGGTGGATGGGCTCGGATATGATGTTGATTATCGCGAACTACGCGCGTGTGATTACGGCGCGCCGACGATCCGCAAACGCTTCTTCATGGTTATGCGTTGCGATGGTTGCCCAATCCAGTGGCCTGCTGTTACCCATGGGGATCCTAAGTCTCTGGAGGTGCAAAGCGGCAGGCTGATGCCATGGCGTACCGCTGCGGAATGTATCGACTGGAATGTTCCGGCCCTGTCCATTTTCGACCGCAAAAAACCGCTGGCAGAGAACACTCTGAAGCGGATCGCGCGCGGCATACAGCGCTTTGTTATCGAAAGTGCGTCGCCGTTTATCGTGAAGTGCAATCACACCAGCACCAAAACGAGTTACGACTGTTTCCGCGGTCAGAAGCTGGACGAGCCTTTGCAAACTATTACTAAAACCCACGGTTACGCGTTAGCTGTTCCACACCTGACAAAATTCCGCACTGGCGCAACCGGGCAGCCAGTTACCGAACCTGTCCCGACGGTAACCGCTGGCACATCAAAACGGCCAGGTGGGAATGGGCATGCACTCGGGATTGTTGAGGCTGCACTGACGCCATTCCTGGCGGGTAATGGTGGTAGTGAATACCAGGCTAAACCGCGCCCGCTGGATAAACCTGCTCATACCATTCTGAAGCAATCCCGCGCCTGTCTTGTTGCGCCAGTGATAGCCCGCCAGTTTGGGGCCAGCGTCGGCCACCGGGCCGACGAACCGAGCGGAACCATCACCGCTGGCGGTGGCGGTAAATCTCAACTGGTAACGCCTACGCTGATCCAGATGGGTTATGGCGAACGACCTGGACAAGAACCGCGTGTGCTGCGGCTGGATAACCCGCTGGGGACCGTTACTGCAGGTGGAAATAAATTCGCGACGGTGAGCGCGTTCCTGGCTAAACACTACGGCGGTAACTATACGGGACCGGGTGTCAGTATGGATGAACCCGCGCACTCAGTGACCACTGTCGACCATCATGCAGTTGTTGCCTCTCATCTGGTGAAACTGCGTGGAACATGCCGCGACGGGCAACGCCTTGATGTACCCATGCCAACAATCACCGCTGGTGGCCAACACGTGGGTGAGGTACGCACATTTCTCGAGACGTATTGCGGGGAAAGTGACGATGAATGGCTGGTAACGATCGATGGGGTTAAATACCAGATCGTTGATATCGGAATGCGTATGTTGCAGCCGCATGAACTCTACAAAGCGCAGGGCTTCCCGGATGGATACGTTATTGATCAGGACTACCGTGGAAATCGCTATGCAAAAGATAAGCAGGTAGCCCGCTGCGGTAATGCGGTACCACCACCGTTCGCCAGGGCGCTGGTGGAGGCAAATCTTCCGGAACTGTGTGCAGTGCAACAACAGGAGGTGGCATGAAACTTGTGCTCCCGTTCCCTCCGAGCGTGAACACTTACTGGCGCGCCCCTAACAAGGGGCCGCTGGCCGGTCGTCACCTCATTAGCGCTGATGGACGTAAATACCAAAGCGCTGCCTGCGTGGCGATCATTGAGCAATTACGACGTCTCCCGAAGCCATCGACTGAACTGGCAGCGGTAGAAATCACTCTGTACCCGCCGGATGCGCGCCGCCGGGATATCGATAATTACAACAAAGCCCTGTTTGACGCGCTGACGCATGCGGGTGTCTGGGAAGATGACAGCCAGATTAAGCGCATGCTGGTGGAATGGGGACCCGTAGTGCCGAAAGGTCGGGTAGAGATAACGATCAGCAGATATGAACCGGCGGGTGCAGCCGCCTGATATGGAGAAAAGTATGAGCCAGTTAATCGTGAATGGTGTAGTAACAATGTCCAGCCGTGATATTGCGGATCTGGTTCAGAGTAAACACAGTGACGTGAAACGCTCGGCTGAGCGTCTTGTTGCTGCGGGAATTTTAACCGCGCCATTGGCGCAGTTCGATTTTGAGCATAACGGTAATGTGTACCAGGAGTATCGTTTTAACAAACGCGACTCTCTGGTGATTGTTGCCAGACTGTCACCTGAATTTACCGCCGCGGTCGTCGATCGCTGGCAGGAACTGGAAGAAGGGCAGAGTGTCAGTGTTCCCCGCTCATTGCCGGAAGCGCTGCGCCTGGCTGCTGATTTAGCCGAGCAGAAAGAGCAACTGACCATCCAACTGGCAGCAGCGGCGCCAAAAGTGGAGTTTGTTGATCGTTATTGCTCTGCAAAAGGCTCCATGTCATTCCGGCAGGTAGCCAAATTGCTTAACGCAAAAGAAACTGAGTTTCGTCTGTTCCTTATTGAACGCAATATCCTGTATCGCCTGGGCGGCACACTTACCCCCATGGCGCAGCACATTTCCGCGGGAAGATTTGAAGTTAAGACGGGAACATCGAGCACATCCAATCACGCATTCAGCCAGACGCGCTTCACTGCCAAGGGAGTACGCTGGATTGGTGGTTTGTGGGCTGAACATATTGCAGGGGGGCAGGCGGCGTGAGGGCTTTGTTAACTCCTGAAGTCGCCCATCGCATGGGGATTGTGTTGTTTCGTCCCGGCGCGGAACTGATGCACCTCTTTATGCGCGGTCGCGTTCTGCTCGAGCCTGAACCAGAAGAAATGGCGTCATTCAGTACAGGAGCTGTTCCCGCCGCCATTCAGCCGCTGGCTGATGATCCGGTAATGCGGCAGGTCTTCGGGAATGAGCGGGTTATTCAGCGCGCCGGTGGGCTTCCTTCCCTTGAGCAGTGGCTGAGTTCTCGGTTTGAATGCCAGTGGCCACATTCATCGTGGCACGACAAGAACTTCACAACAATGCGGCACTCACCAGGAAGCATTCGCCTGTGCTGGCATTGTGATCACACTTTGTCCGGGCAGCATACCGAACAGCTTGCAGGTATAGCGGCCGGTAACCTGGTATCCTGGATTCTGGAAGTCATTCGGCGTGATTCTGGTTTTCCCGAGTCGCATATCCTGACGCTTCCGGAACTGTGCTGGTGGATGGTCAGGAACGACCTGGCTGATGTAATACCGGAAAGCGTTGCGCACAGGGGGCTACGCCTTCCGGATGAAAACATCCGCTCTGTCATGAGGGAAAGCGACATTGTGCCTTCTGCGTCTGCAACCAGCCTCGTGCAGGAGAAGGCGAAGAAGATCCTCACGCTCTCTGTTAATCCGGAGTCGCCAGAGTCTTTCATGCTCAGGCCAAAACGTCGCCGCTGGGTAAATGAGACGTACACCCGCTGGGTTAAAACACAACCCTGTGAGTGTTGCCGACGACCAGCAGATGATCCGCACCATATCGTAGGGCACGGTATGGGGGGGACAGCAACAAAAGCCCATGATCTCTTCGTGATCCCTCTGTGCAGAGAGTGCCACGACGAGTTACACGCCGATGTATCGGCATTCGAGCAGAAGCATGGTACGCAGCTTGAGCTGCTACTGCGTTTTATGGATCGGGCGCTGGCGATCGGCGTAATTGCGAAAGCTTAAACGTATGGAGACCGTATGAACCTGGATAATGTACTGAAATTTTTTGCGCCGAAAGGTATGCACATATCAGATACCTGCAGAGCGACAGCCAGTGAACAACTGACGGTTACTGATGTAATGGCTGCACTGGGGATGACTCAGGCCGATGCGGGGATCGGCCTGGCAATGTTTCTGGGCAAAGCTGGTATCAGCAGCCAGGACAGGGAGGCGTCAATAGCTTGGCTAACGGAGTACGCGAAAGAGCATGCGCCTATGGCCATTCGTAAAGCGTCAGGGAAAAAGTTTCCCCTCTGCATGCGTATTCTTGCCCGGTTTGCCTATAACGATTATTCCTCATCAGCAGCTGATAGCGTGGAATGCCCAAAATGTTGTGGTAAAGGGTTGCTCACAACTACTAAAACAGTGACGAAAAGCCATTACACAATGCGATTGCCACAATGGGCAAAAGACATGAGACAGTCACCATCTGACTTTGAGGTAAAGCGAGATGTTACTGACACTGATCAAACGTTATGTTCCCGCTGCCATGGCACCGGAAAGTTAAGTAAGCGATGCCAGTGCGGCGGCACAGGTAAGACGATTGACCGTAAAGCGACAGAACAGCAGGGCGTACCGGTTTACAAAGAATGTAAGCGCTGCGAAGGGCGGGGATACAGCAGGCCAAAATCATCGGTTGCCTATCGAGGTGTTTTTTCTGAGTTGCCGAGTCTGCCTGACCGAACGTGGCGTTATAGCTGGAAACCATTCTATGAAAGCCTAGTGACCAAATGTTTCCAGGAGGAGAGTTATTCAAGCTCTCAGCTAAATCGAGTTACTAAAAGTGAAGATGTGATAAATATCGCGTAATTTAGCGTCATAATGTTTGCAATGTTGCCGTTTTTGTGTATGTTTGACATTAACGATGGGCATTGTATGTTCAGAGTTAATAAACCCGCCACCGAGCGGGTTTTTTTCGGATTTTACTCATATGGCATTGAAAAACAGGCTATCGAATAGGTAAAATTTGGGTTTTCGCCTTGTCTGGATCGACATGATGTTCCAAGCCTTCCAAACAGCAGTATTCAAAAATGTTGCAGAACATTTGAAAGGACGCTTTCCGCATAAGTCGCTGGAACTCGTATATGCAGACGAGCTGATCCTAAAAGATATGGAATTTCTTAAAACAAATAACAAGCTGCGCTGGGATCCAGGGCTTAAGTCGCGTGTGTTCATTGATATGATGGAAGAACATCCGATTAAACTGGTTGTATACTATCGTGGTGAGCCAATCGGATTTGCATTCGGGTGTTACTACAAGCCTAAACAGGCTGTACATATCTGCTGGATGGAAAAGCGTAACGATGCTCATGAAGACCTAGATCATCAGATGCTGGGTATCGTTTTGGATTGCTTCTCTGCATACGCACAATTCCTCAATCATCAAGGCGAAACTATTGATACGATAGCTTTAGTCAGTCCAGTTGATGGCGCAATGAGGTACTATACTGAAAGTGGTTTTGAATACATTTCGGATTACGAACGAGGAGGTTGCGCTATGGTGCTTAGAAAAACCTTTTCGGTTAAGTAGTGTGAGTGGTGTTCTTAAATTGACTCGGTTTATCATAAAAGTATTGAAAACCACATTTAGTTGATGCAATCTGAGCCCACACAAGATACATCAAAATGCACTACGCTTTAATTTATACATTTTCAAGTGACCAACTTGGTTGCTTGTATGCTTCAAGAGAAGCAATCACAGCCTAGCGCTGCATAGAGGGGACTTCAATGAAACATCATGAGCAGATCGAGATCGATGCGGCTAAAGTCGTTGCCGAACTCTTTGCTGGTAACGCATCTCCTATGGAATCTTTCGGCATTTCATGGAGCCAAACTCAGATGTTAGAACGCAAGAATCCTGGAGTAGTCATCAAGCTTACGCCAGATGATGGTAAAAAGCGTGCATGCTGCTGATGATCTCTTGTCAGGTTGTCATGAAGATAACTAGTTAGTTCCAAATAAATATTTGAAACCTCGCTTCGGCGGGGTTTTTTGCATTCTAAGGCCACCAATTGGTGGCCTTTTCTATTTCAGGCTCATGGGAATCATCCTCGATACACATTGTTGATAAATCCAGCCCGTGAAGCCTGAACCTATTTCCCCTCATTCCTGAGAGGACTCACAGCAATTAAGAGGGGGCTAAATGTCCGATCCGATTTCCGGTACTGGGCTGGCTGGTGGTGTCCTGACGGGAGCCAGCGTCTATGGATTTCTGTCCGGAACCGATTACGGTGTGGTATTTGGCGCATTTGCCGGGGCTGTATTTTACATTGCAACCGCAGCAGATCTAAGTGCAGCGCGCCGACTGGCATATTTTCTGGTTTCGTATATCGCAGGGATCCTTTGTTCCGGGCTGGTGGGTTCAAAGCTGGCTCAGGCTACCGGCTACAGTGATAAACCACTGGATGCCATTGGCGCCGTAATCGTTTCTGCTTTAGCCGTGAAAATCCTGACGTTCCTGAATAATCAGGATGTTGGCTCGCTGGTGGCGCTGATAACGCGCCGGGGAGGTTCAGGTGGTACAAAATGACCCATCGGCAACTTTAAATGCATTGCTCTGCGCTGGTGTAGTGCTGACCCTGATGTTTTATCGTCGTGGCGATTCGCGACATCGACCATGGATATCTCGCTTGGCGTGGCTGCTTACGGTCATCTACAGCGCAGTTCCGCTGGCATATCTGTGCGGCATCTACCCTTATTCATCGTGGGCCACTATCGGGGCCAACATTATTTTCCTGTCTGTGCTGGTTGCCGTCAGAGGCAACGTGGCACGCCTGGTTGATCATTTGAGGCAATAATGAACCAATCACAATTTCAGCAGGCGGCTGGTATCAGCGCCGGGCTTTCTGCACGCTGGTTTCCGCACATTGATGCTGCAATGAAAGAGTTTGGAATCACAGCAGTTACCGATCAGGCCATGTTCATTGCACAAGTTGGGCATGAATCTGCTGGTTTTACCTCGCTGGTCGAGAGCTTCAAATACTCGGTAGACGGGCTGAAGAAAACCTTTGGTAAACGCCTGACGCCGTATCAGTGTGAAATGCTGGGGCGTGTAGATGGTAAGCAGGTGGCCCACCAGCCGCAAATAGCCAATCTGGTTTATGGTGACCGCATGGGGAATAACAGCCAGGGTGACGGCTGGAAATATCGCGGTCGTGGCCTGCTTCAAATCACTGGTCGTGAGAACTACACCAAATGCGGTGCGGCGCTGAAACTTGATCTGATCAGTACGCCAGAACTTTTGACGCAAGAGCGACATGCGGCCCGTTCGGCGGCATGGTACTTCACGTTACGTGGTTGCCTTCTCTATTCGGGGGATGTGGAGCGTGTCACGCAGATTATCAACGGCGGGCAGAACGGCATTAACGACCGCCGTGAACGTTACGCCAAAGCTAAAGCCGCACTGGTGTGAGGTCACTATGGGACTTGAAATGATTATTGGCCTGGTTGTTGCCGCGCTGGCTGCAATTGCAGGTGCTTTTGGTCTGGGTAAATCACGCGGAACCAATATCGCCGAAACAAAAGCAGACCAGCAACGCACTGAAGAACGTGCAGTAGCTACTGAAGCTGTTGCTGAACGCCGGGTAGAAACAACAAAAGGAGCCAGGGATGTACAGCAGACTGTTAATCATCTTCCTGATGACGATGTTGACCGTGAGTTGCGCGAAAAATTTACCCGTAAAACCTGAAGTAACGGACACGGCCTGTGACTGGGTAAATATTATCTACCTCACTGAGCATGATATTGCTGTGCTGGATAAACAGACGAAGCGGGACATTCTGGCTCACAACAGAGCGTGGCAGGTGAACTGCGAATCAGAAGAGGCTAGCCGGACTCATTAAATTAGAGAAAACCATGCAATGAAAAAAATAAATGTTCGATCTGATAAATCATTAATGGTGTCGATTAATAATGAGGAAGTCAGCCTACTAAAAAAATTTAAGCATTGTAAGAAGTACCATTTTAAAGAGTCGGAGGGGGCTCCGACTCGAATAATCACTTCAGTGGTTCTACGGGGTCTGTCTTTGAATGTGACGCAAACTGGATAGCTGCAAGCAGTGCTGAACGCATTTTTTCATACTCTCTACTTTTAACGACCACTGACATAAGTTCAGTAACGTCCAAATTGGCTGAGCAATAACCTTCCTTCGTGGGGACTGATATTTCAACCTTCATTCCATTGACTATGGAGGCACCCAAAACGCGCAGCGGCTCTGAATCGAGCAAAGACGATACACGATCTTTATCTACGGGTTGAAAACAGAGTGAGGATCCATCGAAACGGATCAGAACCCCACTCCGGTCGGGTCTCATTTCTGGGCCAACATCCATTATTCGCCATCCGCAATACCAGGTACGGCATACATCTGGCCGTGCATTATAAATCGAGCATCCTCCTTGTGGTCTAAGGTGTTGGCATGGCACATCGGCGAGCTTCTTAAGATTAGGTTGTTCGATTCGTAACGAATGGCAACAAACAGAACATGTACCGCACTTCCTGTCTTTGATTAATAATTTTTCTAGACTCATTGCTCACATCTCCTTTGCACGGATTTAATTCCGCTACGACCAAAATAAGGCAAGCAAATAGGTTTGGATATCCTGATAAAAACACATGTATCCGGACCGGAATTTCATGCGTATCGCACGCGCATATCGAAGAGAGTCTTTCAGTAGCGAGCCTGGGTGATGCCGTTAGGTTGCATTTACCTCTCGGGCGGCATTGCCGTGCGACAGACTCACGCCTAAAAGGAAACGTATCATGAGTAACAAAATCATTACGCTGTCTGGCGCTGCTACTGACGTGCTGTATGCACTCTTTTTCCGTGGCGCGTTGCTGTCAGGTGACCTGCCGTCTAAATCTGGTGCCGCTGAATTACGCAAGCTGGGTTTTGCTGAAACCAGACATACAGCAACTGAATACCAGAAAGAAAATCACTTTACCTTTCTGACATCAGAAGGGCAGAAATTTGCCGTTGAACACCTGGTCAATACGCGTTTTGGTAAGCAGCAATATTGCGCTTCGATGGCGCTTGGTGTTGAGATTGATACCTCTGCTGCACAAAAGGCAATCGACGAGCTGGACCAGCGTATTCGTGACACCGTCTCCTTCGAACTTATTCGCAATGGAGTGCCATTCATCAAGGACGCCGCTATCGCAAATGGTGCTATCCACGCAGCGGCAATCGATACACCTCAGCCGGTGACCAATATCTACAACATCAGCCTTGGTATCCGGCGTGATGAGCCGGTGCAGAACAAGGTAACCATTAGTACCGATAAATTCGAAGTTAAATCTGGCGTTGATACCAATCTCGAAGCGGTGCTTGATAATGCGCTGAAAAATGCTGCTGAATGTGCGGCGCTGGATGTCGCAAAGCAAATGGCAGCAGACAAGAAAGCGATGGATGAACTGGCTTCCTATGTCCGCACTGCCATCATGATGGAATGTTTCCCCGGTGGTGTTATCTGGCAGCAGTGCCGTCGATAGCGTGTAATTGATAATCATTATCGTTTACGGGTCCTTTCCGGCGATCCGGGCCGTTACGGGGCGGCGACCTCGCAGATTCTCGCTATTTATGAAAATTTTCAGGCATTTGCCGTTTCCGTTCTTCTTCTCGCTAATTCATTGTTTTAACTGTAAACACCCCCTGAAAAGAAAGGAAATGATAAGCCTTAAAAACGGCTAAATAGCCAGAGGGTGTTTCCTTTCTCTGTTTTTGTGTATGGAGTGAGCTATGGAGGTCAACAAAAAGCGTCTTTCTGAAATATTTGGGGTCAGCGTGCGAACCATTCAGAACTGGCAGGATCAGGGAATGCCTGTAGCACGTGGCGGTGGAAAAGGTAATGAGGTCCTCTATGAATCTTCCGCGGCTATCGAATGGTATTCCGCACGCGACGCGGCGATTGAGAATGAGAAATTACGGAAGGAGGTGGAAGACCTTCGTCTTGCATCGGAATCCGACCTTCAGCCTGGTACGATTGACTATGAGCGTCACCGCCTCACCCGAGCGCAGGCAGATGCCCAGGAACTAAAAAATGCAAAAGATTCCGCTGAGGTGGTGGAAACCGCATTCTGCACGTTCGTGCTGTCGCGGATGGCCGGAGAAGTAGCCAGCATTCTTGATGGAGTTCCTCTGTCGGTTCAGCGGCGCTTCCCGGAGCTGGAAAACCGACATATTGATTTCCTCAAGAAGGACATCATTAAAGCCATGAACAAAGCAGCTGCGCTGGATGAAATAATACCGGGGTTGCTGAGTGAATATATCGAACAGTCAGGTTAAGGGGCTGCAGCACTCTGCGCGCGCGGGTCTACTTTCGCTGTACCGACCTGAGCCGCAAACGGCGGTTGAATGGGCAGACGATAATTACTATCTCCCCAAAGAGTCGGCCTACCAGGAAGGGCGCTGGGAAACGTTGCCGTTTCAACGCGCGATCATGAATGCGATGGGTAACGATTACATACGTGAGGTCAACGTTGTTAAGTCTGCCCGTGTTGGCTATTCAAAAATGTTGCTGGGTGTTTATGCGTATTTTATTCAGCACAAACAGCGAAATTCCCTTATCTGGCTGCCTACTGATGGTGACGCCGAAAACTTTATGAAGTCGCATGTTGAGCCGACGATTCGCGATATTCCGTCACTTCTGGCGCTGGCCCCCTGGTATGGAAAAAAGCACCGGGACAATACGCTCAGTATGAAACGCTTCTCCAACGGTCGCGGGTTCTGGTGTCTGGGTGGTAAAGCGGCGAAAAACTATCGTGAGAAATCGGTCGATGTCGCCGGTTACGATGAACTGGCGGCATTCGATGAAGATATTGAGAAAGAGGGATCCCCGACGTTCCTGGGTGATAAACGTATTGAGGGGTCTGTCTGGCCCAAATCTATTCGCGGCTCAACGCCAAAAACAAAGGGGACCTGCCAGATTGAGCGTGCTGCCAGCGAGTCCGGGCATTTCATGCGTTTTCATGTTGCCTGTCCGCACTGTGGTGAAGAGCAGTACCTTAAATTCGGCGACAAAGAGACCCCGTTCGGGCTGAAATGGACACCGGGCGAACCCTCCAGCGTCTTTTACCTGTGTGAACATAATGCCTGCGTCATTAAGCAGCAGGAGCTGGATTTCACTGAAGCTCGTTACATCTGCGACACCACCGGGATCTGGACGCGCGACGGTTTATCCTGGTTTTCATCAACAGGCACCGAAATCGACCCGCCAGACAGCGTGACGTTTCACATCTGGACGGCATACAGCCCGTTTACCACCTGGGTTCAGATCGTTAAAGACTGGCTAAAAACGAAAGGGGATACAGGAAAGCGTAAAACCTTCGTGAACACCACTCTGGGCGAAACATGGGAGCCTAAAATTGGTGAACGGCCTGACGCGGAGCTCATGGCCGAACGCAAAGAGTTCTTCGGGGCATCCGTACCGGAGCGTGTTGCTTATCTGACAGCCGGGATCGACTCCCAACTGGATCGATATGAAATGCGCGTCTGGGGATGGGGGCCCGGTGAGGAAAGCTGGCTGATTGACCGGCAGATCATTATGGGCCGTCATGATGATGAAGCGACCCTCGTCAGGGTGGACGAGGCGATTAACAAAACCTATCTCCGAAAGAATGGCGTGGAAATGTCGGTATCCCGTATCTGCTGGGATATCGGCGGTATTGACCCCACCATTGTCTACAATCGCTCAAAAAAGCATGGTCTGTTTCGCGTGATCCCAATTAAAGGGGCTTCCGTTTACGGCAAGCCTGTGGCGAATATGCCGCGCAAACGCAACAAGAACGGCGTTTATCTGACGGAAGTGGGGACTGATACCGCAAAGGAGCAGATTTATAACCGCTTCACACTTCAGCCGGAAGGGAGTGATCCTCTTGCCGGTGCCGTGCATTTCCCCAATAACCCCGAAATTTACGATCTGGCTGAGGCACAGCAGCTTACTGCTGAGGAGCAGGTTGAAAAATGGGTGGACGGGCGTAAGAAAATCGTCTGGGACAGCAAAAAGCGACGAAATGAGGCGCTGGACTGCTTCGTGTACGCGCTGGCTGCCCTGCGGATCAGTATTTCGCGATGGCAACTGAATCTTGATTCACTGCTCGCGAGCCTACTGGAGGAAGAGGGGAACCGGACCAATAACAAAACCCTGGCTGATTATGCCAGGGCATTATCTGGAGATGAATAATGGCGACACAGACTGATCTGGATGCCGCCCGCGCTGCGTTGCACGATCTCATGATGGGAAAGCGGGTGGCAACGGTGCAAAAAGACGGCCGGCGGGTTGAGTTTACCGCGACCTCCGTCAGTGACCTGAAAAAATACATTGCCGAACTTGAGTCACAGGTTGGCACCACTCCACGACGCCGGGGACCGGCAGGATTTTACGCATGAAAACACCTGCTTTGTTAGGACCGGACGGTAAAACCGCTCTGCGGGATTATGCCGGATACCATGGCGGTGCTGGTGGCTTTGGCGGTCAGCTCCGCGCCTGGAACCCACCGAGTGAAAGCGCAGATGCTGCGTTATTGCCTAATTTTTCCCGTGGTAACGCGCGCGCTGACGACCTGGTCCGCAATAACGGCTATGCGGCAAACGCGGTACAGCTCCATCAGGATCACATTGTCGGGTCATTTTTCCGGCTCAGTTATCGCCCCAGCTGGCGTTTTCTGGGCATTGGAGAGGAAGAGGCCCGGGCGTTCTCCCGTGAAGTTGAGGCGGCCTGGAAAGAATTTGCGGAGGACGATTGCTGCTGCATTGATGCGGAACGTAAGCGTACATTCACCATGATGATCCGCGAGGGTGTTTCCATGCATGCGTTTAACGGTGAGTTATGTGCACAGGCCACCTGGGACAGTGATTCCACGCGTCTTTTCCGCACACAGTTCAAGATGGTGAGCCCAAAACGCATCAGCAACCCCAATAATGCCGGAGACACGCGAAACTGTCGGGCAGGTGTCAGAACAAATGACAGTGGCGCCGCGCTGGGATATTACGTCAGCGAGGATGGCTATCCGGGGTGGATGGCGCAGAAGTGGACCTACATCCCGCGTGAACTGCCCGGCGGCCGGCCTTCCTTTATCCACGTATTTGAACCCCTGGAAGATGGGCAGACACGCGGTGCTAACGTGTTTTACAGCGTCATGGAGCAAATGAAAATGCTCGATACACTGCAAAATACGCAGCTCCAGAGTGCGATTGTCAAGGCGATGTATGCCGCTACGATTGAAAGTGAGCTGGATACGCAAACTGCGATGGACTTTATTCTCGGCTCAGACAGTAAAGAGCAGCAAAGCAAGATGACCGGCTGGCTGGGGGAGATGGCCTCGTACTATACCGCGGCGCCGGTTCGTCTCGGGGGCGCGAAGGTGCCGCATCTGATGCCGGGCGACTCCCTGAATCTTCAGTCAGCGCAGGACACTGACAACGGCTATTCGACGTT
Organism: Citrobacter sp. MGH106; assembly: GCF_001037495.1. Classification (GTDB taxonomy): domain Bacteria; phylum Pseudomonadota; class Gammaproteobacteria; order Enterobacterales; family Enterobacteriaceae; genus Citrobacter; species Citrobacter murliniae. The sequence goes on from NZ_KQ089822.1 coordinate 730,860, forward strand.
TGAACAATCTCTGCTGCGCTACATTGCTGCAGGGCTGGGGGTGTCGTATGAGCAACTCTCTCGCAACTATTCGCAGATGAGTTATTCCACCGCCCGCGCCAGTGCTAACGAGTCCTGGGCGTACTTTATGGGGCGTCGCAAATTTGTTGCCTCCCGCCAGGCCTGTCAGATGTTTTTATGCTGGCTGGAAGAGGCCATTGTCCGCCGCGTGGTGACATTACCGTCTAAAGCCCGATTCAGTTTTCAGGAGGCGAGAAGCGCCTGGGGAAATGCAGACTGGATCGGCTCCGGTAGAATGGCCATTGACGGTCTGAAGGAGGTGCAGGAGGCTGTCATGCTCATTGAGGCGGGGCTGAGCACCTATGAGAAGGAATGCGCCAAACGCGGGGAAGATTATCAGGAAATCTTTGCCCAGCAGGTTCGCGAAACGATGGAGCGCCGCGCAGCGGGACTTAAACCGCCAGCGTGGGCGGCTTCGGCCTTTGAGTCTGGACTGAAAAAATCGAATGAGGAGGGGACCGATGACGCCAGAGCTGCGTAATCTCCCGCACATTGCCAGTATGGCCTTCAATGAGCCACTTTTACTTGAACCCGCCTATGCGCGGGTTTTCTTTTGCGCGCTCGCTGGTCAGTTAGGTATCACCCGTCTGACCGACACCGTGTCGGGCGTTACGCTTGGCGCAGAGCAGATGGCTGAACCGCTGGCACTCTTTGGTGATGATGAGGACATGGGGCCAAAGCCGGCGCGAAGCTACCAGGTCACTGATGGTATCGCGGTGCTGCCGGTTTCCGGGACGCTGGTCAGTAAAACCCGCTCACTCCAGCCGTATTCGGGGATGACGGGGTACAACGGCATCATCGCCCGCCTCCAGCAGGCAATCAGCGATCCGGGTGTAGACGGCATTCTTCTGGATATGGATACGCCAGGTGGAATGGTGGCGGGTGCCTTTGACTGTGCGGACATCATCGCCCGCATGCGGGATATCAAACCCATATGGGCGTTAGCCAACGATATGAACTGCAGCGCTGGCCAGCTGATTGCCAGTGCGGCATCGCGTCGGCTTGTGACGCAGACGGCCAGAACGGGATCCATCGGGGTCATGATGGCCCACAGCAATTACGGCGCTGCCCTTAAAACCAGCGGCGTTGAGGTCACGCTGATTTACAGCGGCGATCACAAGGTGGACGGGAACCCCTACGAGAAATTACCCAAAGAGGTACGTGCAGATTTTCAGGCGCGTATCGACGCTACCCGGCAGATGTTCGCTGAAAAGGTGGCAGGTTATACCGGCATGTCGGTTCAGGCCGTTCTTGATACTGAAGCAGCTGTGTTTTCAGGCCAGGAATCAGTAGACAACGGCCTGGCGGAGCAGCTGGTCAACAACATGGATGCGCTGAACGTTATGCGCGATGCAATTAATAAACGAACGATGATTTCCCGAGGAGGAAGCATGAAAGGTACTACTGCATCCGCAGATACCACTCAACCAGCAGCATCTGCTGACCAGACCGTGACCACCGTTGACGCGCCTGCTGTGGTCGTTACTGACCCTGCCGCGGGCGCAACTGTTGATATCAGCAGCCAGGTGGCAGCGGCGGTCGCAGCCGAAAACGGTCGCATTATGGGGATCCTGAACTGTGAAGAGGCGAAAGGGCGTGAATCACAGGCGCGTGCGCTGGCAGAAACGCCGGGAATGACCGTGGAAAGTGCCCAGCGCATTCTTGCCGCAGCACCTCAGAGTGCTCTGGCGCGCACGGATACTGCGCTGGATCGTCTGATGGAAACAGCACCCGGCACCGTCACGGCAGGTAACGCTTCTGCTGAGGCGGGTGACGATTTGTTAAATACGCCTGTTTAAGAGGTCAACATGTCTAACACTGAACAATTTACGCACAATCAGCCCCTCGGGAACAGTGATCCGGCGCATACCGGTTATGCACCCGGTGAACTGACGAAAGCAGTACCGGCGATGACGCCCCTGATGCTGGATGCCACTTCCGGCAAGCTGACCGTCTGGGATGGCCAGCATGCTGGGGCTGCCTGTGGCATTCTGGCTGTTTCCTCGGACCAGAGCAGCACTGAGCTGGCATTCTATAAGTCCGGCTCTTTCCGTATTGAAGATGTGCTCTGGCCGGATGCGGTGACAGATGAACACATCAAACGCAACGCATTCGCAGGTACAGCCATCAGTATCGTCTGACATCCGACTTAACACTAACCATCATCCACAGAAGCCGCCTTCGCGGCTTTTTTTTACGGGAAACATCTATGTCAATTTACACAACTGCCCAACTGCTGGCGGTCAATGAGAAGAAATTCAAATTCGATCCGCTTTTCCTGCGTATTTTCTTCCGTGAAAGCTACCCCTTCAGCACCGAGAAGGTGTATCTGTCGCAAATTCCGGGCATGGTCAACATGGCGCTGTACGTCTCTCCTGTTATTTCCGGCAAGGTTATCCGCTCCCGTGGTGGCGCAACATCAGAGTTTACGCCGGGTTACGTCAAGCCCAAGCACGAGGTAAACCCGCAGATGACGCTGCGCCGCCTGCCGGATGAAGACCCGCAAAATCTGGCTGACCCGGCCTACCGCCGCCGTCGCATAATCCTGCAGAACATGAAGGATGAAGAACTGGCGATTGCTCAGGTGGAAGAGAAACAGGCTGTGGCTGCTGTTCTCAACGGTAAATACACCATGACCGGCGAAGCGTTTGAACCGGTTGAGGTGGATATGGGACGCAGTGCCGGAAACAACATCATCCAGGCAGGTGCTGCGGCCTGGAGCACCCGCGACAAAGAAACCTATGACCCTACTGACGATATTGAAACCTATGCGCTGAACGCCAGCGGCGTGGTCAATATTATCGTCTTTGATCCGAAGGGCTGGGCGTTGTTCCGTTCATTCAAAGCGGTAAAAGAGAAGCTCGACACCCGTCGCGGTTCTAACTCTGAACTGGAAACGGCGCTGAAAGATCTGGGGGAAGCGGTCTCCTACAAGGGAATGTATGGCGATGTGGCCATCGTCGTTTACTCCGGGCAATACATTGAAGACGACACCAAAAAGAACTACCTGCCGGATTTGAGCATGGTGCTGGGTAATACCCAGGCGCGCGGTTTGCGCACCTACGGCTGCATTCAGGATGTTGATGCCCAGCGTGAAGGCATTAACGCTTCCACGCGTTATCCGAAAAACTGGGTACAGACAGGCGATCCGGCGCGTGAGTTCACCATGATCCAGTCTGCACCACTGATGCTGCTGGCTGACCCGGATGCGTTCGTGTCTGTCAAACTCGCCTGATGTCCATTCTGTGGCCCTGCGGGGCCCTGTTCCGGAGTTGTTCTTATGACAGAAAAAGAAAAGTTGATTGCGCGGCTTAATGAGCTTGGCGCGCAGCTTGGTCGGGAAGTGAATACCAGTGGCACCATTCAGGAGCTCTCTATGCGCATTGCGGAGCTGGAGGAAGAACTGGATGAAGGCACGGATACCGATAGTGTTGAAAATGGTGGCGTGAGTGATGGTAGTGCATCCACCGGCGCCGTAGACCCCGTGCCGCCAGTGGATACTGTATTAAGCGGTAGAACAGATGACGCGCTGACGGCAGTCGAAACGCTGGTCACGCTGCACATTGAGGCGCTGCACGCGACCCGCGATGAACGGGTATCTATTGTGGAGGCGGGGACCGTGATCCGCGTGACAGAAGCGGATGCGGACAGCCTGGTTGCACTTGGGCTGGTCCGCAAGCACTAACAGGGGGCTGTGTGGCTGATTTCGATAACCTTTTTGATGCTGCAATAACACAGGCCGATGACACTATTCGGCAGGTTATGGGGACTTCTGCAACAGTAACGTCCGGCGCTATTTCTGGCGTCACGTTGAGTGGTGTTTTCGATGATCCGGAAAATATCGGTTACGCCACACCCGGCATCCGTGTCGAGGGGACCAGCCCGTCGCTGTTTGTGAAATCAGCAACGATTGTGCAGCTGGCGCGGCTGGATACGCTGGATATTAACGGAAAACCTTTCTGGGTTGATCGTATTGGTCCTGATGACTGCGGATCCTGCCATGTCTGGCTCGGTACGGGTTCTCCTCCCACAGCAACCCGACGCCGTTAAGGGGAAACTATGTCTTTAAAAGGGCTTGAACAGGCTATAGCAAACCTGAACAGCATCAGCAATACGGCGGTTCCGCGTGCCTCAGCGCAGGCTGTTAACCGTGTCGCCACCCGGGCAGTCAGTAGAAGCGTTGCCGTTGTCTCGAAAGATACGCGGGTGCCACGCAAGCTGGTAAAACAACGCGCCAGGATAAAACGCGCCACGGCGAAAAAGCCGATGGCAATGATTCGCGTGAACCGGGGCAACCTGCCCGCGATAAAGCTCGGTACCGCCAGCGTACGGTTATCCCGCAGAAAACGGGACAAAAAAGGGGCCAATAGTGTGTTGCGTATTGGCCCTTTTCGTTTCCCTGGTGGTTTTATTCAACAACTGAAGAATGGCCGATGGCATGTGATGCGACGGACATCCAGACCCCGCTACCCGATTGAAGTGGTCAGCATTCCACTGGCAGCGCCACTGACGACCGCATTTAAAGATGAGCTGCCGAAGCTCATGGAATCGGATATGCCCAAAGAACTTCGGGCATCCCTTAAAAACCAACTCAGGCTGATTCTGAAACGATGAAACACACTGATATTAGAAAGGCCATTATTGATGCGCTGGAGAGCCATATTGGTAAAGACGCACTCTATTTTGACGGACGTCCAGCGGTACTGGAGGAGGGGGATTTTCCGGCGGTCGCTGTCTTCCTGACGGATGCCGGGTATACCGGCGAAGAACTGGATGCTGATATCTGGCAGGCCACGCTGCATATCGAAATCTTTTTACCGGCGCAGGTACCCGATTCCGAGCTCGATGACTGGATGGAGTCACGTATTTATCCGGTGCTTGGCAATGTGCCAGGACTTTCTCTGCTGATCAATAACATGGTGCAGCAGGGGTATGACTACCAGCGCGATGACGATCTTGGGCTGTGGAGTTCGGCTGATCTGAAATATTCCATTACTTACGAAATGTGAGGACGTAATGACTACACCAAACCCACTGGCGCCGGTAAAGGGTGCCACCACCACGCTCTGGATTTATTCCGGATCGGGTAACCCCTTCGCCAACCCATTATCGGATGTTGACTGGACGCGCCTGGCAAAGATTAAAGACCTGCAGCCCGGTGAACTGACTGCCGAATCAAACGACGACACCTATCTGGACGACGAAGATGCCGACTGGACTGCTACCGCGCAGGGGCAGAAATCGGCGGGGGAGGCCAGTTTTACGCTGGCCTGGAAACCTGCCGAGAGCGGGCAGCAGGATCTGGTTCGCTGGTTTGATGACGGTACCGTGCTGGCGTACAAAATCAAATACCCGAATGGCGCCATCGATGTGTTCCGTGGCTGGGTAAGCAGCCTGGGTAAAACGGTGACGGCAAAAGACACCATTACCCGTTCTGTCAAAATCAGCAACAACGGCAAACCAGGTCTTGCTGAAGACAGCGCTGCTGCAGCGATTGCCGTAACCGGCGTCAGCCTGGATAAATCGACCACCACCGTTGCGGTTGCTGCCACCACCACGCTGAATGTCACCGTGGCGCCAGCCAGCGCAAGCGATCCATCTTTCCGGGCCACCACCACGGATGCAGGTAAAGCCACAGTGACTGTCGCCGGTACGGTTCTGACAGTAACCGGCATTGCCGCCGGAACCGCCGACATTATCGTGATGACCAACGACGGGCTTTTTGTCGCGACCTGTAAAGTCACCGTTTCCTGACTTCCGGGGCTGTGGCCCCGCTTTCTGGAGTAACCCATGTTTTTAAAAAGTGAGCCGTTCGAACGCAACGGTAAGACCGTCACGCTCTACGAACTGTCGGCGCTGCAGCGTATTGAGCATCTTGAACACCTGAAGACGCTGGAAAGTATCACCGATGCCGACATGCAGGCGGCGATGGATATGACGATTAAATCCGGCGCACTGCTGGTGGCCATGTCTTTATGGCATGGACATCCCCTGAAAGGGACGCACAAAACACCGAAAGAAGACGTTGAGCAGATCCAGAATGAAGTGCTGATGACCTGGCCGCTGGAGATTGTTTCCGCTGCAGAGTACAGCGTGAAGCTGTTATCCGGCATGGTTCCGCTGCAGGAAGCGAATGATCCAGAGGATATCGCTGTGACTGATCTGGTCAGTCTGGAAAAGTCCTCGCCAGCGAGCTGACATTCGTCCTGAAACTGGCGCGTGAATTTCGCCGCCCGGACTGGCGCGCCATGCTTGCTGGTATGTCGTCAACGGAATACGCCGACTGGCGAACGTTCTACCAGGACAATTTTTTTAATGATGCGCAACTGGATGCACATTTTTCCTCGCTGATGCATATCGTCATTACCGCGCTTGACCCCAAAACCACATCAACCCCTGCCAGCTTCAGCCTGCTTTCACCTTCTGCGGAGGATATTGCCGATGATGAACCTGGTGACGCTGTGCTGATGGCAAAGGCCGAGGGCATTTCAGGAGGTGTTCGCTATGGCCCAGACGGCAGTGGGTGACCTGGTCGTTAACCTTGACGTTAATTCGTCAAAGTTCAACGAGCAGATGGAGTACGTAAAAAGGCAGTTTAAGCAGACGGGTGACGCAGCGAATGACTCTGCTCTGAAGGTGCAGCAGTCATTTACCCGCCAGGAGAGCGCGGCGAAGAAGGCCGGTATTTCAGTCGGCCAGTACAACGCGGCGATGCGTATGCTGCCTGCGCAGTTTACGGATATCGCCACTCAGCTGGCCGGAGGGCAGAGTCCGTGGCTTATCCTGCTGCAGCAGGGCGGTCAGGTGAAAGACTCCTTCGGCGGTATTATTCCGACCTTTCGGGCGCTGCTGGGCACCATATCGCCGGTGATGGTAGGCGTTGGCGCGCTGGCTGCCGCCACTGGCGCGGTGGTTTACGCCTGGTATCAGGGCTCGTCCACGCTGTCTGATTTCAACAAAACGCTGGTCCTGTCCGGTAACACTGCCGGGCTGACCTCAAACCGCATGCTGGTGCTGGCGAAATCCGGCGAGCAGGCGGGACTCACGTTTAACCAGACCAGCAGCGCGCTGATGGAGCTGGTCAACGCCGGAGTGCGTGCCGGTGCCCGGTTCGATGAGATGAGTCAGGCGGTAGCGAAGTTCACCGATGCGTCGGGCGTGCCGGTCGACAAGGTGGCAGCGGCATTTGGCAAACTGACGAATGATCCGACTTCAGGCCTTATTGCTATGGCGCAACAGTTCCACAACGTTACCGCGGAACAGATTGCTTATGTGGCGCAACTGCAGCGTGCCGGGGATGAGGCCGGGGCTCTACAGGCAGCTAATGATGCGGCGACGAACGGTTTTCGCGAACAGACAAAGAGCCTGCGCGACAATATGGGGTCGATTGAGACTGCTGCCGACAGCCTGAAGCGTGCCTTTAAATCGATGTGGGATGCGGCGCTCGATATTGGGCGGCCTGACACCACGCAGGAGATGGTTGCCAAAGCGGAAGCGGCCTTTAAGCGGGCGGATGAAATCTGGAATCTGCGTAAAGGTGATGGTTATGTCAATGATGATGCGCGCGCCAGCTACTGGAACGATCGGGAGTCTGCCCGCCTTGCACTGGAAATGGCTCAGCAGCAGGCCAGTGTGGCAAAGGCAACTGAGGATAACGCCGCCCGCGAGGCAGTGATTGAATCTGACCGCCAGAAGTATGCCGCGCAGGCGCAGGCTGCATATTCAAAGACCGAATCAGCTTTGGATAAATTTACGGCAAAACAGAAAGAATATAATCAGGCCATCAAAGACGGACGTATCCTCCAGGCTGATTACAACATTCTGATGGCAGCCGCTAAGAAGGAATACGACGACTCGCTGAAGAAGCCTAAAAAACCGTCAGCAGTGAAAACGCCAGCAGGCGTGAAAAGTGTCGATACTGCCAGCGCGCAGACGCTGGAGCTGGAGGCGCAGTTACGCACTCTGCAGGAGCATAAGAGCATCACTGATACCATCAGCCAGCAGCGGCAGGAATTGTGGAAACAACAATCCCGCTTTTCGGTGCTGGAAGAGGCCGCCAAAAAGCGCGCGCTGACCGCCGATGAAAAATCGGTGCTGGCGAACAAAGACGAGGTACTGGCGCGGGCCGAAGTGAATGCCCGGCTGGGCGATCAGATTGTTGCCCAAGAACGGTTAAACCGCCTGCAGGACAGCTCGCAGAAGTACGTTACCCAGATTGGGGAGAAGACCCGAGCGCTGGTGGCCGGTGGCAGCATGAGTAGCCGCGGCGCGCAGCGGCAAAACGAAGAGGCACAGCTGCGGCAGGGCTGGATGAATGCCGGTGGTACGGACACCGATCAGGGTTATCAGAACGAACTGGATGCACTGAAGAAATATTATGCCGCACAGGACGAGCTCCGCGGCAACTGGCAGGCTGGGGCGAAATCAGCGTGGGCTGACTATGCCGATTCAGCAGCTGATGCCTATGGTTCGATGAAGTCCGCTGCTTCAGCCACATTCGATGGTATCAGCCAGAATATGGCCGATATGCTGACGACAGGGAAAGCAAACTGGGCAGATTTCACCCGTTCCACGTTGTCGATGCTGACGCAGATCCTGATGAAGCAGGCCATGGCTGGCCTGGTCAGTTCTGCCACGTCAGCGCTGGGTTTTGCTGGCGGTGGTTATACCGGATCCGGCGGCAAGTATGAGCCAGCAGGTGTGGTGCACCGTGGCGAGTTTGTCTTTACGCAGGAGGCCACCAACCGAATAGGTGTCGGCAACCTTTATCGCATGATGCGTGGTTATGCGACTGGTGGTCTGGTCGGCGTGAGTGGCGGTGGCGTTGCTTCTCCTTTTGGCGTCAGCGTGTATGCGCCGGTTTCGGTGACAACAGGCCAGGGGGATTCCGGTCAACAGAAAGGAAGCGGCGATGCGCTGGGGAAAGCCTATCAGCAGGTGATCAACAGCTCAATCAGGGAAGGTATCACCAGAGAAGTCCGGCCCGGTGGCATCATCTGGAATGCAACAAAACAGAGGTAAGTAATGGCGATCGAGCATTTTGCATGGCGGATTAAAGCATCCAGCCAGCCGACCCTGAAAAGTAAGGATACCGTCCGTACGGCGCAGTTTGGTGATGGCTATAAGCAGGTGTCAGGTGCCGGGATGAATGATGAAACGCTCAGTTATGAGTTTTCATTTACCGGCGAACCGCAAACCGTCCGGGATATTTATGCTTTCCTGCGGCGCCATAAGACGAAATCCTTTTCGTTTACCCCGCCAGGCGGTGATCTTGCGCTGTGGCGTGTTGAGGCAGACAGCCTGCAGCGCGTCACCAAAAGTAAAACGGTGGAAACCGTATCAGCCACCTTTGAACAGGCGTTTGCACCATGAGCTTAAACAGTGATTATCAGAAACTTGAGCCGGGCAATGTTGTCCGGCTTTTTGATGTCGATGGCACCGCATTTGGTGTTTCCGACGTTCTCCGCTTCCACGCCCACAACATTGCCCACACTCCCGATGAAATTGCCGCTGCTGGTGGAGATGAAAATAAGCTACCGGCGAAATCAATCTGGTGGCAGGGGCAGGAATATAAAGCCTGGCCCTGCCAGATCGAGGGTATTGAGACGGCGACCGACGGGACCAGCGCGCAGCCGACGCTGTCGGTAGCTAACCTGGATAGTTCCATTACGGCGCTGTGTCTTACTTATGATGACCTGCTGCAGGCAAAGGTCACGATTCATGACACGCTGGCGCAGTATCTGGATGCGAAAAACTATCCGGAGGGAAACCCGTCAGCGGATCCGCAGCAGGAAAAGCTGAAGGTGTTTTACATTGACGCCAAGAGCACTGAAACCAACGAGGTGGTGGCGTTTACGTTGTCCAGTCCAATGGACCTGCAGGGGCTGATGATCCCGACGCGCCAGCTACATTCGCTTTGTACCTGGTGTATCCGTAACAAATATCGCTCAGGTGATGGATGTGACTATGCCGGAACGCGTTATTTCGACAAGCACAACAACCCGGTTAACGATCCGTCACTCGATGAATGTCCCGGTACGCTCACTGCGTGCAAGTTGAGGCATGGCGAGGGGAACGAGTTGCCGTTCGGTGGCTTCCCTGGCACATCCCTGATCAGGAGCTGATATGCGTCAGAAAATTATCGACGCCATTATGGCGCATGCTGCTGCTGAATATCCGCGTGAATGCTGCGGCGTAGTGGTGCAAAAAAGCAGGGTGCAGCGGTACATTCCCTGCCGTAATCTGGCAACCGATCCGACAGAGCATTTCCACCTGTCGCCGAAAGATTATGCCGCTGCCGAAGACTGGGGCACAGTGATAGCCATTGTCCACAGCCACCCGGATGCCACGACGCAGGCGAGTGAACTGGATAAGGCACAGTGTGACGCTACGTTACTTCCCTGGCATATCGTCAGCTGGCCGGAAGGGGATTTACGCACCATTCAGCCGCGCGGCGAGTTACCGCTGCTGGAACGTCCGTTCGTGCTCGGCCATTTCGATTGCTGGGGGCTGGTGATGAGCTACTTCCGGCAAACGCATGGCATTGAGTTGACGGATTACCGCGTCGATTATCCCTGGTGGGAAGACAGTTATCCCGAAAACTTCTACCACGATTGCTGGTATGAATGCGGATTCCGTGAATTCAGTGGCGTACCGCAGCCAGGTGATATGGTTATCATGCAGGTCCAGGCTAATAAGTGGAACCATGCAGGGATCCTGCTGGAAGGCAATATGCTACTCCACCATCTTTATGGCCATTTGAGTCAGCGTGTGCCTTATGGCGGCTACTGGCAGGAACGGACGATGAAGGTTCTACGGTATAAATCTCTGTGCTAACCTTTATGGACGTTTACTCAGGGAATGGAATATGAACAAAATACTTTTAGTCTTGTCTATTGCGTTATTGTCTGGATGTTCAACTGAGGTGGTTCCTCCAAGTAAAGCAAAACTTGCTCCGGCAAATCAGCTCTATAAATTTCAAGAGACTAATCCGAATGATGGTGTACTTACTGTTGTGCGTGACAGCGGATTTATCTCTGCAGGCTGTGCAGCAAGTTTGTATATCAACGGTGAGAAAGCCGCAATTTTAAACCAGAAGGAAAAGGCTATTTTTCATCTGCCTCCAGGTGAATGGGCGGTCGGAGCTACATTTGATGGGAAAGGTATGTGTAACTCCGGAATTGAAAGGCAAGAACGCTATATAAATATAAAAACTGATGATAGTAAGACTGTCAGAATATATATAGACAATGATGCCAATGTAGATATAAAACCTACTACAGTGCAATGAAACCACCTCCTGGTGGTTTTTTTATGGAGCGATTATGTCTGAGGTTATGACGCAAATAGAATTAGGTGGTGTTCTTGGGAAAACATTTGGTAAACAACACTATCGATTAGTCGGAAGCACATCCGAAGCAGTAAGCGCCCTATGCTGTACAATTAATGGATTCGAAAAGTTTCTGAATTCAAGTAAGCTGCGTGGTCTTACTTATGCGGTGTTCAAAGGTAAAAAAAATCTGAGTGAATCTGATCTTGGATATCCTGTTTCAGGTGAGGTTATTCGCATTATTCCTGTCGTTATAGGCAGTAAAAAAGCTGGCGTGTTACAAACCATATTGGGAGCAGCTTTAGTTGTAGTTGGTGCTGTAGCAACATATTTTGGGGGCGGCGCTGTTGGCGTGCCTATGATGAAAATTGGTGCGGCAATGGCACTTGGCGGCGTTGTTCAGATGCTCTCACCTCAACCGTCAGGTCTTGCCAGTAAGCAAAGTGCAGATAACCACGCTTCATATGCTTTCGGTGGGGTGACAAATACTGCCGCACAAGGTTATCCGGTCCCGCTGCTTTATGGTCGCAGACGCATTGGCGGGGCGATCATCTCTGCTGGTATATACGTCGAAGACCAGCAATAACAAAATAATCTTCCTTTCAGGCTACCTTATGGTGGCTTTTTTTATGGGCGCAATATGGCTACAGTAACCCCGATTAAAGGCCGCAAGGGCGGCAGTTCCAGTTCCCGAACCCCTACCGAACAGCCTGATGATCTGCAATCTGTAGCGAAGGCCAAAATCCTCGTTGCGCTTGGGGAAGGGGAATTTGCAGGGCAATTAACCGGAAAAAATATCTACCTGGACGGCACGGCGTTGGAAAACTCCGACGGTTCCCAAAACTTTAGCGGTGTGACGTGGGAGTTTCGCGCGGGAACTCAGGCACAAAATTACATTCAGGGCATTCCCGGTACCGAAAACGAAATCAACGTTGGAACTGAAGTATCAAGCGCAACAGCCTGGACGCGTACCTTCACCAACACCCAACTATCAGCCGTTCGCCTGCGACTGAAATGGCCTTCTCTGTTTAAGCAAGAGGACAACGGCGATCTGATAGGGTATTCCATCAATTATGCAATAGACCTGCAAACTGATGGTGGGACTTGGCAAACCGTTCTTAATACCAGCGTAACCGGCAAAACGACGTCTGGTTATGAGCGCAGCCACCGTATTGATTTACCGCAGGCTGGCAGCACCTGGACAATCCGACTGCGTAAGATTACCGCTGACGCAAACAGCGCCAAGATCGGCGACACGATGACGCTGCAAAGCTTCACGGAGGTGATTGATGCCAAGCTGCGCTATCCGAACACCGCGCTGCTGTACATCGAATTCGACTCAAGTCAGTTCAATGGTTCGATTCCACAGATATCCTGTGAACCACGTGGCCGGGTGATCCGAGTGCCTGATAACTATGACCCCGATACGCGGACTTATAGTGGTACATGGCAGGGCGCGTTTAAGTGGGCCTGGACCGATAACCCGGCGTGGATATTTTACGATCTGGTTATTACCGATCGCTTTGGTCTGGGTAATCGCCTGAGTGCAGCCAACATCGATAAATGGACGTTGTACCAGGTATCGCAATATTGCGATCAGCCGGTACCGGATGGAAAGGGTGGAAGCGGGACAGAGCCACGCTATACCTGTAACGTCTATGTTCAGGACAGGAATGACGCTTACACTGTGCTGCGTGACTTTGCGGCTATATTCCGGGGTATGACGTACTGGGGCGGCGATCAGATTGTTGCGCTTGCCGATATGCCGAGAGATGTGGATTACGCTTACACCCGCGCTAACGTTATCGACGGACGCTTTACCTATTCCAGCAGCACGACAAAAACGCGGTATACCACCGCGCTGGTTTCCTGGTCTGATCCGGGTAACGCTTATGCGGATGCGATGGAGCCAGTATTTGAGCAGCCTCTGGTGGCCCGGTACGGATTTAATCAGCTGGAAATGACAGCCATCGGTTGTACCCGTCAATCAGAAGCGAACCGAAAGGGGCGCTGGGGTATTCTCACCAACAATAAGGATCGTGTTGTTTCGTTTGATGTTGGCCTGGACGGAAACATTCCGCAGCCGGGATACATCATCGCCGTGTCAGACGAGCTTCTGTCCGGCAAAGTTATGGGTGGCCGCATCAGTGCTGTTAACGGTCGCGTGATAAAACTTGACCGCGTAGCTGATGCAGCAGCAGGCGATCGCCTTATTATCAATCTTCCCTCCGGTGCGTCACAGAGCAGGACTATTCAGGCGATTAATGGGGAATCAGTCACAGTCACCACGGCATACAGTGAGACACCACAGGCCGAAGCTGTATGGGTGGTTGAGTCAGATGAACTCTACGCCCAGCAGTATCGAGTTGTCAGCGTCTCCGATAATGATGATGGCACTTTCTCTATTACCGGCGCATGGCATGACCCGGATAAATATGCCCGTATCGATACCGGAGCCATCATTGACCAGCGGCCCGTGAGTGTAATCCCGCCTGGTAACCAGTCGCCGCCGGCTAACATTGTGATCAGCTCGTTTTCAGTGGTGCAGCAGAATATCAGCGTCGAAACCATGCGTGTGAGCTGGGACCAGGCGCAGAATGCTATCGCCTACGAGGCACAGTGGCGCCGCAATGATGGTAACTGGGTAAACGTGCCGCGCAGCTCCACCACCTCATTTGATGTATCGGGTATTTATGCAGGGCGCTACCTCGTGCGTGTGCGTGCCATTAATGCCGCTGAAATTTCCTCTGGCTGGGGCTACTCCGAAGAGAAAACGCTGACGGGCAAGGTGGGAAATCCACCGAAACCTGTCGGCTTTGCGACAACGCCGATCAACTGGGGGATTCGCCTGAACTGGGGATTCCCGGCTAACACCGGGGATACGCTGAAAACGGAAATTCAGTACACCGCGAACAGTGATTTCTCTAATCCTCTTTTGCTGTCGGATGTGCCTTATCCGTCAGCCGAATACACCCAACTGGGACTGAAGGCGGGACAGGAGTTCTGGTACCGCGCGCAGCTGGTTGACAGAACGGGTAATGAATCAGGCTGGACCGACTGGGTTCGTGGTGTATCCAACGCGAATGCTGACGACTACCTGGGCGATATTGCTGATGACTTCCTGACGTCTGCAGACGGTGACCGCCTGACAGGCGACATTGATACCAACCTCGAAGCCGCATTGCAGAACGCGCTGGCCAACCATGCAACCGTGGAACATCAGTGGGCGCAGTACGGCGAGGTACGCGCGGATATTCTGGTGGTTAAAACGACCATTGCGCAGGTCGATAAGGCCATGGCTGAAATGTCGACGCAGGTGCAGGCGCAGTTCAATAATGTAACTGCCGCACTGGAGGACAAGCTTACTGCCGTGGTTGATGCTACCGGAGCCTCTGCGATTTACACCCTTAAAACCGGGGTCCGGATTAACGGTGTGATGTATAACGCCGGGATGTCGATTGCAGTGCTGGCCGAAGCGGGTAAACCGGTAGTCACTCGTGTCGGATTTAACGCCAATCAGTTCGTCCTGATGAGTGGCAGCGGTGATACGCAATATTCACCCTTTGCTGTTGTTAATGGTCAGGTTTTTATCAGCGATGCGTTTATTCAGAATGGAAGTATAACAAGCGCCAAAATTGCTAACGCCGCAATCAACAATGCGAAAATCTCAGGTTCTATCTGGTCAGAAGGTTACAAAGTTGCAAATCAGGGGGGGTGGTGTCTTTCTAAAGCCGACAACAATCTTTCCTTTACAGGGCCGGAAGGTCGTTTGTTTGTGCAGATTGGTAAACTAACAGGGGTGGCTCCCAATGTCTGATTTTGGATTTGCTTCATGGGACGCTAACGGCGTCCCGAATAACTATGGCATTAAACCTGTAACCGTGGTGGGCATCATCGATCTTGCTTTAGGTCAGAAAACGGGAAGCTACCAGTTCAACCTCGAGCCCGGTTTAAAGGTCGGTTTTGCGGTTGGTACTCTGGAGGATAAAGGGACAATAAGTTACACAGATAAAAGAAATATTATTGCATCTGGAAACACCATAACAATACAGCCTTCAGGTAGTGATGGGATTAATGATTACCCGGCAGTCAAAGTGCAGTTAATCGTTTTTGCGGAGACTGCGTAGATGGCTAAATATGGCGCATTGATTTCATTACCTAACGGGAACCCTTTTATCACGCCTGATTCCACACCAATGACGCTTTACCGAAAAGTAACGGTAAACTCAACTTTTGGGGGGAGCTTTAATAGTGCTTCGGTGTCAGTGACCATCGACGGTCAGAAGGGGGGAATTGTATTTGCAAGAACCAGCACCCCAGCGAAAATATCAGCTTCAAAAAGTGGCAACACGTTCAGTGTTGATGCGTCTAATTACAGAGGTTCGGCTTTCGTTCTGGAGGCGTATTTTTTTGCCATATATCCGCTTACTCTTCCGGCCTGGGGAGTGGCTATATGGGATACCGAAGGGACATTGGTACTTACGAATGAGTCTCGGGTATTAAGCGACCTTACAACTATAGGCTCACCCGGCGCTGTAACGGGTGGGCTGAACATCGACGCAAACATGTCGGGTAAATGGGCTGTAAATCCGATAGGGCTGGGGTCTGTTCTTCTGCATGCTGGTTCAGCGCCTGGTGGGCAGCCAATCATTCAGCCTGTTGATGTAGGAACGGGTTGCTTCAATGAAGGTGCGGGAACAAGAATAAAAGGACTTTCATCAACATCAGCAAGCGGATCTTCAATCGGTACGACAAATAGCGGTATTGTGATAACGGCGATTAATACAGCGGTATATGATTAAACCGATCGATTTAAACGATCAATTTAAGAATATTGATCTATTAAAACTATTTTTATTATTCGATGCCATTGGTTATTTTTTGTTTAAATAATTAACTCTGGTGTCGAAATGAAAAATATAATTATTCCAGTTATTGCCAGTCTGGTGCTTTCCGCATGTTCAGGACCTGTTCTGGAGAAACAGAAACCTGTTTGTCAGGCTGAGTTAGTGGCTGGTGGACTACCCCAGTCAGTGCAGATTTACGGTGTGCGAAAAATTGCTAATCAGACTGAGTACAGGGCCGGTTATCCCTTTAACTGGCGATGGGTGAATAAAAATAACTTCACCCATTCGAATTGCTCTCAATGAAATACCAAAAATAACCCGCTCCGGCGGGTTTTTTATTATCTGAATTCAGGAGATATCCATGTCAGCAGGAACTTTAACCCTGACGCATAACTCTGATGCGGTCGCTGGCAGCGGGACCGCGTTTACTACTGAGGTGGCGGCCGGAGATTTTATTGTTGTCACTGTCGGTGGTGTTCCTTATACGCTCCCGGTTAAATCAGTGGAAAGCGGTACAGCATTGACGCTGGTAAGTAATTTCACCGGGCCAACACAATCTGGTGCCGCCTGGTCAGCCGTTCCCCGCGTGGCGCTGAATATGGTTACCGCGGCGCTGGTGGCCCAGAGTGCTGAGGCACTTCGCGGACTGAACTACGACAAGCAGAACTGGCAGCAGTTTTTCACTGCTGACGGTGATGTAACCATTAAGCTTCCAGATACCAGTCAGACTACGGGCCCATCTGCGAAAAAGTTGATCAATAGTGTGGCCGATAAAGCAGATAAGGTTGATGGTGTTGTTCCTAAAGAGCAGGGCGGTACCGGACTTTCTCAACCATTTGGCGATAAAGAGGGACAGTTTTGTCAGGGCAGCGATTCGCGCCTGAACACCATAAATGGTAAAACCGGAGGTCAAATTAATAGTGGTGTGAATCTGGCATGGGGAACGGATGGCGTTTTCTCTCACTCTCTGGGGTTTGATGTAATCCCCGGGCAGGAAGCGGCCAGACTCCGTGGGTCACGTGCTGATTTCACCGATGGTACTAATCGTGTGATCCTGAACCTTGATTCCGTTGGGAACAGGCGTACCGTGTTTTACGCTAACGGAGGCATTTTATGCCAGCCCGGTATTTATGGTGGTCCGCAAATGTACTCAACCTTCCTTAATTTCGTTGGCGGGCCTGTAGATTTGTGGGTTGATAATTCGCGAATGGGGGCACTCCAGCTAACAACCACATCCGACAGACATCTTAAAAAAGAAATAAAATATCTCTCGGATAAAAACGTGATGGGTGAGTTGTCCGCATCTGCCACAGCACTGAATGAAGTTATGGAATGGAAGCCCGCGACGTTCAGGTTTAAGAAGCGAGGTATTATTCCTGAGAGCGAAACGAAGCTTGGATTTATCGCAAATGACCTGGTGGTGACGTCCCCGGAGTGTGTGAAGGGAAAAGGTCTGGAAGATGGATATGATGAGAATGATACTACCGACGCATATTCTCTGGATGAGACAGCAATGATTGCCAAACTGACGTTATCAATTCAGGCATTACAGAAACAAATTACTGAACTTCAGAACAGCAGTGTGTGATGCCTTTCTTGTGATATGAATTGCCGCAGTCACGTCGTATGCAAGAACGTAACTGCGGCCGACTGGTTACCTTACAATATAGCGAGTATTGGGTGGTTCCCAGTCGCATCGGATTGTACCTGTGCAATATGACGGTTCAAGGCATTTAATCTGAAACCAGCCACATATCAGACTCTTCAAACATTTCCTGAACAGTACGGCTTATCTGTTCCTTCTCATGCTTGCTGGCGTCGGTATTGATCGCCGGCAGTGTCATCATCGGTTTAACCCGAACATCAGCATCAGGGAAGATACGGTGAACCCTCCTGGTCAACTCGCCCAGAATGATATCTTTTGCACCGGGCAGACCATCAAAATTCCTTTTGTCATAAACGAGTTCCACGAACATTGCTTATTGCTCCTTTACTGGATGGATATACAGTATTTATACTGTGTTTTTATGCAGTATTCAAGAGAGGGCGTGATGATGCCACGACGCAGCGATATTGAAATAGCCTGGTATGCTTCGATACAGCAGGAACCAAATGGCCGGAAGACCGTAACCACGCAACGGTTTGTCCAGGAACTGAGCAAGGTTAACTGGAACTGGACGATGAAGCAGGCCAACGAATGGATCGAGTGGTATGTGACAACATTCCGCGATGTATCAACGCAGGAAGGCGAGAACCGTACCTTTCAGCTGTTCAATCCAAACGGAGGTCTATAGCCATGGGCTTTCCTTCACCTGCGGCAGATTACGTTGAAACAAGGATTTCCCTTGATCAGCAGCTTATCAGTCAGCCCGCAGCGACTTACTTCATGCGTGCATCACGTTCACATTTCAGGGAAGGGATAATCCAGGGGGCGCTGCTTGTTGTTGATGCGTCACTTTCTCCCTGTGATGGCTCGCTGCTGATATGCGCGATAGACGGGGAATTCAGGATCAAGCGATATCGGACTCATCCTCAGCCCCACCTGGTTAATCTGGATAACGGGAGAAGGGAGGCGCTGCCAGCAGATGATGATGGTTACAGTTCTGCGCCCGCTATATTCGGGGTGATCACGTACATCATTAATGATGCCAGGAAAGCGGAATTTGATGATTGCCCGGTGATGTGAGCACATCACTGTTAAGTGAAGTATGAAGTGGGGTTACGTGGTTTAGGTTAATTATCATTTCTGTCTGGATTGTTAGACAAACCAACCCCTACTTTTACCGCAGCGAACAACATGATGCACAGAGTGGTAATCACGGCAAATACCAATGAGAGACTAGTAATCATAGGGCTTCTTAATGTCAGATGAATGCTATTGTCAGACAACTGTATAGGGAAAAGGTTCCTGGCAATTATCGTGCTTGCTACTCAAGAGGATATTACAATCCGATAGATCGTAGTTGGCTGGTGATCTGTCGATAGTTTCACCCCAATAATTCCCCGGAGTTTCCCCGTACAGAAAACAGGCATAAAAAAACCAGCCGTAACAGGCTGGTTCTTAGAGGATTTTTGGTCGGCACGAGAGGATTTGAACCTCCGACCCCCGACACCCCATGTTAGTGCGTTCCATCCTCAAGAGCTAAACGGCGGCAGAGGGTATCGTAAAAACTAATAATATCTTCAGTAACTTTCGAAATATCAAGCTCATCCATCTGGGCAACAGTTGCTTGAACTTTTCCTTCTTGTCCTGTCGGATCAACGCTGGTCAATGTATCACAAAGATTTTCGAATTTTTCACGGAGGTCTGCAGGGATGTCTTCTGAAGTTTTAATATGTCCAATGCTAAAAATATAGGCATTGGACAAACGTTCCTTAGTGCTGCCAGCTCCAGCTAGAGTGAGAACTGCGATATGAAATTTTTCCCAAGCATAACTTAATGACATAGCCTTCTCCTTTACCCTTTGCATAAAAAAGCCCGCATCAGCGGGCTTTCATGTCACTAGGGAGCCGCGGCTCCTTTGCGTATCCTTTTTTGTCCCCTCACCGTCTGGTCGGTGTCCTGCTGAGACTGCTAACTTCCTGTTTTTGCTAGTGCTGTCCTGGCACTGTCCAATCATGATTGGTGGAGCTGGCGGGAGTTGAACCCGCGTCCGAAATTCCTACATCCTCGGTACTACATGCTTAGTCAGTCTTTACATTCGCACGCCAGCTGCGGACAGACACGCCACTAACGAACTAGCCTGATTAGTTTTAGCACTTCAGCCCCAGGCAGGACATCCATGCGATCTCTTTTGGGTTTGACCTCTCTTGATCCCCGTCTTAAGAGCGGAAGCTAGGGAGAGAGGGCTCTTAGCAGGTTATTAAGCTGCTAAAGCGTAGTTTTCGTCGTTTGCGACTATTTTTTTGCGGCTTTTTACGAGGCCAACCGCCCCTCGGCATGCACCTTGGGTTTCGCAAATCCCGTCGAATCCAGAATCAGCCCCAATGTGTTGCAGTAAGTATAACAGACTTGTGACATGCGTGACCAGCCCCTGCAACCCCTTATCCTCAACGATTTACCGCTCGCGCAGCGCTTCTTTTGCGCGGTTAAACGGTTTGATTAAATAGTCGACGATGGTTTTTTCACCTGTTTTTATATCCACTGTGGCAATCATACCCGGAACGATAGAGAAATGACGTCCCAGTTTGTTCTGCAAATAGTCCTGGTGGGTGCGGATAAAAACACGGTAGTAGAAAATTTCCGGTTTTACTTTGTCCTGGATAGTATCCGGTGAGATGGTTTCAACCACACCTTCCAGCCCGCCATAAATGGCGTAGTCATAGGCAGTGATCTTCACCAACGCCCGCTGGCCGGGATGGATAAATGCGATGTCGCGCGGTGACAGGCGTGTTTCAATCAACAGGTGATCATCCACTGGCACGATCTCCATCATTTCGCCGTTAGGCGGAATTACGCCGCCAATGGTGGTGACCTGGATGTTTTTCACGATGCCGCGCATGGGGGTACGCACCGTCAGGCGGGTAACAGAATCCTCGCGTCCTTTCAAAATAGATGCGAGCATATCCACTTCTGCGTTCGCTTTTGACAGTGCTTCACGCGCCTGCACGTAATATTGCGAGCGCAGGTCAGTGATTTTCAGCCCCAAATCGCTTTTTTGTCGCTGCAGGCGCAGCACTTCCACATGGCTGGCGGCTCCGCTTTTCTCCAGTCGTTGGGTGATCGCCAGCTCTTTATTCACTGATACCAGCGCATCCTGCAGTTCCACCATCGAGTCGGCAAGTTGTGCCCGACGGCTTTTATACAAGCGGGTTTCGGTGGCGATAAGCTCCGGCCAGGCTTTTAGCGAGTCGGGAAATGTCAGCGGTAGATCGTTGACTTCGGCATTGAGCCTTGCGCTGGAGGCCAGCGAGGCGCGGAATCGGGCTGCGCTTTCACCAACGTTTGATTCAGAACGGGTCGGGTCGAGACGAGCCACAATTTGATTGGCTTGCACTTTATCTCCTTCGCGCACTGTCAGTTCTGCGAGGATACCGCCGTCGAGCGACTGCAACACCTGCTCACGCGAGCTGGGGATCACTTTCCCGCTACCGGTGGAAACTTCATCCAGTTTGCCGAAATACGCCCATATCGCTAATACCGCAAACAGCAGTGTGCTGAGCAGAATAATACTGCTGGCACCGGAAAAACGGTGTTCGCGGCGGATATCGAGGTCGTCCATGGCGGCATCATGCGGATTGGTTTTCATTTTTCCACTCCCGACCGTGAGTCTGTGTGGAAGCCCGGCTTGCATTCAGCGCTTGTGCTTTCGGGGCATCCATTACCAGTTGACCTTCTTTTAACACCACCACGCGTTCGACAAGTTCGAGAACCGGAACGCGATGGGTGGCGACAACCAGCGTGCGGTTGCCCAGCCACAGGTTCAGTCGTTGAATAAACTCTCGCTCGGTGTGTTCATCCAGCGATGCGCTTGGCTCGTCGAGCAGTACGATATTGGGGGATCTCAGAAGCATTCTTGCCAGCAGAATTGACTGTCGTTGCCCGCCGGAGAGACCGTTGCCACCCTCCATAATAGGGTGAGCCAGCCCTTTGGCGAGCTGCTTCACAAATGCTGCTGCGCCGCTGACTTCCAGTGCGTCAAATATCTGCGCATCGCTGGCATGTGGTGCGCCGAGGGTCAGGTTCTCGCGCAGCGTCCCGAAAAACAGTCGCGCGTTTTGGCTGAGAAATCCGATGTTTCTGCGTAAATCAGCCATATCGATTTGCGCCAGGCTCAGGTTATCAAGCCGGACATCGCCCTGAATAATGTCTATGCCACCTGCCATTGCCTGTAGCAGAGTGGATTTTCCTGCGCCGTTACGTCCGAGGATGGCGACCCGTTCTCCTGGCATGATTTCCAGGCGCGAGATGCGCAGCGGTACGCGCTGGTCCTCACTGTGGTAGCGAAAATGCGCATTTTCAAACAGATAGTGGCCATGAAAGATCTCCTGATGTACCCGGTTTTCATCGTGCTGGGTTTCAGTGGGCAACTGCATAATGCTGTCCAGACCCATCTTCGCCGCTTTGACCTGCTGCCAGCGTGCCAGCACGCCGCACAGATTAGCCATTGGGGCGATCATCCGTGAGCCGAGCATGGAGGCCGCCACCACGGCCCCGGTGGTCATCGTACCTTCAATGACCATCGGTGCACCGAACATAATGATTGCCGCGTAGACCAGACTTTGTACCGACATTCCCCAGCCAATCAGTCCCTGTGTCAGCTTGCGGGTGCGCAGACCGGACTCTCCGGTAATGCGGATGTAGCTGTTCCACTGCTGCAAAAAGCGGTTCTCCGCCTGCATCAGTTTGATGTCTTCCAGCCCCTGTACGCTCTCGACCAGCACTGCGTTACGTAGAGTGGATTCGTGAGCAGCCTGGTTGGCGAGCACCGACAGTTTTTTCTGTAACAGCAATCCCGGCAGGATCATCAGAATGGCGGCGACAGGAGCTATCCACGCCAGCGGTGGGGCAATGCATGCCAGCACGACAATAAACAGAAAGAAAAAGGGCAGATCAACAATGGTCGACATGGTGGAGGAGGTGATCATCTCACGCACCTGCTCCAGCTCGCGTAGCTGGGAAATAAAGCTTCCCGTTGAGCGAGGCACTGCGCTGTTGCGCAGCCGCAAGGCATGGCTGAACACGCGATCGGAAATCCGCATGTCAGCGCGTTTACCGAGCAGATCCATAATATGGGTTCGCGCTTCGCGGAGTAAAAAGCCAAACAGCACCGCGACCAGCACTCCAGTTGAGAGAACATACAAGGTGGGATACGACTGGGCCGGGATAACCCGGTCATAGACCTGCATGGAAAAGATAATCCCGGCGAGCGACAGGACGTTAATCAGAAATGCGGCGATCATTACCGGCAGGTAAGGACGGATGTCCTTTAACACCAGTTCACGCATCCAGTCAGGCTTAAAGCGCGAAATGTAGCGATCTACCCGACTGTCTTTCAGCGCTGATAATGGGCGCAGTGCGGTGATGGTGTGGATTTCCGGCAGCAGTTCCGTAACAGTCAACCGATTGCGCTGTCCCTCTTCGGCAATGATAAACACATCCAGCGTATCTTCGCCGTTGAAATGTTCTATCACCATAATTTGGCCGTCGCGAAGTTCAGCCACCACTGGTAAACGCCACTGGCTGAATACCTGTTTTGTGGTATCCAGTGTATGAAATGACAACCCAGCCTGTCGGGCCAGCTGCGTCAGGGCGAGAGACCTGTTTTTACCAGCAAACCACGGGGCGTTGGCCTGAATTGCACCGGGTGAACAGGTCACGCGGTAGTGGCCGGCAATGTGGGTAATCGCCTGCGCCCATTGGCTGAGAGTCGGTTCTCCAATGACATCTTCGGTATGCGGGTCGACCTGGCTCATAGCTGTATCTCCACCGACTGGATGCTGCGGTTATTTAAGGCGAACGCCTGACGTAGCGATCCGGTGTTGTAGAGGCAGTTCAGTTGAAGCTGACGAAGCTGACTTTGGGTCTGTAGCTCGGCAAAACGGGCCTGATACACTTCCTGTTCTGCATTCAGTACGTCGAGCAGCGGACGTGAACCGAGGTCGAGATACTGCTGCTGATAAAGTTCGCGCGTACGTTCGCTCAGCTGATGCTGGCGGCGCAGAATTTGCAGGGCGCTGGCGAGACTCATCGCCTGGCTACGGGACTCCAGTAATTTCTGACGTACGTCGAGTCGGGTGCGCTGGATGGAATATTGTGCGGACTCGACCGCATGGCTGGCGGCGTTGCGTCGGGCTGTGAGGCCGCCGCCCTGATACAGCGGCATCTCAACTTTTACCCACGTTGAGTACTGTGTTTTGTCGAGTACTTCATGGCTGGGATACTTGTCATTAAGGTAATGCTGAACAGAGGGCTCCAGAGAGAAGGTCGGTGTCATTTGCGCATTGGCGTAGTCCAGGTTTGCCTGTGCGATGTTTGCCTGTGCCCATGCCGCGAGTACGGCTGGAACCAGCCGGTCATCCGGTTTTGCCACATCACAACTGCTGTCCAGTTTGACCGGGAACTCATTGCTGATGCCGTTGAGTGAGTTCCAGCCGAGAAAACTCATCAGCGTCGCCTTGCTGCTGTCTAGGTTAGCCTGATACTGCGCCAGCAGTGAGCGAGCAGACTCAATACGCGCGTCAGTTTGTACCACGTCTGACTGCGACGTCGCCCCTTCATTATTGCGTTCCCGGGTCAGCCTGCCAATGCCGTTCAGGGCAACGAGCTGCTCTTCGGCGGCATCGACCATTTGCTGCCACGCCTGAACCTGGACAATGGCGTTTGCGGTGGCGTGGGCGACGGTATCAATGCTGAGTAATACGTTTGCCTGTTGTTGAGCGGCCCCGGCGGTTTCAGCCCGGACCTGGCTTGCGACTTTGCCGAAGTCGTACAGCATTTGCGATACCGAGATCACCAGTGACGGGCTGAAACCGTGATCGTTATAGGTATTGCTGTATCCGTTGTTCATTCCGGCAGTGACCTGCGGATAATATTTCGATTTCGCCACGTCGATCTGCTCATTCTGTGAGAGCAGTTTACCGATGGATTCACGAATAGAGGGGTGCCAGCTTACAGCGCGGCTTACCGCATCGCTAAGCGTCAGATTGCCGGGCGCGGCGGCGCTAAGCGGTAGTTCGGCCATGGAACCATCGAGAGAGGGAAGCATCTGGCTGGTGGCCAGCCCTTCCGGCGTAATAACTTGAGGTTCATCTTCGGCATTAACCCATAAGGAACAGAGCGTTAATGCCAGCAGTAAAGCGACAGGGGCGACACGTCTCATAGTTTATCCCTTTCAAAATACGGCTGTGACGACTGTTATTGCCCCGGACGTCATGGCATCCGGGGCTGTAGTTATGGCGTTACGGTACTGATTTCAGGTCACAATGTGGTTTTGTTGGATCAGCTCGTCGAGCGTGGTGTGTACGTTCTCCAGAGTAATGAGATTAGTCGAGTGATACGTTGCGCCCGTACCGTCGCGGTCGATAGAAACCACCGTGTTGTTACCATTGGTGGAAACGGAGAGATAATTGCCGAGCGTGGCGTTTTGCCCGTTCCAGCCGACCAGCAGGTCGCCGATATCGATTTTGTCTCCCTGCGCCAGTGAGAAATTAGTCCATGTGTCCGTTGTTCCGTTGCCACCGGTCGCATCGTTGGCGCTGAGCAGGTGATAAATCAGCGTATCGCCATATGCGCTGCCGATAAGACGATCGGCATCGGCGGTGCTCACGACCTGCGGATTCATGTCGATGGTCAGCGTGGCAGTATCGGTATGGCCTTTCTGGTCGTTCAGGGTGTAGGTAAATGTCTCTTTGTTGGTGATCGTCGCAAGAGAGACATCATTGTTGAGGGTATAGGTGTAATGGCCGTCAATCCCGATGGTCAGTTTGCCGTACAATCCATTGATGGTAGCGCTGGCGGTACTGCTTCCCAGTGGATCCAGCGTAGCGGTGCTGCCGCCTGCGCCATTCACCGTCAGCAGGGTATGCACGCTGGCAATATGGTCCCCGTCATAGATATTGCCTGTGACGTTATTCACGCCGGAAGTTTCGAAGTTATCGAGGTCGACTACCGAGCCTTTGACACTCGGCGTGATGGTAATGGAACCCACACCCAGTGCACCGACGCTACCGGTATAGTCCAGACGATAGTTCCCTGCGTGCAGCACGAGCCCGTTCAGGGCGATATCAATGTTGCCGCCGAGCAACAACCCACCGTTGAATGAATCCCCGGCCACCTTAACGCCTTTGCTGTCGTACAACGCCCAGACGACATTCAGCCCGCCAAGCGTTAGCCCGGATGCCACGTTAAAGTGCAGCACGACGTTCTGCACCGCTGTACCCGCTGCCACCTCGATGGTGCCAGTGCCGCTTTTCGAGCTTGGCACCAGCAAAGTGTTCCAACTGGCATTCCCTACGCTGGTATCAGTAAACGGCTGAGAGGTGTCCTGCAGTGTGGTGACCGCCATCTGGCTGCTGATGTCATTTACTGCATCCAGCGCCTGTGGCGTCGCCTTGATGTTCAGCGACGCGCTGCCGGTATCGCCGTTTGGTGCTTTTACCGTATAGACAAAGCTGTCCGGCGTATTGATGCTGTCTGCGCCCAATCCACTTTTCAGCGTGTAGGTGTAATTGCCTTTCGCATCGATTATCAGCGTACCGTACTGCCCGTCAATGCGCGTGGTGCCCGTGGCATTGACCGTGACGCCGTTCACTTCAGTGATGACCGTATTGGCCGGAGCCGAGTCATTAGCCAGAATGTTGCCGTTGGTTGAGGCGCTCAGACTGTCTACTGCGTAGGTGTGATCCGCCTGAATATTCAGGGTATAGCTTGTCAGCAGGGTCAGGCCGCCTGAGGCGTTAAGCAGGAACAAATAGTCGCCACCAGGCAGCGTGATGGTATATGCCGTTGAGCTGCCGCCTAACAGCGCGGTGACCCAGTTTGGTTGTACCCGATATTGCTCATACTGCTGGATTGTCTCATTGAAACGGTAGACGTAGAGATCAAAACCGCCAAGCGTAACGCCGAGAACATCAGCCTGAATTGTCAGCGTGCGGGTGGCGCCGTCATCAACGTTGAATTTGATCGGGTTGGTCAGGCCGTTTACCAGACTGACGTCCAGAACATTACCCAGGCCGATATTCGCGAGTGTGAAGCCGGTTTGTTTTGACGGTCCATGGTCGACCGCGCTGACTTCCGTTCCGTAGGTCAGTGAGGCTACATCATCCGCAGCCGTTACGGTGCTGGTTGCAGGGTTTTGACCTAGTGTGACCACTAATTTTGCCGAAGAGTGATCATTACCGTGAGTCAGCGTATAGGTGAAGCTTTCGGAACGCCCATAGACCGATGCCGATGTGTTGGTGAGAGTGTAGGTATAGCTACCGTCCTGGTTAATATGCAGGATGCCGTATTTACCCTGAATATCGGCTCCACCCGCGGGGATGTTCACCAGATTCCCGTTGCCATCGGTAATCGAGGTCACCCGGGTGCCGGAAGGGGCGTTATCCTGTCCGTTGGTGGGGTCGGTATCTGTGATGATGTTGCCGGATTCCGTCAAGCCACCGGTGATGTTTCCGGCGCTGGTTTTCACCACCGCAACATCCAGACTGGTATAGGCACCGGTAGCCAGCAGGCTGGTGTTGTAGCTGACTACGCGGTAATCCCCGCCTGTCAATCCATCATAGTTGAGCGTTACTCCTGAAGCACCGAGCGTTAGCAGATCGGCAAACTGGGGTTTTGAGGTATCGACTACCGTAACCCAGGCGTTGAGCGCGGTGTCAAAACGCTGGATAACGATCTCCATGGTGCTCAGCAGTGACAGCACAATGCCGGTTGCGGCAGCGTTGATGGTGACGGAACCACTGCCACCAGGCTGGATGCTGAAGTTGACGGCGGCCGTGTTGTTCCCCAGCACGTTAGCCACTGTTCCCAGAGCATCCACCAACAGAAAACCATAATCGCTTTTGTGCTCATTGGTGATGGTGACATCGGTTTGTAATGCCAGCCGGGTGACGTTATCTTCGGCCAACAGCGGCAATACCGGGGCGATAACGCTTGTCGGTGATGAGGTGTTGCCAGCCGCATCGGTTGCGGTGGCGGACAACGACTGGCCCTCAATCTGGCGAACCGGCAGAGTTACGCTGTATACACCGCTGCTGTTGGCGATAGCCGTTACGCTGCCACCACCAGGCAGGGAGATGGTGACGGTGCTTCCCGCTTCGGCGATACCACTGATGGTTCCGCCATCGGCACTGATCAGGACCGTTGGTGCTGGCGGTGGCGTGGTATCCACGATGACGCTGAATGCGCCGGATAAACCGCCTGAACCGTTGGCATTTGCCGCACTGGCGGTAAATGCGTGGTTGCCTTCGCTGAGTGCACTGCCAGGGGTAAAGCTCCAGAGTCCGTTACCGTCAGCAGTCGTTGTGCCCATCAATACCCCATTATTGTAGAGGCTGACGACGGCGTTAGCCTGCGCCGTTCCGCTAAGCGTCGGGCGGGTATCATTGGTGGTTTTCCCGGCGGCGACTGCGCCAGTTATCGTACCTATATCATCAAATACGCTGGAAATAACAGGAGCAGGTGGCACGCCTGTAAACGGAGCCAGCGCGCTACCTGGCGAACCCATGTTGCCTGCCGCATCCTGTGCGCTAACCAGCAGCGTTTGCCCACTGATCTGCGGTGGGTTAAGGATGAAAGTAAAGTTGCCGGATGCATTGGCCGTTGCGGTGCCGAGTACGGTTCCGCTACTTGAGGTGATGATTACTGTACTGTTTGCTTCAGCAACACCTGTTAACGTGGTGCCGTTGGCGTTAATCACCAGTCCGGTAGGAATGCCCGGAGCGAGGGTATCGACCACTATCGCGGTGGCAGACGATGTCCCGCTGGTATTTCCTGCGGTATCCGTTGCCGTGATAGTAAAGGCATGCGCACCCTGAGTCAGCGCTGTGGGTGGGGTGTAACTCCAGTTGCCGTTTCCGTCTGCCGTCACGCTGATGACAAAGTTGCCGTTGTCATAAATATCGACCCGGGCATTGGCTTCCGTGGTGCCGTTTAATGTCGGGCGCGCGTCATTGGTGACCTGGTTGTTGCCAATTACCCCTGTGTTTGGTCCCACATCATCAATAATGCTGCTAATTGATGGTTGCGCCGGAGCAGTAATGTCCACGATAACGGTAAACCCGGCTGTCGCGCCGCTGGTATTTCCCGCGGCATCGGTGGCGGTCACAGTGAAGGTATGTGAACCGTTAGCAAGCGGTGTGCCTGGCGTAAACGACCAGCTGTTATTGCTTTGCACGAGCGCGGTGCCGAGCAGTGTACCACCGTCATAGATACTAACGGTGCTGCCCGCTTCGGCGGTGCCGTTTAGCGTTGGACGGGCATCATTAGTCAGTTGCCCGTTGCTCAGCGCCACATTAAACGCACCGCCTGCAACATCATCCACCACCGTGATTAGCTGTGGTATTGAAGGCGGGACCGTGTCGACATTGATAATAAACGCGGCGGAGGCAGAGCTGACGTTTCCGGCGGCGTCAGTGGCGATGGCGGTAAATACGTGCTGGCCATTACTCAGGGTGGTTGGCAGATATTCCCAGGTGCCATCTATTGCCGCTGTTACCGTAAACAGCAGTGTGCCATTGTCGTAAATGGCGACTCGCGCACTGGCCTCCGCTGAACCGCTCAGAACAGGACGGGTGTCATTGGTAAACGCACCGCTCGACAGCGTACCGGTTCCTGGCTGCACGTCATCGAAAGCTTCAATAATCGTGGGCGCAAGAGGGGGGACGGTATCAACGATGATACCAAACCCGGCCGACGAGGGACTGACGTTTCCGGCGGCATCCGTTGAAGTCACGGTCAGTGTGTGATTGCCGTTACCAAGTGCGGTCCCGGGGGTGAAATTCCAGGCTCCATTCCCGTCTGCTGAAACCGTACCGATAAGCGATCCGTTATCGTAAATTTTGACCGTTGAATTGGCCTCAGCGGTGCCGCTAAGTGTGGGGAGTGCATCGTTTGTGGCCTGGCCGTTGCTCAGAATACCGGTTATCGGGCCGACGTCATCGACGACCTGAGTGATGGCGGGCATGGTTGGCGATACGGTATCAACCGTGAGCGTAAAACTGTTAGATGCAGGGCTGGTGTTGCCTGCGCTGTCGGTGGCGGTTACGGTCAGCGTATGCGTACCATTGCCCAGCGCTGTTGTGGGGGTAAAACTCCAGGTCCCACCAGCGCCTACGGTGGTGGTGCCGATTGGCTGACCGTCACTCAGGACAGTAATAGTTGCGCCAATTTCGCCAGTACCGCTCAATGCCGGGCGGGTTTCGTTCGTTGTCTGACCATTATTAATCGGGCCTGTTGTGGGAGCCGTATTATCCTGCACTGTACTGATGACCGGTGCCTGCGGGGCAAGGGAATCCAGTTCGAGGGTGAAGGACGAGGAGGAACCGCCTGTATTACCCGCCTTGTCAGTAGCAACGGCGGTAAATACATGCTGCCCCTGACTCAGCGCGTTATCCGGTGTGAAGCTCCAGTTACCTGACTCATCGACCAGGGCCGTGCCGATATCAACGCCTTTATCGCGGATCGTGATGGTGGAGCCAACTTCCCCTGTACCGTTCAGCGTAGGTTGCGCGTCATTGGTCAGTTGCCCGTTTGTCAGCGATGTGCTGCCGGGTTGATCGTCAATTACTGAGGTAATAAGCGGCGCGGCGGGTGGTAGTGTGTCTACAATCAGGACGAACGGTGGCGTCGCCGGGCTGATATTACCAGCACCATCCGTGACGGTTGCGGTCAACGAATGACTGCCTTCGCTGAGTGAAGATGGCGGCGTAAAGTTCCAGTTGCCGTTTTCGTCGCTGGTGGCAGTGCCAATTACCGCGCCATTATCGCGAATAGTGACAATGGAATAAGGCTCGGTAACGCCGTTGAGCGTTGGCGTACTATCGTTGGTTGACTGTCCTGATGTAAGCGTCTGGGGAGTGCCAACATCGTCCGTTACCGTCACAATGGATGGGGCGTCCGGGATCAAAGTATCAACAATAATCCGGAAGTCCGTAGACTCATCTCCCTGATTGCCTGCTGCGTCAGTCGCGCGCACGGTAAAAATATGCTCGCCTTCTCCCAGCGAGTTTGTCGGGCTAAAGCTCCAGAATCCGCTGCTGTTTACCGTGGTTGTGGCAATCGCAACACCTTTATCATAGAGGGTGATAGTGGCGCCAGCTTCACCGGTTCCGTTTAAGGTTGGGCGCGAGTCGTTAGTCATTTGCCCCTTATCTAACGATCCTGCGCCCGGTGAGATGTCGTCTATGATGCTGGTGATGGTCGGCGCCAGCGGGGCGGTGCTGTCGATGGTGATGGCGTAGTTGGGTGACAGACCGCTGTCAGTACCGCCAACAGTTTGTGACACAGTAAAATTATAGGTTGTACCTTCCGCCAGGATTGTAGGCAGTTGATAACTCCATGAGCCAGAAATGGCATCGGCAGTCACTGTGGTCAGCAGGATCCCATTTTGAAATATATTGACCGTTGCGCCAGCAGTCGCGCTTCCTTGCAGTAGCGGTTGGGTATCGTTGGTGGTTTTACCGTTACCAATGACGCCAACGCCGGGAGTGAGATCATCCACGATTTCAAGAGTTGGCGGGTGCGGTACACTGGAAGTGGCGGCTGCAAAAGAGGTTGGACCGCTCTGATTACCCGCGGGATCCTGGGCGATGATGTTCAATGCCTGACCTGTTGTTTGCGCCGGTGACAGGGTGACGGAATAATTTCCGGAACCGTCTGCGATCCCCTGGCCGAGAACCGTAGTACCGCTGCGAATGATAACGGTACTGCCCGCTTCGGCTTTACCGATAACCAGCGTACCGTTTGGATCTACGCTGGTGACTGTAGGTGCGTCGGGTGCCAGAGTGTCGACAGTTAAGGTGACAGCGTTCCCTGCTGGTAGCACGTTACCTGCGGCATCCTTTGCGCCGAAAGTCAGTGTGTGAGAGGCGTTAGCGGAGAGAGTAACTTCAACACTCCAGTTCCCATTCGCGCCAACAGTTGCCGTAGCAATAGCGACAGGATTACTGCCATCATAAATTAATACGGTGCTGCCGGGAGTGCCGGTTCCGCTAATGGTGGGGGTCGTATCATCCGTGACGCTTCCGTTACCAAGCGAACCCGTAATAAAACCGGCGTTATCCTGAATATCTGTTACCAGTGGCGAGGTCAATGTTGTGTTGTTTACCGTAAACGAGATGCTGTTTGAGCTGCCGCTGGCGTTACCAGCCACATCGGTTGCGATGGCGTTCAGGGTATAGTTTCCGTTTGCCAGCGCCATTCCGGGAGTGATGTTCCATTCGCCGTTAACGACGGTAGTGGTGCCGATAACCGTGCTGCCGTTATACAGGGTGATGGTGTCTCCGGTAGTACCGGTTCCGCGAATGGTCGGTGTCGTGTCATCGGTCACGGCATTGGGACCGATATCGCCTTTGACGTTACCGACGTCATCACTGGCGGCGATAATCACCGGAGGTGCAGGCGGTGTTGTATCGATGTTCAGTGGGACAGGATCCGATGGTAAGCTGACATTTCCTGCCGGATCGGTTGCCGTGATAGTCACCTGGTAATTACCCTGAGCGACAGGGGGGGCTGGCGTATAACTCCAGCTGCCATCTGCACCGACCGTCGCTTCACCCAGCGGTGTAGTATTGCCATTAAGGAAAATGGAAATACGATCCCCGGCACTCCCCGTCCCGCTGAAGGTTGGCGTGGTATCGTTAGTGGTACCGTTGGTGATAATTCCGGTTATCGGGTTGGTATCATCAGTCATCGTCGGTGGAGCGGGCCTCACCGGCGGCTGATTATCCACCGTCAGAGTAAAGCCTGCTGACGGGATCCCCGTGTTGCCCGCAATGTCGGTAGCCGTTGCGGTGAATTTGTGTGGGCCATCCGACAGGGGAGTGGGAGGCGTAAATGTCCAGGTTCCATCGGGCTTCACGAGGGCGGTGCCAATGGGACCGCTATTATCAAAAATAGTAATTGTCGCACCAGCCTCACCGGTTCCAGACAGTTTTGGCTCGGTACTCTTCGTGCTGCCCCCGTTACTCAACGTTTTCGTATCACTGCCAATCAGGCCTTCCGCAGAAGTGATGACGGGTGTTGCGGGTGGTGTGGTATCAATAGTCAGCGTGAAATTTCCGGCGTTACTGGCATTGCCCGCTGTGTCTGTCGCGATAGCAGACAGATTGTGGGGGCCTTCACTGAGAGGCTGGCTAACCTGGAAACTCCAGCCCCCTCCCGTGATGACTGTCGCCGTTCCAATAGGGGTAGCACCATCGTAAATAGTGATGGTGGATCCAACTATTCCGGTGCCTTTCAGTAGCGGCAGGTTATCGTTTGAACGGCTACCGGAAGGCAGATCGACTGGCGCATTTCCGACGTCGTCTGTGGCGGTCGAAATAGTGGGGGCTCCAGGGGCCTGAGTATCAACGGTAACAGTGACGATGGTTTGTGAGGTGACGACGTTACCGGCTGCATCTGTGGCTGTCACCTTAAAATGGTGATCGCGGTCGCTGAGCGCTTTGTCCGCTGGTACGGTATAGCTCCAGGTACCTGATTTATCGATAAGTATCACTGTCATCAGCAGGCTGCCATCATACAGCGTCACCAGAGAACCAGGCTCACCGGTCCCAGAGATGGTGGGTGTACTGTCATTGGTCACCCAGCCGTTATTCGCGATGTTACCGGTGATAGTGCCGACATCGTCGCTTATGAGGGTAATGACCGGTACGGTTGGAGCAACACTATCAACAATAATTTTCCAGCTTGCGGCGCTGCTGGTATTGTTGGCGGCATCCGTCGCCGTCACTGTAAATACGTGCGCACCCTGACCCAGTGAGGTGGTTGGTGTGTAGTTCCAGTTACCGTTGATATCGGCGGTAACGGTCGTCAGCAGTACGCCATTATCATATATTTTGACCTGAGAACCGGCCTCGGCGGTGCCCTTGATTTCCGGTTTGTCGTCGTTAGTGAGCGTATTGTTATCGATGTTGCCGACGATCTCGGCAACATTGTCTATGACGGCAATGATAACGGGCTGGTCTGGCGCAGTGAGGTCCGGGGCAAGCGCAGTGGTCGGCTTGCTCTCGTTTCCTGTGTTGTCCGTTGCGGTGGCTTTTACCGTTTCACCGTTGATTTGTGACGGCGAGATCGGTACGGTGAAATTCCCCCCGCTGTCTGCCTGGCCAGTGCCAATAGCAATGCCATTGCTGTTTTTGATGGTGATGGTGCTACCCGCCTCAGCGTGACCACTCACCGAACCACCATCCCCGGCGACGGTTACACCTGTTGGTGCATCAGGCGCCGTGGTGTCCGGCGCGGTGACATTAACATTTTCACCTGTGTTGCCAGCCGCATCAGTGGCGTTAGCGGCAAGCTTCTCTCCGTTAATCTGCGGCGGAACCAGCGTTGCGGTAAACTCCCCGTTAACGCCGGCTGTTGCTGTACCAATGATGTCGCCGGCCGGATTCAGTATATGCACTGTACTGTTGGGCTCTGCCGTGCCGGAGACCTGGTCGCCAGTAGGAGTGATCAGCAAATTGCCAGGCGGCAGTGGGGCGGTAGTATCCGGTGCAAGCGCGGTTTCTGGCTGGCTCGGGTTTCCTGCCGGATCGGTTGCGATGGCCGTTAGCGTTTCGCCATTGGTCTGCGGCGGGGTAATCGTAATGGTAAAAGAACCATCCGGTCCGGCGACGCCACTACCTATCTGATTACTGTTGCCATCGGTAATAACCACAGTATTGCCTGGCTCGGCCGTTCCTGTGACGACGGATCCATCAGTTGATACGTTCAGATCATCCGGAGGTGATGGTGGCTGAGTGTCGATATTTATGTTGAATGCTGGCGACATTCCCCCTGTACCCGACTGGTTAGTCGCGGTGACAGTGAAAGCGTACGGACCATCTGGCAACTGCATGCCGGACGTCCAACTCCAGTTGCCGCTACCGTCTGCAAGCACACTGTCGATAAGCGTACCGTTGTTATAAATTTTAACTGTACTGTTGGCTTCTGCGGTTCCGGAAAGGGTAGGTGTAGCGTCGTTAGTAGCCTGATTGTTGCTCAAGGTTCCGGTAGACGGTGTGACATCATCCATCACGCTGACGATAACCGGTACACCCGGATAGCCAGAGTTCTGAGCGTTGAATTGCGTCTCCGGACCAACGTTGCCCGCTTCGTCCTGAATCCTGACCGTAAGTGATTCGCCATGTGTCTGCGATGGTGAAATATTAATAGAGAAATTGCCGCCTGGCTCGACGATGGCTGAGCCGAGCAACTGGTTATTGCTGCCAATAATCATGACTTTGCTACCGGCTTCCGCGTTGCCGGTTACCGTTGTACCTTCAGGATTAATACCGGAAATTGTTGCGGCTAACGGTGGGGTGATATCGACGGTAAATGTTGGTACGGAGGTTTCTGTACTCACGTTACCTGCAGCGTCGGTTTGCGTGACCGTCAGATTGTGGATGCCCTCGCTCAGCGGTATATCCGGCGTAAAAGTCCAGTTGCCATTCTCATCAACCTGGGTCATGCCAATCAGGATGCCATTATCAGAAATGCTGATGAAGTTGCCGGCTTCACCGGTACCGGAGAGGGTTGGCGTGTCGTCGTTAGTCACGGCGTTATTGTTGACAGGTCCGGTAATGGAATCTGCATCGTCGGTTACCTGGCTGACTACTGGCGCATCAGGGGAGACGGTGTCGATGATAATCTCCCAGACTTCAGACATTTCACTGCTGCCCGCATTGTTCGATGCGCTGACCGTGAACTCGTGAGTACCATCCGCGAGAGGAGATGAAGGCGTAAATGTCCAGTTACCATTGGCATCAATAGTGACCTGGCCAATTTCAGTGCCGTTGTCGAAAATATGCAAAGTAGTGTTCGCGGGGCCGGTTCCCTGAAGAGTAGGGGTACTATCGTTGGTGGATTCCTGCTGATTTACGATGCCAGTAATAAGCTCCTGATCATCTGTTACGCTGGTAATAACGGGCACATCTGGTGTTGCTGGCGTCGTTGTCGGCGGCGCACCGCCATCACCATCGCTGTCACCATTACCGTTATTACTGTTTCCGCTACCATTACCGCCGTTGCCATTTCCGTTGCCAGCGTTATTCCCGCTATCACCGCCACCACCACCTCCACCACCGCCTCCGCCTGCAGCGAGGGCGATGCCCCCCGCAACCGCGACGCCGCCGAGAACCCAGGGCCAGACAGCTCCGCCTTCATGACTGCCTTCCGCTGTCATCAGCGGTGTCAGGTCATCAATGTGCTGAAAGTGGAATGCGCCATCGGTATCCTGAACCCACCACAGTGCGCCGTTGTTATCTTCGAGAACGAGCTGGTTTTTGTCATTACCGTTTGCGACGTAAAAATTTTTAATCGTGATGGTTTCGCCTGAGCGGAGTGTGATAACCAGATCCTGATTAATACGAGTCAGTTGACTGATGTCCTCACGTTGAACGGACAGCTTCACGACAGACGGTGCACTGAGCGTAACTTCAGAGGCTTCAATATTTGTGGAGACACCAGTCAATTTTGATACAACGGCGAGTAGACGCATATGTTCACTCCTGATGGCTGGCCGGGAGTATTAATTCGCAACGGCGCGCTGGGAATAATGAGCAGACAGGTGCCCCGTTCATCATGAAGATGAATTTACACATGTAATTTCATTGGTTAGGTCGTAATGATGTCAGCTGCTTATATAAAATTAATCCTGGCCCTGTGGTCAGATAGTTCTTTCGTATTAGATGATATAGTCACAAAGAAAGTATTCTGCAACTTCTACATATTAAAAACATATGGTGATAATTCAGGTAGATACTAATTAAAGGTTGTTTGAGTATGGGTGTTTTCATATTGCATTGTATTTTAAGGTTTTTTGTTTTTATCTGCTGAGTCGGGAAGATATATAATAAACACCAGTAATAATAATGTTATTCACCGGTGGAAATAAGATGGTGGTGGCTTGATGTTTTATTTTATTAAGCTATGAGGGGCAATAAAAAGAGAACGGTGTATTTGGGATTTTAACGATTCAGCAAAAATAAACTATAAATACGGTGAATGTATTGGGGTGGTTTCAATAACTAAACAATAACGACCAGTCTCCGCGGGAGAGACTGATCACAAAGTATGGAGATTTATCGGCCTGCATTTTTCATAATACGAGCTTTATCCAACTGCCATTCACGCTCCTTCACATCGGAGCGTTTATCGTGTTGCTTCTTACCTTTGGCGACGCCAATTTTCACTTTGCACCAGGCATTCTTCCAGTACAGCGAAAGTGCAACCACGGTATAACCATCACGGTTCATTCGACCATAAAGAGAGTCAAGTTCACGCTGGTTTAACAGCAGTTTCCGGGTACGGGTGGGGTCGCACACAACGTGTGTTGAGGCAACCGCCATCGGGGTGAAGTTTGCGCCAAACAGGAAAGCTTCACTGTCTTTGAGAATGACATAGCTATCGCTGATATTGGCTTTGCCTGCGCGCAGGGATTTAACTTCCCAGCCTTGCAGGGCGAGTCCGGCTTCGAACTCTTCTTCGATAAAGTATTCGTGTCGTGCGCGTTTGTTAAGCGCGATTGTGGCTGAGCCAGGTTTGTGTGCTTTTTTCTTCGTCATAATGCCGCTCAGTATAGGTAATCTGGAATCGAAAAACACCCCATTTCATCCAGCGGGGCGTAAGGCGTTATCTTAGCACGAGTTAGGCTATAGCGTTTTTTTTAGCGGATGATAAATGGTATTATTTGTACGATTGATATTGATGGAAATTGTTATGCCTCAGATTAGCCGGACCGCTTTAGTACCTTACAGTGCGGAACAGATGTATCAGTTAGTGAATGATGTTAAATCCTATCCCCAGTTTTTACCCGGTTGCACCGGAAGTCGTGTCCTGGAGTCAACACCAGGACAGATGACGGCGGCTGTGGATGTTTCTAAAGCAGGGATCAGCAAAACGTTCACCACGCGCAATCAACTGACCAATAACCAGAGCATCCTGATGCATCTGGTCGATGGCCCTTTCAAAAAACTGATCGGCGGATGGAAATTTACGCCGCTCAGCCAGGATGCGTGCCGCATTGAGTTTCAGCTTGATTTTGAGTTCACCAACAAGTTAATTGAACTGGCGTTTGGCCGGATCTTCAAAGAGCTGGCGTCTAACATGGTGCAGGCCTTCACCGTTCGTGCAAAAGAGGTTTACAGTGTCAGTGTCGGCTAAGATTGTCGTCGAAGTCGCGTATGCGCTGCCGGAAAAACAGTACCTGCAACGCGTAACGCTGCAAGAGGGGGCAACGGTTGAAGAGGCCATTCGCACCTCCGGGTTGCTGGAATTACGCACCGATATCGATCTCAGCAAAAATAAAGTAGGTATCTACAGTCGTCCGGTAAAACTTGCCGATACCGTGCATGATGGTGATCGAGTAGAAATATATCGACCATTGATTGCTGACCCGAAAGAGCTGCGCAGACAGCGGGCAGAGAAATCTGCTAAAAAGTAGCAGATATAAAAAAGGTGCTCACTGAGCACCTTTTTTGATCTCTGAAACCTGCGTTCTGAACCTTATTTATTGTCAGTCAGCGCTGGTTTGTTATCGATATTGGTCAATACACCACTGCTGTTAAAGGTCAGAGTCAGCGTTTGCTGCGTTACGCCTTCATGTCCTGGTTGCTGGCGGAACACATAGAACCAGGTGTTGGTGCCAAAAGGATCGGACATCATCGGCGTACCCAGAGCATAAGCAACCTGCTGTTGCGTCATACCCACACGAATTTTGGATACATCGTTAGCGGTCAGATAGTTTCCCTGGTTGATGTCAGGACGGTAAACCACTCGCTCCAGAGTGGAACAGCCTGCAGTCAACATCAGTAGTACTGCTGCAGCAGCAGTCAGCGTTTTACAGCGCATAGTGATTTGATTCCTTTTCGGGCCCGAGCAGTACGCGGCTCATATGTAATATGCCGATGATAATAGACCTTTCACCACTTTAAAACCTTTTGCTGTCGGGTCGGCTGGCGATTTTATGTTGAACTCAGACCGTTACAAGGGAAAAAAGTTTACGCTGCCAGCAGTTCTTTTGCATTTGCCAGGGTATTGCGCGTCACTTCGCTACCGCCAAGCAAGCGGGCTAGCTCTTGCAGGCGCGCGCGTTTGTCGAGCGGTTGCATATGCGTTTCAGTCATCGCGCCGTCAGTTTCTTTGCTGACAAAGAAGTGTTGGTGGCCACAACCAGCAACCTGTGGGAGGTGTGTGACACACATAACCTGTGTTGATTCACCCAACTGGCGTAACATTTTCCCCACGACGGCGGCTGTAGGGCCGCTAATACCGACGTCAACTTCATCGAAAATCAGTGCCGGGGTTTCCATTTTACGCGCAGTGATGACCTGAATAGCCAGTGCGATACGTGACAGTTCCCCACCAGAAGCAACTTTCGCAATGGCCTGCATCGGTTGACCAGGGTTCGTGGTGACTTTAAATTCAACGCGATCGGCACCGTCTGCGCTCAGATGATGTTCATCAAACTTTACATCAATACAAAAGAGGCCGTGCGGCATAGAGAGGGTATGCATACTTTCTGTAATCAGTTGCCCAAGCTCCTGAGCGTAATACAGCCGCTGCTGATGCAGTGCTTTAGCTGTTTCCAGCGCTTGCTGGTGGTGATTGTTCACCGCCAGCGTTAAGGTTTCCAGCGAGTCGGCCTGATCGTCAAGCTGCTGTTGTTCATCCAGCAGAGACTGGTAAAACTGAGGAAGCGCTTCCGGTGCGACATGATGTTTGCGCGCCAGAGAGATTTGCTTAGAAATCCGCTGCTCAAGTTCGAACAAACGGTTTGGGTCTAAATCCAGTCGGTCGCAGTAGTGGCGCAATTCGTCGCTGGCTTCGCTGAGCTGGATGGTGGCCTCTTCGAGCATGTCCAGAATACCGGAGAGCTTACTGTCCATTTCCGCCAGTTCGCCAACCAACTGCTTTGCTGTGTACAGTTGGCTTTGCAGGTTAATGTCTTCGCCATCTGCCATGATAGCCAGCGCCTGTTGGCTGGTGGTGAGTAATTGCCCGCTGTTAGCCAGACGCTTGTACTCTTCATCGATTTGTTCAAATTCACCCGCCTGAGGGTTAAATTCATTCAGCTCCTTTAACTGATACTGCAATAGCTCCGCACGGGCGGCGCGCTCCTGGCTTTGCTGCTGATGATGCGCCAGGTCACGGCAGCTCTGGTGCCACAGCTGGTAGCGTGCAGCCATTTCCTGAGTCAGTGAGGCTTCATTGGCGTAGCCATCGAGCAGGAATTTTTGCTGCTCAGGTTTAGTCAGGAGCTGGTGTGCGTGCTGGCCATGGATTTGAATAAGCAGTTGGCCCAGTTCGCGAAGCTGTGACAGTGGAACTGCGGTGCCGTTGATAAAGCCGCGGGAGCGTCCGTCGCTGCTGATCACGCGGCGGAGCAAACACTCACGACCATCTTCAAGCTGGTTTTCCTCCAGCCAGCGCAGCGCCGCAGGTGTGTCTTTCAAAGAGAAGCGGGCACACAGGTCGGCACGTGTGGCACCAGTGCGCACCATGTCGGCATCTGCACGCCCACCCAGGCACAAACCGAGGGCATCAATGGCAATGGACTTACCCGCCCCGGTCTCACCGGTGATGACGGTCATTCCGCTCTGGAAATCGATCTCAAGTTCACGAACGATAGCAAAATTGCTGATGGTCAGTTGTGCCAACATAGCTGTTTTCCTGTATGAAAAACCATAACTGTAATTACATACAGTATAAACTGGTTTTTTATACAGTAAAGAGGCTGGTGTTAAATTAGAATAATTTTTTTGACCAACCCAGTTTCGTGCTTAATGTATTGAAATAGCTGTAATCTTTTGGGTGAATCAGGTTCAGGTGGTAATCACAACGACGAATCAATACGTCTTCACCTTCCTGTATAGGTAACGCAATCTGGCTGTCGCAGCTAATTTCCAGGTCATTCCGGCGATGGGAGAAGCGCAACCGAATTGTGCTGTTACTGTTAATCACCAGCGGGCGTGCCGACAATGTGTGCGGGAACATCGGTACCAGCGTAATGGCATCGAGCGATGGCGTCAGAATCGGACCGCCGGCGGAAAGCGAGTAGGCCGTTGAGCCGGTTGGCGTAGAAATAATGAGCCCGTCCGAGCGTTGGGAGAAGGCGAAGGTCTCATCGATATAGACCTCGAATTCGATCATGTGCGCGACTTTTCCAGGGTGCAGAACAACTTCGTTGATGGCGGTGCTGATGCGCTTTTGGCAATCCTGCTGGCAGACCTGGGCTTCAAGCAAAAAGCGCTTTTCACTGATGTAGTGGCCTTCCAGCACGTCGGCTAACTGTTGATGGGCGTTGTCCGGGTCAAGGTCTGTCAGAAAACCGAGGTTGCCACGGTTAATCCCGATAACCTTAATGTCATAGCGTGCCAGTGTGCGCGCAGCACCAAGCATATTACCATCGCCACCAACAACCACAGCGAGGTCCGCCTGTTGGCCTATCTCCGCCAGAGTGCCGGTTTTCACATTTTTCAGTTGGAGTTCGTGGGCGATTTGTTGCTCCACGATAACCTCATAACCTTTCGTGCACAGCCAGCGGTAGAGCATTTCATGTGTCGTCAGTGCAGTGGGGTGACGTGGATGCCCCACAATGCCAATACACTTGAAATGTTTGTTCATTTTCTCGAGGTCCTTGTAGCGAAGATTAGTGACAATGTGAGTACTTCCCTTGAATCCCTGAATCTGATCCCCATAATAAGCCAAGTTAGCGAGATGAATGCGAAAAAAACGCGGAGAAATTCATGAGTAGTAAAGAACAGAAAACGCCTGAGGGGCAAGCCCCGGAAGAAATTATCATGGATCAGCACGAAGAAGTTGAGGCGGTTGAACCAGACGCTTCTGCTGAGCAGGTGGATCCGCGCGACGAAAAAATTGCGAATCTGGAAGCTCAGCTTGCCGAGGCCGAAACGCGTGAGCGTGACAGCGTGTTGCGTATCAAAGCTGAAATGGAAAACCTGCGTCGTCGTACCGAACTGGACGTAGAAAAGGCGCATAAGTTCGCGCTGGAAAAATTCGTCAACGAACTGCTGCCGGTGCTGGATAGCCTGGATCGTGCGCTGGAAGTGGCGAACAAAGACAGCGATTCCATGACGGCGATGGTTGAAGGTATTGAGCTGACCCGTAAGTCGATGCTGGATGTCGTAGCGAAGTTTGGTGTGCAGGTGGTTGCGGATATTGATGTGCCGATGGACCCGAACGTGCATCAGGCTATTGCAATGGTTGAGTCTGACGAAGTGGCTGCCGGTAATGTACTGATGGTGATGCAGAAGGGTTATACCCTGAACGGACGTACCATTCGTGCAGCGATGGTGTCTGTGGCAAAAGCCAAAGGCTAACCAGCCTGTAGTGCCGGGTAATGCAGATGTTTTACCCGGCCTACAATCATCTTCCTAGTCTCCCACGCTCTCGCGCAGCGGTTTTACCGGTAATACCTGTACCTGCTTAATCATATTGTCCTGCACGTCGAGAATATCGATATCGTACTGACCAATGCGCACTCGCGTACCGGCAATCGGGATCTCTTCCAGCGCTTCAAGAATAATGCCGTTCACCGTTCTCGCGTCATCTTCCGGTAAGTGCCAGTTAAAGGCTTTGTTGATTTCACGAACGTTGGCGCTGCCGTCAATAATCACTGAACCGTCATTCTGCGGCGTGACTTCCTCTGCAAGCGTTGGTGACATTGAGGTGGTGAAGTCGCCGACAATCTCTTCCAGAATATCTTCGACCGTGACCAGTCCCTGAATATCACCATATTCGTTGACCACCAGACCCACCTTCTTTTTATTACGCTGAAATTTAATCAACTGGGTGCTGAGCGGTGTGCCTTCCGGGACGAAATAGATTTCGTCGGCGGCGCGTAGCATAGTCTCTTTGGTAAACTCTTTTTTCTCGGCCATCAGGCGCCAGGCTTCACGTACGCGCAGCATGCTGATGGCGTCGTCCAGCGAGTCACGGTACAGCACAATGCGACCGTGCGGGGAGTGCGACAACTGGCGCACGATTGATTTCCAGTCATCGTTAATATCAATACCGATAATTTCGTTGCGCGGTACCATGATGTCGTCAACGCTGACTTTTTCCAGATCCAGCACTGACAGCAGCATATCCTGGTTACGGCGAGAGATTTGCGAGCGCGATTCATTCACCAGGGTACGAAGTTCATCTTTACTCAGCGAACCGCTCACCACGATATCCGTTTTAATGCCCATCAGGCGCATCAGCAGACGCGTGATGGTATTAAGCAACCAGACCAGTGGCATCATCAGTATTTGCAATGGGGCAAGCAATACGCTGCTGGGATAGGCGACCTTTTCCGGGTACAGCGCGGCAATAGTTTTCGGCAACACTTCGGCAAACACCAGCACGACGAAAGTCAGAACACCGGTGGCAATCGCCACACCCGCATCGCCATACAGGCGCATACCGACAATGGTACCGAGCGCCGAGGCCAGGATATTTACCAGGTTATTACCGATGAGCACCAGGCTTATCAGGCGGTCTGGCTTACGAAGTAATTTTTCAACGCGTTTTGCCTGACGGTTACCCTGTTTTGCCCGGTGACGTAGACGGTAGCGGTTCAGGGTCATCATTCCGGTTTCAGAGCCGGAAAAGTAGGCAGAAATAACCACCATGATGAGAAGAGTGACAATGAGCGTGGTGGTGGAGATATGTTCCACGTAGGGTTCCTTAAAGACTTAACTCACAAGCTGCTGCAGTATGCGGCTGCCGAAATAGGCCAGCGTCAGAATGCCTGCGCCCGCGACGTTAAACCACACGACACGACGTCCGCGCCAGCCCTCATGGTAATGCCCCCACAGCAGAACGATATAGACAAACCATGCCACGATAGAGAGAACGGCTTTATCTATATTTTCCGTACTGAACAGATTATGCATGTAAAACAGGCCAGTACACAGGGTCAGCGTCAACAGAACT
Source organism: Citrobacter sp. MGH106 (assembly GCF_001037495.1). Classification (GTDB taxonomy): domain Bacteria; phylum Pseudomonadota; class Gammaproteobacteria; order Enterobacterales; family Enterobacteriaceae; genus Citrobacter; species Citrobacter murliniae. The sequence goes on from NZ_KQ089822.1 coordinate 774,676, forward strand.
ACGCCTATCTGGGTGATATGAAACATTTTACGTTCAATGCTCATCAACGGCGGCATTTCGTTGTTGAAAGCCAGTTTTTTGTTTTTGAGCTGATAATCGATCCACGCCAACTGCAGTGCATACAGTGCGGCAATGATTAACGTTGCATAAGATAATAGCGACAGTCCGATATGGATCATCATACCCGGCGTGGCTTCGAGATGGGTGATGTACTCGTTGGGCATAAACGTGGCGCATGCCAGATTGATCAATGCGAAGGCATAAACAATCGGCAGCAATAGCCAACCACGATTGCGTGAGGCTACGATGGTCATTACGGTACAAATCATCAGGCTGACCAGTGAACCAACGTTCAGCAGGCTCAGGTTTTGTCCGCTTTCGCCTCCGGGCAGAATACGAGCTTCCAGGGCAAAAGCGTGGCATACCAGTGCGATAACCGCCGAAAGAATAGCCATGCGCCGCCAGCCGCTGTTTTTCTGCAGCAGGGCGGGAACGATCAGCGCGAGGCTGATGGAATAGGCGACAAGGGCGAACAGAGCAAAAACGGGCATATATGTGTCGACAGTTTGGCCAGTGATAAAGAAAAGCAGTATAGCGTTACGTGACCGCTGCTCCAACCGTTGCATAACAACAAAGGCGGCTTCATGTTATACTGCGACAAATTTCTGTTGATGTGTCGCTGTCGCGACCGACCGTTTCCACCCCAGGCGAGAGACAATGTTTGATAATTTAACCGATCGTTTGTCGCGCACGCTGCGCAATATCAGTGGCCGTGGACGCCTTACTGAAGACAACGTTAAAGAAACGCTGCGCGAAGTGCGCATGGCGCTGCTGGAGGCTGACGTTGCGCTGCCGGTAGTGCGTGAGTTTATCAATCGCGTAAAAGAGAAAGCGGTTGGTCATGAAGTTAACAAAAGCCTGACGCCAGGGCAGGAGTTCGTCAAGATTGTCCGTAACGAACTGGTTGCGGCAATGGGCGAAGAAAACCAGACGTTGAATCTGGCTGCGCAACCTCCGGCCGTCGTTCTGATGGCGGGTTTGCAAGGTGCGGGTAAAACAACCAGCGTCGGTAAACTGGGTAAATTCCTGCGCGAGAAGCACAAGAAGAAAGTGCTGGTCGTATCCGCTGACGTATATCGCCCGGCGGCGATCAAGCAGCTGGAAACGCTGGCCGAGCAGGTCGGTGTGGACTTCTTCCCGTCTGATGTTGGTCAGAAGCCGGTTGATATCGTTAACGCCGCGCTGAAAGAAGCCAAACTCAAGTTCTACGACGTGTTGCTGGTGGATACCGCTGGTCGTTTACACGTTGACGAAGCCATGATGGACGAAATCAAACAGGTCCACGCGTCTATCAATCCGGTAGAAACGCTGTTTGTTGTCGATGCCATGACTGGTCAGGACGCCGCGAATACCGCAAAAGCTTTTAACGAAGCACTGCCGTTAACCGGTGTGGTTCTGACTAAAGTCGATGGTGATGCCCGTGGCGGTGCTGCGCTTTCTATTCGTCATATCACCGGTAAGCCGATTAAATTCCTCGGTGTGGGTGAAAAAACAGAAGCGCTGGAGCCGTTCCATCCGGATCGTATTGCTTCGCGTATTCTCGGTATGGGCGATGTGTTGTCGCTTATTGAAGATATTGAGAGCAAGGTTGACCGCGCGCAGGCTGAAAAGCTGGCGACCAAGCTGAAGAAGGGCGACGGTTTCGACCTGAACGACTTCTTAGAGCAGCTTAAACAGATGAAAAACATGGGCGGTATGGCAAGCCTGATGGGCAAGCTGCCGGGTATGGGTCAGATTCCTGACAACGTGAAATCGCAGATGGACGATAAAGTGCTGGTGCGTATGGAAGCCATCATCAACTCAATGACGATGAAAGAACGCGCCAAGCCGGAAATTATCAAAGGTTCTCGCAAACGCCGTATCGCACTGGGCTGTGGTATGCAGGTACAGGATGTTAACCGTCTTCTGAAACAGTTCGACGACATGCAGCGCATGATGAAGAAAATGAAGAAGGGCGGAATGGCGAAGATGATGCGGAATATGAAGGGCATGATGCCGCCAGGCTTCCCTGGTAGATAAATATATCGGGCTACCTTATTTGCCATTTTGACGCCGGAGTGTGCTCAACAAAACACTATAGTGTTTTGAACGCACTTCAGGGCGGCCCGCAGGGCGAGCGGAGCGAGTAAATGCTCACGAACTGCGTGTACGCTCCGCTTTCTGCGCGCACGCCGACGTCAAACTGGCTGCAACGGTAACGCCCTGGCATAAAGCTTCATCACATGCTGATTGCTTTTTTCCCAGAAATCAGTAAAATTTTCGGGCTTTTAATATGACACCGGGTCCCTTCCCTCGATGGGGCCCGGTGTTTTATTCACACAAGAGGATGTTATGGTAACTATTCGTTTAGCTCGTCACGGCGCTAAAAAGCGTCCGTTCTACCAGGTTGTTGTCACCGACAGCCGTAATGCACGCAACGGTCGCTTCATTGAGCGCGTTGGCTTCTTTAACCCAATCGCTAGCGAAAAAGAAGAAGGCACTCGCCTGGATCTGGATCGCATCGCTCACTGGGTTGGCCAGGGCGCGACTATTTCTGATCGCGTAGCTACGCTGATCAAAGCAGCAAACAAAGCAGCTTAATCTGTCACGGTGGTCATGATGAGCAAGCAACTCGCCGCACAGGCACCCGTGGAACCCATCGTTTTGGGTAAAATGGGGTCTTCTTACGGTATCCGTGGTTGGCTCAGAGTGTTTTCTTCCACTGAAGACGCCGAAAGCATTTTTGACTATCAGCCCTGGTTTATCCAGAAGGCGGGTCAGTGGCAGCAAGTACAGCTGGAAAGCTGGAAGCACCACAATCAGGATCTGATCATCAAGCTGAAAGGCGTTGACGATCGTGATTCGGCGAATCTACTGACGAATTGCGAAATTGTCGTAGATTCCTCGCAGTTGCCAGCGCTGGAAGATGGTTCTTACTACTGGAAAGACCTTATGGGCTGTCAGGTAGTGACCACTGAAGGCTACGATCTCGGTAAAGTCGTCGATATGATGGAAACCGGATCGAATGACGTAATCGTCATTAAGGCAAACCTGAAAGATGCGTTTGGTATCAAGGAACGTTTAGTACCGTTCCTCGATGGGCAGGTTATCAAGAAAGTCGATCTCGCTACTCGTACTATCGAAGTAGATTGGGATCCTGGTTTTTAAACCACCGGATAAACGGTAAAAGTCGGCGTTATGGGGATTGGCTTGTGTTTATAGGTATCGTTAGCCTGTTTCCAGAAATGTTCCGCGCAATTACCGATTACGGGGTAACTGGCCGGGCAGTAAAAAATGGTCTGCTGAACATCCAGAGCTGGAGTCCTCGTGACTTTACTCATGACCGACACCGTACCGTGGACGATCGTCCTTACGGCGGCGGACCGGGGATGTTAATGATGGTGCAACCTTTACGGGACGCCATTCATGCAGCAAAAGCTGCGGCTGGTGAAGGCGCAAAGGTGATTTATCTGTCACCTCAGGGACGCAAGCTTGATCAAGCGGGCGTTAGCGAACTGGCCACGAATCAGAAGCTGATTCTGGTGTGTGGTCGCTATGAAGGAATAGATGAGCGCGTGATTCAAACCGAAATTGATGAAGAATGGTCAATCGGCGATTACGTTCTCAGCGGTGGTGAGTTACCAGCAATGACGCTGATCGACTCCGTTTCCCGGTTTATTCCGGGAGTTCTGGGTCATGAAGCATCAGCAATCGAAGATTCGTTTGCTGACGGGTTGCTGGACTGCCCACACTATACCCGACCTGAAGTGTTAGAACAGATGGAAGTACCGGCAGTGTTACTGTCGGGGAACCACGCTGAGATACGTCGCTGGCGTTTGAAACAGTCGCTGGGCCGGACCTGGCTTAGAAGACCTGAACTTCTGGAAAACCTGGCTCTGACTGAAGAGCAAGCAAGGTTGCTGGCGGAGTTCAAAAAGGAACACGCACAACAGCAACATAAACATGATGGGCAGGCGTAAGCCCCCAATATCAGTTTACCCAGGATAAGAGATTAAATTATGAGCAACATTATTAAGCAACTTGAACAAGAACAGATGAAGCAGGACGTACCTTCCTTCCGTCCGGGTGATACCGTGGAAGTGAAAGTATGGGTTGTTGAAGGTTCCAAAAAACGTCTGCAGGCATTCGAGGGCGTGGTTATCGCTATTCGTAACCGCGGTCTGCACTCTGCATTCACTGTTCGTAAAATCTCCAACGGCGAAGGCGTTGAGCGTGTCTTCCAGACTCACTCTCCGGTAGTTGACAGCATTTCTGTCAAACGTCGTGGTGCTGTTCGTAAAGCTAAACTGTACTACCTGCGTGAGCGTACTGGTAAGTCTGCTCGTATCAAAGAGCGTCTTAACTAAGATATCGCTCAGGCGACATCCTGACAGAAGGGGCTGGCCAATTGGCTGGCCCCTTTTTTTATATCGTTGAAACTCACATTGTTAACCATTAGTTCATAAATCATTTACAATGACTCTTCGTTGCCGGAGGAACAGTGGCTATTGGTGTAACTTCTCAGTCAATTAATCAACGATACGCGGCATGGTTTGCGTTGTTTGCGATCCTGTTGATCGTCGTTGCGCCGCTGATTTCTGTCTCTTTGCAACAAGATCCCATGAGCACTATGCCGGGTATGCACCATGACATGAGCATGATGGCGGAGCACGCTGAAACTCATTCGAGTGCAGCACCGATGACGATGCCTGTCGATCACGGAGAAGCGTGCGGCTATTGTGTCCTGTTGGCTCATGTCCCCGGGCTGATACTGGCGCTGGTGATCCTGCTGTGTGGTGTGTTACTTATTCAGAAAAAAATGCCGTTGCATCCTACAGCGACATTCTGGCACTTTTTCCCCTGGCTTTATCCCGATACCCGTGCGCCGCCGCGCAGGCCTGCTTTTTCCTGATTCTAACAATACGTTTGTACGCATAAGCGCTACGACACTCTTTTGCTTTTTCTAAGGAAAAGTATGACAACCTGCACCCCGCGTGCGGCATGGGTAGCCCTGCTGCGACGCCTTCATTTCTATATCGGTCTGTTCGTCGGACCATTTATCTTTGTAGCGGCGCTTACCGGTACACTCTATGTCGCCACGCCTCAGCTGGAAGAGGCGATTTACTCACGAGCGCTTCAGGGAACAGGACCAGGGGAGCTGCAATCGCTGGCGGCTCAAGTTGCAAAAGCGCAGCAGATAACCGGCAATCAGTTGCGTGTGCATGCGGTACGGCCTGCTCTGGAGTCAGGGACAACAACCCAGGTCATGTTTGCTGATCCGACACTGGCTCCCTCAGAAAACCGGGCGATTTTTATCGACCCGGTTACGCTGTCGGTAAATGGGGATATGACCGTATATGGCACCAGTGGGATCTTACCTCTGCGACAATGGATCGACTATGCTCACCGTTCTTTGCTGCTGGGCGATACAGGGCGTCTGTATAGTGAACTGGCGGCATCCTGGATGTGGATAGCGGCCCAGGGCGGCATCGCGCTTTGGTTTTTTACGCGACCAAAACGCAGGCTGAATAATCGTGTGCAAAACAGCCGTCGCTTACACGTAGTGCTGGGGTGGTTTCTGTTGGGGGGAATGTTGTTGTTCTCCGCTACAGGGTTGACCTGGTCACAATGGGCTGGGGGGAATGTGGATAAAATGCGCGCGGCTTTTGGCTGGCTGACGCCGCAGGTCAATACTCAACTCCATGGTGCCATAGAATCTCACCATGACCATGCCGGGCATCACGCTGAAATGGTGATGCCCGCAATGAGTGTCATTGACGGTAACCAGTTTGATGTCGTTTTACGTGTGGCGCAGGCGGCGGGGATAAAGGCTAAAAAGCTGGAGATCCGCCCGGCAAAAGATACACAGCATGGTTGGACCGTCACTGAGATTGACCGCCGTTGGCCTACTCAGGTCGATGCGGTTTCTATTGATGCGACAACGATGCAGGTAATCGACCGGACGCGATTTGCTGATTTCCCGTTAATCGCGAAACTGACGCGTTGGGGCGTTGATTTCCATATGGGGATCCTGTTTGGTCAATTGAATCAATGGCTGTTGATTATCTTTGGTGCAGGGCTTTGCCTGATGATTGTGATTGGCTATCGACTGTGGTGGATTCGTCGACCCGCTCGTTCAGCGGTTAACCCGGCACAGACGCTGGTTCAGTGCTGGCTGATGCTCAATGGGAAAGGGCGATTTGCTGTGCTGGCGGTGGCGATTGTTCTGGGGGCCTTGATGCCAGTTGCAGGTATTAGTCTTTTGTTTTTTATAGCAATTGACTGGCTGCGCTGGTTCAGTGCTTCGCATACTGTTCTGGCGCAGTCAGCCGAGTGATGATTAAGGTGTGCTGATAACCACCGCAACACGGCGGTTTTCGGCACGACCTTTTGACGTCTGGTTACTGGCGATCGGGTATTTTTTACCCAGTCCCTGCGTCGTCAGATTAGTTCTGGGGATGTTAGCACCCTGAGCCCAGGCATCTGCAACTACGTTAGCACGCTTGAGTGACAGAGCCTCATTGTAGCTGTCTTCACCATAGTTGTCGGTATGACCATCCAGACGAGCGTGGTTCAAGCCGGTAGCAGCCAGTTTGGATGCCATTTCCTGGATCTGTTTTTCACTTTCAGGGCGGAGTTTATAGTCGTTTTTATCAAACAGGATGGTATCGGACAGACCCAGAGACCAGTCTCCCGAAGCTTCAGTAAACCCGTATGATTTCATGGCTGCAATTTGTTCAGGTGTAAATTTACCCTGAGGAGCCTGACAGCCTGCCAGAATCAGCATTATCAAAATAAACGGGGATAATAGACGTTTCAGCATGTGTGTAATTCCTTATTTTTTAATTATGCGTTGAGAACGCAAATGTTTCGCCTGATACATATTGTGATCGGCCAGTTCTTGTAATTTTTCAGCAGAGGCATGTTCCCACGTCAGCGCAAAACCGATGCTTAGCGTCATGCTTGCCAGATGACCATTATCAAGGTCAAAAGGTCGGTTAAACTCTTGCGACAGTGCGGTACAAATGTGCTCAACTTCGTGTTCTGAATGAACGCTGTACAACACCATGGCAAATTCATCCCCTCCCAGACGGTACGGTTGATGGCGATTGCCACCAAATTCGGCCAGTCTTTTGGCGACTTCAATCAGAACCCGATCGCCTGCAGCATGCCCCCAGGTGTCATTAATAAATTTAAAGTTATCACCATCGAGGAATAACAACGCCGAACTACCGTGAGCGTCTTTGTCGTTCATCAGGGCGTTAATGCTGTTACGAAATGCGGCCCGATTAGCAAGACCGGTAAGAGGGTCATGCAGTGCGGTACGCAATAGTTGTGCATTCTTGGCCTGGAGCCGTAGCTGCCATTCTTCCATCTCATCCAGCAGACTATTAAAGTCTTGAGCAAAAAGATGAAACTCTTCAATACGTTCTTCTGAAACTCGTCGCGAGAAGTTACGGTTAGTACGAACATCATGCACCACTTCAGTAATATTCTGCAGAGCCTCCACAACACCGTTGTGTAAATAGCGAGTGAGCATTAATGCAATACCCGATGCCAATAAAATGCATCCGGTAAGAACGGCTAATGACAAATAAATAAAATGGCTGATCACGCTATCGCGCGCAACCACGCATACTTCACCGATAACGTTGCCATTGTGCATAATGGGCTGAGTAACCGGTTGTGGGAAAAGCCAGTGGCTTATCAGTCCGCTGATTTTGTCTGTTGTATCCTGTGCATCATAGCGCCAGGTGGCGATCACTTTTTGATCCTGGTTGCGTACTTCGGCAACAGAAAATTGCCCTTGTTTCCCCAGTGCAGCCAGTGTTTCTGTTGCGGCAAAGCCATCAGAAAAGACTAACGCGGCTTCAAGCGAGTGAGTCATAGTCGCGGCGGTCAAATCCAGATTTTTTTGCGCATATTGCTTTAAAGCTAACACGGAAGAAATGCTAAGCAGCAGCCAGATCAGCGTCATTGTTACCAGAACGCTGATTATGCTGATACGCCGTAATGTCCGTTTAAACGTCGGGCGTTTTATGGGAGAAATACCCTTATCCATGCTTATTATTCCGTGCCAGCATCAATACGTCTGGACTAACCCTTACACCGCTGCGCGACAGGGCATCCATATTTACGGAAAATCTTACGTCTTTATCATTAATTATGAGGCAGAAGGCGCTACCAATAACGCATTCAGTATTCTCTTCAGCAATTAATAACAATGCCTTAGATGGATATTTATTCTTTAATTCCACCTGGTATGTAGGCGATTCTTTACCAAAATAAAAACCATCACACTGTGCAACTAAAACTTCCTGGTCCGTATGAACAATGACGGGAAGATAAGGCAACGCCGCAGAACTGGTATCTTGCAATACGCTGGAAAAACGTGATGAAGAGAAAATACACAGTTTTGGTGGACCTGAAAGTGCTGGCCAGCGAGTGTAACTGACGATGCCGGCAACCATTGAACGTACAGATTTTGCTTCTTCAGTCATGCTTTGGGCAAACAGCGGTAACCCGGTCATGAGCAGTGCCAGTAGAAGTATGAGTCGATAAGAAAAGCTCATGAGATGTTACCTACTAGCGTCAGCTGTATACGTCGAAATAAATTGGCGATTGTTTGTAGCAAAATAACATTATTTTTTTCAGGGCGTCATTATATCTGGAGGGCTAATATTGACGACCTAAGCTAAACCTCAGTGATTAGTGAATTGTAAGTCTTTGTTTAATTTAATCTTGTTGAGGCAGCTCCCTCGTTTGCTCCTTTTTGCCAGGCACTGTGTAATTGGCTGACATTCTCGACAGTATCGCAAGCTGGGGGGAAGGTTTTTCCGCTCAATCCTCGTGCATAGACAAAGTCTGGCTGACAGATTTTTCTTTGTCCCTCGGCATAACCCTTAAGATATTGTGGACGATCGACCTCTGGATCATTGTAGTTGTCGGCAAGTATTTCATTATCTTTAATGACATTACCCGAAATAGAGTCTTGTATCCCCGCATCGTACCAGTCGGTACTGGTCCATGTGGGGGCGTGGGTATAAGGATCTATCTGGCAGCCGCTAAGAAATAATACAAATAGGGTGCTGATGAGTTGCTTCATTGCCTGTACTCCCTGGGTTTATTAAAAAAGCATAGTGGATCTGAAATATGAAGGATGTAAATTTAAATGTACATATATAGGCCAGTTTTTTGCGTTAAAATGTAGTGGTGTAAATTAAAATTTACGGATTGTGGATTGAAATCTTTACCTGTTATGTTATCGTTATCTCCTCCTCGCAGAGGACACTATCGCAAACGAGCTAAACAGGATCACCACCATGCAAAAAGACGCGCTGAACAACGTACATATCACCGACGAACAGGTTCTGATGACCCCGGAACAACTCAAAACGGAATTCCCGTTGAGCCTGGCGCAAGAGGAGCAAATTGCTCAATCGCGCAAAACCATTTCTGACATTATAGCGGGTCGCGATCCGCGTCTGTTGGTGGTATGTGGTCCTTGCTCAATTCACGACCCTGAAACTGCTCTTGAATATGCTCGTCGATTTAAGACCCTTGCCGCAGAGGTCAGCGATAGCCTCTATTTGGTGATGCGCGTTTATTTTGAAAAACCCCGTACCACCGTCGGCTGGAAAGGGTTGATTAATGATCCTCATATGGATGGCTCTTTTGATGTAGAAGCAGGCCTGAAGATTGCGCGTCAACTGCTGCTTGAGCTGGTTAATATGGGGCTGCCGCTGGCAACGGAAGCATTAGATCCAAACAGTCCGCAATACCTGGGCGATCTGTTTAGCTGGTCAGCTATTGGTGCGCGTACGACTGAATCGCAGACTCACCGTGAAATGGCTTCGGGTTTGTCCATGCCGGTAGGCTTTAAAAACGGAACTGACGGCAGCCTGGCGACAGCAATCAATGCCATGCGCGCAGCTGCGCAGTCGCACCGCTTTGTTGGCATTAACCAGGCAGGGCAGGTTGCATTGCTGCAAACCCAGGGTAACCCGGATGGCCATGTGATCCTGCGTGGCGGTAAAGCGCCGAATTACAGTCCGGCAGACGTAGCACAGTGCGAAAAAGAGATGGAGCAGGCGGGACTGCGGCCTTCACTGATGGTAGATTGCAGTCATGGTAACTCCAATAAAGATTACCGTCGTCAGCCAGCCGTGGCTGAGTCTGTGGTTGCTCAAATTAAAGATGGCAACCGTTCAATCATCGGCCTGATGATTGAAAGTAATATTCACGAAGGCAACCAGTCCTCCGAGCAACCGCGCAGTGAAATGAAATACGGCGTCTCTGTAACTGACGCCTGCATTAGCTGGGAAATGACGGACGCGTTGTTGCGTGAAATTAGCAAAGACTTGAACGGCCATCTGGCGACGCGCCTGGTTTAAGAGGTTAGTTATGGTTGCTGAATTGACCGCGTTGCGCGATCAAATTGATGAAGTGGATAAGGCGCTGCTGGATTTACTTGCGCGCCGTCTGGAACTGGTTGCTGAAGTCGGCGAAGTTAAAAGCCGCTTTGGGCTACCGATCTACGTACCTGAGCGCGAGGCATCTATGCTGGCTTCGCGCCGTGCGGAGGCAGAAGCGCTCGGAGTCCCTCCAGATCTTATTGAAGATGTTTTACGTCGGGTAATGCGCGAGTCTTACTCCAGCGAGAATGACAAAGGCTTTAAAACGCTTTGTCCTTCTCTGCGTCCGGTGGTGATCGTCGGTGGCGGCGGTCAGATGGGGCGGCTGTTTGAAAAAATGCTCACCCTGTCGGGTTATCAGGTGCGTATTCTCGAACAGCAGGACTGGGATCGTGCGCAGGAAATTGTGGCTGACGCCGGAATGGTGATTGTCAGTGTGCCAATTCACGTCACGGAGCAGGTTATTGCGAAATTACCGCGCTTGCCTGCTGACTGTATCCTGGTCGATCTGGCCTCGGTGAAAAATGGCCCGCTGCAGGCGATGCTGGCGGCGCACGATGGTCCCGTAGTGGGTTTACATCCGATGTTTGGCCCGGACAGCGGCAGCCTGGCAAAGCAGGTGGTTGTGTGGTGTGACGGACGTCAGCCGGAAGCTTATCAGTGGTTCCTGGAACAGATTCAGGTCTGGGGCGCGCGGCTACATCGGATTAGCGCCGTTGAGCATGACCAGAATATGGCCTTTATCCAGGCGTTGCGTCATTTTGCGACGTTTGCTTACGGCTTGCATTTAGCAGAGGAGAATGTGCAACTGGAGCAGTTGCTGGCGCTCTCTTCACCGATCTACCGCCTTGAACTGGCGATGGTAGGACGGCTGTTTGCCCAGGATCCGCAGTTGTATGCCGATATTATTATGTCTTCAGAGAGTAACCTCGCGCTGATCAAACGTTATTACAAACGTTTTGGCGAAGCGATTGGTTTACTGGAACAGGGGGACAAGCAGGCCTTTATCGACAGCTTCCGTAAGGTTGAACACTGGTTTGGTGATTATGCTAAACGTTTTCAGAGTGAAAGCCGTACTCTGTTGCGCCAGGCTAACGACAGTCGCCAGTAAGTAAAATGCCGGATGGCAACGCTTACGCGTCTTATCCGGCCTACAAAATCGTATGAATCGTAGGCCGGATTAGCGTAGCGCTATCCGGCATTGTCACACTTTAGCTCGGATTGACTGGCACTACATTCTCACTTGGATAACAGCCAAGTACTTTCATCGAACGGGTAATTTCCCCCAGCTCCTTCAATGCTTTTTGCATCTCTGGTGATTCCAGATTGGCCTGTATATCGAGATAAAACATCTCTTCCCACGGATTGCCGTGAATCGGGCGTGATTCCAGTTTAGTCATTATCAGATTATGGTTACGCAGCACCAGGAGCGCTTCAACCAGCGCACCAGCCTGCTGACCCGTCGCCATTAGCAGCGTGGTTTTCGCCGGAACCTGGTCGGAAACATTTATTGCCTTGCGTGCCAGCACGACAAAACGGGTAATATTTTGCGACTGATTGGCTTCAATATGTGCGAGGACCTGCAGACCATGCAGTACGCCACCGGCCTCGCTTCCAAGAGCCGCTACGTGTGGTGAGTTGGCCTGCGCGACCTTTTCCATTGCTGCAGAGGTGCTTTCTGTATACTCGATCTTCCAGTGTGGATATCGGTTGAGAAACTTGCTGCACTGCTGGAACGGTTGCGGGTGGCTGTACACGGTTTCAATGCTATTTAGATCCGCAGTACCGGAAACCAGCACACAGTGGTCGATAGTTATCGTCATCTCCCCCACGATAGAAAGGCTGGTATGTTGCAGGAGGTCGTAGACATCGTTGATCGCACCGGAACTGGTGTTTTCAATCGGTACCACAGCGTAGTCGGCTTGCCCGGTTTCTACCTGGTTGAAAATATCGGCAAATTTTGCGCAGCCGCTCTCAATAAACTGCTCAAAGTGGCGTGCAGCATACTGACGTGCTGCAAGGTGAGAATAAGAGCCTTTTGGCCCCAGAAAAGCGACCCGTGCTGAGTGTGGGTTGATCTTGTTCAGATGCTGCTGAAGGAGCGCCTGTTGGGTGAGTACGGAGTCTTCGATGATGAGCTGGAATAGTCGGGTGATGTAGTGTGCGTCGAGGTGATGTGTTTTACCAAGCTGAATCAACCGGTCTAACAGATCACGTTCGCGGTCAATATCGCGTACCGGACGATGAGAAAGCAGCTTAGCTTTGCCGACTTCTACGGCCAGTCCACGTCGCTCAGCCAGCAAAGCCAGTAATTTTTCATCCAGCGTGCTTATCTTCTCTCGCAGCGCCAGTAACGGGTTTTCCGATGTCATAGTGTTGCCTTTCTTGTTATCAATAAAAAAGGCCCCCCGTTGTGGGAGGCCTTATTGTTCGTCTTCGCATTCTTTATCACACGACGAAACGCCTCCCATTCAGGGGAAGGTAAAAAAGAATGCGAAGAAGAACGGGACAAGTTTCATGTAATTTTCCTTTGGCTACGACAGTAAAGTACCTGTACTGTTTTCACCCTGTCAACAAAAAACGCGCCCGAAGGCGCGTTGGCGATACACTCAATGTAAGGGACTACTCTTCTTCTGCTTCGACGAAGTTGGCGTCTTTTACTGAAGTTGTTGCACGACGGGCTTCGCCTTTGTGCTGCACTTTATTGAGCTGCCGTTCCAGCTTGTTGATCAAATCGTTAATTGCGGTGTACATATCTTCGTGTTTTGCGCTGGCGACCAGATGTCCGTTCGGTGTATTGATGGTGGCATCAGCAATGAAACCCTGTGGCTCCTTGGACAGGACGATATGTGGATTAATCAGATGAGTTTGCCATTTATCTAATTTGGCGAGACGGTCTGCGACATGCTGGCGAATTGCCGGAGTAATTTCCATTTGTTTACTGGTAATGTTCATTGTCATAAATTTTACCTCTTGTCTTTCCCGTCTTGGTGATTCCAGCATACCGTTCCTAATGTCAAAATGTGTGATTTAAATCACATTTTTTTGTCGCTTTTTGTCAAGAAAACCTTTTTGTGAGGCACCGCAGGAACAGGTGATTTATTACTTGAGGAATACCTGAAAGCAGGCCATATTTGACTGGATGCGTTGCAGCTAAACCGCTTCAGTTACAGCGTCAACGGATAAAAAAACGGCAGCCCAAAGGCTGCCGTTTTGCATTTACAGATAAATCAGGTGTTGCTGCTGTTGGCGGCAATAATTTTCGCCACTTTTTCGGCCTGTGCATTCATCTGCATCTGGCGATAGGCGTTTTCCATCAACGGTAGAGCACCACGTGTTGCCTGTGTATCCGGGAAATCGCGCAGCATTCCTTCCACTCGGTTCACAACTGCAACCCATGCGCCACGTGCAGTGTAGTATTCAGCAACGGAGTACTCATACTTCGCCAGGCGATCTTTCAGGAAGACCAGTCGTTTGGTGGCATCCGTCGTGTACTGGCTATTCGGATAACCGCGTACCAGTTTGGAAAAGTCATTAAACGCAGCTCGGGCATGCTGAGGATCGCGATCGCTGCGATCGACACCAAAGAATCCTTGCAGTGCGCTATCATCCAACGCCATATTGGTCAGGCCACGCATGTACATGACGTAATCAATGTTAGGATGTGTCGGGTTCAGGCGGATAAAACGATCGATAGCAGCCTGAGCAAGTGGCAGATCGGCGTTTTTGTAGTAGGCGTAGATGAGATCTAATTGCACCTGCTGAGAATACGGTCCAAATGGATAACGGTTATCCAACGCTTCCAATTGCGTTATTGCCTGTTTCCAGTTACCGTCCTGCAGCTTTTGCTGAGCAGTCGCGTAGATTTCATTTGGCGGATTATCGGGCACCTCTTCCTTTGAACCAGAGCAACCCGCCAAAAACAGGCTCAACGTGGCTGCTGCCACCAGATATTTCATGCGCGTCATGACGTTTTGACTTTCCTCAAAATGTTTTACGGGAGATTCTCTGTTCCTGCTCCCGGTTAAGACCAGCTACAATAGCACACTATATTAAACGGCAAAGCCGTAAAACCCAACGTTAAACGAAGAAGCAGTTTATGGCACAACGAGTAGAACTCACCGCAACAGTCTCCGAAAATCAGCTCGGTCAACGCTTAGATCAGGCTTTGGCCGAATTGTTCCCTGATTATTCGCGTTCACGCATAAAAGAATGGATCCTCGATCAGCGCGTGCTGGTAAATGGTCATCTTTGCGATAAACCGAAAGAAAAAGTGTTAGGTGGAGAACGAGTCTCCATCAATGCTGAAATTGATGAAGAAGTCCGTTTTGAAGCTCAGGATATCCCGTTGGATATCGTTTATGAAGATGATGACATTCTTGTCATCAACAAACCACGTGACCTCGTGGTACATCCGGGCGCCGGTAATCCGGATGGTACGGTACTGAATGCGTTACTGCATTACTACCCGCCAATAGCGGATGTTCCGCGGGCCGGTATTGTGCACCGCCTGGATAAAGACACGACCGGATTAATGGTGGTGGCAAAAACCGTTCCGGCACAAACGCGTCTGGTAGAGTCGTTGCAGCTGCGTGAAATCACGCGTGAATATGAGGCTGTGGCAATCGGTCATATGACTGCGGGTGGTACGGTTGAAGAACCGATCAGTCGTCATCCAACCAAACGTACGCATATGTCAGTCCATCCAATGGGTAAACCGGCGGTGACTCACTATCGTATTATGGAGCACTTCCGTGTGCACACGCGTCTGCGGCTGCGTCTGGAAACCGGACGTACGCACCAGATCCGCGTGCACATGGCGCATATCACCCATCCGTTGGTGGGCGATCAGGTTTACGGTGGTCGTCCACGCCCACCGAAAGGCGCATCGGACGAATTCATTTCTACGCTGCGTAAATTTGATCGTCAGGCACTGCATGCCACCATGCTGCGCCTGTATCACCCGATCTCTGGTATCGAAATGGAATGGCACGCGCCGATTCCACAAGATATGGTTGATCTGATCGCGGTGATGCGTGCCGATTTCGAAGAACATAAGGATGATGTTGCCTGGTTATGAGTAAGCTAATTGTCCCGCAGTGGCCGCTGCCGCAAGGCGTCGCAGCCTGTAGTTCTACACGTATTGGCGGTGTCAGTATGCCGCCTTATGATTCGCTGAATCTGGGGGCCCATTGCGGCGATAACCCGGAGCATGTTGAAGAGAACCGCAATTGGCTGTTTGCTGCGGGCAATCTGCCTTCGAAACCCGTCTGGCTAGAACAGGTTCATGGTAAAGATGTCCTCAAGCTTAGCGGCGGGCCTTACTCTTCAAAGCGTGCAGATGCCTCCTGGAGCAATACGCCAGGCACCGTATGTGCGGTGATGACGGCGGACTGTTTGCCAGTGCTGTTCTGTAACCGAGCAGGAACGGAAGTCGCGGCGGCCCATGCGGGCTGGCGCGGGCTATGTGCGGGTGTCCTGGAAGAGACGGTGTCGTGTTTTACTGATAAACCTGAAAACATTATTGCCTGGTTAGGGCCGGCGATTGGCCCGAACGCTTTTGAGGTGGGACCAGAAGTCCGCGAAGCGTTTATGGCAATAGATCCGCAAGCGGAAAGCGCATTTCAGGCTCGCGGTGAAAAGTATCTGGCAGATATCTATCAACTAGCGCGCCAGCGTCTGGCAAATGTCGGGGTTGAGAACCTCTACGGAGGCGACCATTGCACCTTCAGCGAAAGTGAGACTTTCTTCTCTTATCGTCGCGACAATACCACGGGTCGTATGGCAAGTTTTATTTGGCTGATATAACCTAAAGAATCAAGACGATCCGGTACGCGTAATTTTCTTTTCACATAATTCAGGTCATTCACCTTGAATAATTGAGGGATGACCTCATTTAATCTCCAGTAGCAATTTTGACCTGTTATGGGAGGAGTTATGCGTCTGGATCGTCTTACTAATAAATTCCAGCTTGCTCTTGCCGATGCCCAGTCACTCGCATTGGGGCACGACAACCAATTCATCGAACCACTTCATCTAATGAGCGCCTTGCTGAATCAGGAAGGGGGATCGGTACGTCCTTTATTAACGTCTGCTGGCATTAATGCCGGCCAGTTACGTACAGCTATTGATCAGGCGTTGAGCCGTTTACCGCAGGTAGAAGGTACCGGCGGTGATGTGCAGCCTTCTCAAGAACTGGTGCGTGTACTGAATCTTTGCGACAAGCTGGCGCAAAAGCGTGGGGACAACTTTATTTCGTCAGAACTGTTCGTTCTGGCGGCGCTTGAGTCGCGCGGTACGCTGACAGATTTATTAAAATCAGCGGGGGCGACGACCGCCAATATCACTCAGGCAATTGAACAGATGCGTGGAGGTGAAAGCGTGAACGACCAGGGGGCTGAAGACCAACGTCAAGCCTTGAAAAAATATACTGTTGATCTGACCGAACGTGCCGAACAGGGCAAGCTCGATCCGGTTATTGGGCGTGATGAAGAAATTCGTCGTACCATTCAGGTACTGCAACGTCGTACTAAAAACAACCCGGTATTAATTGGTGAGCCTGGTGTCGGTAAGACGGCAATCGTTGAAGGCCTTGCTCAGCGAATCATTAATGGTGAGGTGCCAGAAGGTTTAAAAGGCCGTCGCGTACTGGCGCTGGATATGGGCGCGCTGGTGGCTGGGGCGAAATATCGTGGTGAGTTTGAAGAACGTCTGAAAGGTGTTCTGAACGATCTTTCGAAACAGGAAGGCAACGTCATTCTGTTTATCGATGAATTGCATACTATGGTAGGTGCAGGTAAAGCGGATGGCGCAATGGATGCCGGGAACATGCTGAAACCAGCGCTGGCGCGTGGGGAACTTCACTGCGTGGGTGCCACGACGCTCGATGAATATCGTCAGTATATCGAAAAAGATGCTGCGCTGGAGCGTCGTTTCCAGAAAGTGTTTGTCGCTGAGCCTTCAGTAGAAGACACCATTGCCATTCTGCGTGGTTTGAAAGAACGTTATGAACTGCACCACCACGTGCAGATAACTGACCCGGCAATTGTTGCTGCAGCGACGCTGTCCCATCGCTATATCGCTGACCGTCAGTTACCGGATAAAGCCATCGATCTGATCGATGAAGCCGCGTCCAGCATTCGTATGCAGATTGACTCCAAGCCGGAAGAACTGGACCGACTCGACCGCCGAATTATCCAGTTGAAACTGGAGCAGCAGGCGTTGATGAAAGAGTCTGATGAGGCGAGCAAGAAACGCCTTGATATGCTCAACGAAGAGCTGGACGAGAAAGAACGTCAGTATTCTGAGTTAGAGGAAGAATGGAAAGCGGAAAAAGCGTCACTCTCCGGAACGCAAACCATCAAGGCTGAACTGGAGCAGGCGAAAATCGCGATTGAACAGGCTCGTCGTGTTGGCGACCTGGCGCGGATGTCCGAATTACAATACGGTAAAATTCCTGAGCTGGAAAAACAGCTGGAAGCAGCCACCCAGTCCGAAGGCAAAACGATGCGTCTGTTGCGTAATAAAGTGACTGATGCGGAAATTGCTGAAGTGCTGGCGCGCTGGACGGGGATCCCGGTCGCCAGAATGCTGGAAGGTGAACGTGAAAAACTGCTGCGGATGGAGCAGGAACTGCATAGTCGCGTCATTGGGCAGAATGAGGCGGTCGAAGCTGTTTCTAACGCTATTCGCCGTAGCCGTGCTGGGCTGTCCGATCCTAATCGCCCGATTGGTTCGTTCCTGTTCCTTGGACCAACCGGTGTGGGTAAAACTGAACTGTGCAAAGCGCTGGCCAACTTTATGTTCGACAGCGATGACGCAATGGTACGTATCGATATGTCCGAGTTTATGGAGAAACACTCCGTGTCTCGTCTGGTAGGGGCGCCTCCGGGATATGTCGGTTATGAAGAAGGTGGATACCTGACGGAAGCAGTGCGTCGTCGTCCTTATTCGGTCATTTTGCTGGATGAAGTTGAAAAAGCGCATCCGGATGTGTTCAATATTCTGCTGCAGGTACTTGATGACGGCCGCCTGACTGACGGGCAGGGGAGAACGGTTGACTTCCGTAATACGGTAGTGATTATGACCTCTAACCTCGGTTCAGACTTGATTCAGGAACGTTTCGGTGAACTCGATTACGGCCATATGAAAGATCTGGTGCTGGGAGTTGTGAGCCAAAACTTCCGTCCGGAATTCATCAACCGTATAGATGAAGTTGTTGTATTCCATCCTCTTGGGGAACAACACATTGCATCTATTGCCCAGATTCAGTTGCAGCGTCTGTACAAACGTCTGGAAGAACGTGGCTATGAAATCCACATTTCTGATGAGGCGCTTAAACTGCTGAGTGCGAATGGCTACGATCCTGTTTACGGGGCGCGTCCATTGAAACGTGCTATTCAGCAGCAGATCGAAAACCCGCTGGCACAGCAAATCCTGTCTGGTGAGCTGATGCCGGGCAAAACGATTCGCCTGGAAGTGAATGACGATCGTATTGTGGCAGTGCAGTAAGCCGCAAAACATCAAAAACGGGTCCGTCAGGACCCGTTTTTGTTTAAAAAGAAGGCTCTAATGGGTTTGTATCACATATATTGATTGAAAAGTAATCGATTGATAGGTTTTTTATATTTTTAACTTGTCAGCCTGAAATAACTCCCTATAATGCGCCTCCACTGACACGGAACAACGGGCTACAGGCCGCCGGGTCAGCGGGGTTCCACTGAGAACTTCGCGGAGAAAAGCAAAAATAAATGCTTGACTCTGAATGAGGAAAACGTATTATACGGGACCTCGCGACAGAGCGCTAAAGCGCGTCGCAACTGCTCTTTAACAATTTATCAGACAATCTGTGTGGGCACTCAATGATACGGATTCTTAACGTCGCAAGACGAAAAATGAATACCAAGTCTCTGAGTGAACACGTAATTCATTACGAAGTTTAATTCACGAGCATCAAACTTAAATTGAAGAGTTTGATCATGGCTCAGATTGAACGCTGGCGGCAGGCCTAACACATGCAAGTCGAACGGTAGCACAGAGGAGCTTGCTCCTTGGGTGACGAGTGGCGGACGGGTGAGTAATGTCTGGGAAACTGCCCGATGGAGGGGGATAACTACTGGAAACGGTAGCTAATACCGCATAACGTCGCAAGACCAAAGAGGGGGACCTTCGGGCCTCTTGCCATCGGATGTGCCCAGATGGGATTAGCTAGTAGGTGGGGTAACGGCTCACCTAGGCGACGATCCCTAGCTGGTCTGAGAGGATGACCAGCCACACTGGAACTGAGACACGGTCCAGACTCCTACGGGAGGCAGCAGTGGGGAATATTGCACAATGGGCGCAAGCCTGATGCAGCCATGCCGCGTGTATGAAGAAGGCCTTCGGGTTGTAAAGTACTTTCAGCGAGGAGGAAGGCATTAAGGTTAATAACCTTAGTGATTGACGTTACTCGCAGAAGAAGCACCGGCTAACTCCGTGCCAGCAGCCGCGGTAATACGGAGGGTGCAAGCGTTAATCGGAATTACTGGGCGTAAAGCGCACGCAGGCGGTCTGTCAAGTCGGATGTGAAATCCCCGGGCTCAACCTGGGAACTGCATCCGAAACTGGCAGGCTAGAGTCTTGTAGAGGGGGGTAGAATTCCAGGTGTAGCGGTGAAATGCGTAGAGATCTGGAGGAATACCGGTGGCGAAGGCGGCCCCCTGGACAAAGACTGACGCTCAGGTGCGAAAGCGTGGGGAGCAAACAGGATTAGATACCCTGGTAGTCCACGCCGTAAACGATGTCGACTTGGAGGTTGTGCCCTTGAGGCGTGGCTTCCGGAGCTAACGCGTTAAGTCGACCGCCTGGGGAGTACGGCCGCAAGGTTAAAACTCAAATGAATTGACGGGGGCCCGCACAAGCGGTGGAGCATGTGGTTTAATTCGATGCAACGCGAAGAACCTTACCTACTCTTGACATCCAGAGAACTTAGCAGAGATGCTTTGGTGCCTTCGGGAACTCTGAGACAGGTGCTGCATGGCTGTCGTCAGCTCGTGTTGTGAAATGTTGGGTTAAGTCCCGCAACGAGCGCAACCCTTATCCTTTGTTGCCAGCGGTCCGGCCGGGAACTCAAAGGAGACTGCCAGTGATAAACTGGAGGAAGGTGGGGATGACGTCAAGTCATCATGGCCCTTACGAGTAGGGCTACACACGTGCTACAATGGCATATACAAAGAGAAGCGACCTCGCGAGAGCAAGCGGACCTCATAAAGTATGTCGTAGTCCGGATTGGAGTCTGCAACTCGACTCCATGAAGTCGGAATCGCTAGTAATCGTGGATCAGAATGCCACGGTGAATACGTTCCCGGGCCTTGTACACACCGCCCGTCACACCATGGGAGTGGGTTGCAAAAGAAGTAGGTAGCTTAACCTTCGGGAGGGCGCTTACCACTTTGTGATTCATGACTGGGGTGAAGTCGTAACAAGGTAACCGTAGGGGAACCTGCGGTTGGATCACCTCCTTACCTTAAAGAACCTTTCTTTGTAGTGTCCACACAGATTGTCTGATGAAAAGTAAATAGCAAGGCGTCTTGCGATTGAGACTTACACGTCCCCTTCGTCTAGAGGCCCAGGACACCGCCCTTTCACGGCGGTAACAGGGGTTCGAATCCCCTAGGGGACGCCACTTGCTGGTTCGTGAGTGAAAGTCACCGGCCGTTATATCTCAAAACTCATCTTCGGGTGACGTTTGAGATATTTGCTCTTTAAAAATCTGGATCAAGCTGAAAATTGAAACGACACACTGTGTCTGTTCTCCGTAATAAGAACAGATAAATGGTGTGTTCGAGTCTCTCAAATTTTCGCAACACGATGGTGTTTTACGAAACATCTTCGGGTTGTGAGGTTAAGCGACTAAGCGTACACGGTGGATGCCCTGGCAGTCAGAGGCGATGAAGGACGTGCTAATCTGCGATAAGCGTCGGTAAGGTGATATGAACCGTTATAACCGGCGATTTCCGAATGGGGAAACCCAGTGTGATTCGTCACACTATCATTACGTGAATACATAGCGTAATGAAGCGAACCGGGGGAACTGAAACATCTAAGTACCCCGAGGAAAAGAAATCAACCGAGATTCCCCCAGTAGCGGCGAGCGAACGGGGAGCAGCCCAGAGTCTGAATCAGCATGTGTGGTAGTGGAACGGTCTGGAAAGTCCGACGGTACAGGGTGATAGTCCCGTACACAAAATCACACGTGTTGTGAACTCGAAGAGTAGGGCGGGACACGTGGTATCCTGTCTGAATATGGGGGGACCATCCTCCAAGGCTAAATACTCCTGACTGACCGATAGTGAACCAGTACCGTGAGGGAAAGGCGAAAAGAACCCCGGCGAGGGGAGTGAAAAAGAACCTGAAACCGTGTACGTACAAGCAGTGGGAGCCTCTTTATGGGGTGACTGCGTACCTTTTGTATAATGGGTCAGCGACTTATATTCTGTAGCAAGGTTAACCGAATAGGGGAGCCGAAGGGAAACCGAGTCTTAACTGGGCGTTAAGTTGCAGGGTATAGACCCGAAACCCGGTGATCTAGCCATGGGCAGGTTGAAGGTTGGGTAACACTAACTGGAGGACCGAACCGACTAATGTTGAAAAATTAGCGGATGACTTGTGGCTGGGGGTGAAAGGCCAATCAAACCGGGAGATAGCTGGTTCTCCCCGAAAGCTATTTAGGTAGCGCCTCGTGAACTCATCTTCGGGGGTAGAGCACTGTTTCGGCTAGGGGGTCATCCCGACTTACCAACCCGATGCAAACTGCGAATACCGAAGAATGTTATCACGGGAGACACACGGCGGGTGCTAACGTCCGTCGTGAAGAGGGAAACAACCCAGACCGCCAGCTAAGGTCCCAAAGTCATGGTTAAGTGGGAAACGATGTGGGAAGGCACAGACAGCCAGGATGTTGGCTTAGAAGCAGCCATCATTTAAAGAAAGCGTAATAGCTCACTGGTCGAGTCGGCCTGCGCGGAAGATGTAACGGGGCTAAACCATGCACCGAAGCTGCGGCAGCGACACTATGTGTTGTTGGGTAGGGGAGCGTTCTGTAAGCCGTTGAAGGTGTCCTGTGAGGGGTGCTGGAGGTATCAGAAGTGCGAATGCTGACATAAGTAACGATAATGCGGGTGAAAAACCCGCACGCCGGAAGACCAAGGGTTCCTGTCCAACGTTAATCGGGGCAGGGTGAGTCGACCCCTAAGGCGAGGCCGAAAGGCGTAGTCGATGGGAAACAGGTTAATATTCCTGTACTTGGTGTTACTGCGAAGGGGGGACGGAGAAGGCTATGTTAGCCGGGCGACGGTTGTCCCGGTTTAAGCATGTAGGCGGAGGTTCCAGGTAAATCCGGTACCTTTTAACGCTGAGGTGTGATGACGAGGCACTACGGTGCTGAAGTAACAAATGCCCTGCTTCCAGGAAAAGCCTCTAAGCATCAGGTAACACGAAATCGTACCCCAAACCGACACAGGTGGTCAGGTAGAGAATACCAAGGCGCTTGAGAGAACTCGGGTGAAGGAACTAGGCAAAATGGTGCCGTAACTTCGGGAGAAGGCACGCTGATATGTAGGTGAAGTGATTTACTCATGGAGCTGAAATCAGTCGAAGATACCAGCTGGCTGCAACTGTTTATTAAAAACACAGCACTGTGCAAACACGAAAGTGGACGTATACGGTGTGACGCCTGCCCGGTGCCGGAAGGTTAATTGATGGGGTTATCCGTAAGGAGAAGCTCTTGATCGAAGCCCCGGTAAACGGCGGCCGTAACTATAACGGTCCTAAGGTAGCGAAATTCCTTGTCGGGTAAGTTCCGACCTGCACGAATGGCGTAATGATGGCCAGGCTGTCTCCACCCGAGACTCAGTGAAATTGAACTCGCTGTGAAGATGCAGTGTACCCGCGGCAAGACGGAAAGACCCCGTGAACCTTTACTATAGCTTGACACTGAACACTGGTCCTTGATGTGTAGGATAGGTGGGAGGCTTTGAAGTGTGGACGCCAGTCTGCATGGAGCCAACCTTGAAATACCACCCTTTAATGGCTGGTGTTCTAACGTAGACCCGTAATCCGGGTTGCGGACAGTGTCTGGTGGGTAGTTTGACTGGGGCGGTCTCCTCCTAAAGAGTAACGGAGGAGCACGAAGGTTAGCTAATCCTGGTCGGACATCAGGAGGTTAGTGCAAAGGCATAAGCTAGCTTGACTGCGAGAGTGACGGCTCGAGCAGGTGCGAAAGCAGGTCTTAGTGATCCGGTGGTTCTGAATGGAAGGGCCATCGCTCAACGGATAAAAGGTACTCCGGGGATAACAGGCTGATACCGCCCAAGAGTTCATATCGACGGCGGTGTTTGGCACCTCGATGTCGGCTCATCACATCCTGGGGCTGAAGTAGGTCCCAAGGGTATGGCTGTTCGCCATTTAAAGTGGTACGCGAGCTGGGTTTAGAACGTCGTGAGACAGTTCGGTCCCTATCTGCCGTGGGCGCTGGAGAATTGAGGGGGGCTGCTCCTAGTACGAGAGGACCGGAGTGGACGCATCACTGGTGTTCGGGTTGTCATGCCAATGGCATTGCCCGGTAGCTAAATGCGGAAGAGATAAGTGCTGAAAGCATCTAAGCACGAAACTTGCCCCGAGATGAGTTCTCCCTGAGACTTTAAGTCTCCTGAAGGAACGTTGAAGACGACGACGTTGATAGGTCGGGTGTGTAAGTGTAGCGATACATTGAGCTAACCGATACTAATGAACCGTGAGGCTTAACCTTACAACGCCGAAGCTGTTTTGGCGAAGAGACGAAATTTCAGCTTGATACAGATTAAATTGACATGCGAAAGCGTGTTGATAAACAGAATTTGCCTGGCGGCTGTAGCGCGGTGGTCCCACCTGACCCCATGCCGAACTCAGAAGTGAAACGCCGTAGCGCCGATGGTAGTGTGGGGTCTCCCCATGCGAGAGTAGGGAACTGCCAGGCATCAAACCAGTGAAGAAGCCCATCCTGCCGGATGGGCTTTTTTGCGTCTGCGGACTGCAGGTCTGACAAGCGTAGTTCTATCAGACTCAGGCTTCTTACCCTCCATCATATAAATCTGATTCCTTTCTCTGCTAATTAAAATCGTGATCTAACTCTCGCAATGATGCATAACAATTATGTAACATATTTTTTACTAAAAACGCGATGCATCATTGTAAGATTCAACAGATCCTTGGCAGGGGCACAATTCTAATGGCTGATAGCAGTGTAACTGAGAATGGGGCGCTGACCGACAGCGATACCCGTCGTCGTATATGGGCAATTGTAGGGGCGTCATCAGGGAATCTTGTCGAATGGTTTGATTTTTACATCTATTCTTTCTGTTCTCTTTATTTTGCTCATATCTTTTTTCCTTCCGGAAATACCACAACACAACTCCTACAAACCGCCGGCGTTTTTGCTGCGGGCTTCCTGATGCGGCCGATAGGCGGATGGCTTTTTGGCCGGATCGCAGATAAACATGGGCGTAAAAAATCCATGCTGTTGTCAGTGTGCATGATGTGTATGGGGTCGTTGGTGATCGCTTGTCTGCCGGGGTATGAAACTATCGGTACATGGGCACCCGCACTGCTGTTGCTTGCCAGATTATTCCAGGGACTGTCGGTTGGTGGAGAGTATGGAACTAGCGCAACCTACATGAGTGAGGTGGCCGTTGAAGGTAAGAAAGGATTTTATGCTTCATTCCAGTACGTTACGTTGATAGGCGGACAATTACTGGCATTACTGGTTGTGGTGATACTGCAGCAAACGTTAGAAGACTCTGCACTCAGAGCGTGGGGATGGCGTATCCCATTTGCGCTGGGGGCAGTACTGGCGATTGTCGCATTATGGTTACGTCGTCAGTTGGATGAAACATCGAAACAGGATGTTCGTGCGTTGAAAGAAGCGGGCTCCCTGAAAGGATTATGGCGCAACCGTAAAGCTTTTATTATGGTGCTTGGCTTTACCGCCGCTGGCTCACTTTGCTTTTATACGTTTACTACCTATATGCAAAAATACCTGGTAAATACAGCAGGTATGCATGCCAATGTAGCCAGCGGTATTATGACAGCAGCGCTGTGTATCTTTATGCTGGTGCAACCGTTATTTGGTGCTTTGTCAGATAAAATTGGTCGACGTACTTCGATGTTGTGCTTTGGGGTGCTGGCTACGCTGTTCACCGTTCCTATTTTGTCGGCGCTACAGAATGTGACGTCTCCATTTATGGCATTTGGTCTGGTGATGTGTGCTTTGTTAATTGTGAGTTTTTACACTTCTATCAGTGGGATCCTGAAGGCCGAAATGTTCCCGGCACAAGTTCGTGCTCTAGGGGTTGGGTTATCTTATGCAGTGGCAAATGCGTTGTTTGGTGGTTCTGCGGAATATGTTGCGCTGTCGCTAAAATCGGTCGGGATGGAAACGACATTCTTCTGGTACGTTACCGCTATGGCGGTGGTCGCTTTTTTTGTCTCGCTAATGCTACACCGTAAAGGGAAAGGGCTGCGCCTCTAGCGATGGGTCATTTGCCAGACAGCGTAGCCGGTGGATGCTCCGGCTATATCCCAGGCAAAATCTTTCCAACTCCAGCCGCTTCCTGAGGGGCGGCTGTCCAACAGTTCTTTTGATGCACCGAGGCTGACTGAGAACATAAAACCGATAGCAGCGCTGCGGTCGTTACTATTTCCCTGGTGCTGCGCATACTCGTTTCCGGCTGCAGCCAGCATGGCGGAGGCAATAAAGTGTTGGGCTTTGTCTTGTCCACTCCAGCTATCGTTCGCCATATGGCTACAGCCAGAAAGTGTCAGGATATAGGCAAGGATAAACAGGCGCACCGTTACCTCCACAGGAAAAACCCCGTCACTGGACGGGGTTTTGGTTACAGAATACGGCTGATTAATCTGTCGATTCGAATACGGCGTAGTCGACGGATAAGCTTACGTACTTTTACCGGATAGTCGGCAATACTCTGTAAGTCGCGATAGTGTTTAACGACGGTAGTATGCGTACGGATGAGCTCAAGCTCTTTTTCGCGCTGAAGGGTTAGCTCCTGCTTAGGATCGTGGATAAGAATGGCATTTTCCAGATCCAGGCGCCAGGCTCGGGGGTTAAGGTTGTTGCCGGTTAGCAACATCCATTTGTCATCAACCCACATACCCTTCAGATGATAGGTATTGTCATCATCTTTCCATAAGCGAACGACTAGCTGATCGGTATTAACGTAATACTGTAGACGGCTCAGGAAGCGGCGCAGGTTAATTTCATAAAGGTAGGGAAGTGCCCCGATGATCTTAAACGGCTCATTTTCAGGTATGAAAAAGTCGTTGGCGGTTTTATCGCCCACGATGATTTCTACTTTTTTCCCTTCCCGTAGTAGCTGGATGATATTGCGAACCAGCACAGCAGGCAGGTTGAAATAAGGGGTGCAGATCGTAAGCTTTTGCTCCGCACAAGGCATGAGATGGAAAATGGTCTTATTTAGCAGACTGGATTTTCCTAGCCCAACCAGAGGAGTAACAGAAAGCTGTTCGTTATCAGCATTCCCCTGGAAATGGAACGAGGCATCACGCAGTTCCTGACGGTACAGACGGATGTCGTTTTTAATTTCCGGGCTTTTAGGACGATGGATATCATCAAGGCGATTAACACCGCGACCGTTCATCAGGTTCTGCGTTACCCAGTCGAACATGATATCGGCCATTTGCGCGTTGCGAATCAGCTGGTAGCGGTCATAGCGGTATTTATCATGCTGGTGCAAGTAAACATCGTTCAGGCTTGCTCCGCTATACAGGACGCTATCATCGATGATAAAGCCTTTGAAGTGCAGGACGCCAAGCGCTTCACGAGTATTAATCGGTACGCCGTAGACCGGAATATCGATCCCTGGGTTTTCTTGCGCCATTCGGCAATACCAGTCAGCGTTGGTATTGGAGGCCGCAGCGCCAATACGCCCTCGCTGGGCACGATGCCAGTCAACAAGTACCCGAATATCCAGTTCGGGACGCTGCCGCTTAGCCGCATAGAGCGCGTCGAGTATGCCTTTGCCACCGTCATCCTGCTCCAGGTACAGAGCTATGATGCAGATCCGTTGCGTCGCGCTGGCTATTTTCTCCAGCAGAGTCTCCCTGAAATTAGCGGGAGCATAAAAGAAATCTACATCATCAACTGACTGAGAAATCTTAGGTAGTTGGGCAAGGTGTTGTTGATGTTTATTACGCTTAAATTTTGACAACATCACAGTGCATTTCTTCTCTGTTCATTGAAGGGTCCTCTGTGCTATGCAGACGACATAAGCGAGCAATGATACCACCAGTACCCATTAATGTGGTCAACATTTCCAGTACCTTACTCACGATTCCTCAAATTGGGCCAGATTAAGCGTTAGCCCAACAATCCCCTCTTCGAGCTGGACGTCAACATCAAACCCGAGCTTCCGGGCCAGGGCGACCATCCCACGATTGTTTGGCATCGTAATACCATTCAGGCGCCTGAGTCCGTGATCTCGGGTATACGTAATTAACTTTTCCATCAATCGACGGCCGAGTCCCAGTCCTTTGAGATCGGATCGAACCAGTACAGCAAACTCTGCATCTACGTTATCAGGATCCGAGATAGCTCGCGTAACACCGAGGATCTCTTCATGGTTATCTCGACAACGTACGGCGACAAAGGCCATTTCCCGATCGTAGTCGATCTGCGTCATATTGGCTAAATCTTCATGGGTAAATTCGTTGATCTCACTGAAGTAGCGGTAATAAAGATCTTCTTTCGTTACCTGTGAAATGAACTGCTGCAGTTGAGGCTCATCCTCCGGCAAAATAGGGCGGAACAGGCAGCGTTCGCCGTTTTTCATCTCAACCCACTCTTCCAGTTGATGGGGGTAGGGGCGTACAGCCAGTCTGCTTTCGTTGTCGCCAGTGAAAGGGGCAATATCCAGCGTGACGTCCAGTGCAGTAAATTCACCGGCAGAGGCCAGAAGCGGATGGATATCCAGACGCTGAATCTCCGGACAGTCGACGATCAGGTTGGATACCTGGACCAGAAGCTGACTTAAACCGGCGATATCTAATGGTCGTAGTGCGCTGCGGGCGCGGATCTTTTTATTTTTGATCCCCTGAATCACCAGATAACGTGCCAGATTCATGTTCAATGGCGGTAATGCCACCACGGCTTGTTCTTCAGGCCTCCACTCAACTCCACCTTCGCCCAGCATAATCAATGGCCCAAATACCGGATCGTGTTCAACAACTACGCGAAGCTCCTGAGCACCAGCGCGGTTGGCCATACTTTGTACCAATAAACCGTGGATACGCGCCTGCGGCCAGGCCATTTTCACCCGATCAAAAATCGCATTAGCGGCCTGCTGCACCTCTGTTGCTGTACGCAGATATAACATTACCCCCTGAACTTCCGATTTATGCGGAATATCAGGGGAACGCAGTTTTAATGCCACCGGGTAGCCGATTTGTTCTGCGATGTGCACGGCCTCTGCGCTGTCACTGGCAATCCAGGTCGGCAGTGTGTGTAAGCCATAGGCTTGCAAAATTGGCTGTACTTCATGTGTATCGAGAGATGTCGCCCCGTCAGCAATCGCCCGCTGCAAAAGATTATGTGCTTCGGCGGTATTGGCGGTCAGGCTGTCGGGCAACGCCGGTGTTTCTCGCAATTGCTTCTGGTTACGCCGATACTCGACCATATGCATAAACGCGGTGATGGTTCCCTCCGGTGTGCGATAGGTGGGTAATCCAGCCTCACTAAACAGCCTGCGTGCCTCCTGGGATGAAAATTCTCCGCACCAGTTCGTCAGCAAGGAAATGAATTTCCCTCTGGGGTGGTGTTTAACTGCTTCGATCAGTGCATGTGCGCTCTCGGTGCCTGGAGCCGCAGCGCTGGGCGAGTGAATCACCATCAGGGCGTCGAAATCCTGGCTGGAGAGTAAAATATCCAGTGTTTTGATGTAGTGTTCGCTGCTGGCGTCGTCACGCAGATCCAGTGGATTTGCGATATCAACATGGAGAGGTAAGGCATCGCGTAATTTCTGACAGGTCTCTTCACTCAGCGTGGCCAGCTTGCCGTTTCGTGACCACAACTCATCTAATGCCAGAGCAGCGGGAGCGGCACCGTTGCTGATAATCATTAACCTGTCGCCCCGTAGCGGGCGCATATGGCTCAGGGTTTCTACCGCAGAAAAAAGCTCGTGAGTATCCTGTACGCGTAACAGACCGGCACGCTGGATGGCGGCATCCCAGGCAGGGTCCATTCCCGCACTGGTATGAAGTAAACGCTGGGCTGCCGGACTTCGACCGCTTTTAATCACCAAAATAGGTTTATTACGCGATGCGCTACGTGCCGCAGAGACAAAGCGTCGGGCATCACTCAAATGTTCGAGATAGAGCAGAATTGCGCTGGTTTTACTGTCACGGGCCAGGTAATCAAGTAGCTCATCAACGTCGATATCCAGGCTGTCGCCAAGCGCGATGAAATAGGAAAATCCCATTTCCCGCTGCTGCGCCCAGTCGAGAATAGTGTTGGATACGGCAGCAGACTGAGAGATAAATGCAAGCTTACCGCGCTTAATCGGTACCGGTGAAAAACTGGCGTTGAGTCCCTGCCAGGGGGCGAGAAGTCCCAAACTGTTGGGACCGAGCAGACGTATTCTATGGCGTGATGCGCAAGCTAACAGTTCAGCGTGCTGTGCTGCGGGCGCCGAGAGAATAATGCAGGTTTTACAGCCTTTTTCACCTAACGCTTCAAGCAATGCCAGATTGCGGCTCGCATTGGTGCACAAAACGGCAAGATCGGGAGTAAAAGGCAGGCTGGCGATATCGGGCCAGGCAAGAACACCTAAAACCGCTTTCCAGGCAGGTGTCACCGGTAAAACCGGCCCATTGAAACCCCCAGCCAGTAAGTTACGCATCATCAGGTAACCTGCTCGATTGGGTTTCATTGATGCCCCAATCACCGCAATGGATTTCGGTCGCAGTAGCGCTTCCAGACCACGTTGACTCATATCGGCTTCCTTAATGACACCAGTGACCGAATGATTTTAAACGCTTTCTGCTGAATCTGCTGTGACGCTTCCCTGATGTTGAGTTTTTCCTGCCAGATAGCGTGTTTTAAAGCGTGTGAAGTGCCCACCTAATGCTTCTGCTGCTTGCCTGTCACCAGCCAGATCCAGTAAGGCTATCGCCACTTCGGCAGTGCAATACTGCCCCTCAGCATGCGCTTCGCGCAGATGGTAGGCGGAAAGGCGCGATAAATCGACGGAAATCACCGGCAGGTTATCCAGGTACGGACTTTTACGGAACATCTTGCGCGCTTCCGGCCAGGTACCATCGAGCATAATAAACAACGGCGGTTTATCTGCTGGTGGCGTGAAAATTACTTCACGTTCCTCACCTGCATATGAAGCGGGGAACACTACCATGGGGTGATAATCTGGATTTCGTGCCAGCTCAAGTAATGCCTGCGGCGGTTCGGTTCGTGACCACTGAAAGGCAACGGTATCTGGCAAAATATCGGCAATTAAACGCCCCGTATTGCTGGGCTTCATAGGTTCGGTATCAAACATCACCAGACAAAAGCGACTTTTTGCCTGAGAGGGCGCGAGCGTTTCGCAAAGGCAGAGCTTTAGTGGCAGCAGGCAACGCTGGCAGCGACGGATGCGATTACCTCTGGCAAGAAAAGGGCGCGTGGCGCGCGCAAGGCGCTCGGCACGTAACTGAAGAACGGCGTTATCTGTCATGGGGAAGCACGTTGAAAAACGTTATTGTCGCAGAGGACAAAACGGGGCACAAGACGTGCCCCGGATAGATTATAGTGATTCGTTAAGCCAGCTATCAAATGGGGCTTTTGGCACGGCGCCATTTAACATATCGACGACTTCACCTTTCTTGAAAATCATGATTGTCGGGATGCTGCGGATGCCGAAACGTGCGCTGAGTTCGCGTTCAGCTTCCGTATTCACTTTAACAAAGCGTACTTTACCGCTACGCTCTTCGGCAACATCTTCAAAAATTGGGGCGAAGTTACGGCATGGGCCACACCATGGTGCCCAGAAGTCGACTACCACCGGAAGATCGTCTTTTAATAACTTATCCAGTGTAGCTCCGGTCGCATTGATCACCTCACCATCAAACAGATCGTGACCACAGCGTCCGCATTTGGCCGTATCCTGAACGCGATCTTCAGGGATGCGGTTGATAGCCTGGCAGCTGGTACAAACGGTATTCATAACTAACCTCTGGATGAGTAGGATGGACTTCGCGGCAATGACGCCGGTATGTTTCTATTATGTTACATATTATCGGAGAGACTGTTTTAAACAACAATGCGTTTTATTCAATGAGTACAATAGTCATAAGCTTTTAAATGAAATAATGGCTAACGACGTGCACATCGGGTAATCTGCGCGCTTCGCGCAGCGCTGGTGGAGAAAAGCATGAACGATGAATTGAAGAATAAAAGCGGCAAGGTCAAAGTGATGTATGTCCGCAGTGATGATGATTCTGAAAAACGTACCCAGAACCCGCGTACCGGGAAAGGGGGAGGACGTCCAGGAAAGTCTCGTGCAGACGGTGGCCGTCGCCCCGCCCGCGATGAAAGAAATAATCAGAGCCGCGATCGTGACCGTGACCGCAAACGTGAAGACTCACCATGGCGTACTGTATCCCGCGCGCCGAGTGATGATGTCGCGGAAAAGGCCGATCACGGTGGTATTAGCGGCAAGAGTTTTATCGATCCTGAAGTATTACGTCGTCAGCGTGCGGAAGAAACCCGCGTTTACGGTGAAAATGCCTGTCAGGCTCTGTTCCAGAGCCGTCCGGATGCAATTGTCCGTGCCTGGTTTATTCAGAGCGTGACACCACGATTCAAAGAAGCGTTACGCTGGATGGCGGCAAATCGCAAAGCCTACCACGTGGTTGACGAGGCCGAACTGGCGAAAGCTTCTGGTACCGAGCACCATGGCGGCGTTTGCTTCCTGATTAAGAAACGTAATGGTACTACCGTTAAGCAATGGGTCGGTCAGGCGGGCGCGCAGGATTGCGTACTGGCGCTGGAAGATATCGCTAACCCGCACAACCTGGGCGGTATGATGCGTAGCTGTGCGCACTTCGGTGTGAAAGGCGTGGTAGTGCAGGACGCAGCTCTGCTGGAATCTGGTGCAGCGATTCGCACCGCGGAAGGTGGGGCAGAGCACGTTCAACCAATTACTGGTGACAGTATTGTCGATGTGCTGGATGATTTCCGCCAGGCAGGTTATACCGTCGTCATGACCTCCAGCGACAAAGGTAAGCCGTTGTTTAACACAACGCTGCCGGAAAAAATGGTGCTGGTATTAGGCCGCGAACGCGAAGCTCTGCCGGAAGCGGCATGCTCAGCAGACGACCTGTGTGTCGCGATTGACGGCACAGGCAACGTAGAGACACTCAACGTCTCCGTCGCGACAGGCGTACTGCTCGCGGAGTGGTGGCGTCAGAACAAAGCCTGATAATAAAAATGCCAGCGAATCGCTGGCATTTTTTTACTCACTCTCAGCCGGCAGTACCGGCATCCAGTCAATTGTTTTTTCACCTCGTTGTTCCAGCCACGTATTTGCCTGTACAAAGTGATTGCAGCCAAAGAAACCGCGATGTGCCGAGAGCGGTGAAGGGTGCGGCGCTTTCAGGATATGGTGACGCTGCGCATCAATAATTGCCCCTTTCTTCTGCGCGTGCGCGCCCCAGAGCAAAAATACCACCCCTTCACGATGTTCATTGATCAGGCTAATGACTTTATCGGTAAAGGCTTCCCAGCCGAGACTCGCATGTGAATGCGCCTGACCAGCCCTAACGGTAAGGACAGTGTTAAGTAACAGAACACCCTGGCGTGCCCAGCTTTCCAGATATCCGTGTGCAGGTCGCGTAAAACCTGGAATTGTGGCTTCCAGCTCTTTATACATGTTCAGTAATGATGGCGGAATGGCAATGCCAGGACGGACAGAAAAGGCGAGACCATGTGCCTGACCTGGCCCATGGTAAGGATCCTGCCCCAGAATGACGACCTTAACATCGCCCAGCTCGGTAAAACGAAATGCGTTAAACACATCTTTTTGTGGTGGGTAAATTGTCATACCCGACTGGCGTTCGCCGGCGACAGTATGCAGTGTATTAACAAAGTAGGGCTGTTGTTTCTCTTCAGCCAGCACATCGTGCCAGGTTAATTCGGTGGCCATCTCGCTCTCCTGCGAATTTGCAATCGCTATAGCTTAACTGCTTCTTTATGAGGCGCAAAATTCTGTACGTTTCTCAATGGGCTAACCCTTAAAGATAGTTGAAAATTTATGTAAAAAGTTTACCTGAGGACTTGGCGTAAGTTGATGTAAAACAATAAAATCCACCCATCACCACTTTTGATGTGTGGTTTTTGTTGATTTAAATCAAAGATTCAAGGGTGTGTGAGGGGTATATATACACTCAAGCAACAATGGTTTTACCAATTGGCCGGAGAAACGGCTGACCGAAATCAAATAATTTTGCCGGGGAGGCATTAACATGATTACAGGTATCCAGATTACTAAAGCTGCAAATGACGACCTGCTGAACTCTTTCTGGCTGCTGGACAGCGAAAAAGGTGAAGCACGCTGCATCGTTGCGAAAGCAGGTTTCAATGCCGATGAAGTCGTTGCCGTCAGCAAACTGGGTGAAATTGAATACCGTGAAGTTCCAGTAGACGTGCAACCAGAAGTGCGTGTGGAAGGCGGTCAGCACCTGAACGTCAACGTTCTGCGTCGCGAAACGCTGGAAGATGCGGTTAAGCACCCGGAAAAATATCCGCAGCTGACTATTCGTGTTTCTGGTTATGCAGTGCGTTTCAACTCACTGACACCAGAACAGCAGCGCGACGTTATTGCTCGTACCTTTACTGAGAGCCTGTAAGGCTTACGGGGAATCAACCCCGCTAAATCAATAATCAAAAAGCGGAAGATGTCAGTGCATCTTCCGCTTTTTTACATCATTTAATAAAAGATCCTCACAGCGCAGTACACCAGCAGTAATGCCAGAATGACATTCAATTGCCGCCCATAGCTGCGAAAGATGCGCTGGAAAAAATGACCAGCCAGCGCCCAGCAGGCATTGCCGAATGTTCCTATCAATGCCAGTAATACACTAACTCCAATTATCCAACTCAGCTCTTTTGTATGCGGCAAAACAAACGTGGATAACGCGGTAATGCCGTACAAAATGATTTTGACATTAACAAACTGCAAGCCAAAACTTGCCCAAAAGCTAATCGGTTTTGCCTCAAGGCTATCATTTGAGGTCGGGCTGGTGGCGATTTTTATGGCCAGCCATAAGATATATGCTGCCCCCGTCCAACTGAGCCAGTGGACGATAGCCGGATCAATGACTGCAAGCGAGAATGAAATCCCGGCACACAGCAACATGACTATCAAAAAGCCCAGGCTCATTCCCGCCAGAACACGCGTACTCTGACGAAAGCCATGTGATGTCGCTGCACTAAGCGCGAGGATATTGTTCGGGCCGGGGGTTAGCGCAGTAATCAGTGTATAGGTCCAGAATGCACTTAAAAGCGTGGGGGTCACTTGTTATCTCCTCTGTTTTAGCAGAGAGTACCCGACACAGAACATTTAAAAAAATGAATGTTTTTGCATTCTAAGTTCGATAATTTCGATAGGTTGGTGAAGATGGATTTACGTCGGTTTATTACGCTAAAAACGGTGGTAGAAGAGGGCTCATTTCTTCGGGCTTCGCAAAAACTTTGTTGTACGCAGTCAACCGTTACGTTTCATATTCAACAGCTTGAACAAGAACTCTCGGTGCAGTTGTTCGAAAAAATTGGTCGCCGGATGTGCCTGACCAGTGAAGGGAAACGGCTGATGCCGCATATACATGACTTGACGCGCGTGATGGCATCGATCCGGCAAACGGCACAACAAGATGCACAACCGAGCGGCGATCTCCGCGTCGCAACCGGAGAAACGCTGTTGGCTTATAAAATGCCTCAGGTTTTACAACGGTTTAAACAACGTGCGCCCAATGTTCGCTTATTCTTACAGTCACTCAATTGTTATGTCATTCGTGATGCTTTGCTGAGTGATGATGTTGATCTGGGAGTATTTTATCGGGTTGGTAATGACGATGCTCTTGAGATGCTGCCATTGGGCGAACAACCTCTTGTCCTGGTTGCTTCTCCGGTTCTTCAGCACGTTAATTTCACCCAGCATAACCAGCACATACCCTGCAGCTTTATCATTAATGAACCGCAATGTATCTTCAGGCAACGCTTTGAAAGTCTGCTGCGAAAGCGACAGATTACACTGGAAAATACCATTGAACTCTGGAGTATTGAGAGCATCAAGCAGTGTGTATCTGCTAATCTTGGTGTTAGCTTTTTACCGCGATTTACCGTTGAGAAGGAGTTGCGTTCAGGAGAATTGATAGCGTTACCGTTTGGTGAAGATTCTGAGTTGATTACCGCATTGTGCGCGCATCATGCCGGAAAAGTCGTCAGCCCGGCTATGCGGGTTTTCATGGATTGTATTGTAGAGAGCTTTGCGAGGCATGAAAAAATGCCGGGCTGACTGGCCCGGCATTCGGTTTATTCTTTGTCGGACTGCTGTGAGGCAGATCCGCTCGGCTTACGACGCTTGCCGATATTCTTGGCATCGCGGTGACGTTTCTTCACACGCGGCTTCTCTTTATCCTTCGCCTTCTTCTCGGCGCGTTTTGCCAGCACTTTCTTGGATGGCTTGCCGTTAGATTTTTCACTTGGCGCACGGGTTGTTGGACGCAGTTCGTCAATAACTCGCGGCTTCAGTGGTTCATCTACATAACGGCTTGCTTTGCCGAGCAGCAGGTGGTCATGCGCTTCAACCAGAGAAATCGCGGTACCTTTACGGCCAGCACGACCGGTACGACCGATGCGGTGCAGATAGGCATCGCCACTGCGCGGCATGTCATAGTTAAACACGTGGCTGACGTCTGGGATATCAATACCACGTGCGGCCACGTCGGTCGCAACCAGTACGTTCACCCGACCATCGGTCAGTCGTTTGATCGCTTCGTTGCGTTTATTCTGTACCATCTCGCCTTCGAGATAGCTGTTATTAATCCCCGCCTGGCGCAGCCAGCCTGCAAGTTCGTGCACACGCTCGCGTTTGCGTACAAAGACAATTGAGCGGGTCGCTTCAGGCTGTTTTAACAGATGGATCAGCAGAGCTGTTTTATGCTCGATGTCATCGGCGCGGTAGTACCACTGATGGATCTTCTTGCGTTCGCGCGTTGACGGATCCGCTGAGACCTCAACCGGATCTTCCAGCAGACGCTCGGCAAAATCTTTAATCGCATCACCTTCCAGCGTGGCGGAGAACAGCATGGTCTGCTTGCGCCAGCGTGTTTCACCGGCGATGTGCTCGATGTCCTGGGCAAAGCCCATGTCCAGCATGCGATCGGCTTCATCGAGGATCAGTGTTTCGACTGCATGGCAGTCGAAGTTCTCTTCTTTAATATATTGCAGCAGGCGGCCTGTGGTTGCGACCACGATGTCCTGGTTTGCGCTGAAGACTTCCATGTGGTTCATGTAAGCCACGCCGCCGGTAATAGTGGCGATATCCAGATGCGTATTTTTGGCCAGTTCACGAGCGTGTTCGGCAACCTGCATCGCCAGTTCGCGCGTCGGCGTCAAAATTAAAATGCGCGGTGGACCGGATTTTTTGCGCGGGAAGTCGAGCAGGTGCTGCAACGCTGGCAGCAAGTATGCCGCCGTTTTACCGGTGCCTGTCGGCGCAGAACCGAGTACATCACGTCCATCGAGCGCAGGCGGAATGGCGGCAGCCTGAATGGCGGTCGGGCGAGTGAAACCTTTTTCCTGGAGGGCATCCAGCAGGCTTTCATCGAGTTCAAGTTCGGAAAAAGTCGTTACAGTCATGTTCTACCTCTGTGTGGGGCGCTGATTATAGACGTTACGGCTGCAATCTTCATCTGTTTGTATGGATATACCTTCTCAGGTATTGTTTTTATCCAATGTTATCGTTTTTTTTCCAGGAAGGTTGTTCTTCATGCCCCAGTCTACATCCGTACTTCGACGTAATGGATTTACTTTTAAGCAGTTTTTTGTGGCACACGATCGTTGTGCAATGAAAGTCGGAACGGACGGTATTTTATTAGGCGCCTGGGCGCCCGTCGCGGGTGTAAAACGGATCCTTGATATCGGTACCGGGAGTGGCCTGCTGGCGCTGATGCTGGCCCAGCGCACGGATGAAAGCGTCATTATTGATGCCGTGGAGCTTGATGTCGATGCCGCGCTGCAGGCTCAGGAAAACATTGTAAAATCTCCATGGATGCATCGTGTGACAGTGCATTCAGAAGATGCGCAGCTGTGGGTACCGCGCCAGACCGTGCGTTTCGATCTGATCATCAGTAACCCTCCCTATTATGAACAGGGGGTAGAGTGTGCCACGCCGCAACGTGAGCAGGCACGCTATACCACCACACTCGATCACGAAGCATTGTTAACACTGGCGGCGAACAGTATTACAGAAGAAGGTTTTTTTTGTGTGGTGCTGCCGGAGCAGATTGGTAACGCATTTACCCAGCAGGCTCTGGGTATGGGCTGGCATCTGCGTCTGCGTACGGATGTTGCAGAAACTGAGGCTCGTCTACCGCACAGGGTATTGCTGGCTTTCTCCCCGCAGGCCGGGGAGTGTTTTATTGACAGGCTGGTGATTCGTGGGCCAGACCAGCGCTATTCAGAAGGCTATACGGCGCTGACCCAGGCGTTTTATCTGTTTATGTGATGGCTTAACGGCGACAGGATAGAAGGGCCTGACTCGGGACGTTGTTCAGGATAATCCAGTGTGTAATGCAGGCCCCGACTCTCTTTACGTATCATCGCGCAGCGCACAATTAATTCGGCAACCTGCACCAGATTGCGCAGTTCCAGTAAATTGTTTGACACACGGAAATGGGCGTAATACTCATCAATTTCCTGTTGAAGCATGGTGATACGCCGCAGGGCGCGTTCCAGACGTTTTGTTGTACGTACAATGCCAACGTAATCCCACATAAAGAGCCGTAGCTCATGCCAGTTATGCTGGATAACAACCAGTTCATCAGGGTTTTCTACCCGGCTCTCGTCCCACCCTGGGAGCGTACTTACGCCGCGCGCGTAAGGCATTCTTCGATCAATATCTTCCGCCGCAGACCAGCCATACACCAGACACTCCAGCAGTGAGTTCGATGCCATGCGATTTGCGCCATGCAACCCGGTATAACTGACCTCTCCGATGGCATACAGACCGTCGACATCGGTACGGCCAAAGTCATCGACCATGACGCCACCGCAGGTATAGTGTGCAGCAGGCACAATCGGAACCGGCTCTTTTGTCAGATCGATCCCCAGGCCCAATAATTTTTCATAAATCATCGGAAAATGCTGGCGGACAAATTCTTCCGGCTTATGGCTGATGTCAAGGAACATGCAGTCCGCGCCAAGGCGTTTCATTTCATGGTCAATGGCGCGAGCAACAATATCTCGCGGAGCCAGTTCTCCACGCTCGTCGAAGTCGGGCATAAAGCGCGATCCATCCGGGCGCTTCAAATGTGCCCCCTCGCCACGTAACGCTTCAGTCAGTAGAAAATTACGCGCTTGCGGGTGATATAGCGCAGTTGGGTGGAACTGGTTAAATTCGAGGTTGGCAACGCGGCAACCTGCGCGCCAGGCCATCGCGATCCCATCGCCCGAAGAAATATCCGGATTAGTGGTGTATTGGTAAACTTTGGATGCGCCGCCGGTTGCCAGTACCACGGATTTAGCGTGGCAGGTTTCGACGGCTTCTTTATTACGGTTCCAGATCCAGGCACCGACAACGCGACGCGTACCCGGCAGGCCGATTTTATCGGAGATAATCAGGTCCACGGCGTTGCTACGCTCCAGAACCTGAATATTGGGATGATTTTGTGCCTGGCTGACCAGCGTGGTTTCGACCTCTTTGCCAGTAGCGTCGGCGGCATGCAGGATACGTCGGTGGCTATGGCCACCTTCTCGGGTCAGGTGATAGCTCTCTTCGCCGTTGGGCTGAACCTGGGTATCAAAAAGGACGCCCTGATCAATCAACCATTGGACGCACGTGCGGGCATTGCTGGCAACAAACTCAACCGCATGTCGATCGCAAAGACCAGCTCCTGCAATCAGCGTGTCTTCAACGTGGGAGTCGATACTGTCAGTTTCATCGAAAACAGCGGCGATGCCACCCTGAGCATAGAACGTTGAGCCTTCACTTACCGGCCCTTTACTCAGCACAATGACCTGATGTTTTTCAGCCAGGCGTAACGCCAGCGAGAGTCCGGCAGCTCCGCTGCCAATGATCAACACATCACAGGATAATTCAGGGGTCGTATTCATGATTTTTGTTTAATTTACTAAACAGTGTTGGTCACCATAGCACCACATTGCGCGATACTGCACGTTTTATTTTTGATTGTGTTGCAATGACTAAACATTAAAGAAATGTACGATGAGGAGTAAAATACGAAAAATATTTTGCGAAGCAGGCCGTTAGCAACAGATTAGGTGATGAAATAAAGTAGCCGTTGGGTTACTCTGCAAGCGGTTTAATGGGCATTTCTGAACAGATAGTGCGTTGATCGGGTTATGTAGACTTATAATGATAGATAAGACCTGTCTACAACATGACAAACAAAAACAAATGCGTAACGGAACTTTACGAAACTTGAGCACTCTAACTCGTTGCTTGCTCATAGTGCAGCTGATGGAGTGGCGTTTCGAAAGCGCGTGGAAATTTGGTTTGGGGAGACTTTACCTCGGATGAGCGAGCAGTTAACGGACCAGGTCCTGGTTGAACGGGTCCAGAAGGGAGATCAGAAAGCCTTTAACTTACTGGTAGTACGCTATCAGCATAAGGTGGCGAGTCTGGTTTCTCGCTATGTACCATCGGGCGATGTTCCTGATGTGGTACAAGAAGCATTTATTAAGGCCTATCGTGCGCTGGATTCGTTCCGGGGAGATAGTGCTTTTTATACATGGCTGTATCGTATTGCAGTCAATACAGCGAAGAATTACCTGGTCGCTCAGGGGCGTCGTCCACCTTCCAGTGATATAGATGCGATTGAAGCTGAAAACTACGAAAGTGGCGGAGCACTGAAAGAAATTTCGAACCCTGAGAACTTAATGTTGTCAGAAGAACTGAGACAGATAGTTTTCCGAACTATTGAGTCCCTCCCGGAAGATTTACGCATGGCAATAACCTTGCGGGAGCTAGATGGCCTGAGCTATGAAGATATAGCCGCTATCATGGATTGTCCGGTAGGTACGGTGCGTTCACGTATCTTCCGAGCGAGGGAAGCTATTGATAATAAAGTTCAACCGCTTATCAGGCGTTGACGATAGCGGGATACTGGAAAAGGTATTAGGCATGCAGAAAGAAAAACTTTCCGCTTTAATGGATGGCGAAACGCTGGACACTGAGTTACTCAAAGAGCTGACTCACAACCCGGAAATGCAAAAAACCTGGGAGAGTTATCACCTGATCCGCGATTCCATGCGAGGTGATACTGCCGACGTTCTCCATTTCGATATTTCCGCCCGCGTTATGGCTGCTATTGAAGCTGAGCCAGTACGCCAGACGGCGCCGTTGATCCCTGAGGCCCAGCCCGCACCGCATCAGTGGCAGAAAATGCCATTCTGGAAGAAAATGCGTCCGTGGGCCGCGCAGCTTACCCAAATGGGCGTGGCTGCGTGCGTATCGCTTGCAGTTATTGTTGGCGTCCAGCACTATAATGGACAATCTGAAATGTCCCAGCAGCCCGAAACGCCGGTATTTAATACATTACCGATGATGGGTAAAGCCAGTCCGGTGAGCTTGGGTGTACCTTCTGACGCGACGGCCAGCGGCGGTCAGCAACAGCAGGTACAGGAGCAGCGTCGTCGTATCAATGCCATGTTGCAGGATTACGAACTGCAACGCCGACTGCACTCCGAACAGCTTCAGTTTGAGCAGGCGCAAACACAGCAAGCCGCTGTACAGGTGCCAGGAATTCAAACTTTAGGAACGCAATCGCAGTAATGAAGCAACTTTGGTTTGCCATGTCACTTGTGGCTGGTAGCCTGTTCTTCTCTGTAAACGCCTCGGCCAATCCTGCGTCCGGGGCGTTGTTGCAGCAGATGAATCTGGCCAGCCAGTCGCTAACCTATGAGCTGTCATTTGTCAGCATCAATAAGCAGGGTGTTGAATCCCTACGTTATCGCCATGCACGCCTGGACAACCGTCCTCTTGCACAGTTGTTGCAAATGGATGGACCGCGCCGGGAAGTGGTGCAGCGTGGGAACGAAATCAGCTATTTTGAGCCTGGGCTGGAGCCGTTCACGCTGAACGGTGACTATATCGTTGATTCCCTGCCGTCTCTGATTTATACCGACTTTAAACGCCTTTCGCCCTACTATGATTTTATTTCAGTAGGCCGCACCCGTATTGCCGACAGACTCTGTGAAGTGATCCGCGTTGTGGCGCGTGACGGTACTCGTTATAGCTACATTGTCTGGATGGACACCGAAACCAAGTTGCCGATGCGTGTCGATCTGCTCGATCGTGATGGTGAAACGCTCGAACAGTTCCGTGTTATCTCCTTTACCGTGAATAGCGGTGTCGGTGACAGTATGCAGACGCTGGCGAAAGCGAACCTGCCACCGCTGCTGTCCGTTCCTGCGGGCGAGAAAACGAATTTTAACTGGAGCCCGTCGTGGTTGCCGCAAGGATTCAGTGAAGTATCCAGCAGCCGTCGTCCGCTACCGACGATGGATAATATGCCTATTGAATCTCGTCTTTACTCTGATGGTCTGTTCAGTTTCTCCGTGAACGTTAACCGTGCAATGCAAAACAGTGCCGATCAACTGCTGCGTACAGGACGCCGGACAGTCAGCACCAGCGTGCGTGATAATGCCGAAATCACCATTGTGGGTGAGCTTCCGCCACAGACGGCGAAGCGTATTGCGGACAATATTAAGTTCAGGGCTGCACAATGATTAAAGAGTGGGCAACGGTTGTTTCCTGGCAGAACGGTCTGGCAACGGTCAGCTGTGACGTTAAAGCGTCTTGCAGCAGTTGTGCCTCACGAGCAGGCTGCGGAAGCCGTGTGTTGAACAAACTGGGGCCGCAGACGACGCATACTATTGTGGTGCCCAGCGACGAACCACTGGCTCCAGGTCAGAAAGTTGAACTTGGGATTGCGGAAGGCAGCCTGTTGGGCTCGGCAATGTTGGTCTATATGTCACCATTGGCGGGGCTTTTTGTTTTTGCAGCGCTGTTTCAGGTGCTGTTTGGTAGTGATATCGCAGCGTTAAGCGGTGCGATACTGGGCGGCGTGGGTGGATTTCTGATTGCACGCGGTTTTTCACGAAAACTGGCAGTACGTGAAGCCTGGCAACCGGTTATTTTAAACGTTGCTCTCCCGCCTGGAATACTGCGTGTCGACACATCCTCTACCGAAACAAGCCAGTGATATCTTCGTCTGATCTGGCCTGCAAGTGGCAATAATGTACATATTGTATTTGTCGGCCCGATAAGCTTGCTCCATCGGGCATAACGTTACCCTTGCGAGCTTTGCATTAGAAAAGCGAAGTTGTTTCCAGTTCCCGCTATCCTTGCTCTATGAACATTTCCTCGCCTCAGCGTTGTAGTGTAGAATGCGGCGTTTCACTTAAACAGACGTTAAGCTCAGAACAGCGACTTCTCAGAGCCTGTCGAATCAGGCGTAAGGCACAATAACTACTCTATATGAAGAACATACGTAACTTTTCAATCATAGCTCACATCGACCACGGTAAATCGACGCTGTCTGACCGTATTATCCAGATCTGCGGTGGCCTGTCTGACCGTGAAATGGAAGCGCAGGTTCTCGACTCGATGGATCTTGAGCGTGAGCGCGGTATTACTATCAAAGCGCAGAGCGTGACGCTCGATTTCAAAGCATCTGATGGTGAAACCTATCAGCTTAACTTTATCGACACCCCGGGACACGTTGACTTCTCGTATGAAGTTTCCCGCTCGCTTGCTGCCTGTGAAGGCGCACTGCTGGTTGTCGACGCCGGGCAGGGTGTTGAAGCGCAAACGCTGGCTAACTGCTATACCGCCATGGAAATGGATCTCGAAGTGGTGCCGGTATTAAACAAAATTGACCTGCCTGCCGCTGATCCTGAGCGTGTGGCGGAAGAGATTGAAGATATCGTCGGTATTGATGCGACTGATGCCGTTCGCTGCTCAGCGAAAACCGGGGTTGGCGTGACAGACGTTCTGGAACGTCTGGTACGAGATATTCCACCGCCGGAAGGTGATCCGGAAGGTCCGTTACAGGCGCTGATCATTGACTCCTGGTTCGATAACTACCTCGGCGTGGTTTCGCTAGTGCGTATTAAAAACGGCACTATGCGTAAAGGTGACAAAATCAAAGTGATGAGTACCGGACAGGTTTATAACGCCGATCGTCTGGGGATCTTCACACCAAAACAGGTTGACCGTACCGAACTGAAATGTGGTGAAGTGGGCTGGCTGGTTTGTGCAATTAAAGACATTCTCGGCGCACCGGTTGGCGATACGCTGACACAGGCTCGTAACCCGGCAGACAAAGCGTTGCCAGGTTTTAAAAAAGTGAAACCGCAGGTATATGCCGGTTTGTTCCCGGTCAGCTCTGACGATTACGAAAACTTCCGTGATGCGCTTGGTAAGCTGAGCCTGAACGATGCTTCGCTTTTTTACGAGCCGGAGAGCTCTACCGCACTGGGCTTCGGTTTCCGCTGTGGCTTCCTTGGCCTGCTGCACATGGAGATCATTCAGGAACGTCTGGAACGTGAATACGATCTGGATCTGATCACCACCGCGCCGACTGTAGTCTACGAAGTGGAAACCACGTCGAAAGAAACTATCTATGTCGATAGCCCGTCCAAGCTGCCGCCGCTGAACAACATTTACGAACTGCGTGAGCCGATCGCTGAGTGTCACATGCTGCTGCCTCAGGCTTACCTGGGCAACGTTATTACACTGTGTATTGAGAAGCGTGGCGTACAGACCAACATGGTTTACCACGGTAACCAGG
This sequence comes from Citrobacter sp. MGH106, assembly GCF_001037495.1. Classification (GTDB taxonomy): domain Bacteria; phylum Pseudomonadota; class Gammaproteobacteria; order Enterobacterales; family Enterobacteriaceae; genus Citrobacter; species Citrobacter murliniae. Next base: position 819,267 of record NZ_KQ089822.1, read on the forward strand.
TTGCGCTGACCTATGAAATTCCGATGGCAGAAGTGGTGCTCGACTTCTTCGACCGTCTGAAGTCGACCTCTCGCGGCTATGCGTCGCTGGATTATAACTTCAAACGCTTCCAGACCTCTGACATGGTGCGTGTTGATGTACTCATCAACAATGAACGTGTCGATGCGCTGGCGCTGATTACCCATCGCGATAACTCTCAGAGCCGTGGTCGCGAACTGGTAGAGAAGATGAAAGATCTGATCCCTCGCCAGCAGTTTGATATCGCGATTCAAGCGGCCATTGGTACGCACATTATCGCGCGTTCAACGGTTAAGCAGTTGCGTAAAAACGTTCTGGCGAAGTGCTACGGTGGTGATATCAGCCGTAAGAAAAAGCTGCTGCAGAAACAGAAAGAAGGTAAAAAGCGCATGAAGCAGATCGGTAACGTCGAACTGCCGCAGGAAGCGTTCCTCGCCATTCTGCATGTCGGTAAAGACAGTAAATAATCCTAAGGAGTTGGCATGGCGAATATGTTTGCCCTGATTCTGGTGATTGCCACACTGGTGACGGGCATTTTATGGTGTATTGATAAATTTGTCTTTGCACCAAAACGCCGGGAGCGTCAGGCGGCGGCACAAGCTGCAGCGGGTGATTCACTGGATAACGCAACGCTGAAAAAAGTCTCCCCTAAGCCGGGCTGGCTGGAGACGGGGGCATCTGTTTTTCCGGTGCTGGCGATTGTGCTGGTGGTGCGCTCGTTTATTTATGAACCGTTTCAGATCCCATCGGGTTCGATGATGCCGACACTGTTAATTGGCGACTTTATTCTGGTAGAGAAATTTGCCTACGGAATTAAAGATCCGATTTATCAGAAAACGTTAATTGAAACAGGCCATCCGAAACGTGGTGATATCGTGGTGTTTAAATACCCGGAAGATCCGCGTCTGGATTACATCAAACGCGCTGTCGGTTTACCGGGAGACAAAGTGACGTACGATCCAGTGGCTAAAGAGGTCACCATTCAGCCCGGGTGCAGCTCCGGTCAGGCATGTGAAAACGCATTGCCGGTAACGTATTCTGATGTTCAGCCGAGTGATTTCGTGCAGACGTTTGCTCGTCGTAATGGCGGAGAAGCGACCAGTGGTTTCTTCGAGGTTCCGCTGAACGAAACAAAAGAAAACGGGATTCGTCTGACCGAGCGTAAAGAGACTCTGGGTGATGTAACGCATCGCATTCTGACCGTGCCGATCGCGCAGGATCAGGTGGGGATGTATTTCCGTCAGCCAGGGCAGCAACTCGCGACCTGGATAGTCCCGCCGGGACAATACTTCATGATGGGTGATAACCGTGATAACAGCGCGGACAGCCGTTACTGGGGATTTGTACCGGAAGCGAATCTGGTGGGTAAAGCGACAGCTATCTGGATGAGCTTTGATAAGCAGGAAGGTGAGTGGCCGACCGGTGTTCGTTTAAGCCGTATTGGTGGTATTCACTAATCTCTGATAATCGTTCACGTTGTCGTCATTATGGCGACAGCGTGAATTATTTCTTGGATAAATTCCCGCAGACTAACGACATCCCTTGTCGTTGTGTATAGAATATTCCCCCGAAGTTTTAGGTTGGCAGCGTTAGGTTGCCACGGCACACGAAACAGCGTTGGTTCGTATACATAAGCATTCTGGCTATGCCGAAACGGCTACCCGGATTGTGTATATCAGGTCTGTTTCGTGTGCTGGATTGTTGACGCATTCATTTATTGGTATCGCATGAACCCCATCGTAATTAATCGGCTTCAACGGAAGCTGGGCTACACTTTTAATCATCAGGAGCTGTTGCAGCAGGCATTAACTCACCGTAGCGCCAGCAGCAAACATAACGAGCGTTTAGAATTTTTAGGCGACTCTATTTTGAGCTTTGTTATCGCTAATGCGCTATATCATCGTTTCCCTCGTGTGGACGAAGGTGATATGAGCCGCATGCGTGCCACGTTGGTACGTGGTAATACGCTGGCGGAATTAGCCCGTGAGTTTGACCTCGGTGAATGTTTACGTTTGGGGCCAGGTGAGCTGAAAAGCGGCGGTTTTCGTCGTGAATCTATCCTGGCGGATACTGTCGAAGCATTGATCGGCGGTGTCTTCCTCGACAGCGATATTCAGACCGTTGAACAACTTATTCTTAACTGGTATCAAACCCGTCTGGATGAAATTAGTCCCGGCGATAAACAAAAAGATCCGAAAACGCGTTTGCAGGAATATTTGCAGGGTCGCCACCTGCCGCTGCCGTCTTATCTGGTAGTACAGGTCCGGGGCGAAGCGCACGATCAAGAATTTACTATCCACTGCCAGGTTAGCGGCCTGAGTGAACCGGTGGTTGGCACAGGTTCAAGCCGTCGTAAGGCTGAGCAAGCTGCCGCCGAACAGGCGTTAAAAAAACTGGAGCTGGAATGAGCGAAGAAAAAACCTATTGCGGATTTATTGCCATCGTCGGTCGTCCGAACGTTGGTAAATCCACCCTGTTGAATAATCTGCTTGGGCAGAAGATTTCCATCACCTCACGTAAGGCGCAGACAACACGTCACCGTATTGTCGGGATCCATACTGAAGGCGCGTATCAGGCTATTTATGTTGATACCCCGGGCCTGCATATGGAAGAGAAACGAGCCATCAACCGTCTGATGAACAAGGCTGCCAGCAGTTCTATTGGCGACGTTGAGCTGGTTATTTTTGTCGTGGAAGGCACTCGTTGGACGCCGGACGACGAGATGGTGCTGAATAAACTGCGTGACGGTAAAGCACCGGTTATCCTGGCGATCAACAAAGTTGATAACGTACAGGATAAGGCCGATCTGCTGCCGCACCTGCAGTTCCTGGCAAGCCAGATGAACTTCCTGGATATCGTCCCCATTTCTGCCGAAACCGGCATGAATGTCGATACCGTTGCAGGTATCGTGCGTAAGCATCTGCCAGAAGCGATTCATCACTTCCCGGAAGATTACATTACCGATCGCTCTCAGCGCTTTATGGCTTCAGAAATCATTCGCGAAAAGCTGATGCGTTTTCTGGGGGCTGAACTGCCGTATTCCGTTACCGTTGAGATTGAGCGTTTTGTCTCTAACGAACGTGGCGGCTACGATATCAACGGCCTGATCCTTGTTGAACGTGAAGGGCAGAAGAAGATGGTGATTGGCAACAAAGGGGCCAAAATCAAAACCATCGGTATCGAAGCGCGTAAAGACATGCAGGAGATGTTCGAAGCGCCTGTGCACCTTGAACTGTGGGTGAAAGTAAAATCTGGCTGGGCTGATGACGAGCGAGCACTGCGCAGTCTCGGTTACGGCGACGACGTTTAATTCCCTGTTCTGAAAAGACGGCGGGTATGATGGAAGGATGGCAACGAGCCTTTGTCTTACATAGCCGCCCGTGGAGCGAAACCAGCCTGGTGCTGGACGTCTTCACGGAAGAGTCGGGTCGCGTGCGCCTTGTGGCTAAAGGCGCACGTTCTAAACGTTCCAATCTTAAAGGCGCACTTCAGCCTTTTACGCCGCTATTACTTCGCTTTGGTGGACGTGGTGAGGTCAAAACCCTGCGTAGCGCTGAAGCCGTCTCTCTGGCGCTTCCTCTAAGTGGTATCACGCTTTACAGCGGTCTTTATATCAACGAACTCATTTCTCGGGTGCTTGAGTACGAGACCCGCTTTTCCGAACTCTTCTTCGACTACCTGAATTGCATTCAGGCGCTGGCTGGCGCGACTGGCTCACCTGAGCCCGCCTTGCGTCGTTTTGAGCTGGCTTTACTTGGTCATCTGGGCTATGGCGTGGATTTCACCCACTGTGCCGGTAGCGGCGAGTCGGTCGAAGACACCATGACCTACCGTTATCGTGAAGAAAAAGGATTTATCGCCAGCGTGGTGATTGATAACAGCACCTTTACCGGGCGGCATTTGAAAGCACTTGAGTCGCGAGAATTTCCGGATGCTGATACGCTACGTGCCGCGAAACGCTTTACCCGCATGGCGTTAAAGCCGTATCTTGGTGGTAAACCGTTAAAAAGCCGGGAACTGTTCCGGCAATTTATGCCAAAACGCGCAGTAAAAACAAATAATGATTAACGAGGATTGTCATGGCTGAATTACTGTTAGGCGTCAACATTGACCATATTGCCACTTTACGTAATGCACGCGGCACCGCATATCCGGATCCGGTTCAGGCGGCGTTTATCGTTGAGCAAGCAGGTGCGGATGGTATTACCGTACATCTGCGTGAAGATCGACGCCATATTACCGACAGAGATGTGCGTATACTGCGTCAAACGCTGGATACGCGCATGAACCTGGAAATGGCTGTGACGGAAGAGATGCTGGCCATCGCCGTTGAGACAAAGCCGCATTTTTGCTGCCTGGTGCCGGAAAAACGCCAGGAAGTTACCACCGAAGGTGGCCTGGACGTAGCAGGTCAGCGTGACAAAATGCGTGATGCCTGCAAACGACTTGCGGATGCGGGGATCCTGGTATCGCTGTTTATTGATGCCGACGAAGATCAGATTAAAGCAGCCGCAGAAGTGGGCGCGCCGTACATTGAAATTCACACTGGTTGCTATGCCGATGCAAAAACCGACGCTGAACAGGCCAATGAACTGGCGCGTATCGCTAAGGCTGCGACCTTCGCAGCCAGTCTGGGGCTGAAGGTTAATGCTGGTCACGGTCTGACTTACCATAACGTCAAAGCGATTGCACGGATCCCGGAAATGCACGAACTGAACATCGGCCACGCGATCATCGGACGCGCGGTAATGAGCGGCCTGAAAGATGCGGTTGTGGAAATGAAACGCCTGATGCTGGAAGCGCGTGGCTAATGGCAATTCTGGGATTAGGTACGGATATCGTGGAGATTGCTCGCATTGAGGCGGTGATCTCTCGTACCGGCGATCGTCTTGCCAGACGGGTTCTGAGCGATAACGAATGGTCTATCTGGGAAACGCATCAGCAGCCGGTGCGTTTTCTGGCAAAGCGGTTTGCGGTAAAAGAGGCGGCGGCAAAAGCTTTTGGTACCGGTATCCGCAACGGACTGGCGTTCAATCAGTTCGAGGTGTTTAACGATGAACTTGGCAAACCGAGTCTGCGGTTGTGGGGAGAGGCGTTAAAGCTGGCAGAAAAGCTCGGTGTGGCGCATATGCATGTGACGCTGGCCGATGAACGTCACTACGCCTGCGCCACGGTGATTATCGAGAGTTAAAGTTTGTCTGCGTGGTGCATTAATACAAACTTATCCCACAGCTGTTCTTCTGTTTCGACATGTGCCGGATCTTTCAAAATAGTATTGGGGATTGGGCACACTTTCTGGCAGGTCGGCGTGTCGTAATGTCCTACACATTCGGTACATTTGTCGCTGTTAATCTCGTAGATGCTGTCACCCATCGAAATCGCCTCGTTCGGGCATTCGGGTTCGCACATATCGCAATTGATACACTTTTTAGTGATTAACAGGGCCATCAGGAAACTCTCAAAACATCACAAATCGGGCGGGCATTATACGCGCATTCTTTGCTCAGACCAGTTTTTTTACCAACGCTTCGCTGTGACGGATACGCTCCGGCGCGTGCTCCAGATCCTGCTGAACCAGCGCCATAAACAACAAATCGGTAAGCATCATTTGCGCATGAGTGGATGAAATCGCAGCGCTCCGGGTGGCCTGCTCCTCTGCAATGGTGTACAGGCAACGGGTTGCACGTTGCTGCAGAGCATTGGGGGTAAATCCGGTGATGGCGAGGATTTTTGCTCCGGTGCGTAATGTTTCATCGGCAGCCAGATTGAGCTCGCGTCGCTCCCCTGTATACGAAATTGCCAGCAAGAGATCGTTTGGTGACATTGCCTGTACGGTCGCCAGCAAGGCGTGCATATCGCGTTCAACTACCGCATTAAATCCAATCTTCAACAGCTTCCAGGCAAAATTCTGCGCGACCAGACCGGATGCGCCAATACCTGTCAGTACAATGCGACGGGCAGACCGCAGCATTGTAACGCTTTCCATCAGCTTCTCTTCACTGTTGATATCCAGAGTTGCATGCATTGCTGCCACATTCTCTTTAATCAGTTTATCTCCGACCAGAAGCATGGGATCGTCACCGCGGATCTGATTGTGCACTGGAACAGAATGTGGATTGGGATTACTGGCCAGCGCTTCGCTGATCGCCAGTTTTAGTGCCGGAAATCCTTTGAATCCCATTTTCTGTGCGAACTTCACGACGCTGGACTGGCTGACGCCTGCCTCGCAGGCCAGTTGCTGTGAGCTGAGATGACGCGCATCATCCGGATGAGCAAGGAGGTAATCCGCAAGCTTTTTATCGCTTTGCGCGAGGTCCGGGTAACGCTGACGAATGCGAATCAAACAGTTCATGCTGTCTCCTGGCGAAAACGTGATGGCGATTACAAAACAAAATTTCACTCGCCTGGGTGAATACAATATTCCATTATGGCGGATTATTATGAATTAAAAATTCCTAAGGAACAAAAAATGAATCTCGGTGCGTTAGTATCAGAAACCCGCAATCCACAGACGATGGATCTCGATGCTTTATCCACGCTTGAGCTGGTTCATCGTTTTAATCAACAGGATACGCTGGTAGCGGAAGCAGTAAAAGCAACGCTTTCTGAAGTTGCGCATGCGGTCGATGCGGCAGCTGACGCGTTAAAAGCAGGCGGGCGGATTATTTACATGGGTGCAGGCACCAGCGGTCGTCTTGGCGTGCTGGATGCTTCTGAATGTCCACCGACCTTTGGTGTGCCACATGATCTGGTTGTCGGGCTTATTGCCGGAGGTCCGGGCGCGTTGCTGAAGGCGGTTGAAGGCGCAGAAGATAACCCTCAGTTGGGCGAAGATGATCTTCGGGCACTCAATCTTCGCATGCAGGACCTGGTTGTTGGTCTGGCGGCGTCAGGACGTACGCCGTACGTGATAGGCGGTCTGCAATATGCTCGCAAAGTGGGATGCACGACGGTGGCGATCTCCTGTAATCCGGATTCCCCTGTCGCCCGTGAAGCTGATATCGCCATCTCTCCGGTTGTAGGTCCGGAGGCCCTGACGGGGTCAACGCGTCTGAAGTCAGGTACTGCGCAAAAGCTGGTGCTCAATATGATCTCCACCGGGGCAATGGTGAAATTTGGCAAGGTATATCAGAACCTGATGGTGGATATGAAAGCGACCAACGTCAAGCTGGTAGACCGGGCGTGTCGCATGGTGGTGGAAGCTACCGGCATTGCGCGTGAAGAGGCCGAGACACTGCTGAAACAGACTGACTTTGATGTTAAACCCGCCATACTGATGGCGCTAACCGGGTTGGATGCAACCGCAGCCAGAGCCAAACTTTCCGCTCACCAGGGTTTTTTGCGCGCGGCGTTAGAACACTAGAGGTGCATATGGACAAAACGGCGGTTCTTGCCAGCGACATCCTGCTGGGGATTGGCGGAGAGAAAAATATTCTGCGCCTGGAAAACTGTATGACGCGCGTCAGGGTGGAAGTGCAGGATGACGACCAACTGGACATTTCCCGGCTGAAGCAGTTACCCGGTGTCAGTGGCTATGTGAAGCAGGGGGCGCAGCATCAGATTATTGTTGGTCCCGGTAAGGCCGCCAAAGTGGTGGATGCCATGCGTTCTCTGATTGCTGATGACGGCGAACGTCCGAATGTAAATGACATTGAACGCACGAAGTCTCAGGTGAAAGCGAAGTACAAAGCGCCAATGAGCGATGCGCTGCGCAAGCTGGCGAATGTCTTTATTCCGCTGATCCCGGCGTTTATCGCCTCCGGTTTGATTACCGGCATCATTAACATCCTCAAACGACCGGATATTGTGGGTGATTTTGCTACTCACTATCCGAATATGCTGGGGTTGATGGGTATCTTCGGTAGCGCCGTATTTGCCATCATGAACATCCTGGTCGGGGTAAACACCGCCAAAGTGTTTGGCGGTTCGTTAGCGATGGGCGGCGTAATGGCTGGGATCCTCTCCAGTCCGCAGCTGGCACAGATTACTCTGTTTGGCGAAGCACTACAGCCTGGCCGCGGTGGAGTTATCGCGGTGTTGTTAGTGGTCGCGCTGATGTGCTGGATTGAGCGTAAATTTCGTGAGGTGCTGCCGGGCTCGTTGGAGCTTATCCTGAACCCTTTGCTGACGACTATCATCACCGGGACAATCGCGATTGTGGCACTGCAACCGCTCGGTGGCTGGATTTCGGAATCCATTGCTCATGGCGCATCCTGGGCTATCGATCGCGGCGGTTTCCTCGTCGGCGCGGTACTGGCGGGAACATTTCTACCGCTGGTACTCACCGGTTTGCATCAGGGGCTGGTGCCCATCCATGTTGAGCTGGTGCAGGCACATGGCTATAACGCGCTCTTTCCCATTCTGGCGATGGCGGGAGTGGGGCAGATTGGTGCCGCGATTGCTGTTCTGATGAAAACCCGTAACGCACGGCTGAAAAAAGTGATTAAAGGTGCGTTACCAGTAGGATTACTGGGGATCGGTGAGCCGCTGATTTTTGGCGTGACGTTGCCGCTGGGTAAGCCATTTATTGGTGCTTGTCTTGGCGGAGCGGTCGGCGGGGCGCTGATCAGTTACTGGAAGGTCGCGACGGTTATTACTTTTGGGATCTCAGGGTTACCGCTGGCTCTGACGATTGTTGCCGGAAAAGTGATGTTCTATCTGTTAGGCTATCTGGTAGCGGTTATCGCCGGGTTTCTTTTTACCTGGCTATTGGGGTTCAACGATCCAGAGGAATAAGGTTTGACCAATCACGAGCGTCGCGTTGTCTTTTTTGATTTGGATGGTACGTTACACCAGCAGGATATGTTCGGCAGTTTTCTGCGCTACCTGCTACGTCGCCAACCGCTGAATGCGTTGCTTGTGCTGCCCCTGCTACCGATTATTGCGCTGGGGTTGGTGATTCAGGGGCGCGCCGCGCGCTGGCCGATGAGCTTGCTCCTTTGGGGATGCACTTTTGGTCGGAGTGAAGCGCGCCTGAAATCCCATCAGACCGATTTCGTACGCTGGTTTCGACAGCACGTAACGGCTTTTCCGGCCGTGCAACAGCGTCTAACGACTTACCTGTTAAGCTCTGACGCTGATATCTGGTTGATTACCGGATCCCCAAGGTCACTGGTCGAACAGGTCTACTTCGACACCCCATGGCTACCGCGCGTTAATCTTATCGCCAGCCAAATTGAGCGGGGGTACGGCGGTTGGGTGCTACCTCTGCGCTGCCTGGGCCATGAGAAAGTGACGCAACTGGAACGTCATATTGGCGCTCCGCTGCGCCTTTACAGTGGCTATAGCGATAGCAAACAGGACAATCCGCTGCTTTCATTTTGCCAGCATCGCTGGCGCGTTACGCCACGCGGTGAGCTTCAGCAACTCGAATAGAGTAAACGATAGCGTCTGTGTATAATGCGCCCGCTTTGATTACCGGAGTTCTGCCTTTGTCTGATGTTGAATTTAGCCATGAGTACTGGATGCGCCACGCCTTAACGCTGGCTAAACGCGCCTGGGATGAGCGGGAAGTCCCGGTAGGTGCGGTATTAGTACATAACAATCGCGTTATTGGCGAAGGCTGGAACCGGCCGATTGGTCACCATGATCCAACAGCCCACGCTGAAATTATGGCGCTGCGTCAGGGCGGTCTGGTGCTACAAAATTACCGCTTACTGGACGCCACTCTGTACGTCACCCTGGAGCCGTGCGTTATGTGCGCTGGCGCGATGGTACACAGTCGTATCGGACGCGTAGTATTTGGTGCGCGCGATGCGAAAACGGGGGCCGCAGGTTCGCTGATGGATGTGCTACATCATCCGGGAATGAACCATCGGGTTGAGGTCACTGAGGGTATACTACGGGATGAATGTGCCACGCTGCTTAGTGATTTCTTCCGTATGCGTCGTCAGGAAATCAAAAACCTGAAAAAGTCTGCAAGTGAGTGATTACTTGTTCCAGCAAGCCGGATGCGGCTATTTTTCCTCTTTCTTCTGTGAGGAAAACAGCAGTGAAGGGGAGTGCGTCAGGTAATTAGACGATGTCTGAGACAGAAACGCAGAGAGAGGAAATTTCTCCTGGTCTAATAATTCTGCCAGAGATACCGCCGGGTAATCCTGTGCCAGTTGCTGCGTTTCTGTCGCCTGTTTTTCTTTCTCTTGCAGATATCCCACCAGGCTTATCTGGTATTTACGAATATTTTCTACATATGCGTAGGCTTCGTGGCCACGAGCATAGCCATACGTCAGCTTGTTGTAATATGGCTTCTGGCTGAGCAGTGGCAGGCGTTGCTTCACATCGGCCCAGCTGTCCGGGTTGCCTTTGGTTTTAACCGTTAACGCCCGGGCATCCAGCATATGTGCATATCCCATATTATATGCGGCAAGCGCAAACCAGATGCGCTCTCCTTCCGGTACGGTATCCGGCACTTTACTCATCATGTCCTGTAGATAACGCGCTCCACCGCTGATGCTCTGTTCAGCGTCGGTCCGGTCGGTCAGCCCCAGGCTTTGGGCGGTATTTTTGGTTAACATCATCAGGCCACGTACGCCGGTCGGGGAAGTAGCCTGCGCATCCCAATGGGATTCCTGATAGGAAATAGCCGCCAGCAGCCGCCAGTCTATCTCCTGTGCATATTTTTCAAACAATGGTTTGAGATCCGGCAGTACGCTATCTACAGCGCGTAAAAAAGTGCGAGTATCGACATAATCGAAATCATCGCCATGTCCGAGATACTTTTCTTCCAGTCGCGCCAGTGAACCGTCTTCATTAATAGTGTTAAAGAAATCCAGCAGGGCAGCGGAGAGTGTGTTGTCGTCATCCAGAGGACTAAACCAGGTTACTGGCTGTTCGTCTGAAACATCCAGCGCCACGGCAAGCTCCGGGTGCACGCGTTGGTACAGGCTGATAGCGACTGAATCGGCAATGGTATAGTCGAGCTTACCGGAGATGACATCATCAAGCAGTTCTGTCGTTCCTTTTTTGTCATCGATCTTCCAGCTCAATTCGGGAAATTTTTTCGCTTTCAGCTGCTGCAAATCATTCACCACGACATGTCCGGGGGCGATAGTCAGCTGATTTTCATTCACGCTGGCAAGGGTGCGGGGGCGATATTTTCCGACCCGATACACCAGTTGCTGCGAAACCGAATAGTAAGTCGGACCCGGCTGGTAGTTTTTAACTCGTTCGCTGTTATAGACCAGGCCTGCGGCTAACAGATCGGCATCGCCGTTATCCAGGTCGTCAAAAAGTTGGCTGATATTCTGACGTACAGTGACTTTTAACTTCACCCCTAAATAGCTGGCGAATTGTTGGGTCAGCTCATAATCCAGACCAAAGGTTTTCCCGTTAAGGGTGGAGTGCGTTAAAGGCGAGTCGATTGTACTGACGCGCAATTCTCCCCGAGCTTGAATCGCGGCGATACGATTGTCGGCTTTACCGAACCAGGGGATAGATGGCCAGAGGGCCGCTGCCAGCAGCAGCGTCAATATGCCGATGAACAGATAATTAATCTTTAATTTTTTCAATTAGTTAATTCTCTGAATCGTGCGTAATCTTAGCCTGCTGTGATATTGATTAAGAAGTGAAGTAGTCATTAATGAGCGGCATTTTGCTTAAACTTGCGCCAGTTGGCAACTTATTCAGAAAACTGACCGCATTTGATGATAAGAGAAAGTCGTGATTTTATTTCGACGCAAACGGTTTCGTCTCCGCGGTAGATTCTTTATAATGACGCCCGTTTCCCCCCTTGCGCACACTTATAAGCGCCTCAGGCGCTTCGAAGACGAGAGACTTATGATGGAAATTCTGCGTGGTTCGCCTGCACTGTCTGCATTCCGTATTAACAAACTGCTGGCGCGTTTTCAGGCGGCCAATCTTCAGGTCCACAATATTTACGCCGAGTATGTCCATTTTGCTGACCTGAATGCCCCGTTAAACGAGGATGAGCATGCGCAACTTGCACGCCTGTTGAAGTATGGTCCTGTTCTTCGCAGCCATGTCCCTGAGGGCAAACTGCTGCTGGTAACGCCTCGCCCTGGCACCATCTCCCCCTGGTCTTCTAAAGCGACTGATATTGCCCACAACTGCGGTCTGCAGCAGATTAGCCGTCTGGAACGTGGCGTCGCCTATTATGTAGAAGCCTCTACGCTGACTGCAGAAGAGTGGCAGGACGTTGCTGCCGTACTGCATGATCGCATGATGGAAACGGTATTCTCTTCGCTGGACGAAGCAGAAAAACTGTTTGTGCATCACCAGCCGGCACCGGTTTCTAGTGTCGATCTGCTGGGTCAAGGCCGCCAGGCGCTAATTGACGCTAACCTGCGCCTGGGTCTGGCGCTGGCGGACGACGAAATTGATTATCTGCAGGATGCGTTTACCAAACTGGGACGCAATCCGAACGACATCGAATTGTATATGTTTGCGCAGGCCAACTCTGAGCACTGCCGTCATAAAATTTTTAACGCCGACTGGGTTATCGACGGAAAACAACAGCCGAAGTCGCTGTTCAAGATGATTAAAAACACCTTCGAAACCACACCGGATCACGTGCTGTCTGCTTATAAAGACAACGCGGCGGTGATGGAAGGTTCTGAAGTGGGCCGCTACTTTGCCGACCATCAAACGGGTCGCTATGACTTCCATCAGGAGCCGGCACATATCCTGATGAAAGTAGAAACTCACAACCACCCGACGGCGATCTCGCCATGGCCGGGCGCGGCGACCGGTTCCGGTGGCGAAATTCGTGATGAAGGCGCAACCGGACGCGGCGCAAAGCCGAAAGCGGGCCTGGTTGGTTTTTCCGTCTCCAACCTGCGAATTCCTGGCTTTGAACAGCCGTGGGAAGAAGATTTCGGTAAACCAGAACGTATTGTTACCGCGCTGGATATCATGACCGATGGTCCTCTGGGGGGCGCGGCGTTTAACAATGAATTTGGTCGTCCGGCGCTGACCGGTTACTTCCGTACCTACGAAGAAAAAGTTAACAGCCACAACGGCGAAGAGCTGCGCGGTTACCACAAGCCAATCATGCTGGCCGGTGGGATCGGTAATATCCGCGCCGATCACGTACAGAAAGGTGAGATCGTCGTGGGTGCGAAACTGATCGTCCTCGGAGGCCCGGCAATGAACATCGGTCTTGGCGGCGGCGCGGCCTCTTCGATGGCTTCCGGCCAGTCCGACGCCGATCTCGATTTTGCTTCCGTGCAACGTGACAATCCGGAAATGGAACGTCGTTGCCAGGAGGTTATTGACCGTTGCTGGCAGATGGGCGATGCCAACCCGATTCTGTTTATCCACGATGTGGGGGCAGGCGGACTGTCTAATGCTATGCCTGAGCTGGTCAGCGACGGCGGGCGCGGTGGTAAGTTTGAACTGCGTGATATCCTCAGCGATGAGCCGGGCATGAGCCCGCTGGAAATCTGGTGTAACGAATCTCAGGAACGTTACGTGCTGGCGGTTGCCGCTGACCAGTTAGCGTTGTTTGACGAGCTGTGTAAGCGTGAGCGCGCACCATATGCAGTGATCGGTGAAGCCACCGAAGAACAGCACCTTTCTATGAATGACCGTCATTTTGACAATCAGCCGATCGATCTGCCACTCGATGTATTGCTCGGTAAGACACCGAAAATGACCCGCAATGTACAGACGCTGAAAGCGAAAGGCGATGCGTTAAATCGAAGCGATATCACGATTGCAGATGCGGTCAAACGCGTGCTGCACCTGCCCGCAGTTGCAGAAAAAACTTTCCTGGTGACAATTGGCGACCGTACCGTTACCGGCATGGTTGCACGTGATCAGATGGTGGGGCCGTGGCAGATCCCGGTCGCGAACTGCGCGGTGACGACTGCCAGCCTTGACAGCTACTATGGCGAAGCGATGTCAATCGGCGAGCGCGCACCGGTTGCGCTGCTGGACTTCTCCGCTTCGGCACGCCTCGCGGTAGGTGAAGCGCTGACCAACATTGCGGCAACGCAAATAGGTGATATCAAACGTATCAAACTGTCCGCAAACTGGATGGCGGCCGCTGGTCACCCTGGCGAAGATGCCGGGTTGTACGAAGCGGTAAAAGCGGTAGGGGAAGAATTATGCCCTGCACTTGGTCTGACCATCCCGGTGGGCAAAGATTCCATGTCGATGAAAACCCGCTGGCAAGAAGGTAACGAACAGCGTGAGATGACCTCGCCGCTGTCGCTGGTGATTACCGCTTTTGCCCGCGTGGAAGATGTGCGTCATACCATTACACCGCAGCTCTCGACCGAAGAGAACGCGCTGCTGTTGATTGACCTGGGCCTTGGCCACAATGCACTGGGTGCGACATCACTGGCGCAGGTTTACCGCCAGTTGGGTGACAAACCGGCTGATGTACGCGACGTCGCGCAACTGAAGGGCTTCTATGACGCCATTCAGGCGCTGGTGGCGCAGCGTAAGCTGCTGGCCTACCATGACCGTTCAGACGGCGGTCTGTTGGTGACTCTGGCTGAGATGGCATTTGCCGGTCACTGTGGTATTCAGGCTGAAATCAGCACACTTGGCGATGACGCTCTGTCTGCTCTGTTTAATGAAGAGCTGGGTGCAGTGATTCAGGTGCGTGCGACAGATCGCGATGCAGTAGAGGCTGTTCTCGCAGCTAACGGTCTGACAGATTGTGTACATTACCTCGGACAGGCAGTCGCAGGTGATCGTTTCACTCTGACAGCCAACGGCCAGTCCGTATTCAGTGAAAGCCGCACTACGCTTCGTATGTGGTGGGCAGAAACCACCTGGCAGATGCAGCGTCTGCGTGACAACCCGGAATGTGCCGATCAGGAACACGATGCCAAGGCGAACGATGCGGATCCAGGCCTTAACGTAAAACTGTCGTTTGATATCAACGAAGATGTTGCCGCGCCGTATATTGCCACCGGTGCGCGTCCAAAAGTGGCTGTGTTGCGTGAGCAAGGTGTTAACTCCCACGTTGAGATGGCCGCGGCTTTCCACCGTGCTGGCTTTGACGCCATCGACGTTCACATGAGCGATCTGCTGGGCGGACGTATCGGCCTGGGGAACTTCCAGGCGCTGGTTGCCTGTGGTGGTTTCTCTTACGGTGATGTACTGGGTGCCGGTGAAGGCTGGGCGAAATCAATACTGTTCAACAACCGCGTGCGTGATGAGTTTGAAACCTTCTTCCATCGCCCACAGACGCTGGCGCTTGGTGTATGTAACGGCTGTCAGATGATGTCCAACCTGCGCGAATTGATCCCGGGTAGCGAACTGTGGCCGCGCTTTGTACGTAACCACTCTGATCGTTTCGAAGCTCGCTTTAGCCTGGTGGAAGTGACGCAAAGCCCGTCTCTTCTGTTGCAGGGAATGGTCGGGTCAATGATGCCGATTGCCGTTTCTCATGGTGAAGGGCGCGTGGAAGTACGTGATGATGCACATCTGACGGGGCTGGAAAGCAAAGGTCTGGTAGCGCTGCGCTATGTTGATAACTTTGGCAAGGTGACTGAAACCTATCCAGCGAACCCGAATGGCTCGCCAAACGGGATCACTGCGGTGACGACCGAAAATGGTCGTGTGACGATTATGATGCCGCATCCGGAACGAGTATTCCGTACTGTGAGCAACTCCTGGCACCCGGAAAACTGGGGCGAGGACAGCCCGTGGATGCGTATCTTCCGCAATGCGCGTAAGCAACTCGGCTAATCATAACGATAGACATCAAGCCCCTCTTCGTGAGGGGTTTTTTTTGTCTGGTCCAGTTGAGCGACGTAAATCCTGTTAGGGGATGAGGCGTTTACACCTCCAGGGTGTCGGCAAATGCCGACAATGGCACGACGGGGTGTCGCCTAAAAGAGACAGTTAATTAATTGATTTATATATTATTTATTTTTTAGTGTTATATGTGTTGCTAATTAGCGACAAAAGGTGCAAAAAACAGACGGAAAACTTTTTAGCATATTTAAACATATTTCTTATATTTATCATTGTGTTAATAAAATGTTTTGATTGTTGGCACAGTTGCTGCATAATAATAACCAGTGGCTCATTCACCCTCTTATGTCAGCCCCTTCGGGACGTGCTACATAAACTTCGAATGACGCACAACAAGGTGCCTGCCGTCCAACTTCTGATATTAGCGTTGCTCATATCAATCTCCGGGCGAAACGTCGAGTTAGGCACCGCCTTATTCCACAACAAAGCCGGGTTAATCCCGGCTTTGTTGTATCTGGCGTTTCCCTCAGTTAGCATCTTCTTATTCGTGTCCGTTGAGGTAACGCCTTGAAGCGCTGGTCTGTTTTCCCCCGTTCTTTACGCCAGTTGGTGACGTTGGCTTTTTTGCTGATCCTGCTGCCTTTGTTAGTGCTGGCCTGGCAGGCATGGCAGAGTCTGAACGTGCTTAGCGCCCAGGCTGCGTTAACGAACCGAACGACGTTGATTGATGCCCGACGAAGCGAGGCGATGACCAATGCGGCACTGGAGATGGAACGCAGCTATCGGCAATACTGCGTGCTTGATGATCCGACCCTGGCGAAGGTCTATCAAAGTCAGCGCAAACGCTACAGCGATATGCTGGATGCGCATGCGGGCGTTTTACCGGATGACAAACTCTATCAGGCGTTGCGCCAGGATTTAAACGACCTCGCACAGCTACAGTGTAAAAATAGCGGCCCTGATAGCGTGGCGGCGGCACGACTTGAAGCTTTTGCCAGCGCCAATACGGAGATGGTTCAGGCAACGCGTACGGTGGTTTTCTCTCGTGGGCAACAATTACAACAAGATATAGCGGAGCGTGGGCAGTTCTTTGGCTGGCAGGCACTGGTGCTGTTTCTCGTCAGCCTGGCGATGGTGTTGCTGTTCACGCGGATGATTATCGGACCAGTTAAAGGTATAGAACGGATGATCAACCGCCTGGGGGAAGGGCGCTCGCTGGGTGATAGCGTACTGTTCACCGGCCCTCGGGAACTGCGCTCGGTTGGTCAGCGAATTATCTGGCTGAGCGAGCGCCTTTCATGGCTGGAGTCTCAGCGGCATCAGTTTTTACGCCACCTTTCACACGAGCTGAAAACACCGCTGGCAAGCATGCGTGAGGGAACAGAACTGCTGGCAGATCAGGTAGTTGGTCCTCTGACGGCGGAGCAGAAAGAGGTTGTCGGTATTCTGGATGACAGCAGCCGCAATCTGCAGAAACTGATTGAGCAGTTGCTGGATTACAACCGGAAACTGGCTGATGAGGTGATTGAGCTTAAGAACGTTGAGATAGCGCCGCTGGTGGATGGCGTTGTTTCTGCACATAGCCTGCCCGCTCGCTCAAAAATGATACATACTGATGTTGCGCTGGCTGCGAGTTCCTGTCTGGCAGAGCCTGGGCTGTTAATGAGCGTGCTGGACAATCTTTATTCCAATGCGGTGCACTATGGGGCTGAATCCGGTACCATTTGTATCCGCAGCAGTTTGCATGGCTCTACGGTATATATAGATATAGTGAATACCGGCACACCGATTCCAGAAGCAGAAAAGACCATGATCTTCGAGCCTTTTTTCCAGGGGAGTCATCAGCGGAAAGGGGCGGTAAAAGGAAGCGGGTTGGGGCTTAGTATCGCCAGAGATTGCATCCGCCGTATGCGGGGAAAACTGTATCTGGTCGATGATAATGCGCAAGGTGTTTGCTTTCGCATAGAACTGCCGCTATCTGCAACGAAAAAACACTAAAATCAACCTAAGTCTGGTGAGTATGCCACACGTTGTTGTCCGAATGCTTAAACGACATTTTTTCCGCCGCGCCTTATGGGTGAGCCTGCCGTGCCTGGCGCTGGTAGGGTGTGTACCGAATGCGGTGAATCATATTATCGGTGATCCTTCGCAGGAGAAAATTCCTCCTCATCAATTGGCCGATTACCTTTCAACAGAATGTGCGGATATCTGGTCACTACAGGGTCAGTCCACAGAATCTAATCCGCTGTATTGGCTGCGGGCAATGGATTGTGCCGATCGCATGATGGCGGTTCAGGCGCGCAGTGAAGCCAGTGCCCTGCTGGCGGATACCTGGCAGGGCGCTTTCAAACGTGGGATCCTGCTAGGCAGTGCCAATATTACCCCACCAGAACGGCGGGACGCGATTACGCGCCTTGATGCGTTAAGCCCGCAAATCCCCGCTCAGGTACGACCGCTTTATCAGGTCTGGCGCAGCAGCCAAACGCTGCAGTTACAGCTTGCAGAAGAACGCATGCGCTATAGCAAACTCCAGCAGGCATCAGACAGCGATCTTGATACGCTGCGTTTACAACAACAGCATTTGCAAGCCCAGCTCGATCTGACTACCCGCAAACTGGAGAATCTGACGGATATTGAACGCCAGCTTTCTACCCGCAAACCTGCCGGTAACTACAGTCCCGATACGCAGCATGGGAGTGATAAACTCACCACACCTGACAACGGGGATGGTGCGGTGTCGTCATCTGATGAGGTAACGCCATGATAAGCCGTAAACCCGCGCATTTACTGCTTGTAGATGACGATCCTGGGTTGTTGAAATTGCTCGGAATGCGACTGACCAGCGAAGGTTACAGTGTCGTAACGGCGGAAAGCGGGCTGGAAGGACTGCGGATCCTGAACCGTGAAAAGGTGGATCTGGTTATTAGCGATCTGCGCATGGATGAAATGGACGGTATGCAACTGTTTACTGAGATCCAGAAAGTCCAGCCTGGGATGCCGGTTATTATTCTTACGGCTCATGGTTCTATTCCTGATGCTGTTGCCGCTACTCAGCAGGGTGTTTTCAGTTTTCTCACTAAGCCGGTCGATAAAGACGCGTTATACAATGCCATTGACGGGGCGCTGGAACAGTCTGCGCCCGCCACTGATGACCGCTGGCGTGAATCAATCGTTACCCGCAGTCCTCTGATGTTGCGTTTGTTGGAGCAGGCACGGATGGTGGCGCAATCAGACGTCAGCGTACTGATCAACGGTCAAAGCGGTACCGGGAAAGAGGTTTTCGCTCAGGCTATTCACAACGCCAGCCCGCGAAGCCACAAACCTTTCATTGCGATTAACTGCGGCGCGTTGCCGGAACAACTGCTCGAGTCTGAACTGTTTGGTCATGCGCGCGGCGCCTTTACCGGCGCGGTGAGCAACCGTGAAGGGTTATTTCAGGCCGCTGAAGGCGGGACGCTGTTTCTCGATGAGATAGGTGACATGCCCGCGCCATTACAGGTCAAATTATTGCGTGTGTTGCAGGAGCGTAAAGTCCGCCCCCTTGGCAGCAATCGTGATATCGACATTGATGTGCGGATCGTTTCTGCGACGCACCGTGATCTGCCCAAAGCGATGGCGCGGGGTGAGTTTCGCGAAGATTTATTCTATCGCCTCAATGTCGTGAGTTTGAAGATCCCGACGCTGGCCGAGCGTACTGAAGACATCCCACTACTGGCCAACCATCTGCTACGCCAGTCTGCTGAGCGGCACAAACCGTTCGTGCGTGCATTTTCGACTGACGCGATGAAACGTTTAATGACAGCCAGTTGGCCAGGAAACGTGCGTCAGTTGGTCAACGTGATTGAACAGTGTGTGGCGCTAACTTCTTCACCGGTAATCAGCGATGCGCTGGTGGAGCAGGCGCTGGAAGGCGAAAATACTGCGCTGCCAACCTTTGTCGAAGCGCGTAACCAGTTTGAACTCAACTACTTGCGTAAGTTGTTGCAAATTACCAAAGGCAACGTTACTCATGCGGCGAGAATGGCGGGGCGCAACCGGACGGAGTTCTATAAGTTGCTCTCTCGACACGAACTGGATGCGAACGATTTCAAAGAATAATTTTACACTGCATCATTCAAGCTGCTGCCAGGCATCATGAATGATTTTGTGTAATCGTTTAATGTGTTAGGTTTATCCGATCAAAAGACAGGCGACCTTTTCAAGGAATAGCATGAAAAAGATTGATGCGATTATTAAACCCTTCAAGCTGGACGACGTCCGCGAAGCGCTGGCAGAAGTCGGCATTACCGGTATGACTGTGACGGAAGTGAAAGGATTTGGCCGTCAGAAAGGCCATACCGAACTGTATCGCGGCGCGGAATATATGGTGGATTTTCTGCCGAAGGTGAAAATTGAAATTGTGGTAACTGACGATATTGTTGATACCTGCGTCGATACCATTATTCGTACTGCACAAACGGGTAAAATTGGCGACGGCAAGATTTTTGTCTTTGACGTGGCACGCGTTATTCGTATTCGTACCGGTGAAGAAGACGACGCGGCAATTTAAGTCGGGTCTGCTTAGCAGGCCTGACAGGCGTAGCGCCATCAGGCCTGCTTTATAACGAATTACAGCACTTTATGTGGACCGAAACATTCGTAGTGAATGTTTTCGTTCTTCACGCCCAGACCGACCAGTTGCTTCGCGGCAAACTGCATAAAGCCAACCGGACCGCACAGATAAAACTGCATTGACGGGTCGCTGATTGCACCTTCCATCTTGTTTAAATCCATCAGTCCTTCGCTGTCATATCCACCTTTTTCGCGATCCGCTTCGTTCGGCTCACGATACCAGGTATGTGCGGTAAAACGCGGCAGCGTTTTACCCAGTTCACTTACTTCATCGGCAAAAGCATGCACATCGCCGTTTTCTGCCGCGTGGAACCAGTTAACCTGTGCGGTGTGCCCGGATTTTGCCAGCGTATCCAGCATGGCCAGCATCGGCGTCTGACCAACACCCGCAGAAATCAGAGATACTGGCGTATCGGTTGCCACATCCATGAAAAAATCGCCCGCTGGTGCGGCTAAATGAACGATGTCACCGATATTCGCGTGGTTATGCAACCAGGTAGAAACCTGGCCGCCGTTTTCGCGTTTAACGGCAATACGATAGCCTTTACCATCCGGTTTGCGGGTCAGAGAGTACTGACGAATTTCCTGATGCGGGAAACCTTCCGGCTTCAGCCAGACGCCCAGATATTGCCCCGGATGGTATTCTGCCACCGCACCGCCATCGACCGGCTCAAACTCAAAGCTGGTGATCAACGCGCTACGCGGGGTTTTTGCCACGATACGGAACGGACGAGTACCTTCCCAGCCACCATTTTTGTTGGCGTTTTCACTGTAAATCTGTGCTTCGCGGTTGATGAAGACGTTAGCCAGCACGCCATACGCTTTTCCCCAGGCATCCAGCACTTCCTGACCTGGACTGAACATTTCGTCCAGCGTTGCCAGCAGGTGACCGCCCACGATGTTGTACTGCTCGGGCTTAATCTGGAAGCTGGTATGCTTCTGGGCTATTTTCTCAACCGCAGGCAGCAACGCCGCCAGGTTTTCGATATTGCTGGCGTAAGCGGCGATGGCGTTAAATAACGCTTCACGTTGATCGCCATTACGCTGGTTACTCATGTTGAAAATTTCTTTGAGTTCGGGGTTATGCGTAAACATGCGATCGTAGAAATGGGCGGTCAGCTTCGGGCCTGTCTCAACCAGCAGGGGAATGGTGGCTTTCACTGTAGCGATGGTTTGTGCGTCAAGCATACTGTCTTCCTTTATCTGAGACTTTAATGATGTATGTCAAATACATCTTATAAAAAATACCCCTGCATTGTAAATGGTTCTTTGTAACTTTGCGTTGTAATGGTTACAACGTGAAAAATCTGCATCACAAACCTGAAAAGAAATCCGTTGAAATTAAGCAGACCTTTGTTCTCCAAAGCCTTGCGTGCTCTGAAGGTAATCGTTTGCGTAAAATCCTTTGTCAAGACCTGTTATCGAAGAATGATTCGGTTATACTGTTGGCCGAAGTCCAACGGGACTGCCTTTTTAGGCCGAAATTCTATTGTTAGCTGAGTCAGGAGATGCGGATGTTAAAGCGTGAAATGAACATTGCCGATTATGATGCCGAACTGTGGCAGGCTATGGAGCAGGAAAAAGTACGTCAGGAAGAGCACATCGAACTGATCGCCTCCGAAAACTACACCAGCCCGCGCGTGATGCAGGCGCAGGGGTCTCAGCTGACCAACAAATACGCTGAAGGTTATCCGGGCAAGCGTTACTACGGTGGTTGTGAATACGTTGATATCGTTGAGCAACTGGCGATTGATCGCGCCAAAGAGCTGTTTGGCGCAGACTACGCTAACGTCCAGCCGCACTCCGGTTCTCAGGCTAACTTCGCTGTCTACACTGCTCTGCTGCAACCGGGCGATACCGTTCTGGGTATGAACCTGGCGCAAGGCGGTCACCTGACTCACGGTTCCCCGGTAAACTTCTCAGGTAAACTGTACAACATCGTCCCTTACGGCATCGATGAGTCCGGTAAAATTGACTACGAAGACATGGCGAAGCAGGCTCAGGAGCACAAACCGAAGATGATTATCGGTGGCTTCTCTGCTTACTCCGGAGTTGTTGATTGGGCAAAAATGCGTGAAATCGCCGACAGCATTGGCGCATACCTGTTTGTCGACATGGCGCACGTTGCCGGTCTGATTGCCGCAGGCGTGTACCCGAACCCGGTTCCGCATGCTCATGTTGTTACCACCACTACCCACAAAACCCTGGCGGGTCCGCGCGGCGGCCTGATCCTGGCAAAAGACGGTAGCGAAGAGCTGTACAAAAAACTGAACTCTGCTGTATTCCCTAGCGCGCAGGGCGGCCCACTGATGCACGTTATCGCGGCGAAAGCGGTGGCACTGAAAGAAGCGATGGAGCCAGAGTTCAAAGTCTACCAGCAGCAGGTTGCGAAAAATGCTAAAGCGATGGTGGAAGTATTCCTGAACCGTGGTTACAAAGTGGTTTCTGGCGGTACTGAGAACCACCTGTTCCTGCTGGATCTGGTTGATAAAAACCTGACCGGTAAAGAAGCTGACGCTGCGCTGGGCCGTGCTAACATCACCGTTAACAAAAACAGCGTACCGAACGATCCGAAGAGCCCGTTCGTCACTTCCGGTATTCGTATCGGTTCCCCGGCTGTGACCCGTCGTGGTTTCAAAGAAGCCGAAGTGAAAGAGCTGGCTGGCTGGATGTGCGATGTTCTGGACAACATCAATGATGAAGCTGTAATCGAGCGCGTCAAAGCGAAAGTCCTGGATATCTGCGCACGCTTCCCGGTTTACGCATAATTCCTGCGTTACAGAATGACAAAAAGGCCGCGTAAGCGGCCTTTTTTGTGTCCGTAATTTTGCCGGGTGGCGCTGCACTTACCCAGCCTACACATCTCTGCCATCGGGTAGGTGTATCAGCGACGATCTAACGAAATCGCTCCCGGTCCGACAATGGCCAACAGCAGGAATGCCCCTGCGATACTGACGTTTTTGTAGAAATTAATCATATTCGGTAGCACCGCATCACCGCCCATATCCCAATAGTGGTGACCAATAACCGCGGTTCCCAGCGTATAAAAGATAAAAATGACCGCCAGCGGACGGGTGAAAAAACCTAACACAATCAGAATGGCTGCCGGAACCTCCATGATAATGGCAATAATCGCCGACAGCGTCGGCATCGGTGCGCCCGAAGATGCCATGTACTGTACCGTTCCCTCAAAGCCCAACATTTTCGGATAGCCGAAAATGATAAACAGCAGCACGATGGCGATACGAGCAATCAGCAGCAGCAGACTGCGCGATGCGCCAAAATCGAAATAACGAAGTGAGTTCATGATGGTTCCAGCGTGTAAGTGCATATGATCTAAACGTAATACACAATATTGTGAACCGCCACGCAGAATAAAAATTTATCTCTGACCGCACTTTGATGCCCGGTTATAGGAATATTTTTAATACAGGGAAGAAGGGCGAACCAAAGCCCGCCCTGTGATATTGCTATTAACGGATTTATATCTGCTGCGTAGTTATCTCTGGTCCGTAGGCCGAAAATTGACGATGTCCGGCCCAGATACCATTAGATAGCCCCTGATAGATAATTCTCAGAAAACGTGCGTTCACGCTGAATTCATCATCATGCGTTTGTTGAGGAACTATCTGGTTTGTTTTATTAACGGCGATATCCCAGTCAATGCCATTGCGCGAATGTTGAATGACGTAGGTGTAAACAGCATTTTCATTAAAAACAACCTGTGTTGCGGTGATGTGCAGGATGCTTTCGAAGTCTACTTGCCAGTAATGTCCTACCTCGGCATCTGCGGCGATCCATGCGGTTGACGGATTACCATCATTGCCCCGCAATGGCCCATAATTTAATGATTTCATACTGTCAGTTTGCGCGGGCTTTCCGATGGCAAGATCGGTTCTGGTTATTTTTTCGGGATCTGATGAAGTAAAGAGTCCCCGAATCTCTGGCATGCTCAAACAGATTTCAGGCGTAAAATCAGCCGATGCCAGATAGTTATAAAGCGCATTTTGGAACGGCTTGCTGATAAGTGAATCCACTTCAAGATTGAGCGTGCATACCATAAGTCGCCCTTCGCCCACACAGCATTCAAAAAGATGTGTGTTCTTGTGATTATGGAAAAAATTTGGCGTCAGCAATGTTAGTGGTGCGCACTGCTCAAGCGAATCAATATTCATGGCAAAGCTATTTTCCAGTAATGCTTTCCATTCCAGAGTGGCGTGATTTTCACAAGGGAAATAGTGACTGAACAGCGGATGTTGATTATTGATAACCATCCCGCAAGGATCTTTGCTGGCAAAATGTACTGGGCTCCAGAACACTGGAAACCAGGTGCTGGAAGCAAGCTGCTTAACCTGGGCTGGTGTGGGCAGCAACAGAACATGCTCACCCTTTTGCAAACGTTCCTCTACAGAAGGTGACCATTCGCGGCACAATGTTACTGATGGGGGAAACGAGCAAGGTTCCTCCTGGCCGTAGACCCAAATATCCCACTGGTTTTGATAAGGGGTATTCAGCAATTCGGCTTTTACCTGTAATGACTGCAGGCCTATTAGAGTTCTGAACGGTGTAACCTGAAGGGATAGATTTTCCTTTAATAGCCCAACCGGCACTTCATCGATTGCGAAATCCTCAGTGAAAATAACATGTTGTTTTTCATTAGTAATCTGAACGCGTAATGTTACCTGGTGGAGTGCGGATGCGCTGTAATGAGCTATTTGTAGTTCTGCGTTAAAACTATCGTCACTGGTATAAAACAACGTTGGCATCATGACTAGCGGTACGGTTTCACAGCAAAAATGACGAAATGCTTCAGCGGCGATAATATTTTTACTGGTGTAGAAAGCATCCAGAATACCGACGGTTGCCGTACTTTGCCCAGGAAAATCATGTAGGCTTAATAACTGAATACCTGCCATATTCCGGGTTCTAAGAGCGGCCTCTATTTCCATTTTATACAGATATAAGGCCATTTTCCCTGAAGAATTAATAAAATCATTAAGGTAAGGAAGAAGGTTGTTTTGCTCCAGATCATCTCGAATACGTTGTAAATTGACAGGGATTAAGCTGCCGGTATAACAAGGAATCTCTGCAACATTGGGATAAACTACATATTGTCCAACTTCGTGAGAGATGACCGGGAGGGTTTGCATTTGTACGCCAGTTGAAAAATTTAGCGTCGTGGTTTCGACCAGTTGGTCGAGAAAATATTGCCCGCGAACCCCGATGCCAGCCGACGATTGTGCGATGAAAATATCATCCTCTTTCGTCATTTGCCGATCCCAGTTACTGGTTAATGTATAAATAATCTGTGGCTGGAGAATTCTCAGCCGCTGAATGATATCTTGCAGCAGTTGAAAATCACCGTTTAATTCATTGCCGTTGCTAAAAATACAAAATGAGGGATGGATAGACCATGCCCGGATGATGCGCTCAGCTTCTTCAGGGAGCCAGTGGTAATGGTCTGGATATTTTCCAACAGGAAAATCCATCCAATTATCCATCCATATTGGCCCTTCAATTTGCAGGTACATTCCTTGCCGATCGGCGCAGGTAAAGGCTGCTTCTGGCGGGCACCAGGAGTGGAAACGGACATGGTTAATTCCATATTGTTTAAGCTGTTGGAAGATGTGCGACCATTCCACTTCGGTTGTTGGGGGATATCCGGTGAGCGGATAAATACAGCAATCGATATTTCCACGTAAAAATCGCTGAATACCGTTAATTTTTAACAAACCATCGTGAGTACTGATTTGGCGGAATCCGGTCGTCTGGGTTATCTTTGCAGTGTTGGACGGATGGGACAGATCGTTGATTGTTACCACCACCTGATACAACTGTGGGGTAAATTCATCCCACAAAACGATGTCATCGTTCAGGATAAAGGATGTAGTAATGGTGGGTTGATTTTTAGGTGTCTGGGTCGACAGTATTTCTTGTTGTATATAATGACCGTTAAGATCATTAATCGTTAATGTTAGTACAATATTCTGCCAGTCAGCGATAGCCTTTGGTTTCGAAATATTCAGGGTGACTTTCCGACTTCGATTATCCATCGAAATAAGCAGCGAGTTCAGCGTATACGTATTACGGATATGTAATTCTATTTTGCCGATAACACCATTCCAGATGGTTTGTGTCTGGTCTGTGCGGGCGCTCGGCCACTCACCGATATTATGAATATCTCGATTGTCGATTCGCAACGTGAGTTGGTGTCGTTGACCATCACTGACATAAGGCGTGATATCAAATTGATGCGGGATAGAGAGGCTATCTTGCTTACTGATAGCCAAATCGTCGATCCAAACCTGTGTTTCCCCCATTACGCGTTCGAGAAACAAAATAATGTCACTCTCTGCCTCGACGTCAGTCAGGTGAATCTCCGTTTGATACCAGGCCGCTCCCTGGTATGTATATTCTGTCCTCAGGCACTGTACCGCTTCTTTCGTCAAACCTGGAGCCAGTGTATTACGTTCACCCAGGTGATGTTCAGCACAAGTACCGGGAAGATGGAATCCTGACCCCGATAAAGGGCGACTAAACCAGCGATCGTTTATTCCGGCATCCTGAGTGTCGATTTCAACGCGCCACTCTCCCTGTAGATTAATAATTTTTTCATCATGTTGCGGCATGAGTACTCCTTCGAAGTGAAAAGAAAGGTGGCCGTTAAACCGCCTTTCTGTAGCGTATTTAGCGCGATGCTTTCAGTATCTCATCGCACTTTTCATTACTGGCCTGGCCGTTGCCGGTCATTGCTGCCTGAATGCATTCCTGGTACGCCATGGGAGAGATTGTTTCATCATGGGACTGCGGTTGTGGCTTCGATGCCGTACTGGCACAACCAGCCAGAAAGAGGGCAGTGAATACCACCATGAGTATTTTCATTGAGTATCCTTATCGTTATTTTCATGACTATAAAGGGTAAAGAGCAGTGTGTTTTCTGGTGAGTCCTGCCAATTTTTACCGCCGTCGGAGGAGTGTCGAAGTTTGCCGCCCGAATAGTGTGCCTTGTTGCTGGTTAATGTTCCGTAGCTGTTCGTGCCTACCGCATCACTCGCCGCAGAATCCTGTGAACTGAAAATAAACCCGTAGCGTTTTTGCGTATCCAGGCCGGTCAATCGTGGCCAGAGAGAATAAATCGCAGGCTGCGCGGGTAGGTTGAACGGCGGTAACGCGGCGCTAAATAGCGTTTTCTCTGGGTTATTGTGGGCATCGAGCTGAACTATCTGGATCCGGAAATTATCTCCTGGTACGGCGTTGACGTAGTTTTCAAACAGCCAGAAGTCGATCTTCGGCAGATCGTTATGATCAAGGCTAAAGGTCTGCATTAGTTGATTCGGTCCCTGAAGATCGAAGCGTTTTTCCCCTGACTGTGGGTTGTCACTGACGATCCGCATCGCGGGTAAGGATGTGGCTGCGTTGTAAGCTTTAATCGTTGGCGTTTGCACATTGCCTTTGTTATCGAGATAGCTCAGCCGAAACTGGCTGGCATTTATCTCCGGGAAATTGAAGGTGCGGTTATCGCCCAATAGATAACCTCGGGTTAAAGGTTGCCAGCGAGATCCGTCATGCCATGACAACGTGTAATTACGCATGGCAAACGGAGCCGGTTCCTGAATAACCAGCTGATTAATCCGCGTTGGTTGAGGGAATGTCAGCGTGAAACTATTTTCTCCAGGCTTCAGGGCCAGCCCTTGCGCCAGATTGAGTGGCGGCTGTACTGGCGGTAATTCGCCGTGGGTAAAATGCAGTATCGCCGTGTTGCCCGCCGCAAGCCGATAGTTAATATTGGCCGTTTTCTGCAGCCAGCGAAGGCCATCGTACAGACTGGTGACCTGCCACGGCGTATTTCCTTTAAGCCCCAATTCCGCGGCGGAAAGTTGCCATGTTTTCTCCTGAGTGCTCCAGTTGGTGAAAGAGACGTAGGTGCTGTTGTCGGCGGCACGCTGAACTAGCACGTCCGGGCTATGTTCGGCTTGATGATAGACATTGCTCAGAGAGAGAGGGCGAGCCGAAATGCCGCTGGTTGCTAACGCTAGCAGGGACTTATTTTCCAGCCACGTGCTGCGGTCTTCATCAATAAACGGCAGGTTGTCGCCCGCCAGCCAATG
Organism: Citrobacter sp. MGH106; assembly: GCF_001037495.1. Lineage (GTDB taxonomy): Bacteria > Pseudomonadota > Gammaproteobacteria > Enterobacterales > Enterobacteriaceae > Citrobacter > Citrobacter murliniae. The sequence goes on from NZ_KQ089822.1 coordinate 847,676, forward strand.
ACCGCCATCCATAGCCACGGCGGTCGCCAGGCGAAGTGCCGCCCGTTGCCCGGAACGTGCGTCGCCTTGCAGGAGCTGTTCCGGCATAAACATATCGGCATCGTTGTAACGATACAGCGTACCGTTACTCCACCATGACAGCGCACTATTGAAAGCCTGGCGTTCAACGCCGCTGTAATCAGCGACGCCCAGTGAGGTATCGCAAGCAGTGCGCCGTCCCTGAGTAAAGGCCGCAGGCAATAGCGGAGAGATTGACGCATCAAGGAAAATCTGCCGCTTCGCGTTGAGCACTTCGTCACGCATGATCTGCATCCCGAGACGATAGTTCTGAATACCATTTACCGCTGGATCGTGATGCTGCCCCTCGTAAAGCCCCATGTCGAGGAAGTCGAGCTTGATATAATCAAAGCCCCAATCGACATAGTTTTTGATGTTACGCCGCACGATGTACTGCGCTGCCGGGTGCGACATATCCAGCGCATAGCTGCCAAGATAGGTTTTAATTAACTTGCCGTTGCTGTCTTTCAGGCAGGCGTCGCGGTGAGTGTAGCCGGTCTTATCAACCGGGAGATCCAGCCAGTTTTCGTAGATGGAGAACGGCGTCAGATAGCCACCGGCTTTGAGCCCCTTCTGATGCACGAGATTGGTGAAGGTGGTCATTCCTTGCGGATAACCGTCTGGCTGGAAGCCGCCGTCCATGTTGACGTATTTATAACCTAGTGGTTTTAGGTGCTGAGCGATATAGTCGGTCATAGCGTACATATCGCGCGCTTTACCATAGCTATCGTGGGAATAAAAGGCGTTAAAGCCTACCGGTACAGAACCTTGCCAGCGCATACCTGGCTCGCCGTCGTTATAAACCTTACCGTAGGTTTCCAGTCCATCGCGGTAGTCGGTAAAGTAGCCAATAAAGAACAGATCGGAGTCAACCTGTTTACCCTGCTGTTCACCGCCCCAGTTGTACAGTACAAAGTGGCTGAGCGGCGCATTAGCGCGTGTTGCCTCACCCAATTGCTGGCTACTTTTCCATTTTTGTACCGTTGCTGCCCCGGCCACCAGACCGTGGCGATTCTGGTTATCCAGCAATGCTGTAACCCAATGGCTGATGCCATTAAATTTCACCATCGGCTCTTGTGGGTTGGCGAAGCGGTCAGTGCCATTCTGGCTTAGCCCGAACTGATTAACCGGCGCGACACCGAAATCAAAATTATTGGTGTAGGGCGTGGTATAGATGCGTTTATCGCTGCCGATACCGATATCCGCAAAGGCTGCGGCAATTGGCGTGAGTTTGCTGACCGTCAGCGGTGTTGGCGCAAAAACGCGGATATCACTGAGCAACCAGGGGCGATTATCGAAAAACCAAAAATCGGTGGTCAGCGTTCGCCCTCCGGCTAAATGGCTGGTGAGTACTAGCTTATGTCCCTCACCCCAGCGTTTATCGTTAACGGTTTGCCATTGCGATGTACGCTGTGTGGCATGCTGGCTATTCAGCGTCTGCGCCGGGTTTTGCAGTTGGGCTTCACTGTGAAATTGCTTGATGAGTGGCGTGCTGCGCCACAGCAAATCACCCTTACCGCTGTGGAGATCATAGCGCAGCGTGTAATCACCGTGACTGACAGTGACTTCATTACCCTGCTGGCTGAACTGCGCCGCCTGGGCGTAGGGGAAGAGGGCTGCCAGCAGCAGCCCGGACCATTTCAGTTGTTTATTCATCGCATTCTCGCTTTGAACAGAGGATTAGAAGATGGTGAACGGCGCAATCACGTTGAATTTGATATCAATTTCATCCTGGAACATATTGTTGTAGCCGTTACCGTAGTTCGGATTATTACCGTGATTGTCGTAGTTGATGTAGTGGAGGTTAAACAATGTGCCTTTCAGGCGGCCGGTTTGTACGGTGTGGGCGATATTGAGCGTCCAGGCCGATTCATCAATACGCTGGCTTTGATCGGCTAACTCGCCGTTAACGGTACACGAGGTGCAGGGTTTCGCGTTCCAGCCATAGGCGTAGCCGACGCCGACGGCCCAGCCAGGCAGATCGTAATTTTTCAGATCGTAGGTGACTGCCGCGAAAGCGGAGGTTTCACCGTTGGCATCAAAGTCAGAGGCCGCATCCCACCAGATATCCAAACGACCGTTGGAACTGGCATAGGCTGGCGTAATACGTTGCAGGAAGAAGCCCTGGTTACCTTCGGCTTTTACCGTTTGCGCCTCCAGACGGAAGTCGAGTGTGTCGACGGTATAACCGAGCGTTATCCCTTGTAGCCATGCGAGACCAGAGTATTCATCGTTGATTGCGCCGTAAGCCCCCGGTGTACCGTCACCGACTTTGTCTTTTGCACCATAGAACTGATAACTGGTGCGTAGCATATTGCCCGCCACCGGGAAGTTGTAAGATATTTTCCCCATGTATTGATCCATAAAGCCTTCGGCCTGTGCCCACGAGGCTTCCAGCAGCAGGTTATTTTTGAAGTCGTACTTCACCCCCAATGCCTGAACGTAATCAATTTTGGTTTTATTATCGGCAGCACGGAATTCATACATTTCGGTATACCACGGGGCTTTATATTTATCCGACCATAAATAGGAGCTGGACAATGCGCCATATTTACCGAAATCCCAGGAACCGCCGACTTCGCTCCCTTGATACGCACCGGGAACAAAACCCCAGTGAACAGCTAATAATGTTTGCCCGGAAGGTTGGATATAACCGGAGCGCACCCAGTAATCATCATATTTTAATTTCAACGCGGCCTTATACAGGTTAAAACCTCCTTTATCTCCGGACCAGTCTTCCCCCCAGCGTTGGTTGGCGGAGCTAAGGCTAATTTCATTCGGGTGAGCGGCGTTGCCGGTTGCCAGGTTTTCTGCTGCAAATCCTGCGATGTCGAAACCAATAAAATCAGCGGCATAACCGGAAATGAAGTCAAGGTTGGCGTTAAATGTACCGTGATGAAGATCTTCAACATAGTCGCCATAATTTGCACTACCCGGGGTCATATCGCGCTTATCACGGTAGCGTTGGGAATAATAAATTCCGCCGGTTAAATGCGAGTCATCCCAAAATCCCGCGGCCTGTGCGGACGAAATAAAAAAGGGTGAAACAAGCGTGGCACTAATAAGGCTGAACAGAGGGAAGTTATTGTTTTTAGACATGAGGAAATCCTTCTTCATGACGAAGAATAGAGTAATTGTGTATGAGTGGAAGGGGGTGTCCTCCCCCTTCATTTACAGACTTACAAGCGCGTCAGATGCCAGATCCGGCTGGTGTAGTCGCGGCTGAGTGGTGGGTCAATCCACATCCCGCGATACAGTAACTCGTCGCCGCCTATGACATTTTCCGTATCATCAATACGGTAGCGAGCATCTGCTGTCAGACCCGCCAGACGCAGTAAACGAAGCGGCGCAGAAGCCTGGCTTACCAACGAGAAAGCCATTACTAGCGCTTCGCTTTGATCCGGTGCGACAAACATCCAGGACGCGAAATCGGGGTTTTCCCACGGGCTGATCAGCCGCCAGAACGTGCCGAACTGCAACAACGGACGATGCTGCTTATAGAAGGCGATTTGCTGTTTTACCGCCTCATCACGTTCACTATCGCTGCGCATTAAATCCAGCATCAGGCCGTAGTTTCCGCTCATTGCCACCGCGCCGCGCATATCCATGGTGGTACTGCGGCCCATCTGATGATTTGGCACTTCGGAAACGTGGGCACATTGCATTATCGGCGGATAAAGCAGGCTGGTTGAATACTGGATATGAACGCGTGAGGCTGCATCTGTATTGTCGCTAACCCATGCCTGCGGCATGTAATAAAGCATCCCTGGGTCAAAGCGCCCGCCGCCGCCAGCGCAGCATTCAAATAAAATGTGTGGGAAACGAGTGGTTAACGCCTCAAGCAGAGCATAAACGCCGCGAATATAACGGTGAGCGGTTTCCTGCTGACAGGCTACCATCGCTGTGCTGGAGCCGACCTCAGTCATATTGCGATTCATATCCCACTTGATGTAATCGACGGGATGCTCGGCAAGAAACGTGCTCATCTGGGTGAGAATATTGTCACGTACTTCTTTGCGTCCAAGATCCAGAATGTATTGGTTACGCCCTTCGGACAGTGGCTGTCCCACCGCGTTAAGTACCCAGTCCGGATGTTGGCTGAACAGTTCGCTGCGTCGTGAAATCATCTCCGGTTCGAACCACAAACCGAATTTCATCTCCATGGCATGAACGCGGTCAATCAGCGGTCGTAGTCCATCGGGGAATTTCTGGGTGTTGACGAACCAGTCGCCCAGCGATGAGGTATCCCCATTACGTTCACCGAACCAACCGTCATCCAGCATCAATAGCTCGACGCCAAGCGCTTTCGCATTGGCGGCGAATTTCAACAGTTTCTGCTCATTAAAGTCGAAGTAGGTCGACTCCCAGTTATTGGCGAGAATCGGCCGCGGTTGGTGGCGGTGTGGGCCGCGCGCCAGGTTGTCGCGATACAGACAATGTAGCGTCTGCGACAGGCCGTTAAGCCCGAGATCCGACCATGCCAGCACCGCTTCCGGCGTTTGGAATTGTTCTCCGGGTGATAACTGCCAGCCAAAACCATGTGGATTAATACCTAGCAGCAGGCGAGTCTGGCGATAAGCGTCGACTTCGGTGCGGGCGGTAAAGTTACCGCTATACACCAGATGAATACCGCAGGCTTCGCCCTGCATCTCTGTGGTTTCCGGACGTACCAGACCAATAAACGGTTGTTGATGCGTACTGCTGGCGCCGCGCTTGCTGTCGAGCACATTAATGCCGGGATTCAATGGCTGACGATGCCATTGACGTTCGCGTGCCCATGCGCCAGGAAATTGAATTTGCTGCCAGCGGTTATCCGGCAGATCAACGCCGCAGCTTAATGCCCGGAGTAACCGCAATGGCTGCTGCGCCTGGTTGGTAAATACCGCCGAGCGGGCGATTACCGCATGCTGGCGGAAAATCGTGTAGCTCAGATCTACTTGCAAATGCGTTACCGGATCGGCGAGCGTGACGATCAGTGTTTCCGCCTCGTTATCATGTTCAACCCACGTCGCGGGCAGCCCCTGTAAACCCGGTTTCCCAGTCATAATTCGGTGTGTAACATAATACAGGTTGCTGACCTGGTGACCATCGGCATAGCGAACTTCGAAGGCCGGTTCCCGGTAATCGCCTGCGCCGTGCCCTGGGTATTCCTGCAATACGGTATCCAGAGAGAATGTTCTGTCTGGCCATTCGGCGGGTGTTGGCGAAAAAGAGGAACGATCTAACGCCGGGTAATCATAGCCCTGGCTCCACGTAGCCAGCCGTTTACCCCAGTAGCAGTGGGTCAGATAGCGATTGTGGGCGATAGCTAACACATAGCTAATGCTGTCGTTTTGCAGATGAAAAGTCTGCGTTTTTTCATTCCAGTTAATCATTGAGTTACTTCCTGCTGATTTTTATTTCGGCTGTGGATATCGTCGAGAATTTCAAAAAAGCGCTTTTCGGTAATTTCGTATTTTGCCAGCGGAATCAAACTTATCAGCGTCAAAATACCAGGTATCAAAGTGAAGAATAAACCAATCCATAAGGCGGTTTGTGACGACTGAACAACATGCGGAACATAACCCGCCCAGGATAAACAAAAGCCGCCAATCGCTCCACCAATTGCACCGGAGAGTTTGGTTTTAAATATATTGAGTGAAAAAACCATACCTTCAGAGCGGTTACCGCTCACCCATTCACCATACTCAACACAGTCGGCTACCATTGAATAAAGAGCGATTTGCCCAACGCCGCCAAAGAAAGGTGCTAGCGTTCCGATGATAAATATTATTGAAATATTCGTCTGGAAGAAAAATAACCCCATGCAGGATAGTGACATTAAGAAACTGCTATAAATAGCGGTATTCTTTTTCCCTATTTTTGCCGAAATAAATGGTGAGGCAATAGCGCCCAAAACTTGTGCGACCTGCGATACTGTCAAAAATGCGGCCAGCGCGACTTCTGCATCTAAATTATAAATAAAGAAGTATAACTGGAATGTACCGCGCAGAATACCGATCAGTTCCAGCATAAACATACCGATCAACAAATAGCGTAACGGTTTGTTTTGTTTTAACAGCGTCCAGAAACCTTTAAAACTTTGTCTTTCTTTGCGTGGAACAGTATGTTTTTCTTTTACCCCAAAGAAAGTAATAAGCATACAGATCAAAAAGATGGCGCTAAATATTAACGAAACGCCCCACCAACTGCCCACATATTTCACCAGCCAGAGCGTTGAGGCGCTGACTGTCAGAAAACCAAAGGTCGCAATAGTTCTCGGAATGGTAATAACTTTTGTACGTTCGGTGGGGTCTTGGGTGATCGCCGCAGATAGTGACCAATAAGGTATATCAATCACAGCAAAGCAAATACTCCATAAAATGTATGTGGCGTAGGCGTAAACTAATTTACCAGCTTCAGATAAATCGGGGCTTAAAAAACAAGCAACAGTGGTGAGTGAAACTAAAATACTGCCTACGAGGATCCACGGTCTAAATTTACCCATTTTTGTATGGGTATTATCGACCAGAATACCAAGTGCAATATCGGTGGCGCCATCAACGAGCCTGGCAACTAAAAAAAGCAATCCAACGGCGGCGGCCTTGATACCAAAACTGTCGGTGTAATAAAGCATCAAATATATAGCGATAAACGCGTACATCACGTTCGCGCCATAGCTTCCCATGCCATAAGAAATCGCGGTAGTCCACGAGACTTTATCTCGTGGATATTGTTTTTTATCTACAGCCGCTTCACTGCTTGAACTGGTTAACTCCATCTGAGTTCCCCTGAATTGAATAAATGATCGGATTTAACGACAATGAACTTCAACTTTCTGGAGGTAGCGTAGAGCAACAAGTGCAGGCGGACTTTGCGCCGAGATATATATTTCAGTAAACAAAGATTACTAATCGTATTTTACGGTGAGCTATTTTTTACCCCACCATTGGTGATGGAAACGCCATTAGGCTTGTGCCAGCGCGGCTTCAACAAAGAGATAGCCGATGCCGGTGATTTGCTGCTGCCGGGTCAGGTTGCCAAAACCAATTTGCGTTTGGCGGGTACGCACGGCATCTCCGTGGTCAAAGGGGGTGAAACCGATTTGACGGTAGATGGTGTGCAGCCATTTTTCACCAAATTCACAACTGCGACCATAAAACCATATTTGATTAATATTAAGAATATTCAGAAGGTTATAGAGAGTTATCCCTACAGCATTGGCCGCTTGCTCTACCCACTGAGCAACTTGCTCGTCACCACTGTGCCAGGCGTCGATCAACTGACGACTGGTTATGGCTTCCGGGGCGATTCCCGTTGAGGTAGGGCACGACTTCAACCAGATTCGCGCCTGTTTTTTCAGCGCCGAAAGCGACGCCACGGTTTCCAGACAGCCATAGCGCCCACAGTCACAAGCGATGCCATCACGATCGAAAATGGTGTGGCCGATTTGCCCGCTGCCGTTGAGCATCCCGCGATAAATTTGCCCGTTGATAACGAAAGACGATCCGATACCGTAATCGACGTTGACGATACAGAAATCCTGGCGGTTACTGCTATTTTGCCACTTTTCCGCCAACGCCAGCATAATGCAGTCGTTATCTACCCGCACCGAAACACGTAGCTTTTCTTCCAGCAGGTACTTAATTTCGACCGGTTTTTTCCACGGTGCTTGTGGCATGGTTTGTGACACGCCGGTATCAGGATCCACCTGACCATGCACCCCCAGTGCGAGATTGATATGCCTTCCGGGCCAGCATTTCTGCTGCTGTCGCCATAGCAGTTCAATAGCGGAAAGTAGCGCTTCCGGTGTAGGGGCATTGACCTCGGTATGCAGAAAATCGCCGATGGGCGTCATCTGTGCATCAATCAATTGGCTTTCTATATTGGTTGGGGTGACGTTCATACACAGGATCAACGGGCCGTCGTTGGGGATTTGATAATGCCCGCTGTTAATCCCTCGTGAACTGAGATTTTCACTGGAGTGGCTGAGTTTTTCCTCGCCAACCAGTTCATCAAGGATTTTACTGATCGCTGGAATGGATAGCCCGGTATGCGTGGCAAGCTGCGATTTGCTCAAACGCTTATGGCGCCAAATCAGCGCCATAATCGCCCGACGATTATGTTGCCTGACCGTCTGATTATTTAGTCCAGCTGTCTGCATGTTACTAAACCTTGTTAATAGTAATGCGTGAGCATCACGCAATTTACCGAAAAATAACTCCTCTACACTGCCATCCTATCGTATTTCACTGTGTTTTGTTTACTGGAGAATGGTTATGTACGGAGTGGTTAAGGTCTGGCAGGAGACGCTGACGTTGCCGACGTGGACAACGGGCAAAGAAGACGAAAACCCGATGTTCCTTGAAAAACGCGTTTACCAGGGCTCATCCGGTGCTGTGTATCCCTATGGCGTGATTGATACGCTGACCGGCGAGCGCGAAATGCGTGAATATAAGGGCATCTGGATGGAGAACGATTTCATTCGCATTCTGCTCTTGCCAGAGTTGGGTGGGCGTATTCATCGCGCCTGGGACAAAGTTAAACAGCGGGATTTCGTCTACTACAACGATGTGATCAAACCTGCGCTGGTGGGGTTGCTGGGGCCGTGGATCTCCGGTGGGATCGAATTTAACTGGCCGCAGCACCATCGCCCAACTACGTTCATGCCCGTTGATTTCACTATTCAGGCCGGTGAACATGGCGAGCAAACGGTGTGGATGGGGGAAGTGGAACCGATGCGTGGCCTGCAACTAATGGCAGGCTTCACGCTGTATCCAGACCGTGCGCTGGTAGAGATAACCGGTAAAGTCTTTAACGGCAATGCCACGCCACGCCATTTCTTGTGGTGGTCTAACCCGGCGGTGAAAGGCGGCGATGATCATCAAAGCGTGTTCCCGCCGGACGTCACGGCGGTGTTCGATCACGGGAAGCGTGATGTGTCGGCCTTTCCAATTGCCACAGGCACTTACTACAAAGTCGATTATTCGGCGGGTGTTGATATCTCTCGCTACAAAAATGTCCCGGTACCGACTTCCTACATGGCTGAAAAGTCAGACTACGATTTCGTCGGTGCCTGGCATCACGGTGAACGCGGCGGGTTATTACATGTAGCGGATCACCATATTTCACCGGGGAAAAAACAGTGGACGTGGGGATACGGTGAATTTGGTCAGGCCTGGGATCGTCAGCTAACCGATGAAAATGGCCCCTACATCGAACTGATGACCGGCGTCTTTACGGACAATCAGCCTGATTTCACCTGGCTTGCACCCTATGAAGAGAAAGTTTTCGTTCAAAACTTCCTGCCGTATAGCGAATTAACCGCGGTACAGAATGCCAGCGATCAACTGGTGATGCGTCTTGAGCGTAACGAGCCACATCTGTCGGTTGGGCTATATGCTGTTGCACCGCTTCACGATGTACGTGTAGAAATTCGTGATGCGCAGCAAATACTGTGGACGGCCCACGTAACACTGGAGCCGGGGCAGAGTTGGCAGGAAACGTTGGATGAGTGCTGGTCGCAGCGCTTGACGATGACAATATTTACGAAGGACGGTCAAACGCTGTTGCAGTACGAAGAACATATCCCGGAAGAAACACCGCTACCGTCCGCCGCGAGTGCGCCGAAACAGCCAGAAGCGTTAGATAATACCGAAGAACTCTATTTTATCGGCCAGCATATTGAGCAGTACAACCATGCCAGCCGCTATGCAGAAGATTACTATCGCCGGGCAATTGCTCTGGACGCGCGGGATTATCGCAATAATGTGGCTCTGGGTAATTTGGCGTTGAACCGCGCTGACTGGGCGCTGGCTCAGTATTGTGCTGAATCAGCGCTGGCTCGGGCGCATAAATTGAATAAGAATCCGCGCGATGGTGAAGCTAGTCTGCTGCTGGGCGCAGCGTTGGAGCGTCAGGGCGAAGAAACTCGTGCCTGGGATCACTATTATAAAGCGACCTGGAGTGGAAACTGCCGTGATGCGGCGTTTTACTCGCTGGCGCGGTTAGCAATAAAGCGCGGTGATGCTGGCGACGCGCTGAAAAAAGTGGAGTTAAGCCTGCAATTCAACGGCGGCAATAATCTGGCGATGGGGCTGAAAGCGTTAGCGTTGGCAACCGTGCAGGATACGCAAACCGCACTGACCTATATTCACGAGGCGCTGAAAACACATCCACTGAGCTATGTTTTACATTACGCTCGCTGGGCTATTAGCGGTGCGACTGCCGATCGTGATGCGTTTATCGCCATTACCGGTCGACGCGGAATTAACGCCAGTGCGCTGGCGGGGTGGCTGGTGTCGTTGGGTAACAAAACGGAGGCGCGTGCGCTACTGGTGCTACTCGATAGCCAGGAAGCCCTGCCGATGCTTTGGCTCGCTGCGCTCAGTGATAATCCGCAGCCATACCTGCACAATGCGCAGCGCTGTTTTACCAACCGGGTACGTTTCCCGAATACTCTCGACGAAGTGGTGATGCTGCAATCTTTGCCGCAGAGTGCATTTGCACGTTATCTGCTGGGCTGCTTCTGGTACAGCAAACGCCGTTATGATGATGCCATTGCGTGCTGGCAGGAAACACTCGCATTACAGCCTGATTTTGCGCCGGTGCATCGCCTGCTGGGGATCTACGCCTGGAACAAACAGCAAAATGCGAAGGTGGCGAGCCAGTATTTACAGCGTGCCGTGGCGCTGGAGCCCGATAACGCGCGTTTCCTGTTTGAGCTGGATTACCTCAATAAACAGCAGGGGCAAAGTTTGGAATCGCGTTTGGCTCTGTTGGCGCCACGCCGCAATGTGGTGCTAAAACGCGACGACCTCACGGCTGAGTTACTGAGTCTGTGGAACGGCCTGAACCTCTACGCATCGGCGGCCGAGGTGCTTCGTGAGCGGGAGTTTCATCCGTGGGAGGGGGGGGAAGGGAAAATTACCGGCCAGTATTTGCTGAATCAAATACACCGTGCTCTGGATGCTATTCGCCAGGATCAGGACGGTCAGGCGATTGACCTGCTTCAGCAGGCCTTGTGTTATCCACTCAATCTGGGCGAAGGCCGATTACCTGGTCAGACGGATAACGATATCTGGTATCTGCTGGGTTATTGTCACCAGCGACGGGGCGAGTGCGAGTTAGCCTGTAAAGCGCTGGCTCGCGCGATGCAGGGCGATTCAGGTTTGAGCGCGGGGCGTTACTACAACGACCAGCCTGCTGACTATTTGTTCTGGCAGGGGATGGCGATGCGGGCAAGCGGTGAACGACTGCAGGCAGATGCCCACTTCCAGAGCTTCCTCGATTGGGTGGAACAGCATCGTGAGAATGTACCGGAAACCGATTTCTTTGCCGTCTCGTTACCGGATTTGGTGGCGCTGGACGCCAGCCCTGTTATCCGGCATCAGCAGCACTGCTTGTTTATCGAAGCGTTGGGCTACCTTGGCCTGGATAATCGTGAGGCTTGCCAGCAGACACTGACGCTATTGTTGACGCTGAACCCTGCCCATGACAAAGCACTACTCATGTCTCATGCGCTGAACTGCGGTATTTTCGACTAACCCTTTACGCCGGGCGGAACTATCGCCCGGCGTCGTTTTGGGAGGCTGATTATGAATCCATTACATCTACACAATGATGCGCTGGAAGCCGATATTGATCTGCAAGGTGGGCGCGTGTTGCGGTTACGCACGCGCGAATTATCGCTGCCTGTGCTCCATGAAAATGCGTCCGGCGGGATGTTTCCTATGTTACCGCTGGCTAATCGGGTCGCCGGTAACCGTTTTACCTTTCAGGGGCGCGAAATCGTATTGCCACATCATCATGCTGATGCGCGGTTTTTCCTGCACGGCGATGGCTGGCTACGGCGTTGGAATATTGTCGAACACGGTGACGATGAGTGCGTACTACAACTGCGTTGCCAGCATGACTGTGGGTTTGATTATCTGGCGAAAATTCGTTATCAACTGCTGCAAAATCAACTTGTTGCCTCAGTGACTCTAACCCATTGCGGTGATTCACCCATGCTATACGGCTGTGGTTTTCATCCCTTCTTCCGCTTTGATGAACACAGCCAGCTCCAGTTTCAGGCCAGCGGTTATTGGCCTGAAGGTGAACAGCACCTCCCGCTTGCCTGGCAGGACAGGTTGCCCGACGAGGCCAATTTTTCTCAGCCACAGTACGGTAAAGATGATTGGCTGAACGTCGGCTATTCCGGCTGGAGCGGACGGGCTGTTATCCAACATGATGTGATGAAGGTCACGCTTTTAGCGCAAACTCCCTGGCTGATGCTGTTCAGAATGTCGGGTGGCGAGTTCCTTTGCCTTGAGCCGCAGACGCATCCGGTGAATGCCCACAACATGCAGGGACTGCCGGGGTTAAGGGTATTAGGCCAGGGAGAACAGTGCCATTTTTCGATGCAAATTTGCGTAGAGTAGGGCAAGAATCATGTTATCTGCCTGTTAATGCTCTCTTGCGCCAGCCCGTGTTTATCGCCAGACTATCGCCACCAAACGGGAGGGAATCATGGCTTTGCATTCCACGCGCTGGCTGGCGCTCGGTTATTTCACCTACTTTTTTAGCTACGGTATTTTTCTGCCTTTCTGGAGCGTCTGGCTCAAAGGTTTGGGGCTGACGCCGGAAACCATCGGTTTGCTGCTGGGCGCGGGGCTGATTGCACGTTTTCTCGGTAGTTTGCTGATTGCGCCGCGCGTGAGTGATCCCTCTCGTCTGATTACCGCTTTACGTATTCTGGCGCTGCTGACGCTGGTGTTTGCTCTGGCATTTTGGGCGGGTACGCATGTGGCATGGCTGATGGTGGTGATGGTCGGGTTTAACCTGTTTTTCTCACCGCTGGTGCCGCTAACGGATGCGCTGGCTAACACCTGGCAAAAACAGATCACCATGGATTATGGTCGGGTACGTTTGTGGGGATCGGTGGCCTTTGTGATTGGTTCGGCGCTAACCGGTAAACTGGTGAGCCTGTTTGATTACCGGGTTATCCTGGTGCTGCTGACGCTTGGGATGGCTTCAATGCTGCTGGGTATGATGATTCGTCCGAGCGTGCAGCCGCAGGGTGAAAACCGCCAACAGGAGAGTGCCGGATGGCCTGCCTGGCGTTTGCTGATCACGCAGAGTTGGCGTTTTCTTGCCTGTGTGAGCCTGCTGCAAGGCGCACATGCTGCCTATTACGGTTTTAGCGCAATTTATTGGCAGTCCGCCGGGTATTCCGCCTCGGCGGTCGGTTATTTATGGTCGCTGGGCGTGGTTGCCGAAGTGATTATCTTCGCACTGAGCCACAAGCTGTTTCGCCGCTTTAGCGCTCGTGATCTGCTACTGCTTTCTGCTGTTTGTGGCGTTGTACGTTGGGGACTGATGGGTTGGAGCACAGAATTACCGTGGCTGATTGTGGTGCAGATCCTGCATTGCGGTACGTTTACCGTCTGCCACCTGGCGGCCATGCGTTATATTGCTGCGCGCCAGGGCAGTGAAGTGATTCGCCTGCAGGCGGTTTACTCTGCTATTGCGATGGGGGGGAGTATCGCCATCATGACCGTGTTCGCAGGCTTCCTGTATCAGCATTTGGGTAGTGGCGTATTCTGGGTGATGGCGCTGGTTGCTCTGCCTGCCATCGTCTTGCGACCTAAAGTGCAGGCGCAATCTCCGGCGTTATGATTCCAGTATTTTGCGGATCTGTTGTTGCTGGTGAGGCGTAAGCGCCAGGTCCGCATGAATTAACGGCGGTGAAAACAGCGGTAACGGCGTGGTGTACGGTGTGATAATCAGCGCCACGCCACGCGGTGAACCCTGTTTCTGAAAATCCTGCATCGGCATATGTTTTACGTTCAGCGGCAGCAGGGTCAGCTCACGTAGTTGTTGTTCAATATGTGTCTCAAGCCGTTCATTATTGCCCGTCAGCAGGATAATTTGCTTCTCGTGTAAATCCTTCTCCTGCATCAGCCATGCGCCGAAAATCACCGCGACCAGCCCCGCTTCTTCCTCTGAAAACTGCACATCGTATTCCGCTTCGAACCCGTTTAATGCCTCGCGTGTGGTGCGCACCAGCCGGGGATAAAGCCGGCTGAACTCTTCCGGCAGGGTGTTATCAATACCGATGGCAAATAAGCTTCGGTTAAGCGCCTGAGCAAGGTGTATATACAACTGGTCGTTCAGTCCTTGCTCGTCGCTGAAGCGAACGTTGCCATACTCGCGAAAACGCAGTACCAGCCGGGCGATGGCCAGACGCAGACGGCGGTCCTGCTGATGGTTATCACGAATAGGGTCAGGAATACGGATCATCGAAAATAGCAGCGCCATGAACAGCGACTCGCCCAGGGGGGCAGTCTGCATTACGTGGCGTTGCCAGTGACGGCCAATTTCTTCGGCGAGCGGATACTCGGCGCAAGATTGCGCCCAGACCTGCTGTACCGGATTAAACTCCGGGGTGATCCCTGTATGGTGTTGCAGCAGGCAATACTGCAAAAAAAGCCGCAGGAACTGGATATCACGACACTCAAATGGTTTCTGCAACCGCCGGGAACAGAGGTTGATGAGCGCCTGCAAATTAGTATCGTCATACAACTGGCGTGCGATACCCTGTTGTTTCAGCTCCATTTTTAATGCTGGTGTAAATTGTTGGTTGATAAACGTCGGACACAGGCGCAGTCCACGTCGAAGCCAATGTAACAGGCACAGGCGTTGATTCAGCGGGGTCCCTTCGATTTGATAGCGACCGTTTTGAGTCGAGGTAATCGCGAGCCGGTGATAGCGCTGGATTTCGAGGCCCGCGCCAATGATATCCTCGCGGACAATATTGTCATCGACGCCATTGAGACTGCTGAAGGTCTGCGCGGTGGCGCTTTGTCCCGGCAGAAAAAGCGTCAGCAACATCTGGCAGCGACGTTGGGGAGCAGAAAGTACAGATGGCGGGGCAAGCGTTGACATCATCTGTAAGGTCTCCCGAAAGTATTTTTGATAAGAATAGCTAAAGTTTGCTGATAGAAATGGAGAATGGAATCCTTTCCGCCAGGAATGCTGGGAGACGTCACAGAATTTTTAACGTAAGGAACAGAAGGTCGTAGTTAAACGCAGCGCGTTAACCTGTTTTTTCGCTGTTTTATCTTTGTTTAAACAACAAAAACCCCGCCAGCGGGTGACGGGGTTGGAAAAGTGAGCGGAAATGCGCGGTTTAGACTTTCTGCTTCTGACTTAGCGTTAATCCTACATCACCGCCTGGATGCACCGCCAGCAGGGTTTCTTTTGAGTATCCACTCTCGCTCATCAGACAGGCACAGGCGGCATCAAAGATAGCCAGAACCAAAATAATAGATGTGGTTGCCAGCATATTCAGCGGATCGGCCTCGCGCTGCACGCCCGTGGATATCACCAGTCTGGAAGCGCTGGCGATGGCTGAACTCGCGTTTTCAGTTACGCTCAGAATCGGTACCTTTCTCGCTGCCAGCCCAGGCAGCAGTCGGGTGAGTTCATCGGAGTTGCCTCCGCGCGACAGCATAATGACCAGATCGTCAGTATCCAAAAAACCCAGGTCGCCATGAGCTGCATCGGTGGCATTGAGGTATATCGCCGCACGCTCAACGCAGGCAAGCATATGCGCCACTTTGCGCGCCGCAATGCCAGAAGTACCCACGCCGGTTACCACTATTTTACCTTTGCAACTGCGCAATTCTGTCAGCAGAGCTTGCCAGACCTGTTCATTCATATGGTGTTGAAGACCTGCGAGGGCATCGCTGTAGAGATGCCACACGTGGGTGGCCTGAGACCATGAATCACTCATGCGTCCTCCTGCATCAGCTTGCGGTATTTCATATGATCCTGATACATCTCGTGGAAGACGCGATATTTACGGTCATAGTACTGCTTAATCCGGTTGGTCTGTGGCGTGACTGTTTTACCAATGCGGCTCATTGCAGACATTGCTTCCGGGAAAGTTTCGAATACCCCTGCCGCGATAGTTCCCATCATTGCGCTGCCCAGCAGCATGGCTTCGCTCTCTTCCGGCAGCAGCATGGCGCAGCCGGTGGCATTGGCATGTTCCTGAACAAAGATTGGGTTTTTCGTGCCGCCGCCACTGGCCATAATCGTATCGATGTTGTAACCGCTTTGATTCATCGTTTCGATAATATGACGCGTTCCCAGGGCAATGGACTGGATGGTTGCCAGATACTGCAACGCCATATCCTCGGGCGTGCGGGACAGCTTCAGCCCGGTGATAGCGCCGGTGAGTGTCGGGTTCGCGCGCGGTGAGCGGTTGCCGTGGAAATAGGGAAGAATATGCATATCACGGGTCAGGAACGCGATGTCCTCCGGTTCGCCAGCCATTTTACGTAGCAATGAATTCAGTACTTCGTAAATAGTCTGTCCCTGAGATTTTGCCTGTGCCAGCAGCGTTTCGTAGCATGGGTGCGACTGAATGACGTGGTCGATTAACGCTCCTGTTGCAGACTGCCCGCCTTCGTTGAGCCAGTATTCCGGCAGCACAGCAGAGTAGTAAGGCCCCCAGACGCCGCCGATAAAACGCGGCTCTTTGGAAATCGCCATATGCCCGGTAGATGTGCCGCCAATTAGCGCAACGCGGCGGTCAAAATCAGCCACTTCTCCAGAAACGCCGCAGGCCCCAAGCGTGCCGAGCGTACCAGCGTGCGCATCGATAATTGATACGCTGACCGCAGTCCCCGGGATCAGACCCAGTTCGCTGGCGGCACGTGCTGACAGCCCGTGCCCGAGCGGTTCGCCCATGGTTTTCACGTAACGACCAATTTTGGCGGCATCGTGCTCCAGCAGGTCTTCCAGCCCAATCTGGCGGAAATAGCTGGCGTCCCATTTGTCTTCATGGCCCATGTAGGTCCATTTGCACACGGTTGAACACAGTGAGCGCGTGTCATCTCCGGTGGCGCGCCAGGTCAGGAAATCAGGCAGATCAAAATAGTAACCCGCGTTTGCCCAGGTGTTGGGCATATGCTGTTTCAGCCATAGCAGTTTCGGGGTCTGCATTTCCGGAGAAATAATTCCTCCGACGTAGTCCAGCACCCGATGGTGCAGGGCGTTAATACGCTCGGCCTGGGTAATGGCCCGGTGATCCATCCACACAATAATGTTCTGCTCGCTGCGCCCGGAAGGGCTGATAGTCAGCGGCTTACCTTCTTTATCCAGAACCACCAGTGAACAGGTAGCGTCGAAACCCAGACCTTTAACCTGGATAGGGTTTATATCTGACTGGTTAATCGCGTCGCGAACCGCGTTACACACAGCCTGCCAGATATTATCAGAGGACTGCTCAACGAAATCAGCTTGCGGACGGTAGATCTCAATGGCCCGACTGGCCTGCCCGACCATCCTGCCGTTGAGATCAAATACCCCTGCGCGGGCGCTTCCGGTTCCGACATCCACACCAATAAAGTAACTTGCCATAATTTTTTCTCCTGAAATCAGGCTTTACGATTCTGTAATGCGATAAAGAGGATCAGTACTGCGCCCCAGAGAGCCATCGTCAGATAGCTACTGATCCCCAGCAAGTTAAGGCCGCTTTCCAGCATTTGCAGCACAATGAGCGCCAGCACCAGGCCGATAATGCGCCCAAAGCCACCATCCGGATTGATACCGCCAAGCACGGAGGCGAGGATGGTTACCAGCAGGTATGATTCACCGTATCCGGCTTTTGCCGAGTTGAATTTCGCCATCATCAGAATGGCCGCTACCCAGCCGAGCAGAGCAGATATGACATACACGGAAATTTGTACGCGAACGGTATTCACACCGCTGTAGCGGGTAGCCTGTTCATTGGAGCCGACAAGATACAGGCTGCGTCCCAGCGTGGTGTGCTCCAGCAGTACCCACAGCAATATGGCAACCAGGAAAAAGAGCAATAGCGCCACGGGGATACCGGCAATGGTGGCATTACCGAGATATTGAATGACCGGCGGGAATCCGGAGATCACCGTCCCGTTGGAGAGCAGAATATTCAGCCCTGAGATAAGCGTCATCGTGCCGAGGGTGGCGAGAATCGGTGAAACGCCCACCCAGGCGATCAGCGCGCCGTTCAGTGTGCCAATGGCAACTGCTACCGCGGCGCCCGCCAGCAGAGCGAGAACCAGAAATATTGGATTATCCGGGTGGGTGACAATCACCGCAGCCATTACCAGCGAGCAGGCGTTAGCACCGGCAATAATCGACAGGTTAATGCCCCCAGTCAGCATGGTCATGCCCATCCCGAGCGCCAGCATCCCGAGGATCGGTAATTGTGAGCCAATAGACTGGAAGTTAGCGACGCTGAAAAAGCGGCTACCCAGCAGGGCCGAGAAAACCAGCGCCACGACCACAATAATGACGCATTGCAGGCGAATGATGGCATCACTGGGTAAAAATCTGGCGAATGTTTTCATCTCAAAGCTCCTTTGCCAGTTTGCGTTTTTCGTTCCAGGCCGTGGCGCTAATACTGACCAGGATAATGGCGCCGCTGAAAACAGTGTGCCAGTAAGAGGAGACGCTCAGCAGCGTCAGGCCATTTTGTAAGAAAGCCAACAGGACAACGCCGAGCAGAGTTCCCGTCAGCGTACCGCGCCCGCCGCTCATGCTGGTTCCGCCGAGAACGACCGCCGCCAGAACGGTTAGCTCAAAGCCGAGCAGTGAATTGGGAGCGACCGATTGAGTGATTTGTGCCTGAACCACTGCGGCGATGCCTGCGAGAATACCCATATAGCCATACACGTAGAAATGCAGCTTCAGTAGGTTCAGCCCCAGGCGTGAAGCCGCGTCGCGGTTGCCGCCCATGGCGTAAACCTGGCGACCGAGGCGGGTATAGTTCATTAGCACGGCAGTAAAAATAATCACTGCTGCCAGACACAACAAGGGAAGAGTAAGGCCGTAGTCGTAGCCGTCCGCAGCAGTGAACGAGAACCAGTTGATACCGTTCATAAACCAGTCTGGAAAACCGTACAGCCAGGTGCCCTTCGTTGTGTAAACCAGCAGACCGTAGTAGACGTTCAGCGTGGCAATGGTAATGATGATCGCCGGAACACGCAGCCAGTAGACCAGAAAACCGTTGATAAGCCCGAGCAGTAGACCGACAGCAATCGCGATAACCAGCGCCAGTGCGAAGTTGCCGCCGTGGCCGATAACCCAACTGGCCATCGCGTATTGGGCAATGGCGGTCATAGCAGGGAATGAAATATCGATTCCGCCGGAAATCAGTACCACAAACAGCCCACAGGCAAGGATGCCGAGAATGGCGTAGCTGGTGGCGACGTCCGTCAGGTTCCCCAGTGACAGGAACTCATCGGTGCTGACGCTCAGTCCGACGGCAAGGGCAACCACCAGCAGCCCCAGCCAGAACTCATGTTGCCCGATCAAACGGGAGATACGCATACTATTCATTGATTACCTCAACCACTTCAGCAATCTCCTCTTCACTACAGTGATGAGGATTAAATTCCGCCACCAGCTTGCCGCGGCGCATCACCAGCACGCGGTGGCTGTTGTAATACGCTTCCGGAATTTCATCGCAAATCATTAGCACAGCCATTCCCTGTTCGGCCAGATCGCGGGCGATCTGGTAAATGCCCTCTTTGTTAGCGATGTCCACGCCAACGGTTGGTGAGTCAAGGATCAGGATGCGCGGATTAGTCGCCACCCATTTGGCAATGGCAATGCGCTGGGCATTGCCGCCGGAAAGTGTTTTCACTGGCAGATGCGGATCGGAGACTTTAATGTTCAGCTCGCGGATCAAATCAGAGACCAGCTTCTGCGCTTTGCGATGATCGAGCAGACCGCTGCGAGTGTGCAGTTGGTCAAATACGGTGACGATGGTGTTGTCGTAGATCGACTGCTCCATGATCAGCCCTTGCGTCAGGCGATCTTCCGAGACATAGCCGATCCCGTGTTTAATAGCGTCGTGGTTATTGCGAAGCTGAACCGGCTGACCGTTAATACGGATCTCACCGCTTTCAGGATGCGTCATGCCGAACAGGCTCAGGCATAGCTCGGTTCTCCCGGCTCCCAGCAGGCCGACAATGGAAACAATCTCACCGCTACGCAGAGACAGATTGATATTTTGGTATTTTCCTCTACGACTGAGATCGCGCAGTTCCAGTAACGGTTCCTGTTCGACGGGCGGTTTCTCTGGCAACGGGCTGTAGTGGAAGCGCTGTCCGGTCATCAGGAAGGCCAGTTCGTGACTGTCAAGTTCACTGGCAGGGAAAGTCCCCACCAGCTTACCGTCGCGCATTACGCTGATACGGTCTGCGACTTCCATCACTTCATCAAGGCGATGGCTGACAAAGACAACGCAGATCCCGGCTGCTTTTAATTCGTTGACTACCCGCAGCAGACCATTCACTTCCTGGCGGGTCAGGGAGGCGGTTGGTTCATCCATGATCACCAGACGGGCGTCGGCAGCAATTGCCCGACAAATAGCCACTAACTGGCGATCGGCAATAGAGAGTTTTTCGACTTTTTTATCAGGATCGATGGTCACACCGATACGCTTCATTGCGGCCAGAGCCTGTTGCTTCATGGACCCGCGACGCACCCAGATATCACCACCCGGCAGGTAGCGGTTGACCGCAATATTTTCCGCGACGCTAAAATTTGGAAATAACGACAGGTCCTGATAAATAACCTGAATGCCGTAATGTGAAGACAGCTGTGGCGTCAGGTGGTGGAACAATTTGCCGTCGAGTAAAATCTGCGCACCTTTTTCAGGATGATAAACCCCGGAGATCACTTTAATAATGGTACTTTTGCCACAGCCGTTCTGACCTGCCAGACAGTGAACTTCGCCTTTTTTCAGCGTCAGATTCACGTTATCCAGCGCCAGCACGCCCGGGAATTGTTTGCTGATATTCTCAAGAGTGATAAATGCGGTGGTGTCTGTCATGGACAATACCCCTGCGAGCGTCCTGCTGGACGCTGAGTGTTAGTTTTGTGGATAACGCCGACCAGGCGGTCGGCGTGAGGTTCCCTGGTGTTGGCTAAGGCCTTAGAAACCGAGTGATTGTGCGTTATCTTTGGTGACTTCGAGGATCTTGTTAAAGCGGATCACTTTTTTCTCCATGTCGACATCGGCTTTCCCTAAACTATCGATACTCAGATCGGCGTTGACTTCTTTACCCTGCAACAGTTGATCTGCAACCGTGACCAGTGCGTAGCCAGCGTCTTTCGGATCCCACAGCAGCGCTTTTTTGATATCGCCGCGCATCAGGTAAGGTGCAGCCTGTGCTGGCATGGCGATACCAACAACGGCAATCTTGTCTTTAGCACGTTTTTTCTGAACGGCCTGACCTGCTCCGATAGGACCCAGTGAGCCGAAACCAATGATGCCTTTCATCTGCGGATAGGTTTTCATCAGATCCAGCGTAGTGGAGTAGGATTTATCGATACTCTCCGCTACTGGCAGGCGCGAAGTGACTTCAAACATCTCAGGGTATTTTTCTTTCTGATATTTAATCGCGTAGTCAGCCCATGCGTTATGCAGCGGCACCGTCAGCGAGCCTACATAGATGGCATAACCGCCTTTGCCGCCCATATTTTTTGCCAGCTCATCGACGTTGGCCTGTGCGTATTTTTCACTGTCGATGGTTTCGATATCCCACTGACCAATTTGCTCGTCCGGGGATTCGTGGGTCAGAACGACAATGCCTTTCTCGCGAGCTTTTTTCAGGACAGGCTCAAGGACCTTGGCGTCATTCGGCACTACGATTATCGCGTTGACGTTTTTGGCGATCAGATCTTCAATCACTTTTACTTGTTGAGCCGGATCCGGCGTAGAAGGACCGGTCTGGTAAGCATTTACATCCAATTTTTTTGCTGCTTCATTGACGCCAGTTTCCATGCGGTTAAACCATGGAATACCGGTGACTTTAGCAACCACAGCAATCTCATATTTTTCCGCCGCAAAGGACGTACCGGACAACATGCATGCAGAAACCAGGGTTGCACTGAGTAATGCGAGTTTGAATTTCATAGTTGTACCTTTAGTAGGGGGCAGGGCATGTCACGGCGTGAAGTTAACAACGAATGGAAGAGGGAATGAATCATAAGTTTGGTAAATGTGATCTGTGCCCGTTTTTGTGATTTTTTAGATAAATAATGGTTAAATTTTGGTTAAATATGAATGGTTGAGCATTCATGCACTTCAATTATTTGTTAATAAACAATTAAAGAGAAACCATTAATTAACAATTGATTATCATTTTCCTTAAGCTAGTGCCTCATGGAAGCATTTTTGCCTTTATCGTCGGGAAACAAAATTTCAAAATTGAGAACTGAATCGAGACCACAAAGAGGGGCTAAATATTCTTCCGTTCAATGGTATGCTCACCACACTTTCGCCAAAGACGTCATCATTGCGATTGTGGCGGCCTGTATTTTTATCGTGGAGAACTCATGCAACGCGTTAAACATATTGCCATAACGTTGCTTCTCGCTGTTCTGTCCTTTAGTGCTGGCGCGCATCCGCATAGCTTTATTCATCTGAAAACCGAGATAGTCAGCGAAAATAACCAGTTTGTGGCGTTGAAAATGCGCTGGACAATGGACGAAATCACCTCGGCCGACCTGCTATATGACGCGGGCAATGCCAAACCGGGAGATGAAGTGTGGAAAAAACTGGCGGCAGAAGTGATGGCGAATGTACTCGGACAACACTACTTCACCGAAGTGTGGCATGCCGGGCAAAAGGTAAAATTTAAAAATCGCCCGACAGAATATGGCATGGAGCGTAAGGAACACCAGGCGGTGCTGACGTTTGTTTTGCCGCTGGCCGAACCGCAGCCGCTGGGTGGACAGACCTATGTCATATCCACGTTTGATCCAACCTATTACGTGGATATGAGCTATGACAAAGACAGCGATGCCACCCTGGCGCCGGCCATAAGCAAGCAATGCCGGATTAGCGTGCACACGCCAACGCCTGATGAAGAAACGCTGAGTTTTGCGCAGTCGCTGGATAAAGAAGATGCGCCGCCGGAGGATATGGATTTGGGTAAACAGTTTGCACAGAAGGTAACGGTGGAATGTCAGTAATCTGGCAACAACGCATATCCGGCCGCCGCTGGCTGACACTGTGGCCGCTGGTCGTGTTTTGGCTGCTGGCGACAGGCGGTGGGCTGTGGTTATGGCATGCCTGGCCGCAGGTCATGGTGAAAAGTATTCTCTGGCAGCGTGAGGTCAATCAGCAAATGAGTGGCTTGCTTAAAGCCGTCGCCGCCAGCCCCACCCAGGCAGGTGGTTCGTTGCTGTTGTTTAGTTTTGTTTATGGAGTATTGCACGCGCTGGGGCCGGGGCATGGAAAAATCGTCATCACCACCTGGTTGGCGACGCACCCTTCTAAGCTTAAATCGAGTATCGGACTGACGCTCGCCTCTTCCTTATTACAGGGGCTGGTAGCGATTGGGCTGGTGGTTGCGGTGCTGACAGTTCTGCAATTGCCGGCTCGACAGCTACACATGAGCAGTTTCTGGCTGGAAAAGGGGAGTTATGCGCTGGTGGGCATACTGGGCGTTTTGCTGTGCTGGCGGGCGCTGAAAAAATTAAGCAAGCTGTTGCGTCGCCCCAAATTTACCTCCTTCACGGCCCATCATGTACATCACGACGGTTGTGGTTGTGGGCATCAGCATTTACCTGACCCTGAACAGATACAGAGCGGTGATGACTGGCGCGCCCGGATGATGATTATTCTCTCAATGGGTATGCGCCCGTGTTCCGGGGCGATTATGGTGTTGCTGTTCAGTAAAGTGGTTGGTGTATTTAGCTGGGGAATGGCATCGGCGTTGGCAATGGCGGCGGGAACATCCCTTACCATTTCTTCTCTGGCATTACTGGTACACTTTTTCCGTACGCTGGCGGTGAGGCTCAGTAGAAATAAGGCACCGGTGTTATGGCGTCAGGTCGGCTGGAGCACGCTGGCATTAGCCGGGGGGGCGGTGTTGATTGTTGCTGCCGTGGTGATGTGGGTAAGTGCAGTACCGGTTGGCAGGGGATTAAGACCGTTTTGAAAAGTGCCGGATAGTTTTCAGGCCCGGCAGGCGGTAACGCCACCGGGCACTGCTGAGATTAACGCTTCAGCGCATCACTCAGTTCGTCACGCATGTTCGCCAGCATAGCTTTAACGACGCGCGGATTGCCTGCAACGATGTTGCCGGTTGACATGTAGTTATGACCACCGGTGAAGTCGCACACCAGTGCGCCTGCTTCACGAGCAATCAGTTCACCTGCGGCAAAATCCCACGGCTTAAGGCCGATTTCGAAGTAACCGTCAACACGAGCGGCGGCAACATAGGCCAGATCCAGCGCAGCAGAGCCGGTGCGACGGAAGTCAGCGCACTCGGTAAACATTTTGCCAAGGATCTTCATGTAAGAGGCGGCGTGTTGCTTCGCTTTAAACGGGAAACCAGTAGCGATGATAGTGCCGTCCAGATCGCGAGCGGTGCTACCACGCAGACGGTAACCATTCAGCTGTGCGCCCTGGCCGCGAGTTGCGGTGAAGAGTTCGTTACGCATTGGATCGTAAACAACAGCGACTTCAGTTCGGCCTTTGATGCGTACTGCGATGGATACCGCGAAGTGCGGCAGACGTTTTACGAAGTTGGTAGTGCCATCCAGTGGATCGATAACCCATTGAACATCCAGATCTTCACCAACATGTTCACCGCTTTCTTCGGTGATGATGGTGTGCTGTGGGTAAGATTTGCGGATCGTTTCGATAATAATCGCTTCTGCGGCTTTATCGACGTTAGTCACGAAATCATTGCTGCCTTTCTGGCTGGTTTCTACAGAGTCAGGCGTTTCGTAGTGTTTGGCAATTACATTACCCGCCTTGCGCGCTGCGCGCACGGCGATGGTCAGCATCGGATGCATCGGTCTCTCTCACTGGATGTTAAAGAACGGGAAAACGGCGCAGAGTATAGCAGCGAGTTCGGAATATGTCTTCGTTTTATGATAATATGGCCGAATAATCTTAAGCTGAAGAAATACAATGCTGCAAAATATTCGAATTGTGCTGGTGGAGACTTCTCACACTGGCAATATGGGTTCTGTCGCCCGTGCCATGAAAACCATGGGTTTAACCAATCTGTGGCTGGTAAATCCACTGGTAAAACCGGACTCCCAGGCCATCGCCCTGGCGGCTGGTGCCAGTGATGTGATTGGCAATGCGCAAATCGTTGACACGCTTGATGAAGCGCTGGCCGGTTGCAGTCTGGTTGTCGGTACCAGTGCGCGTTCGCGTACATTACCGTGGCCGATGCTTGACCCACGCGAATGCGGATTAAAAAGCGTCGCTGAAGCGGCGAATACTCCTGTGGCGCTGGTCTTTGGTCGTGAGCGCGTTGGGTTGACCAACGACGAACTGCAGAAATGTCATTATCACGTCGCCATTGCTGCTAACCCGGAATACAGTTCGCTTAATCTGGCGATGGCAGTGCAGGTCATTTCTTATGAAGTGCGCATGGCCTGGCTGGCAACGCAGGAAAGCGGTAAGGCTGCGGACTATGAAGAAACTCAGTATCCGTTGGTGGATGATTTAGAACGTTTTTACGGTCATCTGGAACAGACGCTGTTGTCGACGGGCTTTATTCGTGAGAACCATCCGGGGCAGGTAATGAATAAACTGCGCCGTCTGTTTACCCGTGCGCGCCCGGAGAGCCAGGAGCTGAATATTCTGCGTGGAATGCTTGCATCTATTGAGCAGCAGAATAAAGGAAAATAGACCGCTTTAATGCCGGATGGCGCTGCGCTTATCCGGCGCTAAGAATAGCGCACTGAAAGTTAAATACTTGACTAAATTAGTCAAGTAAATAGTTGACTGATTTAGTCGGGAATGTCAGACTTGCCCCTGCTATGCAATACCCCCATTTTACAATAAAAAACCCCGGGCAGGGGCGAGTTTGAGGCTAAGTAAGACATGAGACTGACATCAAAAGGGCGTTATGCCGTGACCGCAATGTTGGACGTTGCGCTCAACTCCGAAACGGGCCCGGTACCGTTGGCTGATATTTCTGAACGTCAGGGAATTTCCCTGTCATATCTGGAGCAGCTGTTCTCCCGTTTGCGTAAAAACGGTCTGGTTTCCAGCGTACGTGGACCAGGAGGCGGGTATCTGCTGGGTAAAGATGCAGGTAGCATCGCAGTAGGTGAAGTAATCAGCGCTGTTGACGAGTCGGTTGACGCCACTCGTTGCCAGGGCAAAGGTGGTTGTCAGGGTGGTGATAAGTGCCTGACACATGCGCTGTGGCGTGATTTGAGTGACCGTCTGACCGGTTTCCTCAACAACATAACCTTAGGTGAACTGGTGAATAACCAGGAAGTACTGGATGTGTCTGGTCGCCAGCACACGCATGACGCTCCACGCACTAACCGTGCACAAGACGCGATCGACGTTAAGTTACGCGCTTAATAATAGTATTTCAGAATCAGGCCGGGGTGTTGCACACCCCGTTAACTCGGTCGTACATCCAGCCGGTTGCCTGATTCCTTGCATTGAAGCGATGTACGGAGTTTATAGAGCAATGAAATTACCGATCTATCTCGATTACTCCGCAACCACGCCGGTGGACCCGCGTGTTGCCGAGAAAATGATGCAGTTTTTGACCCTGGACGGAACCTTTGGTAACCCGGCCTCTCGTTCACACCGTTTCGGCTGGCAAGCAGAAGAAGCGGTAGATATCGCCCGTAATCAGATTGCTGATCTGGTCGGTGCCGATCCGCGTGAAATCGTCTTTACCTCTGGTGCGACTGAATCCGACAACCTGGCGATTAAAGGTGCTGCCAACTTTTATCAGAAAAAAGGCAAGCACATCATCACCAGCAAAACGGAACACAAAGCCGTGCTGGACACCTGTCGTCAACTGGAGCGTGAAGGGTTTGAAGTGACTTACCTCGCCCCACAGCGCAACGGCATCATCGATCTGAAAGAGCTTGAAGCGGCGATGCGTGATGACACCATTCTGGTTTCTATCATGCACGTGAACAACGAAATCGGTGTGGTACAGGATATCGCGACTATCGGCGAAATGTGCCGTGCGCGCGGTATCATCTACCACGTTGACGCAACTCAGAGTGTGGGCAAACTGCCTATCGATCTGAGCCAGTTGAAAGTGGATCTGATGTCCTTCTCCGGCCACAAAATTTATGGCCCGAAAGGTATTGGTGCGCTGTACGTTCGTCGTAAACCGCGTATCCGTATCGAAGCACAGATGCACGGTGGTGGTCACGAGCGCGGCATGCGTTCCGGTACTCTGCCTGTTCACCAGATCGTCGGTATGGGCGAAGCTTACCGTATCGCGAAAGAAGAGATGGAAACCGAGATGGCGCGTCTGCGCGGTCTGCGTAACCGTCTGTGGAACGGCGTTAAAGATATGGAAGAGGTGTACCTCAACGGTGATCTCGAGCATGGCGCTCCGAACATTCTCAACGTCAGCTTCAACTTTGTTGAAGGTGAGTCGTTGATTATGGCGCTGAAAGATCTGGCTGTATCCTCCGGTTCTGCTTGTACTTCTGCAAGTCTGGAACCATCCTACGTGCTGCGCGCGCTGGGTATGACTGACGAGCTGGCACACAGCTCAATCCGTTTCTCTTTAGGTCGTTTTACTACCGAAGAAGAGATTGACTACACCATCAATCTGGTTCGCAACTCCATCGGCCGTCTGCGTGACCTTTCTCCGCTGTGGGAAATGTTCAAACAGGGCGTGGACCTGAACAGCATTGAATGGTCACATCACTAATCGGTAGATAAGGAGAATTCATCATGGCTTACAGCGAAAAAGTAATCGATCATTACGAGAATCCACGTAACGTGGGCTCTTTTGACAATAGCGACGAGAACGTGGGCAGCGGCATGGTGGGTGCACCTGCTTGTGGCGACGTGATGAAGTTGCAGATCAAAGTCAACAATGAGGGTATCATTGAAGACGCGCGTTTCAAGACTTATGGCTGCGGTTCCGCGATTGCCTCCAGTTCTCTGGTCACCGAATGGGTGAAAGGGAAATCACTGGACGAAGCACAGGCGATTAAAAATACCGATATCGCTGACGAGCTTGAACTGCCACCAGTGAAAATTCACTGTTCTATTCTGGCTGAAGACGCGATCAAAGCCGCGATTGCGGATTACAAAAGCAAACGTGAAGCAAAATAATTAAGAGTTGAGGTTTTATTATGTCGATTACCTTAAGCGACAGTGCAGCAGCGCGTGTAAATACCTTCCTGGCAAACCGCGGTAAAGGGTTTGGTCTGCGTCTGGGCGTGAGAACCTCCGGCTGCTCAGGTATGGCCTATGTACTGGAATTTGTTGACGAGCCGGCGGC
Source organism: Citrobacter sp. MGH106 (assembly GCF_001037495.1). Classification (GTDB taxonomy): domain Bacteria; phylum Pseudomonadota; class Gammaproteobacteria; order Enterobacterales; family Enterobacteriaceae; genus Citrobacter; species Citrobacter murliniae. Next base: position 876,010 of record NZ_KQ089822.1, read on the forward strand.
TGAAGATACCGTGTTTGAAGACAAAGGCGTTAAAGTTGTGGTCGACGGCAAGAGCCTGCAATTCCTCGACGGTACGCAGTTAGACTTCGTCAAAGAAGGTCTGAACGAAGGGTTTAAGTTCACCAACCCGAACGTGAAAGACGAATGTGGGTGCGGCGAAAGCTTCCACGTGTAACGCGCTTACCGATAACCCCACCGTGGTCGCCTGCGCGTGGGGTTTGTTTTACCTGACTCTCTGGTTTTGCCACATCGAACAACAGAGAATCGATGCCCTGAGAATGTTATGGACTACTTCACCCTCTTTGGCTTACCGGCCCGTTATCAGCTCGATACTCAGGCGCTGAGCCTACGTTTTCAGGATCTACAACGTCAGTATCATCCTGATAAATTCGCCAGCGGTTCCCAGGCGGAACAACTCGCTGCTGTTTCGCAGTCCGCCACTATCAACCAGGCCTGGCAAACGCTGCGCCATCCCTTGATGCGCGCCGAATATTTACTGTCTTTACACGGCTTTGATATCCAAAGCGAGCAGCATACGGTGCGTGATACCGCGTTCCTGATGGAGCAGCTCGAACTGCGCGAAGAGCTGGATGAAATTGAACAGGCAAAAGACAGTGAACGTCTGGATGTATTGATGAAACGCATCAATGACATGTACACCGTTCGTCATCAACTGATGGTGGAACAGCTGGATAGCGAGGTGTGGGACGTGGCGGCAGATACCGTGCGTAAACTGCGTTTTCTCGATAAACTGCGAAGCAGTGCAGAACAACTCGAAGAAAAACTGCTCGATTTTTAATTTCGGAAGCGAAAATGGCCTTATTACAAATTAGTGAGCCTGGTCTGAGCGCTGCGCCACACCAGCGTCGTCTGGCGGCAGGCATCGACTTAGGCACCACCAACTCTCTGGTCGCGACCGTACGCAGCGGCCAGGCCGAAACGCTGGCTGACCACGAAGGTCGCCACCTGTTGCCGTCAGTGGTTCACTATCAGCAGCAGGGGTATTCGGTTGGTTACGATGCTCGTGCCAACGCTGCGCTTGATACGGCAAACACTGTTAGCTCGGTAAAACGTATGATGGGCCGCTCGCTGGCGGATATCCAGGCGCGCTACCCGCATCTACCTTATTCGTTCCAGGCGAGCGAAAACGGCTTGCCGATGATCGAAACCGCTGCCGGTTTGCTCAATCCGGTACGCGTCTCAGCCGACATACTGAAAGCGCTGGCCGCGCGGGCGACCGAAGCGCTGTCCGGCGAACTGGATGGCGTGGTGATCACTGTTCCGGCTTACTTTGATGATGCTCAGCGTCAGGGGACGAAAGACGCCGCGCGCCTGGCTGGCTTGCACGTGCTGCGCCTGTTGAACGAACCGACAGCTGCGGCAATCGCCTATGGCCTGGATTCCGGTCAGGAAGGTGTGATTGCCGTTTATGACCTCGGTGGCGGTACTTTTGATATTTCTATTCTGCGTCTGAGCCGTGGCGTGTTCGAAGTACTGGCGACCGGTGGTGATTCCGCGCTCGGCGGCGACGACTTCGACCACCTGCTGGCTGATTACATTCGCGAGCAGGCGGGCGTTGCCGATCGCAGCGATAATCGCGTGCAGCGTGAACTGCTGGATGCCGCCATTGCCGCTAAAATTGCGCTCAGCGACGCCGGGTCCGTGACGGTCAACGTGGCGGGTTGGCAGGGTGAAATCACCCGCGAAACCTTTAATGAACTGATTTCCGCACTGGTTAAGCGCACGCTGCTGGCCTGCCGTCGCGCACTGAAAGATGCCGGCGTTGAGGCGCAGGACGTACTGGAAGTTGTGATGGTCGGTGGTTCAACGCGCGTACCGCTGGTGCGTGAGCGCGTGGGTGAATTCTTTGGCCGTACGCCGCTGACTTCTATTGATCCGGATAAAGTGGTCGCCATCGGCGCGGCAATCCAGGCTGATATTCTGGTCGGGAATAAACCAGACAGCGAAATGCTGTTGCTGGACGTTATCCCACTGTCCCTGGGGCTTGAAACCATGGGCGGTCTGGTGGAAAAAGTGATCCCGCGTAACACCACTATTCCGGTGGCGCGCGCACAGGATTTCACCACCTTTAAAGACGGTCAAACCGCGATGTCCATCCACGTGATGCAGGGCGAGCGTGAGCTGGTGCAGGACTGCCGTTCACTGGCGCGTTTTGCGCTGCGTGGTATTCCGGCGCTGCCAGCAGGCGGCGCGCATATCCGCGTCACCTTCCAGGTCGATGCGGACGGACTGCTAAGCGTGACCGCCATGGAGAAATCCACTGGCGTGGAATCCTCCATCCAGGTCAAACCATCCTACGGATTGACCGACGGTGAAATCGCCTCAATGATTCAGGATTCGATGAGTTTTGCCGAGCAGGATGTCAAAGCCCGCATGTTGGCAGAACAAAAAGTCGAAGCGGCACGTGTGCTGGAAAGTTTATCCGGTGCGCTCGCTGCTGATGCCGCGCTGTTAAGCGCCGCAGAACGTCAGGCTATCGACGCCGCCGCCGCGCATTTGAGCGAGGTTGCACAGGGCGACGATGTTGACGCTATCGAACAAGCCATTAAAAACGTAGACAAACAAACCCAGGAATTCGCCGCTCGCCGTATGGATAAATCCGTCCGTAGCGCGCTGAAAGGCCATTCCGTGGACGAGGTTTAATATGCCAAAGATTGTTATTTTGCCTCATCAGGATCTCTGTCCCGATGGCGCAGTTCTGGAAGCTGAGACCGGCGAAACTATTCTCGACGTTGCCCTGCGTAACGGCATTGAGATTGAACACGCCTGTGAAAAATCCTGTGCCTGCACTACCTGTCACTGCATCGTACGTGAAGGTTTTGACTCTTTACCGGAAAGTACGGAAGAAGAAGACGACATGCTGGATAAAGCCTGGGGGCTGGAGCCGGAGAGCCGTTTAAGCTGTCAGGCGCGCGTCACCGGGGATGATTTAGTGGTCGAAATCCCACGTTACACAATCAATCATGCACGTGAGCATTAACAGAGGGTAGTATGGGACTGAAGTGGACCGATAGCCGCGAAATCGGTGAGGCGCTGTATGATGCGTTCCCCGATCTCGATCCTAAGACCGTTCGTTTCACCGATCTTCATCAGTGGATCTGCGATCTTGAGGAATTTGATGACGACCCTGGCGCATCCAATGAAAAAATTCTGGAGGCGATTCTGCTAGTCTGGTTAGATGAAGCAGAGTAAGTCACATAACGGGCTGCCATATGGCGGCCCGTTTGCTAATAAGGATAAATAAAATGACAGAAGCCATGAAAATTACGCTTTCCACGCAACCGGCCGATGCTCGCTGGGGTGAAAAGGCGACATACAGTATTAATAATGACGGCATTACCCTGCACCTTAATGGAAAAGATGATCTGGGGCTTATTCAGCGTGCCGCGCGTAAAATTGATGGTCTGGGTATCAAACATGCCCAACTTGACGGCGAAGGCTGGGATATCGAGCGTAGCTGGGCATTCTGGCAAGGCTACAAAGGGCCTAAAGGCAGCCGCAAAGTTGAATGGGCAACCCTGGATGAGGCGCAGCGCAAAGAGCTGGACAGCCGCCTGAAAATCATTGACTGGGTACGAGACACCATCAATGCCCCGGCAGAAGAGCTTGGCCCGGAACAACTGGCGCAGCGTGCTGTTGACCTGCTGTGCAGCGTGGCGTGTGATAACGTTTCTTATCGCATCACCAAAGGTGAAGATCTGCGCGAACAGAATTATATGGGACTACATACGGTTGGCCGGGGTTCTGAACGCCCGCCGGTACTGCTGGCGCTGGACTACAACCCGACAGGCGATAAAGAAGCGCCTGTCTATGCCTGCCTGGTCGGCAAAGGGATTACCTTTGACTCCGGTGGTTACAGCATCAAACAAAGCGCGTTTATGGACTCCATGAAGTCTGACATGGGCGGTGCGGCAACGGTGACCGGCGCGCTGGCGTTTGCAATCACCCGTGGTCTGAACAAACGTGTGAAGCTGTACCTGTGCTGTGCGGATAACCTGATTAGCGGTAACGCGTTCAAGCTGGGCGATATCATTCGCTATCGCAACGGCAAAAATGTTGAAGTGATGAACACTGACGCTGAAGGGCGTCTGGTACTGGCGGATGGTTTAATTGACGCCAGTGCGCAGAAGCCGGAGCTGATTATTGATGCCGCTACCCTGACAGGTGCAGCGAAAACGGCGTTAGGTAATGATTATCACGCGCTGTTTAGCTTTGATGACAAGTTAGCGGCTCGCCTGCTGGCAAGCGCTGCTGAGGAAAACGAACCGTTCTGGCGTCTGCCGCTGGCGGAATTCCACCGGGGTCAGTTGCCGTCTAATTTTGCGGAACTGAATAATACCGGTAGTGCTGCCTATCCAGCAGGTGCGAGTACCGCTGCGGGGTTCCTGTCACACTTCGTCGAAAACTATCAGCAAGGCTGGTTGCATATCGACTGCTCTGCAACTTATCGTAAAGCGCCGGTTGAGCAATGGTCTGCGGGAGCGACCGGGCTGGGTGTACGCACGATTGCTAACCTGTTAACCGCGTAACTTATGACTGTATTGCCGGATGGCGTTTCGCGCATCCGGCTTGCACGTATTCATCCAATTTGTGGTTCTTATGTCTGAAACAAAAAACGAATTAGAAACGTTGCTGGAAAAAGCCGCGACAGAGCCTGCGCATCGTCCGGCATTTTTTCGCACTTTGCTGGAGTCTACCGTCTGGGTACCGGGTACAGCCGCAGAAGGTGAGGCGGTGGTTGAAGACAGTGCGCTGGATTTGCAGCACTGGGAAAAAGAAGACGGCACTACTGTAATCCCGTTTTTCACCTCCCTTGAAGCGCTGCAACAGGCCGTTGAAGATGAGCAGGCGTTTGTCGTCATGCCGGTGCGTACACTGTTTGAAATGACGCTGGGCGAGACGCTGTTTCTCAATGCCAAGCTGCCGACGGGCAAAGAATTTATGCCGCGCGAGATCAGCTTGTTGATGGGAGAGGAAGGCAATCCACTGAGTACCCAGGAAGTACTGGAAGGCGGTGAATCGCTGATCCTCTCTGAAGTCGCGGAGCCTCCTGCGCAGATGATTGACTCGCTGACTACGTTGTTTAAGACCATTAAGCCGGTTAAACGCGCGTTTCTTTGCTCAATTAAAGAAAGTGCAGATGCCCAGCCTAACCTGCTGATTGGCATTGAAGCCGATGGTGATATTGAAGAGATTATTCTTGCAACAGGTAGCGTAGCAACTGACACGTTACCGGGGGATGAACCTGTTGATATCTGCCAGGTGAAGAAAGGTGAGAAAGGGGTCAGCCACTTTATTACTGAGCACATCGCACCGTTCTATGAGCGCCGCTGGGGCGGTTTCTTGCGCGATTTTAAACAGAATCGAATTATCTGATTAAAGGAAAGCCGCCCCGAAGGGCGGCTGCCTGGCTTACTTGCCCTGAACGTTATAACTTATGAAGGCGGGATGAGCAGCGTCACCCCGATCTCCGTGAAGATACAACGCACCAGAAACAACAAGCACGATACAGACGTACCGTATCTTCATTGTGCGGTCCATGCGAAGACCGCATCACGACAGCACCACTGGCGATAATGCCGCGATAGCAAGCACTACGGTGTGCCTGCGCTTACGGCCATGGAATGTCCTTTTCCTAAACCAGTGCCCGCTTGCGAGGCGGCGAAAAGGGCCGGGAAAGATAATACCCCAAACATTGAATAGTTTCCCAGCTAATCAACTTGACATAATCCGCCTGAAACGCGATTATTAATTCACTACGGTGTGTCTGCGTTGCTATGGCAACATAGTTTGCTGGGAAGGCCGCGAACCGGACCAGCACAAAAAAACCGCTCAAATCGAAATGAGCGGTTTTTTTGTGGGCGAAACAGGCGAGTAAATCAGATTTTATTTAGCTTCAGCCGGTTCAACGGGTAAATCGGATCGAGCGCCCCATTCACTCCACGCGCCGTCATACAACGCCACGTTGGGGACGCCAAGAGTAGCAAACGCCAGCACCACGACAGCAGCCGTAACGCCGGAACCACAACTGGCAATGATTGGTCTGTCGAAACTGACGCCGTGGCTAAAGAAAATGGCATCCAGCTCGTCGGTTGTTTTTAATTCCCCGTCACGAACCAGTTCTGTCCACGGTACGTTCAGTGCACCGGGAACATGGCCGCGCTTCAGGCCAGGACGCGGTTCGTCAATCTGTGCATTAAAACGTGCAGCCGGACGGGCATCCACGATCTGTGCCGTTTTTTCATGGCTGGCCAACAGGACATCGGTCACCTTAACTACAGCTTCTGGTGTAAACGCCACGTCAAACTCACCCTCTGGTAAATCAACGATTCCTTCCTGCAGCGGTAGCTCATCACGCTGCCAGCCCGCCAGACCGCCCGCCAGAATAGAGACATTTTCTACGCCAAATGTCCTCAGCATCCACCATGCGCGCGGGGCAGAGAACAGATTGCCTTCGTCGTAGATCACCAAATGTTTATCCTGATGAATACCAGACTCGCGCATGGCGACGGCGAAAGCTTCCGGGCGCGGCATCATATGCGGTAACGGTGATGTATGGTCGGAGAGTGCTTCGATATCAAAAAAGATCGCGCCGGGAATATGGCCAGAACGATACTCTTCGCCAACATCGCGATCTTCCTGTCCTGGCGGTGCCATACGGGCATCAAGAATTTGTATTTCCGGATCGTCAATATGTTCGATAAGCCAGTCGGCAGCGACAAAGAAGGCGGTGGTCATAGGCATCTCCATTTTTACCAGGTTTCGGCAAATTGTCGGATGTTTACCTGAAAGGGACAAGTAAAAGAGGCTGATTTGTCAGGCGGATCCACATTAATCACGAAAATTTAGACTACGCGGACGAGTTACTGGCTTCCACAACCTGAAATCTCACGCATAATAGTTGTTCTACGTAGCTAACAGGCCACTACGGCCAGGGATGAAAAATGAAATATATACGCGTAGCGGCCTGTATGCTGATGTTGGCGCTGGTGGGGTGCGATAATAACGATAAGCCGCCGACGGACGGGAAAAATGATGCACCAGCCCCGCAAACCGCCCCGGCAAAAGATAAGGCCCAGTTACAGAAACTGACGCAGCAAAGTCAGGGTAAGGCGTTGACGCTGCTCGATGCCTCTGAAGTTCAGTTAGACGGTGCGGCGACGTTGGTGCTGACCTTCTCCATTCCGCTCGATCCAGAGCAGGACTTTTCCCGTGTCGTGCACGTTGTTGATAAGAAAAACGGCAAAGTTGATGGTGCCTGGGAACTGGCGCCAAATCTGAAAGAATTGCGTTTACGTCATCTGGAACCTAACCGCGAACTGGTGGTGACCATTGAGCGTAATTTGCTGGCGCTGAATAAGGCAACATTTGGCATCGATTATGAAAAAAACATCACCACGCGCGACGTCCAGCCGAGCGTAGGATTTGCCAGTCGTGGTTCTCTGTTGCCGGGTAAAGTTATCGAAGGGCTGCCGGTGATGGCGCTGAATGTCGATAGTGTGGACGTGAACTTCTTTCGCGTGAAGCCGGAGTCGCTCGGTGCGTTTATCAGCCAGTGGGAATACCGCAACTCCCTGTCCAACTGGGAGTCAGACAATCTTCTGAAGATGGCCGAACTGGTCTATACCGGGCGCTTTGACCTCAATCCTGCGCGCAATACCCGTGAGAAACTGTTGTTGCCGCTGGGCGATATCAAACCGTTGCAGCAGGCAGGCGTTTACGTTGCGGTGATGAATCAGGCCGGGCATTACAACTACAGCAATGCCGCCACGCTGTTCACCCTCAGCGACATTGGTGTTTCCGCACACCGTTACCACAACCAATTGGATGTCTTTACCCAGAGCCTGGAAAATGGAGCTTCCCAGCAGGGAATTGATGTCACCTTGCTGAATGAGAAAGGGCAGACGCTGGCGCAGGCGACCACTGATGCACAGGGACACGTTAAGCTTGAGACCGATAAAGAAGCGGCGTTACTGCTGGCGCGCAAAGACGGGCAAACCACGCTGTTGGATCTGAAGTTGCCCGCTCTGGATTTGGCTGAATTTGATATTGCGGGCGCGCCGGGATACAGCAAACAGTTCTTCATGTTCGGCCCGCGCGATCTTTATCGTCCTGGTGAAACGGTGATACTTAATGGATTGCTGCGCGACAGCGACGGCAAAACGTTGCCCGATCAACCGATTAAACTGGAAGTGATAAAACCCGATGGACAGGTGTTACGCACCGTAGTCAGCCAGCCAGAGAACGGTCTTTACCGTCTGAGCTGGCCGCTGGACAGTAGCGCGCCAACCGGAATGTGGCATATCCGGGCAAACACCGGGGATAACCATGCGCGGATGTGGGATTTCCACGTCGAAGATTTTATGCCAGAGCGGATGGCGCTCAATCTCACCGCCAGCAAGATGCCGATAGCGCCGACTGACGACGTGAAGTTCTCGGTTGTTGGTTACTATCTGTACGGTGCGCCAGCGAATGGCAATGCCTTGCAGGGACAGCTTTTCCTGCGGCCACTGCGTGAGGCGGTGCCGGCATTGCCAGGATTCCAGTTTGGTAATATTGCCGAAGAAAACCTCTCCCGCAGCCTGGATGAAGTTCAGCTCACGCTGGATGAAAACGGTCGTGGTGAAGTGGTAACGAATAGCCAGTGGCAAGAAGCGCACTCCCCTCTACAGGTTATTTTGCAGGCGAGTTTGCTGGAATCGGGCGGTCGTCCGGTGACGCGCCGGGTCGAACAGTCTGTCTGGCCTGCCGATATTCTGCCGGGCATCAGGCCACAATTTGCAGCGAAATCTGTATATGACTACCGTACGGATACCACCGTTAATCAGCCCATTGTTGATGAAGACAGCAATGCAGCTTTTGATGTTGTGTATGCTGATGCCCGGGGATCGAAAAAAGCCGTTTCAGGTTTACAGGTTCGTTTGATTCGTGAACGCCGGGATTACTACTGGAACTGGTCAGAAGGCGAGGGGTGGCAATCACAATTTGATCAAAAGGATCTGGTTGAAGGTGAACAGACGCTGGATCTTAAGGCCGATGAAACCGGTAAGGTTAGCTTCCCGGTTGAGTGGGGGGCTTACCGTCTGGAGGTCAAAGCGCCGAACGATACGGTGAGCAGCGTGCGCTTCTGGGCCGGATACAGCTGGCAGGATAACAGCGATGGTAGCGGTGCGGTGCGTCCCGATCGCGTAACGCTGAAACTGGATAAACCCAACTATCGTCCTGGCGATACCATTAAGTTACACATCGCTGCGCCAACCGCTGGCAAAGGCTACGCGATGGTGGAATCCAGCGAGGGGCCACTGTGGTGGCAAGAGATAGATGTACCTGCTGATGGACTGGATCTCTCTATCCCGGTCGATAAAACCTGGAATCGACACGACCTTTATCTCAGTGCACTGGTAATTCGTCCTGGTGACAAATCGCGTTCTGCAACACCAAAACGCGCAGTCGGATTGCTGCATCTGCCGTTGGGTGATGAAAACCGCCGTCTTGATTTGACGCTGGATAACCCTGCCAAAATGCGTCCAAATCAGCCTCTGACCGTTAAAGTGAAGGCCAGTGTTAAAAACGGTGCAGTGCCAAAACAAGTTAACGTACTGGTTTCTGCGGTGGACAGCGGAGTGTTGAATATTACGGACTACACCACGCCGGATCCATGGCAGGCGTTTTTCGGGCAGAAACGCTATGGGGCGGATATTTACGATATTTATGGTCAGGTGATCGAAGGGCAGGGCCGTCTGGCGGCGCTGCGTTTTGGTGGCGATGGCGATGAGTTAAAACGTGGCGGTAAACCGCCGGTCAATCACATCAATATCGTGGCACAACAGGCGTTGCCGGTAATACTCAACGATCAGGGTGAAGGCACGGTGACGTTGCCGATTGGTGATTTTAACGGTGAACTGCGGGTGATGGCCCAGGCCTGGACGGCGGATGATTTTGGCAGTAGCGAAAGTAAAGTGATTGTCGCCGCGCCGGTCATTGCCGAACTGAATATGCCGCGCTTTTTAGCCGGAGGCGATAGTTCGCGCCTGACGCTGGATGTGACTAACCTGACTGACAGGCCGCAGACGCTGAATATCAAGCTTACCGCCAGTGGATTACTGGAGCTGATTGGTCAGGCCCCTGCGCCGGTGAATCTTGCCCCGGGAGTGCGTACTACGTTGTTTATCCCGGTGCGGGCGCTGGAAGGGTTTGGCGATGGCGATATTCAGGCGGTTATCAGTGGTCTGGTGTTGCCAGGAGAAACGCTCCCGGCTCAGCATAAGCAGTGGAAGATTGGTGTTCGTCCGGCATTCCCGGCGCAGACCATCAATAATGGCGTGGCGCTGCAACCTGGTGAAACGTGGCAGATCCCGGGGGAGGAACTGATCAATTTTTCCCCTGTAACCATGCAGGGGCAACTACTGTTCAGCGGTAAGCCGCCGCTAAATCTGGCACGCTACATCCGTGAACTAAAAGCCTATCCGTACGGTTGCCTGGAGCAAACGGCAAGCGGATTATTCCCGTCTTTGTATACCAATGCCGCGCAACTGAAGGCGTTAGGGATTGCTGGCGATAGTGATGAGAAGCGTCGTGCAGCGGTTGAGATTGGTATTTCCCGGTTACTGCAAATGCAGCGTGACAACGGAGGTTTTGCTCTGTGGGACAAGAACGGTCCTGAAGAGTACTGGCTGAGCGCGTATGTGATGGATTTCCTCGTTCGCGCTAACGAACAAGGCTACAGCGTTCCGGCAGAAGTGATTAACCGGGGTAACGAACGACTGCTGCGCTATTTGCAGGATCCGGGCATGATGTCGATTCGCTACACCGACGATACACCGGCAAGCAAATTTGCCGTGCAGGCATACGCCGCGCTGGTACTGGCTCGTCAGCAAAAAGCACCGCTTGGCGCACTGCGTGAGATTTGGGAGCGTCGTGCTCAGGCCGCTTCCGGTTTACCGTTGCTGCAACTGGGGATTGCGCTGAAAAACATGGGTGATGCGAATCGCAGTGAACAGGCGTTGACGCTGGCGCTGAATACTCCGCGTCGCGATGCACAACAGTGGATGGCGGATTACGGCAGTCAGCTTCGTGATAATGCACTGATGCTGGCATTGCTGGAAGAGAACAAGCTTAAACCTGATGTGCAGAACACGTTGTTGAATACGTTGTCGGAACAGGCTTTTGGTCAACGTTGGCTCTCAACTCAGGAAAATAACGCGCTGTTCCTGGCCGCGCGTACCCTACAGGATCTGCCGGGAACCTGGCAGGCGCAGACCTCGCTCTCTGAACAACCGTTGGCAGGTGAAAAATCGAAAACCCATAATCTGGATGCCGACCAGTTATCCACCCTGACGGTAACCAATACGGGGAATCTGCCGCTGTGGCTGCGCCTGGATGTGAGTGGTTATCCGCAAACTTCACCGCTGCCGGCAAGCAATGTGCTGAGTATTGAGCGTCAGGTGCTGGGTACGGATGGACAAAGTAAATCACTCTCGACATTGCGTAGTGGGGAACTGGTGCTGGTATGGCTGACGGTGAAAGCTAACCAGAATGTACCGGATGCACTGGTGGTTGATTTACTGCCTGCCGGACTGGAGCTGGAAAACCAGAATCTGGCTAACGGCAGCGCGAGTCTGCAGGACAGCGCAAGCGAAGTGCAGAATCTGCTTAATCAGATGCAGCAGGCGGATATCCAGCACGTTGAATTCCGTGACGATCGCTTTGTCGCTGCAGTGGCTGTCAACGAAGGGCAACCGGTCACGTTGGTGTATCTGGCGCGAGCGGTAACGCCGGGAACGTATCAGGTTCCCGTCCCGCAGGTGGAATCGATGTATGTTCCGCAATGGCGAGCCACCGGTACGGCAGAGGGACCACTGATTGTCAGACCGTAAATGATGCGCTGGGTTGGTAAACGCGGCCGCTGGCTTTGGCTGGCAGCCGCACCGCTTTTGATGGCGGCAGTTGTCTGGGGTGCAGACAAAATCTGGCCACTGCCGCTCACTGAGGTCAACCCGGCACGCGTGGTGGTGGCGCATGACGGTACGCCGCTGTGGCGCTTTGCCGACGCTGAGGGTATCTGGCGTTATCCGGTAACCATTGATGAAGTATCGCCCCGTTACCTTGAGGCGTTGATCAACTATGAAGATCGCTGGTTCTGGAAACATCCCGGCGTCAATCCGTTATCAGTGCTCCGCGCTGCCTGGCAAGATCTCTCGTCGGGGCGAGTGATTTCTGGTGGCAGCACGCTCACCATGCAGGTGGCCAGGCTGCTCGATCCTCATCCGCGCACCTTTGGCGGCAAGTTTCGCCAACTCTGGCGCGCACTCCAGCTTGAGTGGCATCTCTCCAAAAATGACATTCTGACACTGTATCTGAACCGTGCGCCGTTTGGCGGCACGCTTCAGGGGGTCGGCGCGGCAAGCTGGGCGTATCTTGGCAAATCACCTGCGCAACTGAGTTACTCCGACGCTGCTTTACTGGCTGTTCTGCCACAGGCACCAAGTCGTCTGCGCCCCGATCGTTGGCCGGATCGTGCCGAAGCCGCGCGCAATAAAGTGCTCGAGCGCATGGCGACGCAGGGTATCTGGTCAGCTAAGCAGGTGCAGGAATCCCGTGAAGAACCGGTCTGGCTGGCACCAAGACAGATGCCGCAATTAGCACCATTATTCTCGCGCATGATGTTGGGCAAAAGTCAGCGTGACAAAATTGTGACCACGCTGGATGCAGGACTGCAACGCCAACTGGAAGAACTGGCGCAAAACTGGAAAGGACGGCTTCCGGCGCGCAGTTCGCTGGCAATGATTGTCGTTGATCATACCGATATGAGCGTCCGTGGCTGGGTGGGGTCAGTGGATATGAATGACGACGCCCGCTTTGGTCATGTGGATATGGTGAATGCGATTCGCTCGCCAGGCTCGGTGCTTAAACCCTTTGTCTATGGTCTGGCGTTGGATGAGGGACTGATTCATCCGGCTTCCCTGTTGCAGGACGTACCGCGACGTACAGGGGATTATCGTCCCGGTAATTTTGACAGCGGTTTTCATGGCCCAGTGAGCATGAGCGAGGCGTTGGTACGTTCGCTGAATTTACCTGCTGTCCAGGTGCTTGAAGCCTATGGCCCGAAGCGATTTGCCGCTAAATTGCGTAACGTCGGTTTACCGTTGTACTTACCAACCGGAGCGGTGCCGAATCTTTCGTTGATCCTGGGAGGTGCAGGTGCAAGGCTTGATGACATGGCGGCGGCGTACAGCGCATTTGCCCGGCATGGCAAAGCGGGGACATTGCGCTTGCAACCAGACGACCCACTGCTGGAACGTCCGCTGATGTCACCGGGGGCGGCATGGATCATTCGTCGGATTATGGCGGATGAAGCCCAGCCGTTACCGGATAATGCCCTGAGCAGAGTTGTGCCGCTGGCATGGAAAACCGGTACCAGCTACGGCTATCGCGATGCGTGGGCGATTGGTGTTAACGCACGATATGTGATGGGTATCTGGACTGGCAGACCGGATGGTACTCCGGTGGTCGGGCAATTCGGTTTTGCCAGTGCTGTGCCTTTGCTGAATCAGGTTAATAATCTGCTGCTGGCGCGCGGGGCGAATCAGCCTGAAGATCCACGTCCAGATTCTGTCAGCCGTGGTGTGGTGTGCTGGCCTGGGGGGCAATCGCTTCCAGCCGGTGATAGCAACTGTCGTCGTCGCTTAGCCACCTGGCTACTGGATGGCAGCCAACCGCCCACGCTGTTATTACCTGAGCAGGAAGGGGTCAGTGGTATCCGTTTTCCAGTCTGGTTAGATGAGGCGGGAAAACGAGTGGCTGCGGATTGCGAACAGGCGCATGAACAAACGTTAATCGTCTGGCCTTTACCACTGGAATCCTGGCTACCACCTTCTGAACGCCGTACTGCACGGCTACCGCCAGTTTCATCAATTTGTCCTCCGCTGGGACAGGACGCTTTGTTACCGCTCCAGTTGACAGGTGTGCGTGATGGCGCGATTGTGAAGCGCTTACCCGGTTCACCGGAGGTCTCAGTACCGGTGTATATCAGCGGTGGAGCAGGTGAGCGCTGGTGGTTTCTTAACGGCGATCGACTGGAGGAGCGAGGACGCTCTCTTACCTTGCGGTTGGCGGTTAAAGGGGAATATCAGTTGCTGGTCATGGATGATGCCGGGCAGGTTACGGCGGTGAGATTTTCTTTGCAATAGACTCGTTTGATAGCGGTTGTTGCTAAAATTCATCTTATTTTAAAGAAATGTTACCTTCGTCAATAGTCAACTGCCGGGATGCTCTTTATAATCCGCGCCAGGTAAACCACAACAAAACATCTTTTTTCAGAGGTAATCATGGCTATTGAACGTACTTTTTCCATCATCAAACCAAATGCGGTGGCAAAAAACGTTATTGGGAACATCTTTGCGCGCTTTGAAGCTGCAGGGTTCAAAATTGTCGGTACTAAAATGCTGCACCTGACCGTTGAGCAGGCTCGTGGTTTCTATGCCGAGCACGACGGTAAGCCGTTCTTTGACGGTCTGGTTGAATTCATGACCTCTGGTCCAATTGTTGTTTCCGTGCTGGAAAGCGAGAATGCCGTCCAGCGTCATCGTGATCTGCTGGGCGCTACCAATCCGGCGAATGCGCTGGCGGGTACCCTGCGTGCGGACTACGCTGACAGTTTCACCGAGAACGGCACTCACGGTTCCGACTCGGTAGAATCTGCCGCGCGCGAAATTGCCTATTTCTTCGGTGAAGGCGAAGTGTGCGCTCGTACTCGTTAATTTAACGGGTTCGTTTACATATTATTTTCGCTAATGCTTCGTGCAAACGTGGCATCCCTGCGCCAGACTTTGTACAATGCAACGCCCCGGAAGAGCAGACCGCTTGCCGGGGCGTTTCTTTTTAACCCTCCACGGGCCATAACGTGTAACAACGAGGCCGGAAAATATTATGTCTGAATTAGTTAACACCTCTGAAGTCGCCATTGCTGCGGTTCCAAATAAAAATGGAAAAATTAACCTGCTGGATCTGAATCGTCAGCAGATGCGCGAATTCTTCAAAGAGATGGGCGAAAAGCCGTTTCGTGCCGATCAGGTCATGAAATGGATGTACCACTATTGCAGCGACAACTTTGATGACATGACTGACATCAATAAAGTGCTGCGTAACAAGCTGAAAGAAGTGGCTGAAATTCGTGCGCCTGAAGTTGTTGAAGAACAACGTTCGTCTGATGGCACCATCAAATGGGCCATCGCGGTTGGCGATCAGCGCGTTGAAACGGTCTACATCCCGGAAGATGACCGCGCTACCCTGTGTGTTTCTTCACAAGTTGGTTGTGCGTTAGAGTGCAAATTCTGCTCTACGGCTCAGCAGGGCTTTAACCGCAACCTGCGAGTATCGGAAATCATTGGTCAGGTCTGGCGCGCGGCGAAGATCGTCGGGGCGGTGAAAGCGACGGGCGTGCGCCCGATTACCAACGTAGTGATGATGGGCATGGGTGAACCGCTGCTCAATCTGACTAACGTGGTACCGGCAATGGAAATCATGCTTGATGACTTCGGTTTTGGCCTGTCAAAACGCCGCGTGACGCTGTCTACTTCAGGCGTTGTACCTGCGCTGGATAAGCTGGGTGATATGATTGACGTTGCGCTGGCGATCTCTTTGCATGCGCCGAACGATGAAATTCGTGACGAGATTGTGCCGATCAACAAAAAATACAATATTGAAACGTTCCTGGGGGCTGTGCGTCGTTATCTGGAGAAATCCAATGCGAACCAGGGGCGCGTTACGATTGAGTATGTGATGTTGGATCACATCAACGATGGTACCGAACATGCCCATCAGCTTGCCGAATTGCTGAAAGATACGCCGTGTAAGATCAACCTGATCCCATGGAACCCGTTCCCTGGCGCGCCGTATGGCCGTAGCTCCAATAGCCGTATCGATCGTTTCTCCAAAGTGTTGATGAGCTATGGTTTCACGACCATTGTGCGTAAAACACGTGGTGACGACATTGATGCAGCCTGTGGTCAGCTGGCGGGTGATGTTATTGATCGCACCAAGCGTACTCTGCGTAAGCGTATGCAGGGTGAGTCTATCGATATCAAGACCGTTTGATGTTGAGCGCACTACGGTATAATTAATGTGCCGTAGTGCGATATAAGTACATGAGGTTCTTTGTTGTCGCTGCCTCGACAATAATAACGGTGCGTTTTTGTCGACTTTAAGGCAGTATGTAGCGGCGCAACAAGAGTTTAGCCCTCAGGTTTACGCTGTTTTGTCATTGATAGTCAGACCGTTTTATACTGTCAGACTAAGGTTAACTGACCAGATGTTTCGCGGTGTGGGTGAGCATTGTGACTCACCGGCATCAGAACCCCAATTTACGCAGCTGTAGCGAATGAATACTGAAGCCACGCACGACAAAAATGAAGCACTAACCACCGGCGTTCGTCTGCGCAATGCCCGTGAACAACTCGGATTCAGCCAGCAGGCAGTCGCGGAGCGACTTTGCCTGAAGGTTTCCACGGTACGTGATATTGAAGAAGATAAGGCGCCAGCCGATCTTGCTTCAACATTCCTGCGTGGATATATCCGTTCCTATGCGCGTCTGGTGCATATTCCTGAAGAAGAACTGTTGCCAGGGCTGGAAAAACAGGCTCCGATTCGCCCAGCCAAAGTTGCCCCGATGCAAAGCTTTTCGCTGGGTAAACGTCGTAAAAAACGTGACGGCTGGTTAATGACCTTTACCTGGCTGGTGCTGTTCGTCGTTGTAGGACTGACAGGTGCCTGGTGGTGGCAGAACCATAAAGCGCAGCAGGAAGAGATCACCACGATGGCCGATCAGTCTTCTGCTGAGTTGAATGCCGGTAAAGATAATGCACAAAGCGTGCCGCTGGATACCAGCGCAGCAGCAAGCCAGGATAATACCCCGGTTCAGGAAGAGAGTGCAGTAGCCGGTTCAGCGCAAACGCCTGATGCTGCTACGACACCAGCACCTGCTACAGATGCTTCGCAAAATGCTGTTGTGGCACCTTCTCAGGCGAATGTTGATACTGCGACCACAGCCCCTGCTGCGCCAGATACAGCTGCGCCGTTGCCTACTGATCAGGCGGGTGTCACAACACCTGCTGCTGATGCTAATGC
The DNA here is from genome assembly GCF_001037495.1 of Citrobacter sp. MGH106. GTDB lineage: Bacteria > Pseudomonadota > Gammaproteobacteria > Enterobacterales > Enterobacteriaceae > Citrobacter > Citrobacter murliniae. The sequence continues at coordinate 893,155 of NZ_KQ089822.1, forward strand.
CCTGGTAATGAACTTTACCGCCGACTGCTGGCTGGAAGTTACGGACGCGACCGGTAAAAAACTGTTTAGCGGCATGCAGCGTAAAGATGGCAATTTAAATCTTACTGGCCAGGCACCGTACAAACTGAAAATTGGTGCTCCGGCAGCAGTGCAGATTCAGTATCAGGGTAAACCTGTCGACCTGAGTCGTTTTATCAGAACTAACCAGGTTGCGCGTCTGACCGTTAATGCCGAACAATCACCGGCTCAGTAACAGACGGCAATGCGGGAGATTTTTTAATGCATAACCAGGCTCCAATTCAACGTAGAAAATCGACACGCATTTACGTTGGGAATGTGCCGATTGGCGATGGCGCACCCATCGCCGTACAGTCTATGACGAACACACGCACCACTGATGTGGCGGCGACGGTCAATCAAATCAAAGCGCTGGAACGCGTAGGCGCTGACATTGTTCGTGTCTCAGTACCGACAATGGATGCCGCCGAAGCGTTCAAGCTCATCAAACAGCAGGTATCTGTCCCGCTGGTTGCCGATATTCACTTCGACTATCGCATTGCGCTGAAGGTGGCGGAATACGGCGTCGATTGCTTGCGTATCAACCCTGGCAATATTGGTAACGAAGAGCGTATCCGCATGGTGGTGGATTGCGCTCGTGATAAAAATATTCCTATCCGTATTGGCGTAAATGCCGGATCGCTGGAAAAAGATCTACAGGAAAAATACGGCGAACCTACGCCGCAGGCGTTGCTGGAATCAGCTATGCGTCATGTGGATCATCTCGATCGTCTGAACTTCGACCAGTTCAAGGTCAGCGTTAAAGCTTCGGACGTTTTCCTCGCGGTAGAATCCTATCGTCTGCTGGCGAAACAGATCGATCAGCCGTTGCATCTTGGGATCACCGAAGCCGGTGGCGCGCGCAGTGGTTCGGTTAAATCTGCGATCGGACTTGGATTGTTGTTGTCCGAAGGGATCGGCGACACGCTGCGAGTCTCTCTGGCAGCCGATCCGGTCGAAGAGATCAAAGTGGGATTCGATATTCTGAAATCGCTGCGCATCCGCGCGCGCGGGATCAACTTTATCGCCTGTCCAACCTGTTCCCGTCAGGAATTTGACGTCATTGGTACGGTTAACGCGCTGGAGCAACGTCTGGAAGATATCATCACACCAATGGATGTTTCGATTATCGGTTGTGTGGTAAATGGACCTGGTGAAGCACTGGTTTCGACGCTGGGCGTAACTGGCGGCAACAAGAAAAGCGGCCTGTATGAAGACGGCGTGCGTAAGGATCGTATCGATAACGACGATATGATTACGCAGCTTGAAGCCCGCATTCGTGCCAAAGCCAGCATCCTGGATGAAACGCGTCGAATTGATGTGCAGCAGGTTGAAAAATAATAACGTGATGGGAAGCGGCGTGCTTCCCGTGTATGATTGAACCCGCATGGCGCCCGTAGTATTCGGGTTAGCGTTGAGGGTTCATTTTTATATTCATAAAGAGAATAAACGTGGCAAAAAACATTCAAGCCATTCGCGGCATGAACGATTATCTGCCTGGCGAAACCGCCATCTGGCAGCGCATTGAAGGCACACTCAAAAACGTGCTCGGTAGCTACGGTTACAGTGAAATCCGCTTGCCGATTGTAGAGCAGACCCCGTTATTCAAACGTGCGATCGGTGAAGTTACCGACGTGGTTGAAAAAGAGATGTATACCTTTGAGGACCGTAATGGCGACAGCCTGACTCTGCGTCCTGAAGGAACCGCGGGCTGCGTACGCGCCGGCATCGAACATGGTCTCCTGTACAATCAGGAACAGCGTCTGTGGTACATCGGGCCGATGTTCCGTCACGAACGTCCGCAAAAAGGACGCTATCGCCAATTCCATCAGTTGGGTGTCGAAGTGTTTGGCCTGCAAGGTCCGGACATCGATGCAGAGCTGATTATGCTGACAGCTCGCTGGTGGCGCGCGCTGGGTATATCCGAGCATGTTAGCCTGGAGCTGAACTCTATCGGTTCACTCGAAGCGCGTGCAAATTACCGCGATGCACTGGTGGCCTACCTGGAGCAGCATAAAGAAAAGCTGGACGAAGACTGTAAGCGTCGCATGTATACCAATCCGCTGCGCGTGCTGGACTCTAAAAACCCTGAAGTACAGGCCCTGCTTAATGATGCTCCTGCACTGGGTGACTACCTGGATGACGACTCTCGCGAGCATTTCGCGGGTCTGTGCAAGCTGCTTGAATCTGCTGGAATTGCCTACACCGTTAACCAGCGCCTGGTTCGTGGCCTCGACTACTACAACCGCACCGTGTTTGAATGGGTAACCAGCAGCCTGGGTTCGCAGGGTACCGTGTGTGCGGGTGGACGTTACGATGGCCTGGTAGAGCAACTTGGCGGTCGTGCGACTCCGGCAGTGGGTTTTGCCATGGGTCTGGAACGACTTGTTTTGTTAGTTCAGGCAGTTAATCCGGAATTTATTGCTTCCCCTGTTGTCGATATATACCTGGTCGCTTCGGGCGTGGATACACAGTCGGCGGCAATGACGCTGGCTGAACGTCTGCGTGATGAAGTTCCCGGTGTGAAACTGATGACCAACCACGGTGGCGGCAACTTTAAGAAACAGTTTGCCCGCGCCGATAAGTGGGGCGCCCGCGTTGCACTGGTACTGGGTGAGTCCGAGGTGGCTGACGGTACTGTTGTAGTGAAGGATTTGCGCTCTGGTGAGCAAACGGCAGTAGCGCAGGATAGCGTTGCCACGCATTTGCGCACTTTACTGGGCTAAGGAGAAGGACAGCGTGGAAATTTACGAGAACGAAAACGACCAGGTTGATGCGGTTAAACGCTTCTTTGCTGAAAACGGCAAAGCACTGGCTGTTGGGGTAATTTTAGGGGTTGGCGCGCTGGTCGGCTGGCGTTACTGGACCAGCCATCAGACGGAGTCCGCACGCTCTGCTTCTCTGGCATATCAAAATACGGTGACTGCGGTAAGCGCAGGTAAACCGGATAGTATTCCTGCAGCAGAGAAATTTGCCGCGGAGAACAAAAATACATACGGCGCGTTAGCTTCAATGGAACTTGCGCAGCAGTTTGTTGACCAAAATGAACTTGAGAAAGCCGCTACCCAATTGCAACAAGGACTGGCGGCCACCAGCGATGAGAATCTCAAAGCGGTGATTAATCTGCGTCTTGCACGCGTGCAGGTTCAGCTTAAACAAGCCGATACTGCGCTGAAAACACTCGATGCTGTTAAAGGCGAAGGGTGGGTGGCTATCGTGGCCGATCTGCGTGGTGAAGCGTTGCTGAGCAAAGGCGATAAACAAGGTGCGCGTAGCGCATGGGAAGCTGGCGTGAAAAGCGATGCCTCTCCTGCTCTGAGCGAAATGATGCAGATGAAAATCAATAATTTGTCCATCTGAGAGGGACCCGATGCAATTGCGTAAATTACTTCTGCCAGGGCTGCTTTCCGTTACCCTATTGAGCGGCTGTTCACTGTTTAGTGGCGAAGAAGATGTCGTTAAGATGTCCCCATTACCGGTGGTCGAAAATCAGTTTACTCCGTCTACAGCCTGGAGCACCTCTGTAGGCAACGGTATTGGTGATTTCTATTCTAATCTTCATCCTGCGCTGGCGGATGACGTCGTTTATGCTGCCGATCGAACTGGTGTAGTTAAAGCATTGAACGCGGCCGATGGTAAAGAAGTCTGGTCCGTCAATCTGGCGGAGAAAGACGGCTGGTTCTCCAGAACGTCAGCACAGCTTTCCGGTGGTGTGACGGTATCCGGTGGTCATGTTTATATCGGTAGCGAAAAAGCACAGGTTTACGCATTGAATACCAGCGATGGTACTACGGCGTGGCAGACGAAAGTCGCCGGTGAAGCCCTGTCTCGTCCGGTTGTCAGCGATGGCGTGGTGCTGATTCATACCAGCAATGGTCAACTACAGGCGTTAAATGAAGCGGATGGTGCCATTAAATGGACCGTTAACCTGGACATGCCTTCCCTTTCTTTACGCGGCGAGTCAGCCCCAGCAACCGCTTTTGGCGCAGCCATTGTGGGTGGGGATAACGGTCGTGTGAGTGCCGTGCTGATGCAGCAAGGCCAGATGATTTGGCAGCAGCGTATTTCTCAGGCAACGGGTCCAACTGAAATCGATCGTCTGAGTGACGTTGATACCACGCCGGTTATCGTCAATGGCGTTGTTTACGCCTTGGCTTATAATGGTAACCTGACGGCGCTTGATCTGCGCAGCGGTCAGATTATGTGGAAACGCGAATTGGGGTCAGTGAATGACTTCATCGTTGATGGAAACCGTATCTATCTGGTTGATCAGAATGACCGCGTGCTGGCGTTAACTACTGACGGCGGCGTAACGCTGTGGACGCAAAGCGATCTGCTGCACCGTCTGCTGACGTCTCCGGTGCTGTACAATGGCAACTTAGTCGTGGGTGATAGCGAAGGCTATCTGCACTGGATTAACGTTGATGACGGTCGTTTTGTGGCCCAGCAGAAAGTTGATAGCTCAGGCTTCCTGACCGAACCCGTTTCGGCTGATGGTAAACTGCTCATCCAGGCGAAAGACGGTACGCTGTATTCCATTACGCGTTAATCGTCCCGGCCGCTCGCTTTGAAAAACGGCTCCTGGTGCAGGGGCCGTTTTACTGTTTTTAACAACGGCGCAAAAATGCGTCCGTTGTCTGATGATTTTTTAAATGAGGCTTTAAACATGGTACCTGTGGTCGCGCTTGTCGGGCGCCCTAACGTTGGCAAATCCACGTTATTTAACCGTCTAACTCGCACCCGAGATGCGCTGGTTGCGGATTTCCCGGGTCTGACTCGTGACCGTAAGTACGGTCGTGCGGAAATTGAAGGCCGCGAGTTTATCTGTATTGATACCGGCGGTATTGACGGCACTGAAGACGGTGTCGAAACCCGAATGGCTGAACAGTCATTGTTAGCCATTGAAGAAGCTGACGTTGTGCTGTTCATGGTGGATGCTCGTGCTGGACTGATGCCGGCAGACGAAGCCATTGCCAAACATCTGCGTTCCCGCCAGAAACCCACTTTCCTCGTCGCCAATAAGACTGACGGGCTCGATCCGGACCAGGCGGTTGTCGATTTCTATTCGCTGGGCCTGGGTGAAATCCACCCGATCGCGGCTTCCCATGGTCGTGGTGTTCTCAGTCTGCTGGAACATGTTCTGCTGCCGTGGATGGATGACGTAGCTCCTCAGGAAGAAGTCGATGAAGATGCGGAGTACTGGGCAAAACTCGAAGCTGAAGAAAACGGTGAAGAGGAGCCAGAAGATGATTTCAACCCGCAAGATTTGCCGATTAAACTGGCGATTGTTGGCCGTCCTAACGTAGGTAAGTCCACACTTACTAACCGTATTCTGGGCGAAGACCGCGTTGTGGTTTACGACATGCCGGGAACGACGCGCGACAGTATTTATATCCCGATGGAACGTGATGGTCGTGAATATGTGCTGATTGACACCGCAGGTGTTCGTAAGCGCGGTAAAATTACTGAAGCGGTAGAAAAGTTCTCCGTTATCAAGACGCTGCAGGCGATTGAAGACGCCAACGTAGTGATGTTGGTGATTGACGCACGCGAAGGTATCTCTGACCAGGACTTGTCGCTGCTCGGCTTTATCCTCAATAGTGGGCGCTCACTTGTCATTGTCGTCAACAAATGGGACGGCCTGACGCAGGAAGTGAAAGAGCAGGTAAAAGAGACGCTGGACTTCCGTCTGGGCTTTATCGATTTTGCGCGCGTACACTTCATCTCTGCGCTACACGGTAGCGGTGTGGGTAACCTGTTTGAATCCGTACGTGAAGCGTATGACAGCTCAACGCGTCGCGTCAGTACCGCAATGCTGACTCGCATCATGACCATGGCGGCAGAAGATCATCAGCCACCGCTGGTACGTGGACGTCGTGTGAAGCTGAAATATGCTCACGCCGGTGGCTATAACCCGCCGATTGTGGTGATTCATGGCAACCAGGTGAAAGATCTGCCAGATTCTTACAAACGCTATCTGATGAACTACTTCCGTAAGTCACTGGAAGTGATGGGGACGCCGATCCGTATTCAGTTCAAAGAAGGGGAAAACCCGTTTGCGAACAAACGTAATACACTGACCCCAACCCAGATGCGTAAACGTAAGCGTTTGATTAAGCACATTAAGAAAAGCAAATAATATTTGCTGAGTTCGAAAAAACCGCGCTCGTCGCGGTTTTTTTTTGTTTTTTTAAAACGTATTTTTGTCTACGCGATGTCAAACACTATTCTTCATTCGCCAAGTTTAAATCTAAGAAAGTAGACAATTGTCGAATTTTCATCTTAAAGTCCTGGGGTTGGTACTAGACAAAACTAGCATCAGGTTATCAAATGGTTAAATTATTCTTCGCCGCATGTAAAAAATCGGCCAGATAAGTAACTGGCTGGCGTACATCGCGGTGTTTATAAGCACAACGACATACCTTTTCGGGAGAATTATGCAATCCTCTGTTAATCAAAAAGAAAGCCGAACGTTCCTCGGTCATCCTTATCCGCTCGGCTCACTGTTCTTCACTGAGATGTGGGAACGTTTTTCGTTTTACGGTATTCGTCCGCTACTGATCCTGTTTATGGCCGCCACCGTTTATGATGGCGGCATGGGGCTGGCACGTGAAAATGCCTCAGCGATTGTCGGTATCTTTGCCGGCACCATGTATCTCGCCGCGTTGCCTGGCGGGTGGCTGGCGGATAACTGGCTCGGTCAGCAGAAAGCAGTCTGGTATGGTTCTATCCTGATTGCGCTTGGCCACCTGTCGATTGCGCTCTCAGCCGTAATGGGTGACAACCTGTTCTTTATCGGCCTGATGTTCATCGTGCTCGGCTCCGGCCTGTTCAAGACCTGTATCTCTGTTATGGTCGGTACGCTGTACAAAAAAGGCGATGCGCGACGTGACGGCGGTTTTTCACTGTTCTACATGGGCATCAACATAGGCTCCTTCATTGCTCCATTGATCTCCGGCTGGCTGATTAAAAGCCATGGCTGGCACTGGGGCTTTGGTATTGGCGGGATAGGGATGCTGGTAGCATTGCTCATCTTCCGTATCTTTGCTGTGCCAGCAATGACACGTTACGACAGTGAAGTCGGACTGGATTCCACCTGGAACAGTCCGGTGGTGAAGAGAAAAGGTGTGGGCGCGTGGTTGCTGGCACTGGCAGCAGGTGTGGCAATTGTTGTTACGTTGATCGCCCAGGGCGTGATTGTGATTAACCCGGTCGCAGTAGCCAGCATGCTGGTGTACGTGATTGCGGCATCCGTTGCCCTCTACTTTATCTACCTGTTCTTCTTTGCCGGATTGAACCGTAAAGAGCGTGCCAGACTGCTGGTTTGCTTTATTCTGCTGATTTCTGCTGCATTCTTCTGGTCGGCGTTCGAGCAAAAGCCAACCTCATTCAACCTGTTCGCCAACGACTACACTAACCGTATGATTGGCGATTTTGAAATACCGGCTGTCTGGTTCCAGTCGATCAATGCGCTGTTTATCATCCTGCTGGCACCCGTGTTCAGCTGGGCGTGGCCGAAGCTGGCCAGCATGAACATTCGCCCGAGCAGTATCACCAAATTCGTTATTGGCATTCTCTGTGCTGCGGCGGGCTTTGGTCTGATGATGATGGCGGCGGAAAACGTGCTGAGTAACGGTGGTGCGGGCGTTTCACCTTTCTGGCTGGTGGGCAGTATCCTGATGCTGACTCTCGGCGAACTGTGCCTGAGTCCGATTGGTCTGGCTACTATGACGCTGCTGGCACCAGAAAGAATGCGTGGTCAGATGATGGGACTGTGGTTCTGCGCCAGTGCGCTGGGTAACCTGGCGGCGGGCCTGATTGGTGGTCACGTGAAGGCCGATCAGCTAGATATGCTGCCGGATCTGTTTGCGCGCTGCTCCATTGCGCTGCTTATCTGTGCCGCAGTACTGATTGTTCTCATTGTTCCGGTACGCCGCATGCTGGAGAATGTGCAGACTAAACCGGCAACCAACACCTGATAAAACCTCAACTTTGTCGGGGCAGGTGTTATGCCCCGGCAATTCAATCGATGAGGTGAGTACATGCTGTTAGGGTTTGTTGGGCTTGGCGCAGTGGTTGAAACGGCATATTTGCCCACAATACGAAACCTCTTCGGGAATTCAGCCAGTTGTCTCGGATTTGATGTGCAACCTGTAAAGCAGCCAGAAGGTGTGACACGCTGCTCGTCACTCGCTGAACTTTTAACCCAGCCTCTTGATACGTTGTTTGTCACGACCGCATCCCTTCACCATCTTGAAGTTCTTGAACTGGCGCTGGCCTCACCCATATCACGCATAGTGGTCGAAAAACCGATTGTCGCTACGCTTCCTCAAATAGAAAAACTGAAAACGTTACTTGCGATGCCCGGCGTCGCGTCTCGTGTGTTGGCGCTCGATCACTGGATGGCACGCACCGGCGCGATGCAACTGGCATTGGGGAAACTCGATCCGCAGTGGCGCGGTGATAACCGCCCGCAGGCTCTTATCTCTCGTTTTTCCGACATCGTCAGAATCGAAGGTTTTTTGCAGGAGCCGAGTGGATTTAACGCAACAGGGGAGCCAATAGCGCTCAACTTTGCTACTGGTGAGCCGGATACACGCGAACTTCGCCATCCGGATGGCGTGATACTGGATATTGGTACGCATGTGCTGGCGATGCTGCGTGAAACAGTGCGTTACCTGGGGGGAAATGACGACATCACGTTGCAAGTTATGAAGGCCAAAGACCGTCCTGGACGTGATATCAGCCTGGGCGATCTGCACACCGCAGAGGGAGAGGCTCATATCCAGGGGCAAATTAGCGGTATTGCGCTGGATATCTGGCTAAACAAATACGCGGGTCCGGCTGGTGGACAAAAAGGTTTGCGACTTCATTTAAGTGATGGACGAATCATCAGCTATGACCGACGTGGCGCAGAAGATGTACTTGAACTTATTGATGGTGACACTGTGCTGCGCTGGAGTCTTCCAGGTACGATTTACGCTCATTGCCTGGCAGAGCACATTCTGGGGGCGCAAAGTCTGTTTGAACGCAGCCCGCAAGAGGTGGGGCACACGACACAACGCAGGCTTGAAGAAGTCGAGCACTTGCTAACGTTGCAGCAACAGTTGCGTGGGCCACATTAAGTGTATCGTGTTAATATCAAAGCAATAATGAATTCCCTGTAAGGAGTCTCCATGTCGATTAACTGCCCGGATTGTCATGCTCAACTGGAACCACAAAATGGTGTGGCACACTGTGAGCGCTGCAATAAAGATGTCCAACTGGAGGCGCATTGCCCGGAGTGCCATCAGCCACTGCAGGTACTAAAAGCCTGCGGTGCAGTGGATTATTTTTGCCAGAATGGCCATGGGCTCATCTCTAAAAAACGTGTGGAGTTTATTGCACGTTGACTGAATGATTTTAATCAGATGTCATTACGTCCCGAAATATTCATTTTATGAATATTTCGGGACAAGGATGAATATAATCTTAAAAAACGTGTTTAGTTATTTTTAAGAATTAATTTAGGTTTTCTGAAGTGCATGTTTTCGTAGTTCCATAATATAATATTAATGAGGCTGATTAATTTCATATTAATAATGGAAGCCTTAATTCATAGGGATATATTATGGTGCAATGGATGCGCTTTATTATTTTTATGCTCATTTCTGGTGCGGCATATGCAGTACCGGAGACATCTGCGAACAAGGGTGAGTCCTCTTCTGATAATTCATTTCCCGATTTGGCAAGTGAATCCACGCAGGAAGAACAAGAACACAAAAAAAGTTCACTTAAAGAGCAAAGTGCCGACTATGTCATGGGGTCTGCGACACAGGGATTTACGAACCTTACTCCTGAAGCGCTGGAGTCGCAGGCCAGAAGCTATCTGCAAGGGCAGATAACCTCAACGGCTCAATCCTCTCTTGAGGGGCTGATGTCTCCTTATGGTAAGGTGCGAACCAATTTGTCTGTTGGAGAAGGCGGTGATCTGGACGGTTCTTCAATCGATTATTTCGTTCCCTGGTATGAGACCCGGAGTACTGTTTATTTCAGTCAATTTTCAACCCAGCGAAAAGATGATCGTACTATTGGAAATATGGGGGTTGGTGTAAGACATGATTTAAATGAATGGCTGCTGGGTGCAAATATATTTTATGATTATGATTTTACCCGTGGGCATCGTCGACTTGGTTTAGGCGCAGAAGCATGGGCAGATTATTTAAAACTCTCCGGAAATTATTATCACCCGCTTTCAGACTGGAAAGATTCTGAAGATTTGGATTTCTATGAAGAGCGACCGGCGCGTGGCTGGGATGTTCGCGCAGAAGCCTGGCTGCCCGCGTATCCTCAGTTTGGCGGCAACATTATTTATGAGCAGTACTACGGTAATGAAGTTGCCCTTTTCGGGAGCGACAATTTAGAAAAGGATCCTCAGGCTATTACGCTGGGCCTGAACTATCAGCCTGTTCCATTACTGACCATCAGTACGGATTACAAAGCCGGTACGGGTGACAACAACGATCTCGCCATCAATGCTGCACTGAGCTACCAGTTCGGTGTGCCTCTAAAAGATCAACTCAATGCAGACAATGTAAAAGCATCTCATTCGCTAAAGGGGAGCCGTCATGATTTTGTCGAACGTAACAATTTTATTGTGCTGGAATATCGTGAGAAAGCACCACTAGATGTCACGCTATGGCTGAAAGCTGATGCAACTAATGCGCATCCGGAGTGTGTGATTAAGGATTCCCCGGAAGAAGCCATCGGGCTGGAGAAATGCAAATGGACGATCAACGCGCTTATTAGCCATCACTACAAAATCATAGCTGCATCCTGGCAAGCGAAAAACAACGCCGCGCGTACGTTGGTTATGCCAGTCATCAAAGAAGAGGCGATCACCGAAGGTAACAATAACCACTGGAATTTGACGCTGCCTGCCTGGCAGTACAGTTCTGACGAAGCGGAACAGCAGAGGATCAATACCTGGCGAGTACGGTTGACGCTGGAAGATGAAAAGGGCAACCGACAAAACTCCGGCGTGGTTGACATAACCGTTCAACAGGATCGCAAAATCGAACTTATCGTCAATAACATTTCCAGCGTACCGGATGAGAACAATCACAACCATGATGCCCGTGCTCAGGCAGATGGTGTCGATGGCGTAGTGGTTGATCTTGACGTTACCGACAGTTTTGGTGATGGCACTGACAGCAAGGGGAATCCTTTGCCGGATGATAACCTTAGTCCGGAACTGTATGACGCGAACGATAAAAAAATCAGCCTGGCGAAGAAATCCTGTCCAGGTGAAACGCCCTGTGTATTTATTGCGGCACAAGATAAAGAGAAAGGTACTCTCACACTGGCCAGTACGCTGGCGGGTACTTTCCGCTGGAAAGTTAAAGCACAGCCTTACAACGACAGTAACTATATCAATGTGACGTTTTTTGATGCCGGCTCAGAGGAATTAAATGCGCTTATTTATCGGATTGGCGCGGCTAAACCTGTGAATTTAATCGGCAGTAAAGAGCCTCTTCTTCTCGATAGTACCTACCGTTTTATTCTTTGGCGCGATGCCAACAAAGATAGTCACTTCCAGCAGTCAGAAAAATTAAGCGACAACGAAATGGCGCAATATGACTACCGTTGGCAATTCACCGGACAGAGCGCGCATGGTGAAACGGGAGCCCAGGCTAATACCGATAATAAAGATATGGTTATTCCTGCCAGCAATCGAGAGGCAGCACAGATGTTTGGTGCGGGGGCCGGTGATGGGGTGCAAGGCTATGGGCTGCGCGTCATGTATCGCAAGAGATGAAATGGGCGTAATGGCCGATCGGCCAGCAGCTGAAGTTTAACTAAGGAGAGTAAATATGCAGCAGGAAACAAAACAGCATTTGACCAAAGTCGCGCTGGCATTGGCTTTAGCGGGTTATTGTGCAGTGCCAGCGATAGCGGCAGATGGGCAACTGAAAGCCGGGCAATGGCAGTCAGTGACAGAGAATACCGGGAGCATTCAAGGGACGGTGCCGTGGATCACCCGAAGCGCGACAGATATTGCCGATACTGATAAAGCGCATGTCACTGTTACTGTTGATCGCGGCAGTCGTACAGCCAGCTCTGAAGGTGACAGGCAGTTCCATGTCGGCGACAAAGTGACGATAAACTGGGCCATTGGCGATGAGCAGGGTGACCTGGATAACAATAACACAGCGACAAAAGCAACCGTGCAGTGGATGAGTTACAGCGATCAGTCTGGTGCAGATCCTCAGGAGATCGGTTCGAAAGGCAGCGATAGCTACACGATTGTAGACGCGGATGCAGATCGCTATATCGGTATCAAAATAACACCGACAACCACCACCGGCGATCCTAATGTGGCACAGGAGATTTTGCTGAACGATTTGTCAGCCAATACGGGTGGGGGATCGGACAGCGATGATATCCCAGAAGGCCCGGTATTTGATGATGCAGTGCATGCTGTTATCTATGAAACCGGCTCAACCACCAACCTGCTTGGCACAACCACCAAACTTAAAACCAATACCACCTATAAGGTCCTGCTGTGGAAAGATAAAGCGGGGGGAACGCCTGATAAATACGATACGGGCGAAGAGGTTACCAACCAGTATAACTATCGCTGGCGGTTCACCGGCACCAGCTTGCAGTTGGGTACAGCGGGTGGGTTGGTCAATCCTGGCAACAACAACCAGGATCTGGTTATTCCGCTTACCAATGCCGAAGCGAAGGCTGCTTTCGATTATACCGGAGATGGCATCACCATTGGCAACGACGGTGTTCAGGGCTACGGTTTGTCTATCGATTTCCAGCGCAAGTAACATCAATAAATGTCATCCCTTATGGGATGGCATTTTCCATACGTTTTGCTTAGCGAAAGCCTCTAATCAAAACGTATTGAACAAAGATGATGAAAAGGTGGTTTTTACTCATGGATGGGTATCAGAAGCTTGCTAAATGGATGATTTTTTTGTTGCTTACTCCTGCGGTGATATTCCCTTCACAGGCGGCGTTAAAAGGAGGGCAATGGATACAACCAGGGATTTCAACCGGGGTGATCAGCGGCACCAGCCCCTTTGCCGATAGTGCCAGCGTGCCGGTCTATCAGGGCAGCGTCCAACTTGATCCCACCACAGAGCACGCGGTCGCTTTTGATGCAATGCCCAGGGACTTTAGCGTAGATGCAACGGCTACCAGTATGGTGCTTATTAACCCGCGCGATACGGAGGGCGACATCTTCGGTAGTCCACCCATGCTACGTTGGGCAAATCAGACTCTGCCCGCTGTTTCACTGGTCTGGACTGAAGCCGCTACGCCGGATGTACCGCTCAACCCGCAACCCCGGCCGGATCGTTCCTTCTGCGCACAAAATCTGGCAGGACATAAACTGGCAGCGATCCCACAGTTTGATCCGAATGAAAGCTTACCCTCGCTGGATCTGTTCACGTTGACCGGTACACCAAATCAAGGTCCGGTTGTACTCAGCGAAAAGCTGGTGACGTTGAATATTGCGCCAGCGCAGGGCGATCTGGTTACCGTGAACGTTGCTGGCTATGACGACACGCTTAACGCTGCGAAAGCCAAAGTCGGTGATGCCATTACGTTGATCGTCACCACGAAAGATTGCCAGGGAAATCCCGCGGGCAATATTCCATTTATCATCAAGCGCGGTGATGCAAAAAACCGTCAGGGTGTGGTGAACAATGCCGGGCCGGTAATGCTGGAGACCACGGAGCTGACCACCTCCGCGACGGAATATCATGGCACTACCAATGCCAGTGGTGTGGCGATGGTGAAGGTGACGCAGCAGAATGGTCCGGGGGTTAAAACATCTCTGAATGTCCATTTGCCGGGGATCGCACAGACCAGCGAAACAGCAGTGATCTTCACCGTCCTTACCAGCCCCGATGTATCGCAGGCTAACATGTGGGGCCATATGGAAGACACATTGGCGGCGCAGCAGTACACCTTTACCCGCCCGAAACTGGCGGTTGAAGTGAGCAATGAAGACGGTACGGTTGAGGATCACAACGAAACCTGGTCGACATTTATCTGGAGCGGGGCTGATAAACACTGCGCTATTCTGCCAGGGATGCGCCAGTTCGGCGCGCTGGCAACGGTGGTTCCGACCTCCATTCAGGAAGTCGCAGGCTGGCCGATGCAGGGTAACTACTACTGGTCATCTCTGGCTGGTATGACCGGGCAGCATCATGCGGCAGACGTGTCTGACCGCAGCGAAGCGCAAAAGCCGGACAGCACAAAGTTCATCGTGAGCTGCGTGGATAAAACGGAGCCTGATGTCGAGCCGGAGCTTACGCTGACGCTGGAACAGTATGATAAGAGTCTACAGGCGACGAAAGTGCAGGTGGGCGAACAGGTTGCCATGCGTCTGTCCATTACCGATAAGAAAGATAACAATCAGCCGCTGTCATACTACTACTTCTCGCTGCATCTGGATGATGGCGTCAACCGCAAGGGCGAAACCAGTCCGGACTGGGAGATTCACCCGGTACAGCTCACGGGCGACAGTAATTTGCGGAAGATGGACGAGCACAACTATGAGGGGATGACCGACGTCAATGGCCAGGCGACTGTGCTGCTGACGAACGCCGGTGGCGCTGGGGTAAAAACGCATATCACGGCGAAGATGCGCAGCAACTTTACCGCCACGGACGTAAAAGACGTGATCTTCACCGTCGTCACCAGCCCGGACAGCTCATATGCCCGAATGTGGGGACATATGGGCAATGGGATTATGGAAGCGGGTCATCTCTACAAACGCCCACGTTTGGTGGATGAAACGACTAACGAAGTCGGTTCGGTGCGTGAAAATAACGAGGACTGGGCGCTGTTTGATCAAGGCTCCAGCATGGAGACAGAATGCGGTGCCGGAGATATTCCTGAACAACGCTCTCTGGAAAGCTTATATGCAGATCACCAGGAAAACACCATCAGTACCGAACACGGCTGGCCGACGGCAAAGCAGGATTATCTGACGGCTGTGGCGCAACCTGACACGCATGTCTCCGTTGACCTGGGGAGCGGGGCGGTCGATTCCTATTCAGGGCTTAAGCCAAACTACCTCACCTGTTCTGCCGACGAGCTGATAGCGAAAGTGGTCGTCGATACCGACAAAGACACTGCGCCGGACTCAAAACTTGCCAAAGCGAAGGTCGGTGAAAAAATCACTATGACGGTGCATACCGTCAATGCTGCCAATAATGCGCCAGTCCCTAATGCGGCTTTTACGATTACCAAAGGAATGGGGCTTGATCGGGCTGGTCAGGCGTCAGGCTACACCGATCCGACCAGTGGTGTTATCACCGTGAACGGCACACAGTACGGTACCGGGGAGACATCAACAGTCTATTCCGGCTCCACAGATGCGCAGGGGATCGCTACGATAGAAATTGAACAGCCGCAGGGGGTGGGTTTAAGAACACCGCTTACCGTTATGCCGGTCAATTCCTCCCTGCCGAATACCGTTAATTACTCCGTCGTTTTTACCGTCCCAACCAGCCCGGATGTTTCCGGCGCGCAAATGTGGGGGCATATGGATGACACCATTCATGTCGGCTCCCTGACCTTTGAACGCCCGAAATTAGCCTCAGAAGTGGCAGGCGAGCAGAGTTCGCTAACCGAAAATAATGAAATCTGGGCGCGTGTTGCGCAGGCAGATATCGAAGATATCTCTGCAGGCGGTTGCGAACCGAATAAGGTACCGGGCAGAACGCAGCTGGCCGCGCTATACGATGCCAACAGCAATAACGCCATTCAGGCCGTACATGGCTGGCCGACCCAACGCGAGGAATACTGGAGTAGCACACCAGCCGATAAAGTACCGCATCTCTACGCCACCTGGCTGAACAACGGCACGCTGGTAAATAACAACAGCTCACCCGTCTATATGAGCTGTCTGACCACCGCGAATCCCTCTGCTCAGAACATCACCCTGGAGGTGGTGGATCAGGCGCAGTGGAGTAGTTCACTGAACGCCGCGAAGCTTAAAAAGGGCGAAACGTTACAGGTGAAGGTGACGATAAAAGATGCGGCAGGCAATCCGATGCCGGATATGCCATTTACCCTTAATCGTGGCGATGGATATACCCGATCCAATGAAAAACACATTGCCGGTAGCGGTGACGGCATTGTTGCTCCGGTGGTGGTGGAAGGAACTTCGCTGAACGATGTTGCAACGCTCTACACCAGCATAACTGGCAATGATGGTAGCAAAATTCTTACTATTACCCGGCCAGACACCCACGGCACCAAAACGGCTATCACTGCTACGCTTTACTCTGATCCGACCAAAAAAGCCTCCATAGATACTATTTTCACCGTGCCCACCAGCCCGGATACCAGTAAAGCGAAAATGTGGGGCCATATGCCGCAAACGTTAGTGGCAGACGGTATAATTTTTAAGCGCCCAATATTATTTGCTGAACTTACGGGTAATCCCGGCAATAAACGTAAAGGGCCGGAGGAAGATAACGAAATCTGGGCGCTGTTTACCGAAGCGCAGGCGGAGAAGAGCAGCAATGGTGGCTGCGGGGCGGCATATATTCCCAATGTGGATTCGCTGTCAGGTTTATCAGGTAGCTGGAGAGGGCATGAGGTTGATGGCTGGCCTGTCCTGAAAAGCTATGGCTCCAGCTCGGCGAATCCCGCAAATTCAGGGGATCGTCGATACAAAAGTGTCCAGCTCAGTAATGCAACCAGTACCGTCCTGTCTGCAAGTGACATGAGGTATATGACCTGCCAGACCACCGCTAATTTGATGGTGGCAAAGGTTGAGCTGACTTCGAGTGATGCGGTTAAAATTGACGGCTACGATGTGGTTAAAGTCAAAACCGATGAACCAGACAACCATGAGCGCGCAGTCTTTAAGGTGACCACGCGTGACAGTAAGGGCAACCTTTTGGGAAATGCGCCCTTCATGATTAATCATGGCGTAGCGGTAAACCGCCAGGGCGTTGAATGGCATGATTATCAGTCAGTGCTTATCTGGGTCACAGATAATGCCAGTCAGATCGTTGGATTGTTGACCGACGATAATTTTTACGGTGTTTCCGGCCCCGACGGTACCGTCATGCTGGACGTTTACCAGACTGGCAGGGGGCAGGGTGTCAGAATACCACTGCAGGCGACACTGGATGATGGAAGTGCTGCATCGCAAACACTAAGCGCCGTTTTTACCACGCTCACAAGCCCGGACACCCCAAAAGCGAACTTCTGGGGTCATATGCCGGAAACGTTCACCAGTAGCGCTGGCGTGAAGTTCCGACGTCCGCAGCTTAAAGCTGAACTGTCGGGGGCATCCTTTATCACTATTAATCGTGAGGATTGGGCGAAGCCGTCGGGAGTCGATAAATCAGACAGCAGCCAGTCAGGGTGTAGCGAGGAGTATCAGCCGCTGCGCAGTGAACTACAGGTTTTGTATAACGATCACCCGAACTCGAAGATAGAAACTGACCTGGGGTTACCGCTTTTCACAGGCGCTAACTGGTGGGCGTATGACCAGATGCAATCGGGAAGTAAATGGGATAACCAGTCTATCAGTTTCATTGACGGTAAGTGGCGGCGGGATATCAGTACGACAATCACAAACCTGATTCTTTGTCTGGTGGATCCACATCCTAAAGCGGAAATGATTGAACTGACTTCGACGGCGTTTGATACAGGTACTCAGGCTGCGAAAGCGAAAAAAGGAGACGCTCTGCCTGTCACCGTAACGGTGAAAGATAGTGCCGGGAAAACGGTGCCAAATGTCGCCTTTACTCTGACGCGTGGTGATGCCTTGCCCCGAAATGTGGGAGAAACGCTGTACGGCGACGTAGATGCGATGGACGATCTCACCGTTCAGCCGCCATCCGGTGCTGCGGTTACACTTGCCGACAGCGGTAACTCAGTAAAAGGTACTACCGGAGCAGACGGTACGGCGACCTTTACGATTAAGCAGAACAATACGCCGGGGTATAAAACGACGCTGAAAGTTACGCTCGATAATAACGCCAGTATTAACGCGACGCTGGACGCCATTTTTACCGTGGTCACCAGCCCGAACGTAGCGTCGGCAAATTTCTGGGGACACATGCCGGATACGGTTACAGTAAATGGCAAACAGTTGCATCGTCCATTACTGACCTCTGAAATGCGCTCAGGCTTTACCGCGCCGCTCAGCCTGAATCTGGATAATGAGCACTGGGTGCTGGCCTATACCCACAATACCGGTCAGTACGATTTGGCTGCGCAATGTGGCAGCTTGAGCGATGCACCTGATATCAACGACTTGAACGCCTTGCACAACCAGATGAGTAGCACTGGCTGGCCAACAACGCCGAGCTATCCCTATTTATCTAATACGACGAGTTCGAGTTACTTCTGTGGATACAATGAGTCCAACGGGACGGAGAACTGCATTGTTCATCCGGCAACGGACAAAGGTTTCGCCACCTGCATACAGTAACGTTTACGGTCAGTGAATTTAGCTTACTTTGCGCGAACGTGGTTTTTTGAGCGGGGTGATTTTTTTCACCTCGCTTTCCACCCAGCCATCGCTAAGGCGTGTTGTGAGCGTTTCGCCGGGTTTTACCTGCTTCGCTTTTGTCAGAGCCTTTCCGTCCGTTGCGGTAGTGACACTGTATCCTCGCGCCAGCGTTGCCAGTGGGCTGACGGCTTCCAGATGTGTTACCGCATTGCCAAAACGTTCGCGTGTTGCACTCATTTGTGCGCGGACGAGCTCTGCCAGACGATACTCGAGCTGTTGGATACGCGTCTGCCCGCGATGAATACGCGGCTGCGGGTTTTGCTGGTTCAGTCGCTGTGCCAGTCGCAGCTGTTGCTGACTGGCGCGTTTGAGTTGGTTTTCCAGCGCAAAACTCATGCGTTTTTGCAGGCGATCCAGCGTGGTTTGCTGACGTGCCAGGCGTAGCTGAGGGTGTTGTTGCTGTAAGCGGTGATGAATCTGGGTAAAGCGACGACTGCGATTAGCGAGAAAATAATCCATCGCCATTTCCAGACGCTGTTGTGCGGACTGCACCTGGCGTAGTAATTCCTGCTGGTTGCGGCTTACCACTTCGGCGGCGGCTGACGGCGTTGGCGCACGCAGGTCACCAACAAAATCGGCTATGGTTACATCGGTTTCATGGCCGACGGCGCTGACTACCGGAATGCGGCTGGCAAAAATTGCCCGTGCTACACGTTCGTCGTTAAAGCTCCATAAATCTTCCAGCGAACCGCCGCCCCGACCAACGATCAATACGTCGCACTCGCTACGCGCATTCGCCAGTTCAATGGCGCGAACGATTTGAGCAGGCGCTTCATCACCCTGAACGGCAGTCGGATAGATGATAACGGGCAGGGAAGGATCGCGTCGTTTCAACACGTGGAGAATATCGTGCAATGCGGCCCCGGTTTTCGAGGTGATCACGCCGACGCAATGGGCCGGAGAGGGCAGAGGTTGCTTATGCTGCTGATCGAACAGCCCTTCAGCCTGAAGTTTGGCTTTGAGTTGCTCATATTTTTGCTGTAACAAGCCTTCACCTGCAGGCTGCATGCTTTCAACAATAATCTGATAGTCGCCGCGCGGTTCATACAACGTAATGTTGGCGCGAACCAGCACCTGCTGTCCGTGCTGCGGGCGAAAGGTTACACGGCGGTTGCTGTTGCGGAACATCGCACAGCGTACCTGGGCACCATCGTCTTTTAAGGTGAAGTACCAGTGACCTGATGAGGGCTGGGTAAAGTTAGATATTTCGCCGCTGATCCATACCTGCCCCATTTCTTGCTCGAGCAGCAGACGCACCGTCTGGTTAAGGCGACTTACGGTAAAAATTGAAGAGGTCTGGGAGGATAACATGTGAGCGGGATCAAATTCTAAATCAGCAGGTTATTCAATCGATAGTAACCCGCCCACAGGGGATCGCAAGGTTTTTTTGCAAAAAAGTGTGGATGCAATCGGTTACGCTCTGTATAATGCCACGGCAATATTTATTAACCACTCTGGTCGAGATATTGCCCATGCTACGTATTGCCAAAGAAGCCCTGACGTTTGACGACGTCCTCCTCGTTCCCGCTCATTCCACCGTTCTGCCGAATACTGCTGATCTCAGCACGCAGCTGACGAAAACCATTCGTCTGAATATTCCTATGCTCTCCGCAGCCATGGATACCGTGACTGAAGCGCGCCTTGCAATTGCACTGGCACAGGAAGGCGGCATCGGTTTTATCCACAAAAACATGTCCATTGAGCGCCAGGCGGAAGAAGTTCGCCGTGTGAAGAAACATGAATCAGGCGTAGTGACTGATCCTCAGACTGTATTGCCAACCACAACTCTGCGCGAAGTGAAAGAACTGACTGAGCGTAACGGTTTTGCGGGCTACCCGGTTGTGACTGAAGATAACGAACTTGTCGGTATCATCACCGGTCGCGACGTGCGTTTTGTAACCGACCTCAACCAGCCAGTTAGTGTTTACATGACGCCGAAAGAGCGTCTGGTGACTGTGCGCGAAGGTGAAGCGCGTGATGTTGTATTTGCCAAAATGCACGAAAAACGCGTTGAGAAAGCGTTGGTTGTTGACGATGGTTTCCACCTGATTGGCATGATCACCGTAAAAGATTTCCAGAAAGCTGAGCGTAAACCTAACGCCTGTAAAGATGAGCATGGTCGTCTGCGTGTAGGTGCTGCAGTAGGTGCTGGCGCAGGTAACGAAGAGCGTGTTGACGCGCTGGTTGCCGCGGGCGTTGACGTTCTGCTGATTGACTCCTCTCACGGCCATTCTGAAGGTGTGTTGCAGCGTATTCGCGAAACGCGTGCCAAATACCCGAATCTGCAAATCATCGGCGGTAACGTAGCGACTGGCGCAGGTGCACGCGCCCTGGCAGAGGCTGGAGTAAGCGCAGTGAAGGTAGGGATCGGTCCTGGCTCTATCTGTACTACTCGTATTGTTACCGGCGTAGGTGTTCCGCAGATTACTGCGGTTTCTGACGCAGTTGAAGCGCTGGAAGGCACTGGTATTCCGGTTATCGCCGACGGTGGTATCCGTTTCTCTGGCGATATCGCCAAAGCTATCGCCGCTGGTGCTGCTGCTGTCATGGTTGGCTCCATGCTGGCAGGTACTGAAGAATCCCCGGGCGAGATTGAACTGTACCAGGGCCGTTCTTACAAATCTTACCGTGGTATGGGTTCTCTGGGTGCGATGTCCAAAGGGTCTTCCGACCGTTATTTCCAGAGCGATAACGCCGCTGACAAACTGGTTCCGGAAGGTATAGAAGGTCGCGTAGCATATAAAGGCCGCCTGAAAGAGATCATCCACCAGCAGATGGGCGGCCTGCGCTCCTGTATGGGCCTGACCGGTTGTGGTACTATCGACGAGCTGCGCACTAAAGCAGAATTTGTACGCATCAGTGGTGCCGGTATTCAGGAAAGTCACGTTCACGATGTGACCATCACCAAAGAGTCCCCTAACTACCGCATGGGCTCCTGATATGTTTCCGCGCCTGGCTATATGCCAGGCGAATTTGTTTCACTTGCCTCGGAATTAGCGTCAATGACAGACAATATTCATAAACATCGCATTCTCATCCTGGATTTCGGATCGCAATACACTCAGTTGGTGGCTCGTCGCGTACGTGAACTGGGCGTCTACTGTGAACTGTGGGCATGGGATGTTACGGAAGCACAAATTCGCGAATTCAACCCTAGCGGTATTATTCTTTCTGGCGGGCCTGAGAGCACCACCGAAGACAACAGTCCGCGCGCGCCGCAGTACGTGTTCGAAGCTGGTGTACCGGTATTTGGTGTCTGTTACGGTATGCAGACCATGGCGATGCAGCTTGGTGGTCATGTAGAAAGCTCAACCGAGCGTGAGTTCGGCTATGCGCAGGTGGAAGTGAAAACCGACAGTGCCCTGATCCACGGCATCGAAGACTCCCTGACAGCAGACGGCAAACCGCTGCTGGACGTGTGGATGAGCCACGGCGATAAAGTGACGGCAATTCCTTCTGACTTCGTCACCGTTGCCAGCACTGAAACCTGTCCGTTCGCTATTATGGCAAACGAAGAAAAACGTTTTTACGGCGTGCAGTTCCACCCGGAAGTTACCCACACCCGTCAGGGCCTGCGTATGCTGGAGCGTTTTGTTCGCGATATCTGCCAGTGTGAAGCTCTATGGACGCCGGCAAAAATCATTGATGACGCCGTTGCCCGTATTCGTGAGCAGGTTGGCGACGATAAAGTGATCCTCGGCCTGTCCGGCGGTGTTGACTCCTCCGTTACTGCAATGCTGTTGCACCGTGCAATCGGTAAGAACCTGACCTGCGTATTTGTTGATAACGGCCTGCTGCGCCTGAATGAAGCTGAGCAGGTGATGGACATGTTTGGTGACCACTTTGGTCTGAATATCGTTCACGTCCCGGCAGAAGAACGCTTCCTGAGCGCACTGAAAGGCGAGAACGATCCAGAAGCTAAACGTAAAATCATCGGTCGCGTATTCGTCGAAGTGTTTGACGAAGAAGCCCTGCGTCTGGAAGACGTGAAGTGGCTGGCGCAGGGGACAATCTACCCTGACGTGATTGAATCTGCCGCTTCTGCAACCGGTAAAGCACACGTTATCAAATCTCACCACAACGTGGGCGGTTTGCCGAAAGAGATGAAAATGGGCCTCGTTGAACCGCTGAAAGAGCTGTTCAAAGACGAAGTGCGTAAGATTGGTCTGGAGCTGGGTCTGCCGTACGACATGCTGTACCGTCACCCGTTCCCGGGGCCAGGTCTGGGCGTGCGCGTACTGGGCGAAGTGAAGAAAGAGTACTGCGACCTGCTGCGTCGTGCGGATGCTATCTTCATTGAAGAGCTGCACAAAGCTGACCTGTACAACAAGGTAAGCCAGGCGTTCACTGTGTTCCTGCCGGTTCGTTCGGTTGGCGTTATGGGCGATGGCCGTAAGTACGACTGGGTTGTTTCCCTGCGTGCTGTTGAAACTATCGACTTTATGACCGCTCACTGGGCGCACCTGCCGTATGATTTCTTAGGCCGTGTTTCCAACCGTATCATCAACGAAGTGAACGGTATTTCTCGCGTAGTGTATGACATTAGCGGTAAGCCGCCAGCTACGATTGAGTGGGAATAACACCTACTTTTACCTGATTCTGAACAGGTAGTAACACGCTTAAAGCCCTCTGTAAAAACAGAGGGCTTTTTAATTTCAGCGCGCCTTCGTTGCCGTCGTAATACCAACACCACATCGAAATATGAGGAGTAGATTCACAGGGGGTGAGTATTTAGTAACGCTGGCGTCTGGTGCTGGTTGAGGCTGAAAGGCGTAACAAAAAAGTGTTCAGGCGGTATTAAGCCGCCAATTTTCTCACGGGGGGCAGTCAACAAAAGTTAGCGTTGAGCAGGCGTTTCTACGGAGAGTGAAGACTGTTGCGCTTCTTTTTTATCCTGGTGATGATGCCAGGCACCGATGGCAGAGTAGACGAAGCGTCCGAAGAAGAAGAGAAAACTGATAAGCAATATGATACGGATCATGCGACTGTTAAATCGATGTCGTTTTCGCATACTGGTAGCCTGACTCACAAAAGGTTCCTTCAAATGTACCCAACAGTGTGGGCGATACTTACATTAAGGCACACTGTGAGGGAATGGTCAATTCATCATTATGTAAAATGTAAAAATGCGTCGGTTGTTTTATCTTTTTATGTTATGGAACATAATTTTATTATTTGCATTAATAATGAATTAACGAAAATAAAAAAGAAAAAAAGTAATAAATGATTAATGAGGGATATTTTTTTTGATACATATCAAATGCCATCCGTAAGCGATAACTAAAATTGAGGGTCGTTGTGATGAACTAAACATCATTTTTTAAAGTCAGGTGGGATACCTGTCTGAAACTCCTTCAGGATGTGAAGGATCCTACTGAGCATCTATGAAACTCAATAAAAACTATATTCGCATTAGAGATAAATGGTGGGCATTACCTCTCATCTTACCTTCCTTGCTGCTGCCTTTATTGAGCTCAGCAAATACTTACGCACATATTAGTACCGGTAATATTGTCCTTTTTTATCTGCCTTTAGCACTGATGATTAGTCTGATGCTATTTTTTGGCCTGGCAGCATTGCCGGGAATTATCATTGCTATTTTCTGGTCTAAATATTCACAGTTAGGTCTGTCTGAAACGTTTTCAATTATCACGCACTTTATAATCACAGTTGTACTCAGTTGGGGTGGGTATCGGGTGTTTTCCCCACGACGCAACAATGTTGCTCATGGTGACTCTCATCTGATGCTCCCGCGCATGTTTTGGCAGGTTTTCTGCCCGGCTACGTTATTCCTGATACTCTTTCAGTTTGCTGCGTTTGTTGGCGTGTATGAAAGTAAATCCGGCATGATGGGAGTTATGCCTTTTAATATTACGACACTCATTAACTATCAGGCATTGCTGGTGGGGAATCTCATCGGTGTTCCAATGTGTTATTTTATTATCCGAACTGCGCGTAATCCACTGTATTTGCGTAGCTATTTTTCTCAGTTAAAGCTGCAATTTGATACTAAAGTATCAAAAAAAGAGTTCGCTATCTGGTTGATAATATTGGCTGCGTTAATGGTATTGCTGTGTATGCCATTAAATGATAATAGCTCAATATTTAGCACGAATTATACCCTGTCGCTCTTATTGCCTGTTATGTTGTGGGGGGCAATGCGTTACGGTTATAGATTTATTTCGTTAGCTTGGGCTGTAATACTGATTGCTGCAATTCATTATTATCAGCGCTATATGCCTTGGTATCCCGGCTACGATACACAGCTTGCGATCACCTCCTCGAGCTACCTGGTTTTTTCTTTTATCGTATGTTACATGGCAGTGCTGGCGACACGTCAGCGAATTGTCAGCGCTCGGGCCCGCCGCCTTGCTTATCTGGATCCTGTAGTACATATCCCTAATCTTCGAGCTTTAAACCGGGCGTTAAAGAGTACGCCATGGTCAGCACTCTGCTATTTGCGCGTGCCGGGGTTAGAGCTACTCGGGAAAAACTATGGCGTTATGCTCCGCATTCAGTACAAGCAGAAGCTTTCTCACTGGATCACCGAACAACTGGCACCCGATGAATGTGTATACCAGATGTCCGGACACGACCTTGTTTTGCGTCTTACTACCGAATCACACCAGCGACGTATTGAGGCACTTGATAAGCATATCAAGCAATTCCGCTTTATCTGGGATGGTATGGCTCTACAGCCGCAGGTCGGGATGAGCTACTGTTATGTACGCTCTCCGGTCAGTCATATCTACCTACTATTAGGCGAACTGAGTACCATCGCCGATTTCTCCCTTGTCACCAATACGCCTGAAAATTTGCAGCGACGTGGTGCCATGAATTTGCAGCGAGATCTGAAAGATAAAGTAGCAATGATGAACCGACTTCAGCAGGCGCTGGAGCATGATCACTTTTTCCTGATGGCGCAGCCGATTTTGGGTGTACGCGGTGATATGTATCATGAAATCTTGCTACGGCTTAAGGGGGAGGAGGGGGAAACCATTCCTCCTGATTGTTTTTTACCCGCAGCTCATGAGTTTGGGCTGTCATCCAGTATTGACCTTTGGGTAATTGAAAACACACTGAAATTTATGGCTCAAAATCGGGAAAGCATTCCAGCCCGTCGTTTTGCTATCAATTTGTCTCCAACATCAGTGTGTCGTGCCCGCCTTCCATCCGATATCGCTAAATTGCTGGAGAAATATCAGATTGAAGCGTGGCAACTGGTTTTTGAGATAACGGAAAGTAACGCCCTAACCAATGCGGAACAGGCCCAGGCAACATTGCTGCAATTACAGGTATTGGGGTGTCAGATTGCGATTGATGACTTTGGTACTGGTTATGCCAGCTATGCGCGGCTTAAAGACGTGAGTGCCGATATCCTGAAGATTGACGGCAGCTTCATTCGTAATATTGTCTCGAACAGCCTTGATTACCAAATTGTTGCTTCGATTTGTCATCTGGCGCGGATGAAAAGAATGATGGTGGTTGCGGAGTATGTCGAAACCGAAGAGCTTCGCAGCGCTGTGATTTCTCTGGGCATTGATTACATGCAGGGCTATCTGATTGGCAAACCGTTGCCGCTGAATGAGATTCTGGAGGAACAGGTGTCAGACGCGCTGACACCTGCTGAAAATTCACGCTGCGATATCGGGTGAGCTTTCTTCCTCGATCTTAAGACGCCAGCCTGTTACGGCTTCCCAGTACTGCTGCTCCTTTTCCAGATCGAGCAGGACGAGCGCGTTCTGGCTGAACCAGTCGTGCGGGAAGCGTAATGTCCAGTGATTTTCGTCAGTTACCAGCGTAAGTGTCGGCGGCGTTGTAGTCGCCTGACGCTGATTATTCAGCAATACACCCAGTCGTAATAGTTGGATCAACGGCAGAAACTGTTTCTTCTTGAACAACGTAAAGCGTGGTAAATCATCCAGCTTTACGGCTTTACGATGGTAGCGAACTAACGTCGCCATCATCAACTGCTGTTCCTGGTTGAAACCCGGCAAGTCGCTGTTTTGCAGAATGTAAGCCGAGTGACGGTGCAGGCCGCTGTGATTGATGTTCAGCCCAACCTCGTGCAGCATGGCTGCCCATCTGAGCAATGCTTCCAGTTGCGGATGGGCCAGTTTGGGCTGCTGTGCATGCCACTGGTCGTACATCTGCATGGTGGTTTCCAGCACGCGACGAGCTTGTTCGCTGTCGATATTGTACTGGTTCGCCAGGCTGCTGGCGGTGCGGCTACGTACATCCTGATGGCGAAAACGTCCTTCCATCTCATACAACACGCCTTCACGCAGTGCGCCATCAGAAAGTCGAAGTTCACGGATACCCAGCGCATCAAAAACGCCACACAGGATAGCCAGGCCCGGTACAAAAACAGCTTTTCTGTCCTCGGATAACCCAGGCATACTGAGCGCTTCGAATGAGGAATGTCTCAGCACTTCGCTGGTCAGCATGTCCAGACGTTCGGGGGTGATAAAACCATCTTTTTCACCCATTTCCAGCAGCACTTCGTGCGCCGCTTTGATCGTGCCTGAGGCTCCCAGCGCCACGTTCCAGCCCTGAATACGAAACTGCCAGGTTAACGTTTCAAGTTTTTGCGCGGCCGCCATGCGCGCGCGCTGGAAATTTTCCCGGCTGATTGTGCCGCCAGGGAAATACATTTGAGCAAAACTGACGCAGCCCATACGGCGGCTTTCGACCAGTTTCGGCTCGAAGTCTTCCCCAATAACCAGTTCAGTCGAACCGCCGCCGATGTCGATAACCAGCTTGCGACCTTTCTCCGGCTGTGTGTGCTCAACGCCCATAAATATCAGTCGGGCTTCTTCGTTACCGGAGATAATTTCAATCGGGTAGGGGATGACCTTTTCTGCTCGCTTCAGAAAATCAGTCGCATTCAGCGCCTGGCGCAAAGTGTGAGTTCCCACAATGCATACGCTTGATGGTGGAAAGCCCTGCAGACGTTCCGCGAATAATGACAGACAGCTTAATCCGCGCTCCATCGCCTCTTCGCTCAGCTTGTTGTCTTCGCCGAGCCCATCCGCCAGATGTACGCGTTGTTTCAGGCGTCCGATAATTTGCATCGCGCCATCGACTACCCGGGCAATGACCATATGAAAACTATTTGAACCAAGGTCGACCGCAGCAAACTCCTGCGGTCGTGGTGACTTGTCGTGTATTGGCATAGCGTTTATCCGTCATACTTCAAGTTGTGTTTGTGTTGGCTGCTTTCTTACACCCCAGTCACTTACCGGCGTAAGCTCCCGGGGACTCTCTCATTTGCCGCCTTCCCACAACTTGAATTATTTAGGCTAGTGTCAGGTTGCTCGAGTGATTTGATGTAGTCATAAATCGCCAATTGTGACTGAACCTTACGGCGGTTTCCACGTGGCACGTAGCGATTACTCAGTTCTTTATCAATGTAACGGGCTTTCACCGTATCGCTGAACAGGATCTCTATAATATCCAGCACGCGTTGCTTAAGGCGTGGATCGAGAAGCGGTGTGGCAACTTCGATACGATAATCGATGTTTCTCGTCATCCAGTCTGCGGAGGAGAGGTAAACCTGTTTATCACCGCCGTTTTCGAATATATAGACCCGGTCGTGTTCAAGGTAGCGGTCAACGATACTGATGACGCGAATATTGTCACTGATACCTTCCAGATTCGGGATCAGGGAGCACATACCGCGGATCAACAAATTGACCTGCACACCTGAGCCTGATGCCGCATAGAGGCGGTCAACCAGGCCTTTATCAACCAGGTTATTCAGTTTTAACGTGATGCCGGAAGGCTTACCTTGCTGTGCATTGGCAATCTCTTTATCGATCATTCCGTACAGCAGACGTCGTGAGTTTTGCGGGGAAACCAGCAGGTAATCGAAAGTTACCGGACGATACGGATTTTCAATAAAGTTAAATACCCGGCGGACTTCGTTGGTAATGCGCGAATCGGCAGTCAGTAAAGAGTAGTCGGTATACAATCGTGCCGTTTTTTCGTTGAAGTTACCCGTCCCGATATGCGCGTAGCGCACGACTTCATCGCCTTCTTTACGTGAGATCAGGAATAGCTTGGCGTGAATTTTCAGCCCTGGCGCGGAGAAGATAACATGTACGCCTGCTTCGGTAAGACGCTTGGCCCAGTGAATGTTAGCTTCTTCATCAAAACGCGCCTGCAATTCCACCACCACGGTGACTTTTTTACTGTTGTGAGCGGCATGAATCATCGCGTCGATGATGCGAGAGTCTTTTGCCACGCGATAGATGTTAATTTTTATCGCCAGCACGCTCGGGTCGAAGGAGGCCTGTCGCAGTAATTCAAGTACGTGCTCAAAAGTGTGGTACGGATAATAAAGCAGAACATCGCGTTCACGGATCGCGTCAAAGCCGTTACGAAATTTCTCGTTATCAAACCAGATATGGCGCAGCCGGGGCAGCGGTTTGTTCACCAGATTGGCTTTGCCAACGTTAGGGAAGTTAATAAAGTCTTTGAAGTTATGGTAACGACCACCGGGAACTATCGAGTCATAGCGAGAAATGGTCAATTTTTCACGCAGAACCTCAACCAGCGCATTCGGCATATCGCGTTGATACACAAAGCGCACGGGTTCTGCGGTCAGACGCTGCTTCAGACTGGATGACATGAGTTCCATCAGGCTGGATTCCATCTCGTGCACCAAATCGTATTCGGCATCGCGGGTCATTTTCATCGAATAGGCATTCAGCGCATCGTAATCAAAGAACCCTTTGAAAATATCATCCAAGCAATAACGTAAGATGTTATCCAGCAAAATCATTGGTTTGCGGCGGCGCGGCGTTTCCGGCGGCAAATTCACAAAGCGAGGAACCTTGTCGGACGGAATTTCCAGCAGAGCATAACGAATGGTATCGCCGCGAATGATCTCCACGGCCAGATAGGTATAGTCGTCTTTTAAAAACTGAACTAAATCTGTCTCGCGGTTAATCAGGATCGGCGTGATGTGCTGGCGAAGATACTGCTTGAAGTAATGGCGTAACCAGCTCTGTTGATTCACTGATAACTGGCGTTCATTGATTAAGAAGATCTGGTTGCGCGCCATCTCCAGCAGTAATTCATTGTACAGGCCGTCAAATTCCTGATCGGCTTTCAATACGCGGGCCTGGATTTTGCCTAACAGATGGCGGGAGTGGGAGTTTGAACCCTGTTCTTCGCTAATAATGATACGGCGCTTCAGTTCGGCAAAACGAACTTTGTAAAACTCGTCAAGATTATTGGAATAGATGCCTAAGAAACGCATCCGTTCAATCAACGGGTTTGATTTATCAGCAGCTTCCTGGAGTACACGTTCATTGAACGCTAACCAGCTGAGTTCTTTCTCGATGTATAGCTTTTCCTGACCCATTACCACTTTTACTCCGTTTCATTCACGGGACACTACCGATTTATTATGGCGAGCTTTGCTCTCAGATGTCCAACTGTGCCAGAAAAGTATGACAATAAACCGTCTGGTAGCAAAGAGAAAGGGGAAGAGTAGATGCGCCATCGGGCAAGCTGGGGCTTCATGGCCGGATGGTGACATCATTGCGTCCTATCCGGCCATGTGAGGGACTTTTATTCGTCAGCGGCATAGCCTTGTGGTGAAAGGCGATTGCCGTCCAGCCAGGCCGCGTTATCGCGCATTTTCAGGCGACCGTCGGTAAACCAGCTCACCACCAGCGGATAAATGGCGTGTTCCTGCGCCTGAACGCGGGCAGTAACATCATCTTCGCTGTCACCGTCAAAAACCGGAACCTTCGCTTGCAGAATAACCGGGCCACCGTCGAGTTCATCGGTCACGAAATGAACGGAGGTTCCATGTTCTTCATCCCCGTTTTCCAGCACCTGACGGTGGGTATGCAGGCCGGGATATTTAGGTAACAGGGAAGGGTGGATATTGAGTAAGCGTCCGGCATAGTGGTCGACAAATGCCGGGCTGAGGATGCGCATATATCCGGCCAGCACCACCACATCCGGTGCATAAGCATCTATCTCTTTTATCAGTTCCCGATCGAATGCTTCTCGGCTGGCAAACTGGCCTGCTTCCAGCGAATGTGCCGGAATAGTTGCCTCTCGTGCACGTTCAAGGCCGAACGCGTCGGCCTTGTTACTAAATACTGCACGTATGGTGCCATTGATTTTTTTCTGTTTGCAGGCGTCAATTATCGCCTGCAAATTGCTTCCGTTGCCGGAAATGAGCACCACGATGTTTTTCATTCAATAACCACACGCTGTTCGGAATCAGAAGCTTTGATGATACCGATTCTCCAAGCGTTTTCACCTTTCTCATTCAGCAGGGCGAGTGCTTTTTCCACTTCAGTTTCCGGCAAGGCAATGACCATACCTACGCCGCAGTTGAAGGTACGATACATCTCGTGCTGGCTGACGTTACCTGCGGTTTGCAGCCAGTTGAAGACGGCTGGCCATTGCCATGAGGATTCGTCGATGACCGCCTGCGTGTTATCTGGCAGTACGCGCGGAATATTTTCCCAGAAACCGCCGCCGGTCAGGTGTGCGATAGCATGCACATCGACCTTCTCGATCAGTTCCAGAATGGATTTCACATAGATGCGTGTCGGCGCCAGTAAGTGGTCGGCCAGTGGTTTTCCTTCCAGTTCGGTCGTTTCCGGGTCACAACCGCTGACTTCCACGATTTTACGCACCAGGGAATAACCGTTGGAGTGTGGGCCGCTGGAGCCGAGTGCAATCAGCACATCGCCATCAGCTACTTTTGAACCGTCGATAATTTCTGATTTCTCTACTACCCCAACGCAGAAGCCGGCCACGTCGTAATCTTCGCCGTGATACATCCCCGGCATTTCAGCGGTTTCCCCGCCGACCAGCGCACAACCAGACTGCAGACATCCCTCAGCAATACCGTTAATCACGCTGGCAGCGGTATCCACATCCAGTTTGCCGGTAGCGTAGTAATCGAGGAAAAACAGCGGTTCAGCGCCCTGAACCACGAGGTCGTTAACGCACATCGCCACCAGGTCAATACCAATGGTGTCATGGCGTTTTAGATCCATTGCCAGACGCAGTTTTGTACCTACGCCATCAGTGCCGGAAACCAGTACAGGTTCACGATATTTTTGCGGCAATGCGCACAGCGCGCCGAAGCCACCCAATCCACCCATAACTTCCGGGCGACGAGTTTTCTTCACTACGCCTTTGATTCGATCAACCAGAGCATTACCTGCGTCAATATCAACACCGGCATCTTTATAGCTAAGAGAGGTTTTATCGGTCACTGCTTGGGTCCCCACGCGTTAACTTGCGGTAGCAATTAAATTCGGCGCAATTCTAACAGGGAAAGCAAACGTTTGCGAGCCTGCTCTGCAACGACTTTTTTCTGCTGTTTTTTTCAGCGTTTGACCTTTTCAATAGCACAATAAACCGCAACCCGACGATGCTGGATACGTGTTAACGGGTGTGAGTCTGATGAACAATATTCAGAAAATCTTTTTTGTGGCTTCAATACGTCATACAGACCAGAAGATAATACTTATATAATTCAATACATTGATACTATTTTCCGTCAAGACTGTGGCCTTGTTTTATACTCATCTCCCGAACGCAAATGACTTTGGTTGATCCATATCAAGCGTATGCAGTGTTGCGCCAGAGAGGAAAAGCGGTATAATCCGGCGATTTTTTTTGTGGTTGCCACTCGTCTGAGGAAAGGAGAAGAGTATGAAGATCGTGGAAGTCAAACACCCACTCGTCAAACACAAGCTGGGACTGATGCGTGAAAATGACATCAGCACTAAACGCTTTCGTGAACTCGCCTCGGAAGTTGGCAGCCTGCTGACCTATGAAGCAACCGCTGGTCTGGAAACCGAAAAGGTAACCATCGAAGGCTGGAATGGCCCGGTTGAAGTAGACCAAATTAAAGGTAAAAAAATCACTGTTGTACCAATCCTGCGTGCGGGCCTGGGTATGATGGAAGGCGTACTGGAAAACGTTCCGAGTGCGCGTATCAGCGTAGTTGGCATGTACCGTAACGAAGAGACTCTGGAGCCGGTACCGTACTTCCAGAAGCTGGTTTCTAATATTGATGAGCGTATGGCGCTGATCGTCGACCCGATGCTGGCCACTGGCGGTTCCGTTATCGCCACCATCGACCTGCTGAAAAATGCGGGCTGCAGCAGCATTAAAGTACTGGTGCTGGTAGCCGCACCGGAAGGTATCGCGGCACTGGAAAAAGCGCACCCGGATGTTGAGCTATATACCGCATCTATCGACCAGGGGCTGAACGAGCAAGGATACATTATTCCGGGACTCGGCGATGCTGGCGATAAGATTTTTGGTACTAAGTAAATGAATAAATAAAAAGAAGCCGACTTTAAGAGTCGGCTTTTTTTTGAATAAAACAACCTAATCACTAATAACAAACAACACTCAGAGGAAAACACTATGACGCGCCGTGCTATCGGGGTGAGTGAAAGACCGCCGCTTTTACAGACGATCCCGCTTAGTTTGCAGCACCTGTTCGCCATGTTTGGTGCAACGGTACTGGTGCCTGTCCTGTTTCATATCAACCCGGCAACTGTCCTGCTGTTTAACGGTATTGGTACACTGCTGTATCTCTTCATTTGTAAAGGCAAAATTCCTGCCTATCTGGGGTCCAGCTTCGCGTTTATTTCTCCGGTATTGCTGTTGCTACCGCTTGGGTATGAAGTGGCGCTCGGTGGTTTTATTATGTGCGGCGTTCTGTTCTGCCTGGTTTCTTTCATCGTTAAGAAAGCAGGGACCGGCTGGCTGGATGTGATGTTCCCGCCTGCGGCCATGGGCGCAATCGTTGCCGTTATCGGTCTGGAACTGGCTGGCGTTGCAGCTGGTATGGCTGGTTTGCTTCCTGCAGAGGGGCAAATGCCAGATTCCAAAACAATTATCATCTCTATGGTAACGCTGGCGGTAACGGTTTTTGGTTCAGTACTGTTCCGTGGCTTTATGGCCATTATCCCCATTCTGATTGGTGTACTGGCGGGTTATGCGCTCTCCTTTGTGATGGGCGTTGTGGATACCACGCCGATTGCTCAGGCTCACTGGTTTGCTCTGCCGACCTTCTACACACCACGCTTTGAATGGGTTGCCATTCTGACCATCCTGCCTGCGGCACTGGTAGTTATTGCTGAACACGTAGGGCATTTGGTGGTAACGGCGAATATCGTGAAAAAAGATTTGATTCGCGATCCTGGACTGCATCGCTCGATGTTCGCCAACGGTCTGTCGACGGTGATCTCTGGCTTCTTTGGATCCACGCCTAACACCACTTACGGCGAAAACATCGGCGTGATGGCCATTACCCGTGTATACAGTACCTGGGTTATTGGCGGTGCGGCTATTTTTGCCATTCTGCTCTCCTGCGTCGGTAAACTGGCTGCCGCGATTCAGATTATCCCGCTACCGGTGATGGGCGGTGTGTCGCTGCTGCTGTACGGAGTTATCGGCGCATCTGGTATTCGCGTGTTGATCGAATCGAAAGTTGATTACAACAAAGCGCAAAACCTGATCCTGACGTCGGTTATTTTGATTATCGGTGTGAGTGGTGCAAAGGTTCACATTGGTGCCGCTGAACTGAAAGGGATGGCACTGGCGACTATTGTCGGCGTATGCCTGAGCCTGATCTTCAAAGCGATTAGCTTGCTGCGTCCGGAGGAAGTTGTCCTCGACGCCAAAGATGCAGAAGACACCCCGCAACACTAAGTCTTTGACCGGGCAGCGACGCTGCCCGGTTCTATCACGACGTATTTCTGTGGTAAACTCAACGCGATTTTATGAAATCCTGGGTTGAGGTATCTCTGAACACACCGGCACAGCTCTCTCTGCCACTTTATCTTCCTGACGATGAAACTTTCGCGAGTTTCTGGCCGGGGGATAACTCCTCTCTACTGGCTGCACTGCAAAACGTGCTGCGTCAGGAACATAGCGGGTATATCTATCTCTGGTCGCGCGAAGGCGCGGGCCGTAGCCATTTGCTGCATGCAGCATGCGCCGAGTTGTCTCAGCGCGGCGATGCGGTAGGTTATGTACCACTGGACAAACGTACCTGGTTCGTACCGGAAGTGCTTGACGGTATGGAGCATCTGTCACTGGTGTGTATTGATAACATCGAATGCGTTGCCGGGGATTCCCTGTGGGAAATGGCTATTTTTGATCTCTACAACCGTATTCTTGAGTCAGGGAAAACCCGGCTGCTGATCACCGGCGATCGCCCGCCAAGACAGCTGAATCTGGGACTACCGGATCTTGCTTCGCGCCTGGACTGGGGGCAAATCTATAAGTTGCAGCCGCTCTCGGATGAAGACAAGCTTCAGGCTTTGCAACTACGTGCCAGATTACGCGGGTTCGAACTTCCGGAAGATGTGGGGCGCTTTCTGTTAAAACGACTGGATCGGGAAATGCGCACTTTGTTTATGACACTGGATCAACTCGACCACGCATCGATCACCGCTCAGCGCAAACTAACTATTCCGTTCGTCAAAGAGATTTTAAAATTGTAAGCACCGCAACCGGAAAGGCTGCGGTGTTATTTGATGTTAATCGATGATTTCCAGTACCTGCTCCGGCGGACGACCAATTCTCGCCTGACCGTTTGCCACCACAATCGGGCGCTCCATCAATTTCGGGTTTTTCACCATCGCCTCAATCAACGCATCTTCACTCAAACTACTGTCCGCCAGGTTAAGTGATTTGTAGAGATCTTCTTTCTGGCGCATTAATTTGCGAGCGCTGGACATTCCCAGCATCTGCAGCAGTTCACGCAGGGTTGCTGCGTCAGCAGGTGTCTCCAGATAAAGCACCACTTCCGGTTCTACACCGTTGGACTTCAGTAACTCCAGCGTTTCGCGGCTCTTTGAGCAGCGTGGGTTATGGTAGATTTTAATCGCGTCTGACATTGTGTTTTCCTGTTACATCTTCGTATACGGTTTAAAACGCTCTTGCAACTGGCGTAGCTGGTCGATACGGGCGTCGTATCTGGCCTGTTGCTGGCTTCCCAGTTTCACCTGCGAGCTTGCGCTGCTGAGCATAGAGATGGCCTGGTCAAGACGCCCCGCTAGGGCATAGCCTTCCGCGCGCGCCGCCAGCTCTTGATCGCGGTTATTCAGGGTGGCTTCCGTTTGTGCTAACAAATCCCAGCCGTTAGCGTCATCTTTATTGTTAAACGTATAACGATTGAGGATGGTTGCGGCCTCTTTGGCTTGTCCGCCCTGTAAATATGCATTCGCCAGATTAAGTTGCAATACCGGATTTACGCGCAGGTCGCGCGCATTTTTCAGACGATTAATGGCATCGCTGGTTTTCTTCTGGCCGAGATCGATATCCGTAGCCAGGTCGAGATACCAGGCATTGTTAGGGTCTGCAGCCAGCAGAGGCTGCAGCGCTTTACGCGCCTCGTCATATTTACTGGCTTCCATCGTCTGTAGCGCCCGACCATATTGTGCAGCCCGTTGTTCACGGACATTGCCTTTCGACCAGTTGTCCAGCAGGTCGCTGGTTAGCTGGTTGCGGCCAGAATTATACATCCCCAGGGTTCGTGCTTTTGCCAGATAAAAGTCTTCAGACGATTGCACCACAGCTGGACGCATCTGGTTAGCTCGGTTACGTGCATCCGCCAGACGACTTTCTGGTAGGGGGTGAGTCAGCAGAATTTCAGGTGGACGTGTGGAGTAACGAGCCTGGTCGAGCAGTTTCTCCAGGAACGTTGGCATTGCTTGCGGATCAAAACCTGAGCGCTGCAGTACCTGAATACCAATACGATCCGCTTCCTGTTCATTCTGTTGGGTGAAGCTGATCATCCCCTGACGCGTTCCCGCCAGGGTGCCGGTAAGGGCTGCCATCCCCGCCTGCGGACTGGCCATTGCTAATAAAATTGAACCCAGTGCGCCTACCCATGTCAGCGGGGCGGTACGTTTTTGATCTTCCATGGCGCGCGCCAGGTGGCGCTGCGTGACGTGGGAGATTTCGTGCGCCATTACCGAGGCCAGTTGGCTTTCGTTATCGGAATAGCGAAAGAGTGCGGAGTGCAGAACAACGTTGCCGCCAAAAAAAGCAAAGGCGTTAATTTCGTCGTTATTAATCAAAAAGAAATGGAACGGGGTTTTTACTGAGTCTGCGTGGGATACCAGGCGCATCCCCAGAGTATTAATATATTGGGTCAGCAGCGGGTCGTTAATTAACGGCGCACTGCCGCGCAGTTGGCGCACGTAATAGTCGCCCATCTGCATTTCCTGACCGATGGAGAGTGTGCTCCCTGCTGAGGTCCCCATATCGGGTAACGTGTCCGCAGTATCAGCAAATGCGGGCGCGACCTGACCGATAGTTAGTGCAGCAATGAGGGTAGCAACCAGGTTTTTTTTCAACTGCCTGAACATAACCTCTGTCCTGTATTCATGGAGATAGCCATTTTGACCCGTGCTGCGAAGTATCGTTCACACTCCGGCAGCATTCGGAGTGTAACTGCGAAATCCTGCGATGAACACCCAGGAAGAATGTCTTTTCACTTTGCGGAATGAGTCATAAAAAGCGAAGTCTTTTTTGTGACATTTCGATACAATTCGGGATCGCAATCCCGCTATTGAGGTTCATGGAAGGGTTTTATGCTCGAAATGCTGATGCAATGGTATCGCCGCCGCTTTAGCGACCCAGAGGCTATTGCCTTGTTGGTTATCCTGGTTGCCGGTTTTGGTATTCTTTTTTTCTTTAGCGGTCTGTTAGCACCGCTGCTGGTCGCGATTGTGCTGGCTTACCTG
The DNA here is from genome assembly GCF_001037495.1 of Citrobacter sp. MGH106. Lineage (GTDB taxonomy): Bacteria > Pseudomonadota > Gammaproteobacteria > Enterobacterales > Enterobacteriaceae > Citrobacter > Citrobacter murliniae. Next base: position 930,517 of record NZ_KQ089822.1, read on the forward strand.
CTTGAATGGCCGACAGTGCGTCTGGAAAATATCGGCTGTTCCCGACCCTGGGCGACATCCATTGTGCTGGTGGTGTTTGTCGGTATCTTGCTACTGATGGCGTTCGTGGTGATGCCTGTCGCGTGGCAGCAGGGGATTTATCTGATACGTGATATGCCCGGCATGCTGAATAAGCTTTCTGACTTTGCTGCAACCTTACCACGACGTTATCCGGCGCTGATGGACGCTGGCATTATTGATGCGATGGCGGAGAATATGCGCTCGCGGATGCTCACGATGGGCGACTCGGTGGTGAAATATTCTGTGGCCTCCCTGGTCGGATTACTGACACTGGCGGTTTATCTGGTTCTCGTGCCGTTGATGGTGTTCTTCCTGGTGAAAGATAAAGGGCAGATGCTGAATGCTGTGCGTCGGGTGTTGCCGCGTAATCGCGGGCTGGCGGGGCAGGTCTGGAAAGAGATGAATCAGCAAATCACTAACTACATTCGTGGCAAAGTGCTCGAAATGGTGGTGGTGGGGGTTGCGACCTGGCTTGGCTTCCTGCTGTTTGGCCTCAACTATTCTCTGCTATTGGCGGTGCTGGTCGGGTTCTCAGTCCTGATCCCGTATATCGGCGCCTTTGTGGTGACGATTCCGGTGGTTGGTGTGGCACTGTTCCAGTTTGGTCTCGGGACCGAATTCTGGAGCTGTTTTGCCGTGTACCTGATAATCCAGGCGCTGGATGGCAATCTGCTGGTCCCTGTACTTTTCTCCGAGGCTGTAAATCTGCATCCGTTGGTGATTATTCTGTCAGTGGTTATTTTCGGCGGTCTGTGGGGCTTTTGGGGCGTATTCTTTGCTATTCCGCTGGCGACGCTAATTAAAGCGGTAGTTCATGCCTGGCCGGATGGTCAGACGATTGACGAATCCTAATCAGGATGCTGTGGCGGCGCAATGCCGCCGGGTATCCATATTCTCTATTTGAATTATGCAGGTTGCTGCATGACAAGGAAGGTTATGAACTGTTCAATTCTTAATTTGACGCTGTTCCAACGTGGACACGTTTACGCACCTGAAGATCTGGGACTACAGGATATACTGGTTTCTGATGGCAAAATTGTTGCTGTTGCGCCCACAATCGCTGCAGAAGATTTTCCTGGCTGCCAGTGTATCAATCTTGATGGTGCTATTGTTTGTCCGGGGTTTATCGATCAGCACGTCCATCTGATCGGTGGCGGCGGGGAAGCTGGGCCACATACCCGCACGCCGGAGGTGCGTCTGTCGCGCCTGGTTGAAGCAGGTATTACTTCGGTTGTGGGATTACTGGGAACTGACGGCATCACCCGCCACCCGGAGTCGCTGTTGGCTAAAACCCGAGCTCTGGAGTATGAAGGCATCAGTGCCTGGATGCTAACCGGCGCTTACTCTTTACCTTCGCCGACTATTACCGGCAGTATTGAACGCGATGTGGCATTGATCGATAAAGTGATTGGGGTTAAATGTGCAGTTTCCGACCATCGATCATCTGCCCCGAATACAGCAGTGCTGGCGAATATGGCGGCTCAGTCGCGCGTAGGTGGATTGCTGGGACAAAAACCAGGGATCAGCGTATTCCATATGGGTGACAGTCCGCGCATGCTGGAGCCGTTGTATGACATTCTGAACAGCAGTGATGTACCTGTCACCAAGCTGTTGCCAACGCATGTTAACCGTGCGGAGCCGCTGTTTCAGGCCGCGTTAGAGTATGCCCGCAAAGGCGGTTATATCGACATCACCAGCAGTATTGATGAGCCTGTCTCCCCGGCAATGGCTATTGCTACCGCGCTGCGCCATGAAGTTCCACTGTCGCGTATTACCCTGAGTTCAGATGGTAATGGCAGCCAGCCGGAATTTGATGAACACGGTAATCTGACGGGGATTGGTGTAGCCGGATTCGAATCACTTGCTGATACGGTGCGCCAATTGGTGAAGGTTCATGCCATACCGTTGGAGCTGGCGCTACGTCCGCTGACACGCACAGTAGCGGAGTTCCTTGGGTTTGAGCATAAAGGCCGTCTGGCGGTCGGATGTGATGCGGATATTCTGGTACTAAACGACGAGCTGGAAGTTTATCACCTCTGGGCGAAGGGGGTTGCGGTAGTGAGAGAGAAGAAAGCGTGCGTTAAAGGAACATTTGAGTAGATAGCGGTTGTGCCGGATGGCGGTGTAAAAGCCTAATCCGGCACAATGTACATCAGGCGTTTTCTTTCAACCAGTTCATGACCACATCGTGGTGATTGCTGGTTTTGAAATCATCAAACACGTGTTCGATTTTACCCTCGGCATCAATCAGGAAGCTGATGCGATGGATGCCATCGTAGGTTTTTCCCATAAACGATTTCTCACCCCAGACACCGAACTGCTCGCATACCTGATGATCTTCATCGGACAGGAGCGTGAAGTTAAGCACTTCTTTTTCAGCAAATCGGGAAAGCTTTTCAGGTTTATCGGTGCTGATCCCCAGGACTTCAACACCTGCTTTTTTTAACTGATCCATGTTATCGCGTAAGCCGCAGGCTTGCACGGTACAGCCCGGCGTCATGGCTTTCGGGTAGAAATAAACCAGAACACGCTGTCCCTGGAAGTCGGTTAAATTTACTTGTTCTCCGTCTTGGTCCGGCAAGCTAAATTTCGGTGCGATATCACCGGCTTTCAGTGGGTTCATTACTTAACTCCATCCTGTTCATCATGCTGTGAGTAATTGACGACGTTAATACTGCCTTGCGCATTGAGTTCTGTACAGAGTGCTTTAAAGGCATCCTCAATATTTGCCGAATCGTGTGACGCGGGACTATGTGCCGTGATTTGGATAAACAGTTGTGCAGACTTTCCGTTTTCAGCCGGTTGTGTGCGAGAAACCAGTTCCGCGATATTCATTTGGTGACTGTCAAAAAGTGCGGTAAAGCGTTCTATCAGATGGGGAGAGTCGGGGACATCGACCTGCACCCATACCGTGGCGGGCATCGCCGGACGGGGGCGAGCAGTCGTTCGCTTCATCACAATCAATAAATCCAGCTCTGCACCTTTCAACGGCAAGGTTGATTCAATCAGGGTTATGGCATTCCAGGTACCGGATAACAGCATAATAAAAGTAAACTCGTCACCCAGCATGGCCAGTCGGCTGTCTTCAATATTACAGCCACAACTGCTGACATGACGAGTGATGGTGTTCACAATTCCCGGGCGATCAGCACCCAGCGCAGTAATGACCAGATAGTGTTGCGATGACGGTGTCAAACCTGTTCTTCCTTTGAGAGGTGAGGTAATCATAAGGAAAGCATAAAAAAAACATGCATACAACAATCAGAAGGGCTATGGTCGCTTGCTTTTATTGTCGTACCAAACGTACCATTGAGACACTTGTTTGCACAGAGGATGGCCCATGTTCACGGGAAGTATTGTCGCGCTTATTACGCCGATGGATGAGAAAGGTAAAGTCTGCCGGTCGAGCCTGAAAAAACTGATTGATTATCATGTCGCCAGCGGCACCTCGGCGATCGTTTCGGTTGGCACCACCGGTGAGTCCGCCACGTTGAGTCATGATGAGCATGGCGACGTGGTAATGATGACGCTGGAGCTGGCCGACGGGCGTATTCCGGTGATTGCCGGAACCGGCGCCAATGCGACCGCAGAAGCCATTAGTCTGACGCAGCGTTTCAACGACAGTGGTATTGTCGGCTGCCTGACGGTGACGCCTTACTACAACCGCCCAACCCAGGAAGGCCTGTTCCAGCATTTCAAAGCCATCGCTGAACATACTGACCTGCCGCAAATTCTGTATAATGTGCCGTCCCGTACTGGCTGCGATATGCTGCCGGAAACCGTTGGTCGTCTGGCGAAAGTAAAAAATATTGTCGCTATCAAAGAGGCCACAGGGAACTTAAGTCGTGTTCACCAGATCAAAGAGCTGGTTTCAGACGATTTTATTCTGCTCAGCGGTGATGACGCGACTGGGCTGGACTTTATTCAGCTTGGTGGTCATGGCGTGATTTCTGTTACGTCTAACGTAGCGGCACGTGATATGGCTGAAATGTGCAAACTGGCGGCAGAAGGGCACTTTGCCGAGGCGCGGGTGATCAATCAGCGTCTGATGCCGTTACACAACAAACTATTTGTCGAACCCAATCCTATCCCGGTGAAATGGGCATGTAAGGAGTTGGGACTTGTGGCGACCGATACACTGCGTCTGCCGATGACGCCAATCACGGACAATGCTCGTGATATCGTCAAAGCGGCGCTTAAGCATGCCGGTTTGCTGTAAAGTTTAGGGAGATTTGATGGCTTACTCAGTACAAAAGTCGCGCCTGGCCAAGGTTGCGGGTGTTTCGCTTGTTATGTTGCTCGCGGCCTGTAGTTCTGATTCGCGCTATAAGCGCCAGGTGAGCGGTGACGAATCCTATCTGGAGGCTGCACCGCTTGCTGAGCTTCACGCGCCAGCTGGGATGATTCTGCCGATAACCGCAGGTGACTATAATATCCCGGTTACTAACGGCAGTGGTGCCGTAGGTAAAGCGCTGGATATTCGCCCACCGGCTCAGCCGTTAGCATTAGTCAGTGGCGCACGTACCCAGATTGCGGGTGATACGGCAACATTGCTGGTGGAAAATGGCCGTGCCAACACTCTGTGGCCGCAGGTTGTCAGCGTGATTCAGTCTAAAAATTACACTATCACCAAACGCGATGATGCCAGCCAGACGCTGACTACCGATTGGGTTGACTGGAACCGTCTGGATGAAGACGAACAGTACCGTGGACGTTATCAAATCTCGGTTAAACCGCAGGGCTATCAGCAAGCGGTGACGGTGAAACTGGTTAACCTCGAACAGGCCGGTAAGCCAGTCGCAGATGCGGCGTCAATGCAGCGCTATAGCGCTGAGATGATGAACGTCATCTCTGCGGGTCTGGATAAGAACGCCACCGATGCTGCGAATGCCGCGCAGAACCGCTCTGCAGCAACTATGGATGTTCAGAGTGCTGCCGATGACACCGGTTTACCGATGTTGGTCGTTCGTGGACCGTTCAACGTGGTGTGGCAACGTCTGCCGGCGGCTCTTGAGAAAGTGGGCATGAAAGTGACCGACAGCACCCGTTCTCAGGGCAGTTTCGCCGTGACCTACAAACCACTGTCTGACAGCGGTTGGCAGGAACTGGGCGCAACCGATCCGGGTCTGGTATCCGGTGACTACAAACTGCAGGTCGGTGATTTAGACAACCGCAGCAGTATGCAGTTTATCGATCCGAAGGGACACACCCTGACGCAAAGCCAGAACGACGCGCTGGTTGCCGTCTTCCAGGCAGCTTTCAGTAAGTAAAAATAAAGGGCTGGAGTAATCCAGCCTTTTTTTCTGATATGATACGCAAACGTGTGCGTCAGCAGAAAAGCGCAATATTTATCGTTAATTCACACCCAGGAGTAATAAAGATGCAAAAGCAAGCTGAGTTGTATCGTGGTAAAGCGAAGACCGTATACAGCACGGAAAACCCGGACCTGTTGGTGCTCGAATTCCGCAATGATACGTCAGCAGGGGATGGCGCGCGCATTGAACAGTTTGATCGTAAAGGTATGGTGAACAATAAATTCAACCATTTCATTATGACTAAGCTGGAAGAAGCGGGTATTCCTACCCAAATGGAGCGACTGCTTTCTGATACCGAATGTCTGGTGAAAAAACTGGAGATGGTACCGGTTGAGTGCGTGGTGCGTAACCGTGCGGCAGGTTCTCTGGTGAAGCGTTTAGGCGTTGAGGAAGGTATTGAACTGAATCCGCCTCTGTTTGATCTGTTCCTGAAAAATGATGCAATGCACGACCCGATGATTAACGATTCTTACTGCGAAACTTTTGGTTGGGTGAGCAAAGAGAATCTGGCACGTATGAAAGAGCTGACCTACAAGGCCAATGACGTGCTGAAGAAAATGTTTGATGACGCAGGCCTGATTCTGGTCGACTTCAAACTTGAGTTTGGCTTGTATAAAGGCGAAGTCGTTCTGGGTGATGAATTCTCTCCGGATGGTAGCCGCCTGTGGGATAAAGAAACCCTGGATAAAATGGATAAAGATCGCTTCCGCCAGAGTCTGGGCGGCCTGATCGAAGCCTATGAAGCCGTCGCGCATCGCCTGGGCGTGAAGTTAGACTGATCCCTCCTTCGAGCCGGCGATCGCTCACCGGCTCATCAATCATACCTATTTGATTACTGTTTCTTATGGTAATCCTGTTCCGAACCGCCTACGATCATCATCATAATGAATAAAAAGTTGAGGTGATTATGCGCTGGCAAGGGCGTCGTGAAAGTGACAATGTAGAAGACAGACGTAATAGCTCTGGTGGCGGTCCTTCTATGGGCGGGCCAGGTTTTCGTTTGCCAAGTGGTAAAGGCGGCATCATCCTGCTGATTGTGGTGCTCGTGGCAGGGTATTACGGCGTGGATCTCACCGGATTAATGACAGGCCAACCCGTTTCACAAGAACAATCAACGCGCTCCATCAGTCCCAACGATGATGAAGCAGCCAAATTTACCTCGGTGATTCTGGCGACAACGGAAGATACCTGGGGGCAGCAGTTTGAAAAAATGGGCCGTACCTATCAGCAACCCAGGCTGGTGATGTATCGTGGTTCCATGCGTACCGGTTGCGGAGTGGGTCAGTCCATTATGGGACCGTTTTATTGCCCGGCTGACGGTACTGTTTATATCGACCTCTCATTCTATGACGACATGAAAAATAAGCTGGGCGCTGATGGTGATTTTGCTCAGGGCTATGTCATTGCGCATGAAGTGGGTCACCATGTGCAGAAACTGCTGGGTATCGAGCCAAAGATTCGCCAGATGCAACAGAACGCCTCACAGGCTGAAGTGAATCGACTTTCCGTGCGTATGGAACTGCAGGCGGATTGCTTTGCCGGCGTCTGGGGGCACAGTATGCAACAGCAAGGTGTGCTGGAATCAGGTGATCTGGAAGAAGCGTTGAACGCCGCACAGGCCATTGGCGACGATCGCCTGCAGCAGCAGGGGCAAGGACGGGTGGTGCCGGACAGCTTTACGCACGGGAGCTCTGAACAGCGTCTTACCTGGTTTAAGCGTGGCTTTGATAGCGGCGATCCGGCGCAATGCAATACCTTTGGTAAAGGCATGTAAGATATTGAGGCAGGGATGTCTGACTACATCGCGCTGCGTGCGCTAACTGAACAAATGACCCGGGAAGGGATCCGCCGTTTGCTGATTATCAGTGGCGAGGGACTCTGGTGTCAGGAGCAGGCGTTAGCGCTGCGCGATACATTACCCGGCGACTGGCTGTGGGTTGGTGCAGAGCCTCCCTCAGAGCCGGGCTGTACGCCACAGGCGTTGCAAACGTTACTGGGACGTGAATTTCGTCATGCAGTCTTTGATGCGCGGTCTGGGTTTGACGCCGCAGCGTTTGCCGCATTAAGTGGTACGCTGTATGCCGGGAGCTGGCTGGTGTTGCTGACGCCCTCCTGGAACAGCTGGCAGACACATCCGGATGTAGATTCGCTGCGCTGGAGTGACTGCGCGCAACCCATCCCAACGCCACACTTTGTCGAACACTTCAAACGGGTCATCACTCGCGACAGACAAGCTCTGCACTGGCAGCAGAATCAGTTATTTTCATGCCCGCATTTCCCTGAACGCGCTGACTGGCAAGCCGCGAATGGGGAGCCTCAACCTGAGCAGGCGGCGATTTTACAACATCTGTTGGCTATGCCCTGTGGTGTGGTAACAGTGACTGCAGCACGTGGTCGGGGTAAATCAGCCTTAGCAGGGCAGTTGATTTCACGCATGAAGGGAACGGCAATTGTTACTGCGCCCGCTAAAGCGGCAACCGATGTGCTGGCACGCTTTGCCGGTGAGCGTTACCGCTTTATGGCCCCGGATGCGCTGTTAGCCGGGACTGAAACCGCAGACTGGATTATTGTTGATGAGGCCGCTGCCATTCCCGCACCGTTGCTGCATCAACTGGTTTCGCGTTTTCCCCGCACGTTGTTAACGACTACGGTTCAGGGTTATGAGGGAACCGGCAGAGGGTTCTTGTTAAAATTCTGCGCCCGTTTCCCGGCGCTGCGCCGATATGAGTTACAGCAGCCCGTCCGGTGGGCGCAGGGGTGTCCGTTGGAAAAAGTCGTCAGCGATGCACTGGTATTCGATGACGAAACTTTTATGCATTCGCCTCGGGGAGAGATCCGTTTTTCCACGTTTGAAGCGAATGCCTGGCGCACCAGGCCGAATCTGCCGCTGGCGGTATATCAGTTGCTTTCCGGGGCGCATTATCGCACCTCACCGCTGGATCTTCGCCGGATGATGGATGCGCCAGGTCAGCATTTTCTTCAGGCATCGGCCTCGGACTCGGTGGCTGGTGCCGTCTGGCTGGTGGACGAAGGAGGATTATCCGCAGAATTAAGTCAGGCTGTCTTTGCCGGGCACCGTCGACCAAGAGGGAATCTGGTGGCTCAGTCTCTGGCTGCCCACGGATGTTATCCGCTGGCGGCGACGCTCACTGGACGTCGGGTCAGCCGTATCGCGGTTCACCCTGCGCGCCAGCGGGAAGGTATAGGGCAACAGCTGATTATGCAGGCCCATCGCTATTCCACGCAGTGTGATTACCTCTCCGTCAGTTTTGGTTATACGCAAGAGCTATGGCGTTTCTGGCAGCGTTGTGGCTTTGTGTTGGTTCGTATGGGGAACCACCGGGAAGCCAGCAGCGGGTGCTACACCGCAATGGCTTTACTGCCCATCAGTGAGGCGGGGAGGCGTCTCGCTGAGAGGGAGAACCTGCGCTTGCGTCGTGACGCTGTGATTCTGGCTCAGTGGAATGACGAGGCCATTCCGGTATCCCCACTGAAAGAAACTACGCTTAATGATGATGACTGGGAAGAACTGGCGGGATTTGCCTTTGCACATCGGCCACTACTTACCTCATTGGGTTGTCTGAGTCGCCTGCTTCAGAACAGTACGCTTCCTCTCCCGGCGCTGCGAGGACGTTTACAAGAGCAATGCACTGACGCACAACTGTGCGAGCGACTGAACGTTTCTGGTCGTAAAGCATTGTTACTGCTTCAGCGTGCAGAGGCGGCGCAGGCGTTAGCGCAACTGGATAATGAACGCGAACAACGGCTACATAATCGCATTATGCAATGGTAATTTTTTCACTAACTTCTTCAATTTCCTGGCATGGTCATTGCGATTAAGCGGCGTAGAATGACGCTCATCAGTTAAGGAGATCGCCATGAAACATGACCATTTTGTTGTTCAAAGCCCCGATAAACCCGCGCAACAGTTGCTGCTGTTGTTTCATGGTGTAGGCGATAACCCTGTTGCCATGGGAGAGATAGGATCCTGGTTTGCACCTTTGTTTCCGGATGCGCTGATAGTGAGTATCGGCGGTGCTGAGCCATATGCTGCCACCTCCGGGCGTCAATGGTTTTCCGTTCAGGGCGTAACGGAAGAGAACCGTCAGGAACGTGTTGACGCTATCATGCCGGTATTTATCGAAACCGTTCGCTACTGGCAAAAACAGAGCGGCGTCGCACCTGGGGCAACTGCATTGATAGGCTTTTCGCAGGGGGCTATTATGTCGCTTGAAAGCATCAAAGCCGAGCCTGGACTGGCATCACGGGTGATTGCCTTTAATGGTCGTTACGCCAGTTTGCCGGAAGTGGCAACGACGGCCACGACAGTACATTTGATTCACGGTGGTGAAGACCGGGTGATTGAGTTATCTCACGCCGTTGCGGCTCAGGACGCGTTAATTCGCGCGGGCGGTGATGTGACGCTGGATATCGTTGAAAACCTGGGTCACGCCATTGACGATCGCAGCATGCAGTTTGCTCTCGACCATTTGCGCTTTACTGTGCCGAAGCACTATTTCGATGAAGCGTTAAGTGGGGGGAAACCAAACGATGATGATGTCATTGAGATGATGTAACCCTGTAGGCCAGATAAGCGTAGCGCCATCAGGCGCGGGTGCCGGATGGCAACGCTACGCGTATAATTCGGCCTACGGGTTATTTTTTCGGTTGGTCTTTGTTCGGCCAATCGTCGTCGTCGTCCCATTTATCGTTAAAGTCACGATGCGGGGGAAGCTCCGGTTTATTCGCGAGAAATTTTTTGTGGTCGACGCGCTTGAGATCTTTAATTACATTCAGCAATACGCCTACCAGAAACACCAGCACTAAAATCCACCAATATTTAGCCAGCCAGTCCATGCTCATTTCCTCTTACAGGGCCACTCATCAGGCGACGAGTTGCTCCATGATACGTTGATACATTCGGGCAAGCAGTTGCAGGTCGGCGGCATTAACGCATTCATTTATTTTATGAATGGTGGCATTGACCGGACCAAGTTCAACCACCTGCGCCCCCATGCGGGCAATAAAACGCCCGTCGGACGTTCCGCCTGTAGTCAGTAACTGCGGTTTAATTTCATTATAGTGCTCAATGGCGTTCACCACTGCATCCACCAGTTTGCCGCGCTCGGTCAGGAATGGCTGGCCGGAGAGCCACCAGTCAACGGTGTAACGCAACTGGTGCTTATCCAGCAATTCCAGCACCCGGCATTTGATCATCTCGTCATTTAACTCAGTGCTGAAACGGAAGTTGAACTGGATAAACAGTTCACCAGGGATAACATTGTTGCTGCCGGTTCCTGCCTGAATATTGGCAATTTGCATGCTCGTTGCCGGGAAGAATTCATTGCCCTGATCCCACTCGATCGCCACCAGTTCATTCAGCATTGGCGCTGCGCGGTGAACCGGGTTATCGGCCAGATGCGGGTAGGCTACGTGACCCTGCACGCCGTGAATGGTCAGGTTGCAGGTCAGTGAACCCCGACGCCCATTTTTTACCACGTCACCGACGATTTCCGTACTGGACGGCTCGCCGACCAGACAATAGTCCAGCCGCTCGTTGCGCGCCATCAGCGCTTCGACCACCTTAACGGTGCCATTTTTGGCGCTGGCTTCTTCGTCTGAAGTGATTAAAAACGCCAGACGGCCTTTGTGGTTAGGGTGTTGGGCGACGAAGCGCTCAGCTGCGACAACCATCGCCGCCAGCGAGCCTTTCATATCGGCAGCGCCACGCCCGAACAGCAGGCCGTCGCGGATCGTCGGTTCAAATGGCGGATTAATCCAGCGATCAACATCGCCAGCGGGCACTACGTCGGTGTGACCGGCAAATGCCAGCGTCTCACCTTGTCCGCGCCATGCCCAAAAATTCTGTGTGTCACCAAAATCCATACGCTCAACGGTAAAACCTACCGCGCGCAGGCGTTCAATCATTAACGCCTGGCACCCGGCATCATCCGGGCTCAGGGAAGGACGGCGAATAAGCTGCTGTGTCAGCTCAATAACCGGGCACGACATAGACTACACCTCATTAAAAAACTGCATATAACTGGATTCACTGAAACCCAGCAGCATAGGCTTACCCGGCGCGCAGAGCAATGGGCGTTTGATAATTGCTGGCATTTCAATCATCAACGAGGCGGCGGCATCCGCATCGGTAATTTGATTACGCGTTGCTTCATCGAGTTTACGCCATGTGGTCCCACGCGTATTGAGCAGTGACTCCCAACCTAACTCGCTGATAAAGGATTGTAATAGCGCGTTGTCGAGGCCATCGACGCGATAATCATGGAAACGATAGTCGATCCCGTGAGCTTCCAGCCAGCGCCTGGCTTTTTTAATGGTATCGCAATTCTTAATGCCGTAGAGGGTGATCATTTGAATCCTTATTAACGTAATTTGAATATTTATTCTTGTGCTTTGTGATCCCAGATAATACATATTGTCATTCAATCGTTATAGAAAAATATAACATTGTTGAACAACAGTGAATAATGATTCCTGAAAGTTCCGAAACTCTCACTGAACTGGAATTCAGATTTTACCTCTTTGCATCAGACTGTTTTTCCATCAGAATTGCCAGAGTAGTAGATGATGTATGAATATTTCAAAATATTGCAGTAAGTCACATAAAATTTATGGGTATGGCGCATAGTGATGACATGACCCCCAGCACTGGAGAATGTAATCACAACTATCGATTAAATTATCTTCTTTGAAAGAGAATGATTTTGTAGAATATCCATAATAATAAGAGAGGTTGTTATGATTGAACGTGAACTGGGGAACTGGAAAGACTTTATCGAAGTGATGCTTCGTAAATAAATTTCTGGCAGACAATCCTGAAAAGGATAAAAAAAGGCGACTTATTGTAAGTCGCCTTTTTTGTGTGTTATTCCGGTTTTGGCTTCAGAGGGAAGCGCCTGCGCACCAGTACAAAGAACAGTGGGACGAAGTAAATAGCCAGAATCGTGGCTGAAATCATCCCGCCCATCACGCCGGTACCAACCGCATGTTGACCGCCGGAGCCTGCACCGCTGCTGATGGTCATCGGTAACACCCCGAATATAAACGCCAGAGAGGTCATCAAAATCGGACGCAGGCGCTGGCGACACGCATGCAGCGTGGCGTCGAGCAAATCGTGCCCTTTTTCATTCATCTCATTGGCGAATTCAACAATCAAGATCGCGTTTTTGGCCGAAAGCCCGATAACTGTTAATAACCCGACCTGGAAATACACATCGTTTTCCAGACCCCGCGCCCAGGTTGCCAGCAGGGCGCCAATCACCCCCAACGGTACGACCAGCATGACGGAGAATGGAACAGACCAGCTTTCATACAGCGCGGCGAGGCACAGGAATACCACCAGCAGTGAAATGGCATACAGAGCAGGGGCCTGGGAACCAGAAAGTCGTTCCTGATATGACATTGCCGTCCATTCGAGGCCGAATCCAGTCGGCAACTGATGGACCAGGGATTCCATTACGTCCATTGCTGTACCGGTACTGACGCCGGGCGCGGCTTCCCCTACGATCTCGACGGCAGAGTAACCGTTATAGCGTTCCAGGCGCGGCGAACCTGTCTCCCAGCGCGAGGTGGCAAATGCTGAGAAGGGCACCATGCCGCCGCTATTATTGCGCACGTACCAGAGATTGATGTCATCAGGAAGCATGCGATATTTTGCTGCCGCCTGTACATAAACCTTCTTCACGCGACCCCTGTCCATAAAGTCATTGACGTAACTGGAGCCCCAGGCCGTCTGCAATGTATCGTTGATATCATCAATCGAAACCCCCAGCGCCTGGGCTTTACGCTGGTCGATATCAATTTGCAACTGCGGGCTGTCGTCCAGACCATTATGGCGTACGCGGGTCAGGGAGGTGTCTTTAGCTGCAAGCTCAATCAGCTTGTCACGCGCCGCCATTAACGCATCATGACCCGCACCGGCATGATCCTGTAATTCCATATCGAAACCGGCAGAGCTACCGAGGCCGCTAATAGCCGGAGGGCTACTGGCGAAGACGCGAGCCTCTTTAATCTGGTTAAAGGCTTTGGTGGCGCGCTCGATAATGGCAAATGAGGTTCCGGTAGTGGTACCACGCTCATCCCAGTCTTTTAAGCGGACGAACATTCGCGCTACGTTTTGTCCATTTCCGCCAGGGCCGGAACCGACCGTGGAGAAGACTGACATAATGTTGTCTTTTTCATGGGTGAAGTAATACTTCTCCACTTCTTCCACCACTTTTAACGTCTGCTGCTGGGTGGAGCCGCTGGGCAACTGTACTGAAGTGGTGAACATACCCCTGTCTTCCAGCGGCAGGAAAGAGGTTGGCAGCCGCAGGAACAGGAACACCATTCCGCCGAGCAGCAACACGTAGATCAGTATCCAGCGCAGGCTGCGATGTAAGATTCTGGCGACACCTTTCTCGTAGCGTTCGGCGTTGTGGTTAAACATGCGGTTAAACCAGCCGAAGAATCCGGTTTGTCCGTGGTGTTCGCCCTTATGCAGCGGCTTGAGTAGCGTGGCGCACAGAGCAGGAGTCAGGATCATCGCCACCAGTACCGAGAGCACCATCGCTGAGACAATCGTAATCGAGAACTGACGGTAAATTGCCCCGGTCGTGCCGCCGAAGAAGGCCATCGGGATAAACACTGCCGACAGCACCATGGCGATACCAACCAACGCCCCCTGAATCTGCCCCATCGATTTTCGTGTTGCTTCACGCGGCGAGAGACCTTCCTCGCTCATGATTCGCTCGACGTTTTCCACTACCACAATGGCGTCATCAACCAGCAGGCCAATTGCCAGCACCATTGCAAACATCGTTAATGTGTTAACACTGTAGCCAAAGGCATAGAGCACAGAGAAGGTGCCCATTAAGACGACGGGGACAGCAATCGTGGGAATAAGCGTCGCACGGAAGTTTTGTAAAAACAGGTACATCACCAGGAATACCAGCGCAATGGCTTCCAGCAGCGTTTTCACCACGTCAATAATCGAAGCTTTTACAAAAGAGGTGGTTTCATATGCCACCTTGTATTCCAGACCATGAGGGAAGTACTGAGACAGCTCATTGAGGCGATTGATAACCAGATCGGCCGTTGCCATTTCATTGGCGCCAGAGGCGAGTTTAACACCAAGACCAGATGCGGGATTTCCGTTAAACCGGCTGAGGTAGTCATACTTCTCGGCCCCCATTTCGACCGTTGCCACATCACTCAGTTTAACCTCTGAACCGTTCTGATTGACGCGCAGCGTAATATCGCGGAATTGTTGTGGCGTTTGTAGCAATGACTGAGCATTAATCGTCGCATTCAGCGCCTGCTTGTCCACTGAAGGTGTACCACCAAGTTGGCCAACGGCAATTTGAGCATTCTGTGACTCAATAGCATCGGTCACATCTTTGGCGGTCATCTGGAAGCTGTTAAGTTTGGCTGGGTCGAGCCAGATACGCATGGAGTATTGTGACCCGTAGGCGTCAATATCTCCCACGCCGTTAATTCGGCTGAGCGGATCCTGAATATTACTGGCGACGTAGTCTGCAATGTCCTGCTTGTCCATTGAGCCGTCAGTAGAGACAAAAGCGATGGTCAGAATATTGGTATCCCCGGTTTTACGCACGGTTACCCCCTGATCCTGTACCGCCTGCGGCAACTTACGCATTGCCGATTGCAGCTGGTTTTGTACCTGCTGCACGGCTTCATCAGGATCGGTTCCTGCTACAAAGCTAAGCATTACCGTCGCCTGACCCGTCCCGCTGCTTTGTGATGACATATACATCAGATTATCGAGGCCGGTCATGTTCTGCTCGATAACCTGGGTCACGGTGTTTTCCAGAGTTTGTGCTGATGCACCAGGATAATTCGCAGTCACGCGCACGTTTGGCGGAGCGAGATCGGGATATTGCTCAACGGGCAGCGAAAAAATAGCCAGGGTTCCTGTCAGGCACAACAGGATAGCTAACACCCAGGCAAAAATGGGGCGATCGATAAAAAAATTCGCCATTAAAAGGGGACCTCGTGTTTCTGCATATAATAATGGGTATGACTTGCTTCACTGTAGCGGCAAGGTACGGGCCAAACGTGGAGAAAAAAAGAAGATAATGTAAATTATCATGCGCGTTTACAGCGTACCTTTTGTGCCAACGCCGTCTGGCCTGCACCTGGACTATCCGGCGTTTTATCGTTGTTTACATGAGTTGTCTTTCCCTTTATGCCGATCGAAAGCTGATGCTCACCAGCGTTCCGCCTCCGGAGGGCTGGGAGAAGGTCAACGTGCCGCCAAGTCTTTCTGCCCGCTCACGCATAATATTCAAACCGTAGTGTCCTGTAGGCTCATGAGGCTCACCAATTCCGATGCCGTTATCCCGGATATAAACAGTGTGGTTATCATCCGGTGCAGTCACGCAACTGACGGCAATTTCGGTCGCACTGGCATGTTTAATGGCGTTAAGCACAGCTTCACGCACGATCTGCAACAGATGCACCTGCATTTGCGCATCCAGCGCCAGCGTTGGTAATCGGCAATCGAGTGTCAGTTTAGCCGAAGTCTGATTTTGCAGGGTTTCCAGCATTTCATGCAGGGCGGAGGGCAGATCCGCCTGCTGCAAGGTCAGACGGAAGGTCGTGAGCAGCTCGCGCAGTTGGCGGTAAGCATCGTTCAACGCCTGAGAAAAGTCCGCCATGATACTCTGCGCCGGGGCGTTATCTTCCGGGATCGAGCGTTTCAGCAGCGTGAGCTGAATGCGTAAATAGGAGAGTACCTGCGCCAGCGAGTCGTGGAGTTCGCGCGCGATGGTCGCTCGCTCTTCCATTAACAATAACTGCTGAAAATGTTTCTGCGCCTGATTAAAGTACAGCCCGCGCCCCAGCATGGTCGAAACGCTGTTCAACAGCGGTGTGGAAGCATGCACATTGGGGCTTTGCCAGTGAAGTTCACCATAAACGGTATCCTGCATCATGACCGGCAGGATCTGCATTGGCAGGTCGTGGCTTTCCGTCCCCTCACTGATACGCCAGTTATCACCGACGGTGAGTTCCAGGAAATACGCAGCGTCGTGTTCGCGGACAATTTGTAAAATATGCCGGAAGCAGTGCACATCAATTTGGCTGGTATTCAGCGCCTGAGAACACTGGTACAACACTTCCAGGCGGCGGTTTGCTTCGTGGAGATCGTGCGTTTTCTCAGCCACAGAGGCTTCCAGCGAACGATACAGCTTATGCAACTCACTCGACATCTGGCTAAAGGTCTTAGCCAGCAATCCCAGTTCGTTAGGCAAATCAGTGTCCAGCGACGGGATATCAAACTGACCGTGTTCAATGTGCTGGCTGGCCATCACCAGCTTATTGAGTGGACGAACCACCTGCTGGCGAATACGCCGTAGGGTAAAGAACACCAGAGTAAATATTCCGATCCCGCCTGCCAGTGAAATCCCAAAAACCAGTTTCACTTTACGCTCGGCATAATGCTGTAACGCCAACACGAAGAGGTCAATTTGATCAACATAGTTGTTGATATTGGTTTGATACCATTTCAAATCGCCACTTATCAGTCGGGAGTTCATTTCCAGCCAGTTTGCATGCAGATGTCCATAGCGGCTTTTTACCGTTTGCGGCACATACCAGGCGTTCAGATTTTGTAATGCTGGAGAGTTTAGCGCCTGCTGGAACAACTCACGGTGTGAACTGAGTTGCGGGCTGTTGCTTTGTAGATCGTAACCCAGCCGATAGCTTTGCATGCGTAATGAACCGGCAATATTGATGGCTTCCGCATCTCGCAAGCTGCTGGTCAGTGTGAGCAGTGCAATGCCCGTTGAGAGAATTGACAGCAGCACAATGTAGAAAAAAGCCTTGGCCAGGCTGGCCGATACCGGACGTTTTACCGTCACTTGCGCATCCTCACACAATACATGTAGCGCTTTGATACAGCTAAAACGATTCAATGTATTTGATAAATGTTAATAAAATCGCCTGAAACAGGATGGTAACTGAAACGCAATTTCATATGCGATGAAATAAATTGATCTGCCACAGGTTCTGGATAAATAGTTGTGCTTCCTGGGCAAATGAACATTGCCGCCCTCTTCAGGGTCGGTTAATAACAACAGTCATATAAAGAATAAGGTTTTTGCAACCAAAAAAGAAGGAAGCCATGAATCGTTTTATTATGGTCAATAGCCAACAGTGCCTGGGATGCTATGCCTGCGAAGTCGCCTGTGTCATGGCCCATAATGGTGAGCAGCATGTCCTGAGCCAACGGCATTTTCAGCCCCGAATTACGGTCATTAAACATCAGCATCAACGCAGCGCGGTGACCTGCCACCACTGTGAGGATGCACCTTGCGCCAGAAGCTGTCCAAACGGTGCAATCAGCCATGACAATGACAGCATTCAGGTAAATTCGCAAAAGTGTATCGGCTGTAAATCCTGCGTCGTTGCCTGTCCCTTTGGCACGATGCAGATCGTACTTACTCCCGTTGCGAAAGGAAAGGTGAAAGCGACAGCGCATAAATGCGATCTGTGTCAGGGACGTGAAGAGGGACCGGCCTGCGTGGAAAACTGTCCGGCGCAGGCGCTACAGTTGGTGACGCAAACTTCGCTCACCGGTCTGTCAAAAGCACGTCGACTGCGCACGGCCAGTCTGGAGAGCCAGCCCTGGCATGCCAGGGCGACCGATTTAACCTCCCACATGATCACCAAACGCGAGCAGATGCAGGCTACTCCGCCGCGCGGCGAGCCAGATAAGCTGGCGATTGAGGCACGTAAAACCAGTTTTGATGAAATCTATTTGCCATTTCGTACGGCACAGGCTGAGCGGGAAGCCTCCCGCTGCCTGAAGTGTGGTGAACACAGCATCTGCGAATGGACATGTCCACTGCACAATCATATTCCCCAGTGGATTGAGCTGGTGAAAGCAGGAAATATTGATGCAGCAGTGGAGCTTTCTCACCAGACCAACTGTCTGCCGGAAATTACCGGGCGGGTATGTCCTCAGGACCGGCTCTGTGAAGGGGCATGTACGGTGCGTAACGAGCATGGTGCGGTCACTATCGGCAATATTGAACGTTACATCTCTGACCGGGCGCTGAGTAAAGGATGGCGGCCTGATTTAGGCGATGTGCAAAAAGTGGATAAGCGCGTCGCTATTATTGGCGCAGGGCCTGCCGGTCTGGCTTGTGCGGATGTGTTAGTGCGCAACGGCGTCAGCGTCACCGTGTACGATCGCCATCCTGAAATTGGTGGCTTACTGACGTTTGGTATTCCGGCCTTCAAACTGGATAAATCGTTACTGGTGCGTCGTCGTGAAATTTTCAGCGCTATGGGGATTAATTTCCAGCTTAACTGTGAAGTGGGTAAGGACGTAACGCTGGCATCACTACTGGACGATTATGACGCCGTGTTTGTGGGCGTAGGGACCTATCGTTCTATGAAAGCGGATCTGCCGAACGAAGACGCGCCGGGCGTTTATGATGCGTTGCCGTTTCTGATTGCTAATACCAAGCAGGTGATGGGGCTGGATGAACTACCGGAGGAGCCGTTTATTGATACCGCCGGGCTGAACGTTGTGGTGCTGGGTGGCGGTGATACGGCGATGGATTGCGTACGTACCGCGCTACGCCACGGTGCAAGCCAGGTGACTTGTGCTTATCGTCGTGATGAAGCCAACATGCCTGGCTCGAAAAAAGAGGTAAAAAACGCACGTGAAGAGGGGGCTAACTTTGAATTTAACGTCCAGCCCGTTGAGCTGATGCTGAATGCCGATGGGGGCGTCAGTGGCGTACGTTTCTTACGCACACAGCTCGGCGAGCCTGATGCGCAGGGACGTCGCCGCCCGGTACCGATCGCGGGAAGTGAATTTGTGATGCCCGCTGATGCAGTCATTATGGCGTTTGGTTTCCATCCGCATGGTATGCCGTGGCTGGAGGCTCATGGTGTGAAGGTTGATGACTGGGGCCGGATTGCTGCTGATGTCGAGAGCGCTTATCGTTATCAAACGACTCATCCGAAGATCTTTGCTGGTGGTGATGCGGTACGTGGTGCGGACCTGGTGGTCACTGCAATGGCAGAAGGGCGACATGCAGCGCAGGGGATCGTCGACTGGCTGGGCATATACCCTAAATAATTCGAGTTGCAGGAAGGCGGCAAAAGAAGAAATCCCCAGATGCATAGAGAGCTATGTGACCGGGGTTTCTGAGTACAGCCAACAAACCCGTCGCTTGAAGTATGACGGATATAAAATCAGTCAAATCTCACTAGCCTGGGGTCAAGACAAACCCGGTTTCACGGCGTAGTATTATTTCTCACTTCTCGCCGTGGAGCCGGTATGTCGCAACAAATTACCCTCATCAAAGATAAAGTCCTTTCTGATAACTACTTCATCCTGCGCAATATTACTTACGATCTGACCCGCAGCAATGGCGAGGTGATTCGTCACAAACGCGAGGTTTATGATCGCGGTAATGGCGCCACTATTCTGCTGTATAACCCGGAGAAAAAAACCGTCGTGCTGATTCGTCAGTTTCGCGTCGCCACCTGGGTGAACGGTAACGAAAGCGGACAACTGATCGAAACCTGCGCCGGGCTGCTGGATAACGATGAACCTGAAGCCTGTATTCGCAAAGAAGCGATCGAAGAGACCGGATATGAAGTTGGTGAGGTGCGTAAACTCTTTGAGCTCTACATGTCGCCAGGCGGCGTGACGGAATTGATCCACTTTTTTATCGCGCAGTACAGTGACAACCAGCGTGCCAATGCGGGCGGGGGCGTTGAAGACGAGGATATCGAAGTCCTGGAACTACCATTCACCCGAGCGCTGGAGATGATCACAACCGGGGAGATCCGTGACGGCAAAACGGTGCTATTGCTTAACTATCTGCAATCGTCGCATCTGATGGATTAGGTTACGGGGTTTATATTTCTTTACAAAATAACAGTCCAATCCGACGATTCTTATTGAGCCTCATCAGTAGCGCAAGGAAGATACCGATTAGGCTGTCTGTTTTGATTTCGGGGTTGTACCGTCCATGCGCTATCGCGTTATTTTCATCTTTCTGCTTGGTCTGCTACCGGCCCACTTTCTGTGGGCGGCACCTGCACAGCAGGTATTTTCCGACTGGCAGGTAACCTGCAATAACCAGAATTTTTGCGTGGCGCGAAACACCGGTGAACATCATGGCCTGGTGATGACCCTCAGTCGGAGTGCCGGAGCGCATACCGATGCGGTTTTGCGTATTGAGCTGGGCGGTCTGGATACCCCTGATGCCAAAGAAGCTGATATTGCGCCGCGCCTGCTGATGGACGGCCAACCGCTACCGCTGACTGGCGAACACTGGCGCATTTCCCCCTGGCAACTCATGACCGATGATCCTGCCACCATTAGCGCCTTTTTACAGACAGTTCAGAACGCCCAGGCGATTACTCTGCAAAAAGGCGTGCAAACCATTTCGCTGGCAGGGCTGAAAGCCGCGCTGTTGTTTATTGACGCCCAGCAAAAACGCGTTGGAAGTGAAACAGCCTGGATCGAAAAGGGTAACGAGCCGCCGCTTAGCGTACCTCCGGCTCCGGCCCTGAAAGGCGTAGCCGTCGTCAACCCAACACCAACACCGCTTTCTCAACAAGAGCGCAGTGAACTGCTGGATTACGGGAACTGGCGGATAAACGGCATCCGCTGTTCGCTCGACCCTATGCGCCGTGAAGTGCGGGTTTCGGCATTAACCGATGACAAAGCTCTGCTGATGATCGGCTGTGAAGCGGGTGCATATAACACTATCGATCTGGCATGGATTGTTTCGCGTACAAAGCCGCTGAGTTCGCGCGCGGTACGTCTGAATTTGCCTTTCAGGACGGACGCTGAAAGTAACGATATGGAGCTGACGAACGCTGTTTTTGATGAAAAATCGCGCGAACTGGTCACTCTCGCTAAGGGACGTGGAATGTCGGACTGTGGGATCCAGACGCGCTGGCGTTTTGACGGCCAGCGTTTTCGTCTGGTGCGCTATGCGCAGGAGCCCAGCTGTGATAACTGGCATGGACCTGATGCCTGGCCCACGCTGTGGATCACACGTTAAGTACGCGGTGCGCCTTTTCGACAATGTTATCGACCGTAAAGCCGAAGAAGGGGAATAACTTGTCCGCCGGCGCAGATTCTCCGTAGCCGCTCATGCCGACAATCGCACCTTTCAGACCGACATACTTGTACCAGTAATCCGCAATTCCTGCTTCCACCGCCACGCGCGCGCTCACGCTTGCTGGCAGGACTGATTCCCGGTACGCCTCATCCTGGGCGTCGAAAATATCTGTTGAGGGAAGGGAGACGACACGAACGTTACGGCCTTCTCCCGTCAGTTTTTCTGCTGCCAGTAGCGTAATTTCCATTTCTGAACCGGTGGCAATCAGGATCACATCCGGTTTACCGCCGCTGTCTTTCAGTATGTAGCCACCGCGGGCAATTTCTTTTACCTGTTCCGGGGTACGTTCAACCTGTGCCAGATTCTGCCTGGAGAGGATTAGCGCCGTTGGGCCATCATGGCGCTCTACCGCCAGTTTCCAGCCGACTGCCGCCTCAACCTGATCGCATGGACGCCAGGTGCTGAAATTAGGCGTCAGGCGCAGGCTGGCAAGCTGCTCGACGGCCTGATGGGTGGGACCATCTTCCCCCAGCCCAATAGAGTCATGGGTATAGACCATGATTTGCCGCGCTTTCATCAGCGCAGCCATTCGTGCCGCATTACGGGCATATTCAACGAACATCAGGAAGGTCGCGGTATATGGGACAAAACCACCGTGGTGGGCAATACCGTTGGCAATGGCGGTCATACCAAATTCGCGCACGCCGTAGTGAATGTAGTTCCCGGCTGGATCGTCTTTCAGGGATGTCGAACCTTTCCAGATGGTCAAATTGCTGGGGGCCAGATCTGCTGAACCGCCAAGCAGTTCAGGCAACATCGGGCCGTAAGTATTCAGGGTATTTTGCGACGCCTTCCGGGTTGCGATTTTGGCCGGGTTAGCCTGCAATTCCGCGATGTATTTCTGAGTGGTTTTTTCCCACTCTTTTGGCAGCCCGCCACTCATCCGGCGGGTAAACTCTGCGGCCAGTTCCGGGTGGGCTTGTTGATAGGCGGCGAATTTCTCGTTCCAGCTCTGCTGTGCTTTTTCACCTTTTTCGCGCGCGTCCCAGGACCGGTAAATCTCTTTAGGGATCTCAAAAGCAGGATGATGCCAGCCCAGCTTCTGACGGGTCAGCGCAACTTCTTCTTCCCCCAGTGCTGCGCCGTGTGCTTCTTCTTTTCCGGCCTTATTCGGTGAGCCAAAGCCAATGATAGTCCGACAGATTATTAGTGACGGCTTATCGGTTACGCTTTGTGCTTCCTGAATGGCTTTCTTCACCGCCTCAGGATCGTGACCGTCTATCTCGTGTATGACATGCCAGTGATATGCTTCGAAGCGCTTCGCAGTATCATCGGTAAACCAACCTTTGGTTTCACCATCAATAGAAATACCGTTGTGATCGTAAAAGCCAATCAGCTTGCCAAGTCCCAACGTTCCCGCCAGTGAACACGCCTCATGAGAAATCCCCTCCATCAGGCAACCATCACCCATAAAAACCCAGGTGAAGTGGCTGACAATCTCATGATCCGGCTGATTAAACTGTGCCGCCAGCGTACGCTCGGCTATCGCCATCCCGACCGCGTTTGCTAATCCCTGACCCAACGGTCCGGTGGTCGTTTCCACGCCCGGCGTATAGCCAATTTCCGGGTGGCCTGGTGTCTTTGAGTGCAGTTGTCGGAAGTTTTTTAACTCCTCTAACGGCAGGTCATAGCCGGAAAGATGCAGCAGGCTGTAAAGCAGCATTGAGGCGTGGCCATTCGACAGGATAAATCGGTCACGATCGTACCAGGTGGGATCGGTTGGGTTATGTCGGAGAAAATCGTTCCACAGTACTTCGGCAATATCGGCCATACCCATCGGCGCGCCGGGATGGCCAGAGTTAGCTTTTTGGACGGCATCCATACTCAGCGCACGAATGGCATTGGCAAGCTCTTTACGGGTCATAGGAAATACTCCTTGAAAAGTAAAGCGTTAGATGCGTGTGTTAATTCACACTTTTGGGAAAATTGCGGGCGAATACGCAAAAAGCATAGCAGACAAGCATGGTATTGCTGGTTTAAGCAGGTAACATGGTTGTTATAAATTGATAACAAATTCTTTCTTTGAGTAGTGAGAGTTTGGCGACCTTCAAAGTTTATGCCGCTGACTGAGGCGATAATGTGCGGCTCAATATACCCGTCATACTTCAAGTTGCATGTGCGTTGGCTACGCTCGCTCACCCCAGTCACATAGTTCGCTATGCTCCTGGGGATTCACTCCCTTGCAGCCTTCATGCAACTCGAATTATTTAGGGTATAGAAGGGTTACCTGCGCCACTTTTTTGATCGATACGTGAAAGGAACAACAAGATGGATGACCAGTTAAAACAAAGCGCCCTCGATTTCCACCAATTTCCAGTACCAGGTAAAATTCAGGTTTCTCCGACCAAACCTCTTGCCACCCAACGTGATCTTGCGCTGGCCTACTCGCCAGGTGTTGCAGCTCCGTGTCTGGAGATTGAAAAGGATCCGCTAGCGGCCTACAAATATACCGCGCGCGGCAACCTGGTCGCGGTTATCTCCAACGGTACTGCGGTACTGGGGCTGGGCAATATTGGTGCGCTGGCTGGCAAACCAGTGATGGAAGGTAAAGGCGTTCTCTTTAAGAAATTTGCCGGAATTGACGTGTTCGACATTGAAGTCGATGAACTCGACCCGGACAAATTTATCAACGTGGTGGCAGCCCTTGAACCGACGTTTGGCGGCATCAACCTCGAAGACATCAAAGCACCAGAGTGTTTTTACATTGAGCAAAAGTTGCGTGAACGCATGAATATTCCGGTGTTCCATGACGATCAGCACGGAACGGCGATCATCAGCACTGCAGCCATCCTGAACGGCCTGCGGGTGGTGGAAAAGAATATCTCTGATGTGCGCATGGTGGTGTCTGGCGCAGGTGCCGCGGCGATTGCCTGTATGAACCTGTTGGTTGCGCTGGGTATGCAGAAGCACAACATCGTGGTCTGCGACTCCAAAGGTGTGATTTATAAAGATCGCGAACCGAATATGGCGGAAACCAAAGCAGCTTACGCGGTGGTGGATGACGGTAAGCGTACTCTTGATGATGTGATCGACGGCGCAGACATTTTCCTCGGATGCTCCGGCCCGAAAGTGCTGACGCAGGAGATGGTCAAGAAGATGGCGCGTGCGCCAATGATCCTTGCGCTGGCAAACCCGGAACCGGAAATCCTGCCACCACTGGCAAAAGAGGTGCGTTCCGACGCCATCATTTGCACCGGTCGCTCCGACTACCCGAACCAGGTCAACAACGTACTGTGCTTCCCGTTCATCTTCCGCGGTGCGCTGGACGTTGGGGCTACCGCCATCAACGAAGAGATGAAGTTGGCCGCTGTACATGCCATAGCTGAACTGGCGCATGCCGAGCAGAGCGAAGTGGTGGCCTCCGCCTATGGCGATCAGGATTTGAGCTTTGGCCCGGAATACATTATTCCTAAACCGTTCGACCCGCGTTTGATCGTCAAGATCGCACCGGCGGTGGCGAAGGCAGCGATGGATTCTGGTGTCGCAACGCGCCCGATTGCCGACTTTGACGCTTATATCGATAAGCTGACCGAGTTTGTCTACAAAACCAACCTGTTTATGAAGCCGATTTTCTCTCTGGCACGCAAAGCGCCGAAGCGCGTTGTGCTGACCGAAGGGGAAGAGGCTCGTGTTCTGCATGCAACGCAAGAACTTATCACTTTAGGTCTGGCGAAGCCGATCCTGATCGGTCGTCCGAGCGTGATCGAAATGCGTATCCAGAAGTTAGGACTTCAGATCAAAGCGGGTGTCGATTTTGAGATCGTCAATAATGAATCCGATCCGCGCTTTAAAGAGTACTGGAGTGAGTATTACCAGATCATGAAGCGTCGTGGAATTACTCAGGAGCAGGCGCAACGTGCGGTGATCGCCAACACCACGGTGATCGGCGCGATCATGGTGCAACGCGGTGAAGCGGATGCGATGATTTGCGGAACAATCGGCGACTATCACGAGCATTTCAGCGTGGTGAAAGCGGTGTTTGGTCACCGTGATGGTGTTCATACGGCAGGTGCAATGAACGCGCTGCTGTTGCCAAGCGGTAACACCTTTATCGCTGATACGTACGTCAACGATGACCCGACGCCGGAGCAACTGGCAGAAATTGCAGTTATGGCGGCAGAAACAGTGCGTCGGTTTGGCATTGAACCGAAAGTGGCGCTGCTGTCGCACTCCAACTTTGGTTCGTCAAACTGTCCGTCGGCCAACAAAATGCGTGAAGCGCTCGAGCTTATTAAATCGCGCGCACCCGATCTGATGATTGACGGTGAAATGCACGGCGATGCTGCACTGGTGGAAAGTATTCGTAATGACCGGATGCCGGACAGCCCGCTGAAAGGCTCCGCTAATATTCTGGTGATGCCGAATATGGAAGCCGCGCGTATTAGTTACAACTTACTGCGTGTTTCCAGCTCTGAAGGCGTGACGGTAGGACCGGTGCTGATGGGTGTAGCCAAACCGGTACATGTTTTAACTCCAATCGCCTCTGTTCGTCGTATTGTAAATATGGTGGCGCTGGCAGTAGTCGAAGCTCAAACACAACCGTTGTAATTTCACTTTAATTATTTTCGGCGCGGGTTTCTCCCGCGCCTTCATACTCTAAATAATTCGAATTCCAGAAAGGCGACGATGCAGCGAATACCATGAACTTACTAAAGTAAGTGGCTGGTATGAGTAAGAAAGCCACCGAACCTGTAATTTGAAGTGTGACGGGTATTTTTATTTCTCTTCTCTTAGTGATCTACTTCACCTTTTAAACCACCTTGCCGAATTTTGTTATTTACTCTGACGAAAAATTGCCACGATGAGGACAGTTTCAGCAGAGGCGGTGAGCAATGGAAAAAGAACGCATCATTCAGGAATTTGTGCCGGGGAAACAGGTCACGCTGGCGCATCTGATTGCGCACCCAGGCGAAGAACTGGCGAAAAAGATCGGCGTTCCCGAAGCGGGCGCTATCGGCATTATGACCTTAACGCCAGGCGAAACGGCAATGATTGCCGGTGATTTAGCCATGAAGGCCGCAGATGTACACATCGGTTTTCTCGATAGATTTAGCGGCGCACTGGTGATCTACGGCTCGGTAGGCGCGGTGGAAGAGGCATTATTGCAGACAGTGAGTGGTCTGGGCCGGTTATTAAATTTCACTTTGTGCAACCTGACAAAAAGTTAATCAGAGGCGGCAATGAAACGTATTGCTTTTGTCGGTACGGTTGGGGCGGGGAAAACAACGCTCTTCAATGCGCTACAGGGAAATTATTCTCTCGCCAGGAAAACGCAGGCCGTTGAGTTTAATGAAAACGGCGATATCGATACGCCGGGAGAATATTTTAGCCATCCGCGCTGGTATCACGCCTTAATTACCACGCTGCAGGATGTTGATACGTTGATTTATATACACGCGGCAAATGATCAAGAAAGTCGCTTACCTGCCGGGCTGTTGGATATCGGCGCCAGTAAACGACAAATCGCCGTTATCAGTAAAACGGACATGCCGGATGCCGACGTCGCCGCAACGCGACAGCTACTTCGCGGGATAGGGTTCCAGGAGCCGATTTTCGAACTCAATAGCCATGACCCGCGCAGCGTGCAGCACCTGGTGGATTATCTGACTGAGCTCAGCCAAAAGGAGGAAAGGGCAGGTGAAAAAACTCATCACAGCTAATGATATTCGTGCGGCCCACGCACGCGGCGAACAGGAAATGTCGGTTGTTCTGCGCGCCAGCATCATCACCCCAGAGGCTCGCGAAGTCGCGGAGCTGCTGGGCGTCACAATCACTGAATGCGACGAATCCGCTCCGGCAACCTCGCCTGCACCCGCTTCGGTGGATGATGGCAAAACGGAAAGCCAGCGCATTCGCGAGACCATCATTGCGCAACTGCCGGAAGGGCAGTTTACCGAAAGCCTGGTCGCGCAGTTGATGGACAAAGTCATGAAGGAAAAACAGTCGCTGGAGCAGGGCGGAATGCAGCCAAGCTTTACCTCGGTTACTGGCAAAGGTGGCGTAAAAGTCATTGATGGCAGCAGCGTGAAGTTTGGTCGTTTTGATGGCGCACAGCCGCATTGCGTCGGCTTAACCGACTTAGTGACCGACAAGGACGGAAGCAGCATGGCCGCTGGCTTCATGCAGTGGGATAACGCTTTTTTCCCATGGACGCTGAACTACGACGAAATCGACATGATTCTGGAAGGCGAACTGCACGTTCGTCATGAAGGCGAAACCATGATTGCCAGGGCTGGGGATGTGATGTTTATTCCGAAAGGCTCCAGCATTGAGTTCGGTACGCCATCAACGGTGAAATTCCTGTATGTGGCATGGCCTGCGAACTGGCAGTCCTGCTAAGGCGGATGTATGAAGGATTTCATTACCGAAGCATGGCTCAGAGCAAATCATACGCTCAGCGAAGGGGCAGAAATTCATCTCCCCGCTGACGCTCGCCTGACGCCATCTGCCCGGGAATTGCTGGAAGGCCGACATCTGCGGATTAAGTTTATCGACGAGCAGGGAAGCCTGTTTATTGATGGCGAAGAACAGCAACTGCAACCGGTGCATGGTTTAACCAGCAGTGATACGCACTCACTGGCGAGTTGTGAACTGTGTCATCAACCGGTGGCGAAGAAACCTGACACGCTGACGCATCTGACGGCGGACAAGATGGTCGCCAAAAGTGACCCGCGCCTGGGATTTCGCGCGGCGCTGGACAGCACCATCGGCCTGGCGGTGTGGTTACAGATTGAACTGCCTGAGCAGTGGCAGCCGTGGCTGGCGGATATTCGCTCGCGTCTGGGCAACATTATGCGCGCAGACGCCATGGATGAGCCGCTGGCAGCACAAGCCATTGTTGGTTTAAGCGATGAAGATTTGCACCGGCTTTCGCATCAGCCGCTGCGCTATCTCGACCACGACCATCTGGTGCCTGAAGCCAGCCACGGTCGTGATGCTGCGCTGCTCAATTTGCTGCGAACCAAAGTCCGTGAAACAGAAACAGTGGCGGCCCAGGTATTTATCACCCGCAGTTTTGAAGTACAGCGACCGGACATTCTGCAAGCGTTGAACCGCCTGTCGAGCACGGTCTACGTGATGATGATCCTGAGCGTGGCGAAGCATCCGCTGAGTATCAGCCAAATCCAACAGCGACTGGGGGAGAAGCAATGATCATTGAACGTGCTCGCCAGCTCGCCTTGCGCTCACCTGCGCGGGTGGTGTTCCCGGATGCGCTGGATGTTCGGGTGCTGAAAGCTGCGAATTACCTGCATCAGCACGGTCTGGCACATCCCATTCTCGTCGCCAGTCCGTTTGCGTTGCGCCAGTTTGCTCTCAGCCACCGCGTGGCAATGGATGGCATTCAGGTAATCGACCCGCAAAGCAACCTGCAAATGCGTGAAGAATTTGCGCTGCGCTGGCTGGCGCGTGCTGGTGAAAAAACGCCGCCGGATGCGCTTGAGAAACTCAACGATCCGCTGATGTTCGCTGCCGCAATGGTTAGCGCGGGTAAAGCCGACGTCTGTATTGCGGGCAACCTCTCGTCAACAGCGAACGTGCTGCGTGCGGGGTTACGCATTATCGGATTACAGCCGGGTTGTAAAACGCTGTCGTCAATTTTCCTGATGCTGCCGCAGTATCTCGGACCGTCATTAGGATTTGCTGATTGCAGTGTCGTGCCGCAACCCACTGCAGCCCAGTTGGCAGATATTGCCATCGCCAGCGCGCAGACCTGGCAAGCGATTACCGGCGAAGAGCCGCGCGTCGCAATGCTCTCGTTTTCAAGTAATGGCAGTGCCCGTCACCCCAACGTTGCTAACGTGCAGCAGGCTACGGACATTGTTCGTGAACGTGCACCAGAGCTTACCGTTGATGGTGAATTGCAGTTTGATGCCGCTTTTGTACCGGATGTTGCGGCGCAAAAAGCACCGGCCAGCCCGTTGCAGGGCAATGCCAATGTGATGGTTTTTCCATCGCTTGAGGCAGGCAATATTGGTTACAAAATCGCCCAGCGTCTGGGAGGGTATCGAGCAGTAGGGCCTCTGATTCAGGGGCTTGCCGCACCGCTCCATGATCTCTCCCGCGGCTGCAGCGTACAGGAAATTATCGAACTGGCGTTGGTGGCAGCAGTGCCGCGCCAGACTGACGTGAGTCGTGAACGCGCCTCACAAACACTGGTTGTTTAGGTCCCGTTCTGGACCCCTTCTACTAAGAGGAAAGCACAATGGAAGCATTAGGAATGATTGAAACCCGGGGCCTGGTTGCACTGATTGAGGCTTCTGACGCAATGGTTAAAGCGGCACGCGTGAAACTGGTTGGCGTGAAGCAGATTGGCGGTGGCCTGGTTACCGCAATGGTACGTGGCGATGTGGCGGCCTGTAAAGCCGCAACGGATGCCGGTGCTGCCGCTGCCCAGCGCATTGGTGAACTGGTTTCTGTACATGTTATCCCGCGTCCGCATGGCGATCTGGAAGAAGTGTTCCCGATCAGCTTTAAAGGTGACAGCAACGACATGTAAGTAGCCCATGTGACGCCACTGCATGATTGATAAAAGCTGGCGTCACCCTCTCTCCTTTTCACATTACCTTCTGCGGAGGGTAGGGGGAGGTTTTACCTGAAATATGCCACGGAGGCGGGTATGAAACTGGCAATCGTCACAGGACAAATTGTTTGTACCGTACGCCATCAGGGGCTAGCGCACGACAAATTGCTGATGGTGGAAATGATTGACGCCTGCGGAAATCCCGACGGGCAGTGTGCTGTTGCTATCGACAGCATCGGGGCGGGAACCGGAGAGTGGGTGCTGTTGGTCAGCGGAAGCTCAGCCCGTCAGGCGCACCGCAACGAATCATCGCCTGTCGATCTGTGTGTTATTGGCATTGTCGATGAAGTGGTGGCCGGTGGTCAGGTGATCTTCCATAAATAAGGCAGAAAATCATGAATCAACAGGATATTGAACAGGTCGTGAAAGCGGTACTGCTGAAAATGAAAGACAGCAGTCAGCCCGTCAGCGCGGTTCAAGAAATGGGCGTCTTTGCCTCCCTGGATGACGCAGTGGCGGCAGCAAAACTGGCCCAGCAGGGGTTAAAAAGCGTCGCTATGCGCCAGTTAGCTATTCACGCCATTCGTGAAGCAGGCGAAAAACACGCCAGAGAATTAGCGGAACTTGCCGTCACTGAAACCGGCATGGGACGCGTTGAAGATAAATTTGCCAAAAACGTAGCGCAGGCACGCGGCACGCCGGGCGTGGAATGCCTCTCTCCACAGGTATTGACCGGCGATAACGGTTTAACGCTGATTGAAAACGCGCCGTGGGGCGTGGTGGCTTCGGTAACACCGTCCACCAACCCGGCAGCAACCGTAATTAATAATGCCATCAGCCTTATTGCCGCAGGCAACAGCGTGGTATTTGCGCCACATCCGGCGGCAAAAGGCGTTTCTCAGCGCGCTATAACTCTGCTTAACCAGGCGGTTGTTGCCGCTGGTGGCCCGGCAAACCTGCTGGTTACCGTTGCCAATCCGGATATCGAAACCGCTCAGCGTCTGTTCAAGTACCCAGGCATTGGCCTGCTGGTCGTTACCGGTGGCGAAGCGGTGGTTGACGCTGCGCGTAAACACACCAATAAACGCCTGATTGCGGCTGGTGCGGGTAACCCGCCGGTGGTGGTTGATGAAACCGCCGATCTGGTACGCGCCGCGCAGTCCATCGTCAAAGGTGCATCGTTTGATAACAACATTATCTGCGCCGACGAAAAAGTGCTGATCGTGGTGGATAGCGTTGCCGACGAACTGATGCGTCTGATGGAAAGCCAGCATGCGGTAAAACTCACTGCGGCCCAGGCCGAGCAACTTCAGCCAGTGCTGCTGAAAAATGTCGACGAGCGCGGCAAAGGCACGGTTAGCCGTGACTGGGTTGGACGTGATGCGGGAAAAATCGCAGCGTCAATTGGTCTGAATGTACCAGACCAGACCCGCTTGTTATTCGTCGAAACCTCCGCCACCCATCCGTTTGCCGTAACTGAAATGATGATGCCGGTGCTGCCGGTGGTGCGGGTTGCCAACGTCGATGAGGCCATTGAACTGGCGGTAACGCTTGAAGGTGGTTGTCACCATACGGCGGCGATGCACTCACGCAATATCGACAATATGAACCGTATGGCTAACGCCATTGATACCAGCATCTTCGTCAAAAATGGACCGTGCATTGCGGGTCTCGGACTTGGCGGTGAGGGCTGGACCACCATGACCATTACTACGCCGACCGGGGAAGGGGTGACCAGTGCGCGCACGTTTGTGCGTCTGCGTCGCTGTGTGTTGGTGGATGCGTTCCGCATCGTTTAAGAGCGCTCTAAGGAGATAAAGAGATGGCGCACGACGAACAACTTTGGCTCACACCCAGACTGCAAAAAGCGGCAACGCTATGTAACCAGACGCCCACAGCCAGCGACTCACCGCTGTGGCTGGGTGTTGATTTGGGGACGTGTGATGTGGTGTCGATGGTTGTCGACAGTGACGGACAGCCGGTTGCGGTCTGCCTGGACTGGGCCGATGTCGTGCGTGACGGCATCGTCTGGGATTTCTTCGGTGCGGTGACCATTGTCCGTCGCCATCTCGATACGCTTGAGCAACAGCTGGGTTGCCGCTTTACCCATGCGGCAACCTCGTTCCCGCCGGGAACGGACCCGCGTATTTCCATCAATGTGCTGGAATCAGCAGGACTTGAAGTGAGCCATGTGCTGGACGAACCAACCGCTGTGGCAGATCTGCTGAAACTGGATAACGCAGGCGTAGTGGATATCGGCGGGGGCACGACCGGTATTGCTATTGTGAAGCGGGGTTTAGTGACCTATTCCGCCGATGAAGCTACCGGCGGGCACCACATTTCTCTGACCCTTGCGGGGAATCGTCGTATTCAGCTTGAAGAAGCCGAGCAGTACAAGCGCAGCAATGGAAAAGAAATCTGGCCGGTGGTCAAGCCGGTCTACGAAAAGATGGCGGAAATCGTCGCTCATCATATTGCAGGGCATGGAGTAACAGATTTATGGCTGGCCGGTGGTTCCTGTATGCAACCGGGTGTCGATGAGCTGTTCCGTAAGCGTTTCCCGGAACTGCAGGTGCATTTACCACAGCACAGTCTGTTTATGACCCCGCTGGCAATCGCGAACAGTGGGAGAGAAAAAGCGGAGGGAATCTATGCAAGCTGAATTGCAAACGGCGCTCTTTCAGGCATTCGATACCCTGAATCTGCAACGCGTAAAAACATTTAGCGTTCCACCAGTCACGTTATGTGGACTTGGGGCGCTCAGCACCTGTGGACAGGAAGCGCAAATACGCGGACTGACGCATATGTTCGTGATGGTCGATAGCTTCCTGCATCAGGCCGGAATGACCGCCGGACTTGAACGTAGCCTGGCGATGAAAGGCGTGGCGATGACGTTGTGGCCGTGCCCGGTTGGTGAGCCGTGTATCACGGACGTTTGCGCGGCGGTAGCGCAACTGCGTGAATCAAAGTGTGATGGCGTTGTGGCCTTTGGTGGCGGTTCTGTACTGGATGCCGCCAAAGCGGTGGCATTGCTGGTGACTAATCCGACGCAGACGCTGGCCGATATGACGGAACACAGCACGTTACGCCCGCGTCTGCCGCTGATTGCCGTACCAACCACCGCCGGAACAGGTTCGGAAACTACCAACGTCACGGTGATTATTGACGCCGCGACTGGACTGAAAAAAGTGCTGGCTCACGCCACGCTGATGCCGGATGTGGCCATTCTTGATGCCGCATTGACGGAAGGGGTGCCTGCGCATGTTACGGCGATGACCGGAATCGATGCGTTGACCCACGCCGTTGAGGCTTATAGCGCCCTGAACGCTACGCCATTTACCGACAGCCTGGCGATTGGCGCGATTGCGATGATTGGCAAATCGTTACCGAAAGCGGTGGGCTACGGTCACGACCTGGCTGCGCGGGAAAGCATGCTGCTGGCTTCCTGTATGGCGGGGATGGCTTTCTCCAGCGCGGGGCTGGGCTTGTGTCATGCGATGGCTCACCAGCCGGGCGCGGCGCTGCACATTCCGCACGGACAGGCTAACGCCATGCTGCTACCGACAGTAATGGGGTTTAACCGCATGGTTTGCCGTGAACGCTTTAGCCATATCGGCAGGGCGTTAACCAACAAGAAATCAGACGATCGTGACGCAATCAACGCTGTCATCGAGCTGATTACCGAAGTGGGCCAGACAAAACGACTCGCTGACGTGGGGGCGAAGCCTGAGCAATACAGCACATGGGCGCAAGCTGCGATGGACGATATTTGTATTCGCAGCAATCCACGAACCGCCACGCAGGCAGAAATTATCGCGTTGTATGCGGCGGCACAATAAATACACAAATGACAGGGAGTGAAGGGTATGGGAATTAACGAAATCATCATGTACATCATGATGTTCTTTATGCTGATTGCCGCCGTGGACAGGATCCTGTCGCAGTTCGGTGGTTCAGCGCGCTACCTCGGTAAGTTTGGTAAAAGCATCGAGGGATCGGGTGGTCAGTTTGAAGAAGGTTTTATGGCGATGGGCGCGCTCGGTCTGGCAATGGTCGGTATGACTGCGCTGGCGCCGGTATTAGCAAAAGTGCTCGGGCCGGTGATTATTCCGCTGTATGAAATGTTGGGCGCGAACCCGTCGATGTTTGCCGGAACGCTGCTGGCGTGTGATATGGGCGGCTTCTTCCTGGCGAAAGAACTGGCGGGCGGTGATGTTGCGGCATGGTTGTACTCTGGCTTGATTCTGGGTGCGATGATGGGGCCGACGCTGGTCTTCTCCATCCCGGTAGCACTGGGGATTATTGAACCCTCTGACCGTCGTTATCTGGCACTGGGCGTGCTGGCTGGTATTGTCACGATCCCAATTGGCTGTATCGCGGGTGGTTTGGTAGCGATGTATTCCGGCGTTGAAATCAACGGACAGCCGGTGGAATTTACCTTCGCGCTGATCCTGATGAACATGATTCCGGTGCTGATCGTTGCCGTGCTGGTGGCGCTGGGGCTGAAATTCATCCCGGAAAAAATGATCAACGGCTTCCAGATCTTCGCTAAGTTCCTGGTGGCATTGATCACAATCGGGCTGGCCGCTGCGGTTATCAAATTCCTGCTCGGCTGGGATCTGATCCCGGGTCTCGATCCTATCTTCATGGCGCCTGGCGATAACCCTGGTGAAGTGATGCGCGCCATCGAAGTTATCGGTTCTATCTCCTGCGTACTGCTCGGCGCTTATCCAATGGTTCTGTTACTGACCCGTTGGTTTGAAAAACCGCTGATGCGAGTTGGTAATCTTCTGAAAATCAACAATATGGCAGCTGGTGGCATGGTCGCAACGTTGGCGAACAATATTCCGATGTTCGGCATGATGAAGCACATGGATACCCGCGGCAAAGTGATTAACTGTGCGTTCGCCGTCTCTGCTGCCTTCGCTCTGGGTGACCACTTAGGTTTCGCTGCCGCAAACATGAACGCCATGATCTTCCCAATGATTGTCGGCAAGCTGATCGGCGGTGTAACGGCGATTGGTGTGGCTATGCTGCTGGTACCAAAAGACGAAAACGTTCCGGCAGAAGTGGAAGCCGAAACAGAAACGAAAGCGGAGGCGCAATCGTGAATACTCGCCAGCTATTGAGCGTCGGTATCGATATCGGCACCACCACCACTCAGGTGATCTTCTCCCGCCTTGAGCTGGTTAACCGTGCGGCAGTGTCGCAGGTGCCGCGTTACGAATTCATCAAACGTGAAATTAGCTGGCAAAGCCCGGTCTTCTTTACCCCCGTTGATAAGCAAGGCGGGTTAAAAGAGGCCGAACTTAAGGCGCTGATTCTGGCTCAGTATCAGGCAGCAGGTATTGAGCCACAGAGCGTTGATTCTGGCGCAATCATTATTACCGGGGAAAGTGCGAAAACCCGCAATGCCCGTCCGGCGGTGATGGCGCTCTCCCAGTCGCTGGGTGACTTCGTGGTTGCCAGCGCAGGTCCACATCTTGAATCGGTCATTGCCGGTCACGGCGCGGGTGCGCAAACCCTGTCTGAGCAGCGACTGTGCAGCGTACTGAATATCGATATCGGCGGTGGTACGTCTAACTATGTTCTGTTTGACGCCGGAAAAGTTAGCGGTTCAGCCTGCCTGAATGTTGGTGGGCGACTGCTGGAGACCGATAGCCAGGGGCGTGTGGTTCATGCGCACCAGCCGGGGCAAATGATTGTCGATGATGTTTTTGGCGCAGGTACAGATGCCCGTTCGCTTAATGCGGCGCAACTGATTCAGGTGGCGCGACGGATGGCTACGCTTATCGTCGAGGTTATTGACGGCAAACTTTCGCCGCTGGCTCAGGCGTTGATGCAAACCGGTTTATTGCCTGTGGGCATTAAGCCAGAGGTGATTACGCTTTCGGGTGGGGTGGGTGAGTGCTACCGCAACCAGCCTGCCGATCCATTCTGTTTTTCTGACATAGGACCGCTGTTGGCAACGGCGCTACATGAACATCCGCGTCTGCGTGAGATGAACGTGCAGTTCCCGGCGCAAACAGTACGTGCCACGGTCATTGGCGCAGGAGCACATACGCTATCGCTTTCAGGCAGCACCATCTGGCTGGAAGGCGTTGCGCTTCCGCTGCGCAACCTGCCAGTGGCTATCCCGGTTGATGAAGCTGATCTGGTCGCGGCCTGGCAGCAGGCGCTGATGCAGCTCGATCTCGACCCGAAAACTGACGCCTATGTCCTTGCGCTGCCCGGGTCGCTGCCAGTGCGCTACGCCGCGCTGTTAACGGTCATCGACGCGCTACTGGCCTTTGTCGCACGTTATCCGAATCCGCATCCCCTGCTGGTGGTAGCCGAGCAGGATTTTGGTAAAGCACTGGGCATGCTGTTACGCCCACAGTTACAGCAACACCCGCTGGCGGTCATCGATGAGGTGATTGTTCGGGCGGGTGACTATATCGACATTGGTACGCCTCTTTTTGGCGGATCGGTTGTGCCGGTGACGGTGAAATCACTCGCATTTCCTTCCTGAGGGAACGACTTATGAAACTAAAGACCACATTGTTCGGCAATGTTTATCAGTTTAAGGATGTAAAAGAGGTGCTGGCAAAAGCCAACGAACTGCGTTCGGGGGATGTGCTGGCTGGTGTGGCCGCGACAAGCTCGCAGGAGCGCGTGGCTGCTAAACAGGTGTTGTCGGAAATGACGGTAGCGGATATCCGCAACAACCCGGTGATTTCCTATGAAGAGGACTGCGTCACGCGTCTGATTCAGGATGACGTCAACGAAACGGCCTATAACCGCATCAAAAACTGGAGCATCAGTGAGCTGCGCGAGTACGTGTTGAGTGATGAAACCTCTGTCGATGACATTGCGTTTATGCGCAAAGGGTTAACGTCCGAAGTGGTCGCAGGCGTTGCAAAAATTTGTTCCAACGCGGACCTGATCTACGGCGGCAAAAAAATGCCGGTGATCAAAAAGGCTAACACGACTATCGGTCTGCCGGGCACCTTCAGTTGCCGTTTGCAGCCGAACGATACCCGCGACGACGTGCAGAGTATTGCCGCACAAATCTACGAAGGGCTTTCCTTCGGTGCGGGCGATGCCGTTATCGGTGTTAACCCGGTGACAGATGACGTGGAGAACTTAAGCCGCGTGCTCGATACCGTGTATGGCGTGATCGACAAATTCAATATTCCTACACAGGGCTGCGTGCTCGCGCACGTCACTACCCAGATCGAAGCGATTCGTCGCGGCGCGCCGGGCGGGCTGATTTTCCAGAGCATCTGCGGTAGCGAAAAAGGGCTGAAAGAGTTTGGTGTCGAGTTGGCGATGCTGGATGAGGCACGCGCAGTGGGTGCTGAGTTCAACCGTATTGCCGGTGAAAACTGCCTGTACTTTGAAACCGGGCAAGGTTCTGCGCTTTCCGCAGGCGCTAACTTCGGTGCCGATCAGGTGACGATGGAAGCGCGTAACTACGGTCTGGCGCGCCACTATGATCCGTTCCTGGTGAACACCGTGGTGGGCTTTATCGGGCCGGAGTATCTCTACAACGACCGTCAGATTATTCGCGCCGGTCTGGAAGACCACTTCATGGGCAAACTGAGCGGCATCTCAATGGGTTGTGACTGCTGTTACACCAACCATGCTGACGCTGACCAGAACCTCAATGAAAACCTGATGATTCTGCTCGCCACCGCTGGCTGCAACTACATCATGGGCATGCCGCTCGGTGACGACATCATGCTCAACTATCAGACCACCGCGTTCCACGACACCGCGACCGTGCGCCAGTTGCTGAACTTGCGTCCGTCGCCGGAGTTTGAACGTTGGCTGGAAAACATGGGCATTATGGCAAACGGTCGCCTGACCAAACGGGCGGGCGATCCGTCACTGTTCTTCTGATGACGCGGGGATGACACACGATGGATCAAAAACAGATTGAAGAAATTGTACGCAGCGTAATGGCGTCAATGGGTGAGTCACAGCCGCAGGCTCAAGCGCCGTCACCGGAAGCGAAATGCAGCACCACACAGTGTGCCGCACCGACGGGGGAAAGCTGTGCGATGGACCTGGGTTCACCGGAAGCCAAAGCGTGGATTGGCGTTGAAAATCCGCACCGTGCTGAAGTGTTGACAGAGCTGCGTCGTAGTACTGCAGCGCGCGTATGCACCGGTCGTGCCGGTCCACGTCCACGCACTCAGGCGCTGCTGCGCTTCCTGGCTGACCACTCTCGTTCGAAAGACACCGTGCTGAAAGAGGTACCGGAAGAGTGGGTGAAAGCACAAGGGCTGCTGGAAGTCCGTTCAGAAATCAGTGACAAAAATCTGTACCTGACTCGCCCGGACCTGGGTCGTCGTCTGAGTGCGGAAGCGATAGAAGCACTGAAATCACAGTGCGTGGCCAACCCGGATGTGCAGGTGATCGTTTCTGATGGCCTGTCTACAGATGCTATTACTGCGAACTATGAAGAGATCCTGCCGCCGTTGTTGTCTGGTTTAAAACAGGCCGGACTGAAGGTGGGTACGCCGTTCTTTGTACGCTATGGCCGCGTGAAAATTGAAGATCAGATTGGCGAACTTCTGGGGGCGAAGGCGGTGATTCTACTGGTGGGTGAACGTCCGGGCTTAGGCCAGTCGGAGAGTCTTTCCTGCTACGCCGTCTATTCGCCACGTGTGGCGACCACCGTTGAGGCCGACAGAACCTGTATTTCGAACATTCACCAGGGCGGCACGCCACCGGTTGAAGCGGCTGCGGTAATTGTGGATTTGGCCAAGCGCATGCTGGAGCAAAAAGCGTCCGGCATCAATATGACCCGTTAAGGAGGCAGCATGCCAGCATTAGATTTGATTAGACCTTCAGTCACCGCGATGCGCGTGATTGCCTCCGTTAACGCGGAGTTTGCACGTGAACTTAAATTACCGCCACATATACGTAGCCTCGGACTCATCACGGCAGACTCTGATGACGTGGCGTATATTGCCGCTGACGAAGCGACAAAACAGGCGATGGTTGAAGTGGTATATGGCCGATCGCTGTATGCAGGAGCCGCGCATGGACCGTCACCGACGGCCGGTGAAGTGATGATCATGCTGGGTGGTCCTAACCCGGCGGAAGTTCGCGCGGGTCTGGATGCGATGGTCGCTAACATTGAAAGTGGCGCAGCGTTCCAGTGGGCGAATGATGCAGAAAACACCGCGTTCCTGGCGCATGTGGTCTCGCGTACCGGTTCGTATCTTTCAGCCACGGCAGGATGCGCGCTTGGCGATCCGATGGCCTATCTGGTGGCGCCGCCGCTGGAAGCGACATTTGGTATTGATGCTGCGCTGAAATCTGCCGATGTACAACTGGTGACCTACGTTCCGCCGCCGTCAGAAACCAACTACTCGGCGGCGTTTTTGACCGGTAGCCAGGCTGCCTGTAAAGCTGCCTGTAACGCCTTTGCCGATGCCGTTCTGGATATTGCCCGTAATCCGGTACAGCGCGCGTAAGAGAGGTTGTGATGATCAATGCACTGGGATTACTGGAAGTGGATGGCATGGTCGCTGCCGTGGACGCGGCAGATGCCATGCTAAAAGCCGCGAACGTGCGTCTGCTAAGCCACGAAGTGCTCGATCCTGGCAGGCTGACGCTGGTGGTGGAAGGCGATCTGGCGGCGTGTCGTGCGGCGCTGGATGCTGGCAGTGCCGCAGCACAGCGTACAGGCCGTGTTATTAGCCGCAAGGAGATAGGGCGGCCGGACGATGACACCCAGTGGCTGATTGGCGGTTTTAAGCGCGCACCGAAGAAACCAGAACAGAAGCCTGAAGTGAAATCTGAAGTGAAATCAGAGCAGATACAGGAAACTCCTGTGGCGACTGAATCCTCTGATGAATTACTGGCAC
Organism: Citrobacter sp. MGH106; assembly: GCF_001037495.1. Classification (GTDB taxonomy): domain Bacteria; phylum Pseudomonadota; class Gammaproteobacteria; order Enterobacterales; family Enterobacteriaceae; genus Citrobacter; species Citrobacter murliniae. The sequence continues at coordinate 970,457 of NZ_KQ089822.1, forward strand.
TGTTAACATCGGTCCGTCAGGGAATGACGGCAGGGGAAGTGGCTGCGCACTTTGGCTGGTCACTTGAAAAAGCCAGAAATGCGCTGGAACAGCTCTTTTCTGACGGAGCGTTGCGTAAACGCAGTAGTCGCTATCGCTTAAAAAATTAACCTGTCGGAGGGCCGGGGGCTTCAATGAAGCTTCCGGCTTAAAAGATCATGAAAAAGAAACGTACTGCAAACCTGCACCATCTTTATCATGAAGCATTACCCGAAGACGTTAAACTTACGCCGATAGTAGAGGTGGATAACGTTCACCAGCGGCGAACAACAGATGTCTATGAGCACGCCCTGACTATTACCGCCTGGCAGCAGATATACGATCAGCTCCATCCGGGTAAATTTCATGGCGAGTTCACGGAAATCCTGCTCGATGACATTCAGGTGTTCCGTGAATACACCGGTCTGGCGCTGCGCCAGTCATGCCTGGTCTGGCCGAATTCATTCTGGTTTGGCATTCCGGCTACGCGTGGTGAGCAGGGATTTATTGGCACCCAATGCCTTGGCAGTGCTGAGATTGCAACTCGCCCGGGAGGGACTGAGTTTGAACTGAGTACGCCAGACGATTACACCATTCTTGGTGTGGTTATATCTGAAGAGGCCATTGCTCGTCAGGCTAACTTCCTGCATAACCCGGAACGGGTGCTGCATATGCTGCGTAACCAGTCAGCGCTGGAAGTAAAAGAGCAGCATAAAGCGGCACTGTGGGGATTTGTGCAGCAGGCGCTGGCAACGTTCAGCGAGAATCCAGAGGATCTTCGCCAGACCGCGGTGCGCAAAGTGTTAGGCGATAACCTGTTGTTGGCGATGGGCACGATGCTGGAGGAAGCTCAGCCGATAATAACCGCCGAGAGTATCAGCCATCAGAGTTATCGTCGTCTGCTGTCGCGCGCGCGCGAATATGTGCTGGAAAACATGTCGGAGCCGCTGACTGTGCTCGATTTGTGTAATCAGTTGCATGTGAGCCGCCGTACGTTGCAAAACGCGTTTCACGCGATTCTTGGTATCGGGCCGAATGCATGGTTGAAGCGCATTCGTCTGAATGCCGTGCGTCGGGAGCTTATCAGCCCGTGGTCGCAGAGCTCGACGGTAAAAGATGCCGCAATGCAGTGGGGATTCTGGCACTTAGGGCAGTTCGCTACTGATTACCAGCAGTTGTTTGCGGAGAAGCCGTCACTGACGCTGCATCAGCGCATGCGCCAGTGGGCGTGATGGTATGAGCCTGTGACGTGCCGGATGCGACGCTAACGCGCCTTATCCGGCCTACGGGTTTTGCCGTTTTGTAGGTCTGACAAGCGTAACGCCATCAGGCAACTACACCCAGTCGCGGACCTGGATAAACTCGCTAAGGGCAGCTTCCGGGCTGTTCGCTTCCGGCTGCCAGTCGTACTCCCAACGCACCAGCGGTGGCATTGACATCAAGATGGATTCGGTGCGCCCACCGGTCTGCAAACCAAACAGCGTGCCGCGATCCCACACCAGATTGAACTCCACGTAGCGACCGCGACGATAAAGCTGGAAATTACGTTCACGCTCGCCCCAACTCATCGCCTTACGACGCGCCACAATAGGCAGATACGCGTCGGTATAGCCTTTGCCAACCGCCTGCATAAAGTCGAAACAGTGGTCGAAGTTGGGCGTATTGAGATCGTCGAAGAACAGTCCGCCAATACCACGCTGCTCGTTACGATGCTTCAGGAAGAAGTAGTCATCACACCACTTTTTATACCGCGGATAGACGTCATCACCGAACGGCTGGCACAGATCAAAGGCCGTGCGATGCCAGTGAACGGCATCTTCTTCGTAGCCGTAGTAGGGCGTTAAATCAAAACCACCGCCAAACCACCAGACCGGGTCTGCCCCTGGTTTTTCAGCAATAAAAAACCGCACATTGGCATGGCTGGTAGGAATGTAAGGATTAAGCGGATGCACAACCAGCGACACCCCCATCGCCTCAAAGCTGCGTCCGGCAAGCTCCGGTCGATGTGCGGTAGCTGAAGCAGGCATCGCATCACCGTGAACGTGGGAGAAATTTACTCCCGCTTGTTCAAAAATACCGCCGTTGCGCAATACCCGACTGCGTCCGCCGCCGCCCGCTTCACGCTGCCAGCTATCTTCAACAAAATCAGCACCGTCCACGGCGGATAGCTGCTGGCAAATATCATCCTGCAGGCTGAGCAGGAACTGTTTTACGCGCTGCGTATCGGGCTTCATGATTAACGCTTCTTCGAATGTGCTTTCTGGTTATCAAACCAGTGGAAATAGCTGATGACGCCATTGGCGATAGCGGTGGCGATTTTCTGACGAAATGCCGTCGTCCCCAGCAGCCGTTCTTCTTCCGGGTTGGTAATGAACGAAGTCTCGACCAGCACCGAAGGAATAGAAGGGGATTTTAGCACCACGAAGGCGGCCTGTTCCGTACTGCGACTGTGCAGACGGTGTACTGGCTTGATCTTCTTAAGAATATGCGAACCGAGGGTCAGACTGTTTTTTATCGTGTCGGTCTGTACCAGATCGAACAGTACCTGCTGCAGCAAATGGTCTTTATCAGTGGCTTTTTTCCCGGCAACTTCATCGGCGCGGTTTTCACGATCGGAAAGGTACTTTGCCATGGCGCTACTGGCGCCGCGGTTTGACAGGGCAAAGACCGATGCACCAGCGGCACTGGGATTGGTAAAGCCGTCGGCGTGAATGGACATAAACAGATCGGCACCGTGTTTGTGCGCAATCTCGACGCGATCGTACAGCGGTATAAATGTATCGCCGGAACGGGTCAGCCGCGCATCAATCCCCTGACTGCGCAGGATGGATCGTACGTTTTTGGCAATCGCCAGCACGACGTGTTTTTCCTTCGAACCGTTGCGTCCAATCGCTCCGGTATCAATACCGCCGTGTCCCGGATCGAGTACCACAACACGCTTAGCACCTGCTTTTTTAGCTTTCGGTTTGCTGTGACCATTGCTGGTTTTTAGCGCTTCTTCTTTAGCGATGGCTTGCGACATGCCTGACAGCGTCAGGGCGGCCAGCCCGGCTTTCAGCACCTGGCGGCGCGATGTGAGAGTTTTTAGCGGTTTAAAAGTGCTCATACGGCCTGAGTTGTAAAAAAAGGTTCCAGACGTTATATCGTATCGCGTAGTCCGTTGCGACGGATCGGGATAAGAATTGTTTTACTTTTCATTTCAATACGTGACAGTTCAGTATTATGCCATTTTTTCCGCTGCTTCGCGTCAGATATTGGCTAAATCAGCTGTTCGCGCCATAATCGGTTTTTAACGTCCTGAAAAGGTAACCAATACCATGGAAATACGCGTATTTCGCCAGGAAGATTTCGAAGAGGTGATCACCCTCTGGGAGCGCTGTGACTTGTTGCGTCCATGGAACGATCCGGAAATGGACATCGAGCGTAAAGTAAATCACGACGTCAGCTTGTTTCTGGTCGCGGAAGTGAACGGCGAAGTGGTTGGCACGGTGATGGGAGGTTACGACGGTCATCGTGGTTCTGCCTATTACCTTGGCGTGCATCCTGAGTTTCGGGGGCGCGGCATTGCCAATGCACTGCTCAACCGTCTGGAGAAAAAACTCATAGCCCGCGGTTGCCCGAAGATTCAAATCATGGTGCGTGATGATAATGACGTTGTGCTGGGTATGTATGAACGTCTGGGATATGAACATGCTGATGTACTCAATCTGGGCAAACGTCTGATCGAAGATGAAGAGTACTGAGTTCCATCCTGCCGATTATGATGGTCATGGTCGCTTACGCCTGCCTTTTTTGTTCTGGTGTGTGCTGCTGCTTCAGGCGCGCACCTGGGTGCTGTTTGTGATTGCGGGATCTTCCCGCGAGCAGGGCAACACATTACTGAATCTGTTTTATCCCGATCATGACTCTTTCTGGCTGGGATTGCTTCCCGGCGTTCCGGCAGTGCTGGCGTTTTTGCTCAGCGGGCGACGTTTTGCGTTTCCTTCGTTATGGCGCTGGCTGCGCGCATTGCTGATTTTGGCCCAACTGGTGCTGCTATGCTGGCAGCCTGTTCTGTGGCTGGAAGGAGATCCTGTCAACGGTGCCGGGCTGGCGCTGCTGGTGGCTGATATCGTCGCGCTGGTATGGCTATTAACTAATCAACGTCTGCGTGCCTGTTTTTATGTTGAAAAAGAATAACGGCACTTTTTTTCGAAAGTGAACTCCAAGCAACGTTGATAAATAAGGGAGGAGGTGAAATGAAATCACTGCGTTTGATTTTATGCGCGATGCCGCTGGTACTGACTGGTTGTTCAACGCTGTCGTCGGTGAACTGGTCTGCTGCAAATCCGTGGAACTGGTTTGGTTCTTCGACGGAGGTCACTGAGCAGGGTGTGGGAAAACTCACCGCCGCCACACCGCTGAATGAAAAATCAATTGCCGATGCGCTGGATGGGGACTATCGCCTGCGTAGCGGGATGAAAACCAATAATGGCAATGTTGTACGTTTTTATGAGGTGATGAAAGATAGCAGCGTTGCGATGATTATCAACGGTGATCAGGGAACGATCAGCCGTATTGATGTGCTGGACAGCGATATTTCATCAGCATCCGGTGTAGAAATCGGTACACCGTTTAGCGACCTTTACACTAAAGCTTTCGGTAATTGCCAGAAAGCTACCGGAGATGATAGTGCGGGTGTTGAGTGTAAAGCTGAAGGAAGTCAACATATTAGCTATATTTTTTCCGGCGAGTGGAGCGGGCCTGAAGGCATAATGCCGTCTGACGATACGCTGAAAGACTGGAAAGTGAGCAAAATTATCTGGCGGCGTTAATTTGCGTCTGAACAAATCGACGGACTAAAAAAACAGGTAGAATAACGCCTATCAATGCCACGATGTCGTGGCATCTTTTTTTCAGGAGGAACAATGTCTCAGGTTCAGAGTGGCATTTTGCCAGAACATTGCCGTGCGGCGATTTGGATTGAAGCCAATGTTAAGGGCGACGTTGAGGCTTTGCGTGCGGCCAGTAAAACCTTTGCGGATAAACTGGCGACCTTTGAAGCGAAATTCCCGGATGCGCACCTTGGCGCGGTCGTTGCTTTCGGCAACAACACCTGGCGCACACTGAGCGGCGGCGTGGGCGCTGAAGAGCTGAAAGACTTTATCCCTTACGGTAAAGGTCTGGCACCGGCGACCCAGTATGACGTGCTGATCCATATCCTCTCGTTGCGTCATGACGTGAATTTCTCCGTTGCGCAGGCAGCGATGGAAGCCTTTGGCGACTGCATCGAAGTGAAAGAAGAGATCCACGGTTTCCGTTGGGTTGAAGAGCGCGATCTTAGCGGCTTTGTGGATGGTACGGAAAACCCGGCCGGAGAAGAAACGCGCCGTGAAGTCGCGGTCATCAAAGATGGCGTTGATGCCGGTGGCAGCTATGTATTTGTACAGCGTTGGGAACATAACCTGAAGCAGCTTAACCGCATGAGCATTCATGATCAGGAAATGATGATTGGTCGCACCAAAGAAGCCAATGAAGAGATTGACGGTGATGATCGCCCGGTGACTTCTCACCTGAGCCGTGTGGATTTGAAAGAAGATGGCAAGGGGCTGAAAATTGTTCGCCAGAGCCTGCCGTACGGTACCGCCAGCGGCACACACGGTCTCTATTTCTGCGCTTACTGTGCGCGTCTGCATAATATTGAGCAGCAACTGCTGAGTATGTTTGGCGATACTGATGGTAAACGTGACGCCATGCTGCGCTTTACCAAACCGGTGACCGGCGGCTATTACTTTGCTCCGTCGCTGGATCGTCTGCTCGCCCTGTGATTATTGCCGGGGGCCTGGACTACAGATAGCAATCGTGCAGGCTTGTTGAGACGAAGCCGCTTTCCGACAAAATCCAGAGAAATAAGCTAATCCCCGCGTCGTCGGGGATTTTTTTTACCTGACATTAACCTGATTTAGTGAGCTATTCCTCAGCACTAATTTGTTATTGCTGTATCTTCTGCGTGAATGAAGCGGATGCTTCATATTCAAAAGGAGAATATTGAAATGGGAAAACTCACGGGCAAAACAGCATTGATTACGGGCGCATCTCAGGGCATTGGCGAAGGTATTGCCAGAACGTTTGCCCGCCATGGCGCGAACCTAATCTTGCTGGATATCTCCGATGAGATTGAAAAACTGGCAGATGAGCTGAGTGGACGCGGTCACCGGTGCACGGCAGTTCATGCAGACGTCAGAGATTTTGCTTCTGTCACGGCGGCGGTAGCACGTGCGAAGAAGATTGAGGGAAAAATCGATATTCTGGTCAACAATGCGGGCGTATGTCGCCTCGGCAGCTTCCTTGATATGAGCGATGAAGATCGCGACTTCCATATTGATATCAATATTAAAGGCGTCTGGAACGTGACGAAAGCCGTTCTGCCGGAGATGATTGCTCGTAAAGACGGACGTATCGTGATGATGTCATCTGTGACCGGTGATATGGTTGCCGATCCGGGCGAAACGGCCTATGCGCTGTCGAAAGCAGCAATTATCGGCTTAACCAAATCCCTGGCGGTGGAATACGCGCAGTCTGGTATTCGCGTGAATGCTATTTGTCCGGGCTATGTACGTACGCCGATGGCAGAAAATATTGCACGTCAGTCTAACCCGGATGATCCTGAGTCTGTATTAACTGAAATGGCGAAAGCGATCCCGATGCGTCGTCTGGCGTGTCCGCTTGAGGTTGGCGAACTGGCGGCGTTCCTGGCGTCCGATGAGTCCAGTTACCTGACCGGCACGCAAAACGTGATTGATGGCGGTAGCACTTTGCCTGAAAGCGTCAGCGTAGGCGTCTGACCGATGCCATCCTCCTCTCCGCGATATGGAGGGGAGGTACCCCTTATTCTCTTTTCAACTTTCAAATCATCAAACGGTATATAAAACCGTTACTCCTTTAGCACTGGTTATAAATATGATGGCCATAAGAAAGTCATTAAATTTATAAGGGTGCGCAATGGCCGTTAATTTCCTGAAAAAAAGCTCTCTGACGCTGGTCGCGTCTCTGCTACTGATAGGTCAGGCGCAGGCAACGGAACTACTGAACAGTTCTTACGATGTTTCCCGCGAGCTGTTTGCCGCCCTTAATCCACCGTTTGAGCAGCAATGGGCGAAGGATAACGGCGGGGATAAGCTGACCATTAAACAATCCCATGCCGGGTCATCAAAACAAGCGTTGGCGATTTTACAGGGGTTGAAAGCTGACGTGGTGACCTATAACCAGGTCACCGATGTGCAGATCCTGCACGATAAAGGCAAGCTGATCCCGGCCGACTGGCAAAGCCGTCTGCCGAATAACAGCTCGCCATTCTATTCCACCATGGGCTTCCTGGTACGTAAGGGGAATCCGAAGAATATCCACGACTGGAATGACCTGGTTCGTTCCGACGTAAAACTGATTTTCCCGAATCCGAAAACGTCCGGTAATGCCCGTTACACCTACCTTGCAGCGTGGGGTGCGGCAGATAAAGCTGACGGTGGCGACAAAGCCAAAACCGAGCAGTTTATGACGCAATTCCTGAAAAACGTTGAGGTATTTGATACCGGCGGTCGTGGCGCCACCACCACTTTTGCTGAACGTGGCTTGGGCGATGTGCTGATAAGCTTTGAATCAGAAGTGAATAACATCCGCAAGCAGTATGAAACGCAGGGATTTGAAGTTGTTATTCCGAAAACCAATATTCTCGCTGAATTCCCGGTGGCGTGGGTAGACAAAAACGTGCAAGCCAATGGCACAGAAAAAGCGGCTAAGGCCTATCTGAACTGGCTCTACAGCCCTGAAGCACAGACTATCATCACCGACTATTACTATCGTGTGAACAATCCTGAGGTCATGGACAAGCTGAAGGATAAATTCCCGCAGACCGAACTGTTCCGCGTGGAAGACCACTTTGGTTCCTGGCCTGAGGTGATGAAAACGCACTTTGTCAGCGGTGGTGAGCTGGACAAACTGTTGTCGGCGGGGCGTAAGTAAATGTTTGCTGTTTCTTCCCGACGCGTGCTGCCTGGCTTTACCTTAAGCCTGGGCACCAGCTTGCTGTTTGTGTGCCTGATATTGCTGCTGCCGCTCAGTGCGCTGGTGATGCAACTGGCGCAAATGAGCTGGGCACAATACTGGGATGTGATTACTAATCCGCAGGTTGTGGCGGCCTATAAAGTGACGCTGATTTCAGCGTTTGTGGCCTCGATTTTTAACGGTGTATTTGGTCTGTTGATGGCGTGGATCTTAACCCGCTATCGCTTTCCAGGCCGCACGTTGCTGGATGCGTTAATGGATTTGCCTTTTGCCCTGCCAACGGCAGTGGCGGGCCTGACGCTGGCGTCGTTGTTTTCGGTCAACGGTTTCTACGGCGAGTGGCTGGCGAAGTTCGATATTAAAGTGACTTACACCTGGCTGGGAATTGCAGTCGCTATGGCGTTTACCAGCATTCCGTTCGTGGTGCGTACCGTTCAACCGGTGCTGGAAGAGTTAGGGCCGGAGTATGAAGAAGCCGCTGAAACACTCGGTGCTACACGGTTACAGAGCTTTCGTAAAGTGGTGCTGCCGGAGTTATCTCCCGCGCTGATAGCGGGCGTGGCACTCTCTTTCACCCGCAGCCTGGGTGAGTTTGGCGCAGTTATCTTTATTGCCGGGAACATCGCGTGGAAAACAGAAGTGACTTCACTGATGATTTTTGTCCGCTTGCAGGAGTTTGACTATCCCGCTGCCAGCGCGATTGCGTCGGTTATTCTCGGGGCTTCATTGTTGCTGCTGTTTTCGATTAACACCCTGCAAAGTCGTTTTGGTCGACGCGTGGTAGGTCACTGATGGCAGAAATTACTCAATTGAAACGCTATGGCGCATCCCGCATCAACTGGGGTAAATGGTTTCTAATCGGCACGGGCATGCTGGTATCAGCATTTATTTTGTTGGTACCGATGATTTATATCTTCGTTCAGGCGTTCAGCAAGGGATTAATGCCGGTATTACAGAATCTGGCCGATCCGGACATGCTGCACGCCATCTGGCTGACGGTGCTGATTGCCCTGATTGCCGTGCCGGTGAATCTGGTCTTTGGCGTGCTACTGGCCTGGCTGGTGACCCGTTTTAACTTTCCTGGACGCCAGTTGCTGCTGACGTTACTGGATATCCCGTTTGCCGTGTCGCCTGTTGTGGCTGGTCTGGTGTATCTGCTGTTTTACGGTTCTAACGGCCCATTGGGTGGCTGGCTGGATGAACATAATCTGCAAATTATGTTTGCCTGGCCGGGAATGGTGCTGGTCACGGTTTTCGTTACCTGTCCATTTGTAGTTCGCGAGCTGGTTCCGGTCATGCTGAGCCAGGGCAGTCATGAAGATGAGGCGGCGATTCTGCTGGGCGCATCGGGCTGGCAGATGTTCCGTCGCGTTACTCTGCCGAATATTCGCTGGGCGCTGTTGTACGGCGTGGTGTTGACCAACGCCCGTGCAATTGGGGAATTCGGAGCAGTATCGGTAGTTTCCGGTTCGATTCGTGGTGAAACCCTGTCGCTGCCGTTACAGATTGAATTACTGGAGCAGGACTACAACACCGTCGGCTCCTTTACCGCCGCCGCGTTATTGACGCTGATGGCGATTGTTACCCTGTTTTTGAAGAGCATGTTGCAATGGCGTCTGGAGAACCAGGAAAAACGCGCGCAGCAGGAGGAAAATCATGAGCATTGAGATTGCCAATATTAAGAAGTCTTTTGGTCGCACCCAGGTGCTGAATGATATCTCACTGGATATTCCTTCAGGTCAGATGGTCGCGCTGTTGGGGCCTTCTGGCTCGGGTAAAACCACATTGCTACGCATTATTGCCGGGCTGGAGCATCAGTCCAGCGGACATATTCGTTTTCACGGTACGGATGTGAGTCGTCTGCACGCCCGCGACCGTAAAGTCGGTTTCGTATTTCAGCATTATGCCCTGTTCCGCCATATGACCGTATTCGACAATATCGCCTTTGGTCTGACGGTATTGCCACGCCGTGAGCGTCCGAATGCGGCGACTATCAAAGCGAAAGTGACTAAGCTGCTGGAGATGGTGCAACTTGCCCATCTGGCGGACCGTTTCCCAGCGCAGCTTTCCGGCGGGCAGAAGCAGCGTGTAGCGCTGGCACGTGCGTTGGCGGTAGAACCGCAGATCCTGCTGCTTGATGAACCGTTTGGTGCACTCGATGCTCAGGTACGTAAAGAGCTGCGTCGCTGGTTGCGCCAGCTTCACGAAGAGTTGAAATTCACCAGCGTATTTGTCACCCACGATCAGGAAGAAGCGACGGAAGTTGCTGATCGCGTGGTAGTGATGAGCCAGGGACATATTGAGCAGGCAGATGCGCCGGACCAGGTATGGCGCGAACCAGCAACCCGCTTTGTACTGGAGTTCATGGGTGAGGTTAACCGTCTGCAGGGTACTATTCGCGGCGGGCAGTTCCACGTTGGAGCTCACCGCTGGCCGCTGGGATATACGCCTGCGTATCAGGGAGCGGTTGATCTGTTCTTGCGTCCGTGGGAAGTGGATGTCAGTCGCCGTACCAGCCTGGATTCTCCTCTACCGGTGCAGGTGCTGGAGGCCAGTCCGAAAGGCCACTACACCCAATTAGTTGTGCAGCCGCTGGGGTGGTATAACGAGCCGCTGACGGTTGTGATGCAAGGTGATGATTCCCCTGTCCGTGGTGAACGCCTGTTTGTTGGGTTGCAAAATGCGCGTCTGTATAACGGCGAGCAACGCATTGAAACACGCGAAGCGGAGCTTGCTCTGGCAGAATCAGCCTGATAGCTTAATTTATATGTTTATCACCCGGTGGCGTACTGCTTGCCGGGTCTACAGTCTCTAGTCGTCACTTGTAGGCCGGGTAAGCGTAGCGCCACCCGGCTTTTTTATGAGCAGAAAACGTGAATACATTAGAACAAACGATTGGCAATACGCCTCTGGTCAAACTGCAACGCCTTGCGCCGGATAACGGCAGTGAAATTTGGGTTAAGCTGGAAGGGAATAACCCGGCAGGTTCGGTGAAAGACCGCGCTGCGCTATCAATGATTGTCGAAGCGGAAAAACGTGGGGAAATCAAATCCGGTGATGTGCTGATTGAGGCAACCAGTGGTAATACCGGAATTGCGTTGGCGATGATTGCCGCACTGAAAGGTTATCGCATGAAGCTTCTGATGCCTGACAACATGAGCCAGGAGCGGCGTGCGGCGATGCGTGCCTACGGTGCTGAGCTTATTCTGGTCAGCAAAGAACAGGGGATGGAAGGGGCGCGTGACTTGGCGCTGGAAATGGCCGAACGCGGTGAAGGAAAACTGCTCGATCAGTTTAATAATCCCGATAACCCGTATGCGCATTACACAACGACCGGGCCGGAAATTTGGCAGCAGACGTCAGGTCGCATTACGCATTTTGTCTCCAGCATGGGGACCACCGGCACCATTACCGGCGTGTCACGTTTTCTGCGTGAGCAGGAAAAGCCGGTGACAATTGTTGGTCTGCAGCCGGAGGAAGGGAGCAGCATTCCCGGTATTCGACGCTGGCCTGCGGAATATATGCCAGGAATTTTTAACGCTTCGTTGGTTGATGAGGTCTTAGATATTCATCAGGACGACGCCGAAAACACGATGCGAGAACTGGCGATTCGCGAAGGCATTTTCTGCGGAGTAAGCTCTGGCGGGGCTGTGGCAGGGGCGTTACGCGTGGCGCATGCCACACCGGGTGCGGTGGTGGTAGCAATCATCTGCGATCGTGGCGACCGCTATCTTTCAACCGGAGTCTTTGGCGAAGAACACTTTAATCAGGGGGCAGGGATTTAAGGGTGTTGTTGTAGGGATGCCAATGAGCTTGTAGGCCGGACAAGCGTGGCGCTATCCGGCCTCTCTGTATATTATCCGCGGTGTTTCTCTACCAGCAGATCGAGGAACTGCCAGAGTTTCTCATTCATCTGTTGGTAATCCCACTCGCGCATTTCGGCAACTGAACGGATAAAGCGTTTTCCTTTTGCCTCAGCAAGTTCTTGCTCTGAGTGTTGAATCAGTCCCTCAATCGCTTCGGCGGTAAATTCCATATGGCACTGGAAACCGTAGACAAAGTTACCGTATTGCACGATTTGTCGCGGGCAGCCAACGCTTGTGGCAAGGACTGTTGCCTGGTCGGTTAACCCTGGCATATCGTTGTGCCAGTGGCCGACAATCAGCGGCGATCCAAAGTGGGCAATTAACGGATGCTGTTTGCCAGCCTCAGTCAGCGTAATGGGGGAATGCCCAATCTCTTTTTCCGGGCTCTGACACACTTTTGCGCCCAACGCCTCGCCAATCAGTTGTGATCCCAGACAGATCCCCACCACAATCTTACGTGCAGAAATCGCCTGGTTAATCAGATGCTGTTCGGCCAGAGAGTCAAAGTACGGGCATTCTGCGAGCGTGGTTCGTGGAGACTGCGGGCCACCAAACACGACCAGCATATCGAAGCTATCAGCACTGGCTGGTATTGACTCTCCAGCGTAAACGCACGACCAGGTGATGGTATAACCACGCTCTTCGGCCCATGGCAGGTAAGCGCCAGCAGATTCAAATGACTCATGAATAACAAAATGAACTCGCACGTTTTCTCTCCTGTTAGCGCTTCAGCGTCTGATGAATATCAGCCGCCAGCTTGTTGATGTCGCTGTCTTTCAGCATTGACAACGTAATTCGCAGACCATGTGAAGGCGCATTGACACCAAAAACTTCACCTTCACGTACCAGCCAGCCAAACTTAGCTAGCGCAAAGGCGAGTGGCTGGCTGTGAGTTTCCAGCGGTAGCCAGAAGTTCAGGCCATCACCAGCATGAAGCTCAATACCATGTTGTTTGAGGGCCAGGACGAGCTTTTGTTGCTGAGAGGCGTAAAACTGCTGAGTCAGTGTCAGCGTGCGCTGGTACTCATTGTCACTCAGGCAGGCGCAGGCTAAATCCTGTAGCAGATGGCTGACCCACTGGCTACCGGAGTTGAGCCGTAGACGGAGTTTCGCGGAGGTAGCCGGATCGCTGGCCACGATGGCAAGTCGCAGGTCAGGACCTAATGTTTTAGACATGGATCTGACGACCGCCCAGTGATGTGTCTGTTCCGCAATGACTGGATGCCAGCGGGAAGCGGAAAGCAGGGCAAAGTGATCGTCAATAATCACCAGTGTTTGCGGGTAACGAGCCAGAATATTCTGCAATTCGGTAGCGCGAACTGCGCTCAGACTACACCCCGTCGGATTGTGCGCGCGCGGGGTAAGGATAACCGCCCGGGCCCCTTTTTGTAGCGCCAGTTCCAGCATCTCAGGTTGCATGCCTTCGCTATCCACATTGACTGGACTGGCGGAAAAACCAGCATAACGCAACATATTGATGCTACTCAAAAAACAAGGATCTTCTACTGCGACGCTATCGCCCGGTAGTAAATGGGCGCACAGTAGTCGTTCGATAGCATCAATTGCGCCACTGGTGATATCAATTTCGCCCGTACAGGGTATGGCATCCTGCATCCATTGCGTCGCCCACGTCTTCAAACCCGGCGATACTGCAGCATCACCATACAATCGCGGAGTCTTATTTATCTTCGCGAAATAACGGCTCAGATCGGGCAGGAGATGCGCCGCAGGATTGCCGCCGGAAAGGTCGGTCAGAGGGGTATCCGGATTACTGCCCTCCAGCGCGACGGGCGATGATAATCCCTTGATGACGGTACCATTTCGCCCCTGGCTGATTGCCAGCCCGGAGGTGACCAGCCGTTTATATGCCGCTGCGACAGTATTGCGATTGACGTTTAATGCCGCGGCCAGCTCCCTTACCGGCGGCAGCGTTTCGCCAGGCATAAATGTGCCTGTAGCGACATGTTGACGAATACTGTCAAAAATTTCGTTAGCGGTTTTTCCGTCGATCATTATTGACCTATGACAAAATGAATTTTAGCATATGACGATAATAGTGAGGTGAAAGCCCGCTGTCCAGCGAGAGGAGAGGTTTATGGAGCAGGAGAGTGAAATACAGTCAGTGCTCTTCGACGACACGCATCGGGCGTTACAGACCGATATCGTCGCCGTCCAGTCACAGGTGGTGTATGGCAGTGTCGGTAACAGTATCGCCGTGCCAGCCATCAAAGCACAGGGGTTACGGGTGACGGCGGTCCCCACGGTGTTGTTCAGTAATACTCCACATTATGAGACCTTTTACGGTGGGATAATCCCTGCAGACTGGTTTAGTGGTTATCTCAGGGCCTTAAATGAGCGTGATGCTTTGCGTGAGCTAAAGGCGGTGACCACGGGATATATGGGGAGCGCGGAACAAATCGCCTTGCTGGCACAGTGGCTGGAAATTGTTCGCGTCACGCACCCGGACCTGTGTATTTTAGTCGACCCGGTGATCGGTGATACGGATAGCGGAATGTATGTGAAGGCCGAAATCCCAGATGCTTACCGCAAACACTTGATGCCGCTGGCGCAAGGACTGACGCCAAATGTGTTTGAGCTGCAAATGTTGAGTGGAAAACCGTGTCGTACGCTGGATGAAGCGATAACTGCGGCAAAATCTTTGCTCACCGAGACGCTAAAATGGGTTGTGATCACCAGCGCACCGGGCGAAACCCCGGAGGTTATCAATGTTGCGGTGGTAACGGCTGATACGGTGGAAGTGTTAACCCACCCCAGAGTAAAGACGGATCTAAAGGGAACTGGCGATTTGTTTTGCGCTGAACTGGTGAGCGGTATTGTTTTAGGGAAACCCCTCACCGCTGCGACACACGATGCCGCACAGCGCGTACTGGAAGTGATGACATGGACGCAACGGTGCGGTTGTGACGAATTAATTCTGCCACCAGCAGGGGAGGCGCGATGAAGAGTTATCGGCTGGTGGTTCGCCAGCATGGACGTATGATTGGACATTTTGATACCAGCGGGACGGAAGCACTGGAAAATATTTGTGTGGCTCGTGCAATGTTCGGTATTGCTGGTGGGTATGATTGCGAATTGCTGGTGTCAGATTCAGAAAGACGCATGCTGGAAAGTGGTCCGGAAGGGATGAAAATCCTGATGCGCGAGGCGTGTTACCGACCGGTGACCTCTGTATTGTAATGCCGGATGAAGTGTATAAAAAAATGGCGCCATCAGGCGCCATTCTTCACTGCCGTAAGAATTACTTCTTGATGCGGATAACCGGGGTTTCACCCACGGTTACGCTACCGGACAGTTTGATCAGTTCTTTGATTTCGTCCATGTTGGAGATAACAACCGGAGTCAGGGTAGACTTGGCTTTCTCTTCCAGCAGAGGCAGATCGAATTCAATAACCGGGTCGCCCACTTTAACGCGTTGACCTTCTTCAGCGATACGCTTGAAGCCTTCGCCTTTCAGTTCAACGGTATCGATACCGAAGTGAACGAACAGCTCAATGCCGCTATCAGATTCGATAGAGAACGCATGGTTGGTTTCAAAGATTTTGCCGATGGTGCCGTCTACCGGGGCAACCATTTTATTACCGGTTGGTTTGATAGCGATGCCATCACCAACGATTTTTTCAGCAAAAACTACATCCGGCACGTCTTCGATGTTGACGATCTCGCCAGAGAGCGGAGCAACAATCTCAATAGTTCCGGTGTCTTTCTTATCATCAGAAACCAGAGATTTCAGTTTATCGAACAAACCCATGATCTTCTCCTAAGCAGTAAATTGGGCCGCATCTCGTGGATTAGCAGATTGTTTTTTCTTCAATGAACTTGTTAACTAAAGCCATTAACTCGTCCGTTGTCGGTTGAGCAAGAGCCTGCTCTGCTAACACCTTCGCATCTTCGAAGTTCGTGTTACGGATAATCTTCTTAATGCGCGGGATAGAAATGGCGCTCATAGAGAATTCGTCCAGACCCATCCCCAGCAACAGAAGTGTAGCACGTTCGTCGCCTGCAAGCTCACCACACATGCCGGTCCATTTGCCTTCAGCATGAGAAGCATCAATAACTTGCTTGATCAGCGTCAGAACAGATGGCGACATCGGTTGGTAAAGGTGTGAAATCATATCATTACCACGGTCAACTGCCAGGGTGTACTGCGTTAAATCATTGGTGCCGATACTAAAGAAATCAACTTCTTTGGCTAAATGACGCGCAATCGTTGCCGCAGCTGGTGTTTCCACCATTACGCCAATCTCGATGCTTTCGTCAAATGCTTTACCTTCGTCGCGCAGTTCCTGTTTATAGATTTCAATCTCTTTACGCAGTGCACGCACTTCTTCAACAGAGATGATCATCGGGAACATGATGCGCAGTTTACCGAAAGCAGAAGCACGCAGGATAGCGCGAACCTGGTCACGCAGGATCTCTTTACGATCCATAGCGATACGCACGGCACGCCAGCCCAGGAATGGGTTCTCTTCTTTCGGGAAGTTCATGTACGGCAGTTCTTTATCACCGCCAATGTCCATGGTACGTACGATGACAGCCTGAGAGCCACATGCTTCTGCAACGGCTTTATACGCGGCAAACTGTTCTTCTTCAGTCGGCAGCGAGTCACGGTCCATGAACAGGAATTCGGTACGATACAGACCAACACCTTCAGCGCCATTACGCTCAGCGCCTTCAACGTCACGAACGGTACCGATATTGGCGCAAACTTCCACCTGATGTCCATCCAGCGTGATAGCTGGCAGATCTTTCAGCTTAGCGAGTTCCGCTTTTTCGGTCGCCACCTGCTCCTGAACGGCACGCAGTTGCTCGATAACGTCGTTAGTTGGATTGACGTAAACCTGGTTGTTTACGGCATCCAGAATCAGATAGTCGTCGTTTTTAACCTGAGAGGTAACACTACCGGTACCCACGATGGCAGGTAGTTCGAGGGAACGCGCCATAATTGAGGTGTGGGAAGTACGGCCACCTGCGTCAGTAATGAAACCCAGCACCTTGTTCAGGTTCAGCTGTGCGGTTTCTGACGGAGTCAGATCGGCGGCAACCAGGATAACTTCTTCCTGAATGGCGCTCAGGTCGATAATTGCCAGACCCAGGATGTTACGCAGCAGGCGTTTACCGATATCACGTACGTCAGCCGCACGTTCTTTTAGGTATTCATCATCCAGCTCTTCCAGGGCTGTGGCCTGACCTTCGATAATTTCATGCGCAGCTGCGTCAGCCGTCATGTGCTTATCTTTAATCAGGGCTATGATTTCCTGCTCCAGCTCCTCATCTTCGAGCAGCATGATATGCCCTTCAAAGATGGCTTCTTTTTCTTCACCGAACGTTTCACCAGCTTTAGTTTTGATCGCTTCCAGTTGCGCAGATGCCTTGGCACGACCGCTCAGAAAACGTTCAACTTCCTGATCAACCTTGTCGGCAGAAATTTTTTTCCGGTCAATGACGATCTCGTCTTCTTTCAGCAGCAGTGCCTTGCCAAAAGCGATACCCGGGGATGCTAAAATGCCTGAAATCATAACCCTACCTTACTTGTGACTGATATTGAAAAGAACTCGTTGAACTTACTCGAGTTCAGCCATCAGTTTAACCAGATGCTCAACTGCTTTCTGCTCGTCTTCGCCTTCTGCGGAAAGGGTAACAACGGTGCCCTGAGTCAGGCCCAGAGTCTGCAGTTTAAACAGGCTTTTTGCGCTGGCGCTTTTGCCGTTGGAAGTCACAGTAATTTCAGAAGTAAAGCCTTTTGCTTCTTTAACAAACTGAGCAGCAGGGCGAGTATGCAGACCGTTCGGAGCGGTAATGGTAACTTCTTGCTGGAACATTATATTTCCCCAACTTATAGGTTTAGTGTTGTGGAACTAAAGTCTAGCCTGGCGGTTCAACTTTAGCCTGTATTGTTAGCGTCGGCGTAAACAGGACGCGACACAAAAGGAGTTCGGTGCAATCCGTTGCTGGCAACTTCTTGCCGCTGACGTTTCGTTCGTCATTAAACATTATGCCGCGAAAGGAAGAGTTGAACCAAATCATAAAATCGATTCAGCTAGCGCTTTTCCTGTAACGATTAATTTCGCGCATCAAAATAATTAGTTTGGTTAAATACCAGTTCCGGCAGGCTGAATCAATGCCAGGTGGGTTGAAACTTTGAAGCAGGCCACAAAAAAGCACCCAAAAGGGTGCTTTTTTACGCGTTTTTAACATGCTGGCATTACTGTTGCAGTTCTTTCTCAGTAAAGAGATCGGCAAACAGTGCAGTGCTCAGATAACGCTCACCCGATGACGGTAGAATAACCACTATATTCTTATTGGTAAAGGCTTCATCTTCCTGGAGCTTAAGTGCAGCAGCAACCGCAGCACCCGAAGAGATACCTGCCAGAATACCTTCTTCTTCCATCAGGCGGCGCGCTGTAGAGATGGCTTCTTCATTAGTGATCGCCACGACTTTATCGATTAGCTTCAGGTCAAGGTTACCCGGAATGAAGCCTGCGCCAATACCCTGAATTTTGTGCGGACCAGGTTTAAGTTCTTCACCTGCCAGAGCCTGGGCGATAACTGGAGAATCTGTAGGTTCAACAGCAACGGTGATGAGGTCCGTTTTGCCCTTGGTCCCTTTAATGTAGCGTGTTACCCCGGTCAATGTACCGCCGGTACCCACGCCAGAGATAAACACATCAACCTGACCATCGGTGTCTTCCCAGATTTCCGGGCCGGTGGTTTTTTCATGGATTTCCGGGTTTGCCGGGTTGCTGAACTGCTGAAGCAACAGGAATTTTTCCGGATCGCTGGCGACAATTTCTTCCGCTTTCTGAATGGCGCCTTTCATACCTTTTGCGCCTTCGGTCAGTACCAGGTTCGCACCCAGTGCTTTCAGCAGCTTACGACGCTCAATGCTCATGGTCTCCGGCATCGTCAGAGTCAGTTTGTAACCGCGAGCGGCGGCGACATAGGCCAGCGCAATCCCGGTATTACCACTGGTTGGTTCGACCAGCTCAACGCCCGGTTTCAGTACCCCACGTTTTTCGGCATCCCAAATCATATTGGCACCGATACGGCATTTGACACTAAAGCTTGGGTTACGTGATTCCACCTTCGCCAGAATGCGTCCGTTACCGATACGGTTCAGTCGAACCAGCGGCGTATGACCGATAGTCAGCGAGTTGTCTTCAAAAATCTTACTCATGGCCTGTCCTTAACTGTATGAAATTGGGATACCGCTTCAGCATACCTGTTGAAAAAGTATGGGGAAGTAAGGAATTCGCATATCTATATGCTGATGAGAAATAATGCGTTCCAGTATGGAATAAGAGTGGATCTAAGCCACTCGTGTTTTACACATATTTGCATTATTTCCATAACGCGTGTTTATCACGATAGCAATCTACCCACATCGCCGTGGCTCCACAAACCGCGACTGGCATGATCACCAGATTCAGTACCGGGATCAGTGTGAACAGACTGGTCAGCGCGCCAAACTGCATATTAGTGACTTTGCGCATGCGCAGGGCGGTGCGCATCTCTTTGAAAGGAACTTTGTGGTTATCAAAAGGATAGTCGCAGTACTGAATAGCCAGCATCCACGCGCTGAACAAAAACCACAGCACCGGCGCGACAGTCTGGCCAATCCCAGGAATGAAATAGAGAAGCAGAAGCACAACGGCGCGCGGAAGATACCATGCCAGCTTTTGCCATTCGCGTTTCATAATGCGCGGCACATCTTTCATTATGCCTAGCACCCCGGTGTCTGGCGGGGTTGCGCCGGTCAGGCGCGCTTCCAGTTGTTCTGCCAGCAATCCGTTAAAGGGGGCGGCGATCCAGTTAGCAATCGTGGAGAAAAAGTAGCCAAATACCAACAGTACGGAAATGGTCACAATAGGCCAGAGTAAATAACTGAGCCACTGTAGCCACTGCGGGACATGGCTCATCAGTGCGGGGATCCAGCTATCCAGTTGCGTAAATAACCACCAGAATGCTCCCCCCATCAGCAGAATATTCACCAGCAAAGGCAGGAGAACAAAACGACGGATCCCCGGTTGGGTGATGAGTTTCCATCCCTGAGAAAAGTAATAAAAACCGCTGCGTGATATAACTGCAGATGATGAAACCATAGTCAGGACGTACTCCGTATTATATAAACCCTGGGTAAACTTTACCTATCTTACTCGGTTGTTGAGCGTAGACCAGTTCGGAAATGTTCGAAAAAACAGCAAAAAGCACGATTTTGTTCATCTTTATGCTGTGAAAGTTGAGAGCGCACTTGCACTTGGCGTAATCGACAAATACTCTTAGTAAGTAAATGTTTGCCGTGGTGGCAAGGTGTTAGAACAACAGAGAATATAATGATGCAGGATTTGCGTCTGATATTAATCATTGTTGGCGCGATCGCCATAATCGCTTTACTGGTACATGGTTTCTGGACTAGCCGTAAAGAGCGGTCTTCTATATTCCGCGATCGCCCACTTAAACGCATGAAGTCTAAACGTGACGATGAGGATTCGTTCGACGATAACGTCGAGGAAGACGAAGGTGTGGGCGAAGTTCGCGTTCATCGTGTAAATCATGCTCCCGGCAACGCTCAGGAACATGGGGTTCCTCCTCAGCCGCCGCAACACCAGTACCAGCCGCCTTATGCGTCTGCTCAGCCGCGTCAACCCGCGCAGCAGCCCGCTGAAGCGCCGGTGCCGCCGCCGCATGTTCAGCATCCGCCGCAGCCTGTACAACAGCAACAGCCTGTACAACACCAGCCGGTTCAGCCTCAGCCAGTGGCCCCGCAGGTTCAGCAACCCGTGCAGCAAGCCCCGCAACCTGCACCGCAGACCTTCCAGCCTGTGGAGCCAGCCGTGGAGCATCAACCGCAGCCTGAACCCGTTGTTGAAAAAGAGCCTGTTGCTGAAAAACCGCAGCGTAAAGAAGCGGTCATCATTATGAACGTCGCGGCTCATCATGGCAGCGAGCTTAATGGTGAAGTGCTGCTCAACAGCATTCAGCAGGCCGGCTTCAAGTTTGGCGATATGAATATTTTCCATCGTCATCTGAGCCCGGACGGCAGCGGTCCGTCGCTGTTCAGCCTTGCGAATATGGTGAACCCCGGAACGTTTGATCCTGAGATGACCGGCGATTTTACCACCCCTGGCGTCACCATCTTTATGCAGGTGCCTTCTTATGGGGACGAGCTGCAAAACTTTAAGCTGATGTTGCAGTCCGCACAGCACATTGCTGATGAAGTCGGCGGTGTGGTGCTTGATGATCAGCGTCGAATGATGACGCCGCAGAAACTGCGCGAGTATCAGGACCGCATCCGCGAAGTTAAAGAATCACACGCCTGATCTTCTTCTGGCGTGACATCTCCTTTCTGAACCCCCGCCTGTCGGGGGTTTTTTATCATTGATGGTGCGATATGGAATCAATCGAACAACAACTGACAGAACTGCGAACCACGCTTCGCCATCATGAGTATCTTTACCATGTGATGGACGCGCCGGAAATTCCCGATGCGGAATATGACCGCCTGATGCGTGAACTGCGTGAACTGGAAGCGCAGCATCCGGAGCTGGTTACGCCCGACTCGCCAACTCAACGCGTAGGAGCAGCCCCGCTGGCGGCGTTTAGCCAGATACGCCATGAAGTCCCAATGCTGTCGCTGGATAACGTCTTTGATGAAGAGAGTTTTCTGGCCTTCAATAAACGCGTGCAGGACAGGCTGAAGAGTACCGACAAACTGACCTGGTGCTGCGAGCTGAAGCTGGACGGTCTGGCGGTAAGTATCTTGTATGAAAATGGTGTGCTGGTGAGTGCTGCGACACGCGGTGATGGTACGACTGGCGAAGATATTACCTCTAATGTGCGCACCATTCGCGCTATCCCGCTAAAATTGCGTGGCGAAAATATTCCAGCCCGTCTGGAAGTGCGTGGTGAGGTGTTCCTGCCACAGGCCGGGTTTGAAAAAATCAATGAAGAAGCGCGTCGTACTGGCAATAAAGTGTTTGCTAACCCGCGTAATGCGGCGGCGGGTTCGTTGCGCCAGCTTGATCCACGTATTACGGCGAAGCGACCACTTACTTTCTTCTGTTATGGCGTCGGCGTACTTGAAGGAGGCGAACTGCCTGATACCCATCTGGGCCGCTTGTTGCAATTTAAAGCATGGGGGCTTCCGGTCAGCGACAGAGTGACGCTATGCGATTCACCAGAAGCTGTTCTGGCGTTCTACCACAAGGTGGAGGAGGACCGTCCGTCGCTTGGTTTTGACATTGACGGTGTGGTCATTAAGGTCAACTCAATGGCGCTGCAGGAGCAACTGGGCTTCGTTGCCCGCGCACCGCGCTGGGCTGTGGCGTTTAAATTCCCTGCGCAGGAACAGATGACCTTTGTGCGCGATGTCGAATTCCAGGTTGGACGTACCGGTGCGATTACGCCCGTTGCCCGTCTTGAGCCAGTACAGGTCGCCGGCGTGCTGGTCAGTAACGCCACACTACATAATGCCGATGAAATCGAGCGTCTTGGTTTGCGCATCGGTGACAAAGTAGTGATTCGCCGTGCAGGTGATGTGATCCCGCAGGTCGTGAACGTGGTACTTTCCGAGCGCCCGGAAGAGACGCGTGAAATAGAATTCCCTACCCAATGCCCGGTATGTGGATCTGACGTTGAGCGTGTTGAAGGTGAGGCTGTTACCCGCTGCACCGGTGGTTTAATTTGTGGTGCACAGCGTAAAGAATCTCTCAAACATTTTGTTTCGCGCCGGGCGCTGGATGTTGACGGCATGGGCGATAAAATTATCGACCAACTGGTTGAGAAAGAGTATGTCCATACGCCAGCCGATCTGTTCCAGTTAACTGCTGGTAAGCTGACCGGACTGGATCGTATGGGGCCAAAGTCGGCGCAAAATGTGGTGAATGCACTGGAGAAAGCGAAAGAAACGACGTTTGCCCGTTTCCTCTATGCGCTTGGTATTCGTGAGGTTGGTGAAGCGACTGCTGCGGGACTGGCTGCTTATTTCGGTACCCTGGATGCGCTGGAAGCAGCGTCCATTGACGAACTGCAAAAAGTACCGGATGTTGGCATCGTGGTGGCCACGCACGTGTTTAACTTCTTTGCGGAAGAGAGTAACCGCGAGGTCATTGGCCAACTGCTGGCACAAGGCATTCACTGGCCCGCTCCTGTTGTTATCAATGCAGAGGAGATAGACAGTCCCTTCGCCGGTAAGACGGTGGTGCTGACCGGAAGTCTGAGCCAGATGTCTCGTGATGATGCTAAAGCCAGACTGAGCGAACTCGGTGCGAAAGTTGCGGGAAGCGTATCGAAGAAAACCGACCTGGTGATTGCTGGCGAAGCGGCAGGATCGAAGCTGGCGAAGGCCCAGGAACTGGGCATTGCCGTGATTGATGAAGCCGAAATGATTCGTTTACTGGGTGCCTGAAATGGAAAAAGAGCAGCTGATTGACATCGCCAATACCGTGATGCCCTTTGGTAAATACAAAGGGCGGCGATTGATTGATGTGCCGGAAGAGTATCTGTTGTGGTTTGCCCGTAAGGATGAGTTTCCACCGGGCAAACTGGGTGAACTGATGCAAATCACGCTGCTGATTAAAACTGAGGGGCTGACGCAGTTGGTGCAGCCCCTGAAACGTCCGCTTTAAGCCTTTGCTGCGCGGCTTTCCCGCTGCGCCTGTAATTCGTCAGTTTGTCGTTTATAGCGACGCGCCAGCACGGCACACACCATGAGCTGAATTTGATGGAAGATCATCAACGGCAGCACCATCATTCCTATCACTGACGTCGGGAACAGGATATTCGCCATCGGGATCCCGTTCGCCAGGCTCTTTTTCGATCCGCAGAAAACAATGGTGATTTCATCGGCTTTGTTGAAGCCGCATTTACGCGCAACAAAGACGTTGATACCAATCACAATTGCCAGCAATACGATGCTGACCACAACGATAAACAGCAGTGAGCCGACTCCAACTTTGTGCCAGATACCGTTAACGACCGCTTCGCTGAATGCAGAGTAAACCACCAGCAGAATGGAGGACTGGTCGGTTTTAGCGATCCATTTTTTATGGCGTGACACCCAGGCACCAATCCATGGACGCGAGAGATGTCCCAGTACGAAAGGTAACAGCAATTGCAGCATGATCTTACCAACTTGCTCCAGGCTGCCTTCTGCACCATGCATATTCATTACCAGGCCTACCAGTAACGGAGAGAGGAAAATACCCAACAGACTGGAGGCCGAGGCGGAGCAAACTGCGGCAGCTACGTTACCGCCTGCCAGCGATGTAAAGGCGATAGCCGACTGCACTGTGGCCGGCAAAATGCACAGATACAGGAAGCCTGTGTATAGCATCGGATCAACGTTGACCGGTGCCCACCAGGCGAACAAGACACCCAGCACAGGGAAGACCACAAAGGTGCTGCACATTACCCACAGATGTAAACGCCAGTGGCTACCGCCCGCAATAATGGCTTCACGCGAAAGCTTTGCTCCGTGCATAAAAAACAGCAGGGCAATAGCGGCGGTGGTTAGACCTTCAAAGAAGGGCACAAAACCGCCTTCGGCTGGAAAAAAGGATGCCAGTAAAACGACCGTAATAAGCGTCAGGGTGAACGGATCAAGGATACGAAAAAGTTTCATAAAAGCTCCTGGGATTCGGTATCAACATTTTGCGTTTTTCTATTTGAGAAATAAAATTGATTTATTGCATCCATATATGAATTGAATAAATGAATTACTCACTACGTCAGCTACGCATCTTTGTCACCGTCGCTCAGGCTAAAAGCTTCAGTCGGGCGGGGGAAATTATTGGCTTAAGTCAGTCGGCGGTCAGCCACAGCGTTAAAGAGCTGGAAGGGCAGACAGGTGTCAGGCTATTGGATCGCACAACACGAGAGGTTGTGTTGACGGAAGCCGGGCAACAGCTGGCGACACGACTGGAGCGCATCCTGGATGAGCTGCACAGCACGCTGCGCGAAGCCGGACGTATGGGGCAGCAGTTGAGTGGTAAAGTTCGGGTTGCCGCCAGCCAGACCATCTCTGCGCATTTAATTCCACAGTGCATTGCTGAAAGCCACCGGCGCTACCCTGATATCCAGTTTGTTCTGCACGATCGCCCACAGCAATGGGTGATGGAAAGCATTCGGCAGGGCGATGTTGATTTTGGGATCGTTATCGATCCTGGTGCGGCGAGCGATCTTCAGTGTGAGTCGATCCTCTCCGAGCCCTTCTTTCTCTTGTGTCACCGCGAACATCCATTTGCAGCGCAGGATTATGTGCCCTGGCAGGCGTTACAGGGCGCGAAGCTTGTATTACAGGATTATGCGTCCGGTAGCCGGCCATTGATTGATGCAGCGCTGGCCCATTTTTCCATAGATGCCAATATTGTGCAGGAGATTGGCCATCCGGCGACGCTCTTTCCGATGGTCGAAGCGGGGATTGGTATTAGTGTGTTGCCCGCGCTGGCGTTACCCTTGCCGCAGGGGAGTCATCTGCAGGTCAAACGTTTGACACCCGTGGTTGAACGACAGTTGATGCTGGCTCGACGCAAAAATCGGTCGTTATCGACCGCCGCTCAGGCTTTGTGGGACGTGGTACGTACACAGGCCAGTGAACTAACCGCGGGTCGAGTCCGCGATCCGCTCTATCAGATATAAACCTCACCTTATAAAAGGGCTGCTGTTGCTCGTGCTTGAGCGCTGTCTGCCATTTCTGGCGGGGAAATAATGTGAGTTCGCACCGATTTAGCCCACGTTATCAATACAGATTTGCTATCGATAGTCGGGGAAAAGTGTATTGGTAATCGATTGCGTAGTCTCGCTATAACATCACAGCACCCTACGATATTTTCGATTACTCAGTTTTAAGGATATCCCATGAACGCCTCACTTTTTTCACAGAATCCCTGGTATAGCGCCGATATCATTCGTGGTTACAAACCTGATTTCACGCCGCGCGTGGCTTTTATCCTCGGTTCTGGCCTTGGCGCGCTGGCAGATCAAATTGAGGACGCGGTGGCGATCTCTTACGAGAAGCTGCCGGGATTCCCGGTTAGTACCGTACATGGCCATGCTGGTGAGCTGGTGCTGGGGAATCTGGCGGGGATTCCCGTTGCGTGTATGAAAGGGCGCGGGCACTTCTACGAAGGTCGCGGCATGACGGTGATGACCGATGCCATTCGCACTCTGAAACTGCTTGGTTGCGAACTGTTGTTTTGCACTAATGCCGCAGGTTCTCTGCGTCCCGAAGTAGGACCAGGTAGTCTGGTTGCGCTTAGCGATCACATCAATACTATGCCGGGTACGCCAATGGTTGGGCTTAACGATGAGCGTTTTGGAGAGCGCTTCTTCTCGCTGGCGAATGCATATGACGCAGACTATCGTGCAATCCTGCAAACCGTCGCGACAGAAGAGGGTTTCCCGCTTAGTGAAGGCGTATTTGTTTCCTATCCGGGACCAAACTTTGAAACAGCAGCAGAAATTCGCATGATGCAAATCATTGGAGGTCATGTCGTCGGGATGTCAGTCGTGCCCGAAGTTATCACTGCGCGTCACTGTGGCCTGAAAGTGGTTGCGGTTGCAGCCATTACGAATCTGGCTGAAGGACTGGGGGATGTGAAATTATCTCACGCGCAGACACTGGCTGCCGCTGAGCTATCCCGGCAGAACTTCATCAATCTGATCTGCGGTTTCTTACGCAAACTGGCCTGAATAAATAATAAAAATGACCCCGCTTGCGGGGTCTTACTTTGAGTGGCAAGGAACGGAAATATGGGTATCGTATCTCGCTTAAAGCTCATGTCGTTTTTGCAATACTTCATCTGGGGAAGCTGGCTGGTGACCCTGGGTTCTTACATGATTAACACCCTGGATTTCACTGGGGCTAATGTCGGTATGGTCTACAGTTCGAAAGGGTTGGCTGCGATTATTATGCCAGGCATTATGGGGATTATCGCTGATAAATGGCTTCGTGCAGAACGTGCCTACATGCTTTGCCATCTGGTTTGCGCAGGTGTGTTGTTATACGCGACAACCGTGACTGACCCTGAGACCATGTTCTGGGTTATGTTAGCTAACGCGATGGCTTATATGCCGACGATTGCGTTATCGAACAGCGTTTCATACTCCTGCCTTGCACAGTCAGGTCAGGATCCAGTAACCGCTTTCCCGCCGATTCGCGTATTTGGCACTATTGGTTTTATTGTTGCCATGTGGACAGTAAGTTTGATGGGCCTGGAACTCAGTAGTGCGCAACTGTATATCGCGGCTGGTGCATCGTTGTTGCTGGCAATGTACGCTTTTACGTTACCGAAAATTCCTGTTGCAGAGAAGAAAACCGCCACGACGCTCGCCAGTAAATTGGGGCTGGATGCTTTCGTCCTGTTTAAAAATCCGCGAATGGCGATTTTCTTTTTGTTTGCGATGATGCTTGGCGCTGTGCTGCAAATCACTAATGTTTTTGGCAATCCATTCCTTCATGATTTTGCTCGTAGCCCTGAGTTTGCTGACAGCTTTGTCGTTAAGTATCCGTCTATTTTGCTTTCGGTTTCACAGATGGCGGAAGTGGGTTTTATCCTCACCATCCCGTACTTCCTGAAACGCTTTGGCATTAAAACGGTGATGTTGATGAGTATGCTGGCGTGGACGCTGCGCTTTGGTTTCTTTGCTTTTGGCGATCCGTCACCGTTTGGTTTTGTTCTACTGCTGATGTCGATGATCGTGTACGGCTGTGCGTTCGATTTCTTCAACATCTCAGGATCAGTGTTCGTTGAGCAGGAGGTGAGTTCCAATATTCGTGCCAGTGCGCAGGGCCTGTTTATGACAATGGTGAACGGTGTTGGGGCGTGGGTTGGCTCAATCCTGAGCGGTATGGCAGTGGATTATTTCTCTGTTGATGGTATCAAGGATTGGCAGACTATCTGGCTGGTATTTGCTGCTTATTCTCTGCTATTAGCTGTTATCTTTGCGTTGTTCTTCCGCTATAAACATCAGCCGGAAAAACCAGTGCAGAAATCGCTGGCACATTGACCATCATAACGGCAGGCGCTCATGCCTGCCGTTTCATGTTCTGCGATGCAATGTGGTAACTTTGCGCATTATCCTTCGCTTCAGGAGCGCATTACACATGGAACGCACGCACCGTATCGATCTGAAGTTACTGCGTTATTTTCTTGCTGTCGCAGAAGAACTGCATTTTGGACGTGCTGCTGCTCGCCTGAATATGTCACAACCTCCGCTCAGTACTCATATTAAAGAGCTGGAACAGCAACTTGGTACGCTTTTATTTATCCGCCATTCCCGGAGTGTGGCGTTAACCCATGCCGGAAAAATTTTGATGGAAGAGTCACGTCGTCTGTTATCCAGTGCGAATCAGGCGCTGGCAAGAGTTGAACAGATTGGTCGTGGCGAGGCAGGGCGGATCGAACTCGGCGTTATTGGCACCGCAATGTGGGGAAAAATGCGTCCGGTGATGCGGTGTTTTTTGAAGGATAACCCTAACGTCGAAGTACTGTTTCGTGAAAACATGCCTGCAATGCAAATGACCATGCTGGAGCGGCGTGAACTGGATGCGGGTGTTTGGCGGATGGCAACTGAGCCTTCTCCCGGATTTACCAGCCTGCGTTTGCATGAATCTTCTTTTCTGGTGGCTATGCCGGAAGAGCATCCACTTACTGCTTATGATGCAGTACCGCTGGAAGCGCTGCGTAACGAATATTTTGTCACTATGCCTTCAGTTCATACTGACTGGGCATTTCTGCAACGTGTTTGCCAGAGCGCTGGATTCTCTCCGATGATAATTCGTGAAGTGCGGGAACCGCAAACGGTGCTGGCGATGATTAGCATGGGAATTGGTATTACGTTAATTGCAGATAGCTACGCTCAGATGAACTGGCCGGGTGTTGTATTTCGGGCGTTAGAAGAACGTATTCCGGCAGATTTGTATATTGTGTATGACCAACAACAAGCGACGCCTGCGCTGGAGAAACTGGTGGGGGCACTGACGATGTGATATTTCTGCCGGATGGTAGTACGAATGTCTTATCCGGCTTAAAACATATCATTTAGTAGGGATGACTCGCTTCGCTCACCCTCCGGGCCGTCGCCGCAAACGGCACCGTTCTCTCACTACGTGAGACCCGAACCTGCTGCAGGTTCGAATCTTATAAATCGCAGATAGCAAAAAGGCGCCTTTAGGGCGCCTTTTTACATTGGTGGGGCGTGCAGGATTCGAACCTGCGACCAATTGATTAAAAGTCAACTGCTCTACCAACTGAGCTAACGCCCCGAAGTGGTGGGTGATGACGGGATCGAACCGCCGACCCCCTCCTTGTAAGGGAGGTGCTCTCCCAGCTGAGCTAATCACCCACTTCTCAATTTCTTACATTACACGGCGGAGACTACATAAAGTAGTTGGTGGGTGATGACGGGTTCGAACCGCCGACCCCCTCCTTGTAAGGGAGGTGCTCTCCCAGCTGAGCTAATCACCCCCGCTGTGTGGAGTCGCATTATAGGGAGAGTTGAAAATGAGTCAACGCATTTTCAAAAGAAATTGTTCGTTCGTCGTAAATTTAAACAAAACGATCGCAAAACAGGCCGTGCGGCATGATTTGTATACGAAAATGGTAAAGCGTGATGTTCCAACCTGATCAACATTGAGGAATCAGACCACGGTGATAGAATACCACCCTGATAATCTTCCCAGGTTTGCCGGTTGTCGGCATCTTTATAAACGTAAGGCCATTTCATGAAAATCAAAACTCGCTTCGCGCCAAGCCCGACAGGTTACCTGCACGTCGGCGGTGCGCGTACTGCTCTTTATTCCTGGCTTTTTGCACGTAACCATGGCGGTGAGTTTGTGCTGCGTATTGAAGACACCGATCTCGAACGCTCCACACCGGAAGCTATCGAAGCCATTATGGATGGCATGAACTGGCTGAACCTTGAGTGGGATGAAGGTCCGTACTTCCAGACCAAACGTTTTGATCGCTACAACGCAGTTATCGATGAGATGCTGGAAGCGGGTACAGCCTATAAATGCTACTGCTCCAGAGAGCGTCTGGAACAACTGCGTGAAGAGCAGATGGCGAAAGGTGAAAAGCCGCGTTACGACGGTCGCTGCCGTCATGGTCACGAACATCATGCGGACGATGAGCCTTGCGTGGTACGTTTTGCTAACCCGCAGGACGGTTCCGTTATTTTTGACGACCAGATCCGTGGGCCGATCGAATTCAGTAACCAGGAGCTGGACGATCTGATCATTCGCCGTACCGATGGTTCTCCGACTTATAACTTCTGTGTTGTGGTCGATGACTGGGATATGGAAATCACCCACGTTATTCGTGGTGAAGACCATATCAACAACACCCCGCGTCAGATCAACATCCTGAAAGCGCTGAACGCGCCAGTGCCGGTTTATGCACACGTTTCGATGATCAACGGCGACGACGGTAAAAAGCTCTCCAAACGTCACGGAGCAGTCAGCGTAATGCAGTATCGCGATGATGGCTACCTGCCGGAAGCGCTGCTGAACTACCTGGTGCGTCTGGGCTGGTCCAGCGGCGATCAGGAAATCTTTACCCGCGAAGAGATGATCAAGCTGTTCTCCCTTGGCGCGGTGAGCAAGTCTGCGAGTGCATTCAACACTGAGAAACTGCAGTGGCTGAACCATCACTAT
Source organism: Citrobacter sp. MGH106 (assembly GCF_001037495.1). Taxonomy (GTDB): domain Bacteria; phylum Pseudomonadota; class Gammaproteobacteria; order Enterobacterales; family Enterobacteriaceae; genus Citrobacter; species Citrobacter murliniae. The sequence continues at coordinate 1,001,054 of NZ_KQ089822.1, forward strand.
ATTAACGCCCTGGCTCCGGAATATGTGGCAACGCATCTGCAATGGCACATTGAGCAGGAAAATATCGACACTCGCGTTGGTCCGCAACTTTCCGAACTGGTGAAACTGCTGGGTGAGCGTTGCAAAACACTGAAAGAGATGGCGCAGAGCTGCCGCTATTTCTACGAAGACTTTGCCGAGTTCGATGCTGATGCGGCGAAGAAACACCTGCGTCCGGTTGCACGTCAGCCACTGGAAGTGGTTCGCGACAAGCTGGCTGAAATTAGCGAATGGACGGCTGAAAATGTCCACCACGCGATTCAGGCAACCGCTGATGAGCTGGAAGTGGGTATGGGTAAAGTGGGTATGCCACTGCGCGTTGCAGTAACCGGCGCAGGCCAGTCTCCGGCGTTAGACGTAACGGTGCATGCGATTGGAAAATCTCGTAGCATTGAACGTATTAACAAAGCCCTGGCGTTTATTGCTGAGCGTGAAAGTCAGCAGTAAGGCGGGTTGATACATAGAAAAACGGCAGGAAAATATCCTGCCGTTTTTTTTGTGCTTATTCCGATTCATCAATGCCGAGACGGGCGAGAAAACTGCGGATACCTTCACGTGAAAGAAAAAGCGCCAGCTTTTCTTGTTCCGTCGGGGACATGTTTTCTACTGCACCAATTATCTGGCGAAATGCAGGGCTGCGAGTAACGTGTGTGTATTCCGCAATAGGTTCTTCTGCCTGATAAAACTCAGGGACTTTGCGAAATGCAGGAATATTGAGAAGAAATTCCCGCACACTGCCATCAATATGAATAAGCCTTGCGCGGCCACCCTTCACGCCGGGAAACTTTTCGGTTTTCCAGTTTTGTTCTCTGATCCAGCGATTGACGGTTTGTTTGGCGACCCCGAGACATTCAGCCAGCTCTTCGGTGGTCATTTTGCTGCGTAATTTTTTCATATTATTTACTGTCGCGGATCCCTAAGCGTTGTAATAAACCCGTAATGCCTTCACGCAGGATCAGTGACGTAAACATTTTCTGTTCTGATGGCGTCATTTCTTTAGCCAGCCTTATCAGCAGCGCTTCGATAGAGGAGTCACCTGATAAAGATAAATTATCTGATAAGCCTTCAGCTGAACGCTCGGCACTGCGGATGTATTCACGAACTTGTTCGGTAACGTGAACCAGACGGGCTTTACCACCCTGAACGCCTGGTTTGGGTGATGTAGCCCAGCCTTCCTTGCGCACCCATTTATTGATGGTTTGTCGGCTGTAACCGGTCAGATTAGCAAGTTCTTCTGGCGTCATCCGTTCCTTGAACATAACGATTCCCTGAATAGTCGTGGGGTTAATTAGTGGTTCATTTTATAGCACCATTTTAGTCGAAACCGTGACGCGTTTAACTACTGAATGCGAGTTGTTGCGCAATGTTCTTCATTTGACTGCTTTTTCAGCGATTGAATTCTGTGAATTGATTTTGCCGTTGACACATGCGAAGGGAATTCATATGATGCCGCCCGTCAACTCGACAAGCTTTACGTGACGGGGCTATAGCTCAGCTGGGAGAGCGCTTGCATGGCATGCAAGAGGTCAGCGGTTCGATCCCGCTTAGCTCCACCAAATTTAATCCCAATAAATTTGGTACGTAAAAGCATCGTGGGGCTATAGCTCAGCTGGGAGAGCGCCTGCATGGCATGCAGGAGGTCAGCGGTTCGATCCCGCTTAGCTCCACCAAAATTGAAGCCCTCGCTGAAAAGCGGGGGTTTTTTGTTTCTACTTCCAGCCCGATTTCTCTTTTTTCCATTCAGATTGCTGAGTAACAGGCATAAAAAAGCCGGGGAGAATCTCCCCGGCTTTGTCACTGCGTGGCTGTTTTACAGCACCAGTGCTGCGATGGAAGCGGACAGTACGCTCACCAGCGTGGAGCCGTATACCAGTTTCAGACCAAAGCGGGAGACCACGTTGCCTTGCTCTTCGTTCAGGCCTTTGATTGCGCCTGCGATAATACCGATTGAAGAGAAGTTAGCGAAGGATACCAGGAACACAGAGAGGATGCCTTCAGCGCGCGGAGAGAGCGTTGAAGCGATTTTCTGCAGGTCCATCATCGCAACGAATTCGTTAGAAACCAGTTTAGTCGCCATGATACTACCTACCTGCAGTGCTTCGCTGGACGGAACACCCATTACCCATGCGATAGGGTAGAAGATGTAGCCCAGGATACCCTGGAAGGAGATGCTGTAGCCAAACCAACCGGTAACGGTGGCGAACAGGGCGTTCAGAGCTGCAATCAGCGCGATGAAACCAATCAGCATTGCTGCAACGATAATCGCCACTTTGAAGCCCGCCAGAATGTATTCCCCCAGCATTTCGAAGAAGCTCTGCCCTTCGTGCAGGTTGGACATCTGGATATCTTCTTCACTGGCATCAACACGGTAAGGGTTGATCAGCGACAGTACGATAAAGGTGCTGAACATGTTCAGAACCAGCGCCGCAACGACGTATTTCGGTTCCAGCATGGTCATGTACGCGCCCACGATAGACATGGAAACGGTAGACATCGCCGTTGCAGCCATGGTGTACATGCGGTTGCGTGACATTTTGCCCAGGATATCTTTATAGGCAATAAAGTTTTCAGACTGACCCAGGATCAGGGAGCTGACGGCGTTGAAGGATTCCAGCTTGCCCATACCGTTCACTTTGGATAACAGGAAACCAATAGCGCGGATGATAACTGGCAGAACACGGATATGCTGCAAAATACCGATCAAGGCGGAAATGAAGACGATCGGGCAAAGCACTTTCAGGAAGAAGAATGCCAGACCTTTGTCGTTCATATTGCCAAAGACAAAGTTTGTCCCTTCATTAGCGAATCCGAGCAGTTTTTCAAACATTTCGGAGAAGCCTCTCACGAAGCCCAGGCCGACATCAGAGTTCAGGAAGAACCATGCCAGTAACACTTCGATAACAAGCAATTGAATAACATAACGAATGCGGATTTTTTTACGGTCACTGCTTGCCAGCAGTGCGAGTACCGCAACGACGGCAAGGGCCAGGACAAAATGAAGAACGCGGTCCATATTTGCTCCAAATATGAGGCAGGTTTAGTTTCCGTGCACATTCTATGTAACAACACCAAAGAAAACGAGATCAAACACACACTATAATAAGGACCTGTGACGAGATTCAAAATTAGTGATCCGCGATACACTTCCGTTATGTTTAGTATGGAAGTGAAAAGTTATGTCATTGTGCTAATCTCATAACAATAATTAAACATCTCGCCGGTATTTCCAGATTTCTTATCAACCCATAGACCAACGCTATCAGAGAAATCAATTCAACCCATCAAAATGAATTTGATAATCATTCTCAATAAGCGTAGCTTAAAACATAGCAAAGGCTATGTTTCTGAGGCACTAAAATGACGAACGATCGCGTTGAGAGTAGCAGTGGACGGGCAGCGCGCAAGTTGAAGCTCGCATTAATGGGACCTGCGTTCATCGCGGCTATCGGGTATATCGACCCGGGTAACTTTGCTACGAATATCCAGGCAGGTGCCAGCTTTGGCTATAAACTGCTGTGGGTCGTTGTCTGGGCAAACCTGATGGCAATGTTGATTCAGGTGCTATCAGCTAAGTTGGGCATTGCCACTGGCAAAAATCTGGCGGAGCAAATTCGCGATCATTATCCGCGCCCCGTGGTCTGGTTCTACTGGGTGCAGGCTGAAATTATCGCCATGGCGACAGACCTTGCCGAATTTATTGGGGCTGCAATTGGCTTCAAGCTGATCCTTGGTGTTTCTCTGTTGCAGGGGGCTGTGCTTACTGGGATTGCGACTTTTTTGATCCTGATGCTGCAACGTCGTGGGCAAAAGCCGCTGGAGAAAGTGATTGGCGGATTATTGTTGTTCGTTGCTGCGGCTTACATTGTAGAACTGGTTTTTTCTCAGCCGAACCTGGCACAGCTGAGTAAGGGAATGATTATCCCCAGCCTGCCCAATTCTGAAGCGGTATTTCTGGCGGCCGGTGTGCTCGGCGCCACCATTATGCCGCACGTTATTTATCTGCACTCATCCTTAACCCAGCATCTGCATGGTGGGACACGCCAGCAGCGATACACGGCAACCAAATGGGATGTGGCTATCGCCATGACAATTGCCGGATTTGTTAATCTGGCGATGATGGCGACGGCGGCAGCGGCATTTCACTTTAGCGGGCATACCGGTATTGCTGACCTCGATCAGGCCTACCTGACGCTTGAACCGTTGTTGAGTCACGCTGCGGCGACGGTCTTTGGTTTGAGTCTGGTGGCTGCTGGGCTTTCCTCTACGGTTGTCGGAACACTGGCGGGACAAGTTGTGATGCAAGGGTTTATTCGCTTTCACATTCCGCTTTGGGTACGCCGCACCGTCACCATGATGCCGTCGTTTATCGTTATCCTGATGGGACTTGATCCTACCCGTATTCTGGTGATGAGCCAGGTATTGCTCAGTTTTGGGATTGCACTGGCTCTGGTGCCGCTGCTGATATTTACCAGCGACAGTAAACTGATGGGCGATTTGGTTAACCGCCGTTGGGTAAAACAGGTTGGCTGGGTGATTGTGCTGCTGGTTGTGGCACTGAATATCTGGCTGCTGATAGGGACCGCGATCGGATTGTAGCGGTTATCATTTCCTTCGGTTACCCGGTCGCGCCGGGTAACCATCTCGCTTATTTTTTATTTAAATGGCTACGATAGGTATCAAGTACCACTGCAACGATAATAACGGCTCCTGTGATAAAACGTTTTGTGGGCTCGCTGGCGCCAACTTGCGCCAGCCCTGCTGCCAGTACGGAAATAATCAACGCGCCAAGAAAAGTACAGATAATCGAGCCGCGTCCCCCCATCAGACTCGTGCCTCCAATCACGACAGCAGCAATAACCTGTAGCTCCATCCCCACGCCACTATTCGGGTCTGCCGCCTCGAGACGGGCCACCTGAAAGAGTGATGCCAGACCAGATAATCCACCCATCAGGGCAAAGACTGCGATCTTGTAGGGCCCGGGATTGATGCCTGATAACCGGACAGCTTCTTCATTGGTTCCAATACCAATTAAATGGCGGCCAAAAACGGTTCGGGTCAGTACCAAATGTCCGACAATAATGACGACGATCGCGATAATAAAAGAAGGGGAGACGCCAAAGAGAATCGGGTCGGCTAAATAATCATAAATAGAACCGATATAGGCAGTTCGGGAGTCAGTTAACTGGTATGCCGCCCCGCGGGCCATTTCCAGTACGCCCAGTGAGACGATAAAGGCTGGAATACGCCAGGCAACGGTAATCAGTCCCGTCAGTGCTCCAACTAATGTAGCGAGTGCTATGCCAGAAAGCGCGGCCAGCCATGGCGACCACTGGAAATTTAAATAGGTGACGCTGACTACCGCTGCGGCAAGAGCCAGCAACGAGCCAACCGAAAGGTCGATACCGGCAATAATTAAGATAAACGTCATCCCTACCGACATGACGATTAAATCGGGGATCTGATTCGCAATAGTACTAAAGGTATTCATACTCAGAAAATGTGTACTGAGGCATGAAAACAGGACTATCATCGCCAATAATGCTCCGAGCAGCCCGATGTAGCTACTTAATCCTTTCCATGACGTCTGGGCCTTACCTTTCTCTGCTGCTGCTTGTTTTGTCGCAAAGTTGTTTTTCATTTTTTATCCCCGGCTACTCGCTGACGGTATCTTCTGCATGTTGATATGCCGAAAATGCTGCCGCTAAAATGCGATCCTGGCTCCAGTCATCACGCGTAAATGTGTTCACTAACTTGCCATCGGAAATTACCGCAATACGATCGCAAACGAGCATGAGTTCGCGCAGATCACTGGAAACGACAACAACGCCTTTTCCCTTAGACGTCAACGTATTCAGCAACTGGTAAATATCCTGTTTAGCGCCGACATCAATACCGCGAGTGGGCTCATCAAATAGGACAACTTCGCAGTCTCGTTCCAGCCATCGGCTAATCAAAACTTTTTGCTGGTTGCCGCCCGATAAACTCTCCACTGCCTGTGCTGTGTTTGTTGTACGAACAGCTAAACTTTTGATGTGTTTATTTGCTAACGTGGTTTCACTCAATGCGTTAACGACCGACAGATGACTTATTTTGTCGCTGTTGCCCAATGAAATATTTGCTGCAACCGACTGGGGTAATAAAAGCCCTTCACCTTTACGATCTTCCGTGACTAATGCGATACCGTGTCGAATAGCCTCAGCAGGAGAACGGATCGCTACGGGCTTTAATGGGGAGCCAATCAGCAAGCTGCCACTGTCGATTTTATCAGCGCCGAAAATAGCACGCAGAAGTTCTGTTCTGCCGGAGCCGACCAGACCGCTGATCCCTAACACCTCACCGCTGTACAATGTAAATGACGTATCCCGAATGATTTTCCCACGCTTAAAATTTTCCACTTTCAGGATGGGATGACCTGCCTGACGTCCACTTAAATCAAATGAACTTTCTAAGTCGCGCCCGACCATCAGCGAAACAAGCTGATCGCTGGTATAACGTTTGATATCGTCCACGCAAACCAAATGGCCATCTCGGAGTACGGCAATATCGTCAGCAATTATCGCTAACTCATCGAGACGGTGAGAAATATAAATGATTGAAACCCCACGGGCTTTAAACAGCGCTATCTGTTTAAACAGGAGTTCAACTTCACGACTACTGAGCATGGCCGTCGGTTCATCCAGAATAAGCACCCGACTTTCACCAATTAAGTTTCGTGCGATTTCGATCATCTGTTGATGACCAATACCCAGTTCACCTACCAGCGTATTAGGATCGACAGATTGAAGTCCAACCATTGCCATCACCGGGCGAGCCATTTCTGTTAACTTTTTCCGATCGATCCAGCCGAACCGATGGGGAAGTTGTTCGAGAAACAGGTTTTCCGCGACCGACAATGTAGGCAACAAATTGAGTTCTTGCATAACCATGCGAACACCCAACTTTTCTGCTTCTTTTCGGGTAGCGGGGGCGTAAGGTTGACCCTGATAAATCATCTGCCCGGTAGTTGCGCTAGTTAGTCCGCCAATAATTTTTGATAATGTACTTTTCCCGGCACCGTTTTCTCCCGTCAGGGCCAATACTTTTCCTGGATATAATGCTAGCGTCACATCTACCAGGACAGGTTCACTATAGGTTTTACCTACTCCCTGTATTGTGAGGATCTCTTGCCCACTTTTCATATTCTGGCCTTATCCGGTAAGCCGCTCTGATACCCAAATAATTGCAATACCACAGCGGCACACTGTTTTACGGTTATTAACTTATTGTTTAACGATAAGTTTTATTGGCGTTTCAACGTTGCTGGAGAGCTCACTCTGTTTTTTGCCATTTTTTAACGCATCAAGTGCGGCATCAATTCCAAATACGGCTTGTTGCGAAGCAAATTGATCTGCGGTTGCTAAAACACGGCCATCATTTAACATAGGCTTAATCGCTTCGATATTGTCATAACCAACCACCAGAACCTGGCCTTTTTTCCCGGCAGAGCGAATTGCAGAAACTGCGCCTAATGCCATATTGTCGTTATCTGCCAACAGTGCTTTGATATCGGGGTATTCACTCAGCATTGCAGCGGCCACTGCATTAGCGTTGTTAATTTCCCATTGACCAGATTGAACGGAAACTACTTTCATTCCGCCTTGTGCCATTGCGTTCTGGAAGCCGAGGGTACGTTGCTGAGAGTTACTGGAGGTTGGGATGCCTTCAATAATACCGACCTGATCGCCTGGTTTAAGGTGCTTCGCTAAATAATCACCAATTTCTTTTGCGCCTTTTTGGTTATCCGGGCCAACAAAAGGAATGTTGAGATTTTTATCTTTGAGTACACCGTCATCAAATTTATTATCAATGTTGATGACAATGATACCTGCATCAATCGCTTTTTTAATGACAGGCACAAGGGCTTTAGAGTCTGATGGCGCAATGATGATAGCATCGGCTTTAGAGACGATCATTTGCTCTACGATCTGGATTTGATTTGCCGTATCCGTTTCGTTTTTGATGCCGTTAGAAATCAAGTCAAACTTGTCGGCGTTTTTTTTCTGATAATCTTTTGCTCCTGTTTCCATTGTCAGGAAAAACTCATTTGCCAGTGATTTCATGACCAGCGCGACTTTAGGTTTATGTGTCTGCGTATCGGCGGCAAAAGCAGGTACGGTGAAGGTGGCGGAAAGCGCTAAGCCGACAGTTGCACCGATCACACGATAAAACATTTTATTTTTCATGAAATTATCCTATAGGTGTAGGGGGCTAAATAATGCTCTAGACAGTTACTGCATACGATGATAAACGAGCGAATTACTGGGCATGTTTGATGCACCTTTACGTTCAACTTTCAACGATGCAAACGCAGAAGCATATTGCGCTGCATTGATGAGTCCTTTACCGTTTGCAATACATGCAGCCAGTGCCCCGGTAAAGGCATCGCCTGCTCCACTGGTATCGACAACGGCTGATTTATAGGCCGGAATATGAGTATAAGTTTTGCCATCAAAGATCAGACAACCGTCGCTACCTAACGTGATAATGACGCATTTTGCGCCCTGGATATGAATGCTCTTGGCGGCATTTTTTGCTGAATAAATATCAACTATGTTGATACCTGACAACGCTTCAGCTTCAATTTTATTCGGTGTGATAATATCGATTAAATGCAATATTTCTTTGATCTCGGAAACATAGGGAGCGGGATTCAGAACAACCAGAGATTTTCCGAGTTTTGCCTGCATGACGGCAAAGCGAGTGATAGGAAAATTATTTTCCAGTTGGGTTAAAAAAACTTTGCAATTACGAATGGTATCTATATCCAATAAAATATCTTCCTGGGTGAAAGTTTCATTGGCCCCAAGATCGATACTGATCATATTGTCTCCAGTGGCACCTGAAACCCAAACCATTGCAATTCCAGTGGAGGACATTTCATTTTCAAAAAAAGAGAAAGATGAAATTTCAGTGTTCGTTAAGTATCTTTTTGCTTTTTTCGAAAACTCATCTGTACCTAATTTAACAGTAAGATGAACATTGTTATTGATTTTGGCTGCAGCAACCGCCTGGTTTGTACCTTTCCCTCCGGCATAAAAATGGGTTGCAGAGGCGCGTATGGTCTGGCCAATCTGAGGGAACGTTGAAGTTTCAGAGACAATATCTATATTAAATGAACCCAGTATGTAAATGCTTTCATCAATATAGTTATTTTGTTTGGTACGGGTAGAAATCGTTGTGATTTCCTTATGGCTTTTGAACCCGTTCAATATTGTATTTGTGAAAGATTGTTCAAATAAAGATTCATCAGGTGTGTTGTTTAATTGCGCGCCGCCATGGAATAATGAAAAAAGAGTATTCTGACTTAACTCATTTAAGTCATTACGGATCGTGCGAGTCGTAACTGATAATTCCTTTGCTAATTCGCTAACATAAACCTTTTTATCGGTTACCAGCTTAACCCGAATGGCCTTTTGTCTTTCTTGTTTTTTCATTGGCGCTCACCCCAGGTTTTATATTATTAAATTAATGTTAACGTTTATCGCGTAAAGTTCAAAAAAAACACGATTAATCGGAATTTTTTTTTCCGATTTTGTGAATTTGTGAAATGAACCGGAAAGATGGAGGACGCTCTGGGGGGCTATTGTGGCTGTACGTAATCCAGCGTTTGGGAAAGTGTTACGCAAAAAGGGTCCATGTACAAACATGAACCCTATGTATATCGATGGTTTGTGTGAATACTGCCCCGGATGATGGGGGATTTGTTACATTAATGATGGTGTTTGTGGCCTCGCCCGCGACCACGATGGTCATCACGATCGTTCCAGCCTTCACGATAACCGCGCTCGTAAGCTTTGCGTTTATCCCAGCCACGATGGTATCCATTGTCATGACGCCACCAACGATTTTTGCGCCACTCATAATTATGGTGCCAGTAATCCCGGTCGCGCCAGCGCCCGCCGTCCCAGTAGTTGCCGTAATTGTCGCGATCGCCAATTTGTAATTTAATCGACGGTAGCAGGGTGATTTCGCCAGCGTTTGCGGCCAGCGGTGCAAAAGCCATTAAGACTGCCGCCAGAATCAGTGACCTGAACATTCTTTCTCTCCTTCACGATCGAGCCGTAGCCGGCCTGTTAACGCAATATTACGGGGCAGTAAAGCCCCGTTTCATCGCCTTAACTCTTAAATCCTGAGAGAGAGCACTTTTTGTTAATAAATGTGTCTTTATTTCAACCGACCCAGAATGGCATCAATCTCTGCACATTCTGCCGGTGAGAAATGACGGTTTGCCAGCATGCCGACAGCGTCTTCAATTTGCGCCGGTTTGCTGGCACCAATCAGCACTGAGGTGACTTTGTCTTCCCGTAACACCCAGGCCAGCGCCATCTGGGAGAGCTTTTGTCCTCGCCGCTCAGCCAGTTCATTCAACAAACGAACTTTGTTTAATTTTTCCGCAGTAATTTGGTCCGGATTAAGAAAACGGCTGCCGCTTGCTGCACGAGAATCCGCAGGAATACCGTTCAGGTAGCGATCGGTTAATTGTCCACCTGCCAGCGGTGAGAAGGCGATACTGCCAACTCCTTTCTCCTGCAGCAGTGAGAGTAAACCTCCTTCAACCCAGCGTTCAAACATGGAATATTTGGGCTGGTGGATAAGGCATGGAGTCCCTAAATCGTTGAGGATTTCAATGGCCTGTCTGGCAAGGTCGGCAGGATAGTTAGACAGCCCGACATACAGCGCTTTGCCCTGACGGACAATATGATCCAGTGCCTTCATGGTTTCTGTAAGCGGTGTTTCAGGATCGGGACGATGGTGATAGAAGATATCAACATATTCCAGACCCATGCGTTTCAGGCTTTGGTCGAGGCTGGCTATCAGATATTTACGCGAACCCCAGTCGCCGTAGGGACCATCCCACATGGTGTAGCCTGCTTTGGTGGAAATGATGAGTTCATCCCGCCACGGTAAAAAATCTTCCTGCAGAATGCGTCCGAAATTTCGCTCAGCCGAGCCCGGTGGCGGCCCGTAGTTATTGGCGAGATCAAAATGGGTGATCCCCAGATCGAAAGCGCGCTGTAACAGGCTCCGGCTGTTCTCGACTTGCGTGGTGTCACCAAAATTGTGCCACAGGCCAAGAGAGATAACCGGTAGTTTTAACCCGCTTTGACCGCAGCGGCGGTACTCCATTGTCTGATAGCGATTTTCATCAGCGCGATAAACCATGTAGCCCCCATTCCAGATAGTGAGAGTTTCAGTGTATACGTTTACACAAGTCAGGCCTCAATGAAATTTCACCGCCGAAACTGTAAATTCAGCTTTCCACCCCCTTCACGGCGAGTTTTCTGGACAGGTATCACAGTTCTTCGATACTCAACATGAGGTTACCGTCAGAAGGATAGCTGTCATGCAAACCCCGTATTCAGTTGCTGATTATCTGCTGGACAGGCTGGCAGGTTGTGGAATTGGCCACCTTTTTGGTGTGCCGGGTGATTATAATTTGCAGTTTCTGGACCATGTGATTGAACATCCCAGCGTGCGCTGGGTCGGGTGCGCGAACGAATTGAATGCGGCTTATGCTGCGGATGGATATGCCCGGGTGGCGGGGGCAGGAGCGCTTCTCACCACCTTTGGCGTTGGGGAATTAAGCGCAATCAATGGATTAGCCGGAAGCTATGCAGAATATGTTCCTGTATTGCATATTGTGGGGGCTCCGTGTAGCAGTGCTCAGCGGCGTGGGGAACTGATGCATCACACCCTTGGTGACGGTGATTTTCAGCATTTTTACCGTATGCACCAGGCGATTACCTCGGCCAGTGCGGTGCTGGATGCACAAAACGCCTGCTATGAAATTGACCGGGTTCTGCGGGCAATGTTGTCCGAGCGCAGACCAGGTTATCTGATGCTACCTGCTGATATTGCCAAACACCCCGCCACGCCCCCGCAAGATATCCTCATTATTCCCCTGAACGAACCGGAAAGCAGCGTGGCTGCCGCGTTTCGTTTTCAGGCCCGCGAACGGTTAATCGACAGTCCGCGGGTGGCGCTGCTGGCTGATTTTCTCGCGCTGCGTTTTGGTTTACAGCCGGTTTTACAGCGCTGGATGGCGGAAACGCCGATGGCCCACGCCACACTATTGATGGGCAAAGGGCTTTTTGATGAGCGTCATCCGGCGTTTGTTGGCACTTACAGCGCTGGGGCCAGCAATGATTATGTACGCCAGGCGATAGAGGATGCCGACACGATCATCTGTGTTGGCACTCAGTTTGTTGACACGTTGACTGCCGGTTTTACGCAACGGCTACCGCAGGAACGCACTATTGAGGTCCAGCCTCATGCTTCGCGCGTAGGAACAAGCTGGTTTAACGTCCCCATGGAACAGGCGGTCACCACGCTACGAGAATTATGCCTGGAATTGTCATTCTCTCTCCCACCTGAACGTCCTCCTGTTAATCGTATTCCGGTTGAAAGGGGGCCGCTGACACAGGAAAACTTCTGGCATACGGTGCAGCATTATCTGGCACCTGACGACATTATCCTCGTAGACCAGGGGACTGCCGCATTTGGTGCTGCGGCGCTCTCGTTACCTTCCGGGGCGGAGGTGCTGGTACAACCGTTGTGGGGCTCTATTGGCTATGCTTTACCTGCCGCATTCGGTGCACAAATGGCTTGCCCGGACCGCCGGGTGATCCTGATTATTGGTGATGGTGCGGCGCAACTGACAATTCAGGAACTGGGGTCAATGCTCAGAGAGGGTCAGTCACCCGTTGTTTTACTGCTCAATAACGACGGTTATACCGTAGAGCGTGCTATTCACGGGGCGAATCAGCGTTACAACGATATTGCCGGCTGGAGCTGGACGCAGGTGCCGCAGGCTCTGAGTCGGGAATGTCAGGCGGAATGCTGGCGCGTGGCGCAGGCTGTACAGTTGGAGGAAGTTCTGGCTCGGCTGGCATCACCGCAACGGCTTTCGTTGATTGAAGTGGTGTTGCCGAAAGCCGATCTGCCTGAACTGTTGCGCACGGTGACCCGTGCGCTGGAAGCCCGTAACGGCGGATAGCTATTTATCCGGGTGATTGGCGATCATCATCGGTTTACCTGCCAACAGCAACCAGGCGGGAAGCATAACGATACACAACAGCGGCAGCAGGGTGGTGTCTGGCACCACCACTGCGGCCATAAACAGACTCAGCCAGGCATCGCGTGTGACAACCAAGACCAGCCCCAGAATGGCACAGGAGACGGTGATTGCTGCCGGTACGGTTTCAACATGGGCGTGTAGCATAAGTCCCAGCGCCACACCCACGAATACCGCCGGGAAAATACGCCCACCGCGAAAACCGCTGGCGGCGGCAACCACCAGCGCGGCCAGTTTAATCACCGCGAGCATAAAATAGTCTGAGGCACCCAGAGTCTGGCTAAACGCCATTTGCTGCATTTCATCCAGCCCCTTAAACAAAGTAAGTGGCCCACCAATAACGCCTAATATGCCGAGGATAAATCCCCCAACACCGAGGATCAGCACCGGGTGTTTCAATTGATGCATCAACTGGTGCAAACGTGGCAAACACCAGACCGCCACCATACCTGCCGCAATAGCAATGGCGGCGACAATGGCACCGCTAAAAATATCGGTCAGATGCATCTGTGAGTAGTGTTCAATGGGCAACGAAAAATGAGGATGAAAGAACAGGCTGGTTGTCAGTGATCCCGCTGCTGCGGCCAGCAATGGCGCAAACAGACGATCCCACAAGGGAACATCGTTAGAGTTGTTCAATGTTTGCGAGAACACCAGCGCTGCGGCGACAGGGGTGCCAAACAGCGCGCCAATGGTGCCAGCAGAAGCGAGAATGGTCCAGTCCAGCTTATCAACACGGGGAAACAGCCGAACGCCAATGGCCACTGCCAGCGCGATATTCACGGTCATAATCGGATGCTCTGGCCCCAGACTGACCCCGCCCGCGAGGCCGAGGATCAGTGCGGCCAGCAGGCCCGGCAGTGCTGAAGTTGATACTGGCATACCGATCAGTGGTTCACAGGCAGGATCCGGGCCTGCATGACCCTGGCTGTAGCGAATCACTAAGCCGACCATTATCCCGGTAAGCGTAAGCATGCCGATGATCCAAACCGGAGAGTCATTGGCAATGCCAATACTGACGGGCAGACGCTCCCATAAAAATTGCTGTAAAACAGAGGCCACTTTCATTACTGCGATCAACACCAGACTGGAGGCGATGCCAATAATCAGCGCGGGGGTTGATAATAACAGCATCGTTCTGGCACGCGGATGGAGCATTTTCTATTCCTTCAAACAGAGTCATAGAGGTAGTTTGCACAGCCTGCCTTGTGGCATTGCTGCAAATGGTGCTGAAACGATAAAGTAATTATGTGACCTGGATCGATTTTCCACGGGCATCAGCCTTTGGGGCGTTGTTGTTATGCCCCCATGAATTTACAGTGTGCTAAAGATTTATTCTGACTTTAGCGGAGCAGTAGAAGAATGACAAAATATGCTTTAGTAGGTGATGTCGGCGGCACTAACGCGCGTCTTGCTCTGTGTGACATTGCCAGTGGTGAGATTTCGCAGGCAAAGACCTATTCCGGGCTGGATTACCCAAGCCTTGAAGCCGTTGTGCGTGTGTACCTGGATGAGCATAGCGTTAGCGTTGAAGACGGGTGTATTGCCATTGCCTGCCCGATCACCGGTGACTGGGTGGCAATGACCAACCATACCTGGGCATTTTCTATTGCTGAAATGAAAAAGAACCTTGGCTTCAGTCATCTGGAAATCATCAACGATTTCACCGCTGTATCGATGGCGATCCCCATGTTGAAAAAAGAGCACTTGATTCAGTTTGGTGGTGCAGAGCCTGTCGAAGGGAAACCTATTGCGGTCTATGGTGCGGGTACTGGCTTAGGCGTTGCGCATCTGGTGCACGTGGATAAACGCTGGGTGAGCCTGCCGGGAGAAGGGGGGCATGTGGATTTCGCCCCTAATAGTGAAGAAGAAGGCATTATTCTGGAAGTGCTGCGCGCGGAGATTGGTCATGTCTCAGCGGAACGCGTGCTGTCCGGCCCTGGGCTGGTGAATTTGTACCGCGCTATTGTGAAGTCAGATGGGCGCCTGCCGGAAAACCTGCAGCCGAAAGATATCACTGAACGTGCATTGGCGGATTCCTGTATCGACTGTCGCCGCGCGCTGTCGCTATTTTGCGTCATTATGGGGCGATTTGGCGGCGATCTGGCACTAACGCTGGGCACCTTTGGCGGTGTCTATATTGCCGGTGGCATCGTGCCGCGTTTCCTCGAGTTCTTTAAAGCGTCTGGTTTTCGCGGCGGCTTTGAAGATAAAGGGCGGTTTAAATCCTATGTTCAGGACATTCCGGTGTATCTGATTGTACATGATAATCCAGGACTGCTTGGCTCAGGTGCGCATTTGCGCCAGACTTTAGGGCATGTTCTGTAACTACACTGCTATACCCTGCGAAACCGCGCTAATCACGCGGTTTTTTTTCGTCTGTTGCCAGCCATTCCGACGCTCGTCACATTTCCGAATTGCGGGGTTATTTATCCAGTAGAAGCATTATTTATCTGGTAACGGTCGTTGCTTTCCTGCATCCATAATTTCACTCGTTAACTATTACGAGGAGTCTGTTATGAGTAAAAAACTGATTGCAGTCTGTGCATGCCCGATGGGGCTGGCTCACACCTTTATGGCAGCTCAGGCGCTGGAAGAAGCGGCGGTTGAAGCGGGATACGAAGTGAAAATTGAAACGCAGGGCGCAGATGGCATTCAAAACCGCCTGACGGCGCAGGACATTGCCGAAGCGACGTTAATTATCCACTCCGTTGCCGTCACCCCGGAAGATAACGAGCGGTTTGAAACACGCGATGTGTACGAAATTACTTTGCAGGACGCAATAAAAAACGCTGCTGGCATCATTAAAGAGATCGAAGAAATGGTTGCCGCAGAACAACAATAATTGTCGAAGGGAAACACGTATGGCCATTAAAAAACGCAGTGCAACCGTTGTGCCTGGCGCATCTGGTGCGGCAGCGGTAATAAAAAATCCTCAGGCCTCCCGCAATAGCTTTTGGGGCGAACTCCCGCAGCATGTAATGTCGGGTATTTCGCGTATGGTACCCACGTTAATCATGGGTGGGGTGATCCTCGCTTTCTCTCAACTGATTGCCTATAGCTGGCTAAAAATTCCTGCTGATACCGGCATCATGGATGCGCTGAATAGCGGGAAGTTCGATGGTTTTAATCTTTCATTACTGAAGTTTGCCTGGCTGTCACAGTCTTTTGGCGGCGTGCTGTTTGGTTTTGCTATACCCATGTTTGCAGCGTTCGTTGCTAACTCTATCGGCGGTAAGCTGGCGTTTCCGGCAGGATTCATCGGCGGGCTGATGTCTACTCAGCCCACGCAGGTGCTGAATTTTGACCCAACCACTCTGCAATGGGCGACGGCCGCTCCGGTACCTTCGACCTTTATCGGAGCGCTGATTATCTCGATTGTTGCCGGATATCTGGTGAAGTGGATGAACCAGAAAATCCAGCTTCCTGATTTTCTGCTGGCATTCAAAACCACTTTTTTACTGCCGATTCTCTCCGCGATTTTCGTCATGCTGGCGATGTATTACGTGATAACCCCGTTCGGAGGTTGGATTAACGGTGGTATCCGTACTCTGCTGACGGCCGCGGGAGAGAAAGGTACGCTGATGTATGCGATGGGCATCTCCGCAGCGACTGCAATTGACCTCGGTGGCCCTATCAATAAGGCCGCAGGATTTGTTGCCTTTAGCTTTACCACCGATCACGTCCTGCCGGTGACTGCACGCTCTATTGCGATTGTCATTCCACCTATTGGTCTTGGGCTGGCAACGCTTATCGACCGCCGTTTAACCGGTAAACGACTGTTTAGTGCGCAGCTTTACCCGCAGGGGAAAACGGCGATGTTCCTTGCGTTTATGGGCATTAGCGAAGGCGCGATCCCCTTTGCGCTGGAAAGCCCTGTTACGGCGATCCCTTCATATATGGTTGGAGCAATTGTCGGCTCGACGGCTGCTGTCTGGCTGGGCGCGGTACAGTGGTTCCCTGAATCCGCCATCTGGGCATGGCCTCTGGTTACTAATCTCGGCGTCTATATGGCGGGGATCTTATTAGGGGCGGTTATTACGGCGCTAATGGTCGTGTTCCTGCGCCACATGATGTATCGCAAAGGCAAACTGCTGATTGAAAGCCTCTGAATATAAGGATTGTCATCATGAGTTTACTTGCCTCATTGCGCGAATGGCTAACGGCGCAAAGGTTGGACGCCGTGCTGCTTTCATCGCGGCAGAATAAACAGCCGCATCTGGGTATCTCCAGCAGTTCTGGGTTTGTGCTTATCAGCCATAAAAAAGCACATATTCTGGTGGATTCCCGTTACTACACCGATATCGCGGAGCGTACATGTGGCTACCAGCTCCATTTACTGGATGGGGCGCAGACGCTGTATTCGCGGGTGAATCAAATCATTGATGACGAAAACCTGGATACGCTGGGCTTCGAAGGAGAGCAGGTTAGCTGGCAAACGGCGCACGTGTGGTCAGGTAAATTGCGCGCCCGACTGGTGAGCGTGGTACCGGATGTTCTTCGGCAGGTTAAAACGACACAGGAGATTGCCTGTATCCGCGAGGCCTGCCGGATTGCCGATCTCGGTGCTGAACACATTCGTCGATTTATTCAGCCAGGCTTCAGTGAACGAGCCATTGCCGCTGAGCTGGAATGGTATATGCGCACACTTGGTGCGGAAAAGGCCTCTTTTGACACCATTGTCGCCAGCGGTTGGCGCGGCGCGTTGCCACATGGAAAAGCCAGCGACAAGCTTGTCGAAGCGGGCGAATTTATCACGCTGGATTTTGGCGCACAGTACCAGGGATATTGTTCGGATATGACGCGAACGTTTCGCGTCCCTGGTGCGGGACCGGCAGAAGAAAGCGCTCTGTTTCCCGTTTATCAAATTGTTCTGGCTGCACACCGTGCAGCGGTGGCGGCAATTCGCCCAGGAGTGCACTGCCATGAGGTGGATGCCGCCGCTCGCCAGGTCATTACCGACGCGGGGTATGGTGATTACTTTGGGCATAACACCGGACACGCTATCGGTATTGAGGTCCATGAAAACCCTCGCTTCTCCCCGACAGATACGACTTCACTGGCGGTTGGCATGTTGCTTACCGTTGAGCCGGGTATCTACCTGCCGGGGCAAGGGGGAGTGCGTATTGAGGATGTTGTGCTGGTTACGCCAGACGGCGGTGAGGTGCTCTACAGCATGTCGAAAACATTGTTACATACGGGAGAGGCGTAATGGATTTATCGCTGCTGAAAGCGCTGAGTGAGGCGGATGCCATCGCGTCTTCAGAACAAGAGGTTCGTCAGATCTTACTTGATGAGGCTGATCGTCTGCATAAAGAGGTGCGCTTTGATGGCCTTGGCTCGGTACTGATTCGACTTAATGAATCGACAGGTCCGAAAGTGATGATTTGCGCGCATATGGATGAAGTGGGATTTATTGTACGCAGTATCTCCAGCGAAGGGGCGATTGATGTTTTACCGGTAGGAAATGTGCGGATGGCGGCCAGGCAACTGCAACTGGTGCGGATTACCACCCGAGAGGAGAGCAAAATCCCTGGGCTGCTTGACGGAGAACGTAGTGGCAATGATGTTAGCGCGATGCGGGTGGATATTGGCGCGCGCTCATATGACGAGGTCATTCAGGCTGGCGTCCGTCCGGGCGATCGCGTCACTTTTGACACTACTTTCCAGGTTTTGCCACACCAGCGGGTAATGGGAAAAGCCTTTGATGATCGGCTCGGGTGTTATCTGCTGATAGCGCTGTTACGTGAATGGCATGGCGCTGAACTGCCTTGTGAAGTCTGGCTGGTGGCCAGCTCCAGTGAAGAGGTTGGGTTACGTGGAGGGCAAACGGCGGCGAGTGCGGTTGCACCGGACATAGCCATTGTGCTGGACACGGCCTGCTGGGCAAAAAACTTTGATTATGGTGCGGCGAATCATCGACAGCTCGGCAAAGGGCCGATGCTGGTGCTGAGCGATAAGTCACTTATTGCCCCACCAAAACTGACAGCATGGGTTGAAAGCGTCGCTTATGAAACGGGTATACCGCTACAGCTGGATATGTTCAGTAACGGTGGCACCGACGGTGGGGCTGTTCATATCAGCGGCACAGGGATCCCGACGGTTGTGCTGGGGCCAGCTACACGCCATGGGCACTGCGCTGCGTCGATTGCAGCTTGCCGTGACATCAGCCAAACGCAACAATTGCTGTCGGCTCTTATTTCACATCTTACGCGCGAAACCGTTGTTCATCTGACGGATTTCAGGTGCTGATTTTGCGCTAACCAGGAGTTGTTATGCTCACGATTCAATTTCTTTGCCCGTTACCCAATGGCCTGCATGCACGTCCGGCATGGGAGCTAAAAGAGCACTGTAGCCAGTGGCAAAGTGAGGTGATATTTATCAATCATCGCCAGAATACCCGGGCAGATGCGAAAAGTTCGCTGGCACTGATTGGCACCGGAACGCTGTTTAACGACAGTTGCAGTTTAACCATCACCGGTAGCGATGAAGAACAGGCCAGGCGGGCGCTGGAAGAGTATCTCCAGCACCGGTTTATTGACAGTGACAGTGTCCAGCCCACGTTCTCAGAGCTGGCAGCTCATCCGTTGCCACGCTCGCTGATTCGCCTTAACCCGGATTTGCTGTATGGCAATGTGCTGGCTGGTGGCGTAGGGGCTGGTTCGTTAACACTTTGGCAGCGCGATAATCTGGAAGTCTATCGGGCAATAGCGGCGAGCGCGGAGGATAATACCCGGCTGGAGCATAGCCTGGTGACGCTGGCTGAACAGCTTAATCAGCAGCTGCGAGAGCGTGACGGTGAGAGTAAAACCATACTGAGTGCACACCTGTCCTTGATTCAGGATGATGGGTTTGCCGGCAATATCCGTCGCCTGATGCTTGAGCAGCATCTGGGATTAGGTGCGGCGATTATCGCCAATATGGAACAGGTGTGTGACAAGCTGTCAGCCTCCGGCAATGACTACCTGCGTGAACGGGTCAGCGATATCCGTGATATCAGCGAGCAGTTGCTGCACATCACCTGGCCCGAAAGACGTCCGCGTAATGCACTGATTTTGGAACAACCGACAATACTGATTGCCGAAGACCTGACCCCCAGTCAGTTTTTAAGCCTCAATTTGCAGCATCTGTCCGGCATGATCCTTGAGAAAACGGGCCGCACATCGCATACACTGATTCTGGCTCGCGCGTCGGCGATCCCTGTGCTCAGCGGCCTGCCTCTGGAGGCGATTAGCCGCTATACGGGTCAGCATGCGGTACTGGATGCCCGCTGCGGTGTACTGGCGATTAACCCAAACGATGCTGTGCGTGGGTATTATGGGATTGCACAAAAGCTGGCGGATGAATGCCAGCGGAGGCAGGCGCTTGATGCCGCACAGCCTGCGTTCACCAAAGATAATCAGCGCATTGATGTCGCAGCGAATATCGGTACTGCGCTGGAAGCGCCAGGAGCGTTTGCTAATGGTGCGGAGGGTATTGGGCTGTTTCGTACTGAAATGCTGTTTATGGACAGAGACAGCGCGCCTGACGAGCAGGAGCAGTTTGAAGCCTACCAGCAGGTGTTACTGGCCGCTGGCGACAAACCGGTCATTTTTCGCACCATGGATATTGGTGGCGATAAAAATATCCGTTATCTCAATATTCCTCAGGAAGACAATCCGTTCCTTGGTTATCGCGCGGTGCGAATTTATCCCGAATTTGCCGGATTGTTCCGTACTCAACTACGCGCCATTTTTCGTGCAGCGGCCTTTGGTAACGCGCAACTGATGATTCCGATGGTGCACAGTCTTGACCAGATCCTGTGGGTGAAAAGTGAACTGCAAAAAGCGATAGCTGAGTTGAAACTTGAGGGATTACGCCATGCCCCGGCCATTCCGTTGGGGATTATGGTTGAAGTGCCGTCAGTGTGTTACATCATCGATCACTTCTGTGACGAAGTCGATTTCTTCAGCATCGGCTCAAACGACATGACCCAGTATCTGTACGCGGTCGATCGTAATAACCCGCGAGTTTCGCCGTTGTATAACCCGATTACGCCGTCGTTTTTGCGGATGCTGCAGCAAATCGTCAGCGTGGCGCACGATCGCGGCAAATGGGTGGGGATCTGTGGTGAGCTAGGCGGAGAAGGGCGCTATTTACCGCTGTTGCTGGGTTTAGGACTCGACGAATTGAGTATGAGTAGCCCGCGTATTCCGGCCGTGAAAAGCCAGCTACGTGAACTGGACAGCCAGGCGTGCCGGGAGCTCGCTCTGCGGGCCTGCGAATGTCGCAGCGCGCAGGAGATCGAAGCGTTGCTGAATCAGTTTGCACCGCAAAAAGATGTCCGTCCGTTGCTGGCGCTGGAGAACATTTTTGTAGGCGAACCACTGAGCAATAAAGAACAGGCGATTCAGTTCCTGTGCGGCAATCTCGGCGTAAATGGGCGAACGGAACACCCGTTTGAGCTTGAAGAGGATGTCTGGCAGCGGGAAGAGATTGTCACGACCGCCGTTGGTTTTGGCGTGGCTATTCCACATACAAAATCCCAGTGGATCCGTCACTCCAGCATCAGCATTGTCCGGCTTGCGCAGCCGGTCGACTGGCAGTCGGAGATGGGGGACGTTGAACTGGTGATCATGCTAACGCTGGGAGCCGATGAGGGTATTAACCACGTGAAGGTCTTTTCGCAGCTGGCGCGCAAGCTGGTAAATAAGCAGTTTCGCCAGTCACTGTTTGCAGCGCAAGATGCCGAAAGCATTCTGGCCTTGCTGGAGGCCGAATTGACGTTTTGAGTTTGTGATAAATGCCGGGTAGAGACGCAAACGACGTCGAATCCGGTCTACAGACGGGTACGTTTGCAGGCCGGATTCAGCAGGCAGTGGCACATGAAATAGCGTTTAACGACCCATTGATCACATTTCCGCCTTTCAGATACCCAAACGCAGTAAACCATTTCCATTCTACCGCCGATAGTGGCTTCTCTTGCTTGTTATAACCATATAATAACAATGGTCTATACGGCATATTAACCTTATAATAATCATCCCTTTTCATGTCTTAAGTTTAAGCTGGAGGACACATGGAGTTAAGCCGGAGGCAGTTCTTTCGAATCTGCGCGGGCGGTATGGCAGGAACCACTGTTGCATCCCTCGGATTTTTATCATCTTTTTCCGTTCACGCGGAAACCCGTCAATATAAACTCTTAAAAGCAAAAGAGACGCGGAATAACTGTACATACTGTTCAGTGGGCTGCGGCATGTTGATGTACAGCCTTGGCGATACGGCCAAAAATGTCAAAGAAAGCATCTACCATATTGAGGGCGATCCGGATCATCCTGTAAGTCGCGGCTCCTTGTGCCCGAAAGGTGCGGGCGTTCTGGATTATATTCATAGCGAAACGCGCCTGCAGTATCCTGAATATCGTGCACCGGGCTCTGATAAATGGCAGCGAATCAGCTGGGAAGATGCGATTAATCGAATTGCTCGATTAATGAAAGATGACCGTGACGCAAACTTTATTGAGAAAACCCCCCAGGGTGTGACCGTTAACCGCTGGACCACAACCGGTATGTTGTGCTCCTCGGCGGCAAGTAATGAAACCGGAATTCTCGACGGCAAATTTACCCGTAGCCTGGGAATGGTGGCTATCGATTGCCAGGCCCGGCTGTGCCACGGCCCAACCGTGTCTGCGTTGGCACCGACCTTTGGTCGTGGAGCGATGACCAATAACTGGGTCGATATTAAAAATGCCAACGTGGTGCTGATTATGGGGGGCAACGCGGCCGAAGCACATCCGGTTGGTTTTAAATGGGTGATAGAAGCACAAACTAAAAACGACGCTACGGTCGTGGTGGTTGACCCGCGCTTTAACCGTAGCGCCGCTATTGCCGATCTTTATGCGCCGATCCGTGCAGGGTCCGACACTGCATTCCTGCTTGGCGTGATTCGTTATCTGCTGGAAAATGATCGCGTGCAACATGAGTATGTGCGGCACTACACCAACGCCAGTTTGCTCATCCGCGATGACTATCAGTTCAACGATGGCCTTTTTAGCGGCTATGATGCGAAAAAAAGGCAGTACGACAAATCCAGCTGGTTCTATCAACTGGATGAACAGGGCAATGCCCTGCGCGATGAAACGCTGACTCACCCACGCAGCGTGTGGAATTTGCTGAAAAATCACGTCGACCGCTACACACCTGAAATGGTTAACCGACTGTGCGGTACGTCGGTGGCAGATTTCAACCGAATCTGTGAAATCCTCGCCAGTACCAGCGTTCCGAATCGCACCGCGACAATCCTGTATGCGTTGGGCTGGACGCACCATTCCGCCGGAGCGCAAATTATCCGCGCAGCAGCGATGCTTCAGTTGTTGCTGGGCAATATCGGTATGGCGGGCGGCGGTGTCAACGCTTTGCGCGGCCACTCGAATATTCAGGGTTACACCGACCTCGGTTTGCTCTCGACTAACCTTCCTGGCTATATGCCGCTACCTTCCGAAAAACAACCTGACTACCAGACCTATATCTCGCAGGTTACCCCGCCTGCGCTTGGCGTGAATGAAGTGAATTACTGGAAAAATACACCAAAATTCTTCGTCAGCATGATGAAAAGTTTCTGGGGCGATCGCGCTACTGCTGAGAATAACTGGGGCTATGACTGGCTACCGAAATGGGATCGTCTATATGACGTGATGACCCAGGCTGAGCTGATGCTGGAAGGCAAGATTAACGGCTACATCGTACAAGGTTTCAACCCGCTGGCAGCGTTTCCTGATAAAAACAAATCCTCCCGTGCGCTTGCGAAACTGAAATATATGGTGGTTATCGACCCACTGGCGACCGAATCGTCGAACTTCTGGCAGCATCACGGTGAGATGAATGACGTGAAGCCGGAAGATATCCAGACTGAAGTCTTCCGGTTGCCATCATCCTGCTTTGCGGAGGAGGACGGTTCTATTGCCAACTCCGGGCGCTGGCTACAGTGGCACTGGGCGGCGGCAGAGCCGCCTGGCGAAGCATTGCATGATGCAAAAATCCTCGGGCGCCTGTTTATGCGCTTGCGTGAACTTTATCAGCAAGAGGGCGGAGCCAATCCCGAACCGTTGCTGAACATGAGCTGGGACTATAAAGATCCGTACGACCCGCATCCGGAAGAAGTTGCCCGCGAGGGAAATGGGATGGCACTTCAGGATCTCTATGACGATAAAGGGCAACTCATCGCTAAAAAAGGCCAGCAGCTCAGCAGCTTTGCGCAGCTTCGCGATGATGGCTCTACCAGTAGTTTCTGCTGGGTGTACTGCGGAAGCTGGACGGAGCAGGGCAACCAGATGGCTAACCGTGATAACAGCGATCCATATGGTTTGGGGTGTACCCCTGGCTGGGCATGGTCGTGGCCAGCGAACCGCCGTATTCTTTACAACCGTGCGTCTGCCGATCCCGCTGGAAAACCGTGGGATGCAAAGCGTACGTTGCTGCGCTGGGATGGCAAAAAGTGGGCAGGTATGGACGTTGCCGATTACAGTCAGGCCGAACCGGGCAGCAATGTCGGGCCGTTTATTATGAATCAGGAAGGCGTCGCGCGTCTGTTTTCTATAGACAAAATGAACGATGGGCCGTTCCCGGAACATTACGAACCCATTGAGTCACCTATTGGCACCAATCCGCTGCATCCTGAGGTTATCTCCAGCCCGGTTGCGCGTATCTACCGTGGCGATATCGACAATATGGGTAAAGCTGACGCCTTCCCGTATGTCGCCACGACTTATTCCATTACTGAACTTTTCCGCCACTGGACCAAGCATGCATTGCTGAATGCTATCGCCCAGCCTGACCAGTTCATCGAAATTGGTGAAACGCTGGCGAGCAAAAAAGGCATTGCAGCGGGTGATACTGTGAAAGTGATGTCAAAACGAGGCTTTATCAAAGCGAAGGCGGTGGTAACTAAACGCCTGCAAACGCTGACGATAGATGGTAAGCAGGTCGATACCGTTGGTATCCCTTGCCACTGGGGATTTGAAGGTGCAACGCGCAAGGGTTTCCTCGCCAACACGTTAACGCCATCTGTTGGTGATGCCAACTCGCAAACGCCGGAATATAAAGCGTTTCTGGTCAACATCGAGAGGGCATAAGGGAAAGAACTCATGGCTATGCAATCACAAGATATTATCAAACGCTCGGCGACAAATCGCATCACGCCGCCGCCGCACGCACGCGATTACCGTGCAGAAGTAGCAAAATTAATTGATGTCACCACCTGCATTGGCTGCAAAGGCTGTCAGGTAGCCTGCTCAGAATGGAACGATATCCGCGATGAAGTGGGCTATTGCAACGGCGTCTATGACAATCCAACTGATCTCAGCGCCAAGTCATGGACGGTGATGCGCTTTAGCGAAACCACTCATAACGACAAGCTGGAATGGTTGATTCGCAAAGATGGTTGTATGCATTGCGAGGATCCAGGATGCCTTAAAGCATGTCCGTCTGCCGGAGCTATCATTCAGTATGCTAACGGAATTGTCGACTTTCAGTCTGAGCACTGTATTGGTTGCGGCTACTGCATTGCCGGCTGCCCGTTCAACATTCCGCGACTCAATCCAGAGGATAATCGCGTCTACAAATGCACACTGTGTGTCGACAGGGTTAGTGTCGGTCAGGAGCCAGCCTGCGTGAAAACCTGTCCAACCGGCGCTATCCAGTTTGGTACCAAAAAAGAGATGCTCAATGTGGCAGAAACCCGCGTGATGCAGCTTAAAAAACGTGGTTATGCCCAGGCGGGGGTATACAACCCACAATCCGTGGGCGGCACTCATGTGATGTACGTTCTGCACCATGCAGACCATCCTTCGCTCTACCACAATCTGCCGGATGACCCGAAAATTGCCGCGCCGGTGAACCTTTGGAAAGGTATTCTCAAACCACTCTCCGCTGCTGGATTTATCGCCACTTTTGCTGGACTGATTTACCACTACATAGGTGTCGGACCGAACAAAGAGACTGATGATGAGGAGGATAGCGGTCATGAGTAAAAGCAAAATGATACTTCGTACTAAATTTATCGACCGTGCCTGCCACTGGACGGTAGTAATTAGCTTCTTCCTGGTATCACTCTCTGGTGTTGCGCTGTTTTTCCCGACGTTGCAATGGCTCACCGAAACCTTTGGTACGCCGCAAATGGGCAGGATCCTACATCCATTCTTTGGAGTGGTGATTTTTATCGTGCTGATGTTTATGTTCGTTCGCTTTGTACATCACAACATCCCCGATAAACAGGATCTTCCCTGGATTAAAGGTATTGTTGAAGTACTGAAGGGGAATGAACATAAAGTCGCTGATGTCGGCAAATATAATGCCGGTCAGAAAATGATGTTCTGGAGCATAATGAGTCTGATCTTTGTGCTGTTGGCCACTGGGGTCATTATCTGGCGGCCCTACTTTGCCCACTATTTCCCGATTAACATTGTTCGCTGGAGCTTACTTATTCACGCTACGGCAGCTATCGTTCTGATCCACGCTATTCTAATCCACATGTATATGGCATTTTGGGTGAAAGGATCTATAGAAGGCATGATTGAAGGAAAAGTCAGCCGACGTTGGGCGAAGAAGCACCATCCACGCTGGTATCGTGAGATAGAGCGTTCAGAGAACCAAAGTGAAGATACAAAATAGAGCCAGTCACTATTTTTAGTGGTTTTTTCATCAGTATCGTTTATGAACAAACCGTAAACAGCCAAAATTACATTGGCTGTTTACGGTATTGGTTAACAACACTGCAAGCATTGCAGTGTCTGATTCTCATCATATCCATTAATAGATGGATTAATCATGTCAATAGATACTTGATTATTGACCAAGTAAGATACAGATAGAATGCGATCTGTATTGATTGTAATGACCATCGAAAATAACGCCACTGGTAACGCTCTCTGGCGTCGGCTGCCGCGATTGCAGCTACAGAACTTTGTTTTTTTCTTCGTCTTAATAGAAGAGTGCGGAACCAAAGTATCAGAAGGAGTACAAGAAATATTTTTGTAAGCAATGAGCTGTATGTATTGAGATAATTTTCCAAAACACAATTGATATTATTCATTCTTATCTTCCATTTCCTCAACTGGTCGTAGTGGTTATAACAAGCAATGACTTACAAAGCTACTCTAAAGAAAAGTTACTGACGACATCCTCAACTGATTATTTTTATGAAAGCATGACATGCTGATGTTAGCTATGCATCTAATTCTTCTTTTTGCCATCATTATTGATGGCATCTTCCAATAAATTCCTGAAATTCGTCAAAATAAAGTTGAATGATTGTGCTTACATAACCTGGGTAAAAAGATATGGATCAAAAGCTAAACGATCTCGAAAAAAGTCCTTTAAGTATAAAAAAAGTACTGCCACTATGGGTATGGATGTTGTGATGTTTTCGTAAACCAATGCTAAAAATGGAGCTTGATATGGCAAACCTTAGATTGGATACAATTGGAGTCATCAGCATTGAAAATGGCACAGTGGAGTTGGTACTGGAACATAAGTATATTCCTGCCCTCGTTGGCCTTGATGGGTTTAGTCACATACAGGTCCTATGGTGGCTATCCTCCTGTGACAATCCTATGGACCGAAGTAAAATGACAGAGCATCAGCCCTATAAAAATGGTCCTGATGTATTAGGAACATTTGCAACACGGTCTCCTTATCGTCCAAACCCTGTCGCACTCGATTGTTCACAAGTGACATATATAGATCATGATAAAGGAGTCATTGGTTTAGCATGGCTGGATGCTTTTAATGGTTCTCCGATACTGGATATCAAACCTTATATACCGGGTATTGATAGAGTCGAAATTCCAAACGTCCCAGAGTGGTGTCGTCACTGGCCACACTCATATGAAGAATCAGGTGATTATGACTGGGAAAATGTATTTACATCTGACAAGTCATGCTGAAATCTCACCCAATACCCGACTTTAAACTGCAGTTGAGAATCTTTAGCTAAGAATAGGTAGTGAGGGGTAATGTTAAAATTCATTAAAAAACAAAAAAATGCCATCGTTGTTTTGCATGAGATATATGGTGTTAACGATCATATAAAAAAGGTATGTAATGAGTATCATAACAAAGGATTTGATGTTTATTGCCCCTCTCTACTGGAAAATAAAGCACCTTTTTTATACTCACAACAAGATGAAGCTTACAGATACTTTATAAACCATTCTGGGTTTAATCCTTCAGGAGTCGTTTCTTTGCTCAGTACGATTCGCCCATGCTACAGGAAAATCATAGTAATAGGCTTCAGCGTGGGGGCCACAATTGCCTGGTTATCTGCTGAAAGTAAATTGTGTGATGGTGTTGTTTGTTACTATGGCTCTCGCATCAGGGACTATGCTGATATTATTCCACCTTGTCCTTGTTTGGTTATTTTTGCTGAGTTTGAACAGTCTTTTGATCCTGTTTTAGTGCAACGTCAACTGAGCGACAAAGCATCCGTCACATGTCATATACTCAACAGCCACCATGGCTTTAGTGATCCTTACGGGGAAAACTTTGACTGCAGGAACGCGGAAATTGCCAGCGATCTGGTTGCTGATTTTATCAGCAGAATTGTACAGTGAACTTCTTTCAACATTTAATTCGTACCCGAACTACTGAAAACGCGCGCTGTATTCTCCTGGAGTTATGCCAAACTGACGCCGGAACAGGCGGCAAAAATAGTCACTGTCATGATATCCGCACCTCTGTGCCACTTCGCTAATTGGCAGATGATACTTCTGTAAGATGATGCGTGCCTTCGCCATTCTGACCCAGCGGAGATACTCGACAAATCCCATCGTGCCGTGCTGGGTAAACAGCTTGGATAAGTGATTCGGAGTGATGTTGAAAAATTGTGCCACGCTTTCCCGGGTCAACTGTTGAGTATAGTTGTCCTGTACCCAGTTACACATGCTGTGATAGAGAAATTCTGAGCGCGGTCGCTGTGTGTCCGGCCGGGTATTGACCACGCTTCGGCACAGATGCAGCAAGCTGAGCACCAGGGGCTGAATGATATCCTGTGCCTGAGGAGAGCGGCTCAAATGGGTTAATGCAGTAAGCATTGCATCACCTTCACCACGCTGTGGATGTGGCAACTCAATGCGGCGAATCGGACGCAAATGTGAGGCGGTGCGGTTGTCGTAAAAAGACAACCCCAGCCACGCCGGAGAAAACACCAGACTCAACAACATAACCGGTTTATCGCTTCCGGGTAAATTGGCCGCTCTGGCAGGGATAAACAACATGTCGCCTTCCGGCAGACTGTGCTGTTTTTTTTCCAGTTGATTGCTGTACTCCCCACGTAGCACGATATCGAGGCGCGGGAGGTCAATGCACAAACTGCTGGTCGGTAAATTGGCTGGCTGAGTGGCAAACCACACGCGACCCAACCGCTGTGGGTTTAACACCAGGCCGCTGAACAGATCGGCAAAAAACTGTTGGTCTGCGGGCAAGCCTGGTTCTTTCATCACTCTATCTCTGTAGGATAAGCGCTATAAATGCATTAACTGTCTGAACTCTTTCACTTTACTCCGACTGACCGGGATTTCAAATTCCAGATCTTTTAACCGCAGAATGTAGGTGTTATTGAACCACGGTTCGATCTCGCGAATTTTGTTGAGGTTTACGCAGAAGGAACGGTGACAGCGGAAAAAATGTGAAGCGGGCAGTTTGCTGCAAAATTCGGTGATGTTCATCGGCATGACATACGATTCGCGCCGTGTATAGACAAAGGTCATCTTTTCATGGGCTTCAGCGTAATAAATGTCGTTGATTGGAGTCACGATGATCCGCTCATCTTTGATCAGGTTGATCGTGTCATTTTCACGTGTTACGGGACTGGTGAGCGTCGTACCTGCTTGCTGTTGCTGCCAGGCCGCCTCCAGCTTTTGTAGCATGCCAACGATCCGCGATTCCTGGTATGGTTTCAGAATGTAGTCAAACGCTTCAAGCTCAAACGCTTCAACGGCATGCTCTTTCCAGGCGGTAATAAACACAATAAAGGGTTTATGCGCGAACTGGCTGATATTTTGCGC
The DNA here is from genome assembly GCF_001037495.1 of Citrobacter sp. MGH106. GTDB lineage: Bacteria > Pseudomonadota > Gammaproteobacteria > Enterobacterales > Enterobacteriaceae > Citrobacter > Citrobacter murliniae. The sequence goes on from NZ_KQ089822.1 coordinate 1,031,245, forward strand.
AAGTAGTACGCCATCCAGCGAGGGAATATTGATATCCAGAAAAATAGCGTCGACGCGGTTATGCTGCAGATATTTCAGCACGTCCAGACCATCGTCAAACGTCCCGACAATCTCCATCTGGCTGTGCTCTTTTATCAGCCAGCTAAGTTCCTGTTGGGCCAGGAATTCATCTTCAACAATGATGACTTTCACAACTTCACTCCTGGTTAAAGCAATAAGGTAGCCGGTGCTGCGGCGGGCGAGTGTTGATTGGGCACATAGAATGCTATTTCTGTGCCTGGTTCCAGGCGGCGGATATGTAATCCTTCGCCGTAGAGCAGCTTCACGCGGTGATGTACATTCAACAGACCAATTTTATTGCCCGGCATTTCGTTGGATTCGACCCGTTCAATAACTTTCGGATCAATACCATGGCCTGTATCCCTGACGGCGATCCGGACCCGATTACCGCACTCCGCGACGCTGATAGTAACCACGCCTTTCCCCTTGCAGGGTTGAATGCCATGGACGATGGCGTTTTCTACCAACGGCTGAATCAGCAGGCTGGGGATATAGCAGCTGACCTCTTCATCAATATCATAAATAACAGTCAGCTTGTCGCCAAAACGGGCCTGTTCGATGGCGATGTAATCTTTGATTTGATACAGCTCTTTTTTGATATCAATCTGCTCATCGTCTTTTAATTCAATATTATAGCGAAGATAACGTGACAAATTAAAAATGAGCTGGCGTGCGGTGTCCGGATTTAACCGCACGGATGAGGAAATAGCGTTTAGCGCATTAAACAGGAAATGGGGATTGATTTTACTTTGCAACGCCCGTAGCTCTGCCTTATTTGCCATTTCGCGCAGTTGCTCTGCACGGGATACTTCGAGTTGAGTGGAGATGATTTGCGACAGACCGATTGCCATCTCCTGTAACGAGGAGGTGATCTGGTGAGCGTGACAGTAGTAGATCTTCAGCGTGCCGGTCACAACACCTTTTTCCCATAAAGGGATCACCAGCATGGAGTGTATTTCTGGTGTACGATGTGCTTCATCATTGTTTTTTATGATAATTTTTCCGTAATTTATCGCCTGTTGAGTGGTGGGGCTGACGAAATCATCATTGTCGCGATAGTTTAGTTCCCCAACACCAACGTAGGCCAGAACGTGCTGGGTATTGGTAATTGCGACCGCATCTGCATGAATGTCATGGCGAATAATTTCGCACACCTGACGTAACGATTCGCTGTTCACATGACGAAAGAGTGGCAGGGTTTTGTTAGCGATATCCAGTGCCAGCTTGGCCTGCTTTGCGGCGCTGGCCTCTTTCTCTCCTTCAACGCTTTGTACCAGCATGACAATAAAGCCAATGCAGACGCTGCCAAGGATCATTGGGATACCGATTTTTGAGACAATATCCAGCCCCAGTTCGGTGGTGGGGGCCCATGCGACGACCAGGATCATAGTCAGCGTTTCGCACAGCATCCCGCCTAAAATACCTGCGCGCCAGTGCTGCGCTTTGGGGATCTTACGGTTGATCCAGCCAGCAATACAGCCCGCCAGAATACTGGTAATAAAGCACGGAAGGGCGGTTACGCCGCCAATATCGATCAGGTAGCGATGAATACCCGCGATAACACCTGTAATGATGCCGACCCACGGACCGAACAGAATCCCCCCTGACATTACAGCGATAATACGTACGTTAACCAGAGAACCTTCTACCGGTACGCCGGACCAGGTACTGAACAGAGCAAACATGGAGAAAATCGCGGTAACGGCGAGTAGCTCTTTCGGGGAGTGTGCAGACTTGTGCAACAGTTCGCGGAACAGGCGGATACGAATCAGGAAAAACAGACAAAACAGCATCAGCGCTGCCCGATCAAAGACCGCCAGCAGCATATTGAATATTTCGTGCACGGGTGACTCTTGCGAAAGGATTAAACCTCTATGATAGGTAACCTGAGGCTGGATGACCAGCATACCCGTAAGACCCGTCTAATGAGGAAAAACCATAATATTAAAAGGGGATTGTAAAGAAGAGGTGAGTTTACAATACATATCGAGGATTGGTTGATTTACGAGGTAAAATTTATAACATCAAAATGTTAATGGATGGTGATTTTGTCAATCAGTCAAAACTGTCCATTTCCCTTTTTATTTTTTCAGTTCCTCTTTTACGTCAGTAAAAAATATTTTTGTTTGCCTCTCGACAGATGGAATTTATTCAGGCTATTTTCTAAACGTGCCACCATCGTGGCAGCGTCGCTCGGACGGTCCGGGCGCTAACGTTAATCCTGAGGATATTATGGCTGACTCCCGCCCTGAACGTCGCTTTACGCGTATTGATCGCCTTCCCCCTTACGTTTTCAACATCACTGCTGAACTGAAGATGGCTGCGCGTCGGCGTGGCGAAGATATTATCGATTTCAGCATGGGGAATCCGGATGGGGCTACGCCTCCTCACATTGTCGAAAAATTGTGCACCGTGGCTCAGCGCCCGGATACGCACGGTTATTCAACTTCTCGCGGTATTCCACGGCTGCGTCGGGCGATTTCCCGCTGGTATCAGGAACGCTATGACGTTGATATCGATCCTGAGTCCGAAGCCATTGTGACCATTGGCTCCAAAGAAGGGCTGGCGCATCTTATGCTGGCGACACTGGATCACGGTGATACAGTTCTGGTACCAAACCCAAGTTACCCAATCCATATTTATGGTGCTGTGATTGCCGGAGCACAGGTGCGTTCTGTGCCGTTGGTGGAAGGGGTCGACTTCTTTAATGAGCTGGAGCGTGCGATCCGCGAAAGCTACCCGAAACCGAAGATGATGATTCTGGGTTTCCCGTCCAACCCGACTGCGCAGTGCGTGGAGCTGGAGTTCTTCGAAAAAGTGGTTGCACTGGCTAAACGTTACGACGTGCTGGTGGTTCACGACCTGGCCTATGCTGATATTGTTTATGATGGCTGGAAAGCGCCGTCTATCATGCAGGTTCCGGGGGCGCGTGACGTAGCGGTTGAGTTTTTCACTTTGTCGAAAAGCTATAACATGGCGGGCTGGCGCATTGGTTTTATGGTTGGCAACAAAACGCTGGTTAACGCGCTGGCACGCATTAAGAGCTATCACGATTACGGCACGTTCACGCCATTACAGGTTGCGGCGATTGCTGCGCTGGAAGGCGACCAGCAGTGTGTGCGGGATATCGCTGAGCAGTATAAGCGGCGCCGTGACGTACTGGTCAAAGGGCTGCACGAAGCTGGCTGGATGGTAGAAATGCCAAAAGCGTCGATGTACGTCTGGGCGAAAATCCCGGAGCAATATGCCGCTATGGGGTCACTGGAATTTGCCAAGAAACTACTGAACGAAGCAAAAGTATGTGTTTCGCCGGGGATTGGCTTTGGCGACTATGGCGATACTCACGTGCGTTTTGCATTGATTGAAAACCGAGATCGTATTCGCCAGGCGATCAGAGGAATTAAAGCGATGTTCCGTGCGGATGGCTTACTGCCTGCCGGTACGAAATCAGCAACTGAAAACGCTGACTAAAGATCGTTCAGATACAAAAGCAAACAGGAGCCTGATGGCTCCTGTTTTTTTGCTGCATCTTTTTATTTAGATCATCAGGGCAAAAGTACCGGCCCAAACGATGACCATAAATGAAATGCCCATAAAGAAATATTTCACTTTTCATCTCTCCGCGTACCAAAAGCACGCCTAAATGAACATACACTTACCTGACAGAGAGCTGATGCCACTGTGAGCAAACCAGAGAATACCCCTCGTTTTCTACGCTGCATCACCTCAGAATTCTGAGCTTTAATGCTCCAGACGGCGCTAATGTACGCCTAAAAATGAGGTGAGACAAGAGGCATTTTTTTATTTAATTTTAGTAACTTACGAGTGTCGTGATTCGGCGACAGTTTGATTTCTATCTGTAATGAATTGCTATTGGGCGACGCAATGTTTACTCAGATAATTCTCATATCCCCATGATATAAATGCGGATATTTTTTGCGAAAATTTCGATAAGAAAGGTTAGATATGACCAGACTAATGATGTTAGCACTCATTATTACGCCACTGACGTCGATGGCAGCGGCTCCGCTGGCACTGAATTTCAGCTGTGCAAGTATTGGTGGCGTGAATAGTGACGGTACAGGTAATGTTTGGATTAACGGCGAAAAAGCGATCGTTAAAACATTCAATGAAAATTACTGGGAGGCAAAAAGCGGTAAAAATACCGTCTCCATTTCCCGTAAAGATGACGGGAACCCGGATGTTTCCTGGACTGGTCCTAATCGTAAACACGGGGTCTGTCTGCCGGAAGATAATAAGAGTTATGCTCCGGTAAAAAAATCATCTAATGCTGGCCCGACCTTTTCATGTTCTGCAGTCGACAAGGGAAGCATGGAAGAGATTATTTGCCACAGCCCGTCACTTTCCGCGATGGATGTGAAGTTGAATGCTGTATACCAGCAGGCGCTGGTTAAATCGAAGAATGATCCGATGTTGAAAGCGGAGCAGCGCGGTTGGATAAAAGGACGCAACGAGTGCTGGAAAGAGCAGGATAAGCCTGCCTGTCTCTCCCGCGAATATAGCCAGCGGATGTCTGAATTACAGAACAAATGGGGTGTCAGGTAATTCCGTCGCAGAAAAAAAGAAAGGCCGAATGGCCTTTCTTTTTAGATATATAACGAAGCTTCGCCCATGGGCCTTGTTTTGAAACGACGGTGGATCCAGAGATACTGCTCGGGTGCTCGCATGATCTCTTTTTCGATAATCTTGTTCATATAAGCCGCCGCCAGGTTCTCATCAGCCGGGTAGCCTTCCATCTCTGGCGTAATAAACAGACGGTAACCGGAGTTATCCTTTTTTCTCACCATCGTGACAGTCAGCATTGCGGCACCGGACAACCGTGACAGTACATAGGTACCATTGGTCGTTGCTACATCTTTCACCGCGAAGAATGGGGCGAACGAACTTCCTTTGCGACCGTAATCCTGATCGGGAGCAAACCATACGGCCTCTCCTTTTTTCAGTGCACCGACAATGCCTCGCAGATTATTTCTGCCGATCATGGCTTTGTTTGAGCGCATACGTCCACGAGTTTGTATCCACTCCATTAACTTATTGTTGTGTGGGCGATAGGTTGCCATCATCGGTTGGCAAAGTCCCATTACGCGACCACCCAGCTCCAGCGACATAAAGTGTACGCCTACTACCATCACGCCACGGTTTTGAGTTTGAGCACGTTTCAGGTTATCCAGCCCTTCAACGTCAAACCATTTACGTACCCGGCTGTCAGGCCAAAACCAGGCCATACCTGTTTCAAGCAAAGCCATCCCGAGTGAGCGAAAGTTTTCTTCGACCAGTTTATCTCTCTCTTGCTGGGATAAATTCGGGAAACAGAGTTCGAGATTTTTACGTGCAATAGATTCACGACGTTTTAAAAACGGGCGTGCAAGCGTACCGGTGCGAGTGCCCAGAAAGCACAAAACCGGATAGGGGAGTTGCACCAGTAACCAGAGCACACCGACACCAAACCATGTGAGCCAGTAACGCGGATGCAAAAACGCGCGTGAAAATTTACATTGGGGGAACATAAGCACCTGCTGTTGATACGAAAATGTTGTATCGCGAAGATTCTTTATCTACAGCGGTACACTCTGATACTGATCGTTAGGCCACCATGAGCGACGATGGTTCCTGTAAAGAGTGTAAAACTGAGTCAGGACAAAACCACGGGGAGCATTAATGATCGGACGTATAATGTACCACCTGGAGATTAATGTCAGCCAGAGATAAATAATCAAGAAGAGTAAATGTTTTCAGGTGGACAAGAAGAACAATGAAGCCAGATATAATGCGTTGTTTTTATGATGGTTAAATAAAATACGATAAAACTCCATTCAACAAGGGATGATGCAATCATTGTTACATAATTGTTGCCTGAATTGCGTGCCGATAGGAATTGTCTTAGAATATAAATACAAGGAGCGTAAGGACTTACGTGAAGTTTTACGGCAGACAGGAGGTACCGCTATGCTCTATTTCTGGACCTTTCTCGTATTGTGTATTCTGAGCGTCAGCTGCTACATCTGGCAGGTTATGGGCGTTTGGGCGTCAATCAGTTCTTTTATCGGTATGGCCATCCTTTCGGCATTAATATATTTCGTTACCATGTGGTTGACTACCGGTGATGAAATGGTCACTGGGTTATTTCTTTTTCTTGCCCCAACATGTGGTCTGATCATTCGCTTTATGGTGGGAGACAGTAAGCATTAGCTTGATGCGACACGATTGAAAATAAAATTAGTATCACGTTGATGGTTTTTCTGATCTTTCATGCGATGATTCTTAAGTGCCAGCATTGCTGGCACTTTTTTGCCGATCTAAAGTGGATTAGCGGGCATCAGCAAGCTGTAATGACGCTTCTTCTTGCTGGGCATTTTTTCGCTGTTGCTCCAGCTCTAGCGCACCGCGGTGAGACAGATAGCAGAACAGGATGCAGCACACTATCCCGCCCATCAGCAGATAAAAACCACCATGCCAGCCCATTTTGTCAACCATCACACCAAACAGGCTGGTTCCCAGTGAAGCGCCAAAAATGTAGCTCATAAATCCGCGTAATCCTACGGCAGAGCCAACTGCGAAGCTGGGGACGATTTCCATGGTTTGCACGGATGCCAGGAACTGTGGAACATAAATCAGGCAACCAACAATTGCGGCAAAAATGGTTACCATCAGCAGGGATTCGCTTTTCCAGTAGCCGATCAGACAGACGAATATCAGCGCCATACAAATCATTGCCAACGGCATACGACGACCTTTAAACAGTTTATCGGTGAGCCAGCCTGCCAGTAGCGTGGAAGGAATTGCTGCCCATTCGAAAAACAGAAAAGCAACGCTCATTTGTTCTTTCGAAAAATGTTTTTCGGTTAACAGATAAATAGGCAGCCAACTGATCATGCCAAAGCGCACCATGTAGACAAACACGTCAACCAGTGAAACATACCAGGCATTCTTATTACGCAGAACATAGGTACAGAAAATCTGGAAGGCGCTCATATTTTCCGGAGCCTGGGTAACGTGCCGGGTATTGAGCACCACTTTTTCTTCCGGCATCATTTGTTCCAGCGTTGGCAAACCTTCTTCGCGCGGTGAACCTTTTCCCAGCATCAGAACAATAAAGGCAAACAGTACAGCAATGCAGGCAGGGACGATATAACTGGCGCTTTGCCAGTGTTCGCTGCCCAGAATGGCAAAGGCTGCGCCAACAATAGGCGCGACAATACCACCGCCAACGTTATGAGAGATATTCCAGAATGCGCCAACGCGTCCACGTTCTTTACGCGGGAACCAGTTTGCGATGGTAATAAACGATGGGCCAACACCCATCCCCTGGAATAATCCGTTGAAGACAACCAGCGCGGCAAAAATCCAGAATCCGGTGCTGAATCCCAACCCTACATTCACAATCGCGCACAGTATCAGGCCGCATGCCATGAAGACCTTAGGACTGGCCTTATCAGCCAGGCTACTCATAATGCCTTTACTGATCCCGTAAGCAATAAGCATGCAACTACTGAGTAAACCAATCTGCGTTGCGCTGAGATCCAGATGCTCTTTCAGATATGGAGTGGAGAGCGTGAAGTTATTACGTACAATATAGTACGCAAGATAACCGAGAAATACGCTAAGTAGAGCTTGCATTCGGTATCGACTATATGTCTCGTGGATTTTTTCCGTCGGGACTTTATTTGCCGATGGCCCTGTCTTGAATATTGAAAACATATCATCACCTAAATTTATATTGATGTGAATATCAGGGAGGTTCGGCAAGAAGAGTGAAATAGATGATGAAGAAACTCAAGTTGATGAAATGTGTCAATATTGACTCATTTTGTTGGGAGTGCGACTGGATTTGACCCATTTAAATTAAGTGGTCTTTATTTTTATTATTTTCAGTTGGTTTTTATTATCAGCGTGTGCGGGTATTAACAAAATTGACAGGTGTTTTAAGGTATTCTTTGCTCATGTTTTAGCTTACTGATTGGTTATTTTGATAACAATCTTATCCTCCCTTCGCGGTGCTATCAAACGGGTAACTTTTGTCTCAATATTATTTTTCGAATATGTTGGTATTTATGAACGGGATCACAAACAGGTTTTTCTGTCGGGGATGGATTTTTGCCATCTCGCTCTTTTTTATACCGTTGTTGGCGGCCAGCCTTGCGCAGGGGAAAGAGCTGGTAATGGCGACAACGTTCTCGCCAGGGGCCACGGCCTGGATTATCCAGCGCTGGCAAACGGAGCCTGGGTCGGTGATGATTCGTACGCTCAACCGGACCAGTTCCTCTCTTGAGCAACTGCTTGATACCGCGAATGCGGAAAATGTCGATCTTATTTTGACTTCATCTCCCATGCTTTTGCAGCATCTTCAGGAACATCAAAAGCTTGCACCTTTTGATAATGCGCTACCAGAAAGCCAGCGGCTGGTACCAGAGTCGATCCGCTCAACGTCCGTGGCGGTGGCAATATCGGGCTTTGGTCTGCTGATTAACCGTTCTGCGCTGGCTGCGCGACACCTGCCGCCCCCGACTGACTGGGGAGACTTAACGCACCCCAGATATCAGGGGGCATTGCTGATGAGTAGCCCGTCGCGCTCCGATACCAATCACCTGATGATAGAATCACTGCTTCAGCAAAAAGGGTGGGAGCAGGGGTGGGCGACGTTGCTGGCAAGTGCCGGAAATCTGGTGACAATTTCGTCACGGAGTTTTGGTGTCGCAGACAAAATTAAGAGCGGACTGGGCGTCGCTGGGCCGGTCATTGATAACTACGCTAATTTGCTGCTTAACGATCCGCATCTGGCCTTTACCTATTTCCCGCATTCTGCGGTTTCGCCTACTTACGTGGCCGTGCTGAAGAACAGTCAGCACGCGAATGAAGCACGCCGCTTCATTCGCTATCTATTGAGTCCGGAAGGACAAAGGATCCTCGCGGATGCCAATACGGGGAAATATCCGGTAACGCAGCTGGCTGCTGATAACCCGCGCGCGAGTCAGCAGGCGTTCCTGTTGAATCAGTCACCGTTAAATTATCGTCTTATCCTGAAACGACAACAGCTGGTACAGCGGATGTTTGATACCGCTATTAGTTTCCGTCTCGCGCAACTGAAGGATGCCTGGCGGGCGTTATACAGTGCGGAAGCGCGCCTGAAACACCCGCTACCTGAAATTAGAGCGTTGTTGACCAGTGTTCCGATCGATCCGCAGAGTAGCGAAGATGAAGCATGGCTTGCCCGGTTTGATAATAAAAGCTTTGCGGAACAGCAGATGATGGAGTGGCAACTCTGGTTTCTTAAAAATCAGCGTCAGGCCATATCGAAACTGGAAGAATTAAAATGAAAACCGGCTCGATATTACAACGCCTTCGCCAGCTCAGCATCAGCAGCAGTCTGCGAGGCGCTTTCCTGACAGGAGCGCTGCTGACGTTAAGCGTGAGCTGTGTCAGTTTGTATTCCTGGCACGAGCAGAGTTCGCAGATCCGTTATTCGCTTAATGACTATTTTCCGCGTGTCCATTCCGCTTTTTTGATTGAAGGGAATCTCAATCTGGTGGTTGATCAGCTTAATGAGTTCCTGCTGGCACCCAACACAACGGTAAGACTACAACTGCGCAACCAGATAATTCAGCATCTGGATAAGATTGAGGCGTTGAGCCAGGGGTTACAGTCAGAGGAGCAACAGCAACTGGTCGTTATTTTGCAGGACAGCCGTGCTTTGATGGCGGAGCTGGACAGGGTGCTCTACAACATGTTCCTGGTTCGCGAAAAAGTTAGCGAACTTTCCGCGCGCATTGACTGGCTGCATGATGATTTTACGACGGAGCTGAATTCCTTGGTGCAGGATTTTACCTGGCAGCAAGGAACACTGCTGGATCAGATTGAAGCGAAGAACGGTGATGAGGCTCAATATCTGAAACGCGCCAGGGAAGTGCAAAATGAACAACAGCAGGTTTACACACTGGCGAGAATTGAGAATCAAATCGTTGATGATTTGCGCGACAGGCTGAATGAGCTGAAGTCAGGTAGCGATGATGGAATGCTGGTGGAGACTCACATTCGCTATCTGGAGAATCTGAAGAAAACGGCAGATGAAAATATTCGAACCCTTGATGACTGGCCCAGTACGATAACGTTGCGGCAAACTATCGATGAATTGCTGGAGATCGGGATGATGAAAAATAAAATGCCCGATACCATGCGCGACTATGTCGCCGCGCAGAAAGCACTCGTGGATGCCAGTCACGCCAGAGAAGCTACGCTCGGACGCTTCAGAACGCTGCTTGAAGCACAACTGGGTAGCAGCCATCAGCAAATGCAGATGTTTAACCAGCGGCTGGAGCAGATTGTTCGCGTCAGCGGTGGAATTATTCTGCTGGCGACTCTTCTGGCGCTGCTGCTGGCCTGGGGATTAAACCACTATTTTATCCGCTCGCGACTGGTGAAGCGTTTTACTGCGCTCAATCAGGCTGTGGTGCAAATAGGTCTGGGTAGAACCGATGCGACCATCCCGGTTTATGGGCGTGATGAGTTAGGACGCATCGCGCGTTTACTGCGTCACACGCTAGGTCAGCTTGGGACGCAAAAAAGGCAGCTTGAGCAGGAAGTCGCGGAGCGTAAGGAGATTGAGTCCGATTTACGCGCGACGCAGGACGAGCTTATTCAGACGGCAAAACTGGCGGTGGTCGGCCAGACTATGACCACACTGGCGCATGAGATTAACCAACCACTGAACGCGCTGTCGATGTATCTGTTTACCGCGGGAAGGGCTATCGAACAAGGTCAGTTAGCCCAGGCAAGGAGCACCTTAACCAAAGCAGAAGGGCTGATTACCCGTATTGATGCCATTATCCGCTCACTGCGGCAGTTTGCGCGGCGGGCTGAACCGGGAGCGCCGCTACATCCGGTCGATTTGCGCCAAAATCTCAGTGCAGCCTGGGAGCTGTTAGCTATGCGGCATAAGCCACAGCAGGGCACGCTTACACTGCCTGAAGAAACCATATGGGTACTGGGTGATGAAGTGAGAATTCAGCAAGTGCTGGTTAACGTGCTGGCAAATGCGCTGGATGCCTGCCCGATAGCCGCCGAAATTGAGGTGTCCTGGCAAGTGCAGGGCGACACGCTGAGCGTAATTATCAGTGATAATGGTCCCGGCTGGCCTGCGGCGTTGCTGCCGTCTCTTTTGAAGCCGTTCACCACCAGTAAGGATGTTGGACTCGGGATTGGCTTATCGATTTGTGTATCGTTGATGACGCAGATGAAAGGCGAGTTGCGCCTGGCGTCGACGTTGAGGCGCAATGCCTGCGTAGTACTGCAATTCAACCTGACGGATATAAAAGATGTTGAGTGATGAATATTCTGTTCTGCTAATTGATGATGATGCCGATGTACTTGACGCTTACACGCTGTTGCTTGAACAGGCGGGTTACCGCGTACAAGCCTGTAATAATCCCTTTGACGCAAGAAATTGGGTACCGGCTGACTGGCCTGGGGTCGTATTAAGTGATGTGTGTATGCCGGGGTGTTCCGGGATCGATCTGATGACCTTATTTCATCAGGATGATAATCAACTGCCAATTCTGTTGATCACCGGACATGGAGATGTGCCGATGGCGGTGGATGCAGTGAAAAAAGGCGCATGGGATTTCCTGCAAAAACCGATCGATCCCGGCAAACTGCTGGTGCAGGTCGAGGAGGCCTTGCGGCACCGGCAATCGGTGATTGCCCGTCGTCACTATTGCCAGCAAAAGCTACAGGTTGAACTGGTCGGGTACAGTGACTGGGCAAATCAGTATCGGCAGCGTTTACAACAACTGGCAGAAACAGATATTGCCGTTTGGTTTTATGGTGAGCCTGGTACGGGTCGCATGACGGGTGCACGGTATTTGCATCAACTGGGGCGTAACGCCCAGGGACCATTTATTCGGGAAGAGCTGACATCCGGGAAAGCGGATCAACTTAATGAACTCATCGCCAGGGCGCAGGGAGGGACGCTGGTATTGAGCCATCTTGAGTGTCTGACGCGCGAACAACAACACCATCTGGTTCACCTGCAAAGTCAGGATCAGCGTCCTTTTCGCTTAATTGGCATTGGGGCGACATCGCTGGTAGAACTGGCAGCAACAAACCAAATTGTCGCGGAGCTCTATTATTGTTTTGCCATGACGCAAATTGGTTGCCAGCCACTGTCATTGCGCCCGGACGATATCGAGCCATTGTTTCGCCACTACCTGCATAAAGCCTGCCTGCGGCTGAACCATCCTGTTCCACAGGTAGACACCGAGCTATTGAAAACTATGCGGCGTCGAGCATGGCTAAGTAATGTCCGGGAACTGGCGAATGCCGCGGAGCTTTTTGCCGTTGGATTGCTCCCACTGGCAGAAACCGCCAATCCGCAGATGCACATGTCTGAACCGACACCCCTGGACCGTCGGATCGAAGAGTACGAACGGCAAATAATAACCGAAGCGTTAAATATTCATCAGGGGCGAATTAATGAGGTGGCAGAGTATCTGCAAATACCGCGTAAGAAACTGTATTTGCGGATGAGGAAATATGGACTTAGCAAAGAACACTATAAGTTTTAACGTATTGTTGGTTTGACCTGCCGGTCTCTGGTTCTATCTTCTGGCATATTTTGGTGATCGTTTTAATGATCACCAAAATATGCCAGATTTGCGAATTAATATCTGAGTATTGGGTTTACCACATCAAATCATCAGGCACGACAAAATCAGCGTACGGATCGTCCTCGTCTTTCGCTTCCTGGCTCAATTCGCAATTTAATACAATGTAGCTTGCATCGCGCTGCGCAATCTTATCAGCCACAACTGCTGGTATAATCGCGTATTCGCTATCGCGGTCACTTTCAGCAACCAGACGTGCAATGGCAAGACGTCCTTTGATCAACTGGGTTTGGGTAACCTTGTCAACATATATTTTTTTAATAAGATTATTATCGGTAAAGTTATAGCCAATATCGCCATGAGAAATGGTAATTCTGTTCATCTCAATTAGCTGCTTAATCTGCGCTTTATATTCTTTAGATAAGGCAGCTTGTTTTTGCTGTTCACTAAGCTGTTTATCACGCTCAATTTGCGCTTTTTTATTTTCTTCTACCGCTTCTCTGGCTTCGCGAGCCTGAACACGCGATTTTTTAGCCGTTCTTTGCACTTTCGCCATTTTTTTGCTGGTGACTAAGCCAGCTTTCAGCATCTGCTCTTGTAGGGTGAGTTTTGTCATGTTCGTTTCTGAATCCAATAAAATCGTTGTCAGGATTATAACCTCAACGTTCGACGGGATGCCAGATGCGGTAGCTTCGCCAGTCCGCTTCTGAAGCGGAGGCCAGAGCCAGGTAACCTGCGGATCTTCTCACCTCAATCCCATTTTCCGGAGTACGCTGTCAGGTATGAGGGCGAGTAGGCGTAATTATGTGATTGAGATGACTGGAAACTGAGTGATAAATAAGGCGTGGGATTTGTGAAGGATGCCATACAGTACCCTCTCCCGGTGGGAGAGGGCTAAGGCGGAAACTACACCACCATTTCCATTTCCATCTTCACCGGATGGAAACGGCGTTTAAAGTAAATCAGACCGTGTCCTTGCTGGCCCAGGGTAATGTTCCTGATTTCCACCAGATAGACCAGATGGCTGCCGATGGTCTGCACCTGGCTAATCTCACCCTCGAGGCTCGCCAGCGAGCCTTTCAGAACCGGCTGGCCCAGTGTGCCTTTCTGCCAGCATGAAAGGTTGAAACGGTCTTCCATTGCCATACCGGTCATCCCGGCGAAGTGGCGGGCCATCACTTCCTGTTCGTGGTTCAGCACGTTGATACACAGCTTACCGTTGCCCTGAAACACCGGGTTCATCGCGCTATTGCCGTTGATACAGACCATTAGTGATGGTGGCGTATCGGTCACCGAACAGACCGCTGTGGCGGTGATACCGCAACGGCCCGCCTCGCCTTCGGTGGTGATGACGTTAACGGCGGCCGACAGACTGGCCATGGCATCGCGAAAACGCAGACGTTGTTCATCTAATTGCATTGTGACCTCCCGCTGCTGGTTACTTCAGCAGTTTATCCAGCATGTTGATATCGGTATTGTTGTGCAGGTGTGGTACTGTCCAGCCGTTCTGGTCGTATTCAGACAGGCAGCGGTCCACCATCGCCATCATTTTGTCCATGTTGCCGGAGCTTTGGGCCTGACGCAGGCACTGCAGACGAATTTCATCCTGGCTGCCGGAGTAGTTGATTTCATACAGCTCATGCCGACCGCCAAATTCGCTGCCAATAGCGTCCCACATCAGTTTGAGGATCTTAATGCGCTCGACGTGATCCATGCCGTTCGAACCGCGCACGTATTTTGCCAGGTATTCGTTTATCTGTGGGTTGTTGAGATCACGTACGCTGGACGGCAGGTAGATCAGACCGCTGGTTACGCTGCGTTCAATAATGTTTTTGATTTTGGCGTAGGCCATCGGCGCCATCACCCGATAGGTTTGCAGCGCAGCATGATCCGGCAGATACGCGCCATTGACCCACGGCGTTGCTTCGGCGCACATCGAATCGCTCAGCGCCCAGAACATATTGCGCCAGGCTACCACTTCGCCAAGCTCGGCTTGTACGCCACGGAACTCCAGGGTACCGGTGCACTCCAGCGAGCGCTTCAGCAGGGCGGTGATAAAATCAAGTTTCACCGCCAGGCGTACGCAGGCCTGTAACGGATACATACGCGCGAAGCCACCTTCCATCGTCCAGCGACGGCAGCGGTCAAAATCGCGATAAATAAGTACGTTTTCCCATGGGATAAGCACGTTATCCATCACCAGGATCGCATCGTTTTCGTCGAAGCGGCTGGAGAGGGGATAATCGTATGGCGATCCGGTTGCTCCGGCCACCAGCTCATAGGAGGCGCGGGAGATAAGCTTGACCCCTTCAGCATCCATTGGCGCGACGAACATCAGCGCGAAGTCCGGGTTTTCGCCCATCACCTGTGCAGATCCGAAGCCAATCATGTTGTAGTGAGTCAGCGCTGAGTTGGTGGCCACGACTTTCGCGCCGCTGACGATGATTCCGGCGTCGGTCTCTTTCTCCAGCTTGATGTAGACGTCTTTCACTTCGTCGGCTGGCTTATGGCGGTCGATAGGCGGGTTGACGATGGCATGGTTAAAGTACAGGCCGGTTTCCTGAATACGGGTGTACCAGTTGCGGGCGTTCTGTTCAAACTGCCCATAAAATCCTGGGTTCGCGCCTAGCGCACAGCCAAATGCGGCTTTGTAGTCCGGGGTGCGGCCCATCCAGCCGTAGCTCAGACGTGACCATTCGGCGATGGCGTCGCGCTGCTGGCGCAGATCGTCGGCGCTTTTCGCGACGCGGAAGAACTTGTGGGTGTAGCCGCCGCTGCCTGTATCGGTACCCCAGCACAGGGTGTCCTGTAACTCGGGTTTATGCAGCGCATCGTACATCTGGGCAACGGAAGCGGCGGCGTTGCGGAAAGCTGGATGTGTGGTCACATCTTTAACGCGTTCGCCGTAGATATAGATTTCGCGACCGTCCTGCAAGCTCTTCAAATACTCTTCACCGGTTAACGGGCGTTTAACGTCTGCACGGAAATTTTCAGGTTTCATAGGGGACCTCTTCAGTATTAATCGGAGTGTTAAATTTATGTTTTATTTTTGTTGCTCAATTAAGGCGGTTAACGAGGTTTTCGTGAAGAGACTTTTAAGTCAACAGTGGGTACTTTTCAGGTGAGATAGCGTTCTGTGATCCGGGTGTCGTTTAGTTTGTTAGGGCGAGGGGAATCACGACACCGGTATTTTTTTTGTTCTGAACGCGCTTGGTGAACAGCCGACAAGACGGTTGAAAAAACGGGCGAAATAAGCCGGGTCTTTAAAACCCAACTGCCAGGCTATCTCGTTTACCGCGCTATCGGAAAACAGCAGCAGCCGCTTGGCCTCGCGCAGCTGCCTGTCGAAAATCAGTCGCTTGGGCGGGCGATTAGCGAAGCGTCGGCAGATATCAGTCAGCCTTGATTCGGTAAGATGCAGCTCACAGGCGTAGGCTGGAACCGTCCAGTGCTGGTGATAGTGGATATCGATAAGCTGGTTAAAACGCTGGAATAGTTTTAGCTCGCCGCGCATCCCGCTGGCGGCATGATCGTCAAGTTTCGCATTACGTAATAGCAGGGTGAACACCGCCTGCGCCAGCAGCGTCAGAGTGTGTTCACGTCCCGGCAGTTGCGAGGTTGATTCGCGTTCAATCAACCGCCAGTAGTGCGCCAGTGCCGCCAGCTCGTCGGGCTTATCGGCCAGCGACAGGCAGATACCCGGCAGGCCGAAAGCTTCCCGCGTGCCGGGGTAAAGTACTTCCAGAAGCGGCCAGACCAGATCCTCCCGCATTGTCAGCACGTGACCGTCGCTATCAGGCTCGGTGATAAAGGCGTGCGGCACCGAGGGCGGCGTCAGGACAAACAGCGGTGCCTGAACCGAGTAGCGATGATCGTCGAGCTGCAGTTCAATCTGCCCGGTATCGAGGAAGTGCATCTGAAAATACTGGTCATGACGGTGCGCTTGCATATCGCGGCCGAAGAACTCGGCCATGCGGGCAAACGACTGATAATGCACATCTTCCGTCCCCAGACTCTCATCGTACTCTTTGTTGATATCGATATTGGCGACAGGGCTCTGGCACATAGTGGCTCCTTACGGCGTCGCGCGAGGACGCGATTCTTTCATCGGAATAAGCCAGATAATCACCGAGCCAATGACCAGCAGGGCGGCAACGAACCACAAGCCGCTGCTGAAGCTGCCGGTAACATCCTTCAGCCAGCCGATCATCAACGGGCTGATTGCCGATCCGATATTGCCGGTAGCGTTGATTACCGCGATACCGATAGCTCTGGCGCGCAGGCTGATCGACTGATCCGGAGTGGTCCAAAAAATGGCCATTGCGCTAAACGATCCGGTAGAAGCCATCACGATCCCCAGCAATTGGATCAGGTTGTGATCGGTGGCAGAAGCTAACAGCCAGCCCGCAGCGGCAAACAGAAACGGCAGGGCGGTATGATGCTTACGTTCTCGATGTTTATCGGAGTGGCGGCTCCAGTAGATCATCCCGAGGATAGTACAAATCTGCGGGATCGCCGCCAGCAGGCCGATGGTGATATTGCTGCTGCTTTCGTTAAAGCTTTTCAGGATCTGAGGTGTCCAGATACTGATGGCGCTGAGCGTATTGGTCAGACAGAAGTAGGCTAACGTATACATCAACACGATTGGCGTAAACACCTCCCGCCACAGGCTGCGCTGTTGCATGGCGTGATGACTGATCGCCCCTTCCGGTTGTACCAACGTGAGTCGATCGTTATCCATCATCTCCTGCAGGCACTTTTTGTCCTCTGCCGTCAGCCATTTTGCCTTCGACGGTGAATCATCAAGCCAGAACCAGACCATAATACCGAGCAGCACTGACGGGAAGCCTTCCAACAGGAACAGCCACTGCCAGCCGCGCAGATCAAGCATACCGTCCATCGACAGAATATAACCGGAGACGATTGACCCCAGTGCGGTGGTGACCGGCATGGCAATCATAAACAGCGCGTTGGCGCGAGCGCGGAAGAAGGCCGGGAACCAGAAAGTCAGGTACAGCAGAATACCGGGAAGGAAACCGGCCTCGGTTATCCCCACCAGCATACGCAGGAGATAGAGACTGTTCGGGCCGGTGGCAAACATGGTGGCGGTGGAGGCGATGCCCCACAGCACCATAATAGTGGCAATCCAGCGGCGAGCGCCGACGATGCTAAGCATCACGTTGCTGGGGATGCCGAAAATCACGTAGGTGACATAAAACAGGGTGGTAGCAAGGCCAAACATGGTGGCGTTAAGGCCCAAATCCTGCCCCATGGTTAATCCGGCAAATCCAATATTGATGCGATCTAAAAATGAAAAGATAAACAGCACGAACAAAATACGATCAGGCGGCGAAACAATTTGTTAATAACCGACTGCTGTTGCGCAGTCAGCTGCTTGTGCTGATTTGCCGGATCAAACTTTTCCGGGATGGCAGATGATGTGTCGCTCATTATCATTTTCCTCTAATGGGAATTTTGTAGGGTACTGCGGGTTGCCGGGGGGCGCTGTGCCACCTGGCATTAGTAGACGCCTGATGAACCTGGCGCGTTTATTTCCAATCCGAATCGCATGGCGAGGGCTTCTGCGCCACGTGCCAGCAGGGTGGTATCGACACCGATGGCTACAAACAGTGCGCCAAGCTCCAGATAGCGCTTAGCCAGCTGTTCATTGGCCATCAGGATCCCTGGTGCTTTACCCGCAGCGCGAATTTGTGCGATAGCGTGTTCAATGGCTGCCTGTACTTCCGGATGCTGCGGATTGCCGCTGAAACCCATATCGGCGCTAAGATCTGCCGGGCCGATAAACACGCCATCGACATCGTCAACGTCGAGAATCTGCGGCAGGTTTTTCAGCGCTTCGCGGGTTTCGATTTGCACCAGTACGCACATCGCGTCGTTGGCCTGATGGATGTAATCCGGGATGCGGTTCCAGCGCGAAGCGCGGGCGAGCGCGCTGCCGACGCCGCGAATGCCAGCGGGCGGATAGCGGGTGGCTTTCACCGCCAGCCGGGCTTCGTCGGCGTTCTGTACCATCGGTATCAGCAGGGTTTGCGCACCGATATCCAAGAGTTGTTTAATCTGTACCGGGTCGTTCCACGATGGTCGCACCACCGGTTGGCTGGGGTAGGGAGCGATCGCCTGAAGCTGGCTCAATACCGTTTGCACGTTATTCGGTGCATGTTCGCCATCGATCAACAGCCAATCGAATCCGGCCCCGGCCAGTAGTTCAGCGCTGTAGCTGCTGGTTAGCCCCAGCCACAGGCCAATCTGCGGACGGCCCGCTTTTAAGGCTTCTTTAAAAGCGTTATTCATTATGTTCCCCTTAAACAAAGCGGCAGCTAATCGCGCCCATGTTGCCGTAGTCGACGTGGAAGGTATCGCCCTTGCGCGCGGGTACCGGACGAGTGAAGGAGCCGCCGAGAATAACCTGCCCGGCTTCCAACTGGACGTCGTACGGTGCCAGCTTATTCGCCAGCCAGGCCACGCCGTTGGCCGGGTGATTCAACACTCCAGCAGCGACGCCGGTCTCTTCGATCACGCCGTTGCGATAGAGCAGGGCGGAGATCCAACGCAGATCCAGCTCGTCGGGTTTAATGGGGCGACCACCGAGGATCACCCCGGCGTTGGCAGCGTTATCGGAAATCGTGTCAAAGACTTTGCGTGGACGCTGGGTTTCCGGGTCGATGTTGTGGCAGCGGGCGTCGATCAGCTCCAGCGCAGGGATCACATAGTCGGTAGCGTTGTAGACGTCGAACAGGGTGCAGTTTGGCCCGCGCAATGGTTTTGCCAGCACGAAGGCCAGTTCGACTTCGATGCGTGGGACGATAAAGCGGTCAGTAGGAATATCGCTGCCGTCGTGGAAAAACATATCATCCAGCAGTGCGCCGTAGTCCGGTTCGCTAATCTGTGAGCTGGCCTGCATCGCTTTTGAAGTCAGGCCGATTTTATGCCCTTTCAGCACGCGACCTTCGGCGATTTTCATGTTTACCCATTCGCGCTGCACAGCGTAGGCGTCTTCAATGGTGATCGTCGGGTGATCCAGCGAGATAGCACGGATCTGTTCGCGCTGTTTTTCCGCCTGGTTTAGCCGTTGGGCGATTAGAGTATGGGTATGTTTATCAAGCATAATTGCTTCCTGTTACGTCATTCGGTGCTGCTGCGCCGGATAAGACGCAGGTGTGTCTTATCCGGCTTACGGTTTGATATTGCTTCGTATTTTTTTGCCTTTTGCAGGCCCGGTAAGCGCAGCCCCACCGGGCGAAAAGGCGTACTATTTAAACAATGCGTGTACGTTATTTTGTTTGTAATTCAGTGTCGGGTGCAGCTCGCTGATTTCAAACGACAGCGCCAGGTAGCGGCTCTCCATCAGCGTGGCGAAATGGGCCTTAATCAGCGTAAACAACATATCGCCCACGTCCTGACGGCTTTCCAGGCTGCGTCCGGAGCCGATTTTTAGCGTCATGTGTACAAAGGCGTAATCATGCAGACCGTCTGCCATTTGCCAGGTATCCAGCCAGATGGCGCGGCTGCGAATGCCGCCGATGGGAAAGATGCCGGTCGCCGCCAGCGCTTCGTTCACTTTGCCGAACAGTCCCGGTAAGTTGGCCTGTTCGCGGATGTTATCGGTACATTCGGCGATAAAATGCGGCATTCTGAATCCTCCTTATGCCTGTTCGGGCAGTGGGAATACGGCGTTGACCTGGCCGGTACCGGAGCTGGCGAATAACTCGGTAATAAACTCTACTTTGCCGTCATAGCTGTCCCAGCCCAGCAGACCGAGCAGCATCACCGTGTCGTGCATATTGCCTTCGCCGTAGCAGTAGTCGGCGTACTCCGGCAGCATGTCGCAGAACTCTTTGAATTTGCCCTCGCGCCACAGCTTGATTACGCGCTCGTCCATCTGGTGGTCGAACTCACGGGTATAGCTGTTCATCCCTTCTTCGGCGCGCTGGTCATCGATAAAGCGGTGTGACAGTGAGCCGCTGGCCAGAACTGCCACGGTGCCGTCATATTTCTCAATCGCTTTCAGAATGGCTTCGCCCAGTTTGCGGCTGTCGGCGAAATCGTGGACGGTGCAGAACGCGGAGATCGACACTACTTTGAAATGTTTATCACTGTTCATGTAGCGCATCGGAACCAGCGTGCCGTACTCCAGCTTAAGGCTTGGGATGTTGTGCGCTTTGGCACGCACGCCGAGCTTGACCGCTTCGTCGGCGATAAGGTGGCCCAACGCCGGGTTGCCGTCGTAATCGTAAGTCATGTCGCGGATAAAATGCGGCAGTTCGTTACTGGTGTAGACGCCCTGAAAATGGTCAGCACAGTTAATGTGGTAGGCGCTGTTGACCAGCCAGTGGGTATCAAAAACGATGATTGTATCGACGCCCAGCTCACGACACCGCTTGCCGATTTCCTTGTGCCCATCGATAGCTCCCTGACGGCAGCCGTGGTTTTTACCCGGCAGTTCAGAGAGATACATTAACGGCACGTGAGTGATTTTTGCTGCTAATGCTAACTTTCCCATATCAGACTCCCCATTTTGGGATCGGATGGTCGCCCATCGAGATGCAGACGTTTTTCATTTCAGCGAACACTTCAAAGCTATATTCGCCGCCTTCGCGGCCGGTGCCGGAAGCCTTCACGCCGCCAAACGGCTGACGCAGGTCGCGGACGTTCTGGGTGTTGACGAACACCATTCCGGCTTCGATGCCGCGTGCCAGACGCAGCACTTTGCTGACGTCCTGGGTCCAGATATAAGAGGCGAGGCCGTACTCCACATCGTTGGCCAGGCGCAGACCGTCCGCCTCGTCTTTAAACGGCAGCAGACAGGCTACCGGGCCAAAAATCTCTTCCTGTGCCACGCGCATGCGGTTGTCGACGTCCGCCAGCACAGTTGGTCGCAGGAAGTTGCCGTTTTTCAGATGTGCAGGCAGGTCAGTGGGTTTATCCGGGCCTCCTGCCAGCAGGGTCGCCCCTTCTTCAATACCAAGGCGGATATAGCCGGAGACTTTCTCCCAGTGCTGCTGGCTAATCAGTGCGCCCACCTGGGTGTTCGGATCGTTCGGGTCGCCGACGCGCAGACGTTTTGCGCGTTCGGCAAAGCGTTTAACGAACTCGGAGTAGATGCTCTGCTGAATGAAGATACGCGAGCCGGCGGTGCAGCGTTCACCGTTGATCGAGAAGATAGTGAACAGTGCGGCGTCGAGTGCACGCTCAATATCAGCATCTTCAAAAATCAGCACCGGCGATTTCCCACCCAATTCCATGGAATATTTTTTCAGCCCGGCATTTTTCATGATATTGCGACCGGTGGCGGTTCCGCCGGTAAACGACACCGCGCGTACGTCGTGGTGGCGAACCAGCGCATCGCCCGCCGTCGCACCATAGCCCTGAACCACGTTCAGTACGCCCGCCGGAATACCGGCTTCCAGCGCCAACTCGCCCAGGCGGTCAGCGGTCAGCGGTGATAACTCAGACATCTTCAGCACTGCGGTATTGCCCAGCGCCAGGCACGGCGCGACCTTCCAGGTGGCGGTCATAAACGGCACGTTCCAGGGTGACACCAGCGCGCAGACGCCGACCGGTTGCACGAGCGTGTAGTTCAGCATCTTGTCGTCGACCGGATAGGTCTTGCCGTTCATCTGCTGGCATACTTCGGCGAAGAACTCGAAGTTATGCGACGCCCGCGGGATCAGTACGTTTTTGGTCTGGTGGATAGGCAAACCGGTATCGGCGGTTTCCATGGCAGCGATCTCCGGCACGTTCTGGTCGATCAGATCGCCCAGACGACGCATCAGACGCGCACGCTCTTTCATCGGCAGGTTGGCCCATTTCGGAAATGCCTCTTTTGCCGCCGCAACTGCCTGATTCACCTCGTCTGCACCGCCGGAGGCCACTTCCGCCAGCACCTCGCCGGTCGCCGGGTTAGTGGTGTGGAAATACTCGGTGGCCGCGACATTTTTGCCGTTGATCCAGTGGTTAATCTTTTTCATGACAGCTTCTCCTCATATGTCTGCTGGCTGATGATGTGGTTGACCAGGTGGCCGACGCCCTCCACTTCGACGATCACTTCATCACCTGGTACCACGTCCGACAGCCCTTTCGGGGTGCCGGTAGCGATCATGTCGCCAGGTTGCAGGGTCATAAACTCGCTCAGGTAAGCGATCAGAAATGGAATGCTGAAGATCAGATCGGCGGTGGTGCCTTGCTGGCGCAGTTCACCGTTGACCCAGGTGCGCAGTGCCAGATTATGTGGGTCTGGAATATCCGCTTTATCGACGATCCAGGGACCTATCGGCGTCAGGGTATCGCGGCTTTTTACCCGTAAATTGGGGCGATAGTAGTTTTCCAGATAGTCGCGGATGGCGTAGTCATTGCATACGGTGTATCCGGCGACGTACTCCATGGCGTCGGCTTCACTGACTTTACGCGCGGTTTTGCTGATCACCACGACCAGTTCAGCCTCGTAGTGCATGTACTCGACGTTGTCCGGGCGCACCGACTCCTGCTGGTGGCCGATAAAGGTATTTGGCGCTTTGATAAACACCAATGGTTCGGTTGGTGGCTTAAACTCCAGCTCGCTGGCGTGATCGGCGTAGTTCAGACCCAGCGCGAACAGCGTGCCGTCGGCGGGGGGGAGCCAGCGGAATTCGCCCTCATTTAGCAGCTTGCCGTTCTCTAACTGTACCTGGCCGCGTTCATCAACCTGAACGTCGTGATGTTGTCCCTGCCACTCAATACGTGCTTGTTTCATGCCAGCTCTCCTTCAGCAACCACCGGGTTTTCCAGCGTCGGGAAGCCTTCGGCGAGAATGCGTACGCGATCGCCGGGTCTCAGCGGTACGCGGTTGTGCGGGGTCCCGATCAGAATAGCGTCGCCGGGTTTAAGGGTGGCGAATTCGCTCAGGGCGCTCAGTAGCTCGGCGGAGGAGCGCTGGAGGTCTGCGGTGTTCCAGCTATCTGCTTCGCGACCGTTGATTTCAGTGATGATGATCAGTTCATCGACGTTACTCGGCGTAGCGAGAGCGCCAATCGGACAGAAACCATCGCGGCATTTGGCTTTAATTGCCGGGCGATAGAAGCTCTCTTCCGGCAGGCTGACGTCATTAGCCAGCGCGTATCCTGCAATATAAGCAGCAGCTTCTTCTGCGGCTACTTTGTGGGCGGTTTTGTCGACAATCAGCGCCACGGTCGCACCGCTCTGTACTGTTTCATCCTTCGGGTAGGGGATGGTCTCGCCGTTACCGATAACGGTGTTGCGCGGTTTGATAAACCAGACCGGGGTCTTCGGCAGCGTTTTGTAGGGAGCCTGCTGAAACGCATTGCGCCAGGCATCAAGCTGGCTGCGATGGTTAAGGGCTACGGCGAAGATGGTACCTTTCATTTACCACTCCTCTGGTATGGATTCAGGAATCAAAGAAAATTCATTAATATGTTAACGATTATCTTTTATGCTTTGTGGAAAGGTTTGGCAAACAGAAGTGAATGTTTTGTGAGCGGATTAACAATAAATTTACACAAATAAAATTTATTCCATATAAATCAATGGATAAATTATTTTGTGTGCTGTGTTGTACTTTTCAGGGACAGAAGCTGGTTGCGATCTGGTGCAATTAACGCTATTTATTAACTTATTAACAAACAGGTATGAGGTTCAGAGGTAAGTGATGCATGATTCATTAACTATCGCGCTGCTGCAGGCGCGGGAAGCGGCGATGACACATTTTCGCCCCATCGTTAAACGCCATAATCTTACCGAGCAGCAGTGGCGTATCGTGCGTATCCTTGCCGAAAACCCGTCGATGGATTTTCACGATCTGGCCTTTCGCGCTTGTATTTTACGCCCGAGCCTGACCGGTATTCTGACCCGCATGGAACGCGATGGTCTGGTGTTGCGCTTAAAGCCGGTGAACGATCAGCGTAAGCTGTACATTTCGCTCACGCCTGCGGGTTCGACGCTGTATGAAAGGGCGAGGTCCGAGGTGGAAGAGGCCTATCGCCTGATCGAAGCTGAATTTACTGTCGAAAAAATGCGACAACTTACCGCGCTACTGCAAGAGTTTATTACGCTGGGTAATGGGACTGGGGGAGATAGTGAAGAGGAGTCTCTGGTGTCCCCTGCAGACATCTAATGGATTCGATAAGTGCAGGGGATTTATGGAGAATTTTTGATGTGAAGAAAATTGTGCCCGCTGTTATGCCCGCAAAGGGTGTTCACGATGCATTTTCAACTGGGGGAAGAGCGTGGTTTTTCCACTTGAGATAATCGGCATAAAGCCAGCGAGAGGATCTGCCGTACTTGATCGGAGGAGGGAGGTTACCCTTCTGGATTTGTTTATAGAAGTACCGGTCAGTGAAACCAGCATCTCCCATCATGAACTTCATGTCAATGAGTGAGTCGTCTCGGAGTTCTCGCATAGGTTTGGTCTCGCGTTTGGAAATCGAACCTGGAAGCCAGGAAAAAAGAAGCCCGGGCGAACCGGGCAAATGGGGGATAACGTGGCAGTGCATTCGCACCCAATAGCCAGCTCATAACTGGATATCAGTTGCGTTATTCATGCTGAGTGAATTTCAACTTTTTCGATGCGTAGTTGAGAGGCGTCGTCTTGCAATGTAAGAACGTTTTCCGCATCTTTTTTTGCTTTGAAGATTGCTTTTACTTCACCGTATTTCTCGTGCATGACTGAGACAACCGCATCATCATCGTCAACGATTGCCCAAAACGAATAACTCATAATCTCTCCTCATGCCGCCCGCATAGCGCGGAGGCGTTTTAAGTGTTCTGCTGTTTCGATTTCTTCGGCGATCCGCTCTGCCTGTGCTTTGGTAAGCGGCTCGAATTCTTGCTGAAAGCGGCCCATGCTGGCGATGCAGGTGCGACCGTTTCTGATGTAGTGGATGACTTCGTGGGTAGCGCGGAGGATTTTGCAGGGCGCCCCGTGGGGATCTGCGTACCAGGTATTAGGCTGGATTATCCTGAACATTGGCTGACTCCTGCATCATGAGGAATACAATCATTGCTCCTCGCAAAGGATTGGCCTCAAATACTGGACTCACACCTTTAGCGTCAACACACCATTCGGTTAATTGGTCTAAGAAAGAAATTCTGTATTTTTCAATGATCGGCCATGCGTCTGTAGGGTTGTTGCAGTAGTCACCAATGGCAACATATCTTGCCGATGGATTTGCCGACTTGTCCAGCAAGGCCATCGACACTGCGCTGTTAATCTCAAAGTCACTCAGCTTGCTGTAATCCATCACATCCTCCCAATCTTCTTACGTAATTCCATATTGCTCTGGCAATCCACGCACATCGTGCATCCCGGATAAGCTTTCCGTCGCGCATCAAGTAACTTGTCACCGCATTCCTCACAGTGCGTTGCTGATACTGCTGAGTGGTTGAGTCTGTGAGCCTGAATAGCATGGTCGCGCATCATCTCTTCGAGAGCGCTGGCCTGATCGATGATTTCAGTCATGATTGCTCCTCAGGGAATTCAAATGGAGAAAATTCAACAATCTCCCACTCCCATCCAGGCGCAATCTCAGAACGACCATATTCGTCGTACTGCCCTTTGAACCAACTACATTCAATGGCGTAGGTTCCATCAGTTGGTAGATGGTCATCGCGGTTTTCGATGATTTCCTTCTCAATAGCCTGTAAATCACTAATGGTGCAAGCGCCACGAACTCCACAGATATATGGCTCGCAAGCATCATCCATTACGAGTAAATCGATAGTTACCTTGCTCATAATCAGTGCTCCATGAACTGTCGGTTAATTCGGTTGAAGGTGAACGCGAGAAAATAAAAAGGCCGCCTAAGCGACCTGGTAATTAGTGGTTTCATGCTGCGCGCTCCGCGTTGTGTTTGAATGCCCACTTTCGGAAAGCTTTCTTCAGGTCGCCTTTTGTGTAACGCATGCCGCGGCGCGGATTGTGCCGGGAGTTACGCGCACGCTTTTCAATTGCCCCACTGAACAGGCAACCGGTAGCGTCATCCATATTCATGAAGACACTTACGATATTCTTCATCCCATACTGAACGAGCACGACAGGCTTAATCTTCTCAGGGTGTTTCCACGCTTTTTTGTCACTGAACATCGCCATGCGCATATAAGTGCGAAAGTCATTCGATTTATCGCCGGCTTTCATTTTTCGGAGGTATACCGCGCCTTTTCTGTATTTGCTCATTGTTCGGCTCCAAACCGCCCGTTAAGGCGGCCAGTTTTGACGACGAACTCCAGGAGGCTAACTCCCAGAGCTTCTATTTTCTTGTGATGCTTGTTGATGATGGGAGGCACCGTTTCGTTCCAGTTAGGCTTTGGCTTCTTGCGCATGGCCTGCTGGATTTCCTCGGTGCAGCGACGGCAGGCTGCGCGGATGGCGTTTTCATTTGCTGGCGTCATGCTGTCTCCAGGCGATTGAGAAGTTTCGCTCCGAAAGTCATTAGTTCGTCCCGTTCCACAGTTGCGAAGTGGCAGTGTGTACGCGGGTACGGTCGCCAGATGATGAGCATCGAACCTTTATTATTTCCCGATACCGGCTTACAGGTGACCGGGTTGATAAATGCCAGCCGACCGGCGGTGATGAATCGCACTTCGCTGGCAGACTGAATAGCTTCCCGGAACCAGCCGACGGACGTATCAGCCGGAACCAGCATGACGGTGCCGATCTGGTTCTTGCTCTCCGTTGCAGCTTTCTTCACGAATGGCGTGATGTCGCTATAAGGTGGGTTGATCCAGACGTAACCAGGGATGGCGAGGTAACCGGCCCACGGCGTTTCCAGCGTGTTCTGATCGGCGGTAATAAACTTGCGGCACAGCGCGTTATGCGGCGCGGCGGCTGCGTCCAGTTGAAAGCAGAATTCAGCATCCAAAGCTGCAAACAGTGCCGGTGGAGTGCGCCATAAATCACGCTGATCCGCCGGCGTGTTGCTGCCGGTATAATCGGTCATAATTCCTCCCGTTCAGGATTTCTCACGTCCCACCCGTTGCGCTCAATATTCACCTGCAGGCGCTTATCACCGACCTCTTCGATACTCCTACCTGTAATCTCGGCAACTTCTGCGTTGGTGTAGCGCATGAGTATTGCTAACTCTCCCGTTGACCATTCACGCATAGTTAATCCTCCAGAGCGGGCCAGTGCGTCACGCTTGCTTCTGACTGAGTAAATGGAGCGACCGGTTGCCGTGGCTATCTCTTCCTCTGAGAACCGGCCAAAGAGATGAAGCTCGGCTGCCGTCCATGGTCTGCCTGTCATCTTGCTGATAAGTTGTGCGCCGATACGTGATGCCTGGCGAGTGATTGCCGATTCGGAACGCTCTAGTTTTTCTGCTATTTCTGAGCGGGACATCTTCATCCCAACCTCGTGCAGAAACAGGTTTTCAAATGGTTGCCAAAGTTCGCTCATTGAAAGCACCTGTTATTTGATGATTAGTGATGGCTTACCGACTTTTAACTGAGCGCCGGGGATATCAATTCCGGCCTCAATTTGATGCTTTATCGCCAGTTTGTCAGGCTTGATTGTCGTTTCATACTCGACAAAGTCAGGCGGGATAGCGTTGACGTCGGTGATTTCAACGGACTTTGACGGGGCGCGAACAGTTACCTGATGCAATCCGGCTTTCATGGATTTCTTCCCGGCAGTCTCAAGTGATCTGGCGACATATTCTTTAAGGCTAACCACGCGGTTCTCAGATGTTTTTGCGCGATCGATAAGTCTACGAGCCTCTTCCTTGAGAGCCTCGGCATCAGCCAATTCGTTTTTGCAAACAGCAAGAATTTGCTCGACCTTCGCCTCTAGCTCCCACTCAATTCCATCAAGAGTGTCGGCAATCATTTCAGGCGGAATATCTGAGTCGGTAAGTTTGGCGAAGTCGTTGGCGATCTGGTAAAGAGCGGTCATTATGCGGCCTCCTCAAATTTGATTTTGCATTCTGAATAAATGGCTTGAATGTTTTGCTGTAACTTCATCCCGGCAGTGAGTCGGTACGCATCAGCAAAATGACGCTTCAGATCTGCCATGGTTTCGGCCTGAGCCATTTCTTCACACAGCGATTGCGCCTTATCCATGATTTCTTGCTGCTGCTTTCTGGCGTCCTCGCGAATATCTTCCTCTGACTTGTGCTGCATTACCGGCTCTTGGAAAACACCTTCATCTTCGTTGATGACGTGGATCGCGTTATCCAGGCGCTCAGCACGAGGCCAATACTTGCTAGCCCGCTTAACGATGGTCTTACGCGCCATTTCTTCCCAGAAGTTCTTCCATGGTCCATTCTTGGCCTTACTGGTAGCTTCAGTTGCTTTGATTTCTGCCAGGCTCATTTCTTCTGTCAGGTAATCGCCGTCAGCAGTTTTAACCGTGCAGTAACCGCCGACTACGTCACCGCGATCGCCGAATGCGTTGTATTTGTGCGTGGGTGCGGTATCAAGTCCGTTTGATTCGTACGTGTCGTTTGAATAAACCAGTTTGCACTGGCCCCACTTAATGGATCCGGTAGACTGCGCAAGATGGAGAAGTCCCATATAGCTGATATCAAGACACACCATGCCGTCGCGTGGGACCAGATAAGCCAGCTTGCTAGCCGGGTTAAGAGTGATGCCGATTGCCGCTACGTTGATGATGGCGTTCTGTGCGCTGGTAGGGTTTGATAGTGCCGTATTGGCTAAGTAGTCGTTGCGCTGGAAGTACTGAATAGCGAACTGGCTTTCCTTAGCCCATGTGACTGACTGGTCTGTAACCGCCCCAACAAAGAGCGGCTCCTGTTGTTTAACGAACTCAACAATGCTGAGGCTCATTGTTACTATCCCTCATCAATATCTGTTTGGTGATTGGCGATTGTCTCTGCCATGTAGCGAATAAATTCGGCGGCCTTTTCCTGAAACTCGACGTCATCATCGAACGCCTTTGAAATTGCCTTCTTACTGGCTCCGCGTCGTTGCAGTTCGTCAACGCACAACGACTCCAGCTTGCTCTGTGGCAATCCTTTCTCAAGGTCATTAGCCAGTTCAGATTCACGCTCTTCTCTGGCTATTTTCTGATAATGGCGCGTCCAGTTCTGCGCCTCGATACGGTCTTGAGCGAGATATGCAGCCATAATCGGCTCCTGAAATTTGGTTGTGCGCTTCCCGTCTGCGATAGCCGGACGAGTAGGGAAATGGGTGGGGGATATGGCGTATTTGGCTAGCTAATTGCTTCGTTAAGCATTTTCTCTATGGCCTGCTTGCCATCATTTATTTGAGCAACCTGCTTATCGAAATTCTCTTGGTAATGGGCGAGATTCTTTTCAGATGCAGAGAAGAGGCGGTCTTTGATTTTCTGTAACTCATCCCTGCTGAAAACGATACCCATCTTGCTGCACTTTCTGACATCATCAATGCTCAAACCGTTTCCATTAAGCCTGTCCAGAGCAATGCGCTTGACGCACTGTCTAGCTTCTTCAATGCTCTTATAGAACTCAACCGTATCGGCACCACCACTGCCATCTGAATAACGATTCACTCGTAAAGCGATATCTCCGTTAGTGCTTCCTAAAAGAGATAGGCACTTGATGCCTTCAAAATTTTTGCGTCCGTAATAGTTGTCAATTGAAGACATGAAATCTTCAAATCTTTCAATGGAAGGCACACTGTAATCACGACGAATGGCAAATTTAACCTGTCCGGTTATTACATCAGCGAAATGGTTTAAGTCAGCCTCATTGATATGATCAGAGAGCGCCTTGACCTGCTTAACCATTTCTCTCCAGAAGCTTAATGTGTTCTGTAGGTTGCTAATTTCCGAGTTGATCTTTTCAATTTTCAACTTCGCATCAGCAAGGGCTTTTTCTTGTTTTGCTTTTTCACGAGACGACCATGTTTCAACTGGCTGGTCATGTAGGCTCTTCACCACAAACCGCTCGCCACCAGGGATTTCGTCACCCTGTTGCGTGACAAACACTTCCTGAACAATCGTTTCCTGATTGTTCAATGCACCAACGACAACGACCTTACGGCCATCAGACAGAAATTTAGTTTCCATGATTTTTCCTTAATGACTTAATCCGCCACCAACACCATTGAGATAAACCTCAACCAGAAGGTCACGAGTAAATGTGCGTTCGATGCCGCGATGGAGATACAACTTCCCACGTTTATGTGCTGATGCCGTCCATGTCGCATCTTTGTGCTTTACCAGCATTCCAGGCTGAACAGCACCGCGGTTAACTTCCTGCGTTCCGTAATGATGTAGGCTCATGATTTACCCTCCACCTGCTGCAATATCCCGGCAATGTGCATCTGCCAGCGGTTCATTGTGATTTTCTCGCGAGGTTTATCGACTGATGAGAGTTGCCACTCGTTGTCGTTGAGTTTTGATGCGTGGTACTGCTTGCCGTTGTGGGTGACTGTCATGACTTAGCCTCCTGCTTTTCTTTGATGTCAGCGCGGAGGTGAATTTCACGACCATCGGGAAGTGAAAATACTTTTATGTCGTCGGTCTTCGCGAGGTAATGAGCTGTGGCATGAAGAACCTGGTCAGTAACATCAAACTTCTCGCCAATAAATTTCATTGCGCCAAAAGCAAAGTTCTTTGCTGGCTTTGCTCTTCCAGCGTATATGCGGTTGGTAAGTCCGCTGCGATTCACCATGATTGGATTGCTCATAATCATCTCCGCGCTTAAGCCGCGCCGCTGAGCTAAAGACCTCTGCATGCAATTTTCATCGCTGCACATTGTTAAGCGGTGGATAGCCGCCGTGATAACAGAGCACCCTCGTGAAGGCGCTGTGGTATCAGCAATAAAAAACCCGCCGGAGCGGGTCTTAAATTTCAGTCAGTCTTTTATGAACTCATCCGTTACAACCGATTGTTCCCCCGAATACAGGACAGCGCCGACAACTTCAACGACGATAACTGCTTGTGGATTAGCGTTATCGTTTAGCCATTTGATAAGCGGCTTCACTGCTTCTTCGAAACTTTGACTCTCTTCCATCGCCTTACCCTCTGTTTGTATCGTGAGCTAATAAAAAGGCCGCCAGTTAGGCAGCCTGTTCTGTTGGAAGTCCAATAAGCCGATTTAGGTCTTCAACCTTTAATGCCGGAAGTGTTTGCTTAGCGGTATCCACACCGTCGGGGATCAGCTCTTTGCTTTCAGGCCACACTTCAATCAGGCGTTTGATGGTTGTCACTGAATTCAGCGCCGCCCAGACAGTGGTTTCGATATCTTTTTTTCTAGCTTCCAGTTTTGCTGCCGCTGCAAAAACCTCATCGAAACGGGTGGTTATTTCATGATCTGCTGCAAACAGGCATCGGTCTCTTTCTGGGGTAAGAAGCTCGAAGGTTTTACCTTCGTTATCTTCGCCATATGAGCACCATCCAAGTCGCCTTCCGCCTATTGAGATG
Source organism: Citrobacter sp. MGH106 (assembly GCF_001037495.1). Taxonomy (GTDB): domain Bacteria; phylum Pseudomonadota; class Gammaproteobacteria; order Enterobacterales; family Enterobacteriaceae; genus Citrobacter; species Citrobacter murliniae. Next base: position 1,063,294 of record NZ_KQ089822.1, read on the forward strand.
CAAATTGTCTGGTCCTTTCCGTCTGGACTGTAGATAGAAACTCCTGAATCAGTTAACTCCTTTTCAATTTGCTCAAATTTCTCGTACAGACGATCAAGCTTTTCAGATTTCTCTTTCCCGCCGAGAGCAAAGACCCTGGCGTCACGGGCTATTTCTTGACGCTTAACCTGTAGCGCCTCAAGCTCTGCAATGACACCTGATTTGATTAGCGCGTTCTTTGCAATGCGCTCCCGGAAAGCATTTGTTAATCGTGTTGAAGACATACCCTCACCTCATAAGTTAATTAACGCGCCGTAACCGATTTGCTGCTGCGATGTCCTGCGGCGTATAGCGCAACATCCGGCAAACATGCAGATCCGCCTGTATTGCTGTCACGCAGACTACCGAGCGAAGTGGCGCGGTCTACTCGTGACATATCATGCTTAACTCCATGTAACGCGTTCTGAGCAGCCTCAGCGCGTCGTTTAGCCATCAGCTCACCACGTTTCAGATAACGCCGTGTAACGCTGTTGCTTGCGATAAATTTGGTCATATGTCCTCCAATGGTTGCTTTAGGGTGTGACGCTCAGATGTTTATCTTCTGAGTTGCTTTCTATGCAGCTGCATTTCGTCACACTCCAAAGCAACTTCCTTTGGTCTCCCACAAGGGCGGGAGAAGCAACCCCATCATGTTAAAGAGCTGAGACTCAATTCCTTGTCTCGGTGGTGCGTCCTGCTGATGGGTTAAAGATACAGATAAAACTGTATTATCGTCAACAGATAAAACTGTATTATTTTTTGTTGGTAACATATGTACCTGTAATTTATTGATATTTATTTTTGTATAGGCGTAAAAAAACCGGCCTAAGCCGGTTCTTTCAGAGATGGCGGGTTGGCGCTAGCGCTTGCGTCGATAAATTCTGTGCTCAATCATAACGCCGATGATTGTTAGGGGCTGGATGCTGCTGTTTATTACAGGGTAATCATCGTTCAATGGCACAAGTTCAAAGTGCTGACACCCGTTCATATCAGTAAAAGTAGGTCGATACTTTTTGAATGTGGCCTGATCGCCACCATTTTTAGCTACTACGAATTCGCCAGGAACCGGCTCAACTTCAGGATCGACGATAATCACATCTCCGGCTTTGAAGTCTGGCTCCATTGAGTCACCTTCAATACGCAGGGCAAAGCTATGCTCTGACAAATCAAGATCGGTAAGGATGTATTCTAAGCTACCATCGAAGGCCTCTATAGGGTTCTTCTCAGCTAAGGCCCCAGCTTGCACATAACTAATCAAAGGAACTCTCCTGCTGTTCACTTCAGCTATTGGCATAAATGCGCCGCCATTCATCAACCAGTCAGCATCACAACGCAACGCCTTGGCTATACCAATTATATTCCGTGGCTTGAGAGTTTTCCCGTCTTCAATGCTCTGCCATGACTGCTGACGGATTCCGGCCTTCTCAGCCGCTTCTGTCTGCGTCAATCCGAGCTCAATTCTTTTTTGTTTTACTCGTTCTGCAAGGCTCATAAATACCTCTTTCTGTGTGCCTTGATAGTCACAGCTAAAACTGTAATTGACAAACAGAAATAACTGTCACAGAATACAGATAAAACTGTGGAGGTGATATGGAAACAATTTCTCAGCGCCTCAAGCAAAAACGTGAAGAGATGAATCTGTCTCAATCCCAGCTGGCAACACTGGCAGGAATGAAACAGCAGTCCCTTCAGGCCATCGAGGCAGGGACAACGAAGCGTCCACGTTATTTGGTTGAGTTGGCTCGTGCGCTTAAGTGCGATCCGGAATGGCTGCTCTTCGGCGACAGTCGCCAAGCTCAGCACTAATAGAAACACCGCTCTTTAACATCGCTGCTCATCCTCTCCGCCCTTGTGGAGATAACAACTACGCATCACAGGATGCGCATTAACCATTTTTTACACCAAAGGAATTATCACAGATGGAAAACTCAATTAACCGCAACAAGGTCAATGCCCAGCGCATTTTGTCCTGGTTGCTTAACCAAATCGCCATGAAAGGTGGCAACAACGTAGCTAAAGAGATCGGCGTTGATAAAGCGCAGATAACCCGCTGGAAAGAAACGTGGCTGCCGAAGATGGCAATGCTGCTGGCTGTTCTGGAATGGGGTTTCGTTGATGACGATATGGCGCGATTGGCAAGAGAAGTCGCCGCAGTTCTCACAAAGAAAAAATCCCCGACGGTCGAGGTCGAGGATTCAGATCAAATCACCATGCAATTCTGAGTCGAATAACTGGATCAATTCACAGGAGTAATTATGCCTGGACTAAATGCACAAGTAAACCATGACATTCGAGCCGGTGACCGATTCGAAACAGTCTACCCATTCATTTTTGTTTGTACGGATTACCAACTCTACAACGGCGATGTTCACACGGACGAGAGGTGGATTGGCGGATGCAGGAAGACGTCAGAACCAGCTGATTGTGGATATGGCGAACAGACAGTTTATACGGCCGACAAAGAAGGAAAGAGAATCCTAGAGGTTCTTTCCGTTGCCGATATGCCAGGCCAATGGCAGAGACGAATCATTTATGCCTGCCATCTGATTGACCCCGATGGGCGAGAGAGGAAGGGCAGGAAAGCATACACGGTAACAGAGGCCAGATTCCTCAAGATGACATCTGGTTACTTCACAGATTACGGACTGGAGGATGATTGATGGCCCGTTCAAGAAATATCAAACCAGGCTTTTTCACAAACGATGAGCTGGCCGAATGCTCTCCATATGCACGCCTACTTTTCGCCGGGCTGTGGACAATTGCAGACAAAGAAGGGCGGCTGGATGATCGCCCTAAAAAGGTTAAAGCAATGGTACTGCCTTTCGATGATGTGGACTGCAATGATCTGCTTCAGCAGCTTCACAGCCACAAATTCATCAACCGATATCAGGTAAATGGCGATTCATACATCCAAATAAATAACTGGAAGAAGCACCAGAACCCTCACTGCAAAGAAGCTGCTAGTGAGATACCAGAACCAGTAGAGAACAATGACAGCACCGGACAAGAACAGTGCAAGGACGACAAAGATGAAGACAAGAAGGATACTGACTCACCTCAAGTCATTGAAAATAATGAAGCACAAGAAAAGCACCATGCAAGCACAGTACAAGAACCAGTAGAGAACAATTTAAATCCTGCTGATTCCCTTAACCTGATTCCTGATTCCCTCATCCCTCATACTGATTCCCTTTCTAACACCCAAGCCGCTGACGCGACTTGTGAGGGGGCTGAGGCTGATGTCCATAAAATTTCAAGTCGCTATGCATTCGAAGGAAATATCGTTCGGTTAAACCACAAGGACTACGAAGCCTGGAAACGCCTGTATCCGAACATTGACCTGAAGTACGAACTGGAAAAGCTGGATATCGAATTTAGCCATGAGAAGCCAAAGAACTGGTTTATCACTGCTAGCCAGAAACTTAGCTACCAAAACAAGCAGGCGGCACAACGCCCTGTCAGGAAAGTTGCAAACGGGCTTCAGTCTGAAGGTTTCGCAACGAAGGACTACGGAAAAACTGAAATGCCTGCATGGGCTCAGGAGTGATCATGACACTGGAAGAAAAAATATCGAGCCTCGAAAAGCGCATTGCCGAGCTGAGCGAGCCTCCCGCGCCGATTGAAGATACTGACATCGTTATCAGCACGGAGAGTTGCGAAAAGCATGGTGATTTTGAGTGCAGGACGAGAATTTACACGGGAAGCATCATCAAAATTCCGCCAAGGCCAAGCATTTGCCCGGGCTGCATGCGCGATGAGCTTATCAAGCTGCAAGCTGAGAAGATCCGCATAGATGAGGATTCTCGCAAGCGAAACGTTGAGCGGCTACTGGATAGCCTAGACATCCCAAACCGATTCCTGTCCTGCACCCTGCAGAACTACGAACCGGTGAACGATGACGCTAAGCGAGCATTGAAGGTTTGCCAGGCATATGCAAGCAGATGGCCTGAGCGTTTGCAGAAGGGAGGGGGTCTGGTTATGTGCGGAAAGCCAGGGACCGGCAAGAACCACCTAGCGCTGGCTATAGCTCGGCATGCAATCACTGAGCATCAAAGCTCGGCTGTATTCACCACCGCTCTGAAAATTGCCAGAGAGTACAAATCAACCTGGTCGAAGGGCTCAACACGTACTGAAGACGATGTGATCCGCTACTTCACCAAACCAGATCTGCTGATTATCGACGAGGTAGGGGTCCAGTTCGGTAGTGACGCTGAGAAGCTGATCATGTTCGAAATCATTAACACCCGCTACGAGCGCATGAAGCCAACCATCCTGATTAGCAACCAGACCAAAGAAGAACTTTCGGCATTCATCGGTGAACGCGTCATAGACCGCATGAGCGACGGCGGCGGATGCACTCTGTCATTCACCTGGGATTCATACCGCTCGAAGGGGGCCGCATGATGGACAGCGTAAAGCAACGCATTCTTGACTACGTATCAGCTAACCAGCCAGCCAAGGTTGATCTGATTTACAAGGAAGTCGGCATCTGCCGTAACCGGTACTACGAAGAGGCCAAACAACTCCGGTTCATGGGCAAGCTGCGCAGCGTACCTGGCATCGGTGTGTTCCCCGGAGAAGATGCCTATCAGCGCTGGCTTAAAAGTGGTGGATACGAAGAAATCAGACGACGCGCTGTCGATGCAAACCTGAGTAGCCAGGAAGCGAAGGGAATGAAGAAACCGCGTAACAGTGACGACCCGAAGATGTTCGCACCATACGACCCGGCGAAGAATGGAGTCGTGGCTGAGTTCATGCAGAGTGATGCGAGAAAGAGACTGATGATGGTTTACGGGAGGGCATGATGACTATCGCAAAAATAATTGGCGTTCTCTTGATGCTACTGTGGTTCGTTATTGTTCTACAGGCTTTCATGCGCGGAGTAACCGAAGGGAAAGATGCTTTTGGCTATTTCGTAGCAAGCGTATTCATGTGGCTGCTGGTTGCCGTTGCACCGATAGCAATCATCAAATTCGGATGGAGCTACATCAGGTAAATCTGACATGACTGAACCTTACATAGCAGAGCTATCTGCAAGCGTGGCCGTGATAGTCGGCCTTTTTTATGCCCGGAGGAAATGGTGAAAGTTAAAACATCCGATTTGGTCGGAACGCAATTAGACGTTGCCGTGGCATTAGCTCTTGGCGGCGTAATTACTCGACCACAAGACGCGCAGGTTTACCTGAATGAAATGCACCAACTTTGCGGAGAAAGCGCCAAGAGGCATAGCCGATATGTTTTTTCTCCATCTACAGATTGGCAGCAATGCGGAGAGTTAATGGAAAGCCTTCCGGTAAGTTGCTACCAGTCCAAAGACCCATCTACAGGAAAATTCTTTCACTGGGTAGGTGTCAATGAGTCTGGTCATCCAGGGAAAAGGCGAGGGCTAATTGCAGATAACCCCAGGGTGGCAATATGCCGAGCCGCTGTGTTCTCAAAACTCGGTGATGAAGTCGATTTACCAGACGAATTAAAAAATTAACAGGCCTGCTTAGCGGGCCTTTTTTATGAGGGTAGGATTATGACTAGCAGAGAAAAATTTGAAGCTTGGTATCTGGAAAATTGGGGCCACACCGAAGATGACCATGAAACCATGTTTGAGCGCGACCCTGACAGCGATGAAGAATATTACCGTCTTGGCGTTCGTATGGCTCACGGGGCATGGCAAGCATCTGAGTTAGCATCACAACAAAAGCTCACTGACATAGCAGTACAGCTCGCTAACGCCGAGAGCAAGTGCAGGGAGCTGGCGGCGGAGAATGAAAAGCGGAATATGCATAGTGAAGCTCTGGCGGTAGACAATGCAGCATTGCGTGAAGTGGTTGAGCGCATGGTTAACCAATTTGCAATGAGCGGTATTTCTCCAGAGGAGAAGTCAATCAATCCAGCTAAATCACTAATGTTTGATGCTAAATCAGCATTATTTATGCCGACCACCGACGCTTTCCTGGCTGAAGTGCGGGCCAGAGCACTCGACGAATTTGCCATAGCTCAGGATGAGCAAGCCAAAAAATATTATGAGCTTTCACCAGGATGCTCAGGCCAAAACGAATGCCAGTACGCTGCAGGACAGGCATGGTATTCCGCTGAATGCATACGCAAGTCAGCCGCCCAGCTTCGCAAAGGAGCCGCGCTATGAGCAAGTTAACGCGTGAATTAGTTGTAAAAGCAATGCTCAGCAGCATTGAAAATTACGTATTTGAGGTTATCGACTCTGTTGAGAATGAAGTTGGTGTGCTGACCGCAGAAGACCACTACATACTAAATTCTTGGGTCAGAAATGCCGTGGAAAAAGCAGCAACCGAACTGGAGGCAGCCCAATGAACGATATCACAGCACTGGCGCAGCAACTTCGGGCGACGGCAGAGAAAGCCAACGAACACGGAGAGTTCAATATGGCGATGCATACTGTGGAAGTTCTGGCGCTGGTAGAGGCGCTGGAGAAGGCGCAGCAGCAAAAAGAAAGCGACTTTGAAATCAAAGCCCGGCTCTGCAAAGAGAGCAATGGACTACATGACAGATTGAGAGAAGCGGAGAAGCGCATCGGCGAGCTGGAGCGTATGGAGTCGTCACTTCGCCCGGTGGGCGTGATGAGCCAGAAAGCATATCACCGGCTGGAAAATAGAGAATCACGATTTATTGCATTATGGCCCCGCCCTGAAATCTATTTACCGCGCAAGCGTCCTGATGATGGCGTAATTGTCTATGCGCGAATTGCCAACGCAGGCAGTGGCGTGAAGGGGGATTGATATGGCTGACGTAACCAAAATGGAGTGCGTTCATTCCACTAATCCTGAGTGGTTTTCACCAGGTGATATTTATGATTCTGAGAAACGCGGACCTGATATTTGTATTTGTGGTGACAACCTCGTGTCCGACCTTAACCCGGAAGACTGGTACGAGATGAGCCAGCGAGTCGATGGGCTATGGTTTCTTACCGGCTTTCAGCAATCAGTCTTGTTTAGAACCGTGAGGACTAACCCATGACAACTAACCACCCTGCGCACGGTCCTGTATCACTCGATCGCCTGAGCCTTAATGACGCTATAGCCCATGCTGACGAACGCGCAGAAGCATTGTTTGGCCCGTGCGCGGCACAACACGCTCAATTAGCAACCTGGTTGCGTGAGCTACAGGAACGCCGCAAGGCTGATAGCGCTGATCCTGTTTCGTTCGACGAACTGAATGCAGCGGTGGCAGAGGTCACTGGCGGCAATCAACATGCCTGGAATGCCAATATTTACAAGGGACACCAGGAAGTTCCATTCATGAATTACAACTCGCTGGCGCGTATCGTTGATAAATATCGCGTCCCGCAGCCAGCGCCGGTAGTAGTTCCTGACGGTCTTCGACTGGCACTTAGTAATGCTGGTATAGCTGCTCCCGAATCGGATGAAATGCTATCAGCTAAGAGTGAAAAGTTAATCCAGGCGTTAGTTACCTGGGTGAAAGAAAGAAAACCGTTCCAGTCAGCGCCAGCAGTGCCTGAAGAAGTTAGCTGGGAAGATGTTCCGGAGGAAATAACAGAAGACAACATGGAGGTTGCTCTGGCATGGGCGCATGGGTTCAACCAGTGCCGCGCCGCCATGCTTCAGGCGGGCAACTCTCCGGTAACTCCGGATGGTTGGTGTCGAACTTGCCGACCAGTGACGATGAATGATATGCGCTTTGTCGTCTGCCCAGAATGCGGAAATAAGCGCTGCCCGCACGCCAATGACCACAGACATGCATGCACCGGAAGCAATGAACCAGGACAGGAAGGTAGCGCGTACCAAGCAGCACCGCAACAGGAGGTGAAATCAGCTCTTGAACATGGAATGCAGCGTTACGCTGGTGCTATGCAAAAGCTGTCAGAAGGGGATAAGTGATGGCTAACGCAACGTCAAGCAACATTACCCACTCTCAAAATTAGTGTTATAATTATGTCACAGTCGGATTGAGCACCCGGCTGTGACCTCTGCATCTGATTGGGAAATTAGATGCGAAACACAAAGAGTACGACCTACCTTATCCCGTCAGCGTTATCAAATGCTGAGGGTTTTCTGCATTCTGCGGTTTCCTGTGGGGAGGCCGTATGAACATCCCTCAATGCGGCATCAAGCTGCACTCCGGCAACTTCGAAGCTATCGGCAAGATGCTTCATGAGCAACTCGCTTTCGGCCAACCTCTGCGCCTGCAGGTCAAAGCGTGGCGAGAGAAGCGTAGTCTGTCGCAGAACTCACTTTCCCACATGTGGTACCAGGAAATCAGCGCATACCTGATTAAATCCGGCCGCACTGACGCTACCCCTGAGTGGGTTAAGCGCAACCTCAAAAAGACCTACCTCGGCTGCGAGGAAGTCACCTATACCGACTTCATCACCGGCACCAAAGAAACCACCTGGGAACCTCGACACACGTCTCAACTCGATACCGGAGAGATGCACATCTTCCTGTGCAAAGTCGAAGCGTGGTGCGCCCAGTTTGGTCTGGCGCTGACAATTCCATCAGGTTGTGAATTCCAACAATTGCGCGATAAGCAGGAGGCGTAATGGCTGATTTACGTAAAGCAGCACGTGGGCGTGAATGCCAGGTGCGGATTCCCGGCGTATGCAACGGCAACTCTGAAACAACAATCCTTGCGCATATCCGTCTTGCTGGCCTGTGCGGTACCGGAATTAAGCCGCCAGACCTGATCGCAACTATCGCATGTAGCCGGTGCCACGATGAGATTGATCGCCGCACTCATTTGGTTGATGCGGAATACGCGAAAGAGTGTGCTCTGGAAGGTATGGCACGTACTCAGGTTATGTGGCTGAAAGAGGGGCTAGTAAAAGTATGAATACTTATCGGATCAGCCTGGCATGGCCTCCAAGCAATAACCGCTACTACCGGCATAACCGTGGACGTACTCACATCAGCGAGGAAGGGAAGAAGTACCGCGATTTAGTGGCAGAAATCATTAAGGAAGAGATGCTTGATATCGGGATCACCTCACCGCTGAAAGTTCGCATCGAATGTCATATGCCAGATCTCCGCCGACGTGACCTGGACAACCTGCAAAAGGCCGCATTCGACGCGCTGACTAAAGCCGGGTTCTGGGCCGATGACTGTCAGGTTGTCGATTACCGGGTCGTGAAAATGCCGATCGTAAAAGGCGGACGACTAGAATTGACCATCACCGAACTGGAGGTCGCATGAGCACAGAAACTGAAATCGAGCTGGGCAAGGTTGTCGCGTTCCCGACAAAGAAAGATGACCTTCAGGATGGGCTGGTGATTCAGCGCGAGGGGCAGAAGGTGATGTGCCTGCATTCGAATGTGTGGGTTAACGAAAAAGACAGGACGCTACGATGCCGGAGGTGTGAATCACTGATTGAGCCTTTTGACTTCCTGATGACTCTTTGCGACCAGGAGTCTCGTTACATGGAAAGCGTTAAGTACCTTCGCAGGGAAGAAAAGCAGCGTCGCCAGAACATTGAAAAGCTAATCCAGATTGAGAAGAACGCCAAGTCACGTATTCGTCGCGCTGGTGAAAAATCACCGCTCCCTCTATGGCAGAACGAGAGGGTAGAGGAATGACCTTCTCCGACTTCCTGCGTTACCAGTATGAAAGCATCAAGCGAGCTGAGCTACCGCCTATCGCCAGACACAGCCAGAAAACTAATCAGCCATTAGGAGCCGCAGCATGAGAAAGCTAACACCAATCTACTCCATGGTTAATTTTGTCGATGACGCGCATTTCCGCCGCGTTTGGAAGCACCCTAAGATGACCATCACCACTAAGCAACGTGCATGGGTGCAATACATGATGTCTGTATGGGGACGAATTAACCGCGGCGACGATTCTCCTGCTGGAGCTATTAATGTAATTGGTCGACTGATGATTCGCACCTCCTGGAGCCCTGACATGGGTGGGCATATAGAGAGAATGGTCAACTGGCTTTATAGCGACGAGGGAGGGGCGCTTAGAGGTGAGGAGCTCTATAAGAAAGCTCGCGAACTGGTCATTCCTCAGTCATCAGCCAGCAACATCATCGCTCTCGCCAAAGAATCAGATGATGCTGCTTTCGTGGAAAAGGTAATCGTTAAGCTGTTCCATCGGGAAAGCCCGGTTCGCGATTACGCCATTAAACGATATTGCGAAAGCAACTGCACTCAACATATCGCATCAGCAATTAGCCGCATGACTGGTGCCGACATCCAGCAATGCCGCCGCCGGGTAGTCTGGTGCGAGAAAGTATTCGAAGCGGAAATGTTTTATGCCATGAAGCGTGAAATGGAGAATGAGAATGCTCTCATAGCAGCCTAATGAAAAAATATTTGCCAAATATATTGATTTCGCGAAATAGAAGTGCATAATTCAGTATATGCTCGGACGTCAAAGGCGAAAGAGCGCGGTGGTGAGGAAATAAGTAAACATCGCACACCGGGTCGATAGATGCCTTGAGATGAAGCCACCAAAAATTAAGAGCCTCGCAGAAATGCGGGGCTTTTTGCATTCAGGGTCAGAAGCACAGAGGTTGTGCGTTCGGCTGTTAACCGATTGGTCGAAGGTTCGAATCCTTCCTGTCCCGCCAAATACCTACCAGGACCATAAGAGCGAAAGCTCAACGCACTACCCTCATCTTGCCAGCATCGCCGCTGGCTTTTTTATTCGCGCCCATCCATACAGCTAACCACTTACTCCTTGAACGCAATGGGTGAGGCGCTTCTCTACAAACACACAGCTCCCGCTTCACTTGCGAGGAGAGAGACTATGAAGATGCCCTACAAACAAGACTTCATCGCTGCTTTGCTAGCTGCCAAAGAGCAGGGCATTGGCGCGATTCTGGCATTCATCATGGCGTATCTGCGTGGCCGCTATAACGGAGACACGCTATCAAAGACGCTTATTGATGGGTTGATGTGCGCGATGTTTGCCTGGTTCGTAAGAGACATTCTCGTATTCATTGGGCTGAGTACAAACCTTGCCTATATCGGCAGTGTGTTTATTGGTTATCTCGGCACCGCTTCAATTGGATCGCTTATCAAGAAATTCACCGCCAAGAAGGTAGGAGTGGATGATGCAAGCAATTAACCCTCAGCGGAAAGCATTCCTCGACATGCTGGCGTGGTCAGAAGGCACTGACAATGGCCGACAACCGACAAAGAACCACGGCTACGATGTGATTGTTGGAGGTGCGCTATTCTCCGACTACTCAGACCATCCTCGCCAGTTAGTCGACCTACCACGTCTGAAGATTAAATCCACCGCCGCCGGTCGTTATCAGTTGCTGGCGCGTTACTGGGATGCCTACCGGAAACAACTCGGTCTGAAAGATTTCTCTCCTGCCAGTCAGGATGCTGTTGCATTGCAGCAGATTAAAGAACGCCGAGCACTTGAGTTAATCGACTCTGGTGACATCCGTCAGGCCATCGATCGCTGCAGCAATATCTGGGCATCACTACCCGGGGCAGGATACGGTCAGTTTGAGCACAAAGCGGATAACCTTATCGCCAAATTCAAAGAAGCTGGCGGCACGGTAAACGAGCCAAAATCATGAGCAGGTTAACCGCAATCATCATTGCTGTTGTCGTCTGCATCATCGTGTCGCTTGGCTGGGCTGTTAATCACTACCGCGACAACGCCGCCGAATACAAGAAGCAGCGCGATGAGAAAGCTCAGGCGCTGAATCTGGCTAACGCCACCATAACCGACATGACAACCCGGCAGCGCGATGTTGCTGCTCTGGACGCCAAATACACGAAGGACTTAGCTGATGCTAAAAAGCAGCTTGAAGATTTGCAGCGTTGCGTTCGTGATGGCAAGTGTGGGTTGCGCATCAACGCAAAATGTCCCGCGAACGGAACGGCCAGCACCGGCAGCCTGGGCGATGCTTCCGGCCCCCGACTTACAGACGCCGCTCAACGGGATTATTTCACCCTCAGAGAGCGAATCGCCACAGTGACGAAGCAGGTCGGCTATCTGCAGGAATACATCAACACGCAGTGCCTGAAATGATGGACAACCCGCACTAAGAATAGAAGAGCAGTAAACGGCAATATCAGCCTCGCGAAATGCGGGGCTTTTTTTGCCCGCAGTAAAACGCGCATCGCAGCGCATCACAAACTCAGAACCTTTCAGGATGACCCTTGAGGAACCGGCTGGCTGTCGGAGCCTTCTGAGGGCCGTATTCCTGTGCGAACAAGGTTCATCACTCAAAGGAAATACCGACATGAAAAAATCGTTAACTGTGCTTTCTTCTGGTGAAGCTCCGACCATGAGCAGTCTTGAAATGGTCGATTACATTAATGCTGACCGAGAATCAAAAGCAAAGGCTGAAGGGTTATCTTTTCCCTGCCGGAAATACCGCAAACTTTCACATAAAAACCTCATGGCAAAAACGCCAAAAGTACTGGGAGAAACATCAGCTAAGTTTTTAGCCGATGATACCTATACCGCAGGCAATGGCGCTCAGGCATCGCGTCAGGTTTATCACTATCCGAAGCGTGAAGCTTGTTTGATAGCTATGAGCTACAGCTACGAACTTCAGGCCCAGGTGTTTGACCATATGACCGAGCTTGAAGGAGGGAAGGATATCAACCTTCTCGATTTCTCTGGGCTGGCTGACATGGCTATCAGCGAAATGCAAAATCGTGTCGCTTCTGCTGAGAAATTCTCCTTCGAAGAACATGGGCAGACCGGTAGCGCCCTGATGACGCGCCGCAAGAAAGAAAAGAAAGTAATCAAAAGAGCCGAGCAACTTGTGAAGGATCTGATTCAGTTCAAGTTGTGTGACATGGGGATTTCCCTGATGGTGAACCAGCATGACGCCACAGGAATTTATCCATAAAAACGTGACCGCCGAGCTGATAAGGCTCGGTTATGACCAGAATGCGGCAATGACTGGCGCTGACATGGCATTAGATCACTACCGGCGCTGCTCACAGGCCAGCAGGAAGGGGAAAATCTTCGACGATTGTCTTTACTACGCCAAGCAATGGGCTGGTAAGCAGAAGTCGAAACAAAAATAGAGAGCCACTTTCACAACGGTTCTTCATTACAAAGCTCATCTGCGGGTGGGCTTGATAATGCTTACCCGACAAGAAGCAGAGATTTGGTCAACCTGAAAGGAAGGTGGTCATTATCTTAATGGCTGTGATTACAGCAAGTGGCGGCGCAACTCTGGGAAGCGTGGCAATGCTGCGAATATAAAGTTCTGCAAATGGTGTCAGTAAAGTGTCATTGACAGAGTTTTATATAGATATAACAACCCTCATGTCTCGGGCTTCCCCGGTGATGTATTTAAATTTGTAGAGGATTATTCCATATGCCTACTAAATGTATGTCAGTTGGCGGGTACCCAGTAGAAGTAGCTACACCAGAAGATGTGAATGGAGAGTCTTATACGCTTCCAGCAGCAACAACATCCGCAATCGGCGGGGTGAAGAAAATGGCCAATCAGGCTGATACAGCGGCAACCGATGTAGCGGGTCTGGTAACGGACTTCAACGCATTGCTAGCCAAGCTTAAAGCAGCCGGGATGATGTGATGAAAATAATCGAAGCTGTTCGACATGGCGATTTGTCATTTGTGCAAGTCAGGCATGCGGGAGTCCTGGTGACCATGCAGAAGGAGGGCGAACTTGTCGGCATCACGACGAAAGGTCGCGGGAATGTTCGGTTCGCAAAGTCACAAGCAAAATTCATTCATCAAATGTTAAACGGATAGTCAAATGGCAAAGCTCACTGACAAGCAAGAGCTGTTTGCCCGTGAGAATAGGCCAACACCGGGCGATGGCTTTCTAGCAGAGTTTCATCCTTACAATCGCCTTATTCCAGCCGAAGGTGTTCACGACTGGGTTTACGAAAACATCATTTCAGAAACTGGAAAAATTCATAATCCTGACCACATTCATTTGGAATGTGCTGATATTGCTTTCCTGTGGGCGGCGCATGGCTTCACCAAGAAAGGGCGAACAGTCCTCGGGCAATGTGAAGAGGTAATGTTTCGCGCAGGAGGATGGCAGAAAGCAAGGATGGAGCAACAAATGCATGAGTGGTTTGGTCGTCAGCCTGATTATGTAATTACCCTTGCTGCCGATTACTGCTCGCAATGCAGTGACCTTGATTTCTGCGCTCTCATTGAGCACGAGCTTTATCATATTGCACACGAAGCTGACGAATTCGGATCGCCAAAGTTTTATCGAGAAAGTGGATTGCCAAAGCTTTGCATACGTGGGCATGACGTTGAAGAGTTCGTGGGCGTAGTGCGCAGATATGGCGCAAGCCATGATGTTCAGATACTGGTTAATGCAGCCAATCACCCTGCTGAAGTTGCTCATCTTGATGTAGCAAGGGCATGCGGGACTTGTTTAATGAAGCTAGCTTGACGCTTTATTCAGATTGTCATGGAGGTAACCAATGGCAGCACTATCGACAGAGGTAAAAGCCTTCATCGTTCAATCTTTGGCATGCTTTGAGCCACCGACAAAAGTGATTGAGCTTGTAAAGCAGGAGTTTGGAGTTGAAGTGTCGCGCCAGCAAGTCTCTCAGTACAGTCCCGGAAATGCCATGGCGGCCAACCTCAGTAAGAAGTGGGTGGAGCTATTCCATTCAACTCGCGAGAGATTCCAGAGTGAAATCTCAAACATCCCCATTGCCAACAAGGCTTACAGGCTCCGTGTCCTTGATCGGATGATGGGTAATGCCGAAAAAATGAGGAACATCGCGCTTGCTGCGGAAATTATCGAGCAGGCAGCGAAAGAGTGCGGCGACGCCTATTCCAATAAGCACAAATTTGAGCACTCTGGCCCCAACGGCGGCGCTATGGAGGTGATGAATTACACGCCAGAACATTACGCTGCTGCGAATAAAGCAATAGAGGGCAAACTAACCGGGCTGGATTGATATGAGCGAAATAATCGAATGGGAAGATTTGACATTTCCTGAGCGCGTTGTGCTTAAGTCAAAATCCACAAAGTCATTCCTGAACCATACGAGAATATGGTTCGAAATTATCCAGGGTGACCGTCTACTAGTTAACTGGCACCATCGGCTGATGGCCTCGAAAATTGATGATCTAATTTACCGCCGCTTAGAGCCAGGTAACTTGATTATCAACGTTCCTCCCGGTGGAACAAAAACAGAATTCTTCTCCATCCACCTTCCGTCGTATGTCAATGCACTGGTACAGGAAGGCAAGCTCAAGCGCTTCCGTAACCTGAATATCTCGTTTGCTGACACACTGGTTAAGCGTAACTCACGCCGAACCAGGGACATTATCGCCAGCAAGGAATATCAGGAATTCTGGCCTTCTTCATTTGGTGTCAACCAGGCTGAAGAGTGGGAGATAAAGGACGACCGAGGTCGCTCAATCGGACAGACTGTATCCCGTTCCAGTAACGGGCAGATAACCGGCGGTCGTGGCGGATACTTCGGGCCTGAGTTTTCCGGCATGGTTATGCTGGACGACTACAACAAGCCAGTCGATATGCTGAGCGAGTCACGCAGAAACAGCGCTAACACGCTCCTGGTGAACACCATCCGCTCACGTCGTGGTGATAAGTCAAAAGAACATCCAACGCCGTTTGTAAGCATTCAGCAGCGCTTACACACTGATGACGCTACCGGCTTCATGCTGGGTGGCGGCATGGGCGTTAAATTCCATCACGTAGCCATCCCGGCGATGATTGATGAGAAATACATCCAGTCTCTCGCTGAGCCGTGGCGCTCGTTGTGCTGGGAGACGGTTAAAGACACCGATTATGTAGAAGTGTCCGGCACACGATACTGGTCATACTGGCCTCAGATGGAAGACGTGAACGACCTCCTGCAATTGTGGGAGAAAGACCGTTACACCTTTCTGTCTCAGTACCAGCAAAACCCAATGGCACTCACCGGCGGCATTATCGACACCGGTTGGTTCCAGACCTATACCACGCTTCCTAAGTTGACTCACCGCGCCGTTTACGTTGATACCAACAGCGGCAAGGTTGAGGACTGGCTGGACTACACCGTGTTCACGCTGGTTGGCATGGGCGTGGATGGCAATCTCTACATCATCGATGTGGTGCGTGGACGCTGGGACCCGGAAGACCTGCTGAAGAAAGCTGAAGAGGTCTGGGAGAAATGGCGCATGCAAGGTTCAATGCGAATCATGCCAATGCGGCATATGGCTATCGAAGAGAAGCAGGCCGGACAAGGGTTGATTACCACGCTGAAGAAACGCAGCGCAACCCCTGGGCAACTCAGCATACCGGTTAAAGAAATACCCCGAGGTGCAGGCCAGAACAAACTGGTTCGATGCCTCAACGTCATCCCTCAGATAAAGACCGGCAAGGTCTACGTTCCCGCAACGCACACGCAAGATGGTGCGGCGATTATGCACACCTATTACGAGGACGGAACAATCGCTGGGACGACATCTTGGGTGCTTACGGCAATGACCGAGTGCGCAGCGTTCTCTGCTGATGACAGCCACGACAATGACGACATCCTTGATACATGGATGGACGCCATTGATGACAACCTTATTTCCGGTCGCCAGCCAATGGTGATCGACCCAAGTCAACTCAGGAGAATTTAAGTGCGGTGGAAATGGTGGAAGAAAGAAATCGCCGCGCCTGAGCCGGTGAAAGAACCTGAAAAGGTTCAGATGAAAATTAACCCGATGGCTGTCGCTGAGATTCAGGCTAAGCCGCCGAGAGAGTTTAAGCAGTACAAGCCACCAAAAGGAGTTATCCCGGATAGTATCGAGAAAGGCGTACTGGCTATGGACTCAACCCCATACGCAACGCTGAACGAAGCTTACACAGGATACACCTACGGCTACCCTGATAGCTTCCCCGGCTATCCATACCTTGCAACGCTGGCGCAGAAACCGGAATACAGGAAAATGGTCGGGACCATCGCCGAAGAGATGACACGCAAGTGGATCAAGCTCAAAACTGTTGGCGATGAGGATAAATCAGATCGCGTTAAGCAACTCTACGACGCGCTCGACCGGTTCCATGTTCGCGATAAGTTCAGAGAAGCAGCTGAGCATGACGGCTATTTCGGTGGAGGGCAGATTTACATCGATGTGCAGTCAACACGCGGAGTATCTGCCTGGACTGATGATGTTGAGTTGCAGTCCAAACTGTTCCTGTCTGACAAGAAGATTAAGCAGGGAAGCCTGAAGGGCTTCACTGTAATTGAGCCAGTCTGGACCTATCCCGGCGTGTACAACACAGCCAACCCGATGAGTCCTGACTTCTACAAACCAACAGAATGGTTTGTGATGGCAAAGACGGTGAACTCAAGCCGTATGCTGGACTTTGTTTCTCGCGAGGTTCCTGACCTGCTCAAGGCGGCCTACAACTTCCGTGGGTTGAGCCTGACACAGATTGCCGAGCCGTACGTGAACAACTGGTTGCGCACCCGAGACAGCGTCAGCGACATGATCCACTCGTTCAGCATCCCGGTCATCGGAACGAACATGAGCACCATCCTGCAAGGGGGAGGTGCTGAGTCGCTTCTGGCACGATTGCAGATGTTCAACCAGTGCCGTGATAACCGTGGGGTGTTTGCGAAGGATAACGACGCAACACAGGCGGAGACGGTGGAGTTCGTCAACGCACCTCTCGGCACGTTGGACGCGCTACAGGCTCAGGCGCAGGAGCAGATGGCTGCAGTATCAAGCATCCCTCTGGTTAAGCTCCTTGGCATATCACCTGCCGGGCTTAATGCTTCCTCAGACGGTGAGATTCGCGTCTTCTACGACTACATCCACGCTCTGCAGCAGTCGATGTTCAAGGACAACCTGAAGCGCGTTCTGGACATCATTCAGCTATCCGAGTTTGGCGACATCGACCCTGAAATCTACTTCGAGTTCGAGCCTCTCTACGAGATGAGCGCGAAAGAGAAAGCGGAGATTCGGAAAATCGATGCCGACACTGACCTTGTTTATGTCACTGCTGGCGCGCTGTCTAACAACGAGGTGCGCGAGAAGATCGCCGAAGACCCTGAATCACCCTATCACTCACTGGACCTAAGCGATGACATCGACCTCGAAGAAGAAGACGGCGAAGACATCGACCCAGAGGACGATACCGCCAGTCAGACCTAACGCAGGTGTTGAGGCATGGTATCGACGCCAGCTCGATAAGCAGATACGAGAGATGCAGAAGTCCGTTGTGTACTGGCTAACCGCAAACTACAAAGCGAGTGGAGCGGCGGTGGCAATGGACGCATCTCCGGCTGTGTTTATGCGTGAAGCGATGAAAAAACTGGCTAATCGCTGGACGAAATCATTCGACAACATTGCGCAGAAGCTTGCCGACAGGTTCGCTGGCGATGCCATGAAGAACTCTGACGTGTCGTTGCATAACGCGCTGGAGACTGCTGGCTTCACGGTTGAGTTCAAAATGACCGCGCCGATGAATAATGCACTACAGGCGACCATTGCCGAAAACGTCGGACTGATACGCTCCATCCCGGAGAAGTATTTCACCGAAGTCGAAGGTCTGGTGATGCGCTCTGTGGCTCGCGGTCGCGATCTGTCATATCTCACCGATGAATTGCAGAAGCGTTACGGCATCACCCGGAGACGGGCGGCGCTGATTGCTCGCGATCAGAACAACAAGGCCACCTCCGTCATGCAGGCGGCTCGGCAGAAGTCACTCGGTATCACGCAAGGTATCTGGCGACACTCTCACGCTGGTAAAGAACCTCGTCCATCGCACGTGAAAGCGGACGGTAAGAAGTTCGATATCGACAAGGGAATGTATCTGGATGGCAAGTGGTTAATGCCAGGTGAGGAAATCAATTGCAGATGTACATGGTCACCAGTCATACCCGGTCTTAGCTAGACGGAATAAACAATGAAAACAACTGAACGGTTGGCATTTGACCGCGCATCCGTGCGCACGTTTGATGGCAACGGCAGGCTTCAGGTAAAGGTCAGCAATATCAGCAAGGCGAATGTTTGCCCCTATTTCGGGCGAGAGATTCCAGGCGCTGATAAGTTAGGGCTGGACCCCGAGAAGATTTACTACCTCTGGCGACACCCTGACGAACTGAAGAAAGCCGTAGCAACATTCAACAACATCCCACTCCTTTCAATCCATACCCCTGACTTCCCCGGTGACCCACCTCGCGAATATCGCGTAGGGGTTACTCACTCGAACGCTGACTTTGACGGAACGTATCTCACTAACGGCCTGTCCGTTTGGGACAACTCCGCTATCGCCGGTATCGAGACGGAAGAGCAGGAAGAATTGTCTTCGTCGTACCAATACGTCGCTGACATGACCCCCGGCACGACACCAAATGGTGAAGTCTATGACGGCATCATGCGGGAAATTATCGGGAACCACGTAGCGCTGGTCGAAACAGGCCGCGCAGGAAGCGACGTATTGGTCGCAGATTCTTTACCACCGGAGTTAAAGCACATGAGCAAACGCAAAGCTGCGGCTATTCGCGCCACGCTGAAGCCATTACTGGCAGCAGACGCGGATCTGGAAGCAGAAGTTCGCAAAGCACTTCTGGCTCTCGATGAAGCCGACAAAGAAGACAAGAAAGACAAGCCGGCCGAAGACGAAGAAACCGAAGAAGAAAAGGAAGAGCGCGAGGCCAAAGAGAAAGCCGCGCAGGACGAAGAGACCGAGGAAGAGAAAAAGGAGCGCGAGGCCAAAGAAAAGGCAGCCAATGACGAAGACGATGACAAGAAAGACGACAAAGTCTCCAAAACGGCTATGGACTCTGCGATCCGCTTGGCAGCTGACAGCGCAACCAAAAAGGCCGCGCAGAACTTCCGCGAAATCCGTGAAGCTGAACTGGCTGTGCGCCCTCTGATTGGCGATGTGGTGGCGATGGACTCAGCGGCTGATGTCTACCGTACCGCCCTTGAGCAGTCCGGCGTCGACATCAAAGGCGTCCACCCGTCCGCGTTCCCGTCACTGGTGAAAATGGCGATCAGCCAGAAAGAAAGCTCACGTCCTGCCGCTTTAGCTCAGGATTCCGCATCAATTAGCGAGTTCGAGAGCGCATTCCCGACCGCTGGCAAACTGAAACGAGGTTTCTAACATGGCAGGTTTTCAGAAGGTAATTAATCAGTACCCAGCCCCTGGTGTCGAAGGTGGCTTTGCGAGCACTAACCCACACGCAACATACCTCGCTGGCGAGGCGGCCCTGGTAGCTGGCACTGGCGGCCTGACTGTAGGTCGTTTCGCATGGGACGTAAACGGCAAAGCAACTAACGCAGGCACCGGCGCACCATCAGGGTTTGTGCTTAACGATGGTCAAGCGTCAATCACCGTATGGCTGGGTGAAGCGTCCATGCTGATTCAGCCTGGTCGCGAAGTCACCCTGGTGACTGCTGGTGATTTCTGGGCTCGAACTTCTACCGCAGCAACTCGCGGCCAGAAAATCTTCGCATCGCTGACAACCGGGCAAGTACAAACCGGTGCAGCTGGCGCAACCATTTCCGGTTACGTCGAGACCGTATTCTCTGCTGGTAGCGCTTGCGACGCTAACGAGCTTGTCAAAATCAGCACCTGGAGCAAGTAATGAGCGAATTTCAGAAGCACTACTCAGCCGCAAGCGGCAAATACGGCATCATCCTGCCGGGCGCACGTGAATACCTGAATCCTGACTTCGCCCAGAACTACCAACTGGCGATGGATGCGCAACCAACAATGGTTACCGAAAACAACGCAGGTATCCCGGCATACTTCACAAACTACGTTGACCCTGAGCTGATCCGCGTACTGGTCACTCCGATGAAGGCAGCAGAAATCATCGGTGAAACCAAAAAAGGCGACTGGACCACCCTGAGCTCTCAGTTCCCGATCGTCGAATCAACCGGTGAGACCAGCTCTTACGGTGACTTCAACAACAACGGCATGACCTCAGCAAACGTGAACTGGGTTGCGCGTCAGTCCTACCACTACCAGACCCACACCCGCTGGGGTGAGCGTGAACTGGATATGTACGGCGCAGCGCGTATCGGTTACGCCGCAGAACTGAACGTAGCGTCTGCTCTGGTTCTGAACAAGTTCCAGAACAAATCCTACTTCTTCGGCATCGATGGCCTGGCTAACTACGGGCTGCTGAATGATCCGTCTCTGTCTGCACCAGTTACTCCGGGCGCAACTGGCACTGGCGGGGCAATCACCTGGGACAGCAAAGACGGCCAGGCTGTTTACGACGATATCGCTGGCAAGCTGTATGCTCAGCTGGTTTCTCAGACCAAAGGCCTGATTGAACGCACTGACTCAATGACACTGGCAATGTCGCCAACTGCGGAAGTCAACCTGACCAAGACCAACATGTACAACGTGAACGTGTCCGATCTGCTGAAGAAGAACTTCCCTAACCTGCGCGTAGAAACAGCTGTTGAATACTCCACTGATGCAGGTGAGATGGTTCAGCTGATCGCCGACCGTCTTGGTGAGCAGGACACGGCGTACGCAGCATTCACCGAGAAGATGCGCGCCCACGCTGTTGTGGTCGAAGAGTCTTCATGGAAACAGAAAAAATCTGGCGGTACCTGGGGCGCGATCATTCGCCAGCCGCTGGGCATTGCTTCAATGCTAGGAGTGTAATTGATGTCAGAGAAAATCGTCGTGGGGTGCAAACTCCCTAATGGTCTGGTTGTTGAAGTGGATGGCTATGCAGTCACCCTTAACGGTTCAAATTCAGCAATCGTTGTTGGTGGTTATGGACTGACCGAAGGCGTCGATAAAGACGCTTTTGACAAATGGTTGGAGGTGCATAAAGACCAGCCATACGTGAAGAAAGAACTGGTCTTTGCTCAGGCCAAAGCAGCAAGCGCCCAGGCTAAGGCAGCAGAAAACGAGGATGTTAAATCTGGCCTCGAAGGTTTGCCTCAGGATAAACCAGCACCGGGAATCGAGAAAGACAAAGAGGCCATGAAGGCTAAGGGTTAATCATGGCTATCGTTGTCTTTGATATTGCCGCATTCCGCGAACGTTACCCGGAGTTCGACACCGTAAGTGACTCGTTGCTGAATGCGTATTTTGTTGAGGCAACGGTTTACCTTGATAACACGGATTGCAGTGTTGTGACGGATCCTGTTATCAGGGCCGTCTACCTCAACATGCTGGTTGCTCACCTTGCCGCACTGAATTCAGGTGTGAATGGGAAAGCACCATCCGGGTTGGTTGGGCGCGTAGCGAGCGCATCAGAAGGTTCTGTATCCGTATCACTTGGCGAAGTTCCATCAAGCGGCGCTTCGTGGTGGTACCTGCAAACTCCTTATGGGGCTGCTTACTGGCAGGCAACAGCAGCATACAGAACCGCTAGCTACGTTCCCGGCGCTTCGCCATCCAATTACCCTGGCCATTATTACCGGCGCGCTAACTGGCGGAGATAACCATGACAACTTTCAGTGGGGGATCTGCGCTAGAGGCGAAATTAGCTGAGCTTGCCGAGAAAATTGGCGATGGAAAAACACTGAGGGTCGGGTTTCTTGAAGGGGCAACATATCCTGATGGTACATCCGTTCCGATGGTGGCCGCTGCTAACGAGTTCGGTGACCCTGCTATGAACCGACCGGCGCGCCCATTTTTCAGAAACATGATCGCCGATAACTCGCCAGCATGGCCCAGAGATATGGCAAAGATTGCACAAGCCACTGGGTATGATGCCGACACGATGCTTGGAATGATGGGGGAGCACATCAAAGGGCAGTTGCAGGGCTCTATTCGTGACCTTATGGAGCCAGCTTTATCCCCGGTTACCATCGCCAAAAAGGGATTCTCAAAGCCTCTTATCGAGACATCACACATGCTAAACAGCGTCGACTACGACATTAAGGATGGCGTATGAACCTGCGCGGCATTGCAAACAGCCTTACAAGCACCATCAACCCGAATGTTACTGGAGTATTCCAGGTTAACACCGGCTTCACCACGCTCCCCGGCGGGAAGAGAGTTCCGTCATTTAACAGCGTTGATGTGACGGTGCAGTTGCAGGAGCTTTCATCTACAGACCTGCGGCAAGTGGATTCCGTCAACATTCAGGGAATCCTGCGCAGCGCTTATCTGAACGGAAATTTCAACGGCGTGAACCGGCCCGAGCAAAAGGGTGGTGACATTCTGATGATTGGCACTGAGAAGTGGCTGGTTGTGAAAGTCCCAGAGCTTTGGCCTGACTGGTGTCGGGTGATCATAAATCTCCAGAGGTCATCATGACGCCGACCCTCGATATCAAAGAACTGGACCTGCTAATTCCGCTCCAGGCGTTTCTGATGGAGATAACCGGTCTGAGCATCGATAACGTGCTTGATGGTCAGCAAAACCTGACCGCAATGCCACTCGGTGACTTTGTCATCATGACGCCGATGAAGCAGATTGGGCTATCAACAAACCGCGTAAATTATGTCGATAACGGCGTGTATGGCGACGGCATCCAGCATAACCAGCGCAGTACTCAATGGCCTTGTCAGATTGACTGCTACGGAGAGAGCGCGGCTGATAACGCTGCAATCATCGGTACGCTGATCCGCTCAGACTTTGCCTGTGAATGGTTTCGCCAAAGTGGCGGAAAGCTATCCCCTCTTTACTGCTCAGACCCTCATCAGACGACGATGATTAACGGCGAGCAACAATACGAAAGCCGCTGGACGCTGGAATTTATCGGTCAGTACAACCCGACCGTGTCAACGCGACAGGACTTTATGGACAGTATCACAGTCGGCGTAATTGCCGCAGATTTAAAATACCCACCGGAGAGTGCATAAATGGCAATCCCATTACGCAAAGATATCCAGATTAACCCTGGCGTTTTGCCTGCGGGCGGTTCAGCGCTTGATCTGAATGGCCTTATCCTTACCGACAGCGGTTATGCTCCGGTAGGTACGGTAATTTCGTTTACCACCAAAGAAGATGTAGCAGCCTACTTTGGCAGCGCGTCTCCTGAGTTCAGCATGTCCGAGATTTATTTCCAGGGCTATGACAATTCTACCAAAACACCTGGCGCACTGTTGTTTGCCCGGTTCAACCCTGATCCGGCGGCGGCATGGCTTCGCTCAGGTTCAATGGCTGCTGTTACGCTTGACCAGCTCAAGCTGCTGAGTGGTGTTCTGACCCTGTCAGTTGATGGGACATCGCACACTTCAGCCAGTATCGATCTGAGCACCGCAACTAGCTTTGCGCAGGCTGCAGACCTGATTGAAACCGGCATCGGATCCAGCGTAACCGTTGAGTTCGACACCACGCAGAAGCGTTTCATCATCACCTCTGCAACAGCAGGCGATGCCAGCACCATCACATACGCCACCGGCACTTTGTCGGCAGGTCTGAAGCTGACTGTTGCTACCGGCGCATCACTGTCACAAGGTGCGGATGCTGCGGTAGTTACCGAAGCAATGCAGGCTGTGCTGGATGCCTCGCAGAACTGGGCCATCTTCACTACCTCTTTCACGCCGGATGAAGAACAGGCGCTGGCGTTCTCTGCATGGGTTAACGGGCAGAATTATCGATTCGGCTACGTGCCATTCACCCTGGAAGAGTCGGCGCTGGTATCTGGTTCAACGGATACCCTGGCATACAAAATCATTACAACGTACGACTACTCGAACGCTATTCCGGCATACGGCAACCAAAGTCATGCGGCTAACGCTCTCGGCTATGCTGCCTCTCTCGACTTTGACCGTCAGGAAGGGCGTGTGCCGTTTAAATTCCGCTCTCTTGGCGGACTGCTGCCGGAAGTTACCACGTCAGCGAACTACGATGCTCTGATCGCCAATGGGTACAACTTCTACGGCGCGTACACGGCTAACAACTATGACACGCGCTACTGGGCCGATGGCACCGTAACCGGCGACTTCAAATGGTTCGACTCCTTCTGCTTCCAGATTTGGCTGAACGCCAACCTGATGCAGGATGCGATAGAGCTGTTCCAGTCCAACCGCAGCATTCCATATAACGCGCGCGGCAAGGCAATCATCGAGGCTTCATTCGCTGACACCCTGAATCAGGGCATTACGTTTGGCGGCATCCGTACAGGCGTTAACCTTTCAAGCTCTCAGATTTCTGAGATTCAGAATGCAGTCGGAGCGGATATCTCTTCATCTCTGATCGCGAAAGGCTACTACCTGTATATCGCAGACGCGACGCCTACCCAGCGTCAGGAGCGCACAAGCCCAAGTATGACCCTCTGGTACTGCGACGGCGGTTGCGTGCAGAAAATAACTCTCGCCAGCATTGAGGTGCAATAAATGTCGAACACTATTACAAGCGCTGATGCAATCTTTGCCCTCACCGTTACCAACCTGTTTCCCAGTGCGCAGACTCTTGAGGGCTACGCTGCTGACGCGATGTTTGCGCTGGGCGATACAGAGATGGCCGTAGGGGTTCGTGGTGCCGACGGTAAGCTTTCCGGCGGGTTCGTGTTTGGTGAGTATCTCCAGACGATTACCATCATGCCTGACAGCCCATCGCGGGATATGTTTGAGACCTGGCAGCTAACCTCGCTGACGTCGAAGGCTATCTTCCGCTGCAACGCGACAATCATCCTCCCGGCAATCAGCCGAAAATTCACGCTCACTAACGGCATCCTGCAGCGCGTTAAGGCTATTCCTGACGCGCAGCGCGTACTTCAGGCGATGACCTTCCAGATCAACTGGGAAAGCATTACTCCAGAAGACTACAACGCATAAGGGATCATATGGCACGTAAAGAAATTTACTACACCGTCGAGGATAAAGGCCGTGACCAGGGCAAGGTGTTCTTCATTCGCGAAATGGCTGCTTCACAGGCTGAATGGTGGGCTATCCGCGCAGGACTGGCGATGGCTAAGAACGGCGTTAATCTTCCGGATAACTTTTCAGATATGGGCATGGCAGGCATGGCAAAAGTCGGCCTCGAAATGGTGGCTCAGATTTCTCCAGACGAGGCACGGCCTTTACTGGATGAGCTGATGAAGTGCATCCAGTTTGTGCCAGACCCAACCAACCAGAGCATTAAGCGCGGATTAATCGATGACGACACCGAAGAAGTGGTGACTCGACTGAAGCTACGTAGCGAGGTGTTCAAGCTTCACGTTGATTTTTTCGCCACCGTCGCAGGTTAGACATCCCGCCAGTAATGGGGAGTGATGTTGCCGGGTTGGTAAATTATGAAAACGTGCCAAGCACGATCGCAACCATCGTCTCCTCAAAGCTTGCGACCCTCTATGAACTGGACACTGTCTACGGAACAGAGGATTTGTGGCGTTTGCTGGAAATTAACACCGTGGATAATTACAACCAGATGGTCATCAACAGGGCGCAGGAGAGTGGCTGATGGCGACGATTATTGATTCACTGGTCGTTACCCTCGGCCTCGACCCATCCGGATTTAAAAAAGGTCAGGATGAGGTTAAGAAGGGCCTGAACGATACCAGAAAGAACGCGGACCAGACCGCAAAAGATATGGAGGCTGCCGGTAAAAGGGCGGCCTCTTTCTTTGGGTCAATTCGCACTGAGTTGCTGGCGCTTGTAGGCGTAACCCTGTCAGCGCAGGGTATCAAGACATTCATCACATCCATGACATCGGATCTGATGCGGCTCGGCATTGAGTCCCGTGCGCTGGACATCTCTGCCAAGTCTCTTGATGGATGGGAAAGAGCGGCGACCGCTGCTGGTTCCAGTGCTGAGAAAATGGCTGGCACTCTGGGTTCATTTCAGAAAGTGCTCACTCAAATCAGGACCGGCGGCGGACAGGATGATCCGCTTTTCGGTGCGCTTGCTGCTTTCGGTGGTGCTACCGGCGCGAACTTCGATTATCAGAACGATAACTCCGAAGCGATCATGCGTAAGATTGCCGCCAACTGGGGCAAATTAAGCAAAGATGCGCAGCGAAGATTCGGCGGTATGTTCGGATTCGACAATGCGACCCAGCAAGGCCTGGCTAATGGTAGTCTGGTTCAGGACGCCGACCGGTTCGCCAAGATTTCCAAAGCGACTGACGAAGCCACCAAAAAGGCGCTGGAGTTCAACCGCCGCCTTGAGGAGATGAAGCAAAACTTTGCCGCTGCATCTCAGGTGCTTTACGAGGCCATGATCCCCTATGTCGAAAGGATCATACCGCTCATCGCCAAGTTCGGAGACTGGATTGCCAGTCATGGCCCAGAAATCGAAAAGTTCTTCTCTGATTCCGCGGATGAAATCAACAAGGTTGTCGATGCAGTCGGCGGCCTGGAGAACGCGTTAGAGATTCTGCTGGCCTTTGTTGTGGGCAAGTGGGCGCTTGGGATGGTTGGCGCGATAGCTAGCGTTGGTGGCTCTCTCGGTGGTCTTGCGGCAAACCTCGTTGGCATTGTTGCTAAAAACCCCTGGCTACTGATGCTAGTCCCCGCGAACAACACCCCTAACACCACAGAGGAGCTTTCCTCGATTGGTGGAGTTGGTAGCAACGTCCCGAAAACTGACATGGAAAAGCTTCAGGCCGGATGGAGCTACGATGACAGCAAAGGCGGCTGGATTTCTCCCAAATCTGCCCCGCGAGGAATCAGGAATAACAACCCTGGCAACCTCAACTTTGCAAATCAGGCAGGGGCCACGAAGGAAGGAGGTCAAGGCGGCCGGTTTGCTGTGTTCGAGTCGATGGAGCATGGAGTAGCGGCTCTCTATAAGCAGCTACAGATTTACTTCAAGAAAGGGGTGAATACCCTTTCATCCATCGTCAAAACATACGCCCCAGCATCCGATGGGAACAACGTCGATGCGTACGTGTCAGCCCTCTCAAAGGCAACCGGAAAGGGGGCTAATGAGGCTATTGATGCCGGAGACACCACCACCATCGCAAAACTGATGAAGGGGATCGTCGACCATGAGAACGGGAAAGGCTACATCAGCTCGTCCGATATCATGGGCGGCATTCAGTTAGGTGCCGGCTCATCAGCCGCGCGTAACGCTCCTGCTCAATCAGGCAGCCAGACAACCATCAGTATTGGCAAAATCGACATGCAGACATCTGCGGGTAACGCCAATGCGCTTGGCATGGACATCCAGAGAAACCTTCAGAGAAACCGCCTGGTGACACCGGCAATGACAGGGCAGGGTTAACATGGCTTTTTCACTGAACGAAACAACGCTACTCAGCGCGATAAACAGCGGCAATATCTTCTCGATCATCAACAGCACTCTCTCACCCGGTTACGGAATTTATCTCAAGTCGGGATTGAGAGCGCTGTCACCTTCTTCATTTCTGGGTATTGAGTACGGTGCGGATGCCTCAGTTGTGTCCGCGCCGATCGAGAAGGGTTCGTACAGCTCATTCAACAAGGTAAAGCGGCCGCCGGTTATTCGCGTTCTTTTCACGCTTGAAGGGTGGACCGGGTTTAGTGGAAGCATCCCAAACCTTACCAACTTCACCCTTACCAGCCGATCGGACATGCTGGCGGCGCTGGATGCGATGGTTGCGGATGCGCAGGTTTACGACATTGAGACGCCGGATACGACGTATGAGGATTATGACCTTGTCCGTTATAACTACCGGACATCAGATCGCGATGTGACCCTTCTCACCGTTGAGGCTATTTTCCAGTCCGTGCTGGAAGAGGCGGAGGTCACACTGACCAGCACTACCGCCAATAGCAACACAACGGCCAATGCCACGAGCAAGGCTGCCAGTACAGTGACGGAAAAGGCGAACTCAACCGCGACAAACTCCACGCTTGAAGACGTGAAGGGCGCGCTAACCGGCCTGAAAGAGTCGGTATCAAGCGCATCTACCACTGTAGCGACATCGGTAAGTAATGCGGTGAGCAGCGCAACATCAGGTGCTACGAGCGCCATTAATGGGGCGGCTACATCTGCAATAAACAACCTCGCTACGACGGTTGATGAGCTGGTTGCGGGGTTATCCTGATGCAGAACATATCCCTCAAGCCTTTAAAGGCGCAGGAAGTGAGCGTAAACCTCGCAGGGCAGTCAGTAACGCTGCGTATCGTGCAGCGGTCCACCGGCCTGTTCATGGACATTGGAGTTGATAATCTCTGGATAGCGCAGGGCGTTCTCTGCCTGAACTGCAACAAGATTGTCCGATACCCCTACCTGAAGTTCAGTGGTGAGCTTTTCTTTGCCGACACAAAAGGAAGCCTTGACCCGGTTTACGATGAGCTAGGAACGCGATTCAAGCTCTTCTACGCCACAGCAGAAGAGATGGCGACATGACGTACAAAAAGAGAGCGCTTAAATTTGAGTTCACGCTAAAAGACGGAGAGTTTGACGAATCTGGCAACAACATCCTCACCATAGACAACATTAAGGCGGAAATTGAGATCGGGGCGTATGGCGGAATCACCGGCACCACGCTTGAGGCTCGCGTGTATGGACTGAGTATCGATAACATGGCTCTGCTCAGTTATAAGGGCATCCAGTTGAATGGTGCCAAGCAGAACATGATGAAGGTATGGGCCGATGACCGCCCGGTGTTCTTTGGGTCGATAACAAACTGTTTCGCGGATCTTAACCAGATGCCGGATGCGCCGCTGATTATCAGCGCGTTTTCAACCGGTTTTGACCAGTCGATTACCGCCGCGCCATTCTCAAAAGAGGGTGTTGCCAGCGTCAACGAAATCATCACCACGATCGCCGCGAGCATCGGCTATACCGTCGTTAACAATGGTGTACTGGCGAAGCTTGAAAATCCGTACTTTGAAGGGAATCCAATCTCCCAGATTCAACAGTGCGCCCACGCTGCAGGGATCGAGATAGACTTCCGGCTTGGCGCTATCTACATCTGGCCGCAGGGCGGAAGTATTGACGACACCATCCCCCTTATTTCTCCTCAGCACGGGCTCATAGGGTATCCAGTGTTCAGCAACTACGGCATTAACTTACAGTGCCAGTACAGCGATCTGATATTGAGAGGGCGCAAGATTCAACTGGAAACGTCATTGCCAAATGGCAGCGGTGTTTACACGGTACAGTCAGCGGTACACCACCTGTCGACCTGGACCGAGGGCGGTCCTTGGTCAACCATCGTCTGGGCGTCTATTGGTCAGCTTACTGTGAGGCAATGATGAATTTATTCACTAACCGCCCGCAGGACACATCGTCAGAAGCAAACGCGCAGCAGTTCCTGATGCATCAGTTTCTCATGGGCAAAGCGTTCATCACTCTCGCCCTGGTGACTGCCGTCAATGACAGCGGAGAGGTGGTATCAGTTAAGCCAATGGTCGACGGTTTCACCGGTGGCGGCGATCGCATTCCTTCCGGCGTGATTAGCGGTGTTCCGGTATGGAGGCTACAGCGTGGGGCAAGCGCCGTAATTATGCCACCTGTAGAGGGTGATATTGGCCTGATCGCAATCTGCGACCGAGACATCACGGCAGTAAAAGCAACAAAAGACGCCGCGCTACCTGGCTCAAACAGGACACACAGTTATTCTGATGCCATTTATCTCGGCGGAGTGCTGAATGCAGAGCCAAGCCAGTATGTGAAGTTCGCCAATGATGGGATCGACATAGTTTCCCCTCTGGTCGTTCAGGTGAACGGGAATGCAGTCGTCGTTAATGCCGATGAGAAAATATCTCTCAATGCTCCAATCATTGAGGCGAACGGACAGCTTACGCAGGGCTCAGGAAGCTATGCCGGAGATGCAACGTTCGGTGGATCAATTACTGCAACTGGAGAGGTCACTGGCAACGGCATTCACCTCTCCTCTCACCGACATGGTGGTGTAGAATCTGGGAGTTCAACCACACAGGGACCGCAGTGATGAAAAGCATAATATTTGTATTGTCATGGGTTGCTCTTATGTCCTCACCTCTGGCCCTGGCCCAAGGTGATAAATTGGAAGATATTTGTTACCAAAGCATGAGATACAACGTTTCTGTCCAGATGGCAGCCAATTCTCTTTCTGGGCAAGTCAGATCGCATTACGAAGATGAGGCCTTTGATTCTGGTAAATGGCAAGGAATCAGCCATGAAGAGACGGAAAGGATGATACGGATGGCAGAAAACAACCAATCTTCAATGCAATTCGCGATTCGTTATCAGGGAGATGACTCATTCGCGAATGCTTACAGAAGTGGATATATAAACGACTGCAAGCAGAACCCAGAGAAATATATCTCAAATTAGCATCCGCTAATCCAAAGAAACCCGCCGCAGCGGGTTTTTTATTGCCCGGAGTTTACATGCTCACTAAATCATTCCAGCTGGTGACTGAAAAGTGGGACATCTCACTGGACGACACCGGCAGCATCGCTATCACCTCAAATCCCTACGCAGTGGCTCAGGACGTAGCCTGCGCGTGCTCAACTTTTCTCGGTGAGGCATGGTACGACACCACTCTGGGAATCCCATATTACGAGCGCATTCTCGGTCACTGGCCAGGTACTCAGTTAATCAATACGAAGATGGCTACCGAAGCCAAAAAGCTTCCATACGTCCAGTCAGCGTTCTGCACAACCACCGTAGGGAAAGTTGACCGCCTGGCATCAGGCGTCATGACAATCACCGATACGAACAACATCCAGACCACAATCCAATTCTGAGGTAACAAATGGCTGAAGTAACAGTTAGCACAGCCGTCCCCTCTGTCACGTTTTCCGATACCGGCATTGCCGTTCCTGATGAGATAGACATTCTCAATGGGCGTTTAACTGACCTTGACACCGCTATGGGCGGCGGGATGAGTAAGAGCCTTACCACGCCTCAGGGCCAGATCGCCATGAGCGACACGGCTATCATCGGCGACAAGAACGACAATCTGGCATGGCTGGTTAATCAGATTAACCCTGACTTTGCTGAAGGCCGTATGCAGGATGCGATCGGACAGATTTACTTCATTGACCGGATTGCGGCGATAGGGACAACGGTAACGGCCACGGCTACCGGTCTGGTGGGTACGGTAATCCCGGCTAACAGCATCGCTCAGGACGCCAGCGGCTATCTCTATTACTCACTAGCTGATGCGGTTATCCCGGCATCCGGTGCTGTTGATATCGTTTTCCAGAATCAAGCAGCAGGGCCGATCGCCTGTCCTATTGGCGCACTTAATACCATCTACCGCGCCATCTCAGGCTGGTCTGGCATCACCAATGTTACCGCTGGCGTGCTCGGCAACGAGGTGGAGAGCCGGGCTAACTTTGAATACCGTCGTAAGCAGTCGGTCGCCGGTAACGCGAATAATCAGCTCGGCGCAGTTTATGCGAACGTCCTCGCGGTACCTGGAGTGACTGATGCATACGTGACGCAGAACAACACCGGCCTGACAGTGGAGAAGGGCTTCACAGACTTTGAGCTTGAACCTCATTCACTCTACGTCAGCGTGTACGGAGGAGCATCGGCAGACATCGCAAAGGCGATCTGGCAGAAGCTCCCTCCGGGCCCGTCAATGGTCGGCAACACGAGCTATACCGTTGTCGATGACGTTAACTACGTCCAACCCTATCCAGAGTACGAAATCAAATGGCAAACGCCGTCGGCGGTCAGCGTTTACTTCAAAGTAGAGCTTGCCAATAACAACGCGCTGCCAGGCGATATCGTAAACAGAGTTCGCACCGCCGTTCTCAGCGCATTCAATGGCGAGGACGGCGGCACTCGGGCAAGGATTGGATCGACTATCTACGCCGGTCGCTACTATGCCGGTGTTCAGGCTATCGACAGCGATAACGTGGACATCTTCAGCATCACTATCAGCAGAGACGGCACCACTTACCAGACCTCTGCGTCCTTTGGCATCGATGAGGTGCCAACGCTTGATGCAACCAACATCTCGGTGACACTGGCATGATAAACGTCGCGGATACCATCCTGACGCAGTATGCCGACAGCCCGAAACTTAAATCCCTGATTTACTCGCTCAATGAAGCCGTAGGTATAGAAGGTTTTCTCGATGATTTCTATGACGTGATCTGGAATATCGAGACGGCAGATACCTACGGACTGGACGTGTGGGGGAAGATCGTGGTTGTCGGCAGGCAGCTGACGGTAACAGAGAACAAGATTTACTTCGGCTTCAACGAGGCATCGTCAGACCCAGCACTCGTTGATGACCCGCAGCCATTTAATCATGCGCCTTTCTATTCAGGCGAGCTTTTAACCTCAACCGTAACCCTCACGAATGACGTTTACCGCAAATTGATCATGATGAAGGCTGCGGCCAATATCTCTGATTGCACCATTCCAAATCTGAATAAGTTGCTGATGTTTATGTTCGGAACAAGTGGTAAATGCTATGTCAGAAATGATGGTGAGATGGTCATGAGTTACGTGTTTGAGTTCCCTCTGTCAACGGCGGAGTTAGCCATTGTTCAAAGCTCAGGTGCGCTTCCTGCCCCGATTGGGGTAACAGTTAATATCGTTCAGCAGGTATGACATGAACTCTTCTGATATTCCTTCTCGCCAGATTAAAGCATTTGCCATTAACGGTCTCAAAAACGCTATAGCCGTTGATTCAAGCACTACAACAGATAATTCAGGAACAGCCACCTTTGATAAAGGGTTCCCTCCAATAACAATGCAACCATTAAGTGCAGGAGGTATACCGCCATCAGGGAAAGATATGAATGGCATTTTATATACAATCACACTTAAACAGCAATGGGCAGACTCAGGTGGGGCTTATCCATTCAACCAATCATTTTCTACATCGATTGGTGGTTATCCTCAGGGGTCTGTAATTCCTGCAACAAATATGTCTGGACAATGGCTCAATCTTTTAGATGGTAACGCTACTAATCCAGAAGCAACAGATTCCTCAACAACTGGATGGGTTCCATTAAGTTTCTATGGCTCAACAAGCATATCAGGACTATCTGGAGTAAGCATTACCCTTACATCACTTCAGGCAGCTAGGGACATACTTGTCCTTGCAGGATCATTAACAGCCAACATTAATATAATTCTTCCTTCGTGGGTTAAAATATGGAGGGTTATTAATAATTGCTCTGGTAATTTCCAGGTCACACTGAAAACACTTACCGGAAGTGGAATTCAATGCCCTCAGAAAAAGACGACTCTTATTCGCGGTGATGGTTCAAATATTTTAAGTGACGTATCCATTCAGAGAGGCTGTCAAACATTCACCACCAATGGGTCATTTACTGTTCCTGATGGGGTTACCACTATTTACGTCTCTGGTAGCGCAGGAGGTGGTGGCGGTGGAGGTGGGTATTCATCATCTAATAGTGGGCAGGGTGGTGGGGCTGGACAGTCAATAATGAAACAGCCTTATCAGGTCAGCCCTGGCGATGTGATTGCGATAACAATAGGATCGACTGGTTCTGCTGGCGGAGTTGGGGCGGCAGGTGGTCAGGGTGGGAACACAGTAATTGGAGCGCTGGCCACTCTAAATGGAGGTGGAGGAGGTAATCCAGGTGCGGCATCTGAAGGTGGAAAATCAGCAGGCCTACCAGGAGGGAATGGTGGAATAGCTGGCGAGGATGCAATTGGTTCTGTTCCTGGTTCTGGTGGTTCTTGTCTTATGGGACCTGGCGGTAGTCGTCGCGCAGCTGCTGGAATCGCTGGAATTAATGGCGGTGGAGGAGCTGGTGGATATGTGAATGCTCCTGGCGGTACGGGTGGGACTGGGATTGTCATTATTGAATACTAACTGGTGAACTATGAGTATCTCTGAAACTATTAAAGCGCAAAAATATGCGGCAATCGCAGAAGTATCAGCAGCCGAATGCGCCATATATGCGAACGTACTAAAAGGTGCACCAAACTATGCAGCAGAGGCTGCCGCCTCTGCCTCTGCTGCTGAACAGTCAGCATCTTCGTCTGCAGCGAGCTCATCTAATGCACAAGAGTATGCCAGTTCTGCATCCTCTTCGGCTCTTAGTGCCTTTGAATCAGCACAAACAGCTGGAAATGCAGCTGCGGCTGCTGTAGGGCAGTGCATCCGTGTTCCAACCGGGGAGTTAACAAGTCCATTACCTGTAGCCGCTGACAGGAAACAATCTGCGCTAGTTTTTGATGCTGATGGAAATTCTTCCATTAAACCCCTCTCTGGATTTGCTTTGCTTGATAGCGATGGAAAAATACCTGCATCTCAAATTCCATCTATTGCGATATCACATATATTTGTTGTATCAAGAGAATCCGAAATGCTAGCTCTTGATGCTTATACTGGGGATGTGGCGAAAAGGACTGATCTTGGCTTTTCATTAATGTTGAGTCAGACGCCAGCCAGCACTTTAGGTAACTGGGTAAGACTTAACGATGACGTTTTGGCAGAACTGGCTCAGCCAACTGGCTCAGATCTGATTGGCTCGCCTTACGGAACTCTTACTGACGTCGCAGAAGATGTCCAAAGTAAAGTTAATCAGATAGACCTGTCTGGCGCTAAAGGTTTGGCACTGGTCGGCGTGTGTCCAGATGTTTCTACCTTGAGAACTTTATCCGTTCCGGCAGGCAAAAAGGTAATGTTGCTGGGCTACTATTCGTCAAAGCCAGGAGTTGGTGGAGGGCTTCTTTACGCTTCTTCTGATACATCATTATCAGATGATGGTGTAAGGGTTTTTGTAACCAATGATGGAACAAGACTGATTAGAGAAACAAATGGCGACCTGTATGCGTCCTGGGCAGGGGCAATCGGTGACTGGAACGGCACGACAGGAACTGATAATAAGGCAGCAATTGAAAGACTCATTGCTGCGGCAGGAACTTCTTATCGTTGGGTTATAGACCTGAATAATGTTGGAGTTAGCTCTGTAGTAATTAATGGAAGGAACGGATGGAAGGGACACATAGAGGGAAGTGTGTTCAATATCTCGGCTAAGCCATCTTCATCTGCCGTAGACAGAAGGTCACAAGATGGAGGTGTCTTTCCAACCTTTAAAATAACAAACTCAGATAACTGGAAATTAACTGGTGGTTATATTGATAACCGGTATCGAGAGGCTTTCTACATAGAAACATGCAACGGGTTTGTATGGTCCTGTGATGTAAAAGGAAGTGGAATTAACGACAATCTAAATGGAAACTATTTAAGATATTGTAGTAATTTTAAAATTGAAAACGCCACAATCTATAAGTCTGGAGCAATTCCCATAACGGGTTATTATTCATGGGTTCAAGCTTTGTTGTTGTGGGATTGTCATTTTTTCGGTATCACTAACATCATATCCAATGAGAATGCAGGGAATGGCATCTACATCGGTAGTAACGTGACGGATTATTATATTGACGGTTTTCAGACGAATAAAAATGCAATGTCTGGGATTCAGTTGGCGTGGTCTAGTTTTGGCACCTTCCCGCAACGAGGTAGCATTTCAAATGGAGTGATTTCTGGCAACAGAGCTGATGGTATTGATATTAACAACACCATGGCTAGTGGTATCGTTAGGATTGATCTGTCAGTAAATAACATAACGCATAGCAATAATGGTTATAACACGGACGGAACAGTTACTGCTGATGGGTCAGGACTAGGAACATTTATAAATGTTTCCCACTGGGGCGTGACAGGATGCAGTGCGACTTCACCTGCCAGAGCTGGTTTGTTTATTAGTTCTTGCGAAAATTTTCGCGTTGATAATAGCTTTGTTAATAAACAGCAAACTTCAAATAGCGAAAATCACGGTTTCTATATTGAAAACTCAAACAACTTCGATGTGGATATTGATGTTATTGTAGATTCATCAAATACCGGCATGTACAGCATTAGAACGTATGGGGTAATTGAAAATGGTACATTCAGAGGTAGATACACAGGCAGAGCAGTCATAGGAACAGATTCTACGTATATAAACTGCAATGCAGAAAATGCAGTTTTTATATCTCCAACTACCGTTAATGTTCTTTTCCCATTCAGAAAATGCAACATAGTTTGTTCTGGAACAAATGCAGCTGGTATTTATTCATCCGTAAATGGGTGTCGTTTTGTATCAAATGCTGGGCATGGAGGGGTTGTATATGGCAGTGGAATTTCAATTGATAACTCTGAAATTACAGGAACTGATGCCGGGCTGTGGGTTAATGACGGATTTAACAGGATAAGTGCGAGAGGAAACAAAATTTCAGGAGGAACAAGCTCTGGACTTAGGATTAATACAGGAAGCAAGCATATCATTGAAAACAACAGTCTATCTTCAACAGGTGGAAACAGTGTCATCATAAGTAACGCTACTGCCGTTACCTACATTGGTAATGATGACTCAACAAGCCCAACAAACTTTTCCGGAACGGCGTTCACTTTGAATAATTAATCACCCACTAGGCAAAGCCGCGCCATTGTATATGCAATGGATCACCACCACAATGGCGCGCATAACCAATCATCTTTCAGTAAATGACTTTCTCCTGCCACGAGACACAAACGCCACAATATTAATTAAAATATATAAAGAAAACGCAATAAATAGATGTTCGGGCAACAAGTAACCCATGCTGACTGGTATTATTCCGACGCCGCAAGAAAAAATAAATGGGATAAAAACATAAATGTTATTGTCTTTTAATAACATGTTGTGGAAGTATTTTGCAATTACTCCTTTAACGGCTCCAGAAATAGCAAGGTAAAGTGGTGTATATAACCCAAAGTCAGCATAGTATTCCCCATAGCCAAATGCAGGGGCGCCCTGGTTCCTGTAGAATTCTATCGGATATAGTACCTTTGCTATGTAAAGATAGCCAAAATCTTCTGGTTTTGACGGTAGCAATGCACGTGGAATTCTTGAGTAGATCTCAGATTCTAACATAAGCCTACCGTACTCAAAACTCCAGTCTTTAGTCATCAAAAGAACTGCGTTTCTTGTGTAATCTGAATAATAAGCCATATTAATAAACACATTATTGTTGTTATCATAAGTGTAAATGAAAAATAGTGAAACAAGCGCAGCAAGAAACCCACACGCAATCAAAAGATATTTGATTTTTATTTCTTTCCTCAATACATAAGACTGAAACATCAAGTATGATACAAATGCTATAATTAATGGACCTTTATTTCCGTGTATCAGTATGAGTAAAACATTCGATATAATAATTATTGATGAGTATAATGTTTTTTTGTTTAATAAGTAAAATGAAAAGAGTAGAGCTATCTGAGACAAAACAATTGATGTGTAAAAATATACACCATACCCAGTTCGTGTTTGTTCATAAATTCTCCTAGGCTGAAGCAATAGATCTTTAAATTCCAAAATAACTGGCAAGTAAAACACAATAGACATAATTGTAAACAGGAACGCAAAAAAAGAATACCTTCCAATTTTTATGTTAACTACGCAATCTTTTTTATATGGTGGTATTTTTATGTCTTGACTATAAAGGTAAAATACAGTAAAGAATAATATGCTTATCAGATAGCATGTATAGAAGAATATATATCCCACTGTGTTTATCGAGTCTTTTGTTATTGATAAATA
The DNA here is from genome assembly GCF_001037495.1 of Citrobacter sp. MGH106. Taxonomy (GTDB): domain Bacteria; phylum Pseudomonadota; class Gammaproteobacteria; order Enterobacterales; family Enterobacteriaceae; genus Citrobacter; species Citrobacter murliniae. The sequence continues at coordinate 1,101,587 of NZ_KQ089822.1, forward strand.
CACAATCTCAAAAACATATAATATTGGAAATGTAATAAGCAAGTATGGTGTCATTATGTTTATTACTTTCCTTTCCTTCCTTAAACACAGGAAGTATATAAAAATAACAAATAAAATAGACATAGCAACAAATGTGAATGCCACCATTAAAAAAACACTCCAAGTATTAACAATACAAAAATAAATATACTTATGAGTATTAATTTTGATGTGCTTAACTTACGAGCTAAATACACGGCATCTGGCATTTCACTGTTGAAATCTTTCACAATACAATATCCCTTTATGATAACTACAGAAGTTGCACATATTACAGTTAACCAATTTATTGTAAAATATAGATACAATTGATTCAAGGGCAATCTTACTGAAATAAATGCATAAAAATTTTCCGCATACAATTTTATTGAATGATCAGCAAAAGTATAAATCACTGGTATCGGTAAGGTGAAGATCTTTATAAAAAGCGAACTATAGTGACAAATTTCCATATAAACAATGACATATGCGAAAAAAGATAGCATTACGCCATCAACAATACGCGATCCCATAAGATGATTAGTGTCCGGTGTTTTGAGACAAAAACGGGACACACAAAGCTTTGCATCGGTTTGCAAGGCTTTGTGCTGCTTCCCTATGACACCTTCTCATCAAGCCAGTCAGCCCACCACTGCATCATCTCGCGGCGCGTGTCGAGATAGGCGGCATGGTTATAAACAGATCTGGTACCACCGCTGACGTGGGCCAGCTGCATTTCTATAGCATCACTGTTCCAGTGCTTTTCATTCAGAACTGTACTGAACTGGTGCCTGAACCCGTGACCGCTTGTCTGTCCTTCATAGCCAATGCTACGAATTACGCCAAGAACAGCGTTCTCGCTGATTGGCTTCTTCCTGTCGTTTCTGCCGGGGAAGCAAAGCGAATACTGACCGGTTATATGCTGCAATACTTTGAATAGCTCAACGACCTGATCTGACATAGGAACGATGTGGAGCTTTCTTCCTTTCATTACCGATGGATCGATGCTGATTATCCTGTTCTCGTAATCTATTCCTGACCATACCAGCGATCTCATCTCGACGGTTCGCATGGCTGTATAGTGCAATACCTGCGCGGCAATCTTCATTACTATCCAACCACCGTACGCATTAATAGACCGCTGGAATTCATGTATACGATGCATAGGAAGGAAAGGGTAGTTGTTCTTGCGATATCCTTTCATGGCCCCAGAAAGGTCTGGGGATGGATTGTATTTTGCTCTTCCGGTTACGATCGCATAACTGAAAACCTCACCGCATCTTCGCCTCGCTTTATCAGCGCGTTCCATTGCGCCCCTGTCCTCGAACAGCCTGATGACCTTCAACAGAATCATTGGCTCGACTTCCTCCATGCGTAAATGGCCGATGATCGGAAGTATGTCATCCGTGAACATACTCATCATCTCGTCAGCATATCCTTTCGACCACACCTTTGATTTGTGAGCATGCCATTCGTGGAAAATGTCACCGAACGAATCAGCTACAGCCTCTTTCTCTTTCTTCTTTATAGCCTGCTTCTGCTCGGCAGGGTCAACCCCGTTAAGCAGCTTCATTTTTGCTTCAGACTGTTTTGCCCTGGCTTCAGTGAGGGTGATCTCCTGATAAGGGCCGATTACCAGCGTCTTTTCTTTTCCGTCGAACCGGTACCGCATACGCCAGACCTTTTTACCAGACGGCGGCACGAACAAAAACAGGCCGCCGGAGTCAGCAAGACGGTACGACTTGTCGGTGGGTTTGGCGGCGTCGATCTGCTTAACGGTAAGCATGCGGGCATAATTCCGTGGTCATTTTCCAGTGTGCCCACAATATGCCCGCAAAATAATGTGGTAGTCAATTCCGGTTCGTTCTGGTCGGTTGTGTATGTATTGTTTGTATGATGTGGGTTTTGGTCGATTTCGTTCGTGAGGGTGGAGGCTGGTTCTGGTCGAAGTGGTGTCCCCTGCAGGAATCGAACCTGCAACTAGCCCTTAGGAGGGGCTCGTTATATCCATTTAACTAAGGGGACGAAGCGGCACGAGTATAGCGTTTTTTACTTCCAACGGTAAGTCTCAGGCCGCCCGACTGCTCAAACAGTCGCCATTAAGACTGTTTTTTCTGGTTTTTCTGTTGTTGCTCTCGCTGTTTGGCCTGCATTCGGGCCTCTTCCTTTCGCTTATTGCTCATGTCATTGCGAATCTGTGCGTGGCTCATTAGTGCGAAGATAAATGTCCCGCCACAGATATTTCCGGCAAGCGTCGGTAAGGCGAAGGGCCAGACGAAGTCTCCCCAGTGCAGCGTACCGTTAAAGACCAGATAAAGGATTTCAACTGAGCCAACGACGATGTGCGTGGTATCACCCAGTGCAATAAGCCAGGTCATCAGGATAATGACCACAATCTTTGCCGCTCCTGCTGCGGGGAACATCCAGACCATCGTTGCAATTAGCCAGCCGGAAATAATTGCGTTAGCAAACATCTCTCCGGGGCTGTTTTTCATCACATCCATACCAATTTTGACGAAAGCATCGCGGGTGGTTTCATCAAAAATTGGCATATATTCAAACGCCCACGCCGCAATCCCTGTGCCGAGAATATTACCTAGTAGCACTACGCTCCACAGGCGCATCAACAGGCCAAAATTACCGATGGTGGGATTTTGCATTACCGGTAATACGGCAGTAACGGTATTCTCGGTAAAGAGCTGCTGGCGAGCCATAATTACGATGATAAACCCGAAGGTATAGCCCAGGTTCTCCAGTAAAAATCCACCGGGAACGCCCTCAAGCTGTACGTGAAAAATACCCTTTGCCAGTAATGAGGCGCCCATCGACAACCCGGCCGCAATAGCTGACCACAGCAGCGCCATCGCGTCACGTTCCATCTCTTTTTCTCCGTCCTGGCGGATATGCTCGTGAATTGCCATTGCGCGGGAGGGAAGTCGATCCTCATCGAGTTCGATTTTCTTACCACTCATTTTTTCTTCGCTTTCAACTTCGAGTTCGTCACTGTGTCGATCGATTTTTTCTTTTTCGATGTCATTCATACCAGGATCCTGAAAAAGCACGTATAGCTAAAGCGTAGCGGTTTTATCCTGTTATTCGCGGGAGAAAATCTGAAATCGCAAAAATGGTAACGTTTGTTTTTATCGGGTTCGATAGAATAGAAGGCCCGGTGTCTGTGTTACCAGGCTATGATCAAATCAGTAAGATAGGGTATATAGACATCGTTTGACGTGCTGTTACAATCGCTCACATCTATACAGGCGGATACGTTATCGTTCCGTCACGGATGGCAATCAGCGATAGCCATAATATACAGGGAGACACTTATGAAGCTTCGCCTGTCGGCGCTTGCGCTGGGAACCACACTTTTGGTGGGGTGTGCGAGCTCCGGTACAGAACAGCAAGGGCGCTCGGATCCGTTTGAAGGGTTCAACCGCACCATGTACAACTTCAACTTTAATGTGTTGGATCCGTATGTTGTTAGACCGGTGGCAGTCGCCTGGCGTGATTATGTTCCTCAGCCGGCACGAAATGGTTTAAGCAACTTTACTGGCAACCTTGAAGAACCAGCCGTAATGGTCAACTATTTCCTGCAAGGCGACCCCTATCAGGGAATGGTGCATTTTACCCGTTTCTTCCTGAATACCTTGTTAGGTATGGGTGGGTTTATTGATGTTGCGGGTATGGCGAATCCAAAACTGCAGCGCGTTGAACCACATCGTTTCGGTAGTACATTAGGCCACTATGACGTCGGTTACGGACCGTATATGCAGCTTCCGTTCTACGGAAGTTTCACAGTTCGTGATGATGGTGGTGATATGGTCGATACCCTGTATCCGGTACTGTCCTGGCTGACCTGGCCGCTGTCGGTGGGTAAATGGACAATCGAAGGGATTGAAACCCGTGCGCAACTGCTCGATTCCGACGGCCTGCTGCGCCAGTCTTCTGATCCTTACATCATGGTGCGTGAAGCTTACTTCCAGCGTCATGACTTTATCGCTAACGGTGGGAAACTCAAACCAGAAGAAAACCCGAACGCGAAAGACATTCAGGATGACTTAAAAGACATTGATTCCGAGTAGGAATGAGACAAATAAAAAGGTGAGCTAAAAAGCTCACCTTTTTTACGTCTGAAGAGAATCAGAATGCGTAGTTGAAGTTGGTACCAAACAGCCAGGCTTTACCTTCAGAGTCGAAAGTATACGGGCCTTCTTTGACGGTCACTTTCTGTCCGTGCATATAAGAAACGCCGACGTCGATAGAGGCATCGTCATTGAATGCATAAGTCGTTCCCGCACTCAGCCACAGGCGATCCTGGTCTGGAATGGAGATGGAACGCTTGCTCGCAGGAACCGGGCTATCGTCATAGGCAATACCGGTACGGAAGGTCCAGCTTTTATCCATATAGTATGTGGTACCCAGCGCGATGCGGTAAGAATCTTTAAAGCCTTCTTCTTTATAGAACAGGGTCTGTCCATTTGAACCTGTCGCTTTCAGTTCCTGGAACTGACTCCAGCTGGTATAAGCCATGCTGTAGTGGATAGCCCACTGTGGTGCAACACGGTTGTAGCCAGACAGTTCCCACATTTCCGGCAGGTTAAGTGTCAGAGAGCCTGGGACGGTAGCATTGGTTGTTCCCCATGGGAACGCGGTGCCTGCACCAGGTAAAGCATTTGCCTGGGTGCGGATGCCGCTTTTGTAATCGCCATCGAAATCAATTTTGACTTCAGAGCGATACGTTAAACCGTAGCGGTTATTTTTATCCAGCTCATACAAGATGCCGGCGTTCCAGCCATAACCCCATTCGTCCCCTTTCAGGCTGGCAATTTTGTTGCTGACCTTCGGCAATGCGGCGGTCTGCTCACCGGAATAACGTTCAATTTTTGCGTCGGCATACACGGCATTAAAGCCGACACCGAAACTCCAGCTATCATTCAGACGGTAGGCACCACTCAGGTTAAGGTTGACCGTTTTCAGGTCGGTCTTCCCACCATATTCACCAACGATATAGCTGTCGTTAAATTCAGTCGCCAGGCCGTAGTTTGATGTAACAGAAGCCCCCCAACCAAACTGTTCGTTAATAGGCATCACAAAGTGAGCATTGGGGACCCAAGCCGTAGGGGCGATATTATCCGCGTCGGTACTACGACCGGTGTACGGTGATTTACCTGAAATATTAACGTCAGGATCGATATACACCGCACCCGCTGAGAAAGTGGGGCGATCGAACATCATAATCAGTGCCGGGTTACGACTGGCGTTGCCTGCATCATCTGCGATAGCGCCTTCACCCGAATATGCCCGGCCAAGGCCAGAGGAAGAAAATTCGTTTAACTGAAAGCCTGCAGACCAGGCCTGTGTGGAGATAATTGCCACTGCGACTGCGAGAGCAGACTTTGTAAACAGGGTTTTCTGGCTCATGACCATAACCTCATCGATTTATTTTTATACAAACAATGTTACATGCCGTAACAGGAGCGCGAAGTGTAGGGTCTGAGGTACTACTTAGAAATCAGACCAGTGGCGTGAGTATAGGTCTGACCAGATAGAATGTTGCAAGTATGTTTATAAAATTTTTCAATTATGATCTTAAAAACGCGATCCAGCTGGCAAAAATGCGGAGATGCGCACTCACCTGTTTGGGCGATTTTTGTTTTAGATCATTTTTAAGTGTGATTTCGGTCACTTATCTCATTTCGCACAATTAACGACTGGAGAGGTGAATAATGGGAGCGTAAAATATCCCCATCGTTTATCTGGCACCTCAGGTGCGAATACAGAGGAAATCTACAATGAGTAAATGCAGTGCTGATGAAACCCCGGTTTGCTGCTGTATGGATGTTGGCACCATCATGGACAACTCCGATTGCACCGCGTCATACAGCCGTGTTTTCGCGAATCGCGCTCAGGCAGAAGAAACGCTGGCCGCTCTGACCGAGAAGGCCCGTGGTGTAGAATCTGAACCTTGCCAAATCACCTCTACTTTTACTGAAGAGGCTGAAGGTGTACGTCTGGATATCGATTTTGTCTTCGCCTGTGAGGCCGAAACCCTGATCTTCCAGCTGGGTCTGCGTTAATCCCTTCTTCAAATGCCCTTGTCACCTCCAGACAAGGGCATTTTCGTAACAACCAGTGATTATTCACTGTGTCATAGCTCCCACTTTCTTTTCTCTCCGCTTGGCTAAATGTAAAAAATTGGTTAAGACTGTGATCAGGTCAGACCACTTATTTTTATTTTTTACAGGGGAGTGTTATGAGTCAGGCTTTACCGCTGGTTACCCGTCAGGGCGATCGCATCGCCATTGTAAGCGGGCTGCGCACGCCATTTGCCCGTCAGGCGACTGCGTTTCATGGCATTCCCGCCGTTGATTTGGGGAAAATGGTCGTAGGTGAGCTGCTGGCACGTAGCGAAATACCTGCAGATGTCATTGAGCAACTGGTTTTTGGTCAGGTAGTACAAATGCCTGAAGCGCCCAATATTGCCAGGGAAATCGTGCTGGGCACCGGAATGAATGTTCATACGGATGCTTATAGCGTAAGCAGAGCTTGTGCTACCAGTTTCCAGGCGGTGGCGAATGTCGCGGAAAGTCTGATGGCGGGCACGATTCGTGCGGGAATTGCCGGCGGTGCGGACTCCTCGTCAGTCTTGCCTGTTGGTGTGAGTAAAAAGCTGGCGCGGGTGCTGGTGGATGTCAATAAAGCCCGAACCACCGGTCAGCGCCTTAAACTCTTTTCCCGACTGCGTTTGCGTGATCTGATGCCGGTTCCACCAGCTGTCGCTGAGTATTCCACTGGCTTACGCATGGGGGACACGGCTGAACAAATGGCAAAGACCTATGGCATTACGCGTGAGCAGCAGGATGCATTGGCGCATCGTTCCCATCAGCGAGCGGCTCAGGCCTGGGCGGAAGGTAAGCTGGCGGAGGAAGTGATGACCGTCTATGTCCCACCGTTTAAAGATCCCATTTCAGAAGATAACAACGTTCGTGGTAACTCTACACTGGCGGATTACGCGAAATTGCGCCCCGCGTTTGACAGAAAACATGGCAGCGTAACGGCAGCAAACAGTACGCCGCTGACTGACGGTGCGGCCGCCGTGATTTTGATGACGGAATCCAGGGCAAAAGAGCTGGGTCTGGTGCCACTGGGCTATTTGCGCAGTTTTGCCTTCACTGCCATCGATGTCTGGCAGGACATGCTGCTTGGTCCGGCATGGTCAACGCCACTGGCTCTGGAGCGGGCGGGTCTGACAATGGCCGACCTGACGCTTATCGACATGCACGAAGCTTTTGCCGCTCAAACACTGGCGAATATCCAGCTTCTGGGTAGTGAACGTTTTGCCCGGGAAGTACTGGGTCGATCGCATGCGACAGGTGAAGTGGATGACAGCAAATTTAATGTACTGGGCGGCTCTATTGCTTACGGGCACCCCTTTGCAGCCACCGGTGCACGGATGATCACCCAAACCCTCCATGAGTTACGACGTCGTGGCGGTGGATTTGGTTTAGTGACCGCGTGTGCGGCAGGTGGTCTGGGTGCAGCAATGGTTCTGGAGGCAGAATAATGGAAATGACATCGGCTTTTACGCTACATGTACGTCTGGATAACGTGGCGGTTGTCTCCATTGATGTGCCCGAAGAAAAAATGAATACCCTGAAAGCTGAGTTTGCTACTCAGGTTAGGGCCATCCTGAAACAAATTCGCGAAAACAAAGATCTGCGCGGTGTCGTGTTCATTTCAGCGAAACCCGATAATTTTATCGCCGGGGCGGATATCAACATGATTGGTAACTGCCGCAGTGCGCAGGAAGCTGAAACACTGGCCCGTCAGGGACAGCAGATTATGGCGGAAATTAATGCGTTGCCGATCCCGGTTATCGCCGCCATTCACGGTGCGTGTCTTGGGGGCGGCCTCGAGATGGCTCTGGCGTGCCACAGTCGCATCTGTACTGATGACGCAAAAACTGTACTGGGGCTGCCAGAAGTTCAACTGGGTTTGCTGCCGGGTTCTGGCGGTACGCAGCGATTACCACGTCTGATTGGCGTAAGCACCGCGCTGGACATGATCCTGACGGGTAAACAGTTACGTGCAAAACAGGCGTTGAAAGTTGGGTTAGTGGATGAAGTCGTGCCGCAAACTATTCTGCTTGAAGCGGCCGTTGAACGGGCTAAAAAGGACAGTCTGGCGCACCGAAACTTGCCTGTGCGCGAACGAATTTTAGCTGGGCCGTTGGGTCGGACGCTGCTGTTTCGTATGGTAAGTAAAAAAACGGCGCAAAAAACGTCAGGCAACTACCCCGCGACGGATCGAATCCTCGAGGTAATAGAAATTGGCTTGGCTCAGGGGAGCAGTAGTGGGTACGACGCTGAAGCCCGTGCGTTTGGTGAGCTGGCGATGACGTCGCAGTCACAGGCATTGCGTAATATCTTTTTTGCTAACACTGAAGTGAAAAAAGATCCTGGTAGCGATGCCCGGCCCGGCTCGTTGAACAGTGTTGGGATCCTGGGAGGCGGTCTGATGGGCGGTGGTATTGCGTACGTGACAGCCTGTAAGGGCGGTTTGCCAGTGCGCATTAAAGATATCAATACTAAAGGAATCAATCACGCCCTGAAGTACAGCTGGGATCAACTTGATACAAAAGTTCGCCGCCGGCATATCAAAGCGGGTGAACGTGACAAACAGTTGGCGCTGATTTCGGGTTCAACCGATTTTCACGGTTTTGCTCATCGCGATGTTGTTATTGAGGCCGTGTTTGAAGATCTGTTGTTAAAACAACAGATGGTGGAAGAAGTTGAGAAGAATTGTGCCCCTCATACTATTTTTGCCTCTAACACTTCATCTTTACCGATTGGCGACATTGCTGCAAATGCCGCCAGGCCGGAGCAGGTTATTGGCTTGCACTTCTTCAGCCCGGTGGAAAAAATGCCGCTGGTGGAGGTCATTCCGCATGCCACGACCTCTGAGCAGACGATTGCCACGACCGTTAAATTAGCGAAAAAACAGGGCAAAACGCCGATTGTGGTTCAAGACAAGGCCGGGTTTTACGTTAACCGTATTTTAGCGCCTTATATCAACGAAGCGATTCGTATGCTGACCGAAGGTGAGCGTGTCGATAATATTGACGCCGCGCTGGTGAAATTTGGTTTCCCGGTAGGACCAATCCAACTTTTGGATGAGGTCGGAATAGATACAGGCACTAAAATTATACCAGTGCTGGAAGCCGCTTACGGTGAACGTTTTAGCGCACCTGCAAATGTTGTCGCTTCAATTTTGAATGACGATCGCAAAGGTAGAAAAAATGGTAGAGGTTTCTATCTTTATGGTGCGAAAGGGCGTAAAAGCAAAAAACAGGTTGACCCTGCCATTTATGAGCTTATTGGTGCGCAGGGGCAGAGTCGACATACCGCCTCGCAAATTGCAGAGCGATGCGTCATGTTAATGCTCAATGAGGCAGCGCGCTGTTTCGGTGAGGGGATTATCCGCAGTGCGCGTGATGGTGACATCGGCGCTGTATTTGGTATTGGATTCCCGCCATTCCTCGGCGGCCCGTTCCGGTATATGGACTCTCTCGGGGCGGGTGAAGTGGTTGCAACTCTGCAACGGTTGGCTACGCAATATGGCTCCCGGTTTACACCGTGTGAGCAGTTATTGCAGATGTCGGAACGTGGTGAAGGTTTCTGGAAGTATGGGGAAACTGACCTGAATACTTGAGGTCAAAGGTAGGATGAATCCGCACTGAATGTATGGGTCGTGCTCAAAATGTAAACAAAGATTGACTATACTTACGCCGTTGAGGTAAAAAACAGCGTTTCATTCAGTGAATGGATAAGGCACAATGCCGGCCACCACATAGTTGCGACGGCCAATAGGGGCTTTGCGTCAACGTGTTGGTGATTCTGGTTAACAAAAGCGGTGCAATATGCAAGTTTTTATCATGCGTCACGGCGACGCGGCCCTCGATGCCGCCAGTGATTCGGTTCGTCCCTTAACCTCCTGTGGTTGTGACGAATCTCGCCTGATGGCGAACTGGCTGAAAGGTCAAAAAGTGGATATCGAACGTGTTCTGGTGAGCCCGTTTCTACGAGCCGAACAGACGCTGGATGTGGTAGGGGAGTGTATGAACCTGCCAGCTAGTGTGGATGTTTTGCCGGAGCTGACTCCCTGTGGCGATGTCGGTCTGGTCAGCGCCTATTTGCAGGCACTGGCCAACGAAGGTATCGCAACGGCGCTGGTGATCTCTCACTTGCCTTTAGTGGGATACCTCGTGTCTGAGCTTTGCCCTGGTGAAACACCGCCGATGTTTACCACATCTGCGATTGCCAGCGTAACGCTTGATGAGAGCGGTAAAGGCATTTTCAACTGGCAAATGAGCCCGTGTAATTTGAAAATGGCAAAAGCGATTTAACCGAAGTCGTGTCAGGTGTCGTAAGCCGCATAAGGCGAAGTCGCCATCTGGAAAAATAAAAAGAGCCGCAGATGCGGCTCTTTCTGTTTCTGTTGGTCAGGGAAGTTCTGGCGGCAACCACTCTTCCACTTCAATCAGTACCAGTAGTGCGGCATCACCGCCATACTCTTTTGGCGCCTGATGGAAGGCCATTACATGCGGGTGTTGCGCCAGCCATAGTGGCGTTTGCTGCTTAAGAATGTGCTTGCCGTGACCGTGCATTACGCAGGCGCAAAACACATGTTCACGACGACAGGCGGCAATAAGCGCGCCTAACTCCTGCTTAGCCTGCTGCTGCGTCAGTCCGTGTAAATCTAAAAACAGCTCCGGGGAGTAATCGCCACGGCGCATTTTCTTCAGCTCAAAATGGCTGACATCGGCACGCAGGTACCTCACCGGACCGTCCGTATTCAGCAGCGGTTGAAACTCATCAGAGAAATAGTGGCTGGCATCAGCCTGTTCCTGCAGCAGTCTCTTGACCGGAACTTCGGTATTTTTTTTACGTTGTGGCCGATGGACTATAGTGTCCTGCTTTATTTGGCGAGTGCCGGTCATCAGCTGGCGAAACAGCGCCTGATCCTCCTCGCTAAGCGATGTTTTCTTTTTCATTCGAGAGTCTCATCTTTTATTTTTCGTTAGTTTAACCCGACTCGACAGGCATCCGATCGCTTAAAACGCAATTTTAACGCTCAGGCTCTGTGTGAATGCTGATTTATCGCCGTCTTCGTGGCAAACTAGCCGCCGAATTTAATGCGAGCATGCCCTGGAGGAATACGTGGATAAAATTTTCGTTGATGAAGCAGTGAGTGAACTGCATACCATTCAGGACATGTTGCGCTGGGCGGTCAGCCGTTTTAGCGCGGCGAATATCTGGTATGGCCATGGCACGGATAATCCATGGGATGAGGCGGTACAGCTGGTGCTGCCGTCTCTTTACCTGCCGCTGGATATTCCTGAAGATATGCGTACTGCGCGTCTGACTTCCAGCGAGCGCCACCGTATTGTTGAGCGTGTTATTCGTCGCGTCAACGAACGTATCCCGGTTGCTTACCTGACCAACAAAGCCTGGTTCTGTGGACATGAATTCTATGTCGATGAACGCGTGTTGGTCCCTCGCTCACCGATTGGCGAGCTTATCAACAATCGCTTTGCCGGTCTTATCAGCGAACAGCCGCAGCATATTCTGGATATGTGTACCGGCAGTGGTTGTATTGCTATCGCCTGTGCGTATGCCTTCCCGGAAGCTGAAGTGGATGCGGTGGACATTTCCACTGATGCGCTGGCAGTCACTGAACACAATATTGAAGAGCATGGCTTGATCCATCACGTCACGCCGATCCGTTCCGATCTGTTCCGCGACCTGTTGAAAGTCCAGTATGACCTGATTGTGACCAACCCACCGTATGTCGACGCAGAAGATATGTCCGATCTGCCTAACGAATATCGTCACGAGCCGGAGCTGGGTCTGGCATCCGGTAGTGATGGGCTGAAACTTACCCGTCGCATTCTGGGTAACGCCCAAGACTACCTGTCGGATAACGGTATTCTGATTTGTGAAGTCGGAAACAGCATGGTACATCTGATGGAACAATACCCGGATGTACCGTTTACCTGGCTGGAATTCGACAACGGTGGTGACGGCGTATTTATGCTGACTAAAGAGCAGCTGATTGCCGCTCGCGAACACTTCAGCATCTATAAAGATTAATACACGCGCACAAACACAACATTCATAACGGAGCCGTGATGGCAGGAAACACAATTGGACAACTCTTTCGCGTAACGACCTTCGGCGAATCACACGGGCTGGCGCTCGGTTGTATTGTTGATGGTGTTCCGCCTGGTATTTCTCTGACCGAAGCCGATCTGCAGCACGATCTCGACAGACGCCGTCCAGGAACTTCGCGTTACACGACCCAGCGCCGTGAGCCGGATCAGGTGAAAATCCTCTCTGGCGTGTTCGAAGGCGTAACCACCGGGACCAGCATCGGTTTGTTGATTGAAAATACCGATCAGCGTTCGCAGGACTACGGCGCGATTAAAGATGTTTTCCGTCCGGGTCATGCTGACTATACCTACGAGCAGAAATACGGTTTGCGTGATTACCGTGGCGGCGGGCGTTCATCCGCTCGCGAAACGGCGATGCGCGTGGCGGCCGGGGCTATAGCCAAAAAATACCTGGCGGAAAAATTTGGTGTCGAAATTCGCGGCTGTCTGACCCAGATGGGCGATATTCCCCTGGAGATTAAAGACTGGTCTCAGGTGGAACTTAACCCGTTCTTTTGCCCCGATCCGGATAAAATTGAAGCGCTGGATGAACTGATGCGCGCGCTTAAAAAAGAGGGTGATTCCATCGGGGCAAAAGTGACTGTTGTCGCCAGTGGTGTGCCAGCGGGCCTCGGTGAACCTGTTTTTGACCGCCTGGATGCAGACATCGCTCATGCGCTGATGAGCATTAACGCGGTAAAAGGCGTGGAGATTGGCGATGGTTTTGACGTTGTCGCACTGCGTGGTAGTCAGAACCGTGATGAAATCACCAAAGAAGGTTTCCAGAGCAACCATGCTGGTGGCATCCTGGGGGGGATCAGCAGCGGGCAACAAATTGTTGCACATATGGCGCTGAAACCGACTTCCAGTATTACCGTTCCTGGGCGCACTATTAACCGATTTGGCGAAGAAGTCGAAATGGTAACCAAAGGACGTCACGATCCGTGCGTTGGGATCCGCGCAGTGCCGATCGCAGAAGCGATGTTGGCGATTGTACTGATGGATCACCTGCTGCGTCAGCGGGCGCAAAATGCGGATGTGAAGACTGACATTCCACGCTGGTAAGACATGAAAAAAACGGCACTTGCGGCACTGGCTCTGTTCGCCAGCTCCGCCTGTCTGGCGGCGATGCCCTGGCAGAAAATTACCCACCCGGTTGCGGGTAGCGCACAGTCGATCGGTGCTTTCTCGAATGGTTGCATTGTCGGGGCAGATACACTGCCCGTGCAATCAGAACATTATCAGGTGATGCGCACCGATCAACGGCGCTATTTCGGTCATCCTGATCTGGTGAGGTTTATTCAGCGTCTGAGTACCCAGGCCAATAATCTGGAGCTGGGCACGGTGTTAATTGGTGATATGGGAATGCCTGCTGGCGGACGTTTCAATGGTGGGCACGCCAGTCACCAGACAGGACTGGATGTCGATATTTTCCTGCAACTGCCAAAAACGCGCTGGACGCAGTCGCAACTGCTGCGACCACAGGCGCTGGATCTGGTCTCTCAGGACGGTAAACGTGTTGTATCGTCACTGTGGAAGCCGGAGATTTTCAGCCTGATCAGGCTGGCTGCAAAAGATAATGATGTAACGCGTATTTTCGTGAATCCGGCGATTAAACAGCAACTTTGTCTGGATGCGGGAACTGACCGGGACTGGTTGCGTAAAGTGCGACCGTGGTTCCAGCATCGTGCTCATATGCATGTGCGGTTACGTTGCCCTGCCGACAGTCTTGAGTGCGAAGACCAACCTTTACCTCCACCAGGTGATGGCTGTGGCGCGGAGCTGCAAAGCTGGTTCGAACCTCCTAAACCTGGAACAACAAAGCCTGAGAAGAAGACACCGCCTCCGTTGCCGCCTTCCTGCCAGGCGCTATTGGACGAGCATGTACTCTAATGGATATTTTCGCCGATCTGTTTATGGTGTCTCCGCTGCTGTTGGGCGTACTGTTTTTTGTGGCAATTCTGGCTGGATTTATTGACTCGCTGGCGGGGGGCGGTGGCTTACTCACTATCCCTGCGTTAATGGCGGCAGGCATGCCGCCGGCACAAGCGCTGGCAACTAATAAGCTTCAGGCCTGTGGGGGATCGATCTCCGCATCTCTCTATTTTATTCGTCGTGGCGTGGTCAATCTGGCGGAGCAGAAGCTCAATATCGCCATGACCTTTATCGGTTCAATGAGCGGCGCGTTACTGGTTCAGCATATGCAGTCGGACATCTTGCGCCAAATCCTGCCGGTTCTGGTGCTCTGTATTGGCCTCTACTTTCTCATGATGCCTAAACTGGGCGAAGAAGACCGGCAGCGTCGGCTTTATGGCTTGCCGTTTGCACTGGTTGCCGGGGGCTGTGTCGGTTTTTATGATGGCTTCTTTGGGCCGGCAGCCGGGTCGTTTTACGCACTGTCCTTCGTCATGCTGTGTGGCTACAACCTGGCGAAGTCAACGGCGCATGCCAAAGTACTCAATGCCACCTCTAATCTCGGTGGGCTGTTACTGTTCGCCCTTGGCGGCAAAGTGATTTGGGCGACCGGTTTTGTGATGCTTATCGGCCAGTTTCTTGGTGCGCGGATGGGATCTCGACTGGTGCTTAGTAAGGGACAGAAGCTCATTCGACCAATGATCGTCATTGTCTCTGCAGTGATGAGTGCCAAGCTAATTTACGATAATCATGGACAGGAGATTCTCCACTGGCTGGGGATGAACTAATGAACAATACCCATCACTACCAACAGTTAATTGATATTTTTAACGGCTGCTTTGCCGATGAATTTAATACCCGTCTGATTAAAGGCGACGATGAACCCATCTATCTTCCAGCTGATGCGGAATTACCGTATCACCGTATTGTTTTCGCCCATGGTTTTTACGCCAGCGCGTTACACGAAATTTCACACTGGTGTATTGCTGGAAAAGCGCGTCGTGAGCTGGTTGATTTTGGTTACTGGTACTGCCCGGACGGGCGGGATGCGAAAACACAGTGTCAGTTTGAAGATGTAGAAGTGAAGCCACAGGCATTTGACTGGTTGTTTTGCATGGCGGCGGGGTATCCGTTTAACGTCAGTTGCGACAACCTGGAAGGGGACTTTGAGCCGGATCGCGTGGTATTCCAGCGTCGTGTTCATGCCCAGGTGATGGAGTATCTGGAAAAGGGGATCCCCGAACGTCCGGCGCGCTTCATTAAAGCGTTACAAAATTATTATCACACGCCTGAACTTAAGGCGGAACAATTCCCGTGGCCCGAAGCGCTCAACTGAAGCCGATGCCACGTTTACAATGAGGAAAGAAGATGATCGCGGAGTTTGAATCACGCATTCTGGCATTAATCGACGATATGGTAGAGCACGCCAGCGATGATGAGCTTTTTGCCAGTGGGTATTTGCGTGGGCACCTGACGCTGGCCGTTGCTGAACTGGACGGTGGCGAGGACCATTCCGCTGAGGCATTGTACGCCAATGTCACCAGCAGCCTGGAAAAAGCTATCGGTGCTGGCGAACTCTCGCCTCGTGACCAGGCGCTAGTGAAAGAGATGTGGGATGCTCTGTTCCAGAAGGCCACAGTAAAATAATTTACGGTGGATTGTGCCGGATGCTGACGCAGGAGTGTCTTATCCGGCACAATCATTACCTCATGACTTTATTGCTTTTCCCTTCAATAATTTTCTCACCCATAAACGATTCGGATTTAACGCAGCCAGAGTTCCTGCATCCATCGGGATAGGTTCATGACTCATTTGCGCCGCAAGGATTTCTGCGCACAGCGGGGCGGTACACAGTCCTCGCGAACCCAGTGCGCCCAGCATAAATAAGTCAGGGTAAACTGGCGCACTCGCAGCAGTCTCTTTGTCTTCTGCAAGATGTGCGTACTGACTGAGCGTAGCGTGATAGTCCGGTACATTGCCGACCATCGGTAAGTGATCGCGTGTGGCGCAGCGAACGCCACAGCGGGCGGCATTGTCACTGATATCCACCTCTTGCACCCATCCGGCATTTGGCAAACAGTTGATTAAACGCTGGCGATTTTGTTGCTGATCGTCCTCGCGATAAACCGTCTCTTCACAACCGCGATGATAGCTCGCCCCGATACAATGATGCTGATTCACCGGATTTTGCGGTGTGAGATAGCCGTCGTAGCACAGCACCTGACGCAGAGCAGAGAGTGAAGGCGAGGTAGGAATATGGCTCACCTGACCGCCAACGGAATAAACCGGTAACGGCTGCGTCTGATTAAAGCGGTTAATGCGGTGGCCATTTGCCAGCACCACCGCTTCGTGCGTAGCGGTTTCGCCAGTAGCGAACTGCAACTGCCAGCTATCAGCCTGATGCGACAGTGAAACCAGATCGTGCTGGTAGTGCGTGCGTAATCCCAGCGTTGTGGCATAGTCCAGCACAGCAGCAGTTAACTGCGCAGGACACAGCCATCCTCCGGCAGGATACTGAATGCCATCACATTCGGTATCCACGCCCACCGTTTGCAGGATCTGTTTTGCATCAACCGCGACCGCGAGTGCGTCGGGTAAGTCAAGTGACAGCATTTGGGTGATTTTCTGTTGGCTTTTCTCATCCCAGGCTAACTGAGTCACCCCGCACCAGTCGTGTGCGAAATCTACGGGTAGCGCGTCATACAGACGTCGTGCGAAGGTAAAGGCAGCAGGGAAAAAAAGATTAATAGCCGCATCATGTTTATTGAGCAAAGGATAGAGCGCCCCCTGACGATTGCCAGAAGCGCCTTGTGCTGGTTTGTCGTCAGCACAATAGAGCGTCACTTGCCAGCCGCGACGCAACAGGGCCAGCGACAGCAAGGCGCTGGCAATACCTCCGCCAATAATAGCCGTTTCACGTTTTTTCGTACCTGCGCGTGCAAACCACGGCGCCGGGGAAAGGGGGGCGATATTTTGCTCCATAACCCCACATAACATTTCGCGTTTGCGACCGAAACCTTTGCATTTACGCATGCTGAAACCTGCTTCCTGCAACCCACGACGTACAAAACCAGCGGAGGTAAAGGTCGCCAGCGTGCCGCCAGGGCGAGCCAGTCTGGCCATTGCGTTAAACAGCGTTGGCGTCCACATATCAGGGTTTTTTGCCGGCGCGAACCCATCCAGAAACCAGGCATCGACCTGCTGATTCAAAGATTCATCCAGTGTATTGATGAGTTCGTTAATATCGCCAAACCAGAGATCCAACGTAATTCGCCCCTCATCAAGAAGCAGCCGATGGCAACCCGCCAGTGGTAGTGGCCACTGCTCCTGTAACGCTGTTGCCCATGGTGCGAGTTCAGGCCAGTGTTGATGGGCTAAGGCCAGATCTTCACGCGTCAGAGGAAATTTTTCAAAACTGATGAAATGTAACCTTTCCAGGATAGCGTCAGGATGTGCGTCGCGAAAAGTGGCGAATGCCTGCCATAGCGTCAGGAAGTTAAGTCCGGTACCAAAACCACTTTCTGCTACTACAAATAATTGCCGTGAATGAGTGGGAAATCGTTCTGCGAGATGATTACCGCCGAGAAAAACATAACGAGTTTCTTCCAGCCCGTTATCGTTAGAAAAATAGACATCGTCAAAATCTCGGGAAACAGGTGTACCCTCAGCGTTGAATTCGAGGTCGGCAGGTTGTATAGCGTATTGTTTCACGTAAGTTACTCGTCTGGCAGGCTGTGTCCCGATCTTAACGATGAGTGCCTGACTGCGCAAATTTCCACATTAAATGGCTGATCGGACTTGTTCGGCGTACAAGTGTACGCTATTGTGCCACTCGAAACTTTAAAATAGTGCGAACTACAGAGGTATTGAATGAAACGTGCAGTGATTACTGGCTTGGGCATCGTTTCCAGCATCGGTAATAACCAGCAGGAAGTCCTGGCATCTCTGCGTGAAGGACGTTCAGGGATCACTTTCTCTCAGGAGCTGAAGGACTCCGGCATGCGTAGCCACGTTTGGGGCAACGTAAAACTGGATACCACTGGCCTCATTGACCGCAAAGTTGTGCGCTTTATGAGCGACGCATCCATCTATGCATTCCTTTCTATGGAGCAGGCAGTTGCTGATGCTGGCCTCTCTGCAGAAGTTTACCAGAACAACCCGCGCGTTGGCCTGATTGCAGGTTCTGGCGGCGGCTCCCCGCGTTTTCAGGTCTTCGGCGCTGACGCAATGCGTAGCCCGCGTGGTCTGAAAGCCGTTGGTCCGTATGTGGTGACTAAAGCGATGGCATCCGGCGTTTCTGCCTGCCTCGCAACACCGTTCAAAATCCACGGCGTAAACTACTCCATCAGCTCTGCCTGTGCGACGTCTGCACATTGTATCGGCAACGCTGTTGAACAAATTCAATTGGGCAAGCAGGACATCGTTTTTGCTGGCGGCGGCGAAGAGCTGTGCTGGGAAATGGCGTGCGAATTCGACGCAATGGGCGCGCTGTCTACCAAATACAACGACTCTCCGGACAAAGCGTCCCGTACTTATGATGCAAGCCGCGATGGTTTCGTTATCGCAGGCGGCGGCGGTATGGTTGTTGTCGAAGAGCTGGAACACGCTCTGGCTCGTGGCGCACACATCTACGCGGAAATCGTCGGTTACGGCGCAACTTCTGATGGCGCAGACATGGTTGCTCCGTCAGGTGAAGGCGCAGTGCGCTGCATGCAGATGGCGATGCACGGCGTTGATACACCAATCGACTACCTGAACTCACACGGTACTTCTACACCGGTAGGCGACGTGAAAGAGCTGGGTGCAATCCGTGAAGTGTTCGGCGATCACAGCCCGGCAATCTCTGCAACCAAAGCAATGACCGGTCACTCTCTGGGTGCTGCGGGTGTGCAGGAAGCTATTTACTCTCTGCTGATGCTGGAACATGGCTTTATCGCGCCAAGCATCAACATTGAAGAGCTGGACGAACAAGCTGCTGGTCTGAACATCGTGACCAAGCCGACTGAGCAAGAACTGACTACCGTTATGTCCAACAGCTTCGGCTTTGGCGGGACTAACGCCACGCTGGTGATGCGTAAGCTGAAAGCGTAAGTCTGGTACTAATACCAGTCATTGCCTGATGGCGTTTCGCTGATCGGGTTAAAAGGGAGCCAACAGGCTCCCTTTTTTATGGCGTTGACAATGGGGGCAATTTACAGGCAGACTCCCCGCTCAACATTATCCTCATGATAATGCGTAAGCGTTTAACGTTATCCAACGCACCTTAATCCTGATAGTCAGGTAGAGGGGGCGTGGCATTTCCTCGCCTTACTCTGCATTCTGGAGTAACGCATGACAGCAGTAACCCAACAAGAAAAAACATCTTCGGCGAATGTTTCGCTATTTCGTATCGCTTTTGCAGTTTTCCTGACCTATATGACGGTCGGCCTGCCTTTGCCTGTCATCCCGCTGTTTGTCCACCATGAGTTGGGCTATGGCAACACCATGGTTGGCATTGCTGTGGGCGTTCAGTTTCTGGCGACGGTATTAACGCGTGGTTACGCGGGACGGTTAGCCGATCAGTATGGTGCCAAACGTTCTGCGTTACAGGGGATGTTTGCCTGTGCGCTGGCGGGCGCGGCGTGGCTATTGGCTGCGCTATTACCAGTCTCTGTTCCCGTTAAGTTCGCGTTGTTAATTGTGGGACGTCTGATCCTCGGTTTTGGTGAAAGCCAGTTACTTACCGGAACCCTGACCTGGGGGCTGGGGCTGGTTGGGCCAACGCGTTCTGGTAAGGTGATGTCGTGGAACGGGATGGCGATTTACGGCGCACTGGCCGCCGGTGCACCGTTGGGGCTGCTGATCCACAGCCACTTTGGTTTCGCCGCGCTGGCGGGAACCACGATGGCATTACCGCTGCTGGCATGGGCATTCAATGGTACCGTCCGTAAAGTGCCTGCTCACGCTGGAGAACGGCCTTCTTTGTGGAGCGTTGTGGGGCTTATCTGGAAACCTGGTGTGGGTCTGGCGCTACAAGGCGTTGGTTTTGCGGTGATTGGCACCTTTATCTCCCTCTATTTTGTCAGCAACGGCTGGACCATGGCAGGATTCACCCTGACCGCGTTTGGTGGTGCTTTTGTGCTGATGCGTATTCTGTTTGGCTGGATGCCGGACAGGTTTGGCGGGGTTAAGGTCGCGGTTGTCTCTTTGCTAGTTGAAACAGCGGGTCTGGTACTGCTGTGGCTGGCACCAACGGCCTGGTTTGCTTTGTTGGGGGCGGCATTAACCGGGGCAGGGTGTTCGCTCATTTTCCCGGCACTGGGTGTGGAGGTCGTGAAGCGTGTTCCTGCACAGGTTCGTGGTACGGCGCTGGGTGGTTACGCCGCATTCCAGGATATCTCCTACGGCGTAAGCGGTCCTTTAGCTGGGGTTCTGGCCACCGCTTATGGCTATCCCTCGGTATTTCTTGCCGGGGCGATTTCCGCGGTGGTCGGAATTGTCGTTACGCTGCTTACCTTGCGAAAAGGTTAAGTGACGAGCCAGAAAATGGCTAATGCAATCATCAACGCCACAAACATCAGTCCCGGTCGCGCCGACAGTGATTTAATGTTTTCAATCACCGGTGCGAACGGGCTGTAAATCGGCTGAAGATGTCGAGGATCGTTTAATTCTTTGTCCCGCTCTACGCGCCGCAAGAAGATCTGATTGAGTAAATCCTGTACCTGCACAGTGGTCAAAATCGTTTGCGGTTGGATCTGCCAGGTCTGCTGCGCGTAGTCTTTTATCGCCGCGAACTCATTCGGTTCCAGCGGTTGTTTCAACGCTGCCTGAAGCGTTTGCAACGTTGGTGCATTTTGCAGGCTTAGCGTCTGACGCGCTTGCAGCCAGGTCACCAGATGGGTGAACTGCTTCGCGGGGATCAGTTCTCCGCTTTTTACGCCGGACAATTCCAGCATGGATTGCCATATTAGCTTGCCGGATTCTCCGGTGGCCGCAGCCAGTTTTGTCACCAGTTGATTCAACGTGTTGTGCTCTGCCGGGAGCAAAGGGCGATCGGTTGCCGGGCGCTGTTGTGGCTGCGGGATCGAAAGTTGCCCCTGCTGTAACAGTGTCAGCACATTTTTTAACTGTTCTGGTGTGAGTTGACTGAGCGCTGTTTGTCCGTACTGCTGGCGAATAAAATCACTCACAGCCTGGCGATTATTCCCCTGACTCAGCAATTCTGTGAGCTGTGACAGTACCTGACGGTTAGCATGATTCTGCTGAGCAATGCCAAGCCGTTGGTTCAGGTTTTGCTCAGCGGCAGGAAAGTGACGCGACTGCAACGGTGTATCACTTTTGACCCCCAGATCGTGCTTCATTCCAGCCCATACCTCGGCACTTTGCTGCTGAGTGAGTGAAATTAAACGCGTGATAAGTCGTTCCAGCACAGTACGTTGCTGCGTGGATAACGGTTGCTCACCCGCAACGGCAGGGGCATTTGGGCCTTCACCGGGAGGGCGCGCGGGAGTACCAGAAATGGGCTGCATCATCTCTATTCCTTAAATCTGAGCTAACCAGGTCTCGCAGTATGCCTGGCGGCGAGATTATGGCACACTTGCCCGGTTAACTCTCGTTCTCAAACAGGTGCGAAAGACGTGAAAATCCTCGTTGATGAAAATATGCCCTATGCCCGCGAACTGTTCAGTCGTTTGGGGGAGGTCAAAGCGGTTCCCGGTCGCCCGATTCCCGTCTCAGAACTCGAAGATGCGGATGCCTTAATGGTGCGCTCGGTGACGAAAGTAAACGAATCACTGCTCAGCGGAAAACCCGTAAAATTTGTCGGGACGGCAACTGCAGGTACTGATCATGTGGATGAAGCCTGGCTTGCGCAGTCGGGGATCGGCTTTTCCGCAGCGCCTGGGTGCAATGCCATTGCAGTGGTTGAATATGTCTTTTCTGCGCTGTTGATGCTGGCGGAACGCGACAGTTTTGCATTACGCGATAGGACCGTAGGTATCGTGGGCGTCGGTAATGTGGGGGCGCGTTTGCAAGCGCGACTGGAAGCATTGGGAATTCGTACTTTGCTTTGCGATCCACCGCGAGCTGACCGGGGGGATGAGGGCGACTTTCGTTCACTGGAGGAACTGGTTGAGCAAGCTGATGTACTGACTTTCCATACGCCGCTGTTTAAAGACGGTCCGTACAAAACGCTGCATCTGGCTGATGAGGCGCTCATAAGCCGACTTAAGCCGGGAACCATCCTGATTAATGCCTGCCGTGGGCCGGTCATTGATAATGGCGCATTACTGAATCGTCTGAATGCCGGGCAGTCGTTGAGCGTTGTGCTGGACGTCTGGGAAGGTGAGCCGGATCTGAATGTGGCGTTGCTGGAGAAAGCCGACATCGGCACGGCGCACATTGCCGGTTATACCCTTGAAGGAAAAGCGCGTGGGACCACGCAGGTCTTTGAGGCCTACAGCAAGTTTATTGGTCGCGAACAGCACGTAGCGCTGAACACCCTGTTACCCGCGCCGGAATTTGGTCGTATCACATTGCATGGTCCGTTAGATCAGCCAACGCTGAAAAGGCTGGTGCATTTAGTGTATGATGTGCGCCGCGATGATGCGCCGCTGCGTAAAGTCGCTGGAATTCCGGGTGAGTTTGATAAACTGCGTAAGAATTACCTTGAGCGCCGTGAATGGTCGTCTTTATACGTAATGTGTGATGACGCTGCTGCAGCTACCTTGTTGTGTAAGCTGGGTTTTAACGCTGTTCATCACCCGGCACATTAATGTCTTCTTAATGCTCCCTGTCGAATAATACGACAGGGACGCTTATGTATTTCTGGAGTAAATCACCATGTCTGAAGGCTGGAATATTGCCATTCTGGGCGCAACGGGCGCCGTCGGCGAAGCCCTGCTCGATACACTGGCTGAACGCCAGTTCCCGGTCGGTGAGATTTATGCGCTGGCACGTAACGAAAGCGCCGGTGAGCACCTGCGTTTTAATGGTAAATCGATCGTTGTTCAGGATGTTGCTGATTTTGACTGGACACAAGCGCAACTGGCATTTTTTGTTGCTGGAGTGGAGGCAACAGCCGCGTGGGTGGAAGAAGCAACTAACTCAGGTTGCCTGGTTATTGACAGTAGCGGACTGTTTGCTCTTGAGCCGGATGTCCCGCTGGTCGTACCGGATGTTAACCCGTTCGTACTGGCGGATTATCGCAACCGCAATGTGATTGCCGTCCCGGATAGTCTGACCAGCCAGTTGCTGACTGCGCTGAAACCACTGATTGATGACGGTGGGCTTTCTCGTATAACGGTCACCAATATTATTTCAGCTTCTGCACGCGGTAAAAAGGCGGTGGATGCGCTGGCAGGGCAGAGTGCGAAACTGCTCAACGGGATCCCTGTCGATGACGATGATTTCTTCGGGCGTCAGCTGGCGTTCAATATGTTGCCGTTACTGCCGGATCGCGAAGGCAGCGTGCGTGAAGAACGTCGGATCGTCGATGAAGTGCGGAAAATTATGCAGGACGATGGTCTGCAGGTCTCCGCAAGCATAGTGCAGTCGCCAGTGTTTTACGGCCATGCACAAATGGTGAACTTTGAAGCCCTGCGGCCGCTGGCGGCAGAAGAGGCTCGTGATGCGTTTACCCGCGGCGAAGACATCGTTCTGTCGGAAGAGACGGATTATCCTACTCAGGTTGGCGATGCTTCTGGTACTCCCCATCTTTCGGTCGGCTGCGTACATAACGATTATGGTATGCCGGAGCAGATTCAGTTCTGGTCTGTAGCCGATAATGTGCGCTTTGGTGGCGCGTTAATGTCGGTAAAAATTGCTGAAAAACTGGTGCAGGAGTATCTGTACTAATGTCTGACCTGCAACAACTGCCAACACATAAAATTGCGCTGGGTATAGAGTATGATGGCAGCAAATATTATGGCTGGCAGCGCCAGAACGAAGTGCGTAGCGTTCAGGAAAAACTGGAAAAAGCGCTCTCACAAGTCGCCAATGAACGCATTAATGTATTTTGTGCGGGGCGAACGGATGCAGGCGTTCATGGAACGGGGCAGGTGGTGCATTTTGAAACCACCGCGCAACGTAAAGATGCGGCATGGACACTGGGTGTAAATGCGAATTTACCTGGTGACATTGCCGTGCGCTGGGTGAAGGCTGTGCCGGATGATTTTCATGCACGATTTAGCGCCACGGCTCGCCGTTATCGCTACATCATCTACAATCATCGGTTACGCCCGGCGGTTCTGGGGAACGGTGTGACGCATTACTATGAACCGCTGGATGCTGAACGTATGCATCGTGCGGCTCAGTGTCTGATTGGTGAGAATGATTTCACTTCGTTTCGGGCAGTGCAGTGCCAGTCGCGCACACCGTGGCGCAACGTGATGCACATCAACGTCACGCGTCACGGCCCATATGTGGTGGTCGATATCAAAGCAAATGCCTTTGTACATCATATGGTCAGGAATATTGTCGGTAGCCTGATGGAAGTAGGTGCCCACAACCAGCCGGAGAGCTGGATAGCAGAGTTGTTAGCGGCGAAGGACAGAACGCTGGCAGCGGCAACGGCGAAGGCGGAAGGACTGTATCTGGTTGCGGTAGATTATCCAGATCGGTTTGACCTGCCTAAACCGCCAATGGGCCCGCTGTTCCTGGCGGACTAATTCGAGTCGTAAAAGGCATAAATATGGACCTGATTTACTTTCTGATCGATTTTATCCTGCACATAGATGTGCATTTGGCTGAACTGGTAGCGGAATACGGTGTTTGGGTTTACGCCATTCTGTTTCTGATTCTGTTTTGTGAAACAGGACTGGTAGTGACGCCGTTCCTGCCGGGCG
This sequence comes from Citrobacter sp. MGH106, assembly GCF_001037495.1. Classification (GTDB taxonomy): domain Bacteria; phylum Pseudomonadota; class Gammaproteobacteria; order Enterobacterales; family Enterobacteriaceae; genus Citrobacter; species Citrobacter murliniae. The sequence goes on from NZ_KQ089822.1 coordinate 1,126,553, forward strand.
ATTCTCTGCTGTTTGTCGCCGGAGCGCTCTCTGCGTTGCCAACCAATGATTTGAATGTTCATCTGATGGTGGCGTTAATGATTGTGGCGGCGATTGTTGGCGATGCGGTGAACTACACTATCGGTCGACTGTTCGGCGAAAAACTTTTTAGCAATCCGAATTCCAAAATTTTTCGCCGCAGCTACCTGGATAAAACCCATGCGTTTTATGCACGTCATGGTGGCAAAACGATTATTTTGGCGCGTTTTGTCCCTATCGTGCGTACATTTGCGCCGTTTGTGGCAGGTATGGGGCATATGTCCTACCGCCATTTTGCAATGTATAACGTCGCAGGCGCGCTGCTGTGGGTATTGCTGTTTACCTATGCAGGCTATCTGTTTGGCGATCTGCCGGTGGTACAGGAGAACCTGAAATTATTGATTGTGGCGATTATCGTCCTCTCCGTATTGCCCGGCGTTATTGAAGTGATTCGTCACAAGCGTGCTGCGTCACGTGCTGCAAAATAGAAAGTAACTCAGCGGTTCGACCACTTTTTTATCCAAAGTTTCGGGCTGTTATGTTTTAATGTGCAACATTCATGGTCTGTTGGGGGCAAAAATGGCATTATGCGCCCCTTATAACAAAGCTGACTAAGGTTCAGGCAGAAAGGTCACCAATGAGCTGGATTGAACGAATTAAAAGCAACATTACTCCCACCCGCAAGGCAAGCATTCCTGAAGGGGTGTGGACCAAGTGTGATAGCTGCGGTCAGGTTTTATACCGTGCTGAGCTGGAACGTAATCTTGAGGTCTGTCCGAAGTGTGACCATCATATGCGCATGTCGGCGCGCAATCGCCTGCATAGCCTGTTAGATGAAGGTTCTCTTGTGGAACTGGGTAGCGAGCTTGAGCCGAAAGACGTGCTGAAGTTTCGTGATTCCAAGAAATACAAAGACAGACTGGCTTCTGCGCAGAAAGAAACCGGCGAGAAAGATGCGCTGGTGGTAATGAAAGGTACACTTCACGGTATGCCGGTCGTTGCTGCAGCATTCGAATTCGCTTTTATGGGCGGTTCCATGGGGTCTGTGGTTGGTGCCCGTTTTGTCCGTGCCGTTGAACAGGCGCTGGAAGACAACTGCCCGCTGATCTGCTTCTCCGCTTCCGGCGGTGCGCGTATGCAGGAAGCGCTGATGTCACTGATGCAGATGGCAAAAACCTCTGCTGCACTGGCGAAAATGCAGGAACGTGGTTTACCGTACATCTCTGTACTGACCGACCCAACCATGGGTGGGGTTTCAGCAAGCTTCGCGATGTTGGGCGATCTCAACGTTGCTGAACCGAAAGCACTGATCGGCTTTGCTGGTCCGCGTGTTATCGAGCAAACCGTACGTGAGAAATTGCCGCCGGGATTCCAGCGCAGTGAGTTCCTGATTGAAAAAGGCGCTATCGATATGATCGTTCGCCGCCCGGAAATGCGCCTGAAACTGGCGAGCATCCTGGCGAAGCTAATGAATCTTCCTGCGCCGAATCCGGATGAGCCACGTGAAGGCGTGGTGGTACCTCCGGTACCCGATCAGGAATCAGAGGCCTGATAGTTTACTCTATGGATTTCGAGTTGCAGGAAGGCGGCAAGAGAGTGAATCCCGATGAACTTACACTGGTAAGTGATTCGGGTGAGCGAGTGCAGCCAATATCCCTGCAACTTGAAAGGCGACGAGTATAAAAGGGCAGGGCCGGTCGGCGCTGCCTTTTTCTTTTCTCACCGTAGCGAATTACATAAATCATGGACAATAAACGTATCCCTCAAGCCACGTCGCCCCTGGCGTCGTGGCTTTCTTATCTGGAAAACCTGCACAGTAAAACCATCGATTTGGGCCTTGAGCGTGTCAGCCAGGTTGCGGCGCGGCTGGGTATTCTTAAACCGGCTCCATTCATCTTCACGGTGGCGGGAACCAACGGTAAGGGTACAACCTGCCGCACGCTGGAGTCCGTACTGACGGCAGCCGGATATAAAGTCGGTGTGTACAGCTCTCCCCATCTGGTGCGCTACACAGAACGTGTTCGTGTGCAGGGAAATGAGTTACCGGAAGCGGCCCACACAGCCTCATTTGCTGAGATTGAAGCCGCACGCGGTGACATTTCCCTGACCTATTTTGAATATGGCACGCTGTCGGCGCTGTGGCTGTTCAAACAGGCACAGCTTGATGTGGTGATTCTGGAGGTTGGCCTGGGTGGGCGTCTGGATGCCACGAATATTGTCGATGCTGATGTCGCGGTGGTTACCAGTATTGCGCTCGACCATACTGACTGGCTGGGACCTGATCGTGAAAGTATTGGTCGTGAGAAGGCCGGCATTTTCCGTGCCGAAAAACCGGCTATTGTTGGCGAACCTGAAATGCCTTACACCATTGCAGATGTCGCGCAAGAGACCGGAGCGAATTTGCAACGATATGGCGTGGACTGGCGCTATGCTGTAACGGACAATGACTGGTCCTTTACGGACTGTCACGGTACGCTGGCGCACCTGCCGTTACCACAGGTTCCACAACCAAATGCCGCAACTGCACTGGCTGCCCTGCGGACAAGTGGACTTAATGTGAGCGAGCAGGCGATTCGTGAAGGTATCGAGTTGGCTATTTTGCCGGGACGCTTCCAGATTGTGAGCGAGTCGCCACGTGTTATTTTTGATGTCGCCCATAATCCTCATGCGGCGGAATATCTGACCGGGCGTCTGAAAAAGTTAGTGAAAAACGGGCGCGTACTGGCGGTTATCGGTATGCTACATGATAAAGATATTGCAGGTACGCTGGCCTGGTTGAAAAGCGTGGTTGACGCCTGGTATTGTGCTCCCCTGGAAGGTCCGCGGGGCGCGACAGCAGAACAACTGCTGGAGCATTTGGGCAAAGGCGAAGCCTATGGCAGCGTTGCTCAGGCATGGCATGCTGCGCTGGCAGATGCAAAACCAGAAGATACCGTGTTGGTGTGTGGATCGTTTCACACTGTCGCACATGTCATGGAAGTGATAGACGTGGGGAGAAGCGGTGGCGAGTAAGTTTCAGAATCGATTAGTTGGCACAATTGTGCTGGTGGCGCTTGGGGTGATTGTGCTTCCCGGGTTGCTTGACGGGCAAAAAAAACATTATCAGGATGAGTTTGCGGCGATCCCTCTGGTGCCTAAACCTGGCGATCGCGATGAGCCAGACATGATGCCTGCGGCAACGCAGGCGCTGCCGACGCAACCGCCAGAAGGCGCGGCAGAAGAGGTGCGTGCAGGTGATGCTGCTGCGCCGTCACTGGATCCGTCACGCCTGACTGCAGCAAACAGTGCGGAGTTTGATCCCATACCTGCGCCTGTCGAACAGCCGAAACCAAAACCGAAGCCGCAACCACAGCCTGTTGCACCCGTACCTGCACCTGCGCCAACGCCTAAACCGGCAGTTGCGGAGGCTCCGGCCCCAACCGGGAAAGCGTACGTCGTGCAACTCGGTGCGCTGAAAAACGCCGATAAGGTCAATGAGATCGTTGGTAAACTTCGGGGAGCTGGCTTCCGGGTATATACTTCCCCGTCAACGCCAGTACAGGGTAAAATAACCCGCATTCTTGTCGGGCCTGACGCCTCCAGAGATAAGCTGAAAAACTCGCTCGGCGAACTGCAAAAGATCTCCGGTTTGAGTGGGGTTGTGATGGGTTACACCCCGAACTAAATCGTGGCGCCAGCGTCGCTATCCTGCACGGGATTGTGCCTGATGGCGGTGTGCAGGCAGGCTTACAGTGTTGCTGTGTTGTGAGCCGGATAAGGTGCTTGCACCGCCATCCGGCAGTGCCCGAAGAGGCAAAAAGTTCGATGGCGTTGAAGATTTTTTCAGCGCCATTTTTATTTACGCGTGGAAAGGAAATCCCTACGCAAACGTTTTCTTTTTCTGTTAGAATGCGCCCCGAACAGGACGACAGGGCGTAAAATCGTGGGACACTTATGGTCTGGATTGATTACGCCATTATCGCGGTGATTGGTTTTTCCTGTCTGGTTAGCCTGATCCGTGGCTTTGTTCGTGAAGCATTATCGTTGGTGACTTGGGGTTGTGCTTTCTTTGTCGCCAGCCATTACTACACTTACCTGTCTGTCTGGTTTACGGGCTTTGAAGACGAACTGGTTCGAAATGGGATTGCTATCGCGATACTGTTTATCGCGACACTTATCGTCGGCGCTATCGTTAATTTTGTGATAGGCCAACTGGTGGAGAAAACAGGCCTGTCGGGTACCGACAGGGTGTTGGGGATCTGCTTTGGTGCTCTGCGAGGAGCGTTGATCGTCGCCGCCATTCTGTTTTTTCTCGATACGTTTACCGGTGTGTCGAAAAGTGAAGACTGGAGCAAGTCACAGTTGATCCCGCAGTTCAGTTTCATCATCAGATGGTTTTTTGACTATCTGCAAAGCTCGTCAAGTTTCTTGCCCAGACCCTAACGGTTCTGAGATGTGGCTTAACGAGGAAAAGACGTATGTGCGGTATTGTCGGTATCGCCGGTGTTATGCCGGTAAACCAGTCGATTTATGACGCGTTAACGGTGCTCCAGCATCGTGGTCAGGATGCCGCTGGCATCATCACCATTGATGCCAACAACTGCTTCCGTTTGCGAAAGGCAAACGGAATGGTGAGCGACATTTTTGAAGCTCGCCATATGCAGCGTTTGCAGGGCAATATGGGCATTGGCCATGTGCGTTACCCAACGGCTGGCAGCTCCAGCGCCTCCGAAGCTCAACCTTTTTACGTCAACTCACCATATGGCATTACGCTTGCCCACAATGGCAACCTGACCAATGCGCATGAGCTGCGTAAAAAGCTGTTTGAAGAAAAGCGTCGCCACATCAACACCACTTCAGATTCTGAAATTCTGCTGAATATTTTCGCCAGCGAGCTGGATAACTTCCGTCACTATCCGCTGGAAGCCGATAATATTTTTGCGGCTATCGCCGCAACTAACCGCCAGATCCGCGGCGCATATGCCTGCGTGGCGATGATTATCGGTCACGGGATGGTCGCTTTCCGCGATCCTAACGGTATTCGCCCACTGGTGCTTGGCAAACGCGATATTGGCGATGGTCGTACCGAATACATGGTTGCCTCCGAAAGCGTGGCACTGGATACGCTTGGTTTTGAATTCCTGCGTGACGTTGCACCTGGCGAAGCGGTGTATATCACTGAAAAAGGCCAGTTGTTTACCCGTCAGTGTGCGGATAATCCGGTCAGTAATCCGTGTCTGTTCGAATACGTCTACTTTGCGCGTCCTGATTCTTTCATCGACAAAATTTCCGTCTACAGCGCCCGTGTGAATATGGGGACTAAGCTTGGCGAAAAAATTGCCCGCGAGTGGGAAGATCTGGATATTGACGTCGTCATCCCGATTCCGGAAACCTCTTGTGACATCGCGCTGGAAATAGCCCGTATTCTTGGCAAACCGTATCGCCAGGGTTTTGTGAAAAACCGCTATGTGGGGCGCACTTTTATCATGCCGGGTCAGCAGTTGCGCCGTAAATCTGTACGCCGCAAGCTGAATGCTAACCGTGCTGAATTCCGTGATAAGAACGTGTTGCTGGTGGATGATTCTATCGTGCGCGGCACCACCTCAGAACAGATTATCGAGATGGCGCGTGAAGCCGGGGCGAAGAAGGTGTACCTGGCCTCTGCCGCACCGGAAATCCGCTTTCCGAACGTCTACGGTATTGACATGCCAACGGCGACGGAGCTAATTGCTCACGGGCGCGAAGTGGACGAGATCCGCCAGATAATTGGTGCTGACGGTCTTATCTTCCAGGATCTGAACGATCTGATTGAAGCCGTGCGCGCTGAGAACCCGGATATTCAGCAGTTTGAATGCTCGGTGTTTAACGGTGTGTATGTCACTAAAGACGTCGACCAGAAGTACCTCGATTTTCTTGATTCCCTGCGTAATGACGACGCCAAAGCAGTACTGCGTCAGAACGAAGCTGAAAACCTCGAGATGCACAACGAAGGTTAATGCTCTACAGCAAGCAAGGGGGAGAAGTCCCCTTGCTTGCAACTCCCCGTAAAATCCTGCAAAGTCAGCCCTGAAACAAGAAAGGGCGGTTAAACATGAAACGACTCATCATAGGGATCAGCGGCGCTAGCGGCGCAATTTATGGCGTGCGCTTGTTGCAGGTGTTGCGTGACGTTGCTGATGTGGAAACCCATCTGGTGATGAGCCAGGCGGCGCGACAGACGCTGGCACTTGAAACGGACCTCTCTGTACGCGACGTGCAGGCATTAGCGAATGTAAATCATGATGCGCGTGATATCGCCGCCAGTATTTCATCCGGCTCGTACCAGACGGCTGGAATGGTTATCCTGCCATGTTCAATTAAAACGCTATCTGGCATTGTCCACAGCTACACCGATGGGCTGCTCACCCGTGCAGCTGATGTTGTGCTAAAAGAGCGCCGCCCTCTGGTGCTGTGCGTGCGTGAAACACCTCTGCATCTGGGACATCTGCGTCTCATGACGCAGGCGGCGGAAATTGGTGCTGTGATTATGCCGCCCGTACCGGCGTTTTACCATCGCCCTCAGACGCTTGATGACGTGATTAATCAAACAGTTAACCGTGTGTTAGACCAGTTTGATATCTCTCTCCCTCAGGACCTGTTTACCCGCTGGCAGGGGGCATAAGCTGCTCTGTCAGCGTGCAACTCTGTATTCGTTGCCCTGTTTCAGGGCAATTTTGTAACCGCGATCATATCCTCAACATTTAATTCGTTAAAACTCAACGAAACGCTGCGGTTCAACCGTCATACCTGCTATCTTCAAAATCAGGACAATATTGCAACGTTTTATTAACATATTTAACGTCGAATATCCTCATCGACGCGAAAATGGCATAAGACCTGCATGAAAAAGTCTGCAAACACACAACACAACGTAAAACATAATAAAATTACGCCACTTGAGGGTTATGTATGAAGAAGACGGTTCTTGCTTTGTCTTTGCTGGTAGGACTTTCCGCAACCGCGGCCAGCTACGCAGCACTTCCGCAGACAGTTCGTATTGGTACAGATACAACCTACGCCCCTTTTTCCTCTAAAGATGCGAAAGGGGATTTTGTCGGGTTTGATATCGATCTCGGAAATGAGATGTGTAAGCGTATGCAAATCAAATGTACCTGGGTTGCCAGTGACTTTGATGCGCTGATCCCATCGCTGAAAGCGAAAAAAATTGATGCCATCATCTCCTCGCTTTCTATCACCGAGAAACGCCAGCAAGAGATTGCTTTCTCAGACAAACTCTACGCAGCAGACTCACGTCTGATCGCGGCGAAAGGTTCCCCAATCCAGCCGACTCTGGATTCTCTGAAAGGTAAACACGTTGGGGTACTGCAAGGCTCCACACAGGAAGCCTATGCCAATGACACCTGGCGCAGCAAAGGCGTGGATGTAGTGGCATACGCGAACCAGGACCTTATCTATTCTGACCTGACAGCAGGGCGCCTCGATGCGGCATTGCAGGATGAAGTTGCTGCCAGCGAAGGCTTCCTGAAACAGCCAGCAGGTAAAGACTATGTGTTTGCTGGTCCTTCGGTAAAAGATAAAAAGTATTTCGGTGACGGAACCGGAATTGGTTTACGCAAAGATGATGTGGAACTGAAAGCTGCTTTTGATAAAGCGTTGGGTGAGCTGCGTCAGGATGGCACCTACGACAAAATGGCGAAAAAGTATTTTAACTTTAATGTCTACGGCGACTGATACGCTGAAACGGGAATTGATTGCACCATAGAGGCTAACCATTACGGTGCATAATAAATCCAGTGCACTGTTTTGGTGCTTTTATCGCTGTCTTAATGAGCATGATTGCATACTTAAGCGCTTTTCATGCAAAAAAATATTGCCGGCAAGGTAGAATGCTTTGCCTTGTCGGCCTGATTAATGGCACGATAACTGCACCTGGTCCTGTAAAGATCCCCTATAAAAGACAGTCTGTTGAGGATAGTTATGAAAAAACTGGTGTTGTCTCTTTCTCTGGTCCTGGCTTTCTCCAGTGCCACCGCAGCATTTGCAGCCATTCCGCAAAAAGTCCGTATCGGTACCGATCCTACTTATGCCCCGTTTGAATCGAAAAATGCGCAGGGTGAACTGGTTGGTTTTGATATTGATTTGGCAAAAGAACTCTGCAAACGCATTAATACACAATGTACCTTCGTGGAAAACCCGTTGGATGCGCTGATCCCTTCGTTAAAAGCGAAGAAAATCGACGCTATCATGTCTTCGCTTTCCATTACTGAAAAACGTCAGCAGGAAATTGCTTTTACCGACAAACTTTATGCAGCGGATTCTCGTCTGGTAGTTGCTAAAGATTCTGATATCCAGCCGACAATCGAGTCGCTGAAAGGCAAGCGTGTCGGTGTTCTGCAGGGCACTACCCAGGAAACATTCGGTAACGAGCACTGGGCGCCAAAAGGCATTGAAATTGTCTCCTATCAGGGGCAGGACAATATCTATTCTGACCTGACTGCCGGACGAATCGACGCCGCGTTCCAGGATGAAGTCGCTGCCAGTGAAGGCTTCCTGAAGCAACCTGTAGGTAAAGATTACAAATTCGGTGGCCCGTCTGTGAAAGATGAGAAACTGTTCGGCGTGGGTACCGGAATGGGGCTGCGCAAAGACGATAACGAACTGCGCGAAGCACTGAATAAAGCATTTGCAGAAATGCGTGCTGACGGTACTTACGAGAAACTGGCGAAAAAGTACTTTGATTTTGATGTTTACGGCGGTTAATCACCGCAGGTGCTGATAAAGCCCGTAGATTGTTGATCGACTTATTGCCTGATGGCGACTGCGCCTTATCAGACCTACGACGAAAGCATGTAGGCCTGATAAGCGAAGCGACATCAGGCATAAAACGTGTCGAGACAACATATCAAAAGAGGCTCATTACTTCACCACACACAACAGGACAGGCAGCATGTTGTATGGCTTTTCAGGTGTTATTTTACAGGGCGCGATTGTTACGCTCGAGCTGGCTCTCAGCTCAGTAGTGCTGGCGGTCCTGATAGGTCTTGTCGGCGCGGGAGCTAAGCTTTCGCAAAGTCGGGCAATGGGGCTAATTTTCGAAGGGTACACGACGTTAATACGTGGAGTACCCGATCTTGTCTTAATGCTGCTCATATTCTACGGGTTGCAGATTGCGCTTAACACCATAACCGACGCAATTGGTATCAGCCAGATTGATATCGATCCGATGGTGGCGGGTATTATCACGCTCGGTTTTATCTACGGGGCCTATTTTACCGAAACCTTTCGCGGTGCGTTTATGGCTGTGCCCAGAGGCCATATTGAAGCGGCAACTGCATTCGGTTTTACCAGTTCACAGATATTCCGCCGCATTATGTTTCCGGCGATGATGCGCTATGCATTGCCGGGAATTGGTAATAACTGGCAGGTTATTCTTAAAGCCACGGCGCTGGTTTCTCTGCTCGGACTTGAAGACGTGGTGAAAGCCACTCAGCTTGCGGGTAAGAGCACCTGGGAGCCGTTCTACTTTGCCGTGGTGTGCGGCGCTATCTATCTGGTGTTTACCACTGTTTCTAACGGTGTGCTGCTGTACCTTGAGCGCCGCTACTCCGTGGGTGTGAAGAGGGCTGACCTGTGATTGAGATTATTCAGGAGTACTGGAAATCCCTGCTATGGACCGACGGCTATCGCTTCACCGGCGTGGCAATAACGCTGTGGTTGCTGATCTCATCTGTGGTAATGGGGGGCATCCTGGCGCTGTTTTTGGCGATTGGTCGTGTTTCCAGCAATAAGTTTATCCAGTTTCCCATCTGGCTATTTACCTATATTTTTCGTGGAACACCGCTTTACGTTCAGTTGCTGGTGTTTTATTCCGGAATGTACACGCTGGAAATCGTTAAAGGGACAGACTTCCTCAACGCTTTTTTCCGCAGTGGCCTTAATTGTACCGTGCTGGCGCTAACGCTAAACACCTGTGCCTATACCACAGAGATTTTTGCCGGGGCAATCCGTTCGGTACCTCATGGCGAGATTGAAGCCGCGCGTGCCTATGGCTTCTCTTCATTTAAAATGTATCGCTGTATTATTTTGCCTTCAGCATTGCGTATTGCGCTGCCAGCATACAGCAATGAAGTTATTTTAATGTTGCACTCAACGGCGCTGGCATTTACGGCGACGGTGCCGGATTTGTTGAAAATCGCCCGCGATATCAACTCGGCAACTTACCAGCCGTTTACCGCATTCGGTATTGCCGCCGTACTGTATTTGATGATTTCGTATGTCCTGATCAGTCTGTTCCGCAAAGCGGAAAAACGCTGGTTGCAGCATGTCTCCTCTAAATGATTCGAGTAACACGATGTCTGAAAATAAATTAAACGTTATCGATTTACATAAGCACTACGGCGAACATGAAGTGCTGAAAGGGGTATCGCTGCAGGCCAACGCGGGTGATGTTATCAGTATTATTGGCTCGTCAGGTTCCGGTAAAAGTACGTTCCTGCGCTGCATTAACTTTCTCGAAAAACCGAGCGCCGGGTCGATTGTGGTCAGTGGTCAGAATATTGGCCTGGTACGCGACAAAGACGGTCAGCTCAAGGTGGCGGATAAAAACCAACTTCGTCTGTTACGTACGCGACTGACTATGGTCTTCCAGCACTTCAACCTGTGGAGCCATATGACGGTGCTGGAAAACGTCATGGAAGCGCCGATTCAGGTGTTAGGTTTAAGCAAACAGGAAGCTCGCGATCGCGCGGTGAAGTATCTGGCCAAAGTCGGTATTGATGAACGCGCCCAGGGTAAATATCCGGTACATCTGTCCGGTGGGCAACAGCAGCGTGTATCTATTGCTCGCGCGCTGGCAATGGAGCCGGAAGTGCTGCTATTTGATGAGCCGACTTCAGCCCTTGATCCGGAGTTGGTCGGTGAAGTACTGCGCATTATGCAGCAACTGGCCGAAGAGGGAAAAACCATGGTGGTCGTCACCCATGAAATGGGATTTGCCCGGCATGTCTCCACGCACGTTATTTTCCTGCATCAGGGGAAAATCGAAGAAGAAGGCGATCCGGAGCAGGTATTCGGCAACCCGCAGAGTCCACGTTTGCAGCAGTTCCTGAAAGGGTCATTGAAGTAGTACTGCTGTACCGTCCAAAATGCCCGGGGGCACCTCACTTCCGGGCTTATAAACCCCGTGCTGGACACTCCAGACGATAGACACAGTCGTCATACCGTATGCCATTCACTTCGTATGCTTGCTCGAGTACCTGGGTGAGTACAAAACCTGTCTTTTCCAAAATGCGTATTGACCCCGTATTCTCGGCTAACACATATGCGTTTATCGCGGTGACTCCTGCCTGCTGAAAGGCGTAATCGCACACAGCACGGACTGCCTCGCTGGCGATACCTTTTCCCTGTGCCTGTGGGACGACGGCGTAGCCGATATCTGCTTCCTGAGGATAAAGATGACTAATTTGTAAGCCAATATCGCCCAACGGCGTATTGTTATTATGTTCACGGATAACGAAGGAATGCTTAGCGGAAAGGCGTCTGGCAAACAGTAAGCGCGTTTCTTTTGCCGTGGAGATGTCAGCCATATAACGCATTATTTCCGGGCTTTCACGCAGCCTGAGGAAAAATGACCAGTCAGAGAGTTGATATGCAGAGAGGATAAGTCGGGGAGTCGTTATTATCGCCATAAAGTCGCTATTAAATGTCGCCATTGAGGTAGTCAGTTTTATAACCTTACCACCACAATAGCGACAGTGAACAGTCAGCAGAGATTATCGCAGGACATCCGCCAGCGCTTCTTCCAAATCATACCAGCGAAATGCAAAACCAGCGGCTTCCAGGCGTTTGGGTAACGCTCGCTGCCCGCCGAGGACCAGCACCGATGATTCCCCCATCAGTAACCGCATGGCCGTCGCAGGGACGCGCACGATAGCAGGTCGGTTCAGGGCATGACCCAGCGCGTGGGCGAACTGCTCGTTACGTACCGGGTATGGTGAAACCATATTGAAGGGGCCGTGCAGATCGTTATCCAGCAGCCAGATAATACCGTTCACCATATCGTCAATATGGATCCAGGCAAGATATTGGCGTCCGTTACCGATAGGACCGCCCAGGCCAAGACGAAATGGTGGAACCATTTTTGCCAGGATCCCGCCAGCAGGAGCCAGCACAACCCCTGTACGTAGCAAACACACGCGCGTTCTGTCGCTTTGCGCACTGCTGGCAATGTTTTCCCATTGAGCGCACAACTTATGGGTAAACTCGTTATGCGGTGGCTCTTCTTCTGTGACGACTACCTCGCCAAGGTCACCGTAATATCCTGCCGCGGAACCCGATATCAATACCGCTGGTGGTGTGTCGCTGGCCCTGATTAGATCGACCAGTTTCTGCGTAATACCCCAGCGGCTCTGGCACAGTCGCTCTTTTTGCTCAGCAGTCCAGCGCTTATCCGCGATAGGTTCACCGGCAAGGTTAATGACTGCTTCAATTCCATTGAGGTTGTGTTGGTCCTCAAGTCCTTTCCAAATCGTGACCCGTGAATCCAGGATCTGGCGGGCCTTATCGGGGGTACGTGTCACTACGGTTATCTGATGCCCCAATTCCAGCAGACGGGGGATCAGATGGCGTCCAATCAGGCCAGTACCGCCAGTAATCAGAATCTGCATGTCGCCTCCCGGGTAACGATTAGCGCTGCCAGCTCAGCGTCATGGAAACGGAGTCGGCATAACGCAATGCGTGAAGTTTATCGATCTCTACTTCAGCATAAGTGACCCAGTGATGTTCGCGTGCGATATCGAGCACATCTTGAGTTAATTTTTCTAATAATGAGAAGCGGTTACTTTCCACATGTTGAATTATGCTCTTGGTGATCGTGCGGTAATTCAACGCATCGTTGATATCTTCACTGGTACGGGCTATGTCTGCCGGATAGTGGATGGCTATGTTGATGACGATATCCTGCCGGTTGAGGATCTCCTCTTCTTTGATGCCAATAAAGGTGCGCAGACGAAGGTTTTTTATACGAATAATAGCGTCAGGTTGTGACATTGCAGGTTTCCTCCATGTATGAACCTCTGCATGATACACGAGAACCTAATCGCGTTACTTCTTCTCACTGAGCAGTTTGCTGCATCGCGCGTTCCGTGGCGGGACGCGTACGGATACGCTCGTACCAGTTATTGACTGCCGGATAAGTATCGAGATCGATACGTTGACGCTGGTGGGCGTTAATCCAGGGCCAGCAAGCAATATCCGCAATACTATAATGATCGCCACCCAGCCAGGGTGAAGTTTCCAGACGCTTATTCATCACGTTATACAATCGGTGGGTCTCAACCTGATATCGTTCAATGGCGTAAGGGATCGTCTGCGGTGCGAAGTGATTAAAGTGGTGATTTTGGCCAAGCATAGGACCTAATCCGCTGACCTGCCAGAAGAGCCACTGTAGCGTGGTATGGCGTTCTCGCAATTCACCACTTAGCAGCTTTCCGCTCTTCTCCGCCAGGTAGAGCAAAATTTCACCAGATTCAAACAGACTGATCGGTCTTCCGCCATCTTCCGGGGCATGATCGACAATTGCAGGAATTTTATTATTTGGCGAAATAGCCAGAAAATCGGGATGAAACTGATTACCTTTGCTGATATCCACATGAATTAAACGGTACTTCAACTGCGCCTCTTCCAGAAACAGCGTGATTTTATGTCCGTTGGGCGTTGGTGTGTAGTAGAGGTCGATCATTTTCTGCGTCCGTTTTGTCACCTGGTCACTACAAGTATAGAACCTGCTGACGAGCGTGAGTTTTCATCAAGTGACAGAGTGAGAAAGACTCTATATTTTGAAAGTAAGCCAATACATCTCTGAGGATATTATGAGCAAACCTGCAATTACGCTGTGGTCAGATGCAAACTTTTTCTCCCCGTACGTGTTGTCCGTATATGTTGCTCTACAAGAGAAAGGGCTGCCTTTTACGCTGAAAACAGTAGATCTCAACCATGGCGAACACTTACAGCCTTCATGGCAAGGGTATGCCCTCACGCGCCGTGTACCGGTTCTCGAGATCGACGGTTTTGAACTGAGTGAATCATCGGCAATTGCCGAGTTTCTTGAAGAGAGCTTCGCGCCGCCGCAATGGGAGCGGATTTACCCTCACGATATCCAGAAACGCGCTCGCGCCCGCCAGGTTCAGGCCTGGATCCGTAGCGATCTCATGCCGATTCGTGAAGAGCGTTCAACGGACGTGGTCTTTGCCGGTGTAAAAAAACCGCCGTTGAGTGAAGCGGGGAAGGCGAGTGCGGAAAAATTGTTTGCCACAGCGGGCAACTTACTGGCCCATGGGAAACAGAATTTATTTGGTGAATGGTGTATTGCAGATTGCGATTTAGCACTCATGCTTAATCGTCTGGTCCTTAACGGAGATGATGTTCCTGAGCAGTTAGCGGAATATGCAGCGTTCCAGTGGCAGCGTGCATCGGTACAACGTTTTATCGCGCTTTCCGCGAAGCGTTCCTGCTGATCATCGGGGCGTAATCCAGTATCATTGAAAGGTAATTTTCAACGAGGAGTGAGTGATGAAACTGATGTTCGCATCGGACATTCATGGTTCGTTGCCAGCCACGGAGCGCGTACTCGAGAGGTTTACCCAAAGCGGTGCGCAATGGCTGGTGATATTGGGTGATGTTTTAAACCACGGGCCGCGTAATGCGTTGCCGGAAGGCTACGCGCCGGCGCAGGTTGCCGAGCGTTTGAATGAGCAGGCATCGCGTATTATTGCGGTGCGTGGCAACTGTGACAGCGAAGTGGATCAGATGCTCCTGCAATTTCCGATAACTGCACCGTGGCAGCAAATTCTGACAGATAATCAGCGCCTCTTTTTGACGCACGGACATCTTTTTGGCCCGGAAAATCTTCCGCCCCTGAGTGCCGGAGATGTGCTGGTTTATGGGCATACTCATTTGCCGGTTGCAGAACAGCGTGGGGAGATTTATCACTTTAACCCTGGTTCGGTCAGCATCCCGAAAGGGGGTTTTACGGCAAGCTACGGGATTCTGGATGATAATGTTCTCAGAGTAATGGCACTCAATGATCAAAGTATCATTGCGCAGGTCGAGATTAATCCGTAATTTACCCCACAAACGTAAACGCGCCGTAAGAGCGCTAGAAAAAAGAAGGTTTCCTGATGGTGGAACAGCGTCGTTTGGCAAGTACGGAATGGGTGGATATTGTGAATGAAGACAACGAAGTCATCGCACAATCCAGCCGGGAACAGATGCGGGCGGAACGCTTACGTCATCGTGCAACGTATATCGTTGTGCATGATGGTATGGGTAAAATTTTGGTTCAGCGCCGCACCGAGACAAAAGACTTTTTGCCTGGCATGTTGGATGCCACAGCAGGTGGCGTCGTTCAGGCAGATGAGCAACTTCTCGAATCGGCCCGTCGCGAGGCAGAAGAAGAGTTAGGCATCGCGGGCGTACCGTTTGCCGACCACGGGCAGTTTTATTTTGAAGATAAAAATTGTCGGGTTTGGGGGGCGTTGTTTAGTTGTGTATCTCATGGGCCGTTCGCGTTGCAGGAAGAAGAGGTTAGCGAGGTTTGCTGGCTGACACCGGAAGAAATTACGGCGCGCTGCGACGAATTCACGCCGGATTCACTGAAGGCGCTGGCGTTGTGGATGACCCGCAACGCCAAGAATGAGTCCGCGACTAAGTCGTCAGAGACCCAACAAGAAAAGCAGGAAGAGGCGGAGTAGAACCTCAACAGCTATCTCGCATGCATAAACTGGAGGCGATCTGTTTTTGATCGCTCCAGTTTCCATCCTGAATTCTCGCCAGCAATGCGCGCCCGGCCTCAAGACCAATCTTACGATGTGGTACAGCCATTGTTGTCAGTGGCGGTTGGCAGACTTTGCTCACATCGCTATTGCCGAACCCCACGACAGCAAGATCATCAGGAACTTTAATACGTCGCCGCTGACATTCGTACAATACGCCGCAGGCCAGTTCATCTGACACACAGACCAGCGCGTCCAGTTCCGGCCAGGCGAGAATAAATTCGGGAAGTTGTGACGTTCCGGTAGAAAAAACCGGGGGTAATGCGGCATTAATCACCCGATTTGGTGACATATGATGACGCAACATCGCTTTATACCAGCCTTGTAAATGTTGCTGAAAAATCCACTGCTCCTGATTGGCACATAACAGGCCAATGTTCTGGTAGCCACGCTGAATCAGCATCTCAGTCAGTTCAAACATAGCCGCGACGTTATCAATGCCGATATTCATATCGATGGGGTCGCTACGAATGGCACCGATTTCCATAACCGGAATAGACGCATTTTTCAGCCAGTGCCGCACGGTGTCGTTGTGTTCGACGCTAAGCAATATTGCGGCTGCAATATTTGAGGCAAGCAGTGTTTCCAGTAGTTTTTCTTCCTGCTCAAGACGATTGCGGGACTCTGCCAGCATTATCTGGTATCCGGCTGGCTGTAAAATTTCCTGCAACCCCGCGAACATTTCTGAACAACCTGCCTCAGCCAGATTAGGCACCACCATGGCAATTGTGCGTGATGAAGCTGATGCCAGCGCACTTGCCGCAAGATTAGGCATATACCCGAGCTCATGCACCGCCGCTTCAATTTTTTCTCTGAGTTTATCGGATACCTGTTCAGGGGTGCGTAATGCACGGGAGACGGTCATAGTGCCAACACCAGCAAGCTGAGCAACATCGGCGATGGTCACTTTTCCTGTACTACGCCGTTTTCGAGTTAGAGACATACAAATTCCTGCTTAATTACAACCAGTTGAGCTGTTTTTTTATTGTCATTCTTTGCTTCGCGTAAAGGGCAGTATACGCCTTAAATCATTTTTTTTGCTGTGATTTCACTCAGTAATCGTATTTTGATAGCGCTATCACATAACCGAACGATATCTTTTGATAGCGCTATCTTTGTGACTACGATCGCAGATATGGTTTCAGTGGTTGAATAAAGTTTGTCCATATTGAGCGAATGCTAAGGAGGAAAAGTGCTGAGTACCTGGTTAACGGATAGAACCATTATGCTGTGCGAAAGCGTAGAGGATTGGCCGCAGGCTCTGGAGCTTTGTGCCAGACCCTTGCTGAATGCGGGAGTCATTACGTCTGATTACCTCACTGCCATTGTCGCGCAGCACCATAAGTTAGGCCCTTATTATGTGCTGGCTCCGGGTCTTGCGATGCCCCATGCCAGGCCAGAAGAAGGAGCGAAAGACTTAGGTTTGTCGCTGCTGAAATTAAAGCAAGGTGTTTCATTTGGTGCAGGAGAGTTTGATCCAGTTGATATTATTATTATGCTGGCCGCTCCAGATAAACACAGCCATATTGCCATGATTTCTGCCCTTGCTGAGTTATTTTCAAGTGATAAAGAACTTGCGCAATTACATAGTGCTACAACACGGGAGGAAATTAAAAAAATTATTTCACGCTTCTGATTTAAGTCCAGATTGAATGTTATGAAACATTACGCGTGAGCGTGATGCGGGTGTACTCTACTAAAAAGGTGATAACAATGAAAATCATGGCTATTTGTGGCTCTGGCCTGGGCAGCAGTTTTATGGTTGAAATGAATATTAAAAAAGTCCTCAAAAAACTCAATATTGAGGCGGAAGTCGAACACTCCGATCTCTCCTCCGCCACGCCAGGGGCCGCCGACCTGTTCGTCATGGCTAAAGATATTGCTGCCAGCGCCAGCGTACCAGAAGCACAACTGGTAGTGATTAATAATATTATCGATATCAATGAACTCGAAGCGCAGCTATGCGCATGGTTCGATAAACAATAACTGTATATGTGCGTAATCACTCAGACTGCATTTCGGCAGTTTGACTGCCCATGTGCATAAAGCGAGGTGGATATGTTTATCCTTGAAACGCTAAATTTTGTTGTTGATATACTGAAAGTACCCTCTGTGCTGGTAGGATTAATTGCCTTAATTGGCCTGGTTGCGCAGAAAAAGGCTTTTTCTGATGTTGTTAAAGGTACTATTAAAACTATTCTTGGATTTATTGTGCTTGGTGGTGGGGCTACCGTATTGGTTGGTTCATTAAATCCATTGGGCGGGATGTTTGAGCACGCTTTTAATATCCAGGGTATTATTCCCAATAATGAAGCGATTGTCTCTATTGCACTAGAAAAATACGGTGCCTCGACGGCGCTTATTATGGCATTTGGGATGGTGGCCAATATTATTGTCGCCCGTTTTACTCGATTGAAATATATCTTTTTGACCGGGCATCACACTTTTTATATGGCCTGTATGATCGGCGTAATCCTGACTGTGGCAGGATTTGACGGGGCGGGGCTGGTCTTTACGGGGTCACTGATTCTCGGGCTGGTCATGGCCTTTTTCCCTGCACTGGCGCAGCGTTATATGCGCCGTATCACAGGCAACGATGAGATTGCTTTCGGTCACTTCGGCACGTTGGGATATGTGCTCTCAGGCTGGATTGGAAGCGTGTGCGGTAAAGGCTCTCGCTCAACAGAAGAGATGAATCTGCCGAAGAATTTAAGCTTCCTGCGTGACAGCTCTATCTCTATTTCTCTGACCATGATGATCATCTACCTGATTATGGCAATTAGCGCCGGGCGGGAATACGTTGAAAGTACCTTCAGTGGTGGGCAGAACTATTTGGTTTACGCCATCATCATGGCAATTACCTTTGCTGCAGGGGTGTTTATCATTCTGCAAGGGGTGCGCCTGATTCTGGCGGAGATCGTGCCGGCCTTTACCGGTTTTTCTGAAAAACTGGTGCCTAATGCCCGCCCTGCACTTGACTGTCCGGTAGTCTATCCCTACGCCCCTAACGCTGTATTAATTGGTTTTCTGTTCAGCTTTCTCGGTGGTCTGGTGGGGCTGTTCTTGCTTGGGCAGATGAAGCTGGTGTTAATTTTGCCGGGCGTGGTGCCACACTTTTTCACTGGGGCAACTGCGGGGGTATTTGGTAACGCCACCGGTGGGCGTCGTGGGGCAATGATTGGCGCTTTTGCTAATGGCCTGCTAATCACTTTCCTGCCCGTACTTCTTCTACCTGTACTGGGTGCAATCGGCTTTGCCAACACGACCTTTTCAGATGCTGACTTTGGTGTGGTAGGCATTGTCCTTGGCAACCTTGCTCGCTATTTGTCCCCTCTCGCTATCACTGGTCTGGTTGTCGCGCTCTTTGCGTTACTGGTTGCCTGGAACGTGTTCGCTAAAAACAGAACGGCAGCGGGTAATGCGCCGGAAAATAATGGAGCCAAATCATGAATGTGAATGAAGTTACACAACTGGCGAAAGAGATCCGCATCGCCACGCTGAAATCGCTGACGCATCTGGGGTTTGGCCATTTTGGCGGCAGTATGTCGGTCGTGGAAGCGTTGGCCGTCCTGTATGGTGCAGTGATGAAAATCGACCCCGCCGATCCGGACTGGCCGGAACGTGACTATTTCGTCTTATCCAAAGGTCATGCGGGGCCGGCACTGTACAGTACTCTTGCGATCAAGGGGTATTTCCCGATTGAAGAATTGAGCACGCTGAACCAAAACGGTACTCGTTTGCCCAGCCATCCGGACAGGCTTAAAACGCGTGGTGTAGACGCTACCACTGGCTCGTTAGGACAGGGCATATCTATCGCCGCTGGGATGGCGTTATCCCATAAGCTGGCAAAGCGTCCGAATCGGGTATTTTGCATTGTTGGCGATGGCGAACTGAACGAAGGTCAGTGCTGGGAGGCGTTTCAGTTTATTGCGCACCATAAGCTGAATAACCTGACGGTGTTTGTTGACTGGAATAAACAACAGTTAGATGGCGAACTGGATGACATCATTCGCCCGTTTAGCCTGGAGGACAAATTCACGGCCTTTGGTTTTGAGGCGATCACGGTGAAAGGGGATGATATTGCAGGCCTGCTGACTGCAGTGCAGTCGCGTCTGAATGAAGAGACTCGACCTCGGATTGTTATTCTCGACAGTATCAAAGGACAGGGTGTGCCATATCTGGAACATCTCAGCAATTCCCATCACCTGCGTCTGACGGAAGAAATGAGACAGGCGTTGAATGAAACCGTTCATCATCTGGAGGCCACGCATGATTAAGCTCGCGCCCGCAGGGCAAAAAGATAACGTAGAGATGCGTAAGGTATATGCCGGATTCGTGGCGAAAGAAGTGGCAGCAGGAAGCCCGATTATTGCTCTTGAAGCCGATCTGATGAGTTCGATGGCAATGGACAGTGTGGCGCGGGATTACCCACAGCACGTTATTAACTGCGGCATCATGGAAGCCAATGTGATTGGTACTGCCGCTGGACTGGCATTAACGGGACGTAAACCGTTTGTGCACACTTTCACTGCATTTGCCAGCCGTCGTTGTTTCGATCAGCTGTTTATGTCACTGGACTATCAGCGTAATAACGTGAAGGTGATCGCTTCAGATGCCGGGGTTACCGCTTGTCACAACGGAGGTACGCACATGTCCTTTGAAGATATGGGGATTGTGCGCGGCCTGGCGCATTCGGTGGTACTGGAAGTGACGGATGCTGTGATGTTCGACGATATCTTACGCCAGCTTCTGGAGCTTGAGGGCTTCTACTGGGTACGCACAATCCGTAAGCAGGCGTCGAGTATCTACGCGCCAGGATCGACATTTACGATCGGCAAAGGGAATGTTCTGCGCGAAGGCGAAGATGTCACGCTAATAGCCAACGGGATTATGGTTGCAGAAGCGCTGGAAGCCGCACGACAACTGGAACACATAGGGGTAAATGCGGCAGTCATCGATATGTTTACTCTGAAGCCTATTGATAGGATGTTGGTGAAGAACTATGCCGAGAAAACGGGACGAATTGTGACCTGTGAAAACCACAGTATTCATAATGGACTGGGGTCAGCAGTGGCTGAAGTGCTGGTGGAAACGTGCCCGGTACCGATGCGTCGGGTTGGTGTCAAAGAACGTTATGGTCAGGTTGGGACACAGGATTTTTTACAGGAAGAATATGGACTCACCGCCGCGGCGATTGTTGAGGCAGCGAAATCATTAATGTGAAGGAACGCCCCTTGTCATAGGTGACAAGGGGCTTATTTTTAATGATATCCCATTATCTGCGCGCCTATCACCACCACGCTGGACATAATAAACAGCAGCCCCAGCAGCGTTGCTCCCACCTTCAACCAGTTGCGGAAGTCCACCCGGCAAACGCCCAATGTCGCCATAAGTGACGCGGATGTTGGATAGATAATATGGCTGAAACCATCACCAAACTGGAAAGCGAGAACGGTAACCTGGCGGTTTACACCGACTAAATCACCGAGAGGCGCCAATAACGGCATAGTCAGCGCCGCCTGGCCTGAACCGGAGGTGACAAAGAAGTTAAATGCTGCCTGAAATAGCAGCATAAACCATGCAGCGATAGCATTGTCCAGACCGCTGATACCGTTGGCAATACTGTGCAGGAGAGTATTTAACACACTCGCATCCCCCGCCTCTCCATTGCCCACAAGCAGTAAAATACCCTTGGCAAAACCAACCAGCAGGGCAGGGGCAATCATCATCCGCGCACCTTCGGTAAACGACGAGGCCATAATGTTGACCGTCATACCATTGAGCCGGAAGATAACGCCAATAATGCCTATCACCAGACCCATGGTGAAGAACTGGCTGGCGATTTCAGGAATGAACCATGCGTTGACAATCACGCCCCAGACAACCCAAATCATCACGCCGGTAAGTACTAACAATACCAGCCAGTCGCCCAGAGTGAAACGCCGCTCCACGACGTCATCCTGCTGCTCGCGGAAGAAACGATCGGATTCATGAACGCGTGAAAGTAGAGGATTCTTTTTGATGCGTGATGCGTAGGCGAGGGTGAAAGTGAGACCAATCAGGGTCGCAACGACCCATACCACGATACGCAGGCCAGAGCCGGAGAGCACAGGTACACCCGCAATGCCTTGCGCGACAACCACACAGAACGGATTCATCCACGAGCTGGCAAAGCCAATTTGGGTGGCGATGTAGGTAACGAGCACAGTGGTGATACTGTCGTAACCCAGGCGTACCATGAGCGGTGCAATGATAATGGCAAAAGCGACAGCCTCTTCTCCCATGCCAAATACAGCACCACCTAATGAGAAGAGAATAAACAGCACCGGGATAAACAAGACCTCGTTACCCCGCGTATGACGGATAAGCGCCAGGATGCCGTTATCAATGGTTCCTGTACGCATAACAATGCCAAATGCGCCGCCAATTACCAGCATAAACATAATGATGCCAACGGCAGTGCCAAATTTTGAGCCGGAGGTTAAACCTTCAAACGGAAAGTTCATCAGTCCGGGACTTTCATCGCCGGTGGTGAAAAACTTAACCCGATGGTACTGCTCTTCACCCGCATCGTTGGTCAGTATACGAAACGAGTGGGGATCGACCACTTTCCGGGTTTTGGTCTGCCCATCAACCTGGTACTGCACCTCCTGGCTGTCGAACATGCCGACGGGTACAACCCAGGTCGCCAGGCTGGTTAAAATGGCAACGAAAAATATGATCACCAGCGTATCGGGCATTGCCCATTTCTTAGCGGGTTGTGATTCTGTTACTGCAGACATGAAGAGCTATCCCTGTTGCAAAGCAAAGAGGCTAAGTATGCAAACAGGAGAATAGTTATTCATTGATGCAGCGCAGTTAAGCAAATATTTCAGAAATTACTAATTGGAATAACAGGCATAAAAAAACCGGAAATATCAGCTATTTCCGGTTTAAAGAACCACTATCTGTAGGCCAGACTGGACGCGTTCACGTCACCATCTGGCGTACAAAGCAGATTACTGCCGCTGCTGAGAAGACTGGATCGCGGTCAGTGCGATGGTGTAGACGATATCGTCTACCAGCGCGCCACGAGACAGGTCGTTCACCGGCTTGCGCATACCCTGCAGCATCGGCCCGATGGAGATCAGGTCGGCAGAACGCTGTACCGCTTTGTAGGTGGTGTTACCGGTGTTCAGATCCGGGAAGATGAACACGGTAGCGCGACCCGCAACCGGAGAGTTCGGCGCTTTGGATTTCGCAACGTCAGCCATAACAGCGGCATCGTACTGCAGCGGGCCATCGATCATCAGGTCTGGACGTTTTTCCTGCGCCAGACGAGTTGCTTCACGTACCTTCTCAACATCGCTACCTGCACCAGAAGTACCGGTGGAGTAGGAAAGCATCGCTACGCGCGGTTCGATACCGAAAGCAGCTGCGGAATCTGCAGACTGAATTGCGATTTCTGCCAGCTGCTCTGCAGTCGGATCCGGGTTGATCGCGCAGTCGCCGTAAACGTATACCTGATCCGGCAGCAGCATGAAGAACACAGAAGATACCAGAGAGCTACCTGGTGCAGTTTTGATCAGCTGCAGCGGTGGGCGAATGGTGTTCGCTGTGGTGTGAACAGCACCAGAAACCAGACCGTCAACATCGTCCTGTTCCAGCATCAGGGTACCGAGAACCACGTTGTCTTCCAGCTGTTCGCGGGCAACGGTTTCGGTCATCCCTTTGTTTTTACGCAGTTCGACCAGACGAGCAACGTAGCTTTCGCGAACCACATCCGGGTCAACGATTTCTACGCCAGCACCCAGCTCAACGCCCTGAGAGGCTGCAACACGGGTGATTTCATCCGGGTTACCCAACAGTACGCAAGTTGCGATACCACGTTCAGCACAGATGGCTGCCGCTTTAACGGTACGCGGTTCGTCGCCTTCCGGCAGAACAACGCGTTTACCGGCTTTACGAGCCAGTTCGGTTAACTGATAGCGGAACGCTGGCGGAGACAGACGACGGCTGCGCTCAGAGGTCGCGGTCAGGGATTCAACCCAGTCAGCGTTGATATAGTTAGCAACGTATTCCTGGACTTTCTCAATGCGCTCGTGATCGTCAACCGGAACTTCCAGGTTGAAGCTCTGCAGGCTCAGAGAGGTCTGCCAGGTGTTGGTGTTCACCATAAATACCGGCAAGCCGGTTTCGAATGCACGTTCGCAAAGTTTGGTGATGCGCGCGTCCATCTCGTAACCGCCAGTCAGCAGCAGGGCACCGATTTCAACGCCGTTCATTGCCGCCAGGCATGCTGCAACCAGCACATCAGGGCGATCGGCAGAAGTCACCAGCAGAGAACCAGCACGGAAGTGCTCAAGCATGTGTGGAATGCTGCGTGCGCAGAAAGTCACTGACTTCACGCGACGGGTGTTGATATCGCCTTCGTTAACGATGGTAGCGTTCAGGTGACGCGCCATATCGATTGCACGAGTAGCGATCAGGTCAAAGCTCCATGGCACCGCGCCCAGAACCGGCAGCGGGCTGGACTCTTGCAGTTTAGCCGGATCAACTTTGATCACTTTCGCTCTGGAAGAGTCGTCGAAAATCTCGGACAGATCCGGGCGAGTACGGCCTTGCTCATCAACCGGTGCGTTCAGTTTGTTAACGATAACGCCGGTGATGTTGGTATTTTTTGCGCCGCCGAAGCTGCTGCGAGTCAGTTCAATACGCTCGTTCAGCTGTTCCGGGGTGTCAGTACCCTGAGACATAACGAATACGATTTCCGCATTCAGCGTTTTCGCGATTTCGTAGTTCAGAGATTGTGCGAACTGATGTTTACGGGTTGGGACCAGGCCTTCAACCAGTACGACTTCTGCATCTTTGGTGTTCGCGTGGTAATTCGCGATGATCTCTTCCATCAGCACATCTTTCTGATTGCTGGAGAGCAGAGATTCAACGTGGCTCATCTTCAGCGGCTCAGCAGCTGGCAAAGAAGAGTTAGCACGTACGATAGCGGTGGTCTGGTCTGGCGCATCGCCACCGGCACGCGGTTGAGCAATCGGCTTAAAGACGCTCAGACGAACGCCTTTGCGTTCCATTGCGCGGATAACGCCAAGGCTGACGCTGGTCAGGCCGACGCTGGTTCCGGTAGGGATCAGCATAATAATACGGGACACGGTTTATCCTCTTTCGTTACCGCCGACATGTGGCGGGTTACAAAACAGCACCGCCAGCTAGGCTGGCGGTGTGAAATCAGGCAGTCAGACGGCTCGCGTCTTGCGCGATAACCAGTTCTTCGTTGGTTGGGATAACCACCGCAGGACGGGTACCTTCTTTGTTGATGAAACCAGATTTGCCGAAACGTGCGGCCAGGTTACGTTCGTGGTCAACTTCAAAGCCCAGAACGCCCAGTTTGCCCAGAGACAGTTCGCGAACCATCGCTGCGTTCTCACCGATACCACCGGTGAAGACAACTGCATCCAGACGACCATCCATCAGCGCAGTGTAAGAACCGATGTATTTCGCCAGACGGTGGCAGTAAACGTCCATTGCACGTTTAGCGTCTTCTTTGGTGGTGTAGTTGTCTTCAACATAACGGCAGTCGCTGGTGACTTCGGTCAGGCCCAGCAGGCCGGACTCTTTAGTCAGCATTTTGTTGATAGCGTCAACGCTCATGCCCAGCGTGTCGTGCAGGTGGAAGATGATCGCCGGGTCGATGTCACCGGAACGTGTACCCATCACCAGACCTTCCAGCGGGGTCAGACCCATGGAGGTATCAACACATTTACCGTTACGGATAGCAGAAACAGAACCGCCGTTGCCCAGGTGGCAAGTGATGATGTTCAGTTCATCAACCGGTTTGTTCAGCATTTTTGCCGCTTCCTGAGTTACGAAGAAGTGGCTGGTACCGTGCGCGCCGTAACGACGAACGCCGTGTTCTTTGTACAGGCTGTACGGCAGGGCGTAGAGGTAAGATTCTTCCGGCATAGTCTGATGGAACGCAGTGTCAAACACAGCCACGTTTTTATCTTTCAGATTCGGGAAGGATTTCAGCGCTTCAGCAATACCGATCAGGTGAGCCGGGTTATGCAGCGGTGCGAAAGAGGCAGAATCTTTGATGCCCTGGATAACGGAATCGTCGATAACCACGGAGCTGGTATACTTCTCGCCGCCGTGTACGATACGGTGACCAATTGCGGTCAGTTGCGCAGACAATTCCGGTTTTTGTGCCAGAATAGTGTTAACGATGAAGTTCAGCGCTTCACTGTGAGCGGCGCCTGCACCTAAAGCCGCTTCTTGTTTACCGCCGTCCATTTTCCACTTGATACGTGCTTCTGGGAGATGGAAACATTCGGCTAAACCAGAAAGGTATTCTTCACCGTTTACTGCATCGATGATGGCAAATTTCAGTGAGGAGCTACCGCAGTTCAGAACCAGTACTAACTTACTCGACATGGAAGTACCTATTTATGATACGTGGCTAAAAAAACGTCAGGGAGTCATAGAGCGTAGCGCATGATGACACCGACGTTTATGATTAACATCATGCGCCATTGTCTTTTTGGGCACGATGGAATAAATACCTTTGAGTCTATGTCATTTTGCGTAATTTTCAGCCAATGGCATACTGTATGCCAGTTTGACGACTCAATGATTTTGGACTAAAGGCCTTACAGGCCGACACAGGATACCTGATTGTGGGTATCGAAGACAAAATGTTTTGAACGATGTCCTCTGTAGTTGTTGTTTTGCACAAATTTTTTAAATTTTATATGTGAAGTTGAGGTAACCGCCATGTCGACACCGGATAATCGCTCCGTAAATTTTTTCAGTTTGTTTCGCCGGGGGCAGCACTACGCAAAGACGTGGCCGATGGAAAAGCGCCTTGCGCCAGTATTTGTTGAGAACCGCGTGATTCGCATGACGCGTTATGCTACCCGTTTTATGCCGCCTATCGCCGTATTTACCTTATGCTGGCAAATTGCGCTGGGGGGGCAGTTGGGACCGGCTGTGGCGACCGCATTGTTTGCGCTTAGCCTGCCGATGCAGGGTATGTGGTGGTTAGGTAAACGTTCTGTCACGCCGTTGCCACCATCCATACTCAACTGGTTCTATGAGGTTCGGGGAAAATTACAAGAGGCCGGACAAGCGCTGGCACCGGTGGAAGGAAAGCCGGATTATCAGGCGCTAGCTGACACGCTTAAGCGCGCCTTCAAACAACTGGATAAAACTTTTCTTGATGATTTGTAATTGACCCCGGATTACGCATATAAAAGAAGGCACAAGATGCCTTCTTTTTTTCATTGCAGCAGTAGTGATACAGGAGTCCCAAATGGAAATGACCAACGCTCAACGTCTTATTTTGTCCAACCAGTACAAAATGATGACTATGCTCGATCCTGGTAATGCCGAACGCTATCGTCGTTTGCAGACGATTATTGAACGCGGTTACGGTTTGCAGATGCGCGAGCTTGATCGTGAGTTTGGCGAGCTGACGGAAGAAACCTGTCGCACAATTATCGATATTATGGAGATGTATCATGCATTACACGTCTCCTGGACTAACCTTAAAGACGCGCAGACTATTGACGAACGTCGCGTCACGTTCCTCGGCTTTGATGCCGCAACGGAAGCGCGCTTCCTGGGATACGTTCGTTTTATGGTCAATGTAGAAGGGCGTTATACCCATTTTGATGCGGGTACGCATGGCTTCAACGCCCAGACGCCAATGTGGGAAAAATATCAGCGCATGCTGAATGTCTGGCACTCTTGCCCACGTCAGTATCACCTGAGCGCGAACGAAATTAACCAAATCATTAATGCCTGAGGGGGCGAGCGTGCAGTGCAAAGGCTTTCTGTTTGATCTGGATGGAACGCTTGTCGATTCCTTACCAGCAGTAGAACGTGCATGGTGTAACTGGGCCGATCGTTTTGGCCTTGATCACGACGAAGTGCTGGGCTTTATTCATGGCAAGCAGGCGATAACCTCTCTGCGGCACTTTATGGTCGGGAAATCCGAAGCGGAGATCGCAGCGGAGTTTACGCGCCTGGAGCAAATAGAGGCGACTGAGACTGACGGGATCATCGCACTACCCGGGGCGGTTGATTTACTGAATCACCTCAATAAAGCGGGGATCCCGTGGGCGATAGTGACCTCCGGATCAATGCCGGTGGCGCGGGCACGTCATCGTGTCGCGGGTCTGCCGGCCCCTGAAGTGTTTGTCACTGCCGAACGGGTAAAAAGAGGTAAGCCGGAGCCAGATGCATATCTTTTGGGAGCGCAACTGCTCGGCCTTGCACCGCGAGAGTGTGCTGTTGTAGAGGATGCGCCAGCTGGTGTGCTCTCTGGTCTGGCGGCAGGGTGTCATGTTATTGCCGTGAATGCCCCCGCAGACACACCGCGTCTGGATGAGGTCGACTTTTCGCTGACCAGTCTGGAACATATTTCCGTGACCAAACAACCTAACGGAAATGTGAGCGTTGTAAGAAATACCTGATCGTGATTTAGCCCCAGATTGTTGGGGCTTTTTTATGGCAGAATCGGTCTATCCCTCTCATTTAACAAGGATATGTTGTGAACGGTGAATTGGTATGGGTTCTCTCATTGTTGGCTATCGCCGTCGTTTTGTTTGCAACTGGCAGAGTGCGTATGGACGCGGTCGCTTTGCTGGTTATTATTGCCTTTGTTCTGAGTGGAACACTGAGCATCACAGAAGCTTTTTCCGGTTTCAGCGATCCTAACGTTATTTTGATAGCGGCCTTATTTATTATTGGCGACGGCCTGGTGCGTACCGGGGTGGCGACGGTGATGGGGGCCTGGTTGGTTAAGGTCGCCGGCAGTAGCGAAGTCAAAATGCTGGTGCTGTTGATGATAACCGTTGCCGGTCTCGGGGCATTTATGAGCTCTACCGGCGTGGTCGCCATTTTTATTCCGGTTGTCTTAAGCGTATCCATGCGCATGCAAATATCCCCCTCACGCCTGATGATGCCGCTGAGCTTTGCCGGATTGATCAGCGGGATGATGACGTTGGTGGCAACACCACCTAACCTGGTCGTTAACAGTGAGTTGCTGCGTGAAGGGCTTAACGGCTTCAGTTTCTTCAGCGTTACGCCTCTGGGGCTGGTTGTTCTCGTAC
The DNA here is from genome assembly GCF_001037495.1 of Citrobacter sp. MGH106. Lineage (GTDB taxonomy): Bacteria > Pseudomonadota > Gammaproteobacteria > Enterobacterales > Enterobacteriaceae > Citrobacter > Citrobacter murliniae. The sequence continues at coordinate 1,155,483 of NZ_KQ089822.1, forward strand.
TCGGCATTATTTATATGCTGTTGATGCGTTTTATGCTCAAAGGGGACGTTGCGGGGCAGCAGGGTGACGGATGGAAACGCCGTACCTTTCGCGATCTCATTAAAGAATATCGCCTCACCGGGCGTGCCCGTCGGCTGGCTATTCGTCCTGGATCGCCGATGATTGGCCAGCGCCTGGATGACCTTAAATTACGTGAACGTTACGGGGCGAATGTGATTGGCGTTGAACGCTGGCGTCGCTTTCGTCGCGTTATCGTGGACGTTAACGGAGTTTCTGAGTTTCGGGCGCGTGATGTTTTGTTGATAGACATGTCCGCTGCCGATGTGGATTTGCGTGAATTTTGTAGCGAACAACTGCTGGAGCCAATGGTGCTGCGTGGTGAATATTTCTCCGAACAGGCGCTTGATGTTGGCATGGCTGAGATTTCACTGATCCCGGAATCGGAGTTAATTGGTAAAACGGTACGGGAAATAGGATTTCGTACCCGTTATGGGCTGAATGTTGTTGGATTAAAGCGTGATGGTACTGCGCTTGCCGGGGCGGTTGTGGATGAGCCGCTGCTGATGGGGGATATTATTCTGGTAGTGGGAAACTGGAAGGTCATTGCCTTGATGGGGAAAAAGGGGCGTGACTTTGTGGTGCTGAATATGCCAGTGGAAGTGAGTGAAGCTTCCCCGGCACACAGTCAGGCACCGCATGCGATTTTCTGCCTGGTTCTTATGGTCGCTCTGATGCTGACCGATGAAATACCTAACACGGTTGCCGCTCTCATCGCGTGCTTGCTGATGGGCAAATTCCGTTGTATTGATGCTGAGAGCGCGTATAAAGCGATTCACTGGCCGAGTATTATCTTGATTGTCGGGATGATGCCTTTTGCGCTTGCCCTGCAAAAAACAGGCGGTGTCGATCTGGTGGTGAAAGGGTTGATGGATGTCGGTGGAGGGTATGGCCCGTACATGATGCTGGGTTGCCTGTTCGTACTGTGTGCAACCATTGGATTATTTATCTCAAATACCGCGACGGCAGTTCTGATGGCACCAATTGCGCTGGCGGCAGCGAAGTCTATGGGGGTTTCGCCGTATCCTTTTGCGATGGGGGTTGCGATGGCGGCATCCGCGGCCTTTATGACGCCGGTCTCCTCACCGGTCAACACGCTGGTGCTGGGACCGGGAAACTACACTTTCAGCGACTTCGTGAAGATTGGTGTGCCATTTACGGTTATTGTCATGGCGGTGTGCGTAGTAATGATCCCGATGCTGTTCCCGTTTTGACGGATGGTATGGCCCGGTGGCGTTGCGCTACCGGGCCAACAACGCCTTCCTGTAAGCCGGTCAGGCCTTACTCTATCTGGTAACGCGTCTTATAGCGGAGAATCCTGACTAATCTCGTCAAGAGATAAGTGGAAACTTGGCACGAACATATCCATAAAATAATCCATCTCTTCGCTACGACGTGACTTCAGTGTTTTTTCCAGTCGTGTTTTCGCCAGCAAAAATTCGTTGTTACCGGCCGAGAGTTCCTCCAGACACTTCAGATAAGCGCAAAGGGCATCGGCCTGTTTAACAATAGATTTCTCTTCATCGCTGTAAGCGTGTTCATCAATTAATGGCGCAAAAATATCACGCAGCTCATCTGGGACCATATCGACCAGCTTCTGCTGGGCAATTTTCTCAATGGCTTTATATTCCTGAGCGATTTGCGAGTTGAAATATTTAACCGGGGTAGGGAGATCACCGGTCAGCACTTCGGAAGCATCGTGGTACATCGCCAGCAGGGCAATGCGTTCGGCATTAACCTGACCACCAAATTTACGATTCTTGATAGCGGCCAGCGCATGAGCAACCATCGCAACCTGCAGGCTATGCTCAGACACATTTTCGGTGCGCACGTTGCGCATCAATGGCCAGCGATTAATGAGCTTCAGACGGGAGAGGTGGGCAAAAAAATGGCTCTGCTTCATAACGACCCTTACTCAGTGACTTCAGTAAAGGTATTGTGCGCAGAGAGTGCCGCCGGATGCAAATCCCGGCGGCGCTCAACGTTATTACAATTGACGATAGCCTGACAGGAAACGTTCGAATTTACTCAGCGACATTTCGATATCGTCAATACGCGGCAGCGTTACGATACGGAAGTGGTCCGGCCACGGCCAGTTGAATGCGGTTCCCTGTACCAGCAGGACTTTTTCCTGGAGCAGGAAATCGAGCACCATCTTCTGGTCGTCATGAATATTGAACCGCTTCGCATCAATTTTTGGGAACATATACAGTGCGCCGCGCGGTTTGACGCAGGAGACGCCGGGAATATCGTTCAGCAATTCCCAGGCACGATTGCGCTGTTCGTACAAGCGTCCGCCCGGCATGATGAATTCGCTAATGCTTTGGTAGCCTCCCAGTGCGGTCTGGATGGCATGCTGTGCAGGAACGTTGGCGCACAAACGCATAGATGCCAGCATTTCAAGACCTTCGATATACCCTTTGGCATGTTTCTTCGGTCCATTCAGCACCATCCAGCCCTGGCGGAAACCAGCAACACGGTAGGTTTTTGACAGGCCGTTAAAGGTGATGGTCAGCAGGTCCGGAGCCATTGCGGCGATCGAATGGTGCTCGGCGTCATCATAGAGGATCTTGTCGTAAATTTCGTCGGCAAAGATAATAAGATTGTTCTGGCGAGCAATCTCAACAATCTCCATCAGCAGTTCTTTGGAATAAACGGCACCGGTGGGGTTGTTCGGGTTGATGATGACGATCCCACGCGTGCGTGGGGTGATTTTGGCGCGAATATCATCCAGATCCGGGAACCAGTCTGAAGACTCATCGCACAGGTAGTGCACGGCGTTACCGCCGGAGAGCGATACCGCAGCTGTCCACAGCGGATAATCGGGCGCAGGTACCAGCATTTCGTCCCCACTGTTCAACAACGCCTGCATCGCCTGGACTATCAACTCGGAAACGCCATTACCAATATAGATGTCTTCGACGGTAACATCGCGCATCCCACGAGCCTGGTAATGTTGCATGATCGCTTTACGGGCGGAATAAAGGCCTTTGGAGTCGCAATATCCCTGCGCTGTTGGTAAATTGCGGATCACATCAACCAGAATCTCATCTGGCGCTTCAAATCCGAATGGCGCGGGGTTGCCGATATTCAGTTTCAGAACTTTATTGCCTTCTTCTTCCAGGCGCTTTGCTTCCTTCAGAACCGGGCCACGAATGTCATAACAGACATTTTCTAATTTGCTGGATTTTTCAATGGGGGACATGAATCTTGACCTTTTTAGCTGTGAATGCCACTCCCTGCCGTGGAAGTCAGCACAGAACAATGTACTCCCACGACGGTGAGTTTTGAAGGGTCTTTAGTAGAAGATTTCGATCCGGCATGAAGTTATAATTCACTGTTAACGACTAATTAATATATTAATTATAGTGCTTAATTCTATTAATAATGTATTTAATGGGTTTTTATTTTGTAGTTATCCTTTGGTGGTGGTGATTTGTCTGGTTAAAAATAGTTAGATGGGCCAAGGCGGTCTGCAATCGTCTCATCACTCAAATGGCGTAATTCGAAAATACTGAGTCCTGATGCTGTCCGACTGTTATCGGTATGATCCGCCAACGGCAGGGTGTGAATCTATTGTTAAGTATAATTAATGAATAGTGTCAGTCTTAATTAATTATTATTTAATATTTAAACAGCATTTATTGAATGCGTTAATAATAGTAAAAGCGCAAGTTCAAGATAACACCATTTTGCTTCGAATTATTCACGATAACACTTATAAATATAGTGGTTTTAGGTTAAGATAAGTCTCATGAAATGGTGTGCGGTACGTGTTTTGCGATAATTCTCATGTTGGTTGATTGTTTCTAACATACTGAAAATTTGGCTTTTAATGTGTAAATTAATGTTTGCTAACTATTTTCAATATTTACAAAATTTACATGTTTCCCCATTAGTCAGAATCATTCAAAAGCTAAAAAATTGACTGTTTCTCGTTACTATATTCCGATTAGAGTCCCGGATATTATAAAGCGCAGAAAGAGAATTGTTTCGTTTGTACACCAAATACATCCTTATTTTCACTTGGTTACACTAAGTGAAACTGCGAGGGAAGCACATTACAAATGGAATTGTTTGTTTCTGAATGCACAGCATTAACCCGGTATGACCCGCGAGTAAGTGAAAAATTATGATAAATGCAAATCGTCCGATAATTAACCTCGACCTCGATCTGCTGAGAACCTTCGTTGCTGTTGCCGACCTGAATACCTTCGCGGCTGCGGCTGCTGCGGTATGTCGCACACAGTCTGCGGTGAGTCAGCAAATGCAACGCCTTGAACAACTAGTGGGGAAAGAGTTGTTCGCGCGCCATGGTCGCAACAAACTGCTGACTGAACATGGTATTCAGCTTTTGGGTTACGCCAGAAAAATACTGCGTTTTAATGATGAGGCCTGCTCATCATTAATGTTTAACAATCTTCAGGGAGTGTTAACTATCGGCGCTTCCGATGAATCGGCCGATACAATACTGCCTTTCCTGCTCAATCGAATAAGCTCGGTATATCCGAAGCTTGCTCTTGATGTGAGAGTGAAGCGTAACGCTTACATGGTGGATATGTTGAAGTCGCAGGAAGTGGATCTGGTGGTCACCACCAACCGTCCAGGTGATTTTGAGTGCCTGAATCTGCGCACCTCACCGACACACTGGTATTGCGCGGCTGAGTATATCCTGCAAAAAGGCGAACCAGTTCCTCTGGTTCTGCTCGACGATCCTAGTCCGTTTCGGGATATCGTACTGGAGACACTGAATGCCGCACAGATCCCGTGGCGTCTGGCCTATGTAGCATCAACATTACCAGCGGTTCGTGCTGCGGTGAAAGCGGGACTGGGCGTCACTGCTCGTCCGGTAGAAATGATGAGTCCGGACCTGCGCGTTCTCGGGGCTGTGGACGGGCTACCGCCGTTACCTGAAACGGAATACCTGTTGTGCTGCGATCCCACCACGAAAAATGAATTGGCTCAGGTTATCTTTAAGTCGATGCAGACATATCAAAACCCCTGGCAATACAACCAGTTTACTCCCGAAGGGGGAGATGATTCGCTGATCGTTGAAGGTGACTTTGAGTAATGTGTCACAAATAATCGTTATAAAATGTAAGTGTAAAAAAGAGCCGCTAATGGTGAAAAAACATCCAGCGGCTCTTTTTTTATACAAATAATGGCGCTTGATACCATTTTGTATACTAAAACTTAACAAAATCAGCCGGTAAAAAACTCGCCTTAAAATTGAATGAAAAACAAACAACAGGAGTGTCATCTGTTTCTATGTTAAAAAACTAGAGAAATTGTTGCTGTTTTTTATGGTGAATTAACAAAAGCGTGTCACAGATCAAGAAAATACTCCCATTTAGGGGGAGGCATCTGAGTGAAATCCTGTCAAAATAGAGCAGTATTATCTTTTTTACTTCACTACGGACACGATTCAACAACATTGAAAATGACTAATGAAACGATCGAAATTAGTCTAAACAGCACTTTATGTTAATGAAATTGGATTGGTGTAAAATAATGTGAGGGAACTTTTGTTAAAGTTGACAAAAGGTTATAGAAAGGAGTAAAAAACCCCATCAATTGGCTGTTTAAATGATTTTCTACAGTGATTGTAAGGTTTTTTTTATTCCTCCCCATGAATCGATGTGGCGTTCATCTGCCGAAAAGAGCAGAGAATTTGGCGCTACTTTTGATGAGTAAGCAATGAGTATGTCAACATCCACTGAAATCATCGCTCATCACTGGGCATTCGCTATCTTTCTTATTGTTGCCATTGGCCTGTGCTGCCTGATGCTTGTTGGCGGCTGGTTTTTAGGTGGTCGCGCGCGCGCGAGATCTAAAAACGTGCCGTTTGAATCAGGTATCGACTCGGTCGGCACCGCCCGCCTGCGCCTGTCTGCCAAGTTTTATCTGGTAGCCATGTTCTTCGTTATCTTCGACGTTGAAGCGCTGTATCTGTTCGCATGGTCAACTTCTATCCGTGAAAGCGGCTGGATTGGCTTTGTGGAAGCTGCAATTTTTATTTTTGTGTTACTGGCAGGTCTGGTTTATCTGGTGCGTATTGGCGCGCTGGACTGGACGCCCGCGCGTTCACGCCGCGAGCGTATGAACCCGGAAACGAACAGTATCGCTAATCGTCAACGCTAACCGCGAGGCATTAAGATGGATTATACGCTCACCCGCATAGATCCTAACGGTGAGAACGACCGTTACCCCCTGCAAAAACAGGAGATCGTAACCGACCCCCTGGAGCAAGAAGTTAACAAAAACGTGTTCATGGGCAAACTGCATGACATGGTTAACTGGGGCCGTAAAAACTCAATTTGGCCATACAACTTTGGCCTTTCCTGCTGCTACGTTGAGATGGTGACCTCGTTTACCGCCGTGCATGATGTGGCCCGCTTTGGTGCGGAAGTACTGCGTGCCTCTCCGCGTCAGGCTGACCTGATGGTTGTGGCCGGAACTTGCTTTACCAAAATGGCCCCGGTTATTCAGCGCCTCTACGATCAGATGCTGGAACCAAAATGGGTTATTTCCATGGGCGCATGCGCTAACTCCGGCGGTATGTACGATATCTACTCTGTCGTGCAGGGTGTTGATAAATTTATTCCGGTAGATGTGTACATCCCGGGATGTCCGCCGCGCCCGGAAGCGTATATGCAGGCGCTAATGCTGCTGCAAGACTCCATTGGCAAAGAACGCCGTCCGCTCTCCTGGGTGGTTGGCGATCAGGGCGTTTATCGCGCCAATATGCAGTCAGAGCGCGAGCGTAAGCGCGGCGAACGTATTGCTGTAACGAATCTTCGTACACCAGACGAGATTTAATATGCGCCTGTCGGCAGCAGCACTTCCTTCGCTTATTACTACATAAATAGCGCGAAGCACTGCCGACCACCACGGACCATTTGCAATGGTGAACAATATGACCGACTTAACCGCGCAAGAAGCTGCATGGCAGACACGGGATCATCTCGATGACCCGGTCATTGGCGAACTGCGCAACCGTTTTGGGCCGGATGCCTTTACCGTTCAGGCGACTCGCACCGGGGTACCCGTTGTTTGGGTCAAGCGTGAACAATTACTGGAAGTTGGCGATTTCTTAAAGAGACTGCCGAAACCTTACGTCATGCTGTTTGACTTACACGGCATGGACGAACGTCTGCGTACGCACCGCGAAGGGTTACCTGCCGCGGATTTTTCCGTTTTCTATCACCTGATCTCCATTGAACGCAATCGCGATATCATGCTCAAGGTGGCATTGTCTGAAAACGATCTACGCGTACCGACTTTCACCAAACTGTTCCCGAACGCTAACTGGTATGAGCGCGAAACCTGGGAAATGTTTGGCATCGATATCGAAGGCCACCCGCACCTGACGCGCCTGCTGATGCCTCATACCTGGCAGGGACATCCGCTGCGTAAAGATTACCCGGCGCGTGCCACTGAATTCGATCCGTTTGAGCTGACCAAAGCCAAGCAGGATCTGGAAATGGAATCACTGACCTTCAAACCTGAAGAGTGGGGCATGAAGCGTAGTACCGAAAATGAGGACTTTATGTTCCTCAACCTCGGTCCTAACCACCCGTCTTCTCACGGTGCATTCCGTATTGTTCTGCAGCTTGATGGCGAAGAAATTGTCGACTGTGTGCCTGACATCGGTTACCACCATCGTGGTGCTGAAAAGATGGGTGAACGTCAGTCCTGGCACAGCTACATTCCGTACACTGACCGTATCGAATATCTCGGCGGCTGCGTCAACGAAATGCCTTATGTGCTGGCGGTAGAAAAACTGGCGGGCATTACCGTACCGGATCGTGTCAACGTGATCCGCGTAATGCTTTCCGAACTGTTCCGTATCAATAGCCACCTGTTGTATATCTCGACGTTTATTCAGGACGTCGGCGCAATGACTCCGGTATTCTTCGCCTTTACCGACCGTCAAAAAATCTATGACGTGGTGGAAGCGATCACGGGTTTCCGTATGCACCCGGCCTGGTTCCGTATTGGCGGTGTTGCGCACGATCTGCCGCGCGGTTGGGACAAACTGCTGCGTGATTTCCTGGACTGGATGCCGAAGCGTCTGGATTCTTACGAGAAAGCGGCGCTGCGTAACACCATCCTGAAAGGTCGTTCGCAGGGCGTTGCCGCTTACGGCAAGAAAGAAGCGCTGGACTGGGGTTGTACCGGTGCCGCGTTGCGTGCGACAGGTGTTGATTTCGACGTGCGTAAATCACGTCCGTACTCTGGCTACGAAAACTTTGACTTTGAAGTGCCGGTTGGTGGTGGTGTATCCGACTGCTATACCCGCGTAATGCTGAAAGTTGAAGAACTGCGTCAGAGTCTGCGCATCCTTGAGCAGTGCCTCAACAACATGCCGGAAGGCCCGTTCAAAGCGGATCACCCGCTGACCACGCCGCCACCGAAAGAGCGCACGCTTCAACATATCGAAACCCTGATCACCCACTTCCTGCAAGTATCGTGGGGTCCGGTCATGCCGGCGAACGAGTCCTTCCAGATGGTTGAAGCGACCAAGGGTATCAACAGTTACTACCTGACCAGCGATGGCAGCACCATGAGTTACCGTACTCGTATCCGTACGCCGAGCTTTGCGCATCTGCAGCAGATCCCGGTAGCGGTACGTGGCAGCCTGGTGTCCGACCTGATCGTCCATCTGGGTAGTATCGATTTTGTTATGTCAGATGTGGACCGCTAATTATGCACGAGAATCAACAACCACAAACCGAGGCTTTTGAGCTGAGTGCGGCTGAGCGTGAAGCTATTGAGCACGAGAAGCACCACTACGAAGACCCGCGTGCGGCGTCCATTGAAGCGCTGAAAATTGTTCAGAAGCAGCGTGGCTGGGTGCCGGATGGGGCGATCTATGCGATCGCTGACGTGCTGGGTATCCCGGCAAGCGACGTTGAAGGTGTTGCGACATTCTACAGCCAGATCTTCCGCCAGCCAGTTGGCCGCCATGTGATCCGCTATTGCGACAGCGTGGTGTGCCATATCAACGGCTATCAGGGGATCCAGGCCGCGCTTGAGAAAAAACTCAACATCAAGCCGGGGCAGACGACTTTTGACGGTCGCTTTACGCTGCTGCCAACCTGTTGCCTGGGGAACTGCGATAAAGGGCCAAACATGATGATCGATGAGGACACTCACGCTCACTTGACCCCGGAAGGCATCCCCGAACTGCTGGAGCGGTATAAATGAAAGACATTATCCGTACTCCCGAAACACATCCGCTGACCTGGCGTCTGCGTGATGACAAACAGCCAGTATGGCTGGACGAATACCGTAGCAAAAACGGCTACGAAGGTGCGCGTAAAGCCCTGACCGGGCTGTCACCGGATGAAATCGTCAACCAGGTAAAAGACGCTGGCCTGAAAGGGCGCGGCGGCGCGGGCTTTTCCACAGGTCTTAAGTGGAGTCTGATGCCGAAAGACGAATCCATGAACATCCGTTACCTGCTGTGTAACGCGGATGAAATGGAGCCGGGTACCTATAAAGACCGTTTGCTGATGGAACAACTGCCGCACCTGTTGGTGGAAGGTATGTTGATCTCTGCGTTTGCGCTGAAAGCGTACCGTGGTTACATCTTCCTGCGCGGTGAATATATTGAAGCGGCTGTGCATCTGCGCCGTGCGATTGCCGAAGCAACCGAAGCGGGTCTGCTTGGCAAGAACATCATGGGCACCGGTTTCGACTTCGAACTGTTCGTGCACACCGGGGCAGGGCGTTACATCTGTGGTGAAGAAACCGCACTGATTAACTCCCTCGAAGGTCGCCGTGCTAATCCGCGCTCGAAGCCGCCGTTCCCGGCAAGCTCTGGCGCATGGGGTAAGCCGACCTGCGTTAACAACGTCGAAACCTTATGTAACGTGCCGGCAATTCTCGCCAACGGCGTGGAGTGGTACCAGAACATTTCGAAGAGCAAAGACGCTGGCACCAAGCTGATGGGTTTCTCCGGTCGCGTGAAAAACCCGGGATTGTGGGAACTGCCCTTCGGCACCACCGCGCGTGAAATTCTTGAAGACTACGCTGGCGGCATGCGTGATGGCCTGAAGTTTAAAGCCTGGCAGCCGGGCGGCGCGGGAACCGACTTCCTGACCGAAGCACACCTTGACCTGCCGATGGAATTCGAAAGTATCGGTAAAGCGGGGAGTCGTCTGGGTACCGCGCTGGCAATGGCTGTCGATCACGAGATTGGCATGGTACCGCTGGTGCGTAACCTGGAAGAGTTCTTTGCCCGTGAATCCTGCGGCTGGTGTACGCCGTGTCGTGACGGTCTGCCGTGGAGTGTGAAAATTCTGCGTGCGCTGGAGCGTGGTGAAGGCCAGCCTGGGGATATCGAGACACTTGAGCAACTGTGTCGTTTCCTCGGTCCGGGTAAAACCTTCTGTGCACACGCACCGGGTGCGGTCGAACCGCTGCAGAGCGCCATTAAATATTTCCGCGAAGAATTCGAAGCTGGCATCAAGCAGACCTTCAGCAATACCCATGCAATTGGTGGTATTCAGCCGAACCTGCTTAAAGAGCGCTGGTAATAGCGGTATTGGCGTTTTGCGATACCTGAGAAAAAATTTCGATTAATGCCTAAAAAATAACCGAGACCTTCGCGCTGTGGCAAGGCAGCAACAGAGCGAGTCCCAGGAGTTTAGTGAACTAAATGACTGGGGGAGCGATGGCAGCCAATACAGCCAGAGTGTGAAGGATGAAGGTTATTTAGGCCAACTGGAAGCATGCTGACTATGGCTACGATTCATGTAGACGGCAAAGAATATGAGGTCAACGGAGCGGACAACCTGCTGGAAGCTTGTCTGTCTCTCGGCCTTGATATTCCGTACTTTTGCTGGCACCCGGCGCTGGGAAGCGTCGGTGCTTGCCGCCAGTGTGCGGTGAAGCAATACCAAAACGCGGAAGACACGCGTGGTCGCCTGGTGATGTCTTGTATGACACCGGCCACCGAAGGCACCTTTATTTCTATTGACGACGAAGAAGCGAAACAGTTCCGTGAGAGCGTGGTGGAATGGTTGATGACTAACCACCCACATGACTGTCCGGTCTGCGAAGAGGGGGGGAACTGCCACCTTCAGGATATGACCGTAATGACAGGTCATAGCTTCCGTCGCTACCGCTTCACTAAGCGTACTCACCGCAACCAGGATCTGGGGCCATTCATCTCTCACGAAATGAACCGCTGCATTGCCTGCTACCGCTGCGTACGCTACTACAAAGATTATGCAGATGGCGCGGATCTGGGCGTATATGGCGCACATGACAACGTCTACTTCGGTCGCCCGGAAGACGGTACGCTTGAAAGCGAATTCTCCGGCAACTTGGTAGAGATCTGCCCGACCGGCGTATTTACTGATAAAACGCACTCCGAGCGTTATAACCGTAAATGGGACATGCAGTTTGCGCCAAGCATCTGCCAGCAATGCTCCATTGGCTGTAACACCAGCCCGGGTGAGCGCTACGGTGAACTGCGTAGAATCGAAAACCGCTACAACGGTACCGTTAACCACTACTTCCTCTGCGACCGTGGTCGTTTTGGCTATGGTTACGTGAACCTGAAAGACCGTCCGCGTCAGCCGGTACAGCGTCGCGGCGATGATCTGATTACCCTTAATGCCGAGCAGGCGATGCAGGGCGCGGCAGATATTCTGCGTCAGTCGAAGAAAGTCATCGGCATCGGTTCCCCACGAGCCAGCGTCGAGAGCAACTTCGCGCTGCGTGAACTGGTGGGTGCGGAAAACTTTTATACCGGTATTGCTCAGGGCGAACTGGAACGTCTGCAACTGGCACTGAGCGTGCTGCGTGACGGTGGTATTCATACGCCTGCACTGCGCGATATCGAATCGTATGATGCGGTACTGGTACTGGGCGAAGATGTTACCCAGACCGGCGCGCGTGTTGCGCTGGCGGTTCGTCAGGCTGTGAAAGGCAAAGCCCGTGAGATGGCTGCGGCGCAAAAAGTCGCTGACTGGCAGATTGCGGCAATCCTTAATATCGGTCAGCGAGCCAAGCATCCGCTGTTCGTGACCAACGTTGACAGCACTCGTCTGGATGATATCGCAGCATGGACTTACCGTGCGCCGGTTGAAGATCAGGCGCGGTTAGGTTTTGCTATCGCTCATGCGTTGGATAACAACGCGCCAGCGGTTGAGGGCATCGACCGTGACCTGCAGAACAAAATCGACGTCATCGTTCAGGCTCTGGCTGGTGCTAAGAAACCGCTGATTATCTCCGGTACTAACGCCGGTAGCGCAGAAGTGATTCAGGCGGCGGCTAACGTGGCGAAGGCGCTGAAAGGTCGCGGCGCTGACGTAGGCATTACCATGATTGCTCGCTCAGTGAACAGTATGGGTCTGGGCATGATTGGCGGCGGATCTCTTGAGGATGCGCTGACTGAGCTGGAAACCGGTCGTGCTGACGCGGTGGTGGTGCTGGAAAACGACCTGCATCGTCATGCAAGTGCGACTCGCGTTAACGCCGCACTGGCGAAAGCGCCTCTGGTGATGGTTGTTGACCATCAACGTACGGCGATCATGGAAAATGCTCACCTGGTGCTTTCTGCCGCAAGCTTTGCTGAGAGCGATGGTACGGTCATCAACAACGAAGGTCGCGCACAGCGCTTCTTCCAGGTGTATGACCCGTCCTACTACGACAGCAAAACGATTATGCTGGAGAGCTGGCGTTGGCTGCATTCGTTGCACAGCACTGTGCAAAACCGCGAAGTGGACTGGACGCAACTCGATCACGTTATTGACGCTGCCGTTGCCGCATTGCCGCAGCTGGCAGGCATTAAAGATGCTGCGCCGGACGCGAGCTTCCGCATCCGTGGACAGAAACTGGCACGTGAGCCGCACCGTTACAGCGGTCGTACCGCAATGCGCGCCAACATCAGCGTACACGAACCGCGTCAGCCGCAGGATAAAGACACCATGTTCGCTTTCTCAATGGAAGGGAACAACCAGCCGGATGCGCCGCGTTCACAGATTCCGTTTGCCTGGGCTCCAGGCTGGAACTCCCCGCAAGCGTGGAACAAGTTCCAGGATGAAGTGGGCGGTAAACTGCGTCATGGCGATCCGGGTGTGCGTCTGATTGAAGCGTCAGAAGGCGGTCTGGACTACTTCACTACCGTTCCTGCGAGCTTCCAGGCGCAGGATGGTCAGTGGCGTATTGCACCTTACTATCATCTGTTTGGCAGCGACGAAATGTCCCAGCGCGCACCGGTCTTCCAGACGCGCATGCCGCAGCCGTACATCAAACTCAACCCGGCGGATGCCGCGAAGTTGGGCGTAAATGTCGGTACGCGAGTTTCCTTTAGCTACGATGGCAATACGGTGACACTGCCGGTTGAAATCTCTGAAGGATTATCGGCAGGGCAGGTTGGTTTGCCGATGGGTATGCCTGGCATCGCACCGGTACTGGCAGGCGCGCGTCTTGAGGATCTGCAGGAGGCACAACAATGAGTTGGATTACACCCGATCTGATTGAGATCCTGCTGAGCATTCTCAAAGCGGTAGTGATCCTGCTGGTGGTGGTCACCTGCGGGGCATTCATGAGCTTTGGTGAACGTCGTCTGCTGGGTCTGTTCCAGAATCGTTACGGACCGAACCGTGTTGGCTGGGGCGGTTCGCTCCAGCTGGTCGCGGACATGATCAAAATGTTCTTTAAAGAAGACTGGATCCCGAAATTCTCGGATCGCGTCATCTTTACTCTGGCACCGATGATCGCCTTCACCTCTCTGTTGCTGGCTTTTGCAATTGTGCCAGTCAGCCCGAACTGGGTGGTTGCTGATCTGAACATCGGGATCCTGTTCTTCCTGATGATGGCGGGTCTGGCCGTTTACGCGGTACTGTTCGCCGGTTGGTCAAGCAACAACAAATACTCGCTGCTGGGTGCGATGCGTGCTTCTGCGCAGACGCTCAGTTACGAAGTGTTTCTCGGACTTTCCCTGATGGGCGTGGTGGCGCAAGCCGGTTCATTCAATATGACCGACATCGTCAATAACCAGGCTGATATCTGGAACGTTATTCCGCAGTTCTTTGGTTTTGTCACCTTTGCCATCGCGGGTGTGGCGGTGTGTCACCGTCATCCGTTTGACCAGCCGGAAGCCGAGCAGGAACTGGCCGATGGTTACCACATTGAATACTCCGGTATGAAATTCGGTCTGTTCTTTGTGGGTGAGTACATTGGTATCGTCACCATTTCTGCGCTGATGGTTACCTTGTTCTTCGGTGGCTGGCATGGCCCGTTCTTACCGCCATTCGTCTGGTTCGCGCTGAAAACCGCGTTCTTCATGATGATGTTCATTTTGATTCGTGCGTCGTTACCGCGTCCTCGTTATGACCAGGTAATGTCCTTCGGCTGGAAAGTCTGCCTGCCGCTGACGCTCGTCAACTTGCTGGTAACGGCGGCTGTCATTCTCTGGCAGGCGCAATAAGGGACACAAAGACCATGACCTTAAAAGAATTGTTAGTAGGCTTCGGCACCCAGGTACGCAGTATCTGGATGATCGGCCTGCATGCGTTCGCGAAACGCGAAACGCAGATGTACCCGGAAGAGCCGGTCTATCTACCACCCCGTTTTCGCGGACGTATCGTGCTGACGCGCGATCCTGACGGTGAAGAACGTTGCGTTGCCTGTAACCTGTGTGCGGTAGCCTGTCCGGTAGGTTGTATCTCTCTGCAAAAAGCGGAGACCAAAGATGGCCGCTGGTATCCGGAGTTTTTCCGCATTAACTTCTCACGCTGCATTTTCTGTGGCCTGTGCGAAGAAGCCTGTCCGACAACGGCAATTCAGCTTACCCCAGACTTTGAACTGGGTGAGTACAAGCGCCAGGACCTGGTTTACGAGAAAGAGGATCTGCTGATCTCCGGTCCGGGCAAATACCCGGAATATAACTTCTACCGGATGGCAGGTATGGCAATCGACGGCAAAGATAAAGGCGAAGCTGAGAACGAAGCCAAGCCTATCGACGTCAAGAGCCTGTTACCGTAAGGAGAGGGGCAATGGAGTTCGCTTTTTATATCTGTGGCCTGATAGCCATTCTCGCAACCTTGCGGGTGATCACCCATACCAATCCGGTACACGCACTGCTGTATCTGATTATTTCGCTGCTGGCGATTTCTGGGGTGTTCTTCTCGTTAGGTGCTTACTTTGCGGGTGCGCTGGAAATTATCGTTTATGCGGGCGCCATCATGGTGCTGTTCGTGTTCGTTGTAATGATGCTGAACCTCGGCGGTTCTGAAATTGAACAGGAACGTCAGTGGCTGAAACCACAAGTATGGATTGGTCCGGCAATTCTGTCGGCCATTATGCTGGTGGTCATCGTTTACGCCATTCTGGGTGTTAATGATCAGGGCATCGACGGTACGCCAATCAGCGCGAAAGCAGTCGGTATTTCCCTGTTCGGACCTTATGTTCTGGCGGTTGAGTTGGCTTCGATGCTGCTGTTGGCTGGTCTGGTTGTGGCCTTCCACGTCGGTCGCGAAGAGCGTATGGGTGAAGTGCTGAGCAACCGCACCGACGATCGCGCGAAAAGAAAAACGGAGGAGCACGCATGATCCCCTTACAACATGGATTGATCCTCGCTGCGATTTTATTCGTGCTGGGCTTAACCGGTCTGGTTATCCGCCGCAATCTGCTGTTTATGCTGATCGGGTTGGAAATCATGATTAACGCTTCTGCGCTGGCCTTTGTGGTCGCGGGTAGCTACTGGGGCCAGACCGATGGTCAGGTGATGTATATCCTCGCCATCAGTCTCGCGGCTGCTGAAGCGAGCATCGGACTTGCGCTGTTACTGCAACTTCATCGCCGTCGCCAGAACCTGAACATCGATTCAGTAAGTGAGATGCGTGGATGAACATGCTTGCCTTAACCATTCTTCTGCCATTTATTGGCTTTGTATTACTGGCGTTTTCTCGTGGTCGTTGGTCAGAAAATCTGTCCGCTACCGTAGGGGTTGGGTCGATTGGCCTGGCAGCGCTGGTGACCGCGTTTGTTGGCGTGGATTTCTTCGCCAACGGTAAACAGGCATTTAGCGTTCCGCTGTGGACGTGGATGTCTGTTGGCAACTTTAACATCGGTTTCAACCTGGTGCTGGACGGCCTGTCACTGACCATGCTTTCTGTTGTGACCGGCGTGGGTTTCCTGATCCACATGTTTGCTTCCTGGTACATGCGCGGTGAAGAGGGATACTCTCGTTTCTTCGCCTACACCAACCTGTTTATCGCCAGTATGGTTGTTTTGGTACTGGCTGATAACCTGTTGTTGATGTACCTCGGTTGGGAAGGCGTGGGCCTGTGCTCCTATCTGCTGATCGGTTTCTACTACACCGATCCGAAGAATGGCGCTGCGGCAATGAAAGCCTTCGTGGTGACCCGTGTCGGTGACGTGTTCCTGGCGTTCGCGCTGTTCATCCTCTACAACGAGCTGGGCACGCTGAACTTCCGCGAAATGGTTGAACTGGCGCCTGCGCACTTTGCAGATGGCAATAACATGCTGATGTGGGCAACGCTGATGCTGCTGGGCGGTGCGGTCGGTAAATCGGCGCAGTTGCCGTTGCAGACCTGGCTTGCTGACGCGATGGCTGGCCCGACGCCTGTTTCCGCGTTGATCCACGCCGCAACGATGGTTACCGCGGGTGTTTACCTGATTGCGCGTACCCACGGCCTGTTCCTGATGACGCCGGAAATCCTGCATCTGGTTGGGATTATCGGAGCTATCACGCTGGTGCTGGCAGGTTTCGCGGCGCTGGTGCAGACCGACATCAAACGCGTTCTCGCCTATTCCACCATGAGCCAGATTGGCTACATGTTCCTGGCGCTTGGTGTTCAGGCGTGGGATGCGGCGATTTTCCATCTGATGACGCACGCCTTCTTTAAAGCACTGCTGTTCCTGGCATCCGGCTCGGTTATCCTTGCCTGCCACCACGAACAGAACATCTTCAAGATGGGCGGCCTGCGTAAGTCTATTCCGCTGGTGTATCTCTGCTTCCTGGTCGGTGGCGCAGCGCTGTCGGCTCTGCCGCTGATTACCGCGGGCTTCTTCAGTAAGGATGAGATTCTTGCCGGTGCGATGGCGAACGGTCATATCAATCTGATGGTTGCAGGTCTGGTCGGCGCGTTTATGACCTCTCTGTACACCTTCCGTATGATTTTCATCGTGTTCCACGGGAAAGAACAAATTCACGCTCACGCAGGGAAGGGGATTACCCACCACCTGCCGCTGATTGTACTTATGATCCTGTCCACCTTCGTTGGTGCGTTGATTGTGCCTCCGCTGCATGGCGTGCTCCCGGCAACAACTGAGCTTGAGCATGGTCGCGTGATGACGCTGGAAATTACCTCCGGCATCGTAGCGATTGCGGGCATCCTGATTGCAGCCTGGCTGTGGTTGGGTAAACGTACTCTGGTGACCTCAATTGCCAACAGTGCGCCGGGTCGCCTGCTGGGAACCTGGTGGTATAACGCCTGGGGCTTTGACTGGCTGTATGACAAAGTATTCGTCAAGCCGTTCCTGGGCATAGCCTGGTTGCTGAAACGCGATCCAATGAACTCGATGATGAACATTCCGGCGATCCTGTCTCGCTTCGCAGGTAAAGGCCTGCTGTTGAGCGAAAATGGCTATTTGCGCTGGTATGTTGCATCCATGAGCATTGGCGCGGTTGTCGTGCTGGCACTGTTGATGGTACTGCGTTGAGTTTGAGGATTGCGGTTGTTTTGCCCGGTGGCGTTAAAACCGCAATCCGAAGTGAATTTTCTGTCGTGAGAATTCGTTGAAAATCAGGTCCTGTTGGGACTTTAACAAGGAATAAAGATCGCCATGTTACTACCCTGGCTAATATTAATTCCCTTTATCGGTGGCTTCCTGTGCTGGCAGACCGAACGCTTTGGCGTGAAGGTGCCGCGCTGGATCGCGCTGGTAACCATGGGACTGACGCTGGCGCTTGGCCTGCAACTGTGGCTGCAGGGCGGCTATTCACTGACGCAATCTGCTGGCATTCCGCAGTGGCAGTCTGAGTTCGTCGTGCCGTGGATCCCGCGCTTTGGCATCTCTATTCATCTGGCTATCGACGGTCTGTCGCTGCTGATGGTAGTGCTGACCGGTCTGCTCGGCGTTCTGGCGGTACTGTGTTCCTGGAATGAAATCGAAAAATACCAGGGCTTCTTCCACCTGAACCTGATGTGGATCCTCGGCGGCGTAATTGGCGTGTTCCTTGCCATCGACATGTTCCTGTTCTTCTTCTTCTGGGAAATGATGCTGGTGCCGATGTACTTCCTGATCGCGCTGTGGGGGCATAAAGCTTCTGACGGTAAAACGCGTATCACGGCGGCCACTAAGTTCTTCATCTATACCCAGGCGAGTGGCCTGGTCATGTTGATCGCCATCCTGGCTCTGGTATTTGTGCACTACAAAGCAACCGGTGTCTGGACCTTCAACTATGAAGAGTTGCTGAATACCCCGATGTCCCACGGCGTGGAATATCTGCTGATGCTGGGCTTCTTCATCGCCTTCGCGGTGAAAATGCCGGTGGTTCCGCTGCACGGCTGGTTGCCGGACGCACACTCCCAGGCACCGACCGCAGGTTCCGTTGACCTGGCGGGGATTTTGCTGAAAACAGCGGCATACGGTCTGCTGCGTTTCTCCCTGCCGCTGTTCCCGAACGCGTCGGCGGAGTTCGCACCTATCGCCATGTGGCTGGGCGTTATCGGTATTTTCTACGGCGCGTGGATGGCCTTTAACCAGTACGACATCAAACGTCTGATTGCCTACACCTCTGTATCGCACATGGGCTTCGTGCTGATTGCTATCTACACCGGCAGCCAACTGGCTTACCAGGGCGCGGTGATCCAGATGATCGCTCACGGCCTGTCCGCAGCCGGTCTGTTCATTCTGTGTGGTCAGTTGTACGAACGTCTGCATACGCGTGATATGCGTATGATGGGCGGTCTGTGGGGCAAAATGAAATGGCTGCCAGCGCTGTCGATGTTCTTCGCGGTATGTACGCTGGGTATGCCAGGCACCGGTAACTTCGTTGGCGAATTCATGATTCTGTTCGGCAGTTACCAGGTGGTTCCGGTCATTACGGTGATCTCGACCTTTGGTCTGGTATTTGCCTCTGTTTACTCGCTGGCGATGCTGCATCGCGCTTACTTTGGTAAGGCGAAAAGCCAGATTGCCAGTGTTGAACTGCCAGGGATGTCGCTGCGTGAGCTGTTTATCATCCTGTTGCTGGTCGTGCTTCTGGTACTGCTTGGCTTCTATCCGCAGCCGATTCTGGATACCTCGCATTCTGCGATGAGCAACATCCAGCAGTGGTTTGTTAATTCCGTTACTACTACAAGGCCGTAAATCGCCATGACAATAACTCCACAACACCTGATTGCGCTGCTACCGCTGCTGATCGTCGGCTTGACGGTGGTGGTTGTGATGCTCTCCATTGCGTGGCGACGCAATCACTTCCTCAATGCCACGCTGTCGGTCATTGGGCTTAACGCCGCGCTGGTTTCGCTCTGGTTTGTTGGCCAGGCGGGCGCAATGGATGTCACCCCGCTGATGCGGGTTGACGGTTTCGCTATGCTCTACACCGGGCTGGTGCTGCTGGCGAGCCTTGCCACCTGTACCTTTGCCTACCCGTGGCTGGAAGGCTATGACGATAACCGGGAAGAGTTCTACCTGCTGGTGTTGATCGCCGCGCTGGGTGGCATTCTGCTGGCGAACGCCAACCATCTGGCGGCGCTGTTCCTCGGTATCGAACTGATCTCTCTGCCGCTGTTTGGTCTGGTTGGCTATGCGTTCCGTCAGAAGCGTTCGCTGGAAGCCAGTATCAAATACACCATCCTGTCTGCCGCAGCCTCTTCATTCCTGCTGTTTGGTATGGCGTTGGTGTACGCGCAGTCAGGCAACCTGTCGTTTGTTGCGCTCGGTAAGAGTCTCGGCGATGGTATGCTGAACGAACCGCTGCTGTTGGCCGGTTTCGGACTGATGATCGTTGGTCTGGGCTTTAAACTCTCGCTGGTGCCATTCCATCTGTGGACGCCAGACGTATACCAGGGCGCTCCTGCTCCGGTATCCACCTTCCTGGCGACGGCGAGCAAAATCGCTATCTTCGGCGTGGTAATGCGTTTGTTCCTGTACGCGCCGGTGGGTGACAGCGAAGCGGTACGTATCGTGCTGGGTGTCATCGCCTTTGCTTCCATTATCTTCGGTAACCTGATGGCGCTGAGCCAGACCAACATCAAACGTCTGCTGGGTTATTCTTCTATCTCTCACCTCGGTTATCTGCTGGTTGCGCTGATTGCTCTGCAAAGCGGTGAGATGTCGATGGAAGCGGTCGGCGTTTACCTGGCTGGTTATCTGTTCAGCAGCCTGGGTGCGTTTGGTGTGGTCAGCCTGATGTCCAGCCCGTACCGCGGCCCGGATGCCGATTCTCTGTTCTCCTACCGTGGGTTGTTCTGGCATCGTCCGATCCTTGCGGCAGTGATGACGGTGATGATGTTGTCTCTGGCGGGGATCCCGATGACGCTGGGCTTTATCGGTAAATTCTACGTACTGGCAGTTGGTGTGCAGGCCAACCTGTGGTGGTTGGTTGCCGCAGTAGTCGTCGGGTCCGCGATTGGTTTGTACTACTACTTGCGCGTTGCCGTGAGCCTGTACCTGAGCGCACCGCAGCAGCTTAACCGTGATGCACCGTCTAACTGGCAGTACAGTGCTGGTGGTATCGTGGTACTGATCTCTGCTCTGCTGGTTCTGATCCTCGGTGTCTACCCGCAACCGTTGATCAGCATCGTGCAGTTGGCAGCACCGCTGATGTAAGCGAAAAGTTGAAACGAAAAAACCCGCCTCGGCGGGTTTTTTTATGCAGCAAATATCAGGCTGAAAGCTGACGACTTACCAGCGGTCCGCTGACGTCTTTCGCCGCGCGCTCCATCACTTCCTGAATCACAGAAGACAGCTCGTTAATCTCAAATTTTGCCACGTAGCCATCTGCCTTTACTCTGCGAACGTGATCTTCATTTGCACTACCGGAGAGTGAAGAGTGGATCACTACCGGGATCTTTTTCAGACGCTCATCGGTTTTAATCTTGCGGGTGAGTGTAAAACCGTCCATCTCCGGCATTTCCAGATCGGTGAGCACCAGGGCGATTTTCTCGCTGATGGGTTTACCTTCCGCCAGGGCCTCCTGAGACAGTTGCTGTATTTTTTCCCACGCGTCTTTGCCCGTCACATGCATCAGATGGGGGATTTCCATGGCATTAAGCCCTTTCTCAAGCATCGCGCGGGCGACTTTTGAGTCTTCTGCAACAATCGCTACCGCACCCGGTGTGATATTGAACTTACTGGTTTTAAGATTGGTGGCACGCAGATCGTGATTTGACGGCACGATGTCATACAGGATTTGTTCAACGTCGAGTACCAGCGCCAGGTTGTTGGTCTCTTTATTGTCGTCCAGACAGGCGATACTGGTGATATAGCGACCGTTAACAGCTTTCTCCGCAGTATGCACCTGCTGCCAGTCCAGGCGCATAATGTTTTCCACGGATTCCACCGCAAATGCCTGCACGCTGCGGGCGTATTCAGTAATCAACAGGATATTAAGACCGGTTTCTGGTTTACATCCGGCAACGGCTGGCAGGTCAATTACCGGGATCACCTGATCACGGATATTCACCATACCTAACAGCGGGGCTTTCATGCCAGCCGGACGCGTAAACGTGGGCATCGGGACGATTTCACGCAGCTTGAATACGTTGATGCCAAACAGCTCCGATTTCTGCTCATCCAGTGATGTGCCCAGACGAAACAGCAACAGTTCAAAGCGGTTAGACAGGGTTAGGTTTGTCCTGTCGTCGATGTCTTTTTGAAAATTGTTCATCCTGTCCTCAGTGTGAAAGCCAGCTTTTCTCTGTTATCGGCACTGAGGCGAAAAAATAGAGCACTAAACCGTGAAAATGGCGAAATCGTGAGCCAGTTCGGTCGCCGGAAACAGGGTCCTGCACTCTTCGAGCAAACGCTGGCAGCCTTTTTCATCGTAGCGTGAGCTGACGTGGGTTATTATCAAACGGCTCACTCCGGCCTCCAGAGCCAACTGAGCGGCTTGTCGGGTAGAGCTGTGTCCACGGCTGTTGGCTTTTTCCTCCATCGACGAATCCAGCGTGGTTTCATGAATCATGACATCCACACCTTTTGCCAGCTCGATGGCGGTAGCACACGGTGCGGTATCGCCGAAAATAGCAACAGATTTGCCCGGTATTGCCGGCGCGAGAAAATCTGCACCGTTAATCGAGCGGCCATCTTCCAGCACGATGCTCTTTCCGGCTTTCAGTTCCTGAAACCAGGGACCCGGTTTCACACCCGCAGCCTTTAGTGCTTTAGCGTCAAGCGCGCCGGGTTTGTCATGTTCTTCGACCCGATAGCCGTAACACTCCACAGGGTGTTCCAGTGCGAACGCAGTAACTTTCCGCAAGCCATCATCCAGAATTTCACCCGCAGTAACTTCCACAATCTCCAGCGGATAATCGGTCCAGGAGCCGCTAAGGTGTAATGCGGTCTCGGTAAACTCCCGTAATCCTTTCGGACCGTAGAGTGTCAGTGGCTGAACGTTTCCGGCCATCGAACGGCTACACAATAGCCCGGGTAAGCCAAAGAGGTGATCGCCATGCAGATGGCTGATAAAAATTCGCTCGAGCTTTCCCGGATTAAACGGTGTACTAAGCATCTGGTGCTGCGTCCCTTCGCCGCAATCGAAAAGCCATAGCCCCGCCTGCGTGGGATGTTGCAGATTCAGTAGTATTGCCGTTACATTGCGTGAGCGAGTGGGAACACCCGCAGACGTGCCTAAAAATAGTAATTCCATCTTTTGCGTTACACTTTTCGCCATCATTGAGGCAGGGTGTTCAGGTTATCACAACAAAGGGGCAGACAATGATTCACTGGCAAGATCTCCACCATACAGAACTGAACGTCCAGCAACTGTATGCCATTCTTCAGCTTCGCTGCGCGGTGTTTGTCGTTGAGCAACAGTGTCCGTATCAGGATGTGGACGGCGATGATCTGGTGGGTGAAAACCGTCATATTCTGGGGTGGTATAACGGTCAACTGGTAGCGTATGCGAGGATTCTGAAAAGTGACGAGGATCTGGAGCCGGTAGTGATTGGTCGAGTGATCGTAAGCGAAGCGTTACGTGGTGAAAAACTGGGTCAACAGCTGATGGCGCAGACGTTGGCATCGTGCTCGCAGCACTGGCCGCACAAGGCGTTATATCTCGGCGCACAGGCACATCTGCAATCCTTTTACGCACGCTTTGGTTTTATGCCGGTAACGGATATCTATGACGAAGATGGTATCCCACACATAGGCATGGCGCGTGAGGCGTAAATAGCCACTGTTGTCTATAGTTAGTGGATACGTAAATAGAAAGGGAGAATATAATGTCTTTTCGTTCTGATGAATCACGTATTGACGACGACCTGGAACTACTCAGTGAAACGCTGGAAGAAGTGCTGCGTTCATCGGGTGATCCTGCTGACCAGAAGTATCTTGAGCTAAAAGCGCGCGCTGAGCAGGCGCTGGAGGATGTGAGAAATCGCGTAAGCCATGCCTCTGACAGCTATTATTATCGCGCGAAGCAGGCAGTTTGCCGGGCTGATGACTATGTACATGAAAAGCCCTGGCGTGGGATTGGCGTCGGCGCAACGGTCGGTTTAGTGATGGGTTTATTGTTGGCACGGCGATAAATTCAGCACCCTCTTCGCAATAGTAAGTACTCCCTAAACGGGGGTACTGCTTTTTCTGTTCAGTACCCCGTATAATGAGAGGTTTTTAACAGGGAGAGGTCCGCGTGCATTCAATCACTACTGCGCTGGAAAGTCTGATGCGCCATTTGTCGCAAGAGATACCAGCAGCACCTGGAATTCGTATTTACGATATACCTTTCCCGCTGAACGATGCATTTGACGCTTTAGGATGGCTGGCCAGCCAACCCGTCTGGCCGCAGTTTTACTGGCAGCAGCGTAACGGCGATGAAGAAGCTGCTGTGCTGGGAGCTACCGCCACATTCTCTTCTCTCGAATCTGCCCAGCAGTTTTTACGCCAGCATGAAGATAATCCAGAACTACGGATCTGGGGATTGAATGCGTTCGAGCCTCAACGCGGTAATCTACTGTTACCCCGTCTGGAGTGGCGACGCTGCGCAGGAATGGCGACTTTACGGTTACATCTTTATAGTGATGTTTCTCTGCGCGAAGATGCTGCGCGTGCTGGCGCATTTCTCTCAGCACTTGCCAGTGTTAAGCCACTTCCCACATTGCGCCTGAATTTGATCGGTGAACAGCACTGGCCTGATAAAGCTGGCTGGACACGCCTGATTGAACTTGCCACGCAAACCATCGCCAGAGAAGATCTCGATAAAGTGGTGCTGGCGAGGGCCACCGATTTACAGTTCTCTCATCCGGTGCATGCCGCAGCGGTAATGGCTTCAAGCCGTCGTTTAAACCTCAACTGCTACCATTTCTTTATGGCATTCTCCGCCGAATGCGCTTTTCTTGGTTCGTCTCCCGAACGCCTGTGGCGGCGGCGTGACACCGCTTTGCGCACCGAAGCGCTGGCCGGAACTGTCGCTAATCATCCTGACGATCACCGGGCCTGGCAGCTTGGCGAATGGCTAATGAAAGATGATAAAAACCAGCGTGAGAATATGCTGGTGGTGGAAGATATCTGCCAGCGGTTACAGAACTGCACGCAAACGCTCGACGTGCTTCCCCCGCAGGTGCTTAGATTACGCAAAGTGCAGCATTTGCGGCGTTGTATCTGGACGGCATTGAATCAGCCAGATGACGCGCTTTGCCTGATGCAGCTACAGCCGACGGCCGCCGTGGCAGGTATTCCGCGCGAGCTGGCGCGCGAGTTTATCCAGCATCATGAACCTTTTGAACGCGAATGGTATGCCGGATCTGCGGGATATCTCTCTCTGAGCCAAAGCGAGTTTTGCGTATCGTTACGTTCTGCGAAAATTAATGCAAACGTGGTACGCCTGTATGCCGGGGCGGGGATCGTGCGTGGCTCAGATCCAGAGCAGGAATGGCAGGAAATAGACAATAAAGCGGCAGGGTTACGTACTTTATTACAGATGGAAGGATAATGATTTCGTGTATATTCCCGACTCATATCAAAAATCCATTTATTCGATTCTTTATACTGTGTCGCAATATTGATACCGGACAATCTCATGTCAGTAAGCGCATTTAACCGACGCTGGGCGGCGGTCATTCTGGAAGCACTCACTCGCCACGGCGTCAGGCATGTTTGCATTGCGCCTGGCTCACGTTCGACGCCGTTGACTCTGGCTGCAGCGGAAAACTCTGCTTTTATACACCATACGCATTTTGACGAGCGTGGGCTTGGGCATCTGGCTTTAGGGCTGGCAAAGGTCAGCAGACAACCTGTTGCAGTGATTGTGACCTCCGGCACGGCAGTGGCGAATTTGTATCCGGCGCTGATCGAAGCGGGTCTGACCGGTGAAAAACTGATTTTACTTACGGCGGACAGGCCGCCAGAACTGATTGATTGCGGGGCGAATCAGGCGATTCGCCAGGCGGGTATGTTTGCCTCACATCCATCGCATACGCTCTCTTTACCACGTCCAACGCAGGATATTCCGGCAAGCTGGCTGGTTTCCACCATTGATAACGCATTAGCCTCACTGCATAGCGGCGCAGTACACATAAATTGCCCGTTTGCAGAACCGCTGTATGGCGATATGGACGAAACTGGCGTTGAGTGGCAACAGCGCCTTGGTGACTGGTGGCAGGATGACAAACCGTGGCTGAGCGAATCACGTCGGCTGGAAAGTGATAAGCAGCGTGACTGGTTTTTCTGGCGACAAAAACGTGGCGTGGTGATTGCCGGTCGCATGAGTGCGGAAGAGGGCAAGAAAGTTGCACTCTGGGCGCAGACGTTAGGCTGGCCGCTGATTGGCGATGTATTGTCGCAAACCGGGCAACCGTTGCCATGTGCCGATCTGTGGCTGGGTAATGCAAAAGCGGTGGCTGAGTTACAGCAGGCGCAGATTGTGGTGCAGCTCGGCAGTAGCCTGACCGGGAAACGTCTGCTGCAGTGGCAGGCCAGTTGCGATCCGCAGGAATACTGGATTGTCGATAATATCGAAGGACGTCTGGATCCGGCTCATCATCGTGGACGCCGGTTAGTCGCGAAGATAAGTGACTGGCTGGAACTGCATCCGGCTGAGAAGCGTCAGCCCTGGTGCGTGGAGATTCCACGTCTCGCAGAACAATCCTGGCAAGCGGTGGTGGCACGTCGTGATACCTTCGGAGAAGCACAACTGGCGCACCGCATTCGGGATTATCTACCTGAACAGGGACAGCTGTTTGTGGGTAATAGTCTGGTGGTGCGTCTGATAGACGCACTGTCGCAGCTTCCTGTCGGTTATCCGGTTTACAGCAATCGTGGGGCGAGCGGTATCGACGGTTTGTTGTCTACAGCCGCGGGCGTACAACGCGCCAGCGCGAAATCGACGCTGGCTATTGTCGGCGATTTATCCGCGCTGTATGACCTGAATGCACTGGCGTTATTACGCAAGGTCTCTGCTCCGTTCGTATTGATTGTGGTGAATAATAACGGCGGTCAGATTTTCTCACTACTGCCAACGCCACAAAGCGAACGCGAACGATTCTATCTGATGCCGCAGAACGTCCACTTTGATCACGCGGCAGCCATGTTCAACCTGAAATATCACCGACCGGAAAGCTGGGAGCAGCTGGAAAGCGCGCTGGCGAATGCCTGGCGAACCCCTGCAGCAACGGTGATTGAGCTGGTAGTGAATGAAACTGACGGGGCGCAAACTCTGCAGCAACTGCTGGCACAGGTGAGCCATCTATGATCCTGCACGCGCAGGCGAATGAGGGCCAGACGGGTTATCCCTGGCTGGTTTTCCTGCACGGATTCTCAGGTGATTGTCAGGAATGGCAAACGGTCGGCGAGACGTTTCAAAACTACTCGCGATTGTACATCGATCTGCCAGGACACGGCGGTTCTGCTGACATTCGCGTGAGGGGCTTTGATGACGTCAGTGAATTGCTGCGTAATACTTTATTTAGTTACAACATACTTAACTACTGGTTGGTGGGATATTCTCTTGGCGGCAGAGTCGCGATGATGGCGGCCTGCCAGGGGATGCCGGGGCTTTGCGGATTGGTTGTTGAAGGTGGACATCCTGGGCTACAACGCGAAGATGAGCGGATTCAGCGTCGTCTCTCAGATGGCCGCTGGGCCGCACGTTTTCGCCGGGAACCGTTGCGTGATGTGTTTAATGACTGGTATCAACAGCCAGTTTTCGCCTCGTTAAGCCCTGTACAACGACAGGCGCTCGTGGCGCTGCGCAGCCATAATAATGGTGTTACGTTGGCTGCAATGCTGGAGGCTACCTCGCTTGCCGTCCAACCTGATTTACGTGCGCAACTCACTACGTGCACATTTCCGTTTTATTATTTATGTGGTGAACGTGACGATAAATTCCGCGCTTTGGCGACGGAAATGTCTGTACCGAACCATGTGATTCGTAACGCCGGACACAACGCGCATCGGGATAATCCCGCAGGCGTGGTGGACTGTCTGGCTCAGATTCTGCGTCGCTGACTAAAGGACATTTTATGATCTATCCTGATGAAACAATGCTTTACGCACCGGTAGAATGGCTCGATTGCTCTGAAGGCTACACCGACATTCGCTACGAAAAATCCACCGACGGTATCGCAAAAATCACCATTAATCGTCCGCAGGTACGCAACGCATTTCGCCCTGTTACCGTTAAAGAGATGATTCAGGCGCTGGCGGATGCACGTTATGACGATAACATTGGCGTGATTATCCTGACGGGTGCTGGCGACAAAGCGTTCTGCGCGGGCGGCGATCAGAAAGTGCGCGGTGACTACGGCGGATACCAGGATGACTCCGGTGTGCATCACCTGAACGTGCTGGACTTCCAGCGTCAGATTCGTACCTGTCCGAAGCCTGTTGTGGCGATGGTTGCGGGTTATTCCATTGGCGGTGGCCACGTGCTGCACATGATGTGTGACCTGACTATTGCAGCAGAAAACGCCATCTTCGGTCAGACTGGACCAAAAGTCGGTTCATTCGACGGTGGTTGGGGTGCCTCTTACATGGCGCGCATTGTCGGCCAGAAAAAAGCGCGTGAAATCTGGTTCCTGTGCCGTCAGTACGATGCAAAACAGGCGCTGGATATGGGCCTGGTCAATACCGTGGTTCCGCTGGCGGATCTGGAAAAAGAGACCGTACGCTGGTGTCGCGAAATGCTGCAAAACAGCCCGATGGCGCTGCGTTGCCTGAAAGCTGCGCTGAACGCTGATTGTGATGGTCAGGCGGGTCTGCAAGAACTGGCTGGTAACGCCACCATGCTGTTCTACATGACGGAAGAAGGACAGGAAGGCCGTAACGCCTTTAACCAGAAACGTCAGCCTGACTTCAGCAAATTCAAACGGAATCCGTAATGCGTAGCGCGCAGGTATACCGCTGGAAGATCCCCATGGACGCGGGGGTGATTCTGCGCGACAGGCGGTTAAAAACGCGTGACGGGCTGTACGTTTGTCTTCGTGACGGCGAGCACGAAGGGTGGGGAGAGATCTCCCCACTGCCGGGCTTCAGCCAGGAAACCTGGGAAGAGGCGCAAACTGCGCTGCTGAGCTGGGTAAACGGCTGGTTACAGGGGGATTCAACCTTACCGTCGATGCCTTCGGTGGCCTTTGGTGCAAGCTGTGCGCTGGCTGAACTTGAGGGGGCATTGCCTGATGCGGCGGACTATCGCGCTGCGCCGTTGTGTACGGGCGATCCTGACGATCTGGTTTTGCAGCTGGCAGACATGCCGGGCGAGAAGGTCGCGAAGGTGAAAGTCGGTCTGTATGAAGCGGTACGCGACGGCATGGTCGTCAACCTGTTGCTTGAGGCGATCCCCACGTTACATCTGCGTCTTGATGCTAACCGTGCCTGGACGCCGCTTAAAGCGCAGCAGTTCGCGAAATATGTTAATCCGGAGTATCGCGCGCGCATTGCTTTTCTCGAAGAGCCGTGTAAAACCCGCGACGATTCGCGCGCGTTTGCTCGCGAAACCGGGATTAGCATCGCCTGGGATGAAAGCCTGCGTGAAGCAGACTTTACCTTTATAGCTGAAGAGGGTGTGAGTGCGGTCGTCATCAAACCAACGCTCACCGGCAGTCTGGATAAGGTTCGCGAACAGGTTGAGGCGGCGCACGCGCTGGGGCTTACTGCAGTAATCAGTTCGTCTATTGAGTCGAGTCTGGGCTTAACTCAACTGGCCCGGATTGCCGCCTGGCTGACGCCACAGACCATTCCTGGTCTGGATACGCTTAGTCTGATGCAATGCCAGCAGGTACGCAGCTGGCCGGGCAGCATGTTGCCGTGTGTCGACGTTGATTCTTTGGAACGGTTGTTATGATCTTCCCTGACTGGCCGTGGCGTCACTGGCGGCAGGTTCGGGGAGATGCGCCAGCCTTACGCCTCAATGATGAGGTGCTAAGCTGGCGAGATCTCTGCACCCGGGTGGACGCTCTGGCTACAGGGTTTGCCGCTCAGGGTGTGGAAGAGGGCGATGGCGTACTGTTGCGAGCCTGGAATCATCCCCGGTCTCTGATGGCCTGGCTGGCATTGTTGCAGTGCGGAGCCCGGGTTTTACCTGTGAATCCACAACTGCCTCGGTCATTGCTGGAGACATTGGTACCTGATTTAACGCTGTATTTTGCGCTGAATCTGGAAGGCGACGATACATTTTCAGCGCTGACGCCACTGCGAATGCGCGAACAGTCTGGCGAGTATGCTGTCGCCTGGCTGCCCCAGCGTTTGAGCTCGATGACGTTAACCTCCGGTTCAACCGGGTTACCTAAGGCGGCTGTCCATACCTGCGAGGCTCATCTGGCTAGCGCACAGGGCGTGCTGTCGCTTATCCCGTTTGGTACAAAAGATGACTGGCTGCTCTCACTGCCGTTATTTCATGTATCTGGTCAGGGTATTCTTTGGCGCTGGCTGTTTGCGGGCGCGCGAATAACCGTGCGTGACAAGCAGCCGCTGGAACAGATGTTGATTGGCTGTACCCATGCCTCGCTCGTGCCCACACAGCTCTGGCGTTTGCTGGTGAATAAAACACCGGTAACGCTGAAAGCCGTATTGCTGGGAGGTGCGGCAATCCCCGTTGAACTGACTGAACAGGCGCGCGAGCACGGGATTCGTTGTTGGTGCGGTTACGGGCTGACGGAATTTGCCTCTACGGTTTGCGCAAAAGAAGCGGATGGTCTGGGCGATGTAGGCTCCCCTTTGCCGGGCAGAGAAGTCAGAATTGTTAATGATGAAGTCTGGCTGCGAGCCGCCAGTATGGCACAAGGGTACTGGCGTAACGGGAAACTTAACCCACTGGTTAATGCTGAAGGCTGGTTTGCCACCCGCGACCGTGGGGTATTTAATGACGGTAAGTTAACCATTGTCGGCCGCCTGGATAATCTGTTCTTTAGCGGTGGGGAAGGTATCCAGCCAGAAGAGGTGGAGCGCGTGATTACGTCGCATCCGCAGGTTCTGCAAGCCTTTATTGTTCCGGTAGAAGACAGAGAGTTTGGGCATCGCCCGGTAGCAGTCGTTGAATATGACGCTGACGCTGGAAAAATTGACCTTGCCGAATGGATTAACGATAAGTTGGCGCGTTTTCAGCAGCCGGTGCGTTGGCTGACATTACCGCCAGAGCTGAAAACCGGTGGTATTAAAGTTTCTCGCCGTGCGTTGCTTGACTGGGTTCGTGCCAACGATAAAGATTAAGGCCGCATTCATTTTACATCTCATTTTGCCATTCCATACCCATTGTTGTTTTGTTTATCTGCTAAAGCGTAACTTGTTATGATATTTATTAACAAACAGGTGCGCTATGGAATGGCATGTGAAGAAGTCTTGCTGTCTCAAAAAGACAGGGAAAATTTATATCGTAATTTGCGATAGCGGCGGCTCACTGAAGATGCTGGCTGAGGCGCAAACCTCTGAGCGGGTTAATGTCGGCGATCTTCTTTCACCGCTGAAAGATGCTTTGTATTGTATTAATCTTGATACATCACGGGTGATTAAAATAATAGATGCCAGACAATACCACTGTGACGACTGGCAGCGTCTGTTGCATCTGTCTGAGGGCAAATAACCTCAGGAAGCCTGTCCGGGAGAAGGCAGAAAAATCATCATCAGCCCTGCCATGATGCACAACACTCCAGCAAACGCCTTCAATGAGAAAGTCCCCTGCCAGCCGGGTAAAATCATCGATGCTACCCATACCAGCACATAGCTGAGGCTGAGCAGGGCATATGCTTTGCTCAGAGCCAGCTGGTGCAGGGCTTTATGCCAGCAGATAACTGACAGTAAATACCCCAACAGACCGGCATACAGGGCTAGCGCCCCGATGCTGGTGGACAATAAAGCGGATATAAACGCCTGCGGATATTGTATCGGCGGCAGACTATCCATCGCATAACCCAGACTTAGTTGAGCGGCAGAAGTAATGAAAACGCTGCACAAACCCCAAAATATGCCCATTACACCGCGCTCCCAAGAATAAAGATGCCGGTGATGAGCAGCCCAACCCCCAGCCAGTGACGCCTTGTGACAGGTTCGCGCCAGATTTTCCATGCAGCCAGTGTGACCCATACAAAGTTGAGACTCAGCATCGGATAGGCGATGCCGACGGGAATGTTCTGCAATACTGCCATCCAGAGCAGCATAGCCAGACCCAGACAGGCCAGAGCCAGGACAACCCACCGCGTAATATGACGTTTTCGCGCGTGGACGGGTACCGGGCGAGTGGCCTGCTTCTGGCATAGTTGTCCGCAGACGCTGAGCAGGCTGGTAAGAACCAGGATTATCCAGATCATTTTGGTCGATACTGAATCAAAACCAGGCGTCCCTGATTATCGATATAGTCAGCAGGCGGAATGGCAAGTTGATTAATATCTTCACCTTTCGAAATTGACAACACGAGGGTAATGTTTCCTTCCTGACGATGTTGTGCTAACCAGTTTGCAAAGTCATCCCGGCTGACAAAGCGGCCTCTGGCATCCGGATAGTTGAGTCCGTATTTTAACTCGCCCGCTTGTCCGTACATGATGATGTCGTCGCGTTTCAGACTCCAGGCCAGGCCCGCAGCGACGCCTACGTTATCGGAGAGAATATAACGACTCGACTCCAGCGACTCTTTGGTCATCTCAACAAAAAACTGAGGCTGCTTAGATTCCATGACCCGATCGGGTATTGAAAAGCCAAACAACAGCTCCAGTCCCAGTGGACAAAGCGCTGCGAATTTCCAGTTTTTCTCGGTACTGTTCAGCGTATACCAGCCAAAAAAAGTCCAGCTCATAAAAATGCCCCACACACAAAAAACCTTATAGGTTTCAATATGCGTCCAGACAGGCGACTTTAACGGCCCCAACGTGGAAGCGATAAAAGTTGCGACAATGCCGAGCACGCCAAACAGGATGTTAATCCAGCCATTAACGCGTAAGGCAATGGAACCCTTTTGTGCTGCCTGCAGGCCGAAACGCGCAGTGAGGATCGCAAGCGGTGCGAAGCAGGAAAGAATATAGGTCGGCAATTTTCCTTTGGCGATACTGAAAAACAGTATCGGCATGATTATCCAGCTCAGCAGGTACAAGGCACTGCACGGAAAATCACGTTCACGCCAGCCCGTACGCAGTGCGCCAGGCAGCAGGCCAAGCCAGGGCAGGCAGCCTGCGATAAACACAGGCAGGTAATACCAGAACGGCGCTTTATGCTGGGCATCCGCCTGCGCAAACCGTTGAATATGTTCGACCCAGAAAAAGTAATGCCAGAAGTCAGGTTCGCGTTGTGCAATGGCCATCGCCCACGGTAGAACAATCGCTATACAGCCTAAAATTGCCAGCCAGCCGTAGATAAAAAACGTTTTCCAGCGTTTTTGCACCCAGACCCATGGCAGTACGCTGAGCACCGGGACGGCCAGCGCGAGAAAACCTTTGGTCATTACTCCCATACCGCAGGTTAACCCTAGCAGTAAAAAAGCGATGATTTTGCGTTTTTTACTGGTGGCCTGCATGCCTTCCCAAAAACAGAACATGCCCGCCATGAGCCAGAGTGCGATGATAGGATCAAGAACCGCGTAGGTTCCGATGCTGTAAACGGAGAAAAACGTTAAGAAAATGACTGAAGAGAGTAAGGCTGTGCGTTTATCCTGCCATAACCGCATTGCAAATCCGGCTACCAGCAGTGCGGTCAGCAGTGTAGCAAAAATTGCACCTGCCCTGACGCCAAAGTTGGTGGCACCAAAGAGCCATTGCCCGATGCTGTTTAGCCAGTATCCGGCAATGGGTTTTTCAAAATAGCGTAGCCCTAAAAAGTGCGGGACTATCCAGTCGCCCGCGTTCAGCATTTCCCGACTGATTTCAGCATAGCGCGTCTCGTCAGGCTGCCAGAGCATGCGGCTATTGATGGGTAAAACGTAATACAGCGCAATAAAGGCGATAAATGCCATTATGTTGCGTATGGATCTCATCATGTCGCGCTCACTGGTTGCTGGCAGCCGAGCCATCCCTCTCTGCCGGGTATTTTGCCACGTATGATTTGTCCTGATGGCAACGTGTTAATGTCGTCCGGCAGCAGATCGCCAAGTGGACAAAACGTAATCCCCGCATCAATTGCGCGAATCAGTAGAGTGTTAAAATCCTGATGAAATGCGATACCTTCGACTTCCGCATGAATTGTGTACACAGATGTTCCTCTGTTCATCAGCATGTGGGAGAGGATCCAGGAATTGAAATCGACAGCTTGCACTTCCCCGCCAACCACTTCATCCCATGTCGGTAAGGTAACGGGAATTTGCGGCGTGCCTGTTTTGCCTGTCTCAAGCACCGGGCGGAATAACGATGTTCCCCGACAGTCGCTGTTATAACGCAGCTTGAACGCTTCTTTTGCGTGGACAACGCGTGCATCGGCACGCCAGCCGGCAACGGCAGAACAGGTGACAGGCTGTCCGGTAATGGCTTCGAGAGCGGTGATACCCTGGGAAATATCATCGATCAGCTGTTTGTCATTCCAGTTCCCGCTGCGAGCCTGCCAGGCGTGGTGATCCCAGGCATGTAACCCGGTTTCGTGAACCAGAGCCGTTTGCTGAATAATTGCCGCATTGGCCTGGCCGATCTCTTTTCCAGGCCACGCGGTACCTGCCAGCAAAATATCCCATCCGTAGAGGGAGGCAGCGTTTGAGCGCAGCATCTTCCATAGAAACTGCGGCTTTACCATACGCCAGAGATGGCGTCCCATGTTGTCAGGCCCAACGCTGAAGAAAAAACTTGCCCGAACGTTATGTCGGTTCAATGTCTCCAGCAGGCGGGGTACGCCTTCGCGCGTCCCCCTGAAGGTATCGACATCAATACGCAAGCCTACCTGTTTCATGATCTCTGTTCCGTGATATCCACACTGCGCAAGAAGAAATCCAGGGTTTCTTCCACAGTCTCCAGCATTTCGATGGAGGGCTCCCAGTTCAGGCAGCGCTTGGCATTGCGAATATTGGGTTTCCGGTGTTCAACGTCCTGATAACCTTTACCATAGTAGCTGCTGCTTTCGACGTCACGAAAACCGGCAAATGGTGGAAAGTGTTGGCGCAACGGATGTCTTTCGAAGCAGGCCAGCAGCATTTCCGCCAGTTCCTGAATACTGGCTTCATTATCCGGATTACCAATATTGATAATCTCGCCGTCGCAGCGTCCGCCGTCGTTTTCAATGATACGGAACAGAGCTTCGATACCATCGCGAATATCAGTAAAGCAGCGCTTCTGTTTACCGCCTTCAATCAGCTTAATCGGTGACCCTTCCACCAGATTCAGGATCAGCTGAGTAATGGCGCGTGAGCTACCGATACGTGCAGCGTTGAGGCTGTCCAGACGTGGTCCCATCCAGTTAAACGGACGGAACAGCGTGAAGCGTAATCCCTCTTTTTCGCCATACGCCCAAATGACGCGATCCAGAAGCTGTTTGGACACTGAGTAGATCCAGCGTGGTTTATTGACCGGGCCAACGGTAAGGTTTGAGCTGTCTTCATCAAAGACCTTATCGCTACACATCCCGTAAACTTCTGAGGTGGAGGGGAAAATGATGCGCTTTTGATATTTCACGCAGTAGCGAATGATCCTCAGGTTCTCTTCAAAATCAAGTTCAAAGACGCGCAGCGGATTACGGGTGTATTCAATCGGCGTGGCAATCGCCACCAGCGGCAGCACGACGTCGCATTTTTTCACATGATATTCAATCCATTCGGAATGAATACTGATATCGCCTTCCACAAAATGGAACCGCGGGTGTTGCAGAAAACGCCCAATCGCATCGCTGCCAATATCGAGCCCATAGACTTCATAGTTATCTTCGCGCAGCAGGCGTTCTGTCAGATGATTACCAATGAAACCATTAACGCCGAGGATCAAAACACGAGTACGACGTTTGCGGGTGGAAAGCGGCTGGCTGTTCAGATGAGACCCCGCAACCAGACCCAGCACTTGCGCCAACTGCGATCCCTGCATAGTGATACCATCGCCAGCTTGCCCGGTGATGATTTCGAGCGCCCCATCAGCACAGGCAATCAGTAATGGTGACACTGAAAGCACGGTCCCTGGCTGGGCTGCAGCGCGATGAGCAGACAGTCGTGATGACCAGACAGTGAATTTTTGTGTTCCCACGTAGCTGAATGCGCCCGGCCAGGGATCGGATACGGCACGTACCATGTTATGTAACTGCGCTGCAGGTTTACGCCAGTCGAGGAAGCTGTCGTCCGGTGTCCGTCGACCAAAGCAGGTGGCTTCTGTTTTCTGCTGAGGGCGTTCCTGAAAGTCACCCGTTTTGATAGCCGGCAGCACCTGTTCGAGAACCTGCCGGGCAGTCTGGCACAGTTTATGATGCAGCGTTAAGGCTACGTCGTCGGGGGAAATGGCAACACGTTGTTGAGCAATAATAGCGCCCGCATCCGCGCGTTTTACCATGCGATGAAGCGTCACGCCCGTTTCTGTTTCTCCGTTGACCAAAACCCAGTTCAGCGGTGCGCGGCCACGATACTTGGGCAACAGCGAGCCGTGCAGGTTAAAGGCACCCACAGGCGCAAGATTCAGAATGTCATCGCTCAGTAAATGACGATAGTAGAACGAGAAGATAACATCTGGCGCGAGCTGGCTAATTCGTTCAATCCATAGCGGATGATTGACCTCGTCAGGGGCGTAAACCGGTATGCCTGCGCTGGCCGCCAGCCGGGAAACCGAACCGAAAAATGCTTTCTCAGCAGGGTTATCGGCGTGGGTAAAAATAGCTGCGATTTCATAACCTGCATCCAACAAGGCTTGAATTCCCTGACATCCCATATCGTGATAAGCAAATACGACGGCTTTCATGCGTGGTGTTCCTCGGTTGAGTGCGTGGTTTGTGGACGAATAACGTGTTGAACAAAATAACGGGGGCGGGCACGGACATCGTTATAGATGCGACCGATATATTCGCCGAGTAATCCCATGCCTATAAACTGTGCGCCGATAAACGTGAACAGTACGGCAAACAGCATGAATACCCCTTCCGCAGCCCACTGTGGGCCTAGCGTCAGGCGAAGAATGACCAGCAGGACGGACAGAGTGAAACCCGTGGCGGCAATCACGCTGCCCAGCAGACTCAACATACGCAGTGGTGTGGTTGTCAGGCAGGTCACCAGGTCATACATCAGGTTAATCAGGCGCATGAAGCTGTACTTAGAATCGCCAAATTCACGTTCCGCGTGGTGCACCGGGATTTCCGTCGCACGCCGGGCAAAAATGTTGGCCAGAATCGGAATGAAGGTGCTGCGTTCCTGGCAATGCAGCATGGCATCAACGATGTGACGGCGATAAGCACGCAGCATGCAGCCGTAATCTCCCATCGCTTTTCCGGTGGTTCGCTGAATCAGATGGTTGATCATCCGTGAGGCGGTCTTACGAAACACACTGTCTTGCCTGTTCTGGCGCACCGTTCCGACGACATCGAAACCTTCATCAGCTGTGGCAACCAGCCGGGGGATCTCCTCCGGAGGGTTTTGTAAATCGGCATCCAGCGTGATAATCAAGTCGCCGGTAACGTGGCTAAAACCGGCCATAATTGCCGAGTGCTGCCCGTAGTTTCGGTTGAGCAGAATAGAGACAATATGGCTGTTCTGCGCCTGAGAAGCCTCCATCATCAGTTGAGCGGAATTATCGCTGCTGCCGTCATCGATCAGCAGTATTTCGTATTCTTTTCCCAGCTTTTCGCAGGCGGCGCAGGTACGTTTAATTAACTCTGGCAGGCTTTCCTGTTCGTTAAACACGGGAATAACCACCGAGACTTTCTTAATCGGCGTGGATTCAAACATGATTATTGTCCTGCTATCTGGCGAAGTGCTGTAATCACGCGCCGGGTATCATCGGCGGTCATGTCAGGGAATAACGGCAGCGAACAGATGCGCGCGCTATTCCATTCCGTATCAGGAAGCGAAAGGGTAGTGAAACGTTCGCGATAATATTTTTGCGTGTGTGCGGCGCGAAAATGCAGGCCGGTACCAATACCTCTGGCTTTAAGCGCTTCCATTAACGCATCTCTGCTTATACCGCAGCGTGCTTCATCGACACGAATAATAAACAGGTGCCAGGCGTGTACATGCGACCACTGCGGCAGGTTCAGCGGCTGAAAAGGCGAATCAGCCAGCGCTTGCTGGTACTGTTGGGCAATTTCCGCGCGGCGCGCGTTCAGTTGCGCCAGTTTGCCCAGTTGCGCCAGGGCGATAGCCGCATTGATGTCGGTGAGGTTGTATTTGTATCCCGGCGTGAGAACTTCTGCCTGCGGGGCTCGGCCGTAGGTTTGTCGGTCATACGCATCCACTCCCAGGCCGTGAAATTTCAGGCTGCGTAACCGTTGAGCCAGCTGTTTGTCGTCAGTAACAACCAGCCCGCCTTCCGCACAGGTAATATTTTTGATGGCGTGAAAGGAGAAGATTGCCGTGCCGCGAGCACCAACATGACGACCTTTATATAACGTTCCCACGGCATGGGCTGCGTCTTCTATCACCGGGATCCCATAGCGCTCGCCGATAGCGTAAATCGCGTCAAGATCGGCGGGAGCACCTGCGTAATGCACCGGTATAATAGCTTTGGTTCGTGGCGTAATAGCGGCTTCAATTTGCTCCGGTGTTACCATCAGCGTATCGCGGTCGACATCGATCATGACCGGCGTGGCTCCCAGCAGGACAATCATGTTGAGCGTAGAAACCCACGTCATTGACGGCGTGATGACTTCATCGCCTTCACCCACACCCAACGCCATCAGCGTGACGTGCATACCTGCGGTGGCAGAGCAGACGGCAACGGCATGTTGGTTCCCCGTAAGCCGACAGAACGCTTCCTCCAGCTCATGGTTTTTAGGGCCGGTGGTTATCCATCCTGAATCCAGAACCGCCTTAACTGCGGTAAGTTCTTCAGTACCCATTGCCGGGCGAGAGAAGGGCAAAAAGTCAGACATCATTATTCCTTCAAGCCATTAAACGCAGTCGTAGGTTTATTTTTATGACAAACAAGCGCGCGTTAATTATTTCATCAGGCTACAAAGGTTAATGATCGAAGGTTAATTTATCCTTAAGGATTTAAGGTGGAGAAAAGAGAGCGATGCAGAAGAGATTAATGGTTATTTAATTGATATTAAACATTTTGTTTGCTCAGCCCCGAAGGGCTGGTGCATAAAGATATTAAGTCAGCGAGGTGATTCTAAGAAGCAGCGTTGTACTTACAGTAATCCTTTTAATGTTAATGTCTTTCGGGTGGCGATGTTTAAGTCGTAATGTCCAAGATCTTCTGGTTTTACCCAGGCGAAATCCTGAAACTCTTCATTAATGTTCACTTCGCGATTGGCAGAAATGCAGTCGAAGATCAGATAAATCATGTAAATCTCTTCCTGCCTGCCGTCAGCATACGTTTTGGTGCGGATATCATCGCTGAAGGTCCAGGGGGTGATATCGGTCAACACAAGCTGCTCGCCTAACTCTTCCCTTACTTCCCGTCGCAGGGCTTCTTCGATACGTTCGCCAGGTTCCACGCCACCGCCCGATAACGCCCACTGACCGGGAAAAACACCGCGATCGTTGGCCATTTTACACAGTAAATAACAGCCTTCATTTTGAATTAATGGGCAAACAATTGTCCTTTGACGCACGGTTATGTTCCTTATGTACAGAGATGAGGCAAAAGAATACGGGAGCTGACGCGTTGGTTAAAGTGATTATTGTCAATTCCATCGTCACTTATTGAAACGGTTTCGGGTAGTATTTCGTTACAATATGTTATTAGATCGCTTTTTTAGCTCATTGATTCCTTTGCTGTTGGCAGTACAATCCTGCGGTTTTGGGGCACATTAATTACTTGCTTGCTGGAAAGGGTAAAAATGAAAAAAAGCGTACTGTTAGGACTTGCCGGAATGCTGTTTGTTTCCGCATCGGCTAATGCCATCAGCATCAATGGTCAGGCTGGTGAAGATTACACCAACATTGGCGTCGGCTTTGGCACCGAGTCAACCGGATTAGCGGTAAGCGGCAACTGGATGCACAACGATGACGATGGCGACGCGGCTGGTCTGGGTCTTGGTCTGAATATCCCGCTTGGACCGCTGTTGGCTACTGTTGGCGGCAAAGGTATTTACACCAATCCGAAGGATGGTGATGAAGGTTATGCGGCGGCTGTTGGTGGTGGTCTGCAGTGGCCGATTGGCGACAGCCTCCGTCTGTTTGGCGAATACTATTACTCTCCGGACTCGCTCTCCAGCGGTATCGACAGCTTTGAAGAAGCGAATGCCGGTGCGCGCCTGACGATTATGCGTCCACTGAGCATTGAAGCGGGTTATCGCTACCTGAATCTGGCCGGTAAAGATGGCAACCGTGATAACGCGATTGCTGACGGCCCGTACGTTGGGGTTAGCGCCAGCTTCTAATCTTCCTGGCGCGGCGTTCTGCTGCGCCTGTTTTACTCCTCTTCCTTCTCCATGTTCCCCCTGCATTGCGTTATAGTGTTTCTATTACAAAAGCAGGAGAACACAATGTTAAATGTGGAGATGCTATCCACCGGGGATGAAGTGTTGCACGGGCAGATCGTCGACACCAACGCTGCCTGGCTGGCCGATTTTTTCTTTAATCAGGGATTACCGTTAACGCGCCGTAACACGGTAGGCGACAATCTTGACGATTTGGTCGCTATCTTGCGTGAGCGTAGTGAACACGCCGATGTGTTGATCGTCAATGGCGGCTTAGGGCCAACCAGCGATGATTTGAGTGCACTGGCAGCGGCAACGGCAAAAGGTGAGGGACTGGTGCTGCATGAGCCATGGCTGGCCCAGATGGAGAGCTTTTTCCGCGAGCGCGGCCGCGTGATGGCGCCGAGCAATCGCAAACAGGCCGAGCTTCCTGCCAGCGCGGAGTTTATTAATAATCCGGTGGGCACTGCATGTGGCTTTGCCGTTAAGCTAAACCGCTGCCTGATGTTCTTTACGCCGGGCGTGCCGTCAGAATTTAAAGTCATGATCGAGCATGAGATCCTGCCGCGCTTGCGTGAGCGTTTCTCGCTCTCTCAGCCCCCTCTATGTCTGCGATTAACCACCTTTGGCCGCTCTGAAAGCGATCTGGCACAGAGCCTGGATTCTCTGTCACTACCGGCGGGAGTGACAATGGGGTATCGCTCATCCATGCCGATTATCGAGTTGAAACTCACCGGGCCGGATTCCCAACGTGAAGCGATGATGGCGCTGTGGCCGGAAGTTAAACGGGTCGCCGGACAGAACATGATTTTTGAGGGGACGGAAGGATTACCCGCGCAAATCGCCCGTAAGTTACAGGATCGCCAGTACAGCCTGACGTTGAGCGAACAGTTCACCGGTGGTCTGGTTGCTCTGCAACTTTCCCGTGCTAACGCCCCACTGCTGGCCAGCGAGGTGGTCCCTTCTCAGGAAGAAACGCTGGCGCAAACGGCGCACTGGATAACTGAACGACGCGGCAACCATTATGCTGAGCTGGCGTTGGCGGTATCGGGTTTCGAAAACGAACATATTAACTTTGCCCTGGCAACGCCCGATGGTACATATGCCTTGCGCGTGCGACTGAATGCGAATCGCTATAGCTTGCCGGTTCGTCAGGAAGTCTGCGCGATGATGGCGCTAAATATGCTGCGTCGCTGGCTAAACGGGCAGGATCTTGCCAGCGAACACGGCTGGATTGAAGTGGTTGAGTCGCTGACGATCTAGCCTGTAAATTGCCCGATAGCGCTGCGCTTATCGGGCTTTAAGTGAACGTCTGCTTATGTGTGTGAGTAGACGTTCCCCCGCCATTCGGCAATTTCTCCTGCATTATTGTCCAACCTGTTGTACTCCCTGTGGAAAAATCCGTGCTGTGGTTCACATTTTTATACGTAATCTTTCCAGCCTGCTGGAAGAAAGGCGGGATTTGATGTGCTTCACAATTTTAACCCTGTTGACCGAACACACTGATTCCAGTATCTCAGACCGGAGTCCAGTATGTTGGAATCAAGCAAAGTCCCCGCGCTTACCAGAGCGATAGAAATTCTCAATCTTATTGCGCGTATCGGCCCGTGCAGCGCCGCAACGATTGTGGATACGTTGGGTATTCCGAAAAGCACCGCTTATTTGTTGTTAAACGAACTGAAGCGTCAGCGCTTTCTCAGTATTGATCATCAGGAGAACTACTGCCTGTGGACCAAACTGGTTGAACTCTCGGGGCATGCGTTGAGCAAAATGGATCTGCGTGAGCTGGCGCGTCCGCGCTTGACACAGCTTATGGATGAAACCGATCTGCTTTGTCATCTGGGGCTCATCGACCACGAAAGCGCGTATTACATTCTGAAAGTGGAATCCTCGTCCACCATCAGCGTGCGTTCTCATGAGGGAAAAAGTCTTTCTCTGTATCGCTCTGGCATCGGCAAATGTTTGCTGGCCTGGCAGCCTGCTGCAGTACGCAAAACCATTATTGACCAGTTGGTATGGGAGAAGGCGACGCCGACCACAATTGCTGATCCTCAGCAACTGAATGATGAACTGGAGCGCATTCGCCAGCGTGGATGGAGTTTTGATAATGGCGAGGATTACCCGGATGTTCGCTGTGTTGCCGCTCCCGTTTTTAATGCCAGTAATACGCTGACTGCCGCGATTTCAGTGGTTGGCACTCGTTTACAAATCAACGAAGAGAATCGTGATTACCTGGCCGGGAAGGCAATTGCCTGCGCCAAAGATATTTCACGTCTGTTGGGCTGGAAAAGTCCCTTCGATTCACTCGCATCATAATAATGGAGAACATCATGACCCTACCAAAAATTAAACATGTTCGTGCCTGGTTTACCGGCGGTGCTACGGCGGAGAAAGGGGCGGGCGGTGGTGATTATCATGACCAGGGCGCTCATCACTGGATTGACGATCACATTGCTACGCCAATGAGCAAATACCGTGAGTATGAACAGTCGCGCCAGTCTTTCGGCATAAACGTGCTGGGGACGTTGATTGTCGAAGTGGAGGCAGAAAACGGTCAGACGGGGTTTGCAGTCTCGACGGCTGGAGAGATGGGCTGCTTTATTGTCGAAAAGCATCTTAACCGCTTTATCGAAGGCAAATGCGTCAGTGATATTAAACTCATTCACGATCAGATGATTGGTGCCACAATGTAT
The DNA here is from genome assembly GCF_001037495.1 of Citrobacter sp. MGH106. GTDB lineage: Bacteria > Pseudomonadota > Gammaproteobacteria > Enterobacterales > Enterobacteriaceae > Citrobacter > Citrobacter murliniae. Next base: position 1,198,337 of record NZ_KQ089822.1, read on the forward strand.
TATTCTGGCTCTGGCGGTCTGGTGATGAACACCATCTCTTGCGTGGATCTCGCGCTTTGGGATCTGTTTGGCAAGGTCGTGGGATTACCGGTCTACAAACTGCTGGGTGGCGCGGTTCGTGATGAAATTCAGTTCTATGCCACTGGGGCACGTCCAGATCTGGCAAAAGAGTTGGGCTTTATCGGTGGAAAAATGCCGACCCATTGGGGGCCGCACGATGGGGACGCGGGTGTTCGCAAAGATGCCGCGATGGTGGCCGATATGCGTGAGAAATGTGGCCCGGATTTCTGGCTGATGCTCGACTGCTGGATGAGCCAGGACGTGAACTATGCCACCAAACTGGCGCATGCCTGTGCGCCGCATAACCTGAAATGGATCGAAGAGTGTCTGCCGCCACAGCAATATGAAGGTTATCGTGAGCTGAAGCGCAATGCACCGGCAGGCATGATGGTGACCAGCGGTGAACACCACGGCACGCTGCAGTCCTTCCGTACGCTGTCTGAAACCGGCATTGATATCATGCAGCCTGATGTCGGCTGGTGTGGTGGATTAACCACGCTGGTGGAAATTGCCGCAATTGCCAAATCGCGTGGACAACTGGTGGTGCCGCACGGCTCATCGGTCTATTCGCACCATGCGGTTATCACTTTCACGAATACCCCGTTTAGTGAGTTCCTGATGACCAGCCCGGATTGTTCAACGATGCGTCCGCAGTTCGACCCTATCCTGCTGGATGAGCCAGTGCCGGTGAACGGACGGATCCATAAGTCGGTACTTGATAAGCCTGGCTTTGGCGTCGAGCTTAACCGTGACTGCAATCTGAAGCGCCCCTACAGCCACTAATGACCAGTGCGTTGCCTTATCCACGGCAACGCCCTCATTTCTTTGAGGATCTTGTGATGACAACCACTTTACTTGACGGTGTAGTGAAGAAAAACCGTGCGCGTTTGATTCCCTTTATGTTGGCGCTGTATGTGCTGGCATTTCTGGATCGCTCGAACATTGGTTTTGCCAAAGAGACGTATCAGATTGATACCGGGCTGAGTAATGAAGCCTATGCACTAGGGGCGGGAATTTTCTTTGTGGTATACGCGTTCCTGGGCGTACCAGCCAACCTGCTGATGCGTAAATTTGGCGCCAGAAGCTGGATTGGCACCACCACGCTGCTGTGGGGATTTCTCTCTGCGGCGATGGCGTGGGCGGATACCGAAGCAAAGTTCCTGATTATCCGTACTCTGTTGGGGGCGGCGGAAGCCGGTTTCTTCCCCGGCATGATCTACCTGACGTCGCAATGGTTTCCGCAGCGTAACCGCGCCAGCATTATGGGGCTGTTTTACATGGGGGCACCGCTGGCGTTAACTCTGGGATCGCCGCTTTCCGGCGCGCTGTTAGAAATGCACGGTTTTATGGGGCATCCGGGGTGGTTCTGGATGTTCGTTATCGAAGGTTTGCTGGCAGTTGGTGCAGGCGTTTTCACCTTCTTCTGGCTGGACGACACACCACAGGAGGCGCGCTTTCTTAATGCGGAAGAGAAAGCCGTTCTCATCAGTCAACTGGCGAGCGAAGAAGAGAAAAAGGTCACCTCAAAACTGTCAGATGCTTTGCGCAATGGGCGTGTCTGGCAACTGGCAATTATTTATCTGACGATTCAGGTAGCGGTCTATGGATTGATCTTCTTCCTGCCCACCCAGGTTGCGGCACTATTGGGAACCAAAGTTGGCTTTACTGCGTCCGTGGTGACGGCCATTCCGTGGGTGGTTGCCCTGTTCGGTACCTGGCTCATCCCGCGCTACTCTGATCGTACCGGTGACCGGCGCAATGTGGCGGCCCTGACGTTGTTAGCCGCCGGGATCGGGATTGGCGTTTCCGGTCTGGTGTCTCCGGTGCTGGCTATTCTGGCTTTATGTGTGGCGGCCGCGGGCTTTATTGCCGTCCAGCCGGTGTTCTGGACAATGCCGACTCAATTGCTCTCTGGTACCGCGCTGGCTGCGGGTATTGGCTTTGTAAACCTGTTTGGCGCGGTGGGGGGATTTCTGGCTCCCATCTTGCGGGTTAAAGCTGAAACCGTTTTTGCCAGTGATGCAGCAGGGCTTCTGACCCTGGCATGTGTCGCAGTTATTGGTTCAGTCATTATCTTCACCCTGAAAGTCAGCCGTCCTGCTTCGCAAATGGGCGCGGTGCATCATTAATCTTATCTACGTTGTAAGGATCGTTATGAACGCATTGTTATCAAACCCTTTTAAAGAAGCGCTGCGCAAAGGGGAAGTCCAGATTGGTTTGTGGCTCAGTTCGACCACCTCCTATATGGCGGAAATTGCAGCAACATCGGGTTATGACTGGTTGCTCATTGATGGTGAGCATGCGCCGAACACGGTACAGGACCTCTATCACCAGCTTCAGGCTATTGCGCCCTATGCCAGTCAGCCAGTGATTCGTCCGATTGAAGGCAGCAAGGCGTTGATTAAGCAGGTACTGGATATCGGTGCACAGACGCTGCTGATCCCGATGGTGGACAGCGCAGAACAGGCTCGTCAGGTGGTTTCCGCGACGCGTTATCCTCCGGTGGGAGAGCGTGGAGTTGGGGCCAGCGTGGCCCGTGCAGCGCGTTGGGGACGTATTGATAATTACATGGCGCAGGCTAATGAGTCGCTCTGTCTGTTGGTGCAGGTCGAAAGTAAAACGGCGCTGGATAATCTGGACGCGATCCTGGATGTGGAAGGTATCGATGGTGTTTTCATCGGTCCGGCAGATCTCTCTGCGTCTTTAGGCTATCCGGATAACGCCGGGCACCCTGAGGTACAGCGAATTATTGAAGAGAGCATCCGTCGCATTCGTGTAGCCGGAAAAGCAGCGGGATTTCTCGCTGTCGATCCGGCGATGGCGCAAAAATGTCTGCAGTGGGGGGCGAACTTTGTTGCCGTAGGCGTGGACACGATGCTCTATAGTGAAGCGCTGGATCGCAGGTTGGCGATGTTTAAATCTGACAAGGCTGTGCAAAAGCTCAAAAGCAGTTATTGATACTTGCTTGCCCGATGGTGGAATACCATCGGGCAGCAGCGAGCAGCGTTAACCCAATGCTTTGGCAAGCAGAGTGATCGGATGTTCACAGCGCTTGCTTGTAGACATCTCAATCTGCCATTTACAGGTTTCGCAGTCGGTAACGACGATATCCGCACCGCTTTCTTCGATCTGGCGGAACAGGGGGGCGCCAATAGACTGTGATGTCGGATAGTTTTCTTTTTTGAAGCCATAAGTTCCGGCGATCCCGCAGCACTGAGAATCCAGCACTGTCAATTCAAGCCCCGGAATTTGTCGTAGCAGCTCCAGCGTGTAGAGCGTCCAGCCCATTTTCTCCATATGGCAGGGTGTGTGATAGACCACTTTCAGCGGCAGCGTTTTCAACGGCAGCGTTTTGCCTTCATCCAGTTTGCGCCACAGCCAACGGGTGGCCAGCTCAATATGTTCGCGCAGGCCTGAGTTGTCGACATCCAGCACTTCCGGGTATTCATCGCGCAGCGCAAAGGTACAGGTTGAAGAGGTGGCGATCACCGGAATGCCTTTCCCGTCAATGGCTTCTCTGAGTGAGGCCACATTACTTACCGCTTGTTTACGTGCTTTATCGGTAAAACCATTGGCGATCAGCGGAACACCGCAGCACTTCTCTTTACTCAGCAGTTGTACGCCGGTACCCATCGCGTTCAGCACTTTAATCAGATCTTTGCCGAGCTGGGGATGGTTGTAGTTCACAAAGCAGCCGTGGAAAAAGGCGACCTGATCCTGATACTGTGCCTGCTGGGCAGCAACGCTGCGATACCAGCGGCGGAATGTACCAAAGGAGTACTTCGGCAGCGTACGACGGTGATCGATTTTTAGTGCGTAATCAAGAAGCTGGCGTACCGGTTTCAACGACGTGGCGGTGTTGACTATCGGCGCAAACGGCGTGGAAACACTGCCCATCAAATCGGTATGGCTTAAGACAAAGTTACGGAGTGACGGGCGCGTCGTGTCGTATTTGGCGCGCGCGCGCTGGATAATATCGCCAATTTTCACATCTGAGGGGCAGGCGACTTCGCAGCGTTTGCAGTTGATGCAATATTTCAGTGCATCGTCATATAACGCACCATCTTTCAGACGCAGACGTTCACCGTCCGGACCAGCCTGTTTGGGGCCAGGATAGCTCGGGTTTACACGACTGACCGGGCAGGCGGTGGTGCACACTGTGCATTTGATACAGCTTTCAAAACGTGTGTCGCTCATTGCAGGCCTCCTGCACGTTTCGCAATATGATGTGCGGCATGCAAGGCGCTAACTGCGCATACGCCGCCTCCACAACCCTGTGCGATAGGGTCAAATCCGCCAAGTACAGAACCGATGGCAAACATGTTCTCTACTGTTTTTCCCGCAAGAGCAGGGCGCAGTGCGTCATCCGTTGTCACGCCGAACTGTTGCCACGGTTGTGGATCGAATACATCACGCTGATACCACTCTGCTCGGGTCGCGGTTTGCTGGACATCCAGCCCCATAATCGGTTCGTGAATGGCCTCGCGAGTGGCGACCAGCCCGCTGCTAAAGAAACTGCCGCTGGCGAGTACAGCGAAGCGTGGACGCAATGGAATATCAGCATGGTTGCGGGTCCATATTTCGCTCACCAACCCGTCCTGGCAGGTGATTTTTTTCACTTCATCGCCAGGCATCCAGATCCCACCCTGGCGTACAAACTGGCGCTGCAACTGATTATGCAGACGCATGCCCAGGACTGAAGGCGGCAGGGTTGGCAGTAAATTAAGCGAACAGGGGAGACGATCGTTGAGCCATTGCCAGAGCCGGGAGTCAGCCAGTCCGAAGCAGGCTGGCATAATGATCATGTCGCAGGTTTTTGCTAGCGGCAGCAGCGCGTCGTAAAGCAGCGGCCATTTGTCTTCGTTATCCAGCAGGCGTGCGATGTTAACGGCGCGAAACTCGGTTGGGTTGTCGCGCAGAACATCCAGTTCCGGCAGATCGATTTCAGCCGTTTCGACGCTGAGGTTGCGCTGTTGTAATGAGGCGGCAGCGAGATGTGCCTGAAAATCCAGCAGACCGCTAATGCCCACCACGCAGATGCGCTGAGCTGACAGTGGCCAGACCGGGACTTCCGGCGAGCTTAACCAGGTTGAACGTAGGGTCCCCAGCGGTGTTACACGCTGATGCGCCTGGTGAACGTCCCCCTGCAAACGTGCTCCGGATCCTTCCAGCAAAGTCTGTGCCTGTTGTGCCAGTTCCAGCACATTTTGTGTTCCGATAACGCTATAAGGATGCGCAGGAGCCTGAGCGCACAACGCGTCCAGCCCTGTCTCAATGTTAGTGACCGGTTGACCATCCGGCAGAGTGCTGAGCAAATCCAGTGAACCGGAGGAAAAATGCAGCGCGCTTTGGCCGCGAGTGACAATCGTGCAGCGCAAACCGCTTTTTTGCAGTTGCAGGCCGCACAGCAGTCCGGCGAGGCCGCCGCCGATAATGACGGTATCAAATTTCATCCTGGTGCTCCTTTTCCAGACCGCACAATCCCTGATAAACCCAGCGCGTGAATTCGCTTTCGCGTAACGCATCCCCCCAGGCGATAGGTTGCACGCCTTTCCAGCGCTCATTGAGGAACTCGGATAGCTGAGTGATGGATTGCGCCGCGGTGGTGACATTAAAACGTTGCAGCAAACCTGCGGCACGGCAGGCACACAGCTCACCCTGGCATGTCCCCATGCCGACGCGGGTGCGGCGACGTAAATCCAGCAGGCTGTTAACGGTTAAATTCTCGACGGCATATTGCACTTCTCCCGCCGTGACCGCTTCGCATTCACAGACCAGACTGCGGTGCTGACGACCTTCGCTAAGCCAGGCTGGAGTGCGATCGCCGTGACGGTATACCGCTGAGCCACGAAGTGGTGCTGGCAAAGAGATGACGCGTTTTAGCGTGTGCTCGGTAGATTCCTGCGACCCAGGCAGTGCGGTATCCGCCGTGGTACAAGGGCGGGAATTACCCAGTTTGCGACATACTGCGTCGGTCGCCCATTCCGCCATCAGGCGGTAGGTCATAAGCTTCCCGCCTGTGATAGTGATAAACCCATCCAACCCGTCGCGTTCGGCGTGATCGAACAGCACAATGCCGCGGCTGACGTTGCGACCGCTAGGGTCATCATCACTGGCAACCAGAGGACGCACGCCGGAGTAAGCGCGTAAAATGCGCGTTTTCGCCATAATCGGTGCCAGCTTCTCGCCTTCACGCAACAGAATATCCACCTCTTCTGCGGTGACACGGTTGCTGTCGATATCGTCGTAATCAATGTGTTGTGAGGTCGTACCGATCAGCGAGATGGTATCGCCAGGCACCAGAATATCGGCGTCGGACGGCTTACGACAGCGGTTGATGACATGCTGGTTAATGCGATGATCCATGATCAGCAGCGAACCTTTCGCCGGGAACATGCGAATGCTCAGATCGGCATATTCCGCAATACGCTGACCCCAGATCCCGGCGGCATTCACCACTACCGGTGCATGCAGGGATTGCATCTCACCCGTAAGATGGTTACGTACGTTCACGCCGCAGACGGTCGCTCCTTCACGAATCAGTCCGGTCACTTCATGGGCCGTTAAGATAACGGCTCCGTGCTCGCGTGCGTCCAGCATATTGGCTGCGGTTAAACGGAAGGGATCCACGGTACCGTCCGGGACTTTTACTGCGCCAATCAGTTGCGGGTTTACCGCCGGTTCGATAATGCGCGCCTGCTGCGGGTCTATCGCTTCTGCGCGGATGCCCGCTTCTTCACAGGCGCGAATAAAGGTGGCCTGGAAGGAGAGTTCATCCTCCGGCAGCGTAATAAACAGACCGTCCGTCGGCTCGACGCAATGGCGGGCGATACGTTTCAGAATTTGGTTTTCGCTGATGCATTCGCGAGCAGATTCAGCGTCGGTGACGGCGTAGCGCGCACCGCTGTGCAGCAGACCATGGTTACGCCCCGTTGCGCCCGTAGCGATATCGTGGCGCTCTACTAAGATGACGCGCAAGCCGCGCAGGGCACAGTCGCGTGCGATCCCTGCACCTGTTGCTCCTCCACCAATGATAATCACGTCACTTGTTTGCGAGTCGCGAGTTTTCATTGTTTTTCCTCACAGTTCGTTTTTTATCATTTAGCCACATAAAAAACATGGATTGTTTGATTTCGCGCATAATCGCTCATAATTCGAAAATGAAACGTGATTCCGTGCGTCTTTATGAACATTTGTCATAAAACTGTAACAATATGTGCTGTAATTCACATTATTGCACCGAATGATTCCTTAACATCGCGGCCACACTGGGAGCGGTAGGGTTGTTACGACAAACTGCAGTGTTTCCTTCGAACGAAAGACGGCCACGGAGGCTACAATATGTTGAGCATTTTTAAACCGGCGCCACACAAAGCGCGTTTGCCTGCAGCGGAGATCGATCCGACCTATCGTCGATTGCGCTGGCAGATTTTCTTGGGGATCTTTTTTGGTTACGCTGCGTACTACCTGGTACGTAAGAACTTTGCCCTGGCTATGCCTTATCTGGTTGAGCAGGGTTTCTCTCGTGGCGATCTGGGCTTTGCGTTGTCTGGTATCTCCATCGCTTATGGTTTTTCGAAATTCATCATGGGGTCCGTTTCGGACCGCTCGAATCCGCGCGTTTTCCTGCCCGCTGGTTTGATTCTGGCTGCGGCAGTGATGTTGTTTATGGGCTTTGTACCGTGGGCGACATCGAGCATTGCCGTGATGTTTGTGCTGTTGTTCCTCTGCGGTTGGTTCCAGGGGATGGGCTGGCCGCCGTGTGGCCGTACCATGGTGCACTGGTGGTCACAGAAAGAGCGTGGTGGCATCGTTTCCGTCTGGAACTGCGCGCATAACGTTGGTGGTGGTCTGCCACCGCTGCTGTTCCTGCTGGGGATGGCCTGGTTTAACGACTGGAAAGCGGCGCTGTACATGCCGGCATTTGGCGCGATTGTTGTTGCCCTGTTTGCCTTTGCTCTGATGCGCGATACCCCGCAGTCCTGCGGTCTGCCGCCGATTGAAGAGTACAAGAACGACTATCCGGATGATTACAACGAAAAAGCAGAAGAAGAGCTGACTGCGAAGCAGATCTTCATGCAGTACGTTCTGCCGAACAAACTGTTGTGGTACATCGCCATCGCCAACGTGTTCGTCTATTTACTGCGTTACGGCATCCTTGACTGGTCGCCGACCTATCTGAAAGAAGTGAAGCATTTCGCACTGGATAAATCTTCCTGGGCTTACTTCTTATATGAATACGCAGGTATCCCGGGCACCCTGTTATGTGGCTGGATGTCGGATAAAGTCTTCCGTGGTAACCGTGGCGCAACCGGCGTGTTCTTTATGACGCTGGTGACTATTGCGACGATCGTCTACTGGATGAACCCGGCAGGAAACCCGAACGTTGATATGGCTTGTATGATTATCATCGGCTTCCTGATCTACGGCCCGGTAATGTTGATCGGTCTGCATGCGCTGGAACTGGCACCGAAAAAAGCGGCGGGTACGGCGGCAGGCTTTACCGGACTGTTCGGTTACCTGGGCGGTTCTGTGGCGGCAAGCGCCATTGTCGGTTACACCGTTGACTTCTTCGGCTGGGATGGCGGCTTTATGGTGATGATTGGCGGCAGCGTGCTGGCGGTTATTCTGCTGGTGGTCGTCATGATTGGTGAAAAACGTCATCACAAAGAGATGGAACTGAAGCGTAACGGGGGCTAATAGATGAAAACGACATTGAAAAGTCTCAGCGTAGCGCTGATGTTGACCGGTATGGTGGTCAGCAGTGCGGCCATCGCTGCAGACAAGATTGTGATTGCACACCGTGGAGCAAGCGGCTATTTACCGGAGCATACGCTGCCCGCAAAAGCGATGGCCTATGCGCAGGGTGCGGATTATCTGGAGCAGGATTTGGTGATGACTAAGGACGACCATCTGGTCGTCCTGCATGACCACTATCTTGACCGTGTAACCGACGTTGCCGAACGCTTTCCGGATCGTGCCCGTAAAGATGGACGTTACTACGCTATCGACTTTACGTTGGATGAGATCAAATCGCTGAAATTTACTGAAGGCTTCGATATCGAAAACGGCAAAAAGGTGCAGACATATCCAGGGCGTTTCCCGATGGGTAAATCTGATTTCCGCGTGCACACTTTCGAAGAAGAGATTGAGTTCGTTCAGGGATTAAATCATTCCACCGGTAAGAACATCGGTATTTACCCGGAAATGAAAGCACCGTGGTTCCATCACCAGGAAGGGAAGGATATTGCGGCTAAGACGCTGGAGGTACTCAAAAAGTATGGGTATACCGGCAAGGAAGACAATGTCTATCTGCAGTGTTTTGACGTCGCAGAGCTAAAACGCATTAAAAATGAACTGGAACCGAAGATGGGGATGGATCTCAATCTGGTGCAGTTGATTGCGTACACTGACTGGAATGAAACCCAGGAGAAAAAACCAGACGGTAGTTGGGTTAATTACAACTACGACTGGATGTTTAAACCGGGTGCGATGAAGCAGGTGGCAGAGTATGCGGACGGCATTGGGCCGGATTACCACATGCTGGTTGATGAGAAATCTAAGCAAGGCAATATCTCATTAACCGCAATGGTTCAGGACGCTCATCAGAACAAGATGGTTGTGCATCCTTATACCGTTCGTGCCGATCAACTGCCGGATTACGCGACTGACGTGAATCAGCTGTATGACATTCTGTATAACAAGGCGGGTGTTGACGGGCTGTTTACTGATTTCCCGGATAAAGCGGTGAGCATTTTGAAAGAGAAGCGCTAAATGTGCCGGGTGGCGGCTTCGCCGTCACCCGACAAAACTACATTTCTATCTCAATATCCCCTTTTGCCCGACAACAGCAGGGCAAGATCTCACCTGGCTGAATAAAGGCTAAAGGCTCTGCAATCCAGTCCACCTGTCCTGCTACCAGACGCGTACGGCAGGAACCACAATAGCCCTCACGACACTGATATTCGACCTCAACATTGTGCGATTCGAGCACAGCGAGCAGGGAAGGATGTTCATCCTGGCACAACAACTGTGTGCCAGAAATGCGCAGGGTAATGCGGCCCATCAGAGCTGGAAATCACTCAGATCGTCGGTGTTCACTTCGGAGTCGATTTGGCCGACCAGATATGAGCTCACTTCCACTTCCTGTGGCGCAACCTGAACGTTATCAGACACCAGCCAGGTGTTGATCCACGGGATCGGGTTAGAGCGTGTCTGGAACGGCAGATCAAGTCCCACCGCTTGCATACGAATATTGGTGATGTACTCGACGTACTGACACAGAATATCTTTGTTCAGACCGATCATCGAACCGTCGCGGAACAGATAGTCTGCCCACTCTTTTTCCTGCAGTGCAGCATGTACAAACAGGTCGTAGCACTCCTGTTTGCACTCTTCGGCAATCTCTGCCATTTCCGGGTCGTCCACGCCGCTGCGTAACAGATTCAGCATATGCTGCGTACCTGTCAGGTGCAGCGCTTCATCGCGGGCGATCAGGCGAATGATTTTGGCATTGCCTTCCATCAATTCACGTTCGGCAAAGGCGAAAGAGCAGGCGAAGCTGACGTAGAAACGGATCGCTTCGAGTGCGTTAACACTCATCAGGCACAGGTACAGTTTTTTCTTCAGCTCACGCAGGTTCACGACAATCGTTTTGCCATTTACCGTGTGCGTACCTTCGCCCAGCAGATGCCAGTAGCTGGTCATCTCGATTAATTCGTCGTAGTAGCTGGAAATCCCTTCCGCACGTTTCTGGATCTGTTCGTTGGTGACAATATCGTCAAACACTATCGCCGGATCGTTAACGATGTTACGGATGATATGGGTGTAGGAGCGTGAGTGGATTGTTTCAGAAAACGCCCACGTTTCAACCCAGGTTTCCAGCTCAGGGATAGATATCAGCGGCAACAGCGCCACGTTTGGGCTACGTCCCTGAATGGAGTCCAGCAGCGTCTGATACTTCAGGTTGCTGATAAAAATGTGTTTTTCATGTTCTGGCAGTGCCTGGTAGTCGATGCGATCGCGAGAGACATCGACCTCTTCTGGGCGCCAGAAGAAAGAGAGTTGCTTTTCGATCAATTTTTCGAAGATGTCATATTTTTGCTGATCGTAGCGTGCAACGTTCACCGGCTGGCCGAAGAACATCGGTTCCAGTAGCTGGTCATTTTTCGTCTGTGAAAATGTGGTGTATGCCATTGATGTGAATCCTTTGTGGTATGAGCGCCGGATGGCGGTGCAGGCACCGCGTCCGGCCTACAAACCGTGCAATCGTAGGCCGGGTAAGCGTAGCGCCACCCGGCATCATTCATCAGATCTTACATGCGCCGCTTTCGCAGCCATCGTCCTGAATGGACGGCACCAGATCATCCTGCGCATCTTCTGCACCGTCACGGGTGTTCTGATAGTACAGCGTTTTCACACCAAATTTGTAGGCGGTGAGCAGATCTTTCAGTAACTGCTGCATCGGCACTTTTCCGGACGGGAAGCGTGACGGATCGTAGTTAGTATTCGCTGAAATAGACTGGTCAATAAACTTCTGCATAATGCCGACCAGTTGCAGGTAGCCGTCGTTGTTCGGCATTTCCCACAGCAATTCATAGGCATTTTTCAGGTGCTCATAGTCCGGCACAACCTGGCGCAGGATCCCATCCTTAGAGGCTTTAATACTCACGTGGCCGCGTGGGGGTTCAATGCCGTTGGTGGCGTTGGAGATCTGCGAAGAGGTTTCGGACGGCATCAGGGCAGACAACGTGGAGTTACGCAGGCCGTGAGTCTTGATCGATTCACGAAGTTGTTCCCAGTCGTAATGCAGTGCTTCGCTGACGATTGCATCCAGATCTTTTTTGTAGGTATCGATCGGCAGAATACCTTTGGCATAGGTGGTTTCATTAAACCACGGGCACGCGCCTTGCTCTTTTGCCAGTTCGTTAGAGGCTTTCAGCAGATAATACTGAATGGCTTCAAAGGTTTTGTGAGTCAGGTTATTTGCGCTGCCGTCAGAGTAACGCTTGCCATTTTTTGCCAGCCAGTAGGCATAGTTGATCACGCCAATACCCAGCGTACGACGGCCCATTGCGCCACGTTTTGCCGCCGGAATTGGATAATCCTGGTAATCCAGAAGTGCATCCAGTGCGCGAACAGCCAGTACAGCCAGCTCTTCCAGTTCGTCCAGACTCTCAATTGCGCCGAGGTTAAATGCTGACAGCGTACACAGCGCAATCTCACCGTTTTCGTCGTTAACGTCGGTCAGCGGTTTGGTTGGCAGGGCGATTTCCAGGCACAGGTTGGACTGGCGCACCGGTGCGATGGCCGGGTCAAACGGGCTGTGGGTGTTGCAATGGTCAACGTTCTGAATGTAGATACGGCCAGTAGAAGCGCGTTCCTGCATCATCAGTGAGAACAGTTCGACCGCTTTTACGCGTTGCTTACGGATGCTGTCATCGTTTTCATATTGGGTGTACAGACGCTCGAACTCATCCTGATCGGCGAAGAACGCATCGTACAGACCCGGGACATCGGATGGGCTAAACAGGGTGATGTCGCCGCCTTTCAGCAGACGGGTGTACATCAGCTTGTTGATTTGCACACCGTAGTCCATGTGACGAACGCGGTTACCTTCAACGCCACGGTTATTTTTCAGCACCAGCAGACTTTCAACTTCCAGATGCCACATTGGATAGAACAGCGTAGCAGCACCGCCGCGTACGCCACCCTGAGAGCAGGATTTGACTGCGGTCTGGAAGTGCTTGTAGAACGGGATACAGCCGGTGTGGAACGCTTCACCGCCGCGGATCGGGCTACCCAGCGCACGAATGCGGCCGGCGTTGATACCGATCCCTGCTCGCTGGGAAACGTATTTCACAATCGCGCTGGAAGTGGCGTTGATAGAGTCCAGGCTGTCACCACACTCGATCAGTACGCAGGAGCTGAACTGACGGGTCGGAGTACGCACACCAGACATGATTGGCGTCGGCAGCGAAATTTTGAACGTAGAAACGGCATCGTAGAAACGTTTAACGTATTCCAGGCGGGTTTCACGTGGATAGTTAGAGAACAGGCAGGCTGCTACCAGAATGTAGAGGAACTGCGCACTTTCATAAATCTCACCGGTAACACGGTTTTGCACCAGGTATTTGCCTTCTAACTGCTTAACAGCAGCATAGGAGAAGGTCATATCGCGGTCATGTACGATGAACGAGTCCATCTGCTTGAACTCTTCTTCCGTGTAGTCTTCCAGCAGATGATTGTCGTATTTGCCCATTTCAACCATTTTCACTACATGGTCGAACAGTTTTGGCGGTTCAAATTCACCATAGGCTTTTTTACGCAGGTGGAAAATTGCCAGGCGGGCAGCCAGATACTGATAATCCGGCGCATCGCGGGAGATCAGGTCTGCGGCAGCTTTGATGATAGTTTCATGGATATCGGAGGTTTTGATACCGTCATAAAACTGAATGTGGGAGCGCAGCTCGACCTGAGAAATCGATACGTTATTCAGTCCTTCTGCCGCCCAATCCAGAACTCGGTGGATTTTGTCGAGATTGATGCGCTCTGTACTACCATCACGCTTTGTCACCAGCAGACTCTGATTCATGTGGTTTTTTACCTGTCCGTGAAAGAAAAAATATCCCCCATATTATCCACAGAGCCATGTTGTGACTAAGTCTGTGGATAAATACTATATATAGGGGTTGTTTGATAAAATAGACGCTATATGGTGAGTATTCTAGTAGGGATTCTTTTCAGCACAAGAGTTGATTTTGAGGTTAAATTGAGGTTGCAAAAGGGTGAGAATCGCTAAGTGCGCGTCTTATAAGGCCTGGCGAGGATGTCAATAATTGAGAAAAAAAATAGAAAATTTGATCGAGTGCTGATTTCTTCGTCGAAGGTGCAGAAGGTTCTTATGATTTGGCGCAAAAATTGCGTTAGCGATGCTACCAATGATTGGTAGGTATGGCAGTAAAGCGTGGTCAAACAAACTAAATGCCGGATGGCGGGGAGAACCCTTTATCCGGCCTTTGTAATGGAGCGTGTTACTCGGCTTGTGCGGTGGTATGTACCATATAGTTAACGTCGACGCCTGGGCCCAGTTTGAAGGTGTTAGTGATCGGGTTGTAATGCAGACCCGTCATATGACGTTCCTTCAGTACAGTCTGGTCAACCCAATCTAACAACTCAGCAGGCTTAATAAATTTTTTCACGTCATGTGTGCCTTTTGGCACCATACGCAGAATATATTCCGCCCCGACCACCGCCATCAGCCAGGATTTGCCATTGCGGTTAAGCGTGGAGAAAAAGACTTCGCCACCCGGTTTTACCAGCCTGGCGCAGGATCTGACCACTGACTGCGGATCCGGAACGTGTTCCAGCATTTCCATGCAGGTTACAACGTCATATTGATGCGCATGTTTTGCGGCGTGCTCTTCTACGGTTTCTTGCACATATTCAACCTGAATACCGCTTTCCAGCGCGTGAAGTCTGGCTACCTGTAACGGTTCAAAGCCCATATCCAGACCGGTGACCGTAGCACCTTCGCGCGCCATACTCTCCGCCAGAATGCCGCCGCCGCAACCGACATCGAGAACTTTTTTACCAAACAGTCCACCTGAGCGCTCGGTAATGTAGCCCAGGCGCAGTGGGTTAATGCGATGCAGAGGCTTAAATTCGCCCTCAAGATCCCACCAGCGCGACGCGACTGCTTCAAATTTGGCAATTTCTTCATGGTCAACGTTGTGAGTTACCGGGGGTTTTTCGGCATTCATTGGGGCTTCTACTCCTGAATTAGCAATACAAACGAGTATATCAGCCTGACGGGATGAATAAAGCCTCTCTCTGGGGGAATCCATTTACCTGAATCTGCACGGGTGTGTTATAATTTGCGACCTTTGAATCCGGGATACAGTAGAGGGATAGCGGTTAGATGAGCGACCTTGCGAGAGAAATTACACCGGTCAACATTGAGGAAGAGCTGAAGAGCTCGTATCTGGATTATGCGATGTCGGTCATTGTTGGCCGTGCGCTGCCGGACGTCCGAGATGGCCTGAAGCCGGTACACCGTCGCGTACTTTACGCCATGAACGTATTGGGCAACGACTGGAATAAAGCCTATAAAAAATCTGCCCGTGTCGTTGGTGACGTAATCGGTAAATACCACCCTCATGGTGATACCGCCGTTTACGACACCATTGTTCGTATGGCGCAGCCATTCTCCTTGCGTTATATGCTGGTGGATGGTCAGGGTAACTTTGGTTCTGTCGATGGCGACTCCGCAGCAGCGATGCGTTATACGGAAATCCGTATGTCGAAAATCGCCCACGAGCTGATGGCTGACCTGGAAAAAGAAACGGTTGATTTCGTCGATAACTACGACGGTACCGAACGTATTCCTGACGTGATGCCGACCAAAATTCCTAACCTGCTGGTGAACGGCTCGTCCGGTATCGCGGTAGGTATGGCGACCAACATTCCGCCGCACAACCTGACGGAAGTGATCAACGGCTGTCTGGCATACATTGACGATGAAGACATCAGCATTGAAGGGCTGATGGAACACATTCCTGGCCCGGACTTCCCGACCGCCGCGATCATCAACGGTCGTCGTGGTATCGAAGAAGCCTACCGTACCGGTCGCGGCAAAGTGTACATTCGTGCGCGTGCGGAAGTCGAAGCTGACGCGAAAACCGGTCGTGAAACCATCATCGTGCATGAAATTCCGTATCAGGTGAACAAAGCACGCCTGATCGAGAAAATCGCTGAGCTGGTGAAAGACAAACGCGTTGAAGGCATCAGCGCGCTGCGTGACGAGTCTGACAAAGACGGTATGCGCATCGTGATTGAAGTAAAACGCGACGCGGTCGGGGAAGTGGTTCTGAACAACCTCTACTCTCAGACCCAACTGCAGGTTTCCTTCGGTATCAACATGGTTGCACTGCACCATGGCCAGCCGAAGATCATGAACCTGAAAGACATTATCGCAGCCTTCGTGCGTCACCGTCGTGAAGTGGTTACACGCCGTACTATTTTTGAACTGCGTAAAGCTCGCGATCGCGCACACATCCTTGAAGCGCTGGCGATTGCGCTGGCAAACATCGACCCGATCATCGAACTGATCCGCCGTGCGCCAACCCCGGCTGAAGCGAAAGCTGCGCTGGTTGCCCGTTCCTGGGAACTGGGTAACGTATCCGCCATGCTGGAACGTGCTGGTGACGACGCCGCGCGTCCTGAATGGCTGGAACCTGAGTTCGGCGTGCGTGACGGTCAGTACTATCTGACAGAACAGCAGGCCCAGGCGATTCTGGATCTGCGTTTGCAGAAACTGACTGGCCTTGAGCATGAGAAACTGCTCGACGAATACAAAGAGCTGCTGGAGCAGATCGCTGAACTGCTGCACATTCTGGGCAGCGCCGATCGTCTGATGGAAGTTATCCGTGAAGAGATGGAGCTGATCCGTGAACAGTTCGGCGACGAGCGTCGTACTGAAATCACTGCCAACAGCGCTGACATCAATATCGAAGATCTGATTAGCCAGGAAGATGTTGTCGTGACCTTGTCTCATCAGGGCTACGTTAAATATCAGCCGTTAACTGACTACGAAGCACAGCGTCGTGGCGGGAAAGGTAAGTCAGCAGCACGTATTAAAGAAGAAGACTTTATCGACCGCCTGCTGGTGGCCAACACCCATGACACGATCCTCTGCTTCTCCAGCCGTGGCCGTCTGTACTGGATGAAGGTGTACCAGCTGCCGGAAGCGAGCCGTGGCGCGCGTGGACGTCCAATCGTCAACCTGCTGCCGCTGGAAGCTAACGAACGTATTACCGCTATTCTGCCAGTACGCGAGTACGAAGAGGGCGTGAACGTCTTTATGGCAACCGCCAGCGGCACCGTGAAGAAAACGGCGCTGACCGAGTTCAGCCGTCCGCGTTCTGCCGGTATCATTGCGGTTAACCTTAACGAAGGCGACGAGCTGATTGGCGTGGATCTGACAGCAGGTAACGATGAAGTTATGCTGTTCTCTGCCGCCGGTAAAGTGGTGCGCTTTAAAGAAGACGCCGTCCGTGCGATGGGTCGTACTGCGACCGGCGTACGCGGTATCAAACTGGCAGGAGAAGATAAAGTCGTTTCTCTGATTGTTCCGCGCGGTGAAGGTGCCATCCTGACCGTAACGCAGAACGGCTACGGTAAACGTACCGCAGCAGAAGAGTATCCGACCAAGTCTCGTGCGACGCAGGGCGTTATCTCAATTAAAGTCACCGAGCGAAACGGTTCTGTTGTTGGCGCGGTGCAGGTTGAAGATAGCGACCAGATCATGATGATTACCGATGCCGGTACGCTGGTGCGTACTCGCGTGTCGGAAATCAGCGTGGTAGGGCGTAACACCCAGGGCGTTATCCTCATCCGTACTGCGGAAGATGAAAACGTTGTGGGTCTGCAACGTGTTGCTGAACCGGTTGATGATGAAGAGCTTGATTCTATCGACGGTAGCGCCGCAGAAGGGGACGATGATATCGCGCCTGAAGCGGAAAGCGATGACGATGCTGCGGATGACGCAGAAGAGTAATTAAGCTGTTATGAGAAGGGCCGGAGAAATCCGGCCCTTTTTTTAGTTCATCCTTTCCACTATCATCGCAATTCCCTGACCGCCGCCAATACACAGCGTTGCCAGTCCGAGCGTTTTATCCCGCGCCTGTAGGGCATGAAGCAGCGTGACCAGAATACGTGCTCCGCTGGCACCGATAGGATGACCAAGCGCGATAGCCCCGCCGTTGACGTTAACTTTTTGCGTATCAAAGCCCAGCGTTTTACCCACTGCCAGGAACTGCGCGGCAAACGCCTCGTTGGCTTCGATAAGATCGATATCGGACAGTTGCAGCCCGCTCAGTTGCAGCGCTTTTTGCGTCGCCGGTACCGGCCCCATTCCCATCATCGCTGGTGCGACGCCGCCGCTGGCGTACGCTTTAATACGTGCCAAAGGTTTCAGTCCCGCAGCCACCGCCGCAGATTCCTCCATTATTACCAGGGCTGCAGCACCATCGTTGATCCCCGAAGCATTACCTGCAGTGACGGTGCCTGCTTTGTCGAAGGCCGGACGCAGCGCGGCAAGACCTTCAGCCGTAGAGTCAGCTTTTGGAAATTCATCACGCTCAAAGACAATGGTTTTTTTTCGGGATGTCACGCTGACGGGCACTATTTCCGCCTGAAACACGCCGGAATTTATCGCAGCCACTGCTTTATGCTGCGAAATCAGCGCCAGTTCATCCTGCATCTCCCGGCTGATATCGTATTCACGGGCAACATTTTCAGCCGTGATCCCCATATGGTAACCGTGGGTGGCGCAAATCAGACCGTCACGCAGGATGACATCGGATAGCTGTCCATCTCCGAGGCGATACCCCCAGCGGGCTTTGGCGTCTAACAGGTAGGGGGCCTGGCTCATGTTTTCCATACCTCCGGCGACAATTGCCTGTGCCTGCCCGGCCTGAATTGCCTGCGCGGCAAGTGCGACGCTTTTGAGACCTGAGCCGCACACTTTGTTGACGGTAAAACCGCAAATGGTGTCGGAGAGACCACTTCTTAACAATGCCTGGCGTGCCGGGTTTTGTCCGAGACCTGCCTGCAACACGTTACCCATGATGACCTCATCAACCTGCTGCGGGTCAAGGTGGGCGCGCTCAAGTGCGGATTTAATTACGGTAGCCCCAAGTTCGATGGCGCTGGTGGTCGCCAGGGCGCCGTTGAAGCTGCCAATAGCGGTACGTGCCGCGCTGACGATGACACAATTTTTCATCTTCTGTTCCTTTAAAGTGAGTGGTTGCCGTCAGAACAAGGTCAGACCGATAACAAAAATGACCCCGGAAAAGAGCAGGGCGGTGATGCAGTACCCCATGATGTCGCGCACACCCAGCCCGGCGATAGCCAGTGCAGGCAGCGCCCAGAACGGTTGCGCCATGTTCATCCACTGCTCGCCATAGGCGATAGCCATGACTGACTTGCCGAGGTCAGCGCCAAGTGCCTGCGCAGCTGGCATAACGAATGGCCCCTGAATAACCCAGTGTCCGCCGCCTGATGGCACGGCAAAGTTAATTAGCGCAGAGCTAAAAAAGGTCATCAGCGGGAAAGTGTCTTTATTGGCGACGTTGATGAAGAACTCGGTAATCAGTCCGCCGAGACCTGAGTGCTCCATCATCAACTGAATACCGGCGTAGAAGGGGAATTGCACCAGGATCCCGGCGGTACTGCGTGCTGCGGCGCTGACGGCGCGCATATAGGCCATTGGCGTTTTGTGCAGCAGCAGACCAGCAATCATAAACATCAGATTGACGGTGTTAATGGTGATGTTGAAGCCTTTCTCGGCGAAATAGATGGCCAGATAAGCAATTCCTAATGCACCGATGATCAGGGCCAGAATACGGCTCTCTTCCAGTTTTTCTGACGGCGGGGCATCCGCGGGTAATTTCTTCTGAAAATCCGCCTCTTCAAGCAGTAACTTAGGGTCGATACTGACGACATCAGACGGCTTAGGCGTCATCATGCGCGTGATGAACGGCATCACTACAATCAGCGCCAGCGTGATGAAGATATTAAAACCGGTGAACAGGGTATCGCCGACGGGGATCAACCCCGCGACATGCTCAACCGGGTTGCCCGGCGTTGCTGCCAGCAACGGCATTGAGCCGGAGAAACCGCCACCCCAGGTGAGAAAACCGATGTAGGCGCAGGCAATCAGCAGCGGATAATCGGAACCAGGGACCCGTCGGGCGACTTCACGGGCAAACATCGCCCCAACAACCAGACCGAAACCCCAGTTGATCACACAGGCAACCGAACCAAAAAAAGTCACCAGCATCACACCCTGAGCGGGGGTTTTTGCTGCTGAGGCCGCCGTGCGCAGCAGGCTTTTAACCGGCCCTGAACTCGCTAACGCATGACCGGTTACGATGATCAGCGCCATCTGCATACCAAACGCCAGCAGGTTCCAGAACCCATCCCCCCAGAATTTCACCATGCTTATCGGGGTTTGCGGCGTCAGCCATAGCGCGATCCCAAAGGTCAGCAGCGTGAGCAACATTGCAAAAATCAGTGGGTCAGGAAGCCAGCGGCTGACCACGCGCGTCATAAAGCGAGATATACGGCCAATCATTCGTCACCTCGCTGGATGACCAGATCGCTGACGACGTCGAACTGCGCTTCAGTTTTCTCACGCAGAGTAGCGATATCGCAGCCTTCGACAATTTCCGTGAGCCACATTTTGCCATCAAGGAAACGGAAGACAGCAAGCTCGGTCACCAGCATGTGCACTGCATGCTGAGCCGTGAGCGGCATCGTGCAGTGACGGAGGATTTTCGCCGAGCCATCTTTCGCACAATGTTCCATGGCGATAATCACTTTACGAGCACCCGTCACCAGATCCATCGCGCCGCCCATGCCTGGTACCATTTTGCCGGGGACGACCCAGTTGGCGAGGTTAGCCTGTTCATCGACCTGTAACCCACCGAGTACACAGGCATCGACGTGGCCACCGCGAATAAGCGCAAATGACATGGCGCTGTCAAACATGGCAGCACCCGGCAAAATTCCACACGGCTGCCCACCCGCGTTAACCAGATCAGGATGCGCGGTCGTTACCGGACCAAGTCCCAGAAAACCGTTTTCAGACTGTAGCGTGATATGAATATCATCTGGCAGGTAGTTGGCGACCATCGTCGGCAGGCCAATGCCTAAATTTACAACATCGCCATCGCGAAGCTCTTGCGCCACGCGGCGCGCAATACGTTGTTTAGCATCCATGATTAGCTCTCCTGTGGAATAACGATATGGTCGATAACGGCGCCAGGGGTGACTATCTGGTCAGGAAGAAGCTCACCTGTTTCGACCATTTCATCTGGCTCAACCAGCGTGATGTCGGCGGCGAGGGCAATCAGTGGGTTGAAATTGCGGGCGCTAAGTTGGTAGGTAAGATTGCCCAGCATGTCTGAGCGGTGAGCGCGAATAAGCGCCAGGTCTGCACGTAACGGGCGTTCGAGCAGCCAGGTTCTGCCATCAAGCGTCATGGTTTGCTTGCCGTCTTCAACTACGGTACCAACGCCGGTTGGCGTCAGAAAACCGCCGAGACCCGCGCCGCCGCAACGGATTTGCTCAATGAGAGTGCCCTGCGGAACCAGTTGGACGTCCATCTCGCCTGCAATCATGCGGCGTCCGGTTTCAGGATTGGTGCCAATGTGTGAAGCAATCACTTTGCTTACCCGACCATTGACGATCAATGGTCCGATCCCGGTATCGACAAATGCGGTATCGTTGGCAATTAGCGTCAGATCCCTGACGCCAGATTCAAGTAAGGCTTCGACAAGGCGAGGCGGTGTGCCAACACCCATAAAGCCACCGACCATGATGGTCATGCCGTCACGAAAGAAGCCTGCGGCGTCTTGTAAGGTAATCAGTTTTGTTTTCATTATGTTTCCCTTTGACATACTCCATTTTGGGTACGCTCAGGGAATTGCAAGCAGGGTGCCAGAATGATAATACAGATGTGAAAATTTCTAACTCATTGAGCTATATTGATTATTTTTAAGCGGGATGTGAGCGGGAAGTCAATGAACTATGCAGAGTTTTGCGCAGTGTGCAAAATTCTGCATAGCAAATTTTGTCTCAGGAACCTGACGGGTCGATACCATATTCTTGTAATTTATACATCAGGGCGCGTCGGCTGATCCCCAACATTAGCGCGGTGCGGGTTCGGTTTCCGTCCTGCTGTTCGAGGACTTCAACAATGATCCGTTTTTCTTCGCGTTTAATCTCTTCTTTCAGGTTCCGCTCTCCGGTCTGGGCGGGTTTTACTTCCGTTATTGCGCTTACGGGAGAGCGGAACTGGGCGGGCAGGTCTTCAGCAAAAATTACCGCACCGGTATTCATGACCACCGCGCGTTCGATCACGTTGGACAGTTCGCGAATATTTCCCGGCCATGGCCAGGCCGTGAGGATTGACATGGCTGTCGGATCAATTTCAATGATATCTCGCTGATTTTCCGAACTGAATTTTTGTAAAAAATGGTTAGCTAACAGAGCGATGTCTTCACGGCGTTCACGTAATGGGGGCAGGGCCAGATGAATCACGTTTAGCCGATAAAACAAGTCTTCGCGGAAGGTTCCTTCTTTTACCATTGTGTACAGGCAGCGATTGGTGGCGGCAATAATACGAATATCAACGCGAATGGTTTGATGCCCACCGATGCGTTCGAATTCTCGTTCCTGCAAAATTCGTAGTAGTTTCGCCTGTAGAACCAGCGGCATCTCACCAATTTCATCAAGCAACAGCGTCCCCTGATGAGCGCGTTCGAACAATCCTTGCCGTAATGTCTGCGCGCCGGTAAATGCGCCTTTTTCATGACCAAACAGCTCGCTCTCCAGCAATGATTCTGGTAACGCGGCACAGTTTATTTTTATAAACGGACCGCTGGAACGTCGGCTGTTGTAATGGATTGCGCGGGCTATCAGTTCTTTCCCCGTGCCGCTTTCACCGCTAACCAGTACATTTGCCTGTGAGAGCGCGATTTTTGCCGTATCTTTGCAAATATCCATCATCAGCGGGCTGGTCGTAAGGATATGCCCCCATTGCCAGCTGGTGCTGAGGGCCTGATGAAGACTGCGGATCTCCTGCTTCATCGCCTGTAACTGCAATGCGCGTTGAATCACCAGGTTAAGTTCGTCCAGGTCAAACGGCTTAATCACGTAGTCAAATGCGCCACTACGTAATGCCTCTACTGCCGTTTCTACTTCGGCGTAGGCCGTCATCAGAATGACGGGGATCCGTGGCTGCTGGGTTCGCATGATTTTCAGTGCGTCGATTCCATCCATTTCTGGCATACGAATGTCCATCAGCACCACATCGGGCTGTGTGTCAGCAAACAGGCTAAGCGCTGCTTTGCCGTCGCTGGCACAGTGTGTCTCATGTCCTTGCAGCGAAAAGGCTGTGGTAAGCATACGGCGGACATTTTCTTCGTCATCAACGATGAGAATACGGTATGTGGTTTTCATTCTGACGAGGTTCCCTGAGGATTGATCGGTAAAATAAGAGTGAAAGTTGCGCCGCAGCCAGGCATGCTGACTACATGGATATCCCCTTGATGCGCATTGATTATGCGCTGGCTCAGTGCCAGTCCCAGACCTGTGCCTGACGCTTTTGTGGTAAAGAATGGATCGAATATTTTCTTCTGTAAGGCGATATCAATCCCACTGCCATTATCCTCAATCATTACTGCCTGCTGCGAAGCGGTGTATTGCCAGGTACGGATCCGAATTTCACCTCGTGCGCCTATCGCCTGTACTGCATTGATTAAAATATTCAGGATCACCTGTTTGAGCAGTTCTCGATCGGCGACGATCGCTGTCAGGCTGGCATCTAATTCTGTTGTAAAGCTGATACGGGCCTGAATACCGGAGGTTTGCACGAGGATCAGCGTCTCTTCAATCAGCGCATTGAGTCGAACCTGTTGCCACTGGCTTTGCCGCGGGCGTGAGAAGTCCAACAGTTGCTGGATAACTTTATTAATTGAATCAATTTCATTTAGCACAACGGATAAATACTCCTGATGCTCCGGCTGAGAAGTTTGCTGGCGGATGATCTGGACATAACCGCGTATTGCCGTCAGAGGATTACGTACTTCATGGGCCACCCCGGCCATTAGTTCACCGAGTGTGGCGAGCCTTTCCGTTTGTGCCAGCCGGCGTTGTGTCTCTTTGCGGGCTGTTAAATCTGAGAAGATCACCAGTGCGCCGATCAACTCGCCATGAGCGTTATGGATTCGGCTGGTGGTGACGCTTATCTCAATAGTTCGTTCACGCCCAGGAAAGCTGACCTCCAGCGCGACATGCTCGGTACCGTACTCCAGGGTATCCAGCACCGGGCTGTAGAACCCGGTGTTAGCAAACAGCTTTGCATAGGATTGCCCAACCAGCTCATGTAGCTTATAGCCTGTTATCTGCTCCGCTGCCGGGTTCATGGTGGTGACGTCACCCTGTCTGTCGATTGCAATGACGCCATCTGCGGCGTTCTCAATAATCAGATCGTTAAGCGTTTTGGTTTCGCGTAATGTTTGTGCCAGCGCATTGACGCTGCGGCTAATTTGTCCCAACTCGCCGGGCAGGTTGGGAAGACGAGCTGGTGTTTTTTGCGCCAGCGTCGAGAGCCCGTCAGTGATGATGTCGATATTGGCGCCGAATCGGCGTGAAAAGAGAACGATAAGTAGCAGGCTGCTGACTAATCCGCCTGCCAGAACGGCAATGATCCTGACGTCCATTCGCCAGGCCTGCTGGCGGATATCTTCCGTCAGTTCGTTAGCCCAGATATAACCAATGACTTCGCCATGCCGTTCTATTGGGATCATTGAGTTGAGAATGTCACCGCGAACTTGTCGCCCTGAATAGACCACGGGGGTGTTGTTGTCCATCACCTCATGTCCGGGATGGTCTGGCGCGATGGTGATACCAACATTGCTTTGATAAAGCGCAGAGGGTGCATAGGTGATAATCGCATCCAGCGCTTTGTGGTAATACCCTGCACCCACGCCGGGAAACGCCTGTGTGATCCGTTCTGTAATGGAGCTCAGCTCTTCATTAAGCGCACGAATACGCGCTTCACGCGGCAGATTATCGAAGTGGCTAAAGCGATCGCCCAACTCATCGTTCAGCAGGGTTACTACCGATGATAATTTTTTCTCTTTTTCAGATAAGACTGCTGAACGGCCTTCGGTTTCTACGATATAACCAATAGATATTGTTGGTACAATAACCATCAGAATGGCCATCATGATCATCTGATTGCGTAAACGTCGCGGATATAAGCGGCATATGAGCCCTTTCAGATTGCGCATCATGACATCCATGTAGTGTGTTTGGTCAAACACGATTATCACGGGTTGAGGCAACGGTTTCTCAGCGGTCTATCATACTCCCGCAAAGAGATGGCATTGCGATGCGGGGCATTTCCCGCTACCTTAACCACACTTTATTGATTCCCTGAGGCGGAGCTTCGCCCTTTTGAAATACCTTGCTTCCGTTCATGCAACCCTAAAAGTTTCACGCTATCTGTTCAGGGCGCTGGCGCTACTGGTTTGGCTTCTGATTGCTTTTGCTTCAGTGTTCTACATTGTGAATGCGTTGCATCAGAGAGAGTCTGAGATTCGTCAGGAGTTTAACCTCAGCTCCGATCAGGCCCAACGCTACATTCAGCGCACTTCTGACGTGATAAAAGAGCTGAAATATATTGCTGAAAATCGCTTAACGGCGGAAAACGGTGTGATGTCCCAACGGGCACGGGACGATAAAACCGTCGTGCCTAATTTTGAGCCGTTGTTTGCCGATTCCGACTGTACGGTAATGGGGAATACCTGGCGCGGATCGCTGGAATCGCTGGCGTGGTTTATGCGCTACTGGCGAGACAATTTTTCTGCCGCTTACGATTTGAATCGTGTGTTCCTGATCGGCAGTGATAACCTCTGCATGGCCAATTTCGGCCTGCGCGATATGCCTGTCGAACGTGACGTCGCTCTGAAAGCGCTGCATGAGCGCATCATCAAATACCGTAACGCGCCACAGGAAGAAAACGGCAATAACCTGTTCTGGATAAGCCAGGGGCCGCGTCCCGGTGTAGGGTATTTTTATGCGCTTACACCAGTTTATCTGGCGAATCGCCTGCAGGCGATGCTGGGTGTGGAGCAGCCGATTCGTATGGAGAATTTCTTCACACCAGGCAACTTGCCGATGGGTGTGACAATCCTCGATGAAAATGGTCATGCGCTGATTTCGCTGACCGGTCCAGAAGGCAATATCAAAGCTGAACCGCGCTGGATGCAGGAACGCTCCTGGTTTGGTTATACGCCGGGTTTTCGTGAGCTGGTGTTGAAGAAAAATCTGCCGCCATCATCACTCAGCATTGTCTATTCCGTTCCGGTCGATATGGTACTGGAGCGGATCCGCATGCTGATCCTGAACGCGATTCTGCTGAATGTGCTGGTGGGTGCGGCACTATTTATGCTCATGCGTATGTATGAGCGACGTATCTTCATTCCTGCGGAAAGTGACGCGCAGCGACTGGAAGAACATGAGCAGTTTAACCGTAAAATTGTTGCTTCCGCGCCGGTCGGCATTTGTATTCTGCGCACCATAGACGGCATTAACATCCTGAGCAATGAGCTGGCTCATACCTACCTGAACATGCTGACGCATGAGGACCGGCAACGGCTAACGCAAATTATCTGCGGCCAGCAGGTTAATTTTGTTGATGTGCTAACCAGCAACAATACCAATCTGCAAATCAGCTTTGTGCACTCACGTTATCGCAATGAAAACGTAGCGATTTGTGTACTGGTGGATGTCAGCGCTCGCGTCAAAATGGAAGAGTCGTTGCAGGAGATGGCTCAGGCGGCGGAACAGGCAAGCCAGTCTAAATCGATGTTCCTGGCGACGGTGAGCCATGAGCTGCGTACCCCGCTGTATGGCATTATCGGTAATCTCGACCTGCTGCAAACGAAGGAACTTCCTGATGGGGTGGATCGCCTGGTGACGGCGATGAATAACTCCTCCAGTCTGTTGCTGAAAATTATTAGCGATATTCTCGACTTCTCGAAAATCGAATCTGAACAGCTGAAGATTGAGCCGCGTGAGTTTTCACCGCGAGAAGTGATGAACCATATTACTGCCAACTACCTGCCGCTGGTGGTTCGCAAGCAACTTGGGTTGTACTGTTTTATCGAACCGGATGTGCCGGTGGCGTTAAATGGTGATCCGATGCGCCTGCAGCAGGTGATTTCTAACCTGTTGAGCAATGCGATTAAATTCACCGATACCGGCTGTATTGTGCTGCATGTGCAGTGCAGCGGTGACTACCTCAGTATTCGCGTGCGCGATACCGGCGTGGGCATTCCGGCCAAAGAGGTCGTGCGCCTGTTTGATCCTTTCTTCCAGGTGGGGACAGGGGTGCAGCGCAATTTCCAGGGAACCGGGCTGGGGCTGGCAATTTGTGAAAAACTGATCAGCATGATGGACGGAGATATCTCCGTTGATTCTGAACCGGGAATGGGTAGCCAGTTTACGTTGCGTATTCCACTTTATGGTGCGCAATACCCGCTGAAAAAAGGGGCTGAAGGCCTTGCGGGTACGCGTTGCTGGCTGGCGGTGCGTAACGCCTCGCTGTATCACTTTATCGAAACCAGCCTGGCGAGTGCGGGGATGACAGTACTGCGCTATGAAGGTCAGCAGCCTGAGGCGGATGATGTACTGATTGCTGATGATGCGCAGGAACAGGCCTGGAAGGGGCGAGCAGCGGTTATTTTCTGCCGTCGCCATATTGGTATTCCGCTGGAAAGAGCGCCGGGTGAGTGGGTGCACAGTGTGGCATCACCGCACGAGTTGCCTGTGCTATTGGCGCATATTTACAGCGTTGAACTGGGCAATGAAGAACTTTCCAGCGCGCTACCAGCCCCGGATAAGATCGGTAGCACGAACGATGACATGATGATTCTGGTGGTCGACGATCATCCGATAAACCGCCGTTTGTTGGCCGATCAACTGGGATCGCTGGGATATCAGTGTAAAACTGCTAATGACGGTGTGGATGCGCTAAATGTATTGAGCAAAAACCATATCGACATTGTGCTGAGTGACGTCAATATGCCGAATATGGACGGTTATCGTCTGACGCAGCGCATTCGCCAGTTGGGCTTAACGTTGCCGGTTGTCGGTGTGACGGCTAATGCGTTAGCAGAAGAGAAGCAGCGATGCCTGGAGTCAGGTATGGATAGTTGTCTGTCCAAGCCTGTGACGTTAGATGTGCTGAAGCAAACGCTGGCGGTCTACGCAGAGCGGGTCAGAAAAACGCGGGTATAAAAAATGCCTGATAAGCGTAACGCGCTATCAGGCATTTCTGAGCTTAGAGCCAGGCTCTATGTGAATTAGTCTTTGTCTGACGGACTCAACGTCACGGACGACAGGTAATTCAGCAATGCAATATCGTTTTCCACACCGAGCTTCATCATCGCAGACTTTTTCTGGCTACTGATGGTTTTAATGCTGCGGTTGAGTTTTTTAGCGATTTCAGTGACCAGGAAACCTTCGGCAAACAGGCGCAGGACTTCGCTCTCTTTTGGTGACAAACGTTTGTCACCATAACCGCTGGCACTGATTTTCTCCAGCAGGCGAGAGACGCTTTCCGGGGTAAATTTCTTGCCCTTTTGCAGCGCAGCCAGCGCTTTCGGCAGGTCAGTTGGCGCACCTTGTTTAAGGACGATCCCTTCAATATCGAGATCCAGTACTGCGCTCAGGATAGCCGGGTTGTTGTTCATGGTAAGAACGATAATCGACAGGCTCGGGAAATGACGCTTGATGTATTTAATTAACGTGATCCCGTCACCGTATTTATCTCCAGGCATGGAGAGGTCGGTAATCAACACATGGGCATCTAATTTTGGCAAATTGTTGATTAGTGCAGTGGAGTCTTCAAATTCGCCGACAACATTCACCCACTCGATTTGCTCAAGTGATTTACGAATGCCGAACAGCACAATCGGATGGTCATCGGCAATAATTACGTTCATAGTGTTCATGTATTGGGCTACCTTGCTACAGCAAGCTCTTGACGTAATTGTCAATGTCGCTGATATACTTTTCTATACCTGGAGCATCCTTCTCTTGAATAAGATGTTCCAGCGCTTCACATAACTGCTTGCCGGGTACCAAATTAAGCATGGCAAACACGCCTTTCAGGCGATGGGCGGTTTGAGCTAACGCAGCGAAATCACTGGTTGCTGCGTCAGTATACAACCTCTTAACATCATCCGGTACTGTGTCCACAAAGAGCGCATAGTAACCGCTGGCATGAAGTTCGGCGTTTTCATCTCCGCCGAGAGGGAGTTGTTGGATCTCTTCCTGCGCCAGTTGTTCTTCAATTAGCGCCAGGACAGCTTCCTGCATCGCATTGCTCATATTAAAGTTGACGCGCAACTGACCAGGGCCAATTTTCCTCACGCCAGACTCATCATCGCTTAAAAGCAAGCCCGAGGCAGTAAGATTAGACGGATTATCAGTTAAAAAGAGATCATATTCTTGACTATTTAACCGTTCATCGGGCGTGATGCAGGTTGCTCCCCAGTTTTCTAACTGACGTAACACAATGCTACGTACGTCATTAGAGGTGACATCAACCATCACGCAGACGTCATCCAACAGGCGTTCTTCAATGTCAGCATGCTGGTCATGCAGTGGCATTTTAACATGGACTATATAGCGTGTTCCAAGTTCTTCCCGTGCTTTAATATTCAGGTGTCCGCCCAGTTTACGGGCTAATTGATCGCACAGCCAAAATGTTAGTGGATTTGCTTTACCGTAGCGATCGCTCTGCGTTTCATTAATGAACGGGAAATGCAGATTATCAATTTCATTTAACGTGATCCCTTCACCAGTATCCAGAATACGGAAGGTCAGACGTTCTGCTTCCGACTCGTCCTGGTCAACCTCGAGGGTAATTTTACCAATTTGGGTAGTGGTTACCGCATACTGAATCAGCAGCATCAGAATGCGGCGCAAAGCATCGCGGTCGCCACGGCGCTCGTCACTGGCGCTGAGGTGATTTTTGATTAGCAACTGTAGCCCTTTACGTTTAATCACCGGCAGAACTTCAGGGACCACTTCATCAATTAACGTCTGAATGGAAAACAGCGTTGGGTCGCTTTTCCAGGTGTCGCTCTCCAGAATATTAGCCAACTGGATTTCATCCACCATACGAACCAGAATATCAGCCTGATTTGCCAGTTTCTGACTGTCAGGCGTATTTAGCGCGGCAGCGTTGACGGCAAGTATTCTGGCGGGTTCTTTCAGAGCACTGCCTATATTCTGCATAAAGGCAGCGCGGGCCTGTTGGTTTTTCTCATACAGACGCTGTGCTTGTTTCAGCTTTTTATTAACCAGAATTTCTCTGTCCTGGTCACGAATGATAAAGATCTGTGTACGCGGTGAAATCTGACTGCGGAACAGCCTGATTTCATACAGTTCATTATTAAT
This sequence comes from Citrobacter sp. MGH106, assembly GCF_001037495.1. Lineage (GTDB taxonomy): Bacteria > Pseudomonadota > Gammaproteobacteria > Enterobacterales > Enterobacteriaceae > Citrobacter > Citrobacter murliniae. The sequence continues at coordinate 1,228,442 of NZ_KQ089822.1, forward strand.
AGTGGCTTGAATCATGCCCTGATGCTGTTCCGCCATGCTGGTAATGTTTTGCAGATTTAAATGCGGCAGCAGGTGGTCGGCAATTTTATTACTGATGACCGTACGGTTCGCCTCCTGGTCATGTACCAGTAAACCCAGAGGCAGCAGGGAAACAATCTCTTCATTAATGGCCCGCAGAACGCGTAATTCATTATTGGCGGCAAGGTTTGGCGCCACGTCGGTCGAGCGGGCAGGGAGGTGGCGAAAGGTGGTATAGCCAAACAGCGCCAGGGCAAGCAGGGCGATATTCAGTAATAGCGGTAGCAGGATGCTTTGCAAAGATTCAAGGAGCAATGAACCAAACGGTACCTGCCAGACAAGTCGCATATCCGTTGAGTTCAGCGCAGAGGAGATCTCAATTTTACTGTTGTTAAAGCTGATACTGACGCTGTCAGGTGATTCTTTTTCATTAAGATGTTCGGCCGTTGAGGTGGCATCCGGTTCCAGATGGAAGCTGTCCAGCGGCATTCCTGGTGGGATAAGATCATTAATTGGCAAATCAAAAGCGACGACGGTTGCCAGATGCCCCGGCTGATTAAACGTAGTACGTAGCGTGAAGTAATGTCCGTTTTGCCAGGCCAGGCGGCGCAGGGAGGAGAAGCTTTCACGTTCGTCCAGCGCGTTGGCCTGCTGCAGCATTTCAGCACGGCGTGAATCGACGATATTACCTATCGTTGACTCTTTAAAGCCGGAAGAGAGATCTTTTAGCGGCAGCGTTGAAATAAGGATCAGGCTATTGTCCTGACCATTCAGATAATACATTGACCACGGAATATTCTCCGCTCCCCACAGCGTATCCAGATAGGTCGAAATGCGCTGGGTCATCTCCAGCGTCGAGCTGTCGTGTGAACCGAAAATAAGCGCTTCGGTCTTTCTGCGGGGTTTTTCAAGATAGTAAACATCTTGTTTAAGGCGAGTCTCTTGTAGCCCGTCGGCGGTAGAGGAGGTGGTTGTGGCGGCAATGTTGTCATAGATCTGCCAGGTTACGTACCGCCAGGTATCGACCCTTTTATGGATAGCATGAGTGATATCAACTATCTGATAGCTTTTATCTTTTAACCAGGTGTTGACCGCACTCTGGACCATCACGCCCATCATCACCAACAGCACAACGATCAGTAATAAGAAGAAACGGGTAATACTTCCCGGCAACAGGGAGAATCGGGTAGAAACCGTTGTGTCTGACTGACTCATTCGTGTTTATGACCTGTTAAAACGACGCTAAAGATGATGGGGCAGTATAAAGGGTAATGTATGAATTGCCATACTAACGCAACGCCCGTAGTACAGCATTTTTTACCGCGCATTTCGCTGCTGCCATAGTGCTGTAAAGGTGTACAGCGTACAGGGTGAAGTACAAATATAAATGCAAGACCTAAGAATTTAGCATTAAATAACAAGAAATTATTTAATGAATTTATATGTGATGAATGTGAGATGAGAGGGTTAATAATCGTTATAGTTTAGGAGAGTTAGCACAGGATGGTAAGTTTTGTGTAAAGAAGGGTAAAAAAAAACCGAACGCAGAGCATTCGGTTGAAATAGGGGTAAACAGACATTCATGAATGAATGACGGTAATAAATAAAGTTAATGATGATAGCGGAACTATTTTAGTTGCGAGTGAAGATTTTGTTTTGTCATTCAGTGCTATGAGAAAATCCAACACAATTATTTGATTTTTAAGCATTTTGTAATGAATCTTGATTATTCGTGCTTATTTTGGCTGTTTTTTACATTTAAAAAAGTTCCCTTATATTAATATTTTGAAACATCTATGGTGATAAATGAAACACCTTAAAAGTTTTAGTATCATATTCGTGTTGGATTATTCTGTGTTTTTGCGGAGAATGAAGTTGCCGACTGGTTAATGAACGTTAATCAGTATGCAGTGGCATAAAAAAGCAATAAAGGCATATAACAGAGGGTTAATAACATGAAAGTTAAAGTACTGTCCCTCCTGGTACCAGCTCTGCTGGTGGCAGGCGCAGCAAATGCGGCTGAAATTTACAACAAAGACGGCAACAAATTAGACCTGTACGGCAAAGTCGATGGTCTGCACTATTTCTCCGATAACAAAGGTGATGATGGTGATAAAACTTACATGCGTATCGGCTTCAAAGGCGAAACCCAGGTTAACGATCAACTGACCGGTTACGGCCAGTGGGAATACCAGATTCAGGGTAACCAGAGTGAAGCCAGCAACGACGCCTGGACGCGTGTGGCATTCGCAGGTCTGAAATTCGCTGATGCAGGTTCTTTCGATTATGGTCGTAACTATGGCGTGACTTATGATGTTACGTCCTGGACTGACGTCCTGCCAGAATTTGGCGGCGACACCTACGGTGCTGATAACTTCATGCAGCAGCGTGGTAACGGTTATGCGACTTACCGTAACACTGATTTCTTCGGCCTGGTTGATGGTCTGAACTTTGCTCTGCAGTACCAGGGTAAAAATGGTAGCGTAAGCGGTGAAAACGTAAGTGGTCGTAGCCTGCTGACTCAGAATGGTGACGGTTACGGCGGATCACTGACTTATGATCTGGGTGCTGGCTTCGGTATCGGTGGTGCGATTACTACCTCTAAACGTACTGCTGACCAAAATGCTGTTGGCGTATACGGCAACGGCGATCGTGCAACGGTTTATACCGGTGGCCTGAAATACGATGCGAACAACGTATACCTGGCAGCACAGTACTCCCAGTCTTACAACGCTACCCGTTTCGGTACCTCTAATGGCAGCAACCAGACTGCTGCTTATGGCTTCGCAGACAAAGCACAAAACTTTGAAGTTGTGGCTCAGTACCAGTTTGATTTCGGTCTGCGTCCGTCCGTTGCTTACCTGCAGTCAAAAGGTAAAGACATCAGCAATGGCTTCACTAACTTCGGTGACCAGGACATCGTGAAATATGTTGATGTTGGCGCGACTTACTACTTCAACAAAAACATGTCTACCTATGTTGATTACAAAATCAACCTGCTGGATGACAATGCGTTCACCCAGGCTGCAGGCATTGCTACCGATGATATCGTAGCACTGGGTCTGGTTTACCAGTTCTAATCTGCATTTATCTCTGTCAAAGGGCCTGCGGGCCCTTTTTTAATGCCGTTTTTCTGACGTACAAACAACTATTTTTGGTGTACTCTTGCGCCCGTTTGCATGAGGATAATCACGTATGGATATGAATTTTTGTCGTGTAGCCCTGTTGGCTGCAACGATCTTTTTTGTCGGGTGCGATGAGGCCCCGAAATCGGCTCAGCTCCCGTCACCGACCGCCACGGTACTGGAAGGTAAAACAATGGGAACCTTCTGGCGGGTCAGTGTGGTGGGAATAGATGCCAAACGCGCCGGGGAATTGCAGGCGAAGATCCAGACTCAGCTTGATGCTGACGATCAGCTTCTCTCTACCTATAAAAACGATTCTGCATTGATGCGCTTTAACCTGTCGAAAAGCCTTTCACCATGGCCGGTAAATGACGCGTTGGCGGATATTGTAACGTCTGCGTTACGTATCGGCGCAAAAACGGATGGGGCTATGGACATCACCGTTGGGCCGCTGGTCAATCTGTGGGGGTTTGGTCCGGATCAGCAACCTGTACATATTCCTGCTCAGGCGCAAATTGATGCAGCAAAAGCGAAGACTGGCCTTTCGCATCTGAAGGTCGTTAATGAGGCCCATCAGAACTACCTGCAAAAAGATTTGCCGGAATTGTACGTTGATCTCTCCACCGTGGGAGAAGGTTATGCCGCTGATCATCTGGCCCGCCTGATGGAACAAGAGGGGATCGCTCGTTATCTGGTCTCCGTGGGCGGTGCGCTGAACAGCCGGGGAATGAACGCCGAGGGGCATCCGTGGCGTGTGGCGATTCAGAAACCAACCGATCGCGAAAACGCGGTGCAGGCGATTGTGGATATTAACGGGCACGGGATCAGTACTTCCGGTAGTTACCGTAATTATTACGAACTGGATGGCAAGCGTCTGTCACATGTTATCGATCCGCAATCCGGTCGACCGATCGAACACAATCTGGTGTCCGTGACGGTAATTGCTCCGACGGCGCTTGAAGCCGACGGCTGGGATACCGGACTGATGGTTCTCGGAACGGATAAAGCCAAAGAGGTCGTGCGTCGTGAAGGGCTGGCAGTTTATATGATCGTGAAAGAGGGCGATGAGTTTAAAACCTGGATGTCGCCACAGTTTAAAAGCTTTCTGGTCAGCGACAAAAATTAAAAAGCAAGAATACGGGTTTTTGTATCATGCAATGCGGACACACTGAGCCTAAGCGCTATGCTTAACCAAGGAGTCCAAAATGAAAAATATCTTACGCCTGACTGATGATGACCGCTGGCAGTCTGTGTTGGATCGCGACACAGACGCCGACGGTCAGTTTGTCTTTGCCGTTCAAACTACCGGTATTTTTTGTCGTCCCTCCTGCCGGGCGAAACATGCGCTGCGCAAAAACGTCAGCTTCTTTGCGGATGCACAGCAGGCACTGGCTGCCGGGTATAGGCCGTGTAAACGCTGTCAGCCGGACAAAGACAATGCGCAACAACATCGGTTGGATAAGATTACCCTCGCCTGTCAGCTTTTAGAGCAAGAGTCCCCCCTCACGCTGGATGAATTAGCGCAACAGGTGGCGATGAGCCCGTTCCATTTACATCGTCTGTTCAAAGCGACAACAGGAATGACCCCGAAAGCGTGGCAGCAGTCCTGGCGCGCTCGCCGTCTGCGCGATGCGCTGGCGAAAGGGGAGCCGATAACGCAGGCGATCCTTAACGCCGGGTTCCCCGACAGCAGCAGCTACTATCGTAAAGCGGATGCGGCGCTGGGCATGACGGCGAAACAATTTCGTAAAGGCGGCGACAGCGTATCTGTGCGCTACGCGCTTACGGACTGCGCTCTGGGTCGCTGCCTGGTGGCGGAAAGTGAACGCGGTATCTGTGCGATTTTACTTGGCGATGACGATGCCACGTTGATAGCGGAGCTCCGTGAACTGTTTCCCACCGCGTTTGACGAACCTGCAGATGCGCAATTCCAACTGCATGTGCGTGAGGTGATTGCCGTGATTAACACGCGCAACAGGCCACTGTCCTTACCACTGGATATCCGGGGAACCGCATTCCAGCAGCAGGTGTGGCAGGCGCTACGCGCTATTCCCTGTGGTGAGACGGTTAGCTATCAGCAACTGGCCAGCGCAATCGGCAAACCGAAGGCTGTTCGCGCGGTGGCCAGCGCCTGCGGGGCGAATAAGCTGGCGATTGTGATCCCGTGTCATCGGGTGATCCGCGGTGATGGTGCGCTTTCGGGATATCGTTGGGGCGTTGCGCGTAAGGCACAACTCCTGCAACGTGAAACTACCGGCGAGGAAACATAATGCTCGATCTCTTTGCAGATGCGAAACCCTGGCAAGAGCCACTGGCATCCGGTGCGGTAATTTTGCGACGTTTTGCGTTTGACGCCGCACCTTCCTTACTACAGGCGATCTCATCTGTCGCCACCTTGTCGCCTTTTCGCCAGATGGTTACGCCCGGCGGTTATACGATGTCGGTGGCGATGACCAACTGTGGTCATCTGGGCTGGACGACGGATCAGCACGGTTACCTTTATTCTCCGGTTGATCCGCTGACTGGCGCAGGCTGGCCGCCATTACCGGACGTTTTTGTCGACCTGTGTCAACAGGCAGCAATTGCCGCAGGCTATCCTGACTTTCACCCGGATGCGTGCTTGATTAACCGCTATAACCCCGGCGCAAAACTGTCGTTACATCAGGATAAAGACGAACCCGATCTGCGAGCGCCTATTGTATCTGTGTCGCTGGGTTTACCGGCGATCTTTCAGTTTGGTGGTTTGCAGCGTAATGATCCGTTAAAACGTTTGCTGCTGGAACATGGTGATGTGGTGGTATGGGGAGGGAAATCGCGTCTGTTTTACCATGGTATCCAGCCGCTTAAGACGGGGTATCATCCGTTGACGGCCGACTGTCGTTACAATCTGACATTTCGCCAGGCGGGTAAAGCGGAATAAAAATAAGAATTATTATTGCTGTAAGCGTTGAGATGTTTAAACTGCGGGCTGTTAATACTTGTCCGGGTTGTACACATGGAACTTTTACTTCTTGTCTGGCGGCAGTATCGCTGGCCATTTATCAGCGTAATGGCGCTCAGCCTTGCCAGCGCTGCGCTGGGAATTGGGCTGATTGCGTTTATAAATCAGCGCCTGATTGAGACGGTCGACACCACGCTGATGGTGCTGCCGGAGTTTCTCGGCCTGCTGCTGTTACTTATGGTCGTCACGCTTGGCTCACAGCTGGCGCTGACCACGCTGGGCCACCACTTTGTCTACCGCCTGCGTAGCGAATTTATCAAACGTATACTGGATACCCACGTCGAGCGCATCGAGCAGCTTGGTAGCGCCTCGTTACTGGCCGGTTTAACCAGTGATATCCGCAACATTACCATCGCTTTCGTCCGTCTGCCTGAGCTGGTACAGGGAATTATTTTGACCGTAGGATCGGCGGCGTATCTGGCGATGCTGTCGACCAAAATGCTGCTGGTAACGGCAATCTGGATGGCGATCACTATCTGGGGCGGGTTTGTACTGGTGGCGCGGGTGTACAAACATATGGCTACCCTGCGTGAAACAGAAGACAAGTTGTATAACGATTATCAGACGGTGCTGGAAGGGCGCAAAGAACTGACGCTCAACCGTGAACGTGCCGAGCATATCTTTAACCAGTTGTACGTCCCGGATGCCAAAGAGTATCGCCATCATATTATCCGTGCCGATACCTTCCACCTGAGCGCAGTCAACTGGTCCAACATTATGATGCTGGGCGCAATTGGCCTGGTGTTCTGGATGGCTAATAGTCTGGGCTGGGCAGATACCGCAGTGGCGGCGACCTATTCGCTGACGCTGCTGTTCCTGCGTACGCCGTTACTCTCTGCCGTCGGCGCGCTGCCCACATTGCTCACCGCGCAGGTGGCTTTCAACAAACTGAATAAGTTCTCACTGGCACCATTCAAGGCAGAGTTTCCGCGACCAACCGCGTTTCCGAACTGGCAAACGCTGGAAATGCGCAATGTGGTATTTCACTATCAGGATAATGCGTTCTCCGTTGGGCCGATTAATCTGACCATCCATCGTGGCGAACTGATCTTCCTGATTGGCGGCAACGGCAGTGGAAAATCTACTCTGGCGATGCTGCTTACCGGATTGTACCAGCCGCAGTCTGGTGAGATTTTACTGGATGGCAAGGCGGTAGCGATTGAAAAACCAGAAGATTATCGCAAGCTATTCTCGGCGGTGTTCACCGACGTCTGGTTGTTCGACAAACTGTTGGGCCCTGAAGGGAGAGACGCAAATCCGCAACTGGTGGCGAAGTGGTTGGATCATCTGAAGATGGCGCACAAGCTGGAATTGAATGATGGTCGCATCCTCAATCTGAAGCTGTCTAAAGGGCAGAAAAAACGTGTGGCGCTGCTACTGGCATTAGCGGAGGAGCGCGACATTATTCTGCTCGATGAATGGGCTGCCGATCAGGACCCGCACTTCCGCCGTGAATTTTATCAGGTGCTGTTGCCATTAATGCAGGAAATGGGCAAAACCATTTTCGCCATCAGCCATGACGATCATTACTTTATTCATGCCGATCGTCTGCTGGAGATGCGCAACGGGCAGCTTACCGAGTTAATGGGTGATGAACGCGACGCCGCATCGCGTGATGCAGTAGCCCGTACAGCCTGATCCCATAGGCCGGATAAGGAGCTACCGGCCTACGGTTAACACTCTCATCCGCCGTTTTTTTATCCAATCGGCGGCTCAGTTTATTGTTATTTACATAATTCAGCATCATGATTAACGATATTTCAAATCATGGATTTATGATTAATGTCTGTAATAAATAAAAACAGCGCCAGGCTGCGTGATGAAGAACGTGCGCGTCTGATCTGGCTGCTGACCACTGATAAAGCCATTATTTCTACACTGTTGGGCAAGCTTACCCTGGCTGAGCAATATGACGTCGGTACATTAGCCGACGATATTGCTGAGGTAGGGGCACTGGTGGCCCACCTGCCACCGCCCGATTTGGCCGATACCCTCGAAGCGTTACCCTCTGAAGAACGTCATGCCCTGTGGCGACTGGTCGAAAGTGAAAAACGTGGAAATGTGCTGCTTGAGGCGTCAGAAAACGTCTGGGACGATCTGATCGATGAGATGACCGACCGCGAGTTGCTGGACGCGTTGCAATATCTCGATATCGATGAACAGATTTATCTGGTGCAGCATTTGCCACGCAACCTGACAGGCCGACTGCTGGCATCGCTGCCGGCAGAGGAGCGGGCGCGTGTGCGCCAGGTGATGCACTACGAGAAGAATCGCGTCGGCGCGATTATGGAGTTCGAAGTCATCACCGTGCGCCCGGACGTGACGCTGGAAGTGGTACAGCGCTATCTGCGACGGTTGGGGAAAATGCCGGAAAACACCGATAAACTCTTCGTGACCGATCGCAATAAAGTCCTCGTAGGCGAACTGACGTTGACCTGTATTTTGCTTAATGATGTGCAGCGCAAAGTCAGCGAGGTGATGGAAGACGATCCGCTCACCTTCGCTCCGGAGGATATCGCAGAAAACGCGGCACGAACGTTTGAACGTGACAACCTGGTCAGTGCGGCGGTGGTGGATCCATCAGGTAAGCTGATGGGCCGTTTGACCATCGATGAGATCGTCGATGTGGTATATGAAGAAACCGACACCGATCTGCGCCGGATGGGGGGGTTAAGCGCCGAAGAGGATGTGTTCGCCCCGGTCACTAAAGCAGTAAAAACCCGTTGGGCATGGCTGGCGATTAACCTCTGCACGGCATTCATCGCCTCACGAGTCATCGACGGTTTTGAGCACACGATTTCACAACTGGTGGCGCTGGCTTCGTTGATGCCTATCGTGGCGGGAATCGGCGGTAATACCGGCAATCAAACCATCACCATGATCGTCCGCGCGCTGGCGCTGCAAAATATTCAGCCCGGTAACCTGACGTTCCTGATCCTGCGTGAGATGGGCGTGGCGTTGATCAACGGCCTCGTCTGGGGCGGGATTATGGGGGGGATTACCTGGTGGCTGTATGATGATATGGCGCTTGGTGGCGTTATGACCCTGGCGATGATGCTTAACCTGCTGATGGCGGCATTGATGGGGGTAATCATTCCGATGACGATGGTGAAACTCGGGCGCGACCCGGCTGTCGGCTCGAGCGTTATGATCACCGCTATTACCGACACCGGCGGATTCTTTATTTTTCTTGGTCTGGCGACGCTGTTTCTGATGTAACCACTTGTTTGCATCTGACGATACGCGGCAGAACCAGCATCATCATCACTCCGGCAACCACGCCAATCGCCAGGTTGCCGGTAGAAACCGTCACGGCAACGGTAATCAACATTACCAGCGTTTCGGTGACTGGCATTTTCACCAGCGCGGCGGGAGTGATACTGTGCCAACTGAACGTTTTCACCGCCACAATCACCATAATGCCGGCCAGTACCGACATGGGTATTTTCGCCATTACTTCACTTAATGCGGTGACCAGCAGCAGTAATACTAATCCGGCGGCCAACGTTGAGAGTCGACTGCGTCCTTTGCCCATCTCAACGTTGACGATCGTTTGGCCAATCATCGCGCATCCGGCAATGCCGCCATAAAACCCGGCCAGAATATTAGCGATCCCCAGTCCCGCACTTTCACGGTTTTTATTCGATGGCGTGACCGTCAGATCGTCAACCAGTCTTGCGGTTAACAACGACTCCATCAAACCGACAAAGGCGATGCTTAGCGCGCAGGGCCAGATAATGGCAAAAGTTTGCCCGTTAAGTGGTACCAGCAATTGGGTTAAACCAGGTAGTCCACCGCGCATTGAACCTTCGTCACCGACGGTAGGCAACAGTTGTCCACTGGTCACGGTGAATACAGTCAACAAGACAATGGCAACCAATGGTGCGGGAATATTTTTAATGAATCGCGGTAGCCACAGTACGATCAGCAGCGTCAGGATAAACAATCCCCAGATTAACGGGCTTTTTCCCCAGAAGTGCGGGACCTGAGCAAAGAAAATCAAAATGCCCAGCGCGTTGACAAAGCCCGTCATGACGGCCGCGGGGATAAAACGCATCAGGCGTGCCATGCCTAATACGCCAAACAGGATCTGGATAAGTCCGGCCAGCACGACCGCTGGCAGAATGTACTGCACGCCGTGTAGGTGCACCATTGGGCCAATAACCAGAGCTACAGACCCCGCAGCGGCGGTAACCATTGCCGGGCGCCCCCCCAGAAAGGACATTGCCAGGCACAGTACAACGGAGGCAATCAGACTGACTTTCGGATCAACGCCAGCGATAACGGAAAAGGAGATTACTTCCGGGATCAGTGCAAGGGCGGTAACCACGCCCGCCAACATTTCGCGCACCAGTAAATGGGGCTTACGCAATACGGTTCCAACGGAATGATCTGCCGTCGCGGCAGGGGAGGGGTGGAGCGCAGACATATTTACTCTCAGGTCGGAAATGGCCTGATACAGCAGACCGACAAGCATCCGTGCGGTGAATAGCAAAGCGCAGCATAGTACCCGTCTGGTGGGCGGGTTTCCAGAAATGATTGTCAATAACCCTATAAAGAATCAACTTATTAATAACATTTTTAAAATTTAAATATAATTTATAAACATTATTTAATTATTTTTACTTAAGTGTTACCGTTGGTACCGCTCGATTTTCACCTGCAATAAAAGCTAAAAAGCGATACTAAAAGTAAGGCATTAACATTATGAAAAAAGTGACTGCCATGCTCTTCACCCTGGCCGTAGGACTGAACGTTGTCTCTATGGCGGCAAAAGCGAAAGCGACTGAAGAGCAGGAAACGGATGTGCTGTTGATTGGCGGCGGCATTATGAGCGCCACACTGGGAACCTATTTACAGGAGCTGGAGCCACAATGGTCAATGACCATGGTTGAGCGACTGGATGGCGTTGCTCAGGAGAGTTCGAACGGCTGGAACAATGCCGGAACGGGACACTCTGCACTCATGGAACTGAATTACACGCCTAAAAAAGCCGACGGTAGTGTCAGCATTGAAAAGGCAGTCGAAATTAACGAAGCCTTCCAGATTTCCCGCCAGTTCTGGGCGTATCAGGTCAACAATGGCGTGATGCATGAACCCCGCTCGTTTATCACCACCGTGCCACATATGAGCTTTGTCTGGGGCGACGAGAACGTGAATTTCCTGCGTGCCCGTTATACCGCACTGCAGCAGAGTACGTTGTTCCGTGGCATGCGTTACTCCGAAGATCACGCGCAAATTAAAGAGTGGGCGCCGCTGGTCATGGAAGGTCGCGATCCAAAACAGAAAGTTGCGGCAACGCGTACTGAGATTGGTACTGACGTAAACTACGGCGAAATTACGCGCCAGCTGATTGCATCGTTGCAGAAAAAACCTAATTTTGCTTTGCAGCTGAGCACCGAAGTGCGTGGGTTTAAGCGTAACGCGGATAATAGCTGGACCGTCACGGTTGCCGATCTGAAAAACAGCGAAGCGGAACACGACATCAAGGCGAAGTTTGTCTTTATTGGTGCTGGTGGCGCTGCGTTGAAACTGCTGCAGGAAACCGATATCCCGGAAGCGAAAGGCTATGCCGGATTCCCGGTTGGTGGTCAGTTCCTGGTGGCGGAAAACCCGGACGTGGTCAATCGTCACCTGGCGAAAGTCTACGGTCAGGCGTCCGTTGGTGCACCGCCGATGTCCGTACCGCATATTGATACCCGCATTCTGGATGGCAAGCGCGTGGTACTGTTTGGACCATTTGCGACGTTCTCTACCAAGTTCCTGAAAAATGGTTCCTTATGGGATCTGCTCAGCTCTACCACCACGTCAAACTTTATGCCGATGGTGAATGTAGGGCTGGATAACTTCGATCTGGTGAAATATCTGGTAAGCCAGGTCATGCTCAGCGACGACGACCGTTTTGCTGCACTGCAGGAGTACTATCCGCAGGCGAAAAAAGAAGACTGGCGTTTGTGGCAGGCAGGTCAGCGTGTGCAGATCATCAAAAGTGATGAAGAAAAGGGCGGCGTTCTGCGTCTGGGAACTGAAGTGGTCAGTGACAAAGAAGGAACAATTGCTGCACTGCTGGGCGCATCGCCAGGGGCGTCAACCGCTGCACCGATCATGCTGCATCTGATGGAAAAAGTGTTTAAAGATAAAGTTGCCAGCCCGGAATGGCAGGCGAAACTGAAAACAATCATCCCGTCCTATGGCACGAAGCTGAACGGTAACGTTGAGGCCACGGAACAAGAGCTGCAATATACCAGTGAAGTTTTGGGTCTGAAGTACGATAAACCGCAGGTCGCTGATGAAGCACCGAAACCGCAGCTTAAACCTCAGGCACAACCGCAACCTGAGCAGAAAGCTGTCGCAGATATCGCACTGTAAAGAAAATGCCGGATGGCACTGCGCTTATCCGGCCTACTTCGTGCGTTTGTAGGCCGGATAAGGCGGTACGCCGCTATCCGGCACATTCTCACTTATCGCGCGACTGCGTCCTGAATCTTCTCTTCCGCTTTCCAGATTCGGTATTTCACTTCTACGTTTTCCGGAGTGTAGACCACAATCGGCAATTTGCTGTTGTAACGCACCATACCGTCATCACCCAGATAAGCTGTGATGAATTTTTTCTCTTTTTTGCCGTCCGGGCAGGCCATCATGGTCGAGACCGGGGAGCTGACTTTGTCAAAAACATAGTAGTCGTATCCCCAACCTTCCAGAGTTTTGCTTTCCAGCTCTCCACCAAGGCGATGCCTGTTGCAGTCAACTTCCAGCGTTTGTCCGATCAGCAGTTCCACTTTTAGAGTAGATTCATCTTTCTCAGGAGCGAGCTGGATAACCTGGCGCTTCATACCTTTGTCGGCTTTAGGATAAGGCGCTGTTTTTTCCAGTGGTTGAGTGTTGGCATCGTTGTTTGCAGCCCACACAGAGGTGCTGGCAACGGCAGCTAACAGGACGACAGGGACAATAGTCTTCATCTTATTGTTCACAGTTTTTCCTTTCTTCTGTCTTCTGAACGTATCTATGGCAGGTTAGCATATTCACATCATCTATTAATCTAAATTTACTTATATTTTACGTGTATTGGCTGAGTGTTTGTTATTAATATGGTGATATATCCTAAGAATTATCTCATAAATAAGATAATTCTCTTTTTGCGGTGTTCGTTATATAATTTAGTATATAACTAATTGAAATGTGAGCAAAAGCGCGTTTTTTTCCACCAACCCCACACTCTTTTGATCCGGCAACAGCATTTACCCCGATTGGGGTATGCACCTCTAACACATCCTGAAATATCTTACTGTTAAAAATAACTACTCATAAATAGTGCGGTTTTTATTGTCGTTCAACCCGCTCAGGGAGAGCGTCATTATGGAAGGACAATGTCATGGTTGATTTATCCCGTCGAGGCATGTTGACAGGCAACTGGCGTAACGCTGGCATTGGGATCCGTCCGCCGTGGAGCAAGGAAGAATCTCACTTTCTGGCCCATTGCCTCCATTGTGACGCCTGCATCCAGGCGTGTGAAACCGACATCCTGCAGCGAGGCCAGGGTGGGTATCCGAGCGTAAATTTCAAACACGGCGAATGCAGCTTTTGTTACGCCTGCGCACAAGCCTGTCCCGAATCACTTTTTCTTCCGCGCCACACCAGGGCATGGGAACTGAACTTTACGATCGGTGAAAACTGCCTCGCAAATCAGTCTGTTGAGTGCCATCGCTGTCAGGATAGTTGTGAACCCATGGCCATTACCTTTCGCCCCACGCTGTCTGGTATTTACCAGCCACAGCTCGACAATCAGGGCTGTAACGGATGTGGAGCGTGCGTCGCTACCTGTCCGGTTTCAGCCATTAACGCGGAGTACAACCATGGACACTAACTGGCAGGTCTGCAGCCTGGTCGTTCAGGCAAAAAGTCAGCATATCAGCGATATCGCCACGCAGTTGAGTACATTTCCAGGTTGTGAAGTTGCACTCAGTGATGTGGAAAGCGGCCAACTGATCGCGGTGGTAGAAGCTGAACAAAGTGAAACGCTAATGAAAACAATTGAGTCGGTACGCAACGTTGCGGGCGTACTGGCGGTGTCGCTGGTTTATCACCAGCAGGATGAGCAAGGTGAGGAAACACCATGAAACTCAGTCGTCGTAGCTTTATGAAAGCTAACGCCGTTGCGGCCGCTGCGGCGGCTGCCGGGTTAAGCGTGCCGGGCGTAGCCCGCGCGGTAGTCGGTCAGCAAGAAGCTATCAAATGGGACAAAGCCCCGTGCCGATTTTGCGGTACAGGTTGTGGCGTATTGGTAGGGACTCAGCAAGGGCGTGTTGTGGCATGTCAGGGCGATCCGGATGCGCCGGTTAACCGTGGACTTAACTGCATTAAAGGTTACTTCCTGCCTAAAATCATGTACGGCAAAGACCGTTTAACGCAGCCGATGCTACGCATGAAGGATGGCAAATATCACAAAGAAGGCGAATTCACCCCAATTAGCTGGGACCAGGCCTTCGATGTGATGGAAGAGAAATTCAAAACGTCCCTGAAAGAAAAAGGGCCAGATGCCATCGGCATGTTTGGCTCCGGTCAGTGGACCATCTGGGAAGGTTATGCGGCGGCGAAGCTGTTCAAAGCGGGTTTCCGTTCAAACAACATTGACCCGAACGCACGTCACTGCATGGCATCAGCGGTAGTCGGTTTTATGCGTACCTTTGGTATGGATGAACCGATGGGTTGCTATGACGATATTGAGCATGCGGATGCTTTTGTTCTGTGGGGCGCCAATATGGCGGAGATGCACCCAATTCTGTGGTCACGCATCACCAACCGTCGCCTGTCCGATCCTAATGTCAATGTGGCGGTTCTCTCTACCTTCCAGCATCGTAGCTTTGAACTGGCCGATAACGGCATCGTCTTTACGCCGCAAAGCGACCTGGTGATCCTCAACTACATCGCAAATTACATCATTCAAAACAATGCGATAAACCAGGATTTCTTCAGCAAGCACGTTAACCTGCGCAAAGGTGCGACGGATATCGGCTACGGTTTACGTCCGACGCATCCGTTGGAGAAAGCGGCGAAAAACCCAGGTTCTGATGCATCCGAACCGATCAGCTTTGAAGAATACAAAGCGTTTGTTGCGGAATATACGCTGGATAAAACCGCAGAAATGACCGGCGTTCCGAAAGATCAACTGGAACAACTAGCGCAGCTGTATGCCGATCCGAATAAGAAAGTCATCTCCTACTGGACGATGGGCTTTAACCAACACACGCGCGGCGTGTGGGCCAACAACCTGGTCTACAACCTGCACCTGTTGACCGGCAAGATCTCCCAGCCTGGCTGTGGTCCGTTCTCTCTGACTGGCCAGCCTTCCGCTTGTGGTACCGCGCGTGAAGTAGGGACGTTCTCCCATCGCCTGCCTGCGGACATGGTGGTGACTAACGAAAAACACCGTGATATCTGCGAAAAACACTGGCAGATCCCAACCGGTACTATTCCGGCGAAAGTGGGTTTACATGCGGTAGCGCAGGATCGTGCGCTGAAGGATGGCAAGCTCAACGTTTACTGGGTGATGTGTAACAACAACATGCAGGCCGGACCGAATATTAACGAAGAGCGTATGCCTGGCTGGCGCGATCCGCGCAACTTTATCATCGTTTCCGATCCGTACCCGACGGTCAGCGCCCTGGCGGCCGACCTGATCCTGCCGACAGCGATGTGGGTGGAAAAAGAAGGGGCCTACGGTAACGCTGAGCGTCGTACTCAATTCTGGCGTCAGCAGATTAAAGCGCCGGGCGAAGCAAAATCGGATTTGTGGCAACTGGTGCAGTTTGCCCGTCGTTTCAAAACGGAAGAGGTCTGGCCGGAAGAACTGTTGGCGCAGAAACCAGAACTGCGTGGCAAAACTCTGTATGACGTGCTGTTTGCAACGCCTGCGGTGACGAAATACCCGGTTAGCGAACTGGCTGAAGATCAGCTTAACGATGAGTCCCGCGAGCTGGGTTTCTACCTGCAAAAAGGGCTGTTCGAAGAGTATG
Source organism: Citrobacter sp. MGH106 (assembly GCF_001037495.1). GTDB lineage: Bacteria > Pseudomonadota > Gammaproteobacteria > Enterobacterales > Enterobacteriaceae > Citrobacter > Citrobacter murliniae. Next base: position 1,244,599 of record NZ_KQ089822.1, read on the forward strand.
CATGGTTTGGTCGCGGTCATGGACACGATCTTGCACCGTTCGATGATTACCACAAAGCGCGCGGGTTACGCTGGCCGGTAGTTGAAGGTAAAGAGACCCAGTGGCGCTACAGCGAAGGTAACGATCCGTACGTGAAGGCTGGAGAAAGTTACAAGTTCTACGGCAAGCCGGACGGTAAAGCGGTGATTTTCGCACTGCCATTTGAACCGGCGGCAGAAGCGCCGGATAAAGAGTATGACCTGTGGCTCTCCACCGGACGTGTACTGGAGCACTGGCACACCGGCAGTATGACGCGTCGCGTGCCTGAACTGCACCGTGCCTTCCCGGAAGCCGTGCTGTTTATCCATCCGCTGGACGCGAAAGCACGCGATTTGCGTCGTGGCGATAAAGTCAAAGTGGTCTCCCGCCGTGGTGAAGTCATTTCGATTGTGGAAACACGTGGGCGTAACCGTCCACCGCAGGGGCTGGTGTATATGCCGTTCTTCGACGCCGCACAGCTGGTGAACAACCTGACGCTGGATGCGACGGATCCGCTTTCTAAAGAAACGGATTTCAAGAAGTGCGCTGTGAAACTGGCGAAGGTGTAAGTCGCTATGTCCCGGTCAGCAAAACCCCAAAATGGCCGTCGCCGCTTTCTGCGCGATATGGTTCGCGCAGCTGGCGGACTGGCAGTTGTTGGCGTGGCGCTGGGGTTGCAACAACAAACCGCACGTGCAACCGGCGTGCGGTTACGCCCGCCTGGGGCATTGAGTGAGGACGCATTTGCCAGCGCTTGCGTACGCTGCGGGCAGTGCGTTCAGGCTTGCCCTTATGACACGCTGAAACTGGCGACTCTGGCCTCCGGGCTGGCGGCGGGGACGCCGTATTTTATTGCCCGCGATATTCCCTGCGAAATGTGTGAGGACATCCCGTGCGCCAAAGTTTGTCCAAGCGGAGCGTTGGATCGGGAAATTGAATCGATCGACGATTCACGCATGGGGTTGGCGGTGCTGCTGGATCACGAGAACTGCCTCAATTATCAGGGATTGCGCTGCGACGTCTGCTATCGCGAGTGCCCGAAAATTGACGAGGCCATCACCCTGGAGCTCGATCGCAATATGCGTACCGGTAAACATGCGCGGTTTATTCCTACCGTTCATAGCGATGCCTGTACCGGATGCGGTAAATGCGAAAAGGTCTGTGTGCTGGAGCAACCGGCCATAAAAGTGCTGCCTTTGTCGCTGGCAAAAGGGGAGTTGGGACACCATTACCGCTTCGGTTGGCTGGAGGGGCAAAATGGCAAATCGTAAACGTGATGCAGGCCGTGAAGCGCGGGCGAAAAAAGGCTGGTGGCAGAGTCATCGTTGGCTGGTGTTGCGTCGTTTAAGCCAGTTTCTGGTGTTGGCGATGTTTCTCAGCGGCCCGTGGCTCGGTGTGTGGATCCTGCATGGTAATTACAGCAGCAGCCTGTTGCTGGATACCATTCCGTTAACCGATCCACTCATTACGCTGCAAAGTCTGGCCAGTGGGCATTTGCCTGCGACGGTGGCGTTAACGGGCGCGGCCATCATTACGGTGCTGTATGCCCTTGCGGGCAAGCGATTGTTTTGTAGTTGGGTCTGTCCGATGAATCCTGTAACCGACTTTGCGAGCTGGTTACGCAGAAGGTTTGAGTTGAATCAGTCAGCGACAATTCCGCGCTATATACGCTACGTCCTGCTGGTTGTCATTTTGCTGGGCTCTGCTGTAACAGGCACGTTGCTGTGGGAATGGATAAACCCGGTTTCTCTGCTGGGACGTGGCCTGGTGATGGGGTTCGGTAGCGGAATACTGCTGATTATTGCACTGTTTTTATTTGATTTACTGGTCGTTGAACATGGCTGGTGCGGGCACCTTTGCCCACTTGGCGCACTGTATAGCGTGCTGGGAAGTAAAGGGGCGTTAACCGTTTCGGCGAAAGAACGCGAGAGATGTAACCGCTGTATGGATTGTTTTCATGTTTGCCCGGAACCGCATGTGCTACGTGCCCCGGTGCTGGATGAGCAAAGCCCGGTGCAGGTGACCAGTCGCGATTGCATGGCCTGCGGTCGCTGTGTGGATGTCTGTTCTGAGGATGTTTTTACAATAACAACACGATGGAGTTCGGGAGCGAAATCATGAAAAGCCATGACCTGATTAAAGCGCTGAGTCAAATGACGGCAGCGCTGGCCCTGGTAGTCAGTGGGGCAGTTTGGGCTGCAAACGGAGTGGATCTGAGCCAGTCACCGGAAGTCTCGGGGACGCAGGAAGGGGCGATTCGCATGCCGAAAGAGCAGGAGCGTATGCCGCTGAACTACGTTAACCAACCACCGATGGTTCCGCACAGCGTTGATGGTTACCAGGTTACAACTAACACCAACCGCTGCCTGCAGTGCCATGGCGTGGAAAGCTATCGGACAACCGGCGCGCCGCGCATCAGCCCGACGCACTTTATGGACAGCAACGGCAAAGTGCTGGCGGAAGTGGCGCCGCGTCGCTATTTCTGCCTGCAGTGTCATGTCCCGCAGGCTGATGCTGCTCCGATTGTCGAAAATACCTTCACCCCCTCGAAAGGTTACGGGAAATAAGAGGTCATTATGGAAAATTCTAACCGTAAACCAGGCTGGATTAAGCGCGTCTGGCAATGGTGGCGTCGCCCCAGCCGTCTGGCGCTCGGCACGCTGTTGTTAATCGGCTTTGTGGGCGGCATTATTTTCTGGGGCGGTTTTAACACCGGTATGGAAAAGGCCAACACTGAAGAATTCTGTATCAGCTGTCACGAAATGCGCAACACTGTCTATCAGGAATACATGGAAACCGTACACTACAACAACCGTAGTGGTGTACGTGCGACCTGCCCTGATTGCCACGTCCCGCATGAGTGGGGCCCGAAAATGATTCGTAAGATTAAAGCCAGCAAAGAGCTGTATGCGAAAGCGTTGGGGTTGATAGACACACCGCAAAAATTTGAAGACCACCGTCTGATAATGGCGCAAAATGAGTGGCGGCGTATGAAAGACAATAACTCGCAGGAGTGTCGTAACTGTCATAACTTCGAGTTTATGGATTTAACCGCCCAGAAAGGTGTTGCGGCTAAAATGCATGACCAGGCCGTGAAAGAAGGACAAACCTGTATCGACTGCCATAAAGGGATAGCGCACAAACTCCCCGATATGCGTGAAGTTAAACCGGGATTCTAACAGGATGTTGATGCGTGCAAATGCTTGAAGCCAGGGAACTGCTCTGTGAGCGGGATGACAGAATACTGTTTAGTGAGCTGTCATTTCGCGTAACCGCGGGTGAATGGGTGCAAATTACCGGGAGTAACGGCGCAGGGAAAACCACTTTGCTGCGCTTACTTACTGGTCTGGCTCGCCCTGATGCCGGAGAGGTTTGCTGGCAAGGGCAACCACTGCATCAAGTGCGGGACAGTTACCATCAGGAACTGCTTTGGATCGGACATCAGCCGGGAATTAAAACCCGGCTTTCGGCATTGGAGAATCTGCGTTTCTTCCACCATGATGGCGATACTGCTCAGTGCCTGGCCGCTCTGGCACAGGCCGGGCTCGCCGGATATGAAGACATTCCAGTTAATCAACTCTCTGCCGGACAACAACGCCGTGTGGCATTGGCTCGTCTGTGGCTGACCCGCGCCCGGCTCTGGATCCTGGACGAACCGTTCACTGCGATTGATGTCAATGGCGTTGAACGCCTGACTCAGCGTATGGCACAACATACGGAGCAGGGCGGTATTGTTATTCTCACGACTCATCAGCCTCTGAATGTAGAGACCAATAAAGTGCGGCGTATTGCGCTGACCAGCGAGAGGGCTGCGCAATGATGTGGCGAATTTTCCGTTTAGAACTGCGGGTTGCGTTCCGTCATAGTGCGGAGATTGCCAATCCGTTATGGTTCTTCCTGATTGTGATTACGTTATTCCCGCTAAGCATTGGCCCGGAACCACAACTGCTGGCGCGAATTGCGCCGGGTATTATCTGGGTTGCAGCACTGCTGGCATCATTACTGGCGCTGGAGCGCCTGTTTCGCGATGACCTTCAGGACGGCAGCCTCGAACAGCTGATGTTACTGCCATTGCCACTACCGGCGGTGGTGCTGGCGAAGGTAATGGCACACTGGGTCGTGACCGGCCTGCCGTTGCTTATCCTCTCGCCGCTGGTGGCGTTGCTGTTGGGAATGGATATGTACGGTTGGCAGATTATGGCACTGACGCTGTTGCTCGGTACGCCGACGCTGGGTTTTCTCGGGGCGCCAGGCGTTGGATTAACGGTTGGTCTGAAGCGTGGCGGTGTGTTGTTAAGCGTGTTGGTACTGCCGCTAACCATCCCGCTGCTGATTTTTGCGACCGCTGCGATGGATGCGGCCTCTATGCACTTACCCGTTGAAGGGTACATGGCGATTCTGGGCGCACTGTTGGTGGGGAGCGCGACGTTAAGTCCTTTTGCGACGGCGGCTGCGTTACGCATCAGTGTGCAGTAGCACGATTTTTATTTTAGCGTGCCTGATCAGGCGATTTTCCGCCATCAGGGACAACGGCAGTTTCATTTGTTTTGCTTGAGTCTGGTGACTGAACTATGTGGAAAATACTTCATCAACTGGCGATGCCCCCACGGCTCTATCAGATCTGTGGCTGGTTTATCCCGTGGCTGGCGATTGCCAGTGTAGTGATACTGGCAACGGGTTGGATCTGGGGATTTGGTTTTGCACCTTCGGATTATCAGCAGGGGCAGAGCTATCGCATTATCTACCTGCACGTCCCGGCGGCAATCTGGTCGATGGGGATTTATGCCTCGATGGCGGTTGCGGCGTTTATCGGCCTGGTCTGGCAGATGAAAATGGCCAATCTGGCTTTAGCCGCGATGGCCCCTGTTGGCGCAGTGTTTACCTTTATCGCACTGGTGACCGGGTCGGCATGGGGTAAACCAATGTGGGGAACCTGGTGGGTATGGGATGCCCGACTCACTTCTGAACTGGTGTTGCTGTTTCTCTACGTAGGCGCTATCGCACTGTGGCACGCATTTGATGACCGTCGCGTGGCGGGGCGTGCTGCCGGTATTCTGGTGCTGATTGGCGTTGTTAACTTACCGATTATTCACTACTCGGTAGAGTGGTGGAATACGTTGCATCAGGGATCGACCCGTATGCAGCAAAGTATTGATCCGGCGATGCGCACGCCGTTGCGTCTGGCAATCGTCGGCTATCTGTTGCTGTTTATCACGCTGACGCTGATGCGCATGCGTAATCTGATTTTGTTGATGGAAAAACGCCGCCCGTGGGTGAGCGAACTGATCTTAAAAAGAGGCCGCCAATGACCCCTGCATTTGCATCATGGAGTGATTTTTTCGCGATGGGCGGTTACGCCTTGTATGTCTGGTTGGCTGTGGCTATGAGCGTTGTCCCTATGATTGTACTGGTGCTGCACTCTGCGTTACAGCATCGGACGATATTACGCGGTGTAGCACAGCAACGGGCAAGAGAAGCCCGTATGCGCGCGGCACAAACGCAACGGGAGGCGGCGTGAATATTCGACGTAAAAATCGACTCTGGATTGCCTGTGCGGTGCTTGCGGGTCTGGCATTAACCATCACGCTGGTGCTCTACGCGCTGCGTTCCAATATCGACCTGTTCTATACGCCGGGCGAAATACTCTACGGTAAGCGTGAAACCCAGAAGATGCCTGAAGTCGGTCAACGTCTGCGTGTGGGGGGCATGGTTATGCCTGGCAGCGTTAAACGCGACCCGCAATCCCTGAAGGTGAATTTCAGCATCTATGACGCCGAGGGCGTAGTCGATGTGACGTATGAAGGTATCCTGCCGGATCTGTTCCGTGAAGGGCAGGGGGTCGTTGTGCAGGGTGAACTGGAAGAGGGGAATCATGTGCAGGCAAAAGAGGTCCTCGCCAAACATGATGAGAATTACACCCCACCGGAAGTCGAAAAAGCGATGCAGGAAAATCACCGTCGCCCGGAAAGTGTTTATAAGGATAAAACGTCATGATGCCTGAAATTGGCAATGGGCTTCTGTGTCTTGCACTTGGCGTTGCATTGCTGCTCTCGGTCTATCCTCTGTGGGGCGTAGCGCGCGGTGATGTACGGATGATGGCCTCTGCACGGCCATTTGCCTGGGTGTTGTTTATCTGCGTGATGGGTGCGTTTCTGGTGTTGGTAAACGCATTCGTGGTCAATGACTTTACCGTGACCTATGTGGCCAGTAACTCTAATACTCAGCTCCCGGTTTGGTATCGGGTAGCGGCAACGTGGGGCGCGCATGAAGGCTCACTGTTGCTGTGGGTGCTGCTGATGAGCGGCTGGACGTTTGCCGTGGCGCTGTTCAGTCAGCGGATGCCGCTGGATATCGTCGCTCGTGTACTGGCTGTGATGGGCATGGTCAGTGTTGGTTTCCTGTTGTTTATCTTGTTTACCTCTAACCCGTTTTCTCGCACCTTGCCTGATTTCCCAGTCGAAGGGCGCGACCTGAACCCGCTGTTGCAGGATCCGGGGCTTATTTTCCATCCCCCGTTGTTGTATATGGGCTATGTCGGTTTCTCAGTCGCTTTTGCATTCGCGATTGCCGCGTTGATGAGCGGGCGTCTGGACAGCACGTTTGCCCGTTTTTCGCGCCCCTGGACGCTGGCGGCGTGGGTGTTTTTGACGTTGGGGATTGTGCTCGGCTCCGCCTGGGCGTACTACGAGCTTGGCTGGGGCGGTTGGTGGTTCTGGGATCCGGTCGAGAATGCTTCGTTTATGCCGTGGCTGGTAGGCACAGCGCTGATGCACTCCCTGTCGGTTACCGAACAACGTGCCAGTTTCAAAGCCTGGACGCTGCTGCTCTCGATCTGCGCTTTCTCGCTATGTCTGTTGGGCACTTTCCTCGTGCGTTCAGGCGTACTGGTGTCGGTACATGCATTCGCCTCCGATCCGTCGCGCGGGATGTTCATTCTTGCCTTTATGGTCATGGTGATCGGTGGATCTCTGCTGCTCTTTGCCGTGCGTGGTCATAAAGTTCGCTCCAGGGTGAATAACGCCCTCTGGTCACGTGAATCGCTGCTATTGGGGAACAACGTTCTGTTGATTGCCGCCATGCTGGTGGTGCTGCTGGGCACATTGTTGCCGCTGGTGCATAAACAGCTGGGGCTAGGCAGTATTTCGATTGGTGAACCGTTCTTCAATACCATGTTCACGTGGCTGATGGCACCGTTCGCACTGCTGTTGGGGATTGGACCGTTGGTTCGCTGGGGTCGTGACAGACCGCGTAAACTAAAAACATTGCTGATTATCGCGTTTGTCACCACATTTGTACTGTCACTGCTGCTGCCGTGGCTGCTTGAAGACCGCATTGCCGCGATGACGGTAGTAGGTCTGGCAATGGCATGCTGGATATTCGTGCTGGCGATGTCTGAAGCATTCCTGCGTATTTCACGCGGAACGAAGTTGACGCCAAGTTACTGGGGTATGGTGTCAGGCCATGTGGGGCTGGCGATTACTATCGTGGGGATTGCCTTTAGTCAGAACTACAGCGTTGAGCGTGATGTGCGTATGAAGGCTGGCGATAGCGTGAGCATTCATAATTATCAGTTTACATTCCGTGAAGTTAAAGATATCACCGGGCCTAACTACCGTGGTGGCGTGGCGATTATTGGTGTAACACGTGACGGTAAACCGGAAGCGACGCTGCATGCGGAGAAACGTTTTTATAACAGCACCAGTTCCATGATGACCGAAGCGGCAATTGACGGTGGTTTTACGCGTGACCTCTATGCTGCGTTAGGCGAAGAGCTGGACAATGGCGCATGGGCTGTGCGTCTGTATTACAAACCGTTTATTCGCTGGATTTGGGCCGGAGGGTTGCTGATGGCGCTGGGCGGATTGTTCTGCCTGTTTGATCCACGCTATCGCCAGCGCGTGCGTCCACGCACAGCTGAGCAAAAAAACGCGCCGGAGGCTGTATGAAGCGCAACGCACTCTTAATCCCTTTTATTATTTTTCTCGTTATTGCGGCAGCGCTGCTGTGGCAACTGGCGCGTAACGCCCAGGGAGATGATCCCACCAATCTTGAATCGGCATTGATCGGTAAACCGGTACCGACGTTCCGCCTTGAGTCGCTGGAGAATCCGGGGCAGCATTATCAGGCCGATGTACTGACGCAGGGTAAACCGGTGTTGCTCAACGTATGGGCGACATGGTGTCCAACCTGCCGTGCTGAACACCAGTATCTGAATCAGCTGTCTGCAGAGGGCGTGCGGGTAGTCGGCCTGAACTATAAAGACGATCGTCAGAAAGCGATTGTCTGGCTGAAAGAACTGGGTAATCCATATGCGCTTAGCCTGTTTGATGGCGATGGCATGCTTGGATTGGATCTGGGCGTATATGGCGCGCCGGAAACTTTCCTGATCGACGGTAAGGGAATTATTCGCTACCGCCACGCTGGCGATTTGAATGCCAGAGTGTGGGCAAGCGAGATCAAACCGTTGTGGGATAAGTACAGTAAGGAGGCTGCGCAATGAGATTTTTACTGGGCGTATTGATGCTGGTGATCTCTGGTTCGGCGCTTGCCACCATCGACGTAATGCAGTTCAAAGACGAAGCGCAAGAGCAACAGTTCCGCCAGCTTACCGAGCAATTGCGCTGCCCTAAGTGTCAGAACAACAGCATTGCCGACTCTAACTCGATGATTGCTACCGACCTGCGTCAGAAAGTCTATGAGCTGATGCAGGAAGGGAAAAGCCAGAAAGAGATCGTCGATTATATGGTGGCGCGCTACGGCAACTTCGTCACTTACGATCCGCCGCTGACGCCGCTGACGGTTCTGTTATGGGTGATGCCCGTCGTGGCGATCGGCTTGGGAGGCTGGATTATTTTTGCCCGCTCACGCCGTCGTATACGATTGAAACAGGAAGAATTTCCAGACGATATCACTCCGGATGGAAAACGTGGTGGATGGTGGCTGTATGTGCCAGGCGTTGTAGTCGCATTGGTGGTTGGCGCGGTGAGCTATTATCAAACGGGTAATTACAAGCAGGTTAAAATCTGGCAACAGGCTACAGCACAAGCTCCGGCGTTGCTGGAACGGGCACTGGATCCGAAGGCTGAACCTCTGAATGAAGAGGATATGACACGCCTTGCGCTGGGACTGCGTACGCGACTGCAGGCCGATCCTGGAAACGTTGAAGGCTGGATTATGCTCGGACGCATTGGAATGGTATTAGGTAATGCCAGCACGGCGACAGAAGCCTATGCCAACGCCTACCGACTGGATCCTAAAAATAGCGATGCGGCGCTTGGTTATGCGGAAGCGTTGACCCGTTCCTCCGATCCAAATGATAACCGTCGGGGAGGGGAGTTATTGAGTCAGTTGGTCAGGGGCGATCATGCTAACGTGCGTGTACTGAGCATGTATGCTTTTAACGCCTTTGAGCAGCAGCGCTTCGGCGAGGCGGTTGCGGCCTGGGAGATGATGCTGAAGTTATTACCCGCCAACGACACTCGCCGGGCGGTGATTGAACGCAGCATTAAACAGGCGATGGAGCAGTTGTCGCCGCAGGAGAAATAAGAGCGGAAGATGCCGGATAGCGACCCTAAGAGTCTTATCCGGCCTGGACATAAGCCCGATAGCATAGCGCTACCGGGCATTCTGCGTATTACTGTATTCCACGCGTTTGCAGAAACAGGATGGTGGCGGCAACACGAGAGCGCACGTTGAGCTTGCGCAGCAGGTTGCGAATATGCACCTTCACCGTTTGTTCCGAAATATTCAGTACGGACGCAATCTGCTTGTTTGACAAGCCCTGAGCCAGTTCATGTAAAACATCCAGCTCGCGTTCGGTAAGTATACTGAACGGATCTTCTTCCGCACCAAACAGTTCACGCTCTCGCAGGTATTCGCTGACGCGTGCGCTGAAGGCTTTACCGCCTTTAGCACCACTGCGAATGGCTTCAAGCAGAACTTCTGGGTCGCTGTCTTTCAACAAATAGCCATCAGCGCCGGCATCAATCAATGCGTATACATCGCTTGCGGAATCTGACACGGTAAGAATGATGATTTGCGCAGTGATGCCATCCCGGCGCAGCGCATTCAGGGTATCAAGTCCGCTCATTCCCTTCATATTGAGATCCAGCAGGATCACATCAAGGTCAAGACGGTTTGCCAGATCGATTGCACTTGCACCATCACCCGCTTCGGCGACGACTTCAAATGCGCTATCCAACTGTAGCAACTGACTAATTCCTCGTCGCATCAGTGGGTGGTCATCGACAATAAGCACCTGAAAAGGCATTGCTTCAGGCATACTATTCTCCTGAGTATTTATTAGTATCATTATTGTTTTCAGCACGTAAATCGTCCAGATTCATCGAGCTGATGAGAGAATAAATTTTACCCTAATTTGTGCATGGGTAAGTAGCAAAACCGTCAAAGTTTAAAACGGGCAGGGGTGGGAGAGAGATGAGGTCTACTGCCAGGGCGCTGCTATAAAGACCAACTGCATGGCAAAATGAACATACCACTGGCCAGTGGCTATGTAAGCAGCTCCCTTGCTGGACATCCCTCATCGAGCTAGGAGGGTTCCGACGTACGAGTTAACAGCATATCAATCAACTTTTCATCGAACAGAACAGGGACATAGACAGTGTGAGTATATTCTAAAGCATCAGGAGGATGTGTGTATTCAAAAAGCTCAATATCATGGCCGTCGCGTCGGGTGATGCAGTGTTGGGCCATGTATTGCTTGTAGACGTAGAGTATTCTGTCTGATGTCGAACCCACTTTTTTAGTAAATGTAAAACGCAGATAATCCCCGGAGATAACCGGTAAAGCGGGTAGTTCTTTCTCCTTGCTAAACTCCGCAGTGACACCAATGTGGTAGTCGAAACTAATTTTATCACATTTCAAATTTACGGGTTTGCACAATGTATAAACCTTGTCGGGAATAGTGAGGAGCAAACTGGAGAATGTTTTTTCAAGTTCTGCTCTCTGCATGGTATGGGCTTTACCGATGTGATAAAAATCACATTCATACTTTCCAGAGACGCCATAGAGTTCAAGGTGCGGAATGTAAATATAACTCACGTCCAAATCCATGAGTGCGCCGTTTACTTTATGACCCCAGGCCGGAATTTTTCCAAATATAACTTCACTGTTGCTTCTGAATTCAACAGGCGTTGTACCAAAGCACTCTTTGAAGTATCGAGTGAAAGCTTGTTGGCTTGAGTAAAAGCAAAGCTCTGATATTTTTTTCACGGAGAGACCGGAGAATTTTAGGGCGAGTGAACACCGGTACATCTTGATCCCCATAATATAGTTTTTGATAGAACACCCCATCCTGGATCTAAATATCCTGTGGAGTTGAGCACTGCTGTAGCCTGAGCGAGATATAATGGAGGGGATGCTGATATTCTCATCCTGGCCTTCATCGATAAGCCTGAGCAGTTGCGTTATAAATTCATCGCTCAAAGGTCCTCACTTACATCTGGTTATAGCGAATCAAGTATAAGATCCTGTTTTAGAATATTACATTCAGATAATCAATAGCATAATCACAGAGTGATATTATTTGGTGGTAATAATCCAAAAAAAGAGTAATAAAGATAACTCGTTACAATTAATTAACGCAGATGGCGTTGCTGAGCGTAAAATTACTGGAAAACGCTGTGCAAATAATAACGTCTGGTATTATACTCGCCGTGAGTTTACTGGCACCATGATAACGCTGATGAATGATTATTGATTGCTTTATACAAATAAATAATTTAATTAAATTTTATTTGTTATGTTTTTGTTGTTTTTGTTTATTTATTCTCATGATTGTTTATTTGAATTGCGCTCTAAAGTTCGTTGAGCTGATAATCTTACGGTAACGCGCTGGTGCTATAAAAAATGTCATGAGTAGATACTCTCTATATATGTCGATGTTTCTCAAGACACCTGCCGTTGCGCTTATATATTCAATATTAAGTCATTTTATTTTAGGAACGGAATAAATGAAATTAACAAAAATTGCAGCGGTGGTTATTCTGGCTGGCACTCTGTCTTCATTCGCACAGGCGCAGGATCAGGGGCATGGTTCTGTCACCTTTACGGGTTCCATCATTGATGCCGCGTGTTCTATTGCCAATGGTAAGCAAGATGTTTACTTGGGGGAGATCTCCAATGCGGCTCTGGCTGCCAATAGCAATACGGGGAACTCAACGCCAGTGAATTTCACCATTGACCTGCAAAACTGTGATGCATCTGCAGGCCACGTATCAACTACATTTAGTGGCGCTGTTGATGCTAACGATACCACCAAGACTCACCTGGGTATTACAGGTACAGGTTCCGGTGCGGGTATTGTATTAACTGACGGTGCGGGCAAACCTATTACCTTAGGTGCTGCGACAGCTCCTCAAGATTTGCAGGAAGGTAACAATACACTGTTGTTTTCTGCATACCTGCAGGGTGATGGCGCCTCTGCCGTTATAGTCCCTGGGGAATTCACTGCGATTGCAGACTTCACCCTGGATTACAATTAATCACTACCTGATATAGTGCCTGTTACTGTACGCCCGCCTGTGCGGGCGTATGGTGGTCAATTTGCTGAAGTGAGTTCATGATCCGAATAATACGTTATACCTGTATTTTTATTTTTCTTTTAGCATATTGCTTTATCGCTACTGCGGGCAGTGTCCGGTATAACAGAATGCATTTTTATGGGGTTATTAAAGCACGGGCATGTAATATTTTCATGGCAGGAGGGGAACAGCAGATTGATATGGGGGAGTTAATTGAAAAACAGCTTGAATATAATAAGAAAACTCTTTCAGAGCGATTCTCTATTCATCTTGATCATTGCGTATTTGATGTTAACTCAAAAAATGATACGCCATGGCAGTATTTCCGCGTTACGGTAGATAGCGTTGATGCAGACAATTTTTCTGAACCGGATGCCAACGCGGGGAACATTGTCTTGCAATTATTAAATAAAGGTATGCGAGCAAGTAATAAGGGTGAGAAGGTTGGTAATTACACAAAAGTAAGCAATACAGATATGCGTCTTGACTATGCCTTATCGTTTAAAGAGAGAAATGTCTTTGGCCCTGCGGATAACCTGCCATTGATACCTTCTTCATTTATCGTTGAATATAAGGTGAGTTACTTTTAGTTTTTTATAAATCATTCGCAAGAATAACTGACAACGATGGAACTGGAATGTATAGCTCTATAATGTTGCCGTTAACCAGGCGCATAATTTTTGGCGTGTGCTTGTCTTTTGTTTTTTTACAGTGCGGTGTATACGCGGCTGATTATGTTGATTTCAATACTGATATTCTGGACGTTAATGATAAAAAAACATTGACTTCAGTCGTTTTGAAAGCAGCGGGTATATTATGCCGGGAGATTACAGCTTTAAGTTAAAAATCAATCAGAATGAAATAGATGAACAGCCTATATCTGTTTATAACAAAGATGATGATAAAAAAGAGACAGAAGCTTGTTTCAGTAGTGAGCTGGTGAAGCAATTCGGACTAAAAGAAGAGTTCTTACAAAAAATTAGCATGTGGCACCAGGGGCAATGTGCTGATATTACTTCGCTGGAAGGCGTAATTGTCAGCCCTGATATGGGGGCTGGGGTGTTGAATATCAGTATTCCCCAGGTCTATCTGGAGTATGTTTCCAACGACTGGGTGCCAATCAGTATGTGGGATGAAGGAATTCCTGGGTTGCTAACAGATTACAACCTCAACTTTCAGAGCAATACACAGGAGAGTGACGGTCGCACCGATCGTACGTTGTCGGGTAACGGAACGAGTGGATTAAATATTGGGGCATGGCGAGCACGCGCAGACTGGCAGACGAATTACGCTAGCGGTTCAAGCGGAAATAGCGGAAGAAAAAAATGGGCATGGGATCGCAGCTATGTCTATCGTGCTATGCCTAAATTAGGCGCTAAGCTAACATTAGGTGAGGACTATATGAATTCTGATCTGTTTGACAGTTTTCGCTTTGTTGGCGCCAGTATGATATCTGATGACAATATGCTGCCACCCAATTTACGTGGCTATGCGCCAGAAGTCTCTGGTGTGGCAAAAACGAACGCCAAGGTGACTATTTCACAACAGGGGCGAATTATTTATGAAACGCAGGTCGCTGCCGGCCCTTTTTCAATACAAGATTTAAACAGCGCTGTATCAGGAACGCTGGATGTGCGCGTTCAGGAACAGGATGGATCGGTGCAGCAATATAAAGTCAGTACCGCATCAATACCCTATTTGACACGCCCTGGAAGTATCCGTTTCAAGGTTTTTTCAGGTCGACCGACCAATGAAAGTCACCAGGCAGCAGGTGAAACTTTCAGTTCTGGTGAAATGTCATGGGGGATTAATAACGGGTGGTCGCTTTATGGAGGATCCACAGTTAGTGATAGCTATCGTTCACTGGCTGTTGGCGTCGGGCGAGATCTTATGATGCTGGGGGCGCTCTCATTTGATGTTACACGTGCAGATGCCAGGCTAAATAACTATCAAAGCGAAGATAAAATAGGGCGTTCCTATCGCCTGAGTTATTCGAAACGATTTGACGACACAGGGAGCGAGATCACCTTTGCGGGATATCGTTTTGCAGAAAAAGATTTCATGAGTTTTAGCGATTTTCTTAATTATGTATCAACAACGGATGCATTTCAGGAAGATAAAGAGATGTATACGGTGACGTTTAGCCAGCAGTTTGTTGATTCAGGAACGAGTCTGTATGTGAACTATTCACACCAGACTTACTGGAATAGCCCGGAAGAAGATCGCTATAATCTCTCGTTGTCGCGTTTTTTTGATATGGATAAGTGGAAGAATATTAATATTTCATTGACGGCATATCGGAATAAATTTGAAGGCAATAATGACGATGGCGCTTATATATCGGCGTCAATACCGTGGGGCGACACCGCAACCGTAAGTTATAACTCAACGTTTAGTGATTCGAGTAACTCGCATCGCATTGGCTATTATGACCGTCTGGAAAATGGCGATAATTACCAGATTGCTACCGGGAGTGGTAACGAAGGGATGAATGTGAGTGGCTATTATGATCATTCTGGAGATTTATCAGATGTCACTGCAAACCTGGATTATGAGCAAAATCAGTATCGTTCAGCTGGCTTAACGTTGCGGGGAGGCGTTACTGCCACAGCCAAAGGCGCTGCGTTGCACAGAGTGAATTCACTTGGTGCTACCCGTGTACTGGTCGATACCGTCGATGCTGCAAATGTCCCCGTTCATGGTTATGGCGATACGGTATTAACGAACCATTTTGGGAAAGCGGTTATTACAGATGTTACACAATATATCAAAAATAATTTAAGTATCGATATCGACAATATGCCGGATGATGCGGAAGCGACGTATTCTGTTGCATCGGCAACATTGACTGAAGGGGCAATTGGGTATCGCAAATTTAACGTGATATCGGGTATGAAAGCATTGGCTGTTATACGCCTTGTCGATGGTAGTTTTCCACCCTTTGGTGCCAGCGTACACAATGACGGGAATCAGGAAGTTGGTATTGTTGGCGGAGATGGTCAGGTTTATCTGAGTGGTTTAAACCCAGGAGCCAGCCTGCAGGTAGTATGGAGTGAGGACGACAGTTGTAAAGTAGTGATTCCGGAAAAACTGGGGCAATTGGATCTTACCGATACATTGCTTCTACCGTGTATCCATTAGAGATAAATAAATTTCGTTAATTTAAATTGGGTTGAGAAGATGAAGAGATCAAGATGTAGAATGTATTTTGCCGTTACGTTAACGGGTATCGCCTGTTCAATGCTGTCATCATATGTAAATGCGGCTATTTCACTGGATCGAACCCGGGCGATTATTAATGGTGATGATAAATCCATCAGCCTGAGTATTAGCAATGAAAATAAAAACCAACCTTACCTGGCTCAGGCATGGATTGAAGATCGGCAAGGGAAAAAGATTTCTTCTCCTTTAATTGTGTTACCTCCTGTTCAGCGTGTGGAACCTGGTGCGAAAAGTCAGGTAAAAATTCAAGCCTCTCCTGCATTGGCACAATTACCCCAGGATCGGGAATCGCTGTTCTATTTTAATCTGCGTGAAATACCGCCGCGCAGTAAAACACCGAATACATTGCAAATTGCGTTGCAAACCAGAATTAAGCTTTTTTACCGACCAAAAGCGATCGCCATGGATAAAACCCAGGCAGCGGATGGTGATTGGGTAGAGAGCACAACTCTGCAGCGTCAGGGGGACAAATTTATTTTGAATAACCCCAGTCCTTATTTTTTGACAGTGGTTATTGCTCAACCTAGTGTAAAAGGGAAAACGGTTAAATTTAAACCAACAATGATTGATCCACATGGACAGGCAACGCTGGAAGCATCGGCCAGTGAGTTGGGAAACCATCCGGTATTGACCTATATTAATGATTACGGTGGACGTCCGCAAATTCAGTATACCTGCAGTGGCAATACATGCCCGGCAAAATTATTGAAATAAATGCCACAGAAGGGAGTTATGGAGAAAATTCGACTCGTTGTAATTTTTATTGTCTTTTTAATAATGAACTCGGCGTATGCGGATCGATATACCACAATGATAACGGTTTCGGTTAAAGTTGTAGAACCGGCATGTGTGGTGAATGAAAACAAACCGATCAACGTGGATTTTAGCGATCATGTTGCTGTGACAGATGTCGCGGCAGGTTTGGCCGTAGAAGACATTGAGTACACGCTGCAGTGTTATGATGCAAATCCGTCGTCGGTGCCTGTTAATATGTATATTAATGGTTACGGGCAAGGATTTGATAAGGGTAGCGTGCAGACATCATTGGACTCTCTCGCTATAAGGATAAAAGCTGATGGTGTGGATTTTCCATTGAATACAGATTTGGTTATTAATTCGGGTGGGCCTTATCCTAAGTTGACGGCCACCTTAATTAAGGCACCGAATCGTGAGTTGCCGACGGGATCGTTCACTGCCGAAGCAACGATGGTAGTATATTATCCATAACACGATTCACCATGTTGGTAAGTAAAAGCAGGTACCAGTTTCTGATATTTAACTGAGGATCAGAATCCTTTATTTGTGTCACCAATAAATGTAGGCGATAAGTGAAAATAAATATTTGGCTGTTCGGTATAGCGCTTTGTGCAAGGGGCGGTGTGGTGAATGCTGATAATAATGTACACTTTACTGGTGCATTAATATCAGAACCTTGTGAAATTAATGGCAACCAGCAGATTAATGTTGATTTCGGTGATAATGTTATTACAACAGATGTCTCTGCTGGTCTGGTAACGAAAGATATTACTTACACCTTGGACTGCAGTAATGCTGGCTCCACGAGCAATTTAAGCATGGAAATATCAGGGACAATTGTTGATTTCGATCAGTATGGCGGAAGCCTCGAAACATCAATTCCAGAACTGGCGATTAAGCTAAAACATGATGGTGCAGATTTTCCGCTTAACAAGAGTCTGCCTTTTACTGCAGGTAGCCAGCCTGTTCTGTCAGCATTGTTGATTCAGGAACCTGGTTCTCACCTGCCTACAGGCCAATTTAGCGCATCAGCAACAATGACGGTAGACTACCCATGAAATCTTCTCTGTTACTCTTATTATTCTTTGTTCTCCAACCCTGGGGAATGGCTCAGGCCGATGGCCCTAATATGTTTTTCAGCGGGACCCTGGTGATGCCCCCTTGTACCATCAGTAAGGGCGCAAAGGTAGAAGTTGATTTTGGTGAGGATCTGGGGGTCAATAAAATTGATGGCGTGAATTATACCAAGACTGTTGATTATACGGTGGACTGTGACGAGGATTATGTGGCTAACCAGTTGGCGATCGTTATCGAGACGACGAGTCCAACCATTTTTGATCCGTCGGCAGTTGCAACTGACAAAAACGGGCTTGGCATCAAGGTGATGATCGGCACGCAACCAGTTACTTTTGCCCAACCAATTGCTGTCGACGATCCCACATCCCCGCCGGTTATCAGTGTCGCTCCGGTTAAAGATCCCGCTATTACGCTGGAGGAGGGCGCCTTCGAAGCTTTCATGACTCTACGCACGGATTACATATAGGTAAGCCATGAAGCTCAATATTCTTCTGTTCAGTGTGCTTTTACTGTTGAAATACAATCCGCTCTATGCTGATGGCAATGTCCATCTTTCGGGGGCGCTGGTTTCGGAACCATGTACGCTGCCTGACGGTAGTGACAATATTCCGCTTAATTTCGGGACCGTGGTGGATAAAGATCTCTACGCGCACGAGCGTACTGATAGCAGTGCGTTTACGATTCATTTGGCAGATTGCGATCCGTCTGTATTGTCGACGGTCAGCGTTACGTTTCAGGGAACAGAAGAAACAGAGTTACCGGGTTTGCTGGCGATAGATCCCGCCAGTACGGCAAAGGGTATTGCGATTGGTATTGAAGGCGATAATGGGACATTACTGCCTTTGAGTACGGCGAGTCCCTACGCTAACTTGATACCGGGAAATAACGATTTAAATTTTCAGGCGTTTGTCCAGGCCACGCCGACAGCGATGGCTAATAAAGCCCTTGTTGTCGGTGAGTTTTCGGCGACAGCCACCTTTGTTCTGGGTTACCAATAAATATTATCGTCGAGGTTTAAATGCGCTATTTATTATCCAGCCTGTTGTTAATTATCTCTTCAGCGACGGCAAGCCAATACCCGGTGATAAGTTCTATCACTACTGATACACAGGACGCTGAGCATATAGTTTACCATATTACTCAGCATTTAATTAATTACCCGGACCCTGCGATTGATGCGATACCGCCTGCGGGCTATATGTATGCAACTTTGGCAATGAAGCATCCAAAATATATCTATGATGGTAACCCTCAGACATTAGTGATGCCGGGTTATGTAAGAACATCGAGTAGCAAAAGTTACAGCGAATCAGCGTTGGAAGCATACAATAGTCAACAAGGTATCACTACGTTTATTTCACCGTCGGTATCCGAACCGTTAAAACCGGGCCAGGATTGTATAGGCTATTTCTTTACTCCGTCTTTAGACCCGAATATGGGCTCGTCTGCGATTAAAGCGCCTGCAGGGTGTGTGGGCGTACCGCCTGCACAAGAGTGGTGTAAGATAGTAACGCCAGAACTGGTATTCGATCACGGGGTAGCTACGTTGGAAGATGCTGAAGATAACAACATAGCTGATAAAACGGCAAATCTTCGAGTGAGTTGTACTGCCGATATGCAGGTGACTTTTAACCTGATGAATACGGATACTGGTGGCTATGAATCTGAGTCGATTAATTTAACTCCATCTGGCAGAGCATTTATTTCTGTTGATAATAAGGCGCTTAATAGCACTCGTAATATTCCTATTTCTCTAAAGGCTGGGAATAATGACCTGCCAGTAATTAGCCGAATATCTGATATTAACGCCACTGGCGTTTATTATGGAAGCAGTGTGTTGATAATGGAACCATATTAACTCTATTTGTTTCTGAAGTGTTAATAATTATCTTTTTATATCATGGCCTGATGATTATATAGATTCTGTTTGCGGGTGCGGATATCCTGTAGCATATAGGGCTATCGCATCTTTATTATTTATTAATATTGTTTTTTATTACTGTGAGCCAGTATGAACTCTCGCACGATTGTAAAATTTTCCCTACTGATGCTATTTATTCTTTTTGTCGGAATTTTATCATGGCCATGGAAAACGCTCTCTGGATACGGAATGGATATCACGCTCAATATTCTGGTCTGGATCTGGGTAGCTCTGTGGGGAGCTGCTCTTTCAATTCTGCTATGGCGTAAGAATATTAAGGGGAGTCTGCCTTTGGTACTTCTGCTCGCGGGCGCGATCCTGATGAGTGTACCACTGGCATGGACACCAATGAGTTCATGGGGAGAATCACTTACCCGTCTGGGGGGGATCTGGGCAATGGCTCTGCTAATGGGGCTACTTTTACAGTTTCCCCTGCGGGGACGCGAACGTCAGTGTATTTATATGATTATTATTGCAGCAGGGATTATTCAAACAGGGATTTCCTGTTGGCAAATTCTGGCACCGGAAAATGCTGCTGCCTGGACGGAGTATTCCTTTGCCGGTCAAAATGGCCGTCCTGCAGGCACCTTTCTGCAAATCAATCTGTTAGGTTCTTTTTTAGCAACCGCTTTCCTGTGTGCACTGTGGCTTATGTCTTCAGGACTGATGCCAGGTTTGCGTAAAGCATCCATGCTGTGTTCTGTGCTGTTGTGTGCCGGTGTCATTATTACGCAGTCCCGTTCAGCGCTGCTCAGTGCCATAGCAGGTGGTGTTTTGATGTGCATTTTTAATCGCAAGAAGCCTTTTATCCTTGCGGTTTTGGTGGTGACTTTGCTGGGGTCATTCGTGGGTGAGGCAACTCTCAATCAACGCGTCAAGCTGTTACCGCAAACACTAGATACCGCTATGGGGAATTTAACGGGGACAAACCACGACGAGCGTCCTCGTGATATCGACTTGAGAACAGACTGGAATCGCCAGCATTCTGATGCTGAACGTTTCACTTTACTCAAAGGCGGGATGGCGCTGATTTATTCGCATATTTTTAAGGGGAGCGGACTTTCTTCTTTTGAAACTGCTTTCCCCAAGGCTTTGGCCAGTGAGGGAATAACCAATCCTTTTACTGTGACGGTTCGTTACCCACATAACGAATTAATTTATGTCTGGTGCGAAGGCGGAATACTGGCATTAACAGGGATCTTACTTTGGTTGTCTCTTGTGATTGCGCCGTTTCGGGCAATTAAAGCACGTAATGTCTGCTCGCGTGGGGCATTACTATTACCTCTGTTGCTACATATTATGACGGAGTATCCCTTGTATTTATCTGCTGTACATTGCGTGTTATTGGTTATATTGCTGTGGCTGGCACTTCCAGTGACGATCAAAAACAGTGAGAAACGCTGGCAACCTTCATTTCCATTACGCCTGGGAATACAGGCAGCAAGTTATGTTCTCTGTCTGTCAGGCACCCTATTTATGGTGACCGCACTGCAGTCTGCTAAACAACTGCGTCAGGCAGAGGATTTTTGGTTAAGCGATCCTTCATTATTGGCCGTTTCTGGTAATGATTATGCACAGGCAGACCATTTGTTGTTTGATCGGGCAGCTAGCGACCTGGCGCTTTTCAATATTAATTCTGATGTCTCGTTACTTATACAGTTTCAGTCTCAGGCCGGAGAGTGGCTGAAGTGGCATAACGATTCAAACATGATGGACTCAATGAGAAAAATTGCCTTGTATTTTAATAATTCACCACAAGCGCAATACTGGAATTATCGTGGTTGTTTGAGTTTTCCACAGGATACTCGCTTTTCATGTACAACAGCTGTAATGCAAGGGAAACCACAATAATGAATGAGTCCAAAGCGCTACAACCCGTATCAGCGGTGCAAATTACTCATCTGGATGAAATGGTTGGCGGCTGGTTTATTGGTGCATTTACACCTGCTGCTTATTCGACGAATGATGTTGAAGTTGCTGTAAAACATTTTCCTGCTGGAGTGGTTGAAAAGGCGCATGTCCACCGGATTGCTACAGAAATAACATTGCTGCTACAGGGACGAGCACGGATGGCTGACAGGGAACTGAACGCAGGCGATATTATCACTCTGGCACCTGGAACCGCCAGTGCATTCGAGGCTCTGGAAGCGTGTATTACCGTGGTAATAAAACATCCCGGTGCGCTTAATGACAAATATTTTGAGAGTTAATGTGATGCTGAATATTGTGATTCCAATGGCTGGTCGTGGAAGCCGGTTTGCGCAGGTGGGTTTTACCGATCCAAAACCCTTCATCTCCATTGCCGGTGTGCCGATGATTGAACTGGTTATTAATAATTTACGCCCGAGCTGCCCGCACCGGTTTATTTTCATTTGTCAGCAAGCACATCTGGAACGCTATGATTTTGCTGCGCGTCTGGAAAGTCTGGCTCCAGACTCTCTGGTTATCAGCGTCGCTGATATTACTGATGGCGCACTTTGCTCTGTTTTGAGTGCCGCAGCGTTAATTGATAACAGTTCCCCTCTGATGATTGCCAATTCCGATCAGTGGGTAAATATCAATATTGACGACTATTTAGCAGAAATCGAACGCCGCGACCTCGATGGCTTTATTATGACAATGTCGGCAACTGATTCTCGTTGGTCGTATGTTAATTATGATGAAGAAGGGTGGGTATCTCAGGTCGTCGAAAAAGAAGTTGTTTCCAGTGAGGCGACTGTTGGCATCTATAATTTTCGCTCTGGTCGTGATTTCTGCCGTCTGGCGCGATCGATGGTTGCACGCAACGAACGCAGCCAGGGGGAATTTTATGTCGCCCCTGTGTATACCCATATGTATCGTGAAGGGTTATTTCGTATCGGTACTTATAATATTGGCTGCAATGGGAAAGGGATGCATGGTCTGGGTACACCTGAAGATCTTGCGCAATTTATGAAGAGTAAGGCCCTGAAAAATGCCCTGGAGAAATGTGAGGCAACGGTATGAGACTTATTGCCTGCGTACACCGGAGAGGATTACGTTGGCCTGTATGCCGGGTATTGCAGGATCCTGAACGCTGTTTTTCCCGACTTCCTGAGAATACAACCGTCATTACATTTGCGCGGGTTAAGAGTGCTCCAGTACATAAACTGACAGCAGTAGAGCGCTTTTTAGACATTACTACCGCTAATGTTGTTTGTTCACACTGGGATTTTTCCCCATTGGCGGCTCAGTTACTATGGGATACTGCACATCTTATTCCTGTGGGTGGTTGTCTCTATTTACTTGAATCGGAAGGAGTAGGGGAATTACTCTCCAGGTCCTATTATAAAAATAGATTCGTTGAGATCACATCAGCAATCCCGGGTATTCGTTGTTTCCAAAAAAAGAGTCTATTACCAGCCGAAAATGATCGTGGTCTGGATGCCTGGAGTTTCTGTATTCCGGTTGGTGGCACTGATGCAGACATGTTAAATGCTTGTGTGGAACGGATTCTCTCTTTGGGGGTGGAGCAACAAGAGATCATTCTTTGTGGTCAGGTACCTGAAGACTTTAGCTATTTTAGTGAAGTGAAAATTATTGGTGAAGCATTACCCGAATATCCAATACATATTACCAAAAAGAAAAATATGCTGGTAAAAGCGGCTACTTTACCTAATTTATGTATTCTTCACGATCGTGTTCTGTTGCCCGTTAACTTCAAAGACGCAATCAAGCGTTTTGGTGATAATTATCCCTTCGTTGGTTTTCAGTCATTCTGGTTTGCTGATCAGTGGCAGGCTACACCGCGTCGTTATTCCGACTTTGGTACGATATCGTCAGTACCTGAGGCTTTAATAAAAGCTGAGCGTTTACGTCGCACAGAAATTAAAGAATTTAACCCGATGAAAATGGCTGCGCAACATCCCGTTCGCTCTCATTTTGGTCATGATTATCTGACTGGCAGCCTCTATTTGTGTAAGCGAAGCGTTTGGCATTGCTTGCCACAGAATGAGAACCTGTTCTGGGGGGAGTTTGAGGACGTAGAGCAGGGAATTCAAGCGGCAGTAGCTGGTATACCTTCTCGTGTAAATCCTTATTCACTGACAGAATCGCAGCGCTATCGCAGCATAATGCATGGATATGGCGTGCTATCTGGAGTGGTGAAAAATGGTTGTATCAGACAAGAACGATCTCCAATGGAATGGTGGGGGTTTACACGCAAACCTGCACTGGATATTACTCATCAGGAAGGGATAAAGCGTCTCGCGGCTTTTGCTCAACGCTATACGGGAAGCGATATTCTGGTTCGTCAGATACAACATCGCCCCTTAACTGGAGTGCGTCGCTTTTGTCTGATAGCAAAATTATTGTGGCAAACGCAAGGTAATACCAAACATCTGGTAGAAGATTGGTTCAAGGAGGTTTTATGTGAATCTTATGATCCGGTCTCGAGAGAATCATTTCAGTTTGTACTGAATAGTGCAGCAAGTGTCGCGGATAAAAAACTTTTTTTCCTTAAGCATATTAGCCTGACGCGCCAGTTATTTAATAATTTTTTCTCTTCACCTTTCATTATGCCCGATAAAACTCAAGAAAAAACAGGGATCAATAAATTTATAGGAACATTCATTGCCGCAGTCTGGTTGAAGTTCTTTAGTCGACATACGGCTTTCCCTATATCGTTACTGCAACTCTGGCGTATCTTACGCAATCACAGAGGTGTTGTATGACACAAATTAATGTACTGAATGCACCGCTTACCACCGTACATTCATGGGCAGAAGGAAATAGCGAAGCGCTGTCATCATTATCTGGCATTAATGATACTTGTACTGTCTGGATTACACTGTGTGATGACCGGATAGTTGAAACCAGAGAAATGACGGAAGCCGGGCCTACATATCCGCTGGTTTTCATTATTTATCAGAATGGGATGCAGGAAGCACCAGAAAAGATTTGGCCAATGTGTCTCCATTATATCAATGCGGTCGCGCGCAATACACAGCAAGTGGATCTCATTCTCACAGGCGAAATGATCTCTCATCGGTATGCTGCGTGGGTAAACTGGTTGAATTTTGTTTCTGATACACCATTACCATTGCGTCGGCTGCTCCTCTTAAGCGTTTTGAAAATAATAGCCTATGGCAATGGGTTTTTTATTCAAAATAGAGCCGTACAATTTGTATCCCGCTTATTCAGGAAAATGTAATGAAACAACTAAGCCTCGTCATTCAGGGGCCTGTGCAAACTAAAGAACAAACTCTTGAGCAGTTTTTATGGCAGCTGCAACGAGTGCGGGATACATTTCCTTTAGCTGAAATTATTGTTTCATCCTGGGATATGGCTGATGCCGGGAACGAGTTTCTCGCCGACTTGTTATCACATATGGATATTACGTTGGTTCTCAGTGACGATCCTGGTCCCATTATCGGCTGGGAGTCAGCAGGTAAGCATTTGACAAATGTTAATCGCCAGCTAGTTTCTACTCGCGCGGGGTTGAATGCTGCAACCCGGGAACTGGTAATTAAGCTACGTACTGACTGTTATCTCACCGATCGATCTATTGTGAGGTTACTGGAACAGCATGTTGCTGCGGATGATGGCTTCATTCGTGATAATACGTTTAGTGTATTTTCTCAGCGCGTTATTACTGCCAGTTGGATCGCTCGTGATGCCAGAGGGAGCCTACCTTTTCTGTTTCATCCGGGTGATATTTTTCTTGCAGGACGCACGGAAGATATTAAAGTATTTTTTAATTCACCACTAGCCACTCAAGATCTCTTCATGCCCACTATATTTCCTGGGGGCCTGTGGTGCGCATGGCGTTATGTACCTGAGCAATGGCTGTGGGTTCATGCCATTAAAAAAGTTACGGGTAAATCTGTTTTTGATGGCAATTCCCAGCGCTCGGAACAATTAATATCTCTTTCGGAACAATATTTTCTGGCAAATTTTATCGCTTATAATCCTGAACACCTTGGGTTGCGTTGGCCTAAGTTTCAGAGAAAATATAAATGGCGAGGTGCCTTCAGTGTTTATTCTTATTCACGATGGTTACGTTTATATAAACGCTATAATGGAGTGAAGGCATTTACTCCTCGAGCGCTTGTCAGTTATCTTATAACACGGGTATGGCGTTGGGGATATATTATACGTGCAAGGTTGCTTTGCTGCGAAGCAATACGTCGCGTAGTCTTATCTGTCTTTATTCATCGGAGCGAATAGATGAGTATCGTTAATGGCTTTATTTCTGATGTAAACAGGAGAGCGACGATATATGAGGTCTGGCAGTCGAGGCACCTGATTGTACAACTAATAATACGTGATTTATCCGTTCGCTATAGCCAGACTCTGTTGGGATGGCTATGGGCTTTTTTAAATCCAGCCATGAATATGGCAATGTATTACGCTATTTTTGGGGTGATGGTACGGTTTTCACCACCAGAATATCAAGTATCTTATAGCTGGGTGCTGTTATGTGGGTTGATTTTATGGATGCTGTTTGCCTCCACGCTTAATGCCGTATCCGAATCTCTTATTAATAATATACAATTGGTTAAGAAAGTGTATTTCCCGCGGGTTGCACTGACATTTTCTTGCATAGGTGTTAACAGTATTGATTTTCTCATTACTATGTTCTGGTTAATTTGTATGCTCCCTTTTTTAGGGACTGACTGGTCTGTCTATCAATTGCCATTATTGTTTATTTGTAGTGGGGTGATGGTGCTAACCGGGTGGGGAGTAGGGTGTTTGATGGCGATACTGAGAACTCGTTTTCGCGATTTTCGCCATATTATCCCCCTGTTAACTCAGTGTTTGTTTTACGCAACACCTGTTGTCTGGACGCCTGGTTTATTGCCTGAACGTTTTTACTTTCTGACAGTATTGAACCCACTGAGCGGTATTATTTCTCTTTTTCGTTATGTCTTACTTGGCGGGGCTTGTCCTTCCTTTATCTTGTTGATTATCAGTTTTTCGGGGTGCGGATTAATCATTCTGGCGGGTTATTTTTGTTTTAATCACTATGAAGCATTAATTGTGGACAGAGAATGATCAGATTCGAAAATGTCAGTAAATGTTATCTCCGACATCAGCTACAAGGAAACTCGCTGCGTACGGCACTGGCGTTCCAGCGCAATAACGAGCATGAGTATTGTAATGCGTTAACCAGCGTCAGCTTTAATCTGGTGCAGGGTGAGTCTTTAGGTGTCCTGGGGCGAAATGGTTCAGGTAAATCAACCTTGTTAAAACTCCTGACGCGAGTGACTCGCCCTTCGTCAGGACGCATTTTTGTTCGCGGACGTCTGGCCTCTCTTTTGGAGGTTGGTGCTGGATTTCATCATGACCTGAGTGGCCAGGAGAACATTTTCTTGGCAGGGGCAATTTTAGGTATGCGTAAATCGGAAACGCAAAAAAAAATCAAAGAGATTGTCGAATTCGCAGATATTAATGATGCACTTTATCAACCAGTGAGAACATATTCTTCGGGGATGTTTTTACGTCTCGCATTTTCGGTTGGTATCCATTTGGACTGCGATATTTTAGTTATTGATGAAGCGCTGGCCGTAGGGGATATGCAGTTCCAAAAACGTTGTCTTGAGAAGGTAAAAAGCTTCCAGCAGGAAGGGGGAACCTTAGTGTTAGTCAGTCATGATGTTGAGCAATTACGTGCAGTATGTCAGCGGGGTCTGGTCCTTGAGAAGGGATATCTGCTACATGATGGCTCCTTATCTGACGCTTTGAAATATTACTCAACGTTATAAAGAGATTAAGGATATTCACATGCAAATTTTGGCTCATCGAGGGGCCTGGCTCACATCCACAGAAAAAAACTCCCGCGGAGCGTTAGTGTATGCGCTTAAGTCAGGATGGGGAATTGAGACAGATATTCGTGACTTAGACGGAGAGCTGGTGATCAGCCATGATATGCCCCGACGAGGGGTATTGCCTCTGGAAACGTTATTTAAAGATTATGTGAATAATAGCTGTTCAGGCACACTGGCTTTAAATATGAAGGCTGATGGCCTGGCGAATGAATTGAAATTTTTGCTGGCCCGGTATCAGATCACACGTTATTTCTGTTTTGATATGTCTGTGCCGGACTCTATGGACTATTTTTCAGCAAATATGATCACCGCTGCGCGTCTTAGTGAATATGAACCTGAAGGAGAACTGAGCCAGCGTGCGTCGGTTTTATGGGTGGATGGTTTTAGCTCTAATAAAGTCGAAATTGTTCTTATTAAAAGATGGCTGGCGTCAGGAAAGAGCGTGAGTTTTGTTTCACCAGAACTACATCAACGTGATCATGAATATTTTTGGCAAAGTCTGAGATCATTGCCTGAAGAATTGCTCAGTCACCCTAACATGATGTTGTGTACCGATTTCCCTGAGCAAGCAGAGGCATTATTAAAATGACACAGATTCGCGCCGTAGTGTTTGACATGGATGGGGTGCTAATTGATGCCAGGGATTGGCATTACCAGGCATTGAACCAGATTTTAGCGATGTTTGGGGTGGCGATTAACCATCAGGATCATCTGCTTGAATTTGATGGTTTACCGACTAAAGATAAACTGACTTTGCTGACAAAACGTTATGGGTTACCTGAGTCATTGCATCCTTTTATTAATGAGATGAAACAGCGTTATACCATGCAATTGATTCATCAACATTGCTGGCCAGTGTTTGAACACCAGCTCACGTTAGCCTGGCTTAGGCGTCAGGGTTATCAGGTGGCTGTTGCGTCTAATTCTATTCGCGACAGTATTGAAACAATGATGAGGAGAGCCCAGCTTTTACCCTATCTGAGTTTTTTTCTGTCAAATGAAGATGTTACCTGCGGAAAGCCTGATCCGGAAATTTACAACAAAGCCTTTCAGATTTTAGGGATTACACCGGCGGAGTGTGTCATTGTCGAGGATAATCCACACGGTATTATGGCTGCGAAAGCTTCGGGGGCGCACGTTTTAAGCGTTAAAGAACCAAAAGATGTTACTCGAGATCTGGTACGTAACTTTATTAATCAATGTGAGTCTATAAGATAATGAAGCCTATTTTATTATGTATTAACACCGTCGCTATGAATAGTGAAGATATATTTTCTTCGATTATTAACTGCGTGTTTCAAACTGGAGTACACCATAAGAATATAGATAACATATGTTATCTACCATCAAATAATATGACACCGCTATGTCAGGCGCTGTATGCTGCAGCCGATATTCCAGACCATGTGCCTGTACTGATAACAACAAGTGAACGCCTTCCGGGTTTCTTTCCTGCAGAGATATCATTGTCTGGATTAGTTGCAGGGGATGACGGGTGGCTTTTTTTTCATCGAGCCGATTTTTTTCGCCATTGTGCTATGAATGCTATTCGGGCTTATGACCCAACCAGCAATATAATAACCCTGACGGATTGCTGGAATCAGGCTTTGCTCTCTACAGAATATCATTTATAGCCACTGTTATATCGACTCTTTATCTAAATGACTAATGTACTAGCGTTATTATTTCCATTATCTGGAGGTGGTTATGCCACATTTCACTGATGAATTTCATTTGCTGTATGCATCTCAAGTCAGTTCTCTTATAGGTGAGTTATCTTTGTTTGGGGTAACAAAAAAGATTAAACGAGAAGAGATTATCAGGTTTTCTCAGCCGGGACGTTCCGTTGTATTATTAATATCTGGATTTTTTTCAATCTATCATATGCAGGACAATCTGTTTATAGCTTATCAGTCCCCGCAGTCCATTTTCGGTTTGTTGGGGTTAGTTACGGATGTTGACAGTATCTATCTGAAGGCTGAGACGGATGCAGAAATAGTTTTAGTTGATGTTGATGTTGTGCGTGAAAAAGTGGAGGAGAAAAAGTTGTGGAAAGCAGTAGCCATTAATCTTGTCCACATGCTCGCTTTAGCGATTCATCGTGATAGCAAGACGCTCAATAAGACCACCTATCAGCGTGTTTGCTTATCAATTTTAGAGTATGAAAAATTACCTTCAGAAATAAAAAAAAGAGTCGTGCTCAGCAAATATATTATTACGCGAACAACATTATCTCGTTCGTTGGTGATGAGTATATTAGCAAGACTAGCTAAAGAGGGACGCGTTATGATAAAACGTGGACGATTGCTTTATGTTGACTCTTGTTTAGCGAATTTAAGGGAGTGCAGACACTAATTTATTTGTCAGGTATGTAACGCAGTATCACCCTTCATTTTTCTCGTATGCACGAGGGAGGACGATGATGCAGACATCAAAAAACTCTCTTAAGAAAGGCTCTTCCAAAATTTTTCTCAGGTACACCCCAACAGTTGAGGGATGCTCTTACATCAACTGGAAATAATGAGCGTTTGATATGGCTATAGGCAACAAAAAGCAGCGAGTTTTGCAACTCGCTGCTTTAGGGGGGCTATGAACGAGTTTTGATGACTTGTTCATAAAATTTGATTGGTCGGCACGAGAGGATTTGAACCTCCGACCCCCGACACCCCATGACGGTGCGCTACCAGGCTGCGCTACGTGCCGACGCTATGGCTGCTAATACTACTGCTTTCCACCACGAATGCAAGGGGAGACCTTGCTAACTGATTTATAATTAATCAGTTAGCAATAAATCGTTTCTCATCCGTCAATACCTGCAGCAGCAGGCTTAGCTGCGGCTTCTGATCTTTGATTTTCTCGCCGTGCAAATTATACGTCTGGTAATTACCGTTGCTGTTGAGCACCAGCGTCATCTCCGGTGTGGTAATCGCCAGCGTATTGCCGTCGGCTGCTGTTACCCAATAATGGCGGCGCGTGGCATTGAACAGATCCTGCCCCTGAGAATATTCGTTCGCAGGCGTACTGACGTGCAGCAGGCGTTGCATGAGCGTGGTCATCAGGTCGGTATGATCGGTCAGGCTATTAATACGCTGTGCGGGTGTACCAGGCCAGTGAATCACCAGCGGAACCTGTAGATGACCACGAGACCAGTCGAAGTTGTTCTCTTCCTGAGACAGCGGTACACCGCGACCCGCGGTAATGATGACAACCGTATTGTCCAGCTTACCTGATTCACGCAGGGCGCTAAGGATACGGTTAATGTTCGCGTCTACGTCCTGAGCCGCGTTGGCGTACCGTTTAACAAAATTCTTCTGGTTGCTGTCGTCAATGTTGGTACCGTTAAAGGAGACCCATGAGAACCAGCGGTTATCTTCCTGCGCGTAGCGGCCCAGCCAGTTGATCCATTGGTTTGCCGTTTGTTCGTCAGATTGTGTTTGCACGCTCGGCATGGAGAAATCCGACAGTAGCGCCTGACGATAAAGCGGGCTGGTGAAGCCATCAGAAGAGAATAACCCCAACTGATAACCTTGTTGATTCAGCGCGGAGATCAGAGCAGCAGGCGTTCTGGTCGCCAAAATGCCATCCATATAGCTTGGCGAAACGCCATAAAACAGGCCAAAGATACCGTTATCCGAGGTGTTCCCTGAACTCATGTGGCGCGTGAAAGAGATATTCTGTCCGGCGAATTCAGCCAGTGCTGGCATCTGCTTTTCAAAGCGTGAGTAGTTCAGGCCGTCGACAGTGATCAGCAGGACATTCTGGCCGGTTCCCATATCACGATAACGTAGTTCGCTAAGTGGATACTGCACAGAAACAGCTTCCGGGTTTCCTTGCTCGATCAGACGGCGCTGATACTCTTGCGCGTCCAGCAGACCATGTTTTTCCAGAAACTTACGCGCTGTCATCGGATAGGAAAGTGGCAGGTTAGCGCGCTGCATGGTAATTGGGCGATAGAAGTTAGCATCTGCCCAGATATACACCACATGGGAGGCGATAAATGAAACGAAAAAGAATGCTGCTAACGGCTTAGCGAAATGACGGCGACGCGTCAGACTGCGCAGCTTCTGCCAGCTCCAGGTCGCAAACAGCATTTCTATTAGCAGAATTATCGGCACGCTGATAAACATCAGCTGCCAGTCGCGTGCAGCTTCGTTCTGGTCAGGGTTAATGACCAGTTCCCAGACAATGGGATTGAGGTGCAGGTGGAAACGAGTGAAAACTTCGCTGTCAATTAACAGCAACGTCATACCTACCGTTGCCAGGATGGCTGATAAGAATCGCATCAGCCTCTGGGACATGACGATAAACGTCAGGGGAAACAGTATCAGCAGGTAGGTGGCAAACACCAGGAAGCTAAAATGCCCGACAATGCTCAGGTAAGAATAGACACGACCTGCAAGCGTAGTCGGCCAGTCGGCGACAAACAGGTACCGACTACCGAGCACCATGGCCAACAGAATGTTGAACAGGGCAAACCAGTGTCCCCAGCTAACCATCTGGGAGACTTTCTCACGGTAGCGCTGACGATGAGTTAGCATAAACTGTTGTTCGTTTCCCCGGAGCAGGCTCTCAATGCGCTTGGTCGTCGTTTACCGAAGACTGTAATGCGCGGGCAAAAGAGTTTGCAATCGCCTGGCGCTGGGCCGGAGCGATGCTTGTATTGATAAGGTTAGTGACCATGTTTCCCAGCACCATCAGGGAAAGATCGGTCGGCGCCTTATGTTTTTCCAGTACGTTGAGCATCTCATTCAACAATTGTTCAACGTGTTCATCACTATAGCGGGAAATTTGTGGCATAAATCGAAATCAGTCTGTTCATGAAAGGGCAACATATTACCGTAGCGACAGTTTTTTTTCTGCTTTTTTATCTTCTATTGCGTCACTGCCCGGCAGGTGGTTGAATACCGCCCGGTCTTAAAGGAGAGTTTATCATGAGTCTGGATATCAACCAGATTGCCCTGCACCAGCTTATCAAGCGTGATGAGCAGAACCTTGAGCTGGTCTTGCGCGATTCATTACTGGAACCGACAGCGACCGTTGTCGAGATGATGGCTGAACTGCATCGGGTGTACAGCGCTAAGAACAAAGCGTATGGCCTCTTTAGCGAAGAGAGCGAACTGGCGCAAACCTTGCGTTTGCAGCGCCAGGGAGAAGAGGATTTTCTGGCGTTTAGTCGTGCTGCGACGGGGCGTTTGCGTGACGAACTGGCGAAATATCCGTTTGCCGACGGTGGGATCGTACTGTTCTGCCATTATCGCTATCTGGCGGTAGAGTACCTGCTGGTCGCAGTGCTGAACAATTTGAGCAGCATGCGCGTCAATGAAAACCTGGATATCAACCCGACGCACTATCTGGATATCAATCATGCAGACATCGTGGCACGCATTGATTTAACCGAGTGGGAGACTAATCCCGAGTCCACACGCTACCTGACTTTCCTGAAAGGTCGGGTAGGGCGTAAAGTTGCTGATTTCTTTATGGATTTTCTTGGTGCCAGCGAAGGGCTGAACGCCAAAGCGCAAAACCGAGGCTTACTGCAAGCTGTGGATGACTTTACCGCCGAAGCTCAACTGGACAAAGCCGAGCGCCAGAATGTGCGTCAGCAGGTTTACAGCTACTGTAACGAGCAGCTCCAGGCGGGTGAAGAGATTGAGCTGGAGTCACTGTCGAAAGAGCTTTCCGGCGTCAGTGAAGTCAGTTTCAGTGAGTTTACTGCTGATAAAGGGTATGAGCTGGAAGAGAGCTTCCCGGCGGATCGCAGTACACTGCGCCAGTTAACCAAGTTTGCCGGGAGCGGCGGTGGGTTGACGATTAACTTTGATGCCATGCTGTTGGGTGAGCGTATCTTCTGGGATCCGGCAACGGATACCTTAACCATCAAAGGTACTCCACCGAATCTGCGCGATCAGCTACAGCGTCGGACTTCGGGCGGAAAATAAGTGGATGCCGGGCTGTGATGTAAACATCTCCCCGGCCTGTGTCATCATCGTTCACAAGATGCCATAAAAAAACCCCGCCGAGGCGGGGTTTTTCTTCAACTTGTTGGCGATTACGCGCGAACGAAGTCGATGTGAGCCAGTTTTGGCTTGAACGGATGACGCTGTACTGCCTGAGCTTTAACTTTAACTTCTTTACCGTCAACAACGATGGTCAGAACTTCGCTGTAAAATTCAGCTTTAGCTTGCATGTTCATGATTGAATCGTGATCCAGTTCGATAGCAATCGGGGCTTCTGCGCCACCGTAGATGATTGCCGGGAACTTGTTAGCGGTACGCAGGCGGCGGCTCGCACCCTTACCCTGCTCTTTACGTACTTCTGCATTGATAGTAAACATTTAAATCTCTCTTAATTAAGTCCTGTTACAGGCGACCCAGCAACAGGTAAGTGATCTGCTTTGCGTATGCAAAAGCGGGCGAGATTCTATACTCAAACGGCTGGTACATCAATCAAAAGTACAATTAACCACGTAATTCATGTGCTCGCCGGAAGCGGCCTTCATAATCGAAGACCTTTTCTCGGACTTGCCAGTACTGACCTTTCATGCGTGCGACCACAAAATCGGGATACCGTAACAGGGCCTGTTGCGCAAGAATATCTGCGGCGGTTATCCAGCGTAATGGAATACCCGGTGTTCGGGTGTGAGGGCGAATAAATAGCTGCTCAAACGCAGTGCGTTGAGCGGGAGTGTGCAAGCGAAAGCGCTCGCTGACATCTGCGCCATCTTCATCGTAATAGGTGATTTTCAGCCATTCGCCTTTGTCATCCTGACCATTCTGTAGCACCATTCCGCTACAACGCAGGACCAGCGCATCTTTGAGCCTCAACGCCGCCTTTAGCATATCATCCGGGTCGACCAGGACGGTATCGCACGCACGACAGCGCCGGGCGGCGATGTCATTTTCAGCATTGCATTGCGGACAATTTTTAAAGCGGAAACGAAAATCGCACTGTTCACGATGGCCATCATCATCTTCAAACCAGCCCTGACAGCGTCGGCCAAAATGTTCAATTAGCGTGCCATCGGCGGTCATCTTTCCCCAGAAGGTGTTTGCAAACCCGCAGGCTGGACAGAAAACCTGTACCGGGACATTGTCGCTTTTCCCTTTCGGCGCGCCGACTTCCGGGGCGTACAAATCGTGTGGATTACCTGCGTAGTCGAGGATCAGACAATCGGTCTTGCCTGGTGCCAGTCGTAACCCGCGCCCGACAATCTGTTGGTAAAGACTAACTGACTCGGTAGGGCGCAGGATCGCAATGAGGTCGACGTGCGGGGCATCAAATCCGGTGGTTAATACCGCCACGTTGACCAGGTAGCGAAAGCGTTGTGCTTTAAAGTTTTCAATAAGTACGTCGCGCTCGCTTCCTGGTGTATCGCCAGTAATGAGAGCAGCATCGTCAGCAGGTAACAGCCCGAGAATCTCTTTAGCGTGCTCAACGGTGGCGGCGAAAATCATTACCCCTTTGCGCGTCTGGGCAAACTCAATAATCTGGCTGATGATATGCGGCGTTATTCGCTGCTGCTTTTTCAGCTCCCGGTTAAGGTCAGCTTCGCTAAACAAGCCATTACTCTGCGCCTGCAGGCGACTAAAGTCATACTGGACTACTGGCATATCAAGGCGTTCTGGTGGCGTCAGATAGCCATGTTTAATCATGTAGCGCAGCGGTAATTCGTAAATGCAGTCGCGAAACAGCGCCTTTTCATCTCCGCGCACCATGCCATGATAATGAAAATGGTAAATCCAGCCTTTACCGAGACGAAAAGGTGTGGCGGTAAGACCGAGCAGGCGCAAGTGAGGGTTTACTTTGGTCAGGTGAGTAAGGATTTGCTGATACTGACTTTCTTCATCATCACCGATGCGATGGCACTCATCGACGATTAACAGGGAAAACTCAGCCTGAAACGCCTCAAGATTGCGTGCGACTGATTGCACGCTACCGAAAACCACTTTTCCATGACTCTCTTTACGCTTCAGACCCGCGGCAAAAATATCAGCTTCCAGCCCTAGTGCGCAGTACTTTGCGTGGTTTTGCGCGACCAGTTCTTTTACATGTGCCAGCACTAACACGCGCCCACGCGCCACGCGAGCCAGTTCGGCAATCACCAGGCTTTTACCGGCTCCGGTTGGCAGGACGATTACCGCAGGTGTGCGGTGGTGGCGAAAGTGGTTGAGCGTGGCATCCACGGCTTCTTTTTGGTAGGGACGAAGTGTAAAAGTCATGGTCTCACTGTGATAAATGGTAACGATGAATAGTATGCCACGAATCTTTTTCCCTTGAGGGAAGTTGTTAGCTCGTTATACTGGGCGGAAAACGGCTCCACTTTTCGGGCATAACGCTCGATTTCCGTATTGTTACAGGCAAAATCACACTCATGCGACTTGATAAATTTATCGCTCAGCAACTCGGCGTCAGCCGCGCTATTGCCGGGCGTGAAATCCGTGGTAACCGTGTTACCGTTGATGGTGAAATCGTCAGAAATAGCGCGTTTAAACTGCTGCCAGAACATGACGTTGAATATGACGGCAATTCCCTGGTTCAACAAAATGGCCCGCGCTATTTTATGCTTAATAAACCTCAGGGCTATGTTTGCTCAACGGATGACCCGGATCATCCGACGGTGCTCTATTTCCTTGATGAGCCTGTTGCCTACAAACTGCATGCGGCAGGGCGTCTGGACATTGATACCACCGGGCTGGTACTGATGACCGATGATGGACAGTGGTCACATCGCATCACTTCTCCGCGTCACCATTGTGAGAAAACCTATCTGGTGACGCTGGAGTCGCCGGTGGCAGAAGATACCGCCGAACAGTTTACCCGGGGTGTTCAACTGCATAATGAGAAAGATCTCACTAAACCGGCGGTGCTGGAAGTCATTACGCCTACGCAGGTCCGTTTGACCATCAGTGAAGGGCGCTATCATCAGGTTAAACGTATGTTTGCTGCCGTGGGGAACCACGTTGTGGCACTGCATCGTGAGCGAATCGGTGCCATCAAGCTTGATGACGATCTTGCGCCTGGTGAGTACCGTCCATTGACCGAAGAAGAAATTGCCAGCGTTAACTTAACCCCTCGTTAATTTCAGGAGCTAAATGTGACCACCCGGCAGAACTCTTCAATTGCCATTGTTTTTATCCTTGGCTTGTTGGCCATGTTGATGCCGTTGTCGATCGATATGTATCTTCCGGCTCTGCCGGTGATTTCAGCTCAGTTTGGCGTGCCTGCGGGCAGTGCGCAAATGACTCTCAGTACCTATATTCTGGGATTCGCGGTAGGGCAGCTGCTCTATGGCCCAATGGCAGACAGCATTGGGCGCAAGCCGGTGATTTTGGGGGGAACGCTGGTTTTCGCCGCGGCGGCCGTTGCTTGTGCGCTGGCGCAAACTATCGATCAATTGATCATTATGCGTTTCTTCCACGGCCTGGCGGCTGCGGCAGCGAGCGTGGTTATCAATGCTCTGATGCGCGATATTTATCCGAAAGAAGAATTTTCGCGCATGATGTCATTCGTCATGCTGGTCACGACAATTGCTCCGTTGATGGCCCCGATTGTGGGGGGCTGGGTGTTAGTATGGTTAAGCTGGCACTACATCTTTTGGATCCTGGCCTTAGCAGCAATTCTGGCCTCGGTGATGATTTTTACCCTTATCAAAGAGACTCTGCCCGTCGAGCGCCGTCAGCCTTTTCGCCTGCGCACGACAATGGGGAACTTCGCCTCGTTGTTTCGACACAAGCGGGTCTTGAGCTACATGCTGGCCAGTGGGTTTAGTTTTGCTGGGATGTTCTCATTCCTTAGCGCCGGACCCTTTGTCTACATTGAGATCAACCATGTTTCGCCACAGAATTTCGGCTATTACTTTGCGCTGAACATCGTCTTCCTGTTTGTGATGACAATTATCAACAGCCGATTTGTCCGTCGGGTTGGGGCATTAAATATGTTCCGCACCGGGCTATGGATCCAGTTCGTTATGGCTGGCTGGATGGTATTCAGCGCGTTGTTCGGGCTAGGGTTCTGGGCGCTGGTGGTTGGTGTTGCTGCGTTTGTCGGTTGCGTGTCGATGGTGTCATCAAACGCGATGGCAGTCATTCTGGATGAGTTCCCGCATATGGCAGGTACGGCGTCATCGCTGGCCGGGACTTTCCGCTTTGGCATTGGCGCTATTGTTGGTGCGCTGTTGTCACTGGCGACCTTTAATTCAGCCTGGCCGATGATCTGGTCGATAGCATTTTGTGCTACCAGTTCAATTCTTTTCTATCTCTATGCCAGCCGTGCAAAAAAAACGGTGATCTAATACACAACCTGGAGGCCACAAGGCCTTCAGAGGTGATGTACATCAACAGCAAATCTATCATTTCCCCAGCTTATGTTTATTTTATGTAAAATCAATTTATGTAAAAAGTCACACCATTGTAGTTAAAAAGGTTGAGTTAGATCGCAGAAACGAGTACATATAGCCCGCAAAGATGTCCGAATTGATAAATAAATTTAAATACCTGGCTAAGTAAGCCGCATACGGACTGGATGTAAACGTTTACTAACTCTCTAAAGACGTGATGTCAATGATGTGTTAATATTGGTGTAAAATAATTGTGAAGTAATTGTGCTTCCGGGGAATAAAAGTGACTACATTACAACTCTCAATCGTTCATCGTCTGCCGCAGTGCTATCGTTGGTCGGTGGGTTTCGCAGGTTCAAAGGTTGAACCGATTCCGCAAAACGGTCAGAGCACGGAGAACAGCCTGGTGGCGCTCAAATTGCTCAGTCCCGACGGTGACAGCGCGTGGTCGGTAATGCATAAACTCAGTCAGGCGCTCAGCGACATTGAGGTTCCTTGTTCCGTTCTGGAATGTGAAGGGGAACCGTGCCTGTTTGTAAATCGCCAGGATGAATTTGCCGCAACCTGCAGGCTGAAAAATTTCGGTGTGGCGATAGCGGAACCTTTTTCAAACAACAATCCATTTTGAGCGTCAGCTTAGCGCGAGCAGCTGACGCGTATATTCCTGTTGTGGTGCGTTAAATACGTGCTCGCATTGCCCCTGTTCCACGACCTCTCCCTGCCTTAGCACAATCACCTGATGGCACAACGCACGTACAACATGCAAATCGTGGCTGATGAAGATATAAGCCAGGCGATGCTTTTCCTGTAATAACTTCAGCAGCGTCAGGATTTGCGCCTGTACGGTTCTGTCGAGTGAGGATGTTGGCTCATCCAGAATGATAAGTGATGGTTTTAAAATTAAGGCTCTGGCAATTGCGATGCGTTGGCGTTGACCACCGGAAAATTCCGCAGGATAGCGATGTCGCGTTTCAGAATCCAGCCCCACTTCTGCCATGACCGCTTTCACTTGTACTTCGCGTTGTTCTGCCGAAAGGGTTGGCTGGTGAACCCGCAATCCTTCTTCAATGATCTGTAAAACACTCAAACGCGGATTCAGTGAAGAATTTGGGTCCTGAAAGACAACCTGAATGCGATGGCGCACCGGCAACAGCTGACGACGATTTAACGTATGCAGCGCGTGACCATCAAATACAATACTCCCTTGTGATGCGATTAGCCTCAGTAGAGCCAGGCCAGTGGTGCTTTTGCCTGAGCCTGATTCACCTACCAGCCCTAACGTTTCCCCAGCTTTCAAAGAAAAGCTGACGTTATTAACCACCACATTATGGTCCACGACGCGTTTAAGGATGCCTTTGCGAACGGGAAAACCGACACAGAGACGCTCAACTTCCAGCAAGGGAGATTGTCCGGCCGGTAACGGTACCGGCTCGCCGGAAGGTTCGCTGTGTAATAATTTTTGCGTGTAGGGATGGGAAGGGGATGAAAGCAGTATCCCGGCCTGATTTTTCTCAACACACTGACCGTTTTGCATAACTGCAACGGAATCTGCCAGTTTTTTCACAATGCTGAGATTATGGGTGATAAACAGCAGACCCATGTTCAATTCGCGCTGCAATTCCCGTAGCAGTTGCAGGATCTGTGCCTGCACGGACACATCCAGCGCGGTAGTGGGCTCATCGGCAATTAACAGCTCCGGACGTGTTAGTAGCGCCATCGCGATCATGACGCGCTGGCGTTCGCCGCCGGAAAGCTGGTGCGGATAGTCCGCCAGACGTTTTGCCGCCTGACGTATCCCTACGCGATCCAGACAATTCAGGATTTCTGCCCGTGCAGCCTCCCGACGCATTCCCCGGTGAAGTGACAGCACCTCATAGAGTTGTTTCTCCAGACTATGGAGCGGGTTCAGCGACACCATCGGCTCCTGAAAAATCATTGCGATTTTATTTCCCCGTACGCCGCGTAGCGTCTGCTCGTTAGCATGGAGTAATGGTTCACCGTGAAAACGGATATCGCCGGAGAGGTATACCGCCGGAGGGGAGGGCAATAAACGTAAAATCGACAGCGCGGTGACGCTCTTACCCGAGCCAGATTCACCCACCAGTGCCAGGGTTTGACCTGCTTCAACATGCAACGAGACATTATTGACCACGGTACGCACGGTTTCCTGCTGGCGAAAACCAACCGACAAATTCTCAATGGCTAACAGAGGTTGTGTCATCTTATATCGCCTTGTTGGGGTCAAACGCGTCACGCACCGCTTCACCAATAAAAATCAGTAGCGAGAGTAAGAGGGCTACGGACACAAAGGCTGTGATCCCAAGCCACGGTGCCTGCAAATTGTTTTTACCCTGTAAAAGGAGTTCTCCCAGCGATGGTGAGCCGAGCGGTAAGCCGAATCCCAGAAAATCCAGTGATGTGAGCGTAGTGATTGAGGCGCATAATATAAACGGTAAAAAGGTCAGGGCGGCGACCATTGCATTCGGCAACATATGGCGCAGGATAATGTTGCGATCGCTCACGCCTAGAGCCTGAGCGGCGCGAATGTAATCAAAGTTTCGCGTGCGTAAAAATTCGGCGCGTACCACACCAACCAGACTCATCCAGCCAAACAGTACCGTGATGGCCAGCAGCCACCAGAAGTTCGGTTGTACGACGCTTGATAGCAAAATAATCAGAAACAGCGTCGGCATACCTGACCACACTTCAATGAATCGTTGCCCCCACAGATCCACTTTTCCGCCGTAGTAGCCCTGTAGCGCACCCGCCATAACGCCCATGACGCTGGAGCACAGGGTTAACATCAAACCAAAAAGAATCGAAATACGTGTGCCATAGAGGATCCGCGCCAGCACATCGCCACCATTTGCATCCGTACCCAGCCAGTTTTGTACCGACGGTGGAGAAGGGTAGGGCTTGTCGGTGGCAAAGTTAATGCTGGTGGCTCCAAAGCGTACGGGCGCCCACAGGATCCATCCCTGACTTTCCAGACGCTGCTGTAGCCACGGATCCTGATAATCGGCTTTGGTTGCCAACGGTCCGCCGAAGTCGCTTTCGCTGTAGTTTTTGACGAGAGGGAAATACCAGCCGCCTTCATAGCGCACCAGCAATGGCTTATCGTTCGCAATCAGTTCGGAGCACAAGCTGAGCCCGAACAGCACCAGAAAAATCCATAGCGACCAGTAACCGCGACGATTATGGCGAAAACGTGCCCAGCGGGCCTGATTGACGGGGCTTAATCGCGGCATTAGCGTCCCTCAAAATCTATACGAGGATCGACCAGTGTATAGCTGATATCACTCAGGATATTGAGCAGCAGGCCGATCAGGGTGAAGATGTAGAGTGTGCCAAACATCACCGGGTAGTCGCGTGACACGGTAGATTCATAACCTAGTAATCCCAGGCCATTAAGCGAAAACATCACTTCAATAAGCAGCGAACCGGTGAAAAACATGCTGATAAAGGTAGCTGGGAAGCCTGCTATCACTAACAGCATGGCGTTACGGAAAACGTGTTTCCACAGAATATTCTTTTCGCTAACGCCTTTGGCTCGTGCGGTGACAACATACTGCTTACGAACCTCATCCAGAAATGAGTTTTTGGTCAGCATGGTCAGCGCGGCAAATCCGCCAACCACTGTTGCCAGCACCGGTAAGGTGATGTGCCAGAGATAGTCGGTTACCTTCTGATACCAGGGCAGTGTGTCAAAATTAGCGGAAACCAGGCCCCGTAAGGGAAAGAGGTCGTAGTAACTGCCGCCAGCAAAGAAAACGATCAATACAATAGCAAACAGGAAGGCGGGGATCGCATAGCCGATAATAATGAATGCGCTGCTCCACACGTCAAAGCGGCTACCGTTATACACCGCTTTACGGATCCCGAGTGGAATCGACACCAGGTAGATGATGAGCGTACTCCATAACCCCAGAGTAACTGAAACAGGCAGGCTGTCTTTAATCAACGTGATTACCGAGGCACTACGAAACAGGCTATCGCCAAAGTCGAAACGAACATAGTCCCAGAGCATTTTGAAATAACGCTCGTGAATGGGCTTATCGAATCCGTAACGGCGGGTAATTTCGGCGATCACTTCCGGATCAAGGCCGCGTCCGCCTCGATAATTACTGTCACTGATATTCCCGACGCCAGTTTGCGCATGACTGGCGCGAACTCCTTCACTACCCGCGCCTGGCAATGCCCCGGACTGACCGAATTCAATGGCGGCAACGGCCTGCTCGACTGGGCCGCCAGGTGCAATCTGCACGATAAAAAAGTTGATAGTAATGATGGCCCAAAGTGTCGGGATCACCAGCAGCA
Source organism: Citrobacter sp. MGH106 (assembly GCF_001037495.1). Classification (GTDB taxonomy): domain Bacteria; phylum Pseudomonadota; class Gammaproteobacteria; order Enterobacterales; family Enterobacteriaceae; genus Citrobacter; species Citrobacter murliniae. The sequence goes on from NZ_KQ089822.1 coordinate 1,286,575, forward strand.
GACGTCGTATCAGATAAGCGCCCATTTATTCTCCCTGTCGTCTGGCTGCGGGAAGTTTTGCCGCTTTGTTAACGTCATACCACCAGGTATCCAGACCAATGGTATAAATGGGGCGGATGGCCGGATGTGAAAATTTGTCCCACCAGGCCAGGCGATCCTCTGCCATAAACCACATCGGCAGCATGTAATAGTTCCAGGTTAATACCCTGTCCAGCGCGCGTCCCAAAGGGATCAGCTTTGCTTTATCACCCTGTGCCGCAATGATTTGGTTAATCAACTTATCAATGACCGGGCTTTGCACGCCAGGGGCGTTATAGCTGGAATCGATATATTCTGAGGCCCAAAGGATTTGCAGATCAGAACTTGGCCATGGCGTCGCGCGATATAACCTCGGCATCATGTCATAGTCGCGACTGCGCAAGCGGTTAGTGATTTGCGAGTTATCAACCTGGCGGATATTCATGGTAATGCCTAGCCGTTGCAGGTTGTGTTGAAACGGTAATACCCACTGACTGTTACTGCCTGCCGGGAGTAACAGTTCGAATGCCAGTGGTTTGCCGTTGGTGCTGTTAATCCTCCGCTGGCCCTTCAACACCCATCCAGCCTGATCCAGTAACGCACTAGCTTTCAACAAATTCTCACGATCGTAACCATCGCCTTGAGATACCGGGGGCTGATAGATTTGATTGAAAACCTCGGTTGGCAGATCTTTCTTCATTGGTGCGAGTATGACCAGTTCATCCGCGTCAGGGTAATTTCTCGCGGCATACTCCGTATTCTGAAAATAGCTGTTTGTTCGGCTCCAGGCATTATAAAACAGAGCTTTATTCATCCATTCAAAATCAAAAGCCAGCGTAATGGCTTCACGTACACGCCGGTCATTGAATACCGGACGTTTGATATTAAAGGCTAACCAGCGAGTATCCTGTGCGGATTCGTTTTTTTGTTCATCTTTGACGATGTGGTGATTAGCAAAATTTTTACCGGTATAGCGTGTTGCCCAGTTTTTAGCATCGCTCTCAAGGCGCAGGTCAAAAGCCCCGGCTTTAAACGCCTCAAAGGCGACGTTGTCATCAAGATAGTAATCGTATCGAATGGTATTAAAGTTCCAGCGCCCGCGATTGACCGGCAGGTCAGCGGCCCAATAATCTTTGACGCGCGAATAGACTATATACTGTCCCATTTTCCACTGGGTGATGCGGTAAGGGCCGCTGGCGAGTGGAGGGGAGGGCAAAGGGTCGCTGAGCTTGTGATCTTTCCAGTACTTCTCTGGCATAACGGGTAATGAAAACAGGCTGAGCATGTCTTCTTTGCCTGGCTTGGCTAATTCAATCCGTACGGTTAACAGGGCGATTGCTTTGACGGTCGTGCCTTTGTAGACCAGACGAAACTGCGGCACGCCTTCGGTCATAAATTTCTGGAAGGTGAATGCGACGTCTGCGGCGGTGATGGGTGAACCATCGTGAAATCGCGCGCGTGGATTAATCGTGATTTCTACCCATGAGTAGTTGTCAGCATAGCGTGCGCTATCGGCGATGAGCGGGTAGTAACTGCCTGGTTCATCGTCAGACGTGGTAAATAAGGTGTCATAGAGCGTTTCGGTGCGCGCACCGGGATTGCCACGCACTGAATAGCGGTTAAAGTTGTCGAATGTACCAATGGCTGAGAGGGTGATCTGTCCCCCTTTGGGGGCTGCAGGATTAACATAATCGAAGTGATTAAAATTGAACGCGTATTTTGGTTCGCCCAGCACAGCAAACGCATAGCTTTCTTTGATGGTTTGGGCCTGTACGCTAAAACCAATCAGGGCGATGAAAAGTAATAATACGCGTCGGATCATATGAAGATGGTTTCCTTTTCCAGTCACCTGTCGCTATCCAACAGATATCATGCCTGAACAATAAGGGATTCGTCGGCTATTGTATCGTGTTTGTACACATTACATGACGCCATCACCATTTTGGCATATCGGGTTTAGCCATCCAGCGTACGAAATTATCAAGAGTCAGCGGACGGCTGACCCAATATCCCTGAAAAAAATTAACCCCATGGGCGCGTAACCAACGGGCTTGCTCCAGGGTTTCCACCCCTTCAGCAACCGTCAGCATATTGAGGCGTCTCGAGAGAGTCAATACGGCATCCAGTACCGGGGATGTTACGGTTTCTGTACCAATAGCTTTGACGAAACCGCGATCGATTTTCAGGTAATCGACGGTGAAACGTTCCAGATAGATGAGTGCGCTATGGCCGGTGCCAAAATCATCAATGGCAATTTCGAACCCGGCGGAATGCAACCACTCAAATATTTGAGTCGCTCCATGCTGATCAAGCATATCGCGTTCGGTAATTTCCAGGACTATTTGAAAATGCTGCGCAGGCATCGAGGATTTCAGTTGCTGAATATCGTCTTTAAAACTTTCGTCGTGCAGATGAGTCGGTGCAATATTGATCCCTAATTTGGCCCCAACAGGTAACACTTTTTGCAGCACAGGCGCATCCCGGGACACCAGTTCGAACAGGTGCTGGGTCAACGGCACAATCATCTGCTGTGATTCGGCATAGTGAATAAACGCATCGGGGGGAATTTCCCCTGCGGTAGGATCGCGCCAGCGCAATAATATTTCGACACCTTTAACTTCCAGCGTCTGCATATCCATAACGGGCTGGTAGACCACATAAAACTGATTGTGCTTGATAGCTGCCAGGATCTCTTTACCCGGTCGTAAACGGACTGAGTAAATGTAATAGCAGAGTAAAGCGGCAATGACCCCGCCCATGCAGCCCAACATTACGGCATACCATACGTCGTTGTATGTCCACTCATCGGTATACAACCGTATCTTTAGCGGCAGGTCACCTATTGCCACCTCACGTGAGGGGGTATCGGGGAGATCGGCAAGCGTCATTAATCGAGCAGAAAATGTCGAGATTGCGGTGTTGCCGATGAGCAGGGCAAAACCTTTAAAATCATCCTGCCGGGCAGTATAGAGAAGGTAAGGGGCCAGGTTGATATTCAGAGAAGCAAATACGCCACTATTATCCAGTGATGGATGAGGGTACCAAATCATTATGGCTGGTTTGGTCGGCATCATCGGTGTACCAGACTGGATCTCCATATCGATTTTTTTACTGATATCCAGGCCGGGTATCAATGACTGAATAGGGGAGTCCATCGCTCCGGTTGCTGACGAGCAGAACGCGATGCCGTCTTTTACCAGCAAAAAAGCGCGAACATTCAGGCTAAAAGCCGCGCTGGAAGTGAGCTTAGATGAAACTTGCTGACAGCTTTTGGGGATCAGAGGCTGTAGTGCCTGGGCAGTAAAGCTAAGTTCTGCGAAGTATTTTTCCACATGATGCTGTATATCGGACGCCAGCGTATCGTACTTAACTTCTCGATTATGCCATGACATGAAAAATTGCAGAATGCTGACGAATAATGCAACGATTAACCCCGTTAAAACACAGGTGAGCAGGATTTTCCGACCGGAAGAAGAGGCGCGTTTGAACATAGTTCCTGATGTTTACCCGAAGTAACCGCTTATTATTAAACCGCTTAATCTGTATGACTATAACCTGGAATGACTCACATAGTGAGATTTTTCTTAAGTGAAGGCGTAAAGCAAAAAGCACTGCCTAAGCAGTGCTTTTTAAAAGTCTCATCAGGATAGCCAAGGGATAGCTGCCAAACGAAAATTAACTGCGGCTCAGGACCCGGCGAGCTTCGTTGTAGCGTTTTTTCCAGTAAGGCTCATTCATACTGGAGATAACAACGCCACTACTGGTCGAGGCGTGGACAAACTGATTGTTACCGATATAAATACCGACGTGACGGCCAGTGGAGCCAGCACGGAACAGAACCAGATCGCCTGTGCGCAGATTGGTGCGCGAAACGGATTTACCCGTTTCTTGTTGTTCGTAAGTTGAGCGAGGAAGCTCTAAACCAAATTGTTCACGGAATGTACGCTGTACAAAACTCGAACAATCGATGCCTTTTTTAGTGCTGCCGCCAAGGCGGTAACGCACACCTTTCCAGTCAGCATATTGATCCATGATTCGTGATTTAACATCGATATTACGGACCATATTTTCAAATTCATCCTGAGAGGCTTGCAGTGAAGAGTTATCTCCATTGCCCACAGCATGCGTCTCAGAATGCATATTCTTGGCGGTGTTCGTTGTGCTACATGCAGAAAGCAGAACCGCAACTGCTATCGCGGGTATACCCCGCAAGATATATCTCAAAATCGGTTGAGATTTGACCATTTTGTTTGTTTTCCCTTGAAGTCCTTAACGATAAATATCGTTATAAAAAATGCCAAACGTGACGAGACTAATTACCCACGCACGATGAGACAATTCTTTAAGGTCAAATCTGTGGCAGAACGCACAAATTTATTCATAAAGAGAATAATTATCCCGCGAGGCAAAACGAGTTCGAGATTACCCGATCGCTACGGTCATTGCGAGTCATTTTATGTGATTTTTTATAAGAAAAAGTGATACAGAAAGTGAATAAACGGCATTGGTCAAAATAAGAACAATCAGGGTGGGAAACATGCAATCCATTCATTTTCAACAGGAATAAGATGACAGGAGAATGACAGTTAAAATGATGAATTATTGTTCAACATCATCAGGGAATCAGAAGTATCCCTGATGATGTTAATTACTTTGCGTTATTTGTTTAAAAAATGTTTGTTTTTACCCGGAAGATAATTAGCAAAAAGAGTCACCATCCGGTCGCTTAATGGCGTCATTAGACACCAGGGCAGTCCAATCAATACTACCGTCATTGAACCGACCACGATATCAGTGAGCCAGTGAGCGCCGATCATTACACGCGGAAATGCAAAAACCACAGCGATAATAAGGCCGATTAATCCTGCGACTTTTCCGAAATAACGCAGCATAAATGCGGAAAAAATAAGCAGCATCATACCGTGATCGCCAGGGAAACTGTCTCTTGACGCATCTTTGGTTGGAATATGCAGCAGTTCACTGACGCGATTAATATTATCCAGCATCAGGGTGGGGCTGGCGCGTTTAACCGGAATAAGCGCCTGGCCCAACTGGTTTAATACCACCGCAGTGAGCAGCATCACCAGGCCAATAGCGACAATACGCCGGCGCCCGGTTGGTGTTTCTTTTAACCAGAAACTCAGCATTAGTGCGCCCATCGCCAACAATGAGCAGCCGTCAAATGCCCGATTGTTGGTGATTGCAACAATCCACAGGAAGAGCGGGCTTTCAACCAGTTTCTGATTAAAGAAGTGGAAGACGCCATAATCAATAGAAAACCAGAAACCATGCCCGGTCGGAATGTACCATGACAGAAACAGCGCCAGGCCAGCGATGTTGAGCATAAGGATAAGAGGGTATCGAGTTTTCATCGTCGTTTTCCATTGCTAAAAACGCAGGCAACCTTACGCGCAACCGTCTAAACGAAGCCTCAACAATGCGCTCTGTAACGCATTCCAGTCGGTCTCAGTGTCTGAGATGAGTTCAATACGGCTGTCCGGCGGTGCGACATTTTGTGTCTCAATATGCCAGTCGTCGCCCTGACGATTAATCCGCACCAGTCCTTCTTTAATACGCATAACGCCCTTTACGCGCCCGACCGGGGCAAGACGTGACCATTCCAGCAGGCCGATGGTATCGAACACGGTATCAGCATCAAAAATCCAGCCGCAGGCCTGATGACCCTGCCCACTGTTCAGGCTACGACGCCAGCGTTGTTGTGCAGGCAGACTCAGCGCCGCCAACCCCTTTTTGTCAGCATGTTGGTGGGTGTGCGCTGCGCTGGAGGGAAGTTCAGCCAGATTCAGTCGCGGTAAATCCAGTAACTGCCCGTCAATTTTTCCGTGCTCGGTATGAATCAACTGGCGATTTCCGCCGTAATGCTGCCACCAGGTTTGCAGGGCATTCTTGCTTTCCGTTGTGGCGCGATCTGATTTGTTGGCGACAATGACATCTGCGGCGGCTAGCTGATCGCGGAAGTTATCATTAGCGACGCTTTTTTCGTCCAGTAACAGGCGTGGGTCAAGGATGCAGAGCGTGGCGCGCAGATCGATCCATGGTTCGTAAACCGGAGCGGTGAGTAAGTCCAGAATCTGTTTTGGGTGCCCAAGACCGGTAGGTTCGATCAGCAGCCGGTCAGGTTTTCCCTGGCGCAACAGCGTATTGAGACCAACCTGCATCGGTAAACCGTTAACGCAGCACATGCAGCCACCGGGGATCTCCTTTAGCAGCGCTCCGCTGTCAGCCAACAAAGCACCGTCAATGCCGACTTCACCAAATTCATTGACCAGCACGGCCCACTTCTCTGCGGGATCTTTGTTCGCCAGTAAATGAAGAATCGAGGTGGTTTTGCCACTGCCGAGAAAACCGGTAATGAGGTTGGTTTTAGTCACGTTTGCTCCAGAATTATAAAATGCCGTGATAGCGTTCAATAATCCTGGCGAAAAAAAATGAAAAAGAGAAGGGGAGAGAGGACGAAGGAATGCTTCGTCCTGTTTGGAGCCTATCCCATTAGGCTATTTTATTTGTCATTTTGTATCCTGGCAGTGCCCATAATCCTCACGTACTGCATGCACGCTTCGGTTGTTCCGCGCTGTTCGTATCCAAACTGACTGCAACAATCTACGCCTAATGGGATAGGCTCTTAATGGCAGAGATCGTTAATTTTTTAACGTATCAATTACTGCCTGGTGCGCACCGTGCTGGGCAATACGTTGCCATGCCTGCTCAATGGCGCTGACAAATTGCGAATTTTGCACCAGATCGGTGGCAAAAATTTCGTGCAAGGAAAGTAATGCGGTGACACGTTCTGATTCCGTACTGCGCTCGACAATTGTGCGGATTTTTTCACTCATCGGGTCGCGTATATCTATGGCTGAGCCTGCATCGTCCACCCCACTAACGTAACGCATCCAGCCCGCAATACCGAGTGCCAGCAAGGGCCATTCGCTTTGGCGCGCTAAATGTACGCGGATGCTTTCCAGCATGCGCTGCGGTAATTTCTGGCTCCCGTCCATCGCGATTTGCCAGGTTTTGTGCTTTAGCGCCGGGTTGGCAAAGCGTTCCAGCAGGCTGGTGGCGTACAGGTCTAAATCAACGTCGGTGATTTGCAGCGTGGGGGCCTGTTCATTGAGCATCAGGCAGTAAGCGGCTTTACGAAACGCACTGTCTTGCATACAGTCGCTGATGTGTTGAAATCCGGCCAGATAACCGAGATAGGCCAGAAACGAATGGCTGCCGTTGAGCATTCGCAGTTTCATTTGTTCCCACGGCAGAACGTCATCGACCATCTGTACGCCCGCGCGCTCCCACTGGGGGCGACCAGAGACAAAGTTATCTTCGACGACCCACTGGATAAAAGGCTCGCAGCTGATTGCGCAAGGGTCGGCAACGCCCAATTCATGGGCAATTTCATCCAGTGACTCTTCGGTCGCGGCCGGGACAATGCGGTCTACCATGGTGCCAGGAAAACTGACATGCTCTTGTATCCACAGCGCCAGTTCAGGCGATCGCTTTTCTGCCATTCCCAGTACGGCATTTTTTACCACATGGCCATTGTCCGGGATGTTATCGCAGGAGAGTACGGTAAAAGGAGGCACTCCTCGTTCGCGTCGGCGGTGCAGGGCTTCAACAATGATACCTGGTGCTGAGTGCGGTTCATCCGGCGTCTGTAAATCGTGAACAATGCGCGGGTTGGAGATATCAAGCGTCCCTGTCGCCGGGTCAATACAGTAACCTTTTTCGGTGATGGTTAAGGAAACAATAGCCACCTGTGGCTCGCAGAATTTTTCAATAATGGCTGCCAGTGAATCCAGCTTAGCGTTCAGACACTCTTTGACGGCGCCAATAACAATTGACTGATTGCCATGCGCGCCTTTTTCTAACACGGTATATAAATGATCCTGCTCACGAAGTTGACTCATCAGTCGATCGCCACTGAACAGACTGATCTCACAAATTCCCCAATCGCCACCCTGTGCATTCAGTACCCGATCGGTCAATAAGGCCTGATGAGCACGGTGAAATGCCCCGAAACCAAAATGTACGATCCGCGTTTTTAATTGTTGTCGATCGTACTGAGGCATCAGTACATTTTCCGGGAGTTGGGCGGAGGCAATAGTTTTCATTAAATACACCTGATTAACCATTAATTAACAATGCCAGTATAAAGTTATATGACAGCAAATTAAATTGGTGTGCCTTATTTATCCGGGGAATGTGAGCTTGATCAATCAATCATCGGCGTTCTGTTGATCATTCAACGGATGCCTGTATGGTAGTCGTCATTCGCGCAACTTAATTTGGTATAACAACTTATGAGGTGAACCAATGGAACAAACCTGGCGTTGGTACGGACCTAACGATCCGGTATCGCTTGATGATGTGCGTCAGGCTGGCGCAACTGGTGTTGTGACCGCCTTGCACCATATTCCCAACGGTGAAGTGTGGCCCGTCGAAGAGATTCAAAAACGCCAGGCCATTCTGGCTGAAAAGGGGCTGACCTGGTCGGTGGTGGAAAGTATTCCGGTTCACGAAGATATCAAAACGCTCTCCGGGCAATATCAAACGTGGATTGCGAATTATCAGCAAAGTATCCGTAATCTGGCGACCTGCGGCATTGATACCGTGTGTTATAACTTCATGCCGATTCTCGACTGGACGCGTACTGACCTTGAATATCAGTTGCCGGACGGCTCTAAAGCGTTGCGTTTTGATCAGATAGCGTTTGCAGCCTTTGAGTTGCACATCCTGCAACGTCCAGGTGCTGAGGCGGATTACACCGTGGAAGAGCAGCGCCAGGCCCGGGACTATTTCAATTCCATGAGCGCCGCTGATATTGAAAAGCTGACCCGCAATATTATCGCTGGTCTGCCAGGTGCTGAAGAAGGTTATACCCTGGATCAATTCCGCGCGCGTCTGGCGGAATACGACGGCATCAGCAAAGATGATCTGCGTAATAATATGGCTGTTTTTCTGCGTGCGATCGTACCGGTAGCAGAAGAAGTTGGCGTGCGCCTGGCCGTACATCCTGACGATCCGCCACGCCCGATCCTCGGCCTGCCGCGTATCGTTTCTACGATTGAAGATATGCAGTGGCTGAAAGAAACGGTAGACAGCATCTATAACGGTTTCACCATGTGTACCGGATCATACGGTGTGCGTGCGGATAACGATCTGGTGAAAATGATTGAAACCTTTGGCGATCGTATCCACTTTACGCATTTGCGCTCAACCTGCCGTGAAGAAAACCCGAAAACTTTCCACGAAGGCGCACACTTACAAGGTGATGTGGATATGGTATCGGTAGTGGCTGCCATTCTGACCGAAGAACAGCGTCGTAAGAAGGCGGGCGATCTGCGTCCAATCCCGATGCGTCCGGATCATGGACACCAGATGCTTGACGATCTGCACAAAAAAACCAACCCAGGCTACTCTGCTATTGGTCGTCTGAAAGGGCTGGCTGAAGTTCGTGGTGTTGAACTGGCACTGAAACAAACACAGTTCCGCGATCTGTTGTAATGTCGCTAACAGGGATTGAGCGTCAGGCTCGATCCCTGTTCATCACCAGGGCTGCAATAATGCCTGCTCCAGCACCGTCAGTACCTTGTTTATCTGTTGTATTTGCAACCCACCAAAACCGAAAAACATGACAGCGTCGCTGTTCTCTTTACGCCAGGCATCTTCCGAACCATTTTCAATGTTCTCCAGCGTATCAAAACGGATACCTGCCTGCAGACAGCGCGCTTGCAGTTTTGCGATAACCTCGGGTGATCTGGCTATGCGCAAAGAGAGGTGCAGGCCTGCCGTCGCACCATCGATTTTCCCTTCAGGAAACAAAACTGAAAGGCCGTCACGCAATAGGGTAAGACGTGCTGCATAGCTGCAGGCAAGTTTGCCAAGATGGGTATAAAACACCTGATTTTGCATGAGCTCAGCTAAAAACTGCTGCAATAACCACTGGCTGCCGTTGTTATTTAGCGCTTTCATATTCTGTACAGCCGGTAGAAGCTCATCAGGACAAACGAGATAGCCGAGACGCACCCCCGGCCCCAGCGTTTTTGAGAATGTCCCCATATAGATAACCCGATCGTGATAGTCCATGGCTTTCAGTGCCGGAAGAGGATTCTCTCCGTAGGTAAAAACGGCATCATAGTCATCTTCAATGATGTAGGCTCCAACGCGCTGTGCCCAGGTCAGTAATGACTTTCGTCGTTCTAACGACAGAACATTTCCCATCGGGTATTGATGAGCTGGTGTCACATAACAAAGCTGGGTTTCAACTTCGGGTAAATTATCAGTGCGTAGGCCATGGCTATCGACTGCAACAGGGGTAATATCCGCGCCGTAATAATTAAACAGGTACCATGCGCCAGAATAACAAGGGGATTCGGTCACAACATGACACTTTTTTTTCTGTGATACAGCATGATGAATAATAAATATTTGGCTAAGCAGAGACAATCCTTCCTGAATCCCATTGGTAATAATGATGTTCTCTGCACGAGTATTAATACCTCGGGATAAATTAAGGTATCTGACCATTTGATCACGTAATGGAAATAATCCATTTGGTGAATGATAACGAGTAAGCAATTGTTCCTTAAGTACACTGGGAGCATTATTCCATTTTCGCCAACTTGCCCAGGGAAAGGCATTGGGATCGGGAACGCCCATCCGGCAATAGAACTCTCTGCCCATCTCACCGTAGACATCGGTGGAAGCCCCCGCAGGCTTGGGCTTTACTGGCGGAGAGCCTTCTGCAGAGGTCACGTGTGTTGGGGGGCTACGCACAGGAGCCGTAAAGATCACTTCATAACCAATACCCTGCCGGCTCTTAATAAAGCCCGCCGTCATGAGCTTTTCATACGCCATAACTATCGTAATCTTGGCAACATTTAACGTCTGGGCTTGCTCACGGATAGAGGGCAGTTTGTCACCGCAAAGCAAATCTCCCTGCTGAATAGCCTGGAAATAAAATTGAAAGATCTGCAATTGCAGTGGAGTACGGCTTTCTCTGTTGAGAGACAGTGTCAGCATGAGAAATTCCTTATTAAAACATTATTGGCATATTACGACTTTCGGCTTTCCACTATTTTGACGCGCCTCATAGAGTCGGTGCTGTTCCTACGCCCCACCTTCAGTGTCTCTATTTTTGATTTTTATTATCCCTTAGCGTGTCGCTATTAAAATAATGGAGGCAAGTATGTCGTGGATAAGAAAAAACGCGCTTTGGTGCGTATTCGGCGGAGCAGTAGCAATGTCTTTCGTCATTTGGGGAACGTGGCAGGGCGTACATTACACCAGCACCACTGAGTTTTGTTTATCGTGCCACGCGATGGGTACTGCAGGGGAGGAATATAAAACCAGCGTGCATTTTCGAAATGCCTCTGGCGTTCGCGCGGAATGTAAGGATTGCCACATTCCACCGGGTATTGTTCCAACCCTGATACGTAAGACGGAAGCGTTAAACGATCTATACCACACCATTATCTCTCCTTCGATCGATACGCCTGAGAAATTCAATCTAAAGCGTGCGGAACTGGCGCAACGGGAATGGGCGCGCATGAGCGCTAACAATTCCGCGGCCTGTAAATCGTGTCATAGCTATGAGGCGATGGATCACGCTAAACAGTCTGCTAATGCGGTGGCACAAATGACGGCGGCTGCGGCAAAGAACAGTAACTGCATTGACTGCCACAAAGGCATTGCACATCACAAACCCGATATGAGCAGCGGTTTTCGCGATCGTTACAAGCAATTGCAGAGTCAGGGTGAACAATTACCCACGGCGACGACGCTGTATTCGTTAGGTGAAAAATCACTGGCTGCCACAGCAGAGAGTGCTGCAGGTAAAGCCATGCTGTACCCGGCAACGGAAGTGCGTGTGCTGAAAAGAGAGGGGAAAAACGTTCATATAGAACTGACCGGCTGGCGGGAAAGCAAAGGACGTGGTCGGGTGATAACTCAGTATATGGGCAAACGCGCTTTCGCTGCCGTATTAGATGCTTCGCTGATGAATAATGTGAAGATTCAGCAAACTCAGGTTGATCCTGAGTCACATCAGGAATGGCAACTGGTGAGCGTGATTGCCTGGAGTTCTGCGGATGGTTTTACCGACAATGTTGACTCCATCTGGCAATACGCCGATCAGATGTTGCAGTCCACCTGTAGCGCCTGTCATAGCACACCGCCAACGAGTCGTTATACCGCTAATGGCTGGATCGCCGGCTTGAAATCCATGTCCACCTACTACCGGCTTAATCCGGTGGAAGATCGCACGCTGTTGAAATATCTCCAGACTCACGCCAGCGATGTACCTGAATCTAACAATACAAAAGGATAATTTATGGATATTCATGATTTTAACCCGTCACGTCGACGGTTTTTGACCGGAATGTTAGCCGTTGGCGCCGTCAGCGCATTAGGGCCGAATCCCCTGATCTCAAAGGTCTGGGCTGCAGGTGAAAATCCTGAGCAATGGATCCAGTCTGGTTCGCACTTTGGCGCTTTTGAAGCCAAAGTCGTGAACGGTGAATGGATAGATACCCGTCCATTCAAACATGATAAATATCCCTGCGATATGCTCAATGCCGTTCGGGAAGTGGTCTATAACCCATCGCGCGTGCGCTATCCGATGGTGCGGTTGGACTGGTTACGCAAGCGTGAAAAGTCAGATCGCAACCAACGTGGCGATAACCGTTTTGTCCGTGTGAGCTGGGATCAGGCGTTGGATCTGTTCTATGAGGAGCTGGAGCGGGTACAAAAGATCTCTGGTTCTTCTGGCGTATTTACCGGACTGGCGGACTGGCAAATGGTTGGAAAATACCATAAGGCCGGCGGCGCGATGGACCGGGGACTTGGCTTGCATGGAAGCTATGTCACTACCGTTGGCGACTATTCAGCTGCAGCGGCGCAGGTGATTTTGCCTCACGTGATTGGCTCGCTTGAAGTCTATGAACAGCAAACTTCGCTCCCGTTGGTTATCGAAAATACCAATACAATCGTGCTATGGGGTTGCGATCCTATCAAGAACTTACAGATCGAATTCCTCGTTCCCGATCACGACGCATTTGGGTACTGGCAGCAGATTAAAGAGGCCGTCGCGCAGGGTAAAATGCGGGTTATCAGCGTTGATCCCGTACGCAGCAAATCGCAAAACTATCTTGGCTGTGAACAACTGGCGATAAGACCGCAAACTGATGTTGCTTTGCTACTGGCGCTCGCACATACCTTGTACGAAGAAAAATTATACGACGCCGCGTTTATCAGCGATTACACCGTTGGGTTCGAGCAGTTTTTGCCGTACCTGACGGGAGAGAGCGACAAACAGCCGAAAAGCGCTGAGTGGGCGGCGGAAATTTGCGGCCTGACTGCGGAGCAAATTCGCGATTTTGCCCGTTTGCTGGTGAAGGGGCGCACACAATTTATGGGTGGATGGTGCGTGCAGCGTATGCACCATGGCGAACAATATCCCTGGATGCTGGTGGTGCTGGCCAGCATGGTCGGACAAATTGGGCTGCCTGGTGGCGGTGTGGGCTTTGGCTGGCATTACAACGGTGGCGGTACAGTCACCTCTGCGGGCCCCGTACTGAGTGGCCTCGGCAGTATCAACAACCCGCCTGCTGCGAAATACAAAGCGGACTTTCGCGGCGCTTCGGAGCATATTCCTACCTCACGAATGATCGATTGTCTGCTGGAGCCGGGCAAGAAGATCGCTTTCAATGGTGAAACATTAACTTTTCCTGACATCAAAATGGCGATTTTCAGCGCGGCCAATCCGTTCCATGCCCAGCAGGATCGCAACCGGATGATCGATGCCTGGAAGAAGCTGGAAACCGTGGTAGTTCTCGATCATCAGTGGACGGCATCTTGTCGTTTTGCAGATATCGTCCTGCCCGTGACAACGCGCTTTGAGCGTAACGACATTGAGCAGTTTGGTACACATTCGAATAAAGGGCTGATGGCCGTCCGCCAGGTTGTCAAACCCCAGTTTGAAGCGCGACACGACTTTGATGTCTTTGCCGGTCTGTGCAAACGCTTTGGTCAGGAAGAGACATATCGCGAAAAGCGCGATGAAATGCAGTGGATAAAATCCATTTATGAAGAGGGCGTGAAAACCGGGTCATCACTTGGCGTCAGTATGCCGGACTTTGAAACCTTCTGGCAGGGCGAAGGATACATTGAATATCCTGTCGGGAAGCCGTGGGTGCGACATGGAGAATTTCGCGAACAGCCGGATATCAATCCGTTAGGAACGCCTTCCGGTCTGATTGAAATCTACAGTAAAACCATCGCTGGTTTCCAGTATCAGGATTGTCCTGGACATCCGGTGTGGATGGAGCCATTTGAGCGCAGCCATTCTGGTAAGAAAGATAAATATCCGCTGCATTTGCAATCCTGCCACCCGGATAAACGCCTTCATTCCCAGCTCTGTTCCAGCGATGCGTTTCGTAATACCTATGCGGTTGCTGGAAGAGAGCCGTTGTACATGAGCGAGGCGGATGCCCGTGCGCGTGGCTTAAAAGCCGGGGATATTGCGCGCGTATTTAATGCCCGTGGTCAGGTGCTGGCGGGCGTGGTAATCAGCCCTGACTACGCGCCTGGCGTTATCCGAATTCATGAGGGAGCGTGGTATTCGCCGCAAGAAGGTGGGAAATCGGGCACGTTATGCACCTATGGCGATCCGAATGTGCTGAGTGCGGATGTCGGTACATCGCAACTGGCGCAGGGACCTTCAGCGCATACGGTACTGGTCGAGGTGGAACGATACCAGGGGAGTGCCCCACAGGTCACGGGTTTCGGTGGTCCGGAGGTCGTGAAAGAGGAGAAGGTTAGTGCAGCATAATCACATTTATCAGCAGCGTGCAGCGGTATACCAGTGGTTTTCGCAACTGCTGTTCCGTGAGCTGAACGAGGAGCAACTCACCAGTCTGGAAAGTGGGGAAAACCGAAAGTGGCTGGCGTCGCTAACGGCGATCCCTGGGTTGTCTTTTGATATCAAAAATCTGGAACGCAGCCTTGCCCGGGTGCTGCGCCGTGAAGACCGACAACTGGAGCTGGCGGCGGATTTTGCCTCGTTGTTTTTGCTGGCGCCTCCCGGCGGTGTTTCTCCCTATGCGGGACATTATCCACATACGACGGCGGCCGAAGAACGCAGGGAAATGAATGTGCTGTTAGTTGAGTATGGGCTGACACCGCATGAAAATGAGACTGCCGACCATATTGCTGTACAGTTGTCATTGATGGCGAGAATGGTTGCCAATAAAGAGAAGCTGTCCGCGCAATATTACTTTTTGCATCATCACATCATGTGCTGGGCACCGCTGTTACGGGAAAGCTGCTTGCACCGGGACGAAGAGGGATTTTATCCTCAGGCGGTTAATGTCATAACGCATTTTATGCGTGAAGATGAGTTGTATCTGGAATCTCTTTTGATGGACGATTTTTACCTCAGCAGCCAGAGCTGAAAATAACAAAGGGACAGCAGATGCTGTCCCTTTTAGCTTGTGTCGCTGCGAAAAGTTAGTCTGCACGGCCCATATAGCGGCGTTCTTCAATGTGAATACGGATTTTTTCACCCGCACTCAGATATTCAGGAACCAGGATCACCAGACCAGTGCTCAGAGTGGCGGGTTTGTTACGCGCACTTGCTGAAGCGCCTTTGATGCCCGGTGCCGTTTCAACGATCTCCAGATCTACGGTCTGTGGCAGTTCAAGCGCCAGCAGTTGGCCGTCCCAGGTCAGAACCTGCATGTCCGGCATCCCGCCTTCCGGAATGAACAGCAGCTCTTCTTCAATCTGGTCTTTGGTGAAGGTATACGGGGTATAGTCTTCTTTATCCATAAAGACATATTCGTTGCCATCAACGTAGGAAAAATCAACGCCACGGCGGCTCAGCGTAACGGTATCTACGATATCGTCGCCTTTGAAGCGCTCTTCAACTTTCAGACCTGTACGGACATCAGAAAAACGCATTTTGTACAGCGTAGCTGCACCGCGTGCGGTTGGTGATTGAATATCAATATCTTTTACAATCAGCAGTTTGCCGTTGTAGTTCAGTACCATACCTTTTTTAATTTCGTTCGCTCTTGGCATCGAAAAAATCCTGTAGTGGGGAGTGTCTAAAATATCGCGTCAAACTACTCGCGCCGGGCCATTCAGGCAAGCGGAATTGTCACTTTTGCTGGTGCAAAAAAGGGGATACACACATCATCCTTGACGTTGCCTCTTTGTTGGCTGCGCTTATAACTCCAGGGGCGTGTTACGTGTACGCTTCCGGGACTCATTCACTTGCTGCCCCGATGCTTATTGAGTGATTGTGTGTATACTGTTCACTACCTGCACCATCCGATGGTTTACGTTAAAGAGAATACTGTATGGAATGCCGTCCGGATTGTGGTGCATGTTGCACTGCGCCTTCTATCTCCAGCCCTATCCCTGGCATGCCTGATGGCAAGCCTGCCAATACACCGTGCGTTCAGCTTGATGAATCACTGCGCTGTAAACTCTTTGGTTCTGAGTTGCGCCCAAAAGTGTGTGCAGGTTTGCAGCCCTGCGCGGAAATGTGCGGGCAAACAACGCACCAGGCAATGCTGTATCTTATTGAACTTGAAGCGCTGACCGCACCCTAGAGCCAGTCCCATCAGGCTCTTAAACGTCTTTGATGCGCGCGAGGCAAAAAACGGTGGCGATAATCATCACCAGCGCGAACCAGAACACGGCATGATAATTCCAGATTTCAGCGGCAATGCCCGCCAGCGAACCTGCAATAATCCACCCCACGCGGATGGTGTTCGTATACAGGGTGGTAGCTGAACCAGCCTGTCCCGGCATTAAATCCTGAAAATAGAGCATCCCAATTCCGCCGAGAATGCCGATGTAAATCGCGTTCAATAGTTGCAAACCGAGCAAAATAACCGGTGAGTGTGCCAGCAGCATACCGGCATAAAATAAAAAACCGGCGACTACAGCAATCCTCATTAACAGGCGTTTGCCCAGCCGTTTAGCAAAGTATCCGGCGATCAGCATTGTCGGTATTTCCAGCCCGGCGGCGGTACCCATCATGATGCCTGCGAGTTTTTCCGGCAGGTGCAGTTCGTTGATGATGAACAGCGGCATATTAATAATATAGAGGCTGTTGGTGCCCCACATTAATGTGCAGATTGCAAAAAGCAGAAGCGTATCACGACGATTACGCCTTGGAGCCTCGACTACGCCGGTTGCCAGTGGGACGTTTTTGTTCATGGACGGTAAGAACAGCCAGACCATGACGCCGCAGATAATAAATGCGACCGCAGCGCTGAGATACATCACCGTAAAGCTGAACCCCATCGCCAGTGCGTAGGCCAGAGGGGGACCGATCACCCATGCCAGTGAAACCTGTGCGCGTAAAATTGAGCTGAACATCACGGCTTCCCGGCCTGTGCGGTCGGCATGCTCGCGGGCGAGGGCAAACATTTGTGGGTTAGCGGTAGAGCCAAAGCTACTGAGAAAAACACCGACAAACAGCAAAATAAAATAGTTACGGTTCCAGGCAAACAACACGCAGGCCAGCATCCCCAGCACACAGCAAAAAACAATCAGGTTCTTGCGATCGCCTTTTTTATCAGAGCGCCCGGCCAGAAACTGACTTACCAGGATGCCGATGACGGCACTGCCGGTAAAAAAGAAACCCACCATCCCTGGGCGGGCATGGACTTCATCGGTCAGAAAAAGGCTGAGTGTAGGAGTCTGCAATGCGCCAGCAATACCCGTCAGAAAAGCGACAAGCAAAAACGCCGAAGACGTTAAATCAAACGCCTTTGGTGTGGCGGCTACGGGGGTGTTATGCATGTTTCGATATCAGTGGTGTGAAGAGAGGCGGAGTTTACGCTGCTTGTCAGAAAACAAACAAGGAGCTAAATCAAAATCAGCATGAAAAATCAAAATCGCATTTCAGTCTGAGAAAACAGCATGCTGACGATGCTGAACCTGATAGGGTAACCCTGATTTCTGCGTCAGCAATTTTCACACATAGAAGAAAAAATGTGCGTTACATCTAAATTCAGCAAGCAAATCTACAACTTTACTTGCGTGCTGAAGCAGAAAGATCAAAACTTCTTGAAACGTTTCAGCGCTATCAGATTTTAAATGATGGAGTCGGGTGGCGCCTTTTTTCTCATGTTAGCTGAATCGTTTCAATTCGGCAGGAGAGGAGAACCATGTTCCAGTTATCTGTTCAGGATATACACCCGGGCGAGCAGGCCGGAAACAAAGAAGAGGCCATTCGTCAGGTTGCAGCCGCGTTAGTACAAGCGGGCAACGTCGCGGAGGGCTACGTCGATGGCATGCTGGCACGCGAACAACAGACATCCACTTTCCTTGGCAACGGTATTGCTATACCTCACGGTACAACGGATACGCGCGACCGCGTGCTGAAAACCGGTGTGCAGGTATTTCAGTTCCCGCAAGGTGTGACCTGGGGTGAAGACCAGGTCGCGTATGTGGCTATCGGTATTGCAGCCAGCTCGGATGAACACCTCGGTTTACTGCGCCAACTGACGCACGTGCTGAGTGATGATTCGGTGGCTGAGCAACTGAAATCAGCCACTACAGCAGAAGAACTGCGCGCCTTACTGATGGGCGAAAAGCAAAGTGAACAGCTGAAGCTTGATAATGACATGCTGACGCTGGACGTTGCCGCCAACTCTCTGATGACGCTGCAGGCGCTGAATGCTGCACGGCTGAAAGAAGCTGGAGCGGTCGATGCGACATTCGTCACCAGAGCGATTAACGAACAACCGATGAATCTCGGTCAAGGGATTTGGCTGAATGACTGTGCTGAAGGCAATGTGCGCAGCGCTATCGCGGTCAGTCGTGCGGCCAACGCATTTGAGGTTCAAGGTGAAACGGCGGCGGCGTTGATTACCGTTGCTATGAATGATGAGCAGCCCGTTGCGGTGCTGAAGCGCCTTGGCGATCTGTTGTTGAACAATAAAGCTGACCGTTTACTGAAAGCTGACGCAGCTACCGTGCTGGCGCTGCTGACCAGCGATGACGCATTAACTGACGATGTATTGAGCGCTGAGTTTGTGGTGCGCAATGAGCATGGTTTACACGCCCGTCCGGGCACCATGCTGGTGAATACGATTAAACAATTTAACAGTGAAATTACCGTGACAAATCTTGATGGAACCGGAAAGCCGGCAAATGGACGTAGTCTGATGAAAGTCGTGGCCTTAGGCGTGAAGAAAGGACATCACCTGCGCTTTACCGCACAGGGTGATGATGCTGAACAGGCGCTGAAAGCGATTGGCGATGCTATCGCGGCAGGTCTTGGGGAGGGCGCGTAATGAGCAGACGTGTTGCAACTATCACCCTGAACCCGGCTTACGACCTTGTCGGTTTTTGCCCGGAAATTGAACGCGGTGAAGTAAACCTGGTTAAAACGACCGGTCTGCACGCGGCTGGAAAAGGCATCAACGTCGCGAAAGTTCTGAAAGATCTGGGTATCGACGTTACGGTTGGCGGTTTCCTGGGTAAAGACAACCAGGATGGCTTTCAGCAACTGTTCAGCGAATTGGGTATTGCTAACCGTTTTCAGGTGGTGCAGGGGCGTACCCGTATTAACGTCAAACTGACTGAAAAAGACGGCGAAGTTTCAGACTTCAATTTCTCTGGTTTTGAAGTCACCCCAGCCGACTGGGAACGCTTTGTGAATGACTCCTTGAGCTGGTTGGGGCAGTTCGACATGGTGTGTGTCAGCGGCAGCTTGCCAACCGGTGTTAGTCCGGAAGCATTCACCGACTGGATGACGCGCCTGCGCAGCCAGTGTCCATGCATTATCTTTGATAGTAGCCGTGAAGCACTGGTCGCGGGTCTGAAAGCGGCGCCGTGGCTGGTAAAACCTAACCGCCGCGAGCTGGAGATCTGGGCTGGCCGTAAACTGCCGGAAATGAAAGATGTTATTGATGCTGCACATGCACTGCGCGAGCAGGGTATCGCTCATGTGGTGATTTCACTCGGTGCGGAAGGTGCGCTGTGGGTTAACGCTTCAGGCGAATGGATTGCGAAACCGCCATCCGTTGAGGTGGTCAGCACCGTAGGTGCGGGAGACTCAATGGTCGGCGGCCTGATTTACGGCCTGCTGATGCGTGAGTCCAGTGAACACACCTTACGTCTGGCGACCGCTGTGGCTGCACTGGCCGTAAGTCAAAGTAATGTGGGTATTACCGATCGTCCTCAGTTGGCCGCAATGATGACGCGTGTCGACTTAAAACCGTTTAACTGACAGCAGGAGAGGCATAATGAAAACGCTGCTGATTATTGACGCTAATCTCGGCCAGGCTCGTGCTTACATGGCGAAAACCCTGCTTGGAGCGGCGGCGCATAAAGCGCATCTGGATATTATTGATAATCCTAATGATGCTGAGCTGGCGATTGTTCTGGGCGACAAACTCCCGAATGACACTTCGCTGAACGGAAAAAATGTCTGGTTGGGTGATATTGGTCGTGCGGTTGCTCATCCTGAGTTATTCCTTAGCGAAGCGAAAAGTCATGCAAAACCCTACAGCGCGCCAGCTGCTGCCGCACCTGTGGCAAGCAGTGGTCCGAAACGTGTGGTTGCGGTAACGGCCTGCCCAACGGGCGTAGCGCATACTTTTATGGCTGCTGAAGCCATTGAAACCGAGGCCAAAAAACGCGGCTGGTGGGTGAAGGTTGAAACCCGTGGCTCTGTTGGGGCGGGTAATGCCATAACCCCGGAAGAAGTTGCCGAAGCTGATCTGGTGATCGTGGCTGCTGATATTGAAGTGGATCTGGCGAAATTTGCCGGAAAACCGATGTACCGTACCTCGACCGGTCTGGCACTGAAGAAAACGAAGCAAGAGCTGGATAAAGCCGTCGACGAAGCGACCCTCTACCAGCCTGCGGGGAAAGGACAGTCTACAGCGACACAGGGTAAGAAAGAGAGTGCTGGCGCATACCGTCACCTGCTGACGGGCGTTTCTTACATGCTGCCAATGGTGGTTGCGGGTGGCTTGTGTATTGCGCTGTCTTTCGCGTTTGGTATTGAAGCATTTAAAGAGCCTAACACGCTGGCAGCGGCGTTGATGCAGATTGGCGGTGGCTCAGCCTTTGCGCTGATGGTTCCGGTTCTGGCGGGTTACATTGCGTTCTCTATCGCCGACCGTCCTGGCCTGACGCCGGGTCTTATCGGCGGTATGTTGGCGGTAAGCACCGGTTCCGGTTTTATCGGCGGGATCATTGCCGGTTTCCTTGCGGGTTACCTGGCGAAGTTAATCAGCACTAAGCTGAAACTGCCGCAAAGTATGGAAGCGCTGAAACCGATCCTGATCATTCCACTGCTCTCGAGCCTGGTGGTGGGTCTGGCGATGATTTACCTCATTGGCAAACCGGTTGCTGGCATCCTGGAAGGTCTGACTCACTGGCTGCAAACCATGGGGACGGCGAATGCGGTACTACTCGGTGCAATTCTTGGCGGTATGATGTGTACTGACATGGGGGGACCGGTAAACAAAGCCGCATATGCTTTCGGTGTGGGTCTGCTGAGTACACAAACGTATGCGCCAATGGCTGCAATCATGGCTGCGGGTATGGTGCCACCGCTGGCACTGGGTCTGTCTACCCTTGTTGCGCGTCGTAAATTCGACAAAGCACAACAGGAAGGGGGGAAAGCCGCTCTGGTTCTGGGTCTGTGCTTCATTACCGAAGGGGCGATTCCGTTCGCAGCCCGTGACCCGATGCGTGTTCTGCCGTGCTGTATCGTCGGTGGTGCGTTGACCGGTGCCATCTCCATGGCGGTGGGTGCTAAGCTGATGGCTCCGCACGGTGGTCTGTTCGTACTGCTGATCCCTGGCGCAATTACACCGGTTCTTGGATATCTGCTGGCAATTATCGCAGGTACGCTGGTTGCGGGTCTGGCCTATGCGTTCCTGAAACGTCCGGAAGAGGACGCTGTCGCTAAAGCGGCATAACCCTCCTCTCATCAAAGGGCAGAGATTTCTCTGCCCTTTTTTATGCTTAAAGCGTTATCCATTGAAATTCTATGGGGCGAGGCATAACGAATCCTTTTGCTATGCGATTTAGGCAATCATGGGGGCAATGATAAAGCCGAAGGCAACACCAGCAATAATGCCGCCTAACCCTGGCAACATAAACGGATGGTTTAAGACATACTTGCCAACCCGCGTTGTCCCTGTGGTGTCGAATTCCATTGCTGCCAGCGACGTGGGATAAGTTGGCAGAACAAACACCCCGGTTACCGCGACGTACGAAGCCAGTATGGCCCAGGTTGGTACACCGAGGGCGACGGCAAGAGGGATAATCAGTGGCGTGGTTGCTCCTTGTGAATAGAGGAGCGCGCAGGTACCAAAGAGTACCAGTGCCAACAGCATCGGATAGGCCTGCAGAATATCGCCCGCGATACTTTTAATCTCCGCCAGATGCGCATCAATAAATGTTGTGCCCAGCGTTACGATCCCGAGAATTACTGCCAGTGAGCTCATGCCCGCGCGAAAAGTGGATGTCAGCACAATGGAATCTGTGGATGTTTTACACAACACTACCATCAGGCAAGCGGCGGACAGCATGCAGATAATAATGATATCCCGCGTATTCATTGGGCTACCGATGTCGAAGCCGGGGCGTAGCTGAGGACATGCGGCAAGAATAACGATGACGACTGTTGCCAGCATAAACAGGCCGACAGAAAGCCTGGCTCCCGGTGTAGTGCTGTGCTGCCCTTCATATTTACGGACCAGACCTTTTTGCAGACGCTCCAGATATACTTCGTCATCTTCCAGCTCGCATCCCTGGCGTGAAGCGATTAATGCGGCAACCATCGCGGCAACGAATGAGGCCGGAAGACAAACCGCCATGACCTGAATAAAGCTGACGCCATTACCTTCCATGATCGTCAGCATCGCGGCCATGGCGGCGCTAATCGGCGAGCCAGATATCGCAATTTGGGAGGCGACTACGGAGCCAGCTAGCGTGCGAGAGGGACGTATGCCGGATTCTTTTGCCACTTCTGCAATTACCGGCAAGGTAGAAAAGACGATAAACCCGGTTCCCGCCATAATGGTCATCGACCAGGTAATAATTGGCGCAATAATATTAATATATTTTGGATTTCGTCGCATAAAATTGCCGGCGATGCGTACCAGATAATCCATACCTCCTGCGGCCTGTAGTGCAGATGCTGCTACAACAACCGTCATAATAATAAGAATAACATCTACGGGCGGGGAACCGATGGAAAGACCAAATCCCAGCGTCAGAATTGCCAGTCCCAGTCCACCGCATAAACCAATGCCAATCCCGCCGAGACGAATACCAAAAAATATTGATCCTAATACCACGATAATTTCTAGCCAAATCATAATGATCTCCGCCAGACAATAATTTGTCGTTAAAGGTGAGTGTTTAGTTAATATGTTTATTTAGTTAGGTTTGTTTTTTATTGCGCCAGGAGATGGTGCTTTCCTACTCTTTTTTCGTACCACTTAATACCTGCACGAACTAATGATCCGGTTGAATCAATATATTTATCCGGTGACTTTTTAACCGCTTCGGCAAGGATCACAGGAACTTCCGTACAGCCCAGAACGATAACTTCAGCACCGCGTGAGAAAAGTATTTCGGCTTGTTCAAGCATCATTTTTTGCGCGTGCTTAAGATCACCTGCTTTTAAGCAATAAATACTTTCCATCACTTTTTCCTGACTGGACGTATCAGGACTGATGCAGCTTAAGCCAAGAGATTCTATACCTTTTTGATAAAGTCCCATGTAGAGTGTGGCGTTGGTTGCCAGCAGCCCAATACGGGTTTTTCTGCATTTTTCAACCTCATTCATCGTTGTATCAACAATGCTTAGCAGGTCTATATGGCAGGAATCTTTTAATTCGTTGAACCAAAAATGGGCGGTATTACAGGGAATCACAATACACTCCGCCCCGGCATCTTCCAGTTTATGCAGATAATCACGCATAGCGGGAAGAGGGGAGCGACCATGATGCATCAGAGCATCGGTCCGGTCGGGAATATCAGGAATAGATGAAATAATTAATGGAATATGTTCCTGATCGCACTGTGCTGCTGTATAAGTGACAAATTTATTAAAAAGATCGACGGTTGCAGCAGGACCCATTCCGCCAAGTACGCCAATTAAACCTTTCACGATTTATACCTCATTTAACCGTTAATAAATAATCTGTATTTTTTCTTTCGCTAATGTTTAACAGCTGATGACGGCGATGAGAAATGCAATAATGTTTGCTGTAATGCAAAAACCGCATGATTGTGAGTGTTGAGTCAGGGGCAGAATGCCAGCGCCCGGCAAAGAGTATGGGTTCTGGTCAGAATCGAGCGCGAACATATGGGAGAAACCATCAGGAGGTTAATGTCAAAAACGAAGGTGTCATGCAAAAAACGAATCACTAATTGCTGAGAGTCAATGATATGTCCTGAAATTCTCAGGCATGATGTTATATGCTCATGGACATATTTAAATACCTGTGTGACCGATATGAAAAACATCGAGACAAAATGGTTATATGATTTTTTGACACTGGAAGCCTGTCGTCATTTTTCCCAGGCTGCTGAGCAACGTAATATATCTCAACCAGCATTTAGCCGACGGATCAAAGCGCTCGAGTCGGCAGTAGGAGTCATGTTATTTGATCGCACCACTTCGCCGTTGCAACTCACGGAAGAGGGGAAGTTGTTTCACTCGCAGACACGAAGCTTATTACAACAGCTGGAATGTAATCTGGATGAGCTAAGCGGTCATAACTTGCTAGGAGTGCCGAATATTAAAGTTGCGGCGGCACATTCGCTGTCGCTTACCATGCTACCCAGATTAGTTCACTCGATGGCAGCCTACGGCGAAGAATTTGTTTATCACGTTGAGGCCATTGATGTTGTGCAGGCGGTTAACACCCTGCGAGAAGGGAAAAGTGATTTTATTATCTCATTTCGCGATGAAGACCTGATGCAGTCACCTTTTTGTGGTCTGAAAGTTTTTGAATCAGAGCTGTACCCTGTTTGTGCTGCTGATGAGCAGGGTAAACCGTTGTTTGATATCTGGCAGCCGCAGGTGCCGATATTGAACTACACCAGTACATCTTATATGGGGCGGTTGGTTAACCGCCATCTGGCGGAAGTGGGCGGTATTACGGGACGCACGTTATTTATGTCTTCGATGAGTGAGTTGCTGAAAAATATGGCGCTTGATGGACATGGTATCGCCTGGTTGCCCGCATGGTCGATTGTTAACGAACTGCGCACAAAACGGTTGGTTTCACTGGCGGTACCGGAGCTAATGGTGCCAATTCAGGCCTATATTTACAGGATGGATACCCGGTTGAATAAAACAGCTGAAAATTTCTGGGGCATCTTGCGTAACCATATGCCAGAGCTTTGATTTTCACTTCTGAGGCGCGCCAGTTTGTCTGGCGCGCGGGAACGATGTTACGCGACTGCTTTTTCTGTTTGCTGGGCTTTCAGCCAGGCTATCTCTTCTGCCCAGATATCAGGGTTGATGGTCTCAAGTACCAGTGGAATACCGTCAAAACGCTTGTCCTGCATGATCCAGCGGAAGGCATCGTGACCGATGTTGCCTTCACCTAAGCTGTGGTGGCGGTCAACACGGCTGCCAAATGTGCTCTTGGCATCGTTGAGATGCATCCCGCGTAAATAATTAAAGCCGACGATGCGTTCAAATTCCGCAAAGGTCTTTTCGCACTCGGCAGTAGTGCGTAGATCGTATCCGGCAGCGAAGGCGTGGCAGGTATCGATGCAGACACCGACACGGGTTTTATCTTCTACGCCATCAATAATGGCCGCCAGATGCTCAAACTTAAACCCAAGATTACTGCCCTGTCCGGCGGTATTTTCAATGACTGCCGTCACGCCCTGAGTCTGAGCGAGGGCAATATTGATCGACTCCGCGATCCGCGCCAGGCACTCATCTTCCGGGATCTGCATCAAATGGCTACCAGGGTGAAAGTTAAGCAGAGATAAGCCAAGCTGCTCACAGCGCTGCATTTCATCAATAAAGGCATCGCGTGATTTTTCCAGCGCGTCGCTCACCGGGTGTCCGAGGTTAATCAGGTAGCTGTCGTGAGGCAGGATTTGTGCCGGAGAAAAATGGTACTTCTCGCAGGCTGACTTAAAGTCATCTATGACTTCGGTCGTCAACGGCGCGGCGCGCCACTGGCGCTGATTTTTGGTGAACAGGGCGAATGCGGTCGCTTCGATTTCCGCGGCTCGAATAGCGGCGTTAGCCAGACCGCCAGCGGCGCTTACGTGCGCTCCAATATATTTCATAAGTTAAACCCGCCATACTCAAAAGGGGAGAGTATAGCGGGTTAACAAGGGTTAGTCGTGATCGATCATGCCATCAGCGCGTGGATGGCAACGTTAATCGCACCGCCGCCCACAATCAGCCATACAAACAGAACAAGCGCCATCAGTAAGGGTTTAGCACCTGCTTTCTTCAGTGCACTGACGTGAGTGGTAAGCCC
This sequence comes from Citrobacter sp. MGH106, assembly GCF_001037495.1. Taxonomy (GTDB): domain Bacteria; phylum Pseudomonadota; class Gammaproteobacteria; order Enterobacterales; family Enterobacteriaceae; genus Citrobacter; species Citrobacter murliniae. The sequence continues at coordinate 1,313,118 of NZ_KQ089822.1, forward strand.
AAGTGCGGCCATCGCCATCGCCAGCAGAACTGTATCCAGCGTAACCAGCATGTCCACTACGGACTTCGGTAGCAGGTGGAACGAGTTGAAAATCGCAACCACAATAAACAGGATGGCAAACCACGGAATAGTGATTTTACTTTTTTCCCCTCCGGTCGCCGGAGACAGCTGTTTCACACGGGCAGCCAGGATGATGAGGAATGGAGCCAGCATCATAACGCGCAACATTTTTGCAATCACTGCCGCGTTTTCTGCATCCGGAGTAATTGCATGTCCGGCGGCGACAACCTGTGCTACTTCATGCATGGTAGAGCCAATGTAAATCCCATAGGTTTCCGGGCTAAACCAGTGCGCCAGCAGTGGATACATTGCCGGGTACAGGAAGATTGCAATCGTACCGAAGATAACCACAGTTGCGACAGCGACCGTCACTTTACTGGCTTCTGCTTTGACTACCGGTTCTGTTGCCAGCACCGCGGCTGCACCGCAAATGCTGCTCCCGGCACCAATGAGCCAGCTGGTGTGCCGATCCAGGCCAAACACTTTCTGCCCAAGGAAACAGGCAAGCATAAAGGTACTGGTCAGCGTCAACACATCGATCACGATACCGCTGACGCCAACGTCAGCAATCTGCGCGAATGTAAGGCGAAAGCCGTAGAGGATTATCCCCAGGCGTAATAAATGTTGTTTGGCAAACAGTACGCCACCGTCACAGCTTTTCCAGATGTGTGGATAGACGGTATTACCGAGAACCATCCCCAATAAAATGGCTAAGGTGAGGGCGCTGAACCCGGCACCCGCTACGGCGGGAATGGAACCACCCCACAAAGCGGCCCCGGTGATAACTGCACTCAGGGCAAGCCCCGGAATAAAATGCCACACTGTACGTCGATGATTCTGTAGGGCGAGTTCTGTCATGACCCCTCCTGTGAATTGGAATGAAATCTTTGACAAAATAGTAAGGTGAAGTGGCTTAAAAATAAAATTGATTATATATTTATAATTAATCTTTATAAGTGGTAAGCACGGCTACCTGGTGGAAAACGACTATGCATATCACCCTACGACAACTTGAAGTGTTTGCTGAGGTACTGAAAAGCGGCTCGACGACTCAGGCATCTGTGATGTTGTCATTGTCGCAGTCGGCGGTTAGCGCCGCGCTTACCGATTTAGAGGGGCAACTTGGTGTCCAGCTATTTGACCGCGTGGGTAAGCGCCTGGTCGTTAATGAGCACGGGCGATTACTCTATCCTCGCGCGCTGGCGCTGCTTGAGCAAACAACTGAAATTGAACAGCTTTTTCGTGAAGATAATGGCGCTATTCGCGTATATGCCAGCAGCACCATTGGTAATTACATTCTTCCTGCCATGATCGCCCGTTACCGGCAGGATTTTCCTGATTTGCCACTGGAGCTGAGCGTGGGCAACAGTCAGGATGTTATCAACGCGGTACTGGATTTTCGGGTAGACATTGGGCTTATCGAAGGCCCTTGCCACAGCACGGAAATTATCTCTGAACCGTGGCTGGAAGATGAGCTGGTGGTCTTTGCTGCGCCGTCTTCGCCATTAACGAAGGGGCCCGTTACGCTGGAACAACTGGCAGCGTCGCCCTGGATCCTCCGCGAGCGTGGTTCCGGTACGCGTGAGCTTGTTGATTACCTGCTGTTGTCGCATTTGCCGAGGTTTCAAATGGCCATGGAGCTGGGTAATTCAGAAGCGATTAAACATGCTGTGCGTCATGGATTAGGGATTAGCTGTCTGTCGCGTCGTGTCATTGAGGAACAGTTGCGGGCCGGAACGCTGAGCGAAGTTCCCGTGCCACTACCGCGGTTAGTTCGCACCCTCTGGCGTGTCCATCATCGTCAAAAACACCTCTCCAATGCGCTGCTGCGTTTTTTACGTTATAGCGATCAGGTGGAACAGGCCGGGTAAGACGCAGGTGTGTCGGAAGCAGGTAGTGCCGACACGCTCTTACCTGATGGCGCTATGTTTATCTGGTCTGCACGCTTTCAAATCTCTGCTTTACTTATAATCCGCGGCCAGTCATGAAGGTCTCTTATAACAGCGCATTTGTGCCGGAAGAATGCCGTTTCGTCTGCTACAATCGCGCCTCATTTTTTGGATGGATAGCATTTTCACATGGTTTCCGAAACTAAAACCACAGAAGCGCCCACGCTACGTCGTGAACTGAAAGCGCGTCACCTGACGATGATTGCCATTGGTGGCTCCATCGGTACGGGTCTTTTCGTTGCATCTGGTGCAACCATTTCTGCGGCGGGTCCTGGCGGCGCGCTGTTTTCCTATATTCTGATTGGTCTGATGGTGTACTTCCTGATGACCAGTCTTGGTGAATTAGCCGCGTATATGCCGGTTTCCGGTTCGTTCTCCACCTACGGTCAGAACTATGTAGAAGAAGGCTTTGGCTTCGCGCTGGGCTGGAACTACTGGTACAACTGGGCGGTAACCATTGCCGTTGACCTTGTGGCTGCACAACTGGTGATGAGCTGGTGGTTCCCGGATACGCCCGGCTGGATCTGGAGTGCGTTGTTCCTGTGCGTCATCTTCCTGCTGAACTACATCTCGGTCAGGGGTTTTGGTGAAGCGGAGTACTGGTTCTCGCTGATCAAAGTTACCACCGTTATTATCTTCATTGTGGTTGGTGTGATGATGATCGTCGGTATCTTTAAAGGCGCTCAACCGGTGGGCTGGAGCAACTGGACGACAGGTGAGGCTCCTTTTGCCGGTGGTTTTGCGGCGATGATTGGCGTGGCGATGATCGTCGGTTTCTCTTTCCAGGGCACCGAGTTGATTGGTATCGCTGCAGGCGAATCTGAAGATCCTGAGAAGAACATTCCTCGCGCTGTGCGTCAGGTGTTCTGGCGAATCCTGTTGTTCTATGTGTTCGCTATTTTGATCATCAGCCTGATTATTCCATACACTGACCCAAGCCTGCTGCGCAATGATGTTAAAGACATCAGCGTCAGTCCGTTCACGCTGGTATTCCAGCACGCCGGCCTGCTTTCTGCGGCGGCGGTGATGAACGCCGTTATCCTGACAGCGGTATTGTCGGCGGGTAACTCCGGGATGTATGCGTCAACGCGTATGCTTTATACCCTGGCATGTGATGGTAAAGCGCCGCGTATTTTCGCTAAGCTGTCTCGTGGCGGTGTACCGCGTAATGCGTTATATGCGACCACGGTGGTGGCAGGGTTGTGCTTCCTGACTTCAATGTTTGGCAACCAGACCGTGTACCTGTGGCTGCTGAATACCTCCGGGATGACGGGCTTTATCGCCTGGCTGGGGATTGCCATTAGCCACTATCGTTTCCGTCGTGGCTATGTGCTGCAGGGGCATGATGTGAAGGATCTGCCGTATCGTTCAGGTTTCTTCCCGCTGGGTCCGATCTTTGCTTTCGTGTTGTGCCTGATTATTACGCTGGGACAAAACTACGAAGCATTCCTGAAAGATACCATTGACTGGGGCGGTGTGATGGCAACCTATATCGGTATCCCGCTGTTCCTGATTATCTGGTTTGGCTACAAGCTGACAAAAGGAACCCATTTTGTTCGCTACAGCGAAATGCACTTCCCGGGGCGAGTGAAGAAATAACCTGTTAGACAGACCTGTCCGGATCAAGCATTTATGCCGTCATCCGGCAGACAAAATAACAAAAACCCCGGCATTATTCGTGCCGGGGTTTTTTATTGCACTGTACTTAGAAGTTGTAAGTCAGGCCAACGGTATAGCGACGACCATCGAGAACGGTGTCGTAGGTATCGTAATTGATTTGCTTATCCAGAACGTTATACACGCCAGCAGTCAGCAACAGATCTTTGTTGGCGTAGTAACGCAAGCCGACGTCAACCTGAGTATAGGAAGGGGTTCCTTGTGCCATTGAGGTACGGCTCAGGTACTCGGATGTTTTACCGCGCAAGTTCAGACGGCTCCAGAAGCCGATATCCTGCGTAGCCTGCCAGTCCAGCGTAGTGTTAAACATATGTTTTGGCATTTTATTCAGCGGCTGACCAGAGAACTGACCGCTTTTCTGCTCAGACTCGGTGTAGGTGTAGTTAGCTGTCCAGTTGAGGTCAGAGGTAATCTTCCAGCCGAAGGTGGACTCTACGCCGCGCATGTTGGCTTTATCAACGTTAACCCGATCGCTGACAAAATCGTAACTGGTTGTGCCGATGGTGCAGGCAGGATCGGAACTGCTGTTACAGCGGCGAACTTCGGTAATTTTGTTTTTGAAGTCAGTGTTGAACAGAGTGACGCCTGCGTTGAGGTCGTTACCGTTGTCCCACAGCAACCCGATTTCTTCACTCAGGCTTTTCTCCGGTTTCAGATCCGGGTTACCTACAATGATACCGTTCAGGCGACCACCGCCGGTGACCTGTCCCCAACTGGCAGATGACTGACGCAGGTCTGGTGCACGATAGCCTGCTGAAACACCGCCTTTTAAGGTCCATTGATCGCTAAGATGCCATACGCCATAGCCACGCGGCGTCCAGTTATCACCGTAGTTTTCATCTTTGTCCATACGCAGACCACCGGTCAGCGTAAAGGTATCGGTAACGGCCCATTCATCTTCGGCAAACAGCGCCCAGCTCCAGCGAGTTAGCTTGTTCAGACCATCTGCCGCTTGCAACTGGTTACCGTTATCGCGCAGTTTTTCATAACGGTACTGTCCACCCGCCGTCAGGGTATGTGCCCCGAGGAAGATCTGGTTCTGGTTATTGAAGATGGTGTTGTAGGACTTCATCTGGCGACCGGGATTCTCGCTCTCTTCCTGCTGAACATAGCTGGTGGTATTGAAGTCGTCATAGTAACCGCTGTGGGTTAATGAATAGGTGGTGTGCACATACTTGCTTTCGCTTTTGCTGTTTGGCTTACAGGTGCCGTTGCGGCAGCTCTCTGCGGCCATTGACTTGCCTGGCGTGCTGTCGCGATCCTGCAGTTCACGTGCGTAATCGAAGTCAATATCGTTTTTATCATCCGGCGTAAAGTTCAGGGTTAATCCCCCGCTACGCATACGCTGCTCATTGTAACCATTGACGATTTCATCTTCTGCACGGTGAGAGAATAAACCGGTGACTTTTGCGCCGAGTAACCCGTCAATCAGCGGCCCGGAAGCATAGGCGTTAGTCTGGTAAATATCGCCAGAATCCCGGTCTTCCTGGAAAGTGGCATCGCCATGCAAGGAGCCGGTCCAGGCTTTGGTATTCGAGACTTTTTTGGTAATTACGTTGATGACGCCGCCCATTGCATCAGAGCCGTAGAGCGAAGACATAGGGCCACGGATCACTTCGATACGTTCGATGGATTCCAGCGGCGGGAGCCAGCCTTGCTCAATGCCAGAGTTATCGCTGTTGGGACGTGTACCACGCGTGCTGATACGTTTACCGTTTACCAGGAAAAGCGTGTATTGCGAAGCCATCCCGCGAATGCTGATATCGCTGCTGCTACCCCCACCTGTTACGACGACGCCAGGTACATCTTTTAGCGCATCGGTGACATCACGGTAAGCTTTATCCTCTATCTGCTGCTTGGTGATCACAGAAATAGAGGCGGGGGCGTCCTGGATTTTTTGCTCAAACCCGGTGGCTGTAACAACGACGGTATCCTGGTCAGCAGCATAGACGAGTGATGGGAGACTGGCGACGCATACTGCGGCAGCAACAGCCTTAACGTGAGGTATAGTCATTTGTATCATTCCATTTAAATGAATTTACCCGTAATACTTCAAGTTGCAGGTGTGCTGACTAAGCTCGTTCACCCCAGGAACGTACTTATGTGCGTTCCTGGGATTTACTCCCCTGCCGCATGATCCGGCAAGAGAGCCTCACCCCTTCGGGGCCAGCACTGTTCAAAATGCAATTGCATTTTGTCCTACAACTCGAATTCTTAGGGTAACGATCAACTCGTCATGACAAAGGCCATGACAATTATATGTATTTGTCTTTTAAGGACTCTTTTAAGTAAAGAAGCTAGGAGATTGTACAAAAGTGTGAATGTTTGTAAACACAAATGATAATTGGAATCATTTGTGTTTGATATGATTGGCAAGGAAAAGCTTTTTCAGTCAATGAGATAGCGGCAAAATAAAAATGGAGAAAAAATGAGGAAATGATGGAGAAACAAAGAGGGCGGACGCCCTCAGTGCGTTACTTCAACAGATATTGTGCGTGGAAGCGCAGATGATCTTCAATGAACGACGCAATAAAATAATAGCTATGATCGTATCCGGGCTGAATGCGTAACGTCATCGGCCACGCCGTCTGACGAGCCGTTTCTGCCAGCACCGCAGGTTGAAGTTGATCGGCAAGGAACTGATCGCTGTCACCCTGATCGATGAGTGTTGGAATGGCATCTTCTGGCTTACTGGCTAACATTAACGCGCAGCTATCCCATGCGGCCCAGGTCGTCTTATCATCGCCCAGATAGGCACTAAATGCCTTTTCTCCCCACGGAACACGGCATGGGTTTACGATTGGCGCAAACGCGGAAACACTGGTGTATTTACCGGGGTTTTTCAGCGCCATAATCAGTGCACCGTGACCGCCCATGGAGTGTCCGCTGATGGCGCAGCGATCGCCGACGTTAAACTGTGACTGAACCAGTGCCGGAAGCTCATCGCGCAAGTAGTCATACATGCGGAAATGCGAAGCCCATGGCTGCTGTGTGGCATTGAGATAAAATCCGGCACCTTGACCTAAATCGTACCCGTCATCATTGGCCACCAGTTCACCGCGCGGGCTGGTATCTGGCATCACCAGAACAATCCCCAACTCAGCTGCAATACGCTGCGCGCCTGCTTTGGTAGTAAAATTCTCATCATTGCAGGTCAGACCCGACAACCAATACAGTACCGGAGGCGGGGTGTTATCGCGCGGCGGAGGGAGAAAAATGCTGAAAGTCATGGTGCAATTTAACGTAGCGGAGTCGTGACGCCAGCGTTGCTGCCAGCCTTCAAAACAGCGGTGCTCTTCAAGCATTTCCATGCGTGGCTCCTTGTTGTGTCGAATCTGAATGTGTTTGCGAACCCATCATAATACAGATTATTCATTGCACTGTGAGTAACTTTCACTTCCGCATTGGGCAAACATACTTCATCATCTATATAACTTTACATTAACACTCATACTCACCGGGTTGAACGGCAAGTAGGATCTGTGCATTAACAGGCTGCGCCAATTTCAATAATTATCGCGGTGAATACTGGATTATGTGCGCCGCCTCACGCACAATGTTCTGGCTGTGACACAGCCTAAAAACTTTGCCCCACGCAGGGCAGAGGCGCCACACCTGCAGGAGAAGAAGAAATGTCATCACTCAGTAAAGAAGCGGCCCTGGTTCATGAAGCGCTGGTCGCACGTGGTCTCGAAACCCCGTTGCGCCCGCCCGTGCATGAGATGGATAACGAAACGCGCAAACGTCTTATCTCCGGCCATATGACCGAGATTATGCAATTGCTCAATCTTGATTTGAGCGATGACAGTCTGATGGAAACCCCACATCGCATCGCTAAAATGTATGTTGATGAGATTTTCTCCGGTCTCGATTACGCGAACTTCCCGAAAATTACCGTCATTGAAAATAAAATGAAGGTTGATGAGATGGTCACGGTTCGTGATATCACGCTGACCAGCACCTGTGAGCATCACTTTGTCACAATTGATGGCAAAGCGACGGTGGCGTACATCCCGAAAGAGTCTGTGATTGGCCTGTCGAAGATTAATCGCATTGTGCAATTCTTTGCGCAGCGTCCACAGGTACAAGAACGTCTGACTCAGCAAATTTTGACCGCGCTGCAAACGCTGCTCGGTACTAATAATGTGGCGGTTTCAATTGATGCGGTGCATTACTGCGTGAAAGCGCGCGGTATCCGTGATGCGACCAGTGCGACCACTACCACCTCGCTTGGCGGGCTGTTTAAGTCCAGCCAGAATACGCGTCAGGAATTCCTGCGCGCCGTGCGTCACCACAACTGATTAGGGCAGGGAACCATGGAGCGTAATGTCACGCTGGATTTTATTCGTGGCGTTGCCATCCTTGGTATCCTGCTTCTCAATATTAGCGCCTTTGGTTTGCCGAAGGCGGCATACCTGAACCCTGCCTGGTATGGCAACATTACCCTGTCGGATGCCTGGACCTGGGCGGTGCTTGATCTCTTCGCGCAGGTGAAGTTCCTTACTCTTTTTGCGCTGTTGTTCGGCGCAGGCCTGCAAATGCTGTTGCCGCGCGGCAAACGCTGGATCCAGTCGCGACTCACTCTGCTAGTTTTGCTGGGTTTTATTCACGGCTTATTATTATGGGATGGCGATATCCTGCTGGCATACGGCTTAATTGGTCTTATCTGCTGGCGGCTGATCCGCGACGCTCCTTCGGTCAAAAGCCTGTTTAATACCGGTGTGCTGCTCTACCTCGTAGGTATCGGCGTATTGCTGCTGCTTGGCGTTATTTCCGGGGGCGAAACCAGCCGGGCCTGGACGCCGGATGCCTCTGCACTGCTGTATGAAAAGTTCTGGAAGATTAACGGCGGTATGGAAGCGGTCAGTAACCGCGTGGATATGCTGTCGAACAGCCTGCTGGCACTGGGGGCGCAGTACGGCTGGCAGCTTGCGGGAATGATGCTGCTCGGCGCGGCATTGATGCGCAGCGGCTGGCTGAAAGGACAATACAGTTTGTCGCATTATCGTCGTACCGGCGCGTTGTTGGTCATCATCGGAATGGCGATTAACCTACCGGCTATCGTCGCCCAATGGCATCTGGAGTGGGCATATCGCTGGTGTGCTTTTCTGTTACAAGCCCCGCGAGAACTGAGCGCACCGTTTCAGACTATCGGTTACGCCGCATTGATGTTTGGTTTCTGGCCGCAACTTAACCGCTTTAAATTTGTTATTGCCATTGCCTGCGTAGGACGCATGGCATTGACCAATTATCTTCTGCAAACGCTCATCTGCACCACACTGTTCTATCAGTTTGGTCTGTTTATGAAGTTTGACCGGCTGGAACTGCTGTATTTCGTTATCCCTGTTTGGACTATAAACCTTCTTTTCTCCGTCATTTGGCTACGTTTTTATCGGCAAGGTCCGGTGGAGTGGCTGTGGCGTCAACTAACCCTGCGTGCCTCAGGGGCGTCATTGCCGGGAACATCCAGATAACGATCTGGATCACATTCATTAACAAAACGGATGTAAGCGTTTTCATTCCTGTGACATGACTCACGCAGTGCTATTCATCGTGCTGACAAAATACACAATCCAGGGTGTCTGTGGGCAACCGCAATCTCAAACAGGGTAGTGAATATGATCACCATACGTGATGTGGCACGTCAGTCTGGCGTTTCTGTGGCGACCGTTTCCCGCGTACTGAATAACAGCGCGTTGGTGAGTCCAGATACTCGCGAAGCGGTAATGAAGGCAGTGACTCAGCTAGGCTATCGGCCCAATGCTAATGCGCAAGCGCTGGCCACGCAGGTGAGTGACACTATTGGTGTAGTGGTGATGGATGTTTCAGATGCGTTCTTTGGTGCGCTGGTGAAAGCCGTAGATATGGTTGCCCAGCAGCATCAGAAGTATGTGCTGATTGGTAACAGTTATCATGAAGCAGAAAAAGAACGTCATGTCATCGAAGTCCTGATCCGTCAGCGTTGTAACGCGCTGATTGTTCACTCAAAAGCGTTGAGTGACCAGGAACTGGGGGAGTTTATGGATCAGATCCCCGGAATGGTATTGATCAACCGTATTGTGCCGGGCTACGCCCACCGTTGTGTCTGCCTGGACAATATCAGCGGGGCCAAAATGGCGACCCGCATGCTGCTCAATAACGGGCACCAACGCATAGGGTATCTGGCGTCAAGTCATCGTATTGAAGATGACGCGATGCGTAGAGAAGGGTGGCTAAGCGCGTTGAAAGAAAACGGAATTACTCCGGCAGAAAGCTGGGTTGGCACCGGTTCGCCCGATATGCAGGGCGGAGAATCAGCGATGGTGGAACTGCTGGGACGTAATTTGCAACTGACGGCGGTCTTCGCTTACAACGACAATATGGCCGCCGGGGCGCTTACTGCGCTAAAAGACAACGGTATCGCCATTCCGTTACATCTGTCTATCATTGGTTTCGATGATATCCCTATTGCGCGTTACACCGATCCGCAGCTGACGACCGTGCGCTATCCTATTGCATCAATGGCAAAAATGGCGACAGAGCTCGCACTACAAGGCGCTGCGGGTACGTTGGATCCTGCGGCGACCCATTGCTTTATGCCAACGCTGGTGCGTCGTCATTCTGTGGCGTTGCGGCAGAATGCGGCACCGATCACTAACTAATAATGTCACTCGATGTAACCGTTTTCAATATGTGAGTAAATTCACAGTATCTTAACAATGCCATAGCTATGATGACACTGTTTGTTGCGCTGTAACTACTATGTAACGGTGAATAATCACTTTCATCGAGGTATAGGCGTCTTAAACAAAAATTAAAGCCTGTTTTTGGAGCGTTGCCAGACACGGAAGAAATATTTTTAAAAGTGAGCTTCGGCGTTCAGTAACAGTTTAGTAACGTTCTGCCCTGCCGAGCATTTATCTCAAGTACTACCCTGCATAATAAAACCGGAGATACCATGAATAAGAAGGTGTTGACCCTGTCTGCTGTAATGGCAAGCATGTTATTCGGCGCGGCTGCGCACGCTGCTGATACCCGCATTGGTGTGACGATTTATAAGTATGACGATAACTTTATGTCTGTGGTGCGTAAAGCTATTGAGAAAGATGCCAAAGCGGCGCCAGATGTCCAGTTGCTGATGAACGACTCCCAGAACGATCAATCCAAGCAAAACGATCAGATTGATGTATTGCTGGCAAAAGGCGTTAAAGCACTGGCTATCAACCTGGTTGACCCGGCTGCAGCAGGCACGGTAATTGAGAAAGCTCGTGGCCAGAACGTACCGATTGTGTTCTTCAACAAAGAACCTTCACGTAAAGCGCTGGACAGCTATGACAAGGCCTTCTATGTCGGTACCGACTCTAAAGAATCTGGCATCATCCAGGGTGATTTGATTGCTAAACACTGGGCAGCAAACCCGAACTGGGATCTGAACAAAGACGGTAAAATTCAGTTTGTTCTGCTGAAAGGCGAGCCGGGACATCCGGATGCTGAAGCACGTACTACCTACGTGATTAAAGAGCTGAACGACAAAGGCATTAAAACTGAGCAGCTGCAGTTAGATACCGCCATGTGGGATACCGCTCAGGCGAAAGATAAAATGGATGCGTGGATGTCCGGTCCAAACGCCAACAAAATTGAAGTTGTGATTGCGAATAATGACGCAATGGCAATGGGTGCAGTTGAAGCGCTGAAAGCACACAACAAAACCAGCGTTCCGGTATTTGGCGTGGATGCGTTGCCTGAAGCTCTGGCTCTGGTGAAATCTGGTGCAATGGCCGGTACCGTGCTGAACGACGCCAATAACCAGGCGAAAGCAACCTTCGATCTGGCGAAAAACCTGGCTGAAGGCAAAGGTGCGGCAGACGGCACAACCTGGAAAATTGAGAACAAAATTGTTCGCGTTCCGTATGTAGGTGTCGATAAAGACAATCTGGCTGAGTTCACCAATAAATAAGTCTATACACACCATACTTCAAGTTGCCTGTGCGTTGGCTGTGCTCGTTCACCCCAGTTACATAGTTATCTATGTGGCTGGGGATTCACTCACTCACCGCCTTCCTGCAACTCGAATTTTTTAGTGTATATGTCTGTGGGCGCAATTCTGTTGCGCCCTCAATTACGCACTCAGCAAGGCCAACAAGGTATAATTATGGTCAGCACTAATACTCAGTCGTCAGGCGAATACTTGTTGGAAATGAGCGGCATCAACAAGTCCTTTCCCGGCGTTAAGGCTCTTGATAATGTCAATTTAAAAGTCCGCCCACATTCTATTCACGCCTTAATGGGGGAGAATGGAGCTGGAAAGTCAACATTATTAAAATGTCTTTTTGGAATCTATCAAAAAGATTCCGGTAGTATTTTATTTCAGGGTAAAGAAATCGATTTTCATTCTGCTAAAGAAGCGCTTGAAAATGGTATCTCGATGGTACACCAGGAATTGAACCTGGTATTACAACGTTCCGTAATGGACAACATGTGGCTAGGGCGTTATCCCACCAAAGGCATGTTTGTCGACCAGGATAAAATGTACCGGGATACCAAAGCGATATTTGATGAACTGGATATTGATATCGATCCGCGTGCGCGCGTCGGTACATTGTCAGTTTCGCAAATGCAGATGATAGAAATTGCTAAAGCGTTTTCGTACGATGCCAAAATCGTCATCATGGATGAACCTACCTCGTCTTTGACGGAGAAAGAGGTTAATCATCTGTTCACGATTATTCGTAAACTGAAAGATCGTGGATGCGGTATCGTTTATATTTCTCACAAAATGGAAGAAATCTTCCAGTTGTGCGATGAAATTACCGTGCTACGTGATGGTCAGTGGATTGCGACCCAGCCACTGGAAGGGCTGGATATGGATAAGATCATCGCCATGATGGTGGGACGTTCGCTGAACCAACGTTTCCCGGATAAAGAGAACAAGCCTGGCGAAGTGATTCTGGAAGTGCGTAACCTGACATCTCTGCGTCAGCCGTCGATTCGTGATATCTCTTTTGACCTGCATAAAGGGGAGATCCTTGGCATTGCCGGTCTGGTTGGTGCAAAACGCACAGATATTGTTGAAACACTTTTTGGTATTCGTGAGAAATCATCAGGTACGATTACGCTACACGGTAAAAAAATTAATAACCACAGCGCGAATGAAGCCATTAACCATGGTTTTGCGCTGGTGACGGAAGAACGTCGCTCAACGGGCATTTATGCTTATTTGGATATCGGTTTTAACTCGTTAATATCCAATATCCAAAACTATAAAAATAAAGTTGGCCTGTTGGATAATACCCGTATGAAAAGCGATACCCAATGGGTAATTGACTCCATGAGGGTGAAAACACCAGGTCACCGTACACAAATTGGTTCACTGTCCGGTGGCAACCAGCAAAAGGTTGTTATTGGCCGTTGGTTGTTAACACAGCCAGAAATACTGATGCTGGATGAGCCAACACGTGGGATCGATGTTGGTGCAAAATTTGAAATTTATCAGTTAATTGCGGAGCTGGCGAAAAAAGGGAAGGGGATTATCATTATTTCCTCCGAAATGCCGGAGCTGTTAGGTATTACCGATCGTATTCTGGTTATGAGCAATGGTCTTGTGGCTGGAATTGTTGAAACTAAAACGACAACGCAAAACGAAATTCTCCGTCTTGCGTCTTTGCACCTTTAAGATTAGGGGCTCCTCATGAGTGCGTTAAATAAGAAAAGTTTTCTTACTTACCTGAAAGAAGGCGGAATTTACGTTGTTCTTTTAGTTTTGCTGGCGATTATTATTTTCCAGGACCCTACTTTCTTAAGTTTGCTGAACTTGAGTAATATTCTGACGCAATCCTCGGTGCGTATTATTATCGCACTGGGCGTTGCCGGACTGATTGTCACCCAGGGGACAGACCTGTCTGCAGGTCGTCAGGTTGGTCTGGCTGCGGTGGTCGCGGCTACCTTGCTGCAGTCGATGGAGAATGCCAATAAGGTGTTCCCGGAAATGGCCACCATGCCGATCATCGTGGTGGTGCTGATTGTCTGTGTTATCGGTGCCATTATTGGTCTGGTGAACGGTATCATCATTGCGTACCTGAATGTGACCCCGTTTATTACCACTCTCGGTACGATGATCATCGTTTACGGTATCAACTCACTGTATTACGACTTTGTCGGGGCCTCGCCAATTTCTGGCTTTGACAGCGGATTCTCCACCTTTGCGCAGGGCTTTATTGCGCTGGGTAGTTTCCGACTCTCCTATATCACTTTCTACGCATTGATTGCAGTGGCCTTTGTTTGGGTACTCTGGAACAAGACCCGCTTTGGTAAAAACATTTTCGCTATCGGCGGTAACCCCGAAGCGGCGAAAGTATCTGGCGTTAACGTCGCGCTGAACCTGCTGATTATCTATGCGCTGTCTGGCGTGTTCTATGCTTTCGGTGGCTTACTGGAAGCCGGACGTATCGGCTCTGCGACCAACAACCTCGGCTTTATGTATGAGCTGGATGCGATTGCGGCGTGCGTGGTCGGCGGCGTGTCGTTCAGTGGTGGTGTCGGTACCGTATTTGGTGTTGTGACCGGTGTTATTATCTTCACCGTTATCAACTACGGTCTGACCTATATCGGCGTGAACCCTTACTGGCAGTACATTATTAAGGGCGGCATTATCATCTTCGCGGTGGCGCTGGACTCACTGAAATACGCACGTAAGAAGTAACGTAACTATGCAAAAGCCCGGTGCAGAGAAATCTGCCCCGGGCTTTTCTGTTCTTCGTGTTACAGCGTTAGCGCATGTTCTTTCTCACCGGCTTTAAATTTTACCTCCCCTAAATCGATACAGGCTACCGGGCAGACGTGACCGCACAGCAGACAACCCACGCATTTTTCGGTGTTGCAGTGTGGTGTACGGGTTTCTTCATTCCATTCCATCGCCTGATGTCCACCGTCATAGCAGGAGATGTAGCAGCGCCCGCAGCCAACGCATTTATCGAGGTTGATATGTGGGTAGACAATATAACTGCGGTCAAGATCCTCGGCGGGAATGATATTGGTATTGGCAAGGCCAACCATATCCTCCAGCGAATCAAAGCCCTGATCGGCAAGATAGTGCGACAGCCCGCTGGTCATATCCTCCACAATCCGATAGCCATACTGCATGATCCCGGTAGTGACCTGCAGCGTAGCGGCACCCAGGAGCAAGAATTCAGCAGCATCTTCCCAGGTTTCAATGCCACCAATGCCGCTAATCGGAAAATCTTGTAGTTCAGGGTGGGTACGCAGTTGTTGTATAAAACGTAGGGCGATGGGTTTTACTGCCTTGCCGGAGTAGCCGGAAATACTGGATTTGCCGTTGACTACTGGCATGCCGATTTTCCGGTTCAGGTCGATATTGGTGATAGATTTTACGGTATTGATGGTGGCAATACCGTCGGCACCTCCGCGTTTAGCCGCCAGAGCCACTTCACACATATCGCCAATATTGGGTGTCATTTTGGCTAAAATTGGCAGTGAAGAACCGCGTTTAACTGCCCGACAATATTTCTCGACCAGCTCCGGGCTTTGTCCCACATCGCTGCCCATCGCATGAGATGTCATCTGCGGACACGAGAAGTTGCACTCGATCATATCCGCACCCGCTTCTTCGACCAGGTGTGCCAGCTCCTGCCATTGCTGCTCATTTTCCCCCATGATCGATGCGATTAGCACTTTATCCGGGTAATTTTGCTTCAGCCTACGAATGGCGGCCAGATTCTCTTCCAGTGGGTGTTCAGCAATTTGCTCCATATTTTTGAAGCCAATGAAGCCAGTATCTTCTTTGGTCAGATGGTCAAAGCGTGGGGAGACTTCATTGGCGATAAAGAAACCAATTGTTTTAAAAACAATTCCGCCCCAGCCGGTATCGTAGGCTTTGGCGCACATCTCATAACAGTTACCCACCGGAGAAGAAGAGAGGCAAAACGGGTTGGGAAATTTTACGCCGCAAAAAGTAATAGAAAGATCTTTTGTTAACATGAGCAAGCTCCCTCTAAATAGTGATGAATAGCCTGAGCGGCTTCTTTCCCGGTTTTCACGGCATAGACGACGGTTTTATCGCCTTTAACGATATCGCCCGCGGCAAACAGAACCGGATCGGCGGTTTGATAATTTTGCGTATCGATAAGATTACGCTCTGGCTTTAATGCCGCGAAACCATCAAGTTGAGCGTGTTGGCCAACGGCGAGAATAATCTTTTCGGCTTCAAACGTGAGTTCTCCTGGCTGACGAACATGCTTAAAGGTGACTCTATTCCCGGTAACCTCTACGGGTGTGAAGCCGTCAATGATCGATACGTCTAACGCTTGCGTACTGGTGAACTCTTTGTCGCTGGCGGGGAGTTCAGCGAGTTCTTCACGTGCGACACAGGTGACTGACGGACAGCCAAGGAGTTTTAACGTACTGGCGACATCCATTGCCACATCGCCGCCACCGATGATCAACGCACTTTGCGGTACGCCAATATCGCCGCCGGACTGGCGGGCACGTTGCAGGAAATCGACGGCAATCTCGACATTATTTGCATTGTTAAACAATGGCAGGGTCGAGCCGTAGGACATGCCTACGGTAAGCAGTACAGCGCGATTTTCCGCTTTAAGTTGCTCAACGGAGAGGGCGTTGCCGACTTCACAATGGCATTTAATGGTGACGCCCATTTCAACGATACGAGCAATCTCGACATCCAGAACAGATTGCGGCAGCCGAAACTCAGGAATGCCATAGCGTAGCCAGCCGCCTGGCTGAGGCTGTTTTTCGTAAATTGTCACGTCGTAACCCAGATTGCTCAAGGTTACACTGGCCTGCAACCCTGCCGGGCCTGCGCCGATAATGGCAATCTTGCCCAGCGTTTTCGTTCCGGGTTGATAAATTTTCATTGCCGTCTGCTGTTCAAAATCGGTAATAAAACGTTGCAGACGTGCGATATCGATAGGTTTATCAATTCCTGAACGCGTACACCCGCGTTGACATAATTTTTCGGTTGGACATACCCGGGCGCATACGGCTCCGAGCGCATTATTTTCACGGATCGTTTCGGCTGCGCCTTTAAAATTGCGAAAATAAATAGAGCGAATAAATTTCCCGGGATCGGTTTGCGCCGGACAATCCTGGCTACAGGGGGCATCGTGACATAATAAACAGCGGGAGGCCTCTTTTATTGCTAATAATGGCGTAAAAGCAGGCGTCAGCTCATCCAGATAATTTTGTTGTGGCATATTTTCTTCCTTAATGCTTGAGTAAATTAAGGCGAACCGTTAATAACAAAATATAAAATTAGAAAAAATAATTTCTAAGGCTATTCTCAAGGCTAGCACTGCAGGAAGAGTATTCTGTGAAAGGATTCACAAATAGAGGACAGTGTCAGGGAAATGCTGGTGGACAGCATTTATCCCTTATGTTGAAATAACAATTGTTCTCATAATATTAGTTATTCTCAAACACTAATATTACATAAATGTCCTTATCGATAAAAGACTAAATAAATAACCATCCCAAAAGATAAGCATCCGCACCCGGCATAAACAAGAACGTAACACCAAAATTGCAGTGGATCTTCATTGCGGTAGGCATATACCGGTTCACGTGCGTTCTTCTTTATTTTATCAACGGCCCCAGAGCGCCAGCCTTTCCATGCTTCACGAAAGCAAAACACAGGGATGAGAAGAAAGGCCAAAACGACGAAGAGTGTTTGCACATCCATGCTTATTTTCCTTGTTTCTTTTGTAATTCAAGTAACTGTTCTGGCGTTACCGCCGGATAACCCTGAGCATCATCCGGTACCTGATGCATTGTCGGGATCGGCACCAGCGGGCCTAAAAAACGAGGCTCGCGCTTAAAGAGATAGAGATCGGCCAGCGCCCCAAAACGGGCGCCGAATTCACGTACCCGTACGGTCAGCATATCTTTAGGTGAAGGCACCGCGTAGCACTGGGCTTGAATGCCCATATGAAGTGCAATAAACAAGGCGCGTTCACAGTGGAATCGCTGGGTAATGATGATGAAATCATTGGTATCAAACACTTTGCGGGTCCGCACAATGGAGTCGAGCGTGCGGAATCCGGCATAATCGAGCACGATGTCGGCAGGATCGACGCCTGCGGCAATCAGATCTTTACGCATCGTCATCGGTTCGTTATAGCTTTGCTGTGCGTTATCGCCACTGAGTAGCAGGTAATTCACCTTACCGCTGTTATAAGCGTTTAATGCGCCCTGAATGCGGTAGCGGTAATACTGGTTAATGACGCCGGTACGGTAGTATTTCGCTGTGCCTAATACCACGCCGACCTGGCGATAGGGTAAATCCTGCAATTCGTCGTAGATGTAAGGTGCTGTCTTCCAGCTCATCCATCTGTCGAGACCAAGCACAGTTAACAGCAGCAAGCCGATCAGGACTAACAAGCTGTAAAACACGCGCTTTAACATGCGGAAAACTCGATAATTGGATGGAATTTCAATCAGGCTACTGTACCCGACGGCGTAGCGCAAGAAACAGCAACCTGATTGAGGGGATTTTCAACAATCCAGCCGTGATAAGCGTCGAGCCATCAGGAAATTAACCCAGCAGTACGCGACTGATGTTATTGCATCCCAATGCTTTCAGGGTAGCGGAAGTGGCATCCCACTGGATTAATGGCGCATCGGCTTTTTCTGCCAGCACCGCGCGTTGAATGTCCGGGTAATCATAGCCGTTGAGGTTCAACAGGTTTAATGCGCCCTGCAGCGGAGGCAGAGTTGGGTTGAAGGCGGCGTTTTCAGCATAGCTGCCACTGAAGATTTGACCATCTTTGCACTCCAGCGCAACACCGCTCGGGGAGTGACTGTATGGCATATGACAATGATTAGCGGCGGTAATCGCCGCCTGGGTCAGCGTATCGCCTTCCAGCGCGAAGCCGTGATCCTGCTCATCCATCAACAAGGTTTTGATGTCTAAATCTTTCGGGCCGAAAGCATCCGGCAGATAGTCGCGCAGGGCGTGCGGCTCACGTCCTGGCAGGTGAATGCGTAAATCCAGCCCGCTGTTCAGTTCATTCATAAACTGACGGCAGTGACCGCAAGGGGTGTAGTTTACGGTGATGGCGGCGAGTCCCTTTTCACCGCGTAACCAGGCGTGACTGATGGCGCTTTGCTCGGCATGAACAGTTTGCTGCATCGTCGCGCCAAGGAACTCCATATTCCCACCGAAATACCAGGTACCACTGATACCACGCGCAATTGCGCCAACGTTAAAATGGGAGAGATCGGTACGAGCGCAGGCAGCAGCCAGCGGCAGCAGAGCGAATGCCAGCGCGTCTTCGTCCAGTCCCGATTCGCGTTTAAGCACAGAGACCTGCTCAGCAGTTAACATGGCGGGGAAATGAACATCCGCCAGAAGGGGAGCCAGGGCTGATTGCAAGTTATCCGCGAGTTGGGCAAAAGAAGTTTGAAAACGTGGATGCATGGCGATGCCTCATAACAATGTAATGGAATCGTAGTTTACGGGCCTGTTACGCCTTTATATGTGATTCATATCTCATTATGTATGCAACTTATGAAACTTAAATTAAAAATGTGCAACGCATCGCAAATAAATGACCTAAAAATCAGGATTAGCCGAACAGTGCCAGAATAACCGGGAACAGGAACGGAGCCACCAGTGAAGTGATTATCCCGCAAATGACCAGCGCCAGAGAACTAAATGCGCCTTCCTGGTAGTCAAGCTCAGCACAGCGTGCGGTGCCCAGGGCGTGCGAGGCAGTACCCATTGCCAGCCCACGTGCAGCCTTGGTGCGAATCCGCATTGCATTCAGCAGAGTATGGCCAAATACGGCACCGAGGATGCCGACAAAAATAACACAGACAGCGCTGATTGCCGGGATGCCGCCGATACTTCCACCTACCGCCATGGCGATAGGTGTTGTCACTGATTTAGGCATGATAGACGCGGCAATTTCCGGTGAAGCCCCCAGTAGCAAAGCAATAGATGTGCCGGTAACCATCGCCACTACGCTGCCTGCGAAACAGATAGCAATAATGGACTTCCAGCGGGCGCGGATTTGGTGCAATTGCTCATACAGCGGATAGGCCAGCGCGACCACCGCAGGCTGCAGTAAATCGTTGAGAACCTCGCTGCCTTTAAAATAGTGATCGTAGGGAATACCGGTCAGGATCAGAAAGGGAATAATGACCACCATGGCGACGAGCAGTGGATTCAGCAGCGGCATTTTGATCCGCATAGCCAGCTTACGAGCGGCAAAAAATACCGCCAGCGTGAGGGGTAACGACCACCAGATATACGACATCATTCTTTAGATCCTTTCTGCCCAACGATTTTTCGTTCACCGTGCACAAGATGCGAGCTCCAGCTCACTACCAGGAAAACGACCAGTGTACTAATGGTGCAGGACACCACCACCGGACCAAATTGCGCACGGAGCAAGTCAAAGTACTGCATGATCCCTACACCAATTGGGACAAACAGAAGGGCCATATAGCGAATCAGGACATAGCAACCTGGATTAACCCATTTCGCAGGCAAGATTTGCAGCGCCAGCAGGACAAACAGGATTAGCATGCCGATAATGCTGCCCGGAATAGTTATGGGGAGCAGGGAAGCAAGAAAAATACCTGCATAGAGGCAGGCATAAATCAGTACGAAAGCGCGTATATATTGCCAGATAATATTCAGTGACTTGCTCATAGTAGAAACCCTTGACGAGACTGATTCATCATACAATTAAACTTTAAAACGTGCTACCGATCACATCATGAATTCTAAGCATAGTGGAAATAGATAACGGGAACATCGGCTAAACTCTGCGCTGAATACAGAATAGCGGTAAGTAACCGCTTCTCTGTGCTTTAAACCCTATCTCAGAGAAGTTACCATAGCGCCTCTCTTTTTTGCGGGTAACAATATGCGTGTTTTACTGGCGCCGATGGAAGGTGTGCTCGACTCACTGGTTCGCGAGCTGCTGACTGAAGTCAATGACTATGATCTCTGTATCACCGAATTTGTCCGGGTGGTGGATCAACTCCTGCCGGTAAAAGTGTTCCATCGCATTTGTCCTGAGTTGCTCAACGCCAGCCGTACGACATCCGGCACACGGGTGCGCATACAACTGCTGGGGCAGTATCCGCAGTGGCTGGCGGAGAATGCGGCCCGCGCGGTTGAACTGGGCTCGTTTGGTGTCGATCTGAATTGTGGCTGCCCGTCGAAACTGGTTAACGGCAGTGGCGGCGGCGCAACGTTATTAAAGGATCCGGAGCTTATCTACCGGGGGGCAAAAGCGATGCGCGAGGCCGTTCCGGACCATTTGCCGGTGACGGTAAAAGTACGCCTCGGCTGGGACAGCAGCGACAGACAGTTTGAAATTGCCGATGCCGTTCAGCAGGCAGGTGCCAGCGAGCTGGCGGTTCATGGCCGAACCAAAGAGCAGGGCTACAAGGCTGAGCACATTAACTGGCAGGCTATTGGTGAAATTCGCAAACGTCTCACTATCCCGGTTATCGCTAATGGAGAAATCTGGGACTGGCAGAGTGCCCAGGATTGCATGGCTATTACCGGATGTGACGCCGTGATGATAGGACGTGGTGCACTCAACATCCCTAATCTTAGTCGTGTGGTGAAATACAACGAACCGCGTATGCCGTGGCCTGATGTGGTGACGTTGCTGAAAAAATATACCCGGCTGGAAAAACAGGGCGATACCGGTCTATACCACGTGGCGCGTATCAAACAGTGGCTGGGATATTTACGTAAAGAGTATTCAGAGGCGACAACGCTGTTTCAGGAAATTCGCGCATTAAATAATTCACCGGATATCGCGCGTGCGATTCAGGCCATTGAGTGTTAACTGAGCGCTGATACCTCTGTTTAGTAAGCCGGATATGGCGGTTATGCCACCATCCGGCATCAGAGTTGAGATATTGCCTGATGGCAATTCGCTTATCAGGCGTGTTGGATCCGGAATCGACATCAGAAAATCATCTTAAACACACCCGTCACCACCAACAGCCCAATCAGAAAAATAATTAAAATAACCCACAGCAGAATTTTCATTAACTTTCCTTATTTTTGGTAAGTTCAGGTTGAGTATAGGAAAGCATCAGCAATTCTGCCTGGCGGTTTCATTACTCCGGCTTACGTGCGCTGAGAAGAAATATCATTGGACGCTCTTTCTCTTCATCCAGCGCCGGGTTAGCGGCAATCTGTTCAGCAGACGGACCCCATTCATTAAGGCTTATGATCTGAAACCCGGCGGCAATCAGCGCATTAATCCACGTGGCCAGTTTACGGTGTTGTTTTTTGACGCCTTCGGCGAACCAGTTGCTGATGCGTTCGCCTTCCTGCTGATAGTGATTAACCGGCCAGGATTGTTGACCGGTTTTATCTTTGATCCAGCCCTGGGTCAGTGGTGCGGTATAAATAGGGTGCTCGGCAGAAAATACCAGCATTCCGCCCGGTGTTAGTGACTGATAAATCGTTGTCAGTAATCGTTCAATATTCTGCAAATAGTGCAGGGCGAGTGAGCTATAGACCAGATCAAATGAACCCGGCGAGAGCGTGAGTGTTTCAAGATCTTCGCGCTGGTACACGATCCCATCGCCATGGGTCATACTGCGCGCCTTGGCTAACATCTTCTCTGAAATATCCAGACCCACAACGCTTGCAGCGTGGTTATTTCTCGCGTAGCGGCAAAACCAGCCATATCCGCAGCCTAAATCAAGAATATTTTTACCCTGTAGCGGAGGAAGCAGCGTTTGTATTGTTGGCCATTCTGGTGCACCGTCGAGCCCCTTTACTGAACGATCCAGTGTGGCATATCCGGCAAAGAACTCAGGATCATCATAGATATTTTGTGACATATCGGCTCCATTCATAAATTATTAGAATAATATTATCCATAATATTTAACTGGTATATATTTTTCTGATTATATATTTTAATTTCCAAAGATGTATTGCCACGCGTAACTAAAAAAGCGAGTGCGACAAGTCGTAATCTCTGCACCTCTTTTCTTATCTGCGTACCTCCATGAATCGTAATTCTGTTCTTGTCGCTACGGCATGTTTGCCGCTTTTTATTCTGATGGCGGGCTGCGCCCCTATGCACGATAACCGCCAGCTACTGTCACAGCAGACCCCCTCTGCAAACGTTGATTCCACATTACCAGCGGCATTGAAAAACGGTTGGCCAGATAGCCAGTGGTGGAAGGCGTATCACGATCCACAGCTTAATGCGTTGATTGACAGTACGTTACAGAACTCTCCTGATATGCAAGTGGCGGAGCAGCGTATTCAGCTGGCGGAAGCGCAGGCTCAGGCCATAGAAGCGCAGGATGGACCGCAGATTGATTTTTCCGCAGGCGTTGAGCGTCAGAAAATGTCTGCCGAAGGTGTGATGGGACCGTTTGCCATTACCGATCCCGCGGCTGGTACTACGGGGCCGTGGTACACCAATGGAACATTTGGTTTAACCGCAGGCTGGGACCTGGATCTATGGGGCAAAAACCGGGCAGAAGTCGCGGCGCGCATTGGTGAGGTTAAAGCGCGTGAGGCCGAGCGTGAGCAAACCCGACAACTGCTGGCAAGCAGTGTGTCTCGTCTGTACTGGGAGTGGCAGACACAGGCGGCGCTGAAAACCGTGCTAATGCAGATTAAAAATGAGCAGCAGAATGTCATCACAGCGGATCGCCAACTGTATCAAAACGGTATTACCTCTTCGGTGGAGGGGGTAGAAACCGATATCGATTCCAGCAAAACAGAGCAGCAACTGAACGATGTCAGTGGAAAAATGAAGGTGATCGAGGCGCGACTGCTCGCCCTGACCAATACACAATCCACCTCCCTGAAGCTTAATGCCGCGACTATGCCGGTGGTGGAAAGCCAGTTGCCGTCCCGGTTAGGTTACTCACTACTGGCTCGCCGCCCTGATTTACAGGCTGCACACTGGTATATTGAATCGTCGATGAGCAGTATTGATGCGGCGAAAGCTGCGTTTTATCCCGACGTTAACCTGATGGCATTTTTACAGCAGGACGCGTTACATCTGAGCGATCTGTTCCGTCATTCCGCGCAACAAATGGGGGTGTCTGCCGGGCTGACGTTGCCTGTCTTTGATAGTGGCAGACTGAATGCAAATCTCGATATGACCACCGCGCAAAGCAATCTGACGGTTGCCAGTTACAACAAAGCCGTAGTGGACGCGGTGAATGATGTGGCACGTGCGGCAACGCAGGTGGAAACATTGGCGCAGAAGAATCAGCAACAGCAAAAGATTGAACATGACGCGCAGCGTATAGTGGGACTCGCCCAGGCACGGTTTAATGCCGGTATCATTGCGGGGTCCCGCGTCAGCGAGGCAAAAATTCCGGCATTACGTGAGCAGTGTAACGCTCTGATTTTACAAGGTCAGTGGCTGGATGCTTCTATTCAGTTAACCAGCGCCCTGGGTGGCGGATACCACGCCTCCTGACTTTCCGGCCCGGCAGATATTTGTTGTCGGGCCAGTTTCATTGCGTTTTTTGTTTATTTCGCTGCTTCATCCACCAACGGGCAGCCACCACCAGGCCGACAACCAGAACCAGCCATATTCCGTGTTTAATATGCTGGTCGAGGCTGTGCAGCCACGGGGCAATCACTTCACCACCCACGTAACCGAGCGAAGTGAACAGCAGTGCCCAGACGAGCGCTCCCAGAATATTCAACGGTAAAAAGATTTTTGGTGGCAGGTGGCTGGCGCCAATCAGCAGGGGACCAATGACGCGGAATCCGTACATAAAACGTGTCCCGACCACAAAGAGGTAGGGACGTCGTTGGATCATTTTCTGTGCGTAATGAATTTTTGCCTGATGACGCGAGAAACGACGTAAAATTTTGCCGCCATAACGCCGTCCAAGTAAATAAAGTAACTGATCGCCTATCATCCCACCCAGCGCGACGGAGATGACAACCAGTGGAAATTTGAGTAATCCCTGATGCGCTGCAACGCCACCTAACAGGGTAATTGTTTCACCTTCGGCCAGGCTGCCAATAGTTAGCGCCGCATAGCCGTACTGCGCAATAAGACTGTTTATATCCATACGTCTGTATGACCTCCACAACTCTTAGCATACACCCTATAAATTGTTGATGCCGGAAAAGCCTCAGCGTAGCGCATCGGTATTTTTGTTGTGTACATAAAATAATCAAAAGGTGAATTATACTTGAAGTGTTGAGGTCCGGAGCTGACAAGAAGGGGGCGGTATGAACCATGTCTGGGGGCTGTTTTCCCATCCCGATCGTGAAATGCACGTGATCAACAGCGAAAACGAAAGTGTTTCGCATCACTATACTCACCATGTACTGCTGATGGCGGCAATCCCGGTTATTTGTGCCTTTATTGGTACGACACAGATCGGCTGGAATTTTGGCGACGGAAACATACTGCAACTATCCCTGTTTACCGGATTTGCGATGGCAATTCTGTTCTACGGTGTGATGCTGGCGGGCGTGGCCGTTATGGGGCGGGTGATCTGGTGGATGGCGCGCAATTATCCGCAGCGTCCATCGCTGGCGCACTGTATGGTCTTTGCCGGATATGTTGCCACGCCGCTGTTTTTAAGCGGGCTTGTAGCGCTTTATCCATTGGTCTGGCTGTGTGCCTTAATTGGGACTATCGCGCTGTTTTACACCGGATATTTACTGTATCTCGGCATTCCAACATTCCTGAATATCAGCAAAGAGGAAGGACTAAGTTTTTCCAGTTCGACACTGGCGATTGGTGTGCTGGTGCTGGAAGTTCTGCTGGCGATTACGGTGGTCCTGTGGGGTTACGGCTATCGGTTATTCTGACGTTCAAACCTGTCTACGCTGCGTTGCTGCTGTAAAAGCCAGCAACGCAGCATTTCGAGATGATTATCCAGTAGCGGTGACGCTGTCGGGTCGTTATGATGCCTGAGCTAGCCAGAGGTAACCCTTACTTCTGGCGGTGTGCGTTGTGACGTGCGTGAACCATTATCAGAAATCTCATCATGCTGAAATTCCGAGTTTCATTATTAAGTCTTGCCCTGGTGCTGGCCGTTCCTTTTGCACCTCAAGCCGTGGCGAAAACGGCGACTACCGCGAGCGCCTCTCAACCTGAGATTGCGTCTGGTAGTGCGATGATTGTCGATCTGAATACCAACAAAGTGATCTATTCGAACCACCCGGATCTTGTGCGTCCGATTGCGTCGATTACCAAATTAATGACGGCGATGGTGGTGCTTGATGCACGACTGCCGCTGGATGAAAAGCTAAAAGTTGATATCAGCCAGACGCCGGAAATGAAAGGCATCTATTCCCGCGTGCGCTTGAACAGTGAAATCAGCCGTAAAAATATGCTGCTGCTGGCGCTGATGTCATCAGAAAACCGTGCGGCGGCAAGCCTGGCGCATCATTACCCTGGCGGGTATAACGCATTTATCAAAGCGATGAACGCTAAAGCAAAAGCGCTGGGTATGACCCAGACACGTTTTGTGGAGCCTACAGGGTTATCCATTCACAACGTTTCGACCGCCCGTGACTTAACTAAACTACTGATTGCCAGCAAACAATATCCGCTGATTGGTCAGCTAAGTACGACGCGTGAAGACATGGCGACCTTTGCTAATCCGGCTTATACGTTGCCGTTCCGCAACACTAACCATCTGGTTTATCGCGATAACTGGAATATTCAGTTAACCAAAACAGGTTTTACCAATGCGGCAGGCCACTGTCTGGTGATGCGTACGGTTATTAATAACAAACCGGTTGCGCTGGTGGTGATGGATGCCTTCGGTAAATATACCCACTTTGCCGATGCCAGCCGCTTACGTACCTGGATCGAGACCGGTAAAGTGATGCCGGTTCCGGCGGCGGCGCTGAGCTATAAAAAACAGAAAGCCGCACAGATGGCGGCAACTGGTTCGGCAACGGGCGAGCAAACTGCGCAGAACGATTAAATAGCGTGGGATGGTAATAAAAAGAGGCCTGATAGCATAACGCTGTCAGGCCTTTTTACAGAAAAATCAATCAGAAAGTTTTGTTTCGTCCGAAACGTTTTCTTTCCAGAACTTCTGCTTACTTGTCTTACCGATACCCGGATTCATGCTGTTGGTAGGGTCGTTTTCGCGGTAAAAACGAGCCAGTGTTTCCGGTGCTTTGTACAAATGTCCCACATTATGCTCTGCCGGGTACTGCGCCCCGCGCGCATGCAGTAATTCAAGCATTTGCTCTTTCAACGCATGAGCATCCACGCCTTTCTTCACAATGTAATCCTGGTGGAAGACGTAGCACATAAAGTGACCATAATAGAGTTTGTGTACCAGCTTACTGTCAATTTCTGCTGGCAGATGTTCGTACCATTCGGTGTCATTACGGCGCAATGCAATATCCAGCGCCAGAATATCTTCCACCTCATCCGCATGAACGGCCTGGTAGCGGATTGCCGCGCCAGCCGCCGCGAAGCGATGCAGAAAGGCTTTGCTGCCTTCTTCCGGTGTACAGGCAAAGAAGTCACCTTCGGCGGTTTTGAAAAACTCGGTCAACCAGTTTTGCGCTTCTGCTACACCGCCACCTGCCATTTTAAGCAACAGGTGGTGTTCGTACTTATCGCGCCAGCTTTTCATTCTTGCCGGTAAATGGC
The DNA here is from genome assembly GCF_001037495.1 of Citrobacter sp. MGH106. Classification (GTDB taxonomy): domain Bacteria; phylum Pseudomonadota; class Gammaproteobacteria; order Enterobacterales; family Enterobacteriaceae; genus Citrobacter; species Citrobacter murliniae. The sequence continues at coordinate 1,340,418 of NZ_KQ089822.1, forward strand.
TGGGGAATAAATGGCCAAACTTCTGCATCGCCCGGTCGGTGAAGTGCGGGCGGAAAATTTTCACTTTTTCCAGCATCGCATCGGTACGGCCCTTCAGAGTAAAGAAGAACGGCATTTTATCGGTGCCGAGCTTGTCGATCATCAGGAACGTATCTTTGCCGTACTTCTCTGCGATGTCGTAAATATCGCGGTGCATATATTCACCCGCGACCGGCAGATGCTCAAACTTTGCCAGAATATGGCGGCGGATTTCTGTCAGCACTTCTGGCTGATTGGTGCCGATATAAAAGACCTGCTGATTTTTCTCGGCCTCGAACGTATCCAGACGCACGGCGAATACCGCCAGTTTTCCCGCACAGCCGGATGATTCAAACAGACGATCCGGATCTGCGTTATAACGTGCCGGGGTATCGGCCTCAATATCTCTGACGCGAGTGACGTAATCATGATCGTGTGCATGACGGCCATCATGACGTACATCGTTATCTTTGATGCGTTCATCATCAAGGTTGCTGAGGATCTGTTCCGGTGTCTGGCCCAGTTCGATACCCAGATGGTTTACCAGCTGTAATTTTCCCTGCTCATCAATGCGTGCAAACAGCGACATTTCAGTGTATGCCGGACCACGTTGCACCAGCGAGCCGCCGGAATTGTTGCAGATGCCGCCAATAACAGATGCGCCAATGCACGAAGAACCGATAACCGAATGCGGTTCACGACCAAAAGGCTTAAGCGCTTTTTCCAGCGAGTAAAGCGTGGTGCCCGGATAGGCCAGCACCTGCTCGCCTTTGCCAATGACGTGTAGCTTGTCGAGGCGCAGGGTACTGATAATGACAATGTCGCGATCGTAGTCATTACCACTCGGCGTAGAGCCTTCTGTCAGACCGGTATTGGCGGCCTGCATCAGAATAATTTTGTCGGCGTTGACGCAGGCGTTCAGGACACGCCACAGTTCTAATAACGTACCCGGAAAGACAACGGCTAATGCGTCGCCCTGACCGGAGCGAAAGCCCTTGCGATAGCGGGCGGTTTTAGCAGGTTCGGTGAGCAGGTGAGAATGACCCACCAGGCGGGTTAGTTCATTCAGAAAAGCTTTATTTTCAGTTGTTGTAATGGAAGACATTCTCCACTCCTTGTGGTGGGACTCAATATCAGGAACAAGCATAGCGCTTTGTATGACAATACGCTTTCTCATTCAGCTTGTCTCTGGGTTGGCTGTGTTCATTCACCACGGTTTTGAAAATTCAGAGAATAACCTTAGCTTTCTTTGCCTCTCACGTTTAGGCTTACGGCAAACTGCGGTTTTTGTTATATTTTCGCTGCCTCATCGGGAAAAAATAAAGAGAGAATCAACATGAAATGGCTATGTTCTGTAGGTGTCGCGGTGAGCCTGGCGTTGCAGCCAGCGCTGGCGAGCTCCCTGTTTGGTAACCATCCACTGACGCCTGACGCGCGGGATGCCTTTGTTACCGATTTGCTCAAACAGATGACCGTGGATGAGAAGATCGGGCAATTACGTTTAATAAGCGTCGGGCCTGATAACCCGAAAGAAGCCATCCGCGAGATGATCAAAGACGGGCAGGTAGGGGCGATTTTTAACACCGTTACGCGCCAGGATATCCGCAAAATGCAGGATCAGGTGATGGAACTCAGTCGCCTGAAAATCCCTCTCTTTTTCGCCTATGACGTATTGCATGGCCAACGTACCGTATTCCCGATAAGCCTCGGCCTGGCATCGTCTTTTAATCTGGATGCCGTCAGAACGGTGGGGCGTATTTCCGCCTATGAAGCCGCAGACGATGGCCTGAATATGACCTGGGCGCCGATGGTCGATGTTTCGCGCGATCCACGTTGGGGACGCGCTTCTGAAGGTTTTGGGGAAGATACCTATTTAACCGCCACGATGGGGAAAACCATGGTGGAAGCGATGCAGGGTAAAAGCCCGGCCGATCGCTATTCCGTGATGACCAGCGTCAAGCACTTTGCCGCCTATGGTGCAGTAGAGGGCGGCAAAGAATACAACACCGTGGATATGAGTCCGCAGCGTTTGTTTAACGACTATATGCCGCCGTACAAAGCCGGACTTGACGCCGGGAGCGGTGCAGTGATGGTGGGACTTAATTCACTTAACGGCACGCCTGCGACTTCCGATGCCTGGCTGCTAAAAGACGTACTGCGTGACGATTGGGGCTTTAAAGGCATCACCGTTTCCGACCACGGTGCAATTAAAGAGCTGATAAAGCACGGCACCGCGTCCGATCCTGAAGATGCTGTGCGCGTGGCGATCAAGTCCGGCATTAACATGAGCATGAGCGATGAGTATTACAGTAAGTATCTGCCAGGCCTGATTAAATCAGGCAAAGTCACTATGGCAGAACTGGATGATGCTGCGCGTCACGTGCTGAATGTGAAATACGATATGGGGTTGTTTAACGATCCTTACAGCCATCTGGGGGCAAAAGAGTCAGACCCGCAGGACACAAACGCCGAAAGTCGTTTACACCGTAAAGAAGCGCGTGACGTGGCGCGTGAAAGCCTGGTGCTGCTGAAAAATCGTCTGGAAACGTTGCCGCTGAAAAAATCAGGTACCGTTGCTGTTATCGGGCCGCTGGCGGACAGCAAACGTGACGTGATGGGAAGCTGGTCCGCTGCCGGTGTTGCCGATCAGTCCGTGACGGTGCTGACAGGTATTAAAAATGCACTGGGTGAGAAGGGCAAAGTGGTGTATGCCAAAGGGGCGAATATCACCAACGATAAAGGTATTGTCGACTTCCTCAATCTGTATGAAGAGGCGGTGAAAATTGACCCGCGCTCGCCGCAGGCGATGATTGATGAAGCAGTCAATGTGGCGAAGCAGTCCGATGTGGTTGTCGCAGTGGTCGGCGAGGCGCAGGGTATGGCGCATGAGGCATCCAGTCGTACCGATATCACTATCCCGCAGAGTCAGCGCGATCTGATTACCGCGCTGAAAGCAACCGGTAAACCGCTGGTACTGGTGCTGATGAACGGTCGTCCATTGGCGCTGGTGAAGGAAGATCAGCAGGCCGATGCGATTCTGGAAACCTGGTTTGCCGGAACGGAAGGCGGTAACGCCATAGCTGACGTGCTGTTTGGCGATTACAACCCGTCTGGAAAATTGCCGATGTCCTTCCCGCGTTCTGTCGGGCAGATCCCGGTCTATTACAGCCACCTGAATACCGGGCGTCCATATAACGCTGATAAGCCAAATAAATATACCTCGCGCTATTTTGATGAAGCGAATGGCCCGTTGTATCCATTTGGCTATGGTTTGAGCTACACCACGTTTACGGTTTCTGATGTGAAGCTCTCTTCGCCGACGATGAAACGTGACGGAACAGTAACGGCCAGCGTGCAGGTGACCAACACAGGTAAGCGCGAAGGTGCGACGGTGATCCAGATGTATTTACAGGATGTTACCGCGTCAATGAGCCGTCCGGTAAAACAACTGAAAGGGTTTGAGAAAGTGAACCTTAAACCTGGCGAAACTCAGACCGTCAGTTTCCCGATTGATATTGAGGCACTGAAATACTGGAACCAGCGCATGAAATATGATGCTGAACCGGGCAAATTTAACTTCTTCATCGGCGTTGATTCCGCCCGGGTGAAACAGGGTGAGTTTGAGCTACTGTAAGGATTAGAGATGAATAAAGGGCCGGGAAACCGGCCTTTTTTATGGGCGCAGATATTGCGTCAGGGGGGATTAATCACCGGGTTAGTGCGAATAATTTCCTTCGTGACCTCTTAGCTGGCAGGTTAACGCCAGATTTTTCGTCTATGCTTTTTCCTCAAGTCTCTGAAAAGGGCAATAAAAGGATGAGGAGAGCAGCATGACAATCTCAAAGGTATGGGCGGGATCGCTGGTGTTGTTAGCTGCGGTGAGCTTACCCTTGCAGGCCGCGTCACCCGTAACGGTCGGTTCAAAAATTGATACCGAAGGGGCGCTGCTCGGCAATATTATTTTGCAGGTACTTGAAAGCCACGGCGTGAAAACTGTCAATAAAGTGCAACTGGGTACCACACCAGTGGTGCGTGGGGCAATAACGTCTGGTGAGCTGGATATTTACCCGGAATATACCGGAAATGGTGCCTTCTTCTTTAAAGATGAAAATGATCCGGCCTGGAAAAATGCTCAGGCTGGATTTGAAAAGGTCAAAAAGCTGGATGCAGAACAGAATAAACTGGTCTGGTTAACACCAGCGCCTGCTAACAATACCTGGACCATCGCGGTACGTCAGGACGTTGCTGAAAAGAACAAACTCGTTTCACTGGCCGATCTGGGGCGCTACCTGAAAGAGGGCGGAACATTCAAACTGGCTGCCTCCGCGGAATTTATTGAACGGACTGACGCACTTCCCGCCTTTGAAAAAGCGTATGACTTCAAGCTTAATCAGAACCAGCTTTTATCGCTGGCTGGGGGAGATACGGCGGTGACAATTAAAGCCGCTGCGCAGCAGACATCGGGCGTTAATGCAGCAATGGCTTATGGAACCGATGGTCCCGTTGCCGCGCTGGGATTACAAACTTTAAGTGATCCGCAAGGTGTTCAGCCAATTTATGCTCCTGCGCCGGTCGTGCGTGAATCGGTATTGAAGACTTATCCGCAAATAGAGGAATGGCTGCGACCGGTATTCGCCAGCCTGGATGAAAAAACGCTGCAACAACTTAATGCCAGTATCGCCGTTGAAGGGCTGGATGCGAAAAAAGTTGCAGCAGACTACCTGAAGCAAAAAGGATGGGTGAAGTAACGGATTTTGCAGCAGGTGAGTGTGGTGTCAAAGATATCAGTCAACCGGGTGCTGTTGCTGCTGGTTCTTCTTATGATGGCTGCCGCAGCGCTTCCTTTCATCAGCTATGCCCCTAATCGCCTCGTCTCCGGCGAAGGTCGCCAGCTCTGGGATATCTGGCCCGCAAGTGCGTGGGGGCTGGTGGTTCTATTTTTACTGCTGCTTTTTTTGTGCTTGCAACCCGGTAAGTCCGGCAGCGTATTCACGCTTGTCGTCATGCAACTGCTGGTGATTGCAGCACTGATGACCGCCGGGAAAATAGCAACCTTGCTTGCTCAGACGGGAAGCCCGCTGGCCAGAACCAGCCTCGGTAGTGGGTTCTGGCTTGGACTGGGTTTAATGCTGCTGGCATGCAGTGACGCCATTCGCCGTATCACATCTCAGCCACTCTGGCGTTGGATTCTGCATACACAAATTGCTGTCGTACCGCTGGCGCTGCTGTTCTTCGGCACATTCAACGATCTTTCTCTGCTCAAAGAGTATACCAATCGCCAGGACGTCTTCGATGATGCACTGGCGCAGCATCTGACTATCCTGGTTGGAACCGTTGTTCCTGCGCTGTTGATTGGCGTGCCGCTGGGGATTTGGTGCGCTTTATCTGCATCGCGGCAGGGGCCGGTATTTGCCGTACTGAACATCATTCAAACCATTCCTTCTGTGGCGTTGTTCGGCCTGCTGCTCGCACCGCTCGCCGGTCTGGTTAATCATTTTCCCTGGCTAGGCAGGCTTGGGATTGCGGGAACCGGTCTGACACCGGCACTCATTGCTCTGGTGTTGTACGCATTATTACCGCTGGTGCGCGGCGTCGTGGCAGGACTGAACCAGGTTCCTCGTGATGTACTGGAAAGCGCCAGGGCAATGGGGATGAGTTCGCGTCAACGTTTTAGCGCGGTACAGCTCCCGCTGGCGCTGCCCGTTTTCTTGCGCAGTTTGCGCGTGGTGATGGTGCAGACGGTGGGGATGGCCGTCATTGCCGCACTGATTGGCGCGGGGGGATTTGGCGCGCTGGTTTTTCAGGGACTACTCAGTAGCGCTGTAGATTTGGTGCTGTTGGGCGTGATTCCGGTAGTTGTGCTGGCGGTGTTGATTGATGCGTTGTTTGATTTAGGCTTAGCTCTGCTGAAGGTGACAAACGATGATTGAATTTAGCCATGTCAGTAAAACCTATGGTCAACAAACGGCGGTCAACGATCTTAACCTGCATTTTCGCGAAGGCAGCTTTTCAGTATTAATTGGCACGTCAGGTTCGGGGAAATCCACCACGTTGAAAATGATAAATCGACTGGTGGAACATGACAGCGGTCAGATCCGCTTTGCCGGGGAGGAGATCCGCAGTCTGCCGGTGCTGGAGTTAAGACGGCGTATGGGGTACGCCATTCAATCTATCGGATTGTTTCCACACTGGACTGTCGCGCAGAATATTGCCACCGTACCACAACTGCAAAAATGGTCGCGTTCGCGTATTGATGAACGAACAGAAGAACTGATGGCTTTACTGGGACTGGAAGCAGAGTTGCGTCACCGATATCCGCATCAGCTTTCCGGTGGGCAGCAGCAGCGGGTGGGGGTGGCACGTGCTCTGGCGGCGGATCCTCAGGTTCTTTTGATGGATGAGCCTTTTGGCGCGCTGGATCCGGTGACGCGCGGTGCCTTGCAGCAAGAGATGACCCGTATTCATCGCTTGCTTGGTCGCACTATTGTGCTGGTGACTCACGATATCGACGAGGCGTTGAGGCTGGCGGAACATCTGGTATTGATGGATGCGGGTGAGGTCGTGCAGCAAGGAACACCGCTGTCGATGTTGACCGCTCCGGCTAATGATTTCGTTCAAACATTTTTTGGTCGCAGCGAACTTGGCGTGCGGCTCCTGTCGCTGCGAACTGTGGGCGATTTTATGCGACATGATACGCAACTGTGCGGGGAACCACTGGTCGATGAGATGACGTTACGTGATGCGCTCTCCATTTTCGTGGCTCGCGGTTGTGAAGTCTTACCGGTGGTTAATTCACAGGGCGTTGCCTGCGGTACGCTTCATTTTCACGATTTGCTTACGGAGATACCGTACCGTGAAACGTCTGTCTGACCCGCTGCTCTGGCTGATTGCGCTTTTTCTGCTCCTGCTGGCAGGCTTACCGCACAGCCAGGCACTGTTTGGCGCGCTGTTTCCACAGTTACCTCGTCCTGTTTATCAGCAGGAAAGTTTTATAGCGCTGGCGCTGGCCCATTTTGCGCTGGTGGGGAGCTCAAGCCTGGTTGCCGTGATCATCGGTACAGGTGCGGGGATAGCGGTAACCCGTTCGTGGGGGACTGAGTTTCGCCCCCTGGTGGAAACAATCGCCGCCGTGGGGCAAACTTTTCCACCGGTAGCTGTACTGGCGATCGCCGTACCCGTAATGGGTTTTGGTCCGGAACCTGCCATTATTGCGCTGACCTTGTATGGTGTGCTCCCAGTTTTACAGGCAACGCTGGCGGGGTTGGGGGGAATTTCTGGCAGCGTGATGGATATCGCCCGCGGAATGGGGATGAGCGATGGGCAGAGACTGCGTAAAGTGGAGCTTCCGCTGGCGGCTCCGGTCATTCTGGCGGGAATTCGCACGTCGGTGATTATTAACATTGGCACCGCGACAATTGCTTCGACCGTTGGGGCAAACACGCTGGGAACGCCGATTATCATCGGACTAAGCGGATTCAATACTGCTTATGTAATTCAGGGAGCGCTGTTGGTCGCGTTGGCCGCAGTCATTGTCGATCGCGGGTTTGAGCGCTTATCGCACTACCTTACCCGGCACGTAAAATAAAGGTATAGCCTGCCAGCATTACACCGCCGATACCGCCGATGGCCATCAGCAGGAAGAGGGTTATTACACCGATTTTAGCTGCGCTCATTATGCACTCCTTATGTTGATTAAAGGATTGTACACGTTTGTTAATAGAATATTAAATGCCAAGTGGATAAATATCGTGGCCCAGCGCCCGCCATTTATCCAGTTGCTGTTGCTGAGCGGGGGTTTGACTTTCTCCACACCAGATGAGTAAAGTCCGACCTTCAAACAGTTCCGGTCGTAGCTGGTTTAGCGAATGTGCCAGCACATCAACCCGCCATCCCTGCTGACTGGCAACCCAACCCTCCAGCCATAATCGGGTGGTATCGTGAATATTCCAGCCGACGACCAGTGCATCTTTCCCCTGTTTTTTACGCGCCGACGCAAGGCAAATAGCAATGTAGTTGATGAGGACGCCATCAAGGATACCCAGTAACGCCTGGAGTACAGGCTGCTGACATTGCAGACGCCGCCGCAGAGGAATGAATAAATGTGTGTTAAGCGTCTGCGCGGGATAATCCTGGCCACGCTCCTTTATCCATACTCTGAGGCTATGCAAATTATTACTTTGCAAATAGCTCAATAAGGTTTCTTGTTGTTCACGCCAGCCGTTATGCACATCAATATTTTCATTACTGAGCAACATTTTTACTTTGCTGACCTGTACCCCATTATTTATCCAGCGTTTGATTTCGCGGATCCGGTCGATGTCAGCATCGTTAAACAGGCGATGACCGCCGTCTGTCCGTTGCGGTTTTAGTAATCCATAACGTCTCTGCCATGCGCGTAAAGTGACAGGATTGATATCACAAAGCAAAGCCACTTCACCTATTGTGTAAAGCGCCATCGTTGTCTCACTCATGCTCGCGAGGTCCCAGTTTTACTTTAGACGCTCTTTTGCGAACCAGGTAGTTTTGATTGTTTTTTGATCACAATGTGGGTGATATTGTGTCCGGACGGGCGCTTTTGAGTGATCGTTCTCACAAATTCTTTTTTTTTTGCAACAGTTCAAAGAAAGTTAAGCGTAGCCCATGTATGTTACGCCCTTTTAAGTGAAGTGTGGTTGGCGGGTATGTACGAGTTTAATCTGGTGTTGCTGCTGCTTCAGCAGATGTGTGTGTTTCTCGTTATCGCGTGGCTGATGAGCAAAACACGCCTGTTTATCCCGCTGATGCAGGTCACCATCCGGCTGCCTCACAAACTCCTCTGTTATGTTACCTTCTCCATCTTCTGCATTATGGGCACCTACTTTGGTCTGCATATTGAAGACTCGATTGCGAATACCCGAGCTATCGGTGCGGTGATGGGCGGCTTATTGGGTGGCCCGGTTGTCGGAGGTTTAGTTGGGCTGACCGGTGGCCTTCATCGTTACTCGATGGGCGGAATGACGGCCCTCAGCTGTATGATTTCGACCATCGTGGAAGGCCTGCTCGGAGGGCTGGTACACAGTGTGCTTACCCGCCGCGGTCGCACTGATAAAGTATTTAGCCCGCTGACGGCAGGTGCGATTACCTTTGTTGCTGAACTGGTACAGATGCTGATCATTTTATTGATTGCGCGTCCTTTTGAAAATGCGTTGCACCTTGTCAGTAACATTGCCGCACCGATGATGGTCACCAATACTGTGGGTGCGGCGTTGTTTATGCGTATTTTGCTCGACAAACGAGCCATGTTTGAAAAATACACTTCAGCGTTTTCTGCCACTGCGTTAAAAGTTGCTGCCTCGACGGAAGGTATTTTGCGTCAGGGGTTCAACGAGGTTAACAGCATGAAGGTCGCCCAGGTGTTGTACGAAGAGCTGGATATCGGCGCAGTGGCGATTACCGATCGCGAAAAGCTCCTGGCGTTTACCGGCATTGGCGACGATCATCACCTGCCAGGCCGGCCCATTTCATCCTCGTATACGCAACGGGCGATTGATACCGGAGAGGTGGTTTATGCCGATGGTAACGAAGTGCCGTACCGCTGCTCGCTGCATCCGCAATGCAAATTAGGCTCTACGCTGGTGATCCCGCTACGTGGTGAAAATCAGCGGGTGATGGGGACCATTAAACTGTATGAAGCCAAAAATCGTCTTTTTAGCTCAATTAACCGCACGCTGGGAGAAGGGATCGCCCAACTGCTGTCGGCGCAGATTCTGGCCGGCCAGTACGAGCGTCAAAAAGCGATGCTCACGCAGTCAGAAATTAAGCTCTTGCATGCTCAGGTAAATCCACATTTTCTGTTTAATGCGCTCAATACCATTAAAGCCGTGATTCGACGCGACAGCGAACAGGCCAGCCAACTGGTGCAGTATCTCTCGACCTTCTTTCGCAAAAACTTAAAACGGCCATCAGAGATTGTGACGTTGGCCGATGAAATTGAGCACGTTAATGCTTATCTACAAATTGAAAAGGCGCGATTCCAGTCACGCTTGCAGGTGACCCTAACGGTTCCGGAAGAGCTTTCTCACCAGCAATTACCGGCTTTTACTTTGCAGCCGATAGTGGAGAATGCCATTAAGCACGGTACTTCACAGCTACTTGATACCGGTGAGGTGTCGATTACTGCCCGACGAGAAGGGCAGTATCTGATGCTGGATATCGAAGATAATGCCGGATTGTATCAGCCCACAACAGAAGCCAGCGGACTGGGTATGAATCTGGTAGATAAACGACTGCGGGAGCGGTTTGGTGATGATTTTGGCATCAGCGTAGCCTGCGAACCCGACCATTTTACCCGAATCACTTTACGACTTCCTCTGGAGGAACTGGCATGATCAAGGTGTTGATTGTGGATGATGAACCGTTAGCGCGGGAGAATCTGCGGATCCTGTTGCAGGAGCAAAGTGACATTGAGATTGTGGGGGAGTGTTCGAACGCGGTTGAGGCCATCGGTGCAGTACATAAATTGCGCCCGGATGTATTGTTCCTCGATATTCAGATGCCGCGGATTAGTGGCCTGGAAATGGTCGGTATGCTTGATCCGGAGCATCGTCCGTATATCGTTTTTCTGACCGCTTTCGATGAATATGCGGTTAAAGCTTTTGAAGAACACGCCTTTGATTATTTGCTCAAGCCGATAGAGGAAACGCGGCTGGAGAAAACGCTGATCCGTTTACGTCAGGAACGTACCAAGCAGGATGTGTCGCTGCTGCCGGAAAACCAGCAGATGCTTAAGTTTATTCCGTGTACTGGCCATAGCCGTATCTATCTGCTGCAAATGGATGATGTGGCGTTTATCAGCAGTCGTATGAGCGGTGTCTATGTCACCAGCAGCGATGGTAAAGAAGGCTTTACTGAACTTACATTGAGAACACTGGAAAGCCGTACTCCGCTGTTGCGCTGCCATCGACAATACCTGGTTAACATGGCGCAATTACAGGAGATCCGCCTGGAAGATAACGGCCAGGCAGAATTGATTTTACGCAACGGACTGACGGTCCCGGTAAGTCGTCGTTATCTTAAAAGTCTAAAAGAGGCGATTGGACTGTAAAACTGATACACTGCGCGCCATTGCATCACCGACAGTTGAAGACTCTATGCTAAGTAACGACATTCTTCGTAGCCTGCGCTACACCCTGAAAGCGAATAATAATGACATGGTGCGTATTCTTGCGCTCGCCGACATGGAATCCACCTCCGCAGGTTTCGACACCTGGATGACGAAAGAAGATGAAGAGGGTTTTGTTCGCTGCCCTGATATCATCCTCTCCGGTTTTTTAAATGGCCTTATCTACCATAAGCGCGGTAAAGATGATTCTGCGCCTGAACTGGCACTTGAGCGCCGCGTTAATAACAACACGGTGTTGAAAAAACTGCGTATCGCCTTTTCACTGAAAACCGATGACATTCTGGCCATTATGACCCAGCAGAAGTTTCGCGTGTCGATGCCGGAGATCACCGCGATGATGCGCGCGCCGGACCACAAAAACTATCGTGAGTGTGGGGATCAGTTCCTGCGTTATTTCCTGCGTGGTTTGGTGATTCGCGAACACGCAAAGAAAGCGTAGCGCGTATTTATCTGTACTGAACCGCGATATAAAAAACGCTGCCGAAGCAGCGTTTTTTTATGCGGATTATTTCACCTGCTGACCAGGTTTTGCACCTTCGTCAGGACTTAACAGGAAGATATCTTTCCCGCCAGGGCCTGCGGCCATTACCATCCCTTCCGAAATACCGAAGCGCATTTTACGCGGCGCCAGGTTAGCAACCATCACGGTCAGACGACCAATCAGCACCTGTGGCTCCGGATAAGCAGAACGAATACCAGAGAAGACATTACGTTTTTCACCGCCCAGGTCCAGCGACAGGCGCAGCAGCTTGTCGGAACCTTCAACGAACTCAGCGTTTTCAATCAGCGCTACGCGCAGGTCAACTTTGGCAAAATCGTCAAAGGTGATGGTTTCCTGAATCGGGTCATCCGCCAGCGGACCGGTAACCGGTGCAACTGCGGCTTTCACCTCTTCTTTGGACGCCTCAACCAGCGCTTCAACTTGTTTCATGTCGATGCGGTTGTAGAGCGCCTTAAAGGTGTTGACCTTGTGGCCGAGCAGAGGCTGCTGAATGGCATCCCAGCTCAGCTCTGTGTTCAGGAACGCTTCGACACGCTCGCTCAGCGTTGGCAGAACCGGTTTCAGGTACGTCATCAGTACACGGAACAGGTTGATCCCCATAGAGCAAATCGCCTGCAGGTCGGCGTCACGGCCTTCCTGTTTCGCGACAACCCACGGAGCCTGTTCGTCGACGTAGCGGTTTGCTACGTCTGCCAGCGCCATGATTTCACGAATGGCTTTACCAAATTCACGGCTGTCCCATGCTTCACCAATAACTGCTGCGGCGTCGGTAAAGGTTTTGTACAGAGCCGGATCGGCCAGTTCTGCCGCCAGTACGCCATCAAAACGCTTACTGATAAAACCTGCGTTACGAGAAGCCAGGTTCACCACTTTATTGACGATATCGGCATTAACACGCTGAACAAAGTCTTCCAGGTTCAGGTCGATGTCATCAATACGCGAAGAGAGCTTCGCTGTGTAGTAGTAGCGCAGGCTGTCGGCATCAAAATGCTTCAGCCAGGTGCTGGCCTTAATGAACGTACCACGAGACTTGGACATCTTCGCACCGTTTACCGTGACATAACCGTGTACGAACAGGTTGGTCGGCTTACGGAAGTTGCTGCCTTCCAGCATGGCAGGCCAGAACAGGCTGTGGAAATAGACGATATCTTTACCGATGAAATGATACAGCTCGGCGTCGGAATCTTTCTTCCAGTATTCGTCAAAGCTGGTGGTATCGCCGCGCTTGTCGCACAGGTTCTTGAAGGAGCCCATGTAGCCAATCGGCGCGTCCAGCCAGACGTAGAAATATTTGCCTGGAGCGTTCGGTATTTCAAAACCAAAGTACGGCGAGTCGCGGGAGATATCCCACTGCTGCAGGCCGGATTCAAACCATTCCTGCATTTTATTTGCCACTTGTTCCTGCAGCGCGCCGCTGCGCGTCCATGCCTGCAGCATTTCGCTGAACGACGGCAGGTCGAAGAAGAAGTGTTCGGAGTCACGCATTACCGGCGTCGCGCCGGAAACGACGGATTTCGGTTCGATAAGTTCGGTTGGGCTGTAGGTCGCGCCACATACTTCACAGTTATCGCCGTACTGATCCGCAGCCTTACATTTCGGGCAGGTGCCTTTTACAAAACGGTCCGGCAGGAACATACCTTTTTCCGGATCGTAAAGCTGGGAGATGGTACGGTTCTTAATAAAACCGTTTTCCTTCAGGCGTGTGTAAATCAGCTCGGACAACTCGCGGTTCTCTTCGCTATGCGTTGAGTGGTAGTTGTCGTAGCTGATGTCAAAACCTGCAAAATCAGTCTGATGCTCCTGACTCATTTCACCGATCATCTGCTCAGGTGTGATACCAAGTTGCTGTGCTTTCAGCATGATTGGCGTACCGTGTGCGTCGTCCGCGCAGATGAAGTTAACCTGGTGGCCGCGCATTCGCTGGTAACGGACCCAGACATCAGCCTGGATGTGCTCCAGCATATGGCCGAGGTGGATAGAGCCGTTGGCGTACGGCAGCGCGCACGTTACCAGAATTTTCTTCGCGACTTGAGTCATAGTGGGCAATTACTTCTTTTGTAGTGAAAAGGGCTTTGATAGTACCAAAATGGTAATTACTGCGCCAAGCGATAAGGACATTTATCCACAAATGAATAATTGCGACGGTTGGAGTAAACTACCCGATGACAATCGTATTTTCAGAACAACAAAAAGGAGTCGGGATGAACCCACAATCCCAGGCCAAATCACCAGAAACCCTGCGCGCCATGGTCGCCGGGACGCTGGCGAATTTTCAGCATTCAACCCTGAAGCATAATCTGACGACGCTTAAAGCGTTGCATCATGTCGCCTGGATGGATGACACGTTGCACGTAGAGCTGGTCATGCCATTCGTCTGGCACAGTGCGTTTGAGGTATTAAAAGAGCAGTGCAGTGCCGATTTACTGCGTATCACTGGTGCGAAAGCGATTGACTGGAAGCTGTCGCATAACATTGCGACGCTGAAGCGCGTGAAAAACCAGCCGGGTATTAATGGTGTGAAGAACATCATCGCCGTTAGTTCAGGTAAAGGTGGGGTAGGTAAATCATCTACTGCCGTTAACCTTGCACTGGCGCTCGCGGCAGAAGGGGCGAAAGTCGGTATTCTTGATGCCGATATTTATGGTCCCTCTATTCCGACCATGCTCGGTGCAGAAAATCAGCGTCCGACCTCGCCAGATGGCACCCATATGGCGCCGATTATGTCTCATGGCCTGGCAACCAACTCCATTGGTTATCTGGTAACGGACGACAACGCGATGGTGTGGCGAGGCCCAATGGCCAGCAAGGCGTTGCTGCAGATGCTGCAGGAGACCTTATGGCCGGATCTTGATTATCTGGTACTGGATATGCCGCCGGGTACTGGTGACATTCAGTTGACGCTGGCGCAGAACATTCCGGTGACAGGGGCAGTTGTTGTGACTACGCCGCAGGATATCGCGCTAATCGATGCTAAAAAAGGCATCGTCATGTTTGAAAAAGTGGAAGTGCCGGTATTAGGCATTGTTGAGAACATGAGTATGCATATCTGCAGTAACTGTGGCCACCACGAGCCGATTTTTGGCACTGGTGGTGCGCAGAAACTGGCAGAACAGTACCATACCCAACTACTGGGACAAATGCCGCTGCATATTACCCTGCGCGAAGATCTCGATCGTGGCACGCCGACGGTTATCAGCCGCCCTGACAGCGAATTCACGGCGATTTACCGCGACCTGGCGGGACGTGTGGCAGCACAGCTTTACTGGCAGGGAGAAGTGATCCCGGGTGAGATTGCTTTCCGCGCCGTGTAATTTACGCTGCACATATTCACCGCATTAATGAGTTATTGATGCGGTGAATATTTTAAATAAATAGTCGCGCTTTATTGTTTACCCTGAGTTAATAAACCTCAATTTTATCCAAAAATAAATCTGTAACCCATCATTTAAATTGATCAAATCTATTCCCTTAATCTACAATTTCTATTGGTCGGGGCGGATACTTTCGCTCACAGGACACTGAACAAACTGTGTTTATGCCGTTTTACGTTAACTACAGGAATAACGTTAAAAATGAAAAACCGTTTGCTGATGGGGATAATAGTTCTGGGTTATGGAATAGGCTCACCTGCCTTTGCTTCTGATACTGCGACATTAACCATTAGCGGAACGGTCACCGCTCCCACCTGCAGTACCGATGTTGTGGAAAATCAACTCCAACAGCGATGTGGTAATACCACCCACCTTTCCAGTACATCCGATGTGGTTTCAGCGCCAGCCAGAGGCGTGATGACCGAAGTCGTTGCCGTCCAGGGTGATGCAACGCGACAGATTGTGCTAAATCGTTATGACTAATATCTATTTTATTCAGCATATATTATTTCAATGAATGATGTGTGTATTCTTTATTTGCTTAATGGATAATCACGAACAGTTAATTGCATCGATTTATTAATTCTTAATATATTGTTAAATGAAATTTATTTGTTGCAATTATATTGCTGGATTTCATTTGTTTTAAATCAATAAAACAATGCGTTTACATTGCGTTAACGATCTTCCTATGAGAATTTAATTCCCGGAGTTAACAGTTCTTACAAATAGAAATTAATTCATTAAGGAAGATACTATGAAACGTTCAGTTATTTCTGCTGCTGTGCTGACTGCTGTATTTATGAGCGCTGGGGCTTTTGCTGTTGATTCTGACCAGGGCGAGTTGGTTATTACCGGTAAGGTAACAGGAACGACATGTAAATTTGTGGGAGATACTACTGCGACAATCGACATGAACCAGATTGGTGCTGACCGGTTGAATGCTCTGACTCCGGGGGGAGTTTATGATGGATATTCTAATCAGACAACAACACCTCTGACAGTTGAATGTACGGGTACTGAAGCGCCAAGAATTACTTTCTCCAGTTCTCAATTCGACAGCGCAAATAAGTACATTACACGGAATACGGCATCGAGTAATGGTGCTGGTTTTGCAGTTTACTATGGTAATGATTTTATTCAACAGGTTAACCCTGGCACGGGTATTAATTTAACCAAGACAAGTGATAACAAATATATTCTGAACTTTAAAGCTCGTTATGCGAAAGCTGGCAATGCTGTTACTGCTGGTGATGTTGCTTCTTCACTGACAATGACCGTTGTTACTGATTAATTGATTAATATCCTTTTTGTCGGCGGCTATGGCCGCCGGTTATTTCTGTAGCAAGGATAATTATAATGAAAAAAATATTAGTCTTATTGTTGCTTGGCACAGTATTGCCAGCGTGGGGGGGCATCTATATTTACGGCACCCGTGTTATTTATCCGGCGCAAAAAAAAGAGATTATTGTACAGTTAATGAATGAAGGTAATCGCAGCGCACTTGTCCAGTCGTGGATTGACGATGGTGATACCAGTCTGCCACCAGAGAAAATTCAGGTGCCGTTTGTGATGACTCCGCCGGTAGTTCGTGTCAGTGGCGGTTCCGGTCAGCAACTGAAAATTAAACAACTGGCAAATACTCTACCGAAAGATCGAGAAAGCTTATTTTTCCTTAATGTATTAGATATTCCTCCTAATTCATCAGGCTCCGAAAATAAGAATATAATTAAATTTGCTATGCAAAATCGTATTAAATTTATTTACCGTCCACAAAGTGTTGCTGGTGTAACTAAAGATAGTTTTGCCCATCTGAAGATCAGGTATATCGGTGGTGGTTTAAATATAAAAAATGATTCGGCTAACTGGATAACTATTCCAGAGTTAATGGGAAATAAAAAAATCAATACAGAAACGTTGATGCTGGCGCCATGGTCGGATAAAACGCTGAATACCACCACTATTGTTAATCATTACAAAGTTACTCTTATTGATGATCACGGCAATTACTTGAGTGAAAATATAAAAGTCGATAAATAGCTCAAGGACTGGCTATGTCAAAGATAAATTCTATTACACTGGCCATTTTGTCAGTGCTAACGAATCCAGCCGTATGGGCTGAAGAGGAATCGTTTGATACTCATTTTATGATCGGTGGTTTAAATGGTGAGAAAATTTCTCACTATCAGATTGATGGCGATAAGCCGATGCCCGGCATGTATGAAATGGATGTCTATCTAAATAAGCAGTGGCGCGGGCATTACGATATCAATATTAAAGCTGACCCGGAGATGACATGCTTATCATGGGAGCAGTTGCAGCAAATTGGTATTCGTACTGAAGGTATTAAAGCTGATAAAAATGAAGATTGCGTACCGCTACGTGCGGCAGTACAGGGTGGTAGCATTGGGTATGATATCGGGCAATTTGTACTGAATTTGAACGTGCCTCAGGCATATGTGAATGAATATGAGTCGGGTTATATGCCTCCCGAAACCTGGGAACGAGGGATTAACGCATTTTACACTTCTTATTATGCCAGCCAGTATTACAGTAATTATAAACATGGTGGCGATGATAAAAGCAGTTATGTGAGTCTGAACAGCGGATTGAACGTACTGGACTGGCAGCTGCATTCGAATGCTAACTATACGAAAGGCAACGAGGGCAGAGGTGAGTGGAAAAGTAATACCTTATATGTGGAACGTGGTATTCCGTCGATCCTTAGCACGTTGCGCGCTGGAGACATGTATACCAGTTCGGATATTTTTGACGCTGTACGGTTTCGCGGCGTACGTATCTGGCGTGATATGCAAATGTTGCCAAACTCGAAACAGCGCTTTACACCGGTGGTACGTGGCATAGCGCAGAGCAACGCGCTGGTGTCTATTGAACAAAACGGTTTTGTTATTTATCAGAAAGAGGTCTCTCCGGGGCCTTTCGCTATTGATGATTTGCAGCTTGCCGGTGGTGGCGCGGATCTGGATGTTAGTGTGAAAGAGGCCGATGGTTCGATAAGACATTATCTGGTGCCTTATTCATCGGTACCCAATATGTTGCAGGCTGGGGTAGCGAAATATGATTTCGCTGCCGGACGTAGCAATATTGAAGGTGCGAGCAATCAGTCTGATTTTATCCAGGGTAGTTATCAGTATGGATTGAATAATCTGCTAACTGCATATGGTGGTTCAATGTTGTCGGAGAACTACTATTCATTTGTGCTCGGTACTGGATGGAATACGCCGATTGGTGCGATCTCGGTAGATGGAACTCGCTCACACAGTGAACAGGATAACGGCGTTTTTGACGGGCAGAGTTATCAGGTCGCGTGGAACAAATATGTCGCGCAGACCGGAACTCAGTTTGCGCTGGCGGCCTATCGCTACTCTTCGCGGGATTACCGTACTTTCAACGATCATGTGTGGGCGAATAACAAAAATAGTTATGATCGAGACGAAAATGATGCGTATGACATTGCAGACTACTACCAATATGACTTTGGTCGTAAGAATAGCTTTTCCCTCAACATCAACCAGGCATTACCTGATAGCTGGGGATTTCTGGCCGTTAGCGGCCTGTGGCGCGATTACTGGGGCCGTAGCGGAACCGGTAAAGATTATCAGTTGAGCTACTCGAACACTTGGCAACGTATCAGTTATACCTTATCTGCCAGCCAGACGTATGATGAAGAAAACCGTCAGGATAAACGTTTTAACCTGTATATCTCTATTCCATTCTCCTGGGGCGATGGGATTGCCACTCGGCGGCGCGATCTGTTTGTTTCCAATTCAACGACGTTCGATGATGACGGCTATCAGTCGAATAACACCAGTTTAAGTGGGGTGGCGGGTAACCGTGATCAATTCAGCTACGGTGCTAATTTCAGTCATCAGCAGCAGGGAAGTGAGACCGCGGCGAGCGGCAGTTTAGTATGGCGCATGCCAGTGGCGACGCTCGGCGGCAGTTACAGTCAATCGAATCAATATCAACAGGTCAGCGGCAATATTCAGGGAGGGATTGTGGCGTGGTCTGATGGTGTCGCCCTAACTCCCCGACTTTCAGATACTTTCGCCATTATAAAAGCCCCTGGCCTGCAGGGTGCGGCGGTGCAGGGACAGCGTTATTTAACGACGGACAGCAAAGGCTATGCTGTTTATGACAGTCTGACTCCATACCGCGAAAATATGCTGATGCTGGATCTTTCCGACAGCAACAGCGATGTGACATTACTGGGAAATCACAAAGGCACAGTGCCTTATCGTGGCGCGGTTGTGATGGCGGAGTTTGAAACTGACCGGCGTAAATCCTGGAACTTCCGTGCTCAACGGACGGACGGTTCTCCATTATCGTTTGGCTATGAAGTGGAGGATAATACCGGCAATAACGTTGGTTTGGTCGGCCAGGGCAGTCGGTTATTTATTCGCACCGACGACATTCCTGCTTCTGTACGTGTTGCGGTTAATAAACAACAGGGACAATTCTGCACAATTATCTTTGAGAAGATGATTGATGAGAGCAAAGTCTATATTTGCCAGTAAGGATGATAAATATGAAAGAGTATATATGTCTAATATTTTTGCTGTTGTCATCCTTTGGGTTACAGGCGAAGTGTACTTTTGATAATTCAAACTCGGCAACGCCAGTAGTTAATCTGGATATGACCACAGGAGTTGCGGTAGTGAAACTAAATATCAACGCTACTGGTAATATAAAATGCAATGCCAATAGTGATAATTTATATTACGCCACGCCATTGCAGGACTATATTGTTGCTTTTCAGGGTAGTAGTGGTAATAGAGTTTTAATTAAGATTAACTTAACCGGAGATGGTTTTCCTGTAAGCATAGGAAATAGAACGGTTAGTGCCGGAGAAATACTGAATGATAAAGTTTTTACAGTGACGGCATCTTATGTAAATTCAGGAACTGCAAAGCAGACGGTATCTGGCAATGCATTTAATCTGAGCGATCCCGCTGTGAGCATTACCTCAGAAAACACCTGTACATCCAACTGGTTAAGTTATCTCTATTGTTGGATTACAGGACGATTGTCAAACTCTTCAGCCTTTACTCAGAATATTAATTTTACTGTGACACACAAACCTACAACCTGCCGGTTTTCAGAATCTACATACAAAATCCAAATGCCAGAGACCACATTAAATGACATAGTAGGCACGACTAATACCAAATCAGGTACTGCAAATCTGGTATTGAACTGCGATAGTGTGTACAACGTTACTACTAATCCGGTAAGTTTTATCGTTTCACGTGGTGACTGGAACGAGAGTGGTACAATATTGAAAAATACCTTCATTAATGGTGCAAAAGGCGTTGGCTTCCAGATATATAATGGCACTGCGACTACGCCATTAAGACGCGGAGATATATTAATGAACAGGATTGTTAAAATGGCAGCAGTCAGTAATCAGTACACGTTTCCGATTATCGCAAAGTACGTGCGAGTCGCAGAGGAACCATTGCAACCAGGTGAAATGCAGAGCAAAGTGATATTTGCTGTATCCTATGATTAATTAATATTATTATGACAGTCTGGTGAACTCACGTACTTTCATTCCGAAAGTACGTGTATGTATTTTATCACCGGTGATAAAAAATCTCGCCGTCATAGGCTTTAATGATCTTCCCGTCGGCATCATTAATCAGTACATATGCGCCACCCATATAGGTCCAGTGTGTGCCTGCGGCTGGTGCTGGCAGGTTGCGCTGATTCCACTGCTTAATGGCGTACTCATCAGTACGGTACAGCTGAGGGACTGTGTCTCCTGGCTTGAAATGGGTAAAGTCGGCAATAAAACCACTTAGCTCATACTTATCAATCCCCTTGGGGGCAGCTGTTGCGGCTGGCGCGGCCCAAACAACGCTGGTCGTGAGTAATAATGCACCCAACAACGTTTTGTTCTTCATACCCATCCTCTCTACTTATTCGGGTCGTCAAAATCAGTCGTGTATCATTCTCATCGTACAGGGCTTCTGACAAGCACTATTTTGTTATGACTCCCAGAATTTCGTAAAAAGTGTAAATAAAAACGTAGAGATACGCCACTCATGATGTAGGTCGGCAAGGCGTTGAATCGGGCTAATCAGGATGAGGGAGAATTCTCCGTAACATTGAGTCCAGCAAACCGCGACCAGTCATAATTTCGGATAACGGAAACCAGTGCCTCAACACCTGGACTCATTCTTTTATTCCGGGGACAAACCAGGGCGTAACGGGCCTGAGGAAGAATTTCCCTGACAGGTAGCTCCCGCAACTGAAATCCTTCGAAAGGGGATGACATTGCTCGCGCCAGTACCGTGATATACCCAGCATGCATCACCAGATTAAAAATAGTGATCACTGAGTCAGTATGTATTACCCGGTCAGTGTTGACGACGTTATGCTCTAACAACTCGGACAACGCCTGGTAGTATCCCATATCTGTCTGGGGCAATACCCAGCGAGCTTGTCGCAGAGCGTTCAATGTTTCACATGCTGCAAGAGGGTGATCTTGCCGGGAAATGAATGCAAACTCTGCACTAAAGAGTGGCCAGACATACAAATTCTGAACTGGCATATCTGGTGTCACTGTTCCAATAGCGAAATCAAGTCTGCCTTCCCGCAAATCCGGTAGCAGGGATGAGAGTTGGGCTTCCTTCATTGATATCTGAGCAATCGGATAGCGCCGGGTAAACTGCGTAATAATATCCGGCATTGCGGTAAAACCGATCAGAGATGAAAATCCAAAAGCGAGTTCCATAACCGGTTCATCGAGGATCCTGCGCATATCATTGACGGCCAGCGATAAATCTTTAAGAACCGTTCTGGCATGCGGAAGTAATATTTTGCCAGCATCACTTAATTCAATGCCGGTGTTATTTCGGATTATTAGCTCTGTACCAAAATAGTCTTCAATATCATGAATGGTTTTAGTGACCGAGGGCTGTGTGAGTCCCAGCGATCTTGCTGCAGCCCGGATACTCCCACAGCGAACGACTTCCTGAAACACGATAAAATATTGTGTCTTTGGCAGGGCATGCATAAATAAGATCTCATACAAAGTAATTATACTTATATTCCCATAAAACAAATGCGCAGACTAAGCAAAAATGGCTTTTTTTATTTTGTGATACAGATAACGATTTGCTTTATAGTATTGATTTTACTCGTAAAATAATATCTATTTTTTCTTCATTTTTGACTTAAATCAAAATAACGGAAACAGTGATAACTTTTTTTTATCACTATAGTTTTTCACAGTCTTATGCTCTGGATTATTTGACTTCATGATAAACCCGTACCCCTTAGTTCTCTATCATGGAGTCTGATCATGAGTTCATACGATAAAAGTGAAAATGAACGTTCATTGGTTAAAATAATAATGGCAGTGTTAATTATCGTGGTTGTATCTGAATGGATTGGAGTGACTTCAATACACATCGGTAAAACAACTATTAATTTTTTACCGATGCTCTACGCCGTTATCCTTGGCGTTATAATAACCCCTGATTTGTTGGGCAACTATATAAAACCACTCGGGAGATTTATTTCTCGTAAAGAAATAAGCATCACCGGCAATGTGGTGATGCTGGCATTGCTTCCCCTGGGCGTTAAATATGGCACTCTGGTGGGACCAAACATTAGGGCGGTGATTAATGCGGGCCTGCTCTTATCCTCCAGGAAATTGGCAACCTTGGTTCAGTGTTAATCGCCATGCCAGTTGCCCTGATGCTAGGGATGCGCCGGGAATCTATTGGTGCTTGCTCAAGTATTTCTCGTGAACCTTCACTGGGCGTTATTGGCGAAAAATATGGTATCGAGAGTCCGGAAGGCACTGGTGTTCTTGGTACTTACCTCGTCGGCTCGGTTATCGGAACAGTCTATTTCGGGATCATTAGTCCATTAGGGCTGCAAATTGGACTGAACCCCTTATCTCTGGCTGTCGCTTGTGGACTGGGCTCCGGAAGTATGATGGCCGCAGCTTCCGCCTCACTTGCCGCCGCCGTACCTGCAATGTCCTCGCAAATTCTGGCATTCGCTGCAACAAGTAACATGCTGGCCGCATTCACGGGTATGTATGCACTGATCTTTCTAGCTCTTCCCCTGAGTAACCTGATGTATCGCGTGTTACCTCATAAAAATACCCAGATCCCAGCGGAGAAATAACCATGACACTTAAAGAACACCTTGCGAGTACCCGCATCATTATTCCGTGCATTGCCCTGGTTCTGGTCGCTCAGTGGGTTGGAAAAGGGATGTCCCCACTGGCTGCAATCCCCGGTGCGTTGATGATGTTGGCCATTATTCTGGTATCACTGCAAATCAAAGCCTGGCTGCCGAGACTGCCGCTTCCTGCATTTGCATGGGCCACACTGATTGCACTCTTACTCAGCATTCCATACTCACCGGTGAGTGAAATATTCATGCGTTACACCAACAGGATTGATTTTCTGGCCACGACTACACCCTTGTTGGCGTTCGCAGGACTGTCTGTTGGAAACAGTCTCGACAAACTGAAATCTCTCAGCTGGCGCATTGTCATCATTTCATTACTGGTCTTTACCACCGCCTTCTTCGGTGCTGCTTTTGTGGCCCAGTTCATCCTGAACATCCAGGGCATTATCTGATTAACAAGCGAGTAAATTATGGAATATCAAACCTACCTTGATTACGGCATCAGCATGCGTCGACATTTTCACCAGTACCCGGAACTGGGCCGAGAGGAATGTGAAACCCGGAGTTTTTGTATTCATCAGCTCAAAGATATGGGGTATACAGTTACTGATTGTTTTCATACGGGTTTTTATGCCGACCTATATGTCGATACGGCTTTTCCAGTGATTGCATTCCGCGCTGATATGGATGCTTTACCGGCAACAGAAAAACCCGGTGAGGTGGTTATCTCTCAGTATCCTGGGGCTGCGCATCTGTGCGGACATGATCTGCATATGGCTATCGCACTGACTGCCGCGAAGATCATGAGCGATCAGCGGATGAACCTTAAGGCTAACATACGCTTTTTGTTCCAACCTTCGGAAGAAATGTTCCGTGGAGGGGCAAAAGGAATGATCGAGAAAGGTTGCCTGGACGGAGTTGATCAGGTTTACGGTTTGCATAATGACCCGCAGATAGATTGCGGTCAGATAGCCATTAGTCCGGGCATCATGTCCTCTAACGGCGATCAGTTCAGGTTGATGATTGAAGGCAAGAGTGCTCATGCTTCTGCCCCGCATCTGGGATTGGATGCGTTGTCGGAAGCCGTCCGTCTGCTGAATGAGTTCAGAGCAATTATTACTGATCACGTTGATCCCAACAAAGCCGCACTGATTTCCACATGTATGCTTAAAGCTGGTGAAGCGCCCAATATTTTAGCCCGAACGGCAGAGTTGCAGGGTTCTATTCGTTCATTTGATAAAGATGTCCAAAAAACAATGATTCGGCATTTTATGGAAGAAATTCAGGAGACTCGTCGGAGAGGGTATACAGCAGAACTTGAAATGAAGGGTTACCCGGCTATCAGTAATCATCCAGCAGAGGCCCAGAAATTGATAGATATTGCCCGTCAGTTCCTTGGGAGTGAAAATGTCCTGACCGGGCATCCGCCAATGGTGGGATCTGAGGATTTCTCGTTTTTCCTGGAAGAAAAGCCAGGTGCCTTTTTCTTTCTTGGCAGTGGCGATCACAGCAAAGGAATTAGCAACCCGCTGCATTCTAATCCCTTTATTGTTAATGAGAATTGCATTCTTACTGGTGCCACACTGTTTGCCATGCTTGCTGGTTTGTGAAGATCCCGGCAACCCACTAATATACTTAAGAGGCTACAATTGTGGCCTCATTTCTCAGTGAAAGTAACGCCGATTTTATTCTCAGAGAAAGCATAACCAGGGGTTTATGTTAATTCAGAATAAGAAACAGTACCGTCACGACTAAAAAAGTGAACCCGGCTATAATGGGAAGATGCAACATACTGGAAGGGGATAGTGTGTTTTCCTGCTGCGTTGCTGGTGGATAAGGGTAATACTCGCCTTTGGGCATTTCACCGTTATGAGCGTTCTCTTCTTTGCGCGTTTTTTTGGCACTATTGCGAGATTCGTACATTTTTGTCTCTTCCTGTTGCATCTTATCCAATATATCGAGCCACTCTTTAGGGCGCTGAGATGGCGTACTTTCGCGTCGTTCTTTGACCAGCACCGTTTGTTCTTTTATCTCTGGAAATTCCGCCGTTCCTGCTTTTTCAGGATTGGCTGAAGGGGATGCCTCCTGAGTGGAGTGAACCTTTATTCTGGAAAATAGTGCCGGAAATTGAATGGGTTGCTGGTTTTCCTCATTCGGGGGGAGCTTCTGAGTACTTTCTGTTGTCACCGACAAACTGTCAGTGGCTATACGAGTCATCGGTGCTTGTGTGGTGACGAGTTCGGGCGAGCGGCGAGAAGCGGCAAGAGTTTCATCTGGTAACCTCAACGTACTGATTTTACCCGTTAACACAATGGGGGCCGCAGTTTGTTCCCGCTTGCCCCCCTCTATGCCAGGTTTTTCAGTGCCAGCGGGTTGGCTGCGGTCTGGCGTTGCGGGTTGTGGCGATATTTTATCTGAAGGAGCAGGGGACCGGTTTGGTAATGTTGGAGCTGTTGGCGGCGGTGCTAATTGCAAACGAGTGGATTTTATCAGCGATGGAGATGCTGAATAATGCTGTTCAGGTTCAGGTTCAGGTTCAGGCTGAATATCCTCATCCAGAAGATATTTTGTCGCTGCCAGCAATACCTCTCTTTTTATCGTTTCCGGTTGAGGCGGTTGTAGCGAAGATTCCGCTATCTCAACAACTGATGTGACGATGGCACTGTCAGTTTGTACGGTTTTATTGCCATTTGCATTTTCTGATGAAAAGGCCGAGCGCAGTGAGCCAACAAATAAACGCTGAGCAATGGCCCTGGCTGGACGAAGTGGTGTCATCATGATTTAAATTTCCAATTTATCTCTGGAAGTAAAACGACAGAACCAGTGGGAAACTTAAAAGCGAGTTGTTTTTAATCTCAAATGAATGAATGGAGATGTGAGACGTTGCGAATGTTATTTTTGACGTTCAGGGCGATAAATTTAGGTATTTCGCTTCTTTACTAAGTATCAAAGTGAGTTCGGTAGAACAGAACTGAGAGCCACTGAGCATTTTTCTAAGCCTGACGATGTACTATCAGACTAAGACGCATCATAAAATGTAAGGAAACTGCCAAAATGTCAAAAACGCTCACCGCTGAAAAATTCGACAGTGCCAAAACTTTTACCGGGCTGGATTTCATCGCGCGTAGCCTGGTTATGATGGAATCAAACGGGACTCAATTGAGTCCCGAGGAAGTCGCCGGGAATATGACCGATGAACAAAAAGAAATTTTTCTGGCGCGTCTCGATTTTCACAGAAACAGGAATGCTAACAATAAGTGATTATTAGGTGTTGATGTTTCTGCTGTTGGCTTGTATCAGATATAAAGATGGGATATCTGGCAAGGACTTGCATCAGCAAACGACTTCCTCTACGCTGCCAGTGTTACAAAATTTCATGTGACAACGACTCGGGGTGCCCTTCCTTGTGAAGGCTGAGAAATACCCGTACCACCTGATCTGGATAATGCCAGCGTAGGGGGCCGAAATTCGGCCTACTTATCATGAGATTGACTCTCTTTTTGTCGGTGCGTAATGTACTTGAGGTACAAAAAGGGTGTATTCATGGGGTACAAAACTCTTCCATACACGTTTCAGCGAAACGGCAACTACTACCTTCAAATCCGGCTTTCAAATGGCAGGATGTATAAGAAATCCCTCCTCACTGACAGCTATCGTGAAGCATCTGCTTTGATGATTGGCGTTACGCCACACATTCCTTTTGTTAAATCATTTTCTACGCCGCTCCTCGTGTTCGAATCATTTTTGTCTAATCTGATTGCGTCAGAACGCAAGGCTGTGAGAAATCCACTTTTGCCCCACCAGCAGATAGCTCCTCCTGTTGAAATCGTGGAATCTCAACCGCCAGCCGAACCGGAAAAAGTGCTAACCCTCTCGGATGCGTGGGCGATGTACAAAGACGAAAAGGGGCGAAACTGGACGAAATCGATCTCAATGGCAAATAAGCGCTACATGGAAGTGTTGCTAACTGTCTTGGGCGGAGAAACTAATGTCGCGGCTATCACCAAGCAAGACATTAAACAGGTGATGGAAGTTGTTGAGAACCTCCCTAAGCGAGTTGTACAGCCTTATCGCTCAATGACCATTCAGCAATTGATCGAATGTGACGATGTCCCGGCTGATGAACTGGTCGGGGTTGAAGCCATCCATAAACATCTAAAGCTCTACAAATCACTGTTCAAAACTTTTCTTACTGAAAGTAAAGACGTTTTGCTGAAGTCGCCAACTGATGGTGTAGTGGCTGCACCATCGAAAGCAAGATTTGGCGCATACAGTACAGCTGAGATGAAAAAGTTTGTAGGGTGGGCGCTTAAGCAGCCCGATAACTGGCAAAAATGGATCACGTTGTTATTGGCATACACGGGAGCGAGAAGAGGCGAGATAGGAAAGCTGGAGAAGTCACAGATTAAATTTGACGAAGATAGCCAGCGTTACTATTTTCTGATTGCTGAAGGAGGGCAGGGGAAAACTGAGAACGCTACGAGACAGGTAGTCATCCATCCTAAGTTAATCGAATGGGGTTTCATGGATTACGTTGATCGCCAGTGGAAAGAGCGGATTTTTTCAGAAGTGGCAGGTACGAACATGACGAAGATCGGCAAAGTTTTAGCTGATGTTCGTGATCAGCTTGGAATTCCGTATCAGGATGACTACGGGCAGCGCCGTTTGGTGCATAGTTTCCGGCATACCATGATTTCAACCTGTTTATCTGGCTGGGTTGATAACTTAGCGCACTTGCAACAAGTGGTCGGTCACGAGAAAAGCGGAGCAGGGATCACACAGCGCTATCTGCACACATTCCCACTAAATTCAGTTTGTTACGTTATTGACGGACTGTGTTGGACGTAATACGGATTAATTTTCATCTATTTGTGATGGCGATCAAAAAGTCTTTAGGATTTGTCTTGAAAAGTGTAGTGATGGTATTCATATAGTTTTAATACTTACTTTGCTGAAGGAAAGAGGGGTTATGGCTAAGTGTGAAGATGAACATCGTTACTGGGATTTCTTTGAACAACTGCCTGATGATCAAGGGGGAATTGGAAGACATAAGTGCTGTGGTTGTGCTTATGAAAGAGGATACCAAGCGGGAACAAGAAGAGATGAAACCCTTCATATTGATTTAGATTCCCTTCCAGAAAGCCAAGCAGGGAATGTTCGGCACAAGAGTCCCCATGCTGCCTATGCCCAAGGCTATCTTGACGGTATCTCATCGTCATATTGGAATAAGTAACTATTAATGTGATATTTATCAAGGAGATGGGATGGCAATTCGAAGAATCGCTTACGCATATTATGATTCCGATTGGATTAAAGGTGAGCATACGCTCCTTGCTCTCAAAAGAAATACCGTTGAGCCTTTGGCTTACTCGCTATATATGAAAGGATATCTTTTCTGCCCATCTTGCTATGAACATATAACCCGAGTACCTGCTGATCCCGATAAGGGGATGACTACGAACGAAGTTCCTGCTTATTATAAACATCTTAAAGATGATAATGCGCCTTTCTGTAGCTTAAGATGTGGGCCCATTCAGTACAAACAATATTCATCTCAGGAAGATGCAAAAAAAGCAGTTGAAGACGAGGAGCTTATCGTCATAAGCGGTTTTCTTGAATCCCGTCCAGACAATAACCCCAGAATAGATTCTGAAAATGACGAAATACCTATTGATTCGCATTTCGAGAGAAAAAATGGGAAAGAGGTTTCATTGCCCATTTCACGCCATAATGGCGAATCTTTCAAGGTTCCCAGTCAGGTAACAAGTGTGCAGTCCCTGTGCGTTAATTTTGATCACAATTATTATCGAGAGATCTACCTTGTTGGTGAGGACAGTAGAGCTAAGCGTTATAGGTTGTGTGACTCGTTAAAAGAAATCAACGATATAGAAGAGGGTTGCACAGAGTCATCATTCTACTTTGGTGAGTTTTGGAAGATTCAAAGGTTTTCAGGTCACAGTAATGTCTGGCTGAAGATCAAACAAGGAGCATCATTTAAAGATTTCAGAATAAGAATAACTAACGATACTGCTGATGGAAGAGGATTTTTCAATGAAAAAAACCTTGGTCGGATAGTCCTTTTTTACAGCCAGGTTGATGAGGTTGGGATGGGATATATGACTCCTCAGCTTGGATGGGGGGAAGTTGCTCTATTACCCGCTAAATATGATGAATTCCTAATTAAAGATTATATGCTATCGCATCGCATTGAGCAGTAGTTTTTGACTATTTACGATTGAATCTCACAAATTTGTGAACTCTGTTCAGAGAGTTGTTTTTAAGCACAAAGCTGACCGATAAGCCAGCTTTGTATCCCATTTCATTAGGCACCGGAAGCGGTGGAATGCGGGTTGTAGCCCACAATGTATCCCATCGTGTATCCCATTTGAAGTGAGGTGACCAGCTATAACTGATTTTCATACTGCCCAAAGCTACTTGATAAACTCCAGCAAAAAGTTACGATTCTCGCGTGTCGTCCAAGTACTGGAACGAACCGAACAGAAGGACCTTTTTGTGCTAGGAGCAGACCTTTCAACAAGCTATATAGGAGCTGAACAATCCTCATTGCTCCACGCTTTGGGCTTGTAAATTACCATTCCTAAAAGTTACATGATAAGTTCTATAATGTTTAGCAGCGGTGATTAACATAGTTGTTTTAAGTTAAGTTAACTTCCTACAGGGTATGGGAGTTTTTGATGTTACAATAACTGGCCTGTGAGTTTTTTATCGAGTTTTCACGATATGAATATTGCTTCAAGGCATGTGGGATTTTAATCAATGGAGGCTATTTAAAAGCTGACTGGAATGGATATTCCGTTCAGGAGCGTGACGTTATCGAAAACCCGTCTACCCCTAAACTTAACGAAGCGATTCATTACTTTGAAGAGCATCCCCCTAAAAAACAGATTTACGATGAAAAGGGGAGCATGTGGTTAGAAAAACTACCGAGTTTCCGGCACCGGGCTGAACTGATTTTACTGCTGGTCTGTTGAGTAAGAAACAATTTCTTTCACGGCGGAAAATTCAATGGTAATTGGTTTGAACCGGAACGCAGTGAGCAGCTAATCCGGCACGCCCTTACCATCCTACGGGCCTGTGCGGAGAAACTCACCGGAGTGAAAGAAACCTATGAGAACAAACACTTCTGAGCCGGGTCACTGCTACAACCCAGCCCATAACGGCAACTCTGACAGGATGATTAAAGGTTACCAGTGCATTAAAAGAAATCGATAAAGCAGTCGGTTTTATGTCTATGGGGAGCAGGTCAAGACGAAGCTAGCTCGGCTCCCCGTGATTTTTATTTACTCACCACGGAGGCATTAGGCACTATTGCCTTTTTTTCAGGTCATCAAGAATGCTCTGCTTTTCGGCAACCAACATTTTGTACACATCATCATCACCTGTAAGATTAAATTTGAAATGCGATCGTCCCACAGATATACCGGATACGCCTTCAATCCACATATCCTTGGCTAATTTTTCATCTGAGTCATCTAGGGCATTTTCAGAAATCTTATCAAGGGATGAGAGGATATCCCCATGCAACTGTAACAATTTTTTATATGTGATTGATGGCGAATTATTCTTTCTCAGAGAGATCAAGCTTAGATCATTAATCTGCGCGTTAACGCGATCAATAATACCAAAAACTCCTAAGCGAGCCTCAACTGACTTGCGCTCAGATTTATGTTTTGCGCCTGTTTGAAATAACAGCTCGGAGTTAATATACGAACCTAGATCATGTGCATCTTTCACCATGGTTCTAACACCCTCACTAAAGTGTGGGTATCCGATAACTAGCCCCCCCAGTAGTGGGATGATTTTACCGTAAGCGGTGATTTTCGCGATGATTGAGCCTTCAGAGAACTCAACTGTTATCTCTACCTCACTTCCAATAAAAAAAGGTATTCGGCTCTTCGCAAAGGCAGTTATTTGCTTCTCAATCTCATTGATTCTTAGTTTCTTATCTTGAGGGGTCGCTTTTTTTAACCACTCAGGATTAACATGAACATACGATTGAGAAATGATATTCCCTGATACATAGTTTGCCATTCCTACTCCATTAACAAGTTACCTTAGCCACCTAGTAATCCCCCCCAATTTCAGGAGATATCGATATCATTCGTAACGATGATCTAAGGGATTGAATTGAACATAGCATTTCACTGTGGGGTTAAAAAACCCGCCAGAACGTGGCTCTATTTTCATCTGAAGCTTTTAACTGTACTGGCCCCAGTTTCTGGCAATTACCCAGTTTGGACGCCAGGAAACAAAAGAAGCAGGGTCAAAAACTTCCCCAACATCGTTCATCCATTCGATACGTTCGGCTCTCAATGGCAGAGTGTGCCTGGCTTTGTCACTATCAAAATCCCAAACCCAGTAGCGAGGGATCCCATCATGTATTCGTTTCCCAACAGCATAATCCATTGGAGCACATACTCGTTCGATATAACGGTCATCTTCCTCGGAGTAGAATCGGATTCTCAGTTTCTTTTTCGTGTGTATTGCATCAATAAAAACCTCATGCTGAATATGCATAGTCATTTCCTTGTACTTTGTTCAAGAGGTACAACCATCGAAAAAATACAGCACACAAATCTGTTTTACCATAACATTCCTATTATGAATCGGCAGAAGCCAGCTCCGCAAGCCTCTTGAGCGTAAAGCGGGGATCTGCCGAGCAATATTCCATGACGCCTAACCAGACGATTTTTCGTTTGTCGACGCCCTGATGGTAAACTGATAACGAAGTCTCGGAGCGCAGACGAGAAGTACGGTGTTGCGAGCACCTAAAGCGCCTCTTAATAGTCGTTCAAAACGTATTTCAGACAGCAGTGGTATGCGGCTCATAAGGACTGAAAAGAAAGAGTATGCCAGTGGTCTACTGGATTCCGAACTCTGGGAAATCACCCGTGACGAATGGAATACTCGTCAGGTTGGTTGATTAAGTTATGGAATGTCTGTTCTTCGCTCATAGCTGCCTGTCACTCAGCTTTATGTACCCTCAATTTTACCGGATATGATCAGGTAGCGACCAGCACTCAGTGGCGCGGATGGAGGCGGTGTTAAGCCCGGATTTTTGGTGTCCCCTATTCCGCACTGGCAAGAGTCTCAAATATCAGGGTGTTTTTAGTCGGTAAAAGGAAGCTTTGCTAATACCTAACTGATCCTGCACTGCTGCTGGTGACAATCCTTGCGCTAATAATTCATCCACCTGTTCTGTGGTTGCCTTGTTAGGTCTGCCGCAATGCTTGCCTTCCGATTGAGCACGTTTGATACCTGCTGTTCTACGCTCTGCTATCAGGTCTTTCTCCAGGCTGGCAAGTCCTGCCATCATAGTTAGCATCGCTTTACCAACTGGCGTTGACAGGTCGAATCCCTCTCGCAAGCTGACAACTTTCACGCCCTTCATCTGCAACATTTCAACTATGGACAGTACATCAATCGTGTTACGACCAAGGCGGTCTATAGCAATCACGATCAGCGTGTCACCTTCACGAACGTAATCGAGTAGCTCACCGAATCCTGGACGTTCTGCGGCTTTAACTGCTCCGCTCACAGCTTCATCACTGAACCAACGAGTAACACAGTACCCAGCATCATTGATTTGTTGTTTCTGGTTTTCAACGGTTTGCTCGCTGGTGGACACTCGTACATATCCGATCACTGTGGTCATGTCGTTCTCTTAGTCTTAAAAGGTAGTATTAAAACAATAGCAGTCTTAAAAATTGGAATCAATCTTTTGAGACAAGATGAAGCCGCATTCTGTTGTTGTGTTGGTGTGGTCTTATAAGGAGATGGTTTTGAGACTTGAAACGAGGAGTTGAATTCGTTTTGACGAGCGAAGATGAAAATGGCGTGATCACACACGCCAGTCGTTGCATGAGATGATTATTCTTTGAAGAACTGTGTGGCTGACCATCCACCATGACCACCTGGGGTAATGAAGAAAACAAACCCCTTATCGTCTACGTTCTGAATCTCAACTGTCATCGATTCTTTTAGGAGACGGCATTTACCGGAAGTGATGAGGCCCATCATACCCTGTTGGTCTTTGTCCTGGATGTAACTGATCATCTCGTAAAAGTCGGTCAGCTTCTTACAGTTAAATGTTCCTTCTTTTAGGGTGGCGGTATCTCCATGACTCAATGCATAAGCGTTCGGTATCACTGACAAAAATATGGCGGCTGCGAATAGTTTTTTCATTACCGCCCCTTATAGCTCAGAGCATTCGCTGAGGTTGTAAGTGCCTTTTCTACCGTCATCATTAACCAGATGCAGAACAAAAATGAGCGGGTTGCCGTCAATGAAAGACACGGCGACACTGCCGTTGTCGGTGCTATAGAGCTTGGCAATTTGCTTCTCCCCGATGTACGAGAGATCCCAGCTTGCGTTATTTAAACTGAAGTGCATCTGAGAACCATCAATTTCAATGCTGGATTGTGCTGTGACTGTCTTCCCATTGCTACCCAGTTGCCCTTGCTGAAGAGCTTCACATTGATAGGAGCTTGCATAAGTTGACAGAGGCAGCAGTAAGAGTGCAGCAAGAGTTATCCCCTTCATAGCGTTCCTTTTTTCGATTGGTGTTAGACATTCATCGGGAATCAGTATAAAACCATCAATTGATAAAAACGATCGGTTTATCATTTATCGATCGATAAAATTGATCAATGTTGAAACTATAATGTCTTGCACAGTTCTTCGCTATGGATGAGTCTTGATAGACGAAAGAGCATGCACAGGAGAAATGCAGTGAGAAGAGCACTGATAGTGATATTTGGGTTACTGGTTTCACAGATGGCAGCAGCAGGACAGATCACAATGACCGATCCCCAGCAGGATACGACCGAGAATGGTAAGACGCTTTGCACCTACGAAAACAGCATCTATCTGTTCACCTACGTTACCAAAGGAAAATGCCCGTATGCGAAGACGTTTGATACTGTAGATTCAGAGTGAAGGGGGCTTAAAATATAGGTTTGTTTAAATTTCCAAGTTAGGTGGAGTTGCTTAGCAAAAGAATCATGTTTTTTTCTTCGATTGTGCTGAAACCCTTATAGAATAAGGGGTGGAGGGATTTTCATCACTAGGTTAAAGCGCTGTAAGAGTGTTATAGACTGGTTAATATGAGTAGAATTAGCATAGATTAAACCTATTAATAATCATCATTTATTAGTTGATTATCGCTTGTAATTTAGTCAACTTTTCCGGCTCTATGGAGAGTTGTTTCATGGTGAGCACTGCGACCATGAAAAGTATGCTGCATGAGTAGCATGTAATGCGGAGCATGAAAGATATCAATTACAGGAGAGCAACCTTTGCACCAGAAGCGATTTTAAGGAGTGATTCTCCTGTAAAAGTAATCTGCTATGCTCGCATTGCTCACATAATGAACATTAAAACCAACAAAACCGCTAACTACTGTTTAAATAATAAACAGTTATTGATTCCATTTTATGTGCTCGTACAACTCGCCCATGCGTTAACTGTGCAAGATACGCTTAAAAAAATGAGTTTATGCAACCACTCCACACCGATAGTGTTCCATTGTAAGCCTTCACTTTTACCGAAGATGCAAATAACTCTAAAGAGACTTTAGACTTTTCTGCACCCTCTGTATCAGGTTACTTGTGCAAATGGCATAGCCATAAGATCGGCTTACTTGCATAATAAGCCGGAAATCTCATTGCTAACATTATCGGAGCTGCCGCCGCGTTAGCGACTTAATGGAGCAGGCGAGCGCCTCTTAACGCATCCATCGTTAGGGTAGTCGGCTGGGCGTAAGTAATGGAGCTACATAATGAAACGATGGTTTCAATGTCCTGGATGGTGATCTGATAGGTTCCAGTGCCGGGGTTGCCAATGTCCCGACAGATTATCCAGCCCGCATTTTCCAGATCGCCAATGACGGTAATCACTCGTTTTTGCGTCATACCGAGGTCACGGGCCGCACAACTTAGGTCGAACATCACACATCCGGCTATCTCGCTCTGTTGGCTTCTGAGGTATGCCCACATCTGTTTATGATCGGTGGTGAAAGTCAGCACCTTGGGGTGTCTGCTGCGTTTCTGTGGATGCGTTACTTCGGTGAAATACGGCACGAGACTATCAAACATCTGTTCGATGGTGTTCGTTACTTGCGTTGGGGTAGTGCTGGAGTGGGTGGTAAATGTCTCTGTGAAGAGTGCTTCAACTTCGGTTGGGGAAAGTCCCTGGTTATCTGTCATATTAATCCTCCTGTATGTTTTGTAGTCAATAAATCCTCATAGTTGAGTTGTTAACGTTCATTTTTTATTTGCTTGTTTTTTTAAAAAGAAGCGTTCAAATAAAGGTTGGCAAAACTAACATTTATTTATGTTAAATGCAATCTCAAATCGTGCTTGTTTTATTAACGTGTTGAAAATGATCATAAAATAGTTGACTTTGCAACCGATTTGATGTACAATAAATAGTAGGTAGTTAACAATCGTTATAATAAGGAGGTACATGTACCAAACGAAAACTGATGTGCTCGAAGCTCTGCGTAGCGGAAAGCTCCTTCCCAAGATTTGCCAGCAATACTCCCACAACAAAAATCTCTCCGACGAACGACGCAAGATGTTCAGGGTGGCCTTGATCAGCTACCGCATTGAGCAGCTTCAAGAGAGTTTACGTAACGAGGAACAACCGAATGAACATCCGATTCACCGATGAAACCCACAAGGCGCTTGTTGAACGTGCCAACCGTGAAGACAAGTCAGCCGCTGCGCTGGTGAGTGAATTAATAACAGCAGTCCTAAACCGAGAGGAACCGAATGACCGAAAAGAAACCAGTAGTAAACTTCGTTAATGCGATTTGCGGCTCAGGAAAAAGCCACCGTCTGAAAGAGTACATCCTGAGCTTCAAGAACGAAGCTGTCCCAGAAAAGTTCTTAATCGTAGTACCAACCCACGCTTTAGCCGATCAGTTCAAGCAAGATCTGAATCATTTTAGAATCTCAAACCATCACATTTTCGTTGAAGGGGCGACTCTCAACCTGAAAAGTACTTTGGCTGATAGCTTCCAGATAAATGTTGTGATAACAACCCATGAATGTTTCACCAACTACTGCCACCTCGCTACGTTCAATCTTGAGATGCGTTCTCTACTGGCAGAACACAATGTGGTGATTGACGAGATCCCTGATGGCTGGTTTGGAGCAGAAGCAACGATCCGTCATGCTGACAGGACGGCAGAAAACTTCCCATTCCTGGAATGGCTGGAAGAACGAAACGGGCTTCTGTACCTGCGCGAAGAGCACTACGACAATCTGTACAAGTATTACCACGAGAAGCACGCTAACAGTGATAACTTGAAGAAGGTTCTTTACGTGGCGCTCGACGGTTGTGGTGTGATGCACACCGAATGTGATTCGTCATACAGCTTCTTTGCCTACACCTATAATCCGATACTGAAGGCCGCAACATGGGCGAAGAGCTTCACTGTGCTCGGCGCTGGCGTGAATCGCAGTGGGTTTGTCTGGATGGCAGAGAACGTCGCTCAGATGGCGGTTCAGGAAGCGGGTGAACACCTTCAGCCTGATCCCGAGAGACGCAAACATAAAAACGTGCCTATCAAAATCGTTGCTGTCCTCTCAGAAGATATCAAAAGAGCGGGGCAGTCAGAACTCGCTAATATCTTTAACAACCACTTGAGGGAAATACGCCAAATCGTCGGAAAGGATTTTATCTTTGCAACCAACAACGACAAAGCTATCTGCGATTTTAAGACCATTGGACTCACTGAACTTGGTGATCGCATGGGTGGTGTTGACGTTTCAATGTCCAGCTACGGGATAAACAGCTATCAGAGCATTCATTGTGCCGTGTTCCTCGGATGTGCAAATCTGGGCGATAAAGACCGTAAGCGATGGGCAGACTATTGCGAACGTATCGGTTGGGATTTTGAAACGGTGATGGAGAAGAAGCGGCAGGCAATGTATTTTGAACGGTGCTACCAGTTTCTTAGCCGAACATCCATTCGCAACACTGATACCGATCACCCTCTCGTGTTTGTCGTTCCCGACATGGCGGCAGCGGAATACCTCAAAAACCATTACTTCCCTGGCTCAACCATCGAATGCCTTGGAATCAAGAAAGCTGGAAAGCAGCATGAAACGCGTTTGAAGGTTCTGGAATACAAGGCGCAAGGACTAACTCAGAAAAAGGCTGCGGAAGAAATGGCGGTGTCTCTGAGGACGGTAGCAACCTACTGGAACCAGGACACTCGCGTATGATCACCGCGCTTTACTGGTATGTGCTGTTCCTGTTTATCTGGGGTGTAATCCGCACCTTTGAACGACGTAGAAAAACAGAACG
Organism: Citrobacter sp. MGH106; assembly: GCF_001037495.1. GTDB lineage: Bacteria > Pseudomonadota > Gammaproteobacteria > Enterobacterales > Enterobacteriaceae > Citrobacter > Citrobacter murliniae. The sequence goes on from NZ_KQ089822.1 coordinate 1,377,982, forward strand.
CAAAACTGAATCTCGGAATCCATGAGATCTTGGGTTATGTCACAAAGGAGCTTAACGGCTCCTTTTTTTGTTTCTGTGGTGGGGTACAAACTGAGGTACAAGCTGGGGTACAGCGTGAAGAAGCGATAACCGGAAGGGCGGGCTTGCTTCAGCAAGCAACTTCCCCTAAGCTGGCAAAAAGTATAGAGATTCAATTTTCATGACTCGGGGTGCCCCATCGCTGATGGGCTGAGAAATACCCGTACCACCTGATCTGGATAATGCCAGCGTAGGGAAGTCTGACACTGCTCGTGTCCCTTCTTCGCGCGGGCAGGAGCTGAACCATGCAGCCTGACCTGCACAGCCGCACGCTCGCGGCTCATACCCTTCACCAATTTAGAACACTTTCCCCGCTCACACATTGTATGACCAATGAGGTCGTACAGAGTTTTACTGCCAATACATTACTGGCTTTAGGTGCGTCGCCTGCAATGGTGATTGAACCGGAAGAAGCGAGCCAGTTTGCAACTATCGCCAGTGCGTTACTGATTAATGTAGGTACTCTCACTCAACGTCGCGCCACAGCAATGCGTGCTGCAGCCGAGCGGGCGCATCTTGCTAAAACCCCCTGGACTCTCGATCCCGTTGCCGTGGGTGTTCTGGACTATCGTCGTTATTTTTGTCTGGATTTACTGACGCTTCGGCCTGCCGCAATTCGCGGTAATGCCTCGGAAATACTTGCCCTCGCGGGGATGAACAGCGGTGGGCGAGGGGTGGATACCACCGATACGGCAGTCGCAGCACTTCCGGCGGCACAGGCGCTGGCGCGCCAGGCTGGAACTATTGTTGTGGTCACCGGGGAAGTGGATTACGTCACCGATGGCCAGCGCACCGTCAGCGTGAGCGGAGGTGATCCGCTGATGACGCGTGTGGTTGGTACTGGATGTGCTCTGTCGGCGGTGGTAGCAGCCAGTTGCGCACTGCATGGTGATCGGCTTGATAACGTGGCTTCCGCCTGTAGCTGGATGAAGCAGGCTGGAAAAATAGCCTCTGAACAAGCAACCGGACCGGGAAGTTTTATCCCGGCATTTCTCGATGCCCTCTATAACCTGGAAATGCAGGAGCAAGCATGAAACGCATTAACGCATTAACGATAGCCGGAACCGACCCTAGCGGCGGCGCAGGTATTCAGGCTGACTTGAAGACCTTCTCAGCGCTCGGGGCATATGGTTGCTCTGTAATTACGGCGTTAGTGGCGCAAAATACGCGCGGGGTGCAGTCGGTTTATCGGATCGAACCTGATTTTGTCGCCGCGCAGCTGGACTCCGTATTCAATGATGTGCGTATCGATACCACCAAAATTGGCATGCTGGCTGAAACGGACATTGTTGAGGCGGTCGCTGAACGCCTGCGCCGTCATCAGGTGCAGAACGTGGTGCTGGACACGGTCATGCTGGCGAAAAGCGGCGATCCATTACTTTCGTCTTCTGCGGTTGAAACACTACGTACCCGGTTGTTGCCGCAGGTGTCGATTATCACGCCGAATTTGCCAGAAGCTGCGGCGTTACTAGGGGCATCGCACGCACGAACGGAACTGGAAATGCTCGAACAAGGGCGTGCACTTCGTGCGTTAGGCTGTGATGCAGTATTAATGAAAGGTGGTCATCTGGATGACGAACAAAGCCCGGACTGGCTTTTTACCCGCGATGGTGAACAGCGTTTTACCGCCCCAAGGGTGATGACCAAAAATACCCACGGTACTGGTTGTACGCTATCGGCGGCGCTGGCGGCACTGCGTCCGCGTCATTCCAGTTGGGCCGACACGGTACAGGAGGCTAAGTTGTGGCTCTCTGCAGCACTGGCTCAGGCGGATACGCTTGAGGTGGGGGAGGGGATTGGTCCGGTGCATCATTTCCATGCGTGGTGGTAACACAGATTATCTTTCAATATTGCTCCCGGTCGATTTCACATTCGCCACCACGATGCATCTTGAATGATTTTTTGTATATACTGACTGCAGTACTGGCAGCCAGGAAAAAGATAAATGGAACAAGCGCATACCCAGCTTATCGCGCAACTGAATGAACGTATTTCAGCGGCAGATAACACGCCGCTATATATGAAATTCGCTCAAACGGTTAAGGACGCTGTGCGCAGCGGGATCCTGGAACATGGCAATATTCTGCCTGGTGAACGCGATCTCAGCCAGTTGACTGGTGTTTCACGAATTACGGTGCGCAAAGCGATGCAGGCGCTGGAAGAAGAAGGTGTGGTAACCCGCGCCCGTGGTTACGGGACGCAGATTAATAATATCTTCGAGTATTCGCTAAAAGAAGCACGCGGTTTTTCGCAGCAGGTGGTTTTACGCGGTAAAAAGCCGGATACGCTGTGGGTTAACAAACGTGTGGTGGCATGCCCGGAAGAGGTGGCGCAGCAACTGGCAATTGCCGTCGGAAGTGAAGTTTTCCTGCTCAAACGTATTCGCTACGTGGATGAAGATGCCGTTTCAATTGAAGAATCGTGGGTTCCCGCGCATCTTATTCATGATGTGGATTCCATCGGTGTTTCTCTTTATGACTATTTCCGCAGCCAGCATATTTTCCCGCAGCGTGCGCGCTCACGCGTCAGCGCGCGGATGCCAGATGCGGAATTTCAGTCGCATATTCAGATGGACAGCAGAGTGCCGGTACTGGTGATCAAGCAGGTAGCGCTCGACCAGCAGCAACGGCCCATTGAGTACAGTATTAGCTATTGTCGAAGCGATCTATACGTCTTTGTGTGCGAGGAGTAACGCGTCACGTGAGGGGGCACAATCGCCGCCGCGATGACCGACCACCCACGATCCCACTGCGTTGCCAAGGAGTACGGCATCGGCCAGCGACCAGCCCGAGGCCAGTCCAGCCAGCATTCCTCCTGCGTGGCTGTCACCCGCGCCAATAGTATCCACGACCGTCGTGGGGAATGCGGCAACGCAACCGGACGTTTGCTCGCTGAAATACCATGCACCCTCTTTATCGTGGCGGACCACAACCGGTGTGGTAAATTTTTTCACCCATTCGGCGCCGAAACCTTCAACATCGGGGCTTAACCTGAACCGCCCGGCGGCGATTTCTGCCTCCTGGCGATTCAGTGACACCAGCGGATGACAGGCCATAATTCGTGCCATCAGGGCATCAGAAATATCGCTGATCCGTGGACCAAAATCGATAAACGGCGTCACCTCTTCCAGACCCTCCAGCCATTGCACAAGCAGCTCGCCGCACGGTGAGGCCAGCTGGTAGCCTGACAGGTAAACCAGGCTCTGGCGCGGAATGTTCAATTGTGCCAGCCAGTCAGCATTCCACTGATTTTCTACGCCGCTGAAGGACATAAAGGTGCGTTCACCATCCGGCTCCACCAGTGCCAGACACCAGCCATTATCGCCTTCAGCATTATCGATCAGACTGTGTAATCCCTCTTTTGCCATCCGGTTGCGGATAATATCGGCCCACACGCCCTGGCCTAGCGGTAGAGCATTACTGGCGTTGATACCTAAACGCTTGAGCGCTACAGCAATATTCAGCGCACAGCCGCCAACGTTAACGCCCTGTTGTTTCAGCTCAATGTCACAACCGCGCCAGGGAAGGGCATACGCATCGGCAATCACATCAATTACCGCCGCGCCCACCACCGTTACCGGCCGCTGAGTGTGTAATTGCGGAAGAAGATCTCGCAGACGCGTGATGCTCATAATGCCTCCCGTTGTTCGCGCAGGCGCGTCAATTCCGTGGCGTAGCGTGTAAAGTCCAGTTGATTAACGGTATCCAGCTCCAGTTTCAACATCGAATCAATAGCGTCAGGGCCGTGCAACGCGCCGCAAATAGCTGTCGCCATTGCGCCGATAGTGTCCGTATCGCCGCCGAGGTTAGCGCACAGAATGGCGCAGCGGTTGGGGTCGGTCCCCGCCAGTTCAACCATGGCGATTGCGCAGGGGACGGATTCAATGGTACTGGTACCGGCTCCAACGACCTGATACAACTGCTCGCTGGCCGATTCTGCACCGTCTGCGTTGCGGACGATTTTAAGCGCCAGCTCCAGACGTGCGCAGAGCGATGCACTAAAGGTAGTGATCCGTTTTTGTTGTGCATGCAGGGCAATGGCTGGGAGAGCCTCGACAATATCCGCCCATTTCGCTCCGTCGATCGCACGCGAAACCGCCCATGCGATCACCACTGCACCGGCCACCGCCAGGTCTGATTTATGCGTCGGGCTGGATGCCAGCGCCACATCATCGATAAAAGCATCGAGATCGCGTGTTGGCAGCAGACAACCCAGCGGAGAAACGCGCATCGCTGCGCCGTTGGTTACGCCGTTATTTTCAAGATCGGCGACCGGCTTACCATCGCGAATAGCGTTTAGCGCAATCTTAGACGTGGGGCCGAGTACGTTTTTATTGAAGGCATCAAAGCGTTGGGCCCAGGCCAGAATATTGCGTCCAATCACGTCTGGTACGATTTCCCCGTTGCATTCAAGCAGGGCGTCAGCCAGGCACAATGCCATTGATGTGTCATCAGTGAATTCTGCCTGGTTAAAATAACAGGCAGCGTTATTTTCCGCAGGGCCAGGCAAAAAGCGGTCGATCCACCCAAAGTGTGCTTTAACACGGCTTCTTGGCCATAGTTCCGACGGCATACCCATCGCATCCCCTAACGCCTGCCCATAAAGAGCACCGAGAATACGTTCTGCTTTCATTTTACTTCCCCTTGTGTCAACGCAGTATCGCGATCGTCCACCTTAATTGCGGTGATTTCTTTGTCTGATTCGCGAAAGAAAATCATAAACAGTACGGCAATGACGGCGATCATAATCGCGCCAAATCCCCACATACCTGCCCAGTTGAAAGTGAGACCATTTACCGGTTCTTTATAGGCAAACATTTTTTCCATCATCACCCCGCCCAGACGGTACCCAAGCAGGCTGCCGAATCCCTGACAACAGAGAGTGATCAACCCCTGGGCGGCAGTCCGCATGTGTACTGGCGCTTTTTTATCGACATAGATATAGGCCGTCACGTAGTAGAAGTCGTAACTGACCCCGTGCAGCAGAATGCCGAGAAACAGCAGTGCGTAAGTGAAATATTCTTCCGCGCCGCCGTAAACGAAAAATCCGTAACGGATCGCCGCGGTAATAAGACCAAGCAGTAATACCTTTTTGATGCCAAAGCGTTTCGTGAAGAACGGCAGCGCCAGCATAAAGAAGATTTCAGAGAACTGGCCCAGCGTCATCCAGCCGGTAGCGTTTTTCATCCCGACTTCCGTGAGGTAGCCGTTGGCGAAGATGTAATAAAACGCGAGTGACATAGCAAACAGGAACGAACAGAAGAAAAAGACGAGGAAGTTTTTATCACGCAGCAGGATTAATGCGTCCAGCCCCAGCATGACTTTGAAATCCATTTTGCCGGTACTTTTCGGTGGTGTATCCGGTAAGAAGAAGGCAAAAACACCGAGTAAAGCAGAGCTTCCGGCGGTGATGAGCAGAGGAATATTGGTTGGTGAGATATCGTTGTAGCCGAGCATTTGCGGTAAGAATCCGCATGCTAAACCGGAAGCAATCCAGCCAATTGTCCCCATAACACGGATGCGCGGGAAATCGCGTTCGACGTCCGGTACGTTGGCAAAAGCGATGCTATTAGTGAGCGCAATGGTCGGCATATAGGTTAGCGAGTACGCCAGTAATAACGGGAAGAATCCGCTAAATGTCGTTTGCTGCGCCGCAAAGTACATCAGAATTGCCCCGACGAACATCAGCACGGCCAGCACTTTTTGCGCGGAGAAAAAGCGGTCAGTTAACGAGCCAACAAAAATTGGTGAGAGAATGGCAGCAATCGCTGTACAGGCATAGGACCAGCCAATTTCACCGGCGGTAAATCCGCTTTTACTCAGCCATAGCCAGAGAGGTACAAACCAGGCGCCCCAGATAAACCACTCTACAAACATCATGAACGACAGCTTAACTGTAGTTTTCATCTTTAAATCCTTCATGACAGGTAAGGTACGCCTCGATAGTACCACTTGATAATACCTTTAAAATACCTTTGTGGCTTAAATTTGACCGCTGTAACATTTTTTTCTGCCTGAATCGAGCCAGCGGAAACCGCTGAAAAGTGCGCTAAAGATGGAAAAAATGCGCAGTCAGTACCAGACTTATTGCTGCCCGCAACAAGGCGGGTCAGGACAATCCATATTCCGGTATCTGGCCGGAACTTACGGGAGCATAGCTATGACTGATATTGCGCAGTTGCTTGGCAAAGACGCCGACAACCTTTTACAGCATCGTTGTATGACCATTCCTTCTGATCAACTTTACCTGCCTGGACATGACTACGTCGACCGAGTGATGGTGGATAATAACCGTCCGCCTGCCGTGCTGCGTAATATGCAGACGCTGTACAACACAGGCCGACTCGCCGGGACGGGATATCTGTCTATTTTGCCGGTGGACCAGGGCGTGGAGCATTCCGCCGGGGCATCGTTTGCTGCTAATCCGTTGTACTTTGATCCAAAGAATATCGTTGAGCTGGCTATCGAAGCGGGCTGTAACTGCGTGGCATCGACCTATGGTGTACTGGCTTCCGTTTCTCGCCGCTACGCGCACCGTATCCCATTCCTTGTGAAAATTAACCACAATGAAACGCTCAGTTACCCTAATACCTTTGATCAGACGCTGTATGCCAGCGTGGAGCAGGCGTTCAACATGGGGGCGGTAGCGGTTGGAGCGACCATCTATTTTGGTTCAGAGGAGTCACGTCGCCAGATTGAAGAGATTTCTGCGGCATTTGAGCGTGCTCATGAACTGGGGATGGTGACGGTTCTGTGGGCCTATCTGCGTAATTCGGCATTTAAAAAAGACGGCGTGGATTACCATGTTTCCGCCGATCTGACAGGGCAGGCTAACCACCTGGCTGCCACTATCGGTGCAGATATCGTTAAGCAGAAAATGGCAGAAAACAATGGTGGGTATAAAGCGGTTAATTTCGGCTACACCGACGATCGCGTCTATAGCAAATTGACGACTGACAACCCTATCGATCTGGTGCGCTATCAGCTAGCGAACTGCTATATGGGCCGGGCTGGATTAATTAACTCAGGCGGGGCCGCCGGGGGCGAAACCGATCTCAGCGATGCGGTGCGCACAGCGGTGATTAATAAACGTGCCGGTGGGATGGGATTAATTCTTGGTCGTAAAGCCTTCAAGAAAACTATGGCAGACGGCGTTAAGCTGATTAACGCCGTGCAGGATGTTTATCTGGATAGCAAAGTCACAATTGCCTGAATCATTGCGGATTGCTTTGTACTAACGTAACAGCGGGCAATCTGGTGGTAACCGGCAACGCAACGCTGCGGGCAGGATTTCAATATGAAACTCCTGTCCGCTGAGTGGTTCACCATCGAGATTAAAGGTGATTTCATGTGGCGCACGTATGTCAAACCATGCCGATGCTCCATCAATGATGTTAGGGTTGTCATCGGATTGCGTTAACGTCGAAAGCAGTGCCGGAAGCAGTTCTTCTCCGGTAAATATCCGCAACTGTAGCAAACCGTCATTAATCAGTGCTGTTGGGCAAAGCTGCTGTCCGCCACCAGCCTGGCGCCCGTTGCCGATGCCAATCACCAGCGCGTCGCCCTGCCAGTGAAAGCCCTCACCGCGAATTTCGCAACTGTCGGGTTTGAGGGTATCCATTCGCATTAGTCCATGGATAAAGTACGACACGCCTCCCAGTGCGGCTTTGAGTTTTTCCGGTGTCTCGGTGGTGATCCGGGTTCCAAAACCCCCCGTCGCCATATTGATAAAATAGGTTTTATCGTTCACCTGTACCATATCGATCTCTACCGTATTCCCGGCGATAGCAAGCTTTAACGCTTTATCCAGCGCCTCCGGGATGTCTGCGCTGGTGGCGAAGTCATTCGCTGTTCCCAACGGCAGAATACCCAGTGCGATAGCGTGGCTATCCTCCGACTGAATTAACGCGGTGGAGACTTCATTGATGGTGCCGTCACCCCCGCCGGCAATCACCGTTGCGACACCCAGTTGACGGGCTTCATCAACGTAGCGCTGGGCATCACCTTTTTCCCAGGTAACGCGAACATGAATTTCCACGCCTTCATCGCGAAGCAGGGCGACTGCATCACGTAGAGGGAGATTATCAGCACTTTTTCCATTCAGGATCAGTAAGCTGGCAGGGAACGCTATCATCCTTTTGCCTCACTTTTATCGTTTTAACAAGTGTATGCCAGGAATCGGGATATGACCCAGGAACAGACTGAAAGCGGAAGCGTAAAGAGAAAAAAAAGCCGCGATTGCGGCTTTTCTGACAAGGGGAGATTATTGCGGGAACCACTGGTCGCTGATTTTTTGATAAGTACCGTCAGCTTTGATGGCGGCCAGCGCATTATTCAATTTTTCCAGCAGGGCTTTGTTATCCGGGCGAACTGCGATACCAAGGCCGGTTCCGAAATATTCAGGGTCAGTTACTTTTGCCGTTGCCGTACCTAACTGAGGGTTGGTTTTCAGCCACTCATTAACCACCGCGGTGTCACCAAATACGCCATCAATACGTCCATTTTTCAGGTCGATGATCGCATTCTGGTAGCTGTCATAGGCTACAGTTTTTACTTCAGGATGTTTGTCCTGCAGGTATTTCTGGTGTGTGGTGCCGTTTTCCATTCCGATACGTTTGCCTTTTAGATCGGCAAAAGTTTTATAGGTATCTTTTTTCGCAATCACCAGCGCAGAGTTTGCATAGTATGGCTGAGTAAAGGAGACCTGCTTACTACGCTCTGGGGTGATATCCATACCGGAAATCACCGCATCATATTTTTTGAATTTTAGCGCGGGGATCAGACTGTCGAAAGCATGATTGGTAAAAGTACAGTCAGCCTGCATTTGTTTGCACAATGCTGTTGCCAGGTCGATGTCAAAACCGACAATTTTATTGCTCGCATCCAGCGATTCAAATGGCGGGTAGGTCGCTGATACACCGAAATTAATTTTATCAGCAGCTGAGGCGCCGGTGGCGAAAGTAGCAAGTAATGCGGCCAGTACTAACTTTTTCATGGTGGAACTCCCGTCTGTCAATCTTATGATTATTTACCGTGTCTGCGGCATGGATTTACAATGCCATTTAATGAATTTGTATGCAATAAAAATGATTAAGTATTTTTTATAAGATAAAAAAAGACGGACAGTTGAGAAACTTGTCCGTCTTGATGTTATTGTCTTATGCAGTTTATACGGTCTGGATTATATGGTTAGTTTCTGTGTTCAAACGCCAGTGCCTTGCGCTCGATTAAGCGCATCATTAAAGTCAACAGCCCGTTTACGATCAGGTAAATGACGCCTGCTGCACCGAAGACCATCACGTCATAAGTGCGACCATACAACAACTGGCTGTAGCCCATGACTTCCATCAACGTAATGGTGTAGGCCAGCGAGGTGCTTTTGAACACCAACACCACTTCGTTTGAATAAGAGGATAGGGCGCGTTTAAAGGCGTAAGGTAGCAGTATTGCCAGCGTATCCTTTTTGCTCATCCCCAGCGCACCACATGATTGCCACTGGCCCTCCGGTATCGCACGGATAGCGCCGTAGAACAGTTGCGTGGTATAGGCCGCGCTGTTTAATGACAACGCAATCAGGGCGCACAACCACGGTTCTGACAGCAGATGCCAGAGTACCGGGTATTCCTGCAACGCGGGAAATTGTCCTGGCCCGTAGTAGATGAGGAAGATTTGCACCAGCAGCGGCGTACCAGTAAACAGCGTGATATAGGCGCGAACCAGCCAGACCAGCACGGGGGTTTTCAGCGTCAGGATGACGGTGAAAATTAGCGCCAGAACCAGAGCCACAACGATGGATGCGACCGTGAGTGTCAGGCTGGTATGCAGCCCTTTCATCAATTCAGGTAAATACTCAAGCATCAGCCCGGTCTCCGCTCAAAACGTGTTGCGCGCAGGTCAATGCGTTTGAGAATGTACTGACTCACCAGCGTAATCACCAGGTAAATAGCGGCTGCAACGATGTACCAGGTAAATGGCTCCTGAGTACGGGTAGCAATGCTTTTGGTTTGCAGCATCAGATCATTCACGCTAATCAGGCTAACTAATGCGGTATCTTTCAGGAGTACCAGCCACTGGTTACCCAGGCCTGGCAGAGCATGGCGCCACATTTGCGGCATCACCAGACGAAAGAAGATGGCGGTCTTAGACAACCCCAGCGCCTGACCCGACTCCCATTGTCCGAGCGGAACGGCCTTCAGCGCACCGCGCAGCGTTTGCGAGGCATAGGCCGCGTACAGCAATGACAATGCAATGACGCCGCACAGGAACGGGCTGACGTCGAAGTTTTCGATCTGCATCTGAACGGGGATCTGTACGAACCCAAGATTGATCGTAAAGCCATCGGCCAGCGTCAGCAGAAGTTGAGAGGAACCAAAATAGATAAACAGAACGACCAGAATTTCTGGTAGCCCACGCAGGATAGTGACCAGAGCTGAGCCCGTCCAGGCCACCGGACGCCATTTTACAGACTCCCAGACGGCAAAAAGCATGGCGAGCGCAAGGCCGATGATCAGCGCACAAACCGCAAGGCCGACGGTCATCCCGGCGGCGCTTGCTAAAGGAAAAAATTCATTCATCAAGTATTACTTCTGGAACCATTTGTTGTAGATGGTCTCGTAAGTCCCATCTTTCTTCACTTTTTCCAGCGCAGCGTTAAATTTCTGCTGCAGCTCGGTATTACCCTGGCGCACAGCAATGCCCAGGCCGGTGCCGAAGTAATCTTTATCCGTGACTTTATCGCCGACTGCGGCCAGTTTCGGATTGTCTTTCAGCCATTCAGTCACGACTGCAGTATCACCAAAGACGCCATCAATACGACCGTTTTGCAGATCAAGTTTGGCATTCTGGTAGCTGTCATACGGAACGGTGGTCACTTCCGGATGTTTATCCATGATGAATTTCTGGTGCGTGGTGCCGTTTTGCACGCCGACTTTTTTGCCTTTCAGCTGGTCAATACTGGTAAATTTACCTTGCTGACCAACAAACAACGCAGAGTTGTCGTAATAAGGAGTAGTGAACAGTACCTGTTTTTCACGCTCCGGAGTGATGTCCATGCCGGCCATTACCGCGTCAAAACGACGGAATTTCAGGCTTGGGATCAGGCTGTCGAACGCCTGGTTAGTGAACGTACAGGTAGCGTCAATCTCTTTACACAGCGCATTCGCCAGATCAACGTCAAAGCCCACGATCTTATTATTAGCATCGATGGATTCAAACGGAGGATAAGACGCTTCTGTAGCAAAACGAATAGTTTGGGCTGCGGTAGCGGAAAGGCTAAAACCTGCGATTAGCGCGGCAATCAGAACTTTTTTCATTGTCATTGTCCCGAATCTTAGTGAGAGAGATAGTTTTTAAACGCTTCGGTTTGCGGGTTGGCAAAGCAGCTCGCATCCCCAAACTCTACGATATGACCGTTTTCCATATACACCACACGACTGGCAGTTTTACGTGCAACTTCCACTTCATGGGTGACGATCACCTGAGTAATGTTGGTTTCAGCCAGCTCACGGATGATGCTGACGATTTGTGCCGTAATTTCCGGATCAAGCGCCGCGGTAGGCTCATCAAACAGCAGTACCTGCGGCTCCATCATCAACGCACGAGCAATGGCCACACGCTGTTGCTGACCGCCGGAAAGATGCAGTGGGTAACGATCGCTGTAAGGCTTGAGGCGCAGACGTTCCAGCAGTTTCTCGGCACGTGCCAGCGCTTTTTCTTTCGTCAGACCGAGTACGCGGCAGGGCGCTTCAATCAGGTTTTGCTGCACTGTGAGATGCGGCCAAAGATTGTATTGCTGGAAAACCATACCCACGTTTTGACGCAGCTCACGAATGGCTTTATCGGAAGGGGTTTTCGTGAAGTCGAAACGGTTGCCCGCAATAGAGAGCGTGCCCGAGCGCGGCATCTCAAGCAGATTGAGTACGCGCAGTAGCGAGCTTTTCCCGGCTCCACTTGGGCCAAGTAACACCAGTGTTTCACCCTGAGGGCAATCCAGCGTGATATCGAACAGCGCCTGATGGGCGCCGTAGAAGCAGTTAATGCCGTTTAATTGAATACTCATTGACACTCGTATACTGGCAGTCTGATAGCTATTGAAGCCGCAGATACTACCTTTGACAGAATAGTTATGCAATATTTATGCGTTAAAAGTTAAATGCAAACCGCATTCTTATCTAAACATAGCACAAAATAGCGGGGTCACCAGTGGGCAAGAATAATTGTCGGCATTCTATGCAGAATGCCAGACAATTTATGGGGGTTATGATTTAAGCTGTTGAATGGTGGTAATTAGCGATTTTCGATGGACTGGCGCAGCGTCCCGGCTGGCGCGTGTACGCTGCCTCCGAGATAGCGTACATCGTCCACAACCCAGCACTGGCCTTCACGGATCATCAGCACTTCATCACGCCAGGTCTGATTCCCTTGTTTAAGCTCTACGCGCAGTGGAATGTTGCGTGCATCACTATTCGGAATGGTCGATGCACTGGCAACGCTGGCGCTATCCGGTAATGTGGTGCGGCTGGAGAAAAGATCGCTGTTAAACAGTTCACGGTGCGTGTTGTCGCGGCTGGCATCGGTCAGCAGTTTCGCCAGATTGTCGCTCAGGTACGGACGAAGGGCGGTCATATCATTGTTACGATGCTGAATGCGGTAATCGTAGAATTGCTGTGCCACGCTGTCCGGCCCACCTTCCACACATGCGCCGCTACGCGGACCATTGTCTTTATAGGCCGGAGTCACCGTCGTACAGGCGCTGAGAAGTAATGCACATGGAACCAGCAGAGAGAGTTTTGAGTAGCGCATAATGATTTCCTTATATACTCGTTATATTTCAAGTTGCTGATGCGTTGGCTATACTCGCTCATCCCGGTCACTGCGTAGCAGCGTGACCGGCGCTCGAACGATTCAGAGTATGAGCGTTCTACAACAGCGATAATGAATCATATCTTTTCAATGATAGCATAATTGATTAAGGCATTGTTTTTGCTCGCTCCCTGGGGAGCCACGTTCAAAGTGGGGGGAGTCCGTAATATGTCCTTGCACGATTACACGCTTCATTCACACCACCATTTTCACCAGTCATGGCAAACTCTCTACATGTAGTAGGCCTGTTTTCATAAATAGTACAGTGGGCAGATTGTCCTGGCGTTCCACAAAGGGCAACGCAGCGGGGGCGGGGTTGGTTAGTGCCTGTCATACAGCGCAGGAAAGGGGATACCTGTTCGGTTAATTGGGCTGGCACTACACCATCAGCATCATCACCTTCAGACCAATAGAAAGAAACACGAAAAAATGCACAACACGCGCCACATGTCATGCATGGGTTCAGATTGCTCATTACTTCACCTGTTACAACATTACATATCAATTAAATCGACATATAAATTATGTCAGCCTTTGGTACCCGGGCAAGTGTACGTTACTGATATTGCATCCAGTTGGGTATTTGTAAATAGGGGGGCAGGATAATTTTTCATCCATGCTATTTTGCGCAGATGTTTACTTTAAGCTGATATTCTTATTTTTGGCCCATTTTCTTAATCTTCCATTAGCATTGGCATAAGGTGAAGATGTATTAAAGGAGATCATCCTTCCCATTGTCCATTTTGTGTACCATGGTTTTCCATACAAAATGTCATTAGAGCGCTCATCAATAAGCTTCACAATTTCATTTTTTACGGCCTGAAGCTCGGTTACTAATGAGCTATAGCTCAACTCACTGTAATCTGAGTAGAATTTCTGCGCTAAAAGACCAAGCTGATTCCATTTATAGCCCGTCTCAGGAAAGTCGACGGGCATCCCTTTCGCGTCAGAAGTGATCCACTTTACAACCAGGACGTTCCATCCGAGCAGGTATGAAACCAGGTCATGAACGCTCATTTCTGTCCCTTTGGCATGTCCCTCCATCGAGCTATCCGCAGTTAACTCGGGAGGGATTGCGCTAAGGTAACTCATTAATTTACTGAAATTTTTATCAATAGCGAAAAGTAGTTCAGATTTGGTTTGCGGCACACTCATAAAGAATTCCCTCTCGCTTCAGAAGAGTTACCATAAAGACTACGGTGTAGTGTTTGAAAAACAGTCAATTATGTATCACTTACAACAGCAGGGAAAGGCCCTTGGGTAGATAAGCTCATTTGCTTTTTCTTCATAAGATATCAATACAAAAAAACAGGGAAACTATTGGGAGGAAAATTGTTTATTGAGACAGCATCGAGCTCAAAAAAATCAAATATATTGATTTGAAATTTATATAATTTGCTGAAAGGTAATCGACTTCTGGACGTGCTTTTTGTCGTTTTGAAAAATATACAATCACATCATTTTCAATGATAGTGTATAGGTTTGAGAATACTTTTGAGATCGCACGCTTAGCGCATTAAGGAGATTAACCATGCAGTTTTCGACTACCCCTACGCTTGAAGGGCAGAGCATCGTGGAATACTGCGGTGTGGTAACTGGTGAAGCTATTCTGGGCGCAAATATCTTCCGTGATTTCTTTGCGGGCATTCGTGATATTGTCGGGGGGCGCTCCGGCGCGTATGAAAAAGAGTTGCGAAAAGCGCGAGAAATTGCCTTTCAGGAGCTGGGGGAACAGGCGAAAGCGCTGGGTGCGGACGCGGTCGTCGGTATCGATATTGACTACGAAACTGTAGGTAAAGACGGCAGCATGTTGATGGTGAGCGTAAGTGGTACTGCGGTGAAAACTCGCCGATGAAACGTTTGTTATGTCTGCTGATGTTTACCCTGCTATTGGCAGGGTGTGCCGGTGAGAAAGGTATTGTTGATAAAGACGGGTATCAACTGGATACCCGCCGTCAGGCTCAGGCGGCGTATCCGCGGATAAAAGTGCTGGTTATCCACTATACGGCAGACGATTTTGACTCTTCTCTGGCGACACTGACGGATAAAAACGTCAGTTCGCACTATCTGATCCCGGCGATACCGCCGCTGTACCACGGAAAGCCGCGTATCTGGCAACTGGTTCCGGAGAAAGATCTGGCATGGCATGCGGGGATTAGTTTCTGGCGTGGCGCCACACGTATTAACGATACGTCGATTGGTATTGAACTGGAAAACCGTGGCTGGCAGAAATCGGCAGGCATAAAGTATTTTGCCCCGTTTGAGCCCGCGCAGATTCAGGCATTGATCCCTCTGGCGAAGGAAATCATTGCTCGCTACGACATCAAACCACAAAACGTGGTGGCACATGCGGATGTTGCGCCGCAGCGC
Source organism: Citrobacter sp. MGH106 (assembly GCF_001037495.1). Classification (GTDB taxonomy): domain Bacteria; phylum Pseudomonadota; class Gammaproteobacteria; order Enterobacterales; family Enterobacteriaceae; genus Citrobacter; species Citrobacter murliniae. The sequence goes on from NZ_KQ089822.1 coordinate 1,393,290, forward strand.
AAAGACGATCCTGGTCCCCTGTTTCCGTGGCGTGAACTGGCGGCACAGGGGATTGGCGCATGGCCGGATGCGCAGCGCGTGATGTTTTATCTCGGCGGACGCGCACCTCATGAGTTAGTTGAAACGGCATCGTTACTCGATCTGCTGTCGCGTTATGGCTATGAGGTAAAACCGGAAATGACGTCACGCGAGCAGCAGCGGTTGATTATGGCGTTTCAGATGCACTTCCGCCCGGCGTTGTGGAACGGCGTGGCGGATGCAGAAACTCAGGCAATTGCCGAAGCGCTACTGGAGAAATACGGGCAGGATTAACGCGGTAGCTTACCGTGGTCGCGCAGCCAGGCCGCGGTACGCTCAATTCCTTCATCCAGCGTCACAACGGGCTGATAGCCTAACTCTTCCTGGGCGCGAGTAGTATCCAGCGTAAAGTCAAAATTCAGCTTTGAAACGCCGTAGTGAGTGAGTTTAGGTTCTTTAGCCGATTTGTTACCAAGACGCTCCATGCTGCGGGCAATCATGTCCAGCATCGGATAGGGTACTGAGCGAATACGGCAATCAATATTGAGCTCGTCGATAAGTTTTTGCACGATACTGCGCAGGGTACGATGCTCACCATTGGTAATGTTATACGCACGACCCGACGGCAGGTTATCGCAGGTTTCCTGACTTACCAGCCACATTGCGTGAACCGCATTTTCATAATAGGTCATATCCACCAGCGCACTGCCACCGTGTGGCAAAAGGATGCTGCCGTAGTGATGCATCATGTGTGCCAGGCGGGGGATAAAAACTTTATCGTGAGGGCCGAACAGGCTTTGCGGACGAAGCACTGTAAAGCGGGTCTGCGGGTTGGCCTGGGCCAACAGCGCAATAACGTCTTCACCAGCCGCTTTACTACGGGCGAATTCGTTGGCGAAACGGTGTGGACGGAAGTCCTCTTTAATATCGCGATGGTGGTGATAATCAAAATAGAGCGACGGGGAGGAGATATGAATAAAGTTACGCACGCCCCAGGCGACGGCCCATTCGCCCAGACGACGGGTCGCACGGACGTTGGCCAGATCGAACGCTTCTTGTGTTCCCCACGGCGAGGTAAAACTGGAGCAGTGCCACAGCGTGTCGATGCCTGCGAGCATCACTTTTGCCTGCGAAGAGACCAGTTCGGTCAAATCTGCATGCACAAATTCTGCGCCCATTTTCTCCAGCAGCTTACCCATCGCTTCGTTGCGACCGGTGGCTCTGACGCTGATGCCTTTGTTGCGTAAAAACTCAACCGCGTTTCGGCCTAAGCCGCTGGTGGCTCCGGTAACCAGTACCTTCATATCAATCCGCTGTGTTTAATAGAACTTCACGCGCATTCTTCCGTGAAATACGACTGTATGCAATGGGAAACATGAAAGAATACAGCCTCTTTTTGTCTTTAGTCTGTGATTTGTTCTGCAAGTTTGGCGATACGCTTCGCCATCCCCCTGAAAATGAACAGGTGAGCCGGGATCATCAGCAACCAATAGAAGAGGCCTGGCATACCATGTGGATGCCACCAGGCGCGAACGTCTATACGGCGGTGATCGCCTTTATCTTCCAGCGTAAAGCTCAGGCGGCCAAGTCCTGGAGCTTTCATTCCAAACAGCAGGGTAAGCTGTTTTTCCGGCTCTACAATAATGACTTTCCAGCTATCAACGGTATCGCCGACCTGTAAAATCGGGTGTTCGGGTCGACCTTTCGCCAGCTTATGGCCTACCAGCAGGTCCAGTGCTGCACGCGTTTTCCACAATATATTGCCAAAGAAATAACCTTCCTTACCGCCGAGCCGGTTTACTACCTGCCACAGCGCTTTCCGGCTGGCAGACGTTTCGACGCTAAAACCGGCCTGTTTGGCAAAATAGCCGTATTCAGGGCGCCAGCGTGCGAATGCCTGGGCGTCGTAACCCCAGTCGCTGGAGTTGACCAGCTTCTCTTCTTCTTTGAGCGTACTGCGTACCGCATCGTCAAACGCAATCAATTGTTGCGGAATAAGCGACCGTAGCGCGGCGTCATCAGCCAGAAGATCGTGTTTCAGCCCTTGTATCAGCGCTTTTGCGGTGTTCGGCGGAACTGAGGTAATCACATTTAAAAACCAGACCGAGATCCAACGGGTAGGAAAGGGGATGGGAATAAGCAGGCGATGCTTGCCGCTGACGGCCATAAAATGCTCGAATTGCTCCTGGTAACTTAATACCTGTGGCCCTGCGGCTTCGAGCACACGATGTTCGCTTGTTGGGTGATCCAGCAATGCCACCAGGTAATGCAGCAGGTTTTCCAGTGCAATTGGTGTGGTGCGTGAGCGTACCCAGCGGGGGGGAGTCAGCACCGGCAGGTTGTAGACCATGTCGCGCATCACCTCAAAGGCTGCTGAGCCAGCCCCCACGATTATGCCGGCCCGTAGCTCAGTTACCGGCACACCGGATTCTCGCAGTGTGTCCGCCGTTATCTGGCGTGCGCGCAAGTGATCGGACTGTTCATGTTTGGGAGCCTGTAATGAACTCAGGAAAATAAGCTGTTTGACCGGGGTGTTACGCAACGCATCACGGACATTCAGCGCGACCTGACGTTCATGAGCGATAAAATCGCCACCTTCGCCCATGCCATGAACCAGATAATAGACAGTATCGACCCCAGCCAGAAGAGACGTCAGGTTATCCGGCCAGTTTAAATCGACTTTATGGCAACTGACGTTAGCCAGCTGCTGTTTTTCCAGTCGCTCAATGCGACGTGCCGCAGCCAGCACCTGATGCCCTTGCTGGCTGAGCGCCTGAACCAGATGCTGACCAATGTAACCACTGGCGCCAAGTACCAAAATCCGTTGCGGCACGCCTGTCTCCTTAGCGGTTTAAGAATGTGCGCCAGTGAGCGGCGACTTCAGCAAGTTGCTCACGCGAGACGTCCAGATGCATTACCAGACGTACAATTGGCGAGGCGTTAATCAGAACGTCTTTCGATTTCATATACTCGCCCAGCGCGGCAGCATGCTCTTCACCGACACGGACAAACAGCATATTGGTGTCGTGACGCATCACGTCCGCGCCAGCTTCTCGTAGTTGCTCTGCCATCCAGGCCGCGTTGTCATGATCGTCCTGCAAACGCGCAACGTTATTTTTAAGCGCATACAGTCCGGCAGCCGCCAGAATACCAGCCTGACGCATCCCGCCGCCGGTCATTTTACGCCAGCGAATGGCGCGTTTGATGTAGTCCTGGCTACCGACTAACAGTGAGCCGACCGGCGTTCCCAGACCCTTGGAGAGGCAAATGGTGAACGAGTCGCAATACTGGGTGATCTCTTTCAGCTCACATCCGTAGGCAATGACAGCGTTAAAAATACGTGCGCCGTCAACGTGTAGCGCAAGATTTCGTTCGCGGGTGAAGTCCCAGGCATCCTTTAAATACTCGCGCGGCAGCACTTTACCGTTGTGGGTATTTTCCAGACTGAGCAGGCGTGTGCGGGCAAAATGGATATCGTCTGCTTTGATTTTGGCAGCAACTTTATCCAATGGAAGAGAGCCGTCTGGTGCTGCGTCGATAGGCTGCGGCTGAATACTGCCCAGCACTGCGGCACCACCGGCTTCGTATAAATAGTTATGCGCCCCCTGGCCTGCAATGTACTCTTCACCGCGTTGGCAGTGACTGAGTAGCGCAACCAGATTTGCCTGAGTGCCGGTAGGTAAGAAAATCGCCGCTTCTTTGCCTGAAAGCTCAGCGGCATATTGTTGAAGTGCATTGACGGTAGGGTCGTCCCCGTACACGTCGTCCCCGACCGGGGCGGTCATCATTGCTTCGAGCATGGCACGGCTCGGTCGGGTAACGGTATCACTGCGTAAATCGATCACGGGCATTCCTTGTAGTGTGAGGTAATGCCCTCTGTTTTACCTGAGCCAGTTGGTTTTCGCCAGTTCGATCACTTCATCACCGCGTCCGCTGATGATCGCGCGCAACATATACAGGCTAAAACCTTTAGCCTGTTCGAGCTTGATTTGTGGTGGAATTGCCAGTTCTTCTTTCGCTACAACCACGTCAACCAGCACCGGGCCATCAATCGACATTGCCCTTTGTAGTGCCTCATCTACGTCTGATGATTTTTCCACGCGAATGCCGGTGATCCCACACGCTTCGGCAATGCGCGCGAAGTTGGTATCGTGCAGTTCAGTACCGTCAGTCAGGTAGCCACCGGCCTTCATCTCCATCGCCACAAATCCCAGCACGCTATTGTTAAAAACGATAATCTTCACTGGCAGTTTCATCTGCACGACTGAAAGAAAATCTCCCATCAGCATGCTGAACCCACCGTCGCCGCACATTGCGACTACCTGGCGTCCTGGTTCTGTCGCCTGAGCGCCTAACGCCTGTGGCATAGCATTCGCCATTGATCCGTGATTAAACGAACCAAGCAGACGGCGCTTACCGTTCATTTTCAGATAGCGAGCTGCCCATACGGTAGGCGTGCCGACATCGCAGGTAAAGATGGCGTCGTCGGCGGCGAAATGACTGATCTGTTGCGCCAGATACTGCGGATGTATGGCTTTATCGCTGGGTTTGGCTAAATCATCCAGGCCTTTGCGTGCATCACGATAGTGTTCCAGTGCTTTATCCAAAAACTGCCGGTCGGTTTTTTCTTCCACCAGCGGTAGCAGGGCGCTAAGTGTGGATTTAATATCACCCACCAGCGCCATATCGACTTTACTGTGTGCGCCAATGCTCGCCGGATTGATATCAATCTGAATAATTTTGGCGTCGGTTGGGTAGAAGGGGCGATAGGGGAACTGGGTGCCGAGTAAGATCAGCGTGTCGGCATTCATCATGGTATGAAAACCTGATGAAAAGCCAATTAGCCCGGTCATGCCGACATCGTACGGATTGTCATATTCAATGTGCTCTTTCCCGCGCAGGGCATGAACAATCGGTGCTTTGATTTTCGCAGCAAACTCGACCAGTTCTTTATGCGCACCAGCGCAACCACTGCCGCACATCAACGCGATATTGCTGGAATAGCGTAGCAGTTGCGCCAGCTTTTTAATCTCTTCTTCTGCTGGGGTCACCACCGGTAACGGCGCGTGGTACCAGTGTGTACTGGCGCTTTCAGGGGCCGGTTTTAATGCCACGTCACCTGGTAGAACGACCACGGAAACGCCGCGGTTTAACACCGCTTTACGCATGGCAATTGCCAGTACCTGCGGGATCTGTTCAGGGCTGGAAACCAGCTCGCAATAGTGGCTACATTCACGGAACAACTCTTGCGGGTGGGTCTCCTGAAAATAACCACTGCCGATTTCACTGGAGGGAATATGCGCGGCAATCGCCAGCACCGGGACGTGGTTACGGTGGCAATCAAACAGGCCGTTAATCAGGTGCAGGTTTCCCGGCCCACATGAACCGGCACACACCGCCAGTTCACCAGTCAGTTGTGCTTCTGCACCTGCGGCAAAGGCCGCAACCTCTTCATGCCGGGTTGGCATCCAGTCAATCGTTCCCATACGATTCAGACTATCACTCAGGCCATTCAGTGAGTCTCCTGTTACACCCCAAATGCGTTTTACCCCAGCTTGTTCAAGGGTTTTAGCAATAAACGCAGCAACCGTTTGTTTCATGGTTTTCCATCTCCTTTAATGTGATACCGGTTACAAGTTTAGATGAAGATAATAGTTATGCTTCTCATTCCCCCTGATTTTCGGCAGCTTTCTTTTCAGATAGATAAAGCGTAGTTTGAGAGCAGACATGGTAAAACAAGGAATAAATTCAAATGTTTACGAGCCTATTAAATGCAGTGAATCGGATGCTGACTCATGAAGACTTTGGCAAGTTTTTGTTACGCCTTGCCGTTGGGGGACTGATGCTGTTTCACGGCTTGCATAAGCTTTTTGCGGGTATTGATGGTATCAGCGGCATGTTGATCGCTAAGGGATTCCCGGGTTTCATCGCTTACGGTGTTTTGTTGGGGGAGGTGGTTGCTCCTTGCCTGATTATTCTCGGTATTCTGACGCGTCCGGCGGCGTTAGGGCTGGCGTTTACGATGGTTGTAGCATGGCTGATGGTCGGGATGGAGGAGACCTGGTCGCTGGACAAAACTGGCGCATGGGCGATTGAAAGCCTGGTGTATTTTTTTATTGGTGCGCTGGCAGTGGCATTTTTAGGTGCGGGGAGATATGCGTTGGGTGGCAACTCGGCCTGGCGGTAAAAAATAGTCGGATGACAGCATAAACAGCTTATCCGTCCTACGGTTGTTCTTGTAGGACGGATAAGCTCAGTGTCATCCGGCTATTAATGATTATGCAAGTACCAGATCACCTTGCGGATGGCAGGAGCAGGCCAGTACATAACCTTCAGCAATTTCCGCGTCAGTCAGCGTCATGGTGCTGGAGACCGTGTAGTTACCATCAACCACTTTGGTTTTACAGCAGCCGCATACGCCCGCACGGCATGCGGCGACGATCGGCACGCTGTTGCTTTCCAGCGCTTCCAGAAGGGTCGTGCCAACCGGTGCATAAAACTCTTTTGCCGGTTGTAACTTGGTGAACTTCAGACCGCTGGTGGCGGCTTCCGCGACCGGAGTGAAGAACTGCTCTTTAAAGAAGCGCGTCACGCCAAGCGCTTTCACTTCTTTTTCAACCAGATCCATGTACGGCGCCGGGCCGCAGGTCATCACGGTACGTGCGGTCAGGTCCGGTACGCTCTTCAGTAGTTCGGTTGTCAGTCGGCCGGAAACAAAGCCATGGGTAGCATTGTTTTCGGCGACTAACGTGACCGGATACTCACGCCATTCGTCGGCAAAAATGACATCTTCCGGCGAACGGACGTTAAAGATCACCTGTACATCGGCCTGCGGACGATACTTTGCCAACCAGCGACGCATTGACATGATTGGCGTAACACCACAGCCAGCAGCCAGCATCAGGAACTTGTCTTCCGCTTTATCTTCACAGGTGAATTCACCCATGGCATCGGACAGCCAGATGTAGTCGCCGCGCTTCACGTCACGGGTTAACCACTGAGAACCTGCACCGTCGTCAATCCGCCGAATAGTCAGCGTGATGTATTCGCTAACGCCCGGTGTTGAGGAGAGGGTGTAAGCACGCAGCGTATCCGCTGAGTTACGTACGCTGACCAGTGCATACTGCCCGGCACGATATGGGTAATAGTCGTGGCATAGCAACGAAATTGTCCATACATCCGGCGTTTCCTGATGGATGTGATGAACCTGCATCCGCCACGGGCACTGATGGGTTGGCATTGTCATTCTCTACTCCTTACGCGCTCAGCAGCTGCTTCATGTCTTCTTCAACGGTGGTCACAGAACGCAGACCGAATTTCTCGTTGAGTACAGCCAGCAGATCCGGCGTGAAGAAGCCAGGTGCAGTTGGGCCAGTGACGATGTTTTTCACACCCAGGGACAGCAGGGTCAGCAGAATTACAATCGCTTTCTGTTCAAACCAGGAGAGCACCAGAGACAGCGGCAGGTCATTGACGCCACAGCCCAGTTTTTCCGCCAGGGTTACCGCCAGGATGATGGCAGAGTAAGCATCGTTACACTGACCGGCGTCGACCAGACGTGGCAGACCTTCAATATCGCCGAAGTCCAGTTTGTTGAAACGGTATTTACCACAGGCCAGGGTCAGGATCAGGCAGTCGTCCGGTACGCTGGTGGCGAAGTCGGTGAAGTAGTTACGTTCACCACGGGCGCCGTCGCAGCCGCCAACCAGGAAGATGTGACGCAGTTTTTCGCGGCTCACCAGGTCGATCAGGGTATCAGCTGCGCCCAGCAACGTCTGACGACCGAAACCGACGGTGATCAGGTGTGGAATTTCGCTGTACGGGAAGCCCGCCATTTGCTGCGCCTGAGCGATAACCGGACCGAAGTCGTCGCCTTCCAGATGGCTCACGCCCGGCCAACCGACGATGCTACGAGTCCAGATACGGTCGTCGTATGCGCCAACGGTCGGGTCGATGATGCAGTTAGAGGTCATTACGATTGGACCTGGGAAGCGGGCGAATTCCACCTGCTGGTTCTGCCAGCCACTGCCGTAGTTACCGATCAGGTGTTTGAATTTACGCAGCTCCGGGTAACCGTGCGCTGGCAGCATTTCACCGTGGGTGTAGACGTTAACGCCGGTGCCTTCGGTCTGCTCCAGCAGGTTATACAGATCTTTCAGGTCATGACCAGAGATCAGAATGCATTTCCCTTCGGTCGCTTTCACGTTGACCTGAGTCGGTGTCGGGTGACCGTATTTGGTAGTTTCACCGGCATCCAGGATGCTCATCACTTTGAAGTTCATCTGGCCTATTTCCATAGAGCACTCCAGCAGAGCGTTCATATCGGAAGGCCAGGTACCCAGCCATGCCATGATTTTGTGGTACTGAGCGTAGATATCGTTGTCGTACTGACCCAGAACATGTGCGTGTTCCATGTAGGCTGCCGCACCTTTCAGGCCGTACAGGCAAAGCAGACGCAGGCCGAGAATGTTCTCGCCAATGGTCGCTTTGTCTTTATTCGGGGTAAATTCCGCTGCCTGGCGTTGCAGGTCACCCAGATCGTCGCTGACCAGTTGCAGGTCAGCCATCGGGTTATCGACAGTCGCGTTAGCATCAATATTCAGACATTGTGCTTTCAGTGCGTCACGCATGGCGATAGCTTCGCGAGCATAGCCGACAATACGTGGGGAGTCGAAGTTTACGTTGGTCAGCGTGGAGAAGAACGCGCGCGGAGCAAAATTATCAACTTCATGGTCGATGATGCCGTATTCACGCGCTTTAACCGCCCATGCAGACAGACCTTGTAGGGAAGCAATCAGCAGATCCTGCAGATCGGAGGTCTCCGCTGTCTTACCGCACATACCCTGCGCGTAAGAGCAGCCGTTCCCTGCCGGAGTACGGATGGTTTGTTCACATTGCACACAAAACATGGTCACACCTTTTAAAGTTATATTTAATATACATGTTTAAGGTTATGCCTGCGCGCGCAGGGATTAAAGGGATTTCTAATACAATTTGCAGGGAGATTGATTTAGCGCAATTTTGGCGGTAGCTGACTACCGCCAGAGAGGTATTTGTCTGTATATCAGGCGGAGAAAAATGCCATCAACAAAGGCACCAGTAAACTCAGAATAAAGCCGTGAACGATTGCAGCTGGAACCATCTCCAGACCACCGCTACGTTGTAAAACGGGCAGGGTGAAATCCATTGATGTCGCACCGCAGAGTCCTAAGGCGGTGGATCGACTGCGGCCAACTAATCCCGGAATTAACATAATGGCAATCAGTTCGCGCGCCAGATCGTTAAAGAAAGCGGCGCTGCCGATAACCGGCCCGAACGATTCGGTCAACAAAATACCGGAAAGGGAATACCAGCCAAATCCCGATGCCATCGCCAGTGACGTTTTCATCGGTAGACCGAGGATGAGTGCATTGATGACTCCACCCAGCAGCGAACTGGCAACCACGACGACGGCAACAATCATGCCTCTGCGGTTCAGCACAATCTGTTTTAAGGTCATGCCGCTGTTGCGCAATTGAATTCCCACGAGGAACAATAAAAAGATCAACGTATATTCGCTGGCTTCGGTTGCGTGCTGCAGCATTGAAAACCCGGTAAGCCCGAGCAGAAAACCCAGGACAACGACACCACAAAGTTGTAGCGACTCAAATGCCATTGCAATTCGCGAAGGTAACTTTTCTTGCTGGTGGTTGTGTCGCCAGGGCAGTGCACGTTCCAGCCACAGTAGCGCCGCAATGTTACATAGCAGAATGACCGTAATACTGACGGCAGAATAATGAAGAATGGATAACAGATTACTGGTGAGATTATCCAGAAACGCCAGGCTGATGCCCATAAAGAAGAGAATAAGGTAGACGATCCAACTCAGCAGGCGATTAATGAGTTTTAAAGCAGCCCTGTGCCGAAGCGGAATCAGATAACCCACAATAAGTGGGACCAGAATGATTAACAGTCCTGAAAACATGAACAACCGGGTCCTTTATATGTGAAGCAGCGCAATGACACTACCCAATAAAAGCTTTCAGGTAAAGTTACAAAAAAAGCCGGGTGGCGCTGATGCCTACCCGGCTTACATATTGCAGTGAACTGTAGGTCAGGTAAGACACTGCCACCTGACACTATGGCCTACGTGGGATTAATCGCGTTTTTCCAGCAGGGTGCGATAAATAAGTCCACCGAGAACCCCACCGATAATCGGCATGACCCAGAACAGCCACAGTTGTTCTAGCGCCCAGCCGCCCTGGAAGAGGGCAACGGCGGTACTACGTGCCGGGTTTACGGATGTGTTGGTGACCGGAATGCTGATCAGGTGAATCAGCGTTAACGCAAGACCAATAGCAATGGGTGCGAAACCTGCCGGAGCATGTTTATCGGTAGCACCGTGGATAACCAGTAAGAAACCTGCGGTCAGAACGATTTCAATAACGATAGCGGAAAGCATCGAATAGCCGCCCGGAGAATGTTCACCGTAGCCGTTTGACGCAAACCCACTGGCTGTAGCATCGAAGCCTGCTTTACCGCTGGCAATAAGATACAGCACAGCTGCCGCAACAATACCGCCCACGACCTGGGCAATAACATAACCAATAACGTCTTTTGCCGGAAAGCGACCACCAGCCCATAAACCGAATGTCACTGCTGGGTTAAAATGTCCGCCTGAAATATGACCGACGGCAAATGCCATTGTCAAAACAGTGAGACCGAAGGCCAGCGCAACACCGGCAAATCCAATACCTAACTCAGGGAATGCTGCGGCCAGCACGGCACTCCCACATCCACCAAAAACAAGCCAGAATGTACCGAAGAATTCGGCTGCTAATTTCCTGAACATAACCACCTCAATTAAAAGTTCCGGGTTCGTTGTCGTACCCGGTTATTCATCGCTAAAAGGGGCGATGATTAAAGAGCGTATATTTTAGAAAAAAACATCATCCCTTCGCCACTTAAATTAATAAAAAAATTTGATTTAAGGCAATGCGACGTCAATCCTTTTTGGATTTGATGTAGATAAGGTATCGTTTAATTACATTAAGCGGATTGTTGTGCCCTGAAATAATATTCATTGTAAATTTTAAGAAGAATATTCTTATGTTTTTTAGTTCCCCCGGTTTCGGTTTGGGTGATATCGGGTGTCCTGAGTGCCTGCTTGCCGTTATACTCCTGATAACTTGAAGGAAAAAGTTAGCATTTCCGGAGGCTATATGATTCTCGAACGCGTTGAGATTGTTGGGTTTCGTGGTATTAATCGGCTGTCGTTGGTGCTGGAGCAAAACAACGTGCTGATTGGGGAGAACGCGTGGGGTAAATCCAGCCTGCTGGATGCATTAACCCTGTTGTTGTCACCTGAGTCGGATTTATACCATTTTGATCGCGAAGACTTTTGGTTCCCACCGGGTGATGTCCAGGGGCGGGAACATCATTTGCACATTATTCTGACGTTTCGCGAATCTCAACCGGGCCGCCATCGGGTACGTCGGTACCGTCCGCTGGAAGCATGCTGGTCCCCATGTTCGGATAACTATCACCGTATTTTCTATCGGCTGGAAGGAGAGTGTGCGGATGATGGTAGTGTCCTGACGCTGCGCAGCTTCCTTGATGGCGCAGGCCATCCTTTACCCATCGACGATATTAACGACCAGGCCCGCCATCTCGTCCGCCTGATGCCGGTTCTACGTCTGCGTGATGCGCGTTTTATGCGGCGGATCCGCAACGGTACGGTGCCAGATATGGCCGATGTTGAAGTCACCGCCCGTCAACTGGATTTTCTGGCGCGCGAACTCGCTAACCGTCCACAAAATTTGACGGATGGACAGATTCGCCAGGGGCTTTCAGCCATGGTTCAACTGCTGGAGCACTATTTTTCTGAGCAGGGATCTAGTCAGTCACGTTATCGTCTGATGCGTCGGCGATCCAATAACGAACAACGTAGCTGGCGTTATCTGGACATTATTAACCGCATGATTGATAAGCCTGGAGGACGTACTCACCGCGTGATCCTTTTGGGGCTTTTTTCGACTCTGTTACAGGCTAAAGGCACACTTAGGCTGGATAAAGATGCCCGTCCTTTGTTGCTGGTAGAAGATCCAGAAACACGGTTGCATCCTATTATGCTCTCTGTCGCCTGGCAGTTGCTGAATCTACTTCCTCTGCAGCGTGTGGCGACCACCAACTCCGGAGAATTGTTGTCTCTCACGCCCGTTGAGCATGTTGTCCGTCTGGTGCGTGAATCCTCCCGCGTTGCCGCCTGGCGGCTGGGGCCGGGTGGTTTGAGTGCGGAAGACGGACGGCGTATTGCGTTTCATATTCGCTTTAATCGAGCGTCGTCGTTGTTTGCCCGCTGCTGGCTGCTGGTGGAGGGGGAAACGGAAACCTGGGTTATTAACGAACTGGCTCGTCAGTGCGGACATCACTTTGATGCCGAAGGCATTAAAGTCATTGAGTTCGCCCAGTCAGGCCTTAAACCGCTGGTTAAGTTTGCCCGGCGTATGGGGATAGAGTGGCATGTGTTGGTCGATGGAGATGAAGCGGGCAAAAAGTACGCCGCTACCGTACGCAGCTTGCTGAATAACGATCGGGAAGAAGAACGCGAGCATTTAACCATACTGCCTGCGCTGGATATGGAACACTTTATGTACCGGCAGGGATTCTCTGACGTCTTTCATCGGGTGGCACAAATTCCGGAAAATGTACCAATGAATATGCGCAAGATTATATCGAAAGCTATTCATCGTTCGTCAAAACCGGATCTGGCGATTGAAGTGGCGATGGAAGCAGGGCGACGCGGCGTTGAAGCCGTACCAACCCTGCTCAGGAAAATGTTTTCGCGCGTGCTGTGGTTGGCGCGCGGGCGGGCTGATTAGTGGCGGAACATCAGCGATAACTGAGCGTGTATATTGTCCAGTAACTGATAGCGGCGGCGATATTCCGCGCGTTTTTTACTGGCAATATCTGCCTCGTTTTTTCGAGCCAACGTGCGTGGAATATGATAATACCCGTGGCTGTCGCATTCTCCACCTACCGACTCCCAAAAGGCATTATAGTCAGAAAGAATAACCTTGTTTTTATCATGGTAACGTGGGCTGCGAAAAATATGTTGCTCATTACTGACAGCCAGAACTTGTTCGATATTAAGCTGTTCCGCAAAGCGGCAAATAGCCTCCATTACAATACGCTTAGGAAAAATTCCATGGCATGATTTGGTCGCTTTTTGAATTTCTTCGTGCGGCAGTTGAGCATTACCCTGTACGCCGCCAATAAAGAGCGTACTTTTCTTATTGTACTTACACAGTGTGAACGTCATTTTAATCAGGATGTCCCCGGCGCTATTACGCATGAGAATTGTACTTTCCCCTTCTTTATCCAGTGCAGTGAACATCATCATGTCGACAGTGAATATTTCACCGTCTTTGCCTTCAATTTTCGCCAGTTGCAATCCATCATTGCTTAAAAATGCGCTAAACTCCGCGGGCAAAAATGCGTTACGGATAACATGGTAATGAAAGCGCACCGCGTCTAAACGCATTTTCAGGTCGAAATTTTTAGCAAGATACGGGCGATGTAAACGCACCGGCAAGCGCGGCTGGCGGGAGAGTAAATTATCAAGGTCTGGCCACTGTGCCAGTTCAGTCATCCATTCTCGAGTCAGTCGTGGTATCAGCAATGAGCGCCACATAAACTTACGGCGAAAACTTCGCTTTTCCCAACAATTACCGGGTCGCCAATGACCGGTAGTCAGGTTGCAAAAAAGGCCAAAACCAGTTGCTGGTTTTGCAGAATGAAAAGTGCTTTCAGTTAGCTGGCTCATAATAACAATCCAATTGATACGCTGGTACTAATTTCAGCACGGTGGATCTTAACGATTCATCAATAACTCTGTTATTCTTTGAACTTTTCAACGCCTGTTAATTTATCGTTGATGTTTATCACTCCACTCTGGTGGACGTATTGGGGGAAACTGGGATTTTTATGAAGCTCAAGGGAAAAATTAAAAAACGGTATTTTCTCATCGCCATCATTATTATTGTGGTGATGATTGCACTTTGGAGAACACTAAATGCTCCATTACCTCAGTATCAGACATTAATCGTTCGACCTGGCGATCTCCAGCAAAGCGTACTGGCAACCGGGAAACTGGATGCGTTACGCAAAGTTGACGTAGGTGCGCAGGTGAGCGGGCAGCTGAAAACGTTGTCAGTAGCGATTGGCGATAAAGTAAAAAAAGATCAACTGCTTGGTGTTATTGATCCTGAACAGGCGCAAAACCAGATCAAAGAGGTTGAGGCGACGCTCATGGAATTACGCGCTCAGCGTTTGCAGGCAGAAGCCGAATGGAAACTGGCGCGGGTAACGCTTTCTCGTCAGCAACAGTTGGCGAAAACACAGGCTGTTTCTCAACAGGATCTCGACACTGCGGCTACCGAAATGGCGGTTAAACAGGCGCAAATTGGCACCATTGATGCACAAATTAAGCGTAATCAGGCCTCGCTTGATACGGCAAAGACTAACCTCGATTACACCCGCATCGTGGCTCCTATGGCCGGTGAGGTAACCCAAATTACCACCCTGCAGGGGCAAACCGTGATTGCTGCACAGCAGGCACCAAACATTCTGACTCTGGCAGATATGAGCACCATGCTGGTAAAAGCGCAGGTGTCCGAGGCGGATGTTATTCATCTGCATCCGGGGCAAAAGGCCTGGTTTACTGTGCTGGGCGATCCGCAGACGCGCTATGAAGGTACACTCAAAGATGTGTTGCCAACGCCAGAGAAAGTGAATGACGCTATTTTCTATTACGCCCGCTTCGAAGTGCCTAACCCGAAAGGGATCCTGCGTCTGGATATGACCGCGCAGGTTCATATTCAGCTAACGGATGTGAAAAATGTGCTGACAATCCCGTTAGCGGCCCTTGGCGATCCTATTGGCAACAACCGTTATAACGTCAGACTGTTGCGCAACGGCGAGACCCGGGAACGTGAGGTCTCTATCGGCGCACGTAATGACACCGATGTAGAGATTGTAAAAGGGCTGGAAGAAGGGGATGAAGTCATCATCGGTGAGGCGAAACCTGGAGCAGCGCAATGACGGCATTGCTTGAGCTGAGCAATATCTGCCGCAGTTACCCGTCAGGAGAAGGGCAGGTCGAGGTGTTAAAGAACGTCTCCTTGAGCATCCAGGCCGGCGAAATGGTGGCGATTGTCGGGGCTTCTGGCTCGGGCAAATCGACGCTGATGAACATTCTGGGATGTCTGGACAAGCCTACCAACGGGACGTATCAGGTTGCCGGGCGCGATGTTTCCACCCTGGACAGCGACGCGTTAGCGCAACTACGGCGTGAGCATTTCGGCTTCATCTTCCAGCGGTATCATTTACTCTCGCATTTAACGGCAGCGCAAAACGTTGAGGTACCCGCGGTCTACGCCGGAACCGAGCGTAAGCAGCGGTTGGCACGAGCGCAGGAGTTGCTCCAGCGACTGGGACTGGGTGACAGGGTCGACTATCAACCTTCCCAGCTTTCCGGTGGGCAGCAGCAGCGCGTCAGTATTGCGCGTGCGCTGATGAATGGCGGACAGGTGATTCTGGCCGATGAACCGACCGGGGCGCTGGACAGCCATTCTGGCGAAGAGGTGATGGCTATTCTGCATCAGCTGCGCGATCGTGGACATACGGTGATTATCGTAACTCACGACCCGCAGGTAGCCGCACAGGCCGAGCGAGTGATTGAAATTCGTGATGGCGAAATCGTGCGTAATCCACCGTCACAGAAACCCTCTGCAGGGCGCGGTATTGCGGAACCGACGGTGACGACGGCCTCTGGTTGGCGTCAGTTTGCCAGCGGTTTTCGTGAGGCGCTTACCATGGCGTGGCTGGCAATGGCCGCCAATAAGATGCGTACACTGCTGACCATGCTTGGCATTATCATTGGTATTGCTTCTGTGGTCTCTATTGTGGTTGTTGGTGACGCAGCAAAACAGCTGGTGCTGGCTGATATTCGCGCTATCGGGACGAACACCATTGATATCTACCCCGGCAAAGATTTCGGTGATGATGACCCACAGTATCAGCAGGCGCTGAAATATGACGACTTAGTCGCCATTCAGAAGCAGCCCTGGGTGAGTTCCGTTACGCCTGCGGTGTCGAAGAATTTGCGTCTGCGTTATGGAAATATCGACGTGGCGGCCAGCGCGAACGGCGTTAGTGGAGATTACTTTAACGTTTATGGCATGACGTTTAGCGAAGGGAACACTTTTAACGCAGAACAGTTAAATGGTCGGGCACAGGTGGTGGTGCTTGACAGCAATACCCGACGCCAACTCTTCCCCAATAAAGCGCAGGTGGTGGGAGAAGTTATCCTGGTGGGAAATATGCCTGCCACCGTGATTGGGGTCGCCGAAGAGAAGCAGTCGATGTTTGGCAGCAGCAAGATCCTGCGGGTCTGGTTGCCTTACAGCACCATGTCCGGGCGGATCATGGGGCAATCGTGGCTGAACTCTATTACCGTGCGTGTTAAGGATGGTTTCGACAGCGCGCAGGCGGAGCAGCAACTGACCCGACTGTTGTCGTTGCGCCATGGTAAAAAAGATTTCTTCACCTGGAACATGGACGGCGTCTTGAAAACCGCCGAAAAAACCACACGTACTTTACAGTTGTTCCTGACTCTGGTTGCGGTGATTTCCCTGGTGGTCGGCGGAATAGGTGTGATGAACATTATGCTGGTTTCCGTGACTGAACGAACGCGTGAAATTGGCATTCGTATGGCGGTTGGTGCGCGTGCCAGTGATGTGCTGCAGCAGTTCTTAATTGAAGCAGTGCTGGTGTGTCTGGTCGGTGGGGCGTTAGGTATTAGCCTGTCGATGCTAATCGCTTTTACGTTGCAACTTTTTCTGCCTGGATGGGAAATTGGATTCTCTCCTTTTGCCCTGCTGACGGCTTTCCTGTGCTCAACGGCGACCGGCGTTTTGTTTGGCTGGCTGCCTGCGCGTAATGCGGCGCGGCTTGATCCCGTCGATGCTTTGGCGCGTGAATAACGTGTTGTATTGCATAGGAAATAAAAATGCCAGCCTCCGGGGCTGGCATTTTGTCTGCGGGATGTACACAATGAGACAGAAGAGCTATGCGACAGCTTCTGCTTCAATGACAGGCACGATGACGCTGGCGTGATTGCCTTTTGGCCCCTGGTGGACATCAAACTGGACAGACTGTCCGGCTTTTAGCGTTCTGTAACCATCCATCTGAATGGTGGAGTAATGGGCGAAGATATCTTCGCCACCGCCTTCAGGGCAGATGAAACCAAACCCTTTGGCATTGTTGAACCACTTAACAGTACCCGTTTCCATGCTTCGACATCCTTCGTAAATCTTATATAAGTAAGATGGAATGAACCGGTGGCGGAGTGGGGGCTGTTCAAAACCTCGCCAACTCTCGAGACTACAATTTAGAGAAATCAGGCGGGGCGTCAAGCGTCAGGCTAGTGGAATAGGGTAAAAATGCATCAAAATTTGAAGCAGTTAACGCTATTGTCGGTTCTGTGACAGATGTCGCGAATGACACTGATAGATGATAATTATCTAATACTTGAGGTAGATTGATTGTGCGCATAGGCTCTTGTCAGCGGCAAGTTATTCTGCCGGTAACCGTAACTGAAGATGACGACTGACAATGGGTAAGACGAACGATTGGTTGGATTTCGACCTGCTGGCGGAAGACAAATTGCGCGACGCGCTAAAACCGCCATCTATGTATAAAGTGATATTAGTCAATGATGATTACACTCCGATGGAGTTTGTTATTGACGTGTTACAAAAATTCTTTTCTTATGATGTAGAACGTGCAACGCAACTGATGCTTGCTGTTCACTATCAAGGTAAAGCTATCTGCGGCGTATTTACCGCGGAAGTGGCTGAGACCAAAGTTGCGATGGTGAACAAATATGCGAGGGAGAACGAGCATCCGTTGCTGTGTACGCTGGAAAAAGCCTGAATGCAGGCATAAATATTGGGGGAGGTGCCTATGCTCAATCAAGAACTGGAACTCAGTTTAAACATGGCTTTCGCCAGAGCGCGCGAGCACCGACATGAGTTTATGACCGTCGAGCACTTGTTACTGGCATTGCTCAGTAACCCATCGGCCCGCGAAGCGCTGGAAGCGTGTTCTGTGGATTTGGTGGCGCTCCGTCAGGAACTCGAAGCCTTCATTGAACAAACCACACCCGTATTGCCTGCCAGCGAAGAAGAGCGCGACACGCAACCGACGCTGAGTTTTCAGCGTGTACTGCAACGTGCTGTCTTTCATGTTCAGTCCTCCGGGCGTAATGAAGTCACTGGCGCAAATGTGCTGGTTGCCATCTTCAGCGAGCAGGAATCTCAGGCGGCGTATCTGCTGCGTAAGCATGAAGTCAGTCGCCTGGACGTGGTGAATTTTATTTCTCATGGCACGCGCAAAGACGAACCGAGTCAGTCTTCTGATTCAGGTAATCAGCCAAATAGCGAAGAACAAGCTGGCGGGGAGGACCGTATGGAGAACTTCACCACTAACCTTAACCAGCTTGCTCGCGTGGGCGGTATTGATCCGCTCATTGGCCGGGAAAAAGAGCTGGAGCGAGCCATTCAGGTACTGTGCCGCCGCCGTAAAAACAACCCGCTGCTGGTGGGTGAGTCTGGCGTCGGGAAAACCGCGATTGCTGAAGGCCTCGCCTGGCGTATTGTCCAGGGTGACGTGCCGGAAGTCATGGCAGACTGCACGCTTTACTCGCTGGATATTGGGTCGCTGCTGGCGGGAACCAAATACCGTGGTGATTTTGAAAAACGGTTTAAAGCTCTGCTGAAACAGCTGGAACAGGATACCAACAGTATTCTGTTTATCGATGAGATCCACACCATTATAGGTGCGGGGGCTGCATCTGGCGGCCAGGTTGATGCCGCAAACCTGATCAAACCGCTGCTGTCCAGCGGGAAGATCCGCGTGATCGGTTCGACCACCTATCAGGAGTTCAGCAATATTTTCGAGAAAGACCGTGCGTTAGCGCGCCGCTTCCAGAAAATCGATATTACTGAACCGTCGGTGGAAGAGACCGTGCAGATTATTAACGGTTTGAAACCCAAATATGAAGCGCACCACGATGTTCGTTATACCGCAAAAGCAGTGCGTGCAGCGGTTGAGCTGGCGGTGAAATATATCAACGATCGTCATCTGCCGGATAAAGCGATTGATGTGATCGATGAAGCTGGCGCCCGTGCGCGACTGATGCCGGTCAGCAAGCGCAAGAAAACCGTCAACGTAGCGGATATTGAGTCCGTTGTGGCTCGCATTGCGCGGATCCCGGAGAAGAGTGTTTCGCAGAGCGATCGAGATACGCTGAAAAATCTGGGCAACCGCCTGAAAATGCTGGTGTTCGGGCAGGATAAAGCTATTGAAGCACTGACTGAAGCGATCAAGATGAGTCGTGCAGGTCTTGGTCACGAGCATAAACCTGTCGGTTCGTTCTTGTTTGCTGGTCCGACTGGCGTCGGTAAAACCGAAGTCACGGTGCAACTGTCCAAAGCGCTGGGTATTGAACTGCTGCGTTTTGATATGTCTGAATATATGGAGCGGCATACCGTCAGCCGCCTGATTGGTGCGCCTCCGGGGTACGTTGGATTTGACCAGGGCGGTTTGTTAACGGATGCGGTGATTAAACATCCACATGCGGTACTGCTGCTGGATGAAATCGAAAAAGCGCACCCGGATGTCTTTAACCTGCTGCTGCAGGTGATGGATAACGGTACGCTGACTGACAACAACGGGCGCAAAGCGGATTTCCGCAACGTGGTGCTGGTAATGACCACGAACGCCGGGGTGCGTGAAACTGAACGTAAATCGATTGGGCTTATTCATCAGGACAACAGTACTGATGCGATGGGCGAGATCAAAAAAGTATTTACGCCGGAGTTCCGTAACCGTCTCGACAATATTATCTGGTTTGATCATCTCTCTACTGAGGTCATTCACCAGGTTGTGGATAAATTTATTGTCGAACTTCAGGTTCAGCTGGATCAGAAAGGTGTATCTCTGGAAGTGAGTCAGGAAGCACGTGACTGGCTGGCAGAGAAAGGCTATGACCGCGCCATGGGCGCACGCCCGATGACGCGTGTAGTCCAGGACAACCTGAAAAAACCATTGGCAAACGAACTGCTGTTCGGTTCGCTTGTGGATGGTGGGCAGGTGACAGTCGCGCTGGATAAAGAGAAAAATGAGCTGACGTATGGCTTCCAGAGTGCGCAAAAGCATAAACCGGAAGCAGCACATTAAATTCTTATCTCATAACAGACCGGGCGTAAATGCCCGGTTTTTTTTCGCCTGAAATTGGGTAATGGATGGGTCAGAGGCAAAAAATAAGCCTGCGTAAGGGAGATTACGCAGGCTAAGGAGGTGGTTCCTGGTACAGCTAGCATTTATGGGTTATGTTTTTCAGCGAAACAGATAATACCCTTAATGAACGAAACGGTATGTGATCGGTTTCTAAGAATCTTCCGAACGCCGAAAAATATCCATAATTAACTACTTAGCATGCGGATTTCGCGTGGATTCCCCGGCAAAATTACGCATTAACAAGGCATAGTTCAGATCAATATCTTGCGGTACCGGCATCCACACAGTGTAGCCATCCCCTGGAGCGACCGGCATTGCCTCGCCTTTGGCGTTTTCCATCTGCTCGAGGGTGAAATTGATATTACCCTGCGGGGTCATCAGTTCCAGGCTATCACCAACGGTGAATTTGTTTTTCACCAGTACTGCCGCCAACTCACCTTTGCGCTCGCCAGTGAATTCACCGACAAATTGCTGGCGCTCGGAAACAGAAAAACCATATTCGTAATTCTGATAGTCGTCATGTGTGTGGCGACGCAGGAAGCCTTCGGTATATCCACGGTGCGCCAGACCTTCCAGCGTCTCTAACAGACTGGTGTCGAAAGGTTTACCGGCAGCGGCGTCATCAATCGCTTTACGGTACACCTGCGCGGTACGAGCACAGTAGTAGTAGGATTTGGTACGGCCTTCGATTTTCAGTGAATGCACACCCATTTGGGTCAGACGCTCGACATGGGCAATGGCGCGTAAATCTTTTGAATTCATGATGTAAGTACCGTGTTCGTCTTCGAATGCGGTCATATATTCGCCCGGGCGCTGAGCTTCTTCGATCATAAACACTTTGTCAGTCGGCGCACCAATACCCAACGTAGGTTCGACGTTTTGTACTGGAATAGGCTCATACTTGTGTACGATGTTGCCTACCACGTCTTCTTTACCTTCCTGCACGTTATATTCCCAGCGGCAGGCATTGGTACAGGTGCCCTGATTCGGATCGCGCTTGTTGATGTAGCCGGAGAGCAGGCAGCGGCCGGAGTAAGCCATGCACAACGCACCGTGAACGAAGATCTCAATCTCCATATCCGGTACCTGATTACGGATCTCTTCAATTTCTTCCAGCGACAATTCACGGGACAGGATCACGCGGGTCAGTCCCATCTGCTTCCAGAATTTTACCGTTGCCCAGTTTACAGCGTTAGCCTGTACCGACAGGTGAATGTCCATATCCGGGAAGTTTTCGCGTACCAGCATGATAAGACCCGGGTCGGACATGATTAAGGCATCCGGTCCCATTTCCACAACCGGTTTCAGGTCACGAATGAAAGTTTTCAGCTTGGCGTTGTGTGGGGCAATGTTTACCACCACGTAGAATTTTTTACCCAGTTCATGGGCTTCATTAATTCCGAGCTGCAAATTTTCGTGATTGAATTCGTTGTTGCGCACGCGCAGCGAGTAACGCGGCTGGCCCGCATATACTGCATCTGCGCCATAGGCAAAAGCGTAACGCATATTTTTCAGCGTTCCCGCCGGGGAAAGGAGTTCCGGTTTAAACATAATTTTCTCGTTCTGATGACAGGTCAGACTCGCCTCACTCAATGAGGCGGTTAGGGGAGTGCCCCCATATTAAGGGCGGGCATTGTAGCGCTGCGGGGAAGACAGGTAAAGAAAAACGCCGGGCGACAGTTTGGCGTTACCCGGCTGATGAAGTGATAATCAGGTTTTATCTTTCACCGTCTGACTTATGCCATTGGTTTTTACCGACGCAATTCCGGTATCTCGCGACTGCTCGTTTGCATACAGCTGACTGGTACCAATAACCTGATGGTTTGCCGCTTTCAGATTGAAATGCAATTTGCCGTTTGTCGCCGTTTTTTTCTCATAACGTTCGCTCAGTGGGCTGTTTACCTGGACCGAAGCGATCCCCTTTTCCGCAGCACCTTTTGTGGCGTAAAGCTCACTGGTCAGGATAGTTTCTCCATTTCCTGCCTTAAGAACAAATCGGTACTGATTATCACTGCTTTTGCTTAACTCAAACCAACCAGCCATATGAACTCCTTGATTAAAAATTTTATATCAAACAGTTATTAACGACAGTGTATTGCCAGTAAGAGTATGGGTGATATTCACAGAGTTGCTAGTGACGAAGGCTCCGCCAGCTGACAGAGCCATTTTAGAGAGGGATGTTTACGCAATTCTGCACGCATCGGCTTCCCAGCGATATCCCACGCCATAAACGGCGCGGATAAACGACTGCTCCGCGTCCAGCGACTCCAGTTTGCGGCGCAAGTTCTTGATGTGGCTGTCGATGGTGCGGTCAGTGACGACGCGATAGTCGTCATAAAGATGGTTGAGCAACTGCTCGCGCGAGAATACTTTCCCCGGTTCATGCGACAGCGTTTTGAGCAAGCGGAATTCGGCTGGCGTTAAGTCGAGCATTTTTCCACGCCACGAAGCCTGAAAACGACCTTCATCAACGATCAATGGGCTGTCAGCATCCATCTGTTGCAGCTCTCGCTGTGGCTTGCAGCGACGCAAGATCGTTTTCACCCTGGCAACGACTTCTCGCGGGCTGTAGGGCTTACAAATGTAGTCATCTGCGCCGATCTCAAGCCCCAGTAGCCTGTCTATCTCTTCAATTTTGGCGGTAACCATCATGATGGGAACTTCAGAGAAACGACGAATTTCCCGGCACAGGGTCAGACCGTCGGTACCTGGTAGCATCAGATCCAGTAAAATCATATCGGGTGGCGTCTGTCGCACGTAAGGCAGCACCAGATCACCGTGATTGATTAGGGTTGGGGCATAGCTTGCAGCGCGCAGATAGTCGATAAGCAACTGTCCCAGCTTGGGTTCATCTTCCACAATCAGAATACGTGGTGTGTTTTCATCAATGGGTAACTCAGTCATACATCTCTCTGTAAATCGCGTTCCAGCGGTAACACTACTGTAATGCTAACCCCACCAAAAGGCGAATGGGCGGCACGGATATGTCCATTATGCGCCTGGACGATATTGACGCAAATCGCCAGCCCCAGCCCGGAACCCCCGCTGGCGCGGTTACGGGACCCTTCCGTACGATAAAATCGTTCAAACAGTTTCTGCAATTGCTCCTCACTGACCCCTGGCGCTGAATCGGCGAAGGTCAACAGCACCAGCCGGTCACGTTGTTCGGCAGAAATATGCAGCCCACCGCCGCTGTCGGTGTAGCGCAGGCTGTTTTCCAGCAGATTGTTGAATAACTGCATCAGACGATCGCGGTCACCAAATACCGTTACGCTGTCCGGGAGCGAAAGCTGGATCGTTAATCCGCGGCTGGCGAAGCGTTCGCGGAAAGCTCCGCTCGCGACTTCCAGCAACGGTATAAGATCTAACGAGGTTTTTTGGTAGGCCAGAGCCCCTTCATCAGACATCGAGAGCTGATGAAGATCGTCCACCAGTTTGGTGAGCGTACCTACTTCGGCCTGTAGCGAGGCAACTGAGTCAGGAGTGAACTGGCGAACGCCATCCTGAATAGCTTCCAGTTCTCCGCGTAAAACTGCGAGTGGTGTGCGCAGCTCGTGAGAAATATCGGCCATAAAATCACGACGCATCTGCTGGTTCTTTTCCAGCGTACTGGCAAGCTGGTTGAAATCTTGCGCCAGTTTGCCCAGTTCATCCGTGCTGGTGGGCGTAACTCGAGTGGTAAAATCACCTGCCGCCAGTTTGTGCGTGCCGTCTACCAGCCGCTTGACTGGCGCCAGCAGGCTTCGCGCCAGGGTAAATGTTGCCAGTGCCGCCAGCAGGGTAGAGAGCGCGACAATGAGCCAGCTGGTTCGGCGCTGCTGTTTATCAAAATTGATATCCGTATTGCGCGTTAAGCGCTCGACGGGAGAGGCGATGACAGCCCCAACTTCAGCACCGTTAACTTTTATAGGGCGGCGCATACCGTCACGGGGCACCGGGCCGCGCGGACCAACCAATACATGTGCTTTTTGATCGACAACCCAAAATTGTGTGCGCCAGCCGTGTGGGGGCATTCCCGGGCCGGGTTTGTCATCGTCATTTTCGTGTTCAAAAGAGCGCAGGATCTGAAAAACAAAGCGCTCGTTGTTGCGTAAGAAACGCCAGTTGCCGTGCTGTTCATACTGTTCGCCCAATGCGTCGCCCAGCATTTGCAGACGCTGTTCATTACCATGCTTGATGTAGTCAATAAAACCGCGTTCGAAGCTAATGCGTACGGCCCAGTGCATGCTAATCAGCAACACAATGCAGGTGGCGAAAATTGCCAGAAACAGTTTGCCGGTGATACCGGGCCGCCAGAACTTCATCAGGTGCTCCTTTTGCGTCGTGAAATCACCGCGTTGGGTTGCGTGTCGTTCGGCACGCGGGCAAAAATGATGGCTGGCAGCGCAATAATGAGAGCAATGCACAGCCAGGTATACATAAAGACGGTATGCGTGGTGTCGCTGCCGATAGCGATATGCTGTTGACCAAACATACCCAATAGCAGTCCGGCAATGGTAACCCCAATGCTCATTGACAGTTGCATTATCATCGAAAGCAGACTGTTGCCACTGCTGGCGAGATCGTCAGGTAGATCTTTCAACGTCAGGGTGTTCATTGACGAAAAACGGGTTGAATTGACCATTCCTTGTAGGAATAAAACGAAGGGCAGGGCGTAATACCAGCCGAGCAGGGCGGTCGTCATCAGCAGCAGGCTGACCAGTGACAGGCCAAGCGTCGTTGCGACCAGCACCCGACGATAGCCAAATCGATTAACGACCTGAACCACGATGCGTTTCATTCCCATACTGCCCAGTACCATTGGGATCATCATCAGACCGGCGTGAAACGGTGAAAAGCCCAGGCCAATCTGTAAAAATACCGGCGTCATAAATGGCAACATCCCGCTACCAATGCGCCCGGCAAAGCTGCCAAACAGGCCTAACGAGAAGCAAGGTGTGCGGAAAAGCTTCAGGCTAAACAGCGCCCGCGGATTGTGCCGGGCGTGTTTGAGGTATAACAGGACCGCCACTACGCCGCAGATAACGAGCGCAGCCAGAGTAATGTCTGAAATTCCGCTTCCCTTGCTGCCATCCAGAGCGAGCGTCAGCACCGCCATGCCAACTGCCAGCATCATAAAACCCGAAAGATCGAATCGTCGGGTTTGCATGGTGTAGTTGGGCATCAACATCAATGTCGCTATTGCCCCGACAATGCCGACCGGAATGTTAATCAGGAAAATCCAGTGCCAGGAGGCGTATTCAACCAGAATGCCTCCTAACGCCGGTCCCAATAGCGGACCCACCTGACCCGGCAAGGTGACGAATGTCATTGCCGCCATATATTGTTCGCGGGGGACAATTTTCATCACCGTTAACCTGCCGACCGGCACCATCATTGCGCCGCCAACACCTTGTAAAACGCGGGCAATGACCAGCTCATTGAGCGTATTGGACCAGGCACAAAACAGCGATCCGAGCGTAAACAGGATGATGGCGGTGAAGAAAATATTACGCACACCAATCTTATCCGCCAGCCACCCGCTGGCGGGCAGCATTACGGCCACGGTTAATACATAGGACACAATGACCATATGCATATGCAACGGGCTTTCACCAAGGCTTTTTGCCATTGAGGGAAGCGCGGTATTGACGATGGTGGTATCCAGCGACTGCATAAAAAAGCCAAATGCCACAATCCACAGTTGCCAGCGGGTGCTGTCAGGAAGTTCTGTCATAGATCTGCTACCGGTTTGCTGTTTTTACGCGAAAAACGCAGACGCAGACGGTCGAAAAAGAGATATACCACTGGAGTGGTGTACAGCGTCAGAAGCTGACTGACTACCAGGCCGCCGACAATGGTTATCCCGAGAGGTTGGCGCAGTTCCGAGCCGTCGCCTGCGGATAACACCAAAGGTAGTGCGCCAAACAGCGCCGCCAGCGTGGTCATCATTATTGGGCGAAAGCGCAGCAGACATGCCTGGAAAATCGCTTCTTCCGGCGTCAACTTACCGTTTCTCTGCGCTTCCAGCGCAAAATCGACCATCATGATGGCGTTTTTCTTCACAATGCCAATTAATAGCATGATCCCTATTAGCGCGATTAGGCTGAATGGGGCATTGAACAACTCCAGCGCCAGCAATGCACCAACGCCAGCAGAGGGAAGCGTTGAGAGGATCGTCAGCGGATGAACGTAGCTCTCATACAGCATGCCCAGTACGATATAAACCGTCGCTATTGCCGCAATAATCAGGATCACCTGCGAGTTCATCGTGTCCTGAAAAACCTGCGCTGTGCCAGCAAAACTACCGCGCACCGTGGAAGGTACACCAAGCTGCGTCATCGTTCTGTTGATAGCCTCTGTCGCTTCAGAAAGTGAAGCCCCAGTTGGCAGGTTAAAGGAAATTGTTGAGGCAGCAGAGAGTCCCTGATGATTTACGGACAGCGGGGCGTTCGCTGGTTGCCATTTGGCAAAGTACGACAACGGTATAGCCTTCCCGTCGTTATTGATGACGAACATTTTATCCAGCGCACTGATGTCCTGGGTGTAGCGTGGATCGACTTCCATCACCACTTTGTACTGGTTCATCGGTTGATAGATAGTCGATATTTGTCGCTGGCCAAAGGCGTTATTTAGCAGACTATTGGCGGCTTCAACGTCGATCCCCAGACGAGACATGGTGTCACGATCGTAGGTCAGGTTCATCTCCGCGCCGTTGTCCTGCTGATCGGAGTTGACGTCAGCCAACTGGGGCAGGGCAGCTAACGCTTTACGGATTTTGGGCTCCCATTCACGTAGTGCCGCAAGGTCATCGGATAACAACGTGTACTGATAGCTGGCGTTGGCTTGTCTTCCACCGACGCGAATATCCTGCACCGCCATCAGAAACAGGTTCGCACCAGGCTCTTTGGCTAACTTCACACGCAGGCGGTCGATTACCTGCTGAGCGGTTTCATGACGCTCGCCACGAGGCTTCAGCGTAATAAACATCATGCCACTGTTGACACGAGAACCGCCGGTGAAACCGGTCACGTTATCTACCGCCGGGTCGTCGCGGATGATCTTCATAAAATCCTGAAGCTTGCCGCGCATGGCCTGAAACGAAATGCTTTGGTCGGCCTGGATCCCACCCATCAATACGCCAGTATCCTGCTCCGGGAAGAAGGTTTTGGGGATGGAAATATAGAGCCAGACGTTCAGTGCGATCGTGCCGAGTAAAACAACGCCTACCAGCCGCGTGTGGCGTAATACCCATTTCAGTGAAGTGCCATAACTCTGTTGTAAAGCGACCAGCAGACGACCAAAGCCCCGTTTACGGGACTGTTGGCGAGGAGGCGTGGACTTAAGCATCCAGCCGCACATCATAGGTGTGAGCGTCAACGAAACCAGAAGTGAGATACCGATTGCTACCGACAGGGTGACGGCAAATTCACGTAATAATCGTCCCGGCAGCCCTCCCATTAACAGTAACGGCAGGAATACCGCTACCAGCGACAGGCTCATAGACAGTACCGTAAACCCCACTTCGCGGGTGCCCTGTAATGCCGCCTGTAATGGCTTCATCCCCGCTTCCAGGTGACGGGCAATGTTCTCCAGCACGACGATGGCATCGTCGACCACAAAACCTGTGGCGATGGTCAGTGCCATTAACGACAGGTTGTTGAGGCTGAATCCACAAAGATACATGGCGGCAAAGGTGCCAATCAGCGAAACCGGAACCGCAACGGCGGGAATCAGCGTCGCGCGTCCGGAGCGCAGGAAGACAAATACGACCAGGATCACCAGCGCGACTGAGATAATCAGCGTCTGTTCCACTTCCTCCAGCGAAGCGCGAATGGTCGGAGAGCGGTCCTGGGCAATTTGTAGATCGATGGTGGCCGGGATCAGGGTTTGCAACTCCGGCAGTTTGGCCCGGATGCTGTCGACCGTCTGGATGATATTGGCTTCCGGCAGTTTGCGAATGATCAGCAAAATAGCCGGTTTGGCGTTGGTCATACCGGCATTACGAACATCCTGTACCGAGTCACTGACCGACGCAACATCACCCAGCCGCACGGCCGCACCGTTATTGTAGTGGATGATCAGCGGTTGATATTCCGCTGCGGTTTTTAGTTCGTCGTTGGTTTGTACCTGCCAGCGCCGTGTTTCACTCTCTATGGCCCCCTGAGGTTTGCGCACGTTGGCATTACTGATGGCACTGCGCACATCGTCAAGCGAGACCCCCTGGTTAAATAAGGCTTGCGGATTCAGCCCCACGCGCACGGCGGGCAGGGAACTGCCACCGACGTCAACGTCACCGACACCGTCGATTTGCGCAATAGTCTGCGCCAGTTGAGTCGATGCGAAATCATACAACTCACCCTGCGAGTAGGTATCCGAGGTCAGCGTCAGGATCATGACTGGTGCATCGGATGGGTTGGCTTTTCGGTAAGTAGGGCGGTTGGGCATCCCGCTCGGTAACAGGCTCTGCGCAGCGTTAATGGCGGCCTGAACGTCCCGCGCCGCACCGTTAATATCACGGTCGAAATTAAATTCAAGAATAATGCGCGTGCTACCAAGTGAACTGCTTGAGGTCATTTCGTTCACGCCCGCGATGCGCCCCAGTGAGCGCTCCAGCGGCGTTGCTACCGAGGAGGCCATCGTTTCTGGCGACGCGCCGGGCAACGATGCGCTAACCATGATGACCGGAAAATCCACCTGCGGCAGCGGGGCGACCGGTAACAGGCGAAAGCCCAGTATGCCGCACAGGGTAATAGCGACGGAGATGAGAATGGTCGCGACAGGACGATGAATGAAAAGAGCGAAAAATTTCATTTACGCTTCCTCTTCCTGGCGCGGGAAGCGGTTTTTCACATACAGCGACAGACGGTCAAACAGCAGATAAATCACCGGGGTGGTAAACAGCGTTAACACCTGACTGACCAGCAAACCGCCGACCATACCAATACCTAATGGACGGCGCAATTCAGCACCCACGCCAGTACTTAACATGAGTGGTAAAGCTCCCAACAGCGCCGCCAGGGTGGTCATCAGGATCGGCCGAAAACGCAGCAGGCAAGCCTGAAAAATGGCGTCGCGCGGCGCCATTCCCTGTTCGCGTTCGGCGGCGAGGGCAAAGTCGATCATCATGATGGCGTTTTTCTTAACAATACCGATCAGCAAAATGATGCCGATAATCGCGATGACGTCCAGCTCACTACCGGCAATCATTAACGCCAGTAGCGCCCCGACGCCCGCAGTAGGCAGCGTGGAGAGAATGGTAATCGGGTGAATAAAGCTCTCATACAGGATGCCAAGCACGATATACATGGCGACAACTGCCGCCACAATCAGCCAGATGGTATTGCCGAGCGCGGCTTGGAATGCCAGCGTGCTACCCTGGAATTGAGTAGTAATATTCGACGGCAGGTTGAGCGTTTTTTCAGCCTGCAAAATCGCCTGTACCGCATCACCCAGCGACTGATTGTCCGGTACGTTAAACGAGATGGTCGTAACCGGGAACTGATCGAGGTGGTTAATCGACAGTGGGGCAAAACGTTGTTCAACGCTGGCGATCGTGCTCAGAGGCACAATTCCGCCATCGCTGCTGGTCAGGCGAATGGAGTCCAGCGCGGAAAGCCCGGGCGTATTTTCGGTGTCGTGTTCTAACACTACACGATACTGGTTTGCCTGGGTGTAAATAGTCGAAATCAACCGTTGTCCGAAGGCGTTGTACAGAGCGTTATCGACATCCGCCATACTGATGCCTAAACGGCTGGCACTGTCGCGATTGACGTTAACCCATGCTACCAGTCCTTTATCCTGCCAGTCGCTGCTGACATCTGAGAGCTGCGGTAACTGCTGCAGTTTTTCCAACAGCTGTGGTACCCAGGTGCTGAGCGCGTCGAGAGAGGTGGCTTGCAATGTAAACTGGTATTGTGTCCGGCTTACCTGCGTGTCGATGGTCAGATCCTGAGTTGGCTGCAGGTAGAGATCTACGCCAGGAACTTTATCAACGGCATCCTGCAGGCGGGCGATAACCTTCTGTACGCGATCATCTCGATCATCCAGTGGCTTAAGGTTAATTTGCAGGCGCGCGCTGTTGAGTGCCGGATTAGTACCGTCAACACCGACGAACGCGGTCAGGCTTTCAACCGCCGGGTCTTTGAGGATCACGTCAGTCACCAGGCGCTGGCGCTGGGCCATACTGGCAAATGAACTGGACTGTGGAGCCTGCAGCGTGCCCTGAATAATGCCGTTATCCTGCACCGGGAAGAATCCTTTCGGAATAAAGACCCACAGCATGACGCTAAGGACGAGTGTGCCGAGCGCCACGCTGAGTGTCAGCCATGGGTGGTTCAGCACTTTAGCCAGCCAGTGACCGTACCCGGCAATGACCCGATCAAACATTCTTTCAGAAGCGCGAGAGAAGCGGTTTTGTTTGCGCAATGACTCCTGACTGAGCATACGTGCGCACATCATCGGCGTGAGGGTCAGTGACACGACGGCGGAAATCAGAATGGCTACTGCCAGCGTAACGGCAAATTCGCGGAACAAACGCCCGACAATATCTCCCATAAATAACAGCGGGATTAGCACGGCGATCAGTGAGAAGGTCAGAGAGATGATAGTAAAGCCGATTTCGCCTGCCCCTTTCAGGGCCGCACTCAACGGTTTTTCCCCCTTCTCGATATAGCGTGAAATATTCTCGATAACCACAATGGCGTCATCTACCACAAAGCCTGTGGCGATGGTCAGCGCCATTAGTGTCAGGTTATTGATGGAGAAATCGAGAAAGACCATCACCGCGAAGGTGCCAATCAGCGACAGCGGAACGGCGACTGCGGGAATAATGGTGGCGGGGATATTACGCAGGAACAGATAAATAATCATCACCACCAGCGCGATTGCCAGCATCAGTTCAAACTGGGTGTCGGAAACCGACGCGCGAATATTGGTCGTGCGATCCGAGAGCACGGTGACATTGACTGACTTCGGCAGGCTTTCCGTTAACTGTGGAAGCATCTGGCGAATGCTGTCTGCTGTGGAGATAATGTTCGCACCAGGCTGGCGCTGAACATTCATCACAATGGCTTGTTGCTTATTGGCCCAGGCGCCAAGCCAGCTGTTTTCTGCTCCTTGCTCGACGGTGGCGACATCGCCGAGGCGCACTGGTGCGCCATTTTTATATGCAATGATTAACTGACGATATTCATCGGCAGACTGCATCTGGTCGTTGGCAGAAAGAGTAACGGCGCGTGTTGGGCCATCAAGACTCCCTTTTGCTGAATTGACGTTTGCACTGGTGATGGCGGTACGGATGGTTTCGCTGGTCAGCCCGAGAGCGGCAATGGCTTGTGCATTAAGCTTGACGCGTACTGCCGGACGTTGCCCACCTGAAAGTGTCACCAGACCAACACCGGAGACCTGGGAAATTTTCTGCGCCACGCGCGTTTCCACCATATCTTCCACCTGCGTCATTGGCATGGCGGTAGAGGTGACGGCCAGCGTCATGATCGGCGGGTCTGCCGGATTTACTTTGCTGTAGACCGGTGGGTTCGGCAGATCGCCCGGCAATAGATTGGTGGCGGCGTTAATCGCGGCCTGGACCTCCTGTTCGGCTACGTCCAGCGGCAGGGTTAGCTGAAACTGCAATGTGACAACGGATGCGCCGCCGGAACTTTGCGAGGACATTTGTTTCAGGCCGGACATCTGTCCAAACTGGCGCTCCAGCGGGGCGGTGACGGCGGAAGTCATAACATCCGGGCTGGCGCCTGGGTAGAGCGTCACAACCTGAATAGTGGGGTAATCCACTTCAGGCAAAGCAGCAATGGGCAGGAAGCGATAGCCAATAATCCCGGCGAGTAAAATTGCCACCATCAACAGCGTGGTCGCGACGGGACGTAAAATAAACAGGCGCGATGGGCCGCCTGTATTGCCTGGGGGTAACACCTGCATCAGGAGCGTGCTCCTTTTTTGCTGTACCCGCTAGCGGTGGCTTTCTCTTCTGTGGCTGAGGAGGTGTGTGCCTCCACGACTTCGACTTTAGCCCCTTCCGTCAGGCGGTCGATACCATCGGTGACGACGCGATCACCCACTGACAACCCTGCAGTGATCACGACTTTTTGGCTATCCTGAATACCCGGTTTGACAAGATGCTTGCTGACCTTGTTTTCTGTGTTCAGTACCCAGACAAAGTGACCCTCGTTGCCCATCTGTAATGCGGAGGTTGGGATCACGACAGCATTTTGTTCGGTGTCGACCAGCATGCGGGCGTTAACAAACTGATTCGGGAACAGTGCGTCGTCCTGATTATTAAAACGGGCCTTAGCTTTGATGGTACCGGTGGTGACGTCAATCTGATTATCCAGACTCAGCAGTACGCCTTCGCTCAGTTTCTGCGAATTGGTGCGATCCCAGGCCTCGACTTTCAGCAGAGCACCCGTTTTTTGCGCCCGTAACACGGTGGCAATATCGTTTTCAGGCAAGGTGAAGATCAGATCGATCGGATGGGTTTGGGTAATAACGACAATCCCTGTGGTGTCACTGCTGGAAATCTGGTTGCCGACATCGACCTGCTTCAGTCCCACGCGGCCATCCACAGGTGCCGTGACCCGGCTCCAGTCGAGCTGTAATTGTGCGCTGGCGACGCTGGCCTCATCAGCTTTGATCGTCCCCTGAGTTTCATTGACCAGAGCCTGCTGAGCATCCAGCTCCTGTCGGGAAACAAGATTGGTTTTGACCAGTTGCTGATAACGGGCAAGGTCGTGACGGGCATTTGCCAGCGTGGCTTTATCCTTCGCTAACTGTCCCTGCGCCTGAGCTAAAGCAACTTTAAACTGGCTGGGATCGATCTCTGCAAGCAGGTCGCCGGCTTTAACCTGTTGTCCTTCCTGGAAGTGTAGCGCGATGAGTTGACCGTCCACGCGGCTACGTACCGTCGCAGTGTTAGCCGCAGTAATTGTTCCCAACCCTGTCAGATAACGCGGGACGGTTTGTTCGGTGGCGGTTGCTGCCTGAACGGGAGCCAATGAACCGGAACGCATTCCCCGACGACCAGGGCCAGAGGTGTGCTGCGCTTGCCCGGTAGCACCAGGCGCGCTTCCCTGGCGATCGCTATGGTTTTGCCAGAACCAGAATGCGCTGATGGCGGCCACGACGATCACGATTGCTATCACCCAGCGGGTTTTGTTACTGCCTTTCATTGTTATAAGTTTCTCATCCTGAAACGTTTCGCGGAATGATACTAGTTTAGCCAGCGAACAAGGGAGAAAAATGGAGGAATTATGAAACACTGTAGGGATTCGTCTGAATGCTGACGCGGCTTGCGAGGCATTACGCAACAATCAGCGGTGAAAATAGCGATTACGTCATTGTGCGTTAGAGTGCTGGCACGGCAAAAAGGAGGAAAGCCAAAGATTTCAGCGGGACGCTGGAACGGGAAAGCCCCTCCCGAGGAAGGGGCCAAAATAAGGAAAGGGTTATGATGAAGCACGTCATCATACTGGTGATACTCTTAGTGATTAGCTTACCGGCTTACTAAGACACCAGGTGGAAGGGAAACCTTCCCTAACCCTCACTCCTGAAAATAAGCCACAGTAGTGATGATGTCAATACGCGTGCTTTTCAGCCTGCGAGCCACTTAGCGGAAAACCACTTCCGCCCAGCGAGCCAGTCCCGCGGTGACAGAGCCAAAATCATCACCACCGGCGATCGGGATCCCTGGAAGCTGTTCTGCAAGGGCTTTTTTAATCAACGGTGAACGGGCACTACCGCCGGTCAGATAAATGACATCCGGTTTTTCCTGTGCATTATCCAGGGCCAGTTGTACCTGTTCCAGAATACGCGCCAGGGGCTGATTCAGCGCCGTTTCCAGCCCCTGCTGGCTGATAGCCGTTGCCAGTGCATCGCTGATAAACGGGAGTGCTGTAGTGATGTTTGTCTGGCCCGACAGCGCAATCTTGCTCTCTTCTGCACAGCGCACCAGGCGATAGCTCAGGCGCTCGCGCCAGACTTTAAGCAGCAGAGCCGCTTTGTCAGCTTCGCGAGCATCGCGGATCAGATCGTTTAACAACCGTCCGTTGGCGGTACTATAGAAATCACTTTGTGCGGGAACATCGTTGATCGCGACTGCGTTCCACCACGGAAGAATGGGTAAAGCGATGCCCTTTTCTGTTTCTCCACCCATGCCGAGCAACGGCATCAGATGTTTAAATGCCAGCGCAATGTCCAGGTCGTTACCGCCTACGCGGCATCCGCTGTGCCCCAGCAAACTGTTTTCACGATCGGCTCGGTGGTGCCATTGTGGTCCCATCAGCAGTAACGAGCAGTCAGTGGTACCGCCGCCGATATCCACAACCAGTACGCGCTTTTCTTCTTGCAATGTAGCTTCGTAATCCAGACCCGCTGCTACTGGTTCGTACTGAAAGACCACATCCTTGAAACCAGCACGTTTTGCCGCGCGCTCAAGAATGCCCTGGGCCTGAGTGTTGGCGTCATCACCGCCTAACCCCTGAAAGTTTATCGGACGGCCAATTACAGCCTGGGTGATGGTTTCGGGTAGCTGGTTTTGCGCCTGGTTGCGGATGTGCAGCATCATTGCGCAGACTAAATCTTCAAACAGGGCAACCTGCTGTGGCTTCAGGCCGCTGGCACCCAGAAAAGATTTAGGCGATTTAACGAAGTAAACCTCTTCCGGATCCTCAATATACTGACCCAGCGACGCCAGACCAAACTGCACGCTGTTGGCGTTAACATCAATGTCTTCTTCGCGGTTATAGCGCATCGCGCGACGCAGCAGAGCCTGCGTTTCGTCATCTGTTGTTGGCACATCATGATGGCGATACAGCCATTCACTTACTGCTTCGCGCGTTGGAGCGCAAAGCATAGAGGGGAGTAGCGTGCTGTTATTTTCCATTTTGAGCAATTGTGGTTGCCCGTCACGCATTACAGCCACTGAACAGTTTGCCGTACCGTAGTCAAAACCAATAAACACCGTAAAAATCCCCATGCCAGTGAAGAAGGGGCGTGACTTTAGCGAAATGTTGCCGTCCAGACAACTGGAATATGAAAGCAAGGCACATCGTTCGGATACCGTTTATGCTGTAGGTTTGAATAAAAAGGAAAACCAGATGTTAACGCTGAGCTGGCACCCACCCTATGACTGGCCCTGGATGTTAGGGTTTCTTGCCGCACGTGCGGTGGATGGCGTAGAAACCGTCGGGGAGTTGTATTATGAAAGAAGCCTGGCTATCGGTGAGCATCGCGGCCTGGTGAGCGTCACCCCTGATCCGGAAGCCAACCTGCTGCAGATTACGTTGAGTCCAGGGTTACAACCCGTGGCCTCCGAGTGTCTGGCGAAAATCGAGCGATTGTTCGATCTTACCTGCCGTCCCCAACATATTGTCAGCGCATTGGGTAATCTGGGGGCTGCTCGCCCCGGGCTGCGGCTACCAGGATCGGTCGATGCCTTCGAACAGGGGGTTCGGGCAATTTTAGGACAACTGGTGAGTGTGACGATGGCGGCAAAATTGACGGCGAAAGTTGCCCATGCCTACGGTGATACACTTGAAGACGCTCCAGAGTATGTATGTTTCCCCCTCCCTGAAGCGCTGGCCTCGGCCGATCCGTTGCATCTGAAAGCGTTAGGTATGCCGCTGAAACGTGCTGAAGCGTTGATCCACCTGGCCCGGTCCGCGCTGGAGGGTACGCTTGCATCTGTTGCCCCGTCTGATATTGAACAAGGCGTGAAGCATCTACAAACTTTTCCAGGAATTGGGCGCTGGACTGCCAACTACTTTGCTCTGCGCGGATGGCAGGCGAAGGATATTTTTTTGCCAGATGACTACCTGATTAAACAGCGTTTTCCAGGCATGACACCTGCACAAATCCGGCGATATGCAGAGCGCTGGAAGCCATGGCGTTCCTATGCGCTGTTGCATATCTGGTATACAGAAGGCTGGCAACCGTCAGTTGATAGCAAAGTTGCTGGTGTTGAGTAACAGATCCAGCGGTTGGGCATCGGCAATGATATCGCCATAAATCATATCGATACCGATGCCAGAAAGCGCATCCATGATAAGTGGCATTTGTACCGGGCCAGCGATGGTTTTGATATCAAGACGCTGTGCATGGCTCTGTATAATGGAAACCCACATTTCATCCATCAGATTACCGTGAGCGCTGGCGCTTAGTTCGCTGTCGAGCAAAAGGTAATCGGCTACGTGATACTTGAGGTTGTCAAAGACCTCTAAGTCCCGACCTGCCTGACTTAAAATAATACGACAGCCTGCATGACGTAGGCGATGGATTGCTGATACGGCCTGTGTAGGATGCGTATTCATCACTCCCACCGGGATGGTCAGATGCAGTAACCGTGGCGGCAGCGAACTCTGTTCCAGATGCTCCAACAGTTCATCCACAATCTCCGAATTTAGCAGTCCGGCGGCGGAAAGCGGCAGGGCAATACTGAGTCCTTTGCTGGCGACAGCTGAGGCGGAATGAGAGAAAAACTCATTAAATACCCGCCGATCGAGCGCATGATTGAGTATGGGATCTGCCAGACCGGCGCGGAAGGTCTGTTCTTCGATGACTTCGCCGTCGTTATTCCATAGACGTAGTGAGAGAAGCCAGAAGCTAAATGTCTCAGGAATGCGCGGGGATGCGACACCCCTGGCAACCATGAGTATCGGGTTGTGGGTAATAATCTGTTTCTGTTCATCTGGCAAGAGCAGCCCTCGTGTACCATGCGTTTGACTCTGCTCTGGCTCGTACACGCATACTCGCCCACGACCACTGTTTTTCGCTGCGTAGCAGGCAATATCTGCCTGAGACATGACCTCGGTCGCGACATGGTTTTTTTCATCAATCAGCGTGATCCCTGCACTGGCACCAATACGATGTAAGCGGCCTTCCCACATAAAGTGATAATCGTTGATGGCGCTAATGATACGGCCCGAGATGAAGCGTGCGCTTTCAATATTGCAATCCGGTAGTAACAGACCGAACTCATCGCCGCCAAGACGTGCCAGTACGTCGCTGGAGCGCAGCATACTGAGCATCAGTGAAGACAACTCGCGCAGCAGGGCATCGCCTGCGGCGTGTCCAGCGCTATCGTTCACTGCTTTAAAACGATCCAGATCGATAAAGACCAGTACATGACGCTGGTGTGAGTCCTGTACGGTGTACAGTAATTGTTTCAGATGGTTCTCGAAACTGACTCTGTTGGCAAGATTGGTCAGGTCATCATGCGAGGCGCTGTAGCTGAGTTGACGTAACATTTTACGTGACTCAGTGACGTCCTGAATCACCAGTACGGAACCAATACTACCGCCGTCAAGAGTGCTGAGCGGGGTGATGCTGTACTGAATATCGTAACTACTGCCGTTACGACAATGCAGGACCACCTCTTGCTCTATTGCCGAACGTGACATGTCGGCACTGTAGATGTTTTCCATGAGCGGACCGTTTTCACCAAAGGTGATGCGTAGCACTGTCAGCAATGGAATACCTATTGCGCTTTCCTGCTGCCAGCCGCTCATTTTTTCGGCAACTGGATTCATAAAGGTGACGTTCATATTAACGTCAATACAAATCACTGCTTCGCCGATGGAATCGAGCGTAATATGCAAACGCTCTTTTTCCTGATAAAGCTCTTCATGCAGTTGCTTCACTTCGGTCATATCCAGATTAATGCCGAGTAAGCGTTCAACTTCACCGTCTTTGTTCAGCACCCGATTAGCCAGCGAGCGAATATGGCGCACGCCGTCTTTTACCGCGATACGGTATTCGAGCTTGAAAGGGATCCGCGCCGCAAGCGAATCGCGAATCACATTTTCGGCGTACTCACGATCTTCAGGAACGACGCAGTTGTACCAGACTTGCCAGGTTGGTTTGATATGCGCAGGAACTTCGTAGAGATCGAACATGCGTTTATCCCAACTGATCACGTCAGGCTGCAGATCCCATTCCCAGATACCAATGCCGCCCGCCTCATTTGCCAGCGTAATACGTTCCATCAGTCGTTTATTTATCCACTCCGTGTGCTTCAGGTCGTTGATGTCCTCAACCTGCGCAATAAAGTAGAGTGGGGTGTTATCACTATGGCGAACCAACGAAACGGCCAGCAACGCCCAGACAACTTCGCCTGCGCGAGTGTAATAGCGTTTCTCCATGGAGTAACTATTGATTTCCCCACGAGACAGCATATTCAACTGTTCCAGGTCATTGTTCAAATCTTCCGGCCATGTCAACTGCTGGAAGGTCAACGCTCTCAGCTCATCCTGGCTATAGCCAAGAAACTGGCACAGGGCTTTATTTGCCTGAAGCCATTGTCCTTCAGTACCGACCAGTGCCATGCCTATCGCCGAGTATTCCATAGCATTACGGAAGCGTGATTCGCTTTCAGAGATGTGTTTTCGTTCAGCCCGGAATGCGTACATCACCATGGTCATCATGTTGGCAGGCAACAGAATCATTAAAAACGGCAACCACGGTATGCTCGTCATAATGTGCGTTTTTGGTGTGTAGAGCAGCGATGGGTTAGCGGCGAGCATCAGCGAAACCATCATGACTGTGCTCAGGAAAATCAAAAACGCCTCCATACGTGGTAGACGAACGGCGCTCCACATCAGCAGAACGATAACGCAGGTAAACGGCCATGGAACGTACATCATGGAGAGCCAGCTTAATGTTAAGGTCACCAGCAGGGTGATGAGAGTCTCAAACAGTAAACGGGGATCGCGATGGCGCAGCAGATAATGAGGCTTAAACAGCAAACCTAATGGGACCAGCGCGAGGGCGCCGATGGATTCTGACAGAACCCAAATGAGAAACGTATTTAGCGATGTTTCGCCTGGGAGGAGCAGCCACATTAAAACGCCGCCAACCAGCGGCGGGACGACGGCGCTACCGAATGCCAGGCGTGACCAGTCATTAAGATTTTGTAATGGATTGTACCAGGGTAACAGTTTGCGCAATAACATTGCGCCAGTGATTGCCTCAATAATATTGATGGCCGTGTAGGTAAAATTAAGTGACTCGCCAGGGAAAAATAGCAAAGACGCACCGATGCTACCGAAGGAGCAAGCCAGTGCAATCCCGGGCCACATTCGTCCCGCATGACGGTAAAATGCCACCATCATGATAGAGGTGGGGAACCAAAGCGGTGCCAGCTGCGTTCCGAAGCGTGATAGCTCCAGAGAGAACAGCGTAAAGACAAAAGCCACCAGACCTAAACTGGCCAGGCGCAGTAGAGGATGAGGTAAGGTAACTAAAACATGTTGGGATTGTTTACTCATTACCACTCTACCCAAATAGCTGATGTCGCCCTGGAGGAGATGCCGGGCGCGTACTGTTTAATCTGAGATTATGCTAGTACAAACAATTTACAATTTATACGCCAGCTGCTCATAAATTAACACTCCCAAGCTATTAATTCATAAGGCGGGAGAATAAATGGCGTGCCTGCTTTAAAACTGACCATTTTAATTTGCGACAGGGACAGCATTGGTGCAGCCTGGGCTGGCATCGCGCCAATGAAATCCCTATAATTGCCGCGTTTGGCGTTTCGACGCCGCCCTTCCTTACATCCAGGTTAATCAGGTCGCTAAATTTATGACTGATCAGTCTCATCAGTGCGTCATTATCGGCATTGCCGGCGCATCGGCTTCCGGCAAGAGTCTTATTGCCAGTACTCTTTATCGCGAATTGCGCGAACAAGTGGGTGACGAACATATTGGCGTTATTCCCGAAGACAGTTATTACAAAGATCAAAGCCATCTGTCGATGGAAGAACGTGTAAAAACGAATTACGATCATCCGAACGCGATGGATCACAGCCTGCTGTTTCAGCATCTTCAAACGCTTAAACGCGGGTCGGCGATTGAATTACCCGTTTACAGCTATGTTGAGCACACGCGTACGCAAGACACCATTCATATTGAACCAAAGAAAGTGATTATCCTGGAAGGCATTCTGCTGCTGACGGATGCACGTTTGCGTGACGAGATGAACTTCTCTATTTTTGTTGATACACCACTGGACATTTGCCTGATGCGTCGTATCAAACGGGACGTGAATGAGCGAGGCCGCTCCATGGATTCGGTGATGGCGCAATACCAAAAAACCGTCCGTCCGATGTTCCTGCAATTTATTGAACCTTCAAAACAATACGCCGATATCATCGTGCCGCGTGGGGGTAAAAACCGCATCGCAATTGATATTCTGAAGGCGAAAATCAGTCAGTTCTTTGAATAAGTTCAGCGAATTGTGTACCGTTCAGTGATAACCTGGTTCACCCTTAGCACGTCTGGTGTTAAGGGGTTGAAGCACGAAAGGAGAAAGTGCCATGCGTTTATGTGACCGAGATATTGAAGCCTGGTTGGATGAAGGTCGTCTGTCGATCAATCCACGCCCTCCTGTCGAGCGAATCAATGGCGCAACGGTAGATGTGCGCCTTGGAAACAAATTTCGTACGTTCCGCGGTCATACGGCACCGTATATTGATTTGAGCGGACCGAAGGATGAAGTCAGTGCCGCGCTGGATCGCGTGATGAGTGATGAAATCGTTCTCGATGATGGTGAGGCGTTTTTCCTGCATCCGGGTGAATTAGCACTGGCTGTCACTCTGGAGTCCGTCACGCTGCCATCCGATCTCGTTGGCTGGTTAGACGGACGTTCGTCACTGGCGCGTCTGGGTCTGATGGTACACGTTACTGCACACCGCATCGATCCGGGCTGGTCGGGTTGCATTGTTCTGGAATTTTACAACTCCGGGAAATTACCGTTGGCCCTGCGCCCCGGCATGCCGATTGGCGCGCTGAGTTTTGAGCCGCTTTCCGGTCCGGCTGCGCGACCTTACAATCGTCGTCAGGATGCGAAATATCGCGACCAGCAGGGCGCTGTAGCCAGCCGGATTGATAAAGACTGAGTATTTGTCAGTCCATTGGGGATAGCATGAGACGATTTCTGACGACGCTGATGATTCTTCTGGTCGTGCTGGTGGCCGGTTTTTCCGCGTTAGTACTGTTGGTTAATCCGAATGATTTCCGCGCGTACATGGTAAAGCAGGTTGCTGCGCGTAGCGGATATCAGTTGCAGTTGGATGGTCCTTTGCGCTGGCATGTATGGCCTCAGCTAAGCATCCTCTCCGGGCGCATGGTGTTAACGGCTGAGGGTGCCAGCGAACCGCTGGTACGTGCCGACAATATGCGTCTTGATGTGGCGTTGTGGCCGTTACTGAGCCATCAGCTTGATGTTAAGCAGGTGATGCTCAAAGGTGCTGTGATCCAACTGACCCCACAAACCGAAGCGGTGCGCGGAGAAGATGCGCCCGTAGCTCCGAAAGATAATACGTTTCCTGATCTGGCAGACGATCGCGGATGGTCGTTTGATATCGCTCGTCTGCGGGTTGCTGACAGCGTTCTGGTATTTCAGCATGAAGACGATGAACAGATTACGGTTCGTGACATTCACCTGAATATGGAACAGGATGCCCAGCATCGCGGTACGTTCGACTTCACCGGACGCGTGAACCGCGATCAGCGTGATCTTGCGTTATCCCTTAGCGGCACCGTAGATGCTTCTGATTATCCGCACAATCTCGCGGCTAATATTGAGCAGCTTAGCTGGCAGTTACAGGGCGCCGACCTGCCGCAGCAGGGGATTCGCGGCCAGGGGCAGCTTCAGGCTCAATGGCAGGAAGATAAAAAACAGCTCGCATTTAGCCAGATTAAGATGACGGCTAATGACAGCTCTCTGACTGGGCAGGCTATGGTCGCGCTGGCGGATAAGCCGGAATGGTCGGTCGACCTGCGATTTGGTCAGCTCAATCTCGACAACCTGATTGTGCAACAGGATGCCGCTGCTGTAACAAACGGTGGGGCGCAACAGGGACAGAGTCAATCGACGCTGGCTCGACCGGTCATCGCCTCGCAGGTTGATGCCGTATCTTATCAAGGACTGAAGGGGTTTTCTGCGGATATTACATTGCAGGCGGACAAGGTTCTCTGGCGGAAAATGGCCTTTGATAATGTTTCCGCGAAGATATCTAACGACTCCGGATTGCTGAACATTGATGAGTTACAGGGAAAAAGCAATGGTGGGATTATCTCACTTCCCGGTACGCTGGATGCCAGAAAGACTCAGCCGCGAGCGGTCTTTCATCCACGTCTGGAAAATGTAGAAATTGGGACTATCCTCAAAGCCTTTGACTATCCGATTGCGCTGACGGGCAAGCTGTCGCTGACTGGCGATTTTTCAGGTTCAGATATTGACGCTCAGGCATTTCGTCACCACTGGCAGGGGCAGGCCAGCGTCGAGATGAGCGACACGCGTATGGAAGGGATGAACTTCCAGCAACTGGTGCAGCAGGCGGTTGAGCGCAGCGGCGGTGATGTAACATCGCAGCAAGATCTGGACAATGTCACCCGGCTGGATCGTTTTGTTACCGATCTGACGCTGAGTAACGGCAAGGTTATGCTGGACGACATGGAAGGGCAGTCCGCGATGCTGGCACTTTCAGGTAAAGGCACGTTAGATCTGGTTGAACAGAACTGTGATACACAGTTTAACGTACGCGTGCTGGGCGGCTGGAATGGGGAAAGCAAACTGATTGATTTCCTGAAAGCCACTCCCATTCCGCTTAGGGTCTACGGTAAGTGGCAGGCTTTAAACTACAACCTGCAGGTAGACCAGCTTCTGCGTAAGCACATGCAGGATGAAGCGAAACGCCGGTTGAATGACTGGGCCGATCGCAATAAAGACTCCCGCAACGGCAAGGACGTTAAAAAGCTGCTCGATAAACTCTGATTTGTATTG
This sequence comes from Citrobacter sp. MGH106, assembly GCF_001037495.1. Classification (GTDB taxonomy): domain Bacteria; phylum Pseudomonadota; class Gammaproteobacteria; order Enterobacterales; family Enterobacteriaceae; genus Citrobacter; species Citrobacter murliniae. Next base: position 1,436,427 of record NZ_KQ089822.1, read on the forward strand.
TCGGACAAGATGTCTTACGTCTTGTCCGACTTACAACACGTTACCTACACTTCGTAATCCATCTCTTCTTCATTATTGTGCAACGGTATTAACTGTACTTTTTGCACTCGATGGTTTTCTACCTGCAAGGTTTTCAGCAGGTAATCACCAACCTGAACTTCCTCCCCGGTTTTTGGAATGCGTTGCAAATACTCCATTAACAGCCCGGCAATCGTGTGATACTCACGTTTATCGTCCAGTGGAATAGGAACGTATTGCACCAGGTCCTCCAGTGGCATATGTCCGTTAGCTGTCCATGACCCATCGGCATTCTTCTGAATATCATGTCGGGCGTCGATCTCTTCCACCTCATTAGGCAAGTTACCGGCGATGGTTTCCATTACATCACTCAGTGTCACGATCCCTTCAACCGAACCAAACTCATCAGCCACAAAAGCAAAGTGCGTCCGGGCGTTACGGAACTGCTCCAGCGCTGGAAGCAACGGCAGTGTCTCCGGGAATACCAACGGCTGGCGGATCAGGACGCGTAAGTCGAGTTGCTCGCCACGTAGCGATTGTTGCAGAAGGTCAATCACATGCACCACGCCAAGCAGATCTTCCTGCTCGTCTTCTCCGGTCACAACCAGGCGCGTATGCTGGTTTTTCTCCAGTAACGCGCGGATTTCTGTTTCAGGAGCATTGAGATCGATATGCTCAATATCATGACGTGAAGTCATGATGCTGCTGACGGTACGCTGATTCAGGTTCAGTACGCGCTCGATCATCCGGCGCTCCTGCGGGGCAAAAATCTGGCCGTCGTGATGATCCGCCAGCATAGCAGAGGTTTCTGCATCCAGTTCGGCGTCTTCTTTTTGTCCACTTAGCAGGCGCATAACCGCCTCGGCAGTACGCTGGCGCAAAGTATGGTTGGCTGACAGGAAACGACGGCGGTTAAAGATAGCTAACTGGTTCAGCGCTTCTATCATGACCGAGAACCCGATAGCGGCGTACAGATAGCCTTTCGGAATATGGAAGCCAAACCCTTCTGCGACCAGGCTGAAACCGATCATCAGCAGGAAGCTAAGGCACAAGATGACGATGGTTGGATGGCTGTTTACAAAACGGGTCAACGACTTGCTGGCCAGCACCATCAGGCTAATAGCAATAATGACAGCCGCCATCATAACCGCCAGGTGATCGACCATCCCCACGGCGGTGATCACTGAGTCCAGAGAGAAAATGGCATCCAGTACCACAATTTGCGCCACGACTCCCCAGAACTTAGCGCCTTTACGCTGGGTGGGGTTATCGCTGTCTTTTCCTTCCAGTCGCTCGTTAAGCTCCATTGTGGCTTTGAACAGCAGGAAGAATCCCCCGAATAGCATAATCAGGTCACGTGCGCTGAAGCTCAGATCCCGGATGCTAAATAGTGGCGTGGTCAGCGTCACCAGCCAGGATATTGACGCCAGCAGCAGCAGGCGCATGACCATCGCCAGCAATAGTCCGGTAATACGCGCCTTGTCCCGCTGGCCAGGAGGCAGTTTTTCCGCGAGGATGGCAATAAAAACGAGGTTATCAATGCCAAGAACAAGTTCTATCACGATTAGCGTGACGAGTCCGGCCCAGATCGACGGATCGGCAATCCATTCCATAGTAAAAGCTATACCCATAGTTGTATGACAATTGTCACAATTCGATCATGGATAAAGCCGACGGAAAATGCAATGGCGATAAGGGATTTCTCTGCCGTTTATATCTGGAGTGACACGAGATAATAGCCTTAAATTTACTACAGGATATAGTTTTATAAATATTAACATATTTAAGAAATATCGCAGGTTACGTAATTGCAGAGTGATAATGTCAATATCAATAAAATCCTAAAAATATAAATTTTGCGTCCTTAATATTAATCTTAAAAGCAAGGAGACGACGAGCTGTTTTCTTGCCTGTAACACCGTTAGCTGTAACAATTCTTTCCGTAATCACCAAAAGAGAAATATTACTATATCACCCCGCAGTGCTATTTCTGCTGCATTGTTGCTATGAAAGTGATGAAAACAGAGGGGCGAGAAAAATATAAATTAATCAGTGCATTGGTAGCTAAAGAAGCCAGGGGCGGTAGCGTGCCTGGTCGCCTGACGATAAGCCTGAATTAATCTGTCAACAGACTGCTGACGAATTCATTTTTTTAGGACTGATGCCGATTATATTTTCGTTTAATTAACGGCAATGTAAATGGCACAGGTGAAGACGCTATTTAGAATGCACGTGATAATTACTCTGCCAAAGTGATAAATAATCAATGATGAAATCCAAACTTAGATTAATACCAGTATTGGTATCGGTAATCTTGATCAACGGTTGTACCGTACTTCCGGGCAGCAATATGTCTACGATGGGTAAAGATGTGATCAAACAGCAGGATGCTGATTTTGATATCAATCGGATGGTGAATGTTTATCCACTAACCCCTCGACTGGTAGAGCAATTACGTCCACGACCGAATGTTGCACAACCCAATATGTCGCTGGACCAGGAGATTTCGGGGTACCAGTATCGGGTCGGCGCAGGTGATGTACTAAATGTGACCGTCTGGGATCATCCAGAACTCACAACGCCAGCGGGGCAATACCGAAGCTCAAGTGATACCGGCAACTGGGTTCAACCTGATGGCACCATGTTTTATCCCTACATTGGTAAAGTGAGCGTTGTTGGGAAAACGTTGGCAGAAATTCGTAGTGATATTACCGGGCGCCTGGCGAAGTACATTGCTGACCCGCAGGTGGACGTTAATATCGCTGCTTTCCGCTCGCAGAAGGCGTATGTCTCCGGGCAGGTTAATAAATCCGGCCAGCAGGCCATCACCAATGTTCCGTTAACTATCCTTGATGCGATTAACGCCGCCGGTGGACTGACCGAGGCGGCAGACTGGCGTAACGTTGTGCTCACCCATAGTGGACAGGAGCAACGTATTTCCCTGCAGGCGCTGATGCAAAATGGCGATCTGAGCCAGAACCGTCTGCTCTATCCTGGCGACATTCTGTTTGTCCCACGTAATGACGATCTGAAAGTCTTCGTGATGGGGGAAGTGAAAAAACAGAGCACCCTCAAAATGGACTTCAGCGGGATGACGCTTACCGAAGCGCTGGGAAATGCGGAAGGTATCGACCTGACCACCTCCAATGCCAGCGGTATCTTCGTCATTCGACCGTTAAAAGGCGAGGGCGAACGCAGCGGCAAAATTGCCAATATCTACCAACTGGATATGTCAGATGCGACCTCTCTGGTGATGGCGACCTCTTTCCGACTTCAGCCATACGACGTGGTGTATGTCACGACCGCGCCGGTTTCTCGCTGGAACCGTTTGATCAATCAGTTGCTGCCGACTATCAGCGGTGTTCGTTACATGACGGATACGGCCAGCGACCTTCACAACTGGTAATCGCCATGTTTAACAAGATATTAGTCGTTTGCGTGGGGAACATTTGCCGCTCCCCAACGGCAGAACGGTTGTTAAGGCAATTTCATCCGGCGTTGACGGTCTCTTCCGCGGGCCTGGGCGCGTTGGTCGGCAAAGGTGCGGATCCCAAAGCCATTAGCGTGGCTCAGACACACGACCTGTCTCTTGCAAATCATAGCGCGCGTCAAATTTCGGGGCGAATGTGTCGGGAGTATGACCTGATCCTGACCATGGAAAAGCGCCACATTACAGCTCTGTGTGAAATGGTGCCGGAGATGCGGGGCAAAGTGATGCTTTTTGGTCACTGGGACGGTGAGCGTGAAATCCCCGATCCCTATCGCAAAAGCCACGAAGCATTTGACTCGGTATACGCATTACTTGAACGGTCTGCCCGCCAATGGGCTAAGGCGCTGAACGCGGAGCAGGATAAACAATGACGGAAAATATAAAACAGTCTGCCACGCCGGTAACAGGCAACGATGAAATCGATATCGGTCGTCTGGTGGGGACGGTTATAGAAGCGCGTTGGTGGGTGCTTGGCATAACCACTGCTTTTGCGCTGTGTGCTGCGATCTACACCTTGTTTGCCACCCCTATCTACAGTGCTGATGCTCTGGTGCAAATTGAGCAAAATACCGGTAACTCGCTGGTTCAGGATATTGGTTCAGCGTTATCGAACAAGCCCCCGGCTTCTGAAGCCGAAATCCAGCTTATCCAGTCGCGACTGGTATTGGGTAAAACGGTGGACGATCTCGATTTGGATATCGCCGTCACCAAAAATACGTTTCCCATTTTCGGCGCGGGCTGGGAGCGACTCATGGGCCGCCAGAACGAAACGGTCAAAGTGACGACATTCACTTTTCCAAAGCCGATGAATGAACAGATCTTTACGCTGACCGTGCTGAATGCCAAAAGTTACCAACTGACGAGCGACGGGGGTTTTAGCGCCCGGGGGCAGGTCGGAAAGTTGTTAAACCACGATGGGGTTACGATGCAGGTCCAGGCAATTCATGCCAGTCCCGAGAGCGAATTCACCATCAGTAAATTTTCCACGCTTGGGATGATCAATACCCTGCAAAATAACCTGAGCGTCACTGAAACCGGGAAAGACACCGGCGTATTGAGCCTGACATTTACCGGTGAAGACCGGGAGCAGATCCGCCAGATCCTCGACAGTATTACCCGTAACTACCTGGAACAAAACGTGGCGCGTAAATCTGAAGAGGCGGCCAAAAGCCTGGCGTTTCTGGCAAAGCAACTGCCCGAGGTGCGTAACGACCTGGATGTTGCGGAAAATAAACTGAATGCGTTTCGCCAGGATAAGGACTCAGTAGATCTTCCGCTGGAGGCGAAAGCGGTACTGGATTCGATGGTGAATATTGATGCTCAGTTGAATGAACTGACGTTCAAAGAAGCTGAAATTTCCAAACTGTTCACCAAAGCGCACCCGGCGTATCGCACGCTGCTGGAAAAACGCCAGGCGCTGGAAGATGAGAAAAGCAAACTGAACGGGCGCGTGACCGCAATGCCGAAAACGCAGCAGGAAATTGTCCGCCTGACCCGCGATGTTGAGTCTGGTCAGCAGGTTTATATGCAGTTACTGAACAAACAGCAGGAGCTGAAGATAACCGAAGCCAGTACGGTAGGTGATGTTCGTATTGTTGACCCCGCCATTGCTCAGCCTGGCGTACTGAAACCGAAAACTGCGCTGATAATTCTCGGTAGCATTATCCTTGGCCTGATGCTTTCAGTTGTTGGCGTTCTGCTGCGTTCTCTGTTTAATCGTGGGATCGAGAATCCTCAGGTGTTGGAAGAGAACGGTATCAGTGTATATGCCAGTATTCCTCTTTCTGAGTGGCAAAAAGCACGTGATAGCGTCAAAACCATTAAAGGTGTTAAGCGTTACAAACAAAGTCAGCTGTTGGCGGTGGGGAATCCGACCGACCTGGCGATAGAAGCAGTACGCAGCCTGCGTACCAGCCTGCATTTTGCCATGATGCAGGCGCGCAACAATGTGCTGATGCTTACCGGGGTCAGCCCGTCAATTGGGAAAACGTTTGTCTGCGCCAACCTGGCGGCGGTCATTAGTCAGACCCACAAACGCGTTCTGCTGATCGACTGCGATATGCGCAAAGGCTATACGCACGAACTGCTCGGGACCAATAACGTCAATGGTCTGTCCGATCTCCTCATTGGTAAGAGTGACCTCTCGTCCTGTGCAAAACCAACCTCAATCGCGAATTTTGATCTGGTCCCGCGCGGACAGGTTCCACCGAATCCTTCAGAACTTTTGATGAGTGAACGCTTTGGCGAACTGATGGCCTGGGCAAGCTCGAACTATGATCTGGTGCTCATCGATACCCCGCCAATACTGGCAGTGACCGATGCGGCGATTGTGGGACGTCATGCCGGCACTACGCTGATGGTCGCCCGTTATGCCGTCAACACCCTGAAAGAAGTCGAAACCAGCCTGAGCCGCTTTGAACAAAACGGCATTCAGGTGAAAGGGGTGATCCTCAACTCTATCTTCCGTCGCGCCAGTGGATACCAGGATTACGGCTACTACGAATATGAGTACATGTCGGATTCGAAGTAAGTAATGAACGGTGCCGGTAGGTGGCATAAACGCGCTTTATCTGGCCGACAAACGTATCTCGATCTGGGGAATGAGAATGACAACAGACAACCCGCTAATTTCAATTTATATGCCGACCTGGAACCGTCAGCAACTGGCTATCCGGGCAATTAAATCGGTGCTGCGCCAGGACTATCCACACTGGGAGATGATCATTGTGGATGATTGCTCTTCGTCCTGGGAGCAGTTGCAGCAGTTTGTCGATGAGCTGAACGATCCACGTGTTACCTATATTCATAATGCCATTAACTCCGGGGCATGCGCGGTACGCAATCAGGCCATTATGCAGGCCAGCGGGCAATACATTACGGGTATTGATGACGACGACGAGTGGACGCCAAACCGTTTGAGCGTCTTCCTCAAATATCGTCATCAACTGGTGACTCGTGCGTTTCTCTATGCCAATGACTATGTCTGCGAAGGCGAGGTCTATTCGCAGCCAGCCAGTCTGCCGCTCTACCCAAAGTCCGTGTACTCGCGACGTAAATTCTATAAGCGCAACATTATTGGTAATCAGGTCTTTACCTGGGCCTGGCGCTTTAAAGCGTGCCTGTTCGATACAACGTTGAAAGCCGCACAGGATTACGACATTTTCCTGCGTATGGTGGTGGCGTATGGCGAGCCCTGGAAGGTAAAAGAGGCAACGCAAATTCTGCATGTTAATCACGGCGAGATGCGTATTACATCATCACCACGAAAATTCTCCGGTTACTTCCAGTTCTACCGCAAGCACAAAGGCAAATTTGACCGGGCCAGCAAAAAATATCAGCTGTTTACTCTCTATCAGATCCGTAACAAACGAATGAACTGGCGCACGTTGTTGACGTTACTTTCAGTGCGTAACAGCAAGCGTCTGGCCGCCGGGCTGAGAGGGCGTTAAATATGCTGGAAGATTTACGAGCGAACGGCTGGAGCCTGCGTCCCTGCTGCATGGTAGGGGCGTATCGGATTGCTCATTTTTGCTCCGTGTGGCGTAAAAAAAGCGTGCTGAACAACTTGTGGGCAGCACCGATATTGGTGATGTATCGCCTTATCACTGAATGTGTATTTGGCTATGAAATTCAGGCAGCAGCAACTATCGGTCGTCGTTTTACCATCCATCATGGCTATGGGGTAGTTATCAACAAACATGTAGTGGCAGGTGACGATTTTACCCTTCGCCACGGCGTTACCATCGGTAATGTTGGTGCAAAAGATATGGCCTGCCCGGTGATTGGTAACGGTGTTGAGCTGGGGGCTAATGTCATTCTGCTTGGCGCTATCACCATTGGTCATAACGTGACGATTGGCGCAGGCAGCGTTGTACTTGATGACGTTCCTGACGACGCGCTGGTGGTGGGTGAAAAAGCACGGGTTAAGGCAACGAAATGAATATATTACAGTTTAATGTCCGACTCGCAGAAGGAGGGGCAGCAGGGGTAGCTTTGGATCTGCACCTGCGCGCGCTGGATAAAGGGTTGTCGTCGCGTTTTGTGTATGGTTATGGCAAAGGCGGCAAGAGAAGTATCAGCCACGACAACTATCCACACGTGATTAAGCACACGCCACGTCTGACGTCGGCGGCGAATATTGCGCTGTTTCGTCTGGCTAACCGCGACCTGTTTGGCAATCTCGATAATTTGTACCGCACAGTTACCCGTACATCTGGTCCACTGGTGCTGCATTTTCATGTGCTGCACAGCTACTGGCTGAATCTGGAAGAGGTAGTGGCGTTTTGCCAAAAGGTGAAGTTGCATAAACCCGATATCACCTTCGTCTGGACACTACATGATCACTGGAGTGTCACCGGTCGCTGTGCCTTTACCGACGGCTGTGAGGGCTGGAAAACTGACTGTCAGAAATGCCCAACGCTGACCAACTATCCCCCAGTAAAAGTCGATAAGGCGCACCAACAACTGCCCGGCAAACGACAGATGTTTCGCGCCATGCTGGCGTTAGGCTGCCAGTTCATCTCTCCCAGTCAGCATGTAGCCGATGCGTTTAACCACCTGTACGGCACAGGACGCTGCCGCATTATTAATAACGGGATTGATATTGCAACGGAAGCCATTCTCTCTGACCTGCCACAGGCAATGGAACATCAAGGCAGACCGAAAATTGCAGTAGTGGCTCACGACTTGCGCTATGACGGTAAAACGAACCAGCAACTGGTGCGCCAGATGGTCGCGCTGGGCGACAAGATAGAGCTACATACCTTCGGTAAGTTTTCGCCGTTTACCGGGGTGAACGTAACCAATCACGGATTTGAAACCGATAAGGGCAAGTTAATGAGTGCTCTTAATCAAATGGATGGGTTGGTATTCAGTTCCCGGGTTGATAACTATCCGTTGATTTTATGCGAAGCGCTATCTATCGGTGTGCCGGTGATCGCCACGCATAGCGAGGCAGCGCAGGAAGTGCTGGCTAAATCGGGAGGAAAAACGTTCAGCGACGCTGATGTCCTGCGACTGGTACAACTGAATAAGTCAGAAATAGCTCAGGCTGTATTCGCTACTTCGCTTGCGACGTTTAGCCAGCGTAGTCGGGCCGCATACAGCGGGCAACAGATGCTGGAGGAATATGTCTCGTTCTATCAGAATCTGTAGCTACCTGATGTTACCGCTGCTGTATCTGCTGGTTAATGTCAAACTTGCACAACTGGGAGAAAGTTTTCCCGTCACGATCGTCACTTTTTTACCGGTTCTGTTGTTGCTGTTTATTGAACGCATCAATATCAAAAAGTTGCTGATTGCGCTCGGTGTCGGTGGAGGACTGACAGCATTTAACTATCTGTTCGGTCAGTCGCTGGATGCAAGCAAATATGTCACCTCCGCGATGCTTTTTGTGTATACCGTGATCATCATTGGTATGGTGTGGAGTATTCGGTTCAAAACGATTTCGCCGCATAACTATCGGAAAATTTTACGTTCCTTTTGGCTGGTAGTAGGGCTGGTGGTGGGGCTTGCTGCGATTGAAATGACACAGATTATTCTGAGCGGTAGCAGTAGCGTAATGGAAGTTATTTCGAAATATCTTATTTACAGCAATAGTTATGTTCTGAACTTTATTAAGTTTGGTGGCAAACGTACTACCGCACTCTATTTCGAACCGGCATTTTTCGCTCTGGCCTTAATCTCAATTTGGCTCAGTATCAAACAGTTTGGTATCAAAACGCCTAAGTCCGATGCTATGATTCTGTTAGGGGTAATATTATCAGGATCGTTTTCGGGGGTGATGACATTTATCTTGTTTTATTTACTGGAGTGGGTGTTCCAGTATTTGAATAAAGATGCGATAAAAAAGAAGTTACCGTTGGCGATTATCTCACTAAGCGTGTTTCTGATTGGAGTGGTATTTGCATTTCCATACATCTCGACGCGTCTGGGAGATTTAGGTACAGAAGGTTCGTCATCGTATTATCGTATCGTCGGCCCATTGGTAATGGTTGGTTATTCTCTGCTGAATATTGATGGCGTAGTCAGATTCGGCTCACTTTATGAGTATGTTGCGTCATTCGGAATTTTTAACGGTGCGGATGTAGGTAAAACGATAGACAATGGTTTGTATTTGTTGATTATCTATTTTTCATGGTTTGCCGTGATATTAGCCCTCTGGTATATGGGGACAGTCATGAAAATGATGCTGAATGCGTTTGGCGATAATCAGAATTATCGGGTGCAGCTTTATCTTTTTACGCCACTGTCGTTGTTTTTCACCGGTTCAGTATTTAGTCCGGAATACGCTTTTTTAATTGTGTGTCCGTTTATTTTGCGCAAGGCGCTGAATATCGCGAGGTAATTTACATGCTGCTCAGTATTATCACCGTCGCCTTTCGCAATTTGGAAGGGGTTATCAAAACTCACGCGTCACTGTCTCACCTGGCGCAGGCGGGAGATATCAGCTTTGAGTGGATTGTCGTTGATGGTGGCTCCACTGACGGTACGTCAGCGTATCTTGAGGATCTTAACGGAGAGCACAGGTTACGCTTTGTCAGCGAGCCGGATAACGGTATTTATGATGCGATGAATAAAGGTATTGCGCTGGCGCGCGGGCGGTTCGCTTTGTTCCTTAACTCCGGGGATGTTCTACATGCAGATGCCGCAAAGTTTGTTCGTCAGCTGAAAGCGCAAAGTGATAACGCGATGGTTATTGGTGATGCGTTACTGGATTTCGGTGATGGTAATAAAATTAAACGCCGGGCTAAACCAGGCTGGTATATCTATCACAGCTTACCGGCCAGCCATCAGGCGATTTTTTTTCCGGTTAGCGGATTGAATGTCTGGCGTTATGACTTGCAATATAAAATATCCTCAGATTATGCATTGGCTGCCAAATTATATAAGTGCGGATTTTCTTTTAAAAAAATCACCGGACTGGTGTCAGAGTTCTCTATGGGCGGTGTGTCTACTACGAATAATCTGGAATTATGCCGGGATGCAAAAAAAGTGCAGCGACAGATATTACGGATGCCAGGTTTTTGGGCTGAGCTTTCCTGGTATTTACGCCTGCGAACAACCGGTAAGACAAAAACCTTATATGGTAAAACGTAGGGGCACACTATGCAGAATTTAAATGGCTTCTCAGTACCGAAAGGTTTTCGCGGTGGCGGCGCCATTAAAGTGCAATTATGGTGGGCAGTACAGGCGACATTATTTCGGCTGTCACCACAGGTGATGTATCGCTGGCGCGCATTTTTATTACGAATGTTTGGCGCGAAAATAGGAAAAAACGTAGTAATCAGACCTTCAGTAAAAATTACTTATCCGTGGAAATTAACCCTGGGAGATTATGCCTGGGTAGGTGATGACACGGTTTTATATACGCTGGGTAATATTACGATTGGTGCGCACGCGGTTATTTCACAGAAAAGTTATTTATGCACCGGGAGTCATGATTTCACCAGTCAATATTTTGATATTACCGCCACGCCGATTGTTGTTGGTGAGAAATGCTGGCTGGCGACGGATGTTTTTGTTGCTCCTGGTGTGACGATTGGCGATGGCACCGTAGTGGGTGCACGAAGCAGCGTTTTTAAATCGCTGCCGGCAAATACCGTTTGTCGGGGTAATCCCGCAGTTGTTACGCGCAAACGCGTCGAAAAAGTTACTCCCTGAGGGGATCATTTAAGAGGTGAAAACATGTCAAAAGTCGCTCTCATTACTGGCGTAACCGGGCAGGATGGTTCTTATCTGGCAGAGCTTTTGCTGGAAAAAGGTTATGAAGTGCATGGTATTAAACGCCGCGCATCATCGTTTAACACCGAACGCGTGGACCATATTTACCAGGATCCGCATTCGGGTAATCCCAAATTCCATCTGCACTATGGCGATCTGACGGATACCTCCAACCTGACCCGGATTTTACAGGAAGTTCAACCGGATGAAGTTTATAACCTGGGGGCGATGAGCCACGTAGCGGTGTCATTTGAATCACCGGAATATACCGCTGACGTCGATGCGATTGGCACGCTGCGCCTGCTGGAGGCGATCCGCTTCCTCGGTCTCGAAAAGAAAACCCGTTTTTATCAGGCATCCACCTCTGAATTGTATGGCCTGGTACAGGAAATTCCGCAGAAAGAGACCACGCCGTTTTATCCACGATCGCCGTATGCAGTTGCCAAACTGTATGCCTACTGGATCACCGTCAACTACCGTGAATCCTACGGCATGTTCGCCTGTAACGGCATTCTGTTTAACCACGAATCCCCGCGCCGGGGGGAAACCTTTGTCACGCGGAAAATTACCCGCGCGATTGCCAATATCGCCCAGGGGCTGGAGTCGTGTCTGTATCTCGGCAATATGGATTCCCTGCGCGACTGGGGACATGCCAAAGATTACGTCAGGATGCAGTGGATGATGCTGCAACAGGAAACACCAGAAGATTTTGTTATTGCCACTGGTGTGCAGTATTCCGTACGTCAGTTTGTGGAAATGGCGGCGGCACAGTTGGGCATTAAGTTGCGCTTTGAAGGTCAGGGCGTGAACGAAAAAGGGATTGTCGTTTCCGTGACCGGCCATGATGCTCCAGGTGTTAAACCGGGCGATGTGATGATTGCTGTCGATCCGCGTTATTTCCGTCCGGCTGAGGTAGAAACTCTGCTGGGCGATCCGGCCAGGGCTCACGAAAAACTGGGCTGGAAACCGGAAATTACGCTGCGCCAGATGGTCTCTGAAATGGTTGCCAACGATCTGGAGGCGGCGAAGCGACATTCTCTGCTGAAATCCCATGGGTATGAGGTCGCCATCGCGCTGGAGTACTGAGGATGATGAAACAACGTATTTTTGTGGCGGGCCATCGCGGGATGGTGGGGTCTGCCATCGTGAGGCAACTGGCGCAGCGCGATAACGTTGAGTTGGTGCTGCGTACCCGTGATGAGCTTAATCTGCTGGACGGGAATGCGGTGCGTCACTTCTTCGCGACCGAACGTATTGACCAGGTGTATCTGGCAGCGGCAAAAGTGGGTGGTATTGTGGCAAATAATACTTATCCTGCTGATTTTATTTATGAAAACATGATGATTGAGAGCAATGTTATTCATGCGGCTCATCAGCATAACGTGAATAAGCTGCTCTTCCTCGGCTCATCATGCATTTACCCGAAGATGGCCAGACAGCCGATGCACGAAAGTGAACTATTGCAGGGGGCGCTTGAACCCACTAATGAACCGTATGCGATTGCAAAAATTGCCGGGATCAAGTTGTGCGAGTCATACAACCGTCAATATGACCGCGACTATCGTTCGGTAATGCCCACCAATCTATACGGGCCGCACGACAATTTTCATCCGAGCAATTCGCATGTGATCCCGGCGTTGCTGCGCCGCTTTCATGATGCCTGTAATCAAAATGCGGCGGACGTTGTGGTGTGGGGGAGCGGGACGCCGATGCGCGAGTTCCTGCATGTGGATGATATGGCCGCGGCCAGTATTCATGTGATGGAGCTGGCTCGCGAAGTCTGGCGAGAGCACACCCAGCCGATGTTGTCGCATATCAACGTAGGTACAGGTGTTGACTGCACTATTCGCGAACTGGCGCAGACTATCGCGAAGGTAGTGGGCTACAAAGGGCGCGTGGTGTTTGATGCCTCGAAACCGGATGGTACACCACGGAAGTTGCTCGATGTCACGCGACTACACCAGCTTGGCTGGTATCACGAAGTGTCGCTGGAGGCCGGACTTGCCAGCACCTGGCAGTGGTTCCTTGAGAATCAGCAGCGGTATCGGGGGTAATTATGTTTTTACGCCATGAAGATTTTGCCACCGTCGTGCGCTCTGCCCCGTTGGTGGCTATTGATTTGATTGTGGAAAACGCGCGTGGCGAGTACCTGTTTGGTCAGCGCATCAATCGCCCGGCTCAGGGATACTGGTTTGTACCGGGGGGGCGGGTGCAAAAAGATGAGCCGCTTCACATGGCCTTCGAACGCCTGACCGAAGCCGAACTGGGGCTGCGTTTATCGATATCCGCAGGCAAGTTTTATGGGGTCTGGCAGCACTTTTATGACGATAACTTTTCCGGTGAGGATTTCTCGACCCACTACATCGTGCTCGGTTTTCGTCTGCGGGTGCAGCAAAACGAACTGCAATTGCCTGATGCCCAGCATGAGGCGTATCGCTGGCTAACACCTGAGGCACTGTTGGAGTGTGAGAACGTGCACGATAATAGCCTGGCGTACTTTATGCCGGAGCGTCAGCCCGGAGTGGCGGGAATATGAAGATCCTGGTGTATGGCATTAACTATTCTCCCGAGCTAACTGGCATCGGCAAGTACACCGGTGAGATGGTGGAGTGGATGGCGAGCAAAGGGCATGACGTTCGGGTGATCACCGCGCCTCCTTATTATCCACAGTGGAAAGTAAACGGTCGCTATTCCTGCTGGCGCTACCGTCGTGAGGAGGGTGATGCCATTGTCTGGCGTTGTCCTCTGTACGTGCCTGAACAGCCATCAACGCTTAAGCGCCTGCTGCATTTAGGCAGTTTCGCTCTGAGTAGTTTTTTCCCGCTAATGGCCCAGCGTCGCTGGAAGCCGGATCGCATTATTGGTGTAGTGCCAACGCTGTTTTGTACGCCTGGCATGCGGTTACTGGCCTGGCTTTCCGGGGCGCGGACGCTGCTGCACATCCAGGACTACGAAGTTGACGCTATGTTAGGGCTCGGGATGGTCGGGAAAAGCAAAAGCAGCGCAGTGGCGAAACTGGCCAGCGCTTTTGAGCGCAGTGGTCTGCACAGTGTGGACCACGTTTCGACAATCTCTCGTTCCATGATGAACAAAGCTGAGGGAAAAGGCGTCGCGCCGCAGAAGGTTATTTTCTTTCCTAACTGGTCAGAAGTGGCGCGTTTTCGTGAGGTGTCCACAGCCGATGCTCAGGCACTACGTCAGTACCTCGGTTTGCCTGAAGATCAAAAAATCATTCTCTACTCAGGCAATGTTGGAGAAAAACAGGGGCTGGAAAGCGTGATTGATGCGGCAGTTCAACTTAGCAATCAACCATGGTTGTTTGTGATCGTCGGGCAGGGTGGTGGAAAAGCGCGGCTGGAGAAGATGGTCAGTGAACTCGGTCTGTACAACGTGAAATTTTTCCCCCTGCAGTCTTATGACGCGCTACCTGCGTTACTGAAGATGGGCGATTGCCATTTAGTCGTGCAAAAACGTGGTGCGGCGGATGCCGTTTTGCCTTCAAAACTGACCAATATACTCGCTGTTGGCGGCAATGCAGTGATCACCGCCGAGCCTGAAACCGAACTCGGTCAGCTCTGTGAAAGCTATCCGGGGATTGCGGTTCGCGTGGAGCCGGAGTCGGTGAGTGCATTGGTCAGTGGTATTGAACAGGCGTTGATGATGCCAAAAGTAAACACGGTGGCGCGAAATTATGCCGAATGCACGCTGGATAAAGAAAATGTGCTCACCCAATTTATTGCAGATATACGGGGATAAATCATGAGTCAATCCAAACTCTTTCCGGTCGTTATGGCCGGTGGCTCTGGTAGTCGATTGTGGCCGTTGTCCCGTGTACTGTATCCAAAACAGTTCTTGTGCCTGAAAGGCGATCTCACCATGTTGCAGACCACAATTTGTCGTCTGAACGGCGTAGAGTGCGAAAGCCCGGTCGTTATCTGCAATGAACAACACCGTTTCATCGTGGCGGAACAGTTACGACAACTTAATAAGCTGACCGAGAACATTATCCTTGAACCCGCAGGGCGCAATACAGCCCCAGCGATTGCGCTGGCTGCGCTTGCGGCAAAACGTCACACCCCGCAGAGGGATCCGCTACTGTTGGTGCTGGCAGCTGATCATGTGATTACCAACGAAGGGGCTTTTCGCGAAGCGGTTCGCAATGCCATGCCTTATGCCGATGCGGGTAAACTGGTGACGTTTGGCATCGTGCCGGATCAGGCTGAAACTGGCTACGGTTATATTCGGCGTGGCGATGTTTCCCCCACCAATACCGATGCTGTCGCTTTTGACGTTGCGCAGTTTGTTGAGAAACCCAATCTTGAAACCGCGCGGGGTTATGTGGCAAGCGGCGAATACTACTGGAACAGCGGTATGTTTTTGTTCCGTGCCGGTCGCTACCTCGAAGAACTGAGAAAGTACCGTCCCGATATTTTCGACGCCTGTGAGAATGCCATGAGCATGGCCGATCCCGATCTTGATTTCGTTCGCGTTGATGAAGAGGCCTTTCTCGCCTGCCCGGAAGAGTCGGTGGACTATGCGGTGATGGAGCATACGGCTGACGCAGTAGTGATGCCGATGAACGCGGGCTGGAGTGATGTGGGTTCGTGGTCATCGCTGTGGGAAATCAGCGCCCATACCGCCGAAGGTAATGTGCATCACGGCGACGTGATTAGCCACAAAACTGAAAACAGCTATGTCTACGCGGAGTCAGGCCTGGTGACGACTGTTGGTGTGAAGGATCTGGTGGTGGTACAGACCAAAGATGCGGTGTTGATTGCTGATCGCAACGCGGTACAGGATGTGAAAAAGGTGGTTGAACAGATTAAAGCTGACGGACGCCATGAACACCATATTCACCGTGAAGTGTACCGTCCGTGGGGCAAGTATGACTCTATTGATGCCGGAGAACGCTACCAGGTGAAGCGTATTACCGTTAAACCGGGTGAGGGGTTGTCTGTGCAGATGCATCATCACCGCGCCGAACATTGGGTGGTGGTGGCCGGTACGGCTAAGGTGACAGTCAATGACGACATCAAACTGCTTGGCGAAAATGAGTCGGTCTATATTCCTCTGGGGGCGACTCATTGCCTGGAGAACCCCGGAAAAATTCCGCTAGACCTGATTGAAGTGCGCTCGGGATCCTATCTCGAAGAGGACGATGTGGTGCGCTTTGAGGACCGCTACGGACGGGTTTAACGCTACAAATCTGTAGGCCCGGTAAGCACAGCGTTATCGGGCAAATAATGACAACAACCTGTTTTGGCCATATTCCGGTCAGGGCTAACTGTTGCCTGAAAAAGGGGAAATCATGACGAAATTAACCTGTTTCAAAGCCTACGATATTCGCGGCAAGCTAGGCGACGAGCTGAATGAAGACATTGCATGGCGTATTGGCCGCGCCTGTGGTGAATTCCTGCAACCGAAAACGGTGGTACTGGGCGGCGATGTGCGTCTGAGTAGCGAAGCGCTTAAGCTGGCGCTGGCGAAAGGGCTGCAGGACGCGGGGGTGGACGTACTGGATCTTGGTATGTCAGGCACTGAAGAGATTTACTTCGCGACGTTTCACCTTGGTGTTGACGGTGGTATCGAAGTCACCGCCAGCCATAACCCGATGGATTACAATGGGATGAAGCTGGTACGTGAAGGCGCGAGACCCATCAGTGGCGATACCGGCCTGCGAGACGTGCAGCGCCTGGCACAGTCTAACGATTTTCCGCCCGTCAACCCGACAACACGCGGTAGTTACAAGACTATTAATCTGCGTGACGCTTACATTGACCATCTGCTGAGTTATATCAACGTCAACAATCTGCAACCGATAAAGCTGGTGCTTAATTCTGGTAACGGTGCGGCAGGTCCGGTGGTGGATGCCATTGAAGCCCGGTTTAAGACGCTGGGCGTACCGGTTGAATTCATCAAAATTCACAATACCCCTGATGGCTCCTTCCCTAATGGTATTCCCAACCCACTGTTACCGGAATGTCGTGCAGATACCCGGAATGCGGTGATTGAACACGGTGCGGATATGGGGATTGCTTTTGACGGGGATTTTGACCGTTGCTTCCTGTTCGATGAGAAGGGCCAGTTTATCGAGGGTTACTACATCGTTGGCCTGCTGGCACAGGCATTTCTGGAGAAACATCCAGGGGCCAAAATTATCCATGACCCGCGTTTGTCCTGGAACACGGTGGATGTGGTGAACACTGCGGGAGGCACGCCGGTGATGTCGAAAACCGGCCACGCTTTTATCAAAGAGCGTATGCGTCATGAAGATGCGGTTTACGGCGGTGAGATGAGCGCCCATCACTATTTCCGCGATTTTGCTTACTGCGATAGTGGGATGATCCCGTGGTTGCTGGTAGCGGAATTGCTGTGTCTGAAAAGACAGTCGCTGGGCGAACTGGTACGTGACCGGATGGCGGCGTACCCGGCGAGTGGCGAAATTAACAGCACGCTGGCGGAGCCGGCAGTGGCTATCAATCGTGTGGAACAACATTTTTCAGGTGAGGCGCTGACGGTGGACAGAACCGATGGTATCAGCATGTCATTTGCCGACTGGCGCTTCAATTTACGTTCCTCCAACACCGAACCCGTGGTGCGCCTTAATGTGGAATCGCGCGGAGATATTCCGTTGATGGAAGCGCGAACGCGCACTCTTCTGGCGTTGCTGAATCAGTAATGCCGGTTCTTCCGGACGGGTTGACTAACAGGAACCACGATGACACATCTAAAAAAGCGCGAACGAACCAAAACCAATGCGTCGTTAATCTCGATGGTGCAACGCTTTTCGGATATCACCATCATGTTTGGCGGATTGTGGATGGTCTGCGAATTGGCCGGTTTGCCTTTCCTGTACATGCACCTGCTGGTGGCGTTAATCACGTTGGTGGTTTTCCAGATGCTGGGAGGAATAACGGATTTTTACCGCTCCTGGCGCGGCGTCAAAATATCCACTGAGCTAGTGTTACTGCTGCAAAACTGGACGCTGAGTCTGATTTTTAGTGCGGGATTGATTGCCTTTAATAACGATTTTGATAACCGACTGGCCCTGTGGCTGGCGTGGTATTTGCTTTCAAGCGTCGGTCTGGTGCTGTGTCGTGCTTTTATTCGCTTCGGTGCGGGATGGTTGCGAAACCGCGGTTATAACACTCGACGGGTAGCAGTTGCAGGCGATCTCCCCGCAGGGCAGATGCTGCTGGATAGCTTTCGCCATGAACCGTGGCTCGGTTTTGAGGTGGCTGGCGTCTATCATGACCCAGAGCCTGGACGAAACTCTCGTGACTGGGCCGGAAATCTGCAACAACTGGTGGATGACGCCAAAGCTTCACGCATTCATAACGTCTATATCGCAATGTCGATGAACGAAGGGGCACGCGTAAAAAAACTGGTGCGCGACCTGGCTGATACCACCTGTTCGGTGATCCTTATTCCCGATGTCTTTACTTTCAATATTCTGCACTCGCGGATTGAAGAGATGAATGGTGTGCCGGTTGTCCCCTTGTATGACACGCCGCTGTCAGGCATTAACCGTCTGCTGAAACGCGCGGAAGATATCGTGCTGGCGTCGTTAATTCTGTTGCTTATTTCTCCGGTGTTATGCGCCATTGCGCTGATGGTGAAGCTGACCTCAAAAGGACCAGTCATTTTTCGCCAGACGCGTTACGGCATAGACGGCAAACCGATCAAAGTCTGGAAATTTCGCTCCATGAAGGTAATGGAAAACGATGCGGTGGTGACTCAGGCGACCCAGAACGATCCGCGTGTGACCCGCATAGGCAACTTCCTGCGCCGCACTTCGCTTGATGAACTGCCGCAGTTTATTAATGTGCTGACGGGGGGGATGTCTATTGTCGGTCCACGTCCGCATGCGGTGGCGCATAACGAACAGTATCGTCAGTTGATCGAAGGTTACATGCTGCGCCATAAGGTGAAACCCGGCATTACCGGTTGGGCGCAAATCAATGGCTGGCGTGGTGAAACCGATACGCTGGAAAAAATGGAAAAACGCGTTGAGTTTGACCTTGAGTACATTCGTGAATGGAGCGTGTGGTTCGATATCAAGATTGTTTTTCTGACGGTGTTTAAAGGCTTTGTGAATAAAGCGGCGTATTAATATGAGCTTACGAGAAAAAACCCTCAACGGCGCAAAGTGGTCAGCAATTGCCACGGTGATCATCATTGGCCTTGGCCTGATCCAGATGACTGTACTGGCGCGCATTATTGATAGCCATCAGTTCGGGCTGTTAACCGTGTCGCTGGTGATTATCGCGCTGGCAGATACGCTGTCAGATTTTGGTATCGCCAATTCTATTATTCAGCGCAAAGAGATCGGTTATGTTGAACTCACCACCCTGTACTGGATAAACGTTGGGCTGGGTATTGTTGTTTGCGTAGCGATGTTTCTGCTCAGTGATACGATTGCCAGTGTACTGAACACCCCCGATCTGGCGCTGCTGATAAAAGCGTTGTCGCTGGCGTTTGTGGTAATACCGCATGGCCAACAGTTCCGCGCCCTGATGCAAAAAGAGCTGGAATTCAACAAAATTGGCATCATCGAAACCAGTTCGGTGCTGACCGGTTTTACCTTTACCGTGGTCAGCGCCCACGTTTGGCCGTTAGCGATGACGGCTATTCTGGGCTATCTGGTGAACTGTGTGCTGCGAACGCTGCTGTTCGGCTATTTGGGTCGCAAAATTTATCGCCCCGGACTGCATTTTTCCCTCGCTAGCGTGTCGGCAAACCTGCGTTTTGGCGCGTGGCTGACTGCAGACAGCATCATCAATTACGTTAATACCAATCTTTCCACCCTGGTACTGGCCAGAACTCTGGGGGCTGGCGTTGCGGGAGGGTTCAACCTTGCCTGGAATGTGGCGGTTGTGCCGCCAATAAAACTGAATCCAATTATTACCCGTGTGCTGTTTCCGGCGTTTGCCAAAATTCAGGATGACAACGAAAAACTGCGGGTGAATTTCTACAAGCTGCTGTCGGTTGTCGGCATTATCAATTTTCCGGCGCTGCTGGGCCTGATGGTGGTGTCGAACAATCTGGTGCCGCTGGTGTTTGGCGAGAAGTGGATCGCCATCGTCCCCATCCTGCAACTGCTGTGCATCGTTGGGCTACTGCGATCTGTTGGTAATCCAATTGGTTCGCTGCTGATGGCAAAAGCCCGCGTCGATATCAGCTTCAAATTCAATGTATTCAAAACCTTTTTGTTTATCCCTGCCATTCTGGTTGGCGGGAATATTGCTGGTGCGCTTGGCGTCACGCTGGGTTTTTTGCTGGTGCAGGTGATCAACACCGTCCTGAGTTACTTCGTGATGATTAAACCGGTGCTTGGCACCAGCTATCGGCAGTACATGCTCAGCCTGTGGCTGCCGTTTTATCTTTCCTTGCCGACGCTGATCGTCAGCTACCTGTTGGGCATTGCGCTGCAAGGTCAGCTGGAGTTAAGCCTGCTGCTGGGTCTGCAGATAGCGTCGGGCGCGCTGGCGTTTGTCGTAACGATTGTCCTGTCGCGCCACCCGCTGGTGGTGGAGATCAAGCGCCAGTTCTGCCGCAGTGAAAAAATGAAAACACTGCTACGCGCAGGGTAAGAAAATCGTTTTAAGAGGTCATTATGAAATTACTAATTCTGGGCAACCACACCTGCGGAAATCGTGGTGATAGCGCTATTCTGCGCGGTTTGTTGGATGCCATTAATACGCTACAGCCAGAGACTGAAGTAGATGTGATGAGCCGCTACCCGGTGAGTTCCTCCTGGTTACTGAACCGCCCGGTGATGGGCGATCCGTTGTATTCACAAATGAAGCAGCACAACAATGCTGCGGGTGTGGTAGGGCGGGTGAAGAAAATACTGCGCCGTCGCTATCAGCATCAGGTACTGCTTTCTCGCGTCACTGATTCTGGCAATCTGCGTAATATCGCAATTGCTCAGGGATTTACCGACTTTGTCCGTCTGCTTTCGCGCTATGACGCCATTATCCAGGTCGGCGGATCTTTTTTTGTCGATTTGTACGGTGTACCGCAGTTTGAGCATGCTTTGTGTTCATTTATGGCCAAAAAACCGCTGTACATGATTGGTCACAGTGTGGGGCCATTCCAGGATGAACAGTTTAATCAACTGGCGAATTACGTTTTTGGGCACTGCAATGCGCTGATTTTACGTGAATCAGTCAGCCTGGAACTGATGAAACGCAGTGAAATAACCACGGCGAAAGTTGAGTCCGGCGTGGATACAGCCTGGCTCGTTGACAATCATCAGGATGATTTTGAGCCTGGTTATGCTGTACAGCACTGGTTACAAACGGTGGCAAAACAAAAAACCGTCGCCATTACCCTGCGCGAACTGGCACCGTTTGATAAGCGTCTGGGAACAACGCAGCAGGCCTATGAGCAAGCTTTTGCCGGAGTGGTAAACAGGATCCTTGACGCAGGTTACCAGGTGGTGGCGCTGTCAACGTGTACCGGGATTGATAGTTACAACAAAGATGACCGCATGGTGGCGCTGAATCTGCGTCAGTACATCAACGATCCAGACCGTTACCACGTGGTAATGGATGAACTGAATGACCTTGAAATGGGAAAAATTCTCGGCGCATGTGATTTAACGGTGGGCACGCGTCTGCATTCCGCCATCATCTCAATGAACTTTGACACTCCGGCGATTGCTATCAATTACGAGCATAAATCAGCGGGGATTATGCAACAACTGGGGCTACCGGAGATGGCTGTTGATATTAGTCATCTGCTGGATGGCAGCCTGGAAGGTAAGGTTACCGATACCCTCGGCCAACTACCGGAACTGAACGTACGCGTGGAAGACGCTGTAAAGCGTGAACGTGAACAGGGGTTGCGTATGGTGCAGTCGGTATTAGCTCGTATCGGGGAGGAAAAATGAAGGTTGGATTTTTCCTGCTCAAATTCCCGCTTTCATCAGAAACTTTTGTGCTTAATCAGATCACTGCGTTTATTGATATGGGTTATGAAGTGGAAATTGTCGCCTTGCATAAGGGCGACCTTGAAAATACGCATGCCTCATACGATGCCTATCAGCTGGCAGAAAAAACGCGCTGGCTGCTTGATGAACCGAACGACAAACTGAGGAAGTTGCAATACCGGATTACTGCTGCGTTACAAGGGATTACCCGCATGGTCTCCTGGAAGGCACTCAATATTTCGCGCTACGGTGATGAGGCGCGCAACCTGATTTTGGCCGCCATATGCGGGTTAACGCCAAAGGCATTGCATGCCGATGTGTTTATTGCTCACTTTGGACCGGCAGGTGTGACGGCGGCGAAACTACGTGAGCTTGGTGTAATTAGCGGCAAAATAGCGACGGTGTTTCACGGCATTGATATTTCACATCGGGAGGTGCTTGCCCGTTATACCCCGGAATATCAAAAGCTGTTTCAGCGCGGAGATTTAATGTTGCCGATCAGTAATCTTTGGGCCGGGCGTTTACAAAAGATGGGATGCCCGCCAGAAAAAATCGCTGTATCACGCATGGGGATAGATATGACACGGTTTACTCCTCGTGAAGTGAAAGCACCTGCTGCTCCGCTGGAAATTCTCTCTGTCGCACGATTAACCGAGAAAAAAGGGCTGCACGTCGCCATCGAAGCCTGTCGTCAGTTGAAAGAGCAGGGCATGGCATTTCGTTATCGGATCCTGGGCATTGGCCCCTGGGAGCGTCGTCTGCGTACGCTGATTGAGCAATATCAACTGGATGATGTGATTGAAATGTCGGGTTTTATGCCCAGTCATCAGGTGAAAGAGATGCTCGAGCGAGCGGACGTATTTCTGCTGCCCTCAATCACAGGGACGGATGGTGATATGGAGGGGATCCCGGTGGCACTGATGGAAGCGATGGCTGTGGGGATCCCGGTCGTTTCTACCGTTCACAGTGGTATCCCTGAGCTGGTTGAGTCCGGTAAGACAGGCTGGCTGGTTCCCGAAAACGATGCGCAGGCGCTGGCAGAACGACTGGCAGCATTGACTCATATCGACAGCGGAGAGCTAAAGCCAATTGTGCTGCGTGCACGTGAGAAAATTGAATCTGAATTCAATCAGTCAGTCATCAATACGCAGTTATCCAGCCTGTTGCAAACGCTGTGATTCGAGGTTGTATGCCAGAGAAAAAACTTTCCCGACGTACCTTTCTGGCGGCAGGCTCCGCGCTTGTCGTACTCCATTCACCGGTTGGACGCTCGCTTGAAACCGGGCGCAGCGTTAACATTCAGGACTACGATCCAAAGGATTGGGTAGCTTCGTTCCGACAGGCATTTTCAGAGGCACAAACGGTCGTTGTACCTGTCGGGTTGGTATGTGGAAACATGAATACCGGGATTTTCATTCCGCAAGGTAAAACATTACTTCTGCAAGGTCACATAAGCAGTAATGGGCGTGGTCGATTTGTTCTGCAGGATGGTTGCAAGGTAGTAGGGGAGAAAGGCGGGAGCCTGCATAATATTACCCTCGATGTGCGTGGATCGGACTGCTTGATTAAAGGAATCATGCTGAGCGGTTTTGGTCCGGTGACGCAGATATATATCGGCGGTAAAAAAAAGCGGGTGATGCGCAACCTTACCATCGATGATATTACCATCACCCATGCTAATTACGGGATCCTGCGCCAGGGATTTCATAACCAACTGGATGGTGTGCAAATCACTAATAGTCGCTTTAGTGATTTGCAGGGCGATGCCATTGAGTGGAATGTGGCAATAAACGATCGCGATATTCTTATCTCCGACCATGTTATAGAGCGCATCAACTGTACCAATGGCAATGTTAACTGGGGCATCGGTATAGGGCTGGCGGGAAGTACCTATGACAATACCTACCCGGACGACCAGGCAGTGAAAAACTTTGTGGTTGCGAATATCACCGGTAGCGACTGCCGCCAGTTAATCCATGTGGAGAACGGTAAGCACTTTATCATTCGTAATGTCAATGCGCGGAATATCACTCCGGATTTCAGTAAGAAAGCGGGTATTGATAATGCAACGATTGCTATTTATGGGTGTGATAATTTTGTGATAGATAATATAAAGATGAGGAATAGCGCGGGAATACTGATTGGTTACGGCGTAGTCAAAGGGCGATATTTATCGATCCCTCAAAACTTTAAATTAAATAATATTCAACTGGATAACACTAGTTTTGATTATAAATTACGCGGCATCCAGATTTCCTCAGGTAATGCTACCTCTTTCGTATCCATCACCAATGTCGATATGAAGCGTGGAACGCTTGAGCTACATAACAAACCGCAGCATCTGTTTTTACGTAATATCAAGGTAATGCAGCAATCCACAGTGGGACCCGCGCTAAAAATGCACTTCGATCTGCGTAAGGACATTCGCGGGAAGTTTATGGCCAAAGAGAATACATTGCTGTCACTGGCTAATGTCAATGCGGTAAATGAGACCGGGCAGAGTTCGGCCGATATCGACAGTGTGAATCATCAGGTGGTGAATGTGGATACAGTGAATTTTACGCTACCGGAGCGGTAATTTTACGAGCTTTTCTGCCTAAAATGATACCAGCTTGAGATTAATACTACTGCATTTGGCACATAAGCGGAGTAACATGTGAGGCATCTGATCAATGTAATTCATACTGGCTAAAACAAGCTAAAAAGCTATAATTCAGCAACTATTGTATAGGTGAATGACTTAATGGTTAATTTGAAAGCAGTTATTCCGGTAGCGGGCCTGGGGATGCATATGTTGCCTGCCACAAAGGCCATCCCAAAAGAGATGCTGCCGATCGTCGATAAGCCGATGATTCAGTACATTGTCGACGAGATTGTTGCTGCAGGGATCAAAGAAATCGTTCTGGTTACTCATGCATCCAAGAATGCAGTAGAGAACCACTTCGACACCTCTTATGAATTAGAGTCGCTTCTTGAGCAACGCGTAAAACGCCAACTGCTAGCCGAAGTACAATCTATCTGCCCTCCTGGCGTGACCATTATGAACGTTCGTCAGGCTCAACTGCTTGGCCTTGGTCATTCAATTCTATGTGCCCGCCCGATTGTAGGGGATAACCCGTTCGTGGTGGTGTTACCTGATGTTATTCTTGACAATGCAAGTGCAGATCCGTTGCGCTACAACCTGGCTGCTATGGTTGCCCGCTTTAATGAGACAGGGCGCAGTCAGGTACTGGCTAAACGTATGGAAGGCGACCTTTCCGAGTACTCCGTCATTCAGACTAAAGAACCTTTAGATAATGAAGGTAAAGTTAGCCGCATCGTTGAATTTATTGAAAAACCCGATCAGCCACAAACGCTGGACTCCGATCTGATGGCCGTGGGGCGTTATGTACTTTCTGCAGATATCTGGGCTGAATTAGAGCATACGCAACCTGGCGCATGGGGACGTATTCAGTTAACCGATGCAATTGCTGAACTGGCGAAAAAACAATCTGTTGATGCCATGCTAATGACCGGCGATAGCTATGACTGCGGTAAAAAAATGGGTTACATGCAGGCCTTTGTGAAGTACGGGCTGCGCAACCTGAAGGAAGGACCGAAGTTTCGCAAGAGCATTGAGAAGTTGCTTAGCGAATAGATTTTGATTTCTTTGTGACAATACTCCACAAAAAATAGCGGCAGCTAACATTCCAGCGTCTATGCTTGATGCAATGGAATGTTACTGTCGTTTTTTTATTAAAAACAACCAATAACAACGAGTTAAACTACTAAGTTTAATCTTATCTTTGTCAGATTTTCCCTTGTTTATGACAGCATTTGGTAAGACAATTAACGTTTAAGCTTAAGAGAGCTTTGCATAGCTAGCGGGGCTGGTTACATCTTTGGAAATTTATGTAGTGCTCTGGTAGCTGTGAAGCCAGGGGCGGTAGCGTGGATAAATATCCAGGGGCTGTTTTTATACCAGCATCTTAATAGTAGCCATATATATGATATTCGGAATTAAAAAGTGAAAATACTTGTTACTGGTGGGGCGGGGTTCATTGGATCTGCAGTTGTTCGTCATATAATCAAAAATACCCAGGATGTGGTTGTTAATGTTGATAAACTAACCTACGCCGGTAACCTGGAGTCTCTTGCTGAAGTTAATGAAAGCAGTCGGTATCATTTTGAGCATGCGGATATTTGCGATAAAACGGCAATGGCACGTATTTTTGCTACGCATAAACCTGATGCTGTGATGCACCTTGCGGCCGAAAGCCATGTAGACCGTTCTATTACCGGACCTGCGGACTTCATTGAAACGAATATTGTGGGCACGTATGTGCTGTTGGAATCCGCGCGTGCCTATTGGTCAACAATGGACGCTGAGATGAAATCGGCGTTTCGTTTTCATCATATTTCGACGGATGAAGTGTACGGCGATTTGCCGCATCCGGATGAAGTGGCGAGCGGTACAGAATTACCGATGTTTACAGAAAAAACACCTTATGCACCTAGCAGCCCATATTCTGCGTCGAAAGCTTCCAGCGATCATCTGGTTCGCGCCTGGATGCGAACCTATGGATTCCCCACGATTGTCACCAACTGTTCGAACAACTATGGACCGTACCACTTTCCTGAGAAGTTGATTCCGTTAGTGATCCTTAACGCACTTGAAGGAAAGGCCCTGCCAATTTATGGCAAAGGCGACCAAATCCGTGATTGGCTGTATGTAGAAGATCATGCCCGAGCGCTGTACACCGTTGTGACAGAAGGTCAAATTGGTGAAACCTACAATATCGGTGGCCATAATGAGAAAAAAAATATCGATGTAGTTCATACCATTTGCGATCTTTTGGATGAGATTGTACCAAAAGCGGCTTCATACAGAGAGCAAATCACCTATGTAACTGATCGTCCGGGCCATGATCGCCGCTACGCTATCGACGCAGATAAAATTAGTCGCGAGCTGGGCTGGAAGCCGCGAGAAACCTTTGAAAGCGGTATCCGTAAAACGGTGGAATGGTATCTGCACAACACTCAATGGGTAGATAACGTTAAAAGCGGTGCCTATAAAACCTGGATTGAACAGAATTACGGGGAACGTCAGTAATGAATATTCTGCTTTTTGGGAAAAATGGTCAGGTGGGTTGGGAACTTCAACGAGCATTAGCCCCACTTGGCAATATTATTGCTCTTGATGTTCATTCTAAAGATTACTGTGGAGATTTCAGTAATCCAGAAGGTATTGCTGAAACCGTACGTAAGATACGTCCCGATGTAGTTGTTAATGCGGCGGCACATACCGCTGTAGATAAAGCTGAGTCAGAAGTTGAATTTGCGCAGTTGCTCAATGCTACAAGTGTAGAAGCCATCGCTAAAGCTGCCGCTGAAACAGGAGCGTGGGTGGTACATTATTCAACGGATTACGTTTTCCCAGGTACCGGTGAAACACCGTGGCGTGAAGATGATATTACGGCACCGTTGAATGTTTATGGCGAAACTAAACTGGCTGGTGAGAAGGCGTTACAAGAATACTGTCAGAAACATCTTATTTTCCGTACTAGTTGGGTTTATGCCGGTAAAGGTAATAATTTTGCCAAAACCATGCTACGGCTGGCGAAAGAACGGACGGAGCTGTCAGTTATTAACGATCAGTATGGTGCACCGACAGGTGCGGAGTTGCTGGCGGATTGTACCGCCCATGCTATTCGTATAGCTATTAAAAATCATGAGGTTGCTGGTCTCTATCACCTGGTCGCGAGTGGTGTTACCACATGGCATGACTATGCTGCATTGGTGTTTGATGAGGCCAGAAAAGCTGGTGTTGAATTAGCAATTAATAAGTTGAATGAAGTGCCAACCAATGCTTATCCGACACCAGCTCGCCGACCGAATAATTCTCGTCTGAATACTGAAAAATTCCAGCGTCACTTTGGGCTTGTTCTTCCACAGTGGGAGTCCGGTGTGAAGCGTATGCTGAACGAATTATTTACTACAACAGCAATCTGATCATGATAATAATGCTGCGTAAGCGGGCATTTTGCGCATAAAAGAGAAAATGAAATGAAAACGCGTAAAGGTATTATTTTAGCTGGTGGATCGGGCACCCGTTTATATCCAGTAACTATGGCAGTGAGTAAGCAGCTACTGCCTATTTATGACAAGCCGATGATTTATTACCCGCTTTCTACTCTGATGTTGGCTGGTATTCGTGACATCCTGATTATTAGTACCCCGCAGGATACTCCTCGTTTCGAACAACTTCTGGGGGACGGCAGCCAATGGGGGCTTAATCTTCAATACAAAATACAGCCTACACCGGATGGACTGGCCCAGGCATTTATCATTGGTGAAGAGTTCATCGGGACTGATGATTGCGCATTAGTGTTGGGTGACAACATTTTTTACGGACATGACTTGCCTAAATTAATGGATACCGCAGTCAATCAAGAAAATGGGGCAACAGTATTTGCATACCATGTGAACGATCCTGAGCGCTACGGTGTAGTCGAATTCGATAAGCATGGAACCGCTATTAGCCTTGAAGAAAAACCTATTGACCCCAAGAGCAATTATGCTGTTACCGGATTGTATTTCTACGACAACGATGTCGTGGAAATGGCAAAAAACTTAGATCCCTCGGCACGCGGTGAACTCGAAATCACGGATATTAACCGAATTTATATGGAGCAGGGCCGTTTATCGGTTGCAATGATGGGGCGTGGCTATGCGTGGTTGGACACAGGGACGCACCAGAGTCTGATCGAAGCCAGTAATTTTATTGCCACAATTGAAGAGCGACAAGGATTGAAGGTGTCTTGTCCTGAGGAAATTGCTTATCGGAAAGGGTTTATTGATGCTGTACAGGTTGAGAAACTGGCAGAGCCATTATCAAAAAACGATTACGGTAAGTACCTTATAAGAATGGTTAAAGGTTTATAAGAGATGAACGTTATTCAAACAGCAATTCCGGAAGTGTTGATCTTTGAACCGAAAGTGTTTGGAGATGAGCGTGGGTTCTTTTTCGAAAGTTTTAGTCAGAAAATTTTCGAAGAATCGGTTGGGCGTAAAATTACTTTTGTGCAGGATAATCACTCTAAATCGAGAAAAGGGGTCCTGAGAGGACTGCATTTTCAAAAAGGATCACATGCCCAGGGCAAGTTAGTGCGTTGCACGCTTGGTGAGGTATTTGATGTAGCTGTTGATATCCGCAAAAATTCACCGACATTTGGAAAATGGGTTGGCGTACATCTGTCAGCAGAAAATAAGAAGCAACTCTGGATACCTGAAGGTTTTGCACATGGTTTTGTCACACTGAGTGAAACCGCTGAGTTCCTCTATAAAGCAACGAATTATTATGCACCATCTGCTGAGGGTAGCATATTATGGAGTGATGAAATAATTGGTATCGAGTGGCCGATTACACAACCTCCAGAACTTTCAGCAAAAGATGCTGTTGCTCCTCGGTTAGAACAAGTTTCATTATCTGAGTAAGAATTACTGTGTCACATCTAATTAAGATTTTCCCATCCAATATTGAGTTCTCAGGTGAAGAAGACTCGACAATCCTCGATTCTGCGCTCTCTGCGGGTATACATCTGGAGCACAGTTGTAAAAATGGAGATTGCGGGGTTTGTGAGTCTACATTACTTGCCGGAGAAGCGATAGATCCCATGGGCAGGATATATGCACAAGGGGATAAAGTTCTCACCTGCAATTGTAAGCCTAAAAGTAACATACAGTTGCAGGCTCTTTACTATCCAGAATTGCAAGGGCAGGTGAAGAAGATCGTACCTTGTAAAGTCAATAGTATCGATCTTGTTTCTGCCGATGTCATGAAACTTACACTTCGTCTCCCCCCGACTGCTAAAATGAGTTTTCTTCCTGGGCAATATATTAATCTGCAGTACAAGGGTGTAACGCGTAGCTATTCTATTGCGAATAGCAATGAAGCAGATGGTATTGAGTTGCATATCAGAAATGTTATCAATGGCCAAATGAGTTCATTGATTTTCAATGAGTTGCAAGTTAATACTTTGATGCGTATCGAAGGTCCATGTGGAACTTTTTTCATTAGAGAAAACGATCGCCCAATTATTTTTATCGCCGGGGGTACAGGGTTTGCCCCTGTTAAATCCATGGTTGAGCATTTAGTGAAAAATACGATTTCTCGCGATATCTATATTTATTGGGGGATGCCATTCGCGAAAGACTTCTATTCAAAAGTTCCTGATGAATGGAGCAAGGATTTTGATCTGATTCATTTTATTCCCGTGGTGTCTGGAGATGATCAAACATGGAATGGGCGTAAAGGTTTTGTTCACCAGGCTGTGATGGAGGATTTTGACTCGCTTGAATCGTTTGATATTTATGCATGCGGGTCGCCCATCATGATCGACGCAAGTAAAAAAGACTTTATGTCAAAAAATCTGTCTGTTGATAATTTCTATTCAGATGCTTTTACCGCATCTAAATAATGATAATAGAGGGTTAGGTATGAAAGCGGTAATTCTGGCTGGTGGGCTTGGTACCAGATTGAGTGAAGAAACAATAGTAAAACCAAAACCAATGGTAGAAATTGGTGGTAAGCCGATTCTTTGGCATATTATGAAAATGTATTCCGCCCACGGCATTAAAGATTTTATTATCTGTTGTGGGTACAAGGGATATGTAATCAAAGAATACTTTGCTAACTATTTCCTGCATATGTCGGATGTAACATTTCATATGGCAGAAAATAGAATGGAAGTTCACCATAAACGTGTAGAACCGTGGAATGTAACGCTAGTTGATACTGGTGATTCATCTATGACCGGTGGCCGTTTGAAACGTGTGGCTGAGTACGTAAAGGATGATGAAGCGTTTCTGTTTACGTATGGGGATGGTGTTGCCGATCTCAATATCAGAGCTACGATTGATTTTCATAAAGCGCATGGTAAAAAAGCAACTCTGACGGCAACGTTCCCTCCTGGACGTTTTGGTGCCCTGGATATCCGTGGCGGCCAGGTTCAATCGTTCCAGGAGAAGCCTAAAGGCGATGGAGCGATGATCAACGGTGGTTTCTTCGTACTAAATCCTTCAGTGATCGATCTTATTGAAAATGATGCGACTACCTGGGAACAGGAACCGTTGATGACATTGGCTAAACAGGGAGAACTCATGGCTTACGAGCATGCAGGGTTCTGGCAGCCGATGGATACACTGCGCGATAAAACGTACCTTGAAGGTTTATGGGAAAAAGGTACTGCGCCCTGGAAAACATGGGAGTGACTGCATGATTGATAAGAGCTTCTGGCAGGGTAAACGCGTATTCATTACCGGCCATACGGGTTTTAAAGGTAGTTGGCTCTCTCTATGGCTAAGTGAAATGGGAGCAACACTAAAAGGTTACTCCCTTGAGGCCCCGACGAATCCTAGCTTATTTGACACCGCTAATATCAGTAACTTGATGGAATCGGAAATAGGCGATATTCGTGATTTTGATAAATTACGTAATTCTATAGCGTCTTTTAAGCCAGAAATTATTTTTCATATGGCTGCCCAGCCGCTAGTAAGGCTTTCTTATAAAGAACCTATCGAAACCTATTCAACAAACGTGATGGGCACTGTACATTTGCTTGAAGCGGTAAAACAGGTTGGGGGTATTAAGGCTGTAGTCAATATTACCAGCGATAAATGCTATGAAAACCGTGAATGGGTTTGGGGTTACCGCGAAAATGAAGCGATGGGCGGTTACGATCCCTACTCCAA
The DNA here is from genome assembly GCF_001037495.1 of Citrobacter sp. MGH106. Lineage (GTDB taxonomy): Bacteria > Pseudomonadota > Gammaproteobacteria > Enterobacterales > Enterobacteriaceae > Citrobacter > Citrobacter murliniae. Next base: position 1,468,325 of record NZ_KQ089822.1, read on the forward strand.
CAGCAAAGGCTGCGCTGAACTAGTTGCTTCCGCATTTCGTAATTCGTTTTTTAATCCTAAGGATTATGCAAACCATGGCGTTGGCTTGGCTTCGGTTAGGGCGGGTAATGTGATTGGTGGCGGTGATTGGGCAGAAGATCGCTTGATTCCAGATATTTTGCGTTCTTTTGAGAAAAAGAAGCAGGTCGTTATTCGCAATCCTCATTCCATTCGTCCATGGCAACATGTACTTGAACCGCTTTCTGGGTATATCGTGGTGGCACAGAGCCTCTATGTTGAGGGGGCCAAATATTCAGAAGGGTGGAATTTCGGTCCTCGTGAGGAGGATGCAAAAACGGTTGGGTTCATTGTCGACAAAATGGTTACATTATGGGGTGAGGGGGCCAGTTGGCAGTTGGATGGTCAGGATCATCCCCATGAGGCACACTATCTTAAACTGGATTGTTCGAAAGCCCATATGCAATTAGATTGGCACCCTAGATGGGGGCTCGTTGAAACACTTGGTCGTATTGTTAAATGGCATAAAGCATGGATAAACGGAGCAGATATGTTGGAATGCTCGAAACGTGAAATTCATGATTATATGACCACTACCACTTTTAGCTAAAATAGATAAGTACAGGAATTATAGCAATGACAGCAAAAAACCTGCGTGAACAAATATCCAAACTCGTTGCTGAGTATGCCGATGAGGCACTGAGCCCAAAACCATTTAATGCAGGTGTGAGTGTCGTCCCACCTTCAGGGAAGGTTATTGGTGCGAAAGAATTGCAATTGATGGTTGAAGCATCTTTAGATGGATGGCTTACAACGGGTCGTTTTAATGATGCTTTCGAGAAGAAACTCGGTGAGTTTATTGGTGTGCCTCACGTATTAACAACCACTTCAGGTTCCTCAGCGAACTTGTTGGCTTTAACAGCATTAACGTCACCGAAACTTGGTGATCGTGCGCTCAAGCCAGGTGATGAAGTCATTACCGTAGCAGCAGGGTTTCCAACCACAGTTAACCCAACAATCCAGAATGGATTGATTCCGGTTTTTGTGGATGTTGATATCCCTACTTATAATGTTGACGCTTCACTTATTGAAGCCGCAGTGAGTGAAAAATCAAAAGCGATTATGATCGCCCATACACTGGGTAATACGTTTGATTTAACGGAAGTGCGCCGTATTGCTGATAAGTATAACCTTTGGCTTATCGAAGACTGCTGCGATGCGCTCGGATCTACTTATGATGGTCAAATGGTCGGTACTTTTGGTGATATTGGTACTGTGAGTTTCTATCCTGCACACCATATCACAATGGGAGAAGGCGGGGCGGTATTTACCAAATCAGGCGAATTAAAGAAACTGATTGAATCCTTCCGTGACTGGGGACGTGATTGTTATTGTGCACCAGGTTGCGATAATACCTGTGGTAAACGTTTTGGACAGCAACTGGGTTCTCTGCCGTTCGGATACGACCATAAATATACCTACTCTCATTTGGGTTATAACCTGAAAATTACGGATATGCAGGCTGCATGTGGCCTGGCACAATTAGAACGTGTTGAAGAGTTCGTACAAAAACGCAAAGAGAACTTTGCATACCTTAAGCAAGGTTTGCAATCCTGTGCTGAGTTCCTTGAGTTACCGGAAGCCACAGAGAAATCTGACCCATCCTGGTTTGGTTTCCCGATCACGCTTAAAGAAACGAGTGGCGTTGAACGCATTGATTTAGTTAAGTTTCTTGATGAAGCCAAGATCGGTACCCGTCTGTTATTCGCAGGTAATCTGACTCGTCAACCGTATTTTGCGAATGTGAAGTACCGAGTAGTGGGTGAGTTAACAAATACAGATCGCATAATGAATCAAACCTTCTGGATTGGTATTTACCCAGGACTAACTACTGAGCATTTGGACTACGTAGTTAGCAAATTTGAAGAGTTCTTTGGTCTGAATTTCTAATATTTAAACAGGGCACTTATTGTGAAAGATATTATTGTACTTACGGGTGCTAGCGGTTTTATCGGTAAGCATTTAGCTAAAAAATTAATAGACTTTGATTATAATATTGTTGCAATAACGCGCCCTGGTAATCTCAATGAAAAAAAAGAAACAGAACGTATTAAATGGATCACACTGGATGATCTTGAATCAGCGGTAAACGGATATACTGTTAAGGCGTGTATTCATTTAGCTACAAATTATGGTAGAAATAGTGGTTCAGCGGTTGAACAATATAATTGCAATGTGATGTTACCTTTAATCCTTTTAGAATGGTCTAAAATCCATGGTGTTCAAAAATTTATTTTTACTGATTCATTTTTTGGAAAATATGAAAACACATATAATTATATGAAGCAATATATAATCACTAAAAGACATTTTTATGAAGTTGCTTGTGAAACAATAAAAGGATTCGATATTGGTTTAGTTAATATGCGACTGGAGCATGTTTATGGGGAGGGTGATGGTGAGGGAAAATTTATCCCAACTATTTTGGGAAAAATGAGGAAGCATGAAAATATATTGTGCACTCATGGACTGCAGAAAAGAGATTTCATTTATATAGATGATGTAACCGATGCTTATCTCAAAGTTCTCGATTATGACATGGTTGCTGGATATAGAGAATACCAAGTAGGAACAGGGCAGTCAAAACCCTTACGAGCTTTTATCGAACAGTTAAAAAAAGAAAGTAATAGTCATAGTGAAATTGAATACGGTGCTATTCCTATCAGGGATGATGAAATATTAGATTCAAAGGCAAATAATTTAACTTTGAGGCAAATTGGATGGGAGCCATGTTTTGATATCCAGGAAGGTATAAAGAAAATGCTGAGTTTCACTAATGAATAAAATTTTATCCAAAATAGGCATTGATCAAGCAATTAAATATGTATTGATGGGGCGTGGAATTACAGTTCTTTCTGGGATTTTAATACTGTATCTTGTTTCAACACAACTGACTCCCGAGCAGCAGGGGGTTTATTATACGTTCAGTTCATTGGTATCACTACAGGTAATATTTGAATTAGGTTTGTCCACTGTTATAATACAGTTTGTAAGCCATGAAATGAATGGATTAGAATTTAGTGTTACAAAACAAAAATTTACTGGAAATAGTAAAAATAAAAATCGGATTAATTCATTAATTCGTATGTCAGTAAAATGGTATGCAGTTATTGGCCTAATGATTTTATTTGTAATTGGTCCTATAGGTTACTTTTTTTTCCTTGGAGACGTTGCTACTAATGTTTGGTATTCTGAATGGATCACATTAGTAATCTTTACCGCCATCAATATCACTTTTATATCTATCACGTCAATATATGAGGGATGTGGGTTTGTAGAAAAAATAAATAGACTTCGTTTTTACCAGTCAATATTGGCTGGTTTAATATCTATCATGCTATTATTGATGAATTACGGACTGTTCGCTGTTTCTGCGATGGCTATCTCTGGGACAATTGTTTTTGGTTCTTTTTGGATAAAAGACGTCAGGAAACTTATTTTTTCCGCTTTTGTGGAGAAAACAAAAGATCATATTATTTCTTGGCGGTATGAAATTTTACCCATGCAATGGCGAATTGCGCTAAGTTGGATTAGCGGATATTTTATATTTTTTATTATTAATCCAATAGCGTTTAAGGCATTTGGCGCAAGCTTTGCTGGTCAGCTTGGAATAACAATGTCAGTATGCAATATGGTTATGAACATTGGTTTAGCTTGGCTAACAACTAAATGCCCATACTGGGGAGGTGTCATTGCCAGGAAAAATAGACTTGAACTTGATCGTTCATTTATTCTTGCAATGAAACAGTCTCTTTCTTTTATCTGCTTCGCATTGTTTTGTGGTTGTACACTACTCAAGATCTTGGATTACTGTAACTTTGCTATCGCACAGAGATTCTTACCATTCCATTTATTTATTGCAATTGCAATTGCTGTCGTTGGTAATCATATTATCGCTTGTTGGGCAACTTATATCCGGGCACACAAAATTGAAAATATGACAGCCCCATCGATGCTAATGGCCATTTTGACAGTTGTAGTGCTGACTATATTTTCCTATTACAAGGAAAATGAATTATTCGTTATATCCTATACTGCAATGGTATGGGTATACTTTGTTCCTATTACTTTTTTGATATATAAGCGATTCAAATTAAGCTATGAGAGACAATAACCCTATTTTAAGTATTGCAATACCAACATATAATAGAATCGAATATCTGAATGAGTTGTTAGATAATCTATTAAAAGAAATATCGGTACTTCAAGACAAAACATCAATAGAATTAATAGTCAGTGATAATGCTTCCACTGTAGATGTTGTGTCAGTCATTGAAAAATATCGACTAAATGGGTTGGTTGTTAAATATTCAAGAAATGATGTCAATATAGGTATGGATGGTAACTTCCATAAGTGTTTTAATTTAGCTACAGGCCGATACTTTTGGATGTTCGGGGATGATGACCTCATTGTTGAGGGTAGTCTTAAGAAGATTATCGATATTTTGAAAGTGCGTAAAGATATAAACATAATTTCACTGGGATGCAAACCTAAAATAATAGGAGATATAGTAAAATATGAAGCACAGCATGACCTATCATTGAGAGAGGTTAGTGAGCGAGAATTTATTTCAAATGTAGGGGTGATGATATCATTTATATCATCTATAATAATAAGAAATGATAAAGATATCTTGAACTGTGATCTTTCAAAATTTTATGGCACCAATCTCATTCAGCTATTCTGGATTCTGAAAACAATAAGGTTAAACTCTGGTTTGGTAATTATTGACGACAAACTGGTTCGTGCTGCGGTAGATAATACTGGAGGCTACAAACTGTTCACTGTTTTCTCCGAATCGTTTATTAAATTTGTTGACCACTATTATTATCGGAATGAGTTCGAAAGTATTCTAATACGGAAAAAGTTAATTAAATTTTTATTGTATTTTATTAGTTTGCCTGAAAAACAGAATGGCTTTCAGAAAGAAAATTATATTCCTATATGTGACAGGGCGTTTGGTCAAATAGCTAGCTATAAATACATGTTTAGGTATTTGTTTAAATATCCAATGCTAGCCAGATACGGGATGAAAATAAAGTCAATATTAGATAAGATAAAAAAGGTTTAGCATGGCAATTGACATGATGTTTTGGCATATAATTAAAATTCCGAGAGTTCTAAAAAATAGAGTCTTAAATGTACTATATAAAATTTTATATCGACAAGATGTGAGAATTGATTGGCGAGGGGTTAAAATTATAAACCCCAAAGGAATAGAGATCGGTAATAATTTCTCTTCTGGACAAGGGTTGTGGTTGCAAGCCGTAAATTCTAATTCGCGTTTGATTATTGGAGAACATGTGAATTTCTCGGATTATGTACACATAGGTGCTTTAAATAAGGTTGTTATTTCCTCAGGTTGTTTGTTAGGAAGTAAGGTACATATTACAGATCATTCACATGGCCAAACTGCAGAGTTAAATAAGCAATCTGATATTCCTCCAAACCAGCGGGAATTATACAGTAAGGGACCTGTAATTATTGAGGAAAATGTTTGGATTGGGGACGGTGTGGTTGTTTTACCCGGGGTTCGTATAGGATGCGGTGCCATTGTTGGTGCAAATTCTGTCGTCACTAAAGATGTTGCACCTTTTACCGTCGTTGCTGGGATTCCGGCAAGAATAATTGATTAAAGTAATTTGGATACCATAATGAAAAATATAGCATTTACAATTGTAGCCCAAAATTATTTGGGCTATGCGCTGACATTGTATAAATCAATGTGTGAGTCAAATGGCAATATCGATTTTCGAATCTATGTTGCCGATGGTCTTGATGAGAGCGTCAGAGATAAAATATCTGCAGAGTATCCCGTTGAATTGGTAGATGCTTTAACAATATCACCTGACCTTTTCTTAAAAATGGGGTTTTACTATGATGTTACTGAATATTGTACCTCAATTAAACCATTTGTTATCAATTCATTATTTATCGAAGGTTATGACAAAGTCTGTTATATTGACCCGGATATATATGTATATAAAAATCTCACAGAGCCAGTGCTAAATTATCTGGATAGCTATTCGATATTTTTGACACCACATATTTGTTCCCCAATTAAAGATGATAAAATTCCGAATGAGCAAATACATCTTTTTTCGGGGACATATAATTTAGGTTTTCTTGCAGTGAAAAATGATGAAACATCAAACAGTTTTATTCAGTGGTGGATGGATAAATGTAGAGATGAATGTTTTTTTGATCCTGCTAAAGGGTTATTTGTCGACCAAAAATGGATAAATCTTGTTCCTGGTTTGTTCGCTAATGTCTACATCAGTCGGCATCTTGGGTTGAACGTAGCTTATTGGAACCTTCATGAACGCTTTGTCAGCGCGGGAAAAATTGATAACTATGATCTTATCTTTTATCATTTCAGTGGTATTGATGTAAATAATATTGAGAAAATAAGCAAGTATCAGAATAGATATAATCTTTCTGACCGTATGGATATCAAAAATTTATTTTTAGAGTATGCTGAACTAGTGAAAAGCAATTTGGCCACGATTGGTGATCTGCCTCCTTATAGATTTTTTAAATATAAAAATGAGGCGGTGATTAGTTTAATAGCAAGACGTTTATATTTCTCTCATCAAAATGATTTTTCAAGTCCATTCGAATCAATTGAAAAAAGTGAAGTATTTATTAATTTTTTAAGAAGTAAAGGCATTTATGAAAAAAGTATATCTAATGAAATCAAAGACAAAAAGATAGCTAACGATAGAATCGAAAAACTTAATTCTATTATAAAATTATTGATCAGACTCATTGGGCCTTACCGGTATCAGTCATTAGTTAAAGCTTTTAGATACTTATCATCGCTTTCAACTATCCAGCAAATTTATAAGTAAGTTGATTTTTGGCTCTGAATTAAGACTAAGAATACAGCATCATCATGTCATATAAACTTAATGATGCTGATTGATATGTTGGTATGTTGAGTGTAATGATTGTTGGCTACAATAGTTATTCGGACATAAATAATTTAATTACTGGGTATAAAGATGCTTCCGCATTCAATTCTATTCCTTATTTTCAATTTAGCATATATATTGCCGGTAGCGTATGTCCATTTTTTGGGGTTTAGTCAAGGAGGGGTAGAACAGATCTTTGATAGTGATCCTAGTAAGCTTTCAAATATGATGATTTTTTATGCTATTTCACTATTTTTCTTTTTAGCAAGTTCATCATTATTCGGTTTTGGGGTAAGATGTAAAAAAATAATATGGCAGAGTGAGTTTAAATTGCCAGGAATAATAAAAGTTATTTTTTTAGCTGTATTAGTTTCGTTGGTGTTATCAAAAATATTACTTTACCCTGAGGGGGTATATTCTTCATATGCATTTGATTCAGGAGCAATGTCAAGTCGCGTTTGGAATATATCTATGGGATTATCAGAACTTGGGGTGATTATTTTTGTTTTTTGTTTAGTTACTAAGAACATTCGATTTGCATATCTAACATTTTTCGTTGTCTCATTGAATTTATTACATGGAACGCGGATTTTTACTTTAATATTACTTTTGATAATCATTTTTTATGTTCTATTTATTAGCAGGAAATATTCAAAAATAAAATTATTGCTATTTCTGTGTGTGTTTTTTTGTGTGGTCATTGTTTCATTCTTAATCGTTTTTATAATGCGTTCTAATGTTGCAATTGATAGCATTAGTCTCGATTTAATTATCAGTCCTATTGTATATGAATCTTTATTTAACCAAATATCATTTATCAGAATGCTTGATTTGCTGAATCATGGTTCTGTACCTTTTGCACCACAGATGCTTTTTTTTGATTCGGCAATATTTACTTTACCTTCATTTTCTAATGTTGAGAAAGCATCGTTAATGTATATTAATAATTTCGGCGAGCTCAGCCCATTAGGCGGGTTATCTGGTTATGCAAGCGCGATTATATATTTTTCAAACTATTCTTTCCTCTGGTATTTTTTGCTCGGAGGAATATCTAGTTTATTACTGAGAGCAACTTCAAGCACCAATTTTGTAATATTTTCAAGGGTCGTGTATATTTATTTTGTATGTGATTCTCTTTTCAGATTTAATCGTGATCCATGGTTTATTGTAATTAAAATGCTTTCGAATAATATTTTTTTCCTAGTGATTGTTCTTATGATTATCGCAATTAAAATGCGATTAGAAAAACGGAGAGTTATTCAATGATTGTAAACCTGTCACGTTTGGGTAAAAGTGGTACAGGAATGTGGCAATATTCTATCAAATTTTTAGCTGCACTACGCGCAACAGTTAATGTAGAAGCAGTTATCTGCAGTCGGGCACATGAAGGATTTTTTAAAGATATGGGTTTTAGCGTAATGACTGTACCAGATGTTGTTAGCAATACGTCTAAAACCTCGAGAATCAGGCCATTACTATGGTATGTATACAGTTATTGGCTAGCATTGAGAGTTATTCTCAAGTTTGGGAAAACAAAATTAGTATGCACAACACATCATAATATCCCACTACTTAAAAACCAAACTATTACTGTGCATGATATTCGACCTTTTTATTATCCGGATAGTTTTATACAGAAAATTTATTTTAGATATTTGCTGAGGTTTTCAATCAAACGATGTCAGCATATTTTAACCGTATCTTATACGGTTAAAGATAAGATTGCCGATACCTATGATATTAATCCCGAAAAAATATCAGTGATTTATAATTGCATTGATGAAACCGATTTTTTAAAAAATGACAATAAAGAGGATTTTTTCTTGGCTGTAGGCGCCAGTTGGCCCCATAAAAATATACATTCATTTATTAGGGCTTGTAATGTCTGGCCTGAACATTCTAAATTAGTGATAGTATGCGGACTTACTGATTATGCTGAATCTTTAAAGGTGATGGTGCATGAATTAGGTTTATCGGATAAGGTTAAATTTGTTCATGAGATTTCTTTTAATGAGCTGAAGGTTCTATACTCTGAGTCTAGAGCCCTTATTTACCCATCCCTTGATGAAGGGTTCGGTATACCGCCAATTGAAGCAATGGCATCAAATACGCCTGTTATAGTTTCTGATATCCCTGTATTTCATGAAATTCTTGCTGATGCTGTGTTATATGTGAATCCTGATGATGATGAAAGTTGGAAGCACGCTTTAGGAAAAATAAATAAATTGCCAAATAGTCTTTCTCGTTTTGATAAATATGTCTCACGATATAGCTTTGATAATATGAAAAAAATGGTTGAAACTTGGCTGGCAGGACTATGTTAATGAATGTGACTTTAATTATCCCAACATATAACGCCGGCCCAAATTGGTCTGATTTTTTAAAAGAACTAAAATGCCAGACTTTATACCCAGACCACCTGGTTGTTATTGATTCGGGGTCTAAAGATGCTACTGTGGATTTGGCAAAAAATAACAAAAATATTATAATATCCCATGTTAACTCTAAGGATTTTAACCATGGTGGCACTAGAAATATTGCTGCGAAATTAGTGTTGGATACAGATGTTATTGTTTTTATGACCCAGGATGCAATTTTTGATAATGAAGATGCACTAGCTAACATGATCGAAGTATTTCAGGATCCAGACGTCGCCGCTGTTTGCGGAAGACAAATCCCGCATCTTGACGCTAATCCTTTGGCAGTACATGCCCGTAATTTTAACTACGGTTCAACATCACAAATTAAGAGTAAGTCAGATATAAAAACCTTTGGTATTAAAACCGTATTTATGTCGAATTCTTTTGCAGCTTACCGTCGTTCTGTTTTTGAAAAATTAGGCGGGTTTCCTGAGCATACGATCCTAGCTGAGGATATGTTTATGGCTGCTAAGATGATTCAAGCAGGCTACAAAGTGGCTTATTGTGGAACGGCCGTTGTGAGGCATTCTCATAATTATAGCCCGCGAGAAGAATTCCAACGATATTTTGATACGGGTGTTTTCCATGCTTGTAATCCCTGGATTCAACAGGATTTTGGCGGTGCCGGAGGGGAAGGCTCGCGTTTTGTTAAATCAGAGATTTGTTTTCTTCTTAAAAAAGCACCTTTATGGATCCCAAGAGCATTATTGACAACGTTCGCTAAGTTACTTGGTTATAAGTTAGGAAAACGCTGGCAATCACTTCCCTTACCGCTATGCCGGTTTTTAAGTATGTATAAGAGTTATTGGAATAATTTTAAACGCTCTGAATCAAAAGAGATAAGATAAATGTCAGTTCTTCCCGTAATTATGGCTGGTGGCACCGGTAGTCGCTTGTGGCCGTTGTCCCGCGAACATCATCCGAAGCAATTCCTTAGCATTGAGGGTAAATTATCAATGCTGCAGAATACCATTATGCGATTGGCTCCACTTTCAGTTGAAGCGCCGGTGGTCATTTGCAATGATAAACATCGCTTTCTTGTGGCTGAGCAGCTTCGTGCCATTGATAAACTCGCGAATAATATTATTTTGGAGCCTGTTGGGCGTAATACAGCTCCGGCCATAGCACTTGCTGCGTTTTGTTCACTCCAGAATTCCGATGGCGAAGACCCTCTCTTGTTAGTTCTTGCTGCAGATCATGTCATTCGCGACGAAGAAGCTTTTATTCAGGCCATTAAACAGGCTGAGCCTCTCGCGGAGCAAGGTAAACTTGTAACTTTCGGTATCGTTCCTACGCAGGCTGAAACTGGTTATGGTTATATACTCCGGGGCGAGGCAATTGGGGATGATGCTTTTACTGTAGCAGAGTTTGTGGAAAAACCAGATTTTGATACGGCCTGTCACTACCTTGCGTCCGGGAAGTATTACTGGAACAGTGGAATGTTTTTATTCCGAGTAAGTTCCTATTTGAACGAATTAAAAAAATTATCACCTGATATATATAGTGCCTGTGAGAAAGCTGTAGGCCATATCAATCCCGATCTTGACTTCATCCGTATTAATAAAGAGGCATTCAGTTTGTGCCCGAGTGATTCTATCGATTATGCGGTTATGGAGCATACCCATCATGCAGTAGTTGTACCTATGAGTGCTGGCTGGTCGGACGTTGGTTCCTGGTCTTCACTTTGGGATATTTCAGAAAAAGATCAGCAGCGCAATGTCTTACATGGCGACGTTTTTACACATAACAGTAAAGATAACTACATCTACTCTGAAAACTCATTTATCAGTACTGTAGGAGTAAGTAATCTTGTTATTATTCAGACTGCTGATGCTTTATTGGTTTCGAGTAAAGATTCGGTTCAAGATGTCAAAAAAATCGTAGATTATCTGAAAAATAACAACAGAACCGAATATAAGCAACATTTAGAAGTTTTCCGCCCTTGGGGAAAATATAACGTAATTGATAGCGGTGACAATTATTTGGTCAAACGAATAAGTGTTAAGCCCGGTGAAAAATTTGTCGCGCAGATGCATCAGCATCGAGCAGAACACTGGATAGTGGTATCTGGAACCGCCCGCGTTACTAAGGGGGAGCAGACATTTATCGTGTCGGAGAACGAGTCAACATTTATACCACTTAACACTATTCATGCGCTAGAAAACCCAGGGGTTGTCCCATTGGAGCTAATTGAAATCCAATCAGGTACCTATCTTGGTGAGGATGATATTATTCGTTTAGAGCAGCGTTCAGGATTTCTGGAGGAAGGGACTGATGAACACAGTTTGTAATAGCCACGATGTAATTAACACCTCAGGTATCGCTTTTGGAACCAGTGGTGCTCGTGGTCTGGTGACCGATTTTACACCGACCGTATGCGCTGCTTTCACCGTTTCGTTTGTGGCTGTTATGCAGCAACGTTTTTCTTTCGATGCAATAGCGCTGGCAATAGACAATCGACCAAGCAGCTATGCTATGGCCCAGGCTTGTGCCGCAGCATTGGCCGATAAAGGCATCAATGCGATTTTCTACGGTGTTATTCCAACACCAGCCTTAGCGCTTCAGTCTATGGCAGATAAAATTCCAGCGATTATGGTGACAGGTAGCCACATACCTTTTGATCGTAATGGATTGAAGTTCTACCGTCCTGATGGCGAAATTACAAAAGCTGATGAGCTAGCAATTCTGAATACTCAAGCTACATGTAATCAACTAGTGCTTGAAGAATTGTCTGTTTCACCAGTTGCTGCTGAAAATTACATTTCACGCTATCTTTCTCTGTTCCCTACACCGTTTTTGAAGAGAAAGCGTATTGGTATTTATGAGCACTCAAGTGCTGGGCGCGATCTTTATAAACCTTTATTTAAAGCTTTAGGTGCTGAAGTTATCAGTCTGGATCGGAGTGATAGCTTCGTACCTATAGATACTGAAGCGGTAAGCGAAAAGGATAGAGCGAAAGCACTTAAATGGGTAAAGGATTTTGAATTGGATGCCATCTTTTCTACTGACGGAGATGGAGATCGACCTTTAATTTCTGATGAGAAAGGGCAGTGGTTGAGAGGGGATATTTTAGGACTGTTGTGTTCGCTTGCCTTATCTGTAGATGCTGTTGCTATTCCTGTGAGTTGTAATAGTGTCATATCTTCCGGTCATTACTTTAAACATGTAGAACTTACTAAGATTGGTTCACCCTATGTTATAGCTGCGTTTTCTGAATTATCGCAGAGCTATGACCGTATTGCCGGGTTTGAAGCTAACGGAGGTTTCTTATTAGGAAGTGATGTCACTATTAATGGTGAAGTTTTATCAGCATTGCCGACTCGTGATGCACTATTACCAGCGATTATGCTTCTTTACAGTAGTAGAGAGAAAAATATTAGCAGTCTTGTTGAACAACTTCCCCGCAGGTACACCCATTCTGACCGATTACAGAATATCTGCTTTGAAAAGAGCCGAAAACTAATTGATATGGGAGCTGTAAATCAGCAATCATTGCTCAATAGTATTGGTTTACAAGATGAAATCGCTGTCTCTGTAGATATCACTGATGGGATAAGAATTACGCTTGGTAGTGGGAGTATTGTGCATTTACGACCTTCAGGGAATGCACCTGAGTTGCGTTGTTATGCCGAGGCGAATTCATTGGTAATTGCTCAAGATATTGTAGAAACTGTTCTTGTTCGTATCAGGGATGAAAGCTAAGATTTTCTAAATTTATCTCGAAGCATGTTCAAAAGAACAGTGATTTTATCTTGTTTTTTATACCCATTTAGAGGGTGAGGGTTAAATGGATAATATTGATAATAAGTATAATCCACAGTTGTGTAAGCTTTTTTTAGCCATATCTGATTTGGTCTTTTTTAATGTGGCACTATGGCTGTCATTAGGTTGTGTATATTTAATTTTTGATGAAGTTCAGCGTTTTGTTCCACAAGAACAGCTGGATACACGATTTATCTCCCACTTCATTTTATCTATAGTATGTGTGGGATGGTTTTGGATTCGATTACGGCATTATACGTATCGCAAGCCATTCTGGTATGAGTTGAAAGAAATTTTTCGTACCATTGTTATTTTTGCTGTATTTGACCTAGCTTTAAGCGCCTTTTCTAAGTGGCAATTTTCACGGTATGTCTGGGTTTTTTGCTGGACATTTGCGCTTGTATTGGTGCCATTCTTCCGTGTACTTACAAAGCATTTGCTTAACAAACTTGGAATCTGGAAGAAGAAAACCATCATTCTCGGAAGTGGCCAAAATGCACTCGGAGCATACAGTGCTCTTCAGAGTGAAGAGATGATGGGATTTGATGTTGTTGCTTTCTTTGATAGTGATGCAATTCATTCTGAGATTAATGGGTTACCAATAATAAAAGAAGATAAAGAAATCTGGAGTTTGAATCGTACAGGTGATATTCATTATATTCTTGCCTATGAATATACTGAGTTAGATAAAACACAATTTTGGCTTCGTGAGTTATCAAAGCATCATTGCCGATCAGTAACTGTGGTTCCTTCTTTTCGCGGATTGCCATTGTATAATACAGATATGTCCTTTATTTTTAGCCATGAAGTTATGCTGTTAAGGATACAGAACAATCTTGCAAAGCGTACCTCCCGTTTCCTTAAACGAACATTTGACATCGTTTGTTCAATATTAATTCTATTAGTGGCATCACCCCTTATGATTTATCTTTGGTATAAAGTTACCCGAGATGGAGGTCCAGCGATTTACGGCCATCAACGCGTAGGGCGGAACGGTAAATTATTTCCGTGTTATAAATTTCGTTCAATGGTGATGAATTCGCAAGTAGTATTGAAAGATCTTCTGGATAAAGATCCCGATGCGAGAGCTGAGTGGGAAAAAGATTTTAAACTTAAAAATGATCCTCGCATTACTGCTGTTGGGCGTTTTATTCGAAAAACAAGTCTTGATGAATTACCCCAACTGTTCAATGTATTAAAAGGTGAGATGAGTTTGGTTGGGCCACGCCCAATCATTTCGGATGAACTTGAACGGTATTGTGATGATGTTGACTATTATTTGATGGCAAAACCAGGAATGACAGGTCTGTGGCAAGTTAGTGGTCGCAATGATGTGGACTATGAAACGCGTGTGTATTTTGACTCCTGGTATGTCAAGAACTGGACACTCTGGAATGATATTGCCATTTTGTTTAAGACAGTGAAGGTTGTTTTACATCGAGACGGCGCGTATTGAGTCTCGTTAGACATGGCTGATTACTACCCAAAAGGAAGCTCTGGTACATCAATTACTACCTTCCTGCCTTGCCTCTGAGTTAACATGCTATTCACTTAAGCCCCCGGAGTTTGTCCCGGTGGGTAACCACACCTGACAGGAGTATGTAATGTCCAAGCAACAGATCGGCGTCGTCGGTATGGCAGTGATGGGGCGCAACCTGGCGCTCAACATCGAAAGCCGTGGTTATACCGTCTCCGTTTTCAACCGCTCCCGTGAAAAGACCGAAGAAGTGATTGCCGAGAACCCTGGCAAGAAACTGGTGCCTTACTACACGGTAAAAGAGTTTGTTGAATCCCTCGAAACGCCTCGTCGTATCCTGTTAATGGTGAAAGCGGGAGCAGGTACAGACGCTGCCATTGATTCCCTGAAGCCGTATCTGGACAAAGGCGATATCATTATTGATGGCGGTAACACCTTCTTCCAGGACACCATTCGTCGCAATCGTGAACTGTCGGCCGAAGGCTTTAACTTCATCGGTACCGGCGTGTCCGGTGGTGAAGAGGGCGCACTGAAAGGGCCTTCTATCATGCCTGGTGGCCAGAAAGAGGCTTACGAACTGGTCGCGCCAATTCTGACCAAAATCGCAGCTGTTGCCGAAGATGGTGAGCCATGTGTAACCTATATTGGCGCCGATGGTGCGGGCCACTATGTGAAGATGGTCCACAACGGTATTGAATACGGTGACATGCAGTTGATTGCTGAAGCCTACTCTCTGCTGAAAGGTGGTTTGAACCTGTCTAACGAAGAGCTGGCGACCACCTTCACCGAGTGGAACGAAGGTGAATTAAGCAGCTACCTGATTGACATCACCAAAGATATCTTCACTAAAAAGGATGAAGACGGTAAATATTTGGTTGATGTGATCCTGGATGAAGCGGCGAACAAAGGTACCGGTAAATGGACCAGCCAAAGTTCTCTGGATCTTGGGGAACCCCTGTCTCTGATCACTGAGTCTGTATTCGCTCGTTACATCTCCTCCCTTAAAGACCAGCGTGTTGCTGCATCTAAAGTGCTGTCTGGTCCGCAGGCTAAACTGGCTGGTGATAAAGCAGAGTTCGTTGAGAAAGTACGTCGCGCTCTGTACCTGGGCAAAATCGTCTCCTATGCGCAGGGTTTCTCTCAACTGCGCGCTGCGTCTGACGAGTACAACTGGGATCTGAATTACGGTGAAATCGCGAAGATCTTCCGCGCAGGCTGTATCATTCGCGCTCAGTTCCTGCAGAAGATCACCGATGCTTATGCTGAAAACAAAGGCATCGCAAATCTGCTGTTGGCTCCTTACTTCAAAAACATCGCTGACGAATATCAGCAGGCGCTGCGTGATGTAGTGGCTTATGCTGTGCAGAATGGTATCCCGGTACCGACGTTCTCTGCCGCCGTAGCATACTATGACAGCTACCGTTCTGCGGTATTGCCGGCGAACCTGATTCAGGCTCAGCGTGACTACTTCGGTGCACACACCTATAAACGCACTGATAAAGAAGGTGTGTTCCACACCGAATGGCTGGATTAATCTGATTTAACCCAATCGTAAATGCAGGCCCGGAGCGCTCCTCCGGGCTTTTTTATGGGCAAAAAACGGCATTCGGCTTGGTCTGATAGGCCTTACAGTTATAAATCACGATATAATGATTGCAGGCTGATCCGATACGACAAAGTTGGGTCTAACGATGGTGACACGTTCACCCTTAAATGTTTAACCGGAAGAAGTTGCAGAGCGAATGAAGATAACTATCTCAGGAACAGGTTACGTAGGCCTGTCGAACGGCATTCTGATCGCCCAGCACCATGAAGTGGTTGCCCTGGATATCGTTCAGTCTAAAGTCGACATGCTGAATCAGAAAAAATCGCCGATTGTTGATAAAGAGATCGAAGAGTATCTGGCCACGAAACCGCTGAATTTCCGTGCGACAACCGATAAGAATGATGCTTACCGCGATGCTGACTACGTTATTATCGCCACCCCGACTGATTACGACCCGAAAACCAACTACTTCAACACCTCCAGTGTGGAATCAGTAATCCGCGATGTTGTTGAAATTAATCCAAATGCAGTGATGGTCATAAAATCCACCATTCCGGTGGGCTTTACGAATTCCATTAAGGAGCAGTTGGGTATCGACAATATCTTTTTTTCGCCGGAGTTTTTGCGTGAAGGCCGTGCGCTATACGACAACCTGCATCCGTCTCGTATCGTAATTGGTGAGCGTTCCGAGCGCGCCGAGCGTTTTGCTGCACTGCTACAGGAAGGGGCCGTGAAGAAAGATATTCCGACCCTGTTTACCGACTCTACCGAAGCCGAAGCTATTAAGCTTTTCGCCAACACTTATCTTGCGCTGCGCGTAGCCTATTTTAACGAGCTGGACAGCTATGCAGAGAGTCTGGGGCTGAATTCGCGTCAGATTATTGAAGGAGTATGCCTGGATCCGCGTATCGGCAACCATTACAACAACCCATCATTCGGTTACGGTGGCTACTGCCTGCCGAAAGATACTAAGCAGTTGTTGGCTAACTATGCTTCAGTACCGAATAATATTATTGGCGCGATTGTTGATGCTAACCGTACGCGTAAAGATTTTATTGCTGACTCTATCCTCGCCCGTAAGCCGAAGGTGGTGGGGGTGTATCGCCTGATTATGAAGAGTGGTTCTGATAACTTCCGTGCATCTTCCATTCAGGGAATAATGAAACGGATTAAAGCTAAGGGTGTGCCCGTTATTATTTATGAACCCGTCATGAAAGAGGATGAGTTCTTCCGTTCTCGAGTGATACGTGACTTAGACGCCTTTAAGAATGAAGCAGATATTATTATTTCTAACCGTATGACGCCGGAACTGGATGATGTCGCCGAAAAGGTGTACACGCGAGATCTGTTTGGCAATGATTAAATATCGTTTCTGTAAAAAAGGCCTTTTGAAAGGCCTTTTATTACATTAAACCAGACTGCAATTATACTTTGTAGAAATCACGATACCAGTCAACAAAGTTTTTCACGCCATTTTTAACTGTTGTTTCGGGTTTAAAACCAATAATCTCATACAGTGCTTTAGTATCTGCGCTGGTTTCCAGTACGTCGCCAGGCTGTAGTGGCAGCATATTTTTAGCGGCTTCAATACCAAGGGCATCTTCCAATGCCTTGATGTAATCCATCAGTTCAACTGGTGAACTATTTCCAATATTGTATACGCGGTAGGGCGCAATGCTTGTTGCCGGGGTTCCGGTCTCAACGGTCCATTGTGCGTCAACCTGCGGAATGATGTCCTGCAAGCGAATAATTGCCTCTGCGATATCATCAATATAGGTAAAATCACGCTTCATTTTTCCGAAGTTATACACGTCAATACTTTTACCTTCGAGCATTGCTTTGGTGAACTTAAAGAGCGCCATATCAGGGCGACCCCATGGACCGTATACAGTAAAGAAGCGCAGGCCTGTTGTAGGTAGTCCGTACAGGTGCGAATACGTGTGTGCCATTAGTTCATTAGCTTTTTTGGTCGCGGCATACAGAGAAACGGGATGGTCGACCGAATCATCCGTAGAAAAAGGCATTTTGCGGTTCAGGCCGTATACTGAACTGGAGGAGGCATAGAGCAAATGTTGTACTTTATTATGCCGACAACCTTCAAGCACGTTCAGAAAGCCAGTAAGGTTAGAGTCAGCATAGGCGTGCGGGTTTTCGAGCGAATAACGTACGCCAGCCTGTGCGGCAAGATGTATTACACGGTCAAAATGCTCGCTTGAAAAAAGCTCAGCCATCGTGTCCCGATCGGCTAAATCAATTTTATGAAAATTGAAACCGGGTTGCGCCAGTAAATCCAGACGAGCTTGTTTAAGGTTCACGTCGTAATAGTCGTTAAGATTATCAGTACCGACGACTTGGTGGCCTGCCTTCAGGAGGCGCTTGCTAACGTGGAAGCCGATAAAACCAGCGGCTCCCGTAACCAGAAATTTCATTTTTTGTTCCTCTTTCAGGCTAAATTATAGCCAGGTGCCAGCAGGCACCACAAAACAAGAATGATACCGTTAGATGGCAAGAAAGATAATCGTTAAGTGTCATTACGCCAACCTCTGTTTTGGTGATGAAAAACATATTCATGACGTGAATTTGTTGATTAATCAGATTAATCCTCAGTAACGGGCATCTGAACGTTGATGTTAATGATTTCCTGAGTAACTTTTTCTGTGATGATTAAAATACCAATCAAAATCCTGTAAACAATCTGCGATTTTTATCAATAATCCTATGGCATTACCCGTATATATGACTACACTATTTCCAGTTTCGGTTTTTCCTCATTTAGGGTATTTATGTCTGTGGGCGATAACAACACATCCGGGCGCAGTAACGATCCGGAACAGATTGATTTGATTGATTTAGTAGTGCAGTTGTGGCGTGGCAAAGTGACGATTATTGTTTGTGTGATTGTTGCGGTTGCGCTGGCGGCTGGCTATCTGATGATTGCTAAAGAAAAATGGACTTCGACAGCAATTATTACTCAGCCGGATGTTGGTCAGATTGCGACCTACAATAACGCATTCAACGTTATATATGGTAACAGTGCGCCAAAAGTAACAGATCTTCAGATGGATGTGGTTGGTCGTTTTAGTACGTCTTTCTCTGCGTTAGCCGAAACACTCGATAACCAGGAAAAACCAGAAAAATTGACCATTGAGCCGTCGGTTAAAGGTCAGCAGCTGCCGCTGGCGGTTTCTTATGTAGGTAATTCAGCAGAAAATGCGCAGCGTCAGCTGTCTGAATACATTCAACAAACTGATGAAAAAGTTGCTAAAGAGCTTGAACTCGACTTGGCTGATAACATCAAGTTGCAAACGACTACGCTTGAAGACTCTTTGAAAACTCAGGAAGTGGTTGCTCAGGAGCAAAAAGAATTGCGAATTAAGCAAATCCAGGAAGCATTGCGCTATGCCGAACAGGCGAATGTAACCAAGCCGCAGCTCCAGCAAACTCAGGATGTTACTCAGGACAGTATGTTCCTTCTGGGTAGTGAAGCCCTGAAATCGATGATTGAGCATGAGTCTACACGTCCCCTGGTGTTCTCTGACAGCTACTTTCAGACCAAACAAAAGCTCTTGGATATCGAGAATCTGAAGCTTGAGGGGGCAGAGATGCACTCCTACCGTTATGTGATGAAACCAAGCTTACCTGTGCGTCGTGATAGTCCGAAAAAAGCAATTACTCTGGTTCTGGCAGTACTGCTGGGTGGGATGATTGGTGCGGGTGTGGTTCTTGGTCGCAACGCTCTGCGTAGTTACAACGCAAAAGCGCAGTAAGTCATCATTTATTTACTGCAAAAGAAAAACCGGGCGTTGCCCGGTTTTTTTGTGTCTGCAGATTACTGATGACGTTTACGTAAATTCTCAATCACCGTGGTCAGATCGAGATCCTGGTCCTGCAACAGAACCAACAGGTGATACATCAGGTCTGATGCTTCATTGGTCAGTTCGAAACGATCATGCACCGTCGCGGCCAATGCGGTCTCGACACCTTCTTCACCGACCTTCTGGGCAATTCGTTTAGTGCCACTTGCATAAAGCTTCGCGGTGTAAGAGCTGGCAGGATCCGCCGTTTTACGTTCAGCAAGCAGTTGTTCAAGTTGATACAGGAAAAGCCACTGATGGCTTGCTTCACCAAAACAACTGCTGGTGCCTTTATGGCAGGTTGGTCCAACTGGATTGACCAGCACCAACAGGGTGTCGTTATCGCAATCGGGTGTAATGCTGACAACATTGAGAAAGTTGCCAGAGGTTTCACCTTTGGTCCACAAACGCTGTTTGGTGCGCGAGAAAAAAGTCACTTTCCCGCTTTCGAGGGTTTTCTCCAGCGCCTCCAGGTTCATATAGCCGAGCATCAATACTTCCCCGGATACCGCATGTTGCACAATGACCGGAATCAGTCCGTCGGTTTTTTCCCAGTCAAGTTCCCGGCTTTGTTGCTTCGTTAGCATATCCTGATCTCCACGCCCTGTGTCGCCAGGTACGTTTTTAATTCACCAATATTAATTATCTGTTTGTGGAAGACTGAAGCCGCGAGTGCGCCGTCGACATCTGCATCTCTGAATGCCTCGAGGAAGTGTTCCATCGTTCCTGCACCACCAGAGGCGATCAGTGGAACATGGCAAACCTCGCGCACTTTTTTTAGCTGCTCCAGATCGTAGCCGTTACGAACACCGTCCTGGTTCATCATATTGAGGACGATTTCGCCTGCCCCGAGTTTTTGCACTTCTTTTACCCAGTCGAGAGTTTCCCACTGGGTGACGCGGGTACGGTTTTCATCACCGGTATATTGATTGACGTGATATTTTCCGGTTTCTGTGTCATGCCAGGTATCAATACCTACCACAATGCACTGCACACCAAAACGGTCAGCCAGGCGGGTAATCAGCGTCGGGTCGGCCAGCGCAGGGGAATTGATTGAGATTTTGTCTGCACCAAAGGTGAGTATTTTGGCTGCGTCTTCCGCCGACTTAATGCCGCCAGCAACACAGAACGGAATGTCTATCACTTCTGCCACACGTGAAACCCAGCTCTTATCAACCACACGGCCATCGCTGGAAGCAGTGATATCGTAGAACACCAGTTCATCCGCACCTTCATCGGCATAACGTTTTGCCAGCGGCACGATGTCGCCAATGATTTCGTGATTGCGAAACTGGACGCCTTTGACAACCTGTCCATCGCGAACGTCCAGACATGGAATTATGCGTTTTGCCAGCATTGGATGGCCTCCTCAACGGTGAATTTACCTTCCAGCAGAGCACGGCCGACGATCACGCCGCGAACGCCTGTCCCGCGCAGAGCGGCCACATCTTCAATATCACCAATACCGCCAGAGGACTGAAATGCCACCTGCGGGTATCTGGTGCAGACCTCTTCATAAAGCGAGACGTTTGAGCCAGCCAGCGTGCCATCGCGGGAGATATCTGTACACAGCACATGCTTCAGGCCAACGGGTAAATAGGTCTCAACCAGTTCTTCCAGCGAAACGCCGGAGTCTTCCTGCCAGCCGCTGACCGCTACCTGTTTGTTGCCCTGGGCATCAATACGCACATCGAGTGCCAGTACCAGCGCATCGGCGCCAAAGCGGGTGAACCAGCCTTTAACCATCTCTGGTGATTTTACCGCTGTGGATCCGATAACCACACGCGCAACACCCGCGTCCAGCAGGGCCGCAACGTCCTCTTCAGTGCGCACGCCGCCGCCAACCTGTACCGGAACGTTTACGCCAGCGACCAGCGTTTTAATCAGCGGTATTTGTCGTTTCAACGGATCCTTTGCACCGGTCAAATCCACCAGGTGCAAAACCTGCGCACCTTGCGCGGCGTAGTCTTGTAGACGCGGTAAGGGATCGTTGCCGTAATCGCGCTGTTGCGCGTAATCGCCCTGATGGAGGCGTACAACCGTGCCGTCGATTAAATCTAATGCCGGAATAATCATCACATCTCCAGAAAGTTTTTCAGCAACTGCGCCCCTGCGGAACCCGAACGTTCAGGGTGAAACTGCACGCCGAAGAAATTGTCTTTTTGTACTGCAGCGGTAAACGGTTCGCCATAGTTGCACTGAGCGATGGTCCACGGATTCACCGGCATGGCGTAGCTGTGCACAAAATAAAAATATGCGCCGTCCTCAATGCCCTGAAACAGACGGTTCCCGGCTTGCGGATATACGCGGTTCCAGCCCATATGCGGTAGTGGCAGGCCAAAATCGGTCATTTTGGGCACGTCCTGCTCAATAATGCCCAACAGGTCGACACCGTTACTTTCTTCGCTGCGGCGACCGAGAAGTTGCATGCCCAGACAAATCCCTAACACAGGTTGTGTACAGGCTTTGATCAGCTCTATCAGTTCTCGTTCTTGTAACTGATCCATTGCCGACTGCGCGGTGCCAACACCGGGCAGAAAGAGTTTATCGGCGCGCAGTACAACATCGGCGTCACGACTGACAATAGGATCGTATCCATGACGCGCCACGGCGGATTTCACCGAGTTCAGGTTGGCGCAGCCGGTATCGAGGATCACCACATTCATCACAGCACTCCTTTTGAGGAGGGAAGCGTGTCGCCTTCCACGCGAATCGCCTGACGCAGCGTGCGACCAAATGCTTTGAACAAGCTTTCCACGCGGTGGTGGTCATTTTTGCCTTTAGTTTTCAGATGTAGCGTGACACCCATGGTGTAAGAGAGTGAACGGAAAAAGTGTTCAATCATTTCCGTGCTCAGATCGCCGACGCGCTGATAGGTAAATTCAGCCCGGTATTCCAGGTGAGGGCGCCCGGAAATATCCAGCGCACAGCGTGCCAGACACTCGTCCATCGGCAGTACAAAACCAAAACGGTTGATTCCGCGTTTATCGCCCAGAGCCAGCTTTAAGGCTTCGCCCAGCGCCAGACCGGTATCTTCCACCGTGTGGTGATCGTCGATATACAGATCGCCTTTGACGGTAATTTCCATGCAAAAACCGCCGTGGGTCGAAATTTGATCCAGCATGTGGTCAAAGAAACCAACGCCGGTATTGATTTTGCTGCGACCCTCGCGGTCCAGCCAGACTTTGACGTCAATCTGTGTTTCTTTGGTATTACGCTCAACGTGAGCGTAACGATCGCGTCGGGTTAGCTGTTCGGCAATTATCGACCAGTTCAGGGTTTCACGGTTATAGCGTAATCCGGTAATTCCCATGTTTTCAGCAAGCTGAATATCGGTCGCCCGATCGCCAATGACGTAGCTGTTCGCGGCGTCCAGCGCTTGCTCAACCAGGTACTGTTCGACCAGCTTCACTTTTGGCTTACGGCAATCGCATTCATCCGCTGGCAGATGCGGACAGATCAATACTTCATCAAATACCACCCCCTGAGAGGTGAATATCTGCATCATCAGGTTGTGCGGGCCGTCAAAATCTACCTGCGGGAAACTTTGCGTTCCCAGGCCATCCTGGTTGGTTATCATCACCAGCTTATAACCTGCCTTTTGCAGTTTCAGTAGCGCAGGGACAACCTCCGGCTCAAAAGCGAGCTTGTCAAAGCGATCAACCTGAAAGTCACTTGGCGGTTCAGAAATCAGGGTTCCATCACGGTCAATAAAAAGATACTTCTGGCTCATACTTGCTCCGCACGTAAGGCGTCAATGACGCGCTGGCTCTCTTCACGGGTTCCGACAGTAATACGCAGGCAGCCGCTTAACGAAGGTTGTTTGTTCTGGTCTCGTAAGATAATGCCCTGATCCCACAGAGATTTAAACACAGAACTGGAGGCGGTAAAGCGGGCCAGAATATAGTTGGTTTCAGAGGTGAAAACCTGCTCCACGCAGGGGATTGTTTTCAGGTTATCGACCAGATACTGGCGCTCTTGCAGGATCTGCGTCACCCGTTTACGCATGGCTGAAATCCCTTGTGGCGTCAGTGCCTGGGCGGCGATGTCTGCCACTGGGGTAGAAAGCGGGTAGGGTGCAATCACTTTCAGCAGCAGGTTGATAATTTCTTCATTAGCCAGCGTAAATCCGCAGCGCAAGCCTGCAAGGGCAAACGCTTTGGAAAGCGTGCGCAGGACCACCAGGTTCGGATATTCAGAAAGCCAGCCTGCCAGCGTTGCCTGCGGACAAAACTCAATATAGGCTTCATCGGCGACCAAGATGGCTTTCCCCTGCGTCATGTCGAGCAGTGAGCGCAGGTCCTGTGGGTTGATCAACTGACCTGTTGGATTATTCGGGCTGCAAACGTAGACAACCTTTACACCATCAAGCTTCTCAGCTATGCCCTGTAAATCCAGTTGCCAGTCGTCAAGAGTAGGGACGGTGCGGCATTCAACGCCGATGGTTTCGGCGCTGACGCTGTACATGCCATAGGTTGGCGGGCAGTAGAGAATCGCATCTTTGCCGGGTTCACAAAATGCGCGGATCAACAGCTCAATACCTTCGTCTGCCCCACGACTGACCAGTACCTGCTGTGGTTTCACGTCTGCGTACTGTGCGTAGTTCTCGATCACCGCTTTCGGCTGACATTCCGGATAGCGGTTTAGCGTCTGCTGGCTTAACTGGAATTCAACAGCGGTCGGAAACTCATTAGCATTCAGCCAGACATCGCCATTACCGCCCAGACGGCGGGCGGACTGATAGGGCGTCAGCTCACGAACATTTTTACGGGCTAAATCGGTAACGCTGAGAATGTTATCAGTACTCATGCTTGCTCCTTCAGGGCGTTAACACGCAGGGTGACGGCATTTTTGTGGGCGGTCAGTCGCTCAGCGGCGGCCAGCGTTTCAATCGTAGAGGCCAGGGCTGAGAAACCTTGCGGTGATAATTCCTGTACGGTCATCCGTTTCTGGAAATCAGCCAGCCCAAGACTTGAGCAGGTTGCCGTATAGCCATAGGTTGGCAGGACGTGGTTGGTACCTGAAGCGTAATCACCCGCCGATTCCGGCGACCAGTCACCGAGAAATACCGAACCGGCACTGGTGATGTCATCAACCAGTTCCCGCGCGTTACGGGTCTGAATAATCAAATGTTCCGGACCGTACTGATTAGAGATGGCGATGCATTGCTGCAAATCTTTAGTCACAATCAGGCGACTGGCGCTTAACGCCTGACGAGCGGTTTCCGCGCGAGGCAGTTCAGCAAGCTGGCGTTCTACCGCTTCAGCGACACGGCGTGCGATATCAGCATCCGGCGTCAGCAGGATCACCTGAGAGTCCGGTCCGTGTTCGGCCTGAGAAAGTAAGTCAGAGGCGACGAAATCCGGTGTTGCGCCGCTGTCGGCAATCACCAGCACTTCTGACGGGCCCGCAGGCATATCGATTGCCGCACCGTCCAGACGCTGGCTGACCTGGCGTTTGGCCTCGGTCACAAAGGCATTACCGGGGCCGAAAATTTTGTCCACTTTCGGTACAGATTCGCTACCAAACGCCTGCGCGGCGATGGCCTGCGCGCCACCGACGTTAAACACGTCCTGTACTCCGCATAACTGCGCCGCATACAAAATTTCATCGGCAATAGGCGGCGGGGAACACAGCACTACTTTTTTGCATCCCGCTATACGAGCTGGAGTGGCAAGCATTAATACCGTAGAGAAGAGCGGTGCAGACCCTCCGGGAATATACAGGCCAACAGAGTTCACCGGACGGGTCACCTGCTGGCAGCGCACGCCGGGCTGCGTTTCGATATCTACTGGTGGCAGTTTTTGCGCGTTATGGAAAGTTTCGATGTTGTTTACCGCCACAGCCATGGCCTGCTTGAGGTCATCACTCAGGCGTGCGCTGGCGGCGGCAATGTCTTCGGCGCTGACTTTCAGCGCACTGACTGTGGTTTTATCAAACTTTGCGCTGTATTCGCGCAGCGCCGTATCACCACGTGATTTGACGTTATCCAGAATGTCGCTGACGGTACGGGTGATGCTGTCTGAGGCGGAAATTGCCGGGCGCATCAGTAATTCGCGTTGCTGCTCGGGGCTACAGCTATTCCAGTCAATGATTGTGCTAAAGCTCATGGCGATTACTCCATCATCTTCTCAATCGGCAGTACCAGAATCGAGCTGGCACCGAGCGCTTTCAGTTTTTCCATGGTTTCCCAGAACAGGGTTTCGCTGCTGACCATGTGCATTGCCACGCGCTGCTGATCGCCCGCCAGCGGCAGAATGGTTGGGCGTTCAGCACCCGGAAGCAGAGCGATGACATCTTCCAGACGTTCGCTTGGAGCGTGCATCATGATGTACTTGGATTCGCGGGCCTGGATAACACCCTGAATGCGGGTCAGTAATTTATCAATCAGCTGTTGCTTGGCTTCAGCCATCTCGCCATCGCGTTGAATCAGGCAGGCTTTGGAACGGTAAATGACCTCCACTTCACGCAGGCCGTTGGCTTCCAGTGTGGCGCCAGTTGAAACCAGATCACAGATAGCATCGGCCAGTCCGGCACGCGGTGCGACTTCAACAGAACCGTTTAACAGACAGGATTTAAACGAGACGCCTTTTTGATCGAGGTAGCGTTTGAGCAGGTGCGGATAAGAGGTCGCGATACGTTTGCCGTCCAGCGCTGACGGGCCGTCCCATGCTTCGTCAACGGGGGTAGCCAGCGAGAGACGACAGCCGCCGAAGTCCAGTCGACGCAGTGTAAAGTAGCGTGGATCTTCGCCCTGTGCCCGTCGGTTGAGCAGCTCCTCTTCCAGAACGTTTTCACCAATGATGCCAAGATCCACGACGCCATCCATTACCAGACCCGGGATATCGTCATCACGCACGCGGAGAATATCAATCGGCATATTCTCTGCCATCGCAATCAGGCGCTGGGTGTGAAGATTAATTTTAATGCCACAGCGAGCCAGTAATTCGCGTGAATCATCGCTTAAACGGCCTGATTTCTGCATAGCTATGCGTAAACGGGTGTTGTCTAACATTCTCTGTTCCTCGTTATCCTGTCTGAATCGGTCTGGGTTGCGCACCAAAAAAAAGCCCCCGGAAGAATTCTTCCGGGGGCTCTCTCATACGCTCATGCACCACTGGAAGATTTAAATGTCTCCCAGCACACATCGCCTGAAAGACTAGTCAGGATGATGGTGGTGATGGTGTTTAAATTGAGCGCGTGTCATAAAATTTCTCGATGAATGCTTATTCATTTGATGTCTTTTAACCTAAACCACTTCAGCCACGGAAAGCAAGGGCTTTTTTTGATCATTAATTCATTTCATATTGATACTATGAATTGTCAGCCACCGTGGGCTGGCGTAGCCTTGAGTTATAGGCCAAAAGTCAGGAGAGAAGGCATGAAAAAGGTCGCAATTGTCGGGTTAGGTTGGTTAGGCATGCCGTTAGCCATGTCGCTGGCGGCGAGAGGCTGGCAGGTCACCGGCAGCAAAACCACTTTGGATGGTGTAGAAGCGGCCCGAATGAGCGGTATTGAGAGCTACTCGTTACGCCTGGAGCCTGAACTGGTCTGTGAGCCAGATGATCTTGATGCGTTAATGGACGCCGATGCGCTGGTGATTACGCTGCCCGCGCGCCGGAGCGGTCCTGGTGAGGATTTTTATCTGCAGGCGATGCAGGAACTGGTCGACAGTGCGCTGGCGTATCGTATTCCGCGGATTATTTTTACCAGCTCTACGTCGGTCTATGGCGATGTACAGGGGATGGTAAAAGAGGGCTCGCCGCGTAATCCGGTTACGGCAAGCGGTCGCGTTCTGAAAGAACTGGAAGACTGGCTGCACAACCTGCCGGGGACCTCGGTCGATATTCTGCGTCTGGCCGGGTTAGTTGGACCGGGAAGACACCCTGGCCGTTTTTTTGCGGGTAAAACGGCTCCTGACGGACAACACGGGGTTAATCTGGTGCATCTGGATGATGTTGTTTCGGCAATCACCTTGTTGTTACAGGCACCTAAAGGGGGACACATCTATAATATATGTGCGCCTATGCATCCTGCGCGTAATGTGTTCTATCCCCAGATGGCTCGTTTGTTGGGTATGGAGCCGCCAACTTTCCGGGACAGTGTGGATAACGGTAAAGGTAAAGTCATTGATGGCAACCGCATTTGTAATGAGCTTGGGTTCGAGTACCAGTATCCTGATCCGCTGGTGATGCCGATGGAGTGACAGACCAGCAGAGTGCCGCTGTATACCGCCAGGGGGCGAGTATGAAACCACTGCTGGACGTTTTGATCATCCTTGATGCGTTAGAGAAAGAGGGAAGCTTCGCGGCGGCGTCGGCAAAATTGTTTAAGACGCCGTCGGCGCTGAGCTATACCGTCCATAAGCTGGAGAGCGACCTCAATATTCAGTTGCTGGATCGTAGCGGACATCGGGCGAAATTTACCCGTACCGGTCAGATGCTGCTGGAAAAGGGGAGGGAGGTACTGCACACCGTCCGCGAACTTGAAAAACAGGCGATCAAACTGCATGAGGGCTGGGAAAACCAACTGGTTATCGGTGTGGATGATACGTTTCCCTTTTCGCTTCTTGCCCCGCTCATCGAGTCTTTTTACCAACATCACAGTGTGACTCGCCTTAAATTTATTAACGGCGTGCTGGGAGGCTCCTGGGATGCTCTTACCCAGGGGCGGGCAGATATTATTGTCGGTGCGATGCACGAACCGCCCTCGGCAAGCGAATTCGGTTTTGCGCGTTTAGGCGATCTTGAGCAGGTTTTTGTGGTCGCTCCCCATCATCCGTTGGCGCAGGAAGAAGAACCATTGAATCGCCGAACCATCAAACGGTATCGCGCTATCGTTGTGGGAGATAATGATAATGCGCATTCTGCGAATTCGTCCGGAACTCAGTTATTTGATGATCAGGAAGCTATTACTGTTTTCGATTTTAAGACCAAGCTGGAATTGCAAATTAGTGGCCTGGGGTGTGGCTATATGCCGCGTTATCTGGCACAGCGATTTTTGGACAGTGGCGCGCTTATTGAGAAGAAAGTGGTCGCGCAAATTATGTTTGAGCCGGTGTGGATTGGCTGGAATGAACAGACCTCTGGATTAGCAAGCGTCTGGTGGCGGGATGAGATTTTAGCAAATAGTGCTATTGCGGGTGTCTATGTAAAAACGGTTGCCGATAAATCAAACAGTTAAGAAAAAATATTATTATACAGTAGCCTCATTCTCTTGTTATTTCTCCCCACTTTAGTGCAAAATACGCCGCTTGCAAAAAATGACATTAACCGACGTTTTAATACGCGTCGGTTATTTTTTTGCATCAAACCAATCATTCATAAAAGAGGCCGGGCTTCGTACCGGATAGATACTTACTAAAAACCGACAGTTGTTGTCGCTGAGGAATCCATAAAAATGGGGCAATTTTTTGCTTACGCGACGGTGTTCACCGTAAAGGGGAATGACCATGTCGCATAACGTTACTCCAAACACCTCTCGCGTGGAATTACGTAAAACGCTTACGTTGGTTCCGGTTGTTATGATGGGCCTTGCCTATATGCAGCCGATGACGCTGTTCGATACATTTGGTATCGTTTCGGGCCTCACAGACGGTCACGTGCCGACGGCATATGCCTTCGCGCTGGTCGCCATTCTGTTTACAGCGCTGAGCTACGGGAAGCTGGTACGTCGTTACCCTTCTGCTGGCTCTGCGTACACCTATGCCCAGAAATCTATTAGTCCTACTGTAGGTTTTATGGTGGGTTGGTCTTCTCTGCTCGATTACCTGTTCGCGCCGATGATCAACATTCTGCTGGCAAAAATTTACTTTGAAGCCCTCGTGCCTTCGATTCCGTCGTGGGTATTTGTTATCGCCCTGGTGGCGTTTATGACGGCATTCAACCTGCGTAGTCTCAAATCCGTCGCTAACTTCAATACCGTGATTGTGGTGTTGCAGGTTGTGCTGATTGCGGTCATTTTGGGCATGGTGGTTTACGGTGTATTTGAGGGCGAAGGTGCCGGTACGCTGGTGAGTTCCCGTCCATTCTGGTCAGGCGATGCGCACGTTATTCCGATGATCACCGGTGCGACGATTCTGTGCTTCTCCTTTACAGGATTTGACGGCATCAGCAACCTGTCGGAAGAAACTAAAGATGCCGAGCGCGTAATTCCACGTGCTATCTTCCTGACCGCGCTGATTGGTGGCCTGATCTTTATTGTCTCCACCTATCTGTTGCAGCTGTACTTCCCGGATATCTCGCGCTTCAAGGACCCGGATGCTTCGCAGCCAGAAATTATGCTGTATGTAGCTGGTAAGTTCTTCCAGGTTGGCGCACTGATTTTCTCCACCATTACCGTACTGGCATCCGGTATGGCGGCGCATGCAGGCGTAGCGCGTCTGATGTATGTGATGGGGCGTGACGGTGTCTTCCCGAAAAGTTTCTTCGGTTATGTGCACCCGAAATGGCGTACTCCGTCCATGAACATCATTCTGGTTGGGGCGATTGCCCTGCTGGCAATCAACTTTGACCTGGTGATGGCAACGGCGCTGATTAACTTTGGTGCGCTGGTGGCGTTTACCTTCGTTAACCTGTCGGTGATCTCCCAGTTCTGGATCCGTGAGAAGCGCAACAAGACGCTGAAAGACCACTTCCAGTACCTGTTCCTGCCGATGTGCGGTGCGCTGACCGTTGGTGCGCTGTGGGTGAACCTGGAAGAGAGCTCTATGGTTCTGGGGCTGATCTGGGCTGGTATTGGTCTGATTTACCTGGCTTGCGTGACCAAAAGTTTCCGCAACCCGGTACCGCAGTACGAAGATGTTGCATAACAACTGACTTTTCTGCGCCGGTTTGCCCGGCGCATAATTAAAAACCGGAGAATTTCTCCGGTTTTTTTATGTCTGCGTTTTACACAATCTCTTCAGCGTATTGCCAGAGCGATTTCAGCAGCATCAGTTTCTCTTTGTTATCAGCGTACTGCTGACTCAGTGTCTGCAGTTCATTGGCGTAATTTTGCAAAAACTCTGGAGTGAACACCTGGCGGCGATGTTCCAGCCAGCGCTGTTGTTCGGTTTCATCCAGCGTGCCGGGGAAGTTGCGGGCGCGGTAATTAAACAGCAGTTTTTCAATGCGTTTATCGACGAAGGTGATGTCCAGCGCCGGTAAATTACGCGGGTCGGTCTCCAGAACGATTTTCATCGCGGCGCGGTCGGCATCACTGAAAAAACCGTTATACAGTTGGGCATCCACGTTATCTGATGGGGCGAAAGGCTCGGCTTCGGCAAAAATGGCCACTACTTTATCGCGGACCTGCGGGTTTTCGCGCAGGACTTTAAGATTATCCAGACAATGCTGACGGTTAATCCCGAGGCGATCGGCATCTTCCGGGCGGAGTGTATTGGCTTGCGCCAGCACCGGACATTTGTTGATGTGCACCAGTTTTACCGGTACCGCCACGTTATCGCCCAAGTCGGCTTTAGCCGTGTACAGGCGCTCGCGCAGAGTGTCGCTGTCCAGCTCAAGCAGAGGAGAAATATCACCAGCTAAATCGACCATGATAACCGCGTTGCGATTGTCCGGATGCCAGGCGAGCGGAGCGACCCAACTGGTGTTACCTCGCCATGCGCCGAACATGCCGGAGACATGCACCAGGGGTTTCATTTGTGGAACGTCAATCAGGGCGGCCAGTTTGTGCTTATTACGATGGCTATAAAGATAGTCAAACAGGCGCGGCTGACGTGACTTAACCAGTTGTGCCATTGCAATAGTCGCGTAGACGTCTGCCATCGCATCGTGGGCATTGGCATGTTCAATGCCGTTGGCTTTGGTCAAATGTTCAAGCCGGAAGCTGGGCAAACCGTCGTCGTTTTCTGGCCAGTTAATCCCTTCTGGACGCAGTGCATAACATGCGCGCATCACATCCAGTAAATCCCAGCGTGAATTATCGTGTTGCCAGCTCCAGGCATAAGGATCGTAAAAATTGCGATACAGAATATTGCGTGTCACTTCATCATCGAAGCGGACATTGTTATAGCCCAGGATACAGGTTTTCGGCACGGTAAACAGCGAGTGAATACGTGCAGCAAAAGCAGCCTCATTCTCTCCCTTTGCACGCGCTTCCTGCGGCGTAATACCGGTGATCAGTACCGCCTCTGGTTGTGGCAGATAATCGTCTGCAGGCTTGCAATAAAAGACTTCAGGTTCACCAATAATGTTGAAATCGCTATCTGTGCGGATAGCTGCGAACTGTGCGGGTCTGTCCAGCGCCGGATGGGTGCCAAAGGTTTCGTAATCGTGGAAGAGAAAAGTCGGGTGCTGCTTGCCGTCATTCATTGTTCAGTTATGTCCGGGATCAATTTAGCGCTTTTCTAAGAATACCAAAAATGAGCGCGGTAATCAGCAAAGTGATTATCATTCCTGGGTACTGGCCGCATTAAAATTGAGATAAACAAGAGCTGATTAAATAAGATAAATTATTTTTTTAGTTTTAAAGGAAATTACCGGAATAAATTTTCCTGAAGGCTGGTGTTCAGAAAAATCTGATTGCGAACAATTATTGTTATTTTTACGGTTAATTGTTGTGTTTTGGAAATTTTAAAAGTCTTTTATAAACAAAGGCTTTTATTTCTAATGATTAATGGTGGTTTAGTGTAATGAAATGTGAGTGATGTTAAAAACTAATAATTTAAACGCCATATAATCATTGGGTATATCTAATAACAGGAGGTTATATGAGCATTAGTCGGCGTAATTTTTTGCGAGGAGTGGGGATTGGTTGCTCTGCTTGCGCAATAGGAAGTTTCCCACCTGGTGCACTGGCGCGAAATTCGCCTGAGAGCATTAAAGGAAAAACAGCGCTCACGCCAAGTCTGTGCGAAATGTGTTCATTTCGTTGCCCAATTCAAGCACAAGTTATTAATAATAAAACCGTTTTTATCCAGGGTAATCCCAATGCGCCTCAACAAGGTACGCGAGTTTGCGCGCGAGGGGGAAGTGGTGTCAGCCTGGTCAACGACCCACATCGTATCGTTAAACCGATGAAGCGTACCGGCCCCCGCGGTAGCGGTGAATGGCAGGTCATTAGCTGGCAACAGGCTTATAAAGAAATTGCTGAAAAAATGGGTGCCATAAAAGAGCAGTATGGTCCCCAGGGCATTGTGTTCTCTTCTAAATCAGGTTCGCTTTCCGGCCATTTATTTCACCTGGCGACGGCCTTTGGTTCGCCTAATACCTTCACTCACGCCTCAACATGTCCCGCAGGAAAATCTATTGCCGCTAAGGTGATGATGGGGGGCGATTTAGCAATGGATATTGCCAATACCCGCTATATGGTTTCCTTTGGTCATAACTTGTATGAAGGCATTGAGGTTGCCGACACGCATGAACTGATGACCGCGCAGGAGAAGGGGGCGAAGATGGTCAGCTTCGATCCTCGTTTGTCCGTGTTTTCCAGTAAAGCGGATGAATGGCATGCGATCAAACCTGGTGGTGATTTACCGGTGCTTATGGCCATGTGCCACGTCATGATTAAAGAAAAGCTCTATGACGCACAGTTTGTTGAACGCTACACCACGGGATTTGCGCAACTGGTCGAGGCAGTACAAGAGACTACCCCTGAATGGGCGCAAAAACTGGCCGATGTGCCTGCGGATGTCATTACCCGCGTTACCCGGGAAATGGCAGCTTGTGCGCCTCACGCCATCGTTAGTCCGGGCCACCGTGCGACGTTTTCTCAGGAAGAGATCGACATGCGGCGGATGATTTTCACCCTCAATGTGTTGATGGGGAATATTGAACGTGAAGGTGGTATGTACCAGAAAAAAAATGCCGCCACCTACAACAAACTGGCTGGTGAAAAAGTCGCCCCGGTGCTGGCGAAACCTGATGCCAAGTTGGCGAAACCTGCAGCACAACGTATTGATATGGTCGCGCCGCAGTTTAAGTACATCGCGGCGGGCGGTGGGGTTGTGCAGAGTATTATCGATGCCGTGTTAAATCAGACACCGTATCCGGTGAAGGGATGGATTATGTCCCGACATAATCCTTTTCAAACCGTAACCTGCCGACCCGATTTGGTCAAAACCGTTGAACAACTGGATCTTGTGGTCAGCTGTGATGTTTATTTAAGCGAAAGTGCGGCGTATGCCGATTATCTGCTTCCGGAATGTACCTACCTCGAGCGCGATGAAGAGGTTTCTGATATGTCCGGGCTAAATCCGGCCTATGCGCTGCGTCAGCAGGTTGTTGAGCCTGTTGGCGATGCGCGTCCGAGCTGGCAGATCTGGAAAGAGCTGGGAGAACAGTTAGGGCTGGGACAATTTTATCCGTGGCAAGATATGCAAACACGGCAGTTATATCAACTGAATGGCGACCATGCTTTATCTGCTGAACTGCGCCAGAAGGGATACCGCGAATGGGGCATCCCATTGTTATTGCGCGAACCTGAAATGGTACGCCAGTTTACGGCACAGTATCCCGCTGCGGTAGCAGTTGACAGCGACGGCACTTACGGCGAGCAACTCCGATTCAAATCCCCGTCAGGAAAAATCGAACTTTATTCCGAAGAGCTGGAGACATTACTACCCGGCTACGGTAGCCCGCGAGCCCGTAATTTTGCGCTTAAGGGGGATAACGAACTCTATTTTATCCAGGGCAAAGTGGCGGTTCACACAAACGGTGCGACGCAATATGTTCCTCTGCTTAGTGAGCTGATGTGGGATAACGCAGTATGGATACACCCGAAAACAGCACAAGAAAAAGGGATCAAAAGCGGGGACGACATCTGGCTGGAAAACGCGACGGGTAAAGAGAAAGGTAAGGCACTGGTAACAGCTGGTATTCGACCCGATACGCTGTTCGTCTATATGGGATTTGGCGCCAAGGCCGGGGCCAGGACGGCTGCGACAACGCATGGTATTCACTGCGGTAATTTACTTCCGCATGTGACCAGTCCGGTTTCCGGGACGGTGGTTCACACTGCTGGCGTTACGCTGAGTCGGGCATGAGAAAGGAGAACATCATGAATCATTCAACAAACCCCTATGTCATGCTGCATGACGAGAAACGCTGTATTGGCTGTCAGGCGTGTACGGTTGCCTGCAAAGTACTTAATGATGTACCCGAGGGTTACAGCCGGCTGCAGGTGCAGATCCGTTCACCGGAAAATGAGCCTCAGGTTCTGTCTCATTTTCAGTTTGTGCGAGTCTCCTGCCAGCATTGTGAAGATGCGCCTTGTGTCAGCGTCTGCCCGACCGGCGCGTCTTACCGTGATGAGAATGGCATTGTACAAGTCGACAAATCGCGTTGTATTGGCTGCGACTATTGTGTCGCCGCTTGTCCGTTCCATGTGCGCTACCTTAACCCGCAAACAGGAATCGCTGACAAATGTAACTTCTGCTCGGATACCCGCCTGGATGCCGGACAATCACCAGCATGTGTTTCTGTTTGTCCGACGGATGCGCTGAAATTTGGCCGCCGCGATGACCCGGAAATTCAGCACTGGATT
This sequence comes from Citrobacter sp. MGH106, assembly GCF_001037495.1. Taxonomy (GTDB): domain Bacteria; phylum Pseudomonadota; class Gammaproteobacteria; order Enterobacterales; family Enterobacteriaceae; genus Citrobacter; species Citrobacter murliniae. Next base: position 1,503,842 of record NZ_KQ089822.1, read on the forward strand.
AATCAAAAAGCGGTTTATCGCCAGCAGGAAAAACGAAGTGGCGAGGTGAGTCTTTATCGACGTAAAGAGATCCATCAGGAGGGGAAAGTATGAATGCTATCTGGGGAGCAGAGCTTAATTATGCGCCGGATTACTGGCCGCTGTGGCTCATTTATGCAGGTGTTATCATTCTGATGATGATTATTGGCCTGATCGCACATGCACTGTTGCGTCGGATGCTGGCACCCAAAACGGCAGGCGGAGAAGAGCATCGTGACTACCTCTATTCGTTAGCAGTCCGTCGTTGGCACTGGGGGAATGCACTGTTATTCATCCTGCTTCTGCTGAGCGGCTTATTTGGTCACTTTTCTGTCGGCCCTGTGGCCTTAATGGTGCAGGTGCATACCTGGTGTGGCTTTGCATTGCTCGCCTTCTGGGGTGGCTTTGTGCTGATAAACGCAACCAGCGGTAATGGCTGTCACTACCGTGTGAAATTTAACGGGCTGATTTCGCGCTGCTTGCTGCAAACGCGCTTTTATCTGTATGGGATCATGAAAGGCGAAGCGCATCCCTTTGCGGCTACGGCGGATAATAAATTTAACCCTCTGCAACAACTGGCATATCTGGCCATTATGTATGCGCTGGTTCCGTTATTAATCATCACCGGTTTGCTGTGTCTTTACCCGCAGGTTATCGGAGCAGGTCCGGTAATGTTAGTGCTGCATATGGCGTTAGCGATTGTTGGCATTCTGTTTATTTGTGCACATATTTACCTGTGCACATTAGGCGACACGCCGACACAAATATTTCGTAGCATGATTGATGGCTATCATCGTCATCGTAGTCATCACACAGAAGCGCAGCCACGTAAAGGGTAATTAATCTAGTACGCATCGCGCACGATGCGTACATTTAACACCCATATCACCCCGCAAGAAAATGTGCTTTATGTCACATTTTCTTGCAATTTATCCCTGTTTATTCGACTAAACTTCCGTAAAAAGAACGGCTATTTCTCCTATTCCTGAGGACATGCTGTTGAAATGCCGTTTGTTTGTTGCCGCTTCTCTGTTCGCGATGAGTTTTTCGTCCGCCTTTGCGGCGGATGTCACCAGTTTTGCTCCCCAGCCTCCAGCCATAAATGCCGGGGCGTGGGTACTTATGGATTACACCACGGGCCAAATTCTTACCGCAGGTAATGAACACCAGCAGCGCAATCCCGCCAGCCTCACCAAACTGATGACAGGTTATGTTGTTGATCGCGCAATCGACAGCCACCGCATCAGCCCGACCGATATTGTTACCGTTGGACGAGATGCCTGGGCAAAAGATAATCCGGTATTCGTGGGCTCATCATTAATGTTCCTGAAAGAAGGCGATCGTGTTTCAGTGCGTGATTTAAGCCGCGGCTTAATTGTCGATTCTGGTAATGATGCCTGTGTCGCGTTGGCTGATTACATTGCCGGTGGACAGCCACAGTTTGTCGACATGATGAACAGCTATGTGAAAAAGCTAAAGCTTCAGGACACGCATTTCGAAACGGTACACGGACTGGATGCGCCAGGTCAGCACAGTTCTGCTTACGATCTGGCCGTGCTATCCCGGGCAATCATTCATGGAGAGCCTGATTTTTACCATATGTATAGTGAGAAAAGCCTTACATGGAATGGCATCACGCAGCAGAACCGTAACGGATTGTTGTGGGATAAGACGATGAATGTCGATGGGTTGAAAACGGGGCACACGTCTGGTGCCGGATTTAATCTAATCGCATCTGCTGTTGATGGACAGCGCCGTTTGATTGCTGTTGTCATGGGCGCTGAGAGTGCGAAAGGGCGCGAAGATCAGGCGCGCAAACTGTTGCTATGGGGACAGCAAAACTTCGACACAGTGCAGATTTTGCGTAGCGGTAAGCAGGTAGGTGTTGAGCGGATTTGGTATGGCGATAAAGAAAAAATTAGCCTGGGTACTGAGCAGGATTTCTGGATGGCACTGCCGAAAACGGAAGTTCAAAACATTAAAGCAAAGTATGTGCTTGATAAGAAAGAACTGGTTGCCCCTATTGCTGCGCATCAACGCGTGGGTGAAATTGAACTCTATGACCGAGATCAGCTCGTGGCACACTGGCCGCTGATGACGCTGGAGTCAGTTGGCGAAGGCGGCATGTTTTCTCGCCTGAGCGATTATTTTCACCATAAAGTGTAATTAATTGCTTGTGGTTCTGACTGGCAAGAGTGCGAATCTGCTCACATAATGAACACTGTTTCCTTGTTGTCGTAATAAGCAATAATTATACTGTATATAAATACAGTGTAATTATGGAGGCTATATGAAGTATGAGATCAGGCAGGTAGAAAAACGCAGGATTGCCGGCTTTCACATGGTGGGGCCGTGGGAACAAACGGTAAAGCAGGGATTTGAGCAGTTAATGATGTGGGTCGATAGTAAGAATATCGCACCGCTGGAATGGATTGCCGTCTATTACGACAACCCGGACGTTGTTCCGGCAGATAAACTCCGCTGTGATACTGTAGTTTCCGTCCCTGATAGTTTCGTGATCCCACAAAACAGTGAAGGAGTGACTCTGACTGAACTGGCGGGTGGTGAATATGCAGTTGCCGTTGCACGCGTTGAGAATCATGATTTTGCGACACCGTGGTATCAGTTTTTTAATCTCCTGTTGCAGGACTCAACGTATCAGATATCGGCCAGACCTTGTTTTGAAATTTATATGAACAATGGTACGGAAGATGGTTACTGGGACATTGAAATGTATGTGCCAGTGCAGTCGAAGTAACTGTTTTTTGTGTAAATCAGGATGAAAGACCTGACCATTACAGTGATATTTTCACTGAAAAAGCAGGTACAATTCCGTTCTTTGCTATTCCCTGACGGAGTGCATGAGTGCGTGCAGATAAGTCGCTGAGTCCTTTTGAAATTCGTTTGTATCGTCATTATCGTGTTGTGCATGGTATTCGCATTGCGCTGGCGTTTCTTCTCACTTTTCTGCTGGTCCGGCTGCTGAACATCCCTGAAGGTACATGGCCTCTAATCACGCTGGTCGTGATCATGGGGCCTATTTCATTTTGGGGTAATGTGGTTCCCAGGGCTTTTGAGCGCATTGGTGGGACGATTCTGGGCTCTGTGCTGGGGCTGGTGGCTCTGCGGCTGGAACTCTTTTCACTACCGTTAATGTTGATATGGTGTGCGGTGGCGATGTTTCTCTGCGGCTGGTTGGCTCTAGGCAAAAAGCCCTATCAGGCTCTGCTGATTGGCATTACGCTTGCCGTTGTCGTGGGAGCTCCTGCTGGCGATATGAATACGGCACTCTGGCGTGGTGGTGACGTTATCCTGGGGTCGCTACTGGCGATGCTGTTTACCGGCATCTGGCCACAACGCGCTTTTATACACTGGCGTATTCAACTTGCGCATTGTGTTACAGGGTATAATCGTGTGTACCAGGCTGCTCTGTCGCCTAACCTGCTCGAACAACCCCGTCTGGAGAAACATTTACAGCAGTTGTTGAGTGACGTTGTCAAAATGCGCGGGCTCATCGTCCCTGCCAGCAAAGAAACGCATATCCAAAAGTCTATATTTGAGGCTATTCAAACTGTTAACCGTAATCTGGTTTGCATGCTCGAGTTGCAAATTAATGCGCTTTGGGCAACGCGTACCAGCCACTTTGTGATGCTGAATGCGCATACACTGCGTGAAACACAGCTCAGAACTCAACAGGCATTACTGACGATAACTCATGCTCTGTATGAAGGTAATCCGCAGCCAGTGCTTGCCAATACGGAAAAACTCAACGATACCGTAGCGGAGCTGCGTAAGCTCATTGATGAGCATAAAGGCGATAATGTCGCTGAGACTCCCATTCACGGCTATGTCTGGCTGAACATGGAAATGGCACGACAACTGGAGTTGCTCTCACATTTAATCTGTCGCGCTTTGCGCAAATAAAGAGCAGATGAGGGGATTGATTATCCTGCTGCTTCGATTCAGCAAGGATTAAGGGTATGATACTGAAAAAGGCTAAAACCATTGTTAACTGCAATGGCTTTACCCTCGATAATTCAGGTTTCAACCATGTATTGTCAATGCATATGCAACTTGAAGTATGGCGGGCATGAAAGTAATGTTGACCCACTTTAGCCGTTGTTTAAACGAATCCGAATCTCACATTATCAGGGGTGTAAAAATGGAAACTACCAAGCCTTCTTTCCAGGACGTGCTGGAATTTGTTCGTCTGTTCCGTCGTAAGAACAAACTGCAACGTGAAATCCAGGACGTTGAGAAAAAGATCCGTGACAACCAGAAACGCGTTCTGCTGCTAGACAACCTGAGTGACTACATCAAGCCGGGCATGAGCGTCGAAGCGATCCAGGGCATTATTGCCAGCATGAAAAGTGACTACGAAGATCGCGTGGATGATTACATCATCAAAAACGCTGAGATCTCAAAAGAGCGTCGCGATATTTCTAAAAAGCTGAAAGCCATGGGCGAAGTGAAAAACGGCGAAGCGAAAGCAGAGTAACGTTTTATACCCTGAACCTTCAGGTTTCAGGGAAAATTGAAGTATGACAGGTATATAATGATAAGGGCTGCGGTGCGGCCCTTATTGTAACTCGACCCCACCAGTTACCATCCTTAGCAAATGCTGTTCCGGCCAGTGCCTTGTCAGCTTCTTCTGCCCCAGCATCCATTTGATATAATCAACATCGTGACGTTTTCTGTCCAGCATCAGGCCGACAACGCTGCCGCTGTGCGCGACATTCACTCCGTATAAATCACATTCTTCTACCAGCGCCAATAGTGAGTCGAAATCGGGTTTTGGCAACAACAACTGACTGGCGATTGCGCTTAGTGTTGCCGCTTCGCCCATTCTGTAGGGGTTTTGATAAACACAGGCTTCCTGAACTTTTTCCCATGCTCGCTTAAGTGCAGGGGCGCCAGCCTGTAATCCTGACTGACGAGGAATACGATGATAGTCTGCTGTACGTAACGTTTCCGGGCTTTCGAGAACTAACAGGTCGAGTTGCGGCTGCGCTTCACAGGCAATTTGTGTGGAGGCGTCGTTATGATCGAAAAGGGTTAACTGGCGAAAAACGGTACTGTCAGTAGGCTCAAGTGAAACGCAAAGGTGCGCCAGTGTCGATTCATCCAACGGATGGCCCAGATGATGCGCCGTAGCAATTGCCGTGGCGGCAATATCCGCCGTACTGCTGGCCATACCTTTGGCGATGGGGATTGTTGAATGGATGTCTATCCGGATATCCTGGCTGACATGTGCCGGGTATTGCCAGTGCTGCAACAACCGGTCAACCATCGCCCGAGACAGGGGACGTTCATCTGTCAACGGTGAACCTGAACTAATCTCAACGGTGCTATACCATTCAACCGGGCAGGAGACCAATTTCTCACTGCCCAAAATCCAGCCCTGGATAAGTTCTCCGCATGATGCGGGACATTGCGCAACAGCCACGTCTTCACCTTTGTGATCAGCAATCCTCGGCGCATAGTGTCATGGCGATCGCGCTATTACCATGATTTGCCGCAATTTGCAGTGCGGCAATACTAGGCCGGGATGTCCAATGTCACAGTTTCTGCTATCGCTATTCGCATCACGTCCTGCGCTATCATTAGCTCTTCATTGGTGTTAATCACGGCCACTTTGACCATCGCGTTTTCTGTCTGAATGAAGGTCGCGTTACGCTGATTTTTTTCTTCATCAACGGCCAGACCTAAGAAATTCAAATTGCGACAAATGGCGGCCCTGGCACGTGCAGAGTTCTCGCCAATACCACCAGTAAATACCAGTGCATCCAGACCGCCCATTTGCATAATGTAGCTGCCAATCGTGGCCCGAATACGTTCGGCAAACAGCGTTAGCGCAAGTGCTGCCTGATGGTTTCCATTATCAGCAGCATGTTCAACGTCACGGTAATCAGGTGAAATGCCAGAAATACCCAGCAAACCTGACTCATTATTGAGTAACTGATTGAGCTGCTGCGGTGTTTTGCCTTCACGCATCGCAATCCACGGCAGAATAGACGGATCGATATCACCACTACGAGTGCCCATCATCACGCCCGATTGTGGGGTAAAGCCCATTGATGTATTAACCGACAGCCCGCCCTTGATGGCGCAGATACTGCTCCCGTTACCCAGATGACAGCACACAACGCGCAGGGCGCTGAGAGGAACACCCAGTTTTTCAGCCAGTGCGGCGCTGACATATTTATGGCTGGTGCCATGAAAACCGTAGCGACGAATTCCCAGCTCAGAGTAATACCGCCAGGGCAGGGGATAAATAAAAGAAGGCTCATCGAGTGTCTGATGGAAAGCGGTGTCAAAAACGGCAACAGCAGGCGTTTTTGGCAGCAATTGGCGAAATACAGCAATGCCGAGCGCATTAACCGGGTTATGTAACGGTGCCAGTTCTGCAAGACGCTCGATTTCTGCCAGTGTTTCCTCGGTCACTAGGGCAGAATCTTTAAAAGATTCCCCGCCGTGCGCAACGCGATGTCCCGTACCGTCAATGTCATCCAGACTGTTGATAATTTTATGGCTGAGCAGTTTTTCCAGTAACAGGGTTACCGCATCCCGATGGTCGGCAACGGGCAAAATCTCCTGCCATTTTTCTACTGGTGTTTTGATGGTGACCTGTGCGTCAGTCATGCCGATACGCTCGATCAACCCCTGACACAGCATTTCACCCTGCGGCATGGCCAGTAACTGAAACTTCAGCGAAGAGCTGCCGGCGTTAATAGCCATTATCTTGTGAGACATGAAGGTTCCTTTGCATTCAGAAAAATGAACATCTCATCCACTCCGGTATTGTTCACTGCGCTGGTGATAAAGACTTTTTGCGCTCCAGCCTGCACCAACCAGTTTTCGACGAGGGAAATACGCTGCGGATTAGCTAAATCAGCTTTGGTCACCAGACCGATAACAGGTCTGTTCATCGGGCCAGTAAAACCAGGCGAAAAAGGTGACCAGGGTGCATCAGCATTGAGTACCAGAGCGATAATGTCGGCTTCACAGGAACTGGCCAGCAGTGCGCTATACAGGCACCGGTTCTCAATATATTCACCCGGTGTGTCTATTGCTGCAGGAGACCAGACAATGGCCTGAGTTTTCTGGTAATGAAGTGCTTCACCACGCATACATTGAGTAAGTGATGTCTTACCGCACTGGCTGGGTCCAATTAGCATTATGCGTTTCATGGTGTTAAGTCCGTGTAATGGGACACGCGGTAAAACGCATCATTTCGCCCAGCGTGCGGGTAACCTGTTTTAGCGCATATTCAACCGCTGAAACATCACCTGTCAGGACGACTGCGCCGGTAAAACGGTCAAGAAAACCTATCTCAACTGCACCGGATTTGGTGGCGATGTCACAGGCAATAATTGAGGCTTCACTTGGTGTAATGGTTAAAATCCCAATAGCTGAAACCGAGTCCTGTAATCCCAGTTTCTTGAATAAATCTTTACCCGGATTGGCGATGAGATGTGCCAGAGTGACCTGTTTTCCCGGTACGTATTCCTGGATCATGCGATCCGTCGTCGGTTGCCTTTCCATTATCCCTCCACCATTTGTCGCCACATGCTTTCATGCGGACGCGGGATGACAGAGCGATAGACCAGCAGTCCTTTTTCACCTGCGCTTTCGCTGGCTACCGTCACGGCGTTATTCACATCGGAAACATCACCCGCGACCACCATGTAGCATTTGCCTCCAATGCCAAATGCCATATGTACCCGTACCAGCGTGACATTTGAGGCTTTAACTGCGCGATCGGCGGCACAGATACACGCGGCTACGCTCCAGGTTTCTACAATCCCAACCGCCTGACGTGTATCAACGCTGTTAAGACCGCTGATTGCTGGCAGAACGCTGGCATGAATATTTGGCAATACCAGACTGTCAACGAGCATATCACCTGCAAGCGATGTGCCAGTGGCGATAGCCTGTTGCACAGCGCCAACATCTCCGCCGAGCATGAGTAAAAATTTGCCCGGACAGATGGTTTTGCTGACCAGTAAATTCACATTCGCGCTTTTGAGCATGGCATCGCCGGCTTCCATCCCTTTGGCAATGCTGGTGAGTTCTAAAATACCTATAGCCTGAGACATGGTTAACCTCTAATTACCGTGATGGATTGATCAGTTATCTCGCTGACAATACCGTCAATACTGGCGTGAACAGGGGCGCCTAATGCGTCTGCTGGCACATCGGCAACACACTGGCCACGAACAACTCGTTCCCCTTTTTGCACACAAGGGATGGCGCTGGCACCAATATGTTGGCGTAGCAGCAACGTCGTTGTATCTGTTGAATAATCTGTCGGTGCTAACGGTGCGTCGTGGTACCAGTCACTTAGACCCAGTTTGGTAATGAGTCGTGTAACCGGGATGAGGCGATACTTCGCCATTTCATCAGCAGGGTTGAGTGGCCCTTCATAACGATGGTTTAGCGCACGCAGCTCACGTTTAAGCATGCGATTAATACGCATCGGTGAGATGCCTACCGGACATGCAACGCTTTCGCAGACGTTGCATTCTGAGCAGGTCAGGGCAGTGAGCAGCAATTGCGGTGTAGCGGCCTGCTGATAGTTAACCGCGCGGACCAGTAGATGAGGCGATAGTTCATGGCCGAGCAAATGTCTTGGGCACAGATCCGTACACAAACGGCACTGTTCACAAACGGTTTTTGCCACCGAAAGTACGGTACGTTCATCCTGCATTCGCCGTTGAATAAGCGCATGGGATTTTGGCAGAACCAACAGGCCGCCTGTCGTTTTGCTCACCGGCGTATCCAGGGAGGTAATCAGGCTACCCATCATGGGGCCACCGTTGATGAATCCAGGGTCATCGACGGTGGATCCGCCAGCCAGGGCCAGTACTTCACGTAAAGACATTCCGATAGGGACCGTCATGGTTACGGGCCTGGCTACAGCGCCGTTGACGGTCAGCGTACGACGCGTAACGGGATACTGTTGCTCGACGGCTCTGGCGATGTTAAGTACGGTCTGGACGTTATTGACGACTACACCGACGCTGACCGGCAATGCGGCAGGGGGGACTCGTCGTCCGGTTGCCATCCATATCGTCAGCACCTCGTCACCAGCCGGATAAACATCAGGCAAAATGTGTAACCGGATATCAGCAGGCAGGAGAGGTGTTAAGGCACTGATAGCTTTCTGATACTTTTCTTTAAGAGCAATTATGCCTGCACTGGCCCCTGTGGCTTTCATAGCATACTGCACGCCACGGACCAGTCGGGCCGCCTGCAGAGCCATTAATTGCTGATCAACTTTCAGCATTGGCTCGCACTCTGCTGCATTCACCAGAAACGTATCAACCTGAGCCTGGAGTTTGACGTGCGCAGGAAACCCTGCGCCTCCTGCTCCCACCACACCCGCAGCACGAACGCGATCGCGTATCGTTTGCGCATCATAAAGAGTGGGTTCTGCCGTCATGGCTGTATTCATAATAATTCCTCAAGCAGTTCCTGGATGGCACTGGCGTTGGCTACGCGAGGATTAGTTTGCAGCGTGACATCAGCCAGCGCGGCCTGAACCATCAACGGTATTCGCTGTGACCAGGTTTGCTTTCCGTCTTTAAGCGCGTCAATAAAAGAGGGTAACGCACACTGTTTGTTGAGCAGCTCAATATGATGAATTAGCGCATTGAGTGCCGCTGTATCGTTAGCATTATCCGGGCACAGGTGACAGGCTTTCGCAAATCGGGCGTATCGCTTTGCTGCCCGTGGATCACGAGCGTTAAACTGAATGACCGGAGTCAGTATTAGCGCATTGGCAAGGCCGTGAGGCAGATGAAACTGACCGCCTAACTGATGGGCTATCGCGTGATTAATCCCGAGTCCTGCCTGGCTAAAAGCCATTCCGGCAAGCGTCGAGGCGTTGTGCATTTTTCCTCGTGTTGCCAGACAATCGCCTTTACTGACCGCGACGGGCAGATACTGGAAGACGATTTGTGCCGCCTTTTCTGCGAGAGCATCGGTGAAGTCGCTGGCCTTCGTTGAAACATAAGCTTCCAGCGCGTGCGTCAGTACGTCCATCCCGGTATTTGCAGTGATGGCTGGCGGCACGCTGACGACCAGGGTCGGATCAAGTACCGCCATATCTGGATACAGAGCATTATTAAATAATGGATATTTAATACCTTTATCCGGATCGCTAATCACACAAGCGCTGGTCACTTCAGAACCTGTGCCGCTGGTGGTTGGAATAGCCACACAGGTTTCTATTTCGATGCCAAACTGTCGGCTGAACCAGACGATAGCTTTTGCAGCATCAAGCGCTGAGCCTCCACCAAAGCCGATAACAACATCCGGTTGCAGGGAATGCATTTGCGCAATCCCCTGAACTACCGTACCGATGGTTGGATCGGGAGTGATGTCGCTGAAAACGCTGATGCGATTATCCGCTGGCAGGGCACTCCTCAGCTTGTCAATCAGAGGTGAGCGCGCCAGAAAACTGTCGCAGATGATCCAGATATGCTTATTTGTGAAGCGCTTGAGCACTTCCAGACTTCCCTGGCCGCTGTACAATCGGGTTTGTAGTGAAAAGCTATTCATTACGGCCTCGTTAGCGGATTGAAAAACCGTTTGTCAGCACACAACGACGAGAGCGTGCGAAAGTTCGCGCAGACGTTGTTCCTTCACCGGTCGGTGTGGCGATAGTGAAGGTCGTGAAGCCCTCACCACCCACGCCAATTCCGGCGTAAGAGGGGCCATTTTTCACAAAAATAGATGTCTGAAGCGTGCGGGCGGCAAGGTTCAAACGTGAAACATTCTGTGAGTGCATAATGGCAGTGTGATGCAGTCCCTCTTCAACTTTCAGGGCTAACGTTAACGCACTGTCAAAATCATTTACCGTCACGATTGGCAGCATTGGCATCAATTGCTCGCTGGTGACCCAAGGATCGTCAGCGCTGACGATACCAATCAACAGGCGGGGTGCTTTTGCCGGAACCGGTATACCCGCAGCTTCCAGTAATGTTGCGGGACTTTTCCCTACGAGTTTCTTATTGGCTATCCCTTCAGGCAGACAGGCGGCGCGTAATTTGTCGATCTCTTCGCAGTTCAGAAGCACCGCACCAAAAGACTGCATTTGCTGAACCAGCCGTTCGGCAACAGCATCAACAACAATCAGGCTTTTCTCTGCAATGCAGGGCAGGTTGTAATCAAAGGATGCGCCGTTGATGATATCTTCCGCTGCTTTCACCAGATCGGCGGTTTCATCAACGATACATGGAGGATTACCCGCACCTGCACCAATAACTTTTTTCCCACTTTTCATGCCCATAGCAACAATGCCAGGGCCACCGGTGATCGCCAGCACTGCGATTTTAGGATGGGCCATCATCTGCTGGGTAGCTTCAAAAGTAGGTTCTGTGACCGTGACGACAAGATTCCGAATCCCGCAACAGCGAAACGCAATATCCTCAATCATGGCAATCAGCTTAAGTGAGACCATTTTAGCGCCCGGGTGCGGACTGAAATAAACGCTGTTTCCTGCGGCCAGCATACTGATGCTGTTGTTAATAATGGTTTCCGTTGGGTTGGTGCTGGGGGCGACTGAGCCAATTACGCCAAACGGGGAATATTCAAATAACACCATGCCACCGTCACCGGTCAGGGCCGTTGTCGTTAGATCTTCGATGCCTGGGGTGTTGTCCAGCGCCGCCTTGTTTTTGAGGAATTTATCCTCTTTGTTGCCCATCCCCGTTTCTGCCGCGCTCTCTGCCGCCAGCGAACCAAGATGAGGTGTCAGTTCTTCCCGTAGTGCATTAATGATGGCGCTACGGGTTTTCAGTGGGCATTGCTGATAACGCAAAAAGGCCTGATGAGCAGCATCTATCGCTTCACCGACGGACGGGAAAATACCGTTTCCTTTTATTTCTGTTTTTGCCGGTGCGAGTTGCTCACTCAGAATGTTGCGGATAAGGATTTCAAGTTCTGACGTATTCATTGATGTGTTCTCACGTTAATCGCCGCAATGGCAGTTTCTGCAATGTCCATATCCTGCTCAACGCTTCCTCCGCTGATGCCAAGACCCCCAAGTAGTAAACCTTCACGCCATAGTGCGTAGCCGCCACCAAAAGTGACGACTTTTCCCTGCATATGGCTTTCCAGACCGTAAAGTGCGGCTCCCGGTTGTACCGCAGAACTCAGTTCATGAGTGGCGGTTTTCATCGCAACGGCGGTCCAGGCTTTTTTCGGTGCAAGTTCGCTACTCACGAGCAATGCATCGGGCATGCGCCAGGTCACCGTTTGTGTCCCGTTAGGATCAACTATGCTGATAACGACAGGGACTTTGAGTTCATCTGCCCGTGTTACCGCGGCTCGAGTCAGTTGATGAAGTTCCTGGAAAGATAAAGACATTGCAGACTCATTTGTGGTTATTGTTTGGGTTGTAGCCAGATAGCGCTCAGTCACTTTCCGAATGATGTCGGCCTGATGGGCGTCATGATCTTCGGCACGAGCGAGTGCATATAAGCAGTCGGACAGGCGATTGATATACCGCATCAGCACATGTCTGATAGAGACATCTGTTGAGAGTTCGACAAGCCGTCTTTCTGCGCGGCGGGCAAGCGTACGGGCAAAGTGTAGACGGCTCGCAGATTCGCAGCGGCCCGGTAAAATAAAGCTATGCAGTGGGGGGATTCGCCCCATAGCGGTATCGATAGCGGCTTCCAGGGCCGCAATTTCTTCCGAGCTGATGTAACGCTGTTCTGGCGTCGGCTGTTCGCTTTCGCTGGCAAGTTCCGCACTAAACCAAAAGAGCTGCACTTGAATTTGTTCAAGTAAGAGTCGGTGTTGTTGGCTTTTCACTGCGCAGACGCACAGACTCAGCGCAGCATTGAGTTCATCCAACGTACCGTATGCTTCAACGCGTGGATGCGTTTTACTGACGCGCTGCCCGGTAAAGAGTGCTGTGGTACCGGCATCGCCAGTTCGGGTATAAATCGGCATAGTTCCTCCTATCGAGAAAGCGTGTCGACAATGCCGACAATGGCCAGATCGATAGCCTCATTTGGGCCGGAAAAAACGTGTCTGGCACTGGAACCACTGCTGAGTAATACCAGTTCGCCGGTTCCTGCACCTACAGAATCAACCGCGACTTCATCCCCGCTCACAGGGGAGGCGGGAAGTTCCCCATCGGCGCATACCCGACGTACCAGCAAAAGTTTTTTTCCGACCAGTGATGGCGACTTTTGCGTGGAAACCACGACGCCTGTAACTCGTGCCAGATGCATGGTTCACTCCTGCTTAATTAATTGGACATTCCGCGTATTGACTGCTTCCTGAGCCAATGCGGTAACGACACATCGACGGCGTATTACCAGAAATCCATCCTTCAACCGGGCTACGTCGGCATAACTTAAAAGTGTTTCGGGATGCAGAATGATGTTTTGTCCGTGCTCATCGCTGAATTCCACCGGCAGTCGGGCGAGTTTCCTCACGGGGATCGCCGGTAACAGTCGATGTTGCAGTGATATCTTCACGCGGACTCCGCAGGCCAGTGCTTCGTGGATCGTTACTACTGACTCGCAGGACGCGTCGTGTTCCGCAATTTGTGCCAGCAAAGGCAGATCTACCTGCAGGATGCGCAGCGTTGAGTACTGACAACATATTGTCCGGGTATCAACTTCCCGTAACTGCGCGACGCTCACGCAGAGTGTGCTTTCCGCGCGTTTTTTTAATCGGGAAACAACCTCCTCAATGATGCGTTGCAGCAGTTCGTTGTTCATCGTGAGGCCACCAGTGTGGCAAATGCCTGTGGATTATCAGCACCCGCGGCATTGGCTTCATCAGTATCGATATGCATCTCAAGACGCATGTCGGGTGAAACGCGAACGGCGACGTTATCGAAAATAAGTCTGCGTTCGTCGCCATTGATGGCCACGGAGACTTTATCGCCATGTGAGACACGCAGGATCAGCGCATCAAGTGGTGACATATGAATATGGCGCTGGGCGACAATTACCCCGAATGCTAAGTCCAGTTCGGCAAAAGGGCTGACAAGACGAATGCCTGGCGTACCCTGGATATTGCCTGACATGCGTAGCGGCGCAGCTATACCCAGCGTGCGCGCGTCAGTGCGTGAAATTTCGACCTGGCTGGTGCTACGCAGTGGCCCAAGTAAACGCACATTTTTTAACTGACCTTTGGGTCCCACAAGCGTTACGGTCTGGTCTGCCGCGTATTGCCCTGGCTGTAACAACCCTTTTTTCTCGCTAATAGGCTGATTTGGGAACAGGCGGTCATAATCTGCAGCACAAAGATGGATATGGCGATTAGAGATCCCCAGCGGAATAGGGCGTTCGCGCATTTCATCCAGTACTTTGCTGACGGTTGTTTCCAGTAGCTGTTTATCCATCATTCTTCACCTCGTTTGCCGGAGTGCAGGCAAAGTGAGCGAGGCTCTCCCTTTTGACGCGAACAGGCAGGGTCAAGACACAGATTGCAGCTAATTAACTCTGCATTTTGGGGGGCTTCGGATAATACGTTTTCCACAGTTACTTCTTCTTCCGCCACGGCTGGTGTTGGCTCGGGGGCTGGCTCAGGCTCTGTCATGACACTGTGGGAAAGGATGCCTTCCCCAGGTCTGGAAATGACTCTGTGAGCGACCAGGCCATCCCGAAGTTCTGCAAAGCTGGCACCGGTGGAGATGGCCGCCTGAACGGAGGCCACATCACCGATGATTTTGAGCATCATCCAGCCTGAGCCGTTGGTTTTTTCGAGACCCACCAGCGTGATGGATGCGGCTTTCGCCATGACGTCCGCGCAACTGATGGCTAACGCCAGACCACTAACTTCAAGTAATCCCAGTGATTGCTTCACGCTGTGCTCCTTTTGCTACGGCTTACGCGGACTTAGGTAAAATAGCTTCAACGTCGCTGTGTGGACGCGGGATAACGTGGCAGGATTTCACCTCGCCAACAGCACTGGCTGCAGCACTCCCTGCATCAACTGCAGCTTTAACCGCACCAACATCGCCACGAACCATGACCGTAATCAGGCCAGAGCCGATTTTTTCATAGCCAACCAACTGCACGTTTGCGGATTTCACCATGGCATCAGCGGCTTCAATAGCGCCGACAAGCCCTTTTGTTTCAACCAGTCCCAGTGCGTTATTCATACTGCTTTTCTCCTGTGGGTTATGAGTGGCATTCCCTGAAAGGGATGCCTTTAACCAGCCGCGCAGCGTTGTTACCAATGCTCCGACGATCGTGGCTATTTTGTTGATACATCAGCGTAAAAAGTGGTGCTGATGTAGGTAGGTTTTTGTAGTGCACAACCAGTTTTTCCTGATCGCATCCAATGCCGACGAGCAACGGCGATTGGCATGCAGCTAGCCATGCGTTGTGGATAATGTCGGTAGAATGGGTTTCCCGTATAACAAAGGGGATCCCTTCCTCTTCAATACCCAGCAATACGTCATTCCAGCGTGAGGTGCAGTCCCCTACGGTGCAGATCACGATAGCTGGTGCGGTGAGATTACTTTCCATGAGCGAACGCCTTGTACCAGGAGAGGATCAACCCTGTCGCGACCGCATTGCGGGGACCTTCAGTACCCCGGATGTTGCCTCGACCCGCTACCAGTCGATAGTGCGCCAACGCATCCGTAACCAGTTGTGGTACTTCAAAATCCAGAGAGGATCCTCCGACCAGAACCACAAAGGGGATGTCGCGAATGTTGCCGGTTGGGCTGACCTGACGTAACGCTCTCAGCGCATTAGTGACAAAGACTCGCTCCTTCGCGCTGCGGCGAATGGCTCTGACTTTTTCCAGTGCCAGATCCCCTGGTAATGGCACCAGTTCATCAGGTTTCACCACACAAACGCGTGCAAATACTGTTGGTGGCAAGGGGGTAGGGAAAAACTGAACACTGCCATCTTCGTGGCGAAGGTGGAATAAGCTCTCAACTTTTGCCAGCGGGTATTTTTTGATCTCTTCTGCGAGATATCGATCATCCAACCCCAGTTCGCGGGCAATAATCATCGTGACCATATCGCCTGCCCCAGCCAGATGTGTGGCAATAATTTCGCCTTTGGGATTAATAATGGAGGCGTCTGTAGAACCCGCGCCGAGATCCAGAATGGCCAACGGACGGGTGGTGCCTGGCGTAGTGAGAGCACCTAAAATAGCTGCTTCGGCTTCAGCACCGCCAACCTGGACGTCAATATTGAGCTTTTGTGTGATCTCCTGGGCAATCATCGCCATTTGCAGGCGATCTGATTTCACCATTGAGGCAATTCCAACTGCCTGCTCCAGCGAAAACTCTCCGGCCAGTCCGCCCGTCACGCTGACGGGAACTGAAGTATCAACAGCCAACAAATCCTGAATGAAGATTTCATGGCTAGGTTTGTTGGTTAATTCAGCCATGGTCTGGCGTACGTGCTCCAGCATGCCGCCAATATTGGTTCCAGCTTCACCGGTAACGTTATCAAGCTTTGGACATTCACCAACTGCTTTCATAATCGCTTCGGCACCAGCGGCGACGTCGACGCGAACGGTACGTCCCTGTGACTGGAGTTCAATATTCCCGGCCGGAATTGCACGTGCTTTCACATCACCTGAAGGTGTTTTCACCACAACAGCAGAGCGGTTGCCAATCAGCGCGCGTGCCATGGGGACAATATTTTTGGTCTCGTTCGCGTCGAGGTTAAAAACTGTCGCAATGCCGTATGGGTTGGAAAGTGTCTCAATAACCTTGCCCGGAACGGCGACCTCAATGGCGGCCAGCATCCCTAATGGGATACGGTCGATATAGAGCACTTCATCAACGATAGGTAACGGTTTGTTCAGGCGATTACTGACCAGAACGCCATCGTCCTGCTGCAAAATAACGCCCGATAATTGATATCCTGCGCCAACAGAGGCATTAATCATGGTGGCGACATCGGCGAAATCGAATGCTGATGACACCACCAGGATGTAAGGAATATCAGCCGGACGGGTTAACAACTCTTCCGGTGTAATCGTGACGCCAACACCTAACCCCACGCCGCCAGGCGTTTTGGGGTTGTGGCCGATCATGGTCGATTCGGTGATGATGGTTTCGGTGATCGTTTCCATCGCCACATCACCTATGACTGGAGTGGCTTCGTTAATACGGATGAGCGAAATATCGCTGACATTGATGCCTGCATTTTTTGCCGCAAGCGTAAGCGCCTCCTGAATACCAAACACATTACGCAATGTGCCCTTAATTCCGGTAGTTTCTGCCAGTGCGCTGCCGGTAATGCTCAGCGTGCCAGCCTCATCCAGAGTGGCGAGAGCGACTTCTGTTGATGAGTTGCCTATATCAATGCCAGCTATATATCGCATCGTATTTTCCTGATATTAATCGTCGCCTTTGAGTTTTTTACGCTCAACATATAGTGCTGCCGCTTCACGAACGAAAGCTGCACAGATCTTTGCCTGATAACGGTTTTCGAGATCGTCTGCGATGGCCATTAGCTCGTCTTTCGTTGAGCGGTATGGACGTAGCGCGTTGTAAATTTCAAGGATGCGGTCGTCAGGTACAGCGGTTAGTTCTGCAGCTCGCTCAAAGTTCATCGCCAACCGGTCACGTCCGGCATCTTTGGCAATATCAGCCTGAATGCGCAGCGTTTCAGGTGTGATACGCATATCCTGTGCCGTGACTTTGTTGCTCAACACATTTTCGAGCGTGAAGTCATCCAGGGTTTTGTTTGTGGCGGTTTTTACCCACTCCGGATGTTTATTCGCGAGAGGGTAATCCGTGACTTTTGCGGTATGAGTTGATGAACTGGCCGTGGCAGGAGTGGTTGTCTCTCCCTGCAGGCTGTTCATTCGGCTCAACACATCCCGAACCATCGATTCAATTGCGTCGGTATTCATGGAGTTATCCTTTATCAAAGCGCAACGCGCAGTTCCTGCGGGTTTTTGCCCGTCACGACGTATTTGGTCTCTTTAATGTGCAGAATGGCCGATTTCGCCTGGTATTTCGGACGTGCCATCTGATCATTCAGCGTAGGGACCGGCTGCGGAGATTCACGCTTGGCATATCGCGCAGCGTTCTTACCGATCTGACGATAGGTTTCCAGTGTCAGAAGCGGAGCCTGGGGGAATAACTCCAGGTTAGAAAGCGGCGGTAATCCCTGCTGGTGGATAACCGTAGTGCCTTTTGACTGGATACCGATTGAAATACCGGAACCACTCAGACGGTTGCCCTCTACTGCGACAAACGCCACATCGGAGGATTTAAAACAGCGAATGACACGTGCTTTAATGCCTTCCTCTTCAATACCGGCGATCACTTCACGCAAGATATTCTTGTGTGGTATGCCGACGATATTGACGGTTTGAGACAGACCGAATGCCGGACCAACAGCAATAATCACTTCATCTTGTTGCTGGCCCTGTTTGGCTTCGCCAATCTCGGTCAGAAAGCTGTCACCTTGAGCCGTTGTTTGTGGTACAACTGCTGTTGTGGACGCGCGAAAAGAGACGGGTTTGTCGCTGGTCTGCATTTCAGACAGCACATCTTCAATTATCTGGCGCAGCAGCTTTTCATTGATTTCCATTGTTCACCCCTTAGCCAAGCTCGTTGGGATCAAGTGCGCCGGGGATGTTCTTAATTTCTTCCCAGCGTTCGCCTTGCAGGCGATAACCTGTTGCCGGACCGGCATAATCGTTGACGTCATTGACTGCGGATAGCACTTGTCCGTCGCCGACGATAATGGCGGAGGTATGCAGATAATCTCCGGTTAACTTGGCTTTCTGGATGTTGAGCATGTCCTGAGCAACATCAGTAAACCCTCCCTGGGCAAGGGCTTTCACCACTTCCAGGCCGTTACGGTTTTTATTGATGATCTCTTGTGCAAATTTGATGTCTTCAACAATGTTACGCTCCGGCATATCTTTCGAACCGTGGGCGTAAGTAGCTGCTTCAACTTCTTCATCGGTGATCGGTGGTAATCCCATTCCGGCAAACACGGCCTGTAGTGCGCGGGCGGCTTTGTTACGAATGGCGATGACGTCTTCTTCACGAACAGGGCGCAGTCCACCGTCCACTTTCAGGTCACGCTGGAGAACGTTATAGTCGTCAAAGTCCTCAGCATCTTCGTTAGAACCGGCAAACATGTTGTCGTAGTTCGGAACGGCAGAATAACCGGAAGAGATGAAGTCAGTACCTGGCAGGAATTGCATCAGCAGACGAGCAGTACGACGCATATCCGAGTGAGTAAAGGTTTGGTCGTTACTGGAAGCGCACTCCAGATCCAGAGAAGAACAGATCAGGTTTTCGGCCAGTACCGCGCGGATACCTGACGGTACAGCGGAAGGGACGCCGATGCAGCTGACGGAGCCATTCTGTAACCCTTGCACGCCAGCGGCTTTGGTGATGTAAATGCAGCGGGCTTCCAGGTAAAGCATCGATTTGCCTTCGGCGTAACCCATCTGAACTTCTGAGCCGGAACCGGAGGTAAAGCGCATTTTCAGACCGCGAGAAGCGTAAGAAGAGGCCAGGAAGCCTTTTGACCATGGGGTGTCGTCGCCGTCGGTAAATACCGGTTCAGTACCGTACACAGAAATGGTTTCTGCGTAGCAGGTGTGGCCTAGCATGCCCAGTTTCAGTTCGGTAGCTTCTTCCAGTGAACACTGGGTTAATACGCCAGGACGCCCAACCTGCGAACCTACCAGCAGAGCAATAGCGTTAAATGGAGCGTAACGTGCTACGGCAACGGTTGTTTCCTGTTCGTCAAATCCACGCCATGCGCCTTCTGCAGCATCCGCTGCAATCTGCACTGGGTTGTCTTTTACGTTAGTAACATGCGCTTGCTGAGAAGGGGTACGACGGGCACGCATTTTCTGCATTGCCATCATCATCTCAACGACATTCATGTGTGAAACCACTTCGACAATTTTTGCCGGAGTCATCGCAGTTGTCAGCGGAACTATGTCCCTGCGCTTCACATTGGGATCGCAAAGCATATTGGCGAGTTTGACTGAGTCCATCGCCATCACTTCTTCTGCGCGCGCCAGATTAATACCGTAGCGAGCAATAAAATGGTCAATTAAGTCAAATTCGCCGGCGGCTTTACCATCCAGTTCAGTGACCATGCCGTTAACGATTTTAATAGACGGTTTAGGGTCGTTCGGGCTTTCCATCGCAATGAAGCCTTCTTCGATCCACTCCTTAACAAAGCCGTCCTGATTCACAGGGCGCTTCGCCAGTGCTTCAAATCTTTTCGATCTCATGAATCAGCCTCACTGATATCAGATGTAGGACGGACGATCGTTTTTCGGTTCAGAACCGAGGGTCGCCAGCACGGTTTTACCGATTTCACGGGCGGAGATGACGGCCTGACGCACGGCGCCGGAGTCACCGGAAATGACCAGAATGGCTTCATTACTAAAACTGGTGCCATGTGCAGGGGAGCTATAAGCCACCACTTCAACGTTGGCGGATTTCAGTGCGGTGTCAGCCATCAGCACACCAACGGATGCCGGTGCGCCGACGATAACGCCACAGGCACGGCCAATTGGCGCCCCAAAGGCTTTTTCCAGCGCGTAACTGGCTCGCGCGGTGTATTGCAACTCGAGGTGTCCGGCTTCATTGCCGTAGACATCACCAAATGTGCGATCAAGCTCTTTCAGAGCGACTTCGATTCCGCGTTTCACATCGGAAACATCGTTGCCGCCTAAGATAATCAGCGAGCCGTGACCAGCACCGCCTTTGGTATCACGGGGAAGCTCAATACTGACGACTTCAGTATTTGTTGCTTTTACCGCTTCATCTGCGGCCATGATGTGTGGACCAGCACCTGTTCGTGCGCCAAGGATGCCAATGGAGCGATAGCGTTTTTCAAGCTTCATCGCGTCCAGTAAGGCGCTGTCTACGTTTGCGATCACCAGACCGACGGTATCGCCAATCGCCGTGCCGACAAATTCCGTTAAACTGCAGCTCTTTTCTGCCATAGCCGTTTCTCGTGTTGGATGATTATTTTCAGGGATAGCCTTTTGCTCCGGTGTTGCCACACGAGCAATCACCTGCGCCATGATCTGTTCAACCAGTTCATTGCTGCTCATTAGCTAATTCCCTTCGGTAAGATTTTTTCTACATCGGTATGAGGGCGTGGGATCACGTGTACGGCTTTCACTTCACCCACGTTACGTGCGGCGGCTGCACCAGCATCTGTTGCAGCTTTTACAGCGCCTACATCGCCGCGAACAATAACGGTTACCAGCCCTGAACCAATTTTTTCGTAGCCGACCAGCATCACATTGGCTGACTTCACCATTGCGTCTGCAGCCTCTATGGCCGCAGTCAAGCCTTTGGTTTCTACCATTCCTAACGCTTCTTGTTGCATAAAGACCTCGCCTGGGTTGTCCCGATTTTCATGACTATAAAAAGAAGCGAGGAAAAAGAATGGCTGACTTGAAAGTGAGAGTGAAAAAATAGTGAGGTTCGGGTGATATAAAATTGCTGTTTTTTATTGTATGGTCTTGTTTTTATTGAGTATTAATGATTTTGTTAATGTGATAATTTGGTTATGTCAATTCCAGATTTACATTTTTAGTGGTGACAGATTAAATATCCTTTGCTATGCGCTAAAAATGGAATTGTGATGTTTGTTTGAAAACGGAAATCTGCCCTGAACAATATTTTGTCATTCTTAAAATGTCACTTTATTAGGATTTCAACCCGCTTTCGTGCCTGTTTTAATAAACGTGATTGCAATAATTTGTTATCGCAACACGATTTTTAAGAGCATATCGTTCTGATGTTGCCAACAATTTGTAGGCAACGCTTTTTATAGTAAGCCTCGATGTATTCTACTGCCAGCAAGGAGTTTGCTGGTACAGACACGCACTCTGCTTAGAAGGTGTCATAATGAACGATTCTCTAAAAGCGCAATGCATTGCCGAGTTTTTGGGTACCGGACTGTTTTTGTTTTTTGGTATTGGATGTCTTAGCGCCCTGAAAGTCGCCGGTGCAAGTTTGGGGTTATGGGAGATATGCATCATATGGGGTCTGGGGATCTCGCTTGCTGTCTACCTGACCGCCGGGATTTCTGGTGCGCATCTCAATCCTGCCATTACTATTGCTTTATGGCTGTTTGCTTGTTTCCCAGGACGTAAAGTTTTGCCCTACAGCATAGCGCAGGTGGCAGGTGCCTTTGGTGGTGCGTTACTGGCCTATTTGTTGTATGGAAGTTTATTTGTAGAGTTTGAAACGGCTAATCATATGGTTCGTGGCAGCCTGGAAAGCCTGCAGCTTGCCAGTATTTTTAGTACGTATCCCGCTGCTGCACTGAGTGTCTGGCAGGCCGCACTGGTAGAGGTGGTGATTACGTCTATTCTGATGGGCATGATCATGGCGCTTACCGATGATGGCAACGGTGTTCCCAAAGGGCCACTGGCACCTCTGCTAATTGGTATTCTGGTTGCCGTTATCGGCGCATCTACCGGTCCGCTCACTGGATTCGCAATGAACCCTGCTCGTGATTTCGGCCCTAAACTTTTCGCATGGTTTGCCGGATGGGGCGATATTGCGATGACGGGGGGACGTGACATTCCCTACTTCATCGTACCGATTGTAGCTCCCATTATCGGTGCCTGCGCCGGGGCAGCAATTTATCGTTATTTCATTGGCAAAAATTTACCCTGTAATACGTGCAAGCTGGAGGATAATGAGGGTTAGCTTCACGGAAAATGCCTATTTATGAAATGTAAAAACTGATTTCGTGATCCGGTTTCCTGAACCGGTTAAAAAGTCTCCCAAGAATGGGAGACTTTTGTTATGGTCCATTACACCTTTTTTCATCTTGCTCCGGGTAGCAAGATGAAAAGTGGATGTAAATAATATGTTTTATTTATAACAATAAATTAACTGAGAGGTTTTATCATGATTTCTGCGAGCGCCCTGAACTCAGAACTCATTAATAAAATCGCACAGGATTTTGCACAAGCCACCAGTCTGGCTGTTGTGGTTGTCAATATTCACGGTGATGAAATTTCTGAGTTATTTAATTTCACCCCATTTTGTCAGTTGATGCGCCAGCATCCTCAGCACAGCACACGTTGCCGAATGAGCGATCGCTGTGGAGGACTCGAAGCATCAAAATCCGATCAACCCTGCATTTACCGCTGCCATGCCGGACTCACCGATTTCTCGATTCCTTTAGTGATCGCGGGCCACCTGGTTGGATTTGTTTTGTGCGGGCAGGTTCGTCTAAGCAATGATGTTGGATTAGTTGATATTTTGAACGTCGACGACCGCTGGCAAGCCGATCCGGAACTGGTCAGTGAATTTCGCAATGTTCCTGAAATGGATTACTCAAGAGTCATCGCTTCTGCGGATCTTCTGAAGCTTATCGTCGAAAATTGTCTTAAGAAACAACTGAATTTTGTTGTTATCAAGGACAACCCACAGCAATCAGAGCCGGCAAAAACGAGTCGTAGCCCGACGCCTCATGACAGCAAAATGAAAAAGGCGCTGCGCTACATTGATGCTCATTTATCGGATGAGCTGCGCCTTGAGGATGTGGCTTCTCATGTTTACCTGAGCCCGTACTATTTCAGTAAGCTGTTCAAAAAATATCAGGGTATTGGATTTAATGCCTGGGTAAACCAACAGCGAATGGCCAGTGCTAAAGAGTTGCTATGCCATAGTGACTGGAGCATCGCCAGCATTGCGCGTAATTTAGGCTTTTCACAAACCAGTTATTTTTGCAAAGTATTCCGCCAGACCTATCAGGTTACGCCACAGGCTTTTCGTCAACAAATTAATGTTGCTTCATCTGGCGAGTCGGCATAAATAGCAATAATTTGCTATTGCCGATTTTTGATATCGTATTGTATGTCCGTCATTATAAAATGAAAATTAGAGATAGCAGTCAATAAATTGTCATAGCGCAACAAAGTAATAGCGTTGGAAGGATAAACTGCACCAGTTTTTATTTTTGTGATGAGATACAGTGTCTGGGTGAATGACTTTCTTTATTATTTATTGATGCTTTCATTTGGAATGTAAGCATAAGAATAAGCTTAATGAAGAGATAACATTGGCTAAGTAAACGCAAGAAAATATTTAAAATGAAATTTTGTCATGAGGTGTGATAATTCATCTCATGGTCCGGAGCTTAATTAGAACAGGCTCCTGAGCTGACAGGTTTGCCACGTTTGTGGTAGGGAAGGGGGTGAGAATCCCCCGCAGCCCCCGCTGCTGTGATGCTGACGACCCCGTATAGACCACTGATCGCAAGATTGGGAAGGACGGGTGAGATTGACGCTAAGCCAGAAGACCTGCCTGTCAGTGACTACCAACAACTTCGGTGGGAAGTGGGTTGCGCAGATGCATACAGTCGAGAGACTGGGTATCTATACACCCCTACCACCCTGAACAGGATCAGGGTATGGCGGCCAATTTTCACGCGTTTGTTCTTGCAGGTACCGGAAGCGGCTGTGGTAAAACTACGGTGACGCTGGGTTTGCTAAGCCTGATGAAAAAACGTGGTTTGCGTGTTCAGCCTTGCAAAGTTGGTCCTGACTACCTTGATACCGCCTGGCATACCGCTGTATGCGGTACGGCTTCCCGTAATCTTGATAGCTTTATGCTCCCCATTCCTACACTCAACGCCTTATTTTGCGATCAGATGCAGCATGCGGATATCGCGGTTATCGAAGGCGTTATGGGATTGTATGACGGCTATGGAACAGATCCTGACTACTGTAGTACCGCCGCAATGGCAAAACAGTTGGGTTGTCCGGTCATCTTGTTGGTTGATGGTAAAGCCGTTTCAACCTCTATTGCCGCGACGGTGATGGGTTTTCAGCATTTTGACCCCTCCTTAAATATTGCCGGTGTAATCGTTAATCGGGTTAACAGCGAAACCCATTACCAGTTACTTAAAGTGGCGATTGAGCGCTACTGTTCAGTGCCTGTTTTAGGCTATGTTCCCCGAGTGGAAGGCGTGGCTCTCCCGGAACGTCATCTTGGATTAGTCACCGCGCGTGAGTCGGTTGTTAATCAGCAGCCATGGCAGGAATTTGCCGCAACGCTTGAGCAAACGCTGGATATCGACGCCCTCCTGACGCTAAGCCAAATAGATACCCAACCTGTTGGCGAGTGGCCCGCACTTCCTGCCGCTGATGCAGGCGCCGGGTTAACGCTTGCCATCGCAGATGATGAAGCATTCAACTTCTACTACCCGGACAACATTACGCTACTGGAACGTGCGGGTATCAACATCGTGCGTTTTAGTCCGTTACACGACAGCCATCTACCTGATTGCCAGATGATTTGGTTGGGCGGCGGATATCCTGAATTGCACGCTGCAACACTTTCAGGCAATACCAGCATGCTGTCGCAACTGCGTTCAGCTCATCAACGCGGCGTGGCGATTTACGCAGAGTGCGGCGGTCTTATGTATCTTGGAAGCTCGCTGGAGGATAGCAACGGCGATATCTGGCCGATGGCGGATATTATTCCAGGTCACAGCAAAATGGGTAAGCGTCTGACCCGCTTTGGCTACTGTGAAGCGCGGGCTGTTGAGCAAACATTGCTGGCGGCACCAGGCGAAGTGCTGCGCGGACATGAATTCCATTATTCCGACTTTACCCCTGAAATTCCAGCTGTGATGGCCTGCCGTAAGGTTCGTGATGGTAAAACATTGCAATCATGGTCTGGTGGCTGGCAAATGGGCAATACTTTCGCCAGCTATCTGCACGTTCATTTTGCTCAGCGTCCTGAAATGCTTAATCACTGGCTGGCGGCGGCAAGGAGTGTGCTATGACACTGCTCGCATGGTGTATTGCCTGGCTTCTTGATTTTTTCATTGGTGACCCGCCGAACTGGCCGCACCCGGTACGCTGGATTGGTAATCTTATTTCAGCCGTTCAGCGAATGATTCGACGTTACTGTCATAGCGACATGATGCTGCGTATTGGTGGCGCAGTAATGTGGATAGTCGTTGTTGGGCTGACCTGGGGCGTGTGCTGGGGCGTACTGACACTGGCTCAGTCAATTCACCCCTGGCTTGGCTGGGGTATTGAAATTTGGATGATCTTTACCGTGCTGGCGGGGCGTTGCCTCGCTGACGCCGCACGGGATGTTGAGCGTCCACTGCGTGCCAATAATCTTGCTGAAAGCCGTGAAAAACTCTCATGGATTGTGGGCCGTGACACCTCGCAATTACAACCGCAACAGATCAATCGCGCAGTGGTGGAAACCGTTGCTGAAAACACTGTTGACGGCATCATCGCACCGCTGTTCTTCCTTTTTCTTGGTGGCGCCCCGCTGGCGATGGCCTACAAGGCGGTGAATACCCTGGACTCTATGGTCGGTTACAAGCATGAAAAATACCGTGCAATCGGTATGGTCAGCGCGCGTCTGGACGATGTCGCAAACTTTATTCCTGCAAGACTAAGCTGGCTGCTGCTGGGTGTGGCGGCATTCTTATGCCGTAAAGACGGCTCACGCGCATTGCATATTGGCTGGCGCGATCGCTACAACCACAGCAGCCCAAACTGTGCATGGTCGGAAGCAACTGTTGCCGGAGCATTAGGTATTCGTCTGGGTGGTCCTAATGACTACTTTGGCGAGCGTGTTGAGAAACCGTGGATTGGTGATGCACAACGAGATATTTCGGTAGACGACATTTCCCAAACGATTCGATTGATGTGGGTAGCATCGACGCTGGCACTGGCGCTATTTATCGCGCTGCGGTGGCTGCTGGTCGGTGTAGCCTGAGGACAATACTATGCAATATATCCAGCAACCCCAGGCGATTGAGGCCAAAAGTTTCGACATTATTGGTGAGATCATCAGTGAAACCCGTCCGGACTATCAGTTTGCCAGTCCGTTACATGAGGCCATCATTAAGCGGGTTATCCACACCACGGCAGACTTTGACTGGCTGGACATTCTCTGGTTTTCCAGTGATGTGCTGGAGCAGTTTTGCGCCGCGCTACGTCGTCCGAGCGTGATTTACACTGATACCACGATGGCGCTTTCCGGGATCAATAAAACACTGCTGGCAAAATTTGGCGGTGAGTGCCGCTGCTATATCAGCGACCCGCGCGTGGTGCGTGCGGCAAAAGAACAGGGGATCACCCGTTCAATGGCGGCCGTAGATATTGCAGTGAAGGAAGAAGGCGAAAAGCTGTTTGTCTTCGGTAACGCACCGACGGCGCTGTTCCGCCTGCTTGAGCACGATGTTGCCGTCAGTGGCGTGGTCGGCGTACCGGTAGGTTTTGTCGGCGCGGAAGAGTCGAAAGATGCACTGACGCAAAGTAACTTGCCAGCTATTGCCGCCTTAGGCCGCAAAGGGGGGAGCAATGTCGCCGCCGCTATCGTCAACGCTATGCTCTACCACATGCAGGGGGAGCGATGAGCGACCAACCCTTCGATGCTCCGGTATGGCATAACGGAAAAGCACTGCGCAAAGGATACACCACAGGATCTTGTGCGACGGCGGCAGCGAAAGTAGCTGCGCTGATGGTATTGCGTCAGCATTTGATCCATCAGGTTTCAATTGTGACGCCTTCCGGTGTGACGCTATGTCTGAATGTTGAGTCGCCGCACATTGAAGGACAGCAGGCTATTGCCGCCATCCGCAAAGATGGTGGCGATGACGTGGACGCCACGCATGGCATGCTGATTTTCGCCCGTGTAACGTTAGACGATAGCGGAGAAATCCGCTTACAGGGTGGTGAAGGCGTCGGTACGGTGACCCGCAAAGGTATTGGCCTGCCGGTGGGGAGTTCGGCGATTAACCGAACGCCTCGCCAGACGATTGAATCTGCCGTACGTGAGGCTATCGGACCAAATCGCGGAGCGCAAATTAAAATCTTCGCTCCAGAAGGTGAAGAACGGGCGCAAAAAACCTACAACTCGCGTCTTGGTATTCTGGGCGGTATTTCCATCATTGGTACCACCGGTATCGTTACACCGATGTCGGAAGAAAGCTGGAAGCGTTCACTGTCGCTGGAACTCGAAATCAAACGTGCCGCCGGGCTGGATCGCGTCGTGCTGGTGCCGGGCAACCACGGTGAACGTTTCGTCCGCGAACAGATGGGGATAGATACGCAGGTTGTCGTCACCATGAGTAACTTCGTGGGTTACATGATTGAAGAGGCGGTACGCCTTGGGTTCCGACAAATCGTCCTGGTTGGCCATCCTGGTAAGCTCATTAAAATAGCAGCAGGAATTTTCCATACCCATAGCCATATTGCCGATGCCCGTATGGAGACACTTGTTGCCCATCTGGCATTGCTTGGTGCCCCGCTGGAGTTACTGACGCTGGTCAGTGACTGCGATACTACTGAAGCCGCGATGGAGCACATCGACGCATACGGCTTTCAGCATATCTATAACCATCTGGCTAAGCGTATCTGCATGCGCGTTCTGCAAACTTTGCGCTTTACGAAAAATCCCCCGACCTGCGACGCCATTATGTTCTCTTTTGATAACCAGATCCTTGGTAGCAACCGTCCTGTCGCCGAGATTGCGGAGGAGATGCAATGTTAACTGTTGTAGGGATGGGGCCCGCGGGGTTGCATCTGATGACGCCGGCGGCGCGCGATGCGGTCGCAATAGCGGATGTTCTTGTCGGTGGCAAGCGGCATCTGCAGCAGTTCCCGAATTTTACCGGTGAACAGTTTGTCCTCGGGGCCAACATCCCGGAGTTATTGGGCTGGATTAGCGCTCATCAGGACCGACACGTGGTGGTACTGGCGTCTGGTGATCCTCTGTTTTACGGCATCGGTACCCGGATGGTGGCGCACTTTGGCATCGAAAATGTGCGCATTATTCCCGGTATTAGTGCGGTGCAGTACCTTTGTGCGCAGTCCGGCATTGATATGAACGACATGTGGCTCACCAGTAGCCACGGTCGCAACGTTTGTTTCGATGAGCTGGCTCGACATAACAAAGTGGCAATGGTCACGGATGCCTTGTGTGGCCCGCGTGAAATCGCCCATCAACTGATTGCACGGGGTAAGGGACATCGCTGGATGGTGATTGGCGAAAACCTGGCGATGGAAAATGAGCGTATCCACTGCCTGCCTCTCAGTGAAATTAATGCCGACTATGACATGAATGCAGTGGTGATCCTCGATGAAAGATGAGCTTTTTCTGCGTGGAGGGAAAGTGCCGATGACCAAAGAAGCGGTACGCGCACTTGCCCTCTCAAAACTTGAATTACACCGTGCCAGTCACCTGATTGATATTGGTGCAGGAACCGGCAGTGTATCAATCGAAGCGGCGTTGCAATATCCGTCGCTGCGCGTCACGGCTATCGAGCGTAACCCTGATGCGTTAAGGCTTCTGGACGAAAATCGCCAGCATTTTGCCTGCGGGAATATCGACATTTTTCCCGGTATCGCGCCGATGACCATCACCGAAAAAGCCGATGCCATCTTTATGGGCGGCAGCGGTGGCCATCTGACCGATCTGATTGACTGGTCGATGCGTCAACTGCATCCGGCAGGACGGTTGGTGATGACGTTCATCCTTCAGGAAAACCTGAATACCGCCCTGGCTCATCTGGACCATCTAGGCGTACAGAGGGTGGATTGCCTGCAAATGCAGGTTTCATCTCTGACTGTGCTCGGTAGTGGTCACTATTTCAAACCGAATAATCCCGTTTTTGTTATCGCCTGTCAGAAGGAAGGAAACCATGTCTGAGATTTTTGATCCCCGTAGTGTGTGGTTTGTTGGCGCTGGTCCTGGCGATCGTGAGCTGATCACCCTTAAAGGTTACCGCTTGCTGCAGCAGGCGCAGGTGGTTATCTACGCCGGGTCGCTGATTAACACTGAACTGCTGGATTATTGCCCGGCAGGCGCTGAGTGCCATGATAGCGCGGAACTGCATCTGGAGCAGATCCTCGACCTGATGGAAGCCGGAGTGAAGGCAGGAAAAACCGTAGTACGCCTGCAAACTGGTGATGTCTCGTTGTATGGCTCTGTGCGTGAGCAGGGCGAAGAGCTGACCAAACGTGGGATTGACTGGCAGGTTGTACCGGGTGTCAGCGCATTCCTCGGTGCAGCGGCCGAACTTGGTGTCGAGTACACCGTACCTGAAGTTTCACAGAGTCTGATTATTACCCGCCTGGAGGGCCGCACGCCGGTACCAGAACGTGAACAGCTGGAGTCGTTTGCCAGCCACCAGACGTCCATGGCGATTTATCTTTCTGTCCAGCGTATTCACCGGGTTGCTGAACGTCTGGTTGAAGGCGGTTACCCGGCGACCACACCAGTGGCAGTCATCTACAAAGCGACCTGGCCAGAAAGCCAGACCGTGCGCGGCACCCTGGCTGATATCGGCGACAAAGTACGCGATGCAGGGATCCGCAAAACGGCGCTCATTCTGGTCGGTAATTTCCTGGGCTCGGAGTACCACTACTCCAAACTCTATGCGGCGGACTTTAGCCATGAATACCGTAAAGCCTGAATCTATTGCACTGTTTTGCCTGACACCGGGCGGCGTGACGCTTGCGAAGCGTCTGGCGGCGATGCTGCCGGTAACCTGTTTCACCAGTGAAAAGTTGCTGGAGGAGGGATTTCTTCCGTTCGAAAACGGTTTTGCCAATGCTGCGCGCGACGCTTTTGCGAACTACTCAGCGCTGATTTTTATTGGTGCGACCGGTATTGCGGTACGCGTACTGGCCCCGCTGGTAAACGACAAGTTCTGCGATCCGGCGGTTGTGGTGATTGATGAGCGTGCCCAGCATGTTATCAGCCTGCTCTCAGGTCATGCGGGGGGCGCTAATGCCCTTGCGCGTTATCTGGCGGGAATGCTGGGGGCTGATCCGGTGATTACGACCGCGACGGATGTGAATGATATGGCGGCTCTGGACACGCTTGCGTTCCAGTTGAATGCGCGAATGACCGATTTCCGCTCAGTGGTAAAAATTGTCAACCAGATGCTGGTTAGCAACAAACGGGTGGGGCTGTGGTGGGATGATGAACTGGCACAGGACGTCAGCCATTGTGATCGCCGTGGTTTTATCACCGTAACCGATCTCACGCAATTACCGGAACTGGATGCGTTAATTTGCATCACTCTGCGCACCGATTTACCAGAAATGCCCATCCCGCACTGGAAGCTGGTGCCACAGCGGGTGGTGGCTGGAATTGGTTGTCGCCGTGATACGCCATTTCCGTTGTTAGCCGAGTTGCTTGCCCGTCAACTTGAAGCCCAGCGGCTCGATCCGCTGGCGTTAAAAGCGATTGGCAGCATCACGCTGAAAAAAGATGAACAGGGACTTATCCAACTGGCCTCCTGCTGTCGCGTACCTTTCGAAACCTTTACTGCTGACGCGCTGCGTGAGCATGAACACCGTTTTCCTGCTTCGTCGTTTGTTCGCAAAACGGTCGGCACGGGAAGTGTTTCCGGTCCTGCAGCCTGGCTACTGAGTCATGGACAACTGTTAGGCGAGACCCTGCGTGAACAGGGCGTCACTATTACTTTGGGAGTTTCACACTGATGTTAACCGTAATTGGAATTGGCCCTGGCTCGCAGGCAATGATGACCATGGAAGCCGTTGAAGCACTGCAGGCGGCAGAAATTATTGTTGGCTATAAAACATACACCCATCTGGTAAAAGCCTTCACTGGTGATAAGCAGGTGATCAAAACCGGTATGTGCAAAGAGATTGAACGCTGCCAGGCGGCAATTGAACTGGCGCAGGCTGGGCACAACGTGGCGTTGATCAGCAGTGGCGACGCCGGGATTTATGGCATGGCCGGGTTGGTACTCGAACTGGTCAGCAAGCAGAAGCTGGATGTTGAGGTCAAGCTGGTTCCAGGGATGACGGCCAGTATTGCTGCGGCGTCTTTGCTGGGCGCACCGTTGATGCACGACTTTTGCCATATCAGTCTCAGCGATCTGTTAACACCATGGCCGGTGATTGAAAAACGCATTGTTGCCGCAGGTGAAGCTGACTTCGTTATCTGTTTCTACAACCCGCGCAGCCGCGGCCGTGAAGGGCACCTGGCGCGTGCTTTTGAACTGCTTTCGACCAGTAAAAGCGCGCAAACGCCGGTGGGGATCGTGAAGTCGGCGGGGCGTAAAAAACAGGAGAAATGGCTGACCACGCTGGGTGAAATGGACTTTGAACCGGTTGATATGACCAGTCTGGTGATTGTTGGTAATAAAACGACCTATGTTCAGGATGGCCTGATGATCACGCCACGGGGTTATGTGCTGTGAATTACGGAGATGTACTGGTCATGGGTGGCACCAGCGATGCACGTATGCTGTGCCAGCAATTGGATGCAGCAAACGTGGCCTATACCCTGTCGGTTGCAACACCGACAGGGAAACAGCTGGCGGGCGACATCAAAGGTCAGGTGCGCTGTGGACGCCTGGAGCGGGAGCAGATGATTGCCTGGCTGCAAGAAAATGGTACGCGCTGGGTGATCGATGCTTCACATCCTTATGCCGAAGTGGTGAGCCGTAACATCATGAGCGCATGTGAAGCGGCAGGCGTACTGCTAAGCCGCTATCAGCGCCCTGAGCAACTGAGTGATTTAACGCACCCGCATTTGTACACCGTGCAGAGTATTCAACAAGCCTGCGATGTAGCGCGACGCTTCGGTGAGCGCGTACTGCTGACGACCGGTAGTAAAGATCTGGCTATCTGGCGTACGGGATTGCCGGATAAAACGCTGCTGGCTCGCGTACTGCCGGTACCTGAGGTTATCCAGCAATGTGCGGATTTGGGCTTTGGCGTGGGTGAAATTTTCGCACTGTGCGGTCCTTTTAGCGCCGAGTTTAATGCTGCGTTCTACCGCCAGTGTCTGGCTGATGTGGTTATCACTAAAGCATCGGGTGCGGAAGGCGGTTATCAGGAAAAAGTACAACCTTGTCTGGATGCCGGTATCCCCTGCATCGTGATTACACGTCCGGCACCTTTGGTGACGGGAGAAGAGTTACTGGAAAGTCAGGCCGCATTTGGGGCGCGTTTA
Source organism: Citrobacter sp. MGH106 (assembly GCF_001037495.1). Classification (GTDB taxonomy): domain Bacteria; phylum Pseudomonadota; class Gammaproteobacteria; order Enterobacterales; family Enterobacteriaceae; genus Citrobacter; species Citrobacter murliniae. The sequence continues at coordinate 1,536,801 of NZ_KQ089822.1, forward strand.
GCGCGCTGGCTGGCCACGGCTTAAGGAGTAAGAGATGAAGAAAGCGCTTCTGGTGGTCAGCTTTGGCACCAGCTACCACGACACCTGCGAGAAAAATATTGTGGCCTGTGAGCGTGATCTTGCAGCCAGTTGCCCTGACCGCGATCTGTTTCGGGCGTTTACCTCCGGGATGATCATCCGCAAGCTCAAACAGCGTGATGGCATCGATATCGACACGCCGCTGCAGGCACTGCAAAAGCTGGCGGAGCAGGGCTATCAGGATGTGGCTATTCAGTCGCTGCACATCATCAACGGTGACGAATACGAAAAAATTGTCCGTGAAGTTCAGAGCATGCGCCCGCTGTTTTCGCGCCTGACGCTGGGTGTACCGCTACTGAGTAGCCACGATGATTACGCGCAGTTGATGCTGGCGCTGCAACAACAGATGCCGCCGCTTAAAGAGAGTGAAAAAGTGGTGTTTATGGGACACGGAGCTAGTCACCATGCGTTTGCCGCCTACGCCTGTCTCGATCACATGATGACGGCGCAGCGTTTTCCGGCCCGTGTAGGGGCAGTGGAGAGCTATCCGGAAGTGGAAGTGATTATTGAAAGTTTGCGTCAGGAAGGTGTAACGGCGGTGCATCTGATGCCGCTGATGTTAGTTGCTGGCGACCACGCCATCAATGATATGGCTTCCGATGAAGATGACTCGTGGAAGACGTTATTCAACGCTGCGGGAATTCCGGCCACGCCGTGGTTAAGTGGTTTGGGTGAGAACCCGGCGGTACGTGCCATGTTCGTGGCACATTTACAGCAGGCGCTGAACGTGGCGCTGGAGGAAGCAGCATGAGCGGTAAATTGTATGCACTCAGCACCGGACCAGGTGCTTCCGATCTGATCACCGTGCGTGCAGCGCGCACTCTTGGCGCACTGGATATTCTCTATGCGCCAGCCGGGCGTAAAGGTGGGGATAGCCTGGCGCTGTCGATCGTGCGTGAATACATTGGTGAACAGACTGAAGTGCGCTGCTGCCATTTTCCTATGAGTGCTGACAGCGCGGAAAAAGAAGCCGTCTGGGACGAGGTCGCTGCCGCGTTGGTACAGGAAGTGAATGCCGGTAAGCAGGTAGGTTTTATCACCCTCGGCGACGCCATGCTGTTTAGTACCTGGGTCTTTTTACTCCAGCGGATTGGCTGCCCTGACTGGTTAGAGATCGTCCCTGGTGTGACTTCTTTTGCCGCTATTGCCGCCCGCTCAAAAACGCCGCTTGCTATGGAGCAGCAGTCGCTGGCAGTTGTCTCCTGTACCGCACCGGAAACAGAAATCCAGCAGGCGTTAAAGCAACATGACAGTCTGGTACTGATGAAAGTGTATGGTCGTTTTGCGCGCATCAAGGCATTGCTACAACAAGAGGGTCTGCTGGACTGCGCGTTAATGATGTCAGAAGCCACGCTGCCGGGTGAGCAGTGCTGGCGTCATCTCAATGAAGTGAGTGACGATCAGCCGCTGCCTTATTTCTCGACCATTCTGGTCAACAAACAGTGGGAGTATGCACAATGAAGCTTGAACAACAGCTAAAACAGCTGTCTTTCAGCGGGTTGGCCGCGGCGCTATTACTGATGATTGTCCCTGAAAAAGCGTTCGCGATGCACATTATGGAAGGTTTTTTACCGCCGATGTGGGCGCTGGCCTGGTGGCTGCTGTTTTTACCTTGTCTGTGGTATGGACTGGTACGCCTGCGTCAAATCGTGCAGGAAGATAACCACCAGAAAGTTCTGTTGGCACTGTGTGGGGCGTTTATTTTCGTTCTGTCGGCGCTAAAAATTCCTTCTGTGACAGGCAGTTGCTCGCATCCGACTGGGGTCGGTCTGGCCGTTATTCTGTTTGGGCCGGGCGTCGTGGCGATTCTTGGTGCGATCGTCTTGTTATTCCAGGCGTTGCTGCTGGCTCATGGCGGTTTGACAACGCTGGGCGCGAACGGCATGTCGATGGCGGTTATTGGCCCGGTAGTGGGTTACATGGTGTGGAAGATGGCCTGTCGCGCGGGGTTCCGTCGTGATGTCTGCGTCTTCCTGTGCGCTATGCTGGCGGATCTTGTGACCTATTTTGTTACCTCGGTCCAGTTGGGTGTCGCCTTCCCGGATCCGGGGGCAGGCGCGATGGGGTCAATTATCAAATTTATGGGGATTTTCTGTCTGACGCAGATCCCAATTGCTATCGCGGAAGGCTTGCTGACCGTGATGATCTACGACCAGTTAACCAAACGTCAGTTGATTACGGCACAAGGACATTAACGATGAAAAAGACGCTGATTCTGTTAGGGATGGTGGTGGCGCTGGTGATCCTGCCGTTCTTTATTAACCACGGCGGAGAATACGGTGGCTCGGATGGCGAAGCAGAAAGCCAGATTCAGGCTATCGCCCCTCATTATGAGCCATGGTTCCAGCCGTTGTATGAACCCGCCAGCGGAGAGATTGAAAGCCTGCTGTTTACTCTTCAGGGATCTCTTGGTGCAGCGGTCATTTTCTACATTCTGGGTTACACCAAGGGCAGACAACGTCGTGATGACCGGGCTTGACAGGCTTAGCTACCAGAGCCGCTGGTTTCATGTCTCACCACAGCGGAAATTCCTGCTCTGGCTGCTGATGATGATCCTGGCCTTTACTCTGCCCCCGATGGGGCAGGGTATTGAGCTGTTACTTATTGCCGCTCTGAGTTGCTGGTTGCTGCGCATTTCTTTCTGGCGCTGGTGCCGCTGGATGGCATTGCCCTTTGGGTTTCTGGTAGTTGGTGTTGTGACGATTTTATTTAGCGTCAGTCGCGATCCGCAGACCTTACTGGCCAGCCTTCCGGTGGGGAGCTACTGGCTGGGGATCACCTCCTCGGGCTTACATACCGCCAATGAGACGTTCTGGCGTAGTCTGGCGGCACTGGCGGCAACATTCTGGCTGGTGCTTAACTTGCCATTTCCGCAGTTAATCATTCTGCTCAAACGTGCGCATGTTCCACGACTGCTCACTGAACAGATCCTGCTGACCTGGCGCTTTATTTTTATTCTGTTAGACGAAGCGCTCGCCATTCATCGCGCACAAACGCTGCGTTTTGGTTATCGTAGTTTGCCGTTGAGCTATCGTTCGCTGGCGATGCTGGTGGGATTGTTGTTTACGCGCGTGTTGATCCGCTATCAACAAATGACCACCACACTGGATATCAAACTGTATCAGGGTGATTTTCACCTGTAAGGAAAAGTATGCTTGCCACCTCAGCGCTTTGGTTTCGCTATCAGGATGACCCCATCCTTAAAGGGCTAACGCTGGACTTTTCTCCGCATGCTGTCACCGGACTGGTGGGAGCGAACGGCTGCGGGAAATCTACGCTGTTTATGAATCTGAGTGGTTTACTACGCCCGCAGCAGGGGGCGGTGATGTGGCAAGGAAAACCGCTGGATTACAGCAAGCGTGGTCTGCTGGCGCTGCGCCAGCAGGTGGCAACCGTATTTCAGGATCCCGATCAGCAAATCTTTTATACCGACATTGACAGTGACATCGCATTCAGTTTGCGCAATCTGGGTGTGGATGAGGCTGAAATTGCCCGACGGGTTGACGATGCATTGACGCTGGTAGATGCGCAACATTTCCGCCATCAGCCCATTCAATGCTTAAGCCACGGGCAAAAGAAACGTGTTGCGATTGCAGGGGCGCTGGTGTTGCAGGCGCAGTATCTGTTACTGGATGAACCCACTGCGGGCCTTGATCCATCGGGTCGTGCGCAGATGATTGAGATTATTAAACGCATTGTGGCGCAAGGAAATCATGTGGTCATTTCCAGTCATGATATCGATCTTATTTATGAAGTTAGCGATGCAGTTTACGTTTTACGCCGAGGAGAAGTGCTGACGCACGGCACGCCGGGTGAGGTATTTGCCCGCACGGATCTTATTGAACAAGCAGGATTAACTCAGCCCTGGCTGGTGAAGCTGCATACACAGTTAGGCTTCCCGCTGTGTAAAACAGAGGCTGAATTTTTTAGCTGTATGCGAGAGAACGCACTGAAGGAGGCGTCATGACGCAGGCAATAATGTTGCAGGGAACGGCATCTGATGTGGGCAAAAGCGTACTGGTTGCCGGACTGTGTCGTATTTTTCACCAGGATGGATTGCGGACTGCACCGTTTAAATCGCAGAACATGGCGCTTAACTCTGGAATAACCCCAGAGGGTAAAGAGATGGGGCGCGCGCAAATTTTTCAGGCAGAAGCCGCAGGGATCACACCGGATGTGCGTATGAATCCGGTGCTGCTTAAACCGACCAGTGACCGTAAAGCCCAGGTCGTGTTAATGGGCAAAGTCGCCACCGATATGGATGCGGTGAGTTACCACGAATACAAACCGCGCCTGCGGGAACAGATTATTTCGGTTTATAACAGCCTGGCTCAGGAGTTTGATGTGCTGGTGCTGGAAGGGGCGGGAAGCCCGGCTGAGATTAACCTACGCGATCGCGATATCGTCAATATGGGCATGGCGGAAATGGCGCAGTGTCCGGTTGTTCTGGTTGCCGATATCGATCGTGGTGGGGTGTTTGCCTCAATTTACGGTACGTTGGCGCTGCTGCACGACCACGAACGCGCCAGAGTAAAAGGCGTAATCATCAATAAATTTCGTGGTGATGTGGCGTTGCTCTATTCCGGTATTGAACAAATTGAAGCGCTGACCGGCGTTCCAGTGCTCGGCGTGATGCCGTGGCTGGATGTTGATCTGGAAGATGAGGATGGTGTCGCGTTGCAAAAAGGCAAATATTTGCGCACCGATAAACGAGATATAGAGATTGCTGTCGTTCAACTACCACATATTTCCAACTTTACTGATTTCAACGCACTGGCGGCACAACCGGACGTTCGCGTTCGCTATGTGCGTCACCCGGAGGAACTGGCGGGTGTTGACCTGGTGATCCTGCCCGGCAGTAAAAATACGTTGGGCGATCTGGTCTGGCTGCGTGAAAGTGGTATGGCGCACGGCGTGTTGCAACTACATCGCCAGCACGTTCCGGTGGTGGGCATTTGCGGTGGTTACCAGATGCTCGGCGATACCATCATTGATGAGGTGGAGTCAGGACTCGGTACGCTGCCGGGGCTGGGGTTGCTCAATACCGTAACCCATTTTGCCCAGAACAAAACAACGACCCTGGTTGAGGGGCAGATGTCCTCCTCTTTGCCTGACTGGCTGGCGGACGCGGCGGGCTTATCCGTTCGCGGTTATGAAATTCATATGGGTGAAACGGAATTAACCACGCAATGCCAGTCGGTGATGACGTTGCACAAAGACGGCGGTAATGTGGCTGATGGCGCGGTAACCCCCGATGGTCTGGCGTTTGGCACCTATCTTCATGGTCTGTTCGACAGCGATGAATTCACTCGTGCGCTGGTTAATGGTCTGCGTGTACGGAAAGGGTTAGCGCCGCTGGATTCCACCTTCCATTACGCGCAATATAAATCGCAGCAGTTTGATCTGCTGGCGGATGCGATGCGGCAACACATCGATATTGAGAAAATTTATACCATCATGCAGCAACATCGGGAGCCAGTATGATGATTCTGGTTACCGGCGGAGCACGCAGCGGCAAAAGTCGGCATGCTGAGGCGCTAATTGCTGATTCTCCGAACGTGCTGTACATCGCGACTTCACAGATTTTTGATGACGAGATGGCTGCACGAATTCAGCATCATCGCGATGGTCGTCCCGCGCACTGGCGTACCGCTGAGCGTTGGCAACATCTTGATGAGCTGATAACGGCGACGAACGATCCACAAGAGGCGATTTTACTGGAGTGCATCACCACGATGGTGACCAATCTGCTCTTTTCACTGGGCGGTGATAGCGATCCCGACAGCTGGGATTACGCGGCAATGGAGACATCCATTGAGGCAGAGATGCATATGCTGATCGAAGCTTGTCAGCGTTGTCCGGCAAAAATCGTTCTGGTTACCAACGAAGTGGGGATGGGGATTGTTCCGGAGAATCGTCTGGCGCGGCATTTTCGTGATATTGCCGGACGAGTTAACCAGCGCCTGGCAGCGGCGGCAGATGAGGTCTGGCTGGTGGTATCTGGAATTGGAGTCAAAATTAAATGAGTAAGTTGTTCTGGGCAATGCTCTCTTTTATCAGTCGCTTGCCTGTTCCGACACGGTGGTCGCAAGGACTCGATTTCGAACAGTATTCGCGCGGAATCGTCATGTTTCCTCTTATCGGCGTAGTGCTAGGGGGACTCTCTGGTCTGGTGTTTATGGCGTTGCAACCCTGGTGCGGTATTCCACTGGCCGCACTGTTTAGCGTGCTGGCTCTGGCGCTGCTGACCGGTGGTTTTCATCTTGATGGCCTGGCGGACACCTGTGACGGCATTTTTTCTGCTCGTCGGCGCGAACGCATGCTGGAAATCATGCGTGACAGTCGCCTGGGGACGCACGGTGGGCTGGCGCTGATTTTCGTTCTGCTGGCTAAAGTGCTGGTGGTGAGCGAACTGGCTTTGCGCGGAACACCGATGCTCGCGGCACTGGCGGCGGCCTGTGTGGCGGGGCGGGGAACCGCTGTTCTGCTGATGTACCGGCATCGTTATGCCCGAGAAGAGGGGCTGGGAAACGTCTTTATTGGCAAAGTAACCGGACGACAAACCTGCGTAACGTTGGGGTTTGCGGCAATCCTTGCCGCAGTACTGCTTCCTGGCATGCGTGGCGTGGCGGCTCTGGTCGTCACGATGGTGGCAATTTTCATTCTTGGGCAATTACTGAAACGCACGTTGGGTGGACAAACCGGCGATACGCTGGGTGCGGCCATCGAACTTGGCGAGCTGATCTTCTTGCTGGCTCTGCTTTGAGTCAGCCTACACATTGAGAACCCTTATGCAGACTTTATCCTCTTTACTCCAGGCGATCCCTTCACCCGATAGTGCTGCGATGTTGAGTGCGCAGAAGCATATTGACGGATTACTCAAACCACCGGGTAGTCTTGGTCGACTTGAATCTCTTGCCGTGCAACTGGCTGGTATGCCGGGCCTTAAGGGTGTGCCGCATGTCGGGGGAAAAGCGATGCTGGTGATGTGTGCCGATCACGGCGTATGGGATGAGGGCGTTGCTGTTTCACCCAAAGTGGTCACGGCTATTCAGGCGGCAAATATGACGCGCGGGACAACCGGGGTCTGCGTGCTGGCGGCTCAGGCGGGTGCAAAGGTTCATGTGATTGATGTGGGGATTGACGCTGATCTTATCCCCGGCGTAGTCAATATGCGTGTGGCGCGTGGTTGCGGCAATATTGCTGAAGGTCCGGCTATGAGCCGCTCTCAGGCTGAAGAACTGCTGCTGGAAGTCATCCGCTATATCCGTGAACTGGCGGATGAGGGCGTGACACTGTTTGGCGTTGGTGAGCTTGGTATGGCAAACACTACGCCCGCAGCAGCGATTGTCAGCGTGTTGACCGGTAGCGATGCTGAGGATGTGGTTGGTATTGGCGCTAACCTTCCACTTTCCCGCGTTGGTAATAAGGTGGCGGTTGTCCGCCGGGCAATTGCCGTCAACCAACCTGACCCCAGTGATGGTATCGATGTGCTGGCAAAAGTCGGCGGCTTTGATCTTGTCGGTATGGCAGGCGTGATGTTAGGTGCTGCCTCCTGCGGTCTGCCGGTGCTGCTGGATGGGTTCCTCTCTTATTCAGCTGCACTTGCCGCCTGCCGGATAGCGCCTGAGATTAAGCCATATTTGATCCCTTCACACTTCTCTGCCGAGAAGGGAGCCAGGACCGCGTTGGCACATCTGGAACTGGAGCCGTATCTCAACATGGGGATGCGTTTAGGTGAAGGAAGTGGTGCCGCGCTGGCGATGCCGATTGTCGAAGCCGCCTGTGCGATGTACAGCAATATGGGGCATTTAGCTGCCAGCAATATTGTGCTACCAGACGGCAAGGAAGCGTAGTCCTCCGTGCCCCGCTGAATGGCGGGGTTTCTTTCTTATGGTGTACGTCGTAAATCCGAAAAACAGATAAAAAAGCTATAATTAACGGATATCTGTTGCGACGAAGGAAAGGACAATGATGCGTCGTGTAAAACTGCTATGTTCGCTTATCATGCTGTTCGCGAGTCAGGGAACACAGGCTGTAAGCTATCCGCTGCCACCCGAGGGAAGTCGTCTGGTGGGAAGTCCTTTGACAATTACGGTTCCGCAAGGAAATACTCAGCCGCTGGAGGCATTTGCTGCGCAGTACGGGCAAGGGCTAAGCAATATGCTTGAGGCCAACCCGGGCGTGGATGTCTATTTGCCTAAATCGGGTTCAACGCTGGTTGTACCGCAGCAGATTATTTTGCCAGATACCGTACGTGAGGGAATTGTCATCAATGTCGCAGAAATGCGCCTTTACTATTACCCTCAGGGCACAAATACAGTTGAGGTTTTGCCGATCGGCATCGGTCAGGCGGGGAGAGAAACGCCACGTAACTGGGTGACAGCAGTAGAGCGGAAGCAGGAAGCACCGGGCTGGACGCCAACGGCGAATACCCGGCGAGAATATGCCGCTCGTGGGGAGAGCTTACCTGCTTTTGTTCCGGCCGGGCCAGATAATCCGATGGGGTTGTATGCCATTTATATCGGCAGGCTATATGCCATTCATGGAACAAATGCCAATTTTGGTATTGGGCTGCGGGTGAGCCAGGGCTGTATCCGTCTGCGTAATGACGATATCAAATACCTTTTTGATACCGTTCCGGTTGGAACGCGCGTTCAACTTATCGACAGACCGGTGAAATATAGCGCAGAGCCAGACGGTAGCCGCTGGGTTGAGGTTCATGAGCCATTGTCCCGAAATCGCGCTGAATATGAGTCAGATAAAAAGATCCCACTACCGGTAACGTCTGCATTGCGTAGTTTTATCACAGGCAGTGATGTGGATGTTAATCGCGCGAATGCAACACTTGAACGACGCTCCGGGATGCCAGTGAATATCGGCCTGATTCATAAATATTAATGAGTAACAGGCGGCCTGTTTTTCGTGATCAAGTAAGACTGGCCGCTTGTTTAATGTGATACTGCCCCATTTTTACGAAACCGATATGGTCTGCCATCAACCGGGCTTCATGTTCACTGTGCGTAACCAGCAGCGCTGTTTGTCCGGCTGCACGCAAAATATCCCGAACCTCACCCCCCAGACGTTCACGGGTTCGCTTATCAAGACTGGAAAAGGGTTCATCCAGCAGCAGGATTTCAGGATGTGGCGCCAGTGCGCGAGCCAGTGCAATACGCTGTTGCTGCCCACCTGAAAGCTCATGGGGATAACGGCTGGCATGGCTATGCAATTCCACCATGTTTAACAGATCTGCCACTCTGGCCTGCTGTTCTTCATGCGGCATACGTCGTAAGCCAAATGCCACGTTTTGTTGTGCCGTCAAATGAGGGAATAATGCATATTCCTGAAAAACCATGCCGACATGCCGTTTTTCCGGCGGCAGATGTACGCCAGGGCCGGCAACGTGCCTCTGAGAAACATAAATATCTCCGCGTTGCAGGCGTTCAAACCCGGCAACAGCACGAAGTACCGTGGTTTTCCCACAGCCTGAAGCGCCCAGCAGACAGGCGATTTCGCCTTTGCGCACAGACATAGAAAATCCGCTCAGCACCGGTTGCTGACTGTTGCCATATGCAACATGCACATCCTGGAGTCGTAATGCAATTTCTGACATTGGTACTCTCTTAACCACGGCGTGTCATCTGGTGACGCACCAGTAAAATAACCGGTAACGTGCCTGCTAAAACAATCATCAGCGCGGCAATTGCCCCTTCTTCATAGGTTCCGCGAGCGGCTTCTGCATACAGTAGCGTTGCCAGCGTTTCGAAATTGACAGGGCGTAAAAGTAGAGTCGTGGGCAGCTCTTTCATCGCATCGGCAAAGACCAGCAATGCACTGCTTACTATTGCTGGTCGTAGTAGCGGTAAATGGACTCGTGCAAATGTACCTGCGCCATTTTCACCCAGCAAACGCGAAGCCTGTTCAAGGGACGGGGGGATACGACCCAGTCCGGAATCCAGCGCTCCGATGGCGATCGCCTGAAAGCGCATCGCACAGCAAATAATCAGCAGGATACCGGCAGACATGAGCGGCAAACCACGAATATCCAGTATATCGGCCAGCCAGCGGTCTACCGCCATAGCCGGCGGCAGAAAACCAATTGCCAGAATAGTGCCGGGCACCGCATAGCCCAAAGAGGCCAGACGCATCACGCCGCGACGAAAGCCTGGCATGGCGTTGTCTGCGGCACTATGACGCGCGCTCCAGGCCACCAGTAAACTGACGCAAACCACTACCAGCGTGGTTCCCGCCGCCAGCAATAGTGTATTTTGCAATGCGGAGAGCAACGAGGCGGAAAGCGGGTTCTTTTCACCTAAACGTTTGACGCTCTCCCACATTAAAAACAGTACCGGGGCAAGGAATCCCAAAATAACTGGCAGCGCAATCACTGAGCCGAGGAGCCATCCCCGCCAGCCGTGCACGCGTGTGGGTTGAATTTCTCGCAGGCTGCGGCTGCTGAATCCTTGCTTTCTGCGACCATAAAACTCCAGCGTCAGAATGAAGAAGATAAACATCAGCATCATGCAGGCGATTTGTGCAGCAGCGGATAAATCAGAACGGGAGATCCATGTGGTGTACACAGTGACCGTTAATGTTTGTACCCCGAGAAACTCCGACGCGCCAATATCGTTAAGCGTTTCCAGAAGTGCCAGACTGACACCGACTGCCAGCGCCGGACGCGCCATTGGCAGAGCTACGCGAAAGAAAGTCCCGGTTGCGCTGCACCCAAGCGTACGGGCTGCTTCCAGTAAATGGGCGGGCTGGCTGATGAACATGGCCCGGGTCGTCAGATAAACGTAAGGGTAAAGTACTAAACCGAGCAAAATAATGGCACCAGAAAGTGAACGTAGATCTGGCAGGCGGAACTGTCGTGGGCTGTCAAAGCCCAGTAAAAAACGGATGAATGTTTGCAGTGGGCCGATTGGATGCAGTAAATCGAGCCAGGCGAAGGCGACGATATAAGTCGGCATCGCCAGTGGCAACAACAGTGCCCAACTGAGAATTTTGCGACCTGGGAAGTCCCACGCCGTTACGGCCCACGCGCTACCAACGCCAATCACGCCCACCATCACAGCGACTCCCGCCAGCAGAAGTACTGTGTTTTTTAATGCTGAGGGCAATACAAACGCGATGAGATTATCCCAGTGAGATAAATCAGCCTGTGTAGCCTGCCAGATAAGCGCAACTATGGGTGTCAGGACACCTAGCGCAATGCATAACGCGCTAAGATGCAATGGTGTTAATAATGACTGCGGCCCGGAAACCAGGCCGCGTAACGTCGGAAACTGTAGCGATTTATTGATCGAATCCAACTTTATCTACCAGGAGGCTAGCTTGCTTACGGTACTTCACGATTTCGGTTAACGGAATTTTATCTACGTCGATTTCACCGATAGTGGCACTAATAACCGGATCGAGCGTAACGCCTTTTAGTACCGGATACTCAAAGTTTGCTTTCGCGTATTGCTGCTGAGCGGGTGCGGAAACCAGGTATTCCATCAGTTTAATAGCATCTGCTTTATTAGGTGCATAGCGGGCTACGGCTGCACCGCTGATATTGACGTGCGTGCCACCATTTTCAAAGGTTGGCTTAACGACTTTAATCGCATCGCCCCACTGACGGGCATCGCTGCCTTGTTTGGCATTTTTCATATGGCCGACGTAATAGGAGTTAGCCAGGCCAATATCACAAATACCACCGAGGATATCGCGAGCTACGTCACGGTCGCCGCCGGTGGCTTTACGTGCCAGGTTAGCTTTCACACCGCGTAGCCACTCTTCTGTTTTGGCTTCACCGTGATGCGCAATCATGGCGGCAATCAGCGCCGTGTTATACGGGTGCTGTCCGGAACGGATACACACTTTACCTTTGTATTCAGGGCTTGCGAGTTGTTCGTAATGCCAGTTATCAATTGGCAGAGACTTCTCAGCGTAAAGTACGCGTGCTCGCATAGAAAGCGCAAACCACTGGTTATCTTCACCTCGCAGATTGGCCGGGATTGCAGTCTTCAACGTTTCGGACTGCACAGGTTGTGTCACGCCAGCTTCAACTAAATCGATGAGATTTCCGGCATCGACGGTCATCAGCAGATCTGCAGGGGAGTTTTTACCTTCTGCTTTTACACGCTCAAGCATGCCATCCTTGATATAAACGGTGCTTACTTTTATACCGCTGGATTGCGTCCAGCTATCAAGCAGGGGCTGAATCAGACCCGGTTCGCGGGTGGTATAGAGTGTTAACGTATCCTGGGCGAAAGCCGGCAGGCTAACGGAGAGTACCAGGGCTGATGCAAGCGTGATACGGCGCAGTCCAGTGCGAGGCAGAGCATTCATCGTTTATATCCCAGAGTAATTGGAACGTTCAGTGAACGAGCGAGCGCTCGTCCTTTCGGCAGTCGTACAATAAATGATAATCACTAGCACTTACAATAATTGCAAAGTTGAAACGATTTACATTTACACAACTTTAATCATTGGTGTGATGTGGCATCCGGCAGGTGAAAAACTGTTGGGAAGGGTGCTTAAGGAATGAGGTTTTTAATGGCAGTAAAAAAGCAAAAAGCCTGCTTAGTTTCCTGAGCAGGCTTCTTAAATTTGGCTCCTCTGACTGGACTCGAACCAGTGACATACGGATTAACAGTCCGCCGTTCTACCGACTGAACTACAGAGGAATCGTGTGAACGAGGCGCATATTAGCGAGGGTCGTAGGGGTTGTCAAAGGGGTAAATGCAAATGTGTGTTTGTTTGCTGACAAAATCAACAAAGCGACGATCTTTCAATCTTTTTATGTTTTTGCTCCATTCTGGTGCGCGCCTACCCGTGTTGGGGCAGGCAGAAAACTGCGCAAAGCATCGAGAATAGTTATTATTCACCATCGGCCCTTATTTTTCGGGTGGTTAGCGCGATTAACCGCAGCCAGGCGAAACTGGCAAGCATCTTGCAACCTGATAAATATGACTGCCAGCACGGGTTCTGGTATTCCGACAGGAGGCAAAATGAACTTCAGACGACTGAAATACTTCGTAAAAATCGTCGATATTGGTAGCCTGACCCAGGCCGCGGAGGTGTTGCACATTGCGCAACCTGCGCTGAGTCAGCAGGTTGCTACGCTGGAAGGTGAACTGGATCAGCAATTGTTGATTCGTACCAAGCGCGGCGTGACGCCAACTGAGGCCGGAAAGGTTCTTTATACTCACGCCCGGACTATCTTGCGTCAGTGTGAACAGGCGCAGCTCGCGGTCAATAATGTCGGGCAGACGTTGAGCGGGCAGGTGTCTATTGGGCTCGCACCTGGAACTGCCGCATCCTCAATAACGATGCCGTTATTACAAACTGTACGTGCCGAGCTGCCGGATGTTTTGGTTTACCTGCATGAAAACAGTGGCGCAGTGCTCAACGACAAACTGCTCAGTGGTCAACTTGATATGGCTGTGCTCTATGAGCGTTCGCCGGTGGCTGGGATTTCCAGTCAACCATTGCTAAAAGAAGATCTTTTCCTTGTTGGCACGCGTGACTGTCCGGGTCAAAGTGTTGATTTAATCGCAGTAGCTCAAATGAATCTGTTTCTTCCGCGAGATTATAGTGCGGTACGTTTACGTGTGGACGAAGCCTTTTCGCTACGTCGCTTAACGGCCAAAGTAATCGGGGAAATCGAGTCCATCTCCACATTAACTGCAGCTATTGCAAGCGGTATGGGGGTGACTGTTTTGCCTGAGTCGGCCGCTCGTTCATTATGTAATGCCGCAAATGGCTGGATGGCCCGGATTACAACGCCGTCGATGAGCTTGCCATTATCGCTGAATGTATCGGCCAGAGGGAGTTTGTCGCCGCAGGCACAAGCGGTAAAAGAAATTCTGTTATCACTGGTCAGCCGTCCGGCGCTGGAAAACCGCGAATTGCAGCTGGTCAGTTAAACCTTATTCCCGACAGGAATAAGATGCAGGTTTTTATTATTTGTTATGCCGGGCGTCAGACTTTAACAATAGAGTAATGTCTGATGTACCCGGAGCGAAGCGTGAATTTCCAGCAACTTAAAATTATCCGCGAGGCGGCCCGTCAGGATTACAACCTGACGGAAGTCGCGAACATTCTTTATACCTCGCAGTCGGGCGTAAGCCGGCATATTCGCGAGCTTGAAGATGAACTCGGTATTGAAATATTTATCCGGCGCGGTAAACGCCTGCTGGGCATGACTGAGCCGGGCAAAGCATTGCTGGTTATCGCCGAACGTATTCTTAATGAAGCCAGTAATGTTCGCCGACTGGCGGATTTGTTTACAAATGACACGTCCGGTGTTCTGACGATTGCTACCACGCACACACAGGCTCGCTACAGCCTGCCGGCGGTGATTAAGGCATTTCGCGAACTCTTTCCTGAAGTCCGTCTTGAGTTAGTACAGGGGACGCCGCAAGAAATTGACGTGCTATTGCGAAATGGCGGGGCAGATATCGGGATTGCCAGCGAACGGTTAAGTAGCGATCCACTGCTGGTGGCCTTTCCCTGGTTCCGTTGGCATCACAGCCTGCTTGTTCCTCATGATCATCCGTTAGTTCAGGCTTCTCCATTGACGTTAGAGTCTATTGCTCACTGGCCACTAATTACATATCGACAAGGAATTACGGGACGTTCCCGCATTGATGAGGCATTTGCGCGTAAAGGACTGGTGCCCGATATTATCCTTAGCGCTCAGGACTCGGATGTGATTAAAACCTATGTGGCATTGGGACTGGGGATTGGACTGGTGGCGGAGCAATCCAGCGGTGAGCAGGAAGAGGGCACGTTGATCCGTCTGGATACCCGGCATTTATTTGATGCGAATACCGTCTGGCTTGGCCTGAAACGAGGTCAATTACAGCGTAATTACGTCTGGCGATTCATTGAGTTATGTAATGCGGGCTTATCGGTGGATGAGATCAAACGACAGGCTATGGAGCCAGATGAAGTGATGATTGATTATCAGATCTAAAGCAAAAAGCCCGCTAAAAAGCGGGCTTTTCTAAATTTGGCTCCTCTGACTGGACTCGAACCAGTGACATACGGATTAACAGTCCGCCGTTCTACCGACTGAACTACAGAGGAATCGTGTGAACGAGGCGCATATTACTGACCTCACTATATCGTGTCAACAGTAAAATTAGCACGCCATATCAATTGGTTAATTAATCCTCAAAACGTAGTATTAATGCACATTCGATGAGCGATAATCGTCATCTTCCCGGCTATCGCGCAACCGTAGCATTGGGTTTTGCCGATAGAACTGGAAGAACCTCTGCCATAATGCGGGAAAACGCGGTGCAAACAATTCGGGAGCGCTGAAAAAATACTCGGATAATACGGCAAAACATTCGGCAGGATCGGTCGCAGCATATGCATCTATACTGCATGCGGTTTCACCCACCAGATCGATTTCGTCCTGAATGTTGTTCATTGCCGCATGCAGATCGTGTTCCCAGTTTGCAATTTCTCGCAAAGGGATTGCCGGGACGCCGCTGGCGCGATCACCATTACGCATATCAAGTTTATGCGCCACTTCATGGATAATCAGATTAAAGCCGGAGGCATCGAAGGAATCCTGGATATCGAGCCAGTTCAGGATGATCGGACCTTGCTGCCAACTCTGTCCGGACTGAACTACGCGTTGATTATGCACCAGCCCAATATCATCTTCCCACTCGTCATCCACGACAAATGGGGCAGGGTAGATGAGCACTTCGTGAAAACCATCAAGCCACTCAATACCCAATTCCAGTATGGGCAAACAGAAAAGCAAAGCTATACGCGCACTTTTCAGTGGGTCCAGTTCAAATCCCTGAAGGGCAACTAACCTTTTTTGTTGTAAAAAGCGTTCGGCCAGGGCGATCAGTCTGGCTTGTTCTTGTTCAGTGAGATTCACCAGAAGAGGAATTGCCAGGGCATCATCCCAGGGCCACTCATCATTACGGATTGTTTCTTGTTCTTTCCAGGGCCACTTAATCATCGTTTTGCTCGCAAACTCGTCACTTGAACGAAATTGACGGAACTGGGTCTGTTAAAATGCCAAATTACCTGGCATCATGGCAACCGCCAGAACGGAGAGATGCCAGAGCGGCTGAATGGACCGGTCTCGAAAACCGGAGTAGGGGCAACTCTACCGGGGGTTCAAATCCCCCTCTCTCCGCCACTATTCAAACACTTAGCTCAATTCCTTTCAACGACTCATGTCACACTTGGTATAGTGTTGGTATATTCACTTGGTATAAAACTCGCCATCATCATCTTCTGATTTGCCCAAGACTGGAAGATCCAATGTGGGAGAAATTTTCACTTTTCTGTCATAAACCACAACCTGGCTTTCAGTTTTGTGACCTGAGAATAGTTGTTTGTCCTTACTCGAGCCTTCGTAATCAGATATCCCCTTGGCTTTGAGATCATGAAAAGTACACGGCAGTTTTCTATCTAGTTTTTTTCCTGCTGCTTCCCTTGCGGTTTCCCACAGATCGTTAAACCCACTTTTCGAGTATTTAGTTTTTTTGCTGCTACAGATAACCGTTTCCCGCCCACCCAGAGTTTTTGCAAGTTCGATGGCGTTATGAAGCCGTTCAGTCCAGACTTTTATTTGTTTAGTCCCGGTCTTTCCCTGCTGGATAAAAATGCCTTCCTCGCTTACTTGCGACCATTTGAGAGAAAGAACATCCGAAACGCGAGCCGCACATAAGTAAGATATCTCCATGCCAACCCGGAGAGCTGGTGCCGCCTCTTCATAAATTGCCTGATATTCTTCGTCTGTCACGTACACGTCACGGGCTTTTAAAGAGAACTTGCGTACTCCTTTGCACGGATTTCCTTTCACATACCCTCGTTCATATCCCCATGAGAAAACACGCGACATCCCGCCGAGTTCTTGGTTTGCCTGGTTAATACTGCGTTGGCCACGTTTATCCATATAGATCCTGACCATCTCAATTTTTATGTCATCTGCTCGCATATTCCCGAACACTAGAACCAGGTTTTTTTCATACGACCTGTAATCAGTCTGCGTTCGTGGAGCCAGTTCAGCAAAAGCTGGGCTGCTGGTGAATAACTTCCATAATTTAGAAAATGTCATTACGTCTGAGCGCTTGGCTTTTTCTTCCTCATAACGCGCCCATAGCCGGGACATACTCGTCCCGGTAATAGGTGCAAGAGTTACGCTTTGTTTTGTTCCTTTTGGCTTCCACACATAGCTATAACGGTTTTTAGTTACGCGTGGCGGGAGGTGCTTGTCTTTAGGATCTTTTCTTGGTCTGCCCATTGATTGCGTCGTAATTTGGCTCAAGTGCAACATATTCATCGACCTTAGGTAATTCAGAAACTCCGGGATCAATACTTCTGCGCAATACAATTGGGCGGTTCCGCCCATCAGTGGTGAACGGTATGCCGTGACACCGCAGCTGTCGCTGCTGGTGGGTGTAGCGCTGATAGCCAGTAATTTCTGCAATTTCCTGAGGAGACAGTGTAAGTTCGTGCATAGCTCATCTCTCTGATGGCCTGCCTGTAGAAACATACCAGGCAGGATCCGTAAATTGTGAAATTAGAAAATCAGTTTGCAGTCAGGCGTTGCCAGATTGCAGAGACGTATTTGACCTGATGCCGGGCGTCAGAAAGCGCATTGTGCATTTCGCCTTCAAACGGGATGTCGAAGCGTGGATTGATACCGACAGATTTACCCAGCTCGACCATGGTCCTTACGTCCCTGTCATTCCAGAACGGAACAGCGAAGGGGGTATCTGTTAACGCGTATGCGCGGCGAAGAATGACGTTATCAAACGAGCATCCATTACCCCACATCTGAATGGTGTGACTACCGTTAGCAGCATTTTCAGCAATAAAGTCAGCCAGAAGTTCGAGAGTCTCAAGCAGCCCCATGGCTTCATCAACAAGAATGGCAGAGCGGGCTTCAGATGATTGTTTCAGCCACCACTGAATTGTAGAGGCATCCGGTTTCATGCCAAACGACATCGATGACTCCAGACTGACAACCTGGTAAAACTCGGCACCAGTGTTACCAGTTGAAGGATCAAAAAATACAGCGCCAATAGAGACTATTGGGGCATCAGGACTGTTGCCCATAGTTTCCATATCAACCATCAGGTGAGTATAAAAAGCGTTCAGGGTATCCGTATCAATATGGTGAACGGGTTCATTATTCAGGGAAGCTGACGCGTCACCAGTTGCATCAGCGCTTTTAACTGGCAAAACTGCTGTTTCGCTCTGAGACACTTCAGGATTAGCTTTGATTTCGCTGTTGTCAGTTTTTTCCATCTGCACATCGCTGGTGGTTTCCTCGGTATTGGCTTGATGTAATTTTTCTTCGACGGCGCGCTGGCGTACCTGGTCTGCGACAGAAAGCGCTGGCGCCGGCTGGTTACCCATCAGGCCATCAATGGAGAAAACACCGTTGCCCATGTTGGCGATTTCTGGTTGCTCGGTTATTGCCTTCTGTTCAGCTGTGGACTTCTCTTTAATCTCGTTTTCCCAGCTTTTTTCTGGTACGTGACCGGCTGCCGCCAGGGTTTCTTCAGTTGGGTGCTGGTGGTCGGTTTCAGTCAGGTTTTTGTTGATGTAACGGCTCAGCAGTTCCGGGAAATGGTGAGTGTTTTCTTCTGCACTACGAATAAGCGCGAAAATAGCGGCGCGGGAATAATCCAGAATGCCAGCGCGTTTGCGCAGGGCGGCGGACCACTCTTTGAACGGGCTTTCGTTTTTAGAAATGATCTCTTTTGCACGACGGAAAACGCCACCAGGAATATCGTAGATGTTGAAATCCATTGGAAGTGTGGCCAGCGCAATATCAATGTCCAGAGTGTCCAGCGTGTGGACAAGTTCCGGGTTGCGATCGGTCCCATTGCCGCCGCCAGCGTTGGTTCCGGAGTCAGTGCGCTGAATCTGCGACACGCGATTGCCTTTACACCACTCTTTAACCAGCAGCCCACGGTCAATGTGTTCAGTGTTGAACCAGGCCTTAAAGAACTGAATTACGGTAGACAGATCCACTCGTTTACCATCAACCGGGAAAATAGTTTTTAGCGCGCTGACAATTTTCCAGATATCGATCTCTGGCGCTTTCTTGAATGGTTCTACATTCTCGGCGGCAAGCAGCAGATTTTGCACGTAGCTGTTATCCACATCCAGCTCAAGTTCCTGAATGGTTTTCTTCTGTTCAGTATCAATATGGTAAGCATATTCATCAGAAATAAACTGAGCCAAAAGGCGCTGGCGTAGCGGGAGAGTCGCAACGGTAATGAGTTCTGGCGTTACAGGTGGAACGGTGGGCTCATCACCCACAATTCGTGCTTTCTTATCGTTAACCCACTCCTGCACGGTTTGAGTCCGCGCTTTCGGTTCCGCAATCCATTCGGTAATAAATTCCTCAAATGAAGCAATGGTATAGACCTGCTCACGGTCGAAGACTTCTTTTATTGCGTTTGCCAGGTTCCACTCGACATGAGCAGAAAGCTCTTTCGCCGCTGGCACATTTGCAACGGCCAGTAACAGGTTTTGTATATAGAGATCATTTTCGTCCAGTTCCATTTGTCCGATCTGGACGTGCCGCGCTTCACTGATTTCCTTCTCTTCACCGTCATTTAACAGGTGCGCAATCAGCCGCTGAGACAGGCGCAGGCGAGATATGGGGCGGAGCAATGCTGGCGCATCGCTGGTGGGTACATTGGCACTGGAGGTTTCAGGTTTTTGCTGGCTGGAAGCCTCCAGATTTTCATTATCCGGCTTCTGTTTCAGTTGCCACGTTTGCTGGTCTTCTGCCAGTTCGTAACGATCGCACCATGTGTCATCAAGTGTGCTTTCCTCAGGAAGATCGTCAACAACAAACCAGTTGGTGCGGACAGGTAATTGATAGTCGGCGCCACGACCGACGGCAATATCGTTATCTTCGAGAATATTGAGGATTTCGCGTTCTGCACGGGAATCTGATTTCGCAGAGAACCAGCAAAACAGGTTTTTTGCCTCAGTTGCTTTCGCTTTGGCTTTAATAAGATACGCATACGTTAACATTGCGTTCGGGCTCCATAGGATTGTAAGATACCCGGCAGCTGATGATCGCCGCCTAAGGTAGTGGTTATTGGTCAAAACTCGTTCCGGAAAGCTTTGGTCGGCTGACCGGGTACTTAACCCGCCTTGCGCGGGTTTTGTGCTTTATGGGGTAGGGGATTTTCCCTGCGCCAGCTTTGCGACGGGGACCCACTCCAGAGCATTCAGCACGGGTTCAAATGAATCAGGCGTGTGAGTAACGGCGCGAACAACGTCAGCCACACTGGGGTTTGCTTTGCTAAGATGGTACCCGCCACCGGCGCCACGCTGACTGGTAACAATTTCACTGCTGCGCAGCTTCGAGAAAATCTGCTCGAGGTAAGACACAGACAGCTTTGATTCCTTGCTGATTGATGCGATGGAAACCGGACTGCCGTTGTAAATCCTGTTGAGGATGGCAACGGCCTGAACTGAAGCCACCACACGTTTCATTCCAAACTCCATCACGCATCCTTTGCCGGTTCGCGACCGTATCCAGGGTTATCGTTCAAGGCATCACTCAGAACCTGCATTGCCTCATTGTGTGGGAGAGTCAGAGCAAGTTTGATCGCCGTTCCAAGAGCTTCAGCCGCACATTCAAATTTACGAGCGAGCCTGGCTGTTTCATCAACTTGTTCGCCCATCGCTTCTATTTCAAAGTTGTGCTCTGTCCAGACTTCATCCATCACATCACTTTCAACTTCTTCACGTAATGCTTCTTTAACTTCCAGAACAGGCAAAACGCCGATTAATGCCTCAGCTGGTGCGCTGCTGAAGCGCAATGCCAGATCGTTAGCTGACATAAAAACCTCCGGAAAAAAGCCCGCCACGGGACGGGCAAAGAACACTTTTCCAATTTAACCAGAACAGGTCTTCGTCTCCTGTTTGGTTACGATGGTGGTATTACCATCACAATGCCCTGTGCACCGGGCATGAGGCTGGCAACAGCCATTGGTCAAACTCGTTATGAACGAACTGCAGTCTGTTGGTCGGCAGACGGGTCGCCCTTCTGGGCGAGCATGTAGCAAATCAGTCGAATGATTACTTCAATGCGATTTAGATGTACGGCCTGACACCGCACTGGTTTACGTGCGAAATCGATCATGGATTTATCCTCTTGCGTTGCCCTTGTCGCCAGGCTGGCGGAACGTTGAACCTGCTGCGTGTTAATACTTGTCATCTCATCCGGTGATTCGTATGCCGCCGGCAGCTACTTCGTGGGCGTCCTGCCTCGATGACTGTCTTTGTGTTGGGAATAGTATTATCGATTGAATCGATATATGTCAAATTAAATCGATATCAATGCGTGTGAACAACTCACCGATCAGTTTATCGGATTGATTTCGCGTGCTTTATGAAGGGTACAGGAGTGGAGGGGCTACTCGTTACTGGGGATTATCTTTCGTTTTTTTAGGTAAGCAGTAGCTACATCATCAAGCTCTTGCAGTCGCAGTTCGATCAACTTAACTATCTTTTCTCTCTCATCGTCAGTGGGCAAAAGCTCAAATTGCTCCAATAGCTTTTGTTCCTGGGCCGACTGAGGTTGACGTTTTTTTTCTGATGTTATGGCAGGAATAGTGTCAGCTTCAGTTTCTTCAAGAAAAAACCAATAGAGTGGATAGCCTGTAGCGGACTGTAGCCTATCTAGAATGTCAGCTCTTGGAAGTATATTAGAGTTACACCAGCCATTTACTGACTGGGCTTTTACTCCCAGTCTGCGTGCAAGTTCCGATTGAGATATTCCAAGATCATGGATGGCTTTTTGTAATCGCTTTCCGAAGTTCATATTCCTAGCCCGCTCAAAAACATACATCCGATTATACAGATTTTATCTGTAGCTCAACCTATCGATATAATTTGACGATATCGAAATAATTTGATTTACTCGTTTCACGTTCACTACTCGAGATAAATCAATGAAGCTCACAACACAAAAGAAAATGTTAGCCATATGCAGTCAGGCAGAACTGGGGCGCCGTCTAAATCGGCGAGCTCAAACAGTTAATGGATGGTTCAAGAAAAAGGTACCCGGCGAGCTTGTTGTTCGCGTATCCAAAGCTCTCAATTGGCAAATTACACCACACGAGTTGCGACCGGACCTTTATCCAAATCCCACTGATGGTTTACCTCAAAAGGAGGCTTAATCATGCAATCAGTAACATATCAACATCATAGCCAACGCTTAGCTGTTCCGTTGAAAACGCAAAATCATTTTAAACCCCAGCGCCGCGACAGCATTCAGCACCGCGTCATATTGGCAGCTGTTCGTGAATGGGAATCGACATTACCAGGACAGGCACAGGAGCGGATCGCTCAGCTGGTGGCTGAAGAGTGGGCCAAAGCAGATGGTCGCGGAATTGCTGTTAATAAACAGAATTTATTCCGATATCTGAAAAACGAAGGAGGGTCAGAAAAGTATACGGCTTACGTTATGCAGCTGTCAGGTTCAATCATTGCTGCTATGCCAGTTCAGATTGCCAGGAAGCACGGGTTAAGTAATGCGAGCACAGAAGCGGAGCTGGTGGCCAACGCTATCAAAGAATGCAGTGAGGCACATCAGGCGAAATTAATCGGCGCTCCGTTACAGAAACTGGAGAAGGAAATTCGTGAAGCAGCAATCGCTTTGTTCAACATGTTACCAGCTGATGCGGCGGGACCACTACTGGCGAGTTTAAGCGCCGTAGCGCCGCAATTGTTTTAATCGAGTTTTGAGCAATAACCATTACGCGCCGGGAAACCGGACAAGGGAGTAACCATGGCAGCTCTGCCTTACATGCAACTTTACATTGCTGATTACCTGGCGGACACCATGCATCTGTCTACAGAAGAGCATGGCGCATACCTGCTACTGATGTTCAATTATTGGCAAACAGGTCGCCCAATCCCCAAAAACCGACTATCGAAAATTGCACGGCTGAGTAACGACCGTTGGGATGCCGTTGAACCTTCGTTGAAAGAGTTTTTTAACGATAACGGTACCGAATGGGTACAGGAGCGTATAGAGCGTGATCTGGAGGCGGTTAAAAACTCAATCAGCCAAAAGTCAGCAGCTGGAAAAGCATCCGCTCAGGCGAGAAAAGCTAAAAAAGGAGCGAATAACCAACAAAATAACAACGGGTGTTCAACGGGTGTTGAGCTGCCGTTGAAACAGAACGCCAACGGAAACCCAACTAATAAAGATCCAGATACAGATACAGATCTAAAAGAAAACCAAGAGAGAGAGTTATACGCGCCAGGTGGCTTTTTACCTCCCATAGGCAAATTTCCGATTACAGATGACTGGACACCTGGTGATGACTTTGTACGCCAGGCTGCGCAGTGGGGAATAAATCTTGGGGATCTACCAGGGTATACCGCCGTCGAATTACAGCAGTTCCGGGACTACTGGAAATGCGAAGGGAAAGTTAAACATCACATCCAGTGGGAACAGACTTTTGCTTCCAGCCTGAAAACATCACGCGCCAAATCTTCCTCACCATCGGCAGGTACACGTCGACAGGCTGGCTTTGGCGTTTCACAACCTGACACTCAGATCCCGCCGGGATTCAGGGGGTAATGATGAAATCGACGCATGATTTGCTTGGCCGTCTGCGTAATCTCATGCCTGCAGGTGTTCAGCCGAAATTTACCAGCAGTCAGGAGTTAATGGCCTGGCAGCAGGAAGAAGGGCGAAAGCGCGCAGCTGAGCTGGAAAAACAAAATCAGCGTAACCGTTCAGAAAGGATTTTTGGGCGCTCAGGGATCTGCGAGTTGCACAGGGGGTGCTCATTTGCAAATTACCAGGTGAGCAACGACGGGCAGAAACACGCGCTGACGATGGCAAAGAGCTACGCCCATAACTTTGGGAATGGCTTTACCAGTTTTATATTCAGCGGCAGTTGCGGAACAGGGAAAAATCATCTTGCCGCGGCAATCGGGAACTACCTGCTTCAGCACGATTATTCCGTTCTGGTCGTGACAATACCTGATTTGATGCTTCGCACCCGCAAGTGCTATGACGAGGGCCAGTCTGAGTCCGATTTGCTGGATGATTTGTGCAAGGTTGATTTGCTTGTTCTTGATGAGGTTGGTGTTCAACGTGATACGCGCAATGAGTGGGTATTACTTAATCAGATAATCGATCGCCGTATGGCGTCAATGAAACCAGTGGGGGTACTTACAAACCTGAATTATGACGAATTATCAAAAGTTCTGGGTGAGCGGGTCATGGACCGCTTAACCATGGATGACGGTATCTGGGTAAATTTCGCCTGGGGAAGTTATCGAAAAAATGTGACCCACTTACGGGTCGTGAAGTAACCAAAACGAGTATTGACCAATGACCATAGAAATCTCTCAGAAAGATCGGGTAGCGATAGTGGTACGCCATACCCCGAACTGCGTATTACGTGATGTGTGTGAAGCGCTGGATATTCCATCCGGTACCGCTGGTAAGTTTCTGCGCGCGCTGACTGTCAGCGGCACAGTCCTGCGCACTCACAACGGAACTCAGTATGTTTATAACATCTCTCCGGATGCAGAATTACCTGACGTAAAGCTGCCCTTCATGGAAGAGAAAAGCGATCCGGCTGAAACGCAATTAGCGGAGAAAATGGCGAAAGACCTTAAGTCACGGGGACTCTGGCGGCGCGCGGCAAAGGTATATACCGACATGTTAGACATTGCCCGTAGTTCAGCTGAAGTGTCACGTATAGCGCAGCAACGTAATGAATGTCTACGTATGGCCCGGAGATGATCAGCATGCCAAGACCAAATACACCAGAAGAGCAGGCGGCACTTATTCGGGTGATCATTGAAGAGGTGAAAATCCGTGGACGCTTAACCGTTAGCGAGGCATCACAGATGTTGTCGCTGCATCGTCAGACTGCTGAGAAGTATTTCCGCGTCGCAGCCGAACGCGGCGAACTCATTCGTTACGGTCGTCTTGGTTTGTTCAGGGATCGGAAGGCTGTGATTGATTTCGATCTCCAGCGTTTTTCATACGGATCGAGTAAACCTGTTATTGAGTTACCTGCAGATTTTCGGGGAAGTGCAGTTATGCGCCGGGTTATAGATATCGTGGGGAGGATGCCAGCATGACAACCGAAAAACGGCGGAACATGGCTTTCACTACTCGACGTTGAGCATGTCCTGCTAGTGGTAGGCGTAAGATTTAAGGATGAGTGAAGGAACCTCAACTTTACGGCTCTATCTGATTCCTTTTCATTACGCTGGCGATGTCCTCATGGTTATGCTTATCTGTAATAAGAATGATATAAATAGATTAGGTATTATCATTTGAACAGTCACGATTTTCCTTTCGCGAAGTGGGCATTGAATTAACGAGGGTATCGATATGAACACTCAACCAGCTATCGGGATTAGCGGATGCTTGACCGGAACAGCTGTGCGGTTCGACGGCGGCCATAAACGAATGGGGTTTGCGATGGATGAACTGGCTCAGTGGGTAACTTTCAAGCCTGTCTGTCCGGAGATGTCCATTGGTTTATCTGTTCCCCGCCCAGCATTGCGCCTGGTTCAAACCAATGAAGGTTATATTCGCATGCGTTTTAGTCACGAGCCTGGTGAGGATATAACTGACAAAATGACTGAATTCACAACTCCATATATCCGAGGGCTTAGCACCTTGTCTGGCTTTATTGTCTGTGCCAAATCACCGAGTTGCGGTATGGAGAGAGTGAGGTTGTATGACGAAATGGGAAATCGTGGGCGGAAAGAAGGCACGGGCCTTTTTACTGGTGCGTTAATGGAAGCATATCCGTGGTTGCCGGTTGAGGAAGATGGACGTTTGCACGATCCGGTACTGAGGGAGAATTTTGTCGAGCGCATCTTTGCTCTCAATGAACTTAACATCTTAAGGGCTAATGGCCTTACGCGTCATGGGATACTTAGTTTCCATAGTCGCTATAAGCTCCAGCTTTTGGCTCATAACCAAGCAGGCTATCGTGAAATTGGGCCTTTTGTTGCTTCGATGCATGAGTGGAATGATTTGGAAGCATTTTTTGTTCTTTACCGAGAAAAGTTAATGGCAATCCTCAAGAAGCCGTCCTCACGGAAAAACCATACCAACGTGTTGATGCACATCCAGGGATACTTCCGTAACCAGTTGAATACACGTCAGCGCGGAGAACTGCGTGACGTTATTCTCAACTATAGCAGTGGACTCTTGCCGATACTCGCTCCACTTACTTTGCTAAAGCACTATCTGGCTGAATATCCAGATCGCTATTTGCTTACTCAGAACTATTTTGACCCCTACCCGAATGATTTAGCCCTACGCCTGATGGTTAATTAGTTTTTGAATACAGCCTTTAAACTATTTAATCTCTGGATCTTTAACCCGCTCCGGCGGGTTTTTTCTTATCTATACAGTGTTGCCACTCAGATTTAGTGAATCCCTAATGCTAGGAAAAGCTCAGTGTATACAACGGCATGGCTTTGGCAAAAAGTGCTATTAACCACTTGAATATGAGATTCAATAGGTATACTGTATTAATGTACAGTATTTTGATGTAGAGGGAATTATGAAGGTAGAACTTACGATCAACAAATCAAAAGACCTGCCGCGCGGAGCCATACCCGCACTTGAGAAAGAGCTGCTTAAGCGACTTCAGAATCAATATGGAAATTGTTCTCTAGTTATCCGCACGGCTGGCGGTGATAGCTTGACAGTTTTTGGTGGCGATAAGGGCGATAAAACGAAGGTGGAGGAAATCCTCCAGGAGACCTGGGAAAGCGCTGACGACTGGTTTTATTAGTTTTTTGGGTATTACTTTATCCCGATTGCATGGGGGAGTTTAAGTGAAAGAAAAAGTAGAATTGCCCAAAAAAGGCTACGCAGTCATCAGATGTCACGATGGAGTCATCGTTGCCAGGCTGCAATCATTTCCTGAGTGTGAGCGCGCCCTGATGTATCGTCGCGGTAGCATGGTGTCTTTCATGCCTCTTCAGGATAATGAAATTATTGGTACACCTACGTTGTTTACTCAGATGCTGGAAAGGGCTGGTTATCGCGTTACTCAGAATTCTGTTACACTCCCGTCATAGGCCTGAACAACCTATACCTGCTGCGCCACAGGAGAAAAGCCCATGGCGCAAGATCAATTCAAGCAATCCCACATACTGACGTTAACTAACGCCAGCGATTTTCTTTTTACCGCATCCAGAGGTGCGTTATGAAGAAAAGCTGGTTTCAACATACCCAACTCACCACTGAGCAGGCTGACGAACTGGAAGCCCGCTATCACGCAAAGCAGATTAAGACCGAGCGTAGTCTGGATAATGACTTCGTTCACTGGACGATCAGCGCGTTCTTGCCAGAAGTATCTAAGCCTCCGCGTCAGGACAGAACCTGGCAACAACGGATCTGGAGGTGAATGTGAAAGTCTACGATATCACCCCAATGGGCAAGCCCAGGATGACTCGCGCTGATAAATGGAAAAAGCGCCCCGAGGTTCTGCGTTACCGGGCTTTCTGTGATGAAGTTCATCTGCAGGGTGTTGAGCTGCCGGAAAGCGGTTCGCATGTCACCTTCATTCTTCCTATGCCAGCGAGTTGGAGCAATAAGAAACGGACTGAGTTCAACGGTAAACCACACCAGACAAAACCTGATTTTGACAACATGATGAAAGCTCTGATGGATGCCATTTACGAAGATGACGCTCACATCTGGGATTCACGCGTCACAAAATTATGGGGAGAGAAGGGACAAATAATTATCGGAGAGATTGCAGAATGAGGGCGCTGCTGAAGCCGGTGGTTGCGCGTGAGCTTGGAATTGTGCTGCTCAAGCCGGGCAGTAAGCTGATGTCATTATTCAGTTGTGAACGTGTGCTGGTGGAAAGCCAGCCGGCAGGTATGGAACGGTTGCCTGCTGGCCGTGTTCCTGACGTTCGCCAGCCGCTTGCGTGTGACGAGTCGCTGCGACCGTTCTTCCTGGATGAAAAAGTTATTAAGGTTGCTGGTGGTTTGAGTGGCCTTGATTACTGGCTTCTGCGTTATGGCGGTAGCTGCTGCCAGTGGCCACACAGCGATTACCATTATCACGAGTTAACCACTCTGCGTCATGAACCCGGATCGGTTCTTCTGTGTGGACATTGTGATAACCATTTGCGTGACCATTACAGCGAACAACTTGCAGAGCTGGCGAGATGTAATGTTATTAGCTGGATTATCAACAGCATCATGGTGGCACTGAATCAGGATCCTTCCAGAGAACTGTCGCTGGCGGAGCTATGCTGGTGGGCGGTGCGTATGGGGGTTACCGACGCAATTCCCGAATCAGTAGCCAGTCGGGCGCTTCGTATTCCTTCGGAAGATCATCAGTCAGTCATGCATGAATGCGACGTCGAGCCGGGTGTAACCGCCACCAGCATCATTACAGCCAAAGCCAGCACAGTAACCGTGAACATGCCACCAGCGCAGGTGCCTGAGGTTAAGCCTGTAGTTGGTGTTCTGGTCGACCCTGAGTCCCCGCAAACCTATATGAAACGTCCAAAGCGTATCCGTTGGACGGCCCCCCGATATCTGGAATGGATTAAAACACAGCCCTGCGAATGCTGCGGCAAACCATCCGATGACCCACACCATTTAATTGGCTGGGGGCAGGGAGGTATGGCAACGAAGGCGCATGATATTTTCGCGATCCCTTTGTGTCGTCAGTGCCATACAGAACTACATAACGACCCGGTGAAGTTTGAGCGAAAGCATGTACCTCAGCCGGTAATGATTATCAGAGTGCTGGACCGGGCTTACGGGCTCGGTGTTCTGGCGTAAGGAGAAAAACAGGATGACACCACGTCAACGCCGCAATCATTTTGAAGCACTTGGTAAAGCAGCATCTGCGCCGCGTAAAAGTTGGCTCGGTAAATGTATCCTCCTGACGGGGATCCAGTCCGGATGGATTAAATCCCTGCTCACTACCTGGGGGGAAGGTGTGGGAGGAAAAACTGCTCCTCGTTTGCCGCGAGGACATGCGTGTTGGAATGTGCTTAAGGGACGGAACTGGTCAGATAAGGCACTCGAGCGATTCACCGTTGCGTTAAATCAGGCGAGAGAAGAGGGATTCCGTGGACAGCAGGCAATGAACAGGGCACACAGCATTCTCTGGCCCCAGTCACCCGCCAGTGTAATTGACGAGGCCCTGCATAGTGACGATGTCGATTTTGTTGAGCAATGCGTACTGCAGGCGCTGGATATAAACGATCCGGTTTATGTTGTTGGTCTTCAGTATTACACCACCCGAAAAAAAGTCTCAGACATAACCCGGGAACTGCAGGCGATTGCGCCATGGCTGACACAAGAAAAGGCCAGAGAGCGAGTGAAGTGGTGTTTACAGATTTTCAGAGCAAAGGTGTTCTTGTCAGCGAAAGCACTTTTGGAAAGCAAGGAATAATATTTTTGCTTTTTTGTGCTGTTTTTTGTGTCTGGTATTGAAAACTACCCAGAAAGTTAGATAATCCATTCATGCTTGGCAGAGCTGCGCCACGATGGCAGCGACGAAAAGCGAACAATTTGAATATAACGAGAACCCCGCCAGCGCGGGGTTTTTGCTTTCCGGCGATACGACAGGGGTATTCGCGAGGTGTATTACACCAGTACCCCTGTCATATCGCCGTGCTGAATCGTTAACTTGAAAACAAGTTCTCACAACGCTCCAGTGCTTTTTCGTTTTTAACTCAAAGGAAAAATGGTTGGGGGTAGCTGCTAAACGTAGACATCAATATTTTTAGTATTATTCCCTGCAACGTTCGAACCTGATTTGTCACTTACCGTAGGTAATGCTCCCGATACCATTTGGTTTTTTTCTGCTTCTTGTTTTTGTAATTGAGCAATTTTTGCGTATATAGACTCGATTTGCCTTTGAATCATTTCCATCTGCTGTTTAAGCAGTTTTGCCTCATCTTCGGAAGTTACTTCATTTATTTTTGAACCCATGGCGCTGAGCTCTTTTGTCAACTCACCAATTTGTTTTTTCAGGTTTTGAATTTGTTGTGAAACAGAGTTGCCAGTACTTGAAGGTGCTTGTTTTACTGTGCTTTGCAGTATGTCCTGACTCAAAGTGCTAACTGTCATACTCATGGTGGTTCCTCCGGGCTTACATTTATTACCCATTATCGTCATCTTTCGAAATTACTTTATTAGCAAAGGTTAAGTTGTGGCTTCCTGCACCACAGCATTATTTGTACCACTCTAAACTATCTGCTGAGTATCGCGGAGGAGCTTATGAAAGAAGGTTACTACTGGATTCAGCATGTCGGTGTTGTACAGGTGGCGTACTACACGAATGACACTGTTGATGATCTGGAAACGGGTAAAACAATCACAGGTGTCTGGCATCTGACCAGAGGCGATGACATTTGTCATAACGGTGAAGCAGAGGTGTTTGAAGGTCCTCTTACTCCACCTATATAAACAACCGCACTTACTTCGAGGCAGCCGCATGGTGGCCTTTTCCATTTCGGGCTCACGGGTATCACTCTCTACGTGCTTTGTTGATAAATCAAGCCCGTGAAGTCTGATCCTTTTAGAATAATAGTGCTGTTTGATTGCAGGTTTTTCTTATTGGTTCTAAAGTTATAGAGCATCTAGTAAAAGCTCTCGTTTTGACGTAATTGTGATGAATCCCCCTAAGCGGAGGGGTGAAACTGACAGTAAACAAAGTCATGGAATGACATGCTTAGTGCACACGGGTCATGGTTTGTCAGCCAAAGGTCCACCGGGAGGCACCCGGCATCACGTTAATCAAAATACTTCTTTTCAGGCCCACTCCATGGAATGGGCCTTTTTCTTGCATTTTGATAGTGTAATTCTAGCTAACGGAATGTCATCTAAGCGCGTGGCGATTCATTTCTTATCGAACTACAAGTACAGGGCAACCAGCGTGTCGGACAACGGCGGCTGCATTCGATCCTAAGAGGTAGGTTGAAATGTCTGGACGATGTGAGGCAATAATGATTAAGTCAGCATCGATTGATTTAGCGAGATTAAGTATTTGATCCTTTGGTGACCCAGCGGCTGCATGTGTTTGGGTTTTTCCCGCAGGGATTTTGAATTGCTTCACGATTTCATCCAGTTTCAATAATGCAGCGTGCTGAATGTCTTTTAATTTTGGCATTTCTGCTGAATATGCCAGACCTAAAGATGAGTAATAAGGCAATGTGGGAACTACTGTTAGAAAATGTACTTTAGCAGTATTTAATACAGAATGAGCCTGAACATAGGGGATAACTTGCCGTGTTAAGTCAGTCTCAGAAACATCAATTGGTACTAAAATAGAGTTGTACATTTTAGCCATCCTGTTTGTTTTTTGTTCGGCAGGAAGTTTAGTATCTGGGACAAAAAAAAATGTGTCTTGGCTGGCAAAACTTACGAATTGGTACCTTCATACTATTTGCGCTTTCAATCTAATGATTCTGGGGGGCAGGATTCATTATGTAGGTATTGTTCAAGTATCAGAGTTGCTTAAGACTCCACTTACTCCATCAATGTAACAACCGTATTCATTTCGAGGCTGCCGCATGGCGGCCTTTTTCATATCAGGCTCACGGGAATCATCCGCTACGTGCTTTGTTGACAAATCCAGCCCGTGAAGCCTGAACCTATTTCCCTTCATTCCTGAGAGGACTCACAGCAATTAAGAGGGGGCTAAATGTCCGATCCGATTTCCGGTACTGGGCTGGCTGGTGGTGTCCTGACGGGGGCCAGCGTCTATGGATTTCTTTCCGGAACCGATTACGGCGTGGTATTTGGCGCATTTGCCGGGGCTGTATTTTATATAGCAACGGCTGCGGACCTTAGCGCAGCACGTCGGCTGGCGTATTTTGTCGTGTCCTACATTGCCGGGATCATCTGCTCAGGGCTGGTTGGTTCAAAGCTGGCTGACTGGACTGGTTACAGTGATAAGCCTCTGGACGCTATCGGAGCCGTAATCGTTTCTGCTTTAGCTGTCAAAATCCTGACGTTTCTGAATAACCAGGATGTCGACTCGCTGGTGGCGCTGATAACGCGCCGGGGAGGTTCAGGTGGTACTAAATGACCCGTCAGCAACTGTTAACGCGCTGCTCTGCGCAGGGGTGGTAATAACCCTGATGTTCTACCGCCGGGGTGATTCCCGGCATCGTCCGTGGGTATCGCGTCTGGCATGGTTGATCACTGTGACTTACAGTGCAGTGCCACTGGCCTATCTGTGCGGCATTTACCCTCATTCTTCATGGGCCACGATTGGGGCCAACATCATTTTCCTGTCCGTGCTGGTGGCCGTCAGAGGCAACGTTGCACGTCTGGTTGATCATCTGAGGCACTAATGAATCAACAACAATTTCAGCAGGCGGCTGGTATAAGCGCCGGATTAGCTGCGCGCTGGTTTCCGCACATTGATGCAGCAATGAAGGAGTTTGGCATCACTGCGCCGCTCGATCATGCGATGTTCATCGCGCAGATGGGGCATGAGTCCGGCGGGTATGAAAAGCTGGTGGAAAGCCTGAACTACGCAGCCGATCGTCTTGTTCCCGTATTCGGCAAGCACCGTATCACGGCACAGCAGGCTGCCGCGCTCGGCAGAACGGCAACGCAATCGGCAAATCAGAAAGCGATTGCTAACCTGGTTTATGGCGGCGAGTGGGGCAAAAAGAACCTGGGCAACCAGGTTGCCGGTGACGGGTGGAAATATCGCGGGCGCGGGCTGAAGCAAATCACAGGGTTAAGCAACTATCGCAAATGCGGTCTGGCGCTAAAACTTGATCTGGTTACGCAGCCGGAATTGCTGGAACAGGACGAAAATGCAGCGCGTTCCGCAGCGTGGTTCTTTGCCACCAGCGGATGCCTTGTGTATTCCGGCGATGTGGAACGTATCACGATCATCATCAACGGCGGTAAAAACGGTCTTGATGACCGCCGTCGTCGGTTCAATCTGGAAAAAGCCGTGCTGGTGTGAGGCTGCTATGGGAATTGAAATGATTATCGGGCTGGCCGCAGCGGTGATTGCCGTTATCGCTGGTGCTTTTGGTTTCGGCCATGCGCGCGGCACCAGTAAAGCGGAAGCCAAAGCAGACAAGCAGCGCACCGAAGAGAACGCAGCGGCGACCGTTGCGGTGGCAGAACGTAAAGCTGAAGTCACTAAAGAGGCCAGTAATGCCCAGCAGACTGTTAATCACATGCCTGATGACGACGTTGATCGTGAGCTGCGCGAACAATTCTCCCGCCCCGGTGGTGGTTGATACTGCGTGCAGTTGGGTGCGCATCATCTACCTGACTGACCACGATATCGATGTGCTGGATAAGCAGACGAAGCGCGACATCCTGGCGCATAACAAATCAGTGCAGGTTAACTGCAAGAAGGAGTCTGCCCGTGAACGCAGAGAACCTAAGTGAAGCGTATTACATCAATAACGAGATAAAAGAACTACAGCGGCTGAAAGGTATACTGGAAAGTGGTGCCGGGCTTGGTGTGACAATCCAGTCCGCCTATCAAGATAATGCCTTTCTTGAGGCTATACGCCCACATGCAGTGGCCGAACTTGACCGCCGTATTGAGGGAAAGAAAGCCGTGTTGGTTAATTTGGGTATCTCCTTCTCCTGATGTCACAGGCATTTAGTGAATGCCTGTGACAAAGCTAAATGGCATCAAGCATGCGATGATGATTGGTTAATAATTGAGCTATGCATGGTATAATAAACCCCATTCATTGAAAGGTTAACCACCATGTCATTTTTCGATTATGCAATGCAGCGTGTTGGGCTTGCAGCCAATATGACTGTCATGTGCCCGATATGCGGACATAAATCCATACACTCGACCACGAAAGTACGCCAGCAACAGGCGTTACTTTGCCCTAAATGTAAATCGCTGTTTGTCATTCACAGGTAGTGGGTCGCGATACAAATAACCCTAGGCCTCGCAATAGCGGGGCTTTTTTATGCACTCAAATGACAATATTTCTCATTTTCAAAAGGTACTCCTGGCGATTCTGAACACCGAGGGGGCGAGGACACGCGGAAAACGGCTAGTTTTTTGCATTTTATGGGTTTCATCATCATCCATTTAACCTCTTGATATTTCAGTCCTGATAATTTTCAGGATGTCGAAATGCCTATTTTTTGTTCACCATCATGGATAACGAACTGAAAAATTTCCGGCTGAACATCAATCAGCTGGCAGCCATCACCGATCTGCACCGCCAGACGGTCGCGAGCAAGCTCGCAAATGTTCAGCCGGCACCAGGCAGCAATCCGAAACTCAAGCTTTATGCCGTCACCGATATTCTTCGGGAACTGCTGACGCGCTCCACAGCACCGGACCTGGTGGACGTTGACAAAATGCTTCCACCTGATCGTAAAGCGTGGTTTCAGTCTGAGCGAGAACGGCTCAAGTTTCAGCAGGAAACAGGTGAGCTTATCCCTGCATCAGAAGCGACCAGAGAGTTTTCCTCCATGGCAAAAGCAATGGTTCAGGTGCTGGAGACGTTACCCGACATTCTTGAACGAGATTGCGCAATGACGCCCTCTGCGGTTGTCAGGGTGCAGCAGGTTATTGACGATCTGCGCGATCAGATAGCCCTCAAAGTTGAGCAGGCCGACTCACCGGAACAGGAGGATACGCCAGAAGAGGAGTAAGTCATGCGACAGGCCACGGCAGCGGAAGTCAGGCGTAACGCTTCCGCCATTCTCAAAGCCCCGCGCCGTATGCCTGTGGCTGAGGCGGTTCAAAAATTTATGCGCGTACCCATGGGGGCCGGTAACTCTGTACCGTGGGACCCTGCCGTCGCCCCTTATGTGATTGAGCCGATGAACTGCCTCGCGATGCGTGAATACGATGCGGTGGTGTTTGTTGGTCCAGCCCGAACAGGGAAAACCATCGGTCTGGTCGATGGCTGGGTTGTGTACAACATCGTCTGCGACCCGTCCGATATGCTGGTCGTACAGATGACGGAAGAGAAAGCGCGTGAACACTCCAAAAAACGTCTTGCCAGAACATTTCGTGTCAGCCCGGAAGTGGCAAAGCGGCTGAGCCCGTTACGCAACGACAACAACGTGCATGACAGGACCTTCCTTGCCGGGAACTATCTGAAGATTGGCTGGCCCTCCATCAACATCATGTCCTCGTCAGATTTTAAATGTGTGGCGCTCACGGATTATGACCGCTTCCCTGAGGACATTGACGGCGAGGGTGACGGTTTTACTCTGGCCTCCAAACGTACCACGACGTTTATGTCCGCAGGGATGACCCTGGTGGAGTGTTCGCCGGGCCGGGACATCCGTGACAGCAAATGGCGCCGCAAGTCTCCCCATGAAGCGCCACCAACGACAGGCGCGCTTTCTTTGTACAACCGTGGCGATCGCCGTCGGTGGTACTGGCCGTGCCCGCATTGTGGTGAATATTTTCAGCCGGAAATGTCGGCCATGACCGGCTACCGCGAAGAGCCAGACCCGGTAATAGCTAGTGAGGCGGCCCATCTGCTTTGCCCGCATTGCAACGGCATTATCACGGCAGACAAAAAACGCGAGCTGAACGGGGTGGGAGTCTGGTTGCGTGAAGGTCAGAGTATTGACCGTGACGGCAATATTTCCGGTGAGCCACGGCGATCTCGCATTGCATCTTTCTGGATGGAAGGCCCGGCAGCCGCGTACCAGACATGGGCACAGCTGGTGTACAAACTGCTGACCGCTGAGCAGGAGTATGAAGCGACCGGCAGCGAAGAAACCCTTAAGGCGGTGATCAATACCGACTGGGGGCTGCCTTACCTGCCGCGCTCTGCCAGCGAACAGCGACGCGCCGATGCGCTGATGCTTCGCGCGGAGGATTACGGTAAACGGCTGGTCCCGCCAAAAGTACGTTTCCTGCTGGCGGCTGTGGACGTCCAGGGCGGCAAAAAGCGCCGTTTCGTCGTGCAGATTATCGGTTATGGCGAAAACGGTGAACGCTGGCTGGTGGATCGCTACAACATCCGCCAGTCGTTGCGCTGCAATGAGCATGGTGAGGCGGAGCCGATCCACCCCGGCGCGTATCCGGAGGACTGGCAGCTGCTGGTCTCCGATGTGCTGGAAAAAACCTATGCGCTTCAGTCTGACCCGACGCGGCGTATGCCGGTGCTGGCCATGGCCGTCGACAGCGGCGGTGAGGAAGGCGTGACCGATAACGCCTATAAATTCTGGCGCCAGTGCCGCCGGGATGGCCTGGGTAAACGTGTTTACCTGGTCAAAGGCGACAGCACAAAGCGCCAGAAAATCATCACTAAAACCCATCCAAATAATACCGAACGCAGCGACCGTCGCGCCGATGCGCGTGGCGAAGTGCCGGTGTATCTGCTGCAGACCGACCTGCTCAAGGATCAGCTCAGCAACAATCTGGACCGTGAGACCCCCGGTGCGGGCTATATCCATTTTCCCGACTGGCTGGGGGAATGGTTCTACGAGGAACTGACCTACGAAGAGCGCGGCGTGGACGGCAAATGGCGCAAGCCTGGCAAGGGCGCCAACGAAGCCTTTGACCTGTTCTGCTATGCCCACGCCGTTGCGGTTCTGCGCGGCTACGAAAAAATTCGTGACTGGGAAAAACCCCCTGCATGGGCTGAGCCGCAGGATCTCAACCCAAATATTCATGAAGGGGAACGCCCCCGGGAGATAACTGTGAAAAAAACAAAACCCGTTCAGTCGCCTGTCCAGGCTGAACCTGAAAAGGGCGCCGGACTGTCCGGCAGCTGGCTGGGATCTTCCGGTAAGGGAGGCTGGCTGTGACGAAAGACGACATCTGGAGAACGCTGCTGATGGTGCGCCAGGCCTACCAGGATTCGCTGGACGGCAAGAGTATCTCCTTCACCGGCGTAAATGGCCGCGCCATTACCAACCACGACCCGAAAGCGCTGCGCGACGAGCTTGAATACTGGGAGCGTCGCTGGCGGGCGGTCAACAGCCGTGGTGGTTCGTACAAACTCGCTAACTTTCTGTAAGGCGTTCTATGGGCATTCTTGAAAGAACACTGGGGGCTATTTCCCCCGGGTGGGCAGCGGCGCGCGCGCGGGACAGACTCCGGCTTAATGCGTATGAAGCGGCCAACCCGTCACGGCTGCACAAGGCCAAAAAGCAAAGCCAGTCTGCGGACACCTCGGTATTTGCAGCAGGCCAGTCCCTGCGGGAACAGGCCCGCTGGCTCGATGAAAACCATGACCTCGTGATCGGCCTGTTTGACAAAATGGAAGACCGGGTAATTGGTGCCCACGGCATCCATGTTGAGCCTCAGCCACTCGATCTGGAGGGCAATCTCCATTCCGATTTTGCCGGGCAGCTTTCGGCACTCTGGGCGGAATGGTCGGTTCGTCCGGAAGTGACCGGGATGTTTACCCGTCCGGAAGCCGAGCGGCTTTTGTTACGTTCAGCACTGCGTGATGGTGAAGTGTTTACACAGATGGTACGGGGAAATGTAGCCGGGTTGCAGCATTCAACCCAGGTACCATTTTCTCTTGAACTGCTGGAGGCGGATTTTGTTCCGTTTAACCTGAACAGTACCTCCGGGCAGCAGATCCGCCAGGGGATTATTGTCAATGCCTGGGGGCGACCGACGGGCTACAGAGTTTATAAGAACCATCCTGCCAGTTTTGCCGGACTCAATGCTGATTTAAAAACTGTTTCGGCTGACAGCATGCTGCACCTGGCTATGCGTAAACGGCTTCACCAGTTAAGGGGGATCAGCCTCATCCATGGCGTGATCACCCGGCTCTCCGATATTAAGGATTATGAAGAGAGTGAGCGCGTGGCGGCACGTATTGCGGCGGCGCTGGGTTTCTATATCAAACGTGGGGATGCTCAGTCTCTTGATACAGAAACCGAGTTTTCAACACCGGGTGGACAGCGCCATTACGATATTGCGCCGGGGATGATTTATGACGAGCTAAAGCCAGGCGAGGATCTGGGCATGGTGGAGTCGAATCGCCCGAATGTTCATCTGTATGAGTTCAGGAACGGTCAGATGCGCGCTGTGGCGGCGGGGACACGTGGCAGTTATTCCAGCATCGCGCGGGATTACAACGGTACCTACAGTTCACAGCGGCAGGAGCTGGTAGAGAGTTTTGAAGGTTACAACGTGCTGCAGCAGTGGTTTGTTGGGCAGCAAAGCCGTCCTGTATACCGAAACTGGCTGGCAATGGCGTTGCTCAGCGGCGTTACCATCCCCAAAGATGTCGACAAAAAATCCCTTTACAACGCGCTCTATCTTGGGCCAGTCATGCCATGGATTGATCCGGGAAAAGAGGCTGCTGCCTGGAAGGCAATTGTCCGTGGGGGGGCAGGCACAGAAGCCGAATGGACGCGCGCACGTGGTCAGAATCCGCAGGAGGTGAAACGTCAGCGTCTCCGGGAAACCCAATTCAACCGAGAAAACGGGCTGGTGTTCGACTCAGACGCCGCCAACGATAAAGGAGTGCTCCCTGATGCAGCAAATGATAAGCCCGCCCCGTCACGGGACGATGATTAACCCCCGCGCCAGTGTGGCTGGTATCGATGCCGCAAACGGTCAGTGCTGGTATGAGATTCGCGCACTGGCTGCAGGACGCGTGGAAATATTTCTCTATGACGTGATCGGCGGCTGGGGGATTACCGCTCAGCAGTTCGTCTCCGACTGTAAGGAGGCCGGGGTGTTTGATGCCAGCGCCGTCGATCTGCATATCCACAGCCCGGGCGGCGATGTGATGCAGGGATTTGCCATCTTTAACACCTTGTCCCGTCTGAAGGCGAAGCTGGATATCTGGGTGGACGGCGTGGCTGCCAGTATGGCTTCAATGATTGTCTGCCTGCCCGGTGCCACGGTGCATATGCCGGAAAACGCCTGGCTGATGGTACACAAGCCGTGGGGCGGGATCGCCGGGGATTCCGATGATATGCGTGATTACGCTGCCTGGCTTGATCGTAATGAAGCGCTGATGCTCAGTGCCTACATGAACAAGACCGGGCTGGGGCAGGAAGAACTGGAGGCGATGCTGAAAGCTGAAACCTGGCTTAATGGCGCGGAGGCGGTGGAAAAAGGTTTCGCTGACACGCTTGAACCAGAACTGCAGGCCGCGGCCTGTGTGAATCAAAATAAACTGAAGGATTACCAGAATATGCCAGAACAGATTAACAACCTTTTTGGGCCGCGTGCCGAAGCCCCTGCAAGTCAGCCGCAACCCGCACAAAACCCGGTGCCGCAGGCCGCAAATACCCCACCGGCACATCAACCCACCCAGCAACCGCTGGCAGGAAATATCGACATTACCGCGCTGGCCGCTCAGCTCCAGCAGCAGATGCAGGCGGCGAATACTGAACGAGTAAGCGCCGTTTCCGCTGTGTTTGATGCGTTTCCTGCTTTCGGCTCGCTGAAAGCAGAATGCATCACGGATATTTCCTGCTCAGCGGAACAGGCCCGCACCAAATTGCTCAATGCGCTGGCGGCAGGCACTACCCCGAGTGCCGGTCCGGGTGCAGTTCACATCCATGCGGGTAACGGGAACATTGTTGGTGATTCCATTCGTGCGGCGGTGATGAACCGTGCGGGCTATGCGCAGGCGGAAAAAGATAACGCCTACAACGGGTATACCCTGCGCGAACTGGCCCGCGCCTCGCTGGTGGATCGTGGTATCGGTATTTCTGGTGTCGGTACCGCACAGGCGATGGTTGGGCTGGCGTTCACCCACAGCAGCAGCGATTTCGGCAATATCCTGATGGATGTGGCACATAAGGCGGCATTGCTTGGCTGGGATGAGGCCAGCGAAACATTCGAACAGTGGACCCGTAAAGGCACACTGACCGATTTCAAAACCGCGCACCGCGTTGGCCTGGAATCACTGGCATCGCTGCGTAAGGTTCGCGCCGGGGCGGAATATAAATATGTCACCATTAAAGATCGTGGTGAGCCTATTGCACTGGCCACCTATGGTGAGCTTTTCAGCATTGACCGCCAGACTATTATCAACGACGACCTGGATATGCTGACGCGTATCCCTCAGGCAATGGGGCTTGCTGCGCGAGCCACTGTCGGCGATCTGGTCTGGGCGGTATTGACCAGCAACCCGAAAATGTCGGACGATAAGCCGTTGTTCCACGCCGATCACGGCAACCTTGTTACAGCCGATCTGACTATTGAAGGGCTGGATACTGCGCGTAAGGCAATGCTGCTGCAAAAATCCGGCGATCGCCGTCTGAATATTCGTCCGGCCTACATGCTGACGCCAGTGGCAATTGAGTCACGGGCAAATCAGCTGATTAAATCCGCCAGTGTACCGGGTGCAGACGCGAACAGCGGGATCGTTAACCCGATCCAGAACTTTGTGACCGTGGCTTCTGAGGCCCGCCTGGATGACAGCAGCCCGACCGATTATTACCTGACTGCTGCGCAGGGGCGCGACACCATTGAAGTGGCGTATCTCGACGGTATCGACACGCCATATCTGGAACAGCAGCAGGGCTTCACTGTGGACGGCGCCGCATTCAAGGTGCGCATTGATGCGGGGGTGGCTCCGCTCGACTGGCGCGGGCTGGTTAAAGTCACCAAAAAATAATGACCGCCGCCTGGCGGTTTTTTTATCCCTGAAGGCGGCGCTGGTCGCCTTTTCCTTTTATGGAGAAAAAACATGGCGAATAACTATCAGCAGGACGGTACCACACTGGATTATCACAATGTGGGTGTTGATGCCGTTTCATCCGGTGCGCTGGTGGCGGTCGGCGGAATTGCCGGGGTGGCACACAGCGATATTCCTGCTGGCGAGTGGGGAATACTGCATATGACCGGTGTTTTTGTCCTGCCTAAAGCGGCAGAAGAAATTGCGGCAGGCCAGAAACTGTATCTGGCTGGCGGCAAGCTGACGGTGGCAAAAGGCGATGATGCAACGCCAAACCCGGTTGTTGGTTCCGCCTGGGGAGCAGCTGAGGCGGATGATGCTGATGTTGCCGTCCGCCTGGGGTTCTGATGAGCCGGTTCCGGGAGCGTTTGGCTAAAGCAGATGCCCGGATTAACCGGGCGTTTGCCGAAGAAGTCCCTGCATGCCTGCAAACGGGTGAAGGCCCGCGTCTGGTGACCGTGATTTTTGAATCACCGGATGCACTGTCGGGTGTACCGGGCGGCGGGGAAATTCAGAACCATTCCCCGGCGTTCAGTGCAATGACTGCGGATATTTCCGGTCTCGAAAAACATGACGGTGTGGTGATCAATACCATCCCTTACCGGGTGACACATATCGGCGCGGATGAAGAAGGGCGGACCCGCGTCACGCTGGCATATGGGGAACCCGGCAAAACACAGCCTCAGATCGATAAATGGAGCTGATATGGCGCGGGAGTCTCGACTGCGGCGGGATTTACCCGTCGATATTGATGTGGATGTTATCTGGCGAATTGCGGACAGTATCGGTGCGACGCAA
Source organism: Citrobacter sp. MGH106 (assembly GCF_001037495.1). Taxonomy (GTDB): domain Bacteria; phylum Pseudomonadota; class Gammaproteobacteria; order Enterobacterales; family Enterobacteriaceae; genus Citrobacter; species Citrobacter murliniae. The sequence goes on from NZ_KQ089822.1 coordinate 1,578,305, forward strand.
AAACAGTTCCGTGCAGCATACTCGCGCGCGCTCAGGCGTACTGCCGCCACGCTGCGAAAGAAAGCGATGGCGGATCTGAAAGACGGGCTGGCCCCACGCAGTATGGATCTGGTCCGGCGCCGTCTGCTGTCTTTTCGTCTGGACAGGGGATCGCAACTGGATAACTTCCGGCTCTGGTTCGGGCTGAATGCCATTAAGGTGAAAGACCTTAAAGGACGAATCAACGGGCGGCTGCGACCGCACCATACCCGGCGTGATCGCAACACGGGGCGTTTTATTAAAGCGCGTCGCCAGGCAGAAAACGCCGGATTTTCCCCAAAAGGTAATCTGCTGAGCGAACGGTCGTTTGAAAACGGGGAGGTGTCCCGTTCAAAACGGGATAATCGCCGGACGGTGGTTATTCGCGATCCCCTGACCCGCCGGACACGCGAAGCAGAAATGGATATCTACGAACCGATGCTGAACTACATCGAGGACAACGCATTTGCGGAAGCGATGGAGATTTTTATGCATCACTTTGAAACCGACATTCGCGGGCGCGTAAAAGCCCGTATTTCTGTCTGAGGTAACGAACGATGGCCGAGCCACTGTTGCTGGGGCGGTATCACGATGCCGTGACTGACGCATTAAAAAAAATCGGATGGGTGCGTGATGCCGGTGCGTATCCGGAACGAAATGTTCCCCGCTTTTCGGGCCTGACCACGCCCGCGGTGTATTTCTCGATTAACAGCTGGGAACAGGGCGGAGGTAATGAGGGGCAACTGGGCGTTAATTTAACCTGTGATCTCTTCGTGGTGGTGGATGCTGCCGGATCGGGTGTGAGTCAGCCTGAGATTTTTGTCAGAACCGCTGCGGCCGATATTACCCAATGGATTGACGGGCAGCAGTTTGGTCTGGGCCATATTGAGCCTGCGGTTTTCACCACGGCTGAACGTGATGAGTTTGATCCGCGAATGGATGATTATCTGGTCTGGCGTATTTCATTCACCCAGGCGGCTGCATTTGGTACTGACCCCTTTGCAAACAATGGCATGCCTCTGCAGCAGGCCTGGCTGGGTGCTGCACCTGATACGGGCCGTAATCATGTGGATGACTATCAGCTTATCCAGGAGGCTCAGCCCGATGAGTGATATCGCAGGCGACCTGCAGCGCAGACTGGCGAACCTTGTCCGGCGCGGCGTTATCCATTCCGTCAGGCACGATCGCATCCCAAAATGCCGGGTGGATTTGGGGGATATCATCACGACCTGGCTGCCGTTGTGCCAGGGGTTTTCAGGAACCAACCGGGCGGATTCAAATCCTTATGCCGTGGGGGATGCGGTTACGGTCCTGTCCGAAGCCGGAGAGCTCAACAACGGACGGGTGTTTCCTGGCTGGAACACGGGAAAGCTGCCTGTGCCGGAAGGAAGTGACAGCGAGCACATTACCCGTTACAGCGACGGGACCGAGATCCGTTATGACAGGAACGCGCATGCCCTGACGATTACGCTGGCTGATGGTGGAACTTACAAAATTGTCGGTAAAGGCACGCTGGATGGTCCGGTTGAAATTACCGATACCCTGACAGTTCAGGGCAAAACCTGGATTAATGCTGACACGTCGGTTGCAGGGAATATCGGGGCGTCAAAGGAGATAACGGACAAATCCGGCAGCATGAGCAAGATACGTGAAGTCTTTAACAACCACGATCACCGCGGCGACAGCGGCGGGCTCACCGATAAACCTAATCAGAATATGTGACCTGCTGCGGCAGGTTTTTTTATGCCTGGAGAAAAAACATGTCTCAGTTACATGGCGTTGAAACTATTGAACTCACCTCGGGTACGGTGGCGGTTACCACGATTCAGACCGCCATTATCGGCCTGGTGGGAACGGCACCTGATGCGTCGGGGGGAACAGCCGCATCGGGATCATCCGGTACACCCATTCTCGATAACGTTATCGACTTCACTGCAACAATTAAGGGGCGGGAAGGCAATGTCATCAATGTCGCTGCGCTGGCCGGACAGCCGGCAGCCGAAAATCCTGCTGCGGTTGTGACGTCAGCAAGCTGGGATCCTGAATCGCTGACACTGAAAATCACGCTGGGTTGTGATGAGCACGGTGTTATCACGGCTAAACCCGGAGACGTTGCTGAGGCTGTCGGTGGTGTTGATGGCGCAAAAGTCAGTGCGAGCGGGCGCGGTGACGGGATTGTCCAGCCTTTCAGCCTGCAATTGGCGGGGGGTGAAGATGAACCCTTTCCACTCAATACGCCGGTGGCGGTCGTCGGCACCACGCTGTTATCCCGCCTGGGTGAAAAAGGTACGCTGAAACAGGCACTGACAGACATTAACGATCAGCGTAATGCGCTGACGGTGGTGGTGCGTGTGGCAGATGAAAACGATGTGGCAAAACGACGCGCTGCGGTACTGAAGGGGATCGGCACCCTGTCTTCAGCGAAATCTGTTACCACGTACCAGCCGCGTATTGTGATTGCACCGGGATTCAGTGAGGACGATGCGGTTGGTAAGGGGCTGGAAACCGTGGCCGGGAAATTGCGCGCCGTTGCCTATGTTGACTGCGCCTCCGGTGCGACGCTGCAGGAAGTGGTACAGCGTCGCCAGTCCTATGGCGCACGAACTGAACTGTTGCGCCCGCGGGTCCAGGCAAGCGATGCAGATGGCCAGCTGGTTTATCGGCCTTACTCTGCGTTTGCTGCCGGGTTACGCGCCCGCATCGACTTTGAAAAAGGCTGGTGGTGGAGCAAGTCAAACCAGGACATCAACAACATCCTCGGTGTTGAGCAGATCGATGAATTTATCCTCGGGGATGAAAACTGCGACGCAAACCTGCTCAACATGCAGAACGTGTCCACTATTATCCGCCGGGCGGGTTTTAAACACTGGGGGAACCGTCTGTGTGCTACCAATCCACAGTGGCGTTTTGAATCTGTCCGCCGTACTGCTGATGTTATTGAGGACAGCATTCAGGAAACCATGCTCGAGTATGTTGACCGCCCACTGGATCGGGAAAATGCAGACGACATTATCGGCACCATCAATGCCTATATGCGGCAACTGGTCGGTCTTGGCGCCATATTCGGTGGGCGGGCCTGGCTGGATGAAGAACTGAACACAGCGGAAACCATGGCGTCGGGTGTCCTGTACATCAACTATGACTTTGGTCCGAAATCGCCGACTGAACTTATCAGCCTGCGCGTCCGGGTGAACAATAACTATGCGCTTGAGGAGATGCTTGCAGCATGAGCGATAAAAACACACTACGCGTCTGGACCTTCTTTCGGCAGGGGATCCGTATTCAGGGGGCGCATGAATTTACGCCGCCGTCTCTGGCTATTGTTAAAACGGATTTGCGTACCGGCGCACAGGATGCGCCCACCCCGGTTGATGACGGCATGGAAGCACTGACCTGTCAGGTTAAATTTTATGGGATAGATACGGATATGCTGGCCAGCTTCGGTTTTGTCAGCGGCAGCCGTTCACGCTTTACGGCTTATCAGGGCTATCTCGGTAACGGCACTGCGCGCGGTACGGTTGAGGAAATTGAGGGGTTTGTACAGACCGTCACGCCGGATGCGCGCAGTAAGGACACGCTTTCCGAAAATGCCGTGACGGTTGATATTGCCGTCAGCTACTACCGTCAGTCACTGGACGGGCGCGAACTGTTCGCCATCGACACAGAGCGTTTCGCCCGCCGGGTGAATGGCGTGGATGTGCTTTCTGGCCTGGCTGCCAAAGTGCGTCTCTGATTTTACTGTTATCCCACCACTGTAACGGCCTGCGGGCCGTTTTTTTATGGAGCATCCTATGAGCTTTCCTGGTGAAACCCGCGTTATAAAACTGTATTCCCCCGTATCACTTGATAATGGGGTCGTGATCGATGAAGTCACCATGCGTGAACCGCTGGTTCGCGATCGCATCACTCATGCCAAAGACCGCGGCAACGAAGAAGAGAAAGAAGCCCGCATGATTGCGCTGCTGTGCAATCTCAGTGAACAGGATCTCTGGCTGATGACGGCGGCAGATTACTCACAGCTGCTGGATGCCTTTAACGTTTTTATGCTCCCGCCCGCGAAGCGACCGAAGGCGGGCTCCTCCGGGCAATAAGATTTCTGGGGCGGCGACTGCATTTTCCGATGGCGGAATACCTCGATATGCCGTTCAGCACTTTCTCTGATTTTTTGACCGACGAACTGGAGACGATAAACCGTGGGCGGAATAAGCCAGAACCTTAAGGCCGTCATTACCTTTGGCGGAAACCTGGATAATTCATGGAAACGATCTGCAGATGGTCTGCAAAAAAGCCTGAAAGATGTCGGAAAGCAGTCTGAACGACTGACAAAAGACCAGACCAGACTGGCCGCAGAAATCAAGCGCGCCAAACTGGCCGGTGAAAGCCTGGGGGATTTGAAGCGCCGCTATACCGATGTTTCCAGGGAAATCCGCAAAACGGAGGCGGAGCAGCAGAAACTGAATGTACAGATGCAAAAAGCACAGCGCATTCAGGCATTCAAAGGAGCCGGTAAAGGTCTGTTCCGGCGCGGTCTGGGGATCGCCGGGCAGGTGGGCGGGATGTTTGGATCCGGGCTGGCTATTGGCGGTGGCGGTGTGGTGGCTTCAGCTCTTGGCACACTGATAGCGCCAGCTGCCACCAATGCTGAAACGGCAACCCGCACTAATGTCGCAAAAAGTTACGGCGTGGACGTGGCCACGTTTAATGCCTGGGATTCTCTGGCGAAGCAGTACGACATGAATGCGGAAAACATTGGCGATCTCTTTGAAGAGTATCTGCACAAATCCGGGGAGTATAAACAGAACGGTAAGCAGGGCTCGCTGCAGGATGCGTTTGAAACGCTCGGGTTCAAAGCGGGGGATTTTGCCGGGCTCAGCGATATGGCGCAGTTTGACAAAATTGTTGAACGGGCGCTCAGCCTTCAGGACGAGTCAAAAGCCTCCTTCGCACTGGATTCTCTTCTTGGCGGGGAAGCGAGCAAACTGCTGATGCTTATCAAGCAGTCTGGCCGGAGCTACCGCGATCTGATGGACGAACAGCGGCGCTACAACCTTGTGACCAAAGAGGGGGCTGATGGGGCGGTTGCGGGTAATCAGGCTATCAATAATCTCCGCACTGTTTTCTCTTCTGCGGTTGCAGAAATTTCCGGGCAACTGGGAAATGAACTGGCGCCGGATATCCGTAATCTGACAAATGATCTTGCTGACTGGTTCAAAGGTGGCGGGATCAAGCGCATTGTGACTTTCCTGCGAAACGACCTTTATCCCGGCGTTCTGTCGTTCGGGCAGGGGGTGGTTTTTGTCGGCAAAATTATTTACGCGCTGGCTAAAAAACTGTCCTGGTTACTTCCGGATGAACGAAATGATCAGCGTGACGTACTCAAAACGCTTGCGGCAAATGGGATAGAAAGAGCGCGTTTCAGGGCCAGCCAGAATGGACAGGGGGAATGGTTTGACCAGCAACTGAAAGAGCGCCCGGACCTGCCGCAAAAAGTTAAGCACTCCTGGGAATCCACCCGGGGATTGTTTGGCTTTGATTCTGATGATGAAACATTTAACAAATCGCTTGATAAATATCTGTCACCGGAAGGCGGCGACTCGCTTTTAAACTGGAATGCGGCGCTACAGCAAAACAAGGACCATGTCGCGCAAACCGTTAAAGAGGAACCGGAAAGCAGTGCCGGAGCCTGGGATAATTACGCGCATGAGCCGGTAACATCTGCCAGTCAGTGGGAAAGAGAACCATCAGTACTGACGTACAGCCAGGGGGAAGGAGAAAGCGCCCGCGCAGGGGATAAGTATCCGAATGTTCCCCTTTTTCCCGCCGGGCAGCAGGACAGGAATGTTACTGCAACAGACAGTTCACCTGCTGAGCCGGTGATTCTGAAAGACGAGAGCACGGGCGGTTACTGGGAAAGTCTGCTTCAGAAAATGGATGTACTGGATAAGCAGCCGCCATCACGGCAGATAACCGATAACCGCAAATTTGAGTACCACTTCGAAATTAATGCCGCGCTGGGACAGGATGAGAAAGCCATTGCCGATGAAGTGACCACGGTGACGAAAAACAATTCTGCCTTTAATGGTGATAACAGCCTTCTGGATGGAGGACTTGTCTGGTGAGTGAAATTATCCCGATATTTGAAGATTCCGGCCAGCGCGGTGCAGGCGCATTACGGGGTGGGCAGGAAGCCCGCGTGATGATGATGCTGGGGAATTTCGCCTTTTCGATTGATACAGCGGCTTATCATCAGCTCACCCGTGAGGCCAGCTGGCGCTGGAGTGAGCAGGAACGCATCGGCAAACAGGACCTTCTTCAGTACACCGGAAAGCCCGGGCGTACCGTCAGGCTTGAAGGGCAGTCTCATGCCTTTTTCCGTAAAGGGGTGGAAGGGGTGAATGATTTATTTGATCTTGCCGATCAGGCGAAACCCCAGCAGCTTGTCAGCGGAGAAGGCGATGTACTGGGGTGGTGGGTGGTGACCGACTTTTCAGATACGACGAGTAAGTTTTTACCGGGTGGCGGTCACCGAAACAAAAACTGGACGATGACGCTAAAACACTATGCCGACGATCTATCAAACCCGTGACGGAGATGTACTGGATGCAATCTGTGCCGTGCATTACGGTACTGAAAATCTTTCAGATTCAGTGACTCAGGTTCTTGAAGCCAATCAGGGGCTGGCAGATCAGGGGGCTATGTATCCTTCCGGCCTGTATATCACACTGCCGGATCTGGTGACGCCCGTAGCGGAATCGCCATTCAGTTTATGGGATTGATATGGCAGATCAGACAGCGATGCCGGAATATGCGCCGGCCTTCAGCATTCAGGCCGAAGGGAAAGATATAACCCGGGTGCTGCAACAATGCCTGAGTGAACTGACCCTGACGGATTATGGTGGGGCAACAGCAAAAGCCGATGAACTGAAAATCAGCCTCATCTCTGAAACACTGGCACTACCCACTAAAGGTGCCCGGCTTCGGGTTGCTCTGGGATTCAATGACCAGCTGATCGATAAAGGCTGGTTTGTTGTCAGTGGTGTCTCGAGCAGCGGCCCGCCAAGGCGTATTGAGCTTTATGCGACCGCCGCGCCGATGAACGCCCAGAAACAACCCGGAGATGTGACAAGCCAGAAAACCCGGAGCTGGGATAACCTTCGCCTTGCCGATATTGTCAAAACAGTGGCCACCGATAACGGGCTGATCCCCCGCGTGGCCCACGCGCTCAAAGATATTTATATCAATCACATCGATCAGGTGGCGGAATCCGATGCCAACCTGCTCGCAAGGCTTGCACGTGACTACAACGCAGTGAGCAAACCATCAGGAGGCTACTGGCTTTTTTTACAGCAAGGGGCCACGGCAACGGCTTCAGGGAAGCAGACTGGCGGGATCACCGTCACACCGGATGAAGTATCAAACTGGTCCTACAGTGAAGGTGAGCGGGGGAGTTCGACGGGGAAAGCCACGGGGAGCGGAGGAAAAGCCAAAGAGAAAATTGGTGTGCGTTATTACGACGAGGAGGATGGTACGACAAAGACTTCCTCCGTTGAACATGATGGTCCGGCGATGACCAATCCCTATACCCAGTCGGAGAAAAACACCGCCGAGCAACAGGCAAACTCCAGGAAAACACAGGCGAAGCGTAACGAGCAGAAAATGACGCTCACGGGGCCATGTCGCCCTAAACATGTTCCGCTGACAGCAGAAGCAAGTGTGTCGACTTCCGGTTTTGGCTCCCGTGAGGATCGGGCATGGGTGGTTGAGTCTCTGGTCTTTTCTCTGACGTCAGCAGGATTCAGCTACACCTACAACCTTGTCGTGGATATTCGTAAACCCGCAGCGGCTTCGAAAAAATCAGAAAAGCAGGACAAAACAGGCCCGTCCTACTTCGGTTAACCCTCCCGCCATCCGGCGACTCAGCAACGGAATTTAATCATGAACGGTGTAAACAACCGGACCGGAAAACGCCTGTCCGGCGTCGCCCATTTGCGCCAGTCGGTCAGCGACATACTGACCACGCCCATCGGGAGCCGGGTTCTTGTCCGGGACTATGGCAGTGATCTGTTTTCGCTGGTGGATAACCCCCGGGATGATTTGACCCGACTACAAATAATCGCCGCGTCAGCGACTGCACTGGCCCGGTGGGAAACGCGGCTGAAGGTAAGACGTGTGCTTGTTTCCTTTCCTGAAGGGGAGTCCGGCTGTGTGCTGGATATCGAGGGGATCAACAAGGAAACCAATTTACCTGTCAGAACGGGAGACATAACGATTTATGGCAAGCAGCTATGACGTGATCAACCTGTCCGAACTGGACGTACCGGATGCCATTGTGGTGCCGGATGCGACTGAAATCTTCACCCGGTGGCTGGCGCGCCTGCGGGAACTTGATAAGCAGTTTGATGCGCTGGTGGAATCCGATCCAACGTTTAAACAGGGGGAGGTGAATGCCTACCAGCTGACGCTTGCGTTTCAGCGGGTTAATGATGCCGTGCGGGCGGTATTTCTCGCGAGTGCAAAAGAGGCAGACCTTGACCAGATAGGTGCTGCATTCAACGTTAAACGTCAGGTTATTAAGCCCGGCGATCCGCTTGCCATCCCGCCCGTGGAGCCTGAACTGGAAGACGATGCGGCATTTCGCGAACGTATCCAGCTTTCATGGGCGCAACTGAATACAGCAGGCGCGCGTAACTCATACCGCTTTCATGCGAAGTCTGCCGATACGGATGTGCTGGATGCCGATGCCTATGGGCCGGAAACTCATAACCGACCAGGCTACGTTGATGTTTATGTCCTGTCACGCACCGGGGATGGGACAGCGGGACAGCCCCTGCTTGATAAGGTTAACAGCACACTGAATGCAGATGAAATCCGCCCGTTAACTGACTATGTGACGGTAAAAAGTGCCACGATTGCAAACTATGCCGTTACGGCGGAGCTGGAAATTCCGGAAGGACCGGACGCCAGTACGGTGCTGAATAATGCCATCGATGTTTTACGGTCATACACCACGCTTTCCCATCGGATTAAAACCGTTATCCCGCTGTCCGCCATTTATGCCTCGCTGCAGCAATCCGGCGTGGTCCGGGTAAGGCTGATTTCTCCGATGGCAGATCTGGAAGCGGAACCGGGTAAAGCCCCCTGGTGTACCGCCATTAATGTCACCCGCAGGGAGGTAAGCAGCAATGACGGCTAAGTTTCGATCTCTGCTACCTCCTGGCGCATTTCATGAAGAGCGGGCGCAGGAGCAGGCCAGCGCTGAGCAGATCGCCACCCTCGATACCAATATGGTGCGCAAGTCCAAAAATCCTGACACCTGTCCGGCGCATCTTCTCCCCTGGCTGGCCTGGGAGCATGCCGTTGATTTCTGGGATGACGGCTGGACGGAAGCGCAGAAGCGACAGGTGATAAAAGATGCCGCTTATGTTCATCAGCACAGGGGAACGGCCGGGGCGGTACGCCGTTCTCTCGGGTCTGTGAACCTGCCCACGACCGTTGTTGAGTGGTGGGAAGACACGCCGCGCGCTGAACCTTACACCTTCCGGATCGAAGTACAGAGCAGTGAGGGGGTCAGCGACGCTCTCTATCATCAGATCCGCCAGCTAACCGATCGGGCCAAGAACCTGCGCAGCTATCTGAGCAAAATTGATGTGATGGTGAATGTGGGTATGGCCGGGGCTTTTTATATTTCGGGTGCGACAACAGCGCATATCGATGTGGACATCTTTGCCGGGGAATCTCATGGCTGATTACTACTCAATTATCACTAACCGGGGTAAAGAACTGGAGGCGGAGGCGCTTGCCAGTGGTCGCCTTATTGTACTGACTCACTTTGTGGTGGGTGACAGTAATGGCAAGCAGGTCAAACCCGATCCATCGCAAATCCGGTTGATCAATGAAACGTACCGGGGAGATATCGCTGAGCTGGTGGTGTCCCCGGAACAGTCCACGCAGTTAATGGCGAAAATCGTTCTGCCGACCGGGGTTGGTGGATTCACCGTTCGCGAAGTTGGTTTAATGACTGACGCCGGAGAGCTTTACGCGGTGGCAAACTGCCCATCGATCGATAAGCCGGTGGGCGGTGTCAGCGTTAATATGCAGTTTCGCCTGGCGGTATCAGATACCTCAAATATCACGCTGAATGTTGCAACCGGCGACGGGTTATTTCTGCGTATTGACCAGTACCTGAAAGAGATAAAAGCGCGCGGTGCGGAAGCACAAAAAACATCGCGTGAGTCGATTGGTGTCCTCGATGGCACGACACAACAAAGAGGGCTGGTTCAACTTAACAGCGCTGTGAACAGCACCAGTGAAACGCAGGCTGCCACCCCTGTGGCAGTTAAGATCGTAATGGATAATGCGAATGCGCGACTGGCTAAAGACCGGAACGGCGCGGATATACCGAATGTCGCATTATTTCTACAAAACCTTGGCCTGGTAGAAACGATAAATCGAGCAGCCGGTTCGCTGCAAAAAAAACAGAACGGCGCTGATGTACCGCAACCGGATTCGTTTGTACGTAATATCGGTGCCGGGCGAGCTTTCAGTGGCTCGGTCAGTATTGGTGGAGGCGGTAACTGGAAAACAGCGGACTTTATCGTCTGGCTTGAAAATCAGGGGGCATTTAATCATCCCTATTGGGTATGCAAAGGTTCATGGTCCTACGGTGATAACAGGGTTATTACGGATACGGGATGCGGGAATATCAGTCTTGCTGGCTCGGTAGTGGAGGTTATGGGAGTACGTGGTGCGATGACTATTCGTATTACTACGCCAACCATCACCGCAGGAAATGGAACGCCTTCCGCTCAGTTTACCTACATCAATCATGGCGATGGTTACTTGCCTGGCTGGCACAGGGATTTTAACACGGCAAATCCTCCTTATGAGTATTACCCCATAGGCGCACCCATACCATGGCCTTCGGATATACCGCCTGCTAACCATGCGCTTATGCAGGGTCAGGCGTTTAATAAATCTGCCTACCCATTACTTGCTGTGGCATATCCAACGGGTGTTATTCCTGATATGCGTGGCCAGATGATTAAGGGCAAACCTGATGGTCGTGCTGTCTTGTCTCAGGAGCTGGATGGTATTAAGTCACACGACCACGGCGCAACGGTCGCAGCTACCGACCTCGGAAACCGTGACACTACCGGGTTTGATTACGGTAATAAATCTGTTTCGGCTTTTGACTATGGCACGAAATCAACAAGCAGCGGAGGCGAACACGCCCACTCGTTAGATGTTTATTATCTCAACACTTCCCAGCAGGCAGCGAAAGTTGGTGCCGGTGGTCAGTGGGCTGGCGGGGTGGGAACTCAGGGAACTTATGTGGGTGGGGCGCATGCTCATTCTGTTGGTATTGGTGCGCACGACCACATTGTTGGTATCGGAGCACATGCTCACTCTGTCTACATTGGTGCGCACAGCCACGGCGTAACTGTTTCGCCGTCTGGTCATGCAGAAAACACCGTAAAAAATACCGCATTTAACTACTTAGTGAGGCTTGCATAATGGCTTTTAAAATGACTGATTCCAACCGGGTAATTACAATCTATAACCTTTCATCAGCAACGAATGAATTTATCGGTCAGGGTGATGGATTTATCCCTGCTAATACAGGGTTACCCGCATACAGTACCGATATTGAGCCGCCTCTGGCGAAAGATGGTTTTGTCGCTGTATTTAATTTTGAGTCAGAAAAATGGTCACTTGTTGAAGACCATCGAGGGAAAACGGTCTACGACATTCATACAGGGGAAGCCGTCACAATTAACCAGTTAGGTAAGTTACCTGACGATGTGGTTTCTGTTGCGCCCGAAGGCCATTTTGTGAAATGGGACGGAAAAAAATGGGTTCATGACACTGAAGCTGAAAAAATGGCACAGATTACGCAGGCGACACAGCAAAAAGAAAGCCTTCTTGCTCTGGCTGCTTTAAAAATCGCACCTTTACAGGATGCAGTTGATCTGGATATTGCAACTGAAGCGGAAGCGGCACTTTTACTGGCGTGGAAAAAATGCCGTGTCTTGCTTAATCGAGTTGATACCTCAAAGCCGGAATGGCCTCCTCTCCCGGATATAAAGGCCAGTTGATAAGGTGCCACAAGAACGGGCGGCAGCGAAAAGCGGAAGTTCATAATTCCTTTGGACAATCCTCCTGGGTGGTTATTATATAAATAAACAGCCACAAAGAGAGTGGACATGACATTGTTTGAGGAATGTAAGGCGTTGCTCAAGGCAGATTTTGATGTTGTGGAAGGGGATGATTTGAGCATGGTAATGGATATTTTTCATCAATATCCATGGCATAGCGGTAATCTCATATGGTCAGAAATGGATTTCAGCGATTATGAACTCACTCATGAGATGTTTAACAGGAGAGACTTAGGCAATAAAACTGTATTTGTCATAGCGGATGATGCCGATGTGCCCGTGTTCAGAACCCATCTACAACTTATTGTCGATAATATCTACGATATTATCGCCATACCACCTAATCTATTTATTTTTAACGATAAAATAATGATTAAGCCTTTATTTCCTCATGATTTTATACGGTTTAGTCTGCGAAAGTGATGAGCAGAAATACTGACTTACTCTCTGTTTATCAACTCAGACTGTTGTTAGCAACGTTCGCTCCTGGCACTTTGCTGCCATTCATAGTGGTAGCTTTAAAACTTTGAGCGAAGGCCAGAAAATAGAACTTATAATTGAAAATTGACAGAAAGGTCCTTCTGGTGGCAGTTTTTCGCTATTTAACGCTTAACTTTATCGCGTAGTGCGCCGTTAAAGCTTGGGGGTTAAGTCGTCTCTAAACTTACCAGTCTGGCCTCCCGGTGGGGCTTTTGCTTTTGTTAGACTTTATTTTTAAAGACTCAACCTTTTTTTCGGCAAAGGTATTTACCTTTAATTACACCATCATAAAAACGGCCTTTGGATTTTGCCGTTAGAAAGTCATTATGAGTTTTTTCAGACACTTTAATGAATTGATAGGCTACTGAATCTACAAAAGCCACCTCCAGCACTTTTTCTGATGAATAATAACTTATGGATTTGATTCTTGATGATATGACTTTCTGAAAGTGCATATTATTTCCTCATTGTTAACATCTTTTCTAACCCATAGTACACCCATAGATGTCTTTCAGGGTTGTTTCACAAAATTATTTTTTTGGTGAAGCGATTGTCAAAGACACCTGCACCGGTTGACTTATGAATCATGAATATTATTATCTCTCCGTCTTGTTAAACAAACTTATGGAGGACAGGTGTTGGGCTGGAAATTACTAATTGGCTTTCTTTTTGTCACCATCATTGGGTTTGCACTATTTGGTTTCATTTTTTCACTCCAGCAACTGCAGTAAAATGGCAGTCACCCTTGCTACATGCCATTCATGAAAAACAAAAACCCGCTCAGGGCGGGTTTTTTATCACGTTCACTTATCTGCTCAGGTCAGTGCCGTCATCGCTGTCGTAAGCGTCTGTGTCGTTATCGGCAATTAAAGCGCGACTACGTTTCCGGCAGCCGGACCTTTGGCACCATTCTCAATCGAGAACTCAACCTTCTGGCCTTCCTCGAGCGTTTTATAATCATTGCTCTGAATGGCAGAGAAATGAACAAAAACATCTTTGCTGCCGTCAGCTGGCGTAATGAAGCCGAAACCTTTGTCAGAGTTAAACCATTTTACTAAACCAGTCATTTTATTCGACATAGATACTTCCTTTAATTTTCTTGAGCCACATGTTGTGGCGAACATGGCCTGCTTGCAGATGAGGACTTATTGGGCACTTAGGAGGAGGCTCACGCAGAAGAGTATCTAAGGATAACGCTTGAAATGAGGACTGCTTTACTAAAACTGCTTTCATAAGGTCTGTATGCCAAACCGATAAGGCATGATGGACTATTACGGGGCAATAATCAAGGTTAGTTTTGTCAATGATTTGTCTGGAAATTTACAATTGAAAGGAGGTAATCTTAAAAGCCCTGACCATTGCAGCCAGGGCTTTTAAGGTACTACAAACTTCAGATTTAACATTAATGGACTTAGTAAAGTGATACTGCTATTTATACTGCTTTAAAATGTACCCGTTAACTACAGATAATATAGGGCATTAATACTAAAAGACCTCCCTCTATTTATCTCGTTATACAACTGCCTGCGCTTTTAAAATCTAAGCGTGGCAACTCAAACAAGCACATCCCCCATCGCGACATATACTCTTTGATGCGTTGCCCTTTGCCAGCAGGATTAAAAAACAAACAAAACCGCCAACATAAACTCAAAAAAAACAAGGCCTTACATCGTCGCGCTAACACTACCATTTTGCGAACCAGCACAAATACTACAAGGCCTGAAAGCAAACTACATCCCAAACAACAAACTTCATGGCCTGTAAAGCAAAATGGCTTCTCCAGTACTTCTTACTTTTCACTAACTTACCAACCACTTTCATTGTGCTGCTTTGTAGTAATTTACTCATTTTAGATTTGAGGTCAATACTGTTTTTTAAAACATGTTTTTATTTACAGCGATACTGACGGTGCTGCATCCATCGGTTGAACTCACAGTATACAGCGGACTGTCAGATTAGGTTTCGCTCTGTGCCGTAAGAGTGCCAGATCAGGTCTGAATTAATACAACTTAAGCGATATGACCGTTCAAGGTGTTTAATCTGAAACATCATCAATGACGCCAGGAATGCAGAGTTTGATGATTGCCCGGTGATGTGAGCACATCACTGTTAAGTGAAGTATGAAGTGGTGTTACGTGGTTGAGGTTAATTATCATTTCTGTCTGGATTGTTAGACAAACCAATCCCTACTTTTACCGTAGCGAACAACATGATGCACAGAGTGGTAATCACGGCAAATACCAATGAGAGACTAGTAATCATAGGGCTTCTTAATGTCAGATGAATTCTATTGTCAGACAACTGTATAGGGAAAAGGTTCCTGGCAATTATCGTGCTTGCTATTCAAGAGGATATTACAATCCGATAGAACGTAGCCGGCTGGTGATCTGTCGATAGTTTCACCCCAATAATTCCCCGGAGTTTCCCCGTACAGAAAACAGGCATAAAAAAACCAGCCGTAAAGGCTGGTTCTTAAAGGAGTTTTTGGTCGGCACGAGAGGATTTGAACCTCCGACCCCCGACATCCCATGACGCCGTAATACCATCTTGAGGGCTGCTATTTGCCAGAAACGGAAGTATGTAGTTTTACGAGCGTATTACGTAGTAGGCTATGCTTAAATTGACTCAGCAAAACGTGGTTGGACGGCAGTATGCTGGGCTTGCACTTCTGCCACTCCACTTTTTTTCTTACGTAATGCCAATGTCTCGTAATAATGTTGTGCTACAACTGTTTCGATAAAATCGACGTCATTACCTGCAAGTTCATAAACAGCACTCTTGATCTCTTTCAGACTGACGTTAAAAAACTCTTTACGCCTATTAACGAGGTTCGTTCGTTTGGCATCAAAGTGTTGATGAAGCGCATTTTCTAGCGCTGGAGCATCTTCACTATGGATCATGGCGTGAACATCAAAGAGAAAAGGTACTGAGGCACTTCCTAGTTCATCCACCCGGTCCTGAGGGTCAAGACGGCGCGTCATACCGATTTTGAAAACATCTTCGCCGAAAGACCCTACATTGGAAATGACATAGACATGCCCACGTTTGGTTTGCTGTGCCATGCTCAAAGCTTTTTGGCCCTTCAATTCTGCTTCGGTTAAGGCGTCACGTAACTCATCAATTTTTGACTGATATTTTTCTGCCTGTTCGGTAGTCAGTTGCGCCAATTTTGACTCCATTTCCTTACGGGCTTTATCCAGTGCTTTTTGTGCACGAAGCTCTTCCGCTTCTGCCTCTCGAATCGCCCGCTCAATTTCCTGCTGAGCTTTGCGTTCTTCTGCCATTTGAGCACGTATTTCCCGCTGTTCTTCTTTTTCTGACTGTTTTTTCATTTTGTAGGCATGTACGAGATCGAGCTCTTTTAACTTCAGTCAGAGATATTCTTTACTGATATGCACATCATTCACTTCGTTGAGTGCATTGATTTTATCGAAAGCTGCCTGGATCCTGTCATGCATGACTGACCAGTTCTTGAATGTACAGTTGGCAATTGCTGCATCACACTCACCATTGAACGCCCTCGCTGTTAGATTGATAGCTCGGGTAGTCATTTTTTTCCCTTCGGCACGGGAATTATGGACCGTCCAGTCAGTTCCACACCAGATAGCTCCGGCTTTGTTTTTGAGGCGTAATAAGGATTTTTGCTCATTTCTGTTATCTTTGATCGCCTCCTTAAACTCTTCGGAAGTGTCGAAATCGAAATGTGGGTCGAACATACCCATCTCTGCAAAATCTACATCTTCACGATAAAGGGCTATCGCTTTTTCGAGTTCGTCATAAATGCTTTTTTTCTCGGCATATGAGGCACGTAATGAAGTAATTCTCTCCTGTAATGATAGGGTCGTTGACTGTGCATTACTCAACAATGTAGTTGCTTCCTCCTCCAGAGAGGCAGCAGTGCTTTTTGCACCGTCGATGATTTCTCGAGCTTGTTGTTCCGCCTCTAGCGTTACCCGAGTTGCTTCCGTTTCTGCATCAGAAATGACGGAATAACGCTCAAGTTGTGCTGTTTTACTGGCATCTGAGGCCTTCACTGCGCGTAATTTTGTCAAAAGGACAAAAACGATGACAACTAATAATACTGCAACAGTTAATGCAGCGATTGAAAGATAACCCATATTCATTCATAACCTTCCTTGAGAGGATGCTCTTCACATGCAACTAGACATTGCTATCGATGAGCACAATTAAACCCTGATCTATTAATGGTCAATATTATCAAAATAGGGACAATAGGACATACTGTAAGTATCACACTTAACCTGACCAGACCATTAAGTGCAAAAACAGGTATAGATAGTTTTCACATGTTATTGAATAGTAAAATTTTGCGCATAATTTCACCTCCTTTCCGTAAGAATGAAGCTTAGGTTTAGCTCAGAAAGTGTTGGTATATTAAGTATGGAGAAACGAGTAACTAGTTGAATTTTATGAAGTGGAAATATTGTGGATATACCAGCGTGAAAAGTTAAGTTATTGAAAATATTACCAATGAAATCGGTCTCGAAAACCGGAGTAGGGGCAACTCTACCGGGGGTTCAAATCCCCCTCTCTCCGCCAAAACACCGCCTCAACCCAATCGATTTATATCTCTTTCAGCTAAAACTTTATTTGTTCAGTATGCCATTCATAACTGGTTTGCTGGGTATTGTCCTGGTATGCATTGGGCAAACTCGCAGCTACACAAGTTATCACTTAGCCAGCATTCCAGGTAGAGCTTTACCAGCATGTCATTCATTTTGTGACTTCAGTCGAAGTGTTGCACTTTAATAAGGTTGTTCCTCAGCCCAAATACCGGATATTCACTCAGGAATATCCGGATGCGCCTTACTATATCAATACTAAATTTCTGTCGTTTTGCTTCTGATATAAGCTCATGCCCTTGAGACGTTACGCAGCGTTTCGTAGTGAAATATTTATCGCTGAAACGGCAGGTTTCCGTTTAATAGTATGCTTCCCGTTACATCTGGCTGCTGGTAAAATAAGCAACTCAATACTTAACTGCATACTGAAGGGAATCGGAGTGTCCTCATCCATTGACTACCAGATTGAAAAGTACTGTTTAACGGAAAGAGGGGAGTCCCCCAGGTTAACCCGTCAGTGGGCGGATGTTATTGCTGAATGTCAGGATAAAAAAGCAGGGGCAGAGGAGCGCCTGCGTATTGCGTTGCTTAACGTGGATTATGTGACCAGCTTTGAGCTACCTTTTCGGTTGTTGCTGGTACGCACTCCACAGCTAATAGCCAGTGTGCGTGATGAATGGCAACTCAACCAAAAGAATGTGGTTTTCAACGGGAAACGTTTTGGTTGTGTCTGGAGTCTGAAGGCGGATTTGAGCGGGATACCAGATGAGTTTCACTATCATCTGTCCAATCGCATTCGGCGGGTGGATGTATCCGGGATCACGGCCGCACCTTACCAGCAAATAGCAAAAACAGTGAAGTCTCCGCGCGAACGACTGAGAATGGCACTTGAGGCAGGGTTGCCGGTTACTGCGCTGGAGGGACTTTTTTGGTTTGGGATCCAGAGGATTGCTGCCGATGTGCTAAGGCTTCGGAAGGCTGGTATGGCGATTTCAACATCAGAGACTGAGGTTTTCGACAATCTGACCGATACCCATCGACGGGTCCCTGTTTACAGATGTGACGGTTGTTCAGAGTAACAGCTATGTTGCCCAGACGGGCAATAGCGTCAGGCGTGAAGTATCACTTTTAATAATTTTTCCTGAAAAGACGGAGGCGGCGCCATCTCTCTGGCGTTTCACAGAAATCAGGAGATAGCGCAGGCTTAAGATTACACAAAACCCTCATCGTATAATCGGAGAGAGGTTGCCATTAGGGACTAATTTATCCTTTCACAAACAGACTGAGAATGCCGACTCCCAGCGCACTATAAAAAAAGACTCTGTATAAATTATCCGGAATATCAAACCATCTACGAAATATGCCTAATATTACTACAACCAGAACAGCCGGATAGATAGAGCAAAGAACCGGTATCGCCAGTGTTGTCAGCGAATTCAAGCCCAGAATAGCAATGGCTGCTGAGAATATAAGAGACAGAGTCACAAATACGCCGTAAGAAATACCTGTGTTCTGCTTGAAAAATTGTGCTGTACCGCTCGTGAGTCCTATTGCGGTGACAAGGCAGGCCAGAGTAATAATGGCTGCCAGCAATTCTCTGCCATATGTTCCAAAAACAGTCTCTACATATGCACTCATGATTTGCATACCGTTTGTCGCACCAATCTCTGGAGTGTGTGCGCCCATCGATATGTAGCAAATGTAAATCAGAGTTAGTCCGGTGGCAGCAATAAATGCTGATGAAGCAGAATATCGGAAAATGCCTTTAGTATGTGTAACCCCACGTTGCTTAAGCGTGTGTGAGATAATAGCCCCAAAACATAGTGCGCTGATCACGTCTAATGTTTGGTAACCATTTACAAACCCTGCTCTGAAAGCTTGTGTTTCATATATAGTTGTCGCCGTAGTGATCTCGCCTATGGGATGAAACCATGCGCATACGCCAATGAAAATCAGCACACTAATTTTTACCGGTGACAGGACAAAGCCGACGACTTCAAGCATCTTACCTGGCTTTGCTAAAATTGCGCCTGCCAGTCCGAAAAAAACAGCAGAAAAAATAAGTTTTTTCCACCATATGTCTGCTGCTCCATTAGTTATTACTTCATAACTAATGGTAGCTGTGCGTGGAGTACCAAATAACATACCAAGAGTTAAAAAACAAATACCGATGAATATAAAACTGACCCATTTTCCTAATGGCCTGGTGAGTTCATTGATACTACCTTCATTAATCGCAAGTGAAATTATTGCTAATGCAGGAAATAACACAGCTGTAATAATAAAACCAAAACCAGCGTTAAACGTGTTTGTACCGGCTTGCAGACCAACCAACGGTGGGAATATGATATTGCCGGCACCCAGAAAAAGAGCTAGCGTCATTCCGCCAAGTGCCATAGTTTCTGGTGAGGATAGTTTTGTGTTCGCTGTCATTTATAAACTCGCATTTATGATATTGCCATATTTATTGATTGTGTTATCAATATCACTGGAGGGGTAAAGTATGATTTTCTGAGCATGAGTAATGGTGAAAATATTCACCATTACAAATCAGGGCTGTAATATTACAACTGAAACATCCCTTCAATCATCAAGCGGGCGGCGCCGTATAATTCTACACGCTTATTATCGCCTACAACGCAACGCAATGTGCCCTTTCGTGCACCGCCTTGTTGCGCCGTCAATTCTGTTTTGCCTAACCGTGATGCCCAAAACGGGGCAAGAAAAGTATGTGCTGATCCGGTAACGGGATCTTCATTTACGCCAACTTGCGGTCCAAACCAGCGAGAGACAAAATCAAACTCTTCATCCCCGGCAGTGACAATGACGCCACGGGTATCAAATAAAGCCAATTTATTGAAGTCCGGCGCTAATTTATCAATGATTGCTTTATCGTCCACCAGGACAATCAGATCGTCTGATTGCCATACGCTAATCACACCGGTGGTGATACCGAGTGCTTCAAGTAACCCTGCAGGCGCTTCAACTTCTGTGGCAGACTTTGCCGGAAAGTCCATGCAATATTCATGACCTTGCTGAGTCACAGTCAGAATGCCACTGCGCGTATGGAAACGAATAGATTTGCCAGGATGATTTAGTTTATTGAACATTACCCATGATGTTGCCAGCGTTGCGTGACCGCATAAATCAACTTCTGTCGCCGGTGTAAACCAGCGGAGATGATATCCATCTTCAACAGGTACGAAAAACGCGGTTTCTGAGAGATTATTTTCTGCAGCGATCGATTGCAAAATATCATCATCCAGCCATGCCGTTAATGGGCATACAGCAGCGGGATTGCCTCCAAAGGGGAGCGACGTAAAAGCATCCACCTGGTAAAAGGGGAGGCTGGTTGTGATATTATTTATCATTGATTTTGTCCAGATAGTTATAGATTGTATATCGCGTTACGCCTAATGCTCTTGCTACATGGTTAACGCTGCCTTTAATTTTAAAAAATCCCATTGCATGTATTTCAGATACGACCCGCTTTCTAAAGTCTGTTTTGCTTTCTGAGCCTGTTGGTCGATATTGAGCAAGAACTTCGTCCAGTGACTTATCTTGAATATCTCTGGGGATACTGTCAGCGCTTTCTGTCTCGACAGGTGTTGGCAGAAGATAATCAAGCTCACGCTTTAACCGTACCACGGCCTCAATATCAACATTTATACAGAAGGCCACCAGAGGACTACCTGATTTGCTGTAGTAAATTGTTGATGCACTATTCAGCTTTGTTCCTGCGACCGTTGTTGTTGTATATCCACTGAATACACGGGTAGGGACGGGCTGTGAAGCATCGAGTAGCCCTAAAAAGCCGGCGTCATCATCCGGTCCCGATAGCAGCGCATCTCCAATTTTCCGACCACTTATATGCCCGTTGACAATACTGATAACTGATTTTTCCGGCTGTGTAAGATCGTGTAACACGGCTTCAGTATTTGAGGGGAGAGTTGTACGCAGAGCTTCCAGTGAAGCGCTCAGCACAGTTATTAAGTGATCACGTTCGTTTTTCATTATGGTCTCTTTACGAGGCGACTGCCTGTACCTCTATCTCAACATCCAATTCAAAGGCAAGGCGGCTGGTTGTTACTGTCCTTGCAGGGTAACCATTTGGGAACCACGTGCAATATGCTGCGTTAAACTCAGCAAAATATTTCATATCACTTAACCATACCTGTACTTTGACGACATTATCTTGCGAAATACCTGTACGTTTCAGCGTTTCAACAATGGTATGCATGATCCTCTGCGTTTGTTCAGTCACAGAGCCATACACGGGTTCACCCTCCTCTGTCATAGATACCTGACCTGAAAGAAATACCATGCCATTCCCTTGAACTGCATCGGAAAAAGGGAAGGGCTTACTGGTGGCATAGCGCTTAATACTCATACTTTAGTCTTACTCATCGGGGGGGGATATGCCATAACGTTACCACAGCTCCGCCCTGAATTAAACGAAATTGTATTTTTCAACAAATGTTTGTTTTTGTCGTAAAATCTTGTTTACAGATCACAGGAAACAAGCAACGTGTTGGTGTAAAAGTAAGCAAGTGAATAATTTTCTTGTATGATTATTTTCCAGGTGATAATTGGTTTATAGCGTTTTTAAGCAGATAAATCCTATTTTTAATTGCGTTGTTTTTTTCTATGTCATTGTTTCTAAATGGTAAATCTTGCGACCCTTAAATTCAACAAAAATATTGTTTTCAAATATTGTTGAATTTGATTTTGGGTGTCGATAAGATGCCTGTGCTCTGAGATATTTTTCCTGATTCAACCCAGGTGTGTCTGAAGGTGTTTTAGACTGATCTTTCACATCAAAGTAAAAGTGAAGATCGATTAATTCAGAAACGATAAAATTATCGTTGAATAATGACGGGCTGGATTTGACTTTGCTGGTTCAGGAAAGAGGAATGTCTTTACTATTATCTTAAAAATAGAGCCTAAAGAAACTTCAGTGTACGCATTAATCTTAAAATATATTTAATCATAATAATCAAATGCCTGATTAATGGTATCGCTTAGGTATTTTTTTGCCCAGGTTTGCTAGCCAGACTAATGGTTAGATCATCATTCATATGTGACGAAAATAGTGATCAATATAACTGATGGTCATTATCCGTTGCTGTATCTATTCTAATGTAAGGCTGTGTTTATGCAATTAAGCAAAGTGTTTATTGCTGTTATATCTGCGCTGTGTACTACAAGTGCAATGGCTAATGATATCAATAATAACCAGGAAGTTACAATTGATTCCGTATGGGATGAGACCTCAAACAACCCGAGTCGCATCAGGGTTGGGTATGAAACAGACGGTGCTCTGAATATTGTTCAAGGTGGTGACGTTTTAACTAAATACTTCCATATTGGCCAGGAAGATTCTACCGGTACAGTAAATGTCATTGATGGCGGGAAATTGACAGTTAGCGCAGAATCAATGAGTTATCCCTTTGATATTGGCGGGTCTATCGATGGTCAAAACCATAAAGGGACTGGCACTCTTAATGTTTCCGGGCAGGGAAGTCTCATCACCATATCCTCTACAAATGCTGCAGCTCTCCAGGTGGGGGCCGGGGACGGAAATGGGTTTATGAATATTTCTGATGGCGGAAAAGTTCGCCATCAATCCGGTGGTATATGGATCGGCGGCAGGGCATCTTCATCCGGAGAAACGTCAGGTGTTGTGAGTGTTGATGGTACAGACAGTGAATTATGGAGTGTGGGCAGTATTCATGTCGGAACATATGGCTCCGGAAGCCTCACCACGTCAAATGGCGGACATACCCATAGTGAAGCCACAATCTCGGTAGGCAATATGGATGAGACGAAAGCCTACGATAATCTGATGAGCGTAAAGGGTGCTGATTCAATAATATCATCGAATGATAAAATGACTGTTGGACTTCAGGGTAAGGGGACGGCGGTTGCTTCCGATAGTGGCATACTCAGTGCTCCAGAGATTGTTATCGCGCAAGATTCCGGGTCCAGCGGTGAACTGGCAGTAGGTGCCAGAGCGGGTGCTGATGCGGCGGTTGCCGGCATTATTGATACTAAGAAAATTATTTTTGGTGTTGGTGATGGTGTATTAACACTTAATCATACCAACACGGATTTTGTCCTTGATGCGGATATAAGCGGTACAGGTTCAGTAAATGCTGAGAGTGGGGTTTCTACCTTGTCCGGTGATAACTCCGCTTTTCGGGGGCGTTTTAATATTTCCTCTCCTGCCACACTGGTTATTTCAGAACAACAAAATATCGGCACAAATGAAATTACCATGACCGGAGGCTTACTGGAGATTGACGCAGCTCACGACTGGCAGTTTATTAACACGCTTACTGGGCAGGGCGTACTTCAGATTAATGCAGCGGGAAATACATTTGATTTTAACTCCTCCGAAGTGACTGAGAATTTCAACGGCACGCTGGCGCTTAAAGACACATTATTTTCTCTGGCAGGTACGAATACCGCTGCGCTGAAAAATATGTTGCTGAGTTTAGGTGAAGGAAGTGTGGTCAGTGTTGGGAATGGTCAACAGGTTATTGACGAGCTTGCGTTTGATGGTGGGAAGCTGGTGTTCGGAGATGTTATCCCAGGTCAGACAGAAAGCACGGAAACAGTTCATACCACCGGAGATCTGGATGTTTCAGGAAAGGGAACGATACAGGTAACCACGGGGGGAATGATAAATAACGATACTCCCACACCGAATACCCATATTACTCTTCTGGAGCAGGATGATGGAAACAGCCTGATTCAACTCGTTTCCAGTGATGGGGACACTATCGGCAGCGCAGGAAATTTGATACTGACGGACCAGAACGGAAAGGTTATCAGTGATGCCGTCGAATCCTCTATCAGTCAGAACGGCGAGGTTGTAGCTGAAGGGACCTATGATTACCGTCTTACCAGCGGTGAGAATAATGACGGGTTGTATATCAGTTACGGGCTGACGCAGGTGGAACTTCTTGCGTCTGGCGATAATGCGCTGGCCCTGGGTGCGAATGGTAATAGCGGAAATGCGGCAGACCTCAGTGCCCGTGTAACGGGTAATGGCGATCTGGCAATTGACAGTCAGAAAGGGCAGACCGTTTCGTTGTCTAATACTGATAATGATTACACCGGGGTCACCGATGTTCGTGGTGGTAATTTGCTGATGCAAAACGACAACGTTCTTGGGCAAACGAGTGAACTTCGTCTGGCAGCAGAAACCGGTTTTGATATGAATGGTCACAGCCAGACAATTGATCAACTGTCTGCTGTGGCGGATTCGTTGCTGAATATCAACGGCGGAAGCCTGACGCTGCAACATGGTGGTTCTGTTGACGGTACGCTGGCTGGCAGCGGCGAGCTGAAGATTATCGGCGACACGTTGACGGTAACCGGTGAAAACAGTGCGCTGACGGCTAAAACAACCATCGCAGAAGATGCAAGTGTGTTGATGAATAATACCCTTGGGCTGGGGGTGGGAAATATCGTCGCAGCGGGCACGCTGTCTCTGAGCAAATCCGTAGGCACGCTATATAACAATATCAGTGACGCTGGGTTGGTAGAACTGAGCGGCAGCGATGTGGTGCTGGCAGGGAATAACAGTGATTTCTCCGGGCAGTTCACCATTGATGCGGACTCCCGGCTTACGGCTTCGACGGCGGAAAACCTGGGCGATGCGCAAGTCAGTAATGTCGGTTCACTGGTACTTAACAGTGAGAGCACATGGCAACTCGACAACGAGATTTACGGTCAGGGAAGCGTAACCAAAACAGGCGCCGGGACCATTACCGTAGGTGATAACGCGGCCTGGACCGGCCAGACTGTTATCGAACAAGGTAGACTGGAACTGGGACAGGCAGACTCTCCGGTGGTACTTGCCAGTACGCAGGTCACTATTCATGACGGGGCGGTGCTCTCCGGCTCTGGTGGAGTAGCAGGCAACATCGATAACGACGGTATGTTACTGGTCGGGTCGGTGGTGAGCGACAACCCTCAGCTGTTTACTGTAGGTGGTGATTTGTCGAACAGCGGTGACCTTGTTACTGGTATTCATGGTCAACTGGCGGGTAATCAACTGGTCGTTAAGGGGAACTACACCGGTAACGATGGCCATCTGTCATTAAATACGGCGTTGGGTGACGACAGTTCCGTTACGGATAAGCTGGTGATTAATGGCGATACGAGCGGCAAAACGTCTGTCAGTGTGACGAATACGGGTGGCAAAGGGGCTGCGACTGTCGACGGAATAGAGGTGATTCACGTTGATGGACAGTCAAACGGTGAATTTACCCAGGCGGGACGTATCGTCGCGGGTGCCTACGATTATACCCTGGGGCGTGGTCTGGATGAGAACAGCGGCAACTGGTACCTCACCAGCGGTAAAACCAATCCGGATCCCGATCCGAAACCCAATCCAGATACCGAGAAGGACCTGCGTCCGGAAGGTAGTAGCTACACCGCAAACCTGGCAGCAGCGAACAATATGTTCGTCACGCGACTTCACGATCGCCAGGGTGAGATCCGGTACACGGATGCACTTACCGGGGAGCAGAAAATTACCAGTATGTGGATGCGCCATGTCGGAGGACACAATAGCTGGCGTGATGGCAGCGGGCAGTTGAAAACCCAGAGCAATCGCTATGTGCTGCAGCTGGGGGGAGATATTGCTCAGTGGAGTCAGAACGAGGTTGATCGCTGGCATCTTGGCGTGATGGCGGGCTATGGCAATGAACACAACAACACCCGGTCTTCACGAACCGGATACGATGCTAAGGGATCGGTGAATGGCTATAGTGCCGGCGTATATGCGACATGGTATGCCAATGATGAGTCACACAACGGCGCGTATCTGGACAGTTGGGTACAGTACAACTGGTTCAATAACCATGTGAAGGGCGATGACCTGCAGGGCGAATCGTATAAATCCAGCGGAGTAACGGCCTCACTGGAAACGGGCTACACCCAGAAACTGGGTGTGTTCAATGGTAGCAAAGGGACACTGAACGAATGGTATGTACAGCCTCAGGCGCAGGCTGTGTGGATGGGAGTGGACGCTGACGATCATCTTGAAAGCAACGGGACGCGAGTCAGCAGCAACGGCAGCAGTAACTTACAGACGCGTCTGGGCATGAAAACCTGGATTAACAGCCATCATCAGATGGATAACGGCAAATCGCGAGAATTCCAGCCTTTTGCTGAGATTAACTGGATCCACAATAGCCGAGATTTTAGTGCAACGATGGATGGCGTGAATGTACGTCAGAATGGTGCGAAAAACATCGGTGAAGTTAAGGTTGGTGTGGAAGGTCAGGTAACTTCCCATCTGAATCTGTGGGGTAACGTTGGCGTTCAGGTTGGCGATAAAGGCTATAACGACAGCGCCGCAATGGTCGGTGTGAAATGGAATTTCTGATGCCGTTGGATTGATGCAGCATGTAAGACTTTCGCCTGAATTTCTTAACTATACCGGAAGCACCCCGGTGGGTGCTTTGTCCGATAATACGAGTTAATTATGTCTATAACCAAGAAAGCTGCGCCCACAGTGATGGTGTTGATTTTTCTTCTGACCGGAATGCTGGCCTCATGGCTGCAATGGAATAAAGAGGAAGAACTCATCAGGGAACACGCAGTAGGTAATCTGGTAGAAGAAATTAATCGTGTTTTTAATGGCGCACGGACACTGGCAGCACTTGCCAGTACACATATCCACGAAGCCTGTACGGACGAATTGTTGCGAACACTGAACCGTCTGACGGCATCAGAAGACAGCATCCGCTCACTCAATATTATCGAAAACGGCGAATGGACTTGCTCATCTCTTGAAGGCAGGGAATCGCTGGGAATTCATTCGTCAGGTACAACCACTCACTCTTTGATGATTGAGTTGGTTCATCGTCAAAAGACGGATATGTATATGGTTTATTTCCCTGCTGCGGGGCAAGTGGTTGCGGTTGCGGTCTATAAGGCAGTCATCGATAATATTTTACAAAAATTTTCCCATGATAAAAAAATAGATGCGTTGTTCTTACTGCACCCCGATAGCAAATCTATGACCCGGGTGGCTTCACATAATTATCCTTTCTGGATTGTGGATAAATCCAATCGACAGGTCGGTGATTATTTACAAGATAATCGCTATATCATTATTTTATTTTTGATTCTGTTGATAAAATCATGTGTTCACCTGCGTCATATACAGCGATTGTCATCGATTGAAACGCTTGCACGGGCGATCGATAACGACGAATTTATTCCATATTATCAACCTGTCGTAGAACTCATGTCCGGAAAAATTGTAGGAGCTGAAGTTCTTGCCCGATGGAACCATCCGGAGCGGGGGATTGTTCCACCTAATGAGTTTATTCATGATGCGGAAAAAAATGGGCTGATTAATGCAATGACGCTCAGTTTACTGGAGCGGGTAGAAGTGGATATGCAACAAATAGGTAATCGCAGAGAGACATCGTTTCATATCGGTATTAACATCCCGCCTGAATCCCTGGAGTGCAATAAATTTACAGACGCCTGTATTCGATTTATTCAACGCATGAGTCTGATTGATATCGGTGTGATGCTGGAAATCACTGAAAGGCAGCTGAATCTAATCCAGGAAAATGTACTTAACCGATTGAAAGACGCAGGTGCATCGCTGGCTCTGGATGATTTTGGTACTGGTTATTCAAACCATGCGGCGTTGCAGAGAATTTCTCCTCAATATCTGAAAATAGATAAGATGTTTATTGATTCACTGGGCAGAGGAGGCGTTGAAGAGTCCATCGTCAGCAACATTGTTCATCTCTCTCAACTGGTACAGATTCCTTTGGTTGCTGAAGGTATTGAAAATAAAAAACAACAGGAGAAACTCCAGCAGATGGGGGTTGCTCTTGGGCAAGGGTATCTATTTAGCAAGCCCGTTCCCTTTAATGTTTTTTACGCCAGGTTTGATAATTCCGTGCACAAAAAATAAGAGCACCTGTTATAGATTTGCGCTGGAAATTTTTAGGTCTCAATTACTGGTAAAGTGAATTTTTATTATTTGTTGTGGCTGCATGGTTTTGTTTTGGTTGCTATTATGTTGCATGTTGTTTTTTATTGGGTGCGTTTTTGTGCTTGTATAGAGTTTTACACTGCTTTAATGGGATTAGTTTGATTACGAACGAATTAAATTGTGTTTTTTTTGTTTGCGCGGAGTGTTTAACTGCAAAAATAACTTTTACGGCCGTCGCATTATTTTATAGTAACTTATTATTAGGTATAATATTTTTTAGGTTCTCTATCTGACTGGCGGTTGTGATTATTTGAATTGAAATTATTTTTTGTAAATTGCAAGAGGAAATCACTAATAATTTGATTCGTTTTTTTAAGTGGATGATTTTCAAATTCGTCCGTTATGATGTTTTAGTGTTCTTTTCCAGCTTGTGAAGCATCACACTGGTAACGTTGATGTATATTTATCTGTATGTCCTGGGGGCTTGGTTTTTTTATGTCGCTGGGTGTTGCCAAAAATACAACATGAGTCATTTTTTCTGTTAGTGATTTAGAATCCGCATTTATACACAATATATATCACAGAGGGGAGATTCATTTGGCTGCTATTAACAGCTAGCTAAATATATCGTAAAAAATATGAGTGATTAACGATCGTATATTTCAGTCATTATTACGAATTGATGTCGTCTTCGGTTATTGCCAAATATTTAACCGGGCGATAAACCAAAGCTTCACAAGTGAGCAGCAGGAATACATGAATGAAATTTAAATCTTCAACATTACTGGTAGCATTTAATGATGATAACCAGATTTACAGCCAGGGAATGTTGTCTTTACTGGAAGATATTTTTACCCATGGAATGGGGATTTCATTGTCCCGAATGACTGGGGCGCCTGGCAATTCCTCCATCCGTGTTGCGGATATCTATGTTGATCATTGTGCTGCAGGTGTGCAGGCAATGTGTCGCCCTGAATACAGATTACGTAAGCAGTGCAGCCTGCTGATTGTCATCAGCTCGGCACGCGGAGAGATTTCGCAGAACACAATTCTTCCGTGTCAGCATAACTGTGTGTTTCTGCACAGAACAGATACTCTTGCGGAAATTCGGCGTCAGATAATACTGGCCTGGCATCGCCGGTTTCAGACGAAAGAGGTTAGTTGTCATGCCTGTCGTCCGTTGCTATTAACTAAATCTGAGGAACGAGTTATCGACTATTTAAGCCAGGGAACGTCGTTATCAGAGTTGGTGGACAGGCTGGCTCTAAGTCCGAAGACGGTAAGTTCACAGAAACACAGTCTCATGCGCAAATTTAGCTTGAGCAACAATGTCGAGCTGATGGATTTTATTCTGTGGTGGAAGCGTTATGAGCCAACTCGCAGGCTTAAGGCAACAGTTTCACCTGCAACAGCTATCGCCAGTACTCTGCCTAAAATGGGCATGAATAACCGTCAGTGCATCACGCCTTTTTTTACAGCAAAATCTGACAGGGACGAAAAACCACGCATACGACTGAAAGTGACTGAATAAACCCTGCGAGAATAAGTGGTGTTATACCTCTATTTAAGTTTTTTTGGGGGCATAACACTGATTGTTTTTCTATGCTCTATTAACTGAAAATATTCTGCACCACTCGCGGTATCAGGAAAGGTTGTAAAAATAAAGGAATGGATGATGTCAGTAATGAATCGGGATAGAAAATACACCCCCAAGACATCCCGTCTGGAATCTCACTATCAACGATTAGTTGCTCGCTGGCAGACGACTGCCGCGGCGGTGACGCTACAGGAAATTGCTGAAGAACTGGGATGCTGCCGTCGCTATACTCGGGTGTTACTCCAGTCGATGATGGCACGTCAGTGGCTATCTTGGACCGGACAGCGTGGCCAGGGAGCCAGGGGGCGTTTACACTGCCGTGTGAAAGATGTCTCTATGCAGGAAAAAGAGAAAATTTTCCTCGAAGTGAGCGCGACGTTAGATTCAGAATATGAAAGTTCTCCCCCAGAGGATGTTAGCAGTAACCGTGTGTGTATTCGTTTCTACCGTCCAATTGATGCCATTGTGCCCTCTGACCATACCGGGAGGGTTGAACGCCATCTGTTGAATATGGTTCATGCCGGACTGACTTCCATCAACGATCAAGGTGTTGCAGTGCCGGACGTGGCGATGGCTGCAAAAAAAAGCCAGAATTTACAGACCTGGCGATTTCCTTTACGACAAGGTCTGACCTGGCACAATGGGGAGCCTGTTCATGCCGACCAGTTGTTACAGTCGTTGCAGATTCACCTTGCTCGTCCTGCATTTTCTCATGTGACTTCCGTCGAGCTGGAAAAAGACCGCGGTATAGATACCCTGATTTTGTCACTGTCCCGACCTGATGCGATGCTGGCATACCGATTGGCCGATCCGGTACACCGGCTTGCTCACCCGCAGTCGGGGGAAACGGGGTTAGGGCCTTTCGCGATCCGGGTGCATAACGATCATCAATTGCAGCTTGAGGCATCTTATTGTTATCACGGTACGAAACCGCGGATACAGACCATCGAGTACAGTATTGAGGCCCGTTTGCCTGGCAGGCAGTGGACCGCAGTGGTCCTGCTACACCCGGATGAGGAGCCGGAGGGAGCGACGTTTCAGTATCTCCCGAAAGATGATGCTGGTTTTGTCTACCTTGCATTTAATAATCGCAGTGGGAGTCTGAACCCATCGCAGCAACGTTTTATTCAGGCACTGGCTGGCGTTGCTCTGAGATCGCTTATTGGGCGTGAGAATGTATCACCTGTCAGTGAGCAATGGTCAGTACCTGCATTGTCTGAGAATGCGGAAGTCGTTTTGCTGCCGCCAGCGGTGACGCTCGGCTACTTTTGGGCGCCTGAGACGGAAGCATTGATGAAAAATCTTCAGCGTCAGATGCGTTACTGGGGATGTAAACTGACGATACGCCCCATTGATGCCAATTTGTGGTTCCTGCCTGAAAAATGGGATGACTGCGATATAGGTGTGTCGGATCTGCGCTTTCAAACCCCATGGTGGTTCGCACCAGAAACTCGCTTCTGTCATTCGGTTATGATCCGGCAATTCACGCCACCGACATTTTATAGCAGGCTTAGTCAGCTCCTGATTCGCCTTGGACGGGATGAAGCACGCTATCCTGAGCGTATACGCAGGATAATGCGCTTACTGATCAGGACTGGCTGCGTGTCTCCGCTATTCACCCTGAAGTTTGAAGTGCGGGCAAGCAAGGGGATCTGCGACGTAACTGTATTTCCCCAGGGATGGCCAGATTTTAATCGAATTTGGGTGGACGTTAACTGAGTACTTTCGGCGAGGAAATACCTGATACTTCCTCGCAATTTAAAAACGTCATTCAGGACGGGTCAGCATAAATAAAATAGCCCGCTTTATATAAAGCGGGCTTGCGTATTAATGAGCAGATTAGAACTGATAGACTAAACCAACTGCAACGATGTCGTCAGTCGCGATCCCGTTATCGGCGTAGAACTGATCGTCTTCATCCAGCAGGTTGATTTTATAATCAACGTAGGTGGACATATTTTTGTTGAAGTAGTAAGTCGCACCGACGTCGACATATTTCACCAGATCTTTGTCGGTGTACTGAGCGATACCTCGGTTATTATAAACGCCCTGACCACCTAAGTCCTTACCTTTAGACAACAGGTAGGAAACGGAAGGGCGCAGACCAAAGTCAAACTGATACTGGGCTGTGATTTCAAAGTTCTGCGTTTTATTCGCGATACCGTCACTGTTGCCATATGAGGTCATATTGCGAGTTTCAGCATACATTGCCGCCAGGTAAACATCATTCGCATCGTATTTAGTACCAACAGTCCATGCGTCAGCTGTATCGCCGCCCGCAGTAATGCTGGATTTGTCATTGCGGTTGCTTTTTGCAACCTGATCATTTGTACGATCTGAACTGGAATAGGCAGCACCCATGCTTAAACCGAAGTCAAAGTCATAAGAGGTGGACATGCCATAACCATCGCCATTTTGTTTAGCCAGTTTACGACTATTGCCATTACCAGAACCTTCCTGATTTGCGCTGTGCCCTTCATTATTACCCTGATATTGCAGCGCAAAGTTCAGACCATCAACCTGACCAAAGAAGCCATTGTTACGGTAGGTTGCAACGCCGTTGGTACGCCCTGTCATGTAAACATCGGTCTGGGCGTAGGTATCACCACCAAACTCTGGCAGCATATCGGTCCACGCTTCAACGTCGTAGACTACACCGTAATTACGACCATAGTCGAAGGTACCATTCTGACCGAAGCCTAAACCGGCAAAGGCCAGACGAGTCCAGGAATCACCGTGATCGCTTTCGGGGCCGTTGGCCTGAATGTGGTATTCCCACTGACCGTAGCCCGTCATCATATCGTTGATCTGGGTTTCACCTTTAAAGCCAAGACGCGCATAGGTCTGATCACCGTCACTGCCTGCATCATTAGAAAAATAACGCAGACCATCAACTTTGCCGTACACGTCGAGTTTATTGCCATTCTTATTATAGATTTCAGCAGCATTTGCTGCGCCGGCAGCTAATAACGCAGGAAGAAGTAATGCCAAAACTTTTCTTTTCATTATATATTTCCTTTAATAATAATTGATAAGAATATGTAGCTCTATCCAGTAACTACATTTAGATACTATTCTATTAAGTTCGATTGATTTAAAAGATAACATGTAACAAATATATTTTAAATATTTCAATATGTTTCCATTTGGTTTTTTGATAATTATTTAATATGTGCCTTATTGTTTTATTAAATATTTAAATGTATGTTTTCATGATGTTATGGGTATATTTTAATCATGGTGATTTTATATATTATGTGCGTAAGGAATGATTTCTTTAATCGCATATTGTTGCCATGTCATATTGTAAACTTGGTTGTATTCATTCTTTGATGCTATGTAGTAATTACTTCTTATAAAGAACACAACTGTATGTGGTCTGTGATGACTTTTATTGTTAAGGTAGTTTTCTTTCTGCTGAGAGCGTTAACGTGGATTTACAATACTGGCAGTCGCAGTTTGAAGCGTGGTTACGCAAAAATCACTTGGGACAAGATGCTGCGCATGACATTTTTCATTTTCGACGCGTGTGGATGACGTCGCAAAAGCTGGGTAATGGTGCAGAGATTGACTGGTTGGTGGTTCTGACAGCCTGCTATTTCCATGATCTTGTCAGCTTGTCGAAAAACCATCCTGACCGTCATCGTTCGTCAGTGTTGGCCGCACAGGAGACGCGCCGTGTGTTGGTTCAAGATTTTCCTGATTTTCCTGAAGACCATTTACCAGCGGTGAGTCACGCCATTGAAGCGCACAGCTTTAGCGCAAAAATCACGCCTGAGACTATTGAAGCTAAAATTGTCCAGGATGCTGACAGACTTGAAGCTTTAGGGGCCATCGGTTTAGCACGTGTGTTTGCTGTTTCGGGCGCATTGGGCGTAGCATTGTTTGACGCGGAAGATCCTTTTGCCCGACACCGGACTCCAGACGATAAGCAATATGCGCTTGACCATTTTCAGACCAAATTGCTGACGTTACCGATGACGATGCAAACTGAGCAAGGACGACATCTGGCACAACATAATGCTGACTTTTTGCTGACCTATATGGCGAAATTAAGCGCAGAGCTGAAAGGGGAATATGAAATGCTGGATCTCGCTGCTATTCAACCCTTTACATCAAATCAGTAGACATAACAGTCAAAACGTCAACACCTCTATTTTATGTTAACCTGTCGACCATCCATTTCGGCCGGTTAAACGTATGCAGGAAAAATTTTCAGTAGCAGGCACCATGAACCTGATGACAGATGATACCGGGACCGCCGCGCAGGCGATTTTGGTGAAGTTACTTGAGATCTACGACGTAAAAACGCTGGTCGCTCATCTTAATGGGATTGGCGAGAATCACTGGAGCCCGGCAATCTTTAAGCGCGTAGTTGCGAATGAGACATGGCATCGCCTTAGCGATAATGAACTTGCTCATCTGAAGACTTTGCTTCCCACGCCGCCCGCGCATCATCCACATTATGCTTTTCGTTTTATCGATCTTTTTGCCGGAATTGGTGGCATTCGCCGAGGTTTTGAAGCAATAGGCGGACAGTGTGTTTTTACCAGCGAGTGGAACAAGCATGCGGTACGAACTTACAAAGCGAACAACTATTGCGATCCAAATCAACATTACTTTAATGAAGATATTCGCGATATCACGCTCAGTCACCATGAAGGGGTGAGTGATCAACAGGCAGCAGAACATATTCGCCAGCATGTTCCTGAGCATGATGTGCTGCTGGCGGGTTTTCCTTGTCAGCCGTTCTCTCTGGCTGGCGTATCAAAGAAAAATGCGTTAGGTCGTGCTCACGGTTTTGCCTGCGATACACAAGGCACGCTATTTTTTGATGTCGTCCGAATTATTGATGCGCGACGTCCGGCTATATTTGTGCTCGAAAATGTCAAAAACTTGAAGAGCCATGACCAGGGAAAAACGTTTCGTATCATTATGCAGACGCTGGATGAACTGGGTTATGACGTAGCGGATGCGGCGGATAACGGACCGGATGATCCCAAAATCATCGATGGAAAACATTTTTTGCCCCAGCATCGCGAACGTATTGTGCTCGTTGGTTTTCGACGCTGTCTGAATTTGAAAACAGACTTTACGCTGCGCAATATTGTTACCCGCTACCCGCAGCGACGTCTTACACTGGCGGAACTACTTGAGCCGACGGTTGATGCGAAATATGTACTGACGCCAGTGCTGTGGAAATATCTCTATCGTTATGCGAAAAAGCATCAGGCGCGCGGAAATGGATTTGGTTACGGCATGGTGTATCCCGACAACCCGGATACCGTGACGCGCACACTATCTGCACGCTATTACAAAGACGGGGCGGAAATCCTGATTGATCGTGGCTGGGACATGGCGCTGGGGGAAAAAGATTTCGACGATCCCAAGAATCAGTTGCACCGTCCACGCAGACTAACGCCCAGAGAGTGCGCGCGTCTGATGGGATTTGAATCACCTCAGGGATATCAGTTCCGAATTCCGGTGTCAGATACCCAGGCCTATCGTCAGTTTGGTAACTCGGTGGTCGTCCCTGCATTCGCAGCGGTTGCCAGACTGCTGGAGCCAAAAATCAAACAGGCCGTTGTGATGCGGGAAAAAGAGAATCTGCATGGCAGACGTTCACGATAAAGCAACACGCAGTAAAAATATGCGGGCAATCGCCACCCGCGATACGGCTATTGAAAAAAGACTGGCCAGCGTGTTGACAGAGCAGGGTGTCACTTTTCGCGTTCAGGATGCTGCGTTACCGGGTCGCCCTGATTTTGTCGTGGATGACTATCAGTGCGTGATTTTCACCCATGGCTGTTTCTGGCATCACCACAACTGTTATTTGTTTAAGACGCCAGCCACCCGAACAGCCTTCTGGCTGGATAAAATAAGCAAGAATGTCGAGCGTGACGGACGGGATCGAGAAAAGCTACAGGCGCTTGGCTGGCGTGTACTGATTGTCTGGGAATGCGCGTTACGGGGACGAAAAAAACTCGCGGATGAGGCACTGTCGGAACGCGTTATTGAGTGGATCTGCGGCGGTGGCTCCACCGCGCAGATTGACACTCTTGGCATTCATTTACTGTAAGGACTTTTCCGATGGAGCCGCGACAACGTCGGCCCTGGCGGGAAAAAGGTATTTACCCAGTGTCACCAGTATTACCGCGAAAACTATCACGCCCAGAGCCAACCACTCGATGAGCGCCAGGCTTTCACCGCCCAGACCTGTTCCTAGCAACACAGCCACCACTGGATTGACGTAAGCGTAACTGGTCGCCAGGGCTGGGCTAACATTGCGGATAAGGTACATATAAGCGTTGATGGCGATGATAGAGCCAAACAGGGCCAGGTAAGCCACCGCCATAAAGCCGGAAAGTGATGGCATAGTGGTTAATTTTTCTCCGCTGAGAAGCGATGCGCACATTAGCACAATACCCGCAGCTAACATTTCAATCGCACCAGCCATCATGCCGACGGGTAAGGTTATGCGTGAGCCGTATACGGAGCCAAATGCCCAGCTCATCGAGCCGATTAGAATTAACACGGCCCCCCACGGATTGCCACTCAGATTTCCCCCGCTGTTGAGCATGATGATCCCTGCCAGTCCGATAGCAATCCCCACCCATTCCAGTTTGCGCGTTTTGATACCAAAAAAATAACTAAAGCAAAGAGTAAACAGTGGAACCGTGGCGACTACCACGGCAGCGATGCCGGAAGGGACATTTTGGTGTTCTGCGACGGTAACCAGACCATTACCCACTGCCAGCAGCAGAATACCGATCAGCGCGGCATTAAGGAGCGGGCGTAAAGGCGGCAGCTTATGACCGCGAATAAGTAAAAACGCAGTTAATAGAATTCCCGCAGAGAGAAAACGCACGCCAGCCATCATCAACGGCGGCCAGCTTTCAACACCGATACGGATAACGAAGTACGTGGAACCCCAAATGATATACAGCGCGAACAGCGCACTGAAAAGTGGTAACAATTGCCTGAAACGCATAATCCCTCACGGTGGAAATAAAAAGGTGCAACATAGTAAACGTCAAAACTATCTTGCTGGCGAGATTTATAATTGTCCGCTGTTGTTAAATAATTGTTGACCAGAAAGGCCGGTTTCAGCATTACGTGTTTTACTTCATACTTACGACTGCAAAAAAATAATATTGAGGGTAAAAATTTTGGCAGGAAGTAGCTTACTCACTTTACTTGATGATATCGCCACGCTTCTCGACGATATCTCCATGATGGGAAAACTGGCCGCGAAAAAAACAGCGGGAGTGTTGGGGGACGACCTGTCGCTCAATGCGCAGCAAGTGTCGGGGGTACGCGCTAACCGCGAGCTTCCGGTTGTATGGAGCGTGGCAAAAGGATCTTTCGTCAACAAAGTTATCCTCGTGCCGTTGGCGTTGTTGATCAGTGCTTTCATACCCTGGGCTATCACGCCGTTACTTATGATTGGCGGGGCGTTTCTCTGCTTCGAAGGAGTGGAGAAAGTCCTTCATACTCTGGAAGCCCGCAAGCACCAGGAAACCCCTGTGGAACGTCAGCAACGTCTTGCCACCCTTGCGGCGCAGGATCCACTGACCTTTGAGAAAGATAAAATCAAAGGGGCCGTGCGTACCGACTTTATTTTATCTGCTGAGATTGTCGCGATTACTTTAGGTATTGTGGCGGATGCACCTTTGCTGAATCAGGTGCTGGTACTTTCTGGTATCGCCTTAGCGGTGACTATTGGCGTGTACGGCCTGGTTGGCATTATCGTCAAGCTTGATGACATCGGATACTGGCTGGTAGAAAAGACCAGTACCCTCGCGCAGTTGACAGGTAAAGGGTTGCTGGTAGTCGCGCCCTGGCTTATGAAAACGTTGTCCGTAGTCGGTACTCTGGCGATGTTTCTGGTGGGGGGCGGAATTGTGGTGCACGGCATTGCGCCGTTACATCATGCGATTGAACATTTTTCGCAGCAGCAAAGCGTATTTATCGCGCTGATGCTTCCGACCCTGCTTAACCTCGTCCTCGGTTTCATCATTGGCGGTATCGTGGTGCTGTTGGTGAAAATGGTGGCAAAATTGCGCGGTGTTTCGCACTAAATGTCCAGTGGCTGATTATGCAAAACTGCTCTTTGTCGTCTAAGGTGAAAAGGTTTCTCTTGATACAGGGGGCAGGTATGGTCTTTTCTGTCAGTGAGGAAGTTACCGCGAAAGAGGGCGGCCCACGTATGATCGTTACCGGGTATGCCAGCGGTATGGTGGAGTGTCGCTGGTACGACGGCTTTGGCGTCAAGCGGGAGGCGTTCCGCGAAGATGAACTGGTGTCCGGTGAACGAAGACCGCTTAGCCAGGAAATCTGAATATATCGCTCAAACGTAACCCGGTGATATCTCAATCATTAGTTATATTTATCATTTTAGTGAGAATTATTTACTTGTCAGACAAAAAAATTGCAGATAAGGTTGCCAACACATCAGATTTCCTGGTGTAACGAATTTTCAAGTGCTTCTTGCATAAGCAAGCTTGATCCCGACCCGATAAGGGCCGGGATTTTTTTCGCCCATAGTCAGCGATTGATCTCAGACACGCTGAAATCATGGATATCAAGCTCGAACGCTTCAGCCAGTTCATGCCATGTGTGGTAATCACGACCGTCAACGCTAACGCGTTCCGGGTCATCGTGGCTTCGGTGAATTTCGCTCTCGCAGATTTCGTTGATTGCCTTCAGCAA
This sequence comes from Citrobacter sp. MGH106, assembly GCF_001037495.1. Classification (GTDB taxonomy): domain Bacteria; phylum Pseudomonadota; class Gammaproteobacteria; order Enterobacterales; family Enterobacteriaceae; genus Citrobacter; species Citrobacter murliniae. Next base: position 1,616,828 of record NZ_KQ089822.1, read on the forward strand.
AGCGTCCACATCGACGCCGACTTCGCGTTTGGCCGTATCGCTGTACTCTTTCGCGGTTTTCATCCTCATACCTCTCAACCGTTACGGATATCGGGCGCGCGCCGCAAAACCTCTGATGCACGCTACTTAAGTATAGACCGTCGAGAAAACCCGCAATCACACGCGCCAGGCGCTGCCAGAAAAAGGAATTTGTTCTACACTGGCACAAAGCCACAGGAGGAAAACTATGAAGGTGAATGATCGGGTTACAGTCAAAACGGACGGCGGACCTCGTCGACCGGGCGTGGTACTGGCAATCGAAGAGTTTAGTGAAGGCACAATGTACCTGGTTTCGCTGGAAGACTACCCGCTCGGTATCTGGTTCTTTAATGAGTCAGGACATCAGGATGGTATCTTTGTGGAAAAACTGGAGTGATGTAAGTCTTTCGGGTTTATTCTGACTGGTGGAATATCCACCAGTCAGAACGTTTTACCGCATATTCACAAAGATCCCGTTGGTGACGTTATCGGTGAGTCGAACGACGTGATAGATAACCTGCTTATTATGCGTCTTAATCTTCCTTTTTATATTCCCCTTATGGGATGACACCGTCTTTGCCTTGATATTCATTTGATCGGAAATCTGAATTGTTCCCTGACCCGCCATCCACATACGTAGCATACTGGATTCGGTGCGACTTAATGATAATGTCGGCAGTTTTACATCAACGACAATATCGACTTCCTTTTTCAGAATATCGCCAAGAAGTTCATCCAGTGAATCGGGCTTAATCGATTTAGAACTAATCAATAAATTTTTTCTTACTAAGAGATACTCATCAAAATGTACGTTGGCAATTGCCATAAACACAATAAATAATGTACTGGGATGTTGATTAATGATTTGCTTTATTTGCTGACTGTTATCTGGATCGTGGATGAAACAGTCCTCATTAATAAACACCACAGCAGGGTGCAGTGATTCGCAGGCGATGCGGAGTTCGTCAACGGTTGAAATATCGTTGATTTCCCTTTTCCTCACCCCCCGACTTACCAGATACCCGGTCAACCCTAACCGGGTGTAACTGCATAGATCCATAATAATCGTTGACATGGCATACCCTCACTCAATGCGTAACGATAATTCCCCTTACCTGATTATTGCATCACAACTAAACGGAATAATAACTACCCAAGATGACGCTTTCGCTGTTTTTCAGGCGAAATTACTATCCCGTAAAGTTGAGTATAATTTGCCAGGAAACATCTTAAAGTAAAGTAAATGTTGCGATATGTGAGTGAGGCTAAAACAAATAAACCGCGACAGATATATCCTGGTGGATGTTGTTGGTTTATAAATTTAGGACAATCCTTAGTAAAACAGGATAAAAGTTATGGACTATTATTTACAGGCATTTCGCTGACGATATCGGCCAACAAATTAAAAATTTCACTGAATAATCGCTCACAAAACGGTGCAATTAATGGCATCAGGGCGGCCATTAATGAAATACCCACGGTCAGGGTCAGCGGAAAGCCAATCACAAATACCGACAACTGTGGCGCCATACGATTTAGTAATCCGAGTGCGAGGTTGAGGGTAAGCAACAAGGTCATTACCGGCAAGGCAAGCATCAGTCCGTTGAGGAAGATTAAGCTGCCTGCGCGGGCGAGGGCGAGAAACGCATTACTGTTAACCGGATTGCCCCCTATGGGCAGGGTATGAAAGGTATCCACCAGCAGTGAGATCAGCCATAAGTGACCGTTAAAGGTCAAAAACAGCAACATTGCGAGCATATCCATCAGTCTTGCCAGCACAGGCATATTCAGACGACTTCCTGGGTCGAAGAAGGTGGCGAAGGAAAGGCCCATTTGCAGGCCGATTAATTCACCGGCTGTACGAACCGCGGCAAATGCAAACTGCATAGTGAATCCTAACGCGATACCGATCAGGATTTGCTGCATCGCCAGCCATAACGCCCCGGCGGAAAAAATGGGGACGTCAATCGAGGGAAGTGACGGGGCGATAACAATGGTTATCATCAGTCCCAACCCCAGTTTCACCCGTTTGGGTATCGCACGCTCACTGAGAATTGGTGCTGTAGAAATGAGCGCCAGCACGCGCAGCAGTGGCCAGAAGTAAAGATTCAGCCAGTGGAGCCACTCAACGCTGGTCACCTGCAGCATAGTGTTGTCTACCCGATGATATAGGGGATATTGCCGAACAACGTACGTACGTAGTCGAGCAACAGGTTAAGCATCCACGGGCCGGCAACGATGATGGCAATAAAGACGGCGACGATTTTGGGAATGAAGGACAGCGTCATTTCGTTAATCTGGGTTGCTGCTTGCAGAATACTGATGATAAGCCCCGTGACGAGAGCCACCAGCAGCAAAGGTGCGGCGAGGGCAAGGGCAACTTTCATTGCCTCTGTGCCCATCATCATGACCGATTCAGGAGTCATTTCGCGCCTCTAACTGTAAAAGCTTTGTGCAAGCGAGCCGACAAGCAACTGCCAGCCATCAACCAGCACAAACAACATCAGCTTAAATGGCAGCGCAATGGTGGCAGGTGGCACCATCATCATCCCGAGCGCCATCAGTACGCTGGCGATAACCAGATCGATGATCAGGAAGGGAATGAAAATAGTAAAACCTATCTGAAATGCTGTTTTCAGTTCACTGGTGACGTAAGCGGGAAGCAAAATACGCATGGAAACCGCTTCCGGTCCCTGTAACGGTCCGCTGTTTGCCAGGCGCGCAAATAACGCCAGGTCAGCTTCACGGGTCTGGCGTAGCATAAATTCACGCAACGGCTGAGCACCTTTCTCCATTGCTTCCTGCATGGAGATCTTCTCTTCGCTGAACGGTTGATACGCGTCAACGTAGATTTTGTCGATCACCGGAGACATGATGAAAAAAGTCAGAAACAGCGCCAGTCCGAGCAGAACCTGGTTGGGTGGGGCGGATGGTGTTCCCAGCGCGTTACGCAACAGACCGAATACGATGATGATGCGGGTGAAGCTGGTCATCATCAGTAAAATAGCGGGCAGGAACGTCAGGGAGGTGATAAACACCAGCGTTTGTACAGGCAAAGACCAGCTCTGACCTCCGCCGGGCAACGGTTGGCTGACAAGGCCAGGAAGCTGGGCGAAGGCGGCAGGGCTGATCAGCCACAAGCCTACCAGCGTGAGGGAAAACAAACGGCGCATCAGGATCTCCCGGGACGCTTGAGCAAACTCTTCATCATGGCCTGGAAATCCGCAGGGGAGGCCGGTTTTTCTTCTGCAATAATGGGCGCAGGGGGGAGGGTGTGCAGTACGTTTATCTGTGATGCAGTGACGCCCAGCACCAGGCGCGCATCCTCGACCTCAACAATGACCACGCGCTCGCGCGGACCTAATGAAGTACTGGCCGAGACTTTTAGCCCTCGCGTACCGGTCCCTTTCGGTGCAAATCCCAGACGTTTAATGACCCAGGCTGCCGCCAGGATCAACACGATGATCCCGAGCAGCGCGCCACTTACCTGTACCAACGGAGATCCGGATACAGCGGCTGGCTGAGAAACAGTGGCCTGGGTATTCATCATTAACGACTCAGACGGCGCATACGTTCAGACGGCGTAATAATATCGGTGATACGTACACCGTATTTATCCGCGACAACGACGACTTCGCCCTGGGCAATTAGATAACCGTTGATCAGAATATCCAGCGGTTCCCCCGCCAGGCCGTCCAGTGCAACGACGGAACCCTGCGTCAGACGCAGCAGCTCTTTAATGGTCATGCGCGTGCGCCCCAGTTCGACGGTCAGTTTGACCGGAATATCCATGATCAGATCGATATCCTGCAGAGCACCGCTGACGTCGCCACCGCCTAGCTGCTGAAATACTGCATCGGCCGCACTTTTAGTTGTGGTTGTTTTTTGCTCGTTTAACGCGTCAGCCCACAGATCGTCCAATGCGCCAGTGTTCTCATCGGACGGATTATTCATATCACTCATTTGGGCTGTTCCTCATTCAGCGAATTCAAAATCGGGTTTATCAAATGTTCTACGCGTAACGCATACTGACCGTTTACGGTGCCATATTGGCTGGTCAGCACAGGCACGCCGTCCACATGAGCAATAATGCGGTCGGGTTTTTCAATCGGCAGTACATCGCCGGGTTTCAGCTTTAAAATCTGGGATAGCCGCAGCGGAATGTCGGCAAAGTTTGCCACCAGCTCCAGCTCAGAATGCTGAACCTGACGCACCAGATTATTGCGCCAGTTCTGATCTTCATTACGCGAGTTTTCCAGCGGCGGGTTAACCAGTAGTTCGCGTAAAGGTTCAATCATGCTGAATGGCAGACAGATGTTAAATTCACCGGTCAGGTTGCCAATCTCAACATGGAAGGGCGTATTCACGACGATGTCATTGGGTGATGTGGTGATATTGGTAAACTTCACCTGCATCTCGGAACGAACGTACTCCACTTCCAACGGGTTGATCGCTTTCCATGCGTCGCTGTAGCTTTCCAGCGCCAGCTTCAGCATGCGATTGATCACGCGCTGTTCAGTATGGGTAAACTCGCGCCCTTCCACTTTTGTCGGGAAACGGCCATCACCGCCGAACAGGTTATCGACGGCGATAAACACCAGACTTGGCGAGAACACCACCAGACCCGTACCGCGTAGTGGTTTCAGGTGGATTAAGTTCAGGTTGGTCGGAACCGGTAAGTTACGCGCAAACTCGTGATATGGCTGGATACGGATCGCACCCACGGTAATATCCGGGCTACGGCGTAGCAGGTTAAATAACCCCATCCGGAACTGGCGCGCAAAACGTTCGTTAATAATCTCCAGCGCTTGCAAACGCTCACGTACTACGCGGCGTTGCGTATTGGGATCATACGGACGAATATTGCTTTCGTTTGCAATACCGGAAATGGGTTCGTCTTTAGTTTCGCTATCGCCGTTAAGCAATGCGTCAATTTCAGCCTGAGAAAGAATACTGTCGCCCATGTCTTTACCGCAGAATAAAAGCTGTATAAAGAACGTCGGTGACAACCTGTTTTGGTTGCCCGACAACGAGCGGAGTCGCGAGTGTCTCTTTGATGGCGGCAATCAGTTGTTGCTTGCCTTCCTCAGTAGAGAGCGTGGCGGCATTTTGACGAGAAAACAGCAGCAGTAAACGGCTGCGTACTTCTGGTAGATATTCGTTAAGACGCGCGCGCGTAGCTTCGTCTTTCATGCGTAGCGTAACGCCGATATACAATACGCGATCCGCATCGCCCAGATTGACGGTAAACGTATCCAGTGCAAAAAAGACCGGGGCCGGCGGTGGGGCTGGTTCCGCTTTGACGCTGGCGGACGGCTGCTGCTGCATGCGCCAGTAGCTATATCCCGCAGTTGCGCAGGCGGCGAGGGTAATTAACACCAGCAGAGGGATCCAAATAGCGCGTTTACTCTTTTTGTTAATCGCGGAGTCAGTCATCAGATACGGGCTTCCTGTTTCGGTACAGCTTATGGGCTGATTATCCCGTGTCCTGTCCACGACAAAGCGTGGAAAAGACGCGGATAATCATGCTACCTCTGGCGTTAGGCGAAGATGTCTACTGCGCCATCACCGCGCGCAATGGCTTGCAACGAGGCCGGTGCTGCCATCATTGCTTCATCTTCGGAGGCAAAAAGATCTTGCCCGTGGGCGCGACCAGTCTGTTGCTGCTGGGCAGATGACTGCTGTTGACCGGCAAAACTTTCGCTGCTGATGCTACTTTGCCCCAACTGGATCCCGCTTTCAGCCAACTGAGTGCGCAGCATCGGTAATGCCGCTTCCAGTGCCGCTCGAACATGGCTATGCGGCGACATCATTTGCAACTGCGCCATGTTGTCATCGAGCTTGAGAGAAATTTGTACCTGACCCAAATCCTGCGGATGCAGACGCAGTTCGGCGCTTTGCTGGCCCTGACGAGTGAACAACGTAACGTGCTGGCTCAGCGATTGCTGCCATTCGTGGCTACCCAATGGCGCGCTCAATACCGGTGCGGCTGTGGGCAGTGGCTGCGCGTGTGTTTGGCTGCCAACCGGCGGTGCTATTGCTACACTCGCGGTCGTTGGCGAGGGGGCGCTCTCGATCTCAGTTCTGGCAGCAGCGGCAGCCGCCATCGGTGTTAATGTCGGATTACTGGCCTGATCAACGCCACTGGTGTGTACTGCGGTATCCGTTTTACCTTTTTTCATGTCACCTGCTGCGAGCGCCGCGGTATTATCCACATTAGCACCGTGCGCATTGCCGCGTAACAGGGTGGCCAGGGCGGTATCGGCCGGTGCAGTCGGTGTGTCAGCGGCTGGCGTAACGGCTGGTTGACCTGGCAGCATGGCGAACAGCGCACTCAGCTTGGCGAGATCTTCATCGCTCAGCGTTGTCGTTTTTTCGTCCTGTTGGGCGGCCTTGCTCAACGTTGACAGGGCATTGACTTTCAGCGACGGGGTAAGTGCTGACAGCAGTTGCTGTGCGTCAGTCAAATCGCCCAGCGTGGCATCTGTCTGCACCTCTTTTTGTGCCAGGAGGTCGGCTAGCTTTGCTGTTTGCGTGGTGTCGCCATTTTTTTGCAGCAATCCCTTTTGCAGTTTGCTTCCTGCCGCCTGTAAATCCGCAAGGGACAGTGGCGCATCTTTACCCTGCGCGTCGCCCGCGCCTAGTGCGCCAGCCAGCAGAGCTAAAAAATCCTCGGGTGAATCTACCGCTTTTCCTGACTGAAGACCTGCGGCTACGTCGGTGTCGGTGGTGATCAGTTGGGGCAAAGTAATCATTCGGGTTTCCTCATAGCTGCACGCTGAGCAAATTCATCCATTTTCTTCTGATCCAGTCGGTTTTCAGCCAGTAAGGCCGCCGTGGTCTGTCTGTCCTGCAGAGTCTGCCATGCCTGAAGCCGTTGCTTTTTATCGCGCCAGCTGTTGAGCGCCTGGTCAACTTTCTGCGTCCACTGATTAAGCTGTTGGCGATGCTGTTCAATCGCTTTTTCCAGCGTTTGAATAAATTGCTGGTAGTTAATCCAGCGGTTACTGGTAATACCCTGACCCATATCGCTATTAAGATTGGTACGGTACTCATGCTGATAATCGATCAGCATCTTCAACTGTTCTTCCGCCTGCTGACATCCACGACGCATTTCTCCCAAAAGAATCGCGGCGTCATCTACCTCTTTTTCAGCCAGGTCTTTCAGCGTTGCCAGCGCACCATGTTGTGCCATGACCTATGTTCTCCTGCTTTATCACACCCCAGGGAAAATCAGATCCAAAGCCTGCAGGGAGTCTTCCCAGTCGGCTCGTTCAAAGATGCCTTGCTGTAAAAATGCTTCCAGTTGCGGCCACAAGGCGATGGCTTTATCCAGCATCGGATCGCTGCCTTTGGCATACGCGCCCACGCTGACTAAATCGCGGTTACGCTGGAAACTGGACAGTAGTTGTTTAAAGTTACGCACCCGCGCATAGTGTTTTTCACTGATGAGCGCGGTCATTGCGCGGCTGATTGACGCCTCGATATCTATTGCCGGATAGTGGCCAGCTTCAGCCAGATGACGAGACAGGACAATGTGTCCGTCAAGGATCGCACGGGCGGAGTCGGCTATCGGATCCTGCTGGTCATCGCCCTCGGTCAGTACGGTATAAAATGCGGTAACTGAACCGCCGCCGTGAATACCGTTCCCGGCACGTTCCACCAGCGCAGGCAATTTCGCAAACACCGATGGCGGATAGCCTTTGGTCGCGGGCGGTTCGCCGATAGCCAGAGCAATCTCACGCTGCGCCATCGCGTAGCGGGTGAGGGAATCCATAATCAGCAGCACGTGCTGACCGCGATCGCGAAAATCTTCGGCAATGCGTGTGGCATAAGCGGCACCCTGCATACGCAACAGCGGGGACACATCCGCCGGAGCGGCAATCACCACGGAGCGTGCGCGACCGTCAGCCCCGAGAATATTTTCGATAAAGTCTTTAACTTCGCGACCACGTTCGCCTATCAGGCCAACGACGATAACATCGGCCTGGGTGTAACGTGCCATCATGCCGAGCAGGACACTTTTACCGACGCCGGAACCGGCGAAAAGCCCCATACGCTGACCTCGTCCAACGGTTAACAGCGCATTGATTGGGCGCACTCCGGTATCCAGCACGTGTTCAATCGCGGTACGTTGCAGCGGGTTAAACGGTGGCGTGATTAACGCACCGGTTTCCGTAGTATCGGGAGCAGGCAGGCCATCGAGCGGTTTACCGCTGCCGTCGAGAACACGCCCCAACAGGGCCGGGCCAAGCGGCAATTGTTTTCCGCTTTGCAGTCCTTCACCTGCAATGTTTTTCGCGTAAACGCGTGCACCGGGCAGAACGCCTTCAACTTCTTCGAGCGGCATCAGAAACAGCCGTTGGCCGTTAAAGCCCACTACCTCGCTTTCAACTTCCTGAGTTTCAGTACCTTCCTGACGCTCAATGACGCAGGTTGCGCCCAGCGGCAGTTGTAAGCCTGTAGCCTCCAGTACCAGCCCCGTTGCACGGGTCAGGCGTCCGTAGCGACGCACAGACGGTAGCAGCGACATTTTCTCTTCGAAGTTATCCAGCGTATTGAGCCAGCGAGTCAGGCGCGTTGTCATTACACGACTCCTGGTGCTGCCAGGCGGCAAAGTTCTTGCCAGCGTGTAGCAACGCTGGCGTCAAGATCGCCTTCGTCGGCCGACACTTTGCACCCGCCATGGTGCAAAGTAGGGTCGCCGCGTAGCCGCCAACCGTGCAGGCTAAGGGTCGCGCCCAGCATCTCTTCTACACGCTGGAGATCGTCCGGGTGTACGCGTAACTGCGGTTTACCGCTGAACAGCGGCTCTTGTTGTAACAACTGCTGGATTTGTTTAATCAGCGCGGCGTTATCGACAATCGGTGTCTGACCAATAACCTGACGTGCTGCCTCCAGCGCCATCTGCATCAGGCGTGAGGCGATCACGCTGTCCAGCGCATCCAGCGTATTTTGAAACTCGCTCACCAGTTGCTGCATGCGGGCATGAATCGGCGCATGCTGAGCGCGGGCCTGGTTCTGACCTTGTTCCAGACCCTGTGCTAAACCATCCTGATAACCCTGCTCATGTCCTTTCTGTCGACCTTCAGCCAGACCGGCGTTATACCCCTGCTCATGGGCCTGGAGCTGCATCTGCGCCAGCTGTTGTTCAAGCTGCTGCTCAGCAGATAGCTGTGGCTCTTCTGCCTCTTCGGACAGCGGATCATCGCTGTGTTCGGCCAGTACAAACTCCGCCATTGGCGGTGCGAGATCGTCCGGTGTCCAGACTTTCCATGGCAGTTCGTTAGACATAGGTATCCTCGCCGCTGCCGATCACCATTTCGCCGGTTTCTGCCAGGCGACGCACAATAAGCAGAATAGCTTTCTGTTCGTTTTCCACCTGAGACAAACGTACCGGACCGCGGTTGGCGAGGTCGTCGCGCAGGATATCGGCGGCACGCTGCGACATATTGCGCAGGAACTTCTCGCGCAGCGGCTGTTCGGCACCTTTCAGAGCGATCAACAGCGATTCGGAATCCACTTCCTGCAGCAGACGCTGGATGCTGCGATCGTCGACATCCACCAGGTTTTCGAACAGGAACATCTCGTCGATAATTTTCTGCGCCAGCTCGCCGTCGAATTCGCGTACGGCGGTAATAACTGCTTCTTCCTGTTGTGTTTTCATCAGGTTGATAATTTCTGCTGCTGTTCTCACGCCGCCCATTTTGCTGCGTTTGAGGTTCTGACCGTCGAGCAGGCCGTTCAGTACTTCGGTCAGCTCAGCCAGTGCGGCAGGTTGCACGCCGCCGAAGGTGGCAATACGCAGCATCACATCGTGGCGTAAACGCTCGTCAAACAGCGCCAGAATATCGGCAGCCTGACCACGTTTGAGGTGTACCAGAATAGTGGCAATGATCTGCGGGTGTTCGTCGCGGATAAGGTCGGCGGCGCTTTGTGGCTCCATAAAGTTGAGCGTTTCAATGCCGCTGGTGGTATCGCGAGTTTCCAGAATATCTTCCAGCAGGCTGGAGGCACGTTCTTCGCCCAGCGCTTTCACCAGGACAGAACGCAGGTATTCGTTAGCGTTGATGTTCAGCGCCGCGAACTGTTCTGCTTCTTGCTCAAACTCGGCCAGTACATCCGTCAATTGCTTATTGGAGATCTGCCGGACATTGGCCATCGCCGTACTGAGTGCCTGAACTTCGCGCGTGGAAAGGTGCTTAAACACCTCAGCCGCGCGATCTTCGCCAATGGTCATCAGTAAAATGACGCTTTTATCGGTGCCGCTAAGATTACTCATGTTCGTTATTTATCCACTGGCGGATGACCAGCGCCACGACGCGCGGATCGTTATCTGACATTTCGCGAATACGCTGGCTCATGACTTCTGCACCCAGACGCTGATTCGTACGACGTTGCTGGGTCTGCTCATCTTTGCTGAGACGAACTTCTACCGCTTCTTCGGTTTCCTGACGGACTCGCGTCTGCTCGTTCGCGGCTTTCGCCTCTTCGCTGCGACGCAGGAGTTGCGGACGTACTGCTTTACGCCACAGGATCCAGGCAACCAGCAGAACCAGTAACCAACGTCCGGCAACCATCAGCTGTTCAATAAAGGACTGCTGCTGCCAGAACGGTAACTCTCCGCCTGTTTCGTCTGTCGCCGTGAAGGGTGAATTCACCACGTTGAGGGTATCGCCGCGTTTATCGGAGAAGCCCATAGCTTCGCGGGTCAGGTCCTCAATTTGTTTCATCTGATCAGCGGTTAACGGCAGGGGCTTGCCATCCGGCAACGTTTTATAGTTGACCACGACCGCTACGGAGAGGCGTTGCACATCGCCCACATTCATCTTGGTGTGACGAATGGTACGGTCGACTTCGTAGTTGCTGGTCTCATTGCGCTGGGTATTACGCGGGCTAGTGTTGGCGTTATTGGCCGTCTGCGTCGTTTGTGCATTCTGTGCATTTTGCTGATTAGCCGGTGGCGTAGCGATTGGTGCGGTATTAGCCGGGGCTGGCTGATTAGACAACGCTCCTGGAACTCCGCCAGGATACCCACTACCTATCTGCTCGCTGACGTTCAACTGACGTGAACGCAGTACCGCCTGCGACTCATCGCCGTTCGGACTGTACTGCTCTTCGGTTTGCTCTTTGCTGGCAAAATCCAGCTGTGCGGTAACCTGCGCGTGGACGTTACCGTTACCGACGATAGGGGACAGGATCGATTCAATACGACGCTGAACACGACTTTCAACATCGCTGGCATATTTCAACTGCGCATCGTTCAGATCGCGGCTGCTGGTATTCGACTGGGTTAACAGATGACCCGCCTGATCGACCAGCGTGACGTTGCCAGGCGGCAAACCCGCGACGGCACTGGAAACCAGGTGTGTTACCGCGCTAATTTGACCTTCATCAAGCGCCCGTCCCGGTTCAAGATTCACGGTGACAGAGGCAGAAGGTGATTTTTGCTCACGTACGAACAGCGAAGGTTTTGGCATCGCCAGGTGAACACGGGCGCGTTTGACCGGTCCCAAAGTTTCAATGGTACGGGCCAGCTCGCCTTCCAGCGCACGCTGGTAGTTCACTTGCTCGCTAAACTGGCTGATGCCAAATTTTTCCTGATCCAGCAGCTCAAAGCCCACCGCGCCACCTTTCGGCAGGCCTTGCTGCGCCAGGCGCAAACGCAGTTCATGGACTTTATCAGCAGGGACTTCAATAGCGCCGCTTCCCTCGGTGAAACGATAGGGAACGTTCATCTGCGTCAGTTGGGTGACGATTGCGCCGCCGTCCTGATCGGAAAGGTTGCTGAACAGTGTGCGGTAATCAGGCGCTTTGGCCCACAGGACCATCGCCACAATAATAGCGACGGCGGCAGCACCCGCCACAATCAGAGGAATTCTGGGATTCGCGCGCAGGCGATTTAACCACTCGAGAGGTTTAAGTTGGGTTGCAGTCGATGCTGTCGCACTCATCTCGCACCTCGTGGATTATCGTGGACGGCGTTTTTTGCAAAGTGGAACAAGACTCACTCCCGGGTCAGCAAACTCGAAAAATTGACGGTCTCATTATTTGCGGTTTCTCATTTTTCTATGCGCCAAAAACCGAGGTTTTTTATCGTTATTTAGCGCCTTTATCTTATTGACGAGCTGGTAATCTCTGCTAGGTAAAAAAACATCCAGGGGATCAGTATGTCGGCAATACAGGGGATTGAAGGGGTCATCAGCCAGCTACAGGCCACGGCGACGTCAGCGAAAATGCAGGATATGCAGCCACAGCCAACCGTGAGCTTTGCCGGTCAGCTGCATGCGGCGTTAGACCGAATCAGCGATGTGCAAACTGCCTCTCGCGTGCAGGCAGAAAAATTTACTCTGGGCGAACCCGGTATTGCGTTGAATGATGTGATGACCGATATGCAAAAAGCGTCGGTCTCAATGCAAATGGGCATTCAGGTGCGAAACAAACTGGTATCGGCGTACCAGGAAGTGATGAGCATGCAGGTGTAGTGAGCTGAAAAATCTCCCGCTGCACGACGCAACGGGAGAATAACGTTACTTCTGAATCAGATAGCGAATCGTTGGGCCATCCTGCTGAATATCCAGAACTGTATATCCGTGATTACGGGCATCCAGTGGGATATTGTTGATCGACTGCGGGCAATCGCTCACCACTTCCAGAATTTCACCTTTCTTCAACTGTGGCATCGCCTCCAGCGTTGCAACGGCCGGGTATGGGCACGGTTCACCAACCATGTCGAGGCGGTAATCAGGGACGATATTTTTCATGCGGATTCCTTAGCCGGCGTCAGCCCGGCACGGCGGAAGAAGCGTTTTTCCCAGCCAATGATCAGCATCAGCGCGGCAAACAACAGCAGATAAGTCACCAGCAGGCCACCGAGTGGACCAAAGGTATTAAGCAGATTCACTTTATCCCAACTGGTGGCAAGTGCAGGAGCAAAGTCATCCCAGTAGTACGCCAGAATGGTAGAGCCGATAACGTTACCCAGACCGACCCACCAGTAGTGCACCTGACCCTCAACTGCTCGGTACATCCAGCCAGTTTCACAGCCGCCAGCCAGCACGATCCCAAAGCCAAACAGTAAGCCACCGATCACTGCGTTGGGACCTGCCCACATGATCTTCGGCTCTACGCCCAGTTGTACATAGCTGAAAATACCGATGGCGCTGACCGCCATCCCGAAGATGATCGCTTTTGCCATATGGGTGCGCCCGGAAATCCACAGATCGCGGAAGGCCGAGGTGAAACAGATTTGCGCCCGTTCAATCAGCAGGCCAAAACCAACACCGAACAGCATGGCAAGCCCGAGCTTGGGTTTATCCATTGCCGTCAGCAGCGCCCAACCGATCATGCCGATAAACACCAGCATACCAAGGCGAAAGCGGCGACGAGCCTGCTCTGGTTTTTGCGTTAACGGTGATGCCGCGGACACTTTCTGCATTTTGACCGGAATACGAAACATTGGTAACAGGGTAAAGCGCGCGCCGAACCATGAACCAATCGCCGTAGCCAGTGCGAAGAACCAGGCATGCAGTGAGAACTGCGGAATACCGGTGAAAAACGCAGCAAGGTTACAACCCATGGCCAGACGTGCGCCGAAACCGGCAATCATCCCACCGATAATCGCCTGCATAATACGTACCCGGCTACGAGGCATGCGTAATTTAACGTTGTTGGCCCACAGCGCTGCGGCAAAGCAGCCACCGAACATACCGAGGATCATCATCCCGTCGATGCGGGTCAGCGGAGAGCCTTCGAGGTGGATCAGTTTGTAGTATCCCCACTCTTCGGCGTGAATGCCAAACAGTTGCAGGATTTGACCACCCCAGCGGGTGAATTCACCGGTAACGGCCCAGAAGGTACCCGTAATGCCGAAATAGTAAGTGGAGAGAATACCCGCCGCGATGACCGCAGGGGCAGGGGCCCAAAATTTAATTAACCAGGCCTGTTTGAAGTGTTGCCATGACATGCGTTTTGCCTCTGAACTCAGAAGGTATTTAACAAGAGTTGTGGATACTACACCGTTCAGAATTTTTGACTATTAGTAATAAGAAGTATTATTGCCTGGATCAATATTTATCCGCACACCCGAAAGGCTGGCGACATCAGGGGTTTAATGCCACAATCCCACTTTCTTCGCATGCAGGATGAATGATGAAAAAATTAGCAATCATTGGTGCGTTGCTGGCCCTTGCCGGATGCGCCGAGGTAGAAAATTATAACGACGTGGTGAAAACGCCAGCCCCCGCCGGTCTGGAAGGGTACTGGCAGTCAAAAGGTCCGCAGCGTGCGCTGGTGAGTCCGGAAGCCATCGCCAGTCTGGTGGTCACTAAAGAGGGGGATACGCTGGATTGTCGCCAGTGGCAGCGGGTGATTGCCGTGCCGGGGAAATTGACCATGATCTCCGGCGATCTCACCAACGTGACGGCGAAGCGCGAGCTGTATGAAATTGACCGCGAAGGCAATACGCTGGAATACGACGGCATGACGCTGCAACGAGTTGAGCGCCCAACGCAGGAGTGTGCCGAGGTGTTAAAGAAAACGCCACTGGCTACACCGCTGCCATAAGCTTTGTGCCCCGGTAGCCCGCGCCACCGGGGTTGTGCATTACAACACCTCTTCAATCACCCATACGCTAACGCTGCCGCCATTGCAGAAAAACGTCGCCTCGCCATTTTCGTCTGTCACCACACTTTCTTCTCGATTGCCCAGATAGTCACGCCAGGTTTTATTGGCGTAATTCACGCCGAGCGCGATGGTCTTTTCACCGTCATCACCGTTGGACAGCACTACCACACAGCCCGGATCATCGTCTGTGCCGCTCCGGCTAAAAGCAATACAGTTGGGGTGATCAAAATACAACGTTTGTATGCCATGGGCGAAGCGCTGGCGGGCCAGGATTAGCTCATCAAGCTGTTCAATGATTGGCATGTCGATAGGATAGGTTTCGCCATCGCCTCCGGTATCTTCGTAGTGCGCGCCGTATAAATCGGGATAGAAAACCGACGGTACACCATTTTCTCGCAACAGGATCAGCGCGTAGGCCAACGGTTTAAACCAGGGCTCTACGGGGGCTTCCAGCGCCTGTAACGGCTGGGTATCGTGATTGGCGACTAACGTCACCGCATGGAATGGGTCGGCCTCAACCAGCGTGTCGGTGAATATCTGGCTCATATCATAATCGCGGCCCTGACGGGACGCTTCATGAAACTTCATTTGCAAAGGGGCATCGAAAAGCATGGTTTTCCCCTCCACCTGGTTGATATAGGTTTGTAGTTTGTCCACTTCGTGAGACCAGTATTCAGCGACAATAAACAGCGGCTTTGGCGCAACCTCTTGCACGTGTTCGATCCACTCCTTATAAAACCAGGCTGGAATGTGCTTCACCGCATCGAGGCGAAAGCCGTCACAATGTGTTTGATCCATCACCCAACGTGCCCAGTATTTGAGCTCTTCGGTCACGGCATGGTTACGGAAATCGATATTCTCGCCCATCAGATAGTCAAAATTGCCTAATTCATCATCAACCTGATCGTTCCAGCCTTCACCGGTGTAATCATTAACGATTTTGAAAATGCCATCCTCGGTCGGGTTTTCGATGTGATCGATGCCGCTGAAGCATTTAAAGTCCCAGATGAATTGAGAATACTGACCCGCGCGGGCAGGGAAGGTGTAGCGTGTCCAGCCTTCACATTCGACGATCTCGTCGTCAATTTGCGTGCGGTCCTCGGCGTTAACGCGCTGGACACGGATTGCTTCTTTCTCATCCGCGCCCATTTTGTGGTTTACCACCACGTCCAGCAGGACGGCAATATCGTTGTGTTTCAGCGCATCTATTGCCGCCAGCAGTTGGTTTTTATCGCCGTATTTAGTGGCGATGGTGCCTTTTTGATCGAACTCGCCCAGATCAAACAGATCGTAAGAGTCGTAACCGACAGAATACCCGCCTGAAGCGCCTTTATAGGCGGGCGGAAGCCATACCATATTGATGCCGATATCATTGAGTCCGCCAGCGCGTGCGGCAAGTTCGGACCACAGGTGACCACCATCAGGGTAATACCAGTGGAAGTACTGCAATAACGTGGGATTTTTCATCTTCCGTGCTCCAGAAGTCGATTGGCCGACCTCTGGAGTATGGAAGATTATTCAGGCGAGACGGGAAATTATTATGGGGTGGTTGGAGCGTCGGGAACCAACAGCATGCCAGAAAGACGACCATAGGCGTTATTCAGCGTCTTCTGACGGGTTGACTGACCGATCAGACCGCTGAGTTCATCCAGCCGCTGTTGCAGCAATGCTTTGAGTAACTGTTCGTTATCCAGCGTCTGTTTAATATACCCGGCAACCAGATCCTGAACGCTTCGCGTAATGCCTGGTGGAGTTTTTTCTTCCATGACCACTTCAATACTTTGCAGATAGCTAACTTCCTGTTCCAGTAAAAGGTCCCATTCACCGCGCTGCGCCAGTTCCAGCAGCGAGTGACTGAGTAGCGCGATGCGCTGCCAACGGTTGATAAACTCCACGGCTGAGGTCATTAACGGGACTCCTGGGACGACGCGTTGGGTGAGATCTGTTTCCAGGCTTCCGCAATATTGCCGAGCAATGCTTCGACTTCTTCAATGGCCTGGCAATCATTGTTCAGATTTGCGTGCAACAAACGACGAACCATATAGTCATAAAGTGATGACAGATGGGTTGCGAGCTCCCCACCTTTTTCATGGTCCAGGCCTGCCTTCAGGCCATTGTCGATAATATTGATCGCCTTGCTCAATGCTTCACCTTTGGCAACGATATCACCCTGCTGCATAAACAGGCGAGCGCGCACCAGGGCGCTGTGCGCGCCATCAAACAACATTTCGATCAGCTGATGCGGACTGGCGCTCATCACGGCGCTCTCCACACTGACCTGTGCATAGGCTTTGGTACCGCTCGCGGTATACATGCTTACCTCGTGTTATCAGGAATTATTCATCGCTGAAAATTGTTGACCCAGATAAGTACTGGTGCTGTTCAGTTTGCTCATCATTGAGTCCAGTTGCGTAAACTGCGCTTTATAGCGTGCCACGACTTCGTCAATGCTATTACTTACGGTCAGATACTGCTTAGTCAGCAGTTTCAGATTGGCGTTAATATTGTCCTGCGCATTGTCGATAATGCCGTCATCAGCCAGATAGCTTTTTACTTCAGTGGCAATCTTGGTGGTAATCCCCGTTTCTTTGCCATCGCCAACCAGCAGTTCGCGGGTGGCTGCTGTGTTATCTTTCAGCGCTTTAGCCAGCTTCTCTTCATCAATTTTTAGCTTACCGGTGCCGCCGTCCTGAGTAATGCCAATCTCAGACATGGTTTTAAACGGGGATTCGCTGCCACTGTTCGCAAATGGAGCACGAATACCGTTTTGGATAGTACGTAAAACACTGTCACCCAACAGTGCGCCGTTATCCGTACTTGCTGCTTCACCCGGTTCAACTTCTTTATATTTAGTCAGCGTGCCAAAGGTATCGACCAGCGAGTTATAGGCATCCACCCAGGTCTTAATTGCGGCAGTGGCCTTTTCATCACTTTTTGTGACAGTGATGGAAGCATCTTTGATTTCTTTGGTCAGCTCAAGCGTGATGCCTTGCGGTGCGTCGGTTACGGTATTGCTTTGACGTTCAATATCGATGCCGTTGACGGTCAACTGTGCATTTTGCGCACCGACCAGTTGTTTCATCTTCCCGCTGCCGGCTTTGCTGTCATAAGACAGTAAATCGTTCAGTTTCGTATCATTCGACACCGAGATCGTCATTTCGCTTTCGGTGCCGCTCTCTGCGGTTAATACCAACTGGTAATCGTCATCTTTCACTTTTACCAGGCTTGCAGAAATGCCGCTGTCTGCATCGTTAATGGCATCCCGGATATCTTCGAGAGAGGTTTCGCCTTTGCCTAACTTGATTTCCAGCGGTTCTTTACGGCCTGGCTGTGAGATCGTAATAGTGCGCTCATCAACGCTGGTATCGCCCAACTGTTCTTTGGTAGAGGTAATCTTTGACGTAGTCGATAACGACTGCGCCTGTGCCAGTTGGGTCACGCTAACGGTATATTTACCCGGAGCCGCACCTGCGCTGGTGCTGACTTTTAAATCTTCTGTGCTGCTGGTGGCTGTGGTGCTTTTAAACAGATCGGCGCTGTTTAGTGCGGTATTCGCCGTCTGAAATTTTTCTAATGCACTTTTTAGCGTGCCGTAAGCGGTAAGACGCGAGGTGTTAGCGCTCTGTTGCTGGGTAATAGGCGTTAAGCGCTTTTTCTCAGCCGTCGTTAAGTTTGTCAGCAATGTATCCAGCGGTAAGTTCGAACCAACGCCCAGTGATGTAAATGAAGGCATGCCTAATTCCTTGTGATTGCAAACAGTAGTTAAGCGCTTTATCGGCAATCTGCGCGCAAAGTTTAATAATAGTTTTGCAAAAATAATGCGCAGAATAGTGGCAATTAAAGAGGGTATTTCAGGGGCTAAGAAAAAAGAGGGCGGAAAGTGAAAATTTTCTAAAGTTCGAAATTAACGTGCCGATACATGGGTTACGGTGAGAAACCGTGGGCAACAGCCCAATAACATCAAGTTGTAATTGATAAGGAAAAGATCATGGCACAAGTCATCAATACAAACAGCCTGTCGCTGTTGACCCAGAATAACCTGAACAAATCTCAGTCTTCCCTGAGCTCCGCTATCGAGCGTCTGTCTTCCGGCCTGCGTATCAACAGCGCGAAAGACGATGCTGCTGGTCAGGCTATCGCTAACCGCTTCACCTCTAACATCAAAGGTCTGACTCAGGCGTCCCGTAACGCCAACGATGGTATCTCCATCGCGCAGACCACCGAAGGTTCTCTGTCTGAAATCAACAACAACCTGCAGCGTGTTCGTGAGCTGGCGGTTCAGTCTTCTACTGGTACCAACTCCCAGTCTGACCTCGACTCCATCCAGGCTGAAATCACTCAGCGTCTGAACGAAATCGACCGCGTATCCGGTCAGACCCAGTTCAACGGCGTGAAAGTACTGGCGAAAGACAACACCCTGACCATCCAGGTCGGTGCCAACGATGGCGAAACCATCGATATCAACCTGCAGGAAATCAACTCCAAAACCCTGGGGCTGGATTCACTGAACGTGCAGCAGAAATATAAGGTTTCTGATGTGGCTGCTGATTTTGGGTATCAGGATAAGGCTGGTATTACAATTGATAAAGCGGACATGGCTGCGGCATTAACCACTATTAAAACCAAAGATGCTGCGGCAACCGCTGTAGCTATTAAAGGTGAAGTGCAGTTTGATGCGGAAAATAACAAATATTATGCAGAGTTAGATGTTACCGGTGGCGCTGCTACAACCAGTGGTATTTATGAAGTTAAGGTTGCGGCTGCAGATGGTAAAGTGACATTAGCCGATGCTGACAAAGATGTTCTTCCAAAAGTCACAAAAGATGTTAAGTCATTCCAGGAAGCTGTACCAATTGATCTTACTAATGCAAAAGCAGCTTTGATTAAAGGTGGGGCTGATACTACTGATGCAGGTACCGCTAAACTGGTCAAAGTATCCTTCACTGATAACAATGGTAAGGCTATTGATGGGGGTTATGCTCTCAAAACTGATAGTGGCAAATACTATGCAGCTTCTGTAGACGACAATAAAGCAGTGTCTATTAAAGAAGTAGAATATACTGATAAGAATGGTAAGGCCGCAATTGCTGCAGTGCAACTCGGTGGTGTCAACGGTAAAACAGAAATTGCTAACGTCGGTGGCAAAGACTATCTCGCTGAGAAAGTAAAAGATCACAATTTCAAAGCTGAACCAAAATTGAATGAAATTGCGACTGCTACTACCGAAAGCCCGCTGGCGAAAATTGACGCGGCGCTGGCGAAAGTTGCTGACCTGCGTTCCGACCTGGGTGCGGTACAGAACCGTTTCAACTCTACCATCACTAACCTGGGCAACACCGTAAACAACCTGTCTGAAGCCCGTAGCCGTATCGAAGATGCTGACTACGCGACCGAAGTGTCCAACATGTCTCGTGCAAACATTCTGCAACAGGCGGGTACTTCTGTTCTGGCTCAGGCTAACCAGACCACGCAGAACGTTCTGTCTCTGCTGCGTTAATTTACACTTATCGCGCAAACCCCGCTACGGCGGGGTTTTTTACATTCAGCTTTACCCGTAACCCCCAAATAACCCCTCATTTCACCCACTATTCACCCGATTAAAACCCCTGCAGAAACGGATAATCATGCCGATAACTCATTTAACGCAGGGCTGTTTATCGTGAATTCACTGTATACCGCTGAAGGTGTAATGGATAAACACTCGCTGTGGCAGCGTTATGTACCGTTGGTGCGTCACGAAGCATTGCGCCTTCAGGTGCGCTTGCCGGCGAGCGTAGAACTGGATGACCTGCTACAAGCGGGCGGCATCGGGTTATTGAATGCAGTTGACCGATATGACGCTTTGCAAGGAACGGCATTTACCACTTACGCAGTGCAGCGTATTCGTGGAGCTATGCTGGACGAACTACGCAGCCGGGATTGGGTGCCGCGTAGTGTCCGGCGCAATGCTCGCGAAGTGGCACAGGCGATGGGGCAACTGGAGCAGGAATTAGGGCGCAACGCGACGGAAACCGAAGTGGCGGAGCGTCTGGCTATTCCTGTGCAAGAGTATCGTCAGATGTTGCTTGATACCAATAACAGCCAACTCTTCTCATACGATGAGTGGCGGGAAGAGCATGGCGATAGTATTGAGCTGGTGACCGAAGAGCACCAGCAGGAAAACCCGTTACAACAGCTTCTTGAGGGGAACCTGCGCCAGCGCGTGATGGACGCGATTGACGCGTTGCCGGAGCGCGAGAAACTGGTGTTGACGCTGTACTACCAGGAAGAGCTGAATCTGAAAGAGATTGGTGCTGTTCTGGAAGTGGGCGAATCACGGGTCAGTCAGTTGCACAGCCAGGCTATCAAACGTCTACGCACCAAACTGGGTAAGCTCTAGGGGTAATTTTACCCCTGAACAATGCCGCATAACGTATTGACTACCAGGAGTTATCATGACGGTGCAGCAATCAAAAAGACGGCCTCTAAGCCGCTACCTCAAAGATTTCAAACACAGCCAGACGCATTGCGCCCATTGCTTTAAGTTACTCGACAGGATCACGTTGGTCCGCCGGGGACAGATTGTGAATAAAATCGCTATCGCCCGCCTGGATACGCTGATGGATGACGCCGCCTGGGAGCAGGAAAAAAAAGAGTGGGTGGCGTTATGCCGTTTTTGCGGTGATTTGCATTGCAAAGAACAAAGCGACTTTTTTGACATCATCGGCTTTAAACAATTTTTGTTTGAGCAAACCGAGATGAGCCACGGTACGGTACGCGAATATGTCGTTCGCCTGCGTCGCCTCGGCAATCATCTGACCGAGCAGAATATCTCCCATGACCTGCTGCAGGAAGGATTCCTCGACGAAAACCTCGCCCCGTGGTTACCGCAAACCAGTACTAACAATTACCGCATTGCGCTGCGAAAATATGAGCAGTTTAAAGCCCATACGCATATGGGACATATGCAGAAATCCTCCTGGACAGCCAGTTCTGATATATATTAAAAACGAATAAGGTGTAACAGAGTCGTGTTTGTGGATCACGGCAAACGCTTTACACTATGCTCATAAATAGCAGTCACTAATGACAATATTCGGGGTAACTATGAAATTAGCACTTCTGGGACGTCAGGCTCTGATGGGTGTAATGGCTGTTGCACTTGTCGCCGGAATGAGTGTAAAGACTTATGCGGATGAAGGTCTGTTAAATAAAGTGAAAGAGCGCGGCACGCTGCTGGTGGGTCTTGAAGGGACCTATCCCCCGTTTAGTTTTCAGGGTGATGACGGCAAGTTGACCGGTTTTGAAGTGGAATTTGCCCAGGAACTGGCAAAGCACCTTGGGGTTCAGGCCTCGCTGAAGCCGACCAAATGGGATGGCATGCTGGCATCACTTGATTCAAAGCGCATTGATGTCGTCATCAACCAGGTGACCATCTCTGACGAACGTAAGAAAAAATATGATTTCTCTACCCCGTATACGGTTTCCGGTATCCAGGCGCTGGTGAAAAAAGGCAATGAAGGCGTTATTAAGACCGCTGCTGATCTGAAAGGTAAAAAAGTTGGCGTCGGTCTGGGAACCAACTATGAAGAGTGGCTGCGCCAGAACGTACAGGGCGTAGATATCCGCACCTATGATGATGATCCGACTAAATACCAGGATTTGCGCGTAGGCCGTATTGACGCCATTCTGGTTGACCGTCTGGCTGCGTTGGATCTGGTTAAGAAAACCAAAGACACGCTGGCTGTAACCGGTGAAGCCTTCTCCCGTCAGGAGTCTGGCGTGGCGCTGCGTAAAGGCAACGAAGATCTGCTGAAAGCAGTGGATGCAGCAATTGCGGATATGCAGAAAGACGGTACGCTGAAAGCCCTCTCTGAGAAATGGTTTGGGGCGGATGTGACGAAATAATCGTCACCCGAATAAAAAAGGCGCCTTTAACAGCGCCTTTTTTTATTTCACAGCGCCTTAATGTGCATAATAAAAAGAACATCACAACAACGTCTGCTCAATGGATTTTGGGTTGCAGCCAATGTACGTGCGGCCCGAAAGACAACGAGTCAATACCGGAGGCTCTATGCCACTGCATAACTTAACGCGCTTTCCGCGTCTGGAATTTATTGGCGCGCCAACGCCGCTCGAATATCTCCCGCGTTTTTCCGATTATCTCGGACGCGATATTTTCATTAAACGTGATGACGTCACGCCGATGGCAATGGGCGGCAATAAGCTGCGCAAGCTGGAGTTTCTGGCGGCGGACGCGCTGCGTGAAGGCGCAGATACGCTGATAACCGCGGGCGCCATTCAGTCTAACCACGTTCGCCAGACGGCGGCGGTGGCGGCGAAGCTGGGGCTACATTGCGTGGCGCTGCTGGAAAACCCGATTGGCACAACTGCTGAAAACTATCTCAGTAACGGTAACCGCCTGCTGTTAGATCTGTTCAATACCCAGATTGAAATGTGTGATGCGCTGACTGACCCGAACGCGCAGCTCCAGGAACTGGCGACACGCATTGAGGCTCAAGGGTTTCGTCCGTATGTGATCCCGGTCGGCGGTTCAAATGCGCTTGGTGCATTGGGCTATGTTGAAAGCGCGCTGGAAATTGCTCAACAGTGTGAGGGCGCGGTTGAGCTCTCTTCTGTCGTGGTAGCATCAGGCAGCGCGGGAACGCATGCCGGTCTGGCCGTTGGCCTGGAACAACTGATGCCAGGTGTTGAGCTGATAGGGGTGACCGTATCGCGCAGTGTAGCCGATCAAAAGCCTAAAGTTGTTGCACTTCAACAGGCTATTGCCAGTGAACTGGAACTGACGGCTGCGGCAGATATTCTGTTGTGGGATGAGTATTTTGCGCCGGGCTACGGTATGCCAAATGAAGAAGGCATGGAAGCGGTAAAACTGTTAGCGCGTCTGGAAGGTATCTTGTTGGATCCGGTCTATACCGGTAAAGCGATGGCAGGATTAATCGACGGCATCAGCCAGAAACGTTTTAAAGATGAAGGGCCAATTCTCTTTATTCATACCGGTGGGGCGCCTGCGCTGTTTGCCTACCATCCTCATGTGTAACGGCAAGGTAGAAAAACGCTAATGCAAGAAAGTATCCAACTGGTGATTGATTCGCTGCCATATCTGCTGAAAGGTGCGGTATTTACGCTTCAGCTGAGTATTGGCGGGATGTTTTTCGGGCTGGTGCTGGGGTTTATCCTCGCACTGATGCGCCTGTCGCCGCTGTTACCTGTCCGCTGGCTGGCGCGCTTTTACATTTCTATTTTTCGCGGAACCCCGCTGATAGCCCAGCTGTTCATGATCTATTACGGCCTGCCGCAGTTTGGCATTGAACTGGATCCTGTCCCGGCGGCGATGATTGGTCTGTCGCTGAATACGGCGGCTTACGCGGCGGAAACGCTGCGCGCGGCAATCTCCTCCATCGACAAAGGCCAGTGGGAGGCCGGGGCGAGTATTGGTATGACGCCGTGGCAGACAATGCGCAGGGCGATCCTGCCACAGGCTGCGCGCGTAGCCTTGCCGCCGCTGAGTAACAGCTTTATCAGCCTGGTGAAAGACACTTCACTGGCCGCGACGATTCAGGTACCGGAACTGTTCCGTCAGGCACAACTGATTACTTCGCGTACGCTGGAGGTGTTCACCATGTATCTGGCGGCCTCGCTGATTTACTGGGTGATGGCGACGGTGCTTTCCGCACTGCAGAACTATTTTGAAGAGCAGCTAAACCGCCAGGAGAGAGAGCCGAAATGAGTGCTATCGAAGTCAGAAACCTGGTGAAAAAATTTCACGGGCAAACGGTGCTACACGGTATCGATCTGGATGTTAAACCCGGTGAAGTCGTGGCAATTATCGGGCCGAGCGGCTCGGGGAAAACCACCCTGTTGCGTAGCATTAATTTGCTCGAGCAACCGGAGGCGGGCACGATCAAAGTTGGTGACATTACTATTGATACCGCACGCTCCCTGAATCAGCAAAAGGGATTAATCCGTCAGTTGCGTCAGCACGTGGGCTTCGTGTTCCAGAACTTTAATTTGTTTCCGCATCGTACGGTGCTGGAGAACATTATTGAAGGGCCGGTTATTGTCAAAGGTGAGGCGAAGGATGAAGCGACAGCCCGTGCGCGTGAACTGCTGGCGAAGGTAGGGCTTGCGGGTAAAGAAACAAGTTATCCGCGGCGTTTATCCGGCGGACAGCAGCAGCGCGTGGCTATTGCCCGGGCGCTGGCGATGCGTCCGGAAGTGATCCTCTTTGATGAGCCAACGTCCGCGCTTGATCCGGAACTGGTTGGCGAGGTACTGAGCACCATTCGTCAGTTGGCGCTGGAAAAACGCACCATGGTTATTGTGACGCATGAAATGAGCTTTGCACGTGATGTTGCCGACCGGGCGATATTTATGGATCAAGGACGGATAGTGGAGCAGGGACCCGCAAAGGCTTTATTTACCGATCCTCAGCAACCTCGTACTCGCCAGTTTCTTGAAAAATTTCTGATGCAATAAATAGTGCAACAGCACTCACCAAAGCCGTTTTGGTGAGTGCTCTGCATAACTATTTATAATTATTGATTTAATATTGACTCACCACTCTGCTGCAATAGCCTGTTGTTGAGCCATACTCAAGTAATTCCACACTTGTCCGATAATTTGCATATATAAAATACATTTATGTGTTAGCGTGTTCATACATTTGTGATGATTATCAATCTCAGGAGCATTACCACTTAGTATGCAGGATCATGATTTCTTCACCTGGCGACGGAGTATGCTGTTACGCTTTCAGGAAATGGCGACGGCAGAGGATGTCTATAATGAATTACAACATCAGACGCAACATCTGGAGTTCGATTTTTACGCGCTCTGTGTCCGTCATCCCGTACCATTTACCCGGCCTAAAACGGCACTCCATACGACGTATCCCAAAGCATGGGTGGCGCATTATCAATCCGAAAATTATTTCGCTATTGATCCGGTGCTGAAGCCTGAAAATTTCAGTCAGGGCCATCTGCCCTGGAATGACACGTTGTTCCGCGATGCCCAACCACTGTGGGATGCGGCGCGTAATCACGGATTACGTAAGGGGATTACCCAGTGCTTAATGTTGCCGAATCGGGCTTTGGGCTTCCTGTCTGTGTCGCGTGCGAGCGTGCGTAATAGCAGCTTTGAGCAGGATGAGGTGGAACTAAGGATGCAACTGCTAATACGGGAAAGTCTGTCAGTTCTAACTCGACTGGAAGATGACATGGTCATGACGCCGGAGATGCGTTTTAGCAAGCGGGAAAAAGAAATATTGAAATGGACCGCAGAGGGAAAAACATCTTCAGAGATAGCGATGATTCTGTCGATTTCTGAAAATACTGTTAACTTCCATCAGAAGAATATGCAGAAGAAGTTCAATGCCCCGAACAAAACACAGATTGCCTGCTATGCCGCAGCAACCGGGCTTATCTGAGTAAATTGTCGTTCTGAGTATCAGGCGCAAAAACCGGCTGAGAGCAATGCTGTCAGCCGGTTTCTTATTACTGACGGTAGGCCTGTTTAATTTGCTTAACAGTGCTGGAGAATACCTCAGCCTGTGTTTCGTCCTCAATCAGCGCGATCTGTTTTTCCATTTTAAGAATCACGCGTCCTGCATCGGCTTGTCCCATTGCCTGCAGCATCAGCGTTAACATGGCTTTCAGGCAGGTGACTTCATTAGCCAGTTCTTGATTATTCTCGGCAGTGGAAAAATCAGGCGTACTCATTTATTTTCCTCGTTATGTTTCAATGAAAAAGTGCGATGGCAAATCTTAAGGCGCCGGAGTATACCATAAGCTTTGCTAAAAATATCAGAGGTTGTTTTTTGCGCAAACGCCCACTGGCGATATTAAAATAAACAATATGTTGCAGTGCATATATTTTCTCCATTCTTTGTATATTGCGAGTATTCGACTCGTTAATTATTGTTACAAGCTTGCTTTGCTATTTATCATTCAGCGTAAGAATATGAATTTTTTGTCACTATTCTGAAACAGCCAGACCGATATAACTGTCTCTGAAGGTTGTCCGCTGTGGAAGTTTCCACTCTTCGTACAATCTAATTTCCAAAAACGAGAGCAAAATCGAAAGTCGGGTGTTTTTTACATTTCAAAGTTGAGATAAAACCCGTTAACATAGGACCGATTAACTATCGGTAGCGTTATCCCTATTCTGGAGATATTCCTTTGATCAACGTTTTTCTTGTTGATGACCACGAACTGGTGCGCGCAGGGATACGACGCATTCTTGAAGATATAAAAGGCATAAAAGTTGTCGGCGAAGCGTGCTGCGGCGAGGATGCGGTGAAATGGTGCCGTTCAAACTCCGTCGACGTTGTGCTGATGGACATGAATATGCCCGGTATTGGCGGTCTTGAAGCAACCCGCAAAATTGCACGTTCAACAGCTGACATCAAAGTGATTATGCTGACAGTCCATACCGAAAACCCGTTGCCGGCAAAAGTCATGCAGGCTGGTGCCGCGGGGTATCTCAGCAAGGGGGCCGCGCCTCAGGAAGTTGTTAGTGCGATTCGTTCGGTTTTTTCCGGGCAGCGCTATATTGCCTCCGATATCGCTCAACAGATGGCACTTAGCCAGATTGAGCCTGAGAAAACGGAGACACCGTTTGCCAGTTTGTCTGAACGCGAGTTGCAGATTATGCTGATGATCACTAAAGGCCAGAAGGTCAATGAGATCTCAGAGCAGCTGAATCTCAGTCCTAAAACGGTGAACAGTTACCGCTATCGAATGTTCAGTAAATTAAACATTCACGGCGATGTAGAACTGACTCACCTGGCAATTCGCCATGGCCTGTGTAATGCGGAGACATTAACAAGCCAGTGACCGATCAGTTTGATGCAAAAGCGTTTCTGAAAACCGTGACCAGTCAGCCCGGTGTTTATCGTATGTACGATAGCGCCGGGACGGTTATCTATGTCGGTAAAGCGAAAGACCTGAAAAAGCGGCTTTCCAGCTATTTCCGCAGCAATCTCGCTTCACGTAAAACTGAAGCGCTGGTCGCGCAAATCCAGCAGATTGATGTTACGGTGACGCATACCGAGACCGAAGCATTATTGCTCGAACACAACTACATCAAGTTGTATCAGCCACGCTACAACGTGCTGCTGCGTGACGATAAATCCTATCCTTTTATTTTCCTTAGTGGTGACACTCATCCACGCCTGGCGATGCATCGTGGGGCCAAGCATGCAAAAGGTGAGTACTTTGGACCGTTCCCAAACGGTTATGCGGTACGTGAAACGCTGGCGCTATTGCAGAAAATATTCCCTATTCGCCAGTGTGAAAACAGTGTCTACCGCAACCGTTCGAGACCTTGCCTGCAATACCAGATTGGCCGCTGTCTTGGGCCGTGTGTGGCAGGTCTGGTGAGTGAAGAAGAGTATGCGCAGCAGGTTGATTACGTCCGGCTGTTCTTATCCGGCAAAGACGATCAGGTCCTGACGCAATTGATCGCCCGGATGGAAAAAGCCAGCCAGAATCTGGAGTTTGAGGAAGCTGCTCGTATTCGTGACCAAATTCAGGCCGTACGCCGTGTGACCGAGAAACAGTTCGTTTCGAATACCGGTGATGATCTGGACGTCATCGGCGTAGCATTTGACGCCGGGATGGCTTGTGTACACGTTCTGTTTATTCGCCAGGGTAAGGTACTGGGCAGTCGCAGCTATTTCCCTAAAGTTCCGGGCGGAACAGAGTTGGGCGAAGTTGTTGAAACTTTTGTTGGGCAGTTCTATTTACAGGGCAGCCAGATGCGCACCTTACCCGGTGAGATCCTGCTCGACTTTAATCTTAGCGATAAGATGCTGTTGGCGGACTCCTTATCTGAGCTGGCCGGGCGACGAATTAATGTCCAGACGAAACCGCGAGGAGATCGCGCGCGTTATCTGAAGCTGGCTCGTACCAATGCGGCAACGGCGCTAACCACAAAGCTTTCTCAGCAGTCCACCATTACTCAGCGTCTGACGGCTCTTGCATCGGTGCTGAAGTTACCTGCGGTGAAACGCATGGAGTGTTTTGACATTAGCCACACGATGGGCGAGCAGACGGTGGCCTCCTGCGTGGTTTTTGATGCTAACGGACCGCTGCGTGCGGAATATCGTCGCTATAACATCACCGGTATCACGCCGGGCGATGATTATGCGGCGATGAACCAGGTGCTGCGTCGACGCTACGGCAAGGCAATTGAAGAAAGTAAAATCCCGGATGTCATTCTGATCGACGGCGGCAAAGGTCAACTGGGGCAGGCGAAAGCCGTTTTTGCTGAGCTGGATGTACCCTGGGATAAACAACATCCGCTGTTGCTCGGGGTGGCGAAGGGTGCCGATCGCAAAGCCGGTCTGGAAACGCTGTTTTTTGAACCGGAAGGAGAGGGGTTCAGTCTGCCGCCTGACTCGCCAGCACTACACGTTATTCAGCATATTCGCGATGAGTCTCACGATCATGCCATCAGCGGACACCGTAAAAAACGCGCGAAGGTGAAAAGCACCAGTACGCTTGAAACTATTGAGGGCGTCGGACCTAAACGTCGACAGATGCTGTTAAAGTATATGGGCGGGTTGCAAGGGCTTCGTAACGCAAGTGTCGAAGAAATTGCAAAAGTGCCGGGTATTTCGCAAGGTCTGGCAGAAAAGATCTTCTACTCGTTGAAACATTAGGCCCTCTGTAGCAACATAGGGGTAATTTCACTGACAACAGATAGTTATCCGTCATATGCAATTTAATATCCCTACATTGCTCACGCTGTTTCGCGTCATTCTGATCCCTTTCTTTGTATTGGCATTTTACCTGCCATTCACCTGGGCTCCGTTTGTTTGCGCACTTATCTTCTGTATCGCGGCGGTTACCGACTGGTTTGACGGTTTTCTGGCGCGCCGCTGGAACCAAAGCACGCGTTTTGGTGCTTTCCTGGATCCGGTCGCGGATAAAGTGCTGGTGGCTATCGCGATGGTGCTGGTGACGGAGCACTATCACAGCTGGTGGGTGACATTACCCGCCGCCACGATGATAGCGCGTGAGATTATCATTTCTGCGCTGCGCGAATGGATGGCCGAACTCGGCAAGCGTAGCAGCGTGGCCGTTTCCTGGATCGGTAAAGTTAAAACCACGTCGCAGATGGCGGCACTGGCCTGGTTACTGTGGCGTCCAAACATCTGGGTTGAGTACGCCGGGATCGCACTTTTCTTTGTTGCCGCGATCCTGACATTATGGTCAATGTTCCAGTATTTGAGCGCCGCACGCGGAGATTTGCTTGATCAGTGATCGTTTCGCCGCAAATTTCAGCAAACGATCGTCAGTGGTGAAAAATATCGTTGACTCAGTGCGTCAGGTAAGTAGAATGCAACGCATCGAACGGCAGCACTGATTGCCAGACGATAGCAAAATCAAGTGATTAACAAAGTTACTTGATGATGCGGGAATAGCTCAGTTGGTAGAGCACGACCTTGCCAAGGTCGGGGTCGCGAGTTCGAGTCTCGTTTCCCGCTCCAAATTTTAAACATCGGCATTTGCGGATGTTGGCTGAAAAGCCTGAAGATTTCGGCGCGTTAGCAAAGCGGTTATGTAGCGGATTGCAAATCCGTCTAGTCCGGTTCGACTCCGGAACGCGCCTCCAATTTCTTCCCGAGCCCGGATGGTGGAATCGGTAGACACAAGGGATTTAAAATCCCTCGGCGTTCGCGCTGTGTGGGTTCAAGTCCCACTCCGGGTACCATGGGAAAGAACAGAATAATCAAAGCAATAAGCAGTGTCGTGAAACCACCTACGGGTGGTTTTTTTGTACCTGAAATTTGATTTCCTAACATCTTTCCTAAGATGACTTTGTTACATGTGGGATTGTTGTTTTAATTTTGCACGCCCAGAAATGCAGACAACCGAGCTACTGTTTAATTTTAACTGCGCAAATCTGAACATAACGAGAACCCCGCCTGCGCGGGGTTTTGGCTTTCCAGTGATACGGCAGGGGGGCGCTACGGTGCATTGCGCCAGTACCCCTGCCATAGCGCCAAATTGTAGGGGCGGTTTGTTTTACTGATTATCAGCAACCTGTATCACCGGGGGCGCAGGTGTCGATAATGCTTTTCAGCGTATCGCTGCTCTTTGTTACCGTACCTTTTGTGATATCAGCTCTGACATTTAGCTGTGCCTTGGGTTGCCCATCACCTCCTTCCACTTTCATCAGGTTTTCCGACGGGATAGTCAACGTAATATTCTGGCCTACCTCTGAACTGGATACGATATGAATGGGTGAGGTATATGGGAGTGTTTTTCTAAATTCATCCCCTGAAATAACTGAGCTTACTGTTATTTGATCACCTGCTGTCATGTTGTTGTAGGCAGCCACCACAACATCAACTCCATCCAAAGCCAGGTTAACACTCACAATCAACGGATTACCGGCTTCAGGTATTGATATGGCTATTGGCCCAAAGTCTGTTGGTGTAAAGGTTGTTTGCACTGAGGTGCTGTTACTACCGTTCACCGTTGCTGTCACGGTGAATTGTTCTGCTGTCAGATCAGTCAACGAGAGTGTCGCGACACCCTGGGCATTCGTAGATGTTGCGGTCGCTGAAGCATATTGTGCATTCGCAGAAGATTTACTCCATTGTACGGATGCCCCTTCTACAGGATTGCCTGCTCGGGTTACCGTGATTTGCGCGACGTTTTGTGTGCTACCGTCAGCTGGCGAATTATCTGGGCTCATTGTAATCGTCAGAATGGACGGCACCTCTGCAAATGTCGCAGTAGTATTGCCTGTTTTATCTCCAGCGCTTGCGGCCACATGAATATCCTGAGCCACCGTATCAGTGAGGTTTAACGTGGCAATTCCACTGGAATTGGTTATAACCGTCAGTGGCGAAACCGGTTTTGCGCTACCGACGCCAAGACTCCATGTCACACTGACGCCAACCATTGGCTGGCCGTTAGACTCTGTTACCACAGCCTGAGCTACGTTTGCAGTGTTGCCGTCAGCCGGGGCATTATTGTTGTTCATACTGACAGTAACATTTGAAATAGCCTGGTTAATAAAGGCTGAGTTAACCGACTCTGTTTTTCCTCCTGCCGTAGCGCTTAATTTTACAGGGCCGACGGTTTTACTGGTGAAATTTATGGTTGCCTCACCGTCGCTGTCAGTAGCGCTTTCGCTACTGACGATAGTGGCTCCACTGTCTACCTGCCATGCAACTGCAACGCCGGAAAGAACTTTACCACTGGCATCTTTCAATACTACCTGGCCAATATTTTGATCATTACCGTCAGCCTGGCTGTTATTTTTAGTCAGGTTGAGATTTAGTGATGCCACTGACAGCGAAAATGAACTTGGCATTGTGCGGGTCAATGTTCCAGATGAAGCTGAGACGATAACCTGTTCGGCAGTTGTACTGGTCAGATTGACTGAAGCATTACCATTGGCGTCGGTCATCGATGTGGTCGTACTAAGTTTTGCACTACCAGTGACGGCCCAGGTAATAGATGCATTTGATGCAGCTTTATTATCAGATGTAATAGCGTGAAGCGTCACTGTATTTGTAGCAATACCGTCTGCTGGGCTGTTGTCTTTAACGCTCGTTAGAGTCATGTCTGTGAGAACTGCTGTGTCATCTTTTTTCTTATACTGCAGGATGATTTCATTGTTACGTTCTACAAGGTCATAGCGGCTGCCAGCGAGACTGCGGCGCAGGGCAACCTGGTCTGAGGACATCTGCGACTGCCAGGACTGACCTAAAGTGTAATGGAAGTTCAGACTGAAGCGGGTTTCATCCATAGAATCCTGACCGTGCTTATAATCAATACCAGCAGTAACCAGCGGAACTGGCGTGTAGTTCAGACCGACGGTTATAGCGGAAGGGTTGCTCTGCAGGTGGTCTTTGTCGAATAGGGCAACATCATTTCCATAATATTGTTCATACATGGCCCGGGCACCCAGCAGTGGATATGTAGGGAGATAGCCTTCGGCACGGATATCATAGCCGTCAGCCGGTTTTTCATTATAGTCCTCGAAGTCACGTGAACTATGCCATTCAGTTGTACCGATATAGGTGTTGGCGGAAAGCTTCAGATAATCTGTCCAGGCTTCTGCACCAATACCGACGCGGCGGTTTTTGCCTGTGAAATCGTCATCAAAAAAGACATTTCCGCCAAACATCCATTTGTCGGTGTAGAAAGTTCGTACACCCATGCCGATATTGCCGGTCGTGCGCCCGTCGGGAGCTCGCAGACCAAGCTGGGTAAACAGCACTGCGTTTTTATTGTCATACAGAGGGGCAAGGAAATCGATGGCGCTTTCGTCCCAGTTGCCGCTGTCGTCAATGTTGAGCTGAACGCGCGCGGTACCGAACTGGCTGAGCCACTGCTGAGTCGTTGAAGAGGTATAACCGGAGGCGGCTGATTTGGCACTGTTGACTACGCCGTTTTTTCCGCTGGAAGAGAGCGAACTGGCGACGGTGTTTAATGTTCCGGCATAAGGCAGCGTAGAGTCGGTTGATGTCGTGCTATGCACAGTCGAAAATGGAGAAGACGTAGCCGAAGAAAGAGATAAGCTGTCCGCCAGAACACTGTGGGGCATGATTGGAACCAGGGGAAATAATACTTGTACAAAAATTTGTAACCATGCAAAGAAGCAAAAGTGTCTGCTTCTTTCAGTACCCGAGATTTTATGCATTATCATTTCTTCTTTAATTAGTTGAACCTGATGAGCTCAGTTCAATGTAGTTCTTGTGTATTAAATGTTGCTTCCGTATGTTCACCATATTGAAAACAAGAACGCTCCCATTGCTCATAGTCAGAGTTTGAAGGGGCTGAATCATTTTCTTTTATTTGTTGTTTCAGTATGATAAACGGAAGATCACATTTCTTGAAATTTCAAAACTCCCAAACCACAGCGCAACTCAGTCTTGTCGAGTTGATAAGAAAGTTGCATGTATTTCGGTTTTTTTTACCTGTGCTGTTTCTGCTTATAGTTTTTCAATCCATTTTTGTAGTAATTCCATATGAGGCAGGATTAAGGGTGATTTTTTTATGATTACATTTGTTAAAATGATACATGCACGTAAATAATCATCCTCGTGAATGGTTTGATTGAAAGTGATGTGGTTACTGAGGCCTGTCGCTATATACAAGACGTATATACAGATTTCAGGTTCAGTATAAATTTGTATGAGTTCGTACAAATTATATAAGATCTAATTGAAATTTGTTAATCCCATAACTAACTGTCATTAGGTTTTGTCCGCTCGCTAAGTACACTCAAAACAACCTTTTTATATCAGGAGGTTATCCCAGGATTTGCTCATTGCTTTCACCATTGGTTTTTTTATGCGACTACGCACTTACCAAATGGCATATATAAAATCGTGTAAACCGAACGGCAGATACTGAGCAATAAAACAGGCCGATCGCCAGGCTGAACGGGCACAAACGGTTCTGGCGGCATTGACAGTGACGCCCGTAGCAGCGCATATTGCCGCTCCGGCATTAAGCTTAGATTGTTTTTCTATGGTTTTATGTAAACCCGATGAACTGTATGTTCCCGCAGATTTCTTCACCGGCTTTTCCTTGCCTCTGGCAAAGTTATAAAGAATCAATAATAACGCAGATAAGAGCCCCAAAATTAATGATGGCGCTGGTGGAAAATTAACAGCAGCAATAGAGCCAGCTATTGAAAAATATTCTCTGTTTACAAAACAGCAATACATGATAAGTGTCAATATCACTGATTATTAATTATAAAGATACTCCCGGCAGGGGGGGGAGATCCATGTGGGAGACGAGTCGCGGGGAACGACTCGTTTTCAGACCGTAAAAATTCGCCTAACGAATGTTAAGCCCGCTGGAGGTAACTATTTAAAAATCCTCCCAATCATAACTCGCTTCGGCGGTTTTTTTGTGCGTGTTTTCGCGAACTGTTCATTATCATGCAGCACATGACCCGTTAATACAAAACCACCAGCAATCCCTCCTCGCTAGTGACTCGCCATGTATATCGCACTTAGCGGCGAACAGGTGCGTTCAACATAAAACGTCCCCGGGCAGGATTATTCATAAATCCATCCCGTGCAGGGTTATAGTTGTGGTCCTGAAAACCGTTAATCATCACGGGATCGCCAATACCATCCTGGATAGCAAATGGTCTGTGGATCCTGTTTCTGGCTCTGAGAGTGAAACCGAAATTCTCCGTTCCACCAATAATAATGACGCTGTGTCCGGTTGCTAAAGCGGCACTTAACTCTCGCTCCAGTTCAGCCTGGTCTTGCAAAGTGCTGGCAGTGAGATGGGAGGAGGCCATCAACAGGATGGCGAGGGCAGCGCAGGAAAGCGCCCATGGCAGTTTCATGATTAGTACTCATAAAAAGTATGGCTATTAAAGTATGGCTTTTGGTTGCGACGATACCCGGTGCAGGACGAACAATTTAGCTGTTATGTCCTTGTTCATGATGACGGTACAGGAAGGTCAAAGGGGGGCATTAAGCACTATAATTGAACAGGTAACAGGCGATCACCCCTGTTTGCTCACCATGCAGATGCAGGAGGTTACATCAGAGACTTACTTTCTCCGACGGTAATGTTTGCTGCATTACTTGTCCTTAGCTGCATTATGTATCCGGTGGACAAAAGTTTGGCCGTTGCATCACTGCTGTCACAACGTTCCACAACTACAGACCACATCGTTATCGCCCGGCAGCATTTTGATAAGCTCCAGTCTTATCAGGTTCTTATTCGTTCCTCTTCCGTCCAGGCCGAAAGTAAAATCATTCGATATAGCTATAAAAAGCCAGGCTTTATAAGGATGGATTTTACTCAGCCGCATCCTGGGGCCGTTCTTACCTATAACCCGGTAAGTAATAACGTGAAGCTTTGGCCGTTTGGGTTGGGAACTTTGCCAGTATTAAACCTCTCCCCAACAAATTCTTTAATAAAAGACGAGCGTGGCCATCGGGTCGATCAGTCTGACATTGGCGCATTGTTGGACAATATTCGTCACCTGCAGCGAGAGGGGAAAACGGCGATAATCGGGGAGGAGAACGTATCGGGGCGTTCGACCACGCACGTCTGCGTGACGGGGCCGGGGACGATGGTCGTTGATGGTGTTCACCGGTATGACGTTTGGTTCGATAACTACCATCGACTACCCGTGAAAGTGCTCAGTTACGATGCTGGTGGAAAGTGGCTGGAAACCGTACTTATGGATGCCATGATCATCAATATTCGTTTTCCCGTGGATTTTTTCACACCTTAAGGGCGCGGAGTTTATGGCCGAATATCAGTTTTCCACCGTCTGGCGGGTTGAAGCTTCGATCCAGGATGTATGGGATGTTTTCTCTCACCCGGATCAGTGGCCTGAATGGTGGGGAAGCCTGGAGCGAATTATTGAAATAAAGAAAGGGGATATACAGGGCATTGGCGCGTTGCACCGCTATACCTGGAAAGGGGCGCTGCCTTATCGTCTAACCTTTGATATTAACGTACTGAATATACTGCCTTGTTGTCTGCTGGAAGGGGAGGCGAGTGGTGAAGTTGAAGGGCGAGGAATATGGTCTTTTTCCGACAACGGCAAGGAAACTATCGTCAGGTATGACTGGCATGTACGGACCACTATTCGCTGGATGAACTACCTTGCTCCACTGGCAGCGCCCGTCTTTCGCTGGAATCACGATACTGTAATGCGTGAGGGAGCAAAAGGGTTAGCCCGTAAACTAGGAACCAACGTGTACATATTTTGATGTGGCCGGTTTTTAAGGATATGGAGCCTACCTGTTATTATGCGTTTTTCGTCTTTTTTAATGCTGCGCCTGTACTCTTGTGGTTGAAAATGGCTTAATTGTTTCTCTTTTCATTCACAGTTAACAGGTCTGTTATTGATGAATAAACTCCATCGACTCGCCTTTTTACGTCAGCGTCTGTCTGCTGTGATGATCGTGTACGGTCTCTGCCCGTTTAGCCGTCGCTCAACTCATACAACATGGACAGACAGCAATGCAACGTCGACAATTTCTTAAAAATAGTGTTCTCCTTTCTGCGGCCGGTTTAGTCGGTCCTTCCGTCGTTAGCCAGACGGTACAAGCCGCAGAGCCATTAGTTGCGCCTGTAGTACGTCGGCGCTTTGCCTTATCGCAAACCTATAAATTGAATCCGCCACAAGGCTCAAGCGGTGTGGTGAAACTGTGGATCCCGTTGCCGGTAGATACAGCATTTCAGCAGATGACAGACCTTGTTTTTAGCGGCAACTATAAGCAGGCATATGTCACTACCAATAATGCTTATGGCGCGAAAACGTTGTTTGCCAGTTGGCCCAATTCACAAGGAGAGTTGTTAATTAAGGTTGATATTGACATTGAAACCGCCGATTGGGAGCCGCTGAAGCAGGATGCGCTAAAAACCTGGCATGCGCCGGAGCAGATCGTTTATCCGTTGGATGTGAAACCCTATTTATTGCCGACTGCGCATACTCCCGTTGACGGGCTTGTGCAGGAAACAGCGCGTAAAATCACCGGCAACGAGCAGGACCCATTGAAAAAAGCACGCCTGATCTATGAGTGGGTCAGTAGCCATATGGAGCGTGATAATGACGTTATCGGCTGCGGAACGGGTGATGTGGCGGAGATTCTGAAGAGTGGCAAACTCAAAGGGAAATGCACCGATATGAGTTCCGTTTTCGTCGCTCTGGCACGTGCCAGCGGCATTCCGGCGCGTGAATTATTCGGGATTCGTCTGGGGAAAGCCAATAAGCTTGAACGCTACTCGAAAAGCGCCTTTGGTAAAGCCGACGGTGCCGGGGTAGCTGATGTGAGTGGAGGTCAGCACTGTCGCGCAGAGTTTTATCTGGCTGGCTACGGCTGGTTGCCTTGCGACCCGGCGGACGTGACGAAAATGCGTCTGGCCGAGAAAAAAACGCATCAGGATGCTGATGTGCAGGCCGTTAACACCTACCTGTTCGGTAACTGGGAAATGAACTGGGTAGGGTTCAACTACGGACGTGATTTTGAACTGTATCCGGGCACAGAACAGGGGGCGATGAACAATTTTGGTTACCCCTATGCGGAAGTAGACGGGGATCCGATCAACTTCTATGACCCTAAAGCGTTCTCCTACAACTATGTCGCAACAGAACAACGCTAAAGGCGCTGGCCTCACTCTGCTGACGGCCGCTGTGGCTGCCGTCACCGCAGGATTATGCTGCGTGGGGCCACTGTTATATTTGCTGTTTGGCATTTCGGCGGCAAGTTTTACGGTATTCGCTCGTTTCGAGTTTTTGCGTCTCCCCTTGATTCTGCTGACGCTTGGGCTGCTGTTGCGCCTCTTTTGGCGGCTCTATTTTTCCAAAAGGTTGTGGTGTACCGGCTGGCTGACCCTGAAACAGATGCGTATTCTCTACTGGTGTGCGCTGATAGTGATTTTACCGGTGTT
Source organism: Citrobacter sp. MGH106 (assembly GCF_001037495.1). Classification (GTDB taxonomy): domain Bacteria; phylum Pseudomonadota; class Gammaproteobacteria; order Enterobacterales; family Enterobacteriaceae; genus Citrobacter; species Citrobacter murliniae. The sequence goes on from NZ_KQ089822.1 coordinate 1,654,882, forward strand.
ATTTTATCCAACGCTGGTTGCCTGGTTTTATGAGGTATTTGAATGAAAATAGTCACTCTGATCGCTTGCTTATTGCTGCCGTTGTGGGCTCAGGCAGCTCATCAAAAAGTGGTGCTGGATATACAAAATATGACCTGCTCGCTGTGTGTCATTTCTGTTAATCAGGCGCTACGTGAAACTGACGGCGTGATCAAGGCTAAATCGTCGCTGAAGACGCGCCAGACTGAAGTGATCGTGCCTGAAGATTTCTCTACTGATACGCTACTCAAGGCGGTAGCAAAAACAGGATATACGGCCACGCTCAACCATATTGAACAACAATAAACCACCTGCGGGTGGTTTTCTGGTTATCAGAAGATGATGCCAGGTTTTTTGTGACCTCTTTTGTGCGTTAACTACCGGAATTACCCTCGTTTCCTGTTAACCTGAACAGGCGGTGTCAGTGAACCGCTCATGCCCATTTGTATCTGTTATCCCACCAGCCATGTAAGATAATCACAGGCAAGAATTTTTACTAAGGAAAAGCGTTATGAAAACGGGACCACTAAACGAAAGCGAACTGGAATGGCTGGATGATGTACTGACTAAGTACAATACGGACAAGGCAATTCTGGATGTGTCAGAGCTGGATGGCTTATTGACGGCGGTGCTCAGTTCACCTTATGAAATTGAGCCGGAGCAGTGGCTGGTCGCTATATGGGGAGGCGCGCAGTATGTCCCTCGCTGGTCCTCCGAGAAAGAAATGACGCGTTTCATGAACCTGACGTTTCAGCATATGGCTGATACAGCCGATCGCCTTGACGAATTTCCTGAGCAGTTTGAACCGCTGTTTGGCCTGCGCGAAATTGAAGAGCATGAGCTGACTATTGTTGAAGAGTGGTGCTTTGGCTATATGCGAGGTGTCGCGCTGTCTGACTGGTCTTCATTACCGGATTCGTTAAAGCCGGCGCTTGAAGCAATTGCGTTGCACGGTACGGAAGAGAACTTCGAGGTCGTTGAGAAACTGACTCCTGAAGCATTTGACGAGAGCGTGGATGCGATCCGCCTGGCGGCTCTGGATCTGCATGCCTACTGGATGGCGCATCCACAGGAAGCGCCGGTGAAGGTTCCGTTAAAAACGGATGCCAAAATTGGGCGTAACGATCCGTGCCCATGTGGTAGTGGTAAAAAGTATAAGCAGTGCTGTCTGCATTAAGAAAAAGGGGCGTTTAGCCCCTTCGTCTTACTAACAACTTTAATGCGACTCTAAAGCTATTGTTTTAACCGACTTCAGGTAGCAGTCCTGCTGCGATAGAAAATTGCACGCCTATCACGATGATCCCGCAAATGAAAACCAGCGCCAGTGCTGGTGTACCACCCGCTACGCGCCAGGTTGTCTGTGGATTGTGTTTTCTGCTTTGCCAGACCAGCATTGACGGGATGAGCAGAGCCAGCACCGCCAAGGCAACGCCTGCATAGCCTAATGCCATCACAAAACCACGCGGATAGAAGAGAGCGAACGCCAGCGGCGGCAGGAACGTCACCACACCGGTTTGTATTCTGCCTGTTACGGTATTACGGCGCTGGAAGAGATCGGCCAGATAGTCGAATAATCCCAGTGCAACGCCAAGGAAGGATGTTGCCAGCGCGAGGTCGGCAAACAGATGCACCGCCAGCTCTACGTGTGGCGAGGCAACTACTTCACGTAACGCCTGTAACAAACCGTTTAAGCCAGCATGGTTGGCGAGCAGCCCCATAAACGTCGATGAATTGATACTGCCGAGTGTAGCGAGTTGCCAGAAAATATAGGCGACCAGTGGAATAGCGCTACCCGTGATAAACACCCAGCGCAGTTTACGGATATTACCGTTCATATAGCTGACGATGCTGGGAACGCTGCCATGAAAACCGAACGAGGTGAAAATCACCGGAATTGCGGAGAGTGCGAGGCCTTGTTGTAGCGGCAGAGTGAGAAGATTCACTTTATGGATATGCGGCATCAGCAGGGCGAGCATGACGACAAGGAAGATAATCTTGGCGCTGAATAACAGGCGATTGAACAGATCGACCAGTGACGTCCCGACACATACCACACCCCCGGCAACAAAGGTGAACAGCAGTACACCCGCCGTAGGGGATATGCTGGCACCGGTCCAGTCGCTGATGCTTGACGCCAGTAATTCACCTGCGCCACTGATGTATGCAGCCGTTAGCGCGTACATTAAAAACATCATGCTAAAGCCTGTCACCCACTGCCCGTAGCGACCAAGATAGCGTTTAGCCAGCGTGCCAAGTCCGGTGTCCGCTGGTACATGCTGATACACTTCAAGCAGCAACAGCGCGGTGTAACACATGAGTGCCCATAGCCCAACCAACAACGCCAGCGTGACGCTAAACCCCACGCCCGCCGCAGCCAACGGCATCGCCAACATACCGGCGCCAATCGTGGTTCCCGCCACGATAAAAATACTACCCAGAGTTCTATTCTTCACGCTTTCCTCTGTCCCAGAGATAATCAACGGTTATATCTGCGGCGCAGGTTAAGGCATAACGATATTTTCGTCAAATCACCGTTACAATCTGTGTACAGATTAATTTACGAATATTTGGCGGTGAAGATGTATTACAGATGATATTTTTTGTGTCCTGCCAGCATAAACCTGCGTTAGCGCAAAGCAGTGCAATATGGTTCACATTAGGCTACGGGGTTTATTAAGGAGGGAGTATGGATTCTATTCACGGTCACGAAGTGCTCAACATGATGATTGAGTCTGGCGAGCAGTATTCAAATGCCAGTCTTGAAGCGGCGATTACGGCCCGTTTTGGTGAGCAGGCGCGTTTTCATACCTGTTCTGCTGAAGGCATGACGGCGGCTGAGCTGGTGGCGTTTTTGGCGGCGAAGGGGAAATTCATTGCCAGCGATGACGGTTTTTCTACTCATGAAAGCAAGATCTGCCGCCATTAAGATCCTCGAATTACGGTGGCGGTCAGCCACCGTAATCCAACAGAATTAATTCTGTGTATCAAGCGTAGCCAGTTCTTTATCGATGAAATAAAGACCTTCACCGCTTTTTCCTGCCAGTGATAACTTATCAATAACAGATTTAAATAATTTCTCTTCTTCATGCTGCTCGGCAACATACCACTGCAGGAAATTAAATGTTGGATAATCCTGGTGAGTCATTGCCGCATGAGCCAGCTCATTAATTTTTTGCGTGATCAACTGCTCATGTTCATAGGTGACACGGAACAGTTCATCCAGAGAAGCATATTCAGCAAACGGTGACGGCACAGTATTAATGCACGGCAAGCTGCCGGTATCTGTCAGGTAATCGAACAGACGCTGCATGTGCGTCATCTCTTCCTGGGCGTGGCGACGCAGAAACGCAGCGGCACCTTCGAAGCTGTGGTAGCTGCACCACGCGCTCATCTGTTGATAGAGCAGAGATGAATAAAGTTCAAGATTCATTTGCTCATTCAGTTTGTCGATCATTTCTGTTTTCAGCATGGTTCTGCTCCACGAACATTAATTATATATTTACGTGGCGCCACTATAATTTGTTATTTAATTATTTGCAAAAGGTAAAATAATAAATTTATTTATTAAAAATGAGAATGGGAATAAAACGCATTAATACTATTAAAAGAGCGATATATTCTAAATAATTTGAGTTGCAGGACAAAATGCAGCAGGTATTTTGAACAGCGCTTGCGCAGGTCCCAAAGGGGCGAGGCCGTAGGCCGAGTCACCCGGCAAGGGAGGAAATCCCCAGGAGCATAAATAACTATGTGACTGGGGTTTCTGAGTGTAGTCAACGCATCTGCAGTTTGAAGTATGACGGGTATATAAGTAATAAAAGACCAGCAAAACAATGCAGGTCAGAAAGGTTAATAGCCGAAAGGTTGTGTCTGCGACACGGCCACACCATGACACTGCCAGGCAAGCGTAATCCTGGTATTCATACACAGGGAACCTGCGTAAACGCTACAAGTTGCCACTGGCTGACCAAATGCTACAGCGCTGGCGTATCCCATCCGCTGACACTCTTTTGTTGCCGTACTCTGGGCAATATAGTTGTCTGTGCGCGCTGTTTGTAGCATTGCCTGGTTGTAAGTAAGACGAACCACGCCAGTGATGGGGCTGGCTTCGCTGACCTGCGCCTGTTTTGTGATAGTGCATCCCGTTAGCACGAGCGGCAAGAGTGCAAGAATAAGAGGCTTCATGATATCGCTCTGAAAATTCGGTGATACGTTATCCTGACTGATACAGCGACGAGTCAATGGGTTGAATAACGTGAAGATCACCTGCGATTAATCACAACGACGCTTTTGTTGTAAGGAATTCTGCCGTTTAACGGGGGAAATGTGAGCATCTCATTATTTTTTAAAACTAAATTTCATTAAATTTGAAAGTGTGTTTGAGAGATAGTAATGTGACCTGAATGTTATGACTCATAGCGGAATCCCCGCGACGCATTCAGGAGAATACAGAATGAAAATTGCATTGATGATGGAAAACAGCCAGGCAAGCAAAAACGCGATCATTCATAACGAGCTTAAGGCTGTCGCGGATGAGAAAGGATTTCCTGTCTTCAACGTTGGAATGAGTGACGAAAACGACCATCATTTGACCTATATTCACCTCGGTATTATGGCCAGCATTCTGCTCAATTCCAAAGCGGTCGATTTTGTGGTGACAGGCTGTGGCACCGGACAAGGTGCGATGATGTCGCTGAATATCCATCCTGGTGTGGTGTGTGGCTATTGTCTCGATCCGGCAGATGCCTTCCTGTTTGCGCAGATCAATAATGGTAATGCGCTCTCCCTGGCGTTCGCCAAAGGCTTTGGCTGGGGCGCTGAGCTGAACGTGCGCTACATGTTTGAAAAAGCATTTACAGGTCGTAATGGCGAAGGTTACCCGCCGGAGCGCAAAGAACCGCAGGTGCGTAACGCAGGTATTTTGAATCAGGTGAAAGCGGCAGTGGTAAAAGAAAACTATCTTGATACCCTGCGCGCTATCGATCCTGAACTGGTGAAAACCGCCGTGTCGGGCCCGCGTTTCCAACAGTGTTTCTTTGAAAATTGCCAGGACAAAGCGATCGAAGCGTTTGTCCGTAAGATCATTGGCTAAATCCTGTTGCCCGGTGGTAGCGGTCTGCCGGGCTTAACGATTTTTGTTTGATACCGCGCTTCCTGCATCGCGGGTCAGACGCAATGTATCAACCATACCAATCAGGCAAATGATGGCGATAGCCACAAATGCCAGACGAAAACTGATCCCCGGAATATTGTCCAGCGCCAACCATTCACTGATTTTATCGCCAATTCGGATCCCGATAGCCGCCAGTGATATCCCCAACCCTACCGCTAATTGTGTTGCCGTACTGAACAACGTATTGGCATAGCTCATCTGTGGTGCAGGGACATCCGCGAAGGCAAGCGTGCTGACGCCGGTAAACTGTATCGAGCGGAAAACGCCGCCCAGATATAGCACCAGTAAAATCACCCATACCGGAGTTTGTGGAGTAATCAGTGCGCAGGCCAGCAGCGCCAGAACATTCAGAGCTCCGTTAATCAACAGCAGTTTCTTAAAGCCCAGCCAGCGTATCAATGGTGTGGTGGCTGGTTTAATCGTCAGGTTTCCCACAAACACCGCCAGCACCAGGGATCCGGCATGAAAGGCGTTTATGCCAAAACCGACCTGAAACATTAACGGCAGCAGAAAAGGTACGGCGCTGATAGATGCACGAAACAGTGAGCCGCCGTACATCGTGACGCGGAATGTTGGTACCTGCATAGCCTCCAGACGAATCATCGGCCAGGCGGCATGATGAAAGTGGCGCAGAGCGAATATGAAGGTGGCAATCCCGAGAGTGAGCAGCCCGGCGGTGAGCCAACCCTGAGGCTGTTGTGAACCCAGTAACTCCATGGCGTACACCAGACTGACCATAGCGACAGACATTGCCATAAAACCGGGGAAGTCAAACGGACGGCGCTCGTCGTCATGAATATCCGGAATAATACGTAACGCAAGAGCTATCGCCAGCAGTCCCAACGGTACATTGATAAAAAAGATCCAGCGCCAGTTGGCATAGCTGGTGATAAACCCGCCGAGCGGCGGGCCGATGATCGGGGCAACCAGTGCAGGCCAGGTCAGAGTGGCAATGGCGGTGATTAATTGATGCTTTGGCGTTGTACGCAGGACGGCGAGACGACCGACCGGAACCATCAGTGCGCCGCCCACACCCTGTAATATACGCATCGCCACAAAGCCTTCGAGGCTGGTGGATAATCCGCAAAAGACGGATGCGAGGGTAAATATTGCCAGCGCCAGGGTAAATACCTTACGTGCGCCAAAACGATCGGCTATCCAGCCGCTGGCGGGGATCAGGACCGCCAGCGTAATCAAATAGGCACTGATGCCGATGTTCAGGTCAACCGCCTGCACACCAAAGCTTTTTGCCATATCGGGCAGGGCGGTGGCAATGACCGTGCCATCGATAAATTCCATAAAGAAGGCCCCGGCAACGAGCAGTGCTGCCGGCGAAAGGCCACGTAATTTCTCAACCGCTAAATGTTCACTCATGTCGTGCTTGCCATCTCAAAGAAATTGACTGTTTTTTTTATTTTCAGCGCAGCTACACTGCTTGCGCCGCTATCGTTTCGACAGCTGAATGGGTACTATGACGACCTTTCTATAAGGAGCTCACTATGTCCCAAACACTGAATGCCGATCAGGAACTGCTCTCGGATGTTGTTGCCTGCCAACTGGTTATCAAGCAAATTCTGGATATCATTGATGTCATTGCCCCGGTTGAAGTCCGGGAGAAAATGTCCAGCCAGCTTAAAAACATCGATTTTTCCAGTCACCCGGCGGGTGCCGATCCGGTGACTATGCGTGCAATTCAAAAAGCGGTTGCATTGATCGAACTGAAATTCACTCCGCAGAATGAGTCTCACTAAAATAAACCGTTGTTTCAGGTTTTAGAAAGGTTTTTTTGCGCCTCCCGGAACGGGAGGCGTGAACGTATAGATGACCGAGTGTAAGCCGGGTAAGGTGAATCGCATCACCATCCGGCATGAAAGCAGAGTGAATCAAAGATTAGTGCTGCTGGTAGTTAACGACATTTAGCAGGTGCTTATCCATTTGCGCCATACACAGGCCTGCCTGTTTGGCGCTACGAACTTCATCGAGAATCGTTTGTAACAGCATGCCATCCTGTTGCTGCTCTTTTTCCAGATCGTTCAGAAAATCAATGGTAGGGGCATCGTTCAATGCTTCAGCTTCGATCGCTAAGCGCGACAGCGTGCTGGAGCGCTGCTGATATTCATCAAGCGTTTTTTGAAACAACTCTTCAAGGGATGTCAGCTCATCTCCGGGAACATCGATGGCTTTCACGATAGGATTAGCGCCTGCTTTTTTCATAAAATTAAACACCCGCATCATTTGCGTCACGTTCGCCTGCGCCTGAGTACGCAGAAACGTTGCGGTGCCTGTCAGGCTATGCTCATAGCACCACTCACTAAAGTGAAGGTAGAGATTCGATGCGTAAAACTCAAGATTCATTTGCGCGTTGAGTTTGTGAACAATTCCAACTGCAGCCATATCAATATCCTTATTTCCAGAAAGAAAGCTGTACGTTACTAACGGCAGTACAACGGGCTGTCGCTGCACTTCACATCAACGTACAAGTCATACTGTTAGCAGAATAATTCCGTTCCGCCGGTCCTTTAGGTGACCAAAGAGTGATCTCTTTACCGATCACAAATAATCATAACGCCAGCCTGGTCATAAGAAAATCCTTAAAACTACATATTTATATTTTTTTACATATCGTCATAAAAATATTGTGCATCTGTCGCCGCAGCATAGTGGGGTGTGGTTAACTAATTGATGTATCAGTAATTAATTGCGAATAAAAATAATGAAATGCTATTTCATGTCACAAAAATAAATTCTACAACAAGATAATCTGGTTCTACAGGCGATTTTCAATCATTACGCTAATGGAATTTTTCTGTTCTCAGCGACGCTGATGGAAATTATCTGGTGGTTAATTTTATGCGTCAGATCAGTTTTAACGAATTTAATTACTCTGACGGCATAAATAATTCGGTATTTGTTGTGGTATTTATGTGGGTTAAACGAGGAGTTGTATATGAAGAAGGTTGCGGTACTGCTGGCTCCCGGTTTTGAAGAGGCTGAAGCCATTGTTACCATCGATATTTTGCGTCGTCTTAATATCGATGTTGAGACCCTGGCCTGTGCCGAGTCTCGAGCGGTAGTGAGCTATCACGATATCCCGATGGTGACCGACAGTACTTTGATGGCCCGACTGGAGACCGTTTATGACGCAGTTGTGCTGCCCGGCGGTCCACAGGGAAGCGTTAACCTTGCTGCCAGTGATGCGGTAGTCCAGTTTGTTGCTCGTCATGATGAAGCCGGGAAACTTATCTGCCCGGTTTGTTCTGCCGCAGCCCGGGTGCTGGGCGGTAACGGTTTGTTGAAAGGACGCCGCTATGTGTGCTCTGGTGAACTGTGGGCAAATGTTACTGACGGGGAATATGTTGATGCGCCCGTCGTGGAAGATGGGAATCTTCTCAGTGGTAAAGGTTTAGGGCATATTTTTGATTTTGCTTTCACGCTCTCAGCTCGTCTGTTAGATGATGACGCTTCTGTTCGCGATCACGCCGAACACATTTATTACGCATGGTAATCTCTGGATCCCCGAATGCTTCGGTATTCGGGAACAAGGATTCGCTGGCTGATGTTATGGATTAATCTGCTACTCCTTATTATTCCCTTCAAAAATGCAGCGCTTTTTTATGTCATTTCCCACTGAATTTATGTACGCAATTACTGTAATTCTGTGGTGTGATGCCGCTCTCTTATGGAGAATCAATTTCCCGCTACAACTACTCTCAGCACTGGCGTTGATCTTATCAATCAAAGTAATGCCTTGTTTTATGTCTGAATTACAAAAAATCGTTTGATTTTACCCTACATAAAAGAACGTTAAAGCTGGAGTTAACCATGCACAAATTCACTAAAGCGCTGGCGGCCATCGGTCTGGCTGCCGTTATGTCACAATCCGCTATCGCTGAATCCATGAAGCTCGGTTTCCTGGTGAAACAACCGGAGGAACCCTGGTTCCAGACAGAATGGAATTTTGCGGATAAAGCCGGTAAAGATCTTGGCTTTGAGGTAATTAAAATTGCTGTCCCGGACGGTGAAAAAACCCTTAATGCTATCGACAGCCTGGCGGCAAGTGGCGCAAAAGGGTTCGTGATTTGTACCCCTGACCCGAAACTTGGGCCAGCCATTATGGCCAAGGCACGTGGCTATGATATGAAAGTCATCGCTGTGGATGACCAGTTCGCCAACGCCAAAGGTAAGCCAATGGATACCGTACCGTTGGTAATGATGGCGGCAACAAAAATTGGTGAGCGTCAGGGACAGGAGTTGTACAACGAAATGCAGAAACGCGGCTGGGATGTGAAATCTTCTGCCGTGATGGCCATTACCGCTAATGAACTGGATACCGCACGTCGTCGTACTTCCGGATCAATGGAAGCACTCAAAGCTGCGGGCTTCCCGGAAAAACAGATCTACCAGGTTCCGACCAAATCCAATGATATCCCAGGCGCATTCGACGCCGCCAACTCCATGCTGGTTCAGCACCCAGAGGTTAAACACTGGCTGATTGTCGGTATGAACGACAACACCGTACTGGGTGGCGTTCGTGCTACTGAGGGACAAGGCTTTAAAGCTCCGAACGTGATTGGTATCGGCATTAACGGCGTTGATGCGATTAGTGAACTCTCCAAGGGTGAAGCGACCGGGTTCTATGGCTCACTGCTGCCAAGCCCGGACGTCCACGGCTATAAATCCAGCGAGATGCTCTACAACTGGGTGACTAAAGGCGCAGAACCCCCGGTCTTCACCGAAGTCACGGATGTGGTGTTGATCACCCGCGAAAACTTCAAAGAAGAACTGGCGAAGAAAGGGCTGGGCGGTAAGTAACACGACAATTGTGAAACGTCTGTCCGACCTGCTAACTCCAGGTCGGACAAGGCAACGCCGCCATCCGGCAACAGGTTAGAACGATACTGACTCACGGAGACGTTATGCAACAGTCTACCCCGTATCTCTCATTTCGTGGCATTGGCAAAACCTTTCCTGGCGTTAAGGCGCTAACGGATATCAGCTTTGACTGCTATGCCGGTCAGGTGCATGCCCTGATGGGTGAAAATGGCGCCGGGAAATCAACATTATTAAAAATTCTCAGCGGTAACTATGCGCCAACGACGGGTTCTTTGGTGATCCGCGGACAGGAGGTTTCCTTTGCGGATACAACCACCGCGCTGAACGCCGGTGTCGCCATAATTTATCAGGAGCTGCATCTGGTGCCGGAAATGACCGTCGCCGAGAACATCTATTTAGGCCAGCTTCCGCACAAGGGTGGAATTGTTAATCGCTCGCTACTGAACTACGAAGCAGGTCTGCAGTTAAAACATTTAGGGATGGATATCGATCCGTCCACCCCATTGAAATATCTCTCTATTGGTCAGTGGCAAATGGTGGAGATTGCGAAAGCGTTGGCGCGCAATGCCAAAATTATCGCCTTTGATGAACCAACCAGCTCCCTTTCCGCCAGGGAGATTGAGAATCTGTTTCGCGTCATTCGTGAACTGCGTAATGAGGGGCGCGTCATTCTGTATGTTTCGCACCGAATGGAAGAGATTTTCGCCCTCAGTGATGCCATCACCGTGTTTAAAGATGGTCAGTACGTTAAAACCTTTACGGATATGCAGCAGGTTGATCACGAGGCGCTGGTACAGGCAATGGTGGGGCGTGACCTCGGAGATATCTACGGCTGGAAATCCAGACCTTATGGTGCAGAACGTCTGCGTCTGCATGAGGTGAAGGCGCCCGGTGTACGTACGCCGATCAGTTTATCGGTACGCAGTGGCGAAATCGTCGGGTTGTTCGGGCTGGTTGGAGCCGGACGTAGCGAACTGATGAAAGGGCTGTTTGGAGGGACGCGGATCACCGCCGGTCAGGTGTTTATTGATGAAAAGCCAATCAACATCCGTAAACCCAGCCACGCTATCGAGGCGGGGATGATGCTGTGTCCTGAGGATCGAAAAGCCGAAGGGATTATTCCTGTGCATTCGGTACGTAACAACATCAATATCAGCGCGCGTCGTAAACATGTACTTGGTGGTTGCCTGATCAACAACAACTGGGAAGAAACGAATGCCGACCACCATATTCGCGCACTGAACATTAAAACGCCGGGTGCAGAGCAATTAATCATGAACCTTTCCGGCGGTAATCAGCAGAAGGCCATTCTGGGGCGTTGGTTATCGGAAGAGATGAAAGTGATTCTGCTCGACGAACCTACGCGCGGCATTGATGTGGGTGCGAAACATGAGATTTATAACGTGATCTATGCGCTGGCGGCGCGCGGCGTTGCCGTGCTGTTTGCGTCCAGTGACCTGCCGGAGGTTCTCGGTGTCGCCGACCGTATCGTAGTGATGAGGGAAGGGGAGATTGCGGGGGTGTTACTTCATGAACAGGCGGATGAACGGCAGGCGCTAAGCCTTGCTATGCCTAAAGTCAGCCAGGCTGTAGCCTGAATAAGGAGAGTATAATGTCTTCAGTTTCTACATCGGGTTCTGGCGCATCAAAATCGGCGCTAAATCTTGGCAGAATTTGGGATCAATATGGGATGCTGGTGGTTTTCGCCGCATTGTTCCTGGTTTGCGCCATCTTCGTACCTAACTTTGCCACTTTTATTAATATGAAGGGGCTGGGGCTGGCTGTTTCCATGTCGGGTATGGTCGCCTGCGGGATGCTGTTTTGCCTGGCATCCGGTGACTTTGACCTCTCGGTCGCTTCGGTAATTGCCTGCGCCGGGGTTACAACCGCTGTGGTCATCAATATGACGGAAAGCCTGTGGATTGGCGTTGCCGCAGGACTGTTGTTAGGCGTTCTGTGCGGCCTGGTGAATGGGTTCGTAATTGCACGTTTAAAAATTAATGCGCTGATCACCACGCTTGCAACTATGCAGATTGTTCGCGGTCTGGCCTACATTATCTCCGACGGTAAAGCGGTAGGGATTGAAGACGAGCGCTTTTTTGCACTCGGCTATGCCAACTGGTTAGGGTTGCCGGCACCCATCTGGTTGACGGTAGGCTGCTTTATTATTTTTGGCCTACTGCTGAATAAAACCACCTTTGGACGTAATACGCTGGCAATTGGTGGTAATGAGGAGGCTGCGCGTCTGGCGGGGGTTCCGGTAGTACGCACCAAGATAATTATCTTTATTCTTTCCGGCCTGGTATCCGCCGTTGCGGGGATTATTCTGGCATCACGCATGACCAGCGGCCAGCCAATGACCTCTATCGGTTATGAGCTTATTGTGATTTCAGCCTGTGTTTTAGGGGGCGTTTCACTCAAAGGCGGCATCGGAAAAATCTCATATGTAGTCGCCGGGGTGCTGATTCTTGGAACCGTTGAAAACGCGATGAACCTGCTGAACATTTCTCCGTTTGCACAATATGTGGTTCGAGGCTTAATCCTGCTGGCGGCGGTGATCTTCGACCGTTACAAACAAAAAGCGAAGCGTACTGTTTGATAATTTCATTGCCAACTTTTTAGTCTAGCTTCTCCTCATCGCCAGCCGCTATACCGGCTGGCGATTGTTTTTCCAAATGGCGAGCCTGGTCACACTGTCTATACTTATATCCGTCATACATCACATATACGGCGCGATCCGCGCGTCGCACAGACAATGATGAGGAGGAGATTCGGGTGACAGCATCGCTAACCGTAACCCCTGAGCTATCTGCAAACTGTGCTTATTTTTTCGATCTTGATGGAACCCTGGCAGAGATTAAACCGCATCCTGATCAGGTAGTTGTCCCTAAGACAGTCCTGCATTTGTTACATCGCCTGGCGGCGCAAAATGCGGGAGCACTGGCATTGATTTCAGGGCGCTCAATGGCTGAGCTTGACGTACTCACTACTCCCTTTCGCTTTCCGCTTGCCGGAGTGCATGGGGCAGAACGCCGCGACATCAATGGCCATGCCCATATTGTGAGTCTACCTCAGGATGTTGAACGTGAAATTGGTGTGCTACTAAATGCGGCGATGGCAGAACTGCCAGGCACCACGCTTGAAGCAAAAGGCATGGCTTTTGCCCTGCATTATCGACAGGCTCCTGAGCATGAGGCGGCGCTGTTGGCACTGGCTCAGCACATCATCCATAAATGGCCGCAGCTTGCGCTACAGCCTGGGAAATGCGTCGTGGAGATTAAACCAAAAGGTACGAATAAAGGAGAAGCTATAGATGCCTTTATGCAGGAAGCCCCTTTTGCCGGAAGAGTACCCGTTTTTATTGGTGATGACCTGACGGATGAGGCCGGTTTTAGAGTAGTGAACCGCGCCGGCGGTATCTCCGTAAAGGTGGGAAGCGGGGCGACTCAGGCGACATGGCGTCTGGCAGGCGTAACAGATGTTTGGCGCTGGCTGGAGCAAATCAACTGTCCGCAGCAAGAACAAAAAACAACGAATGACAGGAGAGATAGCTATGAGCCGTTTAGTCGTAGTATCTAATCGAATTGCCTCACCGGATGATAAAGGGAACGCAGGTGGTCTTGCGGTCGGTGTACTGGGCGCTCTGAAGGCCGCAGGCGGGCTATGGTTTGGCTGGAGCGGTGAAACAGGCAATGAAGATAAACCGCTAAAAAAAGTTACCCGCGGCAATATTACCTGGGCATCGTTTAATCTGAGCGAACAGGATTACGAAGAGTATTACTGTCAGTTTTCGAACGCCGTTTTATGGCCTGCATTTCACTACCGGCTGGATCTGGTGCAGTTTCAGCGTCCTGCATGGGAAGGCTATCAGCGGGTGAATGCCTTACTGGTTGATAAACTGCTGCCACTGCTTAGTGATGACGACATCATCTGGGTTCACGACTACCATTTACTCCCGTTTGCCAGTGAACTGCGTAAGCGTGGTGTGAATAACCGTATTGGTTTTTTCCTGCATATTCCTTTTCCGACGCCGGAAATTTTCACCGCGCTACCGCCACACAAAGTATTGCTTGAGCAGTTGTGTGATTTTGATTTACTCGGATTCCAGACCGAAAATGATCGTCAGGCTTTTCTCGATTGTCTGAGCGCTCAAACCAGAGTGACCACACGCGACAAACATCACCATGCCTGGAATAAAGCGTTTCGCACTGAGGTGTATCCTATCGGTATTGCGCCGGATGAAATCGCCAAACAGGCGGCAGGGCCGCTTCCGCCGAAAATGGCGCAGTTAAAGGCTGAATTAAAGAATGTGAAGAATATATTTTCCGTCGAGCGGCTGGATTACTCCAAAGGCCTGCCGGAGCGATTTCAGGCGTATGAGTCTTTGTTAGAAAATTACCCTCAGCACCACGGTAAGATTCGTTATACACAGATAGCGCCGACATCGCGCGAAGAAGTTCAGGCTTATCAGGATATTCGTCATCAGCTAGAGACCGAAGCCGGGCGAATTAACGGCAAATATGGTCAACTGGGCTGGACGCCTCTCTACTACCTGAACCAGTATTTTGACCGCAAATTGCTGATGAAGATTTTCCGTTACTCGGATGTTGGACTGGTTACGCCATTACGGGACGGAATGAATCTGGTGGCAAAAGAGTTTGTCGCCGCACAGGATCCTGCCAATCCCGGCGTACTGGTGTTATCACAGTTTGCCGGGGCGGCGAATGAGCTGGCCTCCGCGCTGATCGTTAACCCTTACGATCGGGATGACGTTGCCAGCGCGTTGAACAGAGCGTTAATCATGCCGCTTGATGAGCGTATTTCGCGTCACGCCGGGATGCTGGAGACGATTGTAAAAAACGATATCGACAACTGGCAGGCCAGTTTTATTCGTGACCTAAAAAAGGTCGCGCCACGTCATGCTGAAAGCCAGCCGCACGACAACGTGGCCTCATTGCCCAAACTGGCCTGAAATCCGATGCTCGGTGATTAGTCACCCGCCAGCGGAACCAGCAGCACATCCACCTGACTTGCGCTGACAACGCTTTTCGCTGAGCAGGATGCTCGCGAAAAGAAGCTCTGGTTATGGTTGCCATAAATGACAAGATCGACAGCGTGCTTGCGGCATACGTCGAGAATATGTTCGTTCAGTGCCCCATAGGTGATGAAGGTGTTTTCAATGGGGTACTGAGCCTCTTTACTGAGCTTATCAATAAAATCCTGTGTCTCTTCTTGCATCACTTCACGCAGGTCTTCCAGCATTGGTGCAGCGAATTGATTATACAGTTCAGGGTCCGAGACAAGGGTTATCAGGCTAATACGGGCATTGACAGGGCGAGCGATAGAAACGGCCTTCGCTAACAGCTGGTGGCTTTCGGGGGTGGCTGCAACAGCAACAAGAATGTGCGCATAGCTCATAACTCGCTCCTTTATATAAGAATTATGAGAGAACTTTCATGTTTACTCGGGTTAGCTCAATACTGCATCGTTTCACCTGACAATAGTGTGAATGCCATCATGATTATTCATTAATTATTCTTATAAATAGAATAATCACGTCAAATGAGCCTGAAATGCATTCAGGTGATTTAAGTGAAATCAACTGCTAATGAAAACAATGTGTTAATAAAAATTAAACATTAATTAACATTTAAGATGTCGTCACCATGCGGTATTAATTAATTGACCTTAATATTTAAGTTGTTGTTTATAAAGCATTTAATGAAATAACGTTTCATAGTGAATAAGTTATTCAGCATGTTATTTCAGTGCGTGATATTAACGCAGGTAAATAAGGCGCTATTCGGTTTCATTGCAATAATATTCGTACGCATGGAATTGAAATGAAGAACGATAGTTCAAAAAACAAGCAAAGTAAAAGCCGCGCTGATGGATTTATGTTAATCCTTTAGCTACTTTATGTGATCTGTGTCACATATTCTTTAAATTCGCAGCATCGCTCCGTTGTATGTGTAACGGGTGGCGGGTAGAGTTGCGTCGAATTAGGAAAAATCTTAGACATTTGTAAGAATTGATGTGAGCTTGTAAGGAACGCGGCCTTCTTAAAAGGGAATGTTTACACAACGCGTAAGTGCCGTAACGCTGCTATGTATTTGACCTTTTGTTTTTTTTACCGGGCCTTCCCGGCGACATCACGGGGTGCGGTTTTACCGCATAAAAATCATGTTGGTTATTATGGATGCAAATAATGCATACATCCGAGTTGCTGAAACACATTTATGACATCAATTTGTCATATTTATTGCTTGCACAGCGTTTGATCGTTCAGGATAAAGCATCCGCGATGTTCCGCCTTGGTATCAGCGAAGAGATGGCGGACACGTTGGCAACACTAACACTTCCTCAAATGGTCAAACTGGCTGAAACAAATCAACTGGTATGTCATTTCCGTTTCGATGATCACCAAACTGTTACTCGACTGACGCAAGATTCTCGCGTTGACGATCTTCAGCAAATTCACACCGGTATCATGCTTTCAACGCGTCTGTTAAGCGACATTGATGATGCGGCGCGTAAGAAAAGGGCTTGATGATGAGCGAAAAAAGCATTGTTCAGGAAGCGCGTGATATCCAACTAGCGATGGAATTAATCACATTGGGCGCCCGTTTGCAAATGCTGGAAAGCGAAACGCAGTTAAGCCGTGGCCGACTCATTAAGCTCTACAAAGAATTACGCGGTAGCCCTCCGCCAAAAGGGATGCTCCCTTTCTCAACCGACTGGTTTATGACGTGGGAGCAAAATATACATGCTTCTATGTTTTGCAACGCCTGGCAGTTTCTTCTTAAAACGGGTCTGTGCAGCGGCGTGGATGCCGTAATTAAAGCCTACCGTTTATATCTTGAACAGTGTCCGCAGCCTGAGGAAGGACCCTTGCTGGCGTTAACACGCGCGTGGACTCTTGTGCGCTTTGTCGACAGTGGCTTGCTGGAACTGTCCACCTGCAACTGCTGCGGCGGGAATTTTATTACTCACGCGCATCAACCAGTGGGCAGCTTTGCATGCAGTTTATGCCAGCCGCCATCGCGGGCCGTAAAAAGACGTAAACTTTCCCAGAATGCTGCCGATATTATTCCACAACTGCTGGATGAACAGATCGAACAGGCTGTTTAACTGATACGGTGTGGATAAACACTCCAGCAGCGGTAAGAGATTACCGCTGCTTTTTTTTGTCCTGACCTCTGAGTTAACTGCCCGACTGCGCATCCTGTCATAGTCAATTGCGAAAGGATGATGTCGTGCTTATCTTATTAGGTTACCTGGTTGTTATTGGTACAGTTTTCGGCGGTTATATGATGACCGGCGGACACCTTGGGGCACTCTATCAACCGGCTGAGCTGGTGATCATCGGTGGTGCGGGTATTGGGGCATTCATCGTCGGCAATAACGGCAAAGCCATCAAAGGGACGATGAAAGCGATCCCGTTGCTTTTTCGTCGCTCGAAATACACCAAAGCCATGTATATGGATCTGCTGGCACTGCTTTATCGCCTGATGGCCAAGTCTCGTCAGCAGGGCATGTTCTCGCTCGAGCGCGATATTGAAAACCCAAAAGAAAGTGAAATTTTCGCCAGTTATCCGCGCATCCTCGCGGATGCCATCATGCTTGATTTTATCGTCGATTACCTGCGCCTGATTATCAGCGGCAATATGAATACGTTTGAAATTGAAGCGCTGATGGACGAAGAAATTGAGACTCATGAGAGTGAATCTGAAGTCCCGGCCAACAGCCTGGCGATGGTCGGTGATTCTTTACCCGCATTCGGTATCGTGGCGGCAGTTATGGGCGTTGTGCATGCACTGGCCTCAGCCGATCGTCCGGCGGCTGAACTGGGCGCGCTGATTGCGCACGCCATGGTAGGAACCTTCCTCGGTATTTTACTGGCCTATGGATTCATTTCTCCGCTTGCCAGCGTACTGCGCCAGAAGAGTGCTGAAACGACCAAAATGATGCAGTGCGTGAAGATCACTCTGCTCTCAAACCTGAATGGCTATGCCCCTCCTATTGCCGTCGAATTTGGTCGTAAAACGCTGTATTCCAGTGAGCGTCCTTCGTTTATCGAACTGGAAGAACATGTTCGTGCGGTGAGAAACCCGACTCCGCAGCAAACGACCGAGGACGCATGAAAAATCAGGCCCATCCTATTATCGTCGTAAAACGACGAAAACATAAAAATCACGGCGGTGGGGCGCATGGTTCATGGAAAATTGCCTACGCCGATTTTATGACTGCGATGATGGCCTTCTTTCTGGTGATGTGGCTGATTTCCATTTCCAGCCCGAAAGAGTTGATCCAGATTGCAGAGTATTTTCGTACCCCTCTGGCCACTGCGGTGACCGGTGGAAATCGTATTTCGAATAGCCAAAGCCCAATACCTGGCGGCGGGGACGATTACACCCAGCAACAGGGTGAAGTGAATAAGCAGCCGAATATCGATGACCTGAGAAAGCGCATGGAGCAGAGTCGCTTGAGTAAATTACGCGGTGATCTGGACCAGTTAATCGAGTCCGATCCTAAACTGCGTGCGCTACGTCCGCATTTGAAGATTGATTTAGTTCAGGAAGGGCTGCGGATTCAGATTATCGACAGCCAGAACCGCCCGATGTTTAAGACTGGCAGCGCCGAGGTTGAGCCTTACATGCGCGATATCCTGCGAGCCATTGCACCTGTCCTGAATGGGATCCCTAACCGCATCAGTCTCTCCGGCCATACGGATGATTATCCTTATGCCAACGGCGAGAAAGGGTACAGCAACTGGGAGTTGTCTGCCGATCGCGCCAATGCATCGCGTCGCGAGCTGGTCAGCGGAGGCCTGGACACGGGAAAAGTATTACGGGTGGTAGGCATGGCCGCCACGATGCGTCTGAGCGATCGCGGTCCTGAGGACGCCATCAACCGCCGTATAAGTCTGCTGGTACTCAATAAGCAGGCGGAAGAGGCCATTTTGCATGAAAACGCTGAAAGCCAGAATGAGCCGGTAAGTGTATTACAACAGCCTGCGGCAATGCCGTCGGCAAGCGTTCCCACATCGCCACCAGCCAATCCGAGGTGATAGCGTGAGCATGGATATTAGCGATTTTTATCAGACCTTTTTTGATGAAGCTGACGAACTGTTGGCCGACATGGAGCAGCACCTGCTTGATTTGGTTCCTGAAGCCCCGGATTCCGAACAACTGAATGCCATTTTTCGTGCAGCGCACTCGATTAAAGGCGGCGCGGGCACCTTCGGCTTTACTATTTTGCAGGAAACGACCCATTTAATGGAAAACCTGCTGGATGAAGCGCGGCGTGGCGAGATGCAGCTCAATGCCGACATTATCAACCTGTTTTTGGAAACGAAAGATATTATGCAGGAACAGCTCGACGCCTATAAAAACTCAGAGGAGCCGGATGCCGCCAGCTTTGAGTACATTTGTAATGCGTTACGACAGTTAGCGCTCGAAGCCAAAGGCGAAACCGCACCGGCGGTCGTCAACTCCGCCAAACTGAGCGTTGTTGACAGTGCGGCGATGCAGGAAGAGGCGATGGCACCAGACGCCCCGACAGCAGGTGAAGAGGTCAAAAAACGTATTGTTCTCTCGCGTCTGAAAACCAGTGAAGTAGATTTACTGGAAGAGGAACTGGGGAATCTGGCGACCTTGACGGATGTGGTAAAGGGAAGCGATTCGCTGTCGGCAACGCTCGATGGTGACCTCGCAGAAGATGACATTATCGCCGTGCTCTGCTTCGTGATCGAAGCCGATCAGATTGAATTTGAAACCGTCACTTCAGCACCTGCTGAAGCGGAAGTTGCAGCGGTTGCCGTCGTCGACGAGCCGCAGCCGGTTGCCCCGGTGCCAGCGGTTAAAGTGGCCGCCAGTGAACCGCAACATGGACGTGCGGAACGTGAAAAACCTGCTCGTGCGAGTGAGTCAACCAGCATTCGCGTAGCGGTAGAGAAAGTCGATCAGTTGATTAACCTGGTCGGTGAATTGGTGATTACGCAGTCGATGCTGGCCCAACGTTCTAACGAATTGGATCCGGTAAATCACGGCGATCTCATCACCAGCATGGGTCAGTTACAACGTAACGCCCGCGATTTGCAAGAATCGGTGATGTCGATTCGTATGATGCCTATGGAGTACGTCTTCAGCCGTTTCCCTCGTCTGGTTCGCGATCTGGCGGGCAAACTGGGTAAACAGGTCGAGCTGACGCAGATTGGTAGCTCTACTGAACTCGACAAGAGTCTGATTGAGCGCATTATCGATCCGCTGACGCACCTGGTGCGTAACAGCCTTGATCACGGTATTGAACTGCCGGAAAAACGCCTCGAGTCCGGGAAAAGTCCGATCGGTAATTTGACGCTTTCTGCTGAACACCAGGGCGGGAATATCTGTATCGAAGTTACCGACGACGGCGCAGGCTTGAACCGTGAGCGTATCCTGGCGAAAGCTATCTCCCAGGGGATGCCAATCCACGACAACATGAGCGATGACGAAGTCGGCATGCTGATCTTCGCGCCTGGTTTCTCGACCGCCGAACAGGTAACGGATGTTTCCGGCCGTGGTGTCGGTATGGATGTGGTGAAGCGTAATATCCAGGAGATGGGAGGACATGTTGAGATCCAGTCAAAACAAGGCCAAGGTACGACTATCAGGATTTTGCTGCCGCTAACGCTGGCTATCCTTGATGGCATGTCCGTCCGCGTGGCGGATGAGGTGTTTATTCTGCCGCTGAATGCCGTCATGGAATCACTGCAACCCCGCGAAGAAGATCTCCATCCGCTGGCCGGGGGAGAACGTGTTCTGGAAGTGCGCGGCGAATATCTACCGCTGGTTGAGTTGTGGAAAGTCTTTGAAGTCGAAGCTGCAAAAACCGAAGCGACTCAGGGCATCGTGGTGATTTTGCAAAGCGCGGGGCGTCGATACGCGCTGTTGGTTGATCAGTTAATTGGTCAACACCAGGTGGTGGTAAAAAACCTGGAAAGCAACTACCGCAAAGTGCCTGGCATCTCTGCTGCAACGATCCTCGGCGACGGTAGCGTCGCGCTGATTGTCGATGTTTCTGCATTGCAGGGGTTAAACCGCGAACAACGTGTGGCGATCACAGCCGCCTGATTGAGTAAGAAAGGGAATAATATGACCGGTATGAGTAATGTAACTAAACTGGCCGGCGAACCGTCAGGTCAGGAATTCCTCGTGTTCACGCTGGGGGATGAAGAGTACGGTATCGATATCCTGAAAGTGCAGGAAATTCGTGGCTACGATCAGGTCACGCGTATCGCCAATACACCTTCTTTTATTAAAGGGGTCACTAACCTGCGCGGTGTGATTGTGCCGATCGTTGACCTGCGTGTGAAGTTCAGCCAGAGCGATGTTGATTACAACGAGAACACCGTAGTGATTGTACTGAATCTGGGACAACGTGTGGTGGGTATTGTGGTTGATGGTGTTTCTGATGTGTTGTCGCTGACTACAGATCAAATCCGTCCTGCGCCGGAATTTGCGGTCACGCTGTCAACGGAATACCTGACCGGACTGGGCGCGCTGGGCGATCGGATGCTGATTCTGGTAAATATTGAGAAGTTGCTTAACAGCGAAGAGATGGCGTTGTTGGATATTGCGGCTAATCACGTGGCATAAATAAAGCCGGAACACAGTGGCATATTTCAAAGGGCCGGGTAAGCGTTAGCGATACCCGGCTTTTTTACTCCTTACACTTTCTGCTCAACCAGTTCGGGTTCTTCCTGTAGTAAACCTTCATCCTTCGCCAGCATTGCCGTAGCGATCCCGTTGCCTAAAACGTTAATCGCCGAACGTCCCATATCGAGGAAGTGGTCAATACCCATCAGTAACAGGATCCCTGCAACCGGAATATTGAAGTTCGGAATGGTCGCAGCCAGTACCACCAGCGCTGAGCGTGGCACACCTGCAATCCCTTTTGAAGCCAACATCAGCGTTAGCATCAGTACGGTAATTTCCGCGAATGAGAGGTGGATGTTATAGGCCTGAGCGATAAACATTGAGGCAAATGAGCAATACACCATCGAGCCGACCAGGTTAAACGAATAGCCGATGGGTAGCACAAACGACACAATATTGCGGGAGCAGCCAAACGTCGTTAACTGTTCCAGTGTTTTCGGATAGGCTGCCTCTGAGCTGCTGGTAGTGAAGGCGACCAACACCGGATCTTTCAGCATGCTGACCAGCCGGAACACCTCTTTCTTCAGCACGATGTAACCTACAGCCAGCAATACCAGACAGGTCAGCAGGATGGCGACGTAATAGCCGCCAATAAATGAGGCGTAGTTGAGCAGAATACCCAATCCCTGCGTGGCAATGACGGAAGAGATAGCGGCGAAGATAGCCAGCGGCGCGACGTACATAACATAACCCGTCACCTTCAACATAATGTGGGAAACCACGTCCAGCGCAGCGACCAGCGGCGCGTTAAATTTCTCACCCAGCGATGCCCCACCGATACCGAAGAACATTGAGAACACGACGATTTGCAGGATCTCATTGTTTGCCATGGCGTCGGCAATGCTGGTTGGGATGGTATGAGACAGAAAACCTTTCAGGCTCATACCACCGACGGCCAGACCGGTATCCGTTGCTTCCAGCGGAATCGCCAGGTTCAGCCCGCTTCCCGGTTGCTCAAGGGAGACAACGAAAAGGCCTACCAGAATAGACAGTACAGAGGAACTGATAAACCAGATCATCGCTTTACCGCCAACGCGCCCGATAGTCGACGTTTCTCCCAGGCGCATGATACCGACAGTCAGCGTGCTAAAGACTAAAGGTGCGATGACCATTTTAATCAGCCGCAAGAAGATGTCGGTAAGCAGTGTAATATTATCAGCCCAGGTGGTAACGACACCTGGGGAGGCATAGGAGTGGATCACCGCGCCCGACAGGATCCCCGCCAGCATGAAGATCACGATAAACAACGTGAGTTTGTTTGCACTTGCCACTAAAAAGCCCTCTCAGGATTTAACATTTATTGATCGGTTACTCATTTTTTATACTTATTAAGTGGTAACGAAATATTCATCATATAAATTGAATTAAAGCGTACTCGGATACAACTTTTTTTAATTTTTTATCCATTTTGTTGTGGTATTTGAGGCGTGATTATGTGATCGGAATCACATAGTGGCATTCAGTGATGGTCAGTTAGTCGTCGTAATAACCGTTTTCTCGTGTTATACACATGATAATTATGGTGTTTATTTGTTGGCGATTTGTGGCGTCAGCACGTTAATGTATTCACATCAGCCTCAGCCGTTCATTTCCCCCAGGTTTTCCTTTTCGCAAACGTAAAGTTATCTCAGTGAGTGCCGATAACGTTGATAACTCGTTTTCAGGAAGGTGCCTTATGTTTAACCGTATCCGCGTTGTAACAATGCTGATGATGGTGCTGGGGGTTTTCGCACTGCTACAGCTTGTTTCCGGTGGTCTGTTGTTCTCGTCATTGCAACAGAACCAGCAAAGTTTTGTTATTTCAAACGATCTTCGACAGCAGCAAAGTGAACTCACCTCAACATGGGACTTAATGCTGCAAACGCGCATTAACCTGAGCCGTTCATCGGCGCGCATGATGATGGACGCATCTAATCAGCAGAGCAGCGCGAAAAACGATCTGCTGAAGAATGCGAAAGGCACATTGGCGCAAGCAGAAGCGCATTACGCAAACTTTAAAAACATCACACCTTTGCCTGATATGGCAGAAGCCAGCGGCAACGTTGATGAGAAATATCAGCAGTATCATGCGGCGTTAGCGGAGCTGGTTCAGTTCCTGGAAAGCGGCAATATGGATGCATATTTCGCTCAGCCTACTCAGGGGATGCAAAACGCCCTCGGTGAAGCGTTAGGAAAATATGCCAGCGTTAGCGAAAAACTCTACCTGCATGCTTTTGATGAAAGTGCACGGGATTACCACTTTGCCCAGTGGCAGCTCGGTATTCTGGCCGTGGTACTGGTGCTGATTCTGGTGGTGGTCTGGTACGGCATACGTCATACCTTGCTCAACCCGTTGTCCCGCGTTATTGCCCATATTCGTGAGATTGCCAGCGGTAATTTAACAACATCGCTGACCGTCAGCGGGCGTAATGAAATCGGCGAACTGGCAAGCACTGTCGATCATATGCAGCGTTCGCTGATTGAAACGGTAACGCTGGTGCGTGAAGGATCCGATGCGATTTATTCCGGCACCAGTGAAATTGCCAGTGGCAACACTGACCTTTCATCCCGTACTGAGCAGCAGGCTTCTGCGCTGGAAGAAACCGCAGCCAGCATGGAGCAGCTTACGGCAACTGTTAAGCAAAACGCGGATAACGCGCGTCAGGCATCTCAACTGGCGAAAAGCGCCTCCGATACGGCCCAACATGGCGGCAAAGTGGTTGATGGTGTGGTTAACACCATGCACGAAATAGCCGACAGTTCGAAGAAAATTGCCGACATCATCAGCGTCATTGACGGTATCGCATTCCAGACCAACATTCTTGCGTTGAACGCAGCGGTAGAAGCCGCCCGTGCAGGTGAGCAGGGCCGTGGTTTTGCGGTGGTGGCGGGAGAAGTGCGTAACCTGGCGAGCCGTAGCGCGCAGGCGGCGAAAGAGATTAAAGCCTTAATTGAAGATTCTGTCTCGCGGGTCGATACCGGTTCTGTTCTGGTAGAAAGCGCCGGAGAAACCATGAATGACATCGTCAATGCAGTGACGCGCGTCACTGACATTATGGGTGAAATTGCTTCGGCTTCTGATGAACAAAGTCGCGGGATAGACCAGGTTGCGCTTGCCGTATCTGAGATGGACCGCGTGACGCAACAGAACGCCTCGCTGGTACAGGAGTCCGCCGCCGCTGCAGCAGCACTGGAAGAACAGGCCAGTCGCTTAACCCAGTCCGTATCAACCTTCCGCCTGGCATCACGTCCAGTGTCGGCTAAATTGCGTGATACCCGGCCTTCTGCAACAACGGCTCCGGCGTCGCATCCGCGACAGACGGCTACCGAACAAGACACTAATTGGGAAACATTTTGACTGATAGTTGAACCGCGGCCCGCGCCGCCTGATGGGAGCGTTGATGTTTAATCGTATTCGAATTTCGACCACGCTGTTTTTGATTTTAATCCTCTGCGGTGTTTTGCAGATTGGCAGTAATGGCTTGTCTTTCTGGGCATTTCGGGACGGTTTTCAGAGTCTCAATCAGGTCGAACAGAGTAATCAGCAACGCGCTGCGTTGGCGCAAACCCGCGCTGTGTTATTACAGGCCAGTACAGCGTTAAACAAGGCCGGGACGCTGACTGCTCTTAGCTATCCGCCAGAGGAGATTAAAGCGCTGATGATCCTTGCGCGAGATAGCCTGGCGCAGTCTGGATTGCTGTTTAAACGTTTTATGGCGACGACTCAGAATGCGGGAGAAGGGAACGCGCTACAAAACGCGACGGAGAAAAGTTTCATCCAGTGGCATAGCGATCTGGAGCATCAGGCGACCTGGCTTGAAAGTAATCAGTTGTCAGATTTTTTGACTGCGCCAGTGCAGGCGTCTCAGGACGATTTTGATAAGAACGTTAACGCATGGCAGAGCAACATTGACCGTGTTTTGCAGACGGCAGGGGAACATAGCCAGCGTAATTACCATATGTCGGCGGTGATTTTCGCCAGCATGCTGGTGCTGGCAGTACTGTTAACAACCGCGGGATTGTTCTGGTCACGCAAAATGATTGTGCAGCCGCTGGCTATTATTGGTAGTCATTTCGACAGCATCGCGGCGGGGAACCTCGCACGACCGGTTGCGGTGTATGGCCGTAATGAAATATCAGCTATTTTTGCCAGCCTGAAGTCGATGCAACAGGCGCTGCGCACAACGGTGAATGATGTTCGCCAGGGCAGTTCCGCGATGCATACCGGGATCTCGGAGATAGCGATGGGCAATAACGATTTGTCTTCGCGTACCGAGCAGCAGGCTGCATCGCTGGCTCAAACAGCAGCCAGTATGGAACAGCTTACCGCCACCGTTGGACAGAATGCCGATAATGCGCGCCAGGCATCCGGAATAGCGAAAAGTGCCGCAGACACTGCGCACAAAGGTGGTGAACAGACGGCTAAAGTCGCCAGTACGATGCATGAGATTACAGCCAGTTCGCAAAAGATAGGCGACATTATCGGCGTGATTGACAGCATTGCTTTTCAGACCAACATTCTGGCACTCAACGCCGCAGTAGAAGCCGCCCGTGCAGGTGAACAGGGGCGTGGCTTTGCCGTGGTGGCTGGGGAAGTTCGTAATCTGGCCAGCCGCAGCGCGCAGGCTGCGAAAGAAATCAAAGGACTGATTGAGGAGTCCGTCACCCGTGTGCATCAGGGATCGCAACTGGTGGATATGGCGGCGCGCACTATGACAGAGATTGTCAGCTCGGTTACCCGGGTTAACGACATTATGGGGGAGATTGCCTCGGCCTCCGATGAACAACGTAGAGGAATTGAGCAGGTGGCGCAGGCCGTCAGCCAAATGGACTCGGTGACGCAGCAAAACGCCGGACTGGTCGAAGAGGCAGCCGCTGCTACCGGGCAACTGGCCGATCAGGCCGATCATCTCTCAGCTTGCGTCGCGTTTTTTAAGCTTGAAGAGCAAACCGTAGTACAACGAGAACTGGCGCAGCCAAAGGTTGTACCTGTTGTATCCTGAATGTGATTGAGAAGGCGCTATGACATCATCTCTGCCCTCCGGGCAAACGTCATTATTGTTACAGATGACACAGCGCCTCGCGCTGTCTGACGCGCATTTTCGTCGGATATGTCAATTAATCTACCAGCGCGCGGGGATCGTGTTGGCCGACCACAAGCGGGACATGGTTTATAACCGCCTGGTTCGTCGGTTACGTACTCTGGAACTGGATGATTTTGGTCGTTATCTCAGCATGCTGGAAGCTAACCAGAACAGTGCTGAGTGGCAGGCCTTTATTAACTCCCTGACCACCAATCTGACCGCTTTTTTTCGCGAAGGGCATCATTTTCCGGTGCTGTCTGATCACGCTCGTCGACGCAACGGTGAATACCGCGTCTGGAGCGCGGCGGCGTCTACAGGGGAAGAACCCTACAGTATTGCAATTACGCTGGCTGATACCTTAGGTATGGCGCCGGGGCGCTGGCGCGTTTTTGCCAGCGATATTGATACTGAAGTGCTGGAAAAGGCCAGAAACGGAATTTATCGCCTTGATGAACTGAAAACCCTGTCGCCACAGCAGCTGCAGCGTTATTTCATGCGCGGTACCGGGCCACATGAAGGACTGGTCCGTGTACGACAAGAACTGGCGAGTCATGTTGAGTTTTCCAGTGTGAATTTGTTGGATAAAAAATACAACGTGCCCGGTCCATTCGACGCCATATTTTGTCGTAACGTCATGATCTATTTTGATAAAACGACTCAACAGGACATTTTGCACCGTTTTGTTCCACTCCTTAAACCTGACGGACTGTTATTTGCCGGTCATTCAGAAAACTTTAGCAACCTCGTGCGCGAGTTTAGCCTGCGCGGACAGACGGTGTATGCGCTAGGTAAGGATAAAGCATGAGTAAAATCAGGGTATTGTCGGTCGATGACTCCGCATTGATGCGTCAAATCATGACCGAGATTATTAACAGCCACAGTGATATGGAAATGGTCGCAACTGCGCCGGATCCGCTGGTAGCCCGGGATTTGATCAAAAAATTCAATCCCGATGTCCTGACCCTGGATGTGGAAATGCCGCGCATGGACGGTCTCGATTTTCTCGAGAAACTCATGCGCTTGCGCCCGATGCCGGTGGTGATGGTCTCTTCTTTGACCGGAAAAGGCTCTGAAGTGACGCTGCGGGCGCTGGAGCTGGGTGCTATTGATTTTGTCACCAAGCCACAGTTGGGGATCCGTGAAGGGATGCTGGCCTATAGCGAGATGATTGCGGAGAAAGTTCGTACCGCATCGCGCGCGCGTCTGGCGGCGCATAAGCCGATTTCTGCGCCGGCGACGCTGAAAGCTGTGCCGCTGCTCAGTTCTGAAAAACTGATCGCCATTGGCGCATCGACCGGGGGAACGGAAGCTATACGCCATGTACTGCAACCACTGCCGCTTTCCAGCCCGGCGGTGATTATCACGCAGCATATGCCGCCTGGGTTTACCCGGTCGTTTGCCGAACGTCTGAACAAGTTGTGTCAGATCAGCGTGAAAGAGGCAGAAGACGGGGAGCGCGTCTTACCCGGGCATGCGTATATCGCACCTGGCGACAAACATATGGAGCTGGCCCGCAGCGGAGCCAACTATCAGATCAAAATTCATGATGGCCCGCCGGTGAACCGGCACCGGCCTTCTGTGGATGTGCTGTTTCATTCGGTAGCAAAACACGCGGGGCGCAATGCCGTGGGAGTGATCCTCACGGGGATGGGTAACGATGGCGCAGCCGGAATGTTAGCGATGCACCAGGCTGGCGCCTGGACTATCGCGCAAAACGAAGCAAGTTGTGTGGTGTTCGGCATGCCGCGCGAGGCCATCAATATGGGTGGCGTGAGCGAAGTGGTCGATCTTAGCCAGGTAAGCCAGCAGATGCTGGCGAAAATCAGTGCCGGACAGGCAATACGTATTTAATGAGGAGCAGTATTTTATGGCGGATAAAGAGCTGAGATTTTTGGTTGTGGATGACTTTTCCACCATGCGTCGCATTGTGCGTAACCTGCTTAAAGAGCTGGGATTCAACAATGTTGAAGAAGCTGAGGACGGCGTGGATGCGCTGAACAAGCTGCAGGCGGGTGGGTTTGGTTTTGTTATTTCCGACTGGAATATGCCCAATATGGACGGTCTGGAACTGCTGAAAACTATTCGTGCAGATGGTGGCATGTCCTCCCTGCCGGTGCTGATGGTGACAGCTGAAGCGAAGAAAGAAAACATCATTGCGGCAGCACAGGCTGGCGCCAGTGGTTATGTTGTGAAGCCTTTCACGGCAGCTACGCTGGAAGAGAAACTCAATAAAATCTTTGAGAAACTGGGCATGTGAGGGTGTGATGATGATGCAACCACAAATTAAACCTGTTGATGAACATTCAGCAGGGGATATCATCGCGCGCATCGGTAGTTTAACCCGAATGCTGCGTGACAGCCTGCGTGAACTGGGGCTGGATCAGGCGATTGCAGAAGCGGCGGAAGCGATTCCCGATGCGCGCGATCGTCTGGATTATGTTGTACAGATGACCGCGCAAGCGGCAGAGCGCGCACTGAACAGCGTGGAAGCCTCGCAGCCGCACCAGGATGCGATGGAAAAAGGGGCCAAAGCCCTGACCAAACGCTGGGATGAATGGTTCGAAAATCCTATTGAGCTGTCCGATGCCCGTGAACTGGTCACTGACACCCGACAGTTCCTGGGCGATGTCCCCGGTCATACCAGCTTTACCAACGCCCAATTGCTGGACATCATGATGGCGCAGGATTTCCAGGATCTGACCGGTCAGGTTATCAAGCGTATGATGGATGTTATTCAGGAAATTGAGCGTCAACTGCTGATGGTGCTGCTGGAGAATATTCCGGAGCAGGGCGCTCGTCCAAAACGCGAAAACGAAAGCTTGCTCAACGGCCCACAGGTTGATACTTCGAAAGCCGGCGTGGTGGCAAGCCAGGATCAGGTGGACGACCTGCTGGATAGTCTCGGATTCTGATACGTATTTGCCGGATGGAGATGTCCGTGCATCTTATCCGGCCTACACTTGCATGTAGGCCGGAGCTGCTAATTGGCGTTAAAGCTATAAATCCCATCTTTTTTACCGCTTACTCTTCCCATTGCTGGATTACTGTTCTGGCATCATTCTCGCCTATCTCTCGATCCAGGGTCTGATGCGTGGCAGAAGAAAGCGACGACGACAAAACAGAAGCCCCCACACCCCACCGACTTGAAAAAGCGCGGGAAGAGGGGCAGATCCCCCGTTCCAAAGAGCTTACCTCACTGCTTATTTTGCTGGTGGGCGTGTGCATTATCTGGATCGGTGGGGAGTCGCTTGCCCGTAAACTGGCCGGAATGTTGTCTGCCGGTCTGCGCTTTGATCACAGTATGGTCAATGACCCTAACTTGATCCTCAGCCAAATCATCCTGCTGATTAAAGATGCCATGGTTGCGCTGTTACCGCTGATTACCGGCGTGGTTCTGGTGGCTTTGATCTCTCCGGTGATGCTGGGAGGCTTGATCTTCAGTGGTAAATCGCTGCAACCCAAATTCTCGAAGTTAAATCCGCTGCCGGGTATTAAGCGCATGTTTTCAGCGCAAACCGGGGCGGAGTTGTTAAAAGCGATATTGAAATCCACGCTGGTTGGCAGCGTAACCGGATTTTATCTCTGGCATAACTGGCCGGAGATGATGCGTCTGATGGCCGAGTCGCCGGTGACGGCGATGGGTAATGCCCTGGATTTAGTCGGTATGTGCGCACTCCTGGTGGTGCTTGGGGTCATTCCGATGGTGGGGTTTGACGTCTTTTTCCAGATTTATAGCCACATTAAAAAGCTGCGGATGTCACGCCAGGATATTCGCGATGAGTTTAAAGAAAGTGAAGGTGATCCGCATGTGAAGGGAAAAATTCGCCAAATGCAGCGTGCCGCAGCGCAGCGTCGCATGATGGCGGATGTGCCGAAAGCGGATGTTATCGTGACCAACCCCACGCACTACTCGGTCGCCTTGCAGTATGACGAAAATAAAATGAGTGCGCCAAGAGTCATTGCCAAAGGCGCAGGGCTGGTGGCCTTGCGTATTCGTGAAATTGGCGCTGAGCATCGTATTCCCACTTTAGAAGCACCGCCGCTGGCGCGTGCGCTATATCGCCATGCTGATATTGGTCAGCAAATACCTGGCCAATTGTATGCGGCCGTCGCAGAAGTACTGGCCTGGGTATGGCAGCTAAAACGCTGGCGTCTGGCCGGCGGAACGCGTCCACCACAACCTGGAAATCTTCCAGTGCCAGAAGCACTGGATTTCATGAACGAGAAGAATACTGATGGCTAATCTGGTCGCGATGCTGCGTCTGCCCAACAATCTGAAATCCACGCAATGGCAAATTCTTGCCGGGCCGATCCTCATCCTGCTGATCCTGTCGATGATGGTGCTGCCGCTGCCGGCTTTCATCCTCGACTTATTGTTTACCTTTAACATTGCGCTGTCGATCATGGTACTGCTGGTGGCTATGTTTACCCAGCGTACGCTGGAATTTGCCGCCTTCCCGACGATTTTGCTGTTCACTACATTGTTACGCCTTGCGCTGAACGTTGCATCTACACGTATTATTTTGATGGAAGGTCATACCGGCTCGGCAGCGGCGGGAAAGGTAGTGGAGGCCTTTGGTCACTTTCTGGTTGGCGGTAACTTTGCTATCGGTATCGTGGTCTTCGTTATTCTCGTCATTATCAACTTTATGGTTATCACCAAAGGTGCCGGGCGTATTGCCGAGGTCGGCGCGCGCTTTGTGCTGGACGGGATGCCGGGCAAACAGATGGCAATTGACGCCGATCTGAATGCCGGACTTATTGGTGAAGACGAGGCTAAAAAACGTCGTTCAGAAGTGACGCAGGAAGCGGATTTTTACGGCTCAATGGACGGTGCGAGTAAATTCGTGCGCGGAGATGCCATCGCCGGTATTTTGATCATGGTTATCAACGTGATCGGCGGTTTGCTGGTAGGGGTATTGCAACATGGCATGAGCATGGGAAGCGCGGCAGAAAGTTATACCCTGTTGACTATTGGTGACGGGCTGGTTGCGCAAATCCCTGCTCTGGTTATCTCTACAGCGGCGGGCGTTATCGTAACCCGCGTGAGTACCGATCAGGACGTCGGTGAACAGATGGTTACCCAGCTGTTCAGTAACCCCAGCGTCATGTTGCTCAGTGCTGCGGTACTCGGCTTATTGGGTCTGGTTCCGGGGATGCCCAATCTGGTATTCCTGATGTTTACCGCAGCGTTGCTGGGGCTTGCCTGGTGGTTGCGCGGTCGTGAGAAAAAAGCGCCAGAGGAACCTCAGTCGGTGAAGATGCCGGAAAATAACTCGGTGGTGGAAGCCACATGGAACGATGTGCAACTGGAAGATTCTCTGGGAATGGAGGTTGGTTATCGCCTGATCCCGATGGTGGACTTTCAGCAGGATGGCGAGCTACTGGGGCGAATTCGCAGCATTCGCAAGAAGTTTGCCCAGGATATGGGCTTCCTGCCGCCGGTGGTACACATCCGCGACAATATGGATCTGCAACCCGCCCGCTATCGCATTCTGATGAAAGGCGTTGAGATTGGCAGCGGTGACGCCTATCCGGGGCGCTGGCTGGCAATCAACCCTGGTACGGCAGCCGGGTCGCTGCCAGGCGAAAAAACGGTCGACCCGGCCTTCGGTCTGGATGCTATCTGGATTGAAAGCGCGCTAAAAGAACAGGCACAAATTCAGGGCTTTACGGTTGTGGAAGCCAGTACCGTCGTCGCCACCCACCTTAATCACTTGATTGGTCAGTTCGCCGCCGAGCTGTTTGGTCGTCAGGAGGCGCAACAGCTGCTGGATCGCGTTTCGCAGGAGATGCCAAAACTGACTGAAGATTTAGTGCCAGGCGTCGTGACGCTGACCACGCTGCATAAAGTTCTGCAGAATTTGTTGGATGAAAAAGTGCCCATTCGAGATATGCGCACCATTCTCGAAACGCTGGCTGAGCACGCGCCTTTACAGAACGATCCGCATGAACTTACCGCTGTGGTGCGTGTTGCGCTGGGGCGGGCGATCACTCAGCAGTGGTTCCCGGGTAACGAAGAAGTTCAGGTTATTGGCCTTGATACGCCACTTGAGCGTTTGCTGTTGCAAGCATTACAGGGCGGTGGTGGTCTGGAGCCAGGGCTGGCAGACCGACTTCTGGCGCAGACTCAGGAAGCATTATCACGTCAGGAGATGCTGGGGGCGCCGCCGGTACTGCTGGTTAATCATGCATTGCGTCCGTTACTGGCCCGCTTTCTACGTCGCAGCATACCGCAACTGGTGGTGCTGTCGAACATGGAGCTGTCCGATAACCGCCATATCCGCATGACTGCGACCATTGGGGGTAAATAATGCGCAAGTTTCTTTGGCTGTTACTCTTTCCTCTGGCGGTGCAGGCCGCCGGAGAAGGCGCCTGGCAGGCAAGCGGTATGGGCATTACCTTAAATTATCGTGGTGAGTCAGCCTCATCAGCACCGCTTGTCTCCAGCCAGCCAGTTTCCGGGTTGATGACTCTGGTAGCCTGGCGTTACGAGCTGAATGGTCCAACACCTGCGGGATTACGGGTACGTTTATGTTCTCAGTCCCGCTGTGTCGAGCTTGACGGGCAAAGCGGGACGACTCACGGGTTTAACAATGTTCCCGCCGTTGAGCCGATGCATTTTGTCTGGGAAGTCCCCGGTGGCGGACGTCTGATCCCGGCTTTGCAGGTTCAAAGTAACCAGGTGATTGTGAACTACCGTTAATTCCCTTCGTTATATCAGCCAGCAGATGAAACTGCTGGCTTCCTCGCAATTTTGACCTACCTCTTTGATTAAAAAGAAACGCTGTTTTATAAAATAGGTGACGTACGTTGCCGGACTCTTTGTGCTGTTGCCATTTCGTCAGAATTGCTGGCAGAAATAGAAAGGTTTCACTTACTGTTAGCTTTTACTGTGACCCTGTAAGGATGCCCAATGTCAAAACGAGGATTGCGGGGCCTCCCATTAATTTGCAGGGGTAACGGCAATGAACACGCGTAAAATTAGTCTGGTAAATTATTTTGCTTACGGTTCAGGTGACTTTTTAGGAGCGGGGACAACGGCGCTAACCGCCGCATGGTTACTCTATTTCTACACTACCTTCTGTGGACTGACACCTATCGAGGCGACGTTTATTTTTGCCACCGCCAGGGTGCTGGATGCGGTGGTTAGTCCGTTAATGGGTTTTTTAACGGATAATTTTGGTTCGACCTGGCTTGGCAAGCGTTTTGGCCGCCGTAAATTCTTTATTCTTCTGGGTATTCCCTGTGTTTTTAGCTACTCACTAATGTGGGTTGGCGATATGGGGTTCTGGTATTACCTGCTGACTTATCTGCTGTTTGATGTGGTCTACACCATGATTCTGGTGCCTTATGAAACACTGGTACCGGAAATGACGGATGACTTTAAACAGAAAACCAAGTTTTCTGGCGCACGCATTTCAATGGCGCAAATGTCAGCCATTCTTGCCTCGTTCTTACCGGGAGTGCTGCTCACTCTGTTTGGTAAAGACAACCCTGTTTCATTTTTCTATGCGAGTCTGGTGTTTTCGGTGCTGTGTGCGCTGATGCTAACCTTCGTATGGTTTTTTACCTGGGAGCGCCCGCGTGAGGAATGGACCGAAGCAGCGCTTCGGGCTGAAGAAGAGAAGAAAAGCCTGAGCTTTGGTCAGAGTATGAACCGTCTGTTTGTCGAGCTAAGTTCGACGCTGCGGGTCAGGATTTTCCGCCAACATTTGGGCATGTATCTGGGTGGCTACATCGCGCAGGACGTCTTTAATGCAGTCTTTACTTATTACGTTGTTTTCGTGCTGATGCAGGATGCCTCAATGGCCTCGAATCTGCTGGGGACGATGGCTATCTTCCAGTTTATTGCGGTTATCGCCATGATACCGCTGTGCATCCGCTTTGGACCTGCGCCGTCTTACCGAATGGTGGTTGTGCTGTTTGGTTTGAGTTCACTCTCTTACGCAGTGCTGTATTACTCCGGGTTGAGCGATATTTATACCTTATTGTTGCTGGTTTCCGCCATGGCTGGTCTGGGGCGTGGCGGCATCAATTACGTACCGTGGAATACCTACACTTATATTGCCGATGTTGATGAGGTGATTACGGGTCAGCGTCGCGAAGGGATCTTCGCGGGCATTATGACGCTAACGCGCAAAGCCTCACAGGCGGGAGCCGTCATGCTGGTGGGGATTGTCATGCAGATGTCTGGATTTGTATCAGGTCAAAGCACGCAACCTGCGGCGGTCAGCCATACCATCTTGTTAATCCTGAGTTGCGGGACGCTGATTGTTCTGGCGCTTGGATTCCTCGTTTCCCTGCGTTTCAAGCTAAACCTGCAAACGCATAGCATCCTGCGTGAAGAGACTGCGAAAATGCGTGAGTCGGGTCGGGCGATGCCGGAAACGCTCACGCCACAGGTTCGCGCTACCGTAGAGATGCTGTCGGGCATGCCGTATGAATCGCTTTGGGGTAATAACAATATTGGTTACCTGAATCGTAATAAACCTGCTGCGTCACGGCTGGAACATGGCACAGCATTGAATTCGACATTGCACAGAGGTTAAGTAGATGATTGTTTACCCGGTGAAACACAGTCCGTTGTTGCGTCAGCCAGAACATTTTATTGCCAGAGATGAATTAAAAAACCTTATTAAGAAGGTGACCCATAACCTTATCAATATCAATGATCAAACAGGTGAGTTCTTGTTGCGACTGGACGATGGACGCGTCATTGATACCAAAGGATGGGCTGGATGGGAGTGGACGCACGGTGTCGGCTTGTACGGAATGTATCAGTATTATCAGCAAACTGGCGATGAAACGATGCGCGATACCATCGACAGCTGGTTTGCCGACCGCTTTGCTGAAGGGGCTACCACCAAAAACGTCAACACCATGGCACCGTTTTTGACGCTGGCGTATCGCTATGAAGAAACGCGTAATCCCGCTTATTTACCGTGGCTTGATTCCTGGGCTGAGTGGGCAATGTATGAAATGCCGCGTACTGACTTCGGCGGCATGCAGCACATTACGCTGGCGGAAGAGAATCATCAGCAGATGTGGGATGACACGCTGATGATGACGGTTTTACCGTTGGCGAAGATTGGTCAATTGCTCAACCGACCAGAATATGTCGAAGAAGCGACGTATCAGTTCCTGTTGCATGTACAAAACCTGATGGATAAAGAAACGGGGCTGTGGTTTCACGGCTGGAACTATGAAGGGCATCATAACTTCGCCAACGCGCGCTGGGCGCGCGGGAACAGCTGGTTAACTATCGTTATTCCTGACTTCCTCGAACTGGTAGATTTACCGGAAAATAATGCGGTTCGCCGCTATCTGGCACAGGTGTTGAACGCGCAGATTGCAGCTCTGGCGAAATGTCAGGATGAGAGTGGTTTATGGCATACGTTGTTGGACGATCCGCACTCTTATCTGGAATCCTCGGCCACTGCGGGGTTTGCTTATGGGATCCTGAAAGCAGTGCGTAAACGCTATGTCGGTCAGGAATACGCGGCTGTGGCGGAGAAGGCCATCAGAGGCATTGTGAAACATATTTCGCCGGAAGGTGAACTGCTGCAAACCTCCTTTGGTACCGGGATGGGGCACAACCTCGATTTTTATCGCCATATCCCGCTGACCTCGATGCCTTATGGACAGGCGATGGCGATGTTGTGTCTTACCGAATACTTGCGTAAGTATTTTTGATGGCGAGGCCCGATGACGCCGCAATGATCGGGCCTGGTGTTGCTGTGGCATCTGATGGTGTGTTGCTCTCCTGCGGCGCAAACAGATGATCCATGATTTGACGCATTATCGGTGCGGCGGTAACACCGTCGCTGCCGCCGTTCTCGAGAATCAACGCCACTGCGACTTTCGGGTTTTTATACGGAGCAAAAGCGGTATAGAACACATGATCCCGCAAGCGGATGGGGATCATCTTCGCATTGTAGGTCTGGTTTTCCTTCAAACTAAAAACCTGTGATGTGCCACTTTTAGCGGCAATACCGTAGGGCGCGGTGTGGAAAAATTTGTAACCCGTGCCGTTCGGTTCATTCGCCATGCCAAACATCGCCTGACGCACCAGCCCCCAATAGGGAGATGCGGCAGAGGCAATTTGTGTTGACGTTTTTGGTGCCTGATAAGGTGTGACGGATTTGCCGCTTTCTTCATCTTGTAACAGGTGAGGGGAGATCACTTTCCCATTGTTAATCAGCGCCACCATGGCTTTCACCATCTGGATCGGCGTGGCTATCCAGTAACCCTGACCAATGCCGACTGAAATCGTATCACCCTGATACCAGGCTTTTTTATGTACCCGCTGTTTCCAGTCGCGGCTTGGTAACAGACCGTCGTACTCTTCATCGAGATCGATGCCGGTGGGTTTACCGTAGCCAAACTGACTGAGCGTGTTGTGTATCCGGTCTATGCCCATCATATATGCCACCTGATAGAAGAATGTATCGGCAGATTCTTCTATTGCTTTGGTCACATCCAGCATACCGTGACCGGTTTTTTTCCAGTCACGGTAATGGCGTTCAGTGCCGGGTAGCGTCCAGGTCGGGGCGCCGAAGAAGCTGGTTTGTGGCGTGATTACTCCGCTCAATAAGGCTGACATTGCCATGTATGGTTTTACGGTTGAGGCGGGGGGATACAACCCCTGCGTGACGCGGTTTATCAGCGGCAGGTCTTTATCCTGTAGTAGCTTGTTATAGTCCTGGTAGCTAATGCCTTTTACAAACGGATTCGGGTCGTAGCTGGGATTCGACACCATGGCCAGCACTGAGCCGTCGTGCGGATCTTCAACCAGTACGGCGGCACGCTGACCTGCCAACAGGCTCTCAATATATTCCTGTAAGTGTAAATCCAGCGTCAGATGAACATCCTTACCGGCGACAGGCGGTACATCTTTTAGCAAGCGCACGATGCGTCCGTGGTTATCCACTTCAACTTCCTGATACCCGGTTTTACCGTGCAGATCGTTTTCATAGTAGTGCTCAATTCCCTGTTTGCCGATGTTATGGTCGGCGGCATAATTTTCTGCCAGCCCTTTTTTATCCAGCGCTTTTAGATCGCTGTCGTTGATTTTAGAGACATAGCCGAGTACATGCGCCAGCTCTGCACCATAAGGGTACTGGCGATCTTCATAGCTGTTGATGGTGACGCCGCTGAAATGAAACTGGTTAACCGAGAAGCGGGCGATCTC
Organism: Citrobacter sp. MGH106; assembly: GCF_001037495.1. GTDB lineage: Bacteria > Pseudomonadota > Gammaproteobacteria > Enterobacterales > Enterobacteriaceae > Citrobacter > Citrobacter murliniae. Next base: position 1,692,862 of record NZ_KQ089822.1, read on the forward strand.
CACATCGGTCAGCGCATTTTTAAGCACCACAGGGCGATAGCGGCTGCTGGATTTCAGATCATGGCGAAACTGGTCAATATCATCCGCAGTAAGGTCAACAATTGGCGTTAACTGTTTTAGCAGTGTATCCATGTCGTTGATCTTATAAGGGGTAACTGAAATATCGTACCAGGTGACGTTGCGTACCAGTGGGATACCGTTGCGATCGTAAATGATGCCGCGTGTTGGGGCGACAGGCAGCATTTTGATGTCATTGGCATTCGAGCGGGTGGTGTAATACTGGTGCTCGCGAATTTGTAAGTTGTAGAGGTTATAGACAAGGATGCCAAAACAGATGACCACCAGGCCAAAGGCCACCATTACCCGTCGCTGAAAGAGTTTCTCTTCCGCTGCAAAATCTCTGAATGTCATTGACCCGTACCCGATTAATTCGCCGCCTAATGATACGGAGGCTGAAACGGGATAACAGACAAAAGATGTTCCATCTCTCGATGGAAATGTGTCATTCCTTGTGAATTGTTTCAGACCAGCATGTCCGGAAATAAAAAAGGCCTGAGTCCGGATTACGAACTCAGGCCTGGTATTTTTTAATATGCTTACATGCGTTCTACGGTTTCGATACCCAGTGTATCCAGACCCAGTTTCAGCGTTTTCGCCGTTAACTGTGCCAGTTTCAGGCGGCTGTTACGGATCTCTTCGTTTTCAGCGCTGAGGATTGGACAATGTTCGTAGAAGCCAGAGAACAGACCGGCAACGTCGTACAGGTAGGCACACATCACGTGCGGCGTACCTTCGCGCGCAACAACGGTCAGTGTTTCTTCAAACTGCAGCAGGCGGGCCGCCAACTGGGCTTCGCGATCTTCGCTGATAATGACCTGCGCACTGGCAAGCGCGCTTTCATCGATATCCGCTTTACGGAAAACTGACAGCACACGGGTGTAGGCATACTGCATATACGGTGCGGTATTGCCTTCAAAGGCGAGCATGTTGTCCCAGTCGAAGATGTAGTCGGTAGTACGGTTTTTTGACAGATCTGCATATTTCACCGCGCCGATACCGACCGCATTCGCCAGTTTTTCCAGTTCGTCGGCAGGCATGTCCGGGTTCTTTTCAGCCACCAGGCGACGTGCGCGCTCCAGCGCTTCATCCAGCAGATCGGCCAGTTTTACCGTACCGCCGGCACGCGTTTTGAACGGTTTACCGTCTTTACCGAGCATCATACCGAACATGTGGTGTTCCAGTGGTACGGAGTCTGGCACGTAACCTGCTTTACGCACGATAGTCCATGCCTGCATTAAATGCTGATGCTGGCGGGAGTCGATGTAATACAGTACACGATCGGCGTGCAGCGTTTCATAACGATACTTCGCACAAGCGATATCAGTCGTGGTGTAGAGATAGCCGCCATCTTTCTTCTGAATGATAACGCCCATCGGTTCGCCTTCCTTGTTTTTATACTCATCAAGGAATACAACGGTTGCGCCTTCACTCTCAACGGCCAGACCTTTGGCTTTCAGGTCAGCAACAATGCCAGGCAGCATTGGGTTGTACAGGCTTTCACCCATCACGTCATCGCGCGTCAGAGTGACGTTCAGACGATCGTAGGTTAACTGGTTCTGCGACATGGTGATGTCCACCAGCTTGCGCCACATCTCGCGGAAATAGGCATCGCCACCTTGCAATTTCACCACATAGCTACGGGCGCGCTCGGCGAATTCTTCATCTTCGTCGTAATGTTTTTTTGCATCGCGGTAGAAACCTTCAAGATCGGCCAGCGCCATCTCTCCGGCATTTTCCTGCTGTTGTTTTTCCAGCCACGCGATGAGCATACCGAACTGCGTACCCCAGTCACCGACGTGGTTCGCGCGAATCACATTATGACCAAGGAACTCCAGTGTACGTACCGCCGCGTCACCGATGATGGTAGAGCGCAGGTGACCAACGTGCATCTCTTTCGCCACGTTAGGCGCAGAGTAGTCGACGACAACGGTTTGTTTAGCGGGCTGGGTGACGCCCAAACGCTCGGAAGTCAGCGCCTGCTGGACGTGTTGCGCCAGAAATGCCGGATCGAGAAAAATGTTGATAAAGCCCGGGCCAGCGATTTCAACTTTGCTGGCAATCCCGTTGAGATCCAGATGAGTCAGCACCTGCTCTGCAAGTTGTCGCGGCGCCATACCCAGTTTTTTAGCAACTGCCATCATGCCGTTGGCCTGATAGTCGCCGAACTGTACTTTTGCTGACTGACGAACCTGTGGTTCGCAATCTGCAGGCGCGCCTGCAGCAATCATGGCCTGACTGACTTTTTCTGAGAGAAGAGCCTGAATATTCACCGGAATACCTTACATTTATGAAGCGGGTTGATGTACACCGCACCAGTTTAAGAATTTAGGGCGGGAGTATACTGCAAATGGCCGTTGCCGTCAGCATTGCGAGTGTCGCCGGCTGACTGAAATATAAACAATGTAATTACGTATAATTATTCATGTTGTATCTGAAAAAATCAGCAGTTGGATGGGGCTGCGCAACAGAGTAAATTAGCGGCTTTGAATATGGATATGAGCATTCAATATGGCTAACTGGCAGACTGTTGAAGAACTGCATGATATTTCCGCAGATTTACCGCATTTCACTCAGGCGTTAACGGAGCTTTCCACCCGTCTTGGTCTGGATATCTCATCGCTTGAAGCCGATCACATTTCTCTGCGCTGTCATCAAAATACTACCGCAGAGCGCTGGCGCCGGGGATTCGAACAGTGTGGCGAACTGCTGTCGGAAAATATCATTAACGGCAGACCCATTTGCCTGTTCAAACTGAATGAGCCGGTTTGTGTAGCACACTGGCAGTTTACAGTTGTCGAGTTGCCATGGCCGGGTGAGAAGCGTTACCCGCACGAGGGTTGGGAGCATATTGAAATCGTTCTGCCTGGCGACCCGGAATTACTTAATACCCGGGCACTGGCACTGCTGTGTGATGAGGGATTAAGTCAGCCGGGAATATTCGTCAAGACCAGTTCGCCGAAAGGAGAGCGTGAGCGTTTACCGAATCCGACGCTGGCGGTTAGCGATGGTAATGTGACCATCAAGTTTCATCCGTGGTCAATTGAAGCGATTGTGGCAAGCGAACAACAGGAGTGAGTATGGCATTGCTGGAAATCTGCTGTTACAGCATGGAGTGTGCGCGCACAGCGCAGCAATATGGCGCGGATCGCATAGAACTTTGCTCTGCCCCCAAGGAGGGAGGCTTAACGCCGTCTCTGGGCGTATTGCGGTCAGTACGTCAGCACGTTTCCATCCCTGTTAACCCAATTATCCGTCCGCGTGGGGGGGATTTTTGTTATACCGATGGGGAATTTGCCGCGATGCTTGATGATATCGCTATGGTCAAAGAGTTGGGGTTCTCAGGGGTGGTTACCGGCGTATTAGATGTCGATGGCAATATCGATATGCCGCGTATGGAAAAAATAATGGCTGCCGCCGGCCCGTTAAGCGTCACCTTTCACCGGGCCTTTGATATGTGTTCTAACCCATTAAATGCACTGAAAAATTTATCTCAATTGGGCATCGCAAGAGTACTGACTTCTGGTCAAAAATCAGACGCACAGCAAGGTTTAACAAAAATAATGGAACTTATTGCGCAGGAGGGTGCTCCAATCATTATGGCCGGAGCGGGGGTTCGCGCCGCGAATTTGTCGCAGTTCCTCGACGCCGGAGTGCAGGAAGTCCACAGTTCTGCCGGAGTATGGCTGGCTTCACCCATGCGTTATCGCAATTCGGGGTTGTCGATGTCTTCGGATGCACAAGCGGATGAATATTCCCGCTATGCGGTAGACGGGGCGGCGGTTGCTGAAATGAAAGCAATCATTGCATGCCATCAGGCCAGCTGATTTTTACCGTTGCATCATGTCGCCCAATATGATGCTTGCTCGTACCAGGCCCCTGCAATTTCAACAGGGGCCTTTTTTTCTCCTTCATATTCCAAGCCGCAGCGGTGTTGGCTGCCTTGCTGCAACTTGAACTATTTTGGAGAAGTGGTGCTATACGTAACAGCTATCTGGCAATCCATTACGGTTTACGCGCAATCAAAACCGCACGTAATGGGGCGGGGTAGCCTTCAACCGTTTTGCTGTGGTCGTTCGGGTCAAGGAAGTCGGCCAGTGATTCGGTAATCATCCACTCGGTACGGCGCTGTTCTTCTGTGCTGGTAACACTCACGTCAGCGATACGCACATCGACAAATCCACATTTTTCCAGCCAGTTTTTAAGCGCCAGCGCAGAAGGAATAAAATAGACGTTACGCATTTGCGCGTAGCGGTCACCCGGCACCAGCACGGTGTTTTCGTCACCTTCGACCACCAGCGTTTCCAGCACCAGTTCACCATCTTGTACCAGTTGATCTTTCAACTGCCAGAGATGTTCCAGCGGAGAACGGCGGTGATAAAGCACGCCCATCGAGAAAACGGTATCAAATGCTTTTAGCGCCGGAAGCTGCTCAATACCCAGCGGCAGCAGGTGTGCGCGTTGGTCGTTGCCTAAAAGCTTACGTACCGCTTCAAACTGACACAGGAACAGCTGTGTCGGATCAATCCCTACCGCCAGATGCGCACCTGCGCCAATCATGCGCCACATGTGGTATCCGCTGCCACAGCCAACATCAAGAATGGTTCGCCCGGTTAGATCAGACAGATGCGGCAAAACGCGATCCCATTTCCAGTCAGAGCGCCATTCGGTATCGATATTCACACCGTACAGCGAGTAGGGCCCTTTACGCCACGGCATCAAGTTACGCATCAGGGTATCGATGCGTTTGCGCTGCCCTTCACTCAGTGGCTCTGCACTTTCGGCGGTCACGCTGTGCAGTAAATCCAGACGATGTGGCGTCAGCTCCGGTAAAAACTCGACCGCGTTCGACCACTGCTTAAACAAGCCATGTTGATCTCGCTGCCAGGCGGCAATTTGCGCCGGTAGTGTTTCCAGCCAATGAGAAAGATGATTCTTGGCGATTAGCTGATAAAAGTTACCAAAGTCGATCATGCAGAAACCTCAGCTTTCAGCGCTACCAGAGAACCAAAATTGAAGCACTGGAACCACAGTTCGCTGTGTTCAAAGCCGGCCTTGCGCAGACGCGCTTTGTGAGTTTCAACAGAGTCGGTCAGCATCACGTTTTCCAGCATGCTGCGCTTCTGGCTGATTTCCAGTTCGCTGTAGCCATTTGCCCGTTTGAAGTCGTGGTGCATGTTGAACAGCAGTTCGCCAACGTGGGTATCTTCGAAGCTGAATTTCTCTGACAGCACTAGTGCGCCGCCGGGATTCAGCCCCTGATAAATCTTATCCAACAATGCCTGGCGCTCAGCTGGCTCAAGGAATTGCAGGGTAAAATTCAGCACCACCATAGAGGCGTTTTCAATAGTGATGTTGCGAATATCTCCCTCGACAATCTCGACCGGAGTCGGTGCTTTATAGGCATCAATATGGCGGCGGCAACGTTCGACCATCGCCGGGGAATTATCGACGGCGATAATTTTGCAATTATCATGATGAATATTGCGACGCACCGAGAGCGTCGCAGCGCCCAGAGAGCAGCCCAAATCATAGATCTGTGAGTGGGGTTGCACGAAACGTTCGGCCAGCATACCAATCATTGAAATGATGTTTGAGTAGCCGGGAACGGAACGCTGGATCATGTCCGGGAAGACTTCAGCTACCCGTTCATCAAAGGTCCAGTCACCCAGACTGGCGATAGGCGCAGAAAAAAGCGTGTCGCGGTGAGACATAACGTAAAAATCCGGGAAAAATAAAGTGGCGTATTGTGCGCTAATGCAGGGAGAAAACCAACTCCCAGGGCATATACCAAAGATTCGCCAGCACCATTAGCAACAGTGAACACCAGGTGGCGCTCATGCCAGAACGACGCCAGCGAAACAGGCGGTGGTGGAATCCGTAATAATGCATCAGTCGACCGGCAATCAAAATAAGCCCGCAAATATGCACCATCCACGTTTCTGCGCCGTTCATTTCCATAAATAACAGCAGCACTAATGCGACAGGAATATATTCCACTGCATTACCATGAATGCGGATAGCACTTTGCAGTTCACTAAAGCCGCCGTCGCCATAGGCAACGCGATACTGCATACGCAGGCGAACGACGTCAAAGGAGAACTTTATCAACAATAACGCACCTAATACGGCATAAAGCGCGCTTACCATACAAACTCCCTTTAAAATGGCTGATGGCACTGTCTATGATAGGTGGCATTTTCAGAAAAGAGAAGATTGCTGTGGAATAGATGGCGCTGATCCGATCTCTGGCAGCACGGTGCGCAGATCGCTCCATAGCGTATCCACCAGTTGTGGCGCTTGTGCGATGTCGGGCGTATGCAAGAACAGATATGGCGTTGAGGTCTGCCGCCAGAGCGATAGCTTTGCCAGCCAGACGGCAAAAAATTGCTGATTTTGCGGCATATCATCGCTACCGATAAACCGTACCATCGGATTGTTTGCTGTCACTACGGCATGAACCGGCACCTTCGGTTTCTTACGTTGCGCATCGCGTATGGCTTCAGTATGAGGGATTGCCGCGTGTACCGGGCGGCTATCTAAAACGACCCGATTGACCCCACGCTCATGCAGACCGCGATTAAGTTGTTTCTCTTCCTCGCCTTTGGCAAAAAACGCGGGATGACGCACTTCAACGCCGTAGGTAAAGGTTGCGGGGAGCGTATCGAGAAAATGCCACAAGGCATTGAGGTCACTCGGGCCAAAAGTCGCGGGTAACTGTAGCCAGTATTGCCCAATCCGTGCTTCCAGCGGGGACATCCGCGTTAAAAATTCCTGCACTAAATCGTCGCAGTTACGCAGCGCGGCCTGATGCGAAATTGTGGCTGGAAACTTAAAGCAGAACCGAAACGCGTCTGTGGTTTGAGCATGCCAGCGAGAAACGATATCGACTTTCGGCAGCGCGTACAGAGTAGTATTGCCTTCCACACAGTTAACATGACGGGCGTTAGTGGTTAACTTGCTGATTTTAATAATCCTCTACTGCTAGTTTGTGGTCTATGGGGCATCAATGGGGCAAAATCACCCAGCTTCTGATTCAGCATTGCGATCTGCTCTGCGTTATTGTCTGCCATCCATGCGCCGTACACATTGAAAACCATTTGCGCACTAGCGTGCCCCATCTGACTGGCAATAAAACTCGGGTTTGCACCAGCAGATAATGACCAGCACGCATAGGTATGCCGTGACTGGTACGCCTTTCTGTGTCTGATCCCTGCACGCTTTAATGCCGCTTCCCATGAGTCGCCTACAGAATCGACCCGGTAGATAAATCCGACCTGCTTACTGCGTCTGACCATATGCGGGTTAAAGACGAATGTACACTCATGGTTTACCGAACGGCCGTACTCACGTAACTGCACTTCAATGTGATATGGCCTGCCCAGCCTTGTCATTTCAGCCTGATTTTTCAGGATACTGATTGCTGGCTGGATAAGATGCACCACTCGATCTGTGCTTGCCTCTGTTTTTGGTAGAGTGAACTCACCAAGTTTCGTATAATTACGCCTGATGGTAATTGTTCCAGCTTTCAGATCGATATCTTCCCAGGCCAGGGAGACCAGTTCCCCGTGACGCATTCCTGTGTACACTGCTAATGACCACAGGTTTTTCGTCTGCTGATGCCGGCATGCATCTATCAGGCGAATAAATTCATCACGAGACAGAGGATCTGGTTCTGCCCTGGCTTTTTTCAGAGGCTTAATTCCCTCGAATGGGTTCACCTCTAAGTAACCGTGATCCGCAGCAAACTGAAACATTCCGGCCATTGTCGTCATGTAATAGTTCACAGTAACAACGCTTCGCCCTTTTGCCGGGGCTTTGTTTTTCGTCGGATTCTGGTAACCAGTTAGCAAATCTTTCCTGAGATACAGCAATTCCTCTTTGGTTACTGCTGACACCAGGCGATTACCTCTGATCCTCGGCACCATATTCCTTGCGACAGACTCATAGCGATTGAATGCGTTCGCGCAGATTTCCATCCGTTTCAGGTCCAGCCATTTTTCTTCAAGTTCTTTCACTGTAATGTCTTTTTTACTTACACCAAAAGCCTTGAGGTTAGGGGAGTCAGGAAACTGGGTTGCATAATCAAAGGTTCCTGTGCGGATGGCAAAACATACTGATGTCCGCAGTTCCCCGGCTATCTTCCTGTTCTTAGCGGTGTCAGGGACACCGAGACTTTCCCTGACACGCTTACCTTTAAAATTAAACCAGATGCGTAAAGTGCCACCGTGGTTTTCGACGCCTGTTGGATATGTGACTTTATCCATTGGTGTTACCTCCAGACGCCCAAGAGCGATACGAGCTTACCTTTTTCATGGCATCAAATCACCCTGGCTGCTTGCATTTCATTGAAGCGACCCAGGCATCTACAGCCTTTCTGTTATACATGCACTCACTGGACGGTTTTGGATTCCCGTCAGGCGAGACGTGGATATATTCCCTCCCAACCATCCAGCACTCTTTTCTGGCACGGAGGATGGTTCCGGGTTTGAGCCCGGTAACCGCGATCAGAACGCTTTCACAAACCCAATCGTTGGGAGCTAACTGGAAAATATTGCTCATAATTATTTCTCCATTATCCCGGCTGCACCCGGGGAAAACTTTAGCTGTTGCTGGTGGTTGGGATTAGTTTCTGCCAAATCTCTGAAACATATTTCGCCTGGTGGCGGGCATCAGCCAGTGCGTTATGTGCAACCCCATCAAATGGCATATCACGCTTAGGATCGAAACCTACAACTCTGCCCAATGTGACGATGGTTCTGACGTCGTGATCATTCCAAAATTGCCACGGGCAAACCTGGCCGGCACGCTCATATGCGCCGCGCAATATAACGTTGTCGAAAGTAGCTCCATTGCCCCAAACTTTTAAATATTTAGGGTTATCAGAATGCCGATTAATGAAATGGCTCAGTTCAGATAGGGCAGATGATATCGGCATCGCATCATCAACACAGATTGCTGATCGCGCTTCTGAGCTTTGTCTTAACCACCACAGAATAGTGTCACCATCCGGTACCGCTCCCTGCTCCATAGCGCTTTCAAGGTTAACGGCGGTGTAAAACTCCTGACCCAGTTCACCGCTTTGCGGATCGAAGAACACGGCACCAATGGAGACGATAGGGGCATTCGGTTTTTTGCCCATGGATTCGAGGTCGATCATTAAATTGTTCACGTTATATATTCTCCTGCTGAGGTGCTGCTTCGAAATGCTCGACACCTTTAGCCCAAATGGCCTTGATGTTCGTCCAACTGACTGGCACTGTTATCTCAATTCGACCGCTGCCGTCGCATGTTTCGCATTCATCATCACCAAAACACTCTGGGCAGTTTATAAATTTCGTTTCTGAAAACTCACCGGTCAGCACACTCTTTGCGCCGTTCTCAGCGGTTAGTTTCTTCGGAACCAGTACGTAACCATCATGAGTTACAAGAGAGTTGCCAGCCTGAAGCATGGCGGCGCGGCGGTTCCATACCTCACGCAACTTATCTCTCGCATCTATATCTGTGTGATATACGGTATCGGTCGAAATTCCACAAACGCTGCAAGATATCCAGTTGAGATTATCGTCATCATAATCAAACTCAGCGCCTCCTCCGCAGAGCGGGCATGGAAGAAGACCATTTTCATCAAGCTTCGCACCAAACGCCGCCATCACCCCATCAATCACCTTCACAGCATCAGCCATTGCGTAGCCGAGATTACCGCCGTCGCTTTGTGCTGCTGCTTTGCTGAGTATTTCGCGTATCTGGTGCAGGCGATCGAGTGATACAGGACCGTGCGCCGGGTGGTTAGTTGTCATGGTGTGCTCCAGTTATCTTCAATCGCCACGCCAAGTCGGTGTAGCCAGTCGGCCAGCTTCAGCATCGCTTCTCGTTCGCTTAATCTTTCTGGAAAGTCGGTAAGCTCGACCATCGGTTTAAACCGACCAAACGCATCGTTCTCAACAACAAGTTTTTGCTCAAGCGTGGTCTGCTTAACTTTGCTGTGATGCCGTAGCAGGTAAACTGACTTTGATTTTTTGGTTTCTGGGTCGTATTCGTAGGCAGTGAGTATCATCTGGCTACCGCCGCGATTCGTTCCTCGCCACATATCTCACTCCCCCTTCACACCAATGCCAGCGGCGCGGATTGCGTCGGCGCATTCATTTCTCATACCGGATGCGCCAGCAGCAAATCCCTCGTACCACTCAGCGTTAGAGCCGAGAACTGGAAGTTTAGGAAGGCAAACTGTCCGCGCCTCCAGTTCTGCTATGCGCTGTCGTAATGCTTTGATATCGCGATCAGCATTAGCCAGTAACCGATTTTCAAAGTTATGCTCTGCTATGCGCTTCTCTGCGGCTTCCAGCGCCCTAACCAATTCGTCTACCGTTCCGGCAGCCTGTAGAGCGTAATCAGTGATAACCAGCTCGTGATCAATTTCAGTGCCGTTCTCATTCGTTGAGGTGATAGCAAAATAATCAGAATCGATTTCGTTATCGGCTAAGTGGCGTAGCGTATCGGCAACAAGTTGACCGTTTTCGATTAGCAGCGCCTGTTTGTTGAGTGCTGTCATTGGGATGCTCCCTGTCTGGCGCTATTCAATAGCTGGTTAAACATCATGGTTAGGCTGTTACTGCACCCAAACGGCATATCGTTAACACGGTATGTTGGAATGCCTTTGCGAACACCAGACTTCACGATCCGGCCAGTACCATAGAGTTGCGATAATGCACCGGCGACCACAGGCGTCTTTTTATTCATCCCTTTAGCTATTTCACCGCTGGTGGTATTCGGATGAGCCTGGAGATATTCAAATACGGTCATGGCGTTTTACCTTTACGTTCCTGTTCCAGTTGCACCAGGGACTCTTTTAATGCTGCGAACGTAGCGTCCAGTCTGGTGGCGACTTCGCGCATAAGCGGTGCATGCTTTGGTGGCAATTCAGTAACGGAGGCAAAAGCCTCCGCTACGAGCTCTTTTACCTTCATGCGGCGCATTGGCGCAGCTCCACCAGTTCGTTAAAGCGATTCATGAACAGGCCATAGGCTTGACCAGGACGGAGAGGGATAACCTGAACGAGATCAGAGCAGGGAATACCTTCGAGAATTTCCCACTTCGAACCGTAATCGATTTCCAGATCACGGCGCTCGGTGGCTAACATGGTTAGATCGGCATATTTCACGACAGCAGCTTGTTCAAGTGAGATACCGAATTTAAAGCGGATAAGACCATCAATATAAGTTTCCATGCGCTGGTAGTCAGGCAGCAAGGCTTTGAGCGGGGCAGGAATATCTTGGCAATATGCCTCCGCAGCGTCGTGCATCAGCGCTTCAAAGGCGAACTCTGGCGGCACAATTTGGCTTACAAGCACAGAGTGCTGGGCCACGCTGTAGAACTCTGGGAGATGCCCAGCGAATCGACAGATGTTGGAAAGAGCAGTAGCGATATCCTCAACATCGATATCGTCGATAGTGGCGGTCAGGTAGTTAAATTTTTTGCCGGATAATGTCTGAATGTAGCTCATGGTTTTCTCCATATTGGCGCGCTGCACCGCGCAGATTTTGGTTGCACGAATCCCTCGCCGGTTGGCGATAATTAATGGAATTACGCTTCAATAAATCCCCGCGGCGCCGGGGATTTAATGCAGAGCAATTAGGCTTTAAAGTTACCGATGAAAGTTTCCACTGATTCACCTTCGAACTTGCTGATCAGCAAATCGCGGAATTCGTTGGCAATCTCTTCTTCCTGGGCTTCAAGTTGGACGATGCGCAGAACAAAGCAGGGTTCATCGCTGGTCAGCAGGCTGTTACGCAAGCTAAAGCGGCGTTCGTCCAGACCTTCATACGGCACACATTTGAACTCGAATGCCACAGGCATTACGTCTTTGCTGCTTGCTTCAACGCTTTGCATCAGCGATTTTTTACCGGCGAAATCACCAGTTTCATGGTCCTGCTGGGTTGCCTGTTGAATAGTGATACGACGCACAGCCTGAGCTGCCTGGGAAATCTGCATCGTATTGCCATCAGCATCAAACGCCAGCAGATAATCGCTCCAGTCTTCCAGCCATTCAGCGATTTGCTTTTGCTTCAGACGTTGACCGTCGATCTGCAGTAGCGCACGGAACGGGGCGGTTTTCTTCAGGGTGATTGAAGCAACGTTATCGGCGTGACCGGGATTATCCAGGGTGCCGATGTTGAACACTGAACGGGCGGTCATGTTGTCGGCGTCAATGAAGCAACGAGCTGGCTCACTGTCGCTGGCGTAACCTTTAGAATAACGTGCGAAGTCGTCAATACTGGTTGTGGTCATTGCGCCACGAAAGCGGAAACGCTCCAGAGAAAATCGCTCGAGGCTTTCAATGCCAGTACCCTCTGGCAGTAATGCGGTCGGGCAAGCCAGGCCATGAATATCATTCAGGTGATAACCGGAAAGAACCAGGTCTTTGACCTGCTTGAAGGTACCGCTGTCTAACTGAGACATAAAAATTCCTTATTAACTGATGATCAAAGTGGTATCAGTGAGTTTGTTGTTGCGGATCACTGAGCCGCTTTAAGCTTTCCATCCACCGCGCCAGTGATCCCGAACAGCTGACCCTGATCTTCCTGCAGGATGGTGAGCTTCCCGCCTTTATTGACCCACATCGGGGTTTCGGTTGTGTCCTCTTCGGAGGCTTTACCACGTGGTGTTGGGGTGCTGTAGTTCAGCTTGTGCTTGATCTTGACGCGCTTCTCTTCAACGGAATTACCCATGCGCTCAAAATCAAAGGTGAGGACTACTTTGCCTTTGTTGCCATTGTTCAGAACGCCAAGCGCGGTGGTATTAAGTGCTGCCGCGATTTTGTTCATGAACACGCCGGCATCCAGTTCGCCAAGAAAATCTGGCACTACGGTCATGCGGTCATTACTCATGGTTTTACCCTCGTTAAGGCGGCTGCAACCGCCGAAATTTCTCCATACACAACAGAGAAGGGCACCTGCATTGGTCGGCGGCTTGCAGAGACCGCTTTCTTTTGCCCGGGTGGATTGGGTTATGAGCCCGTCGCCCGGTGATGCCCTTTTCTGTTGTGCCCTGAAAAAGGCTGGCGGTTACCGGACAAGTGGGAAAACACCGGGCCGCCAGAACAGGGAGTTACTTGTTATTGCTTTGGCCTGCTTTTAACCACATCAGGCGTGGTGGTATCCTTCAAAGTCCCTACAACCCCGAAGGAATCAAAATGATTAATGGAATCGCTCACCTCTTTACGCAGATCAAAAGCAATATTGCTCAACTTCGCGGTATCCAAATCAGTGGCTATGTTGATAGCTCTGAAGTTTCCTGTGTCACAAACCGCGCTGTGCTAATCTGTGCTCTCGACATCATTCTCTATGAGCACCGTAAAAAGTACGGGAATCAACTCAATGGACTTAACGGAAAACAGGCTCTTCACCACAAGTTGCTTCTCAAATACAAATGGCCGCTGTCAGTAATTCGAGATTTAACACTTACTGATGCGCTGCTTGCCCTGCACGATGAAATCCAGTTCTCTGCTCTTCCGGAGCCAGCAAGTGAATATCTCTCGCGCATTACTCACTCAAATTACCCAGTTAACTTCCCTGATTATTTGGACGCTGAATGGGACCCTGAGCTGTCCGAGAAATTTCTAATTGAGATTCAAGGGTAGCTTCAGTGATCATTGAATCCACTTCTTCAAGCCTCCGCACACAGGAGGCTTTATCCATATGTAACTGACGAAGATGCGCCATTGCTTCAACCTTCTTACACAGCCACTGATAAAGCTCTTCGTTGTTCATGCTACCAGCATAAATATGTGGTTCGTTCTCTTTCATCCTTAAACCCCTTGAGAATTTATGTGTTAGCTAATCATCCCGGCCTTCATATGCCCCGGGCGGCTACTTCGTGGGCGTCCTGCCTGTTCGCTATGGAGTAGACAATAAAATTAAATTGCGAATAACGCAAGTATTAAATTGCGATTTGCGCAATATCGAGGCGTAAAAAAACCGCCGTAAAGGCGGTTTCAACATTGATATGTAGTGTCAGGCGTGGCGTTTGAATGATTGAGATTGGCTTATCATTACCTTCCCAAAAATGTAAAAACGGTGTTCGTTTGTCTCATCCACAGACCATTCTCTATATTTTGGGTTATCCGATATCACCAACAACTTATCAGGTATCATCTGTAATCGTTTGACGTAAATTTTATCATCAAAACCAAATACATATATTCCATCACCATCGAATTCATGAATAGAGATATCAACGAAGAGAAGATCACCAGGTTCGATAGTCTCAGCCATACTGTCGCCTCGAACGTTGATTACTTTTACTTGATCTGCCGTTCTTCCGCCGAACATCGCTAGCGCACGTTCATTGTTGTATTCGATTGACCTGATGACATCAATAATATCGCTGCCTTGAATAAAGCCACCACCAGCGCTGGCACTTACATCAAGAATCTCCACTCTAAACACAGATCCATCTCCAGAATGTGGGTTACTACCACTGTGTTCACATACAGTAGTTTTATTTCCGCCTGGAGTAAATAGATCAGCAACGCTAACGCCTAAAGCTTGAGCATATTTGCTAAGTGATTGTTCAGTAAATGACTTCTGTTTGCCGGTTTCTACGCGCGAGATGTTAGCTCCGTCGACACCAACGGCTTCAGCAAGATCAGCGATTTTTAGACCCTTCGCTGTGCGAAGTTCTCTTATGCGGTTTCCTATGTTCATGCGTCTATTACATGTTTTTTTTGCGTGATGTGCAAAGCAACTTGCGCAAGTCGTACGTTCCAATTAATATGCGTATTACGCAATTAAAGGAGGGTATATGCAATCACCGTTACGAATCTTGCGTAAATCGCAAGGTATGACTCTTTCCTGTGTAGCAAAAGGGGTTGATATCGACCCGGGAAATCTAAGTCGGATAGAGCGAGGGCAGCAAATTGCTTCCCTAGATATTGCTGAACGTCTAGTCCGTTTCTTCTCGGGAAAAATCAATGAGCTAGAAATTCTTTACCCACATCGCTATTCGAACTGTACAGGCGCGAGTACAGACATAAAACCACAGGAATAAGGGGTTAACCGTGGGTAACGAACCTATTTGGAAAGTTGAACGCCAGCCAGCCTGGCTGGTGGTAGCGATTAAAAGAACGATTACCGATCTACCTGGTGGTTATGCCGAGGCGGCGGAATGGTTGGGCGTGACAGAGAACGCATTGTTTAACCGCCTTCGTGTCGACGGGGATCAGATCTTCCCTATGGGATGGGCGATGGTATTACAGAAAGCCGCCGGTGTTAGCTACATAGCTGACGCGTTTTCTCGTCAAACAGATAACGGGATCCATATCCCGGGCGCGGCACCAGAAACAGAGAACGAAGAGATTGGCTTAAAGCTGGCTGAGCTGGTGGGAAGGCTTGGTGACCTGGTTAACGCATATCGTCGATACATCGATGATGGTGTGGTTGATAAAGGGGAGTGGGACAGTCTGAACGAAATCGCCTACCAGTTCCGGGTAACGCTTATGACGTTTCTGAACCTGATTTCACGAGTCTATTGCCTTCCAGAAAAGAGTGACGCCCGCGAGTGTGCAGCTCCGGGCGCCTTGGCGAACAACTCTTCGAGTATGGAGAAATAATCCGCATGAGCAATTTAATCGTAAATCCTCACTTACCGCAACTACGAATGATCCCGGTGCCGGGTCTTCCGCTGTTTCGGTATGAATGCAAAGTATCAAATCGCTGGGTGTCATGTAACCACAGCCAGGCTGCCGTAATTGTGGGGGTCTACTATCGGAGGGCAAAACGCCTGTGCGCGAACTTAACCGAAGGTTCAAAGATCACCGCGGAGTGCCAGTCCGTGTTATCCGCTGGGAGCCAGAAACGCAGCGCGTTATCTACCTGCGAGATGGCTATCCACACGAATGCTTCAGCCCACTTGAGCATTTCAGGCAAAAGTTCAGGGAGATAACGGACGATCATGAGCACTAAATTAACCGGCTACGTATGGGATGGTTGCGCAGCGTCGGGCATGAAGTTGTCTAGTGTTGCGATCATGGCTCGCCTTGCTGACTTCAGCAGCGATGAAGGTGTGTGCTGGCCGTCAATTGAAACTATTGCTCGCCAGCTTGGCGCAGGCCCGAGCACTATCAGAACAGCAATCGCAAAGCTTGAAAAAGATGGCTGGCTCACACGTACACAGCGCCGTAATGGTAACCGTAATGCTTCGAACGTGTATCGGCTGAATGTGGCGAAACTTCAGACTGCCGCATTTTCTCAACTGTCAGATTCTGACACGTCAAAATCTGACGCATCAAAATATGACGCCTCAAAAACTGACCCGTCGAAATCTGGCAAAAACGGAGGTTTTGACCCGTCAGAATCTGGCGGGGATCCGTCAGTAAAATCAAAACAAGATCCACAAGTAACTTCAAAACCCTCTTGTCCGGTTGCGGCGCAACCCGACCCTGAGGTTGTGATTACTGATCAGGCCAGACAGGTTTTGTCTTACCTGAATCAGACTACTGGCTCACGCTACCAGGTATGCAGCACGTCGCTGGAGAATATTCGCGCCCGTCTTCGGGAACAATTCACGGTTGATGATCTGTGCCTTGTGGTGGATTACAAAAACGCTGATTGGCGTGATAGCGAGCAGGCTCAATACCTCCGCCCGGCAACTCTGTTTATTCCAAAAAACTTCCCCGGTTACCTGCAAAGCGCGACCAAATGGTCTGCCGCTGGGCGACCTGAACGCGTTAACGGTAAATGGGCGACTAACTCAGCCAGCCGCGCAAACTTCCAAAATGTTGACTACTCACTGCCAGAAAATTCGGGGTTCCGCTCATGATGCCAAATAAATATTGCCAGGCGCTGGCAGCACTGCGCAGCAAACCAGCCCATGAATTGAAAGAGGTTGGCGATCAGTGGCGAACACCAGATCTGCTTTTTTGGGGCATCAATGCGATGTTCGGCCCCCTGACGCTGGATCTGTTTGCTGACGACGATAACGCGAAGTGCCCGGTCTGGTACACCGCCGAAGATAACGCGCTGACGCAGGACTGGTCTGAACGTCTGGCAGAACTGGGCGGCGCAGGTTATGGCAACCCACCGTATAGCCGTTCGCAGTACCACGAGAAACAGGCGATCACTGGTATGACGCACATCATGAAGTACGCAGCAGCCCAGCGCGAGAAGGGCGGTCGCTATGTATTCCTGATAAAAGCCGCGCCGAGTGAAACGTGGTGGCCGGAAGATGCCGATCACATTGTATTCATTCGCGGGCGCATTGGGTTCGATCTGCCTGTGTGGTTTGTACCTGCTGACGAAAAACAGAAGCCCACCAGCGCGTTTTTTGCCGGTGCTATAGCTGTCTTCGATAAGTCCTGGCGCGGCGAGCATTTCAGCTACATCAGCCGTACCGAACTGGAAGAAAAAGGGAAGGCGTTCATGTCGCTGGTCACATTTGCCGCTTGCAAGGCCCAGCAGGCAGAAACAGTACAGCCACCTGCGCCGCTGACATCACCAGAAGTTGAATCGCGTATTTGGCCTCTCGAGGTTGGTCTGGTGTTTAACCAAGTGGAAGGCGTTGATGTATTGAGCGAGGCCCAGCAGAACAAACTGAAAGCCAACATCAATCAACTCTGGCTGGAACGTACGGCCACCAGCGAAATCATTACTGCTGCTTCTGAACTTGTTCGCAATATGCGGGGAGAGGCCGCGTGAAACTGATCCTGCCTTTTCCTCCGAGCGTAAACACTTACTGGCGCGCCCCTAACAAGGGGCCACTGGCCGGTCGTCACCTCATTAGCGCTGATGGCCGTAAATACCAGAGCGCTGCCTGCGTGGCGATCATTGAGCAATTACGACGTCTCCCGAAGCCATCGACTGAACTGGCAGCGGTAGAAATCACTCTGTACCCGCCGGATGCGCGCCGCCGGGATATCGATAATTACAACAAAGCCCTGTTTGACGCGCTGACGCATGCGGGTGTCTGGGAAGACGACAGCCAGATTAAGCGCATGCTGGTGGAATGGGGACCCGTAGTGCCGAAAGGTCGGGTAGAGATAACGATCAGCAGATATGAACCGGCGGGTGCAGCCGCCTGATATGGAGAAAAGTATGAGCCAGTTAATCGTGAATGGTGTAGTAACAATGTCCAGCCGTGATATTGCGGATCTGGTTCAGAGTAAACACAGTGACGTGAAACGCTCGGCTGAGCGTCTTGTTGCTGCGGGAATTTTAACCGCGCCATTGGCGCAGTTCGATTTTGAGCATAACGGTAATGTGTACCAGGAGTATCGTTTTAACAAACGCGACTCTCTGGTGATTGTTGCCAGATTATCACCTGAATTTACCGCCGCGGTCGTCGATCGCTGGCAGGAACTGGAAGAAGGACAGAGTGTCAGTGTTCCCCGCTCATTACCGGAAGCGCTTCGCCTGGCTGCTGATTTAGCCGAGCAGAAAGAGCAACTGACGATCCAGCTGGCAGCCGCGGCGCCAAAAGTGGAGTTTGTTGATCGTTATTGCTCTGCAAAAGGCTCCATGTCATTCCGGCAGGTAGCCAAATTGCTTAACGCAAAAGAAACTGAGTTTCGTCTGTTCCTTATTGAACGCAATATCCTGTATCGACTCGGCGGCACACTTACCCCCATGGCGCAGCACATTTCCGGGGGAAGATTTGAAGTTAAGACGGGAACATCGAGCACATCCAATCACGCATTCAGCCAGACGCGTTTCACTGCCAAGGGAGTACGCTGGATTGGTGGTTTGTGGGCTGAACATATTGCAGGGGGGCAGGCGGCGTGAGGGCTTTGTTAACTCCTGAAGTCGCCCATCGCATGGGGATTGTGTTGTTTCGTCCCGGCGCGGAACTGATGCACCTCTTTATGCGCGGTCGCGTTCTGCTCGAGCCTGAACCAGAAGAAATGGCGTCATTCAGTACAGGAGCTGTTCCCGCCGCCATTCAGCCGCTGGCTGATGATCCGGTAATGCGGCAGGTCTTCGAGAATGATCGGGTTATTCAACGTGCCGGTGGGCTTCCTTCCCTTGAGCAATGGTTGAGTAATCGGTTTGAATGCCAGTGGCCACATTCATCGTGGCACGACAAGAACTTCACAACAATGCGGCACCCACCAGGAAGTATTCGCCTGTGCTGGCATTGCGATCACACTTTGTCGGGGCAGCATACCGAACAGCTTGCAGGTATAGCGGCAGGAAACCTGGTATCCTGGATTCTGGAAGTCATTCGGCGTGATTCTGGTTTTCCCGAGTCGCATATCCTTACGCTTCCGGAACTGTGCTGGTGGATGGTCAGAAACGACCTGGCTGATGTTATTCCGGAAAGCGTTGCGCACAAGGGGCTACGCCTTCCGGATGAGAAGATCCGCTCGGTCATGAGGGAAAGCGACATTGTGCCTTCCGCTTCTGCAGCCAGCATCGTGCAGGAGAAGGCGAAGAAGATCCTCACTCTCTCTGTTGATCCGGAGTCTCCAGAATCTTTCATGCTCAGGCCAAAGCGACGCCGCTGGATAAATGAGACTTACACCCGCTGGGTAAAAACACAACCCTGTGAGTGTTGCCGACGGCCAGCAGATGATCCGCACCATATCGTAGGGCACGGTATGGGTGGTACAGCAACAAAAGCCCATGACCTCTTCGTGATCCCTCTGTGCAGAGAGTGCCACGATGAGCTGCACGCCGATGTACCGGCATTCGAGCAGAAGCATGGTACGCAGCTTGAGCTGCTACTGCGTTTTATGGATCGGGCGCTGGCGATCGGCGTAATTGCGAAAGCTTAAGTGTATGGAGCGCAAAGAAGCATGAATCAGCAAGACCTGAATTTTGTAAGAATAGAATTGCGCCGCGCGCTACCTGACCTCTCTGGGGGAACAAAAGGGCAGCTTGAGGCTTTCAGTGAACACCCACCAGCAGACAAAAATGCCACCCCGCGCCGTGGAATTCATCTCGTCGAACTCGAAGGAGAGAAGGGGCCACGTTTTGTTAACTCGCTTTCCGCGCCACTGTATGTACTGGAAACACGCAGCCGCCGCAGGCCAATGCCGCCGATAAAAGATGCGGAATTTGAGTCCGCGCCGTGGCGTAGGGCTGTGTCCGCGCTTAGTGGATACCAGCAGGCCTGGTTGCGGTACTGCTACGGTTTTGACCTTAGCTATAAGCACCAGGTGATGATGTGTGAATACGTCTGGAAAACTTATCAGAAATGCCTGGGTGATAATTCCCTTCAGGAGCGCGTAGTAAAGAAACTGATAGGTCTGGTATGGCTGGCAGGGCAGGAAATTGCCGCAACCCGAAACAATGAAACCTATAAAGACTACGCTGGTGCGGCACTGGCCCGTATGGTTAGCGTTGACCGTTCAACGTGGTTGCGTGTCTATTCAGGGCACTGGGCTGGGTTAAAGGCTGCTTTTACCCAGCTTGATGAATCTGCGTTGGCAATGGCTCTTGAATACTATGAGGAAGAAGAAGCCCTCAAAGTGGCAGAAATGAGAAGTAAATTTCACTATCTCCTTCAAACGCGCTTGCAAAATGCAACAAAATAAGCCATATTTGAAGCATATTTGATATGTTGCCAAAGTTTTATAAACCCGCCAGTGAGCGGGTTTTTTTGTATCCGCATTTCCTGCGCACCGCCCGCGCATCCATCACGTCGAACCAATCCATTTGAAATGAGCCTTTGAGGAAGTCGGTTAGCGCTGGCGAGCCTCGACGGGCTGATTTCCTGTGCGGCAAAGGTTCATCTCAAAGTAAGGTAAACGCCATGCAATTAGTTGAAATTAAAAAACTCGACCTTGTAACCAGCACTGTCTCTATTGCTGACGGGGTTGGGCGTGATCATGACACCGTCATTAAGTTAGTGGACCGTAACAAGGCTGATCTTGAAGAATTTGGAAGGGTCGGATTTGAAATCCGAACCATTCAAACTGACGGTGGTCTTCAAAAGCGTCGAGTGGCGCTACTGAATGAACAGCAAACCACTCTACTGATCACCTACATGCGTAATAACGATGTTGTCCGCAAGTTCAAAAAGAAACTGGTTGCTGAGTTCTTCCGCATGCGTGGCGCTCTGGCGGGCAAAAAAATGGATCGCAACACCGCCCGTCTGGAATATCGCCCGATGAGCGATGCCATTAAGCATGAGCGTGAAGTGCAGGGTAAAGAAATCAAGCCTTACCACTTCAGCAACGAAGCCGATTTGATTAACCGCATCGCGCTCGGTATGACGGCGGCAAAATTTCGTGTTTACCACGACCTCGACAAAAAAGAGAACATCCGTGACTACCTGACGCCGGAGCAGATCCACTGCGTAACTGAGTTGCAGCGGGCCAATACAGTTTTCATTGGCATGGGCTGGGACTTTGAGCAGCGCAAAGAGGCGCTAAAGGGTGTATTTGATCGCAATCATCGCCAGCCGCTGATTGAAGAACAGCACAGTTTAGCAGCGTAATGAGCGTCACTTCGACACACAGCCTAATCATTGGAACCCTGCCATTCGGCGGGGTTTTTGCTTTTCGCACTCAGTGTAAGTGAAATATAACCATGTGCTTTCAGGGTGAGTTACTATGCAGATTCCTTTCAAAAGTTGTCTGGAGAGTGGCATGGAATTAACATTTAAGGATCTGAAAGAAAAACGCACTAAACTGGTCGAGGCGCAATGGAAGTTACAGGATAAACTTCAGGAGAAGGCGAGCGAACTACTACGAGAGTATTCAGGTTCTCTTGATCTTACATCTCGTGAGTGGACTGGTTCTGACGGAACAAGATGGCCTTATGTGGACATTGGTATTTGGGAGGAGGAGGGGAAGTTCTTTCCTGTCTTAATCCCCCAACTCAATATGGACAGCCGTTACCACTTGAATTTCGTGATTGCAACCACTCTTGATGATTCTCCGCTAACAGGTGGCTACAGGCAGGGCGTAAGCATCTCACTCTGGTATGAGAACTCATCATTTTATGCTGAAGTAGGCTCAGGAGACGACGTCTCCCGTTTTTCTGTCTCATCTCAGCTGGGTGGATTTTATCAGGTATGCAACGCTATTAAGGCGTTAATTAGCTCTTCTATGGATCGCGCCATGCCAGATATTCCAGCGAATTAATAAAGCATAAACATCTTTCAGGGCTATGCAAATGCATGGCCTTTTCTATATCCCGTTGTGAAATGTTCCTGAGGCATGGGTTGTCAGCCAAAGGATCACCGGGAGACACCCGGCACCACGCATCCATTATTGCATAGCAAAAAGGCTCACAACGGTGGAACTTTTAGCAGGGCGAAAAAAAGCCCGCATTGGGTTGCGGGCATAACAGAGAACAAATAGCTAATATTCAAGTTGTCTTTCATCAACTTGTCAGAAGAATTTAACCTTAAGAAAAATTGATGTAAAGACAATATTGATTTCTGGTTACAGGCTGCGCATTTGCGTGGCCTTTTTCGTATTCAGGCTCACGGGAATCATCCGCTACGTGCTTTGTTGATAAATCCAGCCCGTGAAGCCTGACCCTTTTCAAACACACAGCGCCATCCGAATAATCGGAGGTGAGGCTATGACCAGAATGAGCACCATTTACAGCAGACTTTCATATGGAACAGGAACCACGCTGACCGGCTGCGGTGTATCAGCGAAGGCATATGCCGAAACAGCCAAAACAGCAAAAGAGGTGTCCTGGATGTTGGCCGACAGAATTGCAGGGTTAAGCCTGAGCGACTGGGCAATTATTGTCGGTATCGCATGCACCGTTATTACCTGTGCAGTGAACTGGTATTTCCGCTGGAAAGAACGGGAGGATCGTCGCAATGGCTATGCCACAAAAGCTGAGGAATAAGCTGAGCGCAGCGGTCGTTGGTCTGATTCTTGCGGGGGCTTCCGCGCCCGTGATTCTCGATCAGTTTCTGGATGAGAAAGAGGGTAACAGACTGACAGCATATCGCGACGGCGGTGGAATATGGACTATTTGCCGTGGTGCCACGGTGATTGATGGTAAGCCAGTAGTTCATGGAATGAAGCTGTCTGCTGAGAAATGTTCCAAGGTGAACGCCATAGAACGCGACAAGGCGCTGGCGTGGGTTGAGCGAAACATCAAGGTGCCACTGACCGAACCACAGAAGGCTGGGATCGCATCTTTTTGTCCGTATAACATCGGCCCCGGAAAATGTTTCCCATCTACGTTTTATAAGCGAATTAATGCGGGCGACCGTAGAGGTGCCTGTGAAGCGATCCGCTGGTGGATTAAAGACGGTGGCCGCGACTGTCGTTTGACCAAAGGCCAGAAAAGCGGCTGCTACGGACAGGTAGAAAGGCGAGACCAGGAAAGCGCGCTGGCGTGCTGGGGGTTAGACCAGTGAGCCTGCGCTATAGGTTTATTGCCATTTCGCTGCTGACGGCTGTCGCATTCATCGCGGGAAACGTATGGAGTAACCGTGGTTGGGAAAAGAAGTGGGCGGAACGTGATAGCGCGGAATCATCGCAAACAGCGAACGCACAGACCGCAGCCCGCATGATTGAACAAGGGCGTATTATTGCCCGTGATGAGGCTGTAAGAGATGCACAAGCACAAGCCGCTAAATCGGCCGCTACTGCTGCTGGTTTGTCTGCCACTGTTAGCCAGCTGCGCGCCGAAGCAACAAAACTTGCCACCCGCCTGGACGCCGCAAAGCACACCGCAGATCTTGCCGCTGCCGTCAGAAGCAAAACAGCCGGAGCCGACGCCGCAGTGCTCGCCGACATGCTCGGACGCCTTGCAGAAGAAGCTCGATATTATGCTGGACGAGCTGACGAAAGCTACCGCGCTGGAATGACGTGTGAGCGGATTCATGACTCGGTGAGAGAGTCAAATAGCCAACAATGAGCTTCGCAATCAGCAGTCGCCAGATGAAAGAGAATAAGCATGTACTGGCTGTTGAGCATGAGTACATTATGCATCCACATTTGCTAGTTGGATGACAGCAATTGGTTAATAATTGAACGGAATGCGGTATGATAAACCACATTCATTAAAAGGTCAGCCATCATGTCATTCTTCGATTACGCAATGCAGCGTGTTGGGCTTGTAGCCAATATGACTGTCACGTGTCCGATATGTGGACATAAATCTACTCAGTCGACCACGAAAGTACGTCAGCAACAGGTATTACTTTGCCCAAAGTGTAAATCGCTTTTTATCATTCACAGGTAGTCGGTCGCGATACAAATAACCCTAGGCCTCGCAATAGCGGGGCTTTTTAACAACTGAGGTATGCGCATGACAGTAGTTCTTACAGCTACGCAGATTGAAGACCTGGCAGCCTTCGCGAAAGAAGATGGGCAGCCCCAATACACCATCACCACTGGCACGATCCCGGAATTTGAAGCGGATGATGGCGAGATTATCCCTGAATACACAGGGATGATCGCCTACTCAGAGTCACTTGAGCACGGTGTATTGCAACTCGACGATTAGTGGCATTCAGCAGGCATTCATTGAGTGCCTGTGATAATGCTAAATTAGTCCTTCACACATGAAGGAGTTGGCATGAAGATAGACCATGATTATTTAAAAGGACTTCTTGAGGCTTTTGAAGATTCAGGAGAACCGCAAACAAACATAAAACTGTTGCTTGCACAAGGATATGATTATCGAACCCCTGAGTTCTTGTTCCATATGCGCTTGCTTGCAGACAGATATTTAATTTCTCGAACTAATGGTGGTATGGGGTTTGGATTCTCAGAAGCTTCAGATTCAGGTGGATCATGGGCTGTAATGCCCTTGAGGCTTACTGCTGATGGACATGACTTCCTTGAAACCATGAGAAATAAAGAAGTATGGAATACGGTTAAAACCGGTTTTAAAGATGCCAGCATTGGGACTTTGGTTGATGTATCCAAGCGTCTATTTGATGGATATGTTCAAAAGAAAATCGATGGCCTCCTTGAGCAATAATGCCTCACGAACAAAAAAGTAAACATAAAGCCCTGCAAACGCGGGGCTTTTTTTATTGCGCTTCGCACGCGCACATCAAAGAGAGTCTTTCAGTAGTGAGCCTGGGTGATGCCGTTAGGTTGCGTTTACCTCTCGGGCGGCATTGCCGTGCGACAGGCTCACGTCTAAAAGGAAACGTATCATGAGTAACAAAATCATTACGCTGTCTGGCGCTGCTACTGACGTGCTGTATGCACTCTTTTTCCGTGGCGCGTTGCTGTCAGGTGACCTGCCGTCTAAATCTGGTGCCGCTGAATTACGCGAGCTGGGTTTTGCTGAAACCAGACATACAGCAACTGAATACCAGAAAGAAAATCACTTTACCTTTCTGACATCAGAAGGGCAGAAATTTGCCGTTGAACACCTGGTCAATACGCGCTTTGGTAAGCAGCAATATTGCGCTTCGATGATGATTGACGTTGGTCTTGATACCTCTGCCGCACAAAAGACAATCGACGAGCTATACCAGCGCATTGACCGTAACACCCTCGCCTTCGAACTTCTTCACAATGGAGAGTCATTCATCAAGGACGCCACTATCGCCAGTGGTGCTATCCACGGAGCGGCAATCGAAACACCTCATCCGGTGACCAATATCTACAACATCAGCCTTGGTATCCGGAGTGATGAGCCGGTGCGGAATAAGGTAGCCATTAGCACCAATGAAATAAGTATCCATGCAAACGTCGAAGAAGTTCTGCGTAATGCTCTGGCAGCCAACGAAGAAGTTGAGCGCTTGCGCGATGCTATGAAGAACGCTGCTAGCGAAGGTGTACAGCAGGCTTTAGCTGCGGTGGAAAGAGATTTCAGAAGTAACGGTAAACTCCGTCGCCTTCTTGGGGTTTAAATAGCAGGAGGTCATATGCGTCTAACTGTATTAGATGACGATCCCGGCAGGAAGATTAATCTCGGTGTAGAGCGATACGCTGTTTTTCTCGATGGCATTGAGATTAAGCATGTCTTCACTGCTGACGATGAAAAGGGCGAAGTAATCGCTGCTGTTCTCGATGAGCGTGGTTATATGGTAGCAGAGAACGGTGAAGTGAAGCGGCACACGCTTTACGGTTCCGTGAGGATTGAACCATGCCAGCGTTAATCCCTCGCGCATGTCGCAAGCGAGGTTGTCCCGGTACGACTACTGACCGTTCAGGCTACTGTGAGCAGCATCGCAATGAGGGCTGGCAACAGCACCAGCAGGGTAAGAGTCGCCATGAGCGTGGCTACGGCAGTAAGTGGGATATCAAACGAGCCCGTATCCTGAAGCGTGACAACCATCTGTGTCAGAACTGCCTGCGTACTGGACGCGCTGTCGCGGCCACAACCGTTGACCATATCAAGGCTAAGGCTCATGGGGGTACCGATGATGATTCGAACCTTGAAAGCCTGTGCTGGCCTTGCCACCGCTCGAAAACAGGGCGTGAACGCTTCAAATGATAATGATTACCATCAACGGATGTGGAGGGGAGGGGGAGGTCAAATCCCTGTAGCCGGGCGCCAAAAGGACCGCCGCCTAGCCTTTCTTCACATCGCCGCAGGTTAGAAAACTTTTTTTGGGTTCCCCCAGCCGATGATTAATAGGAGTTTTCGATTATGTCAGGACCGCCGAAAACCCCTACCCATCTGCGTTTGGTGAGGGGTAACCCATCCAAACGGCCTATCAACAAAAACGAGCCGCAGCCACCTAAAGGGGTACCCCCAGTTCCCAAGCATTTCGACAAGCAGGGGAAGTACTGGTTTAAGCGGATGGCCGAAGAACTTGATGCCATTGGCGTCATATCTCAGTTGGATGCCAGGGCTCTGGAGTTGCTGGTAGAGGCATATACGGAATACCGCCATCATTGTGAAACGCTGGATCGGGAAGGTTATACCTATGCGGTATACAGCGATGATGATGCTGATGAAGGGAAAGAACGTGAAATTCGAATGATCAAGCCGCATCCGGCAGCCATGATGAAAGCTGATGCCTGGAAGCGACTTCGCGCGATGTTAGCGGAGTTTGGTATGACTCCTTCCAGCAGGTCTAAGGTCAGTAAAGAAAAACCAGACGATGATGATCTGTTAAGTCAATTTCTAAATTCGAGGGACTGATGGCAAAAGTTACTGATGGCATACGTTACGCCGAACGCGTCGTTGCCGGGGACGTTATTGCCTGTGAGTTTGTCCGTCTTTCCTGCCAGCGATTTCTTGATGATCTGAGGCACGGTGAAGAACGTGGCATCTATTTCAGTGAGCCCCGCGCACAGCATATCCTCAATTTTTATAAATTCGTGCCTCATGTTAAAGGAGCACTGGCAGGCCAGCCGATTGAGTTGATGGACTGGCATGTTTTCATTCTGATCAACATCTTCGGTTTTGTTATCCCCCTGGTAAATGAAGAAACAGGCGAAATTGTTCTGCGTAATGATGGCAGTGGTCGTCCGGTGATGGTTCGCAGGTTTCGCACGGCATATAACGAGGTAGCCCGTAAAAACGCCAAGTCGACATTATCCTCTGGCGTTGGTCTCTATATGGCTGGCGCCGATGGTGAGGGCGGGGCAGAGGTTTATTCCGCAGCGACAACGCGGGATCAGGCTCGCATCGTTTTTGAAGATGCGAAAAACATGGTTAAAAAAGCGAAACTCACACTGGGGCGACTGTTTGAATTCAATAAACTGGCGATCTACCAGGAGCAGACAGCATCAAAGTTTGAACCGCTTTCTTCTGATGCCAACAATCTGGATGGTCTCAATATCCATTGTGGCATCGTCGACGAACTTCACGCGCATAAAACCCGTGATGTCTGGGACGTTCTGGAGACTGCAACCGGCGCACGATTGCAGTCTCTTCTGTTTGGCATAACGACAGCGGGTTTTAACAAAGAAGGGATTTGTTACGAGCTGCGCGATTATGCCATTAAGGTGCTGCGTGGTTATAACAGCGAAGTGGAAGGCGCGGTAAAAGACGATACCTTTTTCGCCATCATCTTCACCCTGGATAAAGATGATGATCCGTTTGATGAAACGGTCTGGCAAAAGGCTAACCCCGGACTGGGTATCTGTAAGCGCTGGGATGATCTTCGCCGCCTGGCAAAGAAGGCCAAAGAACAGGTTTCCGCCAGGGTTAACTTTTTCACCAAACACATGAATATCTGGGTGACCGCTGAGTCAGCCTGGATGGACATGATTAAGTGGGAAAAATGTGAGTTTATAGCCCCCCGTCATGAGCTGAAAACCTACCCGATGTGGGCTGGTGTGGATCTGGCCCACAAGATTGATATTTGCGCAGCAGTAAAACTCTGGCGGGCAGACAACGGCCACGCGCATGCAGACTTTAAATTCTGGTTACCCGAAGGGAGGCTGGAAAAATGTTCCGCTCAAATGGCGCAGATGTATCGCAAATGGGCTGAGCTTGGGAAGCTGGAACTGACCGACGGTGATGTTATCGATCATGCGCAGATTAAAGCTGATTTTCTGGAATGGATTAGCGGCGAAAACCTGAAGGAAACCGGGTTCGACCCCTGGAGCGCAACGCAGTTTAGCCTGGCTCTGGCAGAAGAGGGTGTGCCGCTGGTGGAGGTTCCGCAAACGGTCAGAAACTTTTCTGAGTCAATGAAAGAGGTGGAGTCTCTGGTTTACGGTGGGCGTTTTCATCACAGCAATCATCCGGTTATGAACTGGATGATGTCTAACGTTACCGTCAAGCCTGACAAAAACGACAATATCTTTCCGAACAAATCCACGCCAGAAGCGAAAATAGACGGGCCTGCCGCCTTGTTTACCGCAATGAGCCGCATGCTTGTAAACGGCGGCGAACAACAGGACAGCCTCTCTGACCATCTGGAAAGTTACGGCGTCCGTTCATTATAAAGAGGCAGTTATGATCCTGATGATTCTCGCCCCACTGATCGGGGTGATGGGCGCTATTTTGCTTTCGTTTGGTGTATGGATGATTTATCCGCCAGGAGGCTTAATCAGTGCCGGTATGCTTTGCCTTATCTGGTCATGGCTGGTTTCCCGCACGCTTTCGCTGGCCGGGAAAACATTGCGAGGGGGGACTGACTGATGTTTTTCCCCGGAATGTTCAAAAAAAGTGACGCCCCTGTCACTACTCCGGCAGAACTCGCTGAAGCAGTGGGAATGACTTACGACACCTATACAGGGAAAAGGGTAAGCAGCCAGAAAGCCATGCGGCTTACAGCGGTTTTCGGTTGTATCAGGGTTCTTGCTGAGTCGATGGGCATGCTGCCCTGTAACCTGTACAAGATAACCGGAAATAGTAAACAAAAAGCGACTTCCGAAAGGCTGCATAAATTACTGACGATGAAGCCAAATGATTACATGACCCCCCAGGAGTTCTGGGAACTGGTCATTGTGTGTCTTTGTCTTCGCGGTAATTTTTACGCCTACAAAGTTAAAGCGCTTGGCGAGGTGGTGGAGCTTCTTCCCATTGACCCAGGGTGTGTTGAACCAAAGCTTAACAGCCAGTGGCAGCCGGTTTACCAGGTAACATTCCCCGATGGCTCAACAGACGTGCTTGGGCAGGATGATATCTGGCATGTCAGGACGCTTACCTTTGACGGGCTGGTGGGACTGAACCCTATAGCCTATGCAAGAGAAGCAATATCTCTGGGAATGGCAACAGAGGAACATGGGGCGCGGTTGTTCTCAAATGGCGCGGTTACCTCCGGCGTACTCCGCACTGAGCAAACGCTCACTGACGCTGCTTACGCAAGGCTGAAAAAGGATTTTGAGGACCGTCACCTCGGGCTGAGCAACGCGCACCGACCAATGATTCTAGAAATGGGACTGGACTGGAAGTCGATGGCGCTCAATGCGGAAGACAGTCAGTTCCTTGAGACCAGGAAATTCCAGCTGGAGGAAATATGCCGCCTGTTCCGGGTGCCGATGCATATGGTGCAGAACACTGACCGCTCGACGTTTAACAATATTGAAAACCTCGGCATGGGGTTTATCAATTATTCACTCGTTCCGTATATGACCCGCATTGAGCAGCGAATCAACATCGGGCTGGTGAAGGAATCAAAGCAGGGTGTGTACTACGCAAAATTCAATGCCGGCGCATTGCTGCGCGGGGATATGAAGTCGCGATTTGAGGCGTATTCAACAGGAATTAACTGGGGTATTTACTCACCAAATGACTGCCGGGAACTTGAAGAACTTAACCCACGCGCAGGCGGAGATATTTACCTTACGCCAATGAACATGACGACGAAGCCGTCAGACAGCAGCAAGAACAAAACAACCGAGGAACAACATAATGCCGATGACTAAACAGCGGCTGGATATTCCGCTACAGCTAAAGTCTGTCAGCGACAGCGGGGAGTTTGAAGGCTATGGCTCTGTTTTTGGCGTAAAGGACAGCTACGATGATGTTGTTGTGCCAGGCGCTTTTTCGGCCTCCCTTCAGGCATGGAAAGAAAAGAATGCTCTCCCTGCATTACTCTGGCAGCACCGTATGGATGAACCCATCGGTATTTACACTGAGATGAAAGAGGATGAGGTTGGCCTTTATGTTAAAGGCCGGTTACTCATTGATGACGACCCCCTTTCGAAACGCGCACACGCCCACATGAAGGCCGGTTCTTTAACCGGCCTTTCTATTGGTTACATGCTGAAAGACTGGGAGTACGACCGCGTTAAGGGCGTGTTCCTTCTCAAAGAGATTGACCTGTGGGAAGTCAGTCTCGTCACGTTTCCGTCGAACGATGAAGCGCGGGTAAGTGATGTCAAAAGCGCATTTTCCCGCGGAGAAATCCCTTCTCAAAAAAGTATTGAACGAGTCCTGCGCGATGTTGGGCTCTCACGCACCCAGGCTAAAGCATTCATGGCCGGGGGGTATGGCTCACTTTCACAGCGTGATGTTGATGAGGTGAGTACCGCACTGGATGCACTGAAAAACATCAAATTTTAATCAGGAGTTAATTATGTCAGTTGACGTTAAAGACGTAGAGCAGGTCGCGCAGGAACTGCAGGCGAAGTTTGATGCGTTCAAAGAAAAGAACGATAAGCGCCTGGAAGCAGTTGAACAGGAAAAGGGCAAGCTGGCGGGGGAGGTTGAAACCTTAAACGGCAAGTTGTCTGAACTGGATGAGCTTAAATCTGCGCTGGAAGAGGAACTGAAGCAGGTTAAACGTCCAGCCGGTGGTCCTCAGAGCAAAGCCGCA
Source organism: Citrobacter sp. MGH106 (assembly GCF_001037495.1). Classification (GTDB taxonomy): domain Bacteria; phylum Pseudomonadota; class Gammaproteobacteria; order Enterobacterales; family Enterobacteriaceae; genus Citrobacter; species Citrobacter murliniae. The sequence continues at coordinate 1,724,023 of NZ_KQ089822.1, forward strand.
AGCGAACATAAAACCGCTTTCATTGGCTTTATGCGCAAGGGTAAAGATGACGGGCTGCGCGAACTTGAACGCAAAGCTCTGCAGGTCGGTGTGGATGAAGATGGTGGCTATGCCGTGCCGGAAGAGCTGGATCGCACGATCCTTAATCTTCTGAAAGATGAAGTGGTGATGCGCCAGGAGGCGACAACCATCACAGTCGGCGGCGCTAACTATAAAAAACTGGTTAATCTCGGCGGTACGGCTTCCGGCTGGGTTGGTGAAACTGATGCCCGCCCGGAAACCGATGCGTCTAAACTCGGTCAGATTGAGCCGTTCATGGGAGAAATTTACGGTAACCCGCAGGCGACTCAAACCATGCTGGATGATGCCTTTTTCAACGTCGAAGACTGGATCAACAGCGAACTGGCAATTGAGTTTGCAGAGCAGGAAGAAATCGCCTTTACCAGCGGTAACGGGACGAAGAAGCCGAAAGGTTTTCTGGCATACGCTTCCACGCTTGATCCGGACAAGACTCGTGCATTTGGTACTCTCCAGCACATTCTCTCTGGCGCTGCGGCAGGCGTAACGGCTGATGCGATCATCAAACTGGTCTACACGCTGCGTAAAGTGCATCGTAATGGCGCTAAGTTCATGATGAACAACAACAGTCTGTTTGCTATCCGAATCCTGAAAGATTCAGAAGGCAACTACCTGTGGCGTCCTGGTCTGGAACTGGGTCAGCCTTCCTCTCTGGCCGGGTACGGTGTGGCAGAGAACGAACAGATGCCGGATATCGCGGCTGATGCTAAAGCAATTGCATTTGGCAATTTCAAGCGTGGTTACACCATTGTTGACCGCATCGGCACCCGCATTCTTCGTGACCCCTACACCAAAAAACCATTCGTTGGTTTCTACACCACCAAACGAACCGGGGGAATGCTGGTGGATTCTCAGGCCATTAAACTGCTGCAGATCGGCACTGGCGCTTAATTCTCTGGGGCTTCGGCCCCGATTTTTCGAGGTGATTTATGCCTGAATTATTGCGTGAACTTAAGTGGTCCCCAGATGGTTGTATTGTCGAATCCATTCCCGCAGGGGTGTATTCGGACGGTGAGCTACCTGTCCGCGCTGAGGAAATTGCTGCCGAACTAGGCATTATCAAATTTGGTAGTGGCGGTGTTCATGTTCCTGCAGAGCCAGAGCCAGAGCCAGAGCCAGAGCCAGAGCCAGAGCCAGAGCCAGAACCACCGAAAACAAAACGTGGGAAGACCAAATGAAACCGTCTATTGCCGAATTACGGCAGCAATGCCGGATAGACAGCGATGATGTTTCTGAAGATCAGACACTGGCGATATATCTCAGTGCAGCAAAGTCCCATGCTGAGAAAATTGTAAACAGGGCTCTATACGATACGAGCATCCCGGACAGTGACCCTGATGGCATCATCATCAGCGACGATATCAAGCTAGCGTTAATGCTTCTTGTCAGCCACTGGTACGAGAACAGAGAGCCGGTAAATATTGGCAATATTACAAGCACATTGCCGTTTGGTGTTCAGGCTCTCCTGGGGCCGCACCGGAAGCACCCGGGAACATAAGGGGGGTATATGCAGGCAGGTCGATTACGCCATCGCGTTACTATCCTGAACTTTACTTCTTTTCGCGATACGACAGGCCAGCCGGTTGAAGAGTGGCAGGAGGGAAAGATCATATGGGCGGAAGTGCTGGGTATCAGTGGTCGTGAGCAGTTGCAATCAGGAGCAGAAACGGCACAGGCAACAATTCGGGTGTGGATCCGTTTCCGGCGTGATGTGACTGCTGCGTCAAGATTAAAGGTGCTCACAGGACCATTTAAAGGCGCGGTACTGAATATCATCAGTCCCCCCATACCTGACAGTAAAGCCACCAGGCTGGAAATACTCTGTAAAAATGGAGCGGAAAAATGATTGATATCGGTCTGGATTTTTCTGGCCTTGAAGAGATATCCCGCGATCTGGAATTACTGAGTCGCGCCGAAAACAACAAAGTTCTGCGTGATGCCACTCGAGCTGGTGCTGAGGTTCTGAAAGATGAGGTGATAGTAAGAGCGCCTGAACGAACCGGCAAGCTGAAGAAAAACGTTGTGGTGCTGACGCAGCGATCACGTAAACGCGGTGATATTTCATCCGGTGTTCATATTCGTGGTCGAAACATGCGAACGGGTAACAGCGATAATTCAATGAAAGCCTCCGATCGACGTAACGCGTTTTACTGGCGATTTGTCGAAATGGGCACAGTGAATATGCCCCCACATCCTTTTGTCCGTCCTGCGTTTGATACCCGCGAAGAACTGGCGACGCAGGTTGCTATGAAACGCATGAACCAGGCCATTGATGAGGTGCTGAGTAAATGACGGAAGATGACCTTTATCTTTTGCTGAAGCCTCTGGCCGGTGGACAAGTTTATCCTTACGTTGCGCCGCTGGGTAGTGATGGCCAGCCCTCGATATCACCGCCATGGGTTATTTTTTCACTTATTTCTGATGTGACCGCTGATGTTCTTTGTGGGCAGGCCGAATCAGGGATATCGGTCCAGGTGGATGTTTACTCACTGACTCTCAAAGAGGCGCGGAATCTTCGTGATATGGCGCTTCAGGTGGTTAAGCCACTCAATCCCACCAATATAAGCAAAACCCCTGGTTATGAACCAGAGAACCGGTATTACCGGACGACGCTGGAATTTCAGGTCACTGTCTGACAAATCCACTAACTCACAGACCCGCTACGGCGGGTTTTCTATTTTCAGGAGACAAATATGTCCTCACTGTATGAAAAATCGCAGGGTACTAAAATTCAGATCACCTCTGCGCCAGCGACATTGGATACGATTGGCGCCGCAACCTGGCTGGATTTGCACTGTACTATCAAAGAAGTCCAGTTTACTGGTGGTCAGAAGCAGGACATTGATGTCACAACTCTGTGCTCAACCGAGCAGGAAAACATCAACGGCCTGGGCGCTCAGTCAGAAATCTCTATGTCCGGTAACTTTTATGTTAACCCGGCACAGGATGCGCTGCGTGATGCTTACGATAACGACACCACGTATGGTTTTCGGATTGTCTTCCCGTCTGGTATTGGCTTCCAGTTCCTGTCTGAAGTTCGTCAGCACACCTGGTCTTCAGGGACAAACAGCGTGGTGGCTGCAACGTTCTCGTTACGCCTGAAAGGTAAGCCGACGAAAATTGATAACGCGCTGCGCCTGACCACCGACCTGCCTGACACCAAATCTGTTACCTCTGGTGCGGCTTTGTCACTGACGGTCGTAGCTGCCGGGGGAACGGCACCTTATTCCTACGTCTGGAAGAAAGGCGGCAGCGCGGTTAGTGGACAGACGACAGCAACGTTCAACAAGGCAAACGCTGCTGCAGGTGATGCCGGTGATTACGTTTGTGAAGTTACCGATGCCTCCACACCTGCTGGAAAAGTCACCTCAGCAACCTGCGTCGTAACGGTAGCATAATTCATCTTCTTTAATCAGGGATAAAAAATGGCAAAGAGTCTTAAAGAACTGGCGCTGGCTAAAATGTCAGGCTTTCGTCATAAAATCATTACGGTCCCTGAATGGGATGGTGTGAAGGTTGTTCTACGGGAACCTTCTGGCGAAGGTTGGCTACGCTGGCAGGAAATTGCAAAATCTGGCGCAGATGAAGAAGGCGAGGTGTCTGTATCAGAAAAAGCACACCGTAATCTTTGTGCTGACGTGGTGCTGTTCATTGATGTCCTTTGCGATACCAACAAGCAACCGGTATTCAGCGTCGATGAAGAAGACCAGGTTCGTGAAATTTACGGGCCCGTTCACTCACGCCTTCTCAAACAGGCGCTTGACCTCATCAACAGCGCGGACGAAGCGCGGGAAAAGTCGCAACCCCCGGCGTAAAGTTTCTGATGGCGCTTGCGCTCCGCATGGGGCGCACGCTCTCAGAGCTTCGGCAGACCATGACGGCAAGTGAGCTTCTGATGTGGATTGAATTCGACAGACAAAGCCCCATCGGCGATATTCGTGGTGATATTCAGGCAGCTCAGATCGTCTCTGCTATCTACGGCTCACAGGGGGCGAAAGTACCGCTGGACGATGCGATCCTGCGCTGGGGCGGTGATGAACAATCAGCACCGAAGGACCCGTTTGCAGGGCTTGAGGCTGCATTAACAGCAGCAACTCAGTGACATTTATTCAGTAAGATAATAGGATTTACCTCATTGATGATGTTTAGGGGAAGGTCATGGAAATCTTACTTATTTCAATTGTTATTGGTCTAATACCTGCATTGATTGCAAGTAGCAAGGGGCGCTCTTTTTTGGGGTGGTGGATTTATGGGGCTCTGTTATTCATTGTTGCCTTAGTTCACTCTTTAGTTATTAAAAAAGATGTACAGTTTGAAGAAAAAGAGAAGCTGGAATTTGATGGTATGAAAAAATGCCCGTTCTGTGCTGAATTAATAAAAAAAGAAGCCATCAAATGCAAGCATTGTGGTAGTGATTTGTTATCAAGTGATCATCCCACAAAAACCGATGAAGAATATCTTGAGGAAGCCCGACGAAAAGTCTGGGAAAAATAATAATACAAACCGCTTCGGCGGTTTTTTTGTTTCTGGAGAATGAATAATGGCTACCTTGCGAGAACTGATTATTAAAGTATCCGCAAATTCACAATCTTTCCAGACAGAAATTTCTCGCGCTTCACGTATGGGGCAGGATTATTACAAAACCATGCAGAATGGTGGTCGTCAGGCGGCCTCTGCATCAAGAGAGACGCAGAGAGCTCTGGCAGAAGTAACAAACCAACTTAATTCTGCAAAATCCTCTGCGATGGGGCTTGCTGGTGCTTTCGCTGGTGCATACGCCACCGGGCACCTGATATCCCTTGCGGATGAATGGAGTTCGGTTAATGCACGATTGAAACAGGCCTCTCAATCAACTGATGACTTCAACCAGTCACAACGCTCTCTGATGGATATTAGCCAGCGAACAGGAACCACATTTTCAGATAACGCAAACCTGTTTGCTCGCTCAGCTGCATCAATGCGTGAATTCGGCTATAGCTCCGAAGAAGTATTAAATGTTACTGAGGCTATTTCTACCGGATTGAAGCTTTCTGGCGCAAGCACAGCAGAGGCGAGTTCTGTTATTACCCAATTCAGCCAGGCACTATCTCAGGGGGTTTTACGTGGTGAGGAATTTAACTCAGTTAATGAGAATGGCGATCGTGTTATCAGGGCTCTTGCCTCTGGGATGGGGGTCGCTAGAAAAGACTTAAAAGCAATGGCTGATGCAGGTCAACTTACTGCTGACAAGGTTGTTCCGGCATTAATCAGCCAGCTCGGATCACTTCGTGAAGAATACAACGCAATGCCGCAGACTGTATCTGCGGCAACAACAAAAATTGAAAACGCTTTTATGGCATGGGTTGGCGGCGCAAATGAAGCAAGTGGTGTTAGCCGGACATTGACAGGCGCATTAAATGGGATTGCAGATAATATTGATGAAGTTGCAACTGCCGCAGGTGTTCTTGTTGCTGTTGGCGCAGCGCGATGGTTTGGAGACATGGCATCAGGAGCGTTTTCAGCAACATCAGGGTTATTAAATGCAGCAAAGAGTGAGATTGCGCTTGCTGAAGCGCAAGTTAGAGGTACTCAAATATCCACGGCTCGCGCTCGTGCAGCTGTGTATCGGGCACAACAAGCTTTAATTGCTACCAGGGGAACTGATGCTCAGGCAGCAGCGGAGAAAAGGTTATCTGATGCTCAAGCATCATTAACCAGAAATATTTCGGCAAGGACCGCAGCGCAGGAAGCCCTAAATAATGTGACATCATTAGGCTCTCGGTTGATGGGGGGCGCTCTTGGGTTGGTTGGCGGGATTCCTGGTTTGGTTATGCTGGGAGCTGGTGCATGGTACACCATGTATCAGAATCAGGAGCAAGCTCGCCGATCCGCACAAGACTATGCAAATACTATTGATCAGATACGCTCTAAAACAAAAACCATGTCATTACCTGAGGCTTCAGATAATGAAGCCAAGACCAGGCAGGCATTAGACGAGCAAAACCGACTTATTGATGAGCAGGCAAAAAAGGTTAGGCAGTTACGGGAAGAAATTTCCGGTTACCAGCACATGTTGGCTAACCCTGGTCCTACAGTTGCAGGTTACATGGTTAACCATCTTAAGAGCATAGATGATGCTACTCGAGGTCTTTCTGATGCCACTAATGCTTTAGCTATTGAGCAAGAACGCCTGGCACAGATGCAGGCCAAATCGCAGTCTATTCAGGAGGTTCTTGAGGGGGTAGAGCATCGTCGTATTGCGCTTATACGTCAGCAGGCAGCAGAACAGAATTCAGCCTATCAGTCATTATTAATTATGAACGGCCAGCATACAGAGTTTAACCGTCTGCTAGGGTTGGGAAATGCACTGCTTATGTCTCGTCAGGGACTGGTTAACTCTCCGTTAAGATCACCTCAGGCTGACCTTAATACTAAACAGGTGGATGCGATTGAAAAAAGTAGGCGTGAACTTGAATTATCTCGCCGTAAAGGTGAGGAGAGAGAACGCTTACGATTAAGTTATTCTGCTGATGATCTTGGCTTCGCTTCTAATGACCCTCGTTATCAGACCAGCCGTCAGGAGTTAATTAACAATGGCTTAGAAGAGTGGCGGAATAATCAGGCTAACAAGCCGAAAGCAAAAGGTGGAAAAACAGAAGCCGAAAAAACAGCGGATACTTACGACAAACTCATTAAGCAGCAGAAAGAGCAAATCGCTCTGGCTGGTCAGAATACCGAACTGGCAAAACTGAAATATCAGGTTAGTCTGGGTGAACTTACTTCCCTCACGGAAGCGCAAAAACAAACCCTGTTGCAGAATGCCGCGTTGATTGATCAGCAGAAAATCCGCGAACAATTAGCGGCGTATGAAGCCAACCTCGCTGACTCAAACGCCAGCGCGCGAGCATCTAACCAAGCAGAACTTACCGGATATGGACAGGGAAGCCGAATGCGTGAACGGATGCAGGAAATGCTGCGTATCCGGGAAGAGTTTCAGCAAAAGAACGTTGATCTGCAGCGGCAGTACCAGTCAGGTGATATTTCTGAAGATCTATACCGTCAGGAACTTGCACTGAATAAACGTTATCTCGATGAAAGGTTACGAGATCAGGAATCTTACTACTCAGCCTCTGATGCCCAGCGCAGTGACTGGACAACGGGTATGCGTGAAGGTTTTGCGAACTGGGCTGACACTGCTTCTGATTACGCATCTCAGTCCGCTGACCTGGTGAATAACGCAATGTCCGGGCTGGTGGGTAATATTTCTGATGCACTGGCCGGTAATAAGGTTGACTGGGAAGACTGGGCTAGTTCGGTGCTTCAGTCTATGCAGAAAATTATCCTCAATGCGATGCTGGTGGATTCTTTGCGCTCAGCCAGTAACAGCGGTTTTTTCAGTTCGATCGGCGGCATGTTTGGGGCGGGGGCTGGCGCTGCATCTGGCAGCACTCCTTCTGGCGCTTATAACTCTGCCGCATCTGGCATAAAGCTGAATGCAAAAGGTGGTGCATATGCCTCTGAAAGTCTGAGCGCTTACAGCAACAGCATTGTTAACACACCGACATATTTTGCTTTTGCAAAAGGTGCTGGGCTTATGGGGGAGGCGGGGCCGGAAGCCATTATGCCACTGACACGATCAGCTGATGGTTCGTTGGGGGTTCGCATGGTTGGCAGTCAGCCAGCAGCGACTGGTAATGGAGAAATTCACATCACCCAGCATTTCAATATTTCAGGTAATGGAGATGCTGCGCTTCAACAAGCCATGGAAGAGGCGGCAAGAAAAGGAGCTAATGATGGCGCAAAACAGGCTCGTCAGGCAATGCTCGAAGATTTTTCTAATCGTGGACAGGGTAGGCGACTACTTGGTGTATAAGACGGGAGTGAAGTATGGCTGCACTTGAATGGCCCGAAGATGTCTGTCCTGCATCGCTGACCTGGCGACCAGAGAGTAACACCAAAACCTTTCGTTCCCCCTTCAATGGATCATCACAAACCGCACGCTTCCCAGGTACTCGCTGGGTATGTTCCCTGACTTTTAATAACCTTACTGACGAAAAATCCAGGCGTATTGATGCCCTGGTGGCTTCCCTTGATGGCGAATATGGAAGGGTAAAAGTCCGTGACTGGGGGAGAAGTGGCAGAGCGCCTGCTGGTGCGCCCGTTGTTGATGGTGCTAATCAGACAGGAGTCCAGCTTCAGAGTAAGGGCTGGACGCCGGGAACAGTTGTGCTCAGACAGGGCGATTATTTCACTGTTAACGATGAACTGAAGATGGTTACAGCCGACGTGACGAGCGCGGCGAACGGTACCGCAATAATTGTATTTGCCCCGATGATGCGCAGCTCGCCACCTGCTAATGCTGCCATTGAAGTTGCGAAACCCTACGGTATTTTCAAACTGAAGGATAACCAGCAGGGCGCCGGTAACCGTGTGCCGGGTGTTTTTACCAGCTATACCCTGGAACTTGAGGAGGCATTTTAATGCTGTTTTCCCCCTTTTCTGATTCGATGGTGGACTGGTTATCCCGCGACAGGGTGACGGTCGCGATCGCCGCCAATATTCAGTTTGAATCCGGCACCGTCTATGTGCATTCCGGTACCGGTACACTGGTTCTTGGTGGTCATGTCTATTACGGCATGGGGCGCATGGGTTCTGTTGATGATGCCAGTGAAACCAGCACGACCAGCCCGACTCAGGTCAAAATGACCCTCTCAGGTCTGGATATGGCCCTCTTTGCCACCACGCTGAATGAGCGATGTGTGGGTAGAAATGCTGAAATCTATCTGGTGGCCATGGATGATAACGGCGTTGTCCAGGTTGCTGATCTCCTGTTCAAGGGGAAGGTGTCCAGTACGGGGGCGACAGCCGGAGAGACGAACGCCCTGCAATACACCCTCAGTAATATTTTTGAAGACTGGCAACGTCCTTTTCCCGATCGCTATACCGATGAATCGCAACAGGCCGCTTATCCCGGCGATCACATATTCCGTTATGTGGCGCAGATGGCTGAACGTTCAATTTACTGGGGCAATAAAAAAGATGCACCAGGATTTACCTATAAGTGAGGAAGCATGAAGCATCCGGACTGGCATAACAGATTAATCACCGTGATAAGGGCCGCTGAAAAGCGGCCTTTTTTATGGGGTAGTCATGACTGCTGCCTGTTCGCGGCTGACTGTGCTCAGGCCATGTGCGGCGAGGATTTTGCGGCGGCCTGGCGCGGAACCTACGACAGCGAACATGGGGCAAAAAAGGCGATATTGTGCGGTGGCGGCTCGCTTGAAAAGGTGCTGGCCCGGTATCTCGATGAAGTACCGGTGAAGCTGGCGCAGCGTGGTGATGTTGCCGTTGTTGAAAATGCGGGATCGCGGTGTGCCGGGGTGGTGTATTCCGGCGTTGTATGGGTGCCTGGCGAAAATGGTCTTGTCAGTCTGCGGGTTAAGCCGCTGAGTGTCTGGAGGGTGCGTTAATGCCTGCTGCTATTCCTATCATTGCGACCGTCGCTGCAGGTGCTGCCGCCTCATATCAGTATTACGGGATTGCAATGGCTATCACCGTGGCCGCTCAGGTGGCAACTCAGGCACTGACCAAAAAACCATCACTGGATTCATACCGTGACACATCGGAACGTAAACAGGTCCTTCGTGCCGCAGCCAGCGCCAAAACGGTTGTTTATGGTCACACCACGACAGCGGGAACATTGTTCTTTTCAGAAGAAGAGTCGGGGCAACAGGATGACGGTGAAATGCTACACCTGGCTGTTGCTCTGGCAGGTCACTCATTATCAAGTATTGGAACCGTCTGGCTGGGTGACGAACCGATCAGCAGTTTTCCGGAACATGCGTCTTTTGAACTGCATACCAATCGCCAGACCGTAGATCCGTACATGCTGGCAAACTGTCCGTCATGGAAAGAAGACATGATCGGAAAGGGGATCACCTGGCTGCGTGTGTCTCTCAAATTCAGCGCAGAAAAATTCCCGTCAGGCATCCCGAATATCAAGATCGAAAAGTACGGGCGTGCCGTTTATGACCCGCGTACCGGGTTGACGGGTTACAGCAATAACGCGGCGCTGGTTATCCTGGACTATTACCGCAATTACCTGAAAGTGCCCGACACCGATATTCTCTGGGACCAGTTTCAGGAAGCGGCGAACATCTGTGATGAGGATGTGATTACTGGCGGTAATACCGTTGAGAAGCGTTATACGATTAACGGTGAGTTCGATCTCAGTGAAAACAAAGTCAGTATTCTGGAAGGAATGCTGGCGGCATGCGCCGGTGATGTAACGTATACCGCTGGTAAACATGGTCTTCTGGTCGGGGCCTATTATGGTCCTGCGACAGAGGTGATCACTGAAAGCCAGCTGGCAGGTGATATCGAAATCATGCCGGAAGTCTCTCAGGCGGAACGTGTTAACACCATCAAGGGGACATTTGTCGATCCGCAGCAGGGTTATACCGAAGCGGATTTCCCCTCAGTGTCTGTCAGTGAATGGGTGACGGAAGACGGCGTGGAAATATCGCAGGATATGAAACTGAGATTTGTGACATCTGAATTTCAGGCCCAGCGTCTTGCAGACGTGAAGTTAAAGCGCACCCGCATCGCCAGAACCATGAACGTTACGTTAAACCTGAGCGGGTACCGTTACCGCCCGGGAATGTATGTGAAGGTGAATTTCCCGTCTATCGGTATCGTGAATGTTGAGATGCGGGTAACTGACTGGAAGTTCGGTGTTCAGAATGGCGTGCAACTGACACTGAAGCAGGAAACCGCAGATGTCTGGGGCGACGCCGTTGGCAAACCGATTGAGCGACCGCCGTTCACTCAGTTGCCATCCGGCGGAGTGGCGCAGCCGCAGAACCTGAAATACACCGTGGAGGAAATCGGTCAGGTTGTACAGGGAATTTTGTCCTGGCAGAACATCGGGCAGGTTGTCTATAACAAAGTGATCATTCGCCGTAATGGTCAGATGGTCATGTCCGTCCAGGTTCCGGGGACGTTCACGCGTCTTACCGGGTTACCGAAAAATACCTACACAGCCCACGTTATTGCTGTAAACCAGATGGGGGCAGAGTCGCCAGAAGGGTATCTGGAATTCAGCATTGAAGCCCCGCCAGCACCTTCCCATGTTGATATTGAGCAGGGCTTCTTTTCCGTCACGCTGATCCCGCGTCTGGCGGCAATTACTAATGTTTCCACACAGTTCGATTTCTGGACGTCAGGTGAAACGAAACTGCCAAATACCTCAACAGCAACCGTGGAAGGGAATGCCAGCCGCGAGGGGATGGGAACGACCTGGACCAGCAATCAGCTACAGGTTGGACATACCTACTACTGGTACATCAGAACGGTTAACGCCTTTGGTGCATCCGGGTTTATCGAAGTTCCGGCGTTGTGCTCTATGGACACAGGCGGGCTGATTGACATCATTGATGACCAGATTCAGAACTCTGATGCCTTTCAGAATATTAAGGATGGGGTTGATACTAACCTGGAAGGCATTATGGAAAATGCGCTGGCGAACCATGGAACCGTTGAGCATCAGTATCAACAATATGGTGAGGTACGCGCTGATATTCTGGTCGTAAAAACCACGGTGGCTACTGCTGAGCAGGGGCTCGCTGACTTATCCACTTATGTCCAGGCTCAAATAGGACCTGATGGCAGTCTGACCTCTGCGGTAAACCAGAAAATGACTGCGGTGGTGAACAGCGACGGAACAGCCAAAGCCTCCTACACGCTGAACATGGGTATCGTAAGAAATGGTGTTAAATACAACACGGGTTTCGGTATGTCCATCGAACCTGATGGAAACAGCTATAAATCCACGGTTGTATTTGCCGCCGATCAGTTCGGTATTTATTCCGGTAACAATCCAGGTAACTGGCAGGCTGCATTTTTCGTCTATAACGGGCAGGTATTTATTCGCAGCGCATTAATTCAGGAAGCATCCATCGATTTTGCGAAAATTACCGACTCACTTCAGTCTGCGAACTTCGTCCCCGGTGGTGGTGGACGTGGATGGAATTTACCGAAATCTGGTAGCCCAGAATTCCATGGGAAACTCTATGCTGACAGTGGTGAATTTGCATTTAACGGAGTGAATAACGTTACTCGCATTGACGGCAATGGGATCACTGTAAATCTCTCTGGCGGTGGCAGGGTTGTCGTCGGGAGGTGGTCATAATGCCGGAAGGGATATTAATCGACTATAACGATGGACGTCCGGTAATGGCAATTACTGCAGGGCTGCGAGCCCCCAGTTTTTGCACAACCTTCTCGGGCTGGTCATCCCAGTCAATGCAGTACCCGGTCAATACGCCACTTGTTCCCGGTTCACAGGTCATCGTGGTGCCCACCAATCCCATTTACATCTATTCCTTTGCTGAATTTGATGTGGCCATTATGACGGGGGTCACCCGAAACGGGGACTCCGGGGTCATCATTGGTGCAGAAACCATCGGGGGTAAGGCCCTCACACCGGACTGGTCTGGTTATGTCATGGAGCTGCTGCCAGCAGCCACTTATAACGAAGGATTACTGGTTTCGAACTCGACTGACTTCACCGCCATATCCAACCAGGCCGCGCTGATGACCTGCGCTTATTCCGGGCGCATTACGGTTAACGGCAGCGCTCCGCTTCCGGTGGGCGGTATTCCTTTTGGTAAATGGGATAACCCAAATGTGTCGGTGGGGTTTGATGGCGGCAACATCATCGTTCGCGATATTTCCTACACAGGGCGGGACGACGTGGCCGGAACGGCGACGATTGACCTGGTGATATTCAATCAGACAGCACCAGTCGGCGGCGACGGTATCACGATGACCAACGCAGCAGGCCAGGTCACGTTCTCCACGCTGAAACGCCCCTTTGTATATGACCGACAAATCCAGATTACCGATGCCTTTCAGGATATTGGCGGCGGGTTTTGCCAGATAGTCTATACCGGCGTTCAGGTACGTATGCTCAGCGGATGGGGAAATATCAGAACTAAAGGCGTGGTCATGTCAGGCGGTAGCGTCAGGTCAGCCTACAACAAAGTATTTGCGGACCGCAATTCTGGCGCATGGGATATGACCCGAAACAGAAATATCGCCATGCCCATTCTTATTCTTCCGAATATGTACTGAGGAAAAACTATGTCAGCAGGAACCTTAACCCTAACGAATAACTCTGCTGCGGTCGCAGGCAGCGGGACCGCGTTTACTACTGAGGTGGCGGCAGGAGATTTTATTGTTGTTACTGTCGGTGGTATTCCCTATACGCTCCCGGTTAAGTCCGTGGAAAGTGGTACAGGGCTGACTTTGGTTAGCAATTTCACTGGACCAACACAATCCGGCGCGGCCTGGTCTGCCGTTCCCCGCGTGGCGCTGAATATGGTTACCGCGGCGCTGGTAACCCAAAGTGCTGAAGCACTTCGTGGCCTGAACTACGACAAGCAAAACTGGCAGCAGGTATTCAGTGGTACGGGAAATATCACAGTAAAACTGCCGGATGGAAGTTCATATACAGGACCATCATGGAAATATCTGTCTGACAATATGGCTACAAAGTCGGACGGGGCTGTACCTGTTGATCAGGGCGGCACCGGTTCTACCACTGCATCTGGCGCTCGCTCAAACCTCGATTTAGGAGATAGCGCCACTAGGAACGTTGGCACGACAGTGGGAACGGTTGCAGGTGGTGATGATTCGCGTCTGAACACCATAAATGGTAAAACCGGCGGTCAAATTAATAGTGGTGTGAATCTGGCATGGGGAACGGATGGCGTTTTCTCTCACTCTCTGGGGTTTGATGTAATCCCCGGACAGGAAGCGGCCAGACTCCGTGGGTCACGTGCTGATTTTACCGATGGTACTAACCGTGTGATCCTGAACCTTGATTCCGTTGGGAACAGGCGTACCGTGTTTTACGCCAACGGAGGCATTTTATGCCAGCCCGGTATTTATGGTGGTCCGCAAATGTACTCAACCTTCCTTAATTTCGTTGGCGGGCCTGTAGATTTATGGGTTGATAATTCGCGAATGGGGGCACTCCAGCTAACAACCACATCCGACATACATCTTAAAAAAGAAATAAAATATCTCTCGGATAAAAACGTGATGGGTGAGTTGTCCGCAGCTACCACAGCACTGAATGAAGTTATGGAGTGGAAGCCCGCGACGTTCAGGTTTAAGAAGCGAGGTATTATTCCTGAGAGCGAAACGAAGCTTGGATTTATCGCAAATGACCTGGTGGTGACGTCCCCGGAGTGTGTGAAGGGAAAAGGTCTGGAAGATGGATATGATGAGAATGATACTACCGACGCATATTCTCTGGATGAGACAGCAATGATTGCCAAACTGACGTTATCAATTCAGGCATTACAGAAACAAATTACTGAACTTCAGAACAGCAGTGTGTGATGCCTTTCTTGTGATATGAATTGCCGCAGTCACGTCGTATGCAAGAGCGGGCGGCGGCGAACTGGCGAACGTTCGATAGTGCGAGTATTGAATGATTGCCAGTCGCAGCGGATTGTACTTAAGCAATATGACGGTTCAGGGCGTTTAATCTGAAACCAGCCGCATATCAGCCTCTTCAAACATTTCCTGAACAGTACGGCTAATCTGTTCCTTCTCGTGCTTGCTGGTGTCAGTGTTGATCGCCGGCAGTGTCATCATCGGTTTTACCTAAGTACCAGTATCGGGAAAAGGCGCGGTTTCACACTTATTTCCCTTAGAATTACATCCTTTACATTAGACCTATGAATACAAGATGAAGTGCCACTTATTTGGCTAAAATGCAAACACAAATCTAACTTGGATGTGGTTTTGTGTTATTTTATAACGTTCTTTTCTAATAAAAAACATAAAGATATATTTGTTTTAGCCGATAATCTGTTTTAACTGTATGTATTTGATTCACGACAGATAGTAGAATGTATGTTGTTACATAGGGTCAGGCATATAAAGAGGTCGGTGTGAAGAATAACCACAATTTAAAACGAATTAAGCCTTATGTGATATCAATCACGTTTTCATTTTTTATTTTTTTCTCATTGTCTGAGATTTCAATGTATTATATATACAAGGAGAGGATTGCATCATATACAGAACGAGTTTTGAATAGAAGCGTTAGTCTCATTCAACAGATTGATAAAATAAATGATAGTTATGAAATATTTAATGCTTATAGTCCTTGTAGTGAACTACAACTTCATGCTCTAAGAGTGGCCTTATGGCCCTATGCTCTTATAAAAGATATATCATTTATTTCAAATGGTGCAGTCATATGTAGTGCTTTATGGGGAGTGTTGCCAGCACCATTGCTTCTCAATATCTATGATAGAAAAGTTGAAAAGGACAATGTAACTTGGTTTTTTGGTGTGTTACTGGAAAATAATGTAAAAGCTGATTTGCTAAGCAATCAAAAATTAGCCATAACGATTTCACCATTTGCATTTAATAGATTTGTTACAGACCATGAAGAGAAGGGGTTTTCTGCAATTGTAGGTGACAGAGATCATTCACTTCATTTGTTCAAACTTGGTGAGCAGGTCGATCTTCTTGAAGAGGCTCAGCATGATAAATCCTACCAACTAGGACTTATTACCACGCAAAGCTGTAATAAAAATAATAATGTCTGTGTCATGGGGGGAGTTAAATTTCCGTGGATGAGTTTCGATAGTTGGTTAACGATGTTGTTGATTTCCTTTACATCTATTGTAACTGGTGTTCTTCTGGGTGGTTTTTATAATCAAAGAGTTGCACGTAAGCAATCATTAGTTTCAAGATTAAAAAATGCGATAAGAAGCGAATCATTATATCTTGTGTATCAACCTATTTATAAAATAAAAACCGGAAAAATTATTGGTGTGGAAGCACTAATTAGATGGGATGATCATGATATTGGTAGCATTCCTCCTGATATTTTTATCCCTATTGCAGAGAAGCATGGTTTAATCCAGGGAATAAGTGATTTTGTATTTCGAATGGTAGTAAAGCAAACCATGTCTCTTTCTGAGGAATTTGATATTTTTATAAGCATTAATGTTAGTTCTCAAGACCTTCTGTCGGAATCATTTCAAGAAAAAGTGTTTCAGATGATTGATGAATCAAATATAAAACCAGGTATGATAATGATGGAGTTAACAGAAAGGCAGAGCGCGGAAATAAATTCCCTCCAAAAGGTTATTTCTTTATTTAATAATAAAGGTATATCAATAGCTATTGATGATTTCGGGACTGGTCATTCAAATTTAAACTGGCTATCAAATTTACAAATAGATGAAATTAAAATTGATAAGTCAATTACAGATTCTATTGGTGAACCCTCTGTAAATAATAATATCGTATCAGGATTGGTGGAGATTTTTAAAGATATAACTAACAAAGTCGTTTTCGAAGGTGTCGAGACATCAACTCAGGTGAAATATTTAACTGAAATGTTCCCTGAGTGCGGTGTCCAAGGATGGTATTACTCACAGCCACTATCTATAGATAAATTGACAAAGTTAGTAAATGATATTAATGGGGTTTAATATGTATTGCATTGTTTTTATTGTTTAATTTTATATAAGATACGTGTAACCGTGTACCATATAAATTTAACAGCTGAACTTTAATATCTCGTGCCGAATATAGTTGACTAGTTGGTTCGAGATTGTATGGAATGTCTCGTTCGACTTCTTCAGCGAGAAGGGCGAGGTAGTCTTCACTCGTCATTGACTGTGAAAAGCGTCCACACATAGAAACCTCCCAATTTATAACAGACAGAAAGTATAGAATTTATAAGCGGCAGGCGGTGGACTTATGGGGCAAGGATGGGACAAAAATGCCTATTATGGGGCATATATGGGACATTAATGCACACATGAAGTTTACCGAATTTCATGAGATGTCATTTTTTAATATCTTGAATACACTAAAGAAAACTCATGCTCTTGGGCGTTCTTTAGTGATTTTTAAAATACCCGCGTCACACAGTTAAAGTGGCGGGCATACTCTTCCAGACTGGTGATACCCAGGCGCACCCATTTCGGGTGCGACCACTGCGGTAAGCCGATATAGATCATAGCGCTTGCAGGATCTCGTTAACGCTGCGCACGCGAGCAATACGCGGGAAAATATGCGTCATGCTGCCCTGATGTTGATCGGCACTGGCGGCGCTACAGGCGTCTTCCGCAATGATAAGGCTGAAACCCAGTTCCCAGGCGTTCCGAGCCGTTGACTCGACGCCGATATTGGTGGAGATGCCGCACAGGACGATGGTGTCGATGCCGCGACGGCGCAATTGTAGCTCAAGGTCAGTGCCGTAGAATGCTCCCCACTGGCGTTTGGTAACTTCCAGATCGCTGGCACATTTGCCCAGAGCGTGCGGGTAATCCCACCAGTTGTCGGGTAATGCTTTTGCCGGGATCTGTGCATCAACCGGCTGTTTCAACGCTTCGGCATAATTATCAGACCAGCCGACGCGAACCCACACTACTGGCGAACCGTGAGCACGAAATTTTTCCGCGAGGCTTGCCGCACGGGCCACAACGTCGTTAGCTGTGTGAGGACCACCGGCAAAGGGCAAAATCCCTTCCTGTAGGTCAATTGCGACAAGGGCGGTAGTTTTAGGGTTCAGTTCCAGCATGGTGACTCCAGTAAAAAAAGAATTCCGTTACACCTTAATCGCGATTCTGTGTGAAAGGGGCGACAATTTTTGTTATTTTTTGTGAGATTACGCAATACCCGCGTAGGAAACACGCGTACAGTCAGTACCGGACTTATCGTGCGGCAGAATTTCCAGTATAATAGCCGCCTTTTTTCATTCAGTTGTGACATTCAGCTAAAGCTGCGACTTCGTCATCTGCAAAGCAGGTGACAATCCGCCTGCGGCAAAGTTAAGGGATATCTCATGCGTACAGAATATTGCGGACAGCTACGCCTGTCCCACGAGGGGCAGCAGGTGACTCTGTGTGGTTGGGTCAACCGTCGTCGTGATCTTGGTAGCCTGATCTTTATCGATATGCGCGACCGCGAAGGTATCGTGCAGGTGTTTTTCGATCCGGACCGTGCGGACGCGTTAAAGCTGGCCTCCGAACTGCGTAATGAGTTCTGCATTCAGGTTACGGGCACTGTACGTGCGCGTGATGCGAAAAACGTCAACGCCGATATGGCGACCGGCGAAATTGAAGTTCTGGCGTCCGATCTGACCATCATTAACCGTTCAGATTCACTGCCGCTCGACTCTAACCATGTAAATACTGAAGAAGCGCGTCTGAAGTATCGCTATCTGGATCTGCGTCGCCCGGAAATGGCGCAGCGTCTGAAGACCCGCGCTAAAATTACCAGCCTGGTGCGTCGCTTTATGGATGACCATGGCTTCCTCGACATCGAAACCCCGATGTTGACCAAAGCTACACCGGAAGGCGCGCGCGACTATCTGGTGCCTTCACGTGTGCATAAAGGTAAATTCTACGCGCTGCCGCAGTCTCCTCAGTTGTTTAAACAGCTGCTGATGATGTCCGGCTTCGACCGTTACTACCAGATCGTCAAATGCTTCCGTGACGAAGATTTACGTGCTGACCGTCAGCCTGAATTTACCCAGATCGATGTTGAGACTTCCTTCATGACTGCACCACAGGTGCGTGAAGTGATGGAAGCTCTGGTGCGTAATTTGTGGCTGGAAGTAAAAGGTGTGGACCTGGGCGATTTCCCGATCATGACCTTTGCCGAAGCTGAGCGTCGTTACGGTTCCGATAAGCCGGATCTGCGTAACCCGATGGAACTGGTCGACGTTGCTGACCTGCTGAAATCTGTCGAATTTGCTGTGTTCTCTGGCCCGGCTAACGATCCGAAAGGCCGCGTAGCTGCCCTGCGCGTACCTGGCGGTGCCGCTCTGAGTCGTAAGCAGATCGACGACTACGGTAACTTCATTAAGATCTACGGCGCTAAAGGTCTGGCTTACATCAAAGTCACCGAGCGTGCGAAAGGTCTGGAAGGGATCAACAGTCCGGTGGCTAAGTTCCTGAATGCTTCAATCGTAGAAGCGATTCTGGAACGTACCGGCGCACAAGACGGCGATATGATTTTCTTTGGTGCCGACAACAAGAAGGTGGTTGCTGATGCCCTGGGCGCACTGCGTCTGAAACTGGGTAAAGACCTGAACCTGACAGATGAATCCAAATGGGCGCCGCTGTGGGTCATCGATTTCCCAATGTTCGAAGACGACGGCGAAGGCGGTCTGACCGCGATGCACCATCCGTTTACCGCACCGAAAGATATGACTGCCGCAGAGCTGAAAGCTGCGCCGGAAGATGCGGTTGCCAACGCTTACGATATGGTTATCAACGGTTATGAAGTGGGTGGCGGTTCTGTACGTATCCACAACGGTGACATGCAGCAGACTGTATTCGGTATTCTGGGTATTAATGAGCAAGAACAGCGCGAGAAGTTCGGCTTCCTGCTGGATGCGCTGAAATACGGTACTCCGCCGCATGCGGGTCTGGCATTTGGTCTGGATCGTCTGACCATGCTGTTGACCGGTACCGACAACATTCGTGACGTTATTGCCTTCCCGAAAACGACGGCTGCCGCGTGTCTGATGACCGAAGCGCCAAGTTTTGCCAACGAAGCTGCGCTGGCGGAACTGAGCATCCAGGTTGTGAAGAAGGCAGAGAATAACTGATATGAAGTACAAACAGCCTGTCTCGGTGTTAGTCGTGATTTATGCAAAGGACACCGGGAGAGTGCTGATGTTACAGCGACGCGACGATCCTGATTTCTGGCAGTCGGTCACCGGCAGCCTTGAAGAAGGTGAAACCGCGTCGCAAGCCGCCATGCGCGAAGTAAAGGAAGAGGTCACCATTGATGTTGCCTGCGAGCAACTGACCTTAATTGACTGCCAGCGCACGGTGGAGTTCGAGATTTTTAGTCATTTACGTCATCGCTACGCACCGGGAATCGAACGAAATACGGAATCCTGGTTTTGCCTGGCACTTCCCTCTGAACGAGAGATCGTGTTCACCGAACATCTGACCTATCGTTGGGTTGATGCAGCAGAGGCTGCACAGTTAACCAAGTCGTGGAGTAACCGGCAGGCGATTGAAGAATTTGTAATTAACGTCGCCTGAGAAGGCACGCTTTTTGGAGATATTATTTATGGCAGGTCATAGTAAATGGGCCAACACCAGACATCGTAAAGCAGCGCAGGATGCTAAGCGTGGCAAAATCTTCACCAAGATCATTCGTGAGCTGGTGACGGCGGCCAAACTTGGCGGCGGCGATCCGGATGCGAACCCGCGTCTGCGCGCAGCGGTTGATAAAGCACTGGCTAACAACATGACGCGTGACACCCTGAACCGTGCAATCGCGCGTGGCGTCGGCGGTGATGATGATGCGAACATGGAAACCATCATCTATGAAGGTTATGGTCCTGGCGGCACTGCGGTCATGATTGAATGCCTGTCTGATAACCGTAACCGTACCGTTGCGGAAGTGCGCCATGCGTTCACCAAAACCGGTGGCAACCTTGGCACCGACGGTTCCGTTGCTTACCTGTTCAGCAAAAAAGGCGTGATTTCCTTCGAGCAGGGTGACGAAGACACCATCATGGAAGCGGCGTTGGAAGCGGGTGCTGAAGACGTTGTAACCTTCGACGACGGTGCAATTGACGTTTACACCGCGTGGGAAGAGATGGGTAAAGTGCGTGATGCA
This sequence comes from Citrobacter sp. MGH106, assembly GCF_001037495.1. Lineage (GTDB taxonomy): Bacteria > Pseudomonadota > Gammaproteobacteria > Enterobacterales > Enterobacteriaceae > Citrobacter > Citrobacter murliniae. The sequence goes on from NZ_KQ089822.1 coordinate 1,744,768, forward strand.
CTGGAAGCTGCAGGTCTGAAAGCAGACAGCGCTGAAGTGACGATGATCCCGTCAACCAAAGCGGATATGGATGCAGAAACTGCGCCGAAACTGATGCGTCTGATCGATATGCTGGAAGACTGCGACGACGTTCAGGAAGTTTATCATAACGGTGAGATCTCTGATGAGGTTGCCGCTACGTTAGAATGATGTGGTTAAGCCATAAACTAACAGGAGATGCGTGATGTCTATTATTCTCGGCATTGACCCGGGATCGCGCATCACCGGTTATGGCGTAATCCGTCAGGTTGGCAGACAGCTAACCTATCTCGGTAGTGGGTGTATTCGCACTAAAGTTGACGATCTGCCGTCTCGCCTGAAGCTGATTTATGCGGGCGTTTCGGAAATCATCACCCAGTTTCAGCCAGATTATTTCGCGATAGAGCAGGTCTTTATGGCGAAAAACGCTGACTCGGCGCTCAAGCTCGGGCAAGCGCGCGGAGTAGCGATTGTTGCTGCTGTAAACCAGGACCTTCCGGTGTTTGAATATGCTGCGCGGCAGGTGAAACAAACCGTCGTAGGGATAGGCAGCGCGGAGAAAAGTCAGGTACAGCACATGGTGCGCACGTTACTTAAACTCCCGGCAACCCCCCAGGCAGATGCTGCGGATGCGCTGGCTATTGCCATCACCCACTGCCACGTCAGCCAGAACGCCATGCAAATGAGCGATACCCGGCTGAATTTAGCGCGTGGTCGATTACGTTAGTGATAAATGAGGCTGGATATCTATCCAGCCTTTTTTTATGATAGCGCATTACCTTTTAGCCCTTAACGCAGGAGCGTCACGTGATTGGCAGACTCAGAGGCATCATTCTCGAAAAACAACCCCCGCTGGTACTGTTAGAAGTAGGCGGTGTAGGCTATGAAGTCCACATGCCGATGACCTGCTTCTATGAGCTGCCGGAGTCAGGAAAAGAAGCCATTGTTTTCACGCATTTTGTCGTACGTGAAGACGCACAGTTGCTGTACGGCTTTAATAACAAACAGGAACGTACACTGTTTAAAGAGTTAATAAAAACCAACGGTGTTGGACCCAAGCTGGCACTGGCTATTCTCTCGGGTATGTCTGCGCAGCAGTTCGTTAATGCCGTTGAACGCGAAGAGCTAGGCGCGCTGGTCAAACTACCGGGTATTGGTAAGAAAACCGCTGAACGCCTGATTGTCGAGATGAAGGACCGCTTTAAGGGTCTGCATGGCGATCTCTTCACGCCGGCAGCCGATCTGGTGCTGACGTCACCTGCTGGTCCGGAAACGGATGACGCTGAGCAGGAAGCGGTTGCTGCGCTCGTGGCGTTAGGCTATAAACCACAGGAAGCCAGTCGCATGGTGAGCAAAATTGCCCGCCCTGATGCCAGCAGTGAAACCCTGATTCGTGAAGCGCTCCGCGCTGCATTGTGAGGTAAAGGATGATTGAAGCAGATCGCCTGATTTCGGCTGCCAGCACCACGCCTGAAGACCTGGTGGATCGCGCGATCCGCCCCAAATTGCTGGAGGAGTATATCGGCCAGCCTCAGGTTCGCTCGCAAATGGAAATCTTTATCCAGGCAGCGAAACTGCGCGGCGATGCCCTCGATCACCTGCTGATCTTTGGGCCTCCCGGTCTCGGAAAAACGACACTTGCCAATATCGTTGCCAATGAAATGGGGGTAAACCTGCGTACCACTTCCGGCCCGGTACTGGAAAAAGCAGGCGATTTGGCAGCAATGCTCACCAACCTTGAACCTCACGATGTCCTGTTTATCGATGAAATTCATCGCTTATCGCCCGTTGTGGAAGAGGTTCTGTATCCGGCGATGGAAGATTATCAGCTGGATATCATGATTGGCGAAGGGCCGGCTGCGCGTTCTATTAAGATTGATTTGCCACCGTTTACGTTGATCGGCGCGACAACCCGTGCCGGGTCGTTAACGTCCCCATTGCGCGATCGTTTTGGTATTGTGCAGCGACTGGAGTTCTATCAGGTTGCGGACCTTCAGCACATTGTCGGGCGTAGCGCACGTTACATGGGGCTGGAAATGAGTGACGAAGGGGCGCTGGAAGTGGCTCGTCGTGCACGTGGCACCCCGCGTATAGCCAACCGCTTGCTACGTCGCGTGCGAGATTTTGCCGAAGTGAAGCATGACGGAACAATCTCAGCGGATATTGCTGCCCAGGCGCTGGATATGCTCAATGTTGACGCCGAAGGGTTCGACTACATGGACCGCAAACTGTTGCTGGCAGTGATCGATAAATTCTTTGGTGGACCAGTGGGGCTGGACAACCTGGCCGCTGCGATTGGGGAAGAACGCGAAACCATTGAGGACGTGCTGGAACCGTATTTGATTCAACAAGGGTTTCTGCAACGTACGCCGCGAGGACGCATGGCGACGGTTCGCGCGTGGAACCATTTCGGTATTACACCGCCTGCAATGCCCTGAGTCAGCGTTATACGTTTATCCGACCTACAATTCTGTAGGCCGGATAAGATACATCAGCATCACTATTCGCTAATGCAGCGCACTCAGCTAGCCTGCTTCTTCATCATGCTGAAGATAAACAGCAGCGCAGCGCACAGCACTACTGAAGGACCTGCTGGCGTATCATAGAAGGCTGAGAACGTTAACCCGCCTGTAACCGCTATTATTCCCACTCCAACAGCAACGCCTGCCATCTGCTCTGGCGTACGAGCGAAACGACGTGCGGTTGCTGCCGGGATTATCAGCAGTGAGGTAATAATCAGAGCCCCAACGAACTTCATCGCGACACCAATAGTTAACGCTGTCACCAGCATCAGCAGCAATTTAACGCGCTGCAGCTTCACGCCATCGACAAATGCGAGGTCCGGGCTGATGGTCATCGACAGTAAGTTGCGCCACTGCCAAAAAAGTATTGCCAGAACAATCACAACGCCAATGGCAATGGAGATCAAATCCTCCGGCGTAACAGCCAGCAAATCACCGAACAGATAAGCCATCAGATCCACGCGAATATTGGACATCAGGCTAACGACAACCAGACCCAGTGACAACGCACTGTGCGCCATAATGCCGAGTAAAGTATCGATCGCGAGGTGAGGGCGTTTCTCCAGCCACACCAGGCCAGCGGCCAGCATTAGCGTGACAGCAATGACGGCATAGAAAGGATTAACATCCAGCAGCAGGCCAAAGGCGACACCCAGCAGTGAGGCATGCGCCAGTGTATCGCCAAAATAGGACATACGACGCCAGACAACAAACGAGCCGAGCGGGCCGGCAGCGCAGGCCAGCATGATCCCGGCTAACCAACCGGGCAATAACAATTCAATCATGAGTGACCATTTCCCCGACGTAATACGATACGACCCTGTAAATCGTGGCGATGATTATGGTTGTGGCGGTATATTCCGAGTTGTTCGGCGCCGCGCTGCCCGAACATAGAGATGAATTCCGGATGCATAGAAACCACTTCCGGCGTGCCGGAGCAGCAAATGTGATGGTTCAGACACAGTACTTCATCTGTTTTTGCCATCACCAGATGCAGGTCATGAGAAACCATCAGTACGGCACAGTCCAGTTCACGTCGCAGTTGATCAATAAGGTCGTACAAAGCGACCTGACCATTCACATCGACTCCTTGAGTCGGCTCATCAAGCACCAGTAACTGGGGTTTGTTTAGCAATGCGCGGGCCAGCAGAACACGCTGTGTTTCTCCGCCAGACAGCTTTTGCATCGGCGCATTCATCAGGTGTCCGGCCTGAACGCGTTTGAGAGCAGGAAGAATATCTGCTTTTTGCGTGTCTGGACGTAAGCGTAGAAAACGGCTTACCGTTAGTGGCAGCGTGGTGTCGAGGTATAGTTTTTGTGGCACATAGCCAATTCGCAACTGTCCGTTGCGCGTGATAACTCCTTCATCAGCCGCTACCAGCCCCAGGACAACGCGCACCAGCGTAGACTTCCCGGCGCCATTCGGGCCGAGGAGCGTTAAAATTTTACCGGGTCGAAGCTCAAGCGATACGTCAGAAAGGACGCGGCGTTGACCATAAGAGACCGAGACATTTTCCAGTGAAACCAAAGTCGTCATATCAATTTTAGTCTTGCAGAAGTTATAGAATGTTATAATATCACATTTCTCACATTCATTACGATGATTGGTCGCATTATGTTACATAAAAATACGCTTCTTTTCGCAGCATTATCCGCTGCTCTTTGGGGTAGTGCAACACAGGCTGCAAATGCCGCTGTGGTGGCCTCTCTCAAGCCACTAGGTTTCATCGCTTCAGCGATTGCTGATGGGGTAACAGACACCCAGGTTCTCCTGCCTGATGGCGCATCCGAACATGATTATTCATTACGTCCATCAGACGTAAAACGCTTACAGGGCGCGGACTTAGTTGTCTGGATTGGCCCAGAAATGGAAGCGTTTATGGAAAAATCCGTCAAGAATATTCCTAATGGAAAACAGGTAACGATTGCGCAGCTCTCCGACGTGAAACCGTTGCTCATGAAAGGGGCTGACGATGACGATGACGATCATGGGCACGGTGATGCACATGGTGAAAAAAGTGACGAACATCACCATCATGGTGATTACAACATGCATCTTTGGCTCTCCCCAGAGATAGCGCGGGCTTCAGCGGTTGCAATCCATGAAAAATTAGTGGAACTTATGCCGCAAAGTCGAGCCAAACTTGACGCCAACCTGAAGGATTTTGAGGCACAATTAGCCGCAACCGATAAGCAGGTAGGTAACGAGCTCGCGCCGCTCAAGGGTAAAGGTTATTTCGTTTTTCATGATGCTTACGGCTACTACGAAAAACACTACGGACTAACACCGCTTGGTCACTTTACCGTGAACCCTGAGATTCAGCCTGGTGCGCAGCGTTTACATGAAATAAGAACACAGTTGGTTGAGCAAAAAGCAACCTGCGTTTTTGCTGAGCCACAGTTCAGGCCAGCGGTCGTTGAAGCCGTTGCGAGAGGGACGTCCGTTCGAATGGGAACGTTGGATCCCCTCGGAACAAATATCAAACTGGGTAAAACAAGCTATTCAGCGTTTCTGAACCAATTAGCCAACCAGTATGCGAGCTGCCTGAAAGGAGATTAATGAGGAAGTGAATACGTGCAACAGATAGCCCGCTCTGTCGCTCTGGCATTTAATAATCTGCCCCGACCCCATCGCGTTATGCTGGGGTCGCTTACCGTTCTTACACTGGCCGTCGCCGTCTGGCGGCCTTATGTTTACCACCCCGAATCTGCACCAATTGTTAAAACCATCGAGCTGGAAAAAAGCGAGATCCGTTCTCTGTTGCCCGAGGCCAGCGAACCTATCGATCAGGCCGCTCAGGAAGATGAAGCAATTCCACAGGATGAGCTGGATGATAAAACCTCTGGCGAGGTTGGCGTTCATGAATATGTTGTTTCTACCGGTGATACGCTGAGCAGCATTCTGAATCAGTATGGCATTGATATGGGTGATATCAGCCAGCTTGCCGCTGCGGATAAAGAGTTGCGAAACCTGAAAATTGGTCAGCAGCTTTCCTGGACACTGAGTTCGGAAGGTGATTTACAGCGCTTGACCTGGGAAGTTTCTCGTCGTGAAACCCGCACTTACGATCGCACCGCGACGGGTTTCAAAATGAGCAGCGAAATGCAGCAGGGCGACTGGGTTAACAGCCGTATCAAAGGAACCGTGGGCGGGAGTTTTGTCGCCAGCGCAAGAGATGCCGGATTGACCAGTTCTGAAATCAGTGCGGTGATCAAGGCCATGCAGTGGCAGATGGACTTCCGTAAACTGAAAAAAGGCGATGAGTTCTCGGTTCTGATGTCTCGCGAAATGCTGGACGGGAAGCGTGAACAAAGTCAGTTGCTGGGCGTACGCTTACGCTCTGAAGGCAAAGATTATTACGCGATCCGCGCTGAAGACGGTAAATTCTATGACCGTAATGGTACGGGGCTTGCGAAAGGTTTTATGCGCTTCCCTACGGCGAAGCAATTCCGTATCTCATCGAACTTTAACCCGCGCCGCCTGAATCCTGTAACCGGACGCGTTGCACCGCATAAAGGTGTCGATTTTGCGATGCCGCAGGGGACGCCGGTACTGTCGGTGGGTGATGGTGAAGTGGTTGTCGCGAAACGCAGTGGTGCTGCTGGTTACTATGTAGCTATCCGTCATGGCCGTACCTATACCACCCGCTATATGCACCTGCGTAAGCTGTTGGTTAAGCCGGGGCAGAAAGTGAAACGTGGCGACCGTATTGCGCTTTCAGGCAACACCGGACGTTCAACCGGTCCACATCTGCACTACGAAGTATGGGTTAACCAGCAGGCCGTGAATCCGCTGACGGCAAAACTGCCGCGTACGGAAGGGTTGACCGGCTCGGATCGTACCGATTACCTGGCACAGGTGAAAGAGGTTCTGCCTCAACTGCGCTTCGATTAATAAACATACTGATGGAGCCGGCACGCAATGCGTGCCGGCTTTTTTTATTTTGTACGGGACACACTGCGCCGCTACACTATCAGCAGATTTACTTTTCGCGGCACCAGATACTGGAAGAGCATGGAAACGAAAAAAAAGAATATTGAGTACATTCCGGAGTTTCATAAATCATTTCGTCATCCGCGCTACTGGGGCGCCTGGCTGGGAGTGGCGGCGATAGCCGGGATTGCATTAACACCTGCGTCGTTTCGCGATCCTCTTCTGGCGAAGCTGGGGCGTCTTGTTGGTCGTCTGGGGAAAAGCTCCCGCCGCAGAGCGTTAATCAATTTATCTCTCTGCTTTCCTGAACGTAGTGAAGCCGAGCGCGAAGCCATTGTCGATGAGATGTTTGCGACCGCACCTCAGGCGATGGTCATGATGGCAGAGCTGGCGCTGCGTGGTCCGGAGAAAATTCAACATCGGGTAGACTGGCAAGGTCTGGATATCATTGATGAGATGCGCCAGAACAACGAGAAGGTGATTTTTCTCGTTCCTCACGGTTGGGGCGTGGACATCCCGGCGATGCTGATGGCGTCTCAGGGGCAGAAAATGGCCGCGATGTTCCACAACCAGGGAAACCCGGTATTTGATTATGTCTGGAACACAGTACGCCGTCGTTTCGGCGGTCGTTTACATGCGCGTAATGATGGTATCAAACCCTTTATTCAGTCGGTTCGTCAGGGATACTGGGGATACTATTTGCCGGATCAGGATCATGGTCCCGAGCATAGCGAGTTTGTGGATTTCTTTGCCACCTATAAAGCAACATTGCCGGCGATTGGCCGCCTGATGAAGGTATGTCATGCTCGCGTAGTACCGCTTTTCCCGGTGTATGATGGCAAAACGCACCGTCTGACGATTCAGGTTCGCCCGCCCATGGACGACATTCTGACGGCGGATGACAACACCATTGCCAGACGGATGAATGAAGAGGTGGAGATTTTTGTCGCTCCGCACCTCGAACAGTATACCTGGATTTTAAAGTTGCTTAAGACCCGTAAACCTGGCGAAATTGAGCCGTACAAACGCAAAGATCTCTACCCTAAAAAGTAAAAAAAAGCCTCTCGTCAGAGAGGCTTTTTTACATACAAATGCGTCACTATTCTACGGTCAGAATACGCGTGGTGTTAGTGGAGCCAATGGTGCTCATGACATCGCCCTGCGTCACAATAACCAGGTCACCGGAGACCAGATAGCCTTTGTCGCGCAGCAGGTTAACTGCCTCACTGGCCGCAACTACGCCGTCAGTTTCGCTGTCAAAATGAACCGGCGTGACGCCACGGTAAAGAGATGTCAGGTTCAGCGTACGCTCATGACGGGACATGGCGAAAATCGGCAGACCGGAACTGATACGCGAAGTCATCAGCGCAGTACGTCCTGATTCGGTCATGGCGATAATAGCAGTCACCCCTTTCAGGTGGTTAGCGGCATACATTGCGGACATGGCAATCGCTTCTTCAACGTTATCAAACTGTACGTCGAGGCGGTGTTTAGAGACATTAATACTTGGGATTTTTTCAGCACCCAGACATACGCGCGCCATTGCCGCGACGGTTTCAGCCGGGTACTGGCCTGCGGCTGTTTCTGCCGAAAGCATCACTGCGTCAGTGCCATCCAGCACGGCGTTAGCTACGTCCATGACTTCCGCACGGGTTGGCATCGGGTTGGTGATCATCGACTCCATCATCTGCGTAGCGGTAATGACCGCACGGTTCAACTGACGAGCACGACGAATCAACGCTTTCTGAATACCCACCAGTTCCGGGTCGCCAATCTCAACGCCCAGATCACCACGAGCAACCATGACCACGTCAGACGCAAGGATGATGTCATCCATCGCATTCTGGTCACAGACAGCTTCTGCACGTTCTACTTTTGCGACAATCTTCGCATCACAACCTGCATCGCGCGCCAGACGGCGGGCATAGTTAAGATCTTCGCCGCAGCGTGGGAAGGAGACCGCCAGATAGTCGACGCTTATCTGTGCGGCAGTAATAATGTCGGCCTTGTCTTTGTCGGTCAGCGCTTCAGCAGAGAGGCCACCACCCAGTTTGTTGATGCCTTTGTTGTTGGAGAGCGGGCCGCCGACGGTGACTTCGGTAAAGACTTTCATGCCCTGAACTTCCAGTACTTTTAGCTGTACGCGACCATCGTCCAGCAGCAGGATATCGCCTGGCACGACGTCGGCTGGCAGTCCTTTATAATCAATACCAACTTTTTCCTTGTCGCCTTCACCTTTACCCAGGTTGGCGTCTAACAGGAACTTGTCGCCAACATTGAGAAATACTTTACCTTCTTTAAAGGTGGATACGCGGATTTTAGGCCCCTGCAGGTCACCCAAAATGGCTACATGGCGTCCCAGTTTTGCGGCTATTTCACGGACCTTATCCGCACGCATTTTGTGATCTTCTGGAGAGCCGTGTGAAAAGTTCATACGTACGACGTTCGCACCCGCAGCGATAATTTTTTCAAGGTTGTTATCGCGGTCAGTTGCCGGGCCTAACGTGGTAACGATTTTGGTTCTGCGAAGCCTTCTGGACATGTAATACTCCGTTGACTGAAACAACTAGGTGTTGCGTGAACATTGATCCGGCCGTTCTCAAAAATTAACGGTAAAAATGAACGACCCGGATGATAAAAGGGTAGAACATTGTTATTGCTTTTAGCGGTCATTACCCTTGATGAGTAATTCTTTATCAAAACGCGATTCCTTGAGCGCTTCCTTGACACGCTTCAAGTTATCTCTAAATTTTGCCCCTCGGCGCAAAGTAAATCCTGTAGCCAGCACATCTATCACGGTCAGTTGAGCAAGTCGAGAGACCATGGGCATATAAATGTCAGTATCTTCCGGTACGTCGAGGGTAATAGCTAACGTAGCTTCTCGCGCCAGAGGCGTTCCGGGAGAAGTCAGTGCGATTACCATAGCATCGTTTTCCCGTGCCAACTGAGCCAGCTCCACCAGGCTCTTTGTTCTTCCGGTATGGGAAATGAGCACAATGACATCATCATCGCTACAATTCATACAACTCATGCGTTGCAGAACTATGTCGTCTGAATAAATAACTGGAACGTTAAAACGGAAGAATTTATTCATGGCGTCGTGCGCCACGGCTGCAGATGAACCCAGCCCAAAAAAGGCAATTTTTTTCGCCTGGGTTAATAGATCGACTGCACGATTTACCGCCGAGTTATCCAGCGACTGACGAACATGATCCAGGCTAGCCATCGCCGATTCGAAGATTTTCCCCGTGTAGGATTCTACGCTGTCATCCTCGTCCACATTGCGATTAACATAAGGGGTACCATTTGCCAGACTTTGCGCCAGATGCAGTTTAAAATCAGGAAAACCACGCGTGTCCATACTGCGACAGAATCGATTGACGGTCGGTTCGCTGACATTGGCTTCCAGGGCCAGCGTGGCAATGCTTGAATGAATTGCCTGGTCGGGTGAAGTAAGAATAACGTCGGCGACTTTACGTTCTGACTTGCTCAGATGTTCCAGTTTTAACTGGATTTTTTCCAGCATATTCATGATGTAGGTGGACTCATGGGTCATGGGCAAAAACGATTTCAACGATACAGGAAATCGAGAGATAATTTTGGTAGATAGTACCCCTGCTAAGGAAGGAACGGGGCAAAATGAACAGAAAAGTTGTTGTTTTTTTTCATTACATGATCGGAGTCGGGTTTTCCTGGTTCTTTATGGCTACGAAAAAAAGCGACTTTTTTATCCATTTTGCTGCGGTAAACGCCAACAAAGCCGTTGTTTACGGTAACAGCACGGCTGGATAAGCGTTTACGGTTCACTGAATCACGTAAAAGCAGTACAGTGCACTGTAATAAAATTACAACCAGTGTCTGGCAAAAGCACCAGGCACTTAACTGAGGAGAATGACATGGCGGTAACGCAAACAGCCCAGGCATGTGACCTGGTCATTTTCGGTGCGAAGGGCGATCTTGCGCGACGGAAATTGCTGCCTTCCCTGTATCAACTGGAAAAGGCCGGTCAGATTAGCCCGGATACCCGCATTATAGGGGTAGGACGTGCCGACTGGGACAAAGCAGCCTATACCAAGGTTGTACGCGAAGCGCTCGAAACCTTCATGAAAGAAAAGATTGATGAAGGTTTGTGGGACACCCTCAGTGGTCGCCTGGAGTTTTGTAATCTGGACGTTAATGATACCGCGGCATTTAACCGTCTGGGCGAGATGCTGGATCAGAAAGCACGTACCACTATTAACTATTTTGCTATGCCGCCAAGCACCTTTGGCGCAATCTGCAAAGGTTTGGGCGAAGCAAAACTGAACGCTAAACCTGCTCGTGTGGTAATGGAAAAACCGTTGGGGACGTCGCTGGCGACCTCCCGCGAAATCAACGACCAGGTGGGCGAGTATTTCGAAGAGTGCCAGGTTTACCGTATCGACCACTATCTCGGCAAAGAGACGGTACTGAACCTGTTGGCACTGCGTTTTGCCAACTCCCTGTTTGTGAACAACTGGGATAACCGCACTATCGATCACGTAGAAATTACCGTGGCGGAAGAGGTGGGTATTGAAGGTCGTTGGGGTTATTTTGACCAGGCCGGTCAAATGCGCGATATGATCCAGAACCACCTGTTGCAGATCCTGTGCATGATCGCGATGTCGCCGCCGTCCGACCTGAGCGCTGACAGCATCCGTGACGAAAAAGTGAAGGTACTGAAATCACTGCGCCGTATCGATCGCTCGAACGTACGTGAAAAAACGGTTCGTGGCCAGTACACCACTGGTTTTGCTCAGGGTAAAAAAGTTCCGGGGTATCTGGAAGAAGAAGGCGCGAACAAGAGCAGCAATACGGAAACCTTTGTTGCTATCCGCGTGGATATCGACAACTGGCGCTGGGCGGGTGTTCCATTCTACCTGCGTACCGGTAAGCGCCTGCCGACGAAATGCTCTGAAGTTGTTGTCTACTTCAAAACGCCTGAGCTGAATCTGTTTAAAGAATCCTGGCAGGATCTGCCGCAGAACAAACTGACAATCCGTTTGCAGCCTGATGAGGGTGTCGATATTCAGGTGCTTAACAAAGTACCGGGCCTGGACCACAAGCATAATCTGCAGATCACCAAGCTGGATCTGAGTTACTCCGAAACCTTCAATCAAACGCATCTGGCCGATGCTTACGAACGTTTGCTGCTGGAAACCATGCGTGGTATTCAGGCGCTGTTTGTACGCCGTGATGAGGTAGAAGAAGCGTGGAAGTGGGTTGACTCCATCACCGAAGCCTGGGCGATGGATAACGACGCGCCGAAGCCATACCAGGCGGGGACCTGGGGACCGGTTGCCTCCGTGGCGATGATCACTCGTGACGGTCGTTCCTGGAATGAATTCGAATAAAATATCACCTAATCATTAGGTGTTATTTTACCGGTAACATGATCTAACACAGATTGTAGAATAATTTTTGCACTTTTAAGCCTCGCGTGGATTCACCCGCGAGGCTTTTTTTATTACACTGCCTGAAACGATTTTGCCCCTGAGCTACGGCTAGTAAGCGATTCAGCATAATTTAACTATCTTGAAACGCATTGTTAATCCGACCGCTCTGACAGATAAATTTTAGGAGCCTCTATGAATCCGAATTTGTTACGCGTAACACAACGTATCATCGAACGTTCTCGTGAGACACGTTCCGCCTACCTCTCGCGCATCGAACAGGCTAAAACGACAACTGTTCACCGTTCACAGTTGGCATGCGGAAATCTGGCGCACGGTTTTGCTGCCTGTCAGCCTGACGACAAAGCATCGCTGAAAAGCATGTTGCGTAACAATATCGCGATCATTACCTCCTATAACGACATGCTTTCCGCGCATCAGCCGTATGAACATTATCCGGCTATCATTCGCAAAGCACTGCATGAAGCCAATGCGGTAGGGCAGGTTGCCGGTGGTGTGCCTGCTATGTGTGATGGCGTGACCCAGGGGCAGGATGGGATGGAGCTTTCATTGCTAAGCCGCGAAGTGATTGCGATGTCTGCGGCGGTGGGTTTATCTCATAATATGTTCGACGGCGCATTGTTCCTCGGCGTGTGCGATAAAATTGTCCCGGGCCTGGCGATGGCGGCGTTGTCCTTTGGTCATCTGCCTTCTGTCTTTATCCCATCAGGTCCGATGGCGAGCGGTCTGGCGAACAAAGAAAAAGTGCGTATTCGTCAGCTGTATGCAGAAGGAAAAGTGGACCGTATGGCTCTGCTTGAATCCGAGGCTGCGTCTTATCACGCACCAGGAACCTGTACGTTCTACGGCACCGCTAATACCAACCAGATGGTCGTTGAGTTTATGGGGATGCAACTGCCAGGCTCCTCTTTCGTACATCCGGATGCTCCGTTACGTGAAGCACTGACAGCTGCTGCTGCTCGTCAGGTAACGCGCCTTACCGGAAATGGCAACGAATGGATGCCGATCGGCAAAATGATCGATGAAAAAGTGGTGGTCAACGGGATCGTAGCGCTGCTGGCGACAGGGGGGTCTACCAACCATACGATGCATCTGGTAGCGATGGCGCGCGCGGCCGGAATTTTGATCAACTGGGATGACTTCTCCGATCTGTCCGATATCGTGCCGCTGATGGCACGCTTGTACCCGAATGGTCCGGCGGATATCAACCACTTCCAGGCTGCAGGTGGTGTACCGGTATTAATGCGTGAACTGCTTAATGCAGGTCTGCTGCACGAAGATGTTAACACCGTAGCCGGGTTTGGTTTATCTCGCTACACCCTTGAGCCATGGCTTAACAACGGTGAGCTGGACTGGCGTGAAGGTGCCACGAAGTCTCTCGACAGCAATGTGATCGCGACTTTCGATAAGCCGTTCTCGCATCACGGCGGTACTAAAGTGTTGAGTGGTAACCTGGGACGTGCGGTGATGAAAACATCAGCCGTGCCGGTAGAGAACCAGGTCATAGAGGCTCCGGCTATTGTCTTTGAAAGTCAGCATGATGTGTTACCTGCTTTCGATGCTGGCTTGCTGGACCGCGATTGCGTGGTGGTTGTGCGCCATCAGGGACCAAAAGCGAATGGAATGCCAGAATTACATAAACTCATGCCGCCACTTGGTGTATTATTGGACCGTTGTTTCAAAATCGCGTTAGTTACCGATGGACGACTTTCAGGTGCTTCAGGTAAAGTGCCTTCAGCAATCCATGTAACCCCGGAAGCCTATGATGGCGGGCTGCTGGCTAAAGTGCGTGATGGCGACATCATTCGTGTGAATGGACAGACAGGTGAATTGACGCTGCTGGTGGATGAAGAGGAACTTGCCTCTCGTCAGCCTCATATTCCTGACCTCAGCGCTTCGCGTGTGGGAACAGGCCGTGAGATGTTCAGCGCGTTGCGCGAAAAGCTGTCCGGTGCGGAGCAGGGCGCAACCTGTATCACTTTTTAAACGACAAATTTTGTAATCAGGCGAGAGAAAACTCTGATGAAAAACTGGAAGACAAGTGCAGAAGCAATCCTGACCACTGGCCCGGTAGTACCGGTTATCGTGGTAAATAAACTGGAACACGCGGTGCCGATGGCGAAAGCGTTGGTTGCAGGGGGCGTGCGCGTTCTGGAAGTGACCTTACGTACCGCATGTGCGATGGATGCCATTCGCGCGATTGCTAAAGAAGTCCCGGACGCGATTGTCGGCGCAGGTACCGTTCTGAATCCACAGCAACTGGCAGAAGTAACGGAAGCGGGCGCGCAGTTTGCGATTAGCCCAGGTCTGACCGAGCCCCTGTTGAAAGCCGCAACTGAAGGAACTATTCCGTTGATCCCAGGTATCAGCACCGTTTCTGAACTGATGCTGGGTATGGACTATGGTTTGAAAGAGTTTAAATTCTTCCCGGCAGAAGCTAACGGCGGTACTAAAGCGTTGCAGGCGATTGCAGGTCCGTTCTCCCAGGTACGTTTCTGCCCGACCGGTGGTATCTCCCCGGCGAATTACCGTGACTACCTGGCGCTGAAAAGCGTACTGTGCATCGGTGGATCCTGGCTGGTTCCGGCAGACGCGCTGGAAGCGGGTGATTACGATCGCATCACTAAACTGGCTCGCGAAGCCGTAGAAGGCGCGAAGCAGTAAGATCTGTTGTGCCGGGCAGTGCTGCACTGACCCGGCCTGCGAATACTTTAAAATGGGCCATCGGGCCCGTTTTTTTTATCCTGCTACATTCACCTGTGCGGCGGCGTTTTTCGCGCGTTCAACCGCCTCGTCAACGTTGTCTGCCGTCGTCAGTACGACGCCTAAGCGACGGGTTCCGTCGATTTCAGGTTTACCGAACAGACGGAGTTGCAACCCTGCACCAACGGCACTGTCAACGTTATCAAATGTGACATTCTGACTGGTAAGTTGTGGCAGGATAACGGCTGATGCAGATGGCCCATACTGGCGGATTGCGCCAACCGGAAGCCCGAGGAATGCGCGAACGTGCAGGGCAAACTCGGATAGATCCTGTGAAATCAATGTCACCATACCCGTATCATGTGGGCGAGGGGATACCTCGCTGAAAATCACCTCGTCACCGCACACAAACAGCTCTACGCCAAACAATCCGTAACCGCCCAACGCCAGTACCACTTTGCGAGCGATTTCCTGTGCACGTTCCAGCGCCAGTTCGCTCATTTTCTGGGGCTGCCAGGATTCACGATAGTCGCCATCTTCTTGACGATGGCCTACCGGCGCACAAAAGTGCACACCATCGACGGCGCTTACGGTCAACAGGGTGATTTCAAAGTCGAAATTAACCACACCTTCCACGATAACGCGTCCTGCGCCCGCTCGGCCACCCTGCTGGGCATAATCCCAGGCTCTGGCAAGCTGATCGGCTGAACGGATAAAACTCTGTCCTTTTCCGGAGGAACTCATCACCGGCTTCACGATGCAGGGGAATCCAATTTCGGCCACGGCTTCGCGAAAGCGAGTTTCGCTGTCAGCAAAGCGGAATGATGAGGTCGGTAAGGACAGTTCTTCCGCGGCGAGGCGACGGATACCTTCACGATTCATGGTCAGTTGGGTCGCGCGCGCGCAAGGCACGACGTTCAGACCTTCCTGCTCCAGCGCTACCAACGTACTCGTGGCAATGGCTTCAATCTCAGGAACGATATAGTGTGGTTTTTCGTGCGCGACAACCTGACGCAAAGCGTCACCATCCAGCATATTGATTACGTATGAGCGATGGGCAACGTGCATAGCTGGTGCGTCAGGGTAACGATCCACGGCAATGACTTCTACACCCAGGCGTTGGCATTCAATCGCGACTTCTTTACCCAGTTCACCTGATCCTAATAACATCACTCGCGTTGCTGCCGGACGCAGCGCTGTGCCTAATAACGTCATAAATTAATCCCCTGTTTTATCTGGGCGCAGTATATACGAAAACGTTTGCGTCTGTCTTTATTACCAGGTTGATTTCAAGGGTGAAAAAGAATATACTGTACATAAATACAGGTAATTTATGAGGCTGCAAAAATGGCGGTTGAAGTTAAATACGTTGTCATTCGGGAAGGTGAGGAAAAAATGTCGTTTACCAGTAAAAAGGAAGCCGATGCTTATGACAAAATGCTTGATACGGCAGATCTGCTCGATACGTGGCTGGAGCAGTCACCGGTCGCGCTGGAAGATGAGCAGCGTGAAGCGCTTTCCCTGTGGCTGGCTGAGCAAAAAGATGTGCTGAGCGCGATCCTGAAAAACGGCAAACTGCCATCCCCACAGGTGGTCGATAACGATGCTTCTGCTGAGGATGATACACAGGCTGCCTGATCCGACTTGCGCTCCTGAGGTTTTGTACCATGCTTTTCCCTGAATCATTGTGCTGTACCCAACTGATTTCACGTTGCATTAATAGCGACTGAAAGACGAAGGGGATAAAGGAGAAAAGAATGAATAAAACAAGAGCGTTGTTGAGCCTGCTGCTGTTATCTGCCAGCGTGTCAGTTTTTGCGGCTAATACGGAGAGTAAATCAGTCAATTTTCCAAACTGTGAAGGTTTGAAAGCTGACGGTATCGCGGCAAGTGTGAAACGCGACTACCTGCAAAACCGTATTGTACGTTGGGCCGACGATCAAAAAAGGCTCGGGCAACTTGATCCTGTTGCCTGGGTGAACCCGCAGGATATTGTTGGTAAAGACGGACAATGGACGGTACCTCTTACCGTTCGTGGGAAAAGCAGCGATATTCAATATCAGGTTAAGCTTGATTGTAAAGCCGGCACGGCGGAGTACCTGCAACGGCAGTAGCTGAATTTGCACATCTTTTGATGACCTGAACACTTCCTGACATCCCCTCGGGTACGCTTTGATGATTATTCGTCTGTACTTGAGGGGCAAAATGGCTAACTGGCTGAATCAACTTCAATCTCTTCTTGGGCAAAAAGGATCATCCGGTTCATCTTCCGGTGAACAAGGACTGAGCAAACTGCTGGTTCCCGGTGCATTAGGCGGTCTGGCAGGATTACTAGTCGCCAACAAATCCTCACGCAAATTACTCACTAAATACGGTACCAGCGCACTGTTGGTTGGTGGCGGTGCGATCGCCGGTAGCGTTTTATGGAATAAATACAAAGATAAAGTCCGCGCAGCGCACCAGGATGAACCTCAGTTTGGCACGCAGAGTACACCGCTGGATGAACGTACTGAACGTCTGATCCTGGCGCTGGTATTTGCGGCTAAAAGCGATGGTCATATTGATGCTAAAGAGCGAGCCGCTATCGAACAACAGCTGCGTGACGCGGGAGTGGAAGAGCAAGGGCGTGTTCTGATTGAGCGGGCCATTGAACAACCGCTTGATCCTCAACGCCTCGCTCAAGGGATCCGCAACGAAGAAGAGGCGCTGGAAATTTACTTCCTGAGCTGTGCAGCTATTGATATCGACCACTTTATGGAGCGCAGTTATCTGAATGCGCTGGGTGATGCACTGAAGATCCCACAGGATGTTCGTGAGGGTATCGAGCAGGATCTCAAACAGCAAAAACAGGCGTTGCCGGGTTAAATAGTTACGCTTGAGGAGCACGTTTCGCTTGCATCATTGCTGACTTTTGCCACCCTTATAGGATGTTTAAGCAGAAGAACAATGACATGCTACCAAAAGCTCCTCGTATTCCACATGCCATGACGCAGCATGGCGATACTCGTGTTGATAATTATTACTGGTTGCGAGATGACACCCGCTCGCAGCCAGAAGTGCTGGACTATCTGCAACAAGAAAATGCATATGGCCGCCAGGTTATGGCTTCCCAGCAGGCATTGCAGGATCGTGTGCTGAAAGAAATTATCGACCGTATTCCCCCTCAGGATGTTTCTGCTCCTTATGTGAAAAATGGTTATCGCTACCGGCATATTTATGAACCGGGATGTGAATATGCCATTTATCAGCGTCAGTCTGCTCTCAATGAAGAGTGGGATGAATGGGATACCTTGCTGGATGGTAACCAGCGTGCAGCCCACAGCGAATTCTATACGCTGGGAGGACTCGCAATATCACCCGATAATACCGTTATGGCTCTGGCGGAGGATTACCTGTCTCGTCGGCAATATGGCATTCGTTTTCGCAATCTACAAACCGGGAACTGGTATCCGGAAGTACTGGATAATGTTGAGCCGGAATTGGTCTGGGCGAACGATTCGCAGACCTTTTATTATGTTCGCAAACATGAAACAACATTATTACCGTATCAGGTATGGCGGCATACCGTTGGATCACCATCCATTCATGATCAACTGGTGTATGAAGAAGCTGACGATATGTTTTATGTCAGTTTGCACAAAACCACCTCGCAGCATTATGTTGTTATCCATGTCGCCAGCGCGACAACCAGCGAAGTATTGTTGCTTGATGCGGAGCTGGCCGATGCCGAGCCGCTGGTTTTTTTGCCACGGCGTAAAGACCATGAGTACAGCCTTGATCACTATCAGCACGCGTTTTATCTGCGATCTAACAGTCAGGGGAAAAACTTTGGTTTGTATCGCACCCGCGTGCGTGATGAACAGGCCTGGGAAGTGCTGATCCCGCCGCGTGATAGCGTCATGCTGGAAGGATTTACGCTGTTTACCGACTGGCTGGTGGTGGAGGAGCGTCAGCGCGGTTTAACCAGTTTACGACAAATCAACCGCAAAACGCGTGAAGTGGTCGGGATTGCTTTCGACGATCCGGCTTACGTAACGTGGCTGGCGTACAATCCCGAGCCGGAGACATCGCGCCTGCGTTATGGCTATTCATCCATGACGACGCCGGACACCCTGTTTGAACTGGATATGGACACCGGAGAGCGACGTGTACTCAAACAGACGGATGTCCCCGGATTCGACGCGGCCGATTACCGCAGTGAGCATGTGTGGATCACCGCGCGCGATGGTACGGAGGTTCCTGTCTCGCTGGTTTACCATCAAAAGCATTTTCGCAAAGGGAAAAATCCCTTACTGGTTTATGGTTATGGCTCTTATGGCGCTAGCATGGACGCAGATTTCAGCAGCAGTCGCCTGAGTCTGCTGGATCGGGGGTTTGTTTATGCCATCGCGCATGTGCGGGGCGGCGGTGAACTGGGACAGCAGTGGTACGAAGATGGTAAGTTTCTGCAAAAGAAAAATACCTTTAATGATTATCTCGATGTTTGCGAGGCACTATTAAAACTGGGTTACGGTGCACCTTCACTGTGTTATGGCATGGGGGGAAGCGCTGGTGGGATGCTAATGGGGGTTGCAATTAACGAACGCCCGCAGCTGTTTCATGGTGTTATTGCACAGGTACCGTTCGTCGATGTCGTGACCACGATGCTGGATGAGTCAATTCCACTGACCACCGGGGAATTTGAAGAGTGGGGTAATCCGCAGGACGCGGAGTACTATGCTTACATGAAAAGCTACAGCCCGTACGATAATGTCACCGCGCAAGCCTATCCACATCTGTTGGTCACCACCGGGCTACATGATTCTCAGGTGCAATACTGGGAGCCGGCAAAGTGGGTAGCGAAACTGCGGGAGCTGAAAACGGATGACCACCTGCTGCTACTGTGTACGGATATGGACTCCGGGCACGGGGGCAAATCTGGTCGCTTTAAATCGTATGAAGGCGTGGCCCTTGAGTTCGCTTTTTTGATAGGACTGGCGCAAGGGACACTACCCGGGCAGGCAACAACTCAGGCGTTATCGAGATAGTGCTTAAGCGTTAGTCGTAGTTCCGGGCTCATACTGTCAAGGTTATTAAACAGCCAGCGCAAATAGCCCGGATCGCGTTCAGCCACTTCTGATACCGCTTTGCCGCGGTATTTGCCAAAGGTAAATGTGGTCAACAGTGCCGGGCGACCGGTGATGTCGGCCATTTGCTCTGCTGACCAACCCGACGTGTTTATGATGTCGATCAGCAATGCAGCAGTGATGTAGCAATCGTAAAGGGCACGGTGATGATGCAGACCGGAAGGCGTCTGTACATTCAGTTTGCGGGATTTATAGAGTGCCATATTGCTGTATTTAATTCCCGGCCACAGACGGCGGGAAAGCTTCATGGTGCAAATCCACTCTCCGGGCATGTCTGGCAATACACGACGGTCAAAACTCGCATTGTGCGCTACGTACCACTCGCTGCCGTAATAATGCGGGATGACGTCTTCAATCCAGGGTTTATCCGCCACCATGGATTCGGTAATACGGTGAATTGCCATCGCCTGAGGACTAATGGGACGGTCAGGGCGCACCAGGTGGCTCATTGGATTGACAATCTGTCCGTCTACTACATCGACAGAAGCAATCTCAACAATGCCTCCCTGCAGGCCACAGGTTTCTGTATCTATTATGCGCAACATGCCAAGCTCCTGACCAAAACGACTAGCGTAATGGAATGATATCACCTTGCCAACCCTGAGAGGTGCGTTGACCGGTTAAGAGCAGTGAACCGCGGTCGGCGCGCACAATCAAACGACCGCGCTCATCCCATAAAGCGCTGCTGCCGCGCGCATTGGCCATCAGCACTGCAATGGCGAATTTATGCGAAAAACTTTGCAGTCGCGAGGTGGAGGAGAGAAGCTCAGGTTCGCTGATACACTGACTGGTGGTGAACAGCGAAAACTCAGGGTCAATATCAATGCCCTCCGGCTGAGTATCGACAACGCTTATGGTGTTTCGCTGTCTGGCAATACAGGCTCCATGGCTCTGATGAAATGTTAACGGTGACGCCAGCCCGGGTGAAAAAAGGGCAATACCCTTCACAAACTGGTTGTTATGTTCAACCGGTAACCCCGCAATAATGGTCATGCGATAACTCGCAGCGGCATGGGCCAGGGGTTGCAGGAGAGCCTCATCAGGAGGTGCCGGAAGAAAATCATCCCCATCGACGCATCCCAACAGCGAAAGGGAGGGGAAAACCAGCAATTCACACTGACATTTGGCAGCTGCTCTGATGAATTGCAGGTGATGCGCGACATGTTCTGTTAGCGTTGTCTGTAGAGGTTCGTACTGTGCTGCGGCAATTTTCCAGTGTGACATAATGACTTCCTTTTCATAGTGTCTACAATCATCCTTAAATTATAGATTAAGAATGTGCTTATACTTTAGCAGCCACCATGTAAGGAATTGTAACGTAATATAAGGTTTATTTAACTTTCGGCTCGTAAGGTAAACGTGAGAGGGAAACCGATGCCAAACGGTGTGCGATCAGCCGCTCGCGAAACCAGTCGCGTAGATGTTCAGGTTGCTCGCGCTCGACGACTTCTGCAACGACAGGCATGTTATAGCGCTCTTTGAATGCGACACCTGCCGCGGCCAGATCAACATTGACCTTATCCATCTCATCTTGTTCAAGTTTAGCCAGGTTGATGTTCATGGGCTTCTCCTTATCTCTATTCATTGGCGCGCAAAAGTTACTAAGAGAGTGCATTAATGGCAAGCCAGAAATGATGATTCTCGACTCGATCATTGTAGAAGGTTATTCTCTACAAATTAGACATAACAAAAAGGAATAGTTGATATGCTTTCTACTGCATCTTTACTTCGCTATGCCCTCATCGCACTGACTTCCGCTCTGGCAACCCCCGCAGCGCTGGCTCATGCGCATTTGACAACGCAAAGTCCTGAGGCGGATGCGCAGATCATAGCCTCTCCCCAGGCGTTGACTCTTAATTTTTCTGAAGGCGTTGAGCCTGCGTTCAGTGGCGCAACGCTTACAGGCCCAAAACAGACACAGATCAAAACCGGCAAGCCGACGCGCAATGAACAAGATAAGACGCAACTGATCATTCCGCTCGCTCAGTCACTGGATACCGGGAAATATACGGTTGACTGGCATGTTGTATCAGTGGATGGTCACAAGACGAAAGGGCAATATACCTTTAGCGTGAAATAAACCATGCTGGCACTTACCTGGGTCGTTCTGCGTTTTATCCATTTCACCACTTTAATGCTGGTATTTGGCTGTGCGCTTTACGGTGCATGGCTGGCTCCTGTCTCAGTCCGTCGCTTGATGATGCGCCGCTTTTTGCGTTTGCAACGGCATGCCGCGACATGGAGTTTTATTAGCGCAACGCTGATGTTGGCGATCCAGGGTGGATTAATGGGATCGGGCTGGCAGGATGTTATCTCTGTAGAAATATGGGGAGCGGTTCTGCAAACGCAGTTTGGTGGCGTGTGGTTATGGCAGATTATTCTCGCGCTGGTCACGCTGGTGGTAACTATCATTGTGCCGCACAGCATGTCACGGTTGTTGCTGATTATGACAATTGCCCAGTTTATCCTATTGGCTGGTGTCGGACATGCAACCCTACATGACGGCGTCGTGCGGGCTATACAGCAGCTTAATCATGCGTTACATCTGATATGCGCTGCAGCCTGGTTTGGCGGCCTGCTGCCAGTTATTTACTGTATGAGGATGGCTAAGGGCCGTTGGCGACAGCAGGCTATTAGCACTATGATGCGATTTTCCCGCTACGGGCATCTTTTTGTTATCGGCGTATTGCTTACCGGCATGGCGAATGTGTTGTTTATTGTCGGTTTGTCAGTCCCCTGGCACGCAGCGTATGGGCAATTGCTTTTGTTAAAATGTGCCCTGGTCGCGCTAATGGTGGCGATTGCACTCGTGAATCGGTATGTTCTCGTACCACGCATGCAGCAAGATAACCGCTGTATGACTCTCTACTTTATCTGGATGACGAAGCTTGAATGGGGAATAGGGGCTGTCGTGCTGGCGATTGTCAGCCTGTTTGCAACTCTTGAACCTTTCTGATGGACTGGCAAACGTATGAAAAAAATAGTTATCTCTTTATTACTCCTGACAAGTTCAGGAGCTGCACTGGCTGCACCACAGGTCATTACCGTCAGCCGTTTTGAGGTTGGTAAAGATAAGTGGGCGTTTAATCGTGAAGAGGTGATGTTGACCTGTCGGCCTGGCAACGCACTGTATGTCATTAATCCCAGCACGTTAGTGCAATACCCACTGAATGATATTGCCAGAGAGCAGGTTGAAAACGGTAAAACGACGGCAAAACCGATCGACATTATTCAGATTGATGATCCGGCGAAACCAGGCGAAAAAATGAGCCTTGCGCCGTTTATCGAACGTGCAGAAAAGCTCTGTTAGTTGTCAGATATACCTCTCTGATTTCCAATAAAAAACCGCAAGGATCTCTCAGGAGAACTTGCGGTTTTTGCGTTGTTGCGGGTGACAATCGTCCTTTTTTTCAGGCCACTTTAGTCACGGACTGGAAAACCTGGCGCTGTCATCTATTCTTAAATGGCAGGGTAACTTAGCCTGCATTAATGCCAACTTTTAGCGCACGGCTCTCTCCCAAGAGCCATTTCCCTGGACCGAATACAGGAATCGTATTCGGTCTCTTTTTATGAGCTTATTTTCGTTGGGTTTTCTCGGTGCTTTCACGAAACCCCACGAAAATTACTCGAAATTTCCATATCCTGTCTAAACCATAACATATTCTGCACCGCGTGCGTCCAGGTATTTTTTGGTCATTGTTAAATTTTTATGCCCCAGCAGTCTCTGTGCGAAATCCTCTCCACGCTCCCTTTCACACAGTCTGCTCGCCAAGCTCCTGATCTCATGGAAAGGAGGAGGGTTGGGGCCAAACTTTAACTCTGTAGAATCCCTGATATCGCTGAATCTGAACAACGATACGTCCTCTCTTCTTTGCCCGGTGACAAGTGCCAGACCACATGCATTTGCAGCCCATTCGGAATGGGCGGTTGCGGCATCCCTTATTATCTCGGACTGCTCAAGCAAAAGACGCTCACGCTTCACTTTGGGCGTCGGCGTTCTTGTCGGCTCTGCCGGATTCCTTTCAATGTAGTTATTGACCACGATGGCCTGAGAAATAGCGTCTTTCCTGTCGATTTTTTGGGACGAAGATTCGTTTTGCTCGGATCCACACAGATGGCATCAGGCTGAACCTTATATTCTTTACCGTGAAGTTCCGGAGCGTGATGAATGGCCAGCTTGATGTCGCATGCCTGACGCGCTAACAGGGATTGCTGATTGCCTCGGTTAATCAGTCGCATTACATCTCCTCAAGGGGAGGGCGACCCATTCCAGCTCAGTTAGCCCACATATTACCGATTTCATATCTGCCAGGAGGATGCTGAACTGATCGTGCAGTTCGCCACCCTGTGACTTTTCGCCGTTACAAGAACTCGCTCAACTTCCCCAAACCGTTCTGCTGCATCCGGTTCGTCCGGAGTAGGCAGGGAGTTGATCGCGGCTTCTACCTTGTTATGTGCATCCACCAGGTAATAGCGCTTAACTGCTTTGTTCTTCAATTCGGTGAACAAGGCTGAACCCAGCGTAACCTTCGCGCTTTCGATATCAGTTCGGAGTGCTTTGGCGCTGCCAACATCCTGCACAGTATCGATACGTACGCGGAAATTATCTGCCAGAGAGTCGATGTTTACTGATTTACAAAGGCGGCATGCCGGAAAAAAGCGCCCGCTCTGATGAATGGAGACGTCGCCGCAAGGACGGTTTTGCGATAGCAATTGTTGAACGAAATCAGATTGCGGCGATCCAGTCAGATAATCAGTATTTCCGCGACAATCCCTATTGATGGCGTTGAATGAATCTTATCAGGGCCTCGTTGAACCTCTCCGGTTCTTCAAGTTGCGGCGTGTGGCCGCTTTTCTCAAAAATTTCGATCTCAATGTCTCTGAAATAGCCTTGATACTCTTTCCACGATTCGATAGGTGGATTGATATAGTCGTGACGACCAAGGGCCAAGAAAACGGGCGCGCTGATCGCTGCTGCAACACATTTCATATCGAAGTCGGGAAATACCTTTCCCCAGAGCAAGTCAAATCCGACATCGTGCGTGATAACATCACGCCAGAGTGGAGCCGCGTCAAAAAATGGGTCTAACCAAGACCGGGGACCGGTTCGGAGGAGAAGATATTTGAATTGCTCCTGCGGGTGCTTTTTTGCATCCGATGAAAGCAGGGATATTTCTTTATCGTATATTTCCTGACGGAGCTTAGACGCTTCTGTCTTGAATCTTTGTTCCGATTTATCATTGAGATCGGCGCTCAAATTGGGTGGAGTGCTAATGAGTATTACATGTGATACCCGGCTAGGATACAGACGTGCGTATTCCAGTGCCATGAATCCGTTTCCAGAGTGCCCGATGATCGTCATTCTATCAACGCCAAGGGCAACACGAGACAATTCAATATCACTAACGACCTTATCTAAGGAGAAATCATCCTCTTGAACGGGTTTGCTCGCCGGAGCATAGGCTCGATGATCGATAAAGTATAGGCAAAAACGCTTTGCCAGGTCAGTCGAGAAAGTGCGGGAATAATACAGGTTGCTACCAACAATGATTGCCGCAGCCCCTGAGCCAATGACCTTATATCCAAGCTGAAATTTATCTGACTGAATTGTTCCGACCGTCACTTCCAACTCCTGGCTTGTTGTTCGTGAAGCTTTATTCGGTCTCTTTTTATCAGACTTTGATTTCAAACACTTAAGGTTCTATGCCCGAAATCTGTCCGAATTCTGATCTTTGCTGTTCATTCGTTATACCACACGTTTTTTAACAATCACAATTCATTTGCGCAGAAAATTAGATCAGCACATAGAGCTCGGATGAGGAATAAGGGGTACAGGGACAGCTGTGCTATGGCAGGTATGAAGCATAATTTTTAATACCATGCTAACCGTGAAGCTCTCTCCCGGTTTTAGCACACAGGATCTCGAAAACAGCCGAATTTCCATGTTCTTTCGAAACCGCAACATATGTATACAGAAAGAAGCTGCAGCAAGAAAAGATCATGTAAGGTGAAGATATAGTAGAATCTTTCTTTGTCTTGTTTAAAAAATGAATGGTTATGAATACTTATATCTATCTTGGTGCGGCTATTCTGGCTGAAGTGACCGGGACAACGTTAATGAAGTTTACCGATGGGTTCACTCGGCTATGGCCTTCTGTTGGTACGATTGTGTGTTACTGTGCTTCATTCTGGCTGCTTTCCCAGACGCTGGCGCATATACCTACAGGAATTGCATATGCTATCTGGTCTGGTGTGGGTATTGTGCTGATCAGTCTTCTTGCCTGGGTTATACATGGGCAACGACTGGATTTGCCCGCTATTATCGGAATGGCACTAATTTGTGCAGGTGTTCTCATTATTAATTTGTTATCGCGAAGCGCAGTACATTAAATAAAATAGCCCAATGGGATAGGCTCTAAGATCACCGCATGAACCGGGTGTGGGGTAATTCCTCCTCTCACTTGATACGCTTAGCAGGTTGCCGAAGCCTGAACAACTTCGGTGACGTCTGCGTATTGAGAGAACTGACTATCAGGATGTATTTTCACAGTCGCAGATGCAAAATGCACCTGCGATTTTTTACATTCTGCCGTTTACATTAAGGGCCCCAGACCAAGGGCCCAAAGCATTATATGAGGGGTTTATTGTTCTCGATATCTTCAATATATAAAAGTGAATTATCAAAAGAATAATAACAACGTTTATTATCATTGACATCGGTTACCCAGCGAAAAACACCAGCACTGGCAAGTGTGATGCAGTACTCCCGAAATGTTGACTTCCCGGAGATATGAATCCGTGCCGCTTCTTTTATAAGTTCGACGTTCTTAATCGTACTGATTTTTAATAAGCTTCTGTATCCTCTTATTAACAAAACGTCGTCATTATGCGTGACGATCCTGATGTTATCTGTAGCCAGATAGTAGATATAATGCGCAATGTTGTGTCGTTTCAATTCAGAATAAAACCAGGAAAAATTTAACTCCTTTCTCACTTGCTCGAACATCTGTTGGAGAATGGCAACCTGATCCATCAGGAAAGTAACCTCTTGTTAGTTGTGAGGGCGCGTAGTGTGCATGATTAGCTTAGTCTATTCAATCTGATCAGACCAGTTCCCGTTTGTAAGCCCATTCAACCTGCAGACTCCTGCTCGATGAATGTTATCATCATGATGATGACATTGCGTATATATCTCGGTCATTGCGAAACGGAGCTGGGGAGTAAAAAAGTAACTTCTCGAACGTATAGTGTAAGTTGATTGTAAATATGTTTTTTAATCTCTCATTAATTAATGATGTGGAGGTTTTTAAACAAAATAATAACCGTCTCGTTAATTTGTTCAGATTTCTTTTACTATACTCTAACTACGTCGATTATTCTGGGGAATAAATACGATTTTCCCTGGCTGGAGAAGATAATCCAAATACCCGGATGGTGGCGGACATTTAGAGCCAGATAATCTGGACATTGTCAGAGATTTTCTGAACAAATTCGTACAGGCTAACTGCATGAAGGCGTTGAAAGGGAAGGCTCATGTGAGTATCGCGCATGGTTTTCCTGAATGTGTAGATAATTTTCTGTGCAGGAGGTCAAATGGGGCTGCCTGGTAATATCTACCAGAGAGTGGAAGGTACACGCTGGCGTCATGTCTGGGTCGTCGGGGATATCCACGGCTGTTTCTCCATGCTGGTGGATAAATTGCGCCAGTGCCGTTTTGACCCGTGGCAGGATCTGTTGGTGTCTGTCGGGGATGTTATTGACCGTGGGCCAGACAGCCTCCGCTGCCTGAAATTACTGCGTAAAACCTGGGTTGTGGCGGTCAGAGGCAATCACGAGCAGATGGCACTGGATGCGCTGGCGACGGGCGAGCAGCTGCTGTGGTTGCTGAATGGGGGATCCTGGTTTACCCGTGCGCCACAACCGAGCGCGCGAATCGCACTTGAATTCTGTCAACAATTACCCTGGATTCTGGAACTTCACTGTCAGACCGGTATACATGTTATTGCCCATGCTGATTACCCTGATGAGAATTATCAGTGGCAGAAAGATGTTGATTTACAAGGTGTTATTTGGGGTCGCGAAAGGTTGATGAGCAAACGCGGGGGGATACGTGGGGCGGATAATTTTTGGTTTGGCCATACGCCGCTACGCCATCGGCTGGATATCGATAACCTGCACTATATTGATACCGGCGCGGTGTTTGGCGGTGAGCTTACGCTGGTGCAGTTACAATAATCAAAAATCGCTGTATTCCTGCGCCGGGCGCCAGAAACTGTCGATATAGCCATCCGCAGGTAGACATCCTCCGTTGCGAATACGCTGATCGTCCATCGAAATAAGGCACTGCTGTTCCGTATTGTAGACATCGACCACGATATCTTCACAACCGCCATCCAGGTAGCAAACAAAAAGAACCAGCGTGAACATTACATCCTCAAATTGTACTGCCGTACCGATAGTGTAGAAGAGGTTGAAGCGAGGGGGAAATTAAGAAAAGAAATAACCCGCCTGGCGACGGGTTCTTTTTGAATCAGGCAAAACGCATGATCCAGGCATCTGACTTACGATCGTAGTGCTGACGGAATAGAACAGAATGTTCCCCATTAAGGAGTGCCGGGATGCTGGTATCGGCGTCCCAGGCATCCAGTTGCATGCATAAATCCGGATCGGATTTGCACGGAATGGTTAACGTTCGGTCTCCCGGCGATTCGCCATGTAACTCGGCGTCGTCGATTTCAAAAGCGCCAATGCGCACACTGGTTTTCATCATCGTGCTCTCCGTTGATTTGCTGGTTGTGGTACGACCAGTTAGGTCGTCCATTTTTCAGCGTAGTCAACGTCAGCAAAAGCGCCAGTAAAAACGTGCGTTATCCGGTAAAGAGTTTGCCATCCCGGACAAGATCGCGCGGATAACTGTTCTTTAATCGCGAACCAATACGCTTCGCCAGACCAATTGGCTGCTGCTGGAATGTGACCAGCACGTCGTCGGTGGCCGGTGAGGTTTGCGGATAGACATCTCTGCCGCGATACCACTCTTCCGCTTCCTCAAGGGTCAGTTCGAACGCATTATTGTGATTCGGATTAGCAAGGGCGATCACTGCCTCATGCTGCCAGCGGTATCCTTTATTATGGGTTTCAGCCAGCTTGATCCCGAGACGGGAAAAACGGACCTTACCAATCAGCGCTTCAATTTCTACGGGGAATAGCCAGACCTCTTTATCACGTTGCCAGAGACGCAGATTATTATCCCATTGTATTGCACAGGCATTCGCCGCGGCGGTGATTTGCGCAGTTTCACGTCCTTTCAGCGGACTGAATGGAAAGTTTCCAACCTTGTATTTTGGGGCTGGCAGGGCGTGAATCGCGGCGGTTTTGCGCAAACGCGCGACAAAGAACCCTTCACAGTCGTAAATTTGCGGGAATACATGTAGAAATCCCTCCGGCGTGAGGGCACGTTCGGCTCCAGGAAATAAGTCACCCAATGGAAGAAACTCGACGGCATCTGGATAAGTTTCTATCAGCCACTGCATGATGGATTCGTTTTCGTCACGGTTTAAAGTGCACGTTGAATAAACCAGCGTGCCACCGGGACGTAAGGCGTGAAATGCGCTGTCGAGCAGTTCGCGCTGCGTGGCGGCAATCTCAAGATTACTTTCAACGGACCAGTTTTTCAGCGCATCGGGATCTTTACGCACCACGCCTTCGCCTGAACACGGAGCATCCAGTAAAATCGCATCAAAAGTTTCCGGAAGAGCAGCGCCAAACACGCGCCCGTCAAAGTGGGTTAAGGCGACGTTACTGATCCCGCAGCGGCTGATATTGGCATGCAGCACTTTAACGCGACTGGCGGAAAACTCATTCGCCAGGATTGCGCCCTTGTTATTCATTTTTGCCGCTATTTGTGTAGTTTTAGAGCCAGGAGCTGCTGCGACATCCATCACACGATCCGGCATATTACCTTCGGCAAACAGCGCGGCAACCGGCAGCATTGAGCTGGCTTCCTGAATATAAAAAAGACCGCTTAAATGCTCAGCGGTGCTGCCCAGCGGCACTGACTCTTCATCACCACGTTCGATCCAGAAACCTTCCTCACACCAGGGAACTGGCGTGAGCGACCAGCCGTAAGGTGCAGTTAGGTCGAGAAAATCGGCAACGGAGATTTTTAGTGTATTCACGCGAATGCTGCGGCGTAACGGACGCTGGCAGGCGGCAAGAAAGTCATCGAAAGAGAGCGTGGAAGGCATTGCTTCACGCATTTGAGTCAGAAAGGCGTCTGGAAAATAAGCCACTTGGTCGCACCGGCAAAAAAACAGGTGCGCAGTTTAGCATATACCCTGAATATTTCGAGTTGCAGGACAACAACGCTTGCGCTGGCCGCTAAGGGTCGAAGCCACAGGCCAGTAACGCGGTAAGCGAGTGAAACCAACTCACCTGCAACTTGAAGTATGAAGGGTATAAACGCTCCGGCGCGCGTACGCCGGAGCAGGGGACATTAGCGCGGCAGGGCGGTACCCCATTCGCGCCATTCTTTCGGTTCGCTCTCCAGCAACAGGAAGTGTTTACCCTCCTGTGCTTTTGGAGCCAGTGGAGTACCCGGTGGGGTAGCGAAGGCGATACCGCCGCGAATGAATTGGTTGAAGGTACCGGTTTTCACGACGCCGCCAGTCAGGCCGAAGTCGAGGTTGTAACCGGAGGCCAGCCAGAACACGGAATTATTACGCACCAGATGCTGATAGCGCTTGCTGATACGCATGGCGATCATTACGCGGTCAGAAAGTGAACCCAGCGTCAGTCCGGTGACGGTTCCCACTTCAATCCCTCTGAACAGGACTGGTGTACCGATATTCAGCGATCCAGCTTCTGATGCTTCCACCACGATGCTCAGGCCATCAAGGTAACGCGAATCAGTAATAGTGGCTTCTTGTAGTTCGAAATCGCGGCGTGGATTGCCTCGTCCTGGTTCAACATTAATGTAAGGTTGCAGGATTGTATCCAGGTGCTCCACGCCTGCGGCGGAGATTTGTGGAGTAATGACCGAGAAGCGGGTGCCGGCACGTGCAAAAGTCTGGACATACTCCGGGTATAGTACCGCTTTCGCCTGAACTTCGTTACGAGCAGTGATCAGTTCAAGAGTCTGGATCTGACCGATATCGATACCCAGGTAGCGAATCGGCATGCCCGCGGCGAGCTTACCGGCATCAAATGCGTGCAAGGTAATTTGCCCCCCCACAGCACGCGCAGCGGTTTCAGAGGCATACAGGATACGTTTGTCGCCTTTGCGCTGACTGGCGCTGGCTCCGCTCAGGTTATCGAAGCTAATCGCACCCTTGAGCGCGCGCGACAGAGGGGATGCCTGAACGGTCAAACCGCTGCCGTTGAGTTGAACTTTTGCGCCACCTTCAGCCCAGAACACGCTGTTGCTGGTCAACAGATTGCGATATTCAGGTTTGATATGCAGATCGATGTCAAACGCCTCGGCACGAGGACGTACACTAATAACTTCGCCCACCTCAAATTTACGGTATAACACCACTGAGCCAGCTTGCACATCCGGCAGCGTTTCGGCACGCAGGCTGAGCGTGGTGGTCGGTAGATCGCTCAGGCTGTTTTCGATGGCTTTTTCCAGATTGGCATACAGCGGATAGCTGCTTTTCATTTCACCTTTCGTACCCGGTAAAATGCGAATGCCTCCGCTAATCCATTCGCTGGCACTGGCGCCGAGGAACTCCACGCCATCAATACCTACTTTGACATCCACCCGGCTATTGACCACAAATTTACTGTCACCCAGCACCAGGTCGCGATGTTGCGGTTCGATGGCGACGGTAAAAGAGACGCCTTTGCTGGATAGGGTTCGTTCAATAACTTGTCCGACTTGTACACCGTGCAGGATCAACGGTTGCCCGGCATCAATGCCATAGCTTTCCGGTGCCGTCAGGGTGAACGTCATCACGCCCGGGTCATGAAGCAAGGATTTCTCGCCGGGAACAACCACAAACTGGCTTCGAGGCTCGCCCTCACCGGGCACCAGTTCGAAGGTTTTACCCGTGAGCAGTGAACTGAGATTCACATCGCTCAACGACAATTTGGGGCTGTGTAATTCGATACGCGTGTTCTCCCGCAGCAGCGTGACGACGCTGGGGTCGACCGTCATCTCACCGGTGACTTTACCCCCTGGATTCAAATCCAGTTTAGTGAGTTCGCCCACCTCCAACCCCTGGTACATCAGTGCTGTTGAGCCTGCTTTTAGACCATCGCCACTGGGGAGTTCGAGTTTCACTATCACGCCGCGTTGGCTGTGTGCCAGGTCCTGGTACAAACCGAACGTATCGTCTGCGACGGCGGGTTGCGAATCCTCCGGTGAATCAAAGGCGATCGCGCCATTAACCAGTGCAGCGAGGCTTTCCAGTTTGACCTTCGCGCCGCTGAGGCTGACATCCGCATTTACACCGGAAACATTCCAGAAACGGCTGCCTTTTTTCACCAGATTGGTAAATCGGCGCTCAATCAGTACGTCGATAGTCACGCCCTGATTGTTGGGATTTATGGTGTAGTCATACACCCGGCCTACCGGTATCTTGCGGAAGTAAACCAATGAACCACTGTTGAGGGAGCCGAGGTCGGGCGCATGCAGATGAAGCATCAAATCGCCGTTGTTCAGGCGGTACTTTGGTTGCGTATCAAGCGCGACAAAATGATCCTCTGCTTCACCGGTTCCGGGCATCATTCCGATATAGTTACCGCCAACCAGTGCATCAAGGCCAGAGACGCCTGCCAGCGATGCTTTCGGCGTCACCAGCCAGAATTGTGTGTCTTTACGCAGAGCATCTTTCATGCTGGATTTGATGCTAACCCGAACCTCAATCTTACGCAGATCTTTGCTGAGACTGATATCCTGCACTGTACCAACTTCGACACCCTGGTAACGAACGGGAGTACGGCCTGGTACAATGCCATCCGCAGACATAAAGTCGATGGTTACGGTGTTGCCGCGATCTTCATAGCTTCCCCAGATAAGCCATCCAGCGATCATCAATGCAATGATCGGCAGCAGCCAGAACGGAGAAATGCGGCGTTTTGTTTTAATCTGTGCTTCAGTCTGCGAAGCGGGCGTTTCCTGACTCATGTGCATCCCAAAGTAAGCGGCTGTCCAGCCATTCCACAGCAAGAATAGTCAATATTACCGCTGCGCCGAAATAAAACGCAGCCGGTCCCATAGTAAAAGCAAGTATCTGATCGCGGTTAATCAGCGACATAGTTAAGGCGATAACAAAGAGATCCAGCATTGACCAGCGGCCAATCCAGGTCACCATGCGCAGTAATAAGATGCGCGTGCGTAATCCTTGTTCACATTTAAAGTGGATGCTGAACAACAAAGTAAACATCACAATCACTTTGGTGAAAGGCACCAGGATACTGGCGATAAAGACGATTGCCGCGACGCCGACATTACTGTTGGCCAGAGACATGATCCCCGAGAGAATAGTGTCTTCCTGCCGGGATCCGTTAACGTATATGACCGATATAGGCAGCAGATTAGCAGGCAGGAGAAAGACAATCGAGGCTAACAGTGCAGCCCAGCACTTTTGGATGCTCTGATTCCTGCGCCAGCGCAGCGGAATATGGCAACGGGGGCAACGTCCGCGAGCATCGGGATAGCCTGTAAAGTGACAGCCAAGGCAGACGCGAAGCTTTTCATCAGGGCGACGGGCTGGTCTTTGCGGATAAAAACGTTCCCACAGTTGCTCAACATTGAGGTGCGATAGCGTCAGAATACTGAGGATCACCAACGCGATAAATGCAAAAAGCCCCACGCCGGGTTGCAGAAAAGCATAATCTTGCACTTTGATTGAAGCGACGCCAATACCCACCAGATAGATATCCAGCATGACCCATTCTTTAAGTCTTTCCAACATCAGCAATACCGGGCGCAGGTTCATACCGAGAATATTACCAAACCACAGATATGCGATTGAGGAGACGAGTATTATCGGCGCGCCGGCTACGCAAAATAGCACGATGGATGCGGTTAGCGGATCGCCTTGCCGGGTCATTTGCCAGATACCCTGTACCACATTAGCGTCAATACGGATGCCCAATAAATAGATGTGTAACAGTGGTTCTCCCCAGGCAAAGGGCATCAGTAGCAACATTGTAACGGCCATCGCCGCCAGTCGCGTCAATGACCAGTCGCGTCCGTCACGGATTTTTGCCTGACAGCGAGGGCAGTATGCACTTTGGTGCGAACGCATTTTCGGCAAGCTAAATAGCGTGTCACATTCAGGGCACCGCTGATAATGTGCGCGGGGTAGCGCCTCACCGATGGACCTGATCGCTATTTTTTTCGATGGCTTGGTGCGCGGAGTATTTAAGGCCATGTATCGCAGATCAAAGTGTTAGAGTAATGTTATCTTAACTCATGACGGGAATGATCTTGAGCATTAACGCATTTAATGTTTATTTTAGTAGGCTGCAGTTTTGAGTAAGACAACTAAGTGATTACATAATGAACAAAATAGAGCTATACACGGATCTGAACCGTGATTTTCGCGCATTAATGGCAGGTGAAACCAGTTTTCTGGCAACGCTGGCGAATACCAGCGCTTTGTTGTACGACCGTCTTGCAGAAGTGAACTGGGCTGGTTTTTACCTGCTCGAAAACGACACGCTGGTGCTTGGCCCTTTCCAGGGCAAGATCGCCTGCGTACGTATTCCGGTTGGTCGGGGGGTATGCGGCACCGCAGTGGCGCAGAACCAGGTTCAGCGCATTGAAGACGTTCATGCTTTTGATGGGCATATCGCTTGCGATGCGGCCAGCAACGCTGAAATTGTACTGCCGATAACGGTCGAAAATCAGATAATAGGCGTGCTGGATATTGATAGCACGGCTTTTGGTCGCTTTACTGAAGAAGATGAACAGGGGCTGCGTACGCTCGTGGCACAGCTTGAAACCGTGCTTGCAACGACGGATTACAAAAAATTCTTTGCTCCCGTCGCAGGATAATCAACGGATAACGTAGCAATTACTGATGGCGTCATTATAATGACGCCTGTTCATGCCTGCGCTTGTTGGCTACGTCCGTTGTAATCAGGAAATTTCATGGAAAATCAACCTAAGTTGAATAGTAGTAAAGAAGTCATCGCGTTTCTGGCCGAACGCTTCCCGCAGTGTTTTAGTGCGGAAGGCGAAGCGCGCCCGCTGAAAATTGGCATTTTTCAGGATCTGGTAGAGCGTGTTGAGGGTGAAATGAATCTCAGCAAGACTCAGCTTCGTTCTGCCTTACGTCTATATACTTCAAGCTGGCGCTATCTGTATGGCGTTAAGCTGGGCGCAACGCGTGTTGATCTCGACGGCAACCCATGTGGTGAGCTGGATGAGCAGCACGTTGAGCATGCGCGTAAACAGCTTGAAGAAGCAAAAGCTCGCGTTCAGGCGCAGCGTGCAGAGCAACAGGCGAAAAAACGCGAAGCGGCCGCTGCTGCGGGTGAAAAAGAGGACGCACCGCGTCGTGAGCGTAAGCCGCGTCCTGCTCCGCGTCGTAAAGATGCCGCTCCGCGTAATCCTCGCGCTGAAAAACCGGCTGCTCAGGCACCGCGTGCTCCTCGTGAAGAACAGCATACCCCAGTCTCTGATATTTCAGTGCTGAAGGTAGGGCAGTCTTTGAAGGTGAAAGCAGGAAATAATGCGATGGATGCCACCGTATTAGAAATCACCAAAGATGGCGTCCGTGTACAGCTGAATTCGGGTATGTCTTTGATTGTACGCGCAGAACACCTGGTGTTCTGAAACGGAGGCCTGGCCTGGCATGAACACTTTTTTTAGGCTTACCGCGTTAGCTGGTCTGCTTGCATTAGCAGGCCAGGCATTCGCTGTGGAAGACATCACGCGTGCCGATCAAATCCCCGTTTTAAAGGAAGAAACGCAGCATGCGACAGTGAGTGAACGTGTAACATCGCGCTTTACGCGTTCACATTATCGCCAGTTCGATCTGGATCAGGCGTTTTCGGCAAAAATTTTTGACCGCTATCTGAATTTGCTCGACTACAGCCATAACGTGCTGTTGGCGAGTGATATAGAGCAGTTTGCCAAAAAGAAAGCCGTCCTGGCTGATGAACTGCGTACGGGCAAGCTGGATGTGTTTTACGACCTCTATAATCTGGCGCAAAAACGTCGATTTGAACGCTATCAGTACGCATTAAGCGTGCTGGCGCGTCCAATGGATTTCACCGGTAACGACACCTTTAATCTTGATCGCAGCAAAGCGCCGTGGCCGAAAAGCGAAGCAGAGCTTAATGTTCTGTGGGACGGCAAAGTTAAATTCGATGAACTTAGCCTGAAACTGACCGGCAAGACCGATGCAGAAATTCGTGAAACGCTGACGCGTCGTTACAAATTTGCGATCCGCCGCCTGGCGCAGACTAACAGTGAAGACGTGTTCTCACTGGCTATGACCGCTTTTGCGCGCGAAATCGATCCGCATACTAACTACTTGTCCCCGCGTAACACTGAACAGTTCAATACCGAAATGAGTTTGTCTCTGGAAGGTATTGGTGCCGTTCTGCAAATGGATGATGACTATACCGTCATTAATTCTATGGTTGCGGGTGGCCCGGCGGCCAAGAGCAAGGCGATTAGCGTAGGCGATCGCATTGTCGGCGTAGGTCAGTCGGGTAAAGGCATGGTTGATGTCATTGGCTGGCGTCTTGATGACGTTGTAGCGCTGATCAAAGGACCAAAAGGCAGCAAGGTTCGTCTTGAGATCCTGCCTGCCGGTAAAGGCACTAAGACGCGTACTGTAACGCTGACGCGTGAACGCATTCGTCTGGAAGATCGTGCTGTTAAAATGTCCGTGAAAACCGTTGGCAAAGAAAAAGTCGGCGTACTGGATATTCCAGGCTTCTATGTTGGTCTGACGGACGATGTCAAAGTTCAGCTGCAGAAGCTGGAAAAACAGAATGTCAGCAGTGTGATTATCGATCTGCGTACTAATGGTGGTGGGGCGCTTACTGAAGCCGTTTCGCTTTCCGGTCTGTTTATTCCTTCTGGTCCGGTTGTTCAGGTTCGTGATAATAACGGTAAGGTGCGCGAAGACAGCGATACCGACGGCGTTGTTTACTACAAAGGTCCGCTGGTGGTGTTGGTTGACCGCTTCAGTGCCTCGGCATCGGAGATTTTTGCTGCGGCAATGCAGGACTACGGTCGTGCGTTGATTGTCGGTGAACCGACCTTCGGGAAAGGCACGGTACAGCAGTACCGTTCTCTGAACCGTATCTACGATCAGATGTTACGTCCGGAATGGCCTGCGTTGGGTTCAGTTCAGTACACTATTCAGAAGTTCTACCGTGTAAACGGTGGCAGTACGCAGCGTAAGGGCGTTACGCCGGATATCATCATGCCGACAGGTAATGAAGAAACAGAAACCGGTGAGAAGTTTGAAGATAACGCTTTGCCTTGGGATAGCATCGATGCGGCGACCTATACGAAGTCGGATAATTTGACGCCGTTCGGTCCTGAATTGCTGAAAGAGCATAATGCACGTATTGCGAACGATCCTGAGTTCCAGTACATCATGAAAGATATTGCCCGTTTCAATGCAATGAAGGATAAGCGCAACATCGCTTCTCTTAATTACGCCCAGCGTGAGAAAGAGAATAACGAAGATGACGCGATGCGTCTGGCGCGCATAAACGATCGTTTTAAACGTGAAGGCAAGCCGCCGCTGAAGAAACTGGACGATCTGCCGAAGGATTACCAGGAGCCGGATCCGTACCTGGATGAAACGGTTAAAATCGCGCTCGATCTGGCGCATCTGGAAAAAGATAAGCCAGCGGAACAGCCCGCAACAAGTCAGTAAAAACAAACAGGCACAAGAAATTGTGCCTGTTTTTTTTAACAAGCGCATGAAGTCGTCAGCCTGATACGATAAAATGTAAAGTTGTGTCTTTCTGGTGACTTAGCACGTATGCATGCTTGAAAATAGCTGTAAGACCCATACGATATGGGTAATCGCATAGTGCGTTTTGTTAAATTGAGGTTAAAAGAAAATTATGATGCGAATCGCGCTCTTCCTGCTGACGAACCTGGCTGTGATGGTCGTTTTCGGGCTGGTATTGAGCCTGACAGGGATCCAGTCAAGCAGCGTTCAAGGCTTGTTGATCATGGCACTGCTGTTTGGTTTTGGTGGTTCCTTCATTTCGCTGCTGATGTCCAAATGGATGGCGTTAAAGTCCGTTGGCGGGGAAGTGATTGAACAGCCCCGTAATGAAAGAGAACGCTGGCTGATGAATACTGTAGCCACACAGGCTCGTCAGGCTGGTATCGCTATGCCGCAGGTTGCTATCTACCATGCGCCAGATATTAACGCGTTTGCAACTGGTGCGCGCCGTGATGCGTCACTGGTGGCGGTCAGTACGGGCTTGCTGCAAAACATGAGCCCGGATGAAGCTGAAGCCGTTATTGCACATGAGATAAGCCACATTGCCAATGGCGATATGGTCACCATGACGCTGATTCAGGGCGTGGTGAACACCTTCGTAATCTTTATCTCGCGTATTCTCGCGCAGATTGCCGCTGGTTTTATGGGCGGAAACCGTGAAGAAGGTGAGGGCAGCAACGGCAACCCGTTAATTTATTTTGCGGTAGCGACGGTGCTGGAACTGGTGTTTGGTATTCTGGCGAGCATTATTACCATGTGGTTCTCGCGTCATCGTGAATTCCATGCGGATGCGGGTTCAGCAAAACTGGTTGGTCGTGAGAAAATGATTGCTGCACTGCAGCGTCTGAAAACCAGCTATGAGCCACAGGAAGCAACCAGCATGATGGCGTTCTGCATCAATGGTAAATCTAAATCGTTGAGTGAGTTGTTTATGACCCACCCTCCGTTGGATAAACGTATTGAAGCGTTGCGCAGTGGGGAATACCTGAAATAACCTGCGGAAGCATGAGAGAAAAGCGCGTCCCTGGACGCGCTTTTTTTTTACCCCTGAACCCGAGGTTGCGTAATACGTAAACCACTCACAATCGCGGCTACCGTGGCCAGAATACCTGCCGTCATTAACGACATGTGCGTCCCGCTGTCACCAAACTGATTCAGCATCAACGCGACTAACGCCGCACCGCTGCTTTGTCCCAGCAAACGTGCCGTCCCCAACATACCGCTTGCGCCTCCGCTACGATCCCGGGGGGCCGACATGATGATAGTATGGTTATTTGGTGACTGGAAAAGGCCAAATCCGGCGCCACAAAGTATCATCGGCCAGATGATATTAAAATCAGACGGTGAAGCGGGTAGTAGCATCAGCGAGAAAAGGCCAACAGCCATTGTCGCCAGCCCCATTGCCCCCAATAGTCCGGCATGTACCCGTTCAATTAAATAGCCA
Organism: Citrobacter sp. MGH106; assembly: GCF_001037495.1. Classification (GTDB taxonomy): domain Bacteria; phylum Pseudomonadota; class Gammaproteobacteria; order Enterobacterales; family Enterobacteriaceae; genus Citrobacter; species Citrobacter murliniae. The sequence goes on from NZ_KQ089822.1 coordinate 1,783,883, forward strand.
GCAAGTGGGGCCATGACCATGGTGGCTAGCGGCCAGGGAGTCAATAGCAAACCTGTTTCCACTTCACTGCGACCCAACACGGTTTGCAGGTAAAAGGGGAGTGACACCATAGCTAACATCTGAGCGCAAAAAGAACAGATAGACGTGCCGATAGACAATGAGAAAAGTGGGATACGCAGCAAGTCGACCGGCAGCAGAGGGACTGGCAATGACAGTTGACGGCGAATAAAGAAAAAACCGACCACGATCATCATCGCCAGTTCTATACCAATGAGCGTCAAAGACTGTCCCTGCGCAAATCCACTGAGTGCGGTAATCAGCAATCCGAAGGTCAGGGCATTCATCACCGCGCTCGGTAAGTCAAAACGTGGTGTTGACTGCCGGGCAGCATTGGCCGGTAAAAAACGCATTGCCAGTAGTAACGCAATAATCCCCAACGGCACGTTAATCAAAAATAACCATTTCCATGACGCAACGGACAGTATTGCCGCGGCAATTGTAGGACCGGCTGCTGAAGAGACCGCCACAATAAAGGAGTTAATGCCCATCCCCCGGCCAAGCTGGCGTTGGGGATAAATAAGTCTTATCAGCGCCGTATTAACGCTCATTAGCGCTGCCCCGCCAAAACCTTGAGCCACTCGCGCCAGCGTTAGCATTTGTAAGGAATCTGATAAGGCACAAAATAATGAAGCGAACAGAAAAATGACCAACCCACATTTATAAATACGTCGGTAGCCAAACATATCGCCCAAAAATGAGAGTGACAGGAGTGAGACGACAATCGCAATTTGATAGGCGTTAACGACCCAAATTGAACTGGCTGCGGAGGCCTGAAGATCTGCGGCAATCGTCGGAAGAGCAACGTTAGCAATTGCACCATCCAGCACTGCCATAGAGATACCAATAATAATGGTTAAAATTGCGCCATATCGCTGGGGCAATGGCAGGCCATCGGCCTGGATTCTTTCCATAGGAAGTCAATGTTGTCGGGTATGATGATGAGAATAATGATATTAGCATTGATATTCAGGCGTTATGTCGCAGATTTGTAACTAAGTAAGCAAAGATGGATTGCGAGGGGCATTGCGTGAAATTATAATAAAAACCGGTTCTGATTTTTATAAAACACTCGTAATGAGGTGATAAATGGCTATCGCAGATCTGGATAAACAACCCGATTCTGTATCTTCCGTGCTGAAGGTTTTTGGCATCCTGCAGGCGCTGGGTGAAGAGCGCGAAATTGGTATTACCGAACTGTCGCAACGCGTCATGATGTCGAAAAGCACCGTTTATCGCTTTTTGCAGACCATGAAAACGCTGGGGTATGTGGCACAAGAAGGGGAGTCTGAGAAATATTCGCTGACCCTGAAATTGTTTGAGTTGGGCGCTCGCGCGTTGCAAAACGTTGACTTGATTAGAAGCGCTGACATTCAGATGCGCGAACTTTCGCGTCTGACAAAAGAGACTGTGCATCTGGGGGCTCTGGACGAAGACAGCATTGTCTACATTCATAAAATCGACTCGATGTACAATTTACGCATGTATTCTCGCGTAGGTCGCCGTAACCCATTGTACAGTACAGCTATTGGTAAAGTACTGCTGGCCTGGCGTGACCGTGAGGAAGTGAAGCAGATCCTCGATGGTATTGAGTACAAACGCAGCACTGAGCGCACAATAACCAATACTGATGAGCTGCTGTTGTTGTTAGATAAAGTGCGTGAGCAGGGCTACGGCGAAGATAATGAAGAGCAGGAAGAAGGTCTGCGTTGCATCGGCGTACCAGTGTTTGACCGTTTCGGTGTCGTGATTGCGGGACTGAGTATTTCATTCCCGACCTTGCGTTTCTCCGAAGAGCGCTTACATGAGTATGTCGCGATGTTGCACACAGCAGCGCGTAAAATTTCAGAACAAATGGGTTATAACGACTACCCATTCTGATCTGGCTAGTTTTCGACATGTTAAAAAGCCCCAGATATTTTTCCGGGGCTTTTTTAATAGTCATCATCAATATAAGTTGAAGATGTAATAAATAACTTACCGGCTATATTGCTCTTATATTAACCGTTATCGACAACCACTGTGCTTTTGCGTAACACGGGGCAATCAGACAGACCGATGATACCGCTGTTGCTGTGAACGTACTGTGCGGTACTGGTGCCACGTGCGGTCAGATACTGGCATTGCAGACCGAGACCTGCCGCGTTCTCCTTGCTTCCTATCAAAACTCCGTAGCCACTGAGTAATAAACCAATCCAAACCAGAGCCAACAATACAATAGCGCGAATAATCAGACGCATTACAACCTCTTATCTTTTCTCGTTATTATAAGATTAGCTTGTACACTGGATGAAACAAGTGAATCATTCCTAAAAATATTTAATGCCGCTACAGTTAACGCTGGGTTTAGGTAACGCGTGATAATTTAGCAGCATAAAATCTGGATTCGGAGAGTGGAGTTGGAGTGAAAAAAATTCGATGGGTGGTTCTGATTGTTGTCGTGCTGGTGGGCATACTGATGTGGGCGCAGGTGTTCAACATCATGTGCGATCAGGACGTACAATTTTTCAGCGGCATTTGCGCCATCAATAAATTTATTCCCTGGTAAGCGCATTTTTGCAACAGTTGATTACCTTCTTGTGCGGCAGTGGTAAACTACGCTGTCTACATTGAGGTGGTGAAATGAACGAAGTTTTGAACTCTGGCGTGTTGAATTTTGCGTCTTTAGTTGTATCGGTGGTGGTTCTGGTAATCGGGCTTGTGCTGTGGTTTTTCATCAATCGTGCAAGTTCACGTACTAATGAGCAGATTGAGTTGCTCGAAGCATTGTTGGAGCAGCAAAAACGACAGAACGCTTTGCTCCGTCGTCTTTGTGAAGCTAACGAGCCCGAGAAGGCAGCAGAGCCTGCGGTGCAAAAACAGGATGAAGATGACGACATCATCCGCCTGGTAGCAGAACGGTAGTAACCAGAAAGACAGGGTGAGAGTCTGCTGACATTGTTCTCAGATGCTTCATCCTGTCGACAACAATATCAAGATCATTTTCCGCTGTCTCGGTTGTGCAATACACGTGTGATCATGCACACAACGTCACTTCTCCAGACCCCCCTGACCAATTAATTCCTTATTCCTGAAATGGCTTAAATATAATTATCCATACGTTAATAATATGATTATTGCATTTTTGTGATAGCGATCGTTTTTATTATCAGCGAAACGTTTCTCTAACTTTTTTGTGCATTGTCATCATTCTTTCATTATTTTTCTGCAAAATCAGAATGCGGATCCCATTTTTACCGTTGTGATAATTTATGCATTACTAAGCATAAAAAATGATATTCAGCACACGACGCATCAGAGAATCTGGAACAACCGAACCTATTGAGCTATGGTAGAAATGTCCCGGCAATGGCGCAAGCCAGTTGGGGCAGGGCGAGGGCGGTATGGATATATCCTTACTCGATTTGGCGCATAACTGTGCAGTCGCTGTTTGATGAACTTCTGGATTTGTGCGACCGATCGAGACACGTTTAAAAATGGCTTGCCATTATTATCGTTGTATGTGATAACACGTTTTGGGTTAAACGAGGTACAGTTCTGTTTATGTGTGGCATTTTCAGTAAAGAAGTCCTGAGTAAACACGTTGACGTTGAATACCGCTTCTCTGCCGAACCTTATATTAGTGCCTCAAGCAGTAATGTCTCAGTTTTATCTATGTTATGCCTGCGGGCGAAGAAAATACTCTAAGGAATTTTGCAAATGGCAAAGATTAAAGGTCAAGTTAAGTGGTTCAACGAGTCTAAAGGTTTTGGTTTCATTACTCCTGCTGACGGCAGCAAAGACGTGTTTGTACACTTCTCTGCAATCCAGGGTAACGGCTTCAAAACTCTGGCTGAAGGCCAGAACGTTGAGTTCGAAATTCAGGACGGCCAGAAAGGTCCGGCTGCTGTTAACGTAACAGCTATCTGATCGATACCACTGATTTGAAGCGCCCAGGCGCATCAACCTCAGATATAAAGCCTCGCATATGCGGGGCTTTTTAATTAAAATTACGTCAAAACATTTCTGAATGCCCTCCCATTAGCGCTTTGTTGCAAAGGCACGATGTTCGTAGCATTGTTTTTCCCGCTTTCTCTCGTCAATTCCCGTTAAATCAGTCACCTGAAAAACTATCTTGCTGGAGGTCGGGTGAAAAAGAGAAACGACGGCGATACACGCAATTTTACTCCCGTACGTTTTGCCCTGCTCTGCGTGGCAATATTGTTGAGTCTGGGGTTGTTACTTGGTCGGGTGGCATGGCTGCAAATTGTTACGCCAACGAGTCTGGTAAAACAGGAAGATATGCGTTCTTTACGTGAGGTGACAACGGCCTCGCCACGCGGAATGATTACTGACAGAGAAGGGCGTCCGCTGGCAGTAAGCGTACCGGTTAATGCTGTCTGGGCCGATCCTAAGATCATTATTAGCAAGGGTGGCGTTGGATATAGCGAACGCTGGCAAGCGCTGGCAAAGACGCTGCATCTGTCGCTTAGTACACTGGCTGCACGGGTTAACAGCAATCCTGCCGGACGTTTTATCTACCTGGCTCGACAGATTTCACCTCAGCAAGCTGAATGGATCGATAAGCTCAATCTTCCGGGTATCAATCTGCGCGAAGAGACCCGTCGCTTCTATCCCGCAGGGCATGTCGCTGCCAACCTGATTGGCTTTACTAACATTGATGGTCAGGGTATCGAAGGGATTGAGAAAAGCTTCAATGCCCAGTTGATGGGTAAACCGGGTTCCCGGCTGGTACGTAAAGACAAATTTGGGCATGTAATAGAAAATATCACCGAAGTAATGCCGGTACCTGCGCATGAATTGCAGCTTAGTATTGATGAACGTTTGCAGACAGTAACCGAGGACGCGCTGGACAATGCCGTTACGTGGAACAGGGCAGAGTCCGGTGCTGCAGTGCTGGTCAGTATTGCCACGGGTGAAATTCTCTCTATGGCAAGTTTCCCTGACTTCAACCCCAACAACCGCGACGGTGCGGTGCTGGATGATTTTCGCAATCGTGCGATTAGCGATACTTTTGAGCCTGGCTCTACCGTCAAGCCGCTGGTAATTATGACGGCTCTTCAACAGGGAATTGTGCAGCCAGACAGCGTGATTGATACTCATCCTTTTTATGTCGATGGGCATCGCATTCGTGACGTAGGATTTTATCCTGAACTATCTTTGACCGGTATTTTGCAAAAGTCGAGCGATACTGGTGTCTCCCATCTCTCGCTTGCAATGCCCGTACAGCGCTTGCTTGATACCTACAAAAGCTTTGGTTTTGGCGATCCTACCGGGTTGGGATTAACCGGTGAAAGCAACGGTCTAATGCCTCAGAGGCGTTACTGGAGCGATCTGGACCGTGCAACTTTCGCGTTTGGTTACGGTTTGATGGTGACGCCGCTACAGCTGGCGCATGTTTATGCCACGATTGGCAGCTTTGGCATTTACCGACCGCTTTCCATCACCCGTATCGACCCGCCGGTCATTGGCAGACGCGTCATGCCGGAAGCGTTAGTTCATCAAGTTGAACATATGATGGAAAGTGTCGCTTTACCCGGTGGCGGGGGAACAAAGGCTGCGGTGAGAGATTATCGGGTTGCGGTTAAAACCGGTACGGCGAAAAAAATTGGCGATGACGGTAAATATGTCGATAAATATGTGGCCTATACCGCAGGTGTCGCTCCGGCAAGCGACCCTAAATTTGCACTGGTGGTCGTTATCAACAACCCACAAAATGGGGCTTACTATGGTGGCGCAGTATCGGCTCCTGTATTTAGCCAGATAATGGGGGACGTTCTGCGTCTGGAGAACGTTAAACCGGATGGAATGCCCGCCGACTCGAGCCATTTGCTGGTTATGCACGACGATAAGCTCTCTGCACCATCGTTGTAAGTTATTTTCCCGGGGCGTAATTCGCGTTACACTTGCGCCCCGAAGTCATCAGCCGGAGTTGTCATGTCGTTTTCCTGTCCCCTTTGCCATCAATCTCTTACTCAAGATAAAAACAGCTTTATATGCCCTCAACGGCATCAGTTTGACGTGGCTAAAGAAGGGTATGTCAACTTACTTCCTGTTCAGCATAAGCGGTCGCGCGATCCCGGTGACAGCGCAGAAATGATGCAAGCACGCCGGGCATTTCTCGATGCCGGACATTATCAGCCGCTGCGCGATGCGATTGTGAATGTACTGAAAGAAAGACTCGTGTCAGAGCAGGCGGCGATTCTTGATATCGGCTGTGGGGAAGGGTATTACACGCATGCTTTTGCCGACGCGATAACGGGCAACTCAACATTCGGTCTGGATGTTTCAAAAGTGGCGATTAAGGCCGCAGCCAGGCGGTATCCGCAGGTGACATTTTGCGTAGCATCAAGTCATCGTTTGCCATTTGCTGATGCATCAATGGACGCCATTGTCAGGATTTATGCCCCCTGCAAGGCGCAAGAGCTTGCCAGGGTTGTTAAACCTGGCGGATGGGTGATTACGGCCACGCCGGGACCGCGTCATTTAATGGAGCTGAAAGGGCTGATCTATGACGACGTGCGTCTGCATGCGCCCCATACCGAGCAACTGGAAGGCTTTGACCTGCAACAGAGCATTGCGCTGGGATATCAGATGCAACTGAGCGGCAGTGAGGCAGTGGCATTACTGCAAATGACACCGTTCGCCTGGCGGGCAAAACCGGAGGTCTGGGAGACGCTGGCGGGGAAAACGACATTTGACTGCCAGACAGACTTTAGCATTCATATCTGGCAGCGTGAAAATTAACCGTGGAAATGTGCCCAGAGGATCTGGGCACCGATGCCAATCAGTACCAGCCCACCCAGAATTTCAGCCCGTTTGCCCAACATCGGGCCGATAAAGCGACCAATCATCATTCCCAGTGTAGACATTATTAGCGTGGCACAGCCTATGGCCAGGGCAGTTGCGATGATGTTTACCTGCAGGAAAGCCAAACCCACACCGACAGCCATCGCATCTAGACTGGTGGCAATCGCGGTAGTGACCAGCAGCCAGAAACCATGTCGACGCTGCGGCTCTTCATCTTCATCATCGTTGTCGCGGAAGCCTTCAATGATCATTCGTCCGCCCAGAAAAATCAGCAGGATGAACGCAATCCAGTGGTTCCATTCGAGTACAAATTTACTTGCCAGCATGCCCATACCCCAGCCGATCAGCGGCGTGAGTGTTTCAACTGCGCCAAAAATAAGGCCAGTACGCAGGGCTTCTGAGAATTTGGGTTTATGTAGGGTGGCACCTTTGCCAATCGATGCTGCGAAGGCATCCATCGACATGCCGAAAGCGAGAAGAACAGTAGCGGTGATATTCATAACAGCGTCCTGACCGGGGTATCCATATAACACATCACTGCCCCCAGTAACCATACATGTCAGAACACGCGGTTCATAAAGCATGCATTGCAGTTGATGTGTCTATGGTCTCGCCTGACTAATTATGATTAGTCCGTACGTGCCACGTCTTGCGACGAGTATGTTGACACGTACATTTCCGGATTCTGGAAATCGGCTACTCCCCAACGACGGGCGCAACCTTAACATATTTTGAGAATATAAAACAAGAAAGGGGGAAATATTATTTTACTTCTAATTGAAAACGATTTTCATTTAGATTTAAGTGTGGATAAAACGTTAAAATAAATAACATTCATAGCGCCAGAATATAGCCTTAGCTATGTTGTGTTTTCGGTGAAATACAAAAAAACATAGTTTAGGCTATCTTTTTAACTTATTGATTTGAAATTAAAAGTTTATATATTTTTTCGAGATCGTCTATATTTCGTACGCGAATGAGCAATCGTCTCTGTTCTAATTGCATTACCAGTACGCCATCTTCAGATAAATTCATTTCTTTTATCCGGTTATATTCAATCCAGACATTGGCGAAGAAGAATCCTTTTTGTTTAAAGATGATTTTTGGGGTGCGGATCCAGAACAGATATATCCCCATTAGTACCAGTGCACATAATAACCATGTGGTGAATTGCGCCCCGTGGCTGGTGATGTTGTTGTAGATAAGAATAACGATCAGCCCAATGAAGATGACGCTATCAACACGGCTACGAGGAAGCAGGGGAACTGCGAGCAGAGTAGGGCCATTACGGCGGGGCATGATGAACTGATCGTAAATAGCAAACGCCAGTAGCGATAAGATAAAAAGAACCAGCACCAGGTCCGTGATAGTCATGAATCCTCAACCCTCTAAATAGAAAAACCGGGGGCATGCCCCCGGTGATGTACAGCACTCTTACAGGCCGAGCAGGCCGACAGAGTAACCCGCGATACCGATGACGAAGAAGCCAACGATGATCCACAGGGCGTTAACTTTCTTACGTAGCAGCCACATACAGGCGAAGGTCAGCAGCAGAGGCACCAGGCCCGGCATCAGCTGGTCAAGGATAGTCTGCACGGTGGTAACGCGAGTCTGACCATCCTGACCGGTGATAGTGGAAACCACCAGCGGAATGTTTACATGCGTCCACTTGTTAACCAATGCTCCCATGACAAACAGGCCGAGGATTGACGCCCCCTCAGTCAGTTTCTGCAGGAAGCCGCCGCCCATATCTTTAACGATATCGACACCTTTGCGGTAACCGTAAGCCACGCCGTAGTAACGCGTAGCCAGACGAACCAGGTTAAACAGGATAAAGAACAGCAACGGACCCAGCAAGCTGCCACTCATTGCGATACCGGCGCCGAGTGCGGCAAATACTGGACGAACGGTTCCCCAGAAAATAGGGTCGCCCACGCCTGCCAGCGGTCCCATCAGACCAACTTTGATACCGTTAATAGCACCATCGTCGATATCTGCGCCGTTAGCACGCTGCTCTTCCATCGCCAGCGTTACGCCGAGTACTGGTGCCGCTACGTACGGGTGGGTGTTGAAGAATTCTAGGTGACGCTTAATAGCCTGTTTACGTGCGTCGTTGTTCTCCGGATACAGACGGCGGATAGCCGGTACCATGGAGAAGCAAAAACCCAGCGCCTGCATACGTTCGAAGTTCCATGACCCCTGAAACAGGTTAGAACGAATGAACACGCCACGAATGTCACTCGGAGTGAGTTTTTTCTCGGTGGTAGTTTTAGTCATATCAACCATTTCGCTCACCTGCTAGTCCAGTTCGTTATCAAGATCGTTATTACCAGCAGCCTGCGCTGGCGCACCGGCTACGCGGTTATATTTCGGGCTCAGCTGAATGTAGAGGATGGCCATAACTGCGCCAATCACACCCAGAGCAACCAGGTTGAAGTTAGTAAACGCCGCAGTGACGAAGCCGAGGTAGAAGAATGGCATCAGATAGCCTGCACGCATCATGTTGATGACCATTGCATAACCGACTACGACGATCATACCACCAGCAATGTTCAGGCCACCGGTAACCACTTCAGGAATGGCATTCAGCATGCTCTGGACTTCACTGGTCCCAACAGAAATCGCCACGATAACCGCCGGGATAGCGATACGCATTGCCTGCAGGAACAGAGAGGACACATGCAGCCAGGATAGCGCCGTCAGGTTGCCACTTTCGGCTGCCTTATCCGCGGCGTGCTGGAATGCAACGGTGATGGTACGAACAATGATGGTCAGAACCTGGCCTGCTGCTGCCAGTGGGATAGCCAGCGCGATACCGGCACCAATGCTTTGATGGCCCGCGATAACCAGAACAGTAGAAATAATTGAGGCCAGTGCGGCATCCGGCGCAACAGCTGCACCGATGTTCATCCAGCCGAGGGCGATCATTTCCAGGGTACCACCGATGATAATACCGGTTTTCATATCCCCGAGAACGGCGCCAATCAGCGTACAGGCCACCAGCGGACGGTGGAACTGAAATTCATCGAGCACCGACTCCATACCCGCGATACATGCGACGATGAACACCAGCACAATCTGAAGAGTGGTAATCTCCATTGTACTTCTCCTATTGCTATACAGACTTAAGTGTGAAAACTAAGTAAATGCCAGGTGGTTATTTCGCCGCTTTGGCAATCAAATCCATCATTTTCAATTTCTGATCGGTAGAAACTTTACGGGCTTCGAGCTCAATACCGCGCGCGTTGAGTTTCTTGAAGGCTTCGATGTCTTTTTCATCAACGGAAATTGCGTTATTTACCTGAGTTTTACCCTGACGGAAAGCCATGCCGCCAATGTTCACGGAGGTAATTTTCACGCCACCTTCAACGATACGTTCTACGTCGGTCGGATTAGTGAACAGCAGCATCACACGTTCGCCAGCGTATTTTGGGTTGTTGTAGACGCGAATCATTTTTGCGACATCAACCACGTGCGCCGTAACACCTGGGGGAGCAACCTGAGTTAGCAGCGTTTTACGTACGGTATCTGCTGCGACTTCATCACTGACGACGATAATACGGGTTACGTTAGTTTCTTTGGTCCAGCGAGTTGCCACCTGACCGTGGATTAAACGGTCATCAATACGCGCCAGGCCGATGTGCATATAATCGTTCGGTCCCATTGGTTTTGCGGGCGTTGCAGCTTTTGGTGCTACAACCGGGGCTGGCGTGGCTTTTTCAACTGGTTTTGCTTTCAGCGCTTTCACGCCTTCGCTACCGGTTTCAACCGCCAGAGCGACTAATTCGTCGAAGCTTGGGTTGTCATCGCGCGCCATGAACGTTTCTACCAACATCGGAATGTTCACGCCGGCGATCACTTCGTAATGCTCTTTATCGACGACAATGCGGCTCGCAGCGTTGAACGGACTGCCTCCCCATGTGTCAACGAGAAACAGCACGCCTTTACTGGTGTCGAGTTTTGCCAACTGAGCGTTGTACTTTTCAATCAGCGTTTCGGCATTTTCGCCTGGAACGAAATCGATCCAGCCGACATTTTCCTGCTCGCCTAACAGCATTTCTGCTGTTTTAAGTAACTGCTCTGCAGCCCAACCATGTGTGCCTATTACAATAGCAATGGTCACTTGCTACCTCCTTTATTATCGTTAACACATCAACATGAAGATGTATTTTGAATCGTCGTCCGCAATCGAATCGATTCAGATAAGGGTTACAAAGAAAAACATATGATTTCGTGAATTATTTTAGATATCGAAAAAATTATTTTGTGTGATGAAGATCCGTAAATTAACTTCCGATGAAAAGAAATTTCGAAGAGTAAAATATCTCCGAAACAACTTATTGCAAAGGAAGGTAAATCTTTGCTAAAAAACGGTTGTCTCTGTTATGTTTAGCATATGTTTAATAACTCAGGAGTATAGGGTAGTAGCCCACCGTATGGATCGTCACCGACGTCATTTCACCTTTAGGCCGTATCACGCCTGTCAGTTTGGCACTTTTTGCCACAAAATTTTTCTGCATATTGCTTTAACGCCTGAGATGTTCAGGGCGCAGTTTGGTCATTCTTTAAGCAGGAGCTTGTCATGGAATTCTTAATGGACCCCTCGATTTGGGTGGGTTTGCTCACGCTTGTTGTTCTCGAAATTGTTCTGGGTATTGATAACCTGGTCTTTATTGCGATTCTGGCTGATAAACTGCCGCCTAAACAGCGGGATAAAGCACGTTTGATCGGGTTGTCACTGGCACTGGTTATGCGTTTAGGCTTGCTGTCCGTTATTTCCTGGATGGTGACGCTGACAAAACCGCTTTTCACGGTGATGGAGTACGCGTTCTCCGGGCGAGACCTGATTATGCTGCTGGGGGGTATCTTCCTCTTGTTCAAGGCCACGACCGAGCTACATGAACGACTGGAAAACCGAGAACACGATACCGGCCAGTCAAAAGGCTATGCGAGCTTCTGGGTCGTAGTGACGCAGATTGTCATCCTGGATGCGGTCTTCTCCCTGGACGCAGTAATTACCGCGGTGGGTATGGTGAACCATCTGCCGGTCATGATGGCTGCTGTCGTGATAGCGATGGCGGTAATGCTGCTGGCATCAAAGCCGCTGACACGATTTGTGAATCAACATCCAACGGTCGTGGTGCTGTGTCTGAGCTTCCTGCTGATGATCGGTTTGAGTCTGGTCGCCGAAGGGTTTGGCTTCCACATTCCGAAAGGTTATCTGTACGCGGCCATTGGCTTCTCGATCATTATCGAACTGTTTAACCAGATTGCCCGCCGTAACTTTATTCGCCACCAGTCGACATTGCCGCTGCGTGCACGTACGGCCGATGCCATTCTGCGTCTGATGGGCGGTAAGCGTCAGACCGGTGTGCAGCTTGAATCTGACAATCCGGTGCCGGTACCTGTACCAGAAGGGGAGTTCGTTGAAGAAGAGCGTTACATGATCAACGGCGTTCTGTCCCTGGCATCGCGTTCATTACGTGGCATTATGACGCCGCGTGGTGAAATCAGTTGGGTTGATGCTGACCTGAGCGTGGCGGAAATCCGAGAACAGTTGCTCTCTTCTCCGCACAGCCTGTTCCCGGTGTGTCGTGGTGAGCTTGACGAAATTATCGGTATCGTTCGGGCAAAAGAGCTGTTGGTGGCGCTTGAGGATGGCGTAGACGTGGCTGCAATTGCTTCAGCCTCTCCGGCTATCGTTGTACCGGAAACGCTGGATCCGATTAATTTGTTAGGTGTATTGCGTCGCGCCCGCGGTAGCTTTGTTATCGTCACTAACGAGTTCGGCGTCGTCCAGGGGCTGGTGACACCGCTGGATGTATTAGAAGCCATCGCCGGTGAGTTCCCGGATGCCGATGAAACGCCCGAGATAGTTGCCGAAGCGGGTAGCTGGCTGGTGAAAGGTGGAACCGATCTGCATGCTCTGCAGCAGGCGCTGGACGTTGATACGCTGGTGGATGAAGACCAGGATATCGCCACGGTGGCTGGATTGGTGATTGCGGTTAACGGCCACATTCCGCGTGTTGGGGATGTTATTGAGGTCGCTCCGCTGAGCATTACGATTGTCGAAGCCAACGATTACCGTGTGGATTTAGTTCGCATTGTTAAAGAACAATCGGTTCACGACGAAGACGTATAATTAGGTTCAGCGAAACGGCATAAGGGGCATGATATGGCCCTTATGCCGGGCGGGTGGTGGCGTACTGCCCGCCAACCATTTAGGAAAATCACGCAGCGGCATCGGCTGGGCATAGAGAAATCCCTGCAATACATGCACGCCATGACGCCGCAAATGTTGTGCCTGCGCCTGCGTTTCTACCCCTTCAGCCACCAGTTCAATATTTAGTTTTTTCCCCAGCGCGATGATGATGTCGGTAACCGTCGAGTTCACGGCGTCAGTGCCGATCGCGGAGGTGAATGATTTATCAATCTTCAGAATATCCGGACGTAACTTTTCCAGCCAGGAGAGTGAGCTGTTTCCGGTACCAAAATCGTCAATGGCCAGTTTAATCCCCATACGATGTAATTCGCGCACTACCCGATAATCCACATCAAGCAAGGCATCACGCTCAGTCAACTCAATGACTAACTGCTGAATAGGGTGCTGGCTGAACCAGTATTGGTTGAGATCTTTTAACAGCGTTCCATGGCGAAAATGGCTGGCGGCAACGTTGATACCGATATGAAACTGGCTGCTCATCGGGAAAACGTGTCGTTGCTGAATGGTTTCTGCAATGACATGGCGGGTCAGCGGTACGATCAGGTTGTGCTCTTCAGCAATAGGAATGAAAACTTCAGGCGAAATCCAGCCCTGGCGGGGGTTATTCCAGCGCAAGAGGATTTCAACACCGGTGCACTGTTGGGTGCTGGCATTTAGCAGAGGCTGGCAAAATAACTCAAACTCGCGTGCAGCGAGGGCCAGATTGATTTCCCAGGAAAAACTCATTCTGTTGGCCGTAGCCAGCCATGCAAGGTAACCCACTAACAGGCTGAGCATCACCGCTAAGGGTAATTGAGTAGGCAGATTTTTTAACGCCAGCTCGCTGGCCCCAGGGCCTGTAACGCTGATTGCGAAAGGAAAATGTTGTGACGACAACTGGTAACTTTTTTCATCATCAAGTGCAGGTAGCGTATCTACAACACCTTGACCGTAAAGCAGGTGACGGTTGCCGACAGTTAGACTTGCTTTGGTGATCTGCGGCGGCTGAGGCTCAAGCAGCATCGTTGATAACAAATCAATATTGACGATCTCCAGAACGCCATCTTCACCATCAACAGACGACGGATACCATTGCGTAAGAATAGGGCTGCCTTTGATAAGCGAATGGTCGGTAGACAACAGAAGCTGCGGCTCCCGGCTGGGCAACTCAGGTTGTAGCTGGCGAATTGGGGTATTGCGATAACCAAAAATGCTTGAGCAATAGAGAATGCCGCGCTGGATCAGGCTTATAGAGCGCACTGTCTGTAGTCTGGCGGCATGTTTGCTCAGGGGTAAACGCGCCACGGAACAGGGCAAACCTATCAACGGCAGTAGCACATCGCGTCCGGCCTGTAGGGGAAGGAGCACGTTATCCAGCGCTTCTACGGCATGATTGGCAAAAGTGACAGTGTAATGGTGATTTAAATTACGCTCCGAAATAAATCGGGCAGACAATGTGAGTATGAGCGTCAGCAGTGCACAAATTGTGCAGACGATTAAGCGGTTACGACGATAAGTTTTGATGATCCGTTGTGCTGTTTGCATGCGGGCCGCCCGATAAGCCGTTGGTCACATTAGCCAACAGCAACAGAGCAAGTGTAGTGGGGAAAATTACGCTAGACGAGGATGAGGAAGTAAATTCGCCCATCCGTCGCAGATGGGCGAAAAATAAGTATTAGTCACACTGGACTTTAATCGCCAGGCCACCGCGTGATGTTTCACGGTATTTGGCGTTCATGTCCTTGCCGGTTTCGTACATTGTTTCAATGACTTTATCCAGCGAGACGCGCGGGGCGCTGGTACGACGCATTGCCATTCGTGCAGCGTTGATAGCCTTAACGGAGGCAATCGCGTTACGTTCAATACAAGGCACCTGAACCTGTCCGGCAACCGGATCACAGGTCAGCCCCAGGTTGTGCTCCATACCGATTTCGGCAGCAACACAAACCTGCTCAGGACTTGCACCCAGCAGTTCCGCCAGACCTGCCGCAGCCATCGAGCATGCCACGCCAACCTCGCCCTGACAGCCCACTTCCGCGCCAGAGATAGAGGCGTTCATTTTGTATAATGCGCCAATTGCACCGGCCGCCAGGAAATAGCGGGTATAAATATCCGGGCTGACGGACTCAATGAAATGGTCATAATAAGCCAGTACCGCAGGCACGATGCCGCAGGCACCGTTGGTTGGTGCAGTCACCACGCGGCCACCGGCGGCGTTCTCTTCGTTAACGGCCAGCGCAAACATGTTCACCCAGTCGATCACATTCATCGGATCGCTGGAGAGTTTATCGCTGGAGACCAGCATACGGCGCAGGGCAGAAGCTCGGCGAGGAACGCGCAACGGACCCGGCAGAATCCCTTCGGTATTCATCCCACGGTCAATACAGGCCTGCATGGTTTGCCAGACGTTGCCAAAGTACTCTTCAATCTCTTTCTTGCTGTGCAGCGCAAGTTCGTTCTGCATCACCATGCCAGAGAGCGACAAGCCAGTGCTGTTACAGTACTCCAGCATTTCGGTTGCGGACTTGAACGGATAAGGCACGCTGACCTCATTCGCTGCATCCTGGCCAAAATGTTCTTCATCAACGATGAATCCACCGCCGATCGAATAGTATGTTTTGCTGTAAACGACGGTTTCGCCGTTGTACGCATGGATCTGCATACCGTTTTCATGCAACGGCAGGTTACCGTTGTGAAAACGCATTCCGTCATTCTGCGGGAAATCAACTTCGTGCTGGCCTTGCGCAAGCAGCAGGCGACCACGCGCTTCTACGTCGCGGATAAATCCGGGAATGCTGTCAATGTCTACGGTCGCAGGTTCATTACCTGCCAGACCCATAATAATGGCGATATCGGTGTGGTGACCTTTACCCGTGAGCGACAGTGAACCATACACGTCGACGGCAACACGAGTAATGCTGTCCAGTAATCCTTTTTCGACCAGGTCATCGACGAACTGTTTACCTGCCTTCATAGGCCCTACGGTATGGGAAGATGAGGGACCAATCCCCACCTTAAACATGTCGAATAGACTAATCACGATAATACTCCTACAGGGCGACTGGGCTTTCCAGTAACGATGTTATAACTGCGCATAGTGTAAGAGGGAACGCGGCGATCGGCTTAACTATTCACATGAATTAAACTAATAGATAACCGCGATTTTACTAATGTTGTGACGGGAGTTTCAGGTTGTGTCTTCTGCGCGTAAAGATAAGTATAGTCAGGGTTTCACGCCAATTTGCAGCGCCAGCTCACGAATTATCCCAGCGGTCATTCCCCAGACGAAATAATGCTCATACCAGGAGAGCCAGACCCGATGAGAATCGCCACGACGATAAACATCCAGTGGATGGTAGCGTCCCAAATGCAGGGCCTGTGCCAACGGCATTTCAAAAACGGCGGAAACTTCATCTTCGCTGGCCCGATAGGGCAAATTAGGTGGAATTATCCCCACTACAGGAGTGACCTGGAAGCCCGTCACGCTGTCGACCGGAGGCAAAACGCCGATCACTTCCACTGATTCGGGCGGAATCGCGACTTCTTCCTGTGCTTCGCGCAACGCGGCGGCAATCAGTGAAGCGTCGCTGCTGTCCACGGCACCGCCGGGAAAAGCGACCTGTCCGGCGTGCTTGCGTAGATGAACGGAACGTTGGGTCAACAGGAGTCCTGGTTGCGCGCGCCGGACTACAGGAATAAGTACAGCTGCCTGGCGCTGGTTTAACGCTTCCCGGTTTATTTGCGGACGCAAAAGCTGGAAGCGCGATAAAAAATCATCAAGCGTCAGGTTGCTGTATTCCACTGTTTAGTTCTCCAGTTGGTGCAAAATACGATTCACTTTATCAAACGTTTCCTGATATTCCGCGTCTTCCTGACTGTCTGCAACAATGCCGCCGCCCGCAGAGCAGTAGATCTGTCCGTCTACAGCTGTCAGAGTACGGATGGTGATACTGGTATCCATATTGCCGCAAAAACTCAGATAACCAATACTGCCGCACCAGGCGTTACGTCTTTGTGGCTCCAGTTCATCAATAATTTCCATTGCCCGAACTTTCGGCGCGCCGGTAATTGACCCTCCTGGGAAGGCTGCGCGTAGCAAATCTGTTGCATGCAACGTCTCTGGCAAATGCGCGGTGATGGTACTGACCAGATGATGCACGGCTGGGAACGGCTCAACCACAAAGAGCTCTGGTACGTTTACCGAGCCTGGCACGGCAACGCGGCCTATATCGTTGCGCATCAAGTCGACGATCATCAGATTTTCCGCCCGATCCTTTGGAGAGTTCGCCAGTGTTTGAGCCTGCAGGCGATCGGCATCAGGGGAGTCCAGTCTGGGTAATGTGCCTTTAATGGGACGCGTCTGGATGTGCTGGTTTTCTAACTGAATAAAACGTTCAGGCGAAAGGCTGAGAATCGCCCCTTCCTCAAAACGTAAAAATGCACTGAACGGGGCGCGGTTCGCATGGTTTAGACGTACAAACGCCAGCCACTCATCGCCTTGATAATGCGCCTGAAAGCGCTGGGCAAGATTGACCTGATAGCAATCGCCGCTGTGCAGATAACGCTGCACCTGACGGAATTTTTCACCGTACTGCGCACGGGTCATATTGGACCGCCACGAGGATGTTAACGAAAACGGTTCGCGCACGGATATCTGTTGATTTTCCAGCCAACGGCGTCGTGCCTGCACATCGGAGTGGCTAAGTAGTGACACCTTTTGCAACTGATGATCGACAATCAGCGCCCAATCGTAAATGCCAACCGCCATGTCCGGTAGCGTGATATCCTGTTCGGCTTCCGTTGGCAGAGATTCAAAACGGCGGCCTAAATCATAGCCAAACAGACCCAGCGCGCCTCCCTGAAACGGAAGATCGGGATTATAATCGGGCTGAATAGCCAGCGATGTCAGCGCCGAGTGTAAGACCGTCATCGGATCATCAACCGTTTGCTTAGTACCGTGCCGGTCATGCACAACGGTCTCTTCAGCACGTGTGACCAGCGTTGTGATGGGGTCGGCGACCAGAATATCAAAGCGACTATGCGGATGGTCGGCATGGCCTGAATGCAAAAGCATTGCCCAGGGCTGGTGGCTTAATGTGGCAAAATAGTGCTCAGCGGCGTCCAGACGCCAGGGTAGTGTGATTACAGCGGGAGATAACGTCTTCATCAGTCCTGACTCGTTGCTACTTCACTGGCTATGTGCCGGGTAGCATGAAATAATTAGCGCTAATAATTTAGCAGGAGTTCACCATGATTGCAGGTTTACCTTCACTCACGCACGATCAGCAGCAACAGGCGGTTGAACGCATTCATGAACTGATATCCCAGGGGATGAGCAGTGGCGAGGCGATTACGAAAGTGGCTGCTGAATTACGCGCCAGCCATACCGGCGAACGGATCGTGGCGCGTTTTGAAGATGAAGACGAAGACGAGTAACGTCGGTTACACCGCAGCGATAATCTTTATCTCAACTTTGTATTTTGGGTTCATTAACCCGGCTTGTACGGTGCAGCGTACCGGGGCGTGACCGGCAACAACCCAGGCATCCCAGGCCTTATTCATAGCGGCAAAATCGTTCTTGTCAGCCAGAAACAGGGTAGCATCAAGAATACGTGACTTGTTGCTGCCCTGTTTTTCCAGCACAGCATCAATTTGCGCCAGCGTGTTTGCCGTTTGTTCGAATGCGTCTGCATCCAGATTTTCCGGCACACCGGTGTAATACAACGTGTTGTTGTGAATCACCACGTCAGACCAACGATCCTCGGCATCAATACGCACGATAGTCATACATTTTTCCTCGTTAAATTTCCATTTTTACGCCGCAAGACTGCCATAATGTCAGTCTGACGTCACCTCTTCAACTGGCGAAAGACCCGATGGCCTGACATAATCCCTGTTCAAATGAACAGGGGGTAGTGTGACGGACGATTTTGCAGCAGACGGTCAGTTGGCTAAAGCGATACCGGGTTTTAAACCACGTGAACCACAACGACAGATGGCCCTGGCCGTCGCGCATGCCATTGAAAAATCACAGCCGCTTGTCGTAGAGGCCGGGACCGGAACAGGGAAAACCTACGCCTATCTTGCCCCCGCGCTGCGCGCTGGAAAGAAAGTCATCATCTCTACCGGATCGAAAGCACTGCAGGATCAGCTTTACAGCCGCGATCTGCCTACTGTGGCAAAAGCGTTGAAATTCACCGGCAAACTGGCGCTATTGAAAGGGCGCTCCAACTACCTTTGCCTGGAGCGACTCGAACAACAGGCACTGGCGGGCGGTGACCTGCCGGTCCAGATATTAAGCGACGTTATTCTGTTGCGATCGTGGTCAAATCAAACCCTCGATGGAGACATCAGCACCTGTGTCAGTGTGGCCGAAGATTCACAGGCCTGGCCGCTGGTGACCAGCACCAACGACAACTGTTTGGGCAGCGACTGCCCGCTGTATAAAGAGTGCTTTGTTGTCAAAGCGCGTAAAAAAGCGATGGACGCAGACGTTATAGTGGTAAACCACCATCTGTTTCTTGCCGATATGGTGGTGAAAGAGAGTGGGTTCGGTGAACTGATCCCTGAGGCTGACGTGATGATCTTCGATGAAGCCCATCAGCTACCGGATATCGCCAGCCAGTATTTTGGTCAGTCACTCTCCAGCCGCCAACTTCTCGACCTTGCAAAGGACATTACCATCGCGTATCGCACCGAGCTGAAAGATACTCAACAGCTACAAAAGTGTGCTGACCGTCTTGCTCAAAGCGCACAGGATTTCCGCCTGCAACTGGGTGAGCCGGGCTATCGCGGCAACCTGCGGGAGCTGCTGGCGGATCAGCGCGTGCAGCGAGCATTTTTACTGCTCGATGATACCCTGGAGCTGTGTTACGACGTGGCAAAACTCTCTCTGGGACGTTCGGCACTGCTGGATGCGGCGTTTGAGCGAGCCACGTTGTATCGCACCCGTTTGAAACGGCTAAAAGAGATTAACCAGCCAGGGTTCAGCTACTGGTATGAATGCACCTCGCGCCATTTCACCCTGGCGCTGACGCCACTCACGGTGGCGGATAAATTCAAAGAAGTGATGGAACAAAAACCGGGCTGCTGGATTTTCACCTCAGCGACGTTGTCGGTAAACGATGATCTCCACCACTTTACGGCGCGGCTGGGTATTGAACAGGCGGAGTCGATGCTGCTGCCTAGCCCCTTTGATTACACGCGTCAGGCGCTGCTGTGCGTACCACGTAATCTACCGCAAACCAATCAGCCAGGGGCGGCGCGCCAGTTGGCATCTATGTTGCGGCCAATCATCGAGGCGAACAACGGTCGTTGTTTTATGCTGTGTACCTCGCACGCGATGATGCGCGACCTGGCGGAACAGTTTCGCGCCACCATGACGCTTCCCGTGTTGTTGCAGGGAGAGACCAGCAAAGGGCAACTGCTGCAACAGTTTGTTAGCGCGGGGAATGCTTTACTGGTGGCTACCAGTAGTTTCTGGGAAGGGGTGGACGTGCGTGGTGATACGCTTTCGCTGGTTATTATCGACAAGCTGCCGTTTACCTCACCGGACGATCCATTGTTGAAAGCGCGAATGGAAGATTGCCGCCTGCGCGGCGGCGATCCTTTTGACGAAGTCCAGCTCCCGGATGCGGTTATCACCCTGAAACAGGGGGTGGGGCGTTTGATACGTGATGCTGACGATCGCGGTGTGCTGGTGATTTGTGACAACCGGCTGGTGATGCGACCCTATGGCGCCACCTTCCTGGCGAGTCTGCCGCCGGCACCGCGTACGCGTGACATTGCCCGCGCTGTTCGATTTCTTGCTATACCAACGGCTGAGTAATTTGTTACGGAGTATGGTAAGATGCGCGCCAAATTTATTGATCTGATCACGAAGACCCATGCGAATTCTGGCTATCGATACCGCCACAGAAGCGTGCTCTGTTGCCCTGTGGAATGACGGTAATATCAAGGCTCATTTCGAGCTTTGCCCACGAGAACATACCCAACGAATCCTGCCGATGGTTCAGGACATCCTGACTGATGACGGTACTACCTTAACGGAGATCGACGCGCTGGCGTTTGGTCGCGGTCCCGGAAGTTTTACCGGTGTACGTATTGGTATCGGTATTGCTCAGGGGCTGGCATTAGGTGCGGAATTACCCATGATCGGCGTTTCAACTCTGGCAACAATGGCGCAGGGAGCCTGGCGTAAAACTGGGGCAATGCGCGTGCTGGCGGCGATTGACGCACGTATGGGTGAAGTTTACTGGGCCGAATACCAGCGTGATGAAGACGGCGTCTGGCACGGCGAAGAGACGGAAGCGGTATTAACACCAGAACAAGTTCATGAGCGTTTGCTGCAACTTTCCGGCGATTGGGCGACGGTTGGCACAGGCTGGTCGGCATGGCCTGAACTCGGCAAAGACAGTGGTCTGATGCTGATTGATGGCGGCGTTTTGCTTCCGGCTGCTGAAGACATGTTGCCTGTCGCCACTCAAATGCTGGCAGCAGGAAAGACGGTTGCGGTGGAACATGCTGAACCGGTTTATTTACGTAACACCGTAGCGTGGAAGAAACTTCCCGGGAAAGAATGAATCTTAGTAGTAAATACCCTGATTAATTTGAATTGCAGTTCATACGCGGCAGTTTGACAGAGACAGGGCAGGCGCTGAGAAAAGGGAGTCGCACATGGCGGTTCAAAAACAGGTAATGAAAGGTGTACTGGCTGGTGTATTAGCATTAATGCTAAGCGGTTGCGTCACCATTCCGGATGCGATTAAAGGTTCAAGCCCTACACCGCAGCAGGATCTGGTGCGGGTGATGAATGCACCGCAGTTGTACGTCGGACAGGAAGCGCGTTTCGGCGGTAAAGTGGTGGACATTCAGAATCAGCAGGGGAAATCCCGTCTGGAAATTGCTACCGTTCCGCTCGACAGTGGCGCGCGACCAATACTGGGAGAAGCCTCACGCGGAAGGATTTATGCTGATGTAAACGGCTTCCTCGATCCGGTTGATTTTCGTGGACAACTGGTTACCGTCGTGGGACCGATTAGCGGCACGGTAGACGGTAAAATCGGTAGTACGCCGTATAAGTTTATGCTGATGCAGGTAACAGGTTATAAACGCTGGCATATTACTCAGCAGATCGTGATGCCACCGCAACCGATTGACCCCTGGTTCTATGGTGCGCGTGGCTGGCCATACGGCTATGGCGGTTGGGGATGGTACAATCCCGGTCCCGCACAGGTTCAGACGATAGTAACAGAGTAACTCTTTGTTTTATTGGTAAAAGAAACAGCGGCTCGTCCGCTGTTTCTGCATTAACGTGGATATAAAAAAAATAAATAGTGACGCGCTTCGCAACCTTGTCGTTGTGTAATAAACAAACTGGTACGCTGAGTTAATATTATGTTAACAGTTTGTTTATTGTCTGGGGTTGTGATGACGACGAATACGCATTTTAGAGGTGATGTATTGAAAAAGGTTTGGCTTAACCGTTATCCCGAGGGCGTTCCCGCGGAGATCAATCCTGACCGTTATCAATCCCTGGTGGAGCTCTTTGAACACTCAGTAAGGCGCTATGCTGACCAGCCCGCGTTTGTAAATATGGGGGAGGTGATGACCTTCCGCAAACTGGAGGAGCGTAGTCGGGCATTTGCGGCCTACTTGCAACAGGGGCTTGGGCTGAAAAAGGGCGATCGTGTCGCGCTAATGATGCCTAACCTGCTGCAGTATCCTGTGGCATTGTTCGGCATCCTGCGTGCCGGAATGATCGTCGTGAACGTTAACCCGTTGTATACGCCGCGGGAACTGGAGCATCAGCTTAATGACAGCGGTGCGGCGGCGATCGTTATTGTCTCCAACTTTGCTCATACGCTGGAGAAAGTGGTCGATAAAACGTCGGTTCAACATGTGATCCTGACGCGTATGGGCGATCAGCTTTCTACCGCTAAAGGGACGCTGGTTAACTTTGTCGTCAAGTACATCAAGCGTCTGGTGCCGAAATACCACCTGCCTGATGCCATCTCGTTTCGCAGCGCGTTACAAAACGGCTATCGCATGCAGTATGTGAAGCCTGAAGTGGTCTCTGAAGATCTGGCTTTCCTGCAGTATACCGGTGGCACCACCGGCGTGGCGAAAGGCGCAATGCTAACGCACCGTAATATGCTGGCTAACCTGGAACAGGTCAATGCTACCTACGGTCCATTGCTGCATCCGGGTAAAGAGCTGGTGGTGACTGCGCTGCCGTTGTATCACATTTTCGCGTTGACCATGAACTGCCTGTTGTTTATCGAACTGGGTGGTCAAAACCTGTTGATCACTAACCCGCGAGATATTCCGGGTCTGGTGAAAGAGCTGGCAAAATACCCGTTTACCGCGATGACCGGCGTCAATACGCTGTTTAACGCTTTGTTGAATAACAAAGAATTTCAGCAACTGGACTTTTCATCACTGCATCTCTCCGCGGGTGGTGGTATGCCGGTACAGCAGGCGGTAGCAGAACGCTGGGTGAAGCTGACCGGACAGTATCTGCTGGAAGGTTACGGCCTGACCGAGTGTGCGCCGCTGGTGAGTGTCAACCCTCACGATATCGATTATCACAGTGGCAGTATCGGCCTGCCGGTTCCTTCCACTGACGTTAAACTGGTGGATGACGACGATAACGAAGTGCCACCAGGGGAACCTGGCGAGCTGTGCGTTAAAGGTCCGCAGGTAATGCTGGGGTACTGGCAGCGACCAGATGCAACAGATGAAATTGTCAAAGACGGTTGGTTGCACACCGGTGATATTGCGGTGATGGATGATGAAGGTTTCCTGCGGATTGTCGATCGCAAAAAAGATATGATCCTGGTTTCAGGTTTCAACGTCTATCCGAACGAGATTGAAGATGTGGTGATGCAACACCCAGGTGTCCAGGAAGTGGCCGCAGTTGGTGTGCCGTCGGGCAGCAGCGGTGAGGCTGTGAAAATTTTTGTGGTGAAGAAAGACGCCTCGTTAACCGATGAAGCCTTGATTACCTTTTGTCGACGTCAGCTGACGGGCTATAAAGTGCCGAAGCTGGTGGAATTCCGTGATGAGCTGCCAAAATCAAACGTTGGCAAAATTTTGAGACGAGAATTACGTGACGAAGCACGTGGCAAAGTGGACAATAAAAGCTAAGCGTTAAGACAGCCATCAGAAAGCGCCGGTTAAACCGGCGTTTTTTTTGGTGCAAACCTGAGAGAGCACGATTTGAATTACCAAATGATCACCACGAACGACGCGTTGGCCAGGCTGTGCGAAGCCGTTCGTGAGTTTCCGGCTATTGCCCTGGATACTGAATTTGTTCGCACACGTACCTATTACCCGCAACTGGGTCTGATCCAGTTGTTTGATGGCAAACACGTTGCTCTGATTGATCCGCTTGGGATCACCGACTGGTCACCGCTGAAGACCATTTTGCAGGACACTGCCATTACCAAATTCCTGCATGCAGGAAGTGAAGACCTGGAAGTGTTTCTCAACGCCTTTGGCGAACTTCCACAGCCGCTGATTGATACACAAATTCTGGCTGCGTTCTGCGGACGTCCATTATCGTGGGGATTTGCCGCGATGGTGGAAGAGTATACGGGAGTGGCGCTGGATAAAAGCGAATCCCGCACTGACTGGCTGGCGCGTCCGTTAACTGAGCGTCAGTGTGAGTATGCGGCAGCGGATGTCTGGTATTTATTACCGATCACCCAAAAGCTGATGACAGAGACTGATGCCTCTGGCTGGCTGCCCGCCGCGCTGGATGAGTGCCGTTTGATGCAGCAGCGTCGTCAGGAAATTCTGGCGCCTGAAGATGCGTGGCGTGAGATAACCAATGCCTGGCAACTACGAACCCGCCAGCTTGCCTGCCTGCAACTGCTGGCTGACTGGCGATTACGTAAGGCGCGTGAGCGCGATCTGGCGGTGAACTTTGTGGTACGTGAAGAACACCTGTGGTCTGTCGCTCGCTATATGCCAGGTAGTCTGGGTGAACTGGACAGTCTGGGTCTTTCCGGTAGCGAGATTCGTTTTCACGGCAAGACGCTGGTTTCGCTGGTGGAGAAGGCTCAGGCTCTGCCGGAAGAATCATTGCCGGAACCGTTGCTGAACCTGATGGATATGCCGGGATATCGCAAGGCATTCAAGGCCATTAAGGCACTGGTTGCAGAGGTGAGTGCGGAACATAATCTCAGCGTTGAGTTACTGGCTTCGCGCCGTCAGATAAATCAGCTTCTCAACTGGCACTGGAAACTAAAGCCGCAGGCTTCCCTGCCGGAACTGATTTCCGGTTGGCGTGGTGAACTGATGGCCGAGCGTCTTAACGCACTGTTGCTGGAATATCCGCAGTAAGTTGACCAGACTAAGCCGGGTAGCGCTATCGCTTACCCGGCCTGACGTGATTACAAATCAAGGACCAGACGTTTGCCTTTGGCGCGCGAGCAACAGATGAGCATACTTTGCTGGCTGGCCTTCTCATCGTCGCTGAAATACTGATCGCGATGATCCGCTTCCCCTTCAATAATTGTTGTTTCACAGGTACCGCACACGCCTTCGCGACATAGACATTCCACCCTGGCCGCTTTGTTATTTTCGATAACCTGTAAAATAGTCATCTCTTCCGGAACGACAAATTCACGTCCAGAACGTGCCAGCACAAGGGTGAACGCATCACCGCTCTTATCTTCCACGGCAAATTGTTCGAAATGTAGCGTATCGTTGTCCAGAGCGTGGCGGGCGGCTTCGCGTCTTACGGCATCGTTAAGTACAGCAGGGCCGCAGGTGTAAATATGCGTGCCGGGTTCTACATCGGCCAGCAGACGCGCCAGGTCAAGGCGGGTGCCTTCGGTAGAAAGGTGCAGATGAATGCGCTCGGCGTTGATGTGCTGAGTGAGTTCATGATGAAATGCGCAGCTTTCCGGGCTGTGGGAGCAGTAATGCAGTTGCCACTCAGCGTGTGATTGTTCCAGCTCCGGGATCTGCGATAAAAAGGGCGTTATGCCAATGCCTCCTGCAATCAGTATATGTTTTCGTGCCTGAGGTTCGAGGGCAAAGAGATTATTTGGTGTGGATATCGTCAGCGTGTCGCCAGCGTTCACGTTCTGGTGTAAGAAACGTGAGCCGCCTTTGGACTCCTCCTCCAGTCGTACAGCTATTTGATAAGCGGTGGTATCAAGCGGTGAACTCATCAGCGAATAGGCATTGCTGTAGAGATTTTCGCCATCGCGCATCTGCACGATTATATGGCTGCCTCCACTGAACGCGGGTAACGAGCCGCCTGCAGAGGCAACTAAGGTGAAACGTTTTACATGTGGAGTAATGGTCTCAATCCGGCTGACCCGCACTTCATGCATTTGATATTCAGACATCGCGGCACTCCCTTAAAAATCTGTCCGGCGCGGGTTAACCCTGCGCGCCGGAATCTGTGTCACAGCCCCTGGCAGAGATATTTCATCTCCAGGTAATCTTCGATACCGTGTTCAGAGCCTTCACGCCCAAGGCCGGACTGTTTGACGCCGCCAAACGGGGCAACTTCATTAGAGATAAGCCCGGTATTGATCCCCACCATGCCGTATTCAAGCTGCTCAGAAACCCGCCAGATACGCGCAGCGTCATTACTATAGAAGTAAGATGCCAGACCGTAGATCGTATCGTTTGCCTGGTGGATCACGTCCTGTTCATCGTCAAATTTCACCAGCGCGGCGACCGGTCCGAAGATTTCTTCCTGTAACAGCTGCGTGCCTGGCTGCACGTTGCCGATGACAGTAGGGGTAAAATAGTTTCCGCCCAGCGCATGGCGTTGGCCGCCGGTTAACAGCGTGGCACCACGCGTCAGGGCGTCATCAAGAAGTGATTGTACTTTGTCTACGGCGGCGCTGTTGATCAGTGGTCCGGTCTGTACGCCTGGTTGCTCACCATTGCCTACCTTCAGCGCGGCGACACGGGCGACAAACTTCTCGCAAAACGTGTCGTAAATGGCCTGATGAATATAAAAACGATTCACACAGACACAGGTCTGTCCGGCGTTGCGAAACTTGGCAACCAACGCCCCTTCGACGGCTTTATCAATATCTGCGTCATCAAACACAATAAACGGCGCATTACCCCCCAGCTCCAGTGACACCTTTTTGATGGAGTCAGAACACTGGCGCATCAGGACGCGTCCGACTTCTGTTGAACCCGTGAACGAGAGCTTACGTATACGATCATCAGCGGTGAACTGAGCGCCAATTTCGCGTGATTTTCCTGTTACGACGTTGATGACGCCTGAGGGAATGCCGGCCTGACGTGCGAGCTCGGCAAGTGCCAGTGCTGTGAACGGCGTCTCGTTGGCCGGTTTTATCACCATCGTACAGCCTGCAGCCAGTGCCGGACCGGCTTTGCGGGTGATCATGGCGGCGGGGAAGTTCCACGGCGTAATCGCGGCGCAGACGCCGACGCCCTGGCGGATCACCATCAACCGCTTGTCCGTTGTAGGAGAGGGAATGATTTCACCGTTGGTGCGTTTTGCCTGTTCGGCAAACCACTCAATAAACGAAGCGGCATAGACAATTTCGCCTTCCGCTTCTGTCTGCGGTTTTCCCTGTTCGGCAGTCATGATTTGCGCCAGCGCCGTTTTGTTGTCGAGAATTAAGTGATGCCAGGCTTTGAGCAGAGTGGAACGCTGGGCTGCGGTCATTGCACGCCAGTTGGGTAACGCCTGAGAGGCGGCATCAATAGCCCGCTGAGTCTCTGACATTCCCATATTGGGTATTTTCCCCAGAATAGCGCCTGTCGCCGGATTGCTGACCGATAACGTATTGTTGTCATCGGCGTCGCACCAGTTCCCGGCGATAAACGCCTGCTGGCGGAAAAGTGAAGTCTGAAAGACGGTCATGACGAACTCCTTCAAGGATTAATCCTGAAACACCTGGGCTACCAGGTTATGGAAATGGGCAATACCGTGTTCAGAAATCCCGCTGCCGCTGGTATCTGCCATAATGCGTCCCTGACCGCGATAGCCGCGTGATTTCAGCCCTTTTTGTACGCTTTCGACCAGACGTAAATCTTCAGGGCGGAAGACATTGCGATACCATTCAATCAGCTCTTTCTGCTCTTCGGTGAGTTCTTCATTGGTGAAGTAGATGTCGTAGTTTTGCAGTGTGGTTTCTGCATCCACCGGGAACTCATAGATAACGGTCATCATGCCTTTAATTGGCGTGACGTTGAGCATGGTGCATGGCCACAACCAGAAACCGTGGAAGGCGGTATCAACGCCTTCTTCGAACTTAAATGACTGCTCTGATGGTTTGGCAAAACCGTATTGCAGAGTCCAGTTGCCATGCATGGTGTGCCAGTAGCGGTCAACCTGTACCGAGTCGGAAAAACCAGGGTGTGCCGGACCGCAGTGGTAGCACTCCAGATAGTTATCAACGATATTTTTCCAGTTGGCAGGTGTGCGAGTCGTAAAGCGCGCAGCCAGTTTCAGATCGTGTACATCAGGGCAGGCTTCGACAACTTTCGCTGCCAGTCCCGGGAGTTGATCTTCAACGCTGCCGGCATTCGGATCCATATTGATAAATACGAATCCGGCATATTCTTCAAGACGTACCGGTGTGAGATGGGCTTTCTCACTATCGAAATTGGCCACGTTTTCACAGTTACGGGCGTGTGCCAGGTTGCCATCGAGCTTAAAAGCCCAGGCGTGATAGGGACAGGTAATGACATTCTTCGCTTTCCCTTCGCCGCTTAGCAACTGATGACCCCGATGTGGGCAGACGTTGTAGAAAGCGCGCAGCACATTATCGCGACCCCGTACCAGCACGATATTTTCGCCAATCACTTCACGAGTGACATAGTCATTTGGTTTTGCCAGTTCGCTGCTGTGGGCTACGCAAATCCAACTTTTGGCAAACACGTTCTCTTGCTCGTGCTCAAACGCCTGTTGATCGGTATAAAACCGTGCCGGGATGGTCCATGCGTCCTGCGGGTTGGCACAAAAATTTTGCGGCAGAATAAACTCAGGGCTCAGATTGCTCATTGGATTACCTTTAATTTGTGAGTAAGAGGATGTTTTTGTACTGGCGCTCAACTGTCGCCTTTGAGTAATGCCCCGGCGGGTGGCGTGACTGGCTCGCCGCCCTGTGCGTCGGGAAGATGACTTTCAATTTGGTGAGCAGGAATATGGGCATAGTCCTGTTTAACCCAGCGAAGAAAACCGCCGACCTTCACCAGCAAAATGGCGAGGAAGGGGAGTGCGGTCAGTACCACGGTAGTCTTCATGGTTTCCAGTGAAGCACCGGTAAACAGAATCGATAATGGAATCAAGGTAATGACCACGCACCAGAACAGGCGTAAGCCGCGCTCGGGATCTTCACCTTCCTGAAGATTGCGCGTGCTGGTGGCCGCCATGGTATAGGCCACAGCATCCATATGTGAGGCGAGGAAAATAATCATGATAGCCAGATAGGCCACCAGGAACAGTTTCCCGGCGGGTAGTGACATCAGTACCTGCTGGACGGCCGTTTCGCCGCCAAGCGTTGCCATTATTTGCGGAACATCAATTACACCGTTAACAAACTGATGGATAGAGTAACTTTCCATCACCCCGAAGAAGAACCAGCAACCGACGGTGCTACCAAGGATCAATGCCCAGATCACTTCCTTAATCTTGCGTCCACGGGAAACGCGGGTAACAAACATCGCCACGCCAGGGGTATAGGAGATCCACCACAGCCAGTAAAATACCGTCCAGTTGCGGGTAAACTCACCATTACCGAGAGGGTCGGTAAACAGGCTCATTTGCAAAAAGTTTTGTGTTGTCAGGCCGATGGCATTGATGATGTTGTTAGTGATGAACTCGGTTGGGCCGACGATCAATACCAGCAGCGGCAGCAAAAATGCGCCCCAGCCAACCATTTTGCTCAGACGTTGTAAGCCGTTATTGATGCCAATCCAGGAGCTGAGACAGAAGATGCCCCCCGAAAACAGGATCACAAATGCCTGCACCGTAAAGTTATCCGGCAGACCAGTGAGAGCCGATAAGCCACGAGTAAAGGTGGCTGCGGTGACGACCAGGGAGATGGTTAACGCGCCGACGGTGGCAATCAGGAACATCAGGTCGACTAAGCGCCCCCAGACGCCTTGCGGATGAACGCCAGTAATTGCAGCAATAATACCGGACAGGCTCAACCCTTTGTTTTTACGCACATGGAAGTGATAAGCCATGGTTAATGAGGCCAGCGTATAGGTTGCCCACGCGCTGATCCCCCAATGGAAAAAAGAGTAGGGCAGGCTGAATTCCAGTGCTTTTTGCGAGTGGGGGGCGATATTCAGGCCCGGTGTCTGGTAATAATAGGCCCATTCTGCAACGCCCCAGTAGAGCGTGGAAGAACCTAACCCGGCGCAGATAAACATAAACAGCCAGGAAAGAGTGCTGTATTCCGCTTTGCCTTCTCCCAGACGAATGTTGCCGTACTTGCTGGTGGCAAGATAGATGACCAGTCCCATAGCCATGAGGACCAGTATCTGGACTGCTGAACCCAGCATGCGGGTGACACCATTAAAAATGGTGTTTGCCGCTTGTGCGGATTGCTGAGGGAAGAAACTCAGTGTGGCTGCGATAAAAAGAATGGCCACCAGGCTGATGGCTATGAGTGGCACATCTTTTTTCTTTACGTTGCTCAACATGGGTGATCTCCTGGGCATAAGTTGCCCGCGTTTGGCATTAGCCTGTCGTTGTTATCATGCTGTAGGGGTACAATGTGTCGCTTCGTTATTTAACATTTTAATTATTTGTTCTTTACATGAATTAAACAATTGCCCGATGCGTGAAGCAATAAAACACGGAACGGAAATAATAAAAGGTGAATTCGCGCAGGTTATTTCAGCAATTGAACGCATAAAAAAGCCGCGTCAGTGACGCGGCTCAAATTAAGTGGTTTGACCTTTAACGAAGGGCCTGACAGATGGCCTGGCCAACCTGTGATGTGGTGGCGGTCCCTTTCATATCCGGTGTTTTAGGACCACTGGCAATGACCTGTTCAATCGCCGCCACGATCCCATCGTGAGCAGCCTGATAATTTGCATCACCGTTGCCGAGGAAATCCAGCATCATGGCTCCCGCCCAGATTGTGGCAATCGGGTTGGCGATATTCTTGCCGTAGATATCTGGTGCCGAACCGTGTACCGGTTCGAACAACGATGGAAAGGTGCGTTCCGGGTTTAAGTTTGCAGAAGGGGCAATACCAATTGTCCCTGTGCAAGCAGGGCCTAAATCGGAAAGGATATCGCCAAACAGGTTCGAGGCGACCACCACGTCAAAGCGTTCAGGCTGCATAACAAAACGGGCGCACAGAATATCGATATGCTGCTTATC
The DNA here is from genome assembly GCF_001037495.1 of Citrobacter sp. MGH106. Lineage (GTDB taxonomy): Bacteria > Pseudomonadota > Gammaproteobacteria > Enterobacterales > Enterobacteriaceae > Citrobacter > Citrobacter murliniae. Next base: position 1,815,304 of record NZ_KQ089822.1, read on the forward strand.
CCAGCGAATCTCAGGATATTGAGCTGCCATGGCTTCAACGCGTTCATCCCAGTAGGGCATACTGATGGCAAGACCGTTTGATTTGGTTGCAGAGGTTAACGTTTTGCGTGGACGGCTCTGGGCCAGTTCGAACGCGTAACGCAAAATACGGTCGACTCCACGACGGGTGAAGACGGATTCCTGAATGACCACTTCATGCTCGGTTCCTGCGTTTACTCGCCCGCCCAGTGAAGAGTATTCCCCCTCGGTATTCTCGCGCACGACATAAAAATCAATGTCGCCTGGTTTTTTTCCTGCCAGTGGACAGGGAACGCCGGGGAACAGGCGAACCGGACGCAGGTTGACGTACTGATCGAATTCGCGCCGAAACTTGAGTAATGATCCCCATAATGAGATGTGATCCGGCACGGTATCTGGCCAACCGACAGCTCCAAAATAGATAGCATCGAATGATTTTAGCTGCTCATGCCAGTCATCCGGCATCATTTTTCCGTGATGCGTATAGTATTCGCAGCTGGCCCATTCCATTTGCTTAAAGCTGAGCGACAAATCCCAACGCTCCGCAGCCGCCTGTAACACATTAATGCCTTCAGGCAGGACTTCTTTACCAATACCATCTCCGGGAATAGCGGCAATACGACAGGTTTTCTTCATAGCAGCTCTCACTTGTACGCCATCAAAATTGACTTTCCCCTTATCCTATAATTGACTGATTAAGAGTTAATCCCCCTAACTGGTGAAACATAAAACACAGATCATGAATAATCTGCCGCTGCTAAATGATTTACGCGTCTTTATGCTGGTTGCCCGTCGTGCAGGATTTGCCGCTGTTGCTGAGGAGTTGGGCGTTTCTCCCGCGTTTATCAGCAAGCGCGTTGCGCTGCTTGAACAGACGCTGAATGTCGTGTTGTTACACCGCACCACGCGGCGAGTGACCATCACGGAAGAGGGAGAGCGGATCTACGAATGGGCGCAGCGGATCCTGCAGGATGTGGATCAGATGATGGATGAGTTGTCTGATGTCCGGCAGATCCCTCAGGGTATGTTGCGCATTATCAGTAGCTTTGGCTTTGGTCGCCAGGTGGTGGCGCCTGCACTGTCTGCACTGGCGAAACAGTATCCGCAGCTTGAGCTAAGATTCGATGTTGAGGATCGGTTGGTGGATCTGGTTAATGAAGGTGTCGATCTTGATATTCGTATTGGTGATGATATTGCTCCTAATTTGATAGCACGAAAGCTGGCGACTAATTATCGCATCCTGTGCGCTTCACCAGAATTTGTGACGCAATACGGTGCGCCTAAGCAACTGAATGAACTGGCAAGCTTTCCCTGCCTGGTAATTAAAGAACGTGATCATCCGTTTGGCATCTGGCAATTGCGTAATAAAGAAGGTGAGCACTCGATTAAAGTGACGGGTCCATTATCATCTAATCACGGTGAGGTTGTTCATCAGTGGTGTCTGGATGGGCAGGGTATTGCGCTGCGTTCGTGGTGGGATGTATGCGACAACATTACCAGCGGACATCTGGTTCAGATATTACCAGAGTATTATCAGCCAGCTAATATCTGGGCTGTATATGTTTCTCGCCTGGCGACATCGGCCAAAATTCGTATTACGGTTGAGTTTTTGCGCCGCTATTTTGAGGAGAATTACCCCAGGTTTTCTCTGGAATAAATGCGAGTTGGCTGGGGGAAAAATAAAAAAGGCAGAATAATCTGCCTTTTTGCTGCTGACCATACTCTGTTACAAAAGACGTTATTTAGACTCTTCTGCTTCAGGTAATGTCACGTTAAGTTCGAGGATAGAAATATCGCCGTCTTTTTGTTCAAGTTGTACGGTGACCATTTCGGGGTCAATTTGTACATACTTACAGATAACGTCGAGAATATCTTTCCTCAACTGCGGTAAATAATGCGGCTCGGCGTCACTGCGACGACGTTCCGCAACAATAATCTGCAGTCGCTCTTTAGCGATGTTTGCTGTGCTCTTTTTCCGCGAGAGAAAAAAATCCAGTAATGCCATAACTTATCCTCCGAACAGGCGTTTGAGGAAACCTTTCTTCTCTTCTTCAATGAAGCGGAAAGGACGTTCTTCTCCCAACAGACGATCTACGGTATCTGCGTAGGCTTTGCCGGCATCAGCATTGATGTCGAGAATAACCGGCTCACCCTGGTTAGACGCGCGCAGGACTGACTGATCTTCAGGAATCACGCCGACCAGCTTGATTCGCAGAATCTCCAGTACATCTTCCATGCTGAGCATGTCGCCTTTGTTTACGCGGCCTGGATTGTAGCGCGTAAGTAACAGGTGCTCTTTAATCGGATCTTCACCATTTTCAGCGCGACGAGATTTCGACGCCAGAATACCCAGAATACGGTCAGAGTCACGTACGGATGAAACTTCCGGGTTGGTGGTGATGATAGCTTCATCAGCAAAATACAGGGCCATCAACGCGCCGGTTTCAATACCTGCCGGGGAGTCGCAGACGATGAAATCGAAGCCCATCGTTTTCAGATCATCCAGAACTTTTGCGACGCCTTCGCGCGTCAGCGCGTCTTTATCGCGAGTCTGTGAGGCCGGAAGAATAAAGAGATTTTCGGTACGCTTATCTTTGATTAACGCCTGATTTAACGACGCATCGCCCTGGATCACGTTGACGAAGTCGTAAACGACGCGGCGTTCACAACCCATAATCAAATCAAGATTACGCAGGCCGATATCAAAATCAATAACGACAGTTTTCTTTCCCTTCTGGGCCAAACCTGTAGCGATGGCCGCGCTGGAGGTTGTTTTGCCAACGCCCCCTTTACCCGAAGTAACAACAATAATGCGTGCCATAGAAATTCCTTGTTAAAAAGGGATCAATTCAACGGTTGAACTGTCAAAGCGTTCTCTGCTAATTGCAGACGAGCCGCTTTGCCATAAAATTCTGCTGGGATATTATCACTCAGCCAATATACACCTGCGATAGACACCAGTTCTGCCGTCAGATGGGTACAAAAAATTTGTGCTTCCCGGTCACCGCTGGCGCCCGCCAGTGCACGGCCTCTCATCACACCATACACGTGAATGTTACCATCAGCGATAAGCTCAGCGCCTGCGCTGACGTGGCTTGTAACAATCAGATCACATTGTGGTGCATAAATACGCTGACCGGAACGAACCGGTACATTTATTAATCGCGTTTTTGTGATGGGAGTAACGTTTTGTGGTGGCGCGGTAGGGGCCGGGGTATTAACTGGCGCGGAACGGATGGTTTTTTCTTTACCTTCAGTGAGTAAAGGAAGACCCAATTCGTCTATTTCTGCCTTAAGTTTGGCGTCTTTACAGCCGCTGACGCCAATAATACGCAGGCCGGTAGATGCGACCACTTTTTGCAGCGCCGGCCAGTTTACCGGGCTTTCAAGGCCACTGACGTTGATCACCACGGGAGCATGTTTTAAAAAAGCAGGTGCCTGCGCGATTTTGTCTTCCAACGCCTGACGAATAACCTCGGGTTCTGCTTCGTGCAAGTGAACCACTGATAAGGTGAAGCTACTGCCTTTAAGCTCGATTGGCGTGTTTGACATCCTGGCCTTACTCAATTTGCTATTTATCATCCCCAGCGCGGGGTGATATTCCGAAGACTATAAGGCATGTTATAGTCAGTATTATATTGAGGCAAGCCACCATTCCCTGAATTCAGAGTAAAAGATATGTTTTGTGTGATCTACCGAAGCAGCAAACGTGACCAGACCTATTTATATGTCGAAAAAAAAGACGATTTCTCACGCGTTCCTGAAGAACTGATGAAAGGATTTGGTCAACCGAAGCTGGCAATGATTTTACCGCTTGATGGCCGTAAAAAACTCGTCAACGCCGATCTTGAAAAAGTAAAACAGGCGTTAACTGAGCAGGGCTATTATTTACAATTACCGCCACCGCCAGAAGATTTACTCAAACAGCATCTGTCTGTGGTTAAACAAAATACACCAGACGTTAAACCTTAAACTGTATCCGGCAGTAGCGTGTCCCATCGATGCAGTTTATGAAATCAATGACTACGTTAGGGGAAAGTAATGTATCAACATCACAACTGGCATGGTGCTCTGCTGGATTACCCGGTAAGTAAAGTGGTTTGTGTAGGCAGCAATTATGCAAACCATATTAAAGAGATGGGTAGTGCAACGCCCGATGAACCGGTCCTGTTCATAAAACCTGAAACCGCACTGTGCGATCTGCGTCAGCCGCTGGTGATCCCGGCGGATATGGGATCTGTTCACCACGAAGTTGAGCTGGCGGTGCTGATTGGTTCGACTCTGCGCCAGGCGACGGAAGAGCACGTGCGCAAAGCCATCGCTGGCTATGGTGTGGCTCTGGATCTGACCCTGCGTGATATTCAGGGCAAAATGAAGAAGGCGGGTCAGCCGTGGGAGAAAGCGAAGGGATTTGATAACTCCTGTCCGTTGTCTGGCTTTATTCCTGTTTCGGAATTTAACGGCGATCCGCAAAATACGCAGCTCGGTCTGACAGTAAACGGTGAAAAACGTCAACACGGTTCCACAGCGGATATGATCCATCAAATTGTCCCGTTGATTGCCTATATGAGCCGTTTCTTCACGCTTAAAGCGGGTGATGTTGTGCTGACGGGGACGCCGGAAGGTGTTGGGCCATTGCACAGTGGCGATGAGCTGGCTATTAGTTTCCATGGTCAGACTCTCACGACCCGAGTGCTGTAATCTCTTCTTGCCGCCTTTTCGGGCGGCAAAACTTGCATCAGCGTGCCAGACTGGTTATAAGGTGCAGCTTTATTGCAATAGCGGATACCCTGATGAGCGACAAACCTTTCTGGCAAAGCAAAACCCTGGATGAAATGACCGATGCCGAGTGGGAGTCATTATGTGATGGGTGTGGTCAATGCTGTCTGCATAAGCTGATGGATGAGGACACCGACGAAATTTACTTTACCAACGTCGCCTGTCGTCAGCTCAACATTAAAACCTGCCAGTGCCGTAATTATGAACGCCGATTCGAATATGAGCCTGATTGTATTAAGTTAACGCGTGATAATCTCCCGACTTTTGAATGGCTACCGATGACCTGTGCCTATCGTCTGTTAGCGGAAGGTAAGGAGTTGCCAGACTGGCACCCGTTGCTGACCGGTTCTAAAGCGGCAATGCATGGTGAACGCATTTCGGTACGACATATTGCAGTGAAAGAATCGGAAGTGTATGACTGGCAGGACCATATTTTGAATAAACCTTCATGGGCGGAATGAACCGCCCATTGATCAGCAGGCGTTGAAGATTAAGACTTTTTCGCCTGATACATCTCATCTCCGTGGTTGTCATCTTCAACCCAGAAATTAATATTGAATTGTGCATCGTCACTTAATTCAACACGATGCCAGTACTGCGGTGGGCTGGTTGCGAACTGACCGGCATTGATAACTACCTTCACCTCAGGTTCTGTCGCTTCTTCATTGGCGAAACCGTAATAGGTTACCGTTCCTTCCATCACGCAGAGTTGTCCAAAGACACCTGCTGCCGTGTTGTGGTGAGAAAGCAATGCTGCAGGGACATTGTCTTTAGTAAAGAAGGGGGTAGAGCGTTTAACTTTCCAGTTTGCCGGGATGCGTAAGTGGGACATAAGACATCTCCTTGGTGTGGCATTTATAAGATGTATTTAATATACATCTTATAAATGCTACCAGGCAACGACATTATGGTAAAAAAAACGCTCCCGGAGGAGCGTTCTGTTAGCGGCCGAAGAGGTCGCGTTTTTTCGGTTTAAACGGCTGAGCAATCAACACCAGCACGGCGACAATGAGATAAGCAGCAAAAATCCCCAATAGCCACTGCGGCATTTCCAGGGTTAAAAAGGACCATTGACGTTCAGCACAATCACCGGATGCGAGGAATACCTGCGGCAGCCATTTATCCAGTGGTAACCAGCTCGGGAAACGCGCGGCAAAATCACAGGTCATAAAGGGTGACGGGTGAAGCTGAATCATCGTATGTTCATACGCCAACTGCAGGCCGCGCCATGCACTGTAAATCCAGATAATGATTGCTACGTAGCGCAGCGGTGTTTTCGGCGCGATTGCCCCCACCACTCCAGCACCCATCACGCCGAATAATGCACTACGTTCATAAATACACAACACGCAAGGTTTAAGCAGCATAACGTGCTGGAACCACAGCGCGACCAGTTCCAGAGCCAAAGCGGTGAGCGCCAACAATAACCATGCCCCACGACCACGGGAACACTGGTTTAAAAATCGCAACATAATAATTTCCCTGCAACATGCGTAGAGACCGCAGTTTAAACCAATTCAATTTAAGCGCCACTAGCGGCAATTGAAATATTGTGTAATTGGATAATTATCATGCAAAAAGTCAAACCGGGCAGTGATTTGCCCGGTGAATTGCTATGAAAGTGTGGCTAACCAGCCTGTTTGTGTCATCCACTCGGTCACCGGGACGAGCGTAAACTCCACGCAGAGAAGCCCAACCAGTGTCAGAACGAGCGTATAAGGCAGAGCCATCCACACCATGCGGCCATAGGAAAGTCGAATCAACGGTGCCAGTGCGGAGGTCAGCAGGAACAGAAAAGCCGCCTGACCATTAGGCGTGGCGACGGAAGGCAGGTTGGTGCCGGTATTGATCGCTACGGCTAACAGCTCAAACTGATTAAGGCTGATTGTTCCGTGTTCCATCGCCGCTTTCGCTTCGTTGATATAAATTGTCCCAACAAAAACGTTATCGGAGATAGAAGAGAGCAGGCCGTTGAAGAGATAGAACAGGGTGAGCTGTGCGTGCTCTGATGACTGTAAAACAAACTGAATAATCGGCGCGAAGAGTTGCTGATCGATAATCACGGCAACAATAGAGAAAAATACGGTGAGCAGTGCGGTGAACGGCAGCGATTCGGTGAATGCTTTCCCAATGGCATGCTCGTCGGTTACACCGGTTAAAGAGGTTGCCAGGATGATAACAGACAGACCAATCAACCCGACTTCTGCCAGATGCAGAGCCAGGGCGACCACCAGCCAGACGCCGATAATCGCCTGAATGATCAGTTTAATTTTATCCTGGCGGGTGCGCTGCAGGCGGCTTTGATCGTCAAACTGCTGCAGGACTTCACGTACCGTCTCTGGCAGCGTTTCACCGTAACCGAACCAGCGTAATTTCTCGACCAGTACGCAGGTTAACAGTCCACAAATCAATACCGGAACGGTTACTGGCGACATGCGCAGGAAGAAGTCACCGAAATGCCAGCCCGCTGCTTTAGCGATAATCAGGTTTTGCGGTTCTCCCACCATGGTCATCACGCCACCCAGCGCTGTACCGACCCCCGCGTGCATCATCAGGCTGCGCAGAAAACCGCGGAACTGCTCAAGCACGGCTTTATTATGCTGATCGATATGGCTGTCATCGAGCATATTATTATCTTCACCACGGGAAGAGGCGATGCGATGGTAGATGCCATAAAAACCTACCGCCACGCTTATCACCACTGCAACCACAGTCAATGCATCAAGGAACGCGGAAAGGAAGGCTGCGGCAACACAAAAAGCCAGCGACAGCATCATTTTGGAACGGATGCTGAGCAGCAGTCGGGTAAAAATAAACAGCAGCAACTGCTTCATAAAGTAGATGCCTGCCACCATAAACATCAGCAGCAATAACACTTCCAGATTGGCGGCAACCTCTTCGCGAACATGTGCGGCGCTGGTCATGCCGATGATCACGGCTTCAATGGCCAACAGCCCACCCGGTAGCAGCGGATAGCATTTTAGCGCCATTGCCAGCGTAAAAATGAATTCGGCAACCAGTAACCAGCCAGCGATAAACGGGTTGATGAAAAATATGATCGGATTAATGATTAAGAAGACAAGTAATGCGAGTTTGTACCAGTCTGGCGACTGGCCCAAAAAGTTGCGCCACAACGCGCGACTCCAGGAGAGCTCCATGGCAGTTTCCCTTACCTATAAAAATGAAATCATGTTTTTATGTTTGACCGCAAAGCTTAGCGGGACGAAGGATTGCAGGCAAGCTCTTCACGTGACGCCTCGCGGCAGATGTACTTCAGCGTTATCCGGAAAATGAAGCCTTGATCCACTTTTTCTTCATGGTGTCAGCTATCAGCTATGTAACCCGTCTGGTATGATAACTGTAACTATGTTTTGCTGTGTAATGGAATTATTACTATGGTCATTAAGGCGCAAAGCCCGGCGGGGTTCGCGGAAGAGTACATCATTGAAAGTATCTGGAATAACCGCTTCCCCCCTGGCTCTATTTTGCCCGCAGAACGTGAACTCTCTGAACTCATCGGAGTCACACGAACCACGTTGCGTGAAGTATTGCAACGCCTGGCGCGGGACGGCTGGTTGACCATTCAACACGGTAAACCGACAAAAGTGAATAATTTCTGGGAAACGTCCGGGCTGAACATCCTGGAAACGCTGGCGCGCCTCGATCATGAGAGTGTCCCGCAGTTGATTGATAATTTGCTGTCGGTGCGAACCAATATCTCGACGATCTTTATTCGTACTGCGTTCCGCCAGCATCCGGACAAAGCGCAGGACGTTCTGGCGACGGCGAATCAGGTTGCCGATCATGCTGACGCATTCGCCGATCTGGACTACAACATTTTCCGCGGCCTGGCATTTGCGTCCGGTAACCCGATTTATGGTCTGATCCTAAACGGAATGAAAGGGCTGTATACGCGTATTGGCCGGCATTACTTTGCCAACCCGGAAGCCCGTGGTCTGGCGCTGAATTTCTACCGTAAACTGTCAGAGCTGTGTGAGCAGGGTTCTCATGACCAGGTATATGAAACGGTGCGCCGCTATGGTCACGATAGTGGTGAAATTTGGCATCGTATGCAGAAGAATCTGCCGGGTGATTTAGCTATTCAGGGCCGCTAATCGCTAAATGCCGGATGACAGCGTCATCCGGCATTAGATTTTACAGACCGTTCATTCTTGGCGGGCAACGCTCCAGTAGTTCAACGCTCCCATCCTCATTCTGTTGTTCCAGCGTCACATCAAATCCCCACAGACGATGTACATGTTTCAGCACCTCTTTACGTCCTTTATCCAACGGCGCGCGGTTATGCGGGATATAGCGTAAGGTGAGGGAACGATCGCCGCGCAGATCAACATTCCAGATTTGAATATTTGGCTCCAGGTTGCTCAGGTTATATTGCGACGACAATCTGTTGCGGATTTCACGATAACCCTCTTCGTTGTGAATTGCTGAAATCTCCAGATAGTTATGCCTGTCATCATCCAGCACGGTGAACAGACGGAAATCACGCATCACTTTCGGTGACAGGAACTGACTGATAAAGCTCTCGTCTTTAAAATCGCGCATCGCGAAATGCAGAGTTTCCAGCCAGTCGGAACCGGCAATATCCGGGAACCAGTATTTATCCTCCTCGGTAGGCGACTGACATATACGCTTGATATCCTGGAACATCGCAAAACCGAGGGCATAGGGGTTGATTCCGCTATACCATGGGCTGTTGTACGGTGGCTGGAATACCACATTGGTATGGCTGTGAAGAAACTCCAGCATAAACCGCTCGGTGACTTTACCTTCATCATAAAGGTGGTTAAGGATGGTGTAATGCCAGAATGTCGCCCAGCCTTCGTTCATCACTTGGGTCTGTTTCTGCGGATAAAAATACTGACTCACCTTACGCACGATGCGCAGGACTTCTCGCTGCCAGGACTCCAGCAGCGGGGCGTTTTTCTCCATGAAGTACAGCAGGTTCTCCTGTGGCTCAGAGGGATAACGCCGCGCTTCAAACACGGTTTTCTCTTCCTCTTTTTTCGGCAAGGTACGCCACAGCATATTCACCTGACTTTGCAGATATTCTTCACGGCTTTTTTGCCGGGCTTTCTCTTCCTGTAATGAAATTTTTTGTGGGCGTTTATAGCGATCAACGCCGTAATTCATCAGCGCGTGACAGGAGTCGAGCAGTTTTTCAACTTCATCAACCCCGTAGCGCTCTTCGCACTGGGTAATGTAGTTCCGCGCGAAAATCAGATAATCGACAATCGAGCTGGCGTCGGTCCAGCTGCGGAAAAGGTAATTATTTTTGAAAAAGGAGTTGTGCCCGTAGCAGGCATGCGCCATCACCAGCGCCTGCATGGTAATGGTGTTCTCCTCCATCAAATAAGCGATACATGGGTTAGAGTTAATGACAATCTCATAGGCCAGTCCTTGCTGCCCATGCTTATACAAACGTTCGGTTTCAATAAACTTTTTACCAAACGACCAGTGAGGATAGTTGATCGGCATCCCGACGCTGGAGTAGGCGTCCATCATCTGCTCGGAGGTGATCACCTCGATTTGGTGCGGGTAGGTATCCAGCTTATAGAGTTTCGCCACGCGGTCTATTTCCGCCAGATAGACATCCAGCAGATCAAACGTCCAGTCGGGTCCATCGCTCAACCGCGTGGTGTCCTTGTTCATGGAATCAATCGTAGCCATTCGCGCACCCTCATTGTTGGCGGCACTCTCTGTCTGGAGTACCTCATTTCAAGCATAGAACACGGTGTTAAAAAGCGTGCTCAAGCAGAAAATTTTTCTTTGCGATATCTCATCAGCGTGGAGTCGAAAAACGCAATAATCACAAAATTTTATGCTGGATAAAAATAACGCGTAGCAGGAGATCCCAAACCAGAGAGTTCCCTGCAATCACCGCTATGTGTGAGATAGGTCACCATAAAAAAGCCATATGTTGAATAATATTTTCAACTGAGTTATCAAGATGTAATTAGAAGATTGTTCTTTTACTGTTAACGGAGTGGCTATGCGAGTTGTCATACTGGGAAGTGGTGTCGTTGGCGTGACCAGCGCCTGGTATTTAAGTCAGGCTGGACACGATGTCACCGTCATTGATCGTGAGCCCGGCCCGGCACTGGAAACCAGCGCGGCGAATGCGGGGCAAATCTCTCCAGGTTATGCCGCACCCTGGGCGGCGCCGGGTGTACCGCTAAAAGCAATTAAGTGGATGTTTCAGCGCCATGCTCCGTTAGCCGTTCGCCTTGACGGTACGCAGTTCCAGCTGAAATGGATGTGGCAAATGCTGCGTAACTGTGACACCAGCCATTACATGGAAAACAAGGGTCGTATGGTACGCCTCGCGGAGTACAGCCGCGATTGCCTGAAGGCACTGCGCGCGACGACGGGCATTGAGTATGAAGGTCGTCAGGGTGGGACGTTACAACTCTTCCGCACCGCGCAACAGTATGAGAACGCCACGCGTGACATCGCAGTCCTGGAAGATGCTGGAGTACCTTATCAGTTGCTGGAAGCTAACCGCCTGGCGGAAGTCGAACCGGCGCTGGCTGAAGTCGCGCATAAGCTGACCGGCGGATTGCGCTTACCTAATGACGAAACCGGAGACTGCCAGTTGTTTACCCAGCGGCTGGCGCAAATGGCGGAGCTGGCGGGCGTTAAGTTTCGCTACAACACGCCGGTTGATAAGCTGCTGAGCGAAGGCGAGCAGATATACGGCGTGCAGTGCGGAGATGAAATCATCAAAGCCGATGCCTATGTGATGGCGTTTGGCTCTTACTCCACGGCAATGCTGAAAGGGATTGTTGATATCCCTGTGTATCCGCTTAAGGGCTATTCGTTGACTATCCCAATTGCCGAGGAAAATGGTGCACCGGTTTCCACTATTCTTGATGAAACCTACAAAATCGCCATTACCCGTTTTGATAACCGTATTCGCGTTGGCGGTATGGCAGAGATTGTGGGCTTCAATACGGAGTTATTACAGCCGCGTCGTGAAACGCTGGAGATGGTGGTGCGCGATCTCTTCCCGCGCGGTGGTCATGTGGAACAGGCGACCTTCTGGACCGGACTGCGCCCGATGACGCCGGACGGTACGCCAGTCGTGGGGCGTACCCGCTTTAAGAATCTGTTGCTCAATACCGGTCACGGCACACTGGGGTGGACAATGGCCTGTGGCTCAGGCCAGCTCCTGAGCGATATTCTGTCCGGGCGCACTCCCGCGATACCGTACGACGACCTGAGCGTGGCACGTTACAGCCCTGGATTTACTCCGTCACGTCCTCGGCATTTACACGGCGCACATAACTGATAAGGACGCGAGATGACCCGCCCGATACTGGCCAGCATTGACCTGCAGGCGTTGAAACAAAATCTGGCAATTGCGCGCCAGGCTGCGCCGGACGCCCGCGTCTGGTCAGTGGTAAAAGCTAATGCGTACGGACACGGCATAGAACGTGTCTGGAATGCGCTGGGAACGACCGACGGTTTCGCCATGCTCAATCTTGAAGAGGCGATAACCTTGCGCGAGCGTGGATGGAAAGGCCCGATCCTCATGCTGGAGGGCTTTTTCCATGCTGAAGACCTGACGGTGTATGACACGTATCGTCTGACCACCTGTGTACACAGTAACTGGCAACTTAAGGCGTTGCAGAATGCCCGCCTTAACGCGCCGCTGGATGTTTATCTGAAGGTTAACAGTGGCATGAACCGACTGGGTTTTTTACCGGAACGGATATCGACCGTCTGGCAACAGCTGCGGGCGATGCCTAACGTCGGTCAAATGACGCTGATGTCACATTTTGCGGATGCTGAACACCCGGATGGCATTCAGGAGGCGATGACGCGGATCGGGCTGGCGACGGAAGGACTGGAGTGCAAACGTTCGCTGTCTAACTCGGCAGCGACGCTGTGGCACCCGGAAGCGCATTTTGACTGGGTTCGTCCTGGTATTATTTTGTACGGCGCATCTCCATCCGGGCAATGGCGTGATATTGCCAACACAGGTCTTAAACCCGTCATGACGTTGAGCAGCGAAATCATTGGTGTGCAGACGCTGAAAGCGGGGGACCGGGTCGGTTACGGCGGGCGTTACACTGCCAGCGGTGAGCAGCGAATAGGAATTGTGGCTACCGGCTACGCCGACGGTTATCCGCGTCATGCAGCAAGCGGTACGCCAGTGCTGGTGGACGGTGTGCGAACCAGTACGGTAGGAACGGTATCCATGGATATGCTGGCCGTTGATCTGACACCGTGTCCACAAGCAGGAATAGGTACGCCTGTAGAGCTGTGGGGGAAAGAGATCAAAATCGATGATGTGGCAGCAGCGGCAGGTACGGTGGGCTATGAGTTAATGTGTTCGCTGGCGCTGCGTGTGCCTGTTGTGACGGTGTAACTTTACACATGGCCGGATGGCACTTATGCTAATCCGGCCCACGAAAGTTACGGTCAGTTCAGTTATTCACTCTCTTCTTCGGCCACCCTCACACCGACCTTCAATACCGCATTATCCTCTTTTTCAGCAACGGTCCAGATCATGCCGGCAAACTCCACCTGGTCGCCCACAACCGGTGCTGCACCTAACAGTTGCTGGACAATTTCACCCAACGTTTGTTGTTTTTCGCGGTACTCGGTGCCATCTTCCAGCCCATAAATCAGCGCGACGTCAGCATATTTGGCACTGGCTTCGAGAATAAAATCACCAAAAAACCGTTGGTCTAATGCCACCGGAGGTGACTGGCTGAACAGCTTCCCTAATGCCGGGAGGTCGCGTTCGCGGCCAATCACGCACAAAACATCGCCCTCACGCAGACGGGTACTGCCTGACGGGTGAAACAGCACGTTGTCGCGAAACAGTGCCGCAATTCGTGTTTCCTCTGGCATATGCAGGTCACGCAATGCTGCACCAACGCACCATTTGTCTGCGCTAAGCTGATAAACGAACTGTTCCCAGGGGTTATCAGGATGAATATCCAGGCCAATACGGGATACCGGCCAGCCGACCGGGGGGACCACCACTTTGGCTTTTTTCGCGGCCCAGGAAAGTGACGTGCCCTGAAACAGTAGCGAGATCAACACCACGAAGAACGCGACGTTAAAGAACAGCCGCGCATTTTCCAGCCCGGCCATCATGGGGAATACGGCCAGAATAATCGGTACCGCGCCGCGTAAGCCAACCCAACTGATAAAAATTCTCTCGCGCAGATTGAAGCCCCGAAACGGCAACAGCCCGGCGAACACTGACAACGGGCGGGCAAAGAAAATCATCCAGGCAGATAAAATCAGCGCCGGCACTGCAATTGGCAGCAGGTCGGACGGCGTAACCAGCAGTCCCAACACCAGAAACATCGCGATTTGCGCCAGCCAGGCCAGGCCGTCAAAGTTTTGCAGAATACCAAACCGGTTGCGAATAGGGCGATTGCCAAGCAAAAATCCGCACAGATAGACCGCCAGAATTCCACTTCCTTCGAGTGCGGTAGTGACGGCAAAAACGAGGATCCCACCGCTCAACGCCAGCAGCGGATAGAGTCCGGCAGGCAGCGAAATTCGGTTAATCATTTGCAACAGCAGATAACCACCGCCGAGACCGAGTGCGATACCCAGACCAAATTGCTGGATAATATGCACCGCGAACATCCAGCTTAAGCCGGTCTCATGGTTTTGGATCATTTCGATAAGTGTGATGGTCAGAAATACCGCCATCGGATCGTTGCTACCTGATTCTATTTCCAGCGTGGAACCGACACGTTCGTTAAGTCCCTTACCACCGAGCAGAGAGAAGACTGCCGCGGCATCAGTTGACCCGACAATCGCACCAATCAACAGCCCTTCGATAAGATCCAAATGAAACAGCCATGCGGCCATCATGCCGGTTAACCCTGAGGTAACCAACACCCCGATGGTTGCCAGCGATAACGCCGGACCTAGCGCAACGCGAAAGGAGCTGGCCTGGGTTCGCATCCCGCCATCGAGCAGGATTATCGCCAGCGCCAGGTTACTCACCATGTAAGCGAAAGGGTAGTTATCGAAAGGAATACCGCCAATACCGTCCACGCCCGCCAACATACCGATAGCGAGAAATATCACCAGAATAGGGATACCAAGGCGTGATGAGAATGAACTGAGTAAAATACTACAAGTGACGAGGACGGAACCTAAAATAAAAAGGCTGATAATTGCTGCGGCATCCAACGTTCGTTTACTCCTGAATTACGCTGTTTCGTATTAATAACACCCTAACATAATAACGACAGAAACAGCGTTTTACTTAGCCCTGGATGAAGCTTTTTTTACGATTTAAGCACCGGATGTCCGGTCAGTGTGAGCTGACTGCCGTTTTTATCATTTTTCAGCACTGCATTAGCGCCCAGCGGTAGCGTGACGGTACGTTGCTCATGGCCAAAATCGAGGCCGCTAATCAATGGCACAGACAGTCTGGAACGTAGAAACGTACAGGCTGCATCCAGATCGTAACCGGCGTCGTAATCATTCGGCGTACTGCCGCTAAAACTGCCCAGAATGATGGCGTTCTGGCGAGCTAAAATACCCGCGTTATACAACTGCAGGAGCATACGTTCTACGCGGAATGGGTGCTCGTTAATGTCTTCCAGCACCAAAATACCGTTATCGATAGCTGGCATCCACGGCGTACCTATCAGCGACATGAGCATCGCCAGATTTCCCCCCCACAACGTTCCTTCAGTCGCGCATTCAGGGCCATTACCCTGCCAGTCGACTGTAAATTGCGCATTGCGCAGCGCCAGCCAGAAATGCTGTTCAGTAAACGGATCCATCTCCTCGGCACCGAAGTTTGCTGCCAGCATCGGACCGCTGAAGGTGATGACATTGCCCTGCGCCAGCAGACCACACTGGATTGCCGTAAAGTCGCTGTGCCCGCAGATAAGCAACGGATCGTGTTGCTGTCTGGCGGCCAGCGCCTGCCAGTCAATATCCTCCAGCAAACGACTGGCGCCGTAGCCGCCGCGTACCGGCATCACAATGGTATTGGGCGTTTTCAGGTCAACGAGTGAATTTACATCCGCCAGTCGTTCTGCTTCGGTACCGGCAAAACGCTGGTAGCGACGGGCAATAACTGCAGAGTTTTCGACCTGATGACCTGCTTCAGTAAGACGCTGAAGCCCGCGTAACGCCGCTTGCTGGTTGAGACAGTAGCCCGAAGGGGCAATTAAGTGAAACCGGGACATGGCATTTCCTTGCTACAACTAAAACCAAATGTATATCATGCCGCGTAGGTATGTCGTTGTCACCTCAGCGACAGGTTCCGGCTATAAGGATAGATGACGTGAAATTGAGATGGTTTGCTTTTTTGGTTGTATTACTTGCGGGCTGTAGTTCAAAACAGGATTACAAAAATCCGCCATGGAATGCTGAAGTTCCGGTAAAACGCGCAATGCAATGGATGCCTATTAGTGAAAAAGCCGGCGCGGCCTGGGGGGTTAGCCCACAATTGATTACGGCTATCATCGCGATTGAATCGGGTGGTAACCCAAATGCCGTCAGCAAATCCAATGCAATTGGACTGATGCAATTAAAAGCCTCCACTTCGGGACGGGATGTATATCGTCGCATGGGATGGAGTGGAGAGCCGTCTACCAGTGAGCTGAAAAACCCTGAGCGAAATATCTCTATGGGTGCAGCATACCTGAGTATTCTGGAAAACGGGCCATTGGCTGGGATCGAAGATCCACAGGTAATGCAATATGCCCTGGTGGTGTCATATGCCAACGGTGCCGGCGCGCTTCTGCGGACATTCTCCTCCGACAGGAAAAAGGCTATCAGCAAAATCAACGATCTTAGTGCTGATGAGTTTATCGAACACGTTGCCGATAACCATCCTGCGCCGCAGGCTCCACGCTATATCTGGAAGCTTCAGCAAGCGCTGGATGCCATGTAGTTAGCGCGATGCTATTCGCGCACCTTATTAGATTTTTCCCGGGCTTCGCGCTCAAGTGAAAAAATAATCCGCTGTAATTCCCGCTCCACCGCCGGGCCAACGTTGAGAAAACGGAAGCTCAGGCGGGGAGTGGTGATGGTCTCATTTTTCCCGTCAATAACTTTGCGTTCGCTAATGGAGATGAGCTGGGCGTCAACATGATATACCCCCCATCGTTCCATATTCAGTTCAACTTGCGAGAAGCGCATCCCTTCCGTCAACCCCTCGGGTTTTGCCTCTTCTAACAATGCGCCCATCCCGCCGAGAGACAGATCGAATAAGCGGAAACGCAGAATACTGTTGTCCGGCATTTTTGCCGTGCAGTGATAGGGAGGATGCAGTGGAGCACAGATGCGAAAATACTCCCGACGCTGGATGAACCATAGTGCAGGCGGCAGTGATGAGATAAATGCCGGCAGCCGCTGATACTCGCCTTTTTTGAGCTCTGGCAGGGTGAATTCAACTTTGGCCCCCTGCGTTTCGGCGATTATAGAAATTTGATTCGCGCGTTGTACGGCGTGGTTTTCATATTCCTGACTGCCAAAATCCATGATCAGTTCGTCAGGGTTAACAGCGAGGATCTTGCTGATGAACTGACCTCCTGACCAGGAGATACGCAGTGGAACCTGGTTGATATATAAGTCCCGGAGCACGCCTAACACCGCTAATGGATTTTGCTTCAGGAACTGCTCATTGTAGTTGCTCACACCTAATGACTCCTGGATGCCTGGTTTGTCGTTGGATTATCGGCATCACGTGACGGAACTTAATACAAATGGATGAAATTTTTTATCAAATCCACGGAATTACGTCTGAATGAAAACGCACTGCCTATACTTAACCTAGTGGCGCAGGAATGTCTTGCGCGTGCATTCACTGGAAAGAGGGCCTGAAAATGGGAATTATTGCCTGGATTATTTTTGGTCTGATTGCGGGGGTGATCGCCAAACTGATCATGCCGGGTCGTGATGGTGGTGGGTATATCCTGACCTGTATTCTCGGTATCGTCGGGGCCGTGGTTGGTGGATGGCTGGCAACAATGTTTGGTCTCGGTGGTGATATCAGTGGATTTAACCTCCACAGTTTCCTGGTGGCTGTCGTTGGTGCGATTGTCGTGCTGGGTGTTTTCCGCCTTGTGCGCAGAAATTAATTGAACGGCCCCTCGGGGCCGTTTTTCTGAAACAATAATAGCTAGAATTTATACTCAACGCCTGCCCAGTAATTGCGACCTTCTTCGATAAACCCTTCGCTATACACATATTGCGTATCAAACAGGTTATTGACCGATGCGTTAACGCTAAAACCGTGACCGATGGCGTAGTCGGCACGTAAATGGGTGATGGCAAAACCTGCTGCTTTTTGTGAGCCATCCGTATTACTGTAGCTCGAGGAACGTGCCTCTTCGGACAGCGTGATGCTGAGCGGATCCCAGGGTTTTAGCGTCATCCAGGCTGTGAGCGTTTGCGTAGGCAGGTCGGTAATCTTGCCGATATCACTGCGTTTGGCGTCTGCATGGATGAGTCCATAGCTTAACCCGACGTCCAGCATATCAAAGACGTTACCTTTGACACCCGCATCCAGACCAGTGTAATCCACGCGACCGCTGTTCTGATTCTGGATAGTGTCTGCATCAATATTGTGCGAAAGAATCGCATCGGTAATGCGGTTGTAATACACGCTGACTTCAAATCCCCAGTCCTGTGTGAGCGAACCATTCCAGGTCAGGTCGACGCTGCGGGCACGTTCAGGTTTTAGCTGTGGATTAACAAGTGCCACCTGGTTATAAGCGGGTTTCGACGTGGTGTAACGTTCTTTGAGCGTCGGAAAGCGCGTTCTGTCAGAGTAAGAAAGCGCCAGGGTGTCAGAATTTTCAAAGTGATATTTGGTCATCACCTGCCAGTTAAATGCCGACTGATTGTTGTCATCATAATGGGTGACGCTACCGTTTTTCTCATGCTTCATCCCCTCCAGACTGTCGCGCCAGTCGTAGCTTATACCCGCGACGACATCGACACTGTCCGCTGCTGCCCACTGGTATTCACTGGC
Source organism: Citrobacter sp. MGH106 (assembly GCF_001037495.1). Lineage (GTDB taxonomy): Bacteria > Pseudomonadota > Gammaproteobacteria > Enterobacterales > Enterobacteriaceae > Citrobacter > Citrobacter murliniae. The sequence goes on from NZ_KQ089822.1 coordinate 1,834,097, forward strand.
GACAGACCAGGTACGGTCTTCGTAACGATCGTAAGCAGCGTTCGGCGCGCCTTTTTCGCGGTGAACATCGTCTTTCCAGTTAACAGCAAAAGAGAGCAGATCGTTTTCACGCATATCGGCGGCGAGCTGCAGGCCAGCCCCGTCGCTATAGTCAGAATAGTGGCTGTAGCTGCCTTTCTTATTTTTTAAATCAGCAACAGAGTTGTACATCATCAGCGTATTTTCAAAGGTGTCGCGATAAAGTCGACTTTTCAGGGTAAAGCGATCGCCCAGATGTGTAGTGCCCTGGTAGTAATAACTCTCTTTATCATATTGTGGCCACTGCCAGTAGCGTGATTTCTGGCTGCTGGTACCGGCGTAGGGAGGGTTATCTTTTTCGCCGTCCTGATTGATGTAGGTGAGGACATATTCATCATTGTCACGCGGGGTGAAACCCAGTTTAACGATCCCGCGTTTATCATCAGCGGATGAGTTAATCATTTTACCATTGCGACCCGCCACCGGGTTATCCGTACCATGCGGCAAGCCGAGAAAATCTTGCTTCAGTTGGCTACCGCTAAGCTGGATATATCCCAAGTCGTTACTGGCACCAAATGAGGCGTGCATATCGTGGGCATTGTCTTTACTGCGACTCCAGCCCTGACGATATCCGATACTGCTCTCAACGGGTTTCGTCGGTTTTTTAGTGGTGATGTTGATAGCGCCACCCATCTGGTTTGGTCCCTGAAGCAAGGATGAGTAACCTTTAGAGACTTCAACCGTGGCGATATCAGAGGTGAGAAAACGTCCTAAATCCAGGTTGCCATCATAGGGGATATAAACAGGAACACCGTCGAAAAATACCGGCACCTGACGGCTATCAAAGCCGCGTACTTTCACCTGCTGTTCGTTACGGTTGCCTGATTTTTGTAGCACTACACCGGGGATAACACTCAACGCCTGGGCAACGTTTTGCTTGTCCAGATCCTGCATTGTTTCCTGTCCAAGTACCGTCGTGCTGGCCGCAGAGGCTGGACTTGACCAGACAGTCATCGTTTCGCTTTCTGGCCCGGCGTAAGCATTCTGTGCAAAAACAAACGACAGCGCTGTGTAAAGAAAACTCTTGTTGAAATTCATTATTTTTAGTCCATTTATGAATGTTAAATACCGCGAGCTTCCGGACTCAGGGTGACTTTGATATCCGCTGGTGGGGCGTAGTAAGGTGCGGAAGTGATAAAGAGTCTGATGCCGCAATCGAGGTAACTCGCCAGGGTGGCGAGAGTAATGCCGCCAGTCAGCGCCAGCGTGCAATGGGGGGCCAGAGAAGGGGCTATGCGTGCAATCTCAGCGGCCTGTTCAGGGCTAAACTTGTCGAGCTGCAGAACATCGGGCGCGGCGCGTAGCGCGTCCAGCGCCTCTGTGGGATTGTCCGCTTCGACCACAATCTTTTTTTCCGGCGCATGACGTCGCAACTGTGCGATAGCGTCAGCCCAGTTGTTTTCGTTAGCAAGAAAACGGCGATGATTAGCAAAAAGCAGTACGGATTCGGCACATCCGCCTCGGTGGATAATCCCTCCCGCCGCGAGAATCGCTTGTGTGGCCAGCATTCGGGTGCCAGGAATCGCTTTTCGGGTACAGGCTATCTGGGCGTCAGGGTAGCGGCTACGAACAATGGTCAACATATTGTCGAGATAGTCTGAAACGCCGCAACTCCATTCCAGAACATTTTGTACGGCTTTCCAGCCCTGATGTAGCGCGGCCGCATTCCCGTGTGCGCGAATAACTAACTGACCGGCGGTCGCCCGTTCACCCTCCGCCAGTTGCTCGGTGACGGTCAGTCCCAGTGAATGAAGCATTTGTCTGGCGATGGTAATGCCGCTGACGCACCCGCCCTGGCGATGGCAGAATTCCATAACTCCTGGTTGTGCACCGATACCCAGTGCCCGGGTAGTCAGGTCGCCCCCCTGAATATCTTCCAGTAACAAGGCGTCGGTCTGCGCCTGAGAAAAGTAAATCATCGCAGCGCCTCCGGGGCGACGCTGTCCCACCAGATCAGCGCCCAGTCGCGACTGGCGGGAGCAATGGCGCGGGGATCCTGTTGCTGATACCAGGTATCCAGACGATCAACCTCATCTTCACTGAGATCGCCCATACTCCAGCGCACATTTTCCAGAAAGCGGGACCAGGTGCTGTTGTCCTGCTGACAGTTTGGCCCCCGGATAAAATCAACGTGGGCGTGGATGCCCATCTGGTATAAAACGTTTAACGCGTAGATATAGTTAGGAAGCTCAATCACCTCGCGGCCCAGCGCGCGCTGAATGGTGGGAGAAACAAACGAAGAACTCACGAGATGGGTGGTGTAAACCCGCAGTCGCGCCTGATTGTTCAGTTTTGTCATCGCCTGGTGCATATCGGCGACCAGCGTGGAGCGGGACGCTACGGCGATATCGCATGGGGGCAAATCGTCCCAGTGTTCCTCCCAGGAACGTTGCACCCAGTGGACATGGCTGCCTCCCATCTGCCCGGCGCGACGGGCGGCCACGCTCAGCATTCCCTGGCTATAATCCACGCCGTATATTGTCGGGATCTTTTTTGCCAATGCCAGTGAGACCGTACCAGGACCGCAGCCCATATCGAACAGTGATTCAACACCTTCAAGATTAATTTTTCCCAGCAGCTGTTGCAGATAGCTGTCGGTTAATGAGGCGCAATTCTCTGCCATTTTTTCCGCACGTTTATCCCAGTGCTCCGGCTTTTTCTCGGTTCGGTTCGCCAGAAGTAACTGTTTACGGTAAAGGTCAGCAAAATCAATGTCGTCAATGAGCATCGTGATTCCTTATTGTTGGGTGCCAAAGAGGTGGTGGTGGATTTGAGAAGGGGCGACGCGGTACAGCGTTGCCAGCCGATCTGTGGCGAGTTGTTGTTCGGGAAGACCTTGCGATACCAGCCCGTCTGGTTCGATGCGCACTACGCTGTCGGCTATTGCTCGCGCATGCAATGGGTGGTGAGTGGACATCAACAGGGCCATTCCGCTCTTCTTCAGTGTAACCAGCGTGTCGAGCAGGCGGATCTGATGACCAAAATCGAGGCTGGAGGCCGGTTCATCCAGCAACAGTAAACGTGGGTGCTGCGCCAGCGCGCGGGCAATCAGCACTAACTGGCGTTCACCGCCACTCAGCGTGTTCCAGCGTCTGTCTGACAGATGGGGGATCCCCAGCAGCTCCAGTTGCTGGTATGCAATTTCTCGCTCTTTTACGCCAGGGACTGCAAAGGCGGCCATCTGCGGGGTCAGTCCCATCATCACCATATCCAGAACGGTGAAGGCAAAAGCGCCGTCGTGGGCTTGCGGGACCCAGGCGATGGCACCCGCGCGCTCACGTTCGCTGAGAAGATTCACCGCTACGCCATCCAGTAAAATATCGCCGTGGAGTGGCCGGATAACGCCAAGGAGCGTGCGCATCAGCGTGGTTTTTCCGCTACCGTTTGCGCCAAGCAGACAGCAAATTGCCCCCTCGCAGACGTTGAACGAGACATTGCGTAACACCGGGTGTTGGGCAGAATATCCCAGCGAAGCGTTGCACACGGTTAGCAGCGTCATGGGCGACCACCCCGCAGGAGCAGTAACAAAAAGAAGGGGGCACCAATAAAGGCCGTCAGGATCCCGAGAGGGATTTCCGTGCTGCTAAGCGTGCGCGCGAGGGTGTCGGTCAACAGCAGTAAAATGGCACCAATTCCCATTGAAACAGGCAGTAACTGCTGGTGATTGTTACCGGTGAGGAGTCTGCCAATATGCGGCACAACCAGCCCAATCCAGCCGATAATGCCCGCAATGGCAACGGTACTGGCGGTAATGAGCGTGGCGCAGACGATCAACCCCAGCCGCAGCCGAGAAACGTTAATTCCCAGTGAGCGTGCTTCATCATCCGAGAGCGTAAGCAGGTTCATGCGCCATCGCAGCAGCAAAAGCGGAATCGAACCTGCCACGATCAGCGGCGCTGAAAACCAAAGGTCATGTAGCGTAATGGTGGATAAACCGCCGAGTAGCCAGAAGGTAATCGAAGGGAGCTGGGTATATGGGTCAGCCAGCGTCTTGATAAGCGAAATTCCCGCGCCACATACTGTTCCCAGCGCAATCCCAACCAGTACCAGCGTTAATACCGGATCGTGGCGGGAAACACGGCGGGTAATGAGCCAGACGCCCGCGACTACCAGCAAACCTCCGACGAATGCGTAAAGCTGAATAAACAATATCGGCAAACCCAGCAGGATGGCCGAGCAGGCACCTAAACCGGCACCAGCCGCGACGCCAAGAATATCCGGTGAGACCAGCGGATTACGGAACATTCCCTGATAGGTTGTGCCTGCTCCGGCCAGTGCCGCCCCCAGTAGCAGCGCGGCCACAATACGCGGCAGACGAATTTGCCAGAAGACGATTTTATCCTGCGCCGTCACACCCTCCTGGCTGACAATGAGCGCCATCACATGCTGAATATCCAGCCGATAGGCTCCGGAAAGCACAGCGACAACCACACAAAGCGCAATGGTCACAATCATCAGGAGACTGAGTGTCGTTGTTCTCATCAGACCGCCACCAGTTGTTGATACTGCGATTCGCTTAAAGAGGTATGCCAGAACAGCTGTGAATAGCGCTGCATGTCATCCTGAAAACTTGCATTTACCAGTGGCTCAAGCCAGGCGTGCAGGCGGCGTAAACCCAGTAAACGGTTGATGCCGGGAGGCGCATCGAGCCAACCAAACGGCAGACCGCTGAGAAAAAGAATACGTTTATCGGCGACGGCCTTTACCCCTTGCCAGACCGGATCTTCTCGCAGGTACTGTGCTGTAACCGCATCCTGCACCAGGATGATATCGGGCTGCCAGCTCAGCAGGTTTTCCATCGACACCTGCGCCAGTCCGTGCCGTCCTGGGATTTGCGCTACATTGTGTAATCCCAGTAGCTCTGCGGCTTCGGTGTGCAGTGAGCCTTGTAACCCCGTTTCAAGTCCTCTGGCGCCGCGAGCGGCATAAAAACGCAGTTTGGCGGCTGGAGAGCGCGAAAAAATATCGGCTTCATCAATGAATTTCTGGGCAAGTGCTGCCTGGGCTGCTGTTCGCGTTTCCGTGCCCAGTGCTTTACCCGCGGCGTGCAGTTGTTGCGGAGTTTGTCGAAGTTCGCCGTTAATCAGCAGCCACGGTATCTGCGTTTGCGCGTAGACCTGCTTTGCCTGTGAAAGCCAGGTCTCGTCCGCATTACCGCAATCAACGACCAGATCGGGCTTCAGCGCCAGCAATGCTTCAAGAGACAATGTGCTGGCACGACCCGCCAGCCTGCCCAGTTTGGGTAATGCCCGGATGTTATCTGACAAAGGAATGGCAGCCTGGTGGGAGAGATCAAAGGATGAAAATCCCACCAGCTTTTCCGGTGCGACGGCTAACAGCAGTACATCAGCGGGAGCTCCGGCGCTCACCACGCGTTGAATAGCGTTAGTCCCGGGAGAGGAACCGATAGCAACGGTGAGCGGCGTACGGGCGCTGGCCGGAAAGTGGCGTAAAAGCAGCGCAGAGGCCACGAGCTGGGCAAACATCCGTCTTGTCAGTGGCATTATATTCATCCTGAACGGTGATAAATTCGCTATATATTTACATATATAGCGAATAAAAACATGTTCAGAATCAATTTCACACTGATGAAAATCTCGGATAACCCGTAAGAGTTATGTGCAATGGGGACAGTGAAAAGAGAGGGAGACTGAAATAAAAAATCCGCGACGATGCGCGGATTTTCGGGCAACACATGCACGTTATGGGGTTGTTTGAGTCTGCTTTTGGGTTTCGGTCTGTGTAACGCTGGCAGGCGTCGGGCGCGTTGATGGAACGTTGTCACAGGGTTTTTCTTTGGCACAAATCAGATCGAGCATTTTTAATGTCACGCCGTTGGTCCAGCCAAAGCCGTCCTGCAACGGATACTCGCCACCACCACCGCCGGTGCCAGTGGTGCTCACGTCATATTTTTCAACCAGCTTTTTCTCACGGTCGTAAGTGTGCTGAACGTTAGTGAGGAAGCGCCAGGTCACGTCCATGGCGACGTTATCCTGACCATAGTTTTGTAGCCCGGAGGCGGCAACCCACTGCAGGGGAGCCCAGCCATTAGGGGCATCCCACTGTTGGCCACTTTTCACCGACGTGGTAGCCACACCGCCGGGTTGCAGCAGGTGCTTCTGGGTTGCAGTAGCGACTTTACTGGCTCGATCCTTCGCTGCCGCATTGACATACAGCGGGAACAGCGTGGCGGCAGTCAGCTGATTACGTACTTTCTTACTTTGCAGATCGTAGTCGGCGTACCAGCCTTCTTTATCATTCCATAACCAGGTTTCGATCCCTTTTTGCCGGGCGTTGGAGAAGCCTTCGTATTGCGCAGCCTTCGCGTCGTCGCCTGCGGCTTTACTGGCGAGGGCGATCATTTTTTCCATTTTATAAAGCAACGCATTGAGGTCTACCGGGACGATGCTGGTGGTGCGAATGGAGCTCAACTGGCTGGGATTATCCATCCAGCGTGAACTGAAATCCCAGCCCGAAGCCGCGGCAGATCGCAGGTCGCGATAAATTTCTGTGGCGGGGCGGTTCGGGTTGCTTTTGGCGGTCGCGATGTCCTCAACCCAAGACTCCGGTCTTGGTGTATCGCGGTCATCCCAGTAGCGGTTCAAAATGGTTCCGTCAGCCAGTTTGACGACACGCTTGTTCTGCTGGCCAGGCTGGAGAGTTTCGACGCCTTCCATCCAGTACGTGTACTCTTTGAGCATCTGCGGCAGATATTTTTTCAGAGCATCATCACCGTCATGTTGTGCCAGCAGTTCGACCATAAAGGCGAAGAACGGAGGCTGAGAACGACTTAGATAGTAGGTACGGTTACCGTTAGGTATGTGTCCCCATGTGTCGATTTCGTAAGCAAAGTTCGCCACCATGTCGGAAACCTTGTCCCAGTGATTGCTTTCAGCAAGCCCCAGCATGGTGAAATAGCTGTCCCAGTAATAAATTTCGCGAAAACGACCGCCGGGTACGACATAAGGTTCGGGCAGTGGTAGCAACGAATCCCATTTCTCGGCATCTGTTGTTGAACGCGTTAACACCGGCCACAGCCCATCGATATGCTCACGGAGTGACTGTCCTGCAGGCGGCACGTATTTTTCACCCTCTTTGGGCAGTGTAAAGTTTACATTCACAAAATGGCGTAAATCGAAACCGGATTGATTTTTCTGCATCCGGTAATCAGCGAGGATCATTAACGGATCGCTGTTGGGTACGGCGTCGGCAAAGGTCTTCTGATCGGGGAATAGTTTCGCTGTTTGCACATCATTAAACAGGGGGCCGAGCAGGATATCAGGAGGCTGAGGTGCGTCGGTTGGCTGTTCCGCGGCATTAACGGCAAACGAGCTAAAGGCGAAAAGGGTACTTGCGAGTGTCAGTTTTATTACGACAGAGAGCATGCCAGGATGGCGAATTGCTGGCGTTATCATCGGTTAATCTCCTTAGCGGCGTGCCGAAGTAGCGGCATTTACCATGAGAAAACCTTAGTTCAGGATTGGCCGTTGCGCGTGATTGAGGGCCTATTTTGCGAACAAACAGACATTTCCTGATGTACTCAGGGGAAGCCGCACACCCAGACGGTAAGGGTGTGCGGTGAGTATCAGTTCACAAAGAACAGTCTATTCGCCACGCAGTCAAGGGTCAGGGTGTTACCCGTTTGAATCGCGTCGAGTGCTTCGCCTTGCTGGCAAATACAGCAGATGCCCATTTCACGTGCAATAATCGCCGAATGAGAAGTCTCGCTCCCGTCTCGCAGGCAGATGCCTTTAACAGTCAGCGGATCGAGCTGCAACACGGTAGAGGGGTAAATGGCATCCGCGACCAGTATTGTTGGGCGAACAAATGTGGGGATTTGCGCATGTTCCCCAGTCAGATGCCTCAGCGAACGGGACAGCAAATCTTCAATATCAATATATCGTGCCTGTAGATACGGATCGTCGAGCTGGAGATACTGCTGGCGCAGATCGTTCAGAACGTTTTGCCAGGCATACCCGGCGCTACACTGTTTTTCACGCATCAGATCGCAGGCCATATCATACAGCTCAGGATCATCCAACAGAGTGTGGTGACCAGAAAAAATTGCGGCGATATCGGCGGAATATTTTTCTTCCGCGAGAGCTGTCAGAAAGCTCAGGTCGTCCAGTGTCTTGCGTATAGCTACCTTTAACTGCTGCTGTTCTTCCTGCATATTTGCTGTTGCATGACAGGGGATTTCCGGCGAGAACGGTGTGTAACAGAAGGCCATACCGGTTACCTGCGAGGGCGTTGAATGTGCCAATTTGTCAGCATGTGGTTTTTCTATGGTCTCGCCAAAATTCTCTGCTGCAAGCTGCTGGAATGCTGCCAGCGCATCGTCCGCCTGTTCACCTTTGGCAATGAGTCGCAGCGTATCGTTACAACGCACCTGAAGCAGGGCGATTTGGTTAAGGCTGTCAGGGACTACGCACTTACCGTTTTTCTCCAGCAACATGTCAGCGTTGAAAACAGACAGGGTGGAGACCAGCTTTGACGCCGGGCGGACGTGTATGCCGTTGGGATTCTTCACTACTACGGCAACCGAACGTGCATCCGCGTCGGCTGACAGTGCAGCCGGTGCGGTTTTCTCCGGAGATGACGAAGGTAAACCCAGTTGCTCATATTTAGCGTCGAGGGCGTTCATGGCATCCTTGATGACCCGCTCGATATCGGCCCCCGCAGCAGCACTGACCGTCGCTGCCAGCGTGCCTTCAACCAGAGGGGCGGCGCATAAACGTACCTTTGCGGCAATCGCCGGATCGAGTAACTCCAGCGCCGTTTCCGCACTCAGTAATGCGCTACCAATATCCATCATTACCAGAACATGATCGGTATCCGCCACTGACTCAATGGCTTCCATTACCTTAATCGGATCGGTGCCGATGGGGTTCTCAGGATCGTCAATGCCCGCGGCAATCGCCAGTTTACAGCCGTCACCCATTAACATCTGCCGGGCTAACGCACCGACGCCTTCGCCCAACTGAGCGCTATGAGACACAATAACCAGGTTTACCATCGCTTTATCCTTACTCTCTGGATGCCTGAGCCAGCATCTGCACCATAAACATAACGGACGTTGCTCCAGGGTCCTGATGCCCAATGCTGCGCTCACCCAGATAGCTGGCGCGGCCTTTGCGTGCCTGCATCGTAATAGTGCTTTGCGCCGCCGCTTCCGCTTGCTGGCTTGCTGCTTCCAGCGCTGCCTGTACCGTTAGCTTCTGTTCACAGGACTGGCGCAACGACTCAACCACCGGCACCCAAACATCGCACATCGTTTTGTCACCAGGCTCTGCTTTACCCCGGCTGATCACACCTTCAGCGCCATCGCGTATCATTTGATAAAGTTCCTCAAGCGTCAGACTCTGGTGTGCCTGAGTCACCTGCGCCGCGCGGATGAAAAAGGTGCCGAACAGCGGGCCACTGGCACCTCCGACGCTTGAAAGCAGCACCATTCCGGTGTTTTTCAAAATAAAGCCGATGTCTTTGTCCGCAATTGACGGTAATTTTTCGACCACTTTACTGAAGCCACGGTGCATATTCAGGCCGTGGTCTGCATCACCAATCTCCCGATCAAGTCCGGTCAGGAAATCACTTTCTGTGGTGAATATTTCACCGCAACGATAGAGCCAGTTAACAATTTGTGTTCTGTTGAGGGACATCATGAATCTCCTTATTTACCCCAGTTAAGAGCAGGGGTGTGAACCGGTGCATCCCATAAGTTCAGCGTGTCGTCATCCACTTTTAACAGGGTGATTGAGAAGCCGGTCATATCCAGAGAGGTGCAGTAAGAACCGATCAGGTTGCGTTCGATAATGATGCCCGCATCCTGACAGCGGCTTTCAAGACGGTTATACACGCCAAAAAGTTCGGACAACGGCGTTGCACCAAGGTTATTGACCAGCGCAATGACGCGATCGCCATCCTGTAGAGGTTGCTTGGTTTCTTTGCCTTCCTGCCAGGCACCCTGGACGTTATCCCAGTGGCGTAATGAGCGGCTGTAGCTACCGTTTTCCAGCAGGGTATCGAACATTTCATCCACGGTCTGGTCAAGGGAAGAGAAGGGGCGACGGTCAATCCCGGGTTCCCCATGAATACCGACGCCGAACTCCATCTCATTGTCCTGTAGGGTGAAAGAGGGTTGTCCGGCGGCAGGAACGGTACACGCGCTGATGGCGATACCAATGGAATGACCCAGATTATTCAGTTTGCGACCCAGCGCCGCGCAGGCTTCCAGTGAATCTCCACGTTCAGCGGCAGCACCAACCAGTTTTTCGATCAGTACCGTATTGGCGACGCCACGGCGACCCGCGGTATACAGGCTATCTTTTACCGCAACATCATCATCCACCACCATCGTGGTGACTTTTACGCCGCTTTCATGCAACAGCTCGGTAGCGGTTTCGAAGTTAAGAATGTCACCGGTGTAATTTTTGATGATGAGCAGGACGCCTTCGCCACCGTCAATTTGCATTGCGCATTCGAACATTTTGTCAGGCGTTGGTGAGGTGAAGATCTCACCCGGACAGGCACCGGAAAGCATGCCCTGACCAATATAACCGCAATGCATCGGCTCGTGTCCGCTGCCGCCACCAGAGAGCAGCGCCACTTTGCCCATCACCGGCGCGTCTGCGCGAGTAACGTACACAGGGTCCTGATGCAGTGACAGTGAAGGGTAGGCTTTTGCCAGTCCCGCGAGTTGTTCATTCAGTACGTCTTCAACACGGTTAATCAATTTTTTCATTTTTTATGCTCCGCAGACAGTCCTGAGATGGCTGCATAAATCGGGCAGACATCTGATGTAGGGTATCGGTTGTGTACAACGCACGGCGACCGCTCGCTGCCGATAAGGTTATTGTGCACGAGGGTAGTCAAAAGAAAATTGACGGCATGTATGTTTCAATACGGAACATTCATGGCTTGTAATGTTCCGTATTGGAACGTATTGGTGCATAAATCAGCAGAAATGAGAGGTTAGGCAGCGTTTATCGCAGAAAGTGAACGTGATGGGTATTGTAGAGATAAAACCACCTGCTGAGCAGGTGGTCTTTTAGGATTGGCCTGGCATTAGCCCGGGTAAATACCACGATCTTTTCGAGCCAACAGAATTCGCTCACACGCCACGATGTAGGCAGCGGTACGCAGGGAGCAGGATTTCTCAGCCGCTTTCTCCCAGACGTGCACCATCGCATCGGTCATGATTTTATCCATACGCGCGTTGATCTCTTCCTCACTCCAGAAGAAACTTGCCATGTCCTGAACCCATTCGAAATAGCTGACGGTTACGCCGCCCGCGTTACAAACAACGTCAGGTACGACGACAATACCGCGGCTTGCCAGAACGTCATCGGCATCCGGATAAGTTGGGCCGTTTGCGCCTTCGAGCACCAGCTTACAGGTCAGCGTCTCCGCGCGGTGGCGGGTAATCTGGCCTTCGAGTGCTGCTGGGATCAGAATATCCATCTCCAGGCTCCAGAAGGTTTCGCTGGCAATCGTTTCTGCACCCGGGAAACCGGCAATCTGTTTGTGCTCCAGTTGCCAAGCGGTGAGGGCGGTCATATCGATCCCGGTGGCGTTAAACAGCGTAGCGGTATGGTCCTGAATCGCCACGACGCGAGCGCCCGCGGCTGCGAACAGACGGGCGGCTTCACTGCCGACGTTACCAAAACCTTGCACTGCCACGCGAGCGCCTTCAACCATGATGTTTGCACGGCGTGCCACTTCCAGACCACTAACAAAAACGCCGCGGCCGGTTGCTTTATCACGACCCAGAGAGCCACCGAGGTGGATAGGTTTACCGGTGACCACGCTGGTCACTGTGGTGCCGTGGTTCATGGAATAGGTATCCATCATCCAGGCCATGACTTTGCCGTTAGTACCAACATCCGGCGCAGGAATATCTTTCTGCGGCCCGATGATAATGCCGATTTCGCTGGTATAGCGACGGGTCAAACGCTCCAGTTCGCCTTCGGACAGGCTAAACGGATCGACGCGAACGCCGCCTTTTGCGCCGCCGTAGGGCAGGTTCAGCGCTGCGCATTTGATGGTCATCCACGCAGAAAGGGCCATCACTTCATTAAGATCAACATCAGGATGATAACGCACACCACCTTTACCAGGGCCTCGTGAGAGGTTGTGCTGCACGCGGTATCCTTCGAAATGGCGGATGGTACCGTCATCCATCTGTACCGGGATATCGACAATCAAAGCGCGTTTTGGGTGACGCAGGGTATCCACCCAATGGGAAAGTTCGCCCAGGTAAGGGGCCACACGCTCGATTTGTTGCAGGTAGGTATTCCAGGCAGATGTGCTGCTATCTGAAGCGTAAGATAACTTATCCATGATAAACCTTAGTTATAAAAGTAATATGTTCTTAATTTAGCCGTGGTATACAGTGAATCTCACCATATAAACTTAAATTTAACATTTTTTCAAAGAATCGGCTCATCCAGAAACGAAATCTCCGCCAAAAATTCGGTGCTGACGCAAAGTCTTAATGAATAATTATTTATATTAAAGGCGTAATCTGCGCTTTTATAGATAATTGATGCACATAATCTGCATGATGCCTAAGGCGTGCTATTTGTCAGATTTATGACGCACCTCTAAAAGTAAATAATATGATAATGATTTGTGCTTTCTTTTGTTGTTTTTTGGTGACGGTTCAGCGCGTCAGTAGGTGACAGAGATGGTGACGGTGTCGGCATAGTTGTCAGGGGTATAGTTCGCGCTGGGAACAGTGGCGTAAACCGGATAAGCCGTGGTTGAACCCGTGCCGGTTCCTGCCACGTTATTGAGGGATGTATTGCCCCACACTGTACCGGATGGCCCCGGTGTCGAGCTAAGCAGATAGGGTACCTTATCGTTGTTCGCACCCGTACCGGCCATAATGCCACTGCCTGTTGTATTGCCGTTGGAGGGCGTTAACCCAATGGTATAAGGGGTACTCGTGGAGCATGCCACGCCGAGGGAGCCTGTCGCGGTGGCATTACGCTGGCTCGCCTTAACCGGATCAAAGGCAATGTTGTTGGCATAGCTGATATTGCATTGTTTCGTGACTACGGCCGATACGTTGAAAGGCAACCTGGCGGCAACGGTATCGCCGCAGGTGGTAGGCGGGAAAAGTAGTCCTGGATTGAGGGTGACCAGGGCGGTTGCTGGCGTATAGCTATCCTGATAGTTGCCGGGGACTGCGGCGGTTTGTGGGGTGGCAATCTTCGCGAATACCGTTAACGTGCCTGTTACCGGCGTCAGATTCAGCAGATTAAGCTGCACCATCGGGAAGGTGGTTCCCGACTGATACTGGCTCCCCCAGATTTTGCTGTATCCGGTGTCCTGGTAGAGTTGATAGTTTAGCGTTCTGGCCGGTGTACCGCTTAATGACATAGTGCGCGGGGTAACCTGCCCGCTGACGTTTGACGCGCCAATATTAAAGCAGAGATTGATCCCTGCAAGCACATCGCCAAGTTCCTTTGCGCAGCTATAGGCAAACGTCATTGTTGATGTCGCGCCATTCGTCGACAACGGGTTTACGGAGCCAAAATTGACTGGCTGAACATTGCTTACCGAACAGGTAACTGCATAGCTTATTCCGGGAAATCCGGGTAAAACGACCATGAGTAGCCAATGTCTTAACCTCAAGAAAATTCTCCTGTTCTTTTTACCGGCATACCAGTGGTCCTATCTGCACAATGCCTTTTGCTGAAGGAGGGTAGTCAAACTGCACGTTGCAACTGCCGGTTTCAGTATCGACGCGCAGACGATTATGTTGTTCCAGCGTGTCGAACCAGGTCATACCGTCAAATCCGACGACAGACGACTGACCCGAACCTGTGGTAGCGTTCGCCATGCTGCCCTCAGGAATCGCCTTACCCTGAACATCCACCAGGATGACTTGTGCGGCGCGAACGGGAGTTATGCCAAAACTGACAAGTGTTCCGGAACGATCCGCTGGTGTTGCGTTAGCCTCAACGCGTGAGATCCGCATATTGGCGGGAAGATCCATCGGGTCGATACTGATCTGATTACTTTGGTAGCTGTTCAACGATGTGACTAACAACAGACCCTGATCATCGCTGTGCCCGACAAGATTATTTTGCAGTTTGACAGGGACGTCAGGAACGCCGTCTGTTGATACCACAGCAAAACCATTATTGATTTCACGGGCAGCAAACAGGCCGCCGCCCATCGTGACCAGAGAACCGGTCACCCCCGCATATCCATAGTGGTTGTCCGGTAAACGACTAAAGCCGGTATATGCTTTCCCATAACGTCCCAGGTATCCCACCTCACCCTGGCCGCTTTGGCGGGATGCCTGTTGGTTGGCGGCAATATTCCATCCCCATCCACCGTCGGCAGGTGGTGTCTGACTGGCATTTAGCTGATAGCCGGTTTCATTATTGGTGTGTTGTATGGTGCTACTGGCACTGAGGTTATTGCCGGTGGTGACTGTCACCATCAGATAGATGCTGCGATCACGGTCATCATCGATGTTCTGATTGAAGCCTGCATTGAGGGAGACATTATCGGTGACAGATTTGTACCAACTGGCGTTGGCGTAACGCACTGCCGTTTCGTGCGGATAGCGAAACTGCAGGTAGCTGAGGCTGACATTCCCGGCAGACGCCATTGAATAACCAATAACCGTGTTGCTGGTCAGCGTCGGCGGCGGCTCGCCATAATGGGTGGCAACGTCCCGATAATCGCCGGAGGTAGCGGTGGTAGTGGTGCTGAAATTAAATTTATCCGCAGACCAGCGATAACCCACGCTGTACAAAAAACCATTTTTCCCTGAGTCGGCGCTGGCTGCCAGTGCGGTGGACAGCGTTCCGCTGCGGCTACCGGGGATCCAGTCATTACTGAAACCCGCATTAATAAGCCCATCACTTGTTTCTGCATGGACGCCAGCGGTGAACGTATTGCTGATCCCCCGACGCCAGGTACCGCTGAGTACAGGGACGCTGGCATAACCAAATGAGGAGTAACCGTAATTCTCCCGGACTGCGCCCAGCTCAGCTGACCAGGATGTTAGCCCTGCCCGCAGGAGTTGTTGATCGTTATAAAAAGAGAAGTTTTGTACCGTTGTTCTGCCCAGCGCGTCTGTCATCATCACCTGGCCGGTACCCGCGCCACTGATGTTTGGCATGGTGTTTATCTGAAAACTCCCGGCCGGAACTTCTCCGTTGTAGTACCTGACTCCGTTGACGTACAGCTCAACGTTCGAGGGGACGGTTGCGGAGCCGAGGTAGGCGGGGAGTGGGGTGGTTGGCATATAGGGTTGCAGACCAAAATCGGTCCCAATCTGGATACCGCCGATGTGGGTAGGTCGGGACCAGGCGAGTGAGCTTGTCAGGGTATCGCCAACGGTGATCGCCAGCATGTCCTGCGGAAACGAGGAACGCCAGCTGGTATCCAGCCGGTTAAAAGTGTTGTTCGCATTTGCAACAGTAGAATATTGCGTAAGCTGGGTTGTACTTAATACCCCTAAGCTGTTGAAAGCACGCAGTTCGCTAAAGGTGTTAAAACTGCTTTCATCCCCCTGTTGCGCATAGACGTCATAATTGAGTAACGCCCCACGCGATGATGATGCCATCGGTGCGTTCTCTGCAGGGGGGTTAAGCTGAGTGGTGGCAAGATCAAGTACGTTCAATGGTGCTGTAAGCGCCAGGGTTTGCTGCTGAACGTTGTAGTCAATATTTAACTGGTCGATGTCGTTCAGGTTAACAGGCCCGGAGGTTTCCTGTGGTATGCGAAAACCTAGCTGGCGCAGAGTCTGTGCGCCAGCGTAGAGTTTTCCATTATCATAGCCAAGGTGAACCAGCCCAACGGGGTTACCATTTAACGTTACATCAAGATATAAATCGGCACCCACAAGTGGAGTTGCGTCACTAATAACGCCATTTTTAGTCTGGTTATTATTAAGCGCTTGTGCGGAAACCATGGCAGATATTAATGCTCCGTTGAGTAAGCAAAATTTCAGCAGAAAGCATGACCAGTCAGAGATCTTGTACTGTTTTTTGGCCATTTACTGTTACTTCAACTTTACCGCCATTATGGGTATCACTGGCGGACGGGGATAATATCCACCGCATAGTTGAGCCTGGAAGAACATAACCTAGCAGTCCCGACGTAATGACTTTTTTGGTACCGTTATGATTAATAAAAGTTGCAGCAGATAATTGTGCATGTCCGTTTCCCTGATTACTGACTTCAAGGAATTTTTTGCCATCCAGTAGTTGTAACTTCCATTGAAGTTTTGCTTCGGTTTCAGCCTGTGTGGCTGGCTGAATAAAAACGGGCACGGAATAATGCAGGACAAATTGCAGCTTATTTTTTTGTAATTTTGTGGGCGGTAATTCATCGATGGATAACCGGTAAGCATCTTCTGCCTGGGTTGATGGCGGAGCGGTGCGAATAACGCGAATCAACTGACGTTCACCCGGTGCTAATGCCAGCATCGGTGGACTTATAACAAGTCCCTGGGAGGGGGATAACCTGTCGCCGTAAGCGCTCTGACTCCAGCGAAAAACCCGGACCTGGGCATTGAGCACGCTATCACCCGCGTTGCTTAACCAGATCCCATCGGCGTTTTGCGTTGCCTGCAGCGTTAACGTAACAGGTGCTATCTGAAGTCCGCTTGCCGTGGCGGTGTTTATGCTCATAGCTAACCCTAGCAGGCACGTGCAGGCGCACTGCTGAAGAGGCAGTTTAAATATCATTTGTCTTCCTGAGGTTAATAGTTAACGTTAACCGTTACGGTGTCGGCATAGTCGTCAGGAGTGAAGTTGGCGCTTGGTGCTGTGGCATAAACGGTGAAGTTTTGCCCCTGTCCGGTTCCGATTGAGGCAACACCATTTCCCACAGACGTTGTGGTTGCAGTATTCCCCCAGACCGGGCCAGTTGCTGATGTTTGATTCAACTGATAAGGCACTTTATCTGAGTTCGTCGCTGCGTTAGCAACAGAGGACATAGCACCTGCACCTGTTGTATTACCGCCATTGCCTGCTGAAGGTGACAGACCAATAAAATAAGGAGTAGTTTTGGAGCAGTTGATGGAAATTGTGTTACTGGCGCTGGTATTTGTCGCAGTGGTATTAACTGGCCCAAGAGTAATATTTGAAGATGAACCGGTAGTGACGGTACAGGCCTTTTGAATAGTCATAAGCACCTGAAATGTGCCATTCGCGGTCGCGGCATTTGCTGCTGAAGGAATGGAAAAGGCGGTGCAAAAAAGAATTAAGCGTGCGCTTATGACTGGAGCCATATTCTTTACCTTTTTCAAATAACCACATTTTTTGCTTTAAAAAAGCAATAATGTGATACAGGAAGCCATGATTAAACCCTAGGATAAGTATTAGTCTTGTGCCAGTTCAGCTAATGAATTTTACTTAGGAAAAAGGTGATGAGGTCGACAAAAAAATAATACCAATGCGTGAGTATATTGAAGCTCTTTATATACTACCGTGGACCTCAGACAAGGCATTGTCTGAGGTGTCTATATTCACGGATTCCCTGGTTTTTATCTATAAATTAAGCCGTTGCAACAAATGATACGAAGCAATTAAGTACGCGGCTGACTTCCCGGTTTTTCAACCAGATCATCACAGTGTTTACATTACCAATCTCTGGCGTAATGCTGTGCCAACGTATTGGGAAATTGCCTTCATACTGCCTGACGATGCTCTCCGGCAAAAGTGCAATTCCCATCCCAGCGCTAACGCAGCCGAGAATAGCCTGAAATGAGCCAAACTCCAGAGGGTCAGCATAATCTACATTCTGCAGTCGCAGCCATTGCCCTAATCTGGCGCGATAATTACATCCCTTCACAAAGACCAGTGGTCTTGTCACCTTAAGGTCAGATCCTGTAGTAACGTCCTGGTGCTCTGCTGCGGTCACCAGTACAAGCGTTTCCTGACATAAAACCTGCGATTGCAGCCTCGAATTCTCAGCATGTAAGCCATGGTGGTCAGCAACGAAAGCAATATCCAGCTCGCTATTGAGGATCTGTTGTACCAGCACTTCTGTTGAAGACGTCTTTAAATTCAGCTCAACGAAAGGCATTTCCCGGTGAAAATTTGCCAGTAAGGATGGGAGACGTACGGCTGCTGTGGTTTCCATTGCGCCTATGCGTAAAGGACCTGCCGCTTTTGTCCCCTGCATGGACAGCTCCGCTTCATCTAAAAGTGCCAGAATTTTGTTGGCATATCGCAGAAGAAGCTCACCCTCAGGTGTGATATGGAGACGGTTTTTCTCACGTATAAACAACGAGACATCAAGGCTTGACTCCAGCTGCTTAAGACGGGTTGTAACATTGGAGGAAACGCAGTGGAGATTGCGGGCTGCTGCTGATATCGAGCCTGTTTCAGCGACGGTTTTAAACAAGTTAAGGGAGGTACTGTTCATAGGGACTGTCACTCAAAGTGAACGCATTTGTCATTTATATTAACTTTTTATTATCATTTTATCACGTAAGATAACAATTAAGTTTGGTTAGCATATTGAGTCCAAAAAATGGATCTTGAGCACAGCGTTGCTGGTCATCGTCAAGTGAGTACAGCTGTATTCGGCATGATCGTACTAACATTAGGAATGGGAATAGGGCGTTTTTTATATACACCTATGCTTCCGGTCATGCTGCATGAGGGTATTTTCACATTTTCGCAGTTGTCACTGATTGCCAGCGCAAACTATGCGGGATACCTGGTCGGAAGCCTTCTTTTCTCGTTCGGTATATTTAACGGGGCGAATCATCTCAGGGGAATGTTACTGGCAGCTGCGCTCGCCACCGGAATACTTATTTATTTCATGGCCATTGTGACGTCGCCTGAGATCGTTTTATGCATCAGATTTATGGCTGGAGTGGCGAGTGCGGGCATGATGATATTTGGATCAATGCTTATCCTGCAGCATACCCACAATCCCTTTGTCATCGCCTCCTTGTTTGCCGGTGTCGGAGCAGGCATTTTTATTGGTAACGAATATGTTATTGCCGGTGTTGCTTACGCGGCAAACTCAAAATTTTTATGGTCAGGTGCTGCGTTTATATCTGCAATGTTATTCGTAGTATTGATTATTTTGCTACCAAAAAATAAAAATATTATCGCACCCGAAAAAATGATCGCTACGTCAGTGCCTGATATTCAATGGTGGAATTTGGCACTATTGTATGGACTGGCCGGTTTTGGTTACATCATTGTGGCTACATATTTACCGTTAATGGCGCAAGGGATGGGAAATGACTTTCTGGCAAATCATATATGGTCGATTGTTGGTCTTGCGGTTATCCCCGGGTGTTACGGTTGGTTATGGGCTGCCCGTCAGTGGAATATCTTGCCTTGCCTGACTGTTAACTTAATTGTGCAGGCGAGTTGTGTCGTATTGGCATCATTCATAAATTCTCCCTGGCTATTGACCTTAAGTTGTATTGGCTTTGGTGCAACATTTATGGGAACAAGTTCCCTGGTCATGCCACTGGCGAAAAAGATTAAAGCACCAGGTAAGATAAACATGCTGGGGCTGGTGACGCTTACCTACGGCATCGGGCAAGTCGCCGGACCGTTAATGGTGAGTGCGCTTCAGGCCAGCAAAAATGGGATGACGCTATCGATTCTTTTGGGCGCAGGTTCATTATTTGCCGCAGCAGGAATTAGCTATTTCCAGCACGAAAAAGTTAAATACTTAGATAGTTTTAGTAAAAAATGAAACAGAGTGTTTGCTAATAAATAGCATTGCCATGTTGGTGTTCGCTATTAAATAATGTAGCCGAAATTGGTTATAGTTACTTATATAATTCACAGGAGTTAACATGCCTTACGTAAATATAAAGATCACGAAAGAAGGTGCTACAGATAAACAAAAGAAAATGTTGATGGAAGGGGTTACCCAATTGTTGGTCGATGTGCTCAATAAAAATCCAAGTACAACTATTGTCGTTATTGATGAGGTTGACACAGATAACTGGGGTATTGGCGGCGTGCCCGTGACAGAACTCCGTAAAATCAGTAAGTAACATGTTGGCTGGTAGTGAGGAGCGCAAACTCTTCACTTCTGATGTTACACATGACTTAACAATGGATATTTTGCAATTACCAATAAAATAAACCGGAGGTTGCGTATCACTCCCTCCGGTTAAAATCTATTTCTGACGAGATTCAAGCCATACCAGGGCCAGCGTAGACAACGAGCACATCAGCACAATGCTGAAGGACCAAAATAAATACCACATGATACAGACCTCCTAGTAAAGTTCATGATGGTGGCGGCGGAGAGTTTCTGAATTAATTCGCCCCAACATCTTGTAATAACTCCACAGGGTGTAGAGCAGGACGATCGGCAGAAAAATCAACACAATAATCAGCATAATACTGAGCGTCATTTGACTGGAGGTGCTATCCCACACCGTCAGACTGGAAAGTGGGTGCGTGCTTGATGGCATCACAAACGGAAACAGAGTTATTCCGGCAGTGAAGATCACACAGGCCTGAGTCAGTGAAGAAAACAGGAATCCCCAGACAATCCGACGGTGGGTGCAGGCATAGAGTGTGAGCATCGGAAAAAGCATGCCAAGCAGCGGAATAATCAGCAGAAGCGGCGTATGCATGAAGTTATTCATCCAGGCACCAGGTAATATCGTCACGGCCTTTAGCAGCGGGTTGGAAGGGCCATTAGCATTTTGGCTGAGCAGTACAAAGCCATTAATACCCGCCCATAGCCA
This sequence comes from Citrobacter sp. MGH106, assembly GCF_001037495.1. Taxonomy (GTDB): domain Bacteria; phylum Pseudomonadota; class Gammaproteobacteria; order Enterobacterales; family Enterobacteriaceae; genus Citrobacter; species Citrobacter murliniae. The sequence continues at coordinate 1,854,885 of NZ_KQ089822.1, forward strand.
GTATCCGGCTAACAGGAAACAGAGCACTACCAGCATTGCGCTGCGGCTGGTGGCAGACAACGCCCGTTGGCGAATAATGCCATCGGTCTTCAGCTGCAACCACACGCTCCCTTGCAGGATCACCAGCATCAGACTTAATGCGCCGCACAGCAGAGCAAAGGGCGAGAGTAACTGCCAGAAGGAGCCAAAGTATTCCACATGAAGCTGCGACGTAAAGGCAAATGGAACCCCGAGGAACAGATTGCCAAACGCAACGCCGAAGATAACAGGGGGCACCAGACTCCCTATAACCAATCCGGTGTCCCACAAGGCGCGCCAGCGACTATTAACAATCTTACCGCGATAGTCAAAGGCCAACGGACGAAAGAAGAGAGCACACAGCACCAGAATCATCGCTACGTAAAACCCCGAAAACGCGGCGGCATAGACACGTGGCCAGGCGGCGAATAATGCACCGCCTGCCAGAATGAGCCACACCTGGTTACCTTCCCAGTGCGCACCGACGCTATTGATCAACACCCGACGTTCGTCATCGTTACGTGCGATCAGTGGTAACAGGCATCCCACTCCCATATCAAATCCGTCAGTGACCATAAATGCTACCAGAATGATGCCTATCAGCAGCCACCAAATGAGCCGTAACGTTTCATAATCCAACATGATTGTCTCCTTTATCCCTGTTGTTGCATCGGTTGTTGATTCTGCATCGCACTCGGCCCAAGACGTGCGTACTTCTGCATCAGATAGACTTCAGCAATTAAAAACAGGGTGTAAAGCGTAAGGATCAGTCCCATAGAGAAGGCCAGTTGACCTGCGGTCAGGGCTGAATGAGCGTACCAGGTCGGTAGAATGTCCTGAATCGCCCACGGTTGTCGGCCAAACTCGGTCATGAACCAGCCTGCTTCAATGGCGATCCACGGTAACGGCAGGCTCCAGAGCGTCATACGCAGCACCCAGCGATGTTGGTCGATGCGCATGCGTAAGGTCTGTATCAGTGAAATCGCCATTACCAGCAGCAGAGCGGAGCCGCATCCCACCATGATGCGAAAACTCCAGAATACAGGTGCTACCTGCGGTATTGCGCCGCGTTGCGCTGCCTGATATTGATCTGGTGTGACATTGTTCATGTTGGGGGCATAATTCGCCAGCAGGATGCCATAACCCAAATCATTTTCTACTCGGTGGAAAGCGCTGAGCACCTGAGGTGTGCGGTCCCCATTGGCAATTTTCTGCATCAGCAGCCACGCAACCCGGCCACGTTGCAATCGGGGTAACGTCTCCGCCATCAGATTCTTCAACCCTGGAACCGGCGTATCTAACGAGTGGGTAGCCAGAATGCCAAGCAGTGCCGGTATCTTCACGGCAAAGGCATTACGCTCTTGTTCCTGTTGTGGCCAGGCGATCACATGAAATGGGGCAGGCGCAGGTTCGGTTTGCCACTCGCCTTCCATTGCTGCCAGTTTTACCGGCTGGAGCCGGGCAACCTCATAGGCAGAGCTGTCACCCAGTTGCAGAGCGCCGAGGATAGCCAGTGTGCCGAATACTGAGCTAACCGCGAAGGAGCGAAGGGCAAACTCGCGATTGCGACCACGCAACAGATACCAGGCGCTGATAGACATAACAAACATAGCGCCAGTTACATAACCGGACATCACGGTATGCACAAATTTCACCTGGCTGACGGGGTTGAAGACCAGATCGCTAAAGCTGCTCATCTCCATGCGGAGTGTATCTATATTGAAGTGCGCGCCTGTCGGGTATTGCATCCAGCCGTTGGCATTGAGGATCCACAGCGCCGAGATATTGGAGCCAAACGCGACCAGCCAGGTCACCAGCAGGTGCTGATATTTGGTTAAGCGATGCCAGCCGAAAAAGAACAATCCCACGAAAGTGGATTCAAGAAAGAAGGCCAGCAGGGCCTCCATCGCCAGCGGGGCACCGAAAATATCGCCCACATAGTTGGAATAGAGTGACCAGTTAGTGCCGAACTGAAACTCCATGGTCAGGCCGGTCGCCACTCCCAAAGCAAAGTTAATGCCGAATAACTTACCCCAGAAACGCGTCATATCGCGGTAGATTGTTTTGCCCGTCACGACGTAGAGGGTTTCCATGATGGCCAGTAAAAAGATCAACCCCAGTGTCAGGGGGACAAACAGGAAATGATAAAGCGCGGTCAGAGCAAATTGCCAGCGCGATAAGTCAATGACATCCCACATGCGAACTCCTGTAGGCAATAATCAGATGAATGGAAATAATGGGAAAGACAAACTGCGTCAGACCAGCAACAGAAAATGCAACTGGCCCAGGTAACGGACCTTAAAAATGTGGAGGCCCTTCCAGCCAGCCGCAGACTTCGTTCAGGCGCTGGAGTGAGTCGAGCAGATCTTCCGGCGCGGCCTGCACCAGTTCAGGCAACGGACAGATTTCGTAACTATCGAGCAGGATCCCCTTGAGAGTATCCAGGCAGCGGACATGCCAGACATGGCGTAATGCCGTAGCATCGATTTGGCTTTCACCGTAACCAACAGTGCGGATCTGGATGTGGCCCTGGCCGCATAAGCGTGTGAGGAACAGACGGTCAGCGTCGCTAATCGGGAGTTGGGTGAGATTGATACTGTGGGGTTGCGTTGCCGGGTTGCGAACGTGTGCCAGTAATTCCTGGGCCAGCGTCAGGCCGTTCATCAACCCGTCGACTGGCGGTGGCAGCAGGGTATCGTCCGGCAATGTATTCAGTGTTGCCGCCTGCCACAGCACCAGAGGGGCGCTACCTGCTTCCAGTCGCTCTTCCCATTGCTGATTGCTGGACTGGCGACGTATCCGCCAGATACCACAGAAAATTGACTCCTGGATCTCGCTCTCGCTGCCATCTGCATGCTGAATACGTGCTGAAACTTCTCCTTCACCCAGCAATGTATTGAGAAACGTGAGATCGTCTGCATTTAGTGCGGATAAATCCCACCCGAGGACTTCCTCTTTGGCAGGGATGCGCCGGGTGAGTTGTTTGCGCAGTTCGGCTAACAATGCCATCACCGTCGGGCTATGCTGGCAGCTTTCCAGCGCCGCCATGCTGGGGGCGCTGTTTACCTGGCAGGTGAGAGGCAATGGATTCATAGTAAAACTGTCATCGTCTGGTTGTGTCCCCGGCCCCAGCAGATGGAAAAAGGAATCGCTCATTTTTCAGACTCCGCTGGAACGCGTTCTTCAACCAGTGGGCGCATCATGGAAAGCAGATCGGCCCATGGGTGGATGCCGCTGAGGATGCCGCGTAGTTCCCCGCGGGTAAACACCAGGGTGGCAGGGAAACGAAATACGCCGAAACGATCGCCAATCGCTTCACTTTGTTCCAGGTCAGCCATGGCTATGTGCCAGTCAAACAGGGGAAACTCACGGAGTAATTCGGCCATCATCACCGGGTTATCGCTGACTTCCGGTGTGCGGCGGGGATCGCTACTGAGCAGTACGACGCCATCACTAACACGTTCTATCCAGGTGTCCAGTTCAGACGCGTTCAGCGGCTGCCAGCCACGGGCCAGCATCCGTTGCCATAGCGCAGAAAACGGGTTGTCATTCAACACTTCTCTTGTTCCTCCAGCGTCATCCGGTACTGGCGGATGCGTATACCTTCATAGTTTTCCATCGACAGGCATTCATAGTTAAGGCAACGCGCTTCTTCGTTTGCTTCTGGCACAATGCCCCATGCAGCCAGTTGCCTAAGTGAGGCTTGCTCCGCAGCCAGTAGCTGAGCGCGCGCGATGTCGGTCAGACTCCCACCATATTCGTCCAGTTGTGCCGGTTGCAGCCCGACCAAAGCAATGTGCGAGGGCAGATGACCGCGAATATCAGCCAGGGCAAGCACCTCGGAAAAGCTGTTCTGGTGCAGGCTCATCTTTTTTGCGCTGAGGTAACTGGGAACTTTTTCACCGGCGTAGGTTTGCAGGGTGCCTGGTGCGAGTCCGTAGTCGATGGCGTCAAGCAGCAACAAATGGCTGGCACTCTCAACGTAACCCAGAAGGTTCAATCCCTGAGTGCCACCGTCAACGATCTCCACGTATTCCGGCCAGTGGTAATGGGCGTACAGGCGTTCAGCGACACGAATGCCAAATCCTTCGTCTGCCCACAACAAGTTGCCCAGGCCCATCACAATGACGTTTGGCTCACTCATGACGCCTCCTTGTCGTGCTGACGTCGGGGAAATTTGTGGCTACGGTAGCCGTTGATCATGGTTGAGATGACGGTATCGTCAGACATGATGTCCTCGCGGATTGCCATATAAACATGTCCGGTGATGAAGGCAGCAATGAGCCACATTCCTAACCGGTGCCAGCTGTGAATGTCGATAGAGTTACCACCAGCCCAGTAGAAAAATGCCGTCACATAGTGGAAGGGGGTAAAGATGGCGTACTGACTATGCTCGCTGTATAGGGCAAAACCGGTGAGGATCATAAAAACCGATAACAGGAAGTAACCGAACATCGCTGCCTGTGCGATAGGGTTATGTCCGATATCATCCCCCGGTTTTTTTTCCAGAAACAGATACCAGCGCACCACCGAAAATGCCCCCAGCCACCAATTGCGGCGCCAGACCGGTACCACAAACAGTTCTCGTGAATAACGGTTACCCACGAAGGCCCAGTAGATGCGCCCCAGCAGTATCACCGTGAACAGCATCGCGGCAGCGAAATGCACCAACCGGATGTCTCCCATATAGAACAGATAGGTGGCCTCACCACTGACGGACGGTAAAGGGCGGCCAATAAAGTATCCCGTCACCATCAAAACCAACATGCAGCCCACCGTAAGCCAGTGCCACAAGCGCACAGGTGCTTCGAACACATAGTGGGTGACGGCGGTGTCACGCGCCTCCCCGACGCGTTTGGGTGTCGTTCCAGTCATCGTTCCTTTCCTTAACGCTTAGCGTACCTGGACTGAGATGAGTTCGCTGCCGTCGTCGCCGAGTACGTGGGTTGAACAAGCCAGACAGGGATCGAAACTGTGCAAAGTTCGCAGGATCTCCAGTGGTTGATCCGGGATTGCCATCCGGGTTCCCATCAATGCCGCTTCGTAGGCACCAATTTGTCTTTTGGGGTCGCGCGGACTGGCATTCCAGGTTGTCGGAACCACACACTGATACAGATCGATCTTATGATCGCGAATCGACGCCCAGTGCCCTAATGCTCCGCGAGGCGCTTCGGTAAAACCGATACCGCGACAGTGTTGCGGCCAGCTTGCAGGTTCCCACTTATCGGTATTGGCAGTAGCCAGATTGCCGTTTTTCAGGTTGGTCATCAGTTTGTCGAAGAAGTATTGCAGTTTACTCGCGGCCCACTGTGCTTCATGTGCGCGACACAGGATGCGACCCAGCGTTGACTGAATACCCGATAATGGCAGGTTGAGCGCGGACATCATTCGATCTACTGATTCAATCGTGGCGGCATCTCCTTTGTGGTAGGCAATCAGCGTGCGCGCTAACGGTCCAACTTCCATGGCGTGACCACGCCAGCGAGGCGCTTTAATCCAGGAGTAGCGTTCTTGCTCGTTGAGTTGCTGGATATGAATATCACTGCCTTTGACGTCGCCCGGGTTATACCAGGGCTCTGTGATACCTTCGAACGGATGGCGGCCCAGTTGATCGTCAGGGTAACGATACCAGGCGTGATCTACGAATTCCTGAATCTGTTGCTGATCGGCCAGATCTACTGGCATCACGTTATTAAAATCGCCATTAATGACAGCGCCACCAGGCATCAGCAGACTCTTCTGGCTGAAGTCGTTAGCGATGTCCGGGAAAGCGCCGTAGCTCAATACGCATTTATCAGACAGTCCGGTACCAATTTGACTCCACGCCTTATTGAACTGGCCGATGGCCAGTGCGTCAGGGACCATCACATTGTTGATGAAGTCGGCTGTGCGGGTGATGATCGACTGAACCAGGTTGAGACGTTCCATATCGACAGCGCCTACCGCGCCGCTCTGATCGATGTTGATAGCGCATGGCATGCCGCCGACAATCCAGTTAGGATGGGGATTCTTACCGCCAAACACGGTATGGATTTTGATAATCTCGCGCTGAAAATCGAGGGCTTCCAGATAGTGGGCAAAACCCATCAGGTTGGCCTCCGGCGACAGTTTGTACTGAGGGTGTCCCCAATAACCGTTACGGAAGATCCCCAACTGACCACCTTCGACAAATTTCTTCAGACGGTTTTGTACGTCAAAGAAGTAGCCAGGTGATGACATCGGCCACGAAGAGAGACTCTGTGCCAGTTGTGATGTTGCGCGCGGATCGGCTTTCAGGGCGTTCAGGACGTCAATACAGTCCATTCCGGCTAACTGATAAAAGTGCACCAGGTGGTCATGGCACCACAGTGTGGCCAGCATGATGTTACGAATGATGTTGGCGTTATCGGGCACTTTGATGCCAATGGCATCTTCAATGGCATAGACCGATGCAAGCGCATGTACGCCGGTACATACTCCGCAAATACGTTCGACAAACGCCCAGGCGTCACGCGGGTCGCGTCCCTGAAGAATAATCTCCAGGCCCCGAAACATGGTGCCGCAGGAAACTGCATTAGTAATGATGTTTTGCTCATCAATGTTTACCTCGCATCGCATGTGTCCTTCGATACGGGTAATGGGGTCTACAACCAGACGACGACCGGCATTATTTACTGTATATCCCTGGGTTTGATACTGGTTACTCATGCCTGTTTGTCCTCTTTGTCTGACTGCTGTTGTCCGGCTTCTGCTAATTGCTGTTTATGTCGGTTGTGTTGATTCACGGCGCTGGCGACAGCATGCACGCCCACACTTGCGGCTACGACACCGAGGGCGGTGAGACCCACGGTATCGGCGGTAGAGTGAGTACCCATCTGTGGAATATCGACCACACGGCTATAGAACGAACCGCGATCCCAGAAACCGTTCTCTGAACATCCCAGACAACCGTGACCAGACTGGATCGGGAAGGAGACACCACCATTCCAGCGGGTGGTAGAACAGGCGTTATAGGTGGTTGGCCCTTTACAGCCCATTTTGTACAGGCAGTATCCTTTACGGGCGGCGTCATCATCCCAACTCTCGACGAACTCACCGGCATCAAAATGCGCGCGGCGGTAGCATTTGTCGTGAATGCGCTGGCCATAAAACATGAGTGGGCGTCCCAGACGATCCAGGTCAGGCAGACGATCAAAGGTCACCATATAAGTAATGATGGCGCTCATGACATCCGGGATGGGGGGGCAACCGGGGACCTTGACGATCGGTTTGTCGGTGATCACTTTATCGATAGGTGTCGCCTGGGTTGGATTAGGCCGGGCCGCCTGAACGCAGCCCCAGGACGCGCAGGTTCCCCAGGCGATAATCGCGCTGGCTCCCGCAGCGGCTCTCTTTAATTTCTCGATAAATGGGCGTCCGCCGCTGATGCAGAACATGCCTTGCTCACCCAGAGGAGGGTTACCTTCTACTGCCAATATATATCTGCCGTGGTAGCGGTTGAGGATGTCATCAAATACCTCTTCGGCCTGCGTACCGGCGGCGGCCATCAGGGTGTCGTCATAATCGAGGGAAATCAGTGAGAGGATGACATCTTTGGCGAGAGGGTGAGAGGAGCGGATAAACGATTCGGTGCAGCAGGTACATTCCAGGCCATGGATCCAGACAACCGGAATTCTGGGTTTATTCTCCAGTGCCCAGGCTATTTTCGGCGTCATTCCGGCACCGAGACCCAGCGATGTGGCTGCAAGGCTACAATATTTGAGAAAACTGCGTCGGCTTACTCCCTTACGACGCATGGCTTGATAAAAAGTCTCCTCGTTATTCATATTCATAACGCGCGTTTCTTCTCCTTTCTGCACCGCACTCCACCAGTGGCATACGGTGCATTTGCGAACCCGCCGACGTTCTACTGACAAGGAAAATTATCGCATTGCACACCACATGTGCAGCGCGATTGCACTCCATCCTGTACTGGCAAACGCCGCCAGAGATAATGTGAAAAAAGAGTATCCGATCAGCGGTAAGAAACAATGCAATGGGTGTGGTTATATCTTATTGCGATATATTCGTGCCTGTTTTCTACTTTGCGGTCATGAAAGTGGTGCAAACAAGCTAACCGTAGAAAACGTAACCGGATCCATCGGGGCAAAAGCGATAAGTGGTAAAAGCGGAGATGGGCTGGCAAGTCTCAAAGAAATCCACGCAAGTGCGTGGGTTTTTAAAACTGTAATACGACGTTTGTACACAAGGTCCAATGTAGCGCTCCACTTTTTTTATGTGTGGATGCGCTTCTCCTTTTTACCTGATATGCAGTTGTCAGGAAAATATTACTGATACCACCTGTTATCGCTCAGTGATGAGATGTTTTCGTTATTATTTTTAGTAAGTTTAAAAAATATCATCATAAAATTTAGAATGTTTATTTTATGGATAAATAATATTTAATGTGGCGGATGTGTTTATTTTACCCTGGGTAATGTTTTCTTTATCCCATGCGTAATAGTATACTGTCATCGGAATTGAAAAATTATCGCTTATAGAGTGTCCAGCCGTAACATTATAAAGCAGCGTTGCCATACCCCTGCTGGTGTTTGAGGTGGAAATCATAACTGGTGTTTGCGGTTTACTCTGTAGAGTCAAACGCAATCCAATGCCTTTTATTCCAGATGCGCTGTTGTCCACGAGTACTGAATTATCAGAGGAGTGTAACGTATTGCTTGACAAAAACATTTCGATTGCCCGGTCTGAAGTGCCAGCTATGCTTATATCCTGACATCGCATATTCAATATAAAAGGTGTTAATCCGGGCTGGTTTGAAGAGTTAATCTGGTTTACTCCCAGGGTAGGGAGACTGACCGTCAACCCAGCATTAATAAATGAACAAGTAGTCTGTTTCGGTGAGTATTTAATTATCATGGGTTGACCAAACATGTCGCGCGTATCATATGGCCACCTGAAACCGTTGAATAGCCATGTGAATATTTTTTGTACCTGATTTAATGGCCATAATATGATTTCTGAAAAGGACAATCCACTAAGATCACTCACAAACAAAACATCATAAAGTTTCACTGTTTCTCCTGTGATAGCCATTCCTCCCTGGTTTACCAGCGAAAATCGTATGTTGAAACGGGTATTCAACTCTGAAGCAGAGTGCAATCCATTCGATTTCAAAGTAACTGTTGAATGAGTACTCGTTATTTCTGCAAGTATCATGTGTTTATTATTGTTGAATCCAAGAATGGTTGCGTATTTTATGTTATTTGAGAGTATCGGAGTATACGCAAAATCACTATTATATGTTGTACAGTTAAAAGTGCCAGCATACTGAGTAGTGAACGTCCCCGTCCATTCTGGCGTAGCCGTGCTTAGTTTGTCTGATAAATCGACATTTATGGGGGCGGCATAGCTTATACCATTACCGGAGCAGGTTGCGTAGCTAGTGCTGCTGACAAAAGCTAACAACATGAGAAGGAGCCACTTCATTATTATTGATCCTGTTTTTATTTACAAATAGCAGTAGGTGAATTCAAACTGAATACGGGATATGTTATGTCACAGTAACTATCACGCATCCTGACTCTCAGGCGTTTTGGTGGATGTTCTGCACGCAAATAAAGCATGCTTGCCTGGCCGACATAACCAACAGAGATATTCTCTTCATTAAAGACTTCAGTACCGAAAGGTAGGGGAGAAGCATCAGACCGTGTTGCGTGAAGTTCCCATGTTTGTCGCTTATCTGTTTCAAAATATAGATAATTAATTGCACCATCGTATGGTGCGCTATTTGCCATATTTCCTATTATTTCTGCTCCTGAATGGGTGTCTGTTTCTGCTAACGTAATTGAATTTTTGCGATAAGGCGTAGCATAAGGTACAAGTGCCAGGCCCTTATTGTTTGTAATGATGCTTTCATCACCATTTATCATTAACCCTGAGGCTGCAGGTGCTTCTACGATAGTCATCGTATTGCTTATTTCATTCGAGGTGAGAATACTCCATGGGAACGCTACAATGCTTCCTCGACTGCTCATACCTGACTGCCGAAAATTCGCTGATTTGCTGTATGATGTCCCCAGGGTAGAATAGTTGGACCTGTATGTGGCATTAAGACTCGCCATATTATCACCATTATTTGAGTGGCTTTCGGACAGGGAATAAGTTAACCGGTTAGAAGCCATTGCGGTCCCGCTTATACTAATGTTGCTTTGTTCATAATGTGTATCACTGGCAGAAACACTGGAACTTATCCAGGCTGTCTCTTCAAATAATGAAAATGGCAAACTTAATGAAGCATACATACGCGTTTCTTCTTTTCCTTGAATATCCCTTACGCGGCTGGAAGAGATGGAATAGCTGGTTTTTCCCACCGAATTTGAATATCCCATTTGATATTCAAGTTTTTTTTGTCCTGAATCCCAGTAATCGCTCTGTGTACCCGATAAAAATATAGTCCCCCATGAGTCAGTCAAACGCTGGTTTAAGTTGAGCGTAAATGTATTTTTAGGACGTGTAGTGTATGTTGCCTCTTTAGTATTAAAAGGCATATCTGTTGCATTGTAAACATTATCCGCATAGTCTTCATGGCTTATTTTCAGAAGATGATAACTCTCATGTGAATAAAGTGCATCGTTGAAACTATAATATCCTTTAGTTGAATAATGATAAGCCGCCACAGTAAAGTTTGTGGCAGTGGAATCGATAAATTTGCTGTAGGATATCCTGTAGCTTTGCCCACTATTTGTAGCATTCTCTAGCTTAGTGTTTGCGTGGGTAACATCTATTGAAACTGCGCCGAAAGGAAGGTTCCAGCCAGAACCGAACAAACTAGCCTGGTAGTTATCACTAATGATCGCCCCGGTGTAACCCGTAATTAGGTTATTGATGCCATAACTGAAAGTCCCCTGAACAAAAGAGGGAGTGGTATCAATAGTGGTCTGGTTAACTTTCCCTGCAATAATACCGTATTGAGTTACCCCTGCTTTTAGCATGCCAGGCACAGATGAAAAAGGCACGGTGAAAGATTGCTCTGTCCCATCGGCTTCACGAATGACCACCAGGAGATCACCTGCGGAACCTGTTGGCTGAATACTGTCCAGGGAAAATTGGCCCGGTGGTACATTCTCCTGGTAAATGATATTGCCGCTTTGGATTACTTTAACGAGAGCGTTTGTCTGCGCGATACCATGTATCACTGGAGAAAAACCTTGTTGAGAATTAGGCCGCATTTTCATCTCAGAATTAATTGAAAACCCTCGGATCCTAAGGGAGTCAAAGAGATCTCCGGGTGTATAGAAATCACCGAAAGTCAGATTTGATTTCAGTCCGGCAATGGGTTTGCGAAAGTAACGGGTATTATTTTCCCACTGGCCTTCGTTACTGGTGCGCTTACTCCATGTGCTGTTATCACGAAATTGCCAACCGAGCAGATTAACCCCGGAATTAAGACCAGCGTAGAAATCATCATTGTTGACTTTTGGGGGTGTTTTAGTTTGCGTGTTGTAGTAGGTCATGTTGTATGAAAGTGTTATTGCAGAGATACCTTCATCCCAAAATTGTGGGGCAACATAACCTTCTTCTGTACGAATTATCGCGGCCTGAGGAACAGTAAGTTTTACACTTAACGAACCTGGATCCGTTTCAATACGTCCTCCCTGTACCAAATCATACAATTGCACCTGAGCGGATTCAGTTGCAGGTGTAGGGATATTTTGAGTATTAATTCCTAGTAGTTGTGAATCTTTCCAGTCGAGACGGATATCATCTCGTTCTTTGCCGTATATGACATCATAGCAGCCTTTCCAGTTACCATTTACGTAGATATTTAATGGATGTTTACCAACTGGCATTTCATTATTTTCATAAAAGCGAGAAAGATCAGACTTGCCAGATGCTCCTGCAAGTATAGAAGTATCGAAAGTCAGGGCGCTCGATCTGTACGAAAATAGAAGCGGACATATAACCAATAGATAAAACTTGTTTTGTGTAATTTGCATGATGAAACATTCCTATCACTGACTGGTGATAGTGTGGCGTTTATATGCCCCCAGGTCATCAACATACATAATCCAGTATTTTTGACCCGGGTTGATAGTTTTTGTTGTTAAGGTGATTTCATGTGCAAATGGCGAAATCATCAACGGCTCATTCAGTAATTTATCTTTTTGAATATTTTCAATATTAGCGATAGTAATATTAAAAGGACTTTCATTAATGATACGTAGCTGCTTATGTTCTGCGATAAATTTTAGCCTGGACAATGCACTATCCACAGAACCATTTAAAGCGGCAGGGCGATAAAATAGTTTGATACGAGTCTTGATAGCAAGTTGTATTGTATTCTGACCATGTAAATTTTCAGGGGTCGGTGGAATATCCAGTACATTGAGAAAGAAAACGGATTCACGATCTGTCGGCAGATTCGCCGGTATCTTTTTGATGCGAAGATGTTGACCATTATTAGGGTTAACCTTTATTACTGGGGGGGAAAGCAGAAAGGGAACATTTGCAGTTTCTGGGGTTGATTTTATGTTCCCATCATCAATCCATGATTGAACTAAAGAAGGAGCATCGCCATTATTAATTAATTGAACGATAACTTCTTTACTCTTTTCAGGATAAAGAATTCGCGTGCCATTGATCACTATATTAGCATGTGTATTGCTAATGCTTAGAAAAAACACAGTCAGTAAAGTTGCTTTAAGCATGATTATAACCTTTAATTCAGACTCTGCTTTTGCAGAGTCTGAATGGGTGAGACTTACAGGTATGAAATGGTATAAGTAACGTTCGAACTTAATGCCCCCACAGTGGCGGCAGTGGTATTTGTCTTATAGTAGTAAACATCCAGAGTGAGTGTCTCTTCGTCAGATAATTTTGCGGCTTCTGTAATCGAGGTTGTATATGGTTGGTTTAGAATAATTGGTGCGGTAGCACCCGGCTCTACAAGTGAGAAGCCAACATTACGTGCAACGCTTGGGTCGTTTTCGTTGACGGAGTTATTTAATAAATATTTCCCATCAGTTGAAATATTATCAGCAGAAAAGAAATTAATTTTCAAAAAATGGATGCCTGAGGTACTAACTGCTGGTGTACAATCAGAGAATGTCATTGAAAATGACTTTTTATTTTTGTTGATAAGGCCTACAGTATTTCCTGCTTCCGTAATTGTAATAGGAGAGAGCGCTACAGTAAAGTCAGCACTTTTACCTCCATTAATTGTACAAGTTGTATCTGTAATAGCACCACTAAAGTTGATAACGCCACCAGCAGTATCGTCGGCAGCAATCGTACTTGCTGAAGTGGTAACTGCTGCAAATGCAGATACGATCATGACCTTTTTAATCATAATAAACTCCGTTTGATTGATATCAAATAATATGGGTATGTAGCGGGGGAGTTGATTCTTTCGCACAGATTTACCATTGAATTAAATACGTGACTAAAATTTTCTAATCAGAAACATCAGAGGTATATGTATGTCGATGAAACGACTCTGCTTCAACGTGAGTATCATGCAACAAAAAGACACATATCAAAACATTATACTGATTAATGGCGATAAACGACATTATAATCTTCTTTGCTGGGCTGAATTATTTTTACTATCTACTACGCCTGATATATCTATGCATAATAATCATTTAATAATTCTTAATTAACCAGGATATATAACTTCATTGCGGTTAATTAGTTGGCTTTACTTGACGCATAATATTTTGTGGGTATTATTTCTCTTATGTACTAGCTCGTAAGGATACTTATGAAGTACCTCATTGATCTTACAATGCTTTACGAAGTCGATAGCGGAATTATTATGATTAATGGTGAGGAAGAATCATCGATTCATTTATCTAATCAAGGTGCAAGATTATTATACGTATTAATCATTAATAATGGACACGTAGTAGAACGTGAAGATTTGATAAAGAAAGTGTGGGAAGATCATGGATTCACAGGTTCTTCAGTGAGTCTGAATGTAGCTGTAAGTGAAATAAGAAAAGCGTTTCGTTATCTCGGATGTGACCCCATGCTGATAAGGACCATCCGTGGCAAGGGTTTCTGTCTTGAGGCGAATATTGATCATCACACACTGAGAGTTTCTGATAGTCAAAAACAGGTGGCAGAAAAAATACCCCGCAATAAAATTTTCCTCATGAATACCCGTTGGCATTTTTGTTCTCAATTTTCACGACAGCATGTATGGAAGTTGAGGGTGTTTTTTATCAGTATTTTTATAGGGATAACTACATTTTTGCTACTAATCCGAAAAGACGATTACCCGCACCCGTATTCAGAAGGTATTCATCAACATTTTCTCGGTAAAATTAGTGAATGTGCAGTTTATTTTGTTGGGAAAAACAAAGTTGAGCCAGTAAATCATTATCTGGACAGGATACGAAATATGATTGTTGATGAGCATGTCAATTGTCAATTACCCGGTGCTGATGTCTACTATTCAAACTTTGGACAACACCAGATTGAAATTGTTTTTTTAGGTGTGTGCTATTGGAATAAAGAGGCCGACGATTATAAAAATTGTATATCTTACAGGAACATGACAGGAACTTAGATGATGACTGATAAGTTGTTAAAGATAATATTTGTCATAATTATGTTGATTGCCACTGGTTGTGTGATTTTTTATTACTTTATCCGGGATGAACATCATCTTGATGATTTTCGGTGTCAATCAGATGTCGTTGTACGTAAAGCTGATTCATCTGGTGAAGATGCAGAGATCCGTGTGACATCTTTTTTTATCTTTAATAGTTCTGGCGCTGTTACTATCATTCATAAAGGAATAATGACTCAGAAGGGGGAAAGTTATCTGATTAATAGAGATTATCAGGTTAGTGTAGATAAGGTCGTTGGTTCAAATATTTTTAATATAACGGATGTGAAAATGACTAAAACTCCAGAGGATTTAGCGCCTGAGGTTATGTTAAATGAAATGGTACTTGGAGGTACAAACTTCTTCTCTGTCTCTCAGATCAAGGGGCAGGTGAGGCTTATCCAGGGACTTGTACTACCTGTTATGGTTTGCGTTGATATGCATTCGTGAATTTTATTTGGCCGTTTCAATACGGAGATTTCCATCACGGATAATTGCAGTTGTTTGAGTTGCTGTAGTTAGCTAACCAAAGTTTAAATGATTTCCTTAGAGATTTAATCCCTTATGCCGATGCTGGGGAAAATGACTCTTTATCGTTTTTCATCTGCGCCCACTCTCTGACTATAAACTCAAAGGTGTTAGATACGCCACCGATCTTGCGGCTGGAATAGCGTCAGCGAGTACAGGGTCACCACATTGCTATTTGGTCGTTCTGGATATCAGGAACAAGAAGACAGGGACGCCTAAAAGCGCGGTTAAGATCCCCACGGGTAATTCACGTGGGGCAAGTATCGTGCGTGCCAGTGTATCGGCCAGTACGGCGAAGATAGCCCCCGACAGTATGGCTGCAGGCAGCAGCGTCCGATGCCGATGGCCGATAAGCATCCGTGCGATATGCGGGACGGTCAGGCCGATGAACCCGATAGCGCCACAGCAGGCGACGACAACCCCCGTCAGCAGCGTAAGCAGGCAGAACATTACCAGTTTGATCTGGCCGACTTCCACACCCAGGGATTGCGCGGTAATGCTCCCGAAGGTCATAACATCCAGCTCCACAGCGCGCCACCAGCAGAATAGCCCGACAGGCAGCAGCACCAGCGCACACAACAGCACCTGCATCCAGCTTGCCTGAGCGAAACTGCCCAGCAGCCAGAACATTACCCCACGGGTGGTATCCGCGTCGGTCTTCCAGAGCGTGATAAGCGAGGTGAGCGCCGACAGCAGTTGCGTGACGGCCACGCCTGTCAGGATGAAGCGGCTGGAGGAACCGGAAAGGGATTTTCCCGCCATCGACAGCACCAGCACAAAGGCCAGCACCGCACCACAAAATGCCCCTGCCGGGACAGCCGCCCAGCCCACACTGAGACCGAGCGCGATAACCAGCACCGCCCCAGCGCCAGCGCCGGAGGAAATACCCAGCACCCATGGATCAGCCAGTGGGTTGCGCGTCAGCGACTGAAGCACGGTTCCAGCCAGCGCCAGGGATGCGCCTGCCAGCGTGGCCAGCAGGGCGCGGGGCAATCGCAGCGACCATACAATCCGCTGGTGCAGTGTTCCTTCCGTATCGCTATGCCAGTAACCCGCCATCACGGCGTTCACCACCTCATCAAGTGAGAAGGTGACAGGGCCGAATTTAATGGCAACACACAGCACTAGCAGTAACGCTGGCACCAGAATCAAAACACGGATGACGGAGGAACGTAGCATGGTTATTTCCAGCCAGCGATAACGTAATCATCCAGGAACTGCCAGACGGTGCCAGTCTCGTCAAAGCCAGCCTGACGCAGCATGGCGAGCTGGAATTCTATCGGCGTCGGCAACGGCATCGGACGGCCAGCAAAGATAGCGGTACGTTCATCCATTTTTTCGGCAAGTTCAGGGTGGCGGGTTGCTGCTTCAAACCAGGTATCCCAGTCCTGCGCGCCCGCCGCCCAGCCTTGTTCCTGCGTCAGCTCATCGTGCATTTGCGCCATCAGTTTCTGGCGTGGGTTGCGGTTATCAAAACGCTGGTGGTCGGCATTCATGAACAGGCCGCCCTGATCCAGAGAGTGATAGATATTGCGGTAAAGCACAGTCTGCTGTTCCGGTAACAGCCAGTGAATGGCCGTACTGGATACCATGGCCTGCGGTTTTCCTTCAACGGAATCAAAACAGGTCGGTAGCGCGATATCAGCATGAATGAACTGGATACGGTCTTTGTGCTCGATCATGGCTTCTTTTGCCAGGGTCAGCAGCAGTGGATCAAGATCGATGGCCGTCACCCGAGCGTTCGGGAAGCGGTTTAACAGGCGCAGGCTAAAGGAGCCTGGGCCACAGGCCACATCGACAACGTGAAAATCATCACCAAAGGTCATTGCCAGTACATCGAGAGCGGCGGCGAAACGTTCTTCGCGGTGCGCAATGTAGGCGTTTTGTTGCTGATCCCAGTTATTCAGTAAATCGCGGGCTGGAAAAGTCATTGTGGTTCCTTGGTAAAAGACTGCATTTGCGTGACAAGTCGATGCAAGGCCAGTACAGAACGCGCAGAAGCGTCCATGTCGTAGCCTGGCAAGATGATGTAGTGCCTTGCTTTGACGGCTTTCATGCTGGCCGTAAGCGGGTTGTGCTCCAGAAACTCAATTTTGCTTTTGGCGCTGTCACCTGGGCCGCCACGGTTTAAGTCGCCCAGCACCAGAAAATCAGGATCGAGAACCGCTATTACTTCCCAGTTCATCGCGGGCCACAGCTCACGATAACCATCAAAGATGTTTTTACTGCCAATGGTCTGCGTAAGCAGCTCGGATGCACCGTAACCGCCTGCCACATAAGGCGTGGCGGTATTGGAGTACCACCACATCAGTGTTTTGGGCGGGAGCTTCACGCGAGTATCGGCAGCTACCTGCGCTTTCAGCCTGGTTATCAGAGCGTCAGCGCGGGGGGCAACGTCATAGATACGGGCGAGATTGCGCAGCTCATCGTAAATCCCCTCGAAGGTGACGGGGGCAGGGGTTGCACCTTGCTGCCCGTTGCACATGCTTTCGATAAGCCAGCTCCCGATTCGCCATTCCTCCAGGCGTTCGCGGTTAGCGGTTTCAGGGCTGTTAAACCAGTAATAGCTCCCTGAGTAGATAAAGTCCGGCCGGGAGGCTAACAGCGCCTCGCCAGACCAGGCCGCGTCATCGAGCTGGGCTTTTAGTGGAGCAGCCCAGGGCGACGGCGCGGTATCTTCATCTGGCCGATACCCCACCGCGCTGATGATGGAATCCCCCAGATGCAGAGCGAGCATGTTTTCTATCGCGGTCGGCATGTAGGCGATAGCCCGTTTCGGTGGGTGTGCGAACGTCCAGCGCTTGCCGCAGTTTTCAAGCGTTACCGGATGGGCAAAGCTGTTGCAAGCAACCAGAAGCGGAAGAATGGCGAGACGAAGCATCAGAACTTCATGTTCACGTAGGCTTCATAGGTACGGCCTGGTGCGATCATTTCCTGGCCTGCGTAGGTGCGCTGCCAGGTGTAGAAGCGATCGGTCAGGTTGCGCACGCGGGTGCCCACCACAACATCTTTCACCAGCTCGTAATCAGCGCCCAGATCAACGGTGGTGTAATCACTCATCTTGTTGGTGTTCGCATCATCGTTGTAGCTGCTGCCCACGTAGTGGAGTTGCGCGTCTAAGCCCAGTTTCTCGGTCGGCATGTAGCGCCCAAACAGGTTGGCCGTCCATTCCGGTACGTAGCGCGGCTGGTTGCCAGACAGGTCTTTAGTGCCTTGCTTGAACTCATCAAAGCGGGCGTGGGTGTACGCCACATTACCGGCAAGCGTGACGCTATCAACTGGCTTCATTGCGCCGCTTAACTCAACACCGCGTGAAGTCTGTTTGCCGACCGCGTTCCATACTCCTGCTTGCGTAGCAGATTGCTGGTAGAGGTTGGTTTTCTGGAGATCGTAAACGGACAGTTTCATTTCGCCGCGTTTATCCCAGAAAGCACCCTTCACGCCTGCTTCATACTGGCGAACATCGGTGAGCGGCAGGGATGTCTGTTCCGGGCTGATAAAGAAGATATCGCTGCCAGGTTCTTTCCCGGTGGAGTAGTTTGTGTACACCGTCCAGTCATCGTTGATAGCCCAGCTCGGGCCCACGCCCACACTCATGAAATTATAACCACGGTCGATGACTTTCCCCGCCTGCTGGTAGTTCCAGTGCATATCCATATTGGTGTAGCGGAGCTGGGTAAGCAGGGCGACGGAATCCGTTACGTTAAGGTTGTCTTCCAGCAACAGGGCGTACTGGTTCTGGATAATGTGACGAACTGGGGCGCGCATCTTGCCACCCGCGCCAGCGCGGAAGGTGTTAGAGGCCGGGTTAGTCAGGGATACATCTTCACCACCAGGGAAGCCGTTCGAGTAATACTGGAATTCACGCTTGCTGAAGTCCACGCCTGCGGTCACACGGTTATCCATGGAGGCGATGGAGTGATCCCAGGTCACCATGGTGCGGTTGCCCGCCAGCTTGTCATCGTGCGCGATTGCGCCGTAGGAATCGCGGGTGGTGGTGCCTGCTGCCTGCGTCTTCGACTGGAAATAGCGCTCGGCGTTCTGCCACTCGCGGAAGCCTTTGTAATAGTAAAACTGGTTATCAAAGGTTAGGTCTTCCGTGGCGCGCCAGGTCTGGGTGGACTGGATAGAGTTGGCCTGGCTGCGGATGAATGCGTCCTGAATGTTGTTGTAGTTCACATGGCGCAAGCCTTTATCGATTTTGCCATCAATTACCGGCGTACCAAAATACGGGTTGTGCTGGTCGGTCAGGCTGCGGTCAAGATCAAGCGTAACCTCGGTGGTGTCGGTCGGGGTCAGCAGCAGGTTGGCCGTCACGCGTTCTGGACGGCTGCGTTCTTTTTCGACCTGAGTTCCGGTATTGGATGCGCTCACATCCACACGGCCAGCGGCCAGACCGTCTACCAGAGTACCGCCTGCGCCTACATGGGCGCGATGGCTGTTATGGCTGGAATAGCCATAATCCACTTCAACAGGCTGCGGTATGAAGGAGGCCTTGCGGGAAACCAGGTTTACGCTGCCGCCTGCATTACTAAGCCCGTTCAGCACAGAACCCGTGCCGTAGAGGATATCGACGTTTTCATAGTGCGCCGGATCGGCAATCTGGATGGTACTGCCTGGAACGGCTACGCCATTCAGCAGCCAGGACACACCGGAGAAACCGCGCAGGGATACCGAGTTAGACAGAGTAGGGGAACTGGTGCCCGACAGACCTGGCGCTGTTTCCACCACTTCAGTCAGGGTGCGTTTGCCTTTCTTCTTCAGGGTTTCTTGGCTGATGGTTTCCGTATGGCGTGGCGTCTGTTTGTCGGTTAAACCCAGACGGGAGCCGGAGCCTACGGCAAGCAGTTTAGAATCCGTCTGCTCGGAAAAACTGCTGCCATTGCTGGTGGCCGTAACCACCAGTGTTTCTTCAGCGGCATGAGCGAAGGATGAAAGACTGGCAAAAACGCTAAGTGCGATAAGGGAGGGTGTAAATTTCATAAATCTTCTTCTATTTTTAGGTTATGTTATAACATAACATTATTCATAATAAAAAGAATCACCCTAAGTGGTTTAAGTCGAAAAAAACTGCATGGCATGCCAAATGGTTCCATGACGGAATGCGTTTCAGTGGTATTACTTCCCCTGCCAGGAGAGTTAGAACGGGTAGGTTGCGTCTGTAACAGCCTGATCGTCGGTAGCTATGTCGTCAGATTATCAACGGCACTCAGGGCGATGCCGCGTAAATTGCGAGTCGGTGCCGGGTTGAGAAACGTTGTATTGCCCAAACCCTTCGCTTTTCGTAGTCCGTCGCGTGCGGTTTCCAGAGGGATTTCAAAGTGTGCGAGTGCAACGGTACTTTGCTTGAGTTCTGGCAAACAGCATGCCATATGACAACGGATACCAACGGGAGGTTACCACTAAACTTATTTGCTGGATAAATCGCAGCTCAGCCAAAAATAGGGATACTGAAATCGCTGCAAGAAGGGCTGGCTTTTTGCTCTGGCATCTATCTTCAGTGGTTATTCAAACAGTACACAGCTATGACTCTTCACTGATATATCAAAATTGTCCGTCTGGACCATGCTGAAATTGATCTGATTAAGAAAGGAGCATCTGTCATTGATATTGCTGTTCAATAGGGTTACGAATCTCAACAGACATTCCCCCGTGCAATGAAATGCCATACCGGTCTTAATCCCGGCACCATATGGAGGAAAAATAGAAGATCTAATAGCGTCAGTCCGTAGTAATGCAGGCTTGTTTATGTCTGTCCCAGATAATCGCCTTCTGCACTGGCGTGTAGTTAATCCGAGTTATTCGCTTCATGGCAACGTCCCCCTTGATTAGGTATAGCGTTGCATCGACCCGTTGAACTCACAGCGAGGAGCGGACATGGACAGGAGGATGCTGATAATATTTCCACCAGTGGGTTATTGTTTCCAACAGGGGGATACGAATGGAATACCAAACGTCATTGCAGAAAATATTGTCAGATGACCCTGTAAGAATGAAGATCCTATATGCAGTTCGAGCACTGGAACTCAATGATGGTTGGATCGGAGCGGGATTTGTACGAGACGCTGTTTGGGATCACTTACATGGATATGGGCTAAGTCCAATTTCTGGTGATGTAGATGTCGTCTGGTTTGACTGTGAGCACTGTAGCCCAGACCATGATCGCTTCCTTGAAGACAGGCTTAGGCAACAATTACCTTCGTTATACTGGTCAGTGAAGAATCAAGCCAGAATGCATCAACGTAATGGTGATCATCCCTATACCTCAACAGGAAATGCTTTACTGCACTGGCCTGAAACAGCTACGGCCGTGGCTGTCAGATTGGGGAAGGAAGGTCTCGATATCACTGCGCCTTATGGACTTTCTGACTTATTTGAACTGCGTTTACGACCGACTCCTGCATTTGAACGTGAAAAGTTGGACTCTTTCAAACAACGGGTCACTACAAAGCAATGGTTGGAACGTTATCCCAGATTACAGCTCATCGTTTCCTTATAACCTCTATACGCAGATATCCCGGCTATTGCAGTTCGATTGTATGATTGACAGTCCGATGTGAGCGAGGAGCGGAAGTTCGCAACTCCCACAACTACATGACTTACCTTGAGGTGTCGTAATCAACGGAGAGCAGGTCATCGTCACTTTAGCTGCTTCAAGGGATAAGAGTTCGTGGTACTGGAACCGTCACTGTAGAGCTCGGTAATAATTATTTTTTTACCATCAATAGCATATTTGACTGTACTGTCTGCAGGATCATCACGCCAGCGACCGGTACTGTCAGGATTGTCAGATGCCCACATAACTTGATCACCTATAAGTTTGCACTTAATTGCCCAACGGGTGCTATCGTTCTGTCGGATATAATGTACGTAGGCAATACCTGATTCGACTTTATCCAGTTGCATGATCTTATGGTCACGTCCAAACATCGCAGCAGAAGCAGCCTTGCAAACCTGACCTACCGTGACTTCAGAAGCCTGTACCGGCGCAGTAAACACCAGCGGAAAAAGAAGTAAGAGTTTCTTCATACGGATCAATCCATTTTGTTTATTTTCAGGAATTACGCTAAATGTACATTTCGGCAATCTAAAGCGTTTCTTGACGCTAATTTAGCGTTGCGATGAAAGGACTGATTAACTTAGTCCCTAGCGTAATCTCAAGCTCTGCCTGACTGTCAGCTTGGTTCCTGCTATGCGTCCTCAGCATGGTAAGCAAATAAAAGATCAGGCATGAGACCAGTTTTCTCTATGGTTGTCAGCACGGACTGAGTAGATACTTCAGCGATAACCTTCATTGCCTCATCACGGATTTCAACATACGCAGGGTTATCTCGGGGCACAAATGGCTCAAGGAGGTGGCCAATCGCTTTACCGTTAACAGAGAGGCTGAACGTGCCAGCAACACGATCCACATTCCAGATATAAATGAGAGGACCTAGCCCAATATCCTCACAATCATCTTCGTTACGGATCCCCGGGAGATAGACAGGCATAGACAGCTTTTCATCACTCAGCGTCAGCGCAATAAACTGTTTTGCCGTGATTGAGGAACCCTGTCCGGGCTCAGTTTCAGGTCTTTTCTTTCTAAAGAATCCGAACATACCTTTTCCTTGTTAATGGTGAATCAGAAAGATAATTAGCAATCCTACAGTACTAAGTGTTCAGGTCAATGGAATGGCCCGTTCCCCGTTGAACTACACAGATTGTTGTAAGCCATTTCCGCACCTAGACACAGAAGAAATTCATGCTCAGCAAGGTCTGTAGTGAGCGAGAAGCGGAAGATACCGATGCACATCGATTGGGCAAGAGGTCGACCAAAGCAGTGGCGATTCAATCTGACATTGCATGGTGAGATCGGGTTTGATACAACGAATAAATCGTTACTCCAAAAACACATACGCAGATGATTTCTAGTCACTATTTCCAGGTCCCGTTTCATGGCAAAACGATTCACGCTGAAAGCACATTTGGATGCAATGGACATGTCCTTATGCTTCATGGCGGCGGTAAAGATCGGACCGTTTTCTACAAATACCGAAATCTTCTGGATACCTTAGGCTTTGGAACGACGATATTTGACTTTTTAGGTCATGGTGAGACTGGGGGGGACATTCACGAATCTTCTCTTTTTAATCGCACGATGCAAGCAGAGGCGGTGATTGCTTCCCAGGGACTGGTGCTTACAGGTTGTATGGGCGTCAGTATGGGAGCCTACAATGCACTTCAGCTTAGTAAAGCGATTCAGTTCCAATCTCTCATCCTCATGGTTCCCGGTGTCTACTCAACACCTGCATATAAGGTTAAGTTTGGTCCTGATTTTTCTGCAATCATACGCAAACACCGGAGCTGGGAACATACAGATGCATGGGACATAGCTGCTGAGTTTAACGGGAATTTACTGGTTATTGCTGCCGAAAATGATGCAATCATCCCCTCAGAAATACCAGAAAAACTGCTGTCTTCTGCATCATGCTGTTGTCAAAAGCAACTTCTGATCATTCCCGAGGCTGGACATAATAATATTTGGGAAAATTTAATGCTCACACCTGTGCTATATGAAAACGTACGCTCGGCCTTTAAGCATTGTTTATCTAATTGAATAGAGCAATATATCGTACGATCCCTATGCCGATTTAAAGTCGATTTTAATAAAAAAGAGAGCGTGCAGGCTACGTCCGCTGTTGGCACGAAGCGGGCAAGCTAACTGAGTTGAAGGTCCGCTGTGAGCGAGGAGCGACCTTATTGTACAAAGCATATAGCCAGATTACAGTGAAGCCACTGATTGACAAGTGAGCCAAACCAGACAAGCAGCCAATGAAACAAAACTTCGCCAACGTAACCAAATCTGGATAACTGATCGGTTCATGAGGACAACAAATAATGTCATTCAATAATAACAAACTGTTAATTACTCTCTTATCCCTCTGCACATTTCAGACTTATGCAGCACAATGCACTGCGGAAACCTTCGCTAAAAACAAACTGAACAACTTCATCCTTCTGAGTGAGCCGACAAGAACTGAAATTCCCAAATCTGTATCAATCACTATTGATAGTCCTGACGGGTATCTCCGCACATCGGTTCAAAGCAACTTCAGTCAATGCGGTGAAGTAATTGGCGGCCGTATGAAAGAGGTCAAAACCTCAACAGGCCAGAAAGCAGTTTTCACGGCAACCTCTGAAATTCAGTTGAATAAAACGGAATTTGGCTGGCGCATCCAGGTGGACTCAAACGGCGTCATAGCCGATAAAAACAGTCAGAAAACCACGCAGGCATATCGGCAGACTCTTGAGGGAATGTACCTGCTTAACGATAAAGGAATTATCAGCCGTGCAGTTAATCGTTCGGTTATCGCGGCCACAAAACCAGAAGATAAAGACAAAACCGTAGTGGGCACAATCGACTACGCCTTCAATTCATCAGGATTACTGGCAAGCGCGGCAAGCAAAGGAAGTATGGCGATAGATAATAATACGATTGTATATAGTTATGATGGCAATCATCGCCTAATCAAAACCCAATCACCCTCAACCATAGAAGAGTATGGCTATGATAACGAGGGCCGTGAGTTGACCCTGAGCAAGACCCAGACGTATTTCACCATCGAAAAAAATCTGACCACCTGCGAGGAGTGGAACTCACATGGAGAATGCACACATGCCAATATAGATATCACAATCACCCCAACTGATCGGACAGGTAAACAGTATGTAGACAAACATAACGCAGTAATGACGGCGAAATATGAATACTGGAACTGACCATTTGTAAGTATCCCTGCAAAACGAACCATCAACTTTTAGGGAGTCTCTGGCACTCCAACTTCCGTTCCTGGCACAAAGCGGACATTGAGGAAGGAGTTCAATCCTCGAGGTTTACTAAGTGCAATAAGTTCTACTCGAATCCTGCTACCCCTTTGCCCAGCTTATCAGCCCATTCCTGCATCATAACCTTTCACTCATCGAGATAAGTTACATGGTTGTATGTGCGACGAACATTGTTGGTATCAGCGAACGCAAGTTGGACCTCTATAGCGTCGGGTTGATAGCCCATCTCGTTTAAACGTGTTCTTCCTGTAGTTCTGGTATATAGGTACCACTCCAGCCGAGGCTTTTAAGTAGCCGACACAGAGAGTGCGATGTCATTGGACTTAGCTGATTATCCCTGCCCGGAAAAAGGTGCTGCCGATGCCCGGTTAATCCCTGTAGTGTTCTGAGCTTTTTGACATCTTGGGAGGGCAGGGGAATACCGTGTTCTCTACAAACTTTCATTCGCGCTGCCGGAATGGTCCACAGGGCGCTATCAAGATCGATTCTGCCCATTCTGCTTCGGTAACTTCAGCGGGACGCGCAAGTGTCCACCACATTAACCACATGCAATAGTTAACCTGGTACGAGCCATGACTATTGTCAAAACAACTCAATAATCTCCCGATTTGCTGTGGGTTTAATGCCTGTTTGTGTTTTATTAGCAGGAAGGGGCTTGCGCGCAGGCCAGACGGGATCGCTATCAGCTCCAGGCGTCGCGACTGCCAACTCGAAAATTGATGAAACGGTGCGGCGAGCTTCCGCAGCAACTGTCGGGGCTCCCCGTTTAGCTGTTTCCTGAAGAATTTCAAGGATGAAGATGGAAGAATGTTGTACTCATCCGCGCACTCATTTTTGACTGCGTTGCTACGAGATGAATTGAGACGTTATGAAAAGAAAAATCCACGCAATTGCGTGGATTTTATGGTTTTTTGCGATTTTTATGAGATTCAGCGAAACCTCATGAGACAACCAATTTTATTTAGACGTTGAACAGGAAGTTCATTACGTCGCCATCTTTAACGATGTAATCTTTACCTTCTGCACGCATTTTACCGGCTTCTTTCGCGCCTTGCTCACCCTTGTAGGTGATGAAATCTTCAAACGCGATGGTTTGTGCGCGGATAAAGCCTTTCTCGAAGTCGGTATGGATTTTACCGGCAGCCTGTGGCGCGGTGGCGCCAACAGGGATTGTCCATGCGCGGACTTCTTTCACACCAGCGGTGAAGTAGGTCTGCAGGTTAAGTAGTTCGTAACCGGCACGGATCACGCGGTTCAGGCCCGGTTCTTCCAGACCCAGTTCAGCCATAAATTCGTCACGATCGGCATCGTCAAGTTCTGCGATATCGGATTCAACTGCAGCACAAACGGCAACGACCACAGAACCTTCAGTGGCGGCGATTTCACGCACTTTATCGAGATATGGGTTGTTCTCAAAACCATCTTCGTTGACGTTGGCAATATACATAGTTGGCTTCAGGGTCAGGAAGCTCAGGTATTTGATAGCCGCTTTGTCTTCGTCAGTCAGGTTTTTCAGTGCACGTAACATACCGGCGTTTTCCAGCTGTGGCAGGCATTTTTCCAGTGCAGCCAGTTCTGCTTTAGCGTCTTTGTCGCCACCTTTGGCTTTCTTCTGCACGCGGTGGATAGCGCGCTCACAGGTATCAAGGTCGGATAAAGCCAGTTCGGTGTTGATAACGTCGATATCGTCAGCCGGATCCACTTTATTATTAACATGGATAATGTTGTCGTTTTCGAAGCAGCGAACTACGTGACCGATAGCTTCTGTTTCACGGATGTTGGTCAGGAACTGGTTGCCCAGACCTTCACCTTTGGACGCGCCTTTTACCAGGCCCGCGATATCCACAAATTCCATTGTGGTTGGCAGGATACGCTGTGGTTTTACGATTTCGGCCAGTTGATCCAGACGCGGATCGGGCATCGGAACAACACCGGTGTTCGGCTCGATAGTACAGAACGGGAAGTTTGCCGCTTCAATACCCGCTTTTGTGAGCGCGTTGAACAGGGTGGATTTGCCTACGTTTGGCAAACCGACGATACCGCATTTGAATCCCATGTTTAAATCACCTTAATCTTTTGATATTCAACCTGTTATAGAAAACAGATTGTAGAAAAGTAAATAACTCTGCCTATTATACACAGCACGCGAGAAAAATGCCGCACATCACTGCTTATTGAGCTTTAAAGGTATGTAAGCGGCTCGTTGCTTTCGTCAGGCCATCTTTGAATAAAATCTCGGTACAACGAGCCGCTTCGTCAATAGCTTCATCAATTAACTTCTGTTCTGAAACAGGCGGTTTACCTAAAACAAAGCCGACAACTTTGTTTTTATCGCCAGGATGGCCAATTCCGACGCGTAAACGATGAAAGTTCGGGTTATTGCCTAACTTGCTGATGATGTCCTTCAGGCCATTGTGCCCACCATGACCACCGCCAAGCTTAAATTTTGCGACGCCCGGGGGCAGATCCAATTCGTCGTGGGCGACTAAAATTTCATCGGGGTTAATGCGATAAAAACTGGCCATCGCGCCGACGGCCTTGCCGCTTAGATTCATAAATGTGGTCGGCACCAGCAAACGGACATCTTCACCTTCGAGCGTCACTCTGGAGGTGTAACCGAAGAATTTCGGCTCATCGCGCAGGGGGGCTCGTAATCTCTCTGCCAGTAGATCGACGTACCATGCGCCTGCATTATGTCGCGTTGCCGCATACTCTGCGCCGGGGTTCGCCAGGCCGACAATCAATTTAATCGTCACGTATTTTGTCCTGAGTGTGTCTATAACCGGCGTGTAGTTTACTGTCTGTCGGTGCGCTTGACAAAAAACTGCGTGCGTAACTGCAAAATCTGAATAATTGCCCAAATGGACTATTAGAAAATGAGGTTGTTCAGTAGCTTATTTGTAAAGTTTTGTTGCATTGGTGTTTGTAATTGTGATCGCTCCCGCACATGCAAACGGCAGTGTTGTCTATACTTTACACATAAGGATTAGGGGTATTCCCTGTAGCAACCCAAAGTTCCGGAGGTGACACATGAAACGCAAAAATGCTTCGTTACTCGGTAACGTGCTCATGGCTTTAGGGTTGGTGGTGATGGTTGTCGGTGTTGGCTATTCTATTTTAAATCAGTTGCCGCAATTTAATCTGCCACAGTTTTTCGCACATGGTGCTGTGCTCAGTATTTTTGTTGGTGGTGTTCTCTGGCTGGCGGGGGCCCGCGTCGGTGGGCATGAACAAATCAGCGACCGCTACTGGTGGGTTCGTCATTACGACAAACGCTGTCGCCGGAATAACAGCCAACGCCACAGCTAAGCGGTGACGTTATTGTAGACCAGTCAGCTTTATGCTGACTGGTTGTTAGTTCGCCTTGTTTCTGCGCGAGCGGGAACGGATACGCTGTAATAACGCGACTAGCGCCAAAACAACCGCCAGATATCCCATAGCATACATTCCCTGATGCTTTCTCGACTCCAGCTGCGGATCGGCTACCCACGCCAGAAATGCGGTGACATCGCGTGCGTACTGTTCTTCCGTTTGGGGTATGTGTGTTTGCGTAGCCCAGATTACCTCACCGTCTGTCAGTGGTTTTGGCATATTGATAATCCCGCCCGGGAAATACCGGTTAGCCTTCATCTCAGGATCATCGGGAACATACCCCGTCAGCAATGCATAAATATAATCAGCCCCTTGTTCGGAATAAGGAATAAACGCATCCAGTAAAAATTGTGGAAATCCGCGATCGTAGGTTCGTGCCCGAACGATATAGCTCAAATCTACCGGCAGCGCGCCATTGTTGAGGTATTTGGCTTCCTGCTCATTGAGATAAGGGGAAGCAAAGACATCATTCAGATTGCCATCCCGTTCGCCGGGTTGCCCGTCGTCCTCCACGGTTGCAAAGACGTAACCGCTCGCCATTGTTTTAGCTTCAGCCTGACTCAGCTCCGGCCCTCCCGGTTTGGTCAGCGTTCGGAACGTCAGATATTTCATGCTGTGGCAGGCCCGACATTTTTCTTCGTAAACCTGCAGACCGCGTCGTAACTGCTCTGTGTCGTATTTGCCGTTCGCACCGCTAAAAGACCACGTCTGCGGTGGCGGTTGCTGCGCACTGAGTACGTTGCTGAAGAACAGACCCAGACTGAGGGTGGTGTACGTTAAAAATCGGCCCATAATGTCAGTCCTGTTTTTCCAGTAAGCGTCGACACGGCAGAACAATCAGAAACCATGCGAAATAGACCAGCGTTGAAAGCTGAGATGCTGCACGGATCCAGCCCTCGTCATGATTAAACCCATCAACTAAATCCGGACCAACCAGCGCTTTTGATCCCAGCCAGCCTAAAAAGAAGGCGTTGACTACCCAAATCCAGAAGCTGACTTTAACCAGCTTGCTATAGTTGCGAAACCGCGCACGTGACGTATCCAGCCAGGGGAGAAAATAGAAAATCAGTACCGAGGCGCACATCGCAGTAATACCCGCCAGCTCATTGGGAAAGCAGCGCAAAATAGAGAAGAAGGGCAGAAAGTACCATTCCGGTGCGACGATGGCCGGCGTGACTGTCGGATCGGCGGGAATAAAGTTATCGGCGCTGCTGAGATAATGGGGCGCGAAGAAGAGAAACCAGGTAAACAACATTAAAAAGAGAGTGAGTTTAATGGCATCGCTCTCGGTGACGCGAAAATCAAACAGCAGCCGTTGAGACTCTTGTGCGGAAAATGTTTTCTTCATCGCATGGGCAAAAGCCGACTGAACGGTGCGTACATGCCATATCGTCACCGCGACAATCGCGAATGGAATAATAAAGTGAAGCACATAAAAACGCCCAATTGTTGGTGTACCGGGCGCATATCCACCGACTAAATAGGTATACAGCGAATCCCCGATAAACGGAATTGCCCGGGCAAAACTGGTAATAACCGTGGCGGCCCAGTAGCTTTTTTGCCCCCAAATAAGGCTATAGCCCAGAAAAGCAGTGATCATCAGCAGCACATATAACGTCACGCTGATGGTCCACATCTTCAGATAGGGTTTGCGGTAAACGTTGTAATACATCGCGCGGAAAATATGCAAATAACAGGCAAAGAAAAAGAGTGAAGCGCCAGTTGCATGCATGTTGCGCACCAGTTCACCGTGCCTGACTGAACGCATAATATGAATAATGGAATCAAATGCGGACTCCGCCGTAGGTACGTAGAACATTGCCAGTACAATGCCCGACAGGATTTGGACACCCAGCATCACTAGTAATATCAAACCGATAGCAAATACCCACAGCCCGGAAACGGAGCGGGGAAGCGGAAGGCGCAACTGAAAGTTGCGCCATGACGTCGTTATATCAGAAGTGCTCATATCAGGCATCCTTTGCACCAATACGTACGCTCAGACCATCGGCAGACAAGGTATAGTCCGGGATTGCCAGATTCGCAGTGGCCGGACCGCGCGTCACACGTCCGGAGGTATCAAACTCTGAACCATGACACGGACAGATCCATCCCTGGCCACTGGGGTTGGCGTTAGGAACACACCCCGCGTGAGGGCAATAGCCCTGTATAACCAGCCACTGTGGATGTGCCGCTGTAACCCGTTCGCTATCTGCCTGAGGAGCCAGCAGTAATCGATTATCTGCCTGTTGCGCCGCTGCAATCTCTTGCGGAGTTCGGTGGTGAATGAGGATCAGTTTTCCCTGCCAGATACGCTTCACTGTCTGGCCTGCTGCTACGCCTGCAAGAGAGACATCAATTGGCTCATTTTCTGCCTCGGTTTTATCATCCGGGCCCAGTGCTGAGATGAGCGGCCAGACGGCGGCAGTGACACCCGCCGCGCCGACAAATTTTGTCAGTTTGCACAGGCAGTCACGTCGCCCGGTCTGGATCGTTTCACTATCGGGTTTTTTATCCACCACCAGTATTCTCCCTTTATCGTGGCGTTACTGTTTATCGATGCGGGTATAAATATCCTGAAAGCGTTTATCCGCAAGGCCCGGTGCTTTAAACGCGCGGTAGCTGTCGGGCAATACGGCGTCACCGACTTTGATCAGCATGATCATGCCCTGGGCATAGTGGGGTGAGCACTTGATGCCGTAGAAGCCTGCGTTGTCGTATTTGACTTCAATCTCTTCATCGATTTTGCCAATGAAACCGGGATAGCCTGCGGGTGAGAGTTCGGCAATCGAGGCTGCATTGTGGCTCTTATGTTTGCGGATAAACTTCACGCTATCGCCCGGTTGGATCGCCAGATAGTCCGGCTCGTAGACCATTGGCCCACCAGCACCTCGGTTTTTCATCAGCACTTCATGCGTTTGTGCGAGAGCCGTGGAGGTGAAGGCTAACAGGCACAGGATTTGCAGACTTTGCTTAATACATTTCATATCAGTTCCTTTGGTATTTACGCTGGTCGTTGGTAGCGGATGAAGCAGCTCGCCCCATCAGGTGGACGTTCGACAATTGCATCGATGCCAAACCAGCAGTTAAGGTTTTCTCGGGTGAACACTGCAGAAGGATTGCCCTGCATCGCCAGTTGTCCGGCTTTCATCACCATGATGCGATCGCAGAACATTGCGGCATGATTCAGGTCGTGCAGGGCAGCAATAACGGTAAGTTTCTCGCGTTTGACAAGGTTGAGCAGGCCAATCTGATGTTGGATATCGAGATGATTTGTCGGCTCATCCATCAGCAGTACCTGCGGTTGTTGCGCCAACGCCCTGGCTATATGCAGGCGCTGGCGTTCGCCCCCGGAGAATGTATGCCAGCAGCGATGCTGTACGTTTTGCATGGAGACTTTTTCCAGCATCGCTTGCACAATCTCATCGTCAGAACGCGACCATGGCGACAACAGGCTTAGAAATGGTGTGCGGCCAAGAGAAACGGCCTGAATGGCGGTAAGACGCTCGCTGGTTTCTGCCTGTTGTTCAACAAGAGCCACTTTTTGCGCCAAATGGCGCCGCGAATAGCGGTGAACGTCTTTGTTGTTCAGCAAAACCTTGCCTGCGGAGGGTTTCAGTAAACCGGCCAGAAGCGAAATCAGTGATGTTTTCCCGGAACCATTGGGGCCGATAATCCCAACAAACTCCCCGGGAGAAACCTGAAAAGAGACATCATTTACAATTGCCTTGCCTTTCACTTCCCAGTGCAGATTTTGCGCGCAAACCACATGATTAGCCGCATTCGCTCTGCGTAGAGGTGATGTAAAGCATGGGTTAACGGTCATTTGCTCGGATTCCCTCGTATCAATATGAGTGAAAATGCGGGAGCGCCGACCAGGGCGGTGATCACGCCGATTGGCAACACTTGCCCTGGAAGCAGGGTTCGGGAGATGACATCCGCCACGATGAGAAAAATAGCGCCAATAAAGGCGCTTACGGGCAATAAGCGGTGATGCTGGTTTCCCACCAGTAAACGGGCGGCATGAGGAATGACCAGCCCGACAAAACCAATAGCGCCTACAATCGATACCATAATGGCCGTCATTCCCGTCACTGCGGTAATCAGTACGACGCGGGTGCGTTTAACCGGAATACCCAGCGATGCGGCCGATTCAGCGCCAAAGGAAAATGCATCAAGATGGCGGGCGTAGCAAAAGCAGATAATTATGCCGACCAGCGCAGTTGGGATAGCCAGAACCACATCTGGCCAGCGAACGCCGCTAAGGTTGCCCAGTAGCCAGAACATAATGCCGCGAGCCTGCTCGGCATTGGCTGAGCGGGTGATAATCAGTGAAGTGATGGCATTGAACAACTGTGAGCTGGCAATCCCGGCGAGAATGATTTGCGTGGTGGCGGAACCGTGTTTTCCCCGCGCAGCCATCGCCAGCAGTGCGACAAACAAAAACGCCGTCAAGGCGCCGATAAAGGCGCCGAGAGACATGCTGACGATCCCTGCACCCAGTCCGGTTAATGCAATGAGCACGGCTCCGGTTGACGCTCCGGCGGAAATCCCCAGCAGATAGGGTTCGGCCAGCGCATTACGTAGCAGTGACTGTAACACTACCCCGGAAACCGCCAGACATGCGCCGCAACAGGCGGAAACCAGCGCGCGAGTCAGACGGTAGTTCCAGATAATCCCGGCATCCAACGCGTCCACCATATACTGGGTGTCAAACAGTCGGTTTGCCAGCGTATGGATAACGTGCTGCCACGGAATAAATGTTTCACCGATGGAGATCCCTGCCAGAAGAACGCCACACATCACCACACTGACCCACAGGCTGTGTAGCACTGCCCGGTTTGTTAATTGACGAATGGCCTGGCGCGTCCTGCGTAATTCACTCATTATTTTACGGCTGCCCTGAGTACAAAAGGGCGTTATGCCTGCAAAAGGCATAACGCGCGACGAGGATTAATGAGTGGCTTTTGGATGTGCCAGGCCGTACTGCACCAGCGCATCAGCGAGTTTCTCAAGACCATCGATAGTTCTTATCCCGGCATTCATGGTTTGCACGTCGATCACTGGCAGGTGGTTTTCTTTAACCGCCGGGATCAGGCTGGTGACAGGATCAGACTTGAGGTATTCCATTTTGACTTTCCAGTCATCAGCTGGGAAACGGCGACGTCCCATTTCGCCCAGAACGATAACCGATGGATCCGCTTTGGCGATGGTCTCCCAGCCTACAGTTGGCCACTCTTCGGCGGAATCAATGACGTTTTTCACCCCAAGTGATTGGGCGATCCACGCGGCGGGGCCAAATTTTCCTGCGACATACGGGTCAAGTTGCAGATCGGCGCTGGAGAACCAAAAGACGGCGGAAACGTTGTTGTCCATACCGGTAATTTTGGACTTTGCCGCAGCCTCACGTGCTTTGAGGCTGGCAATCAGTTCATCACCTTTGTCCTGAACATCGAAAATTTTTGCCAGATCTGCGACTTCCTGGTAAACCATGGCGATATCAAACATCCCCTTACGTACACCATCTCCGCCGTCTTCGTTATCTTTGGCACAATCGGCGGGAGCGGTATAAACCGGAACTTTCAATTCGCTGAATTGTTCGTAGGACGCGACCGTACCGGCAGGGCCAATTTGCCATTCAAACTGGCTGGCTACTAAATCTGGCTTTTTAGCAATAATCCCTTCAAAGCTCGGGATGTTCTGTGCAATGACCGCAATTTTATCATTCACCGCCTTGTACTGTTCCGGGACGGGACCGAACCAGAGTGACGTTCCGACAACGCGATCGGCCAGACCCAGAGAATAGAGTATTTCAGTGCTATTTTGCCCTACGGTGGTAACTCGCTGGGGAGCTTTATTAAAAGTAATATCCCGGCCACAGTTTTTGATAGTCAGTGGATATTCTGTTTTGGCCGCAGAAGCCATATTACTGGCCAGGAAAAGTGCGGCGCCAGTCAAGGCCAGAAGTGAAAGTTTGGAATAAGAAGAGGTAATGTCAACGTGCATTATAATTGTCCCTTTCATGCCAGAATCTGATCGTCTGGTATATAATTTCGGGACAGGCGCATGACGATAGATGACATCGAATCATGATGTACAGACAAGATAATATGAAAAAAAAGTATATTCTCGTCTACCAGGTCAGTAATCACGATCATTAGTTCGTCAAATAAATCACCCCATGGACCATCCCGTCCACTCAATGTATACAACCTTGACAGTAGGTCTCCTGGCTCGCGGCAATCAGAATATCGGCCTTCCCATAAATAAATCTTTACAGTGACCTATGGTGATTTATTACCATACGAAGATATTCTGTATCCGCTTACAGTTGCGGGGGCAGCTATGGCATAAGATTGAAATAATCCGCACCATATTCCGTTTCAAAATAATAAGTACATTCTGAAATACTGTCATCGGCGAATGTATCGGCATCCAATTATCGCGTCAACCGCTTGAATAAGTAGGGGTATTTGTTTTGCTATTGTTAATTCCTTTAAAAACAGATGGTTATGAGAATATTTTTTAGTGTGTTCTATGTTGATGGTGAATATCAGATAAATTAAATGAGAATTATTTGATTCTGATCAATTAATTTTGCTGCGATAAAAATGACCGGAATTAATAGTGCGGATGCACAATTATTTAATTATTTGCACAATGTCACATTCCGATAGCATATTTCTCCATATGCACAATTTGTTGTTCTCCGCCTTCATCTAAAAACTCGGTGAAATGATGGCGTAGCCAAAACGGATAACCGCCAGGTAAAAAGTGATGGGTGTGCAGGTAGAGTGTTTTATATTGTTGACGCAGGCAAAATTGTTCTGCCAATGAAACTAACTGACCGCCTATTCCCTGGCGACGATAATTTTGTTCAACGTAACAACGACAAATCTCAGCGGTTGTAGATAAATTATAACGCCCACGTAATGTCGATATTCTGTCATCGTACTGGCATACCGCCAGCGTGGCGATAAGCTGTTGTTGTTCATCCCATACGCCGATCAACAGATTTCGTGGCTGGTGAATGTATTGTGAACGTAACGCTAACACATCCTGACTTGAGTCGGGGAGTGGCCTGTTGGCATTAAAATAGAGATTCAGATGCCGGATAATAAACGATTGCACGGCTGGAATATCAGTCTCGGTGATTTCGCGATAGACAAATGTAGAGTCAGATTTCATGGCTACAGGTATCGTCAGAGAGCAGGAGAGATGATGATAACAACTCAGACGTGTTTACAGAAGAGAAGTGTTACCGGCAGGCAAGAGCATGCCGGTAACAGATGAACATTAAATATCCGCCAACGCTGCGTCGCGGTTCGGGAAGAATGCCAGACGGCCCGGGATCGGTTGGATGCCCGCGCGCGCCATCGTGCGCAGCGGCTGGAATTCCAGATTGCTGATGCGTAATTCACAGCCTTCCGGAAGACGTTTTACAAAACGCTGGAAGGCGTCAAGGCCACCAGCATCCAGTACCGGTACGGCGTCCCATTTCAGCACCACAATGCGTTTGCCTTCAATACGAGACTCGAGATCGGTAAATAGTCCCTCAGCTGCGGCAAAGAACAGTGGGCCAATCACGCGCAGTACCAGCACATCATCCGGTACAACTACGTTCACTGGTGCCAGACGTGTCATGCGGGCAATACGGCGCATAAACAACAGGGAGGCAAGAACGATACCGACGCTGATGGCGACCACCATATCGAACAGAACTGTCAGCGACATACACATCAGCATGACGATGATGTCGTCTTTCGGTGCGTGGCGCAGCAGATCCACCACTTTATGGGCTTCGCTCATGTTCCACGCCACCATCAACAGCAGTGCAGCCATTGCCGAGAGGGGTAACCAGGAGAGCAACGGCGCTAACACCAGCAGAGCGAGGATCACAAGAATTGCGTGGATGACTGCGGAAACTGGTGAGGTTGCCCCGGCACGGACGTTAGCCGCAGAGCGGGCAATAGCAGCGGTAGCCGTTATGCCACCAAAGAACGGTGCGACAATATTCCCCAGGCCCTGACCAATCAGTTCACTGTTGGCTTTGTGTTTGGTTCCGGTCATACCGTCGAGCACCACGGCGCACAACAGGGATTCAATAGCCCCCAGCATCGCCATAGAGAAAGCCGCGGGTAACAGTGCCTGTAATGAACTCCAGCTTAGCGTGAAGTCTGAATCTGGCAGGTTCCACGGCAATACCAGTTGCGGCAATAGTTGTGGGATACCGTTACCCTGGGAACCGTCAGCCAGAATATAGTGGAACTGAGAACCGATGGTCGCCACATGGCCGCCCATCAGGTTAACAATGCCCATCACCGCACAACCGGCCAGCAGTGCAGGAAGATGGCCTGGCAGACGGATCCCCAGACGAGGCCAGAAAATCAGGATCCCAAGCGTGACCACACCAATAGCGGCATCGCCGAGGTTGATGGTCGGTAATGCCATAAACAGTGCACCTACCTTTTGCAGGTAGTGCTCCGGTACATGAGCCATTTGCAGACCAAGAAAGTCTTTAATCTGCATGGTACCGATGGTGATACCAATACCGGACGTAAAACCTAAGGTGACAGATACGGGAATATATTCGATCAGGCGACCAAAGCGGGCGAGGCCGAAAAGGATCAGAAATATCCCGGACATGAGCGTGGCAACCAACAGGCCTGCCAATCCGAACTGCTGCGATACCGGATACAGGATCACCACGAAGGCGGCGGTCGGACCAGAAACGCTAAAGCGTGACCCCCCGGTGAGGGCAATAACAATCCCAGCAACGGCTGAGGTATACAAGCCGTACTGTGGCGCAACGCCGCTGCCAATTGCCAGTGCCATCGCCAGCGGGATAGCAATGATCCCAACGGTTATCCCGGCGATCAAATCACGGGTAAAGCGTGAGACGGTATATTTTTCTTTCCAGCAAGCGTCGATGAGAGCGCGGAAAGGCATCACATGTGAGGAAAATAATCTGTTCACAATAATGTTTCATCCATGAGCGCATCATCTGTCAACTAAATGGCAGGTGAAGGAGGCATAAGTCATACAAATAAATGTTGCAGATAAAAAAACCCGCCGCAGCGGGTTTTTGAGCCGGGCTCGATTAATGCTCGAACATAGCAGAGATGGATTCTTCGTTGCTGATACGACGAATCGCTTCGGCCAGCATACCCGACAGGGTCAACGTACGCACGTTCGGCAGTGCTTTGATTTCATCAGTCAGTGGAATGGTGTCACAGACAACGACTTCATCAATCACAGAGTTGCGCAGGTTGTTTGCCGCATTGCCTGAGAAGATCGGGTGGGTAGCGTAAGCGAATACGCGTTTTGCACCACGTTCTTTCAGCGCTTCTGCTGCTTTGCACAGCGTACCGCCGGTATCGATCATATCATCAACCAGCACGCAGTCACGACCTGCTACGTCACCAATGATGTGCATCACCTGAGAAACGTTCGCACGTGGGCGACGTTTATCGATGATAGCCATA
The DNA here is from genome assembly GCF_001037495.1 of Citrobacter sp. MGH106. GTDB lineage: Bacteria > Pseudomonadota > Gammaproteobacteria > Enterobacterales > Enterobacteriaceae > Citrobacter > Citrobacter murliniae. Next base: position 1,892,709 of record NZ_KQ089822.1, read on the forward strand.
TCGGTATCGTTCAGCAGCTTAGCGATAGCACGGGCACGCACGACGCCACCGATGTCCGGAGAAACCACAATTGGGTTGTCCAGATTCAGCTGCAGCATGTCTTCTAACAGAATTGGGCTACCGAATACGTTATCAACCGGTACATCAAAGAAGCCCTGGATCTGTTCAGCATGCAGGTCAACGGTGAGGACGCGGTCAACGCCAACGCTGGACAGGAAGTCCGCGACGACTTTTGCGGTAATCGGTACACGAGCGGAACGTACGCGACGATCCTGACGTGCATAGCCGAAGTAAGGAATAACGGCGGTGATACGGCCTGCGGAAGCACGGCGCAGAGCATCGACCATAACGACCAATTCCATCAGGTTGTCGTTAGTAGGGGCACAAGTGGACTGGATGATGAAAATATCACCACCGCGTACATTTTCATTAATTTGTACGCTGACTTCGCCGTCGCTAAAGCGACCTACAGCGGCGTCGCCGAGTGAAGTGTACAGGCGGTTGGCAATACGTTGTGCTAGTTCCGGGGTGGCGTTACCAGCAAAAAGCTTCATATCAGGCACGAGAAGAACCTCAGGCATGCGTCCATTGGTGGAAAGAATCTGCCGAAAACTGTGCGGGCCAGGCAGTATCCTCTCCAGGCGGTGTATTAAAGAGCGCGATGCAACGTCTGGAACAGGGTGACGTTGTCACCGCAACTCAGCTTGCCCGGCTTACTCATCGTCATTCACGTTTCATGTCTGCTGGCATCAATGATTCACACCGTCACATTTTGTATGCTTCCGGGGATTCGCCATCTTACCATTTTCTTGAAACCCGAATGATTTAGAGTAACGCTCTGTGCAATGGGGAGAGGTTGACACCTTTCGCCACAAAGCCTTGGAGCCATTCCGGGGCTTGCTCAAGCACCTGGCGAGCACGGGACTCTGTGTCAAATTCAGCAAAGACACAAGCCCCTGTACCAGTCAGGCGCGACGGCGCGTATTCTAACAGCCAGGAAAGCGCTGCATCAACCTCGCGAAAACGTTTTCTTGCGATAACCTCGCAATCATTGCTGAATTCACATTTTAGTAACGTTTCTATTGACCTTTTTGGCGTGTTGCGCGGCAGTTGCGGATCTTTAAAAATAACCGGTGTTGGAATGCTGACGCCAGGATGGGCGACCAGATACCATTTTTCGGGGGGATTAACCGGTGTAAGGACTTCGCCTACACCTTCGGCGAAAGCGGCCTGTCCGCGCACGAATACCGGTACGTCGGCGCCTAACGTTAATCCAATCGCCGCCAACTCATCTTGTGACAGCCCACAACCCCAAAGATGATTTAGCGCAACCAGCACGGTAGCGGCATTCGATGAGCCACCTCCAAGACCGCCGCCCATCGGCAGACGTTTCTTAATACTGATGTCAGCGCCGCTTCCTGTGGGCAGGCGCCCACTCCCAGCGGCGGTTTTCATCAGTAAACGTGCTGCGCGAACGATTAGGTTATCTTCATGCTCCACGCCTTCAACTGCGGTTAGCAGGTGAATTTCACCGTCGCTACGCACATCAATAGTGATGTCGTCACCATAATCGAGAAACTGGAACAGCGTCTGTAGCGTGTGGTAACCATCTGCACGTTGTCCAGTAATGTACAAAAACAGATTCAGCTTTGCCGGGGAGGGCCAGTGGGTCATCATTTCACAATCCAGTTATCCATTTTCAACTTAATGCGTTGAGCGCCGTCCGACAGTTCCATATTAGCGGGCATAGCGGGCTGCGTTTTACTGTCATAGCTGCTATAGACCACTTTCCAATTCTTACCGTCCTGACTGTAGTTCACTTCACTCAGACGGTATTTCTCATCAAGTTTGTAATCAGTAGCCTCGCCAGGCAGACCGAGGATCCACTGACGCAGACTGTTTAAAGGAATTGGCATTCCGGTCAATTTACCGATCATCTCTTCGGCGTCGTCAGCGGTGTAATGCTTACCTTTGTTATCGACAAGCTCTACATTGCCTGGCTGGGCATTCAGCTCCAGTTCGGTGCTGCCCAGTGGGTTAGTCAACAAAAGACGATAGCGATCCTGACCGGTTTGCTGCCAGAAAAAGCGGGCATAGACTTTCTGCTGGTCGGAAATGTAGGCAAACGCGCCGCGCGTCTGATACTGATGTAGTGCGCGCACTTCCTGCTGGTGTTGACGCCATTCTGGGGAGTCGGGGCTTTTGCCAGGACCTTTCGGCGCGTTGAGCGTACAGGCGGTGAGGACCAGACTTGCCAGCGGCAGCAGGCGGATCAAGCGAAAATCAGGCAGGGTCATAATGATGACAAATCCTTGTAGTACGGTGCAATAATTGCCTGATGGCGCTACGACTCATCAGGCCTACAAACTCAACCCGTAGGCCGGATAAGGCTAATTTTTAGCCATCCGGCAAAATCTTGCCATCGGTTGCAGTTATAACCCTTAATGCTAGCGCCGAGCGGGTATATCGTCTACGTTCACGTTATCTTAATTTAAACCGTAAGCTATTACTCCAAAAGGGGGCTGTCTCTTTTATTGACCGCACGCATCCTGTATGATGCCCCCAGTCTAACCTTATCAACGCTGGTACTATTCCCGCACACATGACCCTTTTAGCGCTTGGTATTAACCATAAAACGGCACCTGTATCGCTGCGAGAACGCGTAACGTTTTCGCCGGACACGCTCGATCAGGCGCTGGACAGCCTGCTTGCGCAGCCAATGGTGCAGGGCGGGGTGGTGCTGTCGACGTGTAACCGTACGGAGCTTTACCTCAGCGTCGAGGAGCAGGATAACCTGCAAGAGGCGCTGATTCGTTGGTTGTGCGAATACCATAATCTGAATGAAGACGATCTGCGCAGCAGCCTTTACTGGCACCAGGACAACGACGCAGTCAGCCATTTGATGCGTGTTGCCAGCGGCCTGGATTCGCTGGTGCTCGGTGAGCCACAAATACTGGGTCAAGTGAAAAAAGCGTTTGCGGATTCGCAAAAAGGTCACTTGAATGCCAGTGCGCTGGAACGCATGTTCCAGAAATCCTTCTCGGTTGCCAAGCGCGTTCGAACTGAAACCGATATCGGCGCCAGCGCGGTATCCGTTGCTTTTGCCGCCTGTACACTGGCGCGTCAGATATTTGAATCTCTTTCCACGGTGACCGTGCTGTTGGTCGGCGCAGGTGAAACCATCGAGCTGGTGGCGCGTCATCTGCGTGAACACAAAGTGAAGAAGATGATTATTGCCAACCGCACGCGTGAACGCGCACAGGTTCTGGCAGATGAGGTCGGTGCCGAGGTGATCTCACTGAGTGAAATCGACGAGCGTTTGCAGGACGCCGATATCATTATTAGTTCCACAGCCAGTCCACTACCGATTATCGGTAAAGGAATGGTGGAACGCGCGCTTAAAAATCGCCGCAATCAGCCGATGCTGCTGGTCGATATCGCTGTACCGCGCGATGTTGAGCCGGAAGTTGGCAAACTGTCTAACGCCTACCTGTATAGCGTTGACGACCTGCAAAGTATCATTTCGCATAACCTGGCGCAGCGCAAAGCGGCGGCAGTGGAGGCTGAGACGATCGTTGAGCAGGAAACCAGCGAGTTTATGGCCTGGCTGCGCGCCCAGAGCGCAAGTGAAACCATCCGCGAATACCGCAGTCAGTCAGAACAGGTTCGTGATGAACTGACCGCCAAAGCGTTGGCTGCTCTTGAACAGGGCGGTGATGCGCAAGCTATTATGCAGGATCTGGCCTGGAAACTGACTAACCGCCTGATCCATGCACCAACCAAATCACTTCAACAGGCTGCCCGTGACGGGGATAGTGAACGCCTGAATATTCTGCGCGACAGCCTCGGGCTGGAGTAGCAGCACACCAATCTCATTTTTTACAGGGTGCATTTACGCCTATGAAGCCTTCTATCGTTGCCAAACTGGAAGCCCTGCATGAACGCCATGAAGAAGTTCAGGCGCTGCTCGGCGATGCGGGAACTATCGCAGACCAGGAACGCTTTCGTGCATTGTCGCGCGAATATGCCCAATTAAGCGATGTATCTCGCTGTTTTACGGACTGGCAACAGGTTCAGGATGATATCGAAACGGCACAGATGATGCTCGACGATCCTGAAATGCGTGAGATGGCGCAGGATGAACTGCGCGAAGCAAAAGAAAAATGTGAACAGTTGGAACAGCATCTGCAGGTTCTGCTGCTGCCAAAAGATCCGAATGACGAACGCAACGCGTTCCTGGAAGTTCGCGCGGGTACCGGCGGCGATGAGGCCGCACTGTTTGCCGGCGATCTGTTCCGTATGTACAGCCGTTACGCTGAATCACGCCGTTGGCGCGTTGAGATCATGAGCGCCAATGAAGGTGAACATGGCGGTTACAAAGAGATTATTGCCAAGGTGAGCGGCGACGGTGTGTATGGTCGTCTGAAGTTCGAGTCTGGTGGCCACCGTGTACAGCGCGTACCGGCCACTGAATCGCAGGGGCGTATTCATACCTCCGCCTGTACGGTAGCGGTGATGCCGGAACTGCCAGAGGCCGAACTGCCGGACATCAACCCGGCCGATTTGCGTATTGACACCTTCCGTTCATCGGGTGCGGGTGGTCAGCACGTTAACACCACCGACTCGGCAATTCGTATTACCCACTTGCCGACCGGTATTGTGGTGGAGTGCCAGGACGAACGTTCGCAGCATAAAAACAAAGCGAAAGCGATGTCGGTGCTGGGGGCGCGTATTCGTGCAGCCGAAGTGGCAAGACGTCAGCAGGCAGAAGCTTCTGAGCGTCGTAACCTCTTGGGTAGCGGCGATCGCAGCGATCGTAACCGCACCTATAACTTCCCGCAGGGGCGCGTGACAGACCATCGCATCAATCTGACGCTTTACCGTCTGGACGAAGCGATGGAAGGTAAGCTGGACATGCTAATTGAGCCAATTGTCCAGGAATATCAAGCCGACCAACTGGCGGCATTGTCCGAGCAGGATTAATGGACTATCAGCACTGGCTGCGTGAGGCGATAAGCCAATTACAGGACAGCGAAAGCCCGCGCCGTGACGCCGAGATCATACTCGAGCATGTCACTGGCAAGGGGCGGACTTTTATTCTGGCATTTGGCGAAACGGAATTAACCGAGGCGCAGCGTGAACAGCTGGACTCTCTGGTGGCGCGCCGCCAGCGGGGAGAGCCTGTGGCGCACTTGACCGGTATTCGCGAGTTCTGGTCGCTGCCGCTGTTTGTTTCTCCGGCAACGCTAATACCGCGCCCGGATACCGAATGTCTGGTTGAACAGGCGTTGGCGCGTCTACCGGCCTCGCCGTGTCGTATTCTTGATTTGGGTACCGGCACGGGGGCAATTGCGCTGGCGTTGGCTACCGAGCGCCCGGATTGCGCGGTAACTGCAGTTGACCGCATGCCAGATGCTGTTGATCTGGCGACGCGTAACGCACAGCACCTGACCGTCAGTAATGTTCGCGTATTGCAAAGCAACTGGTTTAGCGCCCTGCAGGGGGAACAGTTTGACATGATTGTCAGCAATCCGCCGTATATCGATGAGCAGGACCCGCACCTGGCGCAAGGCGATGTGCGCTTTGAGCCGTTATCAGCACTGGTGGCGGGCGATCATGGTCTTGCAGATATTGTGCATATCATCGACCAGTCGCGCAGCGTATTAATTCCCGGTGGTTACCTGTTACTGGAACATGGCTGGCAGCAGGGGCAGGCAGTGCGCGATGCTTTTCTTCGCGCGGGTTACCAGGCTGTTGAAACCTGTCGCGACTACGGCGGCAACGAACGAATTACGTTCGGACACACCGCATTATGACTACATTCAGCGTGCTACTTAGCATTCATCTTATCAGCATCGCGCTTTCTGTCGGTCTGTTAACGTTACGTTTCTGGTGGCGTTATACCGACGCAAGCCTTGCGTCTGCGCGCTGGTCGCGTATTGTGCCACCGATCATTGATACCGTTTTATTACTTAGCGGCGTGGCGTTGATCGTTAAAACGCACATCCTGCCATTCACCGGGCAGGGGACATGGCTGACTGAAAAGCTGTTTGGGGTTATCATTTACATCGTTTTGGGTTTTATTGCGCTCGATTATCGTCGGGCGCGCAGCCAGCAGGCGCGATTAATCGCTTTTCCGCTGGCGCTGGTGGTGCTGTACATCATCATTAAACTCGCCACCACAAAAATACCGTTACTGGGGTAAGTCATGAGGTCGTTAGCTGATTTCGAATTTAATAAAGCGCCATTGTGCGAAGGAATGATCCTGGCATCGGAATCTATCCGCCTGGATTTCCCTACACAGTCTGTCTATGCCGAACTGGAACGTCTGGCAAGTCTGGCGCATGAAGAAATTAGCCAGCTCCTGTCTCAGGATGAGCAACTGGAAAAACTGCTGGCACTTTTTTACGGCGAATGGGGGTTTACGGATACCCGCGGCGTCTATCGTCTTTCTGATGCACTATGGCTCGACCAGGTTCTGAAAAATCGCCAGGGTAGCGCCGTGTCGCTTGGCGCAATCTTATTGTGGATTGCCAATCGGCTTGATCTCCCGCTGGTCCCGGTGATTTTCCCGACGCAGTTAATTCTGCGTATTGAATCGCTGGATGGCGAAATGTGGCTGATCAATCCGTTCAATGGCGAAACGTTAAATGAGCACACTCTGGAAGTGTGGCTGAAGGGGAATATCAGCCCGGTTGCTGAGTTATTTAACGAAGATCTGGATGAAGCGGATAATGCGGAAGTGATCCGCAAACTGCTCGATACGCTGAAATCTTCGCTAATGGAAGAGCGTCAAATGGAGCTGGCACTACGCGCCAGCGAAGCGTTATTGCAGTTTAATCCTGAAGACCCGTATGAAATACGCGATCGCGGATTGATTTACGCGCAACTGGAATGTGAACATGTTGCATTAAATGATTTAAGTTATTTCGTTGAGCAGTGTCCGGAAGACCCGATCAGCGAAATGATCCGTGCGCAGATCAATACTATTTCGCACAAACAAATTGTATTGCATTGATTAATGACACTTTACCTACCGTTTAAGGCGATCCTATGAAACAAAAAGTGGTTAGCATTGGCGACATCAACGTGGCAAATGACCTGCCGTTCGTGCTGTTTGGCGGAATGAACGTGCTGGAATCCCGCGATCTGGCGATGCGCATTTGTGAGCACTACGTAACCGTTACTCAAAAACTGGGTATCCCTTACGTGTTCAAAGCCTCCTTTGATAAAGCCAACCGTTCTTCCATCCACTCATACCGTGGACCAGGCCTTGAAGAAGGGATGAAAATCTTCCAGGAACTGAAGCAAACTTTTGGCGTAAAAGTGATCACCGACGTTCATGAAGCCAGCCAGGCACAGCCAGTTGCTGACGTTGTGGATGTAATTCAGCTTCCGGCATTCCTTGCTCGTCAGACCGATCTGGTGGAAGCCATGGCGAAGACCGGTGCCGTTATCAACGTGAAAAAACCGCAGTTCGTAAGCCCTGGTCAAATGGGTAACATCGTGGATAAATTCCATGAAGGCGGTAACGATAAAGTTATTCTGTGCGATCGTGGTGCCAATTTTGGTTACGACAACCTGGTTGTGGATATGCTGGGCTTTAGCGTGATGAAAAAAGTTTCCGGCAACTCTCCGGTTATTTTTGACGTCACTCACGCACTGCAGTGCCGCGATCCGTTCGGCGCTGCTTCCGGCGGTCGTCGTGCGCAGGTTACCGAACTGGCGCGCGCTGGTATGGCGGTAGGTCTGGCAGGTTTGTTTATTGAAGCACACCCGGATCCAGCGAATGCGAAATGTGATGGTCCGTCCGCGCTGCCGCTGGCGAAGCTGGAACAGTTCCTGACGCAGATTAAAGCGATTGATGATCTGGTGAAAAGTTTCGACGAACTGGATACTGAAAACTAAACTGCGGTTTTTGTCTGCCGGATAACACGCCTGAGCGTTTTATCCGGTCTGCAAAACCAGGCATGTAAGCCCGATATGCGTTAACGCTTATCGGGCTTTTTTACACGGTCAGGCAAATATCGTCATCAGATAGGCGATGAAAAGTGCCAGATGTGCCGCACCGTTTAGCACGTTAGTGCGCCCCGTTGAGAAGGAAATATGGCACAGCACCAACGAAGAAACCATCACGATCATCTCTGGCGCGCCTAAGCCAAATACCAGATCGTTCCCCGTCGCCCATGCAATCAGTGTCACCACCGGTACTGTCAGTGAGATGGTGGCTAATACTGAGCCGAAGAACAAATTCATCGCACGCTGTACTTGATTGCTGAGCACCGCTTTTAGTGCTCCCAGCCCTTCCGGGGAGAGGATCAACAGAGCAACCAGGAAACCGGTAAAGGCGACCGGTGCATTCAACTCAGTTAACAGAGTCTCCAGAGGATTGGCATTCATTTTGGTCACGGCGATGACCGCAATTAAATGGATGATAAGCCAGGCAGCATGCCACATATTGCTGTGTGCTGATGGTTTACCGTGATGCGGATCGTCGTCGTCGCTTTCATCCTCATGCTCGTAAATAAACAAGCTCTGGTGTGTTTTGGTCTGAATCAGCAGAAATACGCCATACATTGCCGCAGAGATTAACGCTACCAGCAGCGCTTGCGCGGTAGTGAAGTTTGCTTCCGGCAATGCCATCGGGAAGACCAACACAATAATAGCCAGCGGGAACAAAGCAATTAAATACTGCTTAATTCCAAACAGGTTCATATACTGAGTGGCAAATTTTTGTCCACCCAGCAGTAATGAAAAACCGACCAGACCGCCGGTAACAATCATAATGATGGAGTAGAGCGTATCGCGCATTAGCGTCGGTGCGGCATCACCAGTTGCCATTAATGCGGAAATTAAACTAACTTCAAGAATAACTACCGAAAGGCTCAGGATTAACGAGCCATAAGGTTCGCCCAGACGGTGGGCTAATACGTCAGCATGACGGACAACGCTAAAAGCGCTGCTTAATATACCAACAAGGGCAAGAGCATTAATGCCGATGACCACTGGTAGTGACTGACTGCTCCCCCATAAGAACAGGACTACCAGCGCCAAAATCGGGAAGACGAGCGAGGTCTCCTTGTGGCGGGTTTTAACCGCCTCATGTGCATGTGTCATTTAATTAATTCTCCATCTCTGCAGGTATTTATAATTATAAATGTATTAAAGAATGTAAAAAATAACAGATCTCTCGGTATTTCCGATCTGTTTTTACGTAATTTTACGGCATGAGTCAGTTTTTGCCTCAAAGTGAGTAAAATCGTTTATCTTGTTTATAGAGTGTTTAAATAACAAAGTGTTAGCTTCCATTGGGCACAAAAATTGACAATGATAATGATGCAAATACTCGGACAATTGGGGTCATCGGAACAGGATATAAAGTGCCGTTGAGCCTTTGTTGTCTTGCAAGCTGTCGGTGAATTGCCTATTGTCCTGGTATTGGTTTCAAAATGAGCAGTAAAAAAGCCCGGAAGGCGTCAAAAGTTGTCGCAGGGAAGTCGCAGTGGCGGAGGTGTAAGGTGTTAACGCGTGATTTTTTGTTGAATGCCGACTGTAAAACGGCATTTGGTACAATTGAAGAATCACTACTCTGGTCAGCGGAACAACGGGCAGCCTCACTGGCAGCCACGCTTTCTTGCCGACCTGATGATGGACCGGTGTGGATCTTTGGTTATGGATCGTTGATGTGGAACCCGGCTTTAGAGTTTGAAGAGTCCTGTACCGGGACGTTGGTTGGCTGGCATCGGGCTTTTTGTCTGCGTCTGACGGCGGGGCGAGGAACGGCGTGTCAGCCAGGACGTATGCTGGCTCTGAAGGAGGGCGGGCGCACGACCGGTGTCGCATATCGCTTACCGGATGCCACCCTGGAACAAGAGCTTTCCCTGCTGTGGAAGCGTGAAATGATTACTGGCTGTTATCTTCCAACCTGGTGTCAGCTGGCGCTGGATGATGGCAGGACGGTCAATGCGCTGGTCTTTATTATGGATCCGCGTCACCCACTGTTTGAGTCAGATACCCGAGCGCAGGTCATCGCGCCGCTTATCGCTGCCGCCAGTGGGCCATTAGGGACTAACGCACAGTATTTGTTCTCGCTGGAACAAGAGCTTTCCAGATTGGGAATGAAGGATGATTGTCTTAACGATCTGGTGATAACCGTCAAAAGATTGTTGGGTGAGGATCTGCCGGAAGGAGTTATGCGACCAGGATATGCGTAAGCGAGGACCCGGTTACCTGTAAGATGCCCGATAAGCGTATGCGCTATCGGGCCTTTTACAATCAGGCTGCAATATAACTGATTGAGTGCTCCAGCGACTGGCTGTGGCTGTCGATCAGCACATTCCAGACGCCTGTGTACGGTACGGTCAGCCACGCGTTATCACGATCCTGCACGCTTAAAATGTCAGTCTGCATGTCTTTGACGTGATTTTTCTCGCTCATCAGGTGGATGTGACAGCGCTCAGAGCAGCGCACAACCACCGTATCTCCACCAAATAACTTTAAACTTGCCTTCACTAATGCCATTTTTCACCCCGTTCTTGAAAACAACGTACTCTCTTTCGAAAGTGCTGCGTGATGTTGTTCACATTTCACTCATTGCATAACACCAAAGGGGGAGTAACAGGATGCTGATTTTGATCAAAAAATGGCATAACGATTAAACAAAAATGACAAAATCCCTCAGAAGCGTTGAAAGGGCGTGCTAACTTTCAGTGAAACCACGCCCATGTAAGATTAAATCGGGGAATAGCTGCTCCTGGTAGTGCGCTTGCCTGAAACTTAGCGAATCAGAAGGTCAGAACCTTATCTGCCGCCAGCGTCCACTGTGCCAGTTCTACCAGCGTACCGACTTCCACTCCGTCGATTAATGGCAATGCGGTGATCCCGCGTCCATCGGTGCAGGTTTTGCAGAGTTTTACCGGCACATTTTGTGCGGTCAGAATTTCCAGCATTTGCTGAATATTGTAGCCTTCCGCGGGTTTTTGCCCACGTAACCCAGCTGTCACTGCGTCCGACATCAAAAACAGACGTAGCTCCAGGCTACTCTCCTGTTCACGCAGCGCAATGGCCAGACGCAGACTATTGAATAACGATTCGCTTCCATAGGCCGCACCGTTCGCGATGATCACAATCTTTTGCATTTTGACTCCGGTTGTCAGGGGACAGGATTACTTATCAGCATCTATGTTACTCCGTGTTGTTTGTATGGAAAAGGAAGCATGAGTGAAGGGGCGGGTCACAAGTACTTTTCGTCCAGGGATAATCCGGAAAAGAGAGAGCAGGGCTGCAAATATTGCGTGAAAACGCTATGGTTTAGGATATGTATGCCGCTGTAATTTATTGATGTAAGAAACAACTGACGTTTTGAGCCGTATAGTCTGTAGTCCGCTGTATCTCCTCCTACTCTTGCCGCCGGCAGGCGGTATTGCCAGCGCACACCCTTCCTTTCTTCAGAAAGCTGAAAACCCTTTCGACAATAATGATGATGGTCTGCCTGACCTTGGCATGGCACCGGAGTCCAGGGCAGGAGAAAAGCATTTTGCTGAAATGGTTAAAGCGTTTGGCGAAGCCAGTATGACCGACAACGGGCTTGATACGGGCGAGCAGGCGAAGCAGTTCGCGTTTGGCCAGGTGCGTGACACGGTGAGTGAACAGGTTAATCAGCAGCTTGAATCATGGCTTTCTCCCTGGGGACGAGCCAGCGTTGGGCTCCAGATTGATAATGAGGGCAGTTTTAGCGGCAGTCGTGGTAACTGGTTTATACCCTGGCAGGATAATCAGCGTTACCTTACCTGGAGCCAGTTGGGGCTGACTCAACAGGATGAGGGATTAGTCAGTAATGTGGGTATCGGACAACGCTGGGTGCGGGACGGTTGGTTGCTGGGCTACAACACCTTTTACGATAACCTGTTGGATGAAAATCTGTCCCGGGGCGGATTGGGGGCAGAAGCGTGGGGAGAGTATCTGCGCTTATCCGCGAATTACTATCAACCGTTCTCTGCCTGGCAGGAGCGTTCAGCGACGCAAGAGCAGCGGATGGCGCGTGGGTATGACCTTACCGCGCTGATGCGGGTGCCATTTTATGAGCACCTCAATACCAGTGTCAGCGTTGAACAATATTTCGGCGATCGGGTGGATCTGTTTCATTCCGGAGCCGGATACCACAACCCTGTAGCGGTCAAACTGGGGCTAAGCTATACGCCGGTCCCACTGATAACATTGACCGCACAGCACAAGCAGGGGGAAAGTGGAGTGAGTCAAAATAACCTTGGATTAAACCTCAATTATCGTTTTGGCGTCCCGCTGAAAAAACAGCTGATGGTCAGTGAAGTGGCGAGCAGCCAGTCACTGCGTGGCAGTCGTTATGACTTTCCGCAACGTGATAATCTGCCAACGATGGAATATCGCCAACGCAAATCTCTTTCCGTCTTTTTGGCAACGCCGCCCTGGGATCTCAAACCGGGTGAAACGGTGGTACTGAAGCTTGAGGTCCGTAGTCTGCATGGTATTCGCCATCTGGCGTGGCAGGGGGATACGCAGGCACTGAGCTTAACGGCCGGGACAAATACCCGCAGTGCGGAAGGCTGGACGATTATTATGCCGAAGTGGGACGGTAGCGAAGGGGCAACAAACCGCTGGCGGTTGTCAGTGGTAGTGGAAGACGGGCAGGGCCAGCGTGTCTCTTCCAATGAGATCACGCTATCGCTGGCCGAACCGTTCATCACCGTGTCGGAAAATGATCCTCGTTAAAATACTTCAGGAACTCATTATCAGAATATACGTTCCTGATGCACCCACACCGCTGCTTCAACGCGTGATTTGAGTTTCATCTTCTTCAGCATATGCTTAACATGCACTTTTACCGTGCTTTCGGTGATGTCCAGACGACGGGCAATCATCTTGTTTGGTAGGCCCTGGGCAATCAGCTTCAGAATGTCGCGCTCGCGTGGCGTCAACTGGGTAACGTCCCGGTCGGAAGTCGCACGGTTCGCCCGCAGACTGGCAGCCAGAACAGGTGTCAGGGCTTCGCTTAGTACCATTTCACCTGCTGCTGCCTGCTGCAACGCTTTCAGCAGATCTTCCGGTTCCATGTCTTTTAGCAGATAGCCATCTGCGCCGCGTTTCAGTGCGGTAACAACGTCTTCTTCATGGTTAGATACGCTGAAAACCACGATGCGGCCGGAAAGTGATTTTTCTCGCAACTTATCGAGTGTTTCCAGACCGTTCATTCCGGGCATGTTCAGATCCAGCAGAATCAGATCCGGATCAAGGGATTCAGCCAGCTCGATACCCTGCTCGCCATTACTGGCTTCACCGACCACGGTAATATCGGGCGCCATGCTGACAAGCTGTTTTACACCGGTTCGTAGCATCGGATGATCGTCGATCAACAGGATGGTTGCCGGTTCCTGATTACTCATGGGTATCTCCTTGGACATCTGTGAAGTTTGTTTCGGGAATAAAAGTGACAGTAACTTCAGTACCGCCTGTCTCGCGACGGCGAACGCGGCAATCGCCGCGCAAGCTCTGCGCACGGTCACGCATTATTATCATGCCGTAGTGGTTACTGCGTTCGGCGTTTTCCGGTACGCCGCAGCCGTTATCTTGTACAGTCAGCTTGACCTGCTTGCCATTTTGCACCACCGTCACGATAACGTCATCGGCCTGGGAGTGTTTAAGGGCATTACTCAGGGCTTCGCGGGCAATTTGCAGCAAGTGGATCGCCTGATGGGAAGGCACCAGACGTGGCGGCAATTGATAATCCAGCTTCACCGTAAAGCCAAAGCGGGCGCTGTATTCCTGACAGCTGGCTTCCAGCGCAGGCCGCAATCCAGGTTCCGTTAGCTGCAAACGGAAGGTGGTTAACAGTTCGCGCAACTGCGCCCACGAGGCGTTCAGTTCGTTACGTATTTGACTCAACAGCTCGCGGCTGTTTTCTGGTAGCGCGTCACCCTGCATCTGCAAGCAACTGACCTGCATTTTCATACAAGAGAGAGATTGTGCAATAGAATCATGCAGTTCGCGAGCAATGGTGGCACGCTCCTCCATAACAATCAACTGCTGCTGGCGCTCCTGGTGCCTGTCCAGCGCCAGCGTAGCGGTCAGTTGTTCAACCAGCGTGTCCACCAGTTGCTGTTGGTCGTGGCTGAGATGGCGTCCGTATGGCAAGGTGGCGAGCAGAATACCGTACTGGGTATGTGCATCGGTTAGCCGCCATTTCAGCGTAATTCCCCCGTCAATTGCGGGTTGAATGCCGCGTGGACACAGGTGACACCCTTTTTCATCACAGCTGACAGTAGACTGACAGGTAAACTCCTGATGGTTATCTTCATCCTCCAGATCGTAAACCCGCAGTTCAATATCATGCAGCAATGTTAAATTTTGCAGGCCGTTGAGTACCGGGGAAAGGCGTTCACAAAGTGGTATCTGGGAGTGCAGACGACGATTAGCTTGCCACAGGAAAGAGAGGATCTGATTTTTATGTTCCAGACCTGCTGTTTTCTCCTGGACCCGCTGTTCCAGTACCGCGTAACTTTCGGCCAGTTCCTCTGACATATTATTCAGTGCCGATCCCAGTGCGGCCATTTCATTACGGCCACTGATGTGTGCGCGTTGGGTGAAGTCGCGCTGACTCACTGCACGAGCCATCGCCAGCAGTTGTTTCCACGGCTGCAACAGGCGCACGCGTAGCCAGATAATGGTGAAGACCAGCAGCAATGCCATAAATATCGCCATCAGGCGATGCAGCATGACCACGCGTTCAATACGCAGTTCGGTGGTGTGGTCGAAGGCCGTGACCAGTTGATCCAACCCTGTCACGAAACGTGAAACGTCCCCGGCCACCGCTGCGCCATTTTGTGCATGCGCGAGCCCTGGCGCCAGTTCGGTGTGCCAGTAATTCTGCAATGCTTTCAACTGTTCCTGCCGCCCGTCACGGAGCGCGGCGCGAGTCAGTTCCGGGCTAAACGCGGTTTTTTCCATCTCTTCCAGCAGCGGTTGGTCGTCGGCATCCAGTGGCACCGCTGCCAGCAGGCGATAGCTTTGCATTCGCAGTGAACCCGCTTTGTTGATCGCATGGGCGCTGCCCTGAACCCCCTGAACCAGCCAGCCGGAGACAGCCATACCCGCCACGCCAATAGCAGTGGACAGTAAAACAATAAGCGCCACCTGGTTGACCAGCGTAAGCGGTGAGAGACAACGTTTAAACATGGTGACTTCTTCCTTCGGGTTTTCATTGAGCAGAAAACCTTATTGAATGACGATTCTGCTGCAGGCAGTGGCGTTATTCTCAGCTATACACTGGAGTATACCCATACCTCAAACGGGCTACCCCTTAATTGCCACTGGTGGGAGCGATTCCTGACAGAGGGGAGTAGCGTGCGACAGAAGCGTGAAAAACCACATCTTTTTTACCGATGTTAGCTACTCATTTGGGGTAATGATAAATTTTAAGCATCAATAATGACACCTTTTCCTTTGATTTATATCAACTTACCACCGGCTGTAAACCCTAATGTGGCAGGCATCGAAACAAGTATCAGAGGTGTCTATGAGTCACTCATCTGCCCCGGAAAGGGCATCTGGAGCTGTAATTACAGAATGGCGGCCGGAAGATCCCGTCTTCTGGCAACAGCGTGGTCAACGAGTTGCCAGCCGTAACCTGTGGATTTCCGTCCCTTGTCTGCTGCTGGCGTTTTGTGTGTGGATGTTATTCAGCGCTGTTGCGGTGAATCTGCCGAAGGTCGGTTTCGACTTCACAACCGAACAGCTGTTTATGCTGACGGCGTTACCATCGGTTTCCGGCGCACTGTTGCGCGTACCGTACTCCTTTATGGTTCCACTATTTGGTGGACGCCGCTGGACGGCATTCAGCACCGGTATCCTGATCATCCCTTGCGTATGGTTAGGTTTTGCCGTGCAGGATACCACCACGCCTTTTAGTACCTTTATTGTGATCTCCTTGTTGTGCGGTTTTGCGGGTGCAAACTTTGCTTCCAGCATGGCAAACATCAGTTTCTTCTTTCCAAAACAGAAACAGGGTGGTGCGCTGGGTCTGAATGGCGGTTTGGGCAATATGGGCGTCAGCGTGATGCAACTGGTTGCGCCGCTGGTGGTTTCGTTGTCCATTTTCGCCGTATTTGGCAGTCATGGCGTGGAACAACCGGATGGTACGCAATTGTATCTGGCAAACGCTGCATGGGTTTGGGTACCGTTCCTGGCGGTGTTCACGCTGGCGGCATGGTTCGGTATGAACGAACTGGCAACCTCGAAAGCGTCGCTGAAAGAGCAACTTCCGGTGCTGAAACGTGGGCATCTGTGGATTATGAGCCTGCTGTATCTGGCGACCTTTGGCTCCTTCATCGGCTTCTCTGCCGGTTTCGCGATGCTGTCAAAAACTCAGTTTCCGGATGTGCAGATCCTGCATTACGCCTTCTTTGGTCCGCTGATTGGTGCCTTGGCTCGTTCTGCGGGCGGTGCAATTTCTGACCGACTGGGCGGGACGCGCGTTACGCTGGTGAACTTTGTATTGATGGCAGTTTTCAGCGCCTTGCTGTTCCTGACCTTGCCTGTAAACGGTGAGGGTGGCAACTTTATGGCCTTCTTCGTCGTGTTCCTGGCGTTGTTCCTGACAGCCGGTCTGGGCAGTGGCTCTACCTTCCAGATGATCTCTGTCATCTTCCGTAAGCTGACGATGGACAGGGTTAAAGCGGAAGGTGGTTCTGAAGAGAAAGCGATGCGTGAAGCGGCAACTGATACAGCGGCAGCGTTGGGCTTTATCTCAGCCATTGGCGCAATTGGCGGCTTTTTTATTCCAAAAGCATTTGGTACTTCTCTGGCGTTAACCGGTTCGCCTGTGGGGGCGATGAAAGTCTTTCTAATCTTCTATGTCGCCTGCGTGGTAATCACCTGGGTGGTATACGGACGGCATTCTAAAAAGTAAAAAAGTAACAATTGATTATCCATTGCGCGGTGTTAGACCGCGCTTTTTTTTGTCTGGGTTTAGTTACAACATACTAATGAGTTATTTCAAGGTGACCGCCTGAGATAGTGTGCATGCAATATGCCAGGCAGGGGGCATACCCCTTAATACCCACTTGTAAAGAAATTAACATTTGCATGATGAGCGTTATTGGAAATATTATTTAATATCAATTAGTTAGATTCAATAAAAATATCCCACTTAGGGGGTATATGAAAATTAACCTCCATTTTTCATCCCTGTCTGCCTTGATCGTTATCAATTCCTACGTGCTTTCAGAGCGTTAACTTCGCAGGCAATCAAGCAATGTCGATTTATCAGAGAGCCGTCAGGCTCCTACAGGAGACAACCGATGAGTAAATTCCTGGACCGGTTTCGCTACTTCAAACAGAAGGGCGAAACCTTTGCCGATGGGCACGGCCAGCTTCTCGATACTAACAGGGACTGGGAGGATGGATACCGCCAGCGTTGGCAGCATGACAAAGTCGTGCGCTCAACCCATGGGGTAAACTGCACCGGTTCATGCAGCTGGAAAATCTACGTGAAGAATGGTCTGGTGACCTGGGAAACTCAGCAAACTGACTACCCGCGTACCCGTCCTGATCTGCCGAACCACGAACCACGCGGCTGCCCGCGCGGTGCGAGCTATTCCTGGTATCTCTACAGCGCTAACCGTCTCAAATATCCGCTGATGCGCAAACGTCTGATGAAGATGTGGCGTGAAGCGAAAAGACTGCACAGCGATCCGGTAGACGCATGGGCATCCATCATTGAAGACGCCGATAAAGCAAAAAGCTTCAAACAAGCGCGTGGTCGTGGTGGGTTTGTCCGTTCTTCCTGGCAGGAAGTGAATGAACTGATTGCGGCTTCCAACGTTTACACGGTCAAAACCTACGGTCCTGACCGTGTCGCTGGTTTCTCTCCGATCCCGGCAATGTCGATGGTTTCTTACGCTTCCGGCGCACGCTACCTGTCCCTGATTGGCGGTACCTGCCTGAGCTTCTACGACTGGTACTGCGACCTGCCGCCTGCGTCTCCACAGACCTGGGGTGAACAGACCGACGTACCTGAATCTGCTGACTGGTACAACTCCAGCTATATCATCGCCTGGGGTTCTAACGTTCCGCAGACCCGTACTCCGGACGCCCACTTCTTCACGGAAGTTCGTTACAAAGGCACCAAAACCGTTGCGATTACGCCGGACTATGCAGAAATCGCCAAGCTGTGCGACTTGTGGCTGGCGCCGAAGCAGGGTACCGATGCCGCGATGGCACTGGCGATGGGCCACGTTATGTTGCGTGAGTTCCACCTCGATAATCCGAGCCAGTATTTTACCGACTACGTGCGTCGTTATACCGACATGCCGATGCTGGTAATGCTTGAAGAGCGTGACGGCTACTATGCTGCGGGCCGTATGCTGCGTGCTGCGGATCTTGTTGATTCTCTGGGTCAGGAAAACAACCCTGAATGGAAAACTGTCGCGATTAATACCAACGGCGATATGGTCGCGCCAAACGGCTCAATCGGTTTCCGTTGGGGCGAAAAAGGTAAATGGAATCTTGAGCAGCGTGACGGCACGTCTGGTGAAGAAACCGAACTGCAGCTCAGCCTGCTGGGTAGTCAGGATGATATCGCTGAAGTTGGTTTCCCGTACTTCGGCGGTGAAGGTACTGAACACTTCAATAAAGTCGAACTGGAAAATGTTCTGCTGCATAAACTGCCGGTGAAACGCCTGCGTCTGGCAGATGGTTCTACTGCACTGGTGACTACCGTTTACGATCTGACCATGGCTAACTACGGTCTGGAACGCGGTCTGAACGATGAAAACTGTGCGACCAGCTACGATGACATCAAAGCGTATACCCCAGCGTGGGCAGAAAAAATCACCGGTGTTTCCCGCTCACAGATCGTCCGTATCGCGCGTGAATTTGCCGATAACGCGGATAAAACGCACGGTCGTTCGATGATTATCGTCGGTGCGGGTCTGAACCACTGGTATCACCTTGATATGAACTATCGTGGTCTGATCAATATGCTGGTGTTCTGCGGCTGTGTCGGCCAGAGCGGTGGCGGTTGGGCACACTACGTCGGCCAGGAAAAACTGCGTCCGCAGACTGGCTGGCAACCACTGGCGTTTGGTCTGGACTGGCAACGTCCGGCGCGTCATATGAACAGCACCTCGTACTTCTATAACCACTCCAGCCAATGGCGCTACGAGTCGGTTACGGCGCAAGAACTGCTGTCACCGCTGGCGGATAAATCCCGTTACACCGGCCATCTGCTGGATTTCAACGTTCGCGCAGAACGTATGGGGTGGTTGCCGTCTGCACCGCAGTTAGGCACTAACCCACTGCGTATCGCCGATGAAGCGGAAAAAGCCGGAATGACACCGGTAGACTACACCGTCAAAGCGTTGAAAGAGGGCACTATTCGCTTTGCGGCCGAGCAGCCTGAAAACGGTAAAAACCATCCACGTAACCTGTTTATCTGGCGTTCAAACCTGCTGGGCTCATCCGGTAAAGGCCATGAATATATGCTGAAGTACCTGCTGGGTACCGAGCACGGTATTCAGGGGCTGGATCTGGGCAAACAGGGCGGTGTGAAGCCGGAAGAAGTGGAATGGCAGGATAACGGTCTCGACGGCAAACTGGATCTGGTGGTGACGTTGGACTTCCGTCTGTCAAGCACCTGCCTCTATTCCGACATCGTGCTGCCAACCGCGACCTGGTACGAAAAAGACGACATGAATACCTCGGATATGCATCCGTTTATTCATCCGTTGTCTGCCGCCGTTGACCCGGCATGGGAATCGAAAAGCGACTGGGAAATCTATAAAGCCATCGCGAAGAAATTCTCTGAAGTTTGTGTTGGCCATCTCGGTAAAGAAACTGATGTGGTTACACTGCCTATCCAGCACGACTCTGCCGCCGAACTGGCGCAGCCGCTGGATGTAAAAGACTGGAAGAAAGGCGAATGTGATCTGATACCAGGCGTAACTGCACCGCACATCATGACCGTTGAGCGTGATTATCCGGCCACCTACGAGCGTTTCACCTCTATTGGCCCGCTGATGGATAAAGTCGGTAACGGTGGTAAAGGGATTGCCTGGAACACCCAGAGTGAAATGGATCTGCTGCGTAAGCTCAATTACACCAAGGCAGAAGGTCCGGCTAAAGGCCAGCCTATGCTGAATACGGCGATTGATGCGGCAGAGATGATCCTCACCCTAGCGCCGGAAACGAACGGTCAGGTGGCGGTGAAAGCCTGGGCGGCGCTGAGCGAGTTTACCGGTCGGGACCATACGCACCTGGCTCTCAATAAAGAAGACGAGAAAATCCGCTTCCGTGATATTCAGGCGCAGCCGCGCAAAATTATCTCCAGTCCGACATGGTCTGGTCTGGAAGATGAACACGTTTCTTACAATGCCGGTTATACCAACGTTCACGAGCTGATCCCATGGCGTACGCTGACGGGTCGCCAGCAACTGTATCAGGATCATCAGTGGATGCGCGACTTCGGTGAAAGCCTGCTGGTCTATCGTCCGCCAATCGATACCCGTTCGGTGAAAGAGGTGATGGGTGAGAAATCCAATGGCAACCCGGAAAAAGCGCTCAACTTCCTGACGCCACACCAGAAGTGGGGTATCCACTCCACCTACAGTGACAACCTGCTGATGCTGACTTTAGGCCGCGGTGGTCCGGTCGTATGGATGAGTGAAGAGGATGCCAAAGAGATTGGTATTGAAGACAACGACTGGATTGAAGTCTTCAACAGCAATGGTGCGCTGACTGCTCGTGCTGTAGTAAGCCAGCGTGTCCCTGCCGGGATGACCATGATGTACCACGCACAGGAACGTATCGTTAACCTGCCTGGCTCTGAAATTACCGGTCAACGTGGTGGTATCCATAACTCGGTGACCCGCATTACGCCGAAACCGACCCATATGATTGGCGGTTATGCGCACCTGGCATATGGCTTTAACTACTACGGTACCGTAGGTTCAAACCGTGATGAGTTCGTGGTTGTACGTAAGATGAAGAACATTAACTGGTTGGATGGCGAAGGCAATGACCAGGTACAGGAGAGCGTAAAATGAAAATTCGTTCACAAGTCGGCATGGTGCTGAATCTCGATAAGTGCATCGGCTGTCATACCTGCTCAGTCACCTGTAAAAACGTCTGGACCAGCCGTGAAGGGACCGAGTATGCGTGGTTCAACAATGTTGAAACCAAGCCGGGTACCGGTTTCCCAACTGACTGGGAAAACCAGGAGAAAATGAAAGGCGGTTGGGTTCGTAAGATCAACGGCAAACTGCAGCCGCGTATGGGTAACCGCGCGATGCTTCTGGGTAAAATCTTTGCCAACCCGCACCTGCCGGGCCTGGATGATTACTACGAACCGTTTGATTTCGACTACCAGACGCTGCATAACACGCCAGCTGACAGCAAGGCGCAGCCGATTGCTCGTCCTCGTTCGCTGATCACCGGCAAGCGTATGGATAAAATCACCAAGGGTCCGAACTGGGAAGATGACCTGGGTGGTGAATTTGAGAAGCTGTCGAAAGACAAAAACTTCGAGAACATGCAGAAGGCGATGTACGGTCAGTTCGAGAACACCTTCATGATGTATCTGCCGCGTCTGTGTGAGCATTGCCTTAACCCGGCGTGCGTGGCGACCTGCCCAAGCGGCGCCATCTACAAGCGTGAAGAAGATGGCATCGTACTGATTGACCAGGATAAGTGCCGTGGCTGGCGTATGTGCATCACAGGTTGTCCGTACAAAAAAATCTACTTCAACTGGAAGAGCGGCAAATCCGAGAAATGCATTTTCTGCTACCCGCGTATCGAAGCTGGTCAGCCGACCATTTGTTCCGAAACCTGCGTAGGTCGTATTCGCTACCTCGGCGTGCTGTTGTATGACGCGGACGCGATTGAAAGCGCGGCAAGCACGGAAAACGAGAAAGACCTGTACCAGCGTCAACTGGATGTATTCCTCGATCCGAACGATCCGGCGATCATTGAACAGGCGCTGAAAGATGGCATCCCACTGAGCGTGATTGACGCGGCACAGCAGTCTCCGGTGTACAAAATGGCGATGGACTGGAAACTGGCACTGCCGCTACATCCGGAGTATCGCACATTGCCAATGGTCTGGTATGTGCCGCCATTGTCACCGATTCAGTCAGCGGCTGACGCGGGCGAACTGGGCAGCAATGGCATTCTGCCGGATGTAGACAGCCTGCGTATTCCGGTTCAGTACCTGGCAAACCTGCTGACTGCCGGCGATACCCAGCCGGTGCTGTTGGCACTGAAACGTATGCTGGCGATGCGTCACTACAAACGTGCGGAAACGGTTGACGGTAAAGTCGACACCCGTGCGCTGGAAGAGGTCGGACTGACTGAAGCTCAGGCACAGGAGATGTATCGTTACCTGGCGATTGCTAACTACGAAGATCGTTTCGTCGTGCCGAGCAGCCATCGTGAACTGGCGCGCGAAGCGTTCCCGGAGAAAGGGGGTTGCGGCTTTAGCTTTGGTGATGGTTGTCATGGTTCTGACACAAAATTCAATCTGTTCAACAGCCGCCGCATCGATGCTGTCGATGTGACCAGTAAAACGGAGCCGCACCAATGATTGAACTCGTCATTGTTTCGCGCCTGCTCGAATACCCGGATGCTGCCCTGTGGCAGCATCAGCAGGAACTTTTCGATGCACTCGCATCATCTGAGAACCTGGACAAAGAGGATGCTCAGACCCTGGGCGTCTTCCTGCGTGATTTAACCGCGCAGGATATGCTGGATGTGCAGGCAAGCTACAGCGAGCTGTTCGACCGTGGTCGTGCAACCTCTCTGCTGTTGTTTGAACATGTTCATGGAGAATCCCGCGATCGCGGCCAGGCGATGGTAGACCTGATGGCTCAGTACGAGCAACACGGTTTACAGCTCGACAGCCGCGAACTGCCAGATCATCTTCCGTTATATCTGG
Source organism: Citrobacter sp. MGH106 (assembly GCF_001037495.1). Classification (GTDB taxonomy): domain Bacteria; phylum Pseudomonadota; class Gammaproteobacteria; order Enterobacterales; family Enterobacteriaceae; genus Citrobacter; species Citrobacter murliniae. The sequence continues at coordinate 1,915,669 of NZ_KQ089822.1, forward strand.
AATATCTGGCTCAGTTGCCGAAGGAAGAAGCGTTGGGCGGCTTGCAGGATATCGCACCGATTCTGGCGCTGCTCAGTGCGCGTCTGCAACAGCGCGAGAGCCGCTACGCCGTGCTGTTCGATCTGTTGTTGAAACTGGCTAACGCTGCTATCGACAGCAACAAAGTGGCTGAAAAAATTGCGGATGAAGTTCGTGACGACACTCCGCAGGCGCTGGATGCGGTCTGGGAAGAAGAGCAGGTGAAATTCTTTGCCGACCAGGGGTGCGGCGAATCTGAAATCTCCGCTCACCAGCGTCGTTTTGCCGGGGCCGTTGCGCCGCAGTACCTGAATATCACCACCGGAGGACAGCAATAATGCACTTCCTGAATACGTTCTTCTTTGACATCTATCCGTACATCGCGGGTTCTGTCTTCCTGATTGGTAGTTGGCTGCGTTATGACTACGGTCAGTACACCTGGCGCGCGGCTTCCAGCCAGATGCTGGATCGTAAAGGAATGAACCTGGCGTCAAACCTGTTCCACATCGGGATCCTGGGTATTTTCGCTGGTCACTTCCTTGGTATGCTGACGCCGCACTGGATGTACGAAGCGTGGCTGCCTTTGGAAGTAAAACAAAAGATGGCAATGTTTGCTGGCGGTGCATCCGGTGTGATGTGCCTGGTGGGGGGCGTATTACTGCTTAAACGCCGTCTGTTCAGCCCACGCGTACGCGCAACCACTACTGGCGCGGATATTCTGGTGCTATCTGTCCTGGTTATCCAGTGTGCGTTGGGTCTGCTGACTATCCCATTCTCTGCCCAGCATATGGACGGCAGCGAGATGATGAAGCTGGTGAACTGGGCACAGTCCGTGGTGACTTTCCACGGCGGCGCTTCTCAATATCTGGACGGTGTGGCGTTCATCTTCCGTATGCACCTGGTGCTCGGTATGACGTTGTTCCTGTTGTTCCCGTTCTCGCGTCTGGTGCATATCTGGAGCGTTCCTGTCGAGTATCTGACGCGTAAATACCAGATTGTGCGTGCACGTCACTAATCCGTTATTTCCGTAAGACAAAACCCTGCTTCGGCGGGGTTTTTTTATGGGGGACATCTGCATTGTCGGAGAGCGGTTCGCTTATTCGACCTACAGAACAGGGACGTTATAGGTATGATAAGGTCATGCTGGACGGGCAGAATGTAAGGCAGTGTGGCTCTATTTGGGGAAGATGCTTTCAGAAGAAAATGGTGGTGGGGGAAGGATTACTCAGCGCTGCGCGCTTCGCCCTTCGGGTCGTTGCCTGCGGCAACGCTTTCTCGCTACGCTCGAATCGAACCTTAGTCGAAGATTCTCGTCCTTCCCCAAGGGCAGGACATTAAGCAGCAGTTTTTGAGTTGATTATTGTGCTTCAGGGAAGTGATGGTGGTGGGGGAAGGATTACTCAGCGCTGCGCGCTTCGCCCTTCGGGTCGTTGCCTGCGGCAACGCTTTCTCGCTACGCTCGAATCGAACCTTCGAAGTCGATGACGGCAGATTTACAGTCTGCTCCCTTTGGCCGCTCGGGAACCCCACCAGGGGTAATTCAAATTGTAGGACGATACTTTGAAATGGTGGTGGGGGAAGGATTCGAACCTTCGAAGTCGATGACGGCAGATTTACAGTCTGCTCCCTTTGGCCGCTCGGGAACCCCACCAGGGGTAATTCAAATTGTAGGACGATACTTTGAAATGGTGGTGGGGGAAGGATTCGAACCTTCGAAGTCGATGACGGCAGATTTACAGTCTGCTCCCTTTGGCCGCTCGGGAACCCCACCAGGGGTAATTCAAATTGTAGGACGATACTTTGAAATGGTGGTGGGGGAAGGATTCGAACCTTCGAAGTCGATGACGGCAGATTTACAGTCTGCTCCCTTTGGCCGCTCGGGAACCCCACCACGGGGTAATGCTTGTACTGGCCTGCTTCCAGTAGGAAGCGGGGCGCATCATATCAAATGACGCGCCGCTGTAAAGTATTCCGTTGATAAAAAAGAACTGGTTGCCTGATTTTTACGCGTAAAGATGTAAAGGTAACCAATTTAATTATCAATCGATTACAGAATAATCGTTCGGTTACCGTAGACAAAGACTCGCTGGGCCAGAACCTGATACAAGGCCCGGCTTAAAACATTTTTTTCTACGTCGCGGCCCGCACGCATCATATCTTCTGCGGTATAGGTGTGATCCACATGAATCACGTCCTGCATAATAATTGGGCCTTCATCGAGGTTATCATTCACATAGTGAGCCGTTGCACCGATAATTTTAACACCGCGCTCATAAGCCTGATGGTACGGACGTGCACCAATAAAGGCTGGCAGGAACGAGTGGTGAATATTAATGATCTTATTCGGAAAGCGTGAAACAAATTCTGGGGTCAAAACACGCATATATTTCGCCAATACAACATAGTCTGGCTGATGTGCGTCGATGGCATCGGCCATTTTCTGATCGTGTTCTTCGCGTGTTAATCCTTCGTGGCTGACCAGCTCAAAGGGAATATCAAAACGCTCAACCAGAGAACGTAGCGTATCGTGGTTGCCAATAACCGCAGCAATTTCAACATCGAGTCCGCCATAATTGGCTTTCATTAACAGGTCACCCAGACAATGTGCTTCCTTGGTGACCAATATAACGATGCGGCGACGTCCTGCCGGCGTTAGTTCGCGAATTGAACCTTCTGGTAAGGCGCTGTCCAGATCGGTCAGTAGTGTGACATCATTAAAAATACCTTCCAGTTCCGTGCGCATAAAAAAGCGCCCGGTGCGATGGTCAACAAATTCATTGTTTTGCACGATGTTCAGTTCATGCTTGTAACAAATATTGGTGATCCGTGCGATCAAACCTTTCTGATCGGGACAGATAGTGCGAAGAACTTTACGTTGTTGTGAATGCATTGCCGGGGTAATCCTGTTGAGAATGTTTGCATCATTGATGCGCTGTCGGGCATTGGCTAGCCGCAGCACTTTTTAAATTTTTTACCTGACCCGCAAGGGCAGGGATCGTTTCGGCCTGGTTGAGGGCGCGTACCATCAATATAATACCACTGGCCGTTTTCCTTTAAAAAACGAGATCGCTCGATAATTGCGCCTGTTTTCCCCTGTTCAGAAAAACGCGCAACGAAGCTGACATATCCGACATTGTCTGTGTCTGACGTCGCCTGTTCAAAAATGGTCAGTCCGAGCCATTCGGTATGGGCAAACCCTGCGATAATATCATCCCGATAAGCGGCTGCATTACAGTCCGGGTGCCAGGTTTTAATCAGGTAATCTGCGTCTTTCATCACAAAAGCACAGTAACGAGAACGCATGAGGTGTGACGGCGTAGGTGCTACTTGCGCGCCGGACACATAACGGTAGCAACATAGGCTATACTCGACAGCGCTACCGCAGGGACAAAGCTGAGACACAAATTACTCCCTGGAATAAAAAAACGGCGTAAAAACGCCACGGTGGCACTATGTTAACTGAGCCGTGGCGATGTTGCTACGTCTGCAAGCCAGGGGAAGTCTGTAGGTACAATGAGAAAAATTAAAATTGGGCTGGCGCTAGGTTCCGGCGCAGCACGAGGCTGGTCGCACATCGGTGTGATTAAGGCCCTTAAACACATGGGCATTGATATTGATATTGTGGCAGGGTGTTCCATCGGTTCGCTGGTCGGGGCCGCCTACGCTTGCAACAAATTACCCGCCCTTGAGCAGTGGGTCTGCTCATTTAGCTACTGGGATGTGTTACGTCTGATGGATCTCTCGTGGCGCAGGGGGGGATTACTGCGCGGTGAACGGGTATTTAACCAGTATCGTAATGTCATGCCGGTGGAAGCCATCGAACAATGCTCTCGCCGTTTTGCAACTGTTGCGACTAATTTGAGTACTGGCCGGGAGCTATGGTTTACGGAAGGTGACTTGCACCTTGCAGTCCGAGCCTCCTGCAGTATTCCTGGCCTGATGTCTCCAGTTGCACATAATGGCTACTGGTTGGTTGATGGCGCAGTAGTTAACCCCGTGCCCGTCTCTCTCACGCGAGCGATGGGCGCTGATATCGTCATTGCAGTCGATCTGCAACATGATGCGCATCTCATGCAACAAGATCTGCTCTCCTTCAACGTCAGCAATGACACAGAGTCGAGTGATGATGAGCTTTCGTGGCATGCTCGCCTGAAAGAGCGGTTGAGTAATATTACTGCGCGACGTGCAGTAACCGCGCCGACGGCGATGGAGATCATGACGACCTCAATTCAGGTTCTGGAAAACCGTCTTAAACGCAACCGCATGGCCGGTGATCCGCCAGATATCCTTATTCAGCCATTTTGTCCGCAAATATCCACGCTGGATTTTCACCGCGCAAGCGCCGCGATTGCTGCCGGGCAGTTAGCGGTAGAGAAGAAAATGGATGAACTTTTGCCCCTGGTGAAGACCAACGTTTAACGCATTTTTTATCAACACTTAAGTAAATTCTGACAGGCGTGAGTAGCAATAGCATGCCACTATTTATTAAAGCCAGTCAGGGGGGAGAATATGACGCAGCCATTGGTCGGAAAACAGATTCTTATTGTTGAAGATGAGCCTGTATTTCGCTCGCTTCTGGATTCATGGTTTTCCTCTTTGGGAGCGACAACGGCTGTAGCAGGCGATGGGCTTGATGCGCTGGAGTTACTTGGACACTTCACACCTGATTTGATGATCTGCGATCTTGCTATGCCGAGAATGAACGGTCTTAAACTGGTCGAATATCTGCGTAATCACGGCGATCAAACGCCGATTCTGGTTATCTCTGCAACGGAAAATATGGCTGATATTGCCAAAGCGCTGCGACTCGGTGTGGACGATGTACTGCTAAAGCCAGTAAAGGACCTCAACCGCCTGCGTGAAACGGTCTTTGCGTGCCTCTATCCCAACATGTTTAACTCGCGTGTAGAAGAAGAGGAGCGGTTGTTCCGTGACTGGGATGCAATGGTAGATGATCCTGCGGCTGCTGCAAAACTGCTGCAGGAGTTACAGCCTCCGGTTCAGCAAGTTATTTCTCAATGTCGAATTAATTATCGACAACTGGTTGCCGCCGATCAACCGGGGTTGGTGCTTGATATCGCGCCGCTGTCAGACCACGACCTCGCTTTCTATTGTCTGGATGTGACTCGAGCGGGGGACAATGGTGTTTTGGCCGCACTGTTATTGCGTGCATTGTTTAATGGACTGCTGCAGGAACAACTGGCACATCAAAATCAACGGTTGCCGGAACTGGGAACATTATTGAAACAGGTTAACCATCTGCTGCGACAGGCCAACTTACCGGGTCAGTTTCCGTTGCTGGTGGGGTATTATCATAGTGGATTAAAAAATCTGATACTGGTATCCGCGGGTCTGAATGCGACATTAAATACAGGCTCACATCACGTACAAATCAGTAATGGTGTTCCCCTGGGGACATTAGGTAATACTTATCTTAACCAGCTAAGTCAACGCTGTGAGTCCTGGCAGTGCCAAATTTGGGGGGCTGGAGGACGCCTGCGTCTGATGTTGTCTGCGGAATGAACAATCGAATAGGAGGAGAATAAAATTACTTCACCTCCTTGTCTGCGTGAGTGCTACTATCAGCGCCAGATTTATTGGTAATTGTCTTAATTATTCCGACCCGCGTCCTTTTCAGACCTGATGCTTGTCGCGGTACTGATATACTCGGATGCGATACAGATTAATGAACACGTTCAATACATGAACAGTCCAGGAGAGTTTTAAATGGCTGCCCTAAATTCAAAAGTCAAAAAGGCCGTTATCCCGGTAGCGGGATTAGGAACCAGGATGCTACCGGCTACGAAAGCAATCCCGAAAGAGATGCTTCCACTGGTTGATAAGCCATTAATTCAGTACGTCGTAAACGAATGTATTGCTGCGGGTATCACTGAAATTGTGCTGGTGACTCATTCGTCTAAAAATTCAATCGAAAACCACTTCGATACAAGCTTTGAACTTGAAGCTATGCTGGAAAAACGTGTAAAACGTCAGCTTCTCGAAGAGGTTCAATCTATTTGCCCGCCACACGTGACTATTATGCAAGTTCGTCAAGGGCTGGCTAAAGGTCTGGGCCACGCGGTATTGTGCGCGCATCCGGTTGTTGGCGATGAACCCGTTGCGGTCATTCTGCCAGATGTTATTCTTGATGAATACGAATCTGATTTATCCCGCGATAACCTCGCTGAAATGATCCACCGTTTCGATGAAACTGGCAGCAGTCAGATTATGGTGGAACCTGTAGCGGATGTGACGGCTTACGGTGTTGTTGATTGTAAAGGCGTTGAATTAACACCGGGTGAGAGCGTACCGATGGTTGGTGTAGTTGAAAAACCAAAAGCCGATGTTGCACCTTCTAATCTTGCTGTTGTCGGACGTTATGTTCTCAGCGCAGATATCTGGCCTCTGCTGGCAAAAACACCTCCGGGAGCCGGTGATGAAATTCAGTTGACCGATGCCATCGATATGCTGATTGAAAAAGAAACAGTTGAAGCCTACCATATGAAGGGCAAAAGCCATGACTGTGGTAATAAGCTAGGTTATATGCAGGCGTTCGTTGAATATGGTATTCGCCATAATACGCTTGGCGCTGAATTTAAAGCCTGGCTCGAAGACGAGATGGGTATTAAGAAGTAACAGTCCGGTATTAATCAGGACGAAACGGCGCTGTTAATCCAGCGCCGTTTTTTTATACCTAATCCGGGTGGGGTGTTGTACGAAGTACAGATAAAAAAAATCCCGCCACAGGCGGGATTTTAAGCAAACTAATTCTGAATTAATCCTTGATCAGGAAATCGTCCAGTTGTTTACCTTGTTCTTCCATTGCTTTCTTGATCACAGCCGGTGTACGACCCTGACCAGTCCAGGTTTTGGTTTCACCATTTTCGTCTACATAGCTATATTTAGCCGGACGTGCTGCGCGCTTAGCTTTGGTGCCAGATTTAACAGCAGCCATGCTATTCAGCAGTTCGTTAGGGTCAATACCGTCAGCAATCAGCATTTCACGATATTGTTGCAGTTTACGAGTACGCTCTTCAACTTCAGCAGCGGCAGCGCTTTCTTCTTCGCGACGCTCGCTAACGACAACTTCTAATTTTTCCAGCATTTCTTCAAGCGTTTCCAGAGTACATTCTCTTGCCTGCGCACGAAGAGTACGGATGTTGTTCAGAATTTTAAGTGCTTCGCTCATTTTAGTAATCTCAAACTTATATTGGGGTGGTTTGTTGAGCTAATAATAGAGCTATAAATTCAGTTGTGCAATAGCCAGGAATGTAAGGAATTCAAAATTGCGCTTTATTTAGTATCATTATTTATTCTCCAGTCTTAAATTTTACCTGATGAACGGCATAAAAAAGGCTTATTGGTGAGGGGGCTTCTCATCAGGGGAGAGTAAAAATTCAGGATTCAGGTCACATTTTTACCGTGTTGTAATAGTATCTCTTTGCAGCAATTTCAACCTTTTGTATTAGTTTTGCTTACGGAAATTCGCTATTACGATGTTGTCACAGCGAGTGGCAATAACAATAAGAGCAAGGGTTCTTTATTGATCTGTGACGATAAGTAGCATTGATGAATTTTGTTAGCACTATTTGTGAAAGAGTGTGTATATACGCGTCATACTTCATGTCACTTGCACTTTGGTTGTGCGCATTTACACCATTACACACTTAAGAATGCTCCCGCGAACACTTACTGTACCCACATTATTTAGGGGGAGGAGGGTGATGAGTGTCCGCTCTTTTATACCTTCTGGTGACGACGAACACCGACAAGTTTGCGAGTTATGCTACAATCCTGCGCATATTTATTTCCCCAGGTGAGGGCTTACGGTCAATGGCACAGCTATATTTTTACTATTCTGCAATGAATGCAGGTAAGTCGACTGCATTGCTGCAATCTTCGTACAATTATCAGGAACGCGGTATGCGTGCTGTTGTATATACAGCGGAAATTGATGATCGCTTTGGTGCGGGAAAAGTAAGTTCACGTATAGGACTGTCGTCACCTGCAAAATTGTTTAACCAAAATTCATCATTGTTCGAAGAGATTCGTGCGGAGAATGCGCAGCAAAGAATACATTGTGTGCTGGTGGACGAGTCTCAGTTTTTGACACGACAACAGGTTTATGAATTATCAGAGGTGGTCGATCAGCTCGATATTCCTGTTTTATGTTACGGTTTACGCACCGATTTTCGTGGTGAATTATTTGGTGGCAGCGAATACCTGCTCGCATGGTCAGATAAGCTGGTTGAATTAAAGACCATTTGCTTCTGTGGCCGCAAGGCGAGCATGGTATTACGACTTGATCAGGCTGGGCGACCTTTTAATGAGGGCGAGCAGGTCGTAATAGGCGGGAATGAGCGTTATGTATCGGTATGCCGCAAGCATTATAAAGAAGCGCAGTCTGAAGGCTCTTTAACGGCCATTCAGGAACGACACAACCACAATTAATCCCTCAAACGCTCATAAGCGCTGATACACCCTGGGTAGGTCTATTGGTCTACCCTGACCATACTCTCTCTTCTGACGCCGTTCTTGCCTTCTATGTACGATTTTCTGTTAGTGCCATTGACCTACAATGTCTGATGCCAGAACCGTTTGAATTTGTAAGATTCAGACGAAAAAAAACGGTCCCATCGGGACCGTTTATGGTGATGCTAAAACTTATGCGTGGGAATTAAGCGGATTTTTTCGCTTTTTTCTCAGCTTTTGGCGCAGCAGTTACTTCTGTTTTAGCGACAGTTTCACCTTCGTTGTATTCACGACCGTAGTAAGTATCCATCAGGATCTGTTTCAGTTCAGAAATCAGCGGATAACGCGGGTTAGCACCGGTACACTGGTCATCAAACGCATCTTCAGACAGTTTGTCAACGTGTGCCAGGAAGTCAGCTTCCTGAACGCCAGCTTCACGGATAGACTTAGGAATACCCAGCTCAGCTTTGATTTCTTCCAGCCATGCCAGCAGTTTCTGGATTTTTGCTGCCGTACGGTCGCCCGGAGCACTCAGACCCAGATGATCTGCGATTTCAGCGTAGCGACGACGTGCCTGAGGGCGGTCGTATTGGCTGAATGCAGTCTGCTTAGTTGGGTTGTCGTTCGCGTTATAGCGGATAACGTTGCTGATCAACAGGGCGTTCGCCAGACCGTGAGGAATGTGGAACTGAGAACCCAATTTGTGCGCCATTGAGTGACATACGCCCAGGAAGGCGTTAGCAAACGCGATACCGGCAATAGTCGCTGCACTGTGTACACGTTCACGTGCTACCGGGTTCTTAGAACCTTCATGGTAGGACGCTGGCAGGTTTTCTTTCAGCAGTTTCAGCGCTTGCAGAGCCTGGCCATCGGAGAATTCAGAAGCCAGCACGGAAACGTAAGCTTCCAGAGCGTGAGTTACAGCATCCAGACCACCGAAAGCACACAGAGACTTCGGCATATCCATCACCAGGTTGGCGTCGACAATCGCCATATCCGGGGTCAGAGCGTAATCTGCCAGCGGATATTTCTGACCGGTTGCATCGTCGGTAACAACCGCAAACGGCGTTACTTCAGAACCCGTACCGGAAGTGGTAGTGACAGCGATCATTTTCGCTTTCACACCCATTTTCGGGAACTTGTAGATACGTTTACGAATATCCATAAAGCGCAGCGCCAGTTCTTCGAAGTGGGTTTCCGGATGTTCGTACATTACCCACATGATCTTCGCGGCGTCCATTGGGGAACCACCACCCAGCGCAATGATAACGTCTGGTTTGAAGGAGTTAGCCAGCTCAGCGCCTTTGCGAACAACGGTCAGAGTCGGGTCAGCTTCAACTTCAAAGAACACTTCAGTTTCAACGCCAGCAGCTTTCAGAACGGAGGTGATCTGATCAGCGTAACCGTTGTTGAACAGGAAGCGGTCGGTCACGATCAGAGCACGTTTGTGACCATCGGTAATCACTTCATCCAGTGCGATTGGCAGTGAGCCACGACGGAAGTAGATAGATTTCGGAAGTTTGTGCCACAACATGTTTTCAGCTCGCTTAGCAACGGTTTTCTTGTTGATCAGGTGCTTAGGACCAACGTTTTCAGAGATGGAGTTACCACCCCAGGAACCACAACCCAGAGTCAGGGAAGGCGCGAGTTTAAAGTTGTACAGGTCACCGATACCACCCTGAGAAGCAGGGGTGTTAATCAGGATACGCGCGGTTTTCATCATCTGACCGAAGTGAGCAACGCGTTCTGGCTGGTTGTCCTGGTCAGTGTACAGGCACGAGGTGTGACCGATACCGCCCATTGCAACCAATTTTTCTGCTTTCTCAACAGCGTCTTCGAAGTCTTTAGCACGGTACATTGCCAGCGTTGGTGACAGTTTCTCGTGTGCAAACGGTTCGCTTTCATCAACAACTTTAACTTCACCAATCAGAATCTTGGTGGTAGTCGGTACTGAGAAACCTGCCAGCTCAGCAATTTTGTATGCCGGTTGACCAACGATAGCAGCATTCAGCGCGCCATTTTTCAGGATAACATCCTGAACAGCTTTCAGCTCTTTGCCCTGCAGCATGTAGCCGCCGTGGCTGGCGAAACGTTCGCGAACAGCGTCATAGACAGAATCAACAACCACAACGGACTGCTCGGAAGCACAGATTACGCCGTTATCGAAGGTTTTGGACATCAGTACAGATGCAACAGCACGTTTGATATCAGCCGTTTCGTCGATAACAACAGGAGTGTTACCTGCGCCTACGCCGATTGCCGGTTTACCAGAGCTGTATGCTGCTTTAACCATGCCTGGACCACCGGTCGCAAGGATCAGGTTGATGTCCGGGTGATGCATCAGGGCGTTAGACAGTTCAACGGAAGGTTGATCGATCCAGCCGATCAGATCTTTCGGTGCACCAGCAGCGATAGCAGCCTGCAGAACAATATCAGCTGCTTTGTTGGTTGCATCTTTAGCACGTGGGTGCGGAGAAAAGATGATGGCGTTACGGGTCTTCAGGCTGATCAGCGATTTGAAGATAGCGGTAGAAGTCGGGTTAGTAGTTGGTACGATACCGCAGATGATGCCGATAGGTTCAGCAATAGTGATAGTACCGAAGGTGTGGTCTTCAGCTAAGACACCACAGGTTTTTTCATCTTTATAAGCGTTATAGATGTATTCGGAAGCAAAGTGGTTTTTAATCACTTTATCTTCGACGATACCCATGCCGGATTCGGCAACGGCCATCTTCGCGAGAGGGATTCGAGCATCTGCGGCAGCCAGAGCGGCGGCGCGGAAGATTTTGTCGACTTGTTCTTGAGTGAAACTGGCATATTCACGCTGGGCTTTTTTTACGCGCTCTACAAGTGCGTTAAGTTCAGCGACATTAGTAACAGCCATAATGCTCTCCTGATAATGTTAAACTTTTTTAGTAAATCATCTGCTCGATACGAGAGTATAGACAGATCGACGAAAATTTGTGTAACGTTTTGAAAATCAAACGGTTAATTAACGTCCATTTACATTGATTTACTAAAAGAGCTTATACGCTAGCGTCATTTAACTCTAACGCGTTACCTCCAGGTGGCGTAAGCAAGGTTACTCACTTCTGAGTAGTAATTGCGTGATCTGGATCAAAATTACGCAAAGCTGACACCTTTCAGCAGGCCCTTTTAGCGTTTATCGGCAAGTGTTAATAAATTGATGTGATGGATGGGTGTAACATTATCATATTTAATACATATTAATAACACTGAGTAATGGTAGCGTGTTTACACACATATACACAGATAGAAGGTGAACTATGCTGCTAAAAGGCGTATCTTCAGCGCGGTTTTAATCAATTTTTATGACTCATTTTTATCCGGCTAACGCTTCGGAGCTAACCGTGATCCAAACGCTATTTGATTTTCCTGTTTATTTTAAATTTTTCATTGGGTTATTTGCGTTGGTCAACCCCGTAGGGATCATCCCTGTTTTCATCAGCATGACCAGCTACCAAACCGCTGCGGCGCGTAATAAAACAAACCTCACGGCGAACCTGTCAGTTGCTATCATCCTGTGGACCTCTTTGTTCCTTGGCGACGGTATTCTACAACTCTTCGGTATTTCGATTGATTCGTTCAGGATTGCCGGTGGGATTCTGGTTGTCACCATTGCTATGTCGATGATCAGCGGAAAACTCGGGGAAGATAAGCAAAACAAACAGGAAAAATCAGAGACCGCCATACGTGAAAGTATCGGTGTTGTCCCGCTGGCATTGCCGTTGATGGCGGGGCCGGGGGCGATAAGTTCAACCATCGTCTGGGGAACTCGTTATCACAGTGCAATAAACCTGTTCGGTTTCTTTGTAGCAATTGCGTTGTTTGCCTTGTGTTGTTGGGGACTTTTCCGCATGGCACCCTGGCTGGTTCGCCTGCTGGGGCAAACAGGTATCAACGTCATTACGCGAATTATGGGGTTATTGCTTATGGCATTGGGTATCGAATTCATTGTCACCGGGATCAAATCCATCTTCCCTGGCTTGCTTGCCTGACGAGTTTGTTTACCGCAAACGGAGCTGATTCCAGCTCCGTTTCTTTTCATTATTAGTAAAACCTCTCACTAAAGTTGAAAACCAGCAATGGAATGATCGAAGCTGCTGGTTGCGTATATTTACATTATGTATTGATTTTAAAGATAATTATTTTAAAGGCATTACGGTTGAGCTGCGGAGTCATTGTTATTTTATTAACATCATACTCTGGGGCTTGCTGTAGGATTATCGAAATGTTATTAGTTATTTCAGCATCTATTTTAGATGAATGTGCTAATTAATAACCAATTGTTAATTTTATGTACATTTTGACGTCAAGCAGAGACCGGACAGGGTTGTTTACTGCGAATTCGTCGTATCTGGTTGATTTTTTTGTTTTTATTGTAAGCCATCTCTTTTGTTGAGACTCTGTTTAGTGCGATTTATTTTCGATAAAAGAGAATTGGTTAACAAATCTGTAAAATGTATTGGCGGTTAAGAAACGCATTTGGTACTTTCCGGCCAGGTATTTTGCAGAAGATTTCACGTTGATGAGAATAATTTTCAATTAGTTTCTCACAGCAAAAGTAGTAGCGTGCTTCCGGCAGGGGAGGTACGTAGATAATCGACGCAAGGCGGTCGTACGAATCGCCAGAATAAATAAAGTCGGTGATAGCGAGCAGTAAACAATAAACCACCTGACGGCAGAAAATCTCCGGTGCTGTACAGGAATCCTAACAGGATTAACAGTCTGGTTATAAAACCAGCCATAATAATGAGGGAGTACAAACACAATGTCTAACATCACAAAAAAAAGTTTAGTAGCTGCGGGGATCCTAACTGCGCTAATAGCCGGGAATGTTGCTACGGCGGCAGTTGTGCCAGCTGGTGTTCAGCTTGCTGAAAAACAGACGCTGGTGCGTAATAATGGCTCGGAAGTTCAGTCACTCGATCCACATAAAATCGAAGGTGTACCGGAATCCAACATTAACCGTGACTTATTCGAAGGTTTATTAATCAGTGACGTTGATGGCAAACCATCACCAGGCGTGGCTGAGAAATGGGAAAATAAAGATTTTAAAGTCTGGACATTCCATCTGCGTAAAGACGCAAAATGGTCTGACGGAACACCTGTTACTGCACAAGATTTCGTCTATAGCTGGCAGCGTCTGGCCAATCCGAATACCGCATCACCGTATGCCAGTTATTTGCAGTACGGTCATATTGTCAATATTGATGATATTATCGCCGGTAAAAAGCCGGTAACAGACCTCGGTGTAAAAGCGGTTGATGACCATACCTTTGAAGTGACCCTTAGTGAACCAGTTCCTTATTTTTATAAACTGCTTGTTCACTCTTCCGTTTCACCAGTCCCTAAAGCCGTTGTTGAAAAATTTGGTGATAAATGGACCCAGCCAGCTAACATCGTTTCTAACGGTTCATACAAACTGAAAGATTGGGTAGTTAACGAACGCATTGTGCTTGAGCGTAATACCAACTACTGGGACAACGATAAAACGGTTATTAACCAGGTAACCTACCTGCCTATTTCCTCTGAAGTCACTGACGTTAACCGCTATCGCAGTGGTGAAATCGACATGACCTATAACAACATGCCGATTGAGTTATTCCAGAAGCTGAAAAAAGAGATCCCGAACGAAGTTCACGTTGATCCGTATCTGTGTACCTACTATTACGAAATTAATAACCAGAAAGCACCGTTCAACGATGTTCGTGTTCGTACCGCACTGAAGCTGGCGCTGGATCGTGACATTATCGTCAACAAAGTAAAAAACCAGGGCGATCTACCGGCTTATAGCTTTACACCGCCATATACCGATGGCGCGAAACTGGTTGAACCAGAGTGGTTCAAATGGTCACAGGAAAAACGTAACGAAGAAGCTAAAAAACTGCTGGCTGAAGCAGGCTTCACTGCTGAAAAACCACTGACCTTCGATCTGCTGTATAACACCTCTGATCTGCATAAGAAACTGGCTATCGCTGCGGCATCTATCTGGAAGAAAAATCTGGGCGCAAACGTGAAGCTGGAAAACCAGGAGTGGAAGACTTTCCTCGATACGCGTCATCAGGGCAACTATGATGTTTCGCGTGCAGGCTGGTGTGCGGATTACAACGAGCCGACCTCTTTCCTGAATATGGTACTGTCTGACAGCTCCAACAACACCGTCCACTATAAGAGCCCTGCATTTGACAAGCTGATTGCAGATACTCTGAAAGCTACGGATGAAGCGCAGCGTAGTGAGCTGTATTCGAAAGCAGAACAGCAGCTTGATGCCGACTCTGCGATTGTACCGGTTTATTACTATGTTAACGCCCGCCTGGTGAAACCATGGGTAGGCGGATACTCCGGTAAAGACCCGATGGATAATATCCACGTTAAAGACTTGTATATTATCAAGCATTAATGGCAAGACGTGGGGCAATCTTTTTTTGCCCCACAGTGTCTTTTTTCATTGAACTATAAACACCTCTTTGCCATGACGTTTGGGTGAAAGAGGTGTAAAGGCACACGCCAGAAGGTACGGGCAATGTTGAAATTTATATTACGCCGCTGTCTGGAAGCGATTCCGACGCTGTTTATTCTTATTACGATTTCATTCTTTATGATGCGCCTTGCACCGGGAAGTCCTTTCACCGGGGAGCGCGCGCTGCCGCCAGAAGTTCTGGCGAATATTGAAGCTAAATACCATCTTAATGACCCGATCTCGACACAGTACTTCAGCTACCTGAAGCAACTGGCGCATGGTGATTTTGGACCCTCATTTAAATATAAAGACTACACGGTTAATGACCTGGTCGCTTCAAGCTTTCCGGTTTCTGCGAAGTTGGGTGCTGCCGCCTTTATTCTCGCGGTTGTTATCGGGGTGAGTGCTGGTGTGATTGCCGCATTGAAGCAAAATACCCGCTGGGATTACACGGTAATGGGGGTAGCGATGACCGGGGTGGTGATCCCCAGTTTCGTTGTTGCTCCCTTATTAGTCATGATATTTGCGATAACGCTGAAATGGTTACCCGGCGGAGGCTGGAACGGTGGGGCGCTGAAATTCATGATCCTGCCGATGGTGGCGTTATCACTCGCTTATATCGCCAGTATCGCCCGTATTACTCGCGGCTCGATGATTGAAGTGTTGCACTCTAACTTTATTCGTACTGCGCGAGCCAAAGGGCTGCCGATGCGACGCATTATTTTCCGCCACGCATTAAAACCCGCGCTGTTGCCTGTACTGTCCTATATGGGCCCGGCATTCGTCGGTATTATTACCGGTTCAATGGTTATTGAAACTATTTATGGCTTACCAGGTATTGGACAGTTGTTCGTGAATGGCGCGCTGAACCGCGATTACTCGCTGGTATTGAGTCTGACCATCCTGGTGGGGGCGCTGACCATCGTGTTTAATGCGATTGTCGATGTGCTGTATGCCGTTATCGACCCGAAAATTCGTTACTGATACTGGAGCTCGCTATGATGTTAAGTAAGAAAAACAGCGAGACACTGGAGAATTTCAGTGAAAAGCTGGAGGTCGAAGGTCGCAGCCTTTGGCAGGATGCTCGTCGACGCTTTATGCATAACCGCGCGGCGGTGGCAAGCCTGATAGTGCTGGTCATCATTGCGCTCTTTGTAACGCTGGCGCCTATGTTGTCGCAGTTTACCTACTTCGATACCGACTGGGGAATGATGTCCAGCGCGCCGGATACAGAGTCCGGACACTATTTCGGTACTGACTCCTCAGGACGCGATCTGCTGGTGCGTGTGGCGATTGGCGGGCGTATCTCGCTGATGGTTGGGATTGCTGCGGCGCTGGTGGCGGTGATTGTGGGCACATTGTACGGGTCGCTGTCGGGTTATCTGGGCGGCAAAATTGACTCTGTAATGATGCGTCTGCTGGAAATTCTCAACTCCTTCCCGTTTATGTTCTTCGTGATTTTGTTGGTCACCTTCTTTGGACAGAATATCCTGCTGATTTTTGTGGCGATTGGGATGGTATCCTGGTTGGATATGGCACGTATCGTGCGTGGCCAAACCCTGAGTCTGAAGCGCAAGGAGTTTATCGAAGCGGCGCAGGTGGGTGGGGTGTCTACCGTGCGTATCGTTATCCGTCACATTGTGCCGAACGTGTTGGGTGTGGTGGTGGTTTACGCTTCGCTACTGGTACCAAGCATGATCCTGTTTGAATCCTTCCTGAGTTTTCTCGGCTTAGGTACTCAGGAACCGTTAAGCAGTTGGGGCGCACTACTAAGCGATGGCGCTAACTCGATGGAAGTCTCTCCGTGGCTGCTGTTGTTCCCGGCAGGTTTCCTGGTGGTCACTTTGTTCTGTTTCAACTTTATTGGCGATGGCTTGCGTGATGCCCTCGATCCGAAAGACCGTTAAGGAGTGCTGCCATGAGCGTAATTGAAACCTCAACCGTGCCGCTCGCGCAACAACAGGCTAACGCACTGCTGGACGTTAAAGACCTTCGCGTGACGTTTGAAACCCCTGATGGTGACGTAACTGCGGTAAACGATTTGAACTTCACGCTGCGTGCCGGTGAAACGCTGGGCATTGTGGGAGAGTCTGGTTCAGGGAAATCACAAACGGCGTTTGCCCTGATGGGATTGCTGGCGGCGAATGGCCGCATTGGTGGATCTGCAACATTTAACGGGCGTGAAATTCTGAATTTACCCGAACGCGAGCTGAACAAACTGCGTGCCGAGCAAATTTCGATGATCTTTCAGGACCCGATGACCTCTCTGAATCCGTATATGCGGGTCGGGGAGCAGTTAATGGAAGTTCTGATGCTACACAAAGGCATGAGTAAAGCGGAAGCCTTTGAAGAATCCGTCAGAATGCTGGATGCGGTAAAAATGCCGGAAGCACGCAAGCGCATGAAAATGTATCCGCATGAATTCTCCGGCGGGATGCGCCAGCGTGTGATGATTGCCATGGCGCTGCTCTGTCGGCCAAAGCTACTGATAGCTGATGAGCCGACTACTGCGCTGGATGTGACGGTTCAGGCACAAATAATGACGCTACTGAATGAGCTTAAAAGTGAATTCAATACCGCGATCATTATGATCACCCACGACCTGGGTGTGGTCGCGGGTATCTGCGACAAGGTTCTGGTGATGTATGCCGGGCGTACCATGGAATATGGCAGCGCGCGCGATGTCTTTTATAAGCCCGTTCATCCGTATTCTATCGGCTTGCTCAATGCGGTGCCGCGCCTGGATGCTGAAGGCGAAGAGATGCTGACTATCCCGGGCAATCCACCAAACCTGTTGCGTTTGCCAAAAGGGTGTCCGTTCCAGCCACGTTGTCCGCATGCTATGGAAATTTGTAGCAGTGCTCCGCCACTGGAAGAGTTTAGTCCGGGCCGTCTGCGCGCCTGCTTTAAACCGGTGGAGGAACTGGTATGACAGCGGTTACTGAACAACGTAAAGTGCTCCTCGAAATAGCCGACCTCAAAGTCCATTTCGATATCAAAGACGGTAAACAGTGGTTTTGGCAGCCATCGAAAACCCTGAAGGCAGTTGATGGCGTAACCCTGCGACTGTATGAAGGTGAAACGTTAGGCGTAGTGGGTGAGTCCGGTTGTGGTAAATCGACGTTTGCGCGGGCGATTATCGGCCTGGTGAAAGCCACCGATGGCAAGGTTGCCTGGCTGGGTAAAGATCTGCTGGGTATGAAGCCTGATGAGTGGCGGGAAGTACGCAGCGACATTCAGATGATTTTCCAGGATCCGCTGGCATCATTAAATCCGCGTATGACCATTGGCGAAATTATTGCCGAACCGCTACGAACTTATCATCCTGGTCTGCCTGGTCAGGAAGTTCGCGATCGCGTGAAGGCTATGATGATGAAGGTCGGTTTGCTGCCAAACCTGATTAACCGTTACCCGCATGAGTTTTCGGGCGGACAATGCCAGCGTATCGGTATTGCTCGTGCACTTATCCTTGAGCCGAAGCTGATTATTTGCGATGAACCGGTTTCCGCGTTGGACGTGTCAATTCAGGCGCAGGTGGTAAACCTGCTGCAACAGCTACAGCGTGAAATGGGATTGTCGTTAATCTTTATTGCCCACGATTTGGCAGTGGTTAAACACATTTCCGATCGCGTGCTGGTGATGTATCTGGGGCATGCGGTGGAATTAGGCACTTATGATGAGGTGTACCATAATCCGCTGCATCCTTACACCAAAGCCCTGATGTCGGCGGTGCCAATTCCCGACCCTGATCTGGAAAGGAACAAGACTATCCAGTTGCTGGAAGGCGAACTGCCGTCACCGATTAATCCTCCGTCAGGTTGCGTGTTCCGCACGCGCTGCCCGATTGCCGGACCTGAATGTGCGAAAACGCGGCCGGTTCTTGAGGGGAGTTTCCGCCATGCGGTTTCCTGCCTGAAAGTAGACCCGCTATAATCGAGAGGGCTGACAAAAGTCAGCCCTTCTTTCAGGTGAGGTGAATGTGTCTGGCTTAGTGTCTTCTGTCCGGCGTGCGCTCTATCGTAAATTATTCGATTTAAACACGCGTTCAGGCCGTCGTTTTGAAGGCATGTGTGCGCTGTTTGCGTTGCTCAGCGTCATTGTTATCTTCGTTGAGTCAGGCGTTGGGACGCAATACCATTTAACTTTTGATGAATGGCGTTCTTTCGTTTGGCTGGAGATATTTATTACCCTGGTTTTCACAATCGAATACCTGCTTCGATTGTGCTGCTGGGCTAATCCAGCTAAATACGTGTTTAGCTTTTGGGGAATTATTGATCTGGCCACCATATTACCGCTGTATGTGATGTGGCTATGGCCTGAAATCAGTCTTAATTATGTTTTTGCCTGGCGAGCGATGCGTGCCATTCGTGTGCTGCGTATCCTCAAACTCCTGCGCTTTATGCCATCATTGCGCGTATTCTGGAGTGCCATCAAAAGTGCGCGTCATCAGCTGATCCTGTTCTATTCATTTATTGCCATTCTGATGATTATTTTCGGCGCGTTGATGTACCTTATTGAAGGGCCAAAATATGGCTTTACTACGCTGAATGCGTCGGTCTACTGGGCAATAGTGACGGTAACGACGGTGGGGTATGGCGACATCACTCCACATACGCCATTAGGTCGCATGGTAGCGTCGGTGCTTATTTTGATTGGTTATTCGGTGATTGCGATACCGACGGGGTTGATTACGACGCATATGAGCAGTGCGTTTCAACATCGCCAGAATCAACGTAAATGCTCTCAGTGCCAGCAGAGCCAGCACGAACACAGTGCACAATTTTGTAATCGCTGTGGAAGTAAACTGCCTGATTAAATAAAAAAAGCTGCGAGAGCAGCTTTTTTGTTTGATTATTCGCGCCAGAGAATGTGGCAGAGTTTGTGATCTTTTTCGCGGCATAACAGAACGCGCGCGAAAATATCGTTAATCTCACCATCTTCGGTATCGGCCAGACCGATCACTACTTCGGCAAAAAAGTCAGGATTCAGGTCAAAATCGACGTGCTCCTGCCAGTCTTCCGCCGGGTCAAATAATTCTGCGCCGCCACGCTCTTCAAATTGCAAATTGAACAGAATGATGTCAGCAGGATCGAGGTTGTCTGCTGCCAGTTCGAGAAAAATATCATAAGCCTGCTCAAGCGTTTCATCTTCAGTCAGGCGATTGTTCAAATCCATATCCATAATGACTACCTGTTTACCGTCTCTTGGGCACGTTTTACAGCAACGGGCTAAAGAAGTAAAACAGTCGCTCGGTGATCCGCTGCCAGAGTGGTCGTTTTACCCATAAACGCGCATCAAGCAGGCGGGAACGGGAGATGTAATCGTCCTGTACCGCTGCAAGATCGGCACCAAACCCGGCATCGTCAATCACTAACGTGATTTCAAAGTTCAGCCACAGACTACGCATATCCAGGTTCACAGTACCGACCAGACTCAACTCGCCATCGACCAGCACGCTCTTGGTGTGTAACAGGCCGCCTTCAAACTGGTAAATTTTGACGCCAGCAGCCAGCAGCTCGGTGAAAAAAGCCCGGCTTGCCCAACCCACCAACATTGAGTCATTCTTGCGGGGAAGAATAATACTGACATCGACTCCACGCTGTGCCGCCGTACAGATGGCGTGCAACAGATCGTCGCTGGGGACGAAGTAGGGCGTGGTCATAATTAAATATTCGCGTGCGGAATACGCAGCGGTCAATAAAGCCTGATGAATTAAATCTTCAGGAAAACCCGGACCTGACGCAATGGTGTGAATTGTGTGCCCGCTGGCCTGCTCAAAAGGCATAATATTGACATCAGGTGGCGGCGGTAAAATGCGCTTACCGGTCTCAATTTCCCAGTCACAGGAGTAGACGATCCCCATGGCTGTCGCTACCGGGCCTTCCATCCTCGCCATCAGATCAACCCATTGGCCGACACCTGAATCCTGTTTAAAGAAACGTGGATCCACCATGTTCATGCTGCCGGTATAAGCGATGTAATTATCGATCATGACCATTTTACGGTGCTGGCGCAGGTCCATGCGGCGCAAAAAGACACGCATTAGGTTAACTTTCAGCGCCTCGACAACTTCGATGCCGGCGTTACGCATCATGGCGGCCCACGGGCTACGGAAGAAGGCCACGCTGCCTGCGGAATCCAGCATCAAACGACAGTGGATCCCCCGACGTGCTGCCGCCATTAATGATTCAGCGACCTGATCGGCCATACCGCCAGGTTGCCAGATGTAAAACACCATCTCAATATTATGCCGTGCCAGTTGTATGTCGCGGATAAGCGCCTGCATAACGTCGTCAGAACTGGTGAGAAGCTGAAGCTGATTCCCCTTAACACCTGCAATTCCCTGACGTCGTTCGCACAGCTTAAATAAAGATGCGGCGACGCTGCTGTTCTCCTGAGCAAAAATATGCTTACAAGCTTTGAGATCGTTCAGCCACTTGGCCGTTGAAGGCCACATCGCCCTGGCCCGTTCGGCGCGGCGCTTACCGAGGTGGAGTTCACCAAAGGACAAATAAGCAATGATCCCTACTAATGGCAGAATATAGATGATCAAAAGCCAGGCCATTGCTGAGGGTACTGCGCGTCGCTTCATCAGAATGCGTAATGTTACGCCAGCAATGAGTACCCAGTATCCCAGAATGACCAGCCAACTCACCACCGTGTAGAAGGTTGTCATAAATTTAAAAATCCTTTTGAAAGCGTATTGTTAAGAGTTTACGCATCAAGATTCATCTGGCAAATAAAAACACGGGAAAACCACTGGTCTGCGTTCGGTCTGGCGGTATAATGCCCACTCTGTGACTGGAAGAGTAGTTAACATGAAGCGTAGTAGAACGGAAGTGGGGCGCTGGCGGATGCAGCGTCAGGCCAGCCGCCGTAAAGCGCGTTGGCTTGAAGGACAATCGCGTCGTAATATGCGTATCCATACCATCAGAAAGTGTATTCTCAACCATCAACGTAACTCGTTACTGTTTGCGATCCACGGAATCTGATCGAAAAAGGGCACCCCAGTGGTGCCCAATGTATTTCTATCGCTTTCTTTCTAAATCAAAATACTTTTTTGTACGGCTTCACTGAAACCTGTGCATAGACCCCTGCTGCCACGTACGGGTCCGCTTCAGCCCACGCTTGTGCTGCTTCTAAAGATTCAAATTCGGCAATCACTGTTGAACCCGTAAATCCCGCAGCTCCCGGATCGTTGCTGTCAACTGCCGGCATTGGGCCTGCGGTCAGAAGACGACCTTCGTCATGGAGAAGCTGTAGACGAGCCAGATGAGCTGGACGCACGGAAAGACGTTTTTCGAGAGAGTCGGCGATATCTTGAGCATAAATAACGTACAGCACGGGAAGAGCTCCTTAATCGGTAAAAGTCGTTAATTACGTTATTGGAAAGGTCTGGTAACTGCAACGTAAAGATAACCGATTTGTTAAGACCACATTATAATGATGGTTTATTTACATGAAATTGCGTTTTAAATGCCGCTTACTTCACTGGCCTTATTGAATATGATTGCTATTTGCATTTAAAATCAGGGCCTGGTTTTTTAACTGAAACGATTATGACTTCAATGACCCTTGATTTACCTCGTCGCTTTCCCTGGCCGACGTTACTTTCCGTCGGCATTCACGGTGCTGTAGTGGCAGGTCTGCTGTATACCTCGGTACATCAGGTTATTGAACTGCCTGCGCCTGCGCAGCCAATCTCCATCACAATGGTTGCGCCCGCCGATCTCGAACCACCTCAGGTAGTTCAGCCGCCGCCGGAACCTGTCGTGGAGCCTGAACCGGAACCTGAGCCAATCCCGGAGCCACCGAAAGAGGCGCCGGTAGTGATTGAGAAACCGAAGCCTAAACCAAAACCGAAACCAAAACCGGTGAAAAAGGTACAAGAACAGCCGAAGCGTGACGTTAAACCGGCTGAACCACGTACGGCTTCGCTGTTTGAAAATACCGCGCCTGCTCGTCCGACTACCAGTACCGCGTCGGCAACCAGTAAACCTGCAGTGAGCGTACCCGCTGGTCCGCGTGCGTTGAGCCGTAATCAACCGCAGTATCCGCCGCGTGCGCAGGCCCTGCGTATTGAAGGCCGCGTAAAAGTTAAATTTGACGTCACATCAGATGGTCGGGTGGAGAATGTGGAAGTACTTTCCGCACAGCCTGCCAATATGTTTGAGCGTGAAGTGAAGAATGCGATGCGCAGATGGCGCTATGAGGCAGGAAAACCTGGATCTGGCCTGGTGGTGAACATTGTCTTCCGAATGAATGGCACCACACAAATAGAGTAAGAAAAACAAACAAAAAAGCCTCCATTGGAGGCTTTTTTGTATTACGCCTGAACCGGTATCGGACGAGGCTTGCCGTCTTTATCAACCGCGACGTAGATAAACAGGGCTTCAGTAGCCTTATAGCGCTGACCGATAGGCTCTGACGCCACTTTCTTTACCCAGACTTCAATATTAATGCTGATTGAAGTAGTGCCGCGTTTCACGCAACGTGCATAGCAGCAGACTACATCACCCACGGCAACCGGGCGCAAAAAACTCATTCCTTCAACTCGCACCGTCACCACACGGCCATGTGCGATCTCTTTGGCCTGAATAGCGCCACCAATATCCATCTGTGACATCAGCCAGCCGCCAAAAATATCGCCGTTAGCATTTGTATCAGCAGGCATGGCCAGAGTGCGTAAAACCAGTTCACCCTGAGGGGTGTTATTCGTTGTTGTCATTGTAGAACCGACTGTAGAGAAAGATTACAGGCGCGATGCTACTATGATTTGCGGGCTGAGAACAGAGCTGATGCGGTGTGCAGAGCAGTGGAAAAGAGGGGATATGGCAATGAGGAATGCTTCCGGATGAAAATTCGCCAGATCCGCAGATCTGGCGAAAGATATTACGATTTGTCTTCCTGCGGCAGGTGGCGGTAAATATAAACTCCGCTCAGCAGCGTGAAGAACAGCGTTAGCGCGGTCAAACCAAATACTTTGAAATTGACCCAAATGTTTTGTGGTAGCCAAAATGCGATGTAGATATTTGCAAGGCCGCACAGGATGAAAAAGACGGCCCAGGCTAAGTTAAGCTTTGACCATACCGGCTGTGGCAGCGTCAACTCTTTGCCTAACATGCGCTGAATCAGCGGTTTTTTCATCACCCACTGGCTAAACAACAGCGCGCCAGCAAACAGACCATAAATCACAGTTACCTTCCATTTAATGAATTCATCGTTGTGGAAGAAAATGGTCAGGCCGCCAAATACGGCAACCAGAACAAAAGTGATTAACGCCATCTTCTCGACCTTGCGATAGCGGACCCAACTGTAAATCAAAACCACTGCGGTAGCGACAATGAGCGCTGTAGTCGCCGCATAGATGTCGTAGAGCTTATAAAAAGCGAAAAAGACAACCAGCGGTAAAAAATCAAGAAACTGCTTCATTCTTCAATTCCGTAATCAAAAAAGCACCGGCCAGGAAGGCCGGATGCGTTCAGGGTTTACTGGCGAATCAGCATATACAGGCGGAACAAATAGATCAGCAGCACGGCAGAAATCATATTGCTCAGCGTATTCGCCAGCACCGCGCCAACGTTCGGCGTTAGTACTGCAAAACTTGGCGCAAACAGCAACAGCAGCGTTTTTGCCAACAGCCAACCGATTACTGCAGGCGCTACCAGTCGCATATTAGACCATGCCAGACGCATACTGTTGCGCATGGCCGCAAAGACACCCATTTTATCCTGAACCATCATCACTGGCGCGAGGGCAAGCAGAATAGCCAGCAGAATGCCGGGGACGACAACCAGCATAATACCGACTTGCACCAGCAAGGTAGTCAGAAAAATCAGAATAAACAGCTTGGGCAATACCGGTGCACTGGCACCAATGGCGCGTAATGCGCTGACCCGATGGCCTGCTGAAATCAACTGAATCATCAGAATGACGCCGCCCGCGAGGATGGCATTACCAATAAGTCCAGAAAATGTCGATGCTGCAGACGCGCGTAACAGGATTTGCTGTTGTTCTGGCGTCATGTTTTGCACCAGATCAAACAGACCCACGCTGCTGGTTAACTGATCTCCTTCGCTGAGTTGCGCAATCTGTGCGTCGCTGGGAGAAAAGGCATGCCCTAACACCACTGTGATAAACGCGCACAATAACGATACCAGCAAGATGGTAATAAATTGATTACGGAAAAAGTTTCCCGTGTCACGGTAAACGGATTTCGCCGTGATAGACATGCACTCTCCTTGAGTTTTGCAGGTGTTCATTTGCGGGCAATTGTACCCTGGATAACTCTACAGTGGCAGCATCGCAAGATGTATTGAAAAGCATATCTTTGTAAAGCTCCGGTAATTTTTGGCTATGACTTCAGCACCCTGCAACAACGTTGTGTGTTCTCTGTACAGTACACGGGCGAAAATACTTGCGTGGCGAAAATATATCAAAATTGATCTGAATTAATTTAACCTGGATTTTGAATGCAAGTTCTAACTTAATCTGGATCAATAAATGTTAAATTACTGGCCTCAATGTGATCTGTGTTAGATCATTTATTACTCCATTGTAGGTATATTCACTCCGCTTTTATAACCATAACGATGGAGCGGACATGAAAAAATTAACAGTTGCAGCATTGGCTTTAACAACTCTTCTCTCTGGAAACGCATTTGCGCATGAAGCCGGGGAGTTCTTTATTCGTGCAGGTTCTGCAACAGTAAGACCAACGGAAGGCGCGGGTGGTACGCTGGGAAGCTTAGGCGGCTTTGATGTCAGCAATAACACTCAGTTGGGACTGACATTCACCTATATGGCAACTGACAATATTGGTGTTGAATTGCTGGCAGCGACGCCGTTCCGTCATAAAATCGGAACGGCAACAACGGGAGATATTGCAACCGTTCATCACTTACCGCCGACGTTAATGGCGCAGTGGTACTTTGGTGACTCCAGCAGCAAACTGCGTCCTTATGTTGGTGTCGGTGTTAACTACACCACTTTCTTCGACGAAGGATTTAATAATAACGGCAAAGAAACCGGATTATCGGACCTGAGCCTGAAAGACTCCTGGGGCGCAGCGGGGCAGGTGGGTATGGATTATCTGATCGATCGTGACTGGTTGATTAACATGTCTGTGTGGTACATGGATATCGATACCACCGCGAGCTATAAACTGGCTGGTGCTCAGCAGCATGACAGTGTGCGCCTCGATCCGTGGGTATTTATGTTCTCTGCGGGTTATCGTTTTTAAGCTCTTCTGCAAAACTCCTCTGTAAAACTGGTCGTTTATCGGCCAGTTTTACCCACTCTTTCCCACGTGTATCGTTGTAATGTTCACGTATTGCTTTACTGCGATGACCTAACAAAATTTGTATGTCGATCCCTTGCTCACTGGATATCCTTTCAGCCAAAGAACGTTGCTCATGGAAAGAACAAGGGCTCTGGTGGTAGAGTAAATACGGGCTAAGTATCCTGTCCCGGCACTGAGCGATCACATCCTCAAGAGAAATGTTGGACTTGTTACAGTGTCACTTTAAAGGTGTCGTGATTTTTGCACCTGTTTGCTTTGTTCAACGAAGAGGTGATTATCTCGGATATCTGAACATTTCATATTACAAAGATCGGCCAACCGCTGCCCTGTGATGATGGCCAGCAACATCCTTTGTCTGCAGGAAGTCATTATCTTTAGCGGTAAGTGGGGCGTTTTCCTGTTTAAGCGTTTCTCCGGTTTCGTAGATGTGGGTTCTTAAAGGAGATTATTGTCCGCATGAAAGGATTTGCACCTCCACTGCCGATACCTCCATAACGGTGCGCTACCTCACCAGGGCTGATAAGTGCCAGGAGCGTCCGTCACTATCCTCACGCGAGTTTAGTGATAGGATGCGTCAGACTAATAATTTATCCCTTGATGCCGATACCTTTATTTCTTAATCAATATATGAAGGAACATATATGTATTGTATTCGACCTTTAGTGCGTCCACTTTGTTTTCTGGCGCTGTTGCCGTTTTCTCTCGTTCAGGCTACTGATAAACCTGCATTGATAGGTGGTGGTGTTAACCCCTTGTCTGTAACCAGAATTCACGATCGTGTGAATTATATGGTGTCGCTAAACTTCAATAACGGAAAAACGGCTCAGCAATGGCGTTCCGTTGATTGTAAACAGGGTAAGGCACAGCTTCTCTACAAGGATTTATTGAATGAGGAGGGATTTACCAAAGCTCGCTATTACGGCAACAGTTACCTCCGTTATGCTCCTGCTCAAGATGATAAGCAAATGACGGAAGAGGATATACGCGCGGTTTGCCAGCTACCGATAAAAGATGCAATCTGGGAAAGATTATCTCCCACGGATACAGTCGGCATTACCGAACTTGTCGATGTTAATAACATCCAGCGCATTGGTGATATTTTGTCGGTACGTATGGGGTATGACTTTGCTGATATCATCTGGGAACCGCCTTATGATGCACCGTTGGAATTAAAGATTGAGCATTACTTATATAATTGTAAAACGCATCAAGGAGATGCTGTAGCGTTAATGAACTTCGACAGTGAGGGGCGCGTTACGGACTCACTTATCACTGCTGATATTGTCCGTCGTAAGAGTGACTTCAAAATTAACACGCAAAAGGCACAACGCTTTGAGCAACTCTGCCAGTTACCCGCGGGGAAATCATTCAAAGCCGAAGGGCATTTTATACCCGCCGCTAACAAGCAAGCCTCAACATTGATGGGGCCATCAATGCCCGAACTGAGTAATAATAATCCGCAGTGGCTGAATAAATTCCCTCTGTCTGCTGCTATTGAACACCAGACTCAGTCATTGATCAAACCATGGGCGATTCCTCGCTTTAAACAGATTCGTTATACCGAAGTTAGTGCGCTTGGCAAGACCAAAGTACAACTGGATGCACAACCGGATGGATATATACGCAAGCTGGAAGATTATGGTATCTGGACGGTGCAACGTTTAACTCTGGGTAATCAGCTACAGCTGAAGTTCACCATGTCTATTAGTAGTAGCACTACATTGCTTAACACATTGCAGACGGACCTGCGTTTCCCGTTAGTGGCTGGTCAACAATATCAGGCTCAATGGGACAGTATTGACTCCAATAAGAAAGTCACTGCATCAGCGCTACGTTGCGACGTAACGGAAGAGGGAGATGCACATAGCATTGCACCTGAGTTTAGTGGGAAATATCTATTAGTGGAGTGTCATGCAACTAATGAAGGGCAACCGGGAAGTCGTGACAAACTTGCCTGGCTGCAAGATCTCAACGTCTTCGTGCCGGTTACTCAGCAATTGGGAGATAAACCTGAAAATCCAGTGAAACTGGAAAATGTTAGTGTGATACGTTAATAACCAAACGAGCTCACCGCTTTAGCCGGTGAGCCTTTTATGACCGGCTCCCCATTTGATTAAGAGACCGAGACATTTAAGCATTAAAATCTCATAATTTTGAAAGGGTTTTAACAGATTTCACAGCTAAAAATAATATGCAAACTGGAATTGTCAGGATAAAACAGAAAAATTCAAAAATAACGACTAAACTGCCACCTGTGGAGCTAGTGAAGAAGTCTCGTTGCCAGAATTCTTTTTTTGAAAACAAAAGGGCGGTTTTTTCAATAATATACTTTGAAAAAGGGAATAAAAACGAGTTAATCAACACAGCGAGGAATAACTGATATGTCAACTCACTCTCGGGGTTGTTCATCCAGGAATAGAAAAATACACCAATTACTATTACGCTCCACACACTATTTTTAAGATAGTATTTGAGTGTCATCCCTGATTCCATAAGGCTCCGCTCCTGTAGTTAACAACGTTCCATCCGCAAGCAGCATGCTAACAAGATCGAAGGGAAAATCAATAACGATAATCATTCTCAGTCGTGATGATGGTATCTCGCAGGGGCATTATTGATTGCGGACTTCTCACTTAACCCATACGACGATTTGGTTCTGATTTGTGATCTTGATGATAGCCAGGCGATATGAAGGCCTTTTACCGACCAGTTTTCTCTATTCTTTCCCACATGTCGCTGTCGTAGCCAGTCGCGAATTTCCTGCTACTTCCCAACAAAATTTATTGATAACGAAAAGCTTATTTATCCTGGCATTGATCCTGAACAATTAAAAAGTATGATGAATTACTAAAATCATCATACTTTTTTAACTTACATCTATCGTCTTCGGGGGCACCATCTTGTCCAGACTAAACCGCACACTCATAGCGCTGCTGGCATGCGCGCCTTTTTTTGCACAGGCAGCAGCCTCCGATGAAATCACCACTGCATGGCCGGTGAATGTGGGGCCGTTAAACCCACATCTTTATACACCTAACCAGATGTTTGCTCAGAGCATGGTTTATGAGCCGTTGGTGAAATATCAGGCGGATGGTTCGGTAATTCCGTGGCTGGCAAAAAGCTGGAGTCACTCGGAAGACGGTAAAACCTGGACTTTCAACTTACGTGATGATGTTAAATTCTCTAACGGTGAAGAATTTGATGCTCAGGCCGCAGTGGAAAACTTCCGCGCAGTACTGGATAACCGTAAACGGCATGCCTGGCTGGAGTTAACCAATCAAATCACGGATGTTAAAGCGTTAAGTAAAAATGAACTGCAAATCACACTGAAGGATGCGTACTATCCTTTCCTGCAAGAGTTGACCCTGCCGCGACCTTTCCGTTTTATTGCACCTTCTCAGTTTAAAAATAACGAAACCCTGAACGGAATTAAAGCGCCGGTTGGCACCGGGCCCTGGGTGCTGAAAGAATCGAAACTCAACCAGTATGATGTGCTGGTGCGCAATGAGCATTACTGGGGTGGAAAACCTCAAATTCAAAAGGTTACTGTCAAAGTGATCCCGGATCCAACCACACGGGCTGTCGCTTTTGAAACAGGTAATATCGATCTGTTATATGGAAATGAAGGGCTACTGCCTCTTGATACCTTCGCACGCTTCAGTCAGAACCCTGAATACAGAACGCAGCTTTCAGCACCTGTTGAAACCGTGATGCTGGCGCTCAACTCAGCAAAAGCACCAACTAATGAACTGGCTGTGCGTGAAGCATTAAATTATGCAGTTGATAAAAAAACGCTGATAAAAAATGCGTTGTACGGTACTCAGCAGGTAGCAGATACGCTGTTTGCGCCATCCGTCCCTTACGCCAATATCGGTTTGAAGCCGCGCGAATACGATCCACAGCACGCAAAATCTTTGCTGGAACAAGCTGGCTGGACTCTGCCCGCCGGAAAAACAATTCGAGAAAAAGCCGGTCAACCGTTACATATCGAACTGGCCTATGTCGGTACCGATGCGCTCAGCAAATCAATGTCTGAGATTATGCAGGCAAATATGCGCCAGATTGGTGTGGATGTTGCTCTGGTCGGGGAAGAGGAGAGCAGTATATACGCCCGTCAGCGCGATGGTCGCTTTGGTATGATTTTCAATCGCACCTGGGGGGCGCCGTATGATCCACATGCTTTCATGAGTTCAATGCGTGTACCATCCCATGCTGACTACCAGGCCCAGCTTGGTCTTCCCGACAAAGCGCAAATCGACAAAGAGATTGGTGACGTGCTGATTTCCACAGATAAAACTCAGCGCCAGGAGCTGTATCGTGACATTCTGACCCGTTTGCATAATGAAGCGGTTTACTTACCAATCAGTTATATGTCGATGATGGTGGTCGCTAAACCTGGCCTGGGGGAGATCCCTTACGCACCGATTGCCTCGGAAATCCCGTTTGAACAGATAAAACCGGTGAAACACTGATGCTGCGTTATGCTATACGGCGAATTCTGCTGCTGATTCCGATGATTTTCGCCGCGTCAGTGGTTATCTTTTTAATGTTGCGTTTGGGAACCGGCGACCCGGCACTTGATTACTTACGTTTATCTAACCTGCCCCCAACGCCTGATATGGTGGCTTCCACACGAGTCATGCTTGGGTTGGATCAACCACTCATTGTGCAGTACGGTCGCTGGCTGTGGAAGGCCGTGCATCTGGATTTTGGTATCTCTTTTGCTACTCAGCGCCCGGTGCTGGATGATGTGATGCACTTTCTGCCTGCCACTTTAC
Source organism: Citrobacter sp. MGH106 (assembly GCF_001037495.1). Classification (GTDB taxonomy): domain Bacteria; phylum Pseudomonadota; class Gammaproteobacteria; order Enterobacterales; family Enterobacteriaceae; genus Citrobacter; species Citrobacter murliniae. Next base: position 1,946,723 of record NZ_KQ089822.1, read on the forward strand.
AGCTGGCGGGCGCTGCACTGGTACTGATCCTGCTAACTTCTGTACCGTTGGGAATTTGGGCTGCTCGTCATCGCGACCGCCTGCCAGATTTTGTTGTGCGGATAATCGCCTTTCTTGGTGTATCAATGCCCAACTTCTGGCTCGCTTTTCTGCTGGTCATGTTCTTCTCGGTTTATTTGAAGTGGCTGCCCGCGCTGGGCTACGGCGGCTGGCAGTACATCATTCTTCCTGCTGTGTCGATTGCTTTTATGTCGCTGGCGATTAATGCCCGCTTGCTGCGTGCAAGCATGCTAGAGGTTGCCGGGCAGCGTCATGTTACCTGGGCGCGTCTGCGCGGCCTGAACGAGAAGCAAATCGAACGCCGTCATATTCTGCGTAATGCCTCGTTACCGATGATCACCGCTGTGGGAATGCACATTGGCGAATTGATTGGTGGAACGATGATTATTGAGAATATCTTTGCCTGGCCAGGCGTTGGACGTTATGCCGTATCGGCAATTTTCAACCGTGATTATCCGGTGATCCAATGCTTTACGCTAATTATGGTGGTGGTATTTGTTGTTTGTAATCTGGTGGTTGATTTACTGAATGCCGCAGTAGATCCACGTATTCGCCGTCATGAAGGAGCGCATTCTTGAACTTTTACCTCTCTTCACGCTGGTCGGTACGTCTGGCACTGATCGTTATTGTTTTGCTGGCTGTGATTGCGCTTACCAGCCAGTGGTGGTTACCCTATGATCCGCAGTCAATTGATTTACCATCGCGTCTGTTAGCCCCCGATAGCCAGCATTGGCTGGGGACTGATCATCTGGGGCGCGATATCTTCTCCCGCTTGCTGGCAGCAACCCGGGTGTCGCTCGGTTCGGTCATGGCCTGTTTAATTCTGGTACTGACATTGGGGCTGATCGTCGGAGGAAGCGCAGGATTGATTGGCGGCCGTGTCGATCAGGCCACAATGCGTGTCGCGGATATGTTTATGACTTTTCCGACTTCAATCCTCTCTTTTTTCCTCGTCGGTGTGCTGGGTACAGGACTGACCAATGTCATTATAGCTATCGCTCTGTCGCATTGGGCATGGTATGCACGAATGGTACGTAGCCTGGTTATCTCCTTACGCCAACGTGAATTTGTGCTCGCTTCCCGACTTTCCGGCGCCGGTAATGTCAGAATATTTATCGACCATCTGGCCGGAGCGGTGATCCCCTCATTGCTCGTCCTGGCAACTCTGGATATTGGTCATATGATGCTGCACGTGGCGGGAATGTCATTTCTTGGCCTCGGTGTGACCGCGCCAACTGCCGAATGGGGTGTCATGATCAACGACGCTCGCCAGTATATCTGGACTCAGCCGCTACAAATGTTCTGGCCAGGGTTGGCGCTGTTTATCAGCGTAATGGCCTTCAATCTGGTGGGGGATGCACTGCGTGATCATCTGGATCCCCATCTCGTCACGGAGCATGCCCACTGATGCCACAACAAATTGAGCTGCAAAATCTTGTTCTGCATGCAGAGAAACCGCTGGTCAACGGCGTGTCACTGTCGCTTAAACGCGGACGTGTACTGGCACTGGTAGGGGGAAGTGGAAGCGGAAAATCGCTAACCTGTGCCGCCGCGCTCGGCATTCTTCCGTCGGGTGTCCATCAAACTGCGGGAGCCGTTCTTGCAGATGGTAAACCGGTTTCCCCTGGCGATCTGCGTGGTGTAAAAGTTGCGACAATTATGCAGAACCCACGCAGCGCATTTAATCCGCTGCGAACCATGGCTGCACATGCGCGGGAAACCTGCATCGTGCTTGGGAAACCTGCAGATGATGCCACGCTTATCACGACTCTGGAGGCCGTGGGGTTAGAGGATGCCGCTCGTGTTCTCACTCTTTATCCCTTTGAAATGAGTGGTGGTATGTTGCAACGCATGATGATTGCAATGGCGGTGCTGTGTGATGCGCCGTTTATTGTGGCAGATGAACCGACAACCGATCTGGACGTGGTCGCGCAAGCGCGCATTCTCGATTTGCTGGACAGCATTATGCAAACTCGTGCGCCAGGGATGCTGCTGGTGACCCATGATATGGGCGTAGTGGCGCGACTGGCCGACGAGGTGGCGGTAATGGATCATGGCAATATCGTTGAGTACGGCGACGTTCAAACTCTGTTTCGGACGCCTCAACATACCGTCACGCGTAATCTGGTTTCTGCACATCTTGCTTTGTACGGCATGGAGTTAGTCTTATGACACTACTGACGGTCACGGGTATTTCACATCAGTATGCCCATGCGAATTTGAGCGGCAGACACCAGCATCAGTCTGTATTAAAGGATGTTTCATTAACACTTAAAAGCGGTGAAACGGTTGCTTTGCTGGGGCGCAGTGGTTGTGGCAAAAGCACACTGGCACGTTTGCTTGTTGGTTTAGAATCTCCGACTCAGGGTTGCGTCAGTTGGCGGGGAGAGCCACTCACCCGGTTGAATCGGACAAAGCAAAAAGCATTTCGCCGGGATATTCAGATGGTATTTCAGGACTCCATTAGTGCCGTTAACCCACGTAAAACCGTACGTGATATTTTACGTGAACCCATGCGCCACCTGCTATCACTTAGTAAAACAGAACAACTCGCGCGTGCAAACGAAATGCTTAAAGCGGTTGATCTGGACGACAGCATACTCGACAAACGTCCGCCACAGCTCAGCGGTGGTCAGCTACAGCGTGTCTGTCTCGCACGGGCATTGAGCGTTGAGCCTAAGCTATTAATTCTGGACGAAGCGGTGTCTAACCTTGATCTGGTGCTGCAAGCTGGCGTAATTCGCTTGCTCAAAAAACTGCAACAGCAGTTTGGCACTGCCTGCCTGTTTATTACCCATGATTTACGCCTTGTCGAACGTTTTTGCCACCGGGTGATGGTGATGGACGACGGGAGAATTGTTGAAACGCAAATCGTGGGTGAGACACTAACTTTCTCTTCTGATGCCGGACGAGTACTACAGAATGCGGTACTCCCCGCATTCCCTGTGCGTCACACTCAGGCATCATAAGGTTTAAATTGGATGTTACGTACGCTCACGCTTAACTGCGGCATGTTTTGACGTTCCGCCCTTGTTTAATCAGGTCTGTAAGCATGCCGATCGCCGCCGGAATATCGTTACTGGAGGTATTTCCGTAGCCAATCACAAGACCAGAAACCGCGCCGGGCCTCGTACAGAATGATGACAAAGCCTGAACGCCCAGACCATGCTGGTGGGCTAATTCAGCGATCCTTTTGTCATCATCTCCCGCTGCCAGCTTCAGCGTCAGGTGCATTCCTGATTTACCCCCGAGAATCTGATCTGGTGAAAAGTCGGCTATCAGCGCCTCGCGTAAAATACGCTGGCGCTCGCGGTAGAGTCGTCGCATCCGCCCCAGATGTCGGCCAAACTCTCCACTTTTCATGAAATCAGCCATAGCCATCTGCTGCAATTGTTGGCCATTTCGGAGAATTTCATTCAATACCGTTTTTGCCTGTGCCATTACGCGCGCAGGAAGTACAAGGAATCCCAGCTTTAAGGAGGGAAACATCGTCTTACTGAACGAGCCGATGTAGAGTACAGGCGTATGTGATACGAGTCCCTGCATGCTGGCTATCGGTCCGCCAGAGTGCCTGAAGTCGCCATCGTAGTCGTCTTCTATCAACCATGCTCCGGTGCGGCTGGCTTTTGAAATCAGCGCCAGTCGTCTGGCGACGGACATCACCGCCCCGGTGGGATATTGATGGGCAGGGGAGGTATAAATTAGCCTTGGTGTATGGGTCGTCCATGCATCCTTTGGTACGCGTATACCTTCTTCGTCCACCGCCATCAATACCGTATGCAAATTACCAGCAGAGAATGCTGCCTTTGCCCCACGATAGCCGGGGTCTTCCATCCAGACTGTATCGCCAGGATCTGTCAGCAGCGTTACGCAAAGCTCCAGCGCCTGTTTTGCTCCCTCAGTCACGATTATCTGGGAAACATCGCAACGCACTCCGCGCGCAACATACAGATGCGTTGCTATCGCTTCTCGTAGAGTGCGTTCGCCTGCCGGTTCGCTATAGCCCAGCGAGTGGGATTGCAACTGTCTGACCGCCCGGTCAAGGGAGCGTCGCCAGGCAGCCAGCGGAAATTCCCTGATTGCGGGCATGCCGGGAGATAACAGTGCATCGTGTACCGGTTGTAACGGGGTTTCCAGAATCGGTCTGAGGCGATCAGCCAGACGGACTGCGGGCGTGTCCGGCGATACCGGGGAGACGTTTTTGCGGTCGGCGCCTGACAGGGATGCCACACGAGTGCCCTGGCGATCGGCCAGAATATACCCTTCTGCTGCCAGGTGTTCATAAACGTTCACAACGGTATTTCGCGATACACCGAGCTCTTTTGCCAGCGTTCGGGATGATATCAGGCTCGAGCCCGCCGGCAGGTGGCCACTCAGAATCGCCTGCTGAATACGCTCTGTAAGCTGTTTTTGCAGAGATAGCGGTTCACCGCCTGGGGAGATTGCCCCCGGCGTCAGAGGGGCGGTGATATCAAACATATGTCGTGGACCTATCAAAAACTAAAACCGTGGCTCTTTTCAGGATACCACAATTATTTCATCCTCTGACTCTGTTAATGATCCCGTCTCAAAGGAGCTGATCGTCACCATGACTAATATAATGAATCGCTTTAACCAGCCTGTCGGCGCCGAACTCTCTGGCTGGAGTGGCGCGAAACTTCCCGGTGAAAAATCACTGGAAGGTCGCTATTGTCGGCTTGAACGCATCAGCGCTGAACGTCATGCAGCTGATCTTTATGAGGCATACTGCGAAGCGCCGGATGAGCGCGACTGGACCTATCTGCCGTCAGGACCTTTCGAGAGTGAAGTATCCTACCGCACCAGTCTGCTGAGTGCCAAAACGTTGCGCGATCCGCTGCATTACGCTGTGATTGATAAGGCCAGCGGCAAGCCGTCTGGTACGGTTGCACTTATGCGGATTGATCCCGCTAACGGGGTCATTGAGGTCGGCTATGTGACCTATTCGCCGCGCATGAAGCGTACGCGTATATCTACGGAGGTTATGGCGCTGCTGCTTCGCTATGTTTTTGAGGAGCTCCGTTATCGCCGGCTGGAATGGAAGTGCGACTCACTCAATGCTCCGTCCCGAGCGGCGGCAGAACGCTTCGGCTTCCGATTTGAAGGCATTTTCCGCCAGGCCGTTGTGTACCGCGGGCGCAACCGTGACACCGCCTGGTATTCAATCATTGACGGTGAGTATCCTGCGTTGCGCATCGCCTACGAAAAATGGTTAGCGGCAGATAACTTCGATGATGATGGTAATCAACAGGAAAAACTCGGTAACTTGATTGCAAAAATGCGACAGGATGAACCGCAATATCGTTAAGCCTGCAGCAGGCAAAATCAGCATGGACATCCCTTTCTTGATCTGTTTTCCATAAAATACTACTGTATATAAATACAGTTATTGTGAAGGCAGATCATCATGTTGTTTTTCCAGCCTGCGGAACTCCGCGAAATCAAAAGCTTCCCGCTATTCAGTGACCATGTGCCCTGCGGATTCCCCTCGCCAGCTCAGGACTATGTTGAGAAGCGTATTGACCTGAATGAGTTGTTAGTGCGTCACCCCAGCGCAACGTATTTTGTAAAATCTTCCGGGGATTCCATGATTGGGGCAGGGATCAGTAATGGTGATTTGCTGGTCGTCGACAGTTCCAGAAAAGCAGTTCATGGCGATATTGTTATTGCTGCTATCGATGGTGAATTCACGGTTAAACGTCTGCAACTTCACCCGACAGTTATGCTTAAACCGGAGAACAGCGCCTACGCTCCCATTCTGCTGGGTAGCGAGGAGACGCTGGATGTCTTTGGTGTGGTGACGTTTATCGTAAAAGCGACTGTCTAATCATGTTTGCACTGGTTGATGTGAACGCGTTTTATGCCAGGTGTGAGACGGCATTCCGGCCAGATTTGAAGGGAAGGCCGGTTGTCGTTCTGTCAAACAACGATGGCTGTGTTATAGCCCGAAGTCCTGAAGCAAAAGCCGTTGGGGTAAAAATGGGCGATCCATATTTCAAACAAAAGGATTTGTTTCGCCGCTGCGGAGTAGTGTGTTTTAGCAGTAATTATGAACTCTACGCGGATATGAGTCTCCGGGTGATGTCCACACTGGAAGAGTTGTCCCCCCGCGTGGAGATGTACAGTATAGATGAGGCGTTCTGCGATCTGACGGGCGTAAGGAATTGTCGTGATCTGACCGACTTCGGCAGGGAAATCTGTGCAACGATACAACAGCGCACTCACCTCGCTGTCGGGGTCGGCATTGCCCAGACCAAAACGTTGGCCAAGCTGGCTAACCATGCGGCAAAAAAGTGGCCGCGGCAGACGGGCGGTGTTGTGGACTTATCGAATCTTGAGCGACAGCGCAAACTCATGGCTGCATTGCCTGTCGATGAAGTCTGGGGGGTGGGGCGCCGTATCAGCAAAAAACTGGACAGCATGGGGATTAAAACGGTTCTGGATCTGGCTGATACCGACATCCGTTTTATTCGCAAGCATTTCACTGTCGTACTCGAAAGAACGGTACGTGAATTGCGTGCTGAACCTTGTCTGGCGCTGGAAGAATTTGCACCGGCTAAACAGGAAATAGTCTGTTCCCGGTCGTTTGGTGAATGGATCACCGGATATGAGGCTATGCGTCAGGCTATCTGCAGCTATGCGTCGCGAGCTGCGGAAAAACTGCGTAGCGAACATCAATATTGCCGGTTCATATCCGTTTTCGTTAAAACCTCGCCATTTGCGCTGAATGAACCGTTTTACAGTAACAGTGCATCGGTGAAGCTGCTTACTCCAACTCAGGACAGCAGGGATATCATTGCTGCAGCGATACGAAGCCTGGATGCCATATGGAAAACTGGATATCGCTATCAGAAAGCGGGAGTCATGCTGGGTGATTTTTACAGCCAGGGCGTGGCCCAGCTCAATTTGTTTGATGATAACGCACCGCGTGCAGGCAGTGAAAAATTGATGGAGGTACTGGATCTCCTGAATGCTAAAGAGGGCAGAGGGACGTTGTATTTCGCCGGGCAGGGGATCCAGCAACAGTGGCAGATGAAGCGAGAAATGCTCTCTCCTCGTTATACCACCAGATACGCAGATCTTCTTCGAGTCCGCTAGACTTATGAAGCCAGGAAAGTCCGGTGATTCACACCCAGACAGCTACGCTTATAGAGGTATCAAATATCGGGAGGGGTTATGCTAACTCACTCTGAAGCAAAACGATGGGCCACCTTAATGCTCAAGGCAGCATTATGTGATGGTATGAAGCACGACGAAATTTCCCGACAGGTGCATCTTGTCTGTGATCATCATGGAAAGGAGTGCCTTGAAGAACTCATAGAGGAAATTCTGATAGAGGCAGGTCGAATAGGACCTAAACATAGCAATGGACAACTGAGACATCATTGAGTCTCAACTTCCGCTGCTTCCCTCTCAAAGCGTTTAATTTAGGGGGGAACCAAAGCAAGGGGAAATCGGCGCGGTATTGACAGAGGATGCACCCATTCTGGTCCCTGATTTTCTGTATTGCCAACGACTTATGTCACGAGGGTAATGCGAATTGGCCAGCCAGTGCCGCGCCATCATTACTGGCACTTCCGTCTCCTTTTTTTTATGTTCTGTACTTCTCATCCGGCCTTTTCCCCTTCAATGTAATGCTACTCTTTAAGCAAATTTATCGCCTGAAACAAATTCTCGCTGCAGCGCCAGCCCTGTCTATGAAATCGAAACTGGTTATGTTGCGGGCGTAAGCGATTGTCGGGCGGCCTGTCCGATCGCTGGTGATAGCTAACTTGTGATTTTTGTTAACAAAAAATGTGCTTTTTTTAAATAAATCTGTAACTTTATCTCTCGGAGACGGTGTGACTTCACCTTATCATCAGTAACAGAATAATTGACATCTTTGACAAGCACTCAGGGCTGTTATGCAACAATATAAGCGGGTAATTGGTTTGGTCATACTGTTAACTATCAGGGTGGGTTCGTGAAGATTGTGCAGGATAAGCTCAGAAACAGGCAGGCATTGCTGGTATCGGGCCTGATTACTCTGATATTTACCTCGTTGTTCCTGTTTATCATTTACGAACAACGTATGGCCACTGCGAGTGAAGGGATCAACCGTCTGCAATCGCGCATGATGGACATTTTTAACGACAATGAACTTCTCTCTGATGCAATTGGGGAACGCTATCATCACATCAGAAATGCCGGGCAATGTGGCGATATGTCGCAATTCGTTCCGCGGAATAAGGACGAATGGGGAATCAATGCCGATCGAGCGCGTGTACATTCGGCATCGGGGAGTATTATCGCCAAAAAAATCAGTAGTCAGGCTCTGTGTATGTACACGGCGGCTGAGTTTATTCGAGGGAAGGTGAACGAGCTGAATCCGGGGACCTTCGATGCACATCGTTATATCATCGCCAAGGATGCTGACTATTTTTACTGGTTTATGCCTGCCGATGCTCGTAACTTCAATTATTCTGATTCTGAGATGGCGAAGGATGTTTCCAGTTTTTTCTATCCGCCCGTCGATTTTTATACCCGATTACTGCAAAAAAATGTCAAAAACAAAGCTCTCAGTTCAACGAACTTTTATACCGATAAAATTACCGGTGAAAAGGCGTTTAGCGTGGTGAGTTATATCTACGATCTTTCAGGTAAAGAAGTCACTGACCATATTGTGGCGTACCTGGTTTATGACCATGCGAAGCCGGAACTAAAGGAGGCGCTGGCGAACGCGTTTGAGTATCGGATCCCGGCGGGACTTAACGTGGCGCTGGTCAATTTACTCAACCTGGAGAGTCTTTGTTTATCCGGAAAATGTAATGGCGCCCACTACTCGGTCAGAAGTTTGTCAGAAAAATATGCCCTGCATTATTCAATCTCACTCAGCCGATTTATGGTGCGGGATCCCCAGGCCGGGATTGTTATTCTCCTGGCGCCATTCTTCTTCATTATGATCAGCTTTTCGTTGAAAACATGGCTTAATGAGAGTGATCTCAAGGTATATATCGACTCCCTGACCGGCTGTTTTAATCGCAAGATCCTCGACATTATCAAACGACGGGATTTATCACACTGTTCAGTGGTGCTGCTGGACTGTAATAAGTTCAAGGCTGTCAACGACACCTGGGGTCATGCGGCTGGGGATCGTGCGCTGCAAACTATTGCCAACAGAATGCTGTCTAACACCCGAACCAGTCACGATATCGTGATCCGCACCGGTGGGGATGAATTTATGATCCTGCTGTTTCGCTCCCAGGCGAGTGATGCTCTTGCCATAGCCGAGCGTATTAGTGGGCAGGTCAACAGCCACGTATTTGTGGTGGATGGCCATACAGTGCCGCTGTCGGTGTCATGGGGTATTGCAGAAGTTAATGGTGAGCTGGATGTGGCAATCCAGAATGCGGATAACGAAATGTATAAGATGAAACTGGCAAAAGTATAAAAGCCGCCAGAGGAAGTTCTGGCGGCTTTATAAATTACTGACGGGTGGCGGCTTTCATCGCACTGGCAAAAGCTTTCAGTTCAGACAGCATCTGTTCCGGAGCTGAAACATTTTTTTCGATGATTTTTACAACCGCTGAGCCGGAAATGGCGCCAGCAGCACCTGCTTCAATCGCCCCTTTTACCTGCTCAGGCGCAGAGATACCAAAGCCCTGTAAGGCGGGAGGCGCATTGTATTCTTTCAATTTTTCGACCAGATGGTGCAACGGTAACGCTGCCCGATTTTCTGCACCTGTTACGCCTGCCCGCGAAAGCAGGTAGGTATAACCGCGTCCACTGGCGGCAATCTGTTGTAACAGTTCGTCGTCAGCGTTCGGCGGGCAGATGAAAATAGGTGCAACGTTATGGCGTAATGCAGCAGCCCTGAACGGTGCTGACTCTTCAATTGGCACATCAGCCACTAACACAGAATCCACGCCGACTTTTTCACACTGAGCGTAAAACTCGTCAATACCTTTGCTGAAGACCAGATTGGCGTACATCAGCAAGCCAATAGGAATGGCAGGGTGCTTCTGACGAATCAGCGCCAGCATTTCAAAACACTGCGACGGCGTGACGCCTGCTGCAAACGCACGTAATGTGGCTTCCTGAATTGTCGGGCCGTCAGCCAGTGGGTCAGAGAACGGAATACCAAGTTCAAGTGCGTCGGCACCGGCGTCGATTAATGTATCAATAATTTTCAGTGACTGTTCAACAGAAGGATCGCCGAGGGTGACGAAAGGGACAAAAGCGCCTTCCTTGCGGTCTTTCAACTGGGTAAACAGGCTTTCATAACGTTCCATCAGATTTCCCCTCGCGCTTTCAGAATATCGTGTACGGTGAAAATGTCTTTGTCGCCGCGACCGGAGAGATTGACCACCAGCAACTGCTCTTTTTCCGGGTTTTCATGCATCATTTTCAATGCGTGTGCCAGGGCGTGAGAAGATTCCAGTGCCGGAATAATTCCCTCATGGAGACACAGCGTTTTAAAGGCTTCCAGCGCTTCGTCATCGGTAATCGAAACATAGTCAGCACGACCGATGCTGTTCAGATAAGCATGCTGTGGCCCGACTGACGGGAAGTCCAGGCCCGCGGAAATCGAGTAGGACTCTTCAATCTGTCCCTCTTCGGTCTGCATCATGGGGGATTTCATACCGAAGTAAATCCCGACGCGACCATGCTTTAATGGTGCGCCGTGTTCACCGGATTCAATTCCGTGACCACCCGGCTCAACGCCAATCAGACCGACGCTGGCGTCGTTTATGAAATCAGCAAACATGCCAATAGCATTTGAACCACCGCCGACACAAGCGATAACCGCATCCGGCAGGCGTCCTTCTTTTTCCAGGATCTGCGCTTTGGTTTCTTCCCCGATCATGCGCTGGAATTCACGCACAATGGTTGGGAATGGGTGCGGGCCAGCCGCCGTACCGAGCATATAGTGCGCGGTATCGTAACTGCCAGACCAGTCGCGCAGCGCTTCGTTACATGCATCTTTCAGCGTGGCGGAACCGCTGTGTACCGGGATCACTTCTGCACCCATCAGGCGCATACGGAAGACGTTTGGCGACTGGCGTTCGACGTCTTTTGCACCCATGTAAATGCGGCACTTCAGGCCCAGCAGAGCACTGGCGAGAGCAGACGCAACACCGTGCTGACCCGCGCCGGTCTCCGCGATGATTTCGGTTTTCCCCATGCGTTTTGCCAGTAACGCCTGGCCCAACACCTGGTTGGTTTTGTGCGCACCGCCGTGCAGCAGATCTTCACGCTTGAGATACAGCGTGGTGTTTGTGCCTGCGGTGATGTTCTGGCATTTGGTCAGTGCAGTAGGGCGACCCGCATAGTTTTTCAGCAGATCGGTAAACTGAGCCTGAAACTCAGGGTCTTTCTGCGCACTGACGAATGCTTCTTCCAGTTGACGCAGCGCTGGCATCAGAATCTGCGGCACATACATGCCACCAAATTCACCAAAATAGGGGTTGAGTAATGTTGTCATGTCCTTTTCCTTAATATGCGCGCAGTGTTTGAAAGACCGAAGCCAGAAGACGAGCGTCTTTGATGCCCGGCTGCGACTCTACGCCAGAATTGAAATCGAGACCGGCACAGCCGGTTTTAGCTGCCTCAACGCAGTTATCTGCGCCAAGTCCGCCAGCCAGAAGAACGTTATCCAGCGATTGTCCGCCTAAAAGTGTCCAGTCAAAACGTTGACCGCTGCCGCCGAGCCCGTTGTCGAAAATGTATTTATCAACATGTTGATAGCTCCGGGCAGGCAGTGACTCACCAACGCTTAACGCTTTCCAGATTTGCACGTGTTCCGGCAATGCGGCGCGCAGCGTATCGATATATGTCTGATCTTCGTTGCCGTGTAATTGCACGGCTGTGAGCGCCAGATTTTTGACTTTTACACACACGTCATCAATATCGTGATGACGAAACACGCCGACATACTGTAGTGGTGCGCCTGCCATGACCTCACGTGCCTGCTCAACACCAACGACGCGCGGAGAAGAGGGGACAAAAATTAACCCGCCATAGATCGCACCTGCTTCATACGCAGCTTTTGCATCCTGCGCCCGGGTCAGGCCGCACACTTTATTTTCGCCGAGCAGAACGCGACGCACCGCGGCATGGAGATCGTCATGGGACATCAACGCGGATCCAATCAAGAAACCATTGGCGAAGTGGCTAAGTTCACGTACCTGGCCGTAGGTATTGATGCCGGACTCGCTGATGACGGTTACGCCGTGACCCAGTCGCGGTGCCAGCTGGCGGGTGCGATTCAGGTCAATCGACAGGTCACGTAAATCACGGTTGTTAATACCGACGACTTTTGCGCCAAGTGCAATCGCGCGTTCCAGTTCCTCTTCGTTACTGACTTCCGTCAGTACGCCCATTTTCAGACTGTGAGCCACGGCGGAGAGCTGGCGATATTGCTCGTCGTCTAATACCGATAACATCAGCAGACAGGCATCCGCCTGGTAATAACGCGCCAGGTAAATCTGGTAAGGATCGATAATAAAGTCCTTACACAGGATCGGCTGCGGTGCGATGCGGCTAACAATTGGCAGGAAATCAAAGCTTCCCTGAAAATATTTCTCGTCGGTCAGTACAGAAATCGCTGAAGCATAATGTTTATACACACCCGCAATTTGAGCCGGATCGAAGTTATCGCGGATCACGCCTTTTGACGGGGACGCTTTTTTACACTCCAGAATAAACGCGGTGCGGGTCCCCTGCAGCGCATCGTAGAAATGACGGGAGCTCGGCTGAACGTCATTTTGAAAGCTGGCCAGTGGTTGCTGCTGTTTGCGGGCGTCTACCCAAATCGCCTTGTCTGCGACAATTTTCGCTAAAACGGTTTGCATCATTTACCCTCTTGCTGCCAGTGCAGTGACACGGTCATAAGCCGCTCCGCTGCGCAGTACATTAATCACAGTTTGCGCATTGGCTTTTAAATCTTCTTCACCGTGCAGGCGCATTAACATGGCGACATTCGCGGCAACAGCAGCCTCGTGAGCGGCTTCACCTTTACCTTGTAACAAGCGACTGAGAATGTCACGGTTTTCTTCCGGAGTGCCGCCTGCCAGCTGTTCCTGATGGTATGGCGTTAGGCCAAAGTCATCCGCTGTCAGCTGATAACTCTTGATTTCGCCATCATGCAGCTCAGCTACGATGGTTGGCGCATGCAGTGAAACTTCATCCATTCCGCCGCTATGAACCACGGCCGCACGCTGATATCCCAGTACGCGCAGCGTTTCGGCAATCGGCAGTACCAGTTCCGGACTGTAGACACCGATCAGCGCCAGCGGCGGATGCGCCGGGTTAATCAGCGGCCCAAGTACGTTAAACAGCGTGCGGGTTTTTAGCTGCTGGCGGACCGGCATTGCGTGACGAAAACCGGTGTGGTACTTCGGCGCAAACAGAAAGCAGACGCCCAGTTCATCGAGCGCCAGCCGGGATTTATCGGCGTTCATATCCAGATTGATGCCAAATGCCGCCAGCAGATCCGAGGATCCAGACTTACTGGATACGCTACGGTTACCGTGTTTAGCTACTTTTAACCCACAGGCTGCGGCGACGAACGCGCTGGCGGTGGAAATATTGATACTGTTGCTGCCGTCGCCGCCGGTACCAACGATATCGGCGAACAGATAGTCCGGACGCGGGAACGGTGCGGCATTTTCCAGCAGAGCGGTGGCTGCACCAGCGATTTCATTTGGATGCTCACCACGCACTTTCATACTCACCAGCGCAGCGGCCAGTTGTTCGGGCTTCAGTTCACCACGTACTACGGCGGAAAAAAGCTGGTGGCTCTCCTGTTGTGTGAGCGTTTGAGCCTGGTACAGTTTCTCCAGAATTGGCTGCAGGATGTTGGTTTGTTCTAGCTTCTGTTGCGCCCAGGCCAGCGTTTGTTCCAGTAAACGTGCGCCCTGGGTGGTGAGAATCGACTCAGGATGGAACTGGAAACCGCACACGCGATCGGTGTCATGGCGCACCGCCATCACCATGCCGTTAAAGTGGGCGTTAATGGTCAGTCCGGCTGGAACGTTACTGCCTACCAGCGAGTGATAGCGCGCTACCGGCAGCGGATTCGCCAGACCTGCGAACATAGCCTGGCCGTCATGCTCAATGCTGGAGGCTTTGCCGTGCAAAATTTCACCAGCCTGACCCACATATCCACCGTAGGCTTCGACAATCGCCTGATGTCCCAGACAAATGCCGATGATCGGCAGCTTACCGCGCAGACGGGTTAACAGCTCCGGCATACAGCCTGCTTCGCTTGGCGCACCGGGGCCTGGCGAGAGCATCAGTACCGGGTTTTTCATAGTCGCTAACCGGTCAATTAACGTCTGTGCCGGAATATGGTTACGGTAAATGACGACGTTATGACCGTTAGTACGCAGCTGATCTGCCAGGTTATAGGTGAAAGAGTCGATGTTATCGAGCAGCAGAATATCAGCCATTAGAATGTCTCCTGTGCATGGTGCGCGGTAGCGATAGCACGCAGAACCGCACGTGCTTTATTACGAGTTTCATCGGCTTCAGACTGCGGAACAGAATCCAGAACAATCCCGGCACCGGCCTGTACGGTGGCAATGCCGTCTTCCACCAGCGCGGAGCGGATCACAATGCAGGTGTCCAGATCGCCATGGGCAGTGAAATAGCCTACTGCTCCGCCATAGCTACCGCGGCGGCGACCTTCCGCTTCCGCGATAAGCTGCATGGCGCGAACTTTTGGCGCACCGCTCAGCGTACCCATGTTCATACAGGCGCGGTAAGCATGCAGGACATCTAAATCGTTACGCAGTTCGCCCACGACGCGGGAGACCAGGTGCATAACAAATGAATAGCGGTCAACTTTGGTCAGATCAGCAACGTAGCGGCTGCCCGGTGTACAGATTCGTGCCAGGTCGTTACGTGCAAGGTCCACCAACATCAGGTGCTCAGAAAGTTCTTTGTGATCGGTGCGCATCTCCAGTTCAATACGACTGTCGAGATCGCGATCCAGCGTTCCGTCTGCACGACGACCGCGAGGGCGGGTCCCGGCAATCGGGTAGATCTCAATCTGGCGGCTGGTGGCATCGTATTTCAGTGAGCTTTCCGGGGATGCACCGAACAGTGTGAAATCATTATCCTGCATGAAAAACATGTACGGGCTGGGATTGCTCTTCTTCAGCACATAGTAAGCGGCCAGTGGTGACGGGCAAGGAAGCGAAAAACGGCGGGAAGGGACCACCTGGAAAATTTCGCCTGCACGAATGGCTTTTTGCAAGCTACGTACGACTGCACCGAACTCTTCGTCGCTCTGATTGCACTCGCAGCGCATGTCTGGTACATCCGTGACCGGTAGCGGCGGCGCAGGTTCGGTTAACTGCTGGCTCAGCTGTGCCAGACGCGCATTCAGACGGCGTTTTTCCTCTTCACTGGGGGTGAATACGCTGGCCTGGATGCGAGTGCTTTTTTTCTGGTGGTCGATGACCATCAGTGTTTCAGCCAGGTAGAAGCAGTAGTCAGGGCAACGGTTACCCGCTTCAAGCTGAGGTAAATCTTCAAATCCGGAGACTAAATCGTAGGAAAACAGACCGCCGAAGAACATCGCCTCACGCTCTTGCGCCGGAACGTTGACCAGTTCCTGCAATAAACGAAAAGCATCGAAAACGGAAAGCGAACATAAGCGGGCATCTTCATCCAGCAATGGGCTTACGGCCGGAAAACGCAACTGGCGGACGTTTGGCTGTTTCTCATTGTCAACACCTGCGGGCAGGGCGGCATCCAACAGAGGGAGCAGCGATGCACCGTTAGCAGATAACGCCTGAATGGTGACAGTGTCACCTAAAGCGGTAATACGCAACGCGCTGTCGACCAGCAGCAGGCTTTTCAGATCATTTTTGCTGTCGATATCGGCAGACTCCAGCAACAACGTCGCCGGGCGAGCGCCGCAGACCTGATGGAACAATGCTGTCGGATTCTCACGATAGGCGGCATCACAGGCCAGCAGTTCAAGTGTCGGTTTTTGTGTTTGCATCGTTATTCTCATTAATTTTGTTCAAAAAAAAGCCCGCTCATTTAGCGGGCCTGGTATCTGGTTGCATATTGCAGACGTAAGACACTGCCCGAAATCAGGAAGTGCGCCACCAACCATGCAGTACAAATGTTGCTTTCATCTCAGATACCTTCTTCATGTGAACTTGCGTACTAGTTAACTAGTTCGATGGAATAAAGTCAACACCTGATTTCAGTAAATTTGTCGGAACCGCTATGATGAGCGTGATACGACATTTATAGAAACGGGAGCCGCCTTGAGCGACACGAATTACGCAGTGATTTACGACCTGCACAGTCATACAACGGCGTCCGACGGACGATTGACGCCAGAAGCGTTGGTACACCGTGCGGTAGAGATGCGAGTCGGTACACTGGCGATCACCGATCATGACACCACGGCAGCTATTGCGGCGGCAAGAGAAGAAATTTCACGTTCGGGTTTGGCGTTAAACCTGATCTCTGGCGTTGAAATTTCAACAGTCTGGGAGAATCATGAGATTCATATTGTGGGTCTGAATATTGATATTACACACCCCATGATGCGTGAATTCCTGGCAGAACAAACGGAGCGTCGTCAGCAGCGAGCGCGGTTGATTGCTGAACGACTGGATAAAGCCCATATTCCGGGAGCATGGGAAGGGGCGTTGCGTCTGGCTGATGGCGGAGCTGTCACGCGGGGGCATTTTGCGCGTTTCCTGGTGGAGTGTGGAAAAGCCACCACTATGGCCGATGTATTTAAAAAATATCTTGCCCGCGGGAAAACCGGTTACGTTCCGCCGCAGTGGTGTACAATAGAACAAGCTATTGATGTCATTCATCATTCTGGCGGTAAGGCGGTGCTGGCTCATCCTGGCCGGTACGATCTTAGCGCTAAGTGGCTGAAAAGACTGGTTGCACATTTTGCTGAACATCACGGTGACGCGATGGAAGTCGCGCAGTGTCAACAGTCTCCCAATGAGCGTACCCATCTGGCAACGTTAGCACGCCAGCATCAGTTGTGGGCATCACAAGGGTCTGATTTTCATCAGCCATGCCCGTGGATTGAATTGGGTCGTAAACTCTGGTTGCCCGCAGGCGTTGAAGGCGTCTGGCAGCTTTGGGAACAGCCCGAGACTACAGAGAGGAAAGTATGAGCCAGTTTTTTTATATTCATCCTGATAACCCACAACAGCGACTGATCAACCAGGCCGTTGAGATTGTGCGTAAAGGTGGGGTGATTGTTTATCCAACCGATTCCGGCTATGCGTTAGGCTGTAAAATTGAAGATAAAAGTGCCATGGAGCGCATTTGTCGTATCCGTCATCTGCCCGATGGGCACAATTTTACGCTGATGTGCCGCGATCTGTCCGAGCTGTCGACCTATTCTTTTGTGGATAACGTTGCCTTTCGTTTAATTAAAAACAATACGCCAGGCAACTACACGTTCATCCTGAAAGGGACGAAAGAGGTGCCGCGCCGACTGCTGCAGGAAAAACGCAAAACTATCGGCCTGCGCGTACCATCAAATCCAATCGCGCTGGCGCTGCTGGAGGCGCTGGGTGAGCCAATGCTCTCCACGTCGCTGATGTTGCCGGGCAGTGAATTTACCGAGTCCGATCCGGAAGAGATCAAAGATCGTCTGGAGAAGCTGGTTGATTTGATTATCCACGGCGGTTATCTCGGGCAGCAGCCGACAACGGTTATCGATTTAACCGATGATTCTCCGGTGGTATTGCGTGAAGGCGTCGGCGACGTTAAACCTTTCTTATAAGGGCGCAACTCGGTATACTACGCGGCCTTAAAATGGCGCTGACTGGCGCCGTTGATTCTCCTGTTCGACGCCTGTGAAGGCGACACCTAAAGGAAGCTCTATGAGCGAAAAGTTACAAAAAGTGCTGGCGCGCGCTGGCCACGGTTCTCGCCGTGAAATTGAATCCATTATTGCAGCGGGTCGCGTGAGCGTTGATGGCAAAATCGCCACGCTCGGCGATCGCGTTGAAGTGACTCCTGGTCTGAAAATCCGTATCGATGGTCATCTGATTTCGGTGAAAGAATCTGCGGAGCAAATCTGTCGCGTTCTGGCGTATTACAAGCCGGAAGGTGAACTGTGTACCCGTAATGACCCGGAAGGTCGCCCGACCGTTTTTGACCGTTTGCCAAAACTGCGCGATGCGCGCTGGATTGCAGTTGGTCGTCTGGATGTGAATACCTGTGGTTTACTGCTGTTTACCACCGATGGTGAGCTGGCGAACCGTCTGATGCACCCAAGCCGCGAAGTTGAACGTGAATACGCGGTGCGCGTGTTCGGCCAGGTTGATGATGCAAAACTGCGTGATCTGAGTCGTGGCGTGCAACTGGAAGATGGTCCGGCTGCATTTAAAACGATCAAATTCAGCGGTGGTGAAGGGATTAACCAGTGGTATAACGTCACGTTGACTGAAGGGCGTAACCGCGAAGTGCGTCGCTTGTGGGAAGCTGTAGGCGTACAGGTTAGTCGTTTGATCCGCGTGCGTTATGGCGATATCCCGCTGCCAAAAGGTTTGCCACGTGGTGGCTGGACCGAGCTGGACCTGGCGCAGACAAACTATTTGCGTGAGCTGGTGGAGTTAAAGCCGGAAACCTCATCGAAAGTCGCCGTTGAGAAAGATCGACGTCGTATGAAAGCGAACCAGATCCGCCGTGCGGTTAAGCGCCACACCCAGGTCGGCAGCAGTCGTCGTCCGGGTGGTCGCAGCAACAACGGTTAATCATGAGTAGGCCTGATAAGCAACGCGCCATCAGGCGTTAGCGCGTGGAGCCGGATGCGGCGTAAGCGCCTTATCCGGCCTACTGTTAGTAATCGATCCCCATCTGGGCTTTCACGCCAGCTTCAAAGGCGTGCTTAACCGGGCGCAGCTCGCTGACCGTATCCGCTAACTCCAGAATATCGCGATGACATCCACGGCCGGTAATAATGACCGTCTGATGCGAAGGGCGGGTATTTAAGGCGTTGAGAACCTCTTCAAGCGGCAAATAGTCATATGCCACCATATACGTCAGTTCATCCAGTACCACCATATCCAGCTCAGGATCGGCCAGCATGCGTTTACCATGTTCCCACACGGCCAGACAGGCGGCAGTGTCTGATTCACGGTTTTGGGTTTCCCAGGTAAATCCTGTCGCCATTACCTGAAACTCCACGCCGTGGGGTTCCAGTAAGTTTCTTTCACCGTTCGGCCACGTACCTTTAATGAATTGCACTACGCCGACTTTTTTTCCATGACCGACTGCACGCGTGGCGGTACCAAACGCAGCGGTGGTTTTCCCCTTACCGTTGCCGGTAAAGACAATAATAATTCCGCGTTCATCACTGGCTGCGGCAACGCGTGCGTCAACCCGCTCTTTTACGCGTTGTTGGCGCTGCTGATAGCGTTCTTCACTCATTGGGCTATTCCTGGTTTACGGCCCGGTTGGGCGTCGAAGGTCATACCGGTTTTACGGCGGCTGTCGTCGCCCATCAGCCACAGGTAGAGCGGCATAATATCGGCGGGTGTTTTTAATTTTAGCGGATCTTCTGTCGGGAATGCGCTGGCTCGCATGCTGGTACGTGTACCGCCGGGATTGATACAGTTAACACGCAGATGGCGGTTCTGGTACTCATCTGCCAGAACCTGCATCATTCCTTCAGTAGCAAACTTGGAGGTAGCATATGCTCCCCAGTTGGCTCGTCCCTGGCGACCGACACTAGAAGACGTAAACACCAGCGACCCGGAATCAGACTGGAGTAATAAAGGTAACAGTGCCTGAGTCAGCATAAAAGTGGCATTCACGTTAACCTGCATCACATCCTGCCAGACCTGTGGATTTTGCTCACTCATAGGGCAGATATCGCCCAGTAATCCGGCATTGTGCAGAACGCCATCCAGGCGTGGATAATGCGCGGCGATACGCTGTGCCAGTTGGTGACACTCTTCAGAAGTGCAGGTCAGCAGATCCAGCGTAAACCACAGTGCTGTAGAGCTACTTTCAGCGGAAATTGCATGGGCGACCTGGCGCAGTTTATCTTCGTTGCGACCCAGCAGAATAACGGTCGCACCGTAGCGCGCGTAGGTTAGTGCGGCTTCACGTCCGATGCCATCACTGGCACCGGTGACCAGAATAATGCGATCGTGTAACAGATCTTGTTTAGGTTGGTAATGCACGGCTACTCCTCGGCGACGCTCTGGCCATCCCGTTCGCTATAACTTGTCGGCTTTATGCCTTAAACCCTGCTATTTTTCAATCAGCCAAAGGTAATAACACCGCAAAATGAACACTTTGTCATGCTTTTTGCTGATTCTGCTGCCGAATGGATGAAGCAAGACGAGCAAACACGCCTGTTGTACACTGAGCAAAAGTAGCGTTGTTAAACCAAGGTGGGATACGTGGAATTGTTGTCTGAATATGGGCTGTTTTTGGCAAAAATCATCACTGTCGTGGTGGCAATTGCGGTTATTGTCATGCTGATTGTGAATGCTACTCAACGCAAACGTCAGCGTGGGGAATTACGGGTCATCAATCTCAGTGAGCAATATAAAGAGATGAAAGAGGATCTGTCGATGGCCCTGTTGGACGGTCATCAGCAAAAACTGTGGCATAAAGCGCAGAAAAAAAAGCACAAGCTGGAAGCGAAAGCTGCCAAAGCAAAAGCGAAGCTGGGGGAAAGTGCATCATCAGACAAACCCCGCGTCTGGGTGCTCGATTTTAAAGGTAGTATGGATGCCCACGAAGTCAGTGCGTTACGCGAAGAGGTCACGGCGGTACTCGCGGTAGTAAAACCTCAGGATCAGGTGGTTGTTCGTCTGGAAAGTCCTGGCGGTGTGGTTCATGGTTATGGACTGGCTGCATCACAGTTACAGCGTCTGCGCGATAAGCAGATCCCGTTGACGGTAACGGTGGATAAAGTTGCGGCCAGCGGCGGATATATGATGGCCTGCGTGGCGGATAAAATTGTCTCAGCGCCGTTTGCCATTGTCGGCTCAATTGGGGTTGTTGCGCAGATCCCTAACTTTAACCGTTTTCTGAAAGGCAAAGACATTGATATTGAGCTACATACTGCCGGACAGTACAAACGGACGCTGACGTTGCTCGGTGAAAATACGGAAGAAGGGCGACAGAAGTTCCGCGAAGATCTGAACGAAACCCATCAGTTGTTTAAAGATTTTGTTCATCGCATGCGTCCGACGTTGGATATTGAACAGGTTGCCACCGGGGAGCACTGGTTTGGACAACAGGCGCTGGAAAATGGGCTGGTGGATGAGGTGAATACCAGCGACGAGGTGATCCTGAGCCTGATGGACGGTCGTGAGGTGCTTAACGTTCGCTATATGCAGCGTAAAAAGCTGATGGACCGCTTCACCGGTAGTGCGGCTGAAAGTGCCGATCGCATATTGCTGCGTTGGTGGCAGCGTGGGCAAAAACCACTGATGTAAGCTTTAAGACTATACAAATGAAAACGCGAGGCCTGTGCCTCGCGTTTTGCTTTTAATCGATCAGGTGATACTTCTCAGAAAGTACGTGTGCCAGATGTTTAAACATATTAAACACAGCTGTACTTTTGGGCGTCGGTAGCCCTTGCTCGTCTAAAAAGTAATCTCCGCTGAAAACCAGCACACCATTACGCTGCGTGACTCCAGTGGCGACAATCCCCGCCAGCGTGTCCTCATGCTCACGAATGATTTTGTTGGCTTCAATCAGCAGTGTTTCGCGATCGATGGGTTGAGTGTCTTTATGCATTATTTACTCCTTAAACAAGGACATTAGTCTACGCCGAGCCCGGCTTTTGGGCAAATATTCCCTGACAAAAACGGTGGTTTTACGACAGTGTCGTTACTGGCGAGATTTGTTTTTGCATGCTAATAAAGTTGCGTAACGCATTTTATCAGGTACAGTGTGACGCTTTCGTCAATCTGGCAACAGATTTGCTTGACATTCGACCAACATTCCGTCGTGCTATAGCGTTTTCGTGCAAAAAATCCTGTTAACTCAGTTACATGAGAGTTACATTACGAACGCGCAATCAGTACAAGGGTTGATATCCGCCGACGCAGAGACCATATCGATGTCTCGTCGCCAGTGGAAGGTGAATCAACGCGCGGCGTATTCCTGGAAGAATCAAATTAGGTAAAGGTGAATATGGGTAAAGCTCTTGTCATCGTTGAGTCCCCGGCAAAAGCCAAAACGATCAACAAGTATCTGGGTAATGACTACGTGGTTAAATCCAGCGTCGGTCATATCCGTGATTTGCCGACCAGTGGCTCAGCAACTAAAAAGAGCGCCGACTCAACCTCCACCAAAACGGCTAAAAAGCCCAAAAAGGATGAACGTGGCGCTCTCGTCAATCGTATGGGTGTTGACCCGTGGCACAACTGGGATGCGCGCTATGAAGTGCTGCCTGGTAAAGAGAAGGTTGTTTCTGAACTGAAACAACTGGCTGAAAAGGCCGACCACATCTATCTCGCAACCGACCTTGACCGCGAAGGGGAAGCCATTGCATGGCACCTGCGGGAAGTGATCGGGGGCGATGACACCCGCTATAGTCGCGTGGTGTTTAACGAAATCACCAAAAATGCGATTCGTCAGGCGTTTGAAAAACCGGGCGAACTGAACATTGATCGTGTTAATGCGCAACAGGCACGCCGCTTTATGGACCGTGTCGTGGGCTATATGGTTTCGCCGCTGCTGTGGAAAAAGATTGCGCGTGGCCTGTCTGCCGGTCGCGTACAGTCGGTAGCCGTGCGGCTGGTCGTTGAGCGTGAACGCGAAATCAAGGCATTCGTACCAGAAGAGTTCTGGGAAATTGATGCTAATACCACCACGCCATCCGGCGATGCATTGCCGCTGGAAGTGACGCATCAGAACGATAAACCGTTCCGCCCGGTTAACCGCGAACAGACGCTTGCCGCAGTAAGTTTGTTGGAGAAAGCGCGTTATAGCGTACTGGAACGTGAAGATAAGCCAACCAGCAGTAAACCTGGTGCGCCGTTCATCACCTCCACGCTACAGCAGGCTGCCAGCACGCGTTTGGGCTTCGGCGTGAAGAAAACCATGATGATGGCGCAGCGCTTGTATGAAGCAGGCTACATCACCTATATGCGTACTGACTCAACGAATTTGAGCCAGGATGCTGTATCTATGGTTCGTGATTATATCAGCGACAATTTTGGCAAAAAATATCTGCCGGAGAGTGCGAACCAGTACGCAAGTAAAGAGAACTCACAGGAAGCGCACGAAGCAATCCGTCCTTCTGATGTCGCCGTGCAGGCGGAATCGCTGAAAGATATGGAAGCTGACGCGCAAAAACTGTATCAGCTGATCTGGCGCCAGTTTGTTGCCTGTCAGATGACACCGGCTAAATATGACTCCACCACGCTGACCGTGGGCGCAGGTGATTTCCGCCTGAAAGCGCGTGGACGTATTCTGCGCTTTGATGGCTGGACTAAAGTTATGCCAGCACTGCGTAAGGGCGATGAAGATCGTATTTTACCTGCAGTGGACAAAGGCGACGAGCTGACGCTAATCGAACTGACGCCAGCGCAACACTTTACCAAACCGCCAGCTCGTTTCAGTGAAGCGTCACTGGTTAAGGAACTGGAAAAACGCGGGATTGGTCGCCCATCCACCTATGCGTCGATCATTTCTACGATCCAGGATCGCGGCTATGTTCGGGTTGAGAACCGTCGTTTCTACGCTGAAAAAATGGGCGAAATCGTCACCGATCGTCTGGAAGAAAACTTCCGCGAACTGATGAATTACGATTTCACCGCACAGATGGAAAACAGTCTCGACCAGGTGGCTAACCACGAAGCCGAATGGAAGGGTGTGCTTGACAACTTCTTCAGTGATTTTACTCAGCAACTGGATAAAGCCGAGAAAGATCCTGAAGAGGGTGGCATGCGTCCTAACCAGATGGTACTGACCAGCATCGACTGCCCGACCTGTAGCCGTAAGATGGGTATTCGTACCGCCAGTACCGGTGTCTTCCTGGGCTGTTCCGGTTACGCACTTTCGCCGAAAGAACGTTGCAAAACCACCATTAACCTGGTGCCAGAAAACGAAGTGTTGAACGTGCTGGAAGGCGACGATGCAGAGACCAACGCCTTACGTGCGAAACGTCGCTGTCAGAAGTGTGGCACGGCGATGGACAGCTATCTCATCGATCCAAAACGTAAACTGCATGTATGTGGTAATAATCCTACTTGCGACGGTTACGAAATCGAAGAGGGCGAGTTCCGTATCAAGGGTTATGACGGTCCGATCGTTGAGTGTGAGAAGTGTGGCTCTGAGATGCACCTGAAAATGGGGCGTTTTGGTAAATACATGGCTTGTACTAATGACGAGTGTAAAAACACCCGTAAGATCCTGCGTAACGGTGAAGTGGCCCCGCCGAAAGAAGATCCCGTTCCGCTACCGGAGCTGCCTTGCGAAAAATCGGACGCGTATTTTGTGTTACGTGACGGCGCAGCTGGTATCTTCCTGGCCGCCAATACGTTCCCGAAATCACGTGAGACTCGCGCACCGTTAGTGGAAGAGCTGTACCGCTTCCGCGATCGTCTGCCGGAGAAACTGCGTTACCTTGCTGATGCACCGCAGACTGATCCAGACGGTAACAAAGCGATGGTACGTTTTAGCCGTAAAACTAAGCAGCAGTATGTTGCCGCTGAGAAAGACGGTAAAGCGACCGGATGGTCGGCGTTTTTCGTTGACGGAAAATGGGTGGAAGGTAAGAAATAACAACCTGTCAGCTGGATTTCTCCTGAAAGGGTCGCGAAAGCGGCCCTTTTTTATTGAAGGGTTATTATTTTTTGTCATCTCTATACAGCTCAAATTTAAATGATATAGTGGTTATAGTTAATAAGTTTTTTATTATTAAATCGTATTAGCAGCGCGACACTGCCTGCTCTCAAACGATGATCTGATGGCGCTAATCTGGATGGTTTAACATGAAATTACAGCAGCTTCGCTACATTGTTGAGGTGGTTAACCACAACCTTAATGTTTCCTCAACGGCCGAAGGACTCTATACCTCTCAGCCTGGTATTAGTAAGCAAGTTCGTATGCTGGAAGATGAGCTTGGCATCCAGATTTTTGCCCGTAGCGGCAAGCACCTGACGCAGGTGACTCCAGCAGGGCAGGAAGTCATCCGTATTGCTCGAGAAGTTCTGTCTAAAGTGGATGCCATTAAGTCCGTTGCCGGTGAACATACCTGGCCGGATAAAGGTTCCCTGTACATTGCCACGACGCACACCCAGGCGCGTTACGCCTTGCCAAACGTGATTAAAGGCTTTATTGAGCGGTATCCACGCGTGTCTTTGCATATGCATCAGGGGTCGCCGACGCAAATTGCTGAAGCCGTTTCGAAAGGTAATGCGGATTTTGCCATTGCGACGGAAGCGCTGCATCTGTACGACGATCTGGTTATGTTACCGTGCTACCACTGGAATCGTTCGATCGTCGTCACGCCGGATCACCCACTGGCGGGTAAATCATCGGTTTCTATTGAAGAACTGGCGCAATACCCGCTGGTAACCTACACCTTTGGTTTTACCGGTCGTTCGGAGCTTGATACGGCGTTTAACAGAGCAGGTCTGGAGCCACGCATTGTCTTTACCGCGACCGATGCCGATGTGATCAAAACCTATGTAAGACTGGGGCTGGGTGTGGGGGTTATCGCCAGCATGGCGGTCGATCCTGTGTCCGATCCTGACCTGGTACGTGTCGATGCACATGATGTATTCAGCCATAGCACGACTAAAATCGGTTTTCGTCGCAGCACGTTCTTACGCAGTTATATGTATGATTTTATTCAGCGTTTTGCACCACATTTGACCCGCGATGTGGTCGATACAGCGGTTGCATTGCGTTCTAACGATGACATTGAAGCCATGTTTAAAGATATTAAATTGCCAGAGAAATAATAACGGATGTTACCTCAACGGTATCGCTAAGCGCATAGCGATACCGCTGGGAAATCTGAATGTATTTATGATTATCCATAGGGTATATAAACCGTATATTATTTATGGGGAATACCCGCTAAAGTAGTGTCAAATTAGCAAGCTCGCCAAAAACCCTTTCAAATATTTATATCCGATCAAAAAATTGATTTATTTACCTTACCGGATTCGAAAATTAACTGGCTTTTTTTCACCTTTTTCTTTAGGATTTCTCTCATCTGATGATTAATTGTACCAATTGTTTGGTGCCTAAATGATAAGTGATTTCGATAGCATGAGGTTAGCGATGCCTTCTGGAAATCAGCCACAACGCCGGGATCCCGCGCTGAAACGTAAAGCATGGTCCACGGTCTTTCTTGGCTCCGCAGTGTTCTGGATTGTGGTAGCGCTCGTGATTTGGCAAGTTTGGGGATAACCATGTCCGCGCAGGAACAACAATCCTCCTCTGTGCCATCTCATCAGGATAATGAGCAAGAGAAGGAGACCAACACTGAATATGTGATGGATATTCCCGATTCGTGGCAACTCTCACCACAACAGCGGGCATTTATTGATTTGTTCGATGAAGAAGAACAGAAAAAATAATCAATGTGTAGTTCATAATAATTATTATTAACCTGCCTTTTTGAATTTGGGACGAATACGACGTCGCAGATCCCGTAGATAAAAAACAACGTGTAAGCGATTGCATAACGTACTCTGCTGCATATTCGCAACTTCCATATCTCCTTTACAGTTCATTTCTTTTTGCATAGTTCCCTGTCATTTTGCTGATCTCCTCTTTTATCAATTCGAGTTGTTATCAAAACGTTACATTTTGTTTGTGTTATCTTTAATACTAACCCTGAGGAAAATCAGGGGATCCAACCCTGTCATTTAAGGAGGAGCTATGTCGTCGACCCTACGAGAAGCCAGTAAGGACACATTGCAGGTTAAAGATAAAACCTACCGCTACTACAGTTTACCTTTGGCTGCCAAATCATTGGGTGATCTCACCCGTTTACCGAAATCACTTAAAGTCTTGCTGGAAAACCTGCTTCGCTGGCAGGACGGTGACTCAGTTACTGAAGAAGATATTCATGCTCTGGCGCGATGGCTGAACAATGCTCATGCCGATCGCGAAATTGCTTATCGACCTGCTCGTGTGCTGATGCAGGACTTTACTGGCGTGCCGGCAGTGGTTGATCTGGCGGCCATGCGCGAGGCGGTTAAGCGCCTGGGTGGTGATACGGCAAAAGTGAATCCGCTTTCACCTGTTGATCTCGTTATTGACCACTCGGTGACCGTCGATCGTTTTGGTGACGATGATGCTTTCGAAGAGAACGTCCGGCTGGAAATGGAGCGCAACCACGAGCGCTATGTGTTTCTGAAATGGGGACAGCAGGCATTCAGCCGCTTCCGTGTTGTGCCGCCGGGGACGGGGATCTGTCACCAGGTCAACCTTGAATACCTGGGAAAAGCGGTCTGGAGTGAACTGCAAAATGGCGAGTGGGTGGCTTACCCGGACACGCTGGTCGGTACAGATTCCCATACCACGATGATCAATGGCCTTGGCGTACTGGGCTGGGGCGTTGGTGGAATTGAAGCCGAAGCCGCCATGCTGGGGCAGCCCGTTTCGATGCTGATCCCGGACGTTGTCGGCTTCAAACTTGTTGGGAAATTACGTGAAGGGATCACTGCTACCGATCTGGTTCTGACCGTTACCCAGATGTTGCGTAAACACGGCGTGGTCGGAAAATTTGTGGAATTCTATGGCGACGGCCTGGATACCCTACCGTTGGCTGATCGGGCGACCATTGCGAATATGGCCCCAGAATATGGTGCAACCTGTGGTTTCTTCCCGATAGATGGAGTGACCCTCGAATACATGCGGCTGAGCGGCCGTAGCGAAGAACAGGTTGAACTGGTTGGTGCCTATGCCAAAGCGCAGGGGATGTGGCGCAACCCTGGTGATGAGCCGGTATTTACCAGCTCTCTGGAACTGGACATGGGCGATGTGGAAGCAAGCCTGGCGGGACCAAAGCGTCCGCAGGATCGCGTTGCATTAGGGGATGTCCCGAAAGCTTTTGCGGCAAGCAATGAACTTGAGGTGAATAGTTCGCAGAAAGACCGTCAACCTGTGGATTATGTGCTGAACGGGCATCAATATCAGTTGCCGGACGGTGCTGTGGTTATTGCGGCAATCACCTCCTGTACCAATACCTCGAACCCGAGTGTATTGATGGCGGCAGGACTACTGGCGAAAAAAGCGGTCACACTCGGTCTGAAACGCCAGCCGTGGGTGAAAGCCTCGCTGGCACCAGGCTCAAAGGTGGTTTCTGATTATCTGGCGCAGGCAAGACTCACACCGTACCTTGATGAGCTGGGATTCAATCTGGTTGGCTATGGCTGTACCACCTGTATTGGCAACTCAGGTCCGTTACCTGACCCAATCGAAACCGCGATTAAAAAAGGTGATCTGACGGTGGGGGCCGTACTTTCCGGCAACCGTAACTTTGAAGGTCGAATTCATCCGCTGGTAAAAACGAACTGGCTGGCGTCGCCGCCGCTGGTGGTTGCCTATGCGCTGGCGGGAAATATGAACATTGATCTGACGAAAGAGCCGCTCGGACATAACAGAAATGGTGACCCGGTTTATCTGAAAGATATCTGGCCATCTGCACGGGAAATTGCCCGTGCTGTTGAACAGGTCTCTACTGAGATGTTCCATAAAGAGTATGCGGAAGTGTTCGAAGGAACACCTGAATGGAAAACCATCAATGTTGACCGTGCAGACACCTATGGCTGGCAGTCCGACTCGACCTATATTCGCTTATCGCCATTCTTTGATGGCATGCAGGCTAAACCGGATCCGGTACAGGATATTCATGGGGCACGAATCCTGGCGATGCTTGGGGATTCCGTGACGACTGACCATATTTCACCCGCAGGCAGCATTAAACCGGACAGTCCGGCAGGGCGTTATCTTCAGAACCACGGCGTTGAGCGCAAAGATTTTAACTCTTACGGTTCACGACGTGGAAATCACGAAGTGATGATGCGCGGTACGTTCGCCAATATTCGTATTCGTAACGAAATGGTGCCGGGCATTGAAGGGGGAATGACTCGTCATTTGCCGGGGACAGAAGTTGTGGCTATTTACGATGCCGCAATGCGTTATCAACAAGAGAAGGTTCCGTTGGCCGTGATTGCCGGCAAAGAATATGGCTCGGGCTCCAGTCGAGACTGGGCAGCGAAAGGACCACGTCTGCTGGGCATTCGGGTAGTTATCGCGGAGTCCTTTGAGCGAATTCACCGCTCTAATCTGATAGGTATGGGGATCCTGCCTCTGGAGTTCCCACAAGGCGTCACGCGAAAAACACTCGGATTAACCGGTGATGAAGTGATTGATATTACGGAATTGCAAGATATAAAACCGGGTGCAATTATTCCGGTGAATATGGTGCGGGCAGATGGCAGTAAAGAAGTGATTTTGTGTCGTTGTCGTATTGATACCGCCACGGAATTAACCTACTACCAGAACGACGGTATTTTGCACTATGTCATTCGTAATATGCTGAACTAAAATGCGAAAAAGCCTGCAAATTAACTGCAGGCTTTTTTATATGCCGAATTATTCGACAATTATGTGAAATCACTCGCTCAATAAGTGACCCATTTTGGCGGCTTTGGTGTCCAGATAATGTTCATTTTTGGGGTTGCGGCCAACAATCAGTGGTACACGCTCAACAATATTGATACCGGCTTCCGTCAGGATTTCAACTTTCTTCGGATTATTGGTCAACAAACGCACTTCGTCGACACCCAACAGCTTAAACATATCGGCACACAGAGTGAAATCTCGCTCATCTGCCGCGAATCCCAGCTGATGGTTGGCTTCAACGGTGTCATAGCCTTGATCCTGGAGCGCATAGGCGCGGATCTTGTTAAGCAGACCGATATTGCGACCTTCCTGGCGGTGATAGAGCAGAATACCGCGTCCTTCTTCAGCAATATGTGTGAGCGCGGCTTCAAGCTGGAAACCACAATCGCAACGCAGGCTGAACAGTGCGTCGCCGGTCAGACATTCGGAATGGACGCGAGCCAGGACAGGCGTCTGGCCTGAGATATCGCCAAAAACCAGTGCGACATGATCGTGTCCGGTTGCCAGTTCTTCAAATCCCACCATCAGGAAATCACCCCATGGGGTTGGCAGTTTGGCTTCTGCCACACGTTTAAGCTGCATGTATTTCTCCAGATTATGCTGGCACCCTGAGTGCCGTCGCCTGTTGGCTTCTGTATTGCGCTATTTTGCCATAAGGCAACGGTGTTCACCTAATTGCGACAACGCATTCGTTTTTGGAATGGCACAAAATTGTCAATTTTCCCGATACATACTTTTTTCAGTTATGATTGTGAGACTTATCGACGAAAGGAGATGCAATGCTGTCTATTGCAAAGCGGACCGCCTCAGGAGCCGCACTGTTGCTTATCATGCCTGTTTCAGTATGGATATCGGGTTGGGAATGGCAACCAGGCCACAATGTCTGGTGGTTAAAATCCTTATATTGGATAACAGAAACGGTGACTCAGCCCTGGGGGATCATTACGCATGTCGTTCTCTGTGCCTGGTTTTTGTGGTGTCTGAGATTTCGTCTGAAAGCTGCACTTATGCTGTTTACTATCCTGGCAGGGGCAATATTACTGGGCCAGGGTGTGAAATCCTGGGTTAAAGACCGGGTACAGGAACCCCGGCCATTTGTTATTTGGCTGGAAAAAACACACCATGTTCCTGTTGATGAGTTCTACACTTTAAAACGTAAAGAACGTGGGCACTTAGTAAAAGAACAACTGTCAGGACAGCAGGATATTCCAACGTTTTTGCGTAAGCACTGGCAAAAAGAAACGGGATTTGCCTTTCCCTCCGGGCATACGATGTTTGCTGCAAGCTGGGCTTTACTGGCGGTAGGATTGTTGTGGCCGCGTAGACGTACTCTGACAATTGTTTTCTTGCTCATCTGGGCGACTGGAGTAATGGGCAGCCGCTTGCTTCTGGGAATGCACTGGCCACGTGATTTAGTCGTCGCAACGTTGATATCCTGGCTGCTAGTGACACTGGCAACCTGGCTTGCACAGCGGGTATGCGGGCCATTAACACCGCCTGCGCAAGAGAAGCAGGAAATAGCAGAGCGCGAGCAAGAAAGCTGACGACGATTGATTTTTCGAAATTTGCCCTCAAATCATAACGTGTAAGGCGCTTTTCCGTTTCGCACTCGTCGTGAAAATGGTAATTTAAAAGGCTTAACGCGGTAAGTTGTTCACGATTTATTCGCTCAAACCACATAACGGGAAGTAATGTGAAATATTTACTCATTTTCTTACTGGTGTTGGCGATTTTTGTTATTTCGGTGACATTAGGTGCGCAAAACGATCAACAGGTAACGTTTAACTATCTGCTGGCTCAGGGTGAGTATCGTATATCTACGCTGCTTGCTGTATTGTTTGCTGCAGGTTTTGCTATTGGTTGGTTAATTTGCGGCCTTTTCTGGCTGAAGGTTCGTGTGTCTCTTGCGCGTGCCGAACGTAAAATCAAACGACTGGAAAACCAGCTTGCGCCTGCGACCGACGTTGCGGTATCTGCCGACTCGTCGGTTGTGAAGGAATAAATATTTATGCTGGAGTTGTTGTTTCTGCTTTTGCCTGTAGCCGCTGCCTATGGGTGGTATATGGGTCGCAGAAGTGCGCAACAAACAAAGCAGGATGAAGCTAACCGTCTGTCGCGTGACTACGTCGCCGGGGTTAACTTCCTCCTCAGCAATCAACAAGATAAAGCGGTGGATTTGTTCCTCGATATGCTGAAAGAGGATACAGGCACCGTTGAGGCTCATCTCACCCTCGGAAACCTGTTCCGCTCTCGCGGTGAAGTCGATCGTGCAATCCGCATCCATCAAACTCTTATGGAAAGTGCATCGCTGACCTATGAGCAGCGTTTACTGGCGGTTCAGCAATTAGGACGCGACTACATGGCCGCGGGTTTATATGACCGCGCGGAGGACATGTTTAATCAGCTGACCGATGAAACGGATTTCCGCGTGGGCGCATTGCAGCAATTATTGCAAATTTACCAGGCAACCAGCGAATGGCAGAAAGCCATTGATGTGGCGGAACGTCTGGTCAAACTCGGCAAAGATAATCAGCGTATAGATATCGCGCATTTTTACTGTGAACTGGCCTTACAGCAAATGGGTAGCGACGATATGGATCGCGCCATGACGTTGCTGAAAAAAGGGGCTGCGGCCGATAAAAACAGTGCCCGCGTTTCCATCATGATGGGGCGCGTGTATATGATGAATGGGGAATATGCAAAGGCAGTCGAAAGCCTGCAACGCGTAATTTCTCAGGATAAAGAGCTGGTCAGCGAAACGCTGGAAATGCTGCAAAGTTGCTATCAGCAGCTCGGTAAGAATGATGAGTGGGCGGAGTTTTTGCGTCGTGCAGTTGAGGAAAATACCGGTGCTGCCGCTGAGCTGATGCTGGCTGATATCCTTGAAGCTCGCGAAGGCAGTGATACCGCTCAGATCTACATTACCCGCCAGTTACAACGTCATCCCACAATGCGCGTTTTCCATAAGCTGATGGACTATCACCTTAATGAAGCGGAAGAAGGGCGCGCCAAAGAAAGTCTGATGGTTCTGCGTGATATGGTCGGTGAGCAGATCCGCAGTAAGCCACGCTATCGTTGCCATAAATGTGGATTTACAGCTTATACGCTGTACTGGCATTGCCCGTCCTGCCGTTCGTGGTCAACCATTAAGCCAATTCGCGGCCTTGATGGACAGTAATTTAAAAAAATGCCTTGTTTAGTTACAACATACTAATGAGTGGTTATCATTCACAGTGTCAAACACCTGTGCCACATCGCCTCGCAGAAATGTAAACGCGCCTGTTAATTTTCTATTACCGCAGGTAGAATGCACGCCGTTTACCCATTTTGTGCCGCAAGCGGCGCCATCTTCAAGAAGGTCTGGTCATGACGTTTACTGCTTCATCTTCTTCCCGTGCTGTTACTGATTCTCCTGTCGTTGTCGCTCTGGATTACAATAACCGCGATAAAGCGTTAGCTTTTGTCGACAGAATTGATCCTCGTGATTGCCGTTTGAAAGTGGGCAAAGAGATGTTCACGCTTTTTGGACCGCAGTTGGTTCGTGACTTACAACAGCGTGGATTCGACGTCTTTCTTGATTTGAAATTTCATGATATTCCCAATACTACGGCGCATGCCGTTGCAGCGGCGGCAGATCTTGGTGTGTGGATGGTAAACGTTCATGCTTCAGGCGGGGCACGCATGATGACTGCAGCGCGTGAAGCATTGGTACCTTTCGGCAAAGACGCTCCGCTACTGATTGCAGTGACGGTTCTGACCAGTATGGAAGCCAGCGATCTGGCAGACCTTGGTGTGACATTGTCACCGGCTGAGCATGCCGAAAGACTGGCACGTTTAACCCAGAATTGTGGGCTGGATGGTGTTGTATGCTCGGCGCAGGAGGCGGTACGATTCAAGCAAGCGTTTGGTCAACCGTTTAAACTGGTCACCCCGGGGATTCGCCCTGCAGGTAGTGAGGCGGGTGATCAACGCCGCATTATGACGCCAGAGCAGGCGCTTTCCGCTGGTGTAGATTACATGGTGATTGGTCGTCCGGTCACACAGTCGAATGATCCGGCGCAGACCTTGAAGATGATCAATGCCTCCCTGAAACGAGGTGCATAAATGAACGACTCTAATTCTCGCCTGGTTTACTCAACTGAGTCCGGACGTATTGATGAACCCAAAGTGGTGCCTGACCGCCCGAAGGGTGATGGCATTGTCCGTATTCAGCGTCAAACTAGCGGTCGGAAAGGTAAGGGTGTTTGCCTGATTACCGGGATTGATCAGGATGATGCTGAATTGGTTAAATTAGCCGCTGAGCTGAAGAAAAAATGTGGCTGTGGTGGTGCAGTGAAAGATGGCGTAATAGAAATTCAGGGTGATAAACGCGACCTGATAAAATCGTTGCTGGAAGCCAAGGGAATGAAAGTTAAATTGGCGGGCGGTTAATCAAAAAAAGCCACGGAATTCGACCGTGGCTTTTTTATAAATAACGAACTAATGGTACAGAGCTGAGAAAAGTAAACGTCTTATTATATCGAGCCAGTCAACAGTAGATTATTTACCCACCTGATGGCCAATAATACCACCTACCGCAGCACCACCCAGCGTCCCCAGCGTGCTGCCATCCGTCAGGACTGCACCACCGATAGCACCTGCACCAGCACCGATCGCGGTGTTACGGTCACGTTTGGACCAGTTGGAGCAAGCGCTCAGAGACATTGCCAGAGTAATCGCCAGAACAGCAGCGGTCATTTTTTTGCTCGTTACAAACATAATACTTTCTCCTGAATTATTGATTCACGGGATCCAGTTCTCTTTAATGATACGCCATATCAGGACGATTAAAGATATTTCCGTGAACTATGTTGCGCAGGGATGACAACTAAATCACGCAGGTGATAGTCACTTCCTGTTATATCGCTAATAGTAATTTTACGACTTTATCCTGTTAACGACAGGTAAAAAGTCTTAATTGGACCGTCAGATAAGTCTCAGAGAGAAGATGATTTGCCTGCTGACAAATCATCTGGTGAAGTATTATGCTTGGGTATCAATGATGTTTACCGTTAATCCCGAGTGTTCTAGCTGCATTTGCACGCTGGAACTGAGTTTTGCATCCGTCACTACGCGGCTGAACCGATCTAACGGACCCAGTGTGTAAGGGTGAATTGCCTCAAATTTTGAGCTGTCGGTAAGCACAATCACCTCTGCACCTTTTTCCAGCACAGCATTGACTACGTCAGAGCGCATCATGTCGCGGCCGGTAAAGCCGGTATCAGCCTGCCAGCCATCAATACCGATAAATGCCTTACTAAAGTGAACCTGCTGAATAAACTGGCGAGTTAGCGGTCCGACCATGCTTTCACTTTTTTTCTGATAGATCCCACCGAGAAGAATGACTTCACAGGGAGTTTCTTTGAGCAGATGAGCGATATAGCTGCTGACCGTAATGATGGTGACGTCTTTTTGTTCCGCCAGTGTTCTGGCCAGAAGCGCATTACTGCTGCCATTCTCAATAAAGACTGATTCGCCAGGATTGACCAGTGATGCGGCAAATTCGGCCAGTTCACGTTTCAGCGTGAAATTGGTCATCATGCGCGTTTCTACATCATCACTGTTCAATGAGACAGCGAAGCCGTGCGCACGGCGTAAATAACTCTGTTTTTCCAGTGTGTTCAGATCCTGTCGAATCGTCACTTCTGAAACGCCGGTGACTTTAGCAAGCTCAGCTACACTCATCTGGCCTTTATCGGTCACCATCTGCAAAATAGATTGTTGTCGGGAATTCATAGTATTAATTTTTTATAGCGATATCGTATCGGAAATTAAACGGAGACTGCGTTATCTGAAATCTGATGATAGCAATCACATACAGAGAACGATGCCATCAGATCTCCCACGGGGCCCTGGCTTTTTTTGACAAAGATTCTGTATCTTCTTTGACCGTATTTAACAGTTCAGCCTTAAGAATCTCGAGGTTGTGGATGGCTGAGTGGTAATCGCCAGCAACGAGGATATCCAGCACGGTATCAATACGTTCGGCCAGACGCTGTGCGTCGATATCAGACATGTTCGTCATCCTAATGTCAAAATAGTTAGAATTTCATGATGCAGAAATTCATGACAAAAGAGAAGGGAAAAATAGTATTATCCCGAACGATCGGAGAATAATATATATTCTGTAATTACATACAGATATGATCCATCCAGGAATGTCCATTTTTCCATATTCAATATGTTTACTCCTTCCGCTTTAACGCAACTTTTTATTCAGATAACGCTTATACCAGCGTTCAAATGCGGCGGCCGGCATTGGCTTGGCGAACAAAAAGCCCTGACGCTCGTTGACACCGTTCTTGGTCAGAAAGGCGTCCTCTTTCGCGCTTTCAACACCCTCGGCTATGACTTGTAGATTCAGCGCTTGCGCCACCGCGACAATGGCTCGTACCAACGACTGTGAAATAGATTGTTTGTGAATATCTCTAACAAAGGCCTGATCCAGTTTGATCGCATCAAGTGGGAAGCGGGCAAGTTGCGACAGTGATGAGTATCCTGTCCCAAAATCATCCAAATGAATCTGCGCTCCAAGCTGGCTAAACTGCTGAATAACCGACAGCGCAAGTTGTTCATTTTCAATCAAACTGCTTTCTGTTAGCTCGACGTCGATTGGACAATATTCAAAATTCAGTTCATGAAGCACCTGCTTCAAATCGGTAAAAAGCGTCTGGTCGGCAAGCTGACGAGCCGATACGTTTACCGCTACACGCAGATTTATTCCCTTATCACGCCATTTAGCCACCTGGCGCACGACGTCCAGAATAACCCAGCGTCCCAGCGGAACAATCAGCCCCGACTCTTCGGCATAAGAGATAAACTCCAATGGTGGGATTAGCCCGCGCTCGGGCGATTGCCAACGCACCAGAGCCTCCACGCTACGCACTTCGCCACGCCATGTTATTTTCGGCTGGTAATGAATAAGCAATTGATCATTTTCCAGGGCTTTACGCAGATTGGTATCCAGCCAAAGGTATTCGAATACCCGTTGATTCATTTCAGGGGAGAATACGCAAAATTGTCCGCGGCCACCTTCTTTGGCCGTATACATTGCCGTATCTGCATTGCGAATTACACTTTCGCTATCATTTCCATGCTGAGGGGCGAGGGAAATACCAATAGAACATCCGGTATACACTTCAATAAGGCCGATACGGAAAGGCAGACGCAGGCGTGTCAAAATACGCGATGCCGTGGCCTCCAGTGCGCTCTGGGACGTTTTAGTGGCAAGGACAATAAACTCATCGCCGCCAAAACGAGCCAATAATTGATCTTCCTCGAGACAACTGAGGATTGCCAGCGACACGCTCTGTAACAGCTGATCGCCAAACATGTGCCCGTAGGCATCGTTAACCTTTTTGAAATTATCCAGATCGAGGTAAACAATACCTACCTGGGTGTCTCCCGCGTTGTCGATCGCCTCGCTAATCAATTCATGAATTGCGTTACGGTTGGGTAATCCGGTAATGGAATCGGTATTCGCCAGCACGCGCAGACGCTCCTGAGCGCGTCGTTCTTCAGTGATGTCGGTACCTGAACAGATCAGGAAAATTTCGTTCTTACCGCTGCCGTTATGCACAAACTTATTGCGAAACAGAAACAGGCGCTGACCCTTACAGGTCTTCACCCACCGTTCGACTTCATACGAATTGCCTTCGCGAAAAAAAACGTCGATGTTACGTCTTGAAGCGGCTGCTTCACGGCGGCTCATAAAGAGTGTGAAGACGCTTTGCCCGATCACTTCGCGCTCTCTTAGCCCGGTGTACTCTTCGCACAATCGATTAAATCGCTGAATATTGCCCTGACGATCAAGGATAACGATAACTGAATTAGCCTCAGAGACGACCTGTTCAGCAAAAGAGAGTCCTTGTGCCAGATCGCGCGCAACAGAAGGGGTGTCATCCCACGCGGATGCGCTACCGGCCCATTCGCGTTTATTAATTTTCCGTCCGACCAGGTGAACGGGAATATCATCGTCATCAATGGGAAGAGTCATTAACAGGCTGGACGTAATGACTGTCATCTCCCGAATACGATCGGCTTGTTCCGGTGAGAGCTCGATGGTTTGGTCGGTATCAGTCGCTTCGGCGATAGAAAAATGCAGGATGTTGCAATCCTCTGACAAACGCCAGTAGGGGGTGTGAGTGCCTATATAGCTATACAACGTAACCCTCTCCCGAACGTCTTTCATGATGTGTACTATCCCGTTTAAAGCGCATACAGCCACAAAAATAAGGGTAGCCATGATTCATACAGGTTGATTATGGCTGAACGTATTGTTTTATTTATATATTTATGTGTAATCCAGATTCAGGAAAAAGCAAAGTCAGTGTGCTGAAAATAGAAAAAATAATTCTGACTGGATGAAAGAAGTGTAGTGCGTGGCAGCTAATTGCGCGGAAAAAAAGAAAACGGCCTTTTCGTTACAGAAAAAGGCCGTTGAATCGATGTGTGTTACACGGCAGGACGAGCGATAACGCTGCGGGTTTCCATCCGAACTTCAGCAATAGTTACGTCAATCACGTCAGTGACTTTGTAAACCACTTCACCTTTAATTTGCACCGTGCCGCTTTCCTGGCTACATACCAGTTCATCACGGACAGCGTGCAGGAATGGTGCCGGAATAAATGCAACAGCGCCATTATCGACTAAACGAACGCGCATACCGCCACGGCTGACGTCAATGATTTCAGCTGCAAAACGGATATCGGTATCGACTTTGTCCTTCAGGAAACGCGCGTACAGCCAGTCACCTACATCACGTTCGGCCATACGGTTCAGGCGACGACGGTCTGCCATTTGCAGGGTGATATCATCCTGCGGACGAGCGATGGTTTCACCTTTGATAACAGCCTTCAGCAGGCGGTGGTTGATCATATCGCCATACTTACGGATAGGGGAAGTCCATGTGGCATATGCTTCCAGACCTAACCCAAAGTGCGGTCCTGGCTCGGTGCTAATCTCTGCATAAGACTGGAACCGGCGAATACGGCTGTCGAGGAAACCAGAAGGCTGGGCATCCAGCTCACGACGCAGTTTGCAGAAGCCTTCCAGGGTTAATACTTCTTCGGCATCGACGTGCATACCATGGGTTTTCAGCAGTGCGGCCAGCGCTTCAGCATTCGCCGGATCGAATCCCATGTGTACGTTATAAATACCAAAGCCCAGTTTGTCGCGAAGCACACGTGCCGCACAAATATTTGCCGCAATCATGGACTCTTCCACAATACGGTTTGCGATGCGGCGCGGCTCAGCCACGATGTCCAGGACTTCACCTTTTTCACCCAGAACAAAACGATAATCCGGGCGATCTTTAAATACCAGAGCATGGTTATGACGCCATTCACCACGACTCAGGCAAATGCGCTGTAGCAGACGGATCTGACCGGCAATCGCGTCGTTTTCAGGCTGCCAGTCCCCGGTGCCTTCCAGCCAGTCGGAAACGTTGTCATACGCCAGCTTGGCTTTGGATTCGATAGTGGCTGCAAAGAAGGTGATGTTGTCCTCGATCGTACCGTCAGCAGCAATAATCATGCGACAAGCCAGAACCGGACGAACTTCGTTAGCGCGCAGGGAACACAGGTCGTCGGACAGTTCGCGCGGTAACATCGGAATATTGAATCCCGGCA
Source organism: Citrobacter sp. MGH106 (assembly GCF_001037495.1). Classification (GTDB taxonomy): domain Bacteria; phylum Pseudomonadota; class Gammaproteobacteria; order Enterobacterales; family Enterobacteriaceae; genus Citrobacter; species Citrobacter murliniae. The sequence continues at coordinate 1,986,079 of NZ_KQ089822.1, forward strand.
GATAGTTGGTGAACGCACGAATTTTCGCCGCGTTATCCAGTTTGCTGCCTTCAGCAATCCAGGCCGTAGGATCGGCAATTGCAACGGTTAATTGCAGTTTACCGTCAGCCAGCTCTTCGGCATACAACGCATCATCCATATCTTCAGTGCTGGCACTGTCGATGGTGACGAAATGGAGAGCAGTTAAATCCTGACGTTCCAGACCTTCATCCAGCATTTCGGTGGCCACGCCATCCGGTGCTTCTTTTTCGAGGTTATGGCGCGCCAGTGTGACCCACCATGGGACGAAGTGATCGTCAGCAAAGGTGATAAACTGAGTTAATTCAGCATAGAAGGTGCGGTCGCCTTTCAGCGGATGACGGCGCATTTCCGCTACCGCCCAGTCACCCTCTTTAAATTCGTGTTCCACACCGCGAGCAGCGCGGCAGGGAATAGCATCTTTCAGTAACGGATGATCCGGTACAATGGACAAACGGTCATTCTTGCCCTGAACTTTACCCACGAAGCGAGTCAGGAACGGTTCGACCAGTTCTTCCGGCTCGGCAGACTCGCGATCTTTTTCCGTATGGATAACCGCGACAATGCGGTCACCATGCATCACTTTTTTCATCTGCGGCGGTGGAATAAAATAGCTTTTTTGTGCATCGACTTCCAGGAAGCCAAAGCCTTTTTCCGTGGCTTTTACCACCCCTTCAGCACGTGGCGTTTGGGAATGTAGTTGCTGTTTAAGCTGCGCTAGCAGCGGGTTGTCCTGAAGCATAATTGTCTATTTTCGTGGCCAAAAGAGCGGCTGACAGTTTTACGCGAATCTGCCTGGCGCAGCAAGCGCTCTTTCAGTAAATGGATCGGTTAATGAGTCTCGCCCAGTGCGATTTTCAAGCGATTCAACCATCCGCACAATCCGCTCCAGGCCAGTAGGTTAATAGCCTGTTCTGAAGAGATACCCTGATCGAGTAACGGGGTTAGCAGTGCGGCGCTAAAACGATCGGGCGCCCGGGTCAGCCATTGTACCGCCTGTAGGGTTACGCGCTCAACTGGATGTCCCTGCTCCCAGCGCTGTAATTCGCGCTCCTCATCGCGAAGTAAAGCGATGACGTCGGCCATTTCATGCACCGAATGTGCGTATTCATTAAAGCAGGCAACGCTGCCATTAATACGTGCAGTCAGCAGAGTGGTCAGTGAAAACGCTCTTGATTGCACATCAGTGCGCAGTGAGCTGATGACCAGTGATTTGAGTACCGCCAGTATTTCGGGAGAATGAGCCAGTAACGGTGTCAATGCGCGCAGTTCGGGGGGCGAGTGATCCGGGGGCTGCTGACGAGCGGGACAATATTCGACCGGGAAGGATGCGGCATGCCATTTTGCATTGGCATCATTAAATGCTGACGCTAGCGCGTATTGTTGTACATCAAGTCCCGGTATCCGGCGAGCAGGGTGACCAAAGTATGCCTGAAAAATAGCTACTGCACGGGCCTGAAAACCCACAAATCCAATTATCTGATTGATCAGAATAATATCGCCGGTTGTCAGACCAACCTCATCCAGGTGCTGACGAGCACGCGCGTTGATAACGGAGGGTGAACTGGCGAGTTGGCGAGCATATTGGGTGATTTGCGCTAGCCGGTGATTGCTCTCCCGCGAGGAGTCCGGGCCTGGAAGCGGTGTTAAACGCGCCGCATAGTGATTACACAATCTCTGGACGCCGTAAACCTGGGCGACAGTTAAAGCGGTGCTCATACGTTCATAGGCGCTGAATGTATGCAACTGGCTCTGGGTAACGTGAGCAGGGAAAAGATGACAGGCAAGTTTACGTGCAGGTTCTAACCAGGACTGAAAGGGTAAAAGCGTGACTTCGGGTATCGTCAAATCCAGTAAAAAACTGTCCTCGACGTGCGCGGCTTCAGGCACCAGTGGCAGGGCATCTTGCGGATACCTGCTGGACTGAGTTTCATGATACCAGTGGCTTTTGCCTTCAATTCGGCGTTGTTCCATGGGCGATCCTTGGTCTAAAAAGTGGCGACCCGGATACGTCGTCATACCCATACGCCGGATCGTTTGTGCTGCATTATCCTGGCGTAAGCGGATGAGGGGATGAAAGACTGTTAGGTGATAATAAATATCAGAAAAGTATATATGGCAGAATGTAGAAGGGCGGAAGAATGGAAAATCATGGGCGACGCAACGCCGCCCATGGAGGTGGTCTGAAAGATTATTTCAGTTCCAGTTCGTTCATTGCAGCGATGCTGAAGCCACCGTCAACGTGAACGACTTCACCGGAGATACCGCCAGACAAGTCGGAGCACAGGAATGCTGCGGAGTTGCCCACATCTTCAATGGTAACAGTGCGGCGAATCGGGGTAACCGCTTCACAATGTGCCAGCATTTTACGGAAATCTTTAATACCGGATGCCGCCAGAGTACGGATAGGACCTGCGGAGATTGCGTTAACACGCACACCTTCAGGACCCATCGCGTTAGCCATGTAACGCACGTTCGCTTCGAGGGAAGCCTTCGCCAGACCCATAACGTTGTAGTTCGGGATTGCGCGCTCTGCGCCCAGGTAGGACAGAGTCAGCAGAGCAGAGCCTGGGTTCAGCATAGTACGGCATGCTTTAGCCATCGCAACAAAGCTGTAGGCGCTGATGTCATGAGCGATTTTAAAGCCTTCGCGGGTGACAGCATTCACATAGTCGCCATCCAACTGATCAGCCGGTGCAAAACCGATGGAGTGCACGAAACCATCGAATTTCGGCCAGGTTTTGGCCAGCTCAGCGAACATGGTGTCGATGCTGGCGTCTTCAGCCACATCGCACTGCAGGACGATGCTGGAACCCAGTTGAGCTGCAAATTCTTCCACGCGGCCTTTCAGTTTGTCGTTCTGGTAGGTGAACGCCAGTTCAGCCCCTTCACGATGCATCGCCTGCGCGATACCCCATGCGATGGACAGTTTACTGGCAAGACCGGTCACCAGAATGCGCTTACCGGAAAGAAAACCCATAGCTTTAATCCTTATAGTCATTACTTATTTTCTAGCAATCAATGAGTTATGATTGCAATTTCAAGGTCACTCGAAATTGGTCTGAAATTATATCCCACTCTCTGCCCCTTGTGTCACGATCTTTCTCTGCGATTCACCACACGGTTACTGGCAGCAAAAAGTATTTCAGGGGGCTGTAGAGTTGTAGTCAGTTATGAGCGGCCTGTCGCTATACATTGCACGTGAGGAGTATATCACTCCCCCCTGGTTCTGCCTCATCCAACCAGCGAAAGGCAGGGCGGCAAGGTGACAGTACTAAGGCCCTGAATAGCTAAAATGACATGATTTTATCGCTAGTCGATGTTTATAAACATATCAATGTAAGAAGATTCTTAAAACAAAAATAATGACCATATTCAGTTCGTTATGATATATTGTTTTTATCGATCAATATCTATCTATTGATCGATATTATTGATTGATTGTAATTAGAAGTGCATTATCAGGATGTTATGATCAATTGGAGTGGTCTTATGCACTATCATTTCATCGCGGAACCGATGAGAGACACAATGGATAAGTTGCTGGGTGTTGAGATGCTCACCCGGTTTACTTCAGACACGGTTCACCCGTTACATTCAGATTTCATCATTACAGCGTGGAGTGGTGAACAAAAACGTCATTTTCTGCTCGAACAAATAAAGTTAATCGCTCAAAAGCGAGACTGGTTTGAGAAAAATAACCTTTTCTGCACGCTTAATCTCATTGACGAAATGGCGCTTCTGGCGATTGGCGACCCTGTCATTACATCTGCATTACATGCAATGCCATTTATTGCTCTGCAACTCTCAGAACGATTCTTGTCGAATACAGCATGCCTGAATAATCTGTTAATTAACTCTCTTGGTGATGGTCCAAATGCATTGTGGCTGGGCGATCTGGGGTCTGGCTGCGTCGGGGCGAATCCGCTGGTTAGCGGCGGTTTTGATGTTGTGAAAATGGATCGTAACTTCTTTCTCGCCCAGGTAGAAAAGCCCATGTTTCCGGTTCTCATAAAAAATATCCGGGAATACTGTGATCATGTTGTGGTCGAGGGAATTGACGATGCCCGGTTTATCGACGAAGTCATCAACGCTGGAGTATGGGCGATACAGGGAACTGTATTCCCATCGATCACTTTTACCGATGTAGAAGCGCTAATGCCGGTAAGTGTCTACCATTAAAGGCAAAAAAGAGCCCTCCGGCAGAGGAGGGCATTTGTCCTGCTAACGGTCTTTTCGCCAGGCATCCGCAGTGAGTGCCTCGCCGAAATGCCCGGAAATCAGGCGACGAGTCAGCTCATGCAGGGGAGAGGCAAGAACATCCGCTGTACTACCGCGCTCAACAACTTCTCCCTGATGCATGACCAGTACCTGATCGCTGATGTGTTTCATCATTCCAATATGCTGAGTTACATAAATATATGAAATTCCTTGTTTTTCCTGTAACTCCAGCATCAAATTAATCAGTTGTGAGCGCATCGACATATCGAGAGATGCCAGGGCTTCATCCGCGATGATTACTTTAGGGCGCAAAATAAGAGCGCGGGCGAGCCCCAGACGCTGTTTTTGCCCAGGGGCCAGCATATGCGGGTAGTAGCTGACGTGATCGGGTAGTAGACCGACCATCCGCATCGTTTCAATAATCTGTTTACGCCGCTGCTCTGGCTCCAGATCGGTGTTGAGACGCAGCGGGAAATCGAGGATTTGCGAGATACGCTGGCGCGGGTTAAGTGATGTTGAGGGATCCTGGAAAATCATGCGAATACGCTGGCTACGGAAGGAATAATCGCCGTACTTTAGCGGGTGATCGTCAATCAGCAGTTCGCCGCTGGTAGGCTCAACCATCCCCGCCAGCATTTTTGCCAGCGTGGATTTACCTGAGCCGTTTTCGCCAATGATGGCAAGAGTTTGTCGCTCACGCAGGGTAAAACTCAGGGGCTTGACGGCCTCGACGGTCTGGCGACGAAACAAGCCGGTCCGGTAGCGAAAGGTTTTGCTCAGATTACGTACTTCGAGCAGTGTTTCTACCATCTCACTCTCTCTCCATGTTCAGCGGGAAATGACAGGCGTAGAGATGATTCTTTGCTCCGGTCAGTCGTGGGGTTTCAATACATTCGCGTTGTGCATAAGGGCAACGTGGTCCCAGGCGGCAACCAATAGGCAATTGCTCTAACAATGGAATTGCTCCCGGCATGGTATTCAGTCGGCTTTTGTGAGGCATCGGACTACCAAAGTCAGGAATGGCACGGATCAACGCCTGGGTATAGGGATGATGCGGAATTGTCACCAGATCTTTACTGGGGGCGGTTTCCACCGTTTGTCCGCAGTACATTACGTTGATTTTGTCTGCCCATTGGCTAAGCATTTGCAGGTCATGGCTGATCAGTAAAATGGTGGTATTGCTGTTTTGATTCAGCCGGGTCAGCAGACGGAAAATTTGTGCCTGCGTCGTGGGTTCCATCGCGTTAGTGGGTTCATCGGCAATCAGCAGGCGCGGCTGGTTAGCCAGTGCGATTGCAATCATCACTTTCTGGCACTCGCCGTCCGTCAGCTCATAGGGGAAGCTGCGCATTGCGTCTTTATGATCTTTGATCCCGACACGGTGCAGCAGCTCAATTGCACGGCGTTTACGCCAGCCAATACGTTGCCACCAGCGCCCTTTATAGGTCCAGGCCGGGATATTTTGCATTAGTTGCCGCCCAATACGTTCAGACGGATCGAGACAGGATTGCGGCTCCTGAAAGATCATGGAAACGTTATGACCGACCAGTTTACGTCGCTCACGAGCGGAAAGACGCAGCAGATCGATATCGTCAAAGCGCATACGGTCGGCGGTAACGCGCCAGTTGTCTTTGGCTACTCCGCAGATGGCTTTGGCGATGAGACTTTTACCCGATCCGGATTCACCTACCAATCCACGGATCTCGCCTTCATTCAGCGTCATGCTAACACGGTCAACTGCCTTCACCCATTCGTCGCCGGTCCTGAACTCAATAGTCAGGTTGCGGATATCCAGTAATGGCATTATTCCACCCCCGCAATAATCGCGCGACGTACGCCGTCACCTAACAGGTTAACCAGCAGCACACTGATCATAATTGCCGCCCCCGGCAGCATTACCGTCCACGGCGCGACGTAAATCAACTCCAGTGCGTCGCCGAGCATAGCTCCCCATTCCGGCGACGGGAGCTGTGCACCGAGATCCAGAAAGCCCAGTGCGGCAATATCCAGAATCGCCATCGACAGTGCGCGAGTGATTTCGGTGATAAGTCCGGCGGTAATATTGGGCAGAATCGCAAACCACAAAATATTGAGCGTTGTGGCACCGTCCAGGCGCGCAGCGATAACATACTCTTTTTCCAGCTCGTCGTGAACCATGCTGTAGACGGAGCGTACCATGCGTGGCAACAACGCCAGCCAGACAGCAAACATCGCGTGAGTCAGGTGCGGTCCGGCAAACGCCACCACAATAATCGCCAACAGCAGCGAAGGAATAGAGAGGAGGGTATCCAGAATATGGTTCAGCACGGCGGAGCGTAAACCATGCGTTGCTCCGGCTAATACTCCTAATACCAGACCACACAGCGTGGCGGCGAGCGTCACGACAAACGCACCACCCACGGTAGGAGCCGCGCCGCTAAGCAGGCGGCTTAACACGTCACGCCCCAGATCGTCAGTCCCAAGGAAGAATGACACTTCGCCATAGCGTGACCAGGAAGGAGGCAGCAGTTGATATCCCAGAAATTGCTGATCGATACCATAAGGTGCGAACCAGCCACCAAAAACACACAGTATCATCAGTCCCGCGCAGCCATACAGGCCGACCATTGCAGGAGCATCACCATAAAAATTGCGCCAGGCGGTGCGTAGCGTACCGGGCGGGCGCTTTTCGGTGTATACGCTATCGTAAGGCATACCATTCCTTATGTTTCAGAGGGTTAGCCATGGCACCCAAAATATCAGAGATAACGTTAACAATAATAACCAGAGAACCAATCACCATAACGCCCGCAGAAATTGCGGCGTAATCCTGTTGACGAATCGCGTTAATCAGCCAGCGGCCAAGCCCTGGCCAGCTAAAGACCATCTCAGTAATCATTGCCAGAGTCAGCATGGTAGAAAACTGTAAACCAAGACGCGGGATCACCGGCGGCAGGGCATTATGCAGCACATGACGTCTCAGGATCGTTAACCGCGACAGGCCGCGGGTGGCTGCTGCTTTCACGTAGTTCTGATCGAATACTTCAATAGTGCTGATGCGCATTAGACGAATGACTTCGGTTGTTGGCGCGACGGAGAGCGTCAATACGGGGAGCACCATATGTCGGATTGCACTGACCACCATTTCATCACGCCAGGGCGAATCGGAGATCCACGCGTCGATAATGGCAAAACCTGTGACGGGTTTGACTTCATAGAGCAGATCAAAGCGGCCTGATACCGGCAACCAACCGAGCGTAAGTGAAAAGAGCAATGTCAGCAGTAGCGCCAGCCAAAAAACCGGAATAGAAAAGCCCATCAGAGCAATAGCACTGATGCAACGATCCTGCCATTTATTACGCGTTATGCCTGCCAGCATGCCGATAGGGATCCCAACCATCAGCGCAAAGCCAAAGGCCAGAATGCACAACTCCATCGTGGCAGGAAACACCTCTTTCAGTTGTTCTGAAATCAACTGTCCGTTGATACTGGAAACACCAAAATCCCAGTGAATTAAGCCATTAAACCAGAATACCCAGGCGTTCCACAGCGATGCGCCTTGCAGAGGTGCATGGGGAGTAAAATAGCTCAGGCTAAACCCGATAAATGTCAGGAAGAAAAGGGTTACCAGGAGCAATAAAAAACGCCGCAGGGTGAAGATAATCATGGTTTTTTCACCTCATCTTTCTTTTCCCTGGAAACCCCGGCAAAGGAGGCATTACCAAACGGACTCAGCACCAGTCCTTTGATGTCGTAGCGATAGGCCTGCAGGCGTAGTGAAGATGCCAGTGGCAGAATCGGGAGCTCTTTTGCCAGAATATTTTGTGCTTCGTCATAGGCGTCAATGCGTGAGGCGAGCTGCTGTGAAGACAGCGCCTTGCGCAGAACGTTATCAAACTCCGGATCACACCAATGGGCAAAGTTGGTCTGCGAGTTAATGGCAGCGCAGCTCAGTAGCGGCCGGAAAAAACTGTCAGGATCGTTACTGTCTGTCGCCCAGCCGGACAACGTCAGATCATGGTTCATATCCATTAATCGCGCCTCCTGAAAACGACCTTCTACCGGGACGATTACCACTTTTACGCCAACCTGCGCCATGTCTGCCTGGATCAATTCTGCGGTTTTCAATGGACTCGGGTTCCAGGCCTGAGAGCTGGTGGGTACCCAAAGTTGTAACGTTAAGTTCTCCAGCCCCAGCGCTTTAAGCTGTTCGCGAGATTTTGCCGGGTTGTATTCTGTAATTTTAGCTTCGTTGTCATAAGCCCACGAGGCGCGAGGTAAAATAGATGCCGCTGTTTCCGCCGTACCGTAGTAGATCGACTGCATCAGACGTTGGTTGTTGATCGCCAGTGCCAGCGCATGACGAACGGCAGGATTATTCAGTGGAGGTTTGTCCGTATTAAACGCCAGATAGGCAATGTTCATTCCCGGTCGCAGCGTCAGACGCAGACGCGGGTCATCACGTAAAATACTGAGCTGGCTGGCGGCAGGCCAGGCCAGAACATCGCACTCTCCGGTGAGCAGTTTTGATAAACGCCCCGTGCCACCCGAGCCGAGATCAACGACCACCTGCGGCATTAAAGGCTTACCGCGCCAGAAATTGTCGTGACGTTGCAGACGAATATATTGCCCGGCGCGATTTTCTGAAAGCTGGAACGGCCCGGTGCCGACAGGCTGCCTGTCCAGTAATTCCTGGCGATCCTGTTTTGCCAGCGTTGAGGCGTATTCAGCCGACATGACGGAGGCGTAGTGCGTTGCCAGGTGCCACAGGAAAGAAGCGTCGGGTTGGGTCAGACGAAATTCGACGGTGTTGTTGTCCAGCTTACGCACACTTTGTACGTTATCGGCAAACTGGAGGCTGTCGAAGTAGGGGAAGCTACTGCCATTTACGTTATGCCATGGGTTCTGGCGATCAAAGATTCGCTCGAAGGTAAATACCACATCGTCCGCATTTAGCTTACGTGTTGGGGTAAACCAGGCCGTCTTTTGAAACGGTACGTCTCGGCGCAGATGGAAACGGTAGGTTGCACCGTTGTCCAGCACTTCCCAGCTCTCTGCCAGTTCAGGAACCAGTCGATAAGTGTAAGGATCCACATCAAGCAGCCGGTCATAGAGCTGGGCGGCCAGCGTGTCGACAATCAGCCCACTGCTGGCTTTTTGTGGGTTGAATGTGTTGACCTGCCCGCTGACGCAATAGACAAAGCCGCTGTCACGAATATCAGCGTGCGTGGTCTGCTCAGGCGCAGCAACTGCCTGACCACTCAGAAGTCCAGCCATCACGATCAGAGATGATAAAACCAGGCGCATAATTTTTTAAGGGATTATATATAAAGAAGCTATCTTACTAATATTTAATGACATTTGCCATTACCGTTTGTGTTTGGGGGTAGTAGTGGTGGTAATCACGAATTCAACATCGCGACTTGGTCAACATTCATACCAGATTTCCACTTTGAATATACCTCATGAACTATCTTAGCATTTTCATGCCCTATCTGACTCGCAATAAACGAGGATACGCCTTAACAGAACTGGTCTGCGTTTTGCCAACGGTTATGACAAGAGGGGAATAGGGAGTGAACAGGCGGCAACCGAATTGTGACGCCAGAACTGCTTTGTTCTTATTCTTTACGCACGATTGAATCGCCACGCTCTGAGAAAAGTCTCCACAGCGGATAATGCCAGCTTATCCAACCACACCGGATCTACCGGAGCCTGGTCAATAAGTGCAGCGGGGAGGGCGTAGCCCATAATGGCCCCAAGAAAAGCTGTTGCTTGCAGATTGGGATCATCCAGTTGAATTTTACCTTCGGTCTGAAACTGAGCCAGAACCTGGGCTAGCGTATCGCGAATCCGGCCAGTAGGGCGCTGCGCAAGGCTGGAAAAGATTTCAGGGCGCTGAACCAGCACCTGAATGAGCAGTCGTTGAAAATGAATATTGGCCGGTGAGAAAAAATAGGCTTGTATCATCCTGGCGATCCCAAGAAGCAGCTCCGGTAAATTATGCTGTTTATCGTCAAGCAACTGCTGCAGAGACGGCTGAAGCTTATCGTTCAGAAAAGCAAAGGTTTCAACCAGTAGCTGATCCTTTCCTCCCGGAAAGTGACTGTAAAGCGTTGTTCTGGTTGTATTGGCCTTTTCCGCAATAATTTGAAGCGAAACATCCATGCCGTGCTCGAGGAAAATATCACGCGCAGCCTCAAGAATGCGAGGACGGGCTTTCATCGGGCGACCTTGTGGTTTAGTCATTTACTGTTACGTTTCCTTTTCACTCTCGACCAGTACCGGGGGATTAGCCATTCTTTCAATGCCCCTGCGGATAGCAATAAAAAAGAGTGGAACAAAGAGTAAGGTTAATAATGTTCCGGAAAGCATACCGCCAATAACGGCGACGCCAATCTCCAGGCGGCTTGATGCCCCAGCTCCTGTGGAGAGTACCAGAGGAATTACCCCGGCAACAAATGCCAATGATGTCATCAAAATAGGTCGTAAGCGTAAACTCGCTCCTTCCAGTGTTGCTGTGACAACCTCTTTGCCGCTCTGATACTGTGACTGTGCGAATTCAACGATCAGAATTGCATTCTTGGCGGATAATCCCATGGTTGTGAGCATGCCAACCTGAAAATAGATGTCATTGGTTAAGCCGGTGATCCAGGTAGCGAAGACGGCACCAGAAATGGCGAGTGGGATGATTAATAATACAGCCAGTGGGATGGCCCAGCTTTCATACAGCGCAGCAAGGCACAGGAAGATAAAGGCACAGGTCGCGAGGTAGATCCACTGGGCTTGTCCTGAGGACAATTGTTCTTGATATGACAGGCCGCTCCATTGGAGTCCAAAACCATCAAACTTCTGTATAACATCCTCAATCGCGTCCATTGCGGAGCCTGAACTTACCCCCTCAGTTGCATTACCCTGAAACTGGACGGAAGAAAGTCCATTAAAGCGTTGCAGCATCTGGGGACCCGTGGTCCATTGCAGGGTACTAAAGCTGCTAAAAGATGCCATTAAATCGTTATTCCCCCGTACGTGCCAGGCGGAAATATCCTCTGGCGAAGTACGCCAGTCAGCATCACTTTGCATGTACACCCGCTTGACCCGTCCCCGGTCAATGAAATCATTAACATAAACACCTCCCCATGCGGCGGATAATGTACTATTGATGTCTGCTTGCTCTAGCCCCTGAACCTGCGCTTTATGTCTGTCGATATCGACCCTGAGCTGGGCTTTTTCGTCAAGGCTGTTGATCCTGACAGCCGAAAGATTTGCGTCATCTGCTGCAAGATTCAGGACCTGCCGTTGAGTGCTTAGCAGCGCGTCATAACCGTTAGCTTCCTGATCCTGTAACCAGACTTCAAAACCGCTCGACTGACCAAGTCCGCGTACCGTTGGCGGTGCCGTTACGTTAATGGATGCCAGCAGGTGGCTTTTAAAATACTGGTTAGCACGTGAGATGATGGATTGTGCGCTGTTTTGTTTACCACTGCGTTTGTCCCAGTGTTTTAGCTCAGCGAAAGCCATACCAACATTTTGTCCACTTCCGGCGTTATTGCGTCCTGTGACCATAAAGATGACATTCAGGTTTTCCTTTTCCTCCCTGAGAAAATATTGGCTTATTTCATCACCGACAGCCTGAGTCTGTGTGATTGGAGAGCCGACAGGGAGAGCAAATTGAATCATTACCGAACCCTGATCTTCTTCCGGCAGAAAACTGGTCGGGAGTTTCAGGTAAGTCCCAATAGTTAATAAAACCAGGATTACTGCGAGGATATACAGGCGTACCGGGCGGGATATGCTTCGCTGCAAGAGGCTGAGGTAGGCGCTCTGGCCTTTGTCAATTCCACGGTTTAGCGAAGTAAAAAATCGACCTTGCTGGTGAGGGACGGGTTTAAGCAAATGTGCGCAAAGTGACGGAGTCAGTGTTAGCGCAACCAGAGCGGATAAAATCATTGAAGACACAATCGTCACGGTAAATTGTCGGTAAATAATGCCAACAGAGCCGCCTAAAAAAGCCATCGGTATGAACACCGCAGAAAGCACCAACGCAATACCTACCAGAGCACTGGTGATTTCGCTCATCGAACGTAATGTCGCTTCTACGGGGGGGCATTTTTGTGATGCCATAATGCGCTCCACGTTTTCGACCACCACAATGGTATCGTCTACCAGAAGCCCGATAGCCAACACCATGGCAAAAAGCGTGAGTGTGTTGATGTTGTACCCCAACAGACTCAATATTCCGAAAGTCCCCAGCATAACAACGGGAACGGTGATTGCCGGGATCAGTGTTGCCCGCCAGTTTTGTAAAAACAGGAACATGACAACCACAACTAACAGAATGGCTTCCAGAAGGGTATGAATAACACCTTCAATCGATACGAGTACAAATGGTGTGCTGTCCTTGGGATAAGCTGCAATCACCCCCTGAGGGAACTGCGGAGTCAGGCGCTCTATTTCAGCGCGTACATTTTCAGCCGTTGTTAATGCATTCGCTCCTGACGCCAGCTGAATAGATATCCCGGCCGCCGGATAACCGTTGAGCGTGGTTAGGTTCTGATAGTTTTCTGCGCCGATCTCAACTCTTGCCACATCCCGTAAATAAACTGCGGAACCATCGCTATTGGTACGAAGGAGGATATTCTCAAATTGTTTTGGTGTTTCAAGGCGAGACTGTACGGTGACGGTTGCGTTCAGATACTGATCCGCAGGGGCTGGCTGGGAACCAATTTCGCCACTCGTCACCTGGGCATTTTGCGCTTCAATTGCACTCTGTACATCAGAAGGCATGAATCCGAAGCTATTTAACTTATAAGGATCCAGCCATATTCTCATCGCGTATTGCGCGCCAAACACCGTGGTTTCCCCGACGCCATCGACCCGGCTTAGAGGATCCTGCAGATTACTGATCAGAAAGTCATTGATATCGATATTACTAAGCTGTCGGGAAGGGTCATAGAGCGCCACAACCATCAGACTGTCCCCTTGAGACTTTGTAACGGTGATCCCTTGTTGCTGAACTTCCTGGGGAAGACGCGTAATTGCCTGATTGACAGCATTCTGGACCTGGACCTGGGCAATATCGGGATCGGTCTCCTGTGCAAAACTCAGGCTTATTCGGGCCTGCCCGGCTGAACTGCTGGTGGAAGAGAAGTAGAGAAGACCATCGATCCCTTTAATTTGCTGCTCAATCACCTGAGTCACACTGTCTTCAACTGTTTCAGCTGAAGCGCCCGGATAGTTTGCGGTGATAGTGACCCCAGGGGGCGCGATATCAGGATATTGCTCTACCGATTGTGTGAACAGTGAGAGCAAGCCAGCCGACATAATGCAAATGGCCATTACCGCAGCGAAGACCGGTCTATCAACAAAAAATCTGGCCAGCATATGTCGCTCCACAAACTGTTTATTTACTTTACAGTAATGTAAATAAACTATTTGGACAAATAATAATCATCAAAGACATAGCTTTGTAAGTGACAGGTAACGAAGAATTTAAGTAAATATCTTTAAAATCAGTATGTAACAGAGAGCTATTTTTTAATAAAAATAATCTCTGTTGTTGGTTGATTTCTGGCACGCTGCTGGTTTGCACGAGCAGCGCCCAACAGATGAATGCTGCTTATTACGAAGCGCCACCCCAAAGTCGCTACACTTGATGAGCAGTTCGGGCGACGGCTTTTGCTAAAGCTGATGTTTTTTAAGCAGTGCGCGCAGTTGGTGGTAGGTCAGTCCGAGCAATTCAGCCGCTTTTTTCTGATTAAATCTGGCCTGCTCAAGACTGGTTTGCAGAAATTGTTTCTCCTGTTGCTGTTGGAATTCGCGCAGATCGAGAGGTAATGGTGCCAGAACTGGTGAGGTTTCCGACTGCTGGATTTCGGGGGCGAGGCGTTTGAAAGGGTCAATCACAATCTCATCCAGAGGATAATCACTGGTACCGTGTCGGTAAACCGATCGCTCAACGACATTCTTCAGTTCCCGTATATTACCAGGCCAACGGTAGTGCAGCAGGGTCTCTCTGGCCTGAGCGCTAAATCCTGGAAACAGTGGTAACCCGATTTCGCGACACATCTGAATAGCGAAGTGCTCGGCCATTAACATGATGTCGCTTTGACGTTCACGTAAGGGAGGGAGCTGCACTACATCGAAAGCCAGCCTGTCCAGCAGGTCCGCGCGAAAAGTGCCTTCGCTGACCATCCGTGGCAGATCGGCATTTGTTGCGCATACCAGTCGTACGTTAACCTGCAACGGCTGGCTGCCGCCAACGCGTTCGAGTTCCCCATACTCAATCACACGCAGGAGTTTTTCCTGTACCAGCATCGGGGCGGTTGCCAGTTCATCGAGAAACAGCGTCCCGCCATCAGCGCGCTCGAATCGGCCAGGATGGCGTTTTTGTGCTCCGGTAAAGGCTCCCGCTTCGTGGCCAAACAGTTCTGAGTCGAGTAGGTTTTCATTAAGCGCCGCGCAGTTCAGGGAGATAAACGGTCCCTGCCAGCGCGAGGAGAGATAGTGCAGGCGGTTGGCGATCAGCTCTTTCCCTGTGCCACGCTCACCGATAACCAAAACCGGTTTATCCAGTGGGGCCAGTTGAGAAACCTGCTCCAGTACTTCAATGAAGCTGTTAGCTTCGCCAAGAAGGTTATCTTTGTATCCTGCCATGATGAAATTCACCATTTGTTAGTGTTATTCACCAATGTAACCTAATTTCATGAACAGGTAAAATTTACTATTTTCTTTATAATCAAATAATTAAAAAGTTGGCATGCAAGCTGCATTAGAGCATCAGCAGGGCATTGCCCGATATCAGAACAGTAAGTGAGGATTACATTATGGGTATTTTTTCTCGTTTTGCCGACATCGTGAACGCCAACATTAATGCGTTGCTGGAAAAGGCTGAAGATCCGCAGAAGCTGGTGCGGTTAATGATCCAGGAAATGGAAGATACGCTGGTGGAAGTTCGCTCGAATTCAGCGCGCGCACTGGCAGAAAAGAAACAGTTATCTCGCCGTATTGAACTGGCCACCGCGCAACAGGCGGAGTGGCAGGAAAAAGCGGAGCTGGCGCTGCGCAAAGAGAAAGAAGACCTGGCGCGTTCTGCTTTAATTGAAAAGCAGAAGTTAACTGATTTGATTACCACTCTGGAACATGAAGTGACGCTGGTTGATGACACGCTGGCACGTATGAAAAAAGAGATTGGCGAGCTGGAAAATAAACTCAGCGAAACCCGTGCTCGTCAGCAGGCGCTGACGCTGCGTCATCAGGCTGCAAGCTCCTCCCGCGACGTTCGTCGTCAGCTGGACAGCGGTAAGCTGGATGAAGCGATGGCGCGCTTTGAATCTTTTGAACGCCGCATCGATCAGATGGAAGCTGAAGCTGAAAGCCATAACTTTGGTAAGCAAAAATCTCTCGATCAGCAATTTGCTGATCTGAAAGCAGATGATGAAATCAGCGAGCAACTGGCGCAGTTGAAAGCCAAAATGCAGCAAGACAAGCAATAATAACATCTGGCGGCGCCAGAGCGCGCCGCCGCTCATCACCTGTAAGGAGTACACATGAGCGCGCTATTTCTGGCCATACCGCTAACCATCTTTGTGCTGTTTGTTTTACCGATTTGGTTGTGGCTGCATTACAGCAACCGTTCCAGTCGTGGCGAGTTATCGCAAAGCGAACAGCAGCGCCTGGTGGAATTGAGTAATGATGCACAGCGCATGCGTGAACGTATTCAGACGCTGGAAGACATCCTTGATGCAGAACATCCTAACTGGAGGGACCGCTAATGGGGGGCGTTAACCTGAACAAAAAACTGTGGCGTATTCCACTGCAGGGTATGGTTCGTGGGGTCTGTGCCGGTATCGCACAGTATCTTGATGTTCCGGTGAAGCTGGTGCGAATCCTGGTTGTTTTGTCGATCTTCTTTGGTCTGGCCTTTTTTACCATAGTGGCTTATATCGTGCTGACTTTCGTTCTGGATCCAATGCCAGACAATGTCGCTTTCGGCGAACAACAGCCCTCGAGCGGCGAACTGCTTGATGCCGTCGATCGTGAACTGACCGCAAGTGAAAATCGTTTACGCGAAATGGAGCGTTATGTGACTTCAGATACGTTCACATTGCGCAGCCGCTTTCGCCAATTGTGAGGATTGAGATGAACAATCGCTGGCAGCGTGCCGGGCAAAGGGTGAAGCCTGGTTTTAAATTAGCAGGCAAGCTGGTACTTCTTACCGCGCTCCGCTATGGTCCTGCAGGCGTTGCCGGTTGGGCAGTGAAGTCCGTTGCCCGACGTCCGCTGAAAATGGCGCTGGCGTTGATTCTGGAACCTTTATTGAGCCGCGTGGCGGTAAAATTATCCAAACGTTATTCCGGGAATTAGCCCGACATCCGAATGACGCTATTTGAAATAACATATAGATAACATTTTTCCTGTTAATTTGCGGCAGCTCACAAATACGATTTTTGGGCTGCCTCAAGAACCTTGATCTTTTTAATATCAGAAGCCTCCATGCAGCCGTATTTGGACTTCCAGTTGTAGTAGGTAGCCTGGCCCCCCGGCAGACATCTTTAACAGTTCATTCTGCTTCAACCGACTTAATCACAGCGATGATCTGATGCTCAGTAAAACGGGCTTTACACATAGCGATCTCATTCGTTGGCAGATTGATTATGCCGGATGATCTCGAGAGGTTAATGGCTCGATTATGCGAGATACTTACAACTTCAGTTCTGGAGGTGACTAATTGGACTAAGCCGTGCACACGAAATACGAAAATGGTAAATCCTAAGACCAGATTTACCATTTTATAATGAAGGATGTTAAGGTGACACAGCCGCAAAACCTTATCTTGCGGAGTAGTTCAGCTCCTTCATTTGCCCCACAACACACCTGACTACTCGATCCATTTCCTTGAGAAAAAAATCTACCTCACGCTGGCTATTGCTTTTGTTCCTCCCGTAAATCCTTTCTTCAAATCTGCAGTTTATGTAGTTCACTGTCTGATTCACTATGGGACGCTTACCTTCACGTGTGAGGTATAGTTTTATGAATTTTGTTCCATTGTCATCATGGATATTGGTATGGAGATATAAAGGAGCCCACTCTGTACTCAGATGA
The DNA here is from genome assembly GCF_001037495.1 of Citrobacter sp. MGH106. Classification (GTDB taxonomy): domain Bacteria; phylum Pseudomonadota; class Gammaproteobacteria; order Enterobacterales; family Enterobacteriaceae; genus Citrobacter; species Citrobacter murliniae. Next base: position 2,003,401 of record NZ_KQ089822.1, read on the forward strand.
TTATCATCACTATTCACCATTTTGGCGTTAATGCCTGCTTTGTGAAGAGCTGTGGGAAGGTAAGTGACATACAGGTTGTCGATGAAATGACGTGAACCAACGAGGATTATGTCACTCACGTCTTTACGCTTAAAGCCTATCGCTTCAGGCTCAAAATCAGTTGGGTGAAATAGTAGTTCCATCAACTCGTTGAAGTCATGAGTGAAGTCGAACAAAGGCTCTGCTGGCGGCCCAGCCCTGGGAGGGCGGGGCGCCTCTTTCAGCAACCCCTCATTCTGCAGGGCGCGCACCGCCTTCATTGCCATTCCGCTGGACTGCCCTGTATGTAGTACCTCGGCTTCCTCAAGTGAGACGGTACCGTAAATTGGCACAGTTTTACGGATCTTCATTTCGCGGGCAAACTCTATCTGGTAACGAGTCAGCGTGCTTACTGTGCGGATGAAATGTAAGCGGATATCCGAAGGCATATCACTGAGAGGCTTGCGGCCCAATTTTAGTGTGAGCCGAGTATAGTACTCAGTTTTTGCATCCTCATCATCGACAGCCAGCTTCTTGATTATCGATCGCATATCTTCCTGACGGAACTCCGCGTCCTCATCATAGTTGCAATTTAGCCCCATGAGATACATTTCAAGACGGGCAAGCCTTGTTTCTCTTTCTATTTCGGCGATGCCTTCAATAAACTTTTCAGTGGCCGACACCGCGCCGCCCACAAGAGGTACCGTCTTTATTGCTTCAATCACCATATCTCTGGCGAATTTTCTGTTTGCCGAGCTGCCAAAAATGGCATTTGTTTCTGCCAACACGCTCTTCACAAAGGTGTGCTGCGCCTCAAGTTCCTCGTTTTGCCTATCGTCTGCCAGCCCTGCCATGTATCGCCCCAGTAACATAAGTCCTAATACCGTTCAATTAGTACAGCATGAACAATATGTTAAGTACATACAGGTTTCCTTTATCCTGCGCAGATTCATAAAAATACAAAGTCGGTTTCTTTTAGTCTCTTCACGTGATGGTGATAAAAAAACTAGTGCGCGGTGGATCTGCTAATCCCAGATGAAATCAGGCTACAGCGAGAGTGTCGCAGCGAATTGGTCATTCTGAATCAGCTACTCGCTCGCTGCCTGATTAGCATAAAACCGATGGGGGGAACGAATCTTAAACTCGGGCAACGGGAGCACGTGCTGAGTCTGTGAATTATGGATCGTTTGGCGATGTATAGCGGCATATGGGGGAACTGTGACTGGGGGAGCTATCGCAAGAACGCGATGCACCTCCGGGGTGTTAAGTGAATGTCAAAGAACTCAGTACATGAAAATTAAAACCCTATTTAATCCGAGCCAGTCAGCAATTGCTTGTGTAACCAACCCGTTGCCGATTCCAATCAAATGCAGGTTCTGCAAGCATCCGGTGCGTGCAGCAACCCATCAGGAAGAGTATTGACGCGATTACAGCGACTGGCCGTATATGTACTACTGCGAAGAGTGTGACGCATATGTTGGTCTGCACCCGTTCACCGCAATACCCATGGTCACTCTGGCCGATAAGATGACCAGGGATGCTCATAGGAGCAGTAAAAGGCCGTTCGAAAGATTCTGGCGATGGGCATATGACGCGCAGAAAGGCATATCAGTGACTGGCTCGTCATATTAGTATTCCAGCTGCAGAGTGTCATTTGGGATGGTTCGGCACCGAACAATGTCATAGTGTCCGGCGATTCTGTGAGGAAAAATCAGGGAATGCGCATTTTGGCAAACGGAAAGTAGCTATTTAGTAGGATTGGAATGACGGCAGTAAGATGGTGCCGCCCATCCCTAATTAAATCATACGATTTTACTACATTAAACTTTGTACCGTTTATTAATATAGAAAATGACAGTTACTAATGCCTGAGTCTGGGGAATCAGCAACCTTCCCTGATTTTTATCAAGCCATCTAATCTGATAGAGGTATCGCTATGTCTAACAATATCACACAAATCAATTATGATGCCAACTCCATTGAGACTAAACAAGCTTCTGATGCCTTGGATGAATTGAGCGTGGAGATACAAAAAATAAATTTACCAGAAGAGTTTTGCAAAAAGTTTGATGTTGTCCTAAAGCTATTGGATAATTCTATAAAATTGCTAGAGGTATTTTATAAAAAAGTTCCTATTTCAGTTATAAAAAAAACAATTACAACCTTAAACGACATAAAGAATCTTTTAGCAATCTTAAACACAGGCTTCTGCCCAACACAACCTTAAGGTGGATAACATGTCTCAATACGGTTTTTTCGAGGGAGAGGTCAAAACATGCTGGTTAACAGATATAACACCCAATAGAAATATGGAAATCTTGGAGAATTTCTCGTACAACGATCCCGATGGGAAAAATTGGGTAACGCAAAATGGCAGTACTATTAATGGTGCAAGTATCCCTCGGGTTTTTTGGTCAGTAGTGGGCTCCCCTTATATAGGAAACTACAGACGCGCATCAGTTATTCACGACATAGCTTGCTGTCTTGTAAAAACCAGATCAGAGAGGAAAAAAGCCGATAAAATGTTTTACTATGCTTGTCTTGCAGATAAATGCCCCCCATCTCAAGCAAGAGTATTTTATGTTGCTGTTAGAATTGGAGCTTATGTTGATAATATAGGTGTTTATTCAACAGATTCAACCTTTGATGACGATTTTTTCAAGCCGGGGTTGTCATCAGTGGAAGTGAAAAATGCTCAACTCATTGGTGTACTTAAGGATATAGGTACTGTTGCTTATTCTATGCCTGATAATTCAACCCCCGAAGATTTGGATGCTATCATAGATCCAAAAATATCAGTATATGTTAAGACTTTAAATGATTCTACTTAGTTTCATTATTTTATTAAAATGATGGTGTGAGCGATCACCAATCTCAATATAAACGATTTTTAGCCATGCGTCAGTCTCGGTTGTTTTAATAGTTCGTGGTTCATTATGTGATCTGCATATTAAGCAGTTAGCACAGAGCCATCAGCGTATTTAGCCTGCATAGGCTAACCACGGTAAATCATCAACGGGGAATAATTCCGATCACTCTTAATGTGTTCTCTTTCCTCAACGCACCCGCACCATCAACCCGCTTCGGCGGGTTTGTTTATAGAGCGCTTGATATGTTGTAAATAGGCCCGTTTTAGTTCCATGTATTTTTTGAGAACCCAGTCAAATAATGGTGTTGTCGATATTCCTCCGGCATCATATTGTTCAGTGATTCATGCGGGCGTTCACAGTTATATTCTGACAACCATTTTTCTTGATTCCCCGCACTTCATTCAGCGTTCTGAACAGATAAAAATCAAGTGTTTCTGTACGGTATGTCCGGTTAAAGCGTTCAATGAAAGCGTTGTGCGTCGGCTTACCCCGTTGGATAAAATCCAGTTTTACTGCATGTTTCTCTGCCCATTCTGCTAGTGCCTGTGAGATAAATTCCGGACGCATAATCCATGCGTAGCATGACCGGATAGCCACGATTTTCCCCGATCCTGTCGAGTACACGGATCACTCGCAGAGCTGGCAGATTCAGATCGGTTTCAATTGACAACGCCTCACGGTTAAAGTCATCAACGACATTGAACGTGCGAAAACGACGGCCACAGACCAAGGGATCATGCATAAAATCGACAGACCAGCTCTGGTTCAGCGCTTCCGGCGTGACCAGTGGCGAGGGATTACCCACCGGCAGCCGTTGTTTGCCCATACGGCGAAAATTCAGCTTCAGCATACAGTAAATACGGTGGAGCCTTTTGTGGTTCCACGGGTATCCCTGCCGCCGCACAACCTGGAAGAGTTTCGGAAAACCGTAGATTGATCAAAATTGTGGCCGGGAGGGTGATGCTGACGCGCTGGCTGAATGGCAGACGTACCTCTGTAATTTACGAGATATAACACCAGAGCAACTACACACATCTCCAGCGTAATTCCCTGACACGCCTGCACCAATCATCTAAGGAACGCGTCAGCAGAGCTAGAAAACCAGGAATAGATACGGAGGGCAAAACAAAATTTTGGGGGGCAAAAATATGACTTGGGGGCAAAATAGGGGGATTAAAAAGGCCGATTATGTCCGATGGTGGCTTTTCCTTGAACTATCTAAGTAATTGAAAACCCCAAAAACATAATGTTTACAGGGATGTATTAAAAAAGTTACCATACCCCCCTATAGTATACAGGAGGGCGTATGCCGCATTCCCCGGAAGATAAAAAACGTATTCTTACTCGTGTACGTCGTATTCGTGGTCAGGTTGATGCACTTGAACGCGCGCTGGAGTCCGGCGGACCGTGTCTGGCTATCCTGCAACAAATTGCCGCTGTACGCGGCGCATCCAATGGCCTGATGGGCGAAATGGTCGAAATTCACCTGAAAGATGAGCTGGTCAGTGGTGAGACAACCCCGGACCAGAGAGCCATTCGCATGGCTGAAATCGGCCATCTTCTTCGCGCTTATCTAAAATAAACACCATCACCTCGCAATAATGGGAAGAGACAGATGAAATCACGTGCAGCAGTAGCATTTGGCCCCGGCCAACCGTTGAAAATTGTTGAGATAGACGTCGCCCCGCCAAAGAAAGGGGAAGTGCTGGTTAAAATTACCCATACCGGCGTCTGCCATACTGACGCTTTTACGCTCTCTGGCGACGATCCGGAAGGTGTGTTCCCGGCGGTACTTGGCCATGAAGGTGGCGGTATTGTGGTTGAGGTGGGAGAAGGCGTCAGCAGCCTGAAACCGGGCGATCATGTGATCCCTCTGTACACTGCAGAATGCGGTGAGTGTAAGTTCTGTAAGTCCGGTAAAACCAATCTGTGTCAGGCCGTCCGCGCCACTCAGGGTAAGGGGTTGATGCCGGACGGCACGACTCGTTTCTCTTATAACGGCCAGCCGATTTATCACTACATGGGAACCAGTACATTCAGTGAATACACCGTGTGCGCAGAGATATCCCTGGCGAAGGTAAACCCAGAAGCACCACTGGACAAAGTGTGCCTGTTGGGATGTGGCGTAACAACCGGGATCGGGGCAGTACATAATACGGCGAAAGTCAAAGAAGGTGACACCGTTGCGGTATTTGGTCTGGGCGGTATTGGCCTCGCGGTTATTCAGGGTGCAGTTCAGGCAAAAGCCGGGCGCATTTTAGCGGTTGATACCAACCCTGGGAAATTCAAACTGGCAGGTGAAATGGGCGCGACCGATTTCGTCAACCCAAATGATTACGAGAAACCCGTTCAGGACGTGATTGTCGAACTGACTGACGGTGGCGTGGACTTCAGCTTTGAATGTATCGGCAACGTTAACGTAATGCGCGCTGCGCTGGAATGCTGTCATAAAGGGTGGGGCGAAAGCATCATCATTGGTGTGGCCGGTGCCGGTCAAGAGATCAAAACGCGTCCGTTTCAGCTGGTTACCGGTCGCGTCTGGCGCGGTTCGGCGTTTGGTGGCGTGAAGGGCCGTACACAGCTTCCAGGAATGGTCGAAGACGCGATGAGCGGGAAAATTCAGCTCGATCCCTTTATTACGCATCGTTTGCCGCTGGAGCAGATTAACGAAGCGTTCGATTTAATGCATCAGGGCAAGTCTATCCGCACCGTGATCCACTTTGGTGATAACTGATTCATTAGCCAGCGGATCCCTTCGCTGGCACTTTCCTGAATTTCTTTGAATTATGTTGTGAAAGTGTGATGAATGTTGCGCTTTTTACGGTAATCAAACTTCTTGAATTGCCGATGACTATCTAATGGGCGTGTTTTCACGCATTAACCCTACAAGAGAGTCGACGGTCATGGACAACACTAAATCGATGCAAGCCCAGTATAAACTGGGCTTTCTGCATCAAATCCGACTGGTTCCGCTGTTTTCCTCCATTCTCGGTGGCATCCTTCTGCTGTTCGCTTTAAGTTCCGGCTTAGCAGCTTATTTCCTTATGCAGGCCGATCGCGATCAGCGTGATGTAACGAATGAAATTCAGGTCAGGATGGGGTTATCTAACAGTTCGAACCATTTACGTACTGCGCGTATCAACATGATCCATGCGGGCGCGGCAAGCCGCATTGCTGAAATGGATGACATGAAAACCAATATTGCAGACGCGGAAAAACGGATTAAGCAGTCGCAGGATGGTTTTAAGGCTTATATGTCTCGCGCGGTGAAAACACCAGCCGATGAGGCACTGGATGTAGAGTTGGGCACCAGCTTCAAGGCCTATATCGACGGCCTGCAACCTATGTTGAAATACGCTAAAAACGGGATGTTTGAAGCCATTATCAACCATGAAAATGAGCAGGCCAGACCGCTGGATTCCGCTTACAACAAAGTACTGTTGAAAGCCATTGAGCTTCGTACCGCCAGGGCCAACTTGCTCAGTGAGCAGGCCCATCAGCGTACTCAACTTGGCATGGCATTTATGCTCGGTGCATTTGTACTGGCGCTGGCACTGACAGTAATGACGTTTATTGTCCTGCGCCGTACCGTCATTCATCCTCTGTTGCGTGCTGCTCAGCGAATCGAGCAGATATCAACGGGCGATCTCACGATGCAGGATGAACCCACCGGACGTAGTGAAATTGGGCGTTTAAGCCATCATCTGCAAAAAATGCAACGTTCGCTGGTACAAACGGTAGGCACGGTGCGTCAGGGGGCTGAGGAAATCTACCGCGGCACCAGTGAAATATCGGCGGGAAATACTGACCTGTCATCACGAACTGAAGAGCAGGCTGCAGCCATAGAAGAGACGGCGGCCAGCATGGAAGAACTGACGGCTACGGTGAAACAGAATGCCGATAACGCACACCATGCCAGCAAACTGGCGGAAGATGCCTCAGGTAAAGCCAGCCGTGGCGGGCAAATGGTCTCTGGCGTAGTGAAAACCATGGGTAATATTTCGACCAGCTCGAAGAAAATCTCTGAGATTACCGCTGTGATTAACAGCATTGCCTTCCAGACCAATATTCTGGCGTTGAATGCGGCGGTCGAAGCCGCGCGGGCGGGCGAGCAGGGACGTGGCTTTGCGGTGGTGGCCAGCGAAGTGCGCACGCTGGCGAGTCGTAGCGCCCAGGCGGCAAAAGAGATTGAGGGATTGATCAGCGAATCTGTTCGCTTGATAGACCAGGGCTCTGGCGAGGTAGTGGCTGCTGGTAACACCATGACGGATATTGTCGATGCGGTTAAACGTGTGACGGATATTATGCTGGAAATCGCGGCGGCTTCCGACGAACAAAGCCGCGGTATTGTGCAGGTGAGTCAGGCAATTTCAGAGATGGATAAGGTGACTCAGCAAAATGCCTCGTTGGTCGAAGAAGCGTCGGCCGCAGCGGCATCACTGGAAGAACAGGCGGCGCGTTTAACAGAAGCGGTTGGTACATTTCGGTTACAGGGGAGCGTGATTAAACCGACTTTTTCAGCAGCGACGCCGGTTTACTCACCACCCAGCACAGTGAAGGCAGGTATGGATAACTGGGAAACGTTCTAATCAGTATAAAATCCGGTAATGCGGAACTGCGCATTACCGGATTTACCGTTACCTGTACGTTGCGCCAATGATGCCGCTTGCGCTGAAGGCTCCGGGCTTATAATTATCACAGGTTTTTTTGTTATCTGAAGTGCAGGTGAGTAGGGCTGCCATGGGAATATCTTTCGATGTAATAAAATCGCCGAAATTAATAGAGACTTCAGAGTTACTGTCATTGGCGGAAAGATAGGTTCGTGACGAACCGTGTTCGTATGAGATAGCTATGCCACGCCCGCCAGCCGCCCACCACCCGGAGGCGGCGTCGATAGTGTTAGCGAGGATCCCTAATCCTTTATTGTCATAGGCGGATTTTGTTGATGTCAGCTTCAGGGTAAGCCCAGAGGTATTTACGCAGCCGCTATTTTTCAGGGTAAAGGTTTTGCGCGGGCTGTCATTGCCAACATCACCGAAATCAATGGTGGTTGGTGAGGCTGTAAAATTGCAGGTTGGGGTTTCGAATTTAACGGTAAACGATGTGCTGTTGACGTTAATTCTCAGCTTTTCTTTGTCACCTTCATCAAGCGAACCGGCACGAAATGTTCCAATTAAGCCATTTTGAATGGGGTGGGCATCGCCCACAGCGGTAACTCTACCGTATTGCCAGATCTCAATCGTTGCGATGATATCACGATCGGTAGCATCTTTTTGATAATCGAACAGGCGCGTTTCTGTTGTTTCTGGGGGCAAATAAGCGATTCTATAGGCACCTGCGGTACTAATTCGTACGGAATAATATATCCCTGGGATATTTGTCGGCCAAAATGCCCTGTTGTGTTCTCCATAAAGACCGGATTTAACGCCTGCCGCATTTGAAGCCTCCGACCATCCATACCAGTCCGCCCCATCATTACCGGTGCCACACTCAAGCTTACCAATCTTAACATCCTGGAGTTCCCCTAAACTAGTGAGCCTGGTATTTGTAGGGTTGAAACTACGCACTTTCAATGTGCCTGCACTGAGAATTTGAGCTTGATTATCCGGGTGGAAACTACATTCAAAAGCCTGAACGTAATTTATCAGAACACTTAATCCCCATAGCCCCGCAGAAAAAAATAGACGTCTGGCCGTTGAACGTTTATGCATTGAATTGTGATTATTCATTATTTATAACTCACGCTGATTTTTACCTGGCTTAACACCCCGCCAGGTGTGACCGGTTTTGCCGGATTAATGATTTGATAACGCGCCTGAAACGTATATTCGGAATATGACGATTCGGAACCGATATACCGGGTGAAGTTAACCGCTGACGTGTTGTCTTTATTCAGTACATTGGTACTTTCATAAAAAACGACTACACCGATATTTTCCGCCGCAGACGTTGCCTTTACCCTGCCTGTTGGCCCGGTATATTCATTGGGGAATATTTGATTACCGCTAAGCTGAGCTTTCTGTGGTTGAAAACTGAGTATCAACGTTTTTTCAGCTGAGCCGGAATCGCAGCGCGCTTTCACCTGCAGCGGTTTGGTAGCAACATTGCCCGGAGATGTTGCACTCAGCCCCGCCCAGTTACCACCGGCAGAAAAGGCATTGATATTCAGATCGCCTAAATCAACATCAGAAGCGGTAATATCACAGGTTCCGGATACAATCTCGGCCTTTAGGGTTAATGTATTGGTTCTTCTATTGACATCCGACCATGATGGAGAGGACATCAGCAGCAAAAATACCAGCGTATATTTTTTTACTGTCATGTTCGCGCCTACTGATAAATCGTGGTAAAGGTCAACGTACCGTTAAAAATTCCTGTTTTAACCGTCGTTGACGAGGATGCTGGCCGTAAAACTAATGTTAAAGGGAGTTTTGCGTTAGTGCGTTCAGTACTGCTCCAGGTTATTTTTTCATTATTATTAGGATCAAGTGGAATTGCAGTGTTTAAATCGCTGGTACGATACAACACGGCAGCAACGCCCACCTCCCCACCTTTTAATTCGGTAGAGTATCCACTCCATGAAGCACTGGCCTTGGGTAACGTTTGTATCCAGTTCAGCGTTTGTTTGACCGTAGAACCTGAGCTAGTGATATAACAGTCGTTATACTGCAAAGAAAAATCTTTCCGCGTATTACTGCCCTGAGCCTCTATCTGCGACATCGTTAATGCGCCAAAATCAAGAGTCTGATTAACGGTGGTGTTTGAACCCACCGCAATACTGATATTGCAGGTTGTGGTCTGCAAAGTAGCTCGAAAATTGACGGTCACATAAGAAACCGCTGAAACAAAAGGGCAATTAAGGATTAAACAGGCCAACAGAATATTACGCATTGTTATCTCCCTGACTCTGGCATCTGACAAATTAAGCTATCCAGATGAATTGATTTACCGATCATCACCGGAGATGGCGGAATGTGATAATCAACATGACAACGGCTCTGGTTGTCATTTCCCCAGACCACGTTCAACCGCCCATTGTTTTCAATCCCTCGCAAAAAGGCTCGCCCGGCTTGCCCTATCGCCCCGACCGACTTACCTTGTTCATTCAGTACATCCGCACCCAGCGGGATGAAGCTGTTATCGCTGCGGCGAAGAGTGACAAAGACCGACTGGCCTGCTTCGGTAGCAAAAGTTACTTTCACGACAGCGCCTTCGCGAGGAACCACGGCAGCGGAGGTGTTTTTCACTTCCACATCGCTGGTCACCGTACTCAGATCGAGCCCCACGGTATTTTCTGCATACGGCGTCAGGCTGGTAGCGACGGCATAGCCAGCATGGTTGATTTCGCTATAGCCATTGGTAGTTGTAGCCCCGTCAGCTCCTTTAGCTTCAATCAAGGCAATGGCGGATTGGGTATCGACATTACCCGGTAACAGCGTTAAGCCGCCGCTGTGTAGCAACAACCCGCCATTATTATTTAGGGAATATTGCTGGTTGTGGTTTTTATCGACACTGGCAGAGAGGCTGGTGGTTCCTCGGGTTCCGTTGTAGGTGGAGTAGCCACTCACAGAATAGGTATCGTCGCTCCCGTTACTCTGGTTACCCATAGTACTGAGGCTGTAGTTCCATTTATTGTCTTTACTGTTTCCGCTGGCGGTGCTGGTAAAACCATTACTGTCGCTGAAATCGCTGTTCACGCCCATGCTCAAATTGGAAAAGAGCGGTTGCTGCCTGTCGTTACCGTTGCCGAAAGGAATATTGAAACCAACATACAGGCTATCGTTTTCTTCTCCCCATTCGTCGTAACTGCGCTGTAACGATACGTTCCAGGATATTGAACCGAAGGTGTTGCTGTAGCCGATGGAGTACTGTGATGTGTTGCCGGTTCCCCCCCAGTAGCTGATCCAGCTACCGCTGAGATAGAACGACCCGTAGTCTTCGTTGTTGACGGTCAGAGGTTGGTTGACGTTAACCTGAAACTCATTTTTTGAGTGGAGATAATTGTTGCGATACGCATTGTCAGAGCTGAGATCGTTTTCGTCAGCGTAATTGGCAATGCTATTCTGTAATGAGAGTGTATCGTTTAGCGAGAGGTAATCTTTGGTGCTGTAGCGATACGCGGTTAAGCTGAAGTTCGTATTGGTAGTGTCCAGAACATTGCTGTAAGTCAGCCGATAGCTCTCGCCTTGTAAATCGCCAACATCGTCCAGGGAGGCTCGGGAATGGATAGCGTCAAAGGCTATCGCCCCTAGCCGGGTATTGAGCGCCATCCCCAGCATACCGGCCTGATAATCACTTTCCATGACCTGAAGGCCACCATACAGGGTGAAGATGTCACTCAGACCATAATTCCCGTTGCCGGTGATGACCCACGGAGTGTCATTACTGTAATCATTGTCAATGGTACCGGTGGCGAAATCCCAGTCGACTTCCCCTTTGGTCATCAACTGTGCGACAGACGCGTAAGGTACGGAAAAAAAGCGCTTCGAACCATCGGCTTCTTCAACCGTTACATCTAGGTCAGCACCGTTGATTGCCACATAGTAATCTTTCAGCGCAAACGGCCCCGGCGGTACGGTCGTTTCATAGATAATGCGTGATTGCTGGCGCACCGTGATTTTGGCATTACTGTTTGCCACGCCATTGATCACCGGAACATAACGACCATCACGGGGATCCATACGTTCATCGTTATAGAGATGAACCCCTTTTATGCTCACGCTATCCAGCGCTTCGCTGATCGAGGTAACCTGACCCATTTCCAGCTGCGCCCGAATGGGCGGTAGGTCACGCTGTAAATAGAGATCGTAATTATCCCATGAGGCAGTATCGTCGTTAGCCCAGTTCAGTGCGCCGCTGGAACGTAAACGCCAGGCCCCCAGGTTAATGCCGTATCCTAATCCGAGGTAGCCAGTGTCGGACGTATCACTTTCATTTTCGCTATGATAGCCACTAAAGTTCCAGGTCAGTAACGCTGCTGGTATGCCGGAATCCCAACGCGCAGGGTTCACATAACCAACCGGATGGCTCACTAAAAAAAGCTGAGGAACTGTGAGCATCAAGACTTGTGAATTAGGATCGTAACTGATGCTGGAAGACGGGTAGTAGTCAGCCAGTACATAGCACTGTGCGTCGCCCTCTGTTGCTGCCGGTAGCCGGGAAATATCAATACTGGCCTCTTCCAGAAGCGTTCGCGTTAAACAGGGCGTCGCATTTGGCGTGTTATTTTCGATAAATTGAACGGCGGTGGTCTGTTGTGCCTTGCCATTAATCGATACGGAGACGGTATATGTCCCGGCTTTTACCGGGTTGCCATGCGCGTATTGAGCAACGTTAATCGTCGATTTGTTCCCGGCATTACCGAAAATAAAATCGTCGTTGAATTCAATATAGTTTTCATCAGCAAAAACTGACTTACAAAACCCGAACAGGATGAAGGTAGAAGCAGTAATTAGGCGTGTCGAAGTCTGCATTAATGCTATCCCTGCGTTTACTTTTTGGTGGCTTCCACATTGCCGCCGTAGTCATTGACGGCAGTCCATGAAATGGTATCCATCTGAGTTGATGTCAGTGATTTCACCGCATAGCGAGCGCTGGAAAACGGTGCGACCATATCAGGTTCAATGTTGTACTTTTTACCCCCGGAGGTGATCGTAGCGCCCACCAGAGAGACAAAATAAGGGGAGTCGTTTTTTGCCGTCGCCCAAACTTGTTTTTCTTGATTGGCCAGGCTCCATTGCAGGTGTTGAATGGCTTCGGCAGGTGAGCCGGGAAGGGAAATCGGGCGATAAAATACCTTGATGCGTGTTTTAAGCGCTATCTGCAGTTGATTTGATTTATCTGCATCTTTATTTTTTTTCGGGATCTCAAGCGCGTTAAACCAGTAAACGCTTTCGCGATCGGTCGGTAAAGGTTGCCCATCCCAGTTTAAACGTACGGTAAGACCCTGTTTCGGATCGACCCGGCTAACAGGAGGGGAGGCAATAAACGGCACATTTAATGCCTGTGGATCGACGTCTTCATGTCCGTCATCTAACCAGGACTGGATTAATAGCGGCTGTTGCCCCTGATTAACCATTTTGATTAATGCCTCTTTGGCATCTGAAGGGTAGATAACCCGGGTGGCATTAATAACAATACTGGCCGTTGATGGAGCGCTAAATGAAATAAATGTTGTAAATATAATTACGGTAAATGTGTTTTTAATCGGCATGTTATTTATTTCTGCGTATAGACTCTGTAGCCCCAGTTGAGCGGGAGCTACAGAGAACATATTAAGATAACTAATTAAGGGTAGGTCGTTGTAAACGTTGTATTCGCTTTAACTGAGCCTATGGTTGGTGTGCCAGTACCTGAATATATATAACCTACTGTATAGTTAAATGCGGCACCATTGGTTGCACTGTAGGTTGCTTCGGATTGCGGTAATGCGGATTTAAAGTCGATGATGGTATTGGTTGCGGTATCCTGAACCCGGAAACCTGCATCTTTATCGCCAGAAAGGTCGGTGTTTAACAGTGCCTGAGTGGTGCTGTTATAATTACCGGTCGTTGAGAATTGGCCTTTTACTTTCCCACCGTCGACTACCGATGCAGCGCAATTTTTGACGGTTATACCGAAGCTGGCTTTCTGGGCCGGGGTGCTGGTGGCTGCTTTCATAGACGGCACAGTAATATCATCGAGTTTAATCTCTTTGGATGTGCCTGCCCCATCAATGCTGACGTCGCAGGTTGATGTTGTAATATTTCCCGCGAAATCAATGTTTGCTAAGTCAGCAGCCTGAGCTTGCGTGGTAATACCTGCAACCAGAATGGCTGCAGCACTTAAAAAGCAAAGTTTCATTTTATTTTCCTTAATGGTGTTTTCCCAAGGGGCGATAATTACATAATGGGTATTAATTGGGGAATGATATTTTCTTGTTTAAATTGATTTTGGGATTTTATTTAGGGTGTTTTGCTAATAAGTGTGGTTCAACATTGAGAAAATGTATTGAATCACGGAGTGAGGTAAATTTTATCTGTGCTTGCAAGCGCTGTTTTATATTTTTTGAAAAGGTGCTTTATGTAGTAGGTTTTATTATCTATCTAACAGGACTGAATAATGAATTATTGATTTTGATATTCATTATAATTATAGATGAAGGGCCAGACCCATGAAAGAATGAGTCTGACGAGGCAGTAGATTACAGCGGCATAGTTTTGCGAATGGCGTTAATAAAAGTTTGCGCCGTGCTGGAAAGAGGTGTGTCGATGCGAGTCAGTATGCCGATCGGTTCACCTGCACCCTGGGCTGGAACTGGTAAAGAAACCAGAGCTGCCTGGCGCAGGTCTTCACGTACTGCGCCGGAAGGTACAAACCATACATAGTCGTAATCAACCGTCAATTGGCGGGACAGTGAAGCTGACAACGTTTCGATACAGCCAGACGGCATTTTACAACCCTGGCTTTGTAGTAAGGCTTCTGCATGTTGCCTGGGGGCAGTACCTTTTGGTGAGATCACGACTGGCCACTCCATTACCCGACTCAATGTAATGGTTTCCTGTAATAGCGGATGGTTAGGGCGCACCACCAGTTTCAATGACTCAAGAAATAATAATTCGTAGTTCAGGCCGCTCATCAATTCTGGGTCGGCCATACGGCCAATACCGAGATCGATTTCCCCTGATTTTAAACCTGCCAGTATCATGGGGTTACTCATTGTGGCAACCTGCAGTGTGGTCTCCATTTGCTGTTTATGGAACTGACCGATTACGGTGGGCAGAATGCCCAGCGCAGCAGTAGGCAGCGCGCCAATACGGACAACATCATTTTGCGCTTCTTCTCTTTGGTTTAACGCCTGACCCGCAGTATTGAGCGCATCAAGCACTCTTACCGCATGGGTAAGAAACTGTTCGCCGGGTACCGTTAGCTGCGCGCCCAGACGACCGCGTTCAAAGAGTCTGGCTCCGGTCAGTTGCTCCAGTTCGTTGAGTGTTTTGGAGAGGGCCGGTTGACTCAGGTTGAGGGTTTCAGCTGCGCGCCCCAAAGTCCCCTGTTGTGCAACGGCTACAAAAGTATGAAGGTGGCGCAATCGAATGCGCTGATTAAACAGACCATTTTTTTCCATAAGCGATGTTAAAAACAGAGTCGTATCGGTGACAAGTGAAGTTGTTTGTTTTTGATAACCTGATAGCAAAATATTATTAACATTTATCATGTTTTAATTACAACTGATTTATTTTGCTTATGTTTTGTACAGCAGGCCAGCAATATGGTAGGGCGCGTTACCAGTCGTTATACTTTGCCTGTCATTCGTTTCCACGACATTCCTCATCACAAGGCACTGATTAATGATACATGTAATAGGGCACCTTAACCCCGATAGCGATGCAATTTGCACCGCTACAATGACCGCTCGCTGGCTCACTTTACGCGGTCAGCAGGCAACGGCATGGCGAGCGGGGGAAGCTAACCGTGAAACGCAATTTATTTTTAAGCATGCAGGACTGGCGCTGCCAGAACTGTTGACCTTTCCTCTGACCGATCAGGATGTCTGGCTGGTCGATTTTACTGAACCCGCGCAGGGGCCAGATTCGCTTCCTGAGAGTAATGTTGTCGGGATCATCGACCATCACCGTCTCGGTGGATTAATCACTCGTTTACCGCCGGAAGTCTGGGTGAAGCCCGTAGGCAGTAGCGCGACGCTGTTGTGGCAGTTGATGGCGGATGATGTACGTAGTCAACTTTCTCCTGCAGAGGCTATTTTGCTGCTAGGTGCAGTGCTGAGTGACACTGTCACGCTGCGTTCACCAACGACTACGCCCGACGATCGTCTGGCAGTGGAGGCTCTTACTCATAAGGCGGGGATTGATCTGGAGGCGTTCAGCTGTGATCTGCTGTCTGCCAAAACCAGCGTGGAAGGGATGAGTGCCCGGCAACTTCTCAATAAAGATATTAAAACGTTCAAAATTCATGGGCATCAGGTCTGTGTGGCGCAACTCGAGCTGTATTCACTAGACCAGGTTGACGCGGTGCTGGACGAGCTTCGCCAGGAAATGATTCGCTACGCAGAGGAAAATCATGCCGCACTGGTCGTTCTGATGCTGACCGATATTAATCTGGGCGATACCAGTCTGTGGTTTGCCGGAACCGAACTTTCAGATGTGCCGCAACCCTGCAAGGTGGAAGGGATGTTAAGCCGTAAAAAACAGATGCTACCGTGGCTGGAAAAACACTTAAAACCGCGTCAGTAAGTTCCGTTAATCGTCGATGTGGGTGGGGAATTTATGCGGGATCACACTTTGTAAATTCTTCCCACCGGACTGACTGGCGTTCTCTACACTCCAGGTAATATTCACTGGAGGCATGACATTATGGCGAACACCATCACGGCAGATGAGATTCGGGAACAATTTTCGCAGGCAATGTCAGCAATGTACCAGCAGGAAGTCCCGCAGTATGGCACGTTGCTGGAACTTGTCGCTGATGTGAATCTGGCTGTTCTGGAAAATAATCCAACGCTACATGAAAAACTGGCGAATGCGGATGAGTTAGCGCGACTTAACGTCGAGCGCCATGGCGCTATTCGGGTGGGGACTGCACAGGAACTCTCCACACTGCGGCGAATGTTTGCCATTATGGGCATGTATCCCGTTAGCTATTACGATCTCTCTCAGGCCGGCGTTCCCGTTCATTCCACAGCGTTTCGCCCCATTGACGACGCATCTCTTTCGCGCAATCCGTTTCGGGTATTTACTTCATTATTACGGCTCGAATTAATCGAAAATGTAGCGTTGCGTCAAAGGGCTGCAGAGATCCTCGCGAAGCGCGATATTTTTACTCGCCGTTGTCACGAACTTCTGGATGAATTTGATGCCCAGGGTGCTTTCACGCCAGCACAGGCACGGGAGTTTGTGCATGAAGCACTGGAAACATTCCGTTGGCATCAGCATGCCACGGTTGACGAAGAGACCTATCACGCGTTGCATAACGAACACCGGCTGATCGCCGACGTGGTGTGTTTCCCCGGTTGCCACATAAATCACCTGACGCCGCGTACGTTAGATATTGACCGCGTACAATCGATGATGCCGGAATGCGGTATTGAACCGAAAATTCTCATCGAAGGACCTCCGCGTCGTGATGTGCCCATTTTGCTGCGCCAGACCAGCTTCAAAGCGCTGGAGGAAGCGGTGCTGTTTGCCGGGGAAATGCACGGGACCCACACGGCGCGCTTTGGTGAGATCGAACAACGTGGCGTAGCGCTGACGCCAAAAGGCAGGCAGTTGTATGACGAACTCCTGAATAAAGCGGGAACGGGGAAAGATAACCTGACGCATCAGTTACATCTTCAGGAAGTGTTCAAGGCTTTCCCTGACAGCGAATTTCTACTGCGGCAGCAGGGGCTGGCCTGGTTCCGCTATCGATTAACGCCATCGGGTGAGGCGCATCGTCAGGCAATTCGACCAGAGGACGATCCTCAGCCACTGATCGAGCGTGGCTGGTTGGTGGCCCAACCCATTACTTACGAGGATTTTTTACCGGTCAGCGCTGCGGGAATATTCCAGTCTAATCTGGGCAATGAAACACAAGCGCGTACGCACGGCAACGCCAGTCAGGATGCGTTTGAGAAGGCGCTTGGTTGCGCAGTTTACGATGAGTTTGCGCTATATCGGGAGGCAGAAGAACGAAGCAAACGGCGGTGTGGTTTGCTCTGATGGGATTTACACGGGTTTCAGTCTGTTCTCATCGACATAAAATATTTTCGATTTTGTACAGATAATCGGCGACCAACAATTGGATTATTAATGAATTTTGTCTAGAGTGAGCGGTCAGAAATCTGCACTCTCTTGCCGCTGATTAAGACCGGCGCGGGACCATTTACACGACCAGAAGGACTCACTTTCAGGCATGAATCGTAGACGATTTATTAAAGGTTCAATGGCAATGGCCGCCGTGTGCGGAACCAGTGGTATTGCATCACTCTTCTCCCGCGCCGCTTATGCGGCAGAAACTGACATTGCAGACGGAAAAACCGTACGTTTCGATTTTTCCGTTCTGCAGTCGATGGCTCATGATTTAGCGCAAAAACCGTGGGGTGGCGCACCGCGTGCATTACCTGACACGCTGGCTAAACTGACGCCTCAGGCTTACAACAGCATTCAGTATGACGCAGAGCAGTCTCTGTGGAATAACGTTGAAAATCGTCAGCTCGACGCGCAGTTCTTCCATGTAGGAATGGGCTTCCGTCGCCGTGTACGCATGTTCTCGGTCGATGGCAGTACACATATGGCGCGTGAAATTCACTTCCGCCCTGAGCTGTTCAAATATAATGATGCGGGTGTCGATACTAAACAGCTGGAAGGGCAAACTGACCTTGGCTTCGCGGGCTTCCGCGTGTTTAAAGCACCAGAACTGGCCCGTCGTGACGTGGTCTCTTTCCTGGGCGCCAGCTATTTCCGCGCTGTGGATGACACCTATCAGTACGGTTTGTCGGCGCGCGGTCTGGCGGTCGATACTTATACCGACACCAAAGAAGAGTTTCCTGACTTCACCGCTTTCTGGTTCGAAACGGTTAAACCGGGAGCAACCTCATTTACCGTTTATGCTCTGCTTGATAGCCCAAGCGTGACCGGTGCGTTTAAGTTCGTGATCCACTGTGAGAAGACACAGGTGATCATGGATGTGCAGAATCACATCTATGCCCGTAAAGACATCAAGCAACTCGGTATTGCGCCGATGACCAGTATGTTTAGCTGCGGCAATAATGAACGTCGGATGTGCGACACCATTCACCCACAAATTCATGACTCCGATCGTCTGGCGATGTGGCGGGGCAATGGCGAGTGGATCTGCCGTCCACTGAATAACCCGCAAAAGTTGCAGTTCAATGCCTACACCGATAACAACCCGAGAGGGTTCGGGCTGCTGCAACTTGATCGTGATTTTTCACACTATCAGGACATCATGGGTTGGTACAATAAGCGCCCGAGCCTGTGGGTAGAACCGCGCAACCAGTGGGGTAAGGGCACCATTGGACTCATGGAGATCCCGACCACGGGTGAAACGCTGGATAACGTTGTCTGTTTCTGGCAGCCGGATAAATCGATCAAAGCTGGTGACGATCTGGAGTTCAAATATCGTCTTTACTGGAGTGCTCAACCACCTGTGCGCTCACCGCTGGCGCGCGTACTGGCTACCCGCACCGGTATGGGTGGATTCCCGGAAGGATGGGCGCCGGGCGAACATTACCCGGAAAAATGGGCGCGTCGTTTTGCCATTGATTTCGTTGGTGGAGATCTGAAAGCCGCTGCACCGAAGGGGATTGAACCGGTCATTACGCTCTCCAGTGGAGAAGCAAAACAAATTGAGATCCTCTACGTTGAGCCAATTGATGGCTATCGCATTCAGTTTGACTGGTATCCGACATCTGACTCAACCGACCCGGTAGACATGCGTATGTTCCTGCGTTGTCAGGGGGATGCTATCAGCGAAACCTGGCTGTATCAGTATTTCCCGCCTGCTGCGGATAAACGTCAGTACGTTGACGACCGCGAAATGCGCTAATTGCGTGCCCAGTGGCTCTCCTGATGGGGAGCCATATCTGTCATCTCTCCCAAAACCGTCTGTTCACTATTTACTCGATCCTGTTCTCATTTTTCCCTGGTTTAACCAGGTAAGCTGAGGATGTGTATTTGTTGTACACGTTCTTGACCACTAACAGGGAGAAAGTATGTTTCCAGAATACAGAGACCTTATTTCCCGACTGAAAACCGAGAACCCTCGCTTTCTGTCTTTATTCGAAAAACACAACAGCCTTGATCATGAAATTTCCAGACTGGAAGGTTCGGATGGTCGGGGATACAGTTTGGATATTGTTCGCCTGAAGAAACAGAAACTCCACTTGAAGGAAGACCTGCTCAAAATTTTGCAAAAAGAGAGTGTCAGTGAGGGCTAAATAGAGCTGCTCCGCTGTGTAAAAGGGCTTTCCGCAAGAATGGGAAGCCCTTCCTGTTTGTGGGGCTTAGTCGACAAGTACGCGTTTGTTTGTCGCACCCCAGAGAATCGACATTTCAGTGAACAGCGCGCCGCTAATTTCTTCAACTTCCTCAGCGCTAACCTGCGCATTCCCTTGTTTGCCAAACAACACCACTTCATCACCTGAAGCAACCTGTGGCAGATCGGTCACATCGACAATCAGCGTATTCATCGAGGTTTTGCCCAACACAGGTACCCTCTGGCCGCGGATCAGAACATGTCCTGCGTTACTGAACACGCGACGGTAACCATCTGCATAACCCGCCGGGATATTGGCGAGCACGGAATTGCGTTTGAGGGTATACGTTCGGTCATACCCAACGGTATTTCCTTTCGGGTAATGGTTGACTGAAGCAATTGCAGATTTAAAGGTCATCACACGTTTATATTCAGTGCTGGCGATGGTATCGCCATAAAAAATTCCGCCGACACGCACCATATCCAACCACGACTCGGGAACAGTCAGCGTGGCGAAGGTATTAGCGACATGCAACGTAACTTCTTCGCGCTTAAGCCCGGTGATTTTGAGGACCTGTGCGGATTGTGAGTTGAAACGGGCCAGATCGCGTTTAACCACCGCAGCATCTTCTTCCGGGAAATGCGACATGAGCCCAACAATTTTCAGGCCCGGTAAGGCTGAAATTGCGCGAGCCTCTTCCAGTCCCGCCGCCGTACTGACTTCCAGACCATTGCGTGACATACCGCCAGAGTTCAGTGCCAGATGAATACGGATGGTTTTTCCTTTCTCCCGGGCAATGGCACTCAGGCGCTTAGCCATATCCAGGTTGCCTATCAACTCTTCGGTATCAAAATCTGCCGCCTGCCGCATCTCTTTTTCTGTTGCGTTTCGAACGCGCATGAGCTGCGATTTAAATCCTGACTGGCGGACGATGCTGATTTCCTCATTGCTCGCGACGCCTATACATTGAACACCATTTTGCATCATTATTGGGGTCACTAACGAGAGGTCATGCCCGTAAGCATCTCCTTTCAGGATGGCGCACATGCGGGTTTTATCACCCAGCAGTTGCTGAACTTTGCGAACGTTATATTCCAGCGCGCTACGAGAAATTTCCAGAGTGGTATTATCCACGACCAGTTGCTTACTTACCGCATAGGGAACGGGGCTCGCCTGTGTATCAGTGGCGGGCTGGTGACAGGCGGTAATCAGTAACAGCGGGATCAGTGCTAAACGGCCCAAAGGTGCTGCCATGCTTGCTCCTTAGCAAAATAGTAGAGGTGTTGTTGTCATCATTACGGCTCCCCCTCGGCGGGGAGATGCCCGAAGAAATAGAGTAGCGGGTTATGCGCGGTATATTGTCTCTAAGTGATTGCTGTAACAGCATAAAAAAGTGTTATTCACGGTGGTAATCAGATTAATATCAGCTGGTGTCAGTCAGAAATGCCCCTTTAACGATCGCAAAGGAGATAAACATGTCGGAAATTATTAGCGTCAGTGAAACGCTGGAACTGCGTGCAGTAGAAGAACAACATGTTACGCCATTACATCAACTGGTGGTTAAAAATAAGGCATGGCTCCAGCAGTCGCTGAACTGGCCGCAGTTTGTTGGTTCTGAGGAGGACACGCGTAAGAACGTGCAGGGGAACATGATGTTACATCAACGCGGCTACGCCAAAATGTTCCTTATTTTTGAGCATGAAGATGTGGTGGGCGTTATCTCGTTTAATCAGGTAGAACCGCTGAACAAAGCCGCTTATATCGGTTACTGGCTGGATGAAGCTCATCAGGGGCAGGGTATTATGTCCCGGGCGTTACAGGCCTTTATTCATCACTATGCACAACGCGGAGAGATCCGACGTTTTACCATTAAATGCCGGGTAAATAACCCCGAGAGCAATCGGGTGGCGCAACGTAACGGCTTCTCGCTGGAAGGTTGTATGAAACAGGCCGAGTTTCTTAATGGTGTGTACCATGATGTTAATCTCTATGCCCGAATCATCGACAACGCCTCAGAGTAAGCCAGCCAGGGGCGTGCGCGTAATACGCTGTTCGCCGTTGATAACCTTAGGCCCGCGCAGATGAATAGCATCACCATCAAACGCCTCGACGTGGGCCTGCCCGTTAATTTCAACGCGATGTTCAATGAGCACTTCTCCCTGGATGCGGACATGACCCTCAATAAGTATGTTGTCATCGAGCAGGATCGGGCCACCGCGTAGTTCGGCATGTCCGCCGACCAGCACGTGGTGTTTCAGAACGCAGTTACCCTCAACCAATGCGTGCTCTGCCACTTGTGAGCTGTAGCGCAACGTCGGAATAGCATCTTCATCAACTCCGGCTAGTATGCGGGCGTGTCCGTACACTTTCGCACAATCGCAAATCCAGACATTATTTTCCTCATTGCCTTTTATAAGCGCAAATTCAAACACTTCAGCACGGTGTTCAATAAACGCGTAGCTGACACTGGCTTCGCCATAGATCTGCGCCTGATGTACAACACGAGAATTGCTGAGGGTAGCGCGGTCGTAGATTTGCAGTATCTGGTCGCTTTCACGGGTTAATCCTTTGGCCGCGATAATTTCACAGTGACACTCAATGCATGCATCGCCGGACAGCAGACACTCTCCCTGAACGAGAGAATCTTTAACTGTGACGTTGTCACGTATTTGTGCGCCGTGGCTTATCTCAGCGCGATCGATCCAGACTTCATCACCAATCTGTACGCCATCTCTGATAATGCTTTCCTGCGTAATACGGGCATTTCCTGAGATCGCCGCACCGGAGAACGCCAGCGCATTTTCATCGTAAATCCAGCAATTGCCGCTCTGTGCCAGTACGTTTTCATCGTCAATCCAGCCGCCTCGCGTCCCGGCTTTAACGTCATTAAAGTCAATAAGGGCGATAATCTGGCGTAGCAATACACTTTTTTTGTTGCCATTATCCTGATAACTGAAGGAGCGTGGCTCATCACTTAGGCAGTATTTGGTCATAGCCTCATTTCCATGTTGCGCACTTTAGTTAAACGTAGCAAAGTTTTCCACGCTGGCTAAACCGCCAGAAATTCCATAAAATGCATTTCAAATATACTTTAAAAAATAAACAAAATGAGTAACAACAAAGAGAGTGATCGGATCCTCAATCTTCCGGCCGGTTATTTTGGGATGGTACTGGGCATCATAGGTATGGGGTTTGCGTGGCGATATGCCAGCCAGATATGGTCGGTCGGCCACTGGGTCGGCGATGGTCTGGTGATCCTCGCGATGATTATTTGGGGTCTGTTGACGCTGGCATTTCTTACCCGCCTGGTGCGATTCCCGCACAGTGTGCTGGCAGAAATTCGCCATCCGGTGATGAGCAGCTTTGTCAGTCTTTTCCCTGCCACAACGATGCTGGTCGCAATTGGCTTTGTCCCCTGGTATCGTCCATTAGCCGTGGGATTGTTCAGTATCGGCGTGGTGATTCAGTTATTGTACGCAGCCTGGCAAACGGCAGGGCTTTGGAGAGGTTCGCATCCAGAGGAAGCAACAACGCCGGGGTTATATTTGCCGACCGTGGCCAATAACTTTATCAGCGCCATGGCCTGCGGTGCGTTGGGTTTCAACGATGCCGGATTGGTATTTTTGGGGGCAGGCGTCTTCTCATGGTTAAGCCTTGAACCTGTTATCCTGCAACGTCTACGTAGTTCAGGCGAACTACCTGCTGTATTACGCACTTCACTGGGTATTCAACTGGCGCCTGCACTGGTCGCCTGTAGCGCCTGGCTCAGCGTCAATGGCGGTGAAGGCGATACGCTGGCCAAAATGTTATTTGGCTATGGCCTGCTGCAGCTTCTTTTCATGTTACGCCTGATGCCGTGGTATTTGTCCCAGCCATTTAATGCCTCTTTCTGGAGTTTCTCGTTCGGCGTGTCAGCGCTGGCGACGACGGGGCTGCATTTAGGGCACAGCAGTGAGTCTGGTTTTTTTCATACTCTGGCGATCCCTCTGTTTATTTTTACCAATTTTATCATTGCACTATTACTGGTACGTACGTTTGTATTGCTGATGCAGGGAAAACTGCTCATCCGCACGGAGCGTGCTGCATTACTGAAATCTGAGGATAAATAATGACCCTTTGCGACGAAAACTACTTTACGGAAAAATATGATTTAACCCGCACGCATTCCGATGTTGTCGAAGCGGCAAAAATTGTTGCGCCAGGCAAAACGTTAGATCTGGGCTGCGGCAATGGTCGCAACAGCCTCTACCTAGCGGCAAACGGCTACGACGTTACCGCATGGGATAAAAATCCCATGAGCATTGCTAATCTGGAGCGCATCAAGGCTGCTGAAGGGTTGAACAATCTGCAAGCGAAGGTTGTGGATCTTAATGCGCTGAGCTTTGACGGCGAATACGACTTTATTCTTTCTACCGTTGTGATGATGTTCCTGGAAGCGAAAACAATCCCAGGGCTTATCGAAAATATGCAGCGTTGTACTAAACCTGGCGGATATAACCTGATCGTCGCAGCAATGGACACTGATGATTTCCCTTGCACCGTCGGTTTCCCGTTTGCGTTTAAAGAAGGTGAATTACGCCGTTATTACAATGGTTGGGATCTGCTGAAATATAACGAAGATGTGGGTGAACTTCACCGCACAGATGAAAACGGCAATCGCATTAAACTGCGCTTTGCGACAATGCTGGCGCGTAAGACGGCCTGACCCTCCTGGTAAGATAACTCTCTCTGCGGGCAGCATTTTTTTATCGTGCTGACCGCAGAAATAAAAATGTGTGACGCTTACCATTTTTAGTACATCCAAAATGAATCCGTTTTGCTATCCTTTTTTATGCATCATTGCGAAAACTAAAGGGATCGTTTCATGCGTACTCAAACTTTATTTAAAGTTGCAGTGCTTACCGGTTTGTTGGCGTTATCTGGCTGTGCGTCAAAAGTGACGCAGCCGGATAAATACTCTGGGTTTTTAAAAGATTATTCTGGCCTGAAGGAAACTAAATCAGCAACCGGACAACCGGTGCTCCGTTGGGTTGACCCAAACTTCAATGAATCCAAATACGACAATATCGTTTATAACCCGATAACGTATTATCCGATTCCTAAGCCCACCACACAGGTAGGTCAGCAGGTTCTTGATAAGTTGCTGACCTATACCAACACTCAAATGAAGACCGCTATTGCTAAACGTAAACCTCTGGTTACGACCCCAGGTCCGCGTAGCCTGATTTTCCGTGGGGCGATCACAGGTGTAGCAACCAGTAAAGAAGGGCTGCAATTCTATGAAGTGGTCCCGGTTGCGCTGGTCGTAGCAGGTACTCAAATGGTAACAGGGCACCGCACAATGGATACTCACCTCTATTTCGAGGGTGAGTTGATCGATGCGGCGACCAATAAACCAGTGATTAGAGTTGTACGTCAGGGTGAAGGTAAAGACCTGAACAACGAAAGCACGCCGATGGCGTTCGAAACGTTGAAAAAAGTTGTTGATGACATGGCGACAGACGCCTCAATGTTTGACGTGAACAGCAACAAAAAATAATGATGAACGCACCATCTGCAACAAGCAGATGGTGCCTTTTTCTATGCCGTACGGCGACGGTAAAATAACTTACCAACCAGAGCCTCAGGTCGTGCAAACATCACCAGATTCCCCAGTAAAATCAGCACTAACCCGGCAATCGCATTGAGCTGCCAGACATACCCCTCATACAATGTAGACAGCGTGAGCGCCACCAATGGGAAAAGCAATGTGCTGTATGCTGCCTTACTGGGACCAATGCGTCCGACCAGCGTGAAATAGGCGCCGAAGGCAATCACTGAACCAAAAATCGCCAGATACAACAGTGCGCTGAGATAGCTGAAAGTCCACTGCGGCGTGAAGTTATCGCCACGCACCACAGCAATCGCCGCAATCAATAATGTGCCATACAGCATTGCCCAACTGTTGGTGGTCAGGATCTCGAGCCCTTTTTTCTGATGGCGCATGCTGATCATATTGCCCAGTGAGAAACCAAAGGTCCCCAGAGCACTTAAGCCAATTCCCAACAACAGTGAATGATTAAACCCGCTGTTGACCAAATCTTGCCAGAACAGCGTGACGATACCCGTTAACCCCAGAGCGGCTGCAATATAGAAGCGTACCGGCGGTTTTTGACCAAAAAATACGAAGCTATTTATCGCATTGAACAGCACTGCCATGGAGAAAATAACCGATTCCAGCCCTGTATTGATCCAGGCAGCAGCGGTGTAAAAACACCAGAAGTTGAAGCAAAAAACGCATCCTCCCTGCAACAGACAAAACAGATGATCGCGACCGGAAAGCTTGCGTAGTCTGCCACTCATCAGCAGGAGCAATATCATCACTACGCTGGCGACGGCAAAACGCCAGAAGATGGAGACGGGCGCAGGAACCGGACCTTGCTGCAGGTAAATTGCAATCCATGTGGTTCCCCATATCACCACGACCAGACAGTACAACAGTGCGTTCATACGACTCCCTCTCTCTTTTTTTTATTCAGAAATACACTGTGTCATGACATCAGTCAGGGGGCTTTCATCTGTTTGCGCGGGACTTGCATAATCTTGCGCTTTTTTTGCCGCAAGCGTGAAAAGGAGGCTGTTAACGACATATAGCTGAGATAGACTGAAAAGCCTGCTAACTTCTTTTGAATGTGATGGTATGTCTCAGCCCTACGATGCCTTTGAAAACTTACGCAAACATAATGCCGTGTTGCATGAATCGGTTGCGTTACATTCAGGGATCCAACTGGCGGCCTGGTCGAACAAACGCGACACCATCACACAATATTGCGATCACCATACGCTCAGTTTGTATGTCGCCGATGGCTACGAGAGCTATCACAAGACGGCGGGGGGCTGGAAGAACGGTGGCGGCCCGGACCGTTTCTGTCTGATGCCGAAAGAGAGCGAGTCGAGTTGGGACATCCGTGATGCCCTGTCGTTTGTTCATCTCTACTGTACGGACGCACATTTACGTGAAGTGGGTGAGAAAGTCTGGGACAAAAGTCCATATAGTTTCACACTGGATGAGCATACATTTGGTAGCGACCCCGGGATCACCGCAGTTTACCGCCAGTTTTTGCTCGGAAATGACTGGCAGCAACCCGCCAATCATCTCACGCTCAGCGCTGCATCCTCGCTTTTATTAACGCACCTGATCCAGCATTACAGCAATGTACAATGGCGGGCACCGGCGGTCACGGGAGGTCTTGCTCCCGTCACATTGCGAAACGTACTGACCTATATTGAGGCACATCTTGCTTACCCGATAACCCTGAGCGATCTGGCAGGCGAAGCGGCGTTAAGTGATTTTCACTTTGCCAGAATGTTTCGTCAGTCAATGAACATGGCACCGCACCAGTACGTTATGCAGCGTCGAATGACGCTGGCGCAACAACTGGTCTGCTATTCTTCACGCAGTTTGTCGGATATTGCGATGGCCTGTGGATTCAGTTCGGCAAGCCATTTCAGTAACCGGTTTAAACAGGTTACGGGTAAGACGCCATCGCAGTTACGCGCGGCGCGCTAATCTCAGCACCGCATAGCACAACCCACCGGCAACTAATCCCCAGAATGCAGAGCCAATCCCCAATAGCGTTAACCCACTGGCGGTAACCAGAAAAGTGATGATGGCGGCATCCCGTTCCGTTTCATTATGTAATGCCTGGTACAGACTGCCGCTAATGGTCCCCAACAGCGCCAGACCAGCCAACATCTGGATCCAGCTAACGGGCAGGGCTGTCATTAACCCACTGACTGAACCGCCAAATATCCCCGCCAGCAAATAGAATACGCCAGCAGCGGCAGCGGCTAACCAGCGTCGCTGTGCGTCAGGGTGTGCTTCGGGACTTTGGCAAATCGCAGCGGTGATGGCGGCTATACAAATGGAATAGACACCAAAAGGGGAAAACAACAGTGCCAGCAGGCCGGTGAAAACAATCAGCGGTGAAACAGGCAATGAGTAGCCGGAAGCCTTCATGGTGGCGATACCAGGAGCATTTTGCGATGCCATCGTCACCAGAAATAGCGGTATCGCAACGCTGATGCTGTAGGCAAAGGAAAAATGAGGAGCAATAAACTCAGGTACTACCGGCGACAGGCTTACACTATTTGTGACAATGTCACCTTTAATCAGAGCAATGACGATACCCACCAGCATCGCGGCGATAACCGCATAACGTGGGGCCAGGACTTTTAAGACCAGCCACGCCAGCAGCATACTGCCGCACAGAACCCACTCACTATTGAGACTGGCGAATGCCTGCAATCCAAAACGTAGCAGGATCCCGGCCAGCATAGCCGACGCCAGAGAGTGTGGGATAATTTTCATCAGACGGGCGAACAGCCCGGTTACGCCGCACAGCACAATTAGCGCATTAGCGACAATAAAAACGCCGATCGCGTCCTGAATTGTTAAGCCTTGCAGACCGGTGACCAGCAGTGCCGCGCCTGGTGTTGACCAGGCAGTCAATACCGGAGCGCGATACCATAGTGTCAGTACCAGCGTGCTAACGCCCATCGCGAGCCCAAGGGCAGTCATCCAGCCCGCGATTTGCGCGCTTGTCGCACCCGCAGACATTGCCGCTTGCCAGATAATAGCCGCCGAGCTGGCGTAGCCGACCAGAACGGCAACGAAACCGGATAAGACGGTGGGTAAAGGTATTGAAAGCGCGCGCATAAAGACTCCGTGTGCGTTATAACGGTCAGTCACTGTATCACTGTGCGTTATAGCGTACAAGTGGTAAGCTATTGTTTTGCAGAAGGGGATTAAGGGAGGAATAAATGGACAATTTAACTCAATATCTGGCCACTACGCTCAGAACATTGCGCCACCAGCGAGAATGGAGCCTTTCTCGCCTGGCCGAGGAGACAGGCGTTTCAAAGGCAATGCTGGGGCAGATTGAACGTAATGAATCCAGCCCCACGGTGGCGACATTGTGGAAAATCGCGACTGGGCTGAACGTCCCATTTTCAACCTTTATTTCACCGCCAGAATCCGACGGCACGACCACATTCGATCCCGAACAACAGGCAATGGTGGTGACACCGCTTTTCCCGTGGGATCCACAACTTTGCTTTGACCATTTTTCGATCCTATTGGCTCCGGGGGCGCTGAGTGAATCTACCCCACATGAGACTGGCGTCATTGAGCATGTCGTAGTGATTAATGGCCTGCTCGATATGTACATTGAGGGGGCATGGCGAACATTAAAAGCCGGTGAGGGGGTGCGTTTTGCCGGAGATACTGCGCACAGTTATCGTAACAGCAGTGAACAGACGGTTCACTTTCATTCACTCATCCATTACCCGCGCAGTTAATCGGGAAAACTATTCCGAAACGTTGCGCTTCTGACTACAATAGCCGCCATTTTGCCGCTATTGGATGGTAACAACTGTATGCGTCAGCAACCTCATCGCCTTGAACTGTTAAGCCCGGCCCGTGATACCGCGATTGCGCGCGAAGCCATTTTACACGGCGCAGATGCCGTATACATTGGCGGTCCCGGTTTTGGGGCGCGTCATAATGCCAGCAACAGCCTGAAAGATATCGCTGATCTGGTGCCTTTTGCCCATCGTTATGGGGCGAAAATTTTTGTGACGCTGAATACGATCCTGCATGATGATGAGCTGGAACCCGCGCAGCGGTTAATTACCGATCTGTATCAAACCGGCGTTGACGCGTTAATTGTTCAGGATATGGGGATACTGGAACTGGATATTCCCCCTATTGAACTGCATGCCAGTACCCAGTGCGATATCCGTAGTGTAGAGAAGGCGAAATTTCTCTCTGACGTCGGATTCACCCAGATTGTACTGGCGCGGGAATTAAGCCTTGAACAAATTAGCGCTATTCATCAGTCCACAGACGCTACCATTGAGTTTTTTATTCACGGTGCGTTGTGCGTGGCGTATTCCGGTCAGTGCTATATCTCCCATGCCCAGACTGGCCGCAGTGCTAACCGTGGGGATTGCTCTCAGGCCTGTCGCTTGCCATATACCCTGAAAGACGATCAGGGCCGCGTGGTGTCATATGAAAAACATCTGTTGTCGATGAAAGATAACGATCAAACCGCCAATCTCGGCGCGTTGATTGATGCGGGTGTGCGGTCCTTCAAAATTGAAGGTCGCTACAAAGATATGAGCTATGTGAAAAACATTACAGCACATTATCGGCAGATGCTGGATGCGATAATCGAAGAGCGGGGCGATCTGGCCCGGGCTTCTGCGGGGCGAACTGAGCATTTCTTTACTCCCTCCACGGAAAAAACTTTCCACCGTGGCAGCACCGATTATTTTGTTAACGCCCGGAAAGGGGATATCGGTGCTTTCGACTCACCGAAATTTATAGGTCTGCCCGTCGGAGAAGTGCTGAAAGTTGCGAAAGACCATCTTGATGTTGAGGTGACGGAACCGCTGGCGAACGGCGATGGCCTGAACGTGTTAATTAAACGTGATGTGGTAGGGTTTCGGGCTAATACGGTGGAAAAAACGGGACACAACCGTTATCGGGTCTGGCCGAATGACATGCCTGCCGATCTGCACAAAGTTCGCCCGCACCATCCGCTGAACCGCAATCTCGATCATAACTGGCAACAAGCGTTAACCAAGACGTCCAGCGAACGCCGGGTGGCGGTAGATATTGAGCTGGGCGGCTGGCAGGAGCAGTTGATCCTGACGCTCACCAGTGAAGAGGGCGTGAGTATTACCCATACGTTGGACGGCCTGTTTGAAGAAGCTAACAATGCGGAAAAAGCGTTGAGTAATTTGCAGGATGGCCTGGCAAAACTGGGGCAAACGCTCTATTACGCCCGCGATATTCAGGTCAATTTGCCGGGGGCGCTGTTCGTACCGAACGGGCAACTCAATCAGTTCCGGCGTGAAGCTGTAGATATGCTGGATGCCGCTCGTCTGGCCAGTTATCAGCGTGGCTGCCGTAAACCTGTTTCCGAAC
This sequence comes from Citrobacter sp. MGH106, assembly GCF_001037495.1. GTDB lineage: Bacteria > Pseudomonadota > Gammaproteobacteria > Enterobacterales > Enterobacteriaceae > Citrobacter > Citrobacter murliniae. The sequence goes on from NZ_KQ089822.1 coordinate 2,034,236, forward strand.
CGGCACCGGTGTATCCACAAACGCATCTGAGTTTTCTGGCGAACGTTTATAACCATAAAGCGCGTGAGTTTTATCACCGTTATGGTGTCCAGTTGATTGATGCCGCTTATGAGGCACATGAAGAAAAAGGTGACGTCCCGGTAATGATCACCAAGCACTGCCTGCGTTTTGCCTTCAATCTGTGCCCGAAACAGGCAAAAGGAAATATCAAAAGCTGGAAAGCGACCCCAATGCAACTGGTCAATGGTGATGAAGTGCTGACGCTAAAATTTGATTGCCGACCGTGCGAAATGCACGTTATCGGCAAGATTAAGCATCACATTCTGAAAATGCCGTTGCCGGGTAGCGTTGTAGCTTCTGTCAGCCCGGAAGATCTGATGAAAACGCTGCCAAAACGTAAAGGCTAAGCATTAACTTAAATGTGTATCGGGCTTGCGTGATTTTAGCCAGTGATGATGCTCACGTAGATCGGCGGCGGACTCTTCCGCCGTCACACGTAATTCATCGCTGTCGGCTGAGTGGCGTAATAAATGATCGGCATCCTGTACCTGAAGATATTCATGTCCCTGATTAGAAGCGAAAAGCTGGCCGGAGAAAAGCGCGCTGGCCAGCAATAACACCGTTAACACTTTCTTAAACATCATGCAGCCTCTGGTACGTAATAAACAGAAATGGCGATAATTTCGCCTGGTGACTATTTCAATATTTATTCGGACCAAAGGCAACATCTGTTTCGCAAACTCGGCAATTATTACTGAGTTGTTTAATAATCGTTTGAATTTTGAGTTTCCGGGAAGTGCGAGCACAACCCGGCTTGAATCACAGTGTCCTAGGACTTAAAACCTGCCGCCGTCATCAACAGACGGAAGAACATGCCAACGCCAGCGAGCGCCAGCACACTTCCCCCCCAGAGGATCACCAGCCACATCAGGCGTTTCCAGATCGATTGCTGCATCAATGATACCCCTCACCATGTTGAACTTTGCCGCGAAAAACGTAATAGCTCCAGAAGGTGTAAACGAGGATTATAGGGATAATCAGCAGTGCACCAACTAACATGAAGCCCTGACTCTGCGCTGGTGCCGCAGCCTGCCAGAGGGTAATTGACGGTGGAATAATATGCGGCCAGATACTGATCCCCAACCCGCTGAAACCCAGAAAAATCAAGCCGAGTGTCAGCACAAAAGGCACTGCATGGCAGCTTTGCTGGCCCAATGCGCGCCAGATCCACAGACTGATAAGCGCAACCAGTACCGGTACTGGCATCAGGAACCACAGATTCGGCAGGCTAAACCAGCGCTCGTAAATGGCGCTGTGTGCCAGTGGTGTCCAGAGGCTGATAATGGCAATCACGACCAGCAGTGTGAGCAGCAGTTTTTTTGCCACGTTGCGCATTTTATCCTGCAACGGGTTTTCGCTTTTCATAACCAACCATGTTGCTCCGAGCAGAGCATATGCGACAACCAGCCCGACTCCGCAAAACAGCGTGAAAGGTGTCAGCCAGTCGAATGCTCCACCGCTGTAGCTGCGTCCGGTGACTGAAAAACCGTTGAGAACAGCACCAACAACAACGCCCTGGGTGAAGGTCGCGAGGATTGAACCGCACAGAAAGGCTTTATCCCAGAATGGTCGGTGAGCCGGTGTAGCCTTGAAACGGAATTCAAAGGCGACGCCACGAAAAATCAACCCTATGAGCATCAGCGTTAACGGAATGGTCAGCGCATCGACAATCACGGCATAGGCCAGTGGAAAAGCGCCGAACAAGCCTGCGCCACCGAGTACCAGCCAGGTTTCATTCCCGTCCCATACCGGTGCCACGCTGTTGACCATCACGTCCCGCTCGTCAGCATCCTGAATGGCGGGGAATAAAATGCCGATCCCGAGATCAAAACCGTCCATCACGATATACATCAGCGTGGCGAACACGATGATAACAAACCAAATAACTGATAAATCAATACCCATTAGCGGAGCACCTCAGGTTGCGAATTGAGGACCGCAGCTGAAAGCGGCCGTGCAGGAGTGCCTGATGGCGGGATGGTCGGCGGATCTTCCTGAGGCCCTTTGCGGATCAGGCGGATCATATAGCTGTAACCCACGCCGAAGACCGAGCTGTAAACCACAAAGAAGGCCAGCAAACTGATGCTCATATGCAGATCGCCATGCGCGGAAACCGCATCCGCTGTACGTTGTAGCCCATAAACTACCCACGGCTGACGTCCCACTTCGGTGGTGACCCAACCTGCAAGAATAGCAATCAGACCTGAAGGTCCCATCCACAGCGCGAATCTCAGGAAGGGACGCGAAATGTATAAACGCTGTCTGTAGCGTAGCCAGAGCGCGAATGCGCCCAGCAGGATCATCAGCATGCCTAAGCCTGCCATAATACGAAACGACCAGAACACCATGGTGGAGTTAGGGCGATCTTCTTTCGGAAACTCTTTTAACGCCGGAACCTGTTTGTCCAGACTATGCGTAAGGATCAGGCTTCCCAGTGCCGGGATAGCCAACCCGTAACGGGTACGTTCCTGCTCCATGTCAGGCCAGCCGAACAGCAGCAGTGGAGTCGGTTCGCCTGGCGGGTTTTCCCAGTGTCCTTCAATGGCTGCAATTTTCGCGGGCTGATGCTTAAGGGTATTCAGTCCGTGCATGTCACCAATCAGCGCCTGGAGTGGGGCGACGATCAATGTCATCCACAGCGCCATGGAGAACATGGCCCGAATAGCCGGGGTGTTATTACCGCGTAATAAATGCCAGGCAGCTGACGCGGCGACAAACAGGGCGCTGCTGAGGAATGCTGCGACGGACATATGTAGCAGTCGATAAGGGAATGAAGGATTGAAAATGACGGCAAACCAGTCCACTGGCACTACCTGTCCATTGACAATTTCGTAGCCCTGCGGCGTTTGCATCCAGCTGTTTGATGCCAGGATCCAGAAGGTAGAGATAATGGTCCCCAGCGCGACCATACAGGTGGCAAAGAAGTGCAGGCCGGGTCCCACTCTGTTCCAGCCAAACAGCATGACACCAAGGAAACCCGCTTCCAGGAAGAATGCGGTTAACACTTCGTAGGTCAGTAATGGCCCGGTGATACTGCCAGCGAACTCAGAAAAGCCGCTCCAGTTGGTACCAAACTGGTAAGCCATGACCAGACCCGATACGACACCCATGCCAAAGTTAACGGCAAATATTTTAGACCAGAAATGATACAGCGACCGCCAGGTCGGATTTTTCGTCTTCAGCCAAAGACCTTCGAGTACCGCCAGATAGCTGGCAAGTCCGATAGTTATAGCCGGAAAGATAATGTGAAAGGACACCGTAAACGCGAACTGGATCCTCGCCAGGTGAAACGCGTCAAGACCGAACATGCTTAACTCCGCAGGCAAAATTGATTTAGCGCAATTCTAAGCCTGGGGAACAGCGGGGGGCAGAAACAGAACTGTTCTTTTTAACCATAACAGTTATAAAAAATAAGTTGATTATGTAAACTGATATACATCGTGGTTATCACCGACACCGGATATCAGGACGAAAAATGAAAAAGTATCAGCGGCTGGCGGAACAAATTCGCGATCAAATTGCGTCTGGCGTATGGCAGCCAGGCGATCGCCTGCCATCCTTGCGTGAGCAGGTGGTAAGCAGCGGAATGAGTTTTATGACCGTCGGACACGCTTACCAGCTACTGGAAAGCCAGGGACGGATCATTGCCCGACCGCAGTCGGGTTACTATGTTGCTGCACGTCCCGAGCGTGAGGTTTCAATACCGCAAGTGCAGGTCATGCGTGATGAAGCCGTGGATATCAATACCTATATTTTTGATATGTTGCAGGCTAGTAGGGATGCATCTGTTATGCCATTTGCTTCCGCATTCCCCGATCCCCGCTTATTTCCCTTGCAGCAGCTTAACCGTTCGCTGGCGCAGGTAAGCAAAACAGCCACAGCCATGAGCGTTATCGAAAACCTGCCACCGGGTAATGCTGAACTGCGTCACGCTATCGCACGGCGTTATGCTCAGCAGGGGATCACTATTTCGCCCGATGAGATTGTGATTACCGCAGGTGCGCTTGAAGCCCTCAACCTGAGTTTGCAGGCGGTGACTGAACCGGGTGATTGGGTTATCGTCGAAAACCCCTGTTTTTACGGTGCATTGCAGGCCCTGGAACGACTGCGTCTGAAGGCGCTTTCTGTGGCCACTGATGTAAAGGAAGGCATCGACCTTGTTGCACTGGAACTGGCATTACAGGAGTATCCGGTAAAAGCCTGCTGGTTGATGACCAACAGTCAAAACCCGCTTGGCTTTACGCTCAGCGCACAGAAAAAAGCCAGTCTGATTGCATTGCTGGAAAAATATAACGTCATGCTGATTGAAGATGACGTTTATAGCGAGCTTTACTTTGGCCGTGAAAAACCGTTGCCCGCAAAGGCCTGGGATCACGGCGACAGAGTGCTGCATTGTTCTTCGTTTTCGAAATGCCTGGTGCCAGGATTTCGTGTTGGCTGGGTTGCCGCAGGAAAACATGCCCGCCGCATTCAGCGACTCCAGTTGATGAGTACCTTATCAACCAGTTCTCCAATGCAGCTTGCACTGGTGGATTACCTGTCCACGCGGCGTTATGACGCGCATCTGCGTCGGTTACGCCGTCAACTGGCAGAACGCAAACAGCAGGCCTGGCAAACGCTGCTTCGTCATCTTCCGGCGGAAGTCAAAATTCACCATAACGACAGCGGCTATTTTCTGTGGCTGGAACTGCCCGAGCCACTCGATGCGGGGGAACTCAGTACTCAGGCGCTGGCCCACCATATTAGTATTGCGCCAGGTAAAATGTTCTCAACATCGGGGACCTGGACACGTTTCTTTCGCTTCAATACCGCATGGAACTGGGGAGAGCGCGAGGAGCAGGCAGTGAAATTGCTCGGGAAATTAATTCGCGAGATGATGAAATAATACCGAACGCGCTATTCAATATAAAAGAATAGTGCGTTCTTATTTTCGAAATAACGAATGCCTGGCCATAAAGTTATTTATATCGAGTGCCACCATACAAAATATCAATAGTTGTTGGTATTACCCCCTGCGCATCTAACTCCTTGTCTATACTCCAGAAGATTTAGTCATCCTGCCAGAGCCCACGACGTAATGAGCGTTAGCTCACAACCTGATTAAATTTCCTTGCGCCAGCAGGAACGCTTACGACACCCCGACTATTTTTAGGAAAGGACATATATTTACGGCAAGGCTGCCGCTCAATATTTTTCGACAGGAGTAAGATGTTATGAGCAAGCAATTTGCCCTCAGTAGTCTGTGTGCCCTCAGTATGACGCTGATGACAGCCCATGCAGCCGAACCCCCCACATCATTAGATAAACCGGAAGGCCGCCTGGATATTATTGCCTGGCCGGGTTATATCGAACGTGGACAAACCGATAAACAATATGACTGGGTCTCACAGTTTGAGAAGGACACCGGTTGTGCGGTCAATGTGAAAACAGCAGCCACTTCAGACGAAATGGTCAGCCTGATGGCAAAAGGCGGTTATGACCTGGTAACGGCTTCAGGTGATGCTTCACTGCGTTTGATTATGGGGAAACGCGTTCAACCTATTAACACAGCGCTTATCCCTAACTGGAAAACTATCGATCCGCGCGTCGTAAAAGGTGAGTGGTTTAACGTTGGTGGGAAAGTCTATGGCACGCCATATCAGTGGGGGCCAAACCTGCTGATGTACAACACCAAAACCTTCCCGACACCGCCGGATAGCTGGAACGTGGTGTTTGTGGAACAAAACCTTCCTGACGGGAAAAGCAATAAAGGGCGCGTACAGGCTTACGACGGTCCAATTTATATTGCAGATGCCGCGCTGTTCGTTAAAGCCACTCAGCCACAACTGGGCATCAGCGACCCGTATCAACTCACTGAAAAACAGTATCAGGCGGTCATTAAGGTTCTGAGCGATCAGCATGCATTGATCCACCGCTACTGGCATGACACCACCGTGCAAATGAGTGATTTCAAAAACGAAGGTGTCGTGGCTTCCAGCGCCTGGCCGTATCAGGCTAACGCCCTGAAAGGTGAAGGCCAGCCGATCGCGACCGTATTTCCAAAAGAGGGCGTTACCGGCTGGGCTGACACCACTATGCTGCACAGCGAAGCGAAACACCCGGTTTGTGCGTACAAATGGATGAACTGGTCATTAACGCCGAAAGTACAGGGCGATGTTGCCGCCTGGTTTGGTTCTCTGCCTGTTGTGCCGGAAGGATGTAAAGCCAGCCCACTTCTGGGTGAAAAAGGCTGTGAAACCAATGGGTATAGCTTTTTCGACAAAATCGCTTTCTGGAAAACGCCCATCGCAGAAGGTGGGAAATTTGTACCGTACAGTCGCTGGACGCAGGATTACATAGCCATTATGGGCGGTCGCTAATTCCGCTGGGGGTTTTATGACGTACGCAGTGGAATTTGACAATGTCTCACGACTTTACGGGGATGTTCGTGCAGTCGATGGGGTCAGTATTGCGATTAATGATGGTGAATTTTTTTCTATGCTGGGGCCATCCGGCTCCGGCAAAACCACCTGTCTGCGTCTGATAGCTGGCTTCGAACAGCTCTCTGGCGGCGCAATTAAAATTTTTGGTAAACAGGCCAGCGATTTGCCGCCCTGGGAACGGGATGTCAATACCGTTTTCCAGGACTATGCGTTGTTCCCGCACATGTCGATCCTCGACAACGTGGCCTACGGGCTGATGGTCAAAGGTATTGATAAAAAACAGCGCCATGCTCAGGCCCGTGAGGCGCTGGAAAAGGTGGCGCTCGGCTTCGTTTATGAACGTAAACCGTCACAGCTTTCCGGTGGGCAGCGTCAGCGTGTGGCCATCGCCCGTGCGCTGGTTAATGAACCGCGCGTTCTGCTACTGGATGAGCCGCTCGGCGCGCTGGATCTCAAGTTGCGTGAACAGATGCAACTGGAACTGAAAAAACTACAGCAGTCTCTTGGTATTACCTTCATTTTTGTCACGCACGATCAGGGAGAAGCGCTGTCGATGTCCGATCGTGTAGCGGTGTTTAATAACGGTCGTATTGAGCAGGTGGATTCGCCGCGTGAACTCTATATGCGCCCACGCACACCTTTTGTGGCGAGTTTCGTGGGGACATCAAATGTCTTCGATGCGGCGATGTCGGCGAATGTTTGTGGGCTGCAGGGCATGTATTCACTGCGCCCGGAACACATTCGGTTAAACGATTCCGGCGGCGAGGTTCAGGCTCGGGGGATTATCCAGGCGGTGCAGTATCAGGGGGCAGCGACACGGTTTGAGCTAAAACTCGCTGGCGGTGAAAAATTACTGGTCAGTCAGGCAAACCTGACAGGGGAAACGCTGCCAGCAACGCTGTCACCGGGCCAACAGGTGATGGCATCGTGGTCGCGTGACGTGATGGTACCGCTGGTTGAGGAGAGGTGAATGGCTATGAATGTCTTACATTCACCTGTGCAGTCGACAAACCTGAGCAAGATAACGGGTTTTTTCTGGCGTAATCCGGGCTTTGGGTTGTTTTTGCTGCTGCTCGGACCGTTGATGTGGTTCGGAATCGTCTACTTTGGCTCATTACTGACGCTATTGTGGCAGGGTTTTTATACCTTCGACGATTTTACCATGTCAGTTACGCCAGATTTGACGCTGGCCAATCTACAGGCGCTGTTTAATCCGGCAAATTACGACATCATTTTGCGAACGCTGACGATGGCAGTAGCTGTCACTATTGCCAGCGCTATTCTGGCGTTTCCGATGGCGTGGTATATGGCGCGTTACACCAGCGGCAAGATGAAGGCCTTTTTTTACATCGCGGTGATGCTGCCAATGTGGGCCAGTTATATCGTCAAAGCCTATGCGTGGACGCTGCTGCTGGCAAAAGATGGTGTGGCGCAGTGGTTTTTAACTCATCTTGGGCTGGAGCCAGTGCTGACGGCTTTTCTGACGTTGCCAGCTATCGGGGGTAACACACTGTCGACGTCGGGATTAGGGCGTTTTCTGGTTTTTGTCTATATCTGGCTTCCGTTTATGATTTTGCCGGTACAGGCTGCGCTGGAGCGGTTACCGCCATCGTTACTTCAGGCTTCGGCTGATCTGGGGGCTCGTCCGCGCCAAACCTTCCGTTATGTGGTGCTTCCGCTGGCGATTCCGGGTATTGCGGCCGGCTCGATCTTTACCTTCTCGCTGACGCTGGGGGACTTTATTGTTCCTCAACTGGTGGGACCACCGGGGTACTTCATCGGCAACATGGTCTATTCGCAACAAGGGGCTATCGGCAATATGCCAATGGCGGCGGCATTCACCCTGGTGCCGATTGTCTTAATTGCACTGTATCTGGCGTTCGTGAAGCGTCTGGGAGCTTTTGATGCACTCTGAACGCGCACCTTTTTTACTCAAACTGGCTGCATGGGGAGGCGTGATTTTTCTGCACTTTCCCATCCTCATTATTGCCACCTATGCTTTTAATACCGAGGAGGCTGCTTTTAGTTTTCCACCCCAGGGGTTAACGCTTCGTTGGTTTAGCGTTGCGGCGCAGCGCAGCGACATCCTTGAATCAGTGACGTTGTCACTTAAAATTGCTGCGCTGTCGACAGCTATTGCCCTGATCCTGGGAACGTTAGCAGCGGCTGCACTGTGGCGCAGGGACTTTTTTGGCAAGAGCGCAATATCGCTGTTGTTGCTTTTGCCGATTGCATTGCCGGGCATTATTACTGGCCTGGCGCTGCTGAGTGCGTTTAAAACCATCAATCTGGAACCGGGGTTCCTGACGATCGTTGTGGGACATGCGACGTTTTGTGTGGTGGTGGTTTTTAACAACGTCGTGGCGCGCTTTCGCCGCACTTCATGGAGTCTGGTTGAAGCATCGATGGATCTGGGTGCCAACGGCTGGCAGACCTTCCGCTATGTCGTATTGCCGAATTTAGCGTCGGCACTGTTGGCGGGTGGCATGCTGGCGTTTGCTTTGTCGTTTGATGAAATCATCGTGACAACGTTCACCGCCGGACATGAAAGAACGCTTCCTTTATGGCTGCTTAATCAATTGGGACGTCCACGCGATGTTCCTGTCACCAACGTTGTGGCATTGCTGGTCATGCTGGTTACAACACTGCCAATTTTAGGGGCCTGGTGGCTAACGCGTGAAGGCGAAACTCTCGCCGGAAACGGTAAATAAACGACAATATGGGAAATTGCTATGCAACATTTATTACTGATTAACGGTGAGCTGGTCGGCGGTGAAGGTGAAAAGCAGCCAGTTTACAACCCTGCGACCGGAGAGCTTATCCTGGAAATTGCGGAGGCGTCGGCTGCGCAGGTTGATGCCGCCGTTCGCGCTGCGGACCATGCGTTTACAGCATGGGGACAAACAACGCCGAAAGTGCGATCGGAGCTCCTGCTTAAACTGGCGGATACCATCGCAAACAATGCCCGAACATTTGCTGAGCTGGAGTCTCTCAACTGCGGCAAGCCGTTGCACTGTGTGCTCAATGATGAAATTCCAGCCATCGTGGATGTTTTCCGCTTTTTTGCCGGGGCTGCTCGCACCTTGCACGGGTCGGCTGCCGGGGAGTATCTGGAAGGGCATACGTCAATGATCCGCCGAGATCCGCTCGGGGTGGTGGCATCTATTGCCCCATGGAACTATCCGCTGATGATGGCTGCATGGAAACTGGCACCGGCGTTGGCGGCAGGTAACTGCGTGGTAATCAAACCTTCAGAAATTACGCCACTTACGGCGCTGAAACTGGCGGAATACGCGAAAGATATCTTCCCGGCAGGTGTCATTAACGTCCTGTTCGGCAGAGGCGCAACGGTGGGCGATCCGCTGACCGGACATGAAAAAGTGCGTATGGTTTCGTTGACGGGCTCCATTGTGACCGGGGAGCACATCATTCAGCATACCGCGCCTACGATTAAGCGCACGCATATGGAACTGGGTGGAAAAGCGCCAGTCATTATTTTTGATGATGCCGATCTGGATGCGGTCGTTAATGGTGTGCGAACGTTTGGTTATTACAACGCCGGACAGGATTGCACTGCGGCTTGCCGCATCTATGCACAAAAGGGGATTTATGATGCGCTGGTAGAAAAACTGGGCGCGGCTGTCGCCAGCCTGAAAACCGGGGCGCCGGATGATGAATCAACAGAACTGGGGCCATTAAGTTCAAAAGCACACCTTGAGCGCGTGGCAAAAGCAGTAGAAGAGGCCAAAGCACTTGGCCACATCAAAGTCATCACTGGCGGTAAAAAAGTGGAGGGAGGTGGCTATTATTTTGCTCCGACGCTGCTGGCAGGGGCGAAGCAGGAAGATGCCATCGTTCAACGGGAAGTCTTTGGTCCGGTGGTTAGCGTGACCGTCTTTGATGAAGAAGAACAGGTGCTGGCGTGGGCAAACGATTCGAAGTACGGGCTGGCGTCGTCTGTCTGGACGCGGGACGTTGGTCGCGCACATCGGGTAAGTGCTCGTCTGCAGTATGGCTGTACCTGGGTCAATACCCACTTCACGCTGGTGAGTGAAATGCCGCATGGCGGACAAAAACAGTCAGGTTATGGCAAAGATATGTCGGTTTACGGGCTGGAGGATTACACGGTTGTCCGGCATGTGATGATCAAACACGAGTAAAATCTTCAGTCGCGAACAGTGAAAGAGGCACGGATAGCTAAATATTGGCAAACGTGTCTCTATACTATGCGCGCCACTGGCCTCGTCGCCATTGGACGGCGGTAAGTTGGAATTATCCGCGAGGTCAGACTAATTTCGCATTAAACGGGACCTTGTTCCCGAACCACAAATTCCCCCCCATAAATGCATTACTGAACAGCATACACACATTGCCAGGTTTTATTATTTAATGCCGCAGAAGGATTAGGGATATTACGCATTAAGGATAATTTACCGGATGGCGGTGGAGTGGGAAGATCACATACTAATGGCAGAGAGAACGCCATCTCTCTGCCAGCAGGCGCTGCAATTAATCAACACGAATCACATCACGCAAACCAGCCGAACCTTACGGATATCAGGCTGAAAAGTCCTACAGCAGCAAATATATTTATCAGCACAACAGTTTTACTGGAAACATTCATTTTTGCCACCTTTCGATTTAACCCCTATGGGTATAGTACGGGTTAAGACGAACCGCAATAGTACCCATTCTGAACATTGTGGTAACAGGGTGTTTTTCAGGCGTTTCTCTGAAAAAAATGAATAAAACTTGATGTGAGTCATGAAAAAGAGCATATTGCGCGCGATTTTCCCCTCTGGCCTGGATGCCCCAAATGTCTTTGTACCAAAAAATGCTGGTTTTTTATGCGGTGATGGCCGCAGTCGCGGCTATCATCACCTGGTTTCTATCCCGCGATAAAAAGCGTATTCGCTTTCTGAGTGCGGTGTTAGTTGGGGCGACATGGCCGATGAGTTTTCCCGTCGCACTCCTGTTTTCTCTTTTTTGATGGCGGCGTTACCGCCGCTTCAGGTACTGAGCAAGGCGAGCAATTGTTTCCTGTCTGCCTCAGTAATATCTGAAGGATGTTGATAGCCCACATTCTCATTAGCACGAGTGTAGAGAGCAACCAGCCAGTCGTACACATAACGGCTTGCACCATGCAGCGGCTGTTCATCCAGCTTTGTCAGACGGAACATAGGTTGTTGCACCGGCGCGCTAAAAATAGCCGTACCCTTTTGGATCCTGCTGGCTGGCCGCTTTTCCTCCGCTACGTTGGCATAGCCAAGCCAGGTAATAAAATCACCGATATCGGCGTGCAACTGTGCCCCGCAGACGTTCTCGCGTTGCATAATACGCTGTAACTGCTGAGGCATCTGCAGTCTGTAGCTGGTCGTGACCAGTATGTCGGCAACCTGCCTCAACGTACGGGGTTCCAGGCGAAGACGTCGCGCATTATTCTCATTGCGGCACCATTGACGTACATGGTTGACCCACATTTTATGCGCCTGATATCCGGTTTCTTTATTCTCATGCTGATGCGATGTGTCCTGCACCTCAGCAAACAGATCGATCTCTTCATTAAATAAGCCACTGACCTGTTCTTCCCGTGGCTGCTGAATGCGTAGCAGGGACTCAAAACTGCGCATTGGCGGCAGCAGACCATCCAACAGCTCGCCATGTTTTGCCGCCTGTGCCTGTAACTGGCGGATCACTGATTCGCTCGCACCGGATCCCTCATCAGCAACATTCAGCCAGGTGTTCAGGGTTTCGCGAATGCGCTGCTGGTACTGCTCGCGAAGGGAAGTCAATCGGGCCTCGCGCTGGTGCGGTGACGTTGCCTGAGACAACCATTCAACAAGTCGCTGAACACTATGTTTGTCCAGTGCCTGCAACGTGCCCCAGTGTAATCCGGGTTTGCCCATTAATTGTTGAACGGCTTCATCCAGGTTTTGCTGCGTAGTAAAACGTGCGTCCTGGGGAGTAATCGCCCATACCACGCCAGGCAACGCGGCATCATGCAGCGGTTGGGTATCGTTGACCCAACCCAGCAGCGTTCGGGTAATCGCTGGCGTCTGTGAACGCGTAGATACGGCATTGCAGATCACTAAGACATCCGGTTGTAGATGCTGGCGGTAATGTTCCAGCATCCAACCTAATTTTGCACGCCACAACGGATGCGGGTGCGTATCAGGTGCAAGAGGAATATCCAGCAGATCCACATTGCCAAGCACATTGTCTTCAACTGGCAGTACCAGTTCACTCGTTAGCAGGGCCAGGGAGTCCAGCGAGAGGCTGACCGCATTGAGTAACTGATTATTATCAATGGGATGAACGACCACGTCGCTTTGTGCATCACTTCCGGTTAATGCTACCTGGGTCAGGAAGTTTTCGGCGGGCAAACCAAAATGGTCGACCAGCAAGCTTAGCGGCGCGGCTATTTCTTGCGCATGACCGGTTTGCTGCAACGTGTGTGCCAGCGCCAGCCATTGCTGCGTTAGCTCCGGTTGTTCCCCCCATAGCAACGCCCATGCGTGTGCCCGGGTAGTCAGATCCAGTGCGGGAAGTAGTGTGGCAAAGTGATGCCACAATGCATCGTCAATTTGCTGCTGGCTGGAGGGAACACTGTTTCGCCAGAAGCGGCCGATTGCCGCCACATCTTGTGCGGAAACCCCCTGAACTGGATGACGCTGGCGCAGCGTCTGCCATTTTTCCAGTCGTGCTTCAATGATTGACCTCTCAACCTGGCGGTTGTCGGGTAATGAGCAGAACTGCGCGATAAACAGTTGTACCAGTTCTGCCTCACTCATCAACCGTAGACGCAGAGGCCATTCGCTATCAATCGGGTTTTCTTTACGCGTAAAACGGATCGCCATATTGGTCGGTGCATGTCCGGGGTTAATATGCGTAAAGTAATCAAAACTACGGTCCGGGGCGGTGATGTTGAGTTTGCCATTGTCATTGCTACACAGGGCGGATAACAGATGCGCTTTCGCCGGTTGAGAATGTCCATATAATCCAACACAACCTTGCGCGGTTAATGCCGCATTCAGCGCAGATTCATTAACTGCCGTCAGCGTTAGCTGAGCCAACAGAGCGTCCGCTTCATCATCAAGACGTGTCGTACGCTGACGTGTTTCAGTCACCCATTTGATGGCGGCCTGTGCGGTGTTTAACATCTTGCTCATTTCAGGTACACGCTCCCGCTATCAATCCAGTAATGGCTGCCGCTATGACGACGGTCTGCCAGCGTATTCAGTTTTAACGTTAAGGCATTGGCGGCAACGGGTGTGCCATCCTGCAGCCAGGCATCACTCAGAACGAAGAATTCCGGGCCTGTCTCTTTAGTACCGCCGCGTAGTTGTAAGCGCACATTTAAGACGCCATCGCCAGCAATGGTTTTCGCCAGTTCGGCAGAGTTAATACTGAGCGTATACAGCGGAGTGGCGGGCCAGCGACTGTTAGCCAGTTGACGAAAACCTAACGTCACGTTGCCACGCAGCGGAAAGTGCAGACGAGTATCCAGTTTTGCCCCTGGCTTATCGAGATCGATATCGTGATACCAGATGTTCTCATCACGCAGCGTATTGACCGTATTATCCAGTACGCCAAGATAGCGTACGGTAGAGTACGCACCGATATCGGCGGCTTTAAAGTTAAAGCGTGGCAGGCGTAGATCCAGCGCCAGACTACACAGCATTGCACCAACGGCGGCGGTGGATTTCGGATTGCCAATGCGACCTTGCTGACTGAACGGATACCATTCATGTACACGGTAGTTGTCCATCCAGATCATGCGGTTAACCGGTACCGGTTGCAGATGACGGATCAGCGCTTGTACGCCTGGCAGGCAGGCGGGTCTGCCGGTGACTAATAAAATATCGCAGCGATAATGTGAAATGGCTTCGCAGACAGCGTGCAGTGGGGCAGTAAGGGTAAATTGTCCAGCCAGCAATGCCTCCTGGAGCTGCCTGAACTGTACCTGTAACGGGACACTCAGCAAGTCAAAGACTGGCGAACCCGACGGCAGCGCATGATCAATAGCCTGTTGAATGTAGTTCATCACATTGCGCGTTGGACGTTGAGACAGCAATTCGCCAAAAGTGGCATGCAGTCCTGCTACCGGATCGTTAATGTCGCTCTGCTCCCAGGCGGAGAGCACAGCATGACCGAGCGGCATAAAGAGCTGTAACGCCGTTTGCTGGCGTAAAATTGCCTGGGTGTCGATGCGCCCCGAATCGCCAAACAGCGTAGCCAGCAGTGCGGCGGCATCGGTGACGCCCGCCTGCTGTAACCGGGTTTGCAGAGCAGGTAACACACAGCGCTGAATCACATCCAGCAGCATGTCATCGCCGGCAACCTTGAATCCTTCACGAAACAGCAGGTGCGGCGTAATTTTGACATTCGCGCCAACGCCATCATCAAGCTGATAATGCACGACGGCCATATCCGTTGTGCCTCCGCCAATGTCGATTGATGCGACGCGCAGCGCGCGACCTTTGACTTCATCAGGCTCCGGCTGGCGATCCGGACGGGAGAGAGCGTTAAAGAATGATTCGGTGTGCCCGTCATAATGCGAAATGGCTTCGTTATACAACCACACCAGTTGTCCGCAGCTGGCTTCATCCCATTCCATCTGGATCTCCGGGACGGGAACCACGCTCTTTTCCTGCTGTTTGCGCGTGGTGAAATCTTCATCCTGCGGGTGCCAGCCCATCGCTTTCCAGACCAGGGCAATCGCTTCAAACATGCGCAGGCGGAAGATCTCGCGCTCCTGTTTTGGCATCGCAGAGGGCAGGGTGAGGATCAGCGTGCGCAACTGGCGTGGAGAGGCCGGGAATCCGAGGCGCAGACGTGTTGCCACGCTGTTAATTTGCCCCAGAGCCTGAGCCAGAATCTCGCACAACATATGCGTCATCAGCGTACTGCGGCTGTACTGCGGGGAGAAAACTGGCAGCCGGTCATCCTGTGGCAGACTAAACAGCGGTTGTCCGTCATCGTTCATCAGATTCATTAACGGAAAGGCCGTGGCAAGCGGTTCGCGCTGGGTTTTGCCATTCATCTGACTAAAGCGCCAGTCATGTAAAACGGGCGTTTCATCCCATAAATAACGGCGTGGGCTGGAGATCCCGCTGCTGCCTTCCGTCCCCAAACGCTGCATTGCCAGTTTTCGGGCTTCATCGCCGACGCGCACGATAGACGGCCAGATAAAGGCGTCATCACGGCCACTTTCAACGGAAAAGTGCTGCTTACCAAAGCGCGCTTCGGAAAACTCCAGTCGGCTGGTGAACAGCGGATCGTTAAGAAACTGAGGTTCGCTTAACGAACGGACCTGCAGTTCAGCAGTCTGGCGCAGACCGTCATTGGCATCCCCATGATCTTCAATCAATACACCGCAGGTATGGGTATTGCCGATATCTAAAATGAGATCGACAGGAATAGCGGGGGTGCTGAGGGTATGCGTGACCAACTTCACTTCCGGGACAGATAACTGTTCACCTAACAGTGCCAGCAAATTCAGCCAGTGCGCCTGATATTCGAAGTTACGCAGCGCCAGTTGGATCTCCTGCTCTGAACGGCTCTCTTCCTGCGTGACATGATGCAGGAAGGACTCTCGCAACCAGCCGTCAATCCAGGTCTGGTCGAGGAAATCTGCAATTTCGTTATCCTGCCAGGCCAGCGCAAATCGCGTTCCGTTAAGCAGATCGTTTTCGTTTGGCGTCAATGCGGCTGGTGCGTGTTCGGCAAGCTGACTGTCCAGCGCGATAGTGACGCGGTGGGTGTTGCCTGCGCTGTCTGGCTGCGCCAGCTTTCGCACTTGTACGCGCGCCCAGTTATCCGGGCCTTCGACAAACGTGCGGGGTGGGTTAAAACGCAGGAACGGCAGGGGTAACCAGACACCATCGAGTACGTCCAGCGAATAATGTAACGTCTGGGTACTTTCCGGCTTCACCACCTCAGGTTGTCCGCCGGTGTTACCTGGCAGGGTATAGCGTCCCGTTGTGAGATCGAAATCCAGCCTCAGCAGTGGGCCGTTTGCCGTTTTGCGAACGAAACGACCGTGGTGAGCGGATTCCTGCGGAGTCAGTCCGAAATCGAGAAACTGCACGCCGCTATTAGCGATGAGCGTTACGCTCTGTTTGTAATCACACAGATTGACCAACATAAAATCAGGCACCTATTTTTTTGATAGTCAGTGGGATCTCAGCGTGATCGTCATAACGCGCGGTACAGGCCGCAACATCGTTGGTTCCCGCTTTACAGGTGATTTCAGGCATCGGATAACGCGAGCCGTCAGTGCATCGTGCATTCCCGCGACTCTTAATCATTAATTCGCCCGACTGGTGCAGGCCAGAGAAAATCTCTGCACGACACACAATATTGTCGCCATGGACAACCCGTGCAGTGCCTTTATTAGTCTGGATCTGATAACGCAGTGATGGCGCTTTGCCGCTGACCGGATCTTTAACATCGACCATCACGCGCCAGTTTCCGTTGAGGAAACGTGTGGTACCCGCTTTCATCTGGTTGGCGTCCATGACCAACGCATCTTTCGGGATGGCGGCAATAACAACGGGACCGTCAACGGGCTTTTCTTTTTTGGCTGCTGGAGTGACTTCCGCCCGATGCAACGGCAACACCGATCTCAGTTCTGGCAGCGGTTTACTGTCAACTCTTGCGACTTCAATAGGTGTCTCTACAGCCGCTACAATTGGTGCTGGAGCTTGTTGCTTCCACAACAGTGGAGCGGCTATGGCAGCGACAATCACCGCAGCAACGGGAAGGCTCCACAACGGCAGACGGCGTGTCGACTTACTCTGTATTTGTGCAGTTGGCGGTGTAACCTTGGGTTCGCTAATGATGACCGGAGCTTGCGGTTCTGGTTCGGCGGGTTCAGGCAATTCAACGACCGGCGTCAGCAACGGTGCATCGGCCTCGGCAAAGGTGATTTCCTGCGTGACATCTTCTTCAGCCCCTGGCTCCGGGGCAGGCACGACCGGGGGAACATCGCTGACTCGCAGGCAATCGAGCACATCATCACGGGTATTTTCGTTTAGATTGACGAAGCCCCAGAACGTAATGACAGGCTTACCATCAACCAGAAAAACGTGGTTCTCTCCCGGAAATTGAATCGCTTTTTCGAGCAGTGAACCAAACAGTTGCAGTGCGGTTTTACCCGATTGCAGGCTTTTGCGACTCAGGGCCGCCGCATTTTCCAGGGTGCTTCCCAGATAACGCATTGCCCGCAAACGTGTGTCTTCATCCGCGGCTTTCCACGCGACAGCTTTTCCCTCGATCGGGGAATACCAGTCAACCCGATCGCCGTTATCGTTAATTTGTGGAATTGCCAGACAATCCGCCATCGCCTGCTGTTTACGCAAACGAAGCGTTTCACGAATTTGCAATGCTGAATCAAAAACGGCCTGACCGCCGCCGCCCACGGCCTGATAGTCATCCAAATTGCCGCTGCGCAAGAGAGTTTTTGCCACGTTGTTATCCCTTAGACTTCTTCACACATCTACTTTACGGGTTATGAAAACAAGCAAACGTCAGAAGAGAGGCAAAAAGGGGCGAATTTTCATGGCATAGAGTATTGGGAAAAATCTTGACGTCCTGAAAAAGACTTAACGGAAATTATTCCACCTGTGCTGTCGAATTAATCAGCGAAATACACCGGATTAGAATAACCTGATAGTGATTTGTTATTAGTCAGTTTTTGTCAGCTATGCTCTGATAATCGTGTTAATAATAAAATAAGAAGGCTTATAACCATGACTGCAAGGAAAACGTTGCTCGCGCTGGCACTCAGTGCAGTATTACCAACCGGCGCTGCATTCGCGGCCAGTACTGACACCATTATTTACTGCTCTGAAGCGTCGCCGGAATCATTTAACCCGCAAATCGCCAGTTCCGGTCCATCGTTTGTGGCCAGTTCGCAGGTGCTGTACAACCGGCTCATCAATTTTGATCCGGTAAAAAATACCCCTGTACCGTCGCTGGCAACCGACTGGACAATTTCACCGGACGGTAAAACGTACACCTTTACCCTGCGTCAGGGCGTAAAATTCAATAGCAATAAATTCTTTAAACCCACCCGCGATTTCAATGCTGATGATGTTGTTTTTTCTGTGTTACGTCAGAAAGATGCCGATCATCCGTACCACAAAGTATCGCAGGGCAACTATGAGTACTTCAACGATGTCGGGCTGGACAAGTTGATCAAAGAAGTGAAGAAGGTCGATGATTACCATGTCCAGTTTGTGCTGAATGAACCAAACGCGGCATTTCTGGCCGACTGGGGGATGGACTTCGCATCCATTCTTTCCGCTGAATATGCGGATGCAATGCTGAAAAAAGGCACCCCGGAAAACGTCGATAACTGGCCGATTGGTACCGGACCTTACGTGCTGCAACAGTACAAGCAGGATTCACAAATCCGCTATCTGGCTAACCCGAACTACTGGGATGGCGAGGTGCCGACGAAGCATCTGATCTTCTCGATTACGCCAAACGTACAGACGCGACTGGCAAAACTGCAAACCAACGAATGCCAGATTATCCCCGCGCCTGCGCCAGTGCAGTTTGAGGAAATTAAGAAAAATAGCGACCTGACACTGCATTCTGTCGATGCGCTGAACGTCGGTTATCTGGCGTTTAACACCGAGAAAAAACCGTTTGATAACGTGCTGGTTCGTCAGGCGCTGAACTACGCTACCGATAAAAAAGCGATTATCAATGCCGTCTTTTTAGGTTCAGGCTCGGTGGCAAAATCACCAATCCCACCGAATATGATGGGCTTCAATAAAGATTTGAAAGATTATGATTACGACCCGCAGAAAGCGAAAGCGTTGCTGAAGCAGGCGGGGCTGGAGAGCGGTTTTGAGGCGACGCTGTGGTCAATGCCGGTTCAACGTCCGTACAACCCGAATTCCCGTCGTATCGCCGAGATGATCCAAAGCGACTGGGCGAAAGTCGGCGTAAAGGCGAAAATCGTTTCTTACGAGTGGGGAGAATACCTGTCTGGAATGCGCAAGGGTGAGCATGACACCGCGCTGTTTGGCTGGATGTCTGACAACGGGGATCCTGATAACTTTGCCGATGTACTGTTGGGTTGCAACAGTATTAAAACTGGATCAAACGCCGCGCGCTGGTGTGATAAAGAGTATAATTCCCTGGTTCAAAAGGCGAAACTGGTGAGCAAACCGGAAGATCGCGCCGCGCTTTACCAGCAATCGCAAGAGATATTCTACCAGCAGGCACCATGGATAGCGCTGGCAAACGGTAAGACGTTTTATGCTACGCGCAGCAATGTCAGCGGATACAGCGTGAGTCTGATGGGCAGTGATTTTTCAAAAGCAAAACTAAATTAATGTGTTAAGGAGAAAGTATGTCGCACCTGGATGAGGTCAGCGCACGTGTCGACGCCGCCATTGGAGAGAGCGTTATTACGCATATGAATGAACTGCTGATTGCGCTCAGCGATGATGCAGAGCTAAGCCGGGAAGAGCGTTACACCCAGCAGCAGCGTTTGCGAACGGCTATCGCGCACCATGGGCGTCAATATAAAGAGGATATGGAAGTTCGTCGTGAACAACTGACCAAAGGCGGTACTATCCTTTGACACCCTGACGAACAGGGTGGTTCCGGCCTGCATTTTCGTGTTATTTGTAGGCCGGAACAGCGTAGTGCCATCCGGCAGTTAAAACGAACGTCTCGCCACTAACCAGGCGCCAACTACCAGCATCACCGCACCACAAACCGGCCCCACCAGCGCACGTAGCGGTACGCCGTGGCTGCGCAGTATATCCAGTACCAGACCGCCTATCAGCTGGCTGGCAACCAGTACCGCAATGGTGGTGGCTGCGCCCACGTTCTGGTATCCGCTAATACTGGCGAAGACAAAAAACGACCCCAGCAATCCGGGAATTAACGTCCACCAGCGCACACTGGAGGCCAGCTCGCCAAATCCGGCCACACCTTGTTTAAACCACAGAATGCTGACAAACAGCACGATCCCCACCAGCGAGTTGAGCAACATGGCGATAAGGATTGTCGATGAGGTCTGAGTTATACGCACCATTAAGGTGTTTTGCACCACCAGACCGATGCCTGCAGCAATCAGAAAGGAGAGTGTCAGCGTCTGGTTCATTCGCGCACATCCGGTTCGCTACGATCGTCCAGTTGTAGTTGCATAAAAGTCAAATCCAGCCAGCGACCAAATTTGGTTCCGACCTGCGGCATTTGCGCGGTCAGCTTAAAACCTAGCGTGCTGTGCAGGTGCAGAGATGCCTCGTTCTGTGACTCAATTCCCGCCACCATCACGTGTTTGCCACATGCGCGGGCTTCATCAATTAACCTGCTGAGTAGCGCCCGTCCCAGACCCTTTCCCTGATGATCCGGATGCACATACACCGAGTGTTCGACGGTATGGCGGAATCCGTCAAAATTACGCCAGTCGCCAAAGGAGGCATACCCCGTGACCACGCCATTCTCTTCACTCACCAGCACTGGATATCCCATCAACTGTCGGGCTTCGTACCATGAGATCCGGTTTTCGGCATCGACCGTCTGATCGTTCCAGATAGCTGCCGTATGGAGTACTGCGTGATTATAGATTTCTGCAATGGCCGTGCAGTCTTCTTTGCTGGCGAATCGAATTGACATGTTGAACCTCAGGCGTTGTTCACTATAGTATTACGATATGAATACTATTGAAGACAGTATAAATCAACGGATCAGTGCAAGAATTCGCGTTGAGCGGGAATCTCGCGGCTGGTCGCTGACCGAGCTTGCTGAGCGCGCAGGCGTGTCGCGGGCGATGATCCATAAAATTGAGCGTGGCGAAAGCAGTCCAACAGCAACGCTGCTGGGACGACTGTCCGGCGCTTTTGGCATCAGCATGTCTACGCTGATTGCACGTGCTGAAATGCAGGAGGGGAAACTACTGCGTTTCGCCGATCAGCCTGTCTGGCACGATCCGCAAAGCCACTATTTGCGCCGCCATGTCTCCCCGCGAAGCGATCTGCCCATTGATCTGGTGCAGATTGAATTGCCCGCCGGCAGTGATATCCCGATGCCAGCCTCTTCCTATGTGCAGGCCAGACAGCTTATCTGGTTGCAGCAGGGGGAGTTAGTGTTTGTGGAAGGAGACACGAGACATGAAATGAAAACGGGTGATTGCCTGGAACTCGGTCCACCGAATGACTGCCGCTTTATCAATGAAACCTCGCAATCCTGCGTTTACCTGGTTGTTCGGTTAAACCATGCAGGCAATTAATGTGAAAGCATCTCCACCGGAGGGGAACTACTATTGATGGATTCATGCCAAAAGCTGAGGAGAACATCAATGGGTCAACAAATGCAACGCAATCGCCGCTGGGTACTGGCTTCACGTCCGCATGGTGCGCCAGTACCGGGTAATTTCCGGCTTGAAGAGGATACCGTAGCGACTCCTGGTGCAGGGCAAGTTTTACTGCGCAACGTTTTTCTGTCTCTTGATCCCTACATGCGTGGCCGCATGAGCGAGGAACCGTCGTACTCTCCTCCGGTTGAAATTGGTGCAGTCATGGTAGGAGGCACCGTAAGCCGGGTGGTCACATCGAATCATCCTGACTATAAAACGGGGGAATGGGTCCTGAGCTACAGCGGTTGGCAGGACTTCGATATTTCCGATGGCAGTGGACTGGTAAAATTAGGCGACAACCCTGAACATCCTTCATGGGCGCTGGGCCTGCTCGGCATGCCGGGATTTACGGCATATATGGGCCTGCTCGATATCGGACAGCCTAAAGCCGGAGAAACGCTGGTGGTTGCGGCGGCAACCGGACCTGTTGGCGCAACCGTTGGGCAAATCGGTAAGCTCAAAGGATGTCGGGTAGTGGGTGTCGCTGGCGGAGCGGAGAAATGTCGCCATGCGACAGAAGTCCTCGGGTTTGATATTTGTCTCGATCACCATGCGCAGGATTTCGCAAAACAGCTGGCGCAGGCTTGTCCGCAGGGGATCGACATTTATTATGAAAACGTGGGTGGCAAAGTTTTTGACGCAGTTCTGCCGTTACTCAATACCTCAGCGCGAATCCCTGTTTGTGGCCTGATCAGTGGGTATAACGCGACGGCGTTACCGACTGGTCCTGACAGGTTACCGCTGTTGATGGCAACAATATTGAAAAAACGTATTCGGATGCAGGGTTTTATCATTAGTCAGGATTATGGCCATCGTATTCATGAATTTCAGCAAGAGATGGGGCGGTGGGTTAAAGAAGGCAAGATCCAGTATCGTGAACAAATAACCGACGGTCTGGAAAATGCGCCGGAAACGTTTATTGGCCTGCTCACAGGGAAAAACTTTGGCAAAGTCGTAATTCGCCTTGCTGATGAATGATACTTAAGGTAGGTGATTGGGCGCCTACGGCATTGAAAATATTGCCTCTGCTGGAACGAGTTATAGGCGCCCTAAATCCAGCCTCTCGTGCTGGCTATATTTTCAGGTATAATGCCCCTGTTTCTGCGTACTTAACTAGGGGTATCCTGGATGTTTATAACTCTCTATTCGATAATACTCCTGCAGAATAGAGTTTTTCCCGAAATTTTATAGCTCCATTAATATTTAAATGATGGCCATCAGTAAACTCCGTGTAGTTAAAGTCTTTATCGGCAGAAAAATCAAAGATATGAAAATGTTTTGACTCTATGGAAGATAAAAAACGTTTGCATTCGTTTTTTATCTGTTCATCAAGATTTTCTATATAGGCTACTGATACGGGAGGTATTATCATGTAAACATGATTTTTATTATTTTCTGCTGCATTTTTAATATCCATGATTCTTTCACAGTTTAACTTGAAAGAGTCTGCATGTTTTTTGTATTTATTATGTTGTGCAACAATACCGAGTCCGTCAAGATAGTGTTTATCTGCATTTAGAAATTTTTCAGTGTTTATATCACGTTGCATTGTTGATAGTTTTTCTGCAATACTTTCTGTACTATGACAAGAACATTCACTAATGTTCCTTTGATTAATGTAGATACTCTCAATGAAAACATCTATAGATTCCGTGTTGAATTTATGCATTAATGTATCATTTGAGTCATTTATTTCTGTTTTTTTAATTGAGTTATAGTGTCGATCATTGAATTTATTCATGCTTTCTTTTGCATATGTATAGACAATTGATTTCCCTTTACTAATTTCCTTGTAAAGATCATAGAATCCAAAGCATAATATTGTTTTGTTTATAGGGTTGATGGTGTTTGTTTTAAAGTAAAGATCGTGTGCGTTTGTTATATCCAGACCTGGAATAGAAAGGCTTGTCGAATGTATTGAATTTATATCTGTTAATGCATGGAAGGCATATGATGAACCGAAAATGACAGTGTTAAATTTTTGATCTATAAATCTATTGTATTGATGTGAAAGGAAATCATACCAGATGGACAACTCTCTTGGTTTTATTGCGTTTTCATGTAAATGACAGGAAAAAGGTTTTCCAATCCCGCCTTTTAAAAAAACAGTACTTCCTGAATAATCATATGCAAAAATTGATAACTTACTCTCTGATAATTCTTTTTTGATAACATTCTTATCAAAAGAATATGTTTTTATATCATGGAATATAAAGTTTGCATTTTTTTTGCTTATCTTTTTCTTAAATTCAACGAAACTTTCTTGTTCACCTAAAAAGTAAATATCCATGATTGTATTGTCTAAAATAGAAACATATAAATCATAGCAAATGATGTAAAATGATTTTATATTTTCACGTTTAAAATCTTCACACAGATAGAATAGCTCATCAATAAATCTTATGGTTTCAGGTGTGCCAGTGAAATATTTTGAGTTAGTTAATACATATTCTTTTAAAATCATGACATCGAGGTCGGTTTTATTTTTATAGAGTTTTAATATTAAAGTTCGCAAACAAAGAAGGAAATTAACATGGTCGTTCATATTGTAGCCTTTTATGTTAAAATTTTTACATTAATGTTGTTATGGTAGTGTCGGATTTGTCGATGAATATATAATGCGGTAAAAAACAAAAATTCTTAAATTTTATAGTGATTTCAATTTTAGAACAGGTGTTCATCATGATGATGAGCTTCATTTCATGAGCTAATTGCTTACAGTAACAGCATTCCATATTCGTCTTACACATCTCATTAACTGTGATTGTATAAATTTTGTTTCACTTTCAACATTCGGCTTACAGATGCGGCGAAACTAAAGAAAATCAGTAAAGATGGCTGTATTTAATACATTGATTTTTCGACGAGATTTGCTGAGAACTCATCGTATTATCTGTGCAAGATAACAATATTAAAAATATCGAGATCGATTTTGCGCGCCCGTCAAAATCAGCGTGATACGCGCTTGAGAACAAAAGCCGACAGGATTTAACACTGGGTCGTATGCGTCGTGTACAAAATTGCGCTATGCCAGAGATGAATCTCCATTGGTTAGGCCGCCACTGACGAATGAATTGCGCAACGATGATTTTCCGCGCCAGGAGCCAGAGTTGTAATGGAGGCGGCAATGAGCCTCCATTACACGTAGAGAAGCAGTGGATATGAGGTGAACGTCATCATGTATCCTGGCAAATTGTTCTCTGTTTCATAAAAGCATAACCTGCAATCATTCATGGAGAAATTAAGAAGGTTGTAGCCAAAAAGTGAATTAACACTCCACTTTGAGATAAATAATGATTACTATTCTCATTCTTAAGAAGAGCAAGACCATGATTTTGCTCATTGAGGCTATGTGAAGCAGTAACATACGAATTTATCAAAGGGAGTCGTCATGTCTTTACGTCATCTGTTTTCACCGCGTCTGCGTGGTTCTTTACTGTTAGGTTCACTGCTCGTTGCATCGTCATTTAGCACGCAGGCTGCGGAAGAACTGCTGCGCAAAGCCGTGGGCAAAGGCGCCTACGAAATGGCGTACAGCCAGCAAGAAAATGCGCTGTGGGTTGCCACATCGCAGAGCCGCAAGCTGGATAAGGGCGGGGTGGTTTATCGTCTTGATCCGGTCACGCTTGAAGTGACCCAGGTTATTCATAACGATCTCAAACCGTTCGGTGCCACGATCAACAATGCCACTCAGACATTATGGTTTGGTAACACCGTCAACAGCGCGGTAACGGCGCTGGACGCCAAAACTGGCGACGTGAAAGGGCGTCTGGTGCTGGACGATCGTAAACGTTCTGAAGATGTCCGTCCGCTGCAGCCTCGTGAACTGGTCGCTGATGATGCTACCAACACGGTGTACATTAGCGGAATAGGCAAAGAGAGCGCTATCTGGGTTGTGGACGGTGAAACGATCAAACTGAAAACCACAATTCAGAACACTGGTAAAATGAGCACCGGTCTGGCTATCGACAGTAAGGCCAAACGCTTGTACACCACCAATGCCGATGGCGAGTTTATTACCATCGATACGGCAGATAACAAAATTCTCAGCCGTAAAAAGCTGCTTGATGACGGGAAAGAGCACTTCTTCATCAACCTGAGCCTGGATACGGCGGGTAACCGCGCGTTTATCACCGATTCTAAAGCGGCAGAAGTTTTGGTTATCGACACCCGTAACGGCAACGTGCTGGCTAAAGTTGCCGCGCCGGAATCTCTGGCCGTACTGTTCAACCCGGCGCGTAACGAAGTCTACGTGACGCACCGTCAGGCAGGTAAAGTTAGTGTGATTGACGCGAAAAGCTACAAAGTCGTCAAAACATTCGATACCCCAACCTTCCCGAACAGCCTGGCGCTTTCAGGTGATGGCAAAACCTTGTATGTCAGCGTGAAACAGAAATCTTCACGCGAGCAGGAAGCGACTCAGCCGGATGATGTTATTCGCATCGCGCTGTAATTGCCCGGAGGGGGAAACCCCTCCAGTCATTTATCCACACCCCACGATACGCCTCGTTACACCCCATCTCTGGCCTGACAAACATCAGGGACTTACACTACGTCCTCTACGGCTAACTGAATAACACGGGATTACCATGAAAAAGCCATTTATCTGCCTTTGTGCGGGTGTGATGTTGTTTACACTGGCGGGCTGTACCACTGATTACGTCATGACGACGAAAAGCGGACAAACCATTGTCACCCAGGGTAAACCGAAGCTGGATAAAGACACAGGGATGACCAGTTATACCGATCAGGATGGGAACGCGAGGGAAATTAACAGCAATGATGTTGCTCAGTTAATTGAAGCTAACTAAGCGCCAGAAAAAAGGGGAGGCCGGATATCCGATCTCCCCCGCAAATGTTACGGTGCGGTGCGGTGGATTTCTGCCACGCGCTTACGCACGCCAAACCACCCGGCAACCAACAGAATGGCAATCAACGGTAATGACGCGATAGTCCAGGTACCGTTCGGATAATCAAATGCCATCAGCACCAGCACAGTCAGCAGGAACAAGAGCGTTAACCACGAAGTAAACGGGGCACCTGGCAACTTGAAGCTGACGTCTGCCGCTTTGCCTTCTTTAATCGCCCGACGCAAACGCATCTGACATACTACGATGAATCCCCATGACGCAATGATGCCCAGCGAGGCGAAGTTAAGCACGATCTCGAAAACCTGCGAAGGTACCAGATAGTTAAGGAAAACCCCTACGACATACACGACCAGCGTGGCGAGGATCCCGGCCCAGGGCACCTGTTGGCGGCTCATTTTAGCCATAAATTTAGGTGCAGAACCGCCCATCGACATCGAACGTAAAATGCGTCCTGTGCAGTACAGTCCGGAATTAAGACTGGAGAGCGCCGCAGTGAGCACCACAATATTCATAATGCTGCCGATATACGGCACGCCGAGCTTTGAGAAGAAAGTGACAAACGGGCTTTGACCTGCCTGATAAGCATTCCAGGGCAACAGCAATACCAGCAGGACGACCGAACCAACATAGAACAGACCAATTCGCCAGATAACGCTATTAATCGCTTTTGGTACCATTGTTTGCGGATCTTTGCATTCGCCGGCGGCTGTACCCACCAGTTCAATGGAGGCAAAAGCAAAGACGACGCCCTGCACCAGCACCAGAGCAGGCAACAGACCATGCGGGAAGAAGCCGCCATTGTCGGTGATCAGATGAAAGCCGGTAGTGTTACCATCCAGAGGTTTTCCGGTACCTAAAAAAACCGTACCGACCACCAGAAAAATGACAATGGCCAATACTTTCACCAGCGCAAACCAGAACTCCATCTCCGCGAACCATTTTACGCCGATCATGTTCATGGTACCGACGATCGCCAGCGCGCCGAGGGCAAACACCCACTGTGGCACGTCGCCAAAAGCGCCCCAGTAGTGCATATACAGTGCCACCGCAGTAATATCGACGATCCCGGTCATTGCCCAGTTGATGAAGTACATCCAGCCTGCCACGTAGGCTGCTTTTTCGCCCAGAAATTCACGAGCGTAGGAGACAAAGCTACCGCTGGAAGGGCGATGCAATACCAGTTCACCGAGTGCGCGAAGGATAAAGAACGAAAAAATGCCGCATACCAGATAGACCAGCGCCAAAGCGGGACCGGCCATTTGCAAGCGTGCACCCGCCCCTAAAAATAACCCGGTTCCGATGGCGCCACCGATGGCGATCATTTGTACCTGCCGGTTGCCCATCGCTTTGTGATACCCCTCTTCGTGAGCATTCAACCAGCGTCGTTTTGCCGCATGTTGTTCCGCGGCTTGCGTGTTGTGTGTGTTCATTACTTTTCCTGTTGGCCTGGTAAATTCACAAAATCCTTTTTGCCGCACCTGCAGCGACCCATACGAAAGTCAGCTCGCGGCGAAAACAGCGTTACCCTTCATTGTGTTACAGGGAGAAAACTGTCGGCCGAGCATCCTACATTCAATTGATAAGTGACGCAAAGCCTGACCAGCCAGAAAGCGCTTTTTTCTGCGGCCTGAGTTGACGGGCTGTGGTCTCGATTCAGCAAAATTAAGGGACGGGGACTGTGAGGGGGTAAAAAATACGCTCATCGTGATTGTCACCATGATGAGCGTCATACCTTTTATGCGGATATGCCAAAGACCTGGACGGCCTGTTGTAAACGTGACGAACGCTGAGTTAAATCAGCGGTGGCGTCGGTCACGCGCTCCACCATTTCGGCATTATTATGGGTCATGATACCTACGCGCGATATTGAATCATTAATCAGATCCAGCGCCTGAGTTTGTTCCCGTGTCGCCAGGCTAATGTCTTTGATCATCATCGACATCTGTAACACGTCGCCAATCATGCCTGTCAGATGCGTTTCCGTCTGTTCCACCATTTTCACGCCGGAGTTAACGTTCGCGACGTTTTTCTCGATAAGCAACTTGATCTCTTTGGCTGCAGACGCAGAATGCTGTGCCAGATTTCGTACTTCAGCCGCCACCACCGCAAAACCGCGTCCGGACTCTCCGGCGCGCGCAGCCTCGACGGCAGCATTAAGCGCAAGAATATTGGTCTGGAAGGCAATACTGTCGATAACGCCGATGATATCGACGATCTGGCTATTGTCGCGTGAAATGGCCTGCATCATGGCGATAGTTTGCTTCATGATATCGCCGCCTTCTGTCGCATTAACGCTGGTCTTATCGGCCATTGTCATGGTTTGAGCTGCGGTATCTGCGGTTTGCTGTACCGCACTGCCAATCTCTTCAATGGCGGCCGCTGTTTGCTGCAGATCCGCAGACGTTTCTTCGGAACGTGTATGCAGTGCAATGCCTTCTTTTGACACGCGCTGGCTAATAGAGCGAATACCGGCTATCTGCATACTGACGTCATCAACCAGGGAATTCAGATTCAGTCCGGACTGATTAACCAGTCGCATCAACATCCCGATTTCATCCACACGATTTAAATGGCAGTTATCGGGTTTACGTCCGGAGACCACTTTCTTCATTTGGCTGAGCAAAGTATTAACTGGCTGACAAATTTGATACTTAAGGTAAATACCAAATAACACAAACAATGTCAGCATTCCACCTGCCTGAATAAACGCGTTCACTGGGGTAAAGATTAATAATGCAGAGAGCAGGGCAACGAAAACTAGAGCATAATTGACGCGTTGACTAATACTCAACCATTTAAACATAGAGGCCCATGCCATTGCGCCACGGCGAATAACAATGCCTTTAAAAAGACGAAAGCCTTTAAATTTCTGGTTATTTATTTTTTCATATAGTTGTTCACTCGCCGTTATTTCTTCTCGCGAAGGAACTGTGCGCACTGAGATGTAGCCGGTTAATTTTTCATGGTGCCAGACGGGAGTGACGTTTGCACGGACCCAGTAATGATCGCCATTTTGTCGGCGGTTTTTCACCATGCCTGTCCAGCTATCCCCCTGCTGTAACGTGTACCACATGTCAGCGAAGGCCGCAGGGGGCATATCGGGATGGCGAATAATATTATGCGGCTCGCCCATTAGCTGGTTTTCGTTAAAGCCACTGGCATCGATAAAGGCGGAGTTCGCATAGGTAATATGGCTCTCTTTATCCGTCGTCGAAAGCAGCGTCGCTTTAGCGTTAAGTTCGTGCTCAATTTGTGTAACGGGCGTGTTACTTTTCATAAAAGCCCCATGATGTTATGTATAATTCATACAAAGATCCCCGCATTAACACCAGGGGATATTAAAAAGCCGTTTTAAACCATTTTAATAAGAAACGCTGCATTCTCTACTAATCATCAGTTCTGCGAAAGTATCTCAAATAAAAATTTTAATGCAGGTGATTAGTGTTCTGTCATAAATATGAAACAATAAATACAAATGCATAACCTGAAAAGTCAGTTAAACTGACTTAAATTAAATTAGGCCCCGGCGAGTTCCGCAAAAATAAAATTGATAAGCAATGATGTCGCTGAATTTTCACCCTCAACAGAGACCCTATTATATTTTGTAGTCAGTAAAAACAAGACATTTTTTCTGAATCGTGCCATCGCCTGTGCAGGAATGACCAAACCATTCTGAAGCGATCTTACCCATGCCGGGAACAGGGGTGGTTATCTGTTTTTTAGCTGAGCAAATGTGAATTAAATGTTTCTATATGGTTATTTGATAATTTAATAATAAAGACATGTTAACAAACATGGGCCTGCAACATGTCATATCGCCTGAGCATTCTTGATAAAAGCCCCGTAGGGGAAGCTGAAACCGCCGCCATTGCCCTTGCCAGGACGCTTCATCTGGCGCAACTGGCAGAAGAGTGGGGATATCACCGCTTCTGGATAGCGGAACACCACAATACGCCGCAGCTCGCCAGTCCGTCGCCAGAACTGGTGATTGCGTGGATCCTCGGGCAAACACAGCGTATCCGCGTGGGGT
Source organism: Citrobacter sp. MGH106 (assembly GCF_001037495.1). Taxonomy (GTDB): domain Bacteria; phylum Pseudomonadota; class Gammaproteobacteria; order Enterobacterales; family Enterobacteriaceae; genus Citrobacter; species Citrobacter murliniae. The sequence goes on from NZ_KQ089822.1 coordinate 2,065,004, forward strand.
CCGGTGGGGTCATGCTGCAGCACTACAGTCCGTATAAAGTGGCAGAAAATTTCAATCTTCTGGCGTCACTGGCCCCGGGTCGCGTTGACCTCGGTGTGGGGAAAGCGCCTGGAGGATTACCGCTGTCAACACAGGCGCTACAGCAGGGCATCAACCAGACAGAAAAGGGAACGTTTGCCGAACAGCTTTCTCAGCTTAATGGCTGGCTGTCGCTGACCGGTAAGGAAACTGCGCAAACGGTGTTCCCGACACCGCTTCCACCCACACCCCCGGAAGGATTTGTTCTGGGAGCCAGCGTTCAAAGCGCGCAGTTGGCGGCAGACTCAGACTGGAACTTTATCTTCGCTGCACATCTTAATGGTGACAAAGCACTACTGCGAGATGTTCTGACGTACTGGCAAAACAACAGCTCTCGCCCAACGATTGTTGCGGTACAGGTGATAGTGGCAAACAGTGCCGGGATCGCCGCGCAACTGGCGGAAAACGTGCAGATCTGGGGCGTGGAGCTGGAAGATGGCCAACGCGTCACGGTTGCCAGCGAAGAACAGGCTCTGGCTTTTGCCGCACAAGCGGGAAGCGCGCCGCGAAAAATTGCCCGACGCGAGCAGGCGTTGTTGCACGGTACTGCGCAGGAAGTGGTCGAAAAACTCACTGACCTGCATACGCACTACGGCATTGATGAGTTCATTATCGATACCCCGGTGGCGGAAGGTCATGCGCGTCTGACATCTTTGCGTTTATTAGCAAAAGCCCATGCAGCCGTGGAGGTCGCCTGATGTCGCTCGCCTCACAGCTTATTAACTGGCGTCGCGAACTGCACCAGCACCCGGAGCTTTCCCTCCAGGAGGTGGCGACGACGGCCCGTATTCGCGACTGGTTGCACAGTGCGGATGTCACTATTTTACCGTTTGAACTGAAAACGGGTCTGGTCGCAGAAATTGGTCAGGGAGAAGAGGTTATCGCCCTGCGAGCGGATATTGACGCATTGCCGATAGAAGAAAATGCCGATGTTCCGTTTCGCTCGCTGACACCTGGCGTGATGCATGCCTGCGGACATGACATCCACACCAGCGTTATGCTCGGTGCGGCAATATTGCTGAAGCAGCAGGAATTCCATTTGCCGGGGCGAGTACGCATTTTGTTTCAACCCGCGGAAGAAAATTTTGGTGGTGCGAAAACGTTGATCCGTGCCGGAGCACTGCAAAACGTGGCGGCAATTTTTGGCATGCACAATGAACCCGGCTTGCCGGTAGGCGAGTTTGCCACTCGGGGCGGTGCTTTTTACGCCAACGTTGATCGCTTTGTGCTGCGTGTTACGGGTAAAGGCGCACATGCCGCACGTCCACACGAAGGTAAAGATGCCATTTTGCTCGCCAGCCAGTTGGTGACGGTATTGCAAAGCGTTGCCAGTCGGGAGATTAATACGCTGGATTCAGTGGTACTGAGCGTGACCCGGATTCAGGGCGGAAATACGTGGAACGTCCTGCCAGAATTTGTCGAGTTGGAAGGGACGCTCAGGACACATCGCACTGAAGTTCAGCAGCAGGTCAAAAAGCGAGTGAGCGATATCGCCGCCGGATTTGCTCACGCTTTTGGCGCACAAATTGATGTTATCTGGCATGCCGGACCGAGTGCGTTGGTCAACGACACATACTGGGCCGATATTGCCACCAACGTGGCAAAAAAGTCCGGCTATACCACGCACAAAGCCGATCTCCATATGGGGGGCGAAGATTTTGCGGTCTATCTACAAAATACGCCTGGCGCATTTGTCAGTATCGGTAGCGCCAGTGAATATGGACTACACCATCCGGGATTTAATCCGGACGAACGATTAATTGAACCCGCCGCGAATTATTTTGCCCATTTAGCAAAAACGGCATTCGAACATCTTTAATTTTACCTGTTGGGTAAGGGGTTACTATGGCTAAAAATCGGCAACTACGGCTGGGCACTATTCTGCACGGTGCGTCAGGTAATATGTCCGCATGGCGTCATCCGGCTGCACAGGCCGATGCCAGTATTAATTTTGAATTCGTTAAAGAAACGGCGTTAATTGCTGAGCAAGGTAAACTGGATTTTATTTTTGTCGCCGACGGACTGTATATTAATGAAAAATCTATTCCGCATTTTTTAAATCGCTTTGAACCGTTAACGGTATTATCTGCGCTGGCCAGTATTACCCGCAATCTTGGGTTGGTCGGGACGGTATCGACGTCATACAGCGAGCCTTTTACCACCGCGCGCCAGTTTGCCAGCCTAGACCACCTCAGCCAGGGGCGGGCCGGATGGAACGTGGTGACATCGCCACTGGAAGGATCGGCAAAGAACTATTCCCGTGCACAGCATCCTGAACATGCCCAGCGTTACCGCATTGCTGACGAATATTTGCAGGTGGTGAAAGGTCTGTGGGACTCATGGGAAGACGACGCGTTTATCCGTAATAAAGCCAGTGGTGAATTTTTTAATCCGCAGAAACTGCACACGCTAAATCATCACGGCGATTATTTTCAGGTTGCCGGCCCGTTAAACATTGCCCGCACACCGCAGGGACGCCCAATTATATTTCAGGCTGGTGCTTCTGCAGATGGCAAAAAATTAGCAGCGCAGCATGCTGATGCTATTTTTACCCATCAGGATTCACTGGCCGAGGCCAAAGCATTTTATCAGGATGTAAAAAACCAATTAGAGCTCACCGGGCGTCATCCTGATGAATTGCATATTTTTCAGGGCGTCAGCGTTATTGTTGGCGACAGTGAACAGGATGTTGAGCAGCAATATCAAACCACCGCCGCGTTGGTTTCTGTTACCGACGCACTGAATTACCTGGGTCGCTATTTTGAACATCACGATTTTGCGCAATATCCACTGGATGCGCCATTCCCGGATATCGGCGATCTGGGTCAAAACAGCTTTCGTAGCACCACCGATGAAATCAAGCGTAATGCGCGGGAACGCGGGCTAACGTTGCGGCAGGTTGCGCTGGAGGCTGCCAGCCCTCGTCCCCGTTTTAGCGGTACGCCAGAACAGGTAGCAGATGGCTTACAGCAGTGGTTCGACGAGAAAGCGGCAGACGGTTTTATCATCCAGGGCGGAACGCCGGATACCTTCCCACGCTTTGTTGAGCAGGTGATTCCGGTGCTCCAGGCGCGTGGCCTGTTCCGTTATGAATACCCTGGCACAACCCTGCGCGAAAGTCTGGGGTTAGCGGCACCGGCAAATCAATTCACACAATAAACTCACACAATAAGAGAAAAAACGCTATGCAGAAAAAATCATTACTTCTCGCGCTGTCACTGGCTTTCAGCGCCTCAGTCTGGGCAAATGACGTCACGATTAATGGTACTGGCGTCAGCCTGGAAGCCAATAAAACCCCTATCAATACGGCGAAAAACCCGCAGGCGATCGCGCAATTACCCGCCAACCTGCGCCTCGCTGTACCGGGCAAATTCACCGTGGCGATTGCCGGGCTGAGTCAGCCGCCGCTGACCGTTTTTGCGGATGACAATAAAACGCTAATCGGCAGTGAAGCCGATATTGCCCGCCTGGTTGCCGACAGTCTGGGACTGGAGTTGAACGTCGTGCCGACGTCGTGGGAAGACTGGCCGCTGGGCGTGACATCCGGCAAATATGATGCCGCAATCAGCAATATTACCGTGACCAAGGCGCGCAAAGAGAAGTTTGATTTTGCTACCTATCGCAAAGATTCCCTCGGTTTTTATGTCAAAACCGGCAGCCAACTGACGAAAATTGAGAAAGCAGAAGATATTGCAGGTCTGCGCATTATTGTCGGTTCCGGCACAAATCAGGAAGCCATTTTGTTGGCGTGGAACGAAGAAAACCTGAAGAACGGATTAAAGCCGTTTACTCCGGTGTATACCAAAGATGATGCCGCCCAGACGCTGGCCCTGCAGTCAGGCCGTGCTGATGCCTATTTTGGTCCTAACGTCATCGGTGCCTGGAAAGCCGCTCTCAACGGGAAAACGCAACTGGTCGGCAGCGTGGATGGAGGATGGCCGAAGGCGGCGCATATCGCGGTAACGCTGAAAAAAGACAGCGGTTTAGTGCAGCCGGTACAAACCGCGCTTAACGGTGTGATTGGCAATGGTGACTATGACAAAGTGCTGAACCGCTGGGGAGAAGGGGTTGAACGTATCCCGCAATCCGAAATTAATCCGGCGGGTTTAGGCGATTAAGGAGACCTGTATGAGCGATGAATTCCGCGTGGTGTCGCCAGAAGCTGCGGAGCTGCAGCCGATCCTTAACGGTCTGTTTGGCGAATATGCCTCACGCTATGGTGACTATTTTTCCCGTGATGCCGAAGTGGAGTTAACCGAATGGTATCTGGCACCGCAGGGGATTTTTGTGGTGCTGGAACGCGACGGCGAAATTATCGCTACCGGCGCTTACAAACCCTACAACGCTGATACCGCAGAGATTAAGCGCATATGGACCAAAAGTACCCTGCGTAAGCAAGGGCTTGCGGGACGAGTTGTGCAGGAGCTGGAACGCAGGGCATTGCTCGCGGGCTACAGCCGCATCTACCTGACGACGGGGTTTCGCCAGCCGGAAGCCGTTCAGCTCTATTTACGCCAGGGCTACGATCCGCAATTCGATATTGCACGCGATCCTGAAGAGTACAGTCAACCGCCATTCGATGGACGACTGCGCTTTACCAAACTGTTGACCATCGCAGGTCAGGCAAAAATAGCCTGAGGAGAGAAAATGAAAACGACTGAAACCATCAAAGTCGTACCCGCGCGTTATTCGCTGCGCACCGCTGGCGCGATAGTGGCTCTGTTTGTGCTGGCGGTGATTATCCAGTCGGTGGCGTTTAACCCCCGTTGGGAATGGAGCGTATTTGCCCGCTGGTTTTTTGATCCGGTCATTTTGTCCGGCCTTGGGCAAACGTTATTGCTAACGCTTATCGGCACGTTGTTGAGCATTTTTTTTGGTGGTTTACTGGCACTGGCCAGACTTTCATCGTCCTGGCTATTGAACGGACTGGCATGGGGATATATCTGGTTGTTCCGATCGTTGCCGCTGATCGTGGTGCTGATTATCCTGTACAACTTCTCTTATCTGTACGACACGCTGACGATTGGGATTCCCTTCACCGCTGTTCAGTGGGGCAGTTTTGAAACCATCAATGTACTCGGTCAGTTTTCCACCGCGGTAGTTGGCCTGACGCTGGTGCAAAGTGCCTATACCGCCGAAATTATCCGTGGCGGTTTTCTCGGGGTTGATCACGGTCAGTATGAAGCTGCCGCCGCACTGGGACTTCCAGCCTGGCGTCGGACACTGCGAATCATCCTGCCACAGGCATTGCGAACCATTTTACCCTCAGGATTCAATGAAATTATCAGTCTGGCAAAGGGGACTGCGATGGTTTATGTGCTGGCGATGCCGGAGCTGTTTTATACCATCCAGATGATCTACAACCGCACGCAGGAAGTGATCCCGCTGCTGATGGTCGGGGCCGTGTGGTATCTGGTCATTACCAGCGTCCTGTCGCTCATTCAACATCTGGTCGAGCGCGCACTGGCACGCAGCGAGCGACGTTCAGCAATAAATACCACTCGCGCGAGCCGTGCGGTTAAACGTAGTCGTCAAATCCCGTCGCAGGAGGCTGTCCATGTCCCACTCGCCTGATGGTCATATTTCAATTACCAGCGTCAGTAAATACTTCGGGCGCCATAAAGCGCTGGATAATGTTTCTCTTGAGATCCTTCCAGGTACGGTAACGGTTATTCTCGGACCTTCAGGGTCGGGAAAATCAACGCTATTGCGGGCAATTAACCATCTCGAACGCGTCGACGAGGGATTTATTCAGATTGATGGCGACTATATTGGCTACCGCCGACAGGGCGACAGGTTGTATGAACTTAAAGAGGCGGAGATCCTGCGCCAGCGCATCAACGTCGGCTATGTCTTCCAGAACTTTAATTTGTTCCCACACTTAACCGTACTGGAAAACCTGATTGAAGCGCCGATTGCGCACGGGCTGGCGTCGCGTAAAGCCGCCACTGAGAGGGCATTGACATTACTGGATGCGGTTGGGCTGCGTCATAAAGCCGATGCCTGGTCTCGGCACTTGTCTGGTGGGCAGCAGCAACGTATCGCTATTGCCCGCGCGCTGGCGTTAAATCCACGTGTAATGCTGTTTGACGAACCAACCTCTGCGCTTGATCCTGAGCTGGTAGGCGAAGTGCTTGATGTGATTAAAGCACTGGCGCAATCGGGAACCACACTGGTCGTTGTGACCCACGAAATTGGTTTTGCCCGGGAAGTGGCGGATCAGGTCGTGTTTATGGTCGATGGCAAAATCGTGGAGCAAGGGAGCAGCGAGCAGGTACTGAACCATCCTCGTCATACGCGAACACAGCAGTTCTTGTCGAAGGTGTTATCGTAAAAAAACGCTGTTCCGCAGGAGTGCAAATCCCGGAACAGCGGGCGAAATATCGCCATACGGTTAAATTAAGCGGCAGAAGGTGCCAACGTTATGCGATCCAATGGCCCTACGATAAACAGATAAGAAATCAGGCCAATCAGTCCCATTGAACCAACGTACAGAATGGCGTAATCAAATGACTGGGTATTAGACAGAATAATGCCGATAACCAGCGGGGTAATAATACTGGCCATATTGCCACACATATTGAACACCCCTCCGGCAATGCCCAGCACCTCTTTTGGCGAGGTATCGCTGAGTACGCACCAGCCAAGATTGCCAAAGCCTTTGGCGAAAAAGGCCAGACTCATTGCAGCGATAACCACAAATTCTGAAGAGGTATAGTTGGCGATAACGATGACGCAGGAGAGTAACATGCCGCAGATGACCGGCAACTTACGGGCGACAGTCAGACTGTAGCCGCGTTTCAAGAGCCAGTCAGAGAAGACCCCGCCCAGCAATCCACCAATGAATCCGGCAATCGCGGGGATACTGGCGATAAATCCCACTTTGAGGATCGACATCCCTTTAGCCTGATACAGATAGGTCGGGAACCAGGTCAGGAAAAACCAGGTTATCGAGGTGACACAGAATTGACCAATATAAACGCCAATCATCATCCGGTTGACACAGACGCTTTTAATTTGCGCCAGGGTGATTTTTTGCGGTTCCTTTTTATTTCCCAACGATGGTTCGCCACCGCCAGCACGAATATAATCAATTTCCTGTTGGTTCACTTTAGGATGGTGCATAGGGTCTTTGACTTTAACCAACCAGAATATGCCAAGAATAACGCCAATCGCCCCGATGTAATAAAAGACAAAATGCCAGCTCAGATTATGCAAAATAATGGTCATCAGCGGCGTAATAATACCTAGCGAAATATATTGTGCGGCCTGGTAGACCGATGTGACAAAACCTCGCTCGCTATTGGGAAACCACTGCACGCTTAAACGACTGTTGGCCGGGAATGCAGGCGCTTCGATGGCTCCCATCATCAGACGCAGGATAATCAGTACAACAAGCGGACTTGCATAGAGATAGATAGTGCCCTGAAACATGGTCACCAGTGACCAGCCGATCAATGCACATCCATACACCACGCGGGAACCGTAACGGTCCAGTAACCAACCGCCGGGTAATTGCATAATAACGTAAGAAATACCAAAGGCTGAGAAGGCCAGCCCCATGGCTTCGGGATCAAACCCGAGTTCCTTACTCATAATTGGCGCGACGACGGATAACGTCGCACGGTCAGCATAATTAAATACTGTGGCAAGAAATAGAAATATCAGGATGCTGTAACGCACTTTAGTGCGCTTTATTATTGTATTCATCACCCACTCCTGTCATTAGGTTTGAGAGCGTTTATGTAGGGAAGAGGGCGGGTTTTTATTTCCCGCCAGATACGTTACGGGCGTTTGCCAAACTCGCAGGTTAATTGCGTCCAGCGTCGCGCCTGTTCGCTAATGCTGAAGCCCAGACCATGACGATCGGAAACCCACATACGGCCATCGCGCAGTTCAAGTTGTTCATTGAATAACGGATTCAGCCATTCGAAATGTTCCAGCCATGGCTCCAGCGGGTAGGCGGCAGACAGATGCAGGTGAACTTCCATTGCAAAGTGTGGGGCAAGCTTACGGCCATGTTTGGCGGCCAGATCCATAATTTTGAGGAAGGGTGAAATACCGCCTACGCGTGGCGCATCTGGCTGTACAAAGTCGCTGGCGTTACCGAGGATCAGCTGTTCATGCTCGCGAAAGCTGGTTAACATTTCACCTGTGGCAATAGGGGTATCAAGCGCGGCGGCAAGCTGTGCGTGACCTTCTACATCGTAGGCATCCAGCGGCTCTTCAATCCAGATCAGATTGAATTGTTCCATTTTACGACCCATGCGGATAGCCGTTTCGCGATCCCACTGTTGATTCGCGTCCACCATCAGCGGGAATTCATCACCCAGTGCTTCACGCACTGCGGTTAAACGGCGAATATCCTCGGCACAGTTAGGTTGTCCGACTTTCAGCTTGATACCGCCAATACCGTTTTCACGAGAGATAACGACGTTTTTGAGCACCTGATCCAGCGGTGTATGCAGGAATCCACCAGAGGTGTTGTAACACTGGACGGAGTCGCGGTGTGCGCCCAACAGTTTTGCCAGCGGCAGGCCTGCGCGTTTGGCTTTCATATCCCACAGAGCAATATCGATAGGGGAGATGGCCTGTACCGCCATTCCACTACGACCTACGGAAGCGCCTGCCCACAGTAACTTGGTGTAGATCTTGTCAATATCGTTTGGATCTTCTCCCAGCAGGTTATCGGCAATTTCTTTCGCGTGGGCATAAATCCCCTGGCCACCCGCACGCTTGGAATAGCTGAATCCTACGCCCTCGAAACCATCACGACTGCGGATCTCCGCGATGATAATCGCCACTTCAGTTAACGGTTTCTGGCGACCCGTAAGCACTTTGGCATCGCTGACTGGCGTTGCCAGCGGAAGAAATGCCAGAGATAGCTTAACCCACTCAATACGATCGCCGGTTTCAGCAGCGGTTTTAGTATTCACCGTTTTGGCATAGGTTACGGCGTCGGAATTAGCACTTAAAGACATATTATTCTCTCCTGGTGATGAACAAATGATTGCGCTAACATTTTTAATGGTGGCGCAATCATTAAGCCAGCGAATTGCTTTTGATTTGAACAATCGATCACAAACCAAGAGATAAAAGGCCTTCCTATTGTAAGTAATGTCACATTCCAATACTTTGTGTGAAAATGCACAAATACAAATGATTGCGTTAACATTATCAAATGATAAAGCTATGCTAAGCCGCTGTTTTCTCAGCGTAAAAAAGAAGGCCGCTGGCATTGGTCGATTTCATGATGAATAATGCACAACTTAATCGGCGATTTTTACAAGGGCATCGACAGTGAAAAACTCCAGACCTTCGCGCGCACCCACGCTGGAAGATGTTGCCCGTACCGCTGGGTTGTCTCCTATGACGGTGAGTCGGGCACTGAATACCCCGCAATTGGTACGGCCGAAAACGGTAGAAAAAGTGATGCTTGCCGTGCGCGCTACGGGCTATATTCCTAACGCTCTGGCAGGGGGGCTGGCGTCACGTCGAAGTAAACTTATTGCTGTGGTGGTGCCGCAAATAAACAACAACATGTTTGTTGATACTATCCAGTCGTTGAGTGATGAACTGGCTGAGCGTGGTTATCACATATTGTTGTGTGTGGCCGGATACACGCAGCAAACCGAAGCCGAACTGGTGGCTGCACTGTTATCACGTCGGCCTGATGGCATCGTACTCACCGGGATCCACCATACTGCTGAGCTGAAAAAAGTGATCCTGAATGCTGCCATTCCGGTGGTGGAAATCTGGGATTTAACGCCAACGCCTGTCGACATGCTGGTGGGGTTCTCTCACGAAAAAGTGGGGCAGGCAGTGGCGGAATACATCATTAAGAAAGGCTATCGTCGTCCTGGTTTACTGTGGACGGCCGATCGTCGGGCGGGTCAGCGTAAACAAGGGTTGTGCGATGTTCTGAGCCGACATGAGATTTCCTCTGTCCCACAAGTGGATGTCCCGCTTCCGGCCTCTTTGTCCCTTGGCCGTAGTGGCCTGACCCAGCTTTTTACCGAGGGTGAGTTTGACGTCATTGTCTGTAGTTCAGACACTCTTGCACAGGGGGCTATCATGGAGTCAGAAAGCCGTGGTTTGAAGGTCCCGCAAGATTTAGCGGTGATTGGTTTTGGCGATCTCGATTTTGCCGCCAGCAATCGGCCCTCGATTACCACAGTCAGCGTAGACCGACGCGCTATCGGACAACGTGCCGCCTCGCTGCTTGCCGACCGTATTGAAAATATTGCGCGTGATGACGATATTATTGATGTTGGCTTCCATCTGGTAGAACGAGAGTCCGCATAAGATACCTGCCCGAATACAGACAATAAGGAACCTGCTATGCCGCACGTGGATATTAAATGTTTTCCCCGCGACCTGAATGACGAACAAAAATCCGCGCTGGCTGCGGATATAACCGAGGTCATCATTCGCCATCTGCAAAGTAAAGAGAGCTCGGTGAGCGTGGCGCTCAATGAAATTGAGCCGGATGCATGGCAAATTGTGTGGGATGAGCAAATTGCGCCCCAGATGGCGACGCTGATAAAAAAACCGGGCTACAGTATGTGAGATTAAACGGGCGGGAAGGCCGCCCGTTTAATAATATATTTACGGTGTGACAATATTGAACCAGAATTCGAATTTATCCATATAGCCAAGCATAGCCTCGAGTTTGGCACTGTCGCCGGTTATCTTCACATCACCGCTTTCTTCAGCCTGCTTCAGGGTTATGTCCTTGAGGATGATTTTGTTCAACGTATCGCGGCTAAGAGTGATAGTCGTGTCAGCCTCTTTCGCTTCAGCATTGGCGGTATGATTCAGAACGCCATTTTCCAGCTCCAGCTTGTATTTTCCTCCGTCGTTACCGAGATCTATGTTGAATACGGATTTCGCATCACCAGCTTTCTGTCCATTAATATGTACCGCCAGGTAGTCGAAAAACATTTCTGGCGTCATCGCCCGTACGGTATCCGGGCTGGCGGTATTTGGGGTTGGTCCTTTAACCACGCCGTTACGTAACTCTTGCGCACCGGTGAGATAGAAGTTACGCCACGGGCCGGACTCTGCCTGATATCCTAATTGTTCCAGCGCGTCAGCTTCCAGATTGCGGGCCGCCTGATTGTTCGGATCGGCAAACACCACTTTGCTCACGACCTGTGCCACCCAACGATAGTTACCCTGGTCATAGTCGGTTTTTGCTTTCTGCAGTATGGCATCCGCACCGCCCATATAATCGACGTACTTTTTAGCGGCGTCTTCCGGCGGCAGTTCATCCAGCGTCGCCGGGTTACCGTCAAACCAGCCGAGATAAAGCACATAGGTAGCTTTCACATCATGGCTGACAGAACCGTAGTAACCGCGGTTAGCCCATGTATGCGCCAGTGAATCAGGCAGCTTGAAGTTAGCGGCTATTTCGTCGCGGGTCAGGCCTTCGTTCGCCATACGTAGCGTCTGGTCATTGATGTATCGATACAGATCACGCTGGCTCTTGAGCAGCTTCACCACGTTGTCATTACCCCAGGTTGGCCAGTGGTGTTGGGCCATCAGGATTTCCGCTTTGTCTCCCCAGCGAACGATGGCTTCATTGATGTATTTAGACCAGGGCAGTGGTTCACGTATTTTTGCGCCACGCAAAGAGTAGGTATTGTGCAGGGTATGCGTGACATCCTCGGCCGATTCAATAAGTTTTTTCTCTTCGATAAACCATAACATTTCTGATGGAGCTTCTGAGCCTGGCGCCAGCATAAAGTCATAGGTTAAACCGTCTATAACCTCTTTTTGCCCGTCTTTCTCAATGATATTGGTTGGTGCAATCAGGGTGACTGTACCCGCAGATGTTGTGGTACCCAGCCCGGCACCAACCTGGCCTTTGGTATCAGGTTTCAACAGGTTGCCATACATATAGCTGGCTCGACGGCTCATTACGTTCCCGGCCATTATATTTTCGGCAACTGCGGCTTCCATAAAGCCCGAAGGCGCATAGATCTTCACTTTTCCTGATTTTACATCCGCTTCGTCGACCACACCGCGTACGCCACCGTAGTGATCTACATGACTGTGAGTATAAATGACGGCGACGACGGGCTTATTACCGCGATTTTTAAAATAAAGATCCATACCGACTTTAGCTGTTTCAGCTGAGACCAGTGGATCGACAACGGTTATGCCTTCTTTACCTTCGATAATCGTCATGTTTGAAAGATCGAGGTTACGGATCTGATACACACCCTCGGTTACTTCAAACAAGCCACTGATGTTGATTAACTGAGCCTGCCGCCACAGGCTGGGATTCACTGAGTCCGGGGCTTTGTCACCTTCTTTAATAAACGTGTACTGCTGCGGATCCCAGATCACGTTGCCTTGTTCGCCTTTAATCGTTTCCTGGGGGATAGGGGCGATAAAGCCTTTATGGGCATCGGTAAAGTCAGTGTTATCGTCAAAAGGAAGTTGGTTGTAGAGCGCATTGTTAGCTTGTTGCGTGGATGCAGTAGCGTCTTTTGGTGCTTCTGCGGCCATAAGAGGAACAGAGAAAGATGTTAATAACCCAGCAAGAATAAAACATTTCGCGATTCTATTAAGTTGCATCGTAAAACCTCTCTGATACTTCACGAAGTACAGTGTTAAGGGGGATGCTGCTTTTACGGATAGTGTTTTGAATAGATATTTGGGTTAGTGCAAGATTAACTATAACTGGCGTTAATGAATCGGCAAGGAAGGGGGGGATTATTAGGCTTTAGATTAAATAAGGCCAGGATGGCAGTCGTTTACTGCCATCGGTAAATGCACTATTACTCGCCTGCAGTGATACGTTTCCCACTAATAATAAACGTGCCTGCACCCAGATGATGCAGGGTATTGAGTTTGTCATCATCAAACTGCCAGCGACCGTCGATGAATACGCGCTCGTCCGCTGCGGCTGAAACCACTTCGCCAAACAAGGTGTCGTATTTCTCCTGTGCAGATGTCGCTGGCAGCAGGCGACACTCCATCCAGGCCAGACATTTTGTCTCTATCACCGGTAAGCCAAGCACTGGACCATTTATCACTGGGATACCGTAGCAGTTGAATTTATCTTCCTCACGACCGGACACGCTTCCCACGGCGTAGGTCCAGTTGGTTGCCGCAACGCCCGGGATAACAATGCCAAACATGCCGCTGCGTTCAATGAGTTCGCGCGACCAGGCAGTCTTATCCACCACAATGGCTATGCGTGGTGGCTCAAACTCAACGGGCATTGACCATGCTGCTGCCATCACATTACGGCGTTCTGTCGTCGAGTCCCGACTGGTAATCAAAATGGTTGGGCCGTGATTCAACAGCCGACTGGCATGATGCAATTCAACTGGACGAAAATGACTCATGGCGACTCCTCTGAAAGATAAAAACAGCGTCACAATTAACGGTATTAGCGATTTTGTCATCCCACAACAAGACCCAGCGCACAAAATCGCCGGCGTAAAATTAAAAATGCGTTATAAGTACAACATTGAACAAACAGGAACGCTATATGACGCCTTTTTTAAAAGCCTATTTTTCCCGTATTGGCTGGTCAGGTACGCCAGCAGTCGACATTAACACTTTGAAGAGACTGCATTTACTGCACAACGCCGCTATTCCGTTTGAAAATCTGGATGTGTTGCTACCGCGAGAGATACAGCTCGACGATCTGGCTCTGGAAGAGAAGCTGGTGAACGCTCGTCGTGGCGGGTATTGCTTTGAACAAAACGGAGTACTTGAGCGAGCACTGCGGGAGACAGGTTTTACGGTGCGCAGTTTACTCGGACGTGTGGTGCTGGCGAATCCATCAACCCTGCCGCCACGTACTCATCGCCTGCTACTGGTTGAGTTGCAGGGAGAGCAGTGGATTGCCGACGTAGGATTTGGCGGACAAACGCTGACGGCGCCTATTCGGTTGCAGGCTAACCTTGAACAGCAGACACCGCACGGTGAGTATCGCCTGATTCAGGAGGGGGAGGACTGGATCCTGCAGTTCCGACACCATGAACACTGGCAATCAATGTACCACTTTGATCTCGTCATGCAGCACCAGAGCGATTATGTGATGGGCAATTTTTGGTCAGCACACTGGCCACAATCGCATTTTCGTCATCATCTGCTGATGTGCCGCCATCTGCCGGACGGGGGTAAGCTGACGTTAACCAATTTTCACTTTACCCATTACCAGGACGGTCATGCGGTCGAGCAGATGAATGTACCCGATGTCGCCAGCCTGTATATGCTATTGCAGGAACGCTTTGATCTGGGTGTTGACGATGCAAAACACGGATTTACTGAGGCAGAACTGGCCACGGTGATGGCTGCGTTTGATACCCATCCGGAGGCAGGAAAATAGCGCGAAGCGGAATATAGCCGGATGACAGGGTAACACCTTATCCGGCTTATCTGTTTCGTCAGAGATTAATCGCCCATTCGGCATGAAACAGGATCACCGCAGCACCAGAGATAGTCACTTTTTCTGGTTGGTTATCGCGGATGGTCACCGCAATATCGACGATGCCGTCGCGTCCCAGCGCGCGACCCTGATGCCCCTGGACGCGCAATAATTTTCCGTCATGCACCATCAGATTATGATGCACCAGCCATGCTCCCATCGGACCGTTGGCATTGCCCGTCACTGGATCTTCCACAATACCGATCGCGGGTGAAAACATGCGACCATCAGTTTCGTATTTCCCAGGGCGGATCTGGAACGGGAAGAAACCGTTGCAGCCAATTTGCTGGCTGAGTGCTGTTAATGCCGACAGGTTCGGGGACAAGGCATCGATATCGACCTCTGGCTTCAGTGCGATCATTACTTTTGAATGACCAGTGGAGGCCACCTGAACAGGTACCCCTGGCAGCATATCGCTTTCAGTCAGGTGCAGGGCGCTGATGATTGCCGCACGCGTTTCGCCTTCCAGCGGGGGCTCAAAAACCGGCGCACCCTGTTCCAGAGTGATACGGTGATCGCCGCCTTCAGCGTGAATTTCAACCCGATGACGACCGGCCAGAGAAGTCTGCCAGACGGTGGTATTTCCCAGACCGAGCACTTTCGCCCGCACATAGTGAGCCGCGACGGTGGCGTGTCCGCAGATGGGTACTTCGATCGTGGGGGTAAAGTAGCGAATCCGGACATCACTGTCATCGCTGGAGAGCATGAATGCCGTTTCTGAATGGCGCAACTCCCGCGCGATCAGCTGCATCTGCGTATCGCTCAGGCCATCAGCATGCAATACAACCCCCGCCGAATTGCCGCGAAAAGGTTCAGAGGTAAAGGCATCGACGTGATAAATCTGTGGTTTCATTGATGTTCTCCCTGGGATGGAGAAGCATCATAGCGTGCAAAAATTCGTATGGCTAACGTATGCCCGGTTAGTGCAAGCACCACCGGGCATCGCAGAGCATTAGCGGCGAGAACGAACGATCTGATAGCGACGGGTAAAATATTCAACCGGCGCGCTCCACACATGGACCAGACGGGTGAACGGGAACAGCAGGAAGATGGTCATGCCTAATACCAGATGTACACGGAAGATCAATGCGACACCATCCAGATGCGCAGACGCGCCCCCCTGGAAGGTCACCACTGACTGTGCCCAGCCTACCAGTTTCAGCATTTCACTGCCGTCAGGATGTTGAGCGGAGAACGGTATAGTGGTCAGGCCGAGAATACACTGAATCAGCAATACGCACAGGATCAGAATATCGGCTGTGGATGAGGTGGCGCGAATTCGCGAGTTTGTCAGACGACGAACCAGCAAACCAGCTCCACCAACCAGCGTCAGCACACCACAGAGGCCCCCTGCAATCATTGCCATTTGCTGTTTGACTGCAACAGGCAGGAACCAGGCGTACATCCAGTGCGGGGTTAGCATGCCGAACAGATGACCGAAGAAGATCCCCAGAATGCCGATATGGAACAGGTTCGACCAAAGCACCATGCCGCGCTTATCGAGCATCTGGCTGGAGGAGGCGCGCCATGTATATTGCCCGTAGTCGTAGCGTAGCCAACTGCCAAGGATAAACACCGTGCCGCACAGATACGGGTAGATGTCGTAAAAAAAGACGTTCAGATACTGTATCATTTCGGGCCTCCTGCACTGACGTCGACATACTGGGGGGCGACGTGCTGGCTAAAGCGTCGTTGATAGTTTTGTAACGGTGAACTGTCACAGGCAGTGGCGTTATCCTCAATGAACTTCACCTGTTCTTCTTCCCAGACCGCATCCAGCGCCTGACGGGTATCATCCCGGGATTCCGCACCCACCTGCTTGGTGACACTGTCACTTGAAAGCGGACTTCCTGCTAAAGTCAGCAGGGCGTCAAACAGCTGATACCATGGTGCCTCTCGCTGCTTCAGGCGACCGCCAAGCAACGCCAGGATTGGCGCCACATTCTGTAATCCCTCTCTGGCTTCGGCTTCAGGCAAAACGCTTAAATACTCCAGATACAATGGCAGGTGATCCGGCAGTTCCCGACAGTCGAGTTGTAGCCCCACCTTTTCGTACTGAGCCAGCAGGTCAACCATCGCCTGGCCGCGATCGCGAGATTCAGCATGCACATGTTCAAACAGCAAAAGCGAGGTGGCGCGGCCCCGGTCAAACACCTCGCACCATTCAGCTTGTTTATCGAGTAACGGAGCGTTTAGCAGTTTCGTTGTAAACCTGGTAAGCACTGGCGCATCGCTGGCGATCAGTTGTAGAGCATCGTCTTTGCATTCCCATAGCAATTCGTCCGGATACTCCATCAGCAGTCCGATAATCTTAAGGATTTGCATTATTCACCCTCCGCTTTATCGCGCACTTCGGTGATATCGATAGCATCAATGCGGCTGCTGTTGAACAGGTTGAATTTGGTGTCGGAACCGTGACAGCCGTCGCCAAAGGTAAAGCCGCAGCCGTTTTTCTCCGGGAAGGCATCGCGAGCCATTTCACGGTGGCTGGTTGGGATCACGAAGCGGTCTTCATAGTTAGCAATAGCCAGATAGCGATACATCTCTTCGACCTGCTCAACGCTTAAACCCACTTCTTCAATAGCGCGGGTATCCGTTACGCCTTCTACTGTTTGCGAACGCATATAGTGACGCATTGCCATCATACGTTTCAGCGCGCGCAGTACCGGGCCGGTATCTCCGGCGCTGAGCATATTGGCAAGGTACTGCACCGGAATACGCAGCGACTCGACGGCCGGCAGAATATTGCCATTGTGCGGCAGGCCACCGGCGTCTGCGACTGACTGAATCGGTGACAACGGCGGCACATACCAGACCATCGGCAGGGTGCGGTATTCAGGGTGCAGCGGCAGTGCCAGCTTCCAGTCCATCGCCATTTTGTAGACCGGTGACCGCTGGGCCGCCTCGATGACGTTGTGTGGGATCCCCTGTTTCAGTGCTTCCTCAATTACCGCCGGATCGTTAGGGTTGAGGAACACATCGCACTGGCGTTCATAGAGATCGGTCTCATGTTCAGTGCTAGCCGCCTCTTCAATACGGTCTGCGTCGTACAGCAGTACGCCGAGATAGCGAATACGTCCGACGCAGGTTTCCGAACATACCGTTGGCTGACCGGATTCAATACGTGGGTAGCAGAAAATGCATTTTTCTGACTTGCCACTCTTCCAGTTAAAGTAGATTTTTTTGTATGGGCAGCCGCTGATACACAAGCGCCAGCCGCGACATTTATCCTGGTCGATCAGCACAATGCCATCTTCTTCACGCTTGTAAATCGCGCCGCTCGGGCAGGTTGCCACGCAACTGGGGTTCAGACAGTGTTCGCACAGGCGCGGCAGATACATCATGAAGGTGTTTTCAAACTGACCGTACATTTCTTTTTGTATCGCCTTGAAGTTACGGTCACGGGCGCGTTTTTCAAATTCCCCGCCAAGCAGTTCTTCCCAGTTTGGCCCCCAGATAATTTTGTCCATTCGTTTGCCATCAATTAGCGAACGCGGGCGGGCGGTGGGCTGATTTTTGCTCTCTGGCGCGCTATGCAAATGCTGATAGTCGTAGGTGAACGGTTCGTAGTAATCATCGATTTGCGGAATGACAGGGTTGGCGAAGATTTTAGTGATGACGCCCATCTTACCGCCCAGACGCGGTCTTATCTTACCGTTAACGTCGCGAACCCAGCCGCCTTGCCACTCGTCCTGGTCTTCCCAGTTTTTCGGATAACCAATACCCGGTTTGGTTTCGACGTTGTTGAACCACGCATATTCCATACCTTCACGTCCGGTCCAGACGTTTTTACAGGTGACGGAGCAGGTGTGGCAGCCAATGCATTTATCCAGATTAAGAACCATGCCTACCTGTGAGCGTATTTTCATTTTTTCGCCTCCTGTACCTGATCGCGACCTTCATCATCCAGCCAGTTAATATTTTTCATTTTTCGAATCATGATGAACTCATCGCGGTTAGAGCCGACCGTGCCGTAATAGTTGAAGCCGTAAGCCAGTTGCGCATAGCCGCCGATCATGTGCGTGGGTTTCGGGCACACGCGGGTCACGGAGTTATGAATGCCGCCGCGCATTCCGGTAACTTCAGAGCCAGGAATATTCATGATCCGCTCCTGAGCGTGGTACATCATCGTCATCCCGGGCGGCACGCGCTGGCTAACCACCGCGCGGGCAGTCAGTGCACCGTTGGCGTTAAAGGCTTCAATCCAGTCGTTATCCTCAATACCCAGCTCTTTAGCATCGGTTTCACTGATCCAGACAATCGGACCACCGCGCGACAGCGTAAGCATCAACAGGTTTTCACTGTAGGTGGAGTGGATACCCCATTTCTGGTGTGGCGTCAGGAAGTTCAGCGCTTTTTCCGGGAAACCGTTTGGTGGAATTTCGCGCATTTCACTCACGCTGCGGGTGTCGATTGGCGGACGGTAGGCCACCAGACTCTCGCCGAAGGCGCGCATCCACGCATGGTCCTGATACAACTGCTGGCGGCCAGACAGCGTGCGCCACGGGATCAGCTCATGAACGTTGGTATAGCCGGCGTTATAAGAGACATGCTCGCTTTCAAGACCTGACCAGGTCGGGCTGGAGATAATTTTGCGCGGTTGCGCCTGAATGTCGCGAAAACGGATCTTTTCGTCTTCTTTGTTTAGCGCCAGATGCGTATGGTCACGCCCGGTCATTGCGCCCAGCGCTTGCCAGGCTTTCACCGCCACCTGACCATTCGTTTCCGGCGCAAGCGCCAGGATCACTTCGGAAGCATCCAGCGCGGTGTCAATCAGCGGGCGACCTTTTGCCGCGCCTTCACGCTTGGTGTAGTTGAGCTTGCCGAGGAAATCGACTTCCGTCTGGGTGTTCCAGGAGATACCTTTTCCGCCGTTACCCAGCTTGTCCATCAATGGCCCAAGCGATGTGAAGCGTTCGTAAGTGGCGGGGTAGTCCCGTTCCACGACGGCAATATTGGGTGCCGTTTTACCCGGAATAAGTTCGCATTCGCCTTTGCGCCAGTCCTGAATATCAAACGGTTGCGACAGTTCTGCCGGGGAGTCATGCAGCAGCGGTTGCAACACCACGTCGGTTTCTTGTCCCAGATGTCCAACACACACCTCTGAGAACACTTTGGCGATGTCCTTATAAATCTCCCAGTCGCTTTTTGATTCCCAGGCGGGATCAACCGCCGCCGACAGCGGGTGAATAAACGGATGCATATCCGAGGTGTTCATATCGTCTTTTTCATACCAGGTGGCGGTAGGCAACACGATGTCTGAAAACAGGCAGGTGCTCGACATCCGGAAATCCAGCGTCACCAACAGATCGAGCTTGCCTTCGATAGCCGCCGATTGCCACTCCACCTCTTCAGGTTTAATACCCTCGCTTGAGCCAAGCGCTTCACCCTGAATACCGCTTTCCGTACCAAGCAGATATTTGAGCATGTATTCATGCCCTTTACCTGAGGAGCCGAGCAGGTTTGAACGCCAGACGAAGAGGTTACGAGGATGGTTTTTACCGCTGTCTGGTTGCTCGCAGGCCATGCGGATATCCCCCGACTTCAGTGCCTGTGCGGTGTAATCCGCAGGTGACAAGCCTGCCTGTTCTGCCTTCGCTTTTACGGTTAACGGATTTAGGTTGAGCTGAGGCGCGGAGGGCAACCAGCCCATGCGCTCGGCGCGTACGTTGAAGTCAATCAGATGTCCGGTAAACTTCGACGCATCAGCCAGCGGGGAGAGCAGTTCCTGAGCAGTGACTTTTTCATAACGCCACTGGCTGGAGTGATTGTAGAAAAACGAGGTGCTGTTCATCTGACGCGGTGGACGGTTCCAGTCCAGTGCAAAAGCCAGGGGGAGCCAACCGGTTTGCGGACGTAGCTTTTCCTGACCAACGTAGTGCGCCCAGCCACCGCCACTTTGACCGACACAGCCACAAAACACCAGAATGTTAATCATCCCACGGTAGTTCATGTCCATGTGATACCAGTGGTTGACGCCGGCACCGAGGATAATCATCGATCGACCGTGGGTTTTGTGTGCGGTATCCGCAAACTCCCGGGCGATTTGTTCGATATGGCGGGCTGGCACACCGGTAATTTGTTCGCCCCAGGCCGGGGTATAGGCTTTGATTTCGGTGTAATCATGAGCACTGTGAGCGTCATCCAGACCGCGATCGAGGCCGTAATTTGCCAGCACCAAATCGTAAACGCTGACTACCGGACAAAGTGTGCCATCGGCAAGCGTAAGGTGTTTTACCGGCAGCTTACGCACCAGTATCGGCTCCTGCTTGACGCTACGAAAGTGTGGGTTTTCATTACCGCCAAAATAGGGGAAGGCCACCCCGGCAACTTCGTCGTGCTGACCGAGCAACGACAAGGACAGTTCGGTTTCCGTGCCTGCAGCCAGCGCCTCGAGGTTCCACTTACCTTTTTCTCCCCAGCGAAAACCGATCGAACCGTTTGGCACCACCAGTTCACCGGCGCTGTTAAAGGCAACCGTTTTCCATTCCGGGTTATTGCTTTCACCCAGTCCATCGACGAGATCGGAGGCACGCATCATCCGGCCCGGGACATAGCTACCGTCTTCACGGGCATTCAACAGTACCAGCATCGGCATATCGGTATAACGACGGCAGTAATTCAGGAAATAGTCGCTGGGTTTGTCGAGGTGGAATTCTTTCAGGATCACGTGGCCCATCGCCATCGCCAGCGCGCTGTCGGTACCTTGCTTCGGAGCCAGCCACTGGTCGCACAGCTTGGCAACTTCCGAGTAGTCCGGCGTAATAGCAATTGTCTTGGTGCCTTTGTAGCGCACTTCCGTGAAGAAGTGTGCATCTGGCGTACGGGTCTGCGGGACGTTGGAACCCCAGGCGATAATGTAGCTGGAGTTATACCAGTCGGCGGATTCCGGTACATCGGTCTGCTCTCCCCAGGTCATCGGCGATGCGGGAGGCAAATCGCAATACCAGTCGTAGAAGCTCAGACAGGTCCCGCCGATAAGCGAGAGATAGCGCGTTCCGGCTGCGTAAGAAACCATCGACATAGCCGGAATTGGCGAAAACCCAACGACCCGATCCGGGCCGTAAGTTTTCACTGTCCAGACGTTGGCGGCAGCAATAAGCTGATTTAGCTCTTTCCAGTTTGACCGGATAAACCCACCGCGTCCACGTACCTGTTTGTAGCTCTGGCACTTTTGCGGGTCGTTCATAATGGATTCCCAGGCCAGCACTGGATCCGGCTGGCGGGAGAGGGCATCGCGCCACAGTTCAATCAGGCGTTTACGCACCAGTGGGTATTTCAGACGGTTAGCGCTATAGAGATACCAGGAATAACTTGCCCCGCGCGGGCAGCCTCGTGGCTCATGGTTGGGCAGATCAGGACGGGTGCGCGGATAGTCGGTCTGCTGTGTTTCCCAGGTGACCAGTCCGTTTTTTACGTAGATTTTCCAGCTGCATGAGCCGGTGCAGTTGACGCCGTGGGTTGAGCGTACGATTTTATCGAACTGCCAGCGCTGGCGATAGCTGTCTTCCCAGTCCCGGTTGCTGTGCATCACTTGTCCGTGACCATCGGCAAACGTATCGCCCTTTTGTTTAAAGTAGCGAAAGCGATCCAACAGTTTACTCATGACATTTCTCCTGCTCCGATAATTTTGCCGACAGTGAACCGAACTGCTGGCCTGATGAGTCGCGAGAGCGTTGCTATCAGGAAATTGTGGGCGGCTAAGGTCTTATCCGGCCGACAAAAGCATTCGATCCTGCGGTATGTACGTTGTTATTTTTTTTGTGATTTGCGGCCATAGACCAGCCAGGTCACCAGCACGCAGACGATGTAAAACACTAAAAATATTTTCATAGCGCCAACGGGAGATCCGGTCAGCGCCAGGGATGAGCCAAACGCTTTTGGGATGAAAAAACCGCCAACCGCACCAATAGCGGAGATAAACCCAAGCGCGGCGGCGGTATCTGTCACCGCTTCACGCTGGGCCTGTTCTTCAGTGCCTCCGCGCAGTTTCACCCGGTAAATTGTGATTTTGCGAAAGATCACCGCAATCATCTGGAAGGTCGATCCGCTCCCCAGTCCTGCGGTCAGGAACAGTCCCATAAACACGAGGTAGAAGGCGGTGAAACTCCCCGAGCCTGAACCTGGCAAGGTGAGAAACAGCAGGCCGCTAAACAACGCCATAAACATGAAGTTGATTAATGTCACCCGTACGCCGCCAAATTTGTCAGAAATAACGCCGCCTGCAGAACGCGCCAGAGCGCCGATAAACGGGCCGAAGAACGCGAGTTGCAGAATATTCACGTCGGGGAACTGGGTTTTTGCCAGCATGGCAAATCCTGCTGAAAAGCCGATAAATGACCCGAAGGTAGCGAGGTACAGCAGGCTTAACAGCCAAAGATGAAAGCGCTTGAGGACCGGTAACTGAGAGGCGATAGAAGCCTTTGAGCTGGCGATGTCATTCATCCCCATACCTGCCGCCAGCGTTGAGAGCAGCAGCAATGGAACCCAAATCCACGCTGCGTTAGCCAGCGACAGTAATGAGCCATCAGGCTGTGGTACGCCCTGTACGCCCAAAAAGGTAAAAATGGGCAGAAAAATAACCAGTGGCGCGATCAATTGCATTACGCTGACGCCCAGGTTACCGAGACCGCCGTTAACGCCTAACGCGCTGCCTTGTTTGGCTTTTGGGAAGAAAAAACTAATATTGCCCATGCTGGAGGCAAAGTTGGCGCCAGCAAATCCACACATCAGTGCAATAACAATAAATACGCCAAACGGAGTAGATGTGTTTTGCACGGCAAATCCGAGCCACAGACAAGGAATAACAAGAATTACAGTGCTGAAAATCGTCCAGCGGCGACCACCAAATATAGGCACCATAAAGGAGTAGGGGACGCGTAATATTGCACCAGAGAGGGAAGGTAATGCGGTTAATAAAAAGAGTTGATCGGTAGTGAAATTAAAGCCAATTTTATTTAAATTCACTGCCACGGCGCTAAATAACATCCAGACGCAGAAGGCAAGCAGCAGGCAACTTACTGATATCCAGAGGTTTCTCCGGGCTATATGTTTACCTTTATTATCCCAAAATGCGGGGTTTTCAGGTTTCCAGTCAGTTAAAAGATAACGATTATTTTTCTCATTTTGTAGTGCCATATTGTCCTCACATGCACACGTCGTTCATGAAAAAAAGAAATAGGCAGAGGAAGAGCCGCGCGAGCTCTTTTTAGAAACTATTGAAAAGTTTTAGGAATATTGACTGAAAGAATAGATAAAAAAGTGCAATAGCGCGGTGTGATGGGGAAATAACGCGTTGTTTAAGTGTTACTAATTGTAAACTTAAAAAGATGTATTGTTAACTCATCTATTAATTCAGCTAAATAGTTCCAGAGTTATCATACGATCCAGATGCCGCGTGAAGGCGGGATCGGCCATTTCCGCAATACCCAGCACATACATGCCATCAAGACCACAGACCAGACCGATTAAACGCCAGGCGACGTCAGCGGCATCCGGTGCGCGGGAAAATTCGCCGGCCTGCTGGCCGCGGATAATGATAGCCGTTGTCTCTTCGTGCCACATTCGCATCGTCAGTAGATAGGCGCTTTTGATTTCAGGATCTTTATCCGCCAGGATTTGCGCTTCGCGCCAGAGCTTGATGTAAGGCTCGAACCCACCTTCCTCGCTGCCGAGCATCGAATGCAGTCGCTCGCGAAAACTAGCGTCTTCACTCACCAGTTCAGCATCGAGCAGAGTACGAATAAGTCGAACAAAAGCCAGGGATTTGAGTTCACCGGCGGAGGTAAAGTGGTGGTGTAACTGACCAGTTGCCACGTTAGCCTCTGAGGCTATTCGTCGCACCGTCATGGCAGTAAAACCTTCCTCCAGCGCCACTCGCATGGCTGCCTGCAGGATCACTTCCCGACGTTCATCTCGATTCAAATAGCTCATACACCCTCCAGTACCTGTGTTGTTCGCAGTCTAACAAAAAAAGTTGGACATGTGTTCAATTTTCCGTAGGATCGCCAAAGCTGGACATGTGTCCAGTTTCAGTTTGAAGGGATTTTTATGTTTCGTCAGTGGTTAACGTTAGTGATTATTGTGCTGGTCTACATCCCTGTTGCGATTGATGCAACGGTGCTGCACGTTGCCGCGCCCACGCTAAGTATGACGCTGGGTGCCAGTGGTAACGAGCTACTGTGGATCATCGATATTTATTCCCTGGTAATGGCAGGGATGGTCTTGCCGATGGGGGCTCTGGGCGATCGCATCGGTTTTAAACGCCTGCTGCTATTGGGTGGAGGGTTATTTGGTCTGGCGTCGCTGGCCGCAGCGTTTGCACCTACTGCCGGCTGGCTCATCGCCACCAGAGCGGTGCTGGCCATCGGTGCGGCGATGATCGTACCGGCGACGCTTGCCGGCATTCGTGCGACCTTTGCCGAGCAACGCCACCGCAATATGGCCCTCGGTGTCTGGGCGGCAGTGGGTTCCGGTGGTGCGGCATTTGGTCCGTTAGTCGGCGGCATGCTGCTGGAGCACTTCTACTGGGGATCTGTATTCTTAATAAATGTCCCGATTGTTCTGGTCGTGATGGCATTGACCGCGCGTTACGTTCCGCGCCAGGCTGGACGTCGCGATCAGTCGCTAAATTTCGGTCATGCGATAATGTTGATTGTCGCTATCTTGTTGCTGGTTTATAGCGCCAAAACTGCGTTAAAAGGACATATCGCGACCGGTGTGATTGTACTGACGTTGTTGGTTGGCGCCCTGTTGCTGATGCAGTTTGTTCGCATCCAGCTTGCTGCTTCGCGCCCAATGATTGATATGCGTCTATTTACGCATCGCATTATCCTTAGCGGCGTTGTGATGGCCATGACCGCGATGATAACGCTGGTAGGTTTTGAGCTGTTGATGGCTCAGGAGTTGCAGTTTGTTCACGGTTTAACACCGTATCAGGCGGGGCTGTTTATGTTGCCGGTGATGCTGGCGAGCGGATTCAGCGGACCGATCGCCGGAATGTTGGTATCACGTCTGGGATTACGCTGCGTAGCAACGGCAGGTATGGCGCTGAGCGCAGTCAGCTTTTACGGACTGGCAATGACAGATTTCAGCTCCCAGCAGATACAAGCCTGGATTTTAATGGCCTTACTGGGTTTCAGTGCCGCCAGTGCGCTATTGGCTTCAACCGCAGCTATTATGGCGGCAGCCCCGGCTGAAAAAGCGGCAGCAGCAGGGGCGATCGAAACTATGGCCTATGAACTGGGTGCCGGACTGGGGATCGCTATTTTTGGTTTGTTGCTGAGTCGCAGTTTTTCCGCATCGATTCTGCCACCTGCCGGACTTAATCCGCAGGAACTGGAGCGCGCTTCATCATCAATGGGCGAGGCGGTGCAATTAGCGCATTCGCTTCCACCTTCCCTGAGTGACGCGTTGCTTGCAGCTGCCAGAGAAGCGTTTACCTGGTCTCACAGCGTGGCATTGAGCAGCGCTGGCAGCATGCTTATCGTGTTAGCGGTAGGGATGTGGTTCAGTCTGGCGAAGGTGAATAGTCAATAACTAGTGGGCTAGATGACAGGGGTAATCCATCTCTTCGACTTCTTTTCCACTCAGACGAGCATATTGCCCCGTCAGTCTCCAGAACGCAGGTTGTGTTTCAGTATAGATTTCTGCCGCTAAAATCAGGCGGCGGCGATCTACCTCGTTAAGTTCGAGTAACGTCCACGGAATAAAATAGCGATCGCTGTCGGTCAGCGTAAACCACAGTGGGCAGCCGCAACCTGAACAGAAAAAACGTTCTCCACGCGTTGAAGAGGGAAAGTGCGAAGGTTCGATTGACTCTGGCGACATCAGCGGATGACCACTGGCTTCCAGATACATGGCGATGCCTCCTGACCACTTCTGGCATAGCGTGCAGTGGCAGGCATAGACATCAAGCATTTCGACGTTAACGGTAAAATGACTTTGTCCGCAAAGACAACGACCTGTGAACGTCTGCACGGCATACTCCTTATGACCGAGTCTACTTCAAGAGAAAAGCCAGCCCGAAGTGGACTGGCTTTGCATTCAGACTACAACAAAATTAGAACTGGTAGTTCAGGCCAACAGCCACAACGTTGTCGGTGCTTACACCAGCAATACGAGTGAAGTTGTTGTCATCCAGCAGGTTGATTTTGTAATCAACGAAGGTGGACATGTTTTTGTTGAAGTAATAGGTAGCACCCAAGTCTACGTATTCAACCAGATCCTGGTCACCGAATACAGCGATGTCTTTACCTTTGGATTTCAGGTAAGCAACGGACGGACGCAGACCGAAGTCGAACTGGTACTGAGCAACAGCTTCAAAGTTCTGAGCTTTTTCAGCGATACCGTTAACATTGGAACCGTAGGTGGTCATGTTGCGGGTTTCAGAGTAGGTGGTTGCCAGGTAGATGTTGTTCGCATCATATTTCAGACCAGCAGCCCATACTTCAGCGTTTTCACCGTTAGCTTTGAAAATGCTGCTACGGTTGTTCTGAAGGTCGGTACGGTCAGATTTCGCATAGGTAGCACCTACGCCAAAACCTTCGTATTCGTAAGTAGTAGACAGACCAAAGCCGTCGCCGTTAGCTTCTTGTACGTTGCTACGGTCGTTTTTGCCCTGGTACTGAGCTGCGAAGTTCAGACCTTCAACCAGACCGAAGAAGTCGGTGTTACGGTAGGTTGCAACGCCGGTAGTACGGCTGGTCATGAATACGTCAGTCTGGGTCCAGGTATCACCACCGAACTCAGGCAGAACGTCGGTCCATGCGCCGATGTCGTACGCTACGCCGTAGTTACGGCCGTAGTCGAAAGAACCGTATTCAGCGAATTTCAGACCAGCGAATGCAAGACGGGTTTTATCGCTGTTAGAACCACCGGTGGATTCAGCACGGTTACCTTTGAATTCATATTCCCACTGACCAAAACCGACCAGCTGGTCATTGATCTGAGTTTCGCCTTTGAAGCCCAGACGCGCATAAGTTTTGTCACCATCGCTTCCGTTATCATCAGAGAAGTAATGCTGAGCGTGAACTTTACCGTACAGATCCAGTTTGTTTGCGTCTTTGTTATAAATCTCAGCTGCGTTTACCGCACCTGCTGCCAACAGGGAAGTCACTGCCACTGCAACTAATTTAAGTTTCATTCTAAATAATCCTTATAATTTTTTCTTGGTGTGATTCCTAAACCATTGCTAAACGAAGGTGTTCGTCAATGGCAAACCATTTTTAAATGACGTTGTGGTATGAGTTCAATAATAAGTTTCATAATATTACGGAATATTTGAATTTGTGTGATCCAGATCTACATAATACAACTGATTGTATTAGTCGATATATGTGACTTGTCTGGATATATATATTTACCTGGGGGACTATTGAGGAGCGTATGGTTTAATTAACGTTAGTTTCGGTTGTGTAATATATGCATGCGAAAGAATATTGTTCATATTGCAATACTTTCGACTATTGATTAATAAATCACATATTTAACATTTAATTAAACAAATGCAAACATTAAATGCAAGCTAAATGAACGTTAATTATCCATAATTTGATTATAGTGTAGCCGGGTTCTGAAAGCCCAGCTTCTTTTTCAGGCGCGACGTGTTGCTAACCAGCAAAGCAAGGAACCAGCACAGACCATCAGTGCGCCTTGCCAGAACGAAAACGAAAGTGGGGCGCTGAGTAATACGGCCGCGAGTGCAGACGACAGTACCGGGGTGAAATATGAACCAACGGCCATCACCGTCACGTTGCCGTGTAAAATACCAATATTCCACGCTGCATAGGCAAATCCTAACGTTAATGCTGCGGTAAACAGCTTAATGGTCACTGGAGTGCTGAAAACCATTTCTGGTTGAGGAGTGATAAAATAATAAACCCACAAACTCGTTGCCGTAAGTAAAACGAACACGGTAATACCATTAAAACCCTTCGCATATTTATTGGTCACTGTGCAATATGTTGCCCAGATAAATGCACCGAGAAAAGCGAGGAAATAACTGAGTGGGCTGGTCGCAACATTGTTTATAATTTCACCAGGTTTGAGTCCATTATCACCACCTAATACCCAACAGACTCCGGTCAATGCGACAATTAATCCAGGGATTACCAACCAGGTTGTTTTTTGACCATTGAACAATATGGCAAACAATATTGTCAGGCTTGGCCAGAGATAATTGACCATTCCTACCTCGATAGCCTGGTGTCGGGTTGCGGCATATCCTAATGCCAGCGCCAGACATATTTCATAGCTGACAAAAAGTACGCTACCGGCGATTAAATAACGAACAGGAATTTTGCGGATATTTGGAAATCCGACAGTAAAAATAAGCAGGAGACCACTTAATGAGAAGATCATCGCGGCACCACCTGCAGGCCCGAGTCCTTCGCTAACCCCACGAATCAGTCCTACCATCGTGCTCCATAACACAATGGCAATGAGCCCAATTAACGTTGCTTTTTGTTTTGTCATGCTGAATTTCAGTCCACGGTACTGGCGAAAATGAAGCTGAAATTTATAGCACCTTTACACTAAAACACGCCAACTAATTACCTTTTGCCTAACCCCTTGGGGGTACGAAGGTTAAACAAACTGCACTATTTAGTAGCGGAACCGTTTCGTTATTGATTTGACGCAAAAAAATTATGGATATAGCTGATAGTTTCGTCGCGAAGTTGTACACGCCATCTTCCTGGTTGCCGCTTTCAGTGCAACTTGAGGATGTCAGTGTACGCATCCCTGCAAAAAAGAGGAAAGCAATGGACGTCAGCCGCAGACAATTCTTTAAAATCTGCGCGGGCGGTATGGCGGGAACAACAGTTGCTGCATTGGGTTTCGCACCCAAGATGGCACTGGCTCAGGCACGAAACTATAAACTGTTACGTGCGAAAGAGATCCGAAACACCTGCACATACTGTTCCGTAGGTTGCGGGCTATTAATGTATAGCCTGGGTGATGGAGCAAAAAACGCCAAAGAGTCGATTTACCATATCGAAGGGGATCCGGATCATCCGGTAAGCCGTGGGGCACTCTGTCCTAAGGGCGCGGGATTACTGGATTATGTGCACAGCGAGAATCGTCTGCGCTACCCGGAATATCGCGCTCCGGGCTCCGATAAATGGCAACGCATTAGCTGGGATGAAGCATTCTCCCGCATTGCAAAACTAATGAAAGCTGACCGCGACGCCAACTTTATTGAGAAGAATGAGCAGGGCGTAACGGTAAACCGCTGGCTTTCAACCGGGATGCTGTGTGCATCTGCGGCAAGTAATGAAACCGGCATGCTGACGCAAAAATTTGTGCGCTCACTTGGCATGCTGGCTGTAGACAACCAGGCGCGCGTCTGACACGGACCAACGGTAGCAAGTCTTGCTCCAACATTTGGTCGCGGTGCGATGACCAACCACTGGGTTGATATCAAAAACGCTAACGTCGTAATGGTGATGGGCGGTAATGCCGCTGAAGCACATCCGGTGGGATTCCGCTGGGCGATGGAAGCCAAAAACAACAATGATGCCACGCTGATTGTTGTCGATCCCCGTTTTACACGTACAGCCTCGGTTGCGGATATCTATGCGCCGATTCGTTCCGGTACGGACATTACGTTCCTTTCCGGCGTGTTGCTGTATCTGATTGAAAATAACAAAATCAACGCTGAATACGTTAAGCACTACACCAACGCCAGTCTGCTGGTGCGGGATGATTTTGCTTTTGAAGACGGTCTGTTCAGCGGTTACGACGCGAAAAAACGTCAATACGATAAATCGTCCTGGAACTACCAGTTCGATGAAAACGGCTACGCGAAACGTGATGAAACATTGAGCCATCCGCGCTGTGTGTGGAATCTGCTGAAACAGCACGTTTCCCGCTATACGCCTGATGTGGTGGAAAACATCTGCGGAACGCCGAAAGCCGACTTCCTGAAAGTGTGTGAAGTGCTGGCCTCCACCAGTGCAGCCGACCGTACCACGACCTTCCTGTACGCGCTGGGCTGGACGCAGCATACCGTAGGGGCGCAGAACATCCGCACCATGGCGATGATCCAGTTGCTGCTCGGTAACATGGGGATGGCCGGTGGTGGCGTAAACGCCTTACGTGGTCACTCCAATATTCAGGGGTTAACTGACTTAGGTCTGCTCTCTACCAGCCTGCCAGGCTATCTGACGCTGCCGTCAGAGAAGCAGGCGGATCTGCAAACCTATCTGGCGGCGAACACACCAAAAGCAACGCTGGCCGAACAGGTTAACTACTGGGGCAACTATCCGAAGTTCTTCGTCAGCCTGATGAAATCTTTCTACGGCAATGCAGCGCAGAAAGAGAACGACTGGGGTTTTGAGTGGCTGCCGAAGTGGGATCAGTCCTACGACGTCATCAAATACTTCAACATGATGGATAGCGGGAAAGTTACCGGCTATATCTGTCAGGGCTTTAACCCGGTTGCGTCCTTCCCGGACAAAAACAAAGTGGTTCAGTCGCTGAGCAAACTGAAGTATCTGGTGATTATCGATCCGCTGGTAACTGAGACCTCAACGTTCTGGCAAAACCACGGCGATTCTAACGATGTCGATCCGGCATCGATCCAGACCGAAGTGTTCCGTCTGCCATCAACCTGCTTCGCAGAAGAAGACGGCTCAATTGCCAACTCCGGTCGCTGGCTGCAATGGCACTGGAAAGGTCAGGACGCACCGGGCGAAGCCCGCAATGACGGCGAGATTCTGGCCGGTATTTATCATCGTTTGCGCGAGATGTATCGCACTGAAGGTGGTAAGGGCGTCGAGCCAGTGCTGAAAATGAGCTGGAACTATAAGCAACCGGACGAGCCGCATTCTGAAGAGGTGGCGAAAGAGAATAACGGCTATGCGCTGGAAGATCTTTATGATGCCAACGGCGTGCTGGTTGCGAAGAAAGGTCAGTTGCTCAACAGCTTTGCGCTCCTGCGTGATGATGGTACTACGGCATCCTCCTGCTGGATTTATACCGGTAGCTGGACTGAGCAGGGTAACCAGATGGCTAACCGCGATAATGCCGACCCGTCAGGGCTGGGTAATACGTTGGGTTGGGCATGGGCATGGCCTCTGAACCGTCGCGTACTGTATAACCGCGCCTCGGCGGATCCGCAGGGTAAACCGTGGGATCCAAAACGCATGTTGATCAAGTGGAACGGGACGAAGTGGACAGGCAACGACATCCCTGACTTCAACAACGCAGCACCGGGCAGTGGTACCAATCCGTTTATCATGCAACCGGAAGGGCTGGGTCGTCTGTTCGCCATCGATAAGCTGGCGGAAGGGCCGTTCCCGGAACACTACGAGCCGATGGAAACGCCGCTGGGAACTAACCCGCTGCACCCGAACGTTATCTCCAACCCGGCTGCGCGTCTGTACGAAGCGGATGCGTTGCGTATGGGGAATAAACAGGACTTCCCGTACGTCGGTACGACCTACCGTTTGACCGAACATTTCCACACCTGGACTAAGCATGCCTTGCTGAATGCGATTGCCCAACCAGAGCAGTTTGTGGAGATCAGCGAAACGCTGGCGGCAGCAAAAGGTATTGCCAACGGTGACTATGTGAAGGTCAGCAGCAAACGCGGATTTATTCGTGCAGTTGCGGTAGTCACGCGTCGCCTGCGCACCTTGCATGTTAATGGTCAGCAGGTCGAAACGGTGGGGATCCCAATTCACTGGGGCTTTGAAGGAGTCGCGCGTAAAGGCTTTATCGCCAACACCCTGACGCCGAATGTCGGTGATGCAAACTCGCAAACGCCGGAATACAAAGCGTTTTTAGTTAACATCGAGAAGGCGTAAGGGGGCGAACATATGTCTATGGAAACGCAGGACATCATTAAAAGGTCCGCAACAAACTCCATCACGCCGCCGCCTCAGGCACGTGATTACAAAGCAGAAGTCGCGAAACTGATCGACGTTTCCACCTGTATAGGCTGTAAAGCCTGTCAGGTGGCATGTTCAGAGTGGAACGATATCCGCGACGAAGTGGGTCATTGCGTCGGGGTGTATGACAACCCCGCCGATCTCAGCGCCAAGTCCTGGACGGTGATGCGGTTTACCGAAACTGAACAGAACGGCAAGCTGGAATGGCTGATTCGTAAAGACGGTTGCATGCACTGTGAAGATCCGGGCTGCCTGAAGGCATGCCCGTCTGCCGGAGCAATCATCCAGTACGCCAACGGGATTGTTGATTTCCAGTCAGAGCATTGTATCGGCTGCGGGTACTGTATTGCCGGGTGTCCATTTAATATTCCGCGCCTCAATAAAGAGGATAACCGCGTGTATAAATGTACGCTGTGCGTGGATCGCGTCAGCGTTGGGCAGGAACCTGCCTGCGTGAAGACCTGTCCGACCGGGGCGATACATTTCGGCACCAAGCAAGAGATGCTGGAAATGGCCGAGCAGCGTGTGGAAAAACTGAAAGCACGTGGTTTCGAACATGCTGGTGTCTACAACCCGCAGGGTGTGGGTGGAACACACGTTATGTACGTTCTGCATCACGCCAACCAGCCGGAGTTGTACCACGGTTTGCCGAAGGATCCGCAGATTGATACTTCTATCAACTTGTGGAAAGGTGCGCTGAAACCGCTGGCAGCCGCCGGATTTATCGCCACCTTCGCCGGACTGATTTACCACTACATTGGTATTGGCCCGAATAAGGAAGTGGACGACGACGAGGAGGATCATCATGAGTAAGTCGAAAATGATTGTGCGCACGAAATTTATCGACCGCGCCTGTCACTGGACGGTGGTGATCTGCTTCTTCCTGGTCGCACTGTCGGGGATTTCGTTTTTCTTCCCGACGTTGCAATGGCTGACGCAAACCTTCGGTACGCCGCAGATGGGGCGCATTTTGCACCCGTTCTTCGGTCTGCTGATCTTCGTCGCGTTGATGTTCATGTTCGTTCGTTTTGTTCACCACAACATCCCGGATAAGAAAGACATTCCGTGGCTGAAAAACATTGTGGAAGTGCTGAAGGGCAATGAACACAAAGTGGCGGACGTCGGTAAGTACAATGCCGGGCAGAAAATGATGTTCTGGTCAATCATGAGCATGATTTTTGTGCTGCTGATCACCGGTATTATTATCTGGCGTCCGTACTTCGCGCAGTTCTTCCCGATGCAGGTTGTGCGCTACAGCCTGCTGATCCACGCCGCGGCAGGCATTATTTTAATGCACGCCATCCTTATCCATATGTACATGGCATTTTGGGTGAAAGGATCGATTAAAGGCATGGTCGAAGGGAAGGTCAGCCGCCGCTGGGCGAAGAAGCATCACCCGCGCTGGTATCGCGAAGTTGAACGCGAAGAGGCGAAAAAAGAGAACGAGGAAGGGTTGAAATAGCCCATTAACGTTCTGCTGATAAAAATGGCGCTACCGATGTAGCGCCATTTTTTTGCCAAAAAAACGTCATGTTTGTGTCATCTGTGAAACGTAAGGTGTTGTCTTTCCAATAATAGAGAGTAAAAGACAATGCTTCTGGTAAAAAAATTACTCGCAGTTAGCCTGTTTCTTTGTGCGTCAGCTCAGGCGCAGAACATCCTTGAATTTCCTCAGCCGGAAAATAACCCGCAAGAGTTTTATGCCGTGACCGAAATCCCGGCAGGTGGGATCATTAAATATGAAACCGATGCTAAAACCGGCTTTATTGTTGCCGATCGATTCCAGTCGATGCCGGTTGCCTATCCGGCTAACTATGGCTCACTTACCCAGTCTCTGGCGGGTGACGGTGACCCACTGGATGTTATTTTCTATACCCGTGCGCCGCTGGCACCGGGAACATTGATTAAGCTGCGTGCCATTGGCGTGTTGAAGATGATCGACGGCGGTGAGAAGGACGACAAAATTGTCGCGGTACCGGCCAGTAAAATTGACCCGACCTATGACGACATCAACGAACTGAGCGATCTGCCAAAAATCGAAGTGCAACGGCTGGAATCATTCTTCCGCGTGTACAAAGAACTGCCGGAAGGGCGCAAGAAGGTTGAGCTAAACGGTTTTAACGACGCCGCCGCGGCGAGGCAAGAAATCAAACAGGCCTGGGATGCCTGGAAAGAGAAAAAACCTCAGCAATAATGCCATGCCGGATAGCGCAAGCTTATCCGGTCTGCTGTTGCAGCATAAAGCGTGCGTTATTGAACGGTAAGCTTGCGCAGACGTGAAATATCCACGCTTTTTTTTGCTTGTGCGAGGCTCCAGGTATTTTGCAGGTTGAGCCACATTTCCGGAGAACTGCCGATCACGACAGAAAGTTTGATCGCCATTTCAGGTGTTAACGTTGCTTTTCCGGTTAACAACCGGCTTGCAGTTGAAGGTGCAATCCCCATTGCTCTGGCAAACTCGCGCAGACTGACGTTCAGCTCGTCCAACGCTTCCTGAATAATATCTCCCGGACGGGGATGATTTGCCATTTTCATCAATGATAGTCCTCGTAGTTCAGTATGTACGCGTCGCCATTGACGAATTCAAACGTAATGCGCCAGTTGCCTGAAACAGAAATTGC
Organism: Citrobacter sp. MGH106; assembly: GCF_001037495.1. Taxonomy (GTDB): domain Bacteria; phylum Pseudomonadota; class Gammaproteobacteria; order Enterobacterales; family Enterobacteriaceae; genus Citrobacter; species Citrobacter murliniae. The sequence goes on from NZ_KQ089822.1 coordinate 2,100,049, forward strand.
CCATATTCCACCACGATCGCCCGTCAGGGGATGGAGTCTATAACCGGGCATATTGATGTCTGTAACCCTGCTTGCCGCATCAATAACAGCGAGCCGGTGCCGTAATCGCCGGACATGCTCTGCCATAACGCCTGATGTTCGCCCATGAAGAAACAAGTCGCGCAATCCTTTGTGCCTGAAGTTCACGATCATTCATGCCTTCCTTGTTCCTTCTGGAGGAACGCTATCATTAGTGTTCCATTAAACGCAACATTACGGGGCGCTATTTTGTAAAATAGTGCCGTTAACGGGTTAAAAGGAAAAGCAGGTCAGGGAATATCTGGAAAGCACTACGCAGGAATAACCGGATGGTGGCTTACTGCCTTATCCAGCCTACACGAGCATTTGCACATGTAAGCCGGATAAGTTTGCTTATCCGGCAATATGTTTACTCAAGTTGTGAATTCAGTCGTTCAATCTCCTTACGCCATTGCGCCTGAAGTTGCGGCTTCTGGTGTTTTGGCTTGCGCGCGAGATCGTCGGCCAGTCGTTGTTCCAGTTCCAGAAGCTGTTCCAGTACAGCATCGCTGTCAGGACTCATTTCTGGCACCACTTTTACCCGGGTTTTACTGGCGCTTATTTCATCAGCGGTTTCCTGAATGCGTGCGCTAATCGCTTCCAGATCGTGCCATTCGCTGAGTTCACCATCATCGATAAACCAAAACCGGTTACAGCTTTGGCTGATAAGGTGACGATCATGACTGACCAGCAACACGCCACCGCTAAAGCTCTGCAGCGTTTTTGCCAGCGCCTCTTTGCCTTCCATGTCCAGATGGTTGGTCGGCTCATCAAGCATCAACAGGCTATAGCGGGCGAGTGTCAGCCCGACAAACAGCAGTCGAGAACGCTCGCCACCGCTTAACGTGCTGACTAACTGCTGGTGACGGATCCACGGAAAGCCCGCACTAATCAACGCCATCTTGCGAACATCAGGCTGTGGGGCAAAAGGCTCCAGCGCATCAAACAACGAATCGTCATCCGCGAGCTGATGCAGTGTCTGGTCGTAATACCCCAGCGTGACACGAGGGTGTAACACCAGTGAACGGGACGCCATCTGCGACTGGTATTGCTGCCAGATAAGTCGTAACAGCGATGATTTTCCACAACCGTTACGGCCAACAATCGCCACGCGGTCACCGCTTTTGATTCTGATACCTTCGATAGAAAACAGCGTTGCAGCATCTGGCGCCGGCGAGACCGACAGGTGAGTCATCTCCAGCAAACGGTCTGCACGCAAAGCATCCCCCTGTAATGTTAGTGTCCACTGACTTCCTGCAGTCACTTCCGTCTGACTGTCTTTCAGGCGCAGCACCTGTTTTTCCATCTGTTTGGCTTTGCGGGACAAATCTTCGTTGTCGTAAACCCGTCCCCATGTGGCCAGCCGTTTGGCGCTGGCGGCGACCCGGTCAATCTCTTTTTGCTCAGCTTTATAGCGTAGTGCATCGCTGACGTCCCGGTCGACAAGGGCCTGGCGCGCCGCGCTACAGGGCAGATCAAAAGCGTGCAGGGTGCTATCGCGCAGGATCCAGGTTCCATGGGTAACGGCATCCAGTAACTGCGGATCGTGAGATACCACCACAAAACTACCGGACCACTTCTGTAAGAACTGCTCCAGCCATAGCAATGTCGGTAAATCCAGATGGTTACCCGGTTCATCCAGCAACAAGAGATCAGGATTACGCATCAGCGCACGCGCTAACAGCAGCCGCGTGTGCTGCCCACCACTTAGAGTTCGCGTTGTAAGATGCAAATTGTCCGGCGTAAAGCCCATTTCAGCGAGAAGCGATTCAACCCGCCACTGCTGAGCTGCGCGCTCATGTTCGGGAAGCTGGGCAAGAACCGCCTCCTGTAGCGTTAGCGGGAGAATGTCGTCCGGCAAATGTTGTTCCACGCGGGCTAGATGACAGTGGTTGGCCTGCGCAATTAATCCGCTCGTGGGCGTAATTGTGCCATCCAACAGTTTTAATAACGTGCTTTTGCCACAGCCGTTATAGCCAATTAGCCCAATGCGGTCGCCTTTTTTAAGGGTAAAGGTGAGATCGTCGAAAAGCGCGCCGAATGCCGTATCAACGTGTAAGGATTGTGCGGTTAGTAATGTGCTCATTGTTGCTTACTCAAGAGTTACAGGCGTGAAAACGCCTCGTCAAACATCGCTGACGATAACCCGGTAAGCCCGAGAGAAGGGGATTTAGAAGTTAGCTTCGCTCAAGCAGAAGTTATCGCAGCACGATACCGATAACGCTTGAGCTCTGGCGATCGCCAAATGTATGTGAAGCGATGAAACGTTCACAGTACAGCATAATTACCTCCTTTTATTTTTCAGAATGTTAATCGATGATGAAAGTGTAATCGTAAGTTATGGATTCGCGCAAGCTTTGAACACCCGGCGGCAGGCGCCGCCGGGTAAAACCGTCAAATAGAAGTACGACGGTAGTCGCGATATTCTGCCTGCCAGAAATTCTCGTCAATCGCCTGTTGCAGCGCTTCGGCAGACGTTTTCACCGCCACACCTTGCTGCTGGGCCATTTTCCCGACGGCAAACGCAATAGCGCGAGAAACGGTCTGAATATCTTTCAGCTCCGGCAACACCAGACCTTCGCCGTTCAGTACCAGCGGTGAGTACTGCGCAAGTGTTTCACTGGCAGACATCAGCATTTCATCGGTGATACGCGATGCGCCAGAGGCAATGACGCCAAGACCGATACCCGGGAAGATATAGGCGTTATTACACTGGGCAATTGGGTAGGTCTTATCTTTCCAGACTACCGGAGCAAACGGACTACCGGTGGCGACCAGGGCATTACCTTCAGTCCAGGCAATAATATCCTGCGGCGTGGCTTCCACGCGCGACGTCGGGTTAGACAGCGGCATGACGATCGGGCGCGGACAATGCTTGTGCATCTCGCGGATAATCTCTTCGGTAAACAGACCCGTTTGCCCGGAAACACCGATCAGAATGTCCGGCTTAACGTTGCGAACCACGTCGAGCAGCGACAGCACATCTTCTTGCGTATCCCAATGCTGCAGATTCTCGCGTTTTTGCACCAGTTTGGTCTGGAAGGAAAGCAGGTTCGGCATTTTGTCAGTCAGCAGACCGAAACGGTCGACCATAAATACGCGCTGGCGGGCCGCTTCTTCGCTTAATCCTTCACGCTGGATTTGTGCGATGATCTGTTCGGCAATCCCGCACCCGGCAGAGCCTGCGCCGAGGAACACAATATTTTGTTCACTCAACTGGCTTCCTGCCGCACGGCTGGCGGCAATCAGCGTCCCTACGGTTACCGCCGCGGTACCCTGAATATCATCGTTGAACGAACAAATTTCATCGCGATAGCGGTTCAGCAACGGCATGGCGTTTTTCTGCGCGAAGTCTTCGAACTGCAGCAGCACGTCCGGCCAGCGGTGCTTCACGGCCTGGATGAACTCGTCGACAAATTCGTAGTATTCATCGTCAGTAATACGCGGATTGCGCCAGCCCATATACAGCGGATCGTTCAACAGTTGCTGGTTGTTGGTACCGACATCCAGCACTACCGGCAAAGTGTAGGCCGGACTAATGCCGCCACAGGCGGTATACAGCGACAGTTTACCGATAGGAATGCCCATCCCGCCGATACCCTGATCGCCAAGACCCAGAATACGTTCCCCGTCAGTAACGACGATGACTTTAATATTGTGGTTTGGGACGTTTTGCAGGATATCGTCCATGTTGTGGCGGTTTTGGTAAGAGATAAATACACCGCGAGAACGGCGATAGATCTCAGAAAAGCGCTCACAGGCAGCACCTACCGTTGGGGTGTAGATGACGGGCATCATCTCATCAAGATGGTTATTCACCAGCCGATAGAACAGGGTTTCGTTGGTGTCCTGGATATTGCGCAGGTAGATATGTTTGTCGATTTCCGTTTTGAATCCCTGATATTGGATCCAGGCACGATCGGCTTGTTCTTCAATCGTCTCGACGACTTCCGGCAGTAACCCCAGCAGGTTGAAGTTACGTCGTTCTTCCACACTGAAAGCACTCCCTTTGTTTAGCAGGGGAAACTCCAGCAGTACCGGGCCAGCGTAAGGGATATAAAGGGAACGCAGTTTTTTAGTTTCGTTTTCCATGTCACTCACTCTTTTTTGAATAACCGTCCCTGGCACTCTTTATGATCGTATGTGGCCTGTCTGCCAGGGAAACGGGCGAAGTATAAAGCATTGTGAATGGGTTAAGGGGTTTTATAAGCAAAAACACCACTGCGGTTGCAATGGTGTTTATCTCGTTAATCCGTATGTCGTGCAGGAAATTACTTGCTGTCAGCGCGGCGTTTTCTTCCGGTTGGAGCATTGACCACGCTGGATTTGTCGCCTTCGGTTACGACTTTACGTTGATTGGAGATTTTGTGGTCCAGTCCAAGAATATGACGGGCCTGACGGTTCGATTTCATTCTAACTCCTTAATCCTGTTACTGGTTTCAAGGGCGAGTCCGCGTAAGATCGGACGAAATACAACCTGATAGAAAGCCGATGTATAAAAAACGGCTTTCTGGATGGTCGGTCATTTTCTCTGAAAGGTCAATGCTTAAGCAGGGAATGCAGAACATTCCAATCTGACACATGCTTTTGCCTCAGCGTCCTATACTTGTAACTCCGACGACAACACAGGAGAGCAGTAATGACTATCCATAAGAAAGGTCAGGCGCACTGGGAAGGCGACATTAAGCGTGGGAAAGGAACCGTGTCTACCGAAAGTGGGGTGCTGAACCAGCAACCCTATGGGTTTAATACGCGATTCGAAGGCGCGAAAGGCACCAACCCGGAAGAACTGATTGGCGCTGCACATGCTGCCTGCTTCTCAATGGCGCTTTCGTTAATGCTGGGCGAAGCGGGTTTTACGCCAGACGCTATTGATACCACTGCCGATGTTTCTCTGGATAAAGTGGATGCGGGTTTTGCGATAACCAAAGTGGCATTACACAGTGAGGTTGCCGTGCCAGGGATCGATGCAGCAACATTTGACGGCATAATCCAGAAGGCGAAAGCCGGATGTCCGGTGTCACAGGTTCTGAACGCAGAAATTACCCTGGATTATCAGTTGAAGTCCTGACGGATGCAGGCCGGATGCGACGCCGCATCCGGCATACATAACTTACTGTGCCACCCAACCGCCATCCATATTCCATGCCACACCGCGGACCTGCGCCGCAGCATCTGAACACAAGAACAGCGCGAACTCACCCAGTTGTTCGGGCGTGACAAACTCACGTGAAGGCTGCTTCTCCGCGAGCAGCGCGTTACGTGCCGCTTCCGGATCTGCGCCTTCGGCAATGCGCTTGTCGATCTGCTGTTGTACCAGCGGGGTCAGGACCCAACCAGGGCACAGCGCATTACAGGTTACGCCAGTCTGCGCCGTTTCCAGTCCTATGGTTTTGGTTAGGCCGACCACGCCGTGCTTCGCCGCAACGTAGGCCGATTTTTCTTTTGAGGCCACCAGCCCATGCACCGAGGCGATATTAATAATGCGTCCCCAGTTGCGTTCACGCATACCGGGAAGCGCCAGGCGCGTAGTGTGAAAAACGGAGGACAGGTTGATGGCAATGATTGCATTCCATTTGTCTACAGGGAATGTCTCGACCGGTGAGACATATTGGATCCCGGCGTTATTGACCAGAATATCCACGCCGCCAAACTCGCTTTCGGCGTAGTGCATCATCGCGGCAATTTGCGCTTCATCGCTGAGATCAGCACCATGATACCCTGGTGTTTTGCCATACTGCGCCACGGCGTCTTTTGCCGCCTCAACATCACCAAAGCCGTTGAGAATCAAAGTGGCCCCGGCTTTCGCCAGAACCTGCGCAATACCTAATCCAATACCGCTGGTCGATCCGGTAACCAGGGCTGTTTTTCCCGTTAAGTTCATGGTGATTCTCCTTAAACAATTCCGGTGGTGTAGAAGACGCCGATCACAAACAGCACGGCCAGACTTTTGATCACGGTGATGGCGAAGATCCCGCCATACGCCTGGCGATGGCTCAAGCCTGTGATGGCCAGCAGCGTAATTACCGCGCCGTTATGCGGCAGGGTATCCATGCCACCGCTGGCCATAGAGGCGACGCGGTGAAAGACTTCCAACGGAATGTTGGCAGCATGTGCGGCAGCGATAAAGGTGTCTGACATTGCCGCTAATGCAATGCTCATCCCGCCGGATGCCGAGCCGGTGATCCCGGCGAGGGTGGTAATACTGATGGCTTCATTGAGCAGTGGATCAGGAATGGCCGCCAGCGCTTTGGACAACACCAGAAAACCAGGCAGGGCGGCGATCACAGCGCCAAAACCGTATTCTGATGCGGTATTCATTGCCGCCAGAATCGCGCCGCCGACAGCCGTTCTGCTTCCTTCGGCGAGGCGGCCTTTGATGTTGCGATAACCAAAAACCACTACTAACAGGATCCCCGAAATCAGCGCGGCTTCTACTGCCCAGATAGCGGTAATTTTCCCGACTTCAGTCGTGATTGGCTTGGCCAGGCCAGGAAGCTCCAGCTGATGACTGGTGCCATACCAGACCGGGATCCAACGGGTAAACAGCAGGTTAAATACACCCACCAGAATCAGCGGGGAAATCGCAATGACTGGATTAGGCAGGTTAATGTTATCCGGTGTTTCCGGTTCGTTAAGCAGCTCGGTGCCATAGCCTTCGTTCTTTGTCTGTGCTTTGCGCCGCTGGCGCTCGAGATAGACCAGGCCGACAAAGATGATAAATAGCGAACCTATGAGCCCCAGCCAGGGTGCGGCCCAGGCGTTAGTACCAAAAAAGCTGGTCGGGATAATATTCTGGATCTGCGGCGTACCGGGCAAAGCATCCATAGTGAATGAGAATGCGCCCAGCGCGACGGTTGCCGGGATTAGACGCTTGGGAATATTGCTCTGACGGAACAACTCAGCCGCAAACGGATACACCGCAAAGGCCACTACGAACAGCGACACACCGCCGTAAGTCAGCAACGCACACACCAGTACAATCACCGGAATGGCGTGACGACGGCCCAGAATGTTGATCGCGGCGGCGACGATGGATCGGGAAAAACCAGATAACTCGATTAACTTGCCAAATACTGCTCCCAGTAAGAACACCGGGAAGTAAAGCTTCACAAAACCGACCATTTTTTCCATAAACAGGCCGGTAAAGGCGGGGCCGACGGCGCTCGGTTCGGTGAGCAGGACAGCGCCTAATGCCGCGATGGGGGCAAACAGGATGACACTGTATCCGCGATAGGCTGCCAGCATCAGCAGGCCCAATGCTGCCAGGGCGATTAATACACTCATCATGACTCCTTATTATTATAGTGGGGTACAGAAAGAGACGTTATGGCTTCAGCGCAAAGCGCAGCTGATGTTCCCGGCGTTGCTGGATGTACTCCTTGCGCGAATCATCCCAGCGATAGAATCCCTGACCGCTGCGCAAACCGGTATCACCGCGGGCAACCTTGTCAGCGACAAGTGACATCATGTCACTGCCGGTGGCCAGTTCCGGTAGCAGGTGGCGACAAATGTCCTGCACGGTGGACAGCCCGGTCATATCAGCGGCTTCCAGCGGACCGACCATCGCATAGCGGCGTCCGAGTGAGGCTCGCATTACCTGATCCACTACCTCTGCGCTGGCAATGCCGCTCTTGACGATATGCAGCGCTTCACGCAGTAAGGCAAACTGCAGGCGGTTGCCGACAAAGCCTGGCGCAGCACGGTCGAGTACCACAGCCTCAAGCTGCATCGAGACCAGCAGTTGTTGTAATTCGCTGAGATATTCTGTCCTGGTTGCCGAGCCAGGAACGATTTCAACTAAGGGAATAAAGTGCGGTGGGTGCCAGAAATGGGCGATCAGCAATCGCTCCGGGTGAATGAGGTTCTCTGCCAGCGCATCGGGCGGCAGGCCACTGGTGTTACTGGCAATAACGGCATCTGGTGCTATCAGTGCTTCCAGTTGCGCATACAACGCATGCTTGAGTTCAATCCGTTCAGGGATAGCCTCAATCAGTAATCCCGATGCGGCGATATCCTGTAGAGAGGTAGTTCCGTGCAACCGGCTGAGAACCTGTTCTTTGTCATCGGCGGGAAACTGGTCGGTCGCAATCAACTCATCCAGTATGCCGTTGGCAACAGCGGTAATTTCATTAATCCTGCTGTTATCAGTATCGAAAAGCCAGACATCATGGGAAAAACGGGCGAAGTGGGTAGCGATGCCGACACCCATTAAACCGGCACCCAGTACGCTGATGTGATTAGTCTGCATGCTGTGCTCCTGTCGGACGTTCAACCGTCAGCGCCACACCCTGACCACCGCCGACGCACAGCGTCGCCAGACCTTTGGTCGCATTGCGGCGAGTCATTTCGTGCAGAAGGGTTACCAGAATGCGGCACCCGGATGTGCCAATCGGGTGACCAAGCGCAATTGCGCCACCGTTGACGTTCACTTTGTTGCTATCCCAGTTCAGGGATTCGCCGACTGCCAACGCCTGCGCGGCAAATGCTTCGTTGGCTTCGATAAGATCCACGTCATCCAGCGTCCAGCCTGCGCGTTTCAAACACTGCAACGATGCCTCGACCGGACCAATACCCATGATTGACGGATCAACGCCCGAAACGGCATAGCCAGTAACCCTGGCAAGAACCGGAAGGTTCAGTTGCGCGGCTTTGGCTGCACTCATCAGCATCACCGCCGCCGCACCGTCGTTTAAGGATGACGCATTGCCTGCCGTCACCGTGCCATTACCGGGACGAAAAGCCGGTTTAAGCTGCGCCAGTTTGTCGGCCTGGGTATTCGGGCGAGGCTGCTCATCGCTATCTACCAGACGCGGTGTGTTTTTTCCTTGCGGGACGCTGACCGGGGTAATTTCTGCGGTGAAACGACCAGCCTCGATAGCCGCCGCTGCTTTCTGCTGGGAGAGCAGGGCAAAGGCATCTTGCTGCTCACGGCTGATGGCAAATTTATCGGCCAGGTTTTCAGCAGTAATCCCCATGTGATAGTCATTGAACGCATCCCACAGTCCGTCATGCACCACGCTGTCTTTCAGGCTGGCATGGCCGAGACGTAAACCTGCGCGAGCGCCGTCGAGAAAATAAGGGGCATTACTCATGCTTTCCTGGCCTCCGGCGATCACGATTTCCGCATCGCCACAGCGTATGGCCTGTACAGCCTGATGTACCGCTTTCAAACCTGAGCCGCACAGCAGATTAATGGTTATCGCGGGCGTGGTAACCGGCAATCCGGCGCGTAACGCAGTCTGTCTGGCCGGATTCTGACCGCAACCTGCGGTCAGTACCTGGCCGAGGATAACTTCGTCAATCTGATCTGGCGCTACGCCGGTTTTCTCCAGCAGGGCACGAATGACGACGGTCCCTAGATCAACGGCAGAAAGCGGAGCCAGCGCGCCATGAAAACTGCCAATCGGCGTACGCGTTGCTGCGACAATAACAACATCCTGCATGGTCAGTTCCTCAGTTAAATTGCATTTCAGGCACGTGATCGGGGACGACCAGTTTGCCTGCGGTTCTGGCGACAATGTCGTCCACGCTGACGCCAGGGGCACGCTCGCGCAGAATGAAGGCGCCGTCAGCGATTTCCAGCAGTGCCAGGTCGGTCAGCACGCGTTTAATACAGGCAACGCCGGTCAGCGGCAGGGTACAGGCAGGAAGCAGCTTGGATTCGCCACTTTTGGAAGCATGCGTCATCACGACAATGATGTTTTCTGCGCCAGCCACCAGATCCATCGCGCCGCCCATGCCTTTCACCATTTTTCCGGGGATCATCCATGACGCGATATTGCCGTTGGTATCCACTTCAAATGCACCGAGCACCGTCAGGTCGACATGACCGCCGCGGATCATGGCGAAGGATTGCGCCGAGTCGAAAATCGCCGCGCCTTTACGCGCCGTAACAGTCTGTTTCCCGGCATTGATCATGTCGGCATCCAGTTCATCTTCGGTGGGAAACGGCCCCATCCCGAGCAGACCATTCTCCGATTGCAGCATCACGTCCATACCGTCGGGGATGTAATTCGCTACCAGGGTCGGAATACCAATACCCAGATTGACGTAATAGCCGTCGCGCAGCTCGCGGGCGACACGCATCGCCATTTGTTCACGCGTTAACATGGTCAGGCTCCTTTGTGCCGTAGGGTGCGTTGCTCAATGCGTTTTTCAAACTTGCCCTGAATAATGCGGTTAACAAAAATTCCGGGAGTGTGAATTGCCGCGGGATCCAGCTCTCCGGGAGGAACAATCTCTTCAACTTCGACGACCGTGATGCGCCCGGCAGCCGCCATCAACGGATTAAAATTCTGTGCGGTATGGCGGTATATAACGTTGCCGTACCAGTCGGCTTTCCAGCCTTTTACCAGCGCGAAATCTCCGGTTATCGCCTGTTCCATGATGTACGGACGTCCGGCAAACTCGCGAACTTCTTTACCTTCAGCCACGGGAGTGCCGTATCCGGTTGCGGTGAAGAAAGCCGGGATCCCCGCGCCGCCCGCGCGCAACTGCTCTGCCAGCGTGCCCTGTGGCGTCAGAATCGCTTCCAGCTCACCGCTGAGTACCTGCTTCTCAAACAGCGCATTTTCACCAACGTAGGAAGCCACCACTTTGCGTACCTGGCGGGTTTCGAGCAGTACGCCGAGGCCAAAACCATCTACACCACAGTTGTTAGACACGACCGTGAGTCCCTGAACCTCCCGACGACGAACTTCAGCTATCAGATTCTCGGGAATACCACATAAGCCAAACCCGCCAGCCAGCAGCGTCATGTTATCGGTCAGTCCTTCCAGCGCCTCTTGCCAGGTGGCGACCCGTTTATCCAGTCCAGCCATACACTTGCCCCTCCAGTTGTCCTTGCCGACATCATTGGGGGTGAAAAATGATTTGTTAATTTTAAATTTGTGACTCACTCATTGGGTTTTTTTATCAATTTAATGTTAATTAAAGGTATTCAACAAGTTAAGGGAATGAGAAATGAGAATGAGCATCAAACAGTTACGCGCGTTTTTAGCGGTAGCTCACACTCTGAATTTTGCTCATGCCAGCGAACGGCTGAATATGTCACAGCCAGCCTTAAGTCTGGCGATTAAAGGACTGGAGGATTCGCTGGGAGGAGCTTTACTGCTGAGAACTACCCGTAAAGTGACCCTGACGCAGGAGGGAGAAACACTACTGACGATGGGGCGGCAACTGCTTGCAGACTGGGAAAATACGGAAGAAGCGATGCGTCAGCGCTTTACGCTGCAACGTGGCAAAATTTCTATTGCGGCAATGCCATCGTTTGCCACTAATGTGCTGCCACCGGTACTCAAAACCTTTCGTGACTGTTATGGCGGTATCAATGTGACGGTTCACGATGTCATTAACGAGCAGGTCATCGAAATGGTGAGTGAAGGGCGGGTGGAAATGGGGATCGCCTTCGAGCCGGACTATTCAGGTCACCTCCATTTCACGCCGCTCGGTATGGACAGGTTTATCGCTATTGTGCCTCCGACGTGTCGACTTGCAGGCCGGGAGCGAATTACATGGAAGGAACTGCTGACGCTGGATTTCATTACACTGCAACGACCTTCAGCCGTACGTCTGATGCTGGAAGAACAACTGGTACAAAGTGGTCATTCGCTGGAGGTTGCACTGGAGAGCCATCAACTGGTGACCATCGGACGACTGGTGGCGAACGGACTAGGCGGCAGCGCAGTACCCGCGCTCTGCCGCACGCAGATGACCGAACTTGGCGCAACCTGTATTGAGCTGGACAGCCCGGTTATACAACGACGCATCGGCATCCTTCGCTCTGCGCATCATAAATTGTCGACAGCTTCCGAGGTGTTAGTGGACTCGCTGAAAAAAGCGTACCGTGCCTGATATTGTTGTCAGGCATGATACGCTTGGTGGATCTTATGTGGCCCGCCAGCAGCGGACTTCACTTCCGCTTTCACTTTTGAGCAATGACTGCTTCTGTTCACACCCGCTGGTTGCAAGCGGGCACCGGTCGCGGAAATAACATCCCTGGGGTAAGGTACGATTTCCCGGCAGTTCGGTTTTACGTAATAGCAAATCTTCTGCCAGTGGCGCGCCCGTTTTAGGAACTGAATCCAGCAATAAACGGGTGTAAGGGTGGGCCGGATGCGTCAAAACCTGCTGCGCGTCGCCCAGTTCGACAATTTGCCCAAGGTACATTACCGCTACCCGGTCGCTCATATGCCGGATAACTGACACGTTATGTGATATCAGCACAAAGGTCAGCTTTCTGCGCGCCTGTAGGGATACCAGCAGGTTAAGAATTTGCGCTTGTACGGAGATATCCAGCGCCGAGGTGGGTTCATCGAGCACGATCACATCCGGCTTTGATGATAATGCCCTGGCAATGGCAATACGCTGACGCTGTCCACCGGAAAACGCGTGGGGCAGACGGTCCAGATATTCAGGACGGATGCCAACCTGCTGGGCTAAATCTTCGGCAAGCGCGCGACGTTCTCGTTCGGGACTACGTTTCTGGATCCATACCGGTTCAGTAATGATTCGCCAGACGGGCAGGCGAGGATCCAGCGACGAAAGCGGGTCCTGAAACACCATTTGCATACCGCTGCTTGCGCCAGTTTGTTGCTCCTCGCTGCGGATATATTGCCCCTGAGTCGGCTTGAGCATACCCATTAACAACTGCGCCAGAGTGCTTTTCCCACAGCCTGATTCGCCGACAATACCCAGCGTTTCACCCTGACGGATCTGTAAGTCCATACCGTTGAGCGCATGCACGCGTTCAGTCACCTTACCAAGCCAGTTTTTACGGGCGGGAAAGTTGACATGGACATCCTGTAGTGCCAGTAAAATGTCAGACATGCGTTGCCTCCAGTTGCGGATACCAGCAGGCGGATTGCTGATCTGATAGCCCCTGACTGCGTAACGCAGGGTTCTCATCACACCGTGATCCCGCAGCAAAACAGCGCTCACGGAATGCACATCCTGCGGGTAAACAGGTCAGGTTTGGTACCGTCCCCGGAATAGCGGGTAACGGGGTGCGTGGTTGGCCGTGTTCCGGCGCACATTTCAGCAGACCAATGGAGTAGGGATGTGTTGGATGCTGAATGACGGTTTGCGTCGGGCCGCTTTCGATGACACTTCCGGCGTACATGACGTACAACCTGTCGCACAGTTGCGATACCACCGCCATATCATGGCTGATAAACAGCACAGCCGTGCCGCTGGCCCGCGCTTTATGCCTGAGCAAACGCAGCACTTGCAGTTGTACCGTCACATCCAGCGCCGTCGTTGGTTCATCAGCGATAATCAGATCCGGTTCGCAGGAAAAGGCCAGCGCAATCATCACGCGCTGGCGCATTCCACCGGACAGCTCAAACGGGAAGCGCGACATCACCTCAGGGGCGTCCGGGATTTGCATTTCCTCCAGTAAAGCGATGGCTTTCTGGCGGGCATCACCACGACTGACTGATTGATGATGACGGATCACTTCCACCATTTGCTGGCCGATACGCCGGGTCGGATTCAGCGCCGTCATTGGCTCCTGGAAAATCATCGCCACGCGCTCACCGCGCCATTTACGCATTTGCTTCTCAGTGGCGTTCAGAACATCTTCACCGAGCAGCGACACGCGTCCCTGATGAATTCGATAACTTCCCTCCGGCAGCAGGCGCATGGCGAGCATGGCTGTCACTGATTTACCAGAGCCGGACTCACCGACCACGCCGACAATCTCCCCGCGGTTGATATGTAGCGAGACATGGTTTAGTGCATGAACGTCTGCTTTATAACCGGGGAAGCTCAGGTGTAAATTCTCAATTTCCAGTACAGGCCGTGTCATGACTGTTTTCCTCCGGCTTTCGGGTCCAGCAGATCGCGGATACCGTCGCCAAAGAGATTAAAACCGACGGCAGTAATCAATATGGCGGCTCCGGGGAATGCGCAATACCACCATTGATCAAGTACATAGTTGCGACCTATCGCCACCATCGCCCCCCATTCTGCACTGGGCTGTTGCGCCCCCAAACCGATAAACCCAAGCGTGGCAGCCATCAGGATCGCACTACCTATGTCCAGCGACGCCTGCACGATAAGGGGCGGCAGCGAATTGCGTAATATATGCCAGCTAATCAGATGCCAGCGTGATGCGCCGTAAGTGCGGGCGGCCTGCACATAAGTAAACTGGCGAACCACCAACGTTTGCCCACGGGCCAGTCGGACATAGAAAGGAATACGTACAATCGCAATTGCCAGCATCGCGTTAAACAGGCTGGGTCCCAGGGCGGCGGCCAGCGCCATCGTCAGCACCAGCGAAGGGATCGACAGCATGACATCCATGATGCGCATGATAATCGCATCAGCACGTCCACCCATCACACCCGACAGGCAGCCAACCAGCGAACCGACGCCTCCGGCAATACCCACCACGACCAGTCCGGCGACGATCGATTGCTGGCTTCCCACCAGTACGCGACTGAACAAATCACGGCCCACCTCATCGGTACCAAACCAGTGTGCTGCAGACGGGGGAAGCAGACGTGCAGTCAGGTCGATTGCATTGGGATCGTGAGGCGTGATCCACGGCGACAACACCATCATCAGCAGCATCAACACAATGATCGCGCCACCAATCAGCGTTAGCGGACTGCTTTTCATCATCCAAAACAGTTTTGCCCAGTCAACGCGCTGGCGCGCTGGCGGGGACGGGGCTGGTGTTTCTTGCGTAAGCATCATTCAGCGCCTCCTCGTCCGATTCGCGGATCAATCCACAAATACAGTAAATCCACCACCAGATTCACCAGTACGTAAGCCAAAGAAACCACAACGGCAAATCCCATTACCGCCGGGAAATCAAGCGCCTGAATAGAGGTCACCACCCAGGCCCCCATTCCCGGCCACGCAAAAACCGTTTCGGTTAGTACTGCGCCGTAGAGCAGATCGCCCAGCGCGAGGCCGAGAACGGTTATTGATGGAATAAGCGCATTGGGCAGTGCATAACACAAAATGATGTACCAGCCCGGTAAACCACTGGCGCGGGCGGTGCGAATATAATCTTCGCTAAGCTGTTCCAGCATGGCTGAGCGAATTTGACGGGCGACAATCCCCAGATGTACAAAAGCCAGCGTCAGAGACGGCAGGATCAGGTGCTGGAGAGCATTGAAAAAGACCTCGCCATTACCTTCGAGAAGTGCGTCTATCAGGTAGAACCCGGTAACGTGCGTGGGGGGATCCAGCCAGTCATCCAGTCGTCCGCCACCGGGCAAAATCTGCAGATGGCCGTAAAACAGTACGATGACGCCCAGACCCAACCAGAACGCGGGTGTTGATATGCCGGTGATAGCCATCAGGCGTACGATATGGTCGAGCCAGCGGTTACGCCAGACAGCAGATAAAATGCCCAGCGGGATGCCAATAATGAGCGCCAGCAGCAGAGAGCAGAAAGCCAGCTCAAGCGTGGCGGGGAAAAAGACGCGCAGTTCATCCATTACCGGACGCCCGGTACGGATAGATGTCCCTAAATCCCCCTGAAAAATATCGCTGACGTAGCGAAAAAATTGTACATACAGCGGCTGATTCAACCCTAATTGCTGGCGAATATTTTCGACAATTTCATCGCTGGCGCGATCGCCTGCCAGCAGCCGCGCGGGGTCACCTGGGATCAGGTGCGAAATAATAAAAGTGATCACACAAACACCGGCGACCACCAGGATAAGTCCCCAGCAGCGCTGGCGTAAAATGCTCCAGAAAGTCATTGGCTTCCCCTTGCGGAGCCAATTTGGCTCCGCATAAACGTGGCTTATTTACTCATGGTGGAGATATTGAAGACCTGTTCCAGCATGGGGTTGAATACAAATCCTTTGACGTCTTTGTTCATCGCCAGTTGGTAGTTTTTCTGGAATAAATAGACGTAGGCAGCTTCATCAATAACGATGTTTTGCGCCTGCTGATAATCCTTCGTTCTGGCGACCTGATCGGTGGTTGCCAGCGCACTCTGGAGCAGCTTATCGACCTCGCTGTTTTCATAGAATGAACGGTTCCCCGGTAAACCTTTCTTATCTGACTCAAACCAGTAGTTCATGAACATGTACGGATCAGCGAAGTCCGGGCTCCAGTTGCCGATAGCAATGTCGTAATCTCCTTTGCCTACACGGTCACGCATGGTGGCATTCGCCAGCTTTTCGAGCTTCACTTTTATACCCAGCTTGCCGAGGCTGGCTTGTGTGGCGAGGGCAATTGGCTCCCAGTTAGGGTCATTATCAGAGTAGAGAAAACTCAGACTGTCGGGCTTCGTCGCAACTTTATCCCACTCGGCTTTTGCTTTGGCTTCGTCAAAATTGTACTGCATCGCCTTTTCATCAAAGCCCCACATACCTTCGGGGATCGGGCCGCGCATCTGTTTACCGTTGCCGCTCAAAATGCCTTTCACCATGCCCTTATAATCAGTTGACCAGGAGATAGCACGGCGCAAGTCCACCTGATTGAGCGGCGCTTTACTGTTGTTCAGATACAGATAGGTGACACGCAGAGAAGGGTAATCCGCCACGTTGACCTTTCCTTCCTGTTTTAAGGCGGAAAGCTGGTCAACAGGCAACGCATCGGCAATGTCAATATCGCCGCGCGACAATTGCAACCGGCGGGAAGCGCTCTCACCGATGATTTTTACTGATACGCGTTTAAACGCTGGCTTGGGACCCGGATAGTGGGGATTCGGAACCAGTACCAGTTGCTGCCCTTTTTGCCAGCTCTTCAACATGAAGGGACCGGAACCCGCTGTGTTTTGCGCCAGGAACCCACGTGCATCATCAGCGGCGTGCTCTTTTAAGATAACCGGGTTGATAATCGACGCGCCGTCATTCGCCAGCGTATAGAGGAATGGCGCGAACGGCTGGCTGAGGATAAATTTCACCGTACTGGCATCAATGGCTTCAATCTTCAGATCTTTCGGGAATGCCTCAGCAGGTCCCTGACCAATTTTGAGTAAACGCTCAAAGGATTGCTTCACCGCCTCAGCCGTAACGGGAGTACCGTCGGCAAATTTAGCGTCATTTTTCAGGGTAAACGTCCACTCTTTATGATCGTCAGATGCTTTCCAGTTGCTGGCCAAATCACCTTCAACCTCTGTGGAACCTTTGCCACCTGCTGTTTTGTACTGGACCAGACGCTGATAAGAGGGATAGGTGACCGTCCAGTCGTTGTTATCTATCGTCACGGCGGGATCCAGCGTTTGTGGGTCGGCTGCTTTACCAATGACCAGCATGTCCTTAGGTACGGCGGCCTGGGCGGCGGGCAAGGCCACCGACAGTGCGACGGCAATCAGAGCGGGGCGAAAAAACGATCTCAATGCAGGTGTAGTCTTCATAACCAGGCTCCAGAATCAAAGGGGATGTTGTGTTGTTATTTGTGGGGCAGTAAAACAGGAAAAATAATCATCAAGCAGCGGATAGCGTGCGGCATTGGGCAATTCAAAATGCCACCACTCGCTGCTTATCCCGACAAAACCGCCGCCAGACATAATGGCGTTGAGCAACAGTCGGTTACGCTGCGCTTTCGGGGGCACAGAAGGATGCCAGGCATGGGAACGATCGTGCATTTCATCAAAACCAGCTCCCATATCGAGGACATTGCCGCGTTCATCCATCAGCGTGACGTCGATGGCCGTTCCACGGCTATGATTGGAACCAATCGCCACGTCCACGACATATTGAGGATCGGGACAGGCATTCCACAGTAGCGCCTGAGCCTGCTGCGGGCGATACGCGTCGTATACCACCAGGGATAACCCCGCCAGTTGCGCAATGCTGATGCTTTTGGCCAGCCCAGCGACCGCATCGCTGTGTAACAGGCAACGCGCTTCCCGATAGATAGGCGCGCCGGTAATGTTATCGGTCGTGGCATATTTGAGATCGATATGCAGTGACGGGAATATCACTGACAGATCGACCAGTTCTGGGGTCTCTGACATAGCACGGTTCCTGTTTATTGTTCGAATTGACCAAATTGTTGTTGTAACTGACGATTGGCTTGCAGGCGCTCCGCTAGGGAGTCGCCCAGTTGCGCCACCACCGCGGAGAGTAATAAGTTGAACAGACAACTTACCGGGGCAAGGGAATCCCAGAAGTGTCCGGTGTCGGTTTTTACCTGTATTAAATCAATGGCATAGTCTCTGGCCCAGGGGCACCAGACATCGGTTATTAGTGCGATAGGGATGCCGCGTTCGCTGGCTACCCGGCAATATTGTCGCGACATTGCGGCGTAGGCACGCGTATCGGTTATCACCACATAAGGCCGTTTGAACCCTGAATTCAGCGACTCAACCCAACTTCCGGAAAGCCCTTCGGAGTAACTCACTTTTGGGCGCAGGTATTCCAGATGACTAAAAAAGGCATTGGCGATCCCTCTGGTGGACTGGATCCCGAGGATATACACGGCTTCTGCATGGGCCAGTTGCTGTGCAATGCGTAAAAATGTTTCGCTTTGCGCCAACTGGTAAACATGGGTAATGGCGTCAATCTCAAGCAGCAGCGACTGATGTACGCGATCGGGAAGGCTTTGCTGTTGATGCCAGGAATCCAGGCGTTCATTCATTCCCCAGGGTTGATAGGGGATTAGTGGCAACTCTCGTAGACTGGTTTTGGCATCTTCCAGGTTGCGAAAACCCAGTTTGCGTAGATAGCGACCTACGGTGATGCCGCTGGTTCCTGTCGCTTTTGCGATACCATCAGCCGTCTCAAAAGGGATCTGTGCTGCGTGCGCTAACAGCCAGCCGGCAACGCGCTTTTCACTGGGCGTTAGCTGACTAAACGTCTGTTCAATACGGGCAAATAACTCAGGTTTTGATGTCATCACCGTCTCGCTGTTAGTTGTTTGTCAGATGCTGTTTCGTTGTTACTTGATTAACAATGCAGGATGCGTGCCATGTCAGCGACAACGGTACGCTGCGTTTTTTTGTTAAAAAACACTTATATTTATTAACCAATGATCAACATTTGTGCAGCGTAGTTCAGTTTTGGTGCAAAGGCAGGGGAAGTGGGGGATCAATCTGTTGATTTCGTCGGAACGATCACATTGTGCGCAACATTTTCCTCCAGACATCAGAATTAGTAATGTGAAATATAAATTTCAGCCATATCAATGATGACCATCTTTATTCTTCTAACGGTAGGGGTATTATTTTTTGCGAACTACATTAACGGTTTAAAGCGCAAGTGTAGATATTATCTATATTATAAATGGAGTACTACAATGAATAAATTCTCCCTTTCTACAGCAGGTGTTCTGGTCGCAGCGCTGTTAACCAGTGTAAGCGTCAATGCAGCAACTGATAACGCTAAAACTGAAGTGACTCCGAAAGGCATGAGCTGCCAGGAGTTTATTGATTTGAACCCGCAAACTATGGCTCCGGTTGCCTTCTGGGTACTGAATGAAGATGAAGACTTCAAAGGCGGTGACTTCGTCGACTATAACGAGACTATCACCACTGCGGTGCCTCTGACCGTTGAACTTTGCAAAAAACATCCGCAAAGTGAATTAAGCAAAATAAAAGAAGAAATCAAAAAAGAATTATCTAAATAAGATTAAGCATGTATTAAAGCCCAGCCAAAGTGCTGGGTTTTGCTATTCGTGACAACGTCACTAATTTGTTTTGTAATACTTAAGAAAACTTTATAAAGATATAAACTCCTGTGCCGATACTGGGTAAAAGTTAGCCTTTTACAGAAGGAGTTTGTATGGCCTGGTATCCTACTCGTATTTCAACGCGCTTAACCATTGGTGGCATTCTGCTGCTTGCAGTTACCACTCTGGTTATTGTTGCGATTATGCTCTGGCGCGGTCAGCCGCGCGTCGTTGAAATCAACACCGACCTGATCGAAGAAACGGGGCAAGGTTTAACCCGTCAATTGAGTACCGTTCTCTCTCGTATCGAGGGCGAAACCGTCAGCCTGTCACGGCTGGCTGAAGTTCTGCCCAACGATGAATCTTTGTATCAACGTGTCGTACCGCACCTGATTGGAGAAGATAACAATTCTATTATTACCGGCGGTGGGATTTGGCCAGAACCTGATGCGTTTACCGCTGGCGTGGAGAAGCGTAGCTTTTTCTGGGCGCGAAACGCTGAGGGTAAACTGGATTTTTCCAATGATTATAATGCAGAAGGATCTGCTGGTTATCACAATGAAACCTGGTACCAACATGCGAAAGGTCATTCGCAAAACAGTTGCCTGTGGTCTGATGTTTATCAGGATTCAAGTTCTGGTGTAAATATGGTGACCTGTAGTATCCCGTACCAACTGTCGGGCAAGTTCGCCGGGGTGGCTACCACCGATATTCGTCTGGATAACGTCGCCACGTTTATGCAACAGCAGGGAAACAGCACTGGCGGTTATGCGTTCGTGGTGGATAAGCAAGGGCAGATCCTCTACTTCCCACAAGCTGATAATTCGAAATTTAAAACTTTCAGCGAGCTGGCGCGCAGTGCGGAATGGCTCGCGCCGGTGGAAAATGGTCTGAAGTCACTTCGCGCGGCTGACGGCGTGAAGACCATTACGCTTGAAAACGATAACGTGCTGAATACGCCATCACGGGTGATGCTGTTTCCAATGGCAGATACCGGTTGGGTTGTCGGTCTGGTGACGCCGGAATCACGTATTGTTGGTTTAGCCAAAGTGATGATGCAGGACGTGCTGGAGGTATTGATCCCTGTTATGACGATCCTGTTGGCAGGATCCTGGCTGGTGGTTCGCAGGCTGATCTCGCGTCTGGATGATACCCGCCGTGCGCTTGATGACATTGCACAAGGGGAAGGTGATCTGACCCGCCGACTGGATGTTCGCGGTAAAGATGAGATATCGGCTATCGCAGAGGCGTTTAATCTGTTTGTTGATAAAATTTCAGCCATCCTGATCACCGTCAGAAGCAGTAGCGTGGTGGTGGCAAATAATGCGGTCAGCCTCGCGGACAGCAATATGGAACTCTCTTCACGCGTGACGCAGCAGGCTGCGGCACTGGAAGAAAGCTCTGCCGCGATGGAACAACTTAATGCGACCGTTCATCAAAATGCGAGCAACACACAACTGGCTGATGAGTTATCTGATAGCACCGCGCAAACGGCTAACCGATGCGGAGATGTCATGCAGGGAGTTATCTCTACTATGGATAATGTCAGCAACTCTTCAGGACGAATGGTGGAAATTGTCGCGGTCATCGACAGTATTGCATTCCAGACAAACATTCTTGCTTTGAATGCCGCAGTCGAGGCAGCCCGGGCAGGCGATGCGGGCAGAGGATTTGCCGTTGTTGCATCGGAAGTTCGCACGCTGGCGCAGCGTAGCGCGACAGCCGCCCAGGAGATTAAGGCGTTGATTGATGAGTCGGTTTCTCATGTTGGCAGCGGTAGTCAGCAAATCCATAATGCCGGTGAGCGTCTGGAAGAACTGGTCAATAATGTACGTCAGGTGCGGCAATTGATGGGTGAAATTCGTGTCGCAGGCGAAGAGCAGCGAAAAGGGGTTTCCGAAGTCACGCTCGCCGTTACCGAAATGGACAGCACCGTCCAGCAAAACGCATCGTTGATTGATGATGCTGCCGCACGAACTCAGGTACTGAAAGAAGAGGCGGAACAGCTGGCGACGCTGGTTTCTTCGTTCAGATTGCCCGAGCCGGTAATTGCCTGATAACGACAATAAAAACGCTCTTTCGAGGGCGTTTTTATTTTATGGCACGCCAGCATAGTTAAATCCTTTATAACGTTGCTTAATCTGCCGGATGGGCAGGCTGCTTTTGCGACCCGCCGGTTTGACCGTCAGCAGGAGATGCGTATTCCTATGCAAAGTCTGGCGGCACTTACCGGAGCCAATTACCAGATACCTGGCGCTCTCGATTACCGGAGCTTTTTACGTGCGACCCAAATTTGCACCAATGATGTCCGGGAGAAAGCAAAAGCCTTTGAACGGGTTGTCTTCAATGTGGCATTCAACAACCGGGACGATCATCCGAAAAACTTTGCTTATTTGATGTCGGCAGATGGCAACTGGACCCTGGCTCCGGCGTACGATGTTACATACTGTGAAGGACCAGGTGGCTATCATCAAATGGATGTGATGGGAGAGGCGCTGGATATTGAAAGAAAACAACTCCAGAGACTTGGCGAAAAAGAAGCCGAACTATCTACCGAAAGAGTGAACGAGATTATCGACAGGGTCAGTGAGTATGCCGCGGCATGGAGTGACACAGCCAAAGACAAATTCCCCGAGCAGATCACACCTGCCACCCTGAAGACTATTCAGCAACAAATTAATGAAAATATCCGCCGCTTAACGGTGTAGCGCCAGCGACGGACAACACCTAACGCCCCCAGCGGTCGCGAATATAGGTGACCGCATCCTGGGTTTGCGGTTGGTTAAGGTAATCTTCTCTGAACAGGATCGTGCCGTTAATGTGCGGGTCAGACTCGTTTAAATCGAGCTGTTTCTTCAACTCCGGTACGCCACCTTTCACAGCCCAGTCTGGCTCTTTCGATGACCGTTCTCCGACTTTATACAGTGCTACCCCAATATACAGACGCGTATTGGTTGATTTCACGACATCAGCCCACCATTTTGCCAGCACATCATAACGCGCTGCATCGCGGGCGAAAGGCCAGTAAAGCTGTGGTGCGATGTAATCCAGCAATCCTTGTTGCACCCAACGGCGCGTATCGGCATAAGACTCATCATATGCTGCTGCACCCCGAGTGTCGGAACCTGCCGGATCGTGCGAACGGTTGCGCCATACACCTGCCGGACTGACGCCAAATTCCACTTCAGGTTTCATTTTTTTGATAGTCTGCGAAACCTGCTCGATTAACCGTTGCGTGTTATACCGCCGCCAGTCGGCTTTAGAGTCAAATCCCTGGCCATACTTTCTGAAAGTCTGAGTGTCGTTAAGCGCAGAGCCAGGTGACTCGGTGTAGAAATAGTCATCGAACTGCACGCCATCGACGGGGTAGTTCTCAACGACTTCCGCCACGATACCGGTGATCCAGTCTCGTACTTCCGGAATGCCTGGGTCCAGTACAAAACGTTCGCCAGACGTGCGGATCCAGTCCCGGTGCAGGATATAGACGCTGGATGGATGTTGGGTCAACGTCCGGTTTAATTCTGCTACCGTTGCGGGTTTGGTGTTGACGGATACGCGATAGGGGTTAAACCAGGCATGCACTTTCATGCCGCGTTTATGTGCTTCGTCGAGCATAAACTGCAGCGGATCGTAACCAGGATCCTCACCAATATTCCCTGTCAGAGTGTCTGACCAGGGTAAGATTTTAGATTTCCAGAGCGCGGTGGCGTCCGGTTTTACCTGGAAAAAGACGGTATTGATCCCGAGGCGTTTCAGATTATCCAGCTTATCCGTCAGGGCTTTCTGCTGCTGACTAATGCGCACAGCTGGTGAACTAATGATTACCGAGGATATCGGCGGCCAGTCCAGACGGGAAACGGTCGCCAGCCAGATGCCGCGCACGGGTTCCTGGCTGCGTTGCGGTGTTGTCACCGGAGGTTGCAGAGTGGTTTTCTTCCCGGGAGGTTCTGAAGAACAACTGCCGAGTAAAAGCATACTGCCAACGAGCGCAGCAAACCATTTTGCGTTGGATACCGGTAGCATATTGCGAGAACGGGCGATGAGTGTCGCCAGCTTTTTTTGATGATTACCTGAAAAAAAACCGGGTGCTGACATCTGATATGGCTCTTATTTCTTATTAATACGGCTGTTAGCCCAGGGATCAATAGCAGGCGCTGTGGTGTTTTTTGGGGCTACATCGTGTAAGGAATAAAGATACAGCGCTTCAACTTCAGCGCGGGCCCACGGCGTACGACGCAGGAATTTTAAACTGGATTTAACGCTCGGCTCGTTTTTAAAACAGTTGATATTAATAAGTTGACTCAACTCAGCCCAACCAAAGCGCTCAACCAGCGCATTAACCTGCATTTCAAGCGTTACGCCATGTAAAGGGTCTTTAGATAGATGAGCATTCATATGAAGTCCAGTTCAGTAGTTCCAGATTGAGTGATTAGCGCAGCAGGCTTGCGAAGCGAAAGGTTACAAGAAAGCCGGGCAACCAGCAATGGCATAAACAGGCATGGTGCTTGCTAATGAACACCATGCCTCCTTACGCTTAATCAATACTCTTTAAATGCCAGTTCCAGGCGGGCGATCAGCGGTTTGAACAAATAGCTTAAAAATGTCCGCTCTCCGGTTTTTATCGTCACGCTGGCGGGCATCCCCGCTTTAATTTTGTAATCGCCCAACAATTGCGCACCTTCAGAAGAAACCTGCACTTCTGCAAGATAATAGGGCTGCTGAGTGGCTTCATCGATTAGTCGATCAGCCGAGATGGTCAGAACACGGGCAGGCACTGACGGCAAAAGTGCATGGTTAAGGGCAGGGAACAGAACATCTACTGTTAATCCCGGCGCCAGCTTATCAATGGCATGCACCGGTATTTTGGCATCGATTTGCATCGGTTGTCCGGCGGCGACAATATCCATCAGATGTTCGCCAGGCTGAATAACTCCTCCGACGGTACTGACTTTAACGTCCAGCACGATACCGTTAATCGGGGAGCGAATTTCCGTGTTATCCAGCTCATGTCGGGTTGAAACCAGTTCATCTTCCAGCATGGCCACTTCTTTCTGATTCTCGGTAAGTTCAGACTCTACTTCCCGCAGATATTGATGACGCACCTGATAGGCTTTAATTTTCAATTCATTTTGTTGTGATTTGAGCCTGGCAATGTTCAGAATGTCTTCTGAGACACTACTGGATATTTCAGCGGCCTCGCGCTCAAGCACCAGCAATTGCGCTTTGGGATAATAATTTTTTTCACTCAGCGCACGAATAGCGCCTAATTCCCGGCTAATCAGATTGAACTGGCGATCGCGATAGCCTTTTATTTTATTTAAATTATCCGTTTGTCCCACCAGGCCATCGAGAGTTTCCTGAATCATCGATAATTCATCCTGGATTGTTTTACGTCGCGTATCAAAGAGTTTGGCTTGCAGGTTTCTGACATCAGCCAGACGTTTATTGCCGGAAAATTGTTGTGTCAATGCCTCATTAAAAGCGATCGCCTCCAGACCATCTCTTTCCGCCAGTAACCGGTCTTCAATACTTTTTGCTGAAATATATTGGGCATTTAATGCGCTGAAGCGCATATCAAGCTGCATTTTATCCAGACGCACTAACACCTGGTTCTTTTTAACGACGTCACCTTCCTTAATAAAAATATCGGTTACCCGTCCGCCGCTCAGATGTTGAATTGTCTTCCTGTTGCTCGAGACCGTCACCGTGCCGTCCGCGACCACACCAGCATCAAGAGGGGCTTGAATCGCCCACAGTAAGAAGCCACCTACACCGAGGGCAATGACAATTATCCCGCGAATAATCGGCGTCCAGATATTAGTATCAACACCAGCAGCGTCACTATGGTCAGCAATTTTGTCTTTATTTTTCATCTTCATGCCTCGCGTTTTTGTTCATTGTTGGATGAAGAAGACGTTGCAACCGGTTTTAATATATTGGCCTGCCGTAGATTGGCAAAAACCTGGTCGCGGGTACCAAATTCCTGGATGGCTCCGTCATTAAGAAGCAATACCTTATTGACCACGCCGAGTAGTGTGGGTCTGTGTGAAATAATGACGGTGGTTTGCCCTTGTGTACGCAAGGTATTAATAGCTTTGATGAGGGCGAATTCACCGGCGTCGTCAAGATTGGCATTCGGCTCATCAAGTACAATAAATGCAGGGTTATTGTAGACTGCGCGCGCCAGCCCGATGCGCTGGCGTTGACCGCCAGAGAGCTGGTGCCCGCCAGCACCCAGTAACGTGTCGTATCCCTGGGGCAGACGCAGGATCATCTCGTGTACACCTGCCAGTTGCGCCGCAGCGACAATCAGTTCGCTATCATTTTTCGTGAAGCGGGCGATATTTTGCGCAATAGAGCCATCAAACAGTTCAACATCCTGTGGAAGATAGCCGATCGAGGGGCCGAGCAATTCTTTGTCCCACTGGCAGATATCTGCGCCATCCAGCCTGACTTTTCCCGATAACGGTTTCCAGACGCCAACCAGAACTTTAGCCAGCGATGTTTTTCCTGATGCCGAGGGGCCAATAATCCCCAGCACTTCCCCTTGTTCGAGCTGAAATGAGATATTACGCAATAGCGGTGCATGCTGGCCTGGTGCCGCTGCGAATACGCTCTCAACGCTGATATTCCCTTTGGGTCGCGGCAGGGGCAGTACGTCTTTGGGCGCCGGGTATTCTTTAAGCAGGTTTGATAACTGGTGCCACGCACTGCGAAATTGCACGAACTGTTTCCAGCTTCCGATAACCTGTTCGACCGGGTTCAGGACTCGCCCAAGAATAATGGACGCGGCAATCATCAGGCCCGGAGTAATATGGCCGCCGATGACCAGTAAGGCACCGGCACCCAGCGCAATAGATTGCAGCAGTACCCGAACAAAACGACTCAGACTGCTTAATCCCGCCGTTTTATCTGCTATCTGTGTTTGCAGTACCAGTACTTTATTATGCTGCTCCTGCCAGTTGGATTTCAGGGTGGAGAGCATTCCCATAGCTTCGATAGCATCGGAGTTTTGCAACTGTTTATTCAGTTTACTGGCATTAGTGATAGTTAACGCATGGGCTTGCTGGATAGGGCGTTTGGTGGCAATTTCTGATACCAGCGTCAGAATAAATAACAGGGTTATTCCACCGAGCGAAAGATATCCCAACAGGGGATGGACAATAAAAGCGATAAATAGATAAATCGGCGTCCAGGGAATATCCAGTAACGCAAACAAGCTATTGCCGGAGAGAAATTGCCGGATCTGGTCAAGCTCCGCTAAAGACTGCGCGGGGTTGTTGTCACCGGTGGCAACTTTTCGTTTAAAGGCCGAATTAAAAATCAGTTGGCTCAATTTCACATCAAGCCGGTTACCCAATCTAACCATAACCTTTGAACGGGCAGATTCGATCATGGCAATGATGATGTATAAGCCGACAATCAATAAGGTTAACATTAACAATGTGGTGGTGTTTTTACTCACCAGAACACGGTCGTAAACCTGTAGCATATAAATTGCCGGCGCCAGCATAAGCATATTAATCACACAACTAAAAAATAACAGTACAAGAAAAGTGGGTTTCGTTCCTTTTAATGCATCATTCAGTTCTGTTGGCGTATGCTGGCGCGACATGGTCTTCTCCTTATACGATCAATGAACTATTGCCGTTATTACTGGCAAGTGTGGTTGGAAGTTCCAGGTAAAAATCACCGATATTAACGGTGGTTGAATTCACGCCCACTAACGTAATGGTGTCAGCGCCGATGGTCACGATGGTGTTGCCATTGCTTCCGGTGATGGCAACGCTGCTGGCAAAATTACCCGCGTTGATACCAAGGAATACCAGATCAAGATAGTCCTGGCCGCCATTTGGGTTACTGTCAAAGCCGGTAATGCGGTCTTGCCCAAAGTTTGATCCGAAGGCAAAAATGTCATTTCCGGCACCGCCATCCAGATTGTCATTTCCTTCCTGGCCATTGAGAATATCGTCGCCGTTCCCACCGGAGAGCGTATCGGCACCAGCACCGCCAATCATGACGTCGTTACCGTTTCCACCCTGCAGGTTATCGGCGCCATCTCCACCATCAAGGAAGTCATTTCCGACGCCACCAAACAACTGGTCGTTGCCCCCCATACCAAACAGTTGGTCATTACCGGCCCCACCTGTGATGATGTTGGCAATCCCGTTCCCGGTACCGATAAAACTGCCGGTTCCGGTAAATACCAGTTCTTCAACGTTATCGCTCAGGTCATAACTGCTCAGACTGGTTCGGACAACATCCGTCCCGCCATTAACACCTTCGATAACTACGTCACCAAAATCATCGACGATATAGGTGTCATCTCCGGCTCCGCCCGTCATGCTGTCTGCACCCAGACCACCATCAAGCATGTCGTTTCCTGCATCACCTTGCAGCGTGTCTTGTCCTGCTTCACCAGAGAGCGTGTCGTTACCAGCCCCGCCAACTAACAGGTCATCACCCGCACGTCCAAGCAGGGTGTCATTACCGCCTTCACCGCGCAGAATGTCACTCCATGCAGTACCTGTCAGCGTGTTACCGGCGTTAGTTCCCACAATGAGGTCGCCAACAGGCTGAGTAGTTGTTGATGTCAGAACAACAGGGGGGTTACCTTCGTCATCAATGACGGTGACAACCACTTGTAACGTCCGTCCAACCATCGCCTGACCGGGGGTGTAGGTGGCCGATGTCGCGCCGATAATATTGACGAATCCGGTCGGGGAACTCATTCTCCATTGGTAGGTGAAATTGCCTCCGCTCAGGCCGTCGGCATCAGCGATGCCTGATACCACGGCGGTAAGCGTCAGGCTTTCAGTCGGCGTCAGGTCATTAATCACTGGCACGCCGGTTGTCGCCTGATTGCGTGGCATGATCGCCTGGGTTTGCGCTGATACTAAGGTTTCAGCATCGCCCATCCGATCGTTGAAACTGGCGACGACGCGCAGCGGAGCACCCTGAATAGATCCCGGCACTCTGAACTCCACCCCGGTTGCCTGATCCCGCCACTGGCCGTTAACAAATGCCTGCCATGTCATCGTGATTGCCACATCCGCCGCGAGGCCGTTACCATCTAACAAGTTCGCCAGATTAACGCGCAGTAAGTCGCCCACAGAAGGTGCAGCATTATTGATTGCAAGGTCGCCAGTCGCTTTTTGCGCCGTTACCCATAACTGTTCGCCGTTACCAAACTCCAGTTTTTCGATGTTCAGTAAACGGTCAATACCATCATTAAGATTTAAGGCGGCATCTGGTGTTGCGTGGTCGACCCGGAGGCTTCCATCTGCCATACGGGTAAAGGCATAGTTGCTGCTAATGTCACGGTACACCGCAACATCCGTTTCTGTGCCATCACCGTCATGCAAGATTTCACGCACAATTGACAGTTGATTCGGTTTCAACGTGCCAGCCAGCATGTAAGATTTCAATTCGGCCATACTCTCGGCACTGGTGAGTCCTGCCATACCGGTTACGGCAATGCGCACATTCAGCCAGGCATCGCCATCGATAATGTCATTACCAGCCTTACCGGTTATACGGTCGCTGCCGCCGCCACCGAGTAAAATGTCGCTACCATCATCAGGATTCAGCAGAACCGTATCAGGGTTAGCGGAACGCTCTACGCCCAGGATAGCCTGTAGACCGTCAATTCTGTCCGCACCTTCCTGAGTCAGGTTGTTGGAAAGAGGAACACCCTGAACCGGGGCCGTACCGATGGGCTGTTCAGTGCCGGTTAACACATCGTTATGTTTCCATCCTGATAGCCCTTCAACAAGGTCAAAACGGTCACGCAGAATAAATTCTTGCTGGTTCACGAAAATAGGGATCCCGAGGTCAGAGTTAGCGCCGTTCGGATCGCCTTTATGGATGGCCCAGTCAAAACCCGCCATACCATTATTTCGTTGAATGCCCGCGCCCTGAACCATTATGTCGTCACCGGCTTCACCATCGTAGTCAGTGTCGTTACCCTGACCGTTCAGGACATCATGACCAATAATAGTGCTGTTGAAGAACAACTCAGAGTTATCACCAGCGAGCGTGTCAAATCCGTCACCACCTTCCAGCCAGTCGTCGCCTTCATTACCCAGCAGGAAGTCGCCACCCGATCCTCCCAGCGCAAAGTCGTTATCCTGCCCAGAGAAGACTTCCTGTGCATCTTCGCCTACCACCACGAAGTCACTGCCAGTGCCGCCAAAGACCAGATCGTTACCGTTGCCGGAGAAAATAACATCGTGCCCGGCATCCCCATGCAGGAAGTCGGCATCGCCAACGGGCGTACCGGTGTCTGTAATGATGTCATTACCGTCACCGCCGTGGACCACATCCGCTTCATCGCCACCGTCAAGACGGTCATCACCGCCGTCACCCCACAGGCTGTCGATACCTTTACCACCGATTAACGTATCGTTTCCGGCGGTACCACCGAGCACGACGTGTCCGTCGCCGGTATATTTAAGGTAACCACCATCCGCAAAACCATCACCGTTCACATCGGCACCGGGATCACGACGTACCAACAAAGGTGAAAGCAAATCTTTCAGTGGGTTACCCCATTTAGGATCTATTTCCGTTTGCAGTACACGGTTCACCTCGAATATATGATCTGGCGTCTGGAAGAGGTTGGCGGGGAGGTGAGAGGAACCGTTTTCACCGAGGTCGCTGTTACGCATCACCAGGGCGGAAAAAGAGTTCGCCTCCAGTTCATTGAGCAAGTTAAGCCCCTGAACGCGGCTCAAATAGTAGAAACGGTCGCCGTCCTGCAACATTTCCATTTGTGTTTCAAAAACAAAGTTGAAGGTCGAACCGAGCATCCCGCCAAATTCGTTTTTACGTTCCGCCAGACCACCGATCCAGAAGTCGACCATATTCAGGCCAGATTCTTTGGTGGCCCATGCACCGGTACTGTTGAAGAAGTCCATTGCGTCAGCTGGCGGGGAGTTGTTGGCATCACCAAACAACAAAAAGTTTACCGCCGCGCGTTTACCTTCAAGGGTGGTGGCGTTAAGAATCAACTCATGCTGGCCGTAGGCCGCCATAAAGTTGATGATTGAAGCGGGGTTTTTCAGGTACGTCGTAAAATCAGCCCAGCTGGTATATGGCCGTAGCTGAGAGTCTCCGCTTAATTCAAAGAACTGCTCGCGGGCCTGGTTTAATGTCGGCATTGCCGTATCCCGGCCACGGGCAATGTTAAGCGCACCTAAATCAAGTGGCAGCCCAATCAGGTTATTACGCAGGGCATCAGTAATGAACTCATCAATTTCGTTGCCAACCTGCCGCGTCATGCCACGCACAATTGCGCCGATCGCCTGATCGTCAGTAACGGTGACACCGTTAATTTCATTAAACGCAACCGGGTTTAGGAACGCGGCAATCAGGCCGATATCCCCGCTTTGCATATCGATGTCGGTACGGGCCACGGTTTCTGTGAGCATCGAATGTCCAAAACGGTAAACCACATGCGCAAACTCAGCAAAAATCAGTGGATTAATATCCGCCGTATTAGAGAAGACAAACGGATCGACAGCGGGTTGTACGGTACGCGCGAACTCCTCAAAAACGAGGTGCTGATACTGCATTTCCGTGGAGAAGCGCCCCGCCTGGAATAGATACTCACCATTCCATACCAGGGTACTGGTATCTGCCGGTAGCTCAGTAATTTGGTGTGACGGCATCAGCCACTGGTTAATAAGATCAATATCACCCGTTTCCAGCAGGGTAGTTTTATATTGTTCAACCAGGCGGTTATGTTCGCTGTGAAATACTGCGTGTACAGCGGTTAAACCAATGTTCTCGTTACCACGTCCGTCTCCGGTGATAAAGTGGCGGTCGAGCAGTTCGTTATCATAGGTGCCGGCAGGTTGTTCACCTCCAATGGCATTATCACTATCAGCCACAAGACCTGATTTTGGCGCGGCAGTATGTGCAATATCATCGAGAAAAGCATGCCCGGTTCGGAGCGTTCCATCCGGTAATAGACCACCGTTAGCTTCGACTAACCCGCCAGTGGTAACAATCTGTACTTTACCATTTTCACTTAAAATCAAATTACCGTAGCGGTCAGTCGCCAGAAGTGGAACATTAAAAACATCTTGATCGGTGAGTTTAATTCCCAGCAAACTTTCGGCCTGGTTTTTAACATCAGCCCAGGTTGCCAGTCCGCCATTAACTCCGCCTAATAAATTACCAGTAGGTTCCGGTTTACCGTCGATTAATACGTACTCACGGATAAAAATCTGATGCGAAGGGTGGGAGGTATAGGTTTGGTTTTGATCAATGAATGGAGTGGTGAGGTTTACAGTTTCATGGTTTTCATCAACTTGTGCCCGAGTTAATACCATGAAATTTGTCGGCGATCCTTTTACGTATAAAGGATCGTCGGGTTGCAACGGAATGAAGACAATGCCATTTCCCCCTTTTGGTATTAAGTCCAGCCCATGGTCAAAAAACTGACCAAAAAAGGTCATCCAGCCATTAAAAGCAGGGGAGAGACCAATATCTGGAGACTGGTTTGGAATGGACAAACTGCCATTTTCCGAAGTGGTTCCTCCTCCGGGAGCATTTTTTAATGAGTTGTAAACTTCCAACGCAGCCGGGTTAGATGCCGTTTGGTCAGATATTAAATTACTGATAACCCGAGGGTCAGCATCAATAACCGTCCCACCGATTTGGGTGTAACTGGTCATTTGATCTGCGTCCTGCCAGTTCAGTGCTGTTAACCGCGGCATAGTCTGATCGGCTGAACCGTATAGCTCCTGACCCGGCAGTAGGTTATTCCATGAACCATCAACAGTGCGTAGCCCATACGGTAACAATGGGCTGGAGACTAACTCACGAAGTTCATCACCATTGATGGTGCCGTCAGGGTTAGTTGCGGCTTCTGATATTTTGATCTGCTTGAGAATAAAAGCGAGATCGTGCAGTGTGACAGTAAAGTCATATTGTGAGGCCATAATAATTACCCCTATCTTTACCTTAATTTAGCTATCATCACTCAATTCTTCTGTTTACAAATTGACATGAGAATGAGTCGTATTTGATGCTTAATTGTTATTACGTCTTTTAAGTCCATTTATTTAATGACTAAAAATATTAACTACGTAATTAGAGGTATTCTCCTGAGCTTTATACCGGTCGCAATAATACATTCACCTCACTTATGAATTCAGTTTCAGCGAGTTGCAGGCAGCCCTGAACCATTGAATCTGCAGGCATATTCAAGGCACAGGGGGTGAAGAAGACGATGTCTTGCAATGTTTAAATTTGTTGGGGTTTTTATCTCACATTACATTTTTGTTATGATCATAACTATGGATTTTCCTGGACCGACTTCACTCATACTTTATTATGAATAAGATTAAATTTTCATTTCTTTACATTTCAATTAATGTCAAATTATTTTTACACTGAATCGGGCTTAAAAAGAAAATAAAAAATGAAACAGCAGACTGTAATAAACGTCTGTGCTGTTGAAGGTTTTTTTTAAAAGGGAAGGGATTATGTGAAAAAGGAGAGAACCTCCTGCCAAATCAATAAATCGGGAAATTTAACGATTTGACAGAAGGTTAACCTGAAAGATTAAGCAACGTTTCGTGTGTGGCCGGCAAGGACCGCCAGCGCATCGCTGTTCTCGATAGTGATATATTTGCCTTTTACCGCCAACATGCCACTTTTCTGGAATCGACCCAACAGACGACTGATAGTTTCGACCGTCAATCCAAGGTAATTACCAATATCGCCACGAGTCATTGTCAGACGGAATTCGCGAGGTGAGAAGCCACGTTGTGCGAAACGACGGGACAGATTGTAGATAAAGGCCGCCAAACGCTCTTCCGCATTTTTCTTTGACAACAACAGGATCATGTCCTGATCGCCTTTGATCTCGCCGCTCATCAGACGCATCATCTGCTGACGCAGGTTAGGCATCTTACCGGACAGATCGTCCAGAGTTTCGAACGGAATTTCGCATACCATTGAGGTTTCAAGCGCCTGGGCAAAACTTGGGTGATGGCCGCTGCCAATGGCATCGAAACCAACCAGGTCGCCAGCCAGATGAAAGCCGGTAATTTGCTCATCGCCCTGTTCGGTAATGGTATAACTTTTTATCGTACCGGAGCGGATCGCATAGAGTGATTTAAGCTCATCACCTGCTTTAAAAAGCGTCTGTCCTTTTTGGATAGGCTTTTTGCGCTCGATGATGTTGTCGAGCTGGTCAAGCTCATGCTCGTTAAGTGTGAACGGGATGCAAAGCTGGCTGATGCTGCAATCCTGGCAATGGATAGCACAACCGCCAGACTGAATGCGCCGTATAATTCGCTTTTCCGGGATCATAGGTCTGCTCAAGCCGTAATTGATATTTGTCAATTTTAACATCTTTTTGGTGAGCACGTAAGCCTGAGCTACTCCCAATAGAGAATAATTCAGGCATAAGCTGGTTGAATGTTTGTATCTATCTGATTAACCGCATTTTATTTGAGGGTGTTATATGTGGAAGTGTGATGAATAAGGCATTTATTGCCTGGATCCTAGAGAAGCAAATAGCCTTCGTGGCGCAACAACCACTCTTTTCGCTGCACACCACCAGCATATCCTGTCATTGTGCCGTTACGTCCAATAACGCGATGGCAGGGGACAACGATACTCACCGGATTAGAACCATTCGCGGCACCAACGGCTCTGGCTGCGCCAGGACGCCCCAACTTCTCTGCCAGTTGTCCATAATGCATCACCTGTCCGCACGGGATTGTGCGTAGTGCTTGCCATACTTCCCGCTGGAAAGGTGTTCCCGCGGTCGCGGTTTCAAGCGAGTCAATGATGCTAAGGTTTCCTGCAAAATAGTCTGACAGCTTGTCGCTCAACCCGCCGGGATTTTTGACGGCACTACGCCGATAACCCTCAGTACGATAATGAATATCCAGTAGTTGTTCCATGCGATCACGGTGCTGGTCCCATTCCACGGCGCGCAGGCGAAACTGCTCGTCACAAATAACCCACAGTGGCCCCAGTGGCGTTGCGATAGTGTCTTCAAGTAAATTCAGCATCCGTTTCTCTCATTACAGGCGCGGCAATTCAGCGGGATCACACAATATCACGCCATTGATATACACAGCTATACCCCCTTAGATCCACTATTGAACTCCTCGTTATCTATGCGAATTATTGGAAATTACCGTAAACCGTTGTCCGTGTAATACTGCGCGGTTATGATAATGGCCGTCGC
Source organism: Citrobacter sp. MGH106 (assembly GCF_001037495.1). Taxonomy (GTDB): domain Bacteria; phylum Pseudomonadota; class Gammaproteobacteria; order Enterobacterales; family Enterobacteriaceae; genus Citrobacter; species Citrobacter murliniae. The sequence goes on from NZ_KQ089822.1 coordinate 2,134,907, forward strand.
AAAAACGCTGGAGGATGAAACATGAACCTTGATGATGCATCGCTGTTTCTTGAGGCAATGGGGGATGTTGAACCTCTGAAAGGCTGCGCTGATGTTCACTGGCAACCTGTACGTAACCTGCGTACTCCGGCACGTATCGATACACTGCAATTAGATAATTACCTCTCGACAGGCTTCCTCGATATCGTACCTCTAAGCGTACCACTGGAGTTTCGTCGCGAAGGTTTGCAGCATGGCGTTATCGACAAGTTGCGTACCGGAAAATATCCTCAGCAGGCGAGCCTCAACCTTCTGCGTCAGCCCATCGAAAAATGCCGTCAGATGCTATTTAGCTTTATTCTTCAGGCACAACAGGATGGTTTGCGTAACGTACTGGTTATTCATGGCAAGGGACGTGACGATAATTCCCATGCCAATATTGTACGCAGCTACGTGGCGCGCTGGCTGACGGAGTTTGAAGATGTGCAGGCCTATTGCACCGCACTGCCGCATCATGGTGGCAGTGGAGCGTGCTATGTTGCGTTACGTAAAACGGCGCAGGCAAAACAGGATAACTGGGAACGTCACGCGAAACGTTGCCGCTAACTGATTCAACCTCAGGCTGCCAGCACTCTGTTCCTGCCTTCATTCTTGGCTTTATATAGCGCGTCGTCCACGCGCTTGAATAACTCATCAATGCTTTCGTTAGCTTCGTGACGTGCCACGCCGATACTCACGGTAAAGCGGGGCAGACCAGGAAGAGTGACCCTGGCTACCGTCGCGCGTATCACCTCAGCAAGATTAATGGCGACATCCAGAGACGTACGAGGCAGCAGCAAGACAAACTCTTCACCACCCCAGCGAAAAATCAAATCGTCTTTTCTCGCGCAAGATTCCAGCGTGCGAGCCAGAGCGCAAAGCACTTCATCTCCTTTTAAATGACCGAAGAGATCGTTAATGCTCTTAAACCGATCGGTGTCGATCAGCAGCAGGCTGTAATCCTGAGTTAATGATATAGCGTGTGTCTGTTCGGGCTCGGTAATTTGATAAAAATGTCTGCGGTTAAGTAACCCGGTTAATGCGTCATGAAGGGCTGCCCGTTCCAGCTCCTGTTCCAGGCGCTTTTGTTCAGTAATATCATGAATGATGCACAACATGAGTTTGTTGCCGTAAATCTCAATGGGACCGGCGTAGGTTTGTACGTGACGGGTGCTGCCATCAGCAAGTTTATGAACAAAATGTAAGGGCTTATGGCCACCAGGCAAATGCGCTATTTTGTGCATTACCGGTAGTATATGGCGGCCCAGCATATTTATTTCCCAGGTGTGTTTCTGGCACATCACGTCATGGCTGTAGCCATAGAAAGTTAGCGCGCTCAAATTCGCATCGACAATAAGCCCATCGCGTGAGGGGTCGATGAGCAACATCGGCGCTGAGTTTGTCAGAAAAAAACGCGCGTAAAACCCTTGTTTCTTACGCTGATAGGTAGCGGAACGACTGGCTTTCAGCCCCTGTGCGCTGGGGGTCTCAATACCTTCAAAAAGGATAACATCACCAACGTTGGCGAGAGTTCTTATAGACAGGCGGCAGGACAGTGCTATTTCCGCGCCATCCCTATAAACGGTGATAATTTCTACAATGTCGTGATGATTTCTCAAATCACCGAGATACATCGGCAAATCCGCCTGGGCATGGGTCGAGAATATTCCCCTCCTGAGTCGGGAAAAGTTCGGCTCAGGCATTATTTCCCGCGCAACGGCATTGGCGAACACCAGCTCTTCGGTGTGGGGCAAAACGATCCAGACCGGAATGGTTAATAAATCCAGTGAATGCAGTTCAGTTGTGCTCATCGATAATCCCGTTATCTTTATATGCTGTGTTGCCGGTTTAAGGGCGAATAAGAGCCTGTCCCATTAGGTTATTTTATTTGCCATTTTGGCCCCGACAGAGTTCTAAATTGGCTGCAATAATGTACGCCTACTGGGCCAGGCTCTAATTCTTATTGTTCATGCTCACAATGTTATTGATTGACGGTGAGATAATGGCTGTAAGACTGGTTTAGTTTTAACGGTACTTTCTGTTTGCAGCAACTCATGGATTCTGTGCGCTGGCAGCGGTTTAGCAAACAGGAAACCTTGTAATACTCCGCACCCCATTTGGGTTAGCAACGCTTCCTGTTCCGGAGTCTCTATTCCCTCAGCAACAACGCACATATTCATGGATTGGGCTATGTCAATAATAGTAGACACGATTTTTGTGTTCTTGTTGTTTTCGCTAATATCTTTAACAAATATTCTGTCGATTTTTAATTCCCGGGCCGGGAGAGATTTCAACATCAATATATTTGAATAACCAGTGCCGAAATCATCAATAGAAACGATGATCCCAAGAGCAGAAAAGGCATTCAATACTTCCACACTGCGTTTGAGATTTTTAAGCGCGGTACTCTCAGTGAGTTCCAGTGTTAATTGCGCAGGTGAAAGTTGATATTGTGCCAGGGCATTGCAGACAATATCGACGATATCATGTTGTTCAAACTGCGCGGGTGAGAGATTCACCGCGAGAGTCCACTCTCCATGACCCTGAGATTTCCACTGATGCAACTGGAAGCAGGCCTGCTGGAGAACCCAGGTACCAACAGGAAGTATCAGACCTGTTTCCTCAAGTGCAGGCAGAAACTCAGCAGGCAACAGCACACCGCGCTCAGGGTGATGCCAACGCAGTAACGCTTCAAAACCTGCCAGCGAATGATCGCCTGCGGTATATTTCGGCTGATACCACAACTCAAATTGATTCCGCTCAAGCGCTTGCGACAGTTCCTGTAAAAAGGTGGGAGGCGTAGCGGCAATAGTCTCCATTTCCGGTGAATAAAGCGCCCAGCCGTTTCTGCCAGCCTGTTTGACATGGTACATCGCCATGTCTGCCTTCACTTTGAGCTCATGCAGCGTTGAACCGTGCTCAGGATAAATACTGCTTCCTGCACTTAATGAGACCCTGATAGTGCGTCCGAACAGTGTAAAAGGTTCTTTAATGACACTGGCAATTCGGGTAAGCAGGGCGGAGATAGCATCTTTGTTACTGTCGGGCACCAGAAGAATAAACTCATCGCCCCCCAGTCTTGCGAGTGTCATGGTGTCATCAAGGCATGTATAGATCCGTTGAGTACTGGCAATCAGTAGCTGATCGCCAATGTGATGCCCCCAGGTATCATTGACGACTTTGAACCGATCGAGGTCGATAAAGACCAGCGCAAAGCGTTGTTGATGGAGTTTGGAATGCCGCAGGCAGGCCTGCAAACAGGCGTCGAATTGCGCACGATTAGCCAGGCCGGTCAAAGAATCGAAGTGTACCTGATGCTCAAGCTGGCAGTTTAGCTGATGCAGATTGTCAGCCAACCGGGATGTACGCAGTTGAGAGTCCACCATCGAGATAACCAGCATAATACCCAGAATTACCAGAGTAATGGCTGACACCCAGATGGACAATTCAAGCGTACCGATCCCGTCGTTCTGACCGTGCCCTGCGTGCGTGAAGGTCGCCGCCCCCATCCCGGTATAATGCATGGAGGCGATTGCCAGCGCCATAATCAGCGCGGCAATAAGTCGGTTAATCAATACGCGTCGGGTATTTTGTCGTAAATGAAAAGCAAGCCATAAACCGACTCCCGATGCGCCAACAGCAATGATTACCGAGAGCAGTATAAGCGAGTAATCCCATGTAATGGCGGCATGCTCGATAATGGCGGCCATGCCGACGTAATGCATAGTCACCACGCCGGTGCTCAATACGCTTGTCGCGATGGCAAGCCGTTTTATCGATAACGTCTTGCCAGAGATCGCAATATTAATAGCGAGGGTTGCGCTGGCAAGCGCGATAAAGAAAGAAAAGGCGGTGAGGGGAACGTGATAGTTTATGGGCATGTTCATTTTCATGGCCAGCATGCCGATAAAGTGCATTGACCAGATCCCCATGCCCAACGTTGCTCCACCAGATAGTCGCCAGAAGGTAGATTCTCGTCGACTGGATATAGCAACTTTGCCCGCACTATCGAGAGCAATAAAAGAGGCGATAAAAGCGACAACAAAGGAAATCCCAATCAATACAGGGTCCCACGAAACGTGCAACATCATACTACCCATCGAAAAAAAGCCGTGATGATAAATTTAGCAGGTTTTGTCCAGTTAACCTGGTAAAACCAGGAGCGCTCTTATTTTTTTACCCGCAGTATTAGTTGAAGCATGCATAGCAAGCCAATACCCATAGTTTACTTATATAAGCATTAATTAAATTTATAGGTTTAGAAGGGAGGGCTTAACCCGGCTGGCATTACAAAACATCGACAGCCCGCCAGATTTTCATCGTTATCAGGATAAAATACCAAGCTAGCATAAACTGATGGCGTAATACTGTGACTTAAGTGAAAATGCGGCATGCTCTAATTGAATGTTCAGGTTTCGTTATGGAGTAATGGCAATCTACATCGCAGATGCTATAAAAATAATACCCGCATTATTCCTTGATAAGCAGGATCATATGTTAAATAACATCAGTGTCAGGACGTTTATTATTTTATTTCTGGTGTTCACTCTTGTTATCGTCAATGTCGTTGAATTCATATTATCTGCCAGACTGGATGTAATTATTTACGCTAATATTGTAAATGCTATTTCTATATTATGTCTGTGGTGGTACATGACAAAATACCTGGTGGTGCCGATCAATACCGTAAAAAGGAGTATCGAAGAGGTTACATCTGGGAATCTGGCAATCAGCATTCCAGAATTCGGAAATAACTGTGCGGGTCGGCTCATTCCCGGTATTAATAGCTTGTCGAACAATATTTCATCCTTAGTCAGTGAGATAAGAACGTCCTCAAGAACTGCGATGACGCTCTCAGAACAACTCGCCGAGCGCAGTGCTGAGCTGTCAGTTAAAACGGAACAGCAATCAGGGGCATTAATGCAAACAACCGCAAACATGGATGAAATCGCAGTCAGCACACGAAATAATGCGGATAACACGCAGATGGCCAGCGCTCAGGCTAATATCGCGACGCAATCCGCGCGTCAGGGCGGCGAATTAATGGTGCAGGTAGCGTCAAATATGCGCTCTATTACTGAATGTGCGGAACAGATGACGGAAATTATTACGCTGATAGATGGCATTGCATTTCAGACGAACATCCTGGCACTGAATGCCGCAGTGGAGGCAGCAAGGGCAGGTGAGCATGGTAAAGGATTTTCCGTGGTTGCAGGTGAAGTGAGAATACTTGCACATCGTAGCGCAGAGGCGGCAAAAAATATTAAACGGCTAATTGATGAGACACATTACAATGTTCAGCAGGGTGCAGCTGTTGTGCGCGAAGCAGAAAAAAATATGCAGGACATTGTCGATGGTGCCGGCCAATTAAACCAGTTGATGGGTGAAATACTGACGACAACGCAGGAGCAGGAAAAAGGGATCACGAAGATAACCCAGGCCCTGGCTGAACTGGAAAATGTGACCCAAAGCAATGCCATCATGGTCGATGAATTATCTGACTCTTCAGGTATTCTGAAAAGTCAGGTGGATGACCTCCAGTCCCGAACACATAAATTTCGCTTGAGTACTATCTCAGTGGCTGATCCACTCACACAATCCCGAAGCAGTTCTGTTGTAACAGGAAAAAGTCTACGGGATAGATATGGTCATTCATTCTAATCCTGCTGTAAAAGCGCTGACATCGTCGGCGCTTTTTACTTTATCTGAACATTTTTCTGAATCATTTCAGCACAATGGGACAATGAGATATTGCTTAACATATTCTGAAGGCTAGACTAACGAAAAAGCTGAGTGTATGTGGAGGTGCTGTGGAAGCCATTAGGGGATCTGAAGTTAATGTGCCGGATGCCGTATTTGCCTGGCTGCTGGATGGCCAAGGTGGGGTGAAACCGCTTGATGATAACGATGTTATCGACAGTCAGCATCCCTGTTGGTTGCATCTTAATTATACCCATCCGGATAGCGCGCAATGGCTGGCGACAACGCCGTTACTTCCTAACAATGTGCGTGATGCGCTGGCAGGAGAAAGCATGCGCCCGCGCGTAAGCCGAATGGGCGAAGGCACGTTGATCACGTTGCGCTGTATTAATGGCAGCACCGATGAACGTCCAGACCAGCTTGTCGCGATGCGTGTGTATATGGATGAGCGTCTGATTGTTTCTACACGCCAGCGTAAAGTTTTGGCGCTGGATGATGTGGTCAGCGAGCTAGAGGAAAGGACGGGACCGAATGATTGCGGAGGCTGGTTGGTCGATGTGTGCGATGCCTTGACCGATCATGCCAGCGAATTTATCGAGCAACTGCATGATAAAATCATCGACCTGGAAGACAATTTGCTTGATCAGCAAATCCCGCCACGAGGCTTTCTGGCATTACTGCGTAAGCAACTGATTGTCATGCGTCGCTACATGGCTCCTCAACGCGATGTTTACTCGCGTTTAGCGAGTGACCGTTTACCGTGGATGACCGACGACCAGCGCCGCCGGATGCAGGATATTTCCGACAGACTGGGAAGAGGTCTGGATGAGATAGACGCTTGTATCGCCCGAACCGGCATTATGGCGGATGAAATTGCGCAGGTTATGCAGGAATCGCTGGCTCGCAGAACCTATACCATGTCATTGATGGCAATGGTCTTTCTGCCCAGCACATTTTTAACCGGATTATTCGGCGTTAACCTCGGAGGCATTCCTGGTGGAGGCTGGCAATTTGGCTTCTCGTTGTTTTGTATTCTGTTAGTTGTCCTGATTGGTGGTGTTACTTTATGGTTGCATCGTAGTAAATGGTTGTAACAACAACGTTTTTTAGAGCCTTTCGCAGATGAAAACGCCCATTCTTTTGAGCGAAGTCAATAAACCATCTACCTATTCGGGGCAATATCTCTCTCGCAGGTGAATGCAACGTCAAGCGATGGGCGTTGCGCTCCATATTGTCTTACTTCCTTTTTTGAATTACTGCATAGCACAATTGATTCGTACGACGCCGACTTAGATTAGTCGGCTTTTTTTTGCCTGCAGGAAATCAGCGTCTACCCTAAAAGAGTCAGCCTGATTGACTGGAGGATAATATGACCTGCCTGATTGCATTACTGCAGCTACAAGTCCCAAACGCCGAGTCGTTACCTACCGACCCGGTCCCTGTACCCGATCCGATACCCCGTCCGCAACCGATGCCGGACCCACCACCGGATCAAGAACCGATTAAATTGTCGCATCACAGGCGGAGATCTGCGAGGATACGCGCCTGCTGAATGTGAGTTTTTACCGCGAGATAAAATTGTGACCGCTTTTTCTACCCTGAATGTTTTGCCTGCCGCCCAACTCGAGAATCTCAATGAGCTGGGTTATCTTGAAATGACGCCTGTTCAGGCCGCTGCGCTGCCGGCGATCCTGGCCGGAAAAGATGTTCGCGTGCAGGCAAAAACCGGCAGTGGCAAAACGGCCGCGTTTGGTCTTGGGCTTTTACAGCATATTGATGCCTCTCTTTTCCAGACGCAATCACTGGTCTTGTGCCCGACGCGGGAACTCGCTGACCAGGTGGCTGGTGAGCTTCGTCGTTTAGCGCGTTTTCTGCCCAATACCAAGATCTTAACCTTGTGCGGTGGACAACCCTTTGGTGCGCAGCGCGATTCACTTCAACATGCGCCGCACATCATTGTCGCTACGCCAGGCCGTTTACTTGACCACCTGCAAAAGGGAACAGTCTCTCTGGATGCCCTGAATACGCTGGTCATGGATGAAGCCGATCGTATGCTGGATATGGGCTTTAGCGATGCGATCGATGATGTGATCCGCTTTGCACCACCTTCACGTCAGACGCTGTTGTTTTCAGCAACCTGGCCGGAAGCGATTGCCGCTATCAGTGGTAGGGTGCAGCAAAATCCGTTAACGATCGAGATTGATACAGTTGATGCGTTACCCGCCATCGAACAGCAATTTTTTGAAACTTCTGCGCACGGCAAAATTGCGTTACTGCAAAAATTGCTTAGTCAGCATCAGCCGGCATCATGCGTTGTTTTTTGCAATACCAAAAAAGATTGTCAGTCAGTTTGCGATGCGCTGAACGCGGCAGGACAAAGTGCGCTGTCGTTACATGGCGATCTTGAACAGCGCGATCGTGATCAAACTCTGGTTCGTTTTGCGAACGGAAGCGCTCGCGTACTGGTTGCAACCGATGTTGCTGCGCGAGGCCTCGATATTAAATCACTTGAGCTGGTAGTTAACTTCGAACTGGCATGGGATCCGGAAGTCCATGTACACCGTATCGGACGTACGGCGCGTGCCGGTAACAGCGGGCTGGCTATCAGTTTCTGTGCGCCGGAAGAGGCTCAACGTGCCAATATTCTTTCCGAAATGTTACAGCTGAAGCTGAACTGGCTGCCTGCACCAGGCAATAGCGCAATCGTGCCGCTTGAAGCCGAAATGGCAACGCTGTGTATTGACGGTGGTAAAAAGGCAAAAATGCGTCCAGGAGATGTTTTAGGGGCACTGACCGGAGATATCGGTCTGGATGGCGCTGATATAGGCAAGATTGCCGTTCATCCGGCGCATGTTTATGTCGCCGTTCGCCAGGCCGTAGCGCATAAAGCATGGAAGCAATTGCAAGGCGGTAAAATCAAAGGCAAAACTTGCCGGGTTCGTCTACTGAAATAAATGTCGTGCCGGAGCGCCTGATGGCGCACAGCCTGAAGGCCTACAGACGCTCACGCGCTTTGTAGGCCTGATAAAACGAGTCGTAAATTACTTCACTTCCACAACGTTCAGTCGTAACTCATCCAGCTGATTGTCATCTTCTTCTGGCTGCCAGCCGGCGGGTTGCAGCGGGATATCTTCACGATCAAAAGCCAGGTCGCCACCGTCCACGACTTCTGAACCATGTTTAATGCCTTTGAAATCGAAAAGATTGATATCGCTAAGGTGTGAAGGCACAACGTTTTGCATCGCGCTAAACATGGTTTCAATACGCCCTGGATAACGTTTGTCCCAGTCGCGCAGCATATCGGCGATCACCTGGCGCTGCAGGTTAGGCTGTGAACCGCAAAGGTTACACGGAATAATCGGGTAGCCCTTGGCTTCTGCGAAACGCTCGATGTCTTTTTCTCGGCAGTAGGCTAACGGGCGGATCACGATGTGCTTACCATCATCGCTCATCAGTTTCGGCGGCATGCCTTTCATTTTCCCGCCATAAAACATGTTCAAAAACAGCGTTTGCAGAATATCATCGCGATGGTGCCCCAACGCAATTTTCGTGGCGCCTAATTCTGTTGCAGTGCGGTACAGGATACCGCGGCGCAGGCGGGAGCAAAGAGAACAGGTGGTTTTACCTTCAGGAATTTTATCTTTGACGATACCGTAGGTATTCTCTTCGACGATTTTATATTCAACGCCAAGCTGTTCCAGATACTCCGGCAAAACATGCTCCGGGAATCCAGGCTGTTTCTGATCAAGGTTAACAGCAACCAGAGAAAAACTGATTGGTGCGCTCTGCTGTAAGTTACGCAGAATTTCCAGCATGGTGTAGCTGTCTTTCCCACCGGAAAGGCAAACCATAATACGATCGCCATCTTCTATCATATTGAAGTCGGCAATAGCTTCGCCCACGTTACGGCGCAGACGCTTTTGTAATTTGTTCAGGTTGTATTGTTCTTTCTTGCTAAAATCTTGATTTTGCGACATTTAGTAGAGGCTCAATTCATAGTGTGGCATCAGAAGCGTATGCATCGCGCCGGATAGTCCGGCAAAAAGAAGTCTGATATAAAAACTGTGGCGTGTATGGTACGGATAAGCGGGAAAAATGTCAGCACATTTAGGTCAGGAATCGTGGGGTAAAAGGGTGAGAAATGAAAAGCCCGCAGCGATGTGCGGGCCAAACAGCTTAGCGAACAACCAGAACCGAACACTCCGCATGACGTACTACGGCAGCAGCGTTAGAACCCAGCAGGTAAGTGGTGATGTCCGGGCGGTGAGAGGCAATAATCACCATATCTGCCGGTAATTTTTTTGCTATCTCCAGAATTTTGTCTTTTGGTGCACCTTCAGCAACATGCACCTGTACTCTGTCAGTCGGGATATTGAACTTCTTGATAATCTCTTCCAGTTGAGATTTTGCTTCGGCTTTCAGATCGTCCATGGCCGGTAACTCTGCCGAGTAGGCCAGTCCCAGAGAAGCATAATAGGGCAATGACGGAATGACGGTCAAAAAATGAACCTGCGCATCGTCAATTTTTGCCTCAGCTTCAACATAGGCAATAACGCGTTGAGTTAATTCTGAGTCTGAAATATCGATGGGTACAAGAATCGTTCTGTTCATAAAACCTCCTGTTTAAGTATCCATCTAAAGCTTACCGCGTAATGGCACTTTATGTACAATGACAGAGGTCACATTTTGGCATCACTTTATTTTGATTTCAGGAAATTTGCCTTTTATTACTCCATCGTAAAACCGGCCTTTAGACACTACTTTCAGGAAATCGCGAAAAACACGGACTGGGACATGCTGATATTGCAGCGTACCCATATGGTGAAACCTAATTTCAAGCGTGAAGGAGGATTCGTCATAACCGACGGATGCAATACGAGATGATTTGACGGGGTGATGATTCATTGCGGGCATCCTCTACGACAGCACTTAATGCAATATATCATCTATCAAAGAAACGTTTTAACGCAACAGATATAATGTTTTGATCCAGATAAAACAGAATTACCATAAAAAGAATGGCCCGCTGTTTCCAGCGGGCTGACAAACTTAGAACTGATAAACCAGACCCAGTGCTACAACGTCATCAGTGGTGATACCGTTGTTTGCATAGAAGCTGTCATCTTCGTCCAGCAGGTTGATTTTATAATCAACGTAGGTGGACATATTTTTATTGAAGTAGTAAGTCGCGCCTACGTCAGCGTATTTAACCAGATCTTTGTCACCGTCAGTTGCGTTCAGATCCTGACCTTTAGACATCAGGAAAGAAACTGCCGGACGCAGACCAAAGTCGAACTGGTACTGTGCAGTGACTTCAAAGTTCTGAGTTTTGTTAGCGATGGTGTTGCCAGCGTCACCGTACGGAGTCATGTTACGGGTTTCAGAGTACATGGTTGCCAGGTAGATGTTGTTGGCATCATATTTCAGACCAGCAGTCCATGCGTCAGCTTTGTCGCCACCAGCGGTAGAGTGATTAACCTGTTCATTCGTACGGTCAGAAGAGGTGTATGCCGCACCGAAGCTTACGCCCATACCCAGATCGTAGGTTGAGGAGATACCGAAGCCGTCACCATTGGAGTTCTTCATGTTACGGTCGCCGCCATTACCCGTACCTTCCTGCTCCGGGGACTGGTTTTCGTTAGCGCCCTGGTACTGCAGTGCCATGTTCAGGCCGTTTACCAGACCGAAGAAATCAGTGTTGCGGTAGGTTGCAACGCCATTCGCACGACCGGTCATGAAGTTGTCAGCTTTGGTGTAAGAGTCGCCACCGAATTCTGGCAGCATATCGGTCCAGCCTTCTACGTCGTACAGTACGCCGTAGTTACGACCGTAGTCGAATGAACCGTAGTCGCCAAATTTCAGACCAGCAAATGCCAGACGAGTGAAGCTGTTGCCATGGTCGCTTTCAGTCGTGTTAGCGTTAACCTGATATTCCCACTGACCGAAACCAACCAGTTGGTCGTTGATCTGAGTTTCACCTTTGAAACCCAGACGCATATAAGTCTGATCGCCATCATTGTTAGCGTCATCAGAGAAATAGTGCAGACCATCTACTTTACCGTAGAGATCTAATTTATTGCCGTCTTTATTATAAACTTCAGCAGCGTGAGCAGCGCCAGCAGCTAACAGGGCAGGAATTACGAGAGCCAATACTTTTCTGTTCATTGAAATAATCCTTTAGTTTTTTTATTTACCTGTGACTACCCATATAGGGAGTAAAAGCATGCTAAAGGAGAAGTTCCGTAAAGAGATAAATATGAATTGTTACGCCTTAAGTAAAACCTTAAGCAAATAATACTACAGAAATGATGATAATTATCGTGAATGTATTGAAGTTAAATATATAAAATTAAAATTATACAAGTCAATTTTGTTGGGATATTCTGCGCAGGTTATATGCCTTTATTGTCACGTTTTATTTTTCGTTGGGGAATTAGTAGAAATATTGATTAGCCAGCGAATAAATTGACAAGCCCGAACAACTGTTCGGGCTTTTTTTTGACTTCAGGCTACTACTGACCTAAACGTTTTAATCGGTACTGCTCTTTTCTGCTTTTCCTGCCAGTTGCGCGAGGAAGTCATAGCGTTTTTGTAAATCAGCCGTAGCATCCTTCCACAGTTGTTCAGCAACTTCAGGCTGCTGAGCGTTAAGACGGCGGAAACGCTGCTCATTCATCAGCGTCTCAGCCAGTGCGTCTGACGGAGGACGAGAGTCAAGAGCCAGCGGCAGTTTCCCTTCATCAGCACGACGCGGATCAAAGCGGTACAGTGGCCAGAATCCGGTCGCTGTGAGCTGACGCATTTGATCGTGGCTCAGCGCAAGATCGTAACCGTGCTCTTCACAAGGACTATACGCAATAATCAGCGACGGGCCAGGGTATGATTCAGCTTCCTGAATAGCTTTCACCGTTTGATTCAACTGCGCGCCTAAAGAGATCTGTGCGACATAAACATGACCGTACATCATCATACTTACGCCGAGATCTTTACGGGCTTTACGCTTACCATGTTCGCCAAATTTGGTGACGGCACCAAGAGGCGTAGCTTTTGACGCTTGCCCACCCGTATTGGAGTAGCACTGGGTATCCAGCACCAGGATATTAACGTTTTCGGTCAGGCTTAAGACGTGATCCAGGCCGCCAAAGCCAATGTCATAAGCCCAGCCATCACCACCAATCAGCCAGATTGATTTCTCAACCAGTGCGTCGGCGTCGGTTAACAATTGCTGTGCACCGTCAACACCTTGTAGATGCTGGCGCAACGCTGCAACCTGTTCACGACGAACCTCAGGTGTAGCTTCAGCGTGCAGGGCCTCATTCAGCTCCGCCGGGATTTTATCAGCAAACTGCTCCAGTAAACGCATTACACGCACACGATGCTGATCCACCGTTAAACGGAAACCCAGACCAAATTCGGCATTATCTTCAAACAGTGAGTTAGCCCACGCCGGTCCCCGACCATTGGCATCGGTGGTATATGGCGTTGAGGGCAGGTTACCGCCATAAATCGATGAACAGCCGGTCGCGTTAGCGATCAGCATGCGATCGCCGTACAACTGCGTAAGCAATTTAATATACGGTGTTTCACCGCAGCCAGAACAGGCTCCGGAATATTCAAACAGTGGGGTAATCAACTGAGAAGTACGAATATCGATACGTTCCAGCTTGCTGCGGTCAATCTCAGGAAGATTGAGGAAGAAGTCATAGTTCACTTTTTCTTCTTCAACATGCTCAAGGCGGGACATCATATTGATGGCCTTGATCTCCGGATTCTGACGATCTTTTGCCGGGCAAACTTCAACGCAAAGATTACAGCCGGTACAGTCTTCTGGCGCGACTTGCAGTACATACTTCTGACCGCGCATATCGCGTGATTTTACATCCAGTGAATGCAGACTGGCAGGGGCATTTTCCAGCGCTTCCGGCGAAACCACCTTGGCACGGATTGCCGAGTGCGGACAGGCGGCAACACAGTGGTTGCACTGGGTGCACAGTTCTTCTTTCCAGATAGGGATCTCTTCGGCGATATTGCGTTTTTCCCAGCGCGTGGTACCCATCGGCCAGGTGCCGTCCGGCGGAAGTGCTGATACGGGCAGGGCATCTCCCAGACCGGCGAGCATAGCGGCGGTCACGGTTTTAACAAAGTCAGGGGCCGCATCAGAAACAACCGGAGGGCGATTGGCGCTGTGAGGGTCTACCGGCTGCAACGCCACTTCGGCGACGGATTCACGTGCCAGCGCCAGCGCCTGCCAGTTACGTTCAACCAGGTCCTGACCTTTGCTGCTGTAGCTTTTCGCGATCGCGCCCTGCAGTTCCGCCAGTGCGCTGTCGCCAGGTAAAATTTGCGTCAAATGGAAGAATGCCATTTGCATGACGGTGTTGATTCGCGCCGCCAGGCCACACTCGCGAGCGATTTTAGCCGCATTAATCACGTAAAAACGTGCTTTCTTCTGATTAAGTACTGCCTGAACTTCCTGCGGCAGGCGCGCCCAGACTTCATCGACACTGTATGGCGTATTGAGCAGGAAAATACCGCCAGGCTTCAGTCGCTCCGCCATTTGATACTTATCAATAAACTGCAGTTGATGGCAGCCAACGAAATCTGCCTGCGAAACCAGATAGGCTGAACGAATAGGTTGCTCGCTGACGCGTAAATGGGAAACTGTCAGACCACCCGCTTTTTTCGAGTCGTAGACGAAGTAACCCTGTGCATACCACGGCGTAGAGTTGCCGATAATTTTGATGTTATTTTTGGTGGCAGACACACTGCCGTCGCTGCCCAGTCCATAAAACAGGGCTTCGAGTTTAGCGGTACCGGGGAGGGTGTTTTCCGGCAGAGGGAGCGACAGATTCGTTACATCATCATAGATGCCGACCGTAAAGCGTGGTTTCGGTTTAGCGTTGTTCAACTCATTAAACACCGCCATTACACAATCCGGGCCAAACTCTTTCGAAGAAAGACCATAGCGACCACCAATAACGCGCGGCAACGTTTCTCGCTCACCGCAGTTAAACGCTTCGGCAAGCGCTGTCATGACATCCAGATACAACGGTTCAGCCTGTGCGCCAGGCTCTTTTGTGCGATCCAGTACAGCGACACTGCGTGCCGTTTCTGGGAGGGCCTGCAGTAAATGTCTGGCAGAGAATGGGCGGAACAGACGCACTTTGAGCACGCCGACTTTTTCGCCGCGAGTAAGTAACTCTTCCACGACTTCTTCGCAGGTTCCAATCGCAGAACCCATCAAAATAATGACGCGTTCTGCCTGTGGATGACCAAAGTATTCAAACGGCTGGTATTGGCGGCCCGTCGCGGCGGCGAAATCGTTCATCGCCTGCTCGACGTGATCATAGACCGCGTTGTACCACGGGTTAGTGGCTTCACGAGACTGGAAATAGGTATCCGGGTTAGCCGATGTTCCGCGAATAACCGGATGTTCCGGATTAAGTGCACGGGAACGATGGGCATCAATCTCCGCCTGCGGCATCAGTCCGAGGATCGTGTCATCGGCCAGCGGTACAATCTTATTGATTTCATGCGATGTGCGGAAACCATCAAAGAAATGAATAAAAGGAACTCGGCTTTTCAGCGTAGCAATTTGCGAAATCAGCGCAAAATCCTGAGCTTCCTGTACGCTGCTGGCGCACAGCATGGCGCAGCCCGTCTGCCGAACGGCCATTACGTCCGAATGGTCGCCAAAGATAGACAGTGCATGAGTGGCAATGGTGCGGGCAGCAACGTGCAGCACAAATGGCGTCAGCTGACCGGCCAGTTTGTACAACGTCGGGATCATCAGCAACAGACCTTGCGATGAGGTAAACGACGTAGAGAGCGCACCGGTCTGCAATGCACCGTGAACAGTTGCAATAGCACCGCCTTCAGACTGCATTTCCACTACGCGTGGGGTATCCCCCCAGACATTTTTAAGCCCGTTCCCGGCCCAGGCATCAGCCTGTTCTGCCATCGTCGAACTGGGCGTAATCGGGTAGATGGCGATAACCTCGCTGGTACGAAATGCGACCGAAGCAACCGCACCATTACCGTCAATTGTGATCATACTGACACCCTTACATTGCGCAAAAAGGGGACTCGCGAAACAGTTGCGAGCCCTGTAATTATCTTTCTATTTTAGCAAATGCCATCCGGACACATTTTCGCTTTTGTGTCCCTGGAATAAAGAGAATGAATGGTTTGATCAAAGGAGTAGCCAAAAAATTGGCAGAAAATGTAAATGATACGCATAAATGCGCATCTTGCCTCTCGACGTCAGTGTTTCTGCTGCCTATTATTTATGGCTGTGTCGTTTGGTTAATATTCAGAGGGGGAGTGAAATGCGCGCAGCGTTTTGGGTAGGGTGTGCCGCGTTATTATTATCGGCCTGCAGCAGTGAACCCGTTCAGCAGGCAACGGCCGCACACGTCGCACCAGGTATGAGAGCAGCAATGTCCAGTTCCGGAGAAGCTAACTGCGCTATGATTGGTGGTTCACTTTCTGTTGCCCGTCAACTGGATGGTTCAGCCATCGGGATGTGTGCATTACCCAACGGCAAACGCTGTAGTGAGCAGTCGCTTGCCGCAGGAAGCTGTGGAAACTACTGAGTTTCCGTATTGACTACATTAAATCAGCCAGTTTATACGTCAGAGTTTGTTCGGCTGTCGCCAGTGTTAGCTGGTTAGCCGTCAAATCGACCTGTGCGCCTTGCTCAAACATCTTGCTGACAATGCCATCGAGCGCGTTCAGCTGTGGATCGGCGCACATCATGCGGGTCATTGCCAGGTTTTTCACCTTCAGTTCGCCGTCGGACAGTTTGCCCTGACCGGTAAATTGGTTACACATTTTGCCTGACACCGTCATGTTTTCGCCAAAACTTAATTCGGGTTGATTCTTTGCAACGGTTATCGGTTTGCCATTCACACTTTCCAGAACGAAACGGTGGTGCTGTAACTGTTCGCGATTGACGGAAACCTTTCCATTGCTCGCACAGCCAGCCATAAGCATGCTAAGCGCAATCAACGTGACAACTTTCTTCATTGAATTTCTCTACATTCGTGATGTGAATACAATCAGTATAATAATGATATCGCCGGATATATCATCAGGGGTTATCTGAAAATGCTCCCCTGCTATCAGGGGAGCAAAGCGGTCAGAAGAGGGCGTTCGGGCAGGTTTCGCCTTTGGAAATTTGTGCCAGGTTCTGCAACGTTGTTTCAGAGATACTGATCAACGCTTCGGCCGTCAGGAACGCCTGATGCCCGGTAAACAGCACGTTGTGGCAGGCAGACAAGCGGCGGAACACATCATCCTGAATGACATCGTTAGATTTATCTTCAAAGAAGAGATCGCGTTCATTTTCATACACATCCATACCCAGAGAACCAATTTTCTGGTTTTTCAGAGCATCAATAGCCGCCTGTGAGTCGATCAGCGCACCACGACTGGTGTTGACAATCATCACGCCATTCTTCATTTGTTCAAAGGCTTCGTGGTTGAGCAGATGATAATTTTCCGGCGTTAACGGGCAGTGCAGGGAAATGACATCCGACTCCGCAAACAGTGTTTTGAGATCGACATATTCAACGCCTAATTCCAGGGCTGAGGCACTTGGATATGGATCAAAGGCCAGCAGACGCATACCAAAGCCTTTCAGGATCCTCAGTGCGGCAATACCAATTTTACCTGTACCGATCACCCCAGCCGTTTTGCCGTACATAGTGAAGCCGGTCAGCCCTTCAAGAGAAAAGTTGGCATCACGGGTACGCTGATAAGCACGATGAATTCGGCGGTTTAATGTCATCATCATGCCGATCGCATGTTCTGCGACCGCTTCAGGTGAATACGCCGGCACACGCACAACCTGCAGACCCAGCTCTTTGGCCGCATCCAGATCGACGTTGTTAAATCCGGCGCAGCGCAGGGCGATGTACTTCACACCATGGTTTTTCAATTCTTCCAGAACCGGGCGGCTGCCATCGTCGTTAACGAAGATACATACGGCTTCGCAGCCATGGGCTGTTTTGGCCGTCTTTTCCGTAAGCAGAAAGTCAAAGAATTCAAGTTCAAAACCAAAAGCCTCGTTAACCTGCTGCAGGTACTTCTTGTCGTACTGTTTTGTACTATAGATGGCGAGTTTCATAAGACTTTCTCCAGTGATTTTAAAATCACATTAATCCAATTCAAATTATTTTACAAAATCCAAAAAATAATTGATAGTCATAGATATAGTGAATAATTCCAGAGCATCTCTTGTTAGTGTGGGCATGTTAGTCAATTTCAACAACTGACTAATTTTTATCTTCCCAGTGCCTGACAATCTGCGCTCTGTTTACTTTGCTCGTCCATCGCTGCCTGGTTTTCTGTTAGATAGATAGCACAACACTTTTACCAATGAGCAATTGATACATTGAGCAGTGGAATAAGGGACAGGCGCAGATGGTACATGGTCATACTCGCCATGCGGTTTTATGATTAAGCATATGATTAGTCAATAATTCTTTGACTCATGCCAGTTCTATAAATATTACGTATATTTAAGGAGCATCTATTCTTAAGGTGGGCATATGTAGCTAAACATGCCACAATACTGGCCTAAACCGGCTTAAATTTTCGCGAAATCAGGACATTAACTACCCATGAAGGGTAAATATAAAGCCGCTCTGGCACTACTCTTATTATTGATCCTCATGCCGCTGACGTTGTTGATGACGCTTGGCCTGTGGGTTCCGACGCTGGCAGGCATTTGGTTGCCCGTCGGTACGCGCATCGCACTGGATGAGAGCCCACGGCTAACCCGGCATGGGCTACATATTCCACAACTCCGTTATCTGGTCGATGACTGCCCGCTGGCGAAAATTACGCAGGCGGATCTGTCACATCCCAGCCGCTGGTTGCTGAACGTCGGGGCTATTGAACTGGATTCAGCCTGTCTGGCCAAACTGCCGCAAACGGAACCTTCTCCCGCCGCACCTAAAACGCTGGCGGAGTGGCAATCCATGTTGCCCAATACCTGGATTAATATCGACAAACTCATCCTTTCTCCGTGGCAGGAGTGGCAGGGCAAGCTGTCACTGTCGTTGACGCCCACCAGCCAACAGCTTCGCTACCAGGGTGACAAAGTCAAATTTCAGGGGCATCTCCACGGTCAAAACCTGACGGTCAATGAACTTGATGTTGCCGCATTTGAAGATCAGCCGCCGGTGAAACTGGTGGGTGAATTCACGATGCCACTGGTTCCTGACGGCCTGCCGATCAGCGGGCATGTGGTCGCCACTCTCAGCCTGCCGCAGGAACCCTCTCTGGTGGATGCGGAGCTGGAATGGCAGGAAAATCGTGGACAACTGATCGTAATGGGACGAGGCAATGCCGATCCTCTGCTCGATCTTCCGTGGGAAATCACCCGCCAGCAACTGACTATCAGCGACGGTCGCTGGAACTGGCCTTATCAGGGATTTCCGTTAAGCGGTCGGCTGGGTGTGAAAGTTGAAAACTGGCAGGCTGGCCTGGAAAACGCGGTGGTGAGCGGGCGATTAAATGTACTGACACAAGGTGATGCAGGTAAAGGTAACGCTGTCCTGACCATCGGCCCTGGCAAACTCGCCATGGATAATAGCGAGATGCCATTACAGTTAACCGGCGAAGCAAAACAGGGCGATCTTATTTTTTATGCGGTGCTACCCGCACGGCTCAGTGGAAGCCTCAATGATCCGCAACTGATTTTTGAACCTGGGGCATTGCTGCGTTCCCGCGGACGCGTTATTGACTCTCTGGATATTGACGAAATTCGCTGGCCACTGGCGGGAGTGAAGGTCACTCAGCGCGGTGTTGATGGTCGATTGCAGGCCATTTTACGTGCCCACGAAAACAAGATGGGGGGATTTGAACTGCATCTTGATGGTCTGGCCAATGATTTCCTCCCTGACGCTGGCCGCTGGCAGTGGCGTTACTGGGGTACAGGGGGATTTACGCCGATGCACGCCCGCTGGGACGTGGCGGGCAAGGGTGAATGGCACGATAACACCCTCAAACTTTTTGACCTTTCTACCGGGTTCGACCAACTGCAATACGGCACGATGAAAGTGGAAACGCCACGTCTGATCATGGATCAACCGATTGTGTGGGTGCGGGACCCGGCAAAACCAACATTCAGCGGCGCGTTGTCACTGGATGCTGGAAAAACCACCTTTACGGGCGGAAGCGTTCTGCCACCATCAACCCTGAAATTCAGTGTTGATGGGACCGATCCGACGGTATTCCAGTTCAAAGGGCAGCTTCATGCAGGGGCAATTGGTCCTGTACAGTTAAACGGGCGCTGGGATGGTGTCCGCCTGCGTGGACAGGCCTGGTGGCCAAAACAATCACTCACTGTTTTCCAGCCGCTGGTTCCTCCTGACTGGAAAATGAACCTGCGCGAAGGGGAACTGTATGCGCAGGTTGCTTTCTCCGCCGCCCCGGAACAGGGCTTTGAGGCGGGCGGTCATGGGGTATTAAAAGGCGGTAGCGCCTGGATGCCCGATAACCAGATCAATGGTGTCGATTTTGTGCTGCCGTTTCGTTTTAGTGAAGGAGCGTGGCAACTGGGCACACGCGGACCGATTTCACTACGTATTGCGGAAGTCGTGAATCAGGTTACAGCGAAAAATATTACCGCCGACCTGCAGGGAGGATATCCCTGGAGCGAAGATAATCCTTTACTGCTCAGCAATGTCAGCGCCGAGTTGTTAGGAGGTAAAGTCATCATGCAGCAATTGCGTATGCCTCAGCACGATCCGGCCTTAGTCCGAGTGCAAAATATCTCTTCCAGCGAACTTATCAGCGCGGTTAATCCCAAACAGTTTGCCATGTCTGGACCGGTCAGCGGCGCGTTGCCTCTGTGGCTGAATAATGAAAAATGGATTATCAAAGACGGCTGGCTTACCAATCCTGGACCAATGACGTTGCGTATCGACAAAGATACTGCGGATGCCGTCGTTAAAGATAACATGGCGGCTGGAGCGGCGATTAACTGGCTGCGCTATATGGAAATAACCCATTCCTGGACGAAAATAAATCTGGATAACCTGGGTGTATTAACGATGCAGGCAACCGTCACTGGCAATAGTCGGGTGGATGGCAAAGTGGGAACGGTGAATTTGAATTACACCCACGAAGAAAACGTATTTACGTTATGGCGCAGCTTGCGTTTTGGCGACAATTTACAGGCATGGCTCGAGCAAAATGCAACGCTGCCAGAAACCCATTGCCCGGAAGGCAAGGAATGTGAGGAACAACCATGAAAACAATAGCTGCCATGCTGGGACTTCTGGCGTCATCTCTGCTGGCGGGGTGTACTCCGCGTATTGAAGTGGCGGCCCCCAAAGAACCCATCACCATCAATATGAACGTCAAAATCGAGCATGAAATCCATATCAAAGTCGATAAAGATGTCGAGAGTTTGCTGAAATCACGCAGTGACTTGTTCTGAGGTGAAGATGAAAAGATCACTTAACGCATTCATTCTTATTTTGAGTTTGCTGAGTGCCAACGCGTTTGCATTAACGCTGGGTGAAGCCCGAACTCAGGGGCGGGTTGGCGAAACGCTTAACGGCTATCTCGTGGCATTGAAAACCGATGCTGAAACCCAGACGCTGGTGAGTGAAGTGAATAAAGCTCGCAATGCCAGCTATCAGCAACTTGCTGAAAATAACAACATCCCGGTTGATGAAGTGGCAAAGATGGCTGGACAGAAACTGGTTGCTCGTGCCAAACCGGGCGAATACGTGCAGGGCATTAACGGTAAATGGTTGAAAAAATAATCGCCCGTCTGTTCAGAGGATCCGGTTTTACTTTAACCAACAAGCGTATTTGACGGGCAATGATCCATTGCTCCACTATAATCAAACCGACAAATTATCAAGGAGTGATGATGACGCTTTATCAGATAAAGCCTGCCTTTCAGGCGCTTTTACGCCCGGTAATGTTCTGGCTATACAAAAAAAACGTTACTGCTAATCACGTCACACTTGCAGCGATGGCGCTTTCTTTTGTGACAGGAGCGGTACTGTTTCTTTTCCCTCAACCTGAATTATTTGCTCTCCTGCCGATCGTGCTGTTTGTGCGGATGGCGCTCAATGCGCTGGACGGGATGCTGGCACGTGAGTGCAATCAAAAGTCACGTCTGGGCGCCATTCTCAATGAGACCGGGGATGTTCTTTCCGACCTTGCGCTTTATCTACCCTTTATGTTGCTCCCGGCCAGCAATGCACTGTTGGTGATAATGATGCTGTTCTGCGCAGTGATGACGGAATTTTGCGGCGTGCTGGCACAAACTATCAATGGAGTGCGCAGCTATGCCGGGCCGCTGGGCAAAAGCGACAGAGCGCTGGTGTTCGGCGCATGGGGACTGGCGTTGACGCTATGGCCTCAACTTGTACAGTGGAATAACGACGTCTGGGGTGTTGCAACGCTGTTGCTGTTATGGACGGTGATCAACCGCTGTAAGAGTGCATTACGCGATGAGGTGGTGGAATGATGCTGCTGGAAAAGTCGCTTGCCGTTATTTTTTCTCTGCTACTTATTGCGACACTGATCAACGGATTACTTGTATGGCTACGTCCAGGTAAAGACTGGCGGGAACTGACGCTGCGTATTCGCACCTGGTGGGTGATCATTATTCTGTTTTCGCTGGCTATCTTAAGCCCCCACTGGCTGGCGTTGACTTTTTTTGCGCTGGTAAGCTTTATGGCGTTAAAGGAATTTTTAACACTGGCACCATCGCGCCATACCGATCGCATGCCGCTGTTGTGGATGTTTATTGCTATCCCTGTTAACTACTGGCTGATAGGCATCAACTGGTACGGCATGTTTGTGGTGTTTATCCCGGTGTATGCTTTTTTATTCTTACCCGTACGGATGGTGATTGCTGGCGACACCCAGGGATTTCTGCGTTTTGCCTCACAGCATCACTGGTGCCTGATGACTACCGTGTTTGCATTCAGTCACGTTGCGTTCCTGCTGGTGCTGCCCGCTGACGGTATGCAAACAGGAGCACTGCTGGTGCTTTTCCTCGTGGGCTTAACGGAATTCAACGACATTGCGCAGTACCTGTGGGGAAAATCGATTGGCCGCATCAAAGTGATGCCTAAAGTCAGCCCTAATAAAACCCTGGCGGGACTGATCGGTGGTGTAGCAACCACTACGCTCGCGGCAGCTCTACTGGGTCCGTTAATGACGCCGCTAAGCGTGCCTTTATCGCTGCTGGCGGGGTGCATTATCGGTGTCACTGGTTTTTGTGGGGACGTTGTGATGTCGGCTATTAAGCGGGATATCGGGGTGAAAGACAGCGGCACGCTGTTACCCGGTCACGGCGGCATCCTCGACAGGCTCGATTCCCTGATCTTCACCGCCCCCGTGTTTTTCCATTTCATTCGCTATTTTTGCTACTAACTTATGATGAGCTCATTTCTGCGAACGCTGTTTACATTGTGTATCGTCTGGCCGGTTATTTGGCTATGGCTTGGGCTGCGCGTCAGACACCGGGAGCGCTTGCCAACTCGTGGCCCGGCTATCGTGGTAGCAAATCACAACAGCCATATGGATGTTTTCGCGCTGCTTTCACTATTTCCGCTCCGCCGCCAGGCATCTGTTCATCCGGTGGCCGCCGCTGATTATTTTTTGCGTAATAAAGCGATGGCCTGGTTCGCTCTCAATATTCTCAACATTATTCCCATTTCACGTAAGGGCGGTGAAGCTAACCCGCTGGCACAGTGCGAACAGGCATTACGTGAAGGTAAGATCCTGATCCTTTTTCCAGAAGGTACGCGTGGCGAACCAGGAAAGCTTTCACCGCTAAAATCAGGGTTGTGGCATCTGAGTCAGCGTGCGCCGGAAGTCCCAATTACTCCCGTCTGGCTGCGCGGTACGGAGCACATCATGGCGAAGGGGAATCGCATTCCTCTGCCGCTATTTATTGACGTCAATATTGGTGAGACGTTGCGCTTTCAGAGCGACAAACGCGTCTTCATGGATGATCTCAAACAGCAGCTTTTGCAGCTACAGCAACAAACGACAGGAAAGCCTCCTCATGACTGACATGCGAGCGCCAGACGAACGATGGTTTTTGACCAGTGACAACACCGGGTTGTTTTATCGCCACTGGCCGGGATTATCGGCAGGCCCTGTTTCAAAAGTAATTGTTCTGTTTCACCGTGGACACGAACATTCCGGGCGTCTGCAGCACATCGTTGATGAGCTGGCGATGCCGGATACCGCATTCTATGCCTGGGACGCACGAGGTCACGGACACTCTCCGGGACAGCGTGGCTATAGCCCGTCGCTGGCACGTTCGGTGCAGGATGTCGAAGAGTTCGTGCGTTTTGCCGCTGCGGACAGTCAGGCCGCAATGGAAGATGTGGTGGTGGTAGCACAAAGCGTTGGCGCGGTATTAGCCGCAACCTGGGTTCATGACTATGCGCCAGACATTCGTGGACTGGTATTGGCGTCTCCGGCGTTTAAAGTCAAATTGTATGTGCCATTTGCCCGCCCAGGGCTGGCGTTAATGCATCGCCTGCGTGGCCTGTTTTTTGTTAACTCCTACGTTAAAGGGAAGTATCTGACGCACGATCCCGAACGCGTGGCAAGCTTCAATCAGGATACGCAAATCACCCGGGCAATCGCGGTGAACATTCTGCTGGATCTCTACAGGACGGCAGAGCGAATAGTCAGCGATGCCGCCGCCATTACGTTACCGGTGCAGTTGCTGGTTTCAGGGGACGATTTTGTTGTGCATCGTCAGCCACAGATCGATTTTTACCAGCGTCTGCGGAACCCACTTAAGGAACTGCACGTGTTGCCGGGGTTTTATCACGATACGCTGGGGGAGAAAGACCGACATCTGGCGTTCGACAAAATACGTAATTTTATTGATACGTTATACGCGAAACCACCCCAGCGTTTTGATTACAGCAATGAGGATCGCTGGAGTCCTGGGGCCGATAGCTGGCGGATGTTAAACGGGGGACCGGCTCCTTATTCTCTCGATGATATTGCCTATCGTGGTTTGCGCTACGGGATGAAACTACTGGGAACACAATCGACAGGTGTTCGCCTTGGATTTGAAACCGGTTTTGACTCGGGCAGTACGCTTGATTATGTCTATCGTAACCAGCCTCAGGGCAGCAGTGCGCTGGGGCGTTTAATTGATAAGAACTACCTGAATAGCGTCGGCTGGAAAGGGATACGCCAGCGTAAGATCCATTTGCAGATGCTGATTCGTCAGGCTGTTGCGCGGCTCGCAGAGCAGGGCACACCCGTTAATGTGGTCGATATCGCTGCCGGACACGGGCGCTATGTACTTGATGCGCTCGAAGGTGAAACGGCGGTGAACGCGATCTTATTGCGTGATTACAGCGATCTGAATGTGAATAAAGGAAGGGAAATGATCGCCAGCAGAGGAATGGCTGACATCGCCCGTTTCGAGCAAGGCGATGCCTTCAATCGCCAACAGCTGGCGTCTCTCGAACCCCGACCTACGCTGGGGATCGTCTCTGGCCTGTACGAGCTTTTCCCCGAAAATTCGCTGGTACAGAATTCTCTGGCCGGACTGGCTGATGCAATAGCGCCGGGTGGCGTACTGATTTACACCGGACAGCCCTGGCATCCACAGCTAAAAACCATCGCCTGGTCACTCACCAGCCATAAAGATGGCAAAGCATGGGTGATGCGCGTGCGCACACAGGGTGAAATGGATGCGCTGGTGCGTGATGCGGGGTTTGATAAGTGCGCGCAGTTGATTGATGAGTGGGGAATTTTCACCGTTTCCATGGCGGTGCGCCGTGGTACCTGAACGTCGTAAGGTTATAGTCCAGGCGATAGGCTGGTTATTGCTACTGGCTCCTTTTTTCTTCCTCACTTACGGTAAGGTTAATCAGTTTACCGCCTGGCAGGATGCTCAGTACCATAACGTCGGAAGTGTCGTGTTTAGCTGGGAGTCCGCTATTCCCTTTATTCCGTGGACTATTCTTCCTTACTGGAGCCTGGATCTGTTCTACGGGTTATCGCTGTTTGTCTGTACTACACGTTTCGAACAACGAAGGCTGGTACTACGTCTGGTACTGGCATCGGTTATCGCCTGCGGCGGTTTTTTGCTGTTTCCGCTCCAGTTTAGCTTTACCCGCCCCGAGGTTAGCGGTGCAGCAGGGTGGTTAT
Source organism: Citrobacter sp. MGH106 (assembly GCF_001037495.1). GTDB lineage: Bacteria > Pseudomonadota > Gammaproteobacteria > Enterobacterales > Enterobacteriaceae > Citrobacter > Citrobacter murliniae. The sequence goes on from NZ_KQ089822.1 coordinate 2,160,800, forward strand.
TTTCTCAGCTCGAGCAGTTCGACTTGCCCTACAACCAGTCTCCATCGTTGCACATTATCCTCTGCTGGCTGCTGTGGCGGCATTTCAGTCGCTACCTTTCTGGTGGTTGGCGCAGGCTGTGCGACGGCTGGTTTTTGCTGATTGCCATTTCCGTACTGACCACCTGGCAGCACCATTTTATCGATATCATTACCGGACTGGCGGCAGGAATGCTAATTGACTGGATGGTGCCGGAACAACGCCGCTGGCGCTGGCAAAAACCGGATACGGTGCGTTTGAAGCTGATGCGTCGTTATTTGTTGGGGACAGCCATATGTTTTATCGCCGGAGCGCTGATAACGCCCTGGCTACTGTGGCCAGCATTATCGTTGTTGATAGTCGGGTATGGCTATGGCGGATTTGGCGCAGCAGCCGCAGGTAAAGATCAACTGGGACGGCTGTCGCCACCCGTGTACTGGCTGTTACTTCCTTGGCGCGTAGGGATGTGGCTGTCGATGCGCTGGTTTACCCGCCGCCTGCCAGCGGTGAGCTGTATTGCTGAGGGGGTCTATCTCGGCAGCTTTCCACGCCGGATCCCCGCGCAAAACGCAGTGCTGGACATGACCTTTGAGTTTCCGCGTGGACGCGCCACCGCGTCACGAGCCTATGCTTGTGTACCGATGTTGGATCTGGTTATTCCCAACAAAGCAGACCTGCAACAGGCTGTGGAACGACTGGAGATACTGCGTCAGGAGCAGGGGACTGTACTGGTTCACTGTGCATTGGGACTGTCGCGCAGTGCGATGACCGTCGCGGCGTGGCTTTTGCATTATGGTCATCAGGCGACAGTAGAGCAGGCGGTAGCACATATTCGTCAGCGTCGTCCACAGGTGGTACTGACAGATAAACATCTGGAGATGCTGGAACAATGGCAACAGAAAGTGACAACGTAACACAAAGCGACGGTATTCAGCGTGATTTGCTGGGGCACACTCTGGCAAGCTGGCGTTTTATCCTGCTTTTTTCCCTCCCGCCGATGGTGTGGGTCATCTTCACGGCTCCATCAGGTATCTCTCGCGCCATCGTTGCGCTGTTGTGCGCTATCGTCTGGTTTGGTTGCTGGAGAGTGTGGCTTGATGGTCGCTATTTTTCGCTCATTAATGCGCAGAACAACGAGCTGGCCGGAGAGGTTCTTGGTGTTATATGGCGGCGTGAAAGGTTAAAGACGCTCACACTGGCCGAACGTCAGTCAGGCGCACTAAAACAGTGTCGCCAGACGTTTTACATGGTTGCCATTCTGTGGGCTTTCTGGCTGATGCTACTGATTTAGTTTTCACCGGAGCTATTCATCCACAGCGCAATAGTTGCCAAACGGAACTGTACTGATGCTGATATATTTCATCACCGGTTGCGTCCTGGAGTTAACTTATGTGGCTTTTCAAGTGGTATGTCTGGAATCGTTGGGTATTCAAACATTTAAGCAGGGATGTTGCGGAGCCGGAGCAGTTTTTACTCCATTGCTGGGAAGAGAATCTGGCAAAGTGCAGGGATTACTCACTCATCTGGCGTGACATCAATCGTATTCACGGAAAGCAGACAAAGAGATAGGAGTCTATCCCGTCAGGCTCTGAGTGCCGGTTAAAAACCCTCCCACCGGACGGTGAGAGGGGAAATTATCAGGCGGCAACCACGCTATCAATCGCCGCTTTTGCATCAGATTGTGCTTTCGATGCCACTTCCGGGCCGTAGGCAATACCTTCAGCGAAGACAACGTTCACGTCGGTGATGCCGATAAAGCCCAGGAAAACATTCAGGTACGGAGTGATCAGATCGGTTGGTGTATCTTTATGGATACCGCCACGGCTGCTCAGAACGATAGCACGTTTACCTGTTACCAGACCTTCAGGTCCTTTCTCGGTATAACGGAAAGTTACCCCGGCGCGGGCAATCAGGTCGAAGTAGTTTTTCAACTGCGTCGGGATGTTGAAGTTATACATCGGGGCGGCGATCACAATGACGTCATGCGCTTTCAGTTCAGCAATCAACTCATCAGACAGCGCCAGCGCTTCTTGTTGACGTGGAGTCAACGGCGCATCGCTCGGGCGCAGAGCACCCACCAGTTCGCCATCCAGTACCGGAACAGGATTTGCAGCCAGGTCACGAACCGTGATCTCGTCAGCAGGGTGTTTTTCACGCCACTGTTCAACAAAATAATCAGACAACTGACCAGACTGAGAGTACCCTGCCAGAATACTGGATTTAAGAACTAATACCTTGCTCATGGGTGATTCCTTATATGTGTTTGAAGGGGATGTGCCCCGTTGCTTGTTGACACTTTATTCACAATCCTGCCGTAGTGATAGCGCAATATATCGAATCCTATGTTCGAAATTATTGAACAACACACGAAAAGCACCGATGTGGTACTCTATACCTATCATCTAAAAGAGATTTAACCCGGCAGAGCACTGCCCTCCAATGCTATGACAGAACAACAGAAATTAACCTTCAACATGTTGCAGCAACAGCTGGATCCACTGATGCTGCGTGACAAACAGCGTTTTTCCCGCCGTCTGCATGGTGTGAAGAAGGTTAAAAATCCTGATGCACAACAGGCCATTTACCAGGAGATGGCGAAAGAGATTGAGCTGGCAGCAGGTAAGGTTGTGCTGCGTGAAGCGGCACGGCCGGATATTACTTACCCGGAAAACCTGCCTGTCAGCCAGAAAAAACAGGATATCCTGGAAGCCATTCGCGACCATCAGGTGGTGATTGTTGCTGGGGAGACGGGTTCCGGTAAAACCACTCAGTTGCCGAAAATCTGTATGGAACTGGGACGCGGAATTAAAGGGTTGATCGGTCATACCCAACCGCGTCGTCTGGCGGCGCGTACCGTGGCTAACCGTATTGCAGAAGAACTGCAGACGGAGCCCGGTGGTTGTATCGGCTATAAAGTTCGTTTCAGCGATCATGTCAGTGATAACACCATGGTCAAGCTGATGACGGACGGTATTCTGCTGGCGGAAATCCAGCAGGACCGCATGCTGATGCAGTACGACACCATCATTATCGATGAAGCTCATGAACGCAGCCTGAATATCGACTTTCTACTCGGTTATCTGAAAGAGTTGCTGCCACGTCGTCCGGATCTGAAAATTATCATCACTTCTGCGACTATCGATCCTGAACGCTTCTCACGCCATTTTAACAATGCGCCCATTATTGAAGTTTCGGGTCGTACATATCCGGTGGAAGTACGCTATCGCCCGATTGTGGAAGATGCGGATGACACAGAACGCGATCAACTGCAGGCGATTTTTGACGCCGTGGATGAACTGGGACGCGAAAGTCAGGGCGACATTTTGATCTTCATGAGCGGAGAGCGCGAAATTCGCGACACCGCTGATGCGCTGAATAAGCTGGATTTACGCCATACTGAGGTGCTACCGCTGTATGCACGTTTGTCTAACAGTGAACAGAACCGTGTTTTTCAGTCGCACAGTGGACGTCGCATTGTGTTGGCAACCAACGTGGCAGAGACCTCGCTGACCGTTCCGGGGATTAAATATGTTATAGATCCCGGTACCGCACGTATCAGTCGCTATAGCTACCGTACTAAAGTCCAGCGTTTGCCGATTGAACCCGTGTCGCAGGCCTCTGCTAACCAGCGTAAAGGGCGCTGTGGTCGCGTATCAGAAGGGATCTGTATTCGTCTCTATTCCGAAGACGATTTCCTGTCGCGCCCGGAATTTACCGACCCGGAAATTCTGCGTACTAACCTGGCGTCCGTTATTCTGCAAATGACTGCGCTTGGGCTTGGTGATATTGCAGCATTCCCGTTTGTCGAAGCGCCGGATAAACGCAATATTCAGGACGGCGTGCGTCTGCTGGAAGAACTGGGGGCGATCACTACCGATGAACAGCAAACTGCTTACAAGTTAACGCCTTTAGGCCGTCAGTTATCACAACTACCGGTAGATCCGCGTCTGGCACGTATGGTGCTGGAAGCGCAGAAGCATGGTTGCGTGCGAGAAGCAATGATCATTACCTCGGCGCTGTCCATTCAGGATCCGCGAGAGCGTCCGATGGACAAACAGCAGGCATCTGACGAAAAACACCGTCGCTTTCACGATAAAGAGTCCGATTTCCTCGCTTTTGTGAATCTGTGGAATTATATCGGTGAGCAGCAAAAAGCGCTGTCATCAAATCAGTTCCGTCGCCAGTGTAAGGTTGATTTCCTTAACTATCTGCGAGTGCGCGAGTGGCAGGATATTTACACTCAATTGCGTCAGGTGGTGAAAGAGCTGGGGATCCCGGTCAATAGTGAGCCAGCAGAATACCGTGAGATCCACGTTGCATTGTTGACTGGGTTACTGTCGCATATCGGGATGAAAGATGCCGATAAACAAGAGTTTACTGGCGCGCGTAACGCCCGTTTTTCAATCTTCCCTGGATCCGGTTTATTTAAAAAGCCGCCGAAGTGGACAATGGTGGCGGAGCTGGTGGAAACCAGCAGATTGTGGGGACGCATTGCCGCACGTATCGATCCGGAATGGGTGGAACCCGTTGCTCAACATCTGATCAAACGTTCGTACAGTGAACCACACTGGGAGCGCGCGCAGGGTGCGGTCATGGCGACAGAAAAAGTCACCGTTTACGGCCTACCAATTGTTGCTGCCCGTAAGGTGAACTACAGCCAGATCGATCCCGCGCTGTCGCGTGAACTGTTTATCCGTCACGCGCTGGTGGAAGGTGACTGGCAGACACGCCATGCGTTTTTTAGGGACAACCTGAAACTGCGTGCAGAAGTGGAAGAGTTAGAACACAAATCGCGCCGCCGCGATATCCTGGTCGATGACGAAACGCTGTTTGAATTTTATGACCAGCGTATCAGCCATGATGTGGTTTCTGCCCGTCATTTTGATAGCTGGTGGAAAAAGGTCAGCCGTGAAACGCCAGATCTGCTCAACTTTGAAAAGAGCATGCTCATCAAAGAGGGGGCGGAAAAAATCAGCAAGCTGGATTACCCGAATTTCTGGCATCAGGGTAATCTCAAACTGCGATTAAGCTATCAGTTCGAACCTGGAGCTGACGCCGACGGTGTGACCGTACATATCCCGCTACCGTTGCTGAACCAGGTGGATGAAAGCGGTTTTGAATGGCAAATCCCTGGGCTGCGCCGTGAATTAGTGATTGCACTGATTAAATCGTTGCCAAAACCAGTGCGCCGTAATTTTGTTCCTGCACCAAATTACGCTGAAGCTTTTTTAGGACGCATCACGCCGCTCGAACTGCCACTGCTGGACTCACTGGAACGTGAACTGCGCCGGATGACCGGCGTCACCGTCGACCGTGACGACTGGCACTGGGATCAGGTCCCCGATCATCTGAAAATCACCTTCCGCGTGGTGGATGATAAAAACAAGAAACTGCAGGAAGGGCGCTCGCTTCAGGCGTTGAAAGATACGCTGAAAGGTAAAGTTCAGGAAACGCTGTCCGCAGTGGCAGATGATGGTATCGAACAGAGCGGGCTGCATATCTGGAGCTTCGGTCAACTCCCGGAAAGCTACGAGCAAAAACGCGGCAATTACAAAGTGAAAGCGTGGCCGGCGTTGGTGGACGAGCGGGACAGTGTTGCTATTAAGCTGTTTGATAATCCACTGGAACAACAGCAGGCGATGTGGTGCGGTTTACGCCGTCTGTTGCTGCTGAATATTCCATCGCCAATCAAATACCTGCACGAGAAGCTACCAAACAAAGCCAAACTGGGCCTGTATTTTAACCCGTACGGCAAAGTACTGGATTTGATAGATGACTGTATCTCCTGCGGTGTGGATAAACTGATAGATGCCAACGGCGGGCCGGTGTGGACGGAAGAGGGCTTTACAGCACTGCATGAGAAAGTGCGGGCTGAACTGAACGATACCGTGGTGGAGATTGCCAAACAGGTCGAACAGATCCTGACAGCAGTCTTCAATATCAACAAACGTCTTAAAGGACGCGTGGATATGACCATGGCGTTGGGGCTTTCGGATATCAAAGCGCAAATGGGCGGACTGGTATATCGCGGATTTGTCACCGGTAATGGCTTCAAACGTCTTGGCGATACGCTGCGCTATTTACAAGCAATAGAGAAACGACTGGAAAAACTGGCCATCGATCCGCACCGCGATCGTGCGCAGATGCTGAAAGTGGACAGCGTGCAGCAGGCCTGGCAGCAGTGGTTCAATAAACTGCCACCTGCGCGCCGTGAAGATGATGATGTCAAAGAGATCCGCTGGATGATTGAAGAGTTGCGCGTCAGCTACTTTGCTCAGCAGCTTGGCACGCCGTACCCAATTTCAGATAAACGAATCCTGCAGGCCATGGATCAGATTACAGGCTAAAGCAGTGCCGGATGACGACGCTGACGCGTCTTCTCCGGCCTACAGGAACAAAGATCAGGAGCCATGAATATGAGACAGTTTCCGACACTTTCCGCTACCACCCTCAAGGCAATAAACACCGTGGGACAATGGCTGGCGCAGAATGATTTCGGTGAAACAATCGCTGTTCAGTCGGATTGCGTAATTCTGGCGGGAAACGCGGTGATCCCAACCATCGACGCGGCTTGTCGTATAGCGAAAGAACAGCAGGTTCCCTTGCTGATCAGCGGTGGTATCGGACACTCCACGACTTTTTTGTATAACGCTATTATTCAACACCCACGCTACAACATCATTCGCACTACCGGACGCGCGGAAGCGGCAATTCTTGCCGATATCGCCCACCAGTTCTGGCAAATTCCGGGGGAAAAAATCTGGGTAGAAGACCAGTCCACAAACAGTGGTGAGAACGCCAGATTTAGCTGTGCGTTACTGCGTCAGGCCACAGAAACCGTTCGTTCTGTCATCGTAGTACAGGACCCAACCATGCAACGCCGCACAATGGCAACGTTTCATCGTGTAACGCGAGATGATCCACATGCACCAAGCTGGTTAAGTTTTCCAGGTTTTGTGCCTGAATTGACTCAGCAGGAGAGTGGTGTGGGATTTGCTCAGGCCACTGATGGTCTCTGGTCGGTCGAACGCTATCTTTCACTGATTATCGGTGAACTTCCTCGTCTGCGCGATGATGAAACCGGCTATGGTCCCCGTGGTCGTGATTTTATTGAGCATGTTGAAATTCCGCAGAATATTGAGGACGCGTGGCAACATCTACAAAACGACGCCGCTATGATTGACTTACTGGAGAGTCGATCTCTGTGATATCCGCTGCCCGTTTGTGGGAACTTTTACGCAAACGGGCATAAATCCCGCCCGTATTTTCTCTTCGTGACCACTTTCCCTGACACTTTTATGAAGCGGTTCACAGAACCAATATTACAGCGGCAATGTGCCATGCATGATTGATATTAATTAACAATAGTTTTACTTGTTAAAAACAAATCAATCACAGGAGAAACGCATGTCAGTACCCGTACAACATCCTATGTATATCGATGGGCAGTTTGTGACCTGGCACGACGACGCCTGGATTGATGTTATCAATCCAGCAACCGAAGAGGTTATCTCCCGAATTCCCGATGGTCGTGCCGAAGATGCACGTAAAGCGATTGATGCCGCACATCGCGCTCAGCCGGAATGGGAAGCGCTACCTGCCATTGAACGCGCAAACTGGTTACGCAAAATTTCTGCCGGTATTCGGGAGCGTGCCAGCGAAATCAGTGCTTTGATTGTGGCTGAAGGCGGAAAAATCCAACAACTGGCTGATGTTGAGGTCTCTTTCACCGCAGACTATATCGATTACATGGCGGAGTGGGCGCGCCGTTATGAAGGCGAGATCCTGCAAAGTGACCGCCCGGGTGAAAACATCCTGCTGTTTAAGCGTGCGCTCGGCGTGACGACTGGCATCCTACCGTGGAACTTCCCATTTTTCCTTATTGCTCGCAAGCTGGCACCCGCATTGCTGACGGGTAATACCATTGTGATTAAACCGAGTGAGTTTACGCCAAATAATGCGATCGCATTCGCTAAAATCGTGGATGACATCGGCCTGCCACGCGGGGTATTTAACCTGGTACTTGGACGTGGCGAAACGGTAGGTCAGGAGCTTGCCGGAAACCCGAAAGTGGCAATGGTGAGCATGACCGGCAGTGTGGTTGCTGGTGAGAAAATCATGGCGGCGGCGGCGAAAAACATTACCAAAGTTTGTCTGGAGCTGGGCGGGAAGGCGCCGGCTATCGTGATGGATGATGCCGATCTCGAACTGGCGGTGAAAGCCATTGTTGACTCACGGGTAATTAACACCGGACAGGTGTGCAACTGCGCTGAACGTGTGTACGTGCAAAAAGGTGTTTATGACCAGTTTGTCAATCGTCTGGGTGAGGCGATGAAAGCGGTTCAGTACGGTAATCCTGCTGAGCGCAATGATATTGCCATGGGACCGCTGATTAACGCCGCGGCGCTGGCGCGTGTGGAACAAAAAGTTGCACACGCGGTTCAAGAAGGTGCACGCGTGGTGCTTGGTGGCAAAGCAGAGGCAGGAAAGGGATATTATTATCCGCCGACCTTACTGCTGGATGTGCGCCAGGAGATGGCAATTATGCACGAAGAGACATTTGGTCCGGTATTGCCTGTGGTGTCATTTAATTCGCTGGAAGAGGCGCTTACGATGGCCAACGACAGCGACTACGGACTGACCTCATCGATTTATACGCAAAATCTGAATACGGCAATGAAGGCAATTAAAGGCCTGAAATTTGGTGAGACGTATATTAATCGTGAAAACTTCGAGGCGATGCAGGGCTTCCATGCCGGCTGGCGCAAATCCGGAATTGGCGGGGCAGACGGCAAACATGGCCTGAACGAATATCTGCAAACTCAGGTTGTTTATCTGCAGTCCTGATATCGATGCCGGGTGAGCAGGGGTGCCACCCGGCATCTGCTAACGTATTAAAGCTTGATGAGTTTTTCCAGCGTGCGAACCAGTTGGGTCACAAAACCGTATTCGTTGTCGTACCAGGCGACGGTTTTGACCAGTTGCAGATCGCCAACTTCAGTAATCTCCGTTTGTGTGGCATCAAATACCGAACCGAAATGTGATCCAATGACATCTGATGAGACAATCTCTTCATCGGTGTAGCCGAACGACTCATTATTCAGCGTCGCCTTCTTCAGCGCATTATTGACATCTTCGGTGGTCACTTTTTTGCCCAACACCGAAACCAGCTCCGTAACAGAACCGGTCTTCACCGGAACGCGCTGGGCGTGTCCTTTCAATTTTCCGCTCAATGCTGGAATAACCAGACCAATCGCTTTCGCCGCACCGGTGGTATGCGGAATGATGTTCTCTGCCGCCGCCCGTGAAGCGCGTAAATCTTTGCCTCGCGGACCGTCAACCAGCGACTGTGTTCCCGTATACGCGTGGATGGTGGTCATAGTACCAAGCTGAATACCGAAGTTATCGTGTAATGCTTTCGCCATAGGCGCCAGACAGTTAGTGGTACAGGATGCGACCGAGATAATCTGATCGTTAGCATCCAGAGTGTCGTCATTGACGTTAAAGACAATAGTCTTCATGTCACCAGCAGGGGCGGAGATCAATACTTTCCTGGCACCTGCATCCAGGTGGGCGTTGGCTTTTTCCGTTGAAGTATAAAAACCAGTACACTCGATGACAATTTCCGCACCTGTGGTTTTCCACGGAATATTTTTGGCCTCTTTTTCTGCGTAAACGGCGATTTTTTTGCCATCTACAATAAGCGCATCTTCAGTAAAGTCGACGCTCCAGGGGAACGGACCGTAGTTTGAGTCGTGTTTTAGCAGGTAGGCGAGAATTTTCGGTGAGGTCAGATCGTTAATGGCAACGACGTCAACGCTGCTTTTGACTTCCAGTAGCCGACGCAATACCAGACGACCGATACGACCAAAACCGTTAATGCCAATTTTACTCATGGTTTTCTCCTGTCAGGGTGAAGCGGTACCACATATTTTCCCTACCAGGCATAGACCAGTCAGCCACCAGGGGCAATGCCTGTTTTTGCGGTTAAGCGTAACTGATTGAAAATGAGCGAACAAAAGTTAATGAATTTTTAACAAAAGCTGGTTATGTTGACGCATCATTGTTTTTACTCAGGAAGTGTTATGGGGAATAAGTATTCTGGCCTACAGATTGGTATCCACTGGCTGGTCTTTTTGTTGGTGATCGCGACCTACTGTGCGATGGAACTGCGTGGATTTGTGCCTCGCAGCTATCGTCCCTGGTTCAACATGGTGCATGTTTCCTGTGGTATCACGATCTTAGTGCTGATGGTGGCGCGTTTGTTGGTCAGGCTTAAGTACCCGGCACCGCCAATTGTGCCAAAGCCTAAACCGATGATGACCGGAATGGCGCATCTTGGACATTTGATTATCTATTTGCTGTTTATCGTATTGCCAGTTATTGGTCTGGTGATGATGTACAACCGGGGGAATCCGTGGATAGCGTTCGGCATTGTCATGCCGCATGCGGCAGAAGCCAACTTCGATATGGTCGATATGCTGAAGTCCTGGCACGTGACGCTGGCAAAGTTGGGCTATTTTGTTATAGGCCTGCATGCAGCAGCAGCCCTGATGCATCACTATTTCTGGAAGGATAACACGCTATTGCGGATGATGCCGCGTAAGCGCTCATAACGCATATTTCCTTCGTCCCGCATAATGCGGGACGTTTGCTTTCTACCAGCCAATATAAATACTTTTATTGTTCTCATTCTAAATATATCAATAAAATCATACACCACTCCAATTTGCTTCATATGCTCGTAGTGAAGTGGGGCCAGGCATTTTTTAGAGTCACACTCTATCCGCGATAATCCATTTCATTATAAATCTATGACGATTACGCATTTAATATACTTATCACAACCTTAAGAAAAAATTATATTTGAGATAGGATTTCATGATTAAATAAACAAAATCAATACGTTACAATGAATTTTAAGATTACATATCTTATTTAAGATCGTTCTTTATGTTATTTGAGAAAATAAAGGTTTTATTTGCCAAGATAATTCTTAAACTACCAATTATCGTAGGGCTACTCCTATGGTGCCATAAGACCTTACTGACCTCTTTACTGCCGCAAATAAATATCCTGTTTTCAATTGCAGGGGATATTGCATGCATGGTCAGGATGTCAGTGTATTTTTATTTAAGGATAGACAATATGAAAATCAATACCTCCCATGCCAGCCATATATTTGTTGCCGGTAGCCTTGCATTGTTACTTGCTCAGACGGCGGCTCATGCTGATTCAGCTAATACCATCACTTTTAAAGGTGAAGTGACCGAGCAAACTTGCGAAGTCACCGTTAACGGTGTGAACGCACGCCCGGTGGTGTTACTGCCTACTGTAGCTAAAAGCGAGCTGACAAGCCTAGACTCTGTAGCGGGTCTGACAGCATTCACTCTGGGAGTGACCGGGTGTACCGCTGATACCGACGCACTGAATATCAAGACGGTATTCGTTGCCAATAATATGACCCAGCACGGTAACCTCGCCAATACCGGTACAGCGCAAGGTGTTGAGCTGCAATTGATGACCGACAGTTTGGGTACAGCGGTCATTGATCTGCGAAATTCAACACCCGTTGACGGGATCACCGTTGCAGCAGGTAATACTACCGGTGAACACGACTATGCCGTGCAGTATTACAGCCCAAATGGCAATGCGAGCGCTGGTACGGTCATCGGTACCGTACAGTACGCAGTCTCTTACCTGTAAGAGAGCTCTGGGTGATGAAAGGATTGGCTATAGTTTTGGCCGGAATACTGATGTGCGCCAGCACACAGGCAAGCGTCGTCATGACAGGCAGTCGGATTATCTATCCGGTTGACAGCCGGGAAGCCAGCGTACAGCTGACCAACCGCGATGATTTCCCCAGCGTGGTACAGGTCTGGCTGGATGATGGTAACCCTCAATCAGTCCCACAAACCGCCAATGCTCCTTTTATCACCACGCCGCCAGTCTTCCGACTGGCGGCTCAGGCTGGGCAAACCGTGCGACTGCGATATGTTGGAAAACCGGTGGTACAGGACAGAGAGACGTTGTGGTGGTTTAACTTCATTCAGATCCCGCCAACGGAAAAGGGCGCTCAAGCAGACAATCAACTGATGGTACTGGTACGCAGCCGCGTAAAAGTGCTGATGAGACCAAAAGGGCTGGTGGGCTCACCGCTGGAGATGGCAATGACTAGCCGTGTCTGGCTACAGGACGGCAAACTGTTTTTGCGTAATAACAGTGGTTATTACCTTGCGCTTTCCTCGCTTGACGTCAACGGGGCGGGTAAAAAGCAGCGTATTCAGAGCGAAACGGTAGCCCCGTGGACGACCGTATCATGGCCTGCGAAAGTGTCGCTTTTGAGTGAGGCGCAGATGCGCTGGATTAACGATCAGGGCGCAACGTTAAGTGGACGTGTGACGGTGGAGAATCCGGATAATGTCCGCTATTAATCCACATTGGTGTTGGCTGCTTCTTTCCGGCGTCACGCCCGTTCTGGCGAACGTTTACACTTTCGACGAGGCACTACTGCTCGGAAGTGGTTACGAGAAAGGACTGGCACAGTTCAACGATCAGGATGCCGTTGCCGCCGGGCGTTACAGTGTGGATATCTGGCTGAACGGAAAGTACATAGGCCGGGATGATGTGCTGTTTCACCCGAACACCGAAGGACGTATTGCGCCTTGTTTACCCGTTAAATTCTGGGATGAGCAGGGCGTTACGGCGTCGATGGAAGCATTGCCAGATGCTTGTCTTGAGCCGGAAACGCGTATTAGCGGTGGGCTGTGGAATTTCGACCAGGGCCTGCTGCGTTTGAATCTCAGCGTTCCACAGGCAGCTCTTAAACGAACACCGCTGGATTATGTACCTCCTTCGCAGTGGCAGAGTGGCGAAAGTGTGTTGTTCAGCAACTATAACCTGCACGTCTATCACAACAAAAGCGGCGGGCAGCAAAGTGATTACGGCTGGCTGGGACTGAGCAGTGGCTTCAATATTGGCAGCTGGCAGTTTCGCCAGCAGTCCTCCGCTAACTGGCGGCGCGATGACTATCGAGAAACTCAACGCTGGGATGCGCTGCAAACCTGGTTACAGCACCCGATCGCAAAACTGGAAAGCGTACTTACCGCAGGTGAAAGCTACACGTCAGGCAATTTACTTGGCAGCATGGCGTTTACCGGAATCAAACTGGAAACCGATCAACGGATGTGGCCTCAGTCGCGGCGCGGCTACGCGCCAGAAATCCGCGGTACGGCATCGACGCCTTCACGTGTAGCAGTCAAACAAAATGGTCGCACGCTTTATGAAACCAGCGTGCCGCAGGGACCATTTGTGCTCGACGACTTGCCAAATACGGCCTGGGATGGAGATTTAGAAGTTGAAATCACCGGCGCAGACGGCAAAAAAAGTGGCTACACCGTACCATACGCCAGTGTGCCTTTGTCGCTGCGGCCCGGAGTCTGGCGCTACGGTCTGGTAGCAGGCAAAACCCGAGATTACGGCACAGCCGACGCTCCGTTTGCCGATTTTACGTTGGAACGTGGAATGAGCAATTTACTGACTGCGAACGCTGCCTTGCGTATCGGTGATGATTATCAGGCGTTGCTGATGGGCGGCGTGCTGGCGACCACTATGGGCGCTTTTGGCGTCGATATTACTGGATCGCGGGCGCACATGGCATCTCAGTCCCTGAGCGGCTGGCGTCTGCAAACCAACTGGAGCAAAACATTTAGTCCGACGGGCACGCACGTAGCGCTGGCAGGTTATCGCTATTCCACGGAAGGCTATCGTGATTACGGGGATGTACTGGGCGAACGAAGCGTTACCGAAGGCGATACAGCATGGCGTTCGGACACACTACGCCAGCGTAACCAGTTTACCGCCACCATAAACCAGACGCTGGGTGGTTACGGAAATCTGTGGTGTTCCGGATCGATGATGGACTACTACGACGACCGAGGGAACAGCACTCAGTTGCAGGCCGGGTATAACACCACCCTCGGGCGCGTGGCGCTTGGCGTCTCCTTCAGTCGGCAAAACACCTGGTGGCGTAACGGGGACAGCACACAGGCGCAAAAAGAGAATGTCGCAACGTTCACATTCTCGATGCCACTCAGCTTTGGAGAGCGCGAGCACACGGTGGCATTGTCCGCAAGTCAGGGTCAGCAGGCCGGGCGCAATGCGCAGGTGTCACTGTCCGGTGCACTCGATAGCGCGGAGACGGTCAATTACGCGCTGTCCACGGGCTGGCAGCAGGCTAAAGATGAGTCCAGCGCTGTGACCGACTGGAGCGGATCGCTACAAAAAAATACCGCATTCGGCACGCTGAATGGCAGTGTTTCACAGGCACAGAACTATCAGCAGTGGACTGCTGGCGTACGTGGTGCGGTAGTCGTGCATCGCCATGGCGTCGTCGCAGGGCCGTGGGTGGGCGACACCTTTGCTTTGGTGGAAGCGCCGGGAGCGGCAGGTGCCCGAGTCGGTGGAGGACAGGGAGCGATAGTCAATCGTGGCGGTTACGCACTGGTGCCGTCGTTAACACCTTACCGCTATAACAATGTGACTATCGACAGTAGCGAAATGGATAACCATGTTGAGCTACAGGAGAGCCAGCGTCGTATCGCTCCAATGGCCGGAGCGGCAGTAAAACTGCGTTTTGCGACGCTTTCTGGTTACCCACTACTCATTACTGTGAACGGCAAAGAGACACTCCCGGTGGGAGCATCCGTGACCGATGATCGGGGACGCATCGTGGGTATGGTGGCTCAGGGAAATCAGGTGTATGCCCGTGTGGAAGGTGAACAGGGACTACTGACAATCGAAGGCAGTGATTGCTCGCTGCCATGGATACTTAACGAGCAACAGCGCACCGAACCGCTGATTGCATTAACTCAGGCCTGCAAGGAAAAAGGACAGTTATGAAACTATTTATCCTGCTGTTAGCTCTGCTTTCCTCTGGAGTGCAGGCCGCATGCGAACCTATCATTTACCCGTACAAATCAGGAAGTAACAGTGCTCTTGGATCGTACCGCCTGAGTGCCGCGACGGATGGTATCGCCAATGACTGGCGATCTGGCGGCGGAAACGATGCCTGGAACGGCCTGCTACCGGGCCTGAGTAAGTCTGTTGATATCACCAGCAATTCAGGTTTTCAGCCTGCAGGTACGATCCTGACATCAAGCGGTGGTATCCCGTTTACGACCTATGCGCACAAGGGGGGAGGGTACGATCCGGAACAGGTCTTTTTCCGCTGTACCCCGGATACCGGCGGACAGCTGTATGAAGCCTGGTCAACTAACGGCGATGATTACTACGGCGGGTGGCATGAAGCGACGGATGTACCGGGTGCTTATTTAACATTGATGAAAAATGTGGCTCTGCGCCTGACCCATGACGCAACCGGCAGCATCTTTACCGACAGCTGGCAACAACGCCCACTGGAAAATTTGGATCTCGACACCAATGGTAATTTCCTGATTAAAGCTAAAAACTTCTCGACGATAAGCGCGGAGCTAATTAAAACTCTGGATATTCGTTACTTCTACAATCAGCAGCAATCCGCGACTTATGACAGCTATGTGAATCCCAACGCTTACGTGGTGTTTCGGGGGCCAGGAACAGCGTCCTGGGGTATTAAAATAGGGCAGCCTCACCGTAACAGCAACTGGGCGGGCTGGGCCTATGACTGGCCATCGGTTATAAGCCTTTACAATAACGGCATAACAATTAAACGTGCGGCAATGTGCCAGGTGACGGACTTTACTCCGGTGGTACATCTGCCGGTTATTTCCGTGGCCCAGCTCAAACGAGGGGAATATTCCTCTGCGCCATTCCAGATTGATTTTGCCTGTGAATCAACGGTGGTTTCGGGCATAGCAAAGGGAAAGAGTAATGTGGCGATGGGACTGCTCGCGCCGGAAAGCAGCGTCAATAGCGCCTGGAACTTTAATTTGATCACAGGCAAAACGGTAACCTGGTTGCTTGATACGCAATACGGTGCCGCCGGACGTGCCAGAGGTGTTGGTGTACGCGTTTACCGGGCAGGTAATCCGGTGAATTTTATGGCAGTGACAACTGCAGGCAGTGGCACCGAAGGTGGGTGGATGTGCTCCAGAACTGGCAGCGCTCAAATTTCGATTGTTCCGGGGAATTAATGATGGAGTATCCCGATATTCGTGGTGATATTTCTGTGAGATACGTTTTTAATGGCGCCCGTGGCGTTGCTATTTTACGCGGAAAAATCACCGATAATAACGGGGAGATATTGGCAGTGAATCAGAATGTCTGGTTCAACTTCATCCGCAGAGAGGACGATTATTTCCTTGAATCTGAAAATGTAGCATCAAGCACAGGCAGCACAACGATTCATCCATTGCTGGAAAGAACGCTACCTAATTTTTATCTCAAGCCAAAAGAACCCTTTTATTTCAGCATATTAAGACTCAATAACAGCACATGGCATTTTTATACCAGCCGCTCACCATCTGTTTTTTGTCGCAAGTGAGGTAATGATCTCGGGCTGGGTATGTATAACATTTGCTATACATACCCCTTGTTAATGAAGTTGAAAACTTCTACATTCATCATGGTTTTAAACCATCACAAACGCACGAGTGAACACACTTTCTTAAGCCTCCATAGCAGATAACAATGAAATTAAAATTTCTATTCCCTACGTTCTTTTGTCTGACGATAAATGCATATGCGGCATCGCCGGTGTTATTCAATCCCGCAGTGCTTAATGCCGCACTGTTATTTAGTCACGATCCGAGCAGCGGGAAGGTCAAGCACAGCCTGCAATGGATCAGAAACAGTGCAGGGGAGTTACAGGCCATGACCGATGTCTGGTATGACCGTAATGGTTGTTTCACTCGCGTAAATATGGTCGATAAGATAAGTGGAAATGAGTTTCATATCGAAAACAATAATGGCAACCTGACCTCACGCAATGGTCAGCAAATCACTGGCAAGGTCAACCAGGATTGTCAGATCACCGAGCTAGAGAATGACCGTGGCAAATTCTTGCTGAGTTACAATTCACGTGGATTACTGGAGACAATGACTAACCGGGAAACCAGCGATGTGAGTAAAAGGTTCGAATACCGTTATGGTCAGTTTCCGGTACGCATTCGCGATTATCAAAAGCACACCGACAAAATTATCTCTTATCCAGCAGGAAATCCGCAGTTTCTCGATTTTGAATCATCGTTGAAGGTTAGGGGAACAACCGTCTGGTTAAAACAGAGTTGTAGCTACCAGCCCGATGGAAATGCCCGGCTTTGTTCAATCATCACCGCATATGATGATGACTATAGAGACGGGGCCACGGTGATGTTTACGAACCATCAGACTGAATATTACTGATCCAGAGTTTATCTGACTTGCCCAAAAATAAGTTGTTCCGGGAGAGACAAGACAAGGGACTGGAGCAGGCACTAATACGTGCGGTCTGTGATATTGCATTTAACATAATATACATTATGCGCACCAATGTGTAACCAGACAGAATCCGCCGTTTTGTAGTCATCATTGTGCTAGTCGCTAATAGTATCTGAAAGTGCTTTCTCCAGCACTTATGCCATCACACTGGCCATCTGATAATTGATATGAACCCGCATCTACTGTGTTTCTAACCGCAACGCTACGCTCACAACGTATGGACGTTTTTATGGATGAAAAACTGGAGGTATTGTCGAACCATGATGACGCATGATGACGTGCATATGGGGAAATAAACAGATTAAATTTTAATCGGATGTGGTAGAGTGACACACATTCATTGAGAGGTTAATCATCATGTCCTTTATCGATTACGCAATGAAGTTCTTCAGTGGTGCATCGACGACCACTATCACCTGCCCTGTTTGCGGCTTAAAATCATCTCAGCCTGTCTCCAAAATCCGTCTAAAACAGGCAATGCTTTGTCCTGGATGTAAAGCTCTGTTTGTCCCCAAACGCTAGTTCCAGATACCGGGTAACACAAACCCGATGTTCTATACTTAGACATACACCAGCAGCTGTTAAATCCCTGATGCCTTACGCCCATCCTGAGAGAACGTTTCTGAACTGATTTCGCAACTGCTCTTGCGCGCTATGTCGCATCAGAGCAACGCTATGAAAATGAACCCCAGGGCGTGGTTTAGCCGCTCCCGAATCCTGACGAATACCTCCGGACATGTTTCGTTTCCGGCTAATGATCCTACCGCTGACAATAATAATAACCTGCGTTCAGAGCTGTTTTCGACGCCTCAGATGGAACGATACGGTCAAAAGCTTGCACGCACACATAAATTATCACCGGACAAACTGCCTTACTATTTGCTCAAACGTCTTGGTGATAATGAAGCCGTGATCACGCAAAACTGCTATGAGCTTAATGCAGGGAAAAAAAACAGCATTATGCCCGCCGGAGAGTGGTTACTGGACAACTACTATCTGATTGAGGAACAAATCCGTATCGTTCGCCAGCACTTGCCGAAAAGCTTCGGCAAAGGCCTTCCTTCTCTGACATCTCCCCATAATTGCCCGCGCATATACGATGTAGCGTCAGAGGCAATTGCGCATGGCGACGGACGCTGGGATACCGCCAGCATGACCAGCTATATCTCAGCCTACCAACAGGTGACACCGCTAACATTAGGGGAAGTCTGGGCTTTACCGGGTATGTTGCGACTGGCCCTGATTGAAAACCTGCGTCGCGTCAGTATGGAAGTCGTTAAGGCGCAGCAAGAACGTAGCCTGGCAGATAGCTGGATAACACGGATTTTCGAGTGTGCGGAGAACGCCCCTGCAGATTTAATCCTGGTGATTGCCGATATGGCGCGCTCACGCCCACCGTTGAGTAGTGCATTTGTCGCAGAACTGGTCCGTCGTCTGCAGGGACATGGTAATGCACTGGCGTTACCTTTGACCTGGGTTGAGCAGCGCCTGGCTGAACAGGGTGTCACTACCGATGAGCTAATTCATAGCTTCAATCAACAGCTTGCTGCCAGTCAGCTTTCTGTCAGTAACAGCATCGCCGGTTTACGATTACTGAGCGAAACTAACTGGGCAGATTTTGTCGAGACGATAAGCGTGGTTGAACAGACGTTACGTCTTGATCCTGCTGCCATTTATTCCAGAATGCACTTTGATACACGGGATCATTACCGCCATGTTATTGAAATTCTGGCGCGAGACAGTCACTTCAGTGAGTTGGAAGTGGCCAACCGAGTGCTCTTGCTTTCTCAGGAAGCGGAGCCCGAAACGCCCGGTCATCATATTGGCTATTATCTGGCAGGTGAAGGACGCCAGAAACTGGAAATTCAACTGTCGGCTGACACACCTGGACTCATACGCCTGCGGCACAGTTTCAATAAAATCCCCCTGCTGTCCTGGCTGGGTAGCCTGAGCCTGCTGACCACGGCAACAACAGCCGCTATATTGCACGATACGGCGCTGCAGGGAATGGGATGGTTGCTAATCGCTATGGCATCGCCGTTAATTGTGGCTGTCAGCCAGTTAGTGAGCGATCTGCTGAGCGAGGCGACGACACGTTTTCGAATCCCTCGCCCGCTGCCACGGATGGATTTTTCAACCGGGATCCCCGATGATTGCGCCACAATGGTGGTTATTCCCTGTATGCTGACCCGCCATGAAAGTATCAGCAAACTGCTCACCAGTCTTGAAGTGTGCTGGCTCGGCAATCAGGATAAAAACCTCTGCTTTGCCCTTCTTACCGATTTTGCAGACTCCACACTTGAAAATACTGAAGGTAACAGCGACCTGTTAAACCTGGCAATCGCAGAGACGCAGGAGCTAAACCAGCGCTATCCTGCCAGCCGTCCGCGCTTTTATTTGCTGCACCGAAAACCTGAATGGAATCCCACTCAAGGTGTGTGGATGGGTTATGAACGTAAGCGCGGCAAACTGGCATCACTGAACTCCTGGTTACGCCATCCCACAACACAATTTTCCAGCGTGGCAGACATGCCCGCCCATTTGTTACCACGGCACATTAAATATGTCATTACCCTGGACAGCGATACCGTTCTGCCACGCGATACTGCACATAAGCTGATCGCGACGATGGCGCACCCGCTGAATCGACCAGAGTATGATCCGCAGCGTCAAAGAGTCGTTAAGGGATACGGAATTTTACAACCCGGACTGGCGGAAGAGATGCCACGAAATGGCCAGGGACGCTATGCCGCCATGCGCAGCAGCGTTCCGGGTAATAACCCCTATTCAATGATGTCTTCAGATATCTATCAGGATCTCTTTGGAGAAGGATCGTTCGTCGGCAAGGGCATTTATAATGTCGATACCTTTGTCCAGGCCACAACCAACACCTGCCCGGAAAATCTGGTCCTCAGCCATGATTTACTGGAAGGATGCTATGCCCGTTCCGGACTACTGAGTGAGGTTTTGCTCTATGAGCAGTATCCGAACAACTATCTGTCGGACGTTGCACGCCGCACCCGCTGGATCCGTGGCGACTGGCAACTGCTGAACTGGCTAAAACTTCGCGTCAGAAAGGCAGATGGAAGCCGGGGAAAAAACCCGTTATCCGCACTATCATACTGGAAACTATTCGATAATTTGCGTCGCAGCCTGGTAGCCCCCTCTATGCTGGCACTGCTGTTTTCCTCCGTGCTTTTGGTACCCAATCCGTTTTACTGGCTTGGCGTGCTGGCACTGGTATGGCTGCTGCCTGCAATGTTGAGCATCACTTACGATCTGCTGCATAAACCTCTTCGCCGTCCGTTAAGACAACATCTCTTGCTGGTCGCGGCCGGAGCACTAAAGCGCCTTTCCAGCATCGGGTTGAACTTTTTGTTATTACCGCATGAAGCCGGATATTCGCTGTACGCGATTGGCGTGACGCTCTGGCGCCTCGGTATCAGTCACCAAAATCTCAACCAGTGGACCAGCCACAGCCCGGATAATCAGCAATCCCATATCTCAGTTTTTCGTTTTTATCGGGCGATGTGGATGAATGTGGCAAGCGGTGTGACCTTTGCAGCTCTGACGGCACATTTTGCTCCACTGCTTCTGACCGTTGCGCTACTCGTCAGCGTAGCGTGGTGTCTGACTCCCCTGCTGTTAAGCTGGTTAAGCCGACAGCCTGTACGTAAAACATTCTCACCGAATCAGGAACAAAAACAGTTGTTACGCCAGACGAGCCGCGAAATATGGGCCTTTTTTGAAACGTTTGCTACAGAGCAGGAGAACTGGCTTCCACCTGATAATTACCAGGAAATACCGCAACCGACAATCGCGCATCGCACTTCTCCCACTAACATTGGCCTTTCTCTGCTGGCCAACCTGACGGCCTGGGATTTTGGTTATCTGCCTGGTGGCGAAGTCTTACAACGTGTGACGCTCACTCTCGATACGCTGGATAAAATGGAGCACTTCCGCGGTCATTTGTACAACTGGTATGACACCCGAACGCTGGCGCCTCTCAGCCCACGTTATATCTCCAGCGTTGACAGCGGCAATATGGCAGGCCATTTACTGACTCTGCGCGAAGGTCTGACCACTATGCGTCATCAGCCGGTTTTAAACTGCGAGCAGATACTGGCCGGGTTGAACGACACAATGGCTATTCTGGAGATGCATTGGGGACAGAATACGCCAACCGGTATGCGACTGCTGCGCAAACATTGCCTCAGCGCGATGTCATTGCCTCCGGTACAGTTGTTCAGTGAACTTAAAAAAATGCGCGCCCAGTGTAATCATCTGACAGCTCAGTGCCAGCAAGAGAGTCATCTTGTGGTGCGCTGGGCAGAGCATCTGGAGCATCAACTGGTTCAGGTATGTCATGAATGGTCACATTTGCTCGGCTGGTTACCGCCATCGTATGACACCACTACGCTGCCGACACTGAGCTGGATTGCCCGTGCGAAGCATACCGGGGAAGGCACGCCTCCTGCTTCGGCTATCACCCTGGCACGCATGAGACTGGACATTATCACTGAACTGGAGCAACGACTGAACGACCATGCGCAAATGGATTTCACCTTCCTTTATAGTGAAACAACCAATCTGCTCAGCGTCGGCTACAACGGCGATACCAATACGCTGGATAAAAGTCACTATGACCTCCTGCCCTCTGAAATCCGTCTGACCAGTTTTCTCGCCATTGCGACTAACCAACTGCCGCTCAAAAGCTGGTATGCCC
Source organism: Citrobacter sp. MGH106 (assembly GCF_001037495.1). GTDB lineage: Bacteria > Pseudomonadota > Gammaproteobacteria > Enterobacterales > Enterobacteriaceae > Citrobacter > Citrobacter murliniae. Next base: position 2,182,962 of record NZ_KQ089822.1, read on the forward strand.
TGGGACGACTGTTTACTACCATCGACAATGAAACCGCATTGATGTCATGGAGCGGCTCGATGTTTGAATATCTTATGCCGAATCTGGTTATGCCTGCCTGGCCCGGCTGTCTGCTTGATGAGATGAGCCAGTCTGCGGTTAAGCGCCAGATAGACTGGGGTAAAGAGCGCGGTGTGCCATGGGGCGTGTCAGAGTCGGGTTATCATGCTTTTGATGTTCAGCATAATTATCAGTATCAGGCGTTTGGCGTACCTGGCCTGGGTCTGAGACGCGGGCTGGCTGACGATATGGTCGTTGCCCCCTATGCCACATTACTGGCTCTGATGATTGCGCCACAGAAAGCCTGTGAGAATCTGCTCGAACTGGAAAAAAACGGTGCGCGCGGCGAATACGGTTTCTATGAAGCGCTGGACTATACGCCATCACGCCTCGCCACCGGACAACTGTATGCCATCGTGCAGTCCTGGATGGCGCACCATCAGGGAATGGCATTCCAGGCACTGGCCCACGTGTTGCTTAATGCTCCAATGGCAGACCGGTTCATGTCGAGTACCGCTTTCCAGTCAGCAAGCCTGCTGTTACAGGAGCGCGTACCGGATGCAGTCGATCTCTATAGCCCGCGCCGTCATTTTGAATCTCATGAAGGAAGAGTTAAACCGGTTCGCTATGAACCGCGTGTTTTCACCGACGTGGACAGTCCGGTACCCGAGGTCCAGCTGTTGTCTAACAGCCATTACCATCTGATGTTAACCGCTGGCGGCGGAGGGTACAGTCGCTGGAACGATATTGCCCTCACCCGCTGGCGCAGCGATAGCACCCGGGATAACTGGGGGGCATTTTGCTATATCCGCGATCCGCAGACCGAAGAAGTATGGAGCAATACCTGGCAGCCAACTGTCAGTAATGGTGATAGCCGTGATGAAGTTATTTTTACCGATGCCGGCGCAGAATTCAGACGCAATTTCGGCACAGTGAGCGTCAGAACACAGGTTGTGGTCTCTCCGGAGGATGATATTGAGCTTCGCAGACTGACGCTGGTACATCGTGGTCGCCAGCCAAGAACCTTCGAACTAACCACCTATGCCGAAGTGGTACTGGCACCTGATGCAAGCGATCTGGCGCATCCTGCATTCAGTAATTTATTTATCCAGACCGAGCTTGATAATGACCGTGACGCCATCCTTTGTCACAGGCGTCCGCGCTCGCCGGACGAACAGAGTCCCTGCCTGTTTCACATGATGGTCGTGCGTGGTGATAACCATAAAGGCGCTTCGTTTGAAACCGACAGAGCGAAATTTCTTGGGCGCGGCAGAAATCCGGCCAATGCGTTTGCCACTGGCTTAAATGGACCACTCAGTAATACCTCAGGGTCAGTGCTGGATCCCATTCTGGCAATACGCCATACAATTACGTTACAACCTGGACAACCAGTGACAGTTGATATCGTCTATGGCATCAGCGCAAGTCGTCAGCAAAGCCTGGCCCTGCTGGAAAAATATCGCGATCGCCCCATCGCTGATCGCGTCTTCGAAGTCGCCTGGTCTCACAGCCTGGTGGTATTACGCCAGATGAACGCCAGTGAAGATGATGCTTCGCTATTTAATCGCCTCGCCAGTGCGGTGCTTTACCCCTGCCAGGAATTACGCGCCGACAGCCAGGTAATCAGCCGTAACCGTCGGGGTCAGTCTGGCCTGTGGGGTTGGGCGATTTCCGGCGACCTGCCGATTGTCCTGCTCAGTATCGTCAGCGAAGAGAGTATCGACACGGTGACCACGCTTATTCAGGCGCATCGCTACTGGCGGCTGAAAGGTCTGGAAGTGGATCTGGTTATTATGAATAACAGCCCAGGAGGCTACCAACAGACCCTGCAAAATAAGATCATGGATTTAATTTATGCCGGGTCAGAAGCAAATCTGGTAGATAAATCCGGCGGGATTTTTGTGCGTAATGGTGAGCATCTGAGCGCCGAGGATAAACAGCTTCTAATGAGTGTGGCCTGTTTGTACCTTGATGACCGCGCGGGTGGAATTAGTGAACAGCTCAACCAGCGGATCCATACAACCAAAATTCTGGCCAGGCCACTGATTCCCCACACTACGGTTCGGAACAATCAACACAGTGACTGGACACCGGATACCAGTCAGTTACGCCACTTCAACGGTTACGGCGGGTTTTCTCAGGACGGTCGTGAGTATCAGATTGTACTCAGGGAAAATGCGCCCCCTCCAGCCCCCTGGTCCAACGTACTGGCAAACGCCCGTTTTGGTAGCGTAATCTCGGAAGCCGGACAAGCCTACAGCTGGTATGAGAATGCGCATGAATACCGGTTAACACCGTGGGAAAACGATCAGGTCAGCGACCGCAGCGGTGAAGCATTTTATCTGCGCGATGAAGAAAGCGGTGCCTGCTGGTCACCGACCACGTTACCGCTACGCGGTCAGGGTGATTATTTGACCCGTCACGGCTTCGGCTACAGCGTATTTTCTCATCGTGAAAGTGGTATAGACAGTGAGTTGACGATACTTGTCGCTGAACTGGAGCCCGTCAAACTGGCGATCCTGACGCTCAGCAACAATTCGGGGCGCACGCGTAAACTGTCCGTTACCGGCTATGTGGAATGGGCTTTGGGGGAATCGCGAACCCGATCGGCCCTGCATATTGTGACGCATTCTGCGAATATCCCGGATGGCTGCGGCGTGATGGCCAATAATTTTTACGGTGCCAACGGTAATGAACGTACCGCCTTTTTCGCCGTCAGCGGCCCTCATTGTTCACTGACAGGCGATCGCCGTGAGTTTATTGGCCGCAATGGTTCCCTGCATTACCCGGCAGCCATAAAATTACGCAGGCTCTCAGGAAAAACAGGTGCCGGGCTGGATCCATGTGGCGCGGTACAGTCTGCGACCACATTAATTGATGGTGACCAGCGAACCTTTATTTTTGTTCTTGGCGCAGAGGAAACCCAGGCTCAGGCCCAGGTGACAATCGCCCGTTATTTGGATGAAGAAGTCGCCCGCCAGGAGTTGAACAAGGTACACAGTTACTGGCACAGCGTGCTGGACAAAATCGAGGTTCACACACCTGATACCACCGTTAACTTGCTGGTAAATGGCTGGCTGCTATACCAGACAATCGCCTGTCGTCTGATGGCGCGTAGTGGTTATTATCAGTCCGGCGGCGCATTTGGTTTTCGCGACCAGTTGCAGGATACGCTGGCTCTGAGCCATGCTGAACCAGAACGTCTGCGCGAACAAATTGTGCTTTGTGCCTCAAGGCAGTTTGCTGAGGGAGATGTGCAACACTGGTGGCATCCACCTCACGGCAATGGTGTGCGTACACATTGTTCGGATGACTATCTCTGGCTCCCGCTCGCTGTTTGCCACTATGTAGAAGCGACGGGAGATATGAATGTGCTGGAACTGGCAATCCCGTATCTGGAAGGCCGCCCGATCCCTCCCCGGGAAGAGTCTGTCTACGATACCCCTGTCATCAGTGACACAAAAGAAACGCTGTGGTTACACTGCGTAAAAGCCATTCAGCATGGGCTACAGTTTGGGCCGCATGGCCTGCCGCTCATCGGGGCCGGGGACTGGAATGACGGGATGAACCGGGTCGGCATTGAAGGCAAAGGTGAAAGCGTCTGGCTTGGATTCTTCCTGTACGATATTTTGCAGCGCTTCGCAGGAGTGGCGGAACAACGTCAGGATACCACTGTCGCGTCGATGTGCCGTACGCAGGCCCTGCTCCTGCAAAAAAATCTCGAGTCCTCAGCCTGGGATGGCGAATGGTACCGGCGAGGATATTTTGACGATGGGACTCCGCTGGGATCGAAAGCCTCTCAGGATTGCCGGATTGATGCGATTGCGCAAAGCTGGTCCGTATTGTCCGGGGCAGCCAGCCCGGACCATAGTGCGCGGGCCATGCTGGCACTGGATAAGCACCTGGTCGATAACGATGCCGGGTTGATTAAACTGTTAACCCCCCCTTTCGATGGTCACGGGCCTAATCCGGGTTACATTCAGGGTTATCTGCCAGGCGTGCGAGAAAACGGTGGACAGTATACACATGGTGCCATCTGGGCAGTGATGGCATTTGCCCGAATGGGCAATACATCGCGTGCGTGGCAGTTGTGGTCAATGATAAATCCAATAAACCACACGTTGAGTGCAAACGGAGTAGAAATCTATAAAGCCGAACCGTATGTCATGAGTGCGGATGTTTACAGCATCGCGCCCCATACCGGGCGTGCGGGATGGAGTTGGTATACCGGTTCTGCAGGTTGGGCATACCGCCTGCTAACAGAGGAACTGCTGGGGATAAAACGTTCCGGTACGGTTTTGACCATTCATTCTCAATTGCCGGATGGTTGGCCATCTTTAAGCATGACCTACCAGCATGGCAACAGTGAGTATTACATCACCGTTTCGCGCGGTGATGGCGAATACCAGGTCATACTGGATGGCGTTCTTCTACCTGATGACAGAATCTCGCTGTGGGATGATGGACAATCTCATACTGTTGATATCCTTCAAAACTGAAGCTCGTTAAATATGCGCATTAACGTCTGCCGTTAATGCGCTGACTATCTCTGAGAACATCAAACGCGGTCTGCATCGCGATTTATCCTCTCTTCTTTTTTTGCTTGCATTGCATTGCATTGCCAGAAGAAACTCAAGCACTGGATTAAATATACACAACATAAATCAAATATTATTAAACAAAGGCGTATAATTAATAATACATTCTACAGAGCATTAATTTATGTCTTACACAGATGGACTCAGACAATTCAAAGAAAGACCCGTACACGTAACCTGTCCGGTATGTGCCCACATAGCAGATCAAAAAGCCGGGAAAATGCGCAAGGATGCTGTTCTGGAGTGCCCTGCCTGCGGGCTGCTATTTCGCCCGTCAGAATGCTGGTGCATTGGTGGTTAACAGGCATTCCAATCCTGAAAGTTAAAGGTAAAGCTTATGAAAACCAGAAAAGCTGTTTTTATTGAAGGTGATATCATTGCCAACCGACTGTTAGGAGAAGCCAGCCAACCCTTTTGTATCCACAGAGTTATGTTTAATAATGGGAAATATGCAATCGTGCGGGCAGCATCCGGCATATGTTTCAAAACTGGGGACATTATTCAACGAAACGAGAACGAATGGTTTTATAACCATACCAAAATTCGTCTTCTCTCCTTTGAATATCTTGAAGAAGACGAATCTGGACGGCAATTGCTTGAATATTATTAATATATCCATTAGCACAAGAATAATTGATGCTCTACGAGAAATTTGCGGTTAATACACGTAATGATCGGCCATTATGTCGTAATCTTAAAGAGCAGCAGCCTGCTCTGGATTCAGACCGACTCCATCCCATACAGGAGAATCAAACATGGCCGACTGGAACCCCTCGCTCTATCTGCAATACGCCAGCGAACGTACAAGACCTGCGGCAGAATTACTGAGCAGAGTGGCGTTAGAAAATGCACGTACAGTCGTCGATCTGGGCTGTGGTCCGGGAAACAGCACGACGTTGCTGCATCAGCGCTGGCCATCGGCCAGAATCATCGGGGTGGATTCATCACCTAACATGCTTAATGAAGCGCGTAAAGCGCTGCCAGACTGCCACTTTGTTGAAGCCAATATCAGCAAGTTTCGGCCGGAACAGTCATTTGATCTGCTTTACGCGAATGCTTCCCTGCAGTGGGTTCCTGACCACTATGAATTGTTCCCACAACTGGTATCCCTGTTGAACTACAACGGAGTACTTGCCGTGCAAATGCCAGATAACTGGCAGGAACCGACACATGTCCTGATGCGTGAAGTGGCCTATGAGCAGGGTTATCCCGATCGGGGACGCACGCCGCTCCCCGGTGTGCATGCCTATTATGACATTTTGACTGAAGCGGGATGCGACGTGGATATCTGGCGCACAACCTATTACCACATTATGGAGTCACATCAGTCGATTATTGATTGGGTCAGCTCGACGGGGCTACGCCCATGGTTGCAGGAGCTGAGTGAAAGTGAACAGCGTAATTATCTGGCGCGCTACCATGAACTTCTACAGGAACAGTATCCACTTCAGGAAAACGGTAATATCCTGCTGGCATTTCCACGCCTGTTTATTGTTGCCCGACGCGATTTTTAACCTCATTGAATTCGATATTGGCCTCTTTATTACAGAGGCTAATACAGAGAAGGCCAGATCTCATTATTGATTATGCGCGCCTTCGCCTTTTTAAGATCAGAATCTAGTGGTAAAGCCTTTCATCTGCTAGTGTCTGAAAACGTTTAACTGGCGAGAGTTGTCATGTCAAAAATCTACACTGGCGGTTGTCTGTGCGGTTCAATTCGTTTTACTGCCACCAACCCCAATAATTCACATACCTGCTCCTGTGACATTTGCCGCAAGCATACGGGTGCGCCCACAGTAGTATGGATTGAGTTTAATGCCGGGAATGTGGAATGGACAGGCAAATCCGGTAAGCCAACGACGTGGCGTTCTTCGGATACGTCCAGCAGAGCTTTTTGTCAGCAGTGTGGAAGTTCAGTGGGCGCCATCGATGACGCCCCCGTCATTGCATTATTAGTCGGAGGTTTTGACGATCCGAATGATGCGGATCTTGCTCCGGAGTTCCACTCTTTTACAGACATGCAACCGACATGGTGGCAAAAAGAGGTTAACTGAAATCTCTTTTACGTCAGCTGATAATGCTTATCCGGCATGCGCTTAGCTGGAACAATCGCTTCATCGTTCATCTGCAGCAAATCTATTTCTATCGCATTACAAATAGCATCGAGCGGCAAATCATTATTCTCCGTGCCAAACGGATCTTCGAGTTCTTCAGCCAGCGTGTCGAGAGAGATAAAGGTATAGGAAATAAGCACTGAGATAAACGGCGTCATATAGTGCAGATCCACCACCAATGCGAATGGCAGCATGATACAAAACAGATAAACAGTACGATGCAGGATCAACGTGTAGGCAAACGGCACGGGGGTATTCGCAATTCGTTCGCACCCCGCCAGTACCGCTGACATATCATTTAACCTATTGTTTAAACTATGGAATAATATATCAGAGAGCTGACCGCTGCGCCTGCGAACAGCTAACCATTCCCCCATCAGCAACAGGATGCGGTTTGCCGGGGACTGCGAAGCAAACACGGTCTGCAAATCTGTCGCACTGAGGTATTTCACCAGCGGTTCCGACTGTGGCTGCCGGCGCAAAGTCATACGCAAACAGTGCGCAAACGCAATTTGCAAGTTAACGAATTGCCGCAATTCGCCGTCGTCCGGTAAGGTAGTTTTCACTTCGCGCAACAGCGATCGGGAAGCAATCATCAACTGTCCCCACAAATGCCGGGCTTCAACGTAACGTGAATAGCAGGCGTTGTTGCGAAAACCTAAAAAGATAGCAATTGCGACGCCCAGGATGCTAAATGGCGCCAGCGTAAATTTGATACCCAGCATCGTATACCACGGCAGCATGATAATAACGGCGATGGAGAGCAGGAAATTCAGGAGCAGACGTGAAAAAATCTTGGATAAAACTGAACCGTGCCAGACAAAAATCAGGCGTAGCCAGTGTTGTTGAGGTCGAACGATCATGGTTATCTTCGAAAAATGTAAAAGCCGCGCCATTAAACGTGATCGTGATCAATGTTGCAAGCACATCCCGACAGTTAATTCCGCACTTCTACCACTGCAAGAAACAGTCAGCACAAGCGTCACAGACTGTATGATTTAAGAGAAACATCCGTATGTTGTAACTAATCAGGCAGTACGAAAAACCCGGCCAGGGCCGGGTTATTGGATCAGCAAATTAGCAAAGCGGTTTTACGGCTTCACGCATGCCTTTCACCAGAATCGTATCCAGATCGGCAGAAACCTGTTCCACCAGCCCGGGAACCTGCGTCAGGTCCTGTTCCCAGTGATCTTTTACAGCCAGAACGGATTTTACCAGCTCTGCGGTGCTGATCTGTCGGTCATGATGCTGAGCCCACAGCTGCTGAAAACGCTCAATCCAATGTGCATCATCCTGAACCGGGTAAGACTCACCGTTACGCTCCCCACGATAAAAAGCAATCAACGCCGCCAGAGCGAACGTCAGGCGCGCCGGCAGTTTGCCGCTGGCCTGCTGCCCTGCCAGCAACTGCGGTAGAATACGGGTGCGGAATTTGGTCATACCGTTCAGCGCAATAGACAGCAACTGATGCTTGATGTAAGGATTACAGAAACGCCCCGTTACTGCACTGGCGAACGAAGCCAATTCATCACGTGGCAAATCCAGTACCGGAATAATCTCTTCATAGATAGCTTTTTCGACGAAAGCGCACACCTCGGCATCATTCATCGCTTCACCCACTGTATCCAGGCCAGCCTGGAAGGCCACCGGAACCAGAGCGGTGTGCGCACCGTTCAGAATTGCGACTTTACGCTCTTTATACGGCTTGATGTCATCCACAATCAGCACATTTAGCGGATATTTATCCAGACGCAGTTCAGACGCTAATGTCTTCGGCCCCTGAATAACAAACAGGTAAAAGTGTTCTGCAGTATCAAGGAAGGCATCGTGATAACCCAGCTCCGCTTCAAGCTTCGCGACTTCATCACGCGGATAACCGGTCACAATACGGTCCACCAGCGTGGAACAAAATGCGTTTGCCTGATCCAGCCATTGCACAAACGTTTCTGGCAATTCCCATTCCTGAGCGTAACGCAGCACCAAATCACGCAGCGCATCGCCATTGTAATCAATCAGCTCGCAAGGAATGATGATCCAGCCTTTATCCAGCGCCCCATCGAAATGGGTGTAGCGCTCGAAAAGCAGACGGGTCAGTTTTGCCGGGTAGCTCACCGCCGGTGCATCGTCGAATTTGTCACCCGCATGGTAACTAATACCGGCTTCAGTTGTGTTGGAGAAAACAAAGCGCATATCAGGATTATGCGCCAGCTTCAGGAACTCATCGTATTCGCTATAGACGCTGATCTCACGGTTAACTGAGCGAATTAAACGCGCCTCGCTAACGGGCTCTCCTTTTTCATTCAGACCGCGAATGATTGTGGTATAGAGACCATCCTGTGTGCTCAGTGAAGGCGGAAATGTACTTTCGATAGGACGAACAATGACCACACCGGAATTCAGATCGGTATGCTCATTCAGCAGATCAACTTGCCAGTCAACAAAGGCGCGCAGGAAGTTTCCTTCACCAAACTGAATAATACGTTCAGGATAGTGAGCACCGGGAAAATCGCGACGATTTAGTGTTTGCACAATGGGTTCCCTTTTTGATTAGTCATACAACCTGATTGAATTGGTCCAATAGGTTAGCAAACTTTAATACATTGAAACCCTGTTTTGATCAATCCCCGGCGACAAATTAGAGAGTTTTATAGAAAAGTGTGGTCCCGGTCAGCGCCCCATCAGGCATTTGTGCATAGTCAGGTATGACCCCTACTTTTTGCCAACCGCAATTGTGGTAGAACAACTCAGCGCCACTGCCCGTAGCTGTATCGAGTACCAGCAGCGATTTATGTTGTTGACGTGCGCAGTCCTCAAGCGCATTCATCAATTCCCTGGCAACACCGCTACGTCGCGCTGACGGATGTACCAGTAATTTGGCGACATCGGCACGATGAGGCTGGTTTTCAGGTTGATCGATAATGAGTTGAACTGTACCAACCAGCGTTCCCTGCGAATTTTCGCTAACAAGAACGATTCTTTCTCCACGGGTAACGCTTTGCGCAACGCTGGCCCAGAAAGGCAGCGATTTATCACGATTAAAGGGGTAAACAAAACTCACGGATGCGCCGTCATTCACGCACAGCTCAAGGATATCGCCAAGCTCATTGATTCTCTTCAGAATCTGATCCGCGCTCAGCATAAAACAGGGTTTACAGGTAACCATTTATGCTCCTTAGATAGACTCCTTCATACTGCGTTTAACATCTGCACAACACAAGGAGTCGTATCATAGGATTAAGTTATCTATGGCTGGTTCATCTGGATCACTAACCAGTGATAAATTACCGTGACAACGTAACGTTGCTGCTCTGCGCTTAGCGGTTGTCCCTGGGGAATATCATGCCATTTTGCCAGACACCCGCGACAGCAAGTTGCCGTGGCATGTTGGGCGATAAACACCGGGTGTCCACGCATCGGTGTTTGCTTGCCATCATTAACGGGATATGCCGGTGCCAGTCGTTTAGCAATAAAGTCTGCAGCATGTTGTTCAATAACCGGCGCACCTTTATCTCTGCAGTACTGCCTTTCTTTCTCACCAAGGCGAAACCGTGAACGAAATGTCGACTTCGCCAGTCGGGAAAAAAGTGGATCAAGCGAAATCATCAGTAAACTGAGCGCCCCAGTTGTTGGGTTAACTGTTCCAGTACTGCGATCCCTGCCAGTGAATTTCCTGCGGGATCCAGTTCCGGACTCCAGACTGCAATCGCCATCTCATGCGGCACAATCGCTACAATTCCACCGCCGACGCCGGATTTCGCCGGAAGTCCGACCCGCCACGCAAATTCACCTGCGTTCTGATACATACCACTGGTCGCCATCAGTGCATTAATCTGCCGGGCCTGCAGTGGCGTGACCACCGGCTCATTAAGATGAAAGGCATGACCCTGATTGGCCAAAAACACGAAGGTACGCGCCAGCTCCACACAACTCATCTTAAGCGCGCAGTAGTGGAAGTAATTTTGCAGAACAGTAGTGACATCATGGTGAAAATTACCAAAGGATTTCATGAGCCAGGCAATCGCTGCATTGCGGGCCGAATGCTCAAACTCCGAGCGGGCGACCGTCGCATCATAGGCAATATCCGAAACGCCACTAAGCGCCCGAACGACTTCAAGCATGCGCTGGCGCGGTGCGCTTAGACGGCCTTGCAGCATATCGCAGACCACCAGTGCTCCGGCGTTGATGAAGGGATTGCGTGGTATCCCCTGTTCCATTTCAAGCTGAACCAGAGAATTAAACGGATGTCCTGAGGGATCCTTGCCTACACGCTGCCAGATCTCCTCTTCCTGATAATGACGCATCGCCACGACAAGGCTGAGCACCTTCGAAATTGACTGAATTGAAAAACGCTCCTGCGCATCGCCCGCCTGATAGTGCTGACCATCAACGGTACAAATGGCAATGCCCAGTTTTGAACCATCGACGGAAGCTAATGCGGGGATGTAATCAGCGACTTTACCCTGACCAATCAGCGGGCGAACCTGCTGCACAATGGTCTCTAAAATTGAATTGTCCATGGCCCTGGCCACAACATGCTCCTTGCTCGCAGGTCTGAAAGGCCTGCGAGTATAACAGAGCTGAATACACAGCGTCAGACCGGAAGACGGAATCTGGCAACGGCCTGCATTAACTGATGGGATTCATTATGCAGTTGCAGGGACGATTCAGATGCAGCATTCACCAGTTCACTGGTTTGCATGGCAGCACGGTTAAGCGACTGCAACTGGTTGGTCAACCGATGAATACTGCTCCCCTGATTGAGGGTCGCACCTGAAATATCATTCAGTAAATCCCCCAGGTTTTCCACTAATGAGATAACCTGATGTAAATTCTCATCCAGCACGTTAACCGCATTGAACCCCTCTTCAATCCCCAGTAAGGAATGATGAATCAACGCCTGAATATTCTGCGTAGACTGGCTACTTTTTTGCGCCAACAATCCAACCTCTTTTGCAACTACCGCAAACCCGCGCCCTTGCTCCCCGGCGTGCGCCGCTTCAATGGCCGCATTTAACGCCAGAATTTTCGTCTGAAAAGCGATAGTGTCGATAAGCGTTATAATTCCACGCATTTCTGATGACCGGGCCACAATAGCCTGCATTGACTGGTTTACCGTTGCCATCATGCGATCGCCACCAGCAGCGATATCCCGAGCCTGCACAGCACGCTGATTAGCCAGTTGGGCAAAACCACTGTTATCTTCCACATGCGTTTCCAGAAACGAAATATGCGAAGTGACGGAATTCAGTTCCTCACTTTGTTTTGCCGACTGCTGATACAACTGCTTATTACTTTGCGCAAGTTGGCTGATATTCCCCACCATTGATGTTGTGGCATCATTAACTTGCTGCACCAACACACGCAATCCCTGCTGCATTGCATCAATTCGTGAGCTTAGCTGTGAAACCTCACGATTAAACTGGCTCACAACTGGCGTCGGCCGGGAAAGATCGCCCGCCGCCAGAATATCAATATGATCTATTAGCTGCCGTAAAGGAGTGATAACCCAGCGGGACATTCCCCACCAGACCTGAATCGCAATGACTACCAGCACGACAGGGATAAATAAAAAAAGATGCTGCAACCCTTCGAGACTGGTCAAAAGTTGCTGCCGCCCGGCTTCAACTCGCCGTCCGCCATCTTTCTGAAAGCGTGCATAGTTTTCGTTAAAATCCGTCTGAAACGCCTGAGCAGGAACGGCAAAAAACGCATCAATAGAATTGGTTTGCATCAGTCCATCCGCCTGTTCCTGAATTCCGCTATAAAAGCGCTGATAACTCGTCATCAGTTCAGGATCCTGATGAGGGTTCATGCTGATCCAGGAATCCCAGGCATTTTTTGACTGCGTCAGTGCGCGATACGCCTCCTCCATTAGCGGGCGCCAACTCCCCTCCGAGCCAGTAGCGGCGTCCTGCATAAAATAGACCCCGGCACGGTTAAGCAAATCGCTGGCGGACAATAGCGCAACCCTCGCCTCATCGACCTTCGCCTGCTGCAAAAGCGCTAATTGATTACGTTGCTCATTATGTTGAGCATCAGTGACAGAATCGGAAAGCATTAACGAAGTCGCCACCTGCAAAACAGAGAACAGCGTAATAATGCAGAAAATACCGGTTAACAGACCAAACTGACGGGAAACAAGGCGACGAAAAATTTGCATTAAGTTCATAATACTCTTCTGTATCAAAGCGTTAAACGCGAGTGTACGCAGAGTAAATGACAGAAACATGGCAGAAATAAGACAGGTGCCCCCTTAGAGGCACCAGTAAGATCAGATACGGTTTTTCCAGACGGTCTGCACATTACAAAACTCATGCAGACCAAAATGCGAAAGCTCGCGACCAAAGCCACTTTTCTTCACGCCACCAAAAGCGACGCGTGCATCACTCGCACTAAAGCCATTGATAAACACACCGCCACACTCCAGACGTGAGGCCATTTCCTGAGCCAGCGCCTCATCAGCGGTGAAAAGTGTTGCCGACAAACCAAAATCACTGTCATTGGCGAGCGCTAACGCATGCTCAGCATTTTTCGCCACGGTGATCGCCGCGACCGGACCAAACAACTCCTGACGGAAAGCCGTCATTTCAGGGGTCACATCGCCCAGTACCGTCACAGCATAATAGTTACCCTTGCCGGCAATTTTTTCCCCACCCAGTAGCAATCGTGCCCCTTGCGCCAGCGAGGCTTCTACCTGCTGATGCAGTTCATCACGCAGATCAAAACGAGCCATCGGTCCGAGTTCATTCTCTTCATTCAACGGAGAACCCATCTTTAACGCACTGGCAGCTGCCACAAAACGTTCAGTAAATTCTGCCGCAATCCCTTCTTCAACGATAAAGCGCTTTGCCGCAGCACAAACCTGTCCGGTATTCTGATAACGCCCTGCTACAGCGGCCTTAACAGCCAGATCCAGATCGGCATCATTGAGGACAATAAACGGATCGGAACCGCCAAGCTCCAGCACGCATTTCTTGAGCGCCGCTCCGGCCTGAGCGCCTATCGCCGCGCCAGCACGCACACTGCCGGTCACCGTTACCGCCGCAATACGTGGGTCATTGATCATTTGGCTGACCCCGGCATTATCTGCATTAACCCAGTTATAGACGCCAACAGGTATTGCGGCATCAGCAAACACCTGCGCGATTATCTCCGCACATCCGGTCACGTTAGGCGCATGCTTTAACAAATAGCCATTCCCGGCCAGCAAAACTGGCACTGCACCACGCATGACCTGCCAGAGTGGGAAGTTCCACGGCATTACCGCCAGAATTGTGCCCAAAGGGCGATACTCAATCACCGCCTGCTGATTCTCAACCAGCGTTGGTTCCGGTTTAAGCATCGCCGGACCATGTTCTGCATACCAGTCGCATAAGGCGGCGGACTTCGCAACTTCAGCACGAGCCTGTCTGAGTGGCTTGCCCATTTCATGCGAAATGCACTGAGCCATTTCTTCTGCACGCAGGCGAAGTGCCTGTCCGACATTACGTAGCATCTGCGCCCGATACGCAACGGTCGTAAGTTTCCATTCATTGAATCCACGTGCTGCAAGGTCTAGTGCATGTGCAATCTCATCAGCACTGGCCCACGGCATCGCCGTTAATATTTCGCCATTGGAGGGATCGACGGAAATAGCATGTGTTGCTGCTGTGATGGTCATAGGTCTTACTCTCTTTATCGCAGGATATGGTTATATCATGAGCGTATTTACTCTTTATGAAAAATGAATAATATTAACCACACCATTCACGAATAGAGAAAAACAATGGATCTGACGCAACTGGAAATGTTCAATGCTGTTGCAGAGACCGGCAGCATTACGCAGGCGGCCGCAAAGGTACACCGTGTGCCATCCAATCTCACTACGCGTATTCGCCAGCTTGAAGCCGATCTGGGCGTCGATCTGTTTATTCGTGAAAACCAGCGTCTCAGGCTTTCCCCCTCCGGGCATAACTTTCTACGCTACAGCCAGCGGATCCTGGCATTAGTGCAAGAAGCGAGAATGGTTGTCGCCGGGGATGAACCGCAAGGACTGTTCTCTCTCGGATCGCTTGAAAGTACAGCGGCGGTCCGCATCCCTGCAACACTGGCGGAATATAATCAACGCTACCCCAAAATCCAGTTTGCGCTGGCAACAGGCCCCTCAGGCACCATGCTGGACGGTGTACTGGAAGGTACGCTGAATGCCGCATTTGTTGACGGTCCGATTACTCACCCAGGGCTAGAAGGAATGCCGGTATACCGTGAGGAGATGATGATTGTTACCCCCCACGGACACGCCCCGATCCATCGGGCCAGCGACGTCAATGGTTGCAGTATTTACGCCTTTCGCGCTAATTGCTCATACCGCCGCCATTTTGAAAGCTGGTTTCATGCCGATCGCGCAATGCCTGGCACAATCCATGAAATGGAGTCGTATCATGGCATGCTCACCTGCGTCATCGCCGGAGCCGGAATTGCGCTAATACCGCGTTCAATGCTGGAAAGTATGCCGGGGCATCATCAGGTTAACGCCTGGCCGCTTAGTGAAAACTGGCGTTGGCTGAATACCTGGCTGGTCTGGCGTCGTGGGGGCATGACGCGGCAACTGGAGGCGTTCATTGAAGTACTGACCCCTCAACTCTCACAAAACTCAGATTAACCGACGTCAGTCAAATGGCGATGACAAGGAGCGATTCTCACTCCTCTTATCGTGTGAATCCGCCATAACTGCCGTCAGACTGGTCATATGTGCGATACCGAATAAGTGACAACGTCACTTATCATGGCTTTATGATTAGACCTCATCTCTTCTTCTGTTCGTATTACAACGTGACCAGCCTGTAACATACGGGAAAAAAACGAGATCTGAATCACGAAATGTTTGTATTTTAGCCAGTAAACGTTTTAAGATCATGGCCTCACCTTTTCGCAACTAACCCGACTAATTTATATGACAACAAACACTGTTTCCCGCAAGGTCGCGTGGCTACGGGTAGTTACGCTTGCAATTGCCGCTTTTATTTTTAATACCACTGAGTTCGTCCCCGTTGGTTTGCTGTCAGACATCGCGCAAAGTTTTGGTATGCAGACCGCTCAGGTCGGGATCATGTTGACAATCTATGCCTGGGTTGTCGCACTGATGTCGCTGCCTTTTATGCTGCTCATCAGCCAGGTCGAACGGCGCAAACTTCTTATTTGCCTTTTCATTCTGTTCATCGCCAGTCATGTGCTCTCTTTTCTGGCGTGGAATTTTACTGTGCTGGTTATTAGCCGTATTGGTATTGCTTTTGCGCACGCCATTTTCTGGTCAATTACCGCATCGCTGGCCATCCGGCTGGCACCTGCCGGTAAACGTGCGCAGGCTTTGAGCCTGATTGCCACCGGGACCGCACTGGCGATGGTGTTAGGTCTGCCGATCGGGCGTATCGTCGGTCAGTATTTTGGCTGGCGCACCACCTTCTTCGCTATCGGTATGGGCGCACTTGTTACCCTGGTCTGTCTGGTTAAACTGCTACCAAAACTGCCCAGCGAACATTCCGGTTCTTTAAAAAGTCTTCCACTGTTGTTCCGTCGTCCGGCACTGATGAGCCTCTATCTGTTGACGGTTATTGTAGTCACCGCGCACTACACCGCTTACAGCTATATAGAGCCTTTCGTTCAGACCGTCGCCGGACTAAGCGCAAACTTCGCTACCGTGCTACTGCTGATTCTGGGCGGGGCTGGCATTATCGGCAGCATTATCTTTGGCAAACTGGGGAATCAATACTCCTCCGCGCTGATAGGTAGTGCCATCGCATTGTTGACGGTGTGCCTGGTACTGTTGCTTCCTGCAGCCGACAGCGAAATGCACCTTGCCATACTGAGTATTTTCTGGGGTATTGCCATTATGGTGATAGGTCTGGGGATGCAGGTGAAAGTGCTGGCGCTGGCACCGGATGCCACCGATGTTGCCATGGCGCTGTTCTCCGGTATTTTTAATATTGGTATTGGCGCAGGAGCGCTGGTGGGAAATCAGGTGAGCCTGCACTGGTCAATGTCTACGATTGGCTACGTAGGTGCCCTACCTGCCGTTATTGCACTGATATGGGCGGTGATTATATTTCGCAAATGGCCAGTTACGCTGGAAGAACAGCCTCAGCAGTAGTGAAAACCAGGCCCGACAGGAATATCGGGCCTGTTGTTTAATGGTAGGTTTGAATAATTTCCAACACACCGTTAATAATAAACTGCACGCCCATACACACCAGCAAAAAGCCCATCAGACGGGAAATGGCCTCAATACCACCTTTCCCAACAAGGCGCATGATGCCGCCAGAACTGCGCAGACACCCCCAGAGAATAATCCCGACAACCGCGAATATAATCGGCGGTGCAATCATGATCACCCAGTCAGGAAATTCAGAACCGTGACGCACGGCAGAGGCCGAACTGATGATCATTGCAATTGTACCCGGCCCGGCAGTGCTTGGCATCGCCAGCGGGACAAATGCAATGTTGGCAGTTGGTTCATCCTCCAGTTCTTCTGACTTACTTCTCGCTTCCGGGGAGTCGTGCGCCTTCTGTTGCGGAAACAGCATTCTGAAGCCGATAAACGCAACGATTAACCCACCCGCAATACGTAATCCGGGAATCGAAATCCCGAAGGTATTCATTACCACCTGCCCGGCATAGTACGCCACCATCATGATGGCAAACACGTAGACAGACGCCATTAAAGACTGACGATTACGCTCCGCGCTGTTCATGTTGCCGGCAAGGCCAAGGAACAACGCCACGGTGGTTAACGGGTTTGCCAACGGTAACAGGACCACCAGCCCCAGTCCTATTGCTTTAAACAAGTCCATCATAAGATCATCTTTCCTGTGCGTTATTCGTCAACGGCAAGTATAAGGTGAAACACCAGGGATAAGCCATTTAAGCGATGTAAGGATTCATTTTGCGTCTTTACGCATAAGCCATAATTATCAGAATGTTAAAAATAAGCACACCGCAATCGACACCCACGACTTTAGCAAAACGTGGCATTCGCTGATCCATTCATTTGACTTATATTTGCCTAAGCAATAATATCAGCCGTGACTAACTACTTGCCAGGGCAACCATTGTGAAAAACACCAGTGATCTGTTCAACGAAATCATCCCACTGGGTCGTTTGATCTACATGGTTAATCAGAAAAAAGATCGTTTGTTAAACGACTATCTGTCACCGCTGGATATCACTGCATCGCAGTTTAAGGTGCTCTGCTCCATCCGATGCGCGGTGTGCATTACCCCTGTCGAATTGAAAAAAGTGCTGTCTGTCGACCTCGGCGCCTTAACGCGGATGCTCGACAGGCTGGCCTGTAAGGGCTGGATCGAAAGGCTTCCAAATCCACATGACAAGCGAGGCGTGCTGGTGAAACTCACCGAGCATGGCGCGGCAATTTGCGAGCAGTGTCATCAATTAGTAGGGCAAGACCTGCACCAGGAACTAACAAAAAACTTAACGGCGGACGAAGTAACAACGCTTGAGCATTTGCTTAAGAAAATCCTGCCGTAAACAGAAAGAGGTATGACGATGTCCAGACGCAATACTGACACAATCACTATTCATAGCATTTTGGACTGGATCGAAAATAACCTTGAATCGCCGCTCTCGCTGGAAAAAGTGTCTGAGCGTTCGGGTTACTCCAAATGGCACCTGCAACGGATGTTTAAAAAAGAGACTGGCCATTCATTAGGCCAATACATCCGCAGCCGTAAAATGACTGAAATAGCGCAAAAATTAAAAGAAAGTAACGAACCGATCCTTTACCTGGCGGAGCGTTACGGCTTTGAGTCCCAACAAACGCTGACCCGGACATTTAAAAACTATTTTGATGTCCCACCGCATAAATACCGTATGACCAATATGCACGGCGAATCCCGGTATTTGCATCCACTTAATCAATGTAATTGCTAATCGCCTGTAAAACGACGTAACCGAGGAAATCATGAAACTTCTGTCATCTGCAATGCTGGCCCTGCTGCTTGTTGTTTCGGGCCAGAGCATGGCGGAACAAACTGCGCAGCCTACGCTACAAAATAATCGTGACGCGATGATTATGCCCCCTGCGCAGGAACAGTCCCCATTCGATTTCAACCATATGGGGGCCGGAAGCGATAAGTCCGACGAATTGGGCGTGCCTTACTACAATATGCGCAGCCTGTAATTCGTTTTGCCCCGCCACCGCGGGGCTTTTTTTAGCCCCTCATCTGCACAATCTTGCGCAAACGAAAGCCGAACACGTTGATATACAGCCCCGCCATAATCAACAACGCGCCAATAAGCTGCAACCCGCTTAGCGTTTCATCAAGCAGCACAGCCGCGCTCGCCAGACCAACCACCGGAACCAGCAACGACAGCGGTGCGACACGCCAGGTCTCATAACGTCCCAGTAGCGATCCCCAAATCCCATAACCCACAATAGTCGCCACAAAGGCCAGATAGACCAGCGAGAGAATTGTCGTCATATCAATCGTGACGAGGCTGTGGACGATTTGATCAGCCCCATCAAGGATCAACGATGCCAGAAAGAACGGGATAACGGGAATCAACGCACTCCACACTACCAGCGACATCACGGCCGGACGCGAAGTATGCTGCATGATCTTCTTATTGAAAATATTACCGCAGGCCCAACTCAGCGCCGCCGCCAGCGTCAGCATAAAACCAAGCATTGCCACATGTTGTCCATTCAGGCTGGCTTCTATTAAAACCAGAACACCAAATACTGCCAGCGCGATCCCAACCAGTTGTTTACCCTGTAAACGCTCACCAAAGGCGAATGCCCCGAGCACAATAGTAAAAAAAGCCTGAGCCTGTAATACCAGCGACGCCAGTCCCGCGGGCATGCCAAATTTAATGGCGCTAAAGAGAAACGCAAACTGCCCAAAGCTGATGGTCAGGCCATAACCGAACAGCAATGAAAGTGGGATTTTGGGGCGCGCCACAAAGAAAATAGCCGGAAACGCCACCAGCAAGAAACGCAGCCCAGCCAACATCAACGGCGGCATATTGTGCAGACCAACCTTGATGACGACAAAATTCAGTCCCCACACGACGACGACCAGTAACGCCAACAACCCGTCTTTACGCGACATTCTACCGCCCCTGGAATTATTAAATTTTTGTAAACAAGTTAAAGTAACGGAAATCTTTGTACCGTAACAGATCATTAATTCAGGTAGGCCATACAGCGCATTTTCAGACAACTTATTGAGTGTACATCACACTTTTGACATGCTATTTCTTTCCGATATCTAAAAAAAACATAACAACATGCACTGTCGGGCAGGAAAATGAATACCACCTTGAGAAGGTCCACCCTCGCTTTACTCGCCTCATCTTTATTACTAACCATTGGACGCGGCGCCACACTGCCGTTTATGACTATCTACCTCAACCGTCAATACGGACTGAGCGTCGATCTGATTGGCTACGCCATGACGGTCGCACTGACAATAGGTGTCATTTTCAGTCTGGGGTTCGGTATTCTGGCAGATAAGTTCGATAAAAAACGTTATATGCTGCTGGCAATTACCGGCTTTGCATCCGGCTTTATTGCGATTCCTCTGGTACATAACGTGGTGGTGGTAGTTCTGCTTTTTGCACTGATCAACTGCGCTTACTCAGTCTTCGCCACGGTGCTGAAAGCCTGGTTTGCCGATAATCTCTCTGCCACCAATAAGACCAAAATTTTTTCGCTCAACTACACCGTACTTAACATTGGCTGGACGGTGGGTCCACCGCTCGGTACGTTGCTGGTGATGCAAAGTATTAATTTGCCCTTCTGGCTGGCGGCGCTTTGCTCAGCCTTTCCGCTGGTGTTTATCCAGACCTGGGTGAAGCGTTCAGAAACGACATCAGAAGGTGTGAATGCATCAGTATGGTCTCCGTCGGTTTTGCTGCGTGATAGAGCATTATGTTGGTTTACGCTGTCTGCTTTTCTGGCCTCATTTGTCGGCGGCGCATTTGCGTCCTGTATTTCTCAGTACGTTATGGTTGTCGCAGACGGTAATTTTGCCGAAAAAGTGGTCGCTGTCGTCCTACCCGTCAACGCAGCGATGGTAGTGACATTGCAATATGCCGTCGGGCGCCGACTCACTGCCGCCAATATTCGACCACTGATGGCCGGAGGGACACTCTTCTTCGTTCTGGGACTGGTCGGATTTATTTTCTCAGGCAACAGCTTGCTACTTTGGGGGATATCCGCAGCATTCTTCACAATTGGCGAGATTATTTACGCTCCCGGTGAATACATGCTCATCGACAACATTGCACCGGCGGGTATGAAAGCGAGTTATTTCTCCGCCCAGTCACTGGGTTGGCTTGGCGCAGCGGTAAACCCGTTAGTCAGTGGCGTTATTTTGACGACGTTGCCATCCTGGTCACTGTTTGTGGTGCTTATTATCGCCATCGTCCTTGCCTGGGCACTGATGCTAAAAGGGATGCGCGCCAAGCCCTGGGGTCAGCCAGCGGTCTGCTGATCATGCAGCTACAGAGCCCTGGCGGCTCTGTAGCCTCACTACTCAGATAGCCACCAGCCCACGCACCCCCTCTGCTTGCATATTTTCTCCCAATCCACTTTGAATAATACTTCCGCGCGACATCAACAAATATCGGTCGGCAAGTTGTTCGGCAAAGTCATAAAATTGTTCCACCAGCAAAATCGCCATATCACCACGATGTGCCAGTTGAGAGATAACCTGGCCAATTTCTTTAATGACTGAAGGCTGGATCCCCTCGGTCGGCTCATCGAGTATCAATAGCTGTGGACGACTCGCCAGTGCCCGACCAATCGCTAACTGTTGCTGTTGCCCGCCAGACAGATCGCCGCCCCGGCGGTGTTTCATCTCTTTCAGGACCGGAAAGAGCGCATAGATTTCATCCGGAACAGACTTTGCCTGATGCGCAGGAAACCGGGACAATCCGAGCAGCAGGTTCTCTTCCACCGTCAGACGAGGAAATATTTCCCTCCCTTGCGGTACATATGCCACGCCAGCCTGAACGCGCTGGTGCGGCTTTCGCTGCGTGATATTCTTCTCCTGCCAGATTACACTTCCGGTGCGGGTCGGAATGAGCCCCATCAGGCACTTCAGCAGCGTCGTTTTTCCAACACCATTACGCCCCAGCAGACATGTTACCTCGCCGATATGCGCTTCAAAGCTCACGCCGCGTAGAATATGACTACCGCCATAATATTGATTCAGTTCGTTCACCTGTAGCATCAGAACCTCCTATCGCCCGAGATAGACTTCAATAACCTGCTCATTGGCCTGCACTTCACGCAGACTGCCCTCGGCCAGAACACGCCCCTGATGCAAAACAGTGACATGGTCAGCAATGGTTTCAACGAAACCCATATCATGCTCAACGACCATTAGAGAGTGTTTACCGGCAAGTGTCCGAAACAGCTCTGCGGTGTATTCCGTTTCTGCATCGGTCATCCCTGCTGCTGGCTCATCCAGCAACAACAAATGCGGCTCCTGCACCAGCAGCATGCCGATCTCCAGAAACTGTTTTTGACCATGAGAAAGCAGTCCGGCGCGACGACGACGATCGTTAGCCAGCCGCAGTAGCCCTAACATGTCATGAATACGATCCCGCTGTTCCCCCGAAAGACAAGCCCGTAAGGAACCCCACACGGATTTATCATTTTTCATTGCCAGCTCAAGATTCTCTTCCACTGTCAGAGCTTCAAATACCGTAGGCTTCTGAAATTTACGCCCAATCCCCTGACGGGCAATAGCGACCGAATCAAGCGCGGTTAAATCTGTCGATTGGTCATAAATCGCACGTCCACTCTGCGGCCTTGTTTTGCCGGTAATGACATCCATCAATGTCGTTTTTCCTGCACCGTTAGGGCCAATAATGCAACGTAACTCCCCTACACCAATGTTGAGTGTTAAATCTGTTAGCGCCTGGAAACCATCAAAGCTAACGTTGATTTTTTCCAGTTGCAGTACCGGGTCAGTTTGATTACGAAAGCGGTCGCCGGGCATCTGACGGGTAAAAAGTCCTTCATCTGGCAGCATTATTTATCTCCCTTACGAAACAAGCCGATCACCCCACGAGGTAAAAACAGCGTTACGCCAATAAATATCAGGCCGAGAAACAGCTGCCAGTACTCCGGCATAATGACGGTAAACCAACTTTTAGCACCGTTGACCAACAGTGCGCCAAATACCGGACCAATTAGCGTGCCACGCCCACCCAACGCAACCCAAATGGCCGCTTCGATTGAGTTGGTTGGCGACATTTCACTGGGATTAATAATGCCTACCTGTGGGACATACAGTGCCCCTGCCAGCCCACATAGCACCGCAGAAAGTGTCCACACCAACAGCTTGAATCCTTTCGGGTCATAACCGCAAAACGTCAGACGGTTTTCAGCGTCACGTACAGCAGTCAAAATACGGCCAAACTTACTGCGGGCAAGCGCCAGTCCCAGCCACAGCACCAGAACCAACAGCATTACGGTCGCTAAAAATAAGGCGACACGAGTTGAGGTTGCGGTAATGGGAAACCCCAGAATCGTCGTGAATCCGGTAAAACCATTGTTGCCGCCAAACCCGGTTTCATTGCGAAAAAACAACAGCATCCCGGCAAAAGTCAGCGCCTGGGTCATGATGGAAAAATAGACGCCTTTGATTTTTGACCGGAAAGCAAAATAGCCAAATACCAGCGCCAGCAGACCGGGAACCAGAACGACCAACAGCATTGCCCAGATAAAATGTTGCGTTCCCCACCAGAACCAGGGCAGTTCGCTCCATGACAGGAAAGACATAAATGCGGGCAATTCTTCGCCAGACGCCTGACGCATCAGATACATCCCCATTGCATAACCCCCCAGCGCGAAGAAAATCCCATGTCCGAGAGAAAGCATTCCGGCGTATCCCCATACCAGATCCAGCGCAACCGCAACAATGGCATAACAGAGGATTTTTCCAACCAGGGTCAGCGTCCAGACGGATATTGCCAGCGGATGCTCTGCAGGCAGGAGCGCAAGAAACGGCAATATAATCAGCGCGAGCAACAAACTCAGCCCTAGTATCCGCATTGTACGCGGCGCTTTACGCGCCAGCGTTAATGTCATTGGCATCGTCATCAGTCAATAACCCTCCCTTTCAGCGCGAACAATCCCTGGGGGCGTTTCTGAATAAACAGAATGATTAGCACCAGGATCATAATTTTGCCGAGTACAGCGCCAACCTGCGGTTCAAGTATTTTATTGAAGATCCCAAGGCCAAACGCGGCAGCCACACTGCCTGCAAGTTGCCCAACGCCGCCGAGCACTACCACCAGAAACGAATCGATAATGTAACCCTGTCCCAGTTCAGGTCCGACGTTGCCTAGCTGCGACAACGCCACACCACCCAGTCCGGCAATTCCGGATCCCAGGCCAAAAGCCAGCATATCCACACGCCCGGTAGGCACACCGCAACAGGCCGCCATACTGCGATTTTGCGTTACCGCACGCACGTGCATTCCCAGACGAGTTTTATTCAGCAACAGCCAGGTAAAGAACAGAACCAGAATGGCAAAACCAAGTACCACGAGCCGGTTCCACGGCAAAATCAGGTTGGCATAGACCTGGATGCCACCCGATAGCCATACCGGGTTAGCAACCTCCAGGTTCTGTGCCCCAAAGGTCATGCGCACCAACTGGATAAGCATCAGACTGATCCCCCAGGTCGCCAACAGCGTTTCAAGAGGGCGTCCGTATAGATGACGAATAACGCCGCGTTCGAGAATCATCCCTATCCCCGCGGTAAGAAGAAAAGCAACCGGCAGTGCGACAATCGGGTAAAAGGACAACCACTGTGGAGTAAAGTGGATCATCAGTTGTTGCACCATCCAGGTACAGTAGGCCCCAAGCATCAGCATTTCACCATGTGCCATATTGATGACGCCGAGTAACCCGTAAGTAATTGCCAATCCCAGAGCTGCCAGCAGCAAAATTGACCCCAGTGATAGCCCCATAAACGCCTGCCCAAGAAGATCGCTAATCATCATGCGATGGCCGATGGAATTCAGGCTCTCGCTTGCTGCCGCGCGTACGCTGGCATCAGGTTCATATTCAATCTGGGTAAAGGGTTGTAACCGCGCCTGAGTTTCAGGATCATTTGACTCAGCCAACAGTTTGATCGCCTGGCGTCTGACCTGCGGCAACGTGCTGTTGAGTTGCAGATTTGCCAGTGCAATGGAGAGCTGTGACTTCACGCCTGCATCAGTCTCCTGCGCCAGCCTTTGTTGCAGAAACGGCAACATGGCAGGAAGTGCTTCCCGTTGCAATGTCCTTGCAGCGGCAACTCTTTCAGTGACACTGTCACTTAGAAGTTGATGTATCGCCAGAGCCCCGGCGACCAGATTACGTAGTCGGTTAGTCAGGCGGATTTTTGTTAACTCCCCGGATGGGCTGGTCACTGCACCAAGCGGTTGCACCAGGGTGCCATTAATTGTAAACGCATTCTTTGCGCTGTCGGTCAGCAGACTTTCGCTCCCCAATGCATACAGCACAGGTAAACGTTGCGCCTCAGGGTTGAGCGACCATTGTTCCAGTAAGGCGGCCTGTTGAGTACGGCTGGCTGCGGTAAAGATATCGGCATCTGTTGCCTGTGCTATCCACGGCAAAAGCCACGTCAGCAGCAACACGCCACGAATTAAGCGCATGGCTTTCATGATAGCGTTCTCCAAAATTGCGCCCTCCCGCAGGAGGGCAAAAGATCAGTTGCTGGCAGTTTTGACGGGTTGTTCTGACTTTTTGTCATTGCCGCTGATATACGGACTCCACGGCTGAGCGCGGACTGGCGCATCGGTCTGCCATACCACGTTGAACTGGCCGTTACTTTCAATTTCACCAATCATGACCGGTTTA
Source organism: Citrobacter sp. MGH106 (assembly GCF_001037495.1). Taxonomy (GTDB): domain Bacteria; phylum Pseudomonadota; class Gammaproteobacteria; order Enterobacterales; family Enterobacteriaceae; genus Citrobacter; species Citrobacter murliniae. Next base: position 2,208,594 of record NZ_KQ089822.1, read on the forward strand.
TGCAGGTGATGGTTGGTTGAATCCATCGTCAGGGTAAAACCTGAAGGTGCAGCGAAAGATTGCCCTGCCATCGCAGCACGTACTTTATCCACATCGGTGGTGCCGGCTTTTTCCACCGCCTGCGCCCACATATGCAGGCCGACGTAGGTCGCCTCCATCGGATCGTTTGTCACTACAGAATTCGCATTCGGCAGCTTATGCGCTTTGGCATAGGCCCGATAATCAGCAACAAACTTCTGATTAGTTGCATTATCAACGGACTCGAAGTAGTTCCAGGCCGCCAGATTTCCCACCAGTGGTTTGGTATCAATGCCACGTAATTCCTCTTCGCCAACTGAGAATGCCACCACCGGAACATCCGTTGCTTTCAGCCCCTGGTTAGCCAGTTCTTTATAAAACGGAACGTTGGAGTCACCATTAATGGTCGATACCACCGCTGTTTTGCCGCCAGCGGAGAATTTTTTAATACTGGCAACAATTGTCTGATAATCGCTGTGTCCAAACGGGGTATACACTTCTTCAATGTCTTTATCGGCGACGCCCTTCGAATGTAAAAAGGCGCGCAAAATTTTATTAGTTGTACGGGGATAGACATAATCCGTACCAAGCAGGAAGAAACGTCTGGCGCTGCCGCCGTCTTCGCTCATCAGGTACTCAACCGCCGGAATTGCCTGCTGGTTAGGTGCTGCTCCCGTATAAAAGACGTTAGGTGACATCTCCTCACCTTCGTACTGCACTGGATAGAACAGCAAACCGTTTAGCTCTTCGAACACCGGCAGAACCGATTTACGCGACACCGATGTCCAGCAGCCAAAGACCGCCGCCACCTTATCCTGACTCAACAACTGACGGGCCTTTTCGGCAAACAACGGCCAGTTTGAGGCCGGGTCAACCACCACCGGTTCCAGCTTCTTGCCCAACACACCACCACTGGCATTGATTTCATCGATGGTCATTAGAGCCACATCTTTAAGCGGTGTTTCAGAAATTGCCATCGTCCCTGACAATGAATGCATGATGCCGACTTTAATAGTGTCTGCGGCCTGGACGCTAAAACTTAGCCCCATTGCCACAGCAGAGGCCGAAAGAGCAAAAGCTTTTAGTAATGTACGACGCTGCATAATTTCACTCCTGAAAGATGATTTGCGAAAGCTCCGGTGCAGCCGGGCTGACAAAACGGTGCAAATTAAGGGTGTTCAGAAGTAATAAGGCAAAAACGATGCCAGATATTTTAAGCCCATTTAAAATCAATGAATTAGAAACAAATACAGGAATTCAACTGCAACACCTGGGCTCAAATGCCAGGTAAGTTGAACCACCATGAAACAGCGTTGCATTAGAAACGTGCAACACTTTGTATCGGTTGCAGCATCACAAACGGGGATAATGACAGTCGCTTTTTGAGTTCCTGCATTATTCCATCATTATTTTCGTCACTATTATTTATTTTCCTCGACGAAATAGCGTTAAAAACTTACCTTTCCGTCGAAATAATCACATAGTTCAGCCTTTGTTTAAGTTTGAATTGCTACTCTATATCCAAAATAATTTGAGTTGCTGGCAAGCGACAACTGAGCGAAGCCCCAGGTAACGTGAAGTATGGAGGGTATGGTTATAAACGAGGTGAAATTAAGGTAAGAGAGGAAACTCAAAAAGCAAAGGAGTAATTTAATATGTTAGGTAATATGAATATTTTCATGGCAGTTCTGGGAATTATTTTATTTTCCGGTTTTCTGGCCGCCTATTTTAGTCACAAATGGGATGATTGATGAACGACGATAGTCCTGCACCGAACCGGCCCCTTGTAGCGTAACTGCACAAGGGGCCATTTTTTTACCCGCCACAGTCCAGTAAGAATTTTCCAGCGTAACAGGTAAAAAAAAACCGCCGGACAGACCAGCGGTAAATGCTTGCATGGATAGATTTGTGTTTTGCTTTATACGCTATCAGGCGATTCCCTGCTGAGATAACGGATAGTCGTCTATGCTATCATTGACAACCCCAATGAAAGTTAAACGAAACGAAACTCCCCAGACAAAACTCACTCTCTGACCCGTGGCATCAATCGATCGTTAGTCTCAACCAACCTGATTTGCTGATGTTGATCCATAAACATACAGCGATTCCTGCCAGTCTGCTTCCCTTCATACATCGCACTGTCCGCCCGCCCGAGAGCGATATCCAGCGTTTCCCCCTGGTGCACACGGGAGATACCTGCAGTCACAGTGATGCTCAGTTCGCCGTCAGGATATGAGATTTTTTTACCGCCAATTAAATGGCAAATACGTAATCCCGCCTGGCACGCTTGCTCATCAGTCTTCGTCCTGATAAGGATAATGAACTCTTCACCACCATAGCGATACGCGGTTTCATCATGACGTGTCCATACTTGTAGATTTGCAGCCAGACTACGCAACACCATGTCGCCAACCAGATGACCATAAGTATCATTAACATATTTAAAACGGTCGATATCCAGCAATACGATGTACAAATTAAGTGGCTCAGCATCGAGCAACTGGCGGTCAAAAGTCTCATCAAGCATCCTTCTGCCGGGCAACCCGGTTAACACATCGATATTGCTACGAATATTGAGTAAATATATTTTATAGTCCATTACCGCAGACGTAAACGACAATAGCGCGTCCTGAAAGCTATCAAAATGCCATGAATGACTACGCTCTGCGACTATCGCCAATAGTAACTCTTTACCTAACGAGTGCATTTTTTCATGCGCGGATGTAATCCCGGCAATATAACTACAATCTCCATTATTTTGCGGCGCAGAATTATTTAACCATTGACCAAATTTGCAGGCACAATGCGCGTGAGACCCAGTAATGTCCAACTGCGTGACGTCAGACGATACGACGCAGCGGAACATTTTCACCAACCATTTGTAGTGAGCATCAATTGAATGATTGAGTTCCAGCAAAATTGTATCTATTTCCGGTGTTCTTTTTATCATCTCGACTCCCTTCCCTGTGTGAGCACTTCAACAGAAACAGTTTAACGATAAAAAAGAAAACTTATGTAAACTTATTAATAGTAGTTAATATACCAACGTTAAAGTTAGCAGTGATACGGGCTGTTATTACACAGACTGTATCACCCTCACGGCTATGCTTTTCTGAGGCTGGAGACTCTCAATTCCAGTTCTGAAATATCTCCAGATGATAATAGTGGTTGTAACTCTAGCAACCTTTCTTCTGGAATTTGATATAAATCAAGATCCCGTAATCGCTTAATATCATTTTCAGGAAATCGATATTTTATGATTTTTGCAGGATTGCCCCCAACGATTGCGTATGGAGGTACATCTTTGGTAACAACCGAACCAGCGGCCACTACGGCGCCTTCTCCAATGGTGACGCCAGGCATTATCATTGCTCGCATACCTAGCCAGCAACCATCCTGTAGTACGGTATCACCACGAAACTGGTAGGCATCCTTAATAGATTCCATAAAGGGATAAAGACTTATCCAGTCAAGCCGATGTGTACTGTTCCCCCCCATAAGAATAACGCTCTCCGCGCCAATACAGACAAAATTACCGATAATCAGCTTATCCAGATGGCCAAGAGGTTCCCAGCCTCTACTAACCTCATCACCGAGCAGATATCGCACAACTGAATGTTCAAATCCTTTATCCCAACAGTCACTGTAATAGCTATGAGTCCCTTTGATACAAATATTTGGGTTAGTCACTGTCTGATGAAGATATTCCATTCTTGACCAATGCTTTCCTGACATTTCCGTCATCCTTTTATACAGCGTTTTTAAAAAACAACGCAATTATGAATGGCCTCATTATATCTGATTGTCATGAGAGAAATCAGATGAGTCATCTGGCGGCTGACGAACCTGAAGCTGGTGGTTATCTGGCACAGAATAAAGTTGGGGGTTCTACTCCAGGTTTATCCGTAACATCAACAATCGCTATGGATTCGTGATATCGTTTTTTGCATAAACTAACAACGGAGACATGTATGCGTGTCGACACAAAAGTAAGGATTTGTTCACTATGTTACCTGGTTTGTGCGTACGCTATCGTAGTTGTAGTCATGGCGTTGTTTGCTGATTTTGTTGTAGCGGGTGTAGCCATTGATCTGTGGAGAGGCGAACTTACTGTCACTGATTACTTTGAGTTACGAAAACTACTTTTGCTCAAACTTTCAGGGCTGGGTGCAATAATCGGCTTTGTGGTATGGTTTTTCTTCTACCGAAAGCAATCTCATCACGATCCGTTAGATAAATATTTCAAATAGACAAGGCTGCTGAAAAAACGCTGCTTTATCCTTCGCCTGTGATTATTGTCATGCAAACATGATCGAGAACGCATTTTCCGGTTATTACCGGGATTAGTGTGTGATCGGTTCCCTGAAGGACATAATCATGAAAAAGTTACTAATATGTTGCTTATTCGGAAATACAGCTAATTCTCTGGCAAAAAAAATGCAGAAAATAGCGAACGCACAAAACCACCAGATGATAATCAGCGCAGTTGGGCTGGATAATTTTGCCAGTGTGGCACCTGCATTCGACTGTTTTCTGGTTGCTCCCCACATCCAGTACAAACTCTCTGAGCTCAAAGCCGTTGTCGGTGACTTACGCCCCATTGCTGTTATAGAAAGTCTTCCGTATGCCTCGCTGGACGGAGAGAAAGTATTAAGCTTTGTACTCGCTCATATGCCAGAGATGATCGATTAAATTGTGCGGTCGACCATACACATCATGTATAGGTAATTTATCAACTTAAGCGCGGCACATTACCTTTATGTACGCCACTACGCCGGAAACACTCACCTCGCCCAGAACATACTGGACGAGGTTCGAGGGAGATTCCTGTAAATAAAAACCGGGGAGAATTCCCCGGTTAGCGCGGCATTAAAAATTATACTTAATACCCACCATGGCATTGGTGTCACTGTATCCTTTATCCCCCATCTGGGCGCCGACATTGCCCCACAGATTGACCCGAGGGTTAATCTGTCCTTCAACACCCACTTTGACTTCGCCAATGTTGCGGGCGCCAGCCTGGTTGATGTGGACATTATCCATGTTCACGTTATAACTGCGCGTATTATGCAACCAGTTGGCTTCAATGAACGGCTCGAAAGTACGGTCTTTGTTGTCATCCATCGCATGATGGCTCTTCAGGTACGTACGAAGGCCCAGACGGGTTTGTACATTACCGTCGCCACCGCTGCTAACGCGGGTTCCATTGGCTTCGCGATGGTTGTCTGCTTTCACACCCATCCAGGTGGCCTGGGCTTGTGGCTGGATAAACCATTCATTAAGCGTCCCTTTGCTGCCAGCAAATTCGCCCAGTTTCTGGGTGTAACCCGTCTCCAGCGAGGCCGTAAAGCCTTTAGACTTGTAGGATTCGCTGGCCAGTTGCTGCCCGTTAACCTGGTTATTGAACCAGCTGTACTGAAGCCAGCTGTCCACATACAGCCCTGCTTTATCCGCATCGCTGGCGAACCAGGTGCCGTAAGCGCCAACGCTGTAACCGTTTATGGAACCTTTTGAATCATAACCCGTGACGGAAGAGCGGGTAGAACTGTGGTTATTACCGTAACCCGCCATCAGACCCAGGTGGCCTCTGTTCAGACCATCGGTTGACCACTGCGCAACATCGCCACCCAACTGTGCGACATAACTGTTGCTCTGTGTTTTCAACTGACCACTGCCATCACGCCAGTTATTATGACTACCGACCTGGCGTAGCCACAGACTGGTAACTTTCTTCTCACCGGTCAGAGCATCAACGTACTGCGTTTCCCCCAGACGGTCGTGCAGACGGGTGTTGAATAACGTGTTCGCAGCCGCAATGTTTGCAAGATAGCTACCTGCTTCAGGGCGGTTAACATGTGTTTCATCAGAGGGGTCAACCGGCGGTGTTACAGGATCAACGGGAGGGTCGACAGGGTCAACCGGCGGCTCTACGGGATCGACCGGTGGATCCACGGGGTCAACGGGAGGATCAATAGGGTCAACCGGTGGCATTGTGTTGGTTAAATACCAGTTGCTGCTATTGTCGCCGGTACCGCGGACCAGTGAATAGTCATAAGCCCCGGCCACAATACGGCCCTTCTGAGTAAAGATACCGTCAGATTTACCGCCTACGCTGATAATCTCGATGCCATTTAGCGTGTAGTCACCATTACCCCCGGCATTGGTGACGCTAACATCGGTATTACCCGAGGTATTGCCAGTAACCACTAACTTATCAGTTATTGAACTGTCATTGCCCAGCACGGTATTAAGCAGCAGGTGCCCGCCATTTCCCGTGTAGTTGCCATTCACAGTCAGCGTGGTGCCTGCCACCGGTTTATATGCGGCGTCACGGTAACCTATCGTCACCGTGCCGCTGTTGTTCATGGAGCCGGTATGATAGTCGGTGACAGCTGCATTAACGCCATCCTGGCCGAGTGTGATCCAACCACGGTTATCAACGTCGCCGCTGCCCAGGCCATCAGCAGATAACAACGTAATATTCCCGGAGTCATTGGTGGTGTTGGCGGTCATTCCCGCGCCACTACCGCTAATAATCACACGGGCACCTTTAGTCAGTATCAGTTGCCCATCACCCGTCAAATCACCAGCAATGGTTCTGCCCCCCCAACCGTCTGTCATGGTCAGGGTGCCCTGGTTAAAGTCCAGTACACTGCCGGCTTCTGTCACTATGTTTCGCAAGGACTGAGCATGGCCGTTCATGTCGAACTTGCTGCCGCTGTGAACGGTCAGCAAGTGAGTATCCCCCAGTACATTATCGTTGCCCATTTTCAGGGTACCGGCGACCACATCAGTATTACCTGTGTAGCTGTTAGCATTGTTAGATAAGCTCACGTCGGTGTCGGTGTCGATACGCAAATCCCCGGTACCGGTGATTTTAGCACTGAGATCGGCGGCGTTGCCGGTGTTGCCTTCCGCATTCAGCGTCAGCGAATTGTCGCCCCTATTCACCAGTTCAAGCTCGACTAAGCCATAGTTAACATACAAGCCATCGCTATTATCGCCACTGGTCAGACGGTAATCGTAGGTAGCTTCAGCCGCGATATATCCGTTTCTTACAACAGTTGTGGTCACCTTATTTGAGATGACTTTACCGTCCTGGTCGATAAGGGTGAGATTGCCGCCATTCCCGGTGACCTTCCCGTTAGCGCCGATCAGCTCAACCATTGTCCCTGTATTATCTTGCTGAAGCAGCGGTGCAACGGAGTTTGGCGTTTGCGGCTGGTTATCAAAGAATCCATCGTTGGTGATTTTGACCGTCCCACTACCGGTCAAATCGAGTTCATTATTGGTCTCAATAACACGATCGCTGGTGGTAGTACCCGGCGAAACATCGCCAAATACCAGAGTACCGCCTTCAAAAACTAGCCCGCCAATATTTTGTGTTCCGGTACCAACGGTGGTGATATTCCCACTTCCGATATGCAGCGTCGCATTGGTGAGCGCGGTGGTATTGGTACTTTCCAGGGCGAAGTGGTCGTTTTTGAGAGTCACATCCCCGGCAAATTGATCGCCCGCCGCTGCGGTAAAGTTGAAATTTCCATTGTTGTTGTCGGCGATAAGAGCACCATCACCAACCAGTTTGTTATCAAAATCAAATTTGCCTGTGGTTTGCGCGATCAGGGTGGCGCCGTTCGTAATATTGATTTCATCCGTGCCGAAATCGTCGTGAGTTGACGATGCGTTTTTATCCGTCGTCACCGTACCGGTGATATTCCCGTTACTCCCCGCGTAAGGCTGGTTCGCACCCACGATGCGCACTTTACCGGAAACGATAGCGTGCTCATCGCCTGAAAGTGAATTTGAGAAAGACGAACCGTCGGTATAGACAATACCGCTTACGTCATGGGCGCTTACCCCGCCAGCAATAATCAGTAACGCCGGGGCAATAATTAATGTACTTTTAATTCCGTTATAACTGGTTCCTTTAGAGAAAGAGCTTTTTACCTTCCCTTTTCCTAATTCTGAAACAACAGTCCACGCCATAAGTGAATGGTTCCAGACGATATTATAAATAGTATTCATAAATTTCAGCCATACCCTTCAGGTAGTTAAGATTTTGGTATGAGATTTTTCCCAAACCTATATAAGGTCAAGCTCCGTAGATGATATCGCCTGCATATGTGCTTAGTTGCATAATGAAAAAGGTAGCGCAGCCACCTTATAGGTAATACTTTCATTTTTTACATTTACAGGAAGGGATACCTTCATAGGTCAGAATTAGAAGTGAATCAGTTAAGCATGCTCATTCCTGCATAGACAGCGGCACATGTTCAGAATGAATAGATTTTTAATCGCCCCCCGCAATAATAACCAAGGGGTAGTAACTCAGGACTCTGATATATTTCACACAGAACATTCTTAAATGAAAGTCATTAAACTACAGATAACACTTTCACAACATACAAATGAATATCCTTACATTCTAATTCACGAAAAGTTAGCTAAACACAGGCACAAGTGCAGATTATGGCAAGCCATTTCTTGATTTATCGAATAATAACGCCGCTCCATAATTATTCAAAGTTTAATCGGGATGATAATGACAATTTAGGATCTTTCCATACAAATGAAGCTTGACTCCTAAAATCACCATTAGCGCGTGGCGTTTTACAAATTAATAATATCCTACCTCTTGCACGCCAATTCAGACAGCGTTTTAACGGGCTATCAGTAATCAATACTTTTGAATCAATAGAATCAAACTATTAATAACTTTCGGATATTCAGCACAACCAACCTTCAAATGAAACATTTAGTATTACTTTAGTTTTGATATTTGTTTTTTACATTAAAATCAAATAGATATCACAGTATGATTTGTGACACATTAATTTGTTCAAATTGCAATCAACACAATATAACCAATTAAAAATCATAAGGTTATGCAACACTGCTTTTGAAATTAAAACTATTCAATCGTTGTTTTTATGATATTAATTTGCATTATGTGTTTTTTTTGTTTTTTATATGCAGCGAAATTAACGAGAAGCGTGTCATTGTTACGCCCTGCTCAACACTTATTGTTTCATTAGTTATTGTTTGGTAGCAAACCATTTGCAAGAGATATGTGGTGAACTACTTAGCTCTTAAGGAACTCACAAAGTGATACAGTAATTTGGGGGGACTTAGGTAATTTACGACTGTGAGTGCTGTTATGCGCATCATTACTGAAAATTTATATCTTCATATAGGACTATCTTCGTTAGTTAAGAATGCATTCGATGAGAGCAAAACCAAGAGGCTTGTCTTTATAGATATCACATATCTGTCAGAGCTATCGGCTGCTGATTTTGACGGGTTTATTGTTTATATTACACCCAAAAAATATAACATTGGATGGAAGGAGTTGTTTTCAACTGAGGTTAAACAGGGAGAAACCATAGATATGACAATGTCAGTGAAAGACATCAGGAAAAAGATTAATGCCTTAACTTGTGGCAGTAATGATGTTATTAACAGCGTTCAACATCGATATAGGTTATCAGAAAAGGAAGTCGCCACCATTCATGCTCTTGCCTGCGGCATCACTCCCGACACCTGCAGTCTACTTACTGGCAATAGCATTAAAACCATTAGCTCCCATAAAAGGAGTGCAATGACAAAGCTTGGGCTAAAAACCCAACAGGATCTTATTAACACCTTAAATTTATTAATCAAATATATGAAAATCATCCATACGATTGAATAGCCAGACTTATCAGCACCAGGCAACGAACCTCAAATCCGCCCTGTTTATGCCTTCCCGGTCCTTTATCGCCTGATTTGTGCGGCAAACTCTGATGGCCATGTTTTCCTGATGGTCGATTTTGGCTGTTTTATATTCAGTCCCTGCCAGGGACTGAGTAATAGACTGGATGATGCGGCTCGCTAGTACGAATAACGACCGCTCTGTGAATCAGGTGAAGCTTTTGGGAACGAAATCCAGGACAAAACCGGGTTTTACACCCGGTTCTTCACTCTATTTGAACAAGCCTTACGCGCTTAACCCACGATGGGCCAGCATAGGCTCCATACGCGGATCACGACCACACCACTGACGATAAAGTTCAGCGAGATCAGAACTGTTACCACGCGATAAAATCGCCTCACGGAATTTTTGCCCATTCTCGCGGTTTAATCCCCCCTGCTCCACAAACCACTGATAACCATCGTCAGCCAGCATTTGCGTCCACAGATAGGCGTAATAGCCTGCGGCATAACCACCGCCGAAGATATGGGCAAAATAACTGCTGCGATAGCGTGGCGGAACAGCCTCGAGGTTTAACTCCTCCTCTTCCAGCGCCTGTTGCTCAAACTCGTCTACTGATGAAGATGATACGTTCCCGTCCAGACTGTGCCAGTGCATATCCAACAACGCCGCACTCAGCAGCTCAGTCATATCGTAACCCTTGTTAAACAGGCTGGCTCGTCGCATCTTGTCCTGCAACGTCTGGGGCATAGTTTCCCCCGTTTCAACATGGCGAGCAAAACGGGCAAAAACCTGCGGATGACTCGCCCAGTGCTCATTAATCTGCGATGGAAACTCAACGAAATCGCGTGGAGTATTGGTTCCTGACAGCGTTGCATATCGTTGTGTAGCGAACAATCCATGCAGGGTATGCCCAAACTCATGAAACAGTGTGATGACATCATCCCACAACAGCAACGCCGGCTGACCGTTCGCGGGTTTCTGATAGTTGCACACGTTGTAAATCACGGGTCTGGTTTCGTTAAGCACCGATTGCTCAACAAAATTCCCCATCCAGGCACCACCGCTTTTCGTTTCCCGTGCAAAGAAATCACCATAGAACAGTGCCAACCCCACACCGTCGTGATCGAAAATTTCCCACACTCGCACATCAGGGTGATAAACAGGAATGTCAAAACGCTCAATAAATTTAATGCCAAAGAGCTGATTTGCCGTCCAGAACACACCGTCACTGAGCACTGTCTCTAAAGCAAAATAGGGCTTGAGTTGAGCCTCATCAAGCGCATATTTTTCACGGCGTACCTGTTCAGCATAGAAGGCCCAGTCCCAGGCCTGGGCACTAAATCCAGCCTGTTCTTGATTAATCGCTTTCTGAATTTCGTTTTGTTCAGCTAACGCTCTCTGACGCGCTGCCGGAACGATAGCCCGCATAAAAGAAAGCGCCGCCTCCGGAGTTTTTGCCATCTGATCCGCAATTTTCCACGCAGCATAATTCGCGAAGCCGAGTAATCTGGCTTGCTGGGCACGGATTTCCACCAGCCGACGAATAATTGCGCGGGTATCATTTGCATCGTTTTTTTCAGCTCGAGTCCAGCCGTTGGTAAACAGATTTTCGCGAGTCTGACGATCGCGTAACACAGCAAGCGCAGGTTGTTGGGTGGTATTCAGTAATGGAATAACCCAGTGGGCAGTTAGCCCCCTCTCCTTTGCTGCCTGAGCGGCAATATCCAGCTCATCCGCGCTTAAGCCATCCAGCAGTCGGACATCATCTACCACCAGACCGCCTGATTTATTCGCCGCGAGCAATCGCTGATTAAACTGGCTGGTTAAGGTGGCCGATTCTGTATTGAGTGCTTTCAGGCGAGTTTTATCGGCCTCATTAAGCTGCGCGCCTGCCAGAACAAAACGCTGGTGAACCACTTCCAACAAACGTAATGATTCGCTGTCCAGCTTCAGTGATCCACGTTGTTGCCAGACGGCATCTACACGCGCAAAAAGTGCGCTATCGAGATAAATATCATTCGCCAGCGCTGCAAGCTCGGCGGAAAATTCCTCATCAAGCCGCTGTAGTTCATCGTTCGTGTGCGCCGCGGTCATCGCAAAGAAAACACTGGTAACACGCGTTAACAATGCCCCGCTTTGTTCAAGCGCCAGCAGCGTATTCGCAAAATCAGGAACCTGTGGGTTTTGCGCAATTGCAGCGATTTCAGCTCGTTTTTGCCGCACACCTTCATCAAAAGCGGGACGATAATGACACTCTTTAATTTGATCAAATTGTGGGGCCTGATAAGGCAAGGTGCTGCATTGCAAAAAAGGGTTCGTTAACAACATCTTTCACTCCTGAAAACGATTTGTTTATTAGAGTATGCCTCGCGGGAATCGACCGCAATCTCGTTAAGCAGCAATAGCCCTGAACAGAAATGACGTGCTATGGTAATAGCACATAAAAAGCGTTGAGGAACAGTGAGATGATCGTTTTAGTAACCGGAGCAACCGCAGGTTTTGGTGAGTGCATTACGCGTCGTTTTATTGAGAATGGGCATAAAGTTATTGCCACCGGACGCCGTCAGGAGCGCCTGCAGGAGCTGAAAGATGAGTTGGGCGACAACATCTATACCGCACAACTTGATGTCCGTAATCGCGCGGCTATTGAAGAGATGCTGGCGTCCCTCCCTGCACAATGGCGCAACATTGACATTCTGGTCAACAATGCGGGCCTGGCGTTGGGTCTCGAACCTGCCCATAAGGCCAACGTCGATGACTGGGAAACGATGATAGATACCAACAACAAAGGTCTGATTTATATGACCCGTGCCGTCCTGCCCGGCATGGTCGAACGCAATCGCGGTCATATTATCAATATCGGCTCTACCGCCGGTAGCTGGCCGTATGCTGGTGGTAACGTGTATGGCGCGACAAAGGCATTTGTTCGCCAGTTCAGTCTGAATTTACGTACGGACTTACATGGAACAGCGGTGCGCGTTACCGATATTGAGCCGGGCCTGGTTGGAGGGACGGAGTTCTCTAATGTGCGTTTCAAAGGTGATGATGATAAAGCCGGAAAAACCTACGAAAACACCACAGCACTGACACCGGAAGATGTTACCGAGGCAGTTTGGTGGGTTGCTTCGTTACCTGCCCATGTCAACATTAACACCCTTGAAATGATGCCAGTCACACAGTCTTTTGCAGGTCTTAGCGTCCATCGGCGTTAATTTTTATACCCGGCCTCGTGCCGGGTATAGATAGCATCAAATAAGTGATAAAGTAGACAGGTTAACTCTCTAAAAAGTAAGAATGAATGACCGTAGAAACGCAGCTCAACCCTACACAGCCAGTAAATCAGCAGATTTACCGTATTCTTCGTCGCGATATCGTGCATTGCCTGATTGCACCTGGCACACCGCTTTCAGAGAAAGAGGTTTCCGTACGCTTTAATGTGTCACGCCAACCCGTTCGCGAAGCATTCATTAAACTGGCGGAGAACGGTCTGATTCAGATCCGTCCGCAGCGCGGCAGTTACGTTAATAAAATCTCAATGACCCAAGTACGCAACGGCAGTTTTATCCGCCAGGCCATTGAGTGTGCTGTGGCGCGTCGGGCTGCATCGATGATCACTGAAAGCCAGTGCTACCAACTGGAGCAAAATCTTCATCAGCAACGCATTGCCATTGAGCGCAAGCAACTTGATGACTTTTTTGAGCTTGATGATAACTTCCATCAACTTCTTACCGAGATTGCCGACTGTCAGTTAGCGTGGGACACCATTGAAAACCTGAAAGCAACCGTTGACCGGGTGCGCTATATGAGTTTTGACCATGTTTCACCACCGGAAATGTTGTTGCGCCAGCATATGAATATTTTTTCTGCGCTACAAAAACACGATGGCGACGCAGTAGAACGCGCCATGACGTTGCATTTGCAAGAGATCAGCGAATCCGTGCAACAAATCCGCCAGGAAAATAGCGACTGGTTCAGCGAAGAATAACCCTTGTCTCACCTCGTACAGAGGTGAGCTTCCCCGTACTTTATCCCTGTCTGCATATCCACATAAAAAAAGCTGTGATTTTGATCGAAAACAAAAAAAATCCTTAACGATAAGCGTATTTATATTGCGCCCGTTACGTGGGAGTAAAAGCCCACGGGCTTTAACGGTAAGTTGGAAAGGAGAAAACACCATGAAAACATACGATCGTAACCGTAACGCAATTACCACTGGCAGCCGCGTCATGATTAGCGACACCGGAATCACTGGTCGAATCAAAACAATTGACACCGATGGTCTGACCGCTGAACAAATTCGTCGCGGTAAAACAGTGGAAATTGAAGGTTGTGAAGGCAAATATGCCCCCCTCGAACTGATTCGTCTGGGAATGAACTAATTGGTGTGAATGCCAGAAAATAACGCGCCATCTGGCTGTAGTAAAAGCCGGATGGCGACATATAAGTTTTACTGTGTTACTTCAATTTCGCGGCATACTTCGCAACCGTTGCCTTCGCTCCATTAGCCAGCAAAGCAAGATACGCTTCTGTGACTTTGGTTTTGAACCGTTCAACCTGAGGCAGTTCGCGGCCAAAAATCGCATCGATAGCCAGTAAAGCCTGCACACGATCTTCACCTTCATTACTGTTCTGCACCACATTCTGGATAATCGGTAATAGCGGATCGTTAACGTCAATCGCTTGTCCCTGTTCATCAACACCGCCGACATAGCGCATCCAGCCCGCTACGCTCAATGCCAGCAGATCGAAACGACTGTCGTGCACAAGATGCCAACGGACGGAATCGAGCATACGCTGAGGCAGTTTTTGACTGCCGTCCATCGCAATCTGCCAGGTACGGTGACGCAATGCCGGGTTACTGTAACGGGCGATCAGCCGATCGGCATATCCTTGTAAATCCACGCCCTGCACTTTCAGTGTCGGTGCCTGTTCCTGCAACATTAGCTCACGCGCTGCCCGGAGGTAATTTTCATCTTCCATACAGTCATTGATATGCTGATAACCAGCCAGATACCCCAGATATGCGAGGAATGAATGGCTGCCGTTCAACATACGCAGTTTCATCTCTTCATAAGGAAGCACATTGCTGACCAGTTCAGCACCCGCTTTTTCCCATTCCGGGCGTCCGGCGACAAAGCTATCTTCTATGACCCATTGACGGAACGGCTCACAGGCTACGCCAGCCGGATCGCGCACACCAGTAAGTTGTTCAATTTTATCAAGCGTGTCGGCCGTCACCGCCGGTACAATACGGTCAACCATGGTCGAAGGGAAAGTGACGTTTTCAACAATCCATTTCTCCAGCTCGACATCAATTGCATGAGCATAACAAGTGACAACGTCACGAATAACTTGACCGTTTTCGGGCATGTTATCGCAAGACATCACAGTAAACGCTGGTAAACCTGCGGCTTTACGGCGTGCCAGTGCCTCAATGATAACCCCCACTGCTGTTTTGGGCTGATGAGGATTGTTCAGATCGGCGACAATCATCGGGTGATCCAGCATTAACTGTCCGGTCGCTGGAGAGTGGAAATAGCCTTTTTCGGTGATGGTCAGGGAGACGATAGCGATTTGCGGTTCACACATGGCTGCCAGTACTGTTTCTAAACCATCCAATTCCACATGAAGTGCTTTTTTCACAACGCCAACTACACGAGCAGTCCATGCATTGGCAGACATTTCCGCGACGGTATAGAGATTATCTTGTTGCTTAAGATCGGCGATTTGCTGTTCGCCACCAATCAGGTTCACCTCATAATAACCCCAGTCGCTGCTGTGCTCAGCGGCCTGGATATCAGCGTAAACACCCTGATGCGCGCGGTGAAATGCGCCAAAGCCTAAATGCACTATCCGAGGTACCAACTTATTACGATCATAGACAGGGAGCGTGGCCTTTGCTGATAACAAATTATTTCCCATGACAATTCCTTTAATTTAAATATGGCAAGCTGACTGTTTTGTTTTATGAAAGATTATTTAACAGTAAAAAACCCTTCTCCAGTTAGAGAAGGGTTTCAGAATTTACACACTTCTTGAAGGTTGTACTGCACTTACCGTGCGCGGTTGCTCTTCCGCAGCATCTTCCAGCGCACTTAAATCTCGGTCTTTCACTTCTGGCATTTTAAGCGCAGAGATTAAACCGATAACAGAGTAAGACATAATCATCACCGCAATCGGATACCAGGATTGAGTCATGGTACAGAAAATACCGGCCAGGATAGGACCAAAACCAGAAGCGATAAGACCGCCAATTTCTTTGGAAATTGCCATCCTGGTAAAACGATCTTTGCAACCGAACATCTCTGCCATGGTAATGTTTTCCAGAGCAAATAATCCCAGTACCGCACAGTTATGAATTACAATCAGGGCAATCATAATAGTGCTCGGGGCATAGGTTTTATCCACGATGATAGACAACATTGGCCATGCCAGCACAATGGCTGAAGTATTCATAATGATATAGGGAACACGACGACCAATTTTATCGGATAACCAACCGAGGAAAGGAATCGTCATAAAACCGATAATGGAACTGATCATCAATGCATCGGTTGGAATTGCTTTATTGAACAGCAGAGTTTGGACTAAATAACCGGCAAGGAAGGTTTGAATCAGACCTGAGTTTCCTGCCTGTCCAAAACGCAGACCCGTTGCCAGCCAGAAAGATTTACTCTGGAACATGCTGCCGGAAGAAACCGCTACTGGTGCGGATTGCTTGCTGTCATTCACCTTCTCAAAGACAGGGCTTTCTTTCAGGTTCAGACGCAACCAGATAGCGAAGACCATTACCACCACACTCGCCAGGAATGGAATACGCCATCCCCACGCCAGCAGTTGTTCTTTGTCGAGAATAAAGAACATAAAGGCCCAGATTGCTGTTGCACTTAAGGTCCCACAGTTCGTTCCCATCGCCACGAACGAGGAGATAATGCCGCGTTTACCTTTCGGCGCATATTCCGCCAGCATCGTACCCGCACCAGAAATTTCCGCGCCAGCACCCAGCCCCTGAATAATACGCAGAGTGACCAGTAAGATTGGAGCAAAAACACCAATCTGTGCATAGGTTGGCAGCACACCAATTAAGGTGGTACAGATCCCCATCATGGTGATTGTAATAAAGAGTACTTTTTTACGCCCTATTCTGTCACCCATTTTCCCGAAGAAAAATGCGCCGACAATACGTGCGACATAGCCAGCACCGTAGGTTCCCATTGCCAGAATCAATGCCATCGCAGTTGATGATTCAGGAAAAAATATTTCATGAAACACCAATGCTGCACCAAGCGAATACAACTGAAAATCCATAAACTCAAGAGCAGTCCCTAGCCAGCCGGATATCGCGGCTTTCACTAAATCCTTTGTGCTTCTTTCATGTTTTTCTATTGTCATAATTGTTATCTCTGAAAAAGAGGTAAGATGCGTACTACTTACTCGCCGTTATTTATATTATTCAGAAAAAGTGAGTAAAACTTTGCAGCAGTGTTTCTGATCCTGTTCAAATAAACTAATAGCATCAGCAACATGCTGGTAATCAAACGTATGGGTAATTAATTTATCAGGATTAATTAACCCTGTACTTAACCAGTCAATAACCACTGGGAATTTATTCGCATTTAACCGGGAAGAGAATATAGAGAGCTCCTTACCGGTGATTCCTTGCTGAATGACTTCAGACGGCTCGCTGGAAAAGCCCATTAACACAATCCGTGCCGCCGGAGAAGCCAGCGTAACCGCTTCTTTCAAAATTGAAGGATGACAAGCCGCATCGATAATTAATGTAGGTTTGATGCCTTTTTCGGCAAAAATCTCGCTAAGTGGTGTTTGACTGTTATTAATCGCCCAGTTCGCTCCGCTCTCTTTAGCTTTTTCCAGTCGTTCATCAATGCGATCAGCAACAATCACGTTTTTGACGTTATAGACCCCTTTTAATACCTGAACGATGGTCAGGCCAATCGGACCTGCGCCATACACCAGTACGATGTCGTCTTCGGTTGGTTTACCATGTCCGGTGACGTTCGCAGCAATAGTAAAAGGTTCGATCATTACTGCAAATTTATCTGCAACTCCATCGGGGATCTTCCAGGCATTTTTCGCCGGAACAACGGCATATTCACTGAAACCGCCATCAGCATGGACGCCGAGTACTGCTAACGTTGTGCAAACATTCGGCTTACCAATAGAGCACGGATAGCAATGTCCACAGCTCACTACCGGGTCTACCGCAACACGCTCACCGACCCTGGCGCTGTCCACTCCTTCGCCAACTGCATCAATCACGCCAAAAAACTCGTGACCAATAACACGCGGATATTTCGCAAAAGGATTATGTCCACGATATATATGGCTATCCGATCCACAAATCCCGGCAAGTTTTACTTTTACCCGCACTTCACCCGCTGCCGGGTTAGGAATTTCACGTTCGATAATTGCCAGTTGATTCGGTTTTTCAATTAAAATGCTTTTCATTATTGTATGACTCCTTACCAGTTCCACAATGTGCCATCTTCCAGGCGTGCGACGGGCAGATAAGCCGGATCGTACGGATATTTCGCCGCGAGTTTTTCGTCGAACTCGATACCCAGACCCGGCTTGTCGCCTGGGTGCATGTAGCCGTTATCGAATGTCCAGTTATGCGGGAAGACTTCCAGCATCTGCTCGGAGTACCCCATATATTCCTGAACACCGAAGTTCGGAACCCACAAATCAAAATGCAGTGCGGCGGCCATACATACCGGAGACAGATCTGAAGGACCGTGAGAGCCGGTACGGACCTGGTATAAAGAGGCAAAATCAGCAATGCGACGCATACCAGTGATGCCACCGGCATGGGTAATGGTGGTACGAATGTAGTCGATCAGCTGTTCTTCAATCAGCTGTTTGCAATCCCAGATGCTGTTAAAGACTTCCCCTACCGCAATGGGTGTGACCGTATGCTGGCGTATCAGACGGAAGCACTCCTGGTTTTCAGCAGGTGTCGGATCTTCCATCCAGAACAGGCGGTATTGTTCAATGCTTTTGCCAAAACGAGCGGCCTCAATCGGCGTCAGACGATGGTGCATGTCGTGCAGAAGATGTTCGTTAAAACCAAATTTATTGCGTACGGCTTCAAACAGCTTAGGCGTGAAATCGAGGTATTTTTCCGTCGACCACAGTTGCTCTTCCGGCCACTGGCCTTTGGTAGCAGGTTCGTAGGCCAGACCTTTACCTTTAGACATCCCGTAGGTCGTTTTCATACCCGGTACGCCACACTGCACGCGAATCGCTTTGAAGCCCATCTCTTTATGACGGGCGTAATCTTCCAGCACGTCATCAACGGTATGGCCTGTTGTGTGGCAGTAAACCATCACGCCTTCGCGGGATGCGCCCCCGAGCAACTGATACAGCGGCATGTTCGCGGCCTTCGCTTTGATGTCCCACAGCGCCATATCGACAGCAGAAATTGCTGACATGGTTACCGGACCACGACGCCAGTAAGCGCCTTTGTAAAAAAATTGCCAGATGTCTTCAATGCGGTGCGCGTCACGCCCAATGAGCTGCGGACACACGTGATCTTTAAGGTAGGATGCAACGGATAACTCTCGTCCGTTCAGCGTGGCATCCCCCAGCCCGGTGATCCCGTCCTCCGTCGTGATTTTCAGTGTGACAAAATTACGTCCCGGACAGGTGACAAAAACTTCAGCCCCTACAATCTTCATTCTTTATTCCTTACATCTCTTCTTGTGATGCAGGAAATTTACTCAACTGAGCTACTACCATACAAGTATGATGATCAAAAAAACGCTAACCGGTCACAAAAAAGGCGCTATGCGCGCCCCCATCCCGCTACGATGATCAACATTCCGCATAGTGCGATCAGCGCACCAGACCAGTCATACAGACTGAGTTTTACGCCATCAACAATGCGAAGCCACAGAAGCGCAGTAACGACATAAACTCCACCATAAGCGGCATATACCCGCCCGCTCGCTGCCGGATGCAACGTCAGCAGCCAGACAAATGCGGCCAACGACACGCCAGCCGGGATCAGCAACCATGCTGTCGCACCGCGCTTTAGCCATAGCCAGGGCAAAAAACAGCCTATTATTTCGCACAACGCTGTTATGAAAAAAAGTAGTGTGGTCTTAAGCATTGAAGTTATTCAGTTACATTAGGTTTAAGCATGATACGACAGAATACTGATATCCGCCGACCGGGTATGCCCTACAGCCGGAATAGTGTAGAATTTAGCCCTGTTTTATCGTTTTTCTCGTTCTCATAAAAGGAATTCGCCATGAATAATACACTGAGCAAACGCCTGTGTCTGACGGCAATGCTGACGCTGGCGGCAGTTGTCTACACCTCTTCCTCATTTGCTGAAACCAGCAAACTGATCATTGAGTCCGGAGACAGTGCACAAAGCCGTCAACAAGCTGCAATGGAAAAGGAGCAATGGAACGATACGCGCAATTTGCGTCATAAGGTCAACACGCGTGTAGAGAAAGAGTGGGACAAAGCCGACGCGGCATTTGACAGCCGTGATAAGTGCGAACAGAGCGCTAATATCAATGCGTACTGGGAACCTAATACTCTGCGCTGCTTAGACCGCCGCACTGGCCGTACCGTTGCACCATAATAGTTGTACTCACCAAAGGAATTGTAAGGATACGATATGACAAGCGCCCTCAGTGTTAAGCTGCGCCCGCTGGAGCGTGAAGATTTGCGATTTGTTCATCAGCTTGATAACAACGCCAGCGTCATGCGTTACTGGTTCGAAGAACCATACGAAGCGTTCGTTGAGCTGTCAGATCTCTATGATAAGCACATCCACGACCAAAGCGAACGACGCTTTGTCGTCGAGTGTGACGGTGAAAAAGCAGGACTGGTGGAGCTGGTTGAAATAAACCATGTACACCGTCGGGCTGAATTTCAGATCATTATTTCCCCGGATTTCCAGGGCAAAGGCCTGGCCACGCGAGCAGCAAAACTGGCGATGGATTATGGCTTCACCGTACTTAATTTATACAAGCTGTATCTGATCGTTGATAAGGAAAACGAAAAGGCCATTCATATCTACCGCAAACTTGGATTTATGGTAGAAGGTGAATTGATCCATGAATTCTTTATCAATGGCCAATACCGTAACACCATCCGTATGTGTATCTTCCAGCATCAATATCTGGCGGAACACAAAGCACCAGGCTCCAACCTGTTACAACCTACTGCGCAGTAAGAGCGGTTAGTAGTAGTCAATGGTGTTTTTAATTGAGTAACGATGTTCAACTGCCGGCTTCACGCTCTCGTCTACAATCACAAGCTGGCAGTTGACCGGATTCGCATAATCATCATATTCACACGTCTGTTTGACGTTACCTACAGGGTGATCGTTCAGCAAACTCACAGCGGTATAATCCAGTTTTTTCAACGGATCGGCTGATGGACTGGCCTTCACCTGCAACGTGTTATCCTTGCTGATAGTTGTTTTTCCCAGCGGATACCC
This sequence comes from Citrobacter sp. MGH106, assembly GCF_001037495.1. Taxonomy (GTDB): domain Bacteria; phylum Pseudomonadota; class Gammaproteobacteria; order Enterobacterales; family Enterobacteriaceae; genus Citrobacter; species Citrobacter murliniae. Next base: position 2,229,785 of record NZ_KQ089822.1, read on the forward strand.
TTCAGCATCATACCGGTACTGTACCTTCATTTCTTTCCCGGTTGCGGAGACAACAAAGCCATTATCGTCTGTATCCCACACCACTCCCGCAGACGGCAATTCCGCCAACTGACATTTACCCTGTAGCCGGATCCTTTTTTCCATCGTTTCAGCATCACGGTAGTAGTTGGCGTCCAGCACTAACGCCATTCCGGTATTGTTTTCCACATCGTGCAGTTCCAGCGTGTCAAAACACCCTTCCTGTGAGAGCGCACCGTTAACACGTTTCGTAACTTCACCTTTATCATTAAGCAGCGTCTGACTGAAATCCTTCACCGGACCACGCAGCGGATCGAAATCGAATTCATTGGAGAAACTGGCCATCTCCGGCGTAAAGGAAACCAGTCCTTTGGCGTTGTCACAGCCTACCAGCACCACACACAGGAAACCTAACAGCGTCTGTTTCTTCACATTTTTCACCGGGATAAAGAGATAATTCTCAATCATATTAGCAAATACAGTTATTTACACCAGAAATGCTAATCTTAGTTAATGTCTGTCATGAAAGGAGTTGATGATGAAATTCACCACAGGAATTGCCGCGAGCTTGCTGATAATCGCTTCTCCGCAGGTTCTGGCTGCGCCAGCCTCATGCGAGAGAGTTAAAAGTGATATCGAGCAACGCATCATTAATAATGGTGTTGCGGAATCGAGCTTTACGCTGAATATCGTGCCCAACGACCAGGCCGATCAACCGGATTCCCAGGTTGTCGGGCACTGTGCGAACGATACACATAAGATCCTCTATATCCGTACCAACAGCGGAAATACCTCCACTAATAATAGCGCTGCCCAGGATGGGCACGCAGCCGAACCGCAATAAATCCCCCCCTCCGTTCGCGGAGGGTTACCCCTGGTTTGATATGCATTAATACGGCGTACCCATAAGTAGGTAAAATAACCCTATCATTAGCATGCTATTTATTTCGTTGTAAAATCAAATATATAGCGATAACTAAAATGGGGTGAATGATGTCTGAAGTAAAGCAATATGGAGGTATTAGTCGTAGAGAGTTAGTTAAATCCTCAGCGATAGGATCGCTAGCGCTTGCAGCTGGGGGTATCTCGCTCCCCTTTGGAATGCGTACCGCAGCCGCTGCGGTGCAACAGGCGATACAACCAGCTAAAGAAAAAGTGGTTTGGGGGGCTTGTTCCGTGAACTGCGGCAGCCGGTGTGCTCTGCAACTCCACGTTAAAGATGACGAGGTGGTGTGGGTTGAATCTGATAACACAGGGGATGATATCTATGGTCATCACCAGGTTCGTGCCTGCCTGAGAGGCCGTTCGATTCGTCGGAGAATTAACCATCCGGACCGGCTTAATTACCCCATGAAACGCGTTGGCAAACGTGGCGAGGGTAAATTTGAGCGCATTAGCTGGCAGGAAGCACTAGATACCATCAGCACCAGCTTGAAAAATACAGTACAGAAGTACGGTAACGAGGCGGTGTATATCAACTACACCTCAGGCATTGTGGGCGGCAATATTACACGTTCCTCCCCTTACGCCTCGCTGGTTGCTCGTATGATGAACTGCTATGGCGGTTTCCTTAGTCATTATGGTACTTACAGTACCGCGCAAATCGCTGCCGCAATGCCCTACACCTACGGCTCAAACTTAGGTAACAGCACCTCTGATATCGAAAACACAAAACTGGTGGTGATGTTCGGCAATAACCCCGCTGAAACGCGCATGAGCGGAGGCGGTATCACGTACTTCCTGGAACAAGCCCGGGAACGTTCAAATGCCCGAATGATTGTCATCGATCCGCGTTATACCGACACCGCAGCCGGTCGTGAAGACGAGTGGATCCCTATCCGCCCAGGCACAGACGCTGCACTGGTAGCGGGGATCGCATGGGTGCTCATTAATGAGGCGCTTGTCGATCAGGAATTTCTCGACAAATACTGCGTCGGTTATGACGAGAAAACGCTTCCGGCAGACGCGCCAGCCAACGGACATTACAAGGCCTATATCCTGGGCGACGGCCATGACGGTATCGCTAAAACACCACAGTGGGCATCTCATATCACCGGGATCCCAGCCGACCGTATTATTAAACTGGCGAGAGAAATCGGCAGTACAAAACCGGCTTACATTTGTCAGGGCTGGGGGCCACAGCGCCAGGCTAACGGGGAACTTGCCTCACGCGCTATTGCGATGCTACCTATTCTTACCGGCAATGTCGGCATTAACGGCGGCAACAGTGGTGCACGTGAGTCAACCTACACCATTACGATTGAACGCATGCCGATACCGGAAAACCCGGTCAAAACGCAGATTTCCGTCTTTACCTGGACAGACGCTATCACCCGTGGCCCGGAAATGACCGCCCTCCGGGATGGTGTGCGTGGTAAAGATAAACTCGACGTACCGATTAAATTTATCTGGAACTACGCAGGTAACACCATCACTAACCAGCATTCAGATATCAATAAAACGCACGAGATCCTCCAGGATGACACGAAATGCGAAATGATCGTGGTCATTGAGAATTTTATGACGTCCTCGGCCAAATATGCCGATATCCTGCTACCTGATTTGATGACCGTCGAACAGGAAGACATCATTCCTAACGATTACGCTGGCAACATGGGATATCTCATTTTCATTCAACCGGCAACATCTCCAAAGTTTGAACGTAAGCCGATCTACTGGATTATGAGCGAAGTCGCGAAACGTCTTGGCGACGACGTATATCAAAAGTTTACTGAAGGACGCACTCAGGAGCAGTGGTTACAGTATTTGTACGCAAAAATGCTGGCAAAAGACCCTGCACTCCCTTCGTATGATGAACTGAAGAAAATGGGGATCTATAAACGAAAAGATCCTAACGGACACTTTGTCGCCTACAAAAAATTCCGTGAAGATCCTGAGGGAAATCCGCTTAAAACACCTTCGGGCAAGATTGAAATCTATTCCAGCCGGCTGGCAAAAATTGCCAGTACCTGGGAACTGCAAAAAGATGAAGTCATTAGCCCACTTCCTGTCTATGCGTCAACATTTGAAGGCTGGGACGATCCCAAACGCAACACATTCCCGCTCCAACTGTTTGGTTTTCATTACAAATCTCGTACGCACTCAAGCTACGGCAATATTGACGTCTTGCAGGCATCATGTCGCCAGGAAGTCTGGATAAACCCTGTGGATGCGCAGAAACGTGGGATTGCCAATGGCGATATGGTGCGGGTATTTAACGACCGTGGCGAGGTACGAATTCCCGCAAAAGTGACGCCACGCATTCTCCCAGGAGTCAGCGCAATGGGCCAGGGTGCCTGGCACGACGCCGATATGTCTGGCGACAAAATTGACCATGGCGCATGTGTGAACACACTAACGACCCAACGTCCGTCACCGTTAGCCAAAGGCAACCCACAGCATACAAACCTGGTCGAGATTGAGAAGGTTTAAGGATTAGCTTATGAATGCGCAATACGGATTTTTTATTGATTCCGCCCGTTGCACGGGTTGTAAGACCTGCGAACTGGCCTGTAAAGACTATAAAGATTTAACTCCGGATGTTAGTTTCCGCCGTATTTACGAATACGCAGGTGGCGACTGGCAGGAAGATAACGGTGTCTGGCACCAGAATGTCTTTGCTTATTACCTCTCCATCGCGTGTAACCACTGCGAAGATCCGGCCTGTACAAAGGTCTGCCCGAGCGGCGCAATGCACAAGCGCGAAGATGGCTTTGTTGTCGTGGATGAGGACGTATGTATTGGCTGTCGCTATTGTCATATGGCCTGCCCTTACGGCGCGCCGCAGTACAATGCCGCCAAAGGGCATATGACCAAATGCGACGGCTGCCACGATCGTGTTGCCGAAGGGAAAAAACCAATCTGCGTTGAATCCTGCCCGCTACGTGCGCTGGATTTCGGCCCGATTGATGAACTGCGTAAAAAGCACGGAGAACTGGCTGCCGTTGCGCCACTGCCCGGTGCACACTTCACTAAACCGAATATCGTGATCAAACCTAACACCAATAGCCGTCCAACCGGGGATACCTCCGGTTATCTGGCAAACCCGAGGGAGGTGTAAAATGGGAAATGGATGGCATGAATGGCCGCTGGTACTGTTTACAGTTCTCGGTCAATGCGTGGCTGGCGCGCTTATTGTTAGCGGACTGTGTTGGTTTACTGCCAAAGACGATGCCGCAAGAAAACATATCGTTCGCAGCATGTTCTTTCTGTGGGTAGTAATGGGAGTCGGGTTTCTTGCCTCGGTAATGCACCTGGGTTCACCACTTCGTGCGCTTAACTCACTAAACAGAGTTGGCGCATCAGCGCTGAGTAATGAAATCGCCAGTGGATCGCTTTTTTTTGCGGTTGGTGGATTCTGGTGGCTGGTGGCTTTTCTCGATAAAATGCCGGCCACATTAGGTAAAATCTGGCTACTGGTGAGCATGATCCTCGGCGTAGTGTTTGTCTGGGCAATGACGAACGTTTATCAGATAGATACGGTGCCAACCTGGTATAATGGATATACCACCACGGCATTTTTCATGACCGTGCTGCTGACTGGCCCACTATTCGCCGCGCTCCTGTTGCGTGTCGTTGGCGTCTCATTTAACGCCGCCACATTCGCTACTATTAGTGTGCTGGGTTTGCTAATTTGCGTGGCCGTCATTGTTCTACAGGGCATGTCACTTGGCGCTATCCACAGTTCAGTACAACAGGCAAATTCACTGGTTCCTGACTATGGAATTCTGCAGGTTTGGCGCATCATGCTGCTGACCGCGGGTCTGGGTTGCTGGATTTGCCCTCTGATCCGTCGCAAAGACCCGCACATTGCAGGGCTGGCGTTGGGTTTAATTTTAGTGCTTGCCGGTGAACTCATCGGACGTGGCTTGTTTTATGGTTTGCATATGACAGTCGGTATGGCTGTTGCAGGTTAACTTTCGAGTGCGGGGAGACCCGCACTTTTCAGGATTGTTTGCATGACCCATTTTTCACAACGTGACAACTTTTCTACCGCGGCGCGCGTGCTGGGAGCGCTGTTTTACTTTGCGCCAGACAGCGATGAAGCGGCTCCGTTAGTCTCATCATTAACCGCCGATGGCTGGCAGGCCCAGTGGCCGCTGTCAGAGAATATCCTCTCCCCGCTGGTTGTACAGTTTCAGACCGAAGTCGATGAAACGCTCCCAGAGGCCTGGCAGCGTTTGTTTATCGGTCCTTATACGCTTCCCTCTCCGCCCTGGGGCTCAGTCTGGCTGGATCGTGAGAACGTTCTATTTGGCGACTCAACGCTGGCATTACGTCAGTGGATGCGTGACAACGGCATCCAGTTTGAAATGCAGCAGAATGAACCGGAAGATCACTTTGGCTCCCTGTTGTTACTGACTGCCTGGCTTGCCGAAAACGAACGTCACACCGAGTGCGAACAATTGCTGGCCTGGCATCTGTTACCGTGGTCCGCACGTTTCCTTGAGGTCTTTACCGAAAAAGCGGATCATCCGTTTTATCAGGCTCTGGGAGAACTGGCTCGCCTGACGCTGGCAGAATGGCAGTCGCAGTTATTGATCCCCGTAGCCATTAAGCCGCTATTTCGTTAATTTCTTCCGTGGCAGGGTTTTGCCCTGCCGTTTTGTCCGGCGTTTCGCACGCGGTGCTTTTGCTTCCGGCAACAATTCCCCGCAAAATAGATCGTCTGAATTTTCCTGTCTGGCAAACCATGCATCATTTACATGCTTATCCTGACCTGCGCACCATGTTTCGCCGCCTGCTGTTTGCCGCACTGACTGGCATTCTGGCCGCGTTAGCCGTCGCAGGGTTTCGCCACGCCATGCTACTCCTTGAATGGCTTTTCCTGAGCAACGATACGGGCAGTTTAGTTAATGCGGCCACGAACCTGTCACCACTGCGTCGGATGCTCACACCTGCGTTAGGTGGACTTGCTGCAGGGTTACTGCTCTGGGGCTGGCAAAAATTCAACCAGTTGCGTCCGCAAGCGCCCACAGATTATATGGAAGCTTTGCAAACTGACGGGCAGCTCGATGTTGGTGCAAGCCTGGTGAAATCGCTGGCGTCATTACTGGTTGTCGCCAGCGGGAGTGCCATTGGTCGGGAAGGTGCAATGATATTGCTGGCAGCGTTGGCAGCCTCATGTTTTGCCCAACGCTTTACACCGCGCACAGAATGGAAACTGTGGATTGCCTGCGGTGCTGCCGCTGGTATGGCCGCAGCCTATCATGCGCCACTGGCGGGCAGTTTGTTTATTGCCGAAGTTCTGTTTGGCACATTGATTCTGGCATCGTTGGGACCGGTGGTCGTATCTGCCGTCGTTGCACTGTTGACCACGGATGTGCTCAGCGACAGCAACGCCCTGCTATATACCGTGCACTTATCGCGGGAGCTGCATGCGCTTGAGTATGTGATGATTGTCTGCACCGGTCTGGTTGCTGGGGTTTGCGGACCACTCTTCATATGGCTTATGACCATCAGCCACAACGTATTTTTACGTCTGAAGCTTTCACCTCCGTGGCAACTGGCATTGGGAGGACTTATTGTTGGCCTGCTCTCGTTACTGACACCGACTGTCTGGGGAAATGGTTACAGCGTAGTGCAGTCGTTTTTACTCTCCCCACCGCTGTTGTCGATTGTCAGTGGGATTTTTATCTGCAAATTACTCGCTGTGCTCGCCAGCAGTGGGTCAGGCGCGCCTGGGGGCGTGTTTACGCCAACTCTGTTTGTCGGACTGTCAATTGGTATGCTGTTTGGTCGCGTGTGGGGACTCTGGCTTCCCGGTACGAATGAGATTGCAGTTCTGCTTGGATTAGCGGGGATGGCCACACTCTTAGCTGCAACAACGCATGCGCCGATCATGTCAACATTGATGGTTTGCGAGATGACCGGGGAGTATCGTCTGCTCCCCGGCTTGTTGATTGCTTGTGTCGTTGCTTCAGTGCTGTCCCGAACGTTACACCAGGACTCTGTCTACCGACAACACATTACCCAGCATTGACAGGCGGATGTACTGGGCCAACTCGCGCTGCTCAGCGCGAGGCAGGTAAGGCAATTCGCCAATCAGCGGTGCCGGTAACTTTTTGCTGAGCACATCAATGATTTCCGCATAATGCGCCAGCCCCGGATTGATTCGATTCGCTACCCAGCCAATTAGCGGCAGTCCATCGCTGGCGATAGCCTGCGCCGTCAGAATGGCATGATTAATACAGCCTTCCTGAATACCCACTACCATCAACACGGGCAGTTGTTCCTGCACCACCCACTCCGATAAAGGACGCAGATCGTTCATCAGACTGCGCCAGCCACCAGTACCTTCGACGACAACGTGATCAACCTTCTCGCTCAGACTCGCAAGCCCGTTTGACAACAAGGTGTAATTGACAGGGCCGCTATGTGCCACGCTACTTTCGTCTTCGCTCAGAGCAATAGGGTTGATTGCCTCGTAAGGCAATTCAATTGAAGAAACACTTTGCAGCACCAGCGCATCTTTATTGCGCATACCTTCAGGTGTTTCTTTGCTTCCTTTGGCCACGGGTTTATAACCCGCAACACTTTTACCACCTGACGCTAACGCTTGTAGTAATGCGCGGGAAACCACTGTCTTCCCAACAGAAGTGTCTGTACCTGTAATAAAGAAACGCTTCAGCATCACTAACTCCACCGTTATGCTTCGAAATATAAGCCAGGAAAATAAAACAGTGGAGAAAGTCTAAGGTATGAGAGCCAGGACCAGCTTGAGATAGCGCAATTTTTCGTACGACAGTTAAAAAATGTTAACCCTGTAATAGACGAATCAACAAAGAACCGTTATACATCGCGTCCTTCACGAGCGCGGCCCCCGCCATTGTCCCTTGATTAGTAAATTGCGTACTCTCTACCACAATGTGTCGACTGTATGCCGGAAGCGCCTGTTGACGAATGCAGTCAGCAATAGTCGGGAACAATATATCTGCTGCTTTACTGAGCGGAGATCCGATAAGAATCTTTTGCGGATTGAACAAGTTCACCATAATGGCCAGAATTCGACCAACATGGGTGCCGACGCCGCTAATGATATCTTTCGCTAATAAATCGCCCTGCATGGCCGCCAGACACAGTGAGTCCACCGTCAGCGGTTGTCCGTGCAGTGAGGAACTCATCGACTGCTTAAGTCGTACCTGCGCCAGCTCAAGAACACTGTCAACACTGGCAATCGTTTCCAGACAACCATGGTTTCCGCAATAACACCGTTTCCCGTAAGGGTCGACCTGCGTATGGCCAATTTCGACCAGACTGCTACTCCCGGCATGCAGCAAATGACCGTCGGTGATCACCCCTGCACCCACATTGTGGTCAATCACCACCTGAATAACATCGCGGGCACCGCGCGAAGCGCCAAAAAGTGCCTCAGCCATGGTCCAGGCGCTGATATCGTGCTGAATGTACACGGGCACACCGGTGTGCTGCTCGAGGGCTTCGCCCAGCGGCATCTCTTTAACATCTTCGTAAAACGGCATGCGATGAACGATGCCATTTTCTGTATCGATGATTCCTGGTAAGGTGATAGCGATAGAGGTTAATCGCTCAAGCTTTTGCTGATGGCGGATAAAAAACTGATCGACCTGTGTAATAACACGAGTCAGCAGAGGAATCTCGGAGACAAGCGGCATTTCAAGGCAATCTTCAACCACCAGCTTGCTGCTGAGGTCGCGTAACGCAAGAAAAATCTCGCCACGACTGATACGAATCGATAAGTAGTGCCACGCTTCCGTTTCGACCACCAGACCAACGGCCGGACGCCCGCGACTCCCTGCTTCTTTTATTTCCAGTTCTTGCACCAGATGTGCTTCAAGCATTTCCCGAACAATTTTTGTAATACTGGCAGGCGCCAATTGTGCCAGGCGAGAGAGATCAATACGCGACACCGGTCCTAACTGATCAATCAGGCGATAAACTGCGCCCGCATTGGTCTGTTTAATTTGATCGATATGCCCAGGCTGACTATCAGCAACCACCACTTACTCCCTTTATTTTCGCGCTCCGAAATAATCTGTAGGCTATGGTGAAGCACTTCAATGGCTTCCGTCAACTTTTTACTTAGCCGTGTGATTTACTGCACATTTTCAACCATTTTTAAACTAAATTAACCGCACTGAACGGCCGCTAAAAGCTGCTGGCGAAAGCGTTGCGCAGCGTAACTCTGCTCACGGTGTTTGGGCCACACCAGCCACATTTCAGACACGGCATCTTCTTCCGCAATGGGGATCCAACACATTTCATACAACTGCACGCGTTTAAATGAGGCTGGCAGAATGGAAACCCCTAATCCTGCGGCCACCAGTCCGATAATGGTCATGGCTTCCCCAACCTCCTGAGCGATGGTCGGCGTGAGGCCATAGCGACGCATCAGGCCAAGAATATCATCATACAGGCCGGTCCCCACATGCGGGTCAAAAAAGACAAACGGTTCATTCGCCAGTTCAGCCAGTGTGACAACCGGCTTTTGCGCCAAAGGATGTACACGAGGGATCATTGCCATCAGTGGTTCATGCAGGATGACCTCCCAGCTTAGCGTGTCAGGGAGTTGCGTATTACGCAAGAGTCCCAGATCCAGCGTCCCCTCATTGAGCGGAGCAATTTGCTCACGCGTATTCATTTCACGGGTTTGCATATGCACCGCGGGGTAGCACTGGCGAAAGAGAGACAGCGTATCTGAAACTGCTTTAATAAATGGTGCTGACGAGGTAAAGCCAATTCGCAGTTCCCCTGCTTCTCCCAGATGCAAACGCTCTGCTCTTGCCGCCGCCTCATTCACTAACCCCAGGATCTGTCGGCTGTCTGCCAGAAACTGCTTGCCTGCGGCTGTCAGGGCCACGCTACGATTTGTACGCGCCAGAAGACGTGCCCCAACTTGCTGTTCGAGGATTTGGATCTGTTGACTCAACGGAGGTTGTGAAATATTCAGCCTTGCCGCCGCACGGCCAAAATGAAGTTCTTCTGCAACCGCCACAAAGTAGCGCAGGTGACGCAGTTCAATATTCATATTTTTAAAATATTATTTGAGATTATTAATATATTAGACAGAATATTGGGATTTTCATACCCTTAAGGCTGGTACTGTAGACGTAATGATTGAGCAAGGATTTCAAGTGAGTCGTACAACTATTGTCGATACCGCACCGGCAAGCGATATTGATAAACAAATTATCACCCCGCCGGATGGTTATATAAAACGCGGTACCTCCTCTTTTATGCGCGTCACACTGGCGCTCTTTTCTGCCGGACTGGCGACATTTGCCCTCCTCTATTGCGTGCAGCCCATACTGCCAGTGCTGTCGCATGAATTTGGGGTATCTCCAGCCAGTAGTAGTATTTCACTTTCTATCTCAACCGCGATGCTCGCTATTGGTTTACTGTTTACCGGTCCTCTTTCCGATGCAATTGGCCGCAAGCCGGTGATGGTGACCGCGCTGCTGTTAGCATCCTGCTGTACCCTGCTTTCGACAATGATGACCAGCTGGCACGGAATTTTAATCATGCGCGCGCTGATTGGTCTGTCACTAAGTGGCGTCGCAGCAGTAGGAATGACGTATCTCAGTGAGGAGATTCATCCCAGCTTTGTGGCCTTCTCGATGGGCTTATATATCAGTGGTAACTCGATTGGTGGCATGAGCGGTCGTTTGATCAGTGGCGTATTTACCGACTTTTTTAACTGGCGAATCGCGCTGGCAGCTATCGGTTGTTTTGCCCTGGCTTCCGCGCTGATGTTCTGGAAAATATTACCGGAATCCCGTCACTTCAGGCCCACATCGTTGCGACCTAAGACGCTGTTTATCAACTTCCGTTTGCACTGGCGTGACAGAGGTTTACCGCTGCTTTTCGCGGAAGGTTTCTTGTTGATGGGCTCATTCGTCACGCTGTTTAACTACATCGGCTATCGCCTGATGCTGTCTCCCTGGGAACTCAGCCAGGCGATTGTTGGGTTGCTGTCCGTCGCTTACCTGACCGGAACCTGGAGTTCGCCAAAAGCGGGTTCAATGACCACGCGTTATGGTCGTGGTCCGGTGATGTTGTTCTCAACAGGGGTGATGCTGTTTGGTCTGCTGATGACGTTATTCACGTCGCTATGGTTAATATTTGCCGGAATGTTGCTCTTTTCTGCGGGTTTCTTTGCGGCACATTCCGTGGCCAGCAGTTGGATCGGCCCACGGGCTAAACGTGCTAAAGGCCAGGCCTCTTCACTGTATCTGTTCTCTTATTACCTGGGGTCGAGCATTGCAGGTACGCTGGGGGGGGTGTTCTGGCATAACTACGGCTGGAACGGCGTGGGCGGATTTATTGCGCTGATGCTGATCCTCGCCCTGCTCGTTGGCTCCTGCTTGCACCACCGATTACATGCATAAAATATGTTGCCCTGGGATGCAAAACATCACCAGGGCAGCAATATGGACTACGATGATGCCAGCATCGCCTGGGCTCCAATTTGCAGACCAATAACCGTTCCATTCATCAGAATATGCAGCACTATCGGCATCAGAATTCCGTTGCTTTTTATTCTGGCAATGATCAACACCAGCGAAACAATAAACAGCAGCAGTAGCGTTCTCATGTCCATATACTGCGTATGCATCAGCGCAAATATCGCCGAAACCACTAGCGACGTCAGCCATGTTTTATCATTGAACCAGTACTGAAAGGCGTTGAACAGGCAACCTCTGAACACCATTTCTTCATAAATCGGCGCAATAAATATCAGGGTCAGACTCGATAACCAGAGCGCGTAACTGCTCAGTGATACCTGAGTTGTAACCCATTCTTCATTCTGTCTGATACCCAGCACCCATGGCATGACGAACTGCACCACCAAAAGCGCCGTGAACAAAATAGCAAACCATCTTATGTTGAAGCTCCCTTTCCCTAAGCCTTTTCTTTGACGAAAGAAGAAATAATACAGTGGTACCAACACGACGAACTCCGCAATAAACAGCAGCGGAAAAAGTAAACCCTTCGCCTGTAATGTCTGGCTTTCAGAAAAGAATAGCGGGATGAACGTGATGCCAAACATCAACAAAAACATCGAAAAGCAGCCAGATACCGCCTTTGTCCTGGCAATATAATCGTTACTTACTTCCTGTCGCACACCCTCTCCTTGACAAAATGTTATGTCAGTCGTTCTAAAGATAATTTTTGTTTATGATAAAAAGTATCATTATCATTTACAACCTACCAAAATTACATCGCATCCGTGATGAATGGGTAAATGCCTAAAATCACGTTAGACTCTCAAGTCTGGTCCATCAGAACGAGAACTAAAAAATGAGTAACACTGCTAATTATCAACAGCTCACCCGCACCTTCCAGCGGCTCTCTCGCTTCTCCCATCTCTCGGCTATCGCCAGTTGGGATATGTTTACCATGATGCCTTCCGGCGGCAGCAAAGCCCGGGGTGAAGCTCTGGCAGAACTGAGCGTACTTGAGCATCAACTTTTAACCGATCCTAATGTGGCAAAATGGATTGCCGCCGCCGAGCAGGAGGATCTTAGCGATATAGAACAGGCGAATCTGCGCGAGATGTCGCGGTTGCATCATCAGGCTGCGCTGCTGCCGGAATCGCTGGTAGAAGCAAAATCGCTGGCGGGTAGCCGCTGTGAACATGCCTGGCGCAGTCAACGTCCGGCAAATGACTGGGAAGGTTTTGCTGAGAATCTGAAAGACGTTGTTAAATATAGCCGTGAAGAAGCCAAACTGCGGGCCGAGGCCAAAGGATGTACGCCTTACGATGCGTTGCTGGATGTATTTGAACCAGAAATGACCAGCGCGCGGCTGGACGGACTTTTCACAGACCTAAAAAGCTGGCTACCGGATCTGTTAAATAAAGTAGTGGCGAAACAGTCTCAACAGTCACTCATCGCGCCGGTTGGCCCCTTCCCAACAGCAATCCAGCGCGAGTTAGGCCTTGAAACGATGACTCGGCTGGGATTCGACTTTACCGCCGGTCGACTGGACATTAGTGCGCATCCATTCTGCGGCGGCGTACCGGAAGATGTTCGTATTACCACGCGTTATGATGAAAACGAATTGCTCAGCGCACTTTTTGGCGTCATCCATGAAACCGGTCACGCCCGATATGAACAAAATCTGCCGCGCAACTGGGCCGGACAACCTATCGCACTGGCTCGTTCAACCGCAATTCATGAATCCCAAAGTCTGTTCTTTGAAATGCAACTTGGCCGCAGTCAGGCATTTCTGAAGGGACTAATTCCAGCGGTTAAAAAGCATTTTGGCGATCAGCCTGCGTTTGAACAACAAAACTTCATCGCCTGGAACCAACAAGTGAAGCCTGGCTTTATCCGCGTGGATGCTGATGAGGTCAGCTATCCCGCTCATGTTATTCTGCGCTATGAAATTGAGCGTGCGTTGATTAACGGCGACATTGAAGTTGATGATATCCCGGCGTTGTGGAATGAGAAAATGCAGGCATGGCTCGGACTTTCAACAATCGGCAATTATCGCAATGGTTGTATGCAGGATATCCACTGGACCGACGGTGGGTTTGGCTATTTCCCTTCTTATACGCTGGGCGCCATGTATGCAGCACAGTTGTTTAGTGCGGCAAACCGCGCATTGCCTGATTTAGAAAGTGCCATTGCGCAAGGTGAATTTGGCACCCTGTTTGACTGGCTGCATCAGAATGTCTGGCAACATGGCAGCCGTTATACCACCGAACAGCTTATTATCCAGGCCACCGGCGAACCTCTCAGCAGTCGCTATTTCCGCGCCCATCTGGAAGCCCGTTATCTGTAATCGCTTACCGTGAGTCATTGTACATATCGTTACATGCCGATACCAATGACTCACGGAAGCCTTGAGATTACAGCGATATAGTTATTTCAACGGCCCCGCAGTGGGGTTGAATGAAAAACCAAATCGAGGGTATGAGAATGAAAAAAGTATTAGCTCTGGTTGTTGCCGCTGCTATGGGTCTGTCTTCTGCTGCTTTTGCTGCTGAAACAACTGCTACCACCGCTCCGGCTGCTGCTGCGACCACAAAAGCAGCCCCGGCAAAAACAACGCATCATAAAAAACAGCATAAAGCCGCTGAGCAGAAAGCTCAGGCCGCTAAAAAACACACTAAAAAATCTGCAACCAAACCTGCTGTAGAACAAAAAGCACCAGAGCAGAAAGCTCAGGCTGCGAAAAAACATACCAAAAAAGCGGCAACTAAACCTGCTGCAGAACAAAAAGCACCAGAGCAGAAAGCTCAGGCTGCTAAAAAACACAGCAAAAAAGCAGTAAAACACGAAGCCGCTAAACCTGCTGCTCAACCTGCCGCATAAGACATCAGTAATAACAATGGCGTCCCCCACGCCATCGCATACGGCGCTAAGTCTTCCTGATTTAGCGCCGCCTTTCGGAGGGTAAAATGGTGTCACATTACCGCTTTGAGTTCATTCTTATTACACTGATAATTTGCGCCCTAATTGCTACGCACTTTTATCTTTCCTGAGTGTAGTTATCTGATTTTACTCCCACTTTCCCACCGTCCCGTCTATAGTATTAACTGAGGGTTTGCTGTTAATAATCATAATTCCCCACCAGAGTGTGATATGCATAAAACCATTGCGGTATTACTGGGTTCAATTTGTTTTTTTCCTGTCGTTGCGCATGCGGATCAGCCCACAACGACCAGCAAAGATGCTGACGATATAAAAACGCTATTTTTTGGGCATGACGATCGCGTACAGATTACTGACCCGACACAGTCCCCCTGGGACGCTATAGGACAACTGGAAACCGCCAGCGGTAACCTGTGTACAGCAACGCTCATCTCACCTCATCTGGCCCTGACTGCCGGACATTGTTTATTGACCCCACCCAAAGGCAGACCAGATAAAGCTGTCGCGCTGCGCTTCGTATCGAAAAAAGGCGTCTGGCGCTATGAAATCCACGGTATTGAGGGTCGGGTTGATGCTTCACTTGGCAAGCGTTTAAAAGCGGATGGCGACGGCTGGATAGTGCCACCTTCCGCGGCTCCCTGGGATTTTGGTCTGGTGGTGTTGCGTTATCCTCCCAGCGGAATCACACCACTTCCCTTATTTGAAGGCGATAAAGCTGAGTTAACTGCGGCGTTGAAAGCCGCCGATCGCAAAGTGACTCAGTCAGGCTACCCCGAAGATCACCTGGATGACCTGTATGCGCATCAGGACTGCGTTGTTACCGGCTGGGCGCAAAATACCGTGTTGTCACATCAATGCGATACGCTCCCGGGAGACAGCGGTTCTCCACTGATGTTGAAAACCGATTCCGGTTGGCAATTGATTGGCGTGCAAAGCTCTGCTCCGGCGGCAAAAGATCGCTGGCGGGCCGATAATCGTGCCATTTCCGTTACCGGATTTCGCGATAAGCTGAACGCTTTGATGAAGGATTAACATTGTGCTGCCCGCGTTTGCAGGCAGCACTAACATCAGGCAAGTTTTATCATAATCATTCCGGCCAGGAGTAATGCCAGGCCAATCCAGCCTTTATTATTCAGGCGCTGCCCAAAAAGCACCCATCCTGCAGCCAGCGTTGCGGCAATCCCAAATCCGCCCCACAAAGCGTAGGCAACTGAAAGATCGATGCCCTTTACCGCCTGAGAGAGTGCACTAAAGGCAGCCAATACAGCAACCAGTGACAGTACGCCATACGCCTTGCGACGGAAACCATCAGAAAATTTCAAAAATACGTTAGCGACGATTTCCAGAACAATGGCCATACCCAACCATGCACCGTGAACCCACTCAAACTGCTGCATGGGTCACCTCCCTCCTCGCTTTAGACGGCTTACGCGTACCCGACTTGATCAGGACAATGCCTAACACCAGCGAGACCAGACCGGCAACCTTCATCGTGGATAAGGTTTCATCAAATAACAGCACGCTAAACAACGTAATAAATAAAATACCAATGCCTTCCCACAAAGCATAGGCCACGCCGAGTGCTATTTTTTTAACGGCAAAACTGAGAAAAATATACGATAAGGCGATCATTACCAGCATTAAAATAAAGCCTGTATTGCCATGGCCTACGCTTGCCCATTTCATCGACAGCGTTCCGGTAATTTCAGCCGCAATGGCCAGACCTAATAAAATCCAGTAAAACATGATGCTTCTCCTGCTTGAGAATATAGTCCTTTGGGCCTACTGCATGCAGCAAACCAAAAAATAGAATCAGATAGCTCAGCGCATAACGCCAGCTCAGGCAGAAGAAGGGACTAAAGCGCGTTGCGCCAGTGTTGCTCACCCGCAAGCAGGAAAGTAGAGGAGGTACGAAGAAGTGTAGGTAAACGCAAAAAAAGCCTGAACATATTGTCCATAATATTACAATTATCCGCAGTGTTGCTTCTCGTCATCGCGGATGATAATTGTCCTCGGTAGTTAAACACAGATGATTTGTATCATAGGTTCATTACGAACTCAAAACCTTTTCACTTCTTTACCCGGTTCGTTTGCTTTTTGTTAGGACGGCTCGACACAAGTCACATTATTATTTCAGGTACAGTTTCAAAAATAAAAAATCAGGAATAAACATGGCGAAACCGATCATCACCCTTAACGGTCTAAAATTAGTCATCATGCTGGGCATGTTGGTTATCATTCTTACCGGCATTCGCTTCGCCGCCGATATCATCGTGCCATTTATCCTGGCGTTATTTATCGCGGTGGTACTTAATCCGATGGTACGGCGCATGGTAAAACTTCGCATACCTCGAGTAGTAGCAGTGTCATTGCTGATTGTTATTATTGTCATGCTAATGGTGCTGCTTTTGGCTTATTTAGGTACATCCTTAAATGAACTGGCACGCACGCTTCCACAATACCGTTCATCGTTGGTTATCCCGCTGAAAAATATCGAGCCGTGGCTACAGCGCGCTGGGATCGGCGTCTCCGTGGACGAGCTTGTCAAATATATCGATCCCAACGCTGCAATGACGCTGGTCACCAATTTACTGACACAACTTTCCAATGCTATGTCATCGATTTTTTTGCTGCTGTTGACGGTTGTTTTTATGCTGCTGGAAGTACCGCAACTGCCCTGTAAACTGCAACAGATGATGAGCCGACCACTTGAAGGAATGGCGGCAATTCAACGAGCGATCGACAGCGTCTCTCACTACCTGGTACTAAAAACGGCTATCAGTATCGTCACCGGACTGGTTGCCTGGGGCATGCTTGCAGCGCTGGATGTACGCTTCGCCTTTGTCTGGGGCTTACTGGCCTTCGCGCTCAACTATATTCCTAATATCGGTTCAGTACTGGCGGCCATTCCACCTATTGCTCAGGTGCTGGTATTTAGTGGTTTTTATGATGCGCTGGTGGTACTGGCGGGTTATCTGGTGATTAATCTGGTATTCGGCAATATCCTCGAACCCCGCATTATGGGACGCGGGCTGGGACTCTCCACACTGGTAGTGTTTCTGTCGTTAATCTTTTGGGGTTGGTTGCTCGGACCGGTGGGTATGCTACTTTCCGTGCCGCTGACCATCATCGTTAAAATTGCGCTTGAGCAAACTGAAGGCGGTCAAAGCATTGCCGTCCTGCTTAGCGACCTCAACAAAACGTAAATCGCAGTTGTGCTAAAGAGCGCTATAGAGATACTCTGCACGGTTTTGATGTATACAAGATGGCCGGTACCAGAGTGTTTTTTCGCATCGGATCAGGCATCGGAAGAATGGCATACCCAATGCACGGGTTCTTTATACAAAAACGGCCTCCGAAAAGGCCGTCGTATTTTTTGCTAACGTATTACAGCGCTTTCAGAATAGCGTCCACGCTGGCTTTGGCATCACCAAACAGCATATGGGTGTTATCTTTAAAGAACAGCGGGTTCTGCACACCAGCATAACCGGTATTCATTGAACGTTTGAACACGATAACGTTTTGCGCTTTCCACACTTCCAGCACCGGCATACCGGCAATTGGACTGCGCGGATCGTCCTGCGCCGCCGGGTTCACCGTGTCGTTCGCACCGATAACCAGCACGGTATCGGTATCGGCGAAATCATCATTGATCTCATCCATTTCCAGCACGATGTCATAAGGCACTTTGGCTTCCGCCAACAGAACGTTCATATGACCAGGCAGGCGCCCCGCTACCGGGTGAATACCAAAACGCACCTTAATGCCGCGCGCACGCAGTTTCTCAGTAATTTCAGCGACCGGATATTGAGCCTGAGCCACTGCCATACCGTAGCCTGGGGTAATGATCACCGAATGCGAGTTTTTCAGCATTTCCGCCGTATCTTCCGCATTAATTTCACGATGTTCACCTGCTTCCTCGGCATCACCAGCGGAAGAGCCATCGGTACCAAAACCACCGGCAATAACGCTGATGAACGAGCGGTTCATCGCCTTACACATAATGTAAGACAGGATCGCCCCCGAAGAACCAACCAGCGCGCCGGTTACAATCAACAGGTCGTTGCTTAACATAAAGCCTGCTGCCGCTGCCGCCCATCCTGAATAGGAGTTCAGCATTGAAACCACAACCGGCATATCTGCCCCACCGATAGACGCCACCAGATGCCAGCCGAAAGCCAGCGCAATAATGGTCATCACCAGCAGAGCCAGAACCTGCAGCCCTACGCTTTCGGTACGAACAAATACCACCAACAGCAGGAACGAAACAACCAGCGCTGCAAGGTTCAGTTTATGACGGTTCGGCAGCATCAGCGGCTTAGAAGAGATCTTGCCGCGCAGTTTGCCAAATGCCACGATGGAACCTGTGAAGGTCACCGCACCGATGAAGATGCCAAGGAACACTTCGGTCAGGTGAATATTCACCAGAATCGGTTCCAGACCGGTATCGTGATACAGGTAGCTGTTAAAGCCTACCAGCACCGCTGCCAGGCCTACGAAGCTGTGCAGAATCGCAACCAGCTCCGGCATCTCGGTCATCTCAACTTTCTTCGCCAGACGAATACCAATCGCGCCGCCGATGATCATCGCCACCAGGATCCATGCAACGTTGCCGGTATCCGGGCCAAAAATCGTCGCAATCAACGCAATCGCCATCCCGGCGATACCAAAGTTATTCCCCTGTTGGGATGTTTCATGTTTTGAAAGTCCCGCCAGGCTGAAAATAAACAGGATCGCGGCAACAATGTATGCAGCTGTAACTAATCCTCCAGACATGTGTTACCCCTTAGTTTTTCCGGAACATTTTCAGCATGCGCTGAGTCACGGTGAAGCCACCGAAAATATTAATGCTGGCAATAAGCACCGCGATAAAGCTCAGGAAACTCACCCAGCCACCCTGGCCAATTTGCAATAATGCGCCCACAACGATGATCCCTGAAATGGCGTTAGTCACAGACATCAGCGGTGTATGCAGCGCATGCGACACATTCCACACCACGTAGTAACCAACCACGCAGGAAAGCGCAAACACCGTAAAGTGCCCCAGGAACTCTTTTGGCGCCACATCGGCAAGCCAGCCAAACAGAATAACTACCAGTGCCATCAATGCATACTTACGCCACGGCGATACCGGTTTCTTCTCTTCTACTGGTGCAGGCGCTGCTTTTGGCGCAGCCTGCGGCTGAGCGGAAACCTGGATTGGCGGAGCTGGCCACGTTATTTCACCCTCGCGAACTACCGTCACACCACGCACGACCACGTCATCGAAATCAACGGTGATATTGCCGTCTTTCTCTTTGCATAGCAGTTTAAGCAGGTTAACGAGGTTAGTACCGTACAACTGGGAGGACTGGGTTGGTAAACGGCCCGGAAGATCGGTATAACCAATGACCTTCACACCGTTCTCGGTAGTGGTCACCTGATTGGCAACGGTGTACTCACAGTTACCGCCGTTTTGCGCGGCCAGATCGACAATAACGCTGCCCGCTTTCATGGAGTCAACCATTTCACGGGTGATCAGTTTCGGTGCCGGTTTGCCCGGGATCAGCGCGGTTGTTACGATAATGTCAACGTCTTTCGCCTGAGCGGCAAACAGCTCCATCTCGGCTTTAATAAACGCTTCGGACATTACTTTGGCATAACCATCGCCGCTGCCTGCTTCCTCTTTGAAATCCAGTTCAAGGAACTCAGCGCCCATACTCTGAACTTGTTCTTTAACTTCCGGACGTGTATCAAAAGCGCGAACAATCGCCCCCAGGCTATTTGCCGCACCAATGGCCGCAAGACCTGCAACACCGGCACCGATAACCATCACCTTCGCAGGAGGAACCTTACCTGCAGCGGTGATTTGCCCGGTAAAGAACCGACCGAATTCATGCGCAGCTTCAACAATGGCGCGATATCCGGCAATATTAGCCATTGAACTTAGGGCATCAAGCGACTGCGCGCGCGAAATTCGCGGCACGGAGTCCATTGCCATTACCGTTACATTCCGCTCAGCGAGCTTTTGCAATAACTCAGGATTTTGTGCAGGCCACAGAAAGCTGACCAGCGTAGTTCCCGGATTCAGCAACGGAATTTCGAATTCTTCCGGTGCATTGACCTTCAGGATAATCTCTGACAGCCAGACAGCATCCCCGTCAACAATTTCTGCGCCCGCTTGCACAAACGCCTTGTCGTCAAAACTAGCCAGTTGACCCGCGCCGCTTTCAACCGCGACGCTAAAACCCAGCTTCAGTAACTGCTCAACCGTCTTCGGCGTTGCTGCAACACGGGTTTCATTGGTTAACCGTTCTCTTGGTATGCCAATTCGCATAATGTTCCCTTCCATCTGTATTTTTGATGATGGTTTATCAATGTTCGCAAGAGGCATCTGCGCACTCACGTAAGAGGTAAGCGTTACCTCAACAAAATAAAACAGTAACAAACTCTGTATAACCTACTGAAATTAGCGCTTGTGATCTAGCGCCAAAAAACAGTATTTATTATGAAATTCGCAAAACAGGGATGAATTTCCCCTCAGACAGGGATAATGCCCTTGAAATAGCCCACAAAGGCCGATAATTCGCTCAAGCGAAGCGGCAAAACATGATTAAGCGCCACCATAAAACAATTGATTAACATTAAATTAACTTATGAAATTCAACTGCTTCATTAGTTTTAGCGCTCAAACGTCGAATTTTTGGACATATCACAAAATGTTATCGCCGTTGTTACTTTGCGTGGCACGATGAGTGAAAAATGACGCAGACACTGACACAATTTAAATGCAATAATCAGCCACGTTTCTAGTCAATAACAATACCAGTACCTGGTTTGCGCAAGGCGAAGGATTATTTTTATGAAGCTTAAGAACACTCTCCTGGCGTCCGCACTCCTTTCTGCGACTGCTTTTTCTGTAAATGCAGCGACAGAATTGACGCCGGAGCAAGCGGCTGCCCTGAAACCCTATGACCGCATTGTGGTTACCGGCCGTTTTAATGCTATTGGCGATGCGGTTACCGCCGTGTCCCGCCGTGCAGATAAAGACGGTGCAGCCTCCTTTTACGTTGTTGATACCTCAGATTTTGGCAGTGGTGGTAACTGGCGCGTTGTAGCCGACGTCTATAAAGCTGACGCGGAAAAAGCGGAAGTCTCCAAAAATCGCGTGATCAATGGCGTTATAGAATTACCGAAAGATCAGGCCGTTCTGTTGGAACCTTTTGATACCGTTACGGTACAGGGTTTCTACCGCAGCCAACCTGAAGTAAACGACGCCATCACCAAAGCGGCGAAAGAAAAAGGGGCTTACTCTTTCTATATCGTTCGTCAGGTCGATGCCAACCAGGGCGGCAACCAGCGTATTACTGCGTTTATCTATAAAGCCGATGCTAAAAAACGTATTGTCCAAAGCCCTGATGCAATCCCTGCGGATTCTGATGCTGGTCGTGCAGCGTTAGCTGCAGGTGGCGAGGCAGCGAAGAAAGTTGAGATCCCAGGCGTAGCAACAACCGCTTCTCCGAGTGCTGAAGTGGGCCGCTTCTTCGAAACCCAGTCAACCAAAGGCGGACGTTACACTGTCACTCTGCCGGATGGAACCAAAGTCGAAGAATTGAACAAAGCAACCGCCGCAATGATGGTGCCATTCGACAGCATCAAGTTCACCGGTAACTACGGCAATATGACTGAAGTGTCGTATCAGGTCGCTAAACGTGCCGCGAAGAAAGGTGCTAAGTACTACCACATTACCCGCCAGTGGCAGGAACGTGGTAACAACATGACCATCAGCGCCGATCTGTATAAATAATGTCGATGACGTTATAAATGTCTTATCTGGCCTACAGCTCTGTAGGCCAGATTATTCACAGCCAGAATGCCATCAGGCCAGACTCAAACATCACGATTAAGCCGACTTTTCACACTATCAGTCACAAATCTCTCTAACCCCATTGCATGCGCTCTCTTCTCTCCGTAAAATCCCGCGCCTTAGTGGCTTTCACCATTTTTATGCGGTTTGCCAAAATAATTATTCTCTCACTCTCGTTTTTGTAACTGGATACAAATGGAAAAGAAATTGGGTCTGAGCGCACTAACAGCGCTGGTTTTAAGCTCAATGCTTGGCGCTGGTGTTTTCAGTCTGCCACAAAACATGGCGGCAGTAGCCAGCCCGGCGGCATTACTGATTGGTTGGGCGATCACCGGTGCGGGGATCCTCCTGCTCGCTTTCGCTATGCTAATTCTGACGCGTATTCGCCCGGACCTGGATGGCGGTATTTTTACCTATGCGCGTGAAGGCTTCGGTGAGCTGATTGGCTTCTGCTCTGCGTGGGGATACTGGCTGTGCGCCGTTATCGCTAACGTTTCCTATCTGGTTATCGTTTTTTCTGCGCTCAGCTTCTTCACTGATACTCCTGAATGGCGTCTGTTCGGCGACGGCAATACCTGGCAATCTATCGTTGGGGCATCGGTGCTGCTGTGGGTAGTCCATTTTCTGGTTCTGCGTGGAGTACAAACGGCAGCCAGCATCAATCTGGTTGCTACGCTGGCGAAATTACTGCCGCTGGGATTGTTTATCGTATTGGCATTTATGCTGTTTAAGCTCGATACCTTTACTCTTGATTTTACCGGCGTGAAGCTTGGTGTCCCCGTCTGGGAGCAGGTCAAAAATACCATGCTCATCACGCTATGGGTGTTCATTGGCGTGGAAGGTGCAGTGGTGGTTTCTGCGCGTGCGCGCAATAAACGCGATGTTGGTCGCGCTACGCTGCTGGCGGTCCTCGCCGCATTGGGTGTTTACCTGTTAGTTACCCTGCTATCTCTTGGCGTTGTTGCCCGTCCTGAACTGGCCGAGATCCGCAACCCGTCGATGGCCGGTTTGATGGTCAAAATGATGGGACCGTGGGGCGAAATTATCATTGCCGCCGGTCTGATTGTCTCCGTCTGCGGTGCTTATTTAAGCTGGACGATTATGGCTGCAGAAGTGCCTTTCCTGGCATCCACGCACAAAGCCTTCCCGCGTATATTTGCCCGACAAAATGCGCAGGGTGCACCATCAGCATCCCTGTGGCTGACCAACATCTGCGTACAGGTTTGTCTGGTTCTGATCTGGCTCACAGGTTCTGACTACAATACGCTGCTGACTATTGCCTCAGAGATGATTCTGGTGCCCTATTTCCTGGTCGGCGCATTCCTGCTGAAAATCGCCACCCGTCCGATTCATCAGGCTGTCGGTATCGGTGCATGTATTTATGGCTTATGGTTATTGTATGCGTCAGGCCCAATGCACCTGTTGCTGTCTGTTGTGCTGTATGCGCCAGGGTTACTTGTTTTTCTTTACGCCCGCAAAACGCTCACGCACGATAACGTATTAAAACGCCAGGAAATAGCATTGATCGGTCTGCTACTCGTAGCCGCCGTTCCGGCAACCTGGATGTTGATGGGGTAAGCGTCAGTCCCATCGTTTGATGCAAATGGAGATTACGATGGGTAATAAGCCCCCTTTACCAATTCTTATCACCGGCGGAGGTCGTCGCATCGGCCTCGCTATCGCATGGCATTTTCTGAATCAAAAACAGCCAGTAATCGTCAGCTATCGAACGCATTATCCGGCCATTGATGGCCTACGCGATGCTGGCGCATTGTGTATCCAGGCTGATTTCTCAACCGATGCAGGTGTACTGACTTTTGCAGACGAGGTCAAAACACGCACAAATGGGTTACGCGCTATCGTGCATAACGCCAGCGCCTGGATAGCAGAAAAACCAGGCACCCCGCTGTCTGAAGTGTTGTCCAGCATGATGCAGATCCACGTCAATACCCCCTACCTGCTTAACCACGCGCTGGAAGGTTGCCTTCGCGGTCACGGACACGCAGCCAGCGACATTATCCACTTTACGGATTACGTCGTGGAGCGTGGCAGCGACAAGCATATTGCCTATGCAGCCAGTAAGGCTGCACTGGACAATATGACCCGTTCATTCGCCCGAAAACTGGCACCAGAGGTAAAAGTTAACGCTATCGCCCCCTCACTGATCCTGTTTAACGAGGGTGATGATGCCGAGTATCGCCAACAGGCGCTGAACAAATCGCTGATGAAAACAGCCCCCGGTGAAAAAGAGGTCATTGATTTAATAGACTATCTGTTAACCAGCTGTTTTGTCACGGGCCGTAGCTTTGCCGTTGATGGCGGTCGCCATCTGCGTTAGTGCAGTTTTATCCAACAGAAAATCAGTAACCACGCGCTCAGGCTCCAGCATACAACTGCCCCGCCGAGCGCAACGGGTAAGCGCATAAAACCGGTGAAGTACCAAAGCGAAATGAGATAGACAAAATAGGGAATAATCGACCACATGCTGAACACAATGGTGGTACGTAACGCTTCAATTCCACGCTCACTGGCCACAATATAATGAGCGATCAGCGCAAATGTCGGGAACAAAGGAATTAATCCCGCGATATAGTAATTCTTTGTTTTAGCCAGCAAACCAATCAACACCACGACCAGCGCACCCAGCGCCGCTTTTATAACGAGCCCCATCACTTAGCCTTAACACATTGACAACATCAGCCTCTAGCATAACGGAAGCGTTCTCGTTTAGAAAAGATTAATGGAAGGAAAAACGGGGGCGGTGTATGTTGGCGTTTTATATTCAAAATGAATGATATGAACACCATCGTATTTGTTGAAGATGATCCCGAGGTAGGCTCGCTGATTGCCGCCTATCTGGCCCGGCATGACATTGAGGTTATTGTTGAGCCTCGTGGTGATCTAGCCGAAGAGAAGATCCTGCACGTTCAACCCGATTTGGTGTTGTTAGATATTATGCTTCCGGGTAAAGACGGAATGACTATCTGCCGCGATTTACGCAGCCGTTGGCAAGGTCCAATAGTCCTTCTGACATCGCTGGACAGCGACATGAACCATATTCTTGCGCTTGAAATGGGCGCCTGCGACTACATACTGAAAACGACGCCTCCGGCAGTGCTACTGGCTCGCCTGCGTCTACATTTACGTCAGAATGAACATTCAGCACAATCAAAAGGAATTCAGGCAGCCACGATTACGCCGCATACCACACTGCGCTTTGGCACACTAACTATCGACCCTACCAACCGCTCCGTACTGCTCGCTGGAGAACAAGTCGCCCTCTCGACCGCTGATTTCGAGTTACTCTGGGAACTGGCTACACACGCGGGACAAATTATGGATCGCGATGCGTTATTGAAGAATCTGCGCGGCGTGAGTTATGACGGACTTGACCGTAGTGTGGATGTGGCGATTTCCCGGCTGCGTAAAAAGTTGCTCGATAACGCCACGGAACCGTACCGTATCAAAACCATCCGCAATAAAGGTTACCTGTTCGCCCCGCATGCCTGGGATGACGAACAGCGCAAATAAACTGTTCTCGCCAGGCTGGTTGATTCAACCGGTCTGGTGGATTCCCCCCTGCTTTCAGACATATTATTGTCTTTAATACAGCCCCTCAAAGTGACACTGTCACACAAATTGTATGCTGGATAAGCATAAGAACCACACCTGAGTCAGAACCACACTTTTTGTGTGGCCCCAGGCATTCTCTCTCCCTATAATCCGTCCCGGTCCTGAACCCTTAGGGTTCGTAGGTTTATTTCAGAAATCAAAACTCTTTCCGGCATTTCAG
Organism: Citrobacter sp. MGH106; assembly: GCF_001037495.1. GTDB lineage: Bacteria > Pseudomonadota > Gammaproteobacteria > Enterobacterales > Enterobacteriaceae > Citrobacter > Citrobacter murliniae. Next base: position 2,255,802 of record NZ_KQ089822.1, read on the forward strand.
GTGCTGAATGAGGCAAGAGGCTACAATATGTTCGTTACACTCGCGTATATCGCGTTTTTTTTGGTTTGTTCATGGGCAATATTCAGAATTAATCAAAAAAGTAATTCCCTGTCAAAAAGTGTTTTCATTGCCATTTTTTTGGGTGCCATTATCGGCTTGTCCCTTCATCTTATAACTCCTGACCGCAGTAAAACGGTTATCGACTGGTATAATATCATCGGCAACGGTTACGTAAATTTACTGAAACTGGTTGCGGTCCCTCTGATATTTATCTCTATTCTCTCTGCTATTAACAAGCTCGAAAACAGTGCTGGCATTGGCAAAATGTCGCTAACTATCGTCGGATGCATGTTATGTCTGGTGATGATTGCCGGGTTTATTGGGCTACTGACGGCGCATGTTTTAGGTCTGGATGCCAGTGCTTTCGGTCATATGCAGTCTACGCTGACGGATGCCGATGTGAGTAAAACAGCGGCCATTTCGCTGCCTAAACTGGTCACTTCTTTAATTCCCACCAATATTTTCCTCGACCTTACGGGGGCCAGAAGTGTTTCAGTTATTGGTATTGTTATCTTCACTCTCCTCGCCGGCGTGGCATTATTAAAAGTCAAACAGGACGCGCCAGAAGAAGGTGAAAAATTAAGCGCAGGGATCAATGCCATCCAGATTTGGGTCATGAAAATGGTGCGGATAGTTATTGCGCTGACCCCATATGGCGTGATGGCATTAATGGCAGGAGTCTTCTCCGCTTATCGCTTAGAGCAATTTGCCAGTCTGCTGGGATTTATTGGTGCCTGTTACATCGCGATACTGATGATGTTTATCGTTCACGCACTGATACTGGTACTGAGTGGTAACAATCCCATTCGCTATTTTAAAACTGTCTGGCCGGTATTAACCTTTGCGTTTGTTTCGCGCAGCAGCGCGGCATCGATTCCGCTGGCTATTACAGCGCAGGAAAAGTTTGGCGTTCAAAATACCATTGCCAATATCGCTGCTTCATTTGGCTCCAGTATGGGGCAAAATGGCTGCGCCGGGATCTACCCCGCGATTATGGTAGCAATGATTGCCCCGACGATGGGAATCGATCCGCTTTCAGTTCACTTTCTCCTTGCCATGCTACCGGCGATTGCGCTGGGATCGATTGGGGTTGCTGGTGTCGGTGGCGGTGGCACATTTGCCGCACTGATCGTCCTTTCAACACTCAATTTTCCGGTCGCACTGGTGGGTATTTTCATTGCCATTGAACCCATTGTCGATATGGCAAGGACGGCATTAAACGTTAATGGCTCGATGATGTCTGGAGTACTGGCAAACCGTATTTTGAATAAGGAGTCGCCTGCACAGCAACGGGTCAATGCGAATTAATCGTCCTCAATAAACCCGTTGATTGCTCTGCAGACAAAAGCCTTTCTGTCCACAGAAAGGCTTTAATATTTCAACTGAACGTCAACCCATCGTATTTTTTCCAGCGATAATTCAATGCAGAGATAATCCAACAGGTAATAAATACGCCGATAATAACGAACCCAACATTCCCCATATGTTCACTCAGGCGGCCTACTGTGTCCCATAAACCGCCCTGCAGTGAAAATACCTCTGACAACAGACCCAGAGCTTCCAGCCCACCGATAAATACAGCAACAATTACTGATGTCCCGGTGATGGTCATATTGTAATAGAGTTTTCGTTGCGGCTTATTAAACGCCCAGCCATAGGCTTCGACCATCAACATACTGTCAAGGCAATCAATCAACGCCATTCCGCAGGTAAAGAGCGCAGGAAATATCAGGATTGACCAGATGGACATACCACTCGAAGCGCTTGAAGCAGAAATACCTAACAGCGAAATTTCCGTAGCAGTATCAAAACCCAGACCAAATAAAAAACCGACAAAGTACATATGCCAGTCTTTGCCCACCAGTCTGAATGCCGGGCGGAAGATCCAGCTCAGCGGACCAGCAACGGTGACATCTTCAGTGGAACCAGCATAGATACCCGTCTTTTTCAGGTGACGAAATGCCTTCCATACCTGACAAAAAATGATGAGATTGATGGTAGCCAGAATAAGCAAAAATGCGGCAGAAACTGCGGTCCCTATAACTCCCCCGACATTTTGCAACCATAGCATATGCTGTTTAAAGGCACTGGTAGTCAGGGCGATACCAATGCTGGCCAGCACCACAATGGTGGAATGCCCTAATGAAAACCAAGCCCCGGTGGTCAGCGCGCGTTTTTTCTGCTGAATAAGTTTTCGTGTCGCACTGTCGATGGCGGCAATGTGATCGGCGTCAACAGCGTGGCGCAGCCCATAACACCATGCGATAAGACATAGCGCCAGTAGTGAAGTGTTATTGCTAAACGCAGTGAACGCCCAGAGCCAGGCCACAACATTTGCACCGACCAGAAGAGTCACCAGCAGAATAATGTGTGGGCGTTTTTTAAGTAAGGAAAACAACAAATTCACTATTTCCACCAAATTAATTTTGTAGTCAAAGACACAACTGAACCGCTGTTCTCTGGTTGATTAATAAAACATTTACCAGCCTAATGATAACGTTTAAAAATTACCAACCAGTGCTGTAGATCAAAGTTGATGCTAGCTATGCTCAAGTTCAGCTATGGCTAACTCAGCCACCCGCAGGGTTATAGCCGCATTATCACCCTCTTCCAGAAACCATGCGGAAGACAGCCCGCACCATGCCGCTATCCACATCAGGAGTCGTTCACGTTCAAGTTCGGCAACCTCAGAGACAACGTCTACGCGTTGTACGAATGTTTCAGGTTCAATAGCAACTGACATTGTGGTATCCGCAAGATCGGGATTAGTGAAAATATTGGCATAATCAAACCCACGCTCACCGATTAATCCTTTGGGATCAATTGCCAGCCATCCTGAAACACCAAAATCAAGAACATTGTTGTGGTGCAAATCACCGTGAAGAACTACAACCTCGCGAGGACTGGAGAACAATGATTTTGCCAACTCTGCGCAACGCATCATGATACCGCCATGAATTTGTGCAGCAGGCGCAAGATCATGAAACCAGTGATGCAGTGGAATTAGCGTTGGCAAAGATGCATTTGGCGGTACATGGAGCTGCCTTGCCGTGTGGCAGATTATGCGACATGCTTGATCATCCTGTCCTGTGATCGACAGGGTAGATAAAGAGCCAGCCCCTGTCGCCCGCTCTAAGAGTATTGCCCCATCCTCATGAGCCAGCACGTTCGCTGCTCCCCGCCCGTTCCACCAGGCCATTAGCTCGCAACCTCGACGCTCACTATCATCATTCGTGAGTTTTAGAATCGCTTTCTGGTGATCTTTACGCATCATTACCGGTAAAAGCTGCGACGTATGAGTTATGACAGGAACGCCATCAGGAATAAGTCCCCAGCGACTGAGATAGTTACTGAACATGTGTTATTTCCAACATTTTTGGTTGCCGGGTAAGAACGTTTAGCGAGTTTCTTTTGCAGCAGTATAACTGTACTCTGCCAGGATAAGTGCGCGTGATGGTAAACGGAGAGCAGTTCTGAACCGAAAAACGCCTCCATAGCTAAAACGCATCGCTACCATGTTAAGTATCCGGTGAATTTTTATGAAGAAGCTGTTTGTGCAGTTTTACCTCTTGCTGTTCGTCTGCTTTCTGGTCATGACCTTATTGGTCGGGCTGGTGTACAAATTTACCGCAGAGCGCGCTGGCAGACAGTCACTTGATGATTTGATGAAAAGCTCGTTGTATCTGATGCGCAGCGAATTACGTGAAATTCCCCCACGCGACTGGGGGAAAACGCTGAAGGAGATGGATTTGAACCTCTCGTTTGATCTCCGCGTTGAGCCACTGAATAAATACCATCTGGATGCTCCGACCATGCAGCGGCTGCGCGAAGGCGATATCGTTGCACTCGACGATCAGTACACGTTTATTCAGCGTATTCCCCGCAGCCATTACGTGCTGGCCGTAGGTCCGGTTCCCTATCTCTATTTTCTGCATCAAATGCGCCTGCTGGATGTCGCGCTAATGGCGTTTATTGCCATCTCCCTCGCCTTCCCGGTGCTAATCTGGATGCGCCCACACTGGCAGGAGATGCTTAGACTGGAAGCCGCCGCGCAGCGTTTTGGAGAAGGACATCTGAGTGAGCGACTGCACTTTGACAGCGGATCCAGTTTTGAACGGCTGGGCGTGGCGTTTAATCAGATGGCGGACAATATCAATGCGCTGATCGCCAGCAAAAAGCAGCTTATCGATGGTATTGCCCATGAACTTCGTACCCCCCTGGTGCGATTACGTTACCGACTGGAGATGAGTGATAACCTCACCGAGCAAGAGTCTCAGGCTCTGAACCGCGATATTGGCCAACTGGAAGCGCTAATTGAAGAATTACTCACTTACGCCAGACTGGATCGCCCGCAGAATGAGCTAAAGCTCAGTGTACCGGACCTGCCCGTTTGGCTGGTAACCCATCTGGAAGATGTACAAAGCGTCACCCCTGAGCGTTCGGTGCGTTTGCGTCATCTTATAACCGGTGATTACGGCGCACTGGATATGCGTCTGATGGAGCGCGTACTGGATAACTTGCTAAATAATGCCCTGCGCTATTGCCAGTCTACGGTACAAGCCAGCCTGCTGCTGCACGGAAATCAGGCAACACTGGTTGTCGAAGATGACGGTCCGGGAATCGAACCCAACGCCCGCGAGCAAATTTTTGAACCGTTTGTTCGCCTTGATCCCAGCCGCGACCGCGCCACCGGTGGCTGCGGGCTGGGTTTAGCTATCGTGCACTCCATCGCGCTGGCAATGGGCGGTACTGTAGTCTGTGACGAAAGCGAGCTGGGCGGAGCCAGATTCACTTTTAGCTGGCCCGTCTGGCATAACATTCCCGAATTTTCCGCTGCCTGACCTATACAGCTCGGTGGTCAGGTGCTAAACATTGTGCTATAAAAAAGTATGTTGTAACTAAAATGGTAACCCTATGACTCGTTACGATCTCGTCGAACGACTGAACGGCACCTTTCGCCAGATGGAACAGGAACTGGCGCAACTGACTCAAAATTTGCAGCAGCGAACGCTGCTGATTGCGCGCGTGTTTTCTCTGCCAGAAGTGGCAAAAGAGGCAGAACATGCCCCGCTGGAGAGCATTGATGTTAAGCAGCATTTAGGCAAAGAGGCTGAAATGCTGGCGCTACGCCACTTCCGCCACCTGTTTATTCAGCAGCAATCTGAGAACCGCAGCAGCAAAGCGGCCGTTCGCCTGCCTGGCGTGTTGTGCTACCAGGTCAATAACAGCGTACAGACCGCACTTGAAGAGCAAATAAAACGCATTAACCAGTTGAAAACAACGTTTGAACGCATTGTGACAGTGGATTCCGGGCTGGCTCCGGCAGCACGTTTCGAATGGGTACATCGACACTTACCCGGCCTGATTACGCTAAACGCTTATCGCACGCTAACCGTTGTCAGGGAACCGGCTACCCTGCGATTTGGCTGGGCGAACAAACACATCATTAAAAACCTGAAACGTGATGAGGTGCTGGAACAACTGGAAAAGAGCCTAAACTCACCACGCAGCGTGCATCCCTGGACGCGTGAAGAATGGCAGGCCAGACTGGAGCGTGAATATCAGGATATCGCTGCACTGCCACAGCAGGCCAAACTGAAGATCAAAAGACCGGTAAAAGTCCAGCCCATTGCCCGCGTTTGGTACAAAGGACAGCAAAAACAGGTGCAATATGCTTGCCCGACTCCGCTGATTGCACTGATTAATAGCGACAATGGTATGAGTGTGCCTGATATCGGTGAACTGCTGAATTACGATGCTGAAAACGTGCAGCACCGCTTTAAACCTCAGGCACAGCCGTTAAGACTCATTATCCCCCGGCTGCACCTGTATGTTGCGGATTAACGTCCTGGTCGCATGCTACCGACCATCAGTTCCGGACGTACCCAACTGTCAAACTCGGCTTCGGTAAGATACCCCAGCGCCAGGGCGGACGCTTTTAAGGTCAGTCCTTCTTTGTGGGCCTTCTTGGCAATCTCTGCGGCTTTATCGTAACCAATATGAGTATTGAGCGCGGTAACCAGCATGAGCGATTCATTGAGTAACTGATCAATTCGCTCGCGATTCGGTTCAATCCCGGTAGCACAGTGCTCGTTGAAACTTTCCATACCATCTGCCAGCAGGCGAACTGATTGCAGGAAGTTATGAATAACCATCGGACGATAGACATTCAGCTCAAAATTACCTGACGCACCACCAATATTAACCGCGACATCATTACCCATTACCTGACAACACAGCATAGTCAGCGCTTCACACTGAGTCGGATTAACTTTACCCGGCATAATAGAACTACCCGGCTCATTTTCAGGAATTGATATCTCGCCAATACCACAGCGTGGGCCGGATGCCAGCCAGCGCACATCATTAGCGATTTTCATCAGCGACGCAGCCAGTCCTTTTAGCGCCCCATGAGCATGTACCAGCGCATCGCAAGTAGCTAACGCCTCGAATTTATTCGGCGCGGTAACAAACGGTGCGGAGGTTAGCGCCGCCAGTTCATCCGCGACACGCACGGCATATTCAGGATGGGTATTCAGCCCGGTGCCGACCGCAGTACCACCCAACGCCAGTTCAGCAACGTGCGGTAAGCTGTATTCGATATGCCTCAGGTTATGTTCTAACATCGCGACCCAGCCTGAGATCTCCTGGCCCAGCGTCAGCGGCGTGGCATCCTGCAGATGGGTTCGTCCGATTTTTACGATATCAGCAAAAGCATGCGATTTTTCTCGCAGCGTGGTGGTTAACACATTCAGTTGCGGGATAAGGTGCTCACGCAGAGCCAGCAGCGCGGCAACGTGCATCGCCGTGGGAAAGACGTCGTTAGAACTTTGGCTTTTATTCACGTCGTCATTTGGATGTATTTTACGCTCCATACCCCGTACGCCGCCCAGCAATTCACTGGCCCTATTTGCCAGCACTTCGTTCATGTTCATATTGCTTTGCGTACCGGAACCGGTCTGCCAGATAGCCAGCGGAAACTCATCACGATGCTTATCCGCTAACACCTCATCCGCCGCCTGCATGATGGCGTTCGCTTTGTCTGCCGCCAACAGTCCCAAATCCTGATTAACCTTCGCAGCGGCGCGTTTAGTCAGCGCCAGTGCATGGATCAGCGAGACCGGCATTTTCTCCGTTGAGATGCGAAAATGTTCCAGCGAGCGTTGGGTTTGCGCCCCCCAGAGTTTATCAGCCGGAACATCTATCGCACCCATTGAATCATTTTCGCGGCGTACCGTTACCATTACCTGCTCCTTATATTATCTATTGATTAGGTTATGTTTCGACATTGCCCACTTGCCATTGGTCTTATGAGTATTAACGAGGATAAAGCTGTCGTTTAGTGGTTCGTGCGGTAAAAAAAACCGCCCCGAAGGGCGGCTGACGTTACTTAACGCAGCGTGCGCACTGCGACGTCTGAATCTGCTGGAAGAAATCATTACCTTTGTCATCCACAAGGATAAACGCCGGGAAATCCTCCACTTCAATTTTCCAGATGGCTTCCATCCCCAGTTCCGGATATTCCACACATTCCAGACTTTTGATACTGCCCTGTGCCAGCACCGCTGCGGGACCTCCAATACTGCCCAGGTAGAAGCCGCCATGTTTATGACAGGCATCTGTGACCTGCTGACTACGGTTTCCTTTTGCCAGCATAATCATACTCCCGCCTTCGGACTGAAGCTGGTCAACATATGAGTCCATACGACCAGCAGTGGTTGGACCCAGCGAGCCCGAAGCATAACCTTCCGGCGTTTTGGCCGGGCCAGCGTAATAGATAGGGTGATCTTTTACATACTGCGGCAAACTCTCGCCGTTATCCATACGTTCTTTCAGTTTTGCATGCGCAATATCACGCCCGACAATGATCGTACCATTGAGCGACAGACGGGTGGAAACAGGATACTGCGACAACTGGGCCAGGATCTCTTTCATCGGGCGGTTAAGGTCGACACGTACGGCTTCGCCCTCGCCTGCCTGACGCAGCTCTTCCGGGATGTATTTGCCTGGGTTGTTTTCCAGCTTCTCGATCCAGATACCTTCACGGTTGATCTTGGCTTTAATATTACGATCGGCCGAACAGGAGACGCCCATTCCAACCGGGCACGATGCACCGTGACGCGGCATACGGATCACGCGGATATCATGGGCGAAGTATTTCCCGCCAAACTGCGCGCCTAACCCCAGATTCTGCGCCTCAATCAGCAACTCTTTTTCCAGTTCAACGTCGCGGAAGGCCTGTCCATGCTCGTTACCTTCAGTAGGCAACTCGTCATAATATTTCGCAGAAGCCAGCTTGACGGTTTTCAAAGTGGCTTCTGCGGAAGTTCCGCCAATCACAAACGCAATGTGGTACGGTGGACATGCTGCGGTTCCCAGCGTGCGCATCTTGTCCACCAGGTAATTTTTCAATTTCCCCGGCGTTAAAAGCGCTTTGGTTTCCTGATACAGATAGGTCTTATTCGCCGAGCCACCGCCTTTGGCAATGCACAGGAATTTATACTCATCACCATCCACACTATACAGATCGATTTGCGCAGGAAGGTTAGTCCCGGTATTCACCTCGTTGTACATATCCAGCGCAGCATTTTGTGAATAGCGCAGGTTGTCTTCGATATAGGTGTTATAGACACCTCGCGCCAGCGCAGCCTCATCGCCACCTCCGGTCCAGACACGCTGACCTTTTTTACCAACGATAATGGCCGTCCCGGTGTCCTGACAGGTCGGCAAAACACCTTTTGCCGCAATATCTGAGTTGCGCAGGAATTGCAGGGCAACATATTTGTCGTTTTCGCTGGCATCCGGGTCGCGCAGAATATCAGCGACTTGCTGCTGATGCGCAGGCCGCAGCATAAACGACGCATCATGAAATGCCTGACGCGCGAGGAGACTTAACGCTTCAGGCGCAACTTTTACGATTTCCTGCCCTTCAAATTCGGCAACGGAAACATGGTCGCTGGTCAGCAGATAGTATTCGGTATCATCCTTGTTGAGGGGAAAAGGATGTTGATAATGAAAGGGTTTGTTTGACATTGTGCTCTCACTTACAGCTCGGTCTGGTTATTCTCTGGGCAGATGTTCCGTTGCCCTGCTTCCCTGTCGCAGCTCGGGTTGTAGAAGGCGTGGCTTTTCTGCAACCGGAATTGCTCAGGGTATTAAAAGCGAGTCACCATATCCTACACAATTTTTTAACAAAAACTGAGACAAAGACGACTTTTTACATGTGCAGGTTACTTCCCCCCGGTTTTCTTGGTTTAATGGACAGAGAAATTTCAACATTGAAACAGGGCATTGATAATGCAAAAACTCATCAACTCAGTGCAGAACTACGCCTGGGGAAGTAAAACGGCGTTAACCGAACTTTATGGCATTGCCAATCCGTCAAACCAGCCGATGGCTGAACTGTGGATGGGCGCCCATCCGAAAAGCAGCTCTCAGGTTCAGAGCGCTGAGGGTCAGTTAATTTCTCTGCGTGATGCTATCGAACACGATAAATCTGCTGTGTTAGGTGATGCCGTGGCGAAGCGCTTTGGTGAATTGCCCTTCCTGTTTAAAGTGCTCTGTGCCGCACAACCTCTTTCTATTCAGGTACACCCTAACAAACGCAACTCTGAAATTGGATTTGCTAAAGAAAACGCCGCAGGGATCCCGATGGACGCCGCGGAGCGTAATTACAAAGATCCTAACCACAAGCCTGAGCTGGTTTTTGCCCTGACGCCCTTCCTGGCCATGAATGCGTTCCGCGAGTTCTCTGACATTGTGGCATTGTTACAACCTGTCGCTGGTGCGCATCCTGCCATTGCACATTTCCTGCAGGAACCAGGTGCAGAGCGTCTGAGCCATCTTTTCGCCAGCTTGCTGAATATGCAGGGCGAAGAGAAATCCCGCGCACTGGCAGTCCTGAAATCTGCGCTTAACAGCCAACAGGGTGAACCATGGCAAACTATTCGCCTAATCGCTGACTTCTACCCTGACGATAGCGGTCTCTTCTCTCCTCTTTTGCTCAACGTGGTTAAGCTGAATCCTGGCGAAGCTATGTTTCTGTTTGCTGAAACGCCCCATGCCTACCTGCAGGGTGTTGCGCTCGAGGTGATGGCTAACTCCGATAACGTTCTGCGCGCCGGACTCACGCCAAAATATATTGATATTCCTGAACTGGTCGCCAACGTTAAATTTGAAGCTAAACCGGCAAACCAACTGCTAACGACCCCAAATAAAACAGGTGGAGAGCTGGACTTCCCGATCCCGGTTGATGACTTCGCTTTCTCCCTGCATGAACTGTCAGCCGGAGAAGCGGCAATTAGCCAACAAAGCGCCGCCATCCTGTTCTGTATCGAGGGAGAGGCCGTGCTACATAAAGGCGAGCAGCGACTGGTACTGAAACCGGGTGAATCGGCATTTATTAGTGCAAACGAATCACCGATTAATGTCAGCGGCGTCGGCCGTTTAGCTCGGGTTTACAACAAGCTCTAGCAAGATACTGATATTTTTAGCAACTCTTGCTAAGCTAATAGTGAGTCAAAGACATGTCACTCCTCCAGGCGCTTTCAAACGCCTGGATTTATTTTATGGATATCGAAATGAAAAAATCGCTGGTAGCTGCGGGTGTGGTAGTTGCGTTGGGTATCGTCTGGACAGGCGGCGCCTGGTACACCGGAAAGAAACTTGAAACGCATCTCGCCGAGATGGTGACGCAGGCAAATGATCAGATCAAACGCTACTCACCTGAGTCCGGTATTGAACTGAGTTATCAGAACTACCAGCGCGGCGTGTTTAACAGCCAGTTGCAACTGGTGGTGAAACCTATTGCCGGTCAGGAAAATGCCTGGCTGAAACCTGGGCAAACTATCGTTCTGAATGAATCTGTTGATCACGGCCCCTTCCCGCTGGCGCAGCTTAAATCATTGAATCTTATGCCAGCCATGGCGGCAGTGAAAACAACGCTGGTGAATAACGACGTTACAAAGCCGCTATTTGACATCGCTAAAGGGGAATCTCCTTTCACCATTAATTCCCGTATTGGCTATAGCGGCGACACCCGTTCCGCTCTTTCTCTAAAACCACTGAACTACGAAAAAGGCGACGAAAAAGTGGCCTTTAGCGGCGGAGAATTCCAGTTCACGGCAGACAAAGACGGGAACGCAGTCTCTGTGACAGGAGAAGCGCAGAGCGGTGTGGTGAATGCAGTCAATGAGTACAACCAGAAAGTACAAGTTACCTTTAATAACCTGACAACCGAAGGCTCCAGCAGCGTCGCCAGTTTTGGCGAACGCATTGGCGATCAAAAATTGTCTCTCGATAAGCTGTCGATTTCGGTTGAAGGTAAAGAGCTGGCCGTCCTTGAAGGCATGGGCATCGATGGTAAATCCGATCTGGTTAACGATGGTAAAACTGTCAACAGCCAGCTGGATTACACACTGAACAGCCTTAAATTGCAGGGTCAGGATTTAGGTAGCGGCAAGCTGACGCTGAAAGTGGCCCAGATTGATGGTGAGGCGTTACATCAGTTCAGTCAGCAGTATACCGCGCAAACCAAGGCGCTGATGGCGCAGATCGATGTGGTACAGAATCCTGAACTTTATCAACAAAAAGTGACAGAAGCGTTCTTTAGCGCCCTGCCAGTGCTGATGAAAGGCGAACCGGTTATCACCATAGCTCCACTAAGCTGGAAGAATGCCAAAGGTGAGACGGCCTTTAATCTGTCACTATTCCTGAAAGATCCATCGACAAATCAGGACGAGCCGAAAACGCTGGCGCAGGAAGTTGATCGTTCAGTCAAATCACTGGACGCTAAGCTTGCTATCCCTGTAGATATGGCAACTGAGTTCATGACACAGATTGCCAAACTGGAAGGATACCAGCAGGAAGAAGCGGCAGGGCTTGCCAGGCAGCAAGTCAATGGTCTGGCGGCAATGGGTCAAATGTTCCGTGTAACTACGATGCAGGACAACACCATCGGCTCCAGTCTGCAGTATGCAAATGGTCAGGTAACTCTCAACGGCCAAAAAATGTCGCTGGATGAATTTGTTGGCATGTTTGGTATGCCGACGCTTTCAGAGCCGGATGCACCGGCGACCCCACAGCAGTAATCCTTATCTGCTATCAGCGTATGCCCGGTAACTTTGTTTATCGGGCTTTTTTATGCTTAGCACGTTACCAGTCGGGCGGAAAGCGTCATATTGCGCGAGTGACTTTCATCATGTCCAATTCGTTGCAGCACGCGTTCAGCAAGGGTGTAACCCATCTCACGCGCGGGCGTACAGGCCCAGGTAATAGGGAGATCGTCCAGCGCGTTTTCCGCCACATCGGCAAAAGCGGCCAGTGAGACCTGTTGCTCAAAGTAACGATCGACACCGATTTCGCCGCTCTGACGCCCTGCTTTCATCAGGCCAAACCATGCACCAGCCGCAATGGTTTCGTTGTAACAAACCACCGCGCTGATGGTCGGATTATGGCGTAAAAGCGCCGTAACGGTCTCAGCGGCCTGCTTCTGACTGGAAGAACACTCCAGAACCCAATCGCTATGAAATGGCAGACCAAATTTTAGCAGCGTTGCACAATACCCTCCCACGCGTTCAGCTCGGGTCAACGATGAGCTTTGTCCCCCCAACCAGGCTATCCGTTGATGCCCATGATGGATGAGATGTTCAACCAGCAGTTGTGCTGCCTGCATATTGTCAGGTCTGACGGTGTCTGCATCATCCAGGTAGCTGGCGCGGGAAGCAAATACAACGGGGATCCCTTTATCATTGGCCAGGTATCGAAGCGCATCGCTACTGCCTGCAGCACCGGCGATCACCACACCATCAACGCCTTGATTAAGTAACATTGCAAAGCGCTGCGCCAGTTGCTCACCATCCTTACCGCCATGCAATAAAAACACCATACGTCCCTGAGCTTCTAACGCTTCGGTCAACCCTGCGGTAAGTTCAGCATAAAAAGGGGTGGAGAGATCGCGAACAATCAAACCAATAACACCGCTCTGCCCACCGCGAAGTGCTGATGCTTGCCGGTTGCGTACAAAACCCAGTTGCTCTATGGCCGCATTTACCCGTTCGCCGGTTGCTGATGAGATACGCCCCTTTCCACTGAGTACCAATGAGACTGTGCTGACCGAAACCCCCGCAGCCAGTGCAACATCATGGATGGTGATTTTTTTGGCTATAGCCATAAAAACGGAAAACCCCCTGATAACGTGACAGATAAAACGTTTTATCAATCGGTTATATTTATACGCCCTATTATCATTCGATAATGTGATTTATACCGCACTAAAATTAGGTAAAACGTTTTATCTTCTCGCCATCATTAGTCACCGAGCTTTACATGAGGAGTCGTTAGATGACGACGAGAACCACACCAAAAATAACGTTATGGGAATTTTTCCAACAGTTGGGCAAAACCTTTATGCTGCCCGTAGCTCTGCTCTCCTTTTGCGGGATCATGTTGGGGATCGGCAGCTCGTTAAGCAGTCATGATGTCTTAACGTTGATCCCGGCATTGGGTAATCCAGTACTACAGGCTATTTTTACCTGGATGAGTAAAGTCGGCTCTTTCGCTTTTAGCTTCCTGCCAGTGATGTTTTGTATCGCCATCCCCCTCGGTCTGGCTCGTGAAAATAAAGGCGTGGCCGCATTTGCGGGATTTGTCGGCTATGCGGTAATGAATCTCGCCGTCAACTTTTGGTTAACGGCCAAAGGGATTTTACCCACGACTGATGCGGCGATCCTGAAAGCCAACAACGTACAAAATATTCTTGGGATCCAGTCGATTGATACCGGGATCCTGGGGGCGGTAATTGCCGGGATCATCGTGTGGATGCTGCATGAACGCTTCCACAATATCCGTCTTCCTGATGCGCTGGCATTCTTCGGTGGCACCCGTTTTGTTCCTATCATCTCCTCGGTCGTGATGGGACTGGTTGGGTTGGTAATTCCACTGATATGGCCTGTTTTCGCCATGGGTATTACCGGGCTAGGCCACATCATCAATAGCGCGGGTGAATTTGGTCCGATGCTGTTTGGTACCGGTGAACGTCTGCTGTTGCCTTTTGGTCTGCATCATATTCTGGTGGCACTCATTCGTTTCACCGAAGCAGGTGGTACACAGGAAGTGTGTGGTCATAGCGTAAGCGGAGCGCTGACGATTTTCCAGGCGCAGCTGAGCTGCCCGACAACGCAGGGCTTCTCTGAAAGCGCAACTCGCTTCCTGTCGCAGGGTAAAATGCCGGCGTTCCTTGGTGGATTACCAGGAGCTGCATTAGCGATGTACCATTGCGCACGACCTGAAAATCGTCATAAAATTAAAGGGTTATTAATTTCCGGCCTCATCGCCTGCGTCATCGGTGGTACCACCGAACCTCTGGAGTTCCTGTTCCTGTTCGTAGCGCCAGTCCTGTATGTTATTCACGCTCTGTTGACCGGCCTTGGCTTCACCGTAATGGCAATTCTCGGCGTAACCATCGGCAATACTGACGGCAACCTCATTGACTTTGTGGTGTTCGGTATCCTGCACGGGCTGTCCACCAAATGGTATCTGGTCCCTGTTGTGGCGGCCATCTGGTTCGCGGTGTACTACATTATCTTCCGCTTTGCAATCACGCGATTTAATCTGAAAACACCGGGTCGTGACGTTGAAATTGCCAGCAATATCGAAAAAGTCATGGCGGGAACACCGGGTAAATCTGGCTACAACGTACCAGCTATTCTGGCAGCGCTGGGCGGTGCGGAAAATATCGTCAGTCTGGATAACTGTATTACGCGGTTGCGTTTATCAGTAAAAGATATGTCGCTTGTTAACGTCCAGGCACTGAAGGACAATCGTGCGATTGGCGTAGTACAACTTAATCAGCATAACCTTCAGGTCGTTATTGGTCCGCAGGTCCAGTCAGTCAAAGACGAAATCGCGGTTCTGATGAATACCGTACAGGCTTAAGGACAACGAAATGTTTGATTTTTCAAAGGTTGTGGACAGGCATGGCACATGGTGTACCCAGTGGGATTACGTCGCCGATCGTTTTGGCTCTGCCGATCTGCTGCCATTCACAATCTCTGACATGGATTTTACCACCGCCCCCTGCATCCTGGAGGCGCTGACAAAACGCCTTTCACACGGAGTGCTGGGCTACAGTCGCTGGAAAAATGATGAGTTTTTAGCGGCGATCAGCCACTGGTTTCTTACCCGCCACGATACCAGGATTGACCCTCAGTCTTTGGTTTACGGCCCCTCCGTCATCTATATGGTGTCAGAGCTGATCCGCCAGTGGTCGTCTGCCGGTGATGCCGTGGTTATTCATACTCCGGCTTACGATGCGTTTTATAAGGCGATTGAAGGAAACCAGCGTGCGGTACTTCCTGTTGCGCTGGAGAAATGCGCAAATGGATGGTATTGCGACATGGCAAAACTGGAGGCCGTCCTCGCGCGGGCTGAGAGCAAAATTCTTCTGCTCTGTAGTCCACAAAACCCAACGGGAAAAGTCTGGACCCGCGATGAACTGGAAACCATAGCAGAACTGTGCCAGCGCCACGGTGTAAAAGTTATTTCCGACGAGATTCATATGGATATGGTATGGGGAGAACAACCGCACATTCCATGGAGTAACGTGGCGCGAGGAAACTGGGCACTGCTCACCTCCGGCTCGAAGAGTTTTAATATTCCGGCATTAACCGGCGCTTATGGACTTATCGAGGACGCCCAAAGTCGCAATGAGTACCTCAGTACACTGAAAGGCCGTGACGGACTTTCTTCACCTGCAGTACTGGCGCTTACTGCACATATTGCCGCCTATCAGGACGGTGCAAGCTGGCTCGACGCACTGCGGGATTATCTTGCCTGTAACCTGCGCTACATCGCCCGGGAACTCAATGCCACCTTCCCTGAACTGAACTGGCAGATACCACAATCCACGTATCTGGCCTGGATTGACCTGCGCCCACTCAACATTGATGACCAGGCGTTGCAGAATGCACTTATCCAGCAGGAAAAAGTGGCGATCATGCCGGGATATACCTACGGAGAAGAAGGTCGCGGTTTTGTTCGCCTGAATGCCGGATGTCCACGTTCAAAACTTGAAAAAGGCGTTAAGGGGTTGATTAACGCAATCCGTTCAGTACGTTGATATGTTTGCGCAATGAGCCATTCATTGCGCAAACTCTTAATTTGGGCGCCGGTTTCCCGCTTTCAATTACTGTCTAATTTTTATCTATAGGGTTCTGTGAGTAAAAAGGGCTATTTATCATCTGATCGTGTATAGTGGCCCTCCACTCAAATCAGGAAGAGCCTATGTCAGATCGTAAAAATAATAAATCCCGCCGTAATTTTCTTGTCAAATGTCTTTGTCCAAACTGCACCGCACAATCAGAACACAGTCACTCTCGGGTACAAAAAGGTGCAATGTTAATTTGCCCCCATTGCAATAAATTATTCCAGTCCGACGCTAAACTCGTCGCGTAAATTGCTATTAAGATAACTGCTGCTCAAAATTATAATGATGAAAAGCGGTTATCCATTCTATCTGCAATCCAAATAGCAAAAAACCCGCTATCAGCGGGTTTATAATTAAGTATGTATAATTCCAGTGCTTCTGCCAGTTTGTCTACTCAGGACAAAGCCGTCTTCGTTGTCGCAAAAGGCATAAGCAGGAATTATTACTCTGCCACTACGACATTAGCAGCAGCCGGGCCTTTAGCGCCATTCTCAACAGAGAACTCGACCTTCTGCCCTTCAAGCAAGGTACGGAAGTTATTCGACTGAATAGCAGAAAAATGTACGAAAACATCTTTAGAGCCATCAGCCGGAGAGATAAAACCGAAACCTTTATCAGCGTTAAACCATTTTACTAAACCAGTCATTTTATTAGACATATTAAATATTCCTTAACTTGAGCCTTTCGGCGAACAGGGGCTTTATTACAGAAACTACGTAGTGCTTAGTAGGGAGACTCAAGAAAGGGATTACTGAAAATACCTGGTGATGAGAACTGCTTTAGTAAACTACTTTGTATGCTGTCTGTCATTCAAACCGACGACGCTATTAACTCATGATGCTCTGGATTACGCAACTTTTATTTTAGCCGTCCAGATATCCTTAGTGCTAAAAAATAGTTCTGGCTTTATTTCTCCTGATACGTATAGTGCACCCCGTTATATCTATTAAGGAATTTATTTGTCTCGTAAAATGACAGGAATTGTCAAAACCTTTGACTGCAAGAGTGGCAAAGGACTCATCATCCCTTCAGATGGTCGTAAAGATGTTCAGGTTCACATTTCAGCGTTAAGCCCCCACGAATCAGAAGTACTCACTCCAGGCATACGTGTAGAGTTTTGCCGGATCAATGGTCTGAGAGGACCAACTGCCGCCAATGTCTATCTTTCATAGCACAGTATCTGATGCATGCCCCTGTTCGACACATCTTTAAACGACGGATGAAGCCATATTGCTGAAACTCTCAGAAATGGCTGAGTACTGAGGGTCTCTGGGTTCCAGACTAATTTCGAATGGTAATTGCCTCGAAACTAAGGCTTCCTTGCAAGGTAAATAGCGGTAACAAAATTACGCTTCACCTTTCCTCCAAAATCCTTTTTCACTACCCTCTCTATCTCATTGAGGAATTGCGTGCGCTCCATTTCACTCAGTCGAGCAACCGGTGAAAATGTTGAAATCAATTGTCTGGTCTGTCGGGCATCCATTTCTGATTCCCATCTGAACTCATCACTAATAATCTCGGTAAACCCGGCTTTTGCCAGATCATCGAGCCTTTCTCTTTTTTGTAGTGGGTAAGGATGGCGGTGACCCGCCTTATGTGAAGGGCTGGCGCTAAGGGGGGCAAACAAGCGATCTGTTCTTTGCATGAATGCATCCTCGTTATGCGGGTCGCCAAAAACAGTCCACCACATAGCAAACCATCCTCCGGGGCGCAGAAGCTGGAATATCCTTTCGAGTCCGCTCACGGGTTCGATCCAGTGAAAAGAGGTGGCTGCAATCCCCAGGTCAAAGCAGCCGGGCTGTAGTAGTACGTCCTCAAAAGTGGAATTTATAATCGAGAATGAGTCCTGCGAATACCGACACAGTCTTTCCTTTAACTTTATAGCCAGATTGTGGTCAGGTTCGATTGCACTTACCTGATATCCCATATCAAGCAGATGTTCCGTTGCTTGCCCGGTCCCAGGCCCAATCTCGAAGGCCCTCCGGCAGATTTCTGGTCCGCAATGCTCTTTAAGTAATGCAAATATATGTAACGGGTAATCAGGCCTGCCCTGCTGATATGCATTCGTATCTCTGCCAAATAAAGCCCGCCCTTCGTTAAGCGGAATGTGCACTTGCATCATCTTTCTATCCTTCAAATTGTCTAACAATTTCGAGTGTCAGACACTCAGTCAGCAACGTTGTGCCGGATATTTTAACTCGTCGCATGTCCTTACCCAGCGCAGGGATAACCCTACCCCCAACATGAGTAAATAACTTCAACGAATAGAAAGGAATTATGAGTTTTCCACACAAAACTGAATCTGCGTTATTCGAAACGGTGATAAAACAAGCGGGTGACTACCGGAGCTGAGCAACTGTCTGCCAGTGTAACTCCAGCAATCTCATATTCAGCCTGATGGATCTTCCCTATGGCAACATGCTTTACGGTGTTTCCTTGAGTCGGATGGCCAATAAGGATTGTGTGCAGATAGCCCTGCTCAACGAAAAACTGAAATGAATACCCAAATATGCTCCAATTACAAAGTGATAGTGCCATTTTTTCAAAGTTATTAGAGGATTATTATTCTGTTGTATAATACTGCGCACTTTAACTAAATGACGT
This sequence comes from Citrobacter sp. MGH106, assembly GCF_001037495.1. Classification (GTDB taxonomy): domain Bacteria; phylum Pseudomonadota; class Gammaproteobacteria; order Enterobacterales; family Enterobacteriaceae; genus Citrobacter; species Citrobacter murliniae. Next base: position 2,274,670 of record NZ_KQ089822.1, read on the forward strand.
GAGTGCGACCATGATTGATACTTCCCTACCCTTGACCGATGTCCATCGCCACCTTGATGGTAATATCCGCGCGCAGACAATTCTCGATCTTGGCCGTCAGTTTAATTTGACACTCCCGGCTCAGACGCTTGAAACACTGATTCCTCATGTACAGGTCACATCGACAGAACCGGACCTGGTCAGCTTTTTGTCGAAGCTTGACTGGGGTGTGAAAGTCCTGGCATCTCTGGATGCTTGTCGCCGCGTGGCATTTGAGAATATTGAAGACGCCGCGCGTAACGGTCTGCACTATGTTGAGTTGCGCTTTTCTCCGGGCTACATGGCAATGGCGCATCAACTTCCGGTAGCGGGTGTGGTTGAAGCGGTCATCGAAGGTGTACGCGAAGGCTGTAAGACTTTCGGCGTTGAAGCACGCTTAATTGGTATTATGAGTCGTACCTTCGGCGAGACTGCTTGCCTGCAGGAGCTGGAGGCATTACTGGCACATCGCGACCACATTACCGCACTGGATCTTGCCGGTGACGAACTCGGTTTTCCGGGTAGTTTATTCCTGTCACACTTCAACCGTGCGCGCGACGCGGGTTGGCACATTACTGTTCATGCAGGTGAAGCCGCTGGCCCGGAAAGCATTTGGCAAGCCATCAGAGAACTGGGTGCAGAGCGTATTGGTCACGGGGTCAAAGCGGTAGAAGATCGTGCATTAATGGATTTTCTCGCCGAGCAACGAATCGGTATTGAATCCTGCCTGACATCTAACATCCAGACCAGTACGGTCGCTTCACTGGCAGTACATCCGCTGAAAACGTTCCTTGAGCATGGTGTTCTGGCCAGTCTGAATACTGACGATCCGGCGGTTCAGGGCGTAGATATTATTCACGAATACACCATTGCGGCCCCGGCTGCTGGATTGACGCGCGAGCAAATCCGCCAGGCGCAAATCAATGGCCTGGAAATGGCATTCCTGAGCGATGAAGAAAAGCGGGCTCTGCGCCAGAAAGTGGCAACAGCGTAACCGTGTGATGCGTTAATGCATGATGGCATTAACGCATCAACCGCCTGCGATCAGATAATTGCAGGCGGTTGATAAACTCGATCAGGCAAGGCACAGCGTGGAGCGGTGTTTAGCCGACTCAATACCAAGCTCAATCAATTCCATAATTTGAATTGCCTGTCTGGCCGGAACCGGATTCTCACCGTTTCCATTTAGCGCATCTCGGATGCCCGCATAGTAAGCGGGATAATTACCCGGTATGGTAAGCAGGGTTTCTTCAACGCGTTCTTCACCTTCAACCCGCGTCAGTACGCCATCTCGCATGTCGTAGCCCCAGTCTTCCTGCGGCAAACGTTCGCCATTTTTCAGACGTTCTTCCTGAGGATCAAGACCATACTTTACATAGCTCCCGCGCGATCCGTGAACGATGTAGCGTGCAGATTCAGCAGCAGCCAGCATTGTGCCGTGCAAAATCACCCGACGTTGCGGATAAGTCAAAATAGCATGGAAATAATCTGTCGATTGCGCGCCGGGACGAAGCTGAGCCAGATCAACCGTCAGACTGACAGGCAAGCCGAACAGGTTGATCGCCTGATCCAGAAGATGTGGTGCCAGATCGTACCAGATACCACTTCCAGGCCCCCCCTGTTCGCGCCAGCGGTCTCGGACCTGGGGACGGAAACGATCGAAGTGGGATTCAAAATAAGCCACTTCGCCCAAAACACCATCTGCCAGCAGAGCTTTCAGCGTCAGAAAATCACTGTCCCAACGACGATTATGGAACACAGAAAGCACTCGTCCCAGACTGCGCGCCAGCATATCCAACTCACGAGCTTGTGACAGTGTCACGGTAAAAGGTTTATCAACAACCACATGTTTCCCGGCTTCCAGCGCGGCTTTTGCTAACGGGAAATGGGTGTCATTCGGCGTGGGGATAACAATCAAGTCAATGCTGGGATCATCAAACAAATGCCGTGGCTCAGACACAACCGCCACCGAAGGCCAATCCGCTTTAACTTTTGCTTCGTCACTACTGGACACCGCCGCCAGTTCAAGACCCGGTGTACCGACTATCAGGGGGGCATGGAAGGTTTTACTGGCATAACCGTAGCCGATTAGCCCAACGCGGATGTTGTCACTCATGTCATTGCCTCTCATTTCAGGTCCGATCTATTTCACACCATACATAGCAACGTCACAACCGTTTAATAACCTCTACACGATAATGGTTGTTACTTAACTTAAGTCAAACATATGTCACTTAGAGTAAATTTGCTGCGAAAAAGTCAGAGAAATCGTTCCCAATGCTCTTGCCGTATTATTTATTGATTAGTAACATTTGTGCCTTGTGTTTAAGGATAAATCAAAGCAAATGTCGTCAGTAATGAATCGTCTTATTGAATTAACTGGTTGGATTGTTCTCGCGGTCTCTGTCATCCTGCTGGGTGTTGCCAATCATATTGATAACTATCAGCCGCCGGAACCAACAGCAACCTCAGTGCAGAAAAAATAAGCCTCACCAATTCTTTATAGCCCAGCACTGTCCGCAGTGACTGCTGGGTTTAGCTGCAAAAGATGAAATTTTGTCAGAAAAAGCGAATTATGGCGCTTCCGCCCCTGGGCATATTGCCTGCGATTGCGAAGCGCGTTACCCTTTCCCTTGGTGCAGACAGCATCTGCTTTTCTACCGATATGAATAATCTTATTTTTGTATTTGCACACTGGTTCGCTTTTATCTGTGCAACATTGTTTATTTCTTAATATTCACTACTCCGTTGGTATTATTTTATTAATATGGATCTCCGTTTATGACTGTTCAGGACTACTTATTAAAATTCCGCAAAATCAGTTCACTCGAAAGTCTGGAAAAACTGTTCGATCATCTTAACTACACGCTGACCGACGATCGGGACATTATCAATATGTATCGTGCTGCAGACCACCGCCGCGCGGAGCTTATCTCCGGAGGACGCCTGTTTGATGTAGGCCAGGTGCCAAAGTCAGTCTGGCATTACGTGCAATAAACAAGAAGTAGCGCTCAACGTTAAAAGCTTTATAATAATTGCCCCAAAATGAACGGCACGTCTGTTCATACGCGTAAACCTGGAGAAGAGATGACTACGACACCGGCACAACGTATCGGAGGCTGGCTACTTGGGCCACTGGCCTGGCTGTTAGTTGCGTTGTTGAGCGCTTCGCTGGCGTTATTGCTTTATCTCACTGCGCTGGCAACGCCGCACACATTCAAAATGCTCGGTGAACAAAGCCCGATGAATCTGTTCTTGTGGGGTATTTCCTTTATTGCAGCTATTGCCATGTGGTACTACACGCTGTGGCTGACCATCGCGTTTTTCAAACGCAGACAGTGCGTTCCTAAGCATTACATTATATGGCTGCTAATTTCCGTGTTGCTGGCGATTAAAGCGTTTGCGTTTTCACCAGTCCCGGACGCTTTTGCCGTACGCCAGCTATTGTTCCCTTTGTTAGCTGCTGCACTGCTGGTGCCCTATTTCAAACGCTCGCAACGCGTTAAGACAACGTTTGTGAACCCGTAATAACCTTACAGTTAACCTGTTGTCGCCTGTTGTAGATTGACAGATAATAGGCGGCTTTTTTATTTCAGGCCGAAAAATGACTGATTACCTGCTGCTGTTTGTCGGAACTGTACTGGTCAATAACTTTGTACTGGTCAAGTTTCTGGGGCTTTGCCCCTTTATGGGTGTTTCCAAAAAACTGGAAACCGCAATGGGTATGGGCCTCGCCACGACTTTTGTCATGACGCTGGCATCTATTTGCGCATGGTTGATTGACACCTGGATCCTCATCCCGCTCGATCTCATTTATTTGCGCACGCTGGCCTTTATCCTGGTCATCGCTGTGGTCGTGCAATTTACCGAAATGGTGGTGCGCAAAACCAGCCCTGCGCTGTACCGTCTGCTGGGGATCTTCTTACCGCTGATCACCACAAACTGTGCGGTACTGGGCGTCGCATTGCTGAACATCAATCTTGGTCATAATTTTTTACAGTCGGCGCTGTACGGATTTTCCGCTGCTGTCGGCTTCTCACTGGTGATGGTACTGTTTGCTGCGATTCGCGAACGCCTCGCCGTGGCAGACGTCCCTGCCCCTTTTCGCGGTAATGCGATTGCGCTAATTACCGCCGGTTTAATGTCATTGGCCTTTATGGGCTTTAGTGGTTTGGTGAAGTTGTAATGAATGCTATCTGGATTGCCGTTGCCGCAGTGAGTCTGCTGGGTCTGGCGTTCGGCGCTATTTTGGGTTACGCCTCTCGTCGTTTTGCCGTAGAGGACGATCCAGTCGTGGAGAAAATCGATGAAATTCTCCCGCAAAGCCAGTGTGGACAGTGCGGTTATCCGGGCTGCCGCCCTTATGCTGAAGCCATAGGCTGCCAGGGTGAAAAAATTAACCGCTGCGCGCCTGGCGGTGAAGCGGTGATGTTGAAAATTGCTACTCTGCTTAACGTCGATCCGCAACCTATTGATGGCGAAGAGCAGGACCTTACGCCCGTGCGCATGCTAGCAGTCATTGATGAAAATAATTGTATTGGCTGCACAAAGTGTATTCAGGCCTGTCCGGTCGATGCCATCGTGGGCGCGACGCGCGCCATGCACACGGTGATGAGCGATCTCTGCACGGGGTGTAATCTGTGTGTTGATCCGTGTCCGACCCAATGTATCGAATTACGTCCAGTCGCCGAAACACCTGATAGCTGGAAGTGGGATTTGAACACTATCCCCGTGCGCATCATTCCCGTGGAACAACATGTTTAATCTATTCTCTGCATTCAGAAAAAACAAAATTTGGGACTTCGATGGCGGCATACATCCACCGGAGATGAAAACCCAGTCAAATGGTACTCCACTGCGACAGGTTCCGCTGGCGCCGCGTTTTATCATTCCGCTGAAGCAGCATATTGGTGCTGAAGGTGAGCTGTGCGTAAACGTGGGTGATCACGTTCTGCGCGGCCAGGCGCTGACCCGCGGGCGTGGCAGAATGCTGCCGGTTCATGCTCCGACCTCGGGCACGATTACCGCCATCGCCCCTCACTCCACTGCGCATCCTTCGGCATTAGCCGAGCTGAGTGTCATCATTGATGCGGATGGAGAAGATCGCTGGATTGAACGCGATTGTTGGGCAGATTATCGCTCCCACAGCCGGGAAGAGTTAATTGCACGTATTCACCAATACGGTGTAGCCGGATTAGGTGGTGCAGGTTTTCCAACCGGCGTCAAACTGCAGGGCGGCGGTGATAAAATTGAAACGCTAATCATCAATGCCGCTGAATGTGAACCTTACATTACGGCTGATGACCGTTTAATGCAGGATTGTGCGGCCCAGGTCGTCGAAGGCATCCGTATACTCGCGCATATTTTGCAGCCACGCGAAATATTACTCGGGATTGAGGATAACAAACCGCAGGCAATTTCAATGCTGCGTGCGGTGCTGGCAGACTCGCACGATATAAGCTTACGCGTCATTCCCACTAAATACCCTTCCGGCGGGGCCAAGCAATTGACCCAAATACTGACCGGGAAACAAGTTCCGCACGGTGGACGCTCCTCGGATATCGGTGTACTGATGCAAAACGTCGGTACTGCCTATGCGATTAAACGCGCCGTGATAGACGGAGAACCAATCACCGAGCGTGTTGTTACGTTGACAGGTGAAGCCGTCAGCCGTCCGGGTAACGTCTGGGCACGGTTAGGCACCCCTGTTCGTCATCTGCTGAATGACGCCGGTTTTTGCCCTTCTGCTGAACAGATGGTGATTATGGGTGGCCCACTGATGGGCTTCACCCTTCCCTGGCTTGATGTTCCCATCGTTAAGATCACTAACTGTCTTCTCGCGCCATCTGTCAGTGAAATGGGTGAACCGCAGGAAGAGAAAGGCTGCATTCGTTGTAGCGCCTGTGCCGATGCCTGCCCGGCGGATCTTCTGCCTCAGCAACTTTACTGGTTCAGTAAAGGACAACAGCACGATAAGGCAACCAGTCACAATATCGCTGACTGCATTGAATGCGGAGCCTGTGCCTGGGTTTGTCCAAGCAATATTCCGCTGGTGCAATATTTCCGCCAGGAAAAAGCTGAGCTTTATGCCATTAGTCAGGAAGAAAAACGCGCCGCTGAAGCAAAAGCACGCTTTGAAGCCAGACAAGCGCGACTGGAACGTGAAAAAGCGGCTCGTCTTGAACGCCACAAAAGCGCGGCGGTACAACCTGCCGCAAAAGATCATGATGCCATTGCCGCCGCACTTGCCCGCGTAAAAGAAAAGCAGGCGCAGGCAATGCAACCGGTGGTGATCAAGGCTGGCGAAAAACCCGACAACAGCGCCGCCATTGCCGCCCGTGAGGCGCGCAAAGCACAGGCACGAGCTAAACAGGCGGAAAACTCACTGTCTGAAGAGAGCGGTACGGCGACTGATCCGCGCAAAGCTGCCGTCGAAGCCGCGATTGCCCGGGCTAAAGCACGCAAACTTGAACAGCAGACGGACGCTGAAACGGCCGAACCGGTAGATCCGCGCAAAGCTGCTGTCGAAGCCGCGATTGCCCGGGCTAAAGCACGCAAACTTGAGCAGCAGACAGACGCTGAAACGGCCGAGCCAGTAGACCCGCGCAAAGCCGC
>NZ_KQ089822.1:2281402-2871837 GCF_001037495.1 Citrobacter sp. MGH106
GAGCCAGTAGACCCGCGCAAAGCCGCTGTCGAAGCCGCGATTGCCCGGGCTAAAGCACGCAAACTTGAGCAGCAGACCGTCGCTGAAACGGCCGAACCGGTAGATCCACGCAAAGCCGCTGTCGCGGCCGCTATTGCACGCGCGCAGGCTAAAAAAGCCGCACAGCAGCAGGTTGTTAACGAGGAATAAATGGTATTCAGAATAGCAAGCTCCCCTTATACCCATAATCAGCGCCAGACATCACGCATTATGCTGCTGGTGTTAATTGCCGCATTACCGGGTATTGGCGCTCAGTTATGGTTCTTTGGTTGGGGAACGTTATTGCAGATAGTTCTCGCCTCTGCCAGCGCTATCGCCGCCGAAGCCAGCGTGCTAAAACTGCGTAAACAGCCCGTCGTCGCAATTCTCAAAGACAACTCCGCGTTGCTGACAGGATTGCTGCTTGCTGTCAGTATTCCGCCGCTTGCTCCGTGGTGGATGGTGGTATTAGGTACTGTATTCGCGGTTATCATTGCCAAACAATTGTATGGCGGTCTCGGGCAGAATCCATTTAACCCCGCAATGATAGGCTATGTCGTCCTGCTTATTTCATTCCCGGTGCAGATGACCAGCTGGTTGCCACCGCATGAAATTGCGGCTACGGTGCCGGGTTTCTTTGATGCCCTGAACGTAATATTTACCGGACATACCGCGGGCGGCAGTGATATGAACGCTCTACGCATGGGGATCGATGGCATCAGTCAGGCCACACCGCTGGATACGTTCAAAACATCGTTACACGCAGGACACTCCGTTGAACAAGTCATGCAGTATCCTATTTACAGCGGAATGCTCGCAGGCGCTGGCTGGCAGTGGGTGAACCTGGCCTGGCTGGCTGGCGGTGTAGTGTTATTGTGGCAAAAAGCAATTCGCTGGCATATCCCGGTCAGTTTTCTGCTATCGCTCGCCATCTGTGCGACGTTAGGCTGGTTTTTCTCCCCGGATTCACTGGCTTCACCACAGTTGCACCTGCTCTCAGGTGCAACTATGCTCGGCGCATTCTTTATTCTTACCGATCCCGTTACGGCATCAACAACTAACCGTGGTCGCCTGATTTTTGGCGCGCTTGCAGGTCTGTTAGTGTGGCTGATTCGCAGTTTTGGTGGGTATCCGGATGGCGTGGCCTTTGCCGTATTGCTGGCAAATATCACTGTTCCCCTGATTGATTATTACACCCGCCCTCGCGTGTACGGACATCGCTAAGGACAACATATGCTGAAAACGATTCGTAAACACGGTATCACTCTGGCACTGTTTGCTGCGGGCTCTACGGGGTTAACGGCAGCCATTAATCAGTTAACCAAGTCCACCATTGATGAACAGGCCGCACTGCAGCAAAAGGCGCTGTTCGATCAGGTTTTGCCTGGCGATCGCTACAATAATAATCTGCCTGAAAGCTGCTATCTGGTTAATGCACCGGCGTTGGGTAAAGGAACACACCACGTTTATATTGCCCGTCAGGATGACCATCCGGTAGCGGCAATTCTGGAAGCTACCGCACCTGATGGATACTCTGGCGCTATTCAGTTGCTGGTCGGCGTCGATTTCAATGGTACCGTACTGGGTTCGCGCGTAACGGAACATCATGAAACGCCGGGGCTGGGTGATAAAATAGAGCTGCGTCTGTCCGACTGGATAACCCATTTTAGTGGCAAAAAAATCAGCACTGAAAATGACCCACACTGGGCGGTTAAAAAAGACGGTGGTGACTTTGACCAGTTCACTGGCGCGACCATCACCCCGCGTGCGGTAGTTAATGCAGTTAAACGCGCTGGTCTGTACGCGCAAACGCTGCCTGCGCAGCTTCCTCAACTTACCGCCTGTGGAGAATAAACCATGAGCGAAATTAAAGACGTCATTGTTCAGGGGCTATGGAAAAATAACTCCGCCCTGGTGCAGTTACTCGGCATGTGCCCACTGTTAGCGGTGACCTCTACCGCCACCAACGCCCTGGGTCTGGGGCTTGCTACAACACTGGTACTGACGCTGACTAACCTGACTATCTCAGCCCTGCGCCGCTGGACACCGCCTGAAATTCGTATCCCGATTTATGTCATGATCATCGCCTCAGTGGTGAGTGCGGTGCAGATGCTTATCAACGCATATGCCTTTGGTTTGTATCAGTCCCTGGGGATCTTCATTCCCTTAATTGTGACCAACTGTATTGTGGTTGGCCGTGCAGAAGCGTTTGCCGCTAAAAAAGGCCCCGCTTTATCCGCGCTCGATGGTTTTTCCATCGGCATGGGAGCAACCGGCGCGATGTTTGTCCTCGGATCACTGCGTGAAATCATTGGTAACGGGACATTGTTTGATGGCGCAGACGGCCTGCTGGGTAGCTGGGCCAAAGTGCTGCGCGTCGAGATTTTCCATACGGATACGCCGTTCCTGTTGGCCATGCTACCGCCGGGAGCGTTCATTGGTCTGGGACTGATGCTGGCAGTTAAATATCTTATTGATGAAAGAATGAAAAAGCGTCGTGCTGAGGCTGCAGTGACGGACAGTCCGGCAGGCGAGACAGGGAATGTGTAATGAACAAAGCGAAACGGCTGGAAATACTCACACGTCTGCGTGACAACAACCCGCATCCAACAACCGAGCTCAATTTTACCTCGCCGTTTGAGTTGCTGATTTCCGTTTTACTGTCGGCGCAGGCCACCGATGTCAGCGTCAATAAAGCCACTGCAAAGCTCTATCCCGTCGCCAATACCCCTGCCGCGATGCTGGATCTCGGTGTCGAAGGGGTTAAGTCGTATATAAAAACGATAGGCTTGTTTAACAGCAAAGCAGAAAACGTAATTAAAACCTGCCGTATTCTGCTGGAACAACATCATGGCGAAGTACCTGAAGATCGGGCTGCACTGGAAGCACTGCCCGGTGTCGGGCGCAAGACAGCGAATGTGGTGCTAAACACCGCCTTTGGTTGGCCTACCATCGCCGTCGACACCCATATTTTTCGAGTGTGTAATCGAACGCAATTCGCGCCGGGTAAAAACGTTGAGCAGGTAGAAGAAAAACTGCTGAAAGTTGTTCCCAGTGAATTTAAAGTCGATTGCCATCACTGGTTAATTCTTCATGGTCGCTACACCTGCATTGCCAGGAAACCACGTTGTGGCTCTTGTATCATCGAAGACCTCTGCGAATTCAAAGAGAAAGTTGATATCTGATAATTTTGTGGGCAAGGCCCCTTGCCCACTTCCATAACGATTAGTTATGCACTTCTTAATCTCTCATTTCCCGTCAATGATGCCATAGTCGCGGGCATATCTGATGTAATATTCTTGTGAATTAACACCTGAGCAGGTTAATCGTTTTTTTAGTAATAGAAATTTCTATCCATCCGTGATCAAGATCACCCTGATAACACAATGTAAAATATTTTTTATTTTGTAGTTAAAATGACAAGCAAATGACCTGACCCCGTCAATTCGATACAAAACATTACACTGGCTATTTTTAAGATAATGGCCTATATCACTGGATTCAACCTTGAATAGCAGAACATATCGCCACATTGCGGTTTTCGCCCCTATCTGACAGTGTAAAAATCTGCCATTTTTCAATTGAAGAAATTTAACGCTAGATAACATTTATTAGCCTGGATGATTTCACCAGTTCAGATATATGTAACAGATTATTACAAACCCCTTGTCTGAATGGTCAAGATAGTGAACATTACTTGCCGTTTCCCCTCCCACTATAACAATCGGACGGATGAACTTGACTCATCACGTACCTGAACACCCCCGTTGATATGGGATGTAAAAAAAGAGGTAAAAGTGTCTACTGCAAACAATAAACCAACTGAAAGCGTCAGTTTAAACGCCTTCAAACAACCAAAAGCGTTCTATCTCATTTTCTCGATTGAGCTGTGGGAACGTTTTGGCTATTACGGCCTGCAAGGAATTATGGCCGTCTACCTGGTGAAGCAACTGGGTATGTCAGAAGCGGATTCCATCACCCTTTTCTCATCCTTTAGCGCCCTGGTTTATGGTCTTGTTGCCATTGGCGGCTGGTTAGGTGACAAGGTTCTGGGAACGAAGCGTGTCATCATGCTGGGTGCTATTGTCCTGGCCATCGGTTATGCACTGGTTGCATGGTCTGGTCACGATGCGGGTATCGTTTATATGGGCATGGCGGCCATCGCGGTCGGTAACGGTCTGTTCAAAGCAAACCCATCATCCCTGCTGTCTACCTGCTATGCAAAAGATGACCCGCGTCTTGATGGTGCATTTACCATGTACTATATGTCCGTCAACATCGGTTCATTCTTCTCTATGCTGGCAACTCCATGGCTGGCTGCACGTTACGGCTGGAGCACCGCGTTCGCACTGAGCGTCGTTGGTATGCTGATCACCGTCGTGAACTTCGCATTCTGCCAGCGTTGGGTCAAACAGTACGGTTCTAAACCTGACTTCGAGCCAATCAACTACCGTAACCTGCTGCTGACAATTGGTGGCGTTGTAGTTCTGATCGCTATCGCGACATGGCTGCTGCACAACCAGGGTATCGCACGTATGGTTCTGGGCGTTATCGCTATGGGCATCGTGGTTATCTTCGGTAAAGAAGCGTTCTCTATGCACGGTGCTGCGCGTCGTAAAATGATCGTCGCTTTTATTCTGATGCTGGAAGCGATTATCTTCTTCGTGCTTTACAGCCAGATGCCGACGTCACTGAACTTCTTTGCGATTCGTAACGTTGAACACTCTATTCTGGGCATCGCTTTCGAACCTGAGCAGTACCAGGCACTGAACCCATTCTGGATCATCATTGGCAGCCCAATCCTTGCCGCCATCTATAACAAGATGGGTGACACCCTGCCGATGCCAACCAAGTTTGCTATTGGTATGGTTCTGTGTTCTGGCGCGTTCCTGATCCTGCCGCTGGGTGCGAAATTCGCAACTGATGCGGGCATCGTTTCCGTTAACTGGCTGATCATCTGCTACGGTCTGCAAAGTATCGGTGAACTGATGATCTCTGGTCTGGGTCTGGCGATGGTTGCACAGCTGGTTCCGCAGCGCCTGATGGGCTTTATCATGGGTAGCTGGTTCCTGACTACCGCAGGCGCCAACATTATTGGTGGCTACGTTGCTAACATGATGGCAGTTCCAGAAAACGTTACTGACCCACTGATGTCTCTTGAAGTATACGGACGTGTGTTCCTGCAGATTGGTATTGCTACAGCGGTTATTGCTGTTCTGATGCTGCTGACAGCACCGAAACTGAACCGTATGACTCAGGACGACGATGTAAGCGAGAAAGCCTCTAAGGCCGCAACAGCGTAATTCTCAGGGAAACTTATCTTAAGGCCGCTAACTTTATGTTAGCGGCTTTTTTTTTGTCTGAGGTAGCACTACCATACGATATACCTCAGCCAAAAGGAGTTACCGATGAAACTGTTCTACAAACCGGGCGCTTGTTCTCTTGCTTCCCACATCACACTGCGTGAGAGTGGTAAAGATTTCACGCTGGATGGTGTTGATCTGATGAAGAAACGTCTGGAAAACGGCGACGATTTTTTCGCGGTAAACCCAAAAGGACAAGTTCCCGCGCTGCTGCTTGATGACGGAACGCTACTGACCGAAGGCGTTGCCATCATGCAGTACCTGGCCGACTCTGTGCCAGACCGTCAGCTCCTTGCCCCCACCAGCAGCCTCTCCCGCTACAAAACAATCGAGTGGCTTAACTTTATTGCTACAGAGCTGCATAAAGGCTTTACCCCTCTGTTTCGCCCCGATACACCAGAAGAGTACAAACCAACCGTTCGTGCTCTGCTGGAGAAAAAAATGCAATATGTAAATGAGTCATTAAAAGACAATCCGTGGATCTGTGGTCAACGTTTCAGCATTGCGGATGCCTATCTGTTCACTGTGCTGCGCTGGGCATATGCAGTGAAATTGAATATGGAAGGATTCAGCCATATCGAAGCGTATATGGCGCGTATGGCGGAGCGTCCGGCAGTGACTGCGGCGCTAAAAGCTGAAGGGTTAAACTAACTGTTTAGTGCCGGATAGCGCTAACGCTTATCCGGCATTTATTACAACTGCGTTGCGCTAAAGTAGTGTTCCGGTTTAGCGATACGATCCTGAGCGGCAACAACCTGCAGCTCATACTCCTGCATCTCTTTGGTCGCGATCATAATTTCGTACACCGCCGCAGTCACATGTTCCAGCGCCTGTTGTAAAGACGCGCCCTGTAACAGCTTCACCAGCAGTAAACCGCTGGTAACATCACCAACGCCAACAGGCTGACGAGAACCAAAATCCACTAATGGCCGACTGATATGCCACGCTTGTTCAGCAGTCACCAGTAGCATCTCAAAACGATCCGTGCTGATACCCGCGCGAGCAAGGTGCTTAACCAACACAATTTCCGGACCCTGAGCAATCAGTTCACGAGCCGCTATCACTGCCTCATTCACATTGTTAACTGCGTGCTCACACAAGATTTCGAGTTCGACCAAATTGGGTGCGATAATATCGCTGGCCGGTAGCGCATGGCGTACATGAAATTCGGCAACACCCGGCGCAACAATACATCCTTTTTCTGGATGGCCCATTACCGGGTCGCAGAAATATTTCGCTTGTGGATTGGCTGCTTTAACTTTGCGCACAATGCCCAGAATATGCTCGCCCTGCTCTGCAGACCCCAGATATCCGCTTAGAACTGCGTCGCACTGCTGGAGTTTATCGATATCAGCAATACCCTGGACGATTTCAGTCAGGTGACTGGGCGGCATGACACAGCCTGTCCATTTACCGTACTGCGTGTGGTTGGAAAACTGAACGGTGTTAAGTGGCCAGACATTCGCGCCAAGACGACGCATCGGAAATTCTGCTGCACTATTGCCCGCATGGCCAAAAACAACGTGGGACTGGATGGCGAGGATATTCTTCATTTAACTTACCACAACCCTAGAATAATAAAGGGGCGTAGTTTCCCACGCCCCCGCTGACTTTTACTTACTTCCAGCAAATCAGGCAATAGTTCTTTTTGCCACGGCGCAGTAAGGTGTAGCGACCGAACAAAATATCACTCTCCTGGAAGAAATATTCCGGGTCAGATTGTTTCTCACCGTTGATAGTGACCGCGTTAGACGCAATAGTCTTACGCGCCTGGCCGCGAGAGGGTTGCAGTTCGGAATCAACCAGTGCCTGCATCAGATCGGCACCTTTTTCCATCTCAATCATCGGTACGCCATCCTGTGCCAGCTGTTCGAAATCAGCTTCGCTCAGGGAGCCCAGGTCACCGTTAAACAGGCTTTCGGTAATGCGTTTTGCCGCCACCAGCCCTTCTTCACCATGAACCAGACGTGTCACTTGTTCAGCCAGAACATACTGAGCACGAGGCGCTTTGCCACTGTTCTTATCTTCTTCTTCCAGAGCGTTGATCTCTTCAATGTCCATAAAGGTGAAGAATTTAAGGAAGCGATACACATCAGCATCAGCGGTGTTAATCCAGAACTGGTAGAACTTATACGGACTGGTTTTTTTCGGATCCAGCCATACTGCGCCACCTTCTGTTTTACCGAATTTGGTACCGTCTGCTTTGGTGATCAGTGGAACCGTCAGGCCAAACACCTGGTTCTGATGCAGGCGACGTGTCAGGTCGATACCAGAGGTAATGTTACCCCACTGGTCAGAACCACCGATTTGCAACGCAACGCCGTGCAATTTGTTCAGGCAAGCGAAGTCGTAACCCTGCAACAGGTTGTATGAAAACTCGGTAAAAGAGATCCCCTGATCGTCACGGTTAAGACGCTGCTTCACCGCTTCTTTGTTGATCATCTGGTTAACGGAGAAGTGTTTGCCGATATCACGCAGGAAAGTCAGTACGTTCATACCGCCAAACCAGTCGTAGTTGTTCGCAGCAATCGCAGAGTTGTCGCCACAGTCGAAATCGAGGAACGGCGCAACCTGTTTGCGGATCTTATCCACCCACTCCTGCACGGTGTCTTCGGTGTTCAGTTTACGCTCGGCGGCTTTAAAGCTCGGGTCACCAATCAGCCCCGTTGCACCACCTACCAGTGCGACAGGCTTATGGCCCGCCTGCTGGAAGCGTTTCAGGCATAACAATGGAACCAGATGCCCCAAATGCAAGCTGTCAGCGGTAGGATCGAAGCCGCAATAGAGCGCGATCGGGCCTTGCGCCAGTCGCTCTGCTAACGCTTCCTCGTCCGTCACCTGGGCCACCAGCCCCCGCTCTTGCAATTGTTTAATCAAGTTACTGCTTGCCATCAAAATCTCCATGTATAAAACGACTGCACCTTTGCCGGTACACGACTTTTCGCCTGATGCGAAAGAGACATAGAATAAAGCGCCGGATTCATCAGTACCAGCGCTTAAAACAAGAATTTTGCATCTTTACGGAGCGAGGCGATCAATTTTCCACGCGTTATCTTCACGTTGGTATAAAAAACGATCGTGTAGACGGTTTTCACCGCCCTGCCAGAACTCCATTTGTTCAATACTCACGCGAAAACCGCCCCAGAAGCTAGGTAACGGAACTTCTCCTTGCTGAAACTTCTGCTTCAGCTCAAGAAATTTACTTTCAAGAATACCGCGTGCGGAGATCCGACTTGACTGTTTAGAGACCCAGGCACCAATCTGGCTGTCGCGTGGGCGGCTATGGAAATACTTCACCACCTCAAGCGTGGAAAGACGTTCAGCCTTACCGATAACCATGACCTGCCGTTCCAGCGTATGCCAGGGGAATAAAAGGCTGATGCGGGGATTATTCTCAATCTGATGCGCCTTGCGGCTGCCCATGTTGGTATAAAAAACCAGCCCTTTGTCATCATAATGTTTGAGCAACACGATACGCTGGTAGGGTTGACCATTTTCATCGACGGTTGCGACAACCATCGCAGTAGGATCCGCCAGTTTGGCGTCACAGGCTTGCCCCAGCCAACGCTCAAAAAGCGCAAGGGGTTCGGCGGGAAGATCGCGGCGGCGAAGACCGCCTTTCGTGTATTCACGGCGCAGATGCGCGATTTGCTGCAATTCGTCGTTATCAGACATGATGTTGGGCTACGGATTGTCAGTGGGTGACGCTATTGTGCGCCGCCCAGGTGAAAATCTCAACGCTTCGGGTTCTGTAACTGACAGTTATTTAACACAACTCTGTCGCGTTTATAGACCGTTGCATTGTCTCCTTTAGACCAGAAGACATAGATGCCGTCCGTGTAACGCGCACCGGATGCCGACACACCCTGTTTGAGTTTCACTAACTGATTATCGTAAACAAAGCTCGCAACTTGTTGAGTATTGTTCAACTTCACAGTAAGCGGTTTTTCATCACAGCGGTATTCGAGTGTATCCGTTTGCATGCGCTCGACAAATTGATTGTAAACACTACAACCGCTAAGCAGTACGGGCAGACAGACAATTAACAGTTTTTTCATAGCCATATCCTGAAGACTTTCCTGGTCCCGGAGGGCAATGACACCCTCCCTAACTTCCCTAGTTTACCGGCATACAGGCGAGGATAATTTCAGTTAACTCTGAGATCGTGGGTTTGCAGGGAAAATCGCCCCTAAAACACTGGACTCTGCCGCACCGGTCACCGAAGGCAAATTACCCGGTAATCCAGCCAAGGTACGCCACGCCAGCCAGGCAAAGGCTAACGCTTCCATATCATCACCGCTAATGCCTGCCTCATCCGTTGATGTTACTTCTGTTCCCGGCAACAACGCCGCCAGACGCATCATCAGAAGCGGATTACGGCTTCCGCCGCCACAAACCATCAGTCGCTCACAACCACCGCTCAGCAAGACTTGCTCTGAAATGGTCACCGCCGTCAGTTCGGCAAGCGTCGCCTGCACATCGCGCGGGTTAATCCCCGGAAACTGCGCCAGGTGACGTTCTATCCAGCCATAATTGAAATACTCGCGACCAGTGCTTTTTGGCGCGGGTGCAGAAAAATAGGGGTCGCTAAGCATATTTTGCAGCAGAGGAATAATCACCGTCCCTTCGCTGGCCCACTGCGCATCTTTGTCGTAAGGTCGACCGCATTTCCGCCAGACCCAGGCATCCATCAGCATATTGCCCGGTCCGGTGTCATATCCTCTTACAGGTTTTTCAGGTATGAGCAGTGACAAATTGGCAATCCCACCGATATTCAGCACCATCCGGCGTTCCGTCGGATGCGCCAGCAAAGCCTGATGGAAAGCAGGAACCAGCGGCGCCCCCTGCCCACCCAGCGCAATATCACGCCGGCGAAAATCCCCGACCACAGTGATCCCCGTATGCGCCACAATTTGATTGTTATCACCAATTTGCAGCGTATGAGGCGCGGCGCCTGTAGGTTCATGCCATACAGTTTGTCCGTGACAACCAATAGCAACGATATCCTGCGGCTTTAATTTTTGCTGCGACAGGAGCGCATTCACCGCCTCAGCGAACAAACGTCCCAGTTGGGTGTCCAACTGACCAAACTGAGAAAGCGTGAGTTGTTGCCCCTGGCAAATGTCCAGAATGGCTTGTTTCAAATGGATGGGGATGGGCCAGGTAAGACTCGCCTGTTGCGCAACCATCGTTTCATCTATTGCCGCCAGCACAACATCAACACCATCAAGGCTGGTTCCAGACATAACACCGATAAAACGGCCCGATTTCATATGTCATCCTTTTAAGCATGTTAGCCTTGACACTCAACCATAAAGTGCCGCGTAATTCCATGCTTCATTGATGATTTTTGCGGGTTACTGATGGCAACAGGTCATCATTTCAATCGATTTGATGAGTGGTTCGTTTATACTCGGTTAACCCGGACCCAATTATGATTTTCATATTGTTCCAGTAGAACATGTGACCTTAGGCTCACAAATGCCATATAATTTTACCATGAAGGGTGTTTTTTTCAGCGTTTCGTGGTGACAAGGAGATTTTTAAATGATTAAACGTGTGCTTATTATTTCATTAATGGGCGTATCTTTAGCCGGTTGCGTTAACAATGACAGCCTTTCAGGTGACGTGTATACCGCATCCGAAGCAAAACAGGTTCAGAACGTAACCTATGGCACGATTGTTCATGTTCGTCCGGTTCAAATTCAGGGTGGTGATGACGCAAACGTAATTGGCGCTATCGGTGGTGCGGTACTCGGCGGGTTCCTCGGTAACACCGTTGGCGGTGGTACTGGCCGCTCATTAGCAACTGCTGCAGGCGCTGTAGCTGGCGGCGTTGCTGGCCAGGGCGTGCAGGGTGCAATGAATAAAACCCAGGGTGTGGAACTGGAAATCCGTAAGGATGACGGTAATACCATCATGGTAGTGCAGAAACAGGGCGCAACCAAATTCGCCGCAGGCCAGCGTGTCGTAATGGCAAGCAACGGCAGAGAAGTTACCGTTTCCCCACGCTAATCGAATTAACGTGTGGTCAGGCTCTGGCCACACGTTAAATTTCACATCAGCCCTGAGACTGTAGCTCAATGATATTGTGTTCCAGCCTGGCAACCAGTTTAATCAGCAAATCAATCTCCTCGGCCGAGATCCCTTCCAGAATTTCTCCGCGCGTTTTATTGATTACCGCTTCCATATCTGCGATTAGCGGTTCCGCTTTCTCAGTAAGTTTTATTCTCTTTGCCCGACGATCGCTGGCGCAAGTCTGTCGCGAAATGAGTCCCTTTTCTTCCAGTTGGTCAAGCGTACGCACCAGTGAAGGCTGCTCAATACCTATCGCTTTAGCCAACTGAATCTGCGATTGATCCGGCGGCAACTGATGAATGTTGTGCAGCGTAACCCAATGTGTCTGCGTCAACTCCAGAGGCTTCAGGCGATGGTCAATCAGAGCACGCCAAATGCGCACCAACCGTGCCAGATCAGAACCTAGTGGCGATTCCAATTTCATCTCCTTATAATTAGCTTGCTAAGTTATTATACTGATTTTAGAATAGTGTGCAGCATTTGTATTCTCAAAACAAATGTATTGCCAAATTTGCTTACCGGATGACATTTTTTCAGACATTCTGTGTTAAAGAGACTCATTGTCCCTTTTTTGCTAAACCTATAGCAATGCTCTCTTCCGCCAAGGATTTTGCCCGTGAAGTTTATGTTTAATGCAACAGGATTGCCCTTACAAGATTTAATGATCGGCGCATCTGTCTATTTCCCCCCTATTTTCAAGGCGTTTGTCGCGGGGTTCATTCTCTGGCTGGTTGCTCATCGTCTACTACGCGACTGGATCTACTCCGGCGAAATATGGCATCCCCTGTTAATGGATCTGTCTCTCTTTACGCTTTGCGTATGCCTGGGCTTCTATCTGCTAATTGCGTGGTGATTATGTCGCTTAAAACCGTTAAATACTTCTCCACAATTATAGTCGCTGTTATTGCGGTCCTCGCGGGATGGTGGATGTGGAATTATTACATGCAGTCACCGTGGACGCGCGACGGCAAAGTCCGCGCTGAGCAGGTCAGCATTACGCCGCAGGTCTCCGGAAGTATCAGCAAACTCAACGTAAAGGATAACCAGTTCGTTGACGCCGGTGATGTGCTTTTGGTTATCGACAAGACACCGTTTCATATCGCCGAATTGAATGCACAGGCTCAGTTAGCCAAAGCACAGTCCGACCTGGCAAAAGCCAATAACGAAGCCAACCGTCGCCGTCATCTGTCGCAAAATTACATCTCCGCAGAGGATCTTGATACGGCGAACCTTAACGTTAAAGCGATGCAGGCCAGCGTCGAAGCCGCTCAGGCCATATTGCGCCAGGCGCAGTGGCAACTGACACAAACGGAAGTTAAAGCCCCTGTTGCGGGATGGGTGACCAATCTTTCGACCCGAACCGGAGACTACGCCTCCACGGGCAAGCCGCTGTTTGCCCTTGTCGACAGCCACTCTTTTTATGTGATGGGGTATTTTGAAGAAACCAAGCTACGCCACATTCGCGAAGGCGCACCGGCTCTTATTACACTGTACAGCGGCAACGTGAAGTTACAGGGTCACGTATCAAGTATTGGCCGTGCTATTTACGATCAGAGTGTTGAAAGTGATTCCGGCCTCATTCCCGATATCAAACCTAACGTGCCATGGGTTCGTCTGGCGCAACGGGTTCCTGTTCGCATCGAATTTAACGCCCTCCCTCACGATGTCACTTTGGTTTCAGGAACGACCTGTAGCGTCTCCATTGGTCAGCATCAATGAAACGGTTTCATCTGACGCCAGGTAATTTGCCGTGGTTTAAAGCCACGGCCGGACAGTGGCGTTACGCTCTGCGTAATACCATTGCAATGTGTCTGGCATTAACGTTCGCCTATTATCTGAACCTGGATGAACCTTATTGGGCGATGACCTCTGCCGCCGTGGTTAGCTTCCCCACCGTCGGTGGTGTTATCAGTAAGAGTCTGGGGCGTGTTGCCGGCAGTTTACTCGGGGCAACGGCGGCGTTGATCATTGCGGGCCATACCCTCAATGAACCCTGGCTATTTCTGCTGAGCATGTCGGCGTGGATTGGCTTATGCACGTGGGCCTGCGCACATTTTACCAATAACGTAGCCTACGCTTTTCAACTGGCTGGCTACACGGCAGCCATCATCGCGTTTCCAATGGTGAATACCGTTGAGATAACTCAATTGTGGGATATCGCCCAGGCCCGTGTATGCGAAGTCCTCGTCGGGATACTCTGTGGTGGGATGATGATGATGATCCTGCCAAGCACATCCGATGGTACAACACTGCTGACCGCACTGAAAAACATGCACGCACGCTTGCTGGAACATGCCAGTTTACTCTGGCAACCAGAAACCACTGATGCGATTCGTTCGGCTCACGAGGGCGTAATCGGCCAAATTCTGACCATGAATCTGTTGCGGATCCAGGCGTTCTGGAGTCACTATCGCTTTCGCCGCCAGAATGCACTGCTCAATTCACTGTTACACCAGCAGCTTCGTATGACCAGCGTGATTTCCAGTCTGCGCAGGATGCTGCTGAACTGGCCCAATCCCCCTGCGAATACCCGGGATATCATCGAACAACTATTGAATGCGCTGGTGAAAGCAAACACCGACAGCTATACCGTGGCGCGTATTATTGCCCCCCTGCGCCCGCGGGACCAAAGCGACTATCGACATATCGCCTTCTGGCAGCGGCTGCGTTATTTCTGCCGTATCTACCTGCAAAGCAGTCACTACCTGCATTTGCTGGAAAATGGCGTAACCGTTGATCGCATTATCGTGAATCGAACACCTGGACTTGCCCGTCATACTGACAATGCGGAAGCGGTATGGAGCGGATTACGTACTTTCTGCACGCTGATGGTAATCGGTGCATGGAGCATCGGCGCACAGTGGGAATCGGGTTCCGGCGCACTGACGCTTGCCGCCATCAGCTGTGTGCTGTATTCCGCCGTTGCCACCCCGTTCAAATCACTCTCATTGTTGATGCGAACGCTGGTCCTGCTGTCATTATTCAGCTTTGTGGTTAAATTTGGCTTGATGGTGCAAATCACCGACCTCTGGCAATTCATTCTGTTCCTCTTTCCACTGCTTGCCACCATGCAGTTATTAAAATTGCAGATGCCAGCGCTGGCGGGACTTTGGGGACAGTTGATCGTGTTCATGGGATCGTTCATCGCCGTGACCAATCCTCCCGTCTATGATTTTGCTGATTTTCTGAATGACAATATGGCAAAAATTACCGGCGTGGCATTGTCATGGCTGGCCTTTGCCATTCTGCGCCCTGGTTCAGACGCCAGGAAGAGTCGGCGCCACATTCGCGCTCTGCGCCGGGATTTTGTCGATCAGCTCAGCCGACATCCGTCGCTCAGCGAAAATGAATTTGAGTCGTTGACCTATCATCATGTCAGTCAGCTCAGCAACAGCCAGGATGCACTGGCACGGCGCTGGTTATTACGGTGGGGAGTGGTACTACTAAATTGCTCACATGTGGTATGGCAGTTGCGCGCCTGGGAGGCACGCTCAGATCCGTTATCTCGCGTCAGGGATGTGTGCATCTCATTACTTCGCGATGTAATGAGCGAGCGTGGCGTGCAGCAACGTCCGCTGAATGCCACGCTTAATGAACTACAACGTATATGCGATACACTTGCCCATCACCATCAGTCTGCCGCACAAGAGCTGGCAGCTCTAATCTGGCGATTACACTGTTCGCTCTCTCAGCTTGAACAAGCACCACCGCCAGGTACGCTGACCCGCTGATTATTTGATAACACCACAGGCGTATCGCGCCCCGCCACCACCGAGTGGTTTGGGTTGATCGGACATATTATCTCCGCCCACATGTATCATCAGCGACTTGCCTTTGACATCATCCAGCGATTTCAGTCGCGGAGCGACGACAGCCGTCGTGGCATTCCCCTCATTATTAACCATCAGCAATGGGAGATCTCCCATGTGTCCACCACCCTCGGGGCCTTCATGCTTACCGGTTTTATGCGGGTCAAAATGTCCACCTGCCGCTTCGGCGGCCGAAGCTTTACCTTCTTTAATAGCTGGCTGACAACTGCCGTTAGCATGCACATGAAAGCCATGCTCTCCCGGCGGCAGAGCTTTCAAATCTGGCGTAAACTCCAGCCCTTTCGCCGTTTCAGAAATGGTCACTGAACCAATCGACTGCCCGACGCCTTGTGACGTCACCAGGTTCATCTCAACTTGCTCACTGGCTGCCTGTGCACCCGCACAGGCCAGTAAGGTAATCACGGCCAAACTCAAACGCTTCATACATCCTCCTTCGAACAGGTACTTGATTGATAAGTGTAAACCAGTGCCGAAAATTTGAACGACGAAGCGCAGAAAACACGATTAAGGCACGTCGTATCCCAGCGCCGCTTTACGAATTCGGAACCATTGTTGACGAGACATTGTCAGCGATTCAGCTGCAATGGCGGCACGAACGCGCTCAATTTTGCCAGAACCAATAATAGGCAGCGGTTGTGATGGCAGACGTAAAATCCACGCATACACCACCTGCTCAATAGACTGGGCATTCAGCTCTTCCGCTACCGCAGCAAGCTCATTACGCAGCGGCTGGAAAGCGTCATCATTGAACAGTCGACCACCGCCCAGACAGGACCAGGCCATCGGCCGGATGCGCAACTGTTGCAACTGATCCAGGGTGCCATCCAGCAAGAGCGGCTGATGTACCGGTGATATTTCGACCTGGTTAGTCGCCAGAGTAAATGGCAGACGCGATTGCAGCAGCGAAAACTGAGCGGGTGTAAAGTTTGATACCCCAAAGTGGCGCACTTTGCCGCTATGGTGCAGCTTTTTAAAGGCATCAACCACTTCGTCTGCATCCATCAACGGATCGGGACGGTGGATCAGCAGCAGATCAAGATAATCGGTCGCCAGAAGCTTCAGAGACTGTTCTGCGCTGGCAATAATGTGAGCGCTATCGGTGATATAATGACCAAGTGTATTTTCCGCTCGCGCCGTGGTAGCTATACCGCATTTGGTCACAATCTGCATTTTTTCCCGCAGATGTGGAGCCAACTTCAGTGCCTCGCCAAACGCAGCTTCACACTGGTATCCGCCATAAATATCCGCGTGATCGACAGTAGTTACGCCCAGTTCCAGATGTTCCTCAATAAAGCTGACTAACTGGCGCGCGGACATATTCCAGTCCATCAGCCGCCAGTACCCCATGACAAAGCGAGAAAATTCCGGGCCTTGCGGCGCAATAGTGATACGCTGAACCATAGCAGCTTCCTTAATAAGTGAATGTGTATCGAGTATACGCAATTGCGATTTTAAAAGAGTGAGGGTTGTTGCGGTTCTTCCGGCGGGTTGGTTTTGTTTGCACGTAATTTACGCATAAGCCGCTGGCGACAAAGCCGCAGCACATCCTGTTTTTCGGCGTCGCTCATTTTTTGCCAGTTAAAACGCTCATCCCGGCTGCGAAAACATCCGCGGCAAAAACCGCGTTCGTCAGACTGACAGATCCCACGACATGGGCTCTGGACGGGGAAAAACTCCAGCTGTTCGGCCACATCCCCTCCTTAAATAAGTTCGATATACCTATTGAAGACGTTAACTGAATTTCTGGCAAGCGCTATTGCATTAGACCGACTGGTCTATTACACTCCTTCGCATGAACAAAGTAACTGAACACGACACGCGCGAACATCTTCTGGCGACCGGCGAGCAGCTTTGCATGCAACGCGGATTCACCGGTATGGGTTTAAGCGAATTGTTGAAAACCGCTGAGGTTCCCAAGGGTTCGTTTTATCACTATTTTCGCTCAAAAGAAGCATTTGGTGTGGCTATGCTGGAACGCCATTATGCGGCCTATCATCAGCGACTCGGCGCGCATTTTGATGCGGGTGCTGGTAATTACCGCGACCGGATCCTGGCCTACTATCAGGAAACCCTGAATCAGTTTAGCCAGCATGGCATTATTAGCGGATGCCTGACCGTCAAATTGTCCGCCGAAGTATGCGATCTCTCTGAAGACATGCGTACGGCGATGGATAAAGGCGCGCGACATATTATTACGCTGTTAGCGCAAGCGCTGGAAAAAGGACGGGACTGCCACTGTTTGTCGTTCATTGGCGAACCTTTACAGCAGGCGCAGGTGCTGTATGCGCTGTGGCTGGGGGCCAACCTGCAGGCTAAGATTTCTCGCAGTGCCACACCGCTGGAAAATGCGCTGGCACACGTTAAAACCGTCATTACAACGCCTGACGTTTAACAGGCGTTTTTATTTAAATTATCACTAGACGACCGGTCTATTCATATCTGGAGTTATTATGTCATCTGAAAAACTGTTCTCCCCGCTGAAAGTGGGTGCTATCACAGCCGCAAACCGCGTATTCATGGCACCACTGACGCGTCTGCGCAGCATCGAACCTGGCGACATCCCGACTCCGCTCATGGCCGAATATTATCGCCAACGGGCCAGTGCAGGTCTGATCATCAGTGAAGCCACGCAGATCTCCGCGCAGGCAAAAGGCTATGCGGGTGCGCCAGGATTACACAGCGCAGAGCAAATTGCAGCGTGGAAAAAAATCACCCATGCCGTTCATGCTGAGCAGGGTCATATCGCCGTACAATTGTGGCATACCGGGCGAATCTCTCATTCAAGCCTGCAGCCAAATGGACAGCCACCGGTTGCACCTTCTGCCATCAGCGCAGGAACCCGCACTTCACTGCGCGATGCAAACGGACTGGCGACGCGAGTGGACACCTCTATGCCGCGCGCACTGGAAACCGAAGAAATTCCAGGTATCGTCAATGATTTCCGTCAGGCAATAGCTAACGCGCGTGAAGCGGGCTTTGACCTGGTAGAGTTGCACTCCGCCCATGGCTATTTGCTGCATCAGTTTCTGTCCCCTACTTCTAACCACCGCACCGATCAATACGGTGGCAGCGTAGAGAATCGTGCGCGTCTCGTACTGGAAGTCGTCGATGCCGGGATCAAAGAATGGGGCGCAGACCGTATTGGTATTCGGGTTTCCCCTATTGGTTCTTTCCAGAACGTGGATAACGGCCCGAATGAAGAAGCCGATGCACTGTATCTGATAGAACAACTCGGCAAACGCGGGATCGCTTACCTGCATATGTCCGAACCGGACTGGGCCGGTGGTGAGCCGTATAGCGATGCGTTCCGCGAGAAAGTTCGTGCTCGATTCCATGGTCCAATTATTGGAGCGGGAGCCTACACGCCAGAGAAAGCTGAAGCGCTGATTGAAAAAGGCCTGATCGATGCGGTCGCCTTTGGCCGTGCCTATATTGCTAACCCGGATCTGGTCGCTCGTCTGCAGCATAAAGCTGAACTGAATCCACAGCGCGCTGAGAGTTTCTATGGCGGTGGCGCTGAAGGTTACACTGATTATCCGACTCTGTAACTGCCCTGACGATAGCACTGGGTTTTGAGTTGCCGCCAATAAAATGTGGTCTCAAAGAGAGCGGTTATAATCCTGCATTGATAGCGGCGTCACAACGCCGCTATACTAAAACAACATTTTGAATGTATTAGCCATTTTTGAAGGGGAAGAAAAGATGCGTTTACTTCATACCATGCTACGCGTGGGCGACCTGCAACGTTCCATCGATTTTTATACCAAAGTACTCGGCATGAAGCTGCTGCGTACCAGTGAAAACCCTGAATACAAATACTCTCTGGCGTTTGTCGGATACGGCCCTGAAACCAGCGAAGCCGTCATTGAGCTGACCTACAACTGGGGCGTCGACAAATACGACCTGGGTACTGCTTACGGTCACATTGCCCTGAGCGTAGACAATGCGGCAGAAGCCTGCGAGCGTATTCGTCAGAACGGCGGTAACGTGACGCGTGAAGCGGGTCCGGTTAAAGGCGGTACGACGGTTATCGCGTTTGTGGAAGATCCGGACGGCTATAAAATTGAACTGATCGAAGAAAAAGACGCAGGTCGCGGCCTGGGTGACTAATCTCCCGTCGGGCGCAGATCGTCTGTGCCCGTAGTTTTATACTCATCATTTTGCCATAATACGCGCTGCAATTTTCCCGTATTAAGAGACCCAGATGTCCGATAACGCTCAACTTTCCGGTCTGTGTGACCGTTTTCGTGGTTTTTATCCTGTCGTCATTGATGTAGAAACTGCAGGATTTAATGCCAAAACCGATGCGCTGCTCGAGATTGCAGCCATCACGCTGAAAATGGATGAACAAGGCTGGCTGATGCCGGACATGACGTTGCATTTCCACGTCGAACCCTTTGAAGGGGCAAATTTACAGCCGGAAGCACTCGCGTTCAACGGTATCGACCCGAGCAATCCGCTACGCGGAGCTGTCAGCGAATACGATGCTCTGCACGCAATCTTTAAAATGGTGCGTAAAGGCATCAAAGACAGTGGTTGTAATCGGGCGATCATGGTTGCGCATAACGCCACTTTCGACCACAGCTTTATGATGGCGGCAGCGGAGCGTGCCTCACTGAAACGCAATCCGTTCCACCCGTTCGTTACCTTTGATACAGCGGCGCTGAGCGGTCTGTCTCTGGGACAAACCGTGCTGTCAAAAGCGTGCCTTGCGGCTGGAATGGAATTTGATGGAACTCAGGCGCACTCTGCGCTGTATGACACTGAACGTACTGCAGTTCTGTTCTGCGAAATCGTTAACCGCTGGAAGCGCCTGGGCGGCTGGCCTCTTCCGGTGCCTGAAGGAGCGTAACTGGCTCACTTCTCAAATGCTGAGGGGGCGGAATTGATGCAAAATGCATATATCCGCCTCAAAATCTGTTCCGTAACATGCGCCTCCGATCGGTTAAGCGCGTCTTAACCGATCGGCATGACGCCAGACGAGCATTGTTATTTACTTCGTTACTCTTCGCTCTTCTTCTGCTGACTCAGACCGTATTCACGTAATTTATTGGCAATCGCGGTATGCGAGACGCCCAGTCGTTTGGCGAGTTTACGTGTGCTGGGATAATTCAGATAGAGCTGCGTAAGCACTG
This sequence comes from Citrobacter sp. MGH106, assembly GCF_001037495.1. Taxonomy (GTDB): domain Bacteria; phylum Pseudomonadota; class Gammaproteobacteria; order Enterobacterales; family Enterobacteriaceae; genus Citrobacter; species Citrobacter murliniae. Next base: position 2,301,827 of record NZ_KQ089822.1, read on the forward strand.
AGCGCTCAAAGCGGCTGGTGATTTCATCCAGCGAGCCTTCCATAACCTCTTCTCCAACAGCAACCGTCGCCGCATCATAATCCGGCAATAAAATATCCTGCGGACGCAGTTCATATCCCTCAAGCTGGGTTAGCGCCCGATAGATAGCATTTTTCAACTGACGCACGTTACCCGGCCAACCATAGCGGGTTAACACTGTACTGAGATCGGCGGAAAGTTTCGGGTGCGGTACGCCCTGCTCGTCGGCAAACTTTGCGACAAACAGCTCAGTGAGCGGCATAATATCTTGCGGGCAATCGCGCAGTGGCGGCAGGTTTAACGTCAGTACGTTGAGACGATAGTAGAGATCTTCACGAAACAGGCCTTTCTGTACCAGTTCCACAAGATTTTTTTGCGTAGCACAAATCACTCGCACATCCACATGGACTTCATGATCTTCGCCGACGCGGCGGAACGTTCCGTCATTAAGAAAACGCAGCAATTTTGTTTGCATACGCGGCGACATTTCGCCAATTTCATCCAACAGAACCGAACCGCCATTAGCCTGTTCAAAGAAGCCTTTCTTGCCTTCCGGTGCATGGCCAAACAGCTCACTTTCAACCGCATCTTCAGGAATCGAAGCGCAGTTCAGCGCCAGGTATGGTTTCTCCGCACGTGGGCTCGCCAGATGGCAGGCTCGTGCAAAAAGATCTTTTCCCGTACCGGTATTCCCGGTAATCAGCAATGGCGCACTCAGCATAGCCAGCTTGCGCGCCTGCTCCACGACGTGTTTCATTTTGGTACTGACCGCGATAATCTGACTAAACGCGCTCAGATCCTGAGTGGTCATATTTTGCAGCTGACGCCCCATACGAATGGTGGAACGCAGCATCACCACAGCGCCGGTCAACATCAGTTCGTTATTTTCACCCTGTAAATGGACCGGTGTAATTTCCATCAGGAAATTTTGTCCATTAATCACGACATGTTCGCTGTGAGAATCCTGAGGATTGCTTTCCAGCCATCGCTGGAAGTTAAATCCATTGATTAACTGTGCGGCCGTGTGGTTGCGCATACGATCCTGAGTGTGCGCAAAAAGCTGGCAGCTCGCGGGGTTCGCCATTTCAACTTTGCTTTTCATGTCCAGAGAAAGGACCGGTTCCGGAAGCGCTTCAAGCAGCGCGCTAAGCGCCAGATGTTCACGTTCGGAAGGCATCCAGGGTACGGTGCGAACGTCCGTCACCCCTGAAATACGGCGGATTTCAGCCATCAGGCTGCTGAAGTTTGTGAACTCCAGCTCCGCAAAATTAAGGTAAATTCGCCCGATGGGGTCAATCTCGATACCGCGTAAATCAATGCTTCGAAGCACCAGTAAATCGAGTAATTCGCGAGTCAGACCAAGTCGGTCTTCACAAAAGACTTCCAGACGCATGGGAACCTTCACCTAAACAATGGATCATATGTAAGATGATAAGCCAGTATTCCGTTAGCAGGAAGGACTCTGTCAACAAATATTGACAGCACGCTGGAAAATTGGGCACCGAGGCGTAAAGTTATACGATCGGAGCCCTTTTAGTCTTAGCTTTCGTGGGGGGATTTGTTCTTCTGTAAGGTCTCCTTGACCTGTCCAATCAACTGACGCCGAAAATCACCAAGCCGCGGTTTGTCATCGTCTATCCATGGGAGTGGGCGGCACAGTTCCATCGCTTTAATCCCCAGACGCGCAGTTAACAATCCGGCGCCAATCCCCTGTGCAGCGCGCGTGGATAATCTGGCTGCCAGATCTTGCGACATCCAGTCCATACCGACTTCCCGCACCAGTTCACTGGCCCCGGCAAACGCAATATTCAATAACACCAGCCGGAATAAACGTAAGCGACTGTAATAACCCAGTTCAATGCCATACAGGGTCGCGATGCGGTTAATTAAACGCAGATTTCGCCAGGCGATAAATGCCATGTCCACCAGCGCCAGAGGACTGACGGCAATCATCAGCGTCGATTCAGCCGCTGAGCGGCTGATTTCGCGCCTGGCCTGCGCATCCAGCACCGGTTGCACCAGGTGGGCATACAAACTCACCACTTCCCGATCATTTTGTGTTTCGTGAATTGAAGCATACCAACGCTGCAGCGCCGGATGAGACTGATCAATCCCCGCTTGCTGTGCCAGTTTTTCACAAAATGCCCGCCCTTTCCCTGTACCATGGCTATGCAGTAAATCCCGTGCCTCATCGCGCTCGTGGGCTCGCTGGCGCAGACGCCACAGGCGACGCCATTCGGTTGCGACAGAACCGATACCCGCACCGATAATCAGCGCCCCGGCGGCGCATCCGCCCATTGCGACCCAGTCCTGAGTCTGCCAGGCATTCATTGTCCACTGCACACCCTGAGCGACCACGCTGACACCAAACAATGCAAGCCCGCCCATAACCATTTTGCGCCACAGGCTACGTTTGGGACGTAAAGCTGCATCAATTACGGCTTCTGCCTGGCCTTCATCTTCCAACGGTACATCCAGCGTAGCCGGAGCAAACGTCTGCGCTTCCGTTTCGTTAAACATCTGCTGCGCTTTAAACGCCGGATTATTTTCCGTTTCCAGCGGACCTGAGAAATCGATACGCGGTTTTAACGGCTCGCTCATCGCAATTTATCTCCTATTAAAAACTCCAGCGCAGCATCAAGACGAATATGCGGTAAAGGCTTATCCACATCTAAAACCTGCGGGCGAAACGCTTCAAACTGAAAGCCCTGGCTATCCCAGAACGCCTGCCCTGGCAAACGCGCAGGCACTTCTCCCGGATAGACCGTCAGCGGCGCGCCATCGCTCAGGCGATTTCCACGCAGTGCCGGTATCTTCTCGCCCTTCACATCAATCAGCCCACTGGTGGTTGCCTGTACCGACGCCAGGCCCAGGCAATCCATGCTGATGCCTTCAAACGCCGCATTTTGCCACGCGTCCTGTATCAGTTGCTGAAGCAGTGACACCATATTGGCATGCTGATCGACCGTCACGTGATCTGCCTTAGTCGCGGCAAACAACAGCTTGTCGATAACCGGCGAGAACAACCGCCGAAACAGCGTACGCTGACCATAATGAAAGCTTTGCATAAGCTGAGTTAATGCCAGGCGCATATCGTTGAATGCTTGTGGTCCGCTGTTGAGCGGTTGCAGGCAATCAACCAACACAATCTGGCGATCGAAGCGCAGGAAGTGATTCTTATAAAACCCCTTCACCACCTTCTCGCAATAGTAATTAAACCTGTCACGTAGCATACCTGCGTTGGTGTGTTTATCCGCTTGCGCCAGCCTGGACTCACCACAGGCATCCACATCCGGCCACGGGAAGAACTGCAGTGCCGGCGCGCCAGCCATATCACCCGGCAGGACAAAACGCCCAGGTTGAATGAAGTGCAGTCCCTGCTGCTTACACTGATGCAGATAATCCGTCCAGGCAGCCGCAATCTCCGCCAGACGATTCTCATCGGCGGGGGATAATGGATCTAATCCCTGGCTCAACTGCCGCCACTTTGCCGACCATTCAGCCCGTTGCCCCTGTAGTAGCCCGGTCATTTGTCGTGACCAGCTCAGGTAGTCCTGGGCCAGCATCGGTAAATCAAGCAGCCACTCACCGGGGTAATCCACAATCTCCAGATACAACGTGGAGGTATCTTTAAAATGACGCAGTAAAGAGTCGTTGGACTTGTAGCGCAGCGCGAGGCGAATTTCGCTTACACCACGCGTCGGCGTAGGCCAGGTCGGTGGAGAACCATACAACTGGGCCAGCCCTTCATCATAGGTAAAGCGAGGAATGCCAAAATCGCGCTGTGGAACCCGTTTAACGCCGAGCAAGCGCTCTTCGCGCGCTGCGCTGAGCAGCGGCAAACGCGCACCTGCGTGAATATTGAGTAGCTGGTTTACCATCGCGGTGATAAATGCTGTCTTACCGCTGCGGCTAAGCCCGGTGACAGCCAGACGCAGATGTCTGTCCACGCCGCGATTAACCAGCGAATTGAGTTCATTTTTAAGTCGCTTCATCGCCATCCCGTTATGCTGAAGGAGCCGTAGAAATTATAACAAACAGGAAGTAAAGATTGGGGGCAATTCTTATTTATCAACCACCTGAGAAATATCAGGCGACATCATTTATGTATGCCGCCTGTTACAGATGAAAACCGCGCGGATTATTTTTGCTCTACTTTTGGAAGGTCAATCTGCTTGATCCCCCCTTCGTTCGTCACCTGCGTATATCCCATATCAATCAGCATATCCTTCGCCTGCCCTGACTGCCGTCCTGAGTTGCAGTACAGTTTCACCGTGTCGGTCTTATCCGGAACAACGGAGGTGATTTGCGCTTTGAGATCTTTCAACGGAATGTTGATCGCTCCCTGAATATGCTCCTGCTGGTATTGGTCAGGCACGCGAACATCAATCCAATGTTCTGCGGCAAAAACCGGCATACCGATGAACAACGCTAAAGCTAGTACCCCTTTTTTCAACATATTATCATCCTGAATAGTGGCTTAATTGGAAGAAAGACTATATGCCAGATCTTAAGAAAATATTGCGATCACCCTATCATCATATAAGACACCCGAACACTTTGCTTCCGGTTCTAATCAGGAGATGACAGTATCCGTTGAATGAACAAACGCGCAATAGGCCGCCCCTTTGCGTAGTCCTCAGGGTGCATACCTCGACAAAAGTTGTTTAAATTTAGCCGGATGTGGGCAAATAGAATATATTTTCCCAATTTATTGATCTGGCAGGAGGTTATCCCCTGTTTCAATCCACATTATTGGGTTACTCTTTTAATGACAAACTGCGGTGACAGTTGTAAGGAGACCCTGTATGGCTATGTATCAAAACATGCTGGTAGTCATCGATCCTAACCAGGACGATCAACCAGCATTACGGCGCGCTGTTTATTTGCATCAACGGATTGGTGGCAAAATTAAAGCCTTTTTGCCGATCTATGACTTTTCCTATGAGATGACCACCCTGCTGTCACCAGATGAGCGTACAGCAATGCGTCAGGGTGTCATCAGCCAGCGAACAGCATGGATACGTGAACAAGCAAAATACTATATCGAGGCAGGTATTCCTCTTGATATAAAAGTGGTCTGGCACAACCGTCCGTTTGAAGCCATCATCCAGGAAGTTATCAGTGCTAAGCATGACCTGGTCCTGAAAATGGCGCACCAACACGACCGTCTGGAAGCCGTGATTTTCACACCTACTGACTGGCATTTACTGCGTAAATGCCCAAGCCCGGTATGGATGGTTAAAGACCAACCGTGGCCGGAAGGTGGTAAAGCGCTGGTTGCAGTTAACCTGGCAAGTGAAGAGGCATATCACAACGCCCTCAACGAAAAACTCGTTAAGGAGACACTGCAACTCGCAGAGCAAGTTAACCATACCGAAGTGCATCTGGTTGGAGCCTATCCAGTCACACCTATCAACATCGCCATTGAGCTGCCTGAATTTGACCCCAGCGTCTATAACGACGCCATCCGTGGGCAGCACTTGTTGGCAATGAAAGCATTGCGCCAAAAGTTCAGTATCGACGAGAAAGTCACCCACGTTGAAAAAGGATTACCTGAAGAGGTTATCCCTGATTTAGCTGAACATTTACAGGCAGGTATCGTGGTATTAGGAACGGTTGGGCGTACCGGTATTTCAGCTGCGTTTCTCGGAAATACAGCGGAACAAGTCATCGACCATCTACGCTGTGACCTACTGGTTATCAAACCCGATCAATATCAGACCCCGGTTGAACTGGACGACGAAGAAGACGATTAACCGCACAGAAAAATGCCGGATGGCGACGTCATCCGGCATTAAAAACACTTAGCGCTTATCTTCCCCGCCAAGGAAATAGATCCCAAGCGGGATCGCCAGCAGAATAGTAAACACCATGCTGTAGACGCAAATCATTGCAGATTGAATGGCATACATTGAAGCGGTCCACTCTGAAAGCGGAATATTGTACTGCTCAATTACCCCACCGATTGTGGCTCGCGTAACCACCGATGCTGCGATGATGAACACCCCAAGCAGACACAACAGAAATTTCCTTCCCTTCGCTGTTTTCAGCTTAGCCATGACCATAGTATCGTCCTTTTCATTTGCAGATGAATACCTTGTTACTTTGCAATAACAATACCATGACATCAGCTCATTGTCTGCTACATAAGACTCGCTAAAAGGTTGCCTTCAGCATTATTCGCCTGAAAACAGCGCTGATTATCTTATTTCTCTCTCTTTATGCTTAATGATCTGACACCCTGAACTGGATAAAATATCTGGACTGGATATGTCAGATGATATTTAGCTAACACGGAGTAGCCTGGGAGAATCATGATCGCTGAACTGTTTATGAACAATGCATTTAATCTGACGGTAATTCTCAGTTGCTGTGCGGCATTAGTCCTGATGAGCGTCTGGTTTCATCGCTGCGAGAAACGTAAAAAAGGATTCATATTCCACGCGGCGCAATTTTTCGTCTATGCCATTATCATTGGAACATTCGGCAGCATCGCCAATAATGTGATTGAAAGCTACAGGCTGAAATTTATATCCCCGAGCGTTGTCGACTTCCTCTGTACCTCTTTGATTGCGCTCATTCTGACCATAAAACTCTTTCTGGTGATCAACCAGTTTGAAAAATCACAGATCAGCAAAGGCAGAGATATCACCAGTGCCCGGATCCTGTCGCGAATTATTAAGATAACTATCGTTGTCGTCATCATTCTGCTGTATGGCGAACATTTTGGAATGAGTTTATCCGGACTGCTAACCTTTGGAGGCATCGGCGGTATAGCTGTTGGTATGGCGGGGAAAGACATCCTGAGTAATTTCTTTTCCGGAATTATGCTCTATTTCGACAGACCGTTCAGTATCGGTGACTGGATCCGTTCCCCGGACAGAAATATCGAAGGCACAGTAACAGAAATTGGCTGGAGAATGACCAAAATAAACACCTTTGATCATCGTCCTCTGTATGTGCCGAACTCAATTTTCTCGTCAATTAGTGTAGAAAATCCAGGCAGAATGACTAACCGACGGATAAAAACGGTGATCGGGTTACGTTATGAAGATGCCGATAAAATAAGTACAATTGTCGAGTCAGTAAGACAGATGCTGCAAAACCATCCCGGTATAGACCAGAAGCAAACCTTGCTGGTTTATTTTAATGAGTTTGCGGATTCCTCTCTGAATATTATGGTCTATTGCTTTACAAAAACGACCGTATGGCAGGAGTGGCTCGCCGTTCAGCAGGATGTTTATTTAAAGATTATTACTATCGTCCAGGCAAACGGAGCCGATTTTGCCTTCCCAAGCCAGACGCTGTATATGGAAGATGCCACAGCACAAGCGTCTTCACACTAAAAGAATAAGACGCGAAATTTCGCGTCTTATTTACTCAGACCAGCATGGTTCTGCCCCGAGAGCTAAAAACAGCCAAGTTATTGTGGCCTGACATGCCACAGATAGTGGGCAAACAGCACTTTTAACTTCCTGTCTTCGATTGTCTCGGGCAGACTAAAAATCAGGCAACAATCTCGATTAAATTACCATCAGGATCGCGTATCACGGCTTCATAATATCCGTCACCAGTAGTGCGTGGGGCTGATACTAAAATCCCCTGTTCCTGGGCACGCATCGCCATTGCGTCAACACTCTCGACACTGCCGACGGAGATGGCCAGATGAACCCATCCAACCGTGTTGTTGTCGGGCGAACAGGATGTAAGTCCAGTCTTGGTCATCAATTCAATCGCAATGCCATCACCAATATTGACGAAATAGGACTCAAACCCCGGATTCGTTTTACTGCAGTATTTTTCGTTAATCTCTCCACCAAAAAAAGTGCCCCAGAAATGAGCTTGTCGCTAGAGATCCTGTGTCCACAATGCCATATGGGCAACCTTCATCGCGAACCTCCACTGGTTTTATTCATAATTATACATTCCGTACTAACGGGACATTGACAACGCTAATCATAATGCACGATCATGCTTAGTATTGCTCGATTTTTATTTATTCAGGAGTTTTTATGCTCGATTACGATGCATTCCCACAACAGCGACAGGCACTAATTCATCAGATCCTTCAGGAAAACGGTAGAGTGGTCTGCTCCGAACTCGCCGGACGATTAGGCGTTTCAGAACACACAATTCGCCGTGATTTACATGAACTTAGTAAAGAAGGTGTATGCAAGAAGGTATATGGCGGAGCCATTATTTCATTGCCGGAATCAGCGGAGATCGCCGTTCGTAAGAACATCAATGCGGAGAAAAAGAGCAACATCGCGCAAAGATGTGCCCGGCTGGTTAAATCCGGGAGCTGCATTTTCATCGATACGGGTAGCACTAACCTGGCGATGGCTGAAGCCCTGCCCGCCGAGCTTGCACTAACAGTAGTGACTAATGCGCCAGAAATTGCCGCCGTTCTGCTAAAGAAACCACTGTTTGAGGTCATTACTCTGGGTGGCCAGGTACAGAGATCGTCAGGTGGTTGTGTTGGAGCCACGGCGATATCTCAGTTGCAGGGCATTTTATTCGATCAGGGATTTATTGGCGGATGCGCAATGGCGCCCGAGTCAGGATTGACGGGGTTTGATTACGCAGATTGTGAGTTTAAAAAAGCGGTGATTAAACAGTGCAATGAAACTATCGTCGCACTGACGGCAGATAAAATCCCGGCAGTAGCCCGGTATGTTGTTACCGAAAGCAGCAACATTGATGTCATTGTTGTAGAGGAAAATATCAGCAAAGAGTACGCAACCGCCTTTCAGGCGCATGACATCCGGATTTATACGGTATAACGTCTGTACCTAAAAATTATTTCATATAATCAAATAAATATAACGATGATAAACGTAGCCCCCTCCTCCGTTTGAACGCTTGTTCGGGAAATAGCCGGAGCGACCTCCCGAACGCCAGACGTTATTTCAGTGCTTCAATTGGCGCACCAAAGTTGATGTGTAGCACATTGCCGTCGATCACCAATGCCGGAACAGACTTCACACCAACCCGTTCAGCCTCAGCGACTCGATCAGGTTGTTCACCCAGGTGAATAATATCGACTTTCACATTTGGGGACAGATGCTGAAGCAGAGCCTCTTCCGCGGAAACGCAAACCGGGCAACCGGCATGATAATAGGTAGCCTTTGTCATGATATATCTCCTTTTGAATTATAGTATCGATTCGATACTATAATTCATACTACGCTGCTTTAATGCTTTGTCAATTTAGTTTTTAATCGATACTATATGTCAAGGAGGATTTCGTTATGCACGACATGTCACTTTTCGACGTACTGGACAGGCTTTCCAGCCTGACGCGGATGTGGTTTCGCCAGCATCCTTTACTGGCGGATATTCAACCGGTACAGCTCAGCGCGTTGATGTATCTCGCTCGCTGTAACCGCTATTCCAATACGCCGCTAGGCGTGACGGACTATCTTGGACTCACCAAAGGAACCGTTTCACAATCGCTAAAGTTGTTGGAAACAAAAGGACTGATTGTGCGAACCCAGGACGTTCGGGATAAACGCAGCGTCCATTTACAGGTCTCTGAGTCAGCGAAAACCTTACTCGATGCCCTACTTCCCCCCTCATTTTTGGTGGCGGGAGAGTCTGCGATGGGGAAACGTTCTGACTTGTTAAAAGAGTTGTTGTTCGAACTTTTGCGTGAAATCCAGAGAACCAACAATGTTCCTGGCTTCGGTCTTTGCCATAGCTGTCAGTTCCATCTAAAAAATAATGGCCAGAGATTTTGTAATCTCACGAAAGAACCGCTGAGTGAGGATGATTCAAAACTGATTTGTCGGGAACATCAGCCCCCGGAAGAGTAATAACAGCAGAGGCTGGCACACGTTTACGCACCAGCCTATATATCAGTTCTGGATAGTCGTGCTGATATCCAGTCCAGTGAGTGTCGTCCGCCACGACCTGGGCCAAAGGCTAATCGCCTTTAGGCTGCCATCGTCATTAAGGATGTCCAGCACGTCCATCTGGTCGATTTCAACCAAGCGCCGGAGCACATAATCGGCATCAATGCCCACATCTTCGTTGCGCCTGGCTTTAAGTTCGGCAATCCTGTTTTGAATGACAGCTTTTGACAGCAATTTTGTAGCAGTACCGTAGCAGTTTTAGCGCTGTACCCCACACGAATCGCTGCCTGACACGCGCTGCTTGAGCTTGAGCATCTTTAACAACCTCATCTCGGGAATTGTTCGCCCCTGTTCAATCATACGGGCTACGGCCTTTGCATTCGCTTCCTGTGAAAATACCAGTTCACTGAACAGGTAATAACGGTGCATGCGATAACGACAATAATTGCCCGGTCACTCAGGCTTAATCCTGCAATTCTGTCGGCCAACATCCTGGGCAACTCTTTTGCTGTTTTAGGTGTTTCGGCATATGCCTTCGCTGATACACCGCAGCCGGTCAGCGTGGTGCCTGTTCCATATGAAAGTCTGCTGTAAATGGTGCTCATTCTGGTCATAGCCTCACCTCCGATTTTTCGGATGGCGCTGTGGGTGATTAAAGGGTCAGGCTTCACGGGATGGATTTATCAACAAAGCACGTAGCGGATGATTCCCATGAACCCTTAAATGAAAAAGGCCGCCAGATGGCAGCCTTAACTCGGTGAAAAGTGCTAATTAATATCGCTTAATTGTGTTAACCGGTGTTCTTTCTGACCAGTCAGGTCGTGCGCCAGTCATAATTGCCCTCTGCTGTGAAGGTGTAATTGACTGGGTAATTTCAGGCATCGACCTGTAGACAGGTTTAGCAGGTGATTTGATGACAACATCAGAACTACAGCCAAAGAGGAGAAAAACTGCAAACACACATAATTTAAAATCAATCACTTACAACCCTTCCGGTGGGATAAAACAGTAGAAAATAGTACAACAGTGTAAACGTCACTGTGATTCTGCATTCGTCTTCAGAGTAACGGTCAAAAGATTTTATAAAAATGTTTTACAAAATGATACCAACCATAATTTATTGGTTATAGCTGTAGAAATGATACTTTCTTAGACACATTTACGATGGGAGAAAAGAGTTCTATCTTCACGGGCTGGATTTATCAACAAAGCACGTAGTGGTTGATTCCCGTGAGCCTGAAATGAAAAAGGCCGTCATATGGCGACCTCTAAACTTTGAATAGGATTTTCTCAATGAACGGCTTCGTGATAAATAATCTGCCCGCCCATACCTGAAATCAGCTTATCTACTCGAATATAATCCGTATAGAAAAAAGATGGAGCATCATCCCAGTGACAGAGTGCGATTTCACGCTTCAGATATGTGTCATAGTAGATAACACGAGCCTTACATGGCCTGGTTTTTCCTCCAGATTGTGTGGGATATCTCATCTTGAATCGGTAATTGTCACTCACATGCTTATTAGCTGATGAGATCATTATTAACTCTGGAACATTCCAAAAAGTAAATGTCAGGCACATCATAACAGTAAGGCAAACGCCGAAAAGCCTCTTAACCATACCTGCTGCGACCTTATTACTTAGGTACACACGCCAAGCAATGAACATTCCTATCAGGAAGGAAGTCCCAACAATAACTGACTTATAAAGCACCCCATCAAAAAGGTATGTGTCGTGAGTTGTTTTGTCTGCCCATGCACACCAAATAACCCAAATGACTGCGAAGCAGAATGAAATCAACTCTACCTTTGTTGGCAACCTCATTATCATTAATCCATTTCTCATCTTCCTTGAAGTGAAATATATCAAATTGATAACTACCTTTGATACCTCGAAGTGGGCTTAGACTTGGCGCGCCTGACAGGGATCTAACCAGCGAGCATTCAATTATGACTTGAGTGCTTTACAGCTTACCTACAGGCAAATAAAAAGCCCAAGGCGTTAACCTCGGGCTCGAAAACTAATTTACTGCCAGTACATACAACAATGGCACAATATCATATTCACACGAAATGCATGCTATTTAATTGACTTTTGCAATACCCTGCTGCGAAAAAGACGTCTTTTGTTGTGATCGCGTTCTCACCGTACAAAGCAGCGATTCGCTATCGAGCCCCTTGAAGATGCTGCACAAAACTCGCAGTAGTCCGCATAGTAGTGGCTCCAGTTGTCCGGTTTGACACCACGCATAGCGGCTAAGTCCTTTGCTGAAAAACATCACGACCAGCCAGTTCCGCTTTCACATCCTGCGCCGCCAACCCTCAAGCCAGGTCATCAACTGACCTTTCGTCGCACCTCTTAAATCGGCGGTGGCAACCAGCAGTTGCTGGCGCACGTATTCGAGAAATTGAGTGTTCATACAGCACAACTGTGCTCAGAGATGATCAATGTCTTAAGAGCACAAATTGTTAATTTCCTGTCAGGCGTAAAAAAGAAAAACCCGCCATAGCGGGTTCTCAGGTTTTAAGATTTTTATTGCTCAAGTTATGAGCAGTTAATCAGCTTAGGCGCGGTAAATTACATTTATCCTCAACACCACTGCTTCGGAAATAACCTCGTCCACAACATACTGGATAGGAGATTTCTTCAGATAAAAACCGGGGATAATCCCCCGGTTAGCGCAGCATTAAAAGTTATACTTAATACCCACCATGGCATTGGTGTCACTGTATCCTTTATCCCCCAGCTGGGCGCCGACATTGCCCCACAGATTGACCCGAGGGTTAATCTGTCCTTCAACACCCACTTTGACTTCGCCAATGTTGCGGGCGCCAGCCTGGCTGATGTGGACATTATCCATGTTCACGTTATAACTGCGCGTATTATGCAACCAGTTGGCTTCAATGAACGGTTCGAAAGTACGGTCTTTGTTGTCATCCATCGCATGATGGCTCTTCAGGTACGTACGAAGGCCCAGGCGGGTTTGTACGTTACCGTCGCCACCGCTGCTAACGCGGGTTCCATTGGCTTCACGATGGTTGTCTGCTTTCACACCCATCCAGGTGACCTGGGCTTGTGGCTGGATAAACCATTCATTAAGCGTCCCTTTGCTGCCAGCAAACTCGCCCAGTTTCTGGGTGTAACCCGTTTCCAGCGAGGCCGTAAAGCCCTTCGATTTGTAAGATTCGCTGGCCAGTTGCTGCCCGTTAACCTGGTTGTTGAACCAGCTGTACTGAAGCCAGCTGTCCACATACAGCCCTGCTTTATCCGTATCGCTGGCAAACCAGGTGCCGTAAGCGCCAACGCTGTAACCGTTTATCGAACCTTTTGAACCATAACCCGTGACGGAAGAACGGGTAGAACTGTGGTTATTACCGTAACCCGCCATCAGACCCAGGTGGCCTCTGTTCAGACCATCGGTTGACCACTGCGCAACATCGCCACCCAACTGTGCGACATAACTGTTGCTCTGTGTTTTCAACTGACCACTGCCATCACGCCAGTTATTATGACTACCGACCTGGCGTAGCCACAGACTGGTAACTTTCTTCTCACCGGTCAGAGCATCAACATACTGCGTTTCCCCCAGACTGTCGTGCAGACGGGTGTTGAATAACGTGTTCGCAGCCGCAATGTTTGCAAGATAGCTACCTGCTTCAGGGCGGTTAACATGTGTTTCATCAGAGGGGTCAACCGGCGGTGTTACAGGATCAACGGGAGGGTCGACAGGGTCCACCGGCGGCTCTACGGGATCAACCGGTGGGATAGTGCTGACTAAATACCAGTCATTACCGTTTTTTATTAAATTATAGTCATAGGCTCCTGCAACAATACGTCCATATTGCGTGAAAACACCATTTGAGTTTCCTTTGACCGTTATTATTTCAATTCCATTTTGTGTCTGGGAGCCGGTACCACCAAGGTTGTTAACAATAACATTAGTATCCCCCTCACTATCACCATTAATCACCAGTTTATCGGTAAGCGAGTTATCATCAGATAGTTTTGAGTTAAAAATGATTACGCCGCCATCACCTTTGTAATTATTTTTAATGGTTAGTATTGTACCGACAGTACTTGCGTTTGAAAGATTAACTGCGCCGGAATTTATCAAGGTGTTTAAATCTGAGTCTCCGAAGACTTTCCACTCTGAAGACGAATCAATGTTAAGGCTGTTAACATTATTCATTGAACCATAAACACATGATTTATTGTACAATAAAACATCAATCGCTGCATTTCCTGCTGCGATTATATTACCTGTAGCTACGCTTCCATTAAAGTCCATATCAGCAACAGAATTATCACTGGTAGTGAGTAATATATCATTACCGCTGTCAACTTTAGAATTATATACATGTATATGTGCAGTAGCATCAGCACCTACCGCTATTGCGGGGCCATTTTCGGTCGCGATAGATGAATTGTTTAGTGTAACCTCATTATCGGCATAGGTACCATCATAACCCTTAGTCAGATAGAGGCCGATAGTGTTATTTTTAGTATTAATAGAACTACCATTTTCAAGTTGAACAATTCCACCTTTTGTGACAATACCATAATTGCCAGAAGAGATGATTTTAGAGTTATCAAATTGGGTATAACCACCAACAAGATAAGCCCCATTTCCTTGGGAAGTTATAGTGCTGTTTTTAACTATTGTTTTGGTATCACCGGTGCTCTCTGTAGGAGAAGCATTCACTAATATCCCATGGGCCTGCGAACCATTTCCTGTAACTTCAACATTAATGGTTGTATTATCAATTAAATACAAACCGGCACCTCCGGGATTAAAGACCCCCCATGTATCTTTGACAGATATATTATCATTAATAATCATTTGGGCTTGTGTGGTTGCAGGGCCAAATACAGCACCAGAAACAACCAGGGCAATTAATTTTTTTTTGCTATTCAATTTTTCCTCACTTCACCATTACTATTGATAAACACTATTTCAATGAGATTAAACACATCATAATTACATGAAACATATTGGGGACAAATTTAATTATTATTTAACCCAGCCATTACTGTAGGGCAACCACATGAAATTATTGATAATATTTTAACATGCAGTTAGCATGAAATTTGTATGATAAAATTAAGGTGATTCCGAAAAATATATAGCTAGTCAGCCTCAGTGCCGCTGCCCTGATTCCACTATTGCACAGATTATCTCGAGCTTCGCCCAGCCATTGCGGCAATATTCGCGTAGTACAACTCTATTGCTCCAATAAATAGTCCACGGCAGGGTTTGATGAATAAAATCAGCCCTGGAATACAACCCATTTAACGCAACAAGCACGTCAAATGCCTGAGGCCATCACGGTCTGATTGCTTATACATTTTTTCTTTAGGTTTCAGGTTTTTGAGCTTTGTACCGGTAAGCATTGACGGTATCCAGTATTAATAAATACCGTCATGGGTGATAGGTTATGACGGTAAAAACTGGGTTTTACCGTAACGGTAATTCGTTTAATACGTCATTTATACCGTCAAAAAAATGAGGTTTCCTGATGCGGTTAACAAAGGTTCACGAGAGGTGCTGGCGCTGTAATCCGCGCCAGCTCTGGTTTTAGATGAGGTTAACGAAGGCTATCAGGAGCATGTATTCAACTAGTGCTTCACAATATACATTGTACGGCTATAGGCCACATCTTCAGGGTTGGTAATGGGATACCCTTTCAGCCATGGTTTAATTAAACGCCCGTTGGTGTACTGATAAATAGGCGCAATGGGAGCCTGTTCCATCAGGATTTTTTCTGCGGCGTTATAATCCGCATTACGTGCTTTTTCCGTGTTTTCCATCGTGGCCTGGGTCAACACTTTATCGTATGCAGGATTATTAAACCGGGAAATATTCCCGGAATGAGTCGATGTTAATAACGACAGGAACGTTGATGGTTCATTGTAATCACCTACCCAGGAGGCGCGGATCACATCGAAATTACCGGTATTACGGCTGTCGATATAGGTTTTCCATTCCTGGTTTTGCAACTTCACATCAACACCGAGATTTTTCTTCCACATAGAAGCAACGGCGATGGCGATCTTCTGATGGTTTTCCGAAGTATTGTACAGCAGCGTCAGTTTAAGCGGTTTCTGCGGCCCATAGCCCGCTGCACGTAACAACGTTTTCGCCTGAGCATTCAGCTCTTCCTGACTCATTTGCTCAAATGGAGAAGGCTCAGGTACAAAGCCTGCAGTGACATCCGGCGTGAAATGCCAGGCTGGTTTTTCCCCGGTACCCAAGACTTTTTCCGCCATCAGACGGCGATCGATAGTCATACTGAGCGCCAGGCGCACACGCGAATCTGCCGTCGGCCCTTTCTGCGTATTAAACGCATAATAATAAGTACCGAGCTGAGGTGGGGTGTAAACCTGCCCCGGAATATCCTTCAACAATTTCTGATACATGTTTTTCGGAAAGGATTCCGTAATATCAATATCACCGGCGAGATAACGCTTTGTTGCCGCAGATTCCTGATTAATTGGCAGGAACGTCACTTTTTGCAATACGGTTTTGGCGTTGTCCCAATAGTGTGTATTCGGCACAACCACCAGTTTTTCGTTAACGACACGATCCTGCAATACATAGGCCCCGTTGCCGATCAAATTACCCGGTTTTGTCCACTCTTTACCGCTTTCAACATTGGTTTTTTGTACCGGGTAAAACGCAAAGTTCGCCGTCAGATTGGCAAACCAGGGCAGTGGTTTATCCAGTTGAACTTTTAATGTCCTGGCATCTACCGCACTAACTCCCAGTTTATCGGGTGTGGCTTTGCCGTCGATAATCGCCTGTGCATTATTGATACCAGCCAAAGCTGCAAACCATGCAAACGGGGAAAGTGTTTTTGGATCAACCAGTCGCTGCCAGCTATAGACAAAATCCTGTGCCGTTACCGGCGTACCGTCGGCCCATTTCGCGTTATCGCGTAGCGTAAATGTCCAGATGCGGTTATCGTTACTCTTCCACTGCGTGGCTACACCGGGAATGATTTCACCTTTATCATTCTGGTTGACCAACCCTTCAAATAAATCGCGGATAACCTGAATTTCAGGCAGTCCTACAGCTTTCGCCGGATCCAGCGACGCAGGCTCATCCTTTATATGACGCACCAGTTCTTGTTTTTCTGCCAGTACCGTTCCGCTGGGAACATCCGCAGCATGCGATAAAGAAATGCTGCTAACCAACAGCGCACAACAGGTTACTGAAACAGAATGCCTCATAAAATACCCTCAGATCCGGCCATTAAGTGAATGTGTAATTATTTGTATCGCCAGCAGGAAATGCAATTAACTTCCGACAAGAAAGTGATATTACACCTGAAAAGATAAGTGTGTGAAAACGATTTGATTATCCAGACATTTTGCACAACACTGCGAGTAACAATTCATGCTTTCAGAGAAGACTATGACCGTTACCCGTCCTCGTGCCGAGCGCGGCGCATTTCCACCGGGAACCGAACATTACGGACGTTCACTGCTGGGCGCACCGTTAATCTGGTTTCCCGCCCCCGCGGCCGATCGCGAGAGTGGTCTGATTCTGGCGGGAACTCACGGTGATGAAAACTCTTCAGTGGTTACCCTTTCCTGCGCGTTGCGTACGCTTAACCCTTCGCTGCGCCGCCATCATATTGTGCTGGCGGTTAACCCTGACGGTTGCCAGCTTGGATTGCGCGCGAATGCTAATGGTGTGGATCTCAATCGTAATTTTCCGGCGGCAAACTGGAAAGCGGGAGAAACAGTATATCGCTGGAACAGTAGTGCAGAAGAACGCGATGTGGTGTTGTTAACCGGTGAACATCCGGGGTCTGAACCAGAAACTCAGGCACTGTGTCAGCTTATTCACCGCATTCATCCCGCCTGGGTGGTTTCTTTTCACGATCCGCTGGCCTGTATTGAAGATCCCAGACACAGCGAATTAGGCGAGTGGCTGGCGCAGACGTTTGAATTACCCCTGGTCACCAGCGTAGGTTATGAAACGCCCGGCTCTTTTGGCAGCTGGTGCGCCGATCTGAACTTACACTGCATTACCGCTGAGTTTCCGCCCATCTCTTCAGATGAGGCCAGCGAAAAATATCTGCTGGCGATGTCTAATCTGCTGCGTTGGCATCCTAGAGATGGAGCAGCCCGGTCGTAAAATGCAGGGCTGGCTCTGCGTCATCGGCCAGCCAGGTTGGGCCATCCAGATCGGCAAAGCTGACCTGCGGTGTTAGCGGCAATGCGGCATTAATGGCCCGGGAAGTACACAGCATGCATCCCAGCATCAGAGCAAATCCCTGTTCGCGCGCTTCGGCCGCCAGCGCCAGCGCTTCCGTCAGGCCGCCCGTTTTGTCCAGTTTGATGTTCACCATTTCATAACGCCCGTGCAATGCTTTCAGGCTACTGCGGGTGTGACAGCTTTCATCTGCACAGATGGGCAACGGATGGATAAAATTCTCCAGAGCGGCATCATCCTGAGCAGGTAACGGCTGTTCCAGCATTGCGACGCCTAAATCTGCCAGCAATTGACAACGTGCTGCGAGCCCTTCGGCACGCCAGGATTCGTTGGCATCGACAATCAGCGTGGCGTCTGGAACTGCCGCACGGATAGCGACCATCCGCTCGCTGATTAGGCGGGCATCCAGTTTAACTTTCAGTAATTTCGCGCCATTCTCCCACAGAGCTGCTGCGTTTGCCGCCATCTGCTCTGGGGTACCGATCACCACGGTCTGGGCCGTCGTCACAACTGCATCCAGCTCAGTGCCAATAAATTCAGCCAGAGTTTGTCGCTGTTGCCGGGCACTCAAGTCCCATAAAGCACAGTCAATCGCATTACGCGCAGCCCCTGCAGGCAACAGTTTCTGTAAATCTTCGCGGGTCAGCCCGCTTTCCAGTTGCCGGGCAATACTCATAATTTGTGCCAGTACCGAAGCATCACTTTCGCCATAACGGGGATAAGGCGTACATTCCCCGATGCCTTTTACGCCATTTTCTTCCAGCTCAACCACCACGACGTGTGCTTCTGTTCTGCTGCCTCGGGCAATCACAAAGGGAGTGTGTAGCGGCCAGGCTTCCTCATATACCTTAACTGATCTCATTTATTTTCCTTATGTAATCCCGGAAGCGGATATCCGCAAATAGCGTTTGCCGTGTTAACTGTTGATGGCATAAACTAGCCACGACGTTAACTATATGTAAACAGGAAGATAACCATGTCACAAACCGTTCATTTCCAGGGCAACCCGGTTTCAGTCGCCGGCTCCATTCCTCAGGCTGGTAGCAAAGCTCAGGCTTTTACTCTTGTGGCTAAAGACCTGTCTGACGTTACGCTGGCCCAGTTCGCAGGCAAGCGCAAAGTGCTGAATATTTTCCCAAGCATCGATACCGGCGTTTGCGCGGCATCGGTACGTAAGTTTAACCAACTGGCGACAGAAATCGACAATACCGTCGTGCTGTGCATTTCAGCCGACCTGCCATTTGCCCACTCTCGTTTCTGCGGCGCGGAAGGTCTGAGCAACGTTATCACGCTGTCAACTCTGCGCAATGCTGAATTCCTGAAAAACTATGGTGTTGAAATCTCCGAAGGCCCGTTGAAAGGCCTGGCCGCACGTGCCGTGGTAGTTATTGATGAAAATGACAACATTATTTTCAGCCAACTGGTCAACGAAATTACCAACGAGCCAGACTACACTGCCGCACTGGACGTACTGAAAGCCTAAGTTCTTTTGAAGACACAACGTCTTCGCTGGCATAAAGCCAGTCAGTTGAAAAACTGGCTGGCTTTTTTGTTTATAGCCCCCAGATATTGCCGGAAGCTACAGACAAAAAAATCCGGAAACGAATGAACATTTCCGGATTCTTATACAACCATCTGTTCGGCCAACCGCCTGGCGGTCACCAACGATGATGTTGTTTTTTATATCTGCTGATTATTCAGCGTCTGGTTCTTCGGTTTTGTACTTCGCCGCAGTCTCTTTGATAAGAGTCTGCAACTCACCGCGCTGGTACATCTCGATTAAAATGTCGCAACCGCCAACCAGTTCACCATCAACCCACAGCTGCGGGAAGGTTGGCCAGTTTGCGTATTTCGGCAACTCGGCGCGAATATCCGGATTTTGCAGAATATCGACATAAGCAAAGCGTTCACCACAGGCTGACAGCGCCTGCACGGCCTGTGCGGAGAAACCGCAGCTTGGCAGTTTTGGAGAACCTTTCATGTACAGGAGAATCGGGTTTTCAGCGATCTGGCGCTGGATTTTTTCGATAGTGGTGCTCATTATCTTGCTTCCTTAAACTTCTTTTACGGCAGTAGTCTGACATTGTAGCGGGTCAGGCTGGCAACGGAAAATAACATTTTCATTACGCCTTATTATTTTATCCCCTGTCGCTAAAAGTTGCATTCACAATCTCACTTATCCCCTTAAAGGGTGTGGATTTGATTATCTGTTCACCAGTTTTATCTTTATTTGCTGTTTTTTTTTGCGGTCGGTAACGAAACATAGTTTTAAACGAAAAAAGCTATTAAGTTTCCCGTTTCTATAGATTAGAATCATCAAGTTTTGTAAATCACACGCAGGCACGATAGACCTGCCTTACCAGAGGACTGCTCAGTGGCGCGGATAAACCGAATCTCGATCACGCTCTGTGCTTTACTTTTTACCACACTGCCTTTTACGCCCATGGCCCATGCTTCCAAGCAAGCCAGGACGACACCTACTGTTTCGCACACCATCAAAACGGTAGATAAAAAGAAAAGCTCAACAGCCAGTCAAAAAACAACCAAAACCACTCAGAAGACGGCTAAAAAATCCACCAGCAAAACCAGCAGTAAAACCGCCTCAGTAAAAAAACGCACAACCACTCCAGCAAAATCGGCTAAAACCGCAAACCGTCGGGGCAAAGCAGCCACAGCACAAACCGCCGCCGTCACCTGGACTGAAAAATGCACCCCGCGTAAAGGTCATAAACCGCGCTGTGTGAAAGTGAAGTCGACAACCCCTGTAACGCTTGCTGAGACACATAAAGTTAAAGTGCAAAAAGCGACCAAAACCGCCATGTCCACCCTGATGAACCAAATCGGTAAACCTTACCGTTGGGGTGGCACATCACCAAGGACCGGTTTTGATTGCAGCGGTCTGGTGTATTACGCGTATAAAGATTTGGTGAAGTTTCGCATTCCGCGCACCGCCAATGAAATGTACCACCTGCGGGACGCAGCACCTATCGAACGTGGCGAACTGAAAAACGGCGATCTTGTCTTCTTCCGGACACAGGGCCGGGGTACCGCCGATCACGTCGGTGTCTACGTTGGCAACGGCAAATTTATCCAGTCTCCTCGCAGCGGTCAGGAAATTCAAATCACCTCGCTGAGCGAAGATTACTGGCAGCGCCACTATGTCGGCGCTCGACGCGTAATGACGCCTAAAACAATTCGCTAAAAACTTACCCTACAGCGTGTGCTGTAGGGTAAGTTCTTCTTTTGCATAACCTTTCAATTTGCTACCCTATCCTTACGCACAATGAGGTTATTGTGTGTACTCAATATAAATAATAAGGAGAGAAGCAATGTCGTTTGAATTACCTGCATTACCGTATGCCAAAGATGCTCTGGCACCGCACATTTCTGCTGAAACGCTGGAATACCACTATGGCAAACACCATCAAACCTACGTGACCAATCTGAACAATCTGATTAAAGGCACAGCGTCTGAAGGCAAGTCACTGGAAGAGATCGTACGTAGCTCTGAAGGCGGTGTATTTAATAACGCAGCTCAGGTATGGAACCACACGTTCTACTGGAACTGTCTGGCACCAAACGCTGGTGGCGAACCGACCGGAAAACTGGCCGAAGCCATTACTGCATCCTTTGGCAGCTTCGCAGACTTCAAAGCGCAATTCACCGATGCCGCAATTAAGAACTTCGGTTCCGGCTGGACCTGGCTGGTAAAAGGGACGGATGGCAAACTGGCTATCGTTTCCACCTCTAACGCAGGTACACCACTGACCACCGATGCGACACCTCTGATGACCGTTGACGTCTGGGAACACGCCTACTACATCGACTATCGCAATGCACGTCCTGGCTACCTGGAGCATTTCTGGGCGCTGGTAAACTGGGAGTTTGTTGCGAAAAACTTCGCAGCATAAAAATGACAACGCAGAAGGGATCCCCTTCTGCGTTTTAGTGTCAATTTGCAGTCGGGCACGCTTCCTGAGGCTGTTTTTTCGCTGAGATGAAGACCAGCAGCAAAGCCAGCCCCGCCACAATCGCCCCCATCACCGGCACAAAGCTATAACCTAACCCACCGGATATCACTGCGCCACCAGCCGCAGCCCCGAGGGCATTGCCCAGATTAAATGCCCCAATATTAACCGATGAAGATAATCCTGGCGCTTCGCTGGCAACGCGCATCACGCGCATCTGCAAAGGCGGGACTACCGCAAACGTCGCCGCGCCCCAGACCACCATACTGATAGCCGCTCCCAGCTCATTACGCGCCAGAAATGGAATTGCCAGCATAATGACCATCAGCAGTAATAAAAAGCCTTTCAGCGTGCCGTTGACCGACTTGTCTGCCAGCCGACCACCAAGATAATTACCAATAGAGAAACCAACGCCAATTAACACCAACATCCCGGTGACAAATGCTGGTGTGGCATGGGTAATACTGTGCAGCACGGGTGAGATATAGGTATAAAGCGTAAACATCGCACCAGCCCCCAATACGGTGGTCAGTAGCGCCGAGACAACCTGCGGACGCATCAGCACCGCAAGTTCTTTACGCACTTCAGGACGCTCTCCTGCCCCGCCTTTAGGTAACGAGAAGAACAGACTGATCATCGCAATCACGCCCAGACCCGCAGTCGCCAAGAATGACATTCGCCAGCCGATGGTCTCGCCCAGCCAGGTTGCCGCAGGGACACCGCCAATATTGGCGATCGTTAGGCCCATAAACATGGTAGCAACCGCGCTGGCCTGCTTGTGTTTTGGCACCACGCTCGCCGCCACAACAGAACCAAGGCCAAAAAAAGCGCCGTGATTAAGACTGGTCAAAATACGTGACAGCATGAGAGTCGTGTAATCCGGTGCAATTGCCGAAAGCACATTACCCAGTGTAAATATCACCATCAGAAAAATAAGCGCATTACGGCGCGCACGATGAGAAAGCAACAATGTCATCAACGGAGCACCCACCATCACGCCAACCGCATATGCGCTGATTAACATTCCGGCAGCAGGAATCGAGACATCCACACCCCGGGCAATGACGGGTAATAATCCCATAGGAGAAAATTCGGTCGTGCCAATACCGAACGCACCAATCGCCAGTGCCAGTAACGGATAATTTATTTTCATACTTCGACTCCATAACGTCGAGCCGTGGCACGACACGTAATAAGAGTCAAAAGCATGACATTGATCGCAAAAATAATAAAGTTAACAAATTTGCAAAAGACTTTTGCAAATTCGCAAATAATAGAACGGGAAAAACGTGCTGAAGGGATGAGGGAGATTGCTCTCCCTCGGAGTAAATCAATGCAGTGCTGCGGTCAAACCACTTGCTACAATCAGGCCCAGAACAATAATGGTGGTGACTAACGAAAATTTCAGATCGGTGCTCATCAAGTTTTCTCCTTTTTATTCCCACACAAAAAGTGATATTGCGCATTTTTGCATACTTGAACGCAAAAATCTCTCACGATTTATATTGATAAATGCTTTTAACTCTTCCCCTTTTCGTTAAGATCAGACAAAATTCCACGCTTACTTGATTAGCGTACCGGCCATTGACCCCTTCCTGACGTTCCGTGTCGTTTTCCCGGCGTGCCGCAACCCTGACGTTGCGTTAAGGGTGTGTAAAGGCAAACGTTTACCTGGAGTATTCTCAGGAGCTTAGGATATGGTCTGGAGTGAGATGTAATGGCAACAATTAAAGATGTAGCGAAGCGAGCAAACGTTTCCACTACAACCGTATCACATGTAATTAACAAGACGCGCTTTGTCGCGGAAGAAACGCGTAATGCTGTCTGGGCAGCCATTAAAGAGTTGCACTACTCTCCCAGCGCAGTTGCGCGCAGCCTGAAGGTAAATCACACCAAGTCGATCGGCTTGTTGGCGACCAGCAGCGAAGCCGCCTATTTCGCGGAAATTATCGAAGCCGTTGAGAAAAATTGTTTCCAGAAAGGCTACACGCTGATTCTGGGTAACGCATGGAATAGCCTCGAAAAGCAGCAGGCATATCTCTCAATGATGGCGCAAAAGCGCGTCGATGGCTTACTGGTAATGTGCTCTGAGTATCCGGAATCACTGCTTTCCATGCTCGAAGAGTATCGCCATATTCCGATGGTCGTCATGGACTGGGGCGAAGCGAAAGCCGACTTTACCGACACGGTCATTGATAACGCTTTCGAAGGCGGTTATATGGCGGGTCGATATCTGGTAGAACGCGGCCACCGCGAGATTGGCGTGATCCCAGGCCCTATGGAGCGCAACACCGGCGCCGGACGCCTGGCAGGATTTATGAAAGCGATGGAAGAAGCGCTGATTAAAGTACCTGAAAACTGGATCGTACAGGGCGATTTTGAACCAGAATCCGGATATCGCGCCATGCAGCAAATCCTCTCCCAGTCGCATCGTCCGACGGCCGTCTTCTGCGGTGGCGATATTATGGCGATGGGTGCTCTTTGCGCCGCTGACGAGATGGGTTTGCGTGTACCGCAGGATGTGTCGTTGATCGGTTATGACAACGTGCGCAACGCCCGCTTCTTCACGCCAGCGTTGACCACGATTCACCAGCCGAAAGATTCGTTAGGTGAGACTGCCTTCAATATGCTGTTAGACCGTATCGTAAACAAGCGCGAAGAGTCGCAATCTATTGAGGTCCATCCTCGACTGGTGGAGCGTCGCTCCGTTGCCGACGGCCCATTCCGCGATTACCGTCGTTAAACCTGTTATACGGGAGCCTGTTCCGGCTCCCGTAGCCACTCTTTATTCAGCGTTTCGCTATCTCCCAGGTAGTCCAGCAACCAGAGCAGTGCTGGCGACGTATCATTTTGCTGCCAGGTCAGACAACATGCGGCATCAGGAAAAGGGTTTTCCAGCTGCAAAGCAACCCACTTACCGCTATCGATCCACGGTTTAGCAAAATGTGTTGGCACCATGCCCACACATAGCCCAGCCGATAAACAGGTAGCAGAGGATTCCCAGTCCGGTACCACGACACGTTTTTGGTTATCCAGCAGCCATGTGATTCGTTTCGGTAGCGTGCGCGAAGTATCTTCACGAACCAACGACGGCCAGTTGCGCAACGTGTCATCGCTTAATGGCCCGGGAATCGAAGCCAGCGGGTGATGGCTCGCCACCACGCAACTCCAGCTCAGCATTCCCATATCACGAAACGTGTAACGTCCCCCCACCGGAATCGCCTGCGTTGCACCGATCGCCAGTTCGACGCGACCATCCGATAGCGCATCCCAGACACCGTTAAACACTTCCTGAAAAACCAGCAGTTCCACATCATCGAAGTGACGATAGAAATCCACAATCATCTGCCGGGTGCGTTCCGGTCGCACAATATTATCGACTGCAATCGCGAGCTGCCCTCGCCAGCCGTTGGCGATTTGCTGACATTGCTGGCGAGTGATCTGCATTTTTTTGATAACAGACCGACCTTCTTTTAAAAACCACGCCCCTGCGGGTGTTAGTTCAACATCCCGATGACGTCGCTCAAAAAGCGGAACTGCAAGCCACTCCTCCAGTTGACGAACGGTGTAGCTTACCGCCGAAGGTACACGGTGCAACTCCTGCGCAGCCGAACTAAAGCTGCCGTTACGCGCAACAGCATCAACGACTTCAAGTGAATATTCCGACCACATAGTCTGCCTACAAAAATTTTGAAATCAGTAAACAAATATTAGCGTTTCACAGCGAGAATTTCACTCACTACACTCTGCGACACTGTTTTACTGCTTAAAAAGAGAAATGATGATGCAACCTGGAAAAGGGTTTTTAGTCTGGCTGGCCGGTCTTAGCGTGCTCGGCTTTCTGGCAACGGATATGTATTTGCCCGCCTTTGCTGCTATTCAGTCCGATCTGCAAACCCCTGCGTCTGCCGTCAGCGCCAGCCTTAGTTTGTTCTTAGCCGGTTTTGCCGTTGCGCAGCTTCTGTGGGGGCCGCTCTCCGACCGCTATGGTCGTAAGCCAATTTTATTGCTGGGATTATCCATCTTCGCCCTGGGTAGTCTGGGGATGCTATGGGTTGAAAACGCCACCGGCTTGCTGGTGCTGCGCTTCGTCCAGGCCGTCGGCGTTTGTGCCGCATCAGTAATCTGGCAGGCGCTGGTTACCGATTACTATCCCTCGCAAAAAGTTAACCGTATCTTTGCCACCATTATGCCGCTGGTCGGCTTATCACCTGCTCTCGCGCCCTTATTAGGTAGCTGGATCCTGGTACATTTTTCCTGGCAGGCCATTTTTGCCACCCTGTTTGCGATTACCTTGATCCTGATGTTGCCTGCCCTGCGGTTAAAACCGACAGCAAATGCGCGTGACGATAGTCAGGACGCGTTGACGTTCGCGACGCTACTGCGTTCTAAAACATACCGTGGAAATGTACTGATTTATGCGGCATGTTCTGCGAGCTTTTTCGCATGGCTGACCGGCTCACCGTTTATCCTGAGCGAGATGGGCTATAGCCCGGCAGTAATTGGACTGAGCTATGTTCCACAAACTATCGCCTTCCTGATCGGCGGGTACGGTTGCCGCGCCGCACTGCAAAAATGGCAGGGTAGCCAGTTGCTGCCATGGTTACTGATCCTGTATGCAATCAGCGTTATTGCCACATGGGCAACCGGTTTTATTCACCACGTTGCACTGGCCGAAATCTTGATCCCATTCTGCGTCATGGCGATAGCGAACGGCGCGATCTATCCGATTGTCGTCGCTCAGGCACTACGTCCTTTCCCGCAGGCAACAGGACGCGCAGCGGCGATGCAGAACACGCTACAACTGGGTTTATGCTTCCTGGCAAGCCTTGTGGTGTCGTGGTTAATCAGTACTCCGTTGCTCACAACCACCAGCGTAATGCTGTCAACGGTGTTCCTGGCTGCGCTTGGATATAAAATGCAGTCGCAAAAAGAGAATGATTCCCTGGCGAATGAGGGCTCTCAGATTGCACATGGTGAGTCACATTAATAACCGTCATAACTTAATTAGCTGGCTAACAATTTTCGGTTGAATCACCAAATATTCAGGCCTATACTGATTTCCAGTTGTTAAAATTACGATAATTATTCTGTGTTAACGGGAACAAGGTTGTTCCCGTTTTTCCACGGATGGTCTTTTCGGCAAGGGGTTCTCCCTTCCTCTGTTCTACGTCGGATAATAGATTACGGATTAATTCCGTGAAATTTCTCACAAGACCCAAAAAGCGTCTACGCTGTTTTAAGGTTCTGATCACCGACCAGTGATGGAGAAGCTATGAGTTCATCGTGTATAGAAGACGTCAGCGTACCGGATGATAACTGGTACCGAATCACCAATGAATTACTAAGCCGTGCGGGCATTACGATTAATGGTTCTGCGCCGGCGGATATTCGCGTTAAAAACCCCGTTTTTTTCAAACGTGTCCTGCAGGAAGGGTCGCTGGGTTTAGGTGAAAGCTATATGGATGGTTGGTGGGAATGCGATCGTCTGGATATGTTTTTTACCAAAGTCTTACGCGCAGATCTGGAAAGCCAACTCCCCCGCCATTTCAAAGATACTCTCCGTATCGCAACGGCGCGTCTGTTTAATCTACAGACTAAAAAGCGCGCGTGGGTTGTCGGCAAAGAGCACTACGATCTTGGCAACGATCTCTTTACCCGCATGCTCGACCCCTATATGCAGTATTCCTGCGCCTACTGGAAAGATGCCGACACCCTGGAAGCTGCCCAGCAGGCGAAGCTCAGAATGATTAGTGAGAAACTGCAGTTGAAACCAGGAATGCGCGTGCTCGATATTGGTTGCGGCTGGGGAGGCCTGTCCCAGTTTATGGCAGCACAATACGGCGTGAGTGTGGTGGGCGTGACGATTTCAGCGGAACAACAGAAACTGGCGCAGGCGCGCTGTGAAGGGTTGGACGTTACTATTTTACTCCAGGACTACCGCGACCTGAACGACCGCTTTGACCGCATTGTCTCCGTCGGTATGTTTGAGCATGTGGGGCCAAAAAACTACAACACCTACTTTGACGTGGTTGATCGCAATTTAAAGCCAGATGGTCTGTTTTTGCTGCACAGTATCGGTTCTAAGAAAACTGACAATAACGTTGACCCATGGATCAACAAATACATCTTCCCGAATGGTTGTTTACCATCGGTACGCCAGATTGCCAACGCCAGCGAGTCACATTTTGTGATGGAGGACTGGCACAATTTTGGTGCGGATTACGATACCACGTTGATGGCCTGGCATGAGCGTTTCATGGAGAGCTGGCCGGAGATTGCCGATAATTATACTGAGCGTTTTAAACGCATGTTCAGTTATTACCTCAACGCCTGTGCCGGTGCGTTTCGCGCACGTGATATTCAGCTTTGGCAGGTGGTTTTCTCTCGCGGTGTGGAACACGGCCTGCGCGTTCCCCGCTAGTTCTTTCGGCCCCCGTTCGCGACGGGGGCTTTTCATCATGACTCAGGCCCCAG
Organism: Citrobacter sp. MGH106; assembly: GCF_001037495.1. Taxonomy (GTDB): domain Bacteria; phylum Pseudomonadota; class Gammaproteobacteria; order Enterobacterales; family Enterobacteriaceae; genus Citrobacter; species Citrobacter murliniae. Next base: position 2,330,368 of record NZ_KQ089822.1, read on the forward strand.
CCTCACCGGTGATGTTGCTGATCGCACCTTCTCGCGCGGCCAGTACGCGCTCAACGGTATCAACAACAGCCTGTGTTTGTGGATCGATTTCAATGTTTACCCGCGCGCCAAGCTTTTTCTTGCCAAGCGTAGTACGCTCCAGCGTTTCCGGGATCAGATGCACGCAGAAGCGCGTCGGCGTCACTTCGCCTACCGTCAGGCTGATACCATCAATACCGATAAATCCTTTATACAGGATGTATTTCATCAGCGACGTATCCTGGACCTTGAACCATATCTGCCGATTATTCTCGGAGGTCAGAATTTTTGACACCTCCGCGGTGGTCATAATATGACCCGACATCAAATGTCCGCCAATCTCATCGCTGAATTTTGCTGCACGTTCGACGTTTACCAGGTCACCTACCCGCAGATCGCCAAGGTTGGTAATACGTAGTGTTTCTTTCATCAGGTCAAAGCTGATGCGGCTGCCATTAATTTCAGTCACTGTCAGACAGCAACCGTTATGTGCAACCGATGCGCCGGTCTCCAGCGCCTCCAGCATGTATTCAGGTAACTCCACTACATGCGTGCGAAAATTTGGTTTCTCATCAATAGACACCAGTTTTGCGGTGCCCTGCACAATACCCGTAAACATACCTGTAACTCCTGAACTCAATTAAGACATCTCTGCTGAGCACAATAGCAGGTGAAAAAACAGGTTGCCAGCAATGCACCGCCCCCACCTGTTTTTTCACTGGAGAATTATGCATTCCTCGCTACAATAGACTGCAATTTCCTCAGCATTTTCTCCTTGCTGCCATTTAAGGCGGCTTTTTTGTCTCTTAAATAACAACAATAGATACTCAAAATAATTCGAGTTGCAGGGAAGCGGTGAGTAAGGTCCGGGACATAAACCGCTGTGTGACCGGGGCAAACGAACGCAACCAACAAACCTGCAGCCTGGAGTATGAAGAGTAATAAGGTGTAAACGTGCAAAAGTATGTAATAGAAGCGCGTCAGTTATTAGCTCTGGCAATTCCGGTGATTCTTGCGCAAATCGCCCAAACCGCAATGGGATTCGTCGATACCGTCATGGCTGGAGGTTACAGCGCGACGGACATGGCGGCCGTTGCCATCGGGACCTCCATCTGGCTACCGGCCATTTTGTTTGGTCATGGACTGCTGCTGGCATTAACGCCAGTGATTGCGCAGCTCAATGGCTCTGGTCGCCGCGATCGCATTGCCCATCAGATACGCCAGGGATTCTGGCTTGCGGGCAGCGTATCCATTTTGATTATGGTGGTGCTGTGGAACGCGGGATACATTATCCGTTCCATGCATAACATCGATCCGGCGCTGGCAGATAAAGCAGTCGGTTACCTGCGTGCGCTGTTGTGGGGAGCACCGGGGTATCTGTTCTTCCAGGTTGCCCGTAACCAGTGCGAGGGGCTGGCCAAAACCAAACCGGCGATGGTAATGGGGTTTCTCGGCCTGCTGGTGAACATTCCGGTTAACTATGTTTTCATCTATGGACATTTGGGTATGCCGGAACTCGGCGGCGTTGGCTGCGGCGTAGCGACGGCGGCAGTGTACTGGGTGATGTTTATCGCCATGCTCTCTTATGTCAAACATGCACGATCAATGCGAGATATCCGTAATGTGCGTGGCTTCCAGAAACCAGACACCGCAGTAATGAAACGTCTGGTCCAGTTGGGTTTACCCATTGCGCTGGCGTTATTTTTTGAAGTCACACTGTTTGCCGTAGTCGCACTGTTGGTTTCCCCACTGGGAATTGTTGATGTCGCCGGACACCAAATCGCACTGAACTTTAGCTCGTTAATGTTCGTACTGCCGATGTCGCTGGCTGCCGCCGTTACGATCCGCGTCGGTTATCGTCTGGGCCAGGGCTCTACGCTGGATGCGCAAACCGCCGCCAGAACAGGCTTAGGGGTCGGCGTTTGCATGGCGATGATAACCGCAATCTTCACCGTCACATTGCGTGAGCAAATTGCCCTGCTTTACAACAATAACCCTGAAGTCGTGACGCTGGCCGCCCAGTTGATGTTACTGGCCGCCGTATATCAAATCTCAGACTCTATCCAGGTCATCGGCAGCGGGGTCTTACGTGGTTATAAAGATACACGTTCTATTTTCTTTATTACCCTGACGGCATACTGGCTGCTGGGTTTACCGAGTGGATATATTCTTGCGCTGACCGATCTGGTTGTCGATCGCATGGGGCCTGCAGGCTTCTGGATAGGCTTTATTATTGGCCTGACCTCCGCTGCAGTGTTGATGATGCTGCGGATGCGCTATCTGCAACGCCAGCCGTCATCCATTATTTTGCAACGCGCCGCCCGATAACACGCAAATAGCCACCGCCTGGTGGCTATTTTTTTACCAGTTTCAGAATGGACTGGCATTACGGGCATTGATCAACTTTGCGCTAATGGGATGCACAAAATTCAATTCACTGGCATGTAGCATCAGCCGGGGCGTTCGTTCAGTACCGGGCAACAAGCGACCACCATACAGATCACAACCTAAAATAGGATGCCCCAACTGCTGGCAATGAATGCGCAACTGATGTGTGCGTCCGGTCTCCGGGCTGAGCTGCACCCGCGTCAATGGCAATAACGTCCCTTGCTCCACTTCGTGATAAAAGCGCTCGACAACCCGGTAATGCGAGCGCGCAGGCTTGCCGTTCACAGGGCAAATCGTCATCAGCGGAAACAGTGCTGGATCTTTGGCTATCGCCGCATCGATTACCCCTTCGTCATGATCCAGATGCCCGCAGAGTAAGGCGCTATACATTTTAGTCACCGTTCGCTGGCTGAATTGCTGACAAAGTGCGGCGTTGATAGCTTTATTCCGCGCAATGACCATTAGCCCGGATGTTCCGAAGTCAAGACGGTGGACCAAAGTGCAGCCGGGAAAAATCTGTACCAGCCGGTGATGCACTGAATCGAGATTTTGCGGATTTTTCCCGGAAAGGCTGAGTAACCCGGCGGGTTTGTTGATAAGCACCAGGTGTTCATCCTGATAGAGCGTCTCTATCTCATCATGGCACGGCGGGGCAATAAAGGTATCGAAAATAGTAGACATCAGGCTGCCCGGATGGAGTGTGGGTGTGGATCATAACGAATTTTAAGCCTGCTGGCGAATCCAGGTTAAATTTAATGGTTAGCAAAATATTAATATAGACTTTAACCGGAGACTAAACGCTATGGCTTACTATTCCACGCTGATGCGCAAAATTCAAAAATACACGCCACCCCCTATAAATAAACAATGACTAAACGAGTTTATTATAAACATAAAATTAGTAACTGGTCGGATATGAGTCCATTGCAATAAATAAGAATATGCGACTCCTTTCCCTTACGATGAAATGGTAAAAATGAAAAAGTTAATGACGGCAATGGTTGTCGCTACAGCATTATCAGGCTGCGCACAACAAACCTTTGAAATAAATCATGGAATTTCTGAGAAACCAACTCAAGAAACCAGACAAACCTTTTTTGTTAACGGTATTGGACAGTCGCAAACCATTAATGCAGCGCGGGTTTGTGGCGGTGCTGATAAAGTTATTCGTACCGAAGTACAGGAATCAGGTATGGATGTTTTCTTACGAATCATCACTATTGGTATCTATACCCCTAAAGAAGCCAGAGTCTATTGCTCCAAATGATCCCTGTCAGCAGGCATTCCTGGAATGCCTGCTGCACTTTTGCAGTTCGGTGCCGCTATAGCTTACTCCTTTTGTTAACCCGCGGTTTAATGCCAGATCTTCTGATAACAGAATTACAATGTTGACAAACTATTTTGTTCGTTACTCTCATTCAGTTCATAGTTGAAACATTATGTAATGATTTAGAATTTGAGTATCGCCATTTTATATTTGATGTTGACATTTAGTTCTGTCATTACTTAAGGACCAACTCAGAAGGAGGCTTTCAATGCAAAAATATTTCCATTATCACTCGCAATATTGGGTATTCCTCGCAATTGCACTGGTCATTTACATACTGGCATTTCGTTAATACATATTGTCAATTGATTGCCTGCATTATATAAAAATGAATGCAGTTCAAATCTGTATACAGTTCCCTGGTAAAAAAACCAGAACAAATATGAATACTCTTTAGCGTATGATCTTCGCTTATAAGCTCACATGAAATGACGAAATCATTCTTTTCAGTGCAACGAGACAGACCCATTAGTTCACTCGAGTTAAAGATTTACCGCAACTATCGTGTGGTTCATGGAATACGCATTGCTGTGGCATTTGTTTTGACTTTTTTACTTATAAGAATGATGAAGTTACCCGATCATTCGTGGCCCCTTATTACACTTATCGTCGTTATGGGGCCTGTCAGCTACATGGGCAACGTAATTCCCAGAGCGTTTGAACGCATGGCGGGTACCGTAACGGGAGCGATTCTGGGGATCATCGCACTACACATTGAAGTCTATTCTCTACCCTTAATGCTGTTGTGGTGCGGCTGCGCTGCTTTCTTTTGTGGTTTTTTGGCTATCAGCAAACGTCCATATGCAGCCTTACTGGTAGGGATAACGCTGGCAGTAGTTAGCAGTGCTCCTGCCGGAGATATACAAACAGCGCTATGGCGTAGTACCAATATCATTTTAGGCTGTATTCTGGCGATGCTGTTTACCAGCATACTTCCCCAAAGGGCATTCATTAACTGGCGTATTCAGCTGGCCGATTTTTTATCTGATTATTTAAAAATCAATACTGCGGGCGTCTCGCGTAACGTGCTTTATCCTCCCAGAATGACCAGTCTGCAAACCCGGGCATTGAATAAAGTCGTCAAAATGCGCAATCTGATCACGCCAGTAAATAATGAAACCCGGATACCGATAAAACTGCTTGAAGAAATTCAGTCAATAACCCGTGATATGGTTGCCGCACAAAAATTTCAGCTCAACGCTCACTGGGCCTCACGCAGAAGTCGCTTTTTGATTCTAAACTCCCATGCTCTTTCCGATATGCAGGAAATGACTCAACACACGCTCAGAGCACTAGCTCATGCCCTGCATAAAGGAAACCCCTCACCAATAGCCTCAAACAGTGAACGTCTGAATGAAATCACTCAAGAATTACATGACCTTTTACTTTCTTGTGAAAGTGATGAAGTCATGGAAAGCGCGGTTCACGGATACGTCTGGTTAAGTATACAACTCACTGTTCAGCTTGAGACATTGTCTTCTTTAATCAACAGAGCGCTTACAGAGAAATGACTGAATATATCAATAATGATGAATTTAGTTTCTTCACCGGGAAAATGACCGAGAAATAATATAGCTGTTGGCACACGTCCTATCCCCCCACAAATTAGCGGGTATTCGCAGTGAAAGTTGGTAAATTTGCTGAACGGTTCTATAGTCGAGGCTGCTTCTCAGTTACAGGATTCACTAATGCGATTTAACGGACTGACCAAAGGTTTCTTCATTTTCATTCTTGCCCTCGTCACATGGGCGTTCTTCGACGTGCTGTCCCCCTACTTTTCCGCGATTCTGTGGGCCGCAATATTAACCACAATCTTTAACCCGGTGAAAAATAAACTTCGCAGCGCACTGGGGGATCGCAACGGGCTGGCATCGCTGATTACCATCGGTATTATCTGTCTGATTGTCTTTATCCCTCTGATGGTGATCCTGTCATCGCTGGCGATTGAACTGAATGTGGTTTACACCAAGCTGCAACAGAACAATACGCAGTTCCCGGAAGTGGTTAGCTCGATCCTGTCGTACATTCCGGACTGGGCCAGAACGTTCCTCGCGGAACACAATCTCGATAATGTCACGCAGATCCAGAAAAAACTCTCTGACATTGCGTTACAGGGCGGGCAGTACCTCGCTGGTAGCGCGTTCCTGATCGGTAAGGGGACCTTCGGCTTTGCCATCAGTTTTGGCATTATGCTGTATTTACTGTTTTTCTTGCTGAAGGATGGGCCGTATCTGGTTCGACAGATTCTGGATTCGTTACCACTCTCAGATTTTGCCAAACAGCATCTGTTCGCCAAATTCGTCGGCGTTACGCGGGCGACGGTAAAAGGCACTGCGGTGGTTGCCGTTGTTCAGGGTACGCTGGGGGGTATTGCTTTTGCGATAGTCGACATTGACGGTAGCATTCTGTGGGGCGCGCTGATGGCGTTTCTTTCACTGGTTCCCGCGGTTGGTTCAGCGATTGTCTGGGTGCCAGCAGCCATTTTCCTCTTCGCCACACAGCAAATTTGGCAGGGACTGTTTATCGTCGGATTTTTCGTGATTATTGTCGGTCTGGTGGACAATATCCTGCGCCCGCTACTGGTGGGTAAAGACACTAAAATGCCTGACTACCTGATTCTGATTTCCACACTCGGCGGGATGGAGATCTACGGAATCAACGGTTTTGTTATCGGCCCTCTGATTGCTGCGCTGTTCCTTGCCAGCTGGAACCTGTTCTCCGGTCGTGACCACGAAGGAAATGCCGAAGGAATCGACGAAGCGTTTATGGAAGAAGGAAAAAATCCTCCAGATTTGTAATGGTGTGACGATAACAAAAGGCGGCCAATGGTCGCCTTTTTATTATCACGCAAAATCATACGTTTCCTATAATTTCAATCATGCTTATTCATTAATCGTCGCAAAAGGAACTCACAGGTGCGAATCGCCACAATAACTAACTGGGCCTATAGCGCGACGGTATGTCTGACCATTGTCTCCGGCGTCGTCATGCTGATGGCGTCCAACGCAGATAATACCGAACGCCAGGCGGTAGAGCAGCGGTATGTATTCGACAAACTGACCGGGGAGGTGGAAACCGACGCCTGGTCGCTGTCTGATTTGGCCCGTTTGTACGCTGTCACTAAAAACCCTGACACCCTGGACACCTATCGCCAGAAGGAAACGTCGCTAAAAGAGATTGAGCACCGGCTGGCGAACCTGAAAGACGCCGGGGCAACGGGCGAAGAATTGGCGCTATTGCATGAAGGGCTACAAATCGTTGATACATTGCAGGAAGAGCAAGCGATGGCGTTTTCCAGCGTGGCGCGCGGAGAAGATCAGCAAGCCATCGCCCTGCTCTCCAGTAAAGCCTATGAACAGGAACTGGAGCGAGCGCAGGATCGGATAGACCATTTTCGGCAGATACTCGACAATCGTGTTCGCGACACGATTCAGGAAGCTACTCAGGCATCCCGCACCCTGCGCACGCTGTCAGAAGTGATGGTTGGACTGACGGCGCTGTTATTTTTGTTTGTCCTCGGATTTATTCTAAAACGCCGCGTGCTACGCCCCGTCGTGCGCCTCAGTGACGTTGTTCACCGACTGGCTTCACAGGATTACGCCGTTGAAACGCCCAATTTCAACCAGATTGATGAGATCGGAGATATGGCGCAGGCAATCCGAATTTTTCGCGAGAACGGTCTGGTGCGACAGCGACTGGAGAAAGAGCGTGATGCAGACTGGGCGATACGCGAATTATTGGCACGTATGACGCAGCGTTTACAAGGTTGCGAGAATTTTGCGGATGTGATCAACGTAGCGGAGCTTTTTGCACCAAACATTGCGCCCGGGATTGCTGGTCGACTCTACATCCTTGATCGGGATCCCTGGCAGATGCGCTGTGTCGCTGAATGGCTTTCATCTGAGGGCAAAGCGGATGCTTTCCACCCGGATGAATGCTGGGCAGTTCGTCGTGGGCAGAGCCATCCACCGGTACACGGTGAGCCGGATATCGCCTGCTACCATCTGCCGGAATCGTGCCAAAATCACTCGCTGTGTGTGCCGCTGATTGCCCAGGGCGAAGCGATTGGTCTGCTCTCATTCCAGAATCTAAGCGAGGAAAGCGCACCTTCCCGAGCCTATCTGGAACTGATGGCGGAGGCACTCGGCCTGGCCTTAGCCAACCAGCGTCTACGCGACGCATTGCTGGAAAAGGCGCTCTATGATCCCCTGACCGGTCTGCGCAACCGTCATCATCTGGAAGATACCCTGCGAACCCAGATGAGCCAGGCAATACGCAATCAGGAGCCACTCAGTTGCCTGATGATCGATATCGATCACTTCAAAAACATAAATGACCGTTTTGGTCACGAAGCGGGTGACGGCGTCATCAAAAGCGTCGCAGCCATTATTCAGCGCGTTGTACACGACAATGGAATGGCCTTTCGTTACGGCGGCGAAGAGTTCCTGGTCCTGCTGACCAGCATGGGTGAAGAGGCCGCGAACCGACTCGCGACGGATATTTACAACGGCGTACGCGAACTGTCACTGCGTTTTGGCGTGTCGGATATTGGCCATGTTGATGTCTCTATCGGCGTTGCCAGTTACCCGCAACACGCGCAAAGCGACAACCTGCTACGTGCCGCAGACGTGGCGCTCTATCGCGCAAAAGAGTTGGGTCGTTCGCGTATTGTGAGCTTTGGTATGCTGGAAGCAGGCTGAAATATTCTCCATCCTGAAATGAGGGTTTAACATGCTGACAGGACTAAACCATCTCACTCTTGCTGTTAGTGATGTAGCAAGAAGTTTTGATTTTTACGTGAACGAGCTTGGTTTTGTCCCTCAGGCCAGGTGGAGTCGCGGGGCCTATCTTTCACTGGGAGAGCTATGGTTATGCCTTTCCGCCGATGTCGTTAAACCTCAGTTGGACTATACCCACTACGCATTCAGCATCCAATCCGATAAATTTGCCCCTTTCGTTGAGAAACTGCGGTCATCCGGCATTGTCGAATGGAAGTCGAACAAGAGCGAAGGCCAATCCATTTACTTTCTGGATCCGGATGGACACAAGCTGGAAGTACATATTGGTAGTTTAGAGAGTCGGCTCAACGAGTGCAAAGCACATCCTTATGAAAAAATGGAGTTTTTCTGATGCAACTCGTGCGCCAATCCATCTATGTGTTTGTCCGTTTAAATATCTTTTCCCGGAAGGCTTCCAGGTGATATTTTTGCAAAAAGCCATCAACCTCCTGAGCCCATCGTATCCCCTCACCAAGAACAGCGCGGCTATGCGTTGATGTATAAAAATAGCCTGTATCGTAGAGATTTATCAGCGTCTGGTTTATCGCTGCAATTCGATGTTCAGGATTATTGAGCTGTTGCTTTTCCAGCGCCCGCATAATTCGTTGCTGGTGAACAGGATCTGAGGGGAACTCTCTTTCATTTAGTTCACTCAACACTAAGAAAGACGGCGCAATTTCCTCTTTAACTGCAGCCTGCAAACGGTAATGACCATCAAGGATCACAAACGCTCCCAGCCCGCCGATATACCAGACCAGCACTGGAGGCAATGTTCCCTCGCGAGATTTTTTACGCCACCATTTAACCCTGCCGGCATCCGGGCTTACGGGGTAACGCCCAAGTAGCAGATGGTTTCCCCACCACCAGTCGACTAGTCTGACTTTTTCCGGCTGGACAAGATCGGGAAAATCTTCACCGTAAAGCGTCCAGCGACAGCCAAAATTACCGCTACTTTCAGGAGAGTCAAAACGCCAGTTTTTAACAGGAAGTGACTGTTGTAATGAGTATGGCGATGAACGTCGGGTCAACTCCATTGGACTGAGTAACCAACGTCGAGGTGACAGTAGTGGCGCTGGCGCATTCATTAATTGACGAGAAAAATAACGACACCATTCACTCGTCCATGCCCTTTTCCCTTTGCTTTTGATCCGTTCAATATCTTCAGACGTAACGCAAGGTAATAACGCCTGCGGGCCTGAATGTTCCGAATTAAACACCACCCAGACACCAGAATGATCTTCCAGCATTGAAGCCCAGAATAATGTCTCTCCAGAGATCTGCAACGCCATCCGACCGTAGCGGCCACTTAGCATATCCATCACCGGCCCGGCTTTATGACTCTTCTTGAGGGTAAACTCCAGGCCTTGCCAGTTATTATCGCGATCACAAAGATCCTGCCACCAATACTCCGTCATGGTCTTCTTCCCTGATAATTATGCGAATTATTTTAAGGCGTTCACCCTGCCGACGAGTTACCGGCGGCTCACCGGGCTGTCGTGCTTTGTATTGCTATCTTCCCGGATCTCAACAGCGCCATCTCTTGCTTGCAGAGCAGTACTACTGCCTGGCGACCTTTTACACGATGGGATGTGAGCGCTCTTTTCACTGTACGGCGAGACGCGCCAGATTCCAGCATCTGATAACACATCAGAGAGAGCGCATGTTTGTTTTTCATCGAGTTAACCTTGTTTAGTGAATCCGTGCAGTAGCAGCACCAGGGCAATATTTTACTACTATCTGCGCTGGCATTACTAACACCACGGTCAAAACCAGCCCCCGACAGGAATCATTTACCATCCCGTCACCACGTTGTCCCCTCGAGAAATAGAACAAAAAACAACCAAAGCAGATATAATTTAAGTGCGACCATGCGCGTATTCAATCTAAGGAGGTGCGCAATGGACAAAGCAGAAGTGAAGTCATTCGGTATTCCAGACGAAATTCGCGAATTTCCACATGGACGACTGGAGCTTCTCAATATAGGAGGAGCGATCGTCGGTCGTGCAGTACTGGAACCAGGCTGGCGTTGGGCAACATCCGTTCAACCCATCGCAGGTACGAAGAGTTGTGAAGCCCCTCACTTTCAGTATCACGTTGCCGGGGTGCTACGGGTGAAGATGGATGATGGTAGTGAATTCGATTGTCTGCCCGGTAACTTGTCACGCATCCCCCCGGGTCACGATGCCTGGGTGGTTGGGGATGAATCTGTAGTCATCGTTGATTTCCAGGGAATGGTGGACTGGGCCAGGCATAAAGACATCGCCTGTAACGACTCGCCATAACGTAAAAGACACGGAGGAATTTTGTATCACCAGCGGGTGTTGAATGATGCAGCCTGTACTCAGCAATAGCCAGGCACGTTGTTTAACCCCCGGATGGTCCTTTCTGAGCCAGTGAAAGCCGCGGTGTTATAGAGTTGATTATTTTCACCGCAGCACGGTTATTACCGCCATCCGCCATACTCGCAAAATACCGCACATGTTGTTGATACGGGTTGCGAATTTTAGCGATTCATTTTTAGCCAGTACGACTCCTGGCATTTACTGCGAAAAGTTTTCTCCCGCGGTCTGATATCCCGACCCGCCGCATCAACAATCCCCCATTTGATACAGCATTCCGGGCATATGTCTGATAGCGGTTGAACCAACTCATTTTCGCAAATACAACTGATAACGACCCCTGAATCATGATGCCAGGTCATATGGGAGATCTCTACTTCCGCCAAATCATCTCGATTCCAGAGCTCTTCAATGCAAATGACATTTTTCCCATTTTTAATTGCATTTACATAGTCGGCCAGGTTGTCCATCGCTTAATTTTCCAATAGATTGATGAGCGAATGTAAGGTAATCGCTGATTAGTTTTTCTCGCAACTCTGAAACCGTAACAAATTTCTGCACGATCCCCAATAACTCTCATCACTCAATCCCTATAGCTCCCGGAAACCAGGTGCATCACCTGGATATCAGTTTCACTGCAGGGAACGGTCAATTCCCGTCCCCTGCTCCGTCTTTTACCCCTCAGGCATAGCCGAAGAATGGTGCGTAGAAATTTTCCACTCTTTACCATCCCAGGCATAGGTGAAAGTGTAACGCGCTGAAACTGTGGACTTATCCGCGAAGGTAAATGTATAAGTTCCGGTGTCTATCGCCTTATTACAGCCAAGACGAATGGTACGAGTGTCGATTTTCCCGGTCGGTTTCTTCGCAAGAAAATGTTCAAAATAATCAATGCGTTCAGCATCCGTTAAACGGGCTTTATTGGATACTGTAGGTAACAATACCGCATCACTAAGATAGTTTTCAGAAACTGTCTTCGCGTCGCCCGTTTTCAGCGACTCGTTCCACTTATCAAACAGGGCTTCGATTTGAGCTTCATTCACCTTCACACAGTCGGGAGCTGGTGCAGCAAAAACGGGAGCTGTCAGAATAGTAAGTGAAACTGCAAGACCTGGTAATTTATTCATACTAATCATTCCATTAGCGGTTATACGACAATGAAAACGTCATTGATAACCAGGTTGAAAATCAAACTGCATGCCATTCCAGTGGAAATCATCAGCAGACACGGAGAGAGATAGATAACGTTCCCATGAAGGGGAAAGGTATTTAATACAATGAAATATTTAGAGATTTCTGGTTAACATCGCTTGTATAGCGTGGTTTAACTACCTTCATTATTATAGTTCAGCAATTGCACGCTTTCTGAGCGCCCGCGCGTTTGAACATATTCAGCAGGTTCATACACTCCACTGGCTTGAATGAACTACAGGCTCCCTTCGGGATCACACTTTTCAGACCTGGTTATTCACTTACAAAAACCAGGTGTTATCATTCACGCCGTAAATACCTATCAACTCAATCCGAGGCTTTGATGCTGGAGAATGTAATCATCCGATAATCAGCTTCCCGACCTTTTCAGGCCGGACTGATTATCAATGCGCCGAAATTGTATGCGGACACCGCTGTGTGTTTGCACGTTTTGCACATGATGATTAAACAGGTTTTCCAGTATGAATTTATCCCGTCAGGAACAACGTACCTTACACATTCTCGCCAAAGGTGGGCGTATTGCGCACGTCCGTGATTCGTCAGGCCGCGTTACCTCTGTTGAATGCTACAGTCGCGAAGGACTTTTGCTCGCAGACTGTACGCTTGCCGTCTTCAAAAAACTCAAAACAAAAAAACTGATTAAATCCGTCAATGGTCAGCCCTACCGCATTAATACCACCGGGCTGAACAATGTTCGCGCCCAGTCCGATAACCGTTAAGGAGAGGATGATGGATATCGATAGCATTATTTTTACCGCGGGTCACATACAGCTGTCACCGGATGAAGACAAAATCCCCTGGGACGAACCCGCTTTTAGCCAGCGTATGCTGGAAAATCATTTGTCGCAGGAACATGACTGGGCAAGCCGCAGACTGACCGTAATTGAACAACAGATAGCGTGGATTGCCCGCCAGTTACCTGATGGGGCACGCATTCTTGATCTCGGCTGCGGCCCTGGTTTTTATACCCGCCTGTTAGCGGAGCGCGGTTTTAGCTGCACAGGAGTGGACTTTTCACCGGCATCCATCCAATGGGCATGCCAGCAGGCGCAAATCTCCGGTCTGAATATTGAATACATCCAACAGGATATCCGAACATACAGCCCGGATGATCCGTTCGATTTCATCATGATGACCTTTGGGGAACTGAACGTATTCAGCGCATCAGACACTTGCTACCTCATCAGCAACTGTGGGCGATGGCTGGTACCAGGTGGCAGGATGCTCATTGAGGTTCATACCTACGATGAGGTTAAACGTCAGGGTATGGCGCCTGCGAACTGGCAGCGTTGTCCACAGGGCTTGTTCCTTGCTGTTCCTCATCTGTTGTTGACCGAAAACAGTTGGGATGAAGAGGCGCAAATCAGTTCAACACGGTTCTGGGCAATAGAGGCGAATGGTCGAGCTACCCGGTTCGGCAGTCAAATGAAGGCCTGGCATGGTGATGAATATACCAGCCTGCTCGCTAACGCGGGCCTTAGCATAAAACAGTGCCCGGACAGTGCAGAGTGGCCGGTCAGCGAGACGTTTGCTGGCAAGCTATTTGCTCTGCTGGCTGAAAAAGCTAACCCCTGTGAACAAAACCCGCTGAATACGCCATCGATAAAAGGAATTAACTAATGGATATCCCACGTATTTTTACCATTAGCGAAAGTGAACACCGCATTCATAACCCGTTCACACCAGAAAAGTATGCCACACTGGGCCACATGTTACGTATGAAGCCGGGTACGAGTATTCTCGATCTCGGCAGCGGTTCGGGTGAGATGCTCTGCACCTGGGCGCGCGATTATGGTATTACCGGCGTCGGCATTGACATGAGTCCCCTCTTCACCGCGCAGGCAAAACGACGTGCAGATGAACTCGGCGTCAGCGAACGAGTCCATTTTATTCATAACGACGCGGCCGGTTACGTTGTTGATACAAAATGTGACATAGCGGCCTGCATCGGTGCCACCTGGATTGCAGGTGGCGTCGTCGGGACGATTAAATTGCTGGCAAAGAGCCTCAGGCCTGGAGGAATTATTCTCATCGGGGAACCGTACTGGCGTCATGTCCCAGCCACGGAGGAGATCGCCGAAGCCTGTGGCGTCTCGTCCATGGCTGATTTTCTCCCTCTTCCCGAACTGGTATCGTCTTTTGATGAACAAGGCTATGACGTAGTAGAAATGGTGCTGGCGGACCAGGATGGTTGGGACAGGTATGAAGCCGCGAAGTGGATGACCATGCGCCGGTGGCTGGAAGAAAACCCAGACGATGACTTTGCGAAAGACGTTCGGGCAGAACTGACGATAGCTCCCATACGCCATGTTAGATGGACGAGAGAGTATTTGGGTTGGGGCGTGTTTGCATTAATGCCACGTTAATTTGAAGGAGGACACTGGTATAGCTGAAAAGCTATACCAGTTGACGCAGGCAAGTGAATCGCCCTGGTTTAGCAGACACCTCAGAGTCATTTAAGATGGCGTTGGTATGCTAACCCACAGTCAACACTAACATCTGCTATTTGCTCACTGCGGACCTTCAGCTCAGGTAACTTGTTCGCTTCGTACCAATAGCAGATTTTAGTAGTTCTAGAAATCTCTCATGCCGAGGCCTAATTTTGGCGACCACTACACTTGAACATACAGACATTAGGGTGACAATAAAGTACGCTCATTTTGTACCGGATCATCTCAACGAAAGCATACTTTTACCCCTCTTAACAACATGGATTAAATGATGTTATGGAAAATAAATACAAACATGACCTACACGAAATTCTTTGTTTGAAAACGGTTGGTGAAGCTTTCGAAGCTTATCGCGTCGATGATTACGACAAAATGATCATTGAGTGGGCAGAAAGAGAACTACTCTCCGGCAATAGTTCTGAATCATTATTAATTTTAGCCTCCCTCAATTTAGATAAACATCCTGATTCAGATGAAATTGAGCGCTACCTTCATGCATATATGCTTGAAAAAAACATAGTTATACCCAGCATCAGCGCGAGTGCTATTACGTGGCTAAGGATCAAAGCCTGGTTTCTAATGAATGCCGGTACTTCCAAAGAAGTAGAGTTACGGCTGCATCAAATCCCAGCGTTTCACTTATCTCCGAGCTCCCGTATCTTTAGCAACATCTGCTGGAAGTTTTACAGCATATACGACGAACTCTATGATGATTGGGGACCTGAATATCCTTCTAAGGCCTCAGCGATGAGCGAAGCAGACATTCTTGAATTTGTAAAATGCCGCGTGAAGCCCTTCTATCGCATTCTCTGCAGTTCCGATTGGGCCTGGGTTCTGGCCCGCGCAGCATAAGCAATCTCATGGCAGCAAAATGTCAGGAGCGGACGTCGATAAAATCTATCGGGCATTACGCGGAGATAATCCAACAATGGCTGGGATGGAAGCTTATTTCACGCCCGCAGTATAAATTATTCGAGCTGACTTAATGAGTCTGCTAAAAAGCAGAAGATTGGCTCGTGAGAAGAGAATCAAGAGAAGCTACTCGTCCCGCCGCACTGACTGAAACTCAATGGGAACTTGCTCTTTATCGAAACCTATAAACCAGTAAATATCACCGCCAGGACCTACCATCGGCACTTCTCCCCATCCCTGATGAAACAGTGCCCGGTGCCAGTCTGGCCTAATGAGACCACGCCGCTTGAGCCGCTCCCCATTGCATGTTGCAGCCCGCATGGAAGGGAAATGAATAAAAAAGCTAAATGGCAGTCCCTCATTTTTCGCACGTCGCAGTTGAATGGATAGCCAGCGCTGATTGCGCTGACGAAGCTTTCTTTTCAAAATGTATCCTTGCGCAAGAGGTTACCTACAGTGTCAGAGCATTAGTGTAAAAATGTATCGCCACGTTTACCAGCGCCTCGTGGGAAACAGCAGGAACTATCGGTATGGCGATGATTGCGTATAATGCGCTGCGATAAACTCTGAAAATTGCCGTGGCTAATGATATGACTCTCAATCGCTGTTGTTATTTCCTACTGATCGTCGCGGCGATCGGAAGCTTTTTTACGTCGTCTCCTTTAGTCATGTGGTTCCTGCTCGCCAACATACTGACGCTGGTAATTTACGGCGTGGACAAAATAGCAGCACGTAAGGCCTGGCGCAGAGTGCCAGAATTCACTTTGCTGGTGTTTGGCGTTGTAGGTGGGTGGGCTGGCGCGATTATTGGGCAGCAACTCTTCCGCCATAAAACACAAAAACAGCCATTCAAAACATACTTCATCATCAGCGTGATATTGAGTGTCTCAGCAATGGCGGCGGTTTATCAGTTCTATCCGTTTTCACTTTCCTGAGCGTCAGCTATGTGCGCACTATCCGGTCAATTTCCATCACGGACTTTGTCGTTCTGATCATTCACATCTTATAGTTACAGGATGATGTCCGGGAGGGTGGCTATTTTTGGAATCAGATCTATTATCCACCCTGCCCTTAAATTAATTGGATTATAGATTAAGTGTTATACAGTGAAATTCCGTACCTTGCCCATAATGTGACTTTTTGTTAAAGTCAAAAAATCAACGTCAAATACTTTGCGTATTACATGGACGTTATTTATACAAATAATAAGATGATGGAGCTAAAATGAAGTATGTATTTGCCCTTATGTTAACTGTGGGATTATCCAGTTGTACCGCAAGTGATTGGGTTGATGCTGCAGGTGGCATAATGCAAGCTAAAGACCAACACGAAAAAGACACCAGAAGCAATCGCATAAAAGCCGCTAACAAGGCCGCTGGTTACTAATATTTAAACCAATAAAATAAATAATTACCGGCCTAATGGTCACGGTATTTAAGAAATAGCTATACTCGTCATACGTCAAGTTGCAGGTGTGTTGGCTTCCTGCAACTTGAATTATTTAATGTATATATCCATGTTTACCTACCATTTTGCGGTGAATAATGCGGTATTTATTGCGATAAATACTGGGCAGCAAAAAAAGTGGTGCTATAGTGATTTGAAATTTGACATTATATCTACCTGAGGACGACCTCAGGTACGATCCATCAACCGGGACGGCCCATTCTTCTGTAGGAAGATTTTATGGACCGTTCATGTCTCTGCAGTTCAGTAACTCCATTACTTATATTACACGCCTCAGATGCTTTTGGTTCCTGCTCCCTGCCAGAATACCAGCCATATCAGGCCTGCCCGTCGGGATACCATTCAAATGACCCACTGAGGACATCTGAATGAGCCCGGATATCGCTAATCTCTCCCATCACTGGTCACTGGCGATATTTATAATCGGAGCGATCGGCCTTGGTGCATTACTACTTCTGCTAGCCCGTTTTATGGGCGGACGATCCAGCGGACATAGTAAACATGAACCTTTCGAATCCGGGGTATTGCCAGTAGGCAGTGCCCGTTTGAAACTGTCTGTAAAATTTTATTTGGTCGCACTCCTTTTTATTATTTTTGAAGCTGAAGCGTTGTTCCTGTTTGCTTATGCCATAGCGGTGAGGGAAGCAGGCTGGAGCGGTTTTATTGCGGCAAGCATATTTGTGTTGATCCTCCTCGTCGGGCTCATTTACGAATCACGGATGGGTGTTCTGAATGGCGGTCAGGGGCAGAAAAATAAGCGTCAGAAAGAGGTGTAAGCACTAAAAACCACTATATGCAAAATGAGAATGCAGGGCCGGTAACACGGTACCGGATATTTAGCGCCGGGACGACCCGTCGTGTTCAGTTAAATAAAGGGACGCCCCTTCACAGAACTATAAGGTGTTATTATGCGTAAACTCGTGTGGTTATTAACTTTGGCTGGTTTTCTTTCTGGATTTGTCATCAGCCAACTGCTTGCACAGATATCCGTCTTCCCCACCAGTGTGATGCCGTGGGTAAACGTAACGCTTTCCCTGGGAATGGGTTGTCTGGGATATCTCGCGGGCCATTTCTTCAGGTGGATCGTTTTAAAAACCGATATGAATTAACACATCCTGAAGGTATGTGCATCACGGAGCGGGAACGCAACTCACTTCGTGTATTGATAAATAGCGATGCCGGGCATTCCGGACTCTATGCAGGACGACCTGCCGCTTATTAATCTCAATGGGACGACCCGTATGTAAGGATATTACAATGGCCTGGTTATCTCTGTTTCTGGCAGGTATTTTTGAAGTGGTATGGGCATCAGCAATGAAAGAATCGCACGGGTTTACACGTCTCATACCCAGTGTTCTTACCCTGTTGTTTATGCTCCTCAGTTTTGGTCTCCTGGCCTATTCCATGAAATCCTTGCCTCTGGGAACGGCTTACACTATTTGGGTCGGCATCGGTGCAGTAGGTGCGTTTTTCGTCGGAATTACCCTATTTGGGGAAGCTGTTAACTTTACTCGTCTGCTCGCTGTCGGGCTCATCATTTCCGGTGTAGTGCTCCTCAAACTCGCCACCAAATAAACCCTGCGCCTGCCGGTCAGACAACAACGCCTTCAGGCAAAGTGATCAAGGCGAATACCGCATACCGGCAGGCCGGGAAGAGATATTTCTCTCACAATCAGATATCTTTAAACCTTTCCACTGAGACAGGTTCCGTTCCATGACATTACAAATACGCCAGGCCACGCTGGCCGATTCGGTGTTGCTCAATGAGATGGGGTTTCGCATCTATCGTGCTCACTTTCAGCATATGTGGGTGTCTGAAGCGGAGATGAACGATTTTTTAGTAAGTGAATACTCTCTGTCCACGCTTGAAAAGAGCCTGAGAGACCGTAGTGTCAGTTGGTATGTGGCCGAAACCGACCGCCCAATTGGTTTTGCGAAATTGACATGGCAAAGCACAATACCTGAGACGGAGCTTTCAGGCGTGCTGCTTAACAAGCTCTACCTTTGTCCTGCTGAGACAAGTAAACGCTACGGTCAGTTAATGTTCGAAAGAATTAAAGAGCTTGCCCGGAGTAATGGAAAAGATTTTTTATGGCTGGAAGTTCTTGAACAGAACGAACGCGCTCGCAAATTCTACGACAAACAGGGCATGCAGTTTATTAAAGCGATCGTTTTCGAAACAGCTTCGCAGCGGAGCATTCTTAAGATCATGGGAATATCTCTGTAGACTTGTGCCCTATTACCGGTTGGGATGAACGAAAAACACGCTGCAAACTCAACAAAATATAATCAACTTGCTTAATTACTCTGCAATCGCGTGAAAACATGAAGAAAAATAGCATTTCCCTCTTGCCTCATTCGGCCTCTGCCGCTAATATTCGTCCCCGTTGTCACCTACAACATTGCGTTCATAGCTCAGTTGGTTAGAGCACCACCTTGACATGGTGGGGGTCGTTGGTTCGAGTCCAATTGAACGCACCATTCCAAATTTGTGCGTCCGTAGCTCAGTTGGTTAGAGCACCACCTTGACATGGTGGGGGTCGATGGTTCGAGTCCATTCGGACGCACCACTCAGTTATATCCCTGAATTTCCTAATATTCCCAAACCAGAACACATATAAACTTGGTTATACGTTGTCCTGTTTTAAGCACAGGGAAATGTCCCCTACCCTGTATTGCCGGAAAAGATGAGAACGATGAAAGGGCTACAGGATCAGCCCTTCCATTGATTGAATTTTACTTACTGTCGATGCGTCGTCTTCCGCTGGCGTCAGTAACCTTCTCACCGTCTTCCTTGGTAAAAGCCCCCTTCTGTGGCTGTGGAAGAATATCCAGCACGACCTCCGACGGTCGGCACAGACGCGTTCCCAGCGGTGTCACCACAATTGGACGGTTAATCAGGATCGGATACTGCAACATAAACTCGATGAGCTGTTCATCAGTAAAACGATCTTCATCAAGCCCCAACACTTCATACGGTTCAACGTTTCTACGCAGCAGTGCCCGTACCGCAATCCCCATCTCTGCAATGAGTTTGACCAGTTCGTCACGCGATGGCGGTGTTTCAAGGTAATGGATAACGGTCGGCTCAGTACCGCTGTTACGGATCATCTCCAGGGTGTTGCGCGACGTACCGCATGCCGGATTGTGATAGATAGTAATATTGCTCATTTCAGTATCTCATTACAAAGTAAAAGAGAGGCGTAACGCCAGTGCAGCCAGCGTGACAAACAGCACAGGCAAAGTCATGATAATCCCGGTGCGGAAGTAATATCCCCACGTGATTGTCATATTCTTCTGTGAGAGAACATGCAGCCAGAGCAGCGTTGCCAGGCTACCGATCGGTGTAATTTTCGGCCCCAGATCGCAACCAATAACGTTGGCATAAATCATCGCTTCTTTAATCACCCCTGTTGCGGTACTGCCATCAATAGACAGCGCGCCAACCAGCACAGTAGGCATATTGTTCATAATGGAAGACAGAAACGCTGTCAGGAAACCTGTACCCAAGGTAGCTGCCCAGAGCCCTCTGTCCGCCAGCACGTTCAGTAGCCCGGAGAGAGACTCCGTCAGCCCGGCATTACGCAAACCATAGACCACCAGATACATTCCCAGCGAGAAAATGACAATCTGCCAGGGTGCGCCGCGTAACACTTTACCCGTGTTAATGGCATGGCCCCGTTTAGCAACAGCAAACAAGATGGCTGCCCCAACTGCCGCGATTGCGCTAACCGGAATACCAAGCGGCTCAAGAATGAAAAAGCCAATCAGAAGAAGGATCAAAACTATCCAGCCCGTTCTGAATGTTGCCGGGTCCTTAATCGCCTTTGCAGGGACCTCCAGCCGGGCCAGATCGTAAGTGGGTGGAATATCCTTGCGGAAGAACAGATGCAGCATCAGCAGCGTGGCAACAATAGCAGCGATATCCACTGGCACCATGACCGACGCATATTCCGAGAATCCAAGCCCGAAGAAATCTGCCGAAACGATATTTACCAGGTTCGACACAATAAGCGGCAGACTGGCCGTATCAGCAATAAATCCGGCAGCCATAACGAATGCCAGTGTAGTGCTTTTACTGAACCCCAGAGCCAGCAGCATGGCGATAACAATAGGCGTTAAAATAAGCGCCGCGCCATCATTGGCAAACAGCGCTGCGACCGCCGCACCAAGCAGAACGATATACGTAAATAGCAAACGACCACGACCATGGCCCCAACGAGAAACGTGCAGTGCAGCCCATTCGAAAAAACCGGACTCATCGAGCAGCAGGCTGATAATAATAACAGCAATAAATGTCGCTGTTGCGTTCCAGACGATATTCCACACCACCGGAATATCACCGATTTGTACAACGCCAGAAATCAGTGCGAGTACAGCGCCGAATGTGGCGCTCCAGCCGATCCCTAATCCCTTCGGCTGCCAGATAACCAAAACAATGGTCAGGACAAAAATAGCGCCTGCCAGTAACATAAATCCTCCAGACAGGGCGACAGAGTTGCCCTGTAAATACTTTCAATTAACCCACCAGACCTCTGAGTTTTTCGATGCCGCCAGGTTCTGATGCAAGTAATGGAACCAGTGCTATACGCGTAGCATGTTGTTGCTTGACAGCCTCAATCTGCGGTATCTCCTGCCGGGCACGTTGACACAGCAGTGGCGAGCGCGTGTCTGCAATAGAGAGGCTGTTGTTGATAATCCAGCCCCAGGGCTGAATCCCCGCCCGTTCAAGATCGGCCTGCAAATTTGCGGCCTCCAGCACCGGAGTCGTTTCAGGCAACGTGACCAGTAGCACTTTGGTTCGCTCCGGGTCCTGAAGCTGCATCATTGGCGTTGTAAAGTGTCCTTTATTCCCCATTTTCCGGGCAATCTCGCGGTGATAAGCCCCTGTAGCGTCCAGAAGTAAAAGCGTATGTCCTGTAGGAGCCGTATCCATGACAACAAACCGCTTTGCTGCTTCGCGGATCACACGGGAAAATGCCTGGAATACCGCAATCTCTTCAGTGCAGGGAGAACGTAAATCTTCTTCCAGCAGTCGCTTCCCGGCGTCATCCAGACTCCTGCCCTTTGTCTCAAGAACATGCTGGCGATAGCGTTCGGTTTCATCGTGCGGGTTGATCCTGCTGACCTGCAGATTATTGATGCTGCCGTTGAGGGTTGTGCTGAGATGTGCGGCAGGATCTGATGTCGTGAGATGCACATCAAATCCCATGTCCGCAAGCCTGACGGCTATAGCAGCCGCCAGCGTTGTTTTACCGACGCCACCTTTCCCCATAAGCATAACCAGACCGTGCTCACTGCGGGCGATATCATTGACCATCTCAGAGAGAGACAAATTCTCAGGCTGGTACTGATTAACCTGTTCAGGTATCGATGCAGCCTCAGCACGCATAGTGAAAAGATTTTTCAGCGCGGATACGCCAACCATGTTCACCGGTTGAAGAAATAAGGTGTCTGTCGGCAGGCCAGATAAACCGGCGGGAAGATTTGCCAGAGTCTGCTGCTCCCGTTGCCATATAGCTGCGGCTAATGTGTCGCCTACCGCTTCGGTTTCTGGCAATACGCCATTAATGACCAGATACTGGTTATTAAGACCAATCGCGGCGAGTTCCTCATGAGTACGTGAAACTTCACGTAATGTTGAACTTTGCAATCGTGCGACCAGTACCAGCCGGGTACGCTCGGGATCGGACAACGCCTCAACAGCATGAGTATATTGTTCGCGCTGTTTTTCCAGCCCGGCCATTGGCCCCAGGCAGGAAGCACCATCCGGATTACTTTCAATAAAGCTGCTCCAGGCGCCGGGAAGTTGCAGCAGGCGGATAGTATGGCCTGTCGGCGCGGTATCAAAAATAATGTGATCAAAGCGGGTCAGCAGATCCGCATCAGTCAGCAAGCCGGTGAACTCATCAAATGCCGCGATTTCCGTCGTGCATGCCCCCGAGAGCTGCTCACTGATGCTGTTAACAACATCATCAGGCAGAAGCCCTTTAATAGGATCGACGATCCTGGCCCGGTATTGCTGAGCGGCGGCCTGCGGATCGATCTCCAGAGCAGACAATCCCGGCACAGACTTCACGGGAAGAATGGTGTTGCCGATAGTCTGATCGAATACCTGACCAACATTCGAGGCGGGGTCCGTGCTAACCAGCAAAACTCGCTTGCCCTGCTCAGCCAGACGGATAGCCGTCGCGCAGGAAATGGAGGTTTTACCCACTCCGCCCTTACCAGTAAAAAACAGATAAGGCGGGATATTCTGTAAGAAACGCATACGTCCTCCTGACATACTCAACAACAGGAACTCTTACCACCACAGCAGCTTGTCGGTGCTAATCCCACCTTCTCCAGTGGAATGCCAAACCAGCGAGCCAGTTCAGCACGTTTTGGATAACGTCCTGCCATCACCGTTTCTCCATCCAGTAATAGCAATGGAAGTCCTTCAGCACCTGAAACCTCAAGGAATGTTTTTGCTTTCGCGTTCTGTACAAAACTCATGGGTTGTTGCGCGAGGTTGTAGCGCTCAACCTGAATCCCGCGTTGTTTCAGCCATTGCACATCGGCAGAGAAATCGACCAAAACCTGATCGACATCGCTTCCACAAACGCCGGTACTGCAACACATAGCCGGATCAAACACCGTTAACGTTTTCATCTTCAACACCTCACATTCGAAAAAACATATATGTTTAGGAAAATTTTTTAGATACAAACAGCTTTGCCGTTACCAGAGCAATTTGCCGATGCCAGCTTACGGGCGATAGCTTGTACGTCGTCCTGTTGGCTTAACCAGGCCTGCTCGATAACCTGCGCCGCCCACGAAGGAATATGCGGAGATAAGCGGTAATGAACCCACTTCCCCTGCTTGCGATCCAACAGTAATCCACTTTCTCGCAACATCGCCAGATGACGTGAAATCTTAGGCTGCGACTGATCCAATGCCGTACAGAGATCGCACACGCACAACTCCCCCATCTCCCGGAGTAATAGCACGATACCGAGACGGGTCTCGTCAGAAAGGTTTTTGAACAACTGTAGGGATGAAATTTGCGACATAATAACCTCCTGCCATGGGGTAAGTTTCTCTCTGCGTAGATGAAAAGTCAAAAACATATTCTTTTTATCGAATATGTTTTCAATATTCAAAGAAGCCCCTCTCTGAAAATTCATCTTGAAATGAAGCCCCCACCGCTTGTACCAGCAGCGGTGGGGATCCATTAGTGCGAGTAATTTTCAGGTTTGGCTATAAGATGATCCAGCGAATACGTAGAGGTAACATACGAGTCACTTAACGGAATCTGTGAGGTATCACCGGCATGTCCTGGATTTGCAGGTGCTGCAGCAATTGTCCCATGATGAGTTTCGCCAACTTTCATCAACAGGGTAATGTCGGCGATTTCATGTAACTCATGCGCCAGATCGCTAAGATCCACTTTCCCATGCTCGCCGCTTTCTTTACCGGTAAAGATGCTATGACCTTTTTCATCGGGTTGACCTGCTTCACCATGATGAAAATTGAAAGCAAACGAATCATGATTATCATCAAACAGCTTGCCTAATCCACTGTCGTGCCGTGCTGCATGATGGTTTTTATCCGCAATATGAAACTCCTGCTTTCCATGATGAATGGGGGCGTCGACTATCACATCAACATGCTGTGATTGCCGTGTCACATTGCCATGGTCATCATGCGCCATCACCGAAACAATCACGTCGTTGTGTCCGCTAAGAAGACTGTCGGTCTGAACCGGAATGTCATAGCTCAGATGCCCATGAGTTTCATGCAATCTTGCATCGTATTGTTTACCGTTAATCGTCGCGCTAACGTGATCGCCTTTGTGTACATCCCCGTCTATAAAACCCGTAATGTGATTGAACGGGTTGCGCGCTTCATGCCAATCGATACGGTTATCACCCGTCACTTTATTCACAATGATCGTGGCATCAGCATGAGTATCCAACACCACGTTCTGATGCCAGGCCGGTGTGACTTTGTTGCCCGCACCATCTGTTGCCCGCACACTCACCGTGAAATCATTGTCTCCTTCATGCAACCACCCTTTCTTCACTTCAACGTCATAGCCCAGGTGATTGCCGACGGTGACCACTTTAGTTTGAACAGCGTGACCATTAACCAACAGCGTGACAATATCGCCATCCTTTGCATCACCATCAACCACGCCGCTGACAGAAATATGACCAGATTCTGCCGCATTGATGATGTTATCCGACGCGACGGGATCCATGCTGATGGAAGCATCAGCATGCGTATCCAGTATGACAGTCTGAGTTGTGGTCGAGGTTGCCGTATTACCAGCAGCATCCTTACCGCTAACGGTAACCGTAACGCTATTTTCACCTTCGTTGAGGACATTACTATCAACGGGGATGTCATAGGTCAGTGAACTATGATGCTTGTCAGTATGTTCAACGATAATGCCAGTATAAGTATGACCATTAACGGCGAGCGTTACCGTATCACCAGCATGAACATCACCCTGCACACTCCCCATAATTGCCGTCTTCCCTGACATCAGTTCAGACAAATTAACTTTGCCATCGCCCGCAATCGTATTAACGTGAATACTGTTTTCCGCATGTTGGTCAATGATCAGTTTATTGGCTTCGCACAAGGTTACCGTATTTCCAACAGCATCAACTCCTGTGACCGTATAGGTAATTTCCGGGTTCTGAAGCAGTTCAGAGGTATTAACCAGTACTTTAAAGGTTAATTCACCGCTCGGACCATGTTCAATTATCGCGTTCAGATCATTGCCGTTAACATGCACAATCACGTTATTACCCGCATGCACATCGCCAGTAACTGTGCCGCTGATCTCCGTCGTCGGTTTTTGGCTGTCATCCAGATTAAGCACATTGTCATCTGAGACTTTGTTGATATGCAGCTCCACATCAGCATGATCATCGATAGCCACCGCTCTGACGGCACGCTGGCTAAAGGAATTTCCTGCATCGTCTGTGCCGGAAACAGTCACTGTAATCGTTGGCGTGTCGGTTGGATGGGCTTTTAATTCAGCCGTCAGCTCTGCTTTTAAATCTGCCGTATCGACTTTCATCGTGTAGCCAGGCTGTCCGTTCATGCCAGGCAGTTCGATGACTTTGCCAACAGTCAGATGACCATTGAGCATGATTTTCACGTCATCACCGATCCGGGCGTCACCACCAACCACACCACTAATTTCAGTCTGCTGGGAACTGAGATCTTTCGCGCTGAGGATATTGTCACCTGAAACGGTATTAACGGTGATAGTTGCCGAGGCAGTCGTATCCACACCTATAGTGCGGTCCGCGAAGCATCAATCGAGTTTTGCGCTGTATCATTCCCGGTCACTTTCGCATCAATACGGTGTTCGGCCAGCAGATCGACAGTCCTGATATCTGCTTTGAAAGCCATATCCGGCGCAATTTTGGCATGATACTTGTGGTTATTAACCGTCAGCGTGACATATTCGCCAGGATTCACATCGCCTGACACGGTACCGGTTATTTGTGTGACAGGACTCTTTGTTTCTGACAGGTTAAGGACGTTGTCATCCGTAACACTATTGATCGTTACCGTCGCCTTAACGTCGGTATCAACGGCAATCGTTTTACCATCCGTTACCGTCATTACGTTGCCATGATCGTCGTTGCCGGTCACGCTGGCGGCAATAACAGGGTCGTGACGTAAGTCGTCAATGCTTATCTCTTTGCTGAATCTCAGTACATGACTGGCATCTTCAAACACCTGCGTCGTAATTTGGTGGCCGTTAACGGTCAATGTTACGTTGCTTCCCGTATGTACATTGTCACCGGTTACGGTACCGCTAACGGTCGTCGTGCCAGACCGGGATTCCACACTATTAATAACATTGTCACCGGCTATATCATCGAGCTTAATTGTGGCGCTGACATCAGTATCAATAATCAGTGGTTTAGACACAGTAACAATCTGGCTGCCATGATCATTATGGGCCGTGACTGTCGCTGTAATATCCGGATGATTAATGAGATTTTGCGTATCAACGCTAATCTCATAACCGTACTCGCCCGGCAAGTTAGGACGTTCAGTAACATAGCCGGTATAGCTGTCTTTTCCGATATGTAAGGTCACCTCATCACCCAGGTTCACATCGCCTGAGACTGTGCCGCGGATAACCGTGTGCGGTGACTGCGAATCCGACTGGTTAATAATGTCGTTACCTGCAACCGGATTTAAGGTGATAACGGCATGTGGTTGGTCGTTATGAGGTTGCGTGGTGGTGTTGCCATTATTGCTGGTCGCTGGCCACGGAACATTAGCATGTATCTGAGCGCTTGCCGTTTCACTATTACCGTAAGGATCGGTGCTGGTTATCTCTACTCTGACATCGGCATTATTATCTAAATCGTGCGCGTTAATATAAACAGGGTTGCCGGTTGCAGCATCAATAAGGCGATCGCCGTTAAATCCAAGATGACCATCAGAATATTTCTGCACCGCCGTTTCATAGTTTTTCCCGTTGGCGAAGATTTTAACCACATCGCCTTCTTTTGCGTCACCACCAACCGTTCCCTCAATGACCCAAAAATCCCGGGAGCCGTTAAGTGTTAATGACCCCACTTTTATTTCCGCATCAGCCCGTGTATCAATATTTATAGTATGATCAGACTCAGCCAGAACGGTATTACCTGCTGCGTCGTAACCCATTACAGAAGCGTGGATCACGGGCTTACTATCACCTGAAATTAAATCTGCAGTACTGACATCAATGCTGTAGTGAAGACCACCACCTTGATCGCTAACGCAGCCAAAATAATGCTGTCCATTTACAATTAACTCAACCCGATCGCCACTATGGACATCGCCACTAACAAGACCAGTGACAGTCGTATATTCCTGATGCGCTTCGGTATTGTTAATGACGTTATCGTCAGTAACAGAGTCAATCGTAATGGTTGCATAAGCACGATCATCCCTTGATACATCGTGTGTCGCCCCGGCTGTTATGGTATTGCCTGCTGCATCGCTGGCATTAACCGTTGCAACAATATGCGGATCAGCAAGCAAATCTGCAGTACTGGCGGCAAAGGAATATCCCAGCTTGTTATCAAGATATGCCTGAGGCTTCACTTCAACATCGTACGTATGACCATTCACCGTAAGATGCACGAATTCTCCCGCGTTAATATTTCCGGTGACCAAACCATTAATGACAGTGGTCGGTGACGATTGATCCAGCTGATTAAGGACATCGTCGCCTGAAATAATATTGATAGTCACCGTAGCATCCGCGTGATCATCAATGCCAACAAGGTGTTCAGCCGCTACCACTGCACTATTTTGCGCTGCATCTGTCACGCCGATACTGGCGTATATTTTATGATCGCCAGAATGAATATCCGTGGTTTCCACCGCGATACGGTAGCCCATCTGGTTATTCCCCAGGTCTTCCACTGTCCCGTGATAAACATGGTTATTCACTGTCAATGTCAGCGGATCACCGACGTGCATTTCGCCGGTTACATTGCCGGTTACCAGGGTAAAGCGGTGATTAAGCTCTTCATCGTTTAGCGTGTTATCTGCTGTCACAGGATCCACCGTAATGGTGGCATCAACATGTGTATCGACAACAATATCCTGCTTAGCTTCAATGAGGGCCGTGTTATTGGCGTTATCAGTGACAGAAATCGAGGCTCTGAGGTGCGGATCACTCATCAAATCGTAGGTGCTGACATCAATACTGTAATGAAGGTTAGCGTCCACACGACCGGTTAAATCAAGGCCATTAACATGCAGAGTCACCAAATCGCCTTCTTTCGCGTCGCCACTTACCGTCCCGGTAATGGTTGTGAACTCATGTCCCGACTCTGCGGCGTTGATCATATTGTCATGATTAGCGGTCACCGGGTCGATGGTAATCGTCGCCTCCGCATTCAGATCGACCACTAATTCTTTCGACGCCTCCACGAGCTGTCTGTTACCAGCCGCATCCTGACCCGTAATATGCGCTGTTATCGTATGATGTGGATCGGCAAGCATGTCTCTTGTCAGCACATCGACATTGTAACCCAGCGTCCCATTCTGATGTGCAAGCGACGCCACAACCGTCTCATAGTTTCGCCCGTTCACCGTGACGACAACTTTGTCGCCCGCATGGACATCTTCCCCACTCACAGTTCCGGATACTTTAGTGAAATGCTCTCTCGACTCTGAATGGTTGATGATGTCATCACCCGTCACTGGATCAACAGTGATACTCACATCCGCGTGGTTATCAATATGGACAATGTGTTCGGTGGTCTGGATGACTTCGTTTTGCACGTGATCAAACGAAGTTACCGTCGCGGTAACTTTAACGTCCGAATCGATATGTCCGCGATTATCGCTGAATGCGTAGGAATCAACCGCAATACTGTAGCCCAGTTGATGGTCAGGTAACTCCACGACATGCCCGGAATAGTGATATCCGTTAATCTTGAGCACGACATCATCACCCACCTTCGCATCGCCCCCCACAATGCCAGTGAGAGTTTGTTTGGGTGTCTCCAGTTCACTGTAGTTAAGTACGTTGTCATTCGTCACTGCACCAATGGAAATTGTGGCGTGGGCCTGTCTGTCAAGAGTGACCTGGTGATGCTCAACTGAACTCGCCGTGTTTCCTGCATCATCATTACCCGTTACCGTCACCTGCACATCATTTTTACCTTCACGGAGGTAATGTGTTGGCACCGCAACCTCATAACGCAGATGTCCGTTATCGACCACCACTACGCCATTAACAGTATGGCCGTTGACGCTCACAACAACAGGATCGCCCGCATGTACATCGCCACTGACTTTGCCACTGATAATCATCGGCATACGGGACTCGCTGGCATTCACGATGTTATCCCCATCCACCGTATCAATGTTCAGCGCGTTGTTGGCATGGCTATCCAGAATGATAGTTTTATGCTCAACGGCAATAGCCGTGTTCCCGGCGTTATCGACGCCAGTAACCATCACCTGCACATCGTTTTTGCCTTCAACAAGCGCGCTATGCGGCACGGTGACATGATAGCCGAGATGGCCATTTACCTCTGAAACTAAGCCTGTATAACTGTTGCCATTTACGCTGATCACGACAGGATCGCCTGCTTGTGCATCACCACGAACAGTGCCGCTAATTTCCGCAGACTCATGGGCGTTGACGGTATCATCTCCCGCCACGATACCGATCGTCACCTCATTATGCGCATGACGATCAACGGTAATGACCCTATGCTCATAAGCAACCGCTTCGTTTCCCAGGTGGTCATGACTGGTCAACATGACCTTCACATTATTCTTGCCTTCGTGCAGCACACTGGTCGGTACAGGCACGCTGTAATACAGATGACCGGCAACACCCGCCACTTCACCAGCATAATCCCGGCCATTCACAGTAATAACGACCGGATCGCCTGCCTGAGCGTCACCACCGACATTGCCACTGATCAAGGTTGGCAGACGAGATTCATTCATATTAATGATGTTATCGCCCGCAACCGTGCCAATATGCACCTCGTTAGACGCGAAGTTATCAATATGAACCGTATGTTCGGTAATGACGGTGACTTCATTGTGAGCGGCGTCATGAGAGGTGACCGAGGCGGTGAATTTAATATCTCCGTCAATCATGGCGTGATTATCACCAAATACCGCAGGATCCACAGAGATTTTATATCCCAGCGTTCCATCACCGAGATCGACAACGTTATCGATGAATTTATGCCCGTTAATATCCAGAGTCACGACATCGCCGCGACGAGCATCCCCACCGACTGTTCCGCTAATTATCTGCTTTTGCGCGTTCATTTCTGCGTGGCTTAGTGTGTTATCTTTCGTCACGCGATCAACGCTGACGGAAGCATCCGCATGGGTGTCCAGCACGACGTTTTGATGCGCCAGCGCAATCGCTTCGTTGCCCACCTTGTCATGACTGATCACGTTGACCAGGACGTCGTTGTCACCTTCCTGAAGGAGACCCGGCGAAATCGCGACTTTATAATGCAGTTGCCCGTGGCCATCTTCAACGACCCGACCGGCAAAGCTCTGCCCCTGTACCTGCACCACAATCCGATCACCCGCTCTGGCATCCTTCCCGCTCACTACGCCAGTAATAAAGGTGTCATGCTGTGATTCCGCAGCGTTCACTACGTTATCGCCCGAGACCGTTCTGATAACCACAGCATTTTCGGCATGGTTATCAAGATGGACCGTGTGCTCTGTCGTCTGAGTGACAACGTTACCGGCTTTATCATGGGCGGTGACGCTGACAGTGAACCTCAAATCGGCATTTACTTCACCGCCGTTATTACCCAATGCGCCGGCATCCACCGGGATGCGGTAACCCAGCGAACCGTCGTTCAGGACGATAACGTCTCCGGTGAAATGCTGCCCACGGATATCAATATCAACTCGATCTCCCGGACGAGCATCCCCGCCTACGCTGCCATGAACCCATTGCTTCGCATCCAGCTCATCGTGGTTCAGTACATTATCTTTTGTCACTGCATCCACGCTTATCGTGGCATCGGCATGGGTGTCCAGCACCACATTATGGTGCGCTACTGCGATCGCTTCGTTGCCTGCTTTATCGTGACTGGTCACCTTAACCTGGACGTCGTTGTCACCGTCCAGAAGTACGCCCGGCGTTACTGCGATTTTATACTGTAACTGGCCTCCAGCATGGGCAAACGCTTCGCCCACGAAGTCCTTTCCGTTTACATGCACCACAACCCTGTCGCCCGCTCTGGCATCCTTCCCGCTCACTACACCGGTAACATAAGTGTCATGCTGCGATTCCGCCGCATTCACTACGTTATCGCCCGAGACCGTTCTGATATCCACGGTGTTAAAGGCGTAAGTATCCAGCGTCACATTTTTGTGCTCGACAGCTATCGCTTCGTTGCCCGCCATATCATGGCTCACCACCATGACCTGCACGTTATTGTGGCCCTCACCCAGCGCATGGCCTGGTACAGGGACGGCATAACGTAGATGACCGTTGTCATCCAACACCTTGCCGTAAAACGTCATTCCGTTAACCGTGACTATCACACGGTCCCCTGACTGCGCATCACCAGCGACATCTCCGCTAATGACTGTCGGCATACGATTTTCGATGGCATTTACTGTGTTGTCGCCAGCCACGGTTCCGATGGTCAGAGAATTATCAGCCTGCGTATCAAGCGTGATTGTCTTGTACACTACTGAAATCGACGAGTTGCCAGATGAATCAACGCCGGAAACCATCACCTCTACATCATTACGACCTTCGTTTAACGTACCGTTCGGTACAGCGACGTTGTATCGCAGTGTGCCGTTTTCATCACTCACCGTACCGTAAAACGGTAATCCGTTAACACTGACCACCACAGGGTCTCCGGCCTGAGAATCTCCGGTCACAACACCACTGATAAACGTTGGCATACGGTTTTCCATCGCGTTTACCACATCTTCGCCAGCAACGGTGTTAATGCTTAGCTCGTTGTGGGCAAACCTGTCGAGGGTGACAATTTTGTGCTCAGTAGCAATAGCTTCATTACCAGCAGCATCATGACTGATAACCTGGACCAGGACATCGTTTTCACCTTCGCGAAGCCGGTTTGTCGGGACAACAACCTCGTAACGCAACTGACCGTTATCACTGACGACAACCCCATGGGTATCATGCCCCCCAACAGTCACCGTCACCTGATCCCCCGCTTTGGCATCGCCACCGACGAAACCAGTAATCATAACGGGCATGCGGGCTTCATTTGAATTGACGATGTTATCGTCAGCAACAGTACCAATCGTGACGGTGTTATGAATATCCAGATCGATATCAACATGATGGCGGGTTGAGGCTTGCGATGTATTACCTGCAGCATCCGTCGACGTCACAGTGGCTTGAACATGGGGATCGGAGAGCAATCCCTGAGTGGAGACGTTGATTTGATAACCCAGCTTACCATTACCCAAATCGATAACAGTGTTGGTATAGGTCTGCCCGTCTACCAATAAAATGACTTTATCGCCAATCTTTGCATCACCCGCAACAATACCGTGAATTAGCGTCTGCCGATTATGGGACTCCGCGATATTGATAACGTTATCTGGCGTAACACTGTCTATGGTGATGCTGTCATGCAAAGCGATGGTGTCAATAACTGCGACAGAGGTACTTTGCGCAGTACGGCCCGAAACGTCTGTAGCCGTTGCCTCTACGGTAATACGCCCTTCAACCATTTGGCTTAAATCAGGCCGTGCTGCCCAGTGACCGTCAGTCACAGCTACATCGATGATTAATGTGTTTTTCTGGCTATCAGTGAAAATGAGCGTGACATGATTTTGGTTGCTGGTACCGCTAACGCTGGCATGATTTATTTCATTTTTACTTACGTAGCCATCGTTACCCGCAAAATCATCAATGTGAACCACGGGAGGAAGAACATGGAGGGCACCAGCTGAATCGCTTGCTGCGACGCCGCTATCAGGTAATCTACGCTCCCATTCTGGCTCACCGATCCCCCGCGTTTTGAAACCAGCCGTCGGGTTCACTATCTGCCCGGTAAGCTCCAGTTGCACCAGAGTATGTCCACCGCCGCCACCTTCAATCTGTACTGGAGGTTCATTACCGGCGGCAGGCGCTTCAAATGATTTAGTCGGGTCTTCACCTGATGCAATCGCATTCTGTAACGATGCAACATCCTGATTGTTATGATCATCGGAGTTTACGGTGTGCAGGCCATTCTCGCCCCATTGACTGTTTCGTCCAAGATCCAGGATTCGGCCATCAGACAGCGCTACGCTAACCGCACCGTTGCTGCCGGTAATAACCTCTTCACCGCTGTAAATTCTGTCACCTTCTTTCAGGAGGCGCTGCGAGCCATCCGCTTCCATGACATAAACCTGGCCAACTATCGTTTTAATCACACCGAGTAAATTACTCACAGCTTTCTCTCCTGGAGAACATCATTATTTTTATAAAAAATAAATATATTAAATAGCCACACCCTAAATAACTTGAATTGCAGGAAGGCAGCCAACACCTAAGCGGTTTAAGTATGATGGGTATATACAAAAAATCATTCAAGTTGCATCAAGGCGGCAAGTGAGTGAATCCCGATGAGCTCACTCTGGTAAGTGATTCGGGCGAACGAACGTAGCCAACGCCGAGGCAGCTTGAAGGATGCCGTGCATAAAAATATTATACTTACCTGTGAAACAGATAGGGAGCGCGACAAATGTCCATTAATGGGCATTTGATTAATTGAAAGTTAAATTATAAACAAGTCAACATTAAAACATGCGCCGCAAAAAACACGACAATACTACAACAAATCAACCCCTGTAGGTTCTCCTGTAGTGACCGTTATATCTCGATGCTGGACTTATTTGTCATGTTATCCAGAACTGTTTTAATTACCTGTTGTTCAAAATGCTCTGCATGCAGATATCTTTTTTCTTTATAATTTTTACTTGTATCCCGATCGGGTTGATGTAAAAAACATTCTGGAGGCGTACACGAGATAATTGAGTTAATTATTCCAACTGGCTGCGGATATTCAAAAAACAGCGAGCCGGAGCAATAATTATGGGTGAGTTGCCACTCGGACAATTCGTTCAGGAAACAATCCGACTCTGGTTTTGGTATTGCGCTGGCTTTATCGTGACCTAAAACAATAAAAGCAAGATTGTACAACCCATGTGCATATGGCCAGAACATTTTATTGAGCTTAGTGACACCAAACTCCCTTACTTGTGGAACACTTTTACAATATAGATCGAGTAGTGTTCCCGCTTCGGCAACGTTTCCATCAAGAAGTGCAATCAGGTATCGAATAGCCAGGAGATCGTGAGTGGCCTGCTTAGTCGCAAGTACCCTTTTTGCGCCTTCCCTTGCATCTGTTTCAAAGTCAGTACGTTTGTACCATAAAGCCATAACTAAATTGGTAATCGCTATTGTAACAGGATGACCATTGTCACTCAGACCACACTTTTCAGGTAAAAGAAGTGACACACGATAAAACATGCCGGCGGCAAGAATATCCAGGGTCGTCCATATATTGATGCAGTGATCGCATCCGGAATCCACACCCAACGTCACGTGCCTGACCATGGCAGACTGACGCAGGGCTGAATGTAGAAGTTCCATGTCCTTTGACTGTATCGCGGTTTTGTACCCCAATAACTCTGGCTTACCTTTCATGCGAAGCATAAAAAGCCATGAACTTACCTGCTCATGAAGGGAATAACCTTCGTGGCACTCATCATGAATAGCAAGGCACTCAGCTAAATAGTCATTCATGCTCATCCAGACAAGGGCATTTTTTACAGCCTCTTTTTCGTATTCTCGCTGGTATGCACGTTGATATTTAGGGGAAATAATAGCCATAAAAAACCTGCAAATTAGTAGCGTTAGCACTACTTTACGATAAAAAAGAGAAGCGATTATGGTGAGTTATCACGTCGAAATCAGTCGCTTCCTTGCCCTTTACACAGCCTACGAAAACGGTATTTATCACCCATCACTATCGGCGTTCCGCATATTTGCTACGTTTGTGTTGATACAGTAATTCGTCCGCTTTCAACATTGCAACTTCAAGCGTATCGCCTGGCTGCATCTGGTGCGCTCCCCAGGAGAACGCCACCAGTTTATCGCGATCAATAGTGAGCAATTGTTCCTGCACGCGATCGATAACATCACGCGACTTATTCAGTGAATAATCGATAAGAACCAGGCAGAACTCATCCCCCCCCAGCCGTATGCCATAATCACTTTTACGAATAGTATTTCCCAGCGCCAAACCCAGTGCCTGTATCGCTTTATCACCCATATGGTGGCCAAGCGTATCATTTATTTTTTTGAGTCCATCGCTGTCAATCGCGATGATCGTGACAGGGATGTTGCGATCAACGAGCGCGCGTATTTTTTGCTCAAGTTCAGGTGTAATAACTTTTCTGTTATACAGGCCAGTCATCACATCCGTCACGTTATCCCGCGAAAGCGATTCCTGTCTGATTAACTGCTTATGCGCATATCGGCATAATGTCCAGGTCCCCAGAACATACAAAATAAATAGCCACAGATTAGCGATGATGACGTAGATAGCATCCAGTTTGACATGGAGAGTGTAATACTGGGTGATTTTGTCCTGGTAACTGATCAAACCAAAAGATTTGAGATCCGGGTTATGAAAAATAATATTCGCACCGGTTGCATTATCCGTAACATACAGAGACAGGAATTTCCATAGCAACGGCCGGTCAACTGTTTCGAATGAAACGATAAGATCGTTAATATTGATATCTGTAATCAGAATGCCTTTCACTTTATCTCCCAGGAACACTGGAGTAAGCATGCTGATAATATTATTTTGAGTATAACCATCCTGGTAAATATGAGACACAATGCTTTCCCCTCGTATCAGGTCATCCAGAGCGTTCTCATCGATGGTAATAGTATGTGCGCTACGCGCGATATTAATGCTGCGACCATTATTAACTAACCAGTTACTAAAGGTATAGTCACGGGTATTAACCAGTTTATTGATGTAAATATAGTTATGTGAAAGATCTATGTAGTATCTGATATTCCTGAAAGCATAGCCGGTATAGTTTGAAAAACTGTACTTTTGTGAGACCGTACTCCCTGGACTTTGAATTATGGACATCGCGCCAATATCACGCCCCCACTCTGTACACGTTTTATTCTGAGTCTGTAAGGTCCCTTCAAGGTTTTTCATAGTTTTAGACAGAAGGTTAA
Organism: Citrobacter sp. MGH106; assembly: GCF_001037495.1. GTDB lineage: Bacteria > Pseudomonadota > Gammaproteobacteria > Enterobacterales > Enterobacteriaceae > Citrobacter > Citrobacter murliniae. Next base: position 2,367,012 of record NZ_KQ089822.1, read on the forward strand.
ACCCGTAGATGTTGCCCTCGTTTTCTACATGTCGACAGATCTCTGCCAGTTCACTATCGGTAAGGTTATCGGAGGATGTTCTGGAATAGAATTCCCGCGAAAGCCGACTGGCGATATTCTGATTAATTGACTCTTCATGGAATAGTGCCGATTTGCCATTTTCAGCGACATATCCCATATAATTCTGTAAATTTCGCGCTTCATGCACGGCCAGCGCGATGAACACTAAGGTGGTACAAACCACAGTCAAGATAATCGCACTAATATATTTTTGTCTCGACAAAATGGCTAACTCCTTGTTGTACCTCCAAGAAATGAGCTCAAGTATAGCATCAATCCATCCCTCGTGGCCTGCGGATAGGTACAACACAGCGTGGCGCTGTCAATCCGGCACGATGGCCGCGTGATACATAACTCAAACGATAAGAAATAGAGTAGAAATGTCGATGGGGTTATGGATATTTTTTATTCTGTCTACCATGCTTTGCCTACTCGTCAGTTAAGCGAACCACTCATCCCCAGAGATTACGTCTTTTGGCCGAGGACACGACAATGCGCAGCATACTGCTTCCTCTAACACTCGCAGCGTGTCTTTTTGTTTTCGGCGTTTCTGTCCTGAATATTCAGCTCTGGTATTCATCAAGGGCCGATAGCCTTGCTGGCGCTAAATATGCAGAAAACAACATAAACAATATACTCGATGAGGCTACTCTGGCGACCAAAACGGCTAAGGACATCGTCGTGAAGGGTTGCGATCTGGAAGAACAATATCAGCTCGGCACAGAAGCTGCTCTGAAGCCTCACCTGCGGACCATTCTTATCATCAAAAATGGGGCAGTATGGTGTTCATCGCTGCCGGGTAATCGCGTGTTATTGACCCATATTCCCGTTGTGCCTGAAACAAACTTACTGCTGGCACCCGCCAAAAACACCGTCAACGGCCTGCCGGTACTGCTATACCAGACACTTTTTGCAACGAGCCGTATTCTGGTCACCATCAGCGATCAGCATATCCGCGGAGCGCTGAATGTTCCGTTGAAGAGGGTTGCGTATTCACTACTCGTGGGAAATAACACCATCGGCCTGTCGGGAGATGTGGCAACAATAGACGCAAATACGCCACTAACCGGGCGAATTGACTCGGCTAAATATCATTACAGTATAATTTACAATCAACCGCCGCTGTTCAGCTTAGCCAGACTGGTCACTAAAGGTTCAGGCATACTGATATTCATCCTGCTGATATCCGGTATCGCGGCTTACGCACTGGAAAAATATTTGAACAAGAATGCGACGCCTGAAGAGACGTTACGCAAGGCAATCAGCAACGGAGAGATCGTACCTTTTTATCAACCGATCGTTAACGGCAAAACGTTGACGCTGCGCGGTGTTGAAGTATTAGCCAGATGGAAACACCCGAGAGCCGGATATATCTCCCCGGCGTCATTCATTCCAGTTGCCGAAAAATCCGGTCTGATAATTCCCCTGACTCAAAGTCTGATGACACAGGTCGTGACGCAGATGAATGTCATTGCCAGTAAGTTGCCCGAGGGATTTCATGTCGGGATTAACTTTAGTGCATCCCATATCACCTCCCCCACATTTGTTGAGGAGTGTCTGAAATACAGGGACAGTTTCAGACGAAATGATTTACATCTGGTTATTGAAGTAACCGAACGTGAACCCTTACATGTGGATGAACACCTCGTTCAGCGACTTAATGTCTTGCACGAAAATGGTTTCGTAATTGCCCTGGATGATTTCGGCACCGGCTATTCAGGACTTTCTTATCTTCATGATCTGCATATTGATTATATTAAAATTGACCAGAGTTTCGTTGGTAGAGTAAATGCCGATCCGGATTCAACCCGCATTTTGGATTGTGTGCTGGATCTGGCTCGTAAACTGTCGTTAAGCATTGTCGCCGAAGGGGTCGAAACGAAAGAGCAACTCGACTACCTGAACCAAAATAACATTACCTTCCTGCAGGGCTACTATTTCTACAAACCGGTAACCTTCACCGGACTGGTCAAAATTCTGCTGTCAAAAGCCAGAGCTAAGGTGATTGTCGAGTAAACGTATAACCGATTAACTGTAATTCTATGTCACTGATTCAACACAGGCATAGCAAACAGCATTATTCGAAAGGTTTAAATAAAAACAGGCGGAGAATGATGAAAAAGATAGCAATCGTTGGTGCGGGACCTACTGGTATTTATACGTTATTCGCGCTGCTTAAGCATCAAACACCGCTGTCAATTACCCTCTATGAACAAGCCAAAGAAGCCGGGGTTGGTATGCCCTACAGCGACGAAGAAAATTCAAGGATGATGCTGGCAAATATCGCCAGCATTGAAATTCCCCCCATTATCTCGCCCTATATCGACTGGTTACGCCAGCAAAGTGAAGCACATTTAGCGCGTTATGGCGTTGAACATGGCTCACTGCACGTCCGCCAGTTTCTGCCGCGCATTCTTCTTGGTGAATATTTCCGTGACCAGTTTTTACAACTTGTCAGCCTGGCGGAAAGACAGGGGTTTAATATCAAAGTGAATGAATCCTGCCTGGTAAACGACATCCAGGCAACAGCGGAGGGCATTGTTGTTTGCACTGAGCAGGCTGCACCTGAACTATTTGACCTCGCCGTCATAGCAACGGGGCACGTTTGGCCTGATGAGGAGGCGCTAACTCGCACCTTTTTTCCCAGCCCGTGGACCGGTCTGATGGATGCAGAAATCCCGGCATGCCAGATAGGGATAATGGGCACGTCTTTGAGCGCTCTTGATGCGGCAATGGCTGTCGTGGCGCAGCATGGCAGATTTGTGTCCGATAACGGGCAGCATATTCGCTTCGAAAAAGATGACAAAAGTCGGGATCTGCACATTGCACTCATGTCCCGCTCTGGCATTTTACCGGAAGCCGATTTTTACTGCCCTATCCCCTATGAACCGCTGTGTTTTGTTACCGGGGAAGCACTGGAAAAACAGATAGCCGACGGCTCAGAAGGCCTGCTCGACCGGGTCTTTGCGCTGATAGTAAAAGAAATTGGACATACTGACCCTGTATGGAGCCAACAGATCGCTCTGTCATCGCTCAATGCGGACAGTTTTACGCAGGCCTGGTTTGCCGCACGCAAAAAACACGACCCTTTTCAGTGGGCCGAAACTAACCTTGAAGAAGTTGAGCGTAATAAGCGTGACCGACGAACTGTCGCCTGGCGCTACACTATTCTTCGCTTGCATGAGGCCGTGCAGGAGATTGTTCCCTCACTCAATGAGAAGGACAGAAAACGCTTCAACAACGGACTTGCGCGCGTCTTTATCGATAATTATGCCGCCATCCCCTCACAGTCAATTCGCAGATTACTGGCACTGCGTGAAGCCGGGATAGTGAGTATTCTCGCCCTCGGCCCGGATTACCAGTTGGAGCAGCAAGGTACAGCAACCGTAATCTCCGCTAACGATAAGGCGTATAAATTTGACGTGTTTATCGACGCCAGAGGACAAAAACCACTAAAAACAAAAGATCTGCCATTTCCGACGTTACGAAAACAGCTTCAGTCCACAGGCGAGGAATTACCAGATGTCGGTGAAGACTACACCTTGCAGGCACCGGATATTGTTCGTGGTCGTATTGCACTTGCCGCCATTCCCTGGCTGATGCACGATCAACCGTTCGTACAAGGTCTTACTGCCTGCGCGGAAATAGGCGACTGTATTGCGAAAGCTATTGTGCAACCGGCAGTCCGTTTTCGTCGACGTTTGCCGTTCTATGAGACATGACTAAAACACACTGCTATTACCATCAAAAGAAGCATTATCGCGAGGTGGTAAGCAGGTATAGTTGTCTCCACCATCTTCTTTATCACAGAGATCTGATCTTATGTCCGCTTCTGTTCCCCTCTTTGCTGCTGGCAGTTTACGGCCGGCATTAACCCCGCTGATAAGCCATTTCACCCGCCTGAGCGGAATAGATTTCACTGTTGAATATGGCCCGGCAGGTTTATTGCGGGAGCGAATTGAGGCCGGTGAACCGTGCGCACTTTTTGCTTCGGCAAATCGAGCACATCCCCAACAGTTACTGTCCAGTCGTAAAGCCGTATCCGTACAGACGTTTAGCCGTAATCAACTGAGTCTTACCACCGCTCGTCCCGGCGAATGGCTGGATTTGCTGCGTGACCCCACCCTGCGTATCGGTACATCAACCCCCGGATGCGATCCCTGTGGCGATTATACCTGGGCCTTTTTCGAGAAGCTGGATTTGCTTGAAGCGGGTCTTGGGCAACAACTGCGCGAACGCGCCACTGCGCTGGTTGGAGGTCGCGACAGTCTCAACGTGCCAAAAGGCGAACTGGCCAGCGCATGGGTTATTCGTCAGGGACTTGCCGATCTGTTCATTGGTTACGCGCACTATGCGAAAACGCTGTGTGGGCAGCCCGATGTCCGTTGTGTTGCAATCCCGCCAGAACACAACGTTCAGTGCGAATATCAGCTTGCCATTCTCGACGCGTCTAAGGAGGTCATGGCGTTGGTTGAATTTATTCTCACCAGCGGCGGTCAGGAATTTTTAACCGCCGCCGGATTTTTACCCCTTAGCGATGGATCGCAAACAGGGGCGCAATAAACGGCGTCGGATGATTTTCCAGGCTGAATTTTCGCAGCGGCAATCCATAAGCCCTGTACAGATTATCTTCCGTCACAACGCTGTCTGTAGGACCGGCAAGCCATTTCCCCTGCGGTAACAGCAACAGCGTATGGGTTGCTATTTGCAGTGCATGCAGCGGATCGTGAGTGGAAAAGAGAATACTGCATCCTTGTCGATGGGCCAGATCGCTGATGAGTTGCAACACTACCTGCTGATTGGCTAAATCCAGTGCAGAACAGGGTTCATCAAGCAACAACGTCTGGCAATCGGTTACCAGTGCCCTGGCGATCATCACCAGCTGTTGCTGCCCACCGGAGAGCGAGCTAAACGAACACGCAGCAAGATGCGCAATGTTTAACTGTTCCAGCGCCTCAGCCGCCCGTTGCTTGTCCTGATGACGGGGTTGGGCAAACAGCTTCACATGTTGTGCTCGCCCCATAAGCACGACATCACTCACCGTATAGGGAAATGGTAGATGGGAATGCTGAGCGACAATCCCGATTCCACCTTCACTTTCTATACTTCCACCAAGCGCAGGCAACGTACCGGTTAACGTGTCCAGCAGAGTGCTTTTCCCCAACCCATTACGCCCCAGTACGGCCCATATATCACCTTTCTCACAACGAAATGTGAGTGGCTCAAATAACGGCGTTTGGTAACCATATGCCAGTTGATCAACATACAGAGCCGCAGATTTCATCGTTTTCCCCGACGACTGGACTGAATTAACAAAAAGGCAAATAGCGGCGCACCGAGCAATGCGGTTATGATCCCCAGAGGTATTTCCGCCGACATCAAGGTACGCGCAATATCATCTACCACAATCATAAAACCGCCCCCCACCCAGAAGGCACAGGGAAGTAATCGACGATGATCGACACCCACCAGCAGTCGCGCCAGATGCGGAATAACCAGCCCAACCCAGGCAATGCTGCCGCTGACAGATACCTGCGCCGCGACTAAAAACGCGCAGCAGACCAGCACACTGCGTCGCAGAGGAATCACCGCCACGCCGAGCGCTTTAGCGTCTTTATCATTGAGTGATAACAGGTTTATCCGCCAGCGCAACTGGTACAAAATTGTCGCCGCGATACTGACCGGAACGGTCAGCATCAGCACTTTATGCCAGTTGGCCGTCGCAAAACTACCCAGTAGCCAGAACACAATATTAGGCAATGTTTCTTCGGTATCGGCCTGATATTGAATCAGACTCACCAGTGCCGCAAAAAAACCACTCAAAATGATACCTGACAGGATCAGAACAAGCGTATTCTCCAGTCCCTGGAGCGCGGCAATGGCGTACACCAGGATTAAGGCTGCCAGACCGAAGAAGAACGTTGAACCCATCATCAGCCACGGATCCAGCCCGAGCAGAATAGCCAGCGTGCCGCCAAAAGCTGAACCGGAAGTTACCCCAATAATATGTGGGTCAACCAACGGGTTATGAAACACCCCTTGCAAGGTGGCGCCACACAGCCCAAGGGCTCCCCCCGCTAACAATGCCATCAGAATACGCGGAAGTCTGACAGTCCAGATGACCTGATTTGCAATGCCCTGAGTGTCGGAATAATGGCTAAGCTGATAAAACACATCGCCCAATGACAATGGATAATGTCCAAGACACAGCGAGCCCACTCCCAGCAACAGCACAGCCGTTATGAGGATCGGTTGCCAGGATAAAATGCGCTTACTTACCAGCATCAGGCTGCCAGTTCACACGATAAAAACGTTGGTAGTACTCCTGCGCCTGCGCATCAACATTCACGTTTTTATAGGCATCCGGGTAGAGTTTTTTTGCCATCCATAACTCACCAATCGCCAGTGCTTCCGGCATCGGATATCCCCAGGCTTTAGCGTATTCAGGCATCAGCCAGACACGATGGTTTTTCACCGCATCAATTCCCTGCCAGTTGGGATCGTTTTGGATCTCAGCCACCACCTGCGGATAGCGATCCTGAACAAAAATAACCTGCGGGTTCCACTGTAATACCTGCTCAAGCGAAACCTGCCGCGCCCCTTTAACACTCGCAGCCGCAACGTTTAGCCCGCCAGCGTGCTGCATCATCAGCCCGGTGTACTTTCCGGAACCATAGGTCATGAGATCGGGGTTAGCCATATAGATACGGACTTTTTGCGCTTCAGGAATATTAGCGACCGGTGCATTAAATTTTTCCCTCGCCGCAAAAACGTAGTTAATCAGCGATTCAGCCTGGGATTTGCGCCCAACCACATCGGCAATCAGCCGAATGCCCTGCTTTAACCCTTCGTTATAGACCTGTTCCTCGTCGGCCATTGTCGGGTTCATTTTGTTCTGCTGCCCGTCAATATCCTGGCGTAACGAGATAGCCACCACCGGAATACCGGCATTCTGGATCTGCTGGATCATCTCCGCTGGCGCATAGTTGGCAACGAACACCACCTGCGGATGAATCGCCAGCAAACTTTCAATATTCACGCTGGTGAGATCGCCAGGCGTTGGCAATGAGGTAATCGTTGGCATAAAGCGGGCAAACTCAGGGCCAAGCTGTTTTTTCCAGCTCGACATGACACCAACAATTGACTGTTGAGCATCCAACTGAACCAGAATATTCAGCGTCTGGTGTTGCAGCACAACCACCTTATCGACGTGGTCTGGTAACGTGACCTGACGGCCTAGCTGATCGGTGACACTGCGGTCTGCCTGCGCGGAAAACGCAAACAACAGGCTGGCACAAACCAGCACAAAAGAACGAAGAGTTAACATAGATACCATCTGGAAAGGGAAAAACGATATGCATTAAATTATATAACGATGTGACTGGCAACCCATTATCTATAAATCGAGCCATTCAAAAGATGAAGATCAATTTATGACGTGAAACAGGCAGGATCGTGTTACGTCACGCTGGACTTTACGGCGATAAAAGAAAAGCCGACGGCAATCACTACCGTCGGCCTGCGTGCGTACTGCGCGTCAGATATTACGATTTAATGACCATTTTGATGATATCTAACGCTTTGGCGAACTGATCTTGCGGAATAGTCAGCGGATAGAGGAAGCGGATCACGTTGCCGTATTGACCGCAGGTTAACAGCAGTAACCCCTGCTCAAGCGCTTTCTTCTGCACGCGTTGCGCGACGGCAGCGCTTGGCTCCTTCGTTGTTGCATCACAAAATTCAGCAGCAATCATTGAGCCTAATCCGCGTACTTCGGCCAACTCCGGACACCCTGCACGAGCATCGTTCAGGGCCGCACGCAGTTGCTCACCAAGTGCTTCTGCACGCTGGCACAGTTGTTCATCATGAATAATATCAAGCACCGCGTGGGCCGCTGCCACAGCCAACGGGTTTCCGGCATAAGTGCCGCCCAAACCACCCGGCGCTGGTGCGTCCATAATCTCGGCCTTACCGACCACACCTGACAGCGGCATACCACCAGCAAGACTTTTCGCCATGGTCATCAGGTCAGCTTTATGATCGTAGTGATCCATAGCGAACAACTCACCCGTACGGGCAAAACCACTTTGCACCTCATCGGCAATCATCACAATGCCGTGCTCATCACAGATGCGACGGATAGACGCGACAAATTCAGGCGGAGCTACAACAAATCCCCCTTCGCCCTGCACGGGTTCGAAAATAATCGCCGCCACCTGGCTGGGGTCAATGTCAGCTTTAAACAGCCGCTCAATTGCTTTAACCGAATCTGCGGTGGAAATACCCTGTAGTTCAGAAGGATAAGGCGCATGGTAAACAGATCCAGGGAACGGACCGAATCCTTTTTTATACGGCGCGACCTTACCGGTAAGTGCCATGGTCATGTATGTGCGTCCGTGAAAACCGCCGCCAAAGGCGATAACACCCGGCCGACCTGTGTGTGCGCGGGCAATTTTAACCGCGTTTTCTACCGCCTCTGCTCCGGTAGTAAAGAATGTGGTTTTACGCGGCCCATCAACAGGCGCAACTGCATTGATTTTCTCAGCCAGAGAAACATAGCTCTCGTACGGGACTATCTGGTATGCCGTGTGAGTAAAAGCCTGAAGCTGAGCCTCGACTGCCTGCACCATACGAGGATGACGGTGTCCGGTATTCAGCACGGCAATTCCGGCAGCGAAATCAATATATTGATTGCCTTCGATATCGGTAATTGTGCTGTTTTCCGCTGACTGAGCGAAAAAATCACACATCACACCTACGCCACGCGGGGTGGCATCCAAACGACGTTGTTGCAGGTTTTTATTGTTCATTATCTACACCTTGTCCATAAACATATCCGGGTTGAATTACCCTTTAAATTTAGACGCCATCTGGTACTTTAATCGAGAGCCAAATCGTTTTATTTTAAGGATCCAAATGCGTTCACTTGCCGGAGATGTGATCAAGCAAGCATTTAGCCAGCAGACTGACGAAAAGCTTCATCGTCGTCTGTATGCCGCCATCTGCAGTTGTATTCTTGAAGGTAACCTGAAACCAGCAACCCGCATGCCCCCTTCGCGGGATCTGGCTAGTGAGCTGGCGCTATCTCGCAACACCGTATTACGGGTATATGAGCAGTTACAGGCCGAGGGGTATATTTCTGCACGCACCAGCAGCGGGACGTTTGTTACTGACAGCGTACTGGATAATCTCAACCTGCGCACCGACAGGGAACCCACCTCACCCACGCAAGAAGACCACACCAGCTTATCAGCGCGTTGTCTTGAACTGCTGGGTTACGCCAGCGCGAGCCCCCGACAGTGGGGAGCTTTTATCCCAGGCGTACCTGACGTACAGTATTTTCCTCACCGCACGCTCAAAAAGATTCAGGACCGGCTGGCAAGACGGTTGCGCCCGGAGTTTCTTACCTACGATGCTACAGGCGGCGTAAGTGAGCTGAAAGAGGCGCTGGCCGATTACCTGCGTACCGCGCGCGGTGTCAGATGCTCTCCCGAACAGATACTGATCACCGAAGGCATTCATCAGGCGCTGGATCTGGTGACCCGCACTCTGTGTGACCCAGGTGATAACGTCTGGATTGAAGAACCCGGCTACTGGGGAATAAAAAACATTCTGCGTATCAACGCTGTTAACTTTTCGGCGATCCCCGTTGATGAACAAGGTATGGTTCCGCCAGGAGCATCAGAGGTTGCGCCGAAACTGATTTTTGTGACACCGTCACACCAATATCCCCTCGGTTCGGTAATGAGCCTCAGCCGGCGGCGGCAGCTCCTCTTTCGGGCGCGTGAAACACGAAGCTGGATAGTGGAAGATGATTACGACAGTGAGTTTCGCTTCTCGGGTCAGCCCATTCCGTCATTACAGGGACTGGAGGAAGAGAGTCCAGTCATTTACATCGGCACGTTCAGCAAAACACTTTATCCCGCACTCCGACTCGGTTATGTCGTCCTGCCCAAGGCACTCGCTACCCCACTGAAGAAAGTTCATACTGACCTCTATCGCGGTGGTCATCTTCTGATTCAGGCCGCGCTGGCTGAGTTTATTAAAGAGGGTTACTACGCGGCCCATATCCGCAAAATGCGTCAGCTCTACAGCCGCCGTCGCCATATGCTGGTTGAACTGATCACCAGGATGCTCGGTGAACATTATCTGGGTTCCTTCAACAGTAACGCCGGGCTGCATCTGATTTTACAGTTGCCAGCCGATAGCGATGACGTTGCCATTGCACGGTTGGCAAATGCCGAAGGTTTGTTGGTTCGACCGCTGTCGCGGTATTACATCAGTGAAGAGAAACGCCGCGGTCTGTTGCTGGGATTTGCCAGCATTGAAGAACATGAGATGGCATCGGCGTTTTCCAGACTGGCCGGGATTATTAAAGCCCATAGCTGACGAACGTCGGATTTGTACGCCGGATGAGGTTTGCCCCCCCATCCGGCGTTCTGCTAGTGTGTGGCTTTTTTAAGTCCGGCCAGATCCTCCTGAGTTATCTCGCCATTACCTTCGCCCCAGCTTTTACGCACATAGTTGATAACGTCGCGCATTTCACCCTTAGTCATCATTCCCTCATACGCTGGCATTTTGAAGGAGACATTTCCCCGCATCGTGGGTGTTTCCGCCCCCTGCGTAATCACTCTGTACAGCGGGGTCGGATCGTCAATCATGACCAGCGGGTTTTTGATCAAAGAAGGCACATTATCATCCGTTCCTTTGCCTTCCAGGCCGTGACAGGTTGAGCAATAGCGGTTATAGACAACCTTGCCCGCTTCAGGCGAATTTGACCACGTAGCCGTCGGGCGCGTCGGGGCAGCCTTATCGCGCTTCAGACTCAGCAAATACTGCGCTATCGCCGCAGCGTCATCATCCGTCAGATACTGAGTACTCTGACTCACAACCTCGGCCATTGATCCTGAAACCGCGGCATGTTTGCTTTTTCCTGTCAGTAACAGCGACGTTAACTCCTGCTCTGACAAGGCGGTCCCTCTGAGTGATGGTGCGTACCAGCCGTCGATCATCGCGCCGCTCAGGTATTCATCATCGCTACTGGTGTACGCTTTTTCCTGCATCGCTATCCCCCTTGGGGTATGACACGAACCGCAGTGACCAGGCCCTTCAACCAGATAAGCCCCCCGATTGACCAGCTCAGTATTTACATCCGTTTTTTTGCTCTCAGGTGCGTCGGTAAACAACCAGTTCCAGATATGCAGCGGCCATCGGGCCGAGAGGAGCCAGGGGATGGCGTTCTCTTTATTGGGTTCTGCAGATGAGGTGACATCATGCATAAAATAGGTGTACAGCGCCTGAACATCCTCATCGGAAAGCTTCGCATAAGACGGATAAGGCATCGCCGGATAAAGTGGATGACCGTCTTTGGCAATACCCTGGCGCACCGCTTTTTCAAACTCGTCGTAAGAGTAGTTGCCAATACCGTGGGTCTTGTCGGGGGTAATATTCGTCGAATAAATATCACCAACGGGCGTGGGAAACTTTTTGCCCCCCGCCATCGCCGCTCCGCCCTCAGCGGTGTGACATGCCACACAGTCAGAAATTCGCGCGATGTACTCACCGTTAGATTCAGCAGCAGAGACACCGACGCTAAATAAACAAGCGATAAGAAAGGTTACGTTACGCATAGATCACCCCATATCCTTGAGTTCGTTGACCGCACGCCATGCCTGATCGATCGCAGCATGCGCATAAGCACTCCAGTCAGAATCCGAGTTAGCAATGGCAATTCGACCGACTGGTTTACGCGCCCGGTCAATAATCTCGGGCATTTTGTCCATATCATCGAACAGCGACGTGGGGTAATACGCATAACCATGCGCCCAACGGTTAACCGTAATGGCTGAAATATCCCGTTGATTATCAAAACCCGTAGAACCGAACATCTCCTGCAACTGGGCGCGAATCATTTCTTCATGCGCCGCAAACGTGGTACCAAGTAACCATGCCCGCCCCAGGCGGAACTGTTCCCTGGCTGACAGATTACTGCCCGGATAAGTAGGCACATAGACCATATGAATAACCATTGGTTCGTCCGGTGTCGCCGGATGCTGGTAACCTCCGATACTAACCGGATAGTCGAGCTTCACCCGACTGTAAGGCGCAGCGGGAGAGTAAAACTCATGCACACCAAGCTGCTTAAACGCATTCCAGTTCTTGACCACCACGTTGGTGTACACAAGCGGTGCTTTTACGTTCAGTTTGAGGTCTGCTTTTTGCTGTTCCGGCGTTTCAGGCACAATGTATGGGATCATCATGTTATAGCCCGCCATGATGGCATTCTTACCGCGAACGCGATGCATCTTGCCATCACGTAACCAGGTTATGGCAACGCCGTCCGGCACGTTCGCCGCGTTGATCACGGTACTGTTCAGGCGCAGACGGGTTGTATTTTCCGGCTGGTCCAGCTTTTCGTAATGCAGCCTTGCGAGGACTGAATCTTCCATTGAATTGCCTGGCAGCGCGTCGGGCAGCAGGTGTCTGACCAGTAGTCGCGCCAGACCGGCATTGCCGTCCGGGAAATGATAGACATATGGCTCTTCGAGATCGGCCAGCGACTCCCCGTCCAGTGGCGGTAACCCTAATGCCTCCATACCAGGTAGTGCGCAGGCTCTGGCATCACTGCAGGAAATTCCCTCGATACCAATAGCAAAGAAATCATTGGAACGCTGCTGAAAATAGAGCAGCGCCATTTTGCTCAATCCGACTTTTGTTGCAAGGAATTCACTGTAGCTGTGGGCATCCATCCAGTCGCTTTTTTCGTCCACCGTCATGCCCTGAAGATAATCGACCGGGCGCACATGCAGGTCGATGAGCGCCTTTCGGTCACTTTCACTTAATGGAAAGTCGTTGATAAACGCTTCGATATTTCGCCCATTAAGTCTGTCCGGTGGAATATCATCGGAGACGGCCCGCCCCGGATCGCCACTGACTATTTTGGTCTCACCAAAATTCTTTTTGTCGAAAAATACGCCGCGACTAAGTTGCCAGTCAGGGTAGAAATTCACGTCAAAACTGTCTTTCAGACGCGTAGCACTAACGCCAACTGTCTCCATCAGTTTTTGGACCACGGGGCTAAAATTGTGCGCTGGTGACTGAAATGACTCGCTGCCGCCATAGCCAAGAAGTTTTTTGCCCGCGGAATTAAATTCGTTACGTTTGGCGTGCCCGCCAAAATCATCATGGTTGTCGAGGATAAGGATCCTGCTGCTCTGCCCGGCGAGTTCACGCCAGAAGCACGCGGCAGCCAGTCCGCTAATGCCGCCACCGACGATAACCAGATCGTACTCCTCCTCGATGGGGAGAGCGTTTAAGTCAAAACGTTTATGCTCACGGCCCAATGCATGAGCCATCTCGAACGAACCTGGATGATTACCCCGCAGACCAGTCAACGCAGGCGGATAATAACTTCCATTAATGAATTCGTTGCCATTTCCTGCCGCCCTGACCAGATCCAGAGGAGTCAGTCCCGCAGCGATAGTGACCGCCACGCCGTTGAGAAAATCACGTCTGGTAATTGCCATTAACTTTGTCCTTTTGCCACTTGCACACTGCCCTAAAAAAATCAGAGTCTCCCCCTCTTTTTTGAGGGAGAGACAATCGACTACTTCACTGGCTTCAGTTCTTCATCCAGTTTTTTCGAATCATAATAATCACCCTGCCAGGTAATTTTTCCTGCTTTAACATGAATATAGCTGACACCTTCAAATTTGATCGGATTATTTGTTGCCGGACTTCCGGCCCATTCACCGCTGTTTTTGCCTGAAAATTCCCACCGGAAAGCGACGGTATCCTCGTCATAAACGGGCTTACCAATCATTTTCCAGGTTAAATCAGGAACCGCTTTTATAAATGCCCCGATGACCTCTTTCTCGGCGTTTTCTCTGCCGTTTACCGGCTCACCCGCCGCCGCATCGTAATAAACCACGTCATTTGCCAGGTACTGTGCAGCAAGTGGCGCATTGTGCGCATTCCATGCCGCCATATACTCTTTCACAGTACTCAGCGAGGTACTTGCCGCCATGCTCAGGCCCGAGAACATCACCAGTGAAAGCACAGCTATTTTCAATGTTTTCATCATATTACCTGCTATTCAGAAATATCGGTCATGATATGTTTCACACGGGTATATTCATCGAGAGAATAAGAAGAGAGATCTTTTCCGTAACCCGACTTTTTGAAGCCGCCGTGTGGCATTTCAGCACACAGCGGAATATGGCTGTTAATCCACACCGTGCCAAAATCAAGATCGATGCTGAAACGTTGCGCGCGACCATGGTTGCTGGTCCAGACGCTGGCAGCCAGGCCGTATTCAACATCATTAGCCTTGTCCAGCGCCTCTTCGTCAGTTGAGAACGGCTGAATGGCCACCACCGGACCAAACACTTCGTGTTGGATGGCTTCATCATGCTGATGCAGGCCAGAGATGATGGTCGGTTCAAAGTAGAAACCCGGCCCTGCTCCTGCTCTTCCACCCGTTTCAACTTTTGCATGTGCTGGCAGACGTGCAATGAAGCCTTTTACCTGCTCAAGCTGATTTCGGCTGTTCAGCGCGCCATACAGAGCCTCTTGGTCTTCAGGAGGGCCAAATGTTATCTGCTTTGTTTTTTGGATCAGTTTTTCCAGAAACGCAGGGTAGATGGACTGTTCCACCAGAATACGCGTGGCGGCCGTGCAATCCTGACCGGCATTGAAAAAGCCCGCCGTGGTGATCGCGTCAATAGCCTTGTCTATGTTCGCATCGGCAAAAACGACGGCAGGTGCTTTTCCGCCAAGTTCCAGATGGGCTTTAGTCAGGTTTGCAGCCGCAGATGCCGCGACCTGCAAACCCGCACGGACGGAACCGGTAATAGAAACCAGTGAAGCCGTTGGGTTAGAAACCACCAGCGAACCGGTATTGGCTTTTCCCAATACCACGTTGAATGCTCCTTTCGGGAACAATGGTGCAGCCAGTTCCGCCAGCAACAACGTGCTGACCGGGGTGGTATCACTCGGTTTTAGTACTACTGTGTTACCCGCCGCCAGCGCTGGAGCAATCTTCCACACCGCCATCATAAACGGGTAATTCCACGGTGTGACTTGCCCGACAATACCCAGCGGTTCACGACGAATAGTAGAGGTAAAACCTGTGGAATATTCTCCGGCGGCCTTTCCCTCAAGACAGCGTGCTGCACCGGCGAAAAAGCGAATTGCATCGCATGAAGCGGCTATTTCCTCTTTCTCAATAAAATGCAGCAGTTGACCAGTTTCCTGGCTTTGCGCCCTCGCCAGACGTTCTACGTTTCGTTCTATTTCATCAGCCAGCGCCAGAAGCGCTTTTTGCCGCTGCGCGGGCGTCGATTTTTTCCAGATACTAAACGCTACTGCCGCCGCCGAGTAAGCAAGATCCACCTCAACCGCACTGCCGTTGGGAGATAATGCGTACGTTTCACCATCAACCGGACTCACCAGTTCAAAGGTTTCATCTGTGCTACCCGCGACATATTGCCCGTTAATAAAGTGCTTCAGGGTTTTCATGCGTGTCTCCTGCCATTTAATACATAAAGAATCTTATGTAATATATATATTGTAAAACTTTTTCAAATGCGCAACATTGACACTATGATAAGCCTCGCATTTTTAACTTATATTTTACATTTACAAGTGAGAGGCAATTCATTATCAGTAGACGCTATCGGAACACACATCCGTCTGTGCAATGGCATCACGCGCGGGCATGTAAAATAACGCGACCATTCTGACCTTCCTTGCCTGACGGGCTTGTGTTAGAAATGGTCGTTGTTTCAGGGAATTGAGTGCAGAAAAGATTATGATTACTCATGCGGTCATATTTGCGCCTATCGGGCAGGTCAGTCGTTCTGACCAGATAGTGCAGCGCCTTTCGAACGCCATTATTACGGGATTACTGGAGCCAAAAGAGCAGCTCCCAAACGAAACCGATCTGGCAAAGATGATGGGTGTCTCACATATCACAATCAGAGAAGCACTAAACACGCTTCGGGCTAATAATCTTATCCATACGATTCGTGGTCGCAATGGCGGGAGTTTTGTTTGCGAAAACATCGACGGCAAAAATAGCGCCCTGCATCCGTTCAAATCGATCAGTACAGATTACCTTTCCGATTTAGGGGAAATGCATTGCGCTATTATTAGCCACAGCGCAAGACTCGCTTCCAGGCGTATGACCGGTGCCGATATCTCTAAATTTCGCGAGTTTGTTGAGGTGTTAAGAAGAGCGGATTCGCCAGAATTAATGACACAGGCCGATATGCGTTGCCTGCTGGCAATAGCAGCCAGTTCCCATTCGGCGCGGCTGGCCAATCAGGAATTGCAGGTACAGGCTGAATGGGCCTCACTGGTTGCCATACTTTATCGCTCTGGCAATATTCATGCAGAAATTATTGCGCTCTATTCGGCGCTGGCCGACGCGCTGGCTGCCCATAACGAGGTGGAATCCGTACAGTTCGCCACGCAGATTATCGACACATTTACCTATTACCTTATAGAAAAAAAGCTGAAATATAATTCGAATTAACAATCAGTGAAGGCAGGACAGACAATGACCTCTTCGACATCCTTAAGCGCATTAATCCGTAAAATTGATGATATTACTGCTTCTACCGTAGATTCTACCGTTGCGCTGGCGAGGAGTATCCATGAGGCTATTGCCGGTGTGCAAAAAGGCTCAGCGGAGGTGGTCCTCGACCCTGCTGTAAGAGCAACCGTTCAGCAGCACATTAAACGTACACTCAATGACAATCACTATTGCTCCGGTGCCGGATTCGCCAGCCATATTGAGAGCACGCCGACAACGAGAGAGTACTGGCATCTGGAATGGTGGTATAAAAAAGATAATGGTTTGAGTCAGGCAAATCTGGATTTGGATCAGGCCACACAGCAGCGGCTGGATTTCAGAACGTTCGAGTGGTTTAAACACTCCCCACCAGCCGGCGAAGCTTATATTCACGGCCCGTATGTCGATTATATTTGCAACATCTCTTACACACTGACGTCAGCTGTACCCGTCTACTTCAATGATCAGTTTCTTGGTGTCGCCGCTGTCGATCTGCTGGTCAGCCAGATTGAAGCTGAATTGCTTTCCTGCCCCCAGCCTGATTATGTGATTCTGACGAATCTGGAAAACAGAATTATTTTCTCCAGTTGGCCGCGTTATCGCGTAGGTGAATTGTTGTCGCCGACGAACACCACCCTTGTTTATCAGAGCGACTACTTTATCCTTTATCACTATCAAAACTAAGGGCCTGAAGGCCCTTGTTTTCAGTTGTCCTGCCCCATAGTTAGCTTGTTTGCGTAGGCAATAGCATCATTTTCAGGCGCAGCGGAGCGACCGAACGGACGGGTCAGGAACATATAGACCAGCCCTGAGCCCACGACAATCGCCAGACCAAACAACACCGTCCAGCGATCAATGAAGTCGCTGCTGTCGGCAGGCTGCGCCAGCAGCCAGATACCACACAGCCCATAGGCTAACGCCAGCACGTTGACGAGAGTCCCCCAACCACCTATGGTCCACTCACCCGCTGGTTTCCAGCCCTTCAGACGCTGACGCAACGCGGCCAGCACCACCATCTGGAACGAAATGTAAATACCGATGACGGCAAACGCGGTAATGCGCGACAGATTATCCGGCTGAAAATAAACCCAGATACAAATGATCACCGGCAGTAAGCAGCTAACAACCATGGCATTATCCGGTACGCCGTTTTTGGAAATTTTTGCATCCACTCGCTTCCCGGTAGCATTTTGTCACGGGAGAAGGAAAAGATGAGGCGGCTCAGCGCAGCCTGAAGGGACAGAATGCACGACAACATGGCTATAATCGCCACGACAATAAAGATTGTTGCGCCCGTTTCCCCCAGAGCCTCATTAAGGATAGCCGGGATCGGATCGGCCGTTTTACCGTTAACAATGCTGACCAGGTTTGGTGAAGCAAGCAGATAGCCCATCACAGAGATGATGGCGGAGATCGCGCCAAACACGATGCTCAAAATCATAGCTACCGGGATTTTTTTGCTTGGGTTCTTCACCTCCTCCGCGACGTTACCGCATGCCTCGAAGCCAAAGAACATAAACAAGCCCATCAGCGCGGCTGACATAAATGCGGTGGAATAACTTCCGTCCTGAGCAAGTACGCCCATCGAATCAAAGATGACCGAGAACGGTTGTGAGCGATGAAAGATCAGCAGATATATTCCCAGCGCAATAACGCTGACAATTTCACACCAGAAACCAATTTTGGCGACGCGGGCAAGATTCTTCGTCCCTGACATATTCACCGCCATCATCAAAAACAGCAGCACGACAGATGTCAGCAGCATAGTGGCGGGCGTTTGACCATAGTGGAACAGAGACTCTACAAAAGTCGAAGT
Source organism: Citrobacter sp. MGH106 (assembly GCF_001037495.1). GTDB lineage: Bacteria > Pseudomonadota > Gammaproteobacteria > Enterobacterales > Enterobacteriaceae > Citrobacter > Citrobacter murliniae. Next base: position 2,385,464 of record NZ_KQ089822.1, read on the forward strand.
GTATTCAGCGATTGACGTTATGGTGACAACCAACGCCCAAAGGTAAATCCACGCCGCGATCCATGCATACTTTTTCCCCCATAACCTTCTGGCCCAGGGATACAGTCCACCGGTAATAGGATACTGGGATGCCACTTCACCAAATACCAATGCCACCAGAAGCTGTCCGCACGCGACGATCAAAATCCACCATACCGCGGGTGGCCCAGCCAGAGTCACTGCCAGAGCAAACAGAGAATAAACAGCAGTAAGTGGCGACAGGTAGGTAAAACCCAACGCAAAGTTAGAGATAAGTCCGATCGACCGGTTGAACTGTTCTTTGCCATCTTTATGAAAACTATCGTTTTTCTTATCAGGTGTCTGTTCCATATATCTTTCTCTTTTGTGGAATAGTCGCAGGGGTGAACGATTAATGTATAAAAGATATTAAGTTATATGTATAGTGATTTTGTCACATATTTGTTAAATAAAATCGTATGATTTCCACTAATGAGAGAAGACACAGCGCACCGTTAAGCGGCATCTGAACTGAAAAAACGCAAGAATCGCTGCTGTTAAGCAACATATTTGCAATATAATAGGGAGATGTTTAACGCCGAACCTGAACAGGTGAATGATGGAAATTGATCTCGATAATCTGGTCTTTGATGGACTGGAAGAAGCGCAAGAGCGTAATGCTGAACGTCTGGAAGATGCTGACAAAAAAGCGCAGGAAATTATTGCTGATAATGACTGCGGCGACGCCTGCAAGATCTAATCTCTGAACCGGCGTAATGCCGGTTTTTTTATATTCGGTTCATCCTGCCCGCGCCAAATCAAATGGCACAATGTTTCAACCCGTTGCGCGAATACTGCAGTGTGCTGTTACGATCTGAATTGCCATCCGGTAGCGACGTTGCACACCTCATTCCAGTACATCTCGCGCGTCAGGCGAAGTTCAGCGTGTTGTTTTATCACGGAACCACTCCGGATCAATATTGGCGATATCCACCCCATACAGGCTGGCGACAGGAAGAACAGACTCCACAACACGCTGAAGATTAGACTCTGCACCATATTGTGGGGTCAGTGGACGCCGTTTTATTACGTTCAGCCAAAGCTGTTTCAGCCCTTTCATCTTCTCCGCCTCCTCTGTATGTCGGATGCGTTTTATTCCAGCGCACTCTCGCCTAAAAATGAAATGCGAATTATTGCCAAGGTTTTGCACAATTTTGCATTTCACTCGCTCATTGCATTTACCCGTTATTAACACCCCCGTCACTAATATCTTTTTGTATATAGATAAGAATTTTTTCATATTTGGTGACAACCCTAAGTTATGGGAGCGTAAAAAGCACAAACCAATAACTACAGGGATTTCATAAAATGATGGCAACGAAAATTCACAGCGCTAAAAAAACTCTGCTGGCTCTCAGCGTACTGCTGGCATCGGGTGTTACCGCCACGCAGGCTCAGGCCGACCAGTTGGCAGATATTAAAGCCGCAGGTGTGGTAAAAGTCGCGACATTCGACGCTAACCCGCCGTTTGGCTCAGTCGATGCGAAAAGTCACAAAATTGTCGGATACGACGTTGATTTTGCCGAAGCGCTGGCCAAATCCCTCGGCGTTAAACTTGAACTGGTAGCGACCAATCCGGCAAACCGTATCCCGCTATTGCAATCCGGGAAGGCGGATTTAATCGTGGCGGATATCACGATTACCCCTGAACGGGCACAGGTTATCGATTTCTCCGTCCCCTACTTTGTCACCGGCCAGCAATTTCTCGTTCCGGCAAAGTCTCCGGACAAACTTGATGATTACAGCCGCGCCAGAATTGGTGCGGTGAAAGGCACCACGGGTGAGCAGGCGTTGCATCAGCGATTCCCGCAGTCGCGGGTGCTGGCCTATGACGATATTCCGCTGGCATTAACTGCACTGCGTAACGGTAATGTCCAGGCAATCACGCAGGACAGCACTATTCTGGCGGGTTTATTGAGCGGCGCGCCGGATAAAGCGGATTTCAAAATCCTGCCCGACCTGCTGAGCAAAGAAGAGATCGGCGTTGGGGTGAAAAAAGGCGAATCAGCGCTGTTAAAAGCGGTAAATGATGAGCTACTGAAACTCGAATCTGAGGGTCAGGCAGCCAAAATCTATGACGTCTGGTTTGGCCCTGAAACCAAAAACCCACAGCCGCGCGCCTTTAAAATAGAAGCGAAGTAATATGCTCTCAGGTCTGTTTCCTCGTTCCGCAGCTCCCGCTGCGGATTTTACACATTTGCGCCAGGCTCGCGTTGAACTGCGCAATGTCGTTAAACAATATGACGCGCACACCGTTTTGAACGGTGTCAGTCTGTCCGTTGAGCCCGGTGAAGTGGTCACCATCCTCGGCCCCTCAGGTTCAGGCAAATCCACGCTGATTCGCCTGATTAATCAGCTTGAGTCACTGAGCGGCGGCGATATCTACATTGATAACAAACCGATTGGCCAGCTTCGCGGTGCGGCATTACGTCAGTTACGCAGTCGTATTGGTTTCGTGTTCCAGCAATTCAATCTGTATACCCATCTGACGGCACAGCAAAACATCACGCTGGCACTGGAATATGTTCACGGATGGAACAAAGCGGACGCAGAACACCGCGCGCTTGAACTGCTGGATCAGGTCGGGCTGAGAGAGAAAGCTGATGCGTATGCCGCCCAGCTTTCCGGCGGGCAGCAGCAACGTGTTGCTATCGCCCGCGCTCTGGCCTCCTCACCACAAATTATCCTTTTTGATGAACCCACCTCTGCGCTGGATCCTGAGATGATCGGAGAAGTATTACAGGTGATGAAAAATCTAGCACACAGCGGTATCACCATGATCGTCGTTACCCATGAAATGCATTTCGCCAGAGAGATTGCTGACCGGGTGGTCTTTATTGATGGCGGCGATATTCTGGAAGTGGCACCGCCAGAAGATTTTTTCACCCGTCCACAGCACCCCAGAACCCAGCGTTTCCTGAAAAAAGTGCTCGACCCGTTACATCAGGAGTCACCGTTATAATGCATGCAATGGACTGGCAGGGAGTGCTGAGCGGGCAACCTCTGCAATGGATAATTTCAGGTTTTCTGACCACGCTATGGGTCACAGTGGCAGGTATTGTACTCGCCACACTGCTGGCTATTTTGTTGCTCAGCCTGCGTCTTACGGGCAACCGCTTTGGCATCGGTGTGGTTAACGTATGGGTTTCAGTTTTTCGCAATACACCGTTACTTGTGCAACTGATGTTCTGGTATTTCGCCGCATGGAATCTGCTACCCAGGGGGGTTATTACATTCGTCAATGCAGAGCATGGCTGGTCCATTCTGCCAGGAGACGTCTGGTGGCTAACACCCGAATTTATCTGCTCTGCCTGGGGCCTGGGGGTCTTTACTTCTGCCTTTCTGGTTGAGGAAATCGCATCAGGTTTACAGGCCGTGTCTGACGGGCAGCGAGAGGCCGCCATTGCGCAGGGCTTTTCATCATGGGCCACTTTGCGTCACATATTGCTTCCTCAGGGGCTGGTGAACGCCTGGCAACCGATCGTTGGGCAATATCTCAACCTGATGAAGCTCTCTTCGCTAGCCAGTGGTATCGGTTTTGCCGAGCTGACCTACCAGGTGCGACAAGTTGAAAGCTATAACGCGCACGCGCTGGAAGCATTTGCCGTCGGTACCGCGCTCTATCTGCTGACCGGCATTGCGTTGGGTATGTTGTTAACGCGTCTTGGCCCGGCCCCTGTGCCAGCCAGGGCATTTGCCAGAAAAACGCGCGTATTCAGTCTCAGGAGTCCACAGCATGATCGCTAATATTTCGGTCATTACCGACAATCTGGACTATCTCCTGTGGGGACGCATAGCGGACGGTCAACCGGGTGGCGTTCTGCTTACACTACTGATGGCAATTGGCGCGGCAATTCTGGCCCTTCCTGCGGGGATAATACTGGCCTGCTGTGCCTGGCGTTTTCCGGGAGTGGTTCGCAAAGGATTGTTTATCTGGGCGGAGTTCATTCGCGGTATTCCGTTGATCTTTGTGATCTTCTGGATGTGGTATCTGCTACCAATGCTGAGCGGAAGCGATCTTCCTGGTGCTGTTACCGTCACGCTGGCTCTGGCCTGGTTTACCGCAGCCTCAGTGATGCACTCAGTTTATGCCGGGATAAATGCACTCCCTGCAGGGCAATATGATGCAGCGGTGGTTCAGGGCTTTCGCCCGTTTCAGGCATTATGGCTCATCATGTTGCCGCAGGTGCTGCGGAACATTCTGCCTTCACTAACAGGGATATTTATTGGCTTGCTGAAGGATACGTCGCTGGCGTTTATCGTTAACGTTCCTGAACTGACAACGGTAGCCGGTCAGGTTAACAGTCGGGTGCAAATTTACCCGGCAGCGATTTTTATCTTCACCGGGCTGGTCTATTATCTGTTGTGTTTTGGGCTGGAGAAAATTACCCGGCGTCGGTTTGCCTTGAGATAATCCTACGGCTCAACAAGCTACAAACTGGTGATCTTCGTTGAGCCTGTATTTCACGCCCGCCCGGATATTGTTTTCCCCCTCAATGGCAACCGCAAAGCGCATTCTTTCGCCGTCATGATAGGCTAACGCCGCGCATCCGCCAGGGCCGAGAATGATCGAATCGACAACACCGGTGCTGGCAATAACAGCATTTTCGCCGCAGGCATTAATATGGATGTTGTCAGCGCAATTTACGATTTTCGACTCTGCGCCAAAACTGGCGATCTGCGTCAAATCGCCGCTACTGGCAATACGACTTCTGTCACCCAGAGAACTGATACGTACACGCATGCCGGTACTTGCGATGCGCGTGCCATCACCGACACTGCTGATACGTGAGGAATTTCCCGCGATTGCTACCCTGGCACGATCCCCGGAGCTACCGATGTGCGCGTTATATCCGACGCTGCCAATACGTGCGCTGTGTCCGGCACTGGCAATCTGCGCGGCATATCCGGCACTGGCGATTTTGACGTTATCGCCCGCACAGCTAAAGTTGGTGCTATCCACGGCACTCGCCAGTTGCCTGCCGTTTTCACCTGCTGTTTGCGCACCGGCAATACTATCCATGGCGCAAATATCCTGCTGAACAAAACTCTCCTCACCCAGCCATTTTGACCAGGCGTACTCCACAAGGCTGTTTGCCCAATCAATATACCCCTCCCGCAGGAGAGCGCGATGCACATCTGCATAGCTCCCCCCCTCAGGAAAAGCGCGTAAAAACCAACGATACATTACGGACCCAACGCGCCAGGCCCGTAAGTCACTGCGAGTAATCATCATCTCTTAATGCCGGTGATAGCCATCGACCATACATTTGAAGGTTTCGCCCGGTGTGCGCCCCGTGGTACAGAGATAAAGATGTCCAAAAATAAAAAACAGACTGACAATCGCCAGGGCAAAGTGTGCCTGTAGCAACCAGTAACGCACGCCAGGGAATACATCGCCCACCACCTGTGGGTAGAGCGATAACAGACCCGATATCAGCAACAGCGGCAACAAGCCATACATCACGCCGACATAAGCAGCCTGTTGTAATGGATTGAATTTTGAACGCGTAGATGCAGGAAACGGGTGTGACTCACCTTGCATAATGCCAAACAGATAAAACCGCGTCTGTCTTAGCGCCCTTCCGACCCAGCCCTGACGTTTGATAATATAATGATGTCCGTTCCCCCCTATCAGGTTGATCAGCACAAAACCAATCCAGCACGCGAGCAGCAAAAAGCCGCAAACTTCATGTACGGTCAGTAAGCTTTTCATCACCGATGCGCTGACCGCAGAGAAATGGTTCACCAGACCGCTGACAAGCAGCAGCAGAAATAACAGCGCATTCGACCAGTGCCACAACCTGACGGCCTTCGAGTATAAATACACCTTTTCGCCATGCCCGGCTGATGCTTTATTGGCTGAACGGAAGCGCAGCATGGCGTGTAGCGCAAGTACCAGCCACATCCCCACCAGCATTAATCCCGCGATCACCAACCAGACAGGCCAGTAGTCCGGCGAAAACATGGGGACATACTGCGCTAGTTGTGCGTGAAACTGCTCAGCATTCTGCGACGCGTTCATACATTTTCCTTCTTAATCAAATGTTGACCGAACCGACGATACAGATGGGGTTTCCCGGCGCCTGAAAGTTGATATTCGTAATACTTGTTTTCCCGTAACCATGTCTGAATTTCCGGACTGTCTTCGCGACCAAAGATCAGCGCATGCTCCGGACAAGAGTTAACACAGATCGGAGGGAAACCTTTCGCCAGACGAGATTCGGCGCAGAAGTCGCATTTATCCGCCACTTTGGTCTGCGGGTTGAGATAACGCACCTGGTACGGACACGCACCAATACAGTAGCTACATCCAATGCAGCGAGAAGCGTCTACACGCACAATCCCATTCTCATCACGCCAGGAAGCCCCGGTCGGACATACCTCAATGCACGGCGCATCGTCACAGTGCTGACAGGACTGGCGGAAGTAGTGATACAGCGTTTCGTTGTCGTTATCCGATACCGGAATATGGGCTATCGATAAACGGCTCCCCTGAGCGGGAACATGATTCGTTTTCCTGCACGCACGAGCGCAAATATTACATCCGTTGCACAATGATTCATCATGGATCATAACGTAACGAACATCTTTGGTTGCCTTGGTACTCGCTAACAGGTTTTGACCTGGGCCGGTGAAAAAAATCACCGTCCCCATGCCAATGACAAATTTTCGTCGGGTGAAGGACATCGGGTTATCCTCTAATACTGTGACAGTGATCGTCCACACATTCCATGACATCAACCTGAAGAATTCAGGGGTTCTGATACTGCTCAACTTCAAGCCATTCGCACAAGCCGTACGCTTTGCCGTAACTCATAAAGCGCTCGCTGAACAGGTAAGGTTCCGCATTCGACGATTCCACAGTGCGTATGTCTGCGTAATCAGGATGCGTTTCCATTGCCGTGAGCGCTGCGGCGACCTGCTGAGGCTCGAAGTGATAAGGTGGCTGTTCCAGCATGGCGACCTTATAAGGGCGAGGATACGTTTTACAGTCAAAACGTACCGCTTCAGCGATCGCGCGGCAGATATCGTTTTCAACCACCTGCACACACATGCTGGCGTAGTTTTCTGCCATGGTTTGCGTCGAGTAGAAATACGTATCTTCAGCCCCCTGCACACTGGCAATATCCGCCCCGGACTCATGCTGACACATCGTGTCCAGAAGCGCCGCCAGGTCGGTTTCTGGAACCGAGTAAGGCGGCAGCAAAAAGAGATTGCGAGCCACCAGTTGACCCGCTGCGGAGTGCTGGCGAATAAAATCCGCCACAATTGACTCCGGGGTAGCGGGCTCCTGGATCTGCGGCGCATTCCTGTGTTCTACAGGCTGATGTAACACATGCAGCCACTGTCTCTTTTGGCTGTCGACCTCGTCAGGAAGCGCACCAGACGCTTCCTCAACAGGCACCAGAACGTTGCTCACGTTAGTCATCTCACGTTCCTTACGCCGGCAGCAGATCCTGCGCAGCCAGATCGGCTGCCACATCTTCAAGACCGAGTCGATTCAGGGTTTCGCGAGTTGGGCATCCCAGTTCCGGATCCCAGCCCATTTCCTGATAGAACATCGTAAGTGACTGGCGCATATCCTCTCTGTCCATCTTGTCCGTCCCTTCTGTGAAGACCGGAATCTTAGGATCTTTATCGAATACCCAGGAGCAGATGAGATCGTGTTCATTGCGCATATCTTTGGTTTGCATCAGTTTTACCGTATAAGCACGATGCAGGGTAAAGATACGCTCCGCAGCTAAATCCAGACTCGCCTGCGTCGTTTCATCACCAGTTACGGCCTGGAAGAACTTCGCCTCCAGATCCAGATCCCCACGATAGTTTCGACTTTTCAGAGGTGAAACCGTCATTGGCCAGACCCAGTTGCACAGCGTCACGGCGTTATGCAAGCAGACCTTAAGCAGCGTCCATTTGGCATATTTGATTTTGGCCGCATTGATGGGGGTGTAGTTTTTGGTTTCGTCGTAGGCATCTTGCGAACCGAACAGTTCGCCCGCCACTTCCCGTTGTAATTTCAGTGGCAAACCAGAACCAATGAAGTTGATATGGGTGTGCGCCATACAGTCGCGGTTAAACATACAGTTGGTAATCGCCCCCACCTGTGCCGAGGCTTCGTTGGCATGGTGAACAGGAAAGCCAAACGGCGACCACAGTTTGTTTTTGGCATATCCCCAGTACTCTTCACCCAAATTCCAGCGTTCAGCAATGGCGTAAGAGCCATCTGCGAGGTGGCTGAGTTCACCGACGCGATGCGCCAGGCGGTAGTAGAAATCTTTAATAAAGTTAGGATCGCCCGCTTCCAGCTGATCCCAGCGGATCTCCGCATACTCTTCAGCCGGGAGTACGCGCTTAAAGACGCCTTTGGAGTAGCAGTACGTAAAGTCGCGATGCAGTTGTCCGTAGTTACACCAAATGCCGTAATCGTCAAACAGGTTCAGGCCAATCAGATTCCCCACCACACGTCCATCGTCTTTATCGTCAAAGTCTTTAGGGCCGTTCGGGAAAATGGTGGTGTGCACAAAGTTCGCCACACAGGTGTTACCGCCGGTACTCGGTACGCCAAAGTCTTTAACTCGCGGGACATTGAGCTGAGACATACAGCGAATTGGGCATGAATGGCACCCGCTCATTTTGACCGTGTATTTTTCAGCCGCAGGGCCGAGATCGAATACGGATTTATAGGTACGGAAGCCAACGGTATTCTGGTTGCCAGGGGGAATTTCACCCGTTTCGATAGGTCCACCTTCCGCTGCGCCCCAGAACAGTCCTTTACGCGCCGTCCAGCGTGAGTTTGGTGAGGAGTATTCTGCCCATGCCTGCGGGGTACTCGGCACAACGTGGTTATTGTTAGCACCAATAAGCTCGGTCATCATATAGTCATTCAGCCGCTTCATCTCTTTGCGATCGGCAATGTTGACCCCTTTTGTCCCTTCGACCGCAATAGCCTTCAGGTTCTTCGACCCCATCACTGCACCAGTTCCGGCACCACCACTATGGTTACGGCTGTTGATCATGCAGGAGAGCGGAACCAGGTTCTCACCAGCCTGGCCGATAGCGGTGACGCAGGTTTCCGGGCTGGTTACGCGACAGATTTCTTCGGTCGTTGCACGCGTGCCCTTGCCCCACAGAAAATCGGCTTTTTCGATGCTCACCTTGTCATCTTTAATATTGATCCAGACAGGTGATGGCGACTTTCCTTCAATAATAATGGCGTCATAGCCGGCAAATTTCATTTGCGCAGCGAAGAATCCGCCCATATGGGCATCAACCACTAAATTACCTTTTGTGAAGGTCGATAAGGAGGTGATATTGACGCGGGAACTACAAGGCGCACCAGAACCAGTTAGTGGTCCGGTGGCAAAAACCAGTTTATTACCTTCATCAAAAGGTTTGGTACCTGGCGGGACCTCGTCGTACATGATTTTATAACCAAAGCCCATCCCACCGACAAATTTTTTAAATTTACTGGAATCTTCAACGGTGATATTACCCGTAGTGAGATTGACCCGTAAAATATTACCCGTCCAACCATTAGCCATCATATATTCCTTTGCAAGAAGGTTCGATAGATATACCCGTCACTTTGCAGGCAGCTTTTTCATTCAAAACTGCGATATTTCTGGCAATTAGTGACGCGTATCAGACATCCCTGCTATCAATCAAACAGTAATATCTTTCCACTCGATAATTTTTAATGCTCCAGTCGGACAAGCATTGGCGCATTCCCCACACAAAACGCATTTTGAGGATTTCTTCGTTTCGGTATTTACGGTTGCCATCATCCATGGGCAAGCCGTGGTACAGGCGCTACAACCAATACAGCGTTTATGATCTACCGCAATACAGCCATCTTCCTGTTTCCAGGTAATTGCGCCAATCGGGCAGACTTTCATACATTGCGGGTCTTTACACTGACGACAGGTGTCGGCGGTATAGTTTAAATCGCCATACAAGCCACCACCGGAGCCTACGCCATCGTCGCCAAAAAAGAAGTTTCGATGAATTTTAATGCGGGAAAAGAAGGTACCCACAGCGCCATCGTTATAATTTGTACAAGAAATTTCGCAGCGGTGGCATCCGGTGCAACGAGCTCGCTGAGTCACCAGCACCCCTTTTGGGGTGTTGATGAGCCCCACAGTGCCGCTATCCACATCTTCCTGTTTACAGCCAAAAAGCGATAGCAGCGCGGGTGCAATGGTTAATCCCGCCAGCCCCTTCCCTGATATGCGCAGAAATTCAAGCCGCGTTAAACCACAATCTAAAAATGGACGATCAACCTGGTTCATTTATTTCGCATCCTCTTCGCAAACGCTGTAGCAGCAACACTTCCAGGCTAATATTAATGAGCGCAGGTCAGGCCATTTCGGGCCACTCATGTTGCCAACAACACGTGATTATTTGCCCTAACCTGATCGCATAAATGACGGCGGTTAAACTGAATGAATCTAATCCTTTAGGGTTAGGCATATGAATAATGTGGTTATTCTCCCCCTATAACTTTGATCGTTATCAATTAAAAAACGGAAGAAAAATAATTAATGTGGAGTGATATTTATTATCATTAAGGAAATTTGAAATAGTATTTTATATGCGCAACAAATATTTGTGACTATGCTTCAAAATACAGTGCAATATACAATTCGATATGTAATTAAATATATAACGACATTGACAACATTAGTGACAAAGCTAAATTATATTAACTGGAAGATTATTGTGATTAAAATAAGAGGGCGGCAGATTATTTCCGCCGCCCTCTTTTCTGCATTAACCCGCCAGTGCTTTAATCACGGTCTCAATGGCCTGTTTCTCTAACTCACTGCGCTTTACACGCTGATTGGCGAGAGTCGTTCTCAGCACCCCAGCAATGACGATATGCTTAGGCTCTTGCCCCAGATCGCGCATTTCCAGCACTACTTTCCCGACTACTCTGCACATCTCACGGTACAGCTCGTCGTCTTTAGTCTGATTTCCCATATTTGCCTGCTCGTCATTGACTCAAACCAACAGCATATATCACTCTGCCCCGTTAGACAAAAATCAATGAAAATCAATGAAATGTCATAAATCTACAGCACCCGTTGCAGTCGGTTAACCAACTCTGCAAGGCTCCCGGCCTGCATTTTTTCCATCACCCTTGCCCGGTGGACCTCAACCGTACGCACGGCGATGTTCATGGCGTCAGCGATTTCCCGGTTCATCAACCCTGTCGCCACCAGCGTCGCCAGTTCACGTTCCTTGGGAGTGAGTTGTTGATAGCAGTTGACGATCTCTTGTCGCGAGCAAGCCGCTGCGGATACCTCCAGTGCGCGCTCCAGCGCGGCCTGCAGCGGTTCGGCTGAAACCGGCTTTTGCAAAAAATCGACCGCTCCGCGCTTCATTTGCTCAACCGCCATTGGTACGTCTCCATGCCCGGTGAGAAACACAACTGCCAGCGTACTTCCGCGTCGCAGCATCTCCTCATGTACACTTTGCCCGTCCAGTACCGGCATACGCATATCCAGCAACAATACGCCAGGTTGATGCAGACAGGCCTGAGCCAGGAAGGTTTCGCCTTGCTCCCAGCATCGAACGTCATATCCCAAACTTTCCAGTAAAAATGCGCAGGCCTGGGTGACGGCAACGTCGTCATCCAGCAAATGAATTATCGCCACAGCGCCCTCCTTCCTGTGTCTGCTTAAAATATAATGTCACCCTGACACCCGCCTGCCCGTCAGGGGCTGTCTGGTTTTTAATCGTAATCTCACCGCCTGCGTAACGAACCAGTCGCTGGCAAATTGCCAGTCCCAGCCCCATACCTTCCTTGCGGGTGGTCATGAAGGGCTGAAAAGCCTGATAGAGCTGGGCTTCATCAATACCTCCGCCGTTATCCTGCACCATGATGCTGATCCCCATATCCTCATCCTGGGCCGTAAACCACACCGTTTTGGCCCCTGCCTGGGCCGCATTCAGCACCAGATTCGCCAACACCTGCTCGAGCAAAACGGACGGTAGTGTCACCATTAACGCATGACTGGCCTTCGTTTGTAGCGTCACTGCCGGGAACTGCTGCGCCATGCGTAATAATTGCCATACATGGTGAATGGCGTCACGCACGTTAATCGACTTCCAGTCATCAGCCATCACCGGGTTTCCCTGCGCCTGGCTGACCCACAAACGAAGATTATGCAATGTGTCTGCTCCCCGTTGCGCCTGGACATCAATCTGTTCAAGTGCGGGCAACAGTGGATGCTGTTGATCTTGTCCGCGCAGGCGAATCAGGCAGCCTTGCGCATAGTGGCGGATGGCCGAGAGAGGTTGATTGATTTCATGGGCAAATCCGGACGTCATCTCTCCAAGGACGCTCATTTGCCGGGCCGTTTCCAGTGCCTGTTCCTGCTTGCGCAACAGCACATTGTTGCGTTCCAGCTCTCGTCCGCGCCTGCGGACCAGCAGCATGACCCAGATATAATTGAGCGTGAGCAACAACAGCATGACAACCACAGCCCCCATTGCCAGCCGGTGTTGAATAAACCAACTTTTGACATCTAACCACAGATGCCGCTGCTGCGGATGCTGCCGAACGTCGCGTAGCAATGCCTCAACTTCACGGGTAGACGCAGGCGCGCCCCAGCGAAAAGTAGCACTTTGCGGCGCGTTAAACAGTACCCGTGTGACGCGATCGGCAAGTTCATCACTCACCACCGGCAGTGCCGCAAATGACCAGTCAGGATAGAGCGGCGTGCTGGATAAGCAGGGAATGGAGGTGGGATAATTGAGCACTGCGATAAAATCCGCTTTATGGATCAACCCTTCTTCGTCCATTTTTTCCAGTAAACAGACGGGTACGATCGCCGCCTGAACGGCTTTTTCGCGTAATAAATACAATAAGGCATCTGCGGGAAATCCAGTGAATCTCAGACGCAGATCGCGCTCAGGGCGCAGCCCGACATCGCTGAGCGCCTTAAACCCCAGTAAATAACCACCAAACGCCTGAGCATCAATCGCGCCGACTGTTTTACCTATCAGATCGTGTGGGGAAGTTATCCCGCTGTCACGTCTGACGAGGATCGCACTGCCTATCACATTACTCGTCGCTTTCCCGCCGCGTGTGGAACGTAAAGAGGCCAGCCAGCGTAGCGCAGAGCGGCTGTTTAGCTGCACGAATTGCGCCGGATTGGTCACCACAAATTGTACGTCTCCCCGATTGACTGCATCCTGCATTTGATGCAAATCCAGAGGTTGAATATGAAAGCGCTCACCGGGGATTTGCTGATTCAACAGGGTTTCAAGCGGTTGCCAGTGGTTTCGTGTAGATACTTCACCACGCATCGCCAAAATGCCAATGTTCCATGTATCTGCCCAGGTTACACTGCTAAATATCCATACGGATACCAACAACGCCAGGCGTCGTACGACTTTACATCCCACGCAATTATCCCTGTCAATTATGTTGTTTTAGATCAACAACAAGCCGGGTATGTGGTTAACCACAATAGTGCTTCCCCCGCCGCGATTTTTACACTGTAAATCATCAACATTCTTTATTCATCATACGCAAACCAACGGCGTGACCAATGTTTCGTTGTTGCATCGTGACGGGAGAAAATATGGACAGCAGTAAACGGCAGTTTCTCCAGCAACTGGGTGTCCTGACCGCTGGCGCATCACTGGTTCCCCTGGCTCAGGCACAATTCCCTTTCTCACCTGAACGGCATGAAGGCTCTCTTCAGCACCGCTACGGCATGCTGATTGACCTGCGGCGGTGTATCGGCTGTCAGGCCTGCACCGTCAGTTGTGCTATTGAAAACCAGACACCTCAGGGGGAGTTTCGTACCCACGTTAACCAGTATCAGGTGCAGCTTGAAGGCCAGCAAAGCGTAACCAACGTCCTGCTGCCGCGCCTGTGTAACCATTGTGATAATCCACCCTGCGTTCCCGTTTGTCCGGTGCAGGCCACCTTCCAACGTGAAGATGGCATTGTGGTGGTCGACAACACGCGCTGTGTAGGCTGCGCCTACTGCGTACAGGCGTGTCCTTACGATGCACGCTTTATAAACCATGAAACCCAAACCGCCGATAAGTGCACCTTTTGCGTTCACCGACTGGAAGCCGGATTGCTCCCTGCCTGCGTGGAGTCCTGCGTTGGTGGTGCGCGAATCATTGGCGATCTAAAAGATCCACACAGTCGGATTTCGCAGATGCTGCACGATCATCATGACGCCATCAAAGTCCTGAAACCCGAAAGCGGCACTTCGCCCCACGTGTTCTATCTCGGACTGGATGAAGCCTTTGTTACCCCGTTGATGGGACGTGCTCAACCCGCTCTCTGGCAGGAGGTTTAAATGACCCACTCATTGGTTATTGAAGAGGTTCTGGCGCATCCACAGGACGTAAGCTGGCTACCGTGGGCTGTACAATACTTCTTTTTTATCGGTATTGCCGCCTGCGCCGCGCTCTTCGCCTGCGTTCTCTACTGGCGAAAAAAAGAGCAGCCGGAGTTAGAAAACCTCACTCTGCTTATCGCATTGACCTGTGCGATCACCGCCCCACTGGCGCTTACAGCGGATTTACACCAAACCGCCCGCGTCTGGCATTTCTACGCTTACCCAACGCCGTGGTCATGGATGCCCTGGGGGGCGCTATTTTTACCACTGTTCACCGGGTTTCTTGGGCTATGGTTTCTGGCACAACACATCAAACAGTTTACGCTCAAAAGTTACAGTGTCACCAAATGGTTAACCATCGGCAGCGCGCTTTCTGCAATCGGGTTGTTGGTGTACACCGGTCGTGAAGTATCGGTGGTTCAGGCGCGCCCCATCTGGTTCAGTTATGCCTTCCCGGTCGCGATGTTCCTGAGTGCGCTACAGACCTTCTTAGCTCTGCTGATCGCCGCATCGAAAAGTGAAGGCACATTGCAGCGCAAGCTGGCATGGGGACAAAGCGCGGCGTTAATCGCGCTGGCGATGGTGATGGTTATCTGGGTAAGCGGCAATACGCTTTCAGGTTCGGCTATCCGCTACTGGCTGGATATTGCGTCTTCAGCACGCCATTACGCCATCGGCTGGGTGGTGCTGTGGGTTGTTTCTCTGTGCTTTTGTGGATTGGTGTTGCGTCATCCTTTGTCACTTCCGCTGCGCGTTTTGCTGGCTTTAAGTGCAATGGCGCTGTGCTGGCTGATGCGCTGGACACTCCTGATTCAGGTCCAAACCATACCCAAGTTTAACGCGCAGTTTAACCCATACTCCCTGCCTGCCGGCACGGATGGCTGGCTTGCCATACTCGGCACCTTTGGCCTGTGGATAGCACTTATCATTATTGTTCGTGAAGTCCTGAATGCGATCGCAAGGAGAATGCAACATGGCTAATTTAACCCGTCGTCAGTGGCTTAAAGTCGGTCTCACCGTTGGAGGGATGGTAACCTTTGGGCTGAGTTACCGGGACGTGGCAAAACGTGCAATTGACGGTTTACTTGATGGATCTTCAGGAAAAATCACCCGCGATCGAATCATTGGCAACGCATTAATCCCCGAAGCCAACGCCCGGTCACGCTGGCAGCAGAATCCGCAACAGGTGATCTCAATGACGCAATGCTTCGGTTGCTGGACTCAATGCGGTGTACGCGTTCGCGTCGACAGCGAAAAAGGGAAAGTGTTGCGTATTGCGGGCAACCCGTATCATCCGTTATCTCACGAACACCACATTGATTCTTCTGTACCCTTTGCCACCGCTATGGAACAACTGGCGGGTGAAAGCGGTCTTGACGCACGTTCAACCGCCTGCGCTCGTGGCGCAACTTTACTTGAAGGCCTGTACAGTCCACTTCGCATTCTGGAGCCGATGAAGCGCGTTGGTAAGCGTGGCGAGGGTAAATGGCAGCGCATTAGCTTCGAACAGTTGATCAAAGAGGTCGTGGAAGGTGGCGATCTGTTTGGTGAGGGCCATGTTGACGGTCTACGGGCAATACACGATCCCAATACACCAATTGATGCCAGTCATCCCGGCTTTGGTCCGAAATCAAATCAGTTACTGGTCACCAATACCAGCGATGAGGGGCGCGATACGTTTTTACGTCGCTTTGCCCTTAACAGTTTCGGCAGTAAAAACTTCGGCGCACACGGCGCTTACTGTGGGCTGGCATATCGGGCTGGATCTGGCGCGTTAATGGGCGATCTGGATAAGAATACCCACGTCAAACCTGACTGGGACAATGTCGAATTCGCGCTGTTTATGGGCACCTCTCCGGCACAGTCCGGCAACCCGTTTAAGCGCCAGGCCCGGCAGCTTGCCAGCGCCCGTTTACGCAACGATTTTCAGTATGTCGTGGTTGCGCCCGCCCTACCGTTAACCACGGTGTTGGCTGATGATCGTGGACACTGGCAACCCGTGCGTCCAGGAAGCGACTCCGCGCTGGCGATGGGGATGATCCGCTGGATAATCGACAACCAGCGCTACAACGCCGATTACCTCACCATTCCCGGTGTACAGGCGATGCAACAGGCCGGGGAAAAAAGCTGGACCAATGCCACGCATCTGGTGATCACCGATGAAATCCCAACGCTTGCCGGACAGCATTTAACCCTTGCGCATTTACACACAGGCGCGACCAGTGAACCGGTGGTTGTTAACGAGGCTGGAGAGTGTGTAGCCGCCAGCGACTGCCAACGCGCACAACTGTTTGTGACACGCCAGGTTACGCTGACTGATGGACAAACGGTAACGGTAAAAAGCGGGTTCCAGTGTCTGAAAGAGTCCGCCGAAAAACTCTCGATGGCGCAATACAGCCAGCAGTGCGGCGTGGCGGAAGCGAAAATAAGCGTCCTGGCCGACGCATTCACCCGTCACGGGCGTAAAGCCGCAGTGATCACCCACGGCGGGATGATGGCAGGCAACGGATTTTATAATGCCTGGGCGGTGATGATGCTAAATGCGCTGATTGGCAACCTCAGCCTGGAAGGCGGCGTGTTTGTTGGTGGAGGCAAATTCAATGGTGCGACCGATGGTCCTCGCTACAATATGGACAGTTTCGCCGGAAAGGTGAAGCCAAAAGGGCTAAGCATCGCACGCAGTAAAACCGCCTATGAATCCTCTGAAGAGTACCGTAATAAAGTCGCCGCCGGGCAATCGCCCTTCCCGGCCAAAGCCCCATGGTATCCGTTTGTTGCAGGTCAGTTGACCGAATTACTCGCCTCGGCGCTTGAAGGTTACCCTTACCCGCTGAAAGCGTGGATCTCCAACATGACCAACCCGTTCTACGGTGTGGCAGGGTTGCGCGGCGTAGCGGAAGAAAAACTCAAAGATCCTGCTCGTCTGCCGCTGTTTATCGCAATTGACGCCTTCATGAACGAAACAACCGCACTGGCGGATTACATCGTACCGGATACGCACAACTTCGAAAGCTGGGGATTCAGCGCACCGTGGGCTGGCGTTGCCAGCAAAGCCACAACCGCGCGCTGGCCGGTAGTTGCACCAGCGACCAGTAAAACCGAGGACGGTCAACCAGCGTCGATGGAGTCTTTCTGCATTGCAGTAGCCAAACGCATCGGGCTGCCGGGCTTTGGTGACAACGCGATCACCGATCCGCAAGGTAACCACTACCCACTTAACCGCGCAGAAGATTACTACCTCAGGGTCGCCGCAAACATTGCGTTTATGGGAAAAGCGCCTGTCGCTGAAGCCACACCTGACGATATCTCGCTAACTGGCGTGACGCGGATCCTCCCTGTAATAACGCAAACGCTGAAAGCCGATGAAATAAGCCGTGTCGCGTTTGTCTATTCGCGCGGTGGTCGCTTTGCTCCGGACAAGAGTGGTCGGGTGGAAAACCGCGTCGGTAATGCGTGGGAGAAACCACTGCAAATCTGGAATGCGGACGTTGCCGCGCACCGTCATGCGATTACCGGTGAACGCTATAGCGGATGTCCGGCCTGGTATCCTGCGCGCCTCAGTGACGGTCGTTCCATTGATGAATTATTCCCTGAACGGGAGTGGCCGCTGAAGCTGATTTCATTTAAATCCAATACCATGTCCAGCGCGTCGGCGGTGATCCCTCGCCTGCATCATCTTAAACCGGTGAATCTGGTAGCGCTAAATCCGGTAGATGGTCGGCGTTTTGGGGTGTCCCATGGCGATGTAGTTCGTATTACGACCCCTGGCGGTCAGGCACAGGCGCAGATCAGTCTGCTCAATGGCGTAATGCCTGGAGTGATCGCGATTGAGCATGGTTACGGACACAGAGAAATGGGCGCGGCGCAGCATACGCTTGATGGCGAGCTGATGGCGTCTGACACCCAGATAAAATCAGGAATCAATATTAACGATCTCGGCTTTGCCGATCCGACACGTCAGGTCGCCAATACCTGGCTGGACTGGGTTTCTGGCGCCTCGGTACGTCAGGGGCTTCCGGCGAAAATCGAACGGGTGTGATCCGTGTGCCGGATGGTGGCTAAACCATCCGGCACAGTCTGGATTAGTTATTTACCGGGATCACCGCACCTTTATATTTGGTGCGGATCCAGTCCTGGATCTCTTTAGAATGCAGCGCATCAACCAGTGCCACGATATCCTTCTTCTTCTCATCGCCACGATGTACGGTAATAATGTTGGCATACGGGTTATTTTCACCGCTTTCAACGGCAATCGGATCTTTAACCGGATCCAGACCGGCGTCGATGGCGTAGTTAGCGTTAATAACGACCGCGTCGCCCTCGTCATTGTTATACATCTGCGGTAACAGTGCCGCTTCCACGTTAGGCAGGAACTTCAGCTTTTTCGGATTATCAACAATGTCGCTGATGCGTGCAGTGACTTTATCCACCCCGGGCTTAAGTTTAATCACGCCCTCTTTTTCGAAAATCGACAGAATACGACCTTCTTCAGAAACTGCGTCACGCATGATGACCTTGCCACCTTCCGGCAGGTCCTTGAGCGATTTCACCTTTTTGGAGTAAATACCGATTGGCTCAATGTGAATCGCTCCGGCGCTGACGAAATCATAAGTTTTATCGCCTGCATGATCCTTCAATACACTATTCAGATACGGAATATGCTGGAAGTAGTTAGCATCAATCTCACGGCCTGCAAGCGCGGTGTTCGGCAAAATGTAATCCTGGAACGGTTTAATCTCCAGTTCGATCCCCTGCTTCGCCAGAATAGGCTTCGCCTGCTCAAGAATTTCAGCATGCGGCACGTTAGACGCGCCAACGGTCAGGGTATCTGCCCACGAGGCAAAGCTCAGGGCGCTAAGGGTTGCTGCAGCGAGTAATGTCAGTGATTTTTTCATGATTATGGTTTCCGTATTTTATTAGCGTTTATCTAACAGAGAGGTGATCACATCGCCGCAAAGCTGGATAATGAAGACGATGACAAGTATGGTCACCGTCGCCACCAGCGTGACGTCGCTGTGGTTGCGCTGGAATCCTTCCAGATAAGCCAAATTCCCTAAACCACCTGCACCAATCACACCAGCCATCGCGCTGTAACTAACCAACGCAATCAGCGTCACGGTGATCCCGGACACCAGAGCCGGTGATGATTCAGGCAGTAAAACCCGAAAAATAAGCGTACTCAGACGCGCGCCCATCGAGCGGGTCGCTTCAATGACACCCTTGTCCACTTCACGTAGAGCGATTTCGACCAGGCGTGCATAAAACGGCGCAGCGCCAACAATTAGTGCAGGTAACGCGGCATTGGCCCCGAGAATGGTGCCAACCATCGCTTTGGTAAACGGGATCAACAGCACGATCAGAATGATGAACGGGATCGAGCGGAAGATGTTCACCACCAGTGAAATGGCGCTGTACAACGCACGGTTCGGGAATAGACCTCCACGAGCCGTCAGAAATAGCGCCAGTCCAAGCGCAATCCCCAGCACAAATGTCGCCACGCCGGACAGCGCGGTCATGTAGAGCGTTTCCTGGGTCGCGGCAAACAGTTGGTCCCATTTCAGATGGGGAAACAGATTTTCAACCATGTTGAATTACCTCCGCGTCGATGTCGCTGTGGCGCAGATCGGCCAGAATATTGCTGAGCTGTTCTTCGGTGGCCACAACGTGCACCCATAGCTGACCAAATGTGCCGTGGGCGGTTTGCGTCATCTTGCCGTGCAAAATGTTAAATGGCAGGCCGTAACGCAGAGTCAGTTCCCCAACAACAGGCCGGTGTGTGCGGTTTCCGGTAAAGGTTAATTTGATTACTACCCCGCCAAGTTCGCTTGCCAGCTGTGGGTTAAACTCATCCTCCTCAGCATACTGACTTACCTGACGGACAAACTGGCGTGTAATCGGCTGCTGCGGATGGGTGAAGACGCTAAGTACATCGCCCTCTTCAACAACTCTGCCGTTCTCCATCACTGCCACGCGATCGCAGATTTTGCGCACCACATGCATTTCATGAGTAATCAGCACAATCGTTAATTTGAAGCGGCGGTTAATATCGAGCAGTAGATCTAAAATCTGATCGGTGGTTTGCGGATCCAGCGCCGATGTGGCTTCGTCACACAGCAGCACGTCCGGATTGTTCGCAAGCGCCCGTGCAATCCCAACGCGCTGCTTTTGACCACCGCTGAGCTGCGACGGATAAGCATTTTCACGGCCACTCAGCCCAACCAGCGTAATCAGTTCGGCAACCCGTGCTTTAATTTTCGCTTTCGGAGCGCCGGCAATTTGCATCGAGAACGCAATGTTTTCGAAAACGGTTCGCGACCACAGTAAATTGAAATGCTGAAAAACCATGCTGATCTTCAGTCGCGCCTGACGCAGAGATTCTCCGCTTGCTGCTGAGATGTCATGACCATTAATAATCACACTGCCGGATGTCGGTTTTTCGAGTCCATTAAGCAGGCGTATCAGGGTGCTCTTACCGGCACCACTGTAGCCAATAATTCCGTAAATCTGTCCCTGTTCAACCGTCAGATTGACGTCATCGACAGCGGTTATGGAAAGCCTGCCTGGCGTAAACACTTTTGAAATATTTTTCAGGACAATCATGTCGTTTGGTATCCGCTGCTGCTTATCGTTATCCTGCTAGTGCCTTTAGCTGTTTAGCAGTATGGATGTCCAAACGAGTGTAATCAGTGAAGTTAGCTTTTAAAATGAATTAAAACGAATTTGATATAACTTTTAGAAATATAGAAAAATCACATTACCATGTACAGAAAACAGCCATTTCAGACGACAAATGTAGCTTGTTGCGCAACAAACCACGCCCGTGACCAACCTCTTTATCCATACCGATGAACAAATGCGTGAATATTTTTTGTGAAACTGCACAGAACTCTTTTGAAACGCTGTTTCCATTTTCCTTTTTGATAATTTTCAGCGTATAATGCGCGCCAATTGTCTCTTGAATGGTTTCAGCACATTGACCTGTAATACTCAACGACTACAAAACTCACCTTCCCGTTGGGCTGAAACGCAAGCACACATTCCTCTGCACGCTTTATTGATGTCACCTATCCTTAGAGCGAGGCATCACAACTTTCGCAACTCAGGTTTAGCTTCCCGGCCGTGCGCGACGGAAGCCAGATTTCCATATCCTTCTCAACTTAAAGACTAAGACTGTCATGAAAAAGACGAAAATTGTTTGCACCATCGGTCCGAAAACCGAATCCGAAGAGATGTTAACCAAAATGCTGGACGCGGGCATGAACGTCATGCGTCTGAACTTCTCCCACGGTGACTACGAAGAACATGGTCAGCGCATCAAGAATTTGCGCAACGTGATGAGCAAAACTGGCAAAAAAGCAGCCATCCTGCTCGACACTAAAGGTCCGGAAATCCGTACCATTAAACTGGAAGGCGGCAATGACGTTTCTCTGAAAGCGGGCCAGACCTTCACTTTTACTACCGACAAATCTGTTGTTGGTAATAACGAAATCGTTGCTGTTACCTACGAAGGCTTCACCAAAGACCTGTCCGTAGGCAACACTGTGCTGGTTGACGACGGTCTGATCGGCATGGAAGTTACCGCTATTGAAGGTAACAAAGTTATTTGTAAAGTGCTGAACAACGGCGATCTGGGCGAAAACAAAGGCGTTAACCTGCCGGGCGTTTCCATCGCACTGCCAGCACTGGCTGAAAAAGATAAACAAGACCTGATCTTTGGTTGCGAGCAAGGCGTTGACTTCGTTGCAGCGTCCTTCATCCGTAAACGTTCTGACGTTATCGAAATCCGTGAGCACCTGAAAGCGCACGGCGGCGAAAACATCCAGATCATCTCCAAAATCGAAAACCAGGAAGGTCTGAACAACTTCGACGAAATCCTCGAAGCATCTGACGGTATCATGGTTGCTCGTGGCGACATGGGCGTTGAGATCCCTGTAGAAGAAGTTATCTTCGCACAGAAAATGATCATCGAAAAATGTATCCGCGCGCGCAAAGTCGTTATCACTGCGACCCAGATGCTGGACTCCATGATCAAAAACCCACGTCCGACCCGTGCTGAAGCTGGCGACGTAGCGAACGCCATCCTCGACGGTACCGATGCAGTAATGCTGTCCGGTGAATCCGCTAAAGGTAAGTACCCGCTGGAAGCTGTGACCATCATGGCTACCATCTGTGAACGTACCGACCGCGTAATGACCAGCCGTCTGGACTTCAACAACGACAGCCGCAAACTGCGCATTACTGAAGCCGTTTGCCGTGGCGCAGTTGAAACTGCTGAAAAACTGGACGCTCCGCTGATCGTAGTGGCTACCCAGGGCGGTAAATCTGCACGCGCAGTACGTAAATACTTCCCGGATGCCACCATCCTGGCGCTGACCACCAACGAAACTACTGCCCGTCAACTGGTGCTGAGCAAAGGCGTAGTTGCGCAGGTAGTGAAAGAAATCAGCTCTACCGATGATTTCTACCGTCTGGGTAAAGAAGTTGCACTGGAAAGCGGTCTGGCACAGAAAGGCGACGTTGTGGTGATGGTTTCCGGCGCGCTGGTACCAAGCGGCACGACCAATACTGCATCTGTTCACGTGCTGTAATAATTCCGACGTGAATTAATTTGCTAAAAAAAGCGCCCTGGTGGCGCTTTTTTTATTTTATCAATAGTCATGATTAATAAAAAATCAAATCGGATTTCACTATCTAATTAGAGATTATCTAAGATGAATCCGATGGAAGCTTTCTGTTTTCACACGGTTTTTTAGCCGTTTTTGCACAATTCGATGCTTCTTTGAGCGAACGATCAAAAATAAGTGCATTCCCATCAAAAAAATATTCTCAACATAAAAAACTTTGTGTAATACTTGTAACGCTACATGGAGATTAACTCAATCTAGAGGGTATTAATAATGAATCGTACTAAACTGGTACTGGGCGCGGTAATCCTGGGTTCTACTCTGCTGGCAGGTTGCTCCAGCAACGCTAAAATCGATCAGCTGTCTTCTGACGTTCAGACTCTGAACGCTAAAGTTGACCAGCTGAGCAACGACGTGAACGCAATGCGTTCCGACGTTCAGGCTGCTAAAGATGACGCAGCTCGCGCTAACCAGCGTCTGGACAACGCAGCTACTAAATACCGTAAGTAATAGTATCTGTGTAATAAAAATGGCGCACATTGTGCGCCATTTTTTTTTGCCTTTAATTTACGCTTCCCTGTTATTGCGTTGTGCGCATTTCCTCTCCCGCGCCAGGCATTCCATTCTGCGCAGATTTAACTTCCACCCCGTTGGTGGTCTCTTGCGTCTGTCCGGCCGTTACGGTGACCGGATATCCCGCACGCCGATAAAGCGCGCGTTCCACCAGACTATGATCTACTGCATTACTTTCCTTGAACTGAGTAAAACCAGCCGGCAGCACATACGGCATGGTCTGAACGTTCTGTTCTTCTTCCGGCGATAATGGACGATGCACTTCCACGTACCGCATACCGTTTGGTTCAACAGAATATTTTATCGGCTCATTAATCACTCTGACCGGTGTTCCCGTTCTGACCTGAGCAAACAGGGCTTTGATGTCCGGCGCATTCATGCGGATACATCCGGAGCTCACGCGCAGGCCAACGCTGTCAGGTGCGCTGGTTCCGTGAATAAGGTATTCACCGTTTCCATGCGCCAGACGCAGTGCAAAGCGTCCTAGCGGGTTATTTGGCCCAGCGGGTACCACAGGAGGCAACGTAATACCACGCTCAAGAGAACGCTTACGAATGCCTGGTGTAGGTGTCCAGGTGGGATTAGGTATTTTTTGCCCGACCCGGGTTTCCATCACCGGAGTTTCCAGCCCCTGCAGACCGATGCCAATCGGGAAAACCTGAACAATATTTTCTCCCGGCGGGAAGTAATAGAGACGCAGTTCCGCCAGATTTACAATAATGCCTTCACGCGGGGCATCCGGTAACAGCAATTGCGAAGGAATAGTAATCAGGGTTCCGGGTTTCGGTACGGGAGCGATGGTGTTATTGGCTTCGAGGATCAGCATCGCCGCGGTGTCGAACCGACGGGCTATTGCCTGTAAGTTCTTATCGCTCTCCTGCACGGTATAGGTTTGATTCTGCCCAACAAGACGACTGTTTGCCTGGGGCAAAGGATAATCGACCGCCCAGGCGGCCTGTATAGCGCTGTAAGCGCCGATCAGCATTAGAGTAATAATAGACGCGCGTTTCATACTCACTCACCCCCCTGGCGTTATTGCCGGATACTGGTGAATACCTTATCCGGCCTACGAGTCACTGCGTTGCTCTGTACATAATCATCCGGGTCAACCTGAAGGATGATATGTTTTATCAGTTTAGCTAAGAGTTGCAGCTTTCGTACGAATAGCGCGAATCATCGCTTCAAGCCCCTGTGAACGAGACGGTGTGAGATGCTGTGCGAGCGCCATTTTTTCAAACCACGGACGCACGTCAAAATTCACAATATCCTGGGCTGTCATCCGGTTATACAAAATGAATACCACGGCGATTAGCCCTTTCACAATTGCCGCATCACTGTCGCCCTGTAATTCAATAATACCGTCAGCATTCTGACGCATTACTATCCATACCTGACTCTGGCATCCCTGAATGCTGTTTTCCGGACAGCGATCGTCGGTATTTAATTCCGGCAAACGCTGACCCAATTCAATAATATACAGGTACTTCTCTTCCCAATTAGCGCAACGCAGAAAATTACGCAACAATTTTTCTTTATCCGGTAGCGCAGCCATAACGCCTCTCTATTAACCCAGTAAGTGATGAATACGTTTCAGTCCCGTCACCAGACGGTCCACTTCTTCATGGGTGTTGTACATGGCAATCGAAGCCCGACACATTGCGGGAACGTTATAGTACGCCATCAACGGCATGGCGCAGTGATGTCCCGTCCGCACGGCAATCCCGTAGTTATCAAGAAAACTGCCGACGTCGTACGCGTGATGCTTACCAAGATTAAACGCAATGACGCCCAGTCGGTCTTTAGGTCCATAGAGGATCAGGTCCGGGACGCTCGCCAGTTGCTCAAGCGCATAGCTCATCATGAACTGCTCATACTCGCTGATTTCCTCGAGCCCTAACGCACTGACATACTCGATAGCGGCTCCCAGACCGATAATCCCCCCGGTGTTAGGTGTTCCAGCCTCAAAGCGCCAGGGGGCTTTAGCCCATGTCGTCCCCTGGGTCAGGCTAACTGTCGCTATCATCGATCCCCCGCCTTCCCACGGCGGCATCTCTTGCAGCAGAGATTCCCTGGCATACAGCACGCCAATGCCGGTTGGGCCGTAAAGTTTATGCCCGGAAAAGACATAAAAGTCGCAATCCAGCGCCTGTACATCCACTTTGTGGTGCATCACAGCCTGCGCGCCATCCACCAGCACTTTCGCGCCGTGCTCATGCGCCAGCGCAATCATCTCCGACAACGGGTTTTCTGTCCCCAGCACGTTTGATACATGGGTAATAGCCAGCAGTTTGCTGCGGTCATCGAACAGCGTCGGCAGCAGATCCAGTTGCAACGTGCCATCAGTATTGAGAGGAATAATGCGCAGCTCTGCGCCTACGCGGGCGCACAACATCTGCCACGGAACAATGTTGGCATGGTGCTCCATCTCGCTAATGATAATGTTATCACCTGCCCGCACATTGCTACTGCCCCAACTGTTGGCTACCAGGTTAATACCCTCCGTCGTACCACGCACAAACACCAGTTCTTCGGCTGAACGGGCGTTAATAAACAGAGAAGCCAGCTTACGCACATTCTCCATTTTCTCCGTGGCCTGGGCGCTGAGCGTATGAATACCCCGGTGGACGGCAGCATAACTATGGCGGTAAAACTCAGCCTCGGCATCAATCACTTGATTCGGCTTTTGTGCACTGGCGGCGCTGTCCAGGTAGGCCAACGGCAAACCGTTCACTTCACGCGTCAGGACAGGAAAGTCAGCCCGCACTTTTTCAATCGGAAATGTCATGCTACGCCTCCCGGCAGGCGTTGAGCGATCCGCGCCAGAACCTGTTGTTTCAGCGTTTCATCGCGCAGGGCTTCTGTTAGCTCAGCGGCAAACGCATAGAGAATCATCTGTTGAGCATCCTGCTGGCCGATCCCGCGGGATCGGAGATAGAACATCTGTTCATCGTCGATCCGCCCTACCGTCGCACCATGACTACATTTCACGTCATCAGCGTATATTTCCAGTTGCGGCTTGGTGTCCACTTCCGCCAGTTTACCAAGCAGCAAATTATTGTTGGTCATTTGCCCGTCGGTTTTGATGGCATGCTGCGCCACATTGATCAGGCCATTGAACACTGCCCGACCTTTATCGCTGACGATCGTCTTATGTAGCTGACGACTATTGCAATAGCCCTTGTTATGCTCCAGCCACGTACGGGTATCGCAGACTTCATTTTTTACCGGCATCGCCAGACTGTTAATCCGCAGCGTGGTATTTTCGCCGTTCAGTTGAGTGCTGGTGTTGTGACGCAATACCGCATCGCCGAGCAAAAAGCTGTAGCTTATGGCCGTCGCATCCGCCCCCAACTGTATGTCGTTATGAGCGAAGTGATGACTGACCGGGTTTTCAAACGCCAGCTTGATGTGATGCAAATGGGCGTTTGCCGCCACGTTCATTGTTAAGCGTGCGCCTGTAAAATGACGCGCATCGTTGAGGCTGACGTAATGTTCAACGACAGTGGCTTCCGCGCCTTCCGCCAGTTCAAGATGGTGACGATAATGCGCTGTATTGATCTCATCTCCCGCCAGTCCCTGGGTAATGTGCATGAGTAATAGCGGTTTCGTCGGGCGCTGATTACGCTTGACGTGAATGTGTGTCACGCTACGAGACAGGCTTTCAGTCAGATGCAGAAACACTTCAGGCTGAATCGGCGCCGGTAGCCCCAGGCGTGTGTCGTCAATACTCACGTCGAAACCGCTGCCGTCCACGCTGTCGCTGAGCGTCGGGCAAAACTGTCCATCGACAAAAACCAGACGGATGGCATCGATACCTGTCGACAGCGCCTCGCACTGTGTCGAACTAATTTCTGAAAAACGACTGACAAACTGTCCGGTGGTTAATCCTTCCAGCGGGGTATATTTCCAGTCCTCATGTTTGCGCGTAGGCAGCCCCAGACGCAGCATCTGTTGCAGGTGCTGTTGCGCGTGTTGCGAACGATTTTCGCCCTGCGCCTCAAACAGATGGTGCCACTGTTGTAGCACATTACTGCTGTTCACTAAGCCAGCCATATCCTTGCTCCTCCAGCTGTTTGACCAGTGTGAAATCGCCGGACTTCACAATTCGCCCCTGGTAGAGAACGTGAACGTAATCGGGTTTGATATAGTCCAGGATGCGCTGATAGTGGGTGACGATAATGAACGACCGCTTGCCGTCCCGTAGCGAGTTCACGCCATCCGCGACAATCTTCAACGCGTCAATATCCAGCCCGGAGTCGGACTCATCGAGAATGCACAGCTCCGGCTCCAGTACCGCCATTTGCAGAATATCGTTACGCTTTTTCTCACCGCCAGAGAAGCCCACGTTCACCGAACGGGTGAGCAAATCTTCCGGCATCTTTAACAACTCAATTTTTTCTTCCATCAAATCCTGGAAGTCAAAGCGGTCCAGAACCTCTTCTCCGCGGTAGCTACGCACCGCATTAAGTGCCGTTTGCAGGAAAAACTGATTGCTGACGCCCGGGATTTCCACCGGATACTGAAATGCCATAAATATGCCTTCTCCGGCGCGGTCTTCAGGCGACAGTTCCAGCAAATCCTTTCCGTTGAATTCAACCGTGCCACCGGTCACTTCATAATCTTCACGCCCGGCGAGCGTCGCAGACAGCGTACTTTTCCCTGAACCATTTGGTCCCATAATGGCGTGCACTTCGCCGGGGCGAATCTCAAGGCTAAGCCCACGCAGAATCGCCTTATCTTCCACACTGACCTGTAAATCTTTAATACTTAACATGTGCTTTCCTTAAATTTTAGCCGACGCTGTGTTCAAGACTAATGGCGAGAAGTTTTTGCGCTTCCACAGCAAATTCCAGCGGCAGTTCAGAGAACACGTCTTTACAAAAACCGTTGACGATCATTGAGATGGCATCTTCTTCGCTGATACCGCGCTGCAGGCAATAGAACAACTGATCTTCACCGATGCGTGAGGTTGTAGCTTCGTGTTCAAGCTGGGCGCTGTTGTTACGACACTCGACATACGGGAAGGTGTGCGCCCCGCAGTCCGCCCCAATCAGCATGGAGTCACATTGGGTGTAGTTACGGGCGTTGGTGGCGGTCGGCATGATTTTCACCAGACCGCGATAGCTGTTCTGGCTGTGCCCGGCGGAAATTCCCTTCGATATGATGGTTGATTTGGTGTTCTTGCCAATGTGTATCATTTTGGTGCCGGTATCAGCCTGCTGATACCCACTGGTCAGCGCGACGGAATAGAACTCACCGATAGAATTGTCCCCGCGCAAAATACAGCTCGGGTATTTCCAGGTGATAGCCGAGCCGGTTTCCGACTGCGTCCAGGACATCTTGCTGTTCTCACCTTCACACAGCGCACGTTTGGTGACGAAGTTCAGGATGCCGCCTGTATTTCCATCTCCGGGGAACCAGTTTTGTACCGTCGAGTACTTCACTTCAGCATCTTTATGGATGATAACTTCCACCACCGCCGCATGCAGTTGGTAGCTGTCACGCACTGGTGCCGAACAACCTTCGATATAGCTGACGTAACTGCCCTCATCCGCCACCAGAATCGTGCGTTCAAACTGCCCGGTTTTTTCCGCATTAATACGGAAATACGTGGAAAGCTCCATCGGACAGCGCACGCCTTTCGGCACATAAATGAACGTACCGTCTGAAGCTACCGCCGCATTTAACGCGGCAAAGAAATTGTCATTACCCGGAACGACAGTACCGAGATACTGCCTCACTAGATCCGGGTGATCGTGAATGGCCTCACCGAACGAACAGAAAATAATACCCTGCTCTGCCAGCTTGTCGCGGTAGGTCGTAGCAACCGATACCGAGTCAAAAATGGCATCTACCGCCACTTCTTTACCTTCGCGGACCGGCACGCCAAGCTGTTCAAACGCGTCCTCAACTTCTTTGCTTAAAAACGCATTCGCGCCCGTCTGTTGCACCGCTCCCGGCTCCGACGCGCAGGTTTCATCACAATTACCGCAAGAAGGTGCAGAGTAATAGCTGTAATCCTGATAATTCAGTTTTTCGTAATGCGCTTTTAGCCAGTGCGGCTCTTCCATCGTCAGCCACGCTCGGAACGCGTTAAGACGAAATTCGAGCATCCACTCAGGCTCGTTGCGCTTCGCGGAAATCGCGCGAACCACCTCTTCGTTGATTCCTTTCGCGAGTTCATCGGTTTTTAGTTGGGTGAAGAACCCCTCTTTGTAATTGAGGTGTCCGCCAGACCAGGTGTTGACATCGTCAGTTGCTTCAGTGTTACGAGACATAGTACCGCCTATACCCCAAAACTTTCGCCACAGCCGCATTCGTTCTGTGCTTTCGGGTTATGAAATTTAAATAACTGATTTAATCCTTCACGAACAAAATCGACTTCAGTTCCGTCGATAAACGGCATCGCCTGTAACGCTACGTAGAGTCTGGCGCCATCCGTTTCAAATAGCAGGTCGTCTTTATCCGGTTGACTGACGGTGCCCAGCACATAGCCGAATCCCGCACATCCCGTTTGCTTCACGCCTAACCGGACGCCCAACATATCGGGCTGTTTTGCCACCAGCTCGCGAATATGTGCCGCAGCGGCGGGCGTTAACGTCAATCCACGCCATGCAAAGTCGTCCGGATCAAATGTTCCTGAATGCAATTCCATAGGGTTACCTCGAGTAATTAGCCTTCAAGCTATAACATCATGTTAGTGATAATGATTATCACTTCAACCCCTCAACAGCAGGGGCATTCGGGTTAACCGCCCTTTTTGGCTACTTTTATTAAGCATAGACCCTGCGGCGAGGGTTCACAGAGATGGATTATTTTGTTCAATGCATTGATAAATAATAGATTATGAAAACCAAATCGTTCAGGCAGGTCAAACACGAAAAGATGTATAGATAATGTCTATTTAAGGAATAGGAGAAGAATTAGATGCGGGTAAAAACAGGCAATAAAAAACCCTTAAGGCTGCTGGTTAGCAGGCTTAAGGGTTCCGGCCCCATCCGGCGCTTATCTCCGGCACTCACGATGGCTTAGCTCTTGAAGGGGCGTTAGGAATAGTCTCATATCCCGGTGAGCCATTTTTAACACAAACTGCGATTCGCCTGTTTTATAATCTGGCTCACTTCACATTTTTAATTTTGTGTCTGATTGAGGGCATCCAGCAACAGACGCAGCCCTGCAGGCTGATGCTCACGCGAAAGGTATAATCCGTAAATCGGCAAGCGTCTCGGCTGCAACTGTGGCAGTAGTCGCACCAATTGTCCCTGCGCCAGGCCTTCTCTCGCCTCCTGCTCTGGTACCAGCGCGATCCCCATTCCCGCCAGCGCCGACTCGCATAAAAGCGAAGAGATACCCGCGCTCAAATTCCCTTTTATTGCCACCGAGACAACCTCGGCGTTCTCATTCTGAAAATGCCATGATTTTCCGGCAAATCCGCTGTAGTAGAGGCAATTATGTTGTGCGAGTTCTGCAACCGTGTGGGGAGTGCCATGCAGACGAAGATAATCAGCAGAGGCACATAGCACCGACTCACAGTCTCCTAACCGACGGGCGATGCTTCCTGGCTCGGGATTGTCCGTGATACGGATCGCCACATCAATACGTTCCCCCACAAGGCTAACCGGTTGATTATTAATTTCAACCTCAATACGGAGTTCAGGATAACGCGCCAGAAAAGCGGGCAGCACCGGGGCAAGAATATGCATAGCGGTGAAATGTGCGCAGGCCACCCGTAACGTTCCGGAAGGAACTTCGGTCGCACTGGCGGCACCAATATCCAGCGACAATTGCGCCAGCGAGCGGGTTTTCACCAACGCCTCCTCACCGGCAGGCGTGATCGTTAACCGACGAGATGAACGGTGGATCAACCGTGCACCGGCCCATTTCTCCATCTCATCGAGATAGCGACTGACCATCGGTCTGGAAAGACCCAGCGCTCGCGCGGCGGCACTCAGACTGCCCAAATCACAAATATGATTAAATACTGTTGCCGCCATGACTCTGTCCATCGCATCCCATCCGATCGTTTTATGAAACTCAGCATGTCCTGATAGAGGAATTCTAACAGATCCGAATTTCCTTAAAATAAGAGACGTGCAAAAGACAATTTCATCTGCAAAAGGTTATTCCATTATGAAAGTTAAAAACCTGGCCCTGCTGTTGCCACTGTTCGCCTCCCCGGTATTTGCTGCCCCACTCCAGCTTGATGTTTACAACCCGCAGGAAAAAGCTATTTTCCCTGTCTCCTCAACGCTGGTGTCTGGTCCGAAAGAGGCCATTTTGTTTGATGCGCAATTCAGCACCAAAGATGGCGAAAAGCTGGTGCAGATGATCCACGCCAGCGGAAAAAAACTCAAAGCTATCGTAATTACCTCCGGCGATCCGGATTTCTATTTTGGCCTTGAACCGATTGTAAAAGCGTTCCCTGACGTAAAAATACTGGCAACGCCTCACGTGGTGGATCATATTCGCGCCACTAAAGAGGCCAAACTGCAATTCTGGGGCCCCCAGATGAAAGACGGTGCGCCAGCGTCTCTCACCGTACCGCAAGCCACAACACAAACGCGTTTTACCGTTGATGGTGAAACCCTGGAACTCCGCCATCCTGATGATTATGCCGCTTACGTCTGGATCCCAACCAATCGCGCAATCCTCGGTGGAACCGGTGTAGCTTCTGGTATTCATGTCTGGACGGCGGATACTCAGTCCTCTGAACAACGTGCGCAATGGCGTAATGTACTCAGTGAAATGCAGGCTTTGCAGCCAACTCAGGTCATTCCAGGCCATTACATTGGCGAACTGCCGGCGGGCGATAAAGCGATTCGCTTCACCCAGGATTACTTACAGTCGTTTGAACAGGCACTTGGAGCTAAAAAAGGCTCAGACTACGTGATTAAAACGATGACTGCCGCCTGGCCCGGCCTTGCGGATGCCAGCTCTCTGGAATTGAGTGCGAAAGTAAATACAGGTGAGATGAAGTGGTAAACAAGATTTAACGCAAAAAATAACCCCGAACAGGTGTCGGGGTTTTATCACGATTAGCATACTGGAATCAATGAACGCCCAGGCGCCAGGCAAAATAGATCTCTTCTTTCAGTTCAGTCGAAGAGAGCGTCAGTAAATCGGCAAACTCCAGCTCCAGTTGTTTCAGTCTTTTCAAATACTGAGCCGGTGAAAGATCGGTTTTATCACGACGTAAAAATTCTATTGCCAGTAGGGCCGGGTCTAATTGGGTAGACATATCATCCTCGCTTGTGTTCAAAACCTGCACAGTATAGCACCTTCCTCTGCACACATTATGACCAAAAGCAAAATGCGTCACAGTATCGCTGTCGTCAGACGCGAAGTGCAGCACAATCTCCCCTGTTCATCGAAGATTTCGATTTGCCAGACCTGGTGACGAGAACCGGTATGCAGAGCGCTACAAACGCCTCTGACGCGTCCTTCACGCGCAGAACGAATGTGGTTGGCGTTTACTTCCAGTCCCACCACTTTTTGATCACCCTGAGTGCAAAGATATCCGGCGACCGATCCAATACTCTCAGCCAGCACCACGGAGGCTCCTCCATGTAACAGGCCAAATGGTTGTTTCGTGCGATGATCCACCGGCATTGTCGCTTCCAGAGTATCGTCACCGATATGCACAAAACGAATATCAAGCAACCCAACCATGTTCCCCTCACCCATGGCATTCAGGGCCTCGAGTGTGACTTCACGTTTCCAGATCATCCTATAATCTCCAGCAGTGCCTGTAATGGATGGCGAACGCCCGTGCCTTCAACGCGTTTAACCTGGCTGCGGCAAGAATATCCTGCGGCCAGACAACGGTTACGCGGCAATCGCTGCATTGCCTGGTGCCATGATAGCTCATAGATCCCCAGTGAGTTCTGGTGATTCTTCACTTCGTGACCATACGTCCCCGCCATCCCACAACAACCTACGCTGACATTTTCCAGTTTTGCCCCAAATCGGGCAAAAATGGCCGCCCACTGTGCAGGTGAGCCGGGTAAAGCCGTCACTTCGGTGCAATGTCCAAAGAAGTACCACGGTTCACCGCCGAAGGCAGTCGGTTGCTGCGATTCAAGAACAGTCGACAGCCATTCGTTAACCAACTGTACATGGAAATCACCCCGCTGCTCGCCCAGTGCCAGTTTGTACTCGTCGCGATAGCACAGCACCAACGCCGGATCGACGCCAACCATCGGGATTTTCAGCTTCGCCACACGATTAAGGAATTCGGATGTCTTTTTCGCGGTTTTAGCAAAACGGTTTAAAAAGCCCTTAATATGCTGCGCTTTGCCATTGGGCGAGAACGGCAGCAGTACCGGCTGTAACCCTAGTTTTTCCACCAGGCGGATGAAATCCGCCACCACCTGCGCATCGTAGTAGCTGGTAAACGGATCCTGCACCACCAGTACCGTGCGAGCCTTCTGTTCCGGACTCAATACCTCAAGCTGCTCCAGCGTCATGTTGGCGGAACGGTGTCCTACCAGTTGGCGTTGTAACGACGGAGCTGACAGCAATGGTAAATCCACCATACCGATATGCTTTTTAGCCAGATTGCGCACCAGCGGTTGGTTGATGAAAAAGTTAAATGTTTTCGGAGCGCGAGCCATTAACGGCGCATAGCTTTCGACGGTCGCCACCATATGATCGCGTAGCGGGCGCAGATAGCGCGTGTGGTACAACTGCAGGAAGCGCGAACGGAATTCCGGTACGTCAATTTTAATCGGACACTGCGTGGAACATGCCTTGCAGGCCAGACACCCGGACATCGCCTCTTTCACTTCATGTGAGAAATCATACTCGCCCTTGCGCGCATGCCAGCTGTTGCGGGTTCGGGCAATCAGGGTACGCAAACTGGCACGTTTCTCCGGTAACTCTTTTTCCAGCTTAACAGGATCGATCCCGCGATCGGCCAGCAGACGCAGCCATTCACGTACCAGCGTTGCCCGCCCTTTTGGCGAGTGAATACGGTTGAGGCTGATTTTCATCGACGGGCACATTGGGCTTTTCGCATCAAAGTTAAAACATAACCCGTTGCCATTACACTCCATTGCTCCACGCCATTCCTGCCTTACGGCCAGCGGGATCTGGCGGTCATAAGTGCCGCGTTTAACCGCATCCACTTTCATCATCGGGGCATCAACGCCCTCTGGTGGACAGATTTTGCCAGGATTCAGACGGTTTTGCGGGTCAAACACCGCCTTCACTTTGCGCAGTTCGCTATACAGTTCATCACCGAAAAACGCCGGGCTGTATTCTGCCCGGAACCCTTTTCCGTGCTCACCCCACAGCAGACCGCCGTATTTTGCCGTCAGTGCCACTACATCATCAGAGATGCGTTTCATCAGCACTTCCTGCTGCGGATCACACATATCCAGCGCCGGTCTGACGTGCAGTACACCCGCATCCACGTGACCAAACATGCCATAGCTCAGGCCATGGCTGTCGAGTAATGCGCGGAACTCGGCAATATAATCAGCCAAATGTTCTGGCGGTACGCAGGTATCCTCCGCAAACGGAATCGGTTTTGCGGAGCCTTTTGCATTACCCAGCAGACCAACCGCTTTTTTTCGCATCGCGTAAATACGCTCAACACCTGCCAGTTCGGTACACAACTGCCAGCCAATCACGCCGGCCTCCTGGCGGGCGATTAACCCGTCAAGGCGCTCGCAAAGGGCACTAACCTGCGTATCAATCAAAGCTTCGTCGTCACCCGCAAACTCCACGATGTTCAGACCCAGCATATCTTTATTCGGTACATCGGTAATCAGTTCACTAACGGAGTGCCAGACAATGTCTTCACGCGCCAGATTAAGAACTTTGGAGTCGACGGTTTCCACCGACAACGCACGCGCTTCAACCATCACTGGCGCATTACGCAGCGCCGAATCAAAAGAGTCGTATTTGACGTTTACCAGGCGTCGAACTTTCGGCAACGGCGTGATATCCAGGCGGGCTTCGGTGATAAACGCCAGCGTGCCTTCAGAGCCGGTGAGGATGCGGGTTAAATCAAACTCGGTCATCTCGTCGTTAAAAACGTGCCGCAGATCGTAGCCGGTTAAAAAGCGATTGAGCTTAGGGAATTTATCGATGATCAACTGGCGCTTTTCGCGACAGCGCTGGTATACCGTCTTATAGATGCGACCAATGGAGGTATTCGTGTTGCCGAGCATTTCAGCAAGTTCAACCGGCATGGGTTGGGTATCAAGAATGTCGCCGCCCATTAGCACCGCACGTACACCCAGTACGTGATCGGAGGTCTTACCGTAAACCAGCGACCCTTGCCCGGACGCATCGGTGTTGATCATCCCGCCAAGCGTCGCCCGGTTACTGGTGGACAATTCTGGTGCGAAGAAATAGCCGTAGGGTTTCAGATACTGATTGAGCTGGTCTTTTATCACCCCGGCTTCCACCCGCACCCACCCCTCTTGCGGATTAATTTCAATAATGCGGCTCATATAGCGGGACATATCGACGATGATGCCCTGATTCAGAGCCTGACCGTTTGTTCCTGTCCCGCCGCCGCGAGGGGTAAAAATCAACGAGGAAAAAAGAGGTTCAGCCGCCAGGCGGGCGATAAGCGCCACATCTGCCGTCGAACGCGGAAAAACCACGGCATCTGGAAGAAGCTGATAGATACTGTTATCCGTCGACATTGTCAGACGATCGGCATAGCTCGTTGCCGTATCGCCCGTGAATCCTTGCTGCTCCAGCGCTTGCAAAAAATTGAGCACCAGTTGAACAACACCGGGTGCCTGAGAAATTTGTGGAATCATTATAGTGACCCTTTCCTGCGGTCTGTATTGTGAAGTTATCGTTTGCGTGTTGCGTTATTTGTTGTATCACATTTTTTTCTAATACGCCCAACACAATTACAGGCAGAATCGGCCTGTTAAAAACCGCTGAAATTGCTCATCATTATAGGGTGTGATTTAAGTGTTCACGTCGCGTCAACGGTCTGACGCACAAAAAAGGTGAAAAGTATTTATGGTAAATTTTCGTCAGCCCAGCAATATCGCGCAAGTGATGCTATCGGTGCTGTTTTTGGCCATCATGATTGTGGCATGTCTGTGGATTGTGCAGCCCTTTATTCTCGGTTTTGCGTGGGCGGGAACAGTCGTTATTGCAACCTGGCCCATTTTACTACGCATACAGAAACTGTTGTGGGGACGCCGTTCGCTGGCCGTCCTGGTAATGACCCTGCTGTTGGTTCTTTTGTTTATCATCCCCATCGCGTTATTGGTGAACAGCATCGTTGATGGAAGTGGACCGTTAATCCATGCCGTGACAGCAGGAGATATGACACTGCCGGACCTTGCATGGCTGAACAGTATTCCGTTGGTTGGCGCAAAAATTTATGCCGCATGGCACAGCCTGCTTGATATGGGCGGTTCGGCCATTATGGCCAAAGTTCGTCCTTATATTGGCACCACCACCACCTGGTTTGTCGGTCAGGCCGCGCATATTGGTCGCTTTATGATGCATTGTGGCCTGATGTTGTTGTTCAGCGCCCTGCTGTACTGGCGAGGTGAGCAGGTTGCGTTAGGTATTCGCCATTTCGCGTGCCGTCTGGCATCTAAACGCGGCGATGCTGCCGTCCTGCTGGCTGCACAAGCAATCCGTGCGGTAGCGTTGGGCGTTGTTGTTACCGCTCTGGTACAGGCTGTCCTCGGCGGTATTGGTCTGGCGGTGACAGGTGTGCCATACGCGACGCTGTTGGCGGTACTGATGATCCTTTCCTGCCTGGTACAGTTGGGTCCCTTACCAGTACTGATCCCGGCCATTATCTGGCTTTACTGGTCGGGTGATTCAACCTGGGGCACAGTGCTGCTGGTATGGAGCGGCGTGGTGGGTACGCTGGATAACGTTATCCGTCCAATGCTGATTCGTATGGGGGCTGATTTACCGCTGATCCTCATTCTCTCCGGCGTTATCGGCGGGTTGATTGCCTTCGGCATGATTGGCTTGTTTATCGGCCCGGTTGTACTGGCTGTCTCCTGGCGTCTGTTCTCAGCCTGGGTGAACGAAGCCCCGGTACCCGGCAACGACCCGGACGAGATCCTCGAAGAGATCGCCGAAATAGAAGATAAAAAATAACCCCAGCTCAGGCGGCGCCGCCGCCTGATTGTTTAACATTGCTAATCAATTCCGTATTTCCTGTTATCTGAATTCAACATATTCCGTCTTCACAGACACATTTGCGTCGCAAATTCTTCACGGCCTTTAAACTATTGAGATGAATCCGATCGACGTAAAAAACCAGCATGCCTACTATTAGCTCAAGGCTTTAGATCAACACATTGATTTATAAGCATGGAAATCCCCTGAGTGAAACAACGAATTGCTGTGTGTAGTCTTTGCCCATCTCCCACGATGGGCTTTTTTTTATTCTTCAAACAACACCACCTGAAGTACAGCTCCTCCTTCAACCACCCGGCCCTTTTATACGCCATCCGGTTGGTTAAATGCGCCCATTCACTCATTATTAACAAATAATATTGCACAAGATACTGTGACTCTCTTCAAGCCGAAATATCCACAGTAATGCTATTACTATTCCACCGTCTTTTAAGGTGATGAAATTATGAACGCATTTGAATTGCAGGCATTCCGGCATGTTTTTGCTATGACGATTGAAGAAAGCGCAACTTATATCGCTGCTGATGGCAACGTTACCGCCTGGCAACAATGGGAAAACGGCGAACACGAAATCCCGGAGAACATCTCTCGTCAATGTTCAGAAATGTTAGCAAAACGAAAGTTAAGAATTAACGCGATCATTGAAAAAATAAACAACCGTATCGGTAATAACACCATGCGTTTTTTTCCTAACCTCGCCTCTTTTCAGGCGGTTTATAACAGTGAAAATTTTCTCGAATGGAAACTCTATCAATCGACTGCTGTTGAACTCTATGCGCACGATCTTGAGCGTTTGTGTTAGGAGAAAATCTGACCATTATAACTTTGTACTATTAGTAACTGATATAATGCCCACGCTGATGCGAATACGGCATATTGCTATGGCCTGTACACTCGACTCGAAATACAAAATTTCCATTTAGCCTCTTCGCTGAGTAACACATTATGAAAAACGCCTATTTCTCCACTGCGATAGGGCTGTACCTTAATTACCTTGTACACGGCATGGGGGTTATTCTGATAAGCCTCAACATGTCCTCGCTTGAACAACAGTGGCAAACCGATGCAGCAGGTGTGTCAATTGTCATCTCATCTCTCGGCATCGGTCGATTAAGCGTCTTATTACTGGCGGGCTTACTTTCCGATCGCTATGGCCGTAGACCATTCGTCATTTTCGGCATGCTCTGCTATCTGCTCTTCTTTTTTGGCATTATCAATACTCACAGTATTTTCATAGCCTACGCATTTGGCTTTTTGGCGGGTATGTCTAACAGTTTTCTTGATGCCGGGACCTATCCCAGCCTGATGGAGGCGTTTCCCCGCACCCCTGGCACCGCCAATATTTTGATTAAAGCTTTTGTGTCCGGCGGGCAGTTTCTTTTACCGATGGTCATCAGTGTTCTGGTGTGGGCTGAGCTTTGGTTTGGCTGGTCATTCCTGTTCGCTGCGGGGATTATGATTGTCAACGGCGTGTTTTTATTTCGCTGCCAATTCCCGGCACATCCCGGGCCTAAACCTTTCGTCAGGACATCACCTCCCGCACAGGAAGGCCCTCTACCTAAACATCGGTGTTCCATTATCGACCTGGTCAGCTACACCCTGTATGGCTACATTGCTATGGCGACATTTTACCTGATCAGCCAGTGGCTGGCTCAGTATGGTCAGTTCGTCGCCGGAATGCCGTACACCTCGGCGATTAAGCTGTTGAGTATCTACACCTGCGGTTCGCTACTGTGCGTGCTGATCACCGCGCCGCTTGCGAGGAAACCAGACCGCGCGACACCGCTGTTGATGCTTTACACGTTAATTTCATTTATTGCCCTGCTGACGGTTTGTCTGCACCCCACCCCTTACGTAGTGGTCGTATTTGCGTTTGTTATCGGGTTTTCTTCCGCCGGCGGCGTCGTACAAATTGGCTTAACGTTAATGGCGGCCCGTTTTCCGCATGCAAAAGGAAAAGCAACCGGCATTTATTACAGCGCGGGCAGCATTGCTACCTTCACGATCCCACTGATCACGGCAAAGCTTTCGCAAACCAGCATTGCCCACATCATGTGGTTTGATACCGGTATAGCCGCCATTGGTTTCGTGCTGGCGCTGTTTATTGGCTATCGCAGCCGTGTTGAGTCCAGATATCAGTTAAAAATGGCATCGCTGGTGGAATAGCACCACTGCAATATTGTTCATACTTGCTGCAAAATAATTGGGTTAATTTTTAAAACATCAGTAAAACAACGGCAGTAAGAATTGGGTTTCACAAATTAGCATGCAATATACCTGGTAACTAAAACGCCATGCTATGTGGGTGAAATGACACCCTCTCGGTATATTAATAACATGAACGCCGTCATTTAAATCATAGCGACGACAATATAATAATTTTAACATCCGCAAGGAGTTGTGAAAAATGTCTCAACACAAGGCCTTTAATACGCCATTTCTTCTGGCGATAACCTGTATTTATTTAAGCTACTTTTTACACGGCATTAGTGTCATTACGCTGGCGCAAAACATGACATCCCTGGCAGAAAAATTCTCAACAGATAATGCAGGCATTGCCTATTTAATTTCGGGAATTGGCCTTGGGCGGCTGGTCAGCATTCTATTTTTTGGCGTTCTCTCAGATAAATTTGGCCGTCGGGCCATCATCCTGTTGGGCGCTATTCTGTATATGTTCTTCTTCTTCGGTATTCCTGCCAGCCCAAATTTAATGATTGCATTTATTCTGGCTGTTTGTGTCGGCGTGGCAAACTCAGCCCTCGATACAGGCGGCTATCCGGCGTTAATGGAATGTTTTCCCAAAGCATCAGGTTCAGCCGTTATTCTGGTGAAAGCCATGGTGTCATTTGGACAGATGATCTACCCCATCATCGTCAGTACCCTGCTGCTTAATCATATCTGGTACGGCTATGCGGTTATTATCCCCGGCGTATTGTTCGTCCTGATTACTCTAATGCTATTAAAAAGCCGCTTCCCGAGTCAGATAGTGGATGCTGGCGTCGCGAAAGATTTGCCGCAAATGAACAGCAAGCCACTGGTCTGGCTGGAGGGAGTGGCATCCGTGATGTTTGGGGTTGCCGCATTTTCAACGTTTTATGTCATCGTGGTCTGGATGCCCAAATACGCCATGGCGTTTGCCGGTATGGCGGAAGCCGACGCGTTGAAAACTATCTCCTACTACAGTATGGGGTCGCTGGTCTGCGTCTTTATTTTTGCTGCGCTACTGAAGAAAATGGTTCGTCCTATCTGGGCCAACGTTTTTAACGCGGGTCTGGCAACCATTACGGCGGCGGTTATCTATCTGTACCCCTCACCGCTGGTGTGTAATGCAGGCTCATTTCTCATCGGATTCTCTGCGGCAGGCGGTATTTTACAGCTCGGTGTTTCCGTGATGTCAGAGTTTTTCCCCAAGAGCAAAGCCAAAGTCACCAGTGTTTATATGATGATGGGAGGTGTCGCCAACTTTATTATCCCACTAATCACCGGATACCTTTCTAACATTGGTCTGCAATACATTATTTTGCTGGACCTCGCATTTGCTCTGCTGGCATTTATCACTGCCATTATCGTCTTTGTCCGTTACTACCGCGTATTCAATATTCCCCAAAACGATGTGCGCCTGGGCGAACGTTATTTTCAATAAACAGTTTAATAGGAGTTTCAAATGGACGTAACTGCAAAATATAAACTGATCGGTCTGATGGCCTATCCTATCAGGCACAGTCTGTCGCCCGAAATGCAGAATAAAGCATTAGAAAAAGCAGGATTACCGTTTACCTACATGGCATTTGAAGTTGATAATTCAACGTTTGCCAATGCGATTGCCGGGTTGAAAGCATTAAAAATGCGCGGTACTGGGGTATCTATGCCCAACAAGCAGCTGGCATGTGAGTATGTTGATGAATTAACCCCCGCCGCCAAACTGGTGGGCGCGATCAATACCATCGTCAATGATGACGGCTACCTTCGTGGCTACAACACGGACGGTACCGGACATATTCGCGCAATTAAAGAAAGCGGCTTCGATATTAAAGGTAAAACCATGGTACTGTTGGGCGCAGGTGGCGCATCTACGGCTATCGGTGCGCAAGCGGCAATTGAAGGTATAAAAGAGATTAAACTCTTTAACCGTAAAGATGAGTTTTTCGCAAAAGCGGTTGAGTTCGCCAAACGCGTGAATGAAAACACTGACTGCGTGGTGACCGTTATCGATCTCGCTGACCAGCAGGCGTTTGCAGAAGCGTTGACCAGTGCGGATATTTTGACTAATGGCACTAAAGTCGGCATGAAGCCACTGGAAAATGAATCCATCGTCACCGACGTCTCTTTGCTACGTCCGGATCTGTTGGTAACCGAATGCGTCTATAACCCGCATATGACCAAATTGCTGCAACAGGCACAACTTGCAGGTTGCAAAACGATTGACGGTTACGGCATGTTGTTATGGCAAGGAGCTGAGCAGTTCAAGCTCTGGACAGGAAAAGATTTCCCGCTGGAGTACGTTAAACAGGTTATGGGGTTTGCAGCCTGACGGGCAAGTATCAGTAAATATTTAAAGGGTAATCAATGAAAACCGTAACCGTAAGAAACCTCGTTATTGGCGAGGGTGCACCGAAGATCATTGTCTCGCTGATGGGTAAAGACATCTCAACGGTAAAAAGCGAAGCGCTGGCCTATCATGAAGCAGACTTCGACATTCTGGAGTGGCGCGTTGACCATTTTGCGGATGTTTCATCAATTGACGCCGTACTGGAAGCCGCCCGCGCAATCCGCGATGTGATGACCGACAAACCGCTGTTATTTACCTTCCGCAGCGCGAAAGAAGGTGGCGAACAGACGCTGTCTGTAGAAGAGTACCTTGCGCTTAACCGTGCGGCAGTAGACAGCGGTCTGGTGGATATGATCGATCTGGAACTTTTCACCGGCGATGAGCAGGTTAAAGCAACCGTCGAACACGCGCATGCGAAAAATGTCTTTGTGATTATGTCTAATCATGATTTCCATAAAACACCGGCGGCAGAAGAGATTATTCAGCGTCTGCGCAAAATGCAGGAACTTGGCGCAGATATTCCTAAAATTGCGCTGATGCCGCAAAGTAAAACGGATGTTCTGACGTTACTCAGCGCCACGCTGGAGATGCAGGAACGCTACGCCGATCGCCCGGTGATTACTATGTCAATGGCCAAAACTGGCGTTATTTCACGTCTGGCAGGTGA
Organism: Citrobacter sp. MGH106; assembly: GCF_001037495.1. Lineage (GTDB taxonomy): Bacteria > Pseudomonadota > Gammaproteobacteria > Enterobacterales > Enterobacteriaceae > Citrobacter > Citrobacter murliniae. The sequence continues at coordinate 2,428,448 of NZ_KQ089822.1, forward strand.
AGTCTTTGGCTCAGCTGCAACCTTTGGCGCAGTAAAAAAAGCTTCAGCCCCGGGGCAGATCTCCGTTACCGATCTGCGTACCGTACTGACAATATTACATCAGGCTTAATAACAAAATATTTCCACGATACACAAAATCATTCAAGTTGCATCAAGGCAGTAAATAAGCGAATCCCGATGAGCTTACTTAAGGTAAGTGATTCGGGTGGGAGCGTGCAGCCAACGCAGAAGCAGCTTGCAGGATCACGGGTATAAATATAAATAACTCGCTGGCTCAGATATTCGTTTAACAGCGTATATCTGGCAATCAGCTAAGCATTATTAAAGTGAATACTATTTCATCGAATATATCGATAGGTATTCGCACACATATAATCTGGAGTTTATATGAAACTTAAAAGACCTGAACGTATTCAAGGTCGGGTACCGGTATTATCGGCAGCGGACGCAGTGAATTATATTCCTGATGAAGCGACTCTTTGCGTATTAGGTGCAGGTGGCGGTATTCTTGAAGCTACCAAATTAATTACTGCATTGGCTGATAAATATAAAAACAACCAGTCCCCGCGTAATTTATCACTGATCAGTCCGACAGGATTAGGAGATCGGGCAGACCGGGGGATTAGCCCGCTGGCGCAGGAAGGTTTAGTTAAATGGGCGCTTTGCGGGCATTGGGGACAATCACCACGGATCTCCGATTTAGCCGAACAGAACAAAATCGCTGCGTACAACTACCCACAGGGGGTATTAACTCAAACGTTACGCGCCTGCGCGGCCCACCAGCCAGGTATTTTAAGCGATATCGGCCTTGGCACATTTGTTGACCCTCGCCAACAGGGTGGCAAGCTGAATGAAGTGACCACTGAAGATTTAATTAAACTGGTGGAGATCGATAACAAAGAGTACCTCTACTATAAGGCCATCGCGCCAAATATCGCCTTTATTCGCGCGACTACCTGTGACAGCGAAGGCTACGCCACCTTTGAAGATGAAGTGATGTATCTCGATGCGCTGGTCATTGCCCAGGCCGTTCACAACAACGGTGGCATCGTCATGATGCAGGTGCAAAAGATGGTTAAGAAAGCCACCCTGCATCCTAAAGCGGTTCGTATTCCGGGCTATCTGGTGGACATTGTGGTGGTTGATCCCGATCAGACTCAGCTGTACGGCGGTGCGCCAGTTAACCGCTTTATTTCAGGTGATTTTGTCCTTGATGACAGCCACCAGACCGCCCTGCCCCTCAACCAGCGTAAGCTTGTTGCCAGACGCGCTCTCTTCGAAATGCGCAAAGGCGCTGTCGGTAACGTTGGTGTAGGTATTGCCGATGGTATTGGCCTTGTCGCTCGCGAAGAAGGATGTGCCGACGACTTTATTCTGACGGTCGAAACCGGCCCGGTTGGTGGCATTACCTCTCAAGGCATTGCCTTTGGTGCTAACGTTAATACCCGCGCCATTATGGATATGACCTCCCAGTTTGATTTCTACCACGGTGGCGGACTGGATGTGTGCTATTTAAGTTTTGCTGAGGTGGATCGGCATGGCAACGTTGGCGTACATAAATTTAATGGCAAGATTATGGGCACTGGCGGTTTTATCGATATTAGCGCCACCTCGAAGAAAATTATTTTCTGCGGCACATTAACCGCCGGCAGTCTGAAAACAGAAGTGACCGATGGTAAATTAAATATCGTGCAGGAAGGTCGGGTGAAGAAATTCGTTAATGAATTACCCGAAATAACTTTCAGCGGAAAAATTGCCCTCGAACGCGGACTTGATGTGCGTTATATCACCGAACGCGCCGTGTTTACGTTAAAAGAAGACGGCCTCCATTTAGTTGAGATTGCACCAGGAGTCTCTCTGCAAGAAGACATTCTGGACAAAATGGATTTCACACCCGTTATTTCTCCGAACCTGAAACTGATGGACGAAAGATTATTTATTGATTCTTCGATGGGTTTTGTATTGCCCGACGCCGCCAATTAAAAGGAGTACCCAGATGGACTTTTCATTAACTGAAGAACAAGAGCTGCTGCTTGCCAGTATTCGGGATCTGATTACCAGTAATTTCCCGGAAGAGTATTTCCGTACCTGCGATCAGACCGCCACCTACCCCAGAGAATTTATGCGTGCCCTTGCGGATAACGGTATTTCGATGCTGGGTGTACCGGAAGAGTTTGGCGGTATACCGGCTGACTACGTCACACAGATGCTGGCTCTGATGGAAGTGTCAAAATGTGGAGCTCCCGCATTTTTAATTACCAACGGTCAGTGCATTCACAGCATGCGTCGTTTTGGTTCAGCCGAGCAACTACGTAAAACAGCAGAAAGCACAATGGAAACGGGCGATCCAGCGTATGCGTTGGCATTGACCGAACCTGGCGCCGGGTCCGACAACAACAGTGCCACGACCAGCTATACGCGTAAAAATGGCAAGGTGTACCTGAACGGACAAAAAACGTTCATTACCGGAGCCAAAGAGTATCCATACATGCTGGTACTGGCGCGTGATCCGGAGCCTAAAGATCCGAAGAAAGCCTTTACGCTGTGGTGGGTTGACTCCAGTAAACCCGGCATCAAGATTAACCCGTTACACAAAATCGGCTGGCACATGTTAAGTACCTGCGAAGTCTATCTCGACGATGTCGAAGTTGACGAAAGCGACATGGTCGGTGAAGAAGGCATGGGCTTCCTCAACGTGATGTATAACTTTGAAATGGAACGGTTGATCAACGCTGCACGCAGCACCGGTTTTGCGGAGTGTGCCTTCGAAGACGCAGCACGTTACGCCAACCAGCGCATTGCATTCGGCAAGCCCATTGGGCATAACCAGATGATCCAGGAGAAACTGGCACTCATGGCGGTTAAAATCGAGAACATGCGCAATATGGTACTGAAAGTCGCCTGGCAGGCCGACCAGGAACAATCGCTGCGTACCAGCGCAGCACTGGCAAAACTCTACTGTGCTCGCACTGCGATGGAAGTGATCGACGACGCAATTCAGATTATGGGTGGCCTGGGTTATACCGATGAAGCGCGCGTTTCCCGATTCTGGCGAGACGTACGTTGCGAACGTATTGGTGGCGGCACCGATGAGATCATGATTTACGTAGCTGGTCGTCAGATCCTGAAAGATTATCAAAACAAATAAGTGATGGTAGCAACCCGGATAGCGTATAAATGCTATCCGGGCTTATGCCAGGGATCAGACTTCCGGTAGCAGGCATTCCTGCTCAATCAGATTGTTTTTAAACTGCTTACGATAGTCGCTGGGTGAACACCCCACATGCCGTTGAAAGAGTTTGGCAAAATGATCGACATTTTCATATCCCACCCGCCACGAAATCTCACCTAACGAAGCCTCAGTATTTGTCAGGGAGAATTTCGCCTCTGTCATCCGTCGCTGAATAACATAGTTAATCGGTGAAATACGATACTCTTTGGTAAATTCATGGCAGATATAACTGACGCTGGCACGAAATTTTTTGGACAACTGATCCAGCGTTATTTTTTCGCGGAAATTGTTATTTAAATAAACCAGTACATCTTTAATTAAGATATCTTTTTTAATATACCCTTGCTCCGAACGATAAGCATTTTTAAAGTTTTCATAAAATAAAACGGTTAAAGCATAAGCGAAAGCATCATAAGCCGCGGAGGTCAGATTATTTTTGCTCTGCGGGAGCATGATGCTAAGTTCATTAAAGATACTTTTAATGACCTCCTTTCCTTGCCCGGCGCTGATGACCGGACATGAATGCCCTTGCAATAGCTGATTCTCCTGCCAGCCTTCAAAACGGAAGCCGTACAATGCACAGGTATAAGTGGTCGCAGGCGAGCTGCTGTCAGAGGCGACAGCATGGAGCCGCCCTTGTTCTATCACGACAATATCGCCGGCATGCGCGACATACAGTGAAGAATCAATAATTAATCTGGCGACCCCTTTTTTGACATAAATGAGCTCTGTTTCATTGTCATGAACATGGTGGCCAGACTCCCAGTTAGGATCATCACTAATGACGAAGCGTGAAAATCTGGGCGTTTTCCCCTGCTCAAAAAGGGTTTCCATCGCATTATCAAAACATCGTTGATACATGACAACCTCCACCTTAAGACAGTAATTTTAGGAACATTTAATAATGACAAATTAAAGCGATGAGCCATGTTATACAATGATAATCCATACTAGCGAAACAAAATTATTTGTGCCAACTGCAAGATGATACTCCCGGTTGGAGTGAATCATCCCCACTATTTATTTGCATTTTAAATTTATTGAAAAGGATAAATGTTATTTCTTTAGAGGCAATAATTTACATAACGGAAACAAATATCGCTCAATAGTGAATAAAAATATGATGCACTTCGCAAAGATCTCCTACAGTTTGCCTGGTCCAATTATTTCTTCCACAATCCGTTTTCCTTCCATTCTGATCAACGTTGCACTCTGATCTCATTTTTTTTTGCAAGATTGTTAGGAATGAAAACAGATTGCCCCGTCGAAAACACATTACATCTACCGCACACTATTTTCAGTCAAATTTTACCTACTGCCGATGATGACGCACTCCGTCATCATCCGAACGTGACCCACTGGAGATACCATGAAAATAATAACCTGCTTTAAGTTGGTACCTGAAGAACAGGACATTGTTGTTACCCAGGAGCGCTCGCTTAACTTTGACCGAGCCGAAGCCAAAATCAGCCAGTTTGATTTGAACGCGATGGAAGCCGCTGCACAACTAACCGCTGAGGGTGATGAGATCGTCGCCTTAACGGTCGGAGGTTCATTGTTACAGAACTCTAAAATGCGGAAAGACGTGTTGTCCCGCGGTCCGGATAGTCTGTTTCTGGTACAGGATGCGCAACTGGAACATTCACTGCCCAGAGACACTGCTCAGGCCCTAGCCTGCGCCGCGAAAAGTATTGGATTTGACCTGATGATATTTGGTGAAGGATCAGGCGATCTCTACGCGCAGCAGGTGGGCTTGCTGGTGGGAGAATTGCTACAACTTCCCATTATTAACGCAGTAAGCAGCATTCAACGTAACGGCGGCCATGTTCTGGTTGAGCGCGCGCTTGAAGATGAAATTGAAGTCATCGACCTCCCCCTTCCCGCCGTGCTTTGCGTCACGTCAGATATCAATACACCGCGTATTCCTTCGATGAAAGCCATTCTTGGCGCGGGTAAAAAACCCGTTACGCAGTGGCAGGCCAGTGATATTGGCTGGACACCAACGCCACCATTAGCAGAGCTGGTTGAGATCGTGGTTCCGCCGCAAGCCGAGCGCAAGCGCATCATTCTGGAAAACGACTCGCCAGAAGCCATTGCCGAACTGGCTGAACATCTGAAAAAAGCCCTGAACTAAACCCAACGGAGAGAGATTATCATGAGTAAATTAGCCAACGTCTGGGTGTTCAGCGATAACGTAGAACGCTATGCAGAGTTAATGACCGGTGCTCGCCAATGGGGTGAGCAGGTGCACATCATTGTGCAAGGTAGCGAACAGGCAAGCAGGGCTAAGCGGCTGGGTGCCGATGAAATAATCGTCCTCGAACAAATCTCCCCCTTGCAGCGTATTGAAAACTATGCGGAGACCCTCGTCGCCCTGATAAAAGAACACTCTGGCCTGTTGCTGATGCCTGCCACCAAACGCGCCAAGGCCCTCGGTGCGCGTCTGAGTATTCAACTCAATGCAGCGATGGTGAACGATGCCACATCGGTAAGTCTTGATGCCGGGGCGCTTTTCGCTGAGCACCGCATGTATGGCGGTCTCGCATTCGGCAAAGAAAAACTCAACAGTGCTCTGGCGATTATCACAATCGCCGCCGGAGTGCTGGAGCCGGTAGAAGAGAATCGGGAAAACAGCTGTCCGGTTACTTCCGCAACGTATATCACTCCGCACCATGAAGTTATCTGCCAGGAGCGTCGCACCAAACCACTTAGCAGTGTTGATCTCAGTAAAGCCAAACGCGTCGTGGGTGTTGGTCGTGGCCTGGTTGCACAGGACGACTTACAAATGGTGCATAACCTGGCTGCTGTACTGGGCGCTGAGGTGGGATGCTCACGACCGATTGCTGAAGGTGAAAACTGGATGGAGCGCGAACGCTATATTGGCGTTTCAGGCGTATTGCTGAAATCTGATCTTTACCTGACGCTGGGCATCTCAGGGCAAATTCAACATATGGTCGGCGGAAACGGTGCGAAAATTATTGTCGCCATCAACAAAGACAAAAAAGCCCCCATCTTTAATTACGCCGATTACGGTCTGGTGGGCGATATCTACAAAGTTGTTCCAGCCCTTATCGAACAGCTAAGCCGCTAACCCCCTATTTAACGCACAGATCCCGCCGCCCTCGCGGCGGGAAGGGAGCATAAAGCATGTCAGATGAAAAATTTGATGCCATTGTGGTCGGTGCTGGCGTGGCCGGTGCGGTAGCAGGCTATGTGATGGCAAGTGCAGGACTGGACGTGTTGGTTATTGAGCGTGGAAACAGCGCTGGCAGTAAAAATATGACCGGTGGCCGGCTCTACGCACATAGCCTTGAAAGCATCATGCCTGGATTCGCTCAGCAAGCGCCCATCGAACGTAAAGTGACCCGCGAAAAAATCTCATTCCTGACCGAAGAAAGTGCCGTGACCCTGGACTTTCACCGTGAAAAAACCGATGCCCCAGCGCAGGAGTCGTATACCGTTTTGCGCAACCGTCTTGATCCCTGGCTGATGGAAAAAGCCGAACAAGCAGGCGCGCAGTTCATTCCTGGCGTTCGCGTCGATGCGCTGATCCGCGAGGGCAATAAAGTTACCGGTGTACAGGCTGGTGACGATATCCTCGAAGCCAATATTGTCATCCTTGCCGACGGTGTTAATTCCATGCTGGGCCGCTCACTGGGCTTAGTCCCCGCCTCCTCAGCACATCATTATGCCGTCGGTGTAAAAGAACTGATCGGCTTGTCTCCCTCTGTTATTGCAGATCGTTTCAATCTTTCGGGCAATGAAGGTGCGGCCTGGCTGTTTGCCGGCTCGCCATCTAACGGACTCATGGGCGGTGGTTTTCTGTATACCAACCATGACTCTGTTTCTCTGGGGCTGGTGTGCGGCCTGGGGGACATAGACCACGCCACAAAAAGTATTCCGCAAATGCTGGAAGATTTTAAGCAGCATCCCACTATTCGCCCGCTGATTGAAGGAGGTGAATTGCGAGAATACTCGGCACATATGGTGCCTGAAGGTGGTCTGGCAATGGTGCCCAGACTGTTCGATGATGGCGTGATGATCGTCGGCGATGCCGCCGGTTTCTGTCTGAATTTGGGGTATACGGTACGCGGCATGGATTTAGCCATTGCTTCTGCGGAGGCGGCAGCTAAAACAGCGATTGCCGCGAAAGAACGGCAAGATTACTCCGCCAACAGCCTGATGGACTACAAGCACGCTCTCGAACAGAGTTGCGTAATGCGCGATTTACAGCATTTTCGCAAGATCCCGGCGCTGATGGAAAACCCGCGTCTGTTTACCCAATACCCACGCATGGTGGCAGATATCATGAGCGATATGTTCACCGTTGACGGACGTCCGAATCAACCGGTTCGCAAGATATTTATGTCCCATGCAAAACAGATTGGGTTAATGAACTTACTCAAAGACGGCATTAAGGGAGCAACAGCGCTATGAGTCAGGACAATACCGTTAACGTTGACGTCAAACTGGGCGTCAACAAATTCAATGTCGATGAAGGCCATCCGCATATTATTCTGACCGATCATCCTGACGTTAATGAATTTCGCAAATTACTGAAAGCCTGCCCCGCCGGACTGTATAAGCAGGACGAAAGCGGAAATATTCATTTTGATTCTGCAGGGTGTCTGGAGTGTGGGACTTGTCGGGTACTTTGCGGTGAAACAATCCTCGAACAATGGGGATACCCGGCAGGGACATTTGGTGTGGAGTTCCGCTACGGCTAACGGATTTTGCATTTTACAGGCCGGATCGGATGCTACTGCCGTCCGGCAAGAAGTATGCCGAAAATAATCCAGGGACAAACAATGAAAGTCACGCTAACGTTTAATGCCGAGCGTCGAAAAACATACCGACAGCAGGGATTTTGGGGGGATGCCTCACTCGGCGACTACTGGCACCAAACTGCTCAGGCCGTGCCGGACAAAATCGCTGTAGTCGATAATCAGGGCGATTCATATACCTATGCCGCACTCGACAGTGCAGCCAACAGCCTGGCATCCTGGTTTTTATCCTGCGGGATCCAACCTGGCGATCGTATTGCTTTTCAACTGCCGGGCTGGTGCGAATTTACTCTTATTTATCTGGCCTGTCTGAAAACGGGGGCCGTTTCCGTTCCCCTGTTACCCGCCTGGCGCGAGGCAGAACTGGTGTGGGTACTGAACAAATGTAAAGCGAAGATCTTTTTCGCGCCGACCCTGTTTAAACAGACCCGGCCTGTCGATCTGATCCTGCCCCTACAAAATCAGTTACCGCATCTGCAACAGATTGTCGCCGTGGATAAACTGGCCCCTGCAACGGCATCATTAGCGCTCAGTCAGCTACTTACGACCCCACCGTTAACCAAAGCGATTAGCGTTCATGCCGACGAACTGGCCGCAGTGCTTTTTACCTCCGGTACTGAAGGGATGCCGAAAGGCGTGATGCTGACCCATAACAACATCCTTGCCAGCGAGCGCGCTTACTGCGCCCGCCTCAACCTCAACTGGCAGGATGTGTTTTTAATGCCTGCTCCGCTTGGGCACGCCACCGGTTTTCTGCATGGCGTAACAGCGCCGTTTTTAATTGGTGCGCGCAGCGTGCTGCTGGATATTTTTACCCCAACAGCCTGCCTCGAACTATTGCAGCAACAGCGTTGTACCTGCGTACTCGGCGCAACGCCCTTCGTCTATGACATCCTGTGCTGTGTCGAAAAGCAACCTTACGATCTCTCATCACTGCGCTTCTTCTTATGCGGTGGCACAACTATTCCGAGAAAAATTGCCCGCGACTGTCAACAGCTCGGCATCAAACTGTTAAGCGTCTATGGCTCGACGGAAAGTTCACCGCATGCAGTAGTAAACCTTGATGACTCACTTTCCCGCATGATGAATACCGACGGCTACGCCGCCGCTGGCGTCGAAATAAAAGTGGTCGATGAAACGCGAAAAACGCTGCCACCAGGCACAGAAGGTGAAGAAGCTTCGCGCGGGCCCAACGTCTTTATGGGCTACCTTGATGAGCCAGAAATGACTGCCAGAGCGCTGGATAGCGACGGTTGGTACTACAGTGGTGATTTGTGCCGAATGGACGACGCGGGATACATAAAAATTACCGGACGTAAGAAAGATATTATCGTGCGAGGTGGCGAGAATATCAGTAGTCGTGAGGTTGAAGACATTCTATTGCAGCATCCGCGCATACATGATGCCTGTGTTGTTGCCATGCCAGACGATCGATTAGGGGAGAGGTCGTGCGCCTACGTAGTGCTCAAGTCCCCGCATCACTCGCTTTCGCTGGAATCTGTGGTGGCTTTTTTTAGTCGTAAACGGGTGGCAAAGTACAAATATCCGGAACATCTTGTGGTGATCGAAAAATTACCCAGAACGGCGTCCGGTAAAATTCAGAAGTTCTTGTTACGTCAGGATATTATTCAGCGCCTGCTGGCTGAATGTGTTGAGGTATAAGTGTGGCAGAGATGACAGGATGGCGACGCGAACGCCGCCATCCTGGTTGATATTACTTTTTCAGTTCAGCCAGACTCAGCCATGTCTGTACAACGGTATCCGGGTTCAACGACAGGCTGTCGATCCCCTCTTCCATCAGCCAGGCAGCGAAGTCTTCGTGGTCAGATGGACCCTGACCGCAAATACCAACGTATTTACCCTGTTTCTTGGCAGCGCGAATCGCCATCGACAGCAGTGCTTTCACCGCGTCGTTACGCTCATCAAACAGCTCAGAAACAACGCCAGAGTCACGGTCCAGACCCAACGCCAGCTGCGTCATGTCGTTAGAGCCAATAGAGAAGCCGTCGAAGTGCTCAAGGAACTGCTCAGCCAGCAAGGCGTTGGATGGGATCTCACACATCATGATGATCTTCAGCCCGTTCTCGCCACGTTTCAGCCCCTGACGCGCCAGCTCATCCACCACCGCTTTTGCCTGGGCCACAGTTCGTACGAACGGTACCATCACTTCAACGTTCGTCAGTCCCATTTCGTTGCGCACGCGTTTCACCGCGTCACATTCGAGGGCAAAACAGTCGCGGAAGCTATCTGAAACATAACGACCCGCGCCACGGAAGCCCAACATCGGGTTCTCTTCATGCGGTTCATAACGCTCGCCGCCGACCAGGTTGGCGTATTCGTTGGACTTAAAGTCCGACATACGGACAATGACACGTTTTGGATAAAACGCCGCACCCAAGGTCGCGATCCCTTCGGTCAGACGACCAACATAGAATTCGCGAGGGGAGTCGAACCCTTTCATCATTGAACGGATTTCTTTTTGCAGCTCAGGCGTCTGATCATCAAACTCCAGCAGTGCGCGAGGATGCACGCCAATCATGCGGTTGATGATAAATTCCAGACGCGCCAGTCCAACGCCTTCGTTCGGCAGACAGGCGAAATCGAAAGCCCGGTCCGGGTTGCCGACGTTCATCATCACCTTCAACGGCAGATCCGGCATGGTCTCCACGCTGGAACTTTTCACGCTGAAGTCGAGCATGTCAGCATACACATAGCCGGTATCGCCTTCGGCGCAGGAGACAGTCACCTTCTCGCCATCTTTCATGCGCTCGGTAGCATCACCACAACCTACGACAGCCGGGATCCCTAGCTCGCGAGCGATGATCGCCGCGTGACAGGTACGACCGCCGCGGTTGGTGACAATCGCTGCCGCTTTTTTCATGATCGGCTCCCAGTCTGGGTCGGTCATGTCGGTGACCAGTACGTCGCCTGGGTCAATGCGGTTCATTTCGCTGATGTCGTGAATCACCTTCACCGGACCCGCGCCAATGCGATGACCGATAGCACGGCCTTCAGCAATGATTTTACCCTGAGCATGCAGCGTATAACGCTCCATCACCTGGCCGCGAGAACGTACGGTTTCCGGACGAGCCTGCACAATGAACAGCTTGCCGGTGTGACCATCTTTAGCCCATTCGATGTCCATAGGACGACCGTAGTGCTTCTCGATCTGTACCGCCTGCTTCGCCAGTTCCTGCACTTCCTCGTTCGTCAGCGAGAAAATATCACGTTGATCTTGCGGAACATCTTCAATCGTAACCTGTTTACCGTGTTCCTGCGTCGGCGCGTAAATCATGCGGATTTTTTTCGAACCCATCGTGCGACGCACAATTGCCGGGCGGTTAGCGGCCAGCGTCGGTTTGTGCACGTAGAATTCATCAGGGTTGACAGCGCCCTGCACGACCATTTCTCCCAGGCCCCAGGCTGAGGTGATAAATACCACCTGGTCGAAACCGGATTCGGTGTCGATAGAGAACATCACGCCGGAAGACGCAAGGTCAGAGCGCACCATACGCTGGACACCCGCAGAGAGCGCCACCCCACGGTGGTCATAACCCTGGTGAACACGGTAGGAGATCGCCCGGTCGTTAAACAGCGAAGCAAATACGTGTTTTATTGCCACCAGCACCGCATCAAAACCCTGGACGTTGAGGAAAGTTTCCTGCTGACCGGCAAATGAAGCATCTGGCATATCTTCTGCGGTTGCAGAAGAACGCACGGCAAAAGAGGCATTAGCATCATCCGCGGAAAGCTGCGCGTAGGCATCGCGGACGGCATTTTCCAGCTCAGGCTGGAAAGGAGTGTCGATAATCCACTGGCGGATCTGCGCACCGGCTTTCGCAAGCGCGGTAACATCGTCAATATCCGTTTTATCCAGCAGCTCATAAATGCGCTGGTTTACACCGCTCTGGTCCAGAAACTGGTTAAACGCATCGGCGGTCGTTGCAAAACCATTCGGTACGGAAACACCCATACCGGAAAGGTTAGTAATCATTTCACCCAGGGAGGCATTTTTGCCCCCAACTCTGTCTACATCATTCATGCCGAGTTGGTTATACCAAAGCACCAGCGGTGACGAGCCATTGTTGGACATCGAACAATCCTTATATATGAACGAGGTTAGGAAACTCAATTTTGCGTAATTATCTTTGCATATTTACTTCAGCGAAAAAAACGGTGAATCGTTCAAGCAACTTTATTTTTTATTTTTTAAGATTGTTTACGCATTTGCGCAAACCCGCGAGCGGCACGGGATCACCACAAAAACTGTCGGTATAAACATTTGTTCCGAAAAATGAAATGTACTTTTCATTAAATATAAAAATACCGTTTCATTTTATAAAATAAGTATCGTTATATTCGCTTCTGGCGAATTTTAATTTATGCTTTCAGAGAATTATGTCAGCCCCCAGGATGAGCAAAATGGATAATGCTGTTGATCGTCATGTATTTTATATTTCTGATGGTACGGCCATCACCGCAGAGGTATTAGGCCACGCGGTAATGTCGCAGTTTCCAGTTACGATCAGCAGTATCACGCTGCCGTTTGTGGAAAATGAGAGTCGGGCCCGCGCGGTAAAAGACCAGATAGACGCCATTTATCAACAAACTGGCGTGCGCCCTCTGGTGTTTTACTCCATCGTGTTGCCGGAAATCCGCTCTATTATTTTGCAAAGTGAAGGGTTCTGCCAGGATATCGTGCAGGCACTGGTCGCTCCCCTGCAACATGAGATGAAGCTCGACCCCACGCCGATTGCCCATCGCACGCACGGTCTTAATCCGGGTAATCTCATCAAGTACGACGCACGCATCGCGGCGATTGATTATACGCTCGCTCATGACGACGGTATTTCGTTGCGCAACCTCGATCAGGCTCAGGTGATCCTGCTCGGCGTTTCCCGCTGCGGTAAAACCCCTACCAGCCTGTATCTGGCGATGCAGTTTGGGATCCGGGCGGCCAACTACCCCTTTATTGCCGATGATATGGATAATCTCGTGCTACCGGCATCACTGAAACCGTTACAGCATAAATTATTTGGCCTGACGATCGACCCTGAACGCCTGACGGCGATCCGTGAAGAGCGCCGGGAAAATAGCCGTTACGCATCACTGCGCCAGTGCCGGATGGAGGTGGCAGAAGTAGAAGCGCTGTACCGGAAGAATCAGATCCCGTGGTTAAACAGTACTAATTATTCGGTAGAAGAAATTGCCACTAAGATCCTCGATATTATGGGGCTGAATCGCCGAATGTACTAGAACGCTAGTGCATTGGTTCAATTTTTTGTTATTATGCTCGCCAGTAGGCAGGATGAGTGTGTTATTGTGATGTACATCACTTCCCGGTAGTCCTGCCGTTGAAGCAACAAATTTCTGAGACAAGTAATGAACAGAACCGATGAACTCCGTACTGCGCGTATTGACAACCTGGTCACTCCAGCAGAGCTTGCGCAGCGGCATCCTGTTTCGTCCTCCGTCGCCCGTCATGTGACGGATTCCCGACGCCGGATAGAAAAAATATTGAATGGTGAAGATCCCCGTTTACTGGTGATCGTTGGGCCCTGCTCGATTCACGATCTTGACGCAGCTATGGAGTACGCCACTCGTTTACAGACGTTGCGTACCAGGCACCAGGCGCGTCTGGAAATCGTGATGCGTACCTATTTTGAAAAGCCGCGCACCGTTGTTGGCTGGAAAGGCTTAATTTCTGACCCGGATTTAAACGGCAGCTACCGCGTCAACCACGGTATTGAGCTGGCGCGTAAATTACTGCTGCAGGTTAACGAGCTTGGGGTGCCAACGGCAACGGAATTCCTCGATATGGTTACCGGCCAGTTTATTGCCGATTTAATCAGTTGGGGGGCCATTGGCGCGCGTACAACTGAAAGCCAGATCCACCGAGAGATGGCCTCTGCGCTCTCCTGTCCGGTAGGGTTTAAAAACGGGACGGATGGTAATACACGTATTGCCGTCGATGCTATTCGCGCTTCCCGAGCCAGTCATATGTTCCTCTCTCCGGATAAAACCGGGCAGATGACCATCTATCAGACCAGCGGTAACCCGTATGGACATATCATCATGCGCGGAGGTAAAAAGCCGAATTACTCTGCAGCTGATATCGCCGCCGCCTGCGATACCCTGCATGAGTTCTCCTTACCGGAGCATCTGGTAGTCGATTTTAGTCACGGCAATTGCCAGAAGCAGCACCGTCGTCAGTTAGAGGTTTGCGATGATGTTTGTCAGCAAATTCGCAATGGCTCGACGGCTATCGCCGGGATTATGGCGGAAAGTTTCCTGCGTGAAGGCACGCAAAAAATCGTCAGTGGCCAACCGCTGGTCTATGGGCAGTCGATCACCGACCCATGTCTGAACTGGGAAGATACTGAACTGCTGGTCGAAAAACTCGCCTCTGCCGTTGATAGTCGTTTCTGACCTTTTCACCGGGTGGAATAGCTTCGCCCGGTGACAATCCCTTGTTTTTCCCTTCATTTTTGCTCAAAAAATATTCTCGTCACAATTTTTTCACAAAAAGGCTTGCCGCAAAATTTTAGTTTGTTGATAATGATTATCATTGTTACATTGATTGTTATTTTTAAACACTATGTCACGTATGGATAACACCACGGCAACACCCGTAAAAGACAATACACCACCTTCTCCCGTTCAAACTGAGCGTCGAATTGACAGCAAAAGTCTGCTCGGAAACGAGGGTCGGGTGATTATCGAGCATGACGGACAGCATTACCTGCTGAGACAAACGCATGCCGGAAAACTGATTCTGACTAAATAAACAACACATTTCGCCAGCCACCCAGGTGATCCCCAGGCAGCCAGCGCTTTTCGATTTCCTAATGGAGAGTTGCTATGCCATACCTGCACACCGCGGCTTTGCGCCCATCACTTTTAGCGCTGGCGATCATGAGTCATCTGTCCGCAACCGCTTATGCCGCGACTGATGATATTACCGTTACCGCCACCGGCAATGCCCGTAGCGCCTTTGAAGCGCCGATGATGGTCAGCGTCATCGACGCCAGCGCACCGGAAAACCAAACCGCCAGCTCGGCTGCCGATCTGTTACGTAAAGTACCTGGTCTGACTCTGGACGGTACGGGGCGTACTAATGGACAGGACGTTAATCTGCGCGGTTACGACCGACGCGGCGTTCTGGTCCTGGTTGATGGTGTACGTCAGGGTACCGATACCGGGCACCTGAATAGCACCTTCCTCGACCCTGCTCTCATCAAACGAATTGAAGTGGTTCGCGGCCCGTCTGCTCTGCTGTATGGCAGCGGTGCGCTGGGTGGCGTGATCGCGTACGAAACCGCAGATGCTAAAGATCTCCTGGAAGTCGGCAAAAACAGCGGCTACCGCGTATTTGGTACCGCAGCAACGGGCGATCACAGCCTCGGAATGGGAGCCAGCGCATATGGTCGCAGCGATACGCTGGACGGACTGCTCGCCTGGTCCAGCCGTGACCGTGGTGATTTGCGTCAGAGCAACGGTACCACCGCGCCGAACGACGAAACGATTAACAATATGTTGGCAAAAGGCAGTTGGAAACTTGACAGCGCCCAGACACTGGCAGGTTCGCTACGTTATTACAACAATGATGCGCAGGAACCTAAAAATCCACAGGCCAGTGATGCGGATAGCAGCAGCAATCCTATGACCGATCGTTCGACTATCCAGCGTGATGCCCAACTGACGTATACCCTCGCACCAGCGGATAATGACTGGCTGAATGCTGATGCTCGCATTTACTGGTCTGAAGCACGCATTAACGCGCAGAACCCCGATGCAACCAACGAGTTTCGCAAACAAACGACCAAAGGCGGGAAAATTGATAACCGCAGTCGCCTGTTTACCGATTCCCCGGGCTCTCATCTGTTGACCTATGGCGGTGAGTATTATCGCCAGGAGCAACGTCCAGGTGGCTCGACCACAGGTTTCCCGCAGGCAAAAATTGATTTCAGCTCCGGCTGGCTACAGGACGAGATCACCTTGCGAGACCTGCCGATAACGATACTGGGTGGCACTCGTTATGACTCTTACCGCGGCAGCAGTGAGGGTTATGCGGATGTTGATGCGGATAAATGGTCCTCTCGCGCGGGAATGACCGTTACGCCTGCTGACTGGTTGATGCTGTTTGGCTCCTGGGCGCAAGCCTTCCGCGCACCGACTATGGGTGAGATGTATAACGATGCGAAACACTTCTCCATCGGTCGGTTTTACACCAACTACTGGGTGCCAAACCCTAACCTGCGCCCGGAAACCAACGAAACCCAGGAGTATGGTTTTGGCCTGCGCTTTGATGATCTGATGCTGGCGAACGACGCCCTCGAATTTAAAGCCAGCTATTTTGATACCAAAGCAAAAGATTACATCTCCACCAGCGTCGATTTTGCCGCTGCGACAACGATGTCCTACAACGTACCCAACGCCAAAATTTGGGGCTGGGACGTCATGACGAAATACACCACCGACCTGTTCAGTCTGGATCTGGCCTATAACCGTACGCGCGGCAAAGATACTGACACCGGTGAATACATTTCCAGCATTAACCCGGACACGGTCACCAGCAAACTAAACATTCCTGTAGCACACAGCGGCTTCTCAGTCGGCTGGCTCGGTACCTTTGCCGATCGCTCCACTCATATCAGCAGTAGCTACACTAAACAACCAGGCTATGCGGTAAACGACTTCTATGTGAGCTATCAGGGCCAACAGGCACTGAAAGGCGTGACCACTACGCTGGTTCTGGGTAACGCCTTCGACAAAGAATACTGGTCTCCGCAGGGCATTCCGCAGGATGGTCGTAACGGCAAAATTTTCGTGAGTTATCAGTGGTAATCACCCTGCCCCGGCTCGCCGGGGCAGCAATCTGGAAGGAAGAGGCAATGAATCATTACACACGCTGGCTGGAACTGAAAAAAGAAAATCCTGGAAAATATGCGCGTGACATCGCGGGTCTGATGAACATCAGTGAAGCTGAGCTGACCTTTGCACGCGTCGGTCATGACGCATGGCGTTTACGTGGCGAAGTACGCGAGATCCTGGGCGCACTGGAAGCCGTAGGGGAAACTAAATGTATCTGCCGTAACGAATACGCCGTTCATGAGCAAGTTGGCGCATTCACCAATCAGCACCTTAATGGACATGCCGGACTGGTGCTGAATCCCCGCGCCCTCGACCTGCGGTTGTTTCTGAACCAGTGGGCAAGTGCGTTTCATATCAGCGAAGCGACCGCCCGCGGAGAGCGCCAGAGCATTCAATTTTTTGATAATCAGGGTGATGCGCTGTTAAAAGTCTACACCACGGAGAATACCGACGTCGCGGAATGGGGCTCGCTGCTGACCCGCTTCATCTTCGCCGAAAACCCGCCGCTGGAGTTGCAATCCATTGAGAATGCTGCCCCTGCCGTGGTTGCGGTAGACGCTGAGACCGTTGATAAAGAGTGGCGCGCTATGACCGATGTGCATCAGTTCTTCGGCTTGTTGAAACGTCACAACCTTACGCGTCAACAGGCATTTAGCCTGGTGGGCGACGATCTGGCCTGTAAAGTCACCAATGGGGCACTGGCACAACTGCTGGAAACAGCACGTCAGGATGGTAACGAAATTATGGTATTTGTTGGCAACCGCGGCTGCGTGCAGATTTTTACCGGTGTTGTAGAAAAACTGGTGCCAATGAAAGGCTGGCTGAATATTTTCAATCCAACCTTTACCCTGCATCTGCTGGAAGAAACCATTGCAGAAACCTGGGTAACGCGCAAACCCACTGCGGATGGCCACGTGACCAGTCTGGAACTGTTTGCCGCAGATGGGACGCAAATCGCTCAGCTCTATGGTCAGCGTACAGAAGGTGAACCAGAGCAGAAGCAATGGCGTGCGCAAATTGACGCATTAACGCCAAAAGGGCTGGCCGCATGAAAAAACTGCTCGTCCTGATTGCACTCCTGCCTGCTGCGGCGCTGGCTACACCCGAGGAAAAAATAGTTTCTCTTGGCGGTGATGTCACTGAGATTGTGTATGCGCTGGGTGCACAGTCATCCCTCGTTGCACGAGACAGCACCAGCCAATGGCCTGAAGAAGCGACCGCATTACCTGATGTGGGTTATTTACGCCAACTCAACGCCGAAGGGATCCTTGCAACTCGCCCAACGCTGGTCCTTGCCAGCGCGCAGGCACAGCCGTCTCTGGTGCTTAAACAGGTCGGGCAAAGCAAAGTCCGTGTTGTCACGGTGCCTGCAAGTAACGAACTGAGCGTGATTGATGAGAAAGTTCAGGTAATTGCGCAGGCTACACATCGCGAGTCACAAGGCGAAGCGCTGCGTCAAACCTTGCGTCAGGAACTGGCGATGCTGCCATCATCGACACTCAATAAACGCGTACTGTTCATTCTCAATCACGGTGGGATGACCGCGATGGCCGCCGGGCAACAAACCGGAGCTGACGCTGCCATCCGTGCCGCTGGTTTGCAAAACGCGATGCAGGGGTTCAACCGCTACCAGCCACTGTCGCAAGAAGGTGTAATCGCCAGCCAGCCAGATCTGGTGGTGATCTCGCAAGATGGCGTCAAGGCAATGGGCGGAGAAGCTAACCTGTGGTCGCTACCGGGACTTGCGCAAACACCGGCTGGTCGCAATAAACAGGTGTTACAGATTGACGATATGGCATTGTTGGGCTTCAGCGTCCGCACTCCGCAGGCAATCCAGCAACTTCGTACCAAAGCGGAGCAATTGCCCTGATGTCACGGCATATCACCTGCTCTCTGTGGATACTGGCTTTTACGCTGGCATTGACGACAGTTCTGGCTACCGGTTTTGGCGCGTTGCGTCTGCCGGTGAGTCTTTTCTGGCGCGATGGCGATGATGCCCTGCGTCAAATCTGGCTAACCATTCGACTTCCCCGCGTACTGCTGGCGCTAGTGATTGGCGGTTCGCTGGCTCTGGCGGGTTGTGTGATGCAGGGGCTATTTCGTAACCCACTTGCCGACCCAGGATTGCTGGGGATCAGCAGCGGTGCTGCCTGCGCCGTCGCATTGTGGGTGGTATTGCCGATCACGTTGCCCGCTCTGCTGATGCTGTATGCGCCAATGTTGGCGGCGTTTCTCGGTGCGCTCGCTGCAACGGTGGTGATTTTTATCCTCAGCCAACAACGTGACAGTTCGCTGTCGCGTCTGTTGCTGGTCGGTATTGCCATCAATGCACTTTGTGGATCCGCAGTGGGCGTTTTGTCGTGGGTCAGCAATGATGCCCAACTGCGCCAGCTATCGCTATGGGGAATGGGCAGCCTGGGCTCCGCGCAGTGGTCTACTCTGCTGGCGGTAGCATCGCTAATGCTGCCGACTGTACTGGTCATCTGGCGTTTGGCCCCGGCGCTGAACCTGCTGCAGTTGGGGGAAGAGGAAGCTCACTATCTCGGCGTCGATGTGCGCATGGTTCAGCGTATTTTGCTGCTCTGCAGCGCACTGTTAGTTGCCGCCGCAGTGGCGGTTAGCGGTGTGATTGGATTTATCGGACTGGTTATTCCGCATTTACTACGTATGTGGCTCGGTCCGGATCATCGCGCCGTGATCCCCGGCTCAGTCCTGGCTGGCGCTTTTTTGCTGCTGATTGCCGATACCCTCGCCCGCACTGCCGTTGCGCCTGCTGAGATGCCGGTCGGTCTGTTAACCAGTATTCTCGGTGCGCCCTGGTTTCTGTGGCTTATTTTTCGTCAGAGAGGGCCGCATGGCTGAATATTTAATTGCCGAAGGGCTGAGCTACCACGTTGCTGGCCGAACGGTTATTCGCGACGTTTCGCTCAACCTCGCCAGGGGCGAACTGGTCGCGCTGATCGGGCCTAACGGCGCAGGAAAATCGACTTTGCTACGACTGCTGACCGGATTTCTTAAACCCGATGCCGGGCGTTGTTTACTGGACGGGAGAACGCTTGGTGACTGGAGTACACAAGCACTGTCGCGCCATCGCGCGGTCATGCGTCAGCAAACACAGGTAGGATTCGACTGGCAGGTAGAAGCCGTTATTGCCATGGGGCGTGCCCCCTGGACCCAACAGCCCGAACCTGCACTTATCGCCCAGGTGATGGAAATGACCGGTTGTTTAACGCTGGCCGGTAGACACTACACCGCGCTATCTGGTGGTGAGCAGCAGCGCGTCCAGCTTGCGCGTGCACTGGCGCAGCTATGGCGTAACGGCGCGCCACGTGGCTGGTTATTCCTTGATGAACCCACTTCAGCATTGGATCTCTACCACCAACAGCATCTGCTGAGGCTGCTGAAGACACTGGCAATTCAGGGCGATCTGCATGTTTGTATCGTACTTCACGACCTCAACCTTGCAGCTCTGTGGGCTGACCGAATCGTGTTGCTCCATAACGGTAATATTGTTTCGCAGGGGGCACCGGACGCCGTATTGCAGGCCGATGATTTGATGCGCTGGTACGGCGCCCAAATTCATGTTGGCCAGCACCCGGCCAACGATTCTCCCCACGTTTTTCTCACACCTTAGCTTGAACAACTCACTTCCAGCCGTTTACCCCAGTCAGGTGGACGGCTGACATAATCATCATTACGATCGTCAAAGGGAGTACGTAGAGCAAGGTGCAATTGGTGCAACTCTGTGTAATCCCCCTTCTCTGCCAGGCTGATTGCCCTCTGCGCCAGCCAGTTACGTAAAACCAGTGCCGGGTTAGCCGCTTTCATCTGCGCCTGTCTGATATCGTCATCAACATTATCCTGTTGCAAACGCGACCGATAGCGTGCGAACCAGTCATCAAATGCGGTGCGATCGATAAACTCATCTCTCAGTGGAGATGATGCTCTGTGCTGCTCCGTCTGGCTTAGCATACGAAACGTTCGCGTATAGTCGCTTCCTTCACGCGCCATCAAACTAAACAGTTCGCTAAGCAGCTCGTTATCGTTTTTTTGCTCGCTAAAGAAGCCCAGTTTTTGCCGCATCCGTTGCCCGTAACGTGTGAGCAGCGCCAATTGATAGCTATCCAGCGCATCGTTTAGCGCATCGACCGGGATAAAAGGCGACAGGGTTTGTGCCAGACGCTGTAAATTCCACAGAGCTGCCGCCGGTTGATTGTCGAAACTGTATCGCCCCTGATGATCGGAGTGGTTACAGATGTAGTCAGGCACATAGTCATCCAGAAAACCAAACGGACCGTAATCCATCGTCAGCCCCAGAATCGACATGTTGTCGGTGTTCATCACCCCATGCGCGAATCCCACTGTTTGCCAGTCAGCGATCAACGTCGCGGTACGCGTGACGACGTCCTGAAACCACAGTTGATAACAGTCTGATTCAGACTGCCATTGCGACCAGTAATGGCGAATAGCAAAGTCTGCCAACTGGCGGACTTTTTCCGGTTCGCGACGATAGTAAAAGTGTTCAAAATGCCCAAAGCGCATATGGCTTTGTGCCACACGAATGAGCATCGCGCCCGCTTCCGTGGTTTCTCGCTGTACCGGCGTGTCACTGGTAACAATAGACAGCGCTCGTGTAGTCGGTATCCCAAGATAGTGCATCGCTTCGCTGGCCAGACTTTCCCGAATCGTAGAACGTAGCACTGCGCGTCCATCACCCATGCGGGAATATGGCGTCAACCCGGCGCCCTTGAGGTGCCAGTCAAGTATTGAACCATCTGCGAGCTGCTGTTCGCCGAGAAGGATCCCGCGTCCGTCGCCAAGTTGGCCGGCCCAAACACCAAACTGATGCCCGCTGTAAACCTGTGCTAAAGGCGACATGCCGGCAAAAAGCGCCTCTCCCCCCCAAACGCCAGAGCCATCTGGAATATCAAACAGGTCTGCAGAAATGCCTAATTGTTCAGCCAGCACATCGTTATGCCAGATTACGCGCGCATTTCTCAAAGGGGTGGGTAAAAGTGCGGTATAGGTTGCTGGTAATTCATCACGCCAGCGGGTGGTAAAAGACAGGGTCATAGGGCCTCCTGTCACTAGTGTAGACTGTTAATGGTCTGTTAAACACCAGCAAAGAACAGGGTTATCCCTTCACCAGCGAGATTATCTTCGCGGGAGATACTGCAGGCCACAGTGCGCCCTGCATGGCGTTAAACCCCAGAGGCAATACTCGCGTCAACATCTCCTGCGAATCAACCCCGCTAATAATGATTGATTCACAACTTGGGGATATTTGCGCCAGGATAGCTCGCATAAACGGCTCAAACGAAATATGCGCAATCCTTTGTTGCACAAAGTTTTTATCCAGCACAACTCGTTTAAAAAGACCATCAAAAATGGCCCGTGTTGATATGCCTCCGGCGCCAAAATTTGTCAGTATTAATGGAAAGCGCGTAGCTAATGCTGCCAGTGTTTGATTTTCTTTTCCGTTGTTTAACTCTGGATAACTTTCATTAATCGCCAGTTCAAGAAATGAAAATCGTTCAACACGTGATGCATATTCCGTATCTGATAATAAAGAATTAGCAACTGCCGGTGTTAAATTAATCCAGGCAGAAATTCCGCGCTGAATAAAAAAGTGTTGGCACGTTTCGATTAATTCAAGTTTTTCGGCAAATAAACGGCATTGTTCATCATCCGACAAACGAGGTAAGACCAGCTCAGTTGGCATGTGTACGACCCCATCCTGGCTGACAAAATTTGTGATGATATCGACGAACTCAAGGTCGCCATTTTCGCTTCTCGCAGGAAGAAAAGAGAACTCAGAATGATAAATATTATCCAGTGAAACAATCATTGTGCCAGCCCCGCAGCATGGGTGTTATCCGGCATCCTGTAGCAAAGGATGGAAAAATACGTCATTTCAGATGCAAATAGAGGCCCTTTCATTTTTCCCTTTTAGCCAGTAAATCGAATCCTTTTTTTTAGCTTATCCTGATTATAAACGAATATCCAGTTTTGTACTTTTTAATAACTCGCCATAAATCATATTTTTAGTAAAATACACTCTTGTTGCGCAAGGTTATTGCTGACTGGAAGTCATAAATGAAAGTTAGCTTTTAAATGATGATGGTGAGGCTACTCACTCGCCGGTAGCCTCATCATCCTTGAGATTAAATACGTCGTGCCTGCCAAAAGTTTTTACGCCAGTAGACATTATCAAGTGACGAACGCATCACCCCACGACTGGTTGACGCATGAATAAATTGATTATTGGTGTCATAAATACCGACATGCAGACCACTTTCTCCCGAGCCGGTTTTAAAGAAAACCAGATCGCCAGGCAGCAATTCATCTTTATCGATTTCCGTACCAATCTTCGATTGTGTGCGTGTATCGCGTGGCAGTTGTAAATCGAATTTGTCGCGCATCGTCATCAGTACAAATCCAGAGCAATCCACACCGCTGCGGCTCATGCCGCCATAACGATAGGGTGTTCCATGCCAGGTTTGTAGCTGGTCGTTAAGACCAGCGATGACGGCGATAGAATCCGACAATCGGGCATTTGGCGCAGGAGCGCGATGGCTGCTACACCCTGCTAAAAACAGTGCTGTGATGAAAATGAGCCAAAAACGCATTCAGGACGAATCCTCTGATTTTTATTTTTGTGCCAATTTAGCGTGGAAATTATGTGGTTTTCAAGAACCCATTTAACTTAAGTGGTTGATATGAGCATTCTGTGGCCTTCAATATCCAAACGACGGAAGTTTACGCCATAAGCCCGAGACAGGTTGGAAGGCGTCAGCACCACATCGCGAGAGCCGCTGGCCAGCAGCTTCCCTCGCTTGAGTAACCAGGCCTTATGCGCATGACGTAATGTATGATTAAGGTCATGGCTACTCATTACAATCGCTATCCCCTGCAGACAAAGCTGGCCCAATAGCCTGTCCAGCGCGTTTTGTTGCGCGACATCCAGGCTGTTCATCGGTTCATCTAACAGCAAAAGCTGACCATGCGGATTAGCCTGTGGGCAAATTTGCAGGATAACCGCTGCAAGACGCACGCGCTGCCATTCACCACCTGAAAGCTGGTTAACACCGCGTCCTAACTTATCTCCCAGTCCAAGCGCATCTGCTATCTCTTGTAACTGGTCAGTACGCGATTTGTCGGGCTGATGCAGCGTCAGAAAATGCCAGACCGGCATCGCAAACGGCGGGTTTTGTTGCTGCGCAAGATAAGCGCGGTATCGCGCCAGTTTTGCTGCGGGCCAGTCATCAAGCGCCATATCACCAAAGGTGATGGTTCCCTCTCCACTGGTTAAACCCGCCATACGCGCCAATAACGTGCTCTTACCGGCACCGTTTGGCCCCACTAAGTGCAGGATCTCCCCCGCTCTTACTTCACCGGATAGTGGGCCGAGCCGGGTCGATTCCGCCACATCCTGTAGCTGCATCAATAGAGACATTATTTTGCCAGCGCCGTCTTAATACTTTGCACAAGGACCGGATCATCAGGCTTCATATCCGGTGAAAAACGGTGCAGCACCTGTCCATCTCGCCCGACTAAAAACTTCTCAAAATTCCACAGGACATCGCCCGGGTGGAGCAGAGCGCGGCCTTTACTCACCATACGCGCCAAAAAACTGCTGTCAGCAGGTGCAGTAGCTGTCGGTATAGCGTCAATCAGCTTCTGATACAGCGGATGGCGCGCTTTGCCATTGACGTCGATCTTACTGAACATTGGGAAAGTAACGCCCCACGTGGTCGTGCACCAGGTCTTAATTTCTTCTTCGCTGCCAGGCTCCTGCCCAAGAAACTGATTGCAGGGAAAACCCAGTACGGTGAATCCCTGTTCATGCCAGGCTTTCTGGAGATTCTCCAGTTGCTCATACTGCGGCGTTAATCCACATTTCGAAGCAACATTGACAATTAATAACACTTTTCCGGCATACGCCTGCAATGTGATAACTTCCCCATCGATGGTCGTCACTTCTGTATTGAAAATAGTATTTTGCATAGCCTCTCCAGAACAACAGGTGGATAGTAAGCGTTCAATTTTCAGTTTTTAATCATAGACCGAACTGGGGCATTCTAGCGCCCGGACTTTAACAATAGCCAGATGAAAACAGGCGCCCCCATGGTGGCTGTCACTACGCCGATAGGCAGCTCGGCTGAAGCCAGCACCAAACGAGCAACAACATCCGCTAGCAGTAACGCTATCGCCCCTGCCAGCGCGCAGCCAGGCAGTAAAACACGGTGATCGGTCAGCCCACACAGTCGCAGAATATGAGGGATGACAAGCCCGATAAAACCAATCGCGCCGGCAAGCGCCACGCTGACACCCACCATCCAGCCTGTCGCGACCACCAGCAGGTTACGCCAGAACCATAAAGGCAGTCCCAGTTGTCGCGCAGAAGTCTCGCCCAGCGCCAGCATATTCATTGGCTGCGACTGACAGCAAATCCACAGCAAAACAGGGAGCAATGCAATCATCAGCCAGGTCTGTTGCCAGTCTACGCCGCCGAAGCCCCCCATCATCCAGTACATGAGCTGGCGCAGGTCAAAAGAGGTGGAAAAGTAGATAGCCCATGTCATCAGTGCACTACAGATAATACCCAGCGCCACGCCCGCAAGCAGCAGACGACTGGTGGACAGATGACGACGGGCAAAACGCAGAAGAATGAGCGTGATAATCAACGCCCCCGCAATCGCACATAAGCCCAATGCCCATCCAGGAAGCTGCCCCTGCCCCAGTAACACCGCAGCAATTAGCCCAACCCCTGCACCGTTAGACACACCCAGTAAGCCTGGCTCCGCGAGCGGGTTTTCAAATAGCGCCTGCATCACCGCGCCGGATAGCGCCAGCGCAGCACCTACCAGTAAAACAGCGAGCGTGCGAGGAAGTCGAATCTGCCAGACAAACAAATCGCCACGAGCGCTAAACCAATCGCCGGGAGCGATCCATTGTTCTCCTGCGCACAAGCTTAGAATTGTTGCCAGCAACATCAGTACTGACAGAGACAGTATCCAGCGCACATTTCGTCGCTGTTGTTGATGAGCGAAAGTCAGCATGTTTTCCATTCTGCTGAAAAAAGATGGGGATGATTCTACGGTGCCGATTCGGCAGTGGAAAGGAAAAAGGCCGCATAGCGGCCTTTTTAGTTATACGCGTCATCCTTTATGCCGCTTCTTTGGTAGCTACGTTCAGCCCCCCGGTCACATAGCACGCTATGCTTCCGGGGTTTCCTCACCTGTCACCGCGATGCAGCACAAATAATCTAGCGTATAGTTAAATTACTCTTCTTTGGGCGTTGCGTTTTCGACCCGACTCTTTAACTTCTGCCCGGGTCTGAAGGTCACCACGCGCCGTGCTGTAATGGGAATATCTTCGCCCGTTTTCGGGTTACGGCCCGGACGTTGATTCTTATCACGCAGATCGAAGTTACCAAAACCAGAGAGTTTTACCTGCTCACCATTTTCCAGAGCACGACGGATCTCTTCGAAAAACAGCTCGACCAGTTCTTTGGCATCCCGCTTGCTAAGCCCAAGCTTATCAAACAGATATTCTGACATTTCAGCTTTTGTAAGCGCCATAGGTTCAATCCCTCAATGATGCCTGGAATCGCTCTTTTAATGCCTCTACACATTTGGCAACGGTAGCGGCAATCTCCTCTTCTTCAAGTGTACGGCTGGTATCCTGAAGGATCAGGCTGATAGCGAGGCTCTTATAACCCTCCGCAACACCCTTACCGCGGTACACGTCAAACAAGTTTACGCCAACTACCTGATTTACGCCAACTTTCTTACATTCGGATAAAATATCCGCAGCGGGAACGTTTTCTGCGACAACGACTGCGATGTCACGGCGGTTCGCCGGGAAGCGAGAAATTTCACGCGCTTGAGGCACCACGCGGTCTGCGAGCTTATTCCACTCCAGTTCAAACACCAGAGTGCGACCGTTCAGATCCAGTTTACGTTCCAGCTCAGGATGAACAACCCCAATGAAACCAATACGTTCACCTTTCAGATAAATCGCCGCAGACTGACCCGGATGCAGAGCTGAATTGGCTTCAGCTTTAAACTGAATGTCACCCAACTTGCCGGTCAGGTCGAGAACCGCTTCCAGATCACCTTTTAGATCATAGAAATCAACAGTCTCTTTTGCCAGGTTCCAGTGTTCATCATAGCGGTTACCGCAGATAACGCCTGCCAGCATCAGATCCTGACGGATCCCCAGGTTAGCCTGTGTATCGGGAACAAAACGTAAACCCGTTTCGAAAATACGTACGCGGTTCTGCTGGCGATTCTGGTTATAAACTACCGTTGACAGCAGCCCCGTCCACAGCGACAGACGCATTGCCGACATATCAATAGAGATTGGGCTTGGCAGCAGTAGTGCTTCTTCGCCTGGGTGCAGCAGTGACTGGATTTTCGGATCAACAAAGCTATAGGTGATAACTTCCTGGTAGCCTTTGTCATTCAACATGGTTTTAACACGTTTCAGGGATAAATCCGCTTCGCGGTGTGTACCCATGACCAGACCCGCCTGAATTGGCATATTCGGGATATTGTCATAACCGTATACGCGAGCAATTTCTTCGACCAGGTCTTCTTCGATTGAAATATCGAAACGCCAGCTCGGCGCTACCGCTTTCCACTCATCCTGACCCTCTGTCACTTCACAGCCCAGACGACGCAGAATATCGCTCACCTGCTCATCAGCAATATGGTGTCCGATCAGACGATCCAGTTTGCTACGACGCAGAGTAATGGTTGCACGCTCTGGCAGAGTGGCTTCGTTTGTAACATCGATAACCGGACCAGCTTCCCCACCGCAAATATCAATCAGCAGGCGCGTAGCACGCTCCATCGCTTTGTACTGCAGTGCCGGATCAACACCACGCTCATAGCGGTGAGAGGCATCGGTGTGCAGACCGTGACGACGTGCTCGACCGGTAATTGACAGCGGGCTGAAAAACGCACATTCCAGCAGAACGTTTTGCGTTTCGTCATTCACGCCAGAGTGTTCACCACCAAAAATACCACCCATTGCCAGCGCTTTATTGTGGTCAGCGATGACCAGCGTATCCGCATTCAGTTTCGCTTCGGAGCCGTCCAGCAATACCAGGGTTTCCCCCTCTTTTGCCATACGCACAACAATTCCGCCCTCGATGCGATCTTTGTCGAATGCGTGCATCGGCTGACCCAGTTCAAGCAGCACATAGTTGGTTACATCAACCACGGCATCAATGGAACGGATCCCGCAACGGCGCAGTTTCTCTTTCATCCACAACGGCGTTGGCGCTTTAACGTTAATGCCTTTTACCACACGGCCAAGATAGCGTGGGCACGCTTCAACAGCTTCGACGGTAATTGGCAGTGTGTCGTTAATGGTTGCAGCAACCGGCGCGATTTCTGGCTCTACCAGAGGAGCTTTGTTCAGTACAGCGACATCACGCGCCACACCGATGATGCCTAAGCAGTCTGCACGGTTCGGCGTTACGCTAATTTCGATAGTGTTATCATCAAGCTTCAGGTATTCACGGATATCAGTACCAATCGGTGCATCCGCAGGCAGCTCGATAATACCGTTATGATCGTCAGAAATACCCAGCTCAGAGAAAGAGCACAACATCCCTTCTGACGGTTCACCACGCAGCTTCGCGGCTTTGATTTTGAAATCACCCGGCAAAACGGCGCCAATAGTAGCCACCGCGACTTTCAGCCCCTGGCGGCAGTTAGGTGCGCCACAGACGATATCAAGCAGACGCTCACCGCCTACATTCACCTTTGTGACGCGCAGTTTATCTGCGTTAGGGTGCTGACCGCACTCAACTACTTCACCAACGACAACGCCGTTAAATTCACCAGCGACGGCGTCAACGCCATCGACTTCCAGACCAGCCATAGTGATTTGGTTTGACAACGCATCGCTATCAATCGCCGGGTTAACCCATTCGCGTAACCACAGTTCACTGAATTTCATTGTTTTATCCTGCCTTTATTTAAACTGTTTGAGGAAACGCAGATCGTTTTCAAAGAAAGAACGCAGATCGGTTACGCCGTAACGCAGCATGGTCAGACGTTCCATACCCATGCCAAATGCAAAACCAGAGTAAATCTCCGGATCAATGCCCACATTACGCAGCACATTCGGGTGGACCATACCGCAACCCAGCACTTCCAGCCATTTGCCGTTTTTACCCATTACATCGACTTCCGCAGAAGGCTCCGTGAACGGGAAGTAGGACGGACGGAAACGAACCTGAAGATCCTCTTCAAAGAAGTTACGCAGGAAATCGTGCAGCGTACCTTTCAGGTTGGTGAAGTTAATATTGGTATCAACAATCAGCCCTTCCATCTGATGGAACATTGGCGTGTGCGTCTGATCGTAGTCGTTACGATACACTCGGCCCGGGGCGATAATACGGATTGGTGGCTGTTTTTCTTTCATGGTACGGATCTGCACGCCAGAGGTCTGGGTACGCAGCAGACGCGTGGCGTCAAACCAGAAAGTGTCGTGATCAGCGCGCGCCGGGTGATGGCCAGGAATATTCAGGGCATCGAAGTTATGATAGTCGTCTTCGATTTCCGGCCCCGTCGCCACGGTAAAGCCCAGCTCACCGAAGAAACTTTCAATACGATCAATAGTACGCGTTACCGGGTGCAGCCCGCCGTTTTCGATACGACGCCCTGGAAGGGAGATATCGATGGTTTCTTCAGCCAGACGTGCATTCAGCGCTGCATTTTCTAAATCAGCTTTACGCGCGTTTAGCGCCTGCTGTACTTGTTCTTTTGCTTCGTTGATAACCGCACCTGCTGCCGGACGCTCTTCTGGCGGCAGTTCGCGCAGGGTAGTCATTTGAAGGGTCAGATGCCCTTTCTTGCCCAAATATTCGACGCGGACATTGTCTAACGCGGCAACATCTGAAGCCTGGTTTATGGCGGCCGTTGCACTGGCAACCAGCTCTGCGAGATGTGACATGGTTTTCCTCGTTATGTGGCGATATTCATTAGTCGCACGTATATACACAAAATCATTCAACTTGCATCAAGGCTGCAAGAGAGCAAATCCTCAGAAGCGTACATAGGTACGTGACTGAGATAAACGAATGCAGCCAACGCAAAGGCAGCGTGAAGGATGACGTGTATAAAAAAAGCCTCCACCAGGGAGGCTTTTAGGCGCTGTTTTCCGTTTCTTCTTTCACGCGCTAGCCTCCTGGAATCAGGTGCTAAAGTAAAAAAAGAAGCGGAAAATAGCAGCATTCATGCTTGCGTTACCTTGTGTGGTAAAAACCGTACAACCTTTATTGAAAAGGCTTACGGGTAAATTGTCAACCAATTGATTGGATTAGAAATAAAAGAGAGGGAGCCAGGCTCCCTCTTTTCACCGGCTTATGCCAGAGCTGCTTTCGCTTTTTCGACCAGAGCGGAGAACGCTACTTTGTCGAATACTGCGATGTCAGCCAGGATCTTACGGTCGATTTCAACAGAGGCTTTTTTCAGGCCGTTGATGAATTTGCTGTAAGAAATACCGTTCTGACGTGCTGCTGCGTTGATACGCGCAATCCACAGTTGACGGAACTGACGCTTTTTCTGACGACGGTCACGATAAGCGTACTGACCAGCTTTGATAACAGCCTGGAAGGCAACGCGGTATACGCGAGAACGCGCACCGTAGTAGCCTTTAGCTTGTTTCAAAATTTTCTTGTGACGTGCACGGGCAACTACACCACGTTTTACGCGAGCCATATGTGCTCTCCTGTATCTATATTCTTAGTAAAAAAATTAATTAAACGTTAACGGCTTATGCGTACGGCAGGCACGCGATAACCAGACCCAGATCGCCTTTAGAAACGAGGCCTTTTGGACGCAGGTGACGTTTACGCTTAGTAGATTTTTTGGTCAGAATATGACGCAGGTTTGCGTGCTTACGCTTAAATCCACCACCACCGGTTTTTTTGAAGCGCTTAGCAGCACCGCGTACGGTCTTAATTTTCGGCATTTTAATAACTTCCACTTCGCATTGTTAATAAACGAAACGTAGGCGAACAACGGCTGTGGAACCCGTAGGCTCCACAGACATTGCTACTTGAAGGCCTTACTGTTTCTTCTTAGGAGCGAGCACCATGATCATCTGGCGGCCTTCGATCTTCGTAGGGAAGGATTCGACTACTGCCAGTTCACTCAGATCGTCACGGACGCGCGTCAGCACTTCCATACCGATCTGTTGGTGGGCCATCTCACGACCGCGGAAACGCAGCGTGATCTTAGCCTTATCGCCATCTTCCAGAAAGCGTACCAGGCTGCGGAGTTTTACCTGGTAATCGCCATCGTCGGTGCCAGGACGGAATTTAATTTCCTTAACCTGAATAACTTTTTGCTTTTTCTTCTGTTCCTTAGAAGACTTACTCTTTTCATAAAGGAACTTGCCGTAGTCCATAATACGACAAACTGGCGGTTCGGCGTTAGGGCTGATTTCAACTAAATCTACTCCAGCTTCTTCAGCTTTTTCGATAGCTTCTCTCAGACTCACAATACCCAAAGCTTCGCCTTCCAGACCTGTTAAGCGAACTTCCAGGGCGCGAATCTCGCCATTGATACGATTCGGACGTGCCGTTTGAACTCGTTTTCCGCCTTTAATACCTTATTCCTCCAGTTGTTGAAGACTGCGGCTGCGAATCTCTTGTTGCAGCTTCTCGATAACTTCATTTACGTCCAGGCTGCCCAAGTCTTTGCCACGACGGGTACGCACGGCAACTTTGCCTGCTTCTACCTCTTTGTCGCCACAGACCAACATGTAAGGGACACGACGTAAAGTGTGCTCGCGGATTTTAAAGCCTATCTTCTCATTTCTCAAGTCTGCTTTTACACGAATACCCGCATTTTGTAGTTTCTGCGTTAATTCGTTAACGTATTCAGACTGCGAATCGGTAATGTTCATGACCACAACCTGAACTGGCGCAAGCCAGGTCGGGAAGAAGCCAGCGAACTCTTCAGTCAGGATACCGATAAAACGTTCCATCGACCCAAGAATTGCGCGGTGAATCATAACCGGCACCTGACGCTCGTTGTTTTCGCCAACATAAGAGGCGCTCAGACGGGACGGCAGGGAGAAGTCCAGCTGTACAGTACCGCACTGCCATGCACGATCGAGGCAGTCATACAGGGTAAATTCAATTTTCGGACCGTAGAATGCGCCCTCACCCAGTTGATATTCAAACGGGATGTTGTTTTCTTCCAGCGCAACGGCTAAGTCCGCTTCAGCACGGTCCCACATTTCATCGCTACCGATACGTTTTTCGGGGCGAGTGGACAGTTTGACGACGATTTTCTCGAAGCCAAAAGTGCTATACATATCGTAGACCATACGGATGCAGGCGTTAACTTCATCACGGATCTGCTCTTCAGTACAGAAGATGTGTGCATCATCCTGCGTGAAACCACGTACACGCATCAGACCGTGCAGCGCACCAGATGGTTCGTTACGGTGGCAGCTACCAAACTCAGCCATACGCAGCGGCAGGTCACGATAGGATTTCAGACCTTGATTGAAGATCTGTACGTGACCTGGGCAGTTCATTGGCTTGATGCAGTATTCACGGTTCTCAGAAGAGGTAGTGAACATCGCATCTTTGTAGTTGTCCCAGTGTCCTGTTTTTTCCCACAGTACACGGTCCATCATAAACGGACCTTTAACTTCCTGATACTGGTATTCTTTCAGTTTCGAACGAACAAAGACTTCCAGTTCACGGAAAATAGTCCAACCATCGTTATGCCAGAACACCATACCCGGTGCTTCTTCCTGCATATGATACAGGTCAAGCTGCTTACCAATTTTACGGTGGTCGCGTTTGGCCGCTTCTTCCAGACGTTGCAGGTAGGCGCTCAGGGCTTTTTTATCTGCCCATGCAGTACCATAAATACGCTGCAGCATCTTGTTGTTGCTATCACCGCGCCAGTACGCCCCAGCGGTCTTCATCAGTTTAAAGTGATGGCAGAAACGCATATTTGGCACGTGCGGGCCACGGCACATATCGACATATTCTTCATGATGGTACAAGCCTGGCTTGTCATCATGGGCGATGTTTTCATCAAGAATAGAGACTTTGTAGGTCTCGCCACGCTTCACGAACGTTTCACGCGCTTCGTACCAGCTGACTTTCTTCTTAATGACATCGTAGTTCTTCTCAGCGAGCTCGTGCATCCGCTTTTCGAGCGCGTCGACGTCTTCCTGAGTTAACGTACGGTCAAGATCGATATCGTAGTAAAAACCGTTGTCAACAACCGGTCCGATCGCCATTTTGGTGTGCGGCCAGAGTTGTTTGATCGCGTGCCCTAACAGGTGCGCACAGGAGTGACGAATGATCTCCAGACCTTCTTCATCCTTAGCGGTGATGATAGAGAGCTTCGCATCATGTTCAATCAGATCGGAAGCATCAACCAGTTCACCATTTACACGGCCTGCGATGGTGGCTTTCGCCAGACCTGGACCGATGTCCAGCGCAACATCCATGGGGCTTACAGCGTTGTCGTAATGGCGTTGGCTGCCATCAGGAAGAGTAATAACAGGCATGTTATATCCTTATTTGCAGTGGTGACCCACACGTAAGATCACATACAAAGTTTCAATATTTAAAATTACCAAAAAGGTGTGGGCTGATTCCCGCTTCACTCTGCGAAATATGTCACGTATCACCGGACTGGCAACAACGTAACCTACACCCGCTTTTTGATAACACCGTCTGACAGTGTACACGGCATTACGAGCCGTTCAAAGCAGCAATCAACGCGCCATCTATGATTTAAATCAATTCACTGACGACCTGCAGCCTTTGTTACACTGTGCAGTAATAGTCTGATCTGAGCAGGAAAAGAACCATGCCAACAAATCGCTCTGCAAAAAAACACTGGAAAATGGTTGTGGTATTGCTCGTAATTTGTGCGGCAATGTTGATGTTACGCTGGGCGGCAATAATTTGGGGCTAGTTTGAAAAACGTTACTGACATTCGCCAGGCGTTTTCATTTTTTTATAAGTTAAAGTAGAAAGTATATTTAAAGAGTCATTACGCTCAATAATAAAAAGAAAAGCCAGGTCATTTAATTGACCTGGCCTATTACTACATACGATAGCCGAGAGAAACAGTTGTACGACGATCGGTATGTTCCGGCGCTGTTGCCGGCGGTTCAGAGTTCCAGGTAACGTTATAAGCCACCTTCAACCCGAAGTGTTCATTGATAGCAACATTTAAGGCTGATTCAGAGTTGAGCGTTGTATCATCAGCACCAAACACCGATACACCCTGAGTAAACTTGGTGTTGTCCGTCATCTGCCACGCATAGGCGCCAGACGCATAACCCAACGGCTGAGTTTCAGTCTTACCGTCAGTGTGCTCGTCATAGCGAACGCCAGGACCAAATTCAAAACGGAAGCTGTGCACCGGTCCACTGAGGAACTGACGACCATAACCTGCGGTCAGCACGTCACGCTCATGATAGCCGTTATAACGGTCTGTCAACCAGCTCGCCTGCCCAAACAAGTAATCATAGTCGGTCATGTTGAAACGGCTACGACCGCCCGCGGCATATTTCTCCGAAGAGCGCTCATCATTCGAGGAGGTATTGCTGGCATTACCCCACAGAGACCACGCCGTGGTTTCACCGTACCAGGTCATGGTGGTATCTGCAGTTAAAGAAGAACTTTTTGTGTTGCCTGACTGGGCGAGGTATCCCGCGTTCAGGTTACCTTCAAAAGGTTTTTTCGCGCTGGAAGGGTCATCCATGACAGTAAAAACGGAATCATCGGCGGCGGCATGCATTGACGCAAACACGCACCCCGTCAGCACGAATGCTGCGGGTACTGTCTTCAAAAGCTTCATTTATAAAGAGTCCGTACAACAAAAAAAGAGACCATTACGGTCTCGGAAACTTTCATATGGATCAATGACAAAAGACCCAGGAAAGGTAACAAATTATAAAAAGACTCGAATAACATAGCAATATATTCTTATTTCATTTTTTGAATAAGAGCGTTCTTAAACCATAATTTTATTTATATATAAATAGAGGGATAGTTTTAAATAAAGATGCGATAAATCATGTTGTTAATTGCTTCACTTTCGTGACGTTAAGTGCCAGACTGAGGTCAGCCTAACAGGAGGTAAAGATGGTACGTATCTATACGTTAACACTCGCGCCCTCTCTCGATAGCGCAACAATCACCCCACAAATCTACCCCGAAGGTAAACTTCGCTGCACCTCACCAGTTTTTGAACCTGGTGGTGGCGGCATCAATGTGGCTCGCGCCATCGCGCATCTTGGCGGTAGCGCAACAGCGATTTTCCCGGCAGGCGGCGCCACTGGTGAACACCTGGTGTCGTTACTCGCTGATGAAAATGTTCCAGTATCGACGATAGAAGCCAAAGACTGGACCCGACAAAATCTTCATGTCCATGTGGAGTCCAGCGGCGAACAATATCGTTTTGTTATGCCCGGCGCTGCGCTCACTGATGACGAATTTCACCAGCTTCAGGATCAGGTACTGGAAATTGAATCAGGTGCGCTACTGGTCATTAGCGGTAGCCTGCCCCCCGGTGTAAAACTTGAGAAATTAACCCGACTGGTCACCACGGCACAAAAGCAGGGTATCCGTTGCATCATTGATAGCTCCGGTGACGCACTAACAGCGGCGTTAGCTATTGGCAATATCGAACTGGTCAAACCCAATCTTAAAGAACTGAGCGCCCTGGTTAATCGTGAACTCACGCAGCCTGATGATGTCCGTAAAGCCGCACAGGAGATAGTGCAGAGTGGTAAAGCCCATCGCGTAGTGGTCTCTCTTGGCCCACAAGGGGCATTAGGCGTTGATCGTGAAACCTGCGTTCAGGTGGTTCCGCCTCCGGTGAAAAGTCAAAGTACCGTTGGCGCGGGCGACAGTATGGTCGGCGCCATGACGCTTAAACTGGCTGAAAACGCGACATTTGAGGATATTGTTCGTTTTGGCGTAGCTGCAGGCAGCGCAGCGACGCTAAATCAGGGCACGCGACTGTGCTCTTTAAACGATACGCAAAAAATATATTCTTATCTTTCTCAATGATAGCCCTCTCCCCCTTATAGAAAATAAGGGGGATTTACCCACAAAGCTGTCAGCATACGTGTTATACGTCTATGATAAAAAATCACGTGATTACAAAGAAGTGAATCACGTGAAGCCGAAAGTCGCCCTATCTCAGGGAGGTGTGGAAGAACGACAAACATTAAGTGCCTTTCCAGTAATGACGCGTTCAGGGTGTGCGTCAGTTCGTGTTTTTTTTCCGCATTATTGCGCTAACCTTATGATCTGGCAGACAACATGGGGAGAGACATCATGTGGCAGGCAATCAGTCGTCTTTTAAGCGAGCAATTAGGTGAAGGCGAAATCGAGCTGCGTAATGAACTGCCTGGCGGAGAGATCCACGCCGCATGGCATTTACGCTATGCGGGGCGCGATTTTTTCGTCAAATGCGATGAAAGGGAGCTGTTATCCGGCTTTACGGCGGAAGCCGATCAACTGGAACTGCTCTCCCGGAGTAATACTGTTTCAGTTCCAAAAGTCTGGGCGGTAGGTGCAGACAGGGACTACAGTTTTCTGGTGATGGATTTCCTTCCTCCGCGCCCACTTGATGCTCACAACGCCTTTATTCTGGGACAACAGCTGGCACATCTGCATGAATGGAGCGATCAACCGCAGTTCGGTCTCGACTTCGATAATGCACTCTCCACCACTCCGCAACCCAATACCTGGCAACGTCGCTGGTCAACCTTTTTTGCAGAACAACGTATTGGCTGGCAACTGGAACTGGCCGCTGAAAAAGGCATTGCGTTTGGTAACATTGACGCAATTGTAGAACATGTTCAACAGCGACTCTCCTCACATCAGCCGCAGCCCTCGCTGCTACATGGCGATCTTTGGTCAGGAAACTGTGCTCTCGGCCCCAACGGCCCTTACATTTTTGATCCCGCCTGTTATTGGGGGGACAGAGAATGCGATCTGGCGATGCTGCCGTTACATACCGATCAACCGCCGCAGATTTATGATGGCTATCAGTCTGTCTCGCCTTTGCCGCTGGATTTTCTGGATCGTCAGCCCATCTACCAGTTGTACACGCTGCTCAACCGGGCGATTTTGTTCGGTGGTCAGCATCTGGTAGTCGCGCAGAAAGCGATGGAACGGTTACTGGCTGCTTAAAACAATTGCCTGTTGGCACTCTGCTTATCAGGCCTACAGTCCCACGCCAGAACTGTAGGCCTGATAAGACATTACTTACAAAAAGCCCAGTAACGAAAAGAAGAAATAGCCGATTACGATGACAATCACCGGCAAAATATAGAGCGGGAAGATTTGTAGAAAGATCGTATGGTGCGGTACGACAATACGCGATTCAATTTGCTCACGTGACAGCCCCTCACTTCCTTTAGCCTGTTCCAGAATCAGTTGGTCTTCAACGCCTTCACGCAGAAAGCGCGCCTGGCGGCTCATCCTGGCACCAGAATCCTGCAACGCCAGGCCGATAAAGATAAGAATAAAAATTAGCCAGAAAACGAGGTTCATGCCGCTTTGAAAATCTGGCGTCGGCGAGTTATACCAAAACACATTAAGAAATGGTGTATTCACCCGCATCATGTCAATCATAACGTGAGCAAAATCGAGCATTACGGCGTTAATGCCTTCCTGTTTTTCACTGTGCGCATACATAAACTTCAGTACTGAAACCAGCGTTGAAATCAGCGCCGGGATAAAGATTATCCACCCCACCAGCCTTTTCAAGACAGCAATGCGTCCAGCTTGTTGATACGTCATGAGTTCCCCTTGATTAAGACGTGTCATTTTGGCCTAAGTTTACCCGTTGATAACTGTTTTCGCCTGATCTTTAAAGGCGATATAATAAAGGATTAGCCATAATGAACGCTTAGAGCGAGTTCAGTTACGCTCTTAATCCCGCTGTTTAATTCTCAAAGGAGAGGTTGTGATGTCAACCCCGCGTCAAATTCTTGCTGCAATTTTCGATATGGATGGATTACTGGTCGATTCAGAGCCACTCTGGGATCAGGCCGAACTGGATGTCATCGCAAGTTTAGGCGTAGATATCACTCGCCGCCATGAGCTTCCGGATACACTGGGATTGCGTATCGACATGGTTGTTGATCTCTGGTTTGCCCAGCAACCATGGAACGGCCCCTCACGCCAGGAAGTCACGGATCGTATCATCACCCGGGCTATTTCGCTGGTTGAAGAGACCCGGCCTCTGTTACCCGGCGTACGTGAAGCTGTCGCGCTGTGTAAATCCCAGGGGCTGCTGGTTGGGCTTGCGTCTGCCTCACCGCTGCACATGCTGGAAAAAGTGCTGGCAATGTTTGATCTCCGCGACAGCTTCGATGCGCTGGCCTCTGCTGAAAAACTGCCCTACAGCAAACCGCATCCCCAGGTTTACCTCGACTGCGCAGCCAAGCTGGGCGTTGATCCATTATCCTGTGTGGCACTGGAAGACTCCGTGAACGGCATGATCGCCTCCAGAGCGGCACGAATGCGCTCCATTGTCGTACCGGCGCATGAGAATCAGGACGATCCGCGATTTGTTCTTGCCGACGTCAAACTGACATCACTGACCGAACTTACCGCCGTGCATCTGCACGAGTAATCATCCAACGGGCAATGGCAGCATTGCCCGCAGATTGTCGATCGTGTTCCAGCGCACGCTGAGAGCATAATTGTGACAAAGGGTTACAACGTCACCTCTTCCGCCTACTGTATAAAACCCCTATACTGTATGAATTGACAGTTTATTGGGTTTTATCATGACGGCGGAAGGCCACCTTCTTTTTTCTATAGCCTGTGCGGTATTTGCCAAAAATGCCGAGCTGACGCCCGTTCTCGCTCAGGGTGACTGGTGGCATATTGTTCCTTCAGCAATTTTGACGTGCCTGCTGCCCGATATTGATCATCCTAAATCTCTGCTTGGTCAGCGTCTGAAATGGATATCAAAACCAATTGCCCGGGCGTTTGGCCACCGTGGATTTACACACAGCCTGCTGGCAGTCTTTGCCCTGTTGACAACATTTTATCTGAAAGTACCCGATACCTGGATAATCCCGGCTGATGCGTTACAAGGGATGGTACTTGGTTATCTCAGCCACATTGTGGCGGATATGTTGACGCCCGCTGGTGTTCCCCTGCTCTGGCCTTGCCGTTGGCGCTTTCGCTTGCCGATCCTCGTGCCGCAAAAAGGTAATCAACTGGAGCGTTTTTTATGCATGGCGCTGTTCGCATGGTCTATCTGGATGCCACAAACAATGCCAGAGAATAGTGCCGTACGCTGGTCATCGCAGATGATTAACACGCTGCAAATGCAATTTAATCGGTTTATAAAACACCAGGCTGATTAATAATTCAGCCAAAATGTCATTTCGGAATAAACAATTCCATTTGAATATAAGAGGCACATCACAGATTCTGCTAATCTTGCGCCAACAGAATCACTGTAGCACGGTGATATATATAAAAAGATCAGGAGAACGGGGATGAACTTTCCATTAATCGCGAACATTATCGTGTTCGCCATACTGCTGTTACTGCTGGCGCAAACCCGTCACAAACAGTGGAGTCTGGCCAAAAAAGTACTGGTTGGTCTTGTCATGGGCGTGGTTTTTGGCCTTGCCCTGCACACCATCTACGGCTCTGACAGCCAGGTGCTGAAAGATTCCGTACAATGGTTCAACATTGTCGGCAATGGCTATGTCCAACTACTGCAAATGATTGTTATGCCGCTGGTGTTTGCCTCTATCCTTAGCGCCGTTGCACGTCTGCATAACGCTTCCCAACTGGGTAAAATTAGCTTCCTGACTATCGGAACGTTATTGTTTACCACGCTGATAGCTGCTCTGGTAGGGGTGCTGGTCACCAACCTGTTCGGCCTGACGGCAGAAGGTCTGGTGCAGGGCGGTGCTGAAACCGCACGTCTGAACGCCATTGAAACCAATTATGCTGGCAAAGTCGCTGACCTCAGCGTTCCGCAACTGGTGCTGTCGTTCATCCCGAAAAACCCGTTTGCCGATCTGACCGGTGCTAACCCGACCTCGATTATCAGCGTGGTTATTTTCGCGGCATTCCTCGGTGTTGCAGCGCTTAAACTGCTGAAAGATGATGCCCCGAAAGGCGAACGTGTATTAACCGCTATCGATACCCTGCAAAGCTGGGTGATGAAACTGGTTCGTCTGGTTATGCAACTGACGCCGTACGGCGTGCTGGCACTGATGACCAAAGTCGTTGCGGGTTCAAACCTGCAGGACATCATTAAGCTCGGTAGCTTTGTCGTGGCCTCTTATCTCGGCCTGGGTATTATGTTCGTGGTTCACGGTATCCTGCTGGGCATTAACGGTGTTAGCCCACTGAAATATTTCCGTAAAGTCTGGCCTGTACTGACTTTCGCATTCACCAGCCGTTCCAGCGCCGCGTCTATTCCGCTGAACGTTGAAGCACAAACTCGTCGTCTGGGTGTACCGGAGTCCATTGCAAGCTTTGCGGCTTCTTTTGGCGCAACGATTGGGCAAAACGGTTGTGCCGGCCTGTATCCTGCCATGCTGGCCGTGATGGTTGCACCGACTGTCGGTATTAATCCGCTGGATCCAATATGGATTGCGACGCTGGTAGGTATCGTCACCGTCAGCTCCGCAGGTGTGGCTGGTGTGGGCGGTGGCGCAACCTTTGCCGCGCTGATTGTGCTGCCTGCGATGGGCCTGCCGGTGACACTGGTCGCTCTGCTGATCTCCGTTGAACCACTGATCGATATGGGCCGTACCGCGTTGAACGTCAGCGGTTCCATGACCGCCGGTACGCTCACCAGCCAATGGCTGAAGCAAACCGATAAAACGATTCTGGATAACGACGATAATGCCGAACTGGCACACCGCTAACCCTGTTGCCTGAAATGTAAAAAACCGCCGGAGAGTAATGCTCCGGCGTTTTTTTATGTCCGGTTAATCGCTCAGTTCATTTTCCTGGCGAACCTGGTTCGCCCAGCGTTGTGCCGACTCCGGCACTGTAAACGTAGGCGACCGTTGAAACGCCTCCCCCATTAAGACAAAAGCGACATATTTCCCGCGCAGTATCCATACGTCACGAAACGCATCCATTTTGATCGCATGTTCAGGTGGTGCAGGCTCCACACGCGGAACATAGCTGATAACCGGACGATTTTGTTGGCGAAGAGGTTTCATAATCAGTTGCTTCACTAAAGACAAATTCTAAAAAACTGAAAAGCGCTATCTTAGCTGATTTTCTTATCGGGCGTTGTAAAAACAGTTTGTTCGCTAAAATAATGGCAAATCGAGGATTACGGGCAGGTTGCCGGGGCTGGAATGATAGACAAAAAAAGTGCGGCGCATCTCAGCGCCGCAAACTCAGGAATTACACGTTCAGAAAACTGCCAAGACGATAACCGCGCTCCGCAATAGCATATTTCAATGACGAAGACGTCAGCACATCGAGTTCAGTTAAACGGGGGTAACAATAGGCGCTTTGCCGAATAATATTATCGATAAAGGCCGGATGACACATCACTTCCAGCGAAGACTCCCCTCTTTCAGCAGATGCATCCAGAGCCTGTAAAAACAGCGCCTCAGAGATAGTTTCGCCATAAAACTCGCTGCTGAACCCCTGGGTGGTACGCAACGTTACCGGTATGTCAGACGCCTGAATCACCGTCTGGCGATCAATACGCAGCGCAATGCCCCGTTGCGCAGCGAAATTAGCTACGATTGGGAAGATCTGCGGGAACATATGCACATGGTGGTGACTATCCAGATGCGTCGGCTCCCGCCCAAACAGGTTAATAAAACGCTGATACTGAGCGGTCAGCTCTTGTGAAATTTCATCCAGCGGCAAAGTATCTTCCTCAGCCATCTGCCAGATCCATTTCCCCAAAAGCCCGTCACGAGTCAACCCCGGCATAAGCGTCAACGGTTTTCCCAGCGTCAGAACAAAGTGCATTCCCACAGCCAGTTCGGGTAAATCGCGGCTGAGCTGCTCCGCGTGGTTAATCGCTTCGCCATTGACCAGCGCCGTTGTCGAGGTCACAACACCATTGCGACAGGCTTCCACAATGCCGTAGTTTTGTCCTTTACTCAGGCCAAAATCATCAGCATTAACTATCAGTACGCGTTCCATAGCCAACCTCGATTAATGTTGTTCGCTTTTGAGTTTCTCGATACAACCGGCAAAGTTAGGCAGCCATTTCTCGTGTGCGAGAATTAATTCCCGAGCCAGAATCTCGGCATCATGGTCAGAATGTACTAATGGACTAAGGTTTAGCGC
Organism: Citrobacter sp. MGH106; assembly: GCF_001037495.1. Taxonomy (GTDB): domain Bacteria; phylum Pseudomonadota; class Gammaproteobacteria; order Enterobacterales; family Enterobacteriaceae; genus Citrobacter; species Citrobacter murliniae. The sequence continues at coordinate 2,470,677 of NZ_KQ089822.1, forward strand.
CAACAGCACATCATTAATCTCACCACTCAGCGCCGCCTGACTCGCCGCCACTTCAAAGCCTTTAATGGTATAGATAAGGCCGAGGACTTTCTCGTCAAAATGGGTAATTCTCGGGTGCGGTGTCGCACCGTTACGTCCCAACGTACAGGTCATTTCAACCGCCCAGTCTGCGGGAATATTATCGACATGGCCATGATGAGGGATGTTGACATAGTGCTCGGTCTGTTTGTCGTTGTAGATGGCGTTAATCACTTCGCAAGCCGCATCGGAGTAATAGGCCCCACCGCGCTGCTCAAGCTCCTTCGGCTTAACATTCAGCTCAGGGTTTTTGTAGAGTTCAAACAGCTGTTTCTCGACTTTCTGCACCACCTGAGCACGTGCACCGCCCTTATAGTATTCACCCATTTCAATCGCCAACATCTCTTTTGGCTTGAAGTAATACAGCAAGTAAGAGCAAGGTAAGAGTTTCAGTGAGCGAATCAGTCCTTCGCTAAACGGCAGATCGAAAATGTTCTTCACCGAAGAGGCTTTAAGCCGACCAGAAGCCACGCCGTCCAGAAGTTCATCAAAACGCGACTCCCCATTCACCAGCACGTCTTTAATAAAGACCATATGATTCAGGCCAAACAGATCGATGGATAAATCATCGCTCTCTTTCAGCGCCAGCACATCGCTGATAAACATTTTCATGCCGATGGGAATATTACACACGCCAATAAATTTCTTGAAATTAGTGTGGCGATAAACCGCTTCAGTCACCATCCCGGCCGGGTTAGTAAAGTTAATCACCCATGCGTTCGGACACAGTTCCTCCACATCCTTCACGATGTCAAAAATGACCGGAATAGTACGTAAACCTTTAAACAGGCCGCCAGCACCGTTAGTTTCCTGTCCCAGATAACCATGACTTAACGGAATTCGCTCATCCTTTTCGCGCGCTTTCAACTGACCAACTCGCAGCTGTGTTGTGACAAAATCAGCGTCTTTCAGGGCTTCACGGCGATCCAGCGTTTTATACAGCTTCATCGGCACGCCAGCTTTGTCGATCATTCGCTGGCACAGGTCAAAAATAATATCCAGCTTCTCTTTTCCACCATCGACATCCACCAGCCACAGTTCAGAAACCGGCAATTCATGATAACGCTTAATAAAGCCTTCAAGTAACTCAGGGGTGTAGCTGCTTCCGCCACCAATAGTGACGACTTTTAATTTCTGATTCATAATTTCTCCCTTCAGTGTAAAAACACTGACGTGTATTACGCCCTGCCCGTTCGTCAGGAATAACGCGGCAGTCCCGGCATTATTTAGGGCAAGCGTTAAAATTAGTAATTGATGAATATTGTTTACTGATTAAATTCAGTTAATTTCTTTCGATAGCTATTAGGTGTAAACGACGTCAGTTTTTTAAACGTTTTAATAAACAGGCTAGGACTGCTGTAACCAGACTCATATGCAATATCGGTTACCGAGTAGTTAGTCATCTCCAGCTGTTTCTTAGCAAAGTTAATGCGGATTTCATTAATAATCTGCATAGGTGTTTTACTGTAAAAACGCTGGGTAGCGCGGGTCAGATACTCCTGAGACTTTGCGGACAGGCGAACCATGTTTTCCAGCGCGTTTTCACTAAACTGTCTTTTGTCATGCATAGTCTCCACGGTGGTTTTAAGCCATTGTGGAATATCATCCAGCACTTGCTCTTCACGATGATGCCGTAACCGATTAATAATATAGAAGGTGACCACTTCTACAAATTCATCCAGACCACTCTCGCGAAAATTCAACGATGCAATAACCGTTTCAATGTAGGTGAGAAATGAGTTATTAGCCCGATACACCTGTGAAGCGACAAAACAAAACGGTAATAAAGGATGATAATGCTGTTCGAAAAAACGTTTACTAATACCGACGTTAAGGATCCGTGTCGCGCCGAAATCATAGAAACTTTGGTGATGCGATCCCAGAGGGATAAAAACAAAATCTCCACGTTCGAGCAGTACGCGCTTCCCGTTGATTTCCTGATAATAACGCCCGGTTAATACCAGGGTAAATTCGTAGTAATCGTGCTGATGCAGTCCACTGATACTCTCAGTTTTGTTATAGATAAACACATGGAAATTTTTGCCATTAAAAAGCTGCTGCTCATAGACGGTCTTGATTTCCGGTGCGTTAATCTGTAGTTGCATCATGCACTCCTCACTATTTCAGCTTCTCGTGAAGCTCAATCAGTTCTGTAATCAGTTCGCGCGCCAGCATTGACGTCATCAGATGATCTTGCGCGTGAACCAGAACCAGGCTGACCTTCATTTTACCTTCACCCTGATCGCCTTCAATCAGTTTCGTTTGTACGAGATGCGCTTCGTTAAGCGCCATGCGAGACTGTTCCATCATCGTCTTCGCCGACTCAAAATCCCCCTGCTTGGCCATTTTGAGCGCGCCATATGCCAGACTACGGGCCTGACCTGAATTGATGATAAGTCCCATCACCACTTCTTCCAGCTCTTCAGCCTCTGACGGCGTACCTACGATGTTTTCGATATCCAACATACTCTTTTCCTCTGGTTCAGTCCGGCATGCCCGGGTAGACATGCCGGATTAAATTTAGAATTTCAATGCGTTAGCGATATCTTCTTCGCTTTCTTCCTGGTCAATAACGTTCTGCGCTTTGTTGGCAACAACCACGAAAGGCAGATACACCAGCGTTGCAATCCCAAGGTTGAACAGTGCGACTAACAACGCGGCGACGCTGCCGTTAGTGTTGAAGAAAGCACCCAACCCGGTTGGCATGGTCCACGGTGCAATATTGGTAACCGGTGGAATAATGCCTGTGTAATAGGCGGCCAACATAATCGCTGCCAGAATTGGTTGAACCAGAATGAACGGGATAAACATCACCGGGTTCATGATAATTGGCAGGCCGAACAGGATAGGCTCGTTAATCTGGAAGATGCCTGACGGCAGTGCCAGTTTTGCCACCTGACGATAGTCCGGACGGCGGGATGCCAGGAAGATAGCAATAATCAGACCCAGCGTTGCTCCGCTACCCCCAAGGAAAATATAGGAGTCAAGCATTGGTTTTGCCCAGACATGGAACGTTTTACCGGCTTCCAGTGCAGCGTCGACAGAACCAAACTGCTGGTAAATCGCGATGTTTTCCAGCGCCCATGGCGTCATGATACCGCTATCCAACGCAGTCAGCGCCAGTGAACCGTGAATACCAAAGAACCACAGCAGCGGGACAAAAATCACGTAGGCCCAGCCCACCACGCTGCCCAGTGATGCCAGCGGAGTAGAAATTGAGTCCATGATGATCTGGTGGAAGTTCGTGCCGAAAGTCGTCAACGCCCAGGCAATAATCCCCATAACGGAGAGGATAAGAAAGCCCGGTATCAATGCAGAGAATGAGCGCGAAACGGATGTCGGCACGCTATCAGGTAATTTAATCACCCAATTACGACGGACAACAAAGGTAAACATTTCCGCGACAACCAAACCGATAATAATACCGGATATAATATTCGCACCACCCAACCAGTTTGCACCAACGGCATAGGCTTCGCCCACGCTATATGGAGTTACGGTCATAAATGCTGCAACAGATAACAATCCGGCCGCCAGTGAATCGACTTTGCGTTCTTCCGCTAGCGCCATACCTATAAAGAATGGCGCCATCAATGACATAATACCCAGCGTACCGTTATAGACGTTTCCACCAATGCCTTTTAAACTATTGAGACTCTCAATAGTAGAAGCATCAAGCCGAATGCCCATTGAATAAAAAAAGGACCCCTCCCCAAAGCTCAGGAAAACGTTATTTATTAATACAAACATGGCCCCTGCGAGGGTTAACGGCATTAAACGAATAAAACCGTTTTTGATTGCATTAACGTGTGGCTGCTTTCCAATTTTTACAGCAAAAGGAAGGAGTACCTTTTCAAGTGAAGCAATAGCGTTACTCATAGAAAAATACCCTTAAATACCGCAATAAAAAATTGCGGTGAATGTTAATGAAATAACTCTTTGACGGGAAAATTAAAATAAAATAATTAATTTGCTGCGGCTTTTTTAATTGCTGCAACAGCAGCTTTAAGCACGCCTAAACCATCGACTTTGCCATACAACAGCGAGTCAATCACTTCTACAGGCTTGTTTGGTAACAAACGCTGAATTTCGGGTAACATATAAGCAATTTGTGGGCCTAATAAAACGACATCGGCCACGGGACCTTTTTCTCCGGCCAGCGTTTCAGGAAACGCTTCAATAATAACCGGTACTTCGTATTTTTCAGCCTGCGCGCGCATTTTCGATACTAGCAAGGAAGTCGACATGCCCGCAGAACAAAACAGATAAATGTGTTTCTTTTCCATAAAAACGATCCTCATATGCGATTATCTGTCAACCAGACAGTCCGCAAGCCATAACCTGCATCCATGCTCTGGGTAACTTGCGTCAGCTAAATTACTTTTTTAGGTGGCTGAAATGAGTATACGGGATTGCACTGGAGGATGGTATTTCCTTGACCAACAAAATTGCTTCTCCTTGACCTGTCGTTATGACACCCCTCACATTTCGGGCAAATAATTCGCGACAATAATTAAGATCGCTAGAGACAAAAAAACCGGCGCGATGGCCGGTTCTCCAGAACGCACAGGCAATATACAGTTGTTACTTCTTCGCCGCCTGTGGGTCTGTGTCGTACTCTGCACATGTCTGATAGCCAGAATTAATCACGTGTCCAGTATCATCCAATGCAACAAAATAGGTCTCAGCTTTACCATCTCGTTGACCCAGGATGTAAGTCTGACAAGTTCCACGCGCATGAATCATGCTCACTTCAGATGAAGGCTTACCAGCAATCTGCGCAACCTGCGCCCGGCTCATCCCTTTCTTCACATCTTTCACCACGGGCTGGACAAATTGGTCTTTCGTACGGTCGTAGGCCGTACAACCTGCCAGCATAGTCATTACCGCCGCTGCACCCAGAATTCCTGTTAGATTCTTGTTCATTTTTTCTTCCTCTTGTTGGTACACAATATCATTCAAAATACATCGAAGCGGCAACTGAGCAAATCTTCAGGAGCTTACATCAGTAAGTGACTGAGGTGAGCAAAGGCAGCCAGCAAAGAGACGATTTGAATGATGCCGTATATTTCAGCGTGTTATATAAGCCTGGAGCACAACAACTCATTTTTCAAGCTGACAGTTGATACTTAAACCCTTTCGGAAAATTCTATTAAAACAAAATGATGTTATATCCGGCCGCATCCCTTGTCGTTTGGGCGTCAACGCGTTAGCTTTAACACATCATTATTTTTGATCATTTTATTTTTCGGAGGGGGTTAAATGACTCTGCAACAAGAGATAATCCAGGCGCTTGGCGCCAAACCGCACATTAATGCAGAAGAGGAAATTCGCCGCAGCGTGGATTTTCTGAAATCGTACCTGCAAACCTACCCCTTTCTGAAATCACTGGTGTTAGGGATTAGCGGTGGCCAGGACTCAACCCTGGCCGGAAAATTATGCCAAATGGCGATTTCTGAACTGCGTGAAGAAACCGGCAACGACGCACTGCAGTTTATTGCCGTTCGTCTGCCTTACGGCGTTCAGGCCGATGAACAGGACTGCCAGGATGCGATAGCATTCATCCAGCCGGATCGCGTGTTAACCGTTAATATAAAGGGCGCGGTACTTGCCAGTGAGCAAGCATTACGTGAAGCGGGTATCGAACTAAGTGATTTTGTGCGAGGTAATGAGAAAGCCCGTGAACGTATGAAGGCACAGTACAGTATCGCCGGGATGACCAGCGGTGTTGTCGTTGGTACCGATCACGCGGCAGAAGCTATCACCGGATTCTTCACCAAATATGGCGATGGCGGCACCGACATTAACCCTATTTTCCGCCTCAACAAGCGTCAGGGGAAACAGCTTCTTGCCGCGCTGGGTTGCCCTGAGCATCTCTATCAGAAAGCACCAACCGCCGATCTCGAGGACGATCGTCCTTCTCTGCCTGATGAAGCCGCATTAGGCGTGACGTACGACAACATCGATGATTACCTGGAAGGGAAAACACTGGATGCCGCGGTGGCAAATAAAATCGAAGGCTGGTATGTGAAGACAGAGCATAAACGTCGCCCACCAATTACGGTGTTTGACGACTTCTGGAAAAAACCGTAACTCAATTCTTCCAGCATGATGCCGGATAGCGACAATTTATGTCCTGTCCGGCACAAGAACTGGAAACATCATCCCAGCCTCTTTTTTGAGCGAAACACTTTTGTTACACTGGATGAATAACCAGCATCCGGAGTCACAAGTGGTACGGCGTCAATCAGCACCTCGTCTTTCGTTTGAACCAGCAGCAATCTATGAATACCCCGAGCACTTGCGCCCGTTTCTGCGCGAGCTGCCAGCGGTACCTGGCGTTTATCTGTTTCACAGCGATAGCGATACGATGCCGCTTTATATCGGCAAAAGTGTGAATATTCGCAGCCGGGTGTTATCGCATCTGCGTACAGCCGACGAAGCGGCAATGTTGCGCCAGTCCCGACGTATTACCTGGATTTGTACAGCCGGGGAAATCGGCGCGCTCCTGCTGGAAGCCCGGCTGATCAAAGAGCAACAACCCCTGTTTAACAAACGACTGCGGCGTACGCGCCAGCTCTGTTCCCTGCAATTAACCGACCGAACTGTTCAAGTTGTCTATGCACGCGAAGTTGATTTCTCACAAACGCCCCATCTGTTCGGCCTGTTTGCTCATCGCCGCGCCGCGCTACAGGCGCTGCAAAGCCTCGCTGATGAACAGAAGCTTTGCTACGGTTTACTCGGACTGGAACCGCTGAGTCGCGGACGAGCCTGCTTCCGTTCAGCGCTTAAACGCTGCGCCGGAGCATGTTGCGGAAAGGAGAGTCCCGACGCGCATCAGTTGCGACTACAGGAAGCGCTGGAAAGACTACGCGTAATCTGCTGGCCGTGGAAAAGTGCAATTGCACTGAAAGAGAGCACGGCGGAACTGACGCAGTACCACATCATCAATAACTGGCTGTGGCTCGGCGCTGTGTCAACACTGGATGAGGCCACAACGCTGGCACGCATGCCTGCCGGCTTTGATCATGATGGTTATAAAATCCTCTGCCGGCCGGTCATGTCAGGGCAATATGAAATTATTGAACTGGATCCGGAGAATGCCCCGGCATCCAGTTAATCTCACTAAATAACAGCTTCCCTTCCGCTTTTAGTAGTCGCAACGTGTGCTTGCCATCGTGCCAGCATGCGCCCTGGTCAACTGTCAGCAATTTATCTCCCAGTTGCCAGGCTCCGCTAATCACAAACACCACGCCGCCACGCGAACCAAAGGTTGTAAAAGTACGATCAGCAACTCTGACTTTCGCCTGACAGACATCACGACGCGTCATGATATTGAAATCCATCGACATCTGTCCCTCTGTCAGCCTGGCTTTTACCACCCTGTCCCCCGCGAAGGTAAACGGTTGATGCTGCTTGAGCGTATGCGTGAAAGCATTCACGCCTTCCAGAGTGACTTCCCCCCCTTCCAGCAGCGTAATCACGCGTTCGACCCCAGGGAAAAGTGAAAATTCGCCGTTCGCGGCAATAGAGGCAATACTCGCCCGCCAGTGGAAATCACGTGTTGCAGGCGGAAAACAACAAATCTCACGCGTTTCTCCCGCACCATTACGCCAAAGATTGACCGGCATTTTGCGGATATCAAAGTATTCCATCATCTCTCCAGAAAGGCGCAGTACGCCAGTATGCCGCACACAGGCACCCTAATCATCGTAGTTATCATTCACCCTGCACATTGTTGTTATCGGCAGCAGAGTTGATTTGCCTTAGCGATGAACCTGGCGTTTTGCAAAAAAGATTAACGCGCTGATCCAGGTAGAATTTTCGCGGGCTTCAGGAGAATAGCGTGTCGGTTGCGAGGTGCAATAGGCAGTAAAGAAAAAACCGCCGATCCTGCCCACCTCGTTAAACGTGTTGTGGACAAGACCGGCGGTCTTGAGTTTTTATTCGCGCCGTATCAGACACAACGCGAATGATTTAGTGTAGACGCTGATCGATTACTCAGCAGCCTTTGTCATTTTACCTTTCTGCGCTTCACGTTCTGTCAGACGCTTCTCAAAATTGGCATTAAACTGTTTTTTCTGTTCCGGCGTCAGAATGTTGTAGATCTTGTTCTGGGTTTCCATGTGCGCCAGCATGTTGGCTTTACGCTGTTCTTCCATCTTCGCAATTTGCGCTTCAGCTTTCGCTTTATCGAAGCTATCGCTGGCGATGATATCGTGCATTGCACGGCGTTCTTCCAGCGGAGGACGTTTCATCTGATCGCGCTGACCTTTCATAATGTCGCGGATCTGTTGTTTCTGTGCATCGGTCAGATTGAGGTCTTTAAACATCATGTCGTGATGTGGGCCAAACTTACCGTTGTGGTGCATCATAGGTTTGGCAGTTGCCGGTGCAGCAGTTGTAGTATCAGCAGCATGTGCCAGGTTCGCGGCGCCCAGCGCCAGGGTAGAGGCAACAAACAAAGCAGTCAGTTTACGCATAATTTCTGTCCTTCCTTTCAGTTATTCTTACGACACTCATGCAATGTGATGTCGTGTTGACGAGACTAACTTTACCGGCTTTAGCGTCAATTAATCAGAGCAACGGTAAAACAATGAAAGTGTAAAAAACAAACTTTCATCAATTATGAAGAAAAAAAGAATAAATTGCGGAGAGTTGAAATAAAAAATTACAACAAGATGATTTTGAAAGGATTATGAAGAACTATACCTGAACTCTGATTATTAAGAAAGCAACTTACCAGGAATAATCTGTAATATATCCTTTATCTTCCAAATTATATTTTTGTAGCTGCTCTGGCTTACCCCAGTTACCTGATTATCTGGTTCCTGGGGCAAATATTTCTGTCACAACCTTTCCAGCATCAACCCGGCACGTAAGCCACAAGCCACATTGGGGTTTGGAAAGAGAACATATTCAACATCGTGGGTGACAATAAAACGCTCATCGCCATCCTGTGCCAGCAACGTCCCCTCCCTGAATGGCGTAAAGTTCAGCGTCTGGTTATCCATATGCAAAATAAAATCGTCGCTACGCCGTGTAATTTGCGACACCACGCGATAGCGCACCGGGAATGTGTCCTCTGCACCACTACATTCCCCCTTCAGCAAACAGGCCAGCGCATCTGCTGTCTGCGCAAATTGAGTCAGATCGTTTTGTCCAAACGGCAATGCTTTACCCAGTTCCAGCGTACAAGCCAGCGCACCAAAATGCTCCCCGCTAAAGTGAGTGAACGTTCCGCCCGGCGCCTGATGGAAAACCAGCGCCTCCAGCCCCGCATCCCCCAACCAGGACAGAAACCCTTCGTCCCACGGCACGTTGCGCTGCGGCAATACACCGAAGCGCAGATGATGTGAACCACGAATAGCGGTATGGAGATCCAGATGCCAACGCACCGTCTCTGTTGCACGTGAATAAAAATCCTCCAGACACAGCTCCAGCTCACGGGCTCGCAGCGTTTCACCACTTGCGGCAAATATCTGCCATCGACCGCCAAACATGCGATTCAGATCGCTATGACAATAGCGCTTACCCGCAGTCAGCGCCTGCGGATTACCCAGTATCACCAACATTCGCCAGGTTAAAGTCAGCTTGCCGCTAAACAATCCTGACAACAACACATCAAGCATTTCTACCGGTGCAGTTTCATTGCCATGTATACCAGCGGAAAGCACCAGCGAACGTTCAACCGGAGCAAGAGGCGTAAGTTCCAGAATGCCATGTCCGCGCCACTGCCAGTTAAAACCATGTGCTTTACCCTGGATAGTATCCGGCGCAGTACCCGCGAGCGTCAGGGCAAGAAAATTTTCCATAGCTCACAGCTCCTGCTGGAAGGGGTAAACAGAACCGAGGTTCAGTAATTGTGTCAGCGAATCCAGCGCTTCGCGGCCTTCACGCAGCAGTTGCGGGTCGGCGAGATCAGCGGCGGTCAGACGATCCCGGTAGTAACGGTCGACCCAGTTATTCAGCGTATTGAATAACGTATCATTCATGATAACCGCCGGATTAACAGCTTGTAGCTCTTGTGGGGTTAATACTACCCGTAGGCGCAGACAAGCAGGACCACCGCCGTTAGACATACTTTCCCGCAGATCAAATACCCGCAGATCGTTGATCGGGTTATCACCTTCCAGCACATGGTGCAGATAACGCCATACGCCAGCATGTTCCCGGCACTCCTGCGGTAAAATCAGCATCATCGAGCCATCATCACAACTCAACAACTGGCTGTTAAACAGGTATGTCGCTACCGCATCCTGCACTGAAACTTCCGCTGAGGGCACTTCCAGCGCAGTAAATCCAGCCACCTGTGTACGTAGCTGACTCAACAACGCTTGCTGTCTGGCAAACGCCAGCTCATGGCAAAACAACACCTGACGATTCGACACCGCAATAACATCGTTATGGAAGACTCCGAGATCGATGACATCCGGGTTTTGTTGGGCAAAAATTAGCTGATGCGGGTTAACCTGATTCAACCGCGCCACGGCTTCGCTGGCCTCGCGGGATTGCCGCGCCGGATAGCGCTTCGGTTGCGTAGCATTTCCCTCTTCGCGGCCATAAACAAACAGCTGTACACCAGGCCCGCCGTAGTCACCACCGAGACGGTTATGGTTCGCCGCCCCTTCATCGCCCAGCAACGCGACCTGCGGCAGCGCACCGTGAACAGAAAAGGTTTTCTCATCGCGGAAAATCGCCCGCAACAGCGACTCAGTGGTCGGTGCTTCCAGCGAACGGTGGAATTTATTATTCAGGTTGGCAACCGTCAGATGCACTTTCCCATCCAGCGAATCAGCAGAAGGACAAACCGTTGCCGCATTCGCCACCCACATTGGCGATGCGGAGCTGACGCTGGAGAGCCAGTGAGGCGCCTGGCGCGCCACCTTTTCCAGCACCTGCTCGTCGCTGCCGCTGAACCCAAGCTGGCGCAGCGCCGGAATAAACGGACGTTCATGGGGAGGGATCACCGCCTGAGGAAATCCCGCATCCGCCAGCGCTTTCATCTTTAACAGACCCTGCTTTGCCGCCAGACGGGGATTCGACACCTGAAAACGGTGTTGCGTCGAAGCCTCATTGCCAAATGACAACCCAGCATAGTGATGCGTCAGCCCTACCAGCCCGTCGAAATTGACCTCACGCGCTTTCATATTTTACCCTCGCGTGAAAAATCCAGTCCCGGACTAAGGGCTGCAGGCAGCGTTAATAGCGGTGACTCCAGACTTGCCATCGGCCAGGCGCAGTAATCTGCGGCATACCAGGCACTGGCGCGATGGTTCCCGGATGCGCCTACCCCACCAAATGGCGCAGTGCTTGCCGCACCGGTCAAGGGTTTATTCCAGTTGACAATTCCGGCCCGCGCTTCCAACAGGAGCTGATCAAACTGAACGCGATCCGGCGACACCAGCCCACACGACAGACCAAATCGGGTATTGTTGGCCAGATGAATGGCGTCGTCGAAGTTGTCGTAACGCCACACGCCGAGCAGCGGACCGAAGACTTCCTCATCCGGCACGTTTGCCACATCGGTCAGTTCGATTATCCCCGGTGCAAGCAGGGAGGTACCCACTTGCACTCGCCGTGGAGCCAGCAAAGTGCGACCGCCAAGGGCTTCAAGACGTTGCCAGGCATCATATACGTGCTGTGCCGCTTGTTGGGAAATAAGCCCGCCGATAAAGGGTTGCGGCTCGTCATCCCAGTTTCCCGGAACCAGACGCTGACTGACTTCAACCAGGCGCGCCAGGAATGCATCCCCCTGCGCCCCTTTTTTTACCAGCAGCCGACGAGCGCAGGTGCAACGTTGCCCGGCGGTGACAAACGCCGACTGAATAGTCAGATGCACTGCCGCATCAATATCTTCCGGATTTTCAATAATCAGCGGGTTGTTGCCCCCCATCTCCAGCGCGAGGATTTTTTCCGGCTGCCCGGATAACTGGCGATGCAACTGATAGCCCGTATTGGCGCTACCGGTAAACAGCAGGCCGTCAAGGTCTTCCAGCGCACTCAACGCCTGCCCCGTTTCGCGCCCGCCCTGCACCAGATTCAGCACGCCTGGCGGTAATCCTGCCTGCTCCCACAATTTTACTACTGCCTCACCGGTCCACGGGGTCAGTTCACTGGGTTTGAAAATCAGTGTATTACCCGCCAGCAGAGCCGGAACAATATGACCGTTGGGCAAATGACCGGGGAAGTTATACGGACCAAAAACCGCCAGCACGCCGTGGGGACGGTGACGCAACGTCGCAGCACCATCTGGCAACTCATTATGTTGCTCACCGGTACGTACATGATAGGCTTTTACGGAGATAGCGATTTTATTGATCATCGCCGTCAATTCTGTCGCGGCCTCCCAGCGTGGTTTGCTGGTTTCCTGTGCAATAATCGCTGTGAGTTCTGTTTTATTGCTCTCCAGCAAGGCGGCGAATTTCTCCACAACCGCCTGACGTGCGGCAAAAGGCTGTTTTGCCCAACCTGGGAAAGCTGCACGCGCTGCATGACATGCCTGGGCCACCTGCGAGTCATCAGCATCATTTCCTTGCCACAGGGTATCGCCACTCACCGGATTGGTTTTCACCCGACGTTCACCCAGACCCGTTACCCAGTCGCCATTTATCCATAATGTCATGCTGTTTTCTCCTCTGCACAAAGACGAACTAAACGGACCTTGTCGCCCGCGTGGCACTTCAGGGCATCCAACTGCGCCGCCGTTAACACCAGGCGCTGAGTATGCGGATCGGCGCGAACCAGCATGACGCGGAAGTTGTGATAGTTTTCATTGGCAACCAGACAGGCCGGATATTCGCCTGGTGCCGGTTGTCCTTCAACAACCTCCACCAACCTGCTTTTGCGAATAGCCCGAACCCGGTCGATATCGCATTCCAGCGTCGGCCCACCGTCGAAAATGTCAATATAGTTACGATAGCGAAACCCTTCCTTCTCCAGCACCGCGCGGGCAGGTGCGGTTTGCGGATGCACTTCGCCAATCACGCTTTGCGCTTCGTCCGACAAGAAATGGGTATAAATAGGATGCTTGGGCATCAATTCAGCAATAAATGCTTTTTGCCCTGTTCCACACAGAAAATCAGCCCTGCTGAACTCCATTGAGAAAAAGCGCTTCCCAAGGCTTTGCCAGAACGGGGAGTAACCGTGTTCATCGATCACTCCGCGCATTTCTGCCACTACTTTTTCGTTAAACCGGTCACGGAACGCGGCCATAAACATAAAACGCGATTTCGACAGTAAATAGCCGTTGCCTTCTTTTCGCCAGTCCGGATCGAGGAACAGGGTACACAGCTCACTGCTTCCCGTATGATCGTTACTGAGAAACAGCGTCGGCAGCGCGTTATAAACGTTCAGCTCTTTCGAGGCATGCACCAGGGTACCCACCCGATAGTTATACCAGGGATCATTAAGTCCAACCGCCACTTCGATTGCGCAAATTCCTGCTACCGTACCTGTGGCGCTGTCTTCGAGCACAAAAACATACCCCTGCTCGCTTTTCGGCAACTTGCCCTGCCAGGTTTGCAGCGAACGTTCAATTCTCGCCATAAGAGTGGCTTCATTCGCCGGAAGCGACGTCAATCCGCCACCGGTCTTACTGGCAAGTTGCATTAACGCCGTAATATCTGCGCGTTCAATGGGACGGATCACCATCATGATGAACCTCCTGCTGTAATGCGTTCACAGGCCAGTGCAAAGCGATCCAGTCCGGTGGCAACTTCTTCTTCGCTGACGTTCAACGCTGGCGCAAAACGCACTACGTTCCCACCAGCAATCAGAACCATCACCCCTGCACTGGCGGCTTCTTGCGAGATCAGTTTGGCTTTCCCGGCAAACTCTTCATTCAGTACGCAGCCGATTAACAGGCCAAGTCCACGAATTTCACTAAATAATCCAAAACGTTCGTTAATGGCGTTGATACGCTCCACAAACCAGTCGTGACGCTGTTTGACGCCGTTCAATACTTCCTGTGTGTTAACAATTTCCAGCACTTTCCCGGCCACCGCAGAGGCCAGCGGATTTCCGCCGTAAGTGGTACCGTGTGTGCCCACCGTCATCACACTGGCGCATTGCTCAGTCGTCAATAACGCGCCAACAGGAAAACCACCGCCCAACGCTTTGGCCGTCGTCAGCAGATCCGGCGTCACGCCGTAATGCATATAGGCATACAGCTCGCCGGTACGACCGACTCCGGTCTGCACTTCATCGAAAATAAGCAGCGCATTGTGTCGATCGCATAATTCACGCAGCCCCTGTAAAAATGCTTTCGTTGCCGGTATCACGCCACCCTCGCCCTGGACTGGTTCCACGATAACCGCGCAGGTTGCGTCATTAATCAACTGGCTGGCAGAATCCAGATCGTTATACACGGCATGGCGGATATCCGGCGGCAACGGTGCAAAATCCTGCGAATAGGCTGGCTGCCCCCCGGCGCTTACGGTAAACAGCGTGCGACCGTGGAAGGCATTTTTAAAGGCCACGATGCCACTTTTCTGGCTACCGAAACGATCGTGAGCATATTTACGCGCCAGTTTTAGTGCGGCCTCGTTAGCTTCCGCACCAGAGTTACAAAAGAAAACGCGCTCGGCAAAAGTTGCATCAATCAGTTGTTTCGCCAACCGCAGTACCGGCTCGTTGGTATAGCCATTTCCGGTATGCCAGAATTTACTCGCCTGATCGTTTAATGCTTCACGTAACGCCGGATGTGCGTGCCCCAGCGCATTAACCGCAATGCCTCCCGCGAAATCGATATACTCTTTACCCTGCTGATCCCACAGACGCGAGCCTTCACCACGAACCGGAATAAAAGGCGCCGGAGCGTATACGGGCATCATCCATTCATCAAAATTTTCACGCGTAACTGACAGAGACATAGCGACCTCAACGGTAAATAAAAAGTTATTTATATGTTAAATAATATAGTGTTTGCGCTGTAAATGTAGATTGCAGGGTTCGTGCCAGCCAGCGAAAAAAATGCATAAACGGAGTGAGGGAACGGAATATCAACAGGTTACAACCCAGCGATATTCACTGTACGTGCATATAAAGTGAATATGTTTGCGCACTGGGCGACTAAACAGAGGAAAAAGCGAAATATTATTCAGTTGCCAAATATAATTCTGGAATTGTGATCATATACGAAATTTATCGGAAATTATTGCTCTATTCTGACGCACTCCGCGCCAAAACAGTGCAGTTTTTGCCCCATCGTTAACACCTTTAGCAGTCATTGTTGGAATCAGGTGACAAGTGGCAGTCAGCCAGCAGAAATTCTGCTACCATCCTTGCACTATTCACCTTGCAAAGTGGCAGCGACTATGAAATTTGTCTCTTTTAATATCAACGGCCTGCGCGCCCGTCCTCATCAACTGGCAGCTATTGTCGAAAAACACCAACCCGATGTTATTGGCCTGCAGGAGACAAAAGTTCATGATGATATGTTCCCTCTCGAAGAGGTAGCAAAGCTGGGTTACAACGTTTTCTATCACGGTCAGAAAGGGCATTACGGCGTAGCGTTACTGACGAAAGAAACCCCGGTGTCTGTACGTCGTGGCTTCCCGAACGATGACGAAGAAGCCCAGCGCCGTATTATCATGGCGGAAATTCCTTCATCTCTGGGTAACATCACCGTCATCAACGGCTATTTCCCTCAGGGTGAAAGCCGTGACCATGAAACCAAATTCCCGGCCAAAGCAGCGTTCTATCAGAACCTGCAAAACTATCTGGATACCGAACTGAAGCGCGACAATCCAGTGCTGATCATGGGAGACATGAATATCAGCCCAACCGATCTGGATATCGGCATCGGTGAAGAGAACCGCAAGCGCTGGCTGCGTACCGGAAAATGCTCTTTCCTGCCGGAAGAGCGTGAATGGATGGAGCGCCTGCTGGGTTGGGGGTTGGTGGACACCTTCCGTCATGCTCATCCGGAAACAAACGACCAGTATTCGTGGTTTGATTACCGTTCAAAAGGCTTCGACGACAACCGTGGCCTGCGTATCGACCTGCTGCTGGCAAGCACTCCGCTGGCAGAGCGCTGCGAAGAAACCGGGATCGACTATGAGATCCGCAGCATGGAAAAACCATCCGACCACGCACCGGTGTGGGCAAAATTCCGCGTGTAATCCATACCATCGCGTTTTCTCCAGAGCATCGCCGCTCTGGAGAGCGGATATATCCTGAGCAAAATCAATAAAATAACGGTAATACATTGTTACGTCCGGGAATTTATTATATCTTCCGCCCACTTTTCGCTTGCGAAAACGCGTCATCGCACATGGTTTACAGGAGTGCCCCTATGAAAAAGAAGTTCGCATAAGGCAGAATACAGGCTACTGATTGTCGCCGCATTATTCTGCGTTCTGACGGGAGCTGTCCATTATTACGGTCTGACTGACCTGATAACTAATTTCCATCATCTACAAGACGCCATCCGTCAGAGCGGTATCTTTGGCTACACGTTATATATCCTGCTTTTTATCGTGGCGGCGCTATGTCTGATCCCCGGCAGTATTCTGGTGATCGTCGGCGGGATCCTCTTTGGCCCACTGGTTGGCACCCTTATTTCCCTGGTAGCGGCCACCGTAGCCTCGGCGTTGTCGTTTCTACTGGCCCGCTGGCTTGGCCGCGATCTGCTGCTGAAATATGCCGGTCATACCACCACCTTTCAGGCAATCGAAAAAGGCATTGCCCATAGTGGGATTGACTTTTTGATCCTCACCCGGCTCGTTCCGCTATTTCCATATAATATTCAAAATTATGCTTACGGGTTGACCGCAATCTCTTTCTGGTCGTTTACCTTTATTTCAGCCGTTACCACCTTGCCCGGTATCTTTATCTATACCCTGATGTCGCACGAGCTTGCCCAGGAAGGCATCACCCTGGCATTTATCATTAAACTCAGTGGTGCAGGCATTGCATTATTCGCCCTGGTACAGGCGGCAAAAGCCTGGGCCCGGTGTAAACGTGTCGATCCCTCTGCCCATCGTGAGCAAACAGGTAAATGATGAAGCGAAATAAAGCGCACCTCATAAAGTTTTGCCGGATCGGGCTGATTATACTGCTGCTGTTGGCGCTGATGGCGTGGGTATGGATACCTGCCGTAAGCGACTTTCTCCGACAAAGCCTGGCGGCATTTGCCACGGTTGATCAGCATGCGCTTGAGAATTTCATTCGTTCCTGGGGTACTCAGGCAGCAGTAGTTTCCTTCTTTTTGATGATCTTGCAGGCAATTATCGCCCCGCTTCCGGCCTTCCTGATCACATTTGCGAACGCATCACTGTTCGGCGCATTCTGGGGAGGCGTACTGTCCTGGACCAGTGCCATGGCGGGTGCGACGTTATGCTTTTTTATTGCCCGTATTTTAGGCCGTAGTGCGGTGGAAAAATTGACCGGAAAAACGGTGCTGAAAAATATGGATGCCTTTTTTGAGCGTTACGGCAAACATACTATTCTCGTGTGCCGCCTCCTCCCTTTCGTCCCTTTTGACCCGATAAGCTATGCCGCAGGCCTGACATCGATCCGCTTTCGCCACTTTTTCCTCGCCACCGGCATTGGTCAGTTGCCCGCTACCATCGTCTATTCATGGGCCGGGAGCCTGTTAACCGGAGGCGCATTTTGGTTTGTTACCGGGCTGTTTGTGCTTTTTGCGCTGACCGTGGTTAT
The DNA here is from genome assembly GCF_001037495.1 of Citrobacter sp. MGH106. Lineage (GTDB taxonomy): Bacteria > Pseudomonadota > Gammaproteobacteria > Enterobacterales > Enterobacteriaceae > Citrobacter > Citrobacter murliniae. The sequence continues at coordinate 2,488,419 of NZ_KQ089822.1, forward strand.
CCCGGTCGCGCGAAGCCTCTATCTTGAGCGGCAGAGGAAACAGTCCTGAAGCCTGCATTCACTCATTATCAAGGAAATATTATGCGTTACTGCTTATTGTGCCTTGGTTTACTGCTCTTCCCCCTGGCAACTTTTGCGCAGGATGCGAACTGGCAGCAGATCAAAAACGAAGCCCGAGGGCAAACGGTTTGGTTTAACGCCTGGGGAGGCGATAACGCGGTTAACCAGTATCTCGACTGGGTTAGCGGTGAGATGAAAACACATTATGCTATTAACCTGAAAATCGTACGTCTGGCAGATGCAGCCGATGCCGTTAAACGCATTCAAACGGAAGCCGCTTCCGGGCGTAAAACCGGCGGCTCAGTCGATTTGCTGTGGGTTAACGGCGAAAATTTCCGTACGCTAAAAGAGGCTAATCTGCTACACACGCACTGGGCGCAAACGCTGCCCAACTGGCGCTACGTTGATACCCTGAAGCCTGTGAGCGAAGATTTCTCCATCCCGACTGACGGGGCTGAATCGCCGTGGGGCGGCGCGCAGTTAACCTTTATCGCCAATCGCGATGTTAGCAAACAACCACCACAAACCCCGCAGGCATTACTGGAGTTTGCTAAAGCCTATCCCGGTACGGTGACCTATCCGCGTCCCCCTGATTTTACCGGTACAGCATTTCTCGAACAGTTGTTAATTATGCTCACCACTCAGCCACAAGCGCTGAAAATTGCGCCCGAACCTGCGACGTTTGCCGACGTTACCGCCCCATTGTGGCAGTATCTTGATACATTACATCCCATGTTATGGCGTGAAGGTAAAGACTTTCCTCCCACTCCTGCGCGCATGGATGCACTATTGAATAGCGGAACGCTGCGTTTATCGTTGACCTTTAATCCCGCGCACGCCCAGCAAAAAGTGGCCAGCGGTGAATTGCCTCAAAACAGCTACAGTTTTGGCTTTTCACAAGGGATGATTGGCAATGTGCATTTTGTCACTATTCCGGCTAACGCACGGGCCAGCGCCGGGGCGCAAGTCGTCGCTAATTTCCTGCTCTCTCCCGAAGCGCAACTGCGTAAGGCCGATCCCACTTACTGGGGCGATCCTTCGGTGCTTGACCCGCAAAAACTACCCGCTGAGCAGCGTGAAGCGCTACTGGCACGGATCCCAAAAGGCCTGCCCGCTGTACTTCCTGAACCCCATGCAGCCTGGGTAAACGCACTGGAACAAGAATGGCTACGCCGTTACGGTACGCATTAATCCTGTTGATATGGGGCATCATGGCGGCAATCTATTTGCCGCTGGTGCCCGCTGCTTTCGATCTCATCACACCTGCGCTTACCAGCCTCAACTGGCTGGTGCTTTTTGCCGATCCACAGTTACCGCAGGCACTACTGGCGACGCTGGTTTCCGTTACCCTGGCAGCCACTGTTGCGCTGGTCATTGCACTGATGGCGCTCCTCGCATTGTGGCCCGGCGCGGGCTGGGCTCGTCTGTGTACCCGACTCCCCTGGTTGCTGGCCATTCCACACGTGGCATTTGCCACCAGCGTCCTGTTACTATTTGCTGAGGGCGGTATGTTCTATCGCGCACTGCCCTTTCTTACCCCGCAGACCGACCGCTACGGAATTGGCCTTGGCATTGCGCTGGCGGTTAAAGAGAGCGCCTTTGTATTATGGATCCTCTCCGCTCTGTTGAGCGAAAAACAGCTCTCGCAGCAGGTTATCGTCCTGGACTCACTGGGCTATAGCCGACTGCAATGCCTGAACTGGCTGGTATTGCCCTCCATCGCCCCGGCATTAGGTAAAGTTATGCTGGCCGTAGTTGCCTGGTCGTTGTCCGTCGTTGATGTGGCGATAATCCTCGGACCTGGCAATCCGCCGACGCTTGCTGTATTGAGCTGGCAATGGCTCAGTCAGGGAGACAGCGACCAGCAGACGAAAGGTGCGCTTGCCAGTTTGCTACTGGTGCTGTTACTGGCCATTTTCGCACTGATCGGTTTTCTTTTCTGGCGATGCTGGCAACGAGCAATCCCGGCGATAAGCGGAGTACGTCAACGTTTGTCCTCCTGTTCATCCGGGCGCTCACTGGCACAACTACTGCCCGTTAGCGGTGTGTTATGTGCAGGGATTCTGGTATGGGTTGCAGACTTCTCTTCGGTGGTTCCTGAGACACTATTGACCAGCCTGCAGATGGGATTAATCTCCAGTGTACTGGCATTAATAACACTTTTCTTATGGCTGGAATGGGGACCACAAAGTGGGAATAATTGGGTGTGGCTGCCGATTATCCTGCCTGCGCTACCCCTGGTCACCGGGCAATATACGCTGGCTCTACACGCGGAGCTGGATGGTCTGTTCCTGACGGTTATCTGGGGGCATCTGCTGTGGGTAACGCCATGGATGCTGTTTGTGCTCAAACCGGCGTGGCAGCGTATTGATCCGCGACTGATTTTGATCGCCCAAACTCTTGGCTGGACGCAGGGCCGCATCTTCTTGCAGGTAAAATGCCCGCTGTTATTGCGCCCGGCGCTGATCGCCTTATCAGTAGGATTCTCCGTCAGCATCGCCCAGTACATGCCCACCCTGTGGTTAGGCGCCGGGCGTTTTCCCACGCTTACCACCGAAGCCGTGGCATTGAGCAGTGGCGGTAGCACCGCTATGCTTGCAACACAGGCGTTATGGCAGCTTCTGTTGCCTCTGTTGGTTTTCGCACTGGCGGCATTACTCTCTGCGTGGATTGGCCGCTTACGACAAGGACTCCGTTAATGCTTATCGTGAAAAACGTTTCACTATGTCAGGGTGCGAACGTGCTGCTAAAAGCAGTCAATTTCCAGGTTAAGAAAGGTGACATTGTCACTATTATGGGCCCATCGGGCAGCGGCAAGTCGTCGCTGTTTTCATGGATGGTTGGAGCCCTTTCGCCTCAACTTCAGGCGTCTGGCGAACTGTGGCTCAACGATAAACGCATTGATTCACTGCCCACAGCACAACGTCAGATTGGCATCCTGTTCCAGGATGCACTGCTGTTCGACCACTTCAGCGTTGGGCAAAATTTACTGCTGGCATTACCGGCTTCCCTGAAAGGCTCCGCCAGACGCGATGAAGTTGAACACGCTCTTAAACGTGCAGATTTGGCCGGTTTTTTTCACCGCGATCCGGCGTCATTGTCCGGGGGACAGCGCTCGCGTATCGCGCTGCTGCGCGCGCTGCTGGCACAGCCACAGGCGCTACTACTGGACGAACCGTTCAGTCGCCTGGATACGTCGCTTCGCGACACATTTCGTCAGTGGGTGTTTAACGAAGTTCATCAGCAGGGTATTCCCGTGGTACAGGTTACCCATGACGCGCAGGACGTGCCGCCTGGGGGTTCTGTTTTGCAGATGGTGCAGTGGACGTGAATGTGGCGATATGCTGCGTTAACGCAAGGATTTTACTTAACTGGCGGCACAGAATGTCGTCTTCTTTTTTCAACGTCGGGCTATTCGATGAAACGTGTTTCTCAAATGACCGCGCTGGCACTGGCTTTAGGGCTGGCTTGCGCTTCTTCCTGGGCTGCTGAAACCGCGCAGACGCTCACCTTCAACCAGTTACAGCAAAAACAAGGCGCGGCAATCGATACCCGTCAGAGCGCTTATTATAACGGCTGGCCGCAATCGCTTAATGGCCCTTCTGGACATGAACCTTCCGCCCTGAATCTGTCTGCCGCATGGCTCGACAAGATGAATGATGAGCAACTCTCCGCCTGGGTTCATCAACATCAGTTAAAAACCGATGCCCCGGTTGCACTCTATGGCAACGACACTGATATGCAGGCCGTCAAAAATCGCCTGCAAAAGGCCGGCTTTAGCCATATTTCAACGCTCAGCGATGCGCTGCAGGATCCAGCTCGCTTGCAACGCCTGCCGCACTTCGAACAACTGGTCTATCCGCAGTGGCTGCACGACCTTCAACAGGGTAAAGAGGTCACAGCTAAACCGGCTGGCGACTGGAAAGTGATCGAGGCCGCTTGGGGGGCGCCGAAACTCTATCTGCTCAGCCACATCCCGGGAGCCGGATACATTGATACTAACGAAGTCGAAAGCGAACCGCTGTGGAATAAAGTCTCGGACGCTCAGCTAAAAGCGATGCTGGCAAAACATGGAATTCGCCACGACACAACGGTCATTCTGTATGGCCGCGATGTTTACGCCGCAGCACGTGTCGCACAAATCATGCTGTACGCGGGTGTAAAAGACGTTCGCCTGCTCGACGGTGGCTGGCAAACCTGGTCCGATGCAGGATTACCGGTTGAACGCGGTACTGCGCCAACGGTGAAACCAGAACCGAATTTCGGCGTAACGATCCCTGCCCAACCGCAGCTAATGCTGGATATGGAACAGGCGCGTGGCCTGCTGCACCGCCAGGACGCGTCGCTGGTCAGCATCCGCTCGTGGCCAGAGTTTGTCGGCACCACCAGCGGATACAGCTACATTAAGCCAAAAGGTGAGATTGCAGGCGCTCGTTGGGGCCACGCAGGGAGCGACTCCACGCATATGGAAGATTTCCATAACCCGGACGGCACCATGCGTAGCGCGGATGACATCGCCGCAATGTGGAAGCAGTGGAATATCCTGCCGGATCAGCAGGTCTCTTTCTATTGCGGCACCGGCTGGCGCGCCTCTGAGACGTTTATGTATGCCCGCGCGATGGGCTGGAAAAACGTCTCCGTCTATGACGGCGGCTGGTACGAGTGGAGCAGCCATCCGAAAAACCCGGTCGCCAGCGGTGAACGCGGCCCGGAAAGCAGTCAGTAACCTCTCGCTAGCCCTGACGCTGAAGTGACTTCAGCGTCAGGTAGCCACTCCAGATCCGCGTAAAGGTTGTCATCCAGCACAGCGCGCCAAACACCCAGGCCATCACTGCAAAATATCCAGGGAAAAGGCAGCCCAGAACAAACAACATAATTGTCTCAGTGCCTTCGGTCAGTCCACCCAGATAATAAAATGATTTATGTGCATAGCCAGGGTTATCAATCTGGTGTTTCGCTGCCAGTGCCGCAAAGGCCAGGAAACTGCTGCCGGTGCCAATAAAAGCAAATAGCAACCAGCCACCCGCCAGCGCATTTTGCTCCGGTGCCGCCAGAATAAAGCCAAACGGTACTAAGGCGTAAAACAGGAAGTCGAGCGCAATGTCGAGGAATCCCCCCGCATCGGTTAATCCTCTGCGACGCGCCAGCGCCCCATCCAGACCATCAAACAGACGATTGAGCACAATGGCCACCAGCGCGGCCAGATACCAGCCTGATGCCAGAAATGGCAAAGCCAGTACGCCAATAGCGAAACCGACCAGCGTCAGGCCATCCGGCGTGATAGCGGGTGTATCAATAACCCGTACGCACTGGTGCAGAAGTGGTTTTAATCGCGGGTGAAGATGACGGTCAAGCATGCGGGTGTCCTTTCAAATTGTCGCATAATCCTTGTGAGGGTATATCCAGCGCGGCATTGAAGCGCGCCGAGAGATTTTGAAAGGCGATTAGCGCAGTCATTTCGGTAATCGTGTCGTCGGTAAAATACTGCTTCATTTGCGCCTTCAGTCCATCATCAATCTGTGGCGGCGTGGCGGTAACCGCATCCGCATAGGCCAGTGCCACACGCTCTTCTTCGCTGAACAGCGTTGACGCTTGCCAGTCTGCGACCTGCAACACTTTATCCAGGGCGCCACAACGTTCGGCGAGACGTAAACTGTTGGCATCAATGCAAAAAGCGCAGTGGCACGCCTGAGAAACCCGTGTCATCAATAGCGCCCGCATCACCGGCGTTAATCGCGAGCGTTTTCGCTCCAGAAATCCGACAAACAACGCTACCAACCAGAACAGAAACGGCACCCGCCCCCACCATCGCGTGGGATGTAATACATCGCCATAGTGTTTTTTCTGTGTGGCCACAAGCGGTTTTAAACTGGAAGGGATACGCGTTAACGGCTTTACCCACGACTGAGGATCGTTCAACGGTGACTCCTGAATACTTCAGATAAAACAAAGATAGCGATAGTATGTCATCTTCTGATGTTGAATCTTGATGAATATGATGAAAACCCTCGACGTTGTCGCCGCTATTATTGAACATGATGGCAATATTTTACTCGCTCAACGCCCGGAGCATGCCGACCAATCAGGAATGTGGGAGTTTGCCGGCGGTAAGGTTGAGCCAGGAGAAAGCCAACCGCAGGCGCTGATTCGTGAACTGCGGGAGGAGCTGGGTATCGAGGCAGTCATTGGGCAATACGTTGCCAGCCATCAGCGCCAAGTATCAGGCCGATTGATACATCTGCATGCCTGGCATGTTCCTGCTTATCAGGGCGAACTGAAGGCTCATGAGCATCAGGATTTGGTCTGGTGTACGCCAGAGGACGCGCTGCGTTATCCGCTGGCGCCTGCTGACATTCCGTTGTTGGAGGCGTTTATCCTTTTACGCGACGCCAGACAAGCGGATTCGTGCTGATGGTTTTCTCGTCGCGCTGACACTGTAACAGTACACCATCGGCTTTTATCACCGCCCCTTCTGAGTAATTCTGATCCTGATAAATACAGCACTGATTACAGGGTTGTGCACGTTGTCCGCTGGAGCTAAACACCTCTGGCGGAACATTCACTTGCACATCCGGACGATATAACTGATTTGCCAGTGTCGCGCTGGATAACATCACCAGCACTCCAGCCATAATAAGACGGCGCATACTCTTTCCTTTTAAACTGACATCAATGCTCAGTATAACGGTAGATACCGGCAGAAACTTTAGTCCCTTCCATCATCGTTTTTGGTTATGACCCACGTCGCAATATTAATTTCCTTAGCGGGGTTAATTTTTTCTTGCGTTTCGTCACATGGCTGATGGTATAGTCAAAAACTGCAAAACACTTAACACAAATATCAAAAATATAACCATATCAATACATAAGAGGTTTTTATATCTATGGATCAGACACGTTCTCTGGAGTCATTTCTCAACCATGTACAAAAGCGCGACCCGAATCAAACGGAGTTCGCGCAAGCCGTTCGTGAAGTAATGACCACGCTGTGGCCATTTCTTGAACAAAACCCGCGCTATCGTCAAATGTCATTGCTGGAACGTCTGGTTGAGCCTGAGCGCGTGATTCAGTTCCGCGTAGTCTGGCTTGACGATCGGAATCAGGTACAGGTAAACCGTGCGTGGCGCGTGCAGTTTAGTTCTGCAATTGGTCCTTACAAAGGCGGCATGCGTTTCCATCCGTCGGTAAACCTGTCGATCCTGAAATTCCTCGGCTTCGAGCAGACCTTTAAAAACGCCCTCACCACGCTGCCGATGGGCGGTGGTAAAGGCGGGAGCGATTTCGATCCAAAAGGCAAAAGTGAAGGCGAAGTGATGCGTTTTTGCCAGGCACTGATGACCGAGCTGTTCCGCCACTTAGGGCCAGATACCGACGTGCCTGCGGGCGATATAGGCGTAGGCGGTCGTGAAGTTGGCTTTATGGCCGGGATGATGAAAAAACTGTCCAACAACAGCGCCTGCGTCTTTACCGGTAAAGGTCTCTCCTTTGGCGGCAGCCTGATCCGCCCGGAAGCGACCGGTTACGGTCTGGTGTACTTTACCGAAGCCATGCTTAAACGTCATGGCCTGGGTTTTGAAGGCATGCGTGTCGCCGTCTCGGGTTCCGGTAACGTGGCGCAATTCGCCATTGAAAAAGCGATGGAGTTCGGGGCTCGAGTGGTTACTGCCTCTGACTCCAGCGGCACCGTGGTAGACGAAAGCGGCTTCACCAAAGAAAAACTGGCACGTCTGTGCGCGATCAAAGACAGTCGTGACGGACGCGTGGCGGATTACGCCCGTGAATTTGGTCTGACTTATCTGGAAGGCAAGCAGCCGTGGTCTGTGCCGGTAGATATCGCTCTGCCGTGCGCCACACAGAACGAACTTGATGTCGACGCCGCTCGCGTGCTGATCGCTAACGGTGTGAAAGCCGTCGCTGAGGGCGCAAATATGCCGACCACCATCGAAGCAACCGATCTGTTCCTCGAATCGGGCGTATTATTTGCACCGGGTAAAGCGGCCAACGCTGGCGGTGTGGCGACGTCAGGTCTGGAAATGGCGCAGAACGCTGCGCGTCTTGGCTGGAAAGCAGAGAAAGTTGATGCGCGCCTGCACCACATCATGCTGGATATTCACCATGCCTGCGTCGAGTACGGTGGCGAGAGCAAACAGACCAACTACGTGCGCGGTGCCAACATCGCGGGCTTTGTGAAAGTTGCCGACGCGATGTTGGGTCAGGGTGTTATCTGATCTTGCCCCTTCTGCCTGATGATGCTGAGCTCATCAGGCTTACGCAGTATCTCCGCCCGCCTCAACTGATGGCGGGCTTTTTTTCGCCGAGCGTTTGCGCGGCGCACTCTTTTTCTTCTCACCACCACCCGGAGCGGTAATCCCGCGGAACTGGCGCACCGGCGTACGTTTAGCCTGATCGATAAGCTGATACAACGTCCCTACCAGCGGCTGCATAAAATCCTGATAACGACACTGTTTTTCACTGATTTGTGTCAGAATCGACTCCCAGTGCGCGGTCATATCCGGGCGCGTCGCCATTTCAGGAAGCGAATGGAACAGCGCTTTTCCGGCGTCCGTTGAGTGTATATAACGGCCCTTTTTCACCAAAAATCCGCGCTTAAACAGCAGTTCGATAATCCCGGCGCGCGTGGCTTCCGTTCCTAAACCGTCGGTTGCACGAAGGATCTTTTTCAGATCTTTATCCTGCACAAACCGCGCAATCCCGGTCATCGCCGACAGCAACGTAGCATCGGTAAAGTGGCGCGGCGGCTGGGTTTGGCGTTCAACGACTTCGCCTTTTTCGCACAGCAACTCATCATCTTTTGCCACTACCGGCAGCGGCGTGCCATCGTTGTCTTCATCGCGTTCTTTGTTGCCGAGCAACGTACGCCATCCTGCTTCGGCGAGGAAACGCGCTTTGGCAACAAATTTCCCTTTCGCGATGTCCAGTTCAATGACGCACTTACGGAATACTGCATCTGCGCAGAACTGCATCAGATACTGACGCGCAATCAGGTTATACACCTTCGCTTCGTTGTCATTCAGATTGATGGATGAACTGCGCGCTGTGGGAATAATGGCGTGGTGCGCATCCACCTTTTTATCGTCCCAGCAGCGATTACGCGTATCGGGGTTGACCGCTGGCTGCGGTAACAAATCCGGCGCATGAACGCTGATAGCGTTCATTACCGCATGACGTCCGGCAAAGTGCTCTTCCGGCAGATAGCGGCTATCGGAACGTGGATAGGTAATCAGCTTGTGGGTTTCGTACAGTTTCTGGCAGATATCCAGCACATTTTGCGCACTTAAACCGAAGCGTTTAGCCGCTTCAATCTGCAACGCCGATAACGAAAACGGCAACGGTGCGGATTCTGATTCCCGTTTATCGTTATAGCTGGTGACAATTGCAGGCTGGCCGTTGATACGATTTACCACGTGTTCTGCCAGCGTGCGGTGAAGCAAACGTCCTTCTTCATCCTGATACGGCTCACACGCTTCGCTGGGTTGCCAGATAGCGGTGAACCGCTCATCGGCAGGCGTCACGATATGTGCTTTCACTTCAAAGAAATCTTTTGCGACGAAGTTTTCAATCTCTTCATCACGGCGAACCACCAGTCCGAGAACCGGTGTTTGTACGCGACCAACGGAGAGCACCCCCTGATAGCCCGCGTTACGCCCAAGAATGGTGTAGGCTCGCGTCATATTGATGCCATACAGCCAGTCCGCACGCGCACGCGCCAGCGCCGACACGCATAGCGGGATAAACTCACTGTTAGCGCGCAGGCGGGAAATCGCCCGCTCTACCGCCTGTGGGTTAAGATCGTTGATCAGGCAACGTTGTACCTGCTGACGTTTCTCTGGGGCGAGTTGCAGGTAATCAAGCACTTCATCCACCAGCAGTTGCCCTTCACGATCGGGGTCTCCCGCGTGAATAACTTCACTTGCTTCATGTAAAAAGCGCTTAATCACGTTGAGCTGTTTGGTCACCGAGGGACGCGGCTGTAGCTGCCACTTTTCCGGGACAATCGGCAAGTCGACCAGACTCCAGCGAGCATAGCGACTGTCATAGGCATCTGGCTGCGCCTGTTCAAGCAGATGGCCGATGCACCAGGTCACCACTTGCCCATTTCCGCATTCAATAAAACCATCACCTTTGCGATGCGGTTTAGGTAGCACATCCGCAATCGCGCGAGCCAGACTCGGTTTTTCGGCAATAAACAACCGCATCAAGTTAACGGATCTCAACCATGGCGCGACCGCCACGAGCTTCCACCAGTTCACCAATCGCAGTGAGTTCAATACCGAACTGCGCAGCCGCCGCCTTGACTTCGGCTTCGGCCTCCGGCGTTACCGCCAGCAACAAACCACCCGAAGTTTGCGGATCGCACAACAGGTCACGTACCGACTTCGGCATTTCGCCCATCAAATGCCCATAGCTGGCATAATTACGTTGCGTACCACCCGGTACTGCGCCCTGCGCAATATATTCTTCAACGCCAGGGAGTTTTGGAATGTCCTGATAAACGATCTGCGCCTGGATACCCGCGCCCTGACACATCTCACTCAGATGTCCCAGCAGACCAAAACCGGTCACGTCGGTCATGGCTTTCACGCCCTCAATATCCGCAAACGCTGCACCCGCGACGTTCATGCGACACATCACTTCCGTTGCCAGCCCAATATGTTCAGGCTTGAGCAGCGATTTTTTCTCTGCGGTAGTCAGCACACCAATTCCCAAAGGCTTGGTGAGGAACAGTTTGCATCCCGCCTCGGCGGTGCTGTTTTTCTTCACGCGTTCGGTAGGAACGACGCCTGTAACCGCAAGACCAAAAATCGGCTCCGGAGCATCAATAGAGTGACCGCCCGCCAGGGCAATACCCGCCTGACGACAGGCGAAGCGTCCGCCTTCGGTGACTTCACGGGCAATTTCCGGTGCCAGCTTATCGAGAGGCCAGCCCAGAATAGCGATTGCCATAATCGGTTTGCCGCCCATCGCGAAGATATCGCTGATAGCGTTGGTCGCAGCGATACGGCCAAAATCAAACGGATTATCGACAATCGGCATAAAGAAATCGGTGGTACTGATAACGCTGGTGCCATTTCCCAGATCGTACACTGCCGCATCATCGCGGGTTTCATTACCCACGAGTAAGTTCGGATCGACGAACTTCGCCTGCTCACTGTGCAGGATGGTTTCCAGCACTTTGGGGGAAATTTTACAACCGCAACCGGCTCCGTGGCTGTATTGCGTTAAACGAATAGCTTGCTCGCTCATGGACATCTCCTGTCATTGCAATCCGGATATGGTAGCGCTCATTCCATGATGTGGTAAGAGTGACTGTCTGAATTAGGGTGTCTTTGCTCATAATCCAGACAGTTTTGCTGTTGATATCAGAAATAACGGACGAATGAGGTCGGATCGGCAAGGCTAATCGAGGTGGAAGCTTTTAGCTGCGGTGTACCCAGATAGAGGAAACCAACAATTTTATCCTGTGGTCGACAGTCAAAAGCCTCACGCACTTCCGCGCTTTCCGTTAAGGCACCGCTACGCCAGATCCCGCCAAAGCCTTGTGCAATCGCCGCCATCTGCATAGCCATTACCGCACAACCGGCTGACATTTCCTGCTCCCAGAGAGGAACCTTGCCGTTTTCTTCGCATTTTGCCACTACTGCAATAATTAGCGGTGCACGAAACGGCGCGCTACGCGCTTTTTCTACCGCTTTTTCGTCACCCTGTGCGGCAATCGCACCTTTTTCCAGCGCAACGCTAAAACGCTCGCGACCATCGCCTTCTATCACAAAAAAACGCCATGGCTGCAAAGATTTGTGGTCAGGCGCACGCATCCCCGCCCGCAGAATGTTTTGTAACTGCTCCCCCGTCGGGGCCGGTTCGACAAGGCGAGAAGCGCTACGACGAGTTAAAAGTAATTCGAGTGCATCCATTTGCTTAACTCCAACAATGAAATTTGTTCACAAAATTAACACGTGAGTGGATTTTGTTACAGCACAGGCGGTGATTCCTGCTGACAAGTGCCTGTCGGGTCATTACGATAGCCACATCTTAACGCCTTTCTCCCATCTAACGGGGAGGCGTGTTGTTAATCTGTAGGGAGAATACATGCGAACCCTGTGGCGATTCATTGCCGGATTTTTTAAATGGACGTGGCGATTACTGAATTTCGTCCGTGAATTTGTGCTTAACCTGTTCTTTATCTTTCTGGTGCTGGTTGGCGTCGGTATCTGGATGCAGGTCAGTAGCACTAATACCAGCGAACAGGCCGGACGTGGCGCATTGCTGCTCGATATCTCAGGGGTGATTGTCGACAAGCCCTCAAGTACCAGTCGCTTAAGCGTCATTGGTCGCCAGCTGTTTGGCGCCAGCTCGGATCGTCTACAGGAAAACTCTCTGTTCGACATCGTGAATACCATTCGCCAGGCGAAAGATGACCGCAACATTACCGGCATCGTAATGGATTTGAAAAACTTTGCCGGGGCCGATCAGCCTTCCATGCAGTACATCGGTAAAGCGCTGCGTGAATTCCGCGACAGCGGGAAACCCGTTTTTGCCATCGGCGATAACTTCAGCCAGGGTCAGTATTACCTCGCCAGTTTTGCCAACAAAATTTGGCTCTCCCCACAAGGTTCGGTTGACTTGCACGGCTTTGCTACCAATGGCCTGTATTACAAGTCACTGCTGGATAAGCTGAAAGTCTCCACCCACGTATTCCGTGTCGGGACCTATAAATCCGCCGTTGAGCCGTTTATTCGTGACGATATGTCCCCGGCCGCACGTGAAGCCGACAGCCGCTGGATTGGCGAGTTATGGCAAAACTATCTCGACACCGTTGCGGCCAATCGCCAGATCCCGGCCCAGCAGGTGTTCCCGGGCGCGCAGGCGATGCTGGACGGTCTGACGAAAGTGGATGGCGATACCGCGAAGTATGCCCTCGATAACAAACTTGTCGACGCCCTCGCCTCCAGCGCTGAAGTCGAAAAACTGCTGACTAAACAGTTTGGCTGGAGCAAAGCGGACAAAAATTACCGCGCCGTCAGCTATTACGATTACTCGCTGAAAACCCCGGCTGAGACCGGCGACAGCATAGGCGTGGTCTTCGCCAATGGCGCAATTATGGACGGGGAAGAAACACCAGGGAACGTAGGCGGTGACACTACTGCCGCACAGATCCGTGAAGCACGCCTCGATCCAAAAGTGAAAGCGATTGTTCTGCGCGTTAACAGTCCTGGCGGTAGCGTCAGCGCCTCTGAAGTGATTCGCTCTGAACTGGCTGCAGCTAAGGCTGCGGGTAAACCGGTGGTCGTTTCTATGGGCGGTATGGCGGCTTCAGGGGGTTACTGGATCTCCACACCGGCAAGCTACATTGTGGCAAACCCCAGTACTCTGACTGGTTCAATCGGTATTTTTGGCGTTATCAACACCGTTGAAAACAGCCTGGATTCCATTGGCATCCATACTGATGGCGTTTCAACCTCGCCGCTGGCTGATATTTCTATCACCAAAGCGTTACCGCCAGAAGTCCAGCAGATGATGCAACTGAGCATTGAGAATGGCTATAAGCGCTTTATCACGCTGGTTGCGGATGCACGTAAGACTACGCCAGAGCAGATTGATAAGATTGCTCAGGGCCACGTCTGGACCGGTCAGGATGCGAAAGCTAACGGTCTGGTGGACAGTCTGGGCGACTTTGACGATGCGGTGACAAAAGCGGCAGAGCTTGCCAAACTGAAACAATGGCACATTGAGTATTATCAGGACGAACCGACATTCGTCGATATGGTTATGGACAGTATGTCGGGTTCAGTTCGCGCCATACTGCCACAAGCCATCCAGGCAATGCTTCCGGCACCGCTGGCCTCTGCTGCCAGTGCGGTAAAAGCCGAAGGCGATAAGCTGGCGGCGTTTAACGATCCGCAGAACCGTTATGCGTTTTGTCTGACCTGCGCCAACGTTCGCTAACTCTTGACCCCTCTTCGGGATGAAGAGGGGTTTTTCTTTGAGACAGAAGAAAAAGTCATGCAGAAGAAATCGATTTACGTTGCCTATACCGGCGGTACTATTGGTATGCAGCGCTCAGAACAAGGTTATATTCCGGTCTCCGGCCATCTTCAGCGCCAACTGGCATTGATGCCTGAATTCCACCGCCCCGAGATGCCTGATTTCACTATCCACGAATACGTCCCGCTGATGGATTCATCCGATATGACGCCAGAAGACTGGCAGCATATTGCTGAAGACATTAAAACGCACTACGACGATTACGATGGTTTTGTGATCCTTCATGGCACCGACACCATGGCGTTTACTGCCTCAGCGCTCTCTTTTATGCTGGAGAATCTGGGTAAACCGGTAATTGTGACAGGGTCACAAATACCGCTGGCAGAGCTTCGTTCTGACGGACAAATCAATTTGCTGAATGCGCTATACGTCGCAGCGAATTACCCAATCAACGAAGTTACCCTGTTTTTCAACAATCGACTGTTTCGCGGTAACCGTACAACCAAAGCCCATGCCGACGGTTTTGACGCCTTCGCCTCACCAAACCTTGCCCCGTTGCTGGAAGCCGGGATCCATATCCGCCGCCTGGGAACGCCACCAGCGCCACACGGGGCAGGCGAACTGATTGTTCACCCTATCACCCCGCAGCCGATTGGCGTCGTCACTATTTACCCTGGCATTTCCGCTGACGTGGTGCGCAATTTCCTGCGCCAACCGGTAAAAGCATTAATTCTTCGCTCCTACGGTGTGGGTAATGCGCCGCAAAATAAAGAGTTCCTGAAAGAGCTTGAAGATGCGAGTTCGCGTGGCATTGTGGTGGTTAACCTCACCCAGTGTATGTCCGGCAAGGTGAATATGGGCGGTTACGCAACGGGGAATGCGCTGGCGCATGCCGGGGTTATTGGTGGCGCAGATATGACCGTTGAAGCAACGCTCACCAAGCTGCATTACTTGCTGAGCCAGGGGCTGGATACGCAGGCCATTCGCACGGCGATGACGCAAAACCTGCGTGGTGAGCTCACGCCGGACGAATAGAGGAGTAAACGATAATGGCCAGAGCATTACTGCTGGTTGACTTACAAAACGACTTTTGTGCAGGCGGTGCTCTCGCCGTCCCTGAGGGAGATAGCACCGTGGATGTCGCCAATCGTCTTATTGACTGGTGTACATCGCGTGGTGACGTGATAGGTGCCAGTCTGGACTGGCACCCGGCAAATCACGGTAGTTTTGCCAGCCAGCATCATGTCACGCCCTACAGTCAGGGACAACTTGACGGTCTGCCGCAGACATTCTGGCCGGATCACTGTGTTCAGAATACTGAGGGTGCAGCCCTGCATCCGTTGCTGAACCAACTCGCAATTAATAAGACCTTTTGTAAGGGCGAGAACCCGCTGGTCGACAGCTACAGCGCGTTTTTTGATAACGGCCGTCGACAGGCAACTGCGCTGAATGCGTGGCTACTGGAGAATCGTATTGCTGAACTCATCATCATGGGCCTGGCAACTGATTATTGCGTTAAATTTACTGTTCTTGATGCGCTGGATCTTGGCTATACCGTCAACATCATTACTGATGGCTGTCGTGGTGTGAACATTCAGCCGCAAGATAGCGCGCATGCTTTTATGGAAATGGCGGCAGCGGGTGCAACGCTGTACACGCTGGCAGACTGGGAAGAAACCCAGCGTTAAACCATGCCTGGTGGCGGAACTTATGTCGTCACCAGGTCCCCTATTAACTTCCCCTCTCGGCCTTCTCTGGTATCCCCGCGAGACCCGACACATCGCTTTCGCCGCTTCGCCAGCATGGCGTGAACAGCTTCGCATTTTTCCTTTTTTTAAACTGTTAGTCTGCAAGAGCTGTTTTTTTCGCCACCCACTGGCGTGGCGTGTTTGCTTTTTTAAATGTCAAAGAGGAACACCGATGAAACTATTGCCTTTGTTGGCAGCATTACCCCTGCTTTGTGCAAGCGTTGTTTCCGCAAACTCCCTGATGTCTGTCGGCTACTTTAACGGCGGTGGCGATGTTACTGCCGGCCCTGGCGGTGATATCAATAAGCTGGATGTCCGCCAGATAACCCATCTCAACTATTCGTTTGGTCTTGTCTACAACAATGAAAAAGACGAAACCAATGACGCCCTGAAAGACGCCAGCAAGCTACACCAGATTTGGCTGTCAGAAAAAGTACAGGCTGATTTGCAAAAAATTCCGGTGCTACGCAAGCAAAACCCAAACCTTAAAGTTCTGCTTTCTGTTGGGGGTTGGGGGGCGCGCGGATTTTCTGGCGCGGCGGCTACGCAGGAATCCCGCACGGTGTTTATTCAGTCTGCACAGGCGATTGTTGAGAAATATGGCCTGGATGGCATCGATCTCGACTGGGAATATCCGGTCAACGGCGCATGGGGGCTGGTCGAAAGCCAACCGGCTGACCGCGATAACTTTACCGCGTTACTGAAAGAGCTACGCGCCACATTTGGCCATAATAAGCTGGTCACTATCGCCGTCGGAGCGAACGCTGAAAGTCCGAAAAGCTGGGTAGATGTGAAAGCGATTGCCCCGTTGCTCGATTATATCAACCTGATGACCTACGACATGGCTTACGGTACTCAGTACTTCAACTCAAACCTGTATGATTCGACCCAGTGGCCAACGGTGGCTGCAGCAGATAAATACAGCGCCGATTTTGTGGTCAATAACTATCTCGCCGCAGGATTAAAACCAGGTCAGATGAATCTCGGGATTGGCTTCTACGGCCGGGTACCAAAACGCGCCATCGAACCTGGTATTGACTGGAGCAAACCTGATGCCCAGAAAAATCCGGCAACCCAACCCTACTTCGAACCACAACACATTGAGTTGTTCAAATCGTTGGGGGTTGATCTGAGCAAAGATACCTATGTGAAGTACAACGATATCGTGGCTAAGTTAATCAACGATCCACAAAAGCGCTTTAGTCAGCATTGGGATGATGAGGCCAAAGTGCCGTGGTTGTCAGTACAGTCTGCCAACGGTAAAGCACTTTTCGCCCTCTCTTTTGAAAACCCGCGTTCGGTCGCCATCAAAGCGGACTATATCAAGAGCAAGGGGTTGGGAGGGGCTATGTTCTGGGAGTACGGCGCAGATGATAAAAATCAGTTAGCGAAGCAGCTGGCCGAGTCGTTAGGGATTAAACACTGATCCCAACGCCTGGCACAATAGGTTATGATTATCATAATCCGCTGCACCAGGCTGCTCTGGTGCGGCTTTTTATTTTCTACAGGAGGCATGAAGCGTTATGGCTTTTATCCCTAAAAATTATGCCCGTCTGGAAGTCGGATACCGGGAAAAGGCACTTAAACTCTTCCCCTGGGTTTGCGGACGCTGTTCCCGTGAGTTTGTCTATTCCAACCTGCGTGAATTGACAGTGCACCATATCGATCACGATCACTCCAATAACCCGGAAGATGGTAGCAACTGGGAAATGTTGTGCCTGTATTGTCACGATCACGAGCATTCCAAATATACGGAAGCGGACCAGTATGGTTCAACGGTGGTTGCCGGAGAAGATGCGCAGAAGGCTGTCGGCGAAGCGAAATATAACCCGTTTGCCGATCTTAAAGCGATGATGAACAAGAAATAACAAATACAGCAGGCCCGGCGTGATGTGCTACCGGGCCTGTGACTCAGGATTTGAACGTCGCAATGGGCTCTGGCGTAATACCAAACTCAACTTTCAGCTGTTGCTTACTCTTCATCACCATCTCACCCTTCGTGTCGATAGTCATATGTTGCGCATCAACATTGTGGCGTGCCTGCCATAGCATCACCAACTGCAAACTGTTCTCTTTTTGTTCTGCCGTCAGCGCGACGCCATCCGGCCATTTTCCCAGCTCAACGGCAGTAGATAAGCGCTGATACACTTCCGGCGTCATGCTGTTGATCATCTCATCAAGATTCATGTTAAATCCATTCCCGTAGAATAATTTGCTGAATCGTTTCCTCAGCCTTTGATTTGTTCACCATTTTCATCATCGGTGAAGTTCAAAGACGCCGAATTTACGCAGTAACGTTCCCCGGTAGGTTTTGGACCATCAGGGAAGACATGTCCGAGGTGTGCATCACAGTTTCCGCAGCGGATTTCGATGCGCTGCATACCGTGTGACGTATCTTTTATGTAACGAATGGCCTCTTCGCTAACAGGCTCGTAAAAACTGGGCCAACCGCAGCCGGAATCGTATTTAGTATCTGAACGAAACAGCGGTTTGTCGCAGATCAGGCAATGGTAGACGCCATCACGCTTATTGTGCAGCAAACGCCCGGTAAATGGCGGTTCTGTCCCATGATTTTGCGTCACGTAGAACTGCATTTCGGACAAATTTTTTTTCAGTTCTTCTGGAGAAGGTTGATTAGCCATTTGCTCACATCTCACTTTATCTATACTCACATCGCGAGACAGATTCTAACAAAACATTAACACCGTAGTGCGAACTTTTGTTCTAAACTTGATACTTGCGAAATGGCAGCCTGTTAATCGTGATCACAATCACGTTTTTATCTTGATTGCCCTTTAAAATTCGGGCCGCCGCCCCCATGTGGTTTCAAGCCCAAAGGAAGAGTGAGGCGAGTCAGTTGCGCAAAGCTTAGGCAGCAGATTGATTTGTCGCAATGATTGACACGATTCCGCTTGACGCTGCGTAAGGTTTTTGTAATTTTACAGGCAACCTTTTATTCACTAACAAATAGCTGGTGGAATATATGACTATCAAAGTAGGTATCAACGGTTTTGGCCGTATCGGTCGCATTGTTTTCCGTGCTGCTCAAGAACGCTCTGACATCGAGATCGTTGCAATCAACGACCTGTTAGACGCTGACTACATGGCTTACATGCTGAAATATGACTCCACTCACGGCCGTTTCAACGGTTCCGTTGAAGTGAAAGACGGTCATCTGATCGTAAACGGTAAAAAAATCCGTGTTACCGCTGAACGTGATCCGGCTAACCTGAAATGGGACGAAGTTGGTGTTGACGTAGTAGCTGAAGCTACTGGCCTGTTCCTGACAGACGAAACCGCTCGTAAGCACATCACTGCTGGCGCGAAAAAAGTGGTTCTGACTGGTCCGTCCAAAGATAACACTCCGATGTTTGTTAAAGGCGCTAACTTTGACAAATACGAAGGTCAGGACATCGTTTCTAACGCATCCTGCACCACTAACTGCCTGGCTCCGCTGGCTAAAGTTATCAACGACAACTTCGGCATTATCGAAGGTCTGATGACTACCGTTCACGCAACCACCGCTACTCAGAAAACCGTTGATGGCCCGTCTCACAAAGACTGGCGCGGCGGCCGTGGCGCAGCTCAGAACATCATCCCGTCCTCTACCGGCGCTGCTAAAGCTGTAGGTAAAGTACTGCCAGAACTGAATGGCAAACTGACTGGTATGGCGTTCCGCGTTCCTACTCCGAACGTATCCGTTGTTGACCTGACCGTACGTCTGGAAAAAGCTGCTTCTTACGAAGAAATTAAGAAAGCAATCAAAGCTGCTTCCGAAGGCCCGATGAAAGGCGTTCTGGGTTACACCGAAGACGACGTTGTTTCTACCGATTTCAACGGTGAAGTTTGCACTTCTGTGTTCGATGCTAAAGCTGGTATCGCACTGAACGACAACTTCGTGAAACTGGTATCCTGGTACGACAACGAAACCGGTTACTCCAACAAGGTTCTGGATCTGATTGCTCACATCTCCAAATAAGTTGAGATGAGACAGTAATCTGTAAGAGCGACTCAGGTCGCTCTTTTTTTTGCCTGAAGATATACCCGCCATACTTCAACTTGCAGGTGTGTTGGCTACGTTATCTCCCCCTGTTCGCTTACAACAGTAAGCTCATCGGGATGAATCAGGGGCATTCATGTCCTGGCCGAAGGTTGCCTTCGGTTGTTCAAATTCGTTCCTGACGAATTTGTCGTTCACTTGCCACTTCCTGTAATTCGAATTATTCAGGGTAAAAAAGGATTGCGTAATGATTAATAAAATTTTTGCACTTCCGGTAATCGAGCAAATTACCCCTGTCCTCTCTCGTCGCCAGCTTGATGATCTTGAAATCATTGTTGTCGATCACCCGCAGGTTAAAGCCTCTTTCGCGCTGCAGGGCGCTCATCTCCTCTCCTGGAAACCAAACGGCGAAGAAGAAGTCCTCTGGCTCAGCAACAACACACCGTTTAAGACGGGCGTCGCATTGCGTGGCGGTGTTCCAATTTGCTGGCCGTGGTTCGGTCCGGCTGCCCAGCAGGGTCTACCTTCTCACGGCTTTGCCCGTAACCTGCCCTGGACGCTGAAAGCGCACAATGAAGATGACAACGGCGCTGTTCTGACATTTGAATTGCAAGGCAATGCTGAAACGCGTCAGCTTTGGCCGCATGAGTTTACGCTGTTAGCACGCTTCAAAGTGGGTAAAACCTGTGAGATCGAGCTGGAAGCCCATGGTGAGTTTGAAACCACTTCTGCACTCCACACCTACTTTAATGTAGGAGATATCGCAGCGGTGAAAGTAAGTGGCCTTGGCGACCGCCTGATCGATAAAGTTAACGATGCAAAAGAAGATGTACTGGCTGATGGTATCCAGACGTTCCCGGACCGTACCGATCGTGTGTATCTGAACCCGGAAGCATGCAGCGTCATTCACGATGATTCACTGAACCGCAATATCGACGTTGTGCATCACCACCATCTGAATGTAGTCGGCTGGAACCCAGGCCCGGCGCTGTCTGTCAGCATGGGAGATATGCCGGATGATGGTTACAAAACGTTTGTTTGCGTAGAAACTGCTTATGCCACCGAAACGCAGAAAACAACGGCAGAGAAACCTTCTCGTCTGGCACAAACTATTCGTGTTGCTAAACGATAAGCGATAATTAATACCGGATGATTGACCGAAAAAGTGTGCGGACAACCATCCGGTAAAATCAGGCCATATCCAACGCAGTTTTACCTTTCGGGGCAGGATATGCCTTATCCAGCAATTTCAGCTCGTCGGCGGATAGCGTAATCGCGAGCGCGGCTGCATTCTGCTCCACATGTGCCACGTTTGCCGCTTTTGGAATCGCCACTACCCCCTGATGACGAATAACCCACGCCAGCAAAATCTGAGCGGCGCTGACATTGCGAGCTCTCGCGATATCGTTAACCACGGTGTTCGTGAGCACATCACTGCGTAAACGCCCTGCCTGGGCCAGCGGGCTGTAGGCCATGACCGGCATCTGCTGTTGCTGACACCAGGGGAGTAAATCATATTCAATACCCCGCGATGCCACATGATACAGCACCTGATTAGTGGCACACTGTTGCCCACCCGTAACCTGCCATAACGCCTGCATGTCATCGTAATCTAGATTAGAGACTCCCCAGCGACGGATTTTCCCCTGCGCAATCAATGTTTCCATTGCACTCACGGTCTCTTCAAATGAGTAATCCCCCATCCAGTGCAATAAATAGAGATCCAGATAGTCAGTGTTCAGCCGACGCAGACTCCCTTCACAGGCCGCAATCATTTTTTGGCCGCCCGCATTCCATGGGTAAACTTTTGACACTAAAAACGCATGTTCGCGTCGCCCCGTCAATGCCTCGCCAACGATTTCTTCCGCTGCACCATCAGCGTACATTTCGGCCGTATCAATAAGCTGTAAACCAAGATCCAGCCCTGCCCGCAGCGCATTTACTTCATCACGACGGCGGCTGGCATTCTCGCCCATATACCATGTACCCTGCCCGATAGCTGGAAGCGCAATCTGCTGAGCAAAAATCACCTGCTTGTTTGTCATCACACCCTCCTGTGTTTATGCACCACAGTAAAGCAAAACAACGCGGGTGTGTCCTGTAATGGTGCACAAATTGCACCATCATAGTTTGGACTGATTTTTACGCGGATCATGAGTGACAAGATGTCTGCAGCCAGATACAGAATATGCGTTAATAGTGTGATTCACGCGCAGTGAATAAAAGACAACTTTCCTCGTTTAAAAATAAGTATCGAAGCTTACCCATGGTGATAAAACAAAAAGCCCGCATTTCTGCGGGCTTCCATGTAATCATCTGTTCTTCATTTAGTGAAATCAGAATTTATAAGTAATACCGGTTGAGATCAGACCCGTCCAGGATTTGTCCACCATCGGGCTGTCGGTAATTTCATCAGACAGACGGGTATAACGCGCAGTGGCGTACATGCTCCAGTCGCCAAGGAAATTGTAGTTTGCGCTTAATTCAAGGTACGGGTTCCAGCTGCTGTTAGGATCGTAGCTGCGCAAACCACTGCGGGAAGATTCGTGACGCGATACACCGTAGTAGTAATCGTTCTGGTTTTCGCTGTTCCACTCAACACCAATACCTGGTGTCAGCGTCAGACCACCTTTGGTGTAACGGTACAACCACGCCAGATCCCATACGATACCATTACTGTTGTCCAGCGTGTCTCCCGCCAGGCTGGTGCGCAGGAAACCATATTGCGTATTGTGAACGTAAGACAGACCAGCCATCATGGTGCTCTTACGCTTATCAAGGCTGCGCAGGCGGCTGTCATCGCTGTCGCCCGGCTTAAAGTACATTGGCGACCAGTACGCCATGACTGATAATTTATCTGTGTTGTCATTCCATAGGTAGTAGCCACCGCCCAGACCACGGAACCAGAAGTTCTCGCTTTCGTAGGTCACGACAGGAACGGGATAAACGTCAGTATCATAATCTTTGTAGGGGTGTTCAACCACACCAACGCCTGCGCCCAGCGTCAGGTTGCTTTCTGCTTGCGCAACAGAGGAAGTGGCGATAAGCACGCCAAGTGCCAGAAGTTTGAGTTTGGTCACAATCCATAATTCCTTATTCAAATGTATAGCAACAGAAGTGTAACCGTCATTACGTTACAGCCCAACTATTTTACGTATTAGCCACGTAATGTAACCCCCTAATTTCTCTGCGAGTGATGACATTTTGCTTGCAGAACGATGAATACCGCATGAATCCAACCCTATTTCTTTACATAAGATGTGCTTTTTTTGCTGATGAGTTATTGATATGCCATTGAAATTCGTTTGCGCACACAGGCAAGTTTTGCAAATGCCATCTACGCTTAATTTTAGAAGGTGTATCACCGAATACGTTGATCTCCTGACCACCAAAATGGCATGAGAGTTGCTTATTTCTTCAGCAGCGACGTCGTTCAGTTTACCTCTTCAGGGGCCTCTACTATTCATATGAACGGCTCTTAACATGTGCTAAAAAACGAAAGGACGGCATACCATGAATATATTCGATCACTATCGCCAGCGTTATGAAGCTGCCAAGGACGAAGAGTTCACGCTGCAGGAGTTTCTTACCACTTGTCGGCAAGATCGCAGTGCTTATGCCAACGCGGCAGAGCGGCTATTAATGGCTATTGGTGAGCCTGTCATGGTCGATACTGCCCATGAACCTCGACTTTCTCGACTCTTTTCTAACCGGGTGATCGCTCGTTATCCCGCGTTTGAAGAGTTTTACGGCATGGAAGACGCGATTGAACAGATTGTCTCTTATCTGAAACACGCGGCTCAGGGGCTGGAAGAGAAGAAACAGATTTTGTATCTGTTGGGGCCTGTTGGGGGTGGGAAATCGTCTCTTGCCGAGCGGCTGAAATCGCTGATGCAAAGAGTACCGATTTATGTCCTGAGTGCTAACGGCGAGCGGAGTCCGGTCAACGACCATCCGTTATGCCTGTTTAATCCACAGGAAGATGCCCAGATCCTGGAAAAAGAGTATGGGATCCCGCGTCGCTATCTCGGTACGATCATGTCGCCATGGGCGGCAAAACGTTTACATGATTTCGGCGGGGACATTACTAAATTCCGCGTCGTCAAAGTCTGGCCGTCTATTCTGGAGCAAATTGCTATCGCCAAAACAGAACCTGGCGACGAAAATAACCAGGATATCTCCGCCCTGGTCGGGAAAGTGGATATTCGTAAACTCGAACACCACGCCCAAAACGATCCTGATGCCTATGGTTACTCAGGCGCACTGTGCCGTTCTAACCAGGGGATCATGGAATTCGTTGAGATGTTTAAAGCACCGATTAAAGTGCTGCATCCTCTGTTGACCGCGACTCAGGAAGGAAACTACAACGGCACAGAAGGTATCTCTGCCCTGCCGTTTAACGGCATCATTCTTGCGCACTCGAACGAATCCGAATGGGTAACGTTCCGCAATAACAAGAATAACGAAGCCTTCCTCGACCGTGTTTACATTGTGAAGGTACCGTATTGCTTACGCATTTCCGAAGAGATCAAGATCTACGAGAAATTGCTTAACCACAGTGAGTTGACCCACGCTCCTTGCGCACCGGGTACGCTGGAAACGCTCTCTCGCTTTACTATTCTTTCGCGCCTGAAAGAACCGGAAAACTCGAGCATTTACTCGAAGATGCGCGTTTACGATGGCGAAAGTCTGAAAGATACCGATCCAAAAGCGAAATCCTACCAGGAATATCGGGATTACGCCGGGGTTGATGAGGGCATGAACGGCCTGTCCACGCGTTTTGCGTTTAAGATCCTCTCCCGCGTGTTTAACTTTGACCACGCCGAAGTGGCGGCCAACCCGGTGCACTTGTTCTATGTTCTTGAACAGCAAATCGAGCGCGAACAGTTCCCGCAGGAGCAGTCAGAACGTTATCTGGAGTTCCTGAAAGGCTATCTGATCCCGAAATACGCCGAGTTTATTGGCAAAGAGATCCAGACGGCTTATCTGGAATCCTATTCCGAATACGGGCAGAACATTTTTGACCGTTATGTCACCTATGCGGACTTCTGGATTCAGGATCAAGAGTATCGCGATCCGGATACTGGCCAACTGTTTGACCGTGAGTCGCTCAACTCAGAGCTGGAGAAAATTGAGAAGCCAGCAGGCATCAGTAACCCGAAAGATTTCCGTAACGAGATCGTCAACTTCGTTCTGCGCGCCAGAGCGAATAACAGCGGTCGCAATCCAAACTGGACCAGTTACGAAAAACTGCGCACGGTTATCGAGAAAAAAATGTTCTCGAATACCGAGGAACTGCTGCCGGTCATTTCCTTTAACGCTAAAACCTCGACTGACGAGCAGAAAAAGCACGACGATTTTGTCGACCGTATGATGGAAAAAGGCTACACGCGTAAACAGGTGCGTTTATTGTGCGAATGGTATTTGCGCGTGCGTAAATCATCGTGATGCAAATGCCCGGTGGTACCTGCACTTACCGGGCCTACAAAAACATGCAGCGTAGGCCGGACGCGCGTAAGCGACTTCCGGCACTATGCACACTGCGAAAAGTTGGCAGCACGGGAGGAGCTTATGACCTGGTTTATTGACCGGCGTCTTAACGGCAAAAACAAGAGCACGGTTAACCGTCAGCGCTTCTTACGCCGTTATAAATCGCAAATTAAGCAGTCTATCTCCGAGGCCATTAACAAGCGTTCGGTGACTGATGTCGATAGTGGCGAATCTGTCTCTATCCCGACCGATGATATTAGCGAACCGATGTTTCATCAGGGGCGCGGGGGGCTGCGCCATCGTGTACATCCGGGTAACGACCATTTTGTCCAGAATGACCGTATTGAACGTCCTCAGGGCGGCGGCAGCGGACAAGGCCAGGCCAGCCAGGATGGAGAGGGCCAGGATGAGTTCGTGTTTCAGATTTCCAAAGATGAATATCTGGATCTGCTCTTTGAGGATTTGGCCCTCCCTAATCTGAAGCAAAATCAGCAGCGTCAGTTAACGGAGTACAAAACGCATCGTGCAGGTTTTACCTCTAATGGTGTGCCAGCCAACATCAGCGTGGTGCGATCCCTGCAAAACTCACTGGCGCGCCGTACGGCAATGACAGCGGGTAAACGTCGGGAGTTACACGCCCTTGAAGCCGATCTGGAGACCATCACCAAAAGTGAACCCGTTCAGTTGCTGGAAGAAGAACGATTACGTAAAGAGATTGCCGAACTACGGGCAAAAATCGAACGCGTACCGTTTATCGATACCTTTGATTTACGTTACAAGAATTATGAAAAACGCCCCGATCCCTCCAGCCAGGCGGTTATGTTCTGCCTGATGGATGTCTCCGGTTCAATGGACCAGTCGACAAAAGATATGGCAAAGCGTTTTTATATTCTGCTGTATCTTTTTTTAAGCCGGACTTACAAGAACGTAGAAGTGGTCTATATTCGCCACCACACTCAGGCGAAAGAGGTAGATGAGCACGAGTTCTTCTACTCTCAGGAAACCGGGGGGACGATTGTCTCCAGCGCCCTAAAATTGATGGATGAAGTGGTGAAAGACCGCTACGATCCTGCCCAATGGAATATCTACGCGGCGCAGGCATCGGATGGAGATAACTGGGCTGATGATTCGCCGCTGTGTCATGAGATTCTGGCGAAAAAACTGCTGCCGGTGGTGCGATATTATAGCTATATCGAAATCACCCGTCGTGCGCACCAAACCTTATGGCGTGAGTACGAACATTTGCAATCGACCTTTGAAAACTTTGCTATGCAGCATATTCGTGACCAGGATGATATTTACCCGGTATTCCGCGAGTTGTTCCATAAGCAGAGTACCACCAGCAATAATTAGATATCGCTAACAGGCCAGAACATACGTTCTGGCCTGTTTTTATTTTCCCTTCACCGAACAGCAAGCGATATAATTTAATTGATGCCGCTGGGATTTAAAAAAGCGAAACATTTTAAGGAACCGACGCCGATTTTCATGCGTACGTAAGCCGTTAAATGCAATTTTGAGTGCGCCACCTAACCCCTCATCACGAATTAATCCGCGAGGCGACATTAACGACATTTCGCCATTTTTCTGCATAACATGCTCAAACCCGGCATTCAGGAAGAGTTCACTCCAGCCCTGTCGGGTCATCGGGCTTACGTTTGACTTCACCACCTGCATTAGCTGACTTTGATCGCCCTCACCCAGTTTTTGGCTGGTGAACATAATATCGTGAGTTAATAACCGTCCCCCGGGTTTCAGCACCCGATGGTATTCCGCAATCAGCTTCGCCTTGGCTTTGTCGGCATACATTGTCAACATGGCTTCGTTAATCACAACGTCAAAACTGTTATCAGCAAAAGGGAGAGTGCTCGCGTTAGCAGCCATTACATGGATGTGATTTTCCAGCCCATGAACAACCACATTACTTCTCGCTCTGGCGAGCGCGTCCTTATCCATATCAATGGCATAAACCGTACAGCCAAAGCGCTGAACCAGCTCTATCGCCGTCGTCGCCATATTGCATGCCACCTCAAGTACCTGGCAATCAGGCGTCAGTTGTGACTGGTTGAACAACCAGTCAGTTGCTTCAATTCCGCCTGGGCGTAGACGGGTTTTACCCAGGCTGGCTAAAAATGTATGGCCCGCTTTTTCAGTCGTGCTCATTTGCCTGTCTCCTTTTTCATAAGTTGCATTATAAATACAACATTAAGATTCAAAGGTGAAGTGTGCGAATGATTTTTATTACAAAATAGACCTCTGCGACAATTCCCATACCGTTAGAGCGGACGTATAGCGTGTGATAGACTGAAGTATCTGACTTACAGGGCTGTAAATCATTATGAAATTGCAACATAAAGCGCTCAGGCACTTTATCTCCGTAAGCGTTATTGTTCTGACATCGACCTTTCTGGTTTACGAACTTGTTGCCAGCGATCGGGCAATGAGCGCGTATATGCGGTATATCATTGAGAAAGCAGATTCATCATTTCTCTATGATAAGTATACAAATCAGAGCATCGCAGCCCATCTTATGCGCCGTTTTTCATCCCCCAAAGAGAGTATTTCACCCGAGCAACGAAAAGCGCTGTGCAACGCTTTCGAGAGCGTTAACGGCACGCATGGACTCAACCTCACCAACCATAACTATCTTCCATTACGCGGTACATTGCAGACCCATTCCGGTAATTGCGTCGAACAACTTGATGACATATTCCTGCTGCCGGCCTTCGACCAGGCGGTAAATGTGAATCGTGAGCTGGTCGATTACGGTCAGGGGTTAGGAACGCTGGAATACAAGTTTCGTTATTACATTGACCTAAAAAATAATTACATCTATTTCTACAATCTCGTTAACTCACTCCAGTTCACCATGAACCATTGGTCCTTTTTGCAAAAAGGCACCCTGGGAATTAATCAGAATGATATTGACGATGTATTTACTGGCCGAACCGTCATTTCCAGTATTTACGAAGATGACCTTACGCAAGAAAAAGTCATGAGCTTTTTA
The DNA here is from genome assembly GCF_001037495.1 of Citrobacter sp. MGH106. Classification (GTDB taxonomy): domain Bacteria; phylum Pseudomonadota; class Gammaproteobacteria; order Enterobacterales; family Enterobacteriaceae; genus Citrobacter; species Citrobacter murliniae. The sequence goes on from NZ_KQ089822.1 coordinate 2,516,728, forward strand.
ACGCCAGTCTATTCAGACGGCAAACTAAAAGGCGTGGTCATGGTGGATGTGAACAAAGAGAATTTGAAACATATTTTTTATACCAACGATCGTCCTCTTGTATGGCGTTATCTTAACGTCACCCTGTCTGATATCAGCTCGGGAAAGGAGATTATCGTTAACCAAAGCGAGAGCAATCTGTTTCAGTATGTGCATTATATCAATGACATACCCGGTGGAATACGCATCACGTTATCGCTTGATTTCATGTACTTTATTGTCTCGTCATGGAAGATATTCGCCTTTTATCTGTTGGCAACGGTACTTCTGTTGAATATGGTCAGGATGCATTTCCGTTTGTATCACAACGTAACTCGCGAAAATATCAGTGACGCGATGACCGGTCTCTATAACCGCAAAATTTTAACCCCTACACTTGAACAGCGGTTGCAGCAACTGGTCAATGCAGGAACACTTGTGACATTTATCGCTATTGATTGCGACAAACTGAAAACAATTAATGACACGTTGGGGCACCAGGAAGGCGATCGCGTTATCACCATTCTGGCAAAAGCTATTCAGTCATCTATTCGCAAAAGTGACTATGCGATTCGCCTCGGTGGGGACGAGTTCTGTATTATTCTCATCGATTACGCCACCGAACTTACACCTCGCCTGCTGGAACGCATTAGCCATAACTTACAAATTATTGCGCCGGATAAATCAGTCAGCTTTTCCGCAGGGATATATAATATGCAACCAAACGACACCATTAATGATGCCTATAAAGCATCTGATGCTCAACTCTATCTTAATAAACAGAAAAAACACCTTCGTTCGTGAAAATTTTTCTGCGCAGGATTTTTATCGTTGTACCAGGAGTAAGAAATGACGGAAGTGAATAAAGGTAATGAGACCCATCAACGTTTGATTTCATTGTTGTCAGAGCAAGGCGCCACGTACCGCGTAATCAGCCATGAAGCAGTCGGCAAGTGCGAAGCCGTGTCAGAGATCCGCGGCACTGCGCTGGGTCAGGGGGCAAAAGCTCTGGTATGCAAAGTGAAAGGCAATGGCGTCAATCAGCATGTGCTGGCTATTCTGTCCGCTGACCAACAGGCTGACCTGAGTCAGCTAGCCAGCCATCTCGGCGGTTTAAGAGCTTCTCTTGCCAGCCCGGCAGAAGTGGATGAGCTAACAGGTTGTGTGTTTGGCGCCATCCCCCCCTTCAGTTTCCATCCTAATCTCAAGCTGGTCGCCGATCCGCTTTTATTCGAGCGCTTTAATGAGATTGCGTTTAATGCCGGGATGCTGGAAAAATCGGTCATCATGGATACTAAAGATTATTTGCGCATAGCCCGACCAGAATTAGTCCAGTTCCGCCGCGCACAATAGCCAGAAATAGTGACCGGTTTATCGGCATAAAAACGCGATCTTATGCGTTCGCCTAAAAATTGTCTTTATCAATAAAAAAAGCCTGTTCCGTCACGCGTTTGCGCGTACAGTAAGCAGGCTTATCTTTTTTTTGGCAAGGAAACTACGATGTTTGATGTCACTCTGCTGATCCTGCTCGGACTGGCAGCTCTGGGCTTTGTCAGCCATAACACCACTGTCGCCGTTTCAATTCTGGTGCTGATTATAGTCCGTGTTACGCCTCTGAATACCTTCTTCCCGTGGATTGAAAAACAGGGCCTGACCGTCGGGATTATCATTCTGACCATCGGCGTGATGGCGCCAATCGCCAGCGGTACGCTCCCCCCTTCCACGCTCATCCATTCATTTGTGAACTGGAAGTCGCTGGTGGCCATTGCTATCGGCGTATTTGTTTCCTGGCTTGGTGGGCGCGGTGTCACGCTGATGGGTAATCAGCCGCAGCTGGTCGCCGGTCTGCTGGTGGGAACGGTGCTGGGCGTGGCTTTATTTCGCGGCGTACCGGTTGGACCACTCATTGCGGCGGGTCTGGTCTCGTTGATTGTTGGGAAGCAGTAGTCAACCCTGTCAGATAACGGCCTGGCGTCTGGCCCAGGCCTTTTTTGAACATGGTGATAAATGCGGTAGTCGAATCGTAACCCAGCATCTGAGCGACCTGCTGTACGTTTCGCCCCTCTATCAACGCCTGTAATGCCAGGATCAGCTGTAGCTGGTGACGCCAGCGACGAAAACTCAGCCCAGTCTCTTTGACCACCAGCCGGGCAAGATTACGTTCACTCATAGCAAATACACTGGCCCACTGGCCCAGGGTTTGCCATTGCGCTGGCTCCTGCGCCATCGTCGCCACCATCTTACGAATTTTTGGGTGGTCGGATACCGGCAACTGCATTTGCTCCTGCGGCTGCTGCGGTAGCTCATCAAATAATACCTGCGTAAGACGTTGTGTTGACGGATCCATCCGCTGAGCATCGGTTTTCGATGCCAGCGAGAGAATGAGTTCCCGACACAATGGCGCAATTTTCAGCGTGCAGCAGCGTTCCGGCATCACCACTGCATTCGGTTCAATAAACAGAAAGCATAAGCCGGCACCAACAGTAACGTGATTACTGTGTGGAATTTCACCAGGGATCCAAACCGCATACTGAGGAGGAACCATCCACATGGCATTTTCCACTTCACACGTAATCGCGCCGTGCAACGCCAGAATCAACTGACCCTTTCGGTGCTGATGCAGTGGGCTAAAGAGTTCGTCTTCCCGGGCCTGAATACAAAAAGCCACAGCGGCGTCGTGATACAGGTCGGGTTGATATCCATCCAGCCTCAGTCCCAACATAATAATGTCCGATTTTAGCGATAAACTGTCATTTTAGCTTGATTCATCCATCATGTAAAAACGGTAAGGTATCGCCTCGCCTGACGACATGAGAAAACAATGACACATTACTCTTCCCCCCACGGCAAACAGGGTGCTTTGCTTATCGCGGGTATCCTGATGATCGCAACCACGCTACGCGTGACCTTTACCGGCGTAGCCCCACTGCTGGATGCTATCCGGGCTGATTACGGGTTAACCACCGCCCAGACAGGACTCCTGACAACACTTCCCCTTCTCGCTTTTGCGCTGGTTTCGCCTCTGGCTGCGGCCGTTGCACGTCGATGGGGAATTGAACGCAGCTTATTTGCCGCCATGCTGCTGATTTGCGTAGGTATTGGTATACGATCTTTATCCTCACCACTGTTCCTTTTTGGTGGAACCACCCTCATTGGCTGCGGAATAGCATTAGGAAACGTTCTGCTACCAGGGCTAATCAAGCGCGATTTTTCGCAGCATGTAGCGAAACTTACCGGCGCATACTCACTGACGATGGGCGCAGCGGCAGCAATTGGTTCAGCAATCGTGGTACCACTGGCGCTTAACGGATTCGGCTGGCGTGGCGCGTTGTTGATGTTAATGGCCTTTCCTCTGCTGGCTCTGTTTATCTGGCTGCCGCAGTGGCGCCAGAAAGCCCATGCCACGATGAGTAACTCACGTGCGCTGCATTCCCGCGCTATCTGGCGCTCCCGTCTTGCCTGGCAGGTTACTCTGTTTCTGGGGATCAACTCACTTATCTATTACGTGGTAATTGGCTGGTTACCCGCCATTTTGATTAGCCATGGCTACAGTGAAGCTCAGGCCGGATCGCTGCACGGTTTACTGCAATTAGCCACCGCCGCGCCGGGAATACTGATCCCCCTGATCCTGTACAGATTTAAAGATCAGCGGGCCATCGCCGCCCTGGTCGCCCTAATGTGCGCTATCGGTGCTGCTGGTTTCTGGTTGATGCCCGACCGGGCGGTGCTATGGACCCTTCTGTTTGGCTTTGGGTCAGGGGCATCGATGATTCTGGGATTAACTTTCATCGGCCTGCGTGCAAGTTCAGCACATCAGGCTGCTGCCTTATCCGGCATGGCGCAATCTGTCGGGTATTTACTGGCCGCATGCGGACCGCCCCTGATGGGCAAAATTCACGACCTCAACGGTAACTGGCAAATACCGTTGATCGGCGTCGCCCTGTTAGCAACAGTGATGGCTGTGTTTGGATTTTGTGCCGGTAGCAATCGGGAGATAGCTACCTCATAACGCAGCGGGCAGGTTAATGGTAAACCTGCCCTCCTTTTACTCGCGAGCCGCGCGCAGCATCGCCTGGACAAGTGGAACCGGTTTTCCCACCAGCGCTCCGCGTTCATGCTGAAAAAGCGTGCCAACATAAAAAGGATGCGTCACTAACTCAATAGCACGAATATCACCGGCTTCATCCCAGCCCGTCACACGCAAATCACCACGTTCAAGCTCGACGGCAAATGCCTGAGATACGCCATAATTGCAGTGATATCCCTCAGAGATAATATCCTGTCCGTAGGCTTTTGCGATCAGCGTATTTGCCCGCAGTTCAATATCGTCGGTCTTTTCAACCAGTGAGCAAGCTAACGGTGCGATCACCATGCGACCTTCAGTATCGGTTTCTGCATGGGCGGCATCGCTCCAGCCCAAAACGTTACGGGCATACTCGATAATAGCATGCTGAAAACCGCCGCAGGTTCCAAGAAAAGGGATGCTGTTTTCACGAGCGTAGCGAATCGCAATCAACGCGCCTTCAGGGTGTTTGTACGGGCTACCGGGTACGACCCAGATAGCATCATAGCCGACCAGATCTTCGCTACTACTGATATCAGCGGTAGTTAACCAGTCATAATCAGCCATCAATTCGAGAACAGCGGCAGCATCATCGATTGCAAGGGGAATAGCCTGATGCGCCACAATTTCAGGACTGTAATCGCCCACCAGCGCAATACGAAGCGTATCTTTCACAGGAGACATTTCCATAAGAAATTCCTTATGTCAGAGCAATAAGGGACAACATAAGGAGCCTCAGCCTACTGATTTTTTGTTGTTATCACAATCCCTTAAATTGGGAGTGTGCATATTCAAAATGCTATAATGCTCACGTTTTAGTGATCTTATCTGACCGTAACAAACAGCCAGAAAATGACTAGCGCGGTTTCTTAACAGACTGTATTGCGTAGAGGGAAACAGATGAATATTCAGTGTAAACGCGTCTATGATCCGGCAGAAAAGAGTGATGGCTATCGAGTTCTGGTGGATAAATTGTGGCCGCGCGGGATAAAAAAAACCGATCTGGCCTTCAACGAGTGGAATAAACTTCTCACTCCATCATCAGACTTACGTAAAGCGTTCCACGCAGAGTTGATTGATTTTGAACACTTTTCCGAGCAATACCGCGCAGAACTCGCCCGGCAACAGCAGGAAGGCCAGCGACTCGCTGCGATTGCGCGTCAGCAAACCTTAACCCTGCTGTATGCAGCAAAAAACACGCAGCAAAACCACGCGCTCGTCCTTGCTGAGTGGCTACGTCAATGGTGACTGGCCATCACTGCCCGGCAGTCGGATGATCCCTGCGCCAGAGCGCCCATTCATCAATGACTTCCCCGCCGGGTAATTTACAGTCAGACCGTACTCCTTGCGGAGTCTGAATTGCAATCAGCGAGCCGCCTTTTTGTTCGCAGTACACAGAAGCAGGATTTGCCATGCCAATTTTCGGTGGGGTTGGCGCTTCAGGCTGCGTTTTACATCCAGCCAGCACCAGAATACCTGCCAATACGATAAACCCGGATTTCATGTTAACTCCTGTTCAGAATGTTATCCCGGCAGATTACCCCTACTTCCAGTCCATCTCCATGTTTTACTGAACTGTTTCAATCTGATGTTTACATTATGACCAGTGTGGCATGTTTCATCTTTCACAGTGATGTTTTATCATGCAGACCAATATCGCCCTTATCAGTACCCAGGAGTACTTAGATCTCATGTCGGACATGATCCTCGCCCGAGTCTCACAATCTTTAGCCACTGAGCAGTCTGTTGAGAGTCTGGTTCGGCAACTTCTGGAAATGCTGGAAGTGGTGACTGACATGGAATCGACCTATTTAACTAAAGTCGATTTAGATGCACGCCTGCAGTATATTCTGTATGCGCGTAACAGCAAGCAGATGCAGATCCCCGAAGGGCTATCCGTGCCGTGGGATGAAACATTGTGCAAACGTGCTATAGAAGAAAACTGCCTGTACAGCGATAACGTGCCAGCGCGCTGGCCTGACTGTAGCGCAGCTCGGGCTCTGGAGATCACCACTTTTTTGAGCACCCCGGTTCATCTGCCGGATGGCACGTTCTACGGTACGCTTTGCGCCACCAGCCGACAACAGCAGACGCTAAGCCAACGTGGTGAACAAGTGCTGCATCTGTTTGCCGGTCTTATCGCCCAGTCTATTCAAAAAGAATCACTGGTTGCTCAGCTGCGTGAAGCAAACGCCGCGCTGATTGCGCACTCCTATACTGACGCATTAACCGGGTTACCTAATCGTCGGGCTATTTTTGAAAATATGGAAACCCTCTTTTCACTTGCCCGTCATCTGAAACACAAGGTTGTCGTTGCCTATATCGATTTAGATGATTTCAAACTCATCAATGACCGGTTTGGACATGAAGTTGGCGATCAGTTTCTGATCCAGATCGGTCGACGCTTGCGTCTTGGATGTTGTGAGAATGATATTCTCGGTCGGCTTGGCGGTGACGAGTTTTTGGTTGCCGGGATGTCACAAGAAGATGAAATAGAACAACGTGACCGTCTGCAGAAAGTGAAGGATCATTTACGACAGCAAATTTGCGGCGACTACCATTTGGGGAATATCCAGCTGTTCTATCCTGGTGCCAGCCTGGGCGTTGTGGAAATAGACCCACAGGAGACCGACGTGAACTGCGCGCTGCACGTTGCAGACGGCGCAATGTACCAGGATAAAAAGCGTCAGGATAAAACCACTTTTGTCACGCATTAAGCCCTGCTATTCTGGCTCATCTTTAAATAACTCTGGCAGATAAGAGCATGCGACTCGGTATTATATTCCCCATTATCATTTTCATTTCCGCGGTCGTTTTCTTATCCTGGTTTTTTATTGGCGGCTATGCTGCACCGGGAGCATATTGATGAAAAAAACAACGCTCATTATGATTGGGGTAGCCATTATTGTGGTGCTGGGGACGGAACTGGGCTGGTGGTAACACAGAACAAAGGCCACCGATATGTGGCCTTTGTTGTCTGTTTCTTAACCTAGCTTTTGATTTTTCTGTAGATAAACAAAACAACGATCGCACCGATAACCGCAACGACAAAACTACCAAAGTTGAAGCCATCAACTTTACCAAAACCGAAGAGTGTACTGATCCACCCACCAACAACAGCACCGATAATCCCTAAGATAATGGTCATAAAGAACCCGCCGCCATCTTTACCCGGCATAATCCATTTTGCCAAAATCCCAGCGATAAGACCGAAAATAATCCATGAAATAATACCCATTTGTTTTCCTCACTTATGTTTTTACGTGAACGATTTACTCGCCGTATAAAAGCATAGCATAGACCTGAAAAATTAAAATTTGTGATCTTAATCACTTTTGATTTTCATCTTTTTCTTATGTTTCACCGGTTTAAACAGTCAGATCCACTGTTTTTTATCTGACGTTTATCGTCATTAATGTCGAATCGACTGTCATTTTCATCCAGTTTTCGAAGCCAGCCCTTGCCGTAACTGCGTTTTCACTTATGGCACACTTTATGCTTATACAGCCCGTCGCTACGACAAATCGTAGTCCGCGATGCAATCGCGTGGCTTCGTCTACAATTCGCGCTATTTCAGCTTTTAACAGGTCTGTTATTGATGAAAAAAATCACCAGTGTTTGCCCATACTGTGGGGCCGGGTGCAAGCTCAAGCTTGTTGTTGAAAATAACAAAATCATCCGCGCCGAAGCCGCAGAGGGTGTAACAAATCAAAATCAGTTATGCCTGAAAGGCTACTATGGTTGGGATTTCCTTAACGACACTCGCCTTCTGACCCCCCGTCTGACTCGCCCGATGATCCGCTATGAAAAAGGTGGAAAATTCACGCCCGTTAGTTGGGATGAAGCCATTCGTTACACCGCCAAACGCTTATCCGAAATCAAAAACGCCTATGGTCCCCGCGCCATTATGACAACGGGCTCTTCCCGTGGTACCGGGAATGAAACCAATTATGTGATGCAAAAATTCGCCCGCGGCGTGCTCCATACCAACAATGTCGATTGCTGTGCCCGCGTCTGCCACGGCCCTTCCGTCGCCGGCCTGCAAGAAACGTTAGGCAATGGTGCAATGAGTAACTCCATCAGCGACATTGAAAACTCCAAATGCCTGCTCATCTTTGGTTATAACTGCGCAGATTCTCACCCGATTGTGGCCCGCAGGGTTATCAAAGCGCGTCAGAATGGCGCTAAAATTATTGTGTGCGACCCTCGCCGTATTGAAACAGCACGTATTGCAGACCAGCATCTTCAATTGAAAAACGGCTGTAATATGGCGCTGGTAAATGCCTTCGGCCATGTTCTCATTGAAGAGCAACTCTACGATCGTGAGTATGTGCAAAAACATGCTGAGGGTCTGGAAACCTACTGGGAAACCGTTAAGGATTATGCTCCGGAATCCGTTGAGCACTTAACTGGCGTTCCTGCACAACAGGTGCGTCAGGCGATGCGCACATTTGCATCAGCCCCTTCTGCCACCGTCATGTGGGGGATGGGAGTGACGCAATTTGGGCAGGCCGTTGACGTTGTACGTGGACTATCATCCCTGGCGCTACTGACCGGGAACCTGGGACGCCCTAATGTTGGCGTCGGTCCGGTACGTGGACAAAATAACGTCCAGGGCGCGTGTGACATGGGGGTTCTGCCTAACCAGTTCCCGGGTTACCAGGACGTGACCGATTTTGCAGTAAGGGAGAAATTTGCCAAAGCATGGGGTATTGACGTCAATCTGATGGATGACAAGGTCGGTACACGAATAACTGAAGTCCCACACCTGGCAATAGAAGGCAAAGTCAAAGCCTACTACATCATGGGGGAAGATCCGCTGCAGACCGAAGCCGATTTGGGTCTGGTTCGCGAAGGGTTCAACGCACTCGATTTTGTCGTTGTGCAGGATATCTTTATGACCAAGACGGCGGAAATGGCTGACGTTATTTTGCCTGCTACCTCATGGGGTGAACATGGTGGTGTTTTCACTTGTGCCGACCGTGGCTTCCAGCGTTTTGAAAAAGCCATAGAACCAGGCGGAGATGTGAAACGCGACTGGGAAATTATCAGTCTGCTGGCTAGCGAAATGGGCTATCCAATGCACTATCAAAATAACCAGCAAATCTGGGATGAGATGCGCGAACTGTGCCCATTGTTCTACGGTGTTACCTACGAAAAAATGGGCGATATGGGACACGTCCAGTGGCCTTGCCCGGATCTCGATCATCCAGGTACCCCCTATCTGTACGAAAACAGCCAGTTTGATACCGCCAACGGCAAAGGCAAACTGTTTGCCGCACATTGGCGGGCGCCGGCAGAAGTCCCTGATGAAAAATATCCGATGGTGTTATGTACCGTGCGAGAAGTCGGGCATTATTCCTGTCGTTCTATGACAGGTAACTGCGCGGCACTTCAAGCGCTGGCAGATGAGCCTGGCTATGTACAGATCAATGCCAGTGACGCAGAAAAACACGGGATCCGTCATCGCGATCTGGTATGGGTCAGTTCTCGTCGCGGGAAAGTGATCAGCCGGGCGGATGTCTCAGAGCGCATCAATCGCGGAACGGTTTATATGACCTATCAATGGTGGATTGGCGCATGTAACGAGCTGACGCAGGATAACCTGGATCCTATCTCTAAAACGCCGGAAACCAAATATTGTGCGGTGAATATTGAACACATTGCCGATCAAAGTTGGGCGGAGAACTACGCAGCGCAATCGTACAGCGAAATGAAGTCACGTCTGTGCGAAGCCATTGAGTAAGCGGTAGTAAAACCAGCCTGAGTCTTACTTTCCGGACTCAGGCTGCATGTCCTGTCACTCGGCCAGTTGCGCTTTGCCTACGTGAACAGACGCATACTCTTCCTGCTTATCACGGTGCATAAAGCCGAAGTTAATAAAAAATAACCCCACCATAAACGGCATTTCATACAGTTCTTCAATAAGATCGCCATAATGCGCATTGTGCAGGAATAGCGGTGCCAGCAGACGATGGTGCTCCACGGTGTCGGAAATCAAAAACGCACATACCGTAATCACCAGCAACCAGATCGGCAGCGGTTCCTCACGAAAGCGTCGCGCGATTTCCTGACGTAAGCGTTTCGAGATCAGTACGGGTAGTATAATCATGGCGATTAGAACCACAGAGATGGCGCGGAATACAAGCTTTGGATATTCAGGAAAGTAATCACGTCCCCAGCTGGTACTTCTTCCCAGCAATACTAACCACCACACCGTCGCCCATAACCAAAATTGCTTCCCACCTTCAGGACGGGATAAGGGCCGAATGTACAGTGCGGTAAATACAGCACCAAACAGCAACCATAACGCTTGCCCGTTCTCAATGCTTCGGACAACAAGGCCGTTAAGCAGAGGCAGATTCCAGTTTGCGGTGAACGGGATCGCCACGACAATCAGTCCAAGAATGATTGAAGGTAATGTAAGTCGGGTATCAAATTTCATAAGCGCAGTGTTCTTTTCAGTGTCTGGCTTACGATCATAACCCTTGTGAATAGTTGGCTATTAGCAATGAATGCGTATTTCTTAAGGTTTTCTTAATGTTGTTTCATAAATAACCAATGATGGAACTGGTTAATTTATAAAGACAAAAAGCCGCAGCACGCTCTCATAACGCGTTGCGGCTTTACAGAAAGGACCACAAAATTAACCAGTAACAGTATGTGTAATGTTACCAGCCACAGACTTCATGCTCATTTTCGGTATCGTATGAACGTACGGTATTCACCAGGTCTTTGACGACTTCAGCTGCCACATCTGGGATCAGCAACGTCATCGGTGTCTCAGTTTCATAATCAACAGAAACGCCATTGCTGTTGTTAGTGACGGTGACGGTATAGGTTGCTTTACCCATGATTTACTCCTTACCGGTACGCACGACTTTTCGTTGATTAGCACTCTCCATCAGGACTTCAGGCGCAACAAAAAAATCGATATTAAAATAGGTGTCGTCGGTCATTACTTCGATGTTGTGCCATTTTTCCGGCGGAAAAACGCCAAACTGACCGGCTTCAATAATCATCACTTCTTCTGGCTCCGGGCTGTGCTCATCCGCGAATCCGAGATATTTGACCGCCCCCTGCATAACCGAAAGTCGAGGATATACCCCGGCACGGGTTCCCTTATCAAGGTGGCGTTCGAAAATTCCGGCAGGCGCGGTCTCTTTGTTCCAGAACGGAGTTGAACGTGTATGGATATGATTCTGTGGAATTTGAAGCATTTTTCTTCCCTTTTCCAGTCGACAACCAGCGACCTTTATTGAATCGCTGCTGTGAACAGGGTACGCCTCAAAATATATATTTAAAATACCATTTATTGGTTACTGCGGGTTTTCACAATTAATAAGCAGGAGCGGGGAATTTTGAAAGCCCGCCGCCAACAGCGGGCCAGTGGCATTATGACTGAAGCGTAGCCAGACGCGCAGCAAAACCGACAAAAATCAAACCGATAAGAGAGTTGCCAATCTTAGCCAGTTTTTTCTTCGTGCGAATATATTGCGTCACAAACGCGCCAGAGAAAATAAGGAAGCTCAGATAGAAAAAGCTCACTATCTCAAGCGTGATGGCCAAAATAAAAAATGACAGCCCTGAGTGCGGCGCATTGACATCAATAAACTGCACGAAAAACGAAACATAAAACAATATCGCTTTAGGGTTTGTCAGGCTCAGAATTAATGCACGCTTGAAAATCGCGCCAAACGGAACTTCTTCCGCCGCCGCATTACCATTTTTCGATTTCAATGTTGCATAGAGGATCTTCGCGCCGAGATACAGCAGATAAAAAGCGCCGAGATAACGGACGATATTAAACAAAACAGGCGTTGTTTTGATCAGTGCAGCGACACCTGCATAAGCCAAAAACATCAACACAGCATCGCCGATAAACACACCGCTTGCTGCAAGATATCCCCCCTTTACTCCTCGTCCGACGCTGTTCTTCAGCACAAATATCGTATTGGGTCCCGGCACCAGCACGATAAAAATAGCACCGACCAGATACGTCCAGTAATTCAGAACTCCATACTCTGCGAACACGTTAACCTCTTCCTGAAAAAACACATGCACTTACTGCGAGACAATATGCTAACGAATGCGCCGTGCGATGGAAAGGAATGGTTGAGAATAATGCTCTCTGTTGCAGCTATATTGCAGCATTATTTTTCTCGTTCCAGATTTGCAACGATGAAACTCATTTTTGCGCCTACCCAATACCCAGCTCAGCCACTAATGTTTATCCATAACTCAAGCCTTCCGAGGCGCCCTTTCATCACCTGGAGAAAGAAAAATGACTATTGCTTATAAACGTCTTGATAAAGATCAGGCTGCCGTACTGCTGGTTGATCACCAAACGGGTTTGCTGTCTCTGGTTCGTGACATAGATCCAGACAAATTCAAAAACAACGTACTGGCTTTGGCCGATCTGGCGAAATACTTCAAGCTACCCACCATTCTGACCACCAGCTTTGAAACAGGCCCTAACGGGCCACTGGTACCCGAGCTGAAGGCGCTGTTCCCTGAAGCCCCTTACATCGCTCGTCCAGGGCAGATTAACGCCTGGGATAATGAAGATTTTGTCAAAGCGATTAAAGCGACGGGCAAAAAGCAGTTGATCATTGCCGGGGTTGTAACGGAAGTGTGCGTTGCGTTTCCTGCGCTGTCCGCAATTGAAGCGGGATTTGATGTATTTGTGGTCACTGACGCGTCTGGCACGTTTAATCCTTTGACCCGTGACTCCGCATGGAATCGTATGTCTTCCGCGGGCGTCCAGCTGATGACCTGGTTCGGTCTGGCCTGTGAACTACACCGCGACTGGCGTAATGATATTGAAGGGTTGGGAACACTGTTCTCCAACCATATTCCTGACTACCGCAACCTCATGACCAGCTATACCACGCTGACATCCGAAAAATAATTCGCAAGTGACACTTTTTATACAAAACCCGCCATTGTCGGCGGGTTTAAATAAATGGTCGTCGCGCAAATTAATGATGCAGCATCTCGTCAACGACCTCTGCCGCTTTTAGCTGATACGGATAATACGTCGGCCAGTTGTCCATCTCTTCAAGCAAAGCCGCCTGTGAGGTATTACCGGTAAATATGTGGAAATGGCTCGACTTGCGCGGTGCGATAATATGATCGCTGAACTGAACATACTTTGGTGCTTTACTGCCAGCATCTTTGCATTCAAACAGGTAGCGAACGCCTTTCTTACCTGACTGATAAGTCAATATTTTATATCCGGCATAATCATACTTGCACGATTCAACCTGATTACCGGTATGAAATTCCATCACCCCATCCTCAATGCCGATGGTGTCCATATTGGTTACATAACCTTTACGGTAATAGGCTTTAATCTCATCCGCCGTTTTGCTTTTGTCCTTCTCCGCTTTCTTTTTGAATACCGGATCAAGTTCACCGCTAACCAGATATGGGTATACAGACTGCCACATGCCATCCCAGTCGCTCAGCGACCTGTCTTTGACATTTTTATCATCGAAAACACCTTCTGACGCTTTTTGCTCTATTTCTGTCATCGGTGCACCGTGGGAATGGTGACCATGAGCTAGAACCTGACCACTGGCTAAAAGCATCCCCAGAACGACTGCCAGTTTTTCAAAACGAATAGCCAAAATTTCACCCTCAAAATGTTTGTGAGTGAATTGTTATAATATAACATCACAACATAATCAACACTGATGTTATAAATTCAACCTTGCTGGTGGGCGATTTTCCAGCGGCTGTCAAAATGGGCCTGATACTGTGCCACAACGGCAGGCTCTCCCCTGATAACCAGAACATTCTCAGAATTCTCAAACTCTGCAGATTTGGCAAAATTGAAAGATCCGGTCTCCAGCGTATCGCCATCAATAATCATCACTTTGTCGTGCTGTATGTGGTAATGACCGTCCAGTTGAACATCAATCCCATTGGCAGTGGCAAAGGCGATAGCTTTCTGACTGACCTTGCCCTGGTTGCGTTTTTTATCAACCACGGCCCGCACCACTACGCCTCGTTTTTCCGCATTCACCAGCGCCTTTACAATGTCTGCTGACTGGAAGGAATAAGCCATCATATCGATGGTGTGTTCTGCATGGTTAATTGAATCCAGTACTAATGCCCGAGCAGAGCCTTCCGGAGAAAAACCCACCTGTATCGAGGCATTAGCCAGCGGGATCACTGACCCAAATAAAATGGCAGCAGCAACAATATGTTTCATACTCACTTTCATGTATTACCGGGAGAAGAAGAAACGCCGAAGCAAACCCGACGGCAAATTCAGATTAAGGTGGATGTCGGACAGAGTAACGCCTGGGGGCAAATCTGAGCAAGCAATGCCTGCTGATGGCTGATCACGAGCATACCTAATGGGCGGCGCTGGCATTCCTCAAGGAGCAACATCCATATATCTCTTTGAATGGAAGGATCGAGCTGGGCAGTGATTTCATCTGCGATCAGAAAACGCGTACGCGGATCGAGCGCACGGAGTATTGCAATACGGGCCAGTTCACCGCCTGAAAGCTGCCCGGGCCGGCGGGTTAGCCATTCAGGGTTGATATGCAGACGGGCAAGCATGTCAGCATCTGGCTGCCACGCATCTCGTACCGCATCACCGGTGCTTCGCCAGGGGTTAAAAGTTAGCTCAGGGTGTTGTGGGACAAGTTGCACCGGGCAATATTGATGAGTTGGCAACGGTGAATCATCCACCAGTACTTCGCCTGATGTCGGTTTTTGCCAGCCAGCGAGAACGCGTCCCAGCGTTGTTTTCCCAGTCCCGCTGGGCGCGCAAATTCCCATGCGTTCCCCGGCAACAAGCGAGAAGTTCAGGTTTTGCCACAGCACTTTCCCTCCCTGGCGAATCACAACATCACGACAGCACAGCATTCAGCTCTCCAAAAAGTTGATTTTGTTCAGGTAATGCTTGCCATTGTCGCTGCAAATGTTCACTAATATCACCTCGCAGAAGCTGTTCCCGGCTCACGTTATCCGATACCCGCCCCTGATGCAGCGCGACAATCCGATCGGCATGTCGCGCTGCCAGCGTAAGATCGTGTGTCACCCATAAAACGCCACGTCCTTGCTCGCAAAGATCACGCAACTGCTCAAGCAACTGATTCGCCAACGGGGCATCAAGCCAGGCGGTAATTTCGTCAGCAAGGATATAACGAGCCTGACTGAGCGACGCGTGACACGCCAGGACACGTTTCGCCATCCCGCCGGAAAGCTGGCGCGGAAACGCTTCCAGCACGCTTGACTCAAGTTCGCTACGCTGGAGCAAATGCTCTATTTCCTCCGTTTTCCATGCCTGACCGGAGAGCTGACTTACCCTTTTCAGATGTTTTTTAACAGTCAGCAGCGGATTAAGCGCCTGCACACCTTGTGGCACATAGCTGAAGGTATTACCGCGAAGCGCCCGGATGTCATTGCGCTCCAGCTTCTTACCATCCAGAGTAATGGTCCCCTGAAAGCGCAAGTTTTCCGGCAAAAGATCAAGCAGGCATTGTAACAGCAGGCTCTTACCTTCTCCGCTTCCTCCGACTAACGCCACCATCTGACCAGGGGCAACATCAAAAGAGATATCTTGCAGCAGCGATGACCAATTTCTCGCGCCGTACCAGCGATAACGAGCCACCTCCAGCGAGGCCTGCTTCAAACTCAACATGCATTACCCCTTAGCCACAAACGATGCACTGCCCTGGCGAACTGGTCAAATAACATCACCAGGCTGAACAACATGAGCCCCGGAAACAACACCAACCACCAGTTACCATGACTGATAAACCGCAGGGCGTCCGCCAGCAACAAACCCAGTGAAGGTTCATGCGGTGCCAGCCCAAACCCAAGGAAGCTCAGCGCCGCGCTATGTAACACCGCATGAGGGAACATCAGCAGCGTGCCTGTCAACCATTGAGGCAATAACGCCGGGAAATAGTGATGGCGCCAACAGTAAAAATGACCGTGTCCCAACCGCCAGGTCAGTGTCAGGTAGTCACTGTGTGCAACGCGTTCCGCTTCAGCACGCAGGATCAATGCCAGACGCGGCCAGTGGGTTAGCGCAACCGCCATAATCACCCCGCTTTTTCCACCGCCCAGCGTAAAACAAATCAGGATCAGCAACAGCAGATGCGGCATCGACAACATAGCATCGGTTATTAACCGCATAAGAACATCCAAACGCGGATGCAAACGCGAAACGGCAGCCATCAACAAGGCAATCAAACCGCTGCACAACGCTGCACCAATCCCAATTTGCAGGCTGGTTAACGCCCCCTGAAAACATCGAAGCCATAAATCACGTCCAAGATTATCCGTACCAAACCAGTGCAGCGCATCCGGAGGCAAGTGCCGGGCAAGAAGATTGACGTTTACTGGATTATCCAGCGAAACTGAGCCATACACGGCAATAAATAATAAACAGCCTACGGACAGCAAAAGACGAATTAACGTTGGTGTCGGGTTATAGAGCATCAGGACGCTCCAGTGCACGATTCAGAAAATGGACAAGCCAGGTTGAAACGGAGTTGCCGATGAACACCAGCACGGTACTAAACAAGACGATCCCCATTAGCAACGGCACATCACCACGTAATCCGGCATCAATCGTAGCCTGACCCAGTCCGGGATAAGCAAAGACTTTTTCAGCCAGTAATGCGCCGCCAAACAGTTCGCCGAGCGAAGCAAATTGCAGGCACAGCGCAGGCGTAATGGCATGACGCAGTACCTGGTGGCGTAAAAGCGACCATCCCCTGTCCCCCTGAGAACGGGCAAAACGGACAAATTCACTTTTCATCACGCTGGCGATACTTTCTCGCGTGTGGAGCGTAATCTGCCCCAGTCCCAGCAAGCTGAGGGCACATACGGGAAGCACCAGATGACGAAGACGTTCAGCAAACGTCGCCATTTCACCATTATTGCCCGGCTCCCATGCGCAGCAGACGGGCAACACAGGCCAGTGCACCGCGAATACTGCCAGCAATAGCATGCCGATCCAAAAGGTCGGTAAGGAAGAAAGCAGATAACTGAGTCGGCAAATAGCTCGGTCTGGCCAGCGGTTCAGGAAACGTCCGGCGACAAATCCCATTGCTGTTCCCAGCAAACCTGACATCAACCATGCCCCGCCAAGCAGTGCAAAGGACGTCGTAAAACGCTCTTTGATCACGCTGGCTACCGGCGCATTAAACAACATGGAATAGCCGAGATCGCCCTGTAGCACGCGCAAAAACCAGTGTCCAAAGCGCTCCCACAGCGGCTGATCCAGCCCCCAGCGAGCGGCAATTCGCCCATATTGCTCGGGTGGAACGTGCAGGAGATCGTTGCCAATGTAGGCACGAATGGGATCGACCGGTGAAAAACTGAGTAAGATGAAGGTGCCAGCAGCTACCAGCACCAACAAAACGGCCAACCGAAGAACATACGCCAAAGCAAACTTCATTAACGGCAGGTCCAGGTCCATTCATCAAGATTATTGAGTAGTGACCAGCTACCGTGAATTTCCGGAGCACCAGAGCCTAAGTCAATGCACGGATTTGCCAGATAGGTGTGCTGAATATTTAGCAACCATGCCCATGCAGCATCGCCCTGTACGCCAGCGCCGTGTTTCCCATCCCACTCCACCTGTTGCCAGAAAGGTAACGCATGCTGCCAGTCCGGGGCATCAATGGCCTGTTTGAGATGTTGCTCCACCACAGGGTTACTGTAGTAACCGGGATTGTAATACTCCACACCCGCAGCCTGCCCGCTGTAATGATGGAAAAGCTCCATCGGATCCAGGCTCCCCCATCCAAATAGCGTCGGGTTAGCATGCATATTGCGCTCAACGGTTTCCCAACTTCCTGATTGCAGGGATACTGCAATACCGACAGGTTCCAGCATTGAACGAACGGCTTCAGCGAGATCCCGACGAGTACTGTCGCCACTCGTATACCATAAGGTCAGACGGGCTTCTTTGCCGTCTTTCACGCGTACACCATCTTTACCCACTTTCCAGCCGGACTCTTCCAGGATAGTCCGTGCTTTTTCACTGTCGCCATCTTTGAAAGTGACGGATTTGCTCTGCCATGGAAGCCCCTGAACCGCGCTAAAAGCAGGGATAGCGTGCCCTTCCATAACCTGTTCAGCTAATTGCTGCCGATTGATGGCGTAGTTAATGGCCCGTCTGATAGCAACATCGGCCGTGATATCGTTACCGACAGGATAGCCATTGGCATCTTTTTTACCTGCCGGAACCATTGGGAACACAATTCCCCGGTTTTCTACACTGTTGCGAACCCAGAGTTTGAGATCCTTCTGCTGTGGTGCTACGGCCATCGATGGCGCTATACGTACCAGGCCCAGTTGACCACTACGCGCGGCTGCGTAAGCGTTGTCTTCATCCAGGAAAACAAATACCAGCCGATTAAAATCATTTTTCTTGCCAACATACCAGGGGTTAGCCTCCACGATCAGTTGCTGCCCCGGTTGAAAACTCACCAGCCGATACGGGCCTGCACCAATCGGATTTTTGGCGAATGTTTTTTCGTCATACAGTTTTGCCGGCACAATACCTAAAGAACCGAGTACGTTGACAAAGGTACTCTGCGGGCTACGAAGCGTAATTTCCACCGTGCGGCTGTCGAGAAGCCGGGCATGGGTGAAATTACCCATGTCAATTTTCCCACCGCTTTGAGCTGCTTTGTTATAGGTAAACACCACATCTTCAGCCGTTAGCGCTGAACCATCGGAGAATTTAAGATCAGGTTTTAGCGTTAACGTCCAGGTTTTACCATCGGCACTGGTCACCACTTTCTCTGCCAGCAGGTTGCCCCAGCTCATATCTGCATTTTGTTTTAATAGTGGTGCATGCAGAAGAAGATAACTGCCGTGGCTCCAGCCCAGCATCGGGTCAAATCCTTCCGTTGGTTCGGATCCAATAGCCAGCTTTAATGTCTGACCGTCGACCGCCTTTTGCGCAGCGATAAGTGGTGAGGTAAATGCGAGAGTCAATGCGCACGTAAGCAGCGCCAGCTTGCCTTTAATCATTATCTTATCCAGATTTTGTGTTTTTTTATGCCACACAACAACCCGCTGTCGTTGGGCGACTTCCTGGGGAAAGGATTATGGCGGACAGTATCGACGAAAAAAATGATACAGCGCAGAAAAGTATGACGATTTTAAAAAAACATCATACGACTTTCTAATATTCAGCAAGCGACATGACATTCTTTGCTGAAAGCATGTTTTAACAACATCTAATTTATTCAATTCGATATTAAATGAATGTCAATAATTACAAAGATAACTACTGGCTGATTTTGTCGTCCTTTCTGACTCGAATTTATGACAATTTATGTATATTTATTCAAGAAAGACACCAGAAGTGACAATTTATGTAAATTAATAATGATAATTATTTGTATTATCATTACCATCATTTATCTTACTTCCTTCTAATTTTTAACAAAGGAAGTTTGACTATGCGTTTAAAGCCCGTTGCTTCTGTCGTTCTGTCCTGTATTGGATTCAGCTGTACTAATGCCTTCGCAGAAGACGTTATGGTCGTGACCGCTTCCGGTTACGAAAAAAAGATCACCAACGCTGCTGCCAGCGTTTCCGTTATTTCACAGCAAGAATTACAAACCAATAAATATAATGACTTAGGCGAAGCCCTGCGCTCAGTTGAAGGGGTAGATGTTGAAAGCAGTACCGGTAAAACCGGTGGTCTGGAGATTAGTATCCGTGGTATGCCCGCCAGCTATACCCTGATTTTGATAGACGGTATTCGTCAAAACGGAAGCAGCGACGTTACACCAAACGGCTTCTCTGCCATGAACACCAGCTTTATGCCGCCACTGGCGGCGATTGATCATATTGAAGTGATCCGCGGTCCCATGTCTACGCTTTACGGCTCTGACGCAATTGGTGGTGTTGTTAATATCATTACCAAAAAAAGCACCGATAAATGGAGTACTTCCATCAATACCGGCGTGAACCTGCAAGAAAGTAATAAATGGGGTAACAGCACTGTCGCCAACTTTTGGTCAAGCGGTCCTTTAATCGCAGGCGTCCTGGATATGCAGGTTCGCGGCAGCACGACTCAACGGCAAGGCTCAAGCATCACTTCCCTGAGCGATACATCTTCGACACGTGTGCCCTACCCAACTGAATCTGAAAACTACAATATCGGTACTCGACTGGACTGGAAAACCAGCGAAAACAATACACTCTGGATGGATCTCGACTCAGCCAGACAGCGTTACGATAACGTTGACGGACAGCTTGGTAGCCTGACCGGGGGTTATGACAAGACGCTGCGCTATGAGCGTAACAAAGTGACCCTCGGCCACGATACCGCATTAACATTCGGAACCTGGAAGTCATCCCTGGGCTGGAATGAAACCGAGAATAAAGGCCGACAACTGGTCTCTTCCGCGCTCACACCAGAAAATGCTGGCCGGGCCGGTGATGCCCGTGAACTGAAAAATACCAACGTCATTCTGGACTCTCTGCTGCTGACACCATTAGGTGATTCGCACCTCTTAACCCTCGGGGGAGAATACTGGGATGCGCGTATGAAAGACGGTGTTGTTTTGGCCAATACTGGCGAAACATTCCACCAGAAAACATGGGCTGCCTACGCTGAAGATGAGTGGCACATTCTCGACTCACTGGCATTAACCGCAGGGACACGCTACGAACATAACGATGTCTTTGGCGGTCATCTCAGCCCTCGCGCCTACCTGGTCTGGGATGTATCTGAAGAATGGACGTTGAAAGGCGGCGTCACGACAGGATATAAAGCCCCGTCACTCAGCCAATTACACAATGGTATCAGTGGTGTTACCGCCCAGGGAACCGTCAATACGGTCGGCAACCCGGACCTTAAGCCCGAAGAGAGCACCAGCTATGAAACCGGACTGTATTATGAAAACGATACGGGACTGAACGCTAACATTACCGGCTTCTATACCGAATATAAGAATAAAATTGTCTCGTACTCTATTGATGATTATACCAATAGTTACACCAACAGCGGCAAAGCAAGAACTGATGGTGTTGAATTCGCCAGCACCTTCCCTCTTTGGTCGGACGTGCTGAGTTTATCCCTCAACTACACCTACACTCAGAGCAAACAAAAAGATGGCGATAATAAAGGCGCGCCATTGAGCTATACACCTAAACATATGGCTAACGCACGTTTGAACTGGCAGGCTACGGAAGATATGAATGCCTGGCTGAGTGCACGTTATCGCGGTAAAGCCCCACGTTTTACCGAGAATTACGACAATCTCAGCGCGGTACAAAAGAAAGTATATGACGACAAAGGCGCTAATTTAAAAGCCTGGACCGTTCTGGACATGGGACTGTCCTATAAACTGACCAAAGAACTGACGCTGAATACTGCAGTTAATAACGTACTGGATAAAGACTTTAGCGACGTCACACTGTATCAGGTAGGCCGCAATAGTACCTACGCAGGAGATTACTTCCAGACAGCGCAATCCACGACCGGCTATGTGATACCTGGCCGTAACTACTGGGTTTCATTAAACTATCAGTTCTAATTTTTGACAATTTATCATCCCGGGCTATTACTTATAGCCCGGACTCAACTGGAAAATAATGTTAATTTAGCATAATACCGTATCAGATTTACGAGCCATCTGCGCTCACTAAGTAATTCATAAGAATATAACGAGCATCCTGCCGCTTATGTTGATCAATTAATGGCACAAGCCTTCTGAAATGTTCACTTGCACAGTGTTCGTCGAGTGCTGCATGGTCCGGCCATTCTTCGATAAAAATAAAGTGTCCCAGATCCCTTTCATCAATATACAAATCATAAGAAATGCAGAGAGTTTCTTTTTTCGTTGCCGATACCAGCTCACGATACAGAGGGATAACGATATCAACACACTCAACTTTTATGAAATCTTCGGCAATAACTTTTAACATTCGAACCTCCAGGCTAAATCTGACTACACACTATGTGTGAAAGAACCGTTTTAAACAAGATGGACTGACCTGGCGGTTGAACTGATAGGATAAAATTCACTGCAGTTTTTCATGGACAAAAAAGCATCACATCTTATGGATGATGATGCTTTTGATAATGTTGAATTGCTTTGGGGAACTAGATCAATTTAATCTTAATATCATAACTTTCAAGACCCGTCATTTTCTCACGAGCAATAAACTGAATGTCAGAAACTTCTTTTCCTGTCTTTTTTTTGAGCTCAGCTATTTTCTTTGTGATAAATTCAGATATATCTGTTTCAGTTTTACGTTTCAAATCTTCGACGTTCACTATGCACCTCTTCTGGTCTGTAACGGCATCAACGCGCCAGTAGGTATGATTCAGTATAACTATACTCTAAATAAATCGAGTTGCAGGAAGACAGCCAGCGAGACGATCTCGGGGACCTGACTCCGGTAAGTGATCCGGATGGACAAGCACAGCCAGCATATATGCAACCTGAAGTACGACGAGTATATGCAACCGTTGATATCTATAGACTATTCAGTAAGAAGATTCAATAACCACAGACTTACTGTCTATTAGTTAGACAAGAATTGTTCATAGATGAAACAACAGCAGAAGAGTTTATACAACTTGGTAGTAAAAACGCCCGACAGCCATTACAACAACTTCGATGCAGCCTCAAGAATCTCATCAGAACTAACATCACGATCAGAGGCAACATAGACCACTTTATGATCTCCTGTTAGTGAAGGGAAGCCAGCTGACATCAGGGTTAGGTGAGCTTTCTCACCATTTGGATACTCACGTAATATCGTGGTGATGCCTTCCATCAATGACACAGTAACCGCTGGTTCTGTGTTAAAAAAAACTATCACTTTTTTCATAACCGCACCATGATGATCCTGACTGGAACACCTTTTAACAGGTTGAAAAAAAGGCTCCATAAAGGAGCCCAATAAAATTATTTCCTGAAATCCAATGGAGCCTGGCCGGAACGAATGTACAGTGCAATATTATCAAATGTAATCATTGTAGATTTGCAAAAAATACATTTTGCCCCGAAAGGATTTCTGTCAGTAACATCGAAAGTCGATGTTCTGTATTGAGAACCATGACAACATGGACACCGGAAGTGAATATGATTAGTAATAACAGTTACCTTAAAGTGTCACGACATTAACTGCCGATGGGCCTTTGGGTCCCTGTTCTACACCAAACTCGACTTCCTGATTTTCATTCAGAGTTTTAAAATCGGTTCCCTGAATGGCAGAAAAATGGACAAACACATCTTTACTACCGTCTTTAGGAGTAATGAATCCAAATCCTTTCTCAGGATTGAACCACTTAACTAAACCAGTCATTTTATTAGACATCACTATTACCTTTTTGAGTAAGCCCTTAGGCAGAATGGTCCGAAAAAAATTTATCAGAAAAAACCAAAAGGATTCTTAAGAGGTGAAAGTGAAGAGAAATACTTCAATAACTACTTCAGATAATTTTGTATCAAACCGCACAACCATTAACGCATGGTTAACCAAACATCGCAAGCTTTAGTTTCATCCTGACTCATTACTTCTTCCAACACACAGAAGAACAAGTGAAGTTTCCCAATAAAAAGAGGATGAAATTTATTGTAAGCCACTGCAAATCATACAGTAAATTTGGCTGATAATCTTATATCAAAATATTAAAGCCCTATTAGTGAAAGAAAGAAAATGCTGTCATCGATCAACGTCATTATCTGGGGGGATTTTGCGCCAAGGGTTCTCCGATGGCGCAGGAGGCTCAGGTTGTACAAACCGGAGATTGAAATCTTAAAGAATGATGAATCTGCGAGATAGCGGTTCTGAGTATAAAAATGACTGTCTTACTTATACCAGCAGCGTCCACCATTATCTGCCTGACTCGCATCCGGCAGTTCCTCGCAATCAGGAAGAGTTACACCGTGTCTCGTAACCATACGATATCCATCAGAACTGGTGTAATCGTCGTTCTGATGTTCATGATGGTGATGTTCCTTACGCTCCTGGTCACGCTTTGCGTCAGCATAGCGTTGTGCAAAGTCCGCAGAACAGCCAGACAATAAAGTTGTGAATACAATAAATGTGATTAACTTTTTCATGTGTTGTGTCTCTTTTATTATAAATTAGCGAACAACTACCGATGCAACAGCATCATCCTGCCCCCAAACCAGAGTCGCATAACGGTCATCCTTACGATATTTACTACCGTCCTGAGAGATACGTGTCCACCCATCAGACTCCATTACATCAACAGCTTCCCCACGAAAGGATCCCACAACCATCTGATTTAAATGCGCGCGGATTACATCCGGAGAATTATATCCTCCGTGACGACGAGCATTTCGCTCATTCTGCTCTGCAGTTTTGTGAATATTACAAGTGGTACCTGCATTCATTTCAGTACAACCGGAACGCTCAAGCTGAGCGCGGTAATGAGCATTAATAGCTAAAGCCGGTGATGTATGAATTACAGCAACAATAGCCACAGCAATTAACTTCTTCATAATATTACCTCTTAAATATTTTCAGCGGTATCAAAACCCGCACGATATGCTTCAAGTTTTCTGTCAGCACAAACTATTTCATCTGATATTGGACGCCCTTTAATCCCGGCCCTTTCTCAATGGAAGCTCTTCATTCAGTAACCTGAAACACTCTGGCAATATAGACATTAACTCCGTAAAAAATAACAACTTCACAATGGTAAACCGCATATTTTACTTTCATTCATAAGTAGAATTTAACATCTTAATAAATATAGACTTCTGACTCACGATGGAATCAATGTTGACATTTATTTGCATGACGGCAGATTACTAACGACAAAAACATGGCATTTAGTTTATCTTAAACATGCTATTAACACGCAAACCAAATGCATCTTTGCTGTATTAATAAATATCACCATGCATATCAGATATGCAAACAGTTTTTACACCCCACCCCTTAATGGGATTATTCTGACTGCGAGTATTGCGCATGAAATAATGTAGACATTCATTTGCAAAGCACCTGCTCTAAATATTTCCCGACACAGAACGTTGCAAAAATGTATATTTAGCTACCAGTTTATTAATCAATATATAACAAAATATTGTAATTGAAGTTATTTCAATAATATTTCACATATAAAAGTTGGATGTTGATAACCTCATCATCGTGCAGGCCATAAACGATAAGGATAGACAGGCAAAAAAAACGGGAACCGTTCGGTTCCCGTTCTCCCACAACCCAGAATCTGGATTACATGTTTTCGATGATCACGTCGCCAAACTCTGAATATTCCAGCGGGTTAGCACCGCCCATCAGACGTTCGAAATCATAACTTACGGTTTTGGCGTTGATTGCGTCTTCCATTAATGGAATTTCTTTTGGAAGATAGTAGTTTTTATCAATTTGTCATCATTAATATATCTGGCTAGATATGTTTTTCATACAAATTTATGAAATTAAAAAATCTGCCAGAATGACAGATTCCTTTAATTTATAATTAGAGATTTGCAACGTTATGGTATACTTTTTGTACATCATCGTCATCTTCAAGGGCATCAACAAGTCCTGCAAAGATTTCTAAATCTTCTGGTGAAAGCTCAACTTCTGATTGAGCAATCATTTCTAATTCTGTTGTTGAGAATTCAGTAATTCCAGCTGCTTTTAGAGCTGCAATTCCTTTGTGAAGATCTGTAGGTTCAGTATAAATAACGATGTTTCCTTCTTCTTCGGTTACATCACGAACATCAACTTCAGCATCAAGCAAAATTTCAAAAATATGGTCAGGGTCTGTGCCTTCAAATACAATCACGCCAGTATTGTCAAACATATAGCTGACAGCACCTGCCGCTCCGATATTCCCGCCTTTTTTATTGAAAATAGTGCGGACATTAGCAATCGTACGGTTAACATTTGATGTCAAGGTTTCAGCGATAATCATTGAACCATTTGGCCCAAAGCCTTCATAACGCCCTTGCACGAACGTTTCATCTCCGCCACCTTTGGCTTTATCAATTGCTTTATCAATAACATGCTTTGGAACTTGTGCTTGTTTTGCACGTTCAATAACAAATTTTAAAGATGAGTTTGATTCTGGATCTGGCTCGCCTTGTTTAGCAGCAGCATAAATTTCCACACCGAACTTTGCATATACTTTTGACGTTGCACCGTCTTTAGCCGTTTTTTTAGCAACAATATTGGCCCATTTACGTCCCACTGGAATGCTCTCCTCGACAATTTATTTACATTACTGGCAGGTTAATAACCTGCCAGTTTTTTTCCGTCATATTATATCATAATATGTAAATACTCGTCTATGAGAAATAAAACATCCAAACTTTACGAAATGTTACTTTGATTTTATCAATAGCTAATATTGTAGATAAGCTACTTCCGAACTTCCTTCTGGTTCTTTTGTTTTTTCTTAATAATTGATCTGCAGCAATAATACATAAGGCAAGAGAAACAAAAGTGATAATCCAGACAAAAACACCTACTGTGTCGGAGAGATGCTATGTTCGTATACATATTTATGATGGCAAATTAGCATCCAAATCCACCTGGTTATAAAACTCCTGCTCCAGTTTCGTTTCCAGTATCGAACGAATCTCAAATGCCAGATTTTTATAAAAAACCGAAAACTCGTCATTTTTGCACAACAGAACAATTTTGCGACGCTCTTTACGTTTTTTGATCCGGATGATCTTTAGCGAGTCAGAAAAAGCTGGAATAGTGGTAATAAACAGCGGTGTAGTTAACGTCCACCCGTAACCACAGGCTATCAGTTTCAAAATCTCATCAGCATTGTCCATTTCAAACTGAATGGCAGGAGAAAAGTTTTGCCATTTTAGCCAGTTGAGTGTCTGGATTCCCGTTGGCGTATTTTGGGTATAAGCAATGTAGTTCCGCTGCTTACATAATTCTTCCAGCTCTGTTTCCGGCCATGTTTTGGGACAAATACATAGAAACTCTTCCTCAATCAACGGGTACATTCTAACATTGGGCGGCATTTCAGTATGTAACATGGTTACAGCCAGATTAATATCCCCCTTATTAAGCGCCTGGAGCAATCCAGATGCTGTGCCTGTCACCTGAAAAATATGCTTCACATGTGGTTGCAGAAACTTAAGGATATCCAGGCCAACGGTTTTACTAATTGAATCCACAAAACCAATTTTCAGATTCGAAATATGTCCGTCGCTTATTGCATTGATATGTTCTTGCAGGTGAACACCGTTATCAATAATTTTTTTCCTAGCGGGTAGAGTGCTTGCCCGGCAATTGTCATCTGGATTGGTCGCTGTGAACGGTTGACCAGAGCAGTATTTAATCCTACCTCAAGGTTTGCAACCTGCTGCGAAATTGATGACTGAGTCACGTTGAGTTTCCTGGCTGCAGCTGTAAATGAGCCTGTGTCTATCACGGCTAAAAATGCCTGTAATTGCTTAAAATCGAAGTTAATATCCTTCATCCCCATCCCTTAGCATTACATTTTTTAATAGTATCTATCTAACTTTTAAATGGTATTTTTTCTTTGAGCTACTTCAAACTATCTGTCACATCACTAAATTAAGGTATAGCCACCTTAATACACAAGAGAAACAGAAATGCGTGAAGAGAAGGATTTATTAGGAACTTTAATGGTGCCAGATGAAGCTTACTACGGTATTCAAACACAACGTGCGGTGCTGAATTTCTCAGTATCGGGCAAAACAGCAGGAGAAATCCCACACTTTTTATGGTCTATCGCCGCAATCAAGCAAGCGGCAGCACAGGCGAACAGACAAATTGGTGCGCTGGATCAGCAGAAAGCGTCGGCCATCGTTACAGCATTGAAGGAGGTAATGGCCGGTGATTTTGATGCCCATTTCCCCATTGATGTTTTTCAGGGAGGCGGCGGCACTTCAACCAACATGAACATGAATGAAGTGGTCGCAAACCGTGCTAATGAGCTAATTACCGGCAAACGTGGATATGATGAGATTCACCCGAATACCCACGTTAATATGGGACAGTCAACGAATGACGTCATCCCTGCGGCGATGAAAATGACCAGCCGCATGAATATAGATCAATTGTTAGTCCAATTGGAAAAACTGGAAGCAGTGTTAACAGAAAAAAGTTGCCTGTTTGCTGACAAGGTGAAATTAGGGAGAACCTGCTTACAAGATGCAGTGCCGATGACGTTTGGCCAGCAATTTGGCGCTTATCGCACGCAGGTAAGCAGACTTAAAGCAAAAATGGTGGAAGTCAGAGAAGAAGCATTATTTTTACCGTTGGGAGCGACTGCTATAGGTACGGGATTGTCCACTCACGAAGGATATATCCCGGCAGTTTATCAGTGGCTGGAAATTATTACTGGTGATAAATATACCCCGGAAGAAGATTTCTTTGATGGTCTCCAGCACGGTGACTTTTATATTGAATTTTCCGCACAGCTTAAAAAAATAGCTGCGTTTCTCTCCAAAATGGCTACCGATTTTCGTATTCAGGGTTCAGGACCAAGAGCTGGCTTTAATGAAATTATTGTCCCTGCGGTGCAACCGGGCTCTTCAATTATGCCAGGCAAAATTAATCCTGTAATGCCCGAACTGATAAATCAAATTGCGTATCAGGTGATTGGCAATGACCTAACTGTGACGATGGCTGTTGAGGGTGGTGAACTTGATCTGAACGTGTGGGAACCGGTGCTGTTGAAAGCGCTCTTTGAATCCTGCTCGTTATTGACTAAAGGGATACCTTTATTTATTGACAAGTGCCTGAAGGATATCGCGATCAATGAAGAAGTGAGCGCTCGTTATGCAGAGGAAAGTACAGCGCTTGCGACCATTATCGCAACACTGTTTGGCTATCAGGTTGGCTCTCGAATTGCCAAGGCTGCGTTTCAGCAACGGACCAGTGTAAAGCAGGTCGTGTTAGCAGAAAAGCTGCTGACGCCAGTACAGGCAGATTATTTGCTTGATCCAATGAATATGACCGTTCCACAAAAAAGTACAGCAGTGATTAAACGCTATCAAAAAGAAATGAATATTTCGTAGTTTATCAATTAAATAAATAATCAGTTTTAACCGGGGGTAATGAATATTTATATTCATTACCTAACCATCCCTTTTGCGAGAATTATAAATAAAAACAGGTCAATTTTATGGTGATGTTACATATCGTGTTATTGCTGGGAACTATCATGCTTGCCGCCCGTTGGGGGGGAATTGGCGTAGGGTTTGCTGGCGGGATCGGATTAGCAATTTCAGTTTTTATTTTTGATGTTCCGGCTGGTACTCCACCTGTCGACGTCATGCTCATTATTCTGTCTACTATTGTTGCGCTCTCTGCAATGCAACAGGCTGGTGGAATGGATTATTTAGTAACTCTGACAGAGAAATTATTACGCAATAACCCAGGTTACCTAAATATTCTCGCGCCAACAGTGACCTTTATCCTGACTGTACTTTCCGGTACGGGGTATACCGCCATGTCGGTCATGAATGTGATTCAGGAAGTTGCAAAAGATAACGGCATTAGACCCAGCCAACCATTAAGCTCTGCCGTTGTAGCTTCACAGCTAGGTATTACAGCCTCACCAATCTCTGCAGCCACGGCAATTATGTATGGCACCGTGGAGATAATGGGAGTCAGTTTTGGTGATGCTATGTTGATTGTTTTTCCCACCGCCTTTTTTGCTATGTTGGTCGCAGCTTTCATCGCCAGCAGACAAGGTGAAAGTCTGGCTAACGATCCCGTTTGCCTAAAAATCATGCAGGAAAATAAAGTCGTTATAAATAAACATACCAGCTGTAAAATCCCCGCCAGTGCTAAATCCTCGGTAGTAATATTCCTGGTAGGTGTTGTATTCGTTGTTTGCATGTTGATGTTTAAATCGGTTATCGGACATACAATTAACTCCCGTGATTTAATAATCATTACCATGTTTATAGTTTCCACGCTAATTATTTTTATCTGTAAACTAGACATGAAAGAACTGAAGAACTCACCTATATTTAAATCTGGTGCTGAATCACTGGTTGTGGTGTTAGGTATTGTATGGTTAAGCAGCACACTTATTGGCGCCCATATCGACGAGATAAAAATACAAGCTAGTGATATGTTACGTATGTATCCAGGACTACTGGCGGTAGTTTTTTTCTGTACCAGCGCAATGTTGTTCAGCCAGGGTGCTACATGTGCTTTATTAATGCCTATTGCTGCTTCTATTGGCATTAGCGCTGACGCAATATTAGCTAGTTTCGTCGCTGTTAGCGCGCTTTATCTCACTAATATTTACCCAACAACTGCATTTGCAATTGCAACTGATGATACAGGATCTTTTTTAAGTAATCGGTGGAATGGATCTAAGATAATTAATCATCCATTCTTTTTGCCAGGCTGCATTTCTATATTGACTGCAGTCCCAGTAGGTTTCGCTTTGGCAAAAGTTATTCTTTAATTTATAACATTACTAAGTAAGTATAGGAAATAGTAAGAAACAACCCAAAATATGTTGTCATTCACAGATAAATGACAATTAATTTCTTGCAAAACTATCAAAAACAACGTCCGCTCCAGGCAAGAATGGAGCTGAATATTAACGAACATCCACCAGTAATAACCGCAAAAAAAATTGAGGTATATCTAACTGAAACCTGACGGTATAACTACCATCTGACCATCCAACCTCCCCCAAACTACTGCGGGGGTTTGATAACTTATTTTGATAACCTTTGGCAGCCTAACCCAAAACAACGGGAGCGTTACGCTCCCGTTAGTAAATTTAACAAATTATCGCATTACATGTTTTTCGATGATCGCGTCACCAAACTCGAACATTTCAGCAGCTTAGCTGCCGTCCATCAGACATTCGAAATTATAGGTTATAGATTTCGCGTTAATCGCGCCTTCCATATCCTTAACGATCAGGTCAGCCACTTCTACCCATATGTCGGTGAAGTAGTTAGATTGTTCAATCACAACAATATGATATTAAAGTATAATTTAACCAATTTTCATATATCTCACTGACTATTGGGACTCTCATAACCCACTGATGATCAATATATGTTTTAGGATTTTGATAACCGTTTTTGGGTAAATACAACCACCCAACCATTCAAAATGGTTACCGCTAATGGCAACTCTCAATGCCTACCATGCTAAAGCCATACAGCCGTATAGATCCGCTATGAGCGAGAAGCATACGTTGAATAAAGTCCTATCGGGGGATATAAGTTACTTCTGGTAAGTACGACTTACTTGAAGTGTTTTTACTGGCATCAATCCCCGTAGGTATGAGTTTGTCTTTGTACGAATCAAAACTCATAAATGACGAGTACGAAAACTGGTTAGGCCGTAATCAATACGACACCTGCATCCTGCATCGCTGTGAGGGCCGCCTCTTGATCCATTATTTGCTCTGGCAACATAAAACCGGTCAATGGGCTTTTGAGTAGCGCTTCGATGACGATAGTAACGCCAAGGGCTGTGAAATGCGCCTGTCCTTGTGGGTCTGAAGCGATAATTCGTTTGGACTCTGAAGCGCCTGACACGTTAACACCCTGTATATCAACATACAGTTCTACCGACGCTTGAGTGGCATTTCTCTTCCCCTCTGAAGTCCCCACGGCGACATCCAGCCTGATATTGTCAGCACGAGTCATTGCCGCAATAGCGCTGACATCCAGGATACCAAACGGCGTAGTCTCGACACATTCACCACTGATAAGGCAAATGTTACTCTGCTCAGCGGTATAACCCCAGATACCATCTTCCCGTACAAATGCAGGAGCTATCGCCTGATTAAGCTCTTTTTCAGTGACTTTACCTATAGGATCTTCTGGGTCGTGCACTGCGGTCAGCTGTACACGTTTAACAGAATTAAACTGGCTGGCAAGTTTATCAACCAGCGGTAAAAACATTCCCGCCTCATAGTAACCTAATGGTACGATCGGCGAAGTCGCATGATGGAGCAGCGCCATGTTCAGTAGAGGTGCATAGCCGTCGGCAGTCCCTACCGTAATATCAATAAAAGCAATATTGTTGCGAATAGCGTATTCACCTAGCGTATGTTTTGGATCGGGTACGGCGCTGATAATAAGCTGTGAAGTCGATACAAGCGGCGGAAGCTCCCCGCTCATCAAATCAAGACAAACAGTCATGGCGTTTCCCAACTGGGCCGCAAGTTTTTCGCCATTTTGCGGCGAGCGGCCTGCCAGGATTAATTTCGCATCCGGAAAACGCGTCCGCAGCTGGGTGGCCAGATTACTGCCTATCATCCCATATCCGCCGGCAATAAAAATCTGCTGTGTCAGTTTGAAATTCATCATATTTCCTCATTTAACGTTGCTGATGAGGTGACTTTAGAACACAAATAAACTTTAATTAAGCTCATTAATTTTTATGAGTTAGTGAGTTTAAATCAGCAATGAATGTTAAAATTTCCGATTTTGAACCCTTTATCGCAGTAGCAACTTTTCGTAGTTTCCGGTTGGCAGCAGAAGCCGCAGGCGTGACATCTTCGGCAATGAGTCATTCGATCCGCCAGCTTGAGGAACGATTAAAGGTACGATTATTTAATCGCACGACTCGCAGCGTATCTCTAACGGATGCCGGGCATAAATTATTTGAATCGCTTTCCCCACTTTTCAATCATGCGATGGATGCCATTGAAGCAATAAATGATTATCGTGCCACACCCATAGGCACGCTACGCATTAACGCGGTCAGGCTGGGGGGGCGTTACCGACTCGCCCCTTTGGTTGCTGGGTTTAACAAGGACTATCCCGACGTCAGAGTGGAAATAATTCAGGACGATAATCTGGTTGATATTGTGAGTAGTGAATACGACGCCGGAGTGAGGCTGAGTGATATCATCGAAAAAGACATGATTTCTATCCCACTTGGTCAGCCTGTTCGTTACGCCGTTGTGGCAAGCCCAGAATACCTCCAAACGCATACCAGCCCAAAGCAGCCTCAGGATCTTCTGAATCACTCCTGTATCCAGTTTCGCTATCCTGGTGGGCGCAGCTATCAGTGGCAATTTGGTCGAGATAACGAGCGCATTGAGATTAATGTGAAGGGAATGCTTGAGGTAAATGACCTCGATGTTGCACTAAGTCTCGCACTGAATGGCGCTGGCATCAGCTACGTGTTGTATGAAATGGCTGAACCCCATATACACAGTCGCAAACTCGTTTCATTACTTGAGGATTGGCTGACAGATCTTCCCGGCTTCTATCTTTATTATTCCAATCGAAAATATGCCTCCGCAGCATTTCAGGCTTTTGTTGAGTATATAAAAAATCATCACTAATACCTGCAACGTCAGGGGAATGCCCGTAATAAGTACTCCTCGTTTTATAGAACATATGAATGTCATTAACGTCCGCACCTGGCACAGAACGGACCTAAATATTAACGAGCGTGCACCAGAAATAATAAAAAGCTGAGGAATGCCTAATGGGAACCTGGCAATAGAACTTCCATCTGACCGACCAACCTCCCCCAAACTACCAGGAAGTTTTGATAACTTATTTTGATAAAATTTTGATAACCGTTAGCAGCCTAACAAAAAACAACGGGAGCATTAAGCTCCCGTTAATGAATTTAACAAATTACCGCATTACATGTTTTCGATGATCGCATCGCCAAACTCTGAACATTTCAGCAGTTTAGCGCCTTCCATCAGACGTTCAAAGTCATAGGTTACGGTCTTAGCGTTGATCGCGCCTTCCATACCTTTAACAATCAGGTCAGCCGCTTCAACCCAACCCATGTGGCGCAGCATCATTTCAGCAGACAGGATGATTGAACCTGGGTTCACTTTATCCTGGCCTGCATACTTCGGAGCGGTACCATGGGTTGCTTCGAACAGTGCGCATTCGTCACCGATGTTTGCACCCGGAGCGATACCGATACCACCAACCTGTGCAGCCAGTGCATCGGAGATATAGTCACCATTCAGGTTCATACAGGCGATAACGTCATACTCAGCCGGACGCAGCAGGATTTGTTGCAGGAACGCATCTGCGATAACGTCCTTAACCACGATCTCTTTACCAGTTTTCGGGTTCTTAATTTTAACCCACGGGCCACCGTCGATCAGTTCACCACCGAACTCTTCACGCGCTAACTGGTAACCCCAGTCTTTGAACGCGCCCTCGGTGAACTTCATAATGTTACCTTTGTGTACCAGGGTAACAGAATCACGGTCGTTAGCGATGGCGTATTCAATCGCTGCACGAACCAGACGTTTGGTTCCTTCTTCAGAACACGGCTTGATACCAATGCCGCAATGTTCCGGGAAGCGAATTTTCTTCACGCCCATCTCTTCGCGCAGGAATTTAATCACTTTCTCAGCATCAGCCGAGTCAGCTTTCCACTCGATACCTGCGTAGATGTCTTCAGAGTTTTCACGGAAAATGACCATATCGGTCAGTTCAGGATGCTTAACCGGGCTTGGGGTGCCCTGGTAGTAACGTACCGGGCGCAGGCAAACGTACAGGTCAAGTTCCTGGCGCAGTGCTACGTTCAGAGAGCGAATACCGCCGCCAACTGGCGTAGTCAGTGGGCCTTTGATGGCAACACGGTAGTCACGAATCAGATCAAGGGTTTCAGCAGGCAGCCAGACATCCTGGCCGTAGACTTGGGTGGATTTCTCGCCGGTGTAGATTTCCATCCACGAGATTTTACGCTCGCCTTTATAGGCTTTCTCGACAGCAGCATCGACTACTTTAATCATCGGTGGGGTTACATCAACGCCGATACCGTCGCCTTCAATGAACGGGATAATCGGATTTTCAGGAACGTTGAGTTTGCCGTTTTGCAGGGTGATCTTCTTACCTTCCGCCGGAACAACTACTTTGCTTTCCATTCACCTCTCCTTCGAGCGCTTCTGGTTCTGCTCGTCTGTCATCACGCTGCATGTGCGTTTGCGTCCTGCTACACGGATGCGTTAGAGCAACTTTTGTTAATGATTTGTAATGAGCGTGTCAATACTACCCTATTGTTCGCCGCCATGAAAGACACTCGTTCTTAGGCTATAATGCGGCAATTGATATAATCTGAAAATACCATGCAAAAAACTTCTTTTAGAAATCACCGGGTTGAGCGATTCAGCTCACGACAAGTCACTAAACAGCGTAAAGAAAACCAGCCAAAACGCGTGGTTTTGTTCAATAAACCCTACGATGTTTTGCCGCAATTTACTGACGAAGCGGGCCGAAGAACGTTAAAAGATTTTATTCCTGTACAGGGTGTCTATGCCGCTGGCCGTTTAGATCGGGACAGCGAAGGACTTTTAGTGCTAACTAATGATGGAGCACTACAGGCCCGTCTGACACAACCGGGCAAGCGCACCGGAAAAATCTATTACGTCCAGGTAGAAGGTGAACCAACACCGGAAGCCCTGGAGGCCCTGCGTAATGGTGTGACGCTCAACGATGGCCCAACGCTACCAGCGGGCATTGAGATTGTTGAAGAACCAGAGTGGTTGTGGCCAAGAAATCCGCCTATACGCGAGCGGAAAAATATTCCCACCAGTTGGTTGAAAATCACTTTGTATGAAGGTCGTAACCGCCAGGTGAGGCGGATGACGGCGCACGTTGGTTTCCCTACGCTGCGTCTGATCCGTTATGCGATGGGCAACTACACCCTGGAAAACCTTGCTAACGGTGAATGGCGGGAAGTGCAGCCATAGCATCGTCTCTTAATGCAACCATTAACAGGGAAGAAACAACATCATGGATAAACGGATCATTGCAACGTTGATGCTGTGCGGCATATCACCATTTTGCTATGCAAAGCAGGATTGTGAAGGAATAGCCGGAATCGCGGCAGGAGAGGCAAATTATCTTTACGCCTCTGCTAAAGTGGACACTGGGTCCAGGCTGCATTTCTACTCCGCTCCAGCCAGCAAATGCCAGCTTCCCGCTTTTTTGGTCAATAGCGACACAGTAGAGGTGCTGAGAAGTTCGCAGCGTTATGAAAGCACAGGCATGCTTTCCAAAGACGAACCCTTTCGTTATGTCCGTTATCGGGACACAAACGGCACCTTCGCTACCGGTTGGGTCACAGTAGATGGGCTCGCACCGTTAACTAATCCGCTACCTGTGAGCCCAGCATGTGAGGCGTGGGCAAATAAAGCGATGTCACAGCGCGAAAAGATGCCCCCAGCCGCAAGCAACCTTTATCAGATAAACGGCAGCACGCGCGCAGGATTCTATTCGATGCCGGATGAGCAGTGTCGGAGCCGCTCCACCTTCCTGGCTCCCGGCGACATCGTTTCTGCTCAGGAAGAGTCAAAAGATGATTTTATTGAAGTAGTCTACTACACCGCCGATCGCCATATCGTACGCGGCTGGTTAAAAAAATCACAGCTGCAACCTTTAAACAAGGGTGACCGCTATCGTGACGACATTAATCCATTATCTACGGATAAAGCGACACGAGTCGCTACCCTCGATTTGCGCCATGACTATCAATGTGTTTTTTATGAGAGCTGGAATGCTAAGAACGCAATTGAGATTATCGTTCGCGAAGACCATCAAACGGAGTTATGCCGAGGTGCAGCCGATCCACAAACATCCCCTCCGATGGCCTATATCAGTATCGATAAAGCCACTGGCGAAATTAGCTGGCCAGATGTAGCTGAAGGCTTTAAAGAAGAATAAGAGGTGAACCATGTTTAAACCGCACGTCACCGTAGCCTGTATTGTGCATGCAGAAGATAAATTTTTAGTCGTTGAGGAGACCATCAACGGTAAAGCGTTGTGGAACCAACCAGCCGGACATCTGGAGGCGGATGAAACCCTGGTACAAGCTGCCGCGCGCGAGCTGTGGGAGGAAACCGGCATTCAGGCACAGCCGCAACACTTCATTCGCATGCATCAGTGGATCGCGCCTGACAAAACACCCTTTTTGCGTTTTCTGTTCGCTATTGAGCTTGCCAATATGTGCGCTACTGAACCTCATGACAACGATATAGACTGCTGTCGCTGGGTGAGTGCGGAAGAGATCATCGCTGCGCCAAACCTGCGGTCTCCGTTGGTTGCTGAGAGTATCCGCTGTTATCAGAGCGGACAACGGTACCCACTAACAATGATCGGTGAATTTAACTGGCCGTTTACAGAGGGTGTCAAGTAAAGGGCTGCGTGCTAGAATATGCCGCCTTGAAGTTCAATGTCGTGAGTATTCCTATGTCTGAAAGCCCAAAAAAAGTGATCGTCGGCATGTCCGGCGGTGTCGACTCCTCCGTTTCTGCCTGGCTGTTGCAACAACAGGGTTATCAGGTAGAAGGCCTGTTCATGAAGAACTGGGAAGAGGACGATGGTGAGGAATACTGTACAGCGGCCGCCGATCTTGCGGATGCACAGGCTGTCTGTGACAAACTCGGCATTGAGCTGCATACCGTAAACTTTGCTGCAGAATATTGGGACAACGTCTTTGAGTTGTTTCTTGAGGAGTACAAAGCGGGTCGTACACCGAATCCGGATATTCTGTGCAACAAAGAAATTAAGTTTAAAGCCTTCCTTGAATTTGCCGCTGAAGATTTAGGTGCTGACTACATCGCCACCGGTCACTACGTTCGCCGCGCGGATGTGGACGGCAAAAGCCGCCTGCTGCGTGGCCTCGACGGTAATAAAGACCAGAGCTATTTCCTCTATACTCTCGGTTATGAGCAAATTGCACAAAGCCTGTTCCCGGTTGGCGAACTGTCCAAGCCGCAGGTGCGTAAAATTGCCGAAGATCTCGGTTTGATTACCGCGAAGAAAAAAGACTCTACTGGTATCTGTTTTATCGGCGAACGTAAATTCCGCGAATTTCTCGGTCGTTACCTTCCTGCTCAGCCAGGAAAAATCATCACCGTTGATGGCGAAGAAATTGGCCAGCACCAGGGGCTGATGTACCACACCCTGGGTCAGCGTAAAGGTCTCGGCATCGGCGGTACGAAAGAAGGTACCGAAGATCCATGGTATGTGGTCGACAAAGACGTTGAGAACAATATCCTCATTGTCGCGCAGGGCCATGAACACCCACGTCTGATGTCCGTTGGCCTTATCGCACAGCAATTACACTGGGTCGACCGCGAACCGTTTACCGGCACAATGCGCTGTACGGTGAAAACCCGCTATCGCCAGACAGACATTCCGTGCACCGTTAAAGCACTGGATGACGAACGTATTGAAGTTATTTTTGATGAGCCGGTAGCAGCGGTAACCCCGGGTCAGTCAGCCGTCTTTTACAACGGTGAAGTGTGCCTCGGCGGCGGTATTATCGAGCAGCGCTTGCCTCTGCCGGTATAATTATTTTATTGGTTTAATACAAGGAAGCAGTGAACGTGGCAAAGAATTATTATGACATCACCCTCGCCCTGGCAGGCATTTGCCAGTCAGTACGCCTGGTGCAACAACTGGCACACCAGGGGCACTGTGATGCCGATGCCCTACACGTTTCACTGAACAGTGTTATCGATATGAACCCCAGCTCTACGCTGGGCGTATTTGGTGGTAGCGAAGCTAATTTACGTCTCGGACTGGAAACACTGCTTGGCGTACTTAATGCCAGCAGCCGTCAGGGGCTGAATGCGGAACTCACTCGCTACACACTAAGCCTGATGGTGCTGGAGCGTAAGCTGTCAGCAGCCAAAGGCGCAATGGACACGCTGGGTGACCGTATCAACGGCTTGCAACGCCAGTTAGACCATTTTGATTTGCAGTCAGAAACGTTAATGAGTGCAATGGCGGGTATCTACGTTGACGTCATCAGCCCACTCGGTCCGCGTATTCAGGTAACAGGTTCGCCAGCCATCCTCCAGAGCCCGCAGGTACAGGCAAAAGTACGCGCTTCGCTTCTGGCTGGCATTCGTGCCGCTGTGCTCTGGCATCAGGTTGGTGGAGGCCGTCTGCAACTCATGTTTTCTCGTAATCGCCTGACCACTCAGGCAAAACAAATTCTTGCTCATTTAACCCCGGAGTTGTGATCTATGGAATTATCCTCACTGACCGCCGTTTCCCCTGTCGATGGACGCTACGGCGATAAAGTCAGCGCGCTGCGCGGGATTTTCAGCGAATACGGTTTGCTGAAATTCCGTGTACAAGTTGAAGTACGCTGGCTGCAAAAACTGGCCGCGCACGCAGCGATCAAGGAAGTTCCTGCTTTTGCTGCCGACGCAATCGGTTTCCTTGATACGATCGTCGCTAACTTCAATGAAGAAGATGCCGCGCGTATCAAAACCATTGAGCGTACGACCAATCACGATGTGAAGGCAGTTGAGTATTTCCTGAAAGAAAAAGTGGCTGATATCCCGGAACTGCACGCAGTTGCCGAATTTATCCACTTCGCCTGTACTTCTGAAGACATCAATAACCTGTCTCATGCGCTGATGCTAAAAACCGCTCGCGACGAAGTGATCCTGCCTTACTGGCGCAAACTTATCGACGCAGTGAAAGATCTCGCAGTGCAGTATCGCGACATTCCCCTGCTCTCCCGTACCCACGGTCAGCCCGCCACACCATCTACGCTGGGCAAAGAAATGGCTAACGTGGCCTACCGTATGGAACGCCAGTATCGCCAGTTAAATCAGGTGGAAATTCTCGGTAAAATCAACGGTGCAGTCGGCAACTATAACGCCCACATCGCCGCCTACCCGGAAGTTGACTGGCATCAATTCAGTGAAGAATTTGTCACCTCTCTGGGCATTCAGTGGAACCCGTATACCACACAGATTGAACCGCACGACTACATTGCCGAACTGTTCGATTGCGTGGCGCGTTTTAACACCATCCTGATCGATTTTGATCGTGACGTCTGGGGCTATGTCGCGCTGAACCACTTCAAACAGAAAACCATCGCTGGCGAAATTGGTTCATCCACCATGCCACACAAGGTTAACCCAATCGACTTCGAAAACTCCGAAGGAAATCTGGGGTTGTCTAATGCGGTACTTCAGCACCTGGCAAGTAAACTGCCTGTCTCCCGCTGGCAGCGTGACCTGACGGATTCAACCGTCCTGCGTAATCTGGGTGTGGGTATTGGCTATGCGCTCATCGCTTATCAGTCCACGCTGAAGGGTGTGAGTAAACTCGAAGTGAACCGTGACCATCTGCTGGACGAACTGGATCATAACTGGGAAGTACTGGCAGAGCCAATTCAGACCGTAATGCGCCGCTACGGTATTGAAAAACCATACGAAAAACTGAAAGAATTGACCCGAGGCAAGCGTGTTGACGCCGAAGGCATGAAACAGTTTATTGATGGTCTGGCACTGCCAGAAGAAGAGAAAACTCGTCTGAAAGCGATGACGCCTGCCAACTATATTGGTCGAGCTATCACCATGGTTGATGAGCTGAAATAATCTCTCCTGCGCCGGATGACGCTTATGTTTATCCGGCCTGTTTGCCTCCCCCGGATGCCGGATAAGCTTTCCCTGCCGCCATCCGGCGCTTCACATCCCTTCTGGTTTATTAAATGTTTATCCCCACAGCACCATAATCAGCGTTAAACTATTCATACCGTTAATTAATGGAGCAGCGATGATGCGCGTACTGGTTGTTGAGGATAATGCATTATTACGTCACCACCTGAAAGTTCAGTTACAGGATTTAGGCCACCAGGTTGATGACGCAGAGGATGCAAAGGAAGCAGACTATTATCTTAACGAGCACCTGCCAGATATTGCGATCGTCGATTTAGGACTTCCTGATGAAGATGGCTTGTCGCTGATCCGCCGCTGGCGCAGCAGTGAAGTCTCCCTTCCCATTCTCGTATTAACCGCCCGGGAAGGCTGGCAGGACAAAGTGGAAGTGCTCAGCGCAGGCGCTGACGACTATGTGACCAAGCCATTTCACATTGAAGAGGTAATGGCGCGAATGCAGGCGTTGATGCGCCGCAACAGCGGTCTGGCGTCACAAATTATCTCCCTTCCGCCTTTTCAGGTTGATCTCTCACGTCGTGAATTGTCTGTCAATGACGAAGTCATTAAGCTCACGGCTTTCGAATACACCATTATGGAAACGCTGATCCGTAATAACGGCAAAGTGGTCAGTAAAGATTCGCTGATGTTGCAGCTTTATCCGGATGCCGAGCTGCGCGAGAGCCACACCATCGATGTTCTGATGGGACGTCTGCGCAAAAAAATTCAGGCTCAATATCCGAATGAAGTGATCACCACCGTACGTGGTCAGGGATACCTTTTCGAACTGCGCTAATGAATAAATTCTTGCGACATTTTTTCCCGCTATCGCTGCGTGTACGCTTTTTGCTGGCTACTGCAGGCGTGGTACTGGTGCTCTCTCTGGCCTATGGCATGGTCGCTTTAGTTGGTTACAGCCTGAGCTTTGATAAGACAACCTTCCGCCTGTTGCGCGGTGAAAGTAATCTGTTCTACACCCTTGCGAAATGGGAAAACGGTAAGATAAACGTCGAACTGCCTGAAAATCTCGATATGCAAAGCCCCACAATGTCGCTGATTTATAATGAAAATGGCAAGTTGCTATGGGCGCAACGCGATGTCCCCTGGCTGATACAAAGCATTCGTCCGGACTGGTTAAAAACCAATGGCTTCCATGAGATTGAAGCCAACGTCAATGCGACCAGCACGTTACTCAGCGAGGATCATTCAGCACAGCAGCAGCTTAAAGAAGTCCGGGAAGATGACGACGACGCCGAAATGACCCACTCCGTCGCAGTAAACGTTTACCCTGCCACGGCCAGAATGCCCCAGCTTACTATTGTCGTTGTCGATACCATCCCTATTGAGCTGAAGCGCTCGTATATGGTCTGGAGTTGGTTTATCTACGTACTGGTAGCCAACCTGTTATTAGTCATACCGCTATTATGGGTCGCCGCCTGGTGGAGCTTACGTCCCATTGAATCACTGGCCCGCGAGGTCCGTGAACTCGAAGAGCACCATCGTGAGATGCTTAACCCCGCAACCACGCGCGAGCTTACCAGTCTGGTACGCAACCTCAATCGGTTGCTGAAAAGCGAACGTGAACGTTACGATAAGTACCGCACTACCTTAACCGACCTCACGCATAGTCTGAAAACACCGCTGGCCGTATTGCAAAGTACATTGCGCTCTATGCGCAGTGAAAAGATGAGCATGAGTGATGCGGAACCCCTTATGCTGGAACAGATCAGCCGTATTTCTCAGCAAATTGGCTATTACCTGCATCGCGCCAGTATGCGAGGCAGTAGCGCTCTCCTCAGCCGCGAACTGCACCCTGTTGCCCCTTTACTGGATAAACTGACATCCGCCCTCAATAAGGTGTATCAGCGCAAAGGCGTCAATATCAGTCTCGATATCTCACCCGAAATCAGCTTTGTTGGCGAGCAGAATGATTTTGTCGAAGTGATGGGTAACGTCCTGGATAACGCCTGTAAATACTGCCTGGAGTTCGTCGAAATTTCAGCGCAACTGTCGGAGGACCGCCTGCATATTCTGGTTGAAGACGACGGTCCAGGAATACCACAAAGCAAGCGTGAAATCGTATTTGATCGCGGTCAGCGTGTTGATACGTTACGACCAGGTCAGGGCGTGGGGCTGGCGGTAGCCCGTGAAATTACCGAACAATATGACGGACAAATTATCGCCGGTGACAGCCTGTTAGGCGGTGCACGAATGGAAGTTATTTTTGGCCGTCAGCATCCGGGGCAAAACGACGAGTAAGCTGTTTGTAATATTTATGTGCAGACATCACTTATCTGGTTAAGCATCCGTTATAATCGGAGCAACTAACAGCCTGCGGATGCTCATTATGGAATACCAATTAAACCTCAACTGGCCCGATTTTCTTGAACGCCACTGGCAAAAGCGCCCTGTGGTCTTAAAGCGTGGTTTTAACAATTTTATTGATCCGCTCTCCCCTGACGAACTGGCTGGCCTGGCAATGGAAAGCGAAGTAGACAGTCGACTTGTCAGCCATCAGGACGGTAAATGGCAGGTTAGCCACGGTCCTTTTGAGAGCTATGACCACCTTGGCGAAAACAACTGGTCGCTACTGGTGCAGGCTGTCAATCACTGGCACGAACCCACCGCTGCGCTAATGCGCCCTTTCCGGGAGTTACCGGACTGGCGTATCGACGATCTGATGATCTCCTTTTCGGTACCTGGTGGCGGCGTGGGCCCGCACCTGGATCAGTATGATGTATTTATTATTCAGGGTACCGGTCGCCGTCGCTGGCGTGTGGGTGAAAAACTCCAGCTCAAGCAACATTGTCCGCACCCGGACCTGCTACAGGTCGACCCGTTTGAAGCCATTATTGATGAAGAGCTGGAGCCTGGCGATATTCTGTATATTCCACCAGGATTCCCGCACGAAGGTTATGCGCTGGAAAACGCGATGAATTATTCGGTAGGTTTTCGCGCGCCCAATACCCGGGAGCTTATCAGCGGATTTGCTGATTACGTTCTGCAACGCGAGCTGGGTAGCACTTACTACAGCGACCCGGATCTGCCAGCCCGTGATCATCCGGCGGATGTTCTGCCGCAGGAAATGGACAAACTGCGCGAAATGATGCTTGGGCTGATTAACCAGCCTGAACATTTTAAACAGTGGTTTGGCGAGTTTATTTCCCAGTCTCGTCACGAGCTGGATATCGCCCCACCAGAGCCGCCTTATCAGCCAGACGAAATCTATGATGCCCTGAAACAGGGTGATGTGCTGGTGCGTCTCGGTGGATTGCGCGTATTACGTGTAGGTGATGATGTCTACGCTAACGGTGAAAAAATTGACTCTCCGCATCGACCTGCCCTTGAGGCGCTGGCCAACCATATTGTGCTGACAGCCGAAAACTTCGATGATGCGCTGGAAGATCCCTCTTTCCTTGCAATGCTTGCCGCACTGGTAAACAGCGGGTACTGGTTCTTCGAAGGATAATTGTTGTCGTTATGCCGGATGAGGCGTCAGCCGTCATCCGGCATCTACAGATAAACTTACTGCTGTTTTGCGGTCAATTCCGCAATACGCACGATCACCTGCACTGCTTTTTCCATTCCCTCCAGCGTCACAAACTCATGTTTACCATGATAGTTGTAGCCGCCAGTAAACAGATTCGGACATGGTAATCCCATAAACGACAGCTGCGCGCCGTCGGTGCCGCCACGAATGGGTTTCAACACCGGCTGAATATCACAATCACGCATCGCCTGCTGTGCAATATCCAGAACATGTGGATGTTCAACGACTTTTTCGCGCATATTGTAGTAACTGTCTTCTATCACCAGTTCAATATAGCAATCCGGGTGTAACCCCTTGCCGACTTTTTTGGCGATATCCATAATTTTACGTTTACGTGCTTCAAACTGTTTGCGGTCGAAATCACGGATGATGTAGTGCATATCCGCCCGATCAACCGTACCTTTCATGCTTGCCAGGTGATAAAAACCTTCATAACCCTCAGTGGTTTCCGGGCTTTCATCGGCTGGAACTTCAGCATGAATGCGGGCTGCCAGCGACAGCGCATTCACCATTACCCCTTTTGCCGTGCCAGGATGCACATTATTGCCGACGATCTTGATATTGACCGATGCCGCATTGAAGTTTTCAAACTCCAGCTCACCCACGCCACCACCGTCAACGGTATAAGCCCATTTCGCATCAAAGGCTGCAACATCAAAATGCTTTGCCCCTTTGCCAACCTCTTCGTCAGGCGTAAAGGCCACACGAA
Source organism: Citrobacter sp. MGH106 (assembly GCF_001037495.1). Taxonomy (GTDB): domain Bacteria; phylum Pseudomonadota; class Gammaproteobacteria; order Enterobacterales; family Enterobacteriaceae; genus Citrobacter; species Citrobacter murliniae. The sequence goes on from NZ_KQ089822.1 coordinate 2,561,441, forward strand.
TATCACCATGCGGAATGTTTTTCTGTATCAGTACGGCCAGCGCGGTCATGATTTCTGCCACGCCCGCTTTGTCATCAGCTCCCAGTAACGTTTTGCCGTCTGTGGTAATCAACGTCTGCCCAAGAAGTTGATGCAGCACCGGGAACATCACCGGCGACAGAACCTCATCACCAATACCTAGCGCAATATCGCCGCCACGGTAGTTTTCAACGATTTGCGGATTGACGTTTTTGCCACTGAAATCCGGTGAGGTATCCACATGGGAAATGAAACCGATAGCGGGAATATTACCTGCCACGTTAGCGGGCAACGTTGCCATCAACGTTCCCTTGTCGCTCAATGCAACGTTAATCAGCCCCATCTCTTCGAGTTGCTGCTTAAGCAACTGCAATAACTTCCACTGTCCTTCGGTGCTGGGAACCTGCCGCACGCCCGATTTTGATTGGGTGTCCAGCGACACGTAGTGTAAAAAACGCTCAAGTAGTTTATCCATGCAGTCACCCTCACTTTTTGTGACAACATTATCAATAAGCAACAAAAGACAAATATTGCGTCAGGTCACTTTTATCCCCGCAAATGAGAATATTTCGCCATGACATCCTTATGAATATAAAGCTAAGTCAGTAATTCGCAACAAGGATTGGCGATTACAATGGTTTGCCGTAGAATAACGGCCCTCATTAAGAGACATCAAGGTGGTCAACCACAAACCCCGCAATGGTCAGAAATCCGTTGCGTTTACATGGGACAGAGTAAAAAATTGAATAAACAACCGCGTTCGCTTTCTCCACTGGTGCAATTAGCGGGAATTCGCAAAAGTTTCGATGGTAAAGAGGTGATTTCTAACCTGGATTTGACCATCAACAATGGCGAATTCCTCACGCTGCTTGGCCCCTCTGGCTGCGGTAAAACGACCGTTCTTCGCCTGATTGCGGGTCTGGAAACGGTTGATTCCGGTCATATCATGCTAGACAACCAGGACATCACTCACGTTCCTGCGGAAAACCGCTACGTGAACACCGTATTCCAAAGCTATGCGTTATTCCCCCACATGACCGTTTTCGAAAATGTGGCTTTCGGTTTACGTATGCAGAAGACCCCCGCAGCTGACATTCCTCCTCGCGTCACCGAAGCCTTACGTATGGTGCAACTGGAAGAGTTTGCCCAGCGCAAACCACATCAACTCTCCGGTGGGCAGCAACAACGTGTGGCGATTGCCCGTGCGGTAGTCAACAAACCTCGTTTGCTGTTGTTGGATGAATCACTCTCAGCGCTGGACTACAAACTGCGCAAGCAGATGCAGAACGAACTGAAAGCACTGCAACGTAAGCTCGGCATTACTTTTGTATTTGTCACTCACGACCAGGAAGAAGCTCTGACGATGTCAGACCGCATCGTAGTGATGCGTGATGGCCGTATAGAACAGGACGGTACGCCGCGTGAAATCTACGAAGAGCCAAAAAATCTGTTCGTTGCCGGATTCATCGGTGAGATCAATATGTTTAATGCGACCGTTATTGAACGTCTGGACGAACAGCGCGTTCGCGCTAACGTTGAAGGTCGCGAGTGCAACATTTATGTGAATTTCGCGGTTGTTCCAGGACAGAAATTAAACGTCCTGCTGCGTCCGGAAGATTTGCGCGTTGATGAGATCAATGATGATAATCATATCGAAGGACTTATCGGCTACGTGCGCGAGCGCAACTACAAAGGCATGACGCTGGAGTCAGTTGTCGAACTGGAAAATGGCAAGATGGTGATGGTCAGTGAATTCTTCAACGAAGACGACCCTGACTTCGATCACTCTCTCGACCAGAAAATGGCCATTAACTGGGTAGAAAGCTGGGAGGTCGTACTGGCTGATGAAGAACACAAGTAAATTCCAGAGTGTGGTGATCGTCACCATTGTCGGTTGGCTTGTGTTATTTGTCTTTCTGCCCAACCTGATGATCATTGGCACCAGCTTTTTGACCCGAGACGATGCAAATTTCGTCAAAATGGTCTTTACGCTGGAAAACTACGCTCGTCTACTCGATCCGCTCTATTTTGAGGTACTGGTTCACTCCCTCAATATGGCGCTAATTGCCACACTTGCTTGTCTTGTGCTCGGCTATCCTTTTGCCTGGTTTTTAGTAAAGCTGCCAGAAAAAGTTCGGCCACTGCTACTGTTCCTGCTGATTGTTCCATTCTGGACCAACTCGTTAATTCGCATCTATGGACTCAAAATTTTTCTCAGCACCAAAGGCTATCTCAACGAGTTTCTTCTATGGCTCGGTGTGATTGACACGCCAATTCGCATCATGTTTACCCCCAGTGCAGTAATTATCGGTCTGGTTTACATCCTGCTGCCGTTTATGGTGATGCCGCTCTACTCCAGCATTGAGAAGCTGGACAAGCCACTACTGGAAGCGGCACGCGATCTGGGAGCAAGCAAATTTCAGACCTTTACCCGTATCATTATTCCGCTGACCATGCCGGGGATTATCGCTGGTTGTCTGCTGGTTATGCTGCCCGCGATGGGACTGTTTTACGTTTCCGATCTAATGGGCGGTGCGAAAAACCTGTTAATTGGTAACGTGATTAAAGTTCAGTTCCTGAATATCCGCGACTGGCCATTTGGTGCAGCTACCAGCATTACTCTGACCATCGTGATGGGGCTGATGCTATTGATATACTGGCGTGCTTCCCGCCTGCTGAACAAGAAGGTGGAACTCGAATGATCGGTCGACTGCTTCGCGGCGGTTTTATGACCGCAATCTACGCGTATCTGTACATTCCAATCATTATTTTGATTGTGAACTCTTTTAACAGCTCGCGCTTTGGCATCAACTGGCAAGGTTTTACCACTAAATGGTATGGCCTGTTGATGAATAATGACAGCCTGTTGCAGGCAGCGCAGCATTCACTGACCATGGCCGTGTTATCTGCAACATTTGCGACTCTGATTGGTTCACTGACGGCAGTTGCACTTTATCGCTATCGTTTTCGCGGCAAACCGTTTGTCAGCGGCATGCTGTTTGTGGTGATGATGTCACCAGATATCGTAATGGCGATTTCACTGCTGGTGCTGTTTATGCTGATCGGGATCCAACTCGGCTTCTGGTCACTGCTGTTCTCGCATATCACCTTCTGCCTGCCTTTTGTGGTAGTGACAGTTTACTCGCGCCTGAAAGGATTTGACGTGCGTATGCTTGAGGCAGCGAAGGATCTGGGGGCCAGTGAAGTGACTATTTTGCGCAAAATTATTCTACCACTGGCCATGCCTGCGGTAGCTGCAGGCTGGTTACTGAGCTTTACCCTGTCGATGGATGATGTCGTTGTCTCATCATTCGTTACCGGACCTGGCTATGAAATTCTGCCACTAAAAATCTACTCAATGGTTAAAGTAGGCGTTTCACCGGAAGTTAACGCGCTGGCTACCATTTTGTTGGTTCTGTCGCTGGTTATGGTTATCGCCAGCCAGCTTATTGCACGTGATAAAACCAAGGGCCGCTAAGGCCGATACTCAGGGGACGTTAAATGAAAAAATGGTCACGCCACCTGCTCGCGGCGGGTGCTCTGGCACTGGGCATGAACACTGCCACAGCTTCCGATAGCAATACACTCTATTTCTATAACTGGACCGAGTACGTTCCACCAGGATTGCTGGAACAGTTTACAAAAGAGACTGGTATTAAGGTTATTTATTCAACCTACGAGTCGAATGAAACCATGTATGCCAAGCTCAAAACCTATAAAGAAGGCGCCTACGACCTGGTGGTACCTTCCACCTATTACGTGGATAAGATGCGCAAAGAGGGCATGATCCAGAAAATTGACAAGTCGAAGTTAACCAACTTCAACAACCTCGATCCGGAAATGCTCAACAAGCCGTTTGACCCGAACAATGACTACTCAATTCCGTACATCTGGGGGGCAACGGCGATTGGCGTCAATAGTGATGCCATTGATCCGAAAACCGTAACCAGCTGGGCAGACCTGTGGAAACCTGAATACAAAGGCAGTCTGCTGTTAACTGATGATGCCCGTGAAGTATTCCAGATGGCACTACGTAAACTGGGCTATTCCGGCAATACCACCGATCCGAAAGAGATTGAAGCCGCCTATAACGAGTTGAAAAAGCTAATGCCCAACGTAGCCGCATTTAACTCCGATAACCCGGCGAACCCCTATATGGAAGGTGAAGTGAACCTGGGCATGGTGTGGAACGGATCCGCATTTGTCGCGCGTCAGGCTGGCACACCACTGGAAGTCGTGTGGCCGAAAGAAGGAGGTATTTTCTGGATGGACAGCTTGTCTATTCCGGCGAACGCCAAAAATAAAGAAGGTGCGCTGAAACTGATTAATTTCCTGCTGCGCCCGGATGTGGCGAAAGAAGTAGCAGAAACCATCGGTTATCCAACACCTAACCTGGCGGCGCGTAAGCTGCTAAGCCCGGCCGTGGCGAATGATAAAACGCTCTACCCTGACGCGGAAACTATCAGCAAAGGCGAATGGCAAAACGATGTCGGTTCAGCCAGCGCTATTTATGAAGAGTATTATCAGAAGCTGAAAGCAGGACGCTAATACTCTTGCAACCCGGCGAAACATGGCAACGCCGGGTTGCTAGCTGCAATCCCCGAAGTTGATTACGTCTTTCGACTGATTTATTTACCCCCGCCACCAGCTACGCTTACTCTATTCCGACTCTGCTGTGAGGCTCCCAATGGCAACGCTATGGATGCTACTTGAGCTGGTTAACCTCATTGTTTTCACTCTTTTTATTCTCCCTCGCCCTCAACCGGCTGGCGCTCGTCCTTTGCTGCCGATAGCAGCAACCCGACTATTGCGCCTGACCTTCTTACTGCCGATTCTGGCTTTTGGCTACAGTCTGTTTTTTGATCATCAGATTAATCCAGCGGACTGGGGGTACCTGGCGATAGCGATCATCGGTAACGCGCTGGTTATCAAGGGGAAATGGGATCTTGGCGGCAGCCACACCTGGACAGGATATTATTTACCCAACGCTAAACGAGTTACACGCGGCATTTTTGCCTGGATTGCGCACCCTATGTACACCGGGATTATTTTAGTGATTATCTCGTGCAGCCTGGTTTACATTACCCGACTGCCCATATGGCTGAGCGTGTTGGCACTGATCTGCTGTTTTTACATTACAGGATTTTTGATTCTGGCGGCTCTGCGCGAGAGCCGCCAGCTTGTACAGGCTTAAAGAACGTTGCCGGTAAGGGCTTTGGCACAAAAGACGCTTACAGTCCTTTCAGTAACTTCTCAACAAACTCAGGTACTACCTGACTTGCCGGACCGTAATACTTCTCTTCAAACTCGCTTCCCACCTGGCTCGGTTCAAGATTTAACTCCACCGTATGAGCCCCATGCAGTCGGGCTTCGTGCACAAAACCCGCAGCCGGATAGACATGGCCCGATGTGCCAATGGCAATGAAAACATCCGCCATTGCCAGCGCCATATAGATTTCATCCATACCCAGAGGCATTTCACCAAACCACACGACATGCGGGCGAAGCTGTGCCGGAAACTGGCAGCAATGACATTTATCTTCCGGAGTGACATCCTCCGTCCAGTCTAAAATCTGCCCGCTTTGCGAACAGCGTACCTTGAGCAGCTCGCCATGCATATGGATAACATTCCGGCTACCCGCACGTTCATGCAGATTATCGATGTTCTGCGTCACCAGCAAAAAACGGTCGCCAAGCTCTTCTTCGAGTTTCGCCAGCGCGATATGCGCAGCATTTGGTTGGATCTCGGGCTGCTGAAGTTGTTGGCGGCGAGCGTTATAAAACGACTGAACAAGCCCTGGATTACGACTAAATCCTTCCGGGGTCGCAACATCCTCAACCCGATGTTCTTCCCAAAGGCCATCCGCAGCGCGGAAGGTACGAATACCTGACTCGGCAGAAATCCCCGCTCCCGTCAGGACTAATACTCTTGGTTTTTCCATCAATTCAGGCACCACTCCGTCTCTGAAAAAGATCCGTTGACGCAGGCGATCGCGCATATGGCGTTTATTTTTACGAAAACGGCTTAACCGATGACCCCGACGCGACAGCATAACAACCTCTTTGTATTAATCGGTAAGATGTAGGAAAGCGGCCCCGCGCATCCCACCCGCATCACCGTGTCGTGCCCGTTCAATACGTGGCACACGGGCAACCGGCAGCAGATGGCGTGGCAGTCGGTCTGCCAGTTGCGTTGTTATCGCGGTAAAATTCGACAAACCACCACCAATCACCACTAAATCAGGATCGACGATAGTCAGGATATTCCCCAGGCAAACCGCCAGCAAATCCAGATAGCGTTCGACGTGCGCGCGCGCATGCTCATCACCCTGCTCCCAGAGCGAGATAATTTCGCGGGCATCCAGCGATTGATGGTAGTAATGCTGATACAGCCACGCAAATCCGCCACCGGATAGATAGCTCTCGATACATCCCAGTTGACCACAACCACAGCGACGCAACGGGAAGTCAAACCCCATCAGCGTCAGCGCATCTACTGGTAAACGGATATGACCGAACTCACCGGTGATATAACTGCGTCCGGTGATGGATTTCCCATTAAGGATCAGGCCTCCACCAACACCCGTGCCGAGGATTAATCCCATCACTAAGGGATACTGGGTGAACTCATCGTCCCAGGCTTCGGAGAGTGCAAAACAGTTGGCATCATTATCCAGGCGAACATCACGATCCAGCCGAGCACTGAGGTCGGCGCGGAGCGGTTTGCCACTGGCGGCAGGAACGTTAGCCGCGTACAGCGTACCGTCTTCAGTTTCCGGCATACCGGGGATACCAATACCCACCGAACCTTTGACACCAAATCGCTGATCGGCTTCCGTCACCAGATTACAAACTGCATCCAGGAAAGCCTCATAGCTGTCGCGTGGCGTAGGGACACGAATTTCCCACTGCAAACGACGTTGGTTATCAAACACGCCTAGCGCAATTTTAGTCCCGCCGATGTCAAATCCGTAATACATCACCGCTCCTTATTATTTTTACTGGCCGCTAAGTACTCTCGCAGGATCAATATTACTGGCGCGCCGCGCCGGATACCAACTCGCTAAAAGACTCAGCAATAATGCTGTAACCAGCACGTAAATAACATCCAGCCAGTGTAATTCGGATGGCAGGAAGTCAATAAAATAGATATCACCAGAGAGGAACTGATGACCGATAATTGCTTCAATCCCGTTAATAATCGGCGTCAGCTGCAGCGAGACAACAACCCCGATAACGACGCCTGTCAGGCTACCAAACAGACCCGCCAACAATCCATACCAGACAAAAATGGCGCGAATCAATCCATCTTTAGCGCCCAGCGTTCTTAATACCGCAATATCGCCACTCTTGTCTTTTACCGCCATCACTAACGTCGAAACGATATTAAAACAGGCGACGCCTATCACCAGTACCATTGCCAGATACATAATGGCGCGGATCATCTGTATGTCGCGATACATATAGCCGTAGGTGCCAATCCAACTCTTAATGTAGACATAGTTATTGGTTACTTCACCGGCATCTCTGACCAGTTTATTGGCATTAAATACATCGTTAACCTTGAGGGCGATCCCAGAAACGCTGGATCCCATATCCAGATACTGCTGCGCATCTTCCATTGGGATCATAGCGAAGCTGTGATCGAGCTGACCACTCAGTTGCAGAATGCCTGTGACATGTAATCGCACGCGCTTAGGTTGCTGTAACTTGTGATCGGCACTGGCGTTAGGGATCATAATCGACACCCAGTCACCCTGTTTCACCTTCAACGCATCGGCAATACCTTTGCCAATAATGACCTGTTGCTCACCGGCTTTGAAATTGTCCCAGGCGTGGTTTTGCACAAACGAAGGCAGCGCACTCAGACGCTGTTCCTGTTTGGGGTCAACACCTTTCACTTGTACGGCGCGTAAATTCGCCCCACTCTCCACCAGTCCGGTAAAGTTGATGTAGGGTGCTGCTGCCGCAATACCCGGCACTTTCTGCACGTTGTCCAGTGCTTCCCGCCAGTTGTTCCATGGCTGATTAACCGCTTCAATCTCACCGTGCGGAACAACCGCCAGAATGCGGTTATTCAGCTCGCGCTCAAAGCCGTTCATGGCGCTCAAACCAACGATCAATACCGCTACACCTAATGCGATACCAATGGTAGAAATAACGGAAATCAGCGAGACCATGCCACCGCGCCGCCGACCACGGCTAAAGCGCAGCCCAATCAATAACGATAAAGGCGAAGCCATTACTCTGCTCCCATCAGGCTCAGTTCAGCCGTCAGACGACCATCGCGCATTTCAAGCTGACGACTCATTCGCTTCGCCAGTTGCAGATCGTGCGTCACCACCAGAAATGCCGTGCCCTGAGAACGATTCAGTTCTCCCAGAAGCTCGAAAATACTGTCCGCGTTGCGCGCATCAAGGTTACCCGTCGGCTCATCCGCGAGGACCAGACGCGGGTTATTCACCAATGCGCGAGCAATAGCCACACGCTGGCGCTCGCCGCCCGAAAGTTCAGAAGGACGGTGGCTGGCACGGTGATCCAGCCCAACCGCTTTCAGCATATCGCGCGCACGCTCGGTAATTTCAGCCGGTTTTTTCTTACCGATTAACAAAGGCATCGCCACGTTTTCCAGCGCGGTAAAATCCGGTAACAGATGGTGGAACTGGTAAATAAAACCGAGCTTCTGATTACGTAACTCCGCTTTTGCCGCAGACGAAAGTTTGCTCATTGGCTGGCCGCTAAAAATCACATCGCCTGACGTCGGCGTATCCAAGCCACCCAGCAGATGCAGCAAGGTACTTTTGCCGGAGCCTGAGCTGCCGACAATCGCCATCATTTCACCCTCGCCGACGCAAAAACTGACATCGTGCAACACATCAGTTTGTACGGAGCCTTCCTGATAGCGTTTGCACAGGTTGTCGCATTGCAACAGGATCTTATTCATAACGTAAAGCCTCAGCGGGTTGAGTGGCGGCAGCGCGCCAGGAAGGATAAAGCGTAGACAGCAGCGCGATGGCCATTGCCACCAGCGCAATGACGATAACCTGTAGTGGTTCAATAGCGACCGGCAACGCTGCGCCATCCAGGAGCGTCCCGATAATTGGCATCAGGTTATTCAACTGGCTGGCAAGCAACGCTCCCAGCACAGCGCCCAGCAGCGCGCCAATAATACCTGCGCTGGCCCCCTGAACCATAAACACCATCATTATTTGTCGCGGCGTTAGCCCCTGGGTTTGTAAAATTGCCACTTCCCCTTGCTTCTCCATCACCATCAGGCCCAGCGAAGTAATAATATTGAACGCCGCGACAGCCACGATCAGGCTCAACAGCAGTCCCATCATGTTTTTTTCCATCCGCACAGCCTGGAACAGCTCGCCTTTGCGCTCACGCCAGTCCTGCCACTTAGTCCCCTGCGGCAGCGTTTGCTGACTCAGTGTATCGACCTTCAATGGCTCGTTCAGCCACAGACGCCAGCCTGTGATATTGCCCGCTGGATAGCGCATCAGACGTGATGCGTCCTGGATATTGGTCAGCATCTGGTAGCCATCGACTTCGCTGTTGGCGGCAAAAGTGCCAATCACATTGAACAAACGTTGACTTGGCAGACGTCCCATTGGCGTGAACTGGCTGGCTGACGGCACCATAACGCGGATTTGATCACCCCGGTTCACGCCCAACTGCCCGGCAAGCTGTTCACCGAGGATGACATTATACTTGCCCGGTGCGAGATCTGTTTGCTTCACATTGACCAGATACGGCGTCAGCGGATCTTTTTGCGCCGGGTCGATGCCCAGCATAACGCCAACAGCAACGCTGCGCGCACTTTGCAGGACGACATCTCCCGTCGTCAGCGGTGCAACACGATTGACGCCATTCAATACCACGGCTTTTTCAGGCAGCAGTTGCGGGTTAACGGAGCCCTGTTCAGAAGAGAGAATGGCCTGAGGCATCAGACCAAGAATGTTATTTTGCAGCTCGCGCTCGAAACCGTTCATTACCGACAATACCGTGACCAGTGCCATTACCCCGAGAGTAATGCCTATGGTTGAGAGCCAGGAAACGAAGCGACCGAAGCGATCAGCTGCACGCCCACGCATATAACGCAGGCCGATGAATAGAGCGACAGGTTGATACATGAAATCCGTCTGGTTGCTGTAGCAAAGCCACGAGTATATAAGCGAAAGCGGAATGGGTAAATGACTGAACCGTAAGTGTTCGTCAGCTTTAATCTGAAAAGCATAAACAAATCAATTCACTATAGTTATCTCTCCTCGCATCGTTCTTTGTCCCTGATCTTAATCTGAAAAAAATAAAAAGCAGACGGTTACGCATTACAGCGTTCCCCTGTATCCGCAGGATGACAGACTATCTCACTCAATATGGATACGCCGTCGCAATGAACCAAAAAGAATTATGGATTAATCAAATCAAAGGGTTATGTATATGTCTGGTGGTTATTTACCACTCAGTTATTACCTTTTACCCTCATCTCACCACTTTTCAGCATCCTCTTGCAGAAATGCTGGCCAAAAGCTGGATTTACCTCAACTTGTATCTGGCACCGTTTCGGATGCCAGTATTTTTCTTTATTTCGGGTTATCTCATTCGTCGTTATATCGACAGCGTCTCCTGGACCACCTGTGTGGATAAGCGGATCTGGAATATTGTCTGGGTACTGGTACTGTGGGGAATAGTGCAATGGCTGGCATTAACGACGCTCAATGGCTGGCTGGCCCCGGAACGCGACCTGGCCCATGCAGCCAATGCCGCTTATGCCGATTCCGCGCGTGACTTTACGCGTGGCATGCTTACTGCCAGCACCAGCCTGTGGTATCTGTACGCACTGGTGGTCTACTTTATCCTGTGTAAAACTTTCAACCGCTGGGCATTTCCGCTGCTGCCGCTGTTGATGTTGCTCAGTATAGCGATAAACTTCTTCCCAACGCCGTGGTGGGGAATGAACAGCGTATTACGCAATCTGCCGTATTACGGCCTCGGTGCCTGGTCTGGCGCAACGCTGATGGCGTGGATTAAAGAAGTTCCCCTGGGACGCCACGCTCTGATATTTACATTTACCGCCTTACTGTCCGTCATGGCCTGGCTGGCAAATGTTTCGCTGCTACTGTCACTGCTCTCCATTGTGCTTATTATGAAAATGTTTTATCAGTTCGAGCAACGCTTTGGCATGCGGGCCAACAGTCTATTAAGTGTGATTGGCGCGAACACCATCGCTATCTACACCACGCACCGTATCCTGGTCGAGGCGTTCAGCTTAACGCTAATCCCCAAACTGAATCACGCCGCATGGCCTGCAAAAGTGGAACTGGCTGTGTTACTCATTTATCCGTTTGCCAGTTTGTTAATGTGCACCCTCGCCGGACTTATAGTGCGAAAGTTTTCGCAGAAAGCCGTGGCCGATCTGCTTTTTTCCCCGCCGACTTTGGCGACCGTCACCCGCTAACCTCACCGTTTTTTGCCCCCATTTGGGGGCGATTCAATTTGCTTATGAGAAACGATCACGGATAATAAAGAACATTGCTTATCAGACGTATATCTAAACGAGATCCTGACAACCGTTATGCCTGAACAACATCGTTATACGCTCCCAGCGAAAGCTGGCGATCAGCGCCAGTTAGGTGAACTTACCGGTGCCGCCTGCGCTACGCTGGTGGCAGAAATCGCCGAGCACCACGCTGGTCCGGTGGTGCTCATCGCGCCGGACATGCAAAATGCCCTGCGCCTGCATGATGAAATTCGTCAGTTCACCGACCAGATGGTGATGAACCTTGCAGACTGGGAAACACTCCCATACGACAGTTTTTCCCCTCATCAGGAAATCATCTCCTCACGGCTCTCTACATTGTATCAACTGCCTTCCATGCAGCGCGGTGTACTGATTGTGCCGGTAAACACTCTGATGCAGCGCGTGTGCCCACACAGCTATCTGCACGGCCATGCACTGGTGATGAAAAAAGGCCAACGCCTGTCGCGCGATGCCCTGCGTGAGCAACTGGACAGCGCCGGTTATCGCCACGTTGACCAGGTCATGGAACACGGCGAATATGCCACACGCGGCGCGTTACTGGACCTGTTTCCGATGGGCAGTGAACTGCCTTACCGCCTTGATTTCTTTGATGATGAAATTGACAGTTTGCGTCTGTTTGATACAGATACTCAACGCACACTGGAAGAAGTCGACGCTATTAACTTATTACCCGCACACGAATTCCCTACGGATAAAACGGCCATCGAGCTGTTCCGTAGCCAGTGGCGCGATACTTTTGAAGTTAAACGCGACGCGGAGCATATTTACCAGCAGGTCAGTAAAGGCACGCTGCCTGCCGGGATCGAATACTGGCAGCCGCTGTTTTTCAGCGAACCGCTGCCGCCGCTTTTCAGCTACTTCCCCGCAAATACGCTGCTGGTGAATACTGGCGATTTAGAGACCAGCGCAGAACGCTTTCAGGTCGATACGCTATCGCGCTTCGAAAACCGGGGCGTCGATCCGATGCGCCCTCTTCTGCCGCCGGAATCATTGTGGTTACGCGTGGATGAGCTGTTCTCTGAGCTTAAACGCTGGCCACGCGTTCAGCTCAAAACTGAGAGCCTGCCGAAAAAAGCTGCAAATACCAACCTGGGATTCAAGAAGCTCCCGGACCTGGCGGTACAAGCGCAGCAAAAAGCACCACTGGATGCGTTACGTAAATTTCTCGAATCATTTGATGGCCCGGTGATTTTCTCGGTTGAAAGTGAAGGACGCCGTGAAGCGCTTGGCGACCTTCTCGCCCGCATCAAGATTGCTCCAAAACGTATTTTACGCCTCGATGAAGCGGTCGATGCCGGTCGCTATCTGATGATTGGCTCAGCGGAACACGGGTTCATCGACAGCAACCGGAATCTGGCGCTGATCTGCGAAAGCGATCTTCTCGGTGAGCGAGTGGCGCGTCGCCGTCAGGACTCGCGCCGCACCATCAACCCGGACACATTAATCCGTAACCTCGCTGAACTGCACCCAGGTCAGCCGGTGGTGCATCTTGAACACGGCGTGGGACGCTATGCCGGTATGACCACCCTGGAAGCCGGCGGTATCACTGGTGAGTATCTGATGCTCACCTACGCCAATGACGCCAAACTGTATGTGCCGGTGTCGTCGTTACATCTTATTAGCCGCTACGCCGGTGGTGCGGAAGAGAATGCGCCACTGCATAAACTTGGCGGCGATGCCTGGTCGCGTGCCCGTCAGAAAGCCGCCGAGAAAGTTCGCGATGTCGCAGCAGAACTGCTGGATATCTACGCCCAACGCGCCGCAAAAGAAGGTTTTGCCTTTAAGCATGATCGTGAACAGTATCAGTTGTTCTGTGACAGCTTCCCGTTTGAGACCACACCGGATCAGGCCCAGGCCATTAACGCTGTACTCAGCGACATGTGTCAGCCACTGGCAATGGACAGACTGGTCTGTGGCGATGTGGGCTTTGGTAAAACCGAAGTGGCGATGCGTGCTGCATTCCTTGCCGTAGAGAACCACAAACAGGTCGCCGTGCTGGTACCGACCACCCTGCTCGCCCAGCAGCACTTTGACAACTTCCGCGACCGCTTTGCCAACTGGCCAGTACGCATTGAGATGCTATCCCGTTTCCGCAGTGCCAAAGAGCAGGCGCAAATTCTCGAACAGGTCGCTGAGGGGAAAATCGATATCCTGATTGGTACTCACAAACTGCTGCAAAGTGATGTGAAGCTAAAAGATTTGGGCCTGCTTATCGTCGATGAAGAGCACCGGTTCGGCGTACGACATAAAGAGCGCATTAAAGCGATGCGCGCTGACGTAGATATTCTGACGCTGACGGCAACCCCCATCCCGCGAACCCTCAATATGGCAATGAGCGGCATGCGCGATCTGTCGATTATCGCTACACCTCCTGCCCGTCGCCTGGCGGTTAAAACCTTTGTTCGTGAGTACGACAATCTGGTGGTGCGTGAAGCAATCCTGCGTGAGGTTCTGCGCGGTGGTCAGGTCTATTATTTGTTCAACGATGTCGAGAATATCCAGAAAACTGCCGATCGGCTGGCGGAGCTGGTGCCTGAAGCGCGCATTGCCATTGGACACGGACAAATGCGCGAGCGGGAACTGGAACGCGTGATGAACGATTTCCACCACCAGCGCTTTAACGTGCTGGTGTGCACCACCATTATTGAAACCGGAATCGACATCCCAACCGCCAACACCATTATTATCGAGCGCGCAGACCATTTTGGGCTGGCACAGTTACACCAGTTACGCGGTCGCGTCGGGCGTTCGCACCACCAGGCTTACGCCTGGCTGTTGACACCGCATCCGAAAGCAATGACGACTGATGCCCAAAAACGCCTTGAAGCTATCGCCTCGCTGGAAGATCTGGGTGCCGGATTTGCGCTGGCAACTCACGACCTCGAAATTCGCGGTGCGGGTGAACTGCTGGGTGAAGACCAGAGTGGCTCAATGGAAACCATCGGCTTCTCGCTGTACATGGAACTACTGGAAAACGCTGTCGATGCTCTGAAAGAAGGCCGGGAACCGTCGCTGGAAGATCTCACCAGTCAGCAAACTGAAGTGGAATTACGGGTACCGTCGCTGCTACCGGATGACTACATTCCCGATGTTAATACACGACTGTCGTTCTATAAACGCATCGCCAGTGCGAAGAACGAAAATGAGCTGGAAGAGATCAAGGTCGAGCTGATCGACCGTTTCGGTCTGCTGCCCGATCCGGCCAGGACATTGCTGGATGTCGCCCGTTTACGCCAGCAGGCACAGAAACTGGGTATCAGAAAGCTCGAGGGAAATGAAAAAGGTGGCACGATTGAGTTTGCAGAGAAAAACCACGTCAACCCGGTCTGGTTGATTGGACTATTGCAAAAACAGCCGCAACATTTCCGTCTGGATGGCCCTACCCGTCTGAAATTCATGCAGGAACTGAGCGAGCGAAAAAAACGCATCGAATGGGTGCGTCAGTTTATGCGCCAGCTTGAAGAGAACGCGGTAGCGTAAACGGCGGGTCGGGTGAGAACAACGCTCACCCGACCCGGTATTTACAAACTCTTTGCACTTCCCTGCACTTCCCGACAGAGCAAACCGCCATAATTCCTGTTTACTTTTACATAACAATAACCACGTAAAAACAATGGATTTATGGTGATGTTAAACAATATATCTATCTCTCGCTGGTTCACATTTGTTACGCTCGCCGCAACCATGGTTTTGGCCCTTCCGGCTCAGGCAAATACCTGGCCGCTACCTCCTCCCGGAAGCAAGGTGGTTGGTAAAAACGCCGTTCACGTTGTCGAAAATAATGGCGGTTCACTGGAAGCTATTGCGAAAAAATACAACGTTGGTTTTTTAGCTCTGCTACAGGCGAATCCTGGCGTTGATCCTTTCGTACCTCGGGCAGGCAGTGTGCTGACTATTCCGTTGCAGACCTTGCTGCCGGATGCACCACGCGAAGGCATTGTGATTAACCTCGCTGAGCTGCGTCTTTATTACTATCATCCGGGTAAAAATTCGGTGACCGTGTATCCCATTGGCATCGGTCAGTTGGGCGGAGACACACTGACACCAACAATGGTTACCACCATTTCAGATAAACGAGCCAACCCAACCTGGACGCCAACCACTAATATTCGCGCACGTTATAAAGCGCAGGGGATCGACCTACCGGCTGTGGTACCTGCTGGCCCGGACAACCCCATGGGCCACCATGCCATTCGCTTAGCGGCATACGGTGGTGTTTATCTGCTGCATGGCACAAACGCTGATTTTGGTATCGGTATGCGTGTCAGCTCTGGTTGTATTCGCCTGCGCGATGGCGATATTGAGACCTTATTCCGCCAGGTAACTCCTGGAACAAAGGTCAATATCATTAACACGCCAATTAAAGCGTCTGTTGAACCAAACGGTATGCGTCTGGTTGAAGTGCACCAACCGCTGTCGAAAAATATAGATGACGACCCGCAGGTACTGCCGATCGTACTGAATACGTCAATGCAGAACTTTAAAAATGCAGTGCAAACGGACCAGACCGTCATGGAGCATGCGATGGAACTACGCTCAGGGATGCCGGTCGACGTGACACGCCATCACGGCGTTACTCAGCAGACACTGTAAAACACAACCCATGAAAAAACCCCGCTGGACGTTGTTCAGCGGGGTTTTTTATTTAAATCGCAGTGGCATTACGATGGGTTAAAACTTATTTATAAATAACCGCAGTCCCGTGGAGGGTGTTAGGACCGGTAACGGAAGTAATGCGGAACGACTTCGCGCCCATTTCATCCGCTTTCTGTGCCAGTTGATCTTCCAGAGAACCTAAGTTGGTACCTGCATTAGCAGAAATAGTCCCAACTTTCTGTTGGTCTGCAGGCGTTGCCTGAACCTCAACAGCAGCAAAGCTGGCGAATGAAAGTGAGCTCAGAACGGTAGCAAGAAGGAGTGTTTGTACGTTTTTCATAATTGTGACCTTTAGCAGATGAATGTGCGCCGCAAAGATTAACTTAACGATCGATAGGTAAATCATAGATGTGATCCAGGTCACACGTCAACAATTTTTTATAATGATCGTTATACAAATCATAAAGGCCTTATCTTTCATACTAATAGCCATGAATTATTTTTATCGTGAATCTGCTGGAGAGTGTGGTCGAATATTTTTATAATGGTTATTCAACAAACCCAATCAGGTACGACGGCACCATGACAACTGAAACAACGAGTTGTACAAAGAAAAGCCGTGGCCGACCAAAAGTGTTCGACAGGGAAGCCGCGCTTGATAAGGCCATGACACTCTTCTGGCAGCACGGGTATGAAGCGACATCGCTCTCCGATCTCGTGGAAGCAACCGGTGCTAAAGCGCCCACGCTGTATGCGGAATTTACCAATAAAGAAGGATTATTTCGCGCCGTGCTGGACCGCTACATCAGCCGTTTTGCGGCAAAACATGAAGCTCAGCTTTTTTGCGAAGAAAAAAGTCTTGAGTCTGCACTGGAAGACTATTTCACCGCCATAGCCACCTGTTTCACCAGCAAGGACACACCTGCGGGATGTTTTATGATTAATACCTCCGCAACGCTTGCTGCCTCCTCCCGTGACATTGCACACACGGTTAAAACCCGCCACGCTATGCAGGAACAGACGCTTGCCCGGTTTCTTTGCCAACGCCAGGAACATGGTGAAATTCCTGCCCACTGCGATCCGCAGAAACTGGCCGAATTTCTGAACTGTATTTTACAAGGGATGTCGATCAGTGCCCGTGAAGGCGCAACGTTCGAAAAACTGATGCAGATAACCCATACAACCTTGCGGCTGTGGCCTGAATTACTCAAAGAGTAATGCTTTACCGTGACAACTTTTCATTTCTAAGATTATCGGGAGTTTATCTCGCTCCCGATCCCCTCTGAATCACCCTACTTTTATCATTGTTTTCATAACTTTAATGCTACATTTTTGTAAAAACAATTGATAATCACAATCAATATCAGCAATATTCGCATTTGTTTTAACATCCATTTCCCAATGTAACTATCGGTTTCTACGCCGCAATAAAAAAAACAGACCGACTCTTTTTTAAAAGGAATGCGAATGAATAAGCGTCTTTGGGTGCTCAATCCAATCTTATTATCTTTAACCCTGCCGGTAATGGCGGCACAGAATGAAGAAGAAAATCTCATCGTCAGCGCCAACCGTAGCCAGCGAACTGTGGCTGAAATGGCGCAAACCACCTGGGTCATTGAAGGCAGCGAGATTGAACAGCAGGTTCAGGGTGGTAAAGAGTTCAAAGATGTGCTGGCTCAGTTAATCCCTGGAATTGACGTCAGCAGTCAGGGACGGACGAACTACGGGATGAACATGCGTGGACGCGCCATCGTTGTGTTGATTGACGGTGTTCGCCTGAACTCCTCCCGTACCGACAGCCGCCAACTGGATTCCATTGACCCCTTTAATATTGCGCATATCGAGGTTATCTCTGGTGCAACATCGTTGTATGGCGGTGGAAGTACCGGTGGATTGATCAATATTGTCACCAAAAAAGGCCAGCCAGAACGCGAAGTTGAACTCGAACTGGGAAGCAAAAGCGGCTTCAACAACAGTAACGATCATGACGAACGTGTCGCCGCAGCTGTCAGCGGAGGAACCGATCACGCTTCCGGACGCATGTCCGTCGCTTATCAACGATTTGGCGGCTGGTATGACGGCAACAACGATGCCTTAATGCTGGATAACACTCAAACCGGCCTGCAGCATTCCGATCGTCTCGACATCATGGGCACCGGCACAATAGAGATTGATGACAACCGTCAACTACAACTGGTTACCCAGTACTATAAAAGCCAGGGGGATGATGATTACGGATTATATCTGGGCGAGAATATGTCGGCGGTGACGGGAACGGGGAAAGCCTACACCAGCAGCGGTCTGAGTTCCGATCGCATTCCCGGCACGGAGCGTCATCTTATCAGCCTGCAATATTCCGATGCTGACTTCTTCGGCCAGAATTTGGTCAGTCAGGTTTACTACCGTGATGAATCTCTGACATTCTACCCCTTCCCTACACTGAGCAAAGGCAAAGTCACCAGTTTCTCCGCATCACAGCAGGATACCGATCAATTTGGCGCAAAAATTACCCTTAATAGCCAACTGATGGAGAACTGGGAGCTGACATGGGGTATCGATGCGGACCATGAAACCTTCGACTCCAACCAGAAATTCTTTGATCTTGCCTGGTCCCTGCCCTCTGGCGGCATGGATAACCGCACCGCCTATACCACCGGGCGTTATCCTGGTTACAGCATTACCAACTTCGCGCCTTTCCTGCAAAACAGCTATGACATAAACGACATCTTCACGTTAAGTGCCGGCGTTCGCTATCAATGGACCGAAAACCGGGTTGATGATTTTGTCGGCTATGCGCAGCAACAAGGGATTGCTAATGGGCTGGCACACTCTGCAGATGTGATTCCTGGCGGGAAAACTGATTACGATAATTTCCTGTTTAATGCGGGCATTCTTGCACATCTGACTGACCGTCAGCAGACATGGTTTAATTTCTCTCAGGGTGTGGAGCTTCCCGATCCGGGGAAATACTACGGGAACGGTACTTACTCACTTGTCGGTGACCATTATCAACTCCAGCGTAGTGTCAATGTGGCAGATTCTCGGCTGGAAGGCATAAAGGTAAACTCTTTTGAACTGGGTTGGCGCTACACCGGTGATAGCCTGCGCACTCAACTGGCGGCCTACTACTCTACCTCGGATAAGTCGATTGTCATTAACCGCAGCGATATGACCATTAATGTGCAACCAGACGATCGCCGGATATATGGCCTCGAAGGTGCCGTGGATTATTTCATTGCTGACACTGACTGGAGCCTGGGAAGTAACTTCAACATCATCAAATCGGAAGTCAAACAGAACGGTAAATGGCAGAAGTGGGACGTCACACTGGCCTCGCCATCAAAAGCAACCGCCTGGGTCGGCTGGGCGCCTGAACCGTGGTCGTTACGTATACAGAGTCAGCAGACATTTGACCTGAGCGACGCCAGCGGCAACAAGCTGGACGGGTATAACACCATGGATTTCATAGGCAGCTATCAGCTCCCGCTGGGTAAACTGACCTTCAGCGTTGAAAACCTGCTGAATGAAGAGTACACCACACTTTGGGGACAACGTGCACCGTTACTTTACAGCCCAACCTACGGTAGCCCTTCACTCTATGAATACAAAGGCCGCGGTCGCACCTTTGGTCTGAACTATGCCTTAACCTTCTGATAAAAAAAGCCCCCCAGCCTGAGCGATTGGGGGGCTAATTGATGTGCAGAGTAAAGCTTTTTTACGCTTTGTTATTCAGAACCAACTGGCCATTGTTATCCAGTGGAATTTGCGAACCAGGATCTTTATCCATCCGGATTTTGCCCTGCTGATCGCCAATTTTGTACGTTACGTCGTAACCAAGCATTTTTTCCGACTTGTCATACACCGTTTTACAACGTTGCTGTGTGGTGGTGTATGTATCGTTTTCCTGCATTGAACCCTGGATCTGGTTACCAGCATAACCGCCACCTAAAGCACCAGCGACGGTCGCAATGTCTTTACCTCGTCCACCACCAAACTGATGACCGATAACACCACCCGCAACAGCGCCCAGTACCGAACCGGCAATACGATTCTCATCCTGCACAGGTTTACGATGGGTAACGGTAACGTTACGGCACTCCTGACGCGGCGTTTTTACCGTTTCTTTTATCGGCGTCGCAGAGACGACGTGTGCATATTGTGGGCCACGTTCAAAAACGTTCAGACTGGCTACCGCCGCCACGCCCAGCGCAGCCGCCACGCCAATCCCTATACCCGCCAACATTGATTTATTCACGGGACATCCTCCTTTTTTGCTATTAGCAACAACTTTGCAACAGGATGTAAGGAATGCCAATCAGAATGGGGATGAAAATAGCGAGGGTAAGCGCGAAAGCAGCGTGATTCAGACGGTTCTGAATCACGCAGAACAGGATGTCATATAATGCTGTTCGAATAAAAACCTGCAGCCACTACCACTCCGGTTGGTACATTGGTTAACCCGGTGATCGGTATCTGCCAGAATACAAACTACATACTTAGCACTTCAGTGGAGAGACTCATCGACTCGCGCGGCTCATCGGTCAGGTTCACTATTGGATCTCAAGGAAGGCCAGGTTGCAATATAGTAGGAGGGCAGGAGCTGAAAAACGTCTACCGGGCCACTGTGTGGCCCGGTTATTTGATATTTTAATGCAATTTCAGACGCGGACGAATCACACGGTTAATACTGCCAACCAGCATCATCAGACCGGTTTTGAAGTAACCATGCAACGCAATCTGGTGCATACGGTACAGTGAGATATACACAAAGCGCGCAATACGCCCTTCCACCATCATCGAACCGCGCGTCAGGTTCCCCATCAGGCTACCCACGGTAGAGAAGTTGGAGAGGGAAACCAGAGAGCCGTGGTCTTTATATTGATACGCTTTCAGCGGCTTGCCATTCATCTGCGCCAGAATATTGTTCATCGCGCAGGAAGCCATCTGATGAGCAGCCTGAGCGCGCGGTGGAACAAAGCCACCTTCCGGACGTGCGCAGGAAGCACAGTCACCAATAGCATAAACATCCGGATCGCGTGTGGTTTGCAGAGTAGGCTCCACCACCAGTTGGTTGATGCGGTTAGTTTCCAGACCACCAATGTCTTTCATAAAGTCTGGTGCTTTGATACCTGCCGCCCACACCATCAGATCGGCTTCAATGTACTCGCCATCTTTAGTATGTAACCCGCCCTCATCAGCGCTGGTCACCATCGTCTGAGTCAATACACGCACGCCCAGCTTGGTCAGTTCATTATGCGCAGCACTGGAAATCCGCGGCGGCAATGCTGGCAGAATTCTTTCGCCGGCCTCCACCAGAGTCACATTCAGCGCTTCGTTAGTCAGTCCCTTGTACCCATAGCTATGCAGTTGTTTTACCGCATTGTGCAACTCGGCGGAGAGTTCCACACCTGTTGCACCACCGCCCACAATGGCGATATTCACTTTGCCATTCGCGCCCAGATTCGCAGAGTATTTCAGGAACAGATTCAACATTTCCTGGTGGAAACGACGCGCCTGATGCGGGTTATCGAGGAAGATGCAATTATCTTTGACACCCGGCGTGTTGAAATCGTTGGACGTACTGCCAAGCGCCATCACCAACGTGTCGTAAGGCACTTTACGCTCAGGAACCAGTAGATCACCCTTCTCATCGCGCAGCTCAGCAATAGTGATGGTCTTCGCTTCACGATCGATATCTACAACCGAGCCAAGCTGAAACTGGAAGCCGTGGTTACGCGCATGTGCCAGATAGCTCAGCGCATCAACGCCTTCATCCAGGGATCCCGTCGCCACTTCGTGCAGTAAGGGTTTCCACAAATGGCTGTGGTTTCTGTCTACCAGCGTGATTTTTGCCTTTTTCTTACGCCCCAGTTTTTTCCCCAGCTGAGTCGCCATTTCCAGTCCGCCAGCACCACCGCCGACAATAACGATTCTTTTTAATGGTGTAGTCAACGTGACCCCCTTAAATTTATTAACCAATTGTTAATTAAAAGTTATTAACATAGCCTTTAATTAACAACAAGTTACGATAATGAAAATCTTCTTCGAGACTGAGAATAACACGAACGGTGCATTGGTCATACCAAAATTGATATGTATCAAGTTTTGATGCTGAAAAGATAGACAACCCTAGCTTTAACAACAAAAAAACCAGCCCGAAGGCTGGCTTTGTTCAACGTAAATCGGCGACTAACCTAACGTCTTGAACGCTTTGATTCGCTGCAAATGAGGAGAGATATTTTTGAATTTATGGGTTTGTTCTTCATCCCATACAATTTCATAGAAGTGGTGCAGCTCCTCAGAGGAGCGTTGACTGTTCAGTGCTTCATCATGGCGTGAAAGGATAACCAGGCACCGATCGCGATTCTTTTCACGGAAATTAGTCACGCATTTTGTGGCGATGTCCGCATACTCTTCGGGCCTGTCGATTTTCCCTTCCATATTCTCATACGGAAACAAGTTGGGATTAAACACGACCTGCCGAATATCACACAGAAAACCAATTCGTTCAGCCCAGTAACCACCCAACCCCACGCCGCAAATCAACGGGCGATCGTCCACATTAAGCTGCAACATTTTGTCCACTTCTTTCAGCAGATGCTGCATATCATGCTTAGGATGCCGTGTACTGTAGCTGATCAGTCTGACATCCGGGTCAATGAACTGCAGTTGTAACACTTTCTCGTGATTTCCCGGACTGTTAGAGTCAAAACCGTGTAAATAGATAATCATCGCATCCTCACCAAACGTGCGTTAATGACCTGCTTTTTCTTCCTGCCAGCGCTCATGAAGCTGGTTGAGCTGGGCGCTAATCGTTTTCCAGCGTGCCGAATCCATCAGTTCCTGACGCGAAAATGAACCTTTATGATACAAACGTGTAACACGTTCCGCATTGATCGGCGACAGATTATCTAACACACTGACCGCTCCCTTACGATTATTGCAGACCAGGATCATATCGCAACCTGCATCAAGCGATGCCTGCCCACGCTCTGCGTAGCTCCCCATGATAGCTGCGCCTTCCATCGACAGATCGTCGGAGAAGATCACCCCATCAAAACCAAGCTCCTGACGCAGCACCGTTTTTAACCAGTGGGGGGAACCACTCGCCGGACGCGGATCGACTTCACTATAGATCACGTGTGCCGGCATAATGGCATCAAGTTTATTTTCCGTAATTAACGTCTTAAACACCGACATGTCTTTGGCGCGAATTTCCGCTTCCGGTCGCGGATCGGTTGGTGTCTCTTTGTGCGAATCCGCCGTCACAGCCCCATGCCCGGGGAAATGTTTACCGGTGGTTTTCATGCCCGCGGCATGCATGCCATCAATAAAGCGGGTTGCCATTGCCAGCGCCTTTATTGGATCGGCATGGTAAGAACGCTCGCCAATCGCCGCGCTAATATGGCCCACATCCAGGACGGGGGCAAAGCTGATGTCGATGTCCATCGCAATCATTTCGCTGGCCATGAGCCATCCGGCATCCTGAGCCAGCTTGCCTCCCTCTACCAGTCCGTGCAGTGCAGCAAAAGATTGTGCCGCCGGCAGGCGGGTAAACCCTTCACGAAAACGCTGTACACGCCCCCCTTCCTGATCCACTGCCACCACCAGATGATTACGTGATGCCTCACGGATTTGGCGAACAAGTTCACGCAACTGTTCCGGGTCGTGGTAATTTCGGGTAAAGAGGATCAACCCACCCACCAGCGGATGCGCCAGAATCTCACGCTCTTCAGCGTCCAGCTCATACCCTTCGACATCCAACATTACTGGACCCACACTGCTCTCCTTATCCTTTCATTGTTAGCTGCCGCCAGGTTTCATCGGCCAGCCTGATAAATTGTCGATCGCTGGTTTGCTGCCAGCGATATTCGAACCACCCCGCCTTCAGCACCATCACCCAGGGTTGCCACTGTCTGACCTGCCGCCAGAGGGCATCCGGATCAATGTGCGCATGCTGAGCATAGGCGTTCACCAGTTGCCGGTGCTGAGATTCATCAACGGTCCACACCGCAGCCAGCTCCAGCGCAATATCACCGTCTCCGGCATATTCCCAGTCAATCAACCGCAGCCCCGACGCTGTGCGCACTATGTTGTCGCCGTGGACATCCATATGTAACGGCCCGAGACGTATCGGGCGAGGTTCGCGTTGTTTTCTTAACCGCTTTAGCACGCGCAACCAACCAGGCGTCCGGCGCGCCGGATCACAACACTGCCAGTACTGTTCAAGTAATGGCAGCACTCTGATTTGCCAGCCCAGACGGGGTTGTTGGTGAAGATGATACAGTAAGCCTGCAAGTTCGTCGGCTTCCGGTAATCTGGATTCTACCTTACCGTGAAAATAGTCTACTGCCATCCACCCTTGTGTATAAAAACGGGGTTTGGGAGCAAGACTTTCGGGCAGTTTTTTCAGCGCATGATAGTGCCGTAAAAAATGGGACTCGGGCGCGTGAGGATCATGATGGCAGCGCAGCACTAAACGATGGGGATGATTTTCGATGATACAGCTCCCGCCGCTCAAGCCGCTTTGGCTGCCCGCGACGGGATGATACTGCGGGAAATAGCGCGACAAAACCTCGTCGCGCGTCAGTCTGTTATTGTTGCTGAACAGCACCTTTACCTGACCAGATTATCTCGCCAGTTTGTACCAGCATTAATTGCATTTGCAGTGCCGGCGTATTGACGTTGCCGGAAGCGCTGGAATACAGCACATACTGCGCTCCTACATTACGGGCAATACCAATGGCTTTACTGCGCGTACCCAGGCTGTCGTGTGGTGATAAACCTAATTGTTGCTTCGCCAGCGACAACTGTTGTGCCGAGACCAGAGTAAATTTGCCGTTATTCGCCAGCGCATTACGCAATGTTTCGGTTGCGTCACCAGAGTTGAGAGAACCATTGGTGCGATTATTCACGCTGTCGACCAGCAAGACACCTCCAGCTTTGACGCCATCAGCCTGCAGCATTTTCGCCACCATCGGTTGCATTGCGCCATTCCAGTCATAATGACGTTCCCGGGGCGTCGGCTGCGCCGTTTGATCCTCATGTTCAATCGGACCAGGCTGCTGCGGTATGGTTGGCACCGTTGGGACAACCGGTACCGGCTGTTGCGGTTGCTCGGGCTGCTCCGGCACCGGTTTGACTTCATCTACCGGCGCTGGCTCTCGTTGCGCCACACAACCAGAGAGAAATATCGCCAGCGCGGCAATCAATGCGTAGCGATTCATTTTGATCATCAAGATTCACCCCTTACAAATAAAGATAAAGTCTAACCTTGTGCGCCCCCAGAAAATTGGCGCTGCCGTACAGAGTCACCGACGAACGTGCCGGGATAGTGACGCTGCGTGGCGCTTCCAGAGGGTGCATCTCCAGCCCTCTGGCGTCATACCAGTAAAACCGATAATGAACGGTAACGGGTTCTTGTCTTTCGTTATAGAGTCGTGAGGATGCAGAGGGCTGAATATCAGACGTGGTTAACGCAGGCTGTTCTGCTGTTATACCTGCAGCCAGTATCGTTGATTCCATCACCAGCGACTGTTCATCACTCACCGGAATTTCAGGATGTGAACGACAGCCTGCCAGTAACAGCACCCCCAGTGACAGCACTAAGCATCCTCTGGTCATTATTAAAGACCTTTATGCGCAAGCATTGGACCAAGAGTACGCCCACCCAGTAGATGCATATGAATGTGATACACCTCCTGACCCCCGTGGCGGTTGGTATTCATGATCAAACGATATCCATCTTCGGCAATGCCTTCCTGCTCAGCGATCTTCGCCGCGACCGTGATCATTCTCCCCAACGCCTGCTCATGTTCAGCCGTAACATCATTAACGGTTGGGATCAGGACATTTGGAATAATCAGGATATGCGTAGGCGCCTGAGGTGCAATATCGCGAAACGCTGTGACCAGTTCGTCCTGGTACACGATATCTGAGGGGATTTCACGACGAATAATTTTGCTGAATATAGTTTCTTCTGCCACGACGTTTTCCTTTTTCATTAAGAGCCCTTCGTTGTGCCATGCTACGCCGAGCTACTCTGCGAGTATAGAGTATGAGTGAGTTACTCACGCTCTTTCAACTTTAACCCTCGATTTTTTAAGCAAAAAGTTTTCCTTATGCTGCTCTTATAACCATTTCCCGTTGCTATTGCTCAGACATAGTACTGAAACAATATTTCATACTGGCAAAAATTCCACCTGCTCATCGGGTGGATTTTGCACTCATAGCCAAAATACGGGGGACTAAAGCTGACGTTAACGCTTACCCAGGCAGAGAAATGTAAACGCTAAAAAAACAAAAAGCCTGCTTAGTTTCCTAAGCAGGCTTCTTAAATATGGCTCCTCTGACTGGACTCGAACCAGTGACATACGGATTAACAGTCCGCCGTTCTACCGACTGAACTACAGAGGAATCGTTGTGGAGGCTTATCTTAGCGGCGAAAAATCTTTTGTCAAACCCCATTTCCTTCATTGAGTATCAATTGGTGCTTCTCTCGACAGTTTGTTGCATTTACAGACATTTTATATGGAAAAAACTTTGCAGCTTTTTTGATTCTCCCTCATCATTTGAAATGAGGTTTCAACTTTCTTCATTAAGGTCCACTTTGAACGTGTCCGCTGCCTTACGTCAGGTCGTTTCCTGTACGCCCTGGTATGCCAAACGCAAGAGTTACAAAGTACTCTTTTGGCGTGAAATCACTCCGTTAGCCATTCCCATTTTTCTGGAAAATACCTGCGTATTATTGATGGGAGTACTGAGTACTTTCCTTGTTAGCTGGTTGGGTAAGGAAGCAATGGCGGGTGTCGGACTCGCCGACAGTTTCAATATGGTTATCATGGCGTTTTTCGCCGCTATCGATCTTGGCACGACGGTGGTCGTTGCTTTTAGCCTTGGGAAACGCGATCGCCGACGGGCCAGAGCCGCCGCCAGACAGTCACTGGTAATCATGACGATTTTTGCCATCGTGCTGGCAGCGGTGATTCACTATTTTGGCGAGCAGATTATTAATGTTGTCGCCGGTGAAGCGACTCCCGAAGTAAAGGCACTGGCGCTGACCTATCTGGAATTAACGGTGCTCAGTTATCCGGCAGCAGCCATTGCATTGATCGGTAGCGGAGCACTGCGTGGGGCCGGGAATACCAAGATACCGCTGTTGATTAACGGCGGCATGAATATACTGAATATCATCATCAGTAGCATCCTGATCTACGGCATTTTTTCCTGGCAAGGGCTGGGATTTGTAGGCGCAGGTCTTGGGTTAACGATTTCCCGCTACATTGGTGCTATCGCCATTATATGGGTGCTGATGATTGGTTTTAACCCAGCGCTGCGTATTTCACTGAAAAGTTATTTTAAGCCGTTAAATCTCGCCATTATCTGGGAGGTGATGGGGATAGGTATTCCTGCAAGTATCGAATCCGTTTTGTTTAACGGTGGCAAGCTATTAACTCAGATGTTTGTCTCGGGTATGGGTACCAGCGTTATTGCCGGTAACTTCATCGCATTTTCTATTGCGGCTCTGATTAACCTGCCGGGAAACGCATTAGGATCCGCATCCACCATCATTACCGGCAGACGCCTGGGTAATGGGCAGATTGCCCAGGCAGAAATTCAGTTGCGACACGTATTTTGGTTATCCACAATCGGTTTAACTGCCATCGCCTGGCTGACTGCACCGTTTGCCGGTGTCATGGCCTCGTTTTATACCCACGATCAGGACGTAAAAGAGGTCATAGTCATACTGATTTGGCTCAATGCGGCATTTATGCCGATATGGGCAGCATCCTGGGTCCTTCCCGCTGGTTTTAAGGGAGCGCGTGATGCACGTTTTGCTATGTGGGTTTCCATGCTGGGTATGTGGGGCTGCCGTGTTGTAGCAGGTTATACCCTAGGGATCGTATTAGGATGGGGAGTGGTCGGCGTCTGGATGGGGATGTTCTTCGACTGGGCGGTCCGCGCCGCGCTATTTTACTGGCGAATGGTCACCGGTCGATGGCTGTGGAAATATCCACGCCAGGAACGTGAAAAGTGTATAAAACAACCCGTTGCGTCTGAATAAACGGCGAAATGAAGAATATTTCAGCAAACGATCGCGTTTCTACATTCAGGCTTTGACAACGCTGACCGGCATCGCTAATATTCGCCCCGTTCACACGATTCCTCTGTAGTTCAGTCGGTAGAACGGCGGACTGTTAATCCGTATGTCACTGGTTCGAGTCCAGTCAGAGGAGCCATATTTAGAAAAGCCCGCTTAAGGAAACTTAAGCGGGCTTTTTGTTTTTCTGTTTTTCCTTTCGTCTTATTTTTCATCTTGCCCCGTTATAAGGGATAAAATCGTTTTCTCTTCCCGTCTGTCGCGGTAGTCTCATAACAGTCGTTAATATATCGACTGCAATGTGCGTAACCTTATTCCAATACTAATAATTAGAAATCAGTACAGACAGGATAACTATGGATTCCACCCTCATCTCCGCGGGTCCCCAGGAGGACACATCTTCGCTTAGCCGCGCCCGACGCGCAGCACTCGGTAGCTTCGCTGGTGCCGTGGTCGACTGGTATGATTTTCTGCTTTATGGCATCACTGCCGCACTGGTCTTCAATCGCGAGTTTTTCCCGCAGATAAGTCCCGCGATGGGTACGCTCGCCGCGTTCGCCACCTTTGGTGTCGGATTTCTGTTCCGCCCATTGGGTGGAATAATATTCGGGCACTTCGGCGATCGCCTTGGCCGTAAGCGCATGCTGATGCTCACCGTCTGGATGATGGGGATTGCCACTGCGTTGATTGGCATTATCCCCTCTTTTGACACCATCGGCTGGTGGGCCCCCATCTTACTGGTGACACTGCGCGCCGTTCAGGGATTCGCCGTCGGCGGTGAATGGGGCGGCGCGGCATTACTTTCCGTCGAAAGTGCCCCAAAAAATAAAAAAGCGTTCTACAGCAGCGGCGTTCAGGTGGGTTACGGTGTCGGCTTGCTGCTCTCTACAGGGTTAGTCTCGCTGATTAGCTCGCAAACGACTGATGAACAGTTCCTGAGCTGGGGCTGGCGTATTCCGTTCCTGTTCAGCATCGTATTAGTTCTGGGCGCATTGTGGATGCGTAACAGAATGGAAGAGTCCGCAGAGTTCGAGCTGCAAAAACAGGAACCACCGCAGGCGAAAAAACGACTGCCGGTCATCGAAGCGCTAACCCGCCACCCGGGGGCATTTTTAAAAATTATTGCCCTGCGCCTTTGTGAACTGCTGACGATGTATATAGTCACCGCTTTTGCACTCAACTACTCCACCCAAAATCTGGGACTACCACGCGAATTGTTTCTCAATATCGGGCTGCTGGTAGGTGGGCTAAGTTGTCTGACTATCCCCTGCTTTGCCTGGCTTGCCGACCGCTTTGGTCGTCGCCGGGTCTACATTACCGGGGCGCTGGTCGGCACACTCAGCGCATTCCCGTTCTTTATGGCCCTGGAAGCACAGTCCATCTTCTGGATCGTATTTTTCGCGATTATGCTGGCAAACATCGCCCACGACATGGTGGTCTGTGTCCAGCAACCCATGTTTACCGGCTTGTTTGGCGCAAGCTACCGCTACAGTGGCGCAGGAGTTGGCTATCAGGTCGCCAGCGTGGTTGGCGGCGGCTTTACCCCGTTTATTGCTGCAGCACTGGTCACGTTCTCCGGCGGAGACTGGCACAGTGTAGCCATTTACCTGATGGCGGGTTGTCTGATTTCTGCTGCCACAGCAATAATGATGAGAGATAAGCAGCACGGTTAAGTCTTTTCGCGAAGACCATCTGGTCTTCGCATTTTCTTCCTCAACGTCTGACTTTTGTTTCACATTCCTGTGACATACTATCGGGAGAGCAGCACATCTGTGGAACAAGGAGACAGACATGAACAATAAGGGCTCCAGCCTGACCCCGGCTCAGGCGCTGGATAAACTGGACGCATTGTATGAGCAATCAGTTAAGGCTCTGCGTAGCGCCATTGGCAAGTACATTGATACCGGGACACTTCCTGATGTAATCGCCCGAGATAAAGGTCTTTTTGTTTACCCTTCACTTTCTGTAACCTGGGATGGCAGCGCCACCAATCCACCAAAAACTCGCGCTTACGGACGTTTTACTCATGCTGGTTGCTATACCACGACCATTACCCGCCCGTCGCTCTTTCGCCCTTATCTTGAAGAACAGCTGACGCTGCTGTATCAAGATTATGATGCTCACATCTCCGTCGAGCCATCGCAGCACGAAATCCCCTATCCTTATGTGATTGACGGTTCTGAACTGACACTTGATCGATCGATGAGTGCCGGATTAACGCGTCATTTCCCTACCACCGAGCTGTCACAGATTGGCGATGAAACCGCAGACGGGACTTATCATCCGGCGGAATTCTCCCCACTGTCACATTTCGACGCCCGACGGGTAGATTTTTCGCTGGCACGACTGCGTCACTACACGGGCACGCCGGTTGAACATTTCCAACCCTTTGTACTGTTCACCAATTACACCCGTTATGTTGATGAATTCGTACGCTGGGGATGCAGCCAGATCCTCGATCCTGACAGTCCATATATCGCGCTCTCCTGTGCGGGAGGGATTTGGATCACCGCTGAAACAGAAGCCCCGGAAGAGGCTATCTCCGACCTTGCCTGGAAAAAACACCAGATGCCTGCCTGGCATTTAATCACCGCCGACGGTCAGGGGATCACGCTGGTAAATATTGGCGTAGGCCCCTCTAACGCTAAAACCATTTGTGATCATCTGGCGGTCCTTCGCCCTGATGTTTGGTTGATGATTGGGCACTGTGGTGGTCTGCGCGAAAGCCAGGCGATTGGTGATTATGTTCTTGCCCACGCCTATCTGCGTGACGACCATGTGCTTGATGCCGTACTGCCTCCTGACATTCCTATTCCGAGCATAGCGGAAGTTCAGCGCGCACTGTATGACGCCACCAAAGAGGTCAGCGGTATGCCCGGTGAAGAGGTGAAGCAACGGTTGCGTACCGGCACTGTCGTTACGACCGACGATCGCAACTGGGAATTACGCTACTCCGCTTCTGCGCTGCGCTTTAACCTCAGCCGCGCCGTAGCTATCGATATGGAAAGCGCCACTATCGCTGCTCAGGGCTACAGATTCCGCGTCCCTTACGGCACTCTGCTTTGTGTTTCCGACAAACCGCTGCACGGTGAAATTAAGCTTCCTGGTCAGGCTAACCGATTTTATGAAGGTGCGATTTCTGAGCACCTGCAGATTGGCATCCGGGCTATCGACCGCCTTCGTGCTGAAGGTGACCGACTGCACTCCCGCAAATTACGTACGTTCAACGAACCGCCGTTCCGTTAAGGCCTGAAGGTAACTATGCACAACTCAACTCCCCTTTCCGCTCTGCGCAATCTACTGTTGGCCCTGGGGCTTGACGGTATGATTGTTCCACGCGCTGATGCGCACCAGAGCGAGGATTGCACGCCACACGACAATAAACTGGCCTGGCTCACAGGCTTTAGCGGCTCAGCAGGCCTGGCGTTAGTCCTTAGCGATCGCGCCTTAATGTTTGTCGATGGACGCTATCAGGTTCAGGTACGTAACGAAGTCTCCCTTGATGATTTTGAAATTCATCATCTGCACGATGAGCCGCTGGCGGACTATTTACAGGAACACGTCGCACCAGGCACTCGTATTGGCTTTGAACCCCTGTTGATGGTTAACAGCCAGTTTGAATCCCTGTCGGCCACCCATTGCGAACTGGTGGCTCTGGAAACCGATCCTTTCGACCAGGTATGGCTCGATCGTCCTGCGGCACCGTGCGGCATCATCCGGGAAATGCCTGTTGAAATCAGCGGTGAAAGCAGTACACAAAAACGTGCGCGGATCGTAGACCAACTTGCCCTGCATCAGGCTGATACTCTGGCTATTACCCTTCCTGATAATATTGCCTGGCTGCTCAATGTGCGTGGTTCAGATCTTGATATGGTCCCCGTCCCTTTTTCATTTGCCCTGCTGCACCGCACCGGCGAACTGGAGTGGTTTGTTGATACCAACAAAACAAAGCAGTTACCCGAAGCCCTGCTGAGCACGTTGACCCTTGCACCACAAGAGGGTTTTCTCTCTCGCTGCCAGCAACTGGCACAGGGAAAACGTTTTCTGGTTGATAAGGACTATGCCCCGGTTGCTTTGCGTTTTGCGATTGAACAGAACGGAGGTGAAGTTCTTTGGGCCCCGGATCCAATCACATTGATTAAAGCTCATAAGAATGACACTGAACTGGCAGGCTATCGTGAATGCCATGAACAGGATGGTGCTGCGTGGGTTAACTTCCTCGCCTGGCTGGCGCATGAAGTACCACTACGTGAGGCGGCCGGTAATCCGGTAACCGAGCTGGAAGCACAGGCCAAACAGTTGACGTTTCGCCAGCAACAACCCGGGTTTATTGAGCAAAGTTTTGGCACTATTTCAGCTTCAGCCAGTAATGCGGCGATGTGTCATTATCATTCCAGTGAAAAGACAGATACGCCGATTACCTCACAGGCCATGTATCTGAATGACTCCGGTGGTCAGTATCAAAACGGTACCACAGATACGACGCGTACCCTCGCCTTTGGCCCACAGGATCCGCAGCGCCGACTGCACTATACGGCAGTACTGAAAGGCTTTATATCGCTGATCACGCTACAATTCCCCAGCGGCACTCAGGGTCATCAACTGGATGCGTTTAGTCGTCGGGCTCTTTGGGAGCTGGGGCTGGATTACGATCATGGCACCGGACATGGCGTGGGCCACCAGCTACTGATTCATGAGCAGCCCCACCGTATTGCCAAAAAAGTAAATCCTTGGCCTCTGGTCGCAGGCAATATTATTACTATCGAGCCGGGATATTATCTGGCAGGTCAATATGGGATCCGCATCGAGAATCAGGTAGAGATTATCGAGAGTCGTCCAGGCTTTTGCCGGTTCGCCTCACTGACGCAGGTCCCTATCGATTTGAACCTGGTTGAGTTACATCTGTTGAGCGAAACAGAAAAGCAGTGGATTGATGACTACCACCAGCAGGTAAGAGAAACACTGTCGCCACGCGTGGACAGTGACGCACGTCCATGGCTATTTGCAGCCACAGCACCGATTCGTGTTCAGGCCAATTAACGTAAAAAAGGCAGCCCTCAGGCTGCCTTAGTTCTCCCCAACGTCTTACTGCTTAGCTGTTACGGATGTATTCATCCATTTCAGTTTTCAGGTTATCGGACTTAGTCCCGAAGATAGCCTGAACACCGGAACCAGCAACCACGACGCCCGCAGCACCCAGTTTCTTCAGGCCAGCCTGATCAACTTTGGCAACGTCAGCAACGCTGACACGCAGACGAGTGATGCACGCATCCAGGTTAGTGATGTTTTCTTTACCACCAAACGCAGCAACCAGAGCCGGAGCCATTTCACCTGTCGCGCCAGCTTTGCTGTCTTCGGTGGCGTCTTCACGACCCGGAGTTTTCAGGTCCAGCGCTTTGATCAGTACACGGAAAATGGTGTAGTAGACGATTGCATAGCCGAGGCCGACAATCGGGAACAGCCACAGTTTGCTGCTGTTACCGGACAGTACGATAAAGTCGATCAGACCGTGGGAGAACGATGTACCGTCACGCATACCCAGCAGGATACAGATTGGGAATGCCAGACCTGCCAGAATCGCGTGGATGATGTACAGGATCGGCGCCACGAACATGAAGGAGAACTCGATCGGCTCGGTAATACCGGTCAGGAACGAGGTCAGCGCCGCGGAGATCATGATACCGCCCACTTTCGCGCGGTTTTCCGGTTTTGCAGAGTGCCAGATTGCAATAGCAGCAGCCGGCAGACCGTACATTTTAAACAGGAAGCCACCGGACAGTTTGCCCGCAGTCGGGTCACCTGCCATATAACGAGGAATATCACCGTGGAACACCTGGCCTGCAGCATTGGTGTACTCACCGATCTGCATCTGGAAAGGAACGTTCCAGATATGGTGCAGACCAAACGGTACCAGGCAGCGTTCAACGAAGCCGTAGATACCGAATGCCACTACCGGGTTCTGATACGCAGCCCACTGGGAGAACGTCTGGATAGCAGTACCGATTGGCGGCCAAATGAAGGACAGAACCACCCCCGTGAAGATGGCAGCCAGACCAGAAATGATAGGAACAAAGCGCTTACCGGCAAAGAAGCCCAGATACTCAGGCAGTTTGATACGGTAGAAGCGGTTGAACATATACGCTGCGATCGCACCGGAGATAATCCCCCCGAGAACACCGGTATCAGCCAGGTGTTTAGCGGCGATTTCTTCTGCAGGTAAATGCAGAACCAGCGGCGCAACCACAGCCATGGTCTTAACCATGATGCCATAGGCGACGACTGAAGCCAGGGCGGATACACCGTCATTGTTGGTGAAGCCTAACGCAACACCGATGGCGAAAATCAGCGGCATGTTTGCAAAAACAGATCCGCCTGCTTCTGCCATTACATGCGATACAACGGCTGGCAGCCAGCTGAAGTTAGCGGAACCGACACCCAGCAGGATACCTGCAATAGGGAGTACGGATACCGGCAGCATCAGCGATTTACCGACCTTTTGCAGGTTAGCAAATGCATTCTTAAACATAATTAGGAGTGCTCCTGAGTATTTGTGCTTTTCTACGTTCTCACGCATTGGCGAGGGGGGAGAACCTCGCCGTGGACAGGGCATCTAAGTACCCTTTATTTATTACACAGAGTAAAATAATTCAGTTCGTTTTTGTTTGACGGCTATCACAATTCAGTTGTGGGTGGCCGCAAAATTCGCACATTCCGATAAAATGAGTATCTGAATGTTTCCAACTGGTTACTCACCGCCCATTCTGGGGCGGTGAACTTTACTCGCTTTACTTATTAATTACGAGCTTTAAAAAAACTCAGTTAACAGGCAGATTGCAGGCGAGATGCGTCGATGTGAAACAGGCGGGCAAAGTTATCGGTGGTGATCTGCGCCAGTTCTTCAACGGCAACACCTTTCAAGACAGCCATGTACTCTGCGACATCACGAACCATTGCCGGTTGGTTCTCTTTTCCACGATGCGGCACAGGCGCAAGGTAGGGAGAATCGGTCTCAACTAACAAACGGTCCAGAGGTACATAGCGTGCAGCATCGCGTAGTTGTTCGGCGTTACGGAACGTGACGATGCCAGAGAAGGAAATATAGAATCCGAGATCCAGCAATTTGCCCGCAGTTTCCCTGTCCTCTGTAAAACAGTGTAGTACGCCGCCACAATCCGTCACTTTTTCTTCGCGCAGAATCGACAGCGTATCCGCTCGCGCATCGCGGGTATGAACAATCACCGGTTTCTGTAACTCGCGACCAATCTGGATGTGGTGAATGAATGATTCCTGCTGGCGAACCTTCGTTTCTGGCGTATAAAAATAGTCCAGCCCGGTTTCGCCCATCGCCACCACGCCCTCCTCGGCGGCAAAACGACGCAGCTCTTCAACATCATATAGCTCATCCTGATTTAACGGATGCACGCCACAGGAAAAAACCACATTGTCACGCACACCAACCAGTTCACGCATGCTGCGGTATCCTGGTAACGTGGTCGCAACGGCAAGACAGAACTTCACATCACGCGCGGCCGCTTTCTCCAGCACGTCATCCACGTTCTTATGCAAAGATTGATAATCCAGGCCATCAAGATGGCAGTGTGAGTCGACTAAAAACATAATGTCTCTCTCAAATATGGGGAACAGGCAGCACAGTGCCTGGTTGCAGATAATGCTCTATGCGGAGGATAAGATCGGTTAATACCAGCTCACGGTTTACGCCCGTCACATTTAGCAACTGCTGACGGCAATGACAAACATCACCAAGTATTGCCTGTATCTGTGCGGCAGTGAAGCGTTCAGCGATTGATGATATCAATGCCAGAGCATCGGGATTAGTCAGATGGGAAACACCATATGGACGTTTAAGAGCATCCGTAAGCAGCGTCGCCAGCCAGTGTAAGCGGACAGCAGCCTGCTCATGATTTAGCACGGCCATCAGCATATACCAGTCGCCAGAGTGCAATGTATTGGCCAGCGCCGCACAGAAATCAGTACGGTGCGTCCAGCTTTCTGCCTGTAACAGCGCTAATGCCGCACCAGGCGAGCCTGCGCTCAAGCGTAATGCGCTAAGAAGTGCGTCCTGTGAGGCCGTCACCTCACGGGCAAGCCAGGAAATTGCGTACGATTCTGCCGGGGGAGCAAGGTGATGCAAGCGACAACGGCTACGTAATGTAGCCAATAAACGTGCAGGTTCCGTACTGGCGAGGAAAAACCAGGTCTGTGCCGGTGGCTCTTCCAGAGTCTTCAACAGAGCGTTGGCAGCGGCATCGGTCAACTGGGCTGCATCAGGGATCCACACCACCTTCGCACCACTCAAACGAGAATGCTCATACAGTTTCTCACTGACTTCGCGAACCGCATCAACGCCCAGTGTACTTTTGCCTTTTTCCGGGAGCAGCGAATAGTAGTCAGGATGTGTTCCCGCCTGCATCAACTGGCATCCGCGACAGTGTCCACAGCTTTTATGACCTTCAGGTTGCTGGCACATCAGATAGCGGCTGAGGGCGTAAATCAGCGCGTCATCCCCCATGCCTGGTAACGCCTGAATCAGTAACGCATGGTGACCACGACCCGCCTGATAACTGGCTACCAGTTTTTCAAAATCCGGTCGTAACCATGGATACCATTTCATGCGCCCTGCTCCTGCACCCAGTGGGTGATGGTATTACGGATATCACTCATCACAGCCTCAAGGGGTTGCGTCGCATCAATAGTCCGAATACTGGAATCTTTAGCGGCCAGTTCAAGGTAGCGGGCACGCGTGCGATTGAAGAAATCAAACGATTCCTGTTCAATGCGATCCAGTTCGCCACGAGCGCGGGCACGTTTTAAACCTACCTCGGGTGTCACATCCAGATAAATTGTCAGGTCAGGGCGAAAATCCCCCAGTACCGCATCACGCAACGTTGCCAGCATAGTCTGGTCAATTCCGCGTCCGCCGCCCTGATAAGCCTGGGTCGACAGATCATGACGATCGCCAATCACCCAACTGCCTTTTGCCAGCGCAGGTTTAATAACGGTTTCCACCAGTTGTACGCGTGCGGCGTAAAACATCAGGACTTCCGCTTTATCGGTAATAATCTCATCACCGACCGATTTGATGTCCAGCACCAGACTTCTTAATTTCTCTGCGAGCTGGGTGCCGCCAGGCTCGCGGGTAAAAACCATGTCGCGAATACCGAGTTGCTCAAGTGTCTCCACTACCACATCGCGCGCAGTGGTTTTTCCGGCGCCTTCCAGGCCCTCAATGACGATGTAATTACTGCCCATTTTTTTCCTTAAGCACTTTCAGATAATCCTGTACCGACCGGTTGTGGCTGGCAAGATTAGTGTTAAACGTGTGACCACCTTTTCCATCAGCCACAAAATAGAGATACGGCGTTTTTGCCGGATGTGCAGCAGCCTGCAACGAGGCTTCTCCAGGCATGGCAATCGGCCCCGGTGGCAGCCCCGTAATGGTATAGGTGTTATAGGCGGTCGGGGTTTCTAAATCCACACGCGACAATTTGCCATTATAACGTGTCCCCATCCCGTAAATCACGGTTGGATCGGTCTGCAGACGCATGCCAATACGTAACCGGTTTATAAATACCGAGGCTACCTGGTCGCGCTCACTGGCAACCGCCGTTTCTTTTTCAATGATAGAGGCCATCGTCACCAGTTGATTTTTATCTTTGTAAGGCAGACCTTCAGCACGACCTTCCCAGACGGTATCCACAGCCTTAACCATTTTTTGATACGCGCGTTTCAACAGCGCGACATCTGTGGTATTGGCGGTATACATCCAGGTATCAGGCCAGAACCAACCTTCCACCCACTCAGGGTTTTCCAGTTTCAACGCCTTAGCAACGGTCTCGTAGTTATCATCGCTGAGCGTATGTTTAATAAATGGCGCATCACGCAGTTGTTTGAGGTAATCGCTCAGGCGCATCCCCTCTACCAGACGTAGCGGGAACTGCGCTTCTTTACCGCTTTCCAGCAGTTTCAGCATATCCCGCACGGTCATGTCAGGTGTAAAGCGATAGGTTCCCGCTTTAAAATGCGAAAGATCCGGCTCAATACGCAACAACCACTGAAACACGCGCGGACGATTGATAACCTTGTCTGCATACAACTGTTCGCCTAACGCCAGTCGACCAGTGCCGGCTTTAAGCGTAAAAATCGTTTCTTCTTTGATCAATAATTTACTATCCGCCAGATGGCGAACTTTCCACATTCCCACTCCCGCGGCAATGCCCAGCACAACCAGCAATAAAACGACAACGAGTAACAATTTTTTCATGACTAATTTGGGTGCTCACAAAGTGGGGCTAAAAAATCGAATAATAAACGTGAAGACAACTGTATGTCGCCACATGCACGCACGGGAATAACAGGCATTAACGCATTGCAAATGATCATCTCATCAGCCTGCATAACCTCCTCCTTCCGGGCATTTACTTCGACAATCTGGAAAGGAGATTGTGCCAGCACTCGCATACAGAATTGTCGCATAATGCCATCTACACCTGCCTGATCCAGGCGGGGAGTGTAAACCACATTATCTTTACGCCAGAATAAATTAGCCGCACAGCATTCCGTAACCCATCCCTCGCTGTCAAGGACCAGAGCCTCATCGGCGTTTGTCTGCTCAAGATGAGACCTAATCAGCACCTGTTCCAGACGGTTTAGGTGCTTCAGTCCGGCAAGCATTGGATTGCGCCCCAGACGGACGGGGCTTAACGCGAGGGTGATTCCTTGCTCTCGCCAGCAATCATAATGTGCAGGCCAGGCAGAAACAGAGAGGATACGGCTGGCACTATGGCAGTTGGCGCCACTGTAGCCCCGACCTCCGCTGCCACGACTGATGATCACCTTCAGTACACCACGGGCATGGGCCACTGCTAACATTTCCATTTCCCGTTGCAGTTCGGGCCATTTCTCGAAGGAGATCAGCAATTTTTGGCAGGTGTCTTGTAAACGCTGGAGATGCGCCGCAAGGAGGCTAACTTTACCGTCGATAATTCGCGCCGTGGTGAAACAGCCATCACCAAACTGCGTCGCCCGATCGCTCGCAGCCAGCATATCTTGCTGACAGCCATTAATTAAGAACATGGTGGCTCCTTATTCGTGGTCCGCTAGTTTGGCAGGATGAGTAACCCAGGACAAGGGCAGAAAATCGAATAAAAAAAGGTCCGACAAGCGGACCTTTTTTTCATCTGGCAAGGACGCTAACGCATCACCTGCAGGCACTTAGATCTTTTTAAAGATCAAGGAACCGTTGGTACCACCGAAACCAAAGGAGTTACACAGCGCATATTCCATACCGCTAACCTGACGCGCTTCGTGCGGCACGAAGTCCAGGTCACAACCTTCATCCGGGTTATCCAGGTTGATGGTTGGTGGAACAACCTGATCGCGCAGCGCCAGAATAGAGAAAATTGACTCTACAGCACCCGCCGCCCCTAACAGGTGTCCGGTCATGGATTTGGTCGAACTGACCATTACGCTACGTGCAGCATCGCCAAAGACAGATTTTACTGCCTGGGTTTCAGCTTTATCGCCTGCCGGTGTGGATGTGCCATGTGCGTTAACATAGGCAATCTGACCAGGTTCAATAGCCGCATCACGCAATGCGTTAACCATCGCCAGTGCAGCACCTGCACCGTTTTCCGGTGGTGACGTCATATGGTAAGCATCGCTGCTCATCCCAAAGCCGACCACTTCAGCATAAATTTTTGCGCCGCGCGCTTTTGCATGCTCGTACTCTTCGAGTACAACCATGCCCGCACCGTCACCCAGCACAAATCCGTCACGCTCTTTGTCCCACGGACGGCTCGCCGCTTGCGGGTTATCATTACGCGTAGACAGCGCACGTGCTGCGCCAAAACCACCGACACCCAACGGCGTACTGGCTTTTTCTGCACCACCCGCGACCATCGCGTCTGCGTCGCCGTATGCAATGATACGTGCAGCATGACCGATGTTATGCACGCCTGAAGTACAGGCGGTCGCGATAGAGATGCTTGGTCCTTGCAGACCATACATGATGGTCAGATGACCAGCCACCATGTTAACAATCGTCGACGGAACGAAGAACGGGCTAATCTTACGCGGTCCACCGTTTACCAGTGAGGTATGGTTTTCTTCGATAAGACCGAGACCGCCAATACCGGAGCCGATAGCGGCGCCAATACGGTGAGCGTTCTCTTCCGTAATCTCGAGGCCAGAATCCTGCATGGCCTGAACGCCAGCGACAATTCCATATTGAATGAAGGCATCCATCTTGCGCTGTTCTTTGCGCGAGATAATGTCATCACAGTTAAAATCCTTTACTAAGCCAGCAAATTTCGTTGCATAGGCGCTAGTATCGAAATGGTCGATCAGGCTGATGCCACTCTGACCGGCAAGGAGAGCTTTCCAGGTAGACTCTACGGTATTGCCGACAGGAGACAACATGCCCAGTCCGGTCACAACTACACGACGCTTAGACACGGTTGTCCTCCAGGGAGGGAAAAATGATTCAAGTGGGATAAAAAGATAAAACTCAGGCGGTCGAATGACCGCCTGGAGATGTTCACTTACGCCTGGTGGCCGTTGATGTAATCAATGGCAGCCTGAACGGTAGTGATTTTCTCAGCTTCTTCGTCCGGAATCTCAGTATCAAACTCTTCTTCCAGGGCCATTACCAGCTCAACGGTGTCAAGAGAATCCGCGCCCAGGTCTTCAACGAAGGAAGCATTGTTGGTAACTTCTTCCTGCTTAACGCCCAGCTGTTCGCCGATAATTTTCTTAACGCGTTCTTCGATAGTGCTCATACTCTTAAATTTCCTATCAAAACTCGCTTTCGCGATGGTTTTCGTAGTGTATAAAATGTTGAAAAATTTGCAACTAAATCCCGGCAGTTCTTACCACGATTTTACGTTATTTTGAGGCTAATCCCTAGAATAACGCAAATCTTTTTCATCGTGGTTAAACCATGTACATCCCGCCGTTGACGTGCAAAGTCTCACCAGTGATGTAACTTGCTTCGTCAGAAGCTAAAAATGCAACCGCACTGGCAATTTCCTGAGCGCCACCAAGGCGACCCGCAGGAACCTGTGCCAGAATACCCGCACGCTGATCATCAGACAGCGCACGCGTCATGTCCGTTTCAATAAAGCCCGGAGCAACAACGTTTACAGTAATACCACGGGACGCAACTTCACGCGCCAATGATTTACTGAAGCCGATCAGACCCGCTTTCGCCGCAGCGTAGTTAGCCTGACCCGCATTTCCCATGGTACCAACCACAGAACCGATAGTGATAATACGACCATGACGCTTTTTCATCATAGCGCGCATTACCGCTTTTGACAGACGGAAAACAGATGACAGGTTGGTTTCGATGATATCGTTCCACTCGTCATCTTTCATGCGCATTAACAGGTTATCACGAGTAATCCCGGCATTATTGACCAGAATATCGACTTCACCAAATTCTGCGCGGATATTTCCCAGAACAGATTCGATAGATGCAGGATCGGTCACATTCAACATCAGACCCTTACCGTTTGCACCTAAGTAATCGCTAATGGCCTGCGCACCACTTTCGCTGGTTGCAGTACCGATAACTTTCGCGCCACGGGCAACAAGTGTTTCAGCAATTGCGCGGCCAATGCCACGGCTTGCACCGGTTACCAGCGCGATTTTTCCTTCAAAACTCATGATATTCCTCTTTTATTGCGAAAGTGCCGCAGACAGCGCCGCCGGCTCATTCAGTGCCGAAGCCGTCAGGGTGTCAACAATACGTTTCGTCAGGCCGGTGAGGACTTTACCCGGGCCAACTTCATACAGGTGTTCTACGCCCTGGGATGCCATAAACTCAACAGTTTTGGTCCACTGAACTGGGCTATATAACTGACGAACAAGCGCGTCGCGGATGGCATCTGCTGTTGTTTCGCATTTCACGTCAACGTTGTTAACAACCGGTACAGTCGGTGCGTTGAAAGTGATTTTCTGCAGCTCAACGGCCAGTTTATCAGCCGCAGGCTTCATTAGCGCACAGTGAGATGGCACGCTAACCGGCAACGGCAGTGCACGCTTAGCGCCAGCAGCTTTACAGGCGGCACCTGCACGTTCAACAGCTTCTTTATGCCCGGCAATAACCACCTGACCCGGTGAGTTAAAGTTTACCGGAGAAACGACCTGACCGTCGGCTGACTCTTCACACGCTTTCGCAATGGATGCGTCATCCAGACCGATGATAGCAGACATGCCGCCAGTGCCTTCCGGTACAGCTTCCTGCATGAATTTACCACGCAGTTCAACCAGACGTACGGCATCAGCAAAATTGATGACACCCGCACACACCAGTGCAGAGTATTCACCCAGGCTATGCCCTGCCATCAGTGCAGGCGTTTTACCGCCCTGCTGCTGCCAAACGCGATACAGCGCGACAGAGGCGGTTAACAGTGCCGGCTGTGTCTGCCAGGTTTTATTCAGTTCTTCCGCCGGCCCCTGTTGAGTCAATGCCCATAAATCATAGCCCAGCGCTGCTGAAGCTTCAGCGAAAGTTTCTTCTACGCATGGGTAAGCTGCTGCCATTTCAGACAACATCCCAACGGTTTGAGAACCCTGTCCCGGGAACACAAATGCAAATTGCGTCATGATTAAATCCTTATACTAGAAACGAACCAGCGCGGAACCCCAGGTGAATCCACCACCAAAGGCCTCAAGCAATATCAGTTGCCCTGCTTTAATGCGCCCGTCACGGACAGCTTCGTCCAGTGCGCACGGTACGGAAGCGGCGGACGTATTGCCATGTCTGTCCAGCGTTACCACGACATTATCCATCGACATACCCAGCTTTTTCGCTGTTGCGCTGATAATGCGGAGGTTTGCCTGATGTGGTACCAGCCAGTCCAGCGCAGAACGGTCAAGATTATTTGCTTCCAGCGTTTCATCAACGATGTGAGCAAGCTCGGTAACTGCGACTTTAAATACTTCATTACCCGCCATCGTCAGATGAATCGAGTTTTCCGGGTTCACGCGATCGGCATTAGGCAGCGTCAGCAGTTCTCCGTAACGCCCATCAGCATGCAGATGTGTAGAGAGGATGCCTGGCTCTTCTGACG
Source organism: Citrobacter sp. MGH106 (assembly GCF_001037495.1). Taxonomy (GTDB): domain Bacteria; phylum Pseudomonadota; class Gammaproteobacteria; order Enterobacterales; family Enterobacteriaceae; genus Citrobacter; species Citrobacter murliniae. Next base: position 2,604,795 of record NZ_KQ089822.1, read on the forward strand.
CGCTCAGTACCACTGCGCCCGCACCATCACCAAAAATGATGATCGTCCCACGATCGGTTGGATCGCAAGTACGCGCCAGCACATCAGAACCGACTACCAGAGCGTGTTTCACCGCGCCTGACTTAACATATTGATCGGCAACGCTCAGCGCGTAGGTAAAGCCAGCGCAAGCCGCAGCGACATCAAACGCCGGGCAGCCTTTAATTCCCAGCATACTTTGAATCTGGCACGCTGCACTTGGAAATGCGTGCGTTGATGACGTGGTAGCTACCACGATCAAACCAATTTGTTCTTTATCGATGCCTGCCATTTCAATAGCGCGGTTTGCGGCGGCAAAGCCCATCGTCGCAACTGTTTCGTTTGGCCCTGCAATATGGCGTTCACGGATACCTGTACGAGTGACGATCCACTCATCAGATGTCTCGACCATTTTTTCCAAATCGGCGTTAGTACGCACTTGTTCAGGCAGATAGCTGCCGGTACCAATAATCTTCGTATACATGTACGCTCAGTCACTTTTTGGTTATATACCGCCACGAGCAAATCACTGGTACGTTGACTTCATTCACGACCACACTGTTATCTGTGCACCCGCGAATTTGTGCTTTCGTCACCGTCCAGCAGTTCGAATCCAGCTGGGTATACCGATTCCAGGCGAGCGGCAATTCGCTGAGGAACTTGTCGCTGCACCGCCTGCACTGCCTGTTCTATCGCGACTTCAAATGCTCGCTGATTGGCCGCACCATGACTTTTAATCACCGTGCCGCGTAATCCTAACAGACAGGCGCCATTATACTGGTCGGGGTTGAGGTGACTGAATCGCCTCGTCAGGCTTTTTTGTAACCAACGTTTTAATAACAGCAGCCACCACGACCGTTTTTTGCCCTCACCCTGAGACTTCAGCAGTGAAAGGAACATTCTTACAACACCTTCCATCGTCTTTAATGTGACATTACCTGTAAAGCCGTCACAAACCAGCACATCAGTTTTGCCGGTCAGCAACTCATTGGCTTCAAGATAGCCGATATAGTTGATAGAAGGGATTGTTTTTAGCACAGCAGAAGCGTCCCGAATGCTATCGAGACCCTTGGTTTCTTCTTCGCCAATGTTGAGCAATGCGACCCGAGGATTGGCAATCCCAACCACCTCTTCTGCCAACACGGAACCCATGACGGCAAATTGCACCAACATATTACTGTCGCAATCCACGTTGGCACCTAAATCCAGTACCACCGTTTTGCCCTTTTGCTGATGAGGTAATACCGTCACCAGCGCAGGACGCTCAATCCCCTCAAGGGGTTTGAGTAATAACTTCGCAAGTCCCATAAGTGCGCCCGTATTACCGGCGCTCACACAGGCTTGTGCTCGACCTTCTTTCACGAGCTCCAGGGCAACACGCATTGAGCTTCCACGACTGGCGCGGATAGCCTGCGAGGGCCGGGCATCACTGGCAATAACTGACTGAGCAGGAATCATCTGCAGACGTGAACGTTGTTCGAAGTCAGCTTTGGCAAGTAATGGCGTGATTGTATCGGGATCCCCGACTAAAAGAAGTGTGAGTTGCGAATTAGAATTCAGTGCCTGCAGTGCTGCAGGCACTGTCACGGTAGGGCCAAAATCTCCCCCCATGACATCTAACGCCAGGGTTAGACGTGTCAAGGTATCGTCGCTGCCCGGTTAGGTGTTTCCCCAGTTACCCGGGGAAAGCCTCACTAAGCTTCATCACGCTTGTACTCTTCATCTTTCTCACAGAAGTGCGAAGTCCGTCGAGCAATAGCGTGATTACTTAGCGATTACCTTACGGCCACGGTAGAAACCGTCGGCAGTGATGTGGTGACGCAGGTGTTGTTCACCAGAAGTTTTGTCTACAGACAGGCTGGTGACTGCGGTCAGAGCGTCATGAGAACGACGCATGCCACGTTTGGAACGGGTTGGTTTATTCTGTTGTACGGCCATGGACCTTACTCCTCAATTACTTACGCTTTAAGCTGGCTAATACGGCAAATGGGTTTGGTTTTTGCGCTTCATCAGGCAATTCGCCAAAGACCATGTCCGCCTCGGACACTTCACAGTGTTCAGAATCATGCACCGGAACTACCGGCAAGGAGAGGATAATCTCATCTTCAACCATTGCAAGCAGATCGATTTCACCGAATTCGTTAACCTCAATCGGCTCATACGCTTCCGGGAGTGCTTCAGCCTGCTCGTCTGAACGGACAGGACTAAAACAATATGTTGTGTGAACATGAAGTGGGAACGGTTTCCCGCAACGCTGACATTCGAGCGTAACCGATACCTTTGCATCGCCGGTTATAACCGCAAGGCGTTGGTTGTCGATCGCGAACGACATGGAGCATTCCACATCACTGTCCACACTGACTACAGAATCGGCGACGCGCTCAACCAGATCAGAAGTATAGATACCTTCATAATCGAGGCGTTTTTGAGCCGTACGAACCGGATCAAGAGTCAGGGGTAATTTTACCTTTTGCATAGGGCGCGCATATTAACTTTGTAACGTCATATAGTCAAAGAAAAAGGCAGCCTGAGGTTGCCTTTTGCCAATAATTCGCACACATTGCGGGTCATCGACTTAAAATCAATCAAGACAAGCCATCGCAGCCAGCTTGAAGGACGAAGTCCATAGTTTAAAATGGCTCTCATCATTACGCTATATGCGGGGGAAAAAATATGCCTCAACTGATTCTTGCGTCTACCTCTCCCTGGCGTCGCGCATTGCTCGAAAAACTGGCTATCCCATTCGAATGTGCAGCACCTGAGGTTGATGAAACACCGTTACCCGGCGAAACACCTCGACACCTGGTATTACGCCTGGCACAGGAGAAAGCGCAATCCCTTGCCCACCGTTTTTCTTCGCACCTGATTATTGGTTCAGATCAGATTTGTGTGCTTGATGGAGAAATAACCGGAAAGCCGTTAACAGAAGAAAAAGCGAGACTACAATTAGCTAAAGCCAGTGGCAATATTGTCACTTTTTATACCGGGCTGGCACTTTATAATTCCGCGAACGGACATTTACAAACCGAAGTCGAACCGTTTGATGTCCACTTTCGTCATTTAAGCGAAACAGAAATAGAAGATTATGTGCGCAAAGAGCGTCCGCTGCATTGTGCCGGAAGTTTTAAAAGTGAAGGGCTAGGTATTGCTCTCTTCGAGCGTCTGGAAGGTCGCGACCCTAACACGCTGATTGGTCTGCCTCTGATAGCGCTGTGCCAGATGTTGCGCCGGGAAGAAATGAACCCACTGAAGGCCTAGTTGACGGGCCGGATGACGCTAAAGCGTCTTATCAGGCCCACAACGAAACACTCCCCACAGGCCTGATAAGCAAAGCTCTATCAGGCTTTATTACGTAACACCTCAAGGCAGCGTTTCAGCTGTTTATCCATCGGCGCTTCAATTCTCATAACTTCACCAGTGCCTGGATGGGTAAATTTCAATGCTGCAGCGTGCAGAAAGAGTCGGGACAACCCCGTACCAGCCAATTGTTTATCGAACTCACGGTCGCCATAGCGATCGTCAAACGCAATCGGATGCCCTGCATGCTGTGTATGTACACGAATCTGGTGCGTACGCCCGGTCACAGGGCTACAGCGTACAAGAGTGGCAAATGCATAGCGCTCCTCTACTTTAAAGCGCGTTTCCGATGGCTTGCCTTCCTGATTAACTCGCACAATACGCTCACCGCTTTGTAAAATATTCTTTAACAACGGTGCCTGCACGGCTTTGACATGCGACTGCCACTGACCTCTTACCAGCGCCAGGTAGTCTTTTTGCATCCCTTTTTCCCGCAGTTGCTCATGCAGCGAACGCAACGCTGAACGCTTTTTGGCAACTAACAGCACGCCTGAGGTATCACGGTCGAGGCGATGCACCAGCTCGAGGAAACGCGCTTCAGGACGTAGCGCACGTAAGCCTTCAATCACGCCAAAACTTAACCCACTGCCGCCATGCACAGCAGTGCCTGAGGGCTTGTTGAGCACCAGAATATGGTCATCTTCATATAAAATGACATCAGTAAGCGCCGCAACTTTTTGCAGATGCGGTGAAATAGCTTCTTCTTCACGCTCAGCCACGCGCACAGGTGGTATACGCACAATATCCCCGTCTTCGAGCTTATATTCGGGTTTGATGCGTTTTTTGTTCACCCGCACTTCGCCTTTACGCAAAATGCGATAAATCATACTTTTCGGCACACCTTTGAGCTGGGTGCGTAAAAAGTTGTCGATGCGTTGCCCTGCTTCATCGGCAGTAATGGCAACTATTTTTACGGCTGGAGTCTCTGTTTTCATGGGGGCCGATTTTAAATAGCCATCAAGATTCGCGCCACACATTTTTCTATGCTTATATTAACTGCTATACCCTATTACTTAAGTTTGACAGTTCCAATTTGATGGTTATTAAACCAATCACTCTGCGGAAGTGCAAAAACTGTGAGTAACCGGGTGATAAATGGCAAAAGTCATCTTGCTATAACAAGGTTAGCAGTGGAATAATGTGGTCGTCTCCGTGTTGAATCTTGTTAAAACAAGAACTTTTCCGGAATGACCCAATTTTGCCCGACCGATCATCAACGCAGCAATGGCGTAAGACGTATTGATCTTTCAGGCAGTTAGCGGGCTGCGGGTTGCAGTCCTTACCGGTAAAAGGAAGCTTCTCTGGAGAGTTTTCCCAGACTGTTCCCCTGATAATTGCGCTGTGTTTCCGTATGAAATACAGGCAACCGACACTCTGCGCCTCTTTGAGCTGACGATAACCGTGAGGTTGGCGACGCGAATAGACACGAGGCCATCGGTTCACACCCGGAAAGGCATTACTCTGCCCGCAGCTTAGTCGTCAATGTAAGAATAATGAGTAAGTTACGATGAAAAGAATGTTAATTAACGCAACTCAGCAGGAAGAGTTGCGTGTCGCCCTTGTAGATGGGCAGCGTCTGTACGATCTGGATATCGAAAGTCCTGGACACGAGCAGAAAAAAGCAAACATCTATAAAGGCAAAATTACCCGTATTGAACCGAGCCTGGAAGCTGCTTTTGTTGATTACGGCGCTGAACGTCACGGTTTCCTCCCGTTAAAAGAAATTGCCCGCGAATACTTTCCCGCAAACTACAACTCCCATGGTCGTCCAAACATTAAAGATGTGTTGCGCGAAGGCCAGGAAGTAATTGTTCAGATTGATAAAGAAGAACGCGGCAATAAAGGTGCTGCGCTGACCACTTTTATCAGTCTGGCTGGCAGCTATCTGGTTCTGATGCCGAATAACCCGCGCGCGGGTGGTATCTCTCGTCGCATTGAAGGCGATGACCGTACCGAATTAAAAGAAGCGCTGGCAAGCCTGGAACTACCTGATGGTATGGGGCTTATCGTGCGTACCGCAGGCGTCGGCAAATCCGCCGAAGCGCTGCAGTGGGACCTGAGTTTCCGCCTGAAACACTGGGAAGCGATTCAAAAAGCAGCTGAAAGCCGCCCTGCTCCGTTCCTGATCCACCAGGAAAGCAACGTAATTGTTCGCGCATTCCGCGACTATTTACGTCAGGATATTGGTGAAATTCTCATCGATAACCCGAAAGTGATGGAGATGGCACGTCAGCATATCGCTGCGTTAGGTCGTCCGGATTTCAGCAGCAAGATTAAGCTCTACACCGGTGAAATTCCGCTGTTCAGCCATTATCAAATCGAGTCTCAGATTGAATCTGCATTCCAGCGTGAAGTCCGCCTGCCTTCCGGTGGTTCTATCGTTATTGATAGCACCGAAGCACTGACCGCCATCGACATCAACTCCGCACGCGCAACACGCGGTGGCGATATCGAAGAGACCGCATTTAACACCAACCTCGAAGCCGCCGATGAGATTGCTCGTCAGTTACGTCTGCGCGACCTGGGCGGTCTGATCGTCATCGACTTCATCGATATGACTCCGGTTCGTCACCAGCGTGCGGTAGAAAACCGTCTGCGTGAAGCCGTACGTCAGGATAGAGCTCGTATTCAGATCAGCCATATTTCCCGTTTCGGCCTGCTGGAGATGTCTCGCCAGCGTCTGAGTCCGTCACTGGGTGAATCCAGTCATCACGTATGCCCGCGCTGTAGCGGCACTGGCACCGTGCGTGATAACGAATCGCTGTCACTCTCTATTTTGCGTCTGATTGAAGAAGAAGCGCTGAAAGAGAATACTCAGGAAGTTCACGCAATTGTTCCTGTGCCAATTGCGTCTTACCTGCTCAACGAAAAACGCACTGCGGTCAATGCCATTGAAACCCGCCAGAACGGCGTGCGCTGTGTGATCGTGCCAAACGATCAGATGGAAACCCCGCACTATTCCGTACTGCGCGTGCGTAAAGGGGAAGAGACTCCAACCCTGAGTTACCTGCTGCCGAAACTGCACGAAGAAGCGATGGCATTGCCGACAGAAGAAGAATATGTCGAGCGTAAACAGCCTGAACAACCGGCACTTGCGACCTTCGCAATGCCAGATGTTCCGCCTGCGCCTGCTCTGCAGGAGCCAGCCGTTAAAGCGGCTACCGCACCAAAAGCCACGGCAACCGCAACTGAATCTGCACAGCCTGGTTTGTTTAGCCGTTTCCTCGGCGCGCTGAAGTCTATCTTCGGTGGCAATGACGAAGTGAAACCTGTTGAGCAACCAGCTCCGAAAGCTGAAGAGAAATCCGAACGCCAGCAGGATCGTCGCAAACCACGTCAAAACAATCGTCGCGACCGTAACGATCGCCGTGATAATCGCGATAACCGTGGCGATCGTGATAACCGCAATGAGCGCTCTGAAAGCAGCGAGAACCGTGATGAAAATCGCCGTAACCGTCGCCAGGCGCAGCAGCAAAATGCTGAAACACGTGATAACCGCCAGCAGTCTAACGATGCCGCTGACAAAGCGAAATCAGGTGACGAACAGCAGGCTCCGCGCCGTGAACGCAATCGCCGTCGTAACGACGATAAACGTCAGGCACAGCAGGAAGTTAAAGAACTGAATCTGGCTGAACAACCGGCACAGGACACGGAACAGGAAGAGCGCGTACGCCAGCCTCAGACCCGCCGTAAACAGCGTCAGTTAAACCAGAAAGTCCGTTTCACTGATAGTGCGCCGGTCGAAGCTGAAGTGGTTGCCGCAGCGATAGCTGCTGAAGCCCCAGTTGTTCAGCAGGTTGCGCCAGTTGTACCAGCCCAACGTACCGAACTGGCGAAAGTTGATTTGCCAGCTGTCGTTGCACCGGAGCAGGAAGATAACAGCGAAGCGCGCGATTCCAACGGTATGCCGCGTCGTTCCCGCCGTTCTCCTCGCCATCTGCGTGTAAGCGGACAACGTCGCCGTCGTTATCGTGACGAGCGTTATCCGGTTCAGTCACCGATGCCGTTAACTGTTGCATGTGCTTCTCCGGAATTAGCGTCCGGTAAAGTGTGGATCAGCTACCCTGTCGCGCGTCCTCAGGATATGCATGTTGAAGAGCAGCGCGAGCAGGAAGTTACACCTGTCCAACCGGTTGTCGCTGAACAGCAAGCCATTGCTGCTGTCGTTGAAACCGTAGCTGAACCTGTGGTTGAAGCAGTAGCGGAAGCACCGGTTGTGACTGAAGCCATTGTTGCTGAACCTCAGGCTACCGTTGTTGAAACTACGCATCCTGAAGTTATTGCTGCGCCGGTCGAGGAACAACCGCAGATCATCGCTGAATCCGACGAACCTGTTGCTGAAAAAATTGCTTCAGAAGCCGAACCTGTTACAGAAGTCGCTGAAGTGGCTGAAACGCCAGTTGTCGAAGAGCCTGTTGAAGTCGCGGTCTCCCAGCCAGAAGTGGTTGAAGAGGCTGTTGATGAAACACCGGTTGCTCAAGCACCAAAAGATGACGTTGACGTTATTGCCCCCGTCGTGGTGGCTGAAGAAACCGCTACAGCAAGCGCTCCTGCTACTGTGGAAATCCTGGCGGCCCACAGCCATGCAACCGCACCAATGACCCGCGCACCTGCGCCGGAATATGTGCCGGAAGCGCCGCGTCAAAGCGACTGGCAGCGCCCTGCTTTCGCCTTTGATGGTAAAGGTGCAGCAGGCGGGCATAGCGCCACACATCAGGCCACAGCGCCAGCAACGCGCCCACAGCCTGTTGAGTAAGACATAATCGTCACAAAAGCCGACCTTCGGGTCGGCTTTTTTATATCTCGTCTACGCGCTTCATTCCCGCCAGTCGTGGCATTACATCCTTCATCAGCGCCAAAAATTTACGCAATCGGGTAGGATAATAGCGCGCCCAGGGGTACACCAAATGAACCGGCAGTGGCGCTGCATGCCAGTCTGGTAACAGCTCTACCAGGCGCCCATGAACAATATCCTCTTCTACCATCCAGCTTGAAACAATCGCCACTCCCAGCCCTGCAAGGGCTGCATTTCTTGCAACATAAATACTGTCCGTGCTTAACCTGGGAGAAATATTTACCGTAAAGGGTTCATTGTTCTGTTGGTGAAGCAACGACACGCTACGTTGATAAAATGTGCTTAGCGCGATCCAGGGCAGCGATGATAACTGCTCAGGATGCGTAATCTCGTGATACTGCATCAGCAGTTTCGGACTGATCACCATGCTACGGGGAACTTCAGCCAGTAATACCGAGACCGTTGCCGGATCGACCTCGGCCCCGACTCTGATGGCGCAATCTATATTATCGCTGAGAAAATCAACCGTTTTGTCATTGAGCATCCACTCCACCGAGAGCTGCGGGTAACGTGAAAGAAACTGTAATAGCGGCTCAAGGAGCTGCTGCTGGCCGAACGCATGTGGTGCCCGTACCCGAAGCGTACCTACCGGGTCGTCTTCCTTAACATTGAGACCATCTTCCAGCGCCAGCCATGCATCAATAATATGCCTGGCGTGATGATATCCACGCTCACCGTCATCAGTTAATTTCATCGCATGAGTGGTGCGTAAAATCAGTTTAACGCCCAGCAATGTTTCAAGAGACTGCAGCCTCCGGCTTATAGTCGCCTGGGTTGTACCCATCTGTTTTGCCGCCGAAGAGAGCGTTCCCGCTTCAACGATACGTACAAACGTCCGCATCAGCTCAACCCTGTCTATACGTTCTGTTTTAATCATTCCCGCAGTCTCCATACGCCAAACGTATAACTGTTTTACCACCACACTCGCTACCGAACCACCCACTGAAAGATAAAAATAGCCGTACATCTTGTGATTGAGGAATCATTCGTGAACACACATACCGCACTCTCCCGTTGGATCATTTTTGTTATGGCATTGGGCGCTGGGTTCAGCGTTGCTGCTATCTACTATGCCCAGCCTCTATTGCCATTGATGGGCCAGGATCTGGCCTTGAGTATCACCGGGATGGGACTGATTCCGACGCTGACCCAGGCGGGATATGCACTCGGCATTCTATTTTTATTACCACTGGGCGATCGCTATGACCGGCGGACATTAATCCTGCTGAAAAGTCTCTCTCTGGCCGTACTTCTTTTGGCATGCAGCTTTGCCGGACAGCTTCATTCGCTGCTACCAATCAGTCTGCTGATGGGGATGGCAGCCACAATGGCCCAGGATATTGTTCCCGCCGCGGCTATCCTTGCGTCTGAAGGAAAACAGGGTAAAACAGTGGGTACCGTTATGACCGGTCTTCTGTTGGGTATTCTGCTTTCGCGTACCGTCAGTGGCCTGGTGGGCGAGGCATTTGGCTGGAGAGAAATGTATCAACTCTCAGCCGTCAGTATTGCAGTAATTACCGCAATCATGTGGAGAATGCTGCCCCGCTTTACGGTGCATTCCACACTGAACTATCCATCATTAATGCTTTCAATGGCACAGCTCTGGCAACGTTACCCCGCACTGCGCCGTGCTGCGCTGGCACAAGGTTTCCTGTCGATAGCCTTCAGCGCTTTCTGGTCGACACTGGCGGTCATGTTATCCGAACATTACCAAATGGGCAGTGCAGTAGCAGGGGCTTTTGGCGTCGCTGGCGCCGCTGGTGCGCTTGCAGCACCAGTGGCCGGTCACCTCGCAGATAAAGTCGGCGCCGAAAAAGTCACTCAACTTGGTGCTTTGTTAGTTATGTTATCTTTTGCGCTTATGTTCTTTTTACCTGTCTTACCTGTGCCAGGTCAGTGGTTGCTGATTGCCTTTTCTGCGGTAGGCTTTGATCTCGGATTACAGTCAAGTCTGGTGGCCCATCAGAATCTGGTTTATAGCCTGGAACCACAGGCCCGGGGTCGCCTGAATGCTCTGCTGTTTACTATAGTGTTTATCGGTATGGCGCTGGGCTCAGTTCTCGGAAGTCAAGTCTACGCGCTGGCGAACTGGCAAGGCGTGGTGGGGCTAGCGACCCTCAGTAGCACTATTGCGCTGGTGATAAGAATGACTGGTAAAGCGCCGGTTAGTCGGACAGAAACAGCCTAAAAAAATGCCCGCTCCGGGGTGTGAATGGAGCGGGCAGACAAACATATCCAGTTTCATGATATGTTTCAAAAATGGTTGTTACCGATTTATCTGGAACAGCGACATGCCCTGCATATCAGTAAACGCTTTGTAAGAAGCCTGTAATGCCGCCTGCTGCATTACATAGGAAGAGATTGCCGCATTCCAGTCAACATCTACCAGATTACTCATCTGCTGGGTTTGCCCTAATGCACGATCTGCTCCCAGCGAATCCAGTGAACTCAGTTCACTGAGTTGGGTACCTAATTCTGCGCGAACGGACAGGACGTTATTGAGCGAGTTTTTCAGGCCACGGTTGGTTTTATCAATCGCTTCAGCAGCCTTTGCTTTGGCTACATCATCGCCTTCTATCGGCGTGTTCAACGCGGCGATAGCCGTATCCAGCATGACGAATAAATTCGTTTCCGGCTTGCTTCCATCAGGCTCCGGAACAGCGTTACTAGTCACAGAGTTAAATATTTTGTCCCCAGTGTGACCAATTACCATCGTTCGGGAAGCATCGACCTGTTGAGTGATGTTTTCCGTTCCACCAGTATAGGTGCCGTTAGTCTGAGTAAATGGTGCTGCTTCCGTTTTGTATCCACCGAAAATATAGCGACCATTGCCATCTGTGCTGTTTGCCAGGTTCATCAGCTGATCGCGAAGCCCCTGCAAATCTTTGGCGAGTGATGCCCGGTTATCGTCACTTAATGTGCCATTCCCGGCGTTAACAATTTTTTCCTGCGCAGCAGTAATCGCCGTCGTCGCCCGGCTTAACACGTTCTCTTCCAGCGATACTTTCTGCGTCGCGAAAGTACGCGCCAGCGTATACTGGCTGTTCTGCGCTTGTGCCTGAGACAACACGATAGCCTGTGACGCAGCAATTGGATCGTCAGACGGATTAATTACGCGTTTGCCTGTCGACATCTGCTCGCCGAACTTCATCCATTCGGCCTGAGAGTTAGTGATGCCACGCATGTTCTGCTGGTACATCATCTGGGTACTGATACGCATTGAGTCCCTCTCCCTTAGCGAATATTCAGAAGTGCATCAAAGAGTGAGTTCGCAGTTTGCAGGACCTGGGCGTTAGCCAGATAATACTGCTGAAACCGCTGCAAGTTACCGTACTCTTCGTCGAGGTTAACCCCGGAAATAGACTGCTGCTGATTAGAGAGCTGCGTAACCACATTGTTCTGTGTGGTGCTGCTGGTTTTAAGCGTGGCAGTTTTGTTGCCAACATCGCTCACCAGCGTAGCGTACGCGTCGTTAAAGGTTTTATTCCCAACGGTGGATTTAGTTTGCAGATCCAACAGTTTCTGACCGTTGCGGTTATCGCTTTTTCCCTTGTCCTTATCTGGATCCAGGTCATTTTTGGAGACTTCGGCCATGGCGATTTTCGACTCATCGGTCACCATAACTTTCATATCAACGATGGCATTGCTCACAGGTTTCAGAGTAAAGCTATCGTTCGCTTTCGCGCCAGCACCTACCGTTATCTCCATCCCGTCAAAGGACATTTTCCCGCCGGTAACAGTAGCTTTAAAGCTGGTATTGTCTGCCAGACGGGTGACCTGCCAGTCTGTACCATCAAAAACGATTTTATAATCAGTAGCCTGAACAGCGGAGCTGTCAGTAATTTTTGCCGTTAACGAGCCTGTACCGGTATTTTTGGCATTACTGAATGTAGACGGGCTGCCGATGGCAAAGAAATCTTTGCCCGCATCACCGTTGGCATCAAATCCCTCTTTGTGCTGCGTATTAAACGCATCTGCAAAGGCGAGTGCCAGTTGGCCCAGGGTATTACGCGTCTGGTCCAGCTCCTCAGAGCGAAACGTCAACAGTCCACCCAGCGAACCGGTATTCAATAGTTTCTCTGGAATTTCAATATTTCCGGCAACGCTGTCAACATACGCTACAGTAGTACGGGAAGGATCGGCGCTGGAAGGTACAGCCGCGAGCTGACGGGCATTGCTACCCTGCACCAGCGAATAACCATTCGCCATGTTCACGTTGTAAGTGCCACCGTCCTGAACGCTGACTTCCACACCCACAATCTTGTTCAACTCGCTCACGAGCTGATCACGCTGATCAAGCAGGTCGTTAGGTGATGCACCTGCGCCAACGCCGGTCAAACGGGAGATTTGATCGTTGAGACTGGCGATTTGCTTCGAATAGTTATTGATCTGGTCAACGCTGGCGTTGATAGCGATATTTACCTGTTTATCCTGATCGCGCAGGTACTGGTCAGTCGTTTTAAACTGATTGACTAAACCATCGGCTTTGCCAATCAGCGCCTGGCGTGCCGCCGGATCTTCTGCGTTACTGACCAGTGTTTGCAGGCTGGTGAAAAAACCCTGCATTGAAGTCGAAATTGAGCTGGTTTTACTGGAAAGCAGATTGTCAATTTTCGACATTTGTTCATAACGTGTCGTCAGACCGCTACTCTGATTCTGCGCTGCACGTAACTGATTAGTGATGAATGAATCATACTCACGCTGCACGCCAGAAACATAAACACCATTGCCAACCCAGCCCCCCGCCCCCAGCGTGCTGTTCAATTGCGCCATAATTGTCGTTTGCCGAGTGTAACCGGCGACGTTATAGCTGTTGATGTTATTACTGGTCGTGTTCAACGCGGCCTGCGCTGCGCTGAGTCCACTCATGGCGTTATTGATCAAGCTGGACATGGAGGTTCCTTGTAATCCTTCAATACTCGTTATTATCGGCAGCGGTTTTGTAGACTTGAGCTATTTAAAAGAGATTGTCGAGATTCGTACTGTAGGTTTTACTCACTTTCTCACTCATTGATTTCAACTGCTGGATCATACTGGTTAATTTACGCGCATAATTAGGGTCGGTGGCGTAACCTGCGTTCTGCAGCGCCTGTGCCCCCTGCTCTGCGGTTGCGGCAACGGTCACCGCCGCGTAGCGCGGATTACGCGAGATTAACCCGACATAATCCGACAACGCCTCAAGATAAGAGCTATAGACGCGGAATCTGGCTTTCACCTTTTTCGCCTCGCCGTTTTCATATTCGGTAGTGGTGATTTCGGTTGTCGGTCCTTTCCAGCTTCCCGAGGCCTTCACGCCAAAAATGTTAAAGCTTGGCTCACCGTTCTCACGACGAATTTGTCGCTGTCCCCATCCGGATTCCAGCGCGGCCTGCGCCAGAATCAGATGATGGGGTACACCGCTCTGCTGACTTGCCAGTTTTGCCGGTAGCGAAAGCTGGGCCAGGAAGTCTTTGCTGTCGCCCGACAGCGGCTCATCGTTGCTTTCTGTCGTTCTGGGGAGTGCTTTACGGACCAGTTGGGTCAGTGCCTGATTTTGATAGCTGGTCACCGTTTCCAGTGAGAACTTCATTGGCACCTGTGGCGTATCATCAGCAGGCTGCGCCTGACCCTCTGTCATTTGCTTAACCATCATTTCCGCCAGCCCCAGTCCTTTACCTGCGGTCATCTGCTGGGCAATTTGCTGGTCATACATGCTGGTGTACAAACGCGTGGAGTCGCTGCTAAACACACCGTCTTTCGGCAGCGCCTCACGCATACTTTTCAGCATCATCTGCACGAACATCCCTTCCACCTGGCGAGCGACCGGACGGATATTCGCCGCCGGATCCTGGCCCGCTTTCGCTTTCAGTTCGTTCAGCGACTGTGCATCCCAGGCAGCACTGGTGAGCAGTTTGCTATCGCCAATCATCAGATGATTTCCAGTTTGGCACGCAGGCAACCTGCGCTCTGCATTGACTGCAGAATGGACATCAGATCCATTGGCGTTGCGCCGAGGGCATTAAGCGCGCGTACAACGTTGTTCAGATTGGCGCTGGAACGCACACTTTGCAACGAACCACTGCTCTGGCGCAGATCGATCTGGGTTTGCGGCGTCACCACGGTTTGGCCACCGCCAAACGGCGTATCTGGCTGGCTGACGTTAGCCTGACGATTAACTGTAATCGACAGATTACCCTGCGCAACAGCACAGCTGTCCAGCGTGACTTCGCGGTTCATCACCACGGACCCCGTACGCGAGTTAATAATCACTTTCGCATCCTGCGGCGTAACGTTTACCTCAATATTCTGAATGTCGGCCAGGAAGCGTACCTGTGAACTATTACCGCTGGGCACACGCACCTGAATCGTCCGCGCATCCAGCGCGGTGGCGCTACCAAAACCACGAGAGCGGTTGATGGTGTCGGTAATCTGTTGCGCCATAGTGAAATCTTCATTATTGAGCTGCAGATTAATGGTGTTGCCGCCACCAAACTGGCTGGGCAATTCACGTTCAATGATGGCCCCGTTGGTAATACGCCCACCATTAAGCTGGTTAACCTGTACGCTACTGCCTCCTGCTGAAGCCCCCGCGCCACCAACCAGAATATTCCCCTGCGCCAGCGCATAGACCTGACTATCGACTCCTTTCAAAGGGGTCATCAGCAGCGTGCCACCGCGCAGGCTTTTGGCGTTACCCATTGAAGAGACCACTACATCAATGGTTTGTCCCTGACGTCCAAATGCCGGGAATGATGCCGTAACCATTACCGCCGCCACGTTTTTCAATTGCATGTTAGTTCCGGTCGGAACGGTGATCCCCAATTGGGAGAGCATGTTATTGAGCGTTTGCGTGGTGAATGGCGTCTGAGTTGTCTGGTCACCCGTACCGTCCAGCCCCACCACCAACCCATAGCCAATCAGTGAGTTTTCACGTACACCCTGAACGCTGGTCAGATCACGTATACGATCGGCATGAGCAAACGTGGCTGACAGCACCAGTACCATTCCAACAAGAGCTTTAATCACTGGATACCCCGCTTACATCGGCGACAAATTAAGGAAGAAACGCTGCAACCAGCCCATATTCTGCGCTTCGTTGATATAGCCGTTACCGACATATTCAATACGCGCATCCGCAACCTGAGTTGACGGAACGGAGTTGCTGCCACTGATGGTGCGCGGGTTAACGACCCCGGAGAAACGGATAAATTCAGTGCCCTGATTGATGGCGATCTGTTTTTCACCCACAACGTGTAAATTGCCATTCACCAGAACCTGGTCAACGGTCACCGTCAATGTGCCGCTAAAGGTGTTACTGGCGTTCGCGCCACCTTTACCATTGAAGGTATTGCCGCCAGAAGCTTCCACGTCGGCACGCTCGTTGCCAAACAATCCCTGCAGATAACGTGGCACCGTGTCAAAGCCGAAGTTAGTCTTGCCATCACGGCTGGCGTTAGCGGAAGAGCTTTTGCTCGCGCTGACATTTTCCTGCAATACGATGGTCAGTGTATCGCCAATATTACGTGGACGGCGGTCTTCAAATAGCGGTTGATAGCCATAGTTAATCGGCTGTGCCGACTGGAATATAGAGCCGTTCGCGACCGGCGTCGGGCCAGGGATCGGTTGGGCAGACGTCGCGCCCTGCACGAGCGGAGTGGCCGGGATCCAGGCGCATCCTGTCAGCGAAACCACCAACAGGGCTAAAATCGGGTAAGGGTGAAGCGCGTATTTTCGCATTGCCTTCATCTTCAAAATCAGTGTGCCGGCGAGACACCCGCCCCGCCGGACAACACTTTAGAGTTGCGTCAGTTTCTGCAGCATCTGATCGGTGGTAGATACCGCTTTACTGTTGATTTCATAAGCGCGCTGAACCTGGATCATATTCACCAGCTCTTCCGCCACATTCACGTTAGAGGTTTCAACATAGCCCTGATAAAGTAGCCCCGCGCCGTTAAGCCCCGGTGTACTCTCATTCGGCGCGCCGGAGGATTGCGTTTCGGTGTACAGATTCTCACCAATGCTTTCCAGACCGGTATCGTTCATAAAAGTGGTCAGGTTGAGCTGTCCTACCTGAACAGGTGCAGCTTGCCCCTGCTGCGTAACGCTGACGATGCCGTCTCGCCCAATGGTGATGCTCAGCGAGTTTGCAGGGATGGTGATAGCAGGCTGAACCTGAAAACCACCCGCCGTCACCAGCTGACCATTCTGATCTACCTGGAAAGAACCATCACGGGTATAAGCTGAGGTACCATCCGGCAGCATGACCTGGAAAAATCCCTGACCTTTAATAGCAACGTCTTTGCTGTTGTTGGTCTGTGACAGGTTGCCCTGGCTGTGTAAACGCTCAGTCGCAACCGGACGCACACCGGTACCGATTTGCAGGCCTGAAGGCAGTACGGTCTGTTCCGAAGACTGCGCGCCAGGTTGACGAATCGTCTGGTACAGCAGATCTTCAAACACCGCACGTTGACGTTTAAAACCATTGGTACTGACGTTTGCCAGGTTGTTGGCAATCACATCCATGTTGGTTTGCTGCGCATCCAGGCCGGTTTTGGCGATCCATAATGAACTGATCATAAAATGTCCTGTATTAACTCATCGACAGCAGTTGGTTGGCACGACCCGCGTTATCATCCACGCTACTGATAATCTTCATCTGCATTTCGAAGCGGCGAGCGCTGGCGATCATGTCGCTCATCGCGGCAACCGGTTTGACGTTACTGCCTTCCAGCACACCCGACATTACGCGGATGCTTGGGTCAGCCTGCAACGTCGGTCCACGGGTCGCCTGTGCAGCCGCGCTCAGACGAAACATACCGTCATCACCACGTTGCACTTCACTCCCTGTTGCCTTCACCAGCTTCAAACGCCCCACTGGTGCTACCGTATTCGCCGGATCGCCTGGGTTGAGTGCGGAAATCGTCCCGTCAGCAGCGATGGTCACTTCCGACCCTTCCGGAACCGCTATTGGCCCGGCTTCGCCAATCACCGGATGTCCCTGAATCGTCAGTTCACCGGTCGGACTCACCTGAATTGCGCCATTGCGGGTATACCCTTCGCTACCGTCAGCGGTCTGCACCGCCAGCCAACCATCCTGTTGCAACGCCACGTCCAGTGGACGAGAGGTGTAGTCCATCTGGCCAGGCGTCATATCGGCCCCCGGCGTTGAAGCCACCACCAGCGTACGCGTTGGCAAAGAGAGTCCTTCAACAGGTACCGCACGCAGCGCGTTAAGCTGCGCGCGGAAACCCGGCGTGGAGGCATTTGCCAGGTTGCTGGCCGTCACCGCCTGCTGATTTAGCGTCTGACTGGCCGCGCCCATGGCGGTATATATTGCGTGATCCATTAAGCCATCCCGTCAGGCGCTTAGCGCAGGTTGACCAGCGTGTTGAGGATCTGATCCTGGGTTTTGATAGTCTGCGCATTCGACTGATAGTTGCGCTGCGCGACGATCATGTTCACCAGTTCTTTACTCAAATCTACGTTTGATGATTCCAGCGCACCGTTAGTCAGTTTGCCGAAGTTACCAGTACCTGCAGTACCGAGCAGTGCCACGCCAGAGGACTGTGTCGCGGCCCAGACGTTATCGCCCTGAGAAGCCAGACCTTCATTATTGGCAAAGTTAGCCAGCACGATCTGCCCCAGAACCTGTTTCTGTTCGTTGGAGTAGTTACCCACCACGGTACCGTCGTTGTTAATCTGATAGCTCACCAGATCGCCCGGTTTGTAACCATTCTGGTTGGTGGCAACGATGTTGTTGGCACCCGTGTTTTGCTGCATAGAGTTCAGGAAGCTGAGAGAGAAACCAGCCGGAACCGCGCCATTGATGGCACCGGTAGTGATCTGAATCTGCGGTTGAGCGTTAGCAGGACCTTCAACCAGGTGTTTAGGTCCAGTTGGATCTAGCGGGTCTACTGGTTCTTCAACATAGTTATTCACTGAGGCCAGCGTGCCGTTAGCACTAAAATTCATCACAGCATTTTTAGTGGCGACTGACCCGGCAACGCTGGCATCCTGGGTATAGACATCCCATTTGTTATCCGTAGTTTTGACATAAAAAATATTCATGTCATGGGCATTACCCTGGCTATCGAAAACGGTAACGGTGCCTTTTTTGTTGTACGAATCCGCATCACTCGGGTTGAATGGTGCTTTTGACGGGACCTTGTCAGTTGAGTTCAGGTTGATCTGCATTGACGCAGTGGTCGTGGCTTTTGCCGCCATCAGGGTATTCGGGATGGTGATCGGTGCCGGGTTAGCGCCCTGTTGAACCGTTGGCGGTGTCCCGGTGGCCGGATAACCTGTCAATTGCAGCCCCTGCATGTTGACGATATTGCGGTTTTCATCGAGCTTGAACTGGCCGTTACGGCTGTAAAACACTGAACCGTTGCTGTCGACCATGCGGAAGAAACCGTTTTGGCTGATGGCAACATCCAGACCACGTCCGGTATTAGTTGTAGTGCCATCGGTAAAGTCCTGGGTTATACCCGCAACTTTAACACCCAGACCCACTTTAGAGCCGGCAAACATATCCGCAAATGAGGCCGTACCGGATTTAAAACCATAGGTGGCGGAGTTGGCGATGTTATTACCAATGACATCGAGGTTGGTCGCTGCAGCGTTCAGACCGCTGACCGCTTGAGAAAAGGCCATGACTTACTCCTGATAAGTGTGAAGGCTTAGATTATTTGCCGTACTTCGTCGAGGGTGGTGGTTCCATAGGTGCCCAGGTCCAGCGTATTACCGCCATTACTGCGAATAACCCCCTGCACCAGCGCAAACTGAAGAGGCTGCGCCACGAGTTGCGTACCACCATTGCTGGCGGAAATCGCGACGTTGTAAGAGCCGTTCGGCGCAGCCGTGCCATCTGTCATGGTGCCGTCCCAGCTAAAGGTATGCACACCCGCCTTCAACCCACCGATCTCAATGGTGCGAATGACCTTACCGTCCTTATCGGTAATGGTCGCGGTGACCTTATCTGCTGGCTGCTGCAGTTCAACGCCAAACGGCGTAGTGGTGGTCGTTGCTCCCTCTTCCGTTCCTTTGCCGGTAAGGATAGTGGTCCCCGGGATCATGACACCGTGGCCGATAAGGGTACTGGCCTGCAGCGACTGACTGTTGTCGATTTGTCCGGAGATCGAGCCCAGCGTGGTGTTCAGTTTCTCAATACCGCTCACGGTGCTAATCTGCGCCAGCTGGGTGGTCAGCTCATTGTTTTGCATAGGATTGGTCGGATCCTGGTTTTTCAGCTGTGCAACCAGGAGCGTCAGAAAGCTGCTTTGCAGATCGGCAGCATTGCTGCCTGTCAGCGAACTTTTGCTACTGGCAGCATTAACGCCCGTACTGCTCGGGTCATTCATTTTTACAGCAATTGACATGTGCGCCTCCTTTACTGGCCTAGCGTCAGCGTTTTAAGCATCAAGCTTTTCACTGTGTTGAGCACTTCAACGTTTGCCTGATAGCTACGCGAGGCTGACATGGTGTTGACCATCTCCCCGACCACGTCCACATTCGGCATTTTTACGTAACCATTTGCATCGGCCAGCGGATTGCCAGGTTCATAAACCAGCTTATCTGGCGCCTGACTTTCAATGACGTCAGCGACTTTTACGCCGCCGGTAGCCGCACCCGGCGCTGCATCGACCTGAAAAACAACCTGCTTCGCGCGATACGGCTGGCCATCGGGTCCGGTCACGCTGTCCGCATTCGCCATGTTGCTGGCCGCGACGTTCAGGCGCTGGGATTGCGCCGTCAGCGCGGAGCCTGCGATATCAAAAATATTTAACAGCGCCACGAATTAGTTCCCTCCTTGCAGCACGTTCATCATGCCTTTGATTTGTCCACCCAATGCGGTAAGCCCCATCTGATACTTGAGACTGTTGTCCGCAAACTGTGTGCGTTCCCGATCCATATCAACCGTGTTGCCATCCAGGGACGGTTGGTCTGGGATGCGATAGAGCAACTCCGTGGAGGGAGCCGAGGTGGTCTGGGCCGGAATATGTTGTGCAGAGGTCAGCGTCAACGAGACACCGCCGGTTTCTTCCCGTCCTCGCACCATGACTTTTTTTAACTCACTGGCGAAATCCAGGTCACGCGCCTGGTACCCTGGCGTGTCGGCATTGGCAATGTTGGCCGCTAATACTTCCTGGCGTTGGGCGCGCAGATTCAGCGCTTCTTGTTGAAAACGTAAGGCGGCGTCGAGCTTATCGAGCATATCTCCTCCGCAAATGACAAAATTCAGCCGACAGCTTAAATCCCATCACGCGCGCGTTATCGTCGGAATAAACGCAAAATGCGTCGCTATTTGTTGCGTTGATGACTGCCTCACACAGGTAAAATCCCGTCACTACCTGAAAAAGCATGAGGTTTTGATGCAAACGTTTAAACGAGGAATAGCCGTGGCAGCGCTGCTGTTCAGTCCCCTGACGCTGGCGCAAGACCTCAATTCGCAGTTAACGGCATGGTTTTCAGAACGGCTGTCGGGGTTCAGTGATGAAGTGGTTGTCACTGTTCGCACACCGCCTAACCTGCGACCGGGCTGTGAGCAGCCGACGTTGAGCGTAGCTGGAAGCGCGAAGTTATGGGGCAATGTGAACGTCCTGGCCAGGTGTCCCAATGAAAAACGCTACCTGCAGGTGAATGTACAAGCCACGGGCAACTACGTAGTCGCCGCCGCTCCCATTGCACGAGGCAGCGCGCTTAACGCATCCAGCGTGACCTTAAAACGCGGTCGGCTGGACCAACTTCCGCCACGAACCGTTCTGGATATTAATCAGGTCCAGGATGCCGTAAGCCTACGCGACCTGGTCTCTGGCCAGCCGCTACAGCTGACGATGTTGCGTCAGGCATGGCGGATAAAAGCCGGCCAGCGCGTTCTGGTTATCGCAAACGGCGAGGGCTTTCGCGTGAATGCAGAAGGTAAAGCGCTGAATAATGCGGCCGTCGCGCAAAACGCGAGAGTGCGGATGCTTTCAGGACAGGTGGTGAGCGGAGTCGTCGATTCTGATGGGAATATTCTTATTAACCTATAATAGGTTAAAGATTTTTTAGCGGATGCCGATAGATAATCAACCAATGATTAAAGCGGGTCGCTATAGCGTAACCCCTCGATGAGGATAAAAAAATGAGCATTGATCGTACCTCACCATTGAAGCCAGTAAGCACTGTCCAACCACGCGAAACCAGCGACACGCCGGTACAAAAAGCGCGGAAGGAAAAAACATCAGCGACCAACAGCACCAGTGTGATGTTAAGCGACGCTCAGGCCAAGCTGATGCAACCCGGTACCAATGACATCAATATGGAGCGTGTTGAAGCATTGAAAATCGCGATCCGTAACGGTGAGCTGAAAATGGACACTGGGAAAATTGCAGACTCGCTGATCCGCGAGGCACAGAGCTACCTACAGAGTAAATAAAGTATGACTCGCTTGTCAGAAATACTTGATCAGATGACGACCGTCCTCAATGACCTGAAAACAGTGATGGATGCTGAACAGCAGCAGCTTTCCGCGGGCCATATCAACGGTAACCAGCTACAGCGTATTACAGAAGAAAAAAGCTCTTTACTGGCGACCCTGGATTATCTGGAACAGCAGCGACGTCTCGAGCACGACTCGACGCGCAGCGCCAACGATGAGATAGCCGAGCGCTGGCAGACCATCACGAACAAAACACAGCATTTACGCGATCTCAACCAACATAATGGTTGGCTCCTGGAAGGGCAGATCGAGCGTAATCAACAGGCGATCAAGGTGCTGAAACCGCACCAGGAACCGACTCTGTATGGCGCTAATGGCCAAACCTCTGCGACGCATCGCGGCGGGAAAAAAATCTCTATCTGATATTGCGATAAGGGGAGCCACCTGACGGCAACTCCCCCTTTCTGTTACGCCGTCCGGCGTACAAACTCTTTCACTTTAAAGCCCAGAACGGCCAGCGCAGCAAAGTAGGCTGTAATACCAACAACGACAACAGCCATCAGACGCAGCAGACGCCACAGCATCGTTCCCTGCGACCACTCCGGCATGATGTAAAGCATGCCTACGAGCGCCGCAGACATGACCAGTACAGAAATCACCAGACGCGCCAGGAACCAGCCCCAGCCAGGTTGAGGGGTGAAAATTTTCTGTTTACGCAGTTGCCAATACAGCAGTGAGGCGTTCAGACATGCCGCCAGACCAATCGAGAGCGACAGTCCGGCATGTTTTAACGGGCCGATAAACGCCAGGTTCATCACCTGAGTCATAATCAGCGTCACAATGGCGATTTTCACCGGAGTTTTAATGTCCTGACGCGAGTAAAACCCAGGCGCAAGCACTTTCACTACGATCAATCCAATGAGACCAACCGAGTACGCCACCAGAGCGCGCTGGGTCATCAAAGCATCAAATGCAGTAAATTTACCGTACTGGAACAGGGAAACCGTCAGCGGCTTTGCCAGGATCCCCAACGCCACAGCACTGGGTAGTGCCAACAGAAAGCACAGGCGCAGCCCCCAGTCCATCAGTCGGCAATATTCATCATGATTTCCGCTGGAAAAACTCTTGGACAGCGATGGCAGCAGAATGGTCCCCAGAGCAACGCCCAGGACGCCTGACGGGAACTCCATCAGGCGGTCAGCATAGTACATCCATGAAACCGATCCTGAAGCCAGGAATGAGGCGAAAATTGTGTTGATGATCAGGGAAATCTGGCTGACAGATACGCCCAGGATTGCCGGGCCCATCTGCTTTACGACGCGCATCGCACCGGCATCGTGAAAGTTCACGCGCGGCAGCACCAGCATACCAATTTTTTTCAAATGCGGGAGCTGGTAAACCAGTTGTAATACCCCACCTACGGTGACGGCCCAGGCCAGCGCCAGTACCGGCGGGTTAAAATAAGGTGCAGCAAACAGCGCGAAACCGATCATGCTGATGTTCAGAAACGTCGGTGCAAACGCCGGAATGGAGAAACGGTTCCAGGTGTTAAGAATAGCGCCCACCAGCGAGGCTAGCGAAATTAACAGAATATAGGGAAAGGTTATCCGCAGCAGTTGAGTGGTAAGCGCAAACTTGTCGGCCGTATCGGCAAAGCCAGGCGCGGTGACCATAATCACCCACGGCGCTGCGAGCATTCCGACAACCGTGACCACCGCCAACGCCAGCGTCAACAGCCCAGAAACGTAAGCGACGAACACACGGGTGGCATCTTCACCCTGCTTACTTTTGTACTCTGCAAGAATTGGCACGAACGCCTGAGAAAACGCGCCTTCAGCAAAAATTCGACGCAGCAGGTTAGGAAGTTTGAATGCCACAAAAAAGGCATCTGTCGCCATCCCTGCGCCAAAAATTCTGGCGACAATCGCATCACGCGCAAAACCCAGCACGCGTGAAAACATCGTCATCGAGCTGACGGCCGCCAGCGACTTTAATAAATTCATCTATTTTATATTCCAGACCCTGGAGCAAAACCCCGCATGGCGAAACCGTAGACCAGATAACGCATTTAAGCGGTCATCCGGCAACATCACCGCACCCGATGGAGACGCATAAAAGTCTTATCAGGCAAACAGTTCACCCCACAGGTTGCCATCATTCACTGTTAGAAAGAGGAGTTATTTTGAGTGGGCATATAGTACCTGGATTACGATGAATTACTACCGCCAGATGTTACAGGGGGTTATTCAGCCATGGCATCCCGCCACAGCTTTTCGACCACGCGCTGAGCCAGAATCGCCTGTTCACCCGCCGTCTCAGGAACCGTCTGATTTTGCACGCATTCAATAAAGTGACGCGCGCATCCGGCAAAGCCACGTTGTTCCAGGGTTGTTTGCCAGCCTGGAACCGGCTTGTGTACTACGCCCTGTCCACGCTCCTCACGCCATTCCCGCATATCAGTAACGTCTATTAATCCTCCGTTCATCACCACCTGTACACTTTCTCGTTGGCTGCCCGCCCGACGATGCATACTGGTGGTTACTTGCACCTGACCCGCAGAAAAATGGTGTTCGGCATAAAGCATCGCCCCGGATTCGTTGGTCAACAGCGTACCGCTATTTATCAAAGCCTCTCCCCCGGACAGCCACAGCGCGGTGTCCACGACGTGCAGATAATCATCCAACAGCGTAAAACGCAGATCGTGCGGCCCAACACTATCCGTACGATGCTTGTCCATTCTGACAGAAGCAGCATCACCTAACTGCGCTTTTAAATCCCGGTAAAGCGGCGCAAACCGGCGATTGAAACCCACCATCAGCGTCAGTTTTTTCCGCGCCGCGAGTGCCACCAGTTGTTCAGCATCGCGCAAATTTTCCGCCAGGGGTTTATCCACGCAAACATGGATCCCGGCATTAAGCAATTCACTCACCACAGCATAATGTGTTGCGGTACTGGAATGGACAAAAACGGCATCGCAGGTTGCTGCCAGATTCGCCAGTGAATCAACGTATGGCATCCGCCAGGTTTCGCAAATACGCTCTGCTTTTTCCCGCGAAGGTGACCAGGCTCCCTGTAGTGTCCACTCCGGAGCCGCGCCAAGGACGGGTAACCAGGCTTTTTGCGCAATGCCGCCCAGCCCGACAACACCGATACGTAATTTTTTCACATTAGTCTCCCTGATGCGCCAGTAGCGAATCGAGCCGCTGTTTTAGCTCTGCCACTTCAGTTTCCAGCGCCTCGACGCGCGCCTGCAAACCACCAGAAGCAGCCGGAGATTCATCTGCCGTTGCGATCGGCTCATCAACTTCACCGCAAAACAGGTGCATATAACGGCTTTCGCGCTTACCGGGTTCACGTGCCAGACGGACAACATAAGGACCATCTTCACGGGTGGCCAGTGTCTCCAGAGTCGATTCAACTTCTGCCATGTCACTGAATTCATACATACGGGATGCTCGACTACGCAACTCTCCGGGCGTTTGTGCGCCGCGCAATAATAACGTCGTAATTAACGCCACTTCTCCTGCACTGAGCTTCAGATTGCCAAACTCTGAGTTACAAAAGCGTTGCTCGTATTTGGTTACGCGATTACCAAACCCGCTTACAGTACGCAGAAAATGCCGTTTAACCAGGTTATCCAGTTGGTCCTGCACTTCCGATTCCGACAGGTTCATCACCGGTTCACGATTGGTTTTTTGATTGCAGGCGGTCACAACGCCATTCACGGAGAGCGGATACTGTTCTGGCGTTGTTACCTGCTTTTCCAGCAGACAGCCAATCACGCGGGCTTCGGTGGCGGTTAATTCGTATTTCATCGTCTTCTCCATTAATCAGCCAATACAGCTGAAACTTAGCGACCCGGGGTCCATTCTGATGTTGTCAACGCCGTTAGCACGTGATCGCGCCACTGCCCGTCAATCAGCAGGTAGTCTTTTGCATACCCTTCTTTTTCAAAACCAAGCCGCGCCAGCAAATCGCCGCTACGTTTATTATGTGGCATGTAATTCGCCATAATGCGGTGAATATGCTGTGAGCGCTGCATATAACGAATGGCCGCGGTTAAGGCTTCATACATCAGCCCCTGTCCCTGCCACTTCTGCGCAATGGAATAACCGAGATAACATGCATGAAAAGATCCACGCACGACGTTAGAGAAGTTCGCGACGCCGATGATCTCTTTCTCTTCTGGATCGAGCAACGCAAAATAATAAGCAGACCCTTGTTTATGAAATTCAGAGATCATACTCAGACGCGCCTGCCAGCCAGAAGGATAACAATGGCTTTCATCGCGAACAGGTTCCCAGGGTTTTAAGAAATGACGATTTTCTGCGTAATAATCTGCCAGACGCCAGGCATCACGCTCATGCACTAAACGCACGACCAGGCGGTCCGTGGTTAAGCGCACTTTTGGCACGTTACTGCGATAGCCAAACATTCTATACCTACTCCTTCCCGTAACGTCTTCAATACGCTATTTGCGATACTATACCTGTGCAAATACACCCTGTGAAAAGAGCAAAACATCATTTTTTGAATTATTCACACATTTTGATGAAAACTCTCTATCAAGACTGGCTTTTGATAAAAAAATATTGTTTCCCCAGGGGTGGGAAAAGATCAGACGACACCGCAGAATAGGAGGTGCTTATCTTTTAAACTCTAATCAGAGTGACGAGTTTTTCCCTGGAGGGGAAATGTCGCAAGTTTCGCAGGCGAGGAACCTGGGTAAATATTTCCTGCTCATCGATAATATGTTGGTCGTACTGGGTTTCTTCGTCGTATTCCCGTTGATCTCTATTCGTTTCGTCGACCAAATGGGCTGGGCTGCCGTAATGGTTGGTATTGCGCTTGGATTACGCCAATTTATTCAGCAAGGGCTGGGTATTTTTGGCGGAGCGATTGCAGACCGTTTTGGTGCAAAACCGATGATTGTCACCGGCATGCTGATGCGCGCCGCCGGATTCGCCACTATGGGTATTGCCCATGAACCCTGGCTGCTGTGGTTTTCCTGTTTTCTCTCCGGATTAGGCGGCACACTGTTCGATCCTCCCCGCTCCGCGCTGGTGGTCAAACTGATCCGCCCGGAAAAACGTGGGCGTTTCTTCTCTATCCTGATGATGCAGGATAGTGCCGGCGCGGTCGTTGGTGCGTTACTCGGAAGCTGGCTGCTACAGTACGACTTCCGACTGGTATGCGCCACGGGCGCGATTTTGTTTGTCCTGTGCGCAGCCTTTAATGCCTGGCTTCTCCCCGCGTGGAAACTGTCGACGGTGAAAATTCCGGTACGCGAAGGGATGAGTCACGTGATGCATGACAAGCGATTTGTCACCTATGTCCTGACATTAGCGGGTTATTACATGCTGGCGGTGCAGGTCATGCTGATGCTACCGATTATGGTTAACGATATTGCGGGTTCACCGTCCGCCGTGAAATGGATGTATGCCATTGAAGCATGCCTCTCCTTAACGCTGCTCTACCCGATTGCTCGCTGGAGTGAAAAGCGTTTTCGCCTGGAACACCGCCTGATGGCCGGTTTGTTGGTGATGTCTCTCAGTATGATGCCCATTGGTCTGGTCGGTAATTTACAGCAGCTTTTCACTCTGATCTGTACGTTCTATATCGGTTCCATTATTGCGGAACCAGCGCGGGAAACGCTCAGCGCATCGCTGGCGAATGCGCGGGCACGGGGGAGTTACATGGGCTTTAGTCGGCTGGGATTAGCTATCGGCGGCGCAATAGGTTACATCGGCGGCGGCTGGTTGTTTGACATGGGCAAAGCGTTGTCGCAACCCGAACTGCCATGGATGATGCTCGGGGTTATCGGCCTTATCACTTTTCTGGCTCTGGGCTGGCAGTTCAGCCACAAACGCACATCACGCGGTATGCTGGAGCCAGGTGCCTGATATTTAGCCAGCCGCATGGACACATTTTCAGTTTTTTCTGCTGGTGTCCGGCGTGCTGGTACTAGATGCTGCTTTGTGTCACGATTACGCCACAAGCATCATGTTGAGGAACCCCATGAAAAAGTTTTTTTTTGCCGCTGCACTAATTGTCGGCGGCCTGTTGGTTGGTTGTAATCAACTCACGCAATACACGGTTAGCGAGCAAGAAATTAATCAGGCGCTGGCGAAACACAATAACTTTTCTAAAGACATTGGCTTGCCCGGTGTTGCTGAAGCACATATTGTTCTGAGCAATCTCGCCAGTCAGATCGGTCGTGAAGAGCCGAATAAAGTGACCCTGACCGGGGATGCCAATCTGGATATGAACTCCCTGTTTGGCAGTCAGAAAGCGACCATGAAGCTGAAGTTAAAAGCATTGCCGGTCTTCAACAAAGAAAAAGGCGCTATCTATCTGCAAGAGATGGAAGTTGTTGATGCAACCGTCACACCGGAAAAAATGCAATCGGTTCTGCAAACCCTGATGCCTTATTTAAACCAGTCGCTGCGGAATTATTTCAATCAGCAACCGGCTTATATCCTGCGAGAAGATAGCAGTAACGGCGAAGCGCTGGCGAAAAAGCTGGCCAAAGGTATTGAGGTGAAACCGGGAGAAATAATCATTCCGTTTACTGATTAATAAAAATGAGGGTGCATCAGCACCCTTTTTTTCGTGCAAACGAAAACGTTTCCGCTTATCCTTTGTTTCCGGCAAAAATGACTATCCTCAGCCGGAGCATATTGATGACTGCACCATCCCAGGTTTTAAAGATCCGCCGCCCAGACGACTGGCATCTTCACTTTCGCGATGGCGACATGTTAAAAACTGTCGTGCCCTATACCAGTGAAATTTATGGGCGCGCGATTGTCATGCCCAACCTGGCACCGCCTGTCACTACGGTTGACGCCGCTATCGCGTACCGTCAGCGCATTCTTGACGCGGTGCCTGCCGGTCACGATTTCACCCCATTAATGACCTGCTACTTAACGGATACGCTGGATCCCAATGAGCTGGAGCGCGGATTCAAAGAAGGTGTATTCACTGCAGCCAAACTCTATCCGGCGAATGCCACCACCAACTCCACACACGGCGTGACATCTATTGATGCCATCATGCCAGTGCTGGAGCGGATGGAAAAACTCGGCATGCCATTGCTGGTACATGGCGAAGTGACCCATGCGGACATCGATATTTTTGATCGCGAAGCGCGCTTTATTGAAACTGTGATGGAGCCATTGCGTCAGCGCCTGACCGCGCTGAAAGTCGTGTTTGAACATATCACCACCAAAGATGCAGCAGAGTACGTGCGTGACGGGAATGAATTCCTCGCAGCAACGATAACGCCACAGCATTTAATGTTTAACCGCAACCATATGCTGGTAGGCGGAATTCGCCCGCATCTGTATTGCTTACCGATCCTCAAGCGTAACATCCACCAGCAGGCGCTGCGTGAACTGGTCGCCAGCGGTTTTACCCGCGCATTCCTTGGCACTGACTCGGCACCACATGCACGTCATCGCAAAGAGTCCAGTTGCGGCTGCGCGGGTTGTTTTAACGCACCGACCGCGCTGGGCAGTTATGCCACCGTATTCGAAGAGATGAATGCTCTGGCCCATTTTGAAGCCTTCTGCTCGCTTAATGGCCCTCGATTCTACGGACTGCCGGTTAACGAAACCTTTATTGAACTGGTTAGAATTGAACAGCAGGTACCGGAGAGCATCGCGCTTGAAGATGACACACTGGTCCCCTTCCTCGGCGGAGAAACGGTACGCTGGTCTGTAAAAAGATAAAAAAAATATAGCCAACTGTTGTCAATTACTGAAGTTAACTGTATAAATAACCAGTATATTCAACAGGGGGCTATTATGCGTATTGAAGTCACTATTGCTAAAACTTCACCTTTGCCTGCCGGTGCGATTGACGCCCTGGCAGGTGAACTCTCCCGCCGTATTAACCATCATTTCCCGGATAACGAAGGTAATGTCACCGTTCGTTATGCCACCGCAAACAATCTGGCGGTCATTGGCGCGACCAAAGAGGACAAAGAACGCATCAGCGAGATCCTGCAGGAAACATGGGAAAGCGCAGATGACTGGTTCATCAATGAATAATAAATGATATGCAGTGATGTTTATTTGCCGGGTCGCCCCGGCTTTTTTACACACATTGCCTTTTAATCAATAGCGTAATCCTGCTACCAAAACGGGTAACGTTTATTTACGCAACTGATTATCTTTTAGCCTGAGCATCAAAATAACTGCATAACATGCCAAAAAAATATGAATAAGGTGCCGATTTATTGTTCGGATAACACTTAAAACATAAAATTTATGCGTCTCCCTCTTTAAATTTCCAGTGAATACCCATATTTATTGATATACTGAAGTTGCTTCAGAAAAAACGCATTGAACCTCGAAAACCGTTGTCTAGTAACACGAATTAGGGGGCATGATGGAAAAGAATAATGAAGTCATTCAGACTCATCCGCTTGTAGGATGGGACATCAGCACCGTTGATAGCTATGATGCGCTGATGCTGCGTTTGCACTACCAGACCCCGAATCGTCCGGACCCGGATGGGACTGAAGTTGGTCAAACGCTCTGGTTAACCACTGATGTTGCCAGGCAATTTATTTCGATATTAGAAGCAGGAATCGCCAAAATTGAATCAGGCGATTACCAGGTGAATGAGTATCAGCGTCATTAAATCTGATGCACCCAACCATCAAAAGGCACCTTAACGGTGCCTTTCTTATTTCCTGGTTGAATAATGCTGGTCAGTTATTTACCCTGCAACTATCGCGATTGCAGAGAGAAGCGGATGAAATACGACTTAATCATTATTGGCAGCGGTTCCGTGGGTGCCGCAGCTGGATACTATGCCACTCGCGCCGGTCTGAATGTTCTGATGATCGATGCACATATGCCACCACATCAACAGGGCAGCCACCACGGCGACACACGATTAATTCGTCATGCGTATGGCGAAGGCGAAAAATACGTTCCGCTGGTACTGCGTGCGCAGACATTGTGGGATGAACTCTCCACGCAAAATGAAGAACCCGTGTTTGTCCGTTCAGGTGTTATCAACCTCGGCCCGGCAGATTCAACCTTCTTATCTAACGTGGCGCAAAGCGCAAAACAGTGGCAGCTAAACGTTGAGCAACTGGACGCAGCCGCGATTATGGCGCGCTGGCCCGAAATCCGTGTACCTGAAAACTATATTGGCTTGTTTGAAGCAGAGTCAGGTTTTTTACGCAGTGAGCTAGCCATTAAAACCTGGATCCGTCTGGCTGAGGAAGCAGGCTGTGCACAGCTATTTAAATGTCCTGTCACCGCAATTCATCATCATGATGATGGCGTCACGGTTGAAACAGCGGACGGAGACTACCATGCTAAAAAAGCGCTGATTAGCACCGGAACCTGGGTTCAGGCACTGGTGCCTGAACTGCCAATACAACCGGTGCGCAAAGTGTTTGCATGGTACCAGGCAGACGGGCGCTACAGCATTAAAAACAAATTCCCGGCATTTACCGGTGAGTTGCCGAATGGCGATCAGTATTACGGTTTCCCGGCTGAAAATGACGAGCTGAAGATTGGTAAACATAACGGCGGGCAGATCATCCATTCCGCCGAAGAGCGTAAACCGTTTGCCGCAGTTGCCAGCGATGGTTCCGAAGCTTTCCCATTCCTGCGTACTATTCTGCCCGGTGTTGGATGTTGCCTGCATGGTGCGTCCTGCACTTACGATAACTCTCCGGACGAAGACTTTATTATCGATACGCTGCCAGAGCATGACAATACGCTAATCATTACCGGGTTGAGCGGTCATGGCTTCAAATTTGCCTCCGTGTTGGGGGAGATCGCTGCGGATTTCGCCCAGGACAAACCGTCAGCCTTTGACCTGTCCCCGTTCAAACTTACCCGTTTTAAACAATAATCACTAAATGGCCTCTCTGTGAGGCCATTTCTATTTAAGGAATACTTTTGATGCGTCGCATCTTTCATTACCTGGTTAATAATATTCGCGAGCATTTTATGCTCTACATTATTTTATGGTCACTGCTGGCCATTATGGACGTTATATATATTATGTTTTTCTGACCAAAGAATACTGACAGTAATTGACAAAAATTTAGAATTTCTTAATTTTCATTGCAATAAACTGAATAACAAACAAACCAACAAACACCCTTAAATTAAGCCATAATCTGCCCACTCACACTAATCCGCTGATGTTTACCTTGTAAATAAATCAAATTTATTGAATTAAAAATAAATATCATCACCATTGTTATTTATTAGTTGCATTAATGTCTTTTTCACGCCATTTTCATTCACTCCTGTAATATCTATCGGTGTGTTTATGCAATTCAATAATAGTCCACAGCGCTATGGCGTCGTATCTGCGACATTACACTGGGTGATTGCTATTGCCGTGTATGGCATGTTTGGTTTGGGTTTATGGATGGTAACACTCAGCTATTACGATGGCTGGTACCACCAGGCCCCGGAACTGCATAAAAGCATCGGTGTACTGCTCATGATGGGGTTGGTCATCCGCATTGCCTGGCGGATTTTCTCCCCTCCGCCCCCGGCGCTGAAAAGCTATTCCCGTTTAACTCGCCTCGCTGCGGCACTGGGCCACCTCGCGTTATATATCCTGCTGTTTTCTATTGTGATCAGCGGTTATCTGATTTCTACCGCTGACGGTAAAGCTATCAGTGTTTTTGGCTGGTTTGAAATTCCCGCCACGCTCGCTAACGCGGGAGCGCAGGCCGATCTTGCCGGTAGTCTGCATCTTTGGCTGGCCTGGAGCGTAGTGGTTTTATCCCTTCTGCATGGCCTGATGGCCTTGAAACATCACTTTATCGATAACGACGATACCCTTAATCGCATGTTGGGAAGATCGTCATCTGACTCTGGAGCATAAAATGAAGAAAAGCCTGCTGGGGCTCGCCCTCACCTCTCTGTTATTCACCACCGGTTCTGCAATCGCGGCAGATTACAAAATCGACAAAGAGGGACAACATGCCTTTGTTAATTTCCGTATTCAGCATCTGGGATACAGCTGGCTGTACGGCACATTTAAAGACTTCGATGGCTCGTTTACCTTCGACGAGAAAAATCCTGCCGCCGATAAAGTAAATGTCACCATTAACACCAACAGCGTTGACACCAATCACGCTGAACGTGATAAACACCTGCGAAGCGCAGATTTCCTCAATGTCGCTAAATTTCCACAGGCGACCTTCACCTCTACCAGCGTGAAGAAAGAGGGTAACGAGCTTGATATCACCGGGAATCTGACCCTTAACGGCGTGACCAAACCGGTAACGCTGGATGCAAAGCTGACAGGGCAAGGTGGCGATCCGTGGGGTGGTACGCGCGCAGGCTTTGAAGCACAAGGAAAAATTAAGCTGAAAGATTTCAACATCACCACCGATCTCGGCCCTGCTTCGCAGGAAGTCGATTTAATCATTTCGGTGGAAGGCGTACAGCAGAAGTAATTGTTCGCGCGTCTTATCCGGCCTGCAAAGTGAGTTTTGCATGCCGGATAAGACTTTATGTCCCATGCGGCACAATGTTATGACGCTGGATCCGGAATACCCAGTTTCGTATTCAGGCGACCACGAGATTTATTGAAGATTTTATTGCCATTTTCGCGACCAGCACGACGGCGGCGTTGTTCTTCTTCTGGCAATTCACTTTCTTCACAGCACAGTTCGCTGCAGCAGCCTTTATACTTGCCTGCACATGCCGGGCACTGAATAAACAGCAAATGGCAGCCATCATTTTTACAATTAGTATGGCTGTCGCATGCCACACCACATTGATGACAATGCGCGATCACATCTTCAGAGATTCGCTCTCCCATACGTTCATCAAATACAAAATTTTTGCCGATAAAACGCACGGGTAGCCCCTGCTCACGCGCTTTACGCGCATATTCAATAATGCCACCCTCAATGTGCCATACTTTGCTGAATCCGTTGTGTTTCATCCAGGCACTGGCCTTCTCACAACGAATTCCACCTGTGCAGTACATCACTATTTTTTTATCTTTATGTTCCTGCATCATTTCGACGGCTTTCGGCAGTTGATCGCGGAAAGTGTCTGCAGGAATTTCCAGCGCATTATCGAAGTGGCCAACCTCGTATTCATAGTGGTTGCGCATATCAATAAATACCGCGTCTGGATCGTCGAGCATGGCGTTCACTTCTGCAGCTTTCAGGTAATCACCAACATTGCTGGCGTCAAAGCCAGGATCATCGATACCATCAGCCACAATTCGATCACGGACCTTCATGCGCAGTACCCAGAATGATTTTCCGTCATCATCCAGTGCAATATTCAGACGAAGTCCGGCAAATGCAGGGTCAAAAGCGTAAAGTTGATCGCGGAATCTCTCAACATTACTTTGCGGCACGCTGATTTGTGCGTTAATCCCTTCATGCGCAAGATAAACCCGTCCGAAGACATTTAACGCGGTGAACATCTGGTACAGCGCATCACGCGTGTGCTGAGGCTCGACGATGTTGAAGTATTTATAGAACGAGATTGTCGTTCGCGGCTCAGACTCTGCCAGCATCCTGGCTTTGAGCGCGTCATTCGAAATGCGGTTGTGTAACACTGGCATGGTGTACGTATCCTGCAGGAAGTAAAAATTGAAAATCGGCCGGCATCATAAAGCAAACATCGCCAATTTACATCCACACATTTTACGCTACATTTCATACTTCACGATAAAAACACAACAACAAATGATGATTTAATGACCGTTCCTGCGTCACAAATTTTTGATACGCGCGAAAAAATGCGACAATACAGGGAATTGGTCGTTTAAAGACAGGATAGACATGACGAATTTACCCAAGTTCTCGACTGCATTATTGCATCCACGTTATTGGTTAACCTGGGCAGGTATTGGCATCCTTTGGTTGATCGTGCAGTTACCCTATCCGCTCCTCTATAAGTTAGGCTGTGCATTAGGTCACCTGGCATTACGTGTAATGAAGCGTCGGGCAAAGATTGTTTCCCGGAATCTCGAGCTGTGCTTCCCGCAGATGAGTGAACAGGAACGCCAGCAGATGGTGGTAAAAAACTTCGAATCTGTAGGTATGGGCGTGATAGAAACCGGAATGGCCTGGTTTTGGTCCGATCGCCGAATTTCACGCTGGACTGAAGTTATCGGAATGGAACATATCCGTGACGTTCAGGCGCAGAAGCGAGGGATCCTGCTTGTCGGGCTGCACTTTCTGACGCTTGAGCTGGGTGCTCGTCAGTTTGGCTTACAGGAACCCGGGATCGGCGTTTATCGCCCCAATGACAACCCGCTTCTCGACTGGCTACAAACCTGGGGGCGTATGCGCTCCAATAAATCAATGCTCGATCGCAAAGACCTGAAAGGGATGATCAAAGCGCTGAAAAAAGGTGAAGTGGTCTGGTATGCGCCAGATCATGACTACGGTCCGCGATCCAGCGTATTTGTTCCTCTGTTTGCCGTTGAACAAGCCGCAACGACCTCCGGGACCTGGATGCTTTCACGTCTGTCCAATGCATGTCTGGTACCGTTTGTTCCCCGCCGTAAACCCGACGGCAAAGGGTACCAACTGATTATGCTGCCTCCGGAATGTTCCCCACCTCTGGACGACGCAGAGACCACTGCTGCCTGGATGAATACAATTGTTGAGAAGTGCATCATGATGGCACCGGAGCAATATATGTGGCTACACCGTCGCTTTAAAACACGTCCTGAAGGTGCCCCTTCCCTTTACTGAAACGCCTTGCAGCCCGCCGGGCTGCAACACCTCAGATAACCTCTTTAGGTTTAACTGCTATCCGCATTGCAGCGCCTATAAACCAGGCACATAATTAGCCTGCTTACTTAATATTCATACAATAGCGCAAACAGCGCGCCACACTGCGGATCGCTATGTCACCCTCTGATGTCCCCATAAACTGGAAACGCAATCTCACTGTTGCCTGGCTGGGTTGTTTCCTGACCGGCGCGGCATTTAGCCTGGTCATGCCCTTCTTACCGCTCTATGTCGAAAATCTGGGCGTGACGGGTCATAGCGCCTTAAATATGTGGTCAGGCCTGGTCTTTAGCATCACTTTTCTCTTTTCTGCTATCGCCTCACCTTTCTGGGGGGGGCTTGCTGACAGAAAAGGCAGAAAAATAATGCTATTGCGTTCAGCGCTGGGCATGGCGATCGTGATGCTGTTAATGGGGCTGGCGCAAAATATCTGGCAGTTCCTTGTCCTGCGCGCCCTGCTCGGACTTCTGGGGGGATTCATTCCCAACGCCAATGCCCTGATCGCCACGCAGGTTCCGCGCAATAAAAGCGGCTGGGCGCTGGGTACACTTTCCACCGGGGGCGTCAGTGGCGCCCTGCTTGGCCCACTGGCTGGCGGGTTACTCGCCGACCATTTTGGGCTGCGTCCAGTTTTCTTCATTACCGCCAGCGTACTACTGCTTTGTTTTATTCTGACGTTATTTTTTATCCGTGAGAATTTCCGGCCGGTGAGTAAGAAAGAAATGCTGCATATGCGGGAGGTCGTCGCTTCATTAAAGAATCCTAAGCTGGTATTGAGCCTGTTTGTCACGACGTTGATCATTCAGGTAGCGACTGGCTCTATTGCACCTATTCTGACGTTGTATGTACGCGAACTTGCCGGTAACGTCAGCAACATCGCCTTTATCAGCGGGATGATTGCCTCAGTTCCTGGCGTGGCGGCCCTGCTTAGTGCACCCAGGCTCGGCAAGTTAGGCGACAGAATTGGCCCGGAGAAAATCCTGATTGTCGCATTGGTTATTTCAGTGCTGCTACTGATCCCAATGTCATTAGTACAGACGCCGTGGCAGCTTGGCGTTCTGCGCTTTTTACTCGGCGCTGCCGACGGTGCTCTGCTACCTGCCGTACAAACCCTGCTGGTCTATAACTCAACTAACCAGATAGCCGGGCGAATATTCAGCTATAACCAGTCATTTAGGGATATTGGCAACGTGACAGGACCATTGATGGGGGCCGCTATATCGGCAAACTATGGTTTCCGTGCCGTTTTCTGTGTGACTGCGGGCATCGTATTATTCAACGCCATCTATTCGTGGAACAGTCTGCGCCGCCGCCGAGATGCTCAGGTCCCAGGATGATTTTTACGCATTAATACTTGCTATATCAGAGAATCAACTATTATTTCCCTGAATACCTCATTAAATCAAAGGGAGACTCTGATGACTATGTATGCCACGCTGGAAGAAGCCATTGATGCAGCCCGTGAAGAGTTTCTGGCTGATAACCCCGATCTTGAACCTGACGAAGCCAGTGTTCAGCAACTGAACGTACAAAAATACGTACTACAGGATGGCGACATCATGTGGCAGGCCGAATTTTTCGCTGACGAAGATGACGAAGGTGGCGAATGTCTGCCAATGCTGAGCGGCGAAGCGGCGCAAAGCGTTTTTGATGGCGATTATGATGAGATTGAAATTCGCCAGGAATGGCAGGAAGAAAACACCCTCCACGAATGGGATGAGGGGGAATTCCAGCTTGAACCGCCCCTTGATACAGAAGAAGGTCAGACAGCAGCAGATGAATGGGATGAGCGATAATTACTCATAAGGCCCATGGTGGATATCGAGTGGCAGCAGCAGCGTATCAAACACCAGCGAAAATGGCAGGTCGAGGATGGTGACGTAACGCCACGCCGAGTCCCGGACATCCCACTGGACACCAGGATAGTATTGATTGCCGTGCCCCTGCCCCGGGATCGTCCGGCTAATAATACTGCCACATCCGCTCAGGAGTAAGACCATTATTCCAACAACCAGTATTCGCACCTGATACCTCATGACCTTTTGTATTCAGTATAAAAAAATACCGGCCCAGGGCCGGTATTTTCACGTCAGAACGTTTATTTTTTCCTGAGCGCCAGCGGGTTCAGGGTGATCCCCTGGTAATAATTGACCCACGAAGAATACCTGTCCGGTGAGTTCCAGACACGATAATGCAAACGTGCCATGGTCACCGGATCGCTCAACAGCACAAGGCGGCGATCGCGATTCAGTTTCTCCGGCGTTTCGTTCAGCGCTTGCTCCACGTGACGGTCTCGTGCAATTTCAAGCACATTACTGGCACGATGGCGTGCGGTGGCCATCGCCGTTGCCAGCGCGTTAAATGACGGGTTAAACACTGCATGCATAAAGCCGTCATCCAGCGAACGATTACGATTCATCACCAGATAATTGTCAGTATCCACCAGCACTTTAGGCGGAGAATACTCTTCCGGGATCAGGAAAAGCTTCCAGCGTTTAGTTCGTAACCCCACCGTTGAACGGCTGGATATCACGGAAACAAACGGCGACAGGATCAGCGAAAAGACAATCGGTGCCAGCCAGAACAGGAAGCGCAGATCCAGCCACGCCATACCCACAGCCCATACCAGACCCAGCAACAATTGAGATCCGTGACGCATAAACGCTTCGCCCCACGGGGTGGAGTCGTCATCGCGCTGCGGTGAGTTCCAGACCACTTCCCAGCCAAGAAATGCGCTCACTACGAAGACCGTGTGGAACAGCATACGCACCGGCGCCAGCAGCACGGAGAACAGAACCTCCAGCAGCAATGACAGTGTTACACGGATAAATCCGCCGTACTCTTTCGTCCCTTTACACCAGATGAGTAAAATACTCAGCAGCTTCGGCAGGAATAACAGCACCATCGTTGAGGCAAACAGCGCGATCGCCAGCTCCGGACGCCACTGCGGCCAGACCGGGAACAGTTGGCGCGGTTGCAGGAAGTATTGTGGTTCCGTCAGCGCATGAACCACCTGCAGTGCAGTTGAGAGCGCGAGGAACATAAACCACAGCGGAGCCGACAGATAGGACATGACGCCGGTCAGGAATACCGCACGGTGAACCGGGTGCATCCCTTTAACCAGGAACAAACGGAAGTTCATCAGGTTACCGTGACACCAGCGTCGGTCACGCTTGAGTTCATCCAGCAGGTTCGGTGGCAGCTCTTCATAAGAACCCGGCAGATCGTAAGCAATCCACACGCCCCACCCTGCACGACGCATCAATGCAGCTTCCACGAAGTCATGGGAGAGAATCGAGCCTGCAAACGAGCCTTCACCCGGTAACGGTGCAAGCGCACAGTGCTCGATAAACGGCTTCACGCGAATAATCGCGTTGTGACCCCAGTAGTGCGACTCACCCAACTGCCAGAAGTGAAGTCCTGCGGTAAACAGCGGGCCATACACGCGAGTAGCAAACTGTTGGCAGCGCGCATACAGCGTGTCCATCCCGGATGCTTTTGGTGAAGACTGGATAATCCCGGCGTTTGGATTCGCCTCCATCAGACGCACCAGGCCGGTCAGGCAGTCGCCACTCATCACCGAGTCCGCATCCAGCACCACCATGTAGCTGTACTGATTCCCCCAACGACGACAGAAATCATCAATGTTACCGCTTTTACGCTTCACACGACGCCGACGACGGCGATAGAAAATCTGCCCTTCACCCTGCACTTCAGCAATCAACTCCATCCACGCTTTTTGTTCCGCTACGCAGATATCAGGGTTATAGCTGTCACTCAGAATGTAGACATCGAAATGCTCGGCATTGCCCGTGGCTTTAACCGACTCCCACGTGGCACGCAGACCCGCAAATACACGGTCAACGTCCTCGTTACAGATAGGCATAATCAGCGCAGTACGATGCTCAGGATTAAGAGGTTCATCCCCTACCGTTGAGGCTGAAATACTGTACTTATCACGCCCAATCAACAGTTGCAGGAAGCCCATCAAAGCAGTCCAGAACCCCGCAGATACCCAGCAGAAAAGGACGGCAAACAGAATAAGTATCCCGCTCTGGAGCACATAGGGCAGCAACTGCATAAAGGAAACCCACAGGTTCTGCCCCATCATGTCTGCAGGATTAATGAACGCCCAGCCCTGATACGGAAGAATTGTCTTCATATACCAGGTCGCAACGACCGTTTGCGCCAATGTTAAGATCAGCAGAATGTAACGGCGGATCGTCCCAACGGTACGCCATTTCTGTTCATTCTCTTGTTCTTCTTTCGTCAGACGTGAAAGATAACGCGGTGTCACATCCCGTCCACGCAGACGATCCCAAAAACGGCCTACCGGGTTAGTACGCCAGGGGTCGGGAAACATCGAAGTGCGTGTTGCCTTTGGCATGGCCTGCAACTGGTCACGCCCTTCATCGTCCTTAATCAACTGCTCTTTGGCCAGAGAGTCCGGCCAGGCTTGCTCAAGGCGAGCTTTAACAGACCCCTGCGGTGAATCATCTTCGCGCGCGTAAGTACGGTGCTCGGCATCCAGCGCCTGATGAACGGCGCGGATGTCAGTTTTCGGCAGTGCCGCTTTCTCGGTATCCGAAAGCGCCATTGCGTCAATATACTCAGTTGTCTTATTCATTGGCAGGTAACTGGTAGCTCCAGGTTTCACTCAACGTCTGATCGGCATTGGCCAACGCAGCACGCATTTCAGTGGGTTTCTTCGCATCTTTCACTTTCACGCGCAGCATCAAACGCCAACCCTTAGTGACCGGGTTATAACGCACTGTGCTTTCAACGATCTCACCGTTGTCGCCAATGCTGGTTTGCGCGGTGACAGGGGTGTCCTGCGGCAGTTTTTTCATATCTGCACCGGCGAAATCCACCACAAATGCAATGGTGCCGTCAGGCTGGCGAATAAGATTTGACTGTTTGACATCACCTGTTGAGCGGCGAGTCTGCTGTACCCAGGCACTTTCCGGGGCATGAAGCTTATCTTCATCGCGAGTGAACGTCAGGGTGTACTTGAAGTTCATCTCTTTGCCTGCTTCAGGCAGTTGATCCGGCGTCCAGTAGGCAACGATGTTATCGTTCGTTTCATCGTTGGTTGGAATTTCAACTAACTCAATTTTACCCTTACCCCAGTCGCCTTTTGGCGTGATCCAGGCGCTCGGACGCAAGTCGTAGCGGTCGTCGATATCTTCAAAACGGGAGAACTGACGACCACGCTGCAGCAGGCCGAATCCTTGCGGATTTTCCATCGCAAAGCTACTCACTGCGAGGTGTTTCGGGTTATTCAGCGGACGCCAAATCCACTCACCATTGCCAGCATGGATAGACAAACCGTTAGAGTCATGCAGTTCCGGACGATAGTTAGTCGTCGGAGACGGCTGGTTCGGCCCGAACAGGAACATACTGGTTAGCGGTGCTACGCCCAGCTTGCCCACTTTATCGCGCAGGTAAACTTTGGACTGAACATCCACAACCGTGTCACGCCCAGGAATAATCACAAAGCGATACGCTCCGGTCGCACGCGGGGAGTCCAGCAAGGCATAAATGGTTAAACGTTTATCAGTTGGTTTTGGACGTTCGATCCAAAACTCACGAAAGCGGGGAAACTCTTCGCCCGAAGGCAGAGCGGTATCAATAGCGAGACCTCGCGCAGACAGGCCATAAACCTGACCTGCACCCAGGACGCGGAAATAGCTGGCACCGAGCATGCTGACGATTTCATCGTTTTTATCTTTGCTGTTGATCGGATACAGCACTTTGAACCCGGCGAAACCGAGATCTTTTACCGTGTCTTTATCATGCTGGACATCGCCAAAATTAAAATAATCCGGGCTGTATTTGATTTTTTTTACCGCTGTGGCGGTAACTTCATTGATTCTGACCGGCGTGTCGAAATACATACCCTGGTGGTAGAATTCGAGCTTAAATGGGGTCTTAAGGTTACTCCAGTAGGCTTTATCGCGATTAAACTGGATCTGCTGATAATCCGCATATTTCATATCGCGGAAAACGGAGGGCAAGTTACTTTTTGGCGCCTCATAGCCTTTATCGGCTAAGGATTGAGCTTGTTTAGCAACATCATCAATGCTGAATGCCCAGCTCGATGATGTGTACAGCGTTAACATGACTGCTGCACCCAACCAACGCATTTTCATCATTTGTAGTTTATGTTTCATAATTAGTAAGCACTTCCCCCTTTGTGTGCTTATATTGATCCGATCCATTTTAATGGATAATCGGGTAATCCGACAACTGAATCCCTGTATTGTTCGCGCGCTGGCTCATGGTTTAATCAGGTTCGTATGCCTGTTTTCACTTTGCGTGCTTATCCTGGAGACAGGTTGTAAGACTTCGTGTAGGGTTGGCCTCGAATGTAACCATTATTCGCCTTAGGGATAAGACGAAAAGTCTGAGAATACGTAACTGTCTATGAGCTCTGTATCTCCACCGCGTGAATACTTTCTTGACTCCATCCGCGCCTGGCTGATGTTGTTGGGTATCCCCTTTCATATCTCATTGATCTACTCCACACATACCTGGCATGTGAACAGTGCAGAGCCATCGTGGTGGCTGACCCTTTTTAACGACTTCATCCATGCGTTTCGCATGCAGGTTTTCTTCGTTATTTCGGGTTATTTTTCATACATGCTTTTTTTGCGTTACCCATTAAAACGCTGGTGGAAAGTACGTGTTGAACGTGTGGGGATCCCTATGTTAACCGCGATTCCGTTGCTTACGCTGCCGCAATTTATCATGCTGCAATTTGTGAAGGGAAAAGCAGACAGCTGGCATACTCTCAGCGGGTACGATAAATACAACGCGCTTGCGTGGGAGCTTATTTCACATCTGTGGTTTTTACTGGTCCTTGTCGTTTTAACGACCGTAAGCATGTGGGTATTCAGCCAAATGAAAAAACGGCTGACAAGCGCAGATGACTCGAGCTCAACACCTGCTTCAATGACTAAGCTAACACTAGTTTTTTTGTTGCTTGGCGTGGGATATGCCGTTATCAGACGGACAATTTTTATCCTCTATCCTTCTATTCTCAGTGACGGCATGTTTAATTTCATCATCATGCAAACGCTGTTTTATGTGCCTTTCTTTATGCTTGGCGCCCTGGCGTTTATCAATCCCAGGTTAAAAGCGCTGTTTACTACGCCATCGCGTGGCTGCACGTTAGCCGCAGGATCCGCGTTCGTCGCCTATCTGCTTAATCAGCGTTACGGAAACGGCGATGCCTGGATGTACGAAACCGAATATGTGATAACCATGGTCATGGGCCTGTGGATGGTTAACGTTGTCTTTTCACTCGGCTACCGCTTGTTGAATTTCCAGTCAGCCCGCGTCACCTATTTCGTAAACGCGTCGTTGTTTATCTACCTGATACACCATCCGTTAACGCTGTTTTTCGGCGCCTATATCACGCCGCATATCTCATCGAATATTCTGGGCTTTTTGTGTGGGCTACTATTTGTGGTCGGAATTGCGCTGATACTGTACGAAATCCATTTACGTATTCCGGTTCTGAAATTTCTCTTCTCGGGTAAACCGCCTGTTAAGCAGGATAAAAGCAAAGCCGTTGCCGGTTAGCTGACATTGCATGGTTCAAAGTAACCACTCAATAGGTAGCAGTGACGCAAGTCTCACCAGAACCCGCTTCCAGAATCCTGTGGCGGGTTCTTTTTTTAGCACCACTTCCGTGTCGTGCTGGCGATCGACCCAGTTAATCCGGCCCCAGCGATCAAGGCGCAATTGCCAGGCGACATCACGCTGGCTTTGCATAAAACGCTTATGAATCAGTGCGGCCAGCACTTCGCTCTCAATGACAAACCCCATTTCGGTATTGAGTAACGTTGAACGTGGATCAAAATTTAGCGAGCCGATAAAGACTTTTCGACCATCAATACTGAAGGTTTTCGCATGCAGGCTTGAGCCTGAGTTACCAGTTAACCCGCGATCGTGTAACACAGTGGCCCGATCGCGGGTTGGTTTAAGTTCGTACAACTCCACACCATAGCGCAACAGTTTCTTTCGCCAGCGCGCATAACCAGCATGGACGACAGCAACATCATTCGCCGCCAGTGAATTCGTTAAAATAGCAATCCTGACCCCTTTCCTGACCAGACGCAGAAGCTGCGCCACGCCAGCCCGGGTCGGCACAAAATAGGCGGAAATAATATCAATGCGCTCAGTAGGCGATCCCATGACATCAAATAAACGCTGGGGCAACAACGAATGACGCGGCGCCTTCCCTTCACCTTTAACCGGGTCATCACTGAGCAGGCGCGTTTTTGCCCAAATCAGCGGCAAGGCCCCCTGGTCCAGACTGGTCATAAACTGGCTGGTTTCCAGCTTATGCAGGTAGCGACGAGTAATATCATCATTGTACCAGGATTCAGGCAATTCAATACGCTGGGTCGGCTCAGGTTCAGACAGCTCCAGTACTTTCTGTAACGTTGAAACAGAACGGCACTGCCAGTAACGCTCAAAATCATCCGCGACCTCTTTAACTACGGGGCCGATGGCCATCACGTCGAGATCGGAAAACAGCGGTTGTTCGCCTGCGCCAAAATAAGCATCACCAATATTGCGCCCCCCGACGAGAGTCACGACGCCGTCAGCGGTATAGCTTTTATTGTGCATGCGGCGATTAAGTCGGGCAAAGTCGGTTAAATAGCCCAGAGCGCGCAGTATCCGAAACGAAAAGGGATTAAACAGGCGAACTTCAATATTAGGATGGTTATCAAGCAGGCGCAGCGTATCATCCAGACCCGGTGTGTTGTTGTCATCCAGCAGCAAACGAACGCGCACACCTCTTTTCGCCGCAGCTAACAGAACCGAAAACAGCAATAGCCCGGACATGTCGTTTTCCCAGATGTAATACTGTACATCCAGTGAGCGTTCCGCCATTTCAGTTAACCGATAGCGAGCCGCGAAAGCATCCAGGCTATCATCCAGCGTAAGAATACCGCATCGTTC
Source organism: Citrobacter sp. MGH106 (assembly GCF_001037495.1). GTDB lineage: Bacteria > Pseudomonadota > Gammaproteobacteria > Enterobacterales > Enterobacteriaceae > Citrobacter > Citrobacter murliniae. Next base: position 2,649,159 of record NZ_KQ089822.1, read on the forward strand.
AGGATGGCTTGCACAAAGAGGGGTAATGGCACGCTCGAGTCGCGTCATATCAGGCCGTGTGATCATCGCCTTGTTGGGTGAGTAATCTGTTATAAAGCCGGGTGTTTTCATCGTCAAAGCAAACAAAGTAAATTTGCTCAGGTAACGCCCGACGAGTGATAAATTTCAGTACCGTATTCACCGCTATCTCCGCCGCTGCTGCGCGCGGATAACCATACGCGCCCGTGCTGATTGCCGGAAAAGCAATGGACTGATACCCATTGGCCAATGCCAGTTGCAGGGTATTTAAATAGGCCTCTTCAAGGCGTTCGGCTTCGTGATGACCGCCCCCTTGCCAGACAGGTCCCACAGTATGGATCACCGCCTTTGCGGGCAGAGATCCGGCCAGGGTAATCACTGCATGTCCGGTTGGACATTCTCCCTGTTGCTGTATTACTTGTTTGCAGGCTTCCAACAATGCAGGCCCGGCTGCGCGATGAATTGCCCCATCCACGCCTCCACCACCCAGCAGAGAAGAGTTGGCGGCATTGACGATCACATCAACAGCTATAGTCGTAATGTCGCCATGTAACACATGAACACGCGATTGCATAAGATTCCCCTGACAAAACACTCTCTACTAAGTGTACAGCAGGGTTTTCCATGAAATCTTACTTTTTAACGAAACGGCTGCATATCTACGCCAGAACGGTTCATTTATATTCAATGCTAAGAATAGCCAGGCTTTTCTGCGTATTGAGGTAATGCATTTTCACCGAGGCTAGTTGCTTAAAACTCTGAGGAGCCATCGTCACCTGCTGTCCGCTAAAGCGACTATTGTACATTTCGCCGTCACGTATGCATGACAATTCAATCTGCTGTTGATGGGTGTTTACCTCACAAGGCGGTTCAACTATTTCACCACGGAAGTGAATAACCCCGCCAGATGTGATTTGCTGGGCGATTGCGGAGACCGTATAAAGAGAAAAAACACACAAGCTGGTACCTAAAATACTTTTTGCTAATGTATGCATATGGGTTCCTCAATGATTAACCATCCTTGAGGTATCGGTGTGGTCCTTCACCGCTGCGGTTAACGGACAAATAAAAACGTATTAACGTTTCTATATTCATAGAACAGCAGCGCATTACCAGCCACACCCATTATGCAAATACATCAAAAATCATGAGTGACTGGTTGAGTCAGGCCACTGTTGCGAGAGATGCAGAGATTGTCCGTCCGAAACGGTAACAACGATTTTAACCGAATCCTCAGTTGATATATTTAAACTAAGTTTTGTTAAATCGATCGGTTGATTAGCGGGTATAGAAAGGGTTGTTTTCTGCTGAGTTTGACTTTGTCCACTTTTCCCTTCCCGTAAAGCGAGAACTTGTACCTGACACACACACGGCTGCGATAGCGTTACCTGAGGAACGATGGTGTACATTTCGCCTTGCTGGGTTGTATTGAACGTAATTTGATTTGAGAGCGCGGCAATAAGTAATAGCGTATGCATAATATTCTCCCGAAAAAAAACAGGGCTTTCGCCCTGTTTATTCTCAGTCAGAAGACTGAATTAATGTTGGTTTGCGGTGGCGTTGTTGCCGTAACCAACCTGGCGAACCAGAACATTGGAGTCAGACGCTGTCTGATTAACCACTGCACCGTTGCGGCCACCGTATTGGGTCACGCTGATATCAGCATGCTTAGCATTCCACTGATTGATGTCAGCGCTGTTACTGAAGCCTGTTTGTTTCAGACTAATGGTACTGTCATCAGCACCTTGTCCAACGGTTGCCCCGTTACCACGACCATGCTGGGTGATGGTCACATCGGACTTACGTGCATCACTTTGCAGCGCATTCGCAATGTTGCCAGAACCATACTGGTAAATACTCATTGATGAGTCCGGACCATTGTTATTACCACCGTTATGATGACCACTACCGCCCCATTGCGGAACAACACCAGCCAGAGCACTACCAGAAACAACGATTGCTGCGAATGCTGCCACTTTTAAAAATTTCATGGTAAACCCCCATCGGATTGATTTAAACGTCGTTAATGGATTAGCGTTGAGTCACGCGAATGGCCATTTGCGACTGTCTCTGCACCACAACTGCTGTTTTTTGTGTACCGTACTGGGTAATATTTGCTTTATTACCAGAACCTTTCTGGATAATAACAGCCGTATTACCGTAAGAACCTTGTTTTATACTCGCATCATTAGAACTACCCGCCTGATCAATATAAGAAAGATTATATGATCCTGTCTGGTCTATTTTAGCCCGGTTACCTGAACCGTCTTGAGAAATGACCGACAATAACTTTGAGCCCCCCTGTCGAGTATTTGCACTGTTCGCAGTGCCAACTTGACCAATAATGGCTGCCTGATTAAATGAAGACTTGCTTAATTCATTTACCGCAAAGTTATATTCTGAATTAGCCAGATCATAACTTGTTGCGGATGCAATCCCAGGCACACCCAGCATTGTAAACATCATAAATAACAACTTGTTTTTCATGTTGTCACCCTGGACCTGGTCGTACATGAAGTTAAATTATTTACCACTCAATTTTGTTGTTAACATGACTTTGTTTTGTTAACGCCACGTTACGATGAAGAGTATGTCCGTTGAAACATTTTAAATAACTCACCCGCGAGTGGTATTTTTATATTTAGATTCACACCAAAGTACTAATTAAGAGCCAACAACGCTGTTATATGTATCGATTTTATTTTTGGACAATCGCTGGTTATGCATTTCTATGCAATGGTAGAAAAAAGCTGCATTCAACGATTTCAGGGCCTCGCAGCGCGGCCTCGCGATAGCTGCTGGTACAAGTCGTGACAAACATCATTTTTTTCTATCTAAAATTGTTCAACGTAAAGCGAGGCAAAATAATCGAAATTCATTAGAATGATAAAACTTACTAAGTATAAATTAAAACCATATAAATCAATCAATTAATATAATTTGTATGATTTTTTAAATCTGTGCAATAACAGTGAAATGTACAACTTTACTATCAAATCTAAACTCAATAAAAACCACAAAATCACATTTTAATATATAATTTTACATTCTGTAACAAGTTTAACACTTGCTTTAAGATTTGTAATAGCTAGATTGAAATCAGTTGAAGTCCATTTGTTTTAATATTTTCACCCCTGTGGGTCGATATTTTATTTCTACACAGCAGTGCAACATCTGTCAGTACTTCTGGTGCCTCTATTTTAGTAGAGACAGCTGTCGGGTGTGCGACTAAAAAGTGGAGTTTCATCATGTTTAATGAAGTCCATAGTATTCATGGTCATACATTATTGTTGATCACTAAACCCTCTCTGCAGGCAACTGCATTATTACAGCATTTAAAACAATCGTTGGCGTTATCTGGAAAACTACATAATATTCAACGTTCTCTGGATGATATATCCGCTAGCTGCATTGTTTTACTGGATATGATGGAGGCAGATAAAAAACTGATCCATTACTGGCAAGATAATTTAAGCCGTAAAAACAACAATATAAAGACGTTATTGTTGAATACACCCGATGATTATCCTTACCGGGATATCGAAAACTGGCCGCATATCAATGGTGTGTTTTACGCAGCAGAAGATGAACAGCGTGTCGTTAGCGGGTTGCAAGGTGTCTTGCGAGGCGAATGCTACTTTTCGCAGAAATTGGCCAGTTACTTAATCACTCATTCTGGAAACTACCGTTATAACAGCACGGAGTCGGCACTACTCACTCATCGTGAAAAAGAGATCCTTAATAAACTGCGTATCGGCGCCTCAAATATTGAGATCGCACGCTCACTGTTTATCAGTGAGAATACGGTAAAAACGCATCTTTATAATCTTTTCAAAAAGATAGCTGTCAAAAATCGTACGCAGGCGGTCTCATGGGCCAATGATAACCTCAGGCGATAAAGCCATGAAACGCTATTTGACCTGGATTGTGGCAGCAAATTTATTCCTGGCTGCCGGGAATCTACACGCGGCTGTAGAAGTGGAGGTACCCGGACTGTTAACTGACCACACTGTCTCCTCAATTGGGCATGATTTTTATCGTGCATTTAGTGACAAGTGGGAAAGCGAGTACACAGGAAATTTAACCATCAATGAAAGGCCCAGTGCACGTTGGGGAAGTTGGATCACAATAACGGTTAATCAGGACGTTATCTTCCAGACTTTTTTATTCCCAACGAAAAGAGACTTCGAAAAAACAGTGGTCTTCGCATTGGCACAAACTGAGGAAGCATTAAGTCGCCGGCAAATAGATCAGACCCTATTAAGCACGAGCGATTTAGCGCGCGATGAATTCTAAAACATGATTTTGTCCGGAGGCTTTCATGCGTGTCAAACATGCAGTCGTTTTGCTCATGCTGATTTCACCATTAAGTTGGGCCGGAAACATGACTTTCCAGTTCCGCAACCCGAACTTTGGTGGCAACCCTAACAACGGTGCTTTTTTATTGAATAGCGCCCAGGCACAAAACTCTTATAAAGATCCGAGTGGTGATGATTTTGGGTTTGAAACCCCTTCAGCACTGGATAACTTTACCCAGGCTATCCAGTCACAAATACTCGGCGGCTTGCTGACCAATATTAATACTGGTCAGCCGGGGAGGATGGTAACCAATGATTTTATCATCGATATCGCCAACCGGGATGGACAACTGCAATTGAATGTCACGGACAGAAAAACGGGGAAAACTTCGACTATCGAAGTGTCGGGTTTGCAAACACAGTCAACCGATTTCTAAGACTTAGCCACGAAAGGAAAAAATCATGCAGCGCTTACTTATTTTGGTTGCCATGTTTTTACTCAGCGGTTGCTTAACATCCCCACCCCAGGAAGCCGCTAAACCAACATTAATGCCTCGGGCCCAAAGCTATAAAGATTTAACGCATCTGCCAATGCCGACAGGTAAGATATTTGTCTCAGTTTACAATATTCAGGATGAGACGGGTCAGTTTAAACCTTACCCGGCAAGTAACTTCTCAACCGCCGTCCCGCAAAGCGCCACGGCAATGTTGGTTACTGCACTGAAAGATTCGCGCTGGTTTATTCCGCTGGAACGCCAGGGATTGCAGAACTTACTGAATGAACGGAAAATCATACGTGCGGCACAAGAGAATGGCACTGTTGCCATTAATAACCGCATTCCACTCCAGTCGCTGACCGCTGCGAATATTATGGTAGAAGGGTCAATTATCGGTTATGAAAGTAACGTTAAATCGGGTGGTGTAGGTGCGCGCTATTTCGGTATTGGTGCAGATACTCAGTATCAACTCGATCAGATAGCGGTAAACCTGCGTGTAGTTAACGTCAGTACTGGTGAGATCCTTTCTTCGGTCAATACCAGCAAAACTATTCTGTCTTATGAAGTTCAGGCTGGGGTATTCCGCTTTATTGACTACCAGCGTCTTCTGGAAGGAGAAATTGGTTATACCTCTAACGAGCCGGTTATGCTTTGTCTGATGTCAGCCATTGAAACTGGTGTAATCTTCCTGATTAATGACGGGATTGATCGCGGGTTGTGGGATTTGCAGGATAAGAAACAAGTTGATAACGATATCCTGGTTAAATACCGCCATATGTCCGTGCCGCCGGAATCCTGATTATCGATATAACACAGGAAGCGTGAGGGAAACCTCACGCTTCTATTATTTACTGGTCAGCGATTGTGATATCCGATTTTCACGACGTGACGCCAGCCACAGACCACTGTTTTTCATTGCATAACCGAATACAAGTCCTAACGCCAGAGAAGGCAAAACCAGTTGCCAGTTCCCCTGCCCTGCAAATGTTGCACATGCGCCGATAAAAGTACCTGGCACAAATGAAAGCAACCATTGTTTTGCCTGAATGCACATCAAAAACGCGACAATGCCGGTAATGACATAGCCGATGATGTCCATATGCGGAGCAAGCGCACTACCCTTAATAATCACCAACGCCCACACCACACCACTTAGTAGCGTGCACGCTGAAATCCCCAGCCCTTTCAGCCCGCCCTGCGGACAGGCGAAATAGGCCGTGCAACCGAGGAAGCCAGCCCAACTGAGTAAACCAAGAGAAACGGCCACCCATCCCCAGATCCCAGAGAGAATGCCCGTCGTGATTGCAATAGAGATAAGTATATTCATGCCGCGCATCTTAGCAGAAAAACGGCATATTAATGAGATCGTGCACACAATTTATGCAAGATGATAAATCAAGTTGCATTACATAGTGATACAAATCACATTTATTCTTCTGTATCTTCCTGCAACTCATCCCACATTGCGCCAATTGCATCGCGCGTCAGAGGTGCCATGGTACGCCAGAATGGCGAGCTCGCGTGTGCTTCAACCTTACCAAGGAAAGTGCCGCACCATGGAAGCAGATACTCAACAAACAGTGTTTCCAGCGCTTCACTTTCATCTTCAGAAGACTGGTCTTCCAGCCAGGAAGCAGCCAGCAACAGTGTGCCAATATGATCGGCTGGCGTATCGGCCAGCGGCATACCACGCGCAGATAGGAATGTGCGCACCTCAGATTCAGTTGCACCTTCTACCCAGGCGCTGCGATAAGGTGGTACCGCACACTCTTCACCAACAAACAACGCGTTATAATCTGCGGCCACTTGTGACATGTCGCAGCTTTTCTGTAGACGAGCCAGCAGCTCGTCTTGCTCCAGCGGCCAGTTTGCTGACAGTTTACCTTCACCGATCATGGTATACAGGGGAACCAGTAAAGGGTCCTGCGGTTGGCGGTAAAACAGCGAGCCCAGGACACGACACAGGATAGAAAACTCGTTCATCGATATATTCCAGTTAGTAACATTAAAGATCAGCAAATTCCGCGATTGGCTCCATGCCTCGCGATTCCAGAAACGCCAGTAAGCGTTTTGGCGATACGTTCAAGATTCGGTCTTCGGGGAAGTTTACGTCATCCAGAATCTTGCGACACTCGCCGAACTCCCCAAGGGTGAAAGCGGTGTGAGAATCCGAACCTAATGCAACCCAACCCCCGGCATCACGCACAGCCGCAGCAACCAAGCGACAATTGGCTTCACTGCCTTTACGCGAATGCAGAAATGAGGAGTTATTGATTTCCAGCGCAACATGGTACTTCGCTGCTGCCTGCGCAACTGCGGTAAAATCAATCGGGTATTTCGGGTTTCCGGGATGGCTGATCATGTGAACATGTCCGCTCGCCATCGCGGCAATCATGGCCTGAGTATTGGTGTCTTTATCATGCGGGGCAAAAACCGGCTCATGAAAACCAGCAATAATCAGATCCAGGGAGTCGAACATCGGACCGGAGCAGTCGATCTCCCCCTCAATATTCTTAATGTTCGCTTCAATACCGCGGAGAATTCCCACCCCGTCCACCATACGCGGCCAGATACGCATATTAATAAAGTGCCAGTGGTGTGGAGCATCTGCCATATCCGGCCCATGATCGGTGATTGCAAACAACTTAACGCCTTTGCGTTTGGCTTCGGCGATGTAGTCACTCAAGGTGCTGTAGGCGTGGGTACTGGCGACGGTATGCATATGCAGGTCAACGGGATACATAACTCTCTCCTGTAGTCATTTTTGGTCAAGGATAGCAGGAATCGACGCCATTAATACCCTAAATAATTCGAGTTGCAGGCAGGCGGCAAGGGTGTGACAAATTCGTCAGGAACGAATTTGGCCAGCCGGAGACTGGCCTACGGTAAGGGACAGAGATGTCCCTCTTAATCCCAATAAACATACTGTGGTCAGTAATTCGGGCGAGCAACCGTAGCTAACGCACATCCAGCCTGGAGTATGACGGGTATTTAAATCGAAACCCGGCCAGCGCCGGGTTGTTATCAGTATCCCCGAACGCGATCGACCTGACCTGTTACGGCTTCACCGTTCTCCAGATTCAAAATCGTGCGGGAAATATAATCCACCGCTTCTGCCGGACGTGTTACCGCAGCAATATGCGGCGTCATCGCCACACGTGGATGTTTCCACAATGGGCTATTCTCCGGTAGTGGTTCGCGGCTATAGACATCAAGCATAGCGCCCTTGAGTTTTCCGCTATTCAGCGACGCCAGAAGATCGTCTTCATTAAGATGAACTCCGCGCGCCAGGTTCAGTACATACGCGCCATCCTGCAATTGATCCAGCAGCCCGGCGTTAATAATTCCCACCGTTTCAGCCGTATTAGGCAGTAGGTTAATCAGTACCCGCGTTTGACTTAAAAACGCGCCTAACTCTTCAGTGCCGGCGAAGCTTTCCACGCCAGGCCAGGATTTACGGGTACGACTCCAGCAACGCAGTGGGAACCCCCATGATTGCAGACTCTCAGCGACTTTCGCCCCTAGCACCCCTGCTCCCATAATCCCGATCGAAAACTCCTCACGGGTATATTCCTGCAACGGCTGCCATTTTGCCTGAGTTTTGAGAGCCTGATAATCATCAAAGCGGCGAAACCAGTGCAACACCTGGCTAACGGCGTATTCCTGCATTTGCAGCCCCATGCCGGTATCTTCCAGACGGAACAACGGGATCGACTCGTCCAGCATTTCCGGATGGGCTTTCAACTTGCTTAGAATGGAATCCACCCCCGCACCCAACGCAAATACGGCTTTTAACTTTCTTCCGGCCAACATTTCAACTGGTGGATGCCAGACAAGCGCATAGTCTGCATGCGCATTATCACCCGATTTCCACTCACGGACATTAGCGCCAGGGATTGCCTTAGCCAGCGCGTTCAGCCACCAGGCTGTATCAAATGTCGGGTGATAGAAAATTATTTCCATATTGCCTCCTGAATATTGTTGTGCGGAACTTTCTCGCACTTATTATCATCATTTCTTAAGGAAACATCAGAATAACAAATTTTAGTGTGCTGGCAAAAAAAGCAATTCCCGCTCACTTAAGCTTCATGTTGATTGAAGTTTGTGTAAATGAACGTTTTTTTCAAAAAGAAGATTGACGTCGGGGAGGCATTTCCCCTACATTAGCGCCCGTTCCGGTAACGCAGGAACAACAATATGGTGAGGTGTCCGAGTGGCTGAAGGAGCACGCCTGGAAAGTGTGTATACGGCAACGTATCCGGGGTTCGAATCCCCGCCTCACCGCCATATTTGAAGAAGAGCTCGTACGCAAGTACGGGCTTTTTTTTCGCCTGTGATCCGCCCTGAATAGCGTGGTATCGCTGCACCTTTGCAGCGATACCAACACACTCATCACCGGTTATCGAGTTGCACAAGCGCCAGCCCCAGTTGACTCAGAGCAGCGTAGAACCCAAAAGCGTCATATTTACAACAATTGGCTGAAAACTCCGGCAGCCATCGTAGTAACACTGATACGGTTTTTCTGCGTAATGCATTGATGCGCAGATGGTTAAGGTTCTCCTCCCCCAACGAAAAATGCAAATGACTCTGTAACTCGAGAAAAATAGCCAGATGATCGCCGGGTTCGTTAAAAGTCTCACTCGTCTGCATTCCCGCTTCAAACAACAGGTGTTTGATCTCGCTGTCACCCGACTCGCACTGCTCATAAACTGAGGCATATGGCAAAGCGGCCTGAGTATCCGACATAAGAAACAGGCCACAAAAGTCTGCGGCAAGTTCCAGTTGCCCCTCTTCACGTAGCTTAAGCGCGGCGATTTTTTCTTCCAGAATCGTCACCGGTTGATTCAACGACGGTTCGCGTTTTAACAGCGAATACCAGTCCTGCATGTCCGAGGCGTGAAGTTGCAGCAAACTTTCACTATCCAGTTCACGGGAGAACAGTCGCGCCAGCCACGCGTAAACGCAGGCAATTTGTTCCTCCGTCAGATGTTTTTGGCTATCCATTTATTTTACCTGCTGCGCTGGGACATACTCACATTGCGCCACCATTTCCAGTGGGCCATTGAATGCAGTCACGCGATCCACTTGACCATTGTATTTCTCGATCTCCACCAGCGTGGTATGCGCACTGGTTGCCTGAGCCAACTGAGAAGTACCGATATCCAGCGTTAAGACGTTAGGGTTACCGTATTTACACAGCGCATTGATCTCTCCACCTTTATCGGGATCGTACCAGGCGCCTTCATGGATACGGACCACGCCAGGCTTATAAAAATCAGAAACAACCGCACCGGCTAATACTTGTCCACGACCATTGAAGACCCTGACAATATCACCGTTTTGGATACCACGAGCTTGTGCATCCTGTGGGCTGATAAAAACAGGTTCTTTACCGCTAACAGCATAGTGCTGCCGCAACGTTTCCGATTCGCAGAGCTGCGAATGCAGGCGAAAATCCGGATGTACTGACTGTAAATGTAATGGCCAGCGCTGTGAGCCCGGCCCGCCATGTGAACGCTCGATTTTTTCGAACCACATCGGATAGCCCTGACAGTCGTCATAGTGCATTTCGGCAATCGTTTTAGAGTAAATTTCAATCAAACCACTCGGCGTTCCCAGCGGTTCAAGATCGGGATCTTCGCGAAATGCCTGGTGACGTACAAACATTTGCGGATGCTCGAACTCGATATACTCCTGTTGATTCCAGAACACATCAAATGCTGGTAAGTGGACACCGCGTCCTTTCCCCTGCTGGCTGCCTTCCTGCCAGATGCGCTTCAACCAGCCCATTTCATCCAGACCTTCGGTGAAAGCTTCCTCACGGTTAAAACGACGGCAGAGATCGCGGAAAATATCAAAATCATTACGCGCTTCAAATTGCGGTGCTACCAGTTGTTTCATAGCAATAATTCCGCGATTGGAATGGTTGCCATACTGGTCAAGATCGTTACGTTCAAACTGGGTTGTCGCAGGCAAGACGATATCAGCAAAACGACATGTAGAAGTCCACTGGTTATCAATCGCAATGACTGTTTCCAGCTTGCGCCAGCCTTCCATGATCCGGTTGATCTGCTGATGGCGGTGGAACGGGTTGGTTCCCGCAAATACGCACATTTTTAGCGGCGGTAGTTTTACTGTTTTGCCGTTCCAGTTAATAGTTTTCCCTGGCTCCAGAATTGCGTCGATGAAACGCGCGATAGGGATAGTGCTGCTATATCCTTTGTAATCGGTGCTGTCATGCACTGGAGGCACCGTCGTCGAGCCGGAAAAACCGCTTAAAATAATACCTTTGCGACTGGGCGTTCCCGCACCATTATAGTGCCAGCCAAACCCAAAGCCTCCCCCTGGCAAACCAATTTGCCCCAGCATTGAAGCCAGTACCACCACCATCCACGCCCATTGCTCGCCATGCTGCATACGCTGTACGCACCACCCTGCAATAATCTGCGTTCTTCCTGAGGCCATTTGTCGTGCCAGAGCACGGATTGTTTCGGCATCAATACCACACAATTTCTCTGCCCACCGGGCATCTTTTGGCTGACCATCGCTCTCCCCCAGCAAATAAGGGAGAAATTGTTCAAAACCGACGCAATAGTTACTAATGAAATTTTTATCGTACAGATTTTCGGTATATAGCGTATGCGCCAACGCCAGCTGTAGCGGAACATCAGCCTGTGGATTGACGGCAATATGCTTAACCTTGTCGCGACCCAGGTAGTCATGCGTTGACGTCACTACCGGATCCACACTAATTACCGAGATCTCATCCCGTGCGACTTTCTCTTTCAGTTGCTCGTAATAACCATAAACATCATGATCCGGACACCACCAGTTGGCCTGCTGGTTTTTGATCAGATCGGCCCCCCACAACACGATGGTTTTGCTATTTTGCAGAACCAGCGGCCATGAAGTTTGCTGCTCGTAGACTTCCATGGATCCGACCACGCGCGGCAAAATCACCTGCGCCGCCCCGGTGGAGTAGTCTCCGCCGGTGCTGACGCTATTGCCATGCAGCGCAATGGCTCGGGCCAACATACCGGAGGCGTTATGGAACATACCCGTCGATTGCCAGCCGCTCGCCGTCAGCAGTGCACTGGGGCCGTAGGTTTTCTGGATACGCTCCAGTTCCTGATAAAAAAAGTCCAGCGCTTCATCCCATGAGACACGAACAAAACGGTTATCTCCACGTTGCGTAGTATCGCTTTGGTGGCGTTTACGCATCCAGTCCACGCGTACCATTGGATAACGAATGCGCGATGCACCATGAACATGGTCCGGCAGACCTGCAATCATTTTCGATGGATATCTGTCACGTTCAAAAGGTTTAACCGCAATAAATCGTCCATCTACGACCGTGGCGCGGATTGCCCCCCAGTGGGAGCCAGTAAGGATCCCCTCTTTTACCACAGCGCCTTGTTCACCCATGGCGGCCGCAGTTGCACTACGGGGAGTCAGTAACGAAGGCCCTAACATACCTGCAACGGTCATTCCCCCCAGTTGCAGAAGAAAGCGCCGACGTGATACCTGCAATGTGTCTTTACTTTTCATTGTTCTCTCCCTTATCACTATGGGGCTTATCCGTGGTGTCTGACGCGTTCAACTGGAGGTATTTCAACAAGGTACGTTCTTCTCGTTTATCCAGACTGGTAAAGCCAATCATGCCATTGAGCGTGCCAATCCAGCCGTTCGCATCAAAGTGCGATTTTTCCGGCGCGCCGTGGCACTGGTTACAGGTACCGTTATATAGCGAGTCGGCATAAGCCCAGATCGGCTTGATGTCATTCACCATGTCGCTCTTTTGCATCCACGCAGTGGCCTGCAACTTACTCCACTCAGTGTTAGTCGCCGCGACGGTGGTTTTTTCCAGCGTTTTCACATGTTGCTGAACATCGCCACGGATGGATGCCACAAAAATTCGCTTACCTGGAAGTTGAGTCAGAACGCGTTGACGTCCCTGGCTTTCCGTCCAGCCGGTAATTTGTACCTGCAGCCATTCACCGTCACGTTTCAACACCGTCACTTCTGAAGCTGGCAGTAACGAGCCCGCTGGTTCTTTATCACCTTTAGACGCATAAATAGGTTTGATATCAAGAGAGTACAGAGTATCGCCGTCGCTGTTAGCATTGGCGCGTAATTCATCAAATTGCTTGCGGAAACCGCTGCTCATATCAGGTAACTGGTGGGCAATACCTTTATGACAGTCAATACAAGATTGGTTGTCTTTGGCGGCAATTTTCATCTGACGTGCAGCTTCAGGATGTTGCTTAGCATGATCCATCGCATCATAGTTATGGCAGGAGCGGCAGGTTGAGGAGTTATTTTCCTTCATCCTTGCCCACTCCCTTTCCGCCAGCTCAGCACGCTTGGCTTCGAATTTTTCAGGTGTGTCAATCGAGTGAGCGATAAACGTCTGGTAAATATCGTTGCTGGCTTCAAGTTTACGTTTCACCATCCCGGGAATATCCGATGGAATATGACAGTCGTGACATTCAGCGCGAACCCCGGAGGCATTCTGGAAATGCGCCGACTGCTTATATTCCTGATAGACCGGCTGCATACTGTGGCAACTGACACAAAACTCTGTCGAACTGGTTAACTTGATTCCAACGTGTGGGAGTACAATCAGTGCGATACCGATCAGTATCCCAACAATCACCAGCGCCAGTATTGACCAGCGCGCACTTGGCCTGAGTAACGCTCTCCATAGTCTCCGCATAATAGCCCCTGTAAATATATGGTTTAGTTACGGGAGATCTTATTCAGCAAATGTGAACAGCGACACTGGTCAGGATGAACGACTTACTGCAAAATATGAACGAATATGAACAGAGAGACAGAACACAGGATGTCACATCACATTGTCATTGTTGAAGATGAGCCAGTGACCCAGGCACGACTGCAGGCTTATTTTGAGCAGGAAGGTTATCAAGTCTCGGCTGTTGCTAGCGGCGCTGGTCTGCGCGACATTATGGACCAACAGTCTGTTGATCTTGTCCTGCTGGATATTAATCTTCCGGATGAAAATGGTTTGATGCTGACCCGATCGCTACGAGAGCGCTCAACGGTTGGGATCATTCTCGTAACGGGACGATGCGATCAAATTGACCGAATTGTCGGACTGGAGATGGGTGCCGATGATTATGTGACCAAACCGCTGGAATTGCGCGAACTCGTCGTGCGGGTGAAAAACCTGCTCTGGCGCATCGATCTTGCCCGCCAGGCACAACCTGCTGCGAAAGATAATTGCTACCAATTTGCGGGATACTGTCTGAATGTTTCTCGCCACACGCTGGAAAAAGAAGAGGAAACGATTAAGCTCACCCGCGCTGAGTACGAAATGCTGGTGGCATTTGTGACTAATCCGGGTGAAATCCTCAGCCGCGAAAGGCTACTCCGCATGCTTACGGCACGCAGAGTGGAAGACCCTGATCTGCGTACCGTCGATGTGTTGATCCGTCGTTTGCGCCATAAACTGAGTCCCGACCTGTTCGTTACCCAGCATGGCGAAGGCTATTTTTTAGCCTCCGACGTATGCTGATACAAATATACTGGCCGGAATCCCCCCGGAGATAGCGAGCTACGGCTATGTTTGCTGTCCGCATTTTCTGGGGTCAGTACTAAAATCGGCGGGCTGACGTTATCGGGAACGTTACGTCCCTGCAATACATTGATCGCTTGTTCGACCGCCAGTTGACCTTGCCAAACCATTTGGTCACTGGCAGCCATCAGTACCCGTCCACGCTTGAGACCGCGATAAACCTGATGTGACAGGTAAAATGAGACCACCGTGAGAGGGGTCGCCAGATTGCGTCTTTCCCCCATTGCCGCTTCCGCTGCAATGGCCGTCCCGGCAACCACATCAATATCCGGATGGCGTTCCAGCATCTCCTGCAACAGATTGCGCTGTACTTCTATATCATTGTCCCCAAGGGCGACATCCACAATTTGCACCTGGCTTCCGGCGATCGCATCGCGGAACCCGGCAACCATTTCCCTACTGCCTCCGGCATCATCAGGTCCAGGCATTAAGAGCAATTTCAGTGGTTTTCCCCCACTCCACTTCACCAGGTAACGACCCGGTTGATAGCCCATTTGAAACCAGGGGACCCCGACTCGCGTTCGGGTTGTCGCGTCATGGATGGCGTTCACCACCTCAATAACCGGCAACGTGCCGACCTGTTTTTTGAGATCAGGAAACGATGTGGTGCTGCTGCCAAGTAAAATGGCATCTGCGCCCCACTCTTTACACTGGGCAATTTGCGTTTTCTGCGTCGAAAGCTGCCGATACCCTCCAGCTTCCTGCACTTTCAGGCTGACGCCGTAACGCCGTGCCGCTTGTTGCATGCCGTAGTTAACCGAGAGCCAATAGGAATCTTTGAGACTAGGGTAGAGCGCACAAAGTTTCCAGACCTGATGCGCTGTGACCGTTTCCTGCTGCTGAGGGGAAAAGTGTTGCTCGTCGTGCCAACGGATCAGAGACTCTCCTGCTCCGGCCGCCAGACCTTGTACAGAAAAGAAAGTCATCACCCAAAAAACGCATGCTCGCATGATAGCCTCATTATCAATAAGGCTTTATCCTAGTTGCTTTCCGCTTTTGGACTCAACCTTTTTAATCTGTGGCGACACTCCGTGAATTTATCTCTGACCAGAAGACTGTGGATGGGCTTCGCGCTGATGGCGGCACTGACCCTCATGAGTACACTTGTAGGTTGGTACAGTCTGCGTTTTGTCAGCCAGGTTGAGCAAGCCAATACACAAGAACTAATCCCGACAATGAACATGGCGCGTCAATTGAGCGAAGCCAGTGCCTGGGAGCTTTTTTCCGCGCAGAACCTGACCATCGCCGACAGTGAAAATATGTGGCTGGCACAGGGCCGAATGTTAACAGCACAAAGTCTCAAAATTACCGCATTGCTTAAAACGCTACGTCAGCAAGGTTTTGACACCACGGCGATAGAGCTGCAGGAGCAGGAAATCGCACAGTCGTTAAGTCAGCAGGGAGAGCTGGTTGGACAACGGCTGAGACTCCGCGATCAGCAGCAACAACTCAGTCAACGTATTGTCACCGCCGCAGGCGATATCGCTGAAATGGCTCACGGTCAGGCGAATAATGCGGCGACTTCCGCAGGTGCGACACAAGCGGGAATATATGATTTGATTGAAAATAATCAGCGTCGGGAGGCTGAACAGGCACTGGATCGTCTCATTGATACCGATCTGGAATACGTTAATCAGATGAACGAGGTGCGTCTGAGCGCACTACGCGTGCAACAAATGATTATGAATCTGAGTGCCGATCAGGCGCAATATAACGCCGCAGCGATGGATAACCGATTGAATGCCGCAGTCAGAATTCTGCATCGTCGACAAATACGCATTGAAGATCCAGTGGTGCGCGAACAGGTTGCGGAGTCAGTGAATACGGTAGGACGTTATGTCGAGCTGCTGGCGCTATACCAGCAGGATAATGACATCAGCACCCGGCTACAGATCCTGTCGCAGAATAACATTTATCAGTTTACCCGTTTCAGCAGTGAAGTCAGCCAGTTAGTCAACACTATCGAAGAACGTAACCGTGCAGGGTTAACTTCACTGAAACAAGCCAGCGAGCGCGGACAAACCTGGCTGCTGTTGCTCGGCGCTGTTTCGCTGATATCGCTGATCCTAATCCTCTGGCGCGTGGTTTACCGTTCAGTGACGCGCCCTCTGGCCCAACAAACACAGGCATTGCAGCAACTGCTTGAAGGTAACATTGACTCCCCCTTTCCAGAAACCGCAGGCGTTCGGGAACTGGATACTATTGGACGTTTAATGGATGCGTTTCGTGCCAGCGTCCACGCCCTCAATAATCATCGGCAGCAGTTGGCTACGCAGGTAAAATCGCGTACCGCCGAGCTTCACGCGCTGGTCATTGAACACCGTCAGGCGCGGGCTGAAGCTGAAAAAGCAAATCAGGCAAAATCAGCATTTCTTGCGGCAATGAGCCATGAAATACGCACCCCACTTTACGGGATCCTCGGCACTGCGCAGTTGCTTTCAGAAAACCAGGCACTGGCTCAACATCAGGAAAACCTGCGTGCAATCACCGATTCCGGCGAATCACTACTGACTATTCTCAACGATATTCTGGATTACTCAGCAATTGAGGCCGGTGGAAAGAATGTCTCTGTTAGTGATGAGCCCTTTGAGCCCAGACCTTTGCTGGAAAGTACACTCCAGTTGATGAACAGTCGCATCAACGGGCGGCCTGTTACACTTGTTGCGGACTTTTCCAGCGCTCTCCCCCTCGCATTACAGGGCGATCCTCGCCGTATTCGTCAGATAATCACTAATTTATTAAGCAATGCACTGCGATTTACCGATCGTGGTCTTATTACGCTACGCAGCTTCACTGAAGGTGAACAGTGGTGTATCGAGGTTGAGGATACGGGCAGTGGTATCGAAGCCTCTCGCCTGGCTGACATTTTTAAGCCCTTTGTTCAGGTAAGCGGCAAACGTGGCGGGACAGGACTGGGGTTAACGATCAGTAGCAGCCTTGCACAGGCTATGGGTGGTGAACTGACCGTGACCAGCACACCTGGTGTTGGGAGTTGCTTTCAGTTGCGACTTCCTTTACGTCCCGCTTCGCGCCCTACCCCTAAATGTCCCCATCGCCCGGTCAATTTACAGGGGATACGTTTACTGTTGATTGAGGACAATCCCCTCACCCAGCGTATTACCGTGGAGATGTTAACCACCAGCGGAGCCCTGGTGATGGTAGCAAGTTGTGCCGCCGACGCACTACATGTCCTGCAAGGTAATGAGCACTATGATGCCGTGCTGGTTGATTTTGATCTCCCGGATACCGACGGTATTACGCTCGCCCAACAACTGACACAGATTTATCCAACCCTGCCTCTGATTGGGTTCAGCGCTCACGTGATTGATGAGACCCTAAGCCGTCGTACCAGTACGTTGTTTCACGGTATTATTCAAAAACCGGTGCCGCGAGACGCCCTGGGTCAACTCATCACACACTATATTTCAGGTTCAGAATCCCCTTACGTCGCTGAACCACTTAGCGAGTGTCTTCTGGATACGCATCAATTATCAGAAGATGCTCGCATCATGGGACATAGCAAAATTGGTGAATGGCTGCGTTTATTTACCCAACATACACTGCCTTTACTCGACGAAATTGATACCGCTCGCTCGCAAAAAGACGTTGAGAAGATCAGACGTCTTGCACACCAGTTAAAAAGTAGCTGCGCCAGCATGGGGATGGTTACCGCCCGCCGCGCATGCGAGGCTGTTGAACAACATCCGGAAGATAACTGCGCCCTCAGAGAAGAGATATTAAAAGGCCTGCGTGCAGTTGCATCCTGGGTGGAGAACGAAATGAAATAATCAAAATGGGCCAGGGGAAACGGCTTCCATCTGTACACAACCGTTAACAGAATATCTTTCAGCCGGGCCAACAAATCTATTCTGTCCTTAGTCAACCACATGCTAACGTAATCTCCCCTCCAGGATTATGGATAATAAAATGAGCGTTATTGGTGTTGTCGTTTTAACTTATATAAAACCGTTAAATGAAGTCGATAATTTACTTCCCGCGCATGTGGAATGGCTGAAAAAAGGGTACGCAAAGGGTTTATTCCTCGCCTCAGGACGCAAAACCCCGCGCTCAGGAGGCGTAATACTGGCAAAATGCGATGATGAAGAAGCGTTAAAAAGTTATCTCAGCCAGGATCCCTTTCAACAATCAGGGGTTGTAAAAGTCGAGCTGATCCCTTTTGAAGCAACAATGATGGCTGCTGAGCTAAAAGATATTCTGTAAGCGTAATAAAAACAAAGCCCGGTTTCCCGGGCCTTGAAGACGAAGAACATATCAGTTGTAAGCATTAAGCGTCCGCTGACAGAGCGCCGAACGAACGCAATCATCTTTATTGAAACGAACGATCCCAATCATCTCATCTTCTTCGAAGCGGGCCAGCGCATCGCTTAACCCGGACCGAACATGCGCCGGTAAGTCACACTGGGTAACATCCCCGTTCACAATTACCGTCACATTCTCTCCAAGGCGAGTTAAAAACATTTTCATTTGCGCAGCAGTCACATTCTGAGCCTCGTCGAGAATAACAACTGCATTTTCAAAGGTACGTCCGCGCATATAAGCGAACGGCGCGATTTCCACCTTACCAATCTCAGGTCGCAGGCAATATTGCATGAAGGAGGCTCCCAGTCGTTTTACCAGCACGTCGTACACGGGTCGAAAATAGGGAGCAAACTTCTCGGAAACATCTCCAGGTAAGAAGCCGAGATCTTCATCAGCTTGCAGAACTGGACGGGTTACAATGATCCGGTCCACATCTTTGTGGATCAGGGCCTCTGCTGCTTTTGCCGCGCTGATCCAGGTTTTACCACACCCGGCTTCACCCGTGGCGAAGATCAGCTGTTTACTCTCGATAGCATTCAGGTACTGCGCCTGAGCTTCATTTCGCGCCATGATAGGTGTGGCGTCGCGACTGTCACGCGCCATACCGATCGCTTCTACGCCGCCCATCTGCACAAGCGAGGTGACCGATTCATCTTCACGTTGCTTATGGCTACGCGAATCCCGTCTCAGCACACGTTTTGCTTCACGACGAGCTTTGATCACTGCTTTTTGTCTTCCCATGGATAGCACCTTGAGTTGTAGGTATACATCACACGCACCGCTTGCGGCACGATTATGCGCACGAACATCTGAGGTTTGGCTTCCTTGTAAGCCATTGCTTGCCTTCGAATAAGACACCACGCACGGCTACGCGCACCGTACAGGGCGTCGGTAACAAGGATAAGATATGGAAGGGAGAGGAATTTAGCGGTGACGAGATGGCTGGCGGAAGAGAAACGTCCGCATAACATGGTATTGCTGCTGTGAAAAGCGAGTCCATTACAGGACATTACCATTCGCGATCTCCATAGTGAATGACCATCACCGCCGGGAACTACCGCTGTTACCTATAATTACAACAGAATTTATTGTCAGCGCAACAATATTTTTACTTATTGTTAACTAAATTACATCCTGCCGCTGAGAACAGTCTCTTACAGAGAGATGACAAAATTATTTCAACGCTGCAGACATCACGAAAAATAATTGGTCCATTCATCAAGTTGTCAGGAAATACCCCGCGGGAGTGCGGGGCTCAGGTTTCAGGCCTCAAGAAGAGATTGCCCAAGATAACGTTCAGCGTCTTTGACACCAGGCAAGGCAAAGAAATATCCGCCACCAATCGGCTTCACATACTCTTCCAGCGCTTCACCATTCAGGCGTTTCTGCACGGTCAAAAAACCTTTTTCCAGATCGTGCTGATAGCAAACAAACAGTAAACCCATATCCAGTTGACCAGAATTGGTGACGCCAAGCGAATAGCTGTAACCACGACGCATCATCAGGCTGGACTCCGACTCCCGGGTTCGCGGGTTTGCCAGACGGATATGGCTGTCGAGCGCAATCACCTCACCTTCAGGATCGCTGGCGTAGTCAGGTACATCGTGCTCGCGCTGCATACCTAATGGTGCACCAGTCTGTTTGTCTCGCCCGAAAATAGTCTGTTGCTCTTTAAGCGGTGTACGATCCCAGAACTCAACGCGAAACTGAATAAGCCTTACCGCCTGATAACTCCCGCCTTCCGCCCATTTCGGCTCGTCTTGATCGGACGTCACCCACACCACATTTTGCATCAGCTTTTTATCTGTGCCATCCGGGTTAGCGGTCCCGTCTTTAAAACCAAGCAGATTGACTGGTGTCTCTTTGCCTTTACTGCGTGCAGCATGATCAGAGATAAACCCTTCGCGCTTCCAGCGAACGCTGAGGAGATCCGGTGTGTGCTTAATGATATCGCGCAGCGCATGTATGACGGTGTCTTGCGTGTTGGCGCAAATCTGTAACAACAAATCGCCATGACACAACGCTGCATCCAGCGAATCATTCGGAAAGCGCGTCATTTTTTGCAGTTTTTTCGGCATGCTGGTGCTAAGACCATAGCGCTCGTCGAACAGCGAATGCCCCACCGACAGCGTCATCGTCAGGTTATCCGGCGCAATGTAGGCACCGAGAATGCCGGAATCCATTGGCGGTAAACGCGGGTTTGGCGTCTCGGGCGCGGGCCCGCCGGTCGTCAGGAACGCAAAACGACGGGTCAGTAACCGGAACAGACGCTCAAGGTCAGCTTTATCGCTGGCGAGAACATCAAACGCCACCAGCATCATGGATGCCTGCTGTGGCGTCAGGATCCCAGCCTGATGCGGGCCATAAAATGGCTGTGCTTCACCGCGAGCATCCGGCGATAGCGTTCCCGGCGCACTCTGCGGTTTTTGCGCATGCGCAACCGGGCAGCCGCCAGCCAGTGCCAGTGCGCCACCCAGCGCGCCCATCCCTTTCAGTAAACGTCGGCGCGACGGCTCGCTCACGCCGTTTTCATTATCATGCTGCATGATGCTTAATCCAGACCCAGTACACCGCGTAATTGAGACAAATCTTCCGCCAGCGTAGTAATTGGCCCTTTCAGCGCATTGCGGTCAGCATTGGTCAGTTTGTCATAGGTTTCAAAACCGTCTTTGGTACGATATTTCGCCAGGATAGCATCGACTTTTTTGAAGTTTGCATCCACTTTTGCCAGCAGTTCAGCATTGGATTTTTGCAACTGAGGACGCAGGAGATCGACAATTTTCTGTGCGCCATCAACGTTGGCCTGGAAGTCCCACAGGTCGGTGTGACTATAGCGATCTTCTTCACCACTAATTTTGCTGGCAGCAACTTCTTCAATCAGCCCGGCAGCTCCACCAACCACTTTTGATGGTGGGAACGCCAGCTCGCTAATGCGCGTTTGCAGGTCAATAACGTCGCTGTTCAACTGCTCAGCATACTTATCCATGCCTTTGGTGGTATTGTCGCCAAACAGCGCTTTTTCCAGGCGATGGAAGCCGGTAAATTTCGGATCGGCGGCTTTTTGCTCGTAATCATCTTCACGCGCATCAATGCTGCCATCAAGGTCGGAGAACAGTTCCGCAATTGGCTCAATGCGCTCGTAGTGCTGACGTGTCGGTGCATACAGGGATTTGGCTTTCTCCAGATCGCCAGCTTTAATGGCATCAGTGAATGCTTTGGTACCCGCAACCAGCTGTGCGGTTTCTGCCGTCACATAGGCTTTATATTCGGTAATCGCGCCGCTCAGGCTCAGCAAGGCATCACTTTGCGCTGCATCCGCCGTAGCATTCCCCTTCACAATCAGCTTCCCTTTCGGGTTTGTCAGCAGACCGCAGGTCATATCATATTCACCTGGTTGCAGGTTGACGGTCATTTTCTGGCTAAAGCCTGGCGCAATATTTTCACGCTCTTCCACCACCATGACACCTTTGAGGATCTCCCACTCCAGCGCTTTCTGGCTGTGGTTCTGGATGATGAACTGTGTTTTCCCGGCATTAACAGTGATCGTCATCGGTTCACACTGTTTGTCATTTACCGTGACTTTGACCTGTGGAATATCTGCAGCCTGTGCGGCAAATGCGGAAGTAAACAGCGCGGCAATACCCAGCTGCAGCGCACTACGGCGAAAATTAATCGTCATGACCCATCCCTACAAATAAGTATGTTGTAACTAAATGATATTCTGCATCGCGTTTTTTTAAGGTGCGGTACGAGATGCCGTAGTGCCTGAACGCGGCGGCAGTGCAAACAAAATCAGTGCCGGAATCAGGTAGATAAACCAGACTGCAACCTCACTGACGCTTGGCGCTTCCTGATACCCAAAGATCCCTTCCATTAACGTGCCGAACAGAGAGTGCGTTGAAAGAACGTTACTTATGTCAAACGCTACATCCTGGAAATGATTCCATAATCCGGCCTCGTGGAACGCACGAATGGCCCCTGCAGCAAGCCCTGCAGCCACCAGCAGAATAAACAGGCTGGTCCATTTGAAGAATGCACCGAGATTCAGTCGGATCCCACCCAGATAAATCAGGTATCCCAACACAACAGCCGTTGCCAGTCCCAGCATCGCACCTACCGGCGGCCAAATACCGACATCCTGCTGAAAAGCCGCCAGCAAGAAAAAGACCGATTCCAGCCCTTCACGGGCAACAGCAAAAAAGACCATCATCACCAGCGCCCAGCCGTGATGGTTGCTGCGCTGTAATGCGTTATCGACAGCCTGCTCCAGTTGAACTTTGACGTTACGTGAGACTTTACGCATCCAGAAGACCATCCAGGTAAGGATCACAACGGCAATGACCGCCACAATACCTTCAAATAACTCCTGTTCTTTTTGCGGAAATTCACCCGTGGTTTCATTGATGAAAATCCCCAACGCCAGACATAACGCTGCCGCCAGCAATACACCAATCCACATCACGCCAATCCAGCGGCCTCGCTGAGTTCGTTTCAGGTAACTGGCTATCAGGCTGACAATCAGCGCGGCCTCTAACCCTTCGCGCAACATAATTAGAAATGGAACGAACATGCGAAGTACCCTTAAACGTTATTCTCAGTCAACTGATGCAAAGAAAAGTAAATTACAGTGATAGTGATTATCATTACAGCAACAAAAAACTCAAGCAGAATGTTTTGAGAATGATGACTGAATGTAAACAGTTAGGAGAGTAACGGTTACTGCCTCTTTGCAAGGACAGCAAATAAACAAGCCCGCACGCAGTTAACACCACTGGGTTAAGCAAAATCAGCGGTTGAACGATCCGACGGGTAGACGACAATGCCTCATCAATTTCCTGATGGTGCTTTTTTATGCTTTCTTCCTGGCCCGACAATACCCAGCTCCAGGCCGAGCCCGCTTCACTTTCCTGCTTCCAGCGGTCACTACATCTCGAATGGATTTTCCAGATGATTGAATCTTATAGTTTATGACGAAGGTTGTTCTAATAATTAAACACTCACCTTATTTGAGCGACTTTGTATGGTTACTGTTACCGGTAATGTTGAGTTATTAAATAAATATATTAAATCATCACACAAGTATTGTGTTTTTAATGTCCGATGTTGATTTTTGATTTGATCTTTTATTGATGGGAAATGTTTTTTGAATAATTCAACCATAGACATACCAAGTCCATGCTCAAGAGATTTAATCAATACGCCATCTATGTCATTTTTATTTTTTAATATTCTACATGTTATTTTGTCTTTATTGTGTTGTTGAAGTAGAAGAATCATTTCTAATTTATCTTTTGCCGGCGCAATATTATCATTTATATAATGATAAAAAACATATAAACATTGCCCTCCACCTTGATTAATCATCTGGGATAATTGATCAGGATCAAATGACCGTATTTGTATTCTACTTTTTGATAGAGTGTTTGGTAATCCTTTAGTCAGGGTCCATGGAGACTTAACATACAGGTCCATAATTATATTGCTGCTAAGTTGTTGTCGGAACTCAGTGTTGTTAAGCTCTCTACCTATTAAGTACTTCATGTTTGGAGAGCTCCATGATGAGTTGTCGATAATGGCATTAACTAAACCTGGTGCTATTTTTTCAACCATGTTTGCAATATAGCCACCATATGAAGATCCAATTAATATTATTTTGCTATTTTCCATTTCAAAATTTAATATAGCATCGTTAATTGCATTTATTATATCAAGCGCAGGTAGCAATCCGAAATTTTGATATTCATTATTTTTTGGCTCAATCATCGCAAAAATTTGAGATGTAGTGTTATTTTTTTTGCGCTTTCATTTATTAGTGATATTTTTTTATTGATAGATTCAGATTCATCAATAAAAAAATGTCGTGCAAGGCTGTTTATGTGAGCTATATCAAATGCGGAAAATGATATTTTTCCACCGACATTTGGTCTTGAATGATAGCAAAAATACTCTACAGTCATTGTTGTTATGTCATATGTTTCAGCTATTTTTTCGCATAATCCATGAGAGTAATTACCTAGATCCCCTCCGAACCCTGGTATATAAACAAGGATTAAGTTGTCTTTTTTAGGGTTACATATATGGTAAGAGCAAGTTCTGGTTCCTGTTTGTGAAGATAATTCTATATCAGCATTTGAAATGAATGTTTTATTTATGTTTTGCACCATCGCTTGTAAAATCTCCTTTGTTTGATTCCAACAACATAAGCGACTTTTTTTTTATAAACTTAAGAAAGGGGATGTGGGAGTGTTGCTTTTAATGGGGTCCGCTTGGAAAACGGTAGTTTCCCGCGTTAGGAGAATTGAGCTTAACGGGTGGTTTCATTCCAGTGAGCGGAAGCCCCTGGCTGTAAGAAATGATCAGGCTGTCCGCTAGTTTTTTGCTTACTTACACTTCTACTGCGTGGCGTACGTCATACGTCAACACCCAGTATCCCGTTCACTCAAAGCATCTTAAGTGAACGGTGTTACGCACGCAGCGAGCTTTAGAGATGTTGGGCAGGTTATTCTACCTGTAAACGTGACGGCGGCGCTGAGTGATAGTGGGCATCCGCCTCGGCAAAACGTTTCTGCATTGCCGCAGATGGCGCTTTACCCAACAGGCTGAAGACGACGATCCCAATGCTGCCGAAAATGAAGCCAGGGATGATTTCATACAGACCCAACCACGCGAACTGCTTCCAGACGATAACCGTCACCGCACCGATGATCATCCCTGCCAACGCGCCGTTACGGGTCATACGCGACCACATGACGGAGAACAACACGACCGGGCCAAACGCCGCACCAAAACCAGCCCAGGCGTAGCTCACCAGACCAAGTACGCGGTTTTCCGGGTTTGCCGCCAGCGCAATAGAGATTAGCGCGACAACCAGCACCATGATGCGCCCAATCCACACCAGTTCTTTCTGGCTGGCATTTTTACGCAGGAACGCTTTGTATAAATCTTCAGTAATAGCGCTGGAACACACCAACAGCTGGCAGCTCAGCGTCGACATCACTGCCGCAAGGATGGCAGACAGCAGAATACCGGCAATCCATGGGTTAAACAGGATTTGCGCCAGTTCAATAAACACACGCTCGGCGTTCTGATTGACCGCCCCCGCCAGAGACGGGTTGTTATTGAAGTAAGCGATACCAAAGAAACCAACTGCGACCGCGCCCGCCAGACACAAGATCATCCAGGTCATACTGATGCGGCGTGCGTGAACAATACTATGGTGAGAATCGGCTGCCATAAAGCGCGCCAGAATGTGCGGCTGGCCGAAGTAGCCCAGACCCCAGCCCATCAGGGAAATGATGGCAACAAAGTTCAGTCCTTTGAGCATATCCACGTTCTCAATGCTCTTTTGTTTGATCACTTCCAGCGAGTCTTCAAATCCGCCCACGCCAATAATGACCATCACCGGCGTCAGGATCAGAGCAAAGATCATCAGGCTGGCCTGCACGGTATCGGTCCAGCTTACCGCGAGGAAACCACCAATAAAGGTATAAATGATTGTCGCTGCCGCACCGGCCCACAGAGCAGTTTCATAGCTCATGCCAAAGGTGCTCTCGAACAGACGCGCCCCTGCCACAATACCTGAAGCACAATAGATGGTGAAAAACAGCAGAATAACCAGCGCGGAGATAATACGCAGAATACGGCTTTTATCTTCGAAACGACCGGTAAAGTAATCCGGTAGCGTCAGGGCGTTGTTATTGTATTCAGTGTGAACACGTAGGCGACCCGCCACCAGCTTCCAGTTGATCCACGCGCCTAATGTCAGGCCGATAGCAATCCAGCTTTCTGAAATACCCGACAGGAAAATCGCGCCTGGCAGCCCCATCAGCAGCCAGCCGCTCATATCAGATGCCCCGGCGGATAACGCGGTTACAAATGGCCCCAGACTGCGCCCACCGAGAATATAGTCATCAAAGTTTTTGGTCGAACGCCATGCAATAAACCCTATCAATATCATGCCAAAAATATAGACACAGAATGTCACTAACATCGGTGTGCTAATAGCCATCAAAACTCTCCAAAATTATGTATCGGCAATGTCGTGACTTGCCGTTTTATTACCCTGCCGGAACGTGGCGAAGATATCTATGTTTACCAGGGCGACCGTATCCTGCCGGAAGCGATGGTCATTCACAATCGATTTAACACATCATTTACATCAAATTTGATCCAGATTGGATAGCATTTTTCTGGAGGTTGCACTCCCTCACATTTTTTTCGGTTGCACCTTTAAAAAGTGTTAACTACCGCAGAGAAAAAGATTTCGTTATTTTTACAACGCTCATCATAAGAACAATATTTATTAACATTTCATTCATTTTCAAGCTTGCAAACCAGGTCACATTTAACACGGTTGCACAAAGTTGCAACATGGTAGATATTTCTCGGTAACTATCAGACCCGTATTTCAGTACAACAGGAGTAAACGGCATGGGAACCACCACGATGGGGGTTAAGCTGGACGACGCCACACGCGAGCGTATTAAAACAGCAGCATCACGAATCGATCGCACACCGCACTGGCTGATTAAGCAAGCCATCTTTAATTATCTCGAAAGACTGGAAAATGACGATGCCCTTCCTGAGCTACCTGCCCTGCTGGCTGGTGCAGCGAACGAGAGCGAGGAAACCACCGCGCATCAGAATGAAACACACCAGCCTTTCCTGGAGTTTGCCGAACAGATCCTGCCTCAGTCTGTCTCACGTGCGGCCATCACCGCCGCGTATCGCCGCGCTGAAACTGACGCAGTACCGATGCTGATGGAGCAGGCTCGTCTGCCGCAGCCGATCGCGGAACAGGCTCATAAGCTGGCGTATCAACTCGCTGACAAACTGCGTAACCAGAAAACCGCCAGCGGCCGTGCCGGCATGGTACAGGGATTATTGCAGGAGTTCTCTCTCTCTTCACAGGAGGGCGTTGCGTTGATGTGCCTGGCGGAAGCGCTGCTGCGTATTCCTGACAAAGCCACTCGTGATGCGTTAATTCGCGACAAAATCAGCAACGGCAACTGGCAGTCGCACATTGGCCGCAGCCCGTCCCTGTTCGTGAACGCCGCAACCTGGGGGCTTCTGTTTACCGGGCGCCTGGTCTCCACGCATAACGAAGCCAGCCTCTCACGCTCGCTAAACCGCATCATCGGCAAGAGCGGCGAACCGTTGGTGCGTAAAGGCGTCGATATGGCGATGCGCTTAATGGGCGAGCAGTTTGTCACCGGGGAAACCATCGCAGAAGCGCTGGCGAATGCGCGCAAGCTGGAAGATAAAGGCTTCCGCTACTCCTATGACATGCTGGGAGAAGCCGCGCTGACCGCCGCCGATGCGCAGGCCTATATGGTCTCTTATCAGCAGGCGATCCACGCCATTGGTAAAGCCTCTAACGGTCGTGGGATTTATGAAGGTCCGGGAATTTCGATCAAGCTGTCAGCGCTGCACCCGCGCTATAGCCGCGCACAGTACGATCGCGTGATGGATGAGCTGTATCCGCGCCTGAAGTCGCTAACCCTGCTGGCGCGCCAGTACGACATCGGCATCAATATTGACGCTGAAGAAGCGGATCGTCTGGAAATATCCCTCGACCTGCTGGAAAAACTCTGCTTTGAACCTGAACTGGCAGGCTGGAACGGTATCGGTTTTGTTATCCAGGCCTATCAGAAACGCTGCCCGTTTGTTATCGACTACCTGATTGACCTGGCAACACGCAGCCGCCGTCGCCTGATGATCCGCCTGGTTAAAGGTGCGTACTGGGACAGCGAAATCAAGCGTGCCCAGATGGATGGACTGGAAGGTTATCCGGTCTATACCCGCAAGGTTTACACCGACGTTTCCTATCTGGCCTGTGCGAAAAAACTGCTCGCCGTACCAAACCTGATCTACCCTCAGTTCGCGACCCATAACGCGCATACGCTGGCAGCGATTTATCAGCTGGCGGGTCAGAACTACTACCCTGGACAGTACGAATTCCAGTGCTTGCATGGTATGGGTGAGCCGTTGTACGAACAGGTCACAGGCAAAGTGGCGGACGGCAAACTAAACCGCCCATGTCGTATTTACGCACCGGTGGGGACCCATGAAACGCTGCTGGCGTACCTGGTGCGTCGTCTGCTGGAGAACGGGGCTAACACCTCGTTCGTTAACCGTATTGCAGACACCACCTTGCCACTGGATGAACTGGTTGCCGATCCGGTCGAAGCCGTTGAAAAAATGGCACAACAGGAAGGCCAGGCGGGTCTGCCACATCCGAAGATTGCGCTACCACGCGACCTGTACGGCAAGGGGCGCGATAACTCAGCCGGGCTGGATCTTGCGAACGAACATCGTCTGGCCTCGCTGTCCTCTGCTCTGCTCAATAGTGCCCTGCAAAAATGGCATGCCAAACCAATACTGGAGCATTCAGTAGCAAACGGAGAAATGATCCCCGTCATTAACCCGGCAGAACCCAAAGATATTGTGGGTTATGTACGCGAAGCCACCCATGCTGAAGTGGAGCAGGCGTTACAGAGCGCGGTAAATAATGCCCCGATCTGGTTCGCAACACCGCCACAGGAACGTGCCGCTATTCTGCAGCGTGCCGCCATTCTGATGGAAGGCCAAATGCAACAACTGATTGGTATTCTGGTGCGTGAAGCGGGTAAAACCTTTAGCAACGCCATTGCTGAGGTGCGCGAAGCCGTAGACTTCCTGCACTATTACGCAGGTCAGGTTCGTGATGATTTTGACAACGAAACGCATCGTCCGTTAGGCCCGGTCGTCTGCATCAGCCCATGGAACTTCCCGCTGGCAATTTTCACCGGACAGATTGCTGCCGCATTGGCGGCGGGTAACAGCGTGTTGGCAAAACCTGCGGAACAAACCCCGCTGATTGCCGCCCAGGGCATCGCCATCTTACTGGAGGCCGGTGTGCCGCCGGGCGTGGTGCAGTTGTTGCCTGGTCAGGGTGAAACCGTCGGGGCGCAACTCACATCCGATGAACGCGTACGCGGCGTGATGTTCACTGGCTCCACGGAAGTCGCCACGTTGTTACAACGCAATATCGCCACCCGTCTTGATGCTCAGGGTCGCCCGATCCCACTTATCGCTGAAACCGGTGGAATGAACGCGATGATCGTGGACTCCTCTGCGCTGACAGAACAGGTTGTTGTGGATGTGGTGGCCTCCGCCTTTGACAGCGCAGGACAGCGTTGCTCGGCGCTACGGGTACTGTGTCTGCAGGATGATATCGCCGATCACACGTTGAAAATGCTGCGCGGCGCAATGGCGGAATGCCGGATGGGCAATCCGGGTCGCCTGACGACCGATATAGGGCCGGTTATCGATGCTGAAGCCAAAGCGAATATTGAGCGCCATATTCAGACAATGCGCACCAAAGGTCGCCCGGTATTCCAGGCCGTGCGTGAAAACAGTGATGATGCGCGTGAATGGCAAACCGGAACCTTTGTTGCCCCCACGCTTATCGAACTGGAAAGCTTCGACGAGTTGCAAAAAGAGGTGTTCGGTCCGGTACTGCACGTCGTGCGCTACACCCGTAACAATCTGGGCAGCCTGATTGAGCAGATTAATGCCTCCGGCTACGGTCTGACGCTGGGCGTGCATACCCGTATTGATGAAACCATCGCCCAGGTCACCGGTACGGCGCATGTAGGTAACCTCTACGTCAACCGCAATATGGTTGGCGCAGTAGTCGGCGTACAGCCATTTGGTGGTGAAGGTTTATCAGGAACCGGTCCAAAAGCGGGTGGCCCGCTCTATCTGTATCGCCTGCTGGCAAACCGCCCAGAAAATGCGCTGGGCGTAACGCTTGCCCGCCAGGATGCAGATTATCCTGTTGATGCTCAGCTCAAAGCGGCGCTTATTCAGCCTCTTGATGCGCTCACCGGGTGGGCAGCCGACCGCCCATCACTGCATGCGCTCTGTCAGCAATTTGCCGAACTGGCGCAGGCCGGGACTCAGCGTCTGCTGCCGGGTCCTACCGGGGAGCGCAACACCTGGACGCTGCTGCCACGTGAACGCGTACTGTGTATTGCGGATGACGAGCAGGATGCGCTGGTGCAGGTTGCCGCCGTGACATCTGTTGGCAGTTTGATCCTGTGGCCAGACGATGCTTTCCACCGTGAGCTGGCAAAGCGTCTGCCTGCGGCTGTTTACGGGCGCATTCAGTTTGCCAAAACCGATAACCTTACCGCGCAACCGTTCGATGCGGTTATCTTCCACGGCGATTCCGACCAGTTGCGTGCGCTGTGTGAAGCAGTCGCCGCGCGGGAAGGGGCGATTGTCTCGGTACAAGGGTTTGCCCGTGGCGAAAGCAACATTCTGCTGGAGAGGCTGTATATTGAACGCTCGCTGAGCGTCAATACCGCCGCCGCCGGGGGTAATGCCAGTCTGATGACAATCGGCTAAGGCGGTGGTTATGGGGTATACGCTTCAGATCTGTCAGTAAAGCGTCGCCAGATGACAATGAATATATTGCCTCTGGCGCCTTGTTACGTTCACCTTGAATGCTTCACCACTCTGAAGCCGTTATGCCTGTGAACGTGTAAAGGGCGTTCTCCGCCACGCCCTTTACAATCCCGGCTCCCGGCAGGAAAACTGTTGCTTCGCAATCCCCTCCGCTAATTCCTCCAGGCTACCGGGCCGGGCGCGAGGTAGCGTCCCTGCAAAACGCGCCCTGAGCCAGCATCCATGCTGGCTCTCCCGGCCTTTCGGAAACGCGTCGGCAATTTTCAGCCGGACCAGTCCACACCTGACCTCCTGCATTTTTTGTTTAAACAGCAAAAAGGAAATACCTGAAAGCCAGAGCGCTGAAGCGACCCCCTTAGTCCGGCTGAAAATCGATGAGGCGTTGACGGCTGACCGGGGCAGCCCGCAGGGAAGCGGGCTGAGGGGACGGCCTGCAGGGATGCAGGCTCGGCACCGACCCGACAGGCAGACGGAATAAGACGAATAAATCGCGCAGCGACGATTTTCCTTGCCGGGAGCCAGGGTTGCAAGGGAGGCGGCGGTGAGCCTCCCTTGCACGTTCACAGGGGCAGAGGCCTCAGAAAAGTCATGAACATAAAGTGAACGGAACCCTGTTCCAGAGTAAAATGTTCTTCTAATACTTAACAAACAAGCATTACTGGTAACGGAACCTTATTTATGCAGCCAGAGGGAAGCATGAAACGAATAATACTGACATGTGCGGCACTGTTGCTCAGCAGCCAGGCACTGGCTGATGACTGTGCCAACGCCAATAACCAAATTGAAATGAACACCTGCGCTGCCGCGCAGTTCAAAGCGGCTGACGCAAAACTAAATGATACTTATCAGAATGCACTTAAGCGCGCCGCGCCTGCTCAGCGTGATCTGCTAAAAAAAGCGCAAGTGGCGTGGATAACTCTGCGGGATGCTGACTGCGCGTTAATCAGTTCCGGTGCGGAAGGCGGCAGCGTACAGTCGATGATTTCCAGCCAGTGTCTGATGGATAAAACCAACGAACGCGAAGCATTTCTCGCCTCGCTCCTGCAGTGTGAAGAAGGTGATTTAAGCTGCCCGTTACCGCCCGCCGGTTAACGCACGCGGATCCCCTCGATTATCATCCGCTGTACACTTTCAACCGTTTGGTTAAAAAAAGCGTCATCACGCAGCGTTGCGCCGGTCACTGCCTCTACCTGTGGGGCAAAATCAGCGTAATGCTGTGTTGAAGCCCAAATCATAAAGATCAGATGATGCGGATCGACCGGAGCCAGCTTCCCACTCTTTACCCATCCGGCAATCAGTGCGGATTTCTCATCAATCAGCGTTTTAAGATCGCCCGTCAACTCAGTCATCAGCAGCGGCGCTCCCGCCAGCATCTCCATACAAAACAGTCGGGAAGCCTGAGGATAATCGCGGGAAACTTCCAGTTTGAGGCGGATATACTCTTTAATTGCCACCAGCGGCGCAAAGTCTTCACGAAAAGCCTTCAACGGTGCCAGCCAGATGTCGAGGATCTGCCGCAGAACGGCAATATACAGCACCTCTTTAGACGGGTAGTAATAGAGCAAATTGGTTTTTGACACGCCCGCCTGCTCTGCCACCTGCTCCAGACGCGTGCCATGGATCCCGTACTGGGAGAAGATATTTAATGCAGCGGTTAAAATGGCCTGACGTTTAGCACTGACGGCCTGCGAGCGTTTACCTGTTTTTTTCTCTGCGCGTTGAGCCATGCGCCCTCTCCTTGTTTTGAGGGCGTCAGCATAACAAATCACGCGGTGAATGGTTACATTAAAGCGACTCCGGCGGCGCGTCTTGCGGTATGGCTTTTTTCTTATTGAACTTCAGTTCACTGACCAGGACGCCAACAATAATAAAAGCAGCGCCTAACAAAGCCAGTAGCGGTAAGCGTTCACCGGCAAGGCGACCAAAGATCCCCGCCCACACAGGTTCTCCGGTATAGATAACCGTGGCGCGTGTCGGAGATACGCTGCGCTGTGCCCAGTTCATCGTTACCTGAATAATCGCGCTAAAAATACCCAGCCCCAGAGCAACGACCAGTAACCCTGTCGATGCTGGCGGTACGGACTCTCCCGCCGGAACCATAGCAATAAACGCCACCACTGAAGCAGTTGCCAGTTGCACCACCGTGACTCGCCGCACATCCACTTTCCCAGCCCATGCGCTGATCAGAATAATTTCTGCGGCTATCGCCACCGCGCTGGCGAGCGTGATCCACTCCCCTTCACCGAGAGCGAGTAAATTACCGCCAGGTCCGGCAAGGAATATCAGCCCAATAAATGCCAGTACAATCCCGACGCACGGCATCAGTCCCGGCATGCGGCCCAGGCACAGCCACTGTAAAAGCGGCACCAGTGGTACATACATGGCGGTAATAAATGCAGACTTACTGCTGGGAATATACTGTAGCCCCCAGGTTTGCAGGCTGTAACCCAGCGCAATGGATACACCGATCGCCACACCCGCTTTTACTTCCAGCCATGTCGACCCACGTAATGTGCGTAACGACAGTAGTGCCACCGCAAGCGCCGCTGTAGCAAAGCGCACGCCAACAAAGAAGAAGGGACCACTCATCGTGACGGCATACTGCACCGCCAAAAACGTTCCACCCCAGAACATGGTGATCACAATGAGGATCGCTTCCTGGGGTTTAACAGAGAAGGAATAACGAGAAAGTAATGACATGAGACACCCAATTAACCGAATGTCATTAGTCTGCGTTGTGTTTTGTTACAGTTCAACCTTGCATACAAAAAAACCGCCGGAAGAACCGGCGGCGGTGGCGATGTAACGTCTGGCAATGAAAGCTCAGCCGTCACGATATATCTAACAGACAGCACGGCAATTACGGTTTCGTGTTGCCGTGGCTATTTTTGCCCCCTTTTTTGCCTGCCTCTGAAGCGCGTTGCGGGTCATTCTTGAAGTTGCCCCCGCTGTGCTGGCCACCTTTTCGACCTGCTTCTGATGCTCTTTCGCGGTCTTCCGCAAAATTACCGGAACCGCCTCGATGGTTTGCCATTACTGACCTCCGTCATTGATTAGACATCATATTGCATAGGTGCTGAGGAGTGATACCTCACGCAGCGTTTGGGCATTGCCCTGATTATCACTGCGTGGGATTAAGCATAGTGAAGCCTGACCAGACGACCTGCTAACGGTAATATTCTGCAACAGGATCGGTAGTAATACGAAGATAATCACAGAGCGAAATCAATAAGTCTTTCTTATGACAGCTAAAATCCACCAGCTTAAAAATGTATCATTTTGCAACAAAAACCCGTGTTATAAAAATTGTTATAAATCAAAGAAATGATTGTGAAATTTGCACTCCTGGCAGTACGTCATATCTTTAAAGGTAGGTAGCGAATCGCTACGGACACGGTTAAATCGAGGAGTAGTGTAAAATGGCAAAAGTTCTGGTGCTCTATTATTCCATGTATGGACACATTGAAACCATGGCCCATGCAGTCGCAGAAGGCGCAAACAAAGTGGATGGCGCAGAAGTTATTATTAAGCGTGTGCCAGAAACTATGCAGCCGGAAATCTTCGCTAAGGCGGGCGGTAAAACACAAAACGCACCAGTCGCAACCCCGCAGGAACTGGCTGATTACGACGCCATCATTTTCGGTACCCCCACACGCTTTGGCAACATGTCCGGTCAGATGCGTACCTTCCTGGATCAGACCGGTGGACTGTGGGCTTCTGGCGGGCTTTACGGCAAACTTGCCAGCGTATTCAGCTCGACAGGAACCGGCGGCGGTCAGGAACAAACCATTACATCGACCTGGACTACGCTTGCCCACCACGGAATGGTGATTGTTCCTATTGGATACGCCGCGCAAGAACTGTTTGATGTCTCACAAGTACGCGGCGGAACTCCGTACGGTGCCACCACGATTGCCGGAGCGGATGGCTCACGACAGCCAAGCCAGGAAGAATTATCTATTGCCCGTTACCAGGGGGAATATGTCGCAGGCCTGGCAGTAAAACTCAACGGCTAATCTTCAACAGGAGGATTCGAATGCCAACTCAAGAAGCGAAAGCCCATCGCGTCGGCGAATGGGCAAGTCTGCGCAATACATCGCCGGAAATAGCCGAAGCCATTTTTGAAGTCGCCCACTATGACGAGAAACTGGCGGAAAAAATTTGGGAAGAAGGTAGCGACGAAGTACTAATCAAAGCCTTTGAGAAAACTGACAAAGATTCACTCTTTTGGGGTGAACAGACTATCGAACGTAAAAACGTCTAGCGCTCTGACTCCCCCGCTTCCACGGGGGAGTTTTCTTTACTTAGCCGCCTCATTCAGCACGCTATCGAATTTATCGATGGGGCAAAATCCATTGGTATCAACCGGACAACCTTTCAGTTCCAGCGTCACGCGCTGTGCCGGGGATTTTAGCGTCAGAACTTCCGCATTACGCAACTGTTGCGAACTCTGATACACATACTCAATTTTCATCAGGTCACGGTTAGCATTGCTGTCGTGCCAGCGTTGAAAGACGATTTTCCCGCCGATCGGCGTACGTTCGTTCTGGTCGTGTAACTGGTAGGGTTTGAAATCCAGCGCCGTTAGCAGCGAGGCAATGTTTGAATCATGCCCCACCAGCACGGTAATTTTCGGCGCTTTCGTCCGTTCAGTCACCAGCGCATTGTCGATATATTTCACCAGCGGTTTAGCGACGTTCTGTGCAACTTCCGGCGAGGTGAACAGACTGTCCTGATAGCCGTTTTTCAGTTTCGACAGCACCTTCCACTGTTGGTCGGATTTAATCTCACCCCAGGCCACATCGTCCATCGGGAAGCCTTCGTAATATTGCAAAGTGAACGCATCCACCAGCGAATTACCCACCTTCAACGGTCCTGAAACACCGGGCTCCTGTTGATACTTCGCGCTGAACGTGTCTTTGGCGTCGATCAGGGAGCATTGCTGTTTTTCTTTACAGGACGGTGAGTCTTTATAGTTTGTCATTTGCTCAAGCAACTTGTAGCTGTCATTAAGCTGCATTTTGCTGCGCTCTTTTTCCATAGCCTGAACGGCCTGCTGACTAAAAGCGGCGGAATCATCAGTGATAACCGGATTAAAGGTTGGGTCCATGGTGCCCATTTTTTCCTGATGATGCACCGGAACATCACACCCAGGGAAAGCACCGGTCACGAAGAATTGTGCGGTCGCGACTGTACGCTGCAAGCTGTTAGCATAGGTATACACCGTATCAGGGGCCGGACATTCACCGGATTTCACCATCCCCTGCTCTGCCAGCCATTCACGCATGTAATGACCCATGTAGATTTCCAGCACGCCGCCTTTAGTGGTGAGTTGGCCACCCGGAACCTCCCATTGTGGCCATTGCTTTGGCGTAGACTGCTCAAGAACGCTGCCATTATTGGCTAAAGGTGCACGTAAGTTATGTCGACTCATCATCAATACTTGCTGAAGCTGATAGCCTTCCGGCGTTGTCTGCGCCTGTGCGGCGGATGACAATAAGACAACGCCTGCTACGGCGGCGGCAATTAACGACTTTTTCATCCCTACGACCTCTTGTTGTTATCAATTCCTCAAGAGTGTGACAGAAATATGTCATTTTTCCGGGAACGCTTTCGCAAAACAGGAGATCTACCGCACAACTTTGATGCCAAATTCCGTCTGGAGTTTGCGGATCCCAAGCGGAGTGAACGTGACATGGCGACTGCCCGACTGCGTTTTAATCCACTTCTGTTCGGAAAACCAACGCAGAAGCGTTGCGCCGAGCACACCGCCTGGATGGTAGCGTCGCTCACTCCAGTCCAGGCAGCCGCAGCTGAATTTTCGCCGGGATGAACCCACAGCCAGGACAATCCCCATCTCCGTCAGCATTTCCTGCCCAAGTTTGGTCAGCGTTTCGCCATCAGACGTTAGCCATTGCCGGGAAACCAGCGTATCAAAAAGCATTACCGCAACTTCACCGGCCAGATGGTCATAACAGGTTCGGGCATGCCGCAAACTCAGCGGCGTGGTAATTTTTCGTGGCGTTGATGTTGCCCATGCCACCCCCATCAAACGTTCCAGCAGTTCGGCGATCTCCGTTCCTGCGAGGTGAAAATAACGATGCCGGCCCTGAGCGAGCGCAACAACGAATCGCTGCTCGCACAGACGCGCCAGGTGCGCACTGGCGGTGGAAGCTGACACATCAGCCACAGCGCTAAGTTCGGTTGCGGTCCAGGCTCGGCCATCCATCAGGGCGCACAACATGCGCGAGCGCGATTTATCGGCCATCACTGCCGCAGTAAGCGCCATCCGCGACTCCAGGTCGCCCTCTTCATCATTGAGCATTACCGATGCCATTACTTCCCCCCACAGCCTGATCGTTGGAATTAACATGCCATGAAATCACCATAAAGTCATAGCTGGACTCACGCCGCGCGCAGCATCATTTCCACACCCAGACCTACCAGGCAGAACAGAAAACAGCGTTTAAACACCACAGGAGAAATCAGCCGCCGCACACGGGTTCCTACCCACTGGCCCAGCAGCGCAGGAATAATGGCAAACGCCGATAAGCTCAGCGACTGAATGGGCAATGCATTGTGCCACCACAAACCCAACGCGAGAGCCAGCGTCGAAAAGGTAAAAGAGATCCCGAGCGCCTGCACCAGCTCATCTTTTTCAAACCCCAAAGACTGGATCCATGGCACAG
Organism: Citrobacter sp. MGH106; assembly: GCF_001037495.1. Lineage (GTDB taxonomy): Bacteria > Pseudomonadota > Gammaproteobacteria > Enterobacterales > Enterobacteriaceae > Citrobacter > Citrobacter murliniae. Next base: position 2,687,032 of record NZ_KQ089822.1, read on the forward strand.
CAGGCATAACAAAGACACCAGTGCCACCGGTCAATAAACCGGTCACAAATCCAATGACGAGGGAAAGCGGTTTTTCACGTTGCGGTTCCACGGCGATTTTCTTTCCCGCCAGCGTCCAGACGGCATAGACAACCAGCGCCACGCCAAGCGCAAACTGAGTTCGGGTCGTGTTGCCCGCGGTGATCCAGACACTGGCAAGCAGAGTGGATATGACGACCATCAACAACATTGGCCACAGCCGTTGCAGCAACCTGCCTGTATTACCCCCGCCGCCAAACTGAAACACATTGCTTATCAGAGAAGGCAACAGCAGCATTGCCGCAGCGGCAACCGGAGAGATGAGCGAGCCGAGGATCCCCATAGCCACCGTGGGCAACCCCATGCCGGTTACGCCTTTCACCATGCCCGCCAGCACAAACGTAGCAGCAATCATTATTACCAGGGAGGGGTCATTCGCATATACATTGGCCATTCTTCACTTTCCCGCAATAGAAGATAAGCCAGTTTGTACGCTAATAGTAATGCTTGCTTCGTCGGGCGACGAAATATGCCATCCGGTTATTCGGAAATAATCACTTCGCGACGGATATTACGCACACAATATAAGGTCCCGTCGGTAAGGTACAATTGATGAAAGCGCGTGTTATCTGGAATGTTGTGTAAAAGGGAACGCTCAGTATCAATGAACTCTTTTTGTATCCGATAATGAACTGCGTCATCGGTTTCAAAGGAGACATATTCCCGTGTGGTATACGGTTTACTTTTTAATTTTACATACACAATGTATTGCACAGTACTGAACGTCAGCCCGGTTTTTGCAGCAATCTCTTTCAGATTTAATGGTTCAGAAGACGCATAGAGAGCTTGTACCTGTTCAATGCGTTTTTGATTGTAAGCCGACACCCGCAGGCCGATTTTCAGTCGATACGCCATATTACGCACAACCGTAATATTGGTGCAAAGCATCTGCGCAATCTGCTCCGTTGTGAGAACTCCTGCGTTTTCACGCAGGACGGTCAGACTCTCTTCATTCCACCTAAATGCCATTTAGCGCTTCTCCCTGTATCGCGTTTATAGGGCTGCCAGACGCGCAAACGTAGCCTCTAACTCAGGCGGTTTCCGCATCCCCTGGTGTAATTCCAGCACGCGACCTTCCCGATCAATCAACACAGAGGTTGGCGTACCGATGACCTGATAACGCTCCTGGGAAATCTTAAGCTGATCGCGAAGTACCGGATAAGAAACCTGATGTTTCGCCAGTAAGCCATCAATCATCACCGTCGCTGGATCGGTATTCACCGCCACGACCACCACCTTATCGCCCCACTTTTTACTCAGCGCTTCCAGCGCGTCCATTTCGGCAAGACAGCCGCCGCACCCCGCCGACCAAAAGTTAAGATAAACAGCCTTCCCACGCCAGTGTTCAAGCCCGGATTCTCTTCCCTGCATGTCGAACGTTGCCAGCGCCGGGGCTTGCTGCCCAACCGCCAGTTTCTCTTCTTTACATCCGCTCATCAGAACCAAAACGGCGAGAATTAATACGTTAGTCCAGCGCATGTTGATTAGCCTCCTCGCCCTGATATTTGCCATGTTGCAGACGGATAATACGATCGGCAAACAACCCAAGCGCCGGATTATGTGTCACCATCACAATCGTGCGCCCCTGGCGATGCAGGTCGGTGAGCAGATCCAGTACCCGCTGTTCATTCTCCTCATCGAGGTTACCCGTGGGCTCATCGGCAAAAATCACCGGCGGCTCATTGACCAGCGCCCGGGCAATGCACACCCGTTGCTGCTCTCCTCCGGAAAGCTGACTCGGCAGGTGCGTCACGCGATGCCCAAGCCCCACCTGTTCCAGAACCTTTCTGGCCGCCGCTTCATCGACCACGCTGTGGTAGTGCTGTGCCAGCATGATATTCTCCAGCGCGGTTAAAAACGGGATCAGATGAAACTGCTGGAACACCAGCCCTATTTTTTCAGCACGAAAACGGCGCCGCCCCTCTTCATCCAGTGCGGCGGCATCAATTCCATCTAAAAACACCTGACCTTCTGTCGCGGTGTCCAGGCAGGTAAGAATATTCATCAATGTCGTTTTACCTGAACCAGACGCGCCCATAATAGCGACAAACTCGCCCTGCACTATTTGCAGGTTGATATCATCTAAGGCGGTAACATCGCCGAACCGTTTATATAAATGGCGGGTTTCAATCGCCATTGGTGGGGTCTGCATAACGGACATGGCGTTACTCTCCTTTCAACACTTTTGCGGGTTCGACACTGACCGCGCGCCGGACCGGAACAATCGCCGCCAGAATGGCGACCAGTAAAGATAACGTCAGGGTGACAGGCAGCACTGGCCAGCGTAGCGAAATTGCAGCATTGAATACGGTCAGCCCCAGCAATTGGGCCAACAGATACCCTAAGATCCACCCGCAAACCACCGCAGCCAGCGCGATAATGCAGGTTTCCAGGAGAATTTGCCGGACAATATCACCGTTGCTGGCACCCAACGCTTTTTGCAGAGCAAACTCACGGGCGCGTTCACCAACAATGGCCATCAGAGTGGTGTTCACACACAAAGAGGACAATGCAAGGATCACCACCGATACCAGCCCCATTAACCCTTTTATCTTATCCAGTACCTGTCCTTCTGAAGCAGAGACTTTCCGTATTGGACGGATCTCCAGATCCGGGTATTGAGCCTGCAAGCGGTTAGCATAGTTTTCCACCTGACCGACATCGTTGCTGACACTCATCAGCCCATGGCTGATTTTACCGGGCTGATGCAGCCACGCCTGCGCCACGTCAAGACTCACAATCAGCATGTTATCTGTCGCATCACCGGCTTCAACAATGCCTTTAATCTGTAGGTTTTTACGTTGATTGTGATCCACCAGGGTGATGCTATCGCCCGGCTGGACACTAAGACGTTCCGCCAGTTTGACGCCAATCATCGCATTGCGATCGTCAAAGCTGACACCAATCCAACTCCCCTGTACCTGCCAGTACGGCACCAGCCTTTGCAAGGATTCAAACCACACGCCGACAATGACCACCTTCTCCAGTTCAGTGCGCGCCATACCGTATAGCCATGGGCTGGCTCCGTGAACCAGACCTTGTGGTGCCTGATCCAGAATGGTCTGCAACTCTTGCTGTGTCATGCTGGAGCCGTGGCCTGGCCCGATGTAGAAATTCGCGCCAAAGGTACGCAATTCTTCACTCATTTTGGTATTGATATCGAACCACACCGCAGATAGCGCGGTCACGATGGTCGCCCCCACCATCAATGCGGCAAATACCACGCTAACCCGCTGAAAGCGCAGACGCAGAGCCCGCCATACCAGTAGCCAGAGCATTGTGCGTTTAGCGGCCATACAGCACCTCCACAGGATACAGACGAGCAATGCGCCGAGCCGGGAACCAGGTGCCAATCAGGGCAATTAGTACCGCAATCACCAATACACAGGGCACTACAAGCCAGGCAAAATTCAATGGCGCATCAAATAGCATCAAGCCAATCGCTTTCGCCATTCCCCATCCGGCTACGCATCCCAATGCCCCTCCGGCCAGTCCACTGGAAGCCGCTTCAAGATAGAACAACAGCATGATTTGCCACTGATGTGCTCCAAGCGCCTTCATCAGGCCGATCTCTTTAGCGCGTTCCATAATGGTGCTGGTCATCAGTGACGCAATCCCCATTGCCGAAGCTGCCAGTGCTGCGACGGTTACAACCCCCATCAGCAACTGAATTTTATCGATAACGACACCTTCAGATGCGGCAACCTGCCACACAGGACGGACTTCTGCCCCGGAAATAGCCTCCTCCAGTTGATGCGCAATAGACGAGACATAGGCCGTGCAGTACCAAAGGTCGTACTCTTCAGCATTCAATGCGTCGAGATTTTCACGCGCCCGGCGCGAAAGCTCGTTTTCCGGCACCGTCAACGCCGAGACGCGAATGGCCTGCACTTTGCCTGGTAAACCGAGAAGCGTTTGCACCGTGCTCAATGGCATAACCAGTTGGTTATCTTCATCTCCACCGCTGGAGAGGATTCCGCTGACTGTCACGGTCAATGTTGTTTTACCGTTACGTATTACCAGTTGATCGCCCGGCTTCCAGCCCGTTTGTCGTGCCAGGGCATGTCCCACCAGAGTTTGAGGGGCATCGCCTGCGGGCTCCTGCGGCCAGTCGCCAGTAACCTGCCAGAACGGGCTCACTGTTTTCTGCCCCGTCTCAAACCCTTCTTCATCTGGAATATCCACCGGCTGGCTGAAGAAGGTGCCAAGAATACGTACCTCTTTGCCATCAATGTCGACTTCACCACCGAGCATAGGGGCAAAGCCGACAATGTTGTTACGCCAGAAGATATCCTTAATGTTTGGCAGTTCCGCTTCATCAAGGAAATCCTGCCCCGATAGTGGGTTACTGTTTTCACTGAAAAGCGCAGGCAACGCCGCCTGCCCGGCGGGTTCAATCAAAATATTGGCACCGTAAGACTTCAGCTCCCTGGACATTTTATCGCCAATATCAATCGACACCGCCAGCAGTGCAGAGATCAGGCTGGATGCGAGAAATACCGTCACAATAGCCAGTCCCTTGCGTCGGAGATTGCGCCCCCAGGATTGTCGTAACATTCGCCACAGCATTGTTACTCCTCCCTCAGTTCGGCAGGTACGAACTGTTCCGGAGTGTTACGGAAGCGGTCGTAGTTTGCTTCAGACGAGAAGAACCAGGTTTTGCCACCATAGCTGTATTTGTAGTCAGCCGAGGTATTCGTCAACCGGGAACCATCAACCGGATCGGTCACATTAATGGTCATGACCGTCGAGAAGTAATTCACGCCCGCAGCCAGCTCTTTACCCGGGATCACCAGCTCTTTCTCATCATTACGCCAGTTTTCAATCGGCACCGGGTTACAACCACCAGGTTTACCAATCGAAGGAATGAAAATGTGTACCCCGCAGGCCACGCAGATAACCTGATTCCCTTCCATCACGTAGCCCTGATCGCCACAAAGCAGACAGGCGTCAAAAACCACGCCCAAACGCAATTTGTCGGGATAGCGGTTAATCACGAAAAAACGTACAGCTTTACCGTCGTCTGCCACCCAGACAAAGCGGTGCAACTTGCCATCACGGAGTTGTTCTATCGGCAGATGTACCATGCCATCGCTGGCAAGTTGTACCGGAACTGCTTCTGATAACTGCGGCGGCTGAGATGCGACTTTTTCCCACCACAGTTGTCCGGCGATCACAACCACCGCGCATCCCAGCGTCACCAGCCAGAGACGGAACGCATTTCGACGATGCGCCAGTGCCAGTCGATGAGCAATCGGCTCATCGGTTTCACGCGTCAGGCGGATAGCACGCAGCAGCGCCGGTACCCAGCACAGCGCCAGAACAAGCAATAGAGCAGCTCCCAACCAGTTATATAACGCCGCGTTGTTTGTCACTTTGGCCACGAAGCTCAATAGCGATTTTGCCAGCGGTAGCACCTGCAGCTTCATTAACAACAGCAGTAGATTGCCGCTTAATGGCAGCCAAATCATGACCATCAGGATCAGTGTTAACGGCCAGTAGAGCCCGCGAATACGCCGTAACAGCATGGCGCAAAGCACTCCCGCCAGGCAGAGGATCGCAAAAGCCAATAGCATTGCCGTCAGATTCAGCAGCAGGTCGGTATTTAGCACATGGGTACTGGTTAATCCGCCAAGATTAGGATCCAGCGCCCAGTGTCGAGCCGCGCCAAACACAAGGATACCCTGCCACAGGTAGCGAATGCGGTTTGATACCCACCAGAAGCTCAACACAAACAACAGCGTGATCATCACTTCGGTGCCGACCAGCAGCAATTGCACCGGCTGCGTGCCACGGAGTGTGAGTCCCGCCAGCACGCCAACGATCAAGCCTGTGAATAAGGTCCAGACGAGTGGGCGTAAAGAAGGAGGATCGTTGCGACTCCACAGAACCCCGGAGAGCAGCGCAATGCAGAAAAAAACCTGTAGCGTCGTGACAAAAAAATAACTCATAACATCGACTCTGTACGGCGGATTGAATGATGTAACTATCCAGGTACATCGATAATGTAGAGCCTGCCCATCAAACGTTCAGGCTTGCGGTCAGTTGGGAGATGAGCAGCGCAGAACAAACCGTGGGTACATATCGTACTTAGGGATGTGAGCACTGCCCGGTCCAAAATGGCAAATAAAGCAGCCTGATGGGAAAAGCGCTTAGTTCAGGCCAACGTATTTAAATTCATAGCTCACATCAAATGGCTTCCACCAGCGACCAACACCCGTATCACTGTCTGTGTGACGGTGCATACCTGCTTTTGACGGTGGTTCGATGTGATAGGTCACTTTGTAGTTACCCACACCCATCATTTTGATGTTCGCGCCGTAATGAGGACCATCGCTGGCGACCATCGGCATGAAGGTACCTTCTTGTTTTTCACCTGTATCACTGTTAATTAAGGTGTAACTGATGGTCAGATAAGGGATCCATTCGCCTGCGCCGAAACCATTTTTACTGCCTTCCACTGCGTGAATATCCGCCTCAAGGTGAATATCGGCTTTTGCTGCCGGTAACCCCATGCCGCGCGGCTCCATATCGATCGGCTGCAGATAGACAGCAGCCAGTTCCATCTCATTCATGGTGACAGGCTCGCCTGCCGGATACTCCTTAAAGGCAAACGCAGCCGGAGCAGTGAAAATACTGGCCATCACTGCACTGGCAATCAGGGTTTTCTTCATGGTCATCAGACATATCCTCTCGTCTTAAATAACAGCTATAGATTATTTTTTATCGTTTCCCCAGGGACTGTGCTTTTCCGCCGCATCACCCACAGCGCCACCAGCGCTGCAAGCAGCAATACGGCCTGCGGTAATAACGTTTCCATGTAGGGATAAATTCCCAACCAGCTGATTTCAGGGAAGCCGTTAATCAACGTCGGCTGGAACAGTTTGCCTTCCACCAGTTCCAGAACCCCTTTGCCCGCAAACACAAAGGCCATCAGGTACATAAAACTGCCGGTAAACATAAAGAACGGCTTCAACGGCAGGCGTACTACCGAGTAGCGCATGAGCAGCCAGGCGGCCAGCAGAACAACACAGCCGATAACAAAACCTGCAGCAATCGCCATATGCCCGGAAACATCATTCGCATCCCCGACCAGGGCGTAGTAAAACAGCACGGTTTCCGCCCCTTCGCGATAAACAGCCAGGAAGCTGGTCAGCCACAGTCCAACCAGTGAACCACGGGAAAGTGAGTGGGACAGCTTTCCTTCCAGCCAGGCTTTCCAGTGGCGTGCTTCGACCTTAGACAGTAACCAGTAGCTCATGAAGAACAGCATGACGACGGCAATCAGCATCGTTATGCCTTCGAGCAATTCACGACTGGCGCCAGAATTAGTGAACAGAAGCTGGAATATCACAGCGGTAATGACGCTGGCGATCAGCGCGACAATCACCGACTGACGAATAAGCGGTAACTTATCCTGGTGATTGTTTTTCACCATATAGGCCACGATAGCCGCCACAATAAGCAGTGCTTCCAGCCCTTCGCGAACAATGATCATCAGGCTATAGAGCAGCAGGCTCCACTGGGTCTCTTCGCCTTCTCCCAACATCGCCACCGCTTTTTGTAGATCCTGCTCCAGTGCGCTGGCTTCTGCGTTGAGCCTTTCCACTGGCTGACCCGCTTTCATCAGGCTAACCAGACGCGTAAAGTAAGCCTCCAGCGTGGTTTTAAACGCTGAGTCACGGGAGCCTATTTTGTTTTCCATACCGCTGGCTTCAAAGCGGTCAAAGTAACTGTCCTGCACATCCAGAATGGCATTCTTCGCATCGCCCCCTTGATAGCGGGCAATCGCTTCCTGAATACTTTGATTGATACCCATCGACACCGCAGCCCAGTCTGCGCGCGCTTTGTCATCCTCTGCCGCTGGAGCGTTACCCGTATTTTGCGACGCTGCAACCTGCTGTTCGTCACGGGTAGTGGGCAGACCGGGCAGAAGATCCTCAATATCCTGTAACAACGTTGTGACCTGATAAGAAACATCATTGAGGTGATCCGGCTGCGCGGTGAGCGCAATCAGCGCAGAAAATTGCTGATTAATCGCTGCTGCGTCTTTTGCCGATCGATTCTGTCTGATCGACATTTCCATCTCTGAGTTTTTAAAACCCTGATAGTGCGCCTGTTGAACGTGCTGACTGGCAACGCTGAGATTCCCGGCCTGATAGTTATTTACTGCCTGGGCCAGCAAATCGTCGATAGTGCGGAAACTCTCTTGCCAGTGTACGGCGATATCGGTTCTGGAAAACGCATTGTGCTGCTCTTCGGCAACCAGGCGATGCCCGCCATCCAGCACAGGTTCAACTTCACGCAGCGATGCCTTCAGCCAGTCGATTTTAGCCTGCACGTCAGAGAGAGATTTTTTTTCGCCAATCATGCGACGGATCTCACCGAAAGCGCTTTCCATCTCATAACTCTTGCTGGCGGAAATGTTGATACGAATCGGACCTTCAAGGTTTTCGAATACCTCAAAGTAGGCCATTTGCACCGTGCGACGCGCTTCATCAGTTTGCTGTTGAGAGTAAAGTTCTGCCGTTTTATCAAGACGTTGCTCGATATCCTCAATAAAGGGGGCATAGTTTGTTGCAGCCCATACGTGAAGGCTTACAAGCAAGCCACACAAAGTGAACAGCAGGAAAGAGCAGAACTTACGCACGGTACGCATCCCGTAAAATACAAATGATAATTATTATCATTATCGATTTTTGACTGCGTTGTACATGACCTGGATCATAAAAATGTCAACGGGTGACAAGTTATGTAAATTTATTTCATAAAAATGTGATGGATACGAAGTTGAGGCTGGCAGGATTTATTAATGAAGCCGTTAATTGAGGAGTATTTATACACCGTGCAGAATAGCGTTCCCCCATACTCGCTGACACAAATGAAGCCGACAGCGGGCATGAGGGAAAACGTTATTTAAAACAAAAAGTGTCAGGGCATCATTATATCAGGATCACGAGTAATACGTTGTAGAAAACGACCATAACCCTGTTCGCCTGTCCAGTAGTTAATACTTTTCTCTACACCCGTCGATGTCAGAGTCGCACCAGAAATACCATCTACCGTATATTCATCGATATGCTCTGGTTTTTCCTGAATTATTCTCAGCGCCGGCTTCCCGTTATTATCAACCACTTTTTTACCCGGCCATTGTTTACGCCAGTTCTCATCTTCCACTCTGGCCCCCAAAAAAGGAGTTTCCCGCTGCTGGTAGTAATACAGGTTTTTAACTGTACGCCCGTCAAGGTCAAGAGCAAGGAAGGCGTGCATCATAGACTTCGCCCCCTTACCGAAAACAGGAATTATAATTTGTTGAATTTTATTGTTTTTATTTTTCACCAGATAGACATCTGCAATTACGCAGCGCTGGTGGATCCTGGCGGGATCATGCTCCGGAGCGAGCTTCTTACATCCTTGCGTTATGGCATCGTCAGCTACCCACTCCCCGGAATCCAGATTGACCTTTCGCGCTAAAATATAACGTTGAAATAAATTATTTATAGTTTTTTCATCCTGTGCATCTGATTTTAGCAAGCCCGCAGCATGCAGAATGGCGGCATTTTTCTCTTCACTGGTCGGTTCGGTGACTTCCCCCTGGAACACCATAAACCAGGCAATAGCGGCAATAAAAATAAGGACACAAAACACCATCATTGATGCAACAATAACTTTACCCTTGTGCATTCTTCTATAATCCCTGTAAGAAATAAGATATTTAAAACGCCTTCAGGTATGCCATTACCTTTGTAGATTTGCAACTACAGAAGCGATGAAAACTATATAATCATTATGATATAGCTTTGGGCTTTAATATCAGAACAACATGTTTTTACTGCCATTTTATCGTATAAAAAATGCCGGGTTTCCCCGGCACAAAAATCACCACGTTTTCGCCCACCACAGCCGTATCTTCATCCCCCAGTAGCTGGTCCAGCCACTGGTTGTCGATACCACACGACCTTGCGACATCACCACTAGCGTGGGAGTGACGCTAATATCCCAACTGCGGGATATTGTGCCCTCAGCATCGTTAATAACCGGAAATGCCACACCTTTGCGCGACAGCCAGTGAGCAACATCCGCTTCGCTGCCGGAACGTAGCGCGATGGTCATAATGTTTTCCCCTTCTGATCGCAGTCTGGCGACTTCCGGCGTGGTGAAGCGACACACACCACACCAGCTTGCCCAGAAATAGATCAGCACCGGCTCCTCATTACTGAGTGCGGCGAGGGTGACGGTTTCGCCATCCAGCGTCTGCAAAGGCGTACTGTCAAACGATGCTGGCAGTTGAGGCGCGCGCCATACATCCATCAGCAGCATCGCCCCGGCTAACAACGCCAGTAAGATCAGCCCTTCGCGCAGCCAACGACGCAGTTTACCGCTCATTGGCAGCCGCCAGTTTTTCTTTGACCACTTCTTCAAGCGTTTCCCACGACACAGCGCCTGGTATAAGCTCATCACCAATTATCGTAGCCGGCGTTCCCCGTACACCCACCAGCCGCGCCAGTTGCAGGTTAGTGCTCAGTGTCTCTGAACTTTTATCATCCAGATTTACCGGAGTGGCTGCGGCTTTTTCCTGCGCCTGCTTAATACTGGCAGCCGTGTGGTAGCCCCTCTTCTGCATCAGTTTTTCATGCAGCGCCAGAAACTGCTGCGGATGCTCGCGCCACGTTGTCAGCGCAGTCCGCGCCGACAGTACGGAGCTTTCCCCTTTAAACGGCAGCGGTTTAATCACCACCGCCACGTCAGGATACTTTTGCACTATTTTTTCCAGCATAGGATCCAGTTGCTTGCAGTACGGACAGTTGTAATCGGTGAAGTTTATCAGCGTCAGTTTCGCCTGCTTTGTACCAATACGCGGGCTGTCAGGATCGTTAAACAGCGCTTCCTGAATGAGCGCTTCAATTTGCTTTTCCTGTTCCGGTGTAAACGGTGCAGGCTCTTTCGCTACGCTGACGGTTGAAAACAGGGCTAACAGCAAAACAATCAGGATCTTCATGGATTGACTCCTTTGGCATCTGCCAGTGTTTTTAACACCGCCTCGCGGGTTAACAATGTTGGCAACGCCTGACCTTCCGGCAGACCGGGGCCATAAATTTGGTTAAACGGCACAGCAACCTGGCCACGTTTTTTCAGAAATGCGGTGATGGCTTCAGAAGGCAGCGTCCAGTCGCCGCGTAACGCCACTACATCAGGCTGTTGCAGTGCGGCCTGGACGTCTTCTTTATGCAATACGTTGTATTTATTTACCTTACAGGTAATGCACCAGTCGGCCGTTACATCAACGACTACGCGCTTATGCTGGGCAAGCGCATCGTCGATGGCCTGCTCGCTAAGCGGTTGCCAGTTCACACTCTCTTTCACTGCACTTTGTGTGAAAACACCCAGATGCGGGAGCAGTAACGTTGCCAGCCAGATAGCAGAGCCGAGCATCATCACCCCCAGAAGACGTCGCAGGATGTTCATCCAGCGCCCCGGACGTGGTAACCGCAATGCCAGACCCGGTCGGAGAGCCACCAACAGCCATGGCAAGCTCATGCCCAGCCCCAGTGCGAGAAAAAGTCCCCATAGCGTTGGAAGTGAAGCCGTAAGCGCCACCGCTACCGCGGTCCCGAGAAACGGTGCACTGCACGGCGTGGCGAGCAGCGTAGCAAAAGCGCCCTGCCAGAAATGCCCTGCCAGACCGTTGCCACCGCGAGTAGCCAGCGTTGTTGTCATTGTGGAAGGAAGCCGGAATTCAAACAATCCGAACAGACTGGCGCTAAACGCCAGCATTACCAGCACCATAACGCCAATAAACCACGGGCTCTGGAATTGGATCCCCCAGCCGAGTGCCTGATTGGTCATACGCAGTACCGTCATCAGCAATGCCAGGGCCATAAATGAGACCAGAATTCCGGCCACCGACGCCAGAAACTGACGGCGAACCTGACGACGACTTTTCTCTTCGACAAGCAAAATTGAACCCAGCTTCATGCCCAAAACCGGTAGCACACAGGGCATCAGATTCAGGATCAGACCACCCAGCAGCGCCATCGCAACCACCTGCCACATCGCAGGTGCGGCGGTATCCGCAGCCGGAGCATCTCCTATAGCAAGTCGACTTTCCTGCGCAACGCCATTATCAGCCAGGACCAGCGTGACCCGCTTGCCGCGTAAATCCGGTGCGCCTTCTCCCCAACTGTCATGGACAGGTACTGTCGCCAGCAGCGTGTCTCCATCAATGCGGATTTGCGGCATACCGAAATCCACATCATCGACGGTATCCAGATAAAGTCCGGGCGTAGACCAGCCTCCCGCGCGGTGCGCTTCGACCACCAACTCTCCAGCCCGCGCCCCTGCGCTGAGCGTATCTGTCAGGCCGCTGGCAAGCGGGATCTGCCCCATTGCCTGGGCATAATCATGCGCAAATGTCGGATCCTGAACAGAAGGTGTTACGGAAAAAGGAAAATCCGTCAGCAGGCAGACATTGCTGCACGTTGATAGCGTCAATACGCCATTGATCGTGGCTGGCAGCGTGCCGTGTACCACCATCGGGAATGTCACCTTATCGTGATACCCCTGGGTAGTGATATTGGCGACCTCAAAGCGCGCAGGCGTTGGCCAGAACCAATCCACTGCGGGCATTTCACCTTTCCAGGTGACAGACGGCGCGACACCGCCCTCTCCCGGCGAACGCCAGTAGGTTTTCCAGCCATCTTCCAGCTTCACATCCAGCAGTAGACGGGCTTGCCCTTCAGCAGATGTATCGGCACGCAGCCGGACGCTGGCATGGTCGTTATCGGGTGAACGCAGCCAGCCGATGTCAGCCGCCCAGGATACGGGTAGCCATAGCAATAACAGACAGAACAGCGCCTGCCTGAAAACAGTCATCATATTTTTTCTCCGTGAATAATTATCTAACAGTCAGCAACAACGGTTTGGTCATTCACGGAAGACACAGAATCTGAGATGAACCCTAAGCGTGGGCGGCGAGATGGCTCGCGGTGGGAAAAAAGGCAGACGAAAAGCCCGCACTGGCGCTAACAGCGACAGAAGCAGGCATAGCACCAGAATCGCCCCTTCAAACAGCACAGGCGGCGACGCCAGTAACGACTTCGCGCTCAATTCACAAGGGGTAACGGGTGAGGCGTCATCGGTATCCGTTTGCGCGCTCGCGACGACAGCAGTGGCGGCGGTATTCATCTGCAACGCATGCAGACCCGCCATGCGTTGCGCGGTGCAAACTATCACCACAACACATGCCAGGCAGAGGAACCACCATCCCATCCGTTGACGTTTCGCCATTATACCCTCACTGATTAACGCGAGTTATCTTAGCCACTGGTGAGGTTTTGGCAACCTTTACGCTGTAAAGTTATGTCGGTACCGGAGATTAACAACTGCTGTTCATTATCACACCCGGCCACGAAATAATAATCAATGCCAGCAATAATTTCACAATCAAAAATGACGCCTCTAATAAAACAACATGAAAATATCACCACAGGTATTATTCATTATTTCCGCGGCATCTCCGAGAAAACCCCGTGACACATTATAAGAAAATATTAAAAATGTACTTTCGCGTATTGATGCGTAAATGAAAGTAAGGACTGGAGCATTTCCTCAATAAAAACAATATTATAATTAAACGGACTAATATCTTGTCCATTATAAAAACGCTTTGTTTGTTAAATGTTATTCAGAGTATATGGAAATGAAAAAATATTTATTACCCCTGATCGGCTTACTTTTTACCGTTAGCACTCAAGCCGCATCATTTACCGATGGCAAGCAGTTCATCTCACTGGAGAAACCCGTACCTGCAGCACCAGCAGCACTGAAGTTTTTCTCCTTCTATTGTCCCTCCTGCTATCAGTATGATGAAGTTTTCAAAGTGACTGATAACGTGAAAAAAGTCTTGCCCGCTGATGTCAAACTCACCGAGTATCATGTCGACTTTTTAGGTCCTCTGGGACCAGACATGACGCATGCCTGGTCAGTTGCCATGTTGTTAAACGTGGAAGATAAAGTCAAACCTTTACTGTTTGATGCCGTTCAGAAAAAACAAACCATTAAAACAGCGGGCGATATTCGCAATATATTTATCAACGCCGGTGTGAGTGCCAGTGATTATGACGCAGCATGGAATAGTTTTGCCGTGAAATCATTGACAGCCAAACAACAAGAGCTGGCTAAAGCTGTAGATTTAAAAGGCGTACCCGCAATCTTTATCAAGGGTAAATATATGATTAATCCTAAAGGATTAAATTCAGATGACGTAAATTCTTTTGTGCAGAGCTACGCTGACACTGTCCAGTATCTTATTTCCCGCCCCTGATGTTGAGTTAATACCGTTATACGCACCACACAACAGGATCCAGCCCCTCTCTGGTGACTGTTGGTGGTGTAATGCCTGTTCCTTGTCATATCGTCTTCTCCTCCTTTCATGTCATGGTTGGCATTCACCCTTATGAGGATTACCCTAAACTTATTGGTAGATGCCTTTCCCCAGAGGTATCCTTCTTCTATGTGTTGATTTACACGAGAGAGCGCTATGGAATTAAAGGATTATTACGCCATCATGGGCGTGAAACCGACGGACGATCTCAAGACAATCAAGACCGCCTATCGTCGACTCGCCCGCAAATACCATCCCGATGTCAGTAAAGAATCCGATGCCGAAGCCCGTTTTAAAGAAGTTGCTGAAGCATGGGAAGTACTGAGCGATGAACAACGTAGAGCCGAGTACGATCAGTTGTGGCAGCACCGCAACGACCCGCAGTTCAACCGTCAGTTCCAGCAGGGCGATGGACAGAATTACAATGCTGAAGACTTCGACGACATTTTCTCCTCTATTTTTGGCAAGCATGCTCACCATTCACGGCAGCGTCATGCCAGTCGGGGTCACGATATCGAAATCGAAGTTGCCGTTTTTCTCGAAGAAACGCTTACTGAGCATAGCCGTACCATCAGTTACAGCCTGCCGGTATACAATGCTTTTGGTCTGGTAGAGCGCGAAATTCCGAAAACGCTGAACGTGAAAATTCCGGCCGGCGTGGGTAACGGCCAACGCATTCGTTTGAAAGGCCAGGGTACTCCCGGTGAGAACGGTGGACCGAACGGCGATTTATGGCTGGTCATTCATATTGCGCCTCATCCGCTGTTTGACATTGTTAATCAGGATCTGGAAATTGTCGTTCCCCTCGCCCCGTGGGAAGCCGCTTTGGGCGCGAAAGTTACCGTACCCACCCTCAAAGAGAGCATTCTGCTGACTATCCCACCTGGTAGCCAGGCCGGGCAGCGTTTACGAATTAAGGGCAAGGGGTTGGTAAGCAAAAAACATACCGGCGACCTGTATGCAGTGATCAAAATCGTGATGCCACCAAAACCTGACGACAACAGCGCCGCACTGTGGCAACAGCTGGCAGAGGCACAGAAGTCCTTTGATCCGCGCAAAGAGTGGGGGAAAGCATAATGGCTAACGTTACCGTCACCTTTACTATTACCGAGTTTTGTCTGCACACCGGCGTTTCTGCAGAGGAACTTAATGAGATTGTCGGTTTAGGGGTAATAGAACCCCGTGAAGACGAGACTGCCCACTGGCAGTTTGACGATCATGCCCTGGCCGTTGTGCAGCGCGCTTTGCGCCTGCGCCAGGAGCTGGAGCTTGACTGGCCAGGAATAGCCGTTGCGTTGACATTACTGGAAGAGAACGCACATTTACGACAGGAAAACCGCTTGCTGAGACAGCGTCTGTCCCGCTTTATCTCTCATCCATGACGCATTTATTGCCAGTCACCGGGGGCAGCATCGCTCTGCCCCTTTTTTCTCCCGTCAGTCCCACCCCAGCGTTAATGACATTAACCGGCAGATAGCATACATTCTGAGGTAAGAATTATCCTAAAGCATAAGACGTTGAGCCATGCAGCTTAAACCACTCACAAAAGGCCGTTTTCATAACATCTGGCAGCAAGATGATGCCTTTATCGAGAAGACATTCCAGGAACTGCTATCAGAGACACAGCTCATTCATGAGGATGAGTATCTCTATCATCAGGGGCAGGTTGTCGACCGTCTGATTATGGTGCAATCAGGAAGAATCTCTCTGCGTTACAGCGCTGAGAATGGTCGCCGTTTTCAACTTGGCGCGATGGAGTGTGACGAACAACTTTTTGGTGAGATGGAGTTCTTTACGGGCTATCGCTGCCAGCTTGATATTGTGGCCGAAGAGCCGCTCACCGTTGCGGTATGTAGTTGCGATCGGCTGGAAGAAGCGTTAAATCAGCACCCCAGACTGGCAATCTTCTTCGCCAGCGCAATGGCTGTCGACTACCAGGATATGCTGGAAATTTTCCTGCACCGGATGCTCTATCCGATCGTGCATAACGTGGCTTACGATCTTTATCGACAGCATCAAAACAAGCAACCCATGGATGGTTTCAGTAAAAAATATCAGGAAGCTGAGCGATTCGGCACTACCGACCGGGTCTACCGACGGGCGGTTAAAGCGCTTACTGATGCAGGCCTGGTAACGCAAACAAAGCAAGGCCTGGAAATCAAAGATCTGGATGGGCTACGGCAATTTCTGGGAAACGACATCATCGACTGACACACCAACACCGGGTCCGGAATGTTGGAGTGTCCGTCAACAACAATTAGAACTTATAGGTAAGGCTGAAGTAATGGCCGATACCCGTTGTACGCCCTGCTCCGCCGTGATTTTCCATCAATGCCATATTACGGAAATACTTCAATCCGTAACCCACTGCGTAGTGCTCTGAATGCCAGTAAATGCCGTTATACCATTCAATCGCGTTGTTGCTGTACAACGCCTGATCAGCAATCTTATTGGCAGCAAACTGGTAGTCAAAGTACCCCTGATAGTTTAAATAGCTGCCATTGGCGAAATGATAAAACGGCGTCGACCAGTTTGTTGAAAACATGTAGCCATCCCACTTACCTTCGTTATCTGCACCATAGTTTTCACGAACGTAGTGAGCGTAGAGATTCATCCCCACCATACCGAACCACGGTACCTTAACATCTGTTCCCAGGCCGATATAATGTTCGAATAATTCCCGGTCACCAATGTTGTTCACGGTTGAGATATAGAATTCGTTAAACGGGCCAACAGATAAATCTCTGTTAAAGATGGCATCAAGTGAAAAACGCGGTGATATTTTGGCAAAAAAGTTATCACCACCGTGACGATCGTCATGCTTGCTATCAAAAACATCAAAGAAATCAACGTAACCATAAAGATCGACAATACCAGAGCGAGCACCAAATTCCAGTTCAAGATACGTGTCGTTGCGAATGCCATAAGGAACCTTAGCATCAACGCTTTGCATTAAATTCATCTGCATCCAGTTGAAATCATTCTTCCGAATATTGCCATCAGTATAATCAGCAGCAACAGCATGGGCACACCCCATACTCATAACAGCGCCAACCACCAGATTTTTAATCATTGATATATTTTTCCGCAACATATTCAATTCCTTTGAGAAAGACTGAACGGCGCCACACACAGAATAGTTGTGTGGCGATAGTTCTTAATTAGAGGAAGGTAAGTGTTTTGCAATAATTATTGACGTTTGAGCTTCAGTGTTCCCAGCAACATGATAAAGATAACCAAATACAATACTGGTATTGCGTACATAATTTTTTGCAATCCCATCGTTTTTTCCATTACCGCGCTGATTGCCGGGCTAAACATTGCTCCTGCACTACCGCTAATTAAAATGTAAGAAACGTTCTGGCTACTTGCTCGCTTCACAAAAGAAACACCGTAAGCAATAAAGGAGTTATACAGTGCGGCGCACACAAAGCCATAACTGTAGGCCAGATAATCTAACCCTGAAATATCTTTCTTCGTTACAATGATCGTAGTGATAATACAAGCCAGCAAAATAATACTTAACAGGAAATAATGTATCTTCACGCGGGCAACAATCCCGGTTGACACTAACGCGCCGACCAGTGCGGCCCCCCAATACTGAGTAATAATATTTCCGGCTTCTTCAAATGGAATACCAAATTTATTCTTAACAAACAGAGGTGCCCATGTCAGGAAGGTATAAAGCGCCAACATACCTAAAAACAGACCAATCCCACCGCTGATAATCCCAGGATTCCACTCTGACTTCACCGCTTCTGTCTGGCCAGAAACATGTGTTGTTTCGCAAGCTGCAAAGCGAGTTAGTGCCACAATCCCAAGGGTCAGTAAGGCCACCATACCAACGCTAAGGTAGCTGTAACTCCATGACATATTGTGGGTTAGCGCGAAGGTCGTAATCAACGGGAAAACCACCCCCGCAACGTTAAACGTAGCATCCTGCACCACCAGCATCGTACTCTGAATACGATCCTGCCAGACAGAAACCACGATCGTACCTGCCACGCATAGGCCAATACCGCCACAAAAACCGACGAGGGTCATAGCGACCATCACTGGCCATAAACCACTACTTAAATGCATTGTCAGTGCGCACAGGAAAACTATCGAATAGATAATTAACGTCATACGTTTTACACCGACTTTTTCAATCAGGAAAAAAGCGGCGATCGTGCCCGCTAATGCCCCTCCGTTCAGTAACGAAAAAATAGATGCGACAGCATTCACATCGGCATTGTAACGCATTGCAATCGGTTCAATCAGCATACCAAACTGACTGGCAAACCCTGCCATAATAAAATTTGCCAGAAAACTAATCAGCGTAAGTGCTATTTTATTCTTCATATAAAGACATCCCTGATTGGTTCAATAAAATTTCTTCGCTAAGCTGTAACTGCTGTATTCAGTGCCAGCTCAATCATATTATTAAAGGTTAATTGCCGTTCCTCCGCAGTCGTTTCTTCTCCCGTCAGGCAGTGATCGGACACGGTTAAAATCGCCAGCGCCTCAATCCCAAACTGATGTGCTAAGGCATACAATCCAGCCACTTCCATATCGACTCCCAGAACACCAAACTTCTCCAGTGCAGGAATTAAATTATCATCAGGATCGTAATAAAGATCGCCACTGAAAACATTTCCGACTTTGATATCAATGCCCGCTTTTTGCGCCAGAATCCATGCTTGTTGTAATAATGGGAAGTGTGCCGATGTTGCCATTGTATAGCCAGAACTACGTTTCAGATTCGTGACTGAGTCCGTTCCGGCTGCGACGGCAAGAATAATATCGCGCATTTTAATATGGTGCTGTGTTGCCCCCAGACTACCCACCCGAATAATTCTCTGGACACCAAAATCATGTACCAACTCATGTGCATATAACGTCATCGACGGTATTCCCATACCGTGACCCATTACTGAAACAGGTTGTCCGAAATAGTATCCGGTATAACCCAGCATATTGCGCACGTTGGTAACTTCCCGATAATCTACCAGGTAATTTTCAGCAATAAACTTAGCGCGTAACGGATCACCAGGCATAATAACAGTTGAAGCAAAATCACCCGGTTTGGCATTAATATGTGCAGTCATAACAATTCCTGAATCATTTATATTGAAGATATGCAGGGATTGTAACCAGACGTATGCAGAGAATTGAGGACAAAAGTCCTGCTGAGAGGATCGGCCTCTCATTTTTGAGAGTTATTGTTGTTGCGTTGCCGTACGGGGAAAACGCCGCCACCCCGCGCGACAGTCACGGGGTGACATCATGTCATATCAGGGCTTATCAGCGTGACCAAACAGTAACGCGGTATAATGGGGGTTCACTTTTCCGCTACGCTTACCGTCCGGACCAAAATAGCGATCGTCCCGGCACAGACGCTCATTGGTGTCACAAAACAGACCGCCCCGGAATGTAAAAGCGGTTGTATCAAATTGCCCGGCCGCTGCCAGCTTTTCGCCCTGCTTCTTGCCGACATACCTGGTGGTCAGCGCCACCGATATACCGTGCTTATTGGCACAGATCGATTTATCACACAGCACGCCCGGGGCCGGACTGTATGGCTCAACTGTCGCTGCGTTCACTGGCAATGACAGAACACTCACTGCCAGCAGGCCCAACACTTTTATCATCTTTCTCTCCTTATATTCTTCGCCAGCCGCTTTTGCCTGCTTCTCTCATCCGAACAGAATGACACCCGGGCGTAATATTTACAGTCGCTTTTCCAGTAAATGCGCTCTCATCAACTCCGAGGCGGCCTGTGCATCACCCTTTTTAATATGCGCCAGGATCTCTCTTTGTTTCGTCGCTGTATCAATAAAATACTGGCGGTCGTTGGCGGGTAATGACTCTCTGGTTTTTTCAAAGTAGGTAATCAGAACGTCAGAAAAAACCTGCAGGACACGATTGCCACTCGCCTGTAGCAGGAGTAAATGAAAATCCCTGTCATGACGGTCAGCTTCCTGCGGATTGTCAGCGTTTTCCTCAATAAGCCGGAGTTCGTTTTCAAGTTTTGACAGCATTGCTGGAAAAATTCTTCGCGTTGCCAGAGGAATGATAGCGCACTCGATTAAGATCCTTGCCTCAGTAAACTCTGAGATATCAAACCCGGACAGGTCAAACTGCATCAACAGTTGGTTATTTATGTTATGAGAACCCACATTTTTTAACACACTACCCCGTCGGGGAGCGCGCTCAAGCATTCCCATTTGCACAAGCGTCCCGAGCGCCTGGCGAACTTTATATCTTGATGTATTAAAACGAATTGCAAGTTCAGTTTCTGTTTCGATACGTCCATCAGCATCTCGGTTTGCATCATCAAGCAGATAATTTTTAATATTTTCAAATAGTTCGTTTTTCTTATCCATATACACTCTCAGATTAAGGTACCGAAACAATCGTAAGTATAAATAATACAATAAGTTGAGTTAATTATTTTATTGTTATGATAAGATTATAACCCCTTATTATTCAAATTATATTAAGCTATTTGTTAATAAAAAGGAATTAATTATGATGTTATTCGTAACTCAGTTTGCGATAGTTCTTACATGTATTGGTATAGGCGGGCGTTTTGGCGGGATTGGTTTGGGTGCTGCGGGTGGGTTAGGACTGGCAATCCTGACTTTTGGATTTGGACTCCCCCCCGATTCTCCTCCGATAACAGTCATCTCCATCATTCTGGCTGTTATCACGTGTATCACTATTCTTCAGGCAGCTGGCGGTCTTGATTTATTTGTTACTATGGCGGAGCGGATCCTAAGGAAATGGCCAGGTGCAATAACCTTTCTGGGCCCTGCTGTTGCTTACCTTTTTACCGCTATTTGCGGGACAGGATATGTCGCTTTTTCCGTTTATCCGGTGATTGCAGAAATTGCAGCCGATGCCAGGGTTCGGCCAGAGCGAGCAATGTCGATGTCAGTTATTGCCGCTAATTTCGGTCTCATTGCCAGCCCGGTAAGTGCAGTCGTTACCGGAACAATCGCCGTTCTTGCCGGATTACATGTATCGGCTTTGGATATCCTGTCTGTCACAGTCCCCGGCACATTTCTTGGCTGTCTTGTTGGCTGTTTGTTTGTCTTTAAACGAGGTCATGAACTCGAAGATGATCCTGAATTTCAGCGCAGGATTGCGGAAGGTGAGTTTGAGTCAATAAAGGCTGAAGAACGCACTGCCAGCATGGTGACAAAAGAGGCAAAGAGAGGGTTGCTGATTTTCCTTACCGGTATCATCCTGGTTGTCGTTATGGGGTCAATTCCTGAATTACGTCCGGTGTGGAATAACGGTACCGGGATGGAGCGTATGAGCATCCCGACAACGTTGCAGATAATTATGCTGACAACAGCATGTATTATTATGATGGTGTGCCGAATTTCGCCTTCAAAACTCGACTCAGGATCTGTATTTAAAGCAGGACTGGTGGGAGTGGTCGCCATATTTGGTCTGTCATGGATGATGAACTCCTTCTTTGAGGCATGGCACGAATTATTTAACACCGCTTTCCACGGTTTTCATAATCCGGTGCTGTTTGGCATTATTGTGTTCGGTCTTTCCGCTGTGATTTACAGTCCGGCAGCGACGGCAGTGGCATTACTGCCTGCGGGTGTGTTAATGGGATATCCGGCAGAAACATTAATTGCCTTGCTTCCGGTAACCTGCGGATCATTCATTATTCCGGGGGGAGCGCAGATTGGCTGTGTTGCTTTCGACCGTACAGGAACAACACGTATTGGTAAGTATGTAGTGAATCACAGCTATATGTTACCAGGTCTGGTTACCGTTCTCGCCTCAACCATTTTCTGCTTTCTCATTTCTAATTTACTGGCGTAGCGCCGAAGCGACTGGAGAAAGTCTGCAAGGCATCCTCTTCTGATGAAGCACAGAAGAGGATGCCTGTAATTAGATTTACTACGCAAACTTTAAAGGACAACCTGCGCAATCAGGTAGGCAAAAATAACCTGAGAAATGACCATAACAAAACCCGGGCGAATGTAGCTATGGTTGATAACAAACCGCCCTATTTTAGTCGTACCTGTCCTGTCAAACGCAACACAACCAATTTGGTTGGCACCTGGAATAATGAAGTCTCCACATGTACAGGCAAGTATTGCGATTAGAAACGGCGCGGGAATATTTAGCGTAACACCTAACGGCATAATAGCAGCAACCGTTGCAGCAGGGCTCATAATAACCAGGGAGAACAAGAAAACAACCACGCCAAAGAGCATCGGAGCACCACTAACAATCCCCCCAAACACTTTTATCAGTTCTGGTTGGTAGGCATCAAAAAAGGTCGCTGTCATCCATGAAACACCGAGGATTGCTACCACCCCCATTAGACCTGCGCGGAAGACAGACCCCGTATTGAACGTATTACTGGGGACTTTGCTGACAATCATAATAAACAGCGCGGCTGTCAGCATGATCATCTGAATAACCATTGGCGTTGATAGCCTTTTCCCATCCCATGAAGGCAGAAGTCCGGTAAAAGATCCCAGGATGAGCACCAACATCACGCCAACTGCAAATATCGCGACGCCTTTTTTGGCACCTGGCGTAGCAACATACTCTTTCTTCTGCTCATTATGCATGAACTCATATTCACCAGCAGCAACACGGCGCTGAAACTCTGGATCATCTTCCAGCTCTTTACCGCGTTTGTAGACTGAAAAACTGGTAACAATTGCCGCCATAAAAAATGAAGGGAGAGCGATTGTCAGTATCTGTCCAAGAGTAATGCCGGCATATTCATGCAAAATAGCAAGCATCCCTGCGGTAGCTGCGCTCATCGGACTGGCTGCGACCGCAACACTGGCAGCAATAACAGTTGCAGATAACGCTCGTTCTGGGCGAACCTTCGCCTCCGCCGCAACTTCAGCAACAACAGGATACAATGAGAATGCAACGTACGTGGTACCGCAGAATAGTGTAAATATGGAAGTTAATATTGGCGCAACAAACGTAATAGCCTGAGGTTTTTTACGCAGTAATTTTTCAGCCACACGCACAAGATAATCAAGCCCACCTGCGGCCTGCAATATACTCACTGCCCCAATAACACAAATAATAATTAACATGGCCGTAATTGATGGTGCGGATGGTTTTAATCCAAAACCTAAAACTAATATTGTTACACCAAGCCCACCACCCGCACCGAGCCCCATTCCGCCATAGCGCCCACCGATACCAATACAGGCGAGCACAATAAATAATTGTATAAAGAATAAAGCGTCCATTTTTCACCTTAAAGCACCTCCCGAATATTGCACCCGGGAGGCATTGATTATTATGACAGGGATTACTTTAAATAAGACTTGGCATTTTCAATTTGTTTTTTAACTGCATCAGGTCCGGTTCCGCCATAAGACATTCTCGCTTTAATACAGGATTCTAAGGAGATGCTATCGTAAATATCGTTCTCAATTTTATCATCAAAAGAATGGAACTCTTCTAATGTGAGTTCTTCTAGCATCTTTTTATGTTTAATACAGTAATTCACTGCACTACCAACAATATGATGGGCTTCCCTGAATGGGATCCCTTTGCGGACAAGATAATCTGCCATATCAGTCGCATTAGAGAATCCTCTGGCAGCGGCACCACGAGTATTCTCAGAAAGAACAGTCATTTTCTCGAGCATAGGGGCCATAATTTTCAGGCTGGTTTGCAGAGTATCCATAGAATCATAGACCTGCTCTTTATCCTCACTCATATCAGTATTATAGGCGAGAGGGATCCCTTTCATGATGGTCAGCATTGCCATCAGATTTCCGTACATACGGCCACCTTTGCCCCGCATTTTCTCAGCAACATCAGGATTTTTCTTCTGTGGCATGATGCTGGAGCCCGTACAAAAATCATCAGAAAGCTCAATAAATTTGAAGTCCTGGCTGGAGAATAAAACCAGTTCTTCTGAAAGACGGGTGAGATGCATAAAACATACAGCTGCGGCTGCGGTAAACTCGACCATATGATCGCGGTCACTTACGGAATCAATACTGTTTTCTGTTGGCTTATCAAAACCCAATTCATGAGCGGTAAACTCACGATCAATTGGGAAAGTGGTACCTGCGAGGGCCGCCGCACCTAACGGACACTCACCCATGCGTTGATAGAGATCTTCGAATCGCGTCCAGTCACGGCGTAACATCCAGTAATACGCCATAATCCAGTGTGAAAGAAGAATAGGCTGACCTGTTTGTAAGTGGGTATAACCAGGCATTATCGCATTAATATTATTTTCAGCTTTGGCGATGATAATTTTTTGAAGATTGACAATATCCTGCTGAATTTCCCGAATTGTTGCTCTCATATGCATTTTAGAGTCAACGGTAGTTTGGTCGTTACGACTGCGCCCGGTATGCAACTTCCCACCAACAGGACCAATAATTTCTGTCATTCGTCTCTCAATAGCCATATGAATATCTTCATCAGCCGTATCGAAAACAAATTGCCCATCTTCAATCTCTTTATCTACCTGCCTCAGGCCACCAATGATGGTATTTGCTTCACTCTCAGTAATAATTCCCTGACGGCCCAACATTGTGGCGTGCGCAATACTCCCTTTAATATCAAAAGGGCAAAGACGCTGCTCCAGCATAATGGTCGCGTTATATGATTCGACTAGTTTATTTGTCGGCATATCAAAACGCCCACCCCATAACTTCGTAGACATAAAAACCTCCAGTATAAGTGTTGCAGAATGGTTAAATTTGGATTTAATCAGTTTTAATTCGTCCTCAGATTACAAAAGCACCATCTTAATTGTCAACAAATGAAGGCATTAAATCAATTTATACAGATATTAAATATATTTATTAAGCTTTATTACTTTCGCATTTATGGCTAAAAAATAAGATGTAGATCACATTTAAATGCAACTTGATTCAAAGTTGCATTTATTAAAGGCGCAAAAATGGAATAGAGATTATTTTATTTGGCGACAATTGAGGGGGTATGTTTATTTTGGAGGGGGCAGCAGAAACGAATTTGCCCATCAGCAGGCTGGCCTTCGGTGAGAGACATGGATGTCTCTCATTAATCCCGATGAGCTTACTCTGGTAAGTGACTTGGGTAAGCGAACGTAGTCAACGCCGAGGAAGCGTGAAGGATGACGTGTATATCAACGTGGGATACCTGGATCATGAGTGATCTGGATGGCAGGTAACGGATAAAAAACTCGGGCAAGAGAATCCCTTACAAAGAGAGGTCCAACTCCCTCTTTTATCTGGCGGCAGATGGTGCGCTACGCGATGGCGATTATTACTGATACTAAAGCAAAAAATCGCACCCCCGGCGACAAACAGCTCCCGCGCGCAGCGGTCGTTGGACACTCATACCCCTTCTTTTAGGGCTTTACTGTCTGTTGTTTTATCAGCATGTAACGGTTAATTAGCTGATGCAGATGCATATCCGTTTGCAGCATCAAGGCTTCTGGCGATTGTGCTCCAGCATCCATCAGACTCAGTTGGTACAGTTGTTCTTCAACTGGCACCGCCCGACTAAAATTCTGTGTGATGGCAAAGACCATCGATTTCAGTTCTGAGCCGGTCAGGTATTTCCCTTTGCGCTCATCCAGTGCATTCAGGCGCTGAGTTAATACCTGCAGACCACCCATGCCCTCATGCCAGCCAGAAAGCGATGATGCAGGCAAAGCGTTACTGCTGATGTAACGCTGCCATTGCACTTTCAATTTTTCAGCTTCAGTTGGTTGAGCAGTAGCAGCAAGCACAAAGCCGTAGTTTTGCAGCCACAGTGGTGATAGCTGCGCCAGCTCTGTCAGGGCGGCCTCATTTGCCACTATGGGTAACGGGCTGCTGGTTGGCGGATTTATTTGCTGCCAGCCCCACAGCCCTGCTGAACCCAGCACCAGCGTGGTCAGCACTCCCCCCACAAAACTTTTCCACGAACAGCCCGTTCCCGGCTCAGAAGATTCAGGCACAATGCGTGGTGTGGCGAGGTCTTCACGGACAATGTAAATCAGAGGTTCAGACGGAACAGCAGATACCGGACTCACTGAGCCAACAGATGACGCGGGTATGGTCACAGCTCCCGTGTCACCACTGCCTGCATCAATATTTTCGAGGCGTATCACCGCATTATGCATAAAGGCGCATAGCTCCCCTATCTGACTGGCGTTTTTTAACTCCAGACGCTGCAAATGCTTACACAAAGCATCAAGGTGCTCTTCCGCCCTGTAAACCTGTGGCAGGTCAACATAATTCAGCTCCAGCGTCCGCAACACTGAGTGCAGGCGCTGGGTGAATCCAGCGAGGATCTCCATCCTGGCATGGACCGGTTGCGGCCAGAGCGTTCCCCATTGATGCATCAACAAGGCTTCCAGAACAGCCAACCCTTCATTAAGCCCCACCAGCCCCGCCATCCGTGTGCGTGCCAGCGTATACCAGCACGCCGTTTGCAGTTCGACGCCGTTCTGGCGAAACAATGCCAGACTCAGTTGCTCAACACGTCCCCAGTCAACATCAGGCCGCGCCGGGTGTGAGAGTTTGGCAAGCTCATCACGCAGAGCAGCATAATCCGCCAGCAGGCGCGGATCGCCGCCAGTTTTAACTTTACGAGAGTGAATGTCATTCATGACCAAATATCCATTTAACCTGTATGCTTATTGCCCGATTTTTGTCACGCAGAACGACAGCGAAGAGATCAAAAGTGATTACGCACGGGTAGTCGTGCCGAGGTACTGCTGTTGTTTGAGGTGTCTCAATAGTACCCGCCCTTCGGGTTTAAACTCCGTGCCATAGCGTACCAGGCCAATACCTTTGAGTTCAGCGTCAATGGCATAACGCAGTTCGCCAGGGATTTCCTGTTCCAGCAGCACAACCGCTATTGTTTTCAGGCGCGGTTCATATTTGAGTAATACGGCCGACAGAGTCCCCATCAGCTCATGCGCCGTACCGGGCATCCCTTGCAGGATTTTGGTCATGTCCGGAAGGCCGTAGTCTGGCAGATGTGCCAGCGTCCCTGCGCGGCAGTTAAGCACGCGCTGCATGTTGTCCAGTACGGACAGGATGACCTGATTTTCTTCACTGACCTGGTGAAGGTCGAGACCACCGGAGAAATTACCCGCGAGCATCTCATACAGCGAAGGGGATTTGTGAGTCTGAGGCATTATTTATCCTTTATCGGTAACAACGTCAGATGGTTATTCCCTGCCTCAATCACCCGCGCCTTGTCCGGATCGAGTTCTTCACGGTCTATCATCAGCTTCCATGTATTTTTCACCATATCGGGATGGCGGAACAATCCCACCACGGCGACGTATTTCGCCCCCTCTTCCATCGGCATATCGAGCAGTACATCTCCACCTGGTTTAACCACCACATCGCGGGTGGCCAAAAGATCAGCCCCGAGAGCCGTTTCACTGTCTTTCAGCAGTTGCTGGTACACGCTCTTGTCGAAGGTTTTATTATCCTTGAGCTGATAAATTCGCACCACGACCGACTCGGAGAGCGTGTTGTTCTCACGTGCATCGGTGTTCAGGGCTTCGCGAGCGGTAAAATCCAGGTGTAGTACCTTAATCTTCTTGTAAAAAATGGCATTGAAGGCCGATTTAGTGCCATCGGTGACGCCCTGCGTCACCCCACAGCCTGCCAGACTGAATGCCAGCAGCGGCAGTAGACAGCACGTGGTCTTAGTTAAATTTATACGTAACACGTCGGTTTCCTTGTTGTGGTTTCGCAGGCTCCAGCCCGGTGTAATAACCCAGTTCCGTCGTAAAGGTTTGCGGGATATCGTCCAGACATTCATCGTCTTCCACACCCAGCACACCATTCATCCCAAGCCAGAATGGCCCTTCACCTAACGGCGGTACAGCCAGCAGGCGGGTACGGGTAGTCAGGGTAATTTTTGCCTTGAATCGCCAGCCCAGATAAACCCGCAACATCACCAGAAAATCCTGATACAGCAGACCATCCGGCTTCCAGCCCTGCGCTTCCTGCTTATTATCCGTGGACAGGGCAATCAGCAACTGGCTGTTGGCATCCATCGCTTCGTCACCCAGGGGCGTATTACCGTCCAGTAGAAAATCCTCATTACCGTAAAAGCCCAGAGGCTGATTCACTTCCACCGGCCGAAGACAGTAGGGGCTGACCTGCACGGTGGTATCCGGTGCAAGCAGGCTAATCAGCGACTGCATCCCCTCCTGGGTTTTACCCGGCTGACGCAACACACCCAGTAATGCCAGAAAGCGTGACACCGGAGTGGCAATTTGGTTTGCCGTGCCGGGGATCCCCAGCCCCACCAGACCCAGCAGTGACTGTGAGATACTGTCGGTACCTCCGGGTTCGAAGGCTGCCGGGTAGGAGTATTTACGCCAGATGCGGTAAAACTGGGTCAGGATGCGGTGGCTGAAGATATCCAGAAACCCCTGCAGCGCCTCATGCCCTTCCCGGCGCTGGGTAATGTCATCGAGATAGGCCGTCGGCAACGGGGAATCAACACCATACATCCCCATAAACGTGGTACGGATGACCGGCGGTTTGTTGTCATCGTCTTCATCATACTCAACCGCCTTCAGCTCACTGACCGGAAAGCCCATCCCCGGATGCGGCGCAAAGCGCACCGGATCATCGGTTGGATGGCTGGTTGAGCCCATCAATGGCCTGTCGGGATTGAGTTTCTCCAGCAACTGGCATAAGCGGTAAAAGTTAATGCGGTGAAGGTCTGCCTCCAGCCGTGGTGTCAACCGGGAATACGGCGATTGTGTTTCTCTTCCCATTCCAGGCGTTCTCCGGTCGGTTGCAGAATGATAATCAGGCGGTTAAACAGGTAGATGTCTGTGTAGAGTGCAAAGAAGCGGCTCAGCATCTCGCCGAACAGACAGATATCGCCGCGTCCGGCAAAACCATGACTGTCCAGCGTCACTTCAATCTGCACGCCGCGTACCAGGTAGCCCTGTTCAAAGCGCTCGGTTTCGCTGTGCTTCACGTCGATAATGGCTTCCAGACGGCGGCGGTTCATCTCGCTGTCGGTCCACTCATACAGCGCCAGCGTGCCGCGCAGTACATCGGCGTTATCCATCATCGAGAGAAATCCGCTTCCGAGATGGCTGAGTACGCGCCAGTGAAAACGGTCCTGCGCGGGTGGATAACAGGGCAGCGTTGGCGCACAAAGGTTGCGTACCGCAATACTGGCCGACGTGGTTTTCATCACAGTGTCGAGCACGGTACTTTGCAATGCTCTGCGAGGTAGCTGGCCATTGGTTCCGGTAAGCGTCAGCGACAGGCTTTCATCTTCCGGCACCGTGTGATTATCAAACGCTTCACCGCCGAGGATGAGCCAGGTGTTATGCAGTCCGGACGGGCCGCGGCGCACACGGGTGTGGTAGTAATATTCCGGCGCTTCATGGCGCATCATTCCACCTTTGTGGCGAAAGCTTGAGAACGGCACGTAAGTATGCTGGCTCGATGACATCACCGAATCCACGGCGTAAATCTCGGTATGGCCATCCTGTACGCGCATCGGGCGCAGCATGTACTCCGTCTGCAGTGAATTGAGCGTCAGCGGGTCAGATTCCAGCGGGAACAGATTAATTACCGGCACGCAGTTCAGACGCAGATGCTTTTCGCTAAAGCTGAAGTCATGCTCCCAGCGTTCCGCCAGTACCACGTCGATTTCAAACCAGGAAAGCTCCGTCGGAAAGGCCACGGTCTCCAGCCCACGCAGGCCCGTGAACATGAATTTCTCGCGGAAGGTAAAATATTCCAGCAGCAACTGGTAACCGCTGAAACTGCTGTTGCCCTTCGGCCAGAGGGTATCGTCATCACCAAACCCGAGTGCAGTGAAATGCCCGGCCAGCGGTCTTCTGTCCACATCACCAGGCATGCGCAGCCATATTCTGGCCACATTCATGGTGAACGCTTCATGCATGGCGCAGGCCAGTGGCGCATCAGCATTGAGATAGAAAGGAATATGGCTGAGATCGATACGGCTCCAGTCCGCGAGTTCGCTGCAGTTAAAGCGCAAAGTGACAACAGAGCGTCCATCAGGATCGGTCGACAGACGGGCATGTTCCAGCGACAACGGCTGAAGGCCGATCTCTTTGGTGGTGGTATACCGGCAACGTGTGCCTTTTTCCCCAATTGGCCGGGAAAGGACTTCGAATCCTTTGACGATACGCATCTGCTCTTTCATTTCACGCCAGTCGGGGCTGAACTCCACCACGGACATAGACGGAATGGTGCGCAGGTAGTGCGGCCACAACAGACTGACCAGCCCTTCGGTCAGTTCCGGCAGGTCATCGTCGAGCTTTTCACGTAAACGCCCCATCAGGAAGGCAAAGCCTTCAAACAGACGTTCCACGTACGGGTCACGCGCACCCGCTTTATCAAGATTGAGCATTGCCGCCTGCTCAGGATGAGCACGGGCAAATTCTTCGCCGGCTTCCAGCAGGTAGCGCATTTCAGCGTCGTAATAACGCAGGGTTAAATCTTCCATAGTTTTTATAATCTTTCATTGAATCATCAGGCGCAGAGAACGACTGCACGGGCGGGATCTAAAGCAACCAATCCGGAAAGCAGCAAATCCATTTCGACCTGCAGGCGCGTTTTATCCACGTCACTGCGACCGGCTTTAGCGCGCAGCAGCTTGAGTCTGCGGGCTTTGACTTCAAACATTAGTTCCGGCGTCCACTGTTCGAGGGTCAGTTGCTTTGCATCGCTATCAAGTTCGCGCAGCAGATGCAGCGCCATTTCGTTTTTACCGTACTGTTCGCTTACCCGAGCCATCAGCAGTCGCATCAGCCACCGATCCCGGGAAGAGGTGTATCCCGGTTGGACGAGAAGCCAGTTAAGCGCAGCTTCAATACCTTCACTGTCCGCTTTCGCCAGCACTTCAGACTCCAGCGTCAGCACATCATCACTGTCAGCGGATACGGCTGATACCGGCTTATCATTCCATCCTGACATGTCATCAAGCACACTTTCGTTTATCCAGTTCATGGTGACTTCATCAGCGAAAGGTGTGCCGTCACTGAAAGCGAGTGCTTCCAGCCCCGGCAGACGCGCCAGCAAACCTTTAATGTCACGGCAGAGAATATCGGCACGCACGCTGTCATTATCCAGTTTCACCAGCGCCTGCCAGGCATACCACTGCACATCCAGCCACAAGTGATTGACGCCCTGAGCCAGCAACGTGTCCGTATGTTCCAGCAATTCAGACCAGCTTTTCTGCAGATACAGACGTTTGAGGTGCGCCTTGTTATCGGGTTTAGGCGGGACCAGACGAGTGCGCCCGGAGGCATCCAGCGGCGGAAGTTCAGTTAGCGTATCCCAGCGAACGCTTTTCAGCAGATGATGTCCGGCCAGCCACCCTCCCGGCAGGGAGCGCAGGTATTTCGCCAGCACCTTAGCCTGATCGAGTAAATCACGTCCCGACGTGACAGCATTCATCACTGGCGCAGAAGAGTCTGACACCGTTATTGCACCCTCTTCCCGACTGGTCTGTGGCACCAGACTGTTGGCACCGCCGTTCTGTACCAGACGATTGTCCAGAGCCTGATACAACCCCCCAAGCTCCGGACGGGCATCTTCATCAAACAGTTGAAAAGACTGTTCCGCCAGAAGCAGCCCGCCTGTAATGCGCTGCATAACAGACATGTCCACTTCCGGGTATAAAGACAGGCTGTCAGTCACGCGACTGCTGCCAAGCCACTCCAGGGCAGTTTTACGGCTCCTTTCACGACGTGGATGCAGCCTGGAACCGAACCGCTCAAGCATTGCCGCCAGAAGTTCAATCCCCTGTGCAAAACCGGATTCACCGTCCTGATGCAGGCGCGCCCAGACATAAAAGGTGATAACGCGCAGATCTTTGCAGGTGCCGGTCAGCAACTTTTCCGTCAACTCGCAAATCAGTCCCGTATCAATACCGGAAAGTTTGTTGACCTCTTCGCGAATGCGCTGAAAATCGTCGTCATAGCCCGGATCTTCGCCGGTTGGCTCATTGTCGCTAATCGGCTCCAGCCAGCGCGCCCACTGAGTGCTGTGTGACCGCGCACTTGTCAGCAAAGTCTGCTCATCAGCACCGCAGGCATAAAGTACGCTTTGTAATGTCGCCATTATTCCATTCCCTTCATAGCTAAATTCCCGGCTCTGTCCAGAGTCTGCGAGGTCGCAGAGGCATCCACACTGAATATCTGCTCCGGCAGACTGAAGTTACGCAACGTCAGCAGTGCCAGCGGTCCGTTTCCGAGTTGTGAGCGCAGCACCCACTGCAGCGTTCTTCCGTCTGGCGCGGTAAAGCTCAGCATCCACTGGCTGCGATCAAGCTGCTGGCGTTTACCCTGCTCCAGCCAGCGAATAAAGCCCCAGGTGCCGCCGTAATCCCCGAACAGCCGCGCACCGGCGCTGGTCGACGTCCAGGTCAGCATCGTTCCCGGCTTCCAGGTTTCGCCCGGCCAGCGGAAAGACTGCCAGTCGGCCATCTGGTTAAAGTAATGCAGCTTCTGTCCGTCAATCGTTAACTGGGTTTCCACCACCTGCGCTGCCGGGCGGGCCTGTAGCTCAAAACTTATCCCCTGGCTGCCGTCAGTAAACAGAATGTCCGACAGTTGACTCAGTTGATTCACCGCCCGCAGAAAAGCCGGATTAAATATCAGCCCCTGGCTGTGTGCAGTGTCCGGTACCCACTGACTCCCCTCTTTGTGCAGTACGCCATTGAGCTCGGTGGTCAGGAACCGGTCGATACGACCACTGTCTTTACGGATAAACTCGGCCAGCATCGGCAGGGAAGCGTCACTCTTGCTCGCCGCAAACGGGAAACGCCCCTCAAAGGCCATGTGCCAGTTCGCCACCACCGAGCGGTTCCAGCGGTCATTCAGACTGGCGGCTGACGGTTGCAACACCGTCTCCCAGGCCTGAGTCAGCGGCTGAACAAACATCGTGTTGCCAAAACCACTCCACTCTTCCCCGAGGCTTGCCGCCACCAGGCTGCCGTACTGTTGCGTGTCGGTCAGGTCCACACTCTTGCCCTGGAAAACCGTCTGCGCAAGCGTCTGCATCATCTCCTGCGGATCAGATGCACTCGCCACCTGCTGTAGACGCAAACGTACACGTGTAATACGGGTCAGATAAGTTTGCAGGCTCAGCGTGTTGTCAGCAGACATCACATTGCTGGCTTTGTTTTTTCCCATCAGTGTCAGTAAAGGTCCGAAGGTGTCATCCAGCGGTCCCTGCGGGCCTGTGGCCGACTGGTCAATCACCGGTTTATCCTTCCCGGCGACCAGGTCTTTCGCCGACTTAATAATGGAGTCAGAAAGGCCCTCCGTCTGTTGCCCGGCCTGTCCCTGCCAGGCGATGGTGTTCATCAGGGCAATCAGCGGCGACTGACGCACATCGCTCATCAGCGTCAGCTGGTCGGTCACATCGGCGATGTTGTGCGCCGGGTTAAGTCGCAGGCTGTTGAGGAAGTTGAGCCAGCTTCCGGCAAAATCAATGAAATAGCGCTGGGTCAGACGCGCTTTCAGCGCTTCCGGGGATAGCTCCGCAGACACTGCCTTGTGGTTGTCACTCAGCACCCAGTCTATTTCATCCCGGCGAGTATTGGCCGCATTCTCAATGGCCTGCTCAATACCGCCTTCCCATGCCTGACGGGTGAACATCCCTGGAACCACCTCATCGGTGGTAAACAGACGTCGGGCATCGGTACCATTGGTCATGTCTTCCAGTGAGACATCCGCAAAGTTGCGCCGTACCGATTTGAGCATATTTTCATACAGCGTCCCTTCTGCATTGCGTCGGCCAATCTGCTGCAACAGCACCTGACGGCTCTGACTGACCAGAGAAGCATCCGGTGTGATTTTCCACTGTGGCTGATTGGGCAGTTCGGAAATGTAGAACGCCCACAGGTCTGGCGACAGGCTCTGCCACAGGCCCGTTGAAATGCCCCTGTGCGTCGGCTGTACGGTTTTCATGGTCTGCGCGTAAAACTCGCCGTCGGCTTTATCAGGACGGGCCATCATCAGCCAGGCCTTAAGCTGGTCATAGCCCGGTTTCGCCAGTTGCGCACGCCTGTCACTGTTGGGGACGGAATTTGCCAGCACGGTGAGCGTCTGCATCAGGGAGATATTCGCCGGATCACGGATCAGGTGATTGTTCGCGACGCCATACCACGGGAGCATCGCATTAAGTAGCTGCTGATTATGGTCAAGACCAAAGCGCTGATACCAGGGGGCCCCCTCCTGAACATGGTGTTGCAGACGACCCGCGTCGTTTCGCAGTTCATGTAATGCCGTCAGCTGAAAATCAGAAACGGAAGGATGTTCCACCAGGTTGCGGGCTTTTCCCGCAACAGATGAAATCTGTCCATAGTTCATGGCAAAGGAGAGTATCAGCCCCACCATCCAGACACCGATAATGGTCATCAGCGTCCAGGCGAGCGTCTGCTCCCAGGGCAGTCCGACACGGCGGCCGCGCACGCGGGTACAGTCATCAACGACGCCATCCCAGGTCACCGGCAGGGTCAGAGCATGACGCCGCGATCCAGGGATATTATTCTCAACATCAGCGTAAGCAACGACGTTTTCAGGCGATGGACTTCCCGTCAGGCTGAACATCAGGCCACGCAGCGGAATACGTTGCTGGGAGGCTGACAACCATGGCACCAGTTGCTGAGCCCAGCGGCTGATACCGCCCTCTTTCAGGTGCTGACCCAGACGTAACAGAAAGTCGTGACGGTTATTCTCAATGACCTGACTGACACCCTGCGCCCGCAACTCCGGCAGCATCCCCTCAAGCTGGCGGGTAATATCCTCTTCTTTGGCACGCAGCGGGAAGCTTGCCCCGACAGCCTGCTCAGGGCGCTTCGTCTGAGACCAGTCGCTGTCGCACAGTTTCCACAGCCAGACCGGGGCGCAATAGCGTAGCAGTTCACTGATTTTCTCCAGCCCCCGTAGGTCGCTGTCGCTGATTTGCGGCGTGAGCGTCTGCCCTTCCGCAATGACCCGGACAATCCCATCCAGCGGGCGGCCACGACGCAGTTTGCGCAGCGCGGCGTATTTTTCCTTAGCGGGCTCAGCAGTCAGACTGCCGCCGTAAATCAGAACAGTGCGGTTGCCTTCAAGCCACTGCTGGCTTTGCAGGCCGGGGAGCAGTTGATCGATAGCGGTTTCGTCACCGGTGATTAAGAGGAGACGAACTTTGCGGCGCCAGAAAAGGCCGTAGCGGCGGCGGAGATGGGAACAAAACTGACGGATCCCGTATTTATCAACACCGCCTGATTTTTTCTCGACACCCCGTGACACAGCGCTGTTTTTTGCCGATATCAGGGCTTTTGCCTTTAGATATTCCCGACCTCCGGCGATCCGGCTGGAAAAAAGAACAATCAGGAGCCATGTCAGGATCCCCACTGTGATCAGTATATCGGTGACCACCAATATATTCTGATGGGCAGAATCTGGTGTTATCCACATCCAATCAGGATGGAATTTTAGCACCAGATAAATGCCCGATCCCAGCATGAGAACCACCAGGCAAATGAGCCAGAACTGGAATTTGGTACTATTGAATAATTCTTTAATTCGCTTCACTGCGACTTACTCCTGGAAGGCGGGGTAACAACAAAATCAGACAAACGAAAAGTACTGTGGATTAAACTGGTCAGGATAAGAATTATTTGAAGATCGGATTAATAACGATAAACCACGGCAAAGGGTGTTTTTCCGATACATTCATTAATAGCTGCGGGCTACCCGAACTCCGGGCATTTTCAGCCGCCACAGCAATTGCCAGCCATGAAGACACATGTTCAGTATCTCCCGTGCGAAGATCGATATCACAGTGTTGACCGGCTGAGGAGAATTGTATTGCCGCCTGAGAAAAAATATTTTCTGCTTTATTCGTGGTTCCCATCCCAGAAAACCAGATCTGGCGGATATCTTCCGCACAGGATTTTCCCCATAACAATGCCTGTTGCAATGCGTAGCCCATTCCAAGATCTTGATGGGTCTGTTCCGGTCGATGGAGGTAGGCAATACCTTCCCATGGCTGATGAACATTCCCTTGTAGTAGCAGTGCTACAGCAGCATCGCTTGTACCATCAATCTCTTTTGTCGACAGATTTAACGCAAGCACCAGTAACACTTGTTCGTCTTCATTATTGTCAAGCCAGTTATCAATGAATCCAAGCCCATCACCTTGCGCAAAAACCAGACGCAAAGGCGCGACGATGTTTTTCTCAACCAGGTTTTGTAACGGTGCTAAACGCTCAGGAAAAGTGGCAATATCCAGATTGGTCTGCAATAAAATCGTCAGCTCACTGTTTGCCGGTAATTGATGAAAAGCCGACTGCAACGGTCCATTTAACAAAAGCGCTTTAAGTTGTTTTTCTAAACGCTGTTCCAGCGGATGCGTGATGCTATCAAATCTGGCCTGATGAATAATGGCTTGCGTTGCATTGTTCACTTGTAACGGCAGAGATATTCCATCTGTCATCAGCAATTGAGCTGATATTGATGCCGTTGCAATCGCATGAGGTAAATGAACAACCTGGGCATGTATCACCATACTACGTTGCCCACGCCAGATATCCTGCTCAATATCCTGCTGCCGGGTATCATCCCACCCATCAGCATTAAACACAGGAGCCAGATAAATAACCCAGCGCAGGACAAAAATAACTAACCAGGAAATCATCGCTGCACCAGGAAAACAAAGCCAGAATAACGGGGTTTGGCTCGAGACTCCTGAAGGCCATAGCCAGGCAGTCAGTAGACCGCTGATGGAGATCAGTACGAGTAAAACAATCAACCAACGTTTTACTGAAGGTGCGGGCTGTCGGATAGCCTTTTCAGGGGTGCAATTGAGATCTATCGGCATTATTTACTCGTCGTAGCATTGCCAAGAGAAGAAATTAGCGTACAGCCACACGTGCATTTGTAACCATGAAATGCCACTGCAACACCGTTATCTTTCATCGTTGGATGCCCTTCAGAGATGTAAGAAGGACTATGCCCCTCACGCGGACAGCTAACAGGATCGCCTTTTCGCGCAATGCCAATTCCTTCAAACTTCATCACGGAAGAGCCGGATAAGACCTGCCCTCCGTGAGTTGTTTTATCTCCGATACGAATAATACCTTTCACACTTCCCCCTTTCTCATTATTTGCAACAAACCCAACCCGAAAAAGAAATTACTAGTGCTTAATTTTTATTTCACCTAACAACGATACAAGCAGTATTAAAATAGCCAACCAAGAGTTTGATAATATTTACCCATATCCTAAACAAACATAATTAACCCGAACAATAGAGACCTTATAATTGATTCCGTAACCCCTACATCATTTTCCCTGGCATAACCCTCCACTTTCTCTATTCTGTTAAAAATTATTATTTTTTATCAGGCGCATACAATTTTGTATATGGCACCATCTCCCTAATAAATAATAAAAATAGTCGCTACAATTACATTAAAAAGATGGCAACGTGTTTCGCCCACCAGGATAACTCTTTGAGTTACTTGCCCATCGATAAACTCTGCCGCTTCTTATCCAGCATAGTGTGTGCCTTATCCATTCCCAGCATCCAGCGCCATATTGAGCAAGGATTTTGTGCAGCGCTGATATCCCAGGGGTCGTCGGGGTCTATCTGGCACATTGACTCTACCTCTGCCGTCCAGCGCGGAATTTTACTGGTGTACATGGCAAATACCCGGAATGGCCAGGCGGCGAGATACAGCACCATCAGGAATGGCACCAGAAACACTGGCGCACCATAGGTTGCGCTAAACATCAGATACCAGTAACCAAAAGAGACGCCCTCGCGTCGCCCTTCCACCGGAGGCATTATCTTCAGTACTTCCGCCACGGCCTGCGGACCTTCTTCCATATAACGACGCACAAACTCCCAGTGCGGATATAGCTGCTCTCTGCTGCTGGCGGATACCGCCAGGTGAAGGTTTTCAGAACAGTTTTACGGTCTTCCGCTAATACGTGGCCCCGGATATCGTAATATTTCCGTTTAAATTTACGCTGAACATAGCATCCTGTAGTAAAAAAATCTCATTCCAGCGCACGCTATAAACCTCACCATCAACGCTGAATACATGCACTAGCTGATGTTTACGGTCAAAACGTACCGGGTAATGTGTCCAGCGAAAACACTCGACTCGCATCAATTTAAGCATTCCCCATGCAAGTAGAAATGAAATAATCACCATAATTACCCCAAAGCTCCAAAAGAATGTATCACGTGCTCTTCCGGTCATAAGATCCTGAAACATCGTCAGAGAATAGCCCCCCCCCCCAGGAAAAAAGCAAAAAAAAACATCAGGGTTGGAACAGTAAGAAAACTCTTAACAGAATAATATTTATCGACAATTTCAGCATAATTAGAACTTAGATGAACAACAGCAACATCATCCATTACTCGCCGCCCCTGAAGGTCTATTTCTTCATTCTGAAGTAGTTGATACTTCCGCTCATCATCTACGAGTTCAATATCAGGAAAACGATACTTAATATAACTTATCATTAATCCATCATAATCCATATCACACACCTACCTGTATTATTCAGGAAAACTTCATCCTATTTACTGTAGCGTAAAT
Source organism: Citrobacter sp. MGH106 (assembly GCF_001037495.1). Lineage (GTDB taxonomy): Bacteria > Pseudomonadota > Gammaproteobacteria > Enterobacterales > Enterobacteriaceae > Citrobacter > Citrobacter murliniae. The sequence continues at coordinate 2,726,054 of NZ_KQ089822.1, forward strand.
CCAGCTTTGCTTTTATACACTCATAGGCCATCTTTTGGCGGGCATAGCGTGCTTCATAGACATCCCGTTTTTCATTAGCCAGCACATAGCGCCACAGGTGTTTCGGGTTGTTCGCTGCGCTGACATCAATGGGGTCATCGTGCTCAGACTGGCAGGAATCCAGCACCTCCTGAGGCCACTGCGGTATTTTACTGGTGCGCATGGCGATATAGCGAGAAAAGCTGGCGAGAAGATCCAGTGGAAACATCACCGGCAGAAAGATCCATTCCAGACGGGAGTTCATTTTCATCAGATACTGCAACCCGAAAATATACCCTTCCCTCTTTTTTTCTACCGGAGGGCATAGCGTGACAAGCTCCGAAAGCTCCTGTACGCAATCTTCTTCCATATAGCAACGGATAAACTCCCAGTACTCACCCAGCAACTTTTTGCCTGCCGTTAAAGAAACCGCCAAGCTAAAGGTGTCAATCACCGTTTCCCCATCTTCTGCCAGAATATGCCCGTCAATACCCCATTCACTGGTTCTTCCCAGAGACTTAGCCGGGGTAAAGAAAATACCCTTCCAGGGTACACTGAGTATTTCTCCGCTGACTTTATAGACATATACCATCTGATTTCTTCGGTTAAATCGAATCGGGTAATGCGTTTTTCTGAACCATTCCTTAATTAACAAACGGATTAAAAAAAATTCGATCACAGCAGTGAATGCTAACGCAATAAAACCTCCTATCAATGGGAAATTCCTATTGCCATATACGGTTTCAATAGTTGCATATCCAAAACCATACGCGACCATAACAAAAATTGAAAATGACAAAACAAATATCAATGAGCTAGACACACCAGTTCCAGAATAATATTTACAGACGGTTTCCAGATTGGTTGAGTTCATCCTGATAACAGAGGCTTCGTCATTGATGGTATTGACTCTGCGTCGTTTTCCCTGATAAAAACGGCCATTTTTTTCTTGATCCGTTAAGGGGCGGTTCAATTTATGGGCTGTGTACAGCCCCGTATAATTCATCATGCTGCAGCATCTCCCTGTTGCATCAGTTTATTAAAGGAATCCATTTCTGCTGTCTCCGGCATGATTTCTGGAATGTCTTTATCATCAACCGGGATTTGGCGCCACCACATAGACGCCAACCACTTTTGTATTTTATCCTTCTCTTTTGATGCAAAAAAAATCGCCGCACCAAAAACGAGCGCCAGGCAAACGATGATTCCCAGCGGACCCAATGTCAACCATCCCATCGCGGCAACCCAAAGGAAAGTTCCACCAGTCGTAGATGCCAGATAAGCAATGCCCATCCCCAAACTACCATTCGATTTTATTAATAGTTCATCAACCGCATGCCATGCATCAAATAATACAGCAACCACCCCTGCAGCAGCACCAATCCGCATCACTCCACGTAATGCAGTTGAAATAAATCGTTCCACCCCAGTCCCAAACTGTATCCGGACAATACCCCGTAACCGAATCAACCTGAAATTTCGCCAGACATTATTCAGCACTTCCGCCGAAGCACCAATGGAGGAGACGATATTGGCGACAAATTTACTCCCTCCTTCAAAGCCTTCAGGTAAGCCGCTGCCAATAACTGCATTCCACTGCAGCGCCATCGACAGCGTGCATCCGGCAAAGGGGATTGAAGTGGTGGCATCGCTTGCCAGCCTGTGGGTGGACATCCCTTTGGCGATGGAAAGCTTATCCCGCCAGTATTTTGGAAAAACCGACTCATTGATTTCTTCAACCGAGTGAATTGTTCTGGCTGCCGCCTGAGCCCGGCCCTCCAGCGGCGATGAGGCCAGCTGTTTTGCTTCGTCTGCATCGATCATCACGATAAAACGGCTTTGCTGCTGCCCTTCTACCGCCGACCCTGAAATTTTCATTCGCCGCATCTCGATGTCAACGTAGTGGCGCAAACGATCTTTGGCAACCCGGCCTTCCTGATCCGTCAACCCGGCCAGTTGTTCCAAAACGGCTTTGACAAAATACTTTCGTTCACCGGTCAGGCTCACTGTTTTCAGAGCATGTCCAGTAGAAGAGGCCAGCGCAATCAGCGCAGGCATCAGAATGCCATCAACCGATTTACGCGTTACAGCCAGTAGGACGCTGCTGATGGTACTGAGATAAGTTTCCATCACCAGGTGAATCCCTTCCTTCATATGGCCTGTAATATCTTTAAAGCCATCCGCAAGTTTATCCCAGGGCAGATCGTCGTAACGGCTGACTGACAGAGCACTGTTGACTTGCTGTGCCCAGGCCGTGTTATTCATTACCGTAGCACGCAGCAATATGTTGGTTGCTGTTATCGACGGTTGTGCTAACTGCTCAGAGAGATACTCAGATGCCCCTTTTTTATCCTGCATGCCGCTCACGCAGTCCTGTACGGCCTGAATAAACACGCCGCCGCTTGCAGTATCCCGCGGATCGAAATTGTGATTCAGGTAATCCAGCAAACACTGGCTTTTAAGCCACCCCAGATACATGACCACCATCGGCGACACGACCCTATGATCATACGCCTCCAGCGCTTTTTTAAAACCCGCCAGAAAGGCATTCTGTTTAGCGCGATCGATGTATTTTTCGTAAGGAGACCAGCGCTCCGCCACCGTGGATGCTAATACCTGATCATTGAGTGTATGCAGGCTGTCTGCCTGTGACGGTTGGGACGGGATCATAATGCCACCGGTTGTTTCCCATCCGTAGCGTACCTGATTCTCTGTTCTTTCATTCTGATCCAGCAGGTCGCGTTCGAACTGGGTACACATGGCATCATGGAGCCCTGAAAGGGCCGAGGAGAGCGCCAGGCCGCGTACATACTTCGCGTTGTTACTGAAATTTTTATCCAGCCGCCAGTTGCATAACGAGGAAATCTCCTGCGTTACCGCGACCGGATCATCAAGTACAATGATCCCACCTTTCCCCGGTGATAAAGACTCTGCCGCCATGATCATATTGGTTCCCTCAAGCGCATGCGCTTTCTTCCAGTACAGAGGGGTCCATTGTTTGATGTCACATCGATCCGCGCTGGCGCAATATTCCGCAACCGTCCCCGATAGCCCGGTAATATTCGTTACGTTTTCCGCACTGCCACTGTTAACCCATCTATCCAGATCAAAACGCTGCATGTACTGAGCTCGATACCCGGCGTCTTCGTGCTTTTTGCGAACAGCCTCCGTCCACTCCACTTCGCTCCAGGCAAACCAGTACACGCCGTTTTTATAGGGTGGCGGTAAAAGTGGCAAAGTGATCAATGATGCAGCGGCCAGTTCAGCAGGTTCAGTAATGCAGGGCCTTGTTTTCCCACTAGCCACCGCAGGGGGAACACTGCCTTCTTCAGGCAAGGGATAATAATAGCCTTCCTGGGTGGTGAAATAATTTATCCAGCTTCCTGCTTGTTCATTCCAGATATAGAGAAATCCTTCACGCAGAAGCCGGGTTGTGTAAGCTGTTTCCCCCTGAGCAGCCACTGTTGGAGCAGTGAACGAAGATGGAAAATCTGGAACATTATCTTCGATGCCTTTAACCCCCGCACGAACAGGCAATAGCGCAAGACCGCTACGACGACAGAAATTACAACCCTTGCTCTGGCTCATAATGATTATCCCTTATTGATCTTTTTTGCTGTTTCTTCCATAACAAGCTGCCACTTTTCCTGATCCCAGCTTCGGGTAATCTGCCGATACATTCCCGGAGTATTCCTGCTGTCTTCTAACAGGACGGTGATAAATTTGGAGTAATAGAAGTCTTTGCCATACTGAATGCCATCACAGGCAAATTTACACAGATCGGTAGGATCGCTAAGCCAGCCTTCACCGACCGTGAGTAACTGGAAAATATCCCGGCTTTGCTGCTGCCGCTGAAGCATATCTTCAGCAGGGGAAATACGTGCCAGTACATCATTAATCAGTCCAATTTTCTGAATACATGCAAACCATTGATTCTTGTCCTGTATCGCTGGTTCTGGAACCGTATTTTCACTAAAAGAAAGCGTGTGCCATTGCCAGTTAATACAGAATGTCCAGTCAGTGAGGTCATGAGCATTTAATAAATTGGACAAACTCCATGCATCCATAATCCAGCTAAGATGAAAGAGCACTCGCGGATCGTAATATCGCAGAATATGCTTTTGACGCTGCTGATCGTTGATAAATAATGAATTCATCAGATGATGTCTGACGACGGCTTCTGGTTGATCACTTTTAAGCAACAGAAAGTATGAAGGTTGTACAGTCTCATACGACTGCCGGAATCGGCTTTCCACCCAGTCCCATTCCGCTGACGACAAGGAGTTTAGTGATAGCAACCATGGGTACAGATGAGCCTGAGCGGTAGTCAGCGGAGTAACCAATTCAATGAGCGGTAAAGTATCAAGGACATTACTCACACGCATCCGATCAATGACCAAATATTGATGTTCCGTTAGTGTCAAAGCTTCATCCCGAAAAAGTCTTGTTATCATGGCTAAATTCTCAACTCATTGGGACAGTTGCGCTGCCCTGTACAGCAGCATCCGTTGCAGCATTTTCACAGGCCGTAAACCCTGGATAGGTTGCATTCAGTTTTGCCGCCCCTGCATAATCAAAGTTGGCGCTCTTTACCTTGAAATCACCGCCCGTTCCATTTTCTATCTTTCCGGCATCCAGCGTGATATATGAGCCACCGCATTGCAGCGTGATTTTCTTTTTCGCGGTGATCAGTATTTCATCATCCGTACTGGTGATGGTGATCCCTTTTTTAGCGGTAATTTCAGCGGCATCGGTTTGTGCCTGAATAACGACTTTTCCTGTTGCTGCCACCAGCTTCATACCCAGCTCGTGCACAAATAATGTCATGCCACGTTTTGCTGCCAGTGCCATACGCTTGAGAGATGAGATCTCCGTATTACCACCTGCCGTTAATATCTGATTCTGGTTAGCGCTAAGCTGAATTTGTTGTGGGGTAGAAAGCGCAATCCCGCCCGGCGCGCCTGCAACGATAACGGGTTGTTGTAGAGAGTCGACACTCTGTTTTAAAAAGCCCTGCTGAGTGCTTTTGTCCAGTGGTTCCAGTTTTGCTGTTTGCATCAATTCGGACAGTGAGTCCACCAGCGCCAGCGCATCCGAGAGTTGCTGCTTAATCTCATCCATACTGAGTTGCTGAGCCATCGCTTTAGGTTGCCCCTGTGATGTCAGCAATAAGCCTTTGCCACCACGTACAGCAACCCAATCGTCAGTACGGAGTTCCGCACCCTCACCGCGCTGTTGTTTTTCGGCATCGACTAAATGACCAAGATTGAGCTGGCTCTTGCCGCCGTACTCCGTGCTGACTTTGATATGCTCTTTGCCGCGCTCATCATCAAGGCGGATTTTGTTGTTCGCCGGCGTGCGCAGGACGTTACGTTTGTAGTTGCGGATGGTGACGTGGTCGCCGTGAGCCGAGTCGTGCAGCACGCCGGAAATGTACGGCCTGTCCGGGTTACCGTCCTCAAAGCCAATCGCCACTTCGGTGCCCGCCAGCAGCGGCAGGTGCAGACCGTAGGTGTCTCCGGCATACGGGCGGGACTGACGCACCCACAGGCTCTCAAACCCGGTCTCCCAGTTGTCGCGGTCAAACAGCATGTTGACGCGGTAGCGACCGTCTTTATCAATATGCCCGTAGGTGTCATTTTCGGTGGTACTGGTGACGCGGGCCGGTAAGGTCCCGGCCATCACCGGGCGTGTGCCAGGTTCAGGACGGAAACCAAAATCCGAGCTGTCCGGGATACCGTCAAACCTGACGCCGAAGTCCTCGTCTCGCCGCGCATGGCTGTGCATCGCCGTGACGACCACACCCTGACTGAACACCTCTGCCACCTCAAAACCGCCGGTGACTTTCAGTACCTGCCCCGGGGAAAGCGTCGGACAACTGGTGACAGCCCGGGTCTGCGTCTGGGCATTCAGGTAACGCTCATGACGAATGCGGGCATAAAACGCCCCGGTCTCCGGGGACGGATTGCGGTCGTATGTGCTGCCCGGCGTCAGGTAGTTGTCAGCATAGTGATACGCATCACCGTAGGTGGTGGTGTCCCCGCGGGTCGCATCGACCTGCGTGTTCATGTCTTCTGTGGCCTGGCGGTAGTTGTAGTCGCGGGTACTGACCTGTTTTTGCACCACGTGGTGATGGCTCTCCATTCCCCACACCGAGTCCACGCCTTCTGAATGCTGGCCTGACGGCGGGACCGATGGCAGCGTCAGGCCTTTCTCGTACCCCTGCTGGCTGTCGTAAAACTCCACCACGTCGATGTTCAGGCGCGTGTCGGTGGTGAAGCGGAACCAGATGCCGACCTCACCCAGCAGGCGGGTGATAAAGTGCAGGTCGTCCTCACCGTACTGCATGACCTGTTCCCGGCGCGGGTACTCTCTGGTCAGTGTGAACAGGAAATCCTGGCCGCGCATGTTGTGGCGCTCACGCAGAATTTTTTCCACAATTTGCGGGACCGACATATCCTGGTAAATGGCGTTCTGGCGAGAACGTTCGAGCAGCGCCAGGCGCGGCTGAAGCGTCAGGGCGTAATGGGTTTCATCTTTAGAGGTGCTGAGACGTTCAAAGCCGCTCACCACCCCCTGAATGACGCGCACCGGCTGCTGTATTTTAATACCGTAGCCCTGGTCAACCGGCGCCTGCAGCGTCAGTGAACCGGCCTTCATCAGCATCATCTCTTTGCTGATGGCATGGTCTGCACTGGTGAATTCAATACGGTAGCGGAACGGCGTGCTCAGGGCTTCATCGCCTTCAAACGCCAGTACATCGGGTTCTGACTCACAGCCTTTTACTGACAGCAGATGGTGGTTATGGCTGAATCTTATCGGGAGATTACTGCTCATGCGCTCACTCCTTGTGTGCGGTCAAACTCCAGCCCAATCCCCTCTTCTTCACTCCAGGTAAGGCGTAATGACTGCGGTTTTTGTTTTGCGGCCATGTGGGTCAGCAACTGCTGGCTCAGCACCGGTAAAATCTGCTGGTTAAGCAGGCTGTCGACATTACGAGCCCCAGTATCCGGCAACAGGCAAGCAGCGGTCAACGCATCGTACAAATTCTCGTCGATATGCGTGTTCAAGCCATAGTGGCGCTTCAGACGCTGACTGACCTGGCCGAGTTTCATCTCGACAATGGTGCGCATCGCAGTCTCACTCAGCGGTCGGTAAATCACTGTCTGGAAACGCGCCAACAAGGCAGGCTGGAAGTGGTCGCGCAGAACAGGACGCAGCAGTTCCTGTACATCGCTTTCAGTCGCACCCGGTTGCTCATCCAGCAACTGCATCAGAGGGTCACTGCCGAGGTTGGAGGTCATCAGGATAACGGTGTTACGGAAGTCGATTTCACGCCCTTCGCCGTCGCGCATAAAGCCGCGGTCGAAGACCTGATAGAACAGGTTCATGACGTCGCGGTGGGCTTTTTCCACCTCATCGAGCAACACCACGCTGTACGGGCGCTTACGCACCGCTTCGGTCAGAATACCGCCCTGCCCGTAGCCGACGTAACCCGGAGGCGAACCCTTCAGCTGGGAAACCGTGTGCGGCTCCTGGTATTCCGACAGGTTGATGGTAATAAGGGATTTTTCGCCGCCGTACAGCACATCTGCGAGCGCCAGTGCGGTCTCAGTTTTGCCGACGCCGCTCGGGCCGACCAGCAGGAATACACCCTGCGGGCCGTTCTCAGACGTCAGGCCGGTTTTGGCCGCACGCAGACGCTGAGCGATGGCAGTGAGGGAAAGATCCTGTCCTACGACGCGGCTGCCGATTTCATTTTCGAGCGTCAACAGTTCAGCCTGTTCGTCTTTCATCAGGGAAGACAATGGCACGCCCGTCCAGTCCGCAATCACGTTGGCGACCGTGCGGGTGTCGACATCCACCTGCACCAGCACATCCCCCTGCTGTTCCTGCTCCAGTTGCTGTTGAAGCGCAAGCATTTCAGCCTGATTGCTGATGTCCTGACGACTGACTAATAACTGTTGCGCCAGCGTTTGTTCTTTGCTGAAGCGGCTTTCCTGCTCCTGAAGTCGGTTTTCCAGTTCCGTACGCTGCTGCTCTATAACACTCAGACGATCGCCATGCCGGTTGCAACCGGCCGCAATATCCTCCAGCAGCGCCTGCTCTTCAAATTCCAGCGCCGTCAGACGGGCTTTCAGGCGCACAATGGCTTCAGGGACTGTATCAAGGCTCATGCGCACGCGAGCGGCTGCCGTGTCCAGCAGGTCAACCGCTTTGTCCGGCAACTGACGTCCCGTCAGATAGCGACGCGACAGCGTGACGGCGGCTCGGACCGCGTCGTCGGTAATGTGTACGTTATGGTGTTCTGCATAGCGGGATTTCAGGCCACGCAGCATCAGACACGCAGTGTCGTCGTCCGGCTCATCGACTTTCACCATCTGGAAGCGGCGCTCCAGTGCCGCATCACGCTCAAAGTACTGCTTGTATTCGCTCCAGGTGGTGGCGGCAATAGTACGCAACTCACCACGCGCCAGAGCCGGTTTCAGCAGGTTGGCTGCATCAGCGCCACCAGCCTGATTACCGGCCCCGATGATGGTGTGCGCTTCGTCAATAAACAGCAGAATAGGCACCGGTGACTGCTGTACGGCATCGATGACGTTTTTAAGACGCTGTTCAAATTCCCCCTTCACGCCGGCCCCCGCCTGCAACAGACCAAGGTCGAGGGTCCGCAGGATAACCGGTTTGAGCGATGTCGGCACATTCCCTTCGGCAATGCGCAGCGCCAGGCCTTCCACCAGCGCGGTTTTACCGACACCCGGGTCACCGACCAGGATCGGGTTGTTCTTACGACGACGCGAGAGAATATCCACCATCTGGCGAATTTCCGTATCACGGCCAAACACCGGATCGATTTTGCCTTCCTTCGCTTTGGCGGTAACATCGAGGGTGAATTTGTCCAGCGCGTTCTGCAAGGCCGGATTGAGTTCACCTTCTTTCAGATCTGCCCCAACCGGGCGACCAGCAAATTCCACCTCGCCGCCGTGACTCTGCGCCAGTTCGGCTTCAAGCTGCACGTCCGGACGTTCGTCTGATTGTGCATCCAGCAGCGGACGCAGACGTTCCATCTGGCTTTGCCCCAGCGTCAGCAGCGGCCACAGACCATCGCAACGAACCAGTTTGGGTTTATCAACCAGCGCCATCAACAAATGGATGCTGCGAATGTGCTCTTCCCCGGCCAGTGATGCCAGCAGCCAGGCTTCCTGCAGCAGTGTCTGGATACTTGCCGAGAGTTGCGGGCGGCTACGTACCGAACGGGGCTGTTTCTCCAGCCAGCCGAGCAAATCCTGCCATAGCGCATCCATATCCCATTCGTAACGGCGCGCCAGTACGGTGAGGTCGCCTTCGCCCTGCTCCAGCAGCTTCAGCAGCCAGTGCTCCGGCAGAATTTCTGCATGGGCGCGGATCTGACAGAGCGAAGCCGCCCCTTCCATCGCACGGGCACAGTAAGGGTTCAGACGTCGCAGCAGGATGGCTGGATTTTCCATGACTCTCTCTCTTTGTCGGTTCCTGGACACGCTACCGCCCCTCGCTGTTTCCCGTTAAGGGGACCAAAGCGCATACGGTCAGGCAGGCAGATTGTGGGTTTCTTTGCTGAAAGCCCGCTCGTTGCAGACATTCAGCAAAGAAGAAAAAGCGGGCAGAATGGGCTGCCCGTCAGGCTGTTACTCTAAATAGTTCGTGCCGTAGCAAGGCGGCAAGCGAGTGCAGCCCCGGGAGCTTACATAAGTAAGTGACCGGGGTGCATGAACACCGCCAACGCCGCTACAGCGCGAAATATGACGAGTAACTTACGCGGTGGCGCGCTCATTCCATGAATCGGAATGAATGATGTTGCCGTCTTTGTAGGTCCAGGTGATTTTCTCGTAACGCAACTCAATGGCTTCGAGGTGGTTGTGCTTCTCGTAAGAAGGATCCTTGATGTCGTGCATCACCGGATTCACTTTCACCACTTTCACGTTTTCAAGTTTGGTGTTGAAGTACTCCACTTCCTGGCCCGCGTCGTTGATCTTGTACCACTTGAATTCCGCAGATTTCAGGGTCTGGCCAGTAGTCACCGCTTTGTACAGGTACGGGCTGGAGGAGTCGATTTCCTTGGTAAACAAGAACGGCGTGTGAATACGGGTGCCAGTCAGCTTGCCGGTATTGTTGTCGGTCGGGATATACAGGTTATGCTCCTGTGCCACCACTTCGATGCTGCCTTCACGATCCTGAACGTCCACAGACCCTTTGATGTCCGCGCCGCCGTCGTCCTTCAGCCAAAGATAAACAGGAATTGCCATGGAATTACTCTCCATTTAATTGTGATGCGCCATCATCCTGCGATGGCGCCGGGTGTTTGCCTGGTATCCGGCAGGCATTGGCCTGCGGGACCAGACTGATTTCGACACGGCGGTTGAGCGTGCGCCCTTCCGGCGTGTCATTAGTTGCGACAGGACGGCTTGCGCCATAACCCTGGACCGCAAAACAGCTTTCCGGCACGTCACCGGTGTCACGCATCCAGTCGCGTACCGCTTCGGCACGTTTCTGTGAAAGCGTCTGGTTCAGTTGTGGGTTGCCGGTATTGTCAGTGTGTCCGGCGACGACGATCAGCCAGCCCGGTTTGGCTTTGATGCCCACCAGGGAGTTAATCAGCATTTTGGTGGAGCCTGCCTTCAGTACGAACTTGCCGGAGTCGAACAGCGACATACTGTCGAGGCGCACAATTTTCGGTGCAGGTTTTGGCTTCGGCTGAGGTTTGGGCGGCGGCGGCGGAACGTAAGAGCGGATAGCATCCAGCACCGTAAGGCGCAGGCGTTCACCCTGATACAACCCCAGCCCCATCCGGGCCGGTACACCATTACGAGTCCAGTCATCCAGTTGTGCGGCATCCTCACGCAGAACCGCGACGGCGTCGGCTTTCAGACCGTAATCATCCATCGGGATACGGTAATAACGAGCAATATCGAAGCTCACGCGGTGCAGCAATTGACGATTGTTCCAGCCGCTGCTGAGCAGCGCCGCGATGGCGGCCAGGGTAAAGATCCCGAGCGCACAGCGCCAGGTTCGCCCCCGCGGGGTTAAGCCCCGTCCTTCTGGCAACAAAGGCAGAACGAAATCCGGAAACGGCGCTATCACCGTACTGTCAGTACCTACCGGTTGCCAGCCAGCCACATGCTGCATAGCGGTGTGACGGGACAACCACGCGGTCCACGCCGAAGACGCCAGGCTACCCGCAAGAATAGGTCCCATCCCCCACAGCACCGCCGTGGGCGCAATGGCTGGAACATCAGGATTCTCATCCATAAAAACCGCTTTGACATGCTGATGAAACCAGCTCATCAGGCTGTTCATCAGCACTTGCTGTTGCATCGCAGGTGCTCCGCCAGTGGTGACCCACGCGGCAATCGAACAGGGCGCGGTAGATTCACGCCAGACCCTCACGCCTTCGCCAGGGATCGCCGCTTGCCAGAGCATGTCACTTGTCATCGCACTGCCGACCTGACCATTCAGAACCAGTGGCACAGAATGCCCGGTCTCCTTACGCAACTGGCTTATTTGCCAACGCAGAGCCAGCAGACGACTGGTCAACGCTTCGCTGTCAGCGTGTTTCTGCGGACAGACACTGACCATCACCGACAACTGTCGGCCCCAGTCCGGTCGCAGCCAAAGTACCTGGCGGGCAACCTGCTCCAGATCCTGAAAATCCTCTACACGGATCCAGCAGCCCTGCGTGACAGTCAGCACCTGTGAAAGATGCGGCCAGGTCAGCGGCAGATCGCCACAGACCAGTACGACAGGCTGGTGGTATGTGGCTTCCGGGAGGTCATCCAGGCGCAGCGTAATATCGTGTTCAGCACGACGGCTCGCGACGTACCAGAGTGCGGCAATAAGCCCCAGAGCAGCCAGCAAAACGAGAACAGAAACCAGCCGGGAAACGGGCAGAAAGCTCAGGCTGACCACCGTACTTAGCAGAGCGGCCCACAACGCAAGTCCACGCTGTTGTGCAGGACTCATTTCACGGCTCCCGGCAACAGCGTCAGAAGCATCTGATCGAGCCAGTGACTCAGCCCCCACCACAAGGCCGCGACCACAATCACACTCAGGCCAATACGCACAGGCCACGACGACAACCAGTCGCCTATCCCTGACCCGGAACGACTTTCCGCCAGAACAGGATGGTTTTGTGGATAGCTGAAGGGCCTGACATGCTCATTGAGTGCGCTGACGAGTTTCTGGCGCTCAGGATCATTTAATGAGCGGAAACTGCCGAGGAATCCCAGCATCATTATTCGCTGGAAGCAGGTCACAACGACATGCTCGGGTGCCGTTTCGCGCAGCACATCGCGCATCCGGTCACATAAAGTGTCACCGGCATCCATCGTGCCCAGAAAATGTCCCTGCAGGGGAATGTCATACCACTGCACACAGGCGTCGTCGTCTACACCGCGACCTTTGACTGCTTCATCAAGCAGCGCACACTGCGCGGTGAGAATATGCTGGCAACTGATCTCATCGAGTTCGCTCGCTTTTAGCTCACTCTGCACTCGCTCGACATCGGCGATACAACGCTCCCACAGCTTACGCCCTTCCCCATCCTGGAATTTTGGGCCGTGACGCAGGCTGATCACCTGCAGCCAGGTGTCCTGTAACAGGGCATCAATATCAATGGACGCGGCGGTGCCGCGTTTACGCTCACTCATGTTCTCAGTACCGCAAAGAGTTCAAGTTCAGGCTCGCCGAGCATCCCCGGAACGTAAAACATACAGGTGCCGCTCTGGAGCATTTCTGTGGCCAGAGGATGAGAGACATCAAGGCTGAAATACTGGTTTTCCAGGCGCAACGGAATGGCAGCCGGGACATGGCGCAACGGCATCAGTGGAACCCCCACCCGGGAAGAGTTAACAATGCTCCGGACGTGATCTGGACTGCCCACTTTGCACTGGCGCGGGAACTGCTCCTGCAATTGCGCCACCGGCATCGGTGAGCGCACGGAGAGGTAGTAATCAGCCCCTTCGCGCAGACGTGGGTCATGCAGACGGGCCTGCCAGAAGTGGAGACGTGCGTCATAGTCCAGCTCAAGCGAAACCACCCGCGACGGCAGACTGGCTTCAAGCAGATCGCCCAGTAAGTCAAACAGCGGCGGGAAAACGGTATTCAGTTGTTCATGCTGCCAGACCGGAATGGCACTCACCTGATGTTCCAGCGAGAACGTCAGCAAGCTACCCGCCAGACGAGCGAGTTCCGGATACAGACGTTCAGGCGGACTTTGCGGATTGCGCTGAAACTGTCCCAGCACAGGCTCTGCACTGTTCAGGGCATTGAGCAGCCAGAACAGGGACACATCGGCCACCGCAAAATCAGCCATCCGCTCGTTACTTTCACGACGCATGGCCATCAGGCGGCTCAGACGAGCACGCAGTTGCATCATCAGTTGTTCCAGTTGTGTCACCAGCCAGCGGCTGCCCTGAATGGTCAGCAACGGAGGAAGAAACGTCTCATCAAGTTCCCAGGTCCCCTGAGAGTCCTGCTGCAGACGAGCGACCGGACAGGTCAGGTAATCGCTGTTGTTCTGATGAGCAAACCTCAGCGTCAGTTCCGGTTGCATTACGGCGATCTGCCGTGTGTCTTCCCCAAAAGTGTTGCGGATATCCCGCCAGCGCTGGCGAAAACGTACCGGGCGCTCAGCCACTTCATCGGGTTTCAGGCAATTGCCGCCGTTCGCCCGCAGCAGCGGGAGTGCCAACTCCACCACCACGTCATGCGATTCGCTCTCAAGCGACAGCGCCGGAGGCAGGGCGTCAGCATTGTCTGTATCGATAAGCGTTCCGTCCGGGAAACGGATGTGCAGATGACGTGCCTGCAGGCGACCCAGCTTCAGCGCATCCGGTTCAAAAGTGGCATTAATCATTCCCCAGGAATGAGCCAGGCCCAGGCGGGCGATGCATTCCACTGACCAGGCCGCATACGCGGCCTGTTGCTGGAAGTGTTGGGGAGAGACCATCTGGCCCCTGCCCCATAACGGTTGTTCCGTTTTCATCGGCTTCCTGCCTTAGGTTACGATTTCGCCTTCGGCATCTGGGAAACCAGTGACAGGTTGACGTCCATACCTTCCACCTGGAAGTGTGGGATGGCGTACAGTTTCACGCGGAAGAAGCCCGGGTTATCTTCGATATCCTCAACCACAACTTTGGCATCACGCAGTGGATGTGACGCCTGCAGTTCGTCACCCGGATCGGTCATCTCAGTGACCAGGCTACGTACCCAGGTGTTGAGTTCCAGCTCCAGCAGACGACGGTCCTTGGTGGTACCGATATTTTCTCGCTGGATCAACTTCAGGTAGTGGGCAATACGTGACAACAGGAAGATATAGGGCAGGCGCGCATTGATGCGGCTGTTTGCCGTCGCATCTGCGGTATCGTACAGCGCCGGTTTCTGAGTCGAGTTTGCGCTGAAGAAACACGCGTAATCGCGGTTCTTGTAGTAGCTGAGAGGAATGAATCCCAGGTTGGCGAATTCAAATTCGCGGGTTTCCGGAATCATCACCTCACTCGGGATTTTCACCTGATTACCGGTACCGAGATCGTACAGATGGATTGGCAGATCCTGAACCGCACCACCGGCCTGCGGGCCACGGATCTGTACGCACCATCCGTTGTTGATGAAACTGCGCACCATATTGGCGGCAAAAGCAAAGGAGGCGTTGGTCCACAGGTATTTGTTGTGATCCGGGCCTTTGACTTCTTCCACGTAGTTGAAGCTACGTACCGGTACAGTATCCGGGCCATAAGGCAGACGTCCCAGTACACGCGGCATCACCAGTCCGATGTAACGTGAGTCATCAGTATCGCGGAAAGATTTCCATTTGATGTACTCAGCGCGGTCAAAGTAGTTGCCGATATCTTTAATCGCCGCGACTTCCTCCATCGAGTCTTTAAGGAAGAATTTCGGGCCAGCGGAGCCGATAAACGGCATATGCGCAGCAGCGGACACTTTTGAAATATTACGCAGTAATGCGATGTCCTGCGCGGATGCATCAAACTCATAGGCAGAAATCAGTGCTGCAATTGGTTCTCCGCCGGGAGTGTCATACTCATCGATGTAGGTATGTTTATACAGTCCACTCTGAATAATTTCCGGGCTGTCTTCAAAGTCCTGCCGCAGATCCTCTTTGGACATATCCAGCAACTCAATTTTCACGTTCCTGCGAAAATCGGTTTTATCCACCAGCGACTTTAATCCCCGCCAGGTACTTTCCGTTCGCTGAAACTCTTCATGGTGCATCACCGCATCCAGCTGGCGGCTAATCTGGTAATCCAGTTCTGCAATATGGTGGTCGATCAGATTCTTGTCTAATTTCTCGACTTTTGAACCTGATTTTGTCAGACACTCCAGAAATACCTGCATCCCGGCAGTCAGACGTTCATCAGCAGTGGCATCGGACATCGCCTGCGAATCTTGCCAGATATCCAACGCGCTCAATTCTGAGACCGGATTCAGATTTATTTTTTCAAACAGAGACGCATAAACCCCACCGGCTAAAGGGCGTTCCAGTACAACGCTTTCGCCACCAGCAGTCTTTTCATTTTGTACAGACATGAGCATTCCTTGGTTAATCCGTTATTTCTTTGTGATGGTTACGGCTGTTTTGGTGCCAGGGATGAGAGTTCGCTGCGCAGTTCTGCGCTTAACGCTGGGTCCAGCAGAATTTTTTCCAGCTCCTTTCGGAAGGTCTGGTTATCCAGCAGATTGGCTTTTAAATCACGAAGCAAATTACGCATAGAAAGCATTGCCTTCAGCTGAGGAATTTGTCTGGCAACCTGTTCCGGGGTGAAATCTTTCATACTCTGGAACGTCAGTTTAATATTGTCCTCGCTACCGTCATCGGCAAGCGTATTTTTAACGGTAAGATTCACTTTTGGGGAATATTCGGAAAGAATAGCGTCGAAATTATTTTTAGTAACATTCACTTTTTCGCGCTCGGATAACGGCGCAGACTCCTGACCATTACTGAAATCACCCGTAACCAGTAATTTCAACGGCAACTCAGTTTTCTTGCTCGCCCCACCGGTATGCAGATCAAGTTTTAAATTGATACGTGCCTTAGGCACCTCACTCTGAAAGCTGTCAGCCATAAGTTCATCCCTCTTTATATTGCTGTGTAGTATTTATCGTACATGTCATTTTCATACGCATAATAGAGCAATATATGATCTTTGATCAAATTTACAGATCGAAGATCTATTTCCTAGTAAAAAATAAGAATTTTCTGCTGATTGTTAATAGATAATTACACTGCAAACCAGGATATTCTGCCTGCGGATTGCTTCAGCGCTGGTAACATATTCCGAGGGAGTGAAAAACAATGGAATTTTTACAATGAAGAGAATAAATAATGATTAAAATCAATGAAAATAAAAGCAATGTATATTTTTTATGAAAAAGATTTTCCACTAAACAACAGAAAGTGTAAGGGCAAACGTTAATAAGCAATAAATGACGTGGCGTAAAACTCAGGCCATAAAAGTAATCAATACCACAACCGCTAACAATCAAAATTCGTAATGTTCTACCCGTCACTAACTCATAAAACGAAGCCACAATAGCAATCAGAAAATGCATCCGAGGTGCTGTAACTTCTGTTATTAAAACGGGTATCTATCGCCTAAGGGCGACGAAGTTCAACGGCTGAGGCTATTAAAGGGTGAAAATCAGTGGGTAATAAAAACGGGGCTTTATCGGCAAGGGAGATTATCTTCCCCCTTGCCGGTATATACAGACTCAATATCGAGAGTCCCCGCCAGGCCTTACGTTAAAGACTTCAACGGGTATGCAGAAGAATAAAAGCATTATCATTCTGGATTAACGGATGGGATGCCCTTTCTTTGAAGGCATGTATGCAATACGCTTCAACCCCTCTAGCGCTTTTTCGAGATATGCGCGTGGACACCCCAGGTTCAGGCGGATAAAACCGTTGCCGGCCGACCCAAAGCCATTGCCCATAGACGGTGCAATGCCTGCAACATCAACCATTACCCATTTGAGCTGTTCATCATCTAGTCCCAGTTCTTTGCAATCTATCCACAGCAGATAAGTACCCTGGGCGGGGACAATACGTGCCCATGGGAGATATTCATTAACCTGTGTAACAAACCATCGGCGATTTTCTGCCAGATAACCCAGTAACTCGTCCAGCCAGCAAGCACCATGTTGCCAGGCTGCGGTACTCGCCTCGATAGAAAGCGCATTGAAAACATCCAGTCCATGAGCATCCAGACGGCGTAAAAATTGTTCGCGTAATCCCTGGGCCGGGATGAGAAAGTTTGCTATGCGTAAAGTTGATAAACCAAACGTCTTACTGGCGGAAGTTGCAGATATCACTCGCGAATGCCAGCGTTCTCCCAGATGTAAAACCGAGGTGAATCGTTCCCCAGGAAGTAACAGATCGGCCCATATTTCATCCGAGAGTAACGTGACATTATAGGTCTCACACAACTGGAGTAGTTGCTCCAGTTCCTGGGCAGACCAACAACGCCCGGTAGGGTTATGAGGATTACACAAAATCATCAATGGAGGGCGTTCAGTACGAAATAACATTTCCAGGTGAATGAGATCCATTTTGTAACCCGTTTCCGCATCCTCATGTAACGGATTCTCCAGTAACCGCCTGCCATTTAGAGATATTATTTTGGAAAATGAACCATAATAAGGCCCCTGAACCACCACCCCTTCCCCAGGATGACTCAGCATTTGCACCAGTAAAGATAACCCAGGAACCACGCCTTCAATACTGCAGATCCATTCTTGCTGCAGCTTCAGTTGGTGCCGTGTCGAGAACCATGAAATGAGGGAATCATAGTACGTTTGCGGGCGTTCACTGTAACCGAAAATACCGTGTTCAATTCTTTGGGATAAAGCATGCTGAACAGCTTCCGGGCAGGTAAAGTCAAAATCAGAAACCCACATCGGCAACAGTTCATTTGTATCCTCGCCAAAATAGCGCGCAATAAAATCCCATTTCAGCGAGCCTGTATTGTGGCGATCGATAATCTTATTAAAATCCATTATTGTCCCTTCCTATTCTACAGCCACAGTCGTCTTCTCTTTTCCAGGCATGGGGGATAGCCTGGCAATACCGATTCCAGTGAAGCCATAAATCAAAGCAAAAAAGATGGCTGAATAGCACTGCACAGCCCAGGGCAGCAAATCCAGCGTACTGACACCTAATGTAGTGGCCATATATACCCCTGCAGATGTCCATGGCAACAGAGGCTCAATGACGGTTCCTGCGTCTTCAATTGTCCTTGAAAGATTTTTGGTATCCAGCCCCATGCGCCGGTAGGCATCTTTGAACAGTTCAGCGGGAACCAGAAGCGCCAGTTTGCCGTCGCTGGTTGCCCCTGTAACCAGAATAGTGGTTGCTATGGTCGCGGCGATCAGTTGACCAACACTATGAATAATCGTCAGTAATCGGTTGATAATGATGTTGAGCGCCCCCGTCAGTGTTAAGGCACCGGCAAAAGAAAAGGCACAAAAGACAAGAAGGATAGTGCTCATCATTGAGAACATGCCACCACGATTCAGTAGGCGTGGGACATCAGCAACGATCCCTTCAGCTCCGGTCGGGAACATCTCGATTTTGAATCCATCAATAAAGGCATCCAGTCCTTGCTTGATGCTCAGTCCCTGCATCATCACACCCAGAATCAGAGCCAGCACGCATGCGCTCAGCATCAAAGGAATAACAGGTTTCTTGCGAATCGCCCCGTATAAAACAATGACAGGTGGCAAAATCAGAACAATATTAAAGTGATATAAAGTCTCAAGGGAGTTCACGATATCGGTGACGCGCTGTGGCGTAGCGACCTCACCGAGCATACTGCTATGGCCGGCAATCAGATAAACCACAGCGGCAAGCAGGAAACAAGGGATAGTTGTCCACAACAGATGCTGAATATGTTCGAACAGAGTCGTATCAGCGACAATCGCAGCAAAGTTGGTGGAATCAGACAGAGGCGATATTTTATCGCCAAAGTAAGCACCAGAAACAACAGCTCCTGCCGCTGCGGCAAGAGACACATCCAGTCCCGCAGCTACGCCCATGAGCGCAACCCCCACCGTTCCTGCTGAACCCCATGATGTTCCGGTACATACGGACACCACACTGGTCAAAAAGAATGCGGCGATCAGAATGTATTCAGGGCTTATTAATTTAAGTCCCCAGTACACCATATAGGGTATGGTTCCACTGAACATCCATGTTCCGATTAGCCCGCCAACGCAGATCAAAATCATGATGACCGGCATCGCTTTAGCGAGTTTATCAACCACCGAACTGATGATGTCTTCCCAGGTATAGCCCTGCCACCATGCAATACCTGCGGCTACAGCAGCAGAACAGAGCAGCAGGGGTTCAATGCGTAATCCCATGATGCCGTAACCAATGATCAGCAATAGCAGCATGGCTGCAATGGGTATCAGCGCTAAACCAAATGAGAGTGTTTTTTTCTGATTTTGAGAGGCATTCATAAATGGATCTCCTGTCTGTAAGGTCGCTCAAGAGTAGAGGAGCCCCCTTTTCCCTGATGTGATCGTCCATTCGCCTTCATGTAAGCGATTACATGAGATAACTAAATTTGAACCAGATCACAATTGAAATCCTTGACGGCTTAGTCATTGACCTGGAGAGGAAGAACAGAATCCCGGATCACCAGTTCTGCAGTGAACTTGTTGATGCTGGGCTGCTGAGTTGCGCCCTTGAAAAGTTGTATCGCCAGTTGCGAAGCACAGCGCGCCATGCGCTCAACCGGGTAGTGCATCGTTGTGAGTGCCGGATAGAGATAACGCGCCATTACCACATCATCGAACCCGACTATAGAAAGCTGACGTGGCAGATTAATCCCTTTCTGATGAAGGATGCGCATGATACCCGCTGCCATCACATCGTTAAACGTCACCGCTGCGGTGAAAGGTATATTGCAGTTAAGAAGCTGATGCGCTGCGCGCTCCCCCCCTTCTTCGTTAAAAGGTACGCTAATCACCCAGTTTTTTTCCGGGGTAATGCCATATTCAGCCATCGCCTGGCGATATCCTTCCAGACGCTCGCGGCGATCGATAATCGGCAAATCAGTTGTCACACAGGCAATACAACGATGCCCTTTTTCCAGTAAATGAAGTGTTGCTGTTTTAGCGGCATTACAATTTTCAAGCCATACACAACGATTGGCCATCCCGGCAATATAACGGTTCACGATCACCATCGCCGGGAAATGAGCCGCATAACGAAGGAGCTCTTTCTCGGACAATCTACTGGCATGCACCACAATAGCCTCACACCCCTGATTAATTAGAAAATCAAGCCCGGCTTTTTCCATTCCTTCATCATGACCACCGCTGCAAACCATCAGACGAAATTGCTGTTTGCGTGAAACTTCCTCCACACCACGCGCAAGGCGAGCGAAAAAGGGATCAGCAAGATTACCGGTTAATAATCCAAGCATGTCACCACTACGTTTGGCCAGTGCAATCGCTGCGGCATTACGGTGGTAATTGAGTTCACGCATGGCCTTTTCCACACGCTCACGCGTCACGGGTTCGACCCATGCGGTTTGATTGATAACACGTGAAACTGTTGCTGTTGAGACTTTCGCCAGCAATGCAACATCCTTTATTGTCGCCATTTCAGTTCCTTATATTTTCATATTACGTATTTGGCTGATAGCATTCTTATTTTCAGGATTTACTCGTATATCTGCCACGTAACATAGCAAAATCGATGACTAATTTCAGCACTAATTAGTGCATAACATGCATAGCTAAAAATTAAAGCGTAACATGAAAATACCATGCATATTCTGAAGCCGAGAAAAAATAACCCCAGCTTCAGAATATTTTCAGGACTGAATAAATTGCAGCAGATCTTTATTAATTACATCTGCATGAGAGGTATGCATACCATGTGGATAACCCGGATATATTTTCAGAATGCTATTAACGAGCAATTTATCCTGTAAAAGTGCGGCATTTTTATAAGGGACAACCTGGTCATCATCTCCCTGCATGACCAAAACAGGCACCGTAATGGATTTCAAATCATCAGTCTGATCGGTTTCAGAAAATGCTTTAATACCCTCATAGTGTGCTTTTGCGCTCCCCATCATGCCCTGTCGCCACCAGTTTTGGATGGTTCCATCTGAAGCCTCAACCCCCTCCCGGTTGAACCCATAAAAGGGCCCGGACGCCACGTCAAGATAGAACTGAGCGCGATTTGTGGCAAGAGCCTGACGGAACTCATCGAAAACGCTGACGGGCGTCCCACCAGGGTTATCTTCAGTTTTTACCATAAGTGGCGGCACAGCGCTTATCAGCACGGCTTTAGCGACACGCCCTTGCGGTTGTCCATATTGGGCAACATATCGAGCCACCTGACCGCCTCCAGTGGAGTGACCAACATGCACAGCGTTACGAAGATCCAGATGCTCCACAACGGCAGAAACGTCTGCAGCATAGTGGTCCATATCATGACCTTCGCTAACCTGGTCTGAGCGCCCATGGCCACGACGATCAATTGCAATAACACGATAGCCTTGATTCAGAAAGAATAACATCTGGTTATCCCAGTCATCCGCACTCAATGGCCAGCCATGATGAAATACTATCGGTTGAGCTTCTTTTGCTCCCCAGTCTTTATAAAAAATGTTTACACCATCTTTAGTTTTTACAAATGACATAGTTGTATTTCCCTCGTGAGGATATTCAGCCAAAAGTTTGATGGTAAATCAGTCAAACACACAACGTCTTACTGGCATGTTACATATCAATGAATATGAACATCTGTAAGGCTTAGTGAGTATAGACGCAAAATTAAGTAACCTTTTATTATTGGTTTTTCGGATATATAGCGACTAAGATGAACAGAACAACGAATATAAATAATTATTAACTAACATCCACTTATCTGAATAACAACCTCCATTCTACGAGAGAACTATCAATGCAGAGGGTGAAACGTGCCCTGATTGAGCCATACATAACTTGCCGAAGCTTTGCCATAAAGTCGCTTATTCATCTACAGCAGAAACCCGTCATTAAAAAGCCCACTCAATGAGCAGGCTATGTGGTCACCGTTACTTTTTGCGGGACTTACCCGCCTTATCCATCGCGCTGTAGTCATTATTCGCTGCAAAACGGGCATTGAATAACTCTATTGCTTACTACTTCATGGGATTTTTTAAGTGCTGCCGCAGAGTCTTTGAACGACCCCAGCAGAGTGAAGTTATTTAGATCTTGTCTTAACAAGTACCAACAATCGGCACGATGTAACTCACGTGGCATAGTAGCTATCGACCAAGAGTGTATGTGGTAAAGAAACATTCAATCCCCCAACAGGAAAAAGTTGGAATGATACAGATGATTATCTTCCAACCAATGGCTGGTCGTTCACATGAGTAGTAATGGTTGCCACTATCAATTACGCAACAATTATCACAACAATTTTCTACATAAATACAAAGAACGATCAACGGTAAATCTTTAGCGATACCCTATGATGTTTTCTACCCAGATTATTATGCCGCTGCACCTGCATAACGGATGCCTCGAAAGGTCATGTCCTGAAACCAGCCATTGAGGTTACCGGTAACCGCTTCAGCCTCTTCTCAGGCCGCAGCGGGTCAGCGCTTCGTGCCAGTCTCCTCTCCTCAAACCCACCTACGATTTTTCCGATAAGCGTTTCCCATTTCATCAATGATCTAAATTATTGTTGCAATCTTCAAATGATATTAGTAATGATTATCATTAGCATTTGCGTTTGTGGTTTATCTGGCAAGGTATACAGAGGCTGTAAGGGAACAAACATCGCCTGAACAACGACGTTTTTTCCACTTACCGACCAACGAAGGCGACTCCGTCAGGATGATGCAAACCGTGTGTCTAAGGAATCAAGGACATCTCCAGATTTGTTGACTGGTCTCACACAGCACAAATGCGTCAGAACACTGCGTCGTGGCAGTACGGCGCTGTTTTGACTGTTCAACAGGACAAAGGCGCTCAAGCGTTAATGGAAGTCGGGACACGGAGTTCCCGATTCTCCAGCGTACGTCACGGAATAGCCTGCTGCGAGATAGTCGTCGGCAGGGCCGTGCGTAACGCTGGAGAAACTCAAAAATGGCGCAGCATCTGGCAAAGCAGGTTTAACGAAAATTAACGACCTGCTGACTGGCACATGACTGCGTCGACTTCCTGATTTAATTCGTCAAGCGGAGAAGGATTTTCTCATGCGTATTCTGTTTGTAGGCCCGCCTCTCTATGGGCTGCTGTATCCGGTGTTGTCTCTGGCACAGGCTTTTCGCGTAAACGGCCACGAAGTGTTGATCGCCAGCGGAGGAAAATTCGCCCAGAAAGCGGCAGAGGCTGGGCTGGTGGTGTTTGACGCCGCTCCCGGTTTTGATTCTGAAGCCGACTATCGCCGCCGTGAAGCGCAGCGAAAGGAAAGTAACATCGGTACCAAAATGGGCAACTTCTCGTTCTTCAGCGAAGAGATGGCCGACCACCTGGTGGAGTTCGCCGGACACTGGCGACCCGATCTCATCGTCTACCCTCCACTTGGGGTCGTCGGGCCGCTGATTGCCGCCAAATACAACATACCGGTCGTGATGCAGACCGTCGGCTTCGGCCATACTCCCTGGCATATCAAAGGCGTGACGCGATCGCTCGCAGACGCCTATCGCCGACACGGGGTCGAGGCCGCGCCGCGTGATATGGCATGGATCGACGTAACGCCGCCGAGTATGAGCATTCTGCAAAACGACGGCGAGCCTGTTATTCCTATGCAATACGTCCCCTACAACGGCGGCGCGGTATGGGAAGAATGGTGGGAGAGAACGCCCGATCGTAAACGTCTGCTGGTCAGCCTCGGGACCGTCAAACCGATGGTTGACGGTCTTGACCTGATCTCCTGGGTGATGGATTCCGCCAGTGAAGTCGATGCCGAAATCATCCTGCATCTGTCGCCCAATGCGCGATCCGATCTGCGCTCGCTGCCGTCAAATGTTCGCCTGGTCGACTGGATCCCAATGGGTGTCTTCCTCAACGGCGCCGATGGATTTATTCATCATGGCGGCGCTGGTAACACTCTGACGGCGCTCCACACCGGGATTCCGCAAATCGTATTCGGTGAAGGCGCCGATCGCCCAGTGAATGCCCGCGCCGTAGTCGATCGCGGCTGCGGGATCATCCCCGGCGACGGCGGCCTGTCGAGCGCCATGATCAATGCCTTCCTTGAAAATCGTGCGCTTCGTGCCGCCTCTGAAGAGGTGGCGGCGGAAATGGCGGCGCAAGCCTGCCCGACTGAGGTGGCGAAAAGCCTGATCGCGATGGCGCAAAAAGGATAGCCACCACGCTGTCATGAAGATAATGCGCCAGCACAAATCCCGGATCTACTCTCCCGTACCGATGCGAGACCGGAACGCGCTGGCGCTCTTTTTTTGCAGTTCGATCCGTTCCGGATCGTATTTTTTACAGACGGAGGAGGCTTAATGCCTGCGACTCACTCTCCCACCCCTGCGCGCTCCTGGATAGTTCGCCTTGGTCGCGTGTGCTGGGAACGTAAGAAACTTAGCACCATCGTGGTAGTGGCGTCGGTATCGACCATTTTGCTGGCTGCGCTGACGCCATTATTGACGCGGCAAGCAGTGAACGACGCGCTGGCAGGCAATCCTACCCGCCTGCCGTGGCTGGCCTGCGGGCTACTGCTGATCGCCTTTTTTGATTTCATCGGTAACTACGTGCGCCGCGGTTATGCCGGGGAGCTATCGCTCTGGGTACAGCACACCCTGCGGGGACGGGCCTTCGACAGTATTCAGAAACTGGATGGCGCGGGTCAGGACACTCTGCGCACCGGACTGGTGATTTCACGGACCAACAGCGATCTGCAGCAGGTGCATACTCTGTTGCAGATGTGCCCGGTACCGCTGGCAGTATTCACCTATTACATCGCCGGAATTGCCGTAATGCTGTGGATGTCACCAGCAATGACGCTAATCGTCGTTTGCGTACTGGCATGCCTGGCCATCACCGCGCTACGCGCCCGCCGGCGAGTGTTCTCACAAACCGGTCTGGCCTCGGACCGGCTGGCGAATCTCACCGAACATATGCGCGAAGTGCTGGCACAGATCTCTGTGGTAAAATCCTGCGTGGCGGAGCTTCGTGAAACGCGCTGGCTGGACCGCCAGTCACGGCAGATAGTACGTGTTCGCATCGGCGCGGCCATCTCGCAAGCAATGCCAGGCGCCACCATGCTGGCGCTTCCAGTTCTTGGGCAAATCGTCCTGCTATGCTACGGCGGCTGGTCAGTCATGCACGGACGGATTGATCTCGGAACCTTCGTGGCGTTTGCCAGTTTCCTCGCGATGCTGACCGGGCCGACTCGTGTGCTGGCGTCGTTTCTGGTCATTGCCCAGCGAACCCAGGCTTCCGTGGAGCGGGTATTTGCCCTGATCGACACCCGTTCACAAATGGAGGACGGGACTGAGGCAGTCAACGGCCAGGTTGTCGGTCTGGAGCTGGAAAAAATGAGCTTCGATTACGGTAATGGCAGACGCATCCTTAGCGATGTCTCCTTTTCCCTGCATGCCGGTGAAACCGTGGCGGTGGTGGGAGCATCGGGTTCCGGAAAATCGACACTACTGATGCTGCTGGCGCGTTTTTACGATCCCAGCGCCGGAGATATATGGCTTAACACCCGCTCAGGTCGGCAGAACCTTCGCGACCTCAAGCTGGAGGCACTTCGCCGCCGGGTGGGCGTCGTGTTTGAAGATGCTTTTCTGTTTGCCGGTACGGTGGCGGAAAATATCGCCTACGGTCACCCGCAGGCAACGATAGAAGATATTCGTCGCGCGGCGACGGCAGCGGGGGCCAGCAGTTTTATCAACGCCTTGCCAAAAGGCTTTGATACCCGGCTAACCGAACGCGGGACCAATCTTTCCGGCGGGCAGAGGCAGCGAATCGCACTGGCCCGGGCGTTAATAACTGCGCCAGAGGTGTTGGTCCTCGATGACACCACCTCGGCAGTCGACGCCGGGACCGAAGCGGAGATCAATACCGCTCTGGGTCGCTATGCCGACGAGGAACATATGCTGCTGGTGATTGCCCGACGCCGCTCAACGCTTCAGTTAGCCAGCCGGATTGTGGTGCTGGATAAAGGCCGTGTGGTGGATATTGGAACCCAGGCGGAGCTTGAAGCGCGCTGTCCGGCCTTCCGCTCCCTTATAACCGGCGACGGCGATTTCCTCGCGCCTTCCCCTGGTGGGCACAGCGAATTATGGCCGACAATACCTGTAGAGCAAAACGATGCGCTGGAGGGGGATGGCAAAAGCTTTGTCGCCCGTATGACCCACGTACCGGAGAATGCAGTACAGCAAGCGTTAGCCGGTAAAGGCCGCAAAGTTACCTCACTGCTGAAGCCGGTGGCGTGGATGTTCGTCATCGCAGCCCTTCTGATCGCGATCGATTCCGCGGCAGGCGTCGGGGTACTGATACTGCTGCAGCGCGGCATTGATTTGGGCGTCGCCGCAGGTGACATGTCGACTATCGGCCTCTGCGTCCTGCTCGCCTTGTGTCTGGTAGTTGTGAGCTGGTGCTGTTATTCGTTGCAGACAGTCTTCGCCGCCAGGGCTGCGGAGTCGGTCCAGCATACGGTGCGCTTACGTAGCTTCGGTCATATGCTGCGTCTTGGCTTGCCCTGGCATGAAAAACATGTCGATTCGCGCCTGACCCGCATGACCGTTGATGTCGACTCTCTCGCCCGCTTTTTGCAAAACGGCCTTGCCGGTGCGGCCACCAGCCTGGTGACAATGTTTGCCATCGCCGCAGCTATGTTCTGGCTCGACCCGCTTCTGGCACTGACGGCATTAAGCGCAGTGCCGGTAGTCGCACTGGCGACCTGGCTCTATCGTCGCCTGAGCTCCCCCGCTTATGCGCAGGCGCGGCTGGAAATAGGTAAAGTAAATAGCACCCTGCAGGAGAAAGTCTCCGGCTTGCGCGTCGTGCAATCGCACGGCCAGCAGGAGCAGGAGGCCGCCCGTCTGCGCGCGTTATCAGACCGCTTCCGCGCTACCCGCGTGCGTGCGCAAAAATACCTTGCCGTCTATTTCCCGTTCCTGACCTTCTGCACTGAGGCTTCCTATGCTGCCGTTCTGCTGGTTGGCGCGTCACGAGTCGCCGAAGGTGAGATAACTGCCGGGGTGCTGGCTGCCTTCTTCCTGCTATTGGGGCAATTCTATGGACCAGTGCAGCAGCTATCAGGAATAGTCGACGCCTGGCAACAAGCGACAGCCAGCAGTAAACATATTGATGAACTGCTGACGACCGAAGGCACAGAGAACGTCGAGCCCTCTTCCGCACAGCCAGCCACCGGCGCGCTGCACCTTGAAGAGGTAACGTTCAGCTATCCCGATACCCCTGAACCGGCGCTAAACTCGCTTACCCTGACTATCCCCGAGGGAACAGTCGTCGCGGTCGTCGGTCGCAGCGGTGCCGGTAAGTCGACGCTGATTAAGCTGATCGCCGGGTTATATTCCCCCACCAGCGGCAGGATCCGCATCGGCGAGAAGCTAATTGAGGATGCCTCGCTTGCCGATTACCGTCGCCAGGTTGGGCTGGTCGATCAGGATGTGGTGCTGTTTAGCGGAGATATCGCGGAAAATATTCGTTACTCGCGACCCTCCAGCACTAACGCCGAAGTTGAGATCGCTTCACGGTGTGTGGGACTGTTTGAGACCGTGCAAAATCTGCCGCAAGGATTCCGTACGCCGGTGAATAACGGCGGCGCGGATCTTTCCGCGGGTCAACGCCAGCAGATTGCACTGGCCCGTGCCCAACTGGCAAATGCTCACATCCTGCTGCTCGACGAAGCCACGTCGCGTCTGGATCGTACGTCCGAAGAGCGATTAATGTCCTCGTTAACGGAGGTAGCACATACCGGGAAGCGCCTGGCGCTGATTGTGGCGCACCGTCTGACCACCGCGCAACGCTGCGACCTGATTGCCGTTGTCGATAAAGGCCAGTTGGTGGAATACGGCACCCACGAACAACTGTTAGCCGCGGGCGGCCTCTATACCCGCTTATGGCACGACAGCGTCGGCAGTAATAAACCACATCGCCAACGCGACATCACGGGGGATATCGTGGGATAGTTATTACACGCGTAAGACATTAATCAACACGCTCTCAAGCGGCTGTTCCGGGAATAGCCGCTTGAGTTTTCCATACTGGTATCCAAATTTTTTAACGAGATAGAATGCTGAACATGCCACAACATCCGTCTGCCTCTCCCTCTGCCATCGCCAGCCTGCGCAACCAGCTGGCCGCGGGCCGCATTACCAACCCTTCTCGTTTCTGGCGCGAAGCTGAGTCGCTGAATATACCGCTGGTTGTGCCGGCTGAAGGCGTGGAAGATGAGCGTGAAGTGACCTTCCTGTGGCACGCCCGACATCCACTGCAGGGAGTTTATCTGCGGTTGAATCGGGTGACGGATAAAGAGTACGTGGCAAAGGGGCTGATGACCGCCATTCCCGACACGGGTATCTGGACTCTGACGCTGCGTTTGCCGGCAAGCTACTGCGGCTCCTATTCGCTGGTAGAAATTCCCCCCGGTACGTCAAATGAGACGATTGCTCATTTGGGAGGTCGCTTTGCCGCCCTCGCCGGGCAGGCTGATCCACTAAACAAGACGCCAGGCATCAACGTACGGGGAAGTGCGCAGGAATCTGTTCTGGCGCTCGATAAGGCTCCCGCCCAGGCCGAATGGAGCGGTAGCGCCCACGCCGGGCAATTGCTTACCTCAGTACGAATTGTCGCCGGGCAATCCCGCCGGATTCGGCTCTATCTTCCTGATGTTGATAACACACAGCCTCTCGGCCTGGTAGTGCTGCCCGATGGCGAAACCTGGTTTGATCACCTTGGCGTATGCGCGGCAATTGATGCCGCCATCAATAACGGGCGTATCGTTCCCGTGGCCGTGCTGGGCATCGATAACATCGATGAGTGCGAACGGACTGCAATACTCGGCGGACGCAGCGAACTGATAAAAGATATCGCCAGACATCTGCTACCGGCGATCCGTGCTGAACAACCGCAGCGGCGTTGGGCAGATCGTTCACGCACCGTACTGGCCGGGCAGAGCCTCGGCGGGGTCAGCGCGCTGATGGCCGCGCGCCACGCGCCGGAAACCTTCGGTCTTGCGCTCAGCCACTCCCCGTCAATGTGGTGGACGCCAGATGGCGCCAGCCGGCCAAACCTATTTAGCGAAAGCGATATTTCATGGGTGAGCGAGCATCTGCTTTCTGCCCCGCCGCAGGGCGTGCGTATCCGCCTGTGCGTGGGCTCTCTGGAGGGTTCGACGGTGCCGCACGTTCAGCAACTCCATCAGCGGTTGCTTGACGCCGGCGTTGACAGCCATTGCGCAATTTATACCGGCGGCCACGATTATGCATGGTGGCGCGGCGCGCTGATTGACGGGCTCGGCTTACTGCAGGGTTAGCTTGACCCGCGAGCACTTTCAGGCAACTGTATGTGCTCATGAAGAAATAAAATGTCACCTGCGGAAAAGGAATAATTATCAGATGTATGCCCGCGAGTATCGTTCGACACGCCCACGCAAGGCGCTTTTTTCTCTTCTTTCTTGCCTCACTCTCATTTATAGCGCGCACACTTTTGCAAAGCCGGATATGCAACCGCTGGGGCCAAATATCGCCGATAAAGGCTCCGCGTTTTACCGCTTTAG
This sequence comes from Citrobacter sp. MGH106, assembly GCF_001037495.1. Lineage (GTDB taxonomy): Bacteria > Pseudomonadota > Gammaproteobacteria > Enterobacterales > Enterobacteriaceae > Citrobacter > Citrobacter murliniae. Next base: position 2,755,833 of record NZ_KQ089822.1, read on the forward strand.
CATCAACCAGTTCGACTCCGCCGATGGCACCCGCCATTATCGCGTATGGACGGCAGTACCGAATAAAACCGCGCCAGCGTCAGGCTACCCTGTTTTATATATGCTCGACGGCAACGCAGTGATGGATCGCCTGAATGACGAACTGCTCGAACAGCTGACAGACAAATCACCACCGGTGATAGTGGTCGTCGGATATCAGACCAACCTCCCCTTCGATCTCAATGGCAGGGCCTACGACTATACGCCGGCAGCGACAGAAAACGGCAAAACAAACGCCAGAAGTGGTCGCCAGGGTCGTAAGAGCGGCGGTAGCAATGACTTCCGTCAGTTACTTGAAACACGTATTGCGGCAAAAGCGGAGCAAGGATTAAATATCGATCGACAGCGTCGTGGCCTGTGGGGACACTCCTACGGCGGACTGTTCGTACTGGATTCCTGGCTGACATCCTCTTACTTCCAGGCATACTACAGCGCCAGCCCGTCATTGGGCAGAGGCAACGATTCTCTGCTGGACCGCATCACGGCGATCAAGCCCTCACAAAACTGCGCTAAGCACCTGACGATAATGGAAGGGTCAGCGGCGCCAGGCGATAACCAGGAAACGCATGCTGCCGGGGTGCTGACGAAAATTCATACCACTCTCGCCATACTGAAAGATAAAGGTGTCAATGCCACCTTTTGGGACTTCCCGGGGCAAGGGCACGGCCCAATGTTCAACGCCTCTTTCCGCAGCGCACTGTTAGATATCAGCGGTGAAAATGCGGATAACACCCCTGGCTGTCATCAATCCAGTCGCTAAACACTGCCCGCTAATACGCGGGCAGTATGACTGTAACAATGCGATCAGAATGACGCAGTAACACCGGCATAATAAGCCCGGCCAGGCTCGTTATAGGTATTCGCCCCTTCGGAAGAGCGGTAGATCTGTTTGTCGAAGATATTGCTAACCCCGACATTAAGACGCAGATTTTTATTAATATCGTAATTGAAGTTGGTACCTACCAGTGAATAAGCCCCCAGCTCTTTGCCTGACAGACCACCAGTATCTTCACTGCGCGATTCCGCATGGGTACGCGGTTTTTGTCTGCCGTATAATGTCCAGTTAACGCTGGCAGAGAACGCCTGAGTGATAGTCCAGTCTAAAGAGTTATTAATAGTATATTTCGGGATGACCGAAAGCGGGTTACCGGTATCTTTTTGTTCCGACGTGATCATATAAGTGGCATTTGTATTCCAGCTCAGACGATCTTTCACCAGTGGGATCGCCATGCTGGCTTCGATACCGTCAACCAGCGCTTTCCCGCCATTCTGCCACTGGAGGATATATGCGCCGGATGAGGATTGCCCAATAATGTTATCCCCGGCCACGATCTTATTCTGGTAATCATTGCGGAAGTAGGTCACGCTGGCGTGGTAATCTTCCCAGGCGAACTCCAGACCGATTTCTTTGTTAATACTGATTTCCGGATCGAGATCTTTATTACCAATCAGATAACAACCGCCGGACGTAATATCTTTTGGGCAACCATTGCCTTTCGAGTAGAGCAGATAACCTTCGCTGGATTGATAAAGGTTTGGTGCTTTGAAGGTTCTCGCAATCCCCGCTTTGACTTTGAAGTAATCACCTAATTCCTGCGAGAGGTTCAGACTGGGACTGAAGTTACCGCCGGAATCGTTGAGATAATCAAAGCGCAGGCCGGGAATAATATTCGTGCCGGCAACAGGCTCAATATTATCTTCAATATATAGCGCGCTGATTTGGGAATGGTTTTTACTGCTGCGTTCCGCAGCCGAGCCAGAAATACCACCGATATTACTATCGCTCACCGTTAAGCCAGTAGAAGAAGGATCTTCGAGTCTATCGCGGCTCCACTCCGCACCAACGGTAACCGTCTGATCAACCAGCAAATTCAGCGGAATATTGAGTTCCCCGCTGGTTCGCCAGGAGTTGAGACGGTTGGTAGTGAACCTCTGATCCGCCGAAATGCGCCCTTCACCACCACCGGATAACCCTTCATCCATACGGGTATTATTGGTTTTTTCGTAATAGACACCAAAGCGGCTTTGTCCCCAGTCCCAAATACCGTTATGCGTAATGCCGTAATTCTGACGGTACAGGCGATTCGTCTCTTCCCCGGATTTGGCGAGGTTTTCGGTAACCGCATTAGAAGAGCTGTTTTGCGTATCGCCAGCATAAATATTTCCCTGCCGGCTATATCCAGCCTCAAAATCAAGGATTTGCTGCGGATTTAATTTCCACGATACCACACCGTTAATATCTTTATTACGTACCCCTTCGTGCCCAGCCGCATTTTTAGTTCCGGCTGCGGAGTTAATATCCCAACTGTCGGCATCGGTTTTATTCAGATTGCCATACAAGCGCATAGTCAGCACATCGCCGACCAGCGGCCCGCTGAGATTAAAGTTGGCACGACGCGTGGCACCTTCATCGCTGCTTTCCGGCTGATTGGTGTATAACGACAGGGAACCATGCCAGTCGTTGGTGGGACGTTTGGTAATGATGTTCACCACCCCACCCGCAGCACCCGAACCGTAGCGCGCCGCCGCAGGGCCGCGAATCACCTCAATGCGTTCGACTTGTTCCGGCGGTACCCAGTTGGTGTCACCGCGGGTATCGCGTTCCCCACGCCAGCTATAGCGCACAGAGTTGCGCGACGTCACTGGTACACCATCAATCAAAATTAAGGTGTTTTCCGGCCCCATGCCACGAATGTCAATTTGCCGGTTATTACCGCGTGTTCCCGATGCGCTATTACCGGTCAGATTTACCCCTGGCATCTTGCGAATAATATCGGAAAGGTCGTTGACCGGAGGGTTCTTTTTAATATCTTCGCTGGTAATAATCGATACGCCAGGTTGTTGTTTTAGTACCTGCTCAGCAGTAGCTTCTATCACCATGGTCTCGCCGCTATCATCGGTGGATTTGGCTGCTGATACTTGACTATTCAACCCTACAAGGATCGCGGTTAGCGGCCAGAGGATCTTGTTAATTCTCATACCCATTCCCTAATAAATGCCTAACTTTAAAGTGGTTGTTCGTTAAGCTCACACCCTTCCCAGGTATTCTTATTATTATAATTATTCGTCAATGATAATGATAATTAATATCATTTAATAAAAAGTAAGGCAACCTTTAGCGAATTTTGATTTGTGTACAAGGAGAAGTAAGAATCGTGCTGACAGGTACGATTATTGAGGAGAACAAAACCGACACGAAGCAGATTACAAGAATGGTCATCACGTCTGCGCTTCGCCATACAACTGGTGCACAGTGGATGTACATTTCACGATACTAAAGTCAAAAGAGTTTCGAATTACGAAAGCAGTAGCCGGGAGAAATAACGTTTCTTAGGCGATAAAACAGAAAACCAGCTTCTGGCTTATGTTCGAAAGATAAAAACCACGCCAGTTTTGAACGAGCAAGGACAGGAAAATTCACACTCAAAAGCCCGGTAGTAGGCTTCATAATATTGAAAAGATACCAACAGTATACAACCGCCCAAAGCAAGAAGGGGTTACCTTTCGGTAACCCCTTCTTTTATTTGGCGGAAGCGTAGTCCGCCAAATTAATGTCCGAGAATGTCAGAAATAGTCCATTTTTACCATTAATAAACAATATGTTGTCAAAATAGATTGTTCGAGGACGTCTTGCTACATCCGAAAAAATCTGACATTTTATGCAGTACCTTATGCATGGCGGTTTGTATGACAGGATTTTACTATGCCGAAAAAAGCCAAAGAACTCACCGGACTCGCAGTTGCTAAGTTAAAAAAAGAAGGCTCTGTTGCCGTCGGTGGCGTTGACGGCCTGTATCTTCGAAACAGAGGCCAGTCGCGTTCATGGGTGCTTTGCGTTGCTATGGGGGTAAGAGTTAACGCGCTAGGTAGAACAGTTCCGAGACGTTTAAACATGGGTCTTGGCCCCTACCCCGAAGTTTCATTAGCAGAAGCGCGTGACAAAGCTCGTGAGCTGCGTAAACAAATCCGTAATGGCATTGATCCCCTTGCCGAAAAGCACGCCCATAAAGCGCATCAGGAACGTCTGGCGCACAAGAACAAATCCTTTGCTAGCTGTGCTAAAGACGTTATCGCAATTAAGACCAATGAGCTAAAGAACCAGAAACACATTGCTCAATGGCGGTCCACACTGGAAACGTATGCTTATCCTGTTATTGGTCAAAAACCCATCGCTGAGATTACAAAGACTGACCTATTAGCGATACTTGAACCAATCTGGTTAACAAAAAACGAAACTGCCAGCCGTCTTCGCGGTCGCATTGAAGCGATCATCGATTACGCAAAAGCGAAAGAATATTTTGAAGGTGATAACCCAGCAGCATGGAAAGGTATGCTTAAGCCCCTCCTGCCAATGCCAAGCAAAGTTCAGACCCAAAAACATCATGCTGCATTACCCTACAACGAGATCGGCTCGTTCATGACCGAACTACGTAAACGAGTAGGCATTTCAGCGCGAGCACTTGAGTTTTCAATACTGACAGTTTCGCGCTCTGGTGAAGTCCGCGGCGCTGAATGGTCAGAAATAGATCTGAAGAACAAAACTTGGACCATCCCTGCCAGCAGAATGAAAGCCAGCAAAGAACATAGGGTTCCACTGCCTGATGCTGCCATTGCCCTGTTAAAGGATTTACCACGCTTCAAGGACAATAACCTTGTGTTTCCTGCCCCGCGTGGAGGACAGCTATCAGATATGTCATTGCTGGCTGTATTGAAACGAATGGGGCATAGTGGCTTAACACAACATGGCTTCCGTTCAACATTTCGTGATTGGGCTGGTGAAACCACAGACCATCAACGTGAGGTCATTGAACATGCTTTGGCGCACCAGTTGGCAGATAAGGCCGAAGCAGCATATCAACGTGGGACGTTATGGCCTAAGCGTGTGGCTTTGATGGATGAGTGGTCGGGGTATTGTCTTGCCCATGTTTAGCTGTTCTGTCTGTATATACCATCAACAAAGCCCTTCGCAAAATGAGCTACGGCACCAAAACAGAAGTTCGTGGGTAAGGGTTTGGAACAATGGCCTGATCGGATCAAGATTATGGTCAAGGGATGCTGTTGAGCTTCAGATGGGTCATCAGGAACGAAATACCGTCCAAGCCGCATACATTTATGAGGCGGAGCATTTGGATGAAAGACGTCTCATGGTTCAGCTGTGAGCTGATTATTTGTATATCACAACACAAAAAAACACACTACCCTTTGATTTTGAATGATTTTTTAATTCAGGGTTGAGTACAGTCCATCATTTCATTAAGTTTAGAAAGTTGCTAAAATATCACTCAATATCAGGGGCGTTGTATAAGAGGAAGTATTGAAATGCCCTATCAAACGGATCTTTATAGGAAAGTTATGAGCAAAGCACCCGTAGTCATAGATCTTTTTTGCGGATGTGGTGGTTTCGGACTTGGAGCCAAGTTAGCAGGTTTTGATGTTATTGCTGCTGTTGATATAGATGCTACTTTGCAGTCAGCTTATGCCAAAAATTTTCCAAATACTAATATTATAAATGGTGATATTTCTTTATTAGGGGAGTCTGAATGGAACTCAATAATATCGTCCCAGAAAATTGATGGAATAATAGGTGGCCCTCCATGTCAAGGCTACAGTCGGATGGGACATTCTGATGTTAATGATCCCCGGCGTTCACTACTGAGGCATTTTTTTAGGACAGTTAACATAATAAAACCTAAATTTTTCATTATGGAAAATGTTGAAGGTTTAATGGATGAGAAAAACGTATATGAATTAAAGTCAGCGCTAAAGACACTGGACGCTGACTATCAAGTCTTAGACCCTATGATCATTGATGCTTCTGACTTTGGAGCTCCAACGAGAAGACGTAGAGTTGTGGTTATAGGATTTATTCCTGAAGAGTTTGCATGTGGATTAAATAGTGAGACACTCAAATCTGGTAATTATGAGAGAAATACTGTCAGGGATGCGATAAGTGATCTTCCCGCGCCACTGATGAAATCAAAGAACAATGATATATCTGATTTCGGTTGGCATAAATATAAAGATGTAAATGTTGAAAATTTATCAAAATATGCAAAAGAAATGAGAGCTCTTCCCCCTGCTAATATGGGGTGGAAAAATGCTATAGATAAATTGAAGATAGGTGAGATAAGTGGTTTTTTTAATACGCTTCACTCTCCAAAAGTTAAAGCAAGATATTCTTCGATAGTACCGGGGATGGTTGATCCCGTTAGTAAATCAAAATGTCTTTTATGGGATGGATTATGTCCAACATTGAGGGCTGGAACTGGAAGTGATAAGGGAAGTCATCAGGCTGTACGCCCTTTACATCCGGAAGAAGGAAGAGTAATTACTGTTCGAGAAGCAGCCCGTCTTCAGGGGTTTCCAGATTGGTTTGTTTTCCATCATACTAAATGGCACAGCTTTAGAATGATTGGGAATAGTGTATCCCCATTAATGTCAAAACATATCATGGGGGAAATTTATGAAGCATTAAATAATATTGAAACGAATGCTATTAAGGTAGGTTAGAAACATGGAAAGTAATATAATAGAACGTTTGTCAATAGACACCGGTGTTAGCGCCACTTTTATGGAAGAGGCCCTGACAAAAGATGTGACGACCTTAGAAGCAATATTTGATTTGGTAGATAACTCTATCGATGCGGCAAGAGACTGGTTAATAGAAAATAAATGTAATAGGGGAAAAGATAATTTACCCCTAACTTATGATGGATTCTATGTTTGCATAAGAATAGATGAGGATAGTATTCGAGTTCTTGATAATTGTGCTGGCATTGATAGAGAAACTCTTACTAAAAGAGCATTATATACGAATAAACCATCTCAGCATGAGTATGGTATTGGACTTTATGGAATAGGTTTAAAACGTTCATTGCTAAAAATGGGTACTGATTTCTCTTTTTATGTTGATGATGGTATTGAAGGTTTCAAGTCGAGGTTCAATAATCGTGGGATCGGAGGTGGGAAGGAAGATCCGGTATATGCTGATGTTATTCCTACAAAGAGTAGAAGGAAGTCATTATTTAATGTTTCAAATTTAAAAAATGAAATAAAAAATGATCTTCACAATAACAGATGGTTTACTAATGCTGTAAGTGAATTTTCTTTGAGATACGCTATATATGTTAGGAAAGGATTTAAAATAGTTCTTCATCATGTCAAGAATAATATTAGAGAAACGATTAAGAGTGTAGCTCCTAGTTTAAGAACAAAATGTGAGTTTCCACCAACACAAGAAGTAATAAAATTTGATGGGGTAGACGTTATTATCGAAACAGGGATTCATAATGAATATACATTCCCCGGTGAAGATAATTATAGTCTTGCAAATAATAGAAAATTAACAGATTATTTTGGTATATACTTTTCCTGCAATGACAGGGTCATAGTATCTGCAAGTACAGAGAAGTCGCATGGCTGGAAAACTAAGTGGCACTCAGAATATAACGGTTATGTTTGTTGGGTAAAATTTGTATCAAAAGACGCGGCTTTGCTGCCTTGGAATACTGCTAAAACTGGATTACGTACTGATAGTTCTCTTTTTCTTGCAGTGAGAGATCGTTTACAGCCTATAGCTGATAATTATAGATCAATCATAAAACAGCGATATTATAATAAGAAAAAAGATACACCTCAAAACCCAGTGAAAGGTGATAATAAAGGCATTTCCGGTGGGACAGGAGCTGATAAAGCAACTAACGCTGGTGCTAACACCGGACCTGCTACAGTAAGACCAATAAAGCCAATTAAACCTGTTAGGCCAAAAACACGACCTATAACTGATCTACCACGAAACAGAGATATCTTTGTTGATTGGGGACGAAATACAGTCGATATTCCTAAGTATCGCAATAAGGAATATCATATTTTTGTAGAATTGTGCAATTTGAGTTCATTAGATGAGCCTATAAGCTGCATTGTCATGCTGAGAGTTTTTTTGGAGACAACTGCGAAGGAAACAATGAAATGCATGAATGCTAGCTGGAATAATTCACTTGCGAAAAACACAGCCTTTATCGCTCAATTTCTAAATAAAAATAATTATATTACCGATAGTGTCAAACTTTTAGTTGAAAGATATGGCAGAACTAATGAAGAAACCCTGCTGTCTATAAACAATATACAATCCCTCGTTCATTCTGTTGATTTTAATACAGACAAAACTCTTGTAAATAGATATTGGGATGACTTAGAGCCATTTCTATCAGGTTGTTGGCGTTTCATCAAAGAAATAGATGAAAAAAAACATCCTGTGGCTAACTAAAAATAGTTTAAAGCCATTTCCGTTACTAGAAGTGGCTTGTTTTATAATTTTGATTTTTACGTTGAAAATGGAAATTTATCAGAAGAGGTGGTACTGTTATGCTGATAAATAATATATCTTAGATACCGTTTCGCTAACAAAATACTTTACATGAGGAAGAAGGCGAGCATATGTAGTATCAAGATGCTCTAATTTCTCACCTTCAATCCATAAAGGATATGCAGTCGCAAGTTCTTTTGACACCATACCCTCATGTTTGAGAGCGTTATTTATAAGCCTTAATTCATTATATGCTATATAACCGTCCAATTTATCAACATCGTCATCGCCACTTATAAATTTTAGTTTTCCATAAAAAGTCCTTTTACCATTATCTTTAAATTTATTATCGATTACTCTTGATATTTTCAACTCGACACTCTTAAACAATGCCATAATACTTAACTCATCCGCAAGAGACTTTATATTATTGGCGTTTACCATTAAATCTATCAAGTGATCTTTATAACCATCGATATCAACATCGTATTTTTCATTGTCAAAAGATCCCGTGTTAAGATTGTCAAATTCTCTTTTGAGAGAATTGATTCTTCGTTCGGTTGAACCATAGATTAATAATCGCATTTCATCTATATCTTCATGATCAAGATGCTTATCCAAACTCTCTATAAGTTGCTTCCAAGAAACCATACTATTCCCCTCCATACTTAACTTGTTAAGTTCTAATATTATAATGTATTAATTAATTAGCCACAACATTTACCCTCAGAATAAAAATAACATTATCCATGTTAATTATTACCCTCGACTGATACTAATTAGTATTCAACACAAATCAACAAATTATTATTTAGTCCATCCTGTTTATATATTGATGTAATTAGGTTCTGTGGTATAGAGGCATTCGATATAAGCTATCTAATCTACTTGTTTTAACCCCCCCTCCCCTTAAAATCAACAAATACATTGAGAGTACCTTTTGCCCAACCTGTATCAACACCAAAGCTTGAAGATATTTGAGTATATAGCTGACCTGATTCATCTATTTTAGCCATATAGATTCGTCTTCCATTACCTGAGCTATTTCGGGAAGTACACTGTACGGTCTGAGGAAGTGGCGTTTTAAAGAATCCACTTCCTGTTCCTTGCCACACGCTATTAACGCAGGATAAAAGTTGTCCCCCACTGGTTCTTCCCTATAAACCATTCGGTGAACGACCTACGTCACTGACAGCAACGCCATTGAGTTAAAAATATTCACTAGCACTTAATTAAAACCATTTTTTGATTCCCACTGAGATGATATCGTTTCACCTGAAACAGCGTTATTTAATTGAGCACTCCATTAACCTAACAGTCAAATGTAATATCCATGAAATGGTTGCAACTTCTTCCATTATATTTCTGAAATTATTTGCACCCTGATTATCTATGTTTAAATTACCAGTCGTAGGTGATTCGCTATCACGGCAAAATAAACTATCCGTAATGCCGGTAGTCACCTAATTACATGTATATAATCTTCTATCTGGCTCTCTACAGTTACTTCCACCATTATTACATTCATTTCCTTTATATCTTGACACTTCTATTTGTTTTAGACGATTAGGATCGTTTGGACAAGAACAACCTCCGGTATCTTTATTTGGAACATAACACTTTCCTTCAACAACAATAAACATCCTATTTACACTTCCGCCCCCTTCTTTCCACACACCATTAGTACAAGATAATATAGAACCATCAACTGCTCGACCTTGTAAACCATTAGGAAAACATCCATTTCCAGCATAGGCCACTCCATTTAGTTGAAGATATTCTCCAACTGTTGTTCTACCACCTGACACAACCCCACCAGCACCATAAACTTGTCCGACTGCATCAATATTGCCGTTAGAGTGTACGTAGTTAGAGTTAAGGTTTCCTGATGCCCATACATATCCAGCGTTAACTGTTCCAGTAGCATCTATATTCCCGGTTGATTTAACGTATCCGCCATATAATCCTGCTGAAGTCTGAATATTTTTACCATTATATGCTGTTATAGTATTGGAGTCTGTCATATTCCATCCACCACCATATTTTTGGAAATAAATTCCTCCATCTCCCATAGTTCTGAACCAGTTATTAGTATAGGTATCACCTCTGGACGTTATGGTTGTTCCTGATACGCTATTATTAGAATTTAAATATCCATTGACTTGGCCATTACCCGCTACAATCAAATCAGAGTTTAATGTTGCCACACCGCCAACGTCTAATGCTGAGCCTATCACCGCTGCCCCGCTAGTTCGTAATACCTCCGTAGTTGTGGTTCCTGCTGCCGTTATATTTCTGGCATTATTTATGTCCTGATTAGCCATGTTTAAATTACCTGTCATAGGTAATGTGCCATCACGACGCAAATACACTGAGTACATAGAAGAATCGTATCCAACACGATACGCCAGTAGACCCGCTGCAGTAATATTATTAAAAGCTGATGATGTCTCGGTCCATGCGCCCTGTAGACCTGATACTAAAGCTGCTGATTGCGTCATTCCGCTATCAATACCCGCTACCTGCATAGCCTTTCCTAACAAATCATAACGATATTTCCCACCATCCAGCCAAGGTGAGGTTGTTGTAATAAGACCATTGATAACAAAATTGGGAGCAGTCCCTGCACGTTTTAATACTATTTTGTAAGATGACTTTTGAATGTTAATGCCTGTATAGGCTACAGGTAGAAGCCCTTCATTTACTAATGTTTGATATGTGATTTCGCAGCCGTTAGATGTACATTTTCTTGGCCCCGGATCATTTGACTGACTGCTACTTGACGAAAGTGTTGATAGTTTGTCATAGTGGATACTGATATAGCGATTTACAGCCTCTCCTATTTGCTTTATCTGATGTCCAACAGTATCAGCTATCATATTTTCTTGATTAGTTTTCATATCCTGAAATTTTATAAATGCCATCATACTACCTACACTCAACACTAAAATGAGTTCCAGTAATGAGAAGCCTTTCTTATTTTGTTTTTTCATTTTCATCGTCCTTTTTGTTTCACGTACATATCAATTAACAAAAATAAAAGAGAGGTCAAGGTTGGTTAAGATATAATCCATAAAAAACACTTAATAAAAAATTTTAAGAGTAGTAATTTTATCCATTATCATCTTTTGTATGTTATCCTGCTCATGACCTTAAACATTCAGGATAAAAGATAATGACTGAAGCTATTAAAGCACTTAATAACATCCGTACCCTTCGCGCTCAGGCACGAGAAACAGATCTGGCTACTCTGGAAGAGATGCTGGGAAAATTAACTGCTATTGTTGAAGACAGACGCCAAGAAGAATCACTTGCACTGCAACAAAATGCTGAACGTCAGGCCAAAATTGAAGCGCTTCGTGCACAACTGCTTGAAGATGGTATTGATCCATCTGAACTGCTGGGCAATCCTAAATCTTCCCGTCCGGCTGCTGTTCGTGTTCCTCGCCCTGCTAAATACAAGTACATTGACGAAAATGGTGATGAAAAGACGTGGACGGGTCAAGGTCGTACACCAAAAGCGATTGCTGCCGCACTAGAAGGTGGTAAAGCTCTTGAAGACTTTGCCATCTGAGTTTGGTTGTAATTTATTGCCACGGATGGCAGTAAAAATTGACTACCGCGCCCTCTGAGGCTTGGTCAACAGCTCCCCAGCCTAAAACAAGTTTTAAGCCGTGGAGCTGTTCGGACGTGAATTGATTTTATGGTCTGAATTTTTTGAGGACTCTTTCGATGTAGATTTTTCCATTTATTTTATACCGTTCGATATCATGTGTATGTAAGGATGGAACCTCCAACAACAAACCAAATAGTAATTGTTTATCTACCTCACTAATATCACAGTTTAAAACCTTGGCAACCTCTGCACCCAGAATTATTTTTTGTCGTGTATTTTCTTCTTTGCTGTCTTTTTTCTCTTTTGCTTTAAGAAAATTTAATTTATTTTGTGCTCCTGCGATTTTTTGCTCAAGTGTTTTCTTTATTTCGGCCCTGCTTCTATCCCCCAGAAAGGCTTTACCTGTTAGGTATGTATTTTGTATTTTATCATCACTCATTATTTACCCCACTGATTTCTATGATTATAAGGGACATTACTTCTGAACTCATCATCTGATAGTGCACGCTTGATTGATTTAATCCGAGATCGGAACTGTTGTTTTTCCTGTTTCTTTTTAAACTCAACTCTCACTTTTGTGATTATCTTTTCTGCTTCACTATACGCTTTTTCCAGATCGGTATAGATACCATTATCAAGTAATCGTTTTGCTTCAAGATCAATGGCTTCATCATTATTTTTATACATAAAACCTCCCTTCTTTTATTTCCTGATTATGTACTAACACAATTTACAGATAAATCAATAAGTAATTTTTAATATTTTATCTGACAACCCAAATACTTATAAAGCCAATGTTAATAGTCCATAACGCAGCATTGACACAGATCAGTATTATTTCTGACTCACACAACTCACCGACATTCATATTCACCCCGTTTATTTCATGTTCTTATGTTCTTTTATATTAAACTATTTACTTTGGCAAATTATGCTTGAGTTAATGTAATATTGGGAGTTACAATGACCTTACCTTATTGAATCTATTAATACTGATAAATTTTTAATATAATGTGTGAGGCTATCAATGACAAAATTCGTTGCCATTAAGATTCATTATGATCATAGAAAATCATTAGCACCATATTTAAAATACTCGAAAGCGCCAACACCTGAAGAATACATGGAGTACCTTGATCTTTTTCATGAAGAAGGGATTGGTGGAGCTGGTTTTCACGAGTGTTTAAACTTTTCAGTTCGTAGTAATACACCGACAAAAATTTATTTACCACCAACTTGTATACCCAGTGATAAATATTTAGATGAAGACATTGTATTTTTCTCTTTCACTTATAAATATGATAAAGAAATGCCATCCAGTATAATTGGTGTTCATGCCGCAGCACGACTCGTATCTAATGGAAAAAACTCAATTACTCGTCATGATATAGAGAAAATTGAAGCTGCTGAACAGTTCCATTATCATGCTGAAGCTCCAAGTGAGTTTTCCACATTAATTACCCCTACCATAAAATATGACTTCAAGGATGGCATTTATACTCCTGAATACTCATCTTGGGGTTATGGATTACGATACATAACTGCAGAGCATGCAGCCAATATTATAGATACAGCTCTTTTAGGTGCGAAAAAACGATTATCAGCTTCAACTGTTTCAGAATCAATTATCTTAGAGCGCGAAATATCTGTTCTGAATGCTATACAAAGAAGATATTCCCTTTCTTCATCAAAAGTTAACTCTCAACAAAAAAAACCTGCTAATTCAAAATCTGGATGGAATAATATCCCGCCAGATAAAGAAGTTGGCTTTTTAGGAGAGAAATTCATATATGAACAGGAAGTTGCTTATGCCATTAAACATGGCATTCCAGTAAGTGAAGTTGAATGGGTATCACTATCCGATCCGCAATCACCATATGATATAAAATCAGTTCGTATAACACCGACTGGTAAACAAGAACTTTTCATTGAGGTAAAATCAAGTCGGAGTATGAATGAAAGCAATATTTATATTTCTTCACGACAAGTTAAATTCTTTCAAGAAAATGAATCCAATTCAATACTAAAGTGTGTTACTTTTATTTCCAATACTCAAGTAGATACAGTACAAGAGTACAGTTTAAAACAACTCATGGATGAGTTTGAATTAATCCCTATAAAGTTTAAGTTAAAAAAATTGAAACAACAACAAATCCAGACTGGTAAGTAAGAATGTTAGTGCGCTGGAGTAAAAAATATACAAACAGCGTATACATAACACCCTTCCACTAACGCCCCATTCTCTCCGCGTTACTTATTTTTATTTTTTAGTGGTTTTCATTTCACCTTCCAATTCTCCAATCTAATTCTTTACCCTCACCTGTGAATTGTGCAACAGGTAAAATTACCAATAAACTAATCTATTTCATGTGCTTTAGTCTTTTCCCGCCTTACCGCGGGATAAATTTACACTCTTTTTGTCCTTCGGACGCCATCTAAACCCCATTTATGTAATATCGTGGAATACTTCGCCCGTCCATCCAGTTCGCGCCGCTTAATTCGTCGTTTTGTTTTACAGACATTAATATATTTCGTATTAATTAAGTAGGTAAGCTTTATACATTGTTATTATTTTCTGAGCCATTTATGGCGATAAAAATTAAAGCAATGCCCACTTACGCATTATCGCTTCGCTCTAATGCCGTGGGGTCTACCGACGGTTGCCTGCCGCAGGCTAAAACCGTTTCCTTCGGAAACAAAATCAAGGTCAACGTCAACCCCAGCGTTTTCCTTACGTAAAACGAAAAGCAGCATTTGGCATTGAGGAATATTTGGATGGCGATATACAGTTTTAAAATGGAGAACATCAGCAGAGGCGAAGGTCAGTCTTCGGTTGACTCTGCTGCATATCGTCACCGTAAAGTTTTCTTCGATAACAGAACGGGTGAAGTTTGTGGCCGCAAAACAGCACATAAAAAGGACCTTGCCTTTGCGCAGATTTTTGCACCTGAACATACCCCTCCTGCCCTGATTGTTGACAGTGAAACACTCTGGAATGCTGTCGAAGCCTCAGAGAAGAGAAAAGATGCCCGCCTTGCCAAAGAGTTTAAGATTGCCCTCCCCGCTGAGCTAACACCAGAACAGAACATTGAACTCACTGCAGCTTTTGTTCTTGAGCACTTTACCAAGCAAGGCATCATCGCCGATGTTGTTATCCACGATATCACTGGTCATAACCCGCATATCCATATAATGGGAACAACCCGTGAAATTCTTTCTACCGGCTTTGGTAAAAAAGTCCGTGAGTGGGACAAACCTGTGACTCTCGATAGCTGGCGTAAAGGCTGGCAGAAAATCTGTAATGAGTTCCTTGAGCTGTATGGTCACGATGAACACATTGATCATCGTTCTATCAAGGTTCAGTATGAGGAAGCCCTTGAACAGGCTACCGCTGCCGCTACAAACGAAGAAAAAGCAATCTGGCTGGCTAAAGCTATTGAAACAAACCGCGATCCAATACTTCATATCCCTCGTGACCGCTGGGGCACTGTAGCCGCTCAGGAACAACGTGCTGCAGAGCAGGCCATACGTGATGAGCTGAAAAAAGAAGCTGACGAAGCATACTTTACCTTTAAAGATCTTCCATTGGACATCGTTGTTGATGTTGCCAGCTTTACGGTGCATGCACTGGCTGAACCTGAAGAAATTGTTATCCCTGATAATACTGGGAGAGCGTCATCTTCAGACTCGCAAAAACCTGTTCTGGTTGCTCCTGCGCCTCATATACGCACTAAATTGAAAGCCCCATCCTCTTCAACTACCAGAGCGGTTAAACGCGCTCCTGTCAAAGTTAAGAGGAAGAAAGTTGAACCTCGTCAGAGCGGTGTGTTCAAGCGCTTCACCTTACTGGTAGTAGATTTTGTCAGAGA
Source organism: Citrobacter sp. MGH106 (assembly GCF_001037495.1). Classification (GTDB taxonomy): domain Bacteria; phylum Pseudomonadota; class Gammaproteobacteria; order Enterobacterales; family Enterobacteriaceae; genus Citrobacter; species Citrobacter murliniae. The sequence continues at coordinate 2,771,662 of NZ_KQ089822.1, forward strand.
GAAATTCATATGGGCCAAGAAGAAGCCAGCTCCTGTTTCAGTAGATGCTGAACACGATAAGCGTATAGCTGAAAACTATGTCTTCGATGAGGTTCAGGGTATCTATGTGCCACGCGCTGAGCATGAAAGACGAGCAAGATTTAACAGTGACACTTATAATCCAACCAAAGAGGAGATCAGACGTTTCCCAAGTCGACCGCTTAAGCCTGAACAAACAGATAACGATTTTGATTTCATACCAACACTGACGGCAGACAGAAAAAAGCCAGTGCCTAAAATGAAGCCACCGGATTTTTATAATCATTGAATATAAACCATACCCAGTGGGGGGATAATAATTTGACTAGTAAAATCCCTATGAAATGTTTATGTTTAGATCTCATATAATTTGATGAGCACCATTAACAGGCCAAAATATTCGCAAGATTTAACAATGATGATTACAAGCCTTCCAAAGAAAGCTCATTCTCTTTCCAATTCATCCAAAGCAGATACTATTTTATTTCGATAACAACACAAGTCTGACTCTATCGAGTTGAGCAACGTAAACTAAAGGATAACCATCTAAAACAAATCCATTCTAAAAACATTTAATTATAACTCATGCGTGCGCTAGCTAAATCACAGAGATATTTATTTTTATATTCATCATGCTCTAAAACCATATATGCAGGACAATTCCTACATGTAGCGTTTAAAACACATTGACCACACTTACTGTCATAATATATCTTATGCAATTGTTCACTGATAGAATTTAACTCTGCCCATACATCATTAATGTTTCCGTCTATAATATTACATTGTTTTTTTCTGTATACAGCACAAATAGATGCGCGACCGAACTGGTCAACAAACAGACTCGAATATCCTCCTGAACATTTCTTAAAATAGTCTAAATTATCCATTGCTAGATTATCACTTTTAATTATCCTTTTCATTGCAAGTTCATTTTCAATCCGAACAATTTCATTCGGTTCCAATCTCTCATTTAGATTATTTTGATAATTCAATGATGGAATAAGATATGTGTTTATCTCAATTTTGTTTTCCGAAAAGAAAGCTAGATCCGACGAAGATACAGATATTGATTTACATAGGGTTAATCCTTTGTATATTGTAATACCTAATTGTTCTAACCTGACTATATTAGACATTATCCTATCAAGGTTAGCTCTTTTATTTTTAGCAAAGCCAATAAGTTCTCTATTATTTTTCCCGTATATAGAGACAGAAACAGAACTTGGTGGATATTTACCGAACAGTTCAAAATGTTTTTCAGTCATTAAACTTGCATTAGTAAATAGTGAAATCTCAAGTCCCTGCTGATGAATGAAGGTATATAATGAAATAAAGTCTTTATAAAGAAGAGGCTCACCTCCAGTAATAATTAATTTCCTGCATCCTTTTAACATTAATTTATTTATCACGATTTTCCATTCGTTCACACCTAGTCCTGCTGATGTTTTATTATCAAGATAACAGTGCGGACATTTAAAATTACATGATGTTATAATTTCAATTGTAGCCGATGTTAAGTTTTTCATTGCTCCTCCGTGAACCCAGAAATTCTACGTTGTGCTAACTCACACATAAAATCTATTGGTTCAGATGAACTCCCATGTTCTAAATTGGCATATGCAGCACACCATCTGCAAATGGATTTTTTCTCGCATGCAGAGCATTTGCTATTGATATAATAACTTTGCATTTTATTATGTGAATCTCTCAGATATGTTATTATAGTTTTCTCATCATTACTCAAAAAACTAATTTTATCTTCCACATATAAAGAACATATAGATGCGTATCCTTCAGCATCTATTGAAAGGCTATTAATTCCACCGCCACATTTAATACATGCTTGAGAAGTCATATTAGATATTGATTTCCTCCAAAAAGTTATAGTTTCTGGATCACTATGTTCGAAACTAATAATATCATCAATACTAGCTCTTTGAGATAGTTTACCTCTCATTAAATCTTTTTGCGGGAAAATTATTGCATCATACATGATTTCTTTTTTATAAATTCTCGCAACATCATCAAATTTGCCTTTCAAAGCTGCGGGTATGGTTTCTTTGCTAATAATTGCTTTTAGCATGAAATCAATATTATTAGAATGTAAAAAACACAGATTATCAGTAACTTTTCTAAACGCGGTTTTATTTATTGTGAACTTTTCGTATTCATCAGTACTAGTTCCATATAACGTAACCATAATAACTTTGGGTGGATATTTAATAAGAAGATTCTTAGTTATATCCGTTATGTAAGATAAATTTGACATAACCGAGATGATAAATCCTTTATTTTTTGCATACAAATATATTTCATTAAATCTTTTATATAAAAAAGCCTCTCCACCTGTAAATGTTAGGTACAAAACTCCCATATTGTATAATTTATCGATACATGCAATAACATCATCATAATCCATATGAACTTTATTCGATGGGCAATAACAATGTAGACATTTAAAATTACAATGCTGAGTTAACTCAATACTTGCAGTTATCAAACATTCTCTTTGTAATGCTTTTTCTTTCAAGAAATCATGATTCATTTAGCTTGCCATATATTTTATCTAATACGTTTTGAATTTGAATGTCATCAAATCCGTATTTCTTTTCCAACTTGTGGCTTTTTATATCAGTTGAATACATTAAAACATCAAACACTAGCTCGTTAACATTATAGCACTTATTATTAGATTGATTGATGACAATATATTCATCCATTATTCTTCTAGGTACATATACGCTTTTCATCTTAATTCATAATCATCCAATATAAAATAAGAGCAACAGTCGCATTGCTCTTATTAGATTTATTTTATTTCAACATTGGTTATATCCATCATCTGGGCTAGGCCCCCAACATCCGAGAGTCTTTCTTTTGGATACTGGGTCAATATCCTTTACTTCCTCAAACTCACAGATCTCAATCTCGTAGTTATCTATAGTTTGTTGCTCATTAATATCCATCTTGCTCCCTCTTCACATGATACATTGACTAAATGTATATCTCTTGCATAAGAACACATTGACATTAGTCAAAAAACAATGATTCTGGAGGAAATAGAAAGATTTGTTGTAAAAATTTCATTTTATCCTATGAACAGAGAAATATAATTACGTGATCTACATCTCAAAAATACTATCGAAAAATGAAATTCTGAGAATATCGATCAACTTTGATGTAACCAGAAAATATCATTTTCTATTACCTAAACAAATAGAGAGTGTATAAAAAATGAACAATGATGATACGTATGAAAAAAAATATCGGATATTGCGCCAGCAAAATCTTGATGCTTGGACAGGTGAAGGATACGCAAGAGCGTGGGGGCAACTGAATCATATTTTTGATATGCTCAACAAAGAAAATCTTTTCCCGGCACCACCTGCAAAATTTCTTGAACTTGGTTGTGGCAATGCAGCGATGTCTTCACAACTGATGGCGCAAAAAGGTTATGATGTTTACGGCATCGATATATCCCCAACAGCAATTACATGGGCTAATGAGCGATTTGCATCATTAAACCTGAAAGGTAGTTTTTATGTTGATAATGTTTGCAATATTTCTCATTTCCCCTCCGAAAGCTTTGATATTATTTATGACGGAAGTTGCTTGCATTGCATCATTGGCGAAGACAGATTAACTTGCTTCGCAGAAATGAAACGCCTGATCAAACCAGATGGTATTTTAATAATATCTACAATGTGCGGATTACCCAAACAGCAGGAGGATATTAACAACTATAACGATGAGAATTATCAGCTTTACCAAAACAATCAACCATGGCGTACGCTAAAGCCATTAGAACTTATCAAAAAGGAAATAACCAACTCAGGATTTTCAATTAACTATATTCATGTAAATGACAATCCTTGGTGGGACCATGCAACAATTGTTTGTGAAAAAAATTAAAAATATGTATTTCATCTTATGTAAGCGATCAGGATATAAAAAAACCACGATTATAGTTTAGATAAAAATCGTGGTTTTTTATAATAGACAATTACATTCTTCGCCTGAACACAACATTATCAGAGAAAATTACCTTACCAGCGACAAATCCAATAACCGCAATTATTGGTAGGCTGATAGTTGCCCCCGCTATGCCTGTGGACACTCCGATCAGGATAGACAGGCCGAATGTAAGTAAGATAACCACAGCAGCATACCAGCCGGGGTAAGCTCCATATAAAACAGTCGCCATGCAGCCGGTGCAGACATGCACACCGCGCTGGCTCTCTTTCAGACAAAAAGGACACTGGATTGTATTGTTTTCCATAATAGCCCCCTTAGATCGCTTTCCAGCCATTACTGGTTTTAACAAGATTAATCATGCTCTCTTCAGGTTCATTCATACCCTTGACGCTGGAGAACGCTTTTTTGTCCACCCATGAAGGAACATCCGCCAATTTCCATGTATAAGACACGCGAACAACTTTCTGATTACCGTTTCCCGGTTCGGTCCATTCCTTTATCTCAGCAACAGCACGATGACCTACACAAGCACCTTGCTCACGATCCCAAAACTCAACCTCTTGGCCTTTGTCTGTTACTTCCAGAACATCAACACTGCCAAAGCCATTAGGTTGCTGCGAAACAGTAAGCAGCCCTTGTTCAGCAAGTCCTTTCAGGATTCCATCACTGGCACTGTATCCGGCAGAACGATAGCCGTGATTGACCCGGATGGGGAAGCCCTTATTGAACACAATGTCATTGTCCTGCAATGAGTAGCACAGCTTTGATTGCGATATTTTCGTGTTGATCGCTTTCTCAAAGTCGCCTTTTTCACCGCATCCCGATACAAGAACAGCAAGACCCGCCACGAGTAAATTTTTACGCATAGTGTTATCCCGGAATTAATGATTGATTGTGCCGTTTTTCAGAACAACAAGACGAACTGGCATATCGGCGTTGTTGATGGTAGCGAACCCACGAACCTCGAAATTGTTTACCGTTCCGGTAACGCTGACTTTCTGGCCTTTCTTGTAAGTAAGAACGGCATCATCAATACCAGAGTAGTAATCCAGCCAGACCATACCGCCACAGTAGCTTGTATCGGCTGTTTTAAAGAGCAGATAATAGTTAGGGGCTGATTTGGGCATTCCCGTCATCATATCGCTGGCACTTCTGCCCTTCGTAACTTCAAGAACAGTGGCATTGGTGATAGCGATCCTTTTGCCTGTCCATTTCTTTTCTGCTGCCATCGCATTTTCTTCATAGTCTTTGCAAACAGCACCAAGACCAGATACAGATGATACCGGGCCAAGACTTTGAGGGGTGGCGGTTCCCCCCAGTGCTTTGTTTACTGATGACAACGAAGAATTGATTGCTCCATTAACTGCATTCACGCCATCGTTGAGCTGCTGGCATCCTGTTAGTGCGGCAGCAGACAGAACCAGTGGCATCACTATCCGTAATTTCATATCTATCCCCAATGTGTGGAAACTTTAAGTCAAAGACAGCCCTACCCATAGGTTGGTCTCTCTGGGCTGAAAAAAGCATTAATCAATTGATAGGATTCAATTTATTTTTCTGTTCGTCATATCGTTTGTATCGATCGAATTCAAACCATTTGATAGATTAAAACTATTATAAATACATAATCGATCGATACAAACAATTAAAACACCGATCAATTGGCGCTCATTTGATAATTAAAATCTATTAAATATAATTTATTGATCTTTTATATCGATCAATAAGTGGTGTGATGTGCACGAAGAGCCATGTCAGTAGCTGTTTGCACATGGATGGAGATAGAAAGGTATAGGTCGGAACAGGTAATACCCTGTCGACCATTACGCAGACAGGGATTGTTAGATCTCAGGTAACGTAGCTATCTTCAGATATGGTGTTGCAAAAACCTGTATGCAACGCATGTTTTAATATGATGTTTCATATGGAATGGTTGCTACCATTCAGATTTTTCAATCATCTTCCAAAGCACTCACACCGCTTGCCGGGAAATTGGTTTTCATATTATTCGATATCTTCGGGACTAATGACTCTATTGTTTCTTCGCTAACTTGGCTCAGTTCAGAAATCAATCTTCTGTATGTATTAATCATTCATTCCTGAACACACTCATTTGCTGATTCTGATAAGAAGAAATAGTCATAATCTTTGACATGGATATTATCACCATTTTGCAAAGTGAGTTTTATTCCTTGTTCATTCTCTTCAACATTTTTAACGATACAAGTTATAAATGGTATTTTTTCATTTGTATGAAAGAGCGTAATGACCTTAATGTTGTTCATCCTTTATTTTCCTTATTATTTAATACCATATAAAATTGGTGAAGATCAAATTTAACTTTTGTTAATTAACGCTTTACCTGTTTTTTTCTTATTCTTTTGAAAAGATATTTATCTTATGGGCTAAAGCTCATGTGCTGATGCACGGCTACGCCCTAACGCTGTAAAAATATTTAACGTTTTAACAATGGTATGTGCAATGTCTGAGGGAAAAGCCAAAAGGATCAACATCTATTCTTTTATTCATGATTAAATATTTTTGATCCTATATTTCATAACAGCATTAGCACTAAAAAATATAGTATTTGCTCTTAACCGCATAGGAAAACTATATTCATAGAAGCAGCACTTAGTGATTGTTCAAGACAATCACATTGCTGGAACAGGGCTTGCCCCTGTTAATGATGGATTTATCCATAAAGAATTGCGGCGTAGCCGCTATAACGTAGAGGAAAAACAATTGTATATTTACTAAAAAATCAGCAGCGCTTCGTGATTGTATAAAACAATCACTTGCTGTCCATAACATCAAGTAAAAACAAAGCAGAAAAATAGACGGTGCCATTTAACCGGCACACTCCCCGTTAAGGTTATTAAACATATTATAGTATTAAGGAGGCGTAACCTATTATATTTAAAAGAGATTTCACGAAAAAAGTTTCCTGTACGGAAATTTAAGTTTCTTCTGTGGAAACCGAAGTTTCCTGTACGGAAACCAAAGTTTCTTCTGTGGAAACTTTTTTATAGTTAAAATTCCCATTAAGAAGTGAATGCTATTTCGCAAAAGTGTATTATTTTTCCTTTTTTCACATTTATTTTTGACAAAAGTATATCCTGCATTATATAGAATAAACATAATAACAACAAAAGGAAAACCGATGAGCATTGATTACAATACAATAATGACCTCCAGCAGTGAAGAAGTGGAAGAATATATAAACAGAAATCATTTTACAGACAAACAGAAACTGGAAATTTACAGTTTTTATAACAGAAACAGAAAAGATAAAATAATCGTAAATGTAAAAAAAGAGAGAAGTTCTGATATTCAACCGGGAATAGCCTATGTTCATGCTTTTCTTGATAATCTGGAAAAGCTCGGAAAACATATGTCTGGTGCAGAATACACAATAATGATCCGCTTATGTAAACTCATGCAGCATGGAAACCTCATTGCCAGTATATCTCAGTCGGCACTCGCAGAAGAGCTTAATATGAGCAAATCTAACGTGTGTAAATGCTGGAATAAGCTAATAAATAAAGGCATTCTGGTCAAAGAAGGGAAGCATACCATGATAAATGCAAATCTCTTTCTGAAAGGCCAGTACAGGACATTAAATGCCACAAGGAAAGAATATGTTAAGAAGTCGCTGAGAACGACCAGTGAAGGTATAGAAGACGTATTCGTCACCGTTTATAAAGATACGGTACTTACAAATAACGCAGAAAAAATAATCGATAAAGAAGATGATAAACCTTTACTTTCTACTCCCGACGAAGATATTGACTGGGACTCTGTTTCAGAAGATGAAATTTTTGTTGATTATCCTGAAAATGTTGATCAAGAAGAAAGAATATAGTTTTTATCTGAATATTATCATTCTTATTTCTCGGTTATATTTGACACTTACACTATATCTCGTAATATAAATATATCCACTATTTTATTTACGAGATATATATGAGAAAAGTAAAGTTAGACAATGATGATTTAATTCAGTATCTGAACACCATTAAAGCATTAAAGCATTAAAGCATTAAAGCATTAAAGCATTAAAGCATTAAAGCATTAAAGCATTAAAGCATTAAAACAATATCCAACGATGTCTGAATACAGAGAGGAATATCGCAGGCTAAGAACCGATGGTTCACCGTTGAGTGAAGCAAAGAAATTTAAATCGGCGCATACCGAACTTCTGAGATTAGACAGGAAGAAAAAATCACTACTCGAAAAATTTATTGAAGAACTCACCCCTGTCAGTCACGCATCAGCCCTTGCATCAAGAAAGCTTGAAAAAGTACAGGAGTCCATTATCTACCGAAAGTCATTACTTGAGAAAAGCCCTGATGAACTCGTCGCTCTGGTCATAAAACAGCGCACAGAAGCGGCTCTTGAGTTCCAGCGTTCTGTTGAGCAAAGTCTCGAGCAACTTTCAGATATATCTTCTGATTTTAATGCATCAGCAACAAAGCGCCGAAAATTTTCTATCTAAAATAAAACCACCATACTGGCAGTATATTACCAATATGGTGGTTTTATTTTATAACTCATTGGGTGAAACCCGGTCACGCCCCATTTTCTCAAACAACTGTTGTAATCTCTTGGCTCTCATTTTCTGAGCCTTTTTCTCACCAATCTCCTGATAGTATTCTTCCCGGCGCTCCGCGACAACTTGGCGGAACTTCTTCAAAAGCTGTTCCAGTGTTTTTATATCTGTCGTCGCAGCTTCAGCTTGGATTTTTTTATACATATACATTACGTGAAATTCATCAATCATATTGGTTCTCTCCAGTTCATTATAGGATTATTTCCCTCTGCACGAGGGAATACTGCCATTTTTCAATACTGATTCACCGTCATTTTTAACTTCCAATAAATACGCTCATCAGCATCATCCGGTTTTATGTTTTTCAGTACAAGTTCAATAATATGCTCTTTATGCCAGTATAAAATCGTTTCCTTTAACTCATCCATATTGATCTCAGATACATCTTTGCCTCTTCCGCTTTTAACATAGTCTTCAACTTCACAGGCAATCAAAACATCATAAAGTATCTCTGATAACACCTCCCCAGTTAAAATATTCATGGCTGTTTCAGACTGTTTTTCAGAGATGCCATAGATCGTTTCGCAATATCCCTGTAATACATTTGAAATAATGTTTATTGTCATTTTATTGCTTTCATTTAAAATAATCTCTTTCATACTGATTCCTTTTATTAAGTTAAATATTAGATAAATATCGAGAAGGTATTAACACTATATATTAGATACTATTTTTATGATTACAGAACCATATTCCAGATCCATCTCATCATACAGTGTCTCATTTACATAACGATTTAAATCATCTAACAAGGTCTTATCATTCATGATTTCTTCGACAGAGCTACCTCTTAATGCGATAAATATATCCAAGCTTTCTTGGATAAGACTCATCACTTCAGGTGTTTTTTCACATAACATACTTACGATTACTGTCATATCATTCTTCATCTGTTTTTCCTTTTGTTTATAGTTGGCCCCTTCCGGGGCAAGATTAGTTCTTACTTTCTAAAGTTTTCTGAATACCCTACCAGCAGAGCTGCGACTTGTTCAAAGTTAACCTCATGAATATCACCGCAGTTTCCTTCTTGTGTGGTAAATCTCTCAAAGTTATTCTGAATATGGTCAATCACATAAATAATAAATGGACTCATAAAATCCGGATCATCCAGATAGTCATTGGCATCTCCATCACCATTGACTTCCATAAACATATTCCAACTAGCGGAAAACGATCTACAAGCAAGATCATAAAACAGTTCTGTTGATTTATTTTCAATAATATTTTCTTTAGCCATGTTTATATCCTCATAATTAAATGCTTACTTTATTCATTTCGTTCTATATTAGCCCCTTGCGGGGCCGAATAGATGATGCTATCGATTATATATGTAAAATATAGTGACTCATCACCTGATGTATCTGCCTCAGATTGACAAGCACTTCATCAAAATATACGTTTTTAATCGATGCTTTATATTTATGTTTTTTCAAGAACTCATTAAAATCTTTCTTGCCGTTCTCTATTATTGATTTTAAAACACCTTCCATATAACCATCGTCTTCAAGGTTATGATAGAATCTTTCCTCCATATACTCATGCATACACCGCAAATAGTAGTCATATTCTTCGCCACTTTTTAGAACAAAGTATTTTGTATCATCATTGCTAACATGTATTTCTATGTTTTGTACTTTCATTTTCGCTTCCTCTTTTATGTTATTTATTATTTCTGCGTGAATCGGAAATGGTATTTTCAATCCATGCATCAATCTCACTTTCCACAAAGGCTACAGATCTTGCCCCTATGATTACCTTATCAGGGAATCGGCCTTCCTTAATAAGCTCATACATTGTGGTTCGACTGAATCCGACTCTTCTCAGAACTTCAGGAACACGGATTAATCTTTTTCCTGCGATTTCATTTCTCATTTGTTTTTTCCTCTGTTGTTTCGACAAGAGCTATAGTAGGAAAAATTGAGATCACATGATGCAGATATTGGAAAACAAGATTTTTTTAGAAATTGGCAGGGTGTGATTTTCGGGGAAATTGAAAATTTGTAGATTTCGCTGGTTTTGAAAAATGAGGCGCTTGCTTAGCAAGCAGCCCCTCACTAGATTGAGCAATGGACTACAGCCTTCACTCCTCTTTTTCATTCATTCTCATAACATCAGCAACTTTTGTGTTGATCATATCATCGTTTTTACTTAAATAGACGTTATAGGCCCTTTCAAATTCATGGTTAAGCACTTTATCGGCAAATGGTTTATCAGTATCTTTGATATTGGAACCACCTCGGATCGACTCTGATGAATCTGGATGTAGAAGACGAGCCAACATCTCATACGAAATTTTGACGTTTTTTCTCTTTGCCCAGAACAGCAGGTCCAACATAGGGATAGTCTGGAAGTTAATCAGTTTTTTGATTGTTGCAAGCCCGAACCTTGAAGCTCTTGCTTGAGGTTCAGTGAGATCATGAGTCCTACGCCATTCAGGAAGCATGCGCCTCATATGCTCTATCACTTCTTCATCTGTGAGCACTCTGAGGTTAAGCTCAAGATAAAGAGGCGTATAAGAATTAAGCTGTTCAATATCTGTCAGCCGCCACTCCGCTACATTTGCTGATTTAGGCGAAAGAGCACCACTATCGTTAGGTCCTACACGAGTAAGTATCTTTATCCCACTCAACCTATGTGCATATTTCGCCACATCAGAAACAGTCATATGCCTGATATGCCTTTTAGCATCTGAAAGCGGGTTCTCAACAGCTTGTCTTAATGGGTAATCTTTACCATACACTGGAGCTGGTTTATCAAGCTGGCTTGCGAGCAAAGGCTGCCCAGATAAAATCCTTGCTTCGTTATCCAGATGAATTTGACGATACATCCTGTCGCTTTCATCAATCTCTATAGCAAAATCGTGCTCAGCTAATTCTAGCCGGGCAATCACTTCCCTCTTCAGGTCGTTGACAGTTATCTCCTGCAAAACATCATAGTTACTTAGCTTGAACCATGATTTTGCTGCCTTCATGACTTCACTAGTTTTCATTTTCAGTTACCAGTTAGCTTTTATAGCTGTTTTAACCGACAGAACAATTGGTTGTCCAGCTAACCATCACGATTACAAGTTTGAGGTCTAAAGATGTTGCTTGGTTAATCTGTATAGGAAAAGAAACAGGTAGGGGCCTTTCTCAAGCAAGAACGGAGTGTTTAAAATATTTATTGCGGGGAAATACCAGATTTTAGATACAAAAAAAGCCCGTTTACACGGGCTTTTAATGCAATACTTTATGCAGTACAAAATCAAAACTAACTCTTAAGTTATTGATTCTGTTAAGAAATTGGCGGAAGCGTAGAGATTCGAACTCTAGAACCCTTTCGGGTCGCCGGTTTTCAAGACCGGTGCCTTCAACCGCTCGGCCACGCTTCCAATGAGGCGCACTATAAACATCCCGAACGGACCTGTAAAGCACCAAAGTGTTCGTTTGCCTGAAAAACAGCCAAAATAATGTTAATTGACTGAAATAACAACAAATTGACCGTTTATTCAGCACGTATCTTGCTCTCTTTGGTTTAATGTTTTTTGATGAACATATCTTTGGTGTAATAATTTCCACGGTTATCAGGAGCAAATCCCCCAACCCACGGCTTCACCAGATGCGTATGGACATAGTGATAAACAGGTATTGCCGGAACATCTTCGCCCAAAATGTCCTCAGCCTGCTGGTAGTATTTCCCTCGCTCGTCCAGCGAGCCTGCTCTCGCCGCATTGAGCATCGCTTCATCATAGGCAGGATTACTGTACTTAGTGGTATTCTCACTATCACCGGTACGGAAAATATTGAGGAAGCTCGAGGCATCGTCATAATCGGCTATCCACGCATAGCGCACGACATCAAAATTGCCGGTGTGCATGGTGTCCAGCATGGTTTTCCATTCCTGATTCTGCAGCTTTACCTCGACGCCGAGGTTTTTCTTCCACATCGACGATGCGGCAATCGCAATACGTTGATGCGTTTCGAAAGTGTTGTAGAGCAAATTTAACGAGAGCGGATGCTCCGGACCGAAACCGGCTGCAGTTAACAGTTTTTTCGCTTCAGCAATGCGTTTATCGCGCGGCCACGCGGCATACTCCGGTGCGTGCAATTTGACACCGCCAATTTCAGGCTGGCTGATTACCCACGCTTCACGCTGCCCCTGCGCCATGACCTTTTGGGCAATGATCTCTTTATCCAACGCCATATTCAGCGCCCGGCGCACACGCGGGTCATTAAACGGCGCGCGAGTTGTATTGAACTGGTAGTAATAGGTTGAAAGCAGAGGTGAAACGCGCAGCTCATCTCCCATCGTCTTTTTCAACTGCGCGAACTGGTTTACCGGCACGCTAAAGACAATATCAATTTCCCCGGCCTTGTAGCGGTTAACGTCAGCTGCTTCTGAGCTGATGGGCAGATAAGTGACTTTATCAATTACCGTATGCTGATCATCCCAGTAGTGCGTATTACGTACGGCAACAATCCGCTCATTGACCACCCACTGAGAAAGCTTGTATGCACCGCTACTGACAAAATGCTCTGGCCTGGTCCACTTATCACCAAAGCGGCTAATCAGCACTTTATCCAGTGGCACCAGCGACGGGTGAGCCAACATAGCCAGAAATGCAGCCGTTGGCTGCGTCAGGGTAATCTCCAGGGTGGTGTCATTGAGTGCTTTCACACCCAGTGTAGCGGGCTCCTTTTTCCCAAGGGCAATGTCGAGCGCATTCGCGACGTGCATATTGCCGAGATAAGAGGCATACGGCGAAGCAGTTTGTGGTGAAACAAGACGCTGCCAGCTCCAGACAACATCCTGTGCGGTAATGGCTGAACCATCTGACCAGGTAATACCTGGACGTAAATGAAAGGTCCAGACGGTATTGTCTTTATTCTCCCACGATGACGCCAGGCGCGGCTCAATCTCCCCTTGCAGATTGACAGAAACCAGCCCATCGAACATATCACTGATTAAATTAAACTCAACGTTGCTTTCGACTTTATGTGGATCCAGCGATGCAGGCTCGCTGCCGTTATTTCTGACCAGTTCCTGTTGTTCTGCCAGCGGTGTTCCTGTAGGAACATTTGCTGCCCATGCCACACCGTTTATAGACATCAAACAGACAGCCAACAGCGTAAACGTCAATACCTTCGGTCTATGTTGAGCCATTCCCTTCACCTTATTGTTCTGTTATATGATGACACCGCTGTAACTCTTAAAGGATTCAGGTGATAACGCAATATTTTTCAGCCACCTATAAGATGTCGATCTGACATTTGCAGACAATAAGTGATAACATCTAATTCAGGAGCTTTTGCTGAAATAAAATGCTTAAGCCTGGCGGGTTAAAATGCGTAAAGATGGGTAAAACCGCTGTGTCATTTCCAGCGATTTAATTATCCTCCTTCATTAATTACATCTGTCATAAGAGAGTGACTCATGGATCGTATTATTAGTTCTTCGCGCGACCGTACATCGCTACTCAGCACGCATAAAGTGCTGCGCAATACCTATTTCCTGTTGAGCCTGACGCTGGCATTTTCAGCGATCACGGCGACCGCCAGTACGGTACTGATGCTGCCATCTCCAGGTCTTATCCTGACGCTGGTAGGTATGTACGGACTGATGTTCCTGACGTATAAAACGGCAGATAAACCGGTTGGCATTCTGTCAGCTTTCGCTTTCACCGGTTTCCTCGGCTACATTTTGGGGCCAATTCTGAACACCTACCTGTCGGCAGGCATGGGTGATGTTATCGCTATGGCCCTGGGCGGTACTGCACTGGTCTTCTTCAGTTGCTCTGCGTATGTGCTGACCACCCGTAAAGACATGTCCTTCCTCGGCGGTATGCTGATGGCTGGTATTGTGGTGGTGCTGATCGGTATGGTTGCGAATATTTTCCTGCAACTGCCAGCTCTGCATCTGGCCATCAGTGCGGTGTTTATTCTGATTTCCTCAGGTGCAATCCTGTTCGAAACCAGCAACATCATCCGTGGTGGTGAAACCAACTACATCCGTGCGACAGTCAGCCTGTATGTATCGCTGTACAACATCTTCGTCAGCCTGCTGAGCATTCTGGGCTTCGCCAGCCGCGACTAAAACGTCAAAACGTATTACCCGGCCCCGCTTATGCGGGGCTTTCTTTTTTGGTAAACTGCCGCCAGTCTGACTAACGTAGTGAAGAAATATGTTGATCTTTGAAGGTAAAGAAATCAGTACCGATAGCGAAGGCTATTTAAAAGACACTACAGAATGGAGCGAACCGCTGGCAGTTGTCATTGCTGAGAATGAAGGCATCACCCTTTCGGCTGAACACTGGGAAGTGGTGCGTTTTGTGCGCGATTTCTATCTGGAGTTTAATACTTCTCCGGCAATCCGCATGCTGGTAAAAGCGATGGCTAATAAGTTTGGCGAAGAGAAAGGCAACAGTCGTTATCTCTATCGCCTGTTTCCCAAAGGTCCGGCAAAACAGGCGACAAAAATCGCAGGCCTGCCAAAACCGGTAAAATGTATTTAATAACGAATACTAAATCCCTTTAGTTCGTCGCCAGGGCGATGCGGTTCACTGAGAACCCGGTCTACCCTGGCACTGCGTGGCCCACCGGCTTTTAACCACTTCATCAGTTGTTCCACCTGCTGGCTTTCACCACAGGCGACAATCTCTACGCTGCCATCATCCATATTCTTCGCATACCCGGTTAATCCGAGTCGCTGCGCTTCATGCTGCGTCGTATAGCGAAATCCCACTCCCTGTACCCGACCGTGTACCCAGGCAATGATGCAGACTTTCGACATGGAGGTTCTCCCTCTTATTGTAAATGGGCATACTTTCACACTGTAAATGTGAATACCATTAACGTACCTGCTTCGGCAGACACCCGTAATGCTGGCGGAATCTTGCCGTAAATCTCGAACCAGACATATAGCCACAGCGTATTGCAATCTCACCAATCGGTAATTTCGCCGACTGCAACTGAGAAAGAGCGTATGACATACGTACTTCCTCGACAATTTGTCTATAGCTCTGTGATTCCTGCTGTAGCCTTCGACGTAATGTAGAGGTGCCCATCGCTAAACGACCGGCAATTTCATCTGCTGTCCATAGCTTAGCAGGCGACAACATAATGAGTTGCCTCACCTGTTCCGCCAGCTTAAAACTGCGCTCAATCAGAAGTGGTCCGGCAGCTCCTTCATGTAAGAGAGCCAGAAGTAATCCCATCGCCTGATGTTCCTGTAGTTTTACCGGCAGGCCCTGACGCACAGCATCCAGCAAACTCGCCCACATAAACGCCAGGCTATGGCTCATTGGTGTACATAACGATCTTAGCTTCGCGGGGGGATAATCCTGCACATACGAACTTTTAAATCGCGTAATGATCTCAGGCGAGAGTAGCAACAAATCTGAACGAAAAGCCCCCTGTGCGGGTTGATTGATAATCTCAAGACAGGAATCTGCAGGGATAATAAGCAATTCGCCTGTGCCGGCAACCAGACGGTTATCATCCTGGATGATGACTTTACTACCGTGAGTGATGTGACATATCGCCGCAGAAAAAAGCTTAACACGATGCAAGCGGTGCAGTTGGCTGGAGTTTACCTCTGCCGCGGTAAGCACATTATGTTTGAAATATACGTCCTGCACCGTGTGTCCCTCAGTTTATCTTCCGTATGTGGCCGTTAATTCAGCTTTAGCGATGACATGGCTGTTAAGCATAAAACCCACCAGCGCACCGCTCGCATTACTATCGATGGGCAACATTTCCGTATTCAGCGCCCACACGGTGAACTGGTAACGATGAGGTTTATCGCCTGCAGGTGGGTAGGCACCGCCAAATCCAGAATAACCGAAATCATTCCTCCCCTGAATAGCCCCTGCGGGTAACTTATCTTTTCCAACGCCAGATGGAAGAGTCTGAACGTGTGCTGGAATATTCACCACCGTCCAGTGCCACCAACCACTTCCTGTTGGGGCATCTGGATCAAATAACGTAATGGCATAACTTTTGGTCCCGGCTGGCGGGTTTTGCCAGCTCAGTTGTGGCGAGATATTCTCACCATTACAGCCAAAACCATTAAAAATCTGTTTCTGTGTTAATTGAAGGTTATCTGTAATATCCGTACTGCTAATACGGAACGCTGATGCCGCAGTTACATTAAAACTTATCGCCGTTATCGTCATGGCTAGCAGAGAAGAGACTGTTTTCATTGTGTTTCCTTAACCATATGAAGAAATATCAATGTAATGGTTATGCTTTAAGGAAACTGTGCTGCTGTGATTCCATTTTGTGCTGAAATGCTCGCAACCATACTCTGATGATTGCCCCCTTCATCTGTGCTACCCTACGCGCCATTTTGTTTTAACGGTATCAGGTTGGTTCTCATCCAGCCCGCATCGCTGTTTGTGAGAGGTTGCTCCGCATGACTGAATCTAAATTTCCGCAATATCCCCGCATGGTGTTAGCTAAAGGGCGCGAAAAATCATTACTTCGCCGCCATCCATGGGTATTCTCCGGTGCCGTCGCACGTATTGAAGGCAAAGCCAACCTTGGTGAGACCATCGATATTGTTGACCATCAGGGTAAATGGTTAGCACGCGGTGCATATTCTCCTGCATCACAGATCCGTGCGCGTGTCTGGACATTCGACAAATCTGAATCCATTGATACTGATTTCTTTGTCCGTCGTCTGCAACAAGCGCAGAAGTGGCGCGACTGGCTGGCGAAGAAAGACGGGCTGGACAGCTACCGTCTGATTGCCGGTGAATCTGATGGGCTGCCCGGTGTCACCATTGATCGCTTCGCTAACTTCCTGGTTCTGCAACTGCTCAGCGCAGGGGCCGAATATCAACGTGCCGCACTGATTAGCGCCCTGCAGATAGTTTTCCCTGAATGCGCCATTTATGACCGTAGCGACGTTGCCGTACGTAAGAAAGAAGGTATGGAGCTTACGCAGGGACCTGTTACCGGCGAACTGCCCCCTGCTCTGCTGCCAATCGAAGAACACGGTATGAAGCTGCTGGTTGATATTCAGCGCGGTCACAAAACAGGTTATTACCTGGATCAACGTGACAGCCGTCTGGCGACGCGTCGCTACGTCGAAAATCAGCGCGTTCTGAACTGTTTCTCTTATACCGGCGGTTTTGCCGTGTCGGCATTAATGGGGGGATGCAGCCAGGTCGTGAGCGTTGACACCTCCCAGGAAGCGCTCGACATCGCCAGACAAAACGTTGAACTGAATAAACTGGATCTGACTAAAGCCGAGTTTGTGCGTGATGATGTGTTCAAACTACTGCGAGCCTATCGCGATCGCGGAGAGAAATTTGATGTCATCGTGATGGATCCGCCGAAGTTTGTCGAAAACAAAAACCAGCTGATGGGCGCCTGTCGTGGCTATAAGGACATCAATATACTGGCTATTCAGCTTCTGAATCCTGGCGGTGTGCTGCTGACATTCTCCTGCTCCGGCCTGATGACCACCGATTTATTTCAGAAAATCATCGCTGATGCCGCAATAGATGCTGGTCGTGATATACAATTTATAGAGCAGTTCCGTCAGGCCGCCGATCATCCGGTGATCGCTACCTACCCGGAAGGGCTGTATCTGAAAGGGTTTGCCTGTCGCATCATGTAACTTGAAAAGTGGAATATTACCCTTACATAAAGGGTATCTATTTCCCGGGAGGTGACTATGATTGCCAGCAAATTCGGTATCGGCCAGCAGGTCCGCCATTCCCTGTTAGGTTACCTCGGAGTGGTCGTGGATATCGACCCGGAATATTCGCTTGATGAACCGTCACCCGATGAGTTGGCGGTAAACGACGAACTTCGCGCCGCTCCCTGGTATCACGTGGTGATGGAAGATGATAATGGCCTGCCAGTACATACGTATCTGGCGGAAGCACAGTTGAGCAGTGAGCTACAGGAAGAGCATCCGGAGCAACCCTCAATGGATGAACTGGCGCGGACAATCCGCAAACAGCTTCAGGCTCCACGCCTGCGCAACTGATTTTAGCACTTGCCCGATGACGCTTCGTTTATCGGGCTTACGCGTCTTATCCGGCCACGAACCGCAGGCCGGATAAGTAACGCGCCATTCGGCAATAACACAGGCTTACTTCGCCAGCCCGAGTCGAGGGATCTCAATTGCCGGACAACGATCCATCACCACCGCCATACCGGCATCACGTGCCAGCACAGCCGCCTGTTCATTGATCACCCCTAGCTGCATCCATAAAGTTTTCGCCCCAATGGCAATTGCCTCCTGCGCAACGCCCCAGGCTGCTTCTGAATTACGGAAGACATCCACCATATCCACTTTCTCAGGTACATCTGCAAGGGTCGCATAGCCCTGCTGTCCCAGCAGCGTTTTCCCGGCAACCTTGGGTGAAACGGGGATAACGTGATAGCCCTGATCGAGCAAATATTTCATCACCCGGTAGCTAGGGCGCTCGGGTTTATCACTCGCGCCCACCAGCGCAATCGTACGGGTGGATGTCAAAATGCCAGCAATATCGGTCTCTTTCATTATCTTCCTCCAGGCTGTTTTGCAAAGTGTACGACAAACCTGACGTTGCAACCATTCATCCCATACTGGCGCATGAGAGCTAAACTGACAAATATGTCTATATGTTAGTAAACATGATTACCGAAAAATTTTGATACATCTTACTCAGGCATTTTCTGGACAGGAGAAACCTATGAGAGCCGGCATTGTGACAGTCTTGATTGCCCTGTGTTTGCCGGTAACCGTTTTGGCCACCTCACTACGTTTGTCTAATGATATTGATCTACTGGTACTGGACGGAAAAAAGGTCTCAAGCTCATTACTGCGTGGTGCCGACAGTATTGAGCTTGAGAATGGCCCCCATCAGCTTGTTTTTCGCGTAGAGAAAACTATCCGCCTGTCCAGCCATGAAGAACGCCTCTATATTTCCCCACCACTGGTCATCAGCTTTAATACTCAAATGGTCAGTCAGGTTAATTTTCATCTTCCGCGCCTGAGCAACGAGCGTGACGCAACACATTTTGATAGCGCCCCGCGCGTCGAATTGCTTGACGGGGACTCCATGCCCATTCCAGTGAAACTGGATATTATGGCGATCACTTCAAAGGCAAAAATCGTGGATTATGAAATTGAGACTGAGCGCTATAACAAAGCCGCCAGGCATGCCTCGTTACCGCAATTTGCCCCCATGATGGCAGATGACAGCTCATTGCTCTCCGGAGTTTCTGAACTGGACCGGGTTCCGCCTCAGTCGCAGACACTCACCGAGCAGCGTTTAAAATATTGGTTTCAGCAAGCCGACTCACAAACGCGGAGTAACTTTTTGCAATGGGCGCAAAAACAGCCACCTTCATGACATTTATGTTTATATACGCATTTTTTTTGTCTTTCTCTTGCAGCGTCAAGTGCTTCCAGTACTCTGTAACGAGGTTAACTTGGGAGCTGTACTATGGAATTGACGACTCGCACTTTGCCAGCGCGCAAGCATATTGCGCTGGTTGCACATGATCACTGTAAACAGATGTTGATGAGCTGGGTAGAACGCCACCAACCGTTGCTGGAAAAACACGTTCTCTACGCGACAGGAACGACAGGAAACTTAATTCAACGCGCTACTGGTATGGATGTAAATGCTATGCTGAGCGGCCCAATGGGCGGCGACCAGCAGGTGGGCGCGCTGATCTCTGAAGGGAAAATCGATGTGCTGATCTTCTTCTGGGATCCGCTCAATGCCGTCCCTCACGATCCTGATGTAAAAGCCCTATTGCGCCTGGCCACGGTCTGGAACATTCCGGTCGCGACCAACGTTTCTACCGCCGATTTTATCATCCAGTCGCCAAACTTCAGCGATGCGACAGAAATCCTGATCCCGGATTACGCCCGTTACCTGGCAGAGCGCCTCAAATAATCGTCAGGCAGGCGGTACATGCCGCCTGCTTATCAGGGTTTTCTGCTTACCGGTACATCCAGTTGTTTAAGTTCATCGACAAAACACGACGGCGTGTCTTTGTTAAACAGTAACCATACCCGATGCCGCGCACGTGTTAGCGCCACGTACAGTAACCTTCTCTCTTCTGCATCAGGGAAGTCTTCAACAACAGGAAGCAACGCCTCTTCCATAATTGACTCGCGAGCCGGCGCCGGAAAACCATCATTTCCTTCATGCAGTCCGACGACAATAACGTAATCTGCCTGCTGCCCTTTACTGGCATGGATAGTCATAAATTCAAGCTGTAGCCTGGGCCAGCGAGTAGCCGCTTTTTCCAGACTGGCGGGTTTTAGATGATGGTAACGCGCCAACACCAGAATTCGCTCTTCAGCTTTCGCAAATCCAGAAAGCTTATCCAGCAATAAATCCAGCTGACTTTCCTCCAACAGCGTCACCGCTTTTTTATCCCCTGACGTCAGGCTGTTGAGCGGTTTCGCAAGCTGATGTGGGTTTTTTTGGATAAACCGGTTTGCGACCTCGCCAATGCGGCTATTAAAACGGTATGTAGTATCCAGGTCACAGCGATCACCCTCGCCAAAGGTATGATGGAATGCGGTAGTCAACGAAAGCTGCGCGCCGCTAAAACGATAAATCGCCTGCCAGTCATCCCCCACCGCAAACAAAGTGGTCTGCGAGTTTTGCTTACGTAATGCAGCCACCAGAGCGGCACGCTGTGGGGAAATATCCTGAAATTCATCGACCAGAATATGTTTCCAGGGGCTGATAAAGCGCCCCTTTTCCAGAATGACAATTGCCTGATGGATCAACCCGGAAAAATCGACAGCATTTTCTTCCTTCAGAGCTCCCTTCCAGGCCTTAAGCAGCGGCGCCATCAGTTTAATGCGTTTACTGAACAGATCGCGAATTTCCTCCGGGGCATTGGCAATCATTTCAGCCTGCGCTCCGCCATGCATGCGCATAAGTCCAACCCAACGATCTAATCTTGTGGCCAAACGACGCTGCAACTTTTCGTCGTCCCAAAAATTGCCCTCAGGCACAGTCCACTGCATCTCCTCTTCTAACCACTGCCGCCAGCCTTTGGCCTGCGCCTTTTTCTCGCTGCACTGCTGACGCCAGGTGGTGATAAAGAGTTTATGCCGCGCGGCAGTATCGTTTTCAAGCTTACTTACCGTTGGAACTTTTTTACTGCCCTGCTGAATGATATGTAGCGCCAGCGAGTGAAACGTCCGTGCGCTGATCTCTTCTGTATGCAGTCGCTCGCGGATACGATCATCCATCTCCTGGGCTGCTTTGCGACCAAAGGCTAACAGCAGAATCTGTTCAGCAACGGCTTCCCCCTGCATCAACAGCCACCCAGCGCGAGCCACCAAAACAGAGGTCTTGCCGCTTCCGGCTCCCGCGAGCACTAACAGTGATTTCTCACCATTTACTACCGCTCGCGCCTGGGCCGCATTCAGCGGCGAGGATTCGATATGTGCAAAGAACTCAGCATGCTCCGCCAACATTGCGTCGGTATACGCCTGATTATGTTGTAAACGACACACTTCAATGTCCTTCAACCAGGCCTGACATTGTCGTAATGCCTCACGACAATTATCAAATTCTTCTAATCGATTAACCGGTAGAGGCAACGCGGCAAAGGCGCGGCGGATCTGCTGTTGTAACCCAGAGGTTTGATCACGCGTCAGCCATTTATTCTCCCCGGTACGAACGGCTATCGCCTGCAGTTGCTCCTGCAAAACACCGGCTGCCACTTCGCTCATCTCCTGGCTCCACTGCTGCCAGAGTGTATTCAAATGGTGATGGAAACGCTGAGTTTCAGCCCACTCTGTACCGTGCAGGCGTACAACCTTATCTTCCGGAAGCACAAACTCCAACTCCCCCCAGACAAGGCCTCGTTTGCAATGTATAGCCAGTAACTGATTGAATGGAATAAGATACTCATGACGATCGCCGGAAACCTTTATCCCGGCATTGAGAATAACGGCTCGATCGTAAGGGTGTTGCGCCAGACGTTTTCCAAGAGAAGTTGCTTTCAGTTCCATAAGACTTACGCGGATCCACACGAAGAGGTTTACTTATCAGTGTAACCGCCAGAGAAAACGTGCTCCAGCCCAAAAAAACGTTACAATTGCCAAATTCACTGAAAACCAGAGTTAACCGAGAGTTTATGCGTACTGTTCTGAATATTTTAAATTTTGTGCTGGGCGGGTTCGCCACTACCTTAGCCTGGTTACTGGCTACGCTGGTCAGTATCGTGCTTATTTTCACCCTGCCCTTGACCCGTTCGTGCTGGGAGATAACTCGCCTCTCATTGTTCCCTTTTGGCAACGAAGCGATTCATGTTGATGAACTCAACCCAGCAGGTCAAAGTGTACTGATGAATACCGGCGGGACATTACTCAATATTTTTTGGCTGATTTTCTTCGGTTGGTGGTTGTGCCTGATGCATATTGTCTCCGGTATTGCCCAATGCATTACGATTATTGGTATTCCTGTAGGCATTGCGAACTTTAAGATCGCCGCGATTGCACTCTGGCCCGTCGGACGTCGCGTGGTGTCAGTAGAAACTGCCCGCGCAGCTCGCGAAGCCAATGCGCGTCGCCGCTTTGAATAATCAGGACGCATGGTCTTTATGTTAAGTCCTCTGCTCAAACGCTATACCTGGAACAGCACCTGGCTGTATTACGTGCGGATATTCATCGCGCTTTGCGGCACAACGGCTCTGCCCTGGTGGTTGGGCGACGTAAAACTCACTATCCCACTCACACTGGGCATGGTTGCTGCTGCGCTTACCGATCTGGACGATCGTCTTGCGGGACGACTACGCAATTTGATCATTACGCTGATCTGCTTCTTTATTGCCTCTGCCTCCGTCGAACTGCTCTTCCCCTGGCCATGGCTTTTTGCCATTGGATTAACCATCTCCACCAGCGGATTTATTCTGCTGGGTGGATTAGGCCAGCGTTATGCGACAATCGCCTTTGGGGCATTGCTCATCGCGATTTATACCATGCTGGGGACTTCACTCTACGATCAGTGGTATCAGCAACCGATACTTCTGCTCGCTGGCGCCATCTGGTACAACCTGCTTACGCTGACCGGACATCTCTTGTTCCCGATTCGCCCCCTGCAGGATAATTTGGCTCGTAGCTACGAACAATTAGCGCACTATCTGGAGCTGAAATCGCGTCTTTTCGATCCTGATATCGAAGATGAAAGTCAGGCACCGCTCTATGACTTAGCGCTGGCCAATGGGCAACTAATGGCCACGCTAAACCAAACTAAAGTGTCATTACTGACCCGCTTGCGCGGTGACCGAGGGCAGCGGGGAACACGTCGTACACTGCATTATTATTTTGTGGCACAGGATATCCACGAGCGCGCAAGCTCCTCGCATATTCAATACCAAACGCTGCGCGACCATTTCCGTCACAGCGACGTGATGTTTCGCTTCCAGAGATTAATGTCAATGCAGGGACAAGCCTGCACACAGTTGTCGCGCTGTATTATCTTGCGCACCCCATACCAGCACGATCCACACTTTGAACGCGCCTTTACGCATATAGACGCCGCACTCGAGCGTATGCGCACTAACGGTGCCCCTTCAGATCTGCTCAATACACTGGGATTTTTGCTCTCAAACCTGCGTGCCATCGACGCACAGCTGGCTACCATTGAGTCCGAACAGGCTCAGGCAATCTCGCGTAATGAATCAGAAAATCAGCTTGCTGATGACAGCCCACATGGTTTCAGCGACATCTGGTTGCGTCTGAGCCGTAATTTCACACCTGAATCCGCCCTTTTTCGCCATGCTATCCGCATGTCACTGGTGCTCTGCATCGGTTACGCCATTATTCAGATCACTGGAATGAACCATGGGTACTGGATCCTGCTGACCAGTCTGTTTGTCTGTCAGCCTAACTACAACGCCACCCGCCATCGCCTGGCACTAAGGATTATCGGCACACTAGTGGGAATAGCCATCGGCTTGCCCATTTTGTGGTTCGTTCCCTCACTTGAAGGGCAACTGATACTATTAGTGATTACTGGCGTGCTCTTTTTTGCATTTCGCAACGTACAGTATGCTCATGCAACTATGTTTATCACTCTGTTGGTACTGCTGTGCTTTAACCTGCTTGGCGAAGGTTTCGAAGTCGCCCTGCCACGCGTAATTGATACGCTGATCGGCTGCGCAATCGCCTGGGCGGCCGTCAGTTTTATCTGGCCAGACTGGCGTTTTCGTAATCTGCCACGAGTAATTGAACGAGCAACTGACGCTAACTGTCGCTACCTCGACGCTATTCTCGAACAATATCATCAGGGTCGTGATAATCGGCTCGCATACCGTATTGCCCGACGTGATGCACATAATCGCGATGCTGAGCTTGCGTCCGTAGTGTCGAATATGTCGAGTGAACCTGACGTCACAGCGCAAACGCGGGAAACAGCATTCCGCTTGCTGTGCCTCAACCATACTTTTACCAGCTATATTTCGGCTCTGGGTGCACACCGGGAACAACTGACCAACCCGGACGTTCTGGCGTTACTGGATGATGCCGTCTGCTATGTAGATGATGCGCTTCATCATCAGCCAGCTGATGAGCAACGCGTATACCAGGCACTTGAAGGTCTGAAGCAACGGATTCAGCATCTTGAACCGCGCCCGGACAGTAAAGAACCGCTGGTCGTTCAGCAAGTTGGGTTATTGATTGCATTGCTACCGGAAATCAGGCGACTCCAGCAGCAAATTGCCGCCTTGCCGTCTAATACTCCAGTTCCGGAGTAAGTGAGCGTACCCACTCAACAAGCTCCTGGCGACGAATCGCCGGGAGCGCCGCCTCATGGACCCCGCCAATCGCCCCTTCGAGGGCATAGAGTATTTTCACTGTCAGAGCAGGATTAATCTGCCGTAATTTAAGCCAGCACATTTGAGCTCCCAGCATACGCAATGTACTTTCATCGTTAACACCCGCTTCGTTAAGCAGAGTCTCGAGATGAAATGTCATGTTCGGCAGCTCTCTCAGGCGGTGTTGCAAAAAGCGGCTCTGTTTTTCCTTCACTGCTGCATCCAGCGAAAACTTCGATAAAGACACCAACTGTTGTTGGTTTCGCCACAAAGCATCGTCCACCTTGTAGTAATTGAGAATAACCGGTCGTCCGCGCTTCATAAACGTCAGCCAGACTGGCGAATGTTTTACACAGTACTGTACGCTCTGCTCACAAGCTCGAAGGTACAACTCACCGCTGGCGACCATTGCAAAGACCGTATCCTCAACCGTTAGACTGTAGCTACCAAACAATGAGCGATAGCGAATCGTCCCCAAAGAGGCCAGGCATTCTTGTGATTTATAGATCTTGTCATAAGAGAGCTTTTTCATAAAAATCCTTTTAAATCATAATATAAGAGAATGATTTGCAGTAGCGGATCCGTTAATGACGAAAATAGGCAACTTATTCTCAGGGAGCAAGATGAATTTTGTTTTTGCTGTTATGACAGCGAAAAATTGCGAACCAGTTTCCGAAAATAAAGTTGATCTTTATGGATAGCAGGGTTACTGTATATCCATACAGTAACTCACAGGGCTGGATTGATTATGTACACTTCAGGCTACGCAAATCGTTCTTCGTCGTTCTCTTCCACATCAAGCAATATTGCGCGCGTTTCTTCAGAGAACGTTACCGCCGGGCTTATCAGTGAAGTGGTCTATCGCGAGGACCAGCCCATGATGACGCAATTACTGCTGCTCCCCCTGCTTCAGCAATTAGGGCAGCAATCGCGCTGGCAGCTTTGGCTTACACCTCAGCAAAAATTGAGCCGTGAATGGGTACAGTCTGCAGGGCTGCCTTTAACAAAAGTCATGCAAATTAGCCAACTCTCACCGTGCCATACGTTGGAGTCAATGGTTCGCGCTTTGCGAACAGGCAATTACAGTGTGGTAATCGGCTGGCTGACCGAAGAATTAACGGAAGATGAACATACTGAACTGGTAAAAGCTGCAGATGAGGGAAATGCGATGGGATTTATCATGCGTCCTGTTCGTGCGCAGTCTCTTGCCGGGAGACAGCATTCTGGGCTAAAAATTCACTCGAATTTGTATCATTGAGTAAAATTAGGAATTATCCTGGAATTTTTTTTCATGTCCAAATTCGACTTTGAGCTTTAACACTTTTTTTGTGAGAACGCCTGTGTGAAGCGGTTTCCGCGATGTTTGCAGTACAATTAATCATCCATAAATGTTAAATATTGTGTATACAAGCTTTTTTTTTTCATATGCCTGACGGAGTTCACACTTGTAAGTTTTCAACTACGTTGTAGACTTTACATCGCCAGGGGTGCTCGGCTTAAGCCGCAGATATCGGTAGAGTAACTATTGAACTGGTCCCCGGGTGAAGGATTTAACCGTGTTATCTCGTTGGAGATATTCATGGCAAATTTTGGATGATAACGAGGCGCATAAAATGAAAAAGACAGCTATCGCAATTGCAGTGGCACTGGCTGGTTTCGCTACCGTGGCGCAGGCCGCTCCGAAAGATAACACTTGGTACACCGGTGCTAAACTGGGCTGGTCTCAGTACCATGATATCGGCAACAACCAGATCAACAACGCTGGTCCTACCCATGAAAGCCAACTGGGTGCTGGTGCGTTCGGTGGTTATCAGGTTAACCCGTACGTTGGTTTTGAAATGGGTTACGATTGGTTAGGTCGTATGCCGTACAAAGGCTACACCGACTCTACTCATCAAAACGGCGCTTTCAAAGCTCAGGGCGTTCAGCTGACCGCTAAACTGGGTTACCCAATCACTGACGATCTGGACGTTTACACTCGTCTGGGTGGTATGGTTTGGCGTGCAGACGCTAAAAACAACGAAGGCTTCAAAGACCACGACACTGGTGTATCCCCAGTATTCGCTGGCGGCGTAGAGTATGCAATTACTCCTGAAATCGCTACCCGTCTGGAATACCAGTGGACCAACAACATCGGTGACGCGAACACCGTTGGTGGTCGTCCGGATAACGGCCTGCTGAGCGTTGGTGTTTCTTACCGCTTCGGCCAGGGTGAAGTAGCTCCAGTAGTTGCTCCGGCTCCGGCTCCGGCTCCAGAAGTACAGACCAAGCACTTCACCCTGAAGTCTGACGTTCTGTTCAACTTCAACAAAGCAACTCTGAAACCAGAAGGCCAGCAGGCTCTGGATCAGATGTACAGCCAGCTGAGCAACCTGGATCCGAAAGACGGTTCCGTAGTGGTTCTGGGCTTCACTGACCGCATCGGTTCTGACGCTTACAACCAGGGTCTGTCTGAGAAACGTGCTCAGTCCGTTGTTGATTACCTGATCTCTAAAGGTATTCCTTCTGACAAAATCTCTGCACGTGGTATGGGCGAATCCAACCCGGTTACTGGCAACACCTGTGACAACGTGAAAGCTCGCGCTGCACTGATCGACTGCCTGGCTCCGGATCGTCGCGTTGAGATCGAAGTTAAAGGCATCAAAGACGTTGTAACTCAGCCTCAGGCTTAAGTTTTCGTCTTATAAAAAAACCCCGCTATGCGGGGTTTTTTTTATCTGAAGAACACCATTGCTCAACACATTGAAAATATCATTGCCTACTCTTTTCCCAACAATGCCTGCAAATCCTGTTTCAACGTGGACATTTTGTTGGCGTACTTCTCTTTATGCTCTGCATCCTCAATCAGTTGCACGATCGTTTCTGAAAGCGTTTTGCCGCGCCGTTGCGCAAGTCCGGCTAATCGCTGCCAGACGATGAACTCCAGATCGATAGATTTCTTACGCGTATGCTGATGTTCAGCATTAAAATGCCGTTTACGCCGCGCCCGTATAGTCTGTTTCATACGATTTTGCAGCGCAGAGTTCATGTGTTCATCAATCCAGGCATTGACCCGAACCGGCTCATTCTCGAGGGTTAGCAACAAATCAACGGCTTCTTCGGCAGCGCTGGTTTCCACGTAACGGGTAATCAACTCCCCCTCACGATGCTTCTTCACCAGGTACTTCCATTTCCAGCCGCTTTCAAGGTTTTCAAGTTGTTGATATTTCATTGCGATCTCAATGTTACCGTGTAACTCTTATCAGAATATCAGCTTTTTGGGCATCTGAAGAAAAGAATATCCAGCCTGTGAACTGTCGCGCGTCATCGCATCTGTTTAGCCGTGCTTTCCGCGTGTGCAGTGCTGACGGTTACGGTATAATCTCGTTTTTTACAACAGACTAAAAAACATCAACTTTGACCATTACGAAACTTGCATGGCGTGATCTGGTTCCTGATACCGACAGTTATCAGGAAATATTTGCACAGCCGCACGTCACTGACGAAACCGACACCTTACTCAGTGATACTCAGCCACGTTTACAATTTGCGCTAGAGCAGCTTCTTCAGCACTGGACGACGTCCTCCTTTATGCTGGTGAAAGCGCCGGAAGAGCTTGAGTATCTCAATCTTATTTCATCAGCTGCACGCACATTGCACATGGATGCCGGAAGCCTGACCGGGGGTCACTACGATATCTCTGGCCACACTATTCGTTACCATGAAGCAGAAAATGCAGAAGACAATTTTGCGACCTTAACTCAGGTGGTAAATGCTGACTGGGTTGAAGCCGAACAACTGTTTGGCTGCCTGCGCCAGTTTAATGGCGAAATTACCCTGCAACCGGGTCTGGTACATAAGGCCAACGGCGGCATACTGGTTATCTCATTACGCACGCTTCTGGCTCAACCACTGCTGTGGATGCGCCTGAAAGCCATTGTCAGCCACGAGCGCTTTGACTGGGTGGCCTTTGATGAGTCTCGCCCACTTCCTGTCTCCGTTCCTTCTATGCCGCTTAAAATGAAAGTGGTGTTAGTGGGAGAGCGCGAATCACTGGCAGACTTCCAGGAAATGGAGCCGGAACTGGCAGAGCAGGCAATTTATAGCGAGTTTGAAGATAATTTGCAGATAGTGGATGCCGAAACCATGACGCAATGGTGTCAATGGGTGACGCATACCGCCAGACGCAACGCTCTGCCTTACCCCGCCCCTGATGCCTGGCAGGTATTGATCCGTGAAGCTGTTCGCTACACCGGTGAGCAGGATACTTTGCCGCTTAACCCACTGTGGATCATCCGACAGCTTAAGGAAGTAGCTCCTTTATGCGATGGGGATACTTGCAACGCCGAACAATTCAGCCTGATGCTTGCACAGCGCGAATGGCGGGAAGGTTTTCTCGCCGAACGTATGCAGGATGAGATCCTGCAAGAGCAGATCCTTATCGAGACTGAAGGTGAGCGTATTGGTCAAATCAATGCCCTGTCAGTGATTGAATTTCCGGGTCATCCACGCGCATTTGGTGAACCGTCACGTATCAGTTGCGTCGTTCATATTGGCGATGGCGAATTTACTGATATCGAGCGTAAAGCCGAGCTTGGCGGAAATATTCATGCTAAAGGCATGATGATAATGCAGGCTTTCCTGATGTCGGAGCTGCAGCTTGAACAGCAGATCCCGTTTTCTGCCTCACTGACTTTCGAGCAATCGTACAGCGAGGTGGATGGCGACAGTGCATCAATGGCAGAGCTGTGCGCGCTGATCAGCGCTCTCGCAGATGTGCCTGTAAATCAAAGCATTGCGATCACCGGCTCTGTTGATCAGTTCGGCCGTGCACAGCCTGTCGGTGGCCTGAATGAGAAAATTGAAGGCTTCTTTACTATCTGCCAGCAGCGTGAATTAACCGGTACTCAGGGTGTCATTATTCCTTCAGCCAACGTCAGGCACCTGAGTCTACAACCAGCTCTGCTACAGGCCGTTGAAGAAGAAAAATTCACTATTTGGGCGGTGGACGACGTGACCGATGCGCTGCCGCTTTTGTTAAATCTTGTGTGGGATGGTGAAGGCCAGACAACGCTGATGCAAACTATCCAGGAGCGCATTGCCACGGCAACGCAACAGGAAGGTCGTCATCGTTTCCCCTGGCCGCTACGTTGGCTGAATGCATTTATTCCGAACTGATCGGACTTGTTCAGCGTACACGTGTTAGCTATCCTGCGTGCTTCAATAAAATAAGGCTTACAGAGAACATGGTAGATAAACGCGAATCCTATACAAAAGAAGACCTTCTTGCCTCTGGTCGCGGTGAGCTGTTTGGCGCAAAAGGCCCACAACTGCCTGCACCAAGCATGCTGATGATGGACCGTGTCGTCAAGATGACCGAAACCGGTGGTAACTTCGACAAAGGTTATGTTGAAGCTGAACTGGATATCAACCCGGACCTGTGGTTCTTCGGATGCCACTTTATCGGCGATCCGGTGATGCCAGGCTGCCTGGGTCTGGACGCTATGTGGCAGTTGGTTGGATTCTATCTCGGCTGGTTGGGCGGCGAAGGTAAAGGCCGTGCACTGGGCGTAGGCGAAGTGAAGTTTACTGGCCAGGTTCTGCCGACCGCGAAGAAAGTCACTTACCGCATCCACTTCAAACGCATCGTTAACCGTCGTCTGATCATGGGCCTGGCTGATGGTGAAGTGCTGGTTGATGGCCGTCTGATCTACACGGCTAATGATCTGAAAGTAGGTCTTTTCCAGGATACTTCTGCGTTCTGATTCAGGACTGCGTAGACTGTCTGATAGCGACGTTATTACGTTTTATCGGGCCTACAAAAAGGCGAAACCTCCGCGTGCGGAGGTTTCTTTTATCTAAAGAGACAGAATCAGGCCATTAACACCCTATCCCCCATGGCTTCTCGCCAGCCTCCCAGCCAGTATGACCTTTGATTCAGCGTCTGATAGGGACACATTTCTTTTGAGCGTCCGGCAATGCCGGCCTGATAACCACGTTGATGTGCCCGTTCCAGGCGATCTCGTTTTTGTCTCTTCATGCCTCGTTTCCCTCATTTTTAGGTCTGGTGGAAAAGAAAACAGTGATTACTAAGTATGCAATCACACTAAACGAATACCCCGAAACATCATGCCCGTCAATGCGCAAAATTCACGCCAGTGTCATATTTGTGAGCTAGCTGGTAAATCATTTGTACAAAAATTTGCTGTCAGAACAGCTATCTCAACCGCTAAAAAAATAAAAAAAACCGCCCCGGGCACTAAACCAGAGGCGGTAAAATTTACAATTATTTAAACTTAAGGGATCCTTTTCAGCTCCTGAGCGATAGCCGTCGCTTCCTGGCTCCAGGCAGCAGCCAGAACCTTCACCATCTCATCATAGCCATCCTGAGTCTGTACGGCTTCGATGTGGAACGGACGCTTGATCAGCTGTCCCTGATGGTTCAGCAGCCATTCGCCGCTCACTATCACCTTCCCGTCATAGCGGCCATGGAAGCCTGTCACCGTCACATTAAGCGTGTCCTGTGTGCTTCCCAGAGGCTGAGAAGCAACAACCCATCCCGGCAACTGCATACTGAGGTTGGCGACAAGCGTATTGCGCAATTGCTGATCTAACGGACTGGCCCAAAGATTACTGTTGGCAATGACGTACTTAACATCGCTGGTCTGGTACACAACCCCATTTCCCGCCAGATAATCCGGCACCGCTACCTGCTCAACCCACAGCAGACGGTTCCCCTGATTGGCCGTACTCTGCACACCGCCCTGCGCAATGGGAAGCTGGTAATAGCTTTTATTTTCTCCACTGGAGCTGCATGACGTCAGCCAGACCGCCATCATCACCACTAGCCACTTTTTCATTGTTTCGCCCTCTTCGGCTCTGGATCTTTTTTATCCTTCGCTTCAAATACCAGCGCATTGCTCTTATCGTTCAGCGTTTTCAGCACCGGCTGCAGTTCACGCAGAACCTGATCAAGACGTTGCATATCTGCCACCATCTTGTTGTAGGCCGCGGAACCAGGCTGGAAGCCTTGCATACTACGATTAAGCTCGCGCAGCGTGTTCTGCATATCCGCCGGAAGCTGCTGCATCGACTGGCTACCGGTTATCTTATTCATGTTATCCAGCGTGGTTTGCAAATGCTTCATCGTACGCTGGCTTTCCGTCAGTGTACTGGTCGCCTGCTCAATCATCGGGTTCAACGGCAGATTGTTTATCTTATCCAGCGCTTCCATTAAACGCTGTTGGATTTGCGCCAGGCCACCGCTAACAGTCGGGATAATTTGATAACCATTAAACTCACGCACACCCGTAATCGGCGGATCTTTCGGATAGAAGTCGAGATCGACATACAGAGCCCCCGTTACCAGGTTCCCTGTCTTCAACGATCCTCTTAATCCACGTTTGAGCAATTCAGCCAGATGGGCACCGACATCAGTATCTTCACCTAACTGCGCTTTCAGGCGTTCAGGCTCAATACGTACCAGCACCGGAATGCGGTAATCATCGTTGAAGACCTGGCGCATATTCGGTGCAAAGAAAGGCACTTTGCTTACTGTACCAAGGCGAATACCTCGGAACTCAAGCGGTGCTCCTGGTTGCAACCCACGAATCGAATCCTTAAAGAACATCAGGTAATCGATATGGTCTGTGTACAGGGAATCCTGAATACTTTTTTGATCATCATAGAGAGTAAATGAGGCCTGCTGCGCAACCGGCTGGCCTTGCTCTAGTCCTTCCGGTACATCAAAACTGACTCCGCCGCCAAACAACGTGGTAAGAGAACCCATTTCCACACGCATGCCTGCCGAGGTGAGATCCACTGCAATTCCGCTGTCTTTCCAGAAGCGTACGTTGCTTGTCACCAGGCGATCGTTTGGTGCATTGATGAAAAGCTGATAGCTGATCGTACGTTTTTGCGCATCAAACATACTGGTCTCAACCGACCCCACGCGATATCCCCGGAACAGTACCGGATCGCCAGGGCTTAACTGGCCGGCTTTTTTACTGTCGAGGATTACACGGATCCCCTTCGCATCTGGTGGTGCCAGCGGAGGAGAGTCCAACAGTTGATAGTTTTCCAGTCTGCTACCTTTATTCCCGGGTTGCAGTTCAATATAAGCCCCGGATAACAACGTACCTAAACCGCTGATGCCTTCACGTCCCACCTGTGGCTTCACCACCCAAAAGACAGAATCTTTATGCAGCAGCTTCTCCATACCAGAATTGAGACGGGCTTTAATCTCTACATGAGTTAAATCATCTGTCAGCGTCGCGCTCTCAACCACGCCGACGTCAACGCTGCGGCTTTTAATCGTTGTCTTACCACCTTCGATACCTTCAGCATTGGTCGTGATCAACGTGACTTCCGGCCCCTGATGACTGTAATGATAAAACAGCACCCATGCGCCGATGAGCGCAGTGACGATCGGAAATATCCATACGGGTGACCAGTTCTTCACCTTCTGCACTTTGGCTTCCCCACTTTTAGATTCCATGCTGTCAGGACTCCTCATGATCTGGTTCTGGTTCACGGTCCCACGACAGACGTGGATCGAACGTCATCGCAGAAAACATTGTCATAATGACGACTAAAGCAAACATCAAAGCACCCATTGCAGGATAAATGTTCATCAACCCTCCCATGCGCACCAGCGCAGAGAGTACCGCAATAACAAAGACATCAATCATTGACCAGCGGCCAACAAACTCTACGACCTCATAAATGAAATGCATCCGCTCACTGTCACGTTTACCATGCCCTTTCGCATCCCAACACAACCAGGCAATAGCGATCATTTTTAGCGTTGGCACCAGAATACTGGCGATAAATATTACCGCAGCCACCGGGTATGAACCTTCGCTCCAGATTAAAACAACACCCTCAATAATCGTTGACGGCAGCTTTGACCCTAACAAATCGGTGATCATGATCGGCAAAATATTGGCTGGAAGGTAAAGCATGATCGACGTGAACAATAACGCCAGCGTCCACTGTAGGCTGTTTTTACGTCGAACGTAGCCTTTTGTCTGACAGCGGGGGCAGACATGTTCATCAGCAGGAAGAATAGCCGTGCAGCAGGAACATGAACGTAACCCCTGTCGAATACCGGGAACGCCAGGCTTTAAAACTTGCTTAATAACCGGCATGGGTGCGATATCATCCCACAGCCAGCGACGATCGACACACTGAAATGCGCGTAGTTGCAAAATACAAAAGAAGCACCACGGAATGAAGCTGCTGCCCACGCCAATATCGCCATAGGCCATCAACTTAACAAAGCTGACTAACACCCCTGCAAGAAAGATTTCCGCCATTCCCCAGCTTTTTAACTGGAACAAGACACGTGCTAACCGGGCTTTAAGCCGGCCAGGCATCTGAACCCGATTCACCAGCAGCAAGATGGTCAGCAAGCAAAAAGCGGGAACCATTTGAACGAATAATAAAAAGAAAGTCCCGAGGCTGGCATAGTTCTCTGAAAAGAGAACGCTGGGGATCTCCAGCAGCGTCACTTCACTTCTCACCCCTGCTACGTTCATGTTTACAAAGGGAAAGAGGTTGGATAAAAGCAGCATAAAAAGCGCCGCTAAAACATAGGCAGTGGGACGCTGTCTTGGCGCGTCCCACTCAACGGTTAACGTAGTGCCACATCGTGGACATGCCGCTTTCTGACCATGCGTAAGGCTAGGTAACGCCACCAGCATGTCACACTGCGAGCATAATATATGCTTCGCGGCATGGTGATGTTCGCACATATGTGCTCCTTTAATTATGCGCCATTCTTCAAAGACTCAAGATACTCCCAGCGCTCAAAGGCTTGCTCAAGTTCTTGTTCCGCTTCGCTCAGGTTAGCGAGTACCTGTTGCGTTTGCTCATGCGGCTGGCTGAAAAAGTCAGCGTCAGCAACCTGAGCCTGTAACGTTTCCAGTTTAGCTTCCAGCTCTTCAAGCAATACGGGGAGCTGCTCCAGTTCGCGCTGTAGTTTATAGCTTAGTTTGCTAGTCGTGCGTTTTACAATTTCTGCTTTAGGGGCAGCAACTTCCTCTGTTTTTTTCGCTACAGGCTGTTTAAACGCCACATATTGTGTCTGCTGACCACGCGCATCATGGTAACCGCCCACATAACGACCAATTTTGCCGCCGCCTTCGAAGATCCAACACTCGGTTACCGTGTTATCGACAAACTGACGATCGTGACTCACCAGCAGAACGGTGCCCTGATAGCCGTCAATCAGTTCTTCAAGCAGTTCCAGAGTTTCGACGTCGAGATCGTTAGTTGGTTCATCGAGGATCAGAAGGTTACTGGGCTTCAAAAACAGACGCGCCAGCAGCAGACGATTTCGTTCTCCGCCGGAAAGAGCACGCACAGGTGTCATCGCACGTTTCGGATGGAACAGGAAGTCCTGAAGATAGCCCAGAACATGACGCGGCTTACCATTAACCATGACTTCTTGTTTACCTTCAGCAAGGTTATCCATTACGGTTTTATCGGGATCGAGTTCCGCACGATGTTGATCGAAATAAGCAACTTCCAGTTTTGTCCCGACATGAATACGACCGCTGTCTGCCTGAAGCTGACCTAACATCAGCTTGAGCAGCGTCGTTTTACCGCAGCCGTTAGGTCCAATTAAGGCAATCTTGTCGCTACGTTGCACCTGCGCGGAGAAGTCTTTCACCAGCTGTTTACCCTCAACCTGGTAATCAACATTCTCCATCTCGAAGACAATCTTGCCTGAGCGGCTCGCCTCTTCAACCTGCATCTTCGCCGTGCCCATCACTTCTCGGCGTTCGCCACGTTCCCTACGCATTGCCTTCAGCGCACGGACGCGACCTTCATTACGGGTACGACGCGCTTTAATACCCTGGCGGATCCAGACTTCTTCCTGTGCCAGTTTGCGATCAAACTCCGCATTCTGTAACTCTTCTACTCGCAGCGCTTCTTCTTTATCCAGCAGATATTGATCATAATCCCCCGGATATGACACCAGCTTGCCGCGATCGAGATCGACGATACGCGTTGCCATATTGCGAATAAACGAACGGTCGTGGGAAATGAAAATAATTGTTCCGTTGAAGGTTTTCAGGAACCCTTCCAGCCAGTCAATGGTTTCAATATCCAGGTGGTTTGTCGGTTCATCCAGCAACAATACGCGCGGATTGCTGACTAACGCCCGGCCCAGCGCCGCTTTACGCAGCCAGCCGCCAGAGAGCGATGCCAGCTCCATGTCTGGCTCCAACCCAAGCTGCTCCAGTACTTCATTAATGCGGTTTTCCAACTGCCACAGATTGTGATGATCCAGTAGTTCCTGAACCTTCGCCAGTTCCTGCAGGTTTTTATCGCTCGGATCGGTGATCACCAAATGCGAGATATCGTGGTAACGCTTGAGGTAAACCGCTTGTTCTGCAATCCCTTCAGCGACGAAATCGTAGACACTACCCTGCACGTTACGCGGCGGATCCTGTTGCAGACGCGCCACAACCAAATCCTGCTCATAAATGATACGTCCGTCGTCAAGACCCTGCTCACGGTTAAGGATCTTCATCAGCGTCGACTTGCCTGCGCCGTTACGGCCAACCAGGCAGACGCGTTCGTTATCCTCGATATGCAGTTCTGCATTATCAAGAAGCGGCGCATCGCTAAACGACAGCCATGCACCATGCATACTGATTAATGACATTTACTTTTCCTTTCAGGCTGAGGTGATCAGCCAGCAGTTGTGGATCTGACGGTTACGGGCAAAGTCCTGAGAAAGCGTTTTTTGGGTAATTTCTTGTGCTTTCAGTCCCAGCTCGGCCAGCCCATCAAGATCCATACGGAACCCACGTTTGTTGTTGGAGAACATGATCGTGCCGTCTTTACGCAGCAGACGTTTCAGATCTTTCATCAGCGCCAGATGATCGCGCTGCACGTCAAACGAGTCTTCCATACGTTTAGAGTTAGAGAACGTCGGTGGATCGATGAAGATTAGATCAAACTGTTCATTGGCTTCACGTAACCAGCCCAGGCAGTCGGCCTGAATTAAGCGGTGTGCACGACCACTCAGCCCGTTGAGTCGCAGGTTGCGTTCCGCCCACTCCAGATAGGTGCGTGACATATCTACCGTTGTGGTGCTACGTGCACCGCCTAATCCCGCATGTACACTGGCGCTGCCGGTATAAGAGAACAGATTGAGGAAATCTTTACCCTTGCTCATCTGGCCCAGCATGCGGCGTGCAATACGGTGATCGAGGAACAGACCGGTATCAAGATAGTCGGTCAGGTTA
Organism: Citrobacter sp. MGH106; assembly: GCF_001037495.1. Lineage (GTDB taxonomy): Bacteria > Pseudomonadota > Gammaproteobacteria > Enterobacterales > Enterobacteriaceae > Citrobacter > Citrobacter murliniae. Next base: position 2,809,284 of record NZ_KQ089822.1, read on the forward strand.
ACCCACAGGCGCGCGTTGTACTCGCTAACCTCAATGAATTCACCCTTTTCATTCATCTTCTGATACTGGTTTTTCCCTTTTTGCCGTTCACGGGTTTTCAGCACCAGTTTGTTTGGTGCGATCTCCAACACCGACAGCGTGGCGGCAATGATGTCGAACAGACGCTGGCGCGCTTTCTGCGCATCAACCGTCTTCGGCGGCGCATATTCCTGAACCACTACCCAGTCACCGTAGCGATCTACCGCAACATTGTATTCCGGCAGATCGGCGTCATACAGGCGATAGCACTCAATCCCCTCCTGGCGCGCCCACTTTTCCAGCTTCTTAATATTCTTACGCAGACGGTTAGCATAGTCTTCTGCCACCGTTGCAGGTTTGCTCTCCGCTGTCGTTTCCGCAACGTGATAGTTTTTCTGTACACAATCCAGCGGACCATTTTTCGCTTTGAACTGCTTATCAGCACGAAGCTGCAGGCTGCTGAGCAAATCTGGGGAGGCGCTGAACAACGACAGGTTCCAGCCGCCAAACTGGTTTTTCATCGTGCGTCCCAGCAGGCTGTGCAACGCGATCAGCGCCGGTTCGCTATCCAGACGTTCACCGTATGGCGGGTTGCTGATAACCGTACCATACGGCCCTTTCGGCAGCGGATTACTCAGTTTAGCCACATCTTTGACATCAAAAGTCATCAGCTCGCCAATACCGGCGCGACGGGCGTTACTGCGAGCTTTTTCAATGACGCGAGCATCGCTATCGGATCCATAGAAATGCGACGTATAGTCCGCTAGTCCTTTACGCGCACGAACCTGTGCTTCAGCTTTAACCTCTTGCCAGACAGCTTCATCATGTTGTGCCCAGCCGCTAAAACCCCAGTAGCCACGATGCAGGCCAGGTGCACGATCGGTTGCCCACATCGCCGCTTCAATCAGCAACGTACCGGAACCACACATTGGATCGAGTAACGGTGTCCCCGGCTGCCAGCCAGAACGCATAACAATCGCGGCAGCCAGCGTCTCTTTGATTGGTGCCTGCCCTGCACGCTCACGGTAGCCGCGCTGGTGCAGACCATCACCGCTCAGATCAAGCGCAATACTGGCGGTATCTTTATTCAACCAGACGTTGATACGTAGATCAGGAGATTCGCGATCCACATTCGGTCGCGGGAGATTTTTTCGGGTAAAGGCATCGACAATCGCATCTTTTACTTTCATCGCGCCGTACTGGCTGTTGCGAATCGTATCGTTCAGGCCGCTAAAGTGAACTGCGAATGTAGCCCCCGGATTAAATATCTCTGTCCAGTCGATTGCCTGAACACCGAGGTACAGATCAAGATCGCTGTAGACCTTGCACTCTCCCATCGGCAGGATAATGCGCGAGGCCAGGCGGCTCCACATCAGGCTCTGGTAAACAAGCCGCGTGTCGCCCTTAAAATGGACCCCACCCTGAACTACCTGACACTCCACGGCGCCGAGGTTTTCCAGTTCAGTTTTTAACAGCTCTTCCAGCCCACGGGCCGTACTGGCAAACAGAGAATTCATAATGTCACTTTTACTCCAGGAAAATTGCTGCGCATTATAGCCAATCTCACGCGCATGTCATAAAGTTGAAGGCTTATTTTCGTTCGAGGGACTTTACAGTGGTAACGTTAACCCGACTTTTTATTCATCCGGTTAAATCAATGCGCGGCATTGGGCTTACACACGCCCTGGCAGACGTTAGCGGTCTGGCCTTTGATCGCATATTTATGATTACCGAACCTGACGGAACGTTCATCACCGCCCGACAGTTCCCACAGATGGTACGCTTCACCCCCTCACCTTTGCATGACGGGCTGCATCTCACAGCTCCAGACGGCAGTAGCGCACTGGTTCGTTTTGCCGACTTCGCCACGCAGGATGCACCAACGGAAGTCTGGGGAAACCATTTTACCGCGCGTATCGCACCGGCGGCGATCAACCAGTGGCTCAGCGGCTTTTTCTCCCGCGAAGTACAATTGCGTTGGGTTGGTCCGCATCTGACGCGTCGGGTAAAACGCCACGCTGGCGTGCCTTTATCTTTCGCCGATGGTTTTCCTTATCTCCTGACTAATGAAGCATCACTGCGTGACGTACAACAGCGCTGCCCGGCAAGCGTCAAGATGGAGCAGTTTCGCCCCAATCTCGTAGTCTCGGGAGCCGCGGCATGGGAAGAAGATACCTGGAAGGTTATACGCATTGGCGACGTTATCTTTGACGTCGTCAAACCCTGCAGCCGTTGTATTTTTACCACCGTCAGCCCAGAAAAAGGTCAGAAGCACCCGTCTGGTGAACCGCTGGCTACACTGCAAACTTTCCGTACTGCGCCAGATAACGGCGACGTCGATTTCGGTCAAAACCTCATTGCCCGTAACAGCGGCGTGATCCGTGTTGGCGATGAAGTCGAAATCCTGGCAACCGCCCCAGCTAAAGTCTATGGCGCGGCAGAATCTGACGATACCGTACCGGAAAAACAGTCTCCTGATACAACACTACTTATTGACTGGCAGGGACAAACCTTTCGCGGAAACAATCAGCAGGTATTACTTGAGCAACTGGAAAACCAGGGGATCCGTGTACCCTATTCATGTCGGGCGGGGATTTGCGGATGCTGTCGAATTCGACTGGTAGAAGGTGAAGTCAGCCCGCTGAAAAAAACAGCAATTGGTGATGACGGGACGATTCTTTGCTGCAGTTGTGTGCCGAAAACGGCAATCAGGCTGGAGAGTTAAACCGCCTGCTCCAGGCTGAAACTGTCGGCAGGGATCTGCGGTTTCAGTCTGTCGTTCATAATTTTGATGGCGTCACCGAGTTGCATCGTGCGTCCGGCAATAACGACTCCAGGCTGTGCGAGCAGACAAAGCGCGGCATTTTCACCAGGTTCAACCACTAACAAATTCACCTGTTCTTCGGTATCACTTAACCAGACACAGGCAGCATCTCCCACGGTCGGAGACCAGTTAAGGGTATGCGCTACAAAGTGCCAGCTTTTTGGCATCTGCGGTTTGAGATAACGAATAGCCACCAGCGCATTAAGCACCAGTTCAGCTTTTTGTTCTTTAGCTAAATCCAGGTAACGGCATTTTTCTTCAAAAGAAAAATAAAGTGCGGCATCATCAACACAAAAACCGGACGGAGAAAATGCATCAGGGGTGAGCATTTTGCGAGCAAAACGCGAGCGAAATAACATGCCATTGGCTAAATCGAGCATCATACGATCGTGCTCTTCATCATAATACCAGCGCCAGTTATCGTCAGGTTTAATTCGCATCAGTTTCTCTCCTTTCCTTAATCATCGCCGTCGCGGTAGTATCCTTTTTCCGCTTCGTTAATTGCCCTAATAATAAAAGCCTAAAATGTTTAAATAAGCAACAGTAAAGGAATATAAAACAACCAGGACTAGAAATAAAGCCCTGGTTGTCTGATTAAGGCAAAGTTCAGATATTGGTGACGATTTCTTTAATCAACGGCGGACCTTTAAAAATAAAGCCGGAATAAATCTGAACCAGCGAAGCACCCGCTGCTATTTTCTCACGCGCAGCAATAACGGAGTCGATACCGCCCACACCGATAATTGGCAGTTGCCCTTTTAATTCACGAGACAACATGCGAATAATTTCCGTACTTTTTAATTGCAGCGGTCGACCACTCAACCCACCCATTTGATCGCAATTTTTCATTCCCTGAACCAGAGAACGATCGAGTGTTGTGTTAGTGGCAATAACGCCATCGATATTATGGCGAACTAAACTATCAGCCACCTGGATCAGTTCTTCCTCAGAAAGATCCGGCGCGATCTTTACCGCCACTGGAACATATTTATGATGGATCGCTTGCAGATCGTTTTGTTTATTTTTAATTGCCGTCAGCAAATCATCCAGCGCTTCGCCGTATTGCAGCGTGCGTAATCCTGGGGTATTTGGCGAGGAAATATTCACCGCAATATAACCAGCATAAGCATAGACTTTTTCCATACAAATCAGATAGTCATCTTTGCCATTCTCTACCGGGGTATCTTTATTCTTACCAATATTAATCCCCAGAATGCCGTCAAAATGCGATTTCTTAACGTTCTCCACCAGGTTATCAACACCCAGATTATTAAACCCCATACGGTTGATCAGACCTTCTGCATCCACCAGACGGAAAAGGCGCGGCTTATCGTTACCCGGTTGAGGTCGTGGCGTCACGGTGCCTATCTCAATCGAGCCGAATCCCATTGCGCCAAGTGCATCAATGCACTCCCCGTCCTTATCCAACCCGGCTGCCAGGCCAAGCGGATTTTTAAACGTCAGCCCCATACAGGTAACCGGCTTTGCGGGTACTTTCTGACGGACAAGCGCTTCAAGCGGCGTGCCCGTAATGCGACGTAATTGCTGGAATGTAAATTCATGAGCGCGCTCAGGATCGAGCTGAAAAAGGGCTTTACGAACGAAGGGGTAGTACATGAACTCTCCTGGATTCCCGGTGTGCAAACCGGGGGCGTATTATGTGCGATCGCGAGCAAAAAGGGAATTGACCTGTGGCAATAAATAGCAAACGTTTCCCTCCCGAGGTTCGTTTTATGCATTTTTCAGCTTTTCTATTCCGTATAAATCATTTCGATAAACAAAATCTCTCTGCCAGACTGCATAAATTGTTATCAATGTTAAATAAAAGCGAACAATTAGTTATAAGGAGAGTTTATAAATTATGCGCGTTATCACCCTGGCGGGAAGCCCACGCTTTCCCTCTCGCTCCAGTGCCTTACTGGAATATGCACGAGAAAAACTGAACGGGCAGGATGTCGACGTTTACCACTGGAACCTTCACAATTTTGAGCCAGAAGATCTGATCTATGCACGCTTTGACAGCCCAGCCCTGAAGGCGTTTATCGAACAGTTAAAAGATGCTGACGGACTGATTGTTGCCACTCCTGTATATAAAGCCGCTTACTCTGGCGCTCTGAAAACGTTGCTCGACCTGCTTCCTGAACGCGCGCTGGAAGGAAAAGTTGTTCTGCCATTGGCGACCGGCGGCACAGTTGCACATCTGTTGGCTGTCGATTACGCGCTGAAACCGGTGCTGAGCGCACTCAAAGCCCAGGAGATCCTGCACGGCGTTTTTGCCGACGATTCGCAGATCATCGATTATCAACATAAGCCGCAGTTTACGCCAAACCTGCAATTGCGCCTGGACAGCGCGCTCGACACTTTCTGGCTGGCGTTGCATCGCCGCGATGTGCAGCTTCCACCGTTGAACGCTCTGCGAGGTGCGGCCCATGTTTAATTTACTAAAGCGTCACACTTCGTGGCTGGCGCTGAGCGGACTGCTTTCTCTGTCAACACTGGCTCACGCCGCAGACGCGGCACCAGACGTACTGCGTATTGGCTATCAGAAAAGTAGCATCAGCATGGTGCTGGCAAAAAACCATCAGCTACTGGAAAAACGCTATCCGCAGACAAAAATCTCCTGGGTAGAATTTCCAGCCGGCCCGCAAATGCTGGAAGCATTGAATATCGGCAGCATCGATCTGGGCAGCACCGGTGATATCCCGCCGATCTTTGCCCAGGCTGCCGGAGCCGACCTGGTCTACGTGGGCGTCGAACCCGCCAAGCCGAAAGCCGAAGTCATTCTGGTGCCGAAAAATAGCCCAATTCAAACCGTTGCAGAACTGAAAGGACACAAAGTCGCCTTCCAGAAAGGCTCAAGTTCACACAATCTACTGCTCCGTGCCCTGCAACAGGCCGGGCTGAAATTTACCGACATTCAAGCTACTTATCTGACGCCCGCTGACGCCCGTGCCGCCTTCGAACAGGGAAACGTTGATGCCTGGGCTATCTGGGATCCGTACTACTCCGCAGCCTTGCTGCAAGGTGACGTTCGCGTGCTGAAAGACGGTACCGACCTCAAGCAGACCGGTTCTTTTTATCTCGCCGCACGTCCTTATGCCGAGAAAAATGGCGCTTTTATCCTCGGCGTCCTCGACACCTTTAGCCAGGCCGATGCCTTAACGCTCAGCCAACGTCAGCAGAGCATCACGCTGCTGGCTAAAACCATTGGGCTGCCAGAACCGGTTATTGCCTCCTGGCTGGATCATCGCCCACCAACCACCATTACGCCCGTCAGTACCACAGTCGCCGCATTACAGCAGCAAACCGCCGATCTGTTTTATGACAACCGTCTGGTACCGAAAAAAATCGATATTCGCCAACGCATCTGGCAACCCACTCAGCAGGCAGGAGCAAAATTATGAGTCTGAATATGTTTTGGTTTTTACCTACACACGGTGATGGGCACTATCTGGGGACAGAAGAAGGTTCACGTCCGGTCGATCACAGTTATCTGCAACAAATCGCGCAAACTGCCGATCGTCTGGGTTTTACCGGCGTACTGATCCCAACTGGTCGCTCATGCGAAGATGCCTGGTTGGTCGCCGCCTCAATGATCCCGGTTACGCAGCGGTTAAAATTTCTGGTCGCTCTGCGTCCAAGCGTGACGTCGCCAACGGTTGCCGCTCGCCAGGCCGCAACGCTTGACCGACTGTCTAATGGTCGGGCGCTGTTTAACCTGGTCACAGGTAGTGATCCGCAAGAGCTGGCGGGTGATGGTGTTTTTCTCGATCACACTGAGCGTTATGAAGCCTCTGCTGAGTTCACTCGGGTATGGCGACGTCTGTTGCAGGGCGAAACCGTGGATTTCAACGGCAAACATATTCACGTTCGCGGGGCGAAGCTCTTTTTTCCACCGATACAACAACCTCATCCTCCACTTTACTTTGGCGGTTCTTCCGATGTGGCACAGGATCTTGCCGCTGAACAGGTCGATCTCTACCTGACATGGGGTGAACCACCTGAACTGGTGAAGGAGAAAATTGAACAGGTCCGGGAAAAAGCAGCGGCACAGGGACGCAAGATCCGTTTCGGTATTCGCCTGCATGTGATTGTACGTGAAACCACTGAAGAGGCGTGGCAGGCGGCAGATCGTCTGATAGCCCATCTTGATGATGACACTATTGTAAAAGCTCAGGCTGCGTTCTTGAGAACGGACTCTGTCGGCCAGCATCGAATGGCGGCATTGCACAACGGTAAGCGCGACAAACTGGAAATTAGCCCAAATCTGTGGGCTGGCGTAGGTCTGGTGCGTGGAGGCGCAGGCACGGCGCTGGTTGGTGACGGTCCCACGGTTGCAGCACGTATTAACGAGTATGCCGCACTGGGTATCGACAGTTTTGTCTTATCCGGGTATCCGCACCTGGAGGAAGCCTGGAGAGTCGGTGAACTGCTGTTTCCGCATCTGGATGTTGCGATCCCGGAAATACCGCAACCCCAGCACCTGCATCAACAAGGCGAAGCGGTAGCTAATGAATTTATCCCGCGTAAAGCCGCGCAAAGCTAAGGAGTATGCTGATGGCAACGCCGAAAAATACATGGCTGCTGCGTCTTGCCCCCTGGTTTTTACCAGTAAGTCTGGTGACGCTCTGGCAATTGGCATCCTCAATGGGCTGGCTGTCCACCCGTATTCTGCCCTCTCCAGAGGGTGTTATAGAGGCCTTCTGGACGCTCTCATCCAGCGGTGAACTTTGGCAGCATCTGGCGATCAGCTCCTGGCGGGCGCTGATCGGGTTTTCAATCGGTGGATCCATTGGACTGACGCTGGGGCTGATAAGTGGTTTATCCCGCTGGGGCGAACGCCTGCTGGATACCTCCGTACAGATGCTGCGTAATGTGCCACACCTGGCGCTGATCCCACTGGTGATTTTGTGGTTCGGTATAGATGAATCCGCCAAGATCTTTCTCGTCGCGTTGGGTACCCTGTTCCCGATTTACATTAACACCTGGCACGGGATCCGCAATATCGATCGCGGGCTGGTGGAGATGGCTCGCAGCTATGGTTTATCCGGCGTTTCACTTTTTATTCATGTCATCTTACCCGGTGCCCTGCCCTCAATTATGGTCGGTGTGCGTTTTGCCCTCGGGCTGATGTGGCTAACGCTGATCGTGGCAGAAACAATTTCCGCTAATGCCGGAATTGGCTATCTGGCGATGAACGCCCGCGAATTTTTGCAAACGGATGTGGTGGTGGTGGCGATCATTCTTTACGCCCTGCTTGGCAAACTTGCCGACGTCAGCGCGCAATTGCTGGAGCGTATCTGGCTACGCTGGAACCCGGCTTACCACGTGAAGGAGGCTACAGTATGAATACTGCTCGTTTAAATCAGGGAACGCCGCTTTTGCTAAGCGCCGTGACGAAACGCTACGCCGGGAATACGGTACTGAATCAGTTAGATTTGCATATTCCCGCAGGGCAATTTGTTGCGGTAGTCGGTCGCAGCGGCGGTGGAAAAAGTACTTTATTGCGACTGCTTGCTGGGCTGGAATCGCCCACCGCAGGTGAGTTACTTGCCGGAATCACTCCACTGGCTGATATTCAGGATGACACCCGAATGATGTTTCAGGATGCCCGCCTGCTGCCGTGGAAATCCGTGATCGATAACGTGGGTCTGGGCCTCAAAGGTAACTGGCGAGATGCTGCCTGCAAGGCACTAACCGCAGTGGGGCTGGAAAACAGGGCGACAGAGTGGCCTGCCGCTCTTTCTGGTGGACAAAAACAGCGCGTCGCACTGGCGCGTGCATTAATACACCGGCCCGGTCTACTGCTGCTCGACGAACCGCTCGGTGCGCTGGATGCATTAACCCGTCTCGAAATGCAGGACCTGATTGTTTCGTTGTGGCAGGAACACGGATTTACCGTTTTGCTGGTGACGCATGATGTCAGCGAGGCTGTAGCAATGGCCGATCGCGTGTTGCTGATTGAAGACGGGAAAATCGGACTGGATCTGACTGTAGATATTCCGCGTCCGCGTCGGCTGGGGTCGGTACGATTAGCCGAGCTTGAAGCGGAGGTATTGAATCGGGTCATGCAACGCGGATATACGGAGCAGCCGGTTCGTCGACACGGCTGATAATGCCGGATGGTGATGCAACCATCCGGCAAAATTATCAGGCTAACGCTTTGGTGATCTTCTCGAACAGGTCGCCAGAGAGATTCTCCAGTCCTTTCAATTGCTCCAGTGCCGCTCGCATCTTCGCCTGTCGTTTTGCATCATAACGTTTTAAACGAATCAGCGGTTCAATCAGACGAGAGGCAACCTGTGGATTTCGGCTGTTCAGTTCAGTGAGCATGTCGACCAGGAACTGATAACCGCTGCCATCTTCTGCATGGAATGCCGCCGGGTTGCTGCCCGCGAAAGCGCCAATCAAAGAACGGATACGGTTTGGGTTGCTCATGCTAAAGGAGCGATGCTGCAACAGGCCACGTACCGTTCCCAGCACATTGTCCGCCGGGCTGGTGGATTGCAGGATAAACCATTTATCCATTACCAGGCCGTCATGATGCCACTTGTCGTCATACTCCTGCATCAATGCATCACGGCACGGCAACTGCGCTGCTACTGCTGCAGACAGAGCCGCCAGCGAATCAGTCATATTATTGGCTTCGCGGTACTGCTTACTAACCAGGGTATCCGCCAGATGGGTTTCACCAAAAGCCAGGAAACGCAGGCAGGCATTGCGCAGAGTGCGCTTACCAATATCGGCATGTTCAACACGGTATTCATCAAGATGATTGGCGTTATAAATTGCCAAGAATTCATCTGCCAGTTCGGTTGCCAGCGTACGGGTTAGCGCCTCACGTACTTCCGTAATCGCCACTGGATCGATAATCTCAAACAGCTCAGCAATTTCATTCACCGAAGGTAGCGTCAGGATCTCTGCCGCCAGAGCCGGATCGATTTTCTCATCCAGCAGAATCGCGCGGAATGCGTCGGCAACATGTACCGGCAGCGACAATGGCTGTCCCTGCTGATGACGGGCAACGTTCAGCTTAATGTACGTCGCCAGCAGACTTTGCGCTGCGTCCCAACGAGAGAAATCGTTGCGTGCGTGACGCATCAGGAACGTCAACTGCTGATCGCTCCATTTATATTCCAGCTTCACCGGTGCGGAGAATTCGCACAGCAGTGCCGGAACTGGCTGGAAGTAGACATTATCAAAGACGAATGTTTGCTCAGCCTGCGTGACGTTGAGCACCGAATTCACCGGGTGCCCGCCTTTTTGCAATGGGATCACTTTACCTTCGTTGTCGTACAACTCAATGGCAAAAGGAATGTGCAATGGCTGCTTTTCCGCCTGATCCGGCGTAGCTGGCGTACGTTGACTGATAGTCAGCGTGTACTGCTCTGTTGTTGGGTTATAGTCATCACGCACTGTCACAATGGGCGTTCCGGACTGGCTGTACCAGCGGCGGAAATGTGAGAGATCGACATTTGAGGCATCTTCCATCGCCTGAACAAAATCGTCACAGGTCGCGGCGCTACCGTCATGGCGTTCGAAATAGAGCTGCATCCCTTTCTGGAAATTAGCCTCACCCAGCAAGGTGTGGATCATGCGAATCACTTCTGCACCCTTTTCGTACACGGTCAGGGTATAGAAGTTGTTCATTTCGATGACCATGTCCGGGCGGATAGGATGCGCCATCGGGCTGGCATCTTCGGCAAACTGCAAACCACGCATGGTACGCACGTTGCTGATGCGATTGACCGCACGGGAACCCAGATCGGAGCTGAACTCCTGATCGCGGAACACGGTTAAACCTTCTTTCAGGCTTAACTGGAACCAGTCGCGGCAGGTCACGCGATTGCCAGTCCAGTTGTGGAAATATTCATGGCCAATGACGCGCTCAATATCGAGGTAGTCTTTGTCGGTGGCGGTATCAGTACGCGCCAGAACATATTTGGAGTTAAAGATGTTCAGACCTTTATTCTCCATCGCGCCCATATTGAAGAAGTCCACTGCGACAATCATGTAGATGTCGAGGTCATACTCCAGGCCAAAACGCTCCTCATCCCATTTCATGGAGTTTTTCAGGGAGGTCATTGCCCACGGTGCGCGGTCCAGATTGCCGCGATCGACGTACAATTCCAGCGCCACGTCACGCCCGGAACGGGTCGTAAAGGTGTCGCTCAGCACGTCAAAATCACCGGCTACCAGCGCGAACAGATAACACGGTTTCGGGAACGGATCCTGCCACTGGACCCAGTGACGACCGTTATCCAGCTCACCCTGAGCAATACGGTTTCCGTTAGAAAGCAGGAAAGGATATTTGGTTTTATCAGCGATGATCTTAGTGGTAAACCGCGCCAGCACGTCCGGACGGTCAAGATACCAGGTAATGTGACGGAAACCTTCCGCTTCACACTGTGTACAAAGTGCATCGCCGGACTGATACAGCCCTTCCAGCGCGGTATTTGTCGCCGGGCTGATCTCATTTACGATACACAGGGTAAAACGTTCCGGCAGGTGACTAATGACCAGAGCACCCTCTTCTTCTTTATACTCTGTCCACGGCACATCGTTCACGTGGATTGACACCAGGGTCAAGTCTTCGCCATTCAGGCGAAGAGGAGCATCAGACGCACCATGGCGGACAGCCTGGCTCAGTGCTGTGACCACGGTTTTTTCAGCATCCAGGTCAAAGGTCAAGTCAATATCAGTAATCTGGTAATCCGGTGCACGATAGTCGTGACGGTATTTGGCTTGTGGCTGTTGTGTCATAAAAAACCTTTAGCATCTTTTGTAGAGTCTCGGCTTCAGTCTATTCCTGTTGCGTAAATCGCGCTACGCAGAATGTTCATCTTTTCAGGCACAAACACCCTTTTTGCTACATTTTAATAACACGAGGCACAAAATGCCCTCGACCAGAAAGAGCGCTTATGGTGTGATCGGGGTTCAATAAATCGCTAAACAGGGTATACTCCAGCGGTTTTCTTAGTTGTTTATTGTACTAAACGCTCCCGTGAGAGGATGCTACTGCGCACCTATGACACAATTCGCTTCTCCTGTTCTGCACTCGCTGCTGGATACAGACGCTTATAAGTTGCATATGCAGCAAGCCGTTTTTCACCACTACTATGATGTACAAGTAGCGGCTGAATTTCGTTGCCGTGGCGATGACCTGCTCGGTATTTATGCCGATACTATTCAAGAGCAGGTGAATGCTATGCAGCACCTGCGACTTCAGGAGGACGAGTACCAGTGGCTCTCCGGCCTGCCCTTCTTTAAAGCTGACTACCTTACCTGGTTACGCGATTTCCGCTACAACCCGGAACAAGTCTGCGTCACCAACGATAATGGTAAGTTGAATATCCGCTTAACCGGCCCGTGGCGTGAAGTGATCATGTGGGAAGTCCCTCTGCTCGCGGTCATCAGCGAACTGGTGCACCGTTACCGTTCGCCAGAATCTGGCGTACCGCAGGCACTGGATGAGCTGGAAGGCAAACTAGTCGAATTCTCTGCTTTAACGAAAGATATCGATATGTCCCGCTTCCATCTGATGGATTTCGGCACGCGTCGTCGTTTTTCTCGTGAAGTACAGCAGGCAATTGTTGAACGTCTCCAGCAGGAACCGTGGTTTGTTGGCACCAGTAACTACGATCTTGCCCGTCGTCTGTCATTAACGCCGATGGGAACCCAGGCGCATGAATGGTTCCAGGCGCATCAGCAAATCAGCCCCGAACTGGCTACCAGCCAGCGCGTTGCGCTTGCTGCATGGCTTAATGAATACCCCGACCAACTCGGCATCGCTCTGACCGACTGCATTACCATGGACGCGTTTTTACGCGACTTTGGCGTTGAGTTTGCTACCCGCTATCAGGGCTTACGCCATGACTCAGGCGATCCGGTGGAATGGGGTGAAAAAGCCATCGCGCATTACGAGAAACTGGGGATTGATCCGCTCAGCAAAACGCTGGTGTTCTCAGATAATCTCGACTTGAAGAAAGCGATTGAACTCTATCGTCACTTCTCTTCTCGCGTACAATTGAGTTTTGGCATCGGGACGCGCTTAACCTGCAACATCCCCCAGGTTAAGCCGCTGAATATTGTAATCAAGCTGGTTGAATGCAACGGTAAGCCGGTGGCAAAGTTATCTGACAGTCCGGGTAAAACAATCTGCCACGATAAAGCATTTGTCCGCGCATTGCGCAAAGCCTTTGACCTTCCACATATCAAAAAAGCCAGTTAATCCCTTCAGGGAGTCGTTTCGACTCCCTTTTAACGTTTATTTCTGAAATCTTTCACTCCAGCTACGAATTCTGCTTGTCTGATTGCAGATGCCAGGTAACATAGGTATCCCCCCCATTACGGGTGGACATGTGTTTATATATCCGACTATTAACAGAGAGAATATTATGAGCGTTGTGCCTGTAGCCGACGTACTCCAGGGCCGCGTAGCCGTTGACAGCGAAGTCACCGTGCGCGGATGGGTACGTACCCGCCGAGATTCAAAAGCTGGCATCTCCTTCCTCGCCGTTTATGACGGTTCCTGCTTTGATCCTGTACAGGCCGTCATCAATAATTCTCTGCCCAATTACAATCAGGACGTATTACGCCTGACGACGGGTTGTTCAGTTATCGTAACGGGTAAAGTCGTTGCGTCACCGGGACAGGGACAGAGCTTTGAAATTCAGGCCACTGAGGTTGAAGTAGCTGGCTGGGTTGAAGATCCTGATACCTATCCAATGGCAGCAAAGCGTCACAGCATTGAGTATCTGCGTGAAGTGGCTCACATGCGTCCTCGTACCAACATGATTGGTGCTGTCGCGCGTGTACGTCATACGCTGGCGCAAGCGCTGCATCGCTTTTTCCATGAGCAGGGTTTCTTTTGGGTCTCCACGCCGCTGATCACTGCCTCCGATACCGAAGGTGCTGGTGAAATGTTCCGCGTGTCTACGCTGGATCTGGAAAACCTGCCGCGTAACGATCAGGGCAAAGTCGATTTCGACAAAGATTTCTTTGGTAAAGAAGCTTTCCTGACTGTTTCCGGTCAGTTGAACGGCGAAACCTACGCCTGCGCCCTGTCCAAAATTTATACATTTGGACCAACTTTCCGTGCAGAAAACTCCAACACCAGCCGCCACCTGGCAGAGTTCTGGATGCTGGAGCCGGAAGTGGCTTTCGCCGATCTGAACGATGTAGCAGGACTGGCTGAAGCCATGCTGAAGTACGCGTTCAAGGCCGTACTGGAAGAACGTGCAGATGATATGAAATTCTTCGCAGAACGTGTCGACAAAGACGCGGTTTCACGTCTGGAGCGTTTCATTGAGGCAGATTTTGCGCAGGTTGATTACACCGATGCGGTGAGCATCCTCGAAAAATGCGGCAAAAAGTTCGAGAACCCGGTTTACTGGGGGGTGGACTTATCTTCCGAGCATGAACGTTACCTCGCCGAAGAGCACTTTAAAGCACCGGTGGTCGTTAAAAACTACCCGAAAGACATTAAAGCGTTTTACATGCGCCTTAACGAAGACGGTAAAACCGTTGCTGCGATGGACGTACTGGCACCAGGAATCGGTGAAATCATCGGTGGTTCTCAGCGTGAAGAGCGTCTGGACGTGCTTGATGCCCGTATGCTGGAGATGGGACTGAACAAAGAAGATTACTGGTGGTATCGCGATCTGCGTCGTTATGGCACCGTTCCGCATTCCGGTTTCGGTCTGGGCTTTGAGCGTCTAATCGCTTATGTCACTGGCGTACAAAACGTCCGTGATGTTATCCCGTTCCCGCGTACTCCGCGTAACGCCAGCTTCTAATCCAGAATTTTTAAACCTATAAGGCCAGCAATGCTGGCCTTTTTATATTCAGACTCGCATTACTCCTTAAACACAATCCCAAAACTCTCCCATCCTGTTACTTAATATTTCCTTGCAACATATTTGCACAAAAAATAATCACTGATTTTATTGTGGATTAGCATTTTCTGATTATATAGCACATTTTTTAACCAACCACATGGCGCTCTGGACGTCTATAAATAGTCAAGTGTAAAAATGGATCTTTCTCATATGACACAGGGAAAATGCCATTAGAAAAATTAAGTATAAGGAAATCATATAAATAGAAATAAACGGAGCAATTTTAAGCACAGGGACAGCCGAAATTTGAAGTCGTTCACAAAGTTGCACAAAAATAACATTTAGTTACACATTCTTTCTTTTTGAAACTAAATCTTTATATTTGTAGCACTTTGACGGTAGCGGAACGGTAGTTTGAATGGAAAGATGCCTGTCAGACACATAAAGACACCAAACTCTCATCAATAGTTCCGTAAATTTTTATTGACGGAATTTATTGGCGGCAGTGGCAGGTGTCATATAAAAACCGATGAGGGTAATAAATAATGATGAAGCGCAATATTCTGGCAGTGGTTATCCCTGCTCTGCTGGTAGCCGGGGCAGCTAACGCTGCAGAAATCTACAACAAAGATGGCAACAAAGTAGACCTGTATGGTAAAGCAGTAGGTCTGCACTATTTTTCCAAGCACAACGGTGACAATGCCTACGCCGCTAACGGCGACCAGACATATGCCCGTCTTGGTTTCAAAGGGGAAACTCAGATCAATTCCGATCTGACCGGTTACGGTCAGTGGGAATACAACTTTGCTGGTAACAACGCTGAAGGCTCAAATGCTCAGGACGGTAACAAAACCCGTCTGGCATTCGCTGGTCTGAAATTCGGTGATGCTGGCTCCTTCGACTACGGTCGTAACTATGGCGTCGTTTACGATGCACTGGGTTACACCGATATGCTGCCAGAATTCGGTGGTGATACTGCCGCTTCTGACCAGTTCTTCTCCCAGCGTAACGGTGGTCTCGCAACTTACCGTAACTCCAACTTCTTCGGTCTGGTTGAAGGCCTGAGCTTCGCTGTCCAGTACCTGGGCAAAAACGAGCGTGATGACGTTCGTCGCTCTAACGGTGACGGCGTTGGCGGTTCTGTAAGCTACGAATTCGATGGTTTCGGTATCGTGGGTGCTTACGGTGCAGCAGATCGTACTGATGCACAACAGAACCCGACTCTGCGTGGTCATGGCGATAAAGCTGAACAATGGGCGACCGGCTTGAAATACGATGCTAACAGCATCTACCTGGCGGCGAACTACAGCGAAACCCGCAACGCTACCCGTATTTCTAATGGCTATGCTAACAAAACTGAAGACGTGCTGTTAGTTGCTCAGTATCAGTTCGACTTCGGTCTGCGCCCGTCCATCGCCTATACCAAATCTAAAGGTAAGGATATCGAAGGCATTGGTGACGTAGATCTGGTGAACTACTTCGAAGTGGGTGCGACTTACTACTTCAACAAAAACATGTCCACCTATGTTGATTACATCATCAACCAGATCGATTCTGACAACAAACTGGGCGTAGGCTCTGACGACACCGTTGCAGTTGGTATCGTTTACCAGTTCTAATAGCAGACCTCTTTGTTAAATGCCTAAAAAACAGGACTTCGGTCCTGTTTTTTTATCTGTGCCAGCGGATTCTTGCGTCTTCAAAAAACCCCTCTGCTTTTTGTCAGTAACGGTTGGCATTTTGTAAATCTACCGTTAACCTGATAGCGGACTTCCCTTCTGTAATCACAATGGAACCTCGTCATGTTTGAGAACATTACCGCCGCTCCTGCCGACCCTATTTTAGGTCTGGCTGATTTGTTTCGTGCCGATGACCGCCCAGGAAAAATCAACCTTGGGATTGGTGTATATAAAGATGAGACAGGCAAAACGCCGGTGCTGACCAGCGTTAAAAAAGCCGAGCAGTATATACTGGAAAATGAAACCACCAAAAACTACCTTGGCATTGACGGTATTCCAGAGTTTGGTCGTTGCACTCAGGAATTGCTGTTTGGTAAAGGTAGCGTTCTGATTAACGACAAACGCGCACGTACAGCACAGACCCCTGGCGGTACCGGTGCATTGCGTGTGGCTGCTGATTTCCTGGCAAAAAACACCGCAACCAAACGCGTATGGGTGAGTAATCCAAGCTGGCCAAACCATAAGAGTGTATTTAACTCTGCTGGTCTGGAAGTACGTGAATACAACTATTACGATGCGGCAAACCATTCTTTAGACTTTGATGCGCTGCTGGCAAGCCTTAGTGAAGCGCAGGCAGGTGACGTGGTGTTATTCCACGGTTGCTGCCATAACCCAACCGGTATTGATCCTACACTGGAACAGTGGCAGACGCTGGCGCAACTGTCTGTCGAAAAAGGCTGGTTACCGCTGTTCGACTTCGCTTATCAGGGCTTTGCCCGTGGCCTGGAAGAAGATGCTGAAGGCCTGCGCGCATTCGCTGCGTTACATAAAGAGCTTATTGTCGCCAGCTCCTATTCCAAAAACTTTGGTCTGTACAATGAGCGCGTAGGCGCCTGTACGCTGGTTGCTGCCGATGCCGAAACCGTCGATCGCGCATTCAGCCAGATGAAGTCTGTCATTCGTGCCAACTATTCCAACCCACCAGCACACGGTGCGTCGGTTGTGGCAACCATCCTGAGCAATGATGCCCTGCGCGCTATCTGGGAGCAAGAACTGACCGATATGCGTCAACGCATTCAGCGCATGCGTCTGCTGTTTGTTAATACACTGCAGGAGAAAGGTGCGAACCGCGACTTCAGCTTTATCATTAAACAGAACGGCATGTTCTCATTCAGTGGCCTGACAAAAGAGCAGGTTCTGCGTCTGCGTGAAGAGTTCGGTGTTTATGCCGTAGCGTCCGGACGTGTAAACGTTGCAGGAATGACGCCAGATAACATGGCGCCACTGTGCGAAGCGATTGTTGCTGTGCTGTAAGCTATTGAGCACTAAAAAGGCCGCAATAGCGGCCTTTTTCATTTATCGGAGTAGATTACCAGACTGGCATTTCATCCTGCAGGAACGGATTATGTAGCCGTTCGTTGCCCAACGTCGAAAGTGGGCCGTGCCCCGGAATAAACGTCACATCATCACCCAGCGGCAATAATTTACGTTTAATCGAATCGATCAACTGGCTGTGATCCCCACGTGGAAAATCACTGCGTCCAACGCCACCTTTGAAAATCACGTCACCTGAAATCAGTAACTGTGACTGTTCATCAAAGAAGACCACATGTCCCGGGGTGTGACCCGGACAATGCAACACCTGTAGCGTCACATTCCCAACGCTTACTCTATCGCCTTCGTTCAACCAGCGATCGGGCGTCAACGGCTCGCAGTCTCCCAGACCAAACATACGACTCTGAGCGGGAAGCCCCTGCAACCAGAACTCATCTTCTTTTTCCGGACCGATAACCGGTACGCCGTAGTGTTGCGCCAGTTCAGACGCTGCACCTACATGGTCAAGATGACCGTGCGTAAGCAGGATCTGCATTAGCG
Organism: Citrobacter sp. MGH106; assembly: GCF_001037495.1. Classification (GTDB taxonomy): domain Bacteria; phylum Pseudomonadota; class Gammaproteobacteria; order Enterobacterales; family Enterobacteriaceae; genus Citrobacter; species Citrobacter murliniae. Next base: position 2,827,520 of record NZ_KQ089822.1, read on the forward strand.
TCAGGCCGCTGGCATCCACTTCCTGTTTGATTTTCTCAGCATCGCCGCCGGGATCGACCAGCGCAGCCAGACGGGTTTGCTCACACCAGATCAGCGAGCAATTCTGGGCGAATGCAGTGACCGGAATAATACGATAGTTCATACGGCTCCTGTTTCATTAAGCTTATGGATCACCAGTGACGCGCCGGTCCGGTGTCAATATGCACAAAGTTACTGCGTGGGTAGTATCCTACACCACCTGCGCGCATAGATAACGCAGCTTTGCGAATATTACTTAATGCGATGCCTTCAATATGGAAATCCATGGCCTGCCCTTTCGTGTGGTAGCTTTTCTTTGCCACACCACGGCTGTGCGCACGTAATTCATTATTGGTATCAATAGAGCGGTAACCAGAAATAAGCTGTACGGGTTTACGCGTGCCCAGAAGGCCTTGCAGACGGAAGAGTTGATCGAACAATCCCGGGTCGATGGATTTCACTTTATTCGCGCGAAAATCACGGAAAAAGTGATTAAGTTTAGCTAATTCGTCCTGAATATAGCCCCTGCCATCAAAAAACTCTGCTTTAATTGACTCTCCGGTATGAAGGTTATTCAGAGTCAAAATGCGCGGACGTGGGGTAGAGAGTGTAGCAAACGCAGGCGTAGGCAGGATGGCAGCGCCGAGGGCAATGCCACCAAGCGCCAGCAATTTGCGGCGATTAGCGTCAAATTTGTCCATGGTATTAAGTCTACAGGTCAATGTTATCGTATGTATGCTTCAGCGCACGCGGGAAACCTTATCTGGCTAAGTAGTCCACGTCAAGGCTCCCAACCCCAGGAAACACGGGGCTTACAGCCATTTTGCCCCGTTTCCAGCATAACTTACGACAATCATTTTCCTCGAACTGCTTAATTTATCTGATTAATTGTTCAGCTTTTGACACAATTTGTGCACTGGATCGCGCCGTCAGATCGTAATTGTAAATATCTGTACGATATTGGGTACGACCATCAGCTCCAACAAATGCAGTCAGGTAGTAGAGATTGACTGGAATATTCTGGCGAATATTCACATACCGGGTATCCCCCTGCTTCAGAGCATCCGAGATCCGCGTATCATTCCAGCCCGCATCCTGCAGCAGCATATTCGCCAGTTCAGAAGCCTTATTGACGCGCACACAACCAGAGCTCAGCGCCCGAGTATCTTTCTGGAACAACGTATGATTCGGCGTATCGTGCAGATAGATAGCATCTGAACTTGGCATATTGAATTTATATCGTCCCAATGAGTTGCGCGCGCCCGGCGCTTGCTGGAAGCGGAACGGCAGATTTGAAGGCGTAATTGTTGCCCAATCGACCTGCCATGGATCTATCGCCTCTTTGCTGTTCCAGCCACGCATCACGGTATATCCGTGGCGCTCAAGATATCCCGGATCGTTCCATACCTTGGGCAGAATATCTTTACGTGCCAGCGTCGGTGGGACGTTCCATGGTGGGTTAACGACCACGTTATTCAGCGCACTGCTCATCATCGGCGTTTTACGGTCAGGTCGCCCGACGATAACGCGGGACGCCAGCACCTGATTACCATTCTGATAATAAACCAGTGAATAAGCGGGAATATTGACCATGATACCGGTCGATAAATCACCCGGCAGCAGGCGCAAACGCTGAATATTCAGGGCCAGTACGCCGGCACGCTGCGCTGGAGTCACGTTCAACCAGTCACGGGTGGCAGGTCCAATCGTACCGTCGGCCCCAAGACCTTGCCAGGCCTGAAAACGCTTCACCGCGTCGACAAGCTCACGATCGTAAGCGCTACGCCCTTCTTTTGCTGCCGTGCTGACTGACGCATCCAGCATCCCGGTACGCCGCAAAATTTCGCGCAGCGCCGGAATGTCTTTACTCCACTCACCCGGGCGCAGCGTAGTCGTGCTGATTAATTGCGGCCAGGGGCGTGAATCCCCCACCAGCTTCAGCAATGACTCATGCATCACTGAATACTGCGGATGCTGAGGCGTCAGGCTGGCAATAAACGAGGTTAACAGACCATTATCGAGGGCCACCTGCCATTGGTTAATCACCGAGAGCGGCGGCGTCGCCAGCGCATAAGGCTTATCGCTGTAAAGCCAGCGGTTACCTTTAACGGGGATATTGGCAATGAAGTGAAGATAACCCATCATCGCGTCAGAAAGAACAGCATCCCGCGCCAGCCCCGTTACGCCTGGATCGGTCAATAACGCTACCCAGGTGTTAAACTGCGGCTGAAAACCGGCAATAGCCACCTCGGCTAACTGTTGCTGAAAAGCTTTTACCGCATCACGATTTTCCCACATCGGTTTCATTTCGCGTGCGGCGTACAGCAGTTCCAGTTGGCTCATATAAACTGGCGTATAACCTGCCGGAAGTTGAGATTGTAATTCTGCGCGGGCTTTATCCACAGACACGCCATCCGGCAGAGGTTGAATCCCCGCCATAATGGCTGTCGCAAAAGATTGTGCCTGCGGTTGTGATAGCGCGGTTGGCTGTTCACTAACAACCGCAGAGCTGTCACCAGGAATCATTTCAGGCTCATCGGCCTGTGCATTGAACAGTGGAGCGAATGTTACGGCCAGGCACAAACTGATTGCCGACAGCCGACGACCACACATTTTATTAAGCAACATCCCTTGCCCCCTGTTTTCTTTATCATACTCTGAATAGCCAGGCCGCATGCTCATCTCCATTCATCATGGGCTGGACCTGAAAAACGCCAATACAATCTAAAGTATGACGAGCAAGCCTGGTTTACTCGTCAGGCTTACCTTCAGTATATAAACATCAAAAATTTTTTGCCTGACCTAATGTAAAGAAGTTTAAAGAAATTTCACCCAGCAAACCGGGTTTTCATAAAAGAATAAAGCGGCCTTTTGGCCGCTTTATTACTTATACTTAGCTTGCCTGCGAGGAGGCATCTTCGATTCCCGGCAGCGGCTCCGGTAACTGAGGTGCAAAGCCGCGCAGGCCAACCACATGAACGTGCTCGGTATTCTGGAAGACCTTACGCACCAGTTTATAGGTGGTGCCTTTCTCAGGACTGATGTTTTCCGGCGCAGCGATAATAAGCTGCATCTGCAGCCTCTCGCAAAGCTCAAACAGGGTCGCGATAGAGCGCGCATCCAGTCGGGCTGCTTCATCAAGGAACAGCAGGCGACATGGGGAAATATCTTTCCCGCGCAGCCTACGGCCTTCATCTTCCCAGCTTTGCACAACCATCACCAAAATCGACATCCCGGTTCCGATCGCTTCACCCGTTGACAGAGCACCGGATTCAGCACGCAACCAGCCGTCGGAACCACGGTTAACTTCGACTTCCATTTCCAGATAGTTACGGTAGTCCAGTAGTTCTTCACCGATGGTTTGCGGCGTGCGTTGTCCCATGTCTATCTGCGGATTAAGACGCTGATACAGCTTCGCCAGCGCTTCGGAGAAGGTCAGACGGTTGCTGTTAAACAGATCCTGATGCTGTTCATGTTGCTCAGAAAGTACATCCAGCAAGGTGGCATGCGTTTCACGCACATTCACGTTCAGACGAACGCTGTTCACCTGACCAAACGATACGCTTTGCAGTCCCTGGTTCAGCATACGAATACGGTTTTGCTCGCGCTGGATAGTCTTACGGATGATGTTCGCCACGCTGCGTGAGCTGATCGCCAGCTTCTGTTCGCGAGAGGTTAATTCTTCCGTCAGGCGGCTCAGCTCAATTTCCATCTGTTCGATGGCCTCAACCGGATCGTCGGTACGAATAATATCCTGACGGATACGTTCGCGCAGATGCTGATAAACCGCTACAAAGAACTGAATTTTACGTTCTGGCCGTTTTGGATCTTCAGACATGCGCAGCACGTCGCGCAAATGTTCGTTATCTGCCACCGCCAGACGCAACGCCCCCAGCGCCTTATCCGACATCGAACGCAATTCATCACCGGAAAGATAAGCCAGTTCACGACGGTGCAGACGGCGTTCAACACCGTTATCTTTCACCATCCGCATCACCGCGCACCACCCGGCTTTCGCCGTGACTACCTGCTCACGCATTTCGTGATAATCCCGCTCCAGCTTACGCAACCTGCGGGTTAAGTTATCCATCTCTGCTTCGCAGAAGGTGAGCGCTTTTTCCAGCTGGTTTCGGCGCGCACGGTTGTTACTCAACTGTGCATGCAGTTCATCACGACGAATACGCGCGCGTTCTTCCGCGCCGCTGTCAGCGCGAACACCGATATCCTGCAGTTCGCGTTGTAAATCGTTCAGCAGCTCTTTTTTGGTGTCGTAGGAGCTTTTCAGTGAGGCCATGACCTGGCTGTACTGGCTCAACTGTGCAGCATGGCTGCGCAGCGCTTCACGGGCGCGAGTACGCTCCGCTTCCGCATGTTCCAGACGTTCACGTAGCTTCTCGTTCAGATCGCTATTGCCGTTAAGCATTTCAGCAGAGTCAGAATAGCTAAAGTGCGCCCGACGCTGTACGACTTCGGTCAGCGCGAAAGCCTGTTGACGTGCATCACGCTGTACCTGCTGGGAATACGCGTAGTCTTCTTTGAGTTGTTCAAACTGCTCGGGGTCATTTTGCAGAACCGAAACGATCGGTTCCAGTTTGGCCAGTTGATTGCCATGCTGCTGAACAAAGCGTGCCGCTTCCTCGGCTTCATCCAGGCGTTCGCGAATTTCGTCCACGCGATCGGCGAGCGTATCATCTGCCAGCAGATTCAATCGCGGCAACAGGCGGTTCAGGGCAGAGACGCCCTCTTTCGCCTGTTCAAACTGCATACGCTGCTGTTGGTTATCATTTTCATGATTGGTCAACGCACGTTCCAGTTCTACACGACGGCTGTTTAATTGACGAATTTCCGCTTCCGGGTCGGCTTCAAACGCAACCGACAGATGGCTACCGATAAAACGGCTAAACGCCTGATGCAAACGCTGAGTTTTCTGGACGTCAAAAGAGAGCGTGGCGAAACGTTCGGACAGCCCCTCACGTTCAGCATGCAGGGTTTCAATGCGGCTTTCCCGCGCGGCACGACCAAAAATTGGTACTGTCGGGAAGCGGGAATAACGCCACTGACGTTCAGCGGTTTTCACCACCACCGCTTTTTCCAGCTCATCCACGCTGAAGACGCTGTCATCGAACGACTGCGGATCCCCTTCGATGAAATAGAGATCTTCCGGGCAATCTGTCAGTCCTTCGAGTTGCCCGGTGATGAGTGAGAGATCCGGCACAACAATGGCATGGCGTGACGGACCATACAGCGCGGAGAAGTACGGTGCATCTTCAAGGCTAACGTCGTCATAGATTTCAGACAGCAGCACGCCGCCGAAGCGTTCCGCCAGCGCATTCAGACGTTGATCTTCCGCACCACCCGGCTGGCTTAAGCGCTCAATCTCTTCATCGACGGCGTTTTTACGCGCACCGACTTCATCACGCTCAACAATGGCTTCACGTTCGCGTTCCAGCAGTTGTTGCAGATATTCAGTAACCTCCTGGCTGGAGGTGAACTCTTCGCCGCACTGCTCGCTGAGCTGATTCAGGCTATTTTGCGCCGCCAGCCAGACAGGAGCACGTTGCATTAAATGCTGAATGCGGGATTGCAGTTGCTCCTGCTCCTGACGCAGCGTCATACGCTGTTCGCTGGCAGACGACACGCTATCAGACAAGGAAGCGATACGAGCTTCCAGCTCCTGATGCAGGGCTTCCAGCTCATCAATATCGAAATGTTTGCCCTGACGTTTACAGAACTCCGCCAGCAGACGTTCCGCTTCCTGTTGTTCGCGCAGGCGCTGTTCCAGCTCACCCAGGCGCATACGCAGCGGTTGAACCTGTTCCGCCAGATGACGCTGCTCAACGCCTTCACGCAACAATTCACGAGCAACGCTCCAGGCTTCCCCGCGCGCCAGTGGGCCGTTGATCGCCACTACCAACTGGTAAGCCTGTTCGAACTGACTGTGCGCGGTTTGCGCCACGCTCATTTTCTGTTCCAGCGTCAGCAGTTTTTCAGTAGCTTCTTGCTCTTTTGCCTGGAAGGTTTCCAGCCATTCCGCCGCGCTGTCCGCCGTCAGATCCGGTAAATGGCAGAGCTCTTTAGCCCGGCTCAACGCCTGAATCGCCTGGGTGTACTGAATGGCTCGTGTTTGCTGAACGTCCAGCGCTTGCTGGTAATCGGCAAGCTGGCTTTTCAGCTCATCCACTTCCAGTTCGGCGGCTTCCGCACGAGCCTCATTTTCATCCTGGCGGTCAGCGGCTTCCGCTACCACTTCATTTTGTTCTTCGAGGCGGATCTGCAACTCTTCGAGATCCGCTTCATAGCGTTCGATTTTTTCCTGCTGCCGGAGCGCGGTTTGCACCAGATTCAGGTGATCGCTGGCCGCCTGATAATCGGCTTCAAGGTCGCCTTCCGCACCGTTATGTTCGCCCAGCTCGCGCGCCATCTCGACATGCTTGTACTGTTCCGCCGCCAGCTGTTTGCGCGAGGTATACAACTCGCGACGATATTCCAGCGCTTTATCCAGATGAATGCGACGCTCGTTGGCGTGGCGCATATAGTCCGCCGCCACATAGTTCGTTGCCTCGCTGATCAGGTGCTTAAACAAGTCGCGGTCAGACTGAGTTACGCGTATTGCTTCCAGCGTCATGCGGTTTTCCCGCAATGCGGCTTCCATATCCTGGAACGCTTTACGCACCCCGCCGTTTTCTGGCAACAGATAGTCGCGCAGTGAACGGGTAATGGCGCTGGAAATCCCGCCGTACAGTGAAGCTTCGATCAGGCGATAGAATTTACTACGGTCGGAAGCTGAGCGCAGACGACGGGCGATGATGCCCAAATCGAACATCAGTGAGTGGTAATCGGTTATTGAGTTGAACTGCTTAAACTGCACGCCTTCCATCTCATCGAGCTTCTCTTTCAGCTCTGGAAGAGACAGGACGCGAGCCTGGCGCTCGTTCAGCGTTTCCGTTACCAGCTCGGTTGGCTGTACCGACATCGGCAGCCCCTGAATGGCAAACGGCTTGATATCAACTTTACGGTCGCGCCCGGCCACCTGTTGCAGACGAACGCCGACGACTACGCGCTGATGACGCGAGTTGAGGACATCGAGCATGGAGTAGCAGACACCCGCTTTTAGCTTACCGTGCAGGCCTTTATCACGTGAACCGCTGGTCGCACCGGCTTCCGTGGTGTTACGGAAATGCAGCAGGGTTAAGTCCGGGATTAACGCCGTAACAAACGCCGCCATGGTAGTGGATTTACCCGCACCGTTACCCCCCGACAAGGTGGTAACCAGTTCATCGAGATCAAACGTACGGGCAAAAAAACCATTCCAGTTAATCAGCGTAAGTGAGCGAAATTTACCGCGTTCAATCATTATTCTTCCTCTCCCCTGTCCGGCTGATTCTCTTCTGGCTCATCATTGAGTTGCAGGCGGTTTTCGACCGACATCGCTTCACCATCACGAATTAAGCGACGCTGCGCTTCGCGCGGATCGTCGCCGCTGCGGACATCCGCGCCAAAGCGGAAAACAGATTCCGTAATACGGAATTTGCTGCTGTCATGGCCCATAAACCACACCATACCTAAGCGACGCAGGCGGTTGAGAGAAGAACGCACCTTTTCCTGCAGCTTCTGGCGGTCAACGTCCGAACCCGTAGAGCGGTTATTCACCAGTCTGAGCAATTTTGCTTCGTCAGCCAGCGTCAGCAGTTCGTCATACAGCTCCTGCTGGGTAAAAATCCCTTCATTCGCCAGGCGTTCCGGGCTGAGATAGAGATAACAAAGAATTTTACCCACCATCATATCCAGTTCAGACAAGACGGAACGCGGAATGAGCGTCGTCGAACGCGGACGAAGGTAGAAAAACCCCTCCGGAGCACGGATCAATTCCACGTTATAGCGGCTGTAAAACTCTTCAAAGTATTCCTGAAAATCCATCAGGAAGGCATGATTGTCCAGCTCATCCAGGCCAATGTGTCGACCCGAACGCAATGCGCTGTCCAGCGCCGGAAATAACGGATTCGCCAGCGCTTGCGCCAGCTTAACCGGCATCACTTTTTCAATATTTGTCAATGACATGCGCCTGTACCTTGGCTCCGTAATCATTAATCGGCTGCCATTTGGCTGGCAGTCCGGTGAAATCTGCTTGCGCTACGCCAAGGCGTACCGCCTGATCGATAACAATACGCGCTACGTCGAAGTGACGCGCACGTGGGTATTGCGCCAGATACTCGCGCACTACCAAACCGAGATCCAGTGGCGTTTGTCTGGATTTATAGATAGCCAACTGTTCTTCAATAATCGCCGCCAGTTGTTCGCGGATCTCGTTAAATTCTTCATATTCCAGGTCCGGCGGAAGCTCCCCGGTAACCTCTTCATCACGCAACACCATCTCTTCGTCACGCATGTCCAGCAATCGGTCGGCATTGGCATAAGTCAATGCCCACGGATCGTCAAAATATGTCTGCACAGACTGGCGCAAGCGCTGGGCAAAGACGCGGTTTTTATCCATATCAATCGCGGTGCGGATAAATTTATGTACGTGTCGATCGTAGCCAATCCACAAATCAATGGATTGCTGGCCCCAACTAATAATTCGGTCAAGTTTGCTTTGTAAGTCAAATACCAGACGGTCAACGAAATGCAGGTCGTCATGCGTCATCGTGGCATCCTGAATACGCAACAGATTAGCCTGTAGCTTATCACCCGCCGCTTCCAGCGTGTCCTGCAACTCACGCAGCGTACCGGAAGTTTCAGACAGCAGCATTTCACAGCTGGAAATCGCAGCCCGCCAGTCTTTATTCAGCAATTGCGCAATGTCATCTTTAACCTGTTGCTGTTGCTCATCCATAATGCGCTGCGTCAGATCGATGCTGTCAAAAATTTCCGCCACCGAGTATTTCAGCGGAGCGTAAACGTTGCGGTGCCAGTGGAACTCATCGCCGCCTTCATCCGCCGCGTCTGCTGCACGCTTTAGCTCACCTGCCACAATCGACAACTGCATTGACAGCCGCAACGTGGAGAATTCTCGCTGGCGAATATAGTAATCGGTGATGCCAATCCCGAGCGGCGTCAAACGATAAATGGCGTTCCCTTCCGCCTGTTCGCTGGTAAAGCGGTTCAGCAGACGTTGACGCACCATATCGTTGATCGCGTTGTTGGCGCGAACGCCGATGGTTTCGCTGGTTTGCTCAAACGCATCACTCACATGGCGGAACGCATCCACCAGTTCACCTTCACTCATCTCGCCGTCCAGTCGTTCGCCGTTTAGCGTAGCCACAGCCAACAGGAACGAAAGTCTGTCTACCGGCAGAGAGATAGAGAAGTCATTTTTTCTGGCCCAGGCAACCAGTTCGGGGACTGTCTGGGAAAATTCACTCATAAGTTATCCTTGCATCTGCGGTTTGCGCGCGGTGACATGAATATAACGACCAAGGCTGATATACGGCTCCTGGCGGCAATAGCGCGTTTCTAACTCAAGTAACATTTCATAACCGTCACGCTGTTTATGTTTTTCTCGCAGATAATCATGAAACACGCGTACGCCAGTCTTACCGGTTATCTGCCAACCGATATCCTCCAGCCACTGGTAAACCTGCTGAGGATCACGCGGGTAGTCTGGTGAAAGCGTACGTTTTTTACGTTTTGGCATCCCAACCTGCACATAGTCAAAATTCCCTGCGACCATGTTATGCATCAACAGACCGTTAGCATTGTAGAACATTAACGACAGCGCGCCGCCGGGACGTAATACCGACCACAGAGTCTGCAGCATGCTGACCGGTTCAGCCACCCACTCCAGCACAGCATGAAACAATATCAGATCAACCGGGCTTTCCAAATGCGAAGCAACGTCCTGAGCGGCGCATTGTATAAAATGCATGTTTCCGCTCACACCTTTTGCCTCTGCCGCCTGTTGCGCACGGGCAATCATCTCGCCGGACAGATCGCATAATGTCACGAAATGCCCACATTCAGCCATTTTGATGGCCGTCTGTCCTTCACCACCGCCGGCGTCCAGAATGTGTAGTTTTTGCCCACCAAACGTCGTCAGTAAGCGATCCAGATCCTGCCAAAGAATAGCCTGTCTCAGTTGACCTTTGGTGGTACCGTAAATGTTACGGGAAAACTTCTCTGCAATGTCATCAAAATTGCGATCCCGCATCGGGCTCTCCACATACTGGCTTTAGGGTGACTAAGTAAAACCGCTATTTTGTCACACCCACGCCGAGAATGAACCTTCCTGGTGTAATATCCCTGCAGATCCCCTGCTGTATGGTTAAAAAAGGAACCAAAAAGGATGCTTTTTACGCTGAAGAAAGTGATTGGCGGTATGATGCTGCCGCTTCCATTGATGCTAATTGTTATGGGCACAGGGCTAGCGCTGGTCTGGTTTAGTCGCTTTCAGAAAACAGGGAAAGTGTTCATCAGCCTGAGCTGGCTCGCGCTGTTACTGCTCAGCTTGCAACCGGTTGCTGATAGTCTGCTTAAACCTATTGAGGACAAATATCCCACCTGGCAAGATACGCAAAAAGTGGAATACATTGTGGTTCTGGGCGGGGGCTATACCTGGAACCCGCAGTGGGCACCGAGTTCTAATCTGATCAATAACAGTCTTCCACGGCTAAATGAGGGGATTCGTCTGTGGCAAGCCAATCCAGGATCAAAGCTGATCTTTACCGGCGCAGCAGCGAAGACCAACAACGTCAGTACCGCAGAAGCGGGGGCGCGCGTGGCCGAGTCGCTGGGCGTTCCTCGCAGTAACATTATTACGCTGGATACACCAAAAGATACCGAGGAAGAAGCTGCTGCGGTAAAACAGGCTATCGGCAACGCGCCTTTCCTGCTGGTGACTTCTGCGTCGCATTTACCGCGAGCGATGATTTTCTTCCAACAAGCCGGGCTGCATCCGCTGCCAGCACCAGCCAACCAGTTGGCAATAGACTCGCCGCTGAATCCGTGGGAACGTGCCATTCCGTCGCCCGTCTGGCTTATGCATAGCGATCGCGTCGGTTACGAAACTCTGGGCAGGATCTGGCAGTGGCTGAAAGGCTCGTCAGGCGAGCCAGGGCAGCAGTGATTTGGTCGCCAGGTCAAAATTGGAACGGTTAAAACGACCGGTATTAACCAGTTGCGCAACCTCATCCCACAATACGTACAACCAGCGCCGCCAGATAAACGACTCTGCCACTGGCGCGCGTTGCAGATACTGCCAGAGCAGGCTTTCCGCCAGGGCATTATCCATTAGTCGAAACAGCTCATACTCTCTTGGCGCCCATAGCATCAAACCAGGCCCCACCATTGCCAGAAGCTGATCGCTACGGGCATCTTTGAGCATACTGCGTAAGCTGAAATTACCGTGGATCAGAACGCAGTTATCGTTAAAGCCTTCAAACAACGCTGGCAAACATTCACGGGTGCGAAACAGAATCCGTTTGTCCTGCATTGTAAGGCCGGTATTGTTGAACTGGTTTAACGTGCTCCACAGCACTTCAACTCGTTGGCGATACCAGGATGGCCATAAATTTTCCTGCGTGTTATCCACCGCGCCAACACAGCCTCGACTATCCTGACGATGCCATGACAGCAAACCTTCCACGATCTGATCTTTTAAATGTTCCCAGCGTTCTGGCGTTCGGGCGGGCGCTTCCACTGGCACGCCACGTAAGCGTTCAAGTAACAGAACGTCAGGGCCGGGATGTTCTTCGTGGGTTAATACCCCATAAATGACCGGCATACGTACCGTACCACTGCGCGCCAGCATGGTAGTTTTCCATGCCAACTGCTGTGCCATGCCCGGGGTGGTGAAACTTCGGGCCATCAGCGGCATCGGATTTCCCTGGCTGTCGTACAGTGACCACAGCGCCGTATCTACTTTTTCGTTCACGCATTCTATACGACTGAGTTTTTCGCCCAGCAGATGGCTGAGTTCGGCACGCAACTGTTCCATTTCAGATTGCCCTCATAAATGCTACTGCTTTCATAATGAGCGTCGAATAGACAGATGTCACCCGGATGAGATCAATTGATGAAAAGAAAAGTGGCGGGAAAAGAGTAACGATACGACACCCCTCCCAAAAACGGGTGGAGTGCCGTGAAAAGATTAACGCATTTCGACGCGGACGCGCTCAAGATCTTCGGCCGTATCAACCCCTGTCCCCGGCACTTCTTTGGCGACGGCAACATGAATTTTTTCGCCATACCAAAGCACACGAAGCTGCTCCAGCATTTCAATCTGTTCAAGCGGGCTAGGTTGCCAGTTCACATAGCGACGAATAAAGCCCGCGCGATAACCGTAAATCCCCAGATGGCGCAGAAAAGTATTACCTACGGTTTCCAGGCTTTTTGCAAAACGGTCACGATCCCAGGGAATTGTCGCCCGGGAAAAGTAAAGCGCATACCCTTCAGCATCCAACACTACTTTCACCGCATTCGGATTAAACGCCTCTTCCGCGCTGTGAATGGGGACTGCAAGCGTCGCCATGCCGACCTGTCGTTGCGCCAGATTCTCGGCTACCTGACGAATAATAACCGCCGGGATCATCGGCTCATCACCCTGAACGTTCACAATGACGGTATCGTCGCTAAAACCACATTTTTCGACAACTTCAGCCAGGCGTTCCGTACCAGACTGGTGATCGGCGCGGGTCATGCACACCTCGCCACCAACGGCTTCTACAGCACGCGCAACATCTTCATGATCGGTAGCAACAATAATACGTTCAGCGCCAGATTCACGCGCACGCTCCAGCACATGTACTATCATCGGCTTACCGTTAATATCCAGCAGCGGCTTACCAGGCAGACGTGTGGACGCATAACGCGCAGGAATAATGACCACAAAACTCATGATTTACTCTCATCAGCAGTCAGGACACGAGCTTCCGTTTCCAGCAACACGGGAATTCCCTCTCGCAGTGGGAAAGCAAGGTTATCCAGTTTGCAAATCAGTTCTTGTTTTTCCTGGTTGTACCAGAGTTTGCCATTGCATACCGGGCAGGCAATGATTTCAAGCAGACGATGATCCATAGTTCCTCCAGATGGACCGGATTGTGAATACGTAAATATTAACATAATCGCTTACAGGGCTGGGTCTATTTCCCAGCCCTGACGCAAGTCAGTAAATAAACCGTCAGGACAGTTGCCTATCGTGACTCGCACAGCCTGCTGCCAGCGAGCGAAATCATCGATCGCCTGGAACAATCCTTTTTGCAAGGTAACCCCAGGTTTGGCCTCATCCTGCAGCCAAAGAGAAATGACCTCCAGCACGCCTGTTTTTCGGTGCATTTTGGCATCCATACGCCCAACCAACTGTCCCCGATGCAGTAGGGGCAAGACAAAATAGCCATACTGACGTTTCGGTGCTGGCGTGTAGCATTCCAGCCGGTAGCTAAAATCGAACAGCTGTTCAGCCCGTTTACGATCCCAAACCACCGGATCAAATGGTGATAAAACCGTAGTATGGGTCGCTGTTAACTTACCCGCCAGTGCCTGCTCAAGAAGTGGTTGCAGGTCGCTATGGAGCCACAGAGTTCCCAGGCCTTCAACGTCTACAGGAATAATTCGTTGTTGCTCTGCCCGTACTTCACACCAGGTTTTTAACGCCGGACGCTGCAAGCGGTAATAGTCTGCCAGCCACTGCTCACGAAAAATACCGAGGCTGCGGGCGCTGTTATCAAGCATGACTATTTCCGCTTCAGCCTTTGAGAGAAGGTCACGATCATCATCCCAGCGCGGCATGACGCGATGCGTTAAATCATAGACTCGCTGGAAATTACGCCGCTCCACCACCATCACCTTCCCGGCGGTGAAAAGTCCTTCAAGATGACGCTTATGCGGTTTCCATTCCCACCAACCGCTGGCTCCCTTACGCGGGTGCTCAAAATCCGCGGATCTTACTGGTCCGTTATGCTGGATATGCTGTAACAGTTGTTCAATCTCATAGGCATGCTCTTTCATCCACTCTGCTTTGTACTTCCAGCCCATTTTCTCAGGAGCCAGCATGCGATGGCGTATCAGCATAAAGTCGCTACGCGGCAGGAAGCAGGCCTCATGTGCCCAGTATTCCATCAGCTCACCGCACAGTAATGATTCATCGAGCCATTGCGGCGAATAGTCACCCAAACGGCTAAACAGCACCAGGTAAGGGCTGCGAGCCACAATATTGATAGTATCGATTTGGAGTAAGGACATTTGCGAAATGGTCGCGAGAATGTCAGCAGAGGTTGCCCGGCGACGAGTTTTTTTCAGCAAACCTTGTGCAGCAAGGTGAAGATGACGGGCATCCTTCAAAGAAAGGTGCGGCAACGACATTTATGACCTCATAAATGATTCGCTGCCGCGGCTTGAATCTGTTAGCGAGTCAGCGAGGTTAACTTATCGAGTAAGACACCAGGTTGTTCACCCGACAGATGAGCATCAACGGGTAAGTACCACCAGTTGTCATCGGCAAAAGCGCGACATTTAACTGCGTCTTTCTCCGTCATGACGAGCGTTTGGTCTTCACCTGACAACACGCTGACGTCACTGTAGGTCAGAGACTGGTGGTCTGCCAGCGCGATACACTTCTGCGGACGGGCGCCGCATGCCTCAAGTGTGGCAAAAAAACGGGGGGGATGACCAATACCCGCCATGGCAACAATATTGGGTAGCTGCGCTACATTACGCCGCTCACCTGTACGTAAATTAACGGCCAGACCTGGCTCAAGGCACATGGGAATTTCCCCCGGCAATGGAGTGCCACCATTGACGATCGTCGCGTCAACTGATTTGAGGCGTCCGGCACGCTCGCGCATTGGACCAGCCGGAAGCCACCAGCCATTACCGAACCGACGTTCACCGTCAATCACTACAATTTCAACATCACGCGCCAGACGATAGTGCTGTAACCCATCATCGGTAACAATAATCTGCACGTCGTGCCGGGCAAGAATGGCTTTTACCGCATCCGCTCTTACCGGAGAGACAGCCACTGGCACACCGGTACGCTGGAAGATCAGCACAGGTTCATCACCCGCTTCTGCCGTGGTCGTCTCTGTTGTCAGCAAAAGCGGATAAGCCTGTGCTTTCCCGCCATAGCCACGAGAAACAACGCCCACGCGAATGCCGCGTTGCTGCAATTGTTCAACCAGCCAAATTACCACTGGCGTTTTACCATTGCCACCCGCAGTCAGGTTTCCGACAACAACAACCGGCACTGGTGCGCGCCATGCACGTTTAAGTCCTAACGTGTAGCATAAGCGGATACCTCCGCTCACCAGTCCGTAGAGCCAGGAGAGCGGAAGTAATAATCGCCACAGCGGCGATTCACCAGACCAAATGCGCGCAATCATTGGCCAAATTGCATTTTGTGCAGTTGTGCATACACACCGCGCTGTTCGAGCAGTTCGCTATGGGTGCCGCGCTCAACAATCAGCCCGTCTTCCACCACCACGATTTCATCCGCTTGTTCGATAGTTGAAAGGCGATGAGCAATGACCAGTGAAGTACGGTTTTTCTGTAACTCATCCAGTGCAGCCTGAATTGCGCGTTCGGACTCTGTATCCAGAGCTGACGTAGCCTCATCAAGGATCAAAATCGGGCTGTCGCGCAGCAAAGCACGGGCGATAGCGATACGCTGGCGTTGGCCGCCGGACAGCAGGACGCCGTTCTCGCCAATCACCGTATCCAGACCATCATCCATTTTGTTGATGAAATCCATGGCATAAGCCATCTGCGCCGCTTTTTCAATCTGCTCCCGGCTGTACATATCTGTGCGCGCGTAGGCAATGTTGTTCGCAACCGTATCGTTAAACAGGTGTACGTTCTGCGAGACCAGAGCCACTTGATCGCGTAAGGATGCCAGGGTGTATTCACGCAGATCGTGTCCGTCCATCAGAATCTGCCCTTCATCAATGTCGTAGAAGCGCGTAATCAGACTCGCAATGGTGGATTTTCCTGAACCGGAACGGCCTACCAGCGCCACGGTTTTACCCGCCGGGATATTCAGATTAATGTTACGCAACGCTGGAACTTCACGACCCGGATAGGTAAAGGTCACATTACGGAATTCCAGATCGCCGGTAGCACGTTCAATCACACGTTTACCTTCGTCTTTTTCTTGTTCACTATCCAGAATAGTAAACAAGGTCTGGCATGCAGCCATACCACGCTGGAACTGCGCGTTGACGTTAGTCAGAGACTTCAGCGGACGCATCAGGGCGATCATAGAGGAGAAGACAACCGTAATTGTCCCCGCAGTCAGGTTTTCCATCACACTTGGGAAACTGGCTGCGTATAACACGAAGGCCAGAGCCAAGGAGGCAATCAACTGGATGATAGGATCGGAGATGGAAGATGCAGAAACCATCTTCATGCCTTGCAAGCGCATCTTATTGCTGACTTTATCAAAACGCTTGGTTTCAACTTCCTGACCACCGAATATCAGAACTTCTTTGTGGCCTTTCAGCATTTGCTCTGCACTGGTTGTAACCTGCCCCATCGTATTTTGCATGTTTTTACTGATGCTACGAAAGCGCTTGGAAACAACACGAATCGCAATTGATACAATAGGGGCCAGCACAATCAGGATTAATGACAGCTGCCAGCTGTAATAAAACATCATGATAAACAGGCCAATAATTGAGGCCCCTTCACGCACCACGGTGATCAACGCGCCGGAAGACGAAGACGCCACCTGCTCTGAATCATAGGTAATACGTGACAGTAACGTACCGGTAGACTGCTTATCAAAAAAGGCGACGGGCATGCCCATCATATGACCAAACAGGCGGCGGCGCATGGTCATAACCACTTTGCCTGACACCCATGAAATACAGTAGCTGGAGACGTAGCTGGTTAAGCCACGTACAATCATCAGCCCAATAACCACCAGCGGCATCCACAGCAGCACTGAGCGATCTGTTTTACCAAAACCATCATCCAGTAATGGCTTAAGGAGCGATAACATGAAGGTATCGCTGGCCGCGTTAAGGACTAACGCTATACCCGCCACGATCAGACCCGATTTAAAAGGCGCTATGGTTGGCCATAGTCGGCGAAATGTCTGCCACGTAGAGAGATCTTTATCGTTATGCATTCAAAAAACCAGCATTTGTTAGAATAGCCGCATATTCTACCCGTTATCCTCCGGCACGCCAAACCACTGATGATACCAACGGGGTAAAATCTGATCCCTTAAACTGCGTACTCGCCAACTTTTCTGATAAAAATCCAGTGTAACTTGGCCCTGATGAGGTGTATCCAGCCATTGATAACCCTGTTGCAGGTAACGCTGCTTCACCTTCCTGGATGGCAGGCGCCAGGCATTGTAGCGTGACGCTGAGGCTAAAGCGCCTTGTCCGCCAACCCGCTGAATCAGCGCTAATGATGAGGAGGTATTACTGCCATGATGCGGAACTTGAATAAAAGTAGACCGAAGATGCTGCCAGTAGTGACTTAGCATTTTTTGTTCAGCAGAAGATTCAATATCACCTGTCAGAAGGATGCTGTGATTTCCATCATCAACTTTTACCACGCAGGATTGATTATTTCCCTGCTCTTTATTTCTTCTGATTGGCCAGTGTGCGCTAAACGTTAAACCCTGCCATTGCCACCTCTCCCCGCGAAAACAAGGAAGATGCCCTTCCCAGCCCAACGGACTTCTTGTCCACAAAGATGGCCAGGTCTTTTGTAGTGAGCGTAATCCCCCCCGGTGATCCATATGCTCATGACTGAGAATAATCCCTTCCGGTTCCAGGTTGTGCCAGCGTAACCAGGGAATAATGAGCTGTTGCGCGCTGTCGCCTTCCGGCCAGGCCAGACCGGTATCATAAAGTATCGCCTTCCCATTACGGGTAATCACCATCGCCAGCCCCTGCCCGACATCCAGCATATGCACCTGCCATACGTCATTTCGCGGCGTTATCCAGAGCGGCACGCTCAGCAAAAACAGTCCAGAAATACAGACTATCGGCAGGGTACGCCAGATATTCAGCCGCCATGCGATAAGCATCAACCAGGGAGATAATGCTAGCCATTGCCAGCGTTCATCAATGTTAACCCACCCTTCTGGCAGCTTGTTGAGCGTCCAGAATAGAAGCGCCAGAGAACGGTCAGCCAAATACCATAGTCCCGATTCGAGCATCACCAGACCGGTTAAATGCACAATCATTGCGGCGAGTATCAGCGGGACGGAAACGAACGTAACCAGCGGGACGGCAAATAAATTAGCCAGAAAAGATGTCAGGCTGATGCCGTGAAAAAAAGCGATTTGCACAGGCATCAACAGAACGGTAATACCCAACTGAAGATGGATCAGCGCCAGGATTACATGTCCGACACGGGATAGCGGTCGATCCGACACTGGAACCCACTGATACCAGAATATCAGTGCCGCAACAGCAAAAGCCGATAACCAGAGGCTCTGAGAAAGAATGCTGACTGGATCCACCAGTACGATGGCGGCCAGGCAACATACCCAGACCGACCACCCACTCCACTGCCTACCACTTAATTGAAGCGCTCCCCACACAATCAGTGCAACCACCGTACGTAATGCAGGAGGTTGTAAACCCGTTAGCCATGCATAGAATGCCGCACTGGCTATTCCGCCAACCAGCGGTACCTGCCAGTGGAGCCATCGTGTCGGCATAAAAAATTGTCCGCCGCGTATCAACCCGCCGACCAGTAGTGCGGCAAAAGCAATGTGCAGCCCGGAAATGGCCATCAAATGCGCAGTGCCGGTATCACGCATTATGGTTTTCACCTCTTGCGAAACGGATAATCGTTCCCCCATTCCCAGGCCCAGTATGACCTGCTGCCAGGGATACGTGGCCAGAGCGGTATTGAGTGAAGAGAGGTAACGAGCACGCAAACTGCATTTTGGCATGATAACCGTGGCCTGCAGAAAACGCCCAGTCAGCACCTGATGCTGTGCTAGCGCATAACGCTGGCTATCAAATCCACCTTCATTCAACTGCCCATGTACCGCACGAACCTTGAGCGTCATATCCCATTGCTGGCCCGCACAAACATCGCCGGGTAAATACTGTCCGTACAGCACGATCCCCACTGCTGGAAATATCCGACGTCCCTGAAGGTGCGTTATTTTCCCGTAGTGTGTCGTCTTATTGTCCGTACTGGTAATCTGGACGATGGCCTGCTGGGTCCTGGCAGGGAGCGTATTACTCGCCCAGATCGCTTCTTTCGCCGCCAGTATTCCCCAGAGAAAGAACAACAGGGTTAATCCGGTGTATTGCAGATATTTGCGAGGAATAAGACAGAGCATACATGCCAGACAAAACAGACCACTGAAATACAGCGCTCCAGGCAGCGCTGGCAATAGCGTAAGTGGCAGCATGCCGCACAACGCACACAAACTCACCGTTGTTATTTTCATCAGACACCTCCCTGTTGGCGGAAGTGTGCAGTACAGCTTAACGGTTGTCTGGTGAAAATTGTCCGTTAAACGCGGTGGGTTCCGCGGTTTTTACATGGGAAATGTAACGTGCAAATTAACTGCGAGGAGGCATTCAAATATGGGTGTCAAAATGAAAAAAGCACCCATTCAGGTGCTTTTTCGCGCTTAAGTTTCTTTTAAAACTTAACCGTAAATATTGGCGCGATCGCGCAGTTCTTTACCCGGTTTAAAGTGCGGAACATATTTCCCTTCCAGATCCACTTTATCGCCAGTCTTCGGATTACGTCCGGTGCGTGGTGCGCGGTAATGCAAAGAAAAACTGCCGAAACCGCGGATTTCAATACGCTCGCCCTGCGCAAGAGTCGAGGCCATATGTTCCAGCATCTCTTTTACTGCATCTTCAACCGCTTTCGCGGGAATATGAGGTTGCTGGGTTGCAAGTCTTTCAATCAATTCTGACTTGGTCATGATTCCTCCGGTTCCTTAAAGGCAAAATTAGCTGCTGCATTGATTAAGGGCGGCCGTAGCCGCCCTTTGTCATTGATTACAGGACGAATCCTGTCATCTGTCAAGCTACTCGTCACCCTTTGTGCTGTTGATAGCACAAAGGAATGAGAGAGTACTCGATATTACTCGCCTTTAGCTGCTTTGAAAGCTTCAGCCATTGCGTTGTTGGAGAAGTTTGCATCTTCCTGTTTGTTAACAGTTGCGATTGCATCTTTCTCATCAGCTTCGTCTTTAGCACGAACAGACAGGCTGATTGCACGGTTCTTACGATCAACGCCGGTGAATTTAGCTTCAACGTCGTCGCCTACGCTCAGAACCAGAGTTGCATCTTCAACGCGGTCACGTGAAGCTTCAGAAGCGCGCAGGTAACCTTCAACGCCGTCAGCCAGTTCTACGGTTGCGCCTTTAGCGTCAACTGCAGTCACTTTACCGTTTACGATTGCGCCTTTCTTGTTCAGTGCAACCCAGTTGTTGAACGGATCTTCTGCGAGCTGTTTAACGCCCAGAGAGATACGCTCACGTTCTGCATCAACCTGCAGAACAACTGCTGCGATTTCGTCGCCTTTTTTGTATTCACGAACTGCTTCTTCGCCTGCAACGTTCCAGGAGATGTCAGACAGGTGAACCAGGCCGTCGATGCCGCCGTCCAGGCCGATGAAGATACCGAAGTCAGTGATAGACTTGATTTTACCTTCAACACGGTCGCCCTTGTTGTGGGTTTCCGCGAACTGCTGCCATGGGTTGTTTTTGCACTGCTTCAGACCCAGGGAGATACGACGACGTTCTTCGTCGATATCCAGAACCATAACTTCCACTACATCGCCAACGTTAACAACTTTGGACGGGTGGATGTTTTTGTTGGTCCAATCCATTTCGGAAACGTGAACCAGGCCTTCAACGCCTTCTTCGATTTCAACGAAGCAGCCGTAGTCGGTCAGGTTGGTCACGCGACCAGTCAGTTTGGTACCTTCCGGATAACGCTTAGCGATAGCTACCCATGGATCTTCGCCCAGCTGTTTCAGGCCCAGAGATACACGAGTACGCTCGCGGTCGAACTTCAGCACTTTAACAGTGATTTCGTCGCCAACGTTTACGATTTCGCTCGGATGCTTAACGCGTTTCCATGCCATGTCGGTGATGTGCAGCAGGCCGTCAACGCCACCCAGATCAACGAATGCACCGTAGTCAGTGAGGTTCTTAACGATACCTTTAACTTCCATGCCTTCCTGCAGGTTTTCCAGCAGCTGATCGCGTTCTGCGCTGTTTTCGGATTCGATAACGGCACGACGGGAAACAACAACGTTGTTACGCTTCTGATCCAGCTTGATTACTTTGAACTCAAGCTCTTTGCCTTCCAGGTGCAGCGTGTCGCGGACCGGACGAACGTCTACCAGGGAACCCGGCAGGAACGCGCGAATACCATTCAGCTCAACAGTGAAGCCACCCTTGACTTTGCCATTGATAACACCAGTAACGGTCGCAGCTTCTTCGTAAGCTTTTTCCAGCGTGATCCAAGCTTCGTGACGCTTAGCTTTTTCACGGGACAGCAGAGTTTCACCGAAGCCGTCTTCTACTGCATCCAGAGCAACATCAACTTCGTCACCAACCTGGATTTCCAGCTCGCCCTGGGCATTTTTGAACTGCTCTGCCGGAATGGCAGACTCAGATTTCAGACCGGCATCAACCAGTACGATATCTTTGTCGATAGCAACAACAACACCACGAACGATGGAACCCGGACGGGTTTCGATTTCTTTTAAGGATTCTTCAAACAGTTGAGCAAAAGATTCAGTCATGTTTAATCTTCAGGTTTCATATTTAACGTCCACCTGGCTCCATGCCGGATGGGGTTGTTTAACATACCCGCTGTCATTCCATTGCAACGGGGGTACTGCAAATTCGGTCGCACTTAAGCGAGTGCCAGTTTTTGGCGCGCGTATTGTAACGCTTTTTCAATCACTTGCTCAATGCTTAATCGGGTTGAGTCCAAAACTAAAGCATCGGCAGCAGGAACTAATGGCGCTACAGCACGATTACGATCGCGGTCGTCGCGTTCTTCGATCTCGGCCAAAAGGCGTTCAAAGTTAACACTAAAGCCCTTCTCCTGCAACTGTAGCATACGTCGATGCGCACGTTCTTGCGAGGACGCGTCCAGAAAAATTTTCACCGGTGCGTCAGGGAACACCACTGTCCCCATATCACGTCCGTCAGCGATCAATCCCGGCGCTTCGCGAAAGGCGCGTTGGCGACGTAAAAGTGCTTCACGAACACGAGGAAACGCAGCCACCTGAGATGCAGCATTAGCCACCTCCTGGGTGCGGATTTCACCGCTAACATCTTCACCTTCCAGAATAACTTCCAGATTGCCGTCTGTTGAGATAAAGCGCACATCCAGATGCGACGCAAGCGGGACCAGCGCATCTTCAGAAGCGACATCAACATGGTGATGTAACGCCGCGAGCGCCAGTACACGATAAATCGCGCCAGAATCTAACAGATGCCACTGCAATGCTTCCGCCATTGCCTTGCACAAGGTGCCTTTACCTGCACCGCTTGGGCCATCAATGGTAATAACCGGGGCAATTGCCGTCATCTTTTTCTCCTTAAACAGGCATACCGTTAACGTGAACGCCGCGCATTATACGCGCCAACGTCAACGATCGTTATCTTTGTGTGAAAAATACAGAGTCATTGAAGCTGAGTGTAGAATAAATGGACAATCGGGGATGTCAGAAAGCGTAAGAATGTGCCGCACCCGATGGTGCGGCGATCAAATCAGACAGGCGTACTAATACGCGCCAGCTGTTCAAAGTAATCCGGGAAGGTTTTTGCGGTACATTTAGGGTCAAGAATAGTAACTGGCGTATCAGATAACGCCACCAGAGAGAAACACATCGCTATACGGTGATCGTTATAGGTCGCGATGTCCGCGAATGTTAACGATGCTGGCGGTGTAATACGGATAAAATCATGCCCCTCTTCCACTTCAGCACCAACTTTACGTAACTCTGTCGCCATTGCGAACAGACGGTCGGTCTCTTTGACACGCCAGTTGTAGATATTACGTAAGGTCGTCGTACCTTTAGCAAAAAGCGCTGCGGTGGCAATGGTCATTGCCGCATCCGGGATGTGATTCATGTCCATATCAACAGCGTTTAATTCACCGCGCGTACAGGCTATGAAGTCGTCCCCCCAGGTAATGGTCGCGCCCATTTTTTCCAGCACATCAGCGAAACGAATATCGCCCTGCATACTATTGCGGCCAATCCCAGTGACTTTTACTGTACCGCCTTTAATCGCTCCGGCAGCGAGGAAGTAAGAGGCTGATGACGCATCCCCTTCTACCAGGTAATGACCCGGAGACTGGTACTGCTGCCCCCCCTGCACCACAAAGCGCTGGTAATTCTGGTTCTCAATTTCAACACCAAACGTTTTCATCAAATTCAGTGTGATGTCGATGTAGGGTTTTGACACCAGTTCGCCTTTAATCGCGATCGTCGTATCCTGCGGTGCCAGCGGTGCGGTCATCAATAACGCTGTCAGGAACTGGCTGGAAACACTGCCGTCAACCTCTACCTGCCCGCCAACAAAACCACCGCGCAGACGTAAAGGCGGATAGTTTTCCTGCTCAAGGTATTCAATCTCTGCTCCGCCCTGGCGTAGCGCATCTACCAGATGACCAATCGGGCGCTCTTTCATGCGCGGTTCGCCCGTCAGCACGATATCATTATTTCCCAGACACAGCGCAGCAGCTAAAGGGCGCATCGCGGTTCCGGCATTGCCGAGGAACAGTTCGACAGCGCCTTCGGCATGTAATGGGCCACCATTGCCAGTAATTTCACAGCGAGTGCGATCGGCTGAAAGGGTATAGCTAATCCCTAACGCGTTCAGAGCATTGAGCATATGGCGAACATCATCGCTGTCCAGCAGGTTTGTCAGGACAGTAGTACCATTCGCTAATGCAGCCAGCAGCAAAGCGCGGTTAGAAACACTTTTGGATCCAGGCAGATTGATGGTGCCATCCACCCGCGCAATGGGTTGTAACGTCAGGGATTCCATGAAACTTAACTCTCAAAAACAGACATAAAAACCCCACAGGCTGGCTGCGGGGATGAAAAGAAACAACAAATTAACCGCGGCGACGCTCGAAATCGATCATGAAATCGGTCAGCGCTTTCACACCTTCAAGCGGCATGGCATTGTAGATAGACGCTCGCATACCGCCGACAACCCGATGTCCTTTCAGCGCATGCAAACCCGCTGCGAACGACTCTTCCAGGAAGAGTTTATCCAGCGAGCTGTCAGCTAACTGGAACGGTACGTTCATGCGTGAGCGGTTAGACTTCGCGACATCATTGCGGTAGAAGTCACTGTTATCAATCACGCTATACAGTAGCTCTGCTTTTTGCTGGTTAATTTTATCCATAGCATTAACACCACCCTGTTCTTTCAGCCATTTAAAGACCAGACCAGAAAGATACCAGGCAAAAGTCGGTGGTGTATTGAACATGGAGTCATTGTCGTTCAGTACGGTGTAGTCAAGGATCGACGGACAGGACACGTGGGCTTTACCCAGTAAATCTTCACGAACGATAACAATCGTCAGCCCTGCTGGACCGATATTCTTCTGTGCTCCAGCATAGATAACGCCATAGCGGCTAACATCCAGCGGGCCGGAAAGAATGGTGGAGGATAGATCCGCCGTCACCACCACATTGCTGGCAAACTTCGGCGTTTCATCGATCGCAATGCCATCGATGGTTTCATTCGGACAATAGTGCAGGTACGCCGCGTTATCAGAAAGCTGCCATTCGCTCATTGGCTTGACAGCACGCAGGCCGTCAACGGTAACTTTGGCATCAATAACATTCGGCGTGCAGTACTTTTTCGCTTCTTTAATAGCACTGGCTGCCCAATAACCGGCATCAACGTAATCCGCCGTAGTTTTATTACCCAGAATATTTAATGGGATACCGGCAAACTGCCCACGACCACCACCATGGCAGAACAACACTTTATAGTTGGAGGGGATACTGAGAAGATCACGAAAATCCTGCTCGGCTTCCTCTGCGACCTGAATAAACTCTTTACCCCGGTGGCTAATTTCCATTACCGACGTGCCAAGACCATTCCAGTCACAAAGATCCTGTTGAGCCAGTTTAAGTACTTCTGCCGGTAGCATTGCCGGACCTGAACTAAAATTGAAGACCTGAGCCATTTCCCCTCACCACGTTGTGTTGTTATCCGATCAACATCCTGTCGTTACGATAATTCCTGTGACAGACATTGGGTATAAGTTATTCCTGTGGATATCGGTTTTATCATTCAGTGACACGCGCCGCAATGGGTAAAAATGACCAGGGTAAAAATGAGCGATGCATCACACAACAGAATCTATCGGATTGACGGAAAAAAACCGAGATTTTCGCTGTCAGGTGACGCGTTTTGCCCGGCTGGCCTTCGACCATTCTGGATTTGCACAGCGCGGACATAATTGATGATCGCCCGCACTCATTTGGATCACTTCACTACAACGTACGCAGGCATAGTCTCCCGCTTCAGGTACAACCTTAAATCGTTGTGTGCAGTGTTTGGGAAGAATGCTTAGTCCGGGTTTGATCTGTTTATCCTCGAAAAAATAGACGCTAATCTGCCCGTTCGTTTCAAGAATCGCCAGCCTGACCTGCCCAAGTTGCTCGACACCATTGAGACGTAGCTCCATAAAGAATTCGAATTCCGTCATATTGGCGTTGTGAAGCTTTGACCATGCCAGTTCGCCATCCTCAACGATGACCACTGGCTTGCCTTCCAGCAAATCCTCCAGCTTTTCGCTATGTGCCATTAACCACATCACTAAACGATAAAGCAGCGCCAGGGTCATAAAAACCACCAGTACCGGAAGCATAGGGACATCGTCATAGAACGCCACATCACCCGCAGCTGAACCCAGCGTCAAAATAATCAGCACTTCAAAAAGTGACATCTGACGAACGCCACGCCGTCCTGTGAGCTTTAAGAAAAGGAAAACTAATATAAAGGTATAGAGGCTACGCAGAGCAACCTCGCCAAGAAAATCCATTGGCACCTTATCAAGAGCCATACGCTGCAAATCAAATGCTTTCATTCTTACGCTCTAAACGTTGTGGACTGTGTGAAAGCATAGCCAATACTTTTATTTACGCCGCAGTGGTAGCGGCGATAGCGCCATTCATTTAAAACCCGTATCATTGCGCGCTTTCCGTACGACAAAAGTGATTTTCATGACGCAAACATTTATCCCCGGCAAAGATGCCGCTCTGGAAGATTCCATCGCCCGCTTCCAGCAAAAATTGCTCGACCTCGGTTTCCATATTGAAGAAGCTTCATGGTTAAACCCCGTTCCTAACGTCTGGTCTGTACATATCCGCGATAAAGAGTGCGCACTGTGCTTCACCAACGGCAAGGGCGCGACGAAAAAAGCAGCGCTGGCTTCCGCGCTGGGTGAATATTTTGAGCGTCTGTCCACTAACTACTTCTTTGCTGATTTCTGGTTGGGTGAAACCATCGCTAACAGTCCGTTCGTGCATTATCCGAACGAAAAGTGGTTCCCGTTGACCGAAGACGACAACGTTCCGGAAGGTCTGCTGGATCCGCGTCTGCGCGCATTCTACGATCCAGAAAATGAACTGACCGGAAGCATGCTTATCGATCTGCAGTCAGGCAATGAAGAACGCGGTGTCTGCGGCCTGCCGTTTACCCGCCAGTCTGATAACCAGACCGTCTATATTCCGATGAACATTATCGGCAACCTGTACGTATCTAACGGGATGTCCGCCGGTAACACGCCTAATGAAGCGCGCGTTCAGGGTTTGTCTGAGGTCTTTGAACGTTATGTGAAGAATCGTATTATCGCGGAAAGCATCAGCCTGCCGGAAATTCCTGCCGACGTGCTGGCGCGCTATCCGGCGGTTGTCGAGTCCATCGCCAAACTGGAAGCGGAAGGTTTCCCGATTTTCGCGTATGACGGCTCTCTGGGCGGCAAATACCCAGTAATCTGCGTGGTTTTGTTTAACCCTGCCAATGGCACCTGCTTTGCTTCATTCGGCGCACATCCTGATTTTGGCGTGGCACTGGAACGTACAGTCACCGAACTGTTACAAGGCCGTGGTCTGAAAGATCTCGATGTGTTCACTCCGCCGACCTTCGACGACGAAGAAGTCGCTGAACACACCAACCTCGAAACTCATTTCATCGATTCCAGCGGCTTGATCTCCTGGGATCTGTTCAAACAGGATGCTGATTATCCGTTCGTCGACTGGAATTTCTCCGGAACCACGGAACAGGAGTTCGCCACCCTGATGGCTATCTTCAACACTGAAGATAAAGAAGTGTATATCGCCGACTACGAACACCTGGGCGTGTACGCTTGCCGCATTATCGTTCCCGGTATGTCTGACATCTATCCGGCTGAAGATTTGTGGTTAGCGAACAACGGTATGGGCGCGCATTTGCGTGAGACAATCCTTTCTCTGCCGGGCAGTGAATGGGATAAAGAAGACTATCTCAATCTGCTCGAACAACTGGATGAAGAAGGTTTTGACGACTTTACTCGCGTGCGTG
Source organism: Citrobacter sp. MGH106 (assembly GCF_001037495.1). Lineage (GTDB taxonomy): Bacteria > Pseudomonadota > Gammaproteobacteria > Enterobacterales > Enterobacteriaceae > Citrobacter > Citrobacter murliniae. The sequence goes on from NZ_KQ089822.1 coordinate 2,855,022, forward strand.
AACTGCTGGGCCTGGCGACTGGTCCGGACAACGGTTGGTCTACCCTGCGCATTGGCGAGTTAAAAGTCATGCTGGCTCTGGCTGGTGGCGACCTGGAGCAGGCATTGATTTGGACGGAATGGACGATGGAATTTAACGCCTCTGTCTTTAGCGCCGAACGTGCAAACTATTACCGTTGTCTGCAAACGCTGTTGCTGCTGTCGCAAGAAGAAGATCGGCAACCGCTGCAATATCTGAATGCCTTTGTTCGCATGTACGGTGCTGATGCCGTTGAAGCGGCAAGTGCGGCATTGAGCGGAGAAGCGCCTTTCTATGGCCTCCAGCCCGTTGACAACGATCTGCAAGCGTTCCCGGCACATCAGTCTTTGCTGAGAGCCTACGAAAAATTGCAGCGTGCTAAAGCAGCACACTGGTCAAAATAGTGGCAAACAGCCTACTCTGAGTAGGCTTCAACAATTGACTACGCTATATTACGGGGCGCTTTTAGTGCCCCATTTTTTTATTTTTGCGTAATCAAAAATAAATGTAAAAGCAAGGTTAAATATTAGTAGTTGATATTAAAAAAATTAACTTAGTAATGTTACCTTTTATTGCAATTACTCCATTTTAATTAACTGCTCAACAGGGGGCAAAAGGAAAAAATTCAACTCACTTTATAATTTTTAAAATTTATTTTTACTTGGATAATCAAAAAGTTACACCGTAATTGCATAAAAACCATGCGTCTTACGGGCCTATAAGCCAGGCGAGATATGATCTATATCAAATTCTCATCTATAATGCTTTGTTAGTATCTCGTCGCCGACTTAATAAAGAGAGAGTTAGTGTGAAAGCTGACAACCCTTTTGATCTTATTCTACCTGCTGCAATGGCCAAAGTTGCCGAAGAAGCAGGCGTCTATAAAGCAACGAAACATCCGCTTAAGACGTTCTATCTGGCAATTACTGCCGGTGTATTCATTTCAATTGCCTTTGTTTTCTATATCACCGCCACCACCGGCACCGGAACAATGCCTTTCGGTATGGCAAAATTGGTGGGTGGTATCTGCTTTTCCCTGGGGTTGATCCTGTGTGTTGTCTGCGGTGCAGACCTCTTCACCTCAACGGTACTGATTGTCGTCGCTAAGGCGAGTGGTCGTATTACCTGGGGCCAACTGGCAAAGAACTGGCTTAACGTATATGTCGGCAACCTGATTGGCGCCCTCATCTTCGTGTTACTGATGTGGCTTTCTGGCGAGTACATGACCGCCAATGGCGCATGGGGGCTTAACGTTCTACAAACAGCCGATCACAAAGTGCACCATACTTTTGTTGAGGCTGTTAGCCTTGGCATTCTGGCTAACCTGATGGTATGTCTGGCCGTATGGATGAGCTACTCAGGTCGCAGCCTGATGGACAAAGCGTTTATCATGGTATTACCGGTCGCAATGTTTGTTGCCAGCGGTTTTGAGCACAGTATCGCAAACATGTTTATGATCCCTATGGGTATCGTAATACGCGATTTCGCCACCCCGGAATTCTGGACCGCAGTCGGTTCCTCTCCGGAGAATTTTTCTCACCTGACCGTGATGAATTTCATCACCGATAACCTGATTCCGGTTACGATCGGTAACATTATCGGCGGCGGTTTGTTGGTCGGGTTGACATACTGGGTCATTTATCTGCGTGGTAACGATCATCATTAATTTGTTGATGTTCATTACACGCAGTAAATAAAAAATCCACTTAAGAAGGTAGGTGTTACATGTCCGAGCTTAATGAAAAGTTAGCCACAGCCTGGGAAGGTTTTACCAAAGGTGATTGGCAGAATGAAGTAAACGTCCGTGACTTCATTCAGAAAAACTACACTCCGTACGAGGGTGACGAGTCCTTCCTGGCTGGCGCGACTGAAGCGACCACCGCACTGTGGGACAGCGTGATGGAAGGCGTTAAACAGGAAAACCGCACTCACGCGCCTGTTGACTTTGACACCTCCGTTGCTTCTACCATCACTTCTCACGACGCTGGTTACATCAACAAAGCGCTCGAGAAAATTGTTGGTCTGCAGACTGAAGCTCCGCTGAAACGTGCAATTATCCCGTTTGGCGGCATCAAAATGGTTGAAGGTTCCTGCAAAGCGTACAATCGCGAACTGGACCCGATGCTGAAAAAAATCTTCACCGAATACCGCAAAACCCACAACCAGGGTGTATTCGATGTTTATACCAAAGACATTCTGAACTGCCGTAAATCCGGTGTTCTGACTGGTCTGCCAGATGCGTATGGCCGTGGTCGTATCATCGGTGACTACCGTCGCGTTGCGCTGTACGGTATCGACTACCTGATGAAAGACAAATACGCTCAGTTCGTTTCTCTGCAATCCGATCTGGAAAATGGCGTAAACCTGGAAGCGACTATCCGTCTGCGTGAAGAAATCGCTGAACAGCACCGCGCGCTGGGTCAGATCAAAGAAATGGCTGCTAAATATGGCTGCGATATCTCTGGTCCGGCTACCAACGCTCAGGAAGCTATCCAGTGGACCTACTTCGGCTACCTGGCCGCTGTTAAGTCTCAGAACGGTGCAGCAATGTCCTTCGGTCGTGTATCCACCTTCCTGGATGCTTACATCGAACGCGATATCAAAGCAGGCAAAATCACCGAGCAAGACGCTCAGGAAATGATTGACCACCTGGTCATGAAACTGCGTATGGTTCGCTTCCTGCGTACCCCTGAATATGATGAACTGTTCTCCGGTGACCCGATTTGGGCAACTGAATCTATCGGTGGTATGGGCGTTGACGGCCGTACTCTGGTTACCAAAAACAGCTTCCGCTTCCTGAATACCCTGTACACCATGGGTCCTTCTCCGGAGCCGAACATCACCGTTCTGTGGTCTGAAAAACTGCCTCTGAACTTCAAGAAATTCGCCGCTAAAGTGTCCATCGATACCTCTTCTCTGCAGTACGAGAACGATGACCTGATGCGTCCGGACTTCAACAACGACGATTACGCTATCGCTTGCTGCGTAAGCCCAATGGTTGTTGGTAAACAAATGCAGTTCTTCGGTGCGCGTGCAAACCTGGCGAAAACCATGCTGTACGCAATCAACGGCGGCGTTGATGAAAAACTGAAAATGCAGGTTGGTCCTAAGTCTGAGCCGATCAAAGGCGACGTCCTGAACTTCGACGAAGTTATGGAGCGCATGGATCACTTCATGGACTGGCTGGCAAAACAGTACGTCACCGCACTGAACGTTATCCACTACATGCACGACAAGTACAGCTACGAAGCCTCTCTGATGGCGCTGCACGACCGTGACGTTATCCGCACCATGGCGTGTGGTATCGCTGGTCTGTCCGTTGCTGCTGACTCCCTGTCTGCAATCAAATATGCGAAAGTTAAACCGATTCGTGACGAAGACGGCCTGGCTGTTGACTTCGAAATCGAAGGCGAATACCCGCAGTTTGGTAACAACGACTCTCGCGTTGATGACATGGCGGTTGACCTGGTAGAACGTTTCATGAAGAAAATTCAGAAACTGACTACCTACCGTAACGCTATCCCGACTCAGTCTGTTCTGACCATCACTTCTAACGTTGTGTATGGTAAGAAAACAGGTAACACCCCAGATGGTCGTCGTGCTGGCGCGCCGTTCGGACCTGGTGCTAACCCAATGCACGGTCGTGACCAGAAAGGTGCTGTTGCCTCTCTGACCTCTGTTGCAAAACTGCCGTTTGCTTACGCTAAAGATGGTATCTCTTACACCTTCTCTATCGTTCCGAACGCTCTGGGTAAAGACGACGAAGTTCGTAAGACCAACCTGGCTGGTCTGATGGATGGTTACTTCCACCATGAAGCGTCCATCGAAGGTGGTCAGCACCTGAACGTGAACGTCATGAACCGCGAAATGCTGCTGGATGCGATGGAACATCCGGAAAAATATCCGCAGCTGACCATCCGTGTTTCTGGCTACGCAGTACGTTTTAACTCCCTGACTAAAGAACAGCAGCAGGACGTTATCACTCGTACCTTCACTCAGACCATGTAATTCCCAGTCTGACTGAAAAAGCGTACAATAAAGGCTCCACGTAAGTGGGGCCTTTTTAACAACTAAGTCTCTTTCGCCAGCTATCTATACTTATGGATGACTGCCAAAACAGACTCGACACAGTGAACAACTGTGCACTAACACAGGCCCCGGATGGGCCACACCTGGAGAAACACCGCAATGTCAGTTATTGGTCGCATTCACTCCTTTGAATCCTGTGGCACCGTAGACGGCCCAGGCATCCGTTTTATCACTTTCTTCCAGGGCTGCCTGATGCGCTGCCTGTATTGCCACAACCGTGATACGTGGGATACGCACGGTGGCAAAGAAGTTACTGTCGAAGAGTTAATGAAAGAAGTGGTAACTTATCGCCACTTTATGAATGCTTCCGGTGGCGGCGTAACGGCATCCGGCGGTGAGGCCATCCTGCAGGCTGAATTTGTTCGTGACTGGTTTCGTGCCTGTAAGGAAGAAGGTATTCATACCTGTCTTGATACTAACGGTTTTGTTCGCCGCTACGATCCAGTTATTGATGAACTGCTGGAAGTGACTGACCTGGTAATGCTCGATCTTAAACAGATGAACGACGAAATCCATCAGAACCTGGTAGGTGTATCTAACCATCGTACACTGGAATTTGCTCGCTACCTGTCTAACAAAGATATTAAAGTGTGGATCCGCTACGTTGTCGTCCCCGGTTGGTCTGACGATGACGATTCCGCGCACCGTCTGGGTGAGTTTACCCGTGATATGGGCAACGTAGAAAAAATCGAACTACTGCCTTATCACGAGTTGGGTAAACACAAATGGGTGGCGATGGGCGAAGAGTACAAACTGGATGGTGTTAAGCCGCCGAAGAAAGAGACCATGGAGCGCGTGAAAGGTATCCTTGAGCAATATGGTCACAAAGTGATGTATTGATTTTTTGCCTCATCGAAACGGCTGCCATCAGGGCAGCCGTTTTGCTATCTAAAGCATCTGATATTCAGGTCATAACAAAGGAAAGGATGTGAAGCGCTTATTCATCTCAGGAGTTTTACTGCTGTCAGCCCAGTGCGTAAATGCCGCCAGCAGCTGCGATATCAATGCCATCGTCCAGCATGTGTGGCCAGATGCAACATCTACACCGCAGGGCATCATCACCAAAGATAACCAGGTTATCACCACCAGCGCCAATTCTCCCCAAAGCGCGATTTGCAAGGTCTGGCCGGCACAACCGGAGCTGACACTGGCAGCGGTTCCATTGATGTCTCAGCAGTATACCGATTACGATCACTCAGGCGATCTGGAACTTCTGGTGCTGGATTCCGGTACCCTCAACGTCAAACAGCGATTAAATCTTCCTGCGCGTATGGACGATGACGCTTTTCGTATTACAGGCATTACTCTTGATACAGCACGCTGGAAAGTTAAACCTAACCAGACTGCATTCGGCTTGCATATCATGCGCAACGGCAGCTCACGAGTGAACCCTATGAGTGAAGATGCACTGTCGCTGTTTGTCATTGAGGATAACCAGTTACGGACAATACTAAACGGTATTGTGCTTGAAAATAGCAGCGGCGAATGGGATGGAAACTGTGCAGGCACATTTAACGATGTTAAACGCACCCTGGCTCTGGAACCCGGCTCACAGAAGGGATACGCCAATATACGGGTAACCGAGAAAAACGTAGCATCCACCACACATACTGACGCCAATGGCGAGTGTGTATCAAAGGACAAACCAGGCAAAACGACAACATTGCTACGATATGATGGCAAGCACTATGTCGTACCCAAATCCCTTATGCCTCTGGAATAAGAGCACCATAACGTCTGGAAAGCAGCCATGAGACGCATTTGTCATTGCTATGCCTTGACCACGCCAGTATGTTTTCCTGGCTAGCCTGAAGTACGGATAATTATTGTACTTGTCGCATCTGATGGCACTCAGCATATAAGGATTATTCAACAGCTGGTGTGCTGGCTGGATGAGGCTGAGCATCTGCAACAACTCGCCACTGTTAGCAGCCAACAGGAACTTCACGCTATTTTACTTAATACAACTCAGACATGTGCCACAGAGTTTGGTGTATGCCCAGCCTTACGAAGCAGCATCAGCAAATAAATAAACGACACACTGGCGATCATAATAAACAACACGCTGTCAGAATAATTCTGCATCAGCATGGCGGTAAATGACGGTCCAAGCAGGCTACCCACGGTATAGCTTAATAACAGTGCCTGATTCATGGCGACCAGTTGATGATGCTCAACTTTCTCGCAGGCCCAGGCCATTGCTACCGGATAGAGGGTAAAACCTGCCGCTCCCAGCATGAACAACGCGGGTGCCATCGCCGCCTGATTCAGCATAGCGATACTACCGAGGATCACCACGAACACCTGCACACGCAAAACCAACAGACGGCCTAATTTATCCGCCAGACGACCAATCGGCCATTGCCCCAGAATCCCGGCGCTGACCAGAACGGCCATCCAGAAGCCAATGCTGGCATTGCTGACTCCCTGATGATTGAGATACAACGGCATCAAACCGTACAAAGAACCCAGCACAATTCCGGAAATAATACAGCCATTCACGCCCAGACGAGCCTGTCGAAGCTTCAACATGGAGGCAATTGGGGTCGTCGAATGATGATCATCACTCTGTTGGTTCACAATGCGCGTAAAGAGCAACGGTAAGACCCCGGCCAGGATCGTGCCAGTAACCCATGGCAGAACGCTCATTAATTCTGTCGATACTTTACTGACCAACAGCTGTCCTAAAAACGTCCCCACGTAATAGACCATCATATATGCAGCAAGTAAGCGTCCGCGATTACGCGAAGTTCCGCTGCACATTAGCGCGCTTTCCACCACCACCCAAATCATGGCGCAACCTACGCCCGCAATAAAGCGCCAGGTCATCCAGCTCCAGAATCCCACCATAACGCCCAATCCCACACAACCCACTGCAAAAATAAACGATGCAATGTAATAGCTGCGATTAAAGCCAAGGTGTCTAATTAAATACCCGGTAAGTAATGTCCCAATCAGATTGCCTGTGAAATAAGACGAGCTGACCACTCCCACTTGCCAGGTTGGCAAATTTTCATGGGCGAGCCAAAGCGGGACGAGCGTGTTTAACACGGCGATCGCCAGGGTCAATAGAAGCAGCCCGCACAGCAGCAGCATGACGGGTCGGGTATAGGTGGACATGAATAAAAACCGTGAGGAAGTTCAAATTTCATGCGCATCATGCCACTGCCAAAAACATTGTCAATCGGCTGACTACGGCCTGTAGCACGATTTCAATGTGATCGATTTGAAATACTAATTCTCATCATCAATGATGATAATCTGCCTGACGCCATCTGATTGTTTAAATTGATCTAAAACAAAACTGCCCCGTTACGTTCAGTCGAAAAATTTCATGGTTCATTTTGTCTTTTTTTCTGTTATTACCAGTCAGATGTAAAAAAACCGGGGTATTAACCCCGGCTTTCATATCATGCCGACAAACAGACTTTAACTGGCAACTGCCATGCCGACTGTCATATGCAGACCATAAAACACGCCGCGACCGATCAATTCACCCACCAACAGCAGTATAAATGCGACTGAAAGCAGTGGTATTGCTGGTTGATAGCCTTTTACTTGCGGCACTATCCAGCAGCACAGCGCTAAAGCCAATGCCACAATACGCCATGCCATCAGCGAACCGTAATCCGGCACAAGGGTAGATGCCTGCTGAATTGAACTGTGGATAGTTGCCAGCTCAGCCCCCTGCATCACGGACATGATGGCGCTTACCACCAGTGCAAGTACTGAAATAGCCGGCAGCAGTCGCATTGCCCAACCATCAATTCCGGCAACGCGCAGCAGCAGATAACCCAGCAGTGGCCCCCCCATAAATAGCGTCAGGAAGAAGCCCAGCGGCGTCCAGATACTGAACCAGGTTGGTACCGTATCAATGGTGTTATATACACGTACCATCATCCAGACAAAAGCTACGCCCAGTACCATGGTGGCAACCAGCCAAAGATTACGTAATGCTGGTGACATTTTTTTCAATACCGCCAACAACCAACCGATACCACCTACGGCGAAGAAGAGCGAGCCGCTGGCGATTTCATTACTCAGTGCAGAAGAACCTACACGGTTGAGTGAGTTAAAGGCTCGCACAGGTGACCCCAGGTGCAGCATGGAAGCAATAAAACCGATCCCCATTAACACCCACAAGCCAAACATACAGGCAATCACACGTTGTTGTGATTCAGGGCGTAAATCCCCTTTCATCAGCGCCAGTGCCAGAACAATAAAGCCACCAACCACACACTGTCCGAAAACAGTGAAGATCATCAGCGGCCACTCATGCCATCCACTTCCCATCTTACACCTCCTTCGGATTTGCCAGATAACCCGTGGTATCCCCTGTAGGGCGGCTATTGGCGTTAGGCTTGATCACAATACAAGGTTTGGTGAAGTGCGCACCCGGCAATGGCGCAACCGCAGCCAGTTCTCCGTGCTTTTTACGCAGTTCATCAATCGGGCCAAAATCCAGTGCACGTAACGGGCAGGACTCAACGCAGATTGGTTTTTTACCCTCTGCAACACGGTCATGACAGCCATCACACTTGGTCATATGCCCTTTAGCAGCATTGTACTGTGGAGCGCCATAAGGGCAGGCCATATGGCAATAACGACATCCGATGCACACGTCCTCATCAACGACCACAAAACCATCGTCACGTTTGTGCATAGCTCCGCTCGGACAAACCTTGGTGCAGGCCGGGTCTTCGCAGTGGTTACATGCGATGGAGAGATAATAGGCAAAAACGTTCTGATGCCAGACGCCGTTATCTTCCTGCCAGTCGCCGCCAGCGTATTCATAAATACGACGGAAGCTGACATCCGGAGTTAAATCTTTGTAGTCTTTGCAGGCCAGTTCGCAGGTTTTGCAACCGGTGCAACGGCTGGAATCAATAAAAAATCCATACTGGGTTGTCATCGGTTACTCCTTACACCTTTTCAACCTGAACAAGATTCGTATGTGACGGGTTCCCCTTGGCGAGAGGAGAAGGACGCTGGGTTGTCAGCACGTTAATACAACCGCCCTGATCCACACGTTTCACATCCGGGTCATACCATGCCCCCTCACCTAACGCCACAACGCCTGGCATCATACGTGGCGTCACTTTCGCCTCAATATGCACCTCGCCACGGTCATTAAAGATACGAACTTTGTCGCCGTTGTTAATACCACGTCTTTGCGCGTCCAGCGGGTTAATCCACATTTCCTGGCGGCAAGATGCTTTCAGAACATCAACGTTGCCATAGGTTGAGTGAACGCGAGACTTATAGTGAAATCCCGTCAACTGCAGGGGAAATTTATCCGCCAACGGATCGTTTAAGCTTTCAAATCCCGGGGCGTAGATTGGCAATGGATCAATCACGTCGTCTTCAGGCAGTTCCCAGGTTGCTGCGATATCCGCCAGTTCCTGAGAATAAATTTCGATCTTGCCCGATGGCGTGGTAAGTGGATTTGCTTTTGGATCCTCGCGGAATGCTTTGTAAGCTACGTGATGTCCTTCGGGATCGCGCTGTTTGAAGATCCCTTGCTTGCGGAACTCTTCAAACGTCGGCAATTCAGGTATCGCTTTGCGTGACTGCTCGTACAGATGACGCATCCACTCTTCCTGAGTACGACCCTCAGTAAACTGCTGCTCGACGCCCAGGCGTTTTGCCAGCTCGCTGGTCATTTGATAGATAGTCTTGCACTCAAAGCGTGGCTTGATGGCCTGGTCGGTGAATATCACATAGGACATATTCCCGCACGAAGCGTCGAGGGCGAAATCCATTTGTTCGGAAGCTGTGCAGTCTGGCAGCAAAATATCGGCGTATTTAGCCGAGGACGTCATATGGCAGTCAATGACAACAATCATTTCGCACTTCTTATCATCCTGAAGGATTTCGTGAGTGCGGTTGATATCGGAATGCTGGTTAATCAGACAGTTACCAGCATAGTTCCAGATCATTTTAATCGGAACGTCGAGTTTATCTTTTCCACGAACGCCGTCACGTAGCGCCGTCATTTCCGGGCCGCGTTCAATCGCGTCGGTCCACATAAACATCGAGATACTGGTTTCAACAGGGTTTTCCAGCGTAGGCATACGTTCAAACGGTAAACTGTAAGAGCCTTCACGCGCGCCGCTGTTACCGCCGTTAATACCGACGTTACCGGTCAGAATAGCCAGCATGGAAATAGCACGGGTAGCAATTTCACCGTTAGCATGACGCTGTGGTCCCCAGCCCTGGCTGATATAGGCGGGTTTGGCACTACCAATCTCACGTGCCAGCTTAACGATACGGTCAGCCGGAATACCTGTTATCTGCGCAGCCCATTCCGGGGTCTTCGCTATACCATCTTTACCCTGCCCGAGGATGTAAGCCTTGTAGTGGCCATTTTTTGGCGCACCTGCCGGAAGGGTTTTCTCATCGTATCCCACGCAGTATTTATCGAGAAACGGTTGATCAACCATATTTTCGCTGATCAATACGTACGCCAGACCATTGACCAGCGCCGCATCGGTGCCCGGTCTAATCGGGATCCATTCGTCCTCGCGCCCCGCACCAGTATCGGTATAACGAGGATCTATAATGATCATACGGGCATTTGACTTCTGCCTCGCCTGCTCAAGGTAATACGTTACCCCACCACCGCTCATGCGGGTTTCACCAGGGTTATTACCAAACAGAACAACAAGCTTGCTGTTTTCGATATCAGACGGGCTATTACCGTCCGCCCAGCCGCCATAGGTGTAGTTCAGACCAGCAGCAATCTGCGCAGAAGAGTAGTCACCGTAGTGGTTCAGATAGCCGCCACAACAGTTCATCAAGCGAGCAACCAGCGTTTTTCCCGGCGGCCATGAGCGCGTCATGGTGCCTCCCAGCGTACCGGTACCGTAGTTGAGGTAAATAGACTCGTTACCGTAGTCTTTGATCAGACGTTGCATATTGCTGGCGATAATATCGTAGGCTTCATCCCAACTTATACGCTCGAATTTGCCTTCACCGCGCTTACCGACACGCTTCATCGGATATTTCAGACGGTCCGGGTTATAGACGCGACGACGCATGGAGCGGCCGCGCAGACAGGCACGAACCTGGTGCAGGCCGTCATAATTGTCATCGCCGGTATTATCGGTTTCAACATACTTTATTTCACCATCCACCACATGCATACGCAACGGACAGCGGCTACCGCAGTTCACCGTACAGGCGCTCCAGATCACTTTCTCATTGATCTGCGCCGGATTAATGGCTTCTGCGGCATTTGCTATGCGGGTAAATGGCAGGGTAAATGCGCTACTGGCCATCGCCAGTCCGCCTATCGCCGTCGTTTTTACCAAACCGCGACGACTCACCTCAGCTGCCAGTACAGCATCGGGGATCTTAGTTTTCATAGTGACTCACTCTGCTGCTCACAATAAACAAAAAAGAAACACTCGTTGTATAGATATTTATATATCGATATTATCGTTATACAGACTGGTATATAGTGAATTTGCGTAAAGACAGAGATAAATACTGACCTTCATTCGAAGGTAGTATTACCACTAATGAGGTAAGGGTTATTGTCCGGTATCAAGCAGGCATAAAAAAAGCGCCCACAGGCGCTTTTTTAACAGAAAAAGATGGCTTAACCGATGTATTCCAGACCATTCATATATGGACGTAATACTTCCGGAACCTGAATGCGGCCATCAGCTTGCTGGTAGTTTTCCATCACAGCAACCAAGGTACGTCCCACAGCCAGACCAGAACCGTTCAGCGTATGCACTAAACGCGTCTTCTTGTCGGATTTGTTGCGGCAACGAGCCTGCATACGACGTGCCTGGAAATCCCACACGTTTGAGCAGGAGGAGATCTCGCGGTAAGTATTCTGCGCTGGGATCCACACTTCCAGATCATAGGTTTTGCATGCGCCAAAGCCCATGTCACCAGTGCATAGAATGATCTTACGATACGGCAGTCCCAGCAGCTGAAGTACTTTCTCAGCATGGCCTGTCATCTCTTCCAGTGCGTCCATAGAATCTTCCGGACGAACAATCTGCACCATTTCAACTTTATCAAACTGGTGCATACGGATCAGACCACGAGTATCACGACCGTAAGAGCCGGCTTCAGAACGGAAACATGGCGTATGCGCGGTCATTTTGATCGGCAGTGCATCTTCGTCAATGATCTCATCGCGTACCAGGTTGGTCAGCGGGACTTCTGCCGTTGGGATCAGCGCATAGTTACTGCTATCGGCTTCTTCGTCCAGCGGACGCGTATGGAACAGATCACCGGCAAACTTCGGCAACTGACCTGTACCGTACAGCGTGTCATGGTTAACCAGATACGGAACGTAGTTTTCGCTGTAACCATGCTGTTCGGTATGTAGATCCAGCATGAACTGAGACAGCGCACGGTGCATACGTGCAATCTGCCCTTTCATTACCACGAAACGAGAACCCGTTAGCTTAACCGCAGCAGCGAAATCAAGACCGGTATGCATTTCACCCAGCGTGACGTGATCGCGCACTTCGAAATCAAATTCGCGAGGAGTACCCCAACGGCTGACTTCGATATTGTCATTTTCATCTTTACCCACCGGAACTTCGTCCGCTGGCAGGTTAGGAATGGTCAGTGCAATATCGCGGATCTCGGCCTGCAAGGCATCAAGTTCAGCTTTCGCGGTATCCAGCTCTTCGCCCAGTTTGTTCACTTCCAGACGTAAAGACTCGATATCTTCTCCGCGCGCTTTTGCCTGGCCGATGGATTTCGATCGAGAGTTACGCTCTGCCTGCAGGTTCTCTGTTTGTACCTGCAGAACTTTACGACGCTCTTCAAGAGCGCGCAGCTTATCTACATCCAGCTTAAAGCCCCGGCTTGCCAGTTTTTCAGCGACTGCGTCTGGCTCATTACGCAGCAGATTGGGATCGAGCATGCTTATCCTGTGCTTATCGAATTAAAATAGGAGAAAGTGACCACAGCCTGCGATCACAGGGATACATTGCCAACATTACCGCAACGATCGCGCTAACGGTAGCGTTTTATAGGGCTATTTTGATCCTGCCCGGCAAGCCAGGCGAGCTTTTCGCCAATCTTACCCTCAAGACCTCTGTTTGTGGGGTGATAATAGCGCGTTTGTGCCAGTTCCTGCGGAAAGTACTCTTCACCGGCAGCATACGCATTCGGCTCATCATGAGCGTAGCGATATTCCTGTCCGTAGCCCATTTCTTTCATCAGCTTCGTCGGTGCATTACGCAAATGCACAGGCACATCATAATCCGGACGCTCGCGGGCATCAGCCAACGCTGCTTTATAGGCGGTATAGACTGCATTACTTTTCGGCGCACAGGCCAGATAAACTATCGCCTGAGCTATCGCTCGTTCGCCTTCTGCAGGCCCTATGCGAGTGAAACAATCCCATGCTGAAATTGCCACTTGCATAGCCCGTGGGTCGGCATTTCCCACATCTTCGGAAGCAATTGCCAGACAACGGCGCGCGACGTATAACGGATCGCCACCGGCGGTAATGATCCGTGCATACCAGTAAAGCGCCGCATCCGGTGCGCTGCCGCGTACCGATTTGTGTAACGCCGAGATCAGATCGTAAAAGCGATCGCCTTTATTATCAAAGCGCGAGCTGCGCTCCCCGGCAATCTCAGTCAGTAATGCTGTCTGTAAAACACGTTTTCCGCTGTCATCGACTTCGGCCATATCAGCCATCATTTCCAGCGTGTTCAACGCCCTTCGCGCGTCACCATTCACCAGTTCCGCAATCGCCCGACGTGTTTCATTCGGCAGGACAATATCCTGTCCCCCGTAGCCACGCGCTTTATCTGTCATCGCCTGGTCCAGCACCTGCTCAATATCTTCGGTGGTTAACGATTTCAGTAGATAGACACGCGCACGCGACAGTAATGCCGAGTTAAGTTCAAAAGAGGGATTTTCGGTCGTGGCGCCAATAAATGTAATGGTGCCATCTTCGATATGCGGGAGAAACGCGTCCTGCTGGCTTTTATTAAAACGATGAACTTCATCCACGAACAAAATTGTACGCCGACCTGCATTGCGGTTCTGACGCGCACGCTCAATGGCCTCACGAATTTCTTTCACACCAGAGGTGACCGCCGAAATACGTTCAACATCTGCATCAGCGTAGCGAGCAATCACTTCGGCGAGTGTTGTTTTACCCGTACCGGGTGGTCCCCACAAGATCATGGAGTGCAGGTGCCCTGCCTCAATGGCACGCGGCAAGGGCTTGCCTGCGGCCAGCAAATGCTGCTGGCCGATATACTGTGCTAAATTTTCTGGCCGCATACGCGCGGCCAGTGGCTGAAAGGTATTATCAGAAAAATCGAGCGACAGATTGCCCACTCACGCGCCTCTACTTACGTTGATCGTCCACCGTCACACCTTGTGGCGGGGTAAAGGTGAATTTTGATGGTTCAATTGCACCATTCTGCTGAGACTTCAGCTGATAGCTACTGCGTTGATCGTCCTGCTCGACAGCACTGAACTGATGGATTGTTCCATCACGCCCGACATTAATGGTGAACTGCTTCAGATTACCGCTGCTGGTTTTCGGGGTCAGCACAAAGTCATCACCGTTTTGCTTGATATTGTATTGTTGCCAGTCGCTGGACTGGTTGCGCGCAATCAGCATAAACGGTGTATTCCCCGTGGCATCTTTCAGCCAGGTGGCCGTTGCTTGCTCAACAAACGGGTTAAAGAACCACAGCGTTTTGCCATCGGATACCAGAATGCTCTCGTCAGGCTGTGTCATATGCCAGTTAAACAGGTTCGGACGTTTAACCCATAAGTCACCCTGACCTTCCTGTACTGCCGCTCCGCTGCCATCCGTCACCTTCTGGGTGAAGCTGGCATGGAAACTACTGACTTTATCCAGACGGCTTTTCAGATCGCTGGCAGCATCAGCCCAGACGCTGCTAACCACAAAGCTCGACAGTAATGCACAGGTGATTGCGATTCTTTTCATCGTTATTCCTCAAAATACGTCACTCCCGACGGGGAGATCCCTCTGCTATCCATTCCAGGCCAAAAATCAGCATGAGGAAAGTAGAAAATACTGAATTACTTAACTTTGCAATCAATCGAAGGGAGGCGGCGCCAGCACTTCACGATTACCATTATGTCCCTGCTCACTGACAATTCCCTGCGCTTCCATCTGTTCAATGATGCGTGCCGCACGGTTGTAACCAATACGGAACTGACGCTGAACGCCGGAGATTGAGGCCTTACGTTTCTCCGTGACAAATTTGACGGCCTGGTCGAACAGCGGATCCAGCTCTTCACCACCGTCAAAACCACCGCCACCGCCTTCGCTTTCGCTGTCGGAGGTAATGCCATCAACGTATTGTGGACGCCCACGCGCTTTCCAGTCCTGAACAACTGCATGCACTTCCTGGTCGCGCACAAATGCGCCATGCACACGCACTGGCATAGTGGAGTTAGGCCCGGAATAAAGCATATCCCCCATGCCCAGCAGAGACTCTGCGCCACTTTGGTCGAGGATGGTGCGTGAATCAATCTTACTGGAAACGGTAAAGGCGATACGGGTTGGAATGTTGGCTTTAATCAAACCGGTAATAACATCAACCGACGGACGCTGAGTCGCCAGTACCAGGTGGATGCCCGCCGCACGTGCTTTTTGTGCCAGACGAGCGATGAGTTCTTCCACCTTTTTACCGACGGTCATCATCAGATCAGCGAATTCATCTACCAACACAACGATATACGGCAGTTTTTCCAGCACAGGATGCTGAACGTCCATGCTATCGCCAGGTTTCCAGTACGGGTCAGGAATCGGACGCCCCATACGGGCTGCTTCAGCGATTTTCTCGTTATAACCAGCAAGGTTACGTACGCCAAGCGCCGACATCAGCTTATAGCGACGCTCCATTTCATTGACGCTCCAGCGCAAAGCATTGGCCGCATCTTTCATATCTGTAACAACTTCAGTCAACAGATGCGGGATACCTTCGTAAACGGAAAGTTCCAGCATTTTCGGGTCAATCATGATAAAGCGGACATCTTCCGGTTGTGCCTTGTACAGCATGCTGAGGATCATGGCGTTTACCCCAACCGACTTACCGGAGCCGGTGGTTCCTGCAACCAGCAGATGAGGCATTTTTGCCAGGTCAGCAACGACCGGCTCGCCTGCAATATCTTTACCCAACACGACTGTCAGCGGAGATGGATTTTCGCGGAACTTCGCGTTATCCAGAACTTCACGCAGATAGACGGTCTGACGTTTTTTATTCGGCAGTTCCAGTCCCACATACGGTTTACCTGGAATCACTTCTACCACACGCACCGCAACGGTCGACAACGAACGAGCCAGGTCGCGGGAGAGGTTAGAAATACGCGCAGCTTTCACACCAGGGGCCAGGTTCAGTTCAAAACGGGTAATAACCGGACCCGGTGAATAGTTCACGACATCAGCTTTAATGCGGAAATCCGCCAGTCGGGCTTCAACCAGACGCGCCATTTGCTCCAGCGCAAAGGTATCCACTGGTTCAACTTCACTCGGCGGTGGCGTCAACAGATCCAGCGAGGGCAGCGGTGTGGTTGGGCGTTGTACCGGGCGGCTGTCACCATTACGCATCAGTAATGGATGGATCAAGCTATCCTGCGGCTGCGGTGCTACAGGTTGTGGCGGCTGCTGATAATGCTGCTGCGGCACTACAGGCTGCGGCGGCTGCTGATAATGCTGCTGCGGTGCTACAGGCTG
>NZ_KQ089822.1:2871937-4199763 GCF_001037495.1 Citrobacter sp. MGH106
CTACAGGCTGCGGCGGCTGCTGATAATGCTGCTGCGGTGCTACAGGCTGTGGCGGCTGCTGATAATGTTGCTGCGGCGCTACAGGCTGCGGCGGCTGCTGATAATGCTGCTGCGGCGCTACAGGCTGCGGCGGCTGTTGATAATGCGGCGCTGGTGCAGGCTCCTCCGGCATCACGCTCGGGGTAAACAGCGGCTCATGCGGGCCGTCATCGACCAGAGCTTTCATCGGTGAGAATGCAAAGTCATCCAGTGAGAACGGATTAGCGCCCGCAGGTTGTTCGCCGGAATAGCGCTGCTGTTGGGAAGATGCAAACTGACGGGCTAACTCCGCTTCTGCAGCAGAATCTTCATCCTCAGCTTGGTTTGTACCGTCCTGATACTCTTCCCCATAACGATGCTGTTGGGACTGCGCGAACTGACGTGCCAGCTCATCCTGATGCATTGCATCAATTTCATCGTCACTATATTGCGTATCCGAATCAAGTTGCTCTTCACGCGCTTTTTCTTCAGCAATTCGCTGCGACGGTAATTTTATGCCATACGAGGCCAGTTCACGACGCGTTGGCACGCGGACACGGTTCGGGCGTGGCAACTGCGGCCCAATACCTTCTTTCACCTGCGGACGTGGCGCACCACCAGCCAGACTAAACACAGGTGCGGCAGCAACGGCAGCCCCGGTAGCCAGAGCTGCATTTTTCGCCCCTGTGGCCATTGGTGCAGCGGCAACGACAGACTCAACTGGCGGTATGGCGGCAGTTGTCGGCATAGACGGTTTCACCCGTTCTGGCTCTGTCACAGGTTCCGGAATTGGCTGATACCATGCTGCGAGTTGTTCACGTTCGCGCGCACGTTTCTCTTCCACTTCTTCAAAATAGTAGAGCGGAGGACGAGCTGGTTTAGTCTCTTCAACAACCGGTTCCGGCTCAACAATAGGTGGCGGTTCAACAATGGATTGCTGATGAACAACTGGTTGCGATGGAATAGTCTCCTGCTGATAGACAGACTGTGGCTGGAGAGGAGCATTCTGCTGATAAACCGGTTCAGGTTGCCAGCTTTGTTCCGCTACCGGCTCTTGCGTCTGCCAGGGCATTTGCGATTCTGGCATCATCGGCTGCTCATAACCAACGTCAGCCACAGGAGGAACGGCATATTGCGGCTGGGGCTCAACAGGCGCCGGTTGTTGCCACGCTTCATAAGGTTGTACAGATGGCTGTGCGTACTGATTTGTCTGCGGATACCCTTCTGGTGCAGGCGCGATAGCCGGTTCACCAGTCTGTGGCCCCGGCGCAGATTGCCATGCAACTGCAGGAGCAGGCTGAACAGGAACTGTGCCCGATGCAGGCGGGGTTTGCATCAATGGATCAACGGGAGCGCTCCAGGCCTGCGTTGCTGCAGTGGCCGCCGCAGCAGCTGCCACTGGCTCTGCTACAGAGTGTCCATTGAGCAGCGGATCGAATTCATCATATTCTGGCAACGTCGCCCGATTTCCAGAGAACAGGACATCATTAGGATCGGCAACGACGCCACGGGCGCTGTATTCTATTTCATCTTCATCATCCATGCGTTTGCCGGAGAACAGCGCAGCATCGGTGTGACGCCCAAGCGGGTTGGTAAATTTTTCAGCCAGGCGCTTACGGCGCGCTAATGCGCCGCGAAGAATACGTGCCCGACGCGATTCATGCGGTTTTCCTTCGGCAGCGTCGACAAACTCGTCGTCTTCATATTCTTCATCATCGACCCAGGTATCATCACGACGAGTTCGGTTGCTGGCAAATGTCAGAATATTTAGCAGCCAGCCCCCTAATTTCTCCGCAATACTCACCCATGACCAGCCGGTAAACAGAGTTAACCCAGCAGCCCAGATACATAACAGTGTGAGCGTTCCCCCGCTGCTATGCAGCAGAGGTTGCAAAGTGGTACTTAGCAAACTGCCAATCACGCCACCGGAGGCGAAATACCAGATGTCGTCGGCATTGATTGCCGCCAGTCCGCAAGAAGTAAGAATCAGCGCCAGAACGCCGATAATGCGAAGCGACACGGCAAAATAATCAACGTATTCATCACTGGCCTGATGCCGCCAGGCAAACCAACAGCCGCCAACAATGATTACGGGAATGGTGTAGGCCATGACGCCGAAAATAAAGAACAGCGTGTCCGCCAGCCATGCGCCGGGTATTCCCCCCAGATTATGAATAGGCTCGTGCCACGCGGTTTGCGACCAGCTGGGGTCCGAAGGGTTAAAGCTGAGTAAGGCAGCCATCAACCAGACGGCAAAAAGGGCAATAAGGATGAGTAGCGCTTCCAGAAGTCGGCGCCCGCTGCTTAACTTCGTCAATGTGACGTCTTTGTCTTCAGTGTATTCCTGGCTCAAAAACGGCTCTCCAGGTTTCAGGCTTTTCCTGCCCGATGCTAAAACGGACAACAGCACCGGGTTACCCCGGCACTGTTGCTGTATGGATTAACAGGAGTGTAATCAAACTGAGTCGATTTTGCACCTGTTCCGTGTTAGCGCGTCTTAATAACCAGACGATTGCTCTGTTTTACTTCTTCCATAACCACGTAAGTACGTGTGTCATTCACGCCAGGCAGACGCAGCAGGGTTTCCCCTAACAGCTTACGGTAAGCTGACATATCCGGTACGCGTGTTTTCAGCAGGTAGTCGAAATCACCGGACACCAAATGACATTCTTGAATTTCTTCAAGTTTTTGTACTGCAGAGTTAAATTGCTCAAACACATCCGGGGCGCCACGATTCAGAGTAATCTCAACAAAAACCAGAAGTGATGCATCCAGATAATGCGGGTTCAACAGCGCTGTATAGCCCTGAATAAAACCCTGTCTTTCCAACCGACGCACACGCTCAAGGCAGGGCGTTGGTGAAAGTCCCACTCGTTTAGAAAGCTCGACGTTAGAAATACGCCCATCCTTTTGCAGCTCATTAAGAATGTTACGATCGATACGGTCGAGATCTTTGCCAGGGCGCTTCTTACTATCTACCATTATTATTGTCTCTCTGTATTCCTTCCCTACTCCTGCCTGACTCTACAAACATCACTGTTTAGAGCCGCTACCCATCATAATAACCCGAAACCCAGAGGGATTTACGGTGCGCAATGCCTGGGTTTACGGTGAGAAGACCGTTGCCTGTCGGCGGCTATCGACATCACGAATGGCATCTGTCCACGCCATGCGTAGATTTCGCTAACTCGGTAAACATGTTATCTACATGCATGATTATGCAGCATATACATGACACAGTTTTTTTCTTCCTTGAATGTTTTCGCAAAACAGCAGGGGATTGTCAAAGCAAAACATCGATTTTTAGTACAACATGCCAGTTATTCATTGGGAGTGATGGAAAATCGTCATTTTATCACCTTATAACTGACCGATTTTAAGTAGAAATCGTTATAATATTACCGTCGTTTTTAGCAATCATCGGTTTCTGCTATTACACATATTGTTAACAAAATCGCCATACTCTTTTTTTACGTTCGTAAATTCCCTACAATCCTGCTCATTGCCTGCCAACAACTATGGGGATCTCATGGGCACGACCAAACACAGTAAACTTCTTATTCTGGGCTCAGGCCCTGCGGGATACACCGCCGCGGTCTATGCTGCGCGTGCAAACCTGCAACCGGTGTTGATTACCGGTATGGAAAAAGGTGGTCAGTTGACCACAACGACAGAAGTGGAAAACTGGCCTGGCGATCCGCACGATCTCACTGGCCCGTTGCTGATGGAGCGTATGCATGAACACGCGACGAAATTTGAAACCGAAATCATTTTTGATCACATCAGTAAAGTTGATCTGCAAAATCGTCCGTTTCGCCTGACCGGTGACAGCGGCGAATATACTTGCGATGCACTGATTATCGCCACTGGCGCTTCAGCACGCTATCTTGGTTTACCTTCAGAAGAGGCATTTAAAGGCCGCGGCGTTTCCGCCTGTGCGACCTGTGACGGTTTCTTCTATCGTAACCAAAAGGTTGCGGTTATTGGCGGTGGTAATACCGCTGTAGAAGAAGCATTGTACCTGGCGAATATCGCTTCTGAGGTTCATTTGATCCACCGTCGCGACAGCTTCCGTGCTGAGAAAATCCTCATCAAACGTTTGATGGATAAAGTCGAGAACGGCAACATTGTGCTGCACACTCACCGCACTCTGGAAGAAGTTACCGGCGATCAAATGGGTGTGACCGGACTGCGTCTGCGTGATACCCAGAATACTGACAACGTTGAGTCTCTCGACGTCGCAGGATTATTTGTCGCTATCGGCCACAGCCCGAACACCGCCATTTTCGACGGTCAGCTTGAACTGGAAAACGGCTACATCAAAGTCCAGTCCGGCATTCATGGCAATGCAACGCAAACCAGCATTCCTGGCGTATTCGCAGCCGGCGACGTAATGGATCATATCTATCGTCAGGCGATTACCTCGGCAGGTACGGGGTGTATGGCTGCCCTCGATGCTGAACGCTATCTTGATGGTCTGGCTGACGCCTGCAAATAGTTTTTACAAATCAGTAACAAAAGTAAAAAAGGCGACTATAAGTCGCCTTTATTTTTGCCTCGTTGTAACATTGTCCTGCCCAAAAATTCCAATAACTCACCTGCTAAGCGAGCAATGAATAAAACCCGTCAAAAAGAGCTAACCCACTGGTTAAAACAGCAAAGTGTCATTTCACAACGCTGGCTAAATATTTCACGTCTGCTGGGATTCGTGAGCGGGCTGTTAATTGTCGCTCAGGCCTGGCTCATGGCTCGTATTCTTGAGCATATGATCATGGACAACATTCCCCGAGAGGCCCTTCTCCTCCCCTTCATCGTGCTGGTATTGATATTTATCCTGCGTGCTTGGGTTGTCTGGTTACGTGAGCGAGTCGGTTTCCATGCGGGACAACACATTCGCTTTGAAATTCGCCGTCAAGTTCTGGACCGCCTGCAGCAGGCAGGTCCGGCATGGATACAAGGTAAACCCGCCGGGAGTTGGGCTACCCTGGTGCTGGAACAGATTGACGATATGCATGATTACTATGCGCGTTATCTGCCGCAAATGGCGCTTGCCGTCTGTGTACCTATATTGATTGTGGCAGCAATTTTCCCTTCAAACTGGGTAGCCGCCCTTATCCTGCTGGGCACCGCACCGCTGATCCCGCTCTTTATGGCAATGGTCGGTATGGGAGCAGCAGATGCTAACCGTCGTAATTTTCAGGCACTTGCCAGACTCAGTGGCCATTTCCTCGACCGCTTAAGGGGCATGGAGACGCTGAGAATATTTGGTCGCGGAGAAGCTGAAACAGAAAGCATTCGCGCCGCATCGCAAGATTTTCGTCAGCGCACCATGGAAGTCCTGCGTCTTGCGTTCCTTTCCTCGGGTGTACTGGAGTTTTTCACGTCACTGTCGATCGCCCTGGTGGCGGTTTATTTCGGTTTTTCTTACCTCGGCGAACTCAACTTCGGTCATTACGGAACTGGCGTAACGCTGGCTGCTGGTTTCCTGGCTCTGATCCTTGCCCCAGAATTTTTCCAGCCTTTGCGCGATCTGGGTACGTTTTACCACGCGAAAGCACAAGCGGTAGGTGCTGCAGATAGTCTGAAAACATTCATGGAAACGCCGCTTGCTCACCCTGAGCGTGGTGACATTGAGTTAGCAGCAAAAGAAGCCGTTTCGATTGAAGCGGAAGATCTGGTCATTACATCGCCGGAAGGCAAAGTTCTGGCTGGGCCACTCAATTTTTCTCTGCCAGCAGGTCAACGTGCGGTGCTGGTTGGTCGTAGTGGCTCAGGTAAAAGCTCCCTTCTGAACGTTCTGTCCGGTTTTCTCTCTTATCAGGGGTCATTGCGGATTAACGGCTTTGAGCTTCGCGATTTATCGCCTGACTCCTGGCGTAAACAGCTCTCATGGGTTGGTCAAAACCCGCAACTTCCCGCCGCGACGTTACGAGATAATGTGCTGCTGGCACGTCCTGATGCCAGTGAACAACAGCTTCAGGCCGCGCTCGACAGTGCCTGGGTAAGCGAGTTTTTACCTTTGCTTCCTCAGGGTGTAGATACGCCAGTA
Organism: Citrobacter sp. MGH106; assembly: GCF_001037495.1. GTDB lineage: Bacteria > Pseudomonadota > Gammaproteobacteria > Enterobacterales > Enterobacteriaceae > Citrobacter > Citrobacter murliniae. Next base: position 2,878,005 of record NZ_KQ089822.1, read on the forward strand.
GGCGATCAGGCGGCTCGACTTTCTGTCGGACAAGCACAACGCGTTGCCGTTGCCCGCGCTCTGCTTAATCCGTGTCAGTTACTGCTGCTCGACGAACCCGCTGCCAGCCTTGATGCTCACAGTGAACAACGCGTAATGCAGGCATTGAATGCCGCATCACGCCGCCAGACCACGCTGATGGTGACGCATCAGCTCGAAGATCTTGCCGACTGGGATGCTATCTGGGTCATGCAGGATGGACAAATCGTCGAGCAAGGCACTTATGCTCAACTTAGCGCAACCAACGGCGCTTTTGCGACATTGCTGGCTCACCGTCAGGAGGATATCTGAATGCGCGCCTTGCTACCCTATCTGACGCTGTATAAACGTCACAAATGGATGTTAACGCTAGGCATTGTTCTGGCGATAATCACGCTGCTGGCAAGTATCGGTTTGCTGACCCTGTCAGGCTGGTTCCTTTCCGCCTCCGCAGTTGTTGGCGTGACCGGGATTTACAGTTTTAACTACATGCTCCCGGCGGCAGGCGTTCGGGGAGCAGCAATCACCCGAACCGCAGGCCGTTATTTTGAGCGTCTGGTCAGCCACGACGCGACATTCCGCGTGCTGCAGCACCTGCGTATTTATACCTTTAGTAAACTGCTGCCGCTTTCTCCTGCTGGTCTGGCCCGGTATGGCCAGGGGGAGTTGCTTAACCGTGTGGTTGCTGATGTCGACACGCTCGATCATCTCTATTTACGCGTGCTCTCCCCGCTAACAGGGGCATTTGTGGTCATCGTGGTAGTGACGCTGGGACTTAGCGTTCTCGATCTAACTCTGGCGATCACACTTGGCGGCATTATGCTGCTCACCTTGTTTATTTTGCCCCCAATCTTTTATCAGGCCGGAAAAAGCACCGGGCAAAGTCTGACGCATCTGCGCGGTCAATATCGTCAGCAGTTAACTTCATGGTTGCAGGGGCAGGCTGAACTCACCATTTTTGGTGCCAGCGAACGCTATCGTGCACAAATGGAAGCGACGGAAATGCAGTGGCATGAAGCTCAGCGTCGTCAGTCTGAATTAACCGCGCTGTCCCAGGCTGTCATGCTACTCGTTGGCGCTCTGGCCGTAATAATGATGTTATGGATGGCCTCTGGCGGTGTGGGCGGAAATACCCAACCGGGTGCACTGATTGCCCTGTTTGTCTTCTGCGCGCTGGCTGCTTTTGAAGCTCTGGCGCCTGTCACCGGGGCGTTTCAGCATCTTGGCCAGGTGATTGCTTCGGCTCTGCGTATCACTGAACTGAGCGAACAGCAGCCGGAAGTCACCTTCCCTGAGGTGGGCTCCTCGGTCACTGAACAAATAACGCTCACGCTGCGCGACGTTTCTTTCAGCTACCCTGGACAGGCGCAAAACGCGCTAGATACTCTTTCCTTGCAGGCTAAACCCGGTGAGCATATTGCGATTCTTGGTCGTACCGGCTGCGGAAAGTCAACGCTTCTGCAATTGCTGACGCGTGCCTGGGACCCACAAAGCGGCGAAATTCTGATCAACGATCAGCCAATTTCGGCCTTAAGTGAATCCAGTCTGCGTCAAAGCATCAGCGTTGTGCCGCAACGCGTGCATCTGTTCAGCGCGACATTACGCGATAACCTGCTGCTGGCCGCACCACACGCCAGTGATGAGGTATTGTCCGGAATGCTCAGCCGGGTCGGTCTGGAAAAGCTGCTGGCGGATGATGGACTTAACGCCTGGTTAGGTGAAGGTGGTCGTCAACTTTCAGGTGGCGAACTCCGCCGTCTGGCCATCGCTCGTGCATTGTTGCACGATGCCCCATTGATGCTGCTGGATGAACCCACCGAAGGGCTGGATGCCACAACAGAAAGCCAAATGCTTGAATTAATTGGCGATGTGATGCGAGATAAAACCGTACTGATGGTTACGCATCGTCTGCGCGGGCTGTCACGTTTTGATCAAATAATAGTGATGGACAACGGACACATTATTGAGCAAGGTAATCACGCAGATCTGTTAGCCCGGCAGGGTCGTTATTACCAGTTTAAGCAACGTCTGTAAGCTATTATTGAACGATCCGACTCGCGTAGTGGAGTTTCGCTGTCATGCGCCTGGTGCAACTTTCTCGTAATTCTATCGCCTTCCCGTCGCCGGAAGGCGCTTTACGCGAACCTAACGGTTTGTTGGCGCTTGGCGGCGATCTCAGCCCTGCCCGCTTGCTCATGGCATACCAGCGCGGGATTTTCCCGTGGTTTTCACCTGGCGACCCGATCCTCTGGTGGTCACCCGATCCGCGAGCTATTTTGTGGCCTGAGACATTTCATATTAGCCGCAGCATGAAACGTTTTCATAAACATTCACCTTATCGCGTAACTCTCAATTATGCATTTGGCCAGGTTATTGAAGGCTGTGCAAATGACCGGGAAGAAGGCACCTGGATAACGCATGATGTGGTTGACGCATACCATCGACTCCATGAACTGGGCCATGCTCATTCTATTGAGGTATGGCGGCAAAACGAATTAGTTGGCGGTATGTACGGCGTATCACAAGGTACACTTTTCTGTGGCGAATCGATGTTCAGTCGTCAGGAAAATGCGTCCAAGACCGCACTGCTTGTATTTTGCGCTGAATTTATACGTCAGGGTGGAAAACTCATCGACTGCCAGGTGTTAAATAGCCATACAGCGTCGCTGGGCGCAGTTGAAACTCCCCGGCGGGAGTACCTTGAACACCTGAGCAAACTGCGCCAACAGCGGCTACCCAGCCATTTTTGGGTGCCGAGAACGTTATTTTCACCTCAGGTGTGAATGTTTTCGGCACATTTTTTGTCGGGGTGTTATAATTGTGCCGCAGAGTTGGTTTAGCCCATTACCCCGCCGCCGTTAAGGAACAGTTCGCGTCAGGCAACGCCTATCGTTTATCTCATCGTTCCCTTACACGTTGCGCTTTTAGTGCGGCTTTGCCGTGTGTGGTTAGAGTAATGCGCCAAACCTGATTTGCTGTGTTTTAAACGCGCAAATCTTTACTTATTAAAAGAACTTCGGCATTATCTTGCCGGTTCAAATTACGGTAGTGATACCCCAGAGGATTAGATGGCCAAAGAAGACAATATTGAAATGCAGGGTACCGTTCTCGATACGTTACCTAATACCATGTTCCGCGTAGAGTTAGAAAACGGTCACGTGGTTACTGCACACATCTCCGGTAAAATGCGTAAAAACTATATCCGCATCCTGACGGGCGACAAAGTGACTGTTGAGCTGACCCCGTACGACCTGAGCAAAGGCCGCATTGTCTTCCGTAGTCGCTGATTGTTTTCACGCCAGACCGGCGTCCAGATAATAAAAGGTCGGTTTAGCCGACCTTTTTTGTGGATCGGGGTTAAGTATTTAATCCTCGATCATTCGCGCATATTCTTCTGTCAGGAAATCCACCAATGCGCGTACCGACGGCAATAATCCCCGGCGTGATGGAAAGACTGCGTGAATAATCTCTCGCTTAGGTTCCCACCCGTCCAGTAATGCCACCAGTTCACCCGCCGCTAATTGATCTTTTACCATCAGTTGCGGAAGTTGAACAACACCAACTCCCGCTATCGCCGCTTCGCGTAATGCCAGCATATCAGTAGTAATCATACGCGGCGTAAAATGAACCTCCGCACGCGCGCCCTGTGGGCCAAATAACTCCCAGCGATGAACATGTTTACCGGATGCCAGACTCAGGCCCGGCCAGCGAGTCAGGTCTGCTGGAGAGTGTAAAGCGCCCATTTGAGCTATTAATGTCGGGCTGGCATACAGCCGATGTCCCCTGTCCGCAAGCACCCGCATGACCAGATCGCTGTCCTCAAAAGGGCGTGGCCTGACGCGAATCGCAACATCCAGGCCTTCCCCTACGACATCAACCCGTCGGTTCGTGGCCTCAAGCTGTACCGACACATCCGGATAACGCGCCATAAACCTGGCCAGCATGGGACCAATATGCACATGCAGCAAAGTGACCGGACAGGTCAGTTTTACAATTCCACGCGGCTCAACCTGCAACGCGGCAATAGCATCCTGTGCCGCCTGCGCTTCCACCAGCATCGCCTTACAATGCTCGTAAAATGTCTGTCCAACTTCAGTGACATTAAATTGCCGGGTAGTTCGTTGAATCAAACGGACGCCCAGTCTCTCCTCCAGTTGCGCAATTCGTCGGCTGAGTTTTGATTTAGGTTCATCCAGCGCTCGCCCGGCAGCAGCGAATCCCCCCTCTTCGACTACATGAACAAACCACGCGAAATCATTGAGATCCAGCTTCGCCATCGCATTGTCCTATTAATGAGACTGTGAAGACTATTTTAGCGACTACTCAGCTCGCTGTCATGAATATAAGCTTATTCACATCAAGCTAATGCCCATGAGGAGACAAATATGAAACAAGTAACAGGCGTCTACACAGCACCTCGCCCACACTGGGTTGGCGATGGATTCCCGGTTCGCTCAATGTTCTCTTACCAGTCTCATGGTGAGCAGTTAAGCCCTTTCCTGCTGCTGGATTATGCCGGTCCGCATACATTCACACCGGGTAGCGAAAAGCGCGGCGTGGGAGAGCACCCTCATCGTGGCTTTGAAACGGTGACCATTGTTTACAGTGGTGAAGTTGAACATCGCGATTCAACGGGTCGCGGCGGCGTTATCGGCCCGGGTGACGTGCAGTGGATGACGGCGGGGGCCGGGATCTTACACGAAGAGTTCCATTCGCCTGAATTTACCCGTAAAGGCGGCGAGCTGGAAATGGTACAGCTGTGGGTGAATCTGCCAGCAAAAGACAAAATGACTGCGCCGGGTTACCAGGGTATCAGCAGCGACGTCATCCCTACGGTCACCCTGCCAGATGATGCTGGTACTGTTCGCGTTATTGCGGGTAGCTATCAGGACATAAAAGGTCCGGCACATACGTTCTCCCCGTTAAATGTCTGGGATATGCACCTGCAACGCAACCATCAGGTCATGTTGCCCCAGCCTGAAGGATGGAGCACCGCGCTGGTCGTACTGAAAGGAAATATTAGTGTCAACGGCACCACGCCCGCGAGTGAAGCGCAGCTAGTGGTATTAAGCCAGCAAGGTAAAACAGTACACATTGAAGCCAGCAGCGATGCCAGCGTGCTGCTTCTATCTGGCGAACCGTTGAATGAGCCGATTGTAGGTTACGGCCCGTTTGTGATGAACACGAAACAAGAAATCGCTGAAGCCGTACGCGATTTTAACTCCGGCCGCTTTGGCCAAATCTGAATCGAAGGAGAATACGATGTCCAGTCCTGCAAATTTTAATGGTTCACGCCCGGTCATTGATGTGAATGATTCGATCATGCTGCTTATCGATCACCAGAGTGGACTCTTCCAGACCGTAGGCGATATGCCAATGCCGGAACTTCGCGCTCGTGCCGCCGCGCTGGCGAAAATGGCAACTCTGGCGAAGATGCCAGTGATTACAACCGCATCTGTCCCACAAGGCCCCAATGGTCCATTGATACCGGAGATCCACGCCAACGCGCCACATGCCCAATACGTGGCGCGTAAAGGTGAGATCAACGCCTGGGATAACGAAGACTTTGTTAATGCTGTAAAAGCGACGGGGCGTAAGACTCTGATTATCGCCGGTACCATTACCAGCGTATGCATGGCTTTCCCGGCCATCAGCGCGGTTGCGGAGGGTTATAAAGTCTTCGCCGTGATCGACGCATCGGGTACATACAGTAAAATGGCGCAGGAAATCACCCTCGCGCGTATTGTTCAGGCTGGTGTCGTACCAATGGATACCGCAGCAGTCGCCTCCGAACTGCAGGGTACATGGAACCGTGAAGACGCCGCAGAATGGGCGGAAGTGTATACAAAAGTATTCCCGGCTTATCAGTTACTGATCGAAAGCTACAGCAAAGCCCAGGAGGTCGTGACAAACGGCGAAAAACTGGACTCTCAGCGCTAATAATATTCTCCGTGCTTGTCAGAGCGAAGAATATGTACATTGCGTGACCAAACGAGTATGAACGCGTAAATTCTGCTTGACCGTTTTAGCGCAACTCCCTATAGTAGCGCCCCGTTGCCCCCCAAGCGGTCAGGCAGCAATACAATATGGTGAGGTGTCCGAGTGGCTGAAGGAGCACGCCTGGAAAGTGTGTATACGGCAACGTATCCGGGGTTCGAATCCCCGCCTCACCGCCATATTTGAAGAAGAGCTCGTACGCAAGTACGGGCTTTTTTTTCGCCTGTGACCCGTCCAGGGGGATGAGAATCCCCGGCCGGTGTTCGACAACTGTCGCAGCCAGTTGGACAGACCGCGAACGCAGAGAGTGGGCTGCCCCAGACGGGCGAGCGAAGCGCGTCAATCCCCGCCTCACCGCCATATTTGAAGAAGAGCTCGTACGCAAGTACGGGCTTTTTTTCGCCTGTTGCGCATGTCAGATACGATGCAAGCAGCGCATCCGGCATTCTCGTTGATGAAAATGAATTATCGTCTGCTGAGCAACGTTAACACTTCATAATGGGCGGTATGAGGGAACATATCGAATATCTGCACGCGTTCAATGTGGTATTCCGACAGCTCGCGAATATCTTTTGCCATCGTTTGCGGATTACAGCTGGAATACACAATAAAACGTGGCGCCATTCTGGAGAGAAAATCACACAGTGGTTTTCCAATTCCACGACGCGGCGGATTAACCAGCACCAGATCAGGCACTTCTTCCTGCGCCGTGGCAAATTGAGTCGAGTCCAGCGCCTGGAAATGCAGGTTCTGTAGCCCGAGTTCCTGGGCAGACTGTTTTGCACAGGTGATCGCCTCTGGCGCGATTTCAATACCCGTCAGTTTCATCTGTGGCGTAGCGCAATGCAGACCAAAGCCCCCGACACCGCAAAATAGATCCCACATATGGTTAACCGGAAGCTGACGGACCCAGTTACGGGCCGTGGCATATAAACGACTGGCCACCTCTGGGTTGGTCTGGAAGAAGCTCTGCGGACGTATCCACAGCGGAACATCGTTGAAGCGTTCTGCCAACGCCTGCTGTTCTGTCAGGAAGATTTCTATCTCCCCTTCCATAATCGCCATATGCACCGGCTGAATATTGGCCGTAATCACCTTCAACTGTGGCAGTTGTTCCTGCAGCCACGGCAGCGCCGTGCGTAACTGTGCCAGTTTAGCGTCTGAACGTAAGACAAAACGCAGCATCATGCCGCCATCGAACTGACTTTCGGTTAACAGAATATATTTGAGCTCTCCCCGCTTGCGTGCAACGTTGTAAGGAGTAAGCCCTGCGCGCGCAATGAAGGGCTTTAACACTGCAAATACCGGGGAAAATGAAGTGGGATAGAGCGGGCAATCGCACAAATCCTCTGGCGTGCCGTCGCGATGCAGCATACCCAACAGCGGTTTTTCCACGCTGCCGCTGACCACCATTTTAGCTTTATTACGAAAAGCGCTTTCCGCACCACTGACCGGTGCGCACCATTCCCCGACCGAAAAATCGACCAGCAAATTCTGGAGATCGGCTGTTTTAGTGGAGAGTTGATCGCCAACTGGCTGTGTTATCCACTGACAGGAACGACAGCGTCCGGCGTCATAAAGTGCGCACTGCATACGGAAACCTTCAAATTAACAGGGGCGAAGATTATACACGTTATTGCAAACGGAAGAACCGCCGACTGGACGCAGGAACAAAGAGAAGCAGCAACACCAGCATATCCGGCAATTTTTGCATCACCAGCGTGTGGAATATTTCGCGCTTAGACTCCCCTGCGATACTGAACAGTTCCGGATACCCGTAACCGAGTGACGCCGCCCACAGGTAACCTGAGGCAATCACCTGGGTAAGCAAGTAGAGCCAGCGTGCCCAGTTACGTCCTTTCACCAGGGAGAATGCACAGTAAATTTCAATAAAAACCAGCACCAGGCTGCTCAAAAATACCAGCGTCAAATCCCAGGTCTGCACGCTGCGATGAATAAACTCGCTCGTCCCGCGAACACCAAGCGTATTTAAAATCATCAACAGATCGAGGCAACGGATCATGATAATAGCAAGCGCCGCCACCTGCACCAGAGCAGGTACGTTCAGGCGTGCATGTGATGTGGATGATTTCTTAAAAAATCCCAACGCGTCGTCTTCCGTGAAAACGGTGCAACGGGAAACGCTGCACCGTGTAGACAGGTTGGCAGATTTTAGTTTTTTCAGCTGCGTCTTGCACGCTGGATATCGCGTAACCGCTGTTTTTCTGTTCGCGCCATCAGATACCACGCGATAAATCCGATAATTCCTACCACACCAAGGATGAGCGTAGCCAACGCGTTAATCTCCGGATTGACCCCCATACGTACGCTGGAGAACACCAGCATTGGCAGGGTCGTCGCTCCCGGACCAGACACAAAACTGGCGATCACCAGATCATCCAACGACAGCGTGAAGGCCAACAACCAACCGGAAATTACCGCTGGCATAATCATCGGCAACGTGATGACAAAAAAGACCTTCACCGGCGTCGCACCAAGATCCATCGCCGCTTCTTCAATTGAGTGATCCAGTTCGCGCAAACGCGAAGAGATAACCACCGCAACATACGCCGTACAGAACGTGACGTGCGCCAGCCAGATGGTCAACATGCCACGATCCGCTGGCCAGCCAATCGCATGTGCCATTGCCACAAACAACAACAACAACGATAAACCGGTAATGACATCCGGCATAACCAGTGGTGCGGTAATCATAAAGGCAAAACCATTAGATCCACGGAAACGACCAAAACGCACCATCACAACAGCGGCAATAGTACCGAGGATCGCCGCCATCGTCGCAGCACAAGCTGCAATCGTTAAGCTCATACCGACTGCACTTATCATCGCAGTATCGTGGAATAGCTCGCCGTACCAGCGCGTTGACCAACCAGCCCATACCGTCACCAGTTTGGAGCTGTTGAACGAATAGATAACCAACATCAACATCGGTGCGTACAGGAAGGTAAATCCCAACACCAGAATAAAAATACGCCACGGCGAGCGAACGACCGGTAAGTTATTCATCCGTGTTCCCCCACGCTTTTTTGCTGATATTTATGGAACCACATGATCGGCACAATCAGTAACAGCAGCATAATAATGGCGACAGCGGATGCCACCGGCCAGTCACGATTGTTGAAAAACTCCTGCCACAACACGCGACCAATCATAATGCTGTCCGGGCCACCAAGCAGCTCAGGGATCACGAACTCTCCCACCGCCGGAATAAACACCAGCATTGATCCGGCGATGATCCCTCCCTTGGTCAACGGCACAATCACGCTAAAGAAGGTTTTCAACGGTCTGGCTCCCAAATCCAGCGCAGCTTCCACCAGCGAATAATCAATGCGCGTTAATGCGGTGTATATTGGCAGCACCATAAATGGCAAATAGGCATAAACAATCCCAATATAAACTGCCAGATTGGTATGCAGGATCGTCAGTGGCTGATCGATAACGCCGAGCCACATCAGGAAATTATTCAATACCCCGTTATTTTTCAGGATCCCCATCCAGGCATACACGCGAATCAAAAAAGAGGTCCAGGACGGCAGGATCACCAGCAATAGCAAAATATTACGCGTTGACGGTTTACTGTGCGCCACGGCCCATGCCAATGGATAGCCCAGCAACAGGCAACAGATCGTCGAAATCCCCGCCACCTGCAAAGACTGCAGATAAGCATCAAAATAGAGCGGATCATCCGTTAGCTGCAGGAAGTTGCCCAGATTGAGCGTAATGGATAATTGGTCATCAGCCCAGCCTACAAGGTCAGTATACGGGGGAATAGCCCGCGCCATCTCTGACAGGCTGATCTTAAAAACAATCAAAAACGGCAACAAAAACAGGAGCACCAGCCAAACATACGGCAGCGCAATCACCAGCTTGCGCCCGTGCTTCATCTGCATCCGCGACATAAACAGCGTGAAACGGCCCGCTTTGTCCACACGAGCCGGAGGTTCAAGTGTACTCATCTTCACTCCTTAAACCGTCAACACCACACAGCTGTCCGCATCCCAACACAAACGTACTTCATCGCCCCAGGTCGGTAGCCCCTTGCGATAGCGATGTTCGTTTTGTAACTGGGCGCTCAACATCTGGCCGCTTTTTAAACGTACGTGGTATACAGACAAATCACCGAGATAGGCAATGTGTACGACTTCGCCCACCGCAAAGTTATAGCCATCAGCCGGAGGGGCTTCACAGAGCATGATTTTTTCCGGGCGCAGCGCAACATACACTGGCACGTTATCAACAATGGAAACATCGGCATCCACTTTCAGCGGATGAACCAACCCTGGGGAGTCAATAACCAGACCATCTTCCTGACGATCTTTCAGTAGACCTTCAAAAACGTTTACTGAGCCGATAAATTCCGCGCTGTAACGCGTGGTCGGATGCTCATATATTTCTTCAGGCTCGCCGATTTGTACAAACTTGCCACGATTCATAATCGCAATGCGACCCGCCATCGTCATGGCTTCTTCCTGATCGTGTGTCACCATCACGCAGGTAACCCCTACACGCTCGAGGATATCAACCACTTCCAGTTGCATACGGTCACGTAGTTTCTTATCCAGAGCCCCCATCGGCTCATCCAGCAGCAACAGCTTCGGACGTTTTGCCAGGCTTCGCGCCAGCGCCACACGCTGACGCTGACCGCCGGAAAGCTGGTGCGGTTTGCGTTTGGCAAATTCCTGCATATGCACCAGGCCTAACATCTCGTTCACGCGACTGGTAATTTCAGCTTTCGGCAACTTGTCCTGCTTAAGGCCAAAGGCAATGTTCTGCTCCACCGTCATGTGCGGAAACAGCGCGTAGGACTGAAACATCATATTTATCGGGCGCAGATAAGGCGGGACATGCGCTAAATCAACACCATCCAGCATAATTTGCCCGGTAGTCGGCAGTTCAAACCCCGCCAGCATGCGTAGCAGGGTCGATTTGCCGCAGCCGGATGCGCCAAGCAGGGCAAATATTTCACCTTTATAGATTGTGAGGCTGACATCATCGACGGCGTGCTGGCCATCAAATGACTTGGTCAGGTTACGAATTTCAAGGAGCGGGGTCAGCGCTTTACGGGTCTTCGCCTGTGGGCGGGAGGTTGCATCATTCACTCAAGTGCTCTCCGGCATAAAACAAAAAAACGGTGCAAATAACGCACCACAATGGTGCGTATTGCCGGGTTATACGTGTTCGGGTATCAATGCAGCCCCGGCGGGCACAAGTACCGCCGGGTCATGTCCCAAACATCGGGTTATTTCCCGCTTTTCACCTTCGTCCAGGCACGGGTACGTACACGATCGATCTTCGGATCCTGCACTTTCAGCGTGAACATCTTGGCTCTTACATCCGCAGGTGGATAGATACCCGGATTGTCCCGAACCTCAGGGCTGACCAACGCCGTCGCTTCTTTGTTAGCATTCGCGTAGAACACGTGATCGGAAATATGGGCAATCACATCCGGACGCAGCAGGTAGTTGAGGAACTGATATGCTTCATCTTTGTTTTTAGCATCCGCAGGCATCGCAAAAACGTCGAAGAACGCCATCGCCCCTTCTTTTGGAATTGAGAAGGAAATATTGACACCATTTTTCGCTTCCTTAGCACGGTTAGCGGCCTGCCATACATCCCCTGCCCAGCCGATTGCTACGCAGGTATCGCCGTTAGCCAGATCGTTAATGTATTGAGAAGAGTGGAAGTAGCGAATGTTCGGACGCAGCTTCAACAGCAGGTCCGTCGCCGGCCCGGTGTAATCATCTGCTTTGGTACTGTTTGGATCTTTCCCCAAATAATTCAGCACAGTGGCAAATACTTCTTCGGGCGCATCCAGGAAAGAAACACCGCAGCTTTTAAGTTTTTCAAGATTTTCCGGTTTAAGGATCAGATCCCAACTATTAACCGGAGCATCAGCCCCCAGCACCGCTTTAACTTTATCCACGTTGTAACCAATACCGGTGGTTGCCCACATATACGGCATGGCAAACTTATTGTCAGGATCGTGTTTCGCTACCAGTTTCAGCAGTTCGGGATCGAGGTTCTTCCAGCCAGGAAGTTTACTTTTATCCAGCGGCTGAAATACTCCCGCAGTGAGTTGACGCTCAAGAAAGCTGGCTGAAGGTACCACCAGATCAAAACCGGTGCTGCCAGCCATCAGCTTACCTTCCAGCACCTCGTTGGAGTCGAATACGTCATAAACCACTTTAATCCCGGTCTCTTTTTCAAAATTCGCCACCGTATCCGGAGCGATATAATCAGACCAGTTATAAATATGCAGTGTTTTTTGTTCAGCAGCGAGCGTGCCGGCAGAGATAGCCATCAGAGCACCCGCAACCAGGCCTGATAACCATTTTTTATTTAAGGCGGTCATAATCTCTTTCCTTCTGAAAGTTCGTTAACAAACGAACAAAAAAGTCACACTCCACGATATGCAAGAAATGTGCATATTTTTTCATTGGGCACCGATGAGAAGAAGGGCTTCTCCCCATGCCGCTATGGCTCGCTGATCAACGCGAAATCATTCACTATGCATAGTGGCTATAAGTCAGCTCACAGGGGCAGATGAAGGATGACGTTTAAGAGCCTCGCAAGAATAACTTTAGCCAGGATTCAAGGATATAGCTCAGATTAAAAAACGTCTTTTATCAATTTTTTATGCAGGTTTTGTCTATGACATAAAGCGGAAGGCAAAGAATTGAAGTGAATAATTCTTTAATAAAAGGTTAAATGCAGAATAAAAAAATGCAATACGCAACCGCTATGGCAGCGGCTGCGTTAAATGTGTCACTGCTAAGAAAGAATTAATGGAGGAAATGGTTTTCGGTGCTGCTATTTTGCGCATCTTCTTCGGCGTTAAACAACAGCTGGTGTGCCCCGGCCTCAAGGATCACCATCGATATCTGCTCTTCACTCTGACGAACAAAACATTCAAACTGCTCGAAAGTCACGCCAGGCATAACGGATAAAGACTGGCAAACCACCAGCTTTGGCAGATTATCATCCTGCATATCTAAAAACGCTTTCACCGTCAGCGAACTGGCATTAATAGCAGACAGATCGGCCGCAAGCGGCAGCAGTGCAGAAGGTCTGACTTCCGCCATTGCAGAGAACAGAATGACGTTATCTACCAAATCAATTTTCGCATCAAAGATGCCGTCGAAGTTCTGCATGTGTGGTAAATGCAGCGCCTGACAGGTATCGCATTCAAAAAAACTCATGCCCAGGTCGTCGAGCCATTGACGCAACGTATCCAGAGTGGGAACGACCAGTGATGTCATAATAATGTGCGACCTCTTACGATGAAAAAATTACCGGCACAGCTTACGCAAAAAGACCGTGTCATACCACGATCGCAATCGATATTGCGCTTAACCGCCGATTTTAAGACAGAATTCAGGTGTTGCGTGACGTTCGATCCACTGGATCATCCGCGCAGCAATATCTATCCCTGTAGTTTTCTCCACGCCTTCCAATCCAGGAGAAGCGTTGACTTCCATGACCAGTGGCCCGCGATCTGCGCGCAGAATATCAACCCCCGCCACATCCAGCCCCATTGTCTGAGCGGCTTTGATGGCGATCTCCCTTTCGCGAGACGTGATATTTGCAATACTGGCAACTCCGCCACGATGGAGATTAGAACGAAAATCACCATCTTTCGCCCGACGCTCAATGGCGGCCACAACCTCGTCACCTACAACGAAACAGCGAATATCGCGGCCTTTCGCTTCTTTAATATATTCCTGAACCAGTATATGAGCGTTCAACCCACGAAACGCATCCACGACGCTCTCTGCAGCCTGACGCGTTTCGGCCAGCACTACACCGATGCCCTGTGTGCCTTCGACCAACTTCACCACCAACGGTGCCCCACCGACCATATCAATCATGTCGCTGGTATCATCCGGCGAGTGTGCAATCCCGGTGATGGGGAGATCTATCCCCTGGCGCGCCAGCAGTTGTAACGAACGCAGCTTATCGCGCGCACGGGTAATTGCTACCGATTCATTCAGCGGATAGCTGCCCAGTATCTCAAACTGACGTAACGCAGCAGTTCCATAAAAAGTAATGGCCGAGCCAATCCTTGGGATGACTGCGTCAAAATGGGGTAGCTGGCGGCCCTTATAATGAATAGAAGAAGCCGCCGGGCTAATGTTCATATAGCAAGAAAGGGGATCGATAATTTCTACCAGGTGGCCGCGATGCATCGCCGCTTCACGCAGGCGTTTACACGAATAGAGCGTTCCGTCCCGGGACAAAATGGCAATTTTCACCCTGCACCTCTCTGAAAGACCTGGTAAAAGCTGACGTATCATACACCGGGTTAGAATCTTTAGCGCGTCGCCCAACCTTGTTTATGCAAATATTCCAGGATAAAGGGGCGACTTTCTTTAATGATGGTACGGCGGATGTGATCGCTCCAGGTATCGCGACGCGTGTTACTGCCACGGGTCAGATAGTACTGCGCGAGCTGTTCATCATATTGCGCCAGAATGTCCTTATCGAGCGGTTGGTACTGATTTTCATGCACGACGATTGCAGCAGGCAATCGCGGTTTGATGTCCGGGTTATCGGCAGGCCAGCCGAGACAAAGACCAAACAACGGTAAGACGTGCTGCGGGAGTTTCAGGAGCTCGGAGACTGCCTCAATATTATTGCGCAGGCCACCAATATAGACGCCTCCGAGTCCCAACGATTCCGCGGCCGTTAGCGCATTTTGCGCCATCATAGCCGTATCAACCACGCCCAGCAGCAGTTGTTCCGCCAGCCCTAACTGAGCATCCGGGCAGATCTGTAAATGACGATTGAAATCAGCGCAAAACACCCAGAACTCAGCAGCCTGGGCGACATGTTTTTGCCCTCCAGACAAGGTAACCAGCGATTCGCGCAGAGTTTTATCGGTAATCCGAATTATCGTACTGCATTGTAAAAAGCTGGAACTTGAAGTTCCCTGGGCAGCAGCAATAATCGCATCTCGTTGTGCATCCGAAATCGACTCGTCGGTGAAATGGCGAATGGAGCGGTGACCGCGAATTAAATCAATGGTTGGAGTCATCTCTTTTATCTCTGATTGAATGGGAAGTCGCGTCGGATGAACGCGACATCAACTGCGGCGCAAGCAGTCGTGCAATGCGCCACATCAACACCACCGCCGCAGGAAGCATCAGCAATACACCCAAAAAGATCATCACGACGCAGGCTACTGAGCTGTTAAACGGCGCGGGTAAGGTGAGGTAATCGTTAAGCGACAGCAACGCCAGCGCTAACAATACCATACCAATCATTTCCAGAATCAATACGCTCCTGGGTAACACACCAATTGTGCGCATAAGTGGCCTCCCGGTGAAGTGGTACTTAGTGTATACACTATGAATTTCGGGTTGTACTGAAGCGGCAAGCCCGTGATCTCCAGCAGCATAGATAACTCTATGGCAGGTGTGAACGGATGCAGACCACAAAATGTAGCCTGAAAGACAAAGGGTATAGACTAAGGATATCAAAGCAACAGGCTCAACCTGCTTTCCATCTATCGTAAATCGCGGCATCATAACGGTAATTCGCCATCCGGCCTGATAAGTTCGAGGAGAAAGAGATGTTTGCTGTTATTTTTGGTCGCCCAGGGTGCCCGTATTGCGTGCGCGCAAAAGAATTAGCAGAAAAATTGAGCAATGAGCATGACGATTTTAACTACCGCTACATTGATATCCACGCTGAAGGTATTACCAAAGCGGATCTGGAAAAAACGGTAGGTAAGCCTGTTGAAACCGTACCGCAGATTTTTGTCGATCAAAAACACATCGGCGGCTGCACGGATTTTGAAGCGTGGGCAAAAGAAAATGCGAACCTGTTCGCCTGATTAGTGTTTCAACGCCCTCCGCTGGAGGGCGTCGTTAGTTTTTTTTACGTCGTTGATGTTGGTTAAATAAGCTACTGATAAATAAAAAACACAATGCGCCAAGCGCGCACCAAAACACCGCACTAAACAGCCATGCCAGTTCTTGCCACAGCGAACGCGTGGGCATAAAGACGAACCGCATCAGCAACAGGCAACATGGTGCCGCCAACATTGCACCAAGAAGAGGTCTGAGCACCTCCCGACGGTGGGAGAAAAAGCTTGCCGCTGCACCTGGCAATATAAAAAACAACAACCCGACTTCAGGATGTCCAGCCGCTTTAAATGCCCCTTTCACGTTTAGCGTTAATGAAAGACACACCACAATAAAAAGCACAAAGCAGCAGATCGCACCCGCCCAACCTTGCTTATGTTTCAACCGTTCCTCCTGACTTTTTCTCTATCGAACACTCTTTTCGCCCAAAGGCGTCCAGTCAGATAAAGTTACTCGGCATTCCATGCCAAAAACACACCCACACGATTCTTATAGCCGTTGATACGTAATGAGATTAAACTAGCCACATATATTGTTATGCTGCTTTTATTTGGGGCTGTATACGAAGCTGTCGCCCCTTAATTTCTGGCAAAAACATTAGCGTAAATTGCCATTTCTTTCAATAGCTTACTAGTAAACAAGAAGTTAGCCTCCGTGAATATAAACGTCGCAGATTTGTTAAATGGGAATTACATCCTGTTATTATTTGTGGTCCTGGCGCTGGGCCTGTGTCTGGGTAAATTACGTCTGGGCTCAGTCCAACTCGGTAATTCCATTGGCGTTTTGGTAGTCTCCCTATTATTAGGGCAGCAGCACTTTAGTATTAACACTGATGCATTAAATCTCGGCTTTATGCTGTTTATTTTTTGTGTCGGAGTGGAAGCGGGTCCCAACTTTTTTTCCATTTTTTTTCGCGATGGTAAAAATTACCTAATGCTTGCTCTGGTAATGGTCGGTAGTGCAATGCTGATCGCCCTGGGGCTGGGTCGGCTATTTGGCTGGGACATCGGCCTGACAGCCGGTATGCTGGCTGGCTCAATGACCTCTACACCTGTGCTGGTAGGCGCAGGCGACACATTGCGGCATTCAGGAATGGCAGGTACTCAGCTTTCAAGTGCCCTTGATAATCTGAGTCTGGGTTACGCCCTCACCTATCTTATTGGACTGGTCAGCCTGATCGTCGGCGCACGCTACCTGCCGAAACTGCAACATCAGGATCTGCAAACCAGCGCACAACAAATCGCACGTGAACGCGGTCTGGACACTGACGCTAACCGTAAGGTATATCTGCCCGTGATTCGGGCCTATCGTGTCGGTCCGGAACTGGTCGCATGGGCTGACGGTAAAAATCTCCGTGAGCTGGGCATCTATCGCCAGACTGGTTGTTATATTGAACGCATCCGTCGCAACGGCATTTTGGCGAATCCTGATGGTGACGCAGTGCTACAAATGGGTGATGAGATTGCCCTGGTGGGTTACCCGGATGCGCATGCCCGTCTCGACCCAAGTTTTCGTAATGGCAAAGAGGTGTTCGATCGCGATCTGCTCGATATGCGTATCGTCACCGAAGAGATTGTTGTCAAAAACCACAATGCCGTCGGCCGTCGTCTGGCACAGTTGAAACTAACCGATCACGGTTGCTTCCTTAACCGCGTGATCCGCAGCCAGATTGAGATGCCAATCGATGACAACGTTGTACTCAATAAAGGCGACGTATTGCAGGTCAGCGGTGATGCCCGTCGTGTCAAAACCATTGCTGATCGTATCGGCTTTATTTCAATCCATAGTCAGGTGACCGACCTCCTTGCCTTCTGCGCCTTCTTTATCATCGGTCTGATGATCGGGATGATCACCTTCCAGTTCAGTAATTTCAGCTTCGGCATTGGGAATGCAGCCGGATTACTGTTCGCCGGGATCATGCTTGGCTTCTTGCGCGCCAACCATCCTACGTTTGGCTATATTCCGCAGGGTGCGCTGAATATGGTGAAAGAGTTTGGCCTGATGGTATTTATGGCAGGCGTCGGTTTAAGCGCTGGCAGCGGTATTGGCAACGGCCTCGGTGCCGTGGGTGGTCAAATGCTGATTGCCGGTTTGATTGTCAGTCTGGTTCCGGTTGTTATCTGCTTCTTGTTTGGTGCTTACGTATTGCGAATGAACCGCGCCCTGCTGTTTGGGGCCATGATGGGGGCGCGTACCTGTGCTCCGGCAATGGAAATCATCAGCGACACGGCGCGCAGTAACATTCCGGCCTTAGGTTATGCGGGCACTTATGCAATTGCTAACGTCCTGCTGACGCTGGCAGGGACACTTATTGTCATTGTCTGGCCAGGCCTCGGTTAAGACTGATAATTATCCTTAAGTGAAAATTTTTTGCAGGTAAGCAGAACTTTTCTTCAAGGTGTCAGTCATAACTATTGCCACTGCTTTTCTTTGATGTCCCCAATTTGTGGAGCCCATCAACCCCGCCGTTTTGGTTCAAGGTTGATGGGTTTTTTGTTGTCTGAAATTCAGCTCCCGCCCCTCAAATACCACATTCCCCCCATAATCCGCGCAATTTGCAGCATGCCGTTTATGGCACATACTTTTGATTGATGCTTTCTGGTGATGGAGATTCATAATGTTGCTTTCAGGCAAAAACGTAGTGATCTTCGGCGGAAGTGGCGCGACCGGTAGTACGGTTGCACGCACTATGGCGCGTGAAGGGGCGAATGTGTTCCTTGGTGCACGTAGCAAGGGAAAGCTAGACTGCGCTGCCGACAGCATCCGCATGGCCGATGGCACGGCTGAAATCTTCATCGTCGATGTACTTGACGAACAGTCCACAACTCAACATATTGCGCAACTGGCTCAGCAAGCCGGTGGTATTGACGTGGTGGTAAACGCAACTGGCTTTTTACACGAACAGGGCAAAAGAATAGAAGCGTTATCTCTGGCTGAGTTTATGAGTGGCATCACCCCTTTTCTCTCCGCACAATTCAATATATCAAAGGCCGTCACTCCGTATATGGGCGGTGAACGTGCAGGCAGTATTATCACCGTCGTAGCTCCTGCGGCACCGATGGCAATGCCAGGACATCTGGGCCACATCGTTGGCTGCGCGGGAACCGAAGCCTTTATTAAAGCGCTCGCCAGTGAACTTGGCCCACAGAATATTCGAGTCCTCGGCGTGCGATCGCATGCAATTGTGGATGCGATACAGGCCGGCTCTTACACAGAGGAAATATTCACCACAAAAGCTCAGTCAATGGGGTTAACCGTGGAACAATGGCTGGGTGGCGCCGCACAAAGCACTATGCTCAAGCGCCTGCCCACTCTGTTACAAATCGCCGAAGTTATAACATTTCTGGCATCAGATCATGCTAGTGCAATGACTGCTACGGTGGTGAATGTAACAAGTGGCGCCACCGTCAGCTAATGTAGCTCTTCCCCCTCACACCGTATGTTGCTCCGTTATCCTGTGCACTGCCGGGCGTGAACAGAGCGCAATACCGAAGACGATAACCAGCGCACTGACCAGATGATACGAATGTAGCGTCACATGCAAAAATACCACGCTAAATAATCCTCCACTCAAAGGGATCAGGTGTGAGTATATTTCTCCACGCGTGGCCCCGATGGCGCTAATGCCTTTGTTCCAGAGTAAATACGACAGCCAGGACGGAAAAATAATAAGGTACATGACCCCGGAAATAACTGCAGAATTCACATAACCACTCCAGTCCGGAACACCATCACGCATCAGTTCTATAGCTAGCACCGGAAGAAGAACAATTGCGCCTATCAGTGCACTCACAGCGACGAATGCATTTCCCTTAACCTCACGAGGTTTAATTCGCAGAAAAGCACAGTAGACAGCCCAACTAAGCGCTGAGCCCATAGTCCATATATCGCCCTGGTTCAGATGACTAAACACCTCCGGATGCATCAGATTACCCTGCAATATTAGCCAGATAACGCCAACAGTACTGAGTATCACACCAGCAATATTACGCAAAGAGATCCTCTCCTTGAAAAAGAGTTTATTGATTAGCAGGACTATTGCTGGTGTGGTCGACATATAAATCGCCGCATTCAGAGATGTCGTATATTGTAGGCCGATGTACAAGGTCAACGGAAAAAGGACCTGACCACATAACGCGAGGAAAACGATAGTACTCATGTTTTTTTTCATCGCCGGCCACTGCTCTGTAACCTGGCGAAAATAAAGCGTCATCAATAATAGTGCGGTAGCTATCCAGCGCACCGCAGATAAAACAACAGGATTAACGTCAGCGACCAGTATGTGGCCGATTACATAATTCCCGCCCCAAAAACAGGCTGCCAGACTGAGTAAAATATAGGGCATAAATAAGCCTTTTTGTTACATTCACGGTATAACAACAAGGCTACGGCGGTGTCCGAATGAATGCTAATATAACGTTTTCATCCATGTGCATAGATTAAAACTATGAAATTCACGCTAAGGCAACTTGAGTTTTACATCGCGCTCGCCGAAACATTACAAATTTCCAAAGCAGCAGCACGTTGTCATATCTCTCAGTCATCGATGACCATCGCCATGCGGAACCTGGAAGAAGCATTAGATGCACAATTATTTGTACGATATCCCAAAGGTGTGAAGCTAACCGCTGAGGGCGAGCGCTTTCTGGCTCATGCCTGTAACATCATCAACAGTAGCCGGGCCGCCGTTGACGCCCTGCATGACAGGAGTGATCTCCTCTGCGGTACGGTGCGTATTGGGGTTGCCGAAACACTCTCCGCCTATCTTATCCCGGATATACTTGATGACATTGAACGCCGTTTTCCGCTGCTGGAGATCATTTTTCATGAAGATACAGCGCCAGAGTTAGTTCAGGCGCTGCGACAAAAGAACGTTGATTTTTGCCTGCTACTGACTTCGAATATCAGCCACGACGCTGACCTGAAAATCGAAACCTTCATTCGCTCACAACGACGCCTGTGGAGCTCAATCGGGCACCCGTTGCAAAGCCAGCCAGCAATCCGTCTGAAAGATGTCGTGAAGCTACCGTTTTTACTGCTGGAAACCGACAAGTATCCCGACGTCATCACAGACTACTGGCAACAGCGTGGCTACGCGCCTGACATCTGTTTTCGCAGTAATTCTTTTGAGGCGATACGCAGCCTGGTCGCCAAAGGCAGAGGAATAACTATTTTATCAGATCTGGTATATCGCCCCTGGTCGCTGGACGGATTACGCGTCATGCGCAGAACGATTGATGATTTTATTACGTATATGGATGTCGGGACCGTGACAAATGCGAATCAACCGCTGACAACAGAAACCCGGAGAGTC
The DNA here is from genome assembly GCF_001037495.1 of Citrobacter sp. MGH106. Lineage (GTDB taxonomy): Bacteria > Pseudomonadota > Gammaproteobacteria > Enterobacterales > Enterobacteriaceae > Citrobacter > Citrobacter murliniae. The sequence goes on from NZ_KQ089822.1 coordinate 2,899,221, forward strand.
ATCGACTTTTTACGTCAGGCGATTACCCGCCTCGACAGTTCGTTTTAAGAAAATCACGCCTGCGGCAGCCCTGCAATACGTTCAACCATAACCAGAATATCTTCTCGACGCAGTGGCGTTTTATCCGTCACAAAGTGCAGAGTCATCCCTTCAATAAACGCATCCAGAGCCCGAGCCGTGGCCGGATCGAACCACTGCTCTAACGTTTGCTGACTGCGTAGCATCCAGTTTTGCATCACCATTTTCAGTGCTGGTTTTCGGCTGGCAAAAGCATAAAGCTGGTACATTAGCTCCATATTGTCCGGCGTGGTGACCTGTGAACTGTAGATCATACTGGTAATGGCATGACAGGCCTGCGACGCATTTGAAACGTCATCAAAGAATGCCTGATATTGCTGCGACATGGTTTCAGTGAAACGACCAAATGCCGCCATTAAAAGCTCATCCATTCCCGAAAAGTAATAAGTCATAGAACCCAAGGGTACCTGAGCAATTATTGCGATTTTGCGGTGTGTAACCGCATGAATACCATGGGTTATTATCGCTTCCAGAGTAGCCTGAACTATTTTTTCCCGCCGTTGCGGATCGTTCGCGCGTCGCACTGTATTTCCTCTGAGTACATTTATGTACAAATGTACACAACCTTGCTAATGTTGTCTTCTTTCCTCTTCTCTTTGGCTCGAATTCATGACAGGCATCTCATCACGCAAAGCCCTAAGACGCCGTACCTGGGCGCTATTCACATTCTTCTTTTTACCAGGATTATTAATGGCTTCCTGGGCAACGCGTACCCCAGCCATCAGAGATATCCTCTCCATTTCCACTGCGGAAATGGGCGCAGTATTGTTTGGACTCTCTATTGGTTCGATGAGTGGCATTCTATGTTCGGCCTGGCTGGTGAAACGATTTGGCACACGAAAGGTGATTCGCACCACCATGTCTTGCGCAGTCACAGGAATGATGGTCCTCAGCCTGGCGCTATGGTTGCACTCACCATGGTTTTTTGCATTTGGTTTGGCCGTATTTGGTGCCAGCTTTGGTGCCGCAGAAGTTGCCATTAACGTTGAAGGCGCGGCAGTTGAGCGCGAAATGAACAAAACCGTTCTGCCGATGATGCATGGCTTTTACAGTCTGGGAACTCTTGCCGGTGCCGGCGTCGGGATGATTCTTACCGCCCTTAGCATACCGGCGACTGTACATATTCTGCTGGCGGCGGTAGTCACGATTACCCCAATATTCATCGCCATAAAAGCCATTCCTGACGGCACGGGCAAAAATGCCACCGACGGATCTCATTCGAGCGAAAAGGGGCTACCTTTTTACCGTGATATCCAGTTGTTGCTCATCGGCGTAGTGGTTCTGGCAATGGCTTTTGCCGAGGGTTCCGCCAACGACTGGCTTCCTCTATTGATGGTGGACGGACATGGCTTTAGCCCGACATCCGGTTCATTGATTTATGCCGGTTTTACGCTGGGAATGACCGTCGGACGGTTCACTGGCGGCTGGTTTATCGACCGTTACAGCCGCGTCGCTGTCGTGCGTGCCAGCGCGCTAATGGGGGCGCTTGGGATTAGCCTGATTATTTTTGTTGATAGCTCGTGGTTAGCGGGCGTTTCCGTCATCCTGTGGGGACTTGGCGCATCGCTTGGCTTCCCACTGACTATTTCGGCGGCCAGTGATACCGGTCCCGATGCCCCAACCCGCGTGAGCGTGGTTGCGACTACCGGCTACCTGGCCTTCCTGGTTGGACCGCCGCTGTTGGGCTATCTGGGTGAACACTACGGATTACGCAACGCAATGTTAGTCGTGCTGGCACTGGTGCTGGTAGCGGCTATCGTGGCGAAAGCTGTCGCCAAACCAGATTCAAAAACTCAAACTGCGATGGAGAACGGCTAATGGGTATCAAGTTAATTGCGGTAGATATGGACGGTACTTTTTTAAGTGACCAAAAGACCTACAACCGTGAGCGGTTCATGGCGCAGTATCATCAGATGAAAAAACAAGGGATCCGCTTTGTTGTCGCCAGCGGTAACCAGTATTACCAGTTAATCTCCTTTTTCCCCGAACTGGCTCACGAAATCTCATTTGTGGCGGAAAACGGCGGCTGGGTGGTCAGCGAAGAGGAAGATGTATTTAACGGTGAGCTGGCAAAGGATGATTTTGATGTCGTCGTGGAACATTTGTTGACGCGAACGGACATCGACATTATTGCCTGCGGGAAAAGCAGCGCCTACACACTGAAGCAATACAGTGATGAACTAAAATCGGTCGCGGCTATGTACTATCATCGTCTTGAATTTGTAGATAACTTTGACAACATCAACGACGTATTCTTCAAATTCGGGTTGAATATCTCAGACGATCGTATCCCCCAGGTTCAGGCGGACCTCCATAACGCAATTGGCGATATTATGGTTCCGGTTCATACGGGCTACGGCAGCATTGATTTAATTATTCCAGGAGTGCATAAGGCAAACGGTCTGCGTCTGCTACAAAAACGCTGGAATATTACCGACGATGAAGTCGTGGTATTTGGCGATGGTGGAAATGATATTGAGATGCTGCGCCAGGCGGGCTTTAGTTTTGCGATGGCAAACGCCAAAGACACGGTGGTCGCGGCGGCAAAATATCGCGCGGGTTCAAATAACGAAGAAGGCGTGCTGGATATTATCGATCGTGTGCTCAAAAACGAAGCGCCGTTTACACAATAATCTCTTAGCACGGACGGCAACAAAACGTTGGGATGATCTCTTCATAATCCGCATCAAATTAACCCGCTGGATAATTACCTCCAGTGAACATTTCAGGTGAACTGATGATGAAGAAAAGTGTACTGATGGCAGCATTGTTGCTGGGGGTTGCGGGAACGACAATGGCGCAGAGCGTAACCGTTGATGTGCCAGACGGGTATAAAGTGGTGGTGGTCCCTTCTTCCGTGAGTGTTCCACAGGCGGTAAGCGTCACGACCGCACCGCAAACGGTCTATGTTGCACCGGCCCCCGCACCTGCTCCCGTTTATCGTGCGCATCCTTATGCACGTCATGTTGCCAGCGTTGGCGAAGGGATGATTATCGAACATCAAATCGACGACCATCACTAACGCTTTGAATGCCTGATAGCGAACAACTATCAGGCATTGAATTCCTATCCTTCCCGGGAATCTCCGACCCGTTTATCCTTCAGGAAGATAAACATCAGGACCAGCCAAATTATACCGCTTGCCAGATTAAACAGGCTAAACAAGCCGTTTCCACCGATCAGATACGCATGTTTGCTCAACTCAATACCGACGGTAAAAATCAGCATCTGTAGCATGCCCATTGCGGCTGAAACAGTCCCTTTGCTCATTTCGCTGGCAAACAGTGTCAGGCGCACCAGACCTGCATTCGCCACACCTATACCAAAAGCATAAATACTCAAACCTGCCGTCATCCACAGATAAGCATGGGAAGAAACCACCGTGGCTGCCGCAGCGATAATCAACCCCACAGCAACTGGCCAACCGCCCAGAATAATCAGCGATCGTACTGTGCGCCGCGACGTCAGACGAGCCAGCACCAGATTCCCGGCAATCAGCGCACCAAAAATCGGCACCTGTAACAGACCATATTCATAGCTGCTGAGATGTTCACCACTAATAATGATAATCGGGGACTGCGCAATCCAGGCCAGTAACGGCAGGCTGACAAAGCCCAGCGCCAGTGCTCCGGCGACAAAACGCACGTTTTTAAGCACCAGTTTGTAATCTTTGCCAAGCTCTTTAATGGATAGCTTTTCACCCAGCCGGGTTGCCGTTTCAGGCATCGCGCGCTGTAAGCCAAAAAAGGCGATGGCCGCCAGTGCCGCAAACAGAACAAACATCCCTTCCCACGGAAGAACATGCACCCAGGCGGCTCCGACTAACGGCCCCAACAAAGGTGCAATCAGCGCCACATTCGCCATGAGTGCGGTAATTTTAATACAGACCGCCTCTTCAAAGGATTCCTGAATTGCGGCATAGCCCACCGCGCCAATAAAGCACAGGCTGATCCCTTGCAAAAAACGCAGGAAGGTAAATTGCTCAATATTCTGCGCAAACAGCGTCGCCAGGCAGGTAATAATGAACCAGACAACACCGGTTAACATCACCGGGCGACGGCCTATGCGATCCGACAGCGGCCCAAGCAGCCATTGCAAAAACATGCCACCAGCCAGATAAGCAGTCATGGAAGTTGGAACCCAATCTAATCCAGCCTGATATTGCTCCACTACTGCCAACATTCCGGGCTGGATCATATCGTTACCGATATAAGTAGAGAATTCGTAAAGCACCAGACAGAGAGGGAAAAGTAATGCCTGACGCCCCAAACGGGCGCCTGAAGATAAACGGTTCTGCATGCAGTCTCTTAACAAATGAAAAAACGCGCAAAGTGTAATAAATGCGCCGAACTGGTGATAGTGAATTATGTGAATTGAAAGCAAAATGCGCACATTTTTACACTCGTTTTCACAATATCCTCCCGCGTTAAGGTTAATTTAAGTTGAAGTCGTTATCATGGTGATTAAATCTCAATAGCTGTATTAAAACTCTTCATTTAACAGATAAATAAGACAAAACCACTTTTTCTCAGGTGGCCGCGATTTTATGATCTGTCTGATACGGATATGAGGCGCATTGCTCGCCCTTTTTTTAAACACTGTACTGAGTCTGGATGTTATGCTGGAAAATCTGAATAACTCGCTTTTTTACCTGATCAACGCCACGCCAGACTCTGCGCAGTGGGCGATCTCGCTTGCCATTTTTATCGCCAAAGATCTGATCAATATCGTACCGATATTAGCCGTTGTACTCTGGCTTTGGGGCCCGCGTAGCCGTGTTATCATTCAGCGTCAGTTGGTTATAAAAATGGCGATCGCGCTGATCGTCGGTTTAACCATTTCGTGGCTGATGGGCCATCTGTTCCCGCACGATCGTCCGTTCGTTAACCATATCGGTTACAACTTCCTGCACCATGCGCCTGATGACTCTTTCCCAAGCGATCACGGTACGGTCATTTTTACCTTTGCGCTGGCGTTTTTGTTCTGGCATCGCCTCTGGTCTGGCGCACTGTTGATGGTCATCGCTGTCGCAATTGCCTGGTCGCGGGTTTACCTCGGCGTACACTGGCCGCTGGATATGCTGGGCGGATTGCTGGCAGGCCTGATCGGCTGCCTGAGTGCACAGATGATCTGGCAACGATTTGGCGACCCTCTGTATAACGGTTTGCAAGCGTGCTATCGCACCTGCTTCGCCCTGCCCATCCGTAAGGGCTGGGTGCGTGACTAACCCTTGGTAAAAAGAGTAGTATTAGGCGCGCGATACTGATCGCATACTCTACTCATCAGGGGAAATATGGAAACACGACGCGACGAGCGTATTGGTCAATTGCTGCAGGCACTGAAACGCAGCGATAAATTACACCTTAAAGAAGCCGCGACGCTGTTGGGCGTATCTGAGATGACCATCCGTCGCGATCTGAACAATAACAATGCCCCTGTGGTATTGCTTGGGGGTTATATTGTTCTGGAACCCCGTAGCGCCAGCCACTACCTAATCAGCGACCAAAAATCCCGCCTGGTGGATGAAAAACGGCGCGCCGCGCAGCAGGCTGCAAGCCTCGTTCAGGCGCATCAGACAATTTTTTTTGACTGCGGTACAACTACGCCGTGGATCATCGAAGCGATAGATAATGAACTGCCCTTCACAGCTATCTGTTACTCGCTGAATACGTTTCTGGCACTACAGGAAAAACCACAGTGTCGCGTCATCCTGTGTGGGGGTGAATTCCATGCCAGCAATGCGATTTTCAAACCACTCGATTTCCAGGAAACACTGAATAACCTGTGCCCGGATATTGCCTTTTACTCCGCCGCTGGCGTTCATATTGACAAGGGCGCGACCTGTTTTAACCTGGAAGAGTTACCGGTTAAACATTGGGCGATGTCGATGGCGCAATATCACGTTCTGGTGGTAGATCACAGTAAATTTGGCAAGGTGCGTCCCGCACGGATGGGAGAATTAAAACGCTTTAATACCATCATCAGTGATAACCGTCCTGACGATGAATTTGTTAATTACGCTAAAGCACAGCATATTAAGCTGATGTATTGATGGGGTTTGCCGGACAGCGATAACGCCATCCGGCAATGACTGAAATTAAGAGAACCAGCCACCAAACCACTGGTGGAACTTCATCATCACAAAGTCCCACATCCGGCTAAAGAATCCGCCCTCTTCAACCGCTTCCATCACCATCAACGGACGCTGTTCAATAGATTTCCCGTTAAGCTGGAAGTCGATAGTTCCGACAACCTGGCCTTTCTTCAACGGAGCGGTTAATTGCGGTTCAGTCAGAGTAAAGCTGGCCTTCAGGTTTTTAAGCTGACCACGTGGGATAGTCACAGATCCGCCTTCTCCAGCCCCCAGATTGACTTCACTCTTATCACCAAACCAGACGCGCTGGGTCACGAAAGTTGCATCCGGCTTGATCGGTGTAACGGTTTCAAAGAAACGAAAGCCCCACGTGAGCAGTTTTTCTGACTCATTGAAACGAATACGATCGGTTTTCGCCCCTAACACCACGGAGATCAGGCGCATATCACCTTGCGTTGCGGAGGCCACCAGGTTATATCCTGCACCTGTAGTGGTACCCGTTTTCATACCATCAACATTCAGGTTGGTGCTCCACAACAGGCGGTTGCGGTTCGGTTGACGAATTTTATTGAAGGTAAACTCTTTCTCTTTATGGATGGCGTACTCTTCTGGCACATCGTGGATTAACGCTTTGCCCAGCAACGCCATATCACGCGCGGTACTGAACTGCCCTGGCGCATCCAGACCATGTACCGTCTGGAAAGTGGTGTTGGTCAGTCCCAGTTTTTGCGCGTAACCGTTCATCAAACCAATAAAGGATTCCTGACTACCGGCCACGTAATCTGCCAGAGCGATACAGGCATCATTACCGGACTGGATGATAATGCCTTTATTCAGATCGGACACCGCTACCTGATCGCCAGGCTTCAGGAACATCACCGAAGATCCACGCAGGGCCGGGTTGCCCGTCGCCCAGGCATCTTTCCCCACGGTCACCATGTCAGTCAGGTTAATTTTCCCCGCCTTCAGCGCCTGACCAACCACATAGCTGGTCATAATTTTAGTCAGACTGGCTGGGTCCAGTTTCTCGTCAGCATTGCCTTCCGCCAGAACCTTGCCGCTGGCGTAATCCATTAAGATCCACGCCCGCGCATCCACGCTCGGCGGGGCCGTTGGTTGCTCCACCGCCTGTGCGGTTGGTGCAAAAAGGAATAAGAGTGCTGAACCTGCAGCCAGGCTGCGAAGGGAAGAGAAGTATTGCGTCATAAATGCCACCCGAGTATCCATTCCAAAAAACCACGTCATAACACACCGTGTTTACACAAACTGCATCGGCCCAACCAACGCAGAAGAGGCCTGATGGATGACGTGTAAAATAAGTGCGGTGAGTAATAACGCACTAACGAGCTTAAAGAAACCGTAAGTTGGTAAAGTTTTTAAAGTTTATGCAATAACATTGCGCTGCGCTGCCCCCATCACGATTTTTTTACACCTTGTTGCGTAAATATTAGGTTTACCCCACCATGTGAACCTGTCAGATGCTGAATGCAGACATAAAGCTGCTCAATTAATTTGCGGAGTTACTATGATTACACTGTGGGGTCGAAATAACTCGACCAACGTAAAGAAAGTGTTGTGGACGCTCGAAGAACTGGAACTACCGTATACCCAAATCCTGGCGGGCGGGCAGCATGGCATTAACCACGATGCGGACTATCTGGCAATGAATCCCAACGGCCTGGTTCCGCTACTGCGCGATGATGAAACCGACGTATTACTGTGGGAATCCAACACCATTGTCCGCTATCTGGCTGCCCAGTACGGGCAAAAGCGTTTGTGGATTGATGCTCCGGCAAAGCGCGCTGAAGGCGAAAAATGGATGGACTGGGCTAACCAGACGTTGAGTCCTGCACACCGGGTGATTTTATTCGGTCTGGTCAGAACACCGGCTGAACAACGTGACCAGGCAGCCATCGACGCAGGGGCGAAGGTTTGCGATAACCTGCTTAGCATTCTTGACGACGCGCTGGCAAACCAACCATGGTTCTCCGGGGCTGAATTTGGTACCGGCGATATTGCCGTCGCACCGTTCATCTATAACCTGTTTAACGTCGGCCTGAGCTGGACCCACCGACCTCATCTTGAACGCTGGTATCAGCAGCTCACCGAGCGTCCGGCATTCCAGAAAGTGGTCATGATCCCAGTCAGCTAATAGCGTCAATGATGCAATGTTCAGGGACTCACCTTAAGTAATTCCCCGTCGGACTCGTCGGTTAACACATATAAATAACCGTCTGGTCCGACACGCACATCACGGATCCGTTGCCCCCTTTCCCGCAAAATGCGTCCGTCCTCCGTCACGTTATTCCCGTTGACGCTTAACACGATCACGTCCTGTTCTTTCAACGCGCCAATAAACAGTTTCTGCTGCCACTGCGGGAAGGTATCGCGGTTATAAAAAGCCATTCCGCTGACTGCGGGAGATTTTTCCCAGTAAAAGACGGGTTGTTCAGTACCGTCGACTATTTCGCCCTGTGATTCCGGAATTTTAAAACCACTGTAGTTAACACCCCAGGTCGCTATCGGCCAGCCATAGTTTTTACCTTTTTCGGGGACATTAATTTCATCGCCTCCGCGTGGACCATGCTCATTTAACCACAACACCTCACTCCAGGGATTCATCGCCATGCCCTGCGGATTACGAATGCCGTACGACCAAATTTCAGGACGAGCACCAGCCTGATTCACAAAGGGATTGTCTGACGGAATTTTGCCCTGCTCGGTCAGACGCACAACCTTGCCTTGCAACTTATCCAGATCCTGAGCGGTAGAACGCTGATTATTCTCTCCCAGTCCAATAAACAGATAACCTTTGCCATCAAACACCATGCGTCCGCCAAAATGGTTTCCGGTTGAGAGTTTAGGCATTTGGCGAAAAATCGCCTTGAATCCCTCCAGATGCTTGAGGTCATCACTCAGTCGTCCGTAGCCTACGGCTGTCCCTGCTTTCCCTTCATGGTTGGCTTCAGCATAACTGAGCCAAACCCGCCGGGAGTGTTCAAAATCCGGCGCTAACACCACGTCGAGTAATCCTCCCTGGCCATTTACCCAAACCTTTGGCACACCGGTCAGCGGATCTGAAAGCCCCTTACCGGGTTGCCAGAGTCGAAGTTGTCCTCCCCGAAGCGTAATGAGTATGCCGCGATTATCAGGTAAAAAAGCAAGTGACCAGGGATGGTCAAGTTTGGTTTGCAACACTTCAACCTTCACAGCAGACAGTTCAGCACCGGCAAAAGGGGAAAGTAACGCAAACGAGGCAACACAGAGAAAGAGTCGACGCATAACACCTCCTTAATGGCTCTGCATAAAGCGTAGCCAGCAGGAGGAGATATCCTGCTACTTTTACATAATATTAACGAAAAGGGGGAGCACCCTCCCCCTGGTTCAGACGTGTTCCAATGTTGAGTAGCTCTGCAAGCTTTGGATACTCAGCGTCAGCGTTGTCAGGCAGTTTTCAAGTTTCTCTGCGTTAACAGCAATAAAATTTGGACAGTCATGATGTCCACTCATAAGACAAACAGCGGCGGCGGCTAACGCCCCTTCAGCACGATGAAGGGCATTCCACTCTTCCTGATCAAGATGCATACCGTGGAGCTGTGATTGATCGTGTAGTTCGCGATTCAGTGCAAAAAAACCATCACGCAGACGATCGTTCTCGCTGACTGACATGTAGCCTTTCGCCTTCCTCAACAACAGATAAGCGGCGAGGTCGATGCGGGCGTTTATCAACTTGTTGAGAAGATCGGTTCTCAGTCTGTCAACAACCATACTTTGTTCCTCCTCTTTCCAACCATAGTGCAACTTAATAGTATGGTTGTTTTTTGAACAAATTGATGCTCTATATCAATAAACCCTAATTGATTAACATAATTTACAATGTTACAACCTGTAGCTGCGGACAGAGTCGTTGTGCTCACGGAGAGACAACCTCCCTCAGATCTCTGACTTACCGGTCATTTTTTGCTATACCTGTGGGATTACTGCGCGACGCTTAGCATGAGGGGACTATGTCAAAAGCAAATGATGCAGAAAAAATACGCACGCTATCAAAGATAGACCTCAATCTGCTGATGATTTTCTGTTTGATCTATAGCGTAGGCAGTATCAGCAGGGTCGCTGACATGCTGAATATTTCGCCCTCTGCCGTCAGCCAATCATTAAGGAAGCTACGCGAATTAATGGGGGATAACTTATTTGTCCGCAGCGGCAATGCTCTGTTGCCGACAGTCTATTCCGACGAGCTTTATGACAATACGATCCCAATTATCGACAAACTCTCACTGCTGATGCCACATTCGTCCCCGGCAACAAAAAAAAGACTCACTCTGTACACTGAATCTTTTATTTCTCCGATCGTTATTCCCGATGTCACAGCCAAAATAATCAACACTGACGCTGATATTAGCCTCCTGCATCTTACCGCCGATTTAAATGAGCAAAGCATTATTGAGTTGTTAAACATGCGGCAGGCGGATGTTGTTTTTTCAACCTTTTCGGTTGAATCAGGGGGGATCTCCTGCCAAAAAATATGTGATATGCGCCTGGTACTGGCCGCTTCACAGAATAATACGTTGTATGAGAATTCGATTAGTGAAGAAATGTTCCGACGCGCAAATCTCGTCGGCTATAACACAAAAAATGAAAAGATTATTTACCACAGAAGCATCGTTGATAAGAAATTCAGAACTGGAGAGCGCTGCCTGCTAACCTCTTCTTTTACAGCAATACTCACCATTGTATCTAATACACAATGTGTAGGCGTGATCCCGGAAAAAGTATTTAACACTCACGCAAAACTTTACGGGTTAAAAAAAATAAACACACCATTCCCGTTACCGCAATTTAGTATTTATGCTTCATCGCGTAAAGAAACCAGTACCCATAAGATACTGGCTCCCATTCTGGCTGAATTACAAGCGCCTCCCGGTCCTGAAAACCTGGAAGGGCACCTGTAGTCATTAAAGGTTAAACGTGTATTTTGGTAATACGCCAGATGTTATCAGCATATTCCTGTACCGTTCTGTCTGAAGAAAAGTAACCCATATTGGCAATATTATGCAGCGTTTTTGTCGTCCATTCACGAGGATTACAATACAAATCGTCCACCGCATCCTGGCAATCTACATAGCTACGATAATCCGCTAAAACCTGATAATGGTCGCCAAAGTTAATCAACGAATCCAGTATATTCTGATATCGCCCTGGTTCCTGTGGACTGAACATGCCAGTACCTATTTGAGTCAGTACCTGGTGCAGCTCAATATCGTTCTCAAAAATAGCTCTGGGGCTATAACCGCTTTGTCGTAAGGCTTCTACTTCTTGTGCCGTATTCCCAAAGATAAAGATGTTATCTTCGCCGACATACTCCCGCATCTCAATGTTCGCCCCGTCCAGCGTACCGATTGTTAACGCGCCATTAAGCCCAAACTTCATGTTACTGGTCCCGGAAGCCTCAGTACCGGCCAACGAAATCTGTTCAGACAGATCTGCGGCCGGAATGATCAATTGCGCCAGACTGACGCTGTAATCCGGTATAAACACCACTTTCAACCTGCCACCAATTTGCGGATCGTTATTGACCCGCTGCGCCACATCGTTAATTAAGCGAATAATTTGTTTCGCCATGTAGTACGACGAAGCGGCTTTTCCCGCAAAAATATTCACACGAGGTACCCAATTGGCATCCGGCGCAGCTTTAATGCGGTTATAACGGGTGATGATGTGGAGCACATTCAGTAATTGCCGCTTGTACTCGTGGATACGCTTTACTTGCACGTCAAACAAAGCATCAGGATTCACTACCACACCAAATTGTGTGGCAATGTAGTGTGCCAACCGCTGTTTATTTTCCCGCTTCGCCCGATGCACCGCCTCATTCACGGACGGATAATCGATGTACTGCTTCAATTCGCCAAGCTGAATAAGTTTGGTACGCCAGGTATGACCAATATGCTCATCCAGCACGCTGGCAAGTGGAGGATTCGCCAGGGCCAGCCAACGCCTGGCCGTAACACCATTAGTTACATTAGTAAAACGCATAGGGAAAATACGTGCGAAATCAGCAAACAAGGATTCCGTCATCAGTTTTGAATGCAATGCCGACACGCCATTGACTTTATGGCTGACAACTACGGCCAGCCAGGCCATACGCACCACGCGACCATTAGATTCATCAATCAGCGATACACGTTTTAGTAACTCACTATTATCGTGATATTTATCGCTCACCGATTTCAGGAACCGATCGTTAATGTCAAAAATAATCTGCAAATGACGAGGCAGGAGTCTGCTCAGCATCTCCACCGGCCATGTCTCCAGCGCTTCGCTCATCAGGGTATGATTGGTATAGGAAAAGATCTGACAGGTCACATCAAACGCATCTTCCCAGCAAAACTGATGCTGATCGATCAATAAACGCATCAGTTCAGGGATCGCCAGTACCGGATGAGTATCATTAAGATGGATTGCGATTTTATCTGCCAGATTATGGTAGGTTTTGTGCAACTGATAATGACGACTCAGAATATCCTGAACTGTTGCGGACGCCAGGAAATAAGCCTGTCGTAAGCGTAATTCACGGCCAGCATCGGTAGAGTCGTCCGGGTATAGCACCCGCGAGATCCTCTCAAAGTGGTATTTGTTTTCCACTTCAATAGAAAAATCATCATTCAGATTCAGTTTGCCAGAGTTAACCTCGCTGTTAACCTGCACATTCCACAAGCGTAATGTATTGGTGGTGTCTGTCGCGTAGCCGGGCACAATTTGATCGTGCGCCACAGCCAGAATATCCTCGGTTTCAATCCACCGGGTTTTATTCCCTTCCTGCTGAATGCGACCACCGAAACGCACTTTATAATGCGTATTATGTCGTTTGAATTCCCACGGATTCCCGTATTCCAGCCAATAGTCCAGAGACTCTTTTTGCACTCCATTTACGATATTTTGTTTGAACATACCGTAATTATAACGAATACCATATCCGCATCCCGGCAGCCCAAGCGTCGCCAGCGAATCGAGGAAACAGGCAGCCAGACGTCCGAGACCGCCATTACCTAACCCAGGGTCATTTTCTTCATCGATCAGTTCTTCCAGATCCAGCCCCATAGCTTCAAGCGCGCAGTTCACTTCATCGTACAGACCTAAAGAAAGCAACGCGTTGGAAAGAGTGCGTCCAATCAGAAATTCCATCGATAAATAGTAAACCTGGCGGGCATCCTGAGAAAACTGGGCCCGGTTAGAGCGGTGCCAGCGTTCGACCATTCGATCGCGCACGGCGTATAACGTTGCATTTAGCCACTCCCGTTTTGTCGCGATTGCGGGATCCTTACCAATCGTAAATAAGAGTTTATTCGCAATATCATCTCTAAGTTTATCAACATCAGAATCTGCAGCGACCGGAAGTGGCGAAATATACATATCAACATTACCTTTCAGAATATTGTAGGATGAGACATCGACAGGCGAATTATTTAAAGCTCAGGTTTTCGAGTTTTACTTTTTTGCAGGATAACTTCGTGGCGAGTAATAAAACTTAATTCTGCCATTAAAATACGCCAGGTTAGACCTGTCGCGAGAGAGATATAATATAAACTCACGCCATTAGCATAAAGTGTTTTAGCCATTTCAAGTTTGGCCTGCAAAACAATATCTTTCAAATTTAACCTCATTGATAACGCTCGACGGAATAAAATTTACGCCAATGCGTTTCTATAGCCAAGAAGTAGCACTTAAAGCCGGAATTAGACTCTCTAAACACCTTTCACCAGCAGATATTCTATTAATTCCCCTTTATTCTGTTCGTCTTCTCGCTATCAGATATAGATGTAGCGTGAAGGCATCTGTATAATCCCCCGATTACGAGCAATGTACAGTATAAGAAAATGGCAAAAATTGGTTTTATATCACTAGGTTGTCCGAAAAACCTCGTCGATTCCGAACGCATCCTGACTGAACTTCGTACTGAAGGTTATGATGTTGTACCGAGCTACGACGACGCGGATATGGTTATCGTTAACACCTGCGGCTTTATCGACAGTGCGGTACAAGAGTCACTGGAAGTGATTGGCGAAGCGCTGAACGAAAACGGCAAGGTGATTGTCACCGGCTGTCTGGGCGCGAAAGTCGATCAGATCCGTGAAGTTCACCCGAAGGTGCTGGAAATCACCGGGCCACATAGCTACGAACAGGTTCTTGAGCATGTTCACCACTATGTGCCAAAGCCGAAGCATAACCCCTTCCAGAGCCTGGTACCTGAGCAGGGCGTCAAACTGACACCGCGTCACTACGCCTATCTGAAAATATCAGAAGGCTGTAACCACCGCTGCACATTCTGCATTATTCCATCTATGCGTGGTGATCTGGTGAGCCGTCCGATCGGCGACGTACTCAGCGAAGCTAAACGCCTGGTTGATGCTGGTGTGAAAGAGATCCTGGTAATCTCCCAGGATACTTCTGCTTACGGCGTGGATGTGAAGCATCGCACTGGTTTTCATAACGGCGAACCAGTAAAAACCAGCATGGTTGACCTGTGTGAGCAACTGTCAAAACTGGGTATCTGGACCCGTTTGCATTATGTCTACCCGTACCCGCACGTTGACGACGTAATTCCACTGATGGCGGAAGGTAAAATCCTGCCGTATCTGGACATCCCACTGCAGCATGCCAGCCCGCGTATTCTCAAGCTGATGAAGCGACCTGGCTCTGTGGACAGACAATTAGCGCGTATTAAACAATGGCGTGAAATCTGCCCTGAGCTGACTCTGCGATCGACATTCATCGTCGGCTTCCCGGGTGAAACAGAAGAAGACTTCCAGATGCTGCTCGACTTCCTGAAAGAAGCTCGCCTGGATCGCGTTGGTTGCTTTAAGTACAGCCCAGTTGAGGGTGCTGGCGCAAATGATCTGCCGGATCAAATCCCGGAAGAGGTGAAGGAAGAGCGCTGGAACCGCTTTATGCAACTTCAGCAGCAGATCTCTGCTGAACGTTTGCAGGAAAAAGTAGGTCGCGAAATTATGGTCATCGTTGATGAAGTTGACGAAGAAGGCGCCATTGGCCGTAGCATGGCAGACGCACCTGAAATCGACGGCGCGGTGTACATGAATGGGGAAACCAACGTGAAACCAGGCGATATCATCCGCGTGAAAGTTGAAAACGCAGACGAATACGATCTGTGGGGCTCCCGCGTCTAAACACACGTAACAGAACCGTAGGCCGGATAAGCCATTTATGCTGACATCTGGCAATGCCTGATAGCAATGCTAAAGCATCTTATCAGGCCTACGGTTTATCCCTTTATCTTAGGGTCCAGCGCGTCGCGCAGGCCATCTCCCAACATATTAAACGCCAGTACCGTCAGGAATATAGCTACTGCCGGGAAAATCGCCACGTGCGGCGCGATCACCATATCTGCCCGCGCTTCGTTAAGCATAGCCCCCCACTCCGGCGTTGGCGGCTGAGCACCTAACCCAAGAAATGACAAACTCGCGGCTGAAATAATCGATGTCCCGATACGCATGGTAAAAAAGACCACAATCGAGGAGACGGTTCCCGGCAGAATATGGTTGAAGATGATAGTTGTATCGCTGGCGCCGATGCTACGCGCCGACTCAATAAACGTCTGTTGCTTAAGTACCAGCGTATTCCCTCGCACCAGACGGGCGAAGGCCGGAATGGAGAAGACTGCGACAGCAATGATGACGTTAGCAATGCCACTTCCCAGCACCGCCACCACCGCAATTGCCAGCAAAATACCAGGAAAGGCGAACAGCACATCGCAGATGCGCATAATCAGCCGATCCCACCAGCCTTCGTAATAGCCCGCCACCAGTCCCAATACCGTCCCTATCGCCGCGCCAATAAAGACGGCAAAGACTCCCGCAGCCAGCGAGATTTGCGCACCGACCAACACGCGGCTGAAAATATCTCTACCCAGTGAATCGACGCCAAACCAGTGCATCATCGACGGGCCGTCATTCAGACGGTCATAATCGAAGTAATTCTCGGCATCAAACGGCGTCAGCCAGCGGGCAAATATCGCGACCAGGATCAAGGCCAGCACAAATATCCCGGCGATCATCGCCACGTGCTGGCGACGAAAACGACGCCAGAACTCATGCCATGGCGTACGGATCTGTTCAGGCTTCACGAGGGGCATCGCATTTAAAATCGCCTGCCGGCGCCAGTTAAAAAATCGCATCCTTATTTGTACCTGATAGCGGGATTAATGGCGGCATAGAGCACATCCACCACTAAGTTAATAAGAATAAACTCCAGAGAAAATAACAGAACCTCGGCCTGAATCACCGGATAGTCTCGCATTTCAACAGAGTCTACCAACAATCGCCCAAGCCCGGGCCAGTTGAACACTTTCTCAACCACAATTGAGCCACCAAGCAAAAAACCGAACTGCAATCCCATCATCGTAACGACCGGAATCATTGCGTTTCGCAGACCGTGTTTTAACACCACCCAGGTTTCACTTACCCCTTTCGCACGAGCAGTGCGCATGTAATCTTCGCTAAGCACATCGACAAACGAGGCGCGGGTAAAACGTGCAAGCACCGCCGCCACCGCTGCACCGAGAGTGATGGAAGGCAGGATATAATGCAGCCAGGTGTCTGCGCCAACGGTCGGTAACCAGCCCAGCTCAACGGAGAATATCTGCATCAACAGCATACCAAGCGCAAAGGCCGGGAAAGATATCCCCGTTACCGCCAGCGCCATGCTCACCCTGTCCGGCCAACGGTTGCGCCATACGGCGGCGATGATCCCCGCCGTCATACCAAATAAAACCGCCCACGCCATACTGGCGATCGTCAGCCACAGGGACGGCATAAAGCGGCTGGCAATCTCTTCAGCCACCGGCCGACGGGAGACCATTGATGTCCCGAAATCGCCCTGCAAAACGTTAGTGATGTAATGCCAGAACTGAACATGCAGCGGCTGGTCCAGACCCAACTGCTGGCGCACCAGTTCAATAACCTCAGCGTCGGCCTCCGGCCCGGCAATCAGTCGGGCCGGGTCGCCTGGCAGCAGGTGGACAAATAAAAACACCAGCACCGCGACAATCAACAGGGTTGGAATTAGCCCCAGCAGGCGCTTGAAAACATAGTTAAGCATCAGACTCCCTTCGGCGGCCCCCGTTGTTCAGGGGCCAAATGAATAGCTTATTGCAAATCCGCATCATCAAAACTAAATCCGGTATCCGGCATAATCCAGAATCCGGTCAAATTTGTACTGTGCGCAGAGATCAGTTTTTCCACCACTAACGGGATCCACGGCGACTCTTTCCAGATGATATCTTGCGCGTCTTTGTACAACTGCGCTTTTTGCGCCGGATCGTTGGTCTGCAATGCTGCCGATAAATCGCTGTCCACCTGCTTGTTACTGTAGAACGCCGTATTAAACAAGGTTGGCGGCCAGTTTTGTGAAGCAAACAGCGGCGACAGCGCCCAGTCAGCCTCGCCCGTAGACGCTGACCAGCCGGTGTAGAACATCCGCACCCCACTCTCTTTCTGCGCCTTCCCTTCAACTTCGGCGGCTCGCTGTCCGGCATCCATCGCCGTGACCTGTGCTTTAATGCCCACCTGCGCTAACTGCTGCTGCGTAAATTGCAGAACTTTCTGCGCGGTGCTGTGGTTATGCGACGACCACAGTGTGGTGGTAAACCCGTTGGGATAACCCGCCTCTTTTAACAATTCACGTGCCTTTGCCGGATCGTAAGGCCACGGCGTATAGCTTTGTGCGTAGGCAATCGCCGGAGGAAGAACACCTGTCGCTGGCGTCGCGTAACCGGCAAAAGCTACTTTCACCAGCGCCTGACGGTTGATGGCATAATTCAGCGCCTCACGCACCTTCGGGTTGTCGAACGGTTTTTGCGTGACGTTCATACTGATATAACGCTGCATTATTGACGGGCTGGCAACCAGTTGCAGATTTTTGTTCTTCGCCAGTAACGCAGCCTGCTCGTAAGGGATCGGGAAAGCAAACTGGGCTTCACCCGTCTGCAACATTGCCGCACGGGTATTGTTGTCCGTTACCGGACGCCAGGTAATCGTATCAAGCTTTGGCAATCCCTGCTGCCAGTAGCCTGGGAACTTCTTCACCTTAACAAAATCGGTCTGATTCCAGGTATCCAGTTGATAAGGGCCGGTACCAACAGGATGGAAACCAATATCCTTGCCGTACTTTTCCAGTGCTGCTGGTGAAATCATCGCCGTTGCCGGATGCGCCAGGATATTGATAAATGCAGAGAACGGTTGTTTTAGCGTGATCTTCACCGTAGACGGATCGACGGCCTCGGTTTTATCAATATTCTTATACAAATTGTAGCGTTTAAGATGGTTTTCCGGATTACTGGCTCGATCAAGGTTGGCTTTTACCGCAGCGGCATTGAAGTCGGTCCCATCCTGAAACTTCACGCCCTGGCGCAGTTTGACGAGGTACGTCAGGCCATCGGCGGAAACGGTGTAGCTTTCCGCCAGCACGTTTTTCAGTTTCATCTCTTTATCAAGACCGAACAATCCCTGATAAAACGACTTCGCCACCGCCTGTGACAGCGTATCGTTCGCATCATACGGATCGAGCGTAGTGAAATTAGACCCTACCGCCACCACCACATTTTTGGCAGCCCAGGAAGGAGACGCAGCCAGTGCAGAGGCTACCCCCAGAGCAACCAGCCATTTTCGAGCAACAATTTTTGTCATGTTATTCTCCTGAACCCTGCCTGCCTGTTATAAACGCGAAAGCGCATTATCCGCTTGCGAACGCGCAACATAATGCCCCGGCCCAACTAACTGGAGTGAGACGGGGAAGATTTCTTCACCGCGTTTGCGGATATTGCTGGGGATATCATCCGACAGCAGTACGCGCTGCGGCCGGTGATGAGATGGGTCGGCGACTGGTACTGCCGACATCAATTTTCGGGTATAGGGATGTTGAGGATTTTCAAACACCGCCCGCCGGGTCCCAATTTCTACAATTTGTCCCAGATACATCACTGCCACACGGTGACTGATACGCTCTACTACCGCCATATCGTGAGAAATAAACAGGTATGCAATACCCATTTCGCGCTGCAGGTCGAGCAACAGGTTGATAATCTGTCCACGAATTGAGACATCCAGTGCGGAAACAGACTCATCGGCGATAATCACTTTCGGATTCAGCGCCAGCGCCCGGGCAATGCAAATACGCTGACGCTGCCCGCCCGAAAATTCATGCGGATAACGCCAGGCATGCTCAGGAAGCAACCCAACACGCTCCAGCAACCATGCCACGCGTTTTGCCGCTGCATCGCCTTGCAGTAAACCATGAACCCGCAGCGGTTCCAGAATCGAATATCCCACCGTCTGGCGAGGATCCAGTGATGCATAAGGGTCCTGGAAGATAAATTGTATATCCCGGCGCAGCGGCTGCAGCTTGCTGGCCGCCAGCGTATCAATACGTTGGCCGTTGAACGTTATCTCCCCACGCTGGGACTCCACCAGACGCAACAACGCGCGCCCGGTGGTGGACTTACCGCAGCCTGACTCCCCAACCAGCGATAGCGTTTCACCGGGCCAGAGATCAAAGCTGACGTTTTCTACTGCATGAACTTCGCGAGTTACGCGATTAAGAATGCCGCTACGCAATGGAAAACGCGTCACCAGATTGCGTACCCGCAAAATCGGCTCCCCCTCAACCACGGTGTCCTGTTCAGTCTCTGGTTCAATATGGTCAGGATCATGCAGGGAAATAAGCGGAAACCGACGCGGAAGGTCATGCCCGCTCATCGCTCCAAGCTGCGGTACGGCTGCCAGAAGCGCTTTAGTGTAGGGATGTTGGGGGGCGTGAAAAATCTGTTCAACGCTGCCGGTTTCTACAGCTTCCCCCTGATACATTACCAGCACACGATCGGCTATATCGGCAACAACCCCCATATCGTGGGTGATAAATATCACCCCCATGGACATATCCTGCTGTAACACTTTAATCAGCTGAAGGATCTGTGACTGAATAGTGACATCCAGCGCAGTTGTCGGCTCATCAGCAATCAATACCGCAGGACGGCAAGAGAGCGCCATCGCAATCATCACCCGCTGACGCATGCCGCCGGAAAGCTGATGCGGGTAGCGCGATAAAATGGCCCTCGACTCGGGAATACGCACCTGGTCGAGCATTCGTTTGGCCTCCGCCATCGCATCTTCACGATTTGCGCCCTGATGTAAGCGAATAGACTCGGCAATCTGTTCGCCAACGGTAAACACCGGGTTGAGTGACGTCATCGGCTCCTGGAAGATCATCGCGATATCCGCACCGCGTACATGACGCATCTGCGAGGCGCTTTGTTCACCGAGCTCAATTACCTGTCGGTTACGTCGCCGAAGCAGCATCTCATCGCAACTTACTTCACCGCCCGCCTGTTCTATCAGACGCATTAGTGACAAAGCAGTTACTGATTTCCCTGAACCGGATTCGCCAACAATCGCCAGCGTTTCTCCACGCTTCAGGCGAAATGACAGATTACGCACCGCGCTGATACGTTGCTGCTCCTGCTCAAAGGCAATATTCAGGTTGCTGACCGCCAGCACATCGCTGACATCAAGCTCATCACTGTGTGGCAACGGTATCTCCTTTCTCCCGGTAAATACCGGTAGTTGGCGTATCGCCGGCATATCCCCATGCACGGTACATGCCTTCACTATTAAACGGTAAAGCGACGTTACCTTCATGATCGACGGCGATTAGCCCACCGCTGCCGCCCAACGCCGGTAATTTCTCCATCACCACGCGTTCGCACGCCTCTGATAAGCTCAGACCGCCATAATCCATCAGCGCCGCAATGTCATAAGCAGCCAGCGCACGAATAAATACTTCGCCAGTTCCCGTACAGGAGACAGCAACACTGGCATTATTGGCATAACACCCCGCACCGACCAGCGGACTGTCACCGACGCGCCCCGGCAATTTGTTGGTCATACCACCCGTTGATGTCGCAGCAGCCAGATTGCCGTACTGATCCAGCGCTACCGCACCGACGGTCCCCATTTTATTGCGTTCGTCCAATGGCGAACCACTATGATCAAGTATCGTCTCATCCGCCGTACGCGCCGCCACAAGCTGTGCAAAACGCTCTGGTGTAGAGAAAATATCGGCAGCAACGCGCGTCATTCCCTGCGCAATGGCAAAATTTTCCGCCCCTTCCCCCACCATCATGACATGCGGACTGTGCTCCATCACCAGACGAGCAGCAAGGATCGGGTTTCGCAGGTGGCTAACCCCGGCAACAGCTCCCGCCTTCAGCGTATTACCGTCCATAACGCAAGCATCCAGCTCATGGGTTTCATCACGGGTAAACACCGCACCAATTCCGGCATTGAACAGAGGGCACTCTTCAAGCAGGCGTACGGCTTCGGTGACGACATCCAGCGCGTTTTGACCCGCTTCAAGCATCCGTTGCCCCACCTCAACGATATCTGACAGCGCCTGTATATAACGTAACTCCTGCTCCTGACTCAGTTGTGAGCGGGTTATTGCGCCAGCACCACCGTGAATTGCAATGACTGCTTTGCTCATTTTTATCGTCCATTAAGGTGGCTGGTATCGGGGTTATAAATATCAGAAATTCTGTGAGTTATTGATTCGATTTTTGAATATAGAAAGATGCAGACGTCATGTAAAGATAAAGCCCCGCACCTAAGACTGAGGTGGCATACTGTCGACGCCTGTTTTCTGACATAATGGCCAGATTCGATTTTGCCTCGCAGGAGTCTTCTCATGGAATTTACCACCGGACTGATGCCGCTCGAAACGGCACTCACTCAGATGCTGTCGTCTATTACCCCACTCACCGCAGTCGAAACGTTGCCCCTGGTTCAATGCTTCGGTCGTATTCTGGCAACTGACGTAGTCTCCCCTTGTGATGTACCGGGATTTGATAACTCGGCAATGGACGGCTACGCGGTACGTGTAGAGGATCTACAATCCGGTCAGCCGCTCACTGTTGCAGGTAAAGCCTTTGCCGGTCAGCCTTACCATGGTGAATGGCCAGCGGGAACCTGCATTCGTATTATGACTGGCGCACCGGTTCCTGCCGGTTGTGAAGCGGTGGTGATGCAGGAACAAACCGAACAAACTGACGGCGGCATCCGTTTTACTGCGGATGTCCGCACCGGGCAAAATATCCGTCGGCGCGGCGAAGATATTTCCAACGGCGCTGTTGTCTTTCCCGCAGGAACTCGCCTGACGACGGCTGAACTCCCCGTGCTGGCATCGCTGGGTATAGCTGAGGTCCAGGTGGTTCGCAAAGTGCGCGTAGCACTCTTCTCCACCGGTGATGAATTGCAGTTGCCAGGCCAACCGCTGGGCGACGGACAAATTTATGACACCAACCGCCTGACCGTGCATCTCATGCTGCAACAGTTGGGCTGCGAAGTAATCAACTTAGGCATTATCCGCGACGATCCAAATGCGTTACGCGCGGCGTTTATCGAAGCTGACAGCCAGGCCGATGTGGTTATCAGTTCCGGCGGTGTTTCTGTGGGTGAAGCAGACTACACCAAAACCATACTGGAAGAACTGGGAGAGATCGCGTTCTGGAAGCTGGCGATCAAGCCAGGCAAGCCATTTGCTTTCGGTAAACTAAGCAATAGCTGGTTTTGCGGCCTGCCGGGCAACCCGGTTTCTGCAGCCCTCACCTTCTATCAACTGGTGCAGCCACTTTTAGCGAAACTCAGTGGTAATACGGCCAGCGGGCTTCCACCTCGCCAGCGCGTGCGCACCGCATCACGCCTGAAAAAAACACCAGGGCGCCTGGATTTCCAACGCGGAGTATTGCAGCGCACGGCAGAGGGCGAACTGGAGGTCACCACCACCGGTCATCAGGGCTCGCATATTTTTAGCTCCTTCAGCCAGGGTAACTGTTTTATTGTACTGGAGCGCGACCGCGGTAACGTGGAGGCCGGAGAGTGGGTAGAGGTCGAACCGTTTAACGCACTGTTTGGAGGCCTGTAATGGCAGAACTCAGCGACCAGGAGATGATGCGCTATAACCGGCAAATCATCCTGCGCGGCTTTGATTTTGAAGGTCAGGAAGCGCTTAAAGAGGCGCGGGTACTGGTCGTTGGTCTGGGAGGACTTGGTTGTGCTGCTACCCAGTACCTGGCGGGTGCGGGTATCGGGCATTTGACCCTGCTCGACTTTGATACCGTTTCAGTTTCTAACCTCCAGCGCCAGACGCTTCACAGCGATGCTACGGTAGGGATGCCAAAAGTAGAGTCTGCTCGAGACGCACTGGCGCGGATCAATCCACATATTACGATTACTCCAATCAATGCGCTGCTGGATGATGCCGCTATTCATACGCTAATTGCTGAGCATGATCTGGTGCTGGATTGTACCGATAATGTCGCGGTGCGTAATCAGCTAAATGCCGCCTGTTTTGCCACTAAGATTCCACTTGTGTCCGGTGCGGCAATTCGCATGGAAGGGCAAATCAGCGTATTTACCTGGCAGGACGGAGAGGCCTGCTATCGCTGCCTGAGCCGACTGTTTGGCGAAAACGCCTTAACCTGTGTGGAAGCCGGGGTGATGTCTCCGCTAATTGGCGTGATCGGTTCATTGCAGGCAATGGAAGCAATTAAGTTACTGGCAAACTACGGTAAACCAGCGACAGGAAAGATCGTGATGTACGATGCAATGACCTGCCAGTTTCGCGAAATGAAGCTAATGCGTAACCCAGGCTGCGAGGTGTGCGGGCAGTAATATGTAGCCCCCGGTGACACACGCTCGCCGGGGCTGCATAAAGCCAGTGTTCAATGCCTCAGTGATTTAACATCATCCTCAGAAAGCCCGGTGATTCTGACGATCAACTCCCGTGGAAGACCGTCTTCCAGCATTGAGCCAGCAATACGCAACGCTTCCTCACGGCGCCCTTCGGCTAAACCTTTTTCAAGACCACGTTGCATACCTTCCCGCAGCCCTTTCCTTTGTCCCGCCCTGCGTATTTTTTCTACAATATTCATTGTACTCTCCTTGTATCCGGGTACCTGCTGCGCCAGTTTACGCATAAATCGACTAAATCTCGGTTTGTGTCCGTGCTGGATAAGCAGGTAATTAAACAGCGCTTTTAGCTGGCTGTCATTAGTGGTTCCAGTAGTCAGGAGCGAGGCCACTTTGTCTGCCAGCCCCATCAGATCACGCCGACGAATATGTTTTTGCATCAGCTCCAGAAGCGCTACGCGTCGGTGCTGCATGATGTCATCATCCGGAACGACTGTGATATCCACTAATGGAAATGCCGACAGGTAAAGCTGATGTGCCAACGCCGGATTATCGAACTCATCCAGCCAGCACAACGAGAAAGGGTAAGGCGTGTCGATGCCGTGATAAAACAGCATCGGTACCACTAACGGTAACGTGTCATGCCCAGCGTCGAGATGGCTTTGCATTGCCGCTATCGCATAACGCATCAGGCGAAACGCCATATGAATATCGGGACTACTTTGATGTTCAATCACCACATAGATATAACCATCACCCTCACTGGTTTCCATCGACCAGAGCACATCGGAATAATAGGCGCGCAAGTTTTCTTCGATGAAACTGGCGGGTTTCAGTTCTAATGTCGTGAGATCGCATAATGTACGTAACCTGGAGGGAAGATGAATTTCAATAAAGTCGCGGGCAGTCTCCGGATACTTTAAAAATGTTTTAAATAGCGCATCGTGCGGTGTGGAAGTGGGCGATTTCTTCATGGTGGTCCGTCACCTGATTCACATAATGACGCGACTGTACTCGCCATCATGACGGATAACACCCAGACTTTATCGGATATACGAACACAGTTCGGAGATAAACCGCCTCAACTGTAACGGATTCATTTTTGCGGGATAGTGTACGCAGAAATGCCGGGCCAACCCGGCATATTCGGCTTAAAGAGATGTCCGACCAAACGCCCCCTGCCAGTCGTGCTCAAACTTGGCTACAGCGGCATCAACAGCTGGGGAACTTATCATCTGCTGAGCAACATCCAACGGCAGTGTGATGGCTTCGCAGCCGACCAGCAGGCAATCCAGCGCCTGACGTGGCGTTTTAAAGCTGGCAGCCAGAACTTTGGCGTGCGGAGCGTGCATTTTCAGTAAGTTCTGCAGATCGGCCACCATCTGAATCCCATCGCCCCCCTGCGCATCCACGCGGTTAACATAAGGTGCAACGTATTCTGCTCCCGCCAGCGCAGCTAACAATCCCTGTGCCGCACCATATACTCCCGTGCCCAGCGTCGGGATCCCTTCTTCCTTCAGTAACTTAATCGCCGCCAGACCTTCTGCTGTGACCGGCACTTTCACCACGATATCAGGAATAATGGCCCGAAGTTTACGCGCATCGCTAACCATACCCTCAGCGGTCGTCGCCATTACCTGAGCAAACAGACGCCCCCGGCCTCCCATCGCGTCATACAAAGCCGGTAGTAACACCTCCAGCGTCTTCTTGCCTGCTGCCACAATGCTCGGGTTTGTGGTCACTCCTGCCAGCGGAAAAATACGCGCCAGGGCTTTCACCGCGTCAATGTCAGACGTATCTAAATAGAGTTCCATAACCTTTCCTCAACGAATATTTGCCTGGATAAAAGGTAGCACGGCAAAACCTCGCAGTTAGTTGACGCACGTCAATATAACTTTCATTCGAAAGTAATTTAATCTTTATATGAAAGAAAAGAGGCCGCTTATGATTTTCAATATTCAGCGCTATTCCACTCACGATGGTCCCGGTATCCGTACCGTAGTGTTCCTTAAAGGATGCTCCCTGGGCTGTCGCTGGTGCCAGAATCCAGAGAGTCGCGCCCGTACACAGGATCTGTTATACGACGCGCGTCTGTGCCTGGACGGCTGCGACCTGTGTGCTCAGGCCGCACCCGCGGTGATTGAACGTGCGCTGAACGGACTGTTAATCCATCGCGAAAAACTAAGTGATGAAGCGATCACTGCACTGACCCACTGCTGCCCAACTCAGGCACTGACCGTTTGCGGCGAAGTCAAAAGTGTGGAAGAAATCATGTCCACCGTGCTGCGCGATAAACCGTTTTACGATCGCAGCGGTGGCGGGATAACGCTTTCCGGCGGCGAACCGTTTATGCAGCCGGAACTGGCAGCAGAATTATTGAAAGCCAGCCACGACGCAGGTATTCACACGGCAGTCGAAACCTGTCTGCATGTACCCTGGAAGTATATTGAACCTTCATTACCAGACATCGATCTGTTTCTTGCCGATCTAAAACATGTGGCCGATGCGCCGTTTAAACAGTGGACCGATGGTAGCGCCGCACGCGTACTGGAAAATCTGAAAAAACTGGCCGCGGCCGGTAAAAAAATGATTATCCGCGTGCCGTTAATTCAGGGATTCAACGCTGACGAAGCAGCCATCAAAGCCATTACCGATTTTGCCGCCGATGAACTTCACGTCGGTGAGATTCATTTTTTGCCCTACCACACCCTGGGCATCAACAAATACCACTTACTCAGTCAACCCTACAACGCCCCGGATAAACCGCTTGATGCGCCTGCATTGCTTGAATTTGCCGAGCAGTATGCCTGCCATAAAGGTTTAACCGCGACCCTACGAGGATAACCGCCATGACCACACTGAAACTGGATATACTCAGCGATCGTATCAAAGCGCACAAAACGGCCCTGATCCACATCGTGAAACCGCCAGTCTGTACTGAGCGCGCCCAACACTACACCGAGATGTATCAGCAACATCTGGATAAGCCTGTCCCGGTTCGGCGCGCGCTGGCACTAGCGCATCATCTGGCGGAACGAACAATCTGGATCAAGCATGACGAGCTGATTATAGGTAACCAGGCAAGCGAAGTGCGCGCCGCGCCTATCTTCCCGGAATATACCGTTTCCTGGATTGAAAAAGAGATCGACGACCTGGCGGATCGCCCGGGCGCAGGCTTTGCGGTTAGCGAAGAAAACAAGCGGGTACTGCATGAAATTTGCCCGTGGTGGCGTGGTCAGACCGTGCAGGATCGCTGCTACGGTATGTTCACCGACGAACAAAAAGGTTTGCTGGAAACCGGTATTATCAAAGCCGAAGGCAACATGACCTCTGGTGATGCGCATCTGGCGGTAAACTTCCCGCTGGTGCTGGAAAAAGGTCTTGATGGTCTGCGCCACAAAGTCGACGAGCGTCGTGCCCGCATTAACCTCACCTGCCTGGAAGACCTGCATGGCGATCAGTTCCTGAAAGCCATTGATATCGTCCTCGATGCGGTGAGTCTGCACATTGAGCGTTTTGCCGACCTGGCGCGTGAAATGGCGGCCACAGAGACCCGCGAAAGTCGCCGCGATGAACTGCTGGCAATAGCGGAAAACTGCGATGTTATTGCCCACCAGCCACCGCAGACCTTCTGGCAAGCGCTGCAATTGTGCTACTTCATCCAGTTGATTCTGCAAATTGAATCAAACGGTCACTCGGTATCGTTTGGTCGCATGGACCAGTATCTCTATCCGTTCTATCGTCGTGACGTGGAGCTGAACCAGTCACTGGATCGTGAGCATGCCATTGAACTGCTGCACAGCTGCTGGCTGAAACTGCTGGAAGTGAACAAAATCCGCTCCGGATCCCACTCAAAAGCGTCAGCAGGCAGCCCGTTATATCAAAACGTTACCATTGGCGGGCAAAATCTGCTTAACGGTCAACCAACAGATGCGGTCAATCCGCTCTCTTATGCCATTCTGGAATCTTGCGGTCGTCTTCGTTCAACTCAGCCAAACCTCAGCGTGCGCTATCACGCGGGAATGAGTAACGATTTCCTTGATGCCTGCGTACAGGTAATTCGCTGCGGTTTCGGGATGCCGGCCTTTAACAATGATGAAATCGTCATCCCGGAATTCATTAAGCTCGGTATTGAACCTCAGGACGCTTACGACTATGCGGCGATTGGCTGCATCGAAACCGCCGTTGGCGGTAAGTGGGGCTACCGCTGCACCGGAATGAGCTTTATCAACTTTGCCCGCGTAATGCTGGCTGCACTGGAAGGTGGTCGTGATGCCACCAGCGGGAAAGTGTTCCTGCCACAGGAAAAAGCACTCTCCGCGGGTAACTTCGATAATTTCGACGAAGTAATGGCTGCCTGGGATACGCAGATCCGCTATTACACACGTAAATCCATCGAGATTGAGTACGTAGTCGATACCATGCTGGAGGAAAATGTCCATGACATTCTCTGCTCCGCACTGGTAGACGATTGTATTGAGCGTGCAAAAAGCATTAAGCAAGGCGGCGCAAAGTATGACTGGGTATCTGGCTTGCAGGTCGGTATTGCTAACCTCGGCAACAGTCTGGCGGCAGTGAAAAAGTTAGTCTTCGAACAGGGGGTTATTGGTCAGCAACAGCTGGCTGCCGCACTGGAAGATGACTTTGACGGTCTGACTCATGAGCAGTTACGCCAGCGTCTGATCAACGGTGCGCCAAAATACGGTAATGATGATGACAGCGTCGATACTCTGTTGGCCCGCGCTTATCAGACCTATATCGACGAACTGAAACAGTACCATAACCCACGTTACGGCCGTGGCCCGGTTGGTGGCAATTACTATGCCGGTACCTCTTCCATCTCCGCAAACGTGCCGTTTGGTGCAGCAACTATGGCGACGCCGGATGGCCGTAAAGCCCATACTCCGCTGGCGGAAGGCGCGAGCCCGGCCTCCGGCACCGATCATCTCGGTCCGACTGCGGTTATTGGTTCGGTTGGCAAGTTGCCTACCGGCTCGATTCTCGGCGGCGTACTGCTCAATCAGAAACTGAATCCAGCGACGCTGGAGAATGAGTCTGATAAGCAGAAACTAATGATCCTGCTG
Organism: Citrobacter sp. MGH106; assembly: GCF_001037495.1. Classification (GTDB taxonomy): domain Bacteria; phylum Pseudomonadota; class Gammaproteobacteria; order Enterobacterales; family Enterobacteriaceae; genus Citrobacter; species Citrobacter murliniae. Next base: position 2,928,236 of record NZ_KQ089822.1, read on the forward strand.
CGCACCTTCTTTGAAGAGCACAAAGGCTGGCATATTCAGTACAACATCGTTTCCCGTGAAACGCTGCTGGAAGCCAAAAAACATCCGGATCAGTATCGTGACCTGGTGGTGCGTGTCGCTGGCTACTCCGCCTTCTTCACCGCCCTGTCTCCGGATGCGCAGGACGATATCATCGCCCGTACGGAACATATGCTGTAGCACCACTCGGATAACTACCGTGTTTATCCAGTCTTGAACCATTCCCCAATGGATTTCAAGTTGCAGGAACGCGGCAAGGCGGTACGTCTCCAGCCGCTTACATCAGTAAGCGACTGGGGCGAACCACCACTGCCAACGCACCTGTGGCGTGAAAGACGATGTGGAAGCTTTCATTCGAAATTAAATTTGTGCTGTAGGTCACATTGTTATTAGAATGTTGCTGGTTGCAGTGAAAGCCAGGAGCATTTATGACCATCAAAGTTATCGTCACCGATATGGACGGAACTTTTCTCGACGACGCCAAGCAATACGATCGTGAACGATTTATGGCGCAGTATCAGCAATTGAAAAAACAAGGCATTGAATTTGTTGTCGCCAGCGGTAACCAGTATTACCAGCTCATTTCCTTTTTCCCGGAACTCAAAGATGAGATCTCTTTTGTCGCAGAGAACGGTGCGCTGGTGTATGAGCATGGTAAACAGCTGTTTCACGGCGAGCTTACCCGCCATGAATCCCGTATCGTCATTGGCGAGCTCCTAAAAGATAAACAGCTCAACTTCGTAGCCTGCGGTCTGCAAAGCGCCTACGTCAGTGAAAATGCGCCGGACGCCTTTGTCTCCCTGATGTCGAAACACTATCACCGGCTGAAACCGGTAAAAGATTATCAGGATATCGATGATGTGCTGTTTAAGTTCTCACTAAATCTGCCCGATCAGCAAATCCCGTTGGTAATTGACCATCTGCATACCTCGCTGGACGGCATTATGAAGCCCGTCACCAGCGGCTTTGGCTTTATTGACCTGATTATTCCAGGTTTGCACAAAGCGAATGGTATCAGCCGCCTGCTAAAACGCTGGAACCTGTCTCCGCAGAACGTGGTAGCAATTGGCGACAGCGGCAACGATGCAGAAATGCTGAAAATGGCACGCTACTCTTTCGCCATGGCAAACGCAGCCGAGAGCATCAAATCCATTGCCCGTTATCAGACCAGTGATAACAACCATCAGGGTGCTCTGAACGTGATTCAGGCCGTGCTGGATAACACCTCCCCCTTTAACGCCTGAGCCTGTCTACCGGAGTACTCCACTCCGGTTTTCTCTCTTTTTGCATTCTGCGCCCCTCATCAAATTATTAAACTTGCATTAACTTATTTATAACTTATATTGTCATATGTAAGTTACATTAGTTTCGAATGAAGATTTATGTGAGGTGGTTATGGCTTTTACTTTTACCAGCGACACATTGCCTGCTGATCATAAAGCAGCAATCCGTCAGATGAAGCAGGAACTGCGGGCGCAACTTGGTGATGTCCAACAGATCTTCAATCAGCTTAGCGATACCATTGCCACGAGGGTGGCAGAGATCAACGCCCTCAAAGCGCAGGGTGATGCCGTCTGGCCGATGCTCTCTTATGCCGATATCAAAGCGGGTACTGTCACATCAGAACAGCGTGAGCTGATTAAACGTCGCGGATGCGCGGTTATCAAAGGCCATTTCCCCCGCGAACAGGCTCTCGGCTGGGATCAGTCAATGTTGGACTATCTGGACCGCAACCGCTTTGATGAGGTCTACAAAGGACCGGGAGACAATTTCTTCGGTACCCTGAGTGCATCACGTCCTGAGATCTATCCGATTTACTGGTCACAGGCGCAAATGCAGGCCCGCCAGAGCGAGGAGATGGCTAATGCGCAGTCGCTTCTCAACCGGCTGTGGACGTTTGAAAGCGAGGGTAAACAGTGGTTTAACCCGGACGTCAGCGTCATCTATCCGGACCGTATTCGCCGCCGCCCACCGGGAACCACCTCTAAAGGCCTTGGAGCACATACTGACTCAGGTGCACTGGAACGCTGGCTGCTTCCGGCCTATCAGCGCGTTTTCGCCAACGTCTTTAATGGCAATCTGGCGAAATACGATCCGTGGCATGCGGCGCACCGCACTGAAGTCGAAGAGTACACGGTGGATAACACGACCAAATGTTCGGTGTTTCGTACATTCCAGGGCTGGACAGCGTTGTCCGATATGCTGCCAGGCCAGGGGCTGTTGCACGTAGTGCCTGTTCCTGAAGCCATGGCCTATATCCTGTTGCGGCCACTTCTGGATGATGTCCCGGAAGATGAACTGTGCGGCGTAGCCCCAGGAAGAGTGCTGCCAGTTTCAGAACAATGGCATCCGCTGCTGATCGAAGCGCTAACCAGCATTCCACAACTGGAGGCCGGAGATTCCGTCTGGTGGCATTGCGATGTGATCCACTCCGTAGCCCCTGTAGAAAATCAACAGGGCTGGGGTAATGTGATGTACATTCCCGCCGCACCGATGTGCGAGAAAAATCTCGCCTACGCCCATAAGGTGAAGGCGGCACTGGAAAAAGGCGCATCACCGGGCGATTTTCCGCGTGAAGATTATGAAACCGACTGGGAAGGACGCTTTAGGCTGGAGGATTTGAATATCCACGGCAAACGCGCACTGGGAATGATTTAATCATCATACAGGCCTTCTCTCTCTACGGCGGTGCGTCGTTTTCCCTGACGTATCCGCCGGACTGATTCACGTATTGTCAACGCGCCATTAAGCAACAGAGTGCCAATCGGGGCATCGGGTCGCACCAGCCGTTGCTGGAGCATATGTACCGCCTCAATGCCCAACTCATCACGTGGAACGTGTACTGCAGTTAAGAGAACATCCTGAACTGCCGCCAGATTAAAGCCATCAATACTCATCACCGAGACATCCTGTGGTACCCGTAGCCCGTGCTTTTGCAGGGCACTTATCGTCCCTGCCGCCATAAAATCCCCGCCAACCAGAAACGCGGTCGGTAGCGTTTTCGCCGACGTCTGCTTCAGCCATTCGCTTATTTGTAGCTCCGTTTCTTTTGCACTGAAACTGGGCACCACCAGTAGATCGCGTTTGTCATTAAATTTCAGATTTCGCGATTGCCACGCATCGCGGATCCCTGCCAGCCGAAGCTCCATGGTGTAACGACGCAGACAAAGCACGTTGATGATTTCCCGATGTCCCATTTCAAAAAGGTATTCGGCCGCCAGTTCGCCAACCGCGCGATGATCGGGAGCGATTGCAGGCAAACGAACATGCCTGTCGCGACAATTGATCAACACACACGGTTTGCCGACATCAACCATAAGATCATGAATATGCGGATCGTCAATGCCCAGCAAAATCACCGCCTGCGTTTCCGGCTCATTGATGCGTGTCAGAAAAAGCTGTGCATCACTATCCAACTCCTCCAGCGCGCAGTAACGCAGCCGTACTTCATGGGAAGCCAAGCCTTTACTTAAACTTTGCAGAACGCGGAAATAAAAGATATCAGACCGCTCATCGAATGCCCGTTGCGGTGCAAAAACCAACAGATTATTCAGCAGCAGTCGACCCGCAGCCATTCCCTCCATCACCCCCAGTTCCCGCGCACATGCCAGCACCTTACTCCGTGCTTTTTCGCTGGTGTTGGCCTTCCCTGCGAGAACGCGGGAAACAGTGCTGATAGAGAGCTGCGTCCGGGCAGCAATTTCTGCGATTTTTAACCTTTTATCCATTTTGTGATCTCGGTCCACCAGGTAAATGAAAAAATTTTCACAGCGTTCAGATTAAGCAGTAACTGACCTCGAAAGCATGATGCCAAATTCATATGCATGGTTATGAGAAAGCTTGCACAAATTCTGCTATTACCGACCAAATTTCTCGCTTAAGGTTAATTTGCACAACGCTTCCATACTAGTTTGATATCAGTATTAATTAAAAAAATAATTAACTATCAAAGTGATAGATATATATCAATCGAAATGGATTTCCCCCTACATCGTCCGTCTTGTGGAGAGAAAAAATGAGTCAGGACATTAACAACACGGTTGCGGCAAATAAAACTCGCCGGGTGATTAAAAATTTGCGCTGGTATGTGCTGGTGCTTTTTTTACTTGGCGTGACGGTTAACTACATCACCCGAAACTCTTTGGGTATTCTGGCTCCGGAGCTAAAACTGAGCCTGGGTATTACCACCGAACAATATTCCTGGATTGTCGGTGCCTTCCAGCTTGCCTATACACTTTTTCAACCTCTGTGCGGCTGGTTAATTGATGTAATCGGTCTGAAGCTCGGCTTTATGGTCTGCGCATGCTTGTGGGCCATTGCTTGTATCGCTCACGCGGGTGCTGGTAGCTGGCTGCATTTGGCGATCCTGCGCTTCTTTATGGGCGGTGCGGAAGCCGCCGCCACCCCAGCCAACGCCAAAACCCTTGGCGAATGGTTCCCGAAAGCTGAACGTCCTGTTGCTGCCGGTTGGGCTGGTGTGGGTTTCTCGATTGGCGCAATGCTGGCTCCACCAATTATTTATTTCGCGCACGCCTCATTTGGCTGGCAGGGCGCATTCATGTTCACTGGTGTGCTGGCGCTGCTGTGGGTCATTCTGTGGTGGGTGTTCTACCATAATCCGGAACAGCACCCGAATCTTAGCAAAGACGAGCTGGCCTGGATCAAGCAGGATAATGAAGCCGCCCCGGTAAAACTGCCCTTTTTCACCTCTCTGAAAGATGTCGCTAAAAACAAACGTTTTTACGGTATTGCCATCCCTGCTTTTATGGCCGAACCGGCCTGGGCAGTGTTCAGTTTTTGGATGCCGCTCTACTTCGCCAAAGAATACGATATGGATCTGAAGCAAATTGCCTTATTCGCCTGGCTACCGTTTCTCGCCGCCGACTTGGGTAGCGTAGCAAGTGGTTATCTGACCAAACTCTATACCCGCCTGTTCGGCTGTTCACGAGTTAACTCAACCATCGCCAGTTCTGTCACCGGCGCATTCCTGATGATTTCACTTGCCGTGGTAGCGCTCACCCGGGATCCGATTATTGCCGTGATCCTGATGTCCATTGGCGGCTTCGGGCATCAGATCATCTCCTGCATGTTAAGTGCGCTGGTCGTAGAGTCGTTTGATAAAGGCCAGATGGCGACCGTGAACGGCATGCGTGGTTCGGCGGCATGGATCGCCAGCTTCCTGTTCTCCCTTTTAATTGGGGTTACCGCTGACAAAATCGGCTTTAACCCGCTATTCATCGCCATGGGTTTCTTCGACCTGATTGGCGCTATTTTCCTGGTGGCATTTATTGCTGAACGTCGCGCCAAGCGCGCTTGATAGTGGATGTATTGCATATGAAAACCCTGAAGACCTGGACCGTTAATAAGCAGTCGGCTCATCATCTGGAACTTCTGGTGGATAACCAGCACCACCTGTGCCTGTACGTACTGGAAGACAATCTGTTCCGCGTACTGATTAGACGCAAAGGTGAACTGGCGCTGGACAGAACCTGGAGCATCGCCCCGCAGCAAGATGTCCCCTGGGAGGGGCGTCATCGCGATGATTTAAGCGGTTTTACCTGCCCTGCGTGGACTCTGGAACAACAGGATGAAACGGTGACAATCAGCACTGAACAGCTACGGGTCACTATACATAACCCCCTGTGGCTGGAATGGCACTATCGTAATGACGCCGGAGAATGGCAACCTCTTGCCAGCGATCGCGCAACCAGTGCCTACCTGCTAAATGCGCACGGAGATGGCGTGGCGCACTACCTGAGTCGTCGCAAAGATGAGCGTTTTTATGGCTTAGGTGAAAAAGCAGGTAATTTGCAGCGCAATGGCAAACGCTATGAAATGCGTAATCTTGATGCAATGGGTTATAACGCTGTCAGCACCGATCCGTTGTACAAACATATTCCGTTTACTATTACCCGTCGTGATGATGTGAGCTACGGTCTGTTTTATGACAATCTGAGCAGTTGCTGGCTGGATCTGGGAAATGAAATTGACAACTATCACACCGCGTATCGCCGCTGGCAGGCAGAAGCTGGAGATATTGATTACTACATGTTTACCGGAAAACGCGTCCTGGACGTCACCAAAGCGTTTGTACGTTTGACCGGAAAAACCCTGTTCGGACCTAAGTGGAGCCTGGGGTATAGCGGCTCGACGATGCATTACACTGACGCCCCGGATGCACAGAATCAGCTAATGAACTTCATTCGCCTGTGCGATAAGCATGCAATACCGTGCGATTCATTCCAGCTCTCTTCCGGCTATACCTCGATCAATGGTAAGCGCTACGTCTTCAACTGGAACTACGATAAAGTGCCGCAGCCGAAAGTGATGTCCCGCGCCTTCCATGAAGCTGGACTGAAACTCGCGGCAAACATCAAACCGTGCTTGTTGCAAGACCACCCACGCTATAACGAAGTCGCCGAAAAGGGCCTGTTCATTCGTGATTCAGAAACGAATGCGCCGGAACGCTCAAGTTTCTGGGATGACGAAGGGTCTAACCTCGACTTTACCAACCCACAAACCATTCAGTGGTGGCAGGAAGGAGTTACTACCCAACTGCTGGAAATGGGCATCGACTCGACCTGGAACGACAACAACGAGTTTGAAGTCTGGGACGGTGAAGCACGCTGCAACGGCTTTGGTCAGGAGATTGCTATCAAGCACATTCGACCAGTGATGCCACTGCTCATGATGCGTGCCTCGCTGGAAGCACAACAGCGGTTTGCCCCGGAAAAACGTCCCTATCTGATCTCGCGTTCAGGCTGCGCCGGAATGCAACGCTACGTGCAAACCTGGAGCGGCGATAACCGTACCAGTTGGGACACACTGCGCTATAACACGCGGATGGGGCTGGGGATGAGTCTTTCCGGGCTGTATAACGTCGGTCACGACGTTGGCGGTTTTTCAGGCAACAAACCAGATGCCGAACTGTTTGTACGCTGGATACAAAACGGCGTGATGCACCCACGCTTTACCATCCATTCCTGGAATGATGACCATACAGTCAATGAACCCTGGATGTACCCAGGCGTCACCCCGGCCATTCGCAGCGCGATTGAACTACGTTACCGTCTGCTGCCCTACTTTTATACGCTGCTCTGGCAGGCGCATGCCGACGACGAACCAATGCTGCGTCCTACGTTCCTCGACCATGAACACGATGAGCAGACATTCGAAGAGTGCGATGACTTTCTGCTTGGCCGCGATATTTTAGTCGCCAGCGTGGTTGAGGCGGGCCAACGCCAGCGTCGCGTCTGGTTACCGGACAATGAAACCGGCTGGTACGATTTCTACACCCACGAATGGTTCTCCGGCGGTCAGTGGATCACCCGCGATGCCCCGCTGGAAAAACTGCCGCTACTGGTGCGTGCAGGTGCCGGTTTGCCAGTCAGCGAACGTATCAGTCACGTCAGTGTAGAGGAAGACAATAAGCGTGAGCTGAAGCTGTTCCCAGTCAAAGGTGTGGGAACGGCAACAGGTCTGCTGTTTGAAGACGATGGTGAAAGCTGGGGCTATCAGAACGGTAATGCCTTGTGGGTTGAATGGGAGATGATATGTGACAGTTCAACCATTAACCTCAAGGTTAAATCCCGTGGCGATTATCGTCCGGCGTGGAAAGCGCTGAAAGTTTCGTTACCGATAGGGGAACAACGCCAACTGTTGGTGAATGGTAAAGACGGGAGTGAGTGGGTAGTGTAATTGAATGCCGGGTGGCAACTTCGCCTTACCCGGCTTACAAGGCAGACTATTGGCCCGGTCAGCGTAGCGCCACCGGGCCACAATGTTTAGCCGTCGATCCCTTTACTACGCAGATAATCTTCGTAGTTACCGGTGAAGTCGATTACGCGTTCCGGCGTAATTTCAATCACGCGAGTTGCCAGCGAACTCACGAACTCGCGGTCGTGAGAAACGAAGATCAGCGTGCCCTGATACATTTCCAGCGCCATGTTCAGCGATTCAATCGATTCCATATCCAGGTGGTTGGTTGGTTCATCCATCACCAGAATATTCGGTTTCTGCATCATCAGCTTACCGAACAGCATGCGCCCTTTTTCACCACCGGACAGCACCTTCGCAGGCTTTTTGATATCGTCCTGGCTGAACAGCAGGCGACCGAGGAAGCTACGTACAACTTGCTCATCGTCCCCTTCCTGTTTCCACTGGCTCATCCACTCGAATACGGTCAGATCGTTTTCAAACTCATATTCGTGATCCTGCGCGTAGTAACCTACTTGCGCGTTTTCAGACCACTTCACCGTACCGTTATCCGGCTGCAGTTCACCCACCAGCGTTTTCAGCATGGTTGATTTACCCACGCCGTTAGCGCCCAGGATGGCAATCTTCTCGCCCACTTCCAAAAGCAGGTTGAAGTTTTTAAACAGTGGGCCTTCATCAAAGCCTTTAGCCAGCGCTTCCACTTCCAGCGCGTTACGGAACAGTTTCTTATCCTGCTCGAAACGGATGAATGGGTTCTGGCGGCTGGAGGCCTTCACTTCATCGAGTTTGATCTTATCAATCTGGCGCGCACGAGAGGTCGCCTGACGAGATTTCGACGCGTTAGCACTGAAGCGGCTGACGAAAGATTGCAGATCGGCAATCTGCGCTTTTTTCTTGGCGTTATCTGCCAACAGACGCTCGCGAGCCTGCGTTGCCGCCGTCATATATTCGTCGTAGTTGCCCGGGTAAACACGCAGCTCGCCGTAGTCCAGATCCGCCATGTGCGTACAGACCATGTTCAGGAAGTGACGGTCGTGCGAAATGATGATCATGGTGCTGTCACGCTCGTTCAGCGTCTGCTCCAGCCAGCGGATGGTATCGATATCCAGGTTGTTCGTTGGTTCGTCGAGCAACAGAATATCCGGGTTAGAGAACAGCGCCTGTGCCAGAAGCACACGCAGTTTCCAGCCAGGAGCGACTTCGCTCATCGGTCCGTAATGTTGTTCTACCGGAATACCCACACCCAGCAGCAATTCGCCCGCACGTGCTTCTGCGGAGTAACCGTCCATCTCGCCGTATTTCACTTCGAGGTCGGCAACTTTATAGCCGTCTTCTTCGCTCATTTCTGGCAGCGCATAGATACGATCGCGTTCCTGCTTCACTTCCCACAGTTCAGCGTGCCCCATAATAACGGTGTCCAGCACAGTGAACTCTTCAAAAGCAAACTGATCCTGACGCAGCTTACCGATGCGTTCGTTCGGATCGAGTGAAACGTTACCCAGCGTCGGCTCAAGATCGCCGCCGAGAATTTTCATAAAAGTGGATTTACCGCTACCGTTCGCGCCAATCAGGCCGTAACGGTTGCCGCCGCCAAATTTGACGGAAATATTTTCAAACAGCGGCTTACTGCCGAACTGCATGGTGACGTTGCTGGAAACTAACACTGGCGTATCCTGAAAGAAATATGTGACAAACCGCTTATTATGCCATAACTCTAAAATAAGATCGCGCCTTCGTGCTGAAGGGATAAAGTGAAAGCAAACGGAAAAAAATGTGATTTAGTACACATCCGAATTCCTTGTTGCTCAGAATGCACATATAATGCGTGCCCAACACTACATAAATCTCAACCCACTAGCCTGCTTGGCTTCAGAATCTCGCAAAAATGAATATGAAATTGACAACGCTTTTCGCGGCGGCGCTCGCGGTAGTTGGTTTTTGTAATACCGCTTCAGCCGTCACGTATCCGCTGCCTACCGATGGTAGTCGCTTGATTGGCCAGAACCAGGTCATCACCATCCCTGAAGGTAATACCCAACCGCTGGAGTATTATGCGGCTGAATACCAGATGGGTCTGTCCAACATGCTGGAAGCAAACCCAGGCGTGGACACCTTCCTGCCGAAAGGCGGTACCGTACTGAACATTCCGCAGCAGTTGATTCTGCCGGATACCGTACATGAAGGTATTGTTATCAACAGCGCTGAAATGCGTCTGTACTACTATCCAAAAGGCACCAATACCGTGATCGTTTTACCAATTGGTATCGGCCAGTTAGGCAAAGACACGCCTATCAACTGGACCACCAAAGTGGAACGTAAGAAAGCGGGTCCAACCTGGACGCCAACGGCGAAAATGCACGCTGAGTACCGCGCTGCGGGTGAACCGCTGCCAGCCGTAGTTCCTGCAGGCCCGGATAACCCGATGGGCTTGTACGCACTATATATCGGTCGTCTGTACGCTATCCACGGGACCAACGCTAACTTCGGCGTCGGCCTACGCGTCAGCCACGGCTGCGTGCGTCTGCGTAACGAAGACATCAAATTCCTGTTTGAAAATGTTCCGGTCGGCACTCGCGTACAGTTTATCGATGAACCAGTGAAAGCCACCACTGAACCAGATGGTAGCCGTTACATTGAGGTGCATAACCCACTGTCAACCACTGAAGCGCAGTTCGAAGGCGGGGAAATTGTTCCGATTACCCTGAACAAGAGCATTACCAGCATCACCGGTCAGTCTGATGTTGATCAGTCCGTCGTTGAGCAGGCAGTACAAAACCGTTCCGGTATGCCGGTTCGTCTGAACTAAGCAGACCAGAAACGAAAAAGGCGGATGAATCATCCGCCTTTTTTATTGCCTCTTTGCCGCTATCACATCAGCAACAACAATCCATATCCTACCAGCATCGCCCATATCAGCATCGGCACCGAGTACAGATGAAAACGCCACCAGATACGCCGGTCGTTTGCCATCCGTAATGCAATAATATTCGCCAGCGATCCCTGCAACAGGCCAAAACCGCCAATATTAACAGCCCAGGCCAGCAACTGCGTCGGTTGCACATAGTTCAACAGCAAAATCGTACCGGGAACATTACTGATAAACTGTGACAAGCCGATTGCCGTCAACCATAGCCCCGGCGCTGAGAGCGCCCCAATCTGGTTAGCTATCCCTTGCAACAGGGGTAATTGCGTCAGCAAATGTACATCAATGAACATCGCCATAAACACCAGCAATAACGTCCAGTCCACGCTGAGTATCACGCGACGAGCCAGGACCATGAACCCCGCAGCCACAATCGCCAGCCCCCAGAGTTCCTGCTTCAATTCCAGAGCCGTCAAAAAGACGATATAGAACACCAGACAACTCCACACCAGCCGAGGTTGCCAGTCAGGCGCAGATGTACCGGTATGATAATGCAAGGCTTTATGCGGAAAACTGAACCAGCAGAGCACCACCAGCGTCAGCATCATGGCGCCAGCAAGCGGTGCCATTTGCCAGGTAAACGCCGCAAATGAAAGGCCAGAGCGTCCCCACATCAGGATGTTCTGCGGATTTCCTATCGGCGTCAGCAACGATCCGGCGTTAACCGCCAGCGCCTCAAAGATGATGAGGCGGTTAACCGGGATAGCGCACAGTTTTTTCAGGGTAATCGTCAGCGGAACGACAATAAATAAAGCAACATCGTTGGTCAAAAACGTCGACAGTGACGCCGCAGCCAGCACCATAAATATTGCCAGCTGACGTTCCGTGTTGAAACGGCGAGTCATTTTTCGCCCTAACACGTCAAAGTAACCGCTTAACTCCACGCCTTTGGTGAGTAGCATCAGACCACTGAGCGTAATGATCGTGTGCCAGTCAATTGCCCCCGGCCAGCTCCGGGGCGCAAACGGCGTCAACAGACTTAGAATAATCCCGACGATGATTAGCAACTGGAAAAAGCGATCACGCTGCAAAGCGCGTAGTAAAGGAAAACTCATTCAGAGCCTGTTCCATGTTGTTGCGTAAACCGGCTAAAAGCCTCCAGCGTTTCCTTGCTCACGTGGTGTTCCATGCCCTCCGCATCACGACGGGCAATTTCTGGACTGATCCCTAACATCAGCAGAAAATTTTCCACAATCTGATGACGCTCGCGACTCTCCTGAGCCAGTTTCTCGCCCTCTGCGGTTAAAAACACACCGCGCCAGGGGATCATTTCAATCAATCCTACTGACGCCAGGCGCTTCAGCATTTTGGCAACGGTGGGCTGGGAAACCCCAAGACGTGCCGCCATATCCACCTGGCGCGCTTCACCGACTTCGATAATGAGATCGGAAATCAGCTCAACGTAGTCATCAATCAGTTCGCGTCGATGCGCCTCCCTGACCTGGCGAAACCCTTCAACGTGTTCTTCAACATTCACCAATTGCGTCACTTTTTTTGTTGTTGGCGTACCTGCGCGACGACTCATTCTGCTTCCTCGTTACTGTGACGCGTTAACGGCATCTGATTAGAGAGCGCTCATTGTAAACCAGAGTTGCGTGGGCACAAAAAATTAACGTTTTAGCAATAGCTATATAATATAGCCTGTGCTATATCTGTATATAATAAAGACATCCCTCAAGGACTGATGGGATCGTGAAGTCAGGAGGTTCATATGAATGAATTCAAGAGGTGTATACGCGTGTTTAGCCATTCTCCCTTTAAAGTACGGTTGATGCTGATCTCTATGCTGTGCGACATGATTAACAGCAAACCAGAGCAGGAAAAACCTTCAAGTAAATAATGCGGCGTCGCGGTACGCCGCTTCATTTTCCTGCTGTAACGTAGTTACGGTGACAGATTACGCCCCAATAACCCTTCTTTTTGTCCGTTTTGCCACTGCCATCCCAAAACAATTTCTTTGTAGTAGTTGACCTTCTCCTGCGCACACTCTATCTTTTCGCAGCCCTGCGTATATTGCGGCTCGCAGATGCGGACCTCATCCCTCTTCTCGCTCTCTCAGGCAGGCAATGACCCTTTGCGCCAGGGTAAGCACATGGCGTTTTTGCAACAGTGGCATATGAATTTAACCCTCAAAGACTCACTTATTGCTCGTAGCCGGGCTATTAGCCCGTGGACTGGCCTTTATTTCTTACAGTCTCTGCTGATCAACCTTGCACTGGGCTACCCGCTTAGCCTGCTCTATAGCGCCGCTTTTACCTGTATATTGCTGCTACTTTGGCGTTATGCGCCGCGCACGCAGAAAGTGCTGATTGGCATTTGCTCATTGATTGCGGCGATGTACTTTCCGTTCGGCCAGGCTTACGGCTCGCCAAACTTTAATACCTTGCTGGCGCTGCACTCGACCAACATGGAAGAGTCCACCGAGATCCTGACGATCTTCCCCTGGTACAACTACCTGGTTGGGGTATTTATTTTTGCGCTTGGCGTTATCGCCGTTCGCCGTAAAAAAGAGATGAACAGACCACGCTGGAATAAGCTCGATAGCCTGTGCTTGCTGTTTAGCATCGTGGCGTTCTTTGTTACTCCCGTGCAAAACCTGGCCTGGGGTGGTGTATTTAAACTGAAAGACACTGGCTACCCGGTATTTCGTTTTGCTAAAGACGTCATCGTTAACAACAACGAAGTGCTCGATGAGCAGGAGAGGATGGCGAAACTGGCAAGCGTCAAAGATAGCTGGACAGTGACAGGGGTAAAACCCAAATACCATACCTATGTCGTGGTGATTGGTGAGAGCGCCCGACGCGATGCGCTAGGTGCGTTTGGCGGTCACTGGGATAATACCCCATTTGCCAGTAGCGTTAATGGCTATATCTTTGCCGATTACATTGCCGCGAGCGGTTCAACGCAGAAGTCACTTGGCTTAACACTGAATCGGGTGGTCGATAATAAGCCTCAGTTCCAGGACAACTTTGTCACCCTGGCTAACCGCGCTGGCTTCCAGACATGGTGGTTCTCTAATCAGGGGCAGATTGGAGAATATGATACAGCGATAGCAAGCATCGCGAAGCGGGCCGACGAAGTACATTTCCTCAAAAACGGTGACTTCGAAGCCGATAAAAACACCCGTGATGAAGCGCTGTTGAAGATGACCGCTCAGGTATTGGCAACCGAGCGCACCCAGCCACAACTGATTGTGCTGCATTTAATGGGTTCACATCCGCAGGCCTGCGATCGTACACAAGGGAAGTACGAAACATTCGTCCAGTCGAAAGAGACCTCCTGTTATCTGTACACCATGACGCAAACGGATGACCTGCTGCGCCAGCTTTACGATCAGCTACGTAACAGCGGGGGTAGCTTCTCGATGGTCTATTTCTCCGATCATGGACTGGCCTTTAAAGAACGTGGAAAAGAGGTGCAGTATCTGGCACATGACGATCAGTTCCAGCAGAACTTCCAGGTTCCTTTTATGGTACTGTCCAGCGATGATAAAGCACATCGGGTGATTAAAGCCCGTCGCTCCGCGAATGATTTCTTGAGTTTCTTCTCTCAGTGGACAGGGATCAGTGCGAAGGAAATTACCAACAGCTACCGTTTTATCTCAGAGAAAAAAGCCGGGCCGGTTTACATCACCAACTTCAAATTGCAGAAGGTAGATTACAACCATCTGGGTACCGACATTTTCGAGACAAAATCACGCTAGCATCCAGAACCGCACGCAAAAAAAATCCGCCCCAAGAGGCGGATTTTTTATATCACCGAAGTGATTAGAAGCGGTAACCAACACCCGCGATCCAGGTACCTACGTCAACGCTACGAATACGGCTCTGCTCGTAAGAGAAGTCCAGAGCAACGTTTTCGATCGGGTTGAACTGCACACCGGCACCGTAAGAGAAACCGTAGTCGCTGGTGGTGTGGTTGTCAGCAGGAGTTGCTGCATCCTGGAATTTACCGTAACCAACACCTACAACACCGTAGATGCTCGCCCAGTCATTCAGACGGTACGCAGGACCAGCAGTGATGCCGTAGTACTGAGTTTTGTTGTAGTCGCCAGAAGCGTCGGTACGATCTTTTTCAGTGTAAGTGAAGGAACCGATTACGCCCAGCGGGCTGTTGTCCTGCTCGTAGCGATACTTCAGGTTAAAACCGTTCATTTTGTTCGCTGCGCCCTGAGCATCGCTCTGAGCGTAACCACCGGTAACGGTAGAAGTAGCAGCTACAGCGGTACCTGCGGAGAAAGCCAGAACAGCGGCCAGTGCTGAAAGACATGCAATTTTTTTCATAACCACCTCAAATGTGCTTCAAGTAAATCCTAAGTTTTAAATATACCAAAAATTGATGGGAAACTCTTTGCGATTAGCGATGTCTAACGAGGCTTTTCATGTAACAGAACGTTTCAAAACACCGCTATCTCTTTCAATTAACATCACTTTTCCAACGAATTATGCCATTATTGCGCGCACAACATGGCACATTCATCCAGATGATTCCTAATCACGCAGATTATTAATCCATCATTTTCATGCCATTGTACGGATCTCAGTAATTTTTTTTTCAACGAATACTCAACCAGCTGAGCGTATTTCCATTACACTCGCTCTTTTACTTTTCTATACACAAACTCATCCAGGCCGCAGTCCAACAGAGGCGGCCCGCAGGAGCAGGTGTATTAACATCATTTGACAGGAGAAAGGATGCCGGGGTCGTCACGTAAAGCGCCAGTATGGTTGCCTATTTTGGTTTTGCTTATTGCTATGTCCTCCATTCAAAGCGGAGCATCGCTGGCGAAATCACTGTTCCCCCTTGTCGGCGCGCCTGGTGTTACCGCGCTGCGTCTTGCACTGGGAACGATAATCCTCATCGCATTCTTT
The DNA here is from genome assembly GCF_001037495.1 of Citrobacter sp. MGH106. Taxonomy (GTDB): domain Bacteria; phylum Pseudomonadota; class Gammaproteobacteria; order Enterobacterales; family Enterobacteriaceae; genus Citrobacter; species Citrobacter murliniae. The sequence continues at coordinate 2,943,764 of NZ_KQ089822.1, forward strand.
AAACCCTGGCGTTTACGATTTGCAAAAGAACAGCGTCTTCCTCTGCTGTTTTATGGCCTGTCACTAGGCGGGATGAACTATCTTTTCTACCTGTCAATTCAGACCGTGCCGTTGGGTATTGCCGTGGCACTGGAATTTACCGGACCGCTCGCGGTGGCGCTGTTCTCTTCCCGACGTCCCGTTGATTTTATTTGGGTTGCGCTGGCCGTACTCGGACTCTGGTTCCTGTTGCCGCTGGGCCAGGACGTATCACACGTTGACTTAACCGGTGCTGCGCTTGCTCTGGGTGCTGGCGCCTGCTGGGCTGTCTATATTCTGACTGGGCAGCGGGCCGGCGAAGAACATGGACCTGCAACCGTGGCGGTAGGTTCATTGATAGCAGCACTCATTTTTGTTCCGATTGGCGTGATGCAGGCTGGAGATGCGCTGTGGCACTGGTCAATACTCCCGCTAGGTTTGGCGGTGGCTGTTCTCTCCACGGCCCTTCCCTACTCACTGGAGATGATCGCGTTGACCCGATTACCGACGCGTACCTTTGGTACGTTAATGAGCATGGAACCCGCGCTGGCCGCCGTTTCCGGGATGATTTTCCTTGGAGAAACGCTGACGATGGTACAGACGCTGGCCTTAGGGGCAATCATTGCCGCCTCAATGGGGTCGACACTTACCATCCGCAGAGAGCCACAAATTAAGGAACTAGACGTTAAATAACCTTCCATTATTCTGCATGGTTTGCATAACCATGCAGAATATCCTGCTGTTTATCGCAGTAATTATTATTCTTACACTTAATCCATTCTCATAATCATATTCATCTGCATCAGATGCACGCAAAATAAATATCCGATACTGACACAATAACAATATATCCAAATGATTTTATTGAACATTTTATATTCACCTCGCTCTCCACTATTAAAGTGATAGGTAAGGCCAGAAAAATAAATCCAAAATAAGGTCTATACTTACTCCCGTTGAATGACCTGGGACGTAAATATCAAGAGGATATGAAATTATGACTACCGCAAAACTGGTAAAAACAAAAGCATCCACTCTCCTTTATACCCGCAACGATGTATCCGACAGTGATAAAAAAGCTACTGTGGAGCTGTTGAATCAGCAGGTGATCCAGTTCATCGACCTGTCACTCATCACTAAACAGGCTCACTGGAATATGCGCGGTGCCAATTTTATTGCCGTACATGAAATGCTCGATGGCTTCCGTACTGCGCTAACCGATCACCTTGATACCATGGCTGAGCGCGCCGTACAGCTGGGCGGTGTTGCACTGGGTACAACGCAGGTAATTAACAGCAAAACGTCACTGAAAAGCTATCCGCTGGACATCCACAGCGTTCAGGATCACTTAAAAGAGCTGGCCGAACGTTATGCCGTGGTCGCTAACAGCGTGCGTAAAGCCATTAACGAAGCAAAAGACGAAGATACTGCCGATATCTTTACAGCAGCATCACGCGATCTCGACAAATTCCTGTGGTTTATCGAAGCTAACATCGAATAATAACTGTCATAAGTATTCCCTATAACACCCTCGCTCCCGCGGGGGTTTTGCACTTTTATGGTGCACAACATTGATCGTTCGTCACTTCAAAGTAAAATATTTGTAATAATCACCTCACACAATCGTTAACGAAAGATTGTTTTATCTACAATTTTTACGCTAAATAGTCATACCGTTTGTACTGCACTATTCATGCACCAAATCAGTGCCCCGAAACGGTGCAAATCACCAGCATTGCCTTACTTATTGTGCAGTAAAACGAAAGGTCTCCTTTTTAAAACAATAAGTTGCAAAACTGGCACGATTTTTTCATTACGTTTTAAGCTCTCGCAGGGGATCGCCCCGTGGATATAAAAGGAAATGCTATGAAGTCTGTATTTAAAGTTTCACTGGCTGCACTTACCCTGGCTTTTGCGGTGTCATCTCATGCCGCGGATAAGAAACTCGTTGTCGCAACCGACACCGCCTTTGTTCCATTTGAGTTTAAACAAGGTGATAAATACGTTGGTTTTGATGTGGATCTGTGGGCTGCCGTAGCTAAAGAACTGAAGCTGGATTATGAACTGAAACCTATGGATTTCAGCGGCATCATCCCGGCGCTGCAAACCAAAAATATCGATTTGGCTCTGGCTGGTATCACCATCACCGAAGAACGTAAAAAAGCGATCGACTTCTCTGACGGCTACTACAAAAGCGGTCTGTTAGTGATGGTTAAAGCAAACAATAACGACGTGAAAAGCGTGAAAGATCTGGATGGTAAAGTCGTTGCAGTGAAGAGCGGCACCGGTTCAGTGGATTACGCGAAAGCGAACATTAAAACCAAAGATCTGCGTCAGTTCCCGAACATCGATAACGCATATATGGAACTGGGTACAAATCGCGCAGATGCAGTACTGCACGATACACCAAACATTCTTTACTTTATCAAAACCGCGGGTAATGGCCAGTTCAAAGCTGTAGGCGACTCTCTGGAAGCCCAACAGTACGGTATCGCCTTCCCGAAAGGCAGCGACGAACTGCGTGAGAAGGTAAACGGTGCGCTGAAAACACTGCGTGAAAACGGCACCTATAACGAAATCTACAAAAAATGGTTCGGTACTGAACCTAAATAAAACAGCCTGAACATCGGCTCGTCGAGCCCGGTAGCACTTACGCATACCGGGCCTACGTTTTGGCCCCAGGTCGGATAATCCGACACTGCTGGCTGTTTGAATATTTTCACCACGGTAACAGGAACGACATATGCAGTTTGACTGGAGTGCCATCTGGCCCGCCATTCCGCTTTTGATAGAAGGCGCCAAAATGACCCTGTGGATTTCGGTCCTCGGTCTGGCAGGCGGTCTGATCATCGGACTAGCAGCGGGATTTGCGCGTACCTTCGGAGGTTGGATTGCCAACCACGTTGCGCTGGTCTTTATCGAAGTCATCCGCGGTACGCCGATCGTCGTACAGGTGATGTTTATCTACTTCGCCCTGCCAATGGCGTTTAACGACTTGCGTATTGATCCCTTCAGCGCCGCCGTTGTCACCATCATGATTAACTCAGGGGCCTACATCGCGGAAATCACGCGCGGCGCGGTACTCTCAATCCATAAAGGCTTCAGCGAAGCTGGACTGGCGCTTGGCCTCTCACGTACTGAGACCATTCGCCACGTTATTTTACCTCTCGCACTGCGTCGTATGCTGCCACCGTTGGGCAACCAGTGGATCATCAGTATCAAAGATACTTCGTTGTTTATTGTCATTGGTGTCGCTGAACTTACCCGTCAGGGTCAGGAAATCATTGCCGGTAACTTCCGCGCACTGGAAATCTGGAGCGCCGTCGCGGTGTTCTATCTGATCATTACGCTGGTGCTGAGCTTCATTCTGCGTCGTCTGGAAAGAAGGATGAAAATCCTGTGATTGAATTTAAAAACGTCTCTAAGCATTTTGGCCCAACCCAGGTGCTGCATAACATTGATCTGAATATTGGTCAGGGTGAAGTGGTGGTGATTATCGGGCCTTCCGGCTCTGGTAAATCCACGCTACTACGCTGCATTAACAAGCTGGAAGAAATCACCTCGGGTGAACTGATCGTCGATGGCCTGAAGGTAAATGACCCGAAGGTAGACGAACGATTGATCCGCCAGGAAGCGGGAATGGTGTTCCAGCAGTTCTACCTTTTCCCACACCTGACGGCACTGGAAAACGTCATGTTTGGTCCACTGCGCGTACGTGGAGCGACGAAAGAGCAGGCAGAGAAACAGGCCAAAGAATTATTAGCGAAAGTTGGTCTGGCCGAGCGTGCTCATCACTATCCTTCTGAGCTTTCCGGCGGTCAGCAGCAGCGCGTAGCTATCGCCCGCGCACTGGCGGTGAAGCCGAAAATGATGCTGTTCGATGAGCCGACTTCAGCACTTGACCCGGAACTGCGTCACGAAGTATTGAAGGTCATGCAGGATCTGGCGGAAGAAGGTATGACGATGGTGATTGTGACCCACGAAATCGGCTTTGCCGAAAAAGTGGCCTCACGTCTGATTTTCATTGATAAGGGCCGTATTGCTGAAGATGGTAATCCGCAAGCTCTGATTGAAAATCCGCCAAGCCAGCGTTTGCAGGAATTTTTACAGCACGTTTCCTGATACAAATACCTCCCTTCCCCGAAGGGAGGTTCTACACCAGAATCCTCTCATTTCAATTTTCTCCCGCACTGACATCTATACTTATCCTTTTGAATTTCTTTTCTCATGGGAGGAGTCATGCGGTGGATCCTGTTCATCTTCTTTTGTCTGCTGAGCGTCCCGGCTCAGGCGGTGACAATACCCGGTGTGACGTCAACAGCGTCCACCAGCCCACAAACAGAACCAGCGCCTGAACCTGACGTTGAACAAAAGAAAGCCGCCTACGGTGCGCTGGCAGACGTTCTGGAGAATGAAGCTTCCCGTCAGGAGTTGATTGGCCAGTTGCGAAAAGTCGCGGCAACTCCTCCTCCCGATCCCGTACCAACTATCGTCCCACCCACACTGACTGAAGAAAAAACAGTTCTGGAAAACGTTACTGATATCAGCCGTCATTACGGTGAAGCTCTCTCCGGCCGCTTTGCTCAGCTTTATCGCAACATCACTGATGCGCCGCATAAAACCTTTAATTCGCAAACGTTCACCAATGCCCTGACCCATTTTTTAATGCTGGCTGTTTCGGTATTCGGATTTTACTGGCTGATACGCCTGTGTGCGTTGCCGTTATATCGAAAAATGGGGCAATGGGCGCGGCGGAAAAACCGCGAACGCAGCAATTGGCTACAACTTCCCGCAATGATCATCGGCGCGTTTATCATTGATTTACTACTGCTGGCGCTCACGCTGTTTATCGGACAGATACTGAGTGACAGAATGAACGCCGGTAGCCGTACCATCGCTTTCCAGCAAAGCTTGTTTCTCAATGCTTTCGCGCTGATTGAGTTTTTCAAGGCTATTCTGCGCCTGATATTTTGCCCGACAGTGGCAGAACTACGCCCCTTCAACATTCAGGATGCGGGCGCACGCTACTGGAATCGGCGTCTGAGTTCATTAAGCAGTCTGATTGGCTATGGACTTATCGTGGCGGTTCCCATCATTTCTAATCAGGTCAATGTGCAGGTCGGCGCCATGGCTAACGTTATCATCATGTTATGTATCACGCTGTGGGCGCTGTATCTGATTTTCAGGAACAAGAAAGAGATAACACAGCATTTGCAGAATCTGGCGGAGCGCTCGCTGGCTTTTTTTAGCCTGTTTATCCGCGCCTTTGCGCTTGTCTGGCACTGGCTGGCCAGTGCTTATTTTATTGTGCTGTTTTTCTTTTCACTGTTTGATCCAGGCAACAGCCTGAAATTTATGATGGGCGCGACGCTACGCAGCCTGGTGATTATCGGTATTGCGGCGTTTGTATCCGGTATGTTCTCCCGCTGGATAGCCAAAACGATTACGCTATCGCCACACACCCAACGCAGCTATCCGGAACTACAAAAACGACTCAATGGCTGGTTGTCGACGGCGTTAAGCGTTGCGCGGATCCTGACCGTCTGCGTTGCGGTAATGCTGCTACTTAATGCCTGGGGTCTGTTCGATTTCTGGAACTGGCTGCATTACGGCGCGGGAGAAAAAACGGTTGATATCCTGATCCGCATCGCGCTGATATTATTCTTCTCCGCCATCGGCTGGACGATCCTCGCCAGCCTGATTGAAAACCGACTGGCATCGGATATTCATGGCCGCCCGTTACCCAGCGCACGAACCCGAACTCTGCTCACACTGTTTCGCAACGCGCTGGCGGTGATTATCAGCACTATCACCATTATGATCGTACTGTCAGAAATTGGCGTCAATATCGCTCCGTTACTGGCGGGCGCAGGTGCACTGGGTCTGGCGATTTCTTTCGGCTCACAGACGCTGGTGAAAGACATTATTACCGGGATTTTTATCCAGTTCGAAAACGGTATGAACACCGGTGATTTAGTTACCATCGGTCCGTTAACCGGTACGGTTGAGCGCATGTCTATTCGCTCGGTAGGCGTGCGGCAGGACACCGGGGCGTACCATATCATCCCCTGGTCTTCGATAACGACCTTCGCCAACTTCGTGCGGGGGATTGGGTCAGTAGTCGCCAATTACGACGTTGACCGGCATGAGGATGCTGATAAAGCCAATCAGGCGCTAAAAGATGCAGTCGCCGCTGTGATGGGCATGGAGGATATCCGGGGACTCATCATCGGTGAGCCGTCATTCGCCGGAATTGTCGGCTTAACGAATACGGCGTTTACGCTACGGGTCTCCTTTACCACACTACCGCTGAAGCAATGGACCGTGCGTTTCGCGCTCGACAGTCAGGTGAAAAAATATTTTGATCTGGCCAATGTTCGCGCGCCGGTGCAGACCTATCAGGTACTGCCTGCACCGGGAAATAGCTCAACGCAGTCCGGTGGGCAACTGCCGCCAACTGAGCCTACGATTTAGCGTTTACGCGTCATAAAACGTCGGCGCTGATCGTTATCCATAAAGGTCCAGGCAATAAAGCGACTCTGCTTTTGCCCCTGGGCCATCTCTTTTTTAACCACTTTCACCGCACCTGCGTCCGTTAACGCATGATACAGCGGTGGCAAATTTTCACCGCGCGATACCAGCGTTGTGAACCACATGACCTGCCGACCAAAGGTCTGGCTTTCAGCGATCATTTTCTTGATGAATGCCACTTCACCGCCTTCACACCACAGCTCCTGCTGCTGTCCGCCAAAGTTCAGCGCATCATCTTTGTCCTGCCCCAGATTGCGGCGTTTGCGCTCGCTTCCTGCACGGGCGGAGGCTGCAGAATCGTGGAATGGCGGATTGCAAAGCGTGGCTTCGTACTGTTCATTTTTATGAATAATACCGGTGAAGATAGCCGACGCATCTTTCTGACGACGCAAACGGATAGCCCGGGTTAACCCAGGGTTAGCGTTGATGATCGCCTGTGCGCTACTAAACGCTTCGTCACTGGTCTCACTACCGGTAAATCGCCAGCCATATTCATGCACGCCGATAAGCGGATAAATACAGTTTGCCCCCACCCCGACATCCAGCACGCTCGCATTGGCAGGAATAGTTCCCGTCGTTTCCCCCAGTAGATCGGCCAGATGATGAATGTAATCCGCACGCCCCGGCACTGGCGGACACAGGAAACCTTGCGGAATATCCCAGTTTGCCACCGCATAATAATGTGCCAGCAATGCTTTGTTCAGCGCCTTCACAGCCTGGGGATTCGCGAAATCAACGCTCTGCTCACCACCCGGTGTAAGGGTGAGAAATTGCGTCAGTTCGGGCGTAACCTGGCATAAAGTCGCAAGATCATAACGGCCATTGTGGCGGTTTCGTGGGTGTAATCCCGGTTTCTGGGGGGGCATAGCTTTCTCCTTTTAACAGCGGCGTAAGATACCCGCATAACGCTAAGTGGTAAACACACACAACAGGGAATCTCGAATTAATTAGGGTATAGCGCTGATTAACACAAAATGAGTTGTTCAAAAAATGCGCAGTTCAACATCAATTTTTTGCGTTAATTGTCATGTGATGACGTCCTAAACTTATCAGGTACTACCTGTTGTTTCTCAGAGGATATCATCATGAAAAAATGCCTCACATTACTTGCCGCTACCGTACTCACCGGCATGACATTTGCTTCTTTTGCTGCACAGCCCATCACCAGTCCTGCCACCGGTCCACTACAGGCTTCCGGCACAGTATCCGCTACAGGGGCGTCCAACCTGAGCGATCTTGAAGATAAGTTAGCGGAAAAAGCGAAGGAGCAAGGCGCAAAAGGCTTTGTGGTTAATTCTGCTGGCGGCAAAAACCAGATGTATGGTACAGCAACTATCTATAAGTAACTCACCCTCAGCTCAACTGCATTCGCCCTGAATGCAGTTTTCTTTTTGATGTTCTCACCACTACCCGCACAAAATGTGACCATCATGTTGGAATTTTGAATCCAATGTAAATAAATGTATTTATTTTTGAATTAATGAATGCTAAAAAGCTGCACTGATTAGCAATGCTAATCAAAATCATTATCAATTACATCTTTCATTCCGGCGAGACCTGCAGGGCACAACATCCACAGAGATGTCCCTTCGCATGAGTGAAACCTTCTACTCAAAAAATAATAAGTTACTCATTAATATGGATAAAAATCGCAATTTGCCGTCCAGTAGTTTTCACTCCCTCACCTTTTTTGCCGGGTTGTGCATTAGCCTGACTCCGGTAGCTCAGGCTGTCGCCGCGGGTGATCAAGATAAGAAACAGGAAGATACGCTGGTTGTAGAAGCGGCTAAGCCATCGCTGTATGCCCCTACGCAGTCTGCCGATCCGAAATTTTCTCGTCCGATTGCGGATACCACACGCACCATGACGGTAATTTCTGAGCAGGTTATCAAGGATCAAGGGGCAACAAATCTGACCGATGCGCTGAAAAACGTACCGGGTGTGGGCGCATTTTTCGCCGGTGAAAACGGAAACTCCACCACCGGTGACGCTGTTTATATGCGCGGAGCTGATACGTCAAACAGCATTTATATTGACGGTGTTCGTGATATCGGTAGCGTCACACGCGATACTTTTAACACCGAACAAGTTGAAGTGATTAAGGGCCCTTCCGGTACCGATTATGGTCGCAGCGCGCCAACCGGCTCTATCAATATGATCAGCAAACAGCCGCGCACCGACTCTGGAATTGATGCGTCTGCCAGCGTAGGCAGCGCCTGGTTCCGTCGGGGTACGCTTGACATTAACCAGGTCATCGGTGACACCACTGCGGCACGTTTAAATCTGATGGGCGAAAAAACGCACGATGCCGGACGCGATAACATTAAAAACGAGCGCTATGGCGTTGCCCCATCTATCGCCTTTGGGCTAGGCACCGAAAATCGACTTTACCTGAACTATCTGCATGTCACCCAGCACAACACACCAGACGGAGGCATTCCCACAATTGGTCTGCCGGGCTACTCTGCGCCTTCTGCAGGGACTTCCGCCCTGAACCATTCCGGGAAAGTGGATACAAATAATTTCTACGGTACCGACTCAGATTACGACGACTCGACGACCGACACCGCGACTATGCGGTTTGAGCATGATCTGAACGACAGCACAACCATTCGTAACACCACGCGCTGGTCACGTATTAAACAGGATTACCTGATGACTGCGGTAATGGGTGGTGCGTCAAACATTACGCAACCGACCAGCAGCGTCGATACATGGACCTGGTCACGCCTGTCGAATACCAAAGATGTCAGCAATAAGATCCTGACTAACCAGACTAACCTGACCTCAAAATTTTATACCGGCTCTGTCGGGCATGACATCAGCACTGGCGTAGAGTTGACGCGCGAAACACAGACCAACTACGGCCTGGTTCCACTCACGCCTCCACCGGTTAATATTTACCATCCCAACAGCAACGTGAACCTGGGCGGATTGTCCCGCAATGGCGCAAACGCCAACGGTCAGACTGACACCTTCGGCATTTACGCCTTCGACACCCTGCAAATTACCCGTGATATCGAACTGAACGGCGGTATCCGACTGGATAATTATCGTACCGAGTATGACAGCGCGACTGCATGCGGCGCTTCTGGTCGTGGCGCAGTTGCGTGCCCGGCAGGGGTAGCTAAAGGGTCACCAGTCACCACCATTGATACCGCAAAGTCAGATAATCTGGTGAACTGGAAAGCCGGTGCGCTTTATCATCTGACCGATAACGGCAACGTTTACATTAACTACGCCGTTTCTCAGCAACCGCCGGGCGGCAGCAACTTTGCCCTTGCCCAGAGCGGAACAGGTAACAGCGCAAACCGTACCGACTTCAAACCGCAAAAAGCGAAAACCAGCGAGATCGGCACCAAGTGGGAAGTACTGGATAAACGTCTGCTGTTAACCGCAGCGATTTTCCGCACGGATATTGAGAACGAAGTTGAACAGAATGACGACGGGACCTGGTCCCAGTACGGAAAGAAACGTGTTGAAGGGTACGAACTCTCTGTCGCAGGTAATATCACTCCTGCATGGCAGGTGATTGGGGGTTATACCCAGCAGCGTGCTACGGTGCACAACGGTAAAGATGTTGCCCAGGATGGCTCATCCTCGCTGCCGTATACTCCGGAACATGCGTTCACGCTGTGGAGCCAGTATCAGGCCACTGATGATGTTTCCGTAGGCGCAGGCGCACGCTACGTTGGCAGCATGCATCGCGGCTCTGACGGTGCGGTGGGTACACCATCCTATACCGAAGGGTACTGGGTAGCCGACGCCAAGCTGGGTTACCGAGTGAACCGCAATCTCGACTTCCAGTTGAACGTCTACAACCTGTTCGATACCGATTACGTATCCTCAATCAACAAGAGCGGATACCGTTACCATCCAGGTGAACCAAGAACCTTCCTGCTCACCGCCAACATGCATTTCTGATCCATTACGTGGGGCGCAAGCCCCACTCTCAGGAGAGACACTAATGATGTACCACATTCCCGGCATCCTGTCGGCGCAGGATGTAACCTGGTTTCGCGAACAACTGAGCACCACAGGGTGGGTTGATGGCCGCGTAACCACGGGCGCTCAGGGGGCGCAGGTTAAGAATAACCAACAGGTTGATACACGCGACGAACGCTATGCAGCATTGCAACAAGCAGTGCAGAACGCCGTTAACAACAACGCGCTTTTCTTTGCCGCTGCACTGCCAAAAACACTTTCAACTCCGCTGTTCAATCGCTATCAGAACAACGAAACTTACGGTTTTCACGTCGATGGTGCGGTACGCAGTCACCCGGAAAACGGCTGGATGCGTACAGATCTGTCTGCCACCTTATTCTTAAGCGATCCCGACAGTTACGAAGGTGGAGAACTGCTGGTGAATGACACCTACGGTCAACACGCGGTGAAGCTCCCGGCAGGCGATCTGGTTCTCTACCCCTCCAGCAGCCTGCATTGTGTAACGCCGGTCACTCGCGGCATTCGCGTCGCTTCATTTATGTGGATCCAGTCTATGATCCGTGATGATAAAAAACGCGCAATGCTCTTTGAACTGGATAAAAACATCCAGTCCCTGAAGTCACGCCATGGAGAAAACACAGAGATCCTTTCCTTGCTCAATCTCTACCATAACCTGCTGCGTGAATGGTCCGAAATCTGATACGTCTCCCTGATGGTCGTTTTTCACCCATAGCATTCGCTATACTTATTTGTATACCGACTATGGGGAGGCATATATGGCATCCGGATGGGCAAATGACGACGCGGTAAACGAACAGATCAACAATACTATTGAAGATGCTGTTGCCCGCGCCCGGGGTGAATTACCCACGGGAGAAAGTCTTTATGAGTGTGAGGAATGTGGTGATCCTATCCCTCAGGCCAGACGTGAGGCCGTTCCTGGCGTGCGCTTATGCATCACCTGCCAGCAGGACAAAGATTCACATAATTCGGCTTTCTCAGGATATAATCGCAGAGGTTCGAAAGACAGCCAGCTACGTTGACCTATCTTTACCGAAAGTTTCAGCGCATACGATTTACTTTACGAGCACGGTTTTTCACACACTGTGTAGCAAAATGTGCCGTCCAGACTTTCTCTGTAAAGTGCAATGGCAAGAACTGTAAATCTCCCCTTCTAATTTATTAATATTCAATAAGTTATTTGTCATTCAATTTATTTGATGGATGCCGTCAATTCTATTCGATTTTCTCTCACATAAAAAAGCGTGATACTTCTCACATCGACAGAACAACGTCTACTTAACAAAACAACTGACTAACAGAACAACCTGCGAGAGATTAATCATGAAAAATATCAAATATGCTGTTGCCGCCATCGCCCTCTCTACCCTGTCATTTGGCGCTTTTGCTGCCGAGCCGGTTACTTCAACCCAGGCACAAAGCATGAATAAAATTGGTGTGGTATCCGCTGATGGTGCCAGTACGCTGGATGGCCTGGAAGCAAAACTGGCTGAAAAAGCTGCTGCCGCAGGCGCTAGTGGTTACAGCATCACGTCCGCTGTCGGCAAAGACAAAATGAGCGGCACCGCGGTTATCTACAAATAACCAACAGAATTTTTGTAGTACCCAATGCTCCAACCCTCATTGACCCTGTTTGTTACCCTTTGTTTGCCCGTCCGTCACTGGACGGGCTTTTTTTTGCCTACTGTTCCAGTTGTTGACGGAATTCCTGCAACACGGCATCCGACATGCCTATTTGCTGTGCCGCTTCGCAAATAGCCTGCCAGCTTCCGGCGTCAAGCGGGATCCCCTGAGCCAGTCGCTCCTGACGGGTATTCACCTCCCACTCACCCGGTAACAGAATGGGCGCATCCTCAGCATGCGGCGACGCTTTTACCCATTCAGCAAAGGCCGAAACCTGATTATCGCAGTCCGGTGCGCCAAATAATTCCGGGTTAATAATGATAGTCGTCATGCAGTTAATAATGGCGTCAGCGCTATCCTGTAAACTTTCTTTGTGCGTTGTTTTACCACCAGAAAGTGCACCACCCATGATTTCGCACATTGCTGCCAGCGCATAGCCCTTGTGCTGGGCGAAAGTCAGTAGCGACCCAAGCGGCGAAACCTGCATGACAGCCGGATCGGTGGTCGGTACACCATCAGCATCGATCAGGCATCCCGCTGCAACCGGCTCCCCTTTATGCCATGCCACGCGCGTTTTTCCGAAGGCAATGGCGCTGGTAGCGTAGTCCAGCAGCAGCGGGAAGGCATTTTTACGCGGAAAAACAACGCAGAAGGGGTTGGTGCCAAAACGACTATCACGACCATTAAATGGTGCGACCATCGGAATCCCCACCACATTCACAAAGTGAACAGAGACAAAACCCGCTTCCGCACATTGCTCCGCCCAGTAGCCAATTCGCCCGATATGATGAGAGTTATGTAGCGCCACAGCTGCAATACCGTACTGGCGTGCTTTTTCAATACCCAGCGTGATGGCTTCATGCGCTGCCACCTGACCAAATGCACAATCGCCATCAAGCGTGATCACTGCCCCCGCATCTTTCACCACTTTCGCATGACGGTTGATCTGCAAATGCCCCTGAGAGAACGAGCGGATATAGCTTGGGATCATCCCAATACCGTGAGAGTCATGTCCGGCCAGGTTCGCGGCAATCAGATGATCGGCAACCAGTCGCGCTTCTTGCTCAACGCTTCCCATTTGGCGGAAAACGGCCTGAATAAAAGCGTGCAACGTTGGCACATGGAAGCGATGTCCACTGTTCATTGTTATCTCCTGTTATGTTGCGTGTTTGTTGTGTTTCTTATTTTTCAACAAACTATGCTGCGCCACGATGACCAGGAGATCAATAAACGTGCAGAAATTTCACGTTACAGGAAGGGGGAAGAGCCGACGGGTCAGGCAACGACCCGTCGGAAGAGTCAGATAATCAGAAGCATTGTTCGACGCGGGTAACCCCTTCAGCCAGCGTCCCGACTTCGCCGGTTGCCACCAGGCAGCACGCCATCTGAATTTTCAACGAGGCCGGTATCGGCTCGCTTCCGGCAAGACAACGCTCAATCCAGCGAGCCGTTGTTTCAGGATCTTTTGCCACTGGCAATGGCACCGGCTCGTCCGGCATATCACTCTGCCTGTCCTGCAATACCCGAACGCCGGAATAGTCTATCAAGCTTATCTGTGGGCAACGCTGAGGGTTGGCATACACTTCACCTTCCGTACCATGCATCAGCAGGCCACGCCCCCCGATATCGCCAAAGAATTTCGCCACCCGCGACACATATTCCGGGTGCGAAACACTGGAAAGGCGCAGCGCAACGTCCTCAGCAAACGGCGTGGCTAATTTCGCCAGCGTATGCGCACTGTTGCGTACGCCCATCCGCCAGCGCATCGCCAGCTGTTTCTCCAGTGGAGGGCATAAGGCACTCACCGGGATAAACACCGGCTCATGTCCATCCAATTTTGCCTGTGCCTGCCCGGCATGCAGCGTTGGCGCAATGCCCAGCAGTTCAAAAATGGTTTCCGTCAGTACGCGAGTCGGATCCTCACTGACACCGTGTACCACCACCGGGAAGCCCAGCTTATGCAGCAAAATGGCCAGCAGCGGGGTCAGGTTCGCCTGCTTACGCGCCCCGTTGTAGGAAGGAATAACAATTGGCATGGGTTTGGCGACAGGCGGTGTCAGACGAATAGTATGGTTTTGCATCGCCTCATAAAAACCGAGCATCTCCGCTTCCCCTTCCCCTTTGATACGCAGCGCAATTAATACGCCGCCCATCTCAAGATCGGGCACGTCGCCATTCAACATGTGGGTATACAGTCCGCGAGCGGTATCCTGGTCCAGGTCACGCGCGTGATTTTTTCCTCGCCCAATCTCTTTAATGATTTTGCGGTAATCCATCGAAAACTCCTTGCCTGTTGCTCACATCGTTAACGCCGCCGACGGCGCGTGGGTTTCGCTTTTTCTTTTGGTTTTACTATAACGTCTGGCACAGCAGGTTGCTCTATAGGAAAAATGGGTAACGCATTCAGTAAACGCTTACCATAGTTTTTGGTCAATAAACGCTTGTCATAAATAACCACTTCACCCCAGCAGCCGTGGCTACGAATGAGTCGCCCGACCTGCTGGATCAAATTGAACGACGCCGCAGGTAAACTCTGCACCTCAAAGGGATAACGATTCAGGCTTTTCAGCCACTCGCCTTCGGTAATCACCACCGGGCTGTCGATAGGTGGAAACGCAATTTTGTGGATATGCACCTGAGTCAGCAACTCGCCTTTCAAATCTAAGCCTTCGGCGAAAGACTGTAAGCCAACCAGCACGCTACGTTCACCGCTTTCCACTCGCTTACGGTGCAGCTCCACCAGACGATAACGCGGTTGATCGCCCTGTACCAGCAACAACAGGCGCAGATCGGTCACATGCTCAAGAAAACGCTGCATAGCGCGCCCGCTGGCAAACAGCACCAGCATGCCCTGATGTTTTTTGCTTTCCAGTTGCTCGCGAAAATAGGCTGCCATTTCCGCTATATGCTGCTCTTCATTATCAATCAATGGCTCATAGCGCATCTGAGGAATAACGATCTTGCCTTGCTCGACATGATTAAACGGTGAATCGAGCGCGACAAACCTGTCTCCTGCTTTTTCTTTCAGGCCGCTCATTTCCTGCAGGCGCGAGAAACTGTTGAGCGAGCGTAAGGTAGCTGAAGTGACAATAATATGCGGTACGCTGCGCCACAGCAGCCGTTCAAGCTGATCGCTGACGCGGATCCCCACGCAGTGGAACCAGACATGGATCTGTCCGTCACGCACATCGCGCGTCACCCATTTAGTCACCGGCGCACCTGATGATTGCGCAAGCGACGCCAGCCGCCACAGTTTGCTTTGCGCTTCAAACATGCCCAGCGCCCGGTTCATCTGCAAAATGACCCGGTGCAGACGCACGATATCGTGGCTGCCGGTTTTTTCGCTGAGATCGTTGAGGAACAGTTCCGCCAGACCGCGCAACATTTCCGTCAACTTCGCCAGACGCTGACAAATTTCCATCACTTCCGCAGGCAACTCGCCCATTGCAAAGCGGTGTTCGGCCTCCTGCGTGGCGGGCAGATACAGATTGAGAATGTTGTTTAATGAAGCGATCAGTTCGTACAGTTCTTCGCAGTGGGCGTTCAGCCGCTCAGGATTAGCCAGCGGTGGCATGGTTTTCGGACGGAACTGCTCCAGGCAGGTAGCGACTAATTTGCTGAACAGATCCAACTGGAGTCGATACCAGGGTGCCGTAATTTCCGCACTCATTTCCAGCGCATCGCGTGCAACATCTGGCAAGTGGTGACCTTCATCAAGAACCAACAACAGGTTTTTCGGTTCCGGTAAAACGGCCTCGCTTTCCATAGCCGCCATCACCAGTGCGTGGTTCGCCACCACCACTTCAGCTTCCTGAATTTCCCGGCGGGCAACAAAAAATGGACATTCACGATAGTAGTGACAGTTACGGTTCAGACAACTGGCTTTATCGGTGCTCAGACGCTGCCAGAGTCCGTCGTCAATGGCGATATCCGTATGGTCGCGAAGCCCGTCCCACTTGTAGCTGTCGAGATCGCCTTTCAGCCTGGCACAGCGCTTTTGTTCTTCCTGGTTATTTGGCGTCAGTTCATCGTCGAGGAACGCCAGCAGATCCTGCTGATTAGGTTCGGTACTGGCTAATGCAGCTAAATTTCGTGGACAGACATAGCGTCCGCGACCAAAGGCAGCGGTAAAACGCAGATCAGGGATAATTTTTCGCAGCAGCGGCAGATCTTTACTGTAGATTTGATCCTGCAACGCAACGTTGGCGGTGCTGACCACCAGCGTTTTTTGTTCTTCACGCGCAATGGCAATACCGGGGATCAGGTACGATAACGTTTTCCCTACGCCAGTCGGTGCTTCAATCGCCAGATGCCGCCCTTCTTCTCCAGTCAGCGTTTTAGCGACATCAGCAATCATCTGCCGCTGTGGTGCTCGGGGAATAAAGTCGGGGATCTGTTCCTGAAGCGCCTTATACCAGGCGGCAATTTGCGCTTTTAGCGCAGCAGTTAATGCCATGAGAAAACCTGAAATACTGTATAAACAGCCACTATTGTGGCACATTTCAGGCGCTGGATGTACCTTTTTCCCCCAAACTGGAAAGCGCTTCGCAACTCGGGTTCACTTTGCCGGATGTCGGCTTACGCCTTATCCGGCCTGCATTTATACATATTGCAGGCCGAATAAGCGTATCGGTTAATAGTATCCCAGTAGCTTCCACCACAGCATACCCACGGCAAAAATGATAATCACATTCACCGTCACCACGCAGAGGTTGATTTTGTAAAAGCGCGGTCGTTCAAAATAACCTTGCGCAAAATAGATTGGGCCAGGTCCGCCGCCATACTCCGTATTACCCCACATCAGATTGCTGAAAATACCGAAGCAAATAGCCACCATCATCGGCGGTGCGCCTGCAGCGATCGCGGTGGCCGCAAAAGGTGCGTACAGCGCCGCTACATGTCCGGTCGCGGTTGCAAAGAGATAATGGACGTAAATATAGAGGATCCCCAACATAATAAAGGACTCTATCGCGCCAAATCCCTGAATACCGCTACCCAGTTTGATCGTCATCCATTTAATGAAGCCCAGATCGGCAAGCCCGGTCGCGAGGCTGATAATGACGCTAAACCAGATCACCGTATCCCAGGCCGCATGGTCATTGAGCAGGCTTTTCCAGCTCACGGCGCCCGAGGCGAACAGATAAGCAGCCAATCCCAGTCCGACTGACGTCGCAGACAATCCTGTGATCAAACTGGTGCCCCAGCCAACCAACGCCAGCACAAAGCCGAAAGCGACTTTTTTCTCGTTGCTGCTCATCGCGCCGAGTTCCCCCAGCGCCTGCTTACCCATCGCTTTTGCCTCTGGCGTACGCTTAAGCTCAGGATCCAGCAACTTATAAACCAATAGCGGCATCAGGCAAAAACAAACCATCGCCGGGACCACTGCGGAAACAAACCACCCGCCCCAGGTTATCTCAACGCCTAATGAGGATTTCGCCAGGCTCGCCACCAGCGGATTCGCCGCCATCCCGGTGAGAAATATCGCCCCGGTAATCGGCGTAAACTGAAAGCACACCATGGTTAAGAAATCGCCAATACGTTTGCCCGTTACCCCAGGAGCCGAACCCAGCACATCATTAATTGAACGCGTGATAGGGAAAATAATCCCCCCGGAACGCGCGGTCACCGACGGCATTGCCGGGGCCATAATCAGATCGGAAACCCCCAGCGAGTAGGCGATACCCAGACTGCTACCGCCAAAAAGCGACAGCATCTTATACGCAATACGTTTCCCCAGACCCGAGGTGACAAACCCCAGAGAAAGGACATAGGCGCAGAAGATGAGCCATACCGTGCCGGAAGCGAACCCGGAAAGCGCTTTCGCCTCTGGCAATGTTTTGGTAAAAATCACCACGCAAAGCGCAATCAACATGACCGCCCCCGAAGGGAGCGGTTGGGTCAAAATGGCGGCAATAGTGGCGGCAAAAATAGCAAACATATGCCAGGCCTGAGGCGTCAGCCCCTCAGGTACGGGATAAAACCAAATGATTCCGCCAATCGCCAGCGGTATCAGGAATGACAGAATGGATTTTCCCGTGACAGAATTCGTTGACATAAAAATATCCTTATTCCGTTAGCCCGAGATAATTCATTTCCGCGACATATATTTGGCCAGCACCTGATCGACCATCGCGGGTGCCATCCCCAGGTAATTTGCCGGGTCGGTCAGCTCCTCAATCAACTGCGGATCCAGACGTTCTGAGACTGACGGCATCGCATTCAGTACATCGGCCAGTCGTCCCCCCTGTTCATTAACGATACGGCAGGCGTCGTACACTACGTCATGCGCATCCTGACGGCCAATATATGGCGCCAAACCCATCATGACCGCTTCGGCCACAATCAAACCATTGGTCATACCGAGGTTACGTTTCATCGCCGCTTCATCAACCACCAGCCCCCCCAGCATAAAGTTGGCCTGATGCAACGCCCCCGCGCTGAGGACGAAACTTTCCGGGATAGCAATCCACTCGGCATGCCACGGCCCGGTTGCCCGTTCCAGGTCCTGTACCATCGCATCCAGCATGAGCCCTGCTTGCTGACGTACGCCTTTGGCACAGGCCAGCATCAGCTCACTGGAGATAGGGTTTCGTTTCTGCGGCATGGTGCTGCTGGCGCCGCGTCCTTTAACAAACGGCTCGTACAGTTCGCCAAACTCGTTTGATGCCATCAGCATCACGTCATAAGCGATCTTGCCCAGAGAACCAGTCATAACCGCCAGCAGGTTTACGGCTTCAGCAAAACCATCGCGCGCGACGTGCCAGGTAGATGTAGGTACATTGAGTCCCAGCTCTTCCATCATGGCTTTTTGTACCGCCAGCCCTATATCGCCCAACGATGCCAGCGTACCGGCTGCGCCAGCAAATTCACCGACCAGCACACGTGGACGCGCCTGAGCAAGACGCTCGGCATGGCGTTCGAACATATCCAGCCAAATGGCAGCTTTATAACCGAAGGTCACTGGCAGCGCCTGCTGCAGATGAGTTCTCCCCGCCATTGGCGTATCGCGGTACCGACGAGCAAGATCGGCCAGCGCCGCACGAAGTTTGTCCATATCGGATTCGATTAATGCAAAAGCATCACGAATTTGCAGCACTACCGCAGTGTCCATAATGTCCTGGGTGGTCGCCCCCCAGTGCACGTAACCGCCGGACTCTCCGGCCTGTTTTGAAATCTGATGCACCAGCGGCAGGATCGGATAACCCACAATTTCGGTTTCATGACGCAGCAAATCAAAATCAAGCGTATCGGCATTGCATTTCTCAGCAATTTCCTGCGCCGCAGCTTCGGGTATCACGCCACAGCGTGCCTGGGCTTTAGCTAATGCCACTTCCACTTCCACGTATTTGCGCACCAGTTCGCGATCGTCAAACACCGCGCGCATTGCAGGTGTACCGAAAGAATCCCTGAACAGAACAGAATCAAGCACATTCGAAGCCATAAATCCCCCTGGAAAATCTGATAATGATAAGATGCGTGTTTCAGGCCGTTTGTTGGAAGAACAAAGACCGCCACAATGTCCAGACATACAACAATGTCCGTACATTTAAATGTACGGACATTTATAGTATTCACGAGGAATGTATGGAATAGTCCGTACATATTTTTGTGATGAAGATCATTAATTTTTTGATGAAACTGCGATGAAAGAATCTCTGTACAAGCGAATAGCACGTGAACTGGCGCAGCAAATATCGGTGGGTACTTTTGCCCCAGGCTCGCTGTTTCCCACAGAAATGGAGCTGTGTGAAACATGGCAGGTCAGCCGCCACACCATACGAGAGGCATTGAGGGAATTAACGGAACAGGGGTTGATTTCACGCCGTAAAGGCGCAGGAACCCGCGTTTGCGAACCACAGGCAAACGGCGTCAACCACCCATTATCGCATCTTGAAGATCTGTTACTGCTGGCGAAAAACAATCTGCGCGTGATTAAAAAAATCGATGAAATTGTCGCGGATATTGAGCTTTCCCAGATGATTGGTTGTCCGCCGGGCTCCCGCTGGCTGCACATTGCCAGCACCCGCGAAGATGCGCAAAACCCGGACGCGCCAATCTGCTGGACCGACAGTTATGCCAGTACGGATTACGCCAAGCTGCGCGCTTACATCCGCAACGATCCACACTCGTTAATTAGCGATTTGATCGAAACCCATTACGGTATTAAAAGCCATGAGGTACATCAGACGATTACAGCCGTGGGCGTGCCTAAAAAGGTGGCGAAAATCCTCAACGTAGAACCTGATTCACCGGCGATGAGAATTGTGCGTCGCTATATGGACAGGGAAGGAAAGGTATTTGAAACGACGATTTCGATTCACCCGGCAGGACGGTATACCTGCTCAATCGTGCTGAAACCGCAGAGTTCAGGTGAGTAAAAAAACCTGCCGACATGGCAGGTTTTTCATTCGATTACTGTGCTGAAGACGGTCTGCGAGGACGACGTGGCGGACGAGGCTTATCGCCTGCCGGTTTGCCTTCACTGATGCGCGGCTTCGCTTTTGGCGCTCCGCCATCCTGACGACGCGGTTGCTGACCACGCCCTGCACCACCCTGTCCGCGGCCACCACCACCGCCACGCTGTTGGCGTCCGTTCTGGATCGGCTCAGCTTTGATGGACGGGTCCGGCTCGTAGCCCGGGATAGCAATACGTGGGATCTCTTTTTTCAGTAGCTTCTCGATATCACGCAACAGTTTGTGCTCATCGACGCACACCAGAGATAACGCTTCACCCGTTGCCGCCGCACGGCCGGTACGACCAATACGGTGTACATAATCTTCCGGCACGTTCGGCAGCTCGTAGTTCACTACGTGCGGCAGTTCTTCAATATCCAGTCCGCGCGCGGCGATATCGGTCGCCACCAGAACCCGAATATCACCGGATTTAAAATCGGCCAACGCACGCGTACGCGCACCCTGAGATTTGTTACCGTGAATGGCTGCACTGCGAATGCCGTCTTTATTCAGCTGTTCTGCCAGGTGGTTAGCGCCATGTTTGGTACGGGTAAAGACCAGTACCTGCTGCCAGTTACCCTGGCCAATCATCTGCGACAACAATTCGCGCTTGCGTTTTTTATCAACGAAATGAACGTGTTGAGTAACCTGCTCAGAAGCGGTATTACGACGGGCCACTTCAATTTCCAGCGGGTTATGCAGCAGCTTTTCAGCAAGCGCTTTGATATCGTCAGAGAACGTTGCAGAGAACAGCAGGTTCTGACGTTTTGCCGGCAATTTTGCCAGTACGCGACGAATATCATGGATAAAGCCCATATCCAGCATACGGTCCGCTTCATCCAGCACCAGGATCTCAATCTGATCCAGTTTGACCGCGTTCTGATGTTCCAGATCGAGCAAACGACCGGGAGTCGCCACCAGCACGTCAACGCCGCCACGCAGTTTCATCATTTGCGGGTTGATACTCACACCGCCAAAAACCACCAGTGAGCGGATATTCAGATACTTACTGTAATCGCGGACGTTTTCACCAATCTGCGCAGCCAGTTCACGCGTTGGTGTCAGAATCAGCGCACGCACCGGGCGACGGCTTTTGCCATGCGGCTGATGGGTAATAAGATGTTGTAGCAGCGGCAGGGTAAAGCCTGCTGTTTTACCTGTACCAGTCTGGGCGCTGGCCATCAGGTCACGGCCTTCCAGCACTGCGGGAATTGCCTGCTGCTGAATAGGGGTTGGTTCACGGTAACCCTGCTCGGCAACGGCGCGCAAAATATCAGGATTTAAACCAAGGGAATCAAAAGACATAACTACTCCGAACCGCCCCGACCGTTACCGGTGTCGTTTTCAGGGAGATACTCGCAAAAGAGATGACAAAAACCACAATGTCATGAAGGGGCGGAGTGTAGCAGTTTTTGTGATG
Source organism: Citrobacter sp. MGH106 (assembly GCF_001037495.1). Classification (GTDB taxonomy): domain Bacteria; phylum Pseudomonadota; class Gammaproteobacteria; order Enterobacterales; family Enterobacteriaceae; genus Citrobacter; species Citrobacter murliniae. The sequence continues at coordinate 2,965,776 of NZ_KQ089822.1, forward strand.
TACCGCATAAATTATCCCGCCAGCCGAAAAAACAAAATAAACCACCACACTGGACAATATCGAACATCAGTCATAATCTTAATCAATCGATTGATTAAGATTATGACCGTGCAATGAATACACCAACCATGACAACAAAAGGTGAACAGGCAAAGAACCAGCTCATTGCCGCCGCGCTGGCACAATTTGGTGAGTATGGCCTGCACGCGACGACGCGCGATATTGCCGCCCTGGCCGGGCAGAACATTGCCGCAATTACCTACTATTTTGGTTCAAAAGAAGATTTATATCTTTCCTGCGCCCAGTGGATTGCTGATTTTATCGGTTCACAGTTTCGTCCCCACGCAGAGGAAGCTGAGCGCCTGTTTGCCCAGCCAGAGCCGGATCGGGCGGCAATGCGCGAACTTATTCTGCGCGCCTGCAAAAATATGATCATGCTGTTAACCCAGGACGACACCGTTAATCTGAGTAAATTTATTTCGCGTGAGCAGCTTTCGCCCACCGCCGCTTATCAACTGGTGCACGATCAGGTACTCAATCCTCTACATACACACCTGACACGCCTGATTGCTGCCTATACTGGCTGCGATGCCAACGATACCCAAATGATCCTGCACACCCACGCCATACTCGGCGAGGTACTGGCCTTCCGGCTGGGTAAAGAAACCATACTGTTACGCACTGGCTGGTCACAATTTGATGAAGATAAAGCCGCGCTGATTTCCCAAACGGTCATCTTTCACATCGATCTTATTCTGCAAGGTTTAACGCAAAGGAGTCTGGACTCATGAAAAAACCTGTCGTTCTTGGGCTGGTTATCGCGACACTCGTGGCCGTGATTGCCGGTGGAACGTGGTGGTATCAAAGCCGACAAGATAACGGCCTGACCCTGTACGGCAATGTCGACATCCGTAGCGTCAACTTAAGTTTTCGTGTTGGTGGCAGACTGGCCTCGCTGGCCGTTGACGAAGGTGATGCCATTACCGCCGGTCAGGTGCTGGGCGAGCTGGACCATGCCCCATACGAAAACGCACTGATGCAGGCAAAAGCCAATGTTGCCGCTGCACAGGCGCAATACGACCTGATGCTGGCAGGGTATCGTGAGGAAGAGATCGCACAAACCGCAGCAGCCGTGAAACAGGCTCAGGCGGCATACGATTACGCGCAAAACTTCTACAACCGCCAGTCAGGATTGTGGAAAAGTCGCACGATTTCCGCCAATGACCTGGAAAACGCCCGTTCTGCACGCGACCAGGCGCTGGCCACACTGAAATCTGCCCAGGATAAACTTTCGCAATATCGCAGCGGTAACCGCCCACAGGATATCGCCCAGGCGAAAGCAACACTCGAACAAGCTCAGGCCCAGCTGGCGCAGGCTGAACTTGATTTGCATGATACAACTCTCACTTCACCGTCTGACGGCACGTTGCTAACCCGAGCGGTCGAACCCGGCAGCATGCTGAACGCGGGCGGCACCGTGCTGACACTATCGCTTACCCGCCCGGTCTGGGTTCGCGCCTATGTTGACGAACGTAATCTGAGCCAGGCACAGCCAGGACGAGAAATTCTGCTCTATACCGATGGCCGTCCGGATAAACCGTATCACGGTAAAATAGGCTTTGTATCTCCTACCGCAGAGTTTACGCCCAAAACGGTTGAAACCCCGGACCTGCGTACCGACCTGGTTTATCGCCTGCGTATTGTTGTGACAGATGCGGATGATGCATTACGCCAGGGGATGCCTGTCACGGTGAAACTCAGTGACGAGGCGCGGCATGAATGACGCCGTCATTACGCTTAGTGGACTGGTCAAACGCTTCAAAGGCCTGGAAAAGCCGGCGGTTGCACCGCTCGACTGTACCATTCACGCTGGCTATGTCACCGGTCTTGTAGGGCCAGACGGCGCAGGGAAAACGACCTTAATGCGTATGCTGGCGGGCCTGTTGAAGCCAGATGACGGTAGCGCGACAGTGATCGGTTTTGACCCGATAAAAGACGATAGCGCGCTGCATGCAGTGCTGGGCTACATGCCGCAAAAATTTGGCCTGTATGAAGACTTGACCGTCATGGAGAATCTCAATCTCTATGCCGATTTACGTAGCGTGACCGGTGAAAAACGCAAAGAGACCTTTGCCCGTCTGCTGGAGTTTACCTCACTGGAGCCATTTACCGGGCGTCTGGCAGGAAAGCTCTCCGGCGGGATGAAACAGAAGCTGGGTCTTGCCTGTACCCTGGTTGGTGAGCCAAAAGTTCTGTTGTTGGATGAACCAGGCGTTGGTGTGGACCCCATTTCTCGTCGCGAACTGTGGCAAATGGTGCACGAACTGGCCGGGGACGGCATGCTGATCCTCTGGAGCACTTCCTATCTTGATGAAGCCGAGCAGTGTCGTGATGTGCTGCTGATGAACGAAGGTGAACTGCTGTATCAGGGCGAACCGACCCGACTTACGCAAACCATGGCGGGACGTAGCTTTTTAATGAGCAGTCCGCAGGAAAACAACCGGAAGCTGCTGCAACGGGCGTTAAAACTGCCGCAGGTCAGCGACGGGATGATTCAGGGCAAATCTGTTCGACTGATCCTGAAAAAAGAGGCGACAGCGGATGATATTCGTCATGCCGATGGCATGCCGGAGATTAATATCACCGGGACTGCCCCACGCTTCGAAGACGCCTTTATCGATTTGCTCGGCGGAGCGGGAACCTCTGAATCTCCGCTGGGCGCCATCCTGCACACCGTGGAAGGAAAAGCGGGTGAAACGGTCATTGAGGCCAAAGCGCTGACCAAAAAATTTGGCGACTTTGCCGCCACCGACCATGTGGATTTCGCCGTACAGCGCGGTGAAATTTTTGGCCTGTTAGGGCCAAACGGGGCTGGCAAATCCACCACCTTTAAAATGATGTGTGGCCTGCTGGTCCCCACTTCCGGTAAAGCACTGGTGCTGGATATGGACCTGAAAGTCAGTTCAGGGAAAGCGCGCCAACATTTAGGCTATATGGCGCAGAAATTCTCCCTGTATGGCAACCTGACGGTTGAACAGAATCTGCGCTTTTTCTCTGGCGTTTACGGCCTGCGCGGTCGTGCGCAGAAAGAAAAAATTGATCGTATGAGCGAGGCGTTCGGCCTGAAAAGCATCGCCTCCCATGCCACTGACGAGTTGCCTCTGGGGTTTAAGCAGCGTCTGGCGCTGGCCTGCTCACTGATGCATGAACCCGATATCCTGTTCCTTGATGAACCGACCTCCGGGGTCGATCCCCTCACCCGCCGGGAGTTCTGGCTGCATATCAACAGCATGGTGGAAAAAGGCGTTACGGTGATGGTTACCACCCATTTTATGGACGAGGCGGAATATTGTGACCGTATCGGACTGGTGTATCGCGGTAAGCTGATTGCCAGCGGCACACCGGATGACCTGAAAGCGCAAGCCGCTGATAATGATACGCCGGACCCGACCATGGAGCAGGCGTTTATCACGCTTATCAATGACTGGGATAAGGAGCATGCGCATGAGTAACCATACTCTTTCCTGGCGACGCGTGCGTGCGCTGTGTGTGAAAGAAACGCGCCAGATCGTTCGCGACCCCAGTAGCTGGCTGATTGCCGTGGTGATCCCGCTACTGCTGTTGTTTATCTTCGGCTACGGCATTAACCTCGACTCCAGCAAGCTTCGGGTGGGGATTCTGCTCGAACAACAGAGCGAAGAGGCACTGGACTTTACCCACGCCATGACCGGCTCGCCATATATTGACGCCACCATTAGCGATAGCCGCAAGGAATTGATTGAGAAGATGCAGGCCGGGCGAATTCGCGGACTGGTGGTTATCCCGGTAGATTTTGCTCAGCAGATGGCGCGGCCAAACGACATCGCCCCGATCCAGGTGATCACCGATGGCAGCGAACCCAACACAGCTAACTTTGTGCAGGGCTATGTGGAAGGCATCTGGCAGATTTGGCAAAAACAACGGGCGGAAGATCGGGGAGAATCATTCGAGCCGCTGATTGACGTGCAAACGCGCTACTGGTTTAACCCGGCGGCCATCAGCCAGCACTTTATTATTCCTGGCGCAGTCACCATCATTATGACGGTGATTGGCGCGATCCTCACCTCATTAGTGGTTGCGCGAGAATGGGAACGCGGGACGATGGAAGCACTGCTCTCTACTGAAGTGACCCGCGTCGAATTACTGCTGTGCAAACTGATCCCCTATTACTTTCTTGGCATGCTGGCGATGCTGCTCTGCATGCTGGTGTCGGTGTTTATTCTTGGTGTTCCCTACCGCGGTTCGCTGCTGATCCTGTTTTTTATCACCAGCCTGTTCTTGCTCAGCACGTTAGGGATGGGATTGCTGATCTCCACCATCACCCGCAATCAGTTTAACGCCGCACAGGTGGCACTGAACGCCGCTTTCCTGCCGTCGATTATGCTGTCGGGATTTATCTTCCAGATAGACAGCATGCCGGCAATTATCCGCGCGGTGACCTACATTATCCCCGCCCGTTATTTTGTCAGTACCTTGCAAAGTCTGTTTCTGGCGGGAAATATTCCGGTAGTGTTGATTATCAACGTGCTGTTTTTAATCGCTTCGGCGGTGATGTTTATTGGTCTGACGTGGCTTAAAACCAAACGTCGGCTGGATTAAGGGGACAGGCATGTTTCATCGCTTATGGACATTAATTCGCAAAGAGCTGCAATCGCTACTGCGCGAGCCGCAGACACGCGCAATCCTGATTTTACCGGTGCTGATTCAGGTCATCCTGTTTCCTTTCGCTGCAACACTGGAAGTGACCAACGCCACTATCGCCATCTATAACGAAGACAACGGCAAACATTCGGTGGAGTTAACCCAGCGTTTTTCCCGCGCCAGCGCCTTTACTCATATCCTGCTGCTGAAAAATCCGCAGGAGATCCAGCCCACCATCGACACGCAAAAAGCACTACTGCTGGTGCGTTTTCCGGCCGATTTTTCGCGCAATCTGGATACCTTCCAGCAGGCGCCCATGCAGCTAATCCTCGACGGGCGTAACTCTAACAGCGCGCAGATCGCCGCAAATTATCTGCAGCAGATCGTCAAAGAATACCAGCAGGAGCTGATGGAGGGTAAAGCTAAACCGAACAACAGTGAACTGGTGGTGCGTAACTGGTATAACCCGAATCTGGATTATAAATGGTTCGTGGTGCCGTCACTGATCGCCATGATCACCACTATCGGCGTAATGATCGTCACCTCGCTGTCGGTTGCCCGCGAGCGCGAACAAGGTACGCTGGACCAACTGCTGGTTTCCCCGCTCACCACCTGGCAGATTTTCATCGGTAAAGCGGTGCCTGCGCTGATCGTTGCCACTTTTCAGGCCACCATCGTGCTGGCAATTGGCATCTGGGCGTATCACATCCCCTTTGCCGGCTCGCTGGGGTTGTTCTACTTTACGATGGTGATTTATGGGTTGTCGTTGGTGGGCTTTGGTTTACTGATTTCATCGCTGTGCTCAACACAGCAACAGGCATTTATCGGCGTTTTTGTCTTTATGATGCCCGCAATTTTACTCTCAGGGTACGTCTCTCCGGTCGAAAATATGCCGGTATGGTTGCAGAACCTGACGTGGATAAATCCTATCCGCCATTTCACGGACATCACGAAACAGATTTACCTGAAGGATGCGAGTCTGAAGATTGTCTGGGGAAGTTTGTGGCCGCTTTTGGTTATTGCGGCCACAACCGGTTCAGCGGCGTATGCGATGTTTAGACGCAAAGTGATGTAGTTTCTTGTCTTTCGCCAGCAGTGAGACCACTGCGGGGCCGGCAAGGATAACCAGTCCCGCCAGTGCCAGTAACACGTTATTTTGCAGCACGCGGGACAGCAGCCACAGTACGATCATCGCCGCACCGAAATACCACGTGGTCGTGAGCTCTTCCAGCACATCGGCCACATCGCGCCAGCGCTGCTCATGATGACGCTGTAACGCCAGCATCAGTAAAACTGTTACGCCATAAATGACGCATAATCCCAGACCGACGCGCACCAGCGTGCCACTCATCCAGCCCATTACCAGCAACGCCACTACCAGTAAATGCAACACAATCTGCCAGCAACTAAGACCCGTTGCGACACGAACACGTTGTTGCCACCTCATGGCTTTTCTCCTGAAGGATTTTTAACTAATTATTCAGAGTACCGGACTTTACGGAAAATTCCGTAACACCGCATCCTTTTGTGACGCCGACTACACTATTTAAAAGAAAAATGACGCCGACAGGAGACCCATGACCGAACCAACCGATCAATTTTCATTCAATGTGCTCACTATTAATACGCATAAAGGTTTTACCGCCTTTAACAGACGCTTTATTTTGCCTGAGCTACGTGATGCCGTCAGGACGGTCGGTGCGGATATTGTGTGTCTGCAGGAAGTGATGGGAGCGCACGACATTCACCCGCTGCATGTGGAGAACTGGCCGGATACCACACACTACGAATTTCTGGCTGATACGATGTGGAGCGACTTTGCCTACGGGCGTAATGCCGTTTATCCACAAGGGCATCACGGCAATGCGGTATTGTCACGTTATCCCATCGAACATGATGAAAATCGCGATGTTTCAGTCGGGGGAAGTGAAAAACGCGGCGTGCTTTACTGTCGCATCGTGCCGCCAATGTTACCTCGCCCTATCCATGTGATGTGCGTACATCTTGGGTTACGTGAAGCTCATCGCCAGGCACAGTTGTCAATGCTGGCCGATTGGGTAAATGCCCTGCCCGATGACGAACCTGTCGTCGTCGCCGGGGATTTCAACGACTGGCGGCAAAAGGCTAATCATCCGTTGAAAGCCCAGGCCGGTCTTGAAGAGATTTTTACCCGGGCCCACGGACGCCCGGCGCGAACCTTTCCGGTGCATCTGCCGCTACTACGCCTCGACAGGATCTACGTAAAAAATGCCAACGCCAGTACGCCAACTGCGCTGGCTCTCCACAACTGGCGACATTTGTCTGACCATGCCCCCCTCAGCGCGGAGATTCATTTATGAAAAATGGCTGGCGTGAAGGCAATCAAATTCAGCTACTGGAAAATGGCGACCAATACTATCCCGCCGTCTTTGAAGCTATTGAGCAGGCACAACAAAAGATAATCCTTGAGACCTTTATCTGGTTTGAAGATGAAGTCGGAATACGGCTGCATGCTGCGCTGCTGAGAGCCGCTCAACGCGGGATCAAAGCAGAAGTGCTACTGGACGGCTACGGTTCACCAGATCTCAGCGATCGTTTTGTCGACGAATTGACCGCCGCCGGAATTGTTTTTCGTTATTACGATCCGCGCCCTCGCCTGCTGGGCATGCGCACTAACCTGTTTCGGAGGATGCATCGCAAAATAGTCGTGATTGACGATCGCGTCGCCTTCGTCGGCGGAATTAATTATTCCGCCGAACATATGTCTGATTATGGCCCTGAAGCCAAGCAGGATTATGCCGTGCGGGTTGAGGGTCCTATCGTGGTCGATATCCTGACATTTGTACTGGAAAACCTGCCAGGACAAAGCGCCGTACGCCGCTGGTGGCGGCGCCATCATCGGGCGATTGAGAATCGTCAACCTGGCGAAGCGCAGGCGCTGTTTGTCTGGCGCGATAACGAAGAACATCGCGATGATATTGAACGTCATTATCTGAAAATGCTGACTCAGGCCAGACGGGAAGTGATCATTGCCAATGCCTATTTCTTCCCAGGTTATCGACTGCTGCATGCGCTGCGCAAAGCTGCACGACGCGGGGTACGGGTGAAGCTTATCGTCCAGGGGGAGCCGGATATGCCGATTGTAAAGGTTGGTGCTCGCCTGCTGTACAACTATCTGGTGAAGGGCGGCGTCCACGTTTATGAATACCGACGCAAACCTCTTCATGGCAAAGTGGCACTGATGGACGATCACTGGGCAACGGTTGGCTCCAGCAATCTCGACCCACTCAGCCTGTCGCTCAACCTGGAAGCAAATATCATTATTCATGACCGCGCCTTTAACCAGACCCTGCGTGACAATCTGGACCCTATTATTGCGCAAGACTGCAAACGCGTTGATGAATCCATGCTTCCAAAACGCACCTGGTGGAATCTGACCAAGAGCGTGATGGCATTCCACTTTTTGCGCCATTTTCCGGCGCTGGTCGGCTGGTTACCCGCACACACTCCGCGCCTTGCCCAGGTTGAGCCGCCTGCCCAGCCCACTATGGAAACACAGGATCGCATTCAGGCAGAAGATGCCGGAGGGAAACCCTGATGGCAAAATCTCATCCGCGTTGGCGGTTAGCGAAAAAAATCCTCACCTGGCTATTTTTTATAGCAGTCATCGTGTTACTGGTTATTTATGCCAGCAAGGTGAACTGGGAAGAGGTATGGACGGTTATCCGTGATTACAATCGGCTCGCCCTGCTCAGCGCGATTGGACTCGTGATCGTCAGCTATTTGTTCTATGGCTTTTATGACCTGCTCGGACGGTATTATTGCGGGCATAAACTGTCAAAACGCCAGGTAATGCTGGTATCGTTTATCTGTTACGCCTTCAACCTGACATTAAGTACCTGGGTCGGTGGTATTGGGATGCGCTATCGGCTCTACTCGCGCCTTGGATTGCCGGGAAGTACTATCACGCGCATTTTCTCGCTCAGTATTACCACCAACTGGCTGGGCTACATCCTGCTGGGCGGTTTTATTTTTACCTTCGGCGTCGTTCAGTTACCCGCGCATTGGTATATCGATGAGCTTACGCTACGCATTCTGGGCGTGTCGCTGCTGCTGATTATTGTCGTGTATCTGTGGTTTTGCGCATTTGCCAAACATCGCCACATCACGATTAAAGGTCAAAAACTGGTACTTCCATCATGGAAATTCGCCCTTGTTCAGATGGCAATATCCAGTACCAACTGGATGGTCATGGGGGCAATTATCTGGCTGCTGTTAGGCCAGGGCGTGGATTATTTCTTTGTACTCGGGGTGCTACTGGTGAGCAGTATTGCCGGGGTGATCGTGCACATTCCTGCGGGGATCGGTGTACTTGAAGCCGTATTTATCGCCTTGCTGGCAGGAGAAGAGACCTCGCAAGGCTTGATCATCGCCGCCCTGCTCGCGTACCGGGTGCTCTACTATTTTATTCCGTTGCTGCTGGCGCTGGTGTGTTATCTGGTACTGGAGAGTCGGGCGAAAAAGCTGCGGGTAAAGAACGAGAAGGCGATGGCAAAATAGCCGTGAGATTTATTGCCGGATAGCATTGTTAACACCGCCATCCGGCAACAGATATTTAACGACGATTGCCGAAAATACGCAGCAGCATCAGGAACAGGTTGATGAAGTCCAGATACAGCGTTAACGCCCCGAGAATCGCGTATTTACGCAGGTTAGAGCTGTCACGCAAGTCGATCTGCTCGCCGATATTTTTCAGCTTTTGCGTGTCATAGGCAGTCAGGCCGACAAACACGATCACTCCAATGTAGGTCACCGCCCACATCAGCGCTTCACTCTTCAGCCAGAAGTTAACCAACGAAGCCAGCACTATGCCGATCAACGCCATAAACAACATATTGCCGAAACCACTGAGATCGCGTTTGGTGGTGTAACCATACAGACTCATGATGCCGAACATTCCGCCGGTAACCACAAAGGTGCTGGCGATAGACGAGTAGGTATAAACGATAAAGATACTCGACAGCGTTAGGCCGGTTAATGCCGAGTAGAGCATGAACAGCGTGGTCGCCATTCCGGCACTGAGCTTTTGCACCATGCCCGAAAGAACAAACACCAGCGCAAGCTGGGCAATAATCAGCCCAAAGAAGGTAATTTTGCTTGAGAAGACAAACATCATTACCGCTGGCGTATTCGCCGCATACCACGCAATAAAGGCCGTCAGTAACAACCCACAGGTCATCCAGCCGTACACCTGCGCCATATACGTTTGCAGACCGGAACGGGCCTGTACAATAGAATCGGATCGTGGGAATCGGTCCATGACAATCTCCTGAATCAGTATGAGCCTACAACAATTGTACTCTACCAGCGTTTTGCTGCTTGTTTATCGCTGTCACGGGCGTCCACCCAACGTTCGCCTTCCGGCGTTGCTTCACGCTTCCAGAACGGCGCGCGAGTCTTCAGATAATCCATAATGAACTGGCCGGCATCAAACGCGCTGCTGCGATGTGCGCTGGTTACGCCGACGAAGACGATTTCATCCCCAGGCCACAGTTCGCCGATGCGATGTATAACCGTTACGCGACCTAACGGCCAGCGTTCGCGCGCCTCTTCAACGATTTCTGCCAGCGCTTTCTCGGTCATGCCAGGATAGTGTTCCAGCGTTAACGCCTTTACGCTGTCGCCGAGGTTGTGGTTCCGGACTTTACCGGTGAAAGTGACCACCGCGCCATCTTCGTCGCGCTCTGCCAGCCAGGGATACTCTTCCCCGACGCTAAACGGAGCATGTCCAACAACAATTCGCGTTTCAGCCATCTCAGCCTCCGGTTACCGGCGGGAAGAAGGCGACTTCATCTCCCGCTTTAACGGGATAATCAAAGCTGACCAGCGTCTGGTTAACCGCAGCCAGCAGTTTGCCGTCTTCGAGAGCCAGCGCCCAACGATCGCTTTTGGCGGCCAGATGCTGGCGCAGCGCCTCTACCGTAGGAAATTCTGCTGTGACGTCTAACGCATCCGTGTCCACCAGTTCACGTACCTGGGCAAAGAAAAGAACTTTAATCATGCGCATCCACCTTAAAATCTCCCGACTTGCCGCCGCTTTTCGCCAACAGCCGCACCGGACCAATCACCATATCCTTTTGTACCGCTTTGCACATGTCGTAGATGGTCAACGCAGCCACCGATGCCGCCGTTAAAGCTTCCATTTCGACACCGGTTTTACCGGTCAGACGACACAGCGACTCAATGCGCACACGGTTGTGCTCCGGCTCGGCGCGCAGATTAACTTCAACCTTGCTGAGCATCAGTGGGTGACACAACGGGATAAGATCCCAGGTGCGTTTGGCCGCCTGGATACCGGCAATTCGGGCCGTAGCGAAAACGTCGCCTTTATGGTGGCTACCGTCGATAATCATTGCCAGAGTTTCGCTGCGCATGGTGACGAATGCTTCAGCACGCGCTTCACGTACGGTTTCCGCTTTGGCGGAGACATCCACCATGTGCGCTTCGCCAGCGGCGTTAATATGAGTCAGTTGCGACATACTTATTTCTTCAAATGTGGGTGGAAATTACACGGACGTGTACGGGCATCAAGCTGCGGCGCAATAATGTTTTCCCAGGCGGTACGACACGCTTTAGTCGAACCCGGCATAGCGAAAATCAGCGTTTTATTGGCGACCCCGGCAATCGCACGGGATTGCAGCGTCGCAGTACCAATCTCTTCAAAAGAGAGCATACGGAACACTTCGCCAAAACCTTCGACTTCTCTGTCAAACAACGGCTGCAGCGCTTCCGGCGCCTGGTCTCCTTCAGTCAACCCCGTGCCACCAGTAATGAGCACTACCTGCACGTCGTCGCTGGCAATCCAGGCAGACACCTGGGCGCGAATAGCGTAACGGTTCTCTTTGACAATTGCCTTATCAACAATCTGATGACCTGCTTCCAGTGCAGAGTCACGCAAATAATGACCTGAAGTGTCGTCTTCTTCACCACGACGGCTGGAAACAGTAAGAATAGCAATGCGTGTCGGGATAAATTCAGCGCTTACCTGACTCATCTTTAATCTCCTTTTTGTAGATTATCCACCGATATATGAGAGGTTCTGGGTTATGCCGGTATTGTTCTGATGCAGGAAGTGGGTTTGCTTTTTCTCTAGCAGAGCGGCAGAGATACGCTCTTCCAGCGCTTGCTGCTGCGCATCATCCTCCAGCAAATCACGCAGGCTAACGCCGCCTTCACCAAATAAACACAAATGAAGTTTGCCGACTGATGAAACGCGCAGACGGTTACAGGTGGCGCAGAAGTCTTTTTCATAAGGCATGATCAGGCCGATCTCGCCGGCATAATCAGGATGACAGAAAACCTGCGCCGGACCGTCGCTGCGTTGACGTAGCTGGTGGATCCAGCCGCGACGCAGCAGTTCATCGCGCAGAACCTGCCCGGAGATATGGTGTTTACGAAAGAGAGAACTGCCTTCGCCGGTTTCCATCAGTTCAATAAAGCGCAACTGAATTGGACGCGGCTGGATCCAGGCAAGGAAGGTGTCCAGTTGATGATGGTTCACGTCGCGCATCAGCACGGTGTTCACTTTCACTTTTTCAAAACCGGCATCAAATGCGGCATCAATACCAGCCATTACCTGCTGAAATTTGTCCTGTCCGGTAATGGCGTGAAACTGGCGAGCATCAAGGCTGTCGACGCTGACGTTCAGCGCCGTGAGTCCCGCTTCGCGCCAGGTAGCGGCATCCCGCGCCAGACGGTACCCGTTGGTGGTTACCGCAATCTGACGGATAGCGTCATTTTCACGCACGGCGGCGATGATGTCGGTAAAGTCGCGACGCAAGGACGGTTCGCCTCCCGTCAGACGCACTTTTTCCGTTCCCAGGCTGGCGAACGCACGTGTGACACGACGAATTTCATCAACGGTCAGAAAGCCGTTATTGGTAACGCCGCCGGGCTTATAGCCATCCGGCAGACAGTAGGTGCAACGAAAGTTACACACATCGGTAATCGACAAACGTAAGTAGTAAAACTTACGAGCGAAAGCATCAGTAAGTTGAGAGCCCATGTACACCTTTCCAAATACGGGAGGCGAAGTCATTTCTTCCTGCGCCCTGGTGACAATCTCATATAAGCATTGTCACGGCCAAAGCACCGTATCATTTGACCCAGGTGCAGTGGCTAGAGTGTTTATTGTGGTTATGCCGATACTAGCGTGTAAATGGTAGTTTTGCCATGTACACTTTCGCTGTATAAACATGTATATAACGACATGATCGTGCATTTTCGCTACAGAATAAGTAAAAACCACACTTTTGCATTGATATACATCATCTTGTCGTAAGGTGAGCCTCGTCAGAAAGAGGTAGATCACAGAAAATTTTTTCTCTGAAACCCGCTGGCTAATTGCTGAAAACACGCAATTTACGCTACTGTACGCTGATAAATTGATATCAGGAAAATATATGCGTACTCGCACGCTGGCAGATCTGGATCGCGTTGTCGCTCTCGGCGGAGGGCATGGATTAGGACGCGTTCTCTCTTCACTTTCCCCTTTAGGCTCACGCCTGACGGGCATTGTTACCACCACCGATAATGGCGGTTCCACAGGCCGCATTCGGCGCTCCGAAGGGGGTATTGCCTGGGGAGACATGCGTAACTGCCTGAACCAGTTAATTACCCAGCCAAGCGTCGCATCCGCCATGTTTGAGTACCGTTTTGGCGGTAATGGCGAGCTTTCCGGGCATAACCTCGGAAATCTGATGTTAAAGGCGCTGGATCACCTGAGCGTGCGGCCTCTGGAAGCCATCAATTTAATTCGCAGTCTACTGAAAGTGGATGCGCATTTAATTCCGATGTCAGAGCTGCCGGTGGATCTTATGGCTATCGACGATCAGGGACATGAGGTCTATGGCGAAGTGAATATTGATCAGCTCACTATTCCCCCTCAGGAGTTGATGCTTTCGCCAAAGGTCCCGGCCACGCGGGAAGCGATTGAAGCTATCGCGGAAGCGGATTTGATTCTGATAGGACCGGGCAGCTTTTACACCAGCCTGATGCCGATCCTGCTGCTCGATGAACTGGCGCAGGCATTGCGTCGCACTCCGGCACCGATGGTTTATATTGGCAATCTGGGGCGTGAATTAAGCCTGCCAGCCGCCAGCCTGACGCTCAGAGATAAGCTGGCAATCATCGAACAGTACGTCGGGAAGAAGGTCATTGATGCGGTAATTGTGGGGCCGAAGGTGGATGTTTCAGCCGTTACTGACCGCATTGTGATTCAGGACGTGCTGGAAGCCAGCGATATTCCTTATCGCCACGACCGCCAGCTATTGCACACCGCGCTGGAAAAAGTGGTACAGGCTTTAGGCTGAGCTAATTTGCCTGATGACGCTTATCAGGCCTACACCGACCTTGACGTTTGTAGGCCGGATAAGGGGTTTACCCCGCCATCCGGCAACGCGTTAAGACGCCGCAATAAACAGCTCGCGAAGCTGATGCAACTGGTCACGGATCTGTGCTGCCTCTTCGAACTCCAGGTTCTGCGCATGCTGCATCATCAGCCCTTCCAGCTCATGGATTTTCTGCTGCAGCGCCTTCGGCGTCATATCCAGCTCAACCACTTCAGACTTCGCCCCGGCGCGAGACTTCCCTCTGCCTTTGGCTTTTGTTTTGGCAATATTCTGACCCAACGCCAGAATATCGACCACTTTCTTGTTCAGTCCCTGAGGAGTAATACCGTGCTCTTCGTTGTACTGCTGCTGCTTCTCGCGACGACGTTCGGTTTCACTAATCGCCTTCGCCATCGAGGCGGTAATTTTATCGCCGTAGAGGATCGCTTTTCCGTTGATGTTACGTGCCGCACGACCAATGGTCTGGATAAGCGATCGCTCAGAACGCAGGAACCCTTCTTTATCTGCGTCCAGAATCGCCACCAGAGAGACCTCAGGCATGTCCAGGCCCTCACGTAACAGGTTGATGCCGACTAACACGTCAAACTCGCCCAGGCGCAGGTCACGGATGATTTCCATCCGCTCCACGGTGTCGATGTCCGAGTGCAGATAGCGCACTCGCTCGCCGTGCTCTTCGAGGTATTCCGTGAGATCTTCCGCCATCCGTTTGGTCAGCGTCGTGACCAGTACGCGCTCATTAATCGCCGCGCGGATACGAATTTCAGAGAGCAGATCGTCGACCTGCGTCGCTACCGGACGCACCTCAATAACCGGATCCAACAGACCGGTTGGTCGTACGACCTGATCGACCACTTCATCACCGGATTTCTCCAGTTCATAATTACCTGGTGTCGCAGACACATAGATGGTTTGCGGCGCCAGTGCTTCAAACTCTTCAAACTTCAGCGGGCGGTTATCCAGCGCAGACGGCAGACGGAACCCGTACTCGACCAGCGTCTCTTTTCGCGCCCGGTCGCCGCGATACATCCCGCCAATTTGCGGAATGGTGACGTGGGACTCATCCACTACCAACAGACCGTCGGCTGGCAGGTAATCAAACAACGTCGGCGGCGGCTCGCCTGGCCCTCGCCCGGACAAATAACGGGAATAGTTTTCAATGCCAGAGCAGTATCCCAGTTCGTTCATCATTTCCAGATCGAACTGCGTACGCTGGCTTAAGCGCTGTTCTTCCAGTAGTTTGTTGTTCGCCAGCAGGTTTTTACGTCTTTCGGCCAGCTCGACTTTAATGTCTTCCATGGCCTGCACAATGCGTTCGCGAGGCGTCACGTAGTGTGTTTTAGGATAGATGGTGTAGCGCGGGATGGTTGATTCAACCTGCCCGGTCAGCGGGTCAAACAGTGACAGACGCTCAACTTCTTCATCAAACAGCTCCACGCGCAGCGCAATATCGTCAGACTCAGCCGGGAAGATGTCGATCACTTCACCGCGCACACGGAAAGTACCGCGCTGGAATGCCTGATCGTTACGGGTATATTGCAACTCCGCCAGACGGCGCAGAATGGCCCGCTGATCGATAATCATCCCCACCGTCAGGTGCAGCATCATTTTCAGATACAAGTCCGGGTCACCCAAACCATAGATCGCGGAAACCGAGGCCACGACCACCACATCCCGACGCTCCAGCAGCGCCTTGGTCGCCGACAGTCGCATCTGCTCAATATGCTCGTTTACCGACGCATCTTTCTCGATAAACGTATCAGAACTCGGCACATACGCTTCCGGCTGATAATAGTCGTAGTAGGAGACAAAATACTCAACCGCATTATCCGGAAAGAACTCTTTCATCTCACCATATAGCTGGGCTGCCAGCGTCTTGTTAGGCGCCAGCACCATTGTGGGACGCTGTAAGTCAGCTATCACGTTGGCAATGGTGAATGTTTTTCCCGACCCCGTTACGCCCAGCAGCGTTTGATGCGCAAGCCCATCCTCCAGCCCTTCTTCCAGGCGACGAATCGCCTCAGGCTGATCGCCAGAGGGTTTAAAAGCGGAATTCAGTTTGAACGGTTTACTCATGAGCAGCTACCTGAAGCAATGGGCGGGCAGGTGTGTAATTTTACTCGCAGTCGTACATTTTGCCAGTAAAATATACTGGATGAAAAAACAGTAACGCGCCAGAATATATCTGTTACGCCATCAGAAAGCCCGTCACTGTGGACGAAAATTTTGGCGCTGACGAGATAAAACACCAGTAAAAATGTGTTATCCCCAGACCAATGACTTTTTTAACATTTGTCAAGCTACCGGATGAAAGTTTTGTGGCAACGCATGACACTTCTGCGACAGCCATTGATTTTATCTAACAATTTGTATTTAAATGACTATTCTCTCGAGACGTCTTTCGCACCAATTTAGTCGCAAGCCGCGTCTTCTCTCGCTTACATTGTGTTTTCTAACTCTAATGCACAAGGTTATCCACAGGAATAGTGGATAACTGCCTCCAGCCCGTACTGACTGCCGCCTGGCGAAAACACATCTATGGTCTTTTCTGGGGTAATAAAAAAAAATTATCGCTAATTTTTGATATTTATCAGCTAACGAAGCGACCTGCAGCAGCCGAGATCTTGCTCGCATTTTCATCATTTTGCTATCTGCACCACCATGACGCTCACAAGCACTGGCAATGTGCACCCTGGTGCCGGAAATCATCTCTGTGCTTTGTCATTTAATGTACGCAAATCGCTTATCACGCTGTTTATCTCCCTGGCTCCTCTTCTGGCAAGAGATTTGCACTTTTCTTCCCACTCCCTGCTCGTGGGGCGGATAACATCATGATGGAGAAAATCTATGCTAAGTCTTCGCGCAGTGAATCACTATTACGGTAATCAGCACACGCTATGGGATGTGGATCTCGACTTGATGCCCGGTAAGTGTACTGGCGTGCTGGGACTGCCAGGTATGGGAAAAACCACACTGGTGAATTGCATCACCGGTAATTTACCTATCGAAAGTGGCACCATGTTCTGGCATCAGGCCGGTGCGCCACCGCGCGATCTGCGTCCAATCCCCGCGGCCAGTCGCATCGCGCTGGGTATTGGCTACGTTTCACAAGAGCGGCGTATTTTTTCGCAGTTGACGGTAGAAGAGAATCTGCATATTGCGCGTAAGGCGGTTGGCGAAAGCGAGGCAATGAGCAGCAGCGATATTTACCGCCTCTTCCCACAGTTGTACGTTCTGCGTCGCAGCAAAGGGGCGATATTGTCAGATGACAATCAGTACCAGCTGGCACTCGCCAGCGCTCTGGTCACGCGCCCACGTCTACTGATCCTCGATGAACCGACGCGGGGGACGGGTCAGGCGTATATCCACAAGCTGGGAAATTTGATCGTGCGGCTGAGCCAGGAGCTGGGCATCGCGATTATGCTTGCGGAGCAAAGCTTGCCATTCATTCGCCGGGTCGCCGACTGCTATTGCCTGTTGCATCGCGGGCGCAATGTCGCACAGGGAGCGATGACACAACTCAACGATCCGCTTCTCAACGACTGGGGGACGCCAGAGATAAAACGCTAAGATCGATATATTGCCCTGTCGATACCCGCAGCGGATCTTCCGCCAGCCATGGGATCTCTCCCAGCAACGGTGCCGGGAGAGAACGCGTCAGCATCGCTATATATTCAGCGTGACGTTTACCCGGCGGCATCACGTCATTAGCGACCCATCCGGCAAGCGTCAGGCCAGCCTGCAGCACCGCCTGCGCGGTCAGGATGGCGTGGTTGATACAACCAAGCTTCACGCCAACGACCAGAATGACCGGCAATTGCTCCGTTTGAACCCAGTCAGCAAAACTCAGCGTCGGCGAAAGCGGTGTAAACCATCCACCAGCCCCTTCCACCAGCACCCAGTCAGCCTGCTCTTCAAGCGCACGTAAACCGGCAGACATCACCGGGGCCAAAATCGGTCTTCCTTCGTCAGCGCTGATAATATGTGGCGAAGTGGGTTCAGCGAAGGTATACGGATTAATATCCACATATTCTATCTCCAGCGTACTGTTGCGCTGCAGCGCCAGAGCATCACTGTTACGCAGGCCATCAGCGGTCATTTCACTCCCCGAAGCCACTGGCTTATACCCGACTGCCCGGTACCCCCTCTCTGCGGCTGCCTGTAACAGTGCGCAGCTGGCGACGGTTTTACCTACCTCGGTGTCCGTCCCGGTGACAAAATACGTTTTAGTCACGTTGAATCACTCCCAAAAAAAGATGATACGTCAGCGGGTATCTCCCCTGCTGACAGGGCCAGGCTAACTGTAACTGGTGTAGCTGTGAGCGGGTCAGCACACGCTGTTCACGACCTTCATGCAAATGCGTTGCTCCGATACCTTTGAGCGAACGCATCGCGCTCAGCGCGTCGTCAAACCATAACGTCACGGCATGGGTGTGGTAGCCAGCATCCCAACCATGCAGGGCATTTTTAAGTTGCTCCACAGACAAAAAATTATTGGCATGCGCCCGGTTATCTACAGCCTGCCATGCCTGACGCAACTCCGGCATGGAGCCGTGTACCAGCGTACTAAAAGCCACCGTCCCGCCAGGGCGTACAACCCGGTAAAGCTCGCTTAACGCGCTGCGTAAATCACCACACCACTGCACGGCCAGGTTGCTCCAGGCCAGGTCGAAGGTCGCTGTATCCTGCGGAATGGCTTCGATATCCGCCATCAGATAGTGATGGGCAACATTTTGTCGTTGCGCCTCCGCCAGCATCTGAGGCGAAAGATCCAGGGCGGTGACATCACACCCCCGCTCCCGCCAGTAAAGACTCATGCGTCCGGGTCCACAACCGGCGTCCAGTACATGTGCATATTCACGACCCGCCAGTAGCGCCAGTAACGCATCAGCGCTCTGGCGCTGTAACCCGGCGTGTTGTTCATAATAGGTAGCAGCACGTCCGAACGCAGCCGCAATGGCTTGCTTATTAACCAGCGTCATGCAATACCTCCAGCAAACGATCGATATCCTGGATTTCATGTGCCTGCGTCAGCGTCAGTCGCAGTCTGGCTGTACCGGCGGGTACGGTGGGAGGACGGATTGCTGTCACCCAACATCCCTGCTGGCGCAGGGCATCGGCCAGCCGTAAGGCTTTATGGTTATCACCAACGATCAGCGGCTGAATGGCGCTGTCTGAATTCACCAGTTTTAAATCTGGGGTATCCACACCTGCCCGAAAACGTTGAATTAGCATCGCCAGCTTTGCTCTCCGCTCATCACCTTCACGACTGCGGATCACTGCCAGCGCAGCACGCAACGCCTGAGCTTGAGCCGGAGGCATACTGGTGCTGTAGATCAAGTGACGGGCAAACTGCAGCAGATAATCGGCTACACTGTCAGAGCAGAGGATTGCCGCACCGCCGACGCCAAACCCTTTCCCGAACGTCACCACCAACAGCTCAGGCTTAACCTGATGCCGCCAGCACGAACCGCGCCCTTCTTCACCGGTCACGCCAATGCCGTGCGCATCATCCACCAACAGCCAGCCATTATGCTGTTGCGCCGCCGCGTGGATTTCCGCCAGTGGTGCACTGTCACCATCCATGCTGAACACACCTTCAGTCACCACCAGTTGCTGCCCCGGACAGGGGGTAGCCAGCAGGCGGGCCAGATGCTGCGGATCGTTATGGCTAAAACGGCGCAACACTGCCGGGCTCAGGCTTGCGGCCTCCAACAGTGAAGCATGACTGAGGCGATCGGCGACGATACGATCGTTTTTTTCCATCAGTGCGGTAATGACCGCCTGATTGGCGGCAAAACCGGAGATAAATAACAGCGCACGTGAATAGCCCAGCCACTGCGCCAGCTCCTCTTCCAGTGCCTGATGCGCGATGGAATAGCCGCTTACGTGACCTGAGCCACCGCTGCCAACGCCAAAGCGTTCTGCTCCCTGCTGCCACGCGCACACAATCTGCGGATGGTGGCTTAAACCGAGATAATCATTACTGGAGAAATTCAGATACTGGCGACCATCGGCCTGTAGCCAGCGTCCTGCCCCCTGCGTCACCGCATAACGGCGGCGCAGGGCATCGGCAGAACGACGCACCGCCAGCGCATCGTCTATTTTTTGCTGCCAGGTCATACTGTCGCCGCATTGTAGTAATCATCAGTGTCCGGCGTACGCAGAGCCTGCTCCAGACGCTGTTGCTGTTCGTTATCGCCCGCCAGTATCGCCGTTTGCTGCGGGTTAAGCCCCAGCTTGCGGAACAGCAGCAGATCTTTATCTTCGTTCGGGTTCGGCGTGGTCAACAGTTTGCAGCCGTAGAAAATAGAGTTGGCCCCGGCCATAAAACACATCGCCTGAGTTTGCTCATTCATCTGCTCGCGGCCAGCGGAAAGACGCACGTACGAGGTCGGCATCATGATCCGCGCTACAGCGATAGTGCGGATAAAATCAAATGCATCCACATCGTCGTTATCCGCCAGTGGAGTACCTTTTACCTTCACCAGCATGTTGATGGGCACGCTTTCCGGCGGCGTGGGAAGATTCGCCAGTTGCAGCAACAACCCGGCACGATCGGTGACCGTTTCACCTAACCCGACGATACCGCCTGAGCAGACTTTGATCCCGGCCTCACGCACTTTATCCAGCGTATCAAGACGTTCCTGATAGGAGCGAGTCGTGATGATATTGCCGTAGAATTCTGGCGAAGTGTCGAGGTTGTGGTTGTAGTAATCCAGCCCCGCACGGGCAAGACGTTGGGCCTGCGTTTCATCCAGCGTTCCCAGCGTCATACAGGCTTCCAGTCCCAGTTCTTTCACGCCCTGTACCATCTGCTCCAGATAAGGCATATCGCGCTCGTGCGGATTCTTCCATGCCGCCCCCATGCAGAAACGTGTTGAACCCCCTTGCTTGGCTTTACGCGCAGAGTCCAGTACCTGCTCAACTTCCATCAATCGTTCTGTTTCCAGACCGGTTTTATAGCGGGAACTTTGTGGGCAGTATTTACAGTCTTCCGGGCAGGCACCGGTTTTAATCGACAGCAGTGTACTCACCTGTACCTGCCGCGGGTCAAAATGCTGACGGTGGATCTGTTGCGCCTCGAACAGCAGATCCAGCAGGGGTTTTTCAAATAATTCGGTGACTTGCGACATTGTCCAGCGAGAAGAGTGAGCCATATTGGTGTACGTTTCGTTGTTAGTTTGGTGTAGACTTGTAAACCTAAATCTTTTTAATTTGGTTTACAAGTCGATTATGACAACTGACGATATTGCCTTTGACCAACGCCATATTTGGCACCCTTACACCTCCATGACCTCCCCGTTACCGGTGTATCCGGTAGCGCGTGCCGAAGGTTGCGAACTGATTTTATCCAGCGGTGAGAGACTGATTGACGGCATGTCATCCTGGTGGTCAGCAATCCACGGTTACAACCACCCGCAGTTGAACGCCGCAATGAAAACGCAGATCGATGACATGTCACATGTGATGTTTGGCGGCATTACCCATGCCCCTGCCATTTCGCTGTGCCGCCAGTTGGTCGCCATGACACCAGAGGCACTGGAATGCGTTTTCCTCGCGGATTCAGGCTCTGTTGCCGTCGAAGTGGCAATGAAAATGGCGCTGCAATACTGGCAGGCAAAAGGCGAATCTCGCCAGCGTTTCCTGACATTTCGTAACGGCTATCACGGAGACACCTTCGGCGCGATGTCGGTCTGCGATCCCGACAACTCAATGCACAGCCTGTGGAAAGGGTATCTGCCGGAAAACCTCTTCGCTCCTGCCCCGCAGAGTCGGATGGACGGCGAATGGAATGAGCTGGACATCGTGCCCTTTGCCCGTTTGATGGCCGCGCATCGCCATGAGATTGCAGCCATTATCCTGGAGCCGATTGTGCAGGGTGCAGGCGGCATGCGCATGTACCATCCTGAATGGTTAAAACGCATTCGCAGGATGTGCGACCGCGAAGGGATCCTGCTGATTGCCGATGAAATCGCCACCGGGTTTGGCCGTACCGGGAAGCTGTTTGCCTGTGAACACGCCAACATTGCGCCGGATATTTTGTGCCTTGGTAAAGCATTAACCGGCGGGACGATGACACTTTCCGCCACTCTGACCACCCGTCAGGTTGCGGAAACCATCAGCAACGGAGAGGCTGGCTGCTTTATGCACGGCCCGACTTTTATGGGTAACCCACTGGCCTGCGCCGTCGCCTCCGCCAGTTTGTCTCTGCTGGAAACAGGCGAGTGGCGTGCACAGGTCGCAGCTATTGAAGAACAATTGCGCAGCGAACTGGCACCTGCGGCTGATTCCGCATATGTCGCCGATGTACGCGTACTCGGCGCCATCGGTGTGATAGAAACCACGCATCCGGTGAATATGGCGGCGTTACAAAAGTTCTTCGTTGAACAAGGCGTGTGGATCCGGCCGTTTGGCAAACTCATCTACCTGATGCCGCCGTACATTATCCAGCCAGATCAACTGCGTCGCCTGACGCAGGTCGTGAACGATGCTGTGCGCAATGAAACATTTTTTAGCCAATAATCGGCGGTAAGTTATGAGGTTTCTGGCTACACTTTTTGGCTAACGAGAGGAGTCAGCATGAAACTAATGAGTAACGATCTGCGCGACGGGGAGAAGCTCCCGCATCGCCATGTATTTAACGGTATGGGGTATGACGGAGATAATATCTCCCCGCATCTGCTATGGGATGATGTACCTACCGGGACCAAAAGCTTTGTCGTGACCTGTTACGATCCTGATGCGCCAACCGGCTCCGGCTGGTGGCACTGGGTGGTAGTCAACCTGCCTGCAGATACCCGTGTGCTGACACAAGGATTCGGCTCCGGTCTGGTTGCACTGCCGGAGGGAGTCATTCAGACTCGCACGGATTTTGGTAAAGCGGGCTATGGCGGCGCGGCGCCACCAAAAGGGGAAACGCATCGTTATATCTTTACTGTTCATGCGCTGGATGTGGAGCGTCTTGATGTTGATGAGGGCGCCAGCGGAGCGATGGTCGGATTTAACGTCCATTTCCACTCGCTCGCCAGCGCGTCAATCACCACACTGTTCAGTTAATCTCTGTGCCGGATAAGCGTCAGCGCCATCCGGCATTTTCTTACAGAAACTCGGGCACCAGCTTCAGCAAGGTTCCCTGCGCTAACAACTCGGTCGCGCACTCAATATCCGGGGCGAAAAAACGGTCCTGTGTATAGTGTGAAACCTGTTCACGCAATGCCTGACGCGCCTGTTCCAGCAGCGGACTTGAGGTCAGCCCTTCTCGCAAATCGATTCCCTGACAGGCCGCCAGCCACTCCACGGCAATCACCCCGCGCGTATTGGCCGCCATCTCCCACAGTCGACGACCGGCCGCAGGCGCCATTGACACATGGTCTTCCTGGTTAGCCGAGGTCGGCAAACTGTCTACGCTGTGCGGGTGCGCCAGTGCTTTATTTTCGCTGGCAAGCGCGGCGGCTGTGACCTGAGCAATCATAAAGCCGGAGTTGACCCCGCCGTTTTTGACCAGGAAAGGCGGTAACTGTGACATGTGCTTATCCATCATCAACGCAATACGTCGCTCTGATAAAGCACCTATTTCCGCAATCGCCAGCGCCAGATTATCCGCCGCCATCGCCACCGGTTCCGCATGGAAATTGCCGCCAGAAATAACATCGCCCTCTTCGGCAAACACCAGCGGGTTATCTGAAACTGCATTGGCTTCCACCAGCAGCACCTCCATGACCTGGCGCATTTGCGTCAGGCACGCCCCCATCACCTGCGGCTGACAGCGCAAAGAATATGGATCCTGCACTTTTTCGCAGTTATGGTGCGACTGCGAAAGCGCTGTGGAATCGGTCAGCACGTGGCGATAAAGAGAGGCGGCATCAATTTGCCCACGCTGTCCCCGGGCGGCATGAATACGGGCATCAAACGGACGTCGGGAGCCCAGCACCGCTTCGGTGGTCAGCGCCCCGCATACTGTCGCCGAGGCAAACAGTTCCTGCGCTTCAATCAACCCGCGCAGAGCAAAAGCCGTGGATGCCTGTGTACCATTCAGCAACGCCAGTCCTTCCTTCGCCCCCAGCGTGATCGGCTCCAGCCCGGCCTTCTTCAGCGCTTCTGCGGCCGGAAGCCATTCTCCCCGCCAGCGTGCCTTACCCTCACCCAACAAGGTGAGCGACATATGCGCCAGCGGAGCCAGATCGCCCGATGCCCCGACCGAGCCTTTCGCCGGGATCAACGGGTAAACCTCCGCATTCACCAGTGCAATCAGCGCTTCAATCACGCTCAGGCGAATACCGGAGAAACCGCGCGCCAGACTGTTGATTTTCAGCACCATGATCAGACGCACCATCGCATCATCCAGCGGTTCGCCGACGCCCGCCGCATGAGAAAGCACCAGCGAACGCTGGAGATTTTGCAAATCTTCAGTGGCAATACGAGTCTGGGCCAGCAGGCCAAAACCCGTATTGATGCCGTAAGCCGTGCGGCCTTCGGCAACAATCTTATTGACGCAGTCCACACTGGCATTAATGGCGTCAACCGCGCTGGTATCCAGTCTCAACTGTACCGGCTGCTGCCAGATATCGCGCAACTGTGCAAAGCTCAGATGGCCCGGCGTTAAGGTAATGGTATTCATATCAGCGTTTCCCCTGCGTTGCGGCAACCATCGGCAAGTTCAGCCCTTCTTCGACAGCACATTCCACAGCAATGTCATACCCGGCATCGGCATGACGCATCACGCCCGTCGCCGGATCGTTATGTAATACCCGGGCGATACGTGCGGCGGCTTCATCAGTACCATCGCAGACAATCACCATCCCGGCATGCTGGGAGAAGCCCATTCCTACCCCGCCGCCATGGTGCAGTGATACCCAGGTCGCACCGCTGGCAGTATTAAGGAGCGCGTTCAGCAGCGGCCAGTCGGACACGGCGTCTGAACCGTCACGCATGGATTCGGTTTCACGGTTAGGGCTGGCAACCGATCCAGAATCCAGGTGATCGCGACCAATGACGATAGGTGCGGAAACTTCACCACTACGCACCATCTCGTTAAACGCCAGACCCAGCTTTTGTCGCCACTCCAGCCCTACCCAACAGATACGCGCAGGTAACCCCTGGAAATTAATCCGCTCACGCGCCATATCCAGCCAGTGATGGAGATGCTTATCGTCGGCCACGATCTCTTTTACTTTGGCATCGGTCTTATAAATATCCTGCGGATCGCCGGAAAGCGCCACCCAGCGGAACGGGCCAATGCCGCGACAGAACAGCGGCCGAATGTAGGCCGGCACAAATCCAGGGAAATCAAAGGCATTTTCCACACCCATCTCTTTTGCCATCTGACGAATGTTATTGCCGTAGTCAAATGTCGGAACGCCCAGTTTGCTAAAGGCCAGCATCGCCTGCACATGCGTCGCCATCGAACGTTTCGCTGCCTGAACCGTACCCTGCGGATCGGATATTGCTTTCGCCTGATACTCTTCCCAGCTCCAGCCGGACGGCAAATAACCGTGCAGCGGGTCATGGGCGCTGGTCTGGTCGGTAACCATATCCGGACGCACACCACGCTTGACCAGTTCAGGCACAATGTCAGCGGCGTTGGCACACAGCGCAATGGAAACCGCTTTCCCAGCGCGGGTGTATTTTTCGATACGCGCCAGTGCGTCATCAAGCGAAGTTGCCTGCTCATCCACATAGCGGGTACGCAGACGGAAGTCGATACGGCTTTGCTGACATTCAATGTTCAGCGAACAGGCGCCCGCCAGGGTTGCGGCCAACGGTTGCGCCCCGCCCATCCCCCCCAATCCGGCGGTCAGCACCCAGCGTCCGCTCAGGTTGCCTTGATAATGCTGACGTCCTGCTTCGACGAAGGTTTCATAGGTTCCCTGCACGATGCCCTGACTGCCAATGTAGATCCAGCTCCCGGCAGTCATCTGGCCGTACATCGCCAGCCCTTTCGCGTCCAGTTCGTTAAAGTGTTCCCAGGTCGCCCAGTGCGGGACCAGATTGGAGTTGGCGATTAAGACCCGTGGTGCATTGTCATGGGTTTTGAACACGCCGACCGGTTTACCGGACTGCACTAACAAAGTTTCGTCGGCTTCCAGTCCGGTCAGCGCCTTGATGATGGCGTCATAACATTCCCAGTCACGCGCGGCGCGACCAATCCCGCCGTAAACCACCAGCTCGTGGGGATTTTCCGCCACCTCGGGATCAAGGTTATTCATTAACATGCGCAGCGGCGCTTCGGTCAACCAGCTTTTGGCTGTTAAGTTCGTGCCTCTTGGGGCCCGAATATCCTGCTGACGATACTTGCTTTGGGGCATGGTAAAACACTCCTCACGAACGATCGGACAGATAAGTAACATATACTTGTCTATACAAGTTGTCGCAAGGCTGTATTTAACAATTGAGATACATTTTTGTTATATTGCGTCAGCAATCACGGTTTTTGCGTCCTCGTATCAGGACATAAAACGTCCCTGCAGACGGTAGCGGGAACCCGGAAAGAGCAAGTGGGCATGGGAGACAATATGTGACGCCGACCAGGTCCGGCGACGGATTAGCAGGCAGGGATCATGTTCTTTAATGTTCAGTAGCGCACACTCTTCTGCACTGGCTCGCACGGCTTCCACAATATGCTCACCTTCTGTCAGCGGCGCAATCAGCGACAAGTAAGCGTGCGGCGTAGTCTGGCTGTAATCCTGCGTCAGGTATTCCGGCACAATTTCTGCATTCACACAGCGATCTTCAATCTGCACCGGCTGATCGTTTTCATAGTGCACCATGATGGAGTGAAAAATGGACGTGCCCTCTGCAACGTTCAACGCCGTAGCCTGCAGAGCACTTGCCTGAGTTCTTTCCAGCGTCAAAACCTCGCACCGGTGCTGATGCTGCCGGGCAATGATTTCATCCGCGATACTGCGAATTTCGAACAGCGCAGACTGACCTTTTGGCTCGGCGACAAATGTCCCGACCCCCTGCAAGCGCACCAACAATCCTTCATCCGTTAGCTCACGCAGCGCCCGGTTAATGGTCATTCGACTAAAACCATACTGCGCCACCAGTTCCGCTTCCGACGGGATACGGTCGTGCGCTTGCCAGATGCCACTGGCAATTTTGTCGCTGATCTCCTGTTTGACCTTTTCGTAAAAAGGGGCCGGAGCTGAACGGTTGCGGGATGGGAGCATGCGTAAGCCTTCCTTAAGCAGAGAGTTTTAATTGCCAGATAGCGACCACGGCATCGGCCTGATAAGCGAACCACTATCAGGCATGTCAGCGCCACCAGTGCGCGATTTGCCAGCCAAGCCGCGCCGCAACGCGTGCTGCCCTGCCATCATCGTCAAAGCGGGGATTAAATTCAACCATGTCCACCGCCTGTAATTTACCACTGCAACAAAGAGGTTCAATTAAACCCAGTACCGTCGCCAGCGGAACGCCCAGCGCAGCAGGCGCAGACACCGCCGGCATTTCCCAGACCGGTAAAACGTCGAGGTCAATCGTCAGATAGATAACATCTACGCTGGCGACAAACTGTGCTATCTGTGCCTGCGCCTGATGGCAATGCAAATCTTCCACCACAGTGACACCGCGTCGTTGCGCTTCATCCCACAACGCCTGAGTGTTTGCCGCCCGACTGACACCCACGCAGGCGTAATAAAACTCGCGCTGCTGCTCGTCGCAAAGCTCTGCCAGCTGGCGAAACGGCGTCCCTGATGTGGCCTGTTCGGCATGACGTAAATCCAGATGTGCATCGAGATTCACTATACCCACTTTTGAACGCGGGAACGCATCCAGTAGACCTGCACCGTGAGCGAATGCGGTTTCGTGCCCGCCACCTAATACAAAGGTGCGCATCTCTGCCAGCTGACAGCGTTGTATCGCACTGCGTAGCGCCTGCTGTGCACCTTCAAGGTCCGGGGACTGCGCTACAATATTTCCCAGGTCCACCAGTCTGTCATGACCACTGTGACTGGCTAAATTTGCCAGCGCCTTACGCAGCGCGTCGGGTGCACCGGCCGCCCCCGCACGCCCCTGATTACGTTTCACACCTTCGTCGCAGGCAAATCCAAGCAGCGCAATCTGTTCACGATACATTTCAGGGGCGAACGCTGGACTGAGCGTGATGGTTTGAAACAGACGCAACGCATTCTCTGACTCAACACGATCATCGCGTCCCTGCCAGAGCGCAGGTGATGCGGGTTGCCAGTTCATCATGATATTTGCCCTCTGAATACACGTTGATAAAGTGGGTTGCGGCCAGGTTCGTAGAGAATTTCCACCGGCAGTTGCGCATCCCAGACCACAAAATCGGCAACGAATCCGGCCTTCAGTTGTCCGTGAGTGTCATGACAACCAAGCGCACGAGCCGCATGACGGGTTACGCCAGCCCAGGCCTCCTCTGGCGTTAAGCCAAACTGTACGCAGGCCATATTCATCGCCCAGTGCAGGCTAATAAACGGACTAGTGCCAGGATTGAAATCCGTTGCCACCGCCATTGGCACCTGATAGTGACGCAGCCATTCCACTGGTGGGCGCTGCTGTTCTTTGAGGAAGTAAAATGCCCCCGGCAACAGAACCCCGACCGTACCACTTTGGCTCATCGCCACCACTCCGGCTTCATCCAGGTATTCAATATGATCGGCTGACAAACCGTGGTAGCGGCTTACCAGTTGCGCACCACCAAGCAATGAGAGTTGCTCAACATGACCTTTCACCGGGATGCCCAGTGCCTGAGCGGCCTGAAATACACGTTCACTCTGTGTCAGCGTGAACCCGACGCTTTCACAAAACAGATCGACGGTCTCAAACAGACCTTTTTTCCACAACTGCGGCAAAATAGTCTCGCATACCAGCGTAATGTAGCCATCAGGGTCGTCACGGTACTCCACAGGCGTGGCATGCGCAGCCAACAGCGTAGGGCTGATTTCAATGATATTTTCCGCCGCCAGTGCTGACACCACGCGTAATATCTTCTCTTCAGTCGCTAAATCCAGGCCGTAACCTGATTTAATCTCCAGTAGCGTAACGCCTTCGTTTTTTAGCTGCGCCATCCGCGCCTGCGCTACGCGAAAGAGTTGTTCGGCTGAGGCTCGACGAGTCGCAGAGACGGTAGCATTGATTCCTCCCCCCTGGGCGCTGATTTGCTGATAGGAAACTCCGTTCAGTCTCTGTTCCCATTCGCCTGCGCGATTCCCGCCAAACACCAGGTGCGTATGACAGTCAATCAGACCCGGTGTAATCAGCCGCCCCTGCATATCAAATGTATTATCGTGGGTAAGGTATAACGATGATTCAGGCACAATATCTCGAATCTTACCCTGACGGACGATCAGCGCATGGCCATCCACCAGGCCATACGGTGTATCACGTTCAGGATCCATGGTCGCCAGGCGGACATTGCGCCAGATAGCATCATCAGGGAAAAACTGCTGCATTCGACTCACCACTTGTCATAGGTTGTATAGACATTTATTTTGCATCCTGCGGATGTTGTCAACCTGATGGACCACAATTGTTATCTAATTGTGATATAAGGACTCTCAACGCCAGACATTGCTGCGATAAAAAACAACTTTTTACCTTTTCGCCTTCCCGTTTCGCTCAACTTAGTATAAAAAAGCAGGCTTCAATGGATAACTTTCAAAGCCCGGAGCAACCTGTGAACATATCATCAGTTTCCCGTCTGGCGCTGGCTATGGCTTTTGGCGTGACGCTGACTGCCTGTAGCTCAACCTCGCCCGATCAAATTCCTTCCGATCAGACCGCGCCTGGCACCTCCTCGCGCCCGATTCTGTCGGCGAGTGAAGCCAAAAATTTCGTTGCCGCACACTATTTTTCAGCACTGACGCCAAATACTGCGCCGTGGACCCCTTCTTCTATTTCCCTGCCAGCGCAGCCTGATTTTGTTGTCGGCCCGGCAGGTACGCAAGGCGTTACCCACACCACTATTCAGGCGGCGGTTGATGCAGCAATCATAAAACGTACCAATAAACGTCAATATATCGCCATTATGCCGGGTGAATATCAGGGCACGGTCTACATCCCTGCTGCCACGGGTAGCCTGACCTTATACGGTACAGGCGAAAAACCGCTTGATGTGAAAATCGGCCAGGCCATTGACGGTGATATGAGCACCGCAGACTGGCGTCGTTCAGTGAACCCGGGTGGTAAATATATGCCAGGCAAACCGGCGTGGTATATGTTCGATAACTGCCAGAACAAGCGCGGTCCGAATATTGGCGTGATGTGTTCTGCGGTGGTTTGGTCACAAAACAACGGCCTGCAATTGCAGAATCTGACCATTGAAAACAATCTGGGTGACAGCGTTGATGCAGGTAATCACCCGGCAGTTGCGCTGCGTACCGATGGCGATAAAGTTCAGATTAACAACGTCAATATCCTGGGTCGCCAGAATACCTTCTTCGTCACTAATAGCGGCGTGCAAAACCGTCTGGAAAACGATCGTCAACCGCGTACACTGGTCACTAACAGCTACATTGAAGGCGATGTGGATATCGTGTCTGGTCGCGGCGCGGTGGTGTTTGATAATACTGATTTCCGTGTGGTGAACTCACGAACTCAGCAGGAAGCTTACGTATTTGCCCCGGCAACGCTGTCGAACATTTACTACGGCTTCCTCGCCACCAACAGCCGCTTTACGGCAAGTGGCGATGGTGTGGCGCAACTGGGCCGCTCGCTGGATGTTGATGCGAGCACTAATGGTCAGGTGGTTATTCGTGACAGCATGATCAACGAAGGCTTTAACATGGCGAAACCATGGGCTGACAGTGTTATCGCCAAGCGTCCATTCGCGGGTAACACCGGTGCGGAAGATGATAAAGGTGAAATTCAGCGTAACCTGAACGACACCAACTTTAACCGCATGTGGGAATACAACAACCGCGGTGTCGGTAGTAAAGTGGTTGCAGAGCCGAAGCAGTAATTTCGTTTTATCCAACCTACAAAAGGGTCGCTACTAACGCGTAGCGACCCTTTTTGATTGCCTTACATCAAACGCGCTTTATTAAAGTTAATCAAACTTCCTGCCTTAATAATTTCTCGTTCTTCCGCAGTCAGGCTCTCCATATACATACTAATTTCCCTGACAGATGCATCCTCATTAAGAACGTACGCTTTTATCACACTACGGCGCTCATCCAGTGCACATCGAATACCTGGAATAAAGATATACTCACCCACCTCAAAATGCGGTTCGCCTGCCATTTGCAACGGCAACATCCCCCAGTTGATGACATTAGAACGGTAACGCTTGGTGGCATATTCCTGGGCGATATTTGCCAGCCCGCCAATCACACGCTGGCAGCTTGCCGCCTGCTCACGCGCTGAGCCATCGCCTGGTTTTACGGCGTATATCATGCTGCCAATCTCCGTTTCCAGAGGGTTAATATTTTCCTGACCGGCAATCTGCTGAATGCGTTCAAAAATCAACGCCACTTCACTCGTATCACCAGCCTGCCGCCGTTTTTCCAATTCAGCGGTGGCTTTGCTCCTTCCCACATACTCTGGATCCCGGCGCGAAAGCGTAAATTCCGCCAGTCCCAGTGGATTTGAACGGTAGGAGGAGGTTTCACCGGATGGAATCAGCTCATCGGTAGTAGTCACGTCATCGAGAATTTTTGAGCACACTTTCAGCAGAATATTGTCAGTCAGTGCACCCAGCTCCGGCCAGTCTTTAATGTTTGGTCCGTAGATGAGTGATTGCTGCGTTGCTCCTTTGATGAACCCCTGATAGACACGACTTTTGTAAGGCGAGATATCAAACGTATAGTCTGGCGCGTTGTCCCAGCAATCCAGCTCCGTCGCGGAAGTCAGAAATCCACCATTTGCCGCCGTAGCAGCTATCGAACGAGCATCCATTAACGCAACGGCGGACATTTGACCATTACCTGGTTTAGAGCCTTCACGGTTCGGGAAATTACGCGTGGTATGGCGGATGCTAAGTCCATTATTAATTGGCGTGTCACCTGCACCGAAGCAAGGGCCACAGAAAGCCGTTCTGATTATCGCACCAGCACCAATCAAATCCGTCACTACACCTTTCTTCGCCAGGTCCATAAACACGGGTTGCGAAGAGGGGTATACGGCCAGCGAGAAAGTATCATTGCCACAGGACTGACCGCGTAGCGCGTTAGCGGCGGCAATAACATTCTCATAGTTGCCACCCGAACATCCGGCAATGATCCCTTGCTGAACCTTTAAGCGACCATTTTCAACTTTATCCAGCAACGAGAGACTGGCTTTCCCTTGCGTGATACGCGCAGACTCAATTTCAATCTCGCGAAGAATATCCATCAGATTCTCATTGAGAATATCAATCTCGTAAACATTACAGGGATGGAACGGTAGCGCAATCATCGGGTTAATTGCAGACAGGTCGACATATATACACCCATCGTAATAGGCCATTGGCTGCGGATTGAGTTGGCGGTAGTCTTGCTCGCGACCGTGTAACGCCAGCCAACTGCGAGTTTGATCATCCGTTTGCCAGACAGAACTGAGACAGGTGGTTTCCGTCGTCATCACATCAACACTGTTACGAAAATCAGTAGAGAGATGACTGATGCCTGGACCGACAAACTCCATGACTTTATTTTTGACATAGCCACTTTTAAACACTGCGCCAATGATAGCCAATGCCACATCCTGCGGGCCGACACCAGGCTTGGGTTTTCCTGTCAGATAAACCGCAATCACGCCGGGATAATCGATATCCCAGCTATCATTTAGCAGTTGTTTAACCAGCTCTCCGCCCCCTTCCCCAACGGCCAGAGTTCCCAAAGCACCATAGCGGGTATGGCTGTCAGAACCAAGGATCATTTTACCGCTACCCGCCATCATTTCGCGCATATATTGATGGATTACCGCAATATGCGGTGGCACAAAAATACCGCCATAGCGCTGCGCCGCTGACAGACCAAAAATATGATCGTCACCGTTAATGGTTCCTCCTACCGCACACAATGAATTATGGCAGTTAGTAAGAACATAAGGTAATGGAAAACGCTCCATACCTGAAGCTTTTGCCGTCTGAATAATACCCACAAAAGTAATATCATGTGATGCCAATGCATCAAACTTAATTTTAAGTTTGTTCATGCAACCGGATGTATTATGTGAAGAGAGAATCGACCATGTGATAGTTCCTTTTTTCAACTCATTTTTATCGGCATGTTCTGTAACACATTCTTCAGCAAGAATTTTATTATTAGAGGATAGATAAATCCCTTTCTCGTATAACTTAATCATTTGATACTCCGAATTACTATATCTGCGCGTAAGCATAGCTGACAACAAATAGATTTATTCAATCTGTGACTTACTTTCTAATTACAACATGTTCCAGTCAATTAATAACTGCCACCACCATATACCCAGTGTGATATGAACAAGAAATGTCAAAAATGTCAGCATTGCTCCAACCAGCCACCACGATTTAATATCGTTATATCCGACCCCAAAAATAACAGGCCCCGCAGCACCACCATAATGTGTTACCATTCCACCATAGGAGTTAGAAAAGAGTAATGCCAATGCGGTCAACATCAGCGGGGCACCTGAGACATTCGCTAACATGGCAAATACTGGCATCATCGCAACAATATAAGCACTCCCGGAAGCAAAGAAATAACGAACAATAATACTCAGGAATAGAATAACAAAGAATGCTACGTTCCCATGGTTGCCAAAAGAGAGGTTGTTTTTAAAGAGTTCCGCTAACCAGACAAAAAAATTGACTTTTGATAATAAAGAGCTTAGTCCAATAATTCCACCATACCAAATTAAGGTATTCCAACCACCTTTATTTTTAACCACATCATCCCAGGTCACAACTCTCAGCAATAACATCAACCCCATTACGACAATGGCAATCGTTGATTCATCGACACAGAGACTCTTACTGAAGATCCATCCCAATAGCGCGAGAACAAAAATGCCCAACAGCATTTTCTCACGCCCCTTCATCGGCCCCAATTCCTGAAGACCCGCTTCAGCGATAGTTTTATTTTCGACTTTTTTAATTTCTGGCGGATACATAAAATAGATAATTAATGGCGTCAACAGTAGCATTACCAGCCCCGGCAAAGCCGCCGCCAGCGCCCATCCCCCCCAGCTTAATTGCAGATGGCAGATATCATTGATCATTTTCAACGCCAAAATATTTCCAGCCATCGCAGTAAAAAACATATAGCTGGTTGTTTTAGTGACCATATAAATGGTCATCATCAAATAGTGACCGACACGGCGTGGACTCTTGTCAGGCTCGGAACCCAAAGCAACCGCCACGCTATTGATGATTGGCAACACAATCCCTCCCGCTCGCGCAGTATTGGAGGGCGTTGCTGGAGCCAGCACCAGATCAAGAAAAACGGTGACGTAACCCAGCCCCAAAGTGGTATTGCCGATCTTACCGATCAAAATATAGGCAATTCGCTTACCCAAACCGGTCGTTACGAAGGCCGCACTAAGCGTAAATGCAGAGAAGACCAGCCATGTCGTACCGGAGGCATAACCGCTCAGCACGCTACTGGTTTTCAGTACCCCAGCTCCTAAATTTCCAACAACGACCATTGATGCAGCAACGGCAATTAACAACACCACGGGTTCGGGAAAAGGTTTAATAACCAGGCCAACAATAGCGGCAAGATAGATCCCAAAAAGTACCCAAGCCAACTCACTTAATCCTGCTGGTGCAGGAATGAGTCCTATAATACAAGGGATCGCTAATATTAATATTAGCTTCCATAATGATTTTATGTTCATTTTTAGTCCTGATTAATCCGTATAAAAATACAGAATCTTCTATTCAACATCCGTAACCACAGAAAAAAAATAAATTAAATACAGTCAGGGAAGATAAACTTCACCTGAAAATATTTTTCTGGCAGTACGAATAACTGATGCTCGAATAGTAGAAATATCCTGCCCATTATTAGTCAAATGAATATCAAGACTGCCGCTAGGATGTTCGATATTGATATTTCCGTAACTAACCCCTGGCGTTATCTGACGCGTAATGGTTCCTTCAATAGCACAACTGCTGGCAATGGCAATTGCTCCTGTAATCGCCAGAGCTTTATGACATGTGTGAGGCATGAAATAACGGGCATTAATTACCCCGCCTTTTTTGGCTGCTGAAATAAGAATAGGCTTGGGAATGACCATATTACTGACATCACCCAGCCCCATTGCCTGACCCGCCTGCAAGCGGATAGACTCTATGCGTGTCAATAATTCGTTGTCACTATCTAACTCATCCGGTAATTCATATCCGGTTTTACCTAAGGACTCTGCAGGAATAATAACGACCGGTGTCGCCATATCCATGCAGGTCACAGGGACAGAATCGAAATAATTGATAATTTGGCCTGTCGGAAAGATATGCCCGGTTTTGGAACCGGCTGCATTCAGGAACGTCAACCCAACAGGTGCAGATGTTCCCGGCACACCGTCTATTCTTGCTGTACCTTCATACTCAACATCACCATACGGTGTTTGTATCTCAGCTTCGATGTACGTATTGGTGTTTACATTGCGAATACGTACACAGGTCGTCGGCGTTGAGGGTGTAACCAGCCCTTTTTCGATGGCGAACGCTCCAACAGCGGAAAGCATATTACCGCAATTCGGCGTGGTATCGACACGTTGCTCATGGACCAGCACCTGAGCAAATAAATAATCGATATCTGCTCGGGAATCGTGGGAACGACTCACGATCGCGACTTTACTGGTTAGTGGATTGCCACCACCAATACCATCAATTTCCAGGGTATTCCCGGACCCCATTATTTTAATCAATATATCATCACGCTGTCTTTTTTCTTCAGGTAAATGTTCTGCTAATAAAAATGCGCCTCTGGAAGTTCCTCCGCGCATCATAACGCAAGGTATTTTTTTCACGACAATGCCCTCAAATATTGTTTTTACTGAGAACATAGTTACATGTGAAAAATAATGTGACTAATGACATTGCCTATGTGATTAATAACTTATTTTCATTAATTGAAATTTCAGGATTGCAGGTAGACTGGTTACTTTCATCTAAAGCTGGACATTCCTTATTTAGGTTGGAGTCAGAATGAAACATGAACTCTCGAGCATAAAGGCATTTGTTACGTTGGCTGAGTCTGGTTCTTTTAACAATACTGCAAAATCACTTAATATTACGCAACCTGCATTAACACGCAGAATTAAAAAAATGGAAGAATATTTACACACTCAACTCTTTGAGAGAACGACCAGAAAAGTCACATTAACAAAAGCGGGCCGAATGCTGCTACCTGAAGCCAGAGAATTAATTAGATCATTGGATGAAACCATCTTTAACATTAGCAAAATGAATGCGTATCATCATGGAATTGTGACGTTATCGTGTATTCCAACAGCCGTTTTCTATTTTTTACCCCTGGTGATCAGAAAATTTAATGAGCTGTATCCCAATATTAAAGTGCGAATAATTGAACAAGGTACGAATAGTTGTATGGAGTCCGTACTTTGCAACGAGGCTGATTTTGGAATAAACATGAATAACATCACAAATTCCTCTATCGACTTCACTCCGCTGGTTAACGAACCGTTTGTTCTGGCATGTCGACGCGATCATCCACTCGCCAATAAACAACTGGTTGAGTGGCAGGAATTGCTGAATTACAAGCTGATTGGCGTTCGTTCATCAAGCGGTAATCGATTGCTGATTGAGCAATATTTGGCAGACAAACCGTGGAGGCTAGATTGGTTTTACGAGGTTCGCCATTTATCGACGTCACTTGGTCTTGTTGAGGCTGGCCTGGGAGTTTCTGCGCTACCGGGACTGGCAATGCCGCAAATACCCCATTCAACGCTTATTGGCATCCCGCTGGTTGAACCGGTGATCAGGCGCACCCTGGGGATTATTCGGCGTAAAGACGTAGCTCTCTCCCCACCCGCTGAACGCTTTTTCTCTCTGCTATTGAATTTATGGGCTGATGATAAGGACAATTTATGGAGACCGATTTCCGATCTCCAGGGAAACACCTTGCCTGATGGTTGCTAGAGCCTTATCCGGCCTACGAGGCTTGCGCTCATCGTAGGCCATTTGGCATAAAACCTTAATATGCGTTAACCACTACCCACATTGGGCCTTGTCCTACCGCATAGCGACCTTTCTCAGTCAGAAGTCCCTGCTCACCAGCGATTTCATACACCGCAATATGGTGTGACTTCTGCCCGGCAGCAATCAGGTATTTACCACTGTGATCGATATTGAATCCACGCGGCTGCGCTTCGGTTGGCTGGAAGCCCTCTTTATTCAGCACGCTACCGTCTTCTGAAACGCTGAACACAGTAATCAAGCTGGCGGTACGGTCACAGGCATACAGATGGCGGCCATCCGGCGTAATATGGATATCCGCAGCCCAGCGGGTATCAGAAAAATCAGCAGGCATCATATCCAGCGTCTGTACACACTCAATTTTGCCGTGCGGATCTTTCAATTCCCAGACGTCAACCGAACTGTTCAGCTCATTGACACAGTAGGCATATTGCTGATTCGGATGGAACGCCATATGGCGTGGCCCTGCACCTTCGACGGTGGTCACTTCCGCGGGATCCTGCGCTATCAGTTTGCCATCATCACAGAGGCCAAACAGGCAGATACGATCCTGCTTCAATGCGGGAACCCACAGAGTGCGATTATCCGGTGAGATATTAGCCGAGTGGCATCCGTCCAGACCTTCCACCACATCCACCAATTCAACCGGCAAACCATCCTCCAGACGCGTCACACTAACGCTACCGGCGTTATACGATCCAACAAAGACAAAACGCCCCTGATGGTCGGTGGAAATATGCGTCGGGCTTCCCGGCAGTGCGGATTCCGCAGCGAAGGTCAGCGCACCGTCATCTGGCGCAATACGGTACGCCAGCACACGAAACTCCGGGCGCACACCAACATAGAGGTAGCGCTTATCCGGGCTGACAACCATCGGCTGTACCTGACCCGGTACATCAACCACCTGCACAAGCGTTAGCGAACCTTCGTGATTCAGGCTCCAGACATGGATTTGCTGACTCTCAGGGCTGGCGGTATAAACGGTTTGCTTCATGAATACTCCTTTGCTTTTGGCAAGTGGCTGCAATTGCCTGATACACGCCTAAAGTAGACGCTTTTAACGGGGAATGCTTAATTAAGGCTCATAATTTTGTCCGGCTCCCGACTCGGTGTACCATTCCTGCAGACAAAATTATCAACCTTAATCTGGAAAAACCTATGACCGCACGCGTGATTGCCCTGGATTTAGACGGTACCTTGCTGACGCCGAAAAAAACCTTGTTACCATCCTCCCTCGAGGCCCTTTCTCGTGCAAGGGAAGCAGGCTACCAACTTATCATTGTCACAGGTCGCCATCACGTTGCTATTCATCCTTTTTATCAGGCACTGGCGCTGGATACACCTGCAATTTGCTGTAACGGTACTTACTTGTATGATTATCAGGCAAAAAACGTACTGGAATCCGATCCGCTTCCTGTGGAGCAGGCATTGCAGCTGATCGATATGCTGGATGAGCATCAGATCCATGGTCTGATGTACGTAGATGAGGCCATGTTGTATGAGCGCCCGACCGGGCATGTGGTTCGTACCGCTAACTGGGCGCAAACCCTGCCGCCGGAACAGCGTCCAACATTCACTCAGGTGTCGTCGTTGGCACAGGCCGCACGTGACGTTAATGCCGTGTGGAAATTTGCTCTGACCGACGAAGATATTCCAAAACTGCAGCAGTTTGGTAAACACGTTGAGCAACAACTGGGACTGGAATGCGAATGGTCCTGGCACGATCAGGTCGATATTGCCCGTAAAGGCAACAGCAAGGGAAGACGCCTTACCCAGTGGATTGAAGCGCAAGGCGGCTCAATGGAGAATGTGATAGCTTTTGGCGATAACTTTAACGATATCAGCATGCTGGAAGCCGCAGGAACCGGTGTTGCGATGGGTAATGCAGACGATGCCGTCAAAGCTCGCGCCAATATTGTGATTGGCGACAACACCACTGACAGCATCGCGAAGTTTATCTATTCTCACCTGTTGTAATCAGGCGGTAATCGATACGCTCTTAATTTGTGCGTACAACCACAGGCCAGGTTTGATGCCCAGCTCATCTCTGGCCCATGGGCTGATTCTTGCCCACAACGTTTTACCGCCCACCTCAAGCTGAACTTCCACCTGCCCGTTATCGTCATAACACTGCGCGACCTTCGCGCGTAATACGTTGCGAATACTGGTTTGCTGCGGCGGTTGTAATACCAGTGAAACATCAGATGCCTGAATGCGGATACGCAGCACGCTTTGCAGCGGCTCATCGAGCTTGTTTACCCACAGATGCTGATCGCCGAGCGCCAGCGCGGTCATGGCATAATGCGGGTGGTGCTCCAGCACACTGACTTTCAGAATACTGCTCTGTTGTTCCTTTGGCAGCCAGGGGTGCATAACGCTACTGCCCCAGACATCTTCCAGCGAGCCAAACGCTTTTACCTGCCCGTTTTCCAGCACCATCACTTTATCGGCCAGATGCAAAATCTCATCCAGAGAGTGGCTGACATATAGCATAGGAATATTGATTTCACGCGCAAGGCGTTGCAGGTAAGGCAACAGTTCCCGTTTACGCGGAATATCCAGCGACGCTAACGGTTCATCCAGCAGCAACAACTCCGGTGCGGTAAGCAACGCCCGACCAATAGCTACACGCTGTTTTTCACCGCCGGAAAGGCTACCCGGCAAACGGTCAAGCAACGGCTCAATTCCCAGCAGCGCTACCAGCTTATTAAACTGTCCGGTCATGCTTTTCGCCATGCCGTAGCGCAGATTACCGCGTACCTTATAATGCGGGAACAGTCGCGCATCCTGGAAAACGTAGCCCACCCGGCGTTTTTCAGGAGTTAAGCAGACTCCCTTTTCAACGTCATTCAACACCCGACCGTTGAGTACAATGCGTCCGGATTGCGGCTTAGTCAGTCCGCTAATCGCGTTAATCAGCGATGTTTTACCTGCGCCGGAAACGCCAAAAATAGCCGTAATACCGCTGGCAGGCAGCGTTTCATTGAGCGTCAGACAGTGGGTTCCTAACGTCTGAGAGAAATTAAGTTCCAGCATGATTATCGCCCCGTCCGCTCGCGGCTAATCCGCGCCAGCCATTCAGAAATAAGCAGTGAAATCAGGGCCAGCACAATAGAAATAATGCATAACCTTGCCGCCGCGCTTTCGCCGCCAGGCGTCTGGATTAGGGTATACATCGCAGAAGGGATCGTGCGAGTTTCACCTGGAATGTTGGAAACAAAGGTAATGGTCGCACCGAACTCACCGAGTGATCGGGCAAACGCCAGTACTGTACCAACAATGATCCCAGGCAGCATCAATGGTAATGTGATGGTCAGGAATACGCGCCAGCGTCCAGCGCCCAACGTTCGAGCTGCCTGCTCCAGTTTGACGTCGACTGCCTCGAGCGCCAGACGGATAGCCCGCACCATGAGTGGAAAGGACATCACTGCCGCGGCAAGAACTGCACCGCGCCAGCTAAACGCAAAGGTAATACCAAACCAGTCATACAACCGCTCGCCGATAAATCCGCGCCGCCCCATGGCGATCAACAGCAGATAACCCACTACCACCGGCGGCAGAACCAGAGGCAAATGCAAAACGCTGTCGAGCAGCGCTTTACCTGGAAACTTGCATCGCACAAGCAACCAGGCAAAGAAGATCCCAAACGGCAGACTAAACAGCACGGCCAGGGAAGAAACTTTCAGGCTCAGTATAACGGCCTGCCATTCAGGATCGCTGAGTATCATTACTTGGTCGTAAATCCATAACGTTTAAAGATTTCAGAAGCCTGCGGTCCTTTCAGGTAATCATAGAACGCGCTGACCGTTGCGTTTTTGTGCCCATCAACAATCGCGACAGGGTATTCCACTTTTTTGTGTGAATCTTCCGGGAAAGTTGCCACAACTTTTACGCCTTTGCTGGCAACAGCATCGGAACCGTAAACGATCCCCAGCGGCGCTTCATTACGCTCTACCAGCGCCAGCGCACCACGGACGTCTTCAGCAGGCGCCAGTTTTGGTGCCAGGGTATCCCATGCTCCCAGTTTTTGCAGCGCTTCTTTGGCATAAATGCCCGCCGGAACATGTTCCGGGTCACCAACAGCCAGACGTCCACCGTTCAACAGACTGGTCCAGTTAGTTTTGCTGTCAATGGTAAAGTCTTTCTGTTCACTAGCTTTAGGAGCCACAACAACCAGGCTGTTCCCAAGCAGCGTCTTACGCGTTGCAGTATCGATAGACTTCTTCTCTACCGCATAATCCATCCATTTCTGGTCGGCAGAAATAAATAGATCGGCTGGTGCTCCAGCTTCAATCTGACGCGCCAGCGTAGAAGATGAGGCAAAAGAGGAGACAACATCGACATTCTTTTCTTTTTTATAAACCGCTGCAATGTCCTGCATCGCGTTTGTCAACGAAGCCGCTGCGAACACCGTAATTTTACCTTCATCCGCCAGCGCATGCCCGGCAACAGAAAGAGAGAGCGTTGCCCCTGCAAACAAGCGTAACCATGAACGTGCCATCTGTAACTCCTTTGAGTTTCGTTATGTATGCAACAATATAACGATTAAACCAGGGTTTTCCCAGTGGTTATTGATACCAATTAGAGGTTACACAAAGAAAATATCGGCAAGAAAAGCAGGATCTTGAGGAACGATGCACAAAGGATTTCGAGTGATATTGAGCGGAGGCAAATAACAAAAATGCGACTTAAAGGACGAAGAAGATAAAACGCCCGACTGAGCGGGCGTTTGGGGAATCAATGATTCTGTCTGGACTGGTCTTTCTGACCGATACCGGAAAAAATGTTGAACACTTCACCCAGTCCGTAAATCAGACCCAGAATGACGGCCATTACCACAGGTACCATGATTACGGCGAATACCAGACTTTTCAATAACTCTAACATGGTCAACTCCAGATATAGTCCTTAGTTGTATTCTAACCACATAACGTAGAAAAGCACTCCCCTTTTGTGCTGTCGGCTTTGCGCGCGCGCGGTTTTCCGTCACAATACCCTTTTTTGCCAGGAGCTCGTTATGCAGGCCGAAATCCTCCTTACCCTGAAACTTCAGGAAAAACTGTTTGCCGATCCCCGCCGCATTTCTCTGCTAAAGCACATTGCGCTTTCCGGCTCCATCAGCCAGGGCGCGAAGGATGCGGGCATCAGTTATAAAAGTGCCTGGGATGCCATTAACGAAATGAACCAGCTCAGCGAGCAGACGTTGGTTGAGCGTGCTACTGGTGGCAAAGGCGGCGGCGGCGCGGTATTGACCCGTTATGGTCAGCGCCTGATTCAACTGTATGATTTACTTGCACAAATCCAACAAAAAGCGTTTGATGTTCTGAGCGATGACGATGCGCTCCCGCTCAATAGCTTGCTGGCGGCTATCTCCCGTTTTTCACTGCAAACCAGTGCCCGAAATCAGTGGTTTGGCACTATTACCGCTCGCGACCACAATCAGGTTCAGCAGCATGTCGATGTCCTGCTGGCCGATGGCGAAACGCGGCTAAAAGTCGCACTGACGGCGCAAAGCGGTGAACGTCTCGGGCTTGAAGAAGGCAAAGAAGTTCTGGTTCTGCTTAAAGCACCGTGGGTAGGGATTACGCAGGATAAACGCGTGGCTCAGGCCGCTGACAACCAGTTGCAAGGGACAATTAGCCATATTGAGCGCGGGACAGAACAGTGCGAGGTGTTAATGACCCTACCCGATGGCCAAACGCTATGTGCCACCCTGCCACGTGAAGAGGCGGCAGACCTGACAGAAGGCACCGCTGTGACAGCGTATTTCAATGCCGACCGAGTGATTATCGCCACGTTGTGCTAAGTCGATTGACATCGACCCGCAGAACACGTATCCCTGTTATTAATCGCTGCAATAAATGGGATACAAAATGTCATCGTTGCAAATTTCGCAAGGCACGTTTCGTCTGAGTGACACGAAAACGCTGCAGTTGAATACCTTTGTTTTGAACGCAGGTGATAGCTGGGCGTTTGTTGGCTCTAATGGCAGCGGGAAATCCGCACTGGCCCGGGCACTGGCGGGAGAGCTACCGCTACTCAAAGGTGAACGCCAGTGCCACTTCACGCGTATAACCCGACTCTCATTTGAGCAGCTACAAAAGCTGGTCAGCGATGAATGGCAGCGTAACAATACCGATCTTCTTAGTCCGGGTGAAGACGATACCGGACGAACCACCGCAGAGATTATCCAGGCTGAAGTTAACGATCCCGCCCGTTGTTCAACGCTGGCGCAACAGTTTGGTATTACCTCCCTGCTCGACCGACGTTTCAAATACCTCTCTACCGGTGAAACACGCAAAGCTTTACTTTGCCAGGCGCTGATGTCGGAACCGGAGTTACTGATACTTGATGAACCGTTTGACGGGCTGGACGTTGCGTCACGTCAACAGTTAGCGGATCTGCTCGCTTCGTTGCATCAGACGGGCTATACGCTGGTACTGGTCCTCAACCGCTTTGATGAAATTCCAGACTTCGTGCAGTTTGCAGGCGTGCTTGCCGATTGCACATTGACAGAAAGCAGCGAGAAAGCCGACTTACTGCAACAGGCGCTGATTGCCCAACTTGCTCACAGCGAACAACTTGACGGTATTACGTTGCCCGAGCCTGATGAACCTTCAGTCAGCCTCGCACTTCCCACAGACGATGCCCGCATTGTGCTCAAAGATGGCGTAGTCTCTTATAATGATCGTCCTATTCTCCATGGCCTGAGCTGGCAGGTAAAGCCGGGTGAACACTGGCAAATTGTCGGCCCTAATGGCGCAGGGAAATCGACCCTGCTCAGTTTAATCACCGGCGATCATCCGCAAGGTTATAGCAACGATCTGACCCTGTTCGGCCGCCGACGTGGCAGCGGTGAAACCATCTGGGATATTAAAAAGCACATTGGCTATGTCAGCAGCAGTCTGCATCTGGACTACCGGGTGAGTACCACAGTGCGCAACGTCATTCTCTCGGGTTTCTTTGATTCAATCGGCATCTATCAGGCGGTTTCAGACCGGCAACATAAGCTGGCGCAACGTTGGTTAGATATTTTGGGAATGGATAAACGCACTGCGGATGCCCCGTTCCACAGTCTTTCCTGGGGACAGCAACGGCTGGCACTGATTGTCCGCGCGCTGGTCAAGCATCCTACTCTGCTGATCCTCGACGAACCGTTGCAAGGGCTGGACCCGCTAAATCGTCAGTTGATCCGCCGTTTTGTCGATATCCTTATCAGTGAAGGAGAAACTCAGTTGTTGTTTGTTTCTCACCACGCCGAAGATGCGCCAACCTGTATAACTCATCGACTGGAGTTTATCCCTGAGGGCGATATCTATATCTATCGACAAACATCCCTGCGTTAGTTTTCATTCGCTGGCATTTAGAGGCGCCTTTTTTCACGATCTTTTTCGGATAAAAGGCGCAATCATTAAGAAA
Source organism: Citrobacter sp. MGH106 (assembly GCF_001037495.1). Classification (GTDB taxonomy): domain Bacteria; phylum Pseudomonadota; class Gammaproteobacteria; order Enterobacterales; family Enterobacteriaceae; genus Citrobacter; species Citrobacter murliniae. The sequence goes on from NZ_KQ089822.1 coordinate 3,010,353, forward strand.
CTCTATGAGTTACAATCAAATAATTGACGTCAATTTGTGATTTTATCCAAGTGTAAACGATTCCACTAATTTATTCCATGTCACACTTTTCGCATCTTTGTTATGCTATGGTTATTGCATACCATAGGCTTAACGGAGCGAATTATGAGAGTATTGGTTACAGGTGGTAGCGGTTACATAGGAAGCCACACTTGTGTGCAGTTACTGAAAAACGGTCACGACGTCGTGATCCTTGATAACCTCTGCAACAGTAAGCGCAGCGTCCTGCCGGTGATCGAACGTTTAGGTGGAAAGCATCCGACCTTCGTTGAAGGTGATATTCGTAACGAAGCACTGCTCACCGAAATTCTGCACGATCATGCCATTGATACGGTCATTCACTTTGCTGGCCTGAAGGCTGTTGGTGAATCTGTCACCAAACCGCTGGAGTACTACGACAACAACGTGAACGGTACTCTGCGTCTGGTAAACGCTATGCGCGCTGCTAACGTGAAGAACTTCATATTCAGTTCCTCCGCAACAGTCTATGGCGATCAGCCAAAAATTCCTTACGTTGAAAGTTTCCCCACTGGTACTCCGCAAAGCCCGTACGGCAAAAGCAAACTGATGGTGGAGCAGATCCTGACCGATCTGCAAAAAGCACAACCAGAGTGGAGCATTGCCCTACTGCGCTACTTCAATCCGGTTGGCGCACACCCATCAGGTGATATGGGTGAAGATCCGCAAGGTATTCCAAATAATCTGATGCCTTACATCGCTCAGGTTGCCGTTGGCCGCCGCGAGTCTCTTGCCGTATTTGGCAACGACTATCCTACCGAAGATGGCACTGGCGTTCGTGATTATATCCACGTGATGGATCTCGCTGACGGTCACGTTGCCGCCATGGAAAAACTGGCTGGTATTCAGGGCGTGCATATTTACAACCTCGGAGCCGGCGTCGGCAGCAGCGTTCTGGACGTGGTCAACGCCTTCAGCAAAGCCTGCGGTAAACCAGTTAACTACCATTTTGCGCCACGCCGTGACGGCGATCTTCCTGCTTACTGGGCTGATGCCAGCAAAGCTGACCGCGAACTGAACTGGCGGGTTACCCGTACGCTGGATGAAATGGCACAGGATACCTGGCACTGGCAGTCACGCCATCCGCAAGGATACCCGGACTAAGGATTTGTCATGACACAATTTAATCCCATCGATCATCCACATCGCCGCTTTAACCCACTTACCGGGCAGTGGATCCTCGTTTCGCCACATCGCGCTAAGCGTCCCTGGCAAGGGGCGCAGGAAACACCGTCTAAGCAGGTTTTGCCCGCTCATGATCCGGACTGTTTCCTGTGTGCGGGCAACACACGCGTCACTGGCGATAAAAATCCGAATTACACGGGTACCTTTGTCTTTACCAATGATTTTGCTGCCCTGATGTCCGATACCCCGGACGCGCCAGACAGCCACGATCCATTGATGCGTTGCCAGAGCGCACGCGGTACCAGCCGCGTTATTTGCTTCTCGCCCGATCACAGTAAAACGTTGCCGGAACTCAGCGTTCCTGCGCTGACGGAAATAGTGAAAACCTGGCAAGAACAGACAGCAGATCTGGGGAAAACCTACCCCTGGGTTCAGGTGTTTGAAAATAAAGGTGCGGCGATGGGCTGCTCAAACCCGCATCCACACGGGCAGATTTGGGCCAATAGTTTCCTGCCCAACGAAGCCGAACGCGAAGACAGGCAGCAAAAAGCATATTTTACCGAACAGGGCACGCCAATGCTGTTCGATTATGTCCAGCGTGAACTGACGGATGGCAGCCGTACGGTTGTGGAGACCGAACACTGGCTGGCGGTAGTACCTTACTGGGCAGCATGGCCGTTCGAAACGCTACTGCTGCCGAAAGCACATGTGCTGCGTATTACCGATTTGACCGACGAGCAACGTACCGACCTGGCGCTGGCACTGAAAAAACTGACCAGTCGATACGACAACCTGTTCCAGTGCTCTTTCCCCTATTCCATGGGATGGCACGGTGCGCCATTTAATGGCGAAGAAAATGAGCACTGGCAGTTGCATGCGCATTTTTATCCGCCCCTGCTGCGTTCCGCTACCGTACGTAAATTTATGGTCGGTTACGAAATGCTGGCGGAAACCCAGCGCGACCTGACGGCAGAACAAGCCGCTGAACGTCTGCGTGCGGTCAGCGGCATCCATTTTCGCGAATCCGGAGTTTAAATAATGAGTCTGAAAGAAAAAACACAATCTCTGTTTGCAGAAACTTTTGGCTACCCTGCCACCCACACTATTCAGGCTCCGGGTCGCGTTAATTTGATTGGCGAACATACCGATTATAACGACGGTTTCGTCCTGCCTTGCGCCATCGACTACCAAACCGTTATCAGTTGTGCGACGCGGGACGATCGCAAGGTCCGCGTGATCGCAGCTGACTACGACAATCAGATTGATGAGTTCTCTCTTGATGCACCGATTATCGCCCATGACAGCCAGCAATGGTCAAACTATGTGCGTGGCGTCGTGAAACATCTGCAAAAGCGTAATAACACTTTTGGCGGTGCCGATCTGGTGGTTAGCGGCAATGTGCCACAGGGCGCGGGCTTAAGTTCCTCCGCCTCGCTGGAGGTGGCCGTAGGCACCGTGTTCCAGCAGCTTTATCATCTGCCGCTCGATGGCGCACAGATTGCCCTGAACGGTCAGGAAGCCGAAAACCAGTTTGTTGGTTGTAACTGCGGCATCATGGATCAGCTAATCTCCGCACTGGGCAAAAAAGATCATGCGCTACTGATCGACTGCCGTACGCTGGGCACTAAAGCGGTTTCCATGCCTGAAGGTGTTGCTGTCGTGATCATCAACAGCAACTTTAAACGTACGCTGGTTGGCAGTGAGTACAACACCCGTCGTGAACAATGCGAAACCGGCGCGCGTTTCTTCCAGCAACCAGCACTGCGTGATGTCAGTCTTGAGACATTTAACACCGTCGCGCACGAACTGGATCCGATCGTAGCCAAACGCGTTCGCCACGTGATCACAGAAAATGCCCGCACCGTTGAAGCGGCAGACGCACTGGAAAAAGGCGACCTGCTGCGTATGGGCCAACTGATGGCAGAATCTCATGCTTCAATGCGCGATGACTTCGAAATCACCGTGCCGCAGATTGATACGCTTGTCGAGATTGTTAAAGCTACCATCGGCGATCAGGGCGGTGTGCGCATGACCGGCGGCGGTTTTGGCGGCTGCATTGTGGCGCTGATCCCGCAAGCTCTGGTTCCTGCCGTACAGCAGGCTGTCGCCACACAGTACGAAGCAAAAACAGGTATCAAAGAGACCTTCTACGTCTGTAAACCTTCACAAGGAGCCGGACAGTGCTAAACGAAATTCCCGTACTGGCCCCCGACGGCCAGCCGTTTCGCCTGCTAACCCTGCGTAATGACGCAGGGATGGTTGTCACCTTGATGGACTGGGGCGCGACTCTTTTGTCTGCCCGTATTCCGCTCAGCGATGGTAGCGTGCGCGAAGCATTGCTTGGCTGTGCCAGCCCGGAGCAATACCCGGATCAGGCCGCGTTTCTGGGCGCTTCAATAGGTCGCTATGCTAACCGTATCGCTAACAGTCGTTACACTTTCGCTGGTGAAATCATCGAATTACTGCCAAGCCAGGGTGAAAACCAGTTACATGGCGGGCCAGACGGTTTCGATAAACGACGCTGGCAGATAGTGAATCAAAACGACCGTCAGGTGTTGTTTGCATTAACGTCTGAAGATGGCGACCAGGGCTTCCCTGGCCATCTTTGCGCAACGGCGCAGTACCGTCTGACTGACGATAACCGCATTTCGATCACCTACCGCGCGACGGTCGATAAGCCCTGCCCGGTGAATATGACGAATCACGTTTATTTTAATCTCGACGGTGACAAAACCGATGTTCGTCAACATAAGCTACAGATTTTGGCCGATGAGTACCTGCCGGTTGATGAAACAGGGATCCCACGCGCTGGTCTGAAATCCGTTGCGGAAACCTCTTTTGATTTCCGCGCACCAAAAGTTATCGATAGCGAATTTTTGGCCGACGACGACCAGCGCAAGGTTAAGGGATACGATCATGCCTTCTTGCTACAGGCACAGGGCGATATCCGCAAACCGGTCGCTCACCTGTGGTCGCAGGATGAAAAACTGCACATGGAGATCTACACCTCTGCTCCGGCATTGCAGTTCTACTCCGGGAATTTCCTCGGCGGCACCCCCTCTCGTGGACCAGAAGCTTATGCCGACTGGCAGGGTCTGGCGCTGGAAAGTGAATTCCTGCCGGACAGCCCGAATCATCAGGAATGGCCTCAACCAGACTGCTTCCTGCGCCCTGGCGAAGAGTACGCCAGCGTGACGGAATATCGATTTATTCCTGCCTGATAATTAACCGTAACGAGTCCGATAGCGTAAGTTTATCGGGCTCGTTGTTTATTACCCACATCAAACCCGCTCATAATCCCACCGTTCAAAGACAAAATAGCAACCTTGAGTTCACAAGAACCTTACACTGTGTCGCTATTTTCGCTATGGTTATGCGTAAGCATTGCCGCTGACGCATCACGGCAATATAATGAGAATTATTATCATTCGATAAAGCTTGAGGAGTGAGAGTATGGCTGTAACTAAGCTGGTTCTGGTACGTCACGGTGAAAGTCAGTGGAACAACGAAAACCGCTTCACCGGTTGGTATGATGTCGATCTGTCAGAGAAAGGCGTGGGCGAAGCAAAGGCAGCAGGTAAACTGCTGAAAGAGGAAGGCTACAGCTTCGATTTTGCTTACACCTCTGTGCTGAAACGTGCCATCCACACCCTGTGGAACGTGCTGGATGAACTGGATCAGGCCTGGCTGCCTGTTGAAAAATCCTGGAAACTGAATGAGCGTCACTACGGTGCGCTGCAGGGTCTGAACAAAGCAGAAACCGCAGAAAAATACGGTGACGAGCAGGTTAAACAATGGCGTCGTGGTTTTGCGGTAACCCCGCCAGAACTGACCAAAGACGATGAGCGCTATCCGGGTCACGATCCGCGTTATGCACAACTGACCGACAAAGAGCTACCGCTAACTGAAAGCCTGGCGCTAACCATCGATCGTGTTATCCCATACTGGAACGAAACCATTCTGCCGCGCATGAAAAGCGGTGAGCGCGTGATTATCGCCGCTCACGGTAACTCCCTGCGTGCGCTGGTGAAGTACCTGGATAATATGGGCGAAGATGAAATTCTGGAACTCAACATTCCGACCGGTGTACCGCTGGTGTATGAGTTTGACGAAAACTTCAAACCAATCAAACATTACTATCTGGGTAACGCCGACGAAATCGCAGCAAAAGCTGCTGCCGTTGCCAACCAGGGTAAAGCGAAGTAATGTATTTTGCCCGGTAGCGCAAGCTTACCGGGCCTACTATTGCTTATTCTGCTGTTCTTTTTATACGTCAATCACGCCGTCGAGTATCACTTGCGGCCTTCCCTGTGAACACCGTTCCACACGACCCCGAACATTGTACACTTCAGCCAAACTCTCTGCGGTAATGACCTCCTCAGGCTCACCGCTGGCAACCAGTTTCCCGTCTTTGAGCATTAACACGTATTCGCTATGGCGCAGCGCGATATTAATATCATGTACCACAACTACGGTGACCATATTGCGCGCCAGTGTTTCGCGATGGATTAAATCCATCACGTGGAACTGATAGTTTAAATCCAGTGCACTGAGTGGTTCATCTAACAACAGCAGGTCAGGTCGACGGATCAAAGACTGCGCCAGACCGACCAGTTGTCGCTGCCCACCAGAAAGTTGATCGAGGTAGTGCAGCGCCAGATGCGCAATCCCAAGTTGTTCAAGTATTGCCAGCGCCTGAGCGTTGCTGCTTTCATCATCTCTTCTACAGGACGCCCGCTGTGCAGCGATAATTGACTCCAGCACATGCAAATGAACACCCTGCGGCAGCGACTGTGGTAAAAACACCACCTTCTCAGCACGTTTAGCAAACGGCAACGATGTTAAATTCTCATCGTCAAGAATCACCTCACCGCTGGCTTTATTCAACCCTGCCAGCGAACGTAGCAATGTTGACTTCCCGCAACCGTTAGGTCCCAGTAATACAGTGATTTTACCGCGTGGCAGCTCGGCGACATTGAGATTATGAATCACTGGTTGTTTAGGATATCCCGCGTCCACTCCCCGGAGAATTAGCCCACTCATGACATGCTCCCCCGATGCCGCAGAATAATGCTCAGGAAAAAGGGGACCCCCACCAGCGATGTGACTATTCCAACAGGGATAATGATACCGGGAATAATGTTCTTCGACGCAATAGACGCCAGCGAGAGCACCAGTCCCCCCGTCAGTACACTTCCGGGCAGGTAAAAACGATGGTCCTCACCAAATAACATGCGTGAAATATGCGGTGCAACCAGTCCGATAAAGCCGATGGGGCCTACAAAAGCCACCGACAACGCCGACAATAAGCTGATGCGCAGAAGTGATGACAGGCGTAGCCTCCGCACATCAATGCCAAAACTCATCGCCCGATCTTCGCCCAGGCGCAGCGTCGTGAGTTGCCAGGCGCTACGCATTGACCATGGAAAGACAATGACAACAGCGACGGCCAGTACGCCAAGTTTTTCCCACGAAGCGCGGGCCAGACTACCCATTGTCCAGAAAACCAGTCCCTGTAGTGTGTCTTCATCGGCAACAAACTGCATCATTGACACCAGCGCGTTAAAGGTAAAGACCAGCGCAATGCCAAACAGCACCACACCGGATGTTGCTACACGGGTCCAGCGGGTGATGCCGTCAAGCAGTAAGGCGGAGAGCAGCGCAAAAATAAAGGCATTCGCAGGGATAAACCATGTGGCGGATACCCCCGGAATACCAATACCCAATACAATCGCCAGTGCCGCACCAAAGGCTGCCGCAGACGAGACACCAAGCGTAAACGGGCTCGCCAACGGGTTATTTAAGATAGTTTGCATCTCTGCCCCCGCCAGTCCGAGCGCCATTCCCACCAACAACGCCATTAGCGCGTAAGGTAAGCGGATATCCCAGACTATTACGCGGGTTCCGGCGTTGACACTTAGCGGATGGAGTAGCGCTTGCCAGAGATCGGCAAGAGCCAGGCCAGACGGGCCAAGGGTCGAATCCAGCACCAATGAGGCTGCTATCGCCAAAATAATCACCAGCGCCAGCACCCATCGCTTACGGATAACAAGACGATAGCGTTCGTCAATTGACTCCCGCATCTGTATATCAGCAGATGACGACATCATTTTCCTTATCTGCCGAATCATTTCGGCGGAGTGAGCACATCACTGACCTGTGAGTCACTGAGCGAGATACCAAAAAAATCGTGATAAAAATCAAGAACTTCCTGGCGAATATCTATGTCAACAAAACGTTGTGGGTAAAGCGTTTTAGCCAGCCAGAGAAATTGCAGCGCCTCTTCGCTGGTCTCCCGACACCACCAGAACATACCTTTCGGATTAACATAGACTCGATGATGAATCACTGCATCGACTTGCGCCCACTGAGGGGAAGCCATAATGGCTTCTGCGTCGCGTTTATTCATTGCTACAATAACCGCCGGATTAGCCGCAACGATCTGTTCCAGCGCCACCTCCCCCGTTCGGTTTGATTTGCTGTCAAACCAGTGCTCAGCAATATTCCTTGCCCCAGCCAGATCCATCCAATCCTGATTAAGAGAGGGGCGACCGCTGGTTGTCAGCGGGTTGCCCATACTGTGATATATCGTCACTCGCTGATTGTCAGAGAGATCTTTTAAACGGTCCTTCACCAGCCCCACGTTATGGTCAAAATAGCGTTGGTAACGCAAGGCTTTCTGCTGAGCATCAGGTCCAAGAACATCCGCCGTTTTCTGTACCCGGGACGTTAATGCAGTCATGGAATTCGCTTCGAAGGCAAGAATACGCACACCAGCCTGCTGGAGTAATGATTCGCCTGGTACAGTCATCGATTTCGGCACGAATAACAGTTGCGTACCAAGCGAGATAATTTGCTCCGGATCCAACTCATGACCGCTGTTAACACTGACGACAGCGACATCATCAATACGCGGTAAACTCTGGCGGAAAAGCGGTATTTTCTTCGCTATCATTGATGTACCAACAATATTTTCGCCATAACCTAACATAGTGATAATGGTGTTTTGTGCAGGCCATGGCGATGCGATACGGACATCGCTTTGCGGTTGTGCGGCAAATAAGCTCCCCGCCACCAGACAGATCAGTGCGGGGAAAATACGGGTTAACGTCATCATTCCAGCCTTTAGAAATCTAACGTCACGGAAGCACGAACTTCGCGTCCGCTGCCGATAAATGCGCTCGGCGAACCGTTATCACCATCAGTCCCTGACGGGAAGATGGAGGCCCAGTAATGCTTATCGAACACGTTGTTCACGACAACCCGGAAGGTGGTAGGCACATTGCTGATTTTGGTTGTATAGCGAGTTCCTAAATCCCACGTGGTGTAGCTGCCAGCCCACGCGGTATTAGTGTCGTTAGCCGCTCGCTTACCGGTGTAGTGAATATTCGCGCTATAAACCCATTGCGGTATAGAAGGTAAACTGTATTCAGCCAACATATTAGCCTGTACTTTGGGAACCCCGACCACCTGCTTGTCGCTGGTTGAATCGCTGGCCGTATCTTTCAATTTTGGATTGAGGAATGTCACTCCACTATAAACATTCAACCCCTGCCAGACGTTTCCGGATGCGGTCAGTTCCAGACCATTATTTACCTGATTACCCTGTTCTTTATAGACATCATCATTGGGATCTACATAGGCAAAAGGACGTTCGAGCCGGAACAGAGCCGCGCCCAAATTCAACCCTGAAACATCCGCTTTAAGCCCTACTTCATATTGCTTACTGCGGTACGGATCCAGCGTTTGTCCGGCATTTTTCACATCGCTGTTGATTGGTGCGGTTCCCCCCTGTTCCAGGGACTCTGCATAGCTAATATAGGTCATCACATTTGGCGTAATTTTATACATCAGCGCCGCATTCGGACTTAATCCATCCTCATCAATCTGGCTGGTTTTATGCCCGTTCTTATTATAACTCTGTGACTGGATCCAACTCTGGCTGAGGTAAAACATTGTTGACCATTTCGGTGTCAACGTGATCGTATCGCCCACGGTAATACTCTGTTGTGTATTCACTCCGGATTTATAGCGGTCACCGCTGGTTCTGATTTTTCCGTCGCCTTTCTCCGTCATCTCCGAAGGGTCATACATGTTAGTGGTGCCCCAGTTATAAGAAGAGCCGGTGCCTTTTGCACTGTACAAAGACCAAACATAACCCGTAGTTGAAAGTGCAATATCGTGCCCAATGGAGCCAGTATCCACATGACCATTGAGAGTGGCAGTATTGCTCAGTACACGAAAACGCCCCGCTGCAGTGGAGTCTTTCATCGTGCGGCTGATATCACCCTGATCATTTATTATTTTGCTCGATACGCTGCGCATCGCGCGATCCGCCTGCTGCCAGCCAACACCAGCCGTTACCGACCAGTCATCATTCAGATAATGAATCAGCCGTGTACTGACGGTATCCGTCGTCAGATCGTTACCGGCAGTACTGAGTGCAAGATTTTTATTTTTGGGATCAGGCGCAGAAGGTAATTTAATACCTGGACCATAGCTGAAGCTGCCCGGATATCCTTTCTGGACAAACTCATAGTGGCTGGCATCCAACTGCAACTGCGTACCGGGTTGAATATTCCAGTCCATCGCCACGGAGAGAAGCTTACGACGCAACGTACTATCGTCCAGGTTTCCTTCCCCTTCCTCATTCAGGATATTAACGCGATAGCCAAAACGGTTGTCATCATCAATATGCCCTCCCAGATCAATGTGCCCGGTGAACGCACTGCGACTCTGATAACCCAGAGTCACTTCACGTAGCGTCTCTTCCGTCGGACGTTTTGCAATAAAATTAAATTGCCCCGCCGGGCTGGCCGGGCCATACAATGCCCCCGTCAGGCTATTCAGTACATCCAGACGTTCCAGTGTTTCAACCGGGAACGCAGTTGTTGAAACAATATTCAGGCCATCCAGGCGACTGTTGGCAACGACGCTACCCTGCATACCACGGCTTTGCGGCCTACCAACATCCATACCGCCACGTGCCTGCATTTGCGTACTGGGTGAATATTTCAACAACTCACTCACGCTTTGCGCCTGCTGATTTTCAATCATCATTTTAGTGACCGTGGTCGTCGAATATGGCGTATCGACCCAGGCTTTATTTCCCTGCGGACCAACATCAATATCATTCGTTTTAAATCCTGCACCGGAAGGCGCAGAAGCTGGATTGCCGGAAGGCTGACTGGTGACGACAATTTCATCTTCAGACGCCGCTTCAGCGTGGACACTTTGGGATGTCAGAGTAATGAGAACAGGCAACAGTGTTGCTAAGTAAGTAGGTTTATTCATTTGTATTATCAATCGTTATGTAAAAATTTATATTACGATCGATATAGGTGTAAAATTTTGATCTCAGTCACGTCAAAACTTTTAAGATCGTATCTAACTCTTTGTGATTATGAGAAATCAGAGATAAAAAAACCGGCCTGTTTAGCCGGTTTATAAACAAAGAAAAGGGTATTACTCGCCGCGACGAACCTTCACCGCTTTTGCCAGTTGGCGCAGCACAGAGTCAGTATCTTCCCAGCCAATGCAGGCATCGGTGATGCTCTTACCGTAAGTCAGCGGTTCGCCGCTATCCGGGTTCTGATTACCTTCAACCAGATGGCTTTCAATCATCACGCCAATAATCGCTTTTTCGCCACCGGCAATCTGCCCGCACACGTCTTTAGCAACATCCATCTGCTTTTTAAATTGCTTGCTGGAATTCGCATGGCTAAAGTCGATCATGACCTGCGGAGACAGACCCGCTTTGACCAGCCCTTCTTTCACGTCAGCAACGTGTTGAGCACTGTAATTCGGCTCTTTGCCCCCGCGTAAAATGATATGGCAATCGCCATTACCACTGGTATTCACAATTGCGGAGTGACCCCATTTGGTCACAGACAGGAAACAGTGCGGCGCACCTGCGGCATTGATTGCATCAATGGCGACTTTAATTGTGCCATCGGTACCATTTTTGAATCCAACCGGGCAGGAAAGACCAGAGGCCAGCTCACGGTGCACCTGGGACTCGGTAGTTCGCGCACCAATCGCGCCCCAGCTCATCAGGTCCGCGAGATATTGCGGGGTGATCATATCAAGGAATTCACCCGCAGCCGGTAAGCCGCTATCGTTAATATCCAGCAGCAACTTACGCGCTATACGCAGACCGTCGTTGATCTGGAAGCTGTTGTCCATATGCGGATCGTTGATTAGCCCTTTCCAGCCCACGGTAGTACGCGGCTTTTCAAAATAGACGCGCATGACGATTTCAAGCTCATCTTTCAACTCTTCACGCAGTGCCAGCAGGCGAGCAGCATACTCTTTGGCTGCGGCCGGATCATGAATAGAACACGGTCCGATAACGACCAGCAAACGATCGTCGCTCCCTTTCAGGATCTTATGAATCGCCTTACGGGCGTGAGCAACCGTATTTGCGGCATTTTCAGTAGCAGGGAATTTTTCCAGCAGTGCGACTGGCGGTAATAACTCGTTGATCTCTTTAATACGTAAATCGTCGTTCTGATAATTCATGATTATTCCAGCGTTGCCATACTTATATAAATGAATGCAATCCCTCCAATCTATATCTTCAATCATAAAGTGTAAACGGGGTTTTACAGTTTGGACGGATTAATCCTGGAATCAATCAAAAAAACGCAATAAAGTAGCGAAAAACGAGATCTAAACTACAATTTTTAACTGTAACAACTTACTTTTTCATTATTTTCAAGATTCCATGCTGGTTTTTATTTCCATACTGAAACATTAAACCACACCCTGACGATTTAACTGGCACATGCACTGTTGGAAGAGGTTATCCGACATATTAACCATTACAGGAGCATATTATGCAAATGACAATGACAAAGCTGGCCTCACTCTTTCTTACTGCAACTCTTAGCCTCGCCAGCGGCGCAGCGCTGGCTGCAGAGACAAACGCTCAGTCCAATAACGGCCAGGCAAATTCTTCGGCGGATGCTGGTCAAGTAGCACCTGACGCCCGTGAAAACGTTGCACCAAATAACGTCAACAATAACAAAATCAATTCGGGTGGAACCATGCTGCACCCGAACGGTTCATCGATGAACCATGAAGGAATGACAAAAGACGAGGTGCACAAAAACTCTATGTGTAAAGACGGTCGCTGTCCGGATGTGAATAAGAAGGTCGAGACCGGAAACGGCATCAATAATGATGTCGATACCAAAACTGATGGTACCACCCAGTAAAGCTAAAATATGGCTAATAACAGGAGAGCAAAAGCTCTCCTTTTTAATTTTGTCAGCCCAAACCCGGTATGATGTCATACAGTAAAGATGAGAATAACAAAGGGATGACACTATGGCTCACTCGCACACTCATACTTCCCCGGACCAGCACAAAGATAACAATGCCCGTCGACTGCTGTTCGCATTCTGTATTACAGCAGGATTTATGCTGGTTGAGGTGGTGGGAGGAATACTTTCAGGCTCTCTGGCGCTACTGGCGGATGCCGGGCACATGCTTACCGATGCGGCCGCGCTACTTTTCGCACTGCTGGCCGTCCAGTTTTCCCGTCGTCCTCCCACTATCCATCACACATTCGGCTGGCTGAGACTCACCACACTGGCCGCGTTTGTTAACGCTATTGCGCTGGTGGTGATCACTATTTTAATCGTCTGGGAAGCGATTGAGCGCTTCCATACGCCCCGACCAGTAGCTGGCGGAATGATGATGGTTATCGCCGTCGCGGGTTTGCTGGCTAATGTACTCGCCTTCTGGGTTCTGCATCGCGGAAGTGAAGAGAAAAACCTCAACGTCCGCGCCGCTGCACTACACGTGATGGGCGATTTACTCGGTTCGGTAGGTGCGATTATCGCTGCGCTGATCATTATATGGACCGGCTGGACGCCTGCGGATCCCATTCTTTCTATCCTGGTTTCCGTGCTGGTACTGCGCAGCGCCTGGCGTTTATTGAAAGATAGCGTGAATGAATTGCTGGAAGGTGCGCCGCTTGCACTGGATATTGCTGCACTACAGCGCCATCTTAGTCGGGATATTCCTGAAGTTCGCAATGTGCATCACGTGCACGTCTGGATGGTGGGAGAAAAACCGGTAATGACATTGCATGTGCAGGTGATCCCACCACACGATCATGATGCCTTGCTGGAGCGCATTCAGCACTTCCTGACGCATCACTATCAAATTGAACACGCGACCATTCAGATGGAGTATCAGCCATGTAATGGACCGGACTGTCACCTTTATCAGGGACTGTCCGGTCATTCACATCACCATCACTAATGGGAAAGCGCGCGTGAGCCGCGTTCGCGCGCGCTGTTTATCCACATCCTGCTGCCGTTGAGGGCAATAACCGTCAGGATCATATATTCCAGCGACATGGCATACACGCCTTGCAGGGCAAAGATCACCACACTGATAACGTTAATGATCACCCACAAAAGCCAGTTCTCGACGTATTTGCGTGTCATCAGGATCATCGCCACAATTGACAGCACCATCATGCAGGAATCCCAGAACGGGAAAGCGTCGGGTTGAAGTTCTGGTGCGGCAACCTGTAACCCCAGCCCCTGCATAATATTCACTGCCATGCGGGTCAAAAACGCAAACACCGGATCGATATACACCGTCATCAAACCAATCGCCACCACGCAAGCAGCCAGCCAGCTTAGCGCTTTTGGTAACGGCAGCCAGCGAATTTTCAGTTCAGCCTCATGCTGACTGGTTTGCCGAGACCATGCATACCAGCCGTAGATGTTGGCGGCAAAAAAGAACACCTGTAACAACAGGCTGGCGTAGAGTTGGATCTGAAAAAAAATAATCGCAAATAACGTAACGTTGATCAGACCAAAGAAATAATTGCTGATTTTCTCCAGGCTAGCCAGGCCAATACACAGTAAACCAGCGACAGTACCTACCGCTTCAATCCATGACAGGTCGTAACCACCTGCACCAATCGGAATATGAACCAGAATATTCTGCGTGCTAAAAAAATCCATCTTTCCCCCCAGAGCGAAACGCGATAATTAAGCTCGTAGTGTAGCCGCAAATTCCAGCATGCGGTTTAACGGCAATAGTGCCCCTTCTCGCAGTGCTGCATCAACCTGTATCTCATGAGCCACTCCACCCTGCTCAAGACCTTCAGCGATCGCCTTAAGGCCGTTCATCGCCATCCACGGACAATGTGCACAGCTGCGACAGGTTGCCCCCTCACCAGCCGTCGGAGCCTCGAGCAACTCTTTATCAGGAACAGCCTGCTGCATTTTGTAAAAAATGCCCCGATCAGTCGCCACAATAAGTTGTCTGTGCGGTAACGTTTTAGCTGCGTTAATTAGCTGACTGGTTGACCCCACTGCATCGGCCATATCAACAATCGACTGAGGGGATTCAGGGTGTACCAGAACAGCGGCGTCAGGATAAAGCCCTTTCATGCGCGTTAATGCCTGGGTCTTAAATTCGTCATGGACAATGCAGGCTCCCTGCCAGCAGAGCACATCCGCACCGGTCTGTTTTTGCACGTAGTTGCCGAGATGTCTGTCCGGTGCCCAGATGATTTTTTCACCTAAACTATCAAGATGCTCAATAAGTTCAACGGCGATACTGGATGTTACCACCCAGTCAGCACGCGCTTTAACGGCGGCTGACGTATTAGCGTAAACCACTACTGTGCGATCCGGGTGAGCATCACAAAATGCGCTGAAGGCGTCGATCGGACAGCCCAAATCTAATGAACACTCCGCCTGCAACGTTGGCATCAGGATAGTTTTTTCCGGGCTAAGAATTTTGGCCGTTTCTCCCATAAATCTGACGCCCGCAACCAGCAGTGTGGATGCTGGGTGTTTTGATCCGAATCGCGCCATCTCAAGTGAGTCAGAAATACAACCGCCGGTCTCTTCAGCCAATTGTTGGATTTCAGGATCGGTATAATAGTGCGCAACCATCACTGCATCGCGCTCTTTCAACAGGCGCTTGATTTTTTCGCGATAGAATTGCTTTTCATCCACACTCAGCGGTGCAGGCTTCGGCGGAAACGGATAGATTGCAGCTTCAGGGTCAAACATCACGCTCATCATGCTTTCTCGTTTTACTGGCTTAACGAAACAACCGACTTAAAGCGAGATGCACGCTGCAATCGGCTATATTTGTTTTATATGCTAAACAAGATAGCGGATTGGCGTATAAAAGTCACAATAATTGCGTTTGATGAATGCCGGATATGTTTTGTAAGCCTGATAAGCGAAGCGCATCAGGGAAGCAGGTTCGAATCTTATAAATCGCAAATAGCAAAAAGGCGCCTTTAGGGCGCCTTTTTACACTGGTGGGGCGTGCAGGATGACTCGCTTCGCTCGCCCTCCGGGCCGTCGCCGCAAACGGCTCCGTTGTCTCACTTCGTGAGACCCGAACCTGCTGCAGGTTCGAATCTTATAAATCGCAAATAGCAAAAAGGCGCCTTTAGGGCGCCTTTTTACACTGGTGGGGCGTGCAGGATTCGAACCTGCGACCAATTGATTAAAAGTCAACTGCTCTACCAACTGAGCTAACGCCCCCATATGGGGTTTACTACTTTAACCTTTTCAGGATGGTGGGTCGTGCAGGATTCGAACCTGCGACCAATTGATTAAAAGTCAACTGCTCTACCAACTGAGCTAACGACCCTTTCGGGTATCACCTGAAATATTTTTACTCGACACCAATTTAATAAATTGGTGGGGCGTGCAGGATGACTCGACTTCGTCTCGCCCTACGGGCCGTTGCTGACGCAACGTTATCCTTCACGGCTAACATCTGAGTACGATGTTAATATTGGTGGGGCGTGCAGGATTCGAACCTGCGACCAATTGATTAAAAGTCAACTGCTCTACCAACTGAGCTAACGCCCCGAGTGGTGGGTGATGACGGGATCGAACCGCCGACCCCCTCCTTGTAAGGGAGGTGCTCTCCCAGCTGAGCTAATCACCCGATACTACGCTGGATACTGCTTACTGCTAAGTTAGTGGTGGGGCGTGCAGGATTCGAACCTGCGACCAATTGATTAAAAGTCAACTGCTCTACCAACTGAGCTAACGCCCCACTTTTCTCGCCGCTTTCGGGCTGTTTGATATCCCTTGGCAACGGCGGCATATATTACTGATTTCAGATTTTAGCGCAACAAAAATTTCGATGTAAATAACTCAACTGCTTAGGAATCACACGACGCGACCAGAAATAACGCGATTTCTGGTCGCATGGTGTGCATTACATCGCGCCAAGGCGTTTTTGCGCTTGTTTAGCGCCATCAGTGCCAGGATATTTAGTGATAACCTGCTGATAAACTGCTTTAGCTTTTGCTGTGTCGCCTTTGTCCTGCATGATGACGCCAACTTTATACATTGCGTCTGCAGCCTTTGGTGATTTCGGGAAGTTTTTAACTACCGAAGCAAAATAGAACGCCGCATCATCTTTTTTACCCTTGTTGTAATTCAACTGACCCAGCCAGTAATTTGCATTAGGCAGGTAAGTCGAATCCGGATATT
The DNA here is from genome assembly GCF_001037495.1 of Citrobacter sp. MGH106. Lineage (GTDB taxonomy): Bacteria > Pseudomonadota > Gammaproteobacteria > Enterobacterales > Enterobacteriaceae > Citrobacter > Citrobacter murliniae. The sequence continues at coordinate 3,027,038 of NZ_KQ089822.1, forward strand.
TTTTGATGAAGTTCTGAAATGCCACAATCGCGTCATCCTGGCGGGATTTATCCTGCACCAGAGCAATTGCTGCATTGTAATCGGTATTAGCATCGCCAGTTTGCGCGGGCACACCTGACGCTGCGGTAGCACCTGCATCAGGCGCAGGGGTTGCTGCCCCGCCCTGATCGCTATCCACAGACTGCGCTGCCGGCGCACTACCGCTGCCAAGATTATTCATCTGCAACAAAATCTGCTTCTGGCGCTCAACAACCTGATTCAGCTGATACTGACTTTCCTGAATTTGACCACGCAGGGAATCAATATCGGACTGATTATCGGAGAGTTGTTGCTGGAGTTGGGTTAAAAGCTGACTGTGAGCGTTAGAAATACGCTCGAGTTGAGTGACACGGTCTTCGACCGAGCCTGAGCCGACACTACTGATTGGCGCCTGAGCAAAAGCGGCCCAGGGGGCCGCTATGCCAACCAGTAACGACAGACTCAACAGGTGATGTCTGAAGTTACTGCTCATGCAATTCTCTTAGTAAACCAGTACGGCACGACGGTTTTTGGAGTAAGCCGCTTCGTCATGACCCAGTACTGCAGGTTTTTCTTTACCGTAAGAAACGATGGAGATCTGGTCAGCAGAAACGCCTTTACCCTGCAGGTACATCTTAACGGCGTTAGCACGACGTTCACCCAGGGAGATGTTGTACTCAGGAGTACCACGTTCGTCCGCATGACCTTCTACGGTGACTTTGTAAGACGGGTTGCTACGCAGGAAGTTAGCGTGCGCATCCAGCATTGCAGCGAAGTCAGAACGGATATCGTACTTATCCAGATCGAAGTAAACGATGTTGTTCTGCTGCAGCTGTTGCATCTGCAGACGCGCTTGCTCTTCGGAGGACATGTTGCCGCTGCCGTTTGCATCCATACCAGTGCCGGCACCCAGCATGCCTTCGCTGCCGTCATTGCTGGCGTTCTTGTTAGAAGAACATGCCGCAATTGCCATAACAGGCAGAGCGATCATCAGCCCTTTCAGCACTTTGTTCAGTTGCATTTCAATGATTCCTTTATTAATCAATTATTTATTATCACAGATACGGCGACCAGGCAGGGAATTTAACCTGTCCATCGGTTGCCGGAAGACGCGCCTTGAAACGCCCATCTGTAGAAACCAAATTCAGCACGGATCCCATCCCCTGAGAAGAGCTGTAGATTACCATAGTGCCGTTAGGTGCCAGACTTGGCGTTTCATCCAGGAACGTTGACGACAGAACTTGTACGCCACCCGCTACCAGATCTTGTTTGGCAATGTGTTGCTGCCCACTATTTGAGCTTACCATTACCATAAACTTACCGTCACTGCTTACATCAGCATCCTGGTTTTGCGAACCTTCCCAGGTAATACGCTGCGGAGCACCGCCGTTAACGTTAACTTTATACACTTGCGGACGACCTGCCTGGTCAGAGGTAAAGGCCAGGTTTTGGCTATCCGGGAACCAGGTCGGTTCGGTGTTATTGCTACGACCATCAGTCACCTGACGGATTTGGCCTGAGCCAATATCCATCACATACAGGTTCAGGCTACCCGTTTTAGACAGAGCAAACGCCAGTTTGCTGCCATCCGGAGAGAATGCCGGAGCACCGTTGTGACGCGGGAACGAAGCCACCTGACGAACCGCACCGTTAGACAGCGTCTGGATAACCAGCGCAGAACGTCCGCTTTCAAAGGTTACATAAGCCAGTTTAGAACCGTCCGGAGACCATGCCGGCGACATCAAAGGCTGCGGAGAACGGTGAACAACGAACTGGTTGTAACCATCGTAGTCAGAAACACGTAATTCGTACGGGAACTGGCCGCCGTTGGTCTGAACGACATAAGCAATACGGGTACGGAACGCGCCCTTAATACCGGTCAGTTTTTCAAACACTTCGTCACTTGCAGTGTGACCCGCGTAACGCAGCCACTGCTTGTTCACTTTATACGTGTTCTGCGCCAGTACGGTACCCGGTGCGCCGCCAGTGTCTACCAGTTGATAAGCAACACTGTAGGAACCGTCCGGATTAGGCGTAACCTGACCCACAACCACAGCATCAATACCCAGCGCAGACCATGCAGCCGGCTGAACTTCTGCCGCAGAGCCCGGCTGCTGTGGCAGACGAGACCTGTCTAACGGGTTAAATTTACCGCTGTTACGCAGGTCTGCACCTACGATACCACCGATATCTTCGGGAGCAGCGCCCGGCCCAGCCCACTGGAACGGGACTACACCAATCGGGCGCGCCGAGTCCACCCCTTGGGTGATCTCGATACGTACTTCTGCATGCAGCACCGCTGCCCACAGCATCAGAAAACCAAATGCTACTCGTAATGCCTGCTTCATCATATCTCCCTTATCTGGACGGAAAGCCCACGATAATTTAGCAGAATGTTAACAAACTCAAATACACAAAACTACCAGAACTCTGTCTCAACCTTAGACCGTTTTCCCCGAAATCTCGGGGAAATGATTACAGTTTAAAGTCCAGTTTGGCATCTTTTACTTTTTCATAAACAGCCTGGCTAGGCGGTTTAGGAATTCTGGCTGTTTTTGCAGCCGTCAACGCAGCCTGACATAATGCTGGATCGCCACCTTCTTCGGTCACATCCAATAACAGTCCATCTGGTGCCAGCTTGATATGCAACACACAAGATTTGCCTGCATACAAATCAGCACCATACAGACGGCTCTGAATCGCATTACGAATTTGAGATGCGTAAGCACTGATATCAGCACCTGATGCGCCACCGTTTGCACCACTTGTACCACTATCTTTCGCTGGCTGACCGTTTCCTTTCGCTCCACCGCCCGATTTCGGCGCATTCTTACCGGAGCTTAAGTCACCTAACAAGTCGTCAACACCAGAGGCTGCGGCGGCTTTCTCTGCTGCAGCTTTTTTAGCGGCAGCCGCTTTATCTGCGGCGGCTTTTTTATCAGCAGCCGCTTTTTCGGCAGCAGCTTTCTTGTCTGCTGCAGCTTTTTCCGCAGCCGCTTTCTTATCGGCAGCGGCCTTTTCAGCGGCAGCAGCTTTTGCAGCAGCGGCTTTTTCTGCTGCAGCGGCAGCTTTCTCAGCAGCAGCCTTCTCGGCTGCAGCTTGCTTAGCGGCCTCAGCCTGTGCTTTCTTCGCAGCTTCAGCGGCGGCTTTAGCAGCCTGCGCCTCAGCGACTTTCTTGGCATCTGCAGCTGCTTTTGCAGCGGCTTCAGCCTCGGCTTTCTTCTGTGCGTCAGCAGCCGCTTTCTTCGCGGCTTCAGCGGCTTGTTTCGCCTGAGCATCAGCTTTGGCCTTCGCATCCGCAGCAGCCTTCGCTGCAGCTTCTTCAGCCTGTTTCTGTTGTTCTTGCGCTTTCGCAGCCGCGGCTTCCGCCTGCTTTTGCTGTTCCGTCTGCTCGCGCACTTTTTCCTGCGCGGCTAAACGTTCTTTCTCCAGCTGCTTCAGTCGCTCTTGCTCTGCCGCCTGCTTCTCACGAAGCTCTTCGGCTTGCTGCTGCGCCTGTTTTTCACGCTGTTCTTCTGCACGTTTCGCACTTGCCTGCTGTTGCTGCTGGCGATCGTACTGTTGGACAACGGCGCCAGGATCGACCATAACGGCGTCAATGGACGAACCGCCACCACCGCCGGCTGAAGCATCAATATGCTCATCGAACGAACTCCAGATCAGTACTGCAAATAAAATAACATGCAGCACCGCTGAAATAATTATCGCCCGTTTGAGCTTGTCGTTTTGTTCGGTTGCCTTTGACACTCTCGGTTCCCAAAAAACTGTTCGCCTGTTACGCGCTATCTTTCAAGCCAGGAATACGCAGACATCAGATTGGCTGCGTCATCAAGCCAACAGATTTCACGCCCGCACTGTGTAACAAGTTCAGCGCTTTAATTATTTCATCATAAGGCACGTCTTTCGCACCACCGATTAAAAAGACTGTTTTCGGATTGGCCTGCAGGCGGCTTTTCGCTTCTGCGATAACCTGCTCTGGCGGCAGTTGATCCATACGATCTTTTTCAACTACCACGCTGTATTGCCCAATACCGGAAACTTCAATAATGACCGGCGGCTCGTCGTTGCTGCTGACGGCTTGCGATTCAGTCGCGTCCGGCAGATCGACTTCCACACTCTGGGTAATGATCGGCGCTGTTGCCATAAAGATCAGCAGCAGCACCAGCAATACGTCGAGCAGCGGTACAATATTGATTTCGGACTTGAGTTCGCGACGACCTCGTCCACGCGTTCTGGCCATGGCTTACCCCTTGTTGCTCTCGCTAACGGTAAACGCCTGGCGGTGCAGAATCGCGGTGAACTCTTCCATAAAGTTGTCGTAATTCTGTTCCAGCTTGTTTACGCGCTGATTCAGACGGTTATAAGCCATAACCGCCGGGATTGCCGCAAACAGGCCGATAGCTGTTGCAATCAACGCTTCCGCAATACCCGGAGCGACCATTTGCAGGGTTGCCTGTTTTACAGCACCGAGTGCGATAAATGCGTGCATGATCCCCCAAACCGTACCGAACAGACCGATATATGGGCTGATAGAGCCCACGGTTCCCAGGAACGGAATATGCGTTTCCAGCGTTTCGAGCTCACGGTTCATGGAGATACGCATCGCACGGGACGCCCCCTCAACAACCGCTTCCGGCGCATGATTATTTGCCCGGTGCAAACGAGCAAATTCTTTGAACCCGCTGTAGAAAATTTGTTCCGATCCCGCCAAATTATCACGACGTCCCTGGCTTTCCTGATACAGGCGCGACAATTCAATACCAGACCAAAACTTGTCTTCAAACGCTTCCGCTTCACGCGAAGCGGCATTAAGAATACGGGTTCGCTGGATAATAATGGCCCAGGATGCGATTGAGAAACCAATCAAAATCAACATGATAAGTTTAACCAGAAGGCTTGCCTTCAGGAACAAATCAAGGATATTCATGTCAGTCACTGCTTAAACTCCGCGACAATAGACTTGGGAAGCGCACGAGGCTTCATCTTGAGTGGATCAACGCAAACAATCAGAACTTCGGCTTCATTCAGCACGGTGTTCTCTGCGTTGACAATGCGTTGCGTGAAAACCAATGAGGTGCCACGCATTGACGTAATTTCGGTTTGGACTTCGAGCATATCGTCAAGCCGGGCAGGCGCAAAATACTCCAGGGTCATCTTGCGCACCACAAAGGCTACACGTTCGGCCAGCAGTACCTGCTGACTGAAGTGATGATGACGCAGCATCTCTGTGCGTGCTCTTTCATAAAAAGCGACATAACTGGCGTGGTAAACCACCCCACCGGCATCGGTGTCTTCGTAGTAGACACGAACCGGCCATCGAAATATATACTTATTCATTCCTGCTACCTCTTTGGCTTTGTCCACTGCCCCCGGGCACTTACTTCTGTAAGCGTCTGGAGAATCCTGACCTTGCCGTCTCGATGCTTCAAGAATGCTGTTGTATATAGCGTTGTATTCACTTTACATCCCGGTAATGCAACAAAAGTTAGTACTTTTAACCGGTGCTACTATACGCGCGGGAATGATGCTTTGGAATGGGGGAAAGTAAACGGAGAGTAAAAAATTATGGGCTTATGCAAGCCCATAAATATTTAAGGATGTTTCTTATTCAAAAGAAGAAGAAAATCAGACCAGCAACAAGCACGATATCCGCTATCAGCGGGCAGAAGATGCCCTGCCAGTGAACCGCACGAGGACGAAATCCAACGCCGTGGATTACGCCAGTACAAACCGCCCACATCAACAAAAATCCATGCCAGATTTCCAGCTCACTGGTTTTTGCCGCGAAGCGTGTGGGATCCCAGAATATGCAGCCAGCCAACACGATTGCCAGCACAAAGGAAAGCGCCCGCAAGGGGCGCTTATCCATTACCGCATAAATATACTTTATCATCCTTTAAGCTGCCTCTTTGTTGGCTGCACCTGCTCACCCCAGTCACTTACTGATGTAAGCTCCTGGGGTTTCGCAGCCTTGCCGCCGCGATGCACCTAAAACGATGTTGTATATTGCATCGCGATAATGTTGATCATTAACTTTCTTCTTGTCCGGCCTTGCCTGCTTCAACGTGCTCAAGCGCCAGCGCTGTGATTATCCCAAATGCACAGGCAAGAAGCGTTCCCAAAATCCATGCGAAATACCACATTTTTAGCTCCTTACTTAGTACAGAGAGTGGGTGTTGCTTTCAATATCTTCTTTGGTGATGCGACCGAACATCTTCCAGTAACACCAGCTGGTGTACAGCAGAATGATTGGTACAAACACCGCCGCAACCCAGGTCATCAGGTTCAATGTTCTCTGGCTGGAGGTAGCATCCCACATGGTCAGGCTCGCGTTCATCATGGTGCTGGATGGCATTACAAACGGGAACATTGCAATACCAGCAGTCAGGATGATGCAGGCCAGGGTCAGTGAAGAGAAGACAAACGCCCAGGCCCCTTTCTCCATACGAGAAGTCAGGATGGTCAACAGTGGCAGAACCACACCCAGAGCCGGAACCAGCCACAGGATTGGTGCATTGTTAAAGTTCACCATCCAGGCACCCGCAACACGCGCCACTTCTTTAGTCATCGGGTTAGAAGCTGCATGGTGATCCAGTGCAGAAGTCACAACATAACCGTCAATACCGTAGATCACCCAGACACCAGCCAGAGCGAAGCAGACCAGAGTGACCAGCGCAGCAACCTGAGAAGTCGTACGTGCACGCAGGTGAAGTTCGCCTACGGTACGCATCTGCAGATAGGTCGCGCCCTGGGTGATGATCATCCCAACACTCACGATACCTGCCAGCAGACCAAACGGATTCAGCAACTGGAAGAAGTTACCGGTGTAGTACAAACGCATGTACTCATCCATGTGGAACGGAACCCCTTGCAGCAGGTTACCGAATGCCACACCAATCACCAGAGGCGGAACGAAGCTACCGATGAAGATGCCCCAGTCCCACATGTTGCGCCAGCGCATATCTTCAATCTTCGAGCGGTAATCGAAACCGACCGGACGGAAGAACAATGCCGCCAGTACAAGGATCATCGCCACATAGAATCCGGAGAACGCAGCGGCATAAACCATCGGCCAGGCAGCGAACAATGCGCCACCAGCGGTGATCAACCAAACCTGGTTACCGTCCCAGTGCGGGGCGATGGAGTTAATCATAATTCGACGCTCGGTATCATTACGACCGAGGAAACGGGTGAGCATGCCCACCCCCATGTCGAAACCATCGGTGACCGCAAAACCAATCAGCAGAATGCCAACCAGCAGCCACCAGATAAAACGCAATACTTCATAATCGATCATTTGACGACTCCTGTCTTAGCGTGCCGGCTGAGAAGTCACAGTGGACTGCTCGTAGTGATAACGACCGGTTTTCAGGCTGCTCGGACCACGGCGTGCGAACTTGAACATCAGGTACAGTTCAGCCACCAGGAACAGGGTATACAAGCCGCAAATCAACAGCATCGAGAAGATGAGGTCGCCAGCAGTCAGCGAAGAGTTCGCCACGGCTGTCGGTAACACTTCACCAATCGCCCACGGTTGACGGCCGTACTCTGCCACAAACCAACCGGACTCAATGGCAATCCACGGTAATGGAATCGCATACAGCGCCGTACGCAGCAGCCATTTTTTCTCGCCGATACGGTTACGGATCACGGTCCAGAAGGATACAGCGATAATCGCCAGCATCAGGATGCCGCAAGCCACCATGATACGGAACGCGAAGTACAGTGGAGCAACACGAGGAATGGAATCTTTCGTTGCCTGCTGAATTTGCGCTTCGGTCGCATCGGTAACTTTATCGGTATAGCGTTTCAGCAGCAGACCATATCCCAGATCTTTCTTCATGCTGTTGAACTGGTCGCGAACGGCCTGATCGGTGGAGCCAGCACGCAGTTCTTCCAGCAGCTGATACGCTTTCATCCCGTTACGGATACGCTCTTCATGCTGCACCATCAGATCTTTCAGACCAATGACGGGTGTATCAACAGAACGGGTGGCAATGATGCCCAGCGCATAAGGAATTTGGATAGCGAAATGGTTCTCCTGCGCATCCTGGTCCGGGATACCGAACAGCGTAAAGGATGCAGGGGCAGGCTGAGTTTCCCATTCAGCTTCAATTGCGGCAAGTTTGGTTTTCTGCACGTCACCCATTTCGTAACCGGATTCATCACCCAGAACGATAACAGAGAGAATGGCAGCCATACCGAAGCTGGCAGCGATAGCAAAGGAGCGCTTAGCAAACGCGAAGTCACGACCGCGCAGCATATAGTAGGAGCTGATCCCCAGAACGAACATCGCGCCACAAACATAACCAGAAGCCACGGTGTGTACAAATTTCACCTGTGCAACCGGGTTAAGCACCAGTTCGGAGAAGCTCAGCATCTCCATGCGCATGGTTTCAAAGTTGAAATCTGCTGCAATTGGGTTCTGCATCCAGCCGTTCGCAACCAGAATCCACAGTGCGGACAGGTTAGAACCCAAAGCCACCAGCCAGGTGACGCACATATGCTGGACTTTACCCAGACGGTCCCAGCCGAAGAAGAACAGACCTACAAAGGTGGATTCGAGGAAGAAGGCCATCAAGCCTTCGATCGCCAGTGGCGCACCGAAGATATCCCCTACATAGTGGGAATAATAAGACCAGTTAGTCCCGAACTGGAACTCCATGGTCAGACCGGTAGCCACACCCAGAGCAAAGTTGATACCAAACAACTTGCCCCAGAACTTGGTCATATCTTTATAAATCTGTTTGCCGGAAAGGACGTAGACCGTTTCCATGATGGCCAACAAAAACGCCATACCCAGCGTTAGTGGCACAAACAGGAAGTGGTACATCGCGGTCAAGGCAAACTGTAAGCGCGACAGTTCGACTATATCTAACATCATGACTCCTTGCTCATCGCATGAAGACTCCGAGAGTGAACCCCGTTAGAAAGGGTCACACGCATGCCCCAATACAAATTTATTTGCTTCCATCCGCCGTTGCTCTTTCTTCTCATTTGAAGAAAAGGCAATGCCGAAAAGTTACAAACATGTTAATAAAACACTCAAATTGATCCCGCAATTATATTACGCCGTAAAATCCTTACAATAAACAGGTTTTTATCGAGGTAAATTTGCATTTTTCGATAGTGATCAATTTATAGCTAATTTATCACTTCCAGACCAATTTGATCTGCAGCAATTTAACCTCATTTTGTAGTGTTTACCAAGTTTTAAACATTGATTTAAATCAATTTTCAATTTTAATGTTAACAATGTTTACCACGAGAGTAACTAGTAAACATCATGTTAACGATTTGTTTTTCAATGAGTAATTGCCGTTACTACAAATGATAGATTATTTATTTAAATCTACACGATCTTTTAACCAGCTCAGACGGCAAAATGCGATAGCAGATAAAGAGTAACTATTGTTAGGTAGCTCACAGATTTTTTTTAGCAAGTCGTGGAATTTTAAATTTATACAAATTATTCATTTTAATTTTACTTATAATTAACACCAAAATGTAACTATCTCAGCTGGAAGAGAAACTCACTGCATTCTCAACCTCAATGAAGATACCTCCCCTTCTCAAATGCCATGCTTTCCTGTCCGAATCATCACCGCAAGTTATCACTCCCTCCCCTTTTGCGCATATGGTCCAAAGATTAAATATGTTCTGAACAATCTATTATCATTTTTATCTTAAATTTAACAAATAATATTTTTGACATATAAGATCAATAAATAAAAAACCGTTAGGTTGTTCACAAGTTATTTAGTAAGCATAAGTTTTTAAATTATTTAAAACGACACTTAAAAAAGGCTCGCAACAAAATAAGATTTCGATCACAAACATAGCAAGTCATTTATTAGCGAATTCTCAAACAAATTAAGAAAACCTCAAAAGACAAAACGCAATGCATTGTTTTTAAAGCCATTTATTAAAAATGAAATATAACAATCATTTTATGAAGGTTATTTTGAAAATAGATCAATTGCTTCCTTTTTCGCTTACACAGACACTCCAATCCTATTAAGAGGTTGCCACAATCCATGCTTTAAATATTAAAAAATAATTTTTACTTATTGACCATCAGCCCTACAGAGGATTACCCATGAAGAAATCTACACTTGTTATTGGCGTCATCGGTGCTGACTGCCATGCAGTAGGCAATAAAGTTCTGGATCGCGTTTTTACTGCTCATGATTTTCACGTAATCAACCTTGGGGTGATGGTGAGTCAGGATGAATATATTGATGCTGCGATTGAAACCGGTGCCGACGCCATCGTGGTGTCATCCATCTACGGTCACGGTGATATCGACTGCCTCGGTTTACGTGAGCGCTGCATCGAACGCGGCCTCGGCGACATTCTGCTCTATGTCGGCGGCAACCTGGTCGTAGGTAAGCATGACTTCGCCGAAGTGGAAATGAAGTTTAAAGAGATGGGCTTTAACCGCGTCTTCGCACCAAGTCACGATCTCGAAGATGTCTGTGCGCTTATCACCAATGATATCCATCAACATAATGGCCTCGAACAGCGTTGCCTTGAAGAGGCCATCTGATGCAAACAGTTTCTGTCGATATCGGCTCGACATGGACCAAGGCAGCCCTCTTCGCGCATGAAGGAGAGGAATTAACCCTGGTAAACCATGTCCTGACCCCAACCACCACACATCATCTGGCAGACGGTTTTTTTGCCAGCCTGAATCAGGTGCTGAATGTTGCCGATGCTCGCCCGTTACTGAAAAGTGGTGAAGTGCAGTTGAAATACTCCTCGTCTGCCAAAGGTGGGCTCGCCGTTGCAGCAATGGGGCTGGTGCCTTCCATTACGCTGGAATCGGCGAAAGTTACCGCTCATTCGGCAGGAGCAAAAATCGCGCAATATTATTCATACAAGCTGAACCGCCATGACATTCGGGAGCTGGAGTCATCACCGCCAGACATCCTGTTGTTTACCGGCGGCACGGATGGTGGTGAAGAAAGCTACGGCCTGGCTAATGCGCATGCGCTGGCAGAGTCCACGCTTGACTGCGCCATTATTTACGCCGGAAACCGGGACATTCAGGACGATATACAAACGATTCTGGGGCATAAGGATCTGACCACGGTAGATAACATTCTGCCGGATCTCGATCACCCGAACCCGTTTGCCGCTCGTCAGGCTATCTGTGATGTGTTCTTGTCTCGCATCGTTAAAGGCAAAGGTCTGGACGTCATCGTTGGAGAAACCGGCGAAGAACCCATGCCGACGCCGTGGACAGTGTATGAACTGGTAAAAGCGATTAGCGATTACGACAGTGCATGGAAAGAATTCATGCTGATTGATATGGGCGGCGCCACTACGGACGTCTATTCAGCCAGCGCGAATATCCTCTCTCCCGACACCGTCCTGCATGGTGTTCCTGAACCTTTCGTCAAACGTACCGTTGAAGGCGATTTGGGAATGCGCGTTTCCGCCGTCGTGGTCGGAGAAAGCACGCAGGATATGGTGAAAGTTATCTTTGCCCAGCAGCCACAACGTGAGGAAGCATTTTATCGCTACCTGCGTCATCTGGTTGGGCATCCGGATTACCTGCCACTCAGCGAGGAGGAGAAATATTTCGACACTCTGCTGGCAGGTTTGTGCGTGGGCTATGCCACTGAGCGCCACGCGGGCACTAAAAAGCAGGTTTGTACCTGCGTAGGTAATGTGGATTTACAGATGGGTCGCGATCTCACCACCGTACGCAAAGTTGTCGGTTCAGGTGGATGGCTCTCGCGCGCCAGCCAGTTCGATATTCATAACTGGCTCAAATACCGGGAGCTGGACGACCAGGGTAAAAGAATTTTGTTACCTAATCAGTTTGAGTATTACCGCGATTCAAATGGCCTGCTCCCGCTACTGGCAAACGTCGCCAGGCTGTACCCGCAAGCCGCAGCTCGCACCAGCATTCAGTGTTTAACCCTATAACAATTAAGGCAGCTACGAATGGAACTTCGAAATAAAAAATTGACCCATGACGAATTCATGACCGAAAGGCATCAGGTGCTGCAAACCTGGGAAACCGGCAAAGACGTTGAGAACTTCGAAGATGGCGTGAAATACCAGCAAGCAATTCCAGATAAAAAACGCTTCTCCCTCGCGCTATTGAAGGCCGATCAGGAAGGTAAAACCCTGAGCCAGCCACGTGCAGGTGTTGCATTAATGGATGAGCACATTGAGTTGCTCAAAACCTTGCAGGAAGAGTGCGACCTTCTGCCAAGTACCATCGATGCCTATACCCGTCTGAATCGTTATGAAGAAGCTGCCGTCGGGATCCAGAAATCCATCGAAGCAGGAACCTCCAAGCTTAATGGTTTACCGGTGGTCAATCACGGGGTTGCTGCCTGCCGCCGTATGACTGAATCGTTGGAAAAACCTATCCAGGTTCGCCACGGTACCCCGGATGCACGCTTGCTGGCAGAGATCGCGATGGCCAGTGGCTTTACCAGCTACGAAGGCGGCGGTATCTCCTACAACATCCCTTATGCCAAACGTGTCACCCTGGAAAAATCCATCCGTGACTGGCAGTACTGCGACCGTCTGATGGGGCTGTACGAAGAAAACGGCATTCGTATTAACCGCGAGCCGTTTGGCCCATTGACCGGCACCCTGATCCCGCCGTTTATGTCTCACTCGGTCGCGATTATCGAAGGTCTGCTGGCGCTGGAACAAGGAGTGAAATCCATTACCGTCGGTTACGGCCAGGTGGGTAGCCTGACTCAGGATATCGCGGCGATTCAGGCTCTGCGTGAACTGTCCCACGAATACTTCCAGAATTATGGCTTCGATGATTACGAGTTGAGCACCGTATTCCACCAGTGGATGGGCGGTTTCCCGGAAGATGAAGCAAAAGCGTTCTCCGTTATCGCCTGGGGTGCTGCGGTTGCAGGTATGTCCGGTGCAACTAAAGTCATCACCAAAAGCCCGCATGAAGCGTTCGGTATCCCAACGGCTGCGGCTAATGCCCAAGGACTTAAAGCTTCACGCCAGATGCTCAACATGGTCAGCGACCAGAAATTCCCGCAATGCGCAGCTGTAGAGCAGGAAGTCGATCTGATTAAGAGCGAAGTTCGCGCGGTACTGAAAAGAGTATTCGAGCTGGGTAATGGCGACATTGCACGCGGCACCGTACTGGCTTTTGAAGCCGGTGTGCTGGATGTACCTTTCGCCCCTGCCGCCTGTAACGCCGGCAAAATCCTGCCAGTTCGTGATAACACTGGCGCAATCCGTATTCTCGAAGCCGGTGCGGTTCCGCTGCCGAAAGATATTCTCGCCCTGCACCACGACTACGTCGCAGAGCGCGCACATTTTGAAGGTCGTAAACCTTCTTTCCAGATGGTCATTGATGACATCAACGCCGTATCCCACAGTAAATTAATAGGAAGACCATAATGAAAATTAAACAGGCCCTTTTCACCGCTGGCTACTCCTCATTTTATTTTGACGATCAGCAAGCTATTAAAGACGGAGCTGGTCACGATGGGTTTATCTATACCGGCTCTCCGGTGACGCCTGGGTTTACCTCTGTTCGTCAGGCGGGTGAATGCGTTTCAGTGCAGTTGATTCTGGAAAACGGCGCGGTGGCCGTTGGTGATTGCGCGGCCGTACAGTACTCCGGTGCAGGCGGTCGTGACCCACTGTTCCTGGCTGAGAACTTCATTCCTTTCCTGAACGATCACATCAAACCGCTGCTGGAAGGTCGTGACGTAGATTCGTTCTTACCGAACGCCCGTTTCTTTGACCAACTGCGTATTGACGGTCATCTGTTGCATACCGCTGTACGTTACGGTTTGTCTCAGGCGTTGCTTGATGCCGCAGCACTGGCCACAGGACGCCTGAAAACAGAAGTTGTTTGCGATGAATGGCAGTTGCCATGTGTACCGGAAGCAATTCCATTATTTGGTCAAAGCGGTGATGACCGTTATATCGCCGTCGACAAAATGATCCTCAAAGGCGTGGACGTACTGCCGCATGCGCTGATCAACAACGTAGAAGAGAAGCTGGGCTTTAAAGGCGAAAAACTGCGTGAGTATGTGCGTTGGTTGTCTAACCGCATCTTAAGCCTGCGTACCAGCGATCGTTATCACCCAACGCTGCATATTGATGTGTACGGCACTATCGGTCTGATTTTTGATATGGACCCGGTTCGTTGCGCCGAATACATCGCCAGCCTGGAGGCAGAAGCACAAGGTCTGCCGCTGTACATTGAAGGTCCGGTTGATGCTGGTAACAAGCCGGATCAAATCCGCATGCTGACCGCAATCACCAAAGAACTGACCCGTCTGGGATCCGGCGTAAAAATCGTTGCTGATGAATGGTGTAACACCTATCAGGATATCGTGGACTTCACTGATGCTGGCAGCTGCCACATGGTGCAGATCAAAACTCCGGATCTCGGTGGCATTCATAACATTGTTGATGCCGTGCTCTACTGTAACAAACACGCAATGGAAGCCTACCAGGGCGGAACCTGTAACGAAACCGAGATCAGTGCTCGCACCTGCGTACATGTCGCGCTGGCTGCGCGTCCAATGCGCATGCTGATCAAACCGGGTATGGGCTTCGATGAAGGTCTCAACATCGTGTTTAACGAAATGAACCGCACCATCGCGTTGTTGCAGACTAAGGATTAAGAAATGGCTCGCACATTTAAGATCTTATCGCCTACAGCTATTCTGGGTTATGGCTTCCCGGAAGAGAGTTTTCGTAAAGCCATGGAAGAATCGCCGGATCTTATTGCTGTTGACGCAGGCTCCTCCGATCCTGGCCCCCACTACCTGGGGGCAGGTAAGCCTTTCACTGACAGGGCCGGTGTGAAACGCGATCTGCGCTATATGATCGTGGCAGGCGTTAAGAATAACATCCCGGTCGTGATCGGTACCGCCGGTGGTTCCGGCGCAGCTCCGCACCTGGAGTGGTGTCGCCAGATAATCCATGAGATCGCCCAGGAAGAAAAACTGTCTTTCTCCATGGCGTTGATCCCGTCCGATGTCGACAAAGAAGTCGTTCATCAGGCCCTGGATAACGGCAAAATCACCGCACTGGATTTTGTACCTGAACTGACTCACGAAGCTATCGAAGATAGCACCTACATCGTTGCACAGATGGGCGTTGAGCCTTTCCAGCGCGCACTGAAAGCCGGTGCACAGGTTGTACTGGGCGGACGAGCCTACGATCCGGCATGCTTCGCTGCACTGCCGATTATGCAAGGCTTTGATGAAGGTCTGGCGCTTCATTGCGGTAAGATCCTTGAGTGTGCTGCCATCGCCGCCACCCCAGGTTCTGGTTCGGATTGTGCGATGGGAATCATCGACGACAACGGCTTTACGCTGAAAGCGTTCAATCCGAAGCGTAAGTTCACTGAAACTTCTGCTGCGGCGCACACCCTGTATGAGAAGTCAGATCCGTACTTCCTGCCGGGACCGGGCGGCGTGTTGAACCTGAAAGCGTGTACCTTTACAGCGGTTAATGAAGGTGAAGTGTACGTCAGCGGTTCGCGTCATGAAGAGACACCGTATGCGCTGAAACTGGAAGGTGCGCGTCAGGTTGGTTTCCGCTGCCTGACCATCGCCGGAACGCGCGATCCGATTATGATTGCCGGTATCGACACCATTCTTGAAGAGGTACAGGCCAGCGTGGCACGTAACCTTTCACTGAATGACGACAGTATCCGCATGACGTTCCACCTGTATGGTAAGAACGGCGTGATGGGCAATCATGAGCCGATGAAAACTGCCGGTCATGAGCTGGGGATTTTACTGGACGTGGTCGCGCCAACCCAAGATATCGCCAACAGTGTTTGCTCACTGGTGCGTTCTACGTTGCTGCACTACGGCTATGAAAATCGTATTGCGACTGCGGGCAACCTCGCCTTCCCGTTCTCACCATCTGACATTCAGAGTGGGCCTGTGTATGAGTTCTCAATCTATCACCTGATTGAAGCAAGCGATGCACTGCGTTTTGATTTCCACATTGAACAGGTGACGCCAGAAGGAGTTCAGGCATGAAACAGTCTATTTGCTCACTGGCGCAAGTAATTCGCTCCAAAAACGCCGGACCGTATGAACTGGTATTAGATATTTTATTTAAAACCAGGGAAGACTATCAGCGAGTAAAAGCCTCGGAGCAATTAACACCGCAACTTATTGCTGGGTTATATAATGTCAAACCTGACTTTATTCATAATATTGTGTGGTTCGACCCAGCGAATGCAGTAAAAATCGTCATGCCGCGCGATATTATTTCCGGCAATGTCGGTGACAATGATGTTTATGGTGCGCAACAACACGCTCCATTATTAAGTATTGAGTTCGATCTGTAACAAAAAAACACAATAACAGCCATTGGAGCACAGAATTCAGCTGTATCACAGTGCTTCGAATTATTCATGCGGTTGGTCACAACAGGCGTGCATCTGAGCTGCTGTCCAGGCTCAGGTGCTCGCCACCCTACACAATTTCAATTACCAGCCTTTATCCGATGGAGTAAACATGAAGAAAATTAGTTTAACGAAGATGATCATATTAGGCCTGTTACTCGGCATGGTTGCCGGGGTGCTCATCAATAATATGGCCGCAGCTGAAACAGCTAAATCATATGCTCAAGATATTTCCATTTTCACCACTATATTTTTACGTATGGTGAAAATGATTATCGCTCCATTAGTTATATCAACTCTGGTTGTCGGCATTGCCAAAATGGGTGATGCAAAAACGCTGGGACGTATATTCTCCAAAACCTTTTTCCTGTTTATTTGCGCCTCACTGCTGTCAATCGCATTGGGTCTGGTTATTGTTAATATCTTCCAGCCGGGCGCAGGCATCAACTTTGTTCCGCATGATGTCGGCGCTGTCGCCGCCGTTAAGTCAGAGCCGTTTACGCTGAAGGTATTTATTTCGCACGCAGTACCGACCAGTATCGTTGATGCGATGGCGCGTAACGAAATCCTGCAGATCGTCGTGTTCTCGATTTTCCTGGGTTGCAGCCTGGCTGCGATTGGCGAAAAAGCCGAGCCTATCGTTAAGGTTCTCGACTCACTGGTCCACGTCATGCTGAAGCTGACTGGCTACGTAATGCTGTTCGCACCTCTGACCGTTTTTGCCGCTATTTCAGGTCTGATTGCCGAACGTGGTCTGGGTGTGATGGTTAGCGCCGGGATCTTCATGGGTGAGTTCTACCTGACGCTGGGTATGTTGTGGGCAATTCTGATTGGCCTGTCGACTATGATCGTCGGTCCTTGCATCAGCCGTCTTACTAAAGCCATCCTCGAACCTGCTCTGCTGGCCTTTACCACTTCCAGTTCTGAAGCAGCCTTCCCGGGCACGCTGGATAAACTGGAAAAGTTCGGCGTTTCTTCAAAAATCGCCAGCTTTGTTCTGCCTATCGGTTACTCCTTTAACCTGGTCGGTTCCATGGCCTACTGCTCATTTGCCACCGTATTTATTGCCCAGGCGTGCAATATCGAGCTGAGCATGGGCGAACAAATCACCATGTTGCTAATCCTGATGCTGACCTCTAAAGGGATGGCGGGTGTGCCTCGTGCCTCTATGGTGGTTATTGCCGCAACCCTGAACCAGTTCAACATTCCGGAAGCCGGTCTGATCCTGCTGATGGGCGTCGATCCATTCCTCGATATGGGTCGTTCAGCCACTAACGTAATGAGTAACGCAATGGGTGCTGCCATTGTGGGTCGCTGGGAAGGCGAACACTTCGGCCAGGGTTGTCGCGGCACTGCGCCAGTAAAAACCCCGGAACAGGAACGCCCGGTTACCGAAACGGAAGTTGCTTTGTCTTAATACCACAGTGAAACCGGATAGCGGCCGCGCTATCCGGTTTTCGAGACGGTTAATAACCCGTAAGCCGGAAGGTGGTAAGCCGCCCTCCGGCACCATGATGAGCACACCAACAGGAATGCACCATGAATAAAACTCTTCTCGGCGTGGGTATTTTTTCCTTCAGCGTATTATTTAGCGCAACCACATTCGCGCAAACCACGCCGGACTACGCCAGACTTATCGAACAGGCGCATCAGAAATACAAAAGTAACAATGACGGAAAAGTCGCCGACTATATCCCTGCCCTCGCGACCTACAGTCCCAACAATTTTGCTATCACCATCGCAACGGTTGACGGAAAAATCTTCCAGGTTGGCGATGTTAAAAAAGCATTCCCGATGGAATCACTGAGTAAAGTTTTCACCATGGCGCTCGCCATGGAACAGCACGGCCCTCAGGTTGTTCTGGATAAACTCGGTGCCAATGCCACCGGCATGCCATTCAATTCAGGCTTAGCCGTCGAACTGACCAAAGGCGCGCCGGAAAACCCACTGGTTAACGCAGGCGCGATGAGCACCGTTAGCCTGATTGAAGCCAAAGATAAAACCGACCGCTGGAACAAAATCCTCGACAACCTGAACGCGTGGGCAGATGCAAGTCTCACTGTTAACGAACCTGTTTTCAAATCCGAAATGGAGACCAACCAGCACAACCAGGCACTGGCCAAACTGATGGAATCCTATAACAGCTTTTATGGCAACACGGATGAAGCCGTCGAAATTTATACCCGTCAGTGTTCCGTGGATATCACCGTTGAGCAACTGGCCAAAATGGGTGCCGTACTCGCCAACAAAGGTAAATCTCCGTTTAACGGCAAGCAGTTACTGAATGAAAGTTATGTACCTCAGGTGCTGGCGGAAATGGCGATTGCCGGGCTGTACGACGGCAGTGGTAAGTGGCTGTACACCGTCGGCGTCCCGGCAAAGAGCGGTGTCGGCGGCGGAATGGTTGCGGTCGTCCCAGGTGAATATGCGATTGCCGTCTATTCCCCACCGCTGGATGAAGCGGGCAACAGCGTTCGCGCCCAGAAAACCATCGAATATGTCGCCGACGCGACAAAAGCCAATGTCTTTTTAGCGCATTAAGCCAACGTCAGATAACGCTTATCTGGTATTGAAATCAGGCTCGAAATTTATACACAAAATAATTCAAGCTGCATCAAAGCGGCAACTACGTGAACCCCGGGAACTTACATAAGTAAATGACTGGGGTGAACGCAGACAGCCAACAAAGAGGCAGCGTGAAGGATGACGTGTATCGGCAAAACACGAAAAGGTGAGAAGTACTATGTCTAAACCATTTGTCTGGCAGGAACTCTTTGTTCAGAGTAAAGATAATACAGAATACGAATTACTCAGTAACCAACACGTTACGGTAACAGAGTTAGACGGAGAGGAAGTGATCAAGGTTGCGCCCGAGGCGTTAACCCTGTTGGCACAGCAGGCATTTTATGAAGCTTCATTTTTCCTGCGCGCCGGACATTTGAAACAGATCGCCAGTATTCTGCACGATCCACAGGCCAGCAGTAATGATAAATACGTCGCACTCCAGCTACTGCGCAATGCAGAGGTTTCGGCTAAAGGCGTATTGCCTAACTGCCAGGATACAGGGACCGCAACCATTGTGGCAAGCAAAGGGCAGAATGTCTGGACCGGGTGTGATGATGCCGAAGCATTAAGCCATGGCGTATATGCCACATTCACGGAAAACAACCTGCGCTATTCGCAAAACGCACCGCTGGATATGTATTCCGAGGTCAATACTCAGACTAACCTGCCCGCCCAAATCGACATTAGCGCCACCCCGGGTAATGAATACCGGTTCCTGTTCGTCAACAAAGGTGGTGGCTCAGCTAACAAAGCAGCGCTGTACCAGGAAACCAAATCAATTTTACAGCCGGAAAAACTCACTGCCTTCCTGATTGATAAAATGAAATCACTGGGAACAGCCGCCTGCCCGCCATATCACATTGCATTTGTCGTTGGCGGTCTGTCTGCCGATCAGGCGCTGAAAGTCGCAAAACTGGCATCAACTAAATATTACGATAACCTGCCCACCAGCGGGAACGAACTGGGTCAGGCGTTCCGCGATACGGCACTGGAAGCCACTCTTCTCAATGCCAGCCGTGAGTTTGGCATCGGGGCACAATTTGGCGGCAAATACTTTGCGCACGATATTCGTGTTATTCGCCTGCCACGCCACGGCGGCTCCTGCCCTATCGCTATGGCACTCTCCTGCTCTGCTGACCGCAATATTAAAGCCAAGATTAATAAACAGGGTATCTGGCTGGAAAAACTCGAACATAATCCGGGCAAATTCATTCCCGATTCTCACCGCGTAGAAAATGGTGCTCAGACCGTACAGCTCAATCTGGACCGCCCGTTGCGCGATATTCTGCATGATCTGTCCACACTGCCGATTGGAACCCGACTATCGCTAAGTGGCCCGATTGTCGTCGCCCGTGATATCGCCCACGCCAAAATCAAAGAACGTCTGGATAACGGCGAACCGATGCCGGAGTACATGAAAAACCATATCGTTTATTACGCTGGCCCGGCAAAAACTCCAAATAATCAGGCTTGTGGCTCAATGGGTCCCACCACCGGCGGGCGCATGGATGGGTACGTCGATGCTTTCCAGGCAGCGGGTGGCAGTCTGATCATGTTGTCAAAGGGCAACCGCAGCAAGCAGGTAACCGATGCCTGCCACACGCATGGCGGATTTAACCTTGGCAGCATAGGAGGCGCAGCAGCCTTACTGGCACAGCAGTACGTGAAAAGCCTGCGCTGCCTTGAGTATCCGGAACTCGGCATGGAAGCGGTCTGGATGATGGAAGTCGAAAACATGCCGGCCTTTGTGCTGGTGGATGACAAGGGCAATAACTTCTTCAGTCAGTTTGAACAGCAACATCGCTGCTCAACCTGTCCGGCAGGGAAATAAGGAGCAACAATGGAAGCGCGAGTCAACAATGACAGACACCGCCAGCGCCAGCAGAAACTGAAAGAACAGGTTGATACCCGCGTGGCGGCGGCAACGGAGAAGAAAGGAATTCTGATAGTCTTCACCGGCAACGGTAAAGGTAAATCCACCGCAGCCTTTGGGACGGCAACGCGCGCGGTAGGTCACGGAAAAACCGTTGGCATCGCGCAGTTTATTAAAGGCCAGTGGGATAATGGCGAGTACAACACGTTACAGCCGCTCGGTGTTGAATTTCATATCATGGGTACCGGTTTTACCTGGGAAACCCAGAACAGGGAAGCCGACATCGAGGCGGCAACAGCGGTCTGGCAGGAAAGTAAGCGCATGCTAGCCGATGCACATTACGACCTGGTGGTGCTGGATGAACTCACCTATATGCTGGCTTATCACTATCTGGATACGCAGGAGGTTATCAGCGCTATCGAGAATCGCCCTGCAGAACAGAGCGTGATCGTCACAGGACGTGGATGCCACACGCAATTACTGGAACTTGCCGATACGGTGAGTGAAATTCGCCCGGTTAAGCACGCGTTTGATAGTGGTATTCAGGCACAGGTCGGGATCGACTGGTAACGAGACTTTTGCCGGATAACATGTTCGCTTATCCGGCCTACCATTTCATCAGATAGCAGACCGGCGTTATCATCCGGTATCAGCAGCCCACTTTAGAGACCACGGATTTATTCAATAACCAGTTGCGGAAAATCTGTAAATGCAGGGATTCCGATTTTTCTTCACGCCACGTCATAATGAAACGGTTCCCGGTACGCATAGGAACGTCGCAGGGAATGACCATATCACCACTGTCCAGATCGTGCTGAATAGCAAAACGGGGTAACAGAGCCACGCCCAAATTAGAACGCACGGCGGCGATCAGCATCGACAATAAATCAAAACGCGGACCTTTATTCACCAGTGGGCTACTGACATTGGACAGCGCAAACCACTCCTGCCAGCCTTTGATACGCGTGCTTTGGTGCAACAGGGTAAACTCATTTAGCAGATCATCGACAGCCAGTTTCTGATTGGATTCAGAGAGCAGACATCTGCTGCATACCGGCAAAATTTCCTCTTCAAAAAGATACTCAACCTCTGACCATGGCGAGTAAAAATCTTCCCGCATGATCGCGGCATCATACTCACGATTGAGAAAATCACCGATATTCGCCAAAGAATGGATATTAACGATAATATCAGGGTTAAGTTTGTTGAATTCGCGCAGGTTGGGGATCAACCAATGTGTACTGAAGGTAGGATTAACCGCCAGTTCGATAACCTGCACGGTCGGTTGCCAGGTCATTATTGTTGTCGTATCACGTTCAAGTTTGTTTAGCGTTTCCTTAACAATACTTAAATAATGTTTCCCAGCCGCATTTAAAAAAATGCGCTTTTTGGCATGATTAAATAACGATGTATTGAGAAAATCTTCCAGAGCATTAACCTGGCGGAAAACTGCGCTTTGTGTCAGAGCAAGCTCTTCTGCCGCCCGGGTATAACTTTCATGACGCGCAACCACTTCAAAAGTTACCAGCAACTCCGTCTTGGGTATTTTTCCTCTCATAACCTCTTCCATATGCAGCGTACAAAAATAGTTTAATTTATAAAAAATAATTCGATTCACCCAGATGAGCATCGAGAGTTATATTTTATTTTGTCCATTGATGTCATTGATCCAATCCATGATTTACTCACACTGGCGGCGGATAAATATTAACCAATAATACTCAAGCACAGCAATAAACACAATTTAAATAAGGTTAAATCCAGGCAAATAGTGCCAATAAGTTCTTAATAATTTTTCATGTTATCTTGTTTATTGCAGAAAAAACTTTGCGAGTTTAATCAATATTGTCCCTGCGATAATTTAGGACAATTTAGCGTTATAACTTATGGGCAAACGACTGCTTTTAATCATTCCGCAATGTAGTTTCTGCCATTTTTTTGTTAGCCGTGATAAAGGACACAATGTGAAAACTTTCGGAAAGGTCTGGCTCGTCGGAGCAGGTCCCGGTGATATTTCATTACTCACCCTCAAAGCGATGATGTGCATTAAACAAGCTGATGTCATTATTTACGATCGTCTGGTCAATCCTAAAATTCTGGAATGGGCATCCGCTGAGTGTAAACTTGTCAATGTCGGAAAAACCCCTGGCTTTCATTGTGTGCCACAAGATGAAATCAACTTACTGCTTATTCAGTACGCTGAAACGCATGACAACATCGTGCGTTTAAAAGGCGGTGATCCTTACGTTTTTGGTCGTGGAGCTGAGGAAGTTGAGGGACTCGTAGAGATCGGGATTCCATTTGAAGTCGTGCCCGGTATCAGTTCCACCATTGGCGGCCTTGCATGCGCCGGTATTCCGGTCACTCATCGCGATTTCGCATCCGGGTTTCACGTAGTGACAGGCCATACACGAGAAGGCAACCAGCAGCAGGACTGGCGTCAGTTGGCCAGACTCAACGGTACGCTGGTTATCGTGATGGGTATCGCCAACCTGGCATTTATCTGCGAGGAACTGTTGATGGGCGGAAAATCGGCAGACACGCCCGCCGCCGTTATCATGTCTGCCACGCGGGAAAATCAGCGCCGCCTGACCTGTACGCTCGGTGCATTATTGAATAAAGCACAGGAAGCAAACGTTGTGCCACCTGCGCTTATCGTCATTGGTGATGTCGTCACCCTCAGCGATCGACTCTCTTTTATTCCCGAAGCCATCACGCTGCCGGAAAACCTTTACTGCGAGAGTCTGGCGTGACGAAAAGACTGAGGTGACGTTTGATGCGCTGCCCGGAATACGCGGCAAAAATAACTGGTTTGTGCGTAGTGAAGTTTCCGGGCAATGCTGTCTATCGAATGAACAGGGTCGTGCAATAACTCCCCCGCCTTTTGCATTTTTTTCTGATTCACCCAGGTTTTAAAATTAACACCCTGACGTTTCTTAAAAAAACGACTGAAATAATTCGCACTTAAACAAACGTGCGCTGCCACAGTCTCCAGAGATAATTCACCATATAAATTATCATCAATATAGCGAAGTGCCGCTGATAGTTTTCTCTCGTGACGAGAAAGCTCCGTATAATATGGGCGAATAGTATTAATTTGCGATCCGAAGGAAGCATCAACCTGTTGTTCCTGATGTTCAAAGTTATCAACAATAAACCTCAGTAAATTTGCCGATGCCACCAGTGTGTTATTATCCACTACAGTAACCCGTTCCCACTCAGCTTTTATCCGAGGTTCATTCATCCATTGTGGTTTGTCATCAATCACAATTGTTTTATATTCCTGATGTTTTGCCCGTACCTGACCACAAATAATAAAGCCGTACAGATTGCCCTCATGGATTAACGGCATTGAGAATAGGCTTAATCCTGCATAACAGCAGAGTATTCTGGGTTTAACCTGCTTTAACCCCTCAAAAGCACAATACTTATCACACTTTTGACAACTCGGGCGATACAGTTCATTGGTACGCATTAATGAACAAAATGAATTGAAGCCATGACAATCAGATATTGCCTTACCTGTAACATCAACGACTACCGTTGCTAATCCGGTCGCACCAGAGAAGATCTCAGCTATAGAGAAAAAACTCTGCAAGTAGTCATCCTGAATTTTCAGCGGCACGCCTTCCTCCGGTATTCATGATATTTAAGCCGGTAATATGCAGAATTTAGCCTAAAGAAAGAATGATGCTTACCGCAAAAAATAATCTTATTTATGAAGATGATTATGATCAAATTGCAAGATGAATAATGTGTCGTCTTAACCACAATAGTGCGGTGAGTACGACTGCGTCACTGGCCATCTTTTAATTTATTATATTCTGCCTTCAGAGAACGGGTGACGGGTTACAGATATTCGGCAGGAACAAAAAACGAAAAAGACATAAAAAAGGCCATCATCAGATGGCCAACCATGTCGAAAACGGACCAGCCCTGCGTCCTTCGCACAACGCATACAGCCGGTTGCACGAAGGGGTCGGGCTTTATTACTACTTTTTGAGAATTACTTAATCACAGTTTTCAGCGCTTCACCGATATCGGCCAGGCTGCGCACGGTTTTCACCCCCGCGGCTTCCAGTGCGGCAAATTTCTCATCAGCCGTACCTTTACCACCAGAGATAATCGCACCCGCGTGCCCCATACGTTTGCCTTTCGGCGCGGTCACGCCCGCGATGTAGCCAACAACTGGCTTGGTCACATGATCTTTAATGTACGCCGCCGCTTCTTCTTCCGCGCTACCGCCGATCTCACCGATCATCACGATCGCTTCAGTCTGTGGATCTTCCTGGAACAGTTTCAGGATGTCGATAAAGTTTGAGCCAGGGATCGGGTCACCACCGATACCTACGCAGGTAGACTGGCCGAAACCATAGTCAGTCGTCTGCTTAACCGCTTCATAGGTCAACGTACCAGAACGAGAAACGATACCCACTTTACCCGGCTTGTGAATGTGACCCGGCATGATGCCGATTTTGCATTCGCCTGGGGTGATAACGCCAGGACAGTTCGGCCCAATCATGCGCACGCCCGCTTCATCAAGCGCCACTTTCACGGTCAGCATATCCAGCGTCGGGATGCCTTCAGTGATGGTGATAATCAGTTTAATACCTGCGTTGATGGCTTCCAGAATGGAGTCTTTGCAGAACGGAGCCGGTACATAAATAACAGACGCAGTCGCGCCGGTGGCTTCAACCGCTTCACGCACGGTGTTAAACACTGGCAGGCCCAGGTGAGTTGTACCGCCTTTACCCGGCGTTACACCACCAACCATTTGCGTACCGTAAGCAATCGCTTGTTCAGAGTGGAATGTCCCCTGGCTACCGGTGAAGCCCTGGCAGATAACCTTGGTATCTTTATTAATTAAAACTGACATTATTTCCCCTCCACTGCGGCAACAACCTGCTGAGCTGCATCCGTCAGACTTTTCGCTGCAATAATATTCAGGCCGCTGTCAGCCAGTTTTTTCGCGCCGAGTTCGGCGTTGTTACCTTCCAGACGCACAACCACCGGAACGTTAACACCAACTTCCGCTACCGCGCCGATGATACCGTCGGCGATCAGGTCGCAACGCACGATGCCACCAAAGATGTTAACCAGTACGGCTTTAACATTGTCGTCAGAGAGGATAATTTTGAACGCTTCGGTGACACGCTCTTTAGTCGCACCGCCGCCAACGTCGAGGAAGTTAGCTGGTTCGCCACCGTGCAGCTTAACAATGTCCATGGTGCCCATTGCCAGGCCAGCGCCGTTAACCATACAACCAATGTTACCGTCCAGCGCGACGTAGTTCAGTTCCCACTGTGCAGCCTGAGCTTCACGCGGATCTTCCTGAGACTGATCGCGCATTTCACGCAGATCCGGCTGGCGGAATAGTGCGTTGCCGTCAGCGCCTAGTTTACCGTCGAGGCAGATCAGATCGCCCTGTTTGGTCACCACCAGCGGGTTGATTTCGATCAGCGCCAGGTCGCGCTCAAGGAAAATGGTCGCCAGACCCATGAAGATCTTGGTGAATTGCTGAACCTGCTTACCTTCCAGACCCAGTTTGAACGCCAGGTCACGGCCCTGATACGGCATTGGACCCGTCAGCGGATCGAGCGCCACTTTATGGATCAGGTGCGGGGTTTCTTCCGCCACTTTTTCGATTTCCACGCCGCCTTCGGTAGAGGCCATAAAGACCACGCGACGGGAGCTGCGATCAACTACTGCACCGAGGTAAAGTTCTTTACCAATGTCGGTCGCAGCTTCAACCAGAATCTGATTTACCGGTTGACCGTTGGCATCTGTCTGGTAGGTCACCAGACGTTTGCCCAGCCAGTGTTCAGCAAAAGCGCGAATGTCTTCTTTGCTGTTAACAACCTTCACACCGCCCGCTTTACCACGGCCACCAGCGTGAACCTGACATTTCACTACCCACGGGCCTGCGCCGATTTTTGATGCGGCTTCTTCGGCTTCACGCGGAGTAGTACAGGCATAACCCACCGGTGCCGGTAAGCCATAGCGGGCAAAAAGTTGTTTTGCCTGATATTCATGTAAGTTCATGTGTTCTGTCCATCCTTCAGGTAATCGTTATCTTTAAACCTGTAGGCCGTTGCGTTTTTCATGCCGGATGGCGCAACGCTTATCGGCCTACAGGGCAGGTGATACTCTCAGGTACTACACGTCCAGCAGCAGACGCGTTGGATCTTCCAGCAACTCTTTAATGGTCACCAGGAAGCCTACTGACTCACGACCATCGATCAAACGGTGGTCATAAGACAGCGCCAGATACATCATCGGCAGGATTTCAACCTTGCCGTCTACAGCCATCGGACGATCTTTGATGGCATGCATACCCAGGATGGCGCTCTGCGGCGGGTTAATGATTGGCGTGGACATCAGGGAACCGAACACACCACCGTTAGTGATGGTGAAGTTACCCCCCGTCAGATCTTCAACCGTCAACTTGCCGTCGCGACCTTTTACTGCCAGCTCTTTAATGTTTTTCTCGATGTCAGCCATACCCAGCAGATCCACATCTCGCAGAACCGGAGTTACCAGGCCGCGCGGCGTAGATACCGCCATGCTCACATCAAAGTAGTTGTGGTACACCACGTCACCGCCATCGATAGAAGCGTTCACTTCCGGATAGCGTTTCAGCGCTTCAACAACCGCTTTAACATAGAAGGACATAAAGCCCAGACGGATACCGTGACGTTTTTCGAACGCGTCGCCGTACTGCTTACGCAGATCCATAATCGGCTTCATGTTGACTTCGTTGAACGTCGTCAGCATTGCTGTCGAATTTTTCGCTTCCAGCAGACGCTCAGCTACGCGCTTACGCAGACGGGTCATCGGTACGCGTTTTTCACCGCGAGCACCCAGCGCAGGCTGTGCTGCAGGCGCCGCTGCCGGGGCTTTCGCTTCCGCTTTTGCTGCCGGAGCTTTAGCCAGATGTTTTTCAACATCTTCACGCGTGATACGACCACCGACACCGGTACCATTGATGGCACTGGCTTCGAGATTATGCTCACCCAGCAGGCGACGGATCGCCGGGCTCAGGGCATCGTTATTCTGCTCGGCAAGAGACGCCTGTTGACGCTGTGCCGGGGTAGAATCTTTCTCTTCAGATTTAGCACTGGTCTCTTTACCACTGCTATTGCCTTCACGCAGGCGACCAAGGATCTGGCGAGAAGTGACAGTGGTCCCTTCATCTTCCAGAACTGCATCAAGAATACCGTCCGCTGATGCCGGTACTTCCAGTACCACTTTGTCAGTTTCGATTTCTACCAGTACTTCGTCACGACGTACTGCATCGCCCGGTTTTTTGTGCCAGGTTGCAACCGTTGCATCTGCTACGGATTCAGGCAGGTCGGGAACAAGAATATCTACGCTACTCATTATTTATCCTTTATTTAATCGACGTTCAGCGCGTCATTGACCAGATCTTGTTGCTGTTTCTGGTGAACGGACATATATCCTACTGCCGGAGAGGCAGAGGCCGGGCGACCTGCATAACGCAGAGCAGACCCAAATGGAATCACTTCACGGAAATGATGCTGGCTGCAGTACCATGCGCCCTGGTTGAGCGGCTCTTCCTGGCACCAGACAAAATCATGCACATGAGCAAAAGGTTTCAGCGCTTCCTGTACCGCTTTATGCGGGAACGGATAGAGCTGTTCGATACGTACAATGGCGACATCTTTTTGGTTGTTCTTGCGGCGCTGCTCCAGCAGGTCGTAATAAACCTTACCAGAACACATCACGACGCGCTTCACGGCTTGCGGATCAAGTTCATCTATCTCGCCGATGGCTGGCAGGAACGTACCATTAGCCAGTTCGTCGAGCGTAGACACTGCCAGCGGATGACGCAGCAATGACTTCGGCGACATCACCACCAGCGGACGACGCATACCGCGCAGCGCCTGACGACGCAGCATGTGGTAAACCTGTGCTGGGGTAGACGGAACGCACACCTGCATGTTTTGCTCAGCGCAAAGTTGCAGATAACGCTCAAGACGTGCGGAAGAGTGCTCTGGTCCCTGCCCTTCGTAGCCGTGTGGCAGCAGCATCACCAGGCCACACATACGACCCCATTTCTGCTCACCAGAGGAGATGAACTGGTCGATAACAACCTGCGCACCGTTGGCAAAGTCACCAAACTGCGCTTCCCAGATAGTCAGCGTGCGCGGCTCTGCTGTGGCATAACCATATTCGAATGCCAGTACCGCTTCTTCAGACAGCACGGAGTCCCAAACGCGGAATGTGCCCTGACCGTTATGCACATGCTGCAGTGGCGTGTAGGTAGAACCGTTTGCCTGGTTGTGAATAACTGCATGGCGGTGGAAGAAGGTACCGCGACCTGAGTCTTCACCAGACAGTCGTACCGGAATGCCCTCGTCAACCAACGTTGCGTAAGCCAGGTTCTCAGCACCACCCCAGTCGAACAGCTTCTCGCCTGCTGCCATCGCCTGACGGTCGCCGTAAATCTTGGCAACGCGCGACTGCATGTCAACCGCTTCTGGTACAGTACTGATGCGTTTTGCCAGTTCCTGCAAACGCTTCATTTCAACCTTGCTCGGGTAGTTTTCATCCCATTCATGGTTGAGGTACGGCGACCAGGTGAAGGAGTGCATGTTCATTGGACGCCACTCTTTCACTACGCATTCGCCGGCATCCAGCGCGTCACGATAGAGGTTGACCATTTCGGTGGCGTCTTCCAGCGTTGCGACTTTATCGGCTTCCAGCTTATCAGCGTAGATTTTGCGCGGAGTCGGATGCTTTTTGATTTTCTGATACATCAGCGGCTGGGTCGCACTCGGCTCGTCGGCTTCGTTATGGCCATGACGGCGGTAGCACACCAGATCGATGAAGACATCACGTTTAAAGGTATTACGGAAATCCAGAGCCAAACGGGTCACGAAAGCGACGGCTTCCGGATCATCCGCATTGACGTGGAAAATAGGCGCCTGGACCATCTTACCGATATCAGTGCAATACGGCGTAGAGCGTGCATCCAGTGGGTTAGACGTTGTAAAGCCGACCTGGTTATTGATAACGATGCGAACGGTACCGCCCACTTCGTAACCACGCGCTTTCGACATGTTCAGGGTTTCCTGAACTACGCCCTGTCCGGTCACTGCGGCGTCACCGTGAATGGTGATCGGCAACACTTTATTGCTGCTCGGCTCGTCCAGTCTGTCCAGACGCGCGCGAACGGAACCGATAACCACCGGGCTGACGATTTCCAGATGCGACGGGTTAAACGCCAGCGCCAGGTGAACCAGACCGCCTTCGGTTTCGATATCAGATGAGAAGCCCATGTGGTACTTCACATCACCCGTACCGAGGTGTTCTTTATGTTTGCCTGCAAATTCGTCGAACAGATCCTGTGGTTTTTTACCTAGCACGTTGACCAGCACGTTCAGACGGCCACGGTGCGCCATGCCCAGAACCACTTCGCGCGTGCCGCTGTTACCGGCATGGCGAATCATCTCTTTAAGCATCGGAATTAACGCATCGCCGCCTTCCAGCGAGAAGCGTTTTGCACCCGGGAACTTCGCGCCCAGATAGCGTTCCAGGCCTTCTGCTGCGGTCAGTTCGCTGAGAAAACGTTTCTTCTCTTCGCTGCTGAATGCGGCACGACCAGATTCGATACGCTGCTGAAGCCAGCGTTTTTCTTCGGTACTGGTGATGTGCATATACTCGGCGCCAATAGGGCCGCAGTAGGTTTGTTTCAGCGCCTCAACCAGGTCGCTCAGCTTCATGGTGTCTTTGCCGCCGGCAAAAGAACCTACGTTAAAGCTTTCCTGGAAATCAGCATCAGTCAGATCGTGGAAAGTTGGATCCAGATCGGCCACATTCTCTTGCTGCCACAGTCCCAGCGGATCGAGATTCGCATGCTGATGACCACGGAAACGATATGCGTTGATGAGCTGCAGGACTTTAACCTGCTTCACATTGGCATCAGGGTCGGAGATAGAAGAAGAATAACGTGGGGTAACCAACGCCTGTCGACGGAAATAATCACGTGTTTTTGAGTGGAGTTGATCCGGTTTGACTCCGGTACCAGGTAACTGCTGGAACGTCGAACGCCAGTTAGCATCTACCGAGTCAGGGTCGGTTAAGAAGTCTTCATAGAGCTGTTCTATCCAGCTCTGGTTTGAACCAGAGAGGTAAGAAGAGTCCAACCAGGCTTTCAAAGCGCTGTTCTGCATCGTGATCCCTTAAGCATCTATATGCTTATTTCGCCGTGGATACTACCACGCACACCGCTGTGCGTGCCGGGGTTCACTTGCGAGCTCTTGTTTAATCTGGCTCGCGAAGGAACCTTTAAAAACTGTCTAATAATCTTCGTCGTTCAGACCGCGCCTTGTATCGCGCCGAACGCCTCGATTATTGCTCTCTAATTCATGGCAGTTTTTAGAGGTTTCCTGCATATATCATGCCTGATGACGCTGTGCTTATCCGGCCTACAGTGACTCACCTGTAGGCCGGATAAGGCATTTATGCCGCCATCCGGCATCTGTTACTTACGCACTACGTTTCAACAGCATCGACTTAATATGGCCGATGGCGCGCGTCGGGTTCAGCCCCTTAGGACATACGCTGACGCAGTTCATGATGCTATGGCAGCGGAATACGCTGAAAGCGTCACTTAAACCTTCGAGGCGGCTGTCGGTTTCGGTATCGCGACTGTCAATCAGGAAGCGATAGGCGGCCAGCAGTCCTGCCGGGCCAATAAACTTGTCCGGATTCCACCAGAATGACGGGCAGGACGTTGAGCAGCATGCACACAAAATACATTCATACAGCCCATCGAGCTTCTCACGCTGCTCTGGCATTTGTAAATGCTCACGAGCAGGAGGATTTTTCCCATTATTCAACAAGTAAGGCTTAATCTTCTCATACTGTGCGTAGAATTGTCCCATGTCTACCACCAAATCGCGTACGACCGGTAAACCTGGCAGCGGGCGAATGACAATTTTCTTACCCGGCTGATTCAGCGCAGAAATAGGAGTGATACACGCCAGCCCATTTTTGCCGTTCATATTCAGACCATCAGAACCGCACACCCCTTCACGGCAGGAGCGACGAAACGACAGTGACGGATCTTTTTCTTTCAGCTGCATCAATGCATCCAGCAGCATCATGTCGCGCCCTTCTTCCGCTTCCAGGGTGTAATCCTGCATACGCGGAGCATCATCGATATCCGGGTTATAGCGATAAATCGAAAACTCGAGTTTCATTGTCCTGTCTCCGCATTAATAAGTACGAATCTTCGGCGGGAATGCCGGGCGCAGTTTCGGTTCCATATTGACCTGACGTCGAGTCATGGATTCCGATTCTGGCAGGTACAGGGAATGGCACAGCCAGTTTTCATCATCACGTTCCGGATAGTCGAAGCGGCTATGCGCGCCGCGGCTTTCGGTACGGAAGTTGGCGGACACCGCCGTGGCGTACGCGGTTTCCATCAGGTTATCCAGCTCCAGACACTCAACGCGCTGGGTGTTGAACTCGCTGGACGTATCATCCAGACGGGCGTTTTTCAGACGCTCGCGAATTGCTTTCAACTCTTCAAGCCCCTTCGCCATCGCATCACCTTCGCGGAAGACCGAGAAGTTATGCTGCATACATTCTTGCAGCGCTTTGCGAATAACTACCGGATCTTCGCCGTCGCGGTTACCGTTCCAGCGGTTCAGACGGGCCAGAGAAGCATCGATCTCTTCTTCGGTCGCATCCAGCAGATCACCCTGCTCAGTGATAGATTCCTGCAGATGCAGGCCAACCGCACGACCGAATACCACCAGGTCCAGCAGCGAGTTGCCGCCCAGACGGTTAGCACCGTGGACCGATACGCAGGCGATTTCGCCAACCGCAAACAGCCCAGGAATCACCACATCTTCACCCTGCTCATTCACAGTCAGCGCCTGGCCGGTCACTTTGGTCGGAATACCGCCCATCATGTAGTGGCAGGTAGGGATTACCGGAATCGGCTCTTTCACCGGATCAACGTGGGCAAAGGTGCGGGACAGTTCCAGAATACCCGGCAGACGGGATTCCAGCACTTCTTTACCCAGATGGTCGAGTTTCAGCTTGGCGTGTGGACCCCACGGACCGTCACAGCCACGACCTTCACGAATTTCGATCATGATGGAACGCGCCACCACGTCACGACCCGCAAGGTCTTTCGCATTCGGGGCATAACGCTCCATAAAGCGTTCGCCATGTTTATTTAACAGATAACCGCCTTCACCGCGGCAACCTTCTGTTACCAGTACACCTGCACCGGCGATACCGGTTGGGTGAAACTGCCACATTTCCATATCCTGCACCGGTACACCGGCACGGATAGCCATACCAACACCATCACCGGTATTGATGTGGGCGTTGGTGGTAGACTGATAAATACGACCTGCCCCGCCGGTTGCCAGCACAGTAGCGCGGGCTTTGAAGTAGACGACTTCACCGGTTTCGATACACAGTGCGGTACAACCCACCACTGCGCCATCGGCGTTTTTCACCAGATCCAACGCATACCACTCCGAGAAAATGGTGGTGTGGTTTTTCAGGTTCTGCTGATACAAGGTGTGTAACAACGCATGACCGGTACGGTCCGCCGCCGCTGCGGTACGTGCCGCCTGCTCGCCGCCGAAGTTTTTCGACTGACCGCCAAACGGGCGTTGATAGATAGTGCCATCGTCGAGGCGTGAAAACGGCAGCCCCATATGATCCAGCTCCAGAATCGCTTCCGGACCGGTCTTGCACATATATTCAATAGCGTCCTGGTCACCAATGTAATCCGACCCTTTTACGGTGTCGTACATATGCCATTCCCAGTTATCTTCATGGGTATTACCGAGCGCAACGGTGATGCCACCCTGCGCAGAAACGGTATGGGAACGGGTTGGGAACACTTTGGAAAGCAGCGCACAGGTCTGCCCGCTTTGGGAAATTTGCAGCGCCGCGCGCATACCTGCGCCGCCGGCACCAATCACAACAGCATCAAATTCTCTGACTGGCAGTTTCATTACACACCCCACACCACAACAAATCCATAAATGACGTAAACCACCAGCGCAACGACAATTGCCAGTTGCAGAATCAGGCGCACGGCCAGAGGTTTAACGTAGTCGGTCAACACCTGCCACATGCCGATCCAGGCATGAATCAAGATGGAGAAAAGTGCCAGCAGGGTGAAGACTTTGGTGAATGCCGATGAGAAAAAACCGGTCCAGACTTCCCAGGTCAGCTCGCCGCTGGTGGCGAAGAAGCCGACCATATAGATGATGTATAACGTCAGAACGATAGCGGTAGCACGGACCAGAATGAAGTCATGTACGCCGTTGCGTCCTAATGCGGAGGCGTTGCTTACCATACGAGGACTCCTGCGAGAAGTGAAAGCACGACAATGATAACAAAAGAAATTTTGGCGGAACGCGTCCCTGCTTCGAGGGTTTCTTCAAGGTAGCCAAAATCCATTAACAGATGGCGAATGCCCATTACAGCGTGATATGCCAGCGCGACCAGAATTCCCCACATAATTAACTCCACAAAGAAGTTATTCATAATGGATGACGCCGCGAGGAAACCTTCAGGGGAGGAAAGGCTGGTACCCAATAACCACAACAGTATCCCGACCGCCACGAAGGTGATCACTCCAGATACGCGATGGAGAATGGACGCTATCGCCGTGATTGGGAACCGGATCGTTTGCAGATCCAGATTGACAGGTCTTTGTTTTTTCACATTTCTTATCATGAATAACGCCCACATGCTGTTCTTATTATTCCCTTTGGACTTCGGGTACAGAAGATGAAGACACCTGTAGCCTGAAAGACGACGGGATTTCCTTCCTCCGGTCTGCGTGCGGGTCAGACAGCGTCCTTACTATAACTACGCGTCATATAAAACACTGCTTCCAGTTGCTAAAACGACACGTTACAACGCTGGTTGGCTCGGGATTGCAGGGTATTCCGGAGACCTGGCGGCAGTATAGGACGTTCACAAAATCATTACAATTAACCTACATATAGTTTGTCGGGTTTTATCCCGAACAGTGACATAGGTCACGATAACAACATTATTTTAATTTTTAATCATCTGATTTGACAAACATTAAACAAAGTTGTTACAAACGACACCAGAAAAGGCATATAATGCGTAAAAGTTATGGGGTCACTCTTTCACCGGAGATTTAGTTATGCAACAGTGTGGAAGTATTGACCAATACCTTCAGGACAGTTATTAGTGATAGACAGGTTTAATAATTCGGATTGCTAAGTTCTTGATTTGCTGTTTATTCGCCATGAACAGACCGTTTTACCTGCAAGCGCCCATAGCTCTGTACCCAGGTTGTCCCCTCTTCCACAGAGCGGCGAGCCAAATAACAAACTGGTAACGGTTCACCAATGTACGAAGGCAAATGTAAGTTCCGGCAGTCTTAAGCAATAAGGCGCTAAGGAGACCGTAAATGGCTGATACTAAAGCAAAAATCACTCTAAATGGTGACTCTGCTATTGAACTGGATGTGCTGAAAGGTACGCTCGGTCAAGATGTTATTGATATTCGTAGCCTTGGCTCAAAAGGGATGTTTACTTTTGACCCAGGTTTCACCTCTACTGCATCCTGCGAATCCAAAATTACTTTCATCGACGGTGACGAAGGTATTTTACTGCATCGCGGCTTCCCGATTGACCAGTTGGCGACCGAGTCCAACTATCTGGAAGTGTGTTATATCCTGCTGTACGGCGAAAAACCGACGCAGGAAGAGTACGACGAGTTCAAAACCACGGTCACTCGCCATACCATGATCCATGAGCAGATTACCCGTCTGTTCCACGGTTTCCGCCGCGACTCTCACCCGATGGCCGTCATGTGCGGTGTTACCGGCGCACTGGCCGCGTTCTACCACGACTCGCTGGATGTGAATAATGCGCGTCACCGTGAAATCGCTGCTTTCCGTCTGCTGTCCAAAATGCCTACCATGGCAGCGATGTGCTATAAATACTCCATTGGCCAACCGTTTGTTTATCCGCGTAACGACCTCTCCTACGCCGGTAACTTCCTGCATATGATGTTCTCCACGCCGTGCGAAAAATACGAAGTGAATCCAATCCTGGAACGCGCAATGGACCGTATCCTGATCCTGCACGCCGACCACGAGCAGAACGCTTCTACGTCTACCGTACGTACGGCGGGTTCTTCTGGCGCTAACCCGTTTGCCTGTATCGCAGCAGGTATTGCTTCCCTGTGGGGACCGGCACACGGCGGTGCAAACGAAGCCGCACTGAAGATGCTGGAAGAAATCAGCTCGGTTAAACACATTCCGGAATTTGTTCGCCGCGCGAAAGACAAGAATGATTCTTTCCGTCTGATGGGCTTTGGTCACCGTGTCTATAAAAACTATGACCCACGCGCCACCGTTATGCGTGAAACCTGTCATGAAGTCCTGAAAGAGCTGGGCACCAAAGATGACCTGCTGGAAGTGGCCATGGAGCTTGAGCACATCGCACTGAATGACCCGTACTTCATCGAGAAGAAACTCTACCCGAACGTAGACTTCTACTCCGGTATCATTCTGAAAGCGATGGGTATTCCGTCCTCCATGTTCACCGTGATTTTCGCCATGGCGCGTACCGTTGGCTGGATTGCTCACTGGAACGAAATGCATACTGATGGCATGAAGATCGCCCGTCCTCGTCAGCTGTACACCGGCTACGACAAACGCGATTTTAAGTCTGACATTAAGCGTTAATTCCTGTTGCCGGATGGCGATGCGTCACCATCCGGCATATTCCCTTTTTCTTGACATGCATTGTGTTAATCCTCTCATCCTTTCTCTATGATTTACTGAGACTTGCTTAATTCTACTCAGGAGTATGGGATGCCTGTTTTGCAGTGGAGTGCACTGTTTTTACTGTCACTTCTTCTTTCCCTGCTCTTTCTGTTTATCCATCTTCCGGGGCCATTACTGCTCGGGTCGATGATCGTCGGTATTATTTTCAGTATGCGCGGTATTTCGCTGCATCCCCCTCGCTGCACGTTTCTTGGTGCGCAAGCCATCCTCGGCTGTATGATTGCGCAAAACCTCACTGGCTCCATTTTTACGACGCTGGCAGCGCATTGGCCGGTGGTGATTGTCATTCTGCTGGCAACCCTTATCAGCAGTGCAGCAATAGGCTGGTTGTTAGTACGTTACAGTAAACTTCCCGGTAATACGGGCGCGTGGGGCTCATCTCCAGGCGGAGCGGCGGCGATGGTTGCCATGGCGCAGGATTATGGCGCTGACATTCGTCTGGTGGCATTCATGCAGTATCTGCGGGTTTTACTTGTGGTAGGCGCGGCGGCGCTGGTCACCCGACTGGTGATGGGTGACCTGGCGCAAACGGTCAGCGAGCAAATCATCTGGTTTCCGCCACTGAGTGTTAACCTGTTCAGTACCCTGGCACTGGCCGCCGTTGCCGGAATTGCCGGGCGCGTACTGCGCATCCCCTCTGGCGTCATGCTGCTGCCAATGCTGGTGGGTGCATTGCTGAACGCTGGCGGTGTAATGGTGATTGAACTGCCGGAATGGCTACTGGCCATAGCGTACATGGCCATCGGCTGGCAAATTGGTCTGGGTTTTGACAAGCAAATCTTTTTTATGGCACTGCGTCCCTTGCCACAGATCCTGTTGTCTATTTTTTCACTGATGGCGATTTGCGCGGCCATGGCCTGGGGACTGGCGCATTACATGCGGATCGACTTCCTCACCGCTTATCTGGCTACCAGCCCAGGAGGGGTGGACAGTGTCGCGGTGATTGCCGCAGGAAGTCACGCCGATATGGCGCTGATCATGGCGATGCAGACCCTGCGGCTGTTCAGTATTTTATTGACTGGTCCGGCGGTGGCGCGGTTTATTTCACAGCATGCCCCCAGGCAGCCAGCTTAATGCTGACATCCCGGACACCAGTAAAAAGGTCGTGAAGAGAGCATCGTTTTCTCGATAATACCGCCACAACGTTCGCATGCTTCACCGTCCCGATGGAAAACCTTAAAGCGAAATAGCGCGCCGTGATGTTTATTCTCATCAACCAGACCGCGCGTATTGTAAGATAAACGCGGAATATCGAGCAGTGCATGCGCCAGCCTGTCGAGCTGTTCATCGCTGAGTTGCGAGGCTTTATGTTGCCCTGTCAGTTCCACCTGCCAGAGAATTTCTACCCGTAAATAGTTACCCAACCCCGCGAGAAACGCCTGATCCAGGAACAGACCGGAAAACTGCCGATTGCGAAAACGAGGTGAAAGCAGACGCGCTTTCACATCATCAGGCGTTAAGCGCAGATCCAGCACATCAGGTCCAACCCGTTGCAGGAACGGATGGTTGGTTAGCTGTTCAGGCGTAAGGATTTCAATGTCAGAGGCGCTGTAGAGCAGAATAGTTTTATCGAGCGTTTGCAGCCTGACGCGTAATACCCGGTTGGTTTCCGGGATTTTCCCCGTCTCAATCACTCGCCATACGCCATAAAGCTGATTATGGCTATATAACGTCAGACCATTCGAAAAGTGGGTCAGCAATGCCTTACCCCGGGTTTCAATATGGGTAACCCTCTGTCCAGTCAGTCGAGATTGATACGGTTTTAACTGCTCAAAGGCAAACCAGACATCCGTCAGAGGTTTGCCTTTGACTGCCGCCTCCAGGTTATCCGCCGCACGGCGGATCTCCGGGCCTTCAGGCATAATACTGTCCTTTGTTAATGAGTTGCTCCGCCCGTCACTGCGATATCGCGATCCACCTGCAAGGCGGTAACAATCGCAATCTCCAGTGCATGACGCACCGTTTCTGCCGCCATACTCGGCGCACCTGGATGCGCCGCCGCTTGTTCCGGCAGATAGGGAATATGAATAAATCCCCCCTTCACTGTCGGCGTGTTACGTAACTTATGCAGCAGCCCATACATCACGTGGTTGCAGACGAAGGTACCCGCAGTCTGAGAAACCGATGCAGGAATACCTGCGCTGCGCATGGCAGCAACCATCGCTTTAATCGGCAACGTGCTAAACCATGCCGCCGGGCCATCCGCTACGATCGGTTCATCAACGGGCTGCTGCCCGTGGTTATCCGCAATACGTGCATCGTCAACATTGATCGCCACGCGCTCAACGGTGATATCTGTACGGCCTCCAGCCTGACCTACCGCCAGTACCAGCGACGGCGACAGCGCGTCAATCGCAGCATTGAGTACGGCAAGAGACTCACCAAATACGCACGGAAGCTGGCGTGCCACAACGCGACACTCACCGATAATAGCATTGTCGAGACCCGAGACCACTTCCCAGGAAGGGTTAACTGATTCGCCGCCAAAAGGTTCAAATCCGGTGATAAGTACCGTTTTCATCCTTCCTCCTTACAGGAACATCAGGAAATACATCAGGAATACGTTGACCAATAGCAACAGCACGCCGGTTGGCACCTGTGCTTTAATCACTGCGTTCTTATCCGGCAGTTCCAGCAATGCCGCCGGCACAATGTTAAAGTTCGCCGCCATCGGCGTCATCAGCGTACCGCAATACCCGGAGAACATGCCGATTGCCGCCATCACCGCAGGGTTACCGCCATGCTGCAACACGAGTATCGGAATACCAATCCCGGCGGTCACAATCGGGAAGGCCGCAAACGCATTACCCATAACCATCGTCAGCAGTGCCATACCGATGGTGTACACCGCCACCGCGATAAAGCGGCTATCCACCGCGAGATATTCCTGAGTCAGATAAGAGATACCACTGCCGACGCCTGCCGCCGTAAACAACAACCCCAGCGTGGCCAGAATCTGTGGCAGGATGAACGCCCAACCAATAGAGTCCAGCAGACGACGAGCTTCCTGAATTGGCTGATGTACACGTTCATGGGTCATTTTTATCGCCATTGCCAGGCCGATCAACGAGCCAGCGGTCATCGAAAAGAGCGTCACCAGCGTGGCGTGGTTACCCGGCCCAAACAACGCATCCTGTAAGCCCGGAATATGGTTAAACATCAACACACCAATCACGGTAACCACCGGAATGGCCAGCGCCGGGAAAAACAGACGATTGCCCAACCGGGTGGCGCTTTCCTCGCGCTGTTGTTGCGTACGTTGATGATAGCTTCCCAGTTTGACGCCGCCGAAACCGGCGATTAGGGCCAGTAACACGACCGCGACACCGACAGCGATATGCACAGTGCGTTTATCGCCAAAAAGTGAATACGTCCAGTCACCCAGCAGAAACAGCACACCGTACACGCCCCAGAACAGACCGGTGGTTAAACGCCGGGGGTTCGCTTTGTCCTGCCAGGACATGACGGCCACAATCAGTAATACCGCACCCGCCAGCCAGTAGAGATAGCTTTGCTGAAAATTCATTTCGCTTCTCCTTTAGCTGCGGCATTCGCTTTCGCTACTTCGCGTTGCAGGTAGTTATCAAGGCGCCACAAGCGTGCGCCGTGGATCAGGAACGCACAAATCGCCGTTGGGATCCCCCACAGGGCAATATGCAACGGCTCCGTCTGGATCCCGCCTGACTCCAGCATAAAGTTGTGCATGAAAATGATCGCGCCAAAGGCAACAAAGATATCTTCACCAAAAAACAGCCCGACGTTATCGGTCGCCGCCGACATTGCACGCAACCGATAGCGCACTGACCCGGGCAATTCACCATGGTTTTTCTCAGCGGCCCCTTCAGCCATAGGTGCCAGCAGCGGGCGAACCATTTGCGGATGGCCACCCAGACTTGTCAGCCCCAGCGCCGCGGTCGCTTCACGAATAAAGAGATAGACAATTAACAGACGACCGCTGGTGGCGCTGCGGATTTTCGCGATCCATGCCTGAGCACGTTCTTTCAGACCGTGGCGCTCCAGCAGACCAATAACCGCCAGAGGGATCAGCAGGATAAACGGCAGGTTGCGGGTGTTGAGAAAACCTTCTCCCAACTTTTCGAGGATCGTGGCGATCGGCATATGCGCCGCCAGCCCCGTGACGATCCCGGCAATGATAACCACCAATACCGGGTTAAAACGTAAAAGAAATCCGACCACAATGACAGCAATCCCCGTCAATGGCCAGAGAGAAATGACCTCTCCCATAATATATTCCCGTCTATGTTGTTGTGTAATATGTTATTGTTTTGTATGTAAAAAATTATGCGCTAATTTGAATCTTCTCTGCTTCGAACGCGGTACGTAAGCGGCGGGCAAAAGCGAGTGCGTGCTCACCATCACCATGAATACATACCGTCTGCGCAGTCACGCTCGCCCATTCTCCGGTCTGGCTTTTCACTCTGCCGGACTGCACCATTTCTAAGGTTTGAGCCAGTGCCTGTTCTTCATTTTCAATCAACGCGCCCGGCTGGCTACGGGGAACCAGACTGCCATCTGCCTGATAGCCTCGATCGGCAAAAACCTCCTGGCGTGTCACCAGGCCATAATGTTCCCCGGCCCGAATCAGCTCGCTCCCCGCAAGTCCCACCAGCACAAGTGATGGATCGCAGGCATGAACCGCTCTGGCAATCGCGTCAGCCAGTTGTGGGTCTTTCGCCGCCTGGTTATAGAGCATCCCGTGTGGTTTGACGTGGCGCATGACGCCGCCTTCAGCCCGAGTGATGGCAGCCAGCGCGCCGATTTGATACAGCGTCTGCGCATATACCGTTTCAGTGGGCAAAGTCATGGCACTACGACCAAAGTTTTCCCGATCCAGGAAACCTGGATGAGCCCCCACCGCCACCCCATTTTTTAGCGCTTCACGCACGCTTAAAAGCATGGTTTGCGCGTCCCCGGCATGGAATCCACAGGCAATGTTGGCTGATGACACCAGTTGCAACAGCGCGGCGTCATTTGCGCAGCCTTCGCCGAGGTCTGCATTCAGATCAATTTTCATCGTTAAGTCGCCATGTTAACTGTTCCAGATAACGTTGCTGATCGGCACGCGCCTTCAGCGCCTCCTCCAGCGAACACTGAACAAAATGAATCGGCTGGCCGAGAGGGATTTGCGCCAGATGGTACATATCCGCCTCGATGATACAGGCAATTCGTGGATAGCCACCCGTCGTCTGAGCATCGTTCATCAACACAATCGGCTGACCATTGTGCGGTACCTGAACCACGCCGGGGAGCAGACCGTGCGACAACAGCTCACGATCGGTGGTACGTGTAAGTGGCTGACCCTGCAATCGATACCCCATCCGGTTACTCTGTGGGCTGAGCTGCCACGGAGATCGCCAGAATGATGCCTGTGATGCGTCATCAAATTCGTGATATTCAGGTCCGGGTAACGCGCGAATACGGTTGCCCCACAAAAGCTGTTTGACCCCCTGCGGCCCGCTGAACTGTCGCGTTGAAACACCAATCGCCAGCCGATCGCCATCGCGTAACAGACGCCCTTCCAGCCCACCGATACCTACTTTCAGATCGGTACTGCATGAGCCCATCACCTCGGGAACATCAATGCCACCCGCCACCGCCAGATAACTGCGCATCCCGCGATGCGGGCGTTTTAGCATCAGGCGTTGCCCGGCTTTAACCGGCAGTCGCCATCCGCTCCACACAGGGGTACGGTCTAAATGCGCTTCACACCCCGCGCCGGTTAATGCAAACCAGCCATCCGCCTCAAATTCCACCACCAACTGACCGAGCGTCACTTCAAGTGCTGCGGCATTTGCGTCATTACCCACCAGCAGGTTGGCTACGTTCAGCGCCGGTTTGTCCAGCGCCCCACAGTGGCTAATTCCTGATTGCCGAAAACCGTAGCGGCCACCGTCCTGCACGGAGGTATACATGCCCGCACGAATGATTTTTAACATACCCCCTCCTTCTGCGGGACAAATCGCACGGTATCCCCTGGCCGTAACAGGATCGGCTCATCCCGCTGCGGATCGAACAACTTAACCGAGGTATGCCCTATCAGTTGCCATCCTCCTGGTGTTGATAGTGGGTAGATACCGGTTTGTGAGCCACCGATGCCAACTGAACCTGCCGGAACAAGCAGGCGCGGTTCAGCACGTCTTGGTGTATGCAGTTGCTCCGGTAAGCTCCCGAGATAGGGGAATCCCGGCTGAAAGCCGATAAACCAGACTACATAGTCAACTGACGCATGCAGTTCGACAACCTGCTTCTGGCTTAATCCACTGTGCTGCGCAACCTCTGCCAGATCCAGTCCGCACGTACCACCATAGGTAACCGGTATTTCAATAAAGCGCGAATCTGGTTCCAGCGCTTCACTCTCTTCCCACCAGCGCTGCAGACGTTCAATTGCATCCAGCGCCAGCGTTTGTGGGTTGCGCAGAGTCACCGTGATGTTGTTCATTCCAGGAATGACTTCCAGCACATTCGGAGCATCTACCAGACGCTGGGCCAGGCCCCAAATACGTTTCTGACTCGCCAGCGTAATCGGTGGTTCCAGTTCCAGAACCACCGCAGTTTCACCTAACAGATAACAACGCGCTCGCTGCACTTTCGCCCCTCTTTAATTACGCCGGATTGGGTATATCAATGAAAGAAACATCCAAATCAGTATTTTCATTCAGCCATTCACTTAACGCGCGAATACCGCCACGTTCGGTGGCATGATGTCCGGCTGCATAAAAATGCAGCCCCTGCTCACGGGCTGAGTGAATGGTTTGTTCGGAGACTTCACCGGTAATAAAAGCATCGACGCCAAAACGGGCCGCGCTATCAATGAAACTTTGGCCGCCACCGGTACACCAGGCGACGCGCTGAACTTTTTCCGGCCCTGTATCACCACACCATAACGGTTTACGTCCCAGGCGCGCCTCTATCCAGGATGCCAACTCTAACCCCGGAACCGGCATAGCGAGTTCGCCCCACGGCACCAGAGGCTCAATTTCCCCCATCACGGTAATGCCTAGCAGCGCAGCTAACTGCGCGTTATTCCCCAGTTCCGGGTGCGCATCCAGCGGCAGGTGCCAGCCATACAGGTTAATATCATTTTCCAGCAGTGTTTTCAGACGATGGCGCTTCATGCCGCGAATAACCGGGGATTCGCCTTTCCAGAAGTAACCGTGATGAACGATGACCGCATCAGCCCGCAGACGCACTGCCTCGTCCAATAATGCCTGGCTTGCGGTCACGCCGGTCACGATTTTATGCACCGTCTCTTTGCCCTCAACCTGCAAACCATTCGGCGCGTAGTCGCTAATGGCCGCGCTGTTCAGTTTGTCGTTGATCAGTTGTTCCAGTTCGGTGTTTTTCATCATCGCCCTCGTTGTCAAAAATTCTGCATGCCCAATCAGCAACACAGCTTAAGCTAAAATAGCGTCCCCGCCTCCGTTCGTCGATAGCCATTTCACTGACACATCAAGAAACAATCACATGGACTTTGAAGATAAATTGCTTACCACCAGGAGATCTTATTCATGTATATTTATGCAATCAGACAGCATATTGCAAAAATAATCAGATCTGTATCAAAGTTACCATTTCAAGGAAACACGCTCACACAGTACGTTCATCCTGTCGTGAGGCATTCACTTCGAGAATAGAATGAATAAACAAGCATCTCAGCCGCGCGCTATCTATTACGTCGTCGCACTGCAAATTTGGGAGTACTTCAGTTTTTACGGCATGCGTGCACTGCTGATCCTGTATCTCACTAACCAGCTTAAGTACAACGATAATCATGCATATGAACTCTTCAGTGCCTACTGCTCGCTAGTGTATGTCACCCCAATTCTGGGAGGATACCTGGCGGATAAAGTGCTCGGCAACCGCATGGCAGTCATGATTGGCGCATTTTTAATGGCAGTGGGGCACCTGGTGCTGGGTGCCAGTGAAATGGCGCCGGCGTTCCTCTATTTGTCTCTGGCAATTATCGTCTGCGGTTACGGTCTGTTTAAATCCAACATCAGTTGCCTGCTGGGCGAACTGTATCAGCCGGAAGATCCGCGTCGCGACGGCGGTTTCTCTCTGCTTTATGCCGCAGGTAACATCGGTTCGATTATCGCCCCTATCGCCTGTGGCTATGTGCAGGAAGAGTACAGCTGGGCCATGGGCTTCGCGCTGGCCGCAATCGGCATGCTGGCAGGACTGGTGATTTTCTTATGCGGAAACCGCCATTTCGCCCACACCACTG
Organism: Citrobacter sp. MGH106; assembly: GCF_001037495.1. GTDB lineage: Bacteria > Pseudomonadota > Gammaproteobacteria > Enterobacterales > Enterobacteriaceae > Citrobacter > Citrobacter murliniae. The sequence goes on from NZ_KQ089822.1 coordinate 3,071,964, forward strand.
GTGTCAACAAAGCTGTCCTGTTCGCCAGAACGTTTATTCTGCCAAACTGGGCCTGGTTGTTGGTATTACTGGTGGCAGCCCCGCTGCTGATTACCGTCCTGTTCTGGAAAGAGTGGTCCGTGTATGCACTGATCGTTGCCACCGTCATTGGTCTGGCTGTTCTGGCAAAAATCTACCGTCAGGCACAAACACAGAAGCAGCGTAAAGAACTGGGGCTTATCGTTACTCTGACCTTCTTCAGCCTGTTGTTCTGGGCCTTTGCTCAACAGGGCGGCAGTTCTATTAGCCTCTATATCGACCGCTTTGTTAATCGCGACATTCTGGGATATTCCGTTCCTACCGCGATGTTCCAGTCGGTCAACGCCTTCGCCGTGATGCTGTGCGGCATCGTGCTGGCATGGGTGGTTAAAGAAAGCGTGGGTGGCAACCGCACTGTGCGTATCTGGGGTAAATTTGCCCTCGGTCTGGGATTAATGAGCGCAGGTTTTTGTATTCTGACCTTAAGCGCCCGCTGGTCAGCAGCTTACGGGCATTCTTCTATGCCACTGATGATCCTTGGGCTGGCGGTGATGGGATTTGCCGAATTGTTTATCGATCCGGTCGCGATGTCGCAAATTACGCGCATTGAGATCCCGGGCGTTACCGGCGTATTAACCGGTATTTATATGCTGCTTTCGGGTGCCATTGCCAACTACCTGGCGGGAGTGATTGCCGACCAGACATCCCAGGGCACATTTGATGCCTCCGGGGCCATCAACTATTCCATCAATGCCTATATTGATGTCTTTAGCGAGATTACCTGGGGAGCCCTGGCCTGTGTCGCGCTGGTACTGCTAATTTGGTTGTATCAGTCGCTTAAGTTTAGAAACCGTCCACTGGCGGTAGAGTCCTGAGTTTACAGGCCCGATGATGTACTACGACTCGGGCCTGTTTTTTATCAAGAGATTACGAATTATTAACTGCCAAATCCTCTTCCGACAGACCTGTAACCAGTAACACCATTTCACGAGCTATTCCTTGCGCCAGCATTGTTTGCGCTATACGTAATGCAGCCTCGCGTTTACCTTGCTGTACCCCTTCCTGTAATCCCTCTAACCGTAATCGCTCCGCAATAGTCATCAGCCTCTCCTTGTGTTGGGGGATCCGTTGCGCCATCTCTTGCATAAATTCATTGAAGCGAGATGCATCGCCGGATTGCAGAATGTAATTAAACATCGCCTGTAGCTGCGTGTCATTAGCGCATCCTGTAAGTAACAGCGTAGCCAGTTGTTCTACCAGTCCCATCAAATCCCGCTGACGGATATATTTTTGCATGAGTTCCAGCAACGCCATTCGCCTGTGCGTCAGGATTTCATCATCGGGTACTACCGTTATATCCACCAGTGGAAATGCACTGGCATAGAGTTGCCTTGCCGCCACAGGATCTGCAAACGCATCCAGCCAACACAGTGAATACGGGTACGGGCTGCGGTTACCGTGATAAAACAACATCGGTATTACCAGCGGCAGTTCCTTGTGTCCGGCGTCCAGATGGCGCTGCATGGCCGTCATCGCATAACGCAGCAAACGAAAAGCCATATGCGGATCGGCTGAACTCTGATGCTCTATAACAACATAGACATAACCGCCACCGTCGCGTGTGTGCAGCGACCAGAGCACATCGGAGTAGCAAGAACGTAAATCCGCTTCAATAAAGCTCTCTGACTCCAGCTTCAACGTATTAAAATCGCAAAGCTTTTGCAGACAAGCCGGAAGGTGAATCTCGAGGAAATCCCGCGCAGTTTCGGGATGGTGTAAAAACGTTTTGAATACCGCATCATGCGGAGTGGAAGTCGTTGCCGTTGTCATCGTGTTCCGTCACCTGAAAGAAGATGACGGGACTTTACTGCCCAGGCGTAACTGGTGCATTCAGGCAGTAACGGTCTTACGCACACGATTCAGCGCTAAATGCGCCCGCTAGCAACATGTGCATTCTGCTGGAATGCATTACGCAGAAATCCACCACGCACTCACCCTTTTCGCGCCGCCTCATAGGCCGCGAGCGTGGCTAATCTCGCCTGCTTATGGTCGACAATGGGGCGAGGGTAATGGAGAGTCACCTGCGCTTTTTCCGCCCAGTTCCACGGCTCGTGGATTGCTTTTCCTGGCACCTCGCGTAATTCCGGCACCCACTGGCGGATAAACTCACCGTCACGATCGAATTTTTCCCCCTGAGTCGTTGGATTAAAAATACGAAAATACGGCGCGGCATCAGTTCCGGTTGACGCCGCCCACTGCCAGCCACCGTTATTGGCTGCCAGATCGCCGTCGATCAGTTGCGACATGAAATACTGCTCTCCTTTACGCCAGTCAATCAGCAGATCTTTCACCAGAAAGCTGGCGGTAATCATGCGTAAACGGTTATGCATCCATCCTGTGGTGTTAAGCTGGCGCATGGCGGCATCCACAATGGGATATCCCGTTTGCCCCGTCTGCCACGCCTGAAAATGTGCAGAGTTATCCTGCCACTGAACACGATCGGTCCAGCGAATAAAGGGACGATGACGACACAGTGCCGGGTGGTATGTCATTAAATGGCGGTAAAACTCGCGCCAGATAAGCTCATTCAACCAGACGCTTCCGCTCCCGCCCTCAAGTGCCTGCGGCTGTTCTGCTAACAACCGGTTCAGGCATTGACGCGGCGATAATCCACCGGTTGCAAGACTTGCGGATAACCGGCTGGTGCCATCAATTGCCGGATAGTCACGCTGTTGTTCATATTCCGCGACAGCCTGCTGGCAAAACTGACGTAATTGCGCGATAGCCGATTTTTCTTCCGGTTGGAAATGTCGCACATCAAAATCCTGCTGCGGATAACTCAGCGTAATTGCGGTTAACGGTGCGGAAATAGTGCTGCTGTCTCGTCTCTTTGGCGCGGCAACACTCTCAGGAACACCGTCTTTTAGACGTTTCAGCCAGGCATTTTTAAATGGCGTAAAGACTTTATACATTTCATGATTGCCGGTCATCACCGCCCCCGGAGGCAGGATCACGCTGTCGTCAAAACCCTCACAGATCACGTGTGGCAATGACTTTTCCACACTTACATCACGCTGTCGTTCGTTTATTTCATACTGATAGTTATAAAAAAGCCGGCTGACATCATGCTGCGCACAGACGTTTTTTACTGTATCCACGCTGGCGGAAAAATCGGTAACTTCATGAAACAGAAGGGGAATGCCTTTTTCTGCCAGTGCCGTTTGTAGCATATTTAATTGAGCGCTAATAAACGCCGCCTGGCGTGGAGCCATGTTATGTGACGTCCACTGTTCGGGAGTGGCAATATATAACGCCAGTACCCGAGCAGAAGGATCACGGCACGCGGCGGCGAGGGCGAGATTATCGTGCAGACGTAAATCACAACGAAACCAGACCAAATGGGTGGTCATAAAGCTCCCAAATCAATAAGACAATTAGCTTCCATAGCGCAAACGTAACGTTGCGGGCCAGGGATCAAAGTAGCGCTGTCCGGAAAGCCAGGTATCCGGGTATTCTGCCATATAGTGTTTGAGCAGCGTCACGGGAGCAAGCAGTGGCTGCGTTGCGCGCCGATAATCATCAATCAGCGTTGCGAGTTCCTGACGCTGACGAGCATTGAGCTGCTTACGAAAATACCCCTGAACGTGCATCAAAACATTAGTATGGTTACGCCGGGTAGCCTGATGCGACATCAAAGCCATCAACTGCTGGCGATAAGCGATAAAAAAGGCATCCAGACTTTCCCATTCGTGAACCGCTGCCACAAAACGCCCGAGCTCCCGATATGCTGGCTGAGAATGCGTCAACAGCAACAGCTTATAGCGACTGTGATAGTCAATCAGTGCTCCGCGTGTCAGCCCTTGCTCACGAATACCATTTAGTTCATGCAGCGCATACATTCGTTCAACAAAGTTTTCGCGGATTTGCGGGTCATGCAACCGCCCATCCTCTTCTACTGGCAACCACGGATATGCGTCCATCAATAATGATGTGTAGATACCGCGTCCCGCTTTGCGGTTATTTTTACCGTCAGCATCGTACACGCGGACACGTTCCATTCCGCAGGTGGGGGATTTTGCGCAGACGATGTAGCCGCACAGATGTTCAAACTGCCCGATCTGTTGGTTACTGAAAACCGTCATGGCATCAGTGAGGTTCCCTTCCCGCTTATCGCTAAAACGCAGAGAAATAGCACCATCATCGTTTTTTACCAGACGTAACGCAGGACGAGGCACTGGCAATCCAATGGCCATTTCCGGACACACTGGCTCAAAGCGCACCCACGGAGATAGGTCTTCCACGGCAAAAGCCAGCCGTTTATGTCCGCCATCAAAGCGAACGTTAGCACCTAGCAAGCAGGCACTTATACCCACCGGGATTTTCTCGTTCATCACAACTCCTTATCCGTTATCTGAATAAGTGTAGACGTCGGAGCATAAAAAAAACCGCTACATTACTGTTAGCGGTTTTCTTGAGCAATTTCGATAAATTAATAGAAATCGCAGGTCGCTTTTTCAGCCTGATCCATCCACACCGGCTTATCGCTGGTTTTCGACCAGACGCGGTGCAGGTAGCTGTAAAAACGGGCGCGGTCTTTCCAGAACAGCATGACCGGTAGCGCCAGCACGCCCGCCACAACGGCGAAAGTACGGCGTAATAAGACAACATGTGCTGGATATTCTTTGTAAAGATCCATACTTTTCTCCCCTATATCTGTTCGGTGAATCGCACCGGAAAAATAAACTTGGTTAACTGATGAAAATAATACCGCCTTGTGTGTAATTTTACTACTCATCCGACCACTTATTTTTATCTATTGATGCTTCGTTTAACTTAAATTCGTAATTTAGTTACATAAAAGTTAAATTAATACTAATCATTAGTTAAATAATGGCCTTTGCCATTTTTATACTTTTTTTACATCCCGCCCGCCGATTTTTGCGAAATCTTTGCAACCAAAAAACTACGCTCTGGTTATCACATTTATGCCACTGGAGGTGCACCGTGAGTGCAGGCGTGATAACCGGCATTGTGCTGGTGTTTTTATTATTAGGTTATCTGGTGTATGCCCTGATCAATGCGGAGGCGTTCTGATGGCGGCACAAGGATTTTTACTCATCGCCAGTTTCTTACTGGTTCTTTTTGTTGTAGCCAGACCATTGGGCGCAGGGCTGGCAAGGCTTATCAATGACGCATCATTGCCGGGCGTGACCGGCATTGAACGTGTGCTCTGGCGTGGGCTGGGCATTTCGCAACACGAAATGAACTGGAAGCAGTATCTGCTGGCAATTCTTGCACTCAATATGTTGGGTCTGCTGGTACTGTTTTCGATGCTGATGGCGCAAGGTTTGCTGCCACTGAACCCTCAGCAATTGCCGGGACTCTCATGGCATCTCGCGCTGAATACCGCCGTGAGTTTTGTTACCAATACCAACTGGCAGTCATACAGCGGCGAAACCACCTTAAGCTACTTCAGCCAAATGGCCGGGCTGACCGTACAGAATTTCCTGTCAGCGGCGACCGGCATCGCGGTGATTTTCGCCCTGATCCGCGCCTTCACACGCCAAAGTATGAACACGCTGGGTAACGCCTGGGTGGATCTGGTGCGCATTACGTTATGGATCTTGCTGCCCATTGCTCTGCTCATCGCCCTGTTTTTTATACAGCAAGGCACGCTGCAAAACCTGTTGCCTTACCAGGCGTTCACCACGCTTGAAGGCGCTAAACAACTGCTGCCGATGGGTCCGGTCGCCTCGCAAGAAGCCATTAAGATGCTCGGCACTAACGGTGGCGGCTTCTTTAACGCTAACTCATCACATCCGTTTGAAAATCCAACCGCACTGACCAACATGGTGCAGATGCTGGCGATCTTTTTAATTCCCGCCGCCCTGTGCTTTGCTTTTGGCGACGTCGTGGGCGATCGCCGTCAGGGACGTACTCTGCTGTGGGCAATGTCGCTGATTTTTGTCATCTGCGTGGCGATCGTGATGTGGTCTGAGATTCAGGGTAATTCACATCTGATGGCGTTTGGCGCAGACAGCAATATCAACATGGAAGGTAAAGAGAGCCGCTTTGGCGTGCTGGTCAGCAGTCTGTTTGCGGTCGTCACGACGGCAGCATCCTGCGGGGCGGTCATCGCTATGCATGACTCTTTCACCGCGCTGGGCGGGATGGTGCCAATGTGGTTGATGCAGATTGGCGAAGTGGTGTTTGGCGGCGTGGGTTCAGGTTTATACGGCATGCTGCTGTTTGTTCTGCTGGCCGTATTTATCGCCGGACTGATGATTGGCCGTACCCCGGAATATCTGGGTAAGAAAATCGACGTGCGCGAAATGAAAATGACAGCGCTGGCGATTCTGGTTACCCCTGCACTGGTGCTGCTTGGTACAGCGATTGCCATGATGAGCGACGCCGGGCGCAGCGCGATGCTCAACCCTGGGCCACACGGTTTCAGTGAGGTGCTGTACGCCGTATCGTCTGCAGCGAACAACAACGGTAGCGCCTTTGCCGGGTTAAGCGCCAACAGCCCATTCTGGAACTGCCTGCTGGCCTTCTGCATGTTCTTCGGGCGCTTCGGCGTCATTATTCCGGTGATGGCAATTGCCGGGTCGTTGGTCGGTAAAAAGAGCCAATCCGCAAGCCCTGGCACTCTGCCCACACACGGTGCGCTGTTTGTCGGGTTGTTAATCGGTACGGTGTTACTGGTTGGCGCTCTTACCTTTATTCCTGCTCTGGCGCTTGGCCCGGTCGCAGAATACCTCTCTTTACGTTGAGCGATGCGGAGCACATTATTATGAGTCGCAAGCAACTGGCGCTGTTCGAACCCTCTCTGGTCGCGCAAGCGCTTATGGACGCCGTCAAAAAATTAAGCCCACATACCCAGTGGCGCAATCCGGTCATGTTTATCGTCTGGATCGGCAGCCTGCTGACCACGCTGATAACCGTAGCGATGGCAACCGGGCACATGATCGGGAACCCAATATTTACCGGGGCGATAAGTCTCTGGTTATGGGTGACCGTTCTGTTCGCCAACTTTGCCGAGGCGCTGGCGGAAGGACGTAGCAAAGCACAGGCCAACAGCCTGAAAGGGGTGAAAAAAACAGCTTTCGCACGTAAATTACGCGAACCCAAATACGGCTCGTCAATGGATCATGTTCCTGCCAGCGAACTGCGTAAAGGGGATGTGGTGCTGGTTGAAGCAGGCGATATTATCCCCTGCGACGGCGAAGTCATCGAAGGCGGCGCATCGGTGGATGAAAGCGCCATTACCGGGGAATCTGCGCCGGTTATCCGCGAATCCGGCGGTGACTTCGCATCAGTTACCGGAGGAACTCGCATCCTCTCCGACTGGCTGGTGATCGAATGCAGCGTCAACCCCGGCGAAACATTCCTCGACCGAATGATCGCAATGGTCGAAGGCGCCCAACGGCGGAAAACGCCAAATGAAATCGCGCTGACGATCCTGCTGATCGCCCTGACTATCGTCTTTTTGCTGGCAACCGCTACGCTGTGGCCGTTTTCCGCCTGGGGCGGCAGCGCGGTCAGCGTCACAGTTCTGGTTGCATTGCTGGTCTGCCTGATCCCCACCACTATCGGTGGCCTGCTCTCCGCAATTGGCGTCGCCGGAATGAGCCGCATGCTGGGTGCGAATGTCATCGCCACCAGCGGGCGAGCGGTAGAAGCAGCAGGTGACGTGGACGTACTGCTGCTGGATAAAACCGGCACCATTACGCTGGGCAACCGTCAGGCTTCAGATTTTCTTCCCGCCCAGGGCGTTGATGAAAAAACGTTGGCCGACGCCGCACAGCTTTCGTCACTGGCGGATGAAACGCCAGAAGGTCGTAGCATCGTGGTGCTGGCAAAACAGCGCTTTAATCTGCGCATACGCGACGTGCAATCGCTGCACGCCACATTTGTACCGTTTACCGCACAAAGCCGGATGAGCGGTATCAATATCGACAACCGCATGATCCGCAAAGGTTCAGTAGACGCCATTCGTCGTCACGTCGAAGCCAACGGAGGGCACTTCCCTGCCGATGTTGAGCAGAAGGTCGAAAACGTCGCTCGCCTTGGTGCGACGCCGCTGGTCGTTGCCGAAGGTTCGCACGTACTGGGTGTGATTGCGCTGAAAGATATCGTTAAAGGCGGGATCAAAGAACGTTTTGCCCAGTTGCGCAAAATGGGTATCAAAACGGTGATGATCACAGGCGACAACCGGCTAACCGCCGCCGCGATTGCGGCAGAAGCCGGGGTGGATGACTTTTTAGCGGAAGCCACACCGGAAGCCAAGCTGGCACTTATTCGTCAGTACCAGGCGGAAGGTCGTCTGGTGGCGATGACCGGCGACGGAACCAACGACGCCCCCGCACTGGCTCAGGCAGATGTGGCGGTTGCCATGAACTCCGGGACCCAGGCCGCGAAGGAAGCGGGCAACATGGTCGATCTGGACTCTAACCCCACTAAACTGATTGAAGTGGTGCATATTGGCAAACAGATGCTGATGACACGTGGCTCGCTGACCACCTTCAGTATTGCCAACGACGTTGCGAAATATTTCGCCATTATCCCGGCTGCGTTTGCCGCAACCTACCCGCAGCTCAACGCACTTAACGTGATGCACCTGCATTCGCCGGATTCGGCAATCCTGAGCGCGGTCATCTTCAATGCGCTGGTTATTGTCTTTCTGATCCCACTGGCGCTGAAGGGCGTGAGCTATAAACCGTTATCGGCTTCCGCCATGCTGCGCCGTAACTTATGGATCTACGGTCTGGGCGGTCTGGTTGTGCCATTTATTGGTATCAAAGTGATTGATTTATTGCTGACCCTGCTGGGTCTGGTGTGAGGTTTCAGATGAGTGGATTACGTCCTGCACTATCAACATTGATTTTCCTGATACTTATCACCGGCGGAGCATATCCTTTGCTGACAACCGCACTGGGGCAATGGTGGTTTCCCCATCAGGCTAACGGGTCACTGCTCCGTGAGGGTCAGGTCGTTCGCGGCTCTGAACTCATCGGCCAGAACTTTACCGCCGCCGGTTATTTTCAGGGACGCCCTTCAGCGACGGCGGAAATGCCCTATAATCCAATGGGTTCAGGCGGCAGTAACCTGGCGGCCAGCAACCCGGAGCTGGATAAACAATTGCAAAGCAGGATTGCCGCGCTGCGTGCTGCAAATCCGCAGGCTAACCCAGTTGTTCCGGTGGAACTGGTCACGGCGTCTGCCAGTGGACTGGACAATAATCTGACACCGAACGCGGTAGCCTGGCAGATCCCCCGCGTGGCGCAAGCCCGTAACCTCAGCGTTGAAGAGGTAACGCAGTTAGTTGCACAATACACGCATAAGCCGCTGGTCGGGTTTATCGGCCAGCCGGTAGTGAACCTGGTGGAACTTAATTTAGCGCTGGATAAACGCTGAGAAAAAGGTCATGACAGAAGAACCCTTGCGCCCCAATCCGGATCGCTTACTGGAACAGACCGCCGCCCCGCACCGGGGAAAGCTGAAAATCTTCTTCGGTGCCTGCGCTGGAGTCGGGAAAACCTGGGCTATGCTGGCTGAGGCCCAGCGGTTACGGGCGCAAGGGCTGGATGTGTTGATCGGCGTGGTGGAAACTCACGGGCGTAAAGAGACCGCCGCACTGCTGGACGGACTCGCCATGCTGCCGCTGAAACGCCAGTCACACCGTGGGCGGCACATCAGCGAGTTTGATCTCGATGCCGCCCTTGCCCGTCGCCCTGCCCTGATTTTAATGGATGAACTGGCGCACAGTAATGCGCCAGGCTCGCGTCACCCTCGCCGTTGGCAGGACATCGAAGAACTGCTGGAAGCTGGAATTGATGTCTTTACCACTGTTAACGTTCAGCATCTGGAAAGCCTGAACGATATCGTCAGCGGCGTTACCGGTATTCAGGTCCGCGAAACCGTCCCCGATCCGTTTTTCGATGCGGCTGACGATGTGGTACTGGTCGATCTCCCCCCTGACGATCTGCGCCAACGTCTGAACGAAGGCAAAGTCTATATTGCCGGTCAGGCAGAACGGGCTATCGAACACTTCTTCCGCAAAGGCAATTTGATCGCACTGCGCGAACTGGCCCTGCGACGTACAGCTGATCGGGTAGACGATCAAATGCGCGCCTGGCGAGGTCACCCTGGAGAGGAAAAAGTCTGGCACACCCGCGATGCCATCCTGCTGTGTATCGGACACAACACCGGCAGCGAAAAGCTGGTGCGTGCCGCCGCACGTCTGGCTGCACGTCTCGGTAGTATCTGGCATGCCGTGTATGTCGAAACACCCGCACTGCATCAGTTACCCGAAAAGCAACGTCGCGCAATTCTTGGCGCCTTGCGACTGGCACAGGAATTAGGAGCAGAAACAGCCACCCTCTCCGATCCCGCAGAAGATAAAGCGGTCGTCCGCTACGCCCGGGAGCACAATCTGGGAAAAATCGTGCTGGGGCGTCCGACAACGCGACGCAGGTGGCGCAGTGATTCTTTTGCCGACAAGCTGGCCCATCGCGCACCGGATCTCGATCTGATGATTGTCGCGTTGGACGATCCCCCTCCACGTCCGGCGGTTCAGGCTGCTGACACGCGTACCTTTAAAGATAAGTGGCGGGTACAGATTCAGGGCTGTCTGGTTGCAGCTGCACTGTGCGCCTTCACAACGCTGATAGCCATGCAGTGGCTGGTTGCCTTTGATGCCGCCAATCTGGTAATGCTCTACCTGTTAGGCGTGGTAGTGATCGCCCTGTTCTACGGACGCTGGCCGTCTGTGGTGGCGACCTTTATTAACGTCGCCAGCTTCGATCTGTTCTTTATTGCCCCGCGCGGTACGCTGGCCGTTTCGGACGTCCAGTATCTGCTCACATTCGCCGTTATGTTGACGGTCGGTCTGGTCATCGGGAATCTGACCGCAGGAGTGCGCTATCAGGCACGAGTCGCTCGCTACCGGGAACAGCGCACGCGGCATCTGTACGAGATGTCCAAAGCCCTGGCCGTGGGGCGGAGTCAACAAGATATCGCTGCCACCAGTGAGCAGTTTATTACCTCAACCTTTCAGGCCCGCAGTCAGGTTTTATTGCCCGATGAGAACGGCAAACTGGCTCCGCTGACGCATCAACAAGGCACGACGCCCTGGGATGATGCCATTGCCCGCTGGAGCTTTGATAAGGGACAACCGGCCGGGGCCGGCACCGATACCTTACCGGGCGTACCGTATCAGATCTTACCGTTAAAAAGCGCCGACAAAACGTATGGACTGTTGATAGTAGAACCGGGGAATCTTCGACAGTTGATGATCCCGGAACAACAACGACTGCTGGAAACCTTTACCTTGTTGGTTGCCAGCGCCCTGGAGCGACTGGCGCTGACTGCCAGCGAAGAGCTGGCGCGATTTGCCAGCGAACGCGAGAGCATCCGCAACGCCCTGCTCGCCGCCCTTTCTCATGATTTACGCACGCCGTTAACGGTGCTGTTCGGTCAGGCGGAGATTTTAACATTGGATCTGGCAACGGAAGGCTCGAAGCACGCCCGTCAGGCCAGCGAAATTCGCCAGCATGTCCTTAACACGACCCGGCTGGTAAATAATCTGCTGGATATGGCGCGAATTCAGTCTGGCGGCTTTAATCTTAAGAAAGAGTGGTTAACGCTGGAGGAAGTGGTGGGCAGCGCCTTACAGATGCTGGAGCCTGGCCTGGCTGCACCAATTAATCTGTCACTTCCTGAGCCATTGACGCTAATACACGTTGATGGGCCACTCTTTGAACGAGTGCTGATTAATCTGCTGGAAAACGCCGTCAAATACGCAGGCCCGCAGGCACAAATAGGAATTGAAGCACAGGTTGAGGGCGAACACCTGCAACTGGACGTGTGGGATAACGGGCCTGGCATTCCGTCAGGCCAGGAACAACGTATTTTCGACAAGTTTTCCCGGGGGAACAAAGAGTCATCAGTACCGGGCGTTGGGCTGGGACTGGCAATTTGCCAGGCTATTGTCGACGTGCATGGCGGGACCATTACCGCCCATAATCGACCGCAGGGTGGCGCTTGCTTCCGTGTTACACTGCCGCAAGAATTACCCCCTGAACTTGAAGATTTTCATGAGGATATGTGACAAACGTATTGATTGTTGAAGATGAACAGGCCATTCGTCGCTTTCTGCGCACCGCGCTGGAAGCCGATGGTCTGCGCGTGTATGAAGCAGAAACGTTGCAACGTGGCCTGCTGGAGGCCGCGACGCGTAAACCCGATCTCATCATTCTCGATCTCGGCCTGCCAGACGGTGACGGCACTGATTTTATTCGCGACCTGCGACAATGGAGCGCTATTCCCGTTATAGTGCTTTCAGCTCGCAGTGAAGAGAGCGACAAAATCGCCGCACTGGATGCCGGTGCTGATGATTATCTCAGCAAGCCGTTTGGCATTGGCGAACTGCAGGCGCGTTTGCGTGTGGCATTACGCCGCCACGCTATTGGACCCGCACCCGAGCCAGTCGTGCATTTTTCCGATGTGAAAGTGGATATTGCCGCGCGTCTGGTACATCGTGGCGAAGAGGAAATTCACCTGACGCCAATTGAATTTCGCCTGCTGGCGATACTTCTCAATAACAGCGGGAAGGTGCTGACCCAGCGTCAGCTGTTGAATCAGGTTTGGGGTCCCAACGCCGTCGAGCACAGCCACTACCTGCGAATTTATATGGGGCACTTGCGCCAGAAACTGGAAGTAGACCCGGCGCGCCCTCGTCACTTTATAACCGAAACCGGGATTGGCTATCGGTTTATGCCGTGATATTTCACCGGGTACCAGATGTAAAAAAGGAGCCTTTCGGCTCCTTTTCTGGTTACGCGTTTTTCAGCACTTCGCTGACAATCTCAACCGCTTCTTTTTCAATCTGCTTGCGGTGTTCTTCACCCAGGAAGCTCTCGCAGTAGATTTTATAGGCGTCTTCAGTACCTGACGGACGTGCGGCAAACCAGCCATTGTCAGTCATCACTTTCAGACCGCCGATAGAAGCACCATTGCCTGGCGCCGCCGTCAGACGCGCGGTGATCGGATCACCCGCCAGCGTGCTGGCACTGACCATCTCCGGAGAGAGTTTAGACAGCGCTGCTTTCTGCGCGGAGGTCGCGCTTGCCTGCAAACGGTTATAGCTCGGCGCACCAAAACGCGCGGCCAGCTCGTTGTAATGCTCTTGCGGGTTCTTACCGGTCACGGCAGTAATTTCGGCCGCCAGCAGACACATAATGATCCCGTCTTTGTCGGTCGACCACGGTGTACCGTCGAAACGCAGGAAAGAAGCCCCCGCGCTCTCCTCGCCGCCGAAACCGAAGCTACCGTCGAACAGGCCATCAACAAACCATTTAAAGCCAACCGGTACTTCAACCAGTTTACGTCCTAAATCATTCACCACACGGTCAATCATCGCTGAAGACACCAGCGTTTTGCCAACGGCAACGTCTTCGCCCCACTGCGGGCGATGCTGGAACAGATAGTTGATCGCGACTGCCAGATAGTGGTTCGGGTTCATCAACCCGGCCGGAGTGACGATGCCGTGACGGTCATAATCTGGATCGTTAGCAAATGCCAGATCGAACTTATCACGTAGCGCCAGCAGACCCGCCATCGCACACTCGGAGGAGCAGTCCATACGGATAGCACCGTCTTTGTCGAGATGCATAAAGCGGAAGGTCTGATCAACCTGATCGTTAACAATGGTCAGATTCAGTTTGTAGTGCTCGGCAATACGCTTCCAGTATTCGATACCGGAGCCACCCAGCGGATCGACACCCAGCGTCAGACCCGCTTTTTGAATCGCTGCCATATCGACAATATCTGCAAGCCCTTCCACGAACGGCTGCACAAGATCCTGTTCTTTCACGTGACCCGACGCCAGCGCCGCATCCAGTGAAATTCGCTTAACACCGTTAAGTCCATCAGCCAGCAGCGCGTTGGCACGATCTTCCACCACTTTAGTGACGTTGGTATCTGCCGGACCACCGTTTGGCGGGTTGTATTTAATGCCACCATCTTCCGGCGGGTTGTGAGACGGCGTGATGACAATGCCATCAGCCAGCGGGCCGCCTTTTTTGTTGTGGACCAGGATTGCATTTGACACGGCAGGCGTTGGCGTAAAGCCGTTATTTTCCTGCACGATGACATCAACACCGTTTGCCGCCAACACTTCCAGTACAGAGATAAATGCCGGTTCAGACAGCGCATGGGTGTCTTTGCCCACATAACAAGGCCCGGTAATCCCGTTTTTCGCACGTTCTTCGGCAATGGCCTGGGCGATTGCCAAAATATGCGGCTCGTTAAAACTGTGACGACCTGCACTACCACGATGCCCGGATGTCCCGAACTTAACGGCATGCTCAGCATTCCCGGCTGTTGGTTTAAGTACATAGTACTGTGCCGTCAGTTGGGCGACGTTAATCAAATCACTCTGTTGTGCAGGCTGACCTGCACGCTTGTGGATTGCCATTGCCTGGTCCCTCTAATGCAAGGATTAAATTGTTCCGCAAACCTTTTCAATCAATTCCGCAGGGAATTGCATTGACTGCATGATGTGTTCAACCATGCTGCATTTGCGGCCGGTATTCGTGTTGGTGATCACCCAGTACGGTGTGCCAGGCACATGTTTCGGCTTGGTTTGATTACCATTTTTCAGCAGCGTCTGTTCATCCGCTGCAAAATAGACGCGTGTGCGACCGTGTAACGACTCCGTTGCTTCAGCAAACGCGTGCTGATCCAGTGAATAGAGTGTAGACAGCACCAGCATAAAGCGATTCACTGCTTTTTTCTGTTCCGCATATTCATCGGAAAGCAGCAGTTCACGCATGGCGCGCACTTTATCTTTAACGGGGTCGACCGGCTTGGCTTCCACGACAGGTTGCACGGCGCGGACTTCTTTTACCACCGGAGTGGCAGGCTGTGATGCGGCAGAAAACTTCAACATACGCCGTAAAATGTCGGATGCGCTCTCGCCGATATGCTTGGTGTGGCTGGCAATATAGCTATAGAGTTCATCATCAACTTCAATCGTTTTCATCTTAATCCAGTGCGGTGTCTTAGCTGAATACAAGTTGTTGGGATTATTACACCTAGTGTAAAGGCAAATCCCAACAGCGGATAGCGTCAAGCCTGATGGCCAGAAAAACTCGGAGTAACCGTAGTTGTTGCAGCCCTGTGGCAGAATGGTCAACATGATACCCTAACCCGCTAGTGTGAAAAAAAGAACTTTGCCATGAAATTGAATATCCGAGCGCAATCTGCACAAAACCTGCACAATAATTCCCCCATCGTCCTGGTTCACGGTCTGTTTGGCAGCCTGGATAACCTGGGCATACTGGCACGTGACCTGGTAGTCGATCACGACATCATTCAGGTTGATATGCGAAATCACGGGCTCTCCCCTCGTTCGCCAGAGATGAATTACCCGGCCATGGCGCAAGACCTGTTGGATACACTGGACGCCCAACAAATAGAAAAAGCGACTTTTATTGGTCACTCAATGGGGGGCAAAGCGGTGATGGCGCTAACCGCGCTGGCACCTGAACGTATCGATCAACTGGTGGCTATCGATATTGCACCGGTTGACTACCATGTCCGTCGTCACGATGAGATCTTTGCGGCGATTAATGCCGTGACGGATGCACAAGCCGCATCACGCCAGCAGGCGGCAAGCGTGATGCGCCAGTACCTGAAAGAAGAAGGCGTAATCCAGTTTCTGCTGAAATCCTTTGTTGACGGCGAGTGGCGTTTCAATGTCCCCGCATTGTGGGACCAGTATCCTCATATTGTGGGCTGGGAAACCATACCTGCATGGGATCATCCGGCGCTGTTCATCCCTGGTGGAAACTCGCCGTATGTTACCGAAGCGTACCGTGACCAATTACTGGCGCAATTCCCTCAGGCAAGGGCGCATGTTATTGCAGGTGCAGGTCACTGGGTACACGCAGAAAAACCAGATGCGGTCCTACGCGCCATCCGTCGTTATCTGACGGACAAGGCCAACTGATTAAAAACTCAGCGTCCGCGCGCGATTACGTGCGTGGGCGTTGGCGCGCCCCCCCTGCTGATGTATGATGGCGCGCTATCCATCCGGGCAGACGCCTGGCTGATTGTTTCCCCGAAGTCACCAAGATCATGGCCAAAGAACAAACGGACCGTACGACATTAGATCTGTTCGCGCAGGAGCGTCGCCCGGGACGACCCAAAACCAATCCGCTTTCGCGTGATGAACAGTTACGTATTAATAAACGTAATCAGCTTAAACGCGACAAAGTTCGCGGGCTTAAGCGTGTCGAACTGAAACTGAATGCCGACGCCGTTGACGCTCTGAACGAGCTGGCGGACGCGCGTAACATGAGTCGCAGTGAACTCATCGAAGAGATGCTGATGAACCAACTCGCCACGTTGCGTGGTCAGGCATAGTCTGAATTTCTGCTCTAAATCATAAATCGTGTAGCACAGAGTGCAGTCCCGCGTGTTTGCTGTTTCCGCATGCCTGACTGTTCTGCTATGATTGCCCTTATCCGTGGGCATTGCGCCACCACCATTTCAATAAGTTTCAAGAGGTTATTTTACTCATGGCAATCACTGGCATCTTTTTCGGCAGCGACACCGGTAACACCGAAAACATCGCAAAAATGATTCAAAAACAGCTTGGTAAAGACATTGCCGATGTACATGACATTGCAAAAAGCAGCAAAGAAGACCTGGAAGGGTATGACATTCTTCTGCTCGGTATCCCAACCTGGTATTACGGTGAAGCGCAGTGTGACTGGGACGACTTCTTCCCTACTCTCGAAGACATTGATTTTAACGGTAAACTGGTTGCGCTGTTTGGCTGCGGCGACCAGGAAGACTACGCAGAATATTTCTGTGATGCGTTAGGTACCATCCGCGACATCATCGAACCACGCGGCGCAACCATCGTCGGTCACTGGCCAACGGCGGGTTATCACTTTGAAGCGTCTAAAGGCCTGGCTGATGATGACCACTTTGTCGGTCTGGCTATTGATGAAGATCGCCAGCCTGAGCTGACCGCTGAACGCGTAGAAAAATGGGTTAAACAGATTTCTGAAGAACTGCATCTCGACGAAATCATTAACGCCTGATTTCATGCGGCGTAGAAACGTATCTACGCCGCATCAATAGATAAAACCAATCAAAATAATTGCTACAAATTTGTAACTTTCTCGCCTGACCCTGTACAATGGCTGGATGCCAATCGGGTATTGCACAGAGTGTTTGTCGGCGATACCACGTTTTGATTAACAATATTTGCCAGAGACTTGCTGTTTTCATTTAGACATGGCAGTTCTATAATGATACGCATTATCTCAAGTGCAATTTCTGTCACTTCTGTTAATGAAGTGAACCGCTTAGCTACAGGACAGATTCCGCATGACTGACAATAATACCGCATTAAAGAAGGCTGGCCTGAAAGTAACGCTTCCTCGTTTAAAAATTCTGGAAGTTCTTCAGGAACCGGATAACCATCACGTCAGTGCGGAAGACTTATACAAACGCCTGATAGACATGGGTGAAGAGATTGGTCTGGCGACCGTGTATCGCGTGCTGAACCAATTTGATGATGCCGGTATCGTAACCCGCCATAATTTTGAAGGTGGCAAATCCGTCTTCGAATTAACCCAACAGCATCATCACGATCACCTGATTTGCCTCGACTGTGGCAAAGTGGTCGAATTTAGCGATGATTCCATCGAAGCGCGTCAGCGTGAGATTGCGGCTAAACATGGTATTCGCTTAACCAACCATAGCCTCTATCTGTACGGTCACTGCGCTGAAGGCGATTGCCGCGAAGATGAGCATGCGCACGACGCCAAATAATATGATGTTTTCTGAAAAGCCAACCCTGCGGTTGGCTTTTTTTATAAGCTAAACCTGGCCGGGGGCCTCTTCCTTTCGAGTCAATGCAGCTTTAATGTAAAATTCACCCTACCTCATCGGAGAGCCGAAATGGAGCTTCGCCAGCTACGCTATTATGTTCGTATTGTAGAAACCGGCAGTATGGGCAGCGCGGCGCTCGATCTCAATATTGGTGTTTCGGCTCTCAGCCAGCAAATGACCCGGCTGGAAAACGAACTCGCTATTCGCCTGCTGCAACGAACCTCTCGTGGCGTGACGCCCACCAGCGCCGGGCTGGCTTTTTACTCCCAGGCACAACTGGCATTACGTCACGCAGACGATGCGATCCTCGCGGCTCGAGAGGCCCGGCTTTCCGGTCACGTCAGCGTCGGAATGGCTCCCAGTACCGCATCCGTGCTCGGTGTGCCTTTCATTAATGCAATGCGGGAAAACTATGCAGATGTCCGCCTGCATGTGGTGGAAAGCCTCTCCGGTAACCTGGAGCGGATGATTAATACCCGCCAAATTGATTTAGCAGTGGTGTTTCAAAAGGAAAAAATCCTGCGCTGGAGTGCCAGACCGATTCTCGAAGAACGGCTATTTTTGATTGGCACCCATGCTTTACTGGATGATATTACGGATGACAATATCGCCCCTGCCCAGCTGGTTAATATTCCATTGATAATGCCAAGCCCGGGTCACGGCCTGCGCGGCAGACTGGATGCTATCTGCCAGGAACATGCTCTGAACATTGAGATCACTACAGAAATTGATGGTCTGACGCTGTTGATGAGCGCCGTTCGCAGTGGAATCGGTGCCACATTACAACCCGGCGCGGCGATTTCGCATCTCGATAAAGAGACGCTAAGAGTGATCGGCGTCCATAATCCAATACTTAGCCGCCCTAATTTTCTTGTCAGCCTTTCTGATGATGAACTTACCCCCGCAGGTCTCGCTGCCCGCGTGATACTGACCAAAGTGATGTGTCAACTGGTGGAAGCGGGAAGCTGGCCAGGCGCAATTCTTTACAATAACTAAAGGGCTATTTAGCATCACAGCGTAGCGCCCACACAACTTACACGTATACATTTTAATTACAAATTTAACAATTAGTTAAATGGTAATGGAGTATACGATGGTTGATGTTCTGGTGATTGGCGGCGGCAATGCCGCATTATGTGCCGCCTTAACCGCCCGGGAGCAAGGGGCTTCTGTATTACTGCTCGAAGCAGCCCCCCGAGAATGGCGCGGAGGGAATTCCCAACACACGCGTAATTTACGCTGTATGCATGATGCCCCACAGGATGTCCTGGTGGAGAGCTATCCAGAAGAGGAGTTCTGGCAGGATCTCTGGCGTGTAACTGAAGGAAATACCAACGAAGCACTGGCGCGGTTGGTGATACGTACCTCTTCGCAATGTCGCGACTGGATGCGCCAGCACGGCGTTAATTTTCAACCCCCTCTTTCCGGTGCTTTGCATGTGGCGCGCACTAACGCCTTCTTTATGGGCGGCGGAAAAGCTCTCGTGAATGCCTATTATCGCAGCGCAGAAAAGCTGGGCGTGCAAATTCGCTATAACACACCGATCCAGGCGCTAGAACTGCATAATGGCGAGTTCGTAGCGGCACTGGCAGGCAAAGAGCGCATTGTGGCTAAGTCCTGCGTGCTTGCCGCCGGGGGGTTTGAATCTAACCGCGAATGGCTGCGGGAGGCGTGGGGCAAGAATGCCCGCGGCGAGTGGCCTGCGGATAACTTTCTTATTCGCGGCACACGCTTTAACCAGGGCGTACTGCTTAAATTTATGATCGATGCCGGGGCGGACATTGTCGGCGATCCCTCCCAGTCACACTGCGTGGCGATTGACGCCAGAGCACCATTATACGATGGCGGAATTTGCACCCGTGTGGACTGTGTCTCGCTGGGCATAGTGGTAAATCGTGATGCTGAACGTTTTTATGATGAAGGCGAAGATTTCTGGCCAAAACGTTACGCTATCTGGGGACGGCTGGTTGCCCATCAGCCCGGACAAATTGGCTACTCCATTATCGACAGTAAAGCGATCGGCCACTTCATGCCTCCGGTCTTTCCTGGCGCACAGGCCAATACGCTGACAGAGCTTGCTCGCCAGTTGGGACTGGATGCCGAACGCTTTACCCACACCATCATGCAGTACAACAGCGCCTGCCTGCCTGGGCAATTCGATCACACCACGCTGGATAACTGCGCAACACAAGGTCTGACACCGGCGAAAACACACTGGGCACGACCATTAGATACGCCACCTTACTATGGCTATGCCTTACGCCCGGGGATCACCTTCACCTATCTGGGGCTGAAAGTGGACGAACATGCCGCAGTACACTTTGCCGGACAGCCAAGCCGCAACCTGTTCGTTGCCGGAGAGATGATGGCGGGCAATGTGCTGGGTAAAGGCTATACCGCTGGTGTAGGAATGTCTATCGGCACAACTTTTGGCTGTATTGCCGGAAAAGAGGCCGCCCTGGCTGCACAAAAGGAGGCTCATCATGAAGCAGCTTGAGAAATTGATCATTGAAGCGCAAATTCTTACCGAGCCGGAAGCAGAGGTTGAACGTGTGATGCAGGTCTGTAATGCCTGCCGCTATTGCGAAGGTTTTTGCGCAGTTTTTCCGGCGATGACTCAGCGTCTGGAATTTGGTAAAGCGGATATAAACTATCTGGCAAACTTGTGCCATAACTGTGGTGCTTGTCTGCACGCCTGCCAATATGCTCCGCCCCATGAATTTGCTCTCAATGTACCGAAAGCGATGGCGGAAGTACGGCTGGAAACCTATCAGCACTACGCCCAACCTGCGGCCTTTGGCGCGCTTTATCATCGGGCAGGCGTAACCACGACGCTGTCGCTGGTTTTCGGCCTTATCGTGTTTCTGCTCCTCGCCATGGGTTTAAAGGGTTCATTACTCCATCCTCCACTGGCCGGGGATTTCTATCAAATTTTTCCGCATAACCTGCTGGCATGGATGTTTGGCTCTGTTTTTATCCTGGCAATAGGTTTGCTTATGGCAGGCGTGATCCGCTTCTGGCGAGAGATCTCCCCGGGTATGCCGCGTTCCGCGGAAATTGCTGAAGCCTCACACAATGCGCTGACGTTGAAATATCTCGACGGTGGGCACGGCAAAGGTTGTAACGAAGCGGATGATGCCTTCACTCTGATGCGTCGCCGTTTCCATCACTTCACCTTCTACGGTTTTATGCTCTGCTTTGCCGCCACCATCGTAGCGACGGGCTATCACTACTTCGCAGGTATAGAAGCACCCTACCCGTTCTTTAGTCTTCCAGTGATCCTTGGCACCTTGGGCGGTATTGGTTTAGTTGTAGGCCCTGCTGGCTTGTTATGGCTGAATCTTAAGCGCTCACTGCTACATGGTGACGCGCGGCAAAAACCAATGGATCGCGGTTTTATTTTGCTGCTGCTACTGACCAGCCTGACTGGTTTAGCGTTGCTGGCAGGTAGAGACACCTCCTGGATGGCTATTCTGCTCGCCATTCATCTCGGCGTGGTCATGGCACTCTTTCTGACCATTCCTTACGGAAAATTTGCCCACGGATTTTACCGCTGCGCTTCCTTACTCAAGTGGGCAATAGAAAGACGGCGCGGAAAACAGGCGGGAGTCGCAGGCGACTAACCCACACACTCTTACCTCTATAAAAACAAGATAAAGACAATGGAGAGCAAACCCAATGACACAACAACCATCGCGCGCTGGTACTTTCGGCGCAATACTGCGGGTAACCAGCGGTAATTTCCTCGAACAGTTCGACTTTTTTCTGTTCGGTTTTTACGCCACCTATATTGCAAAAACGTTCTTTCCCGCAGAGAGTGAATTTGCTGGCCTGATGCTGACCTTTGCCGTTTTCGGTTCGGGCTTCTTAATGCGACCTGTTGGTGCAATTGTACTGGGAGCTTACATAGACAGAATTGGTCGCCGTAAAGGGCTGATGGTAACGCTCGCGATTATGGGTTGCGGTACCCTGCTAATTGCCCTGGTTCCCGGCTATCAAAGTATCGGTCTGTTGGCCCCTGCGCTGGTATTACTGGGACGATTATTACAGGGATTCTCTGCTGGTGTGGAGTTAGGAGGCGTCTCTGTTTATCTTTCTGAAATTGCCACACCGGGGAATAAAGGCTTCTACACCAGTTGGCAGTCTGCCAGTCAACAGGTTGCCATTGTGGTGGCGGCTCTGATTGGTTACGGTCTGAACGCCACGCTGGCGCACGATGAGATCTCTGAATGGGGATGGCGCATTCCATTTTTTATTGGTTGCATGATTATTCCTTTGATTTTCGTTCTCCGCCGCTCGCTTCAGGAGACTGACGCATTTTTACAACGCACGCACCGTCCCGACACCAGGGAAATTTTCACCACTATCATCAAAAATTGGCGTCTCATCACAGCGGGTACGCTGCTGGTGGCAATGACCACTACCACATTTTACTTTATCACCGTTTATACCCCGACCTACGGCAGAGCCGTGCTACACCTCAGCGCCCGCGACAGCCTTATTGTCACCATGCTGGTCGGTATTTCTAACTTTATCTGGCTGCCAATTGGAGGTGCAATTTCAGACCGAATTGGCCGTCGTCCGGTGCTGATGGGTATTACCGTGCTCGCATTGATCACCACCTGGCCTGTAATGCACTGGCTGACTGCCGCGCCAGATTTCACCCGTATGACGTTGGTACTGCTTTGGTTCTCGTTCTTTTTTGGCATGTACAACGGGGCAATGGTTGCAGCGCTCACTGAGGTGATGCCTGTTTATGTACGTACAGTGGGTTTTTCACTGGCTTTCAGTCTTGCCACTGCTATTTTTGGCGGTCTGACGCCAGTAATATCAACAGCGTTGGTTCAGTTAACAGGAGATAAAAGTTCACCTGGATGGTGGCTGATGTGTGCAGCACTTTGCGGGCTCTCCGCCACGGCAATGCTGTTTGTCCGTTTAAGCCGAAATTATCAACCGGCAGACAATAAACTCTGAAATGCAGACGGGCGGAGAAATATCTCCGCCCGTTTTGTTCGAACCGCGTTTTATTTTGCCGAGTTCTTGCTGCGAATTTCCTGCCAGACCTTGTCACAATCGGCAGAGACAGCCTGATCGTTGCCCGTGCGCGTAGCCTGAATACACTGCTGGTAATCCAGCACGCGAACACTTTCTTCATTGGCAAACTGCTGGTGCTGCTTTTCTTTCTTCAGCACGTTTAACACGCTTTGGCAGGCCTCTATTTTCTCCGGTGAGCCCTGCGCGGTATTAATGCATGCGCTGTAGGCTTCTTTAAGACGGCTATCTTCTTTCGGTGCCGGTGATTGTGCACAGGCCACCAGCCCCGATGCCATAACGGTGATGAGTATCAATTTTTTCATAGCACACTCCTCAACAATGCGGCAGGCACCAGGCCCGCCGCTGTTCGCATTAGAAGATGGTGAACGGAGCAATAACGATGAACTTCACGTCACGCTCATCCTGGAAGATGTTGCCGTAACCACCACCCCAACTCGGAATGTTTGAATGGTTGTCGTACTCGGTGAAGTGCAGTTTAAACATAGTGCCCTTCGCTCGACCGTCCTGCAGGGTGTAGACCGCATCCAGGCTGTAAGATGATTCTTCGATAGTACGATTTTTGTCGTAGTACGCATCCGGGTTGATCTGCCAGGTAGATGGCTTGGCATCCCATGCGTAAACGTATGATGCACCCACAGCCCAGCCAGGCAGGTTCCAGTTCTTCAGGTCGTACATCGCACCGAAGAAGACTGCCTTTTCACCGTTGGCGTTGAAGTCAGAACGGTTATCCCACCAGATATCCAGACGACCGTTTGAAGACGCATACGTCGGGGTCATACGCTGCAGGAAGTAACCTTGCTGCCCGTCTGCTTTAACCCAGGTTCCTTCCAGTCGCAGATCAACCACTTCCGCCACTTTGTAGCCGAAGGTCAGCGCCTGCAGCCAGGCTGTACCGTCATAAATGTTGCTAGCGGTGCGGTCATCAACCTTGTCACGCGCACCATAGAACTGATAGCTGGTAGTAAACGGATTGCCGCCTAAATCAAATTTGTAACTGGCTTTCGCGAAGTATTGATCAACATAGCCTTCGGACTGACCAAATGCCGCTTCAAGCAACAGGTTATTTTTGAAATCATATTTAGCGCCGATGGAATGGAGGTAATCAACTTTAGTCTTTTTATCGGCCTGATAGAATTTATCGACTTCGGTGTGCCACGGAGCCTTATATTCGTTTGCCCACATATAGGAGAAGCTCAACGCGCCAGCATCGCCGTAGTCAAAGTTGGCACCAGCTTCAGCACCCTGATAGGTCCCTGGCATAAAGCTCCAGTGCGGAGCCAGCAGAGTCTGCCCGGTAGGTTGAATATAACCGGCACGCGCCCAGGTCGGGCCAAACTTAAATTTCGCCGCCGCTTTATACAGACTTATTCCGCTCTTATCGCCGGAATAATCTTCGTCATAGCCTTTATTTTTTTTCGAGAATGCAATTTCGTTTGGATGCCCGCTGTCGCCATTTTCCGCCATTTCAATTGCGGTAAAAGCAGCCACATCAAGGCCGAACATATCGGCCACATAACCGGACTGGAAATCGAGGTTAGCGTTCCAGGTGGCGTGAGAAAGGTTGGTTTTGTATTTGTCGTCATCGGTAACATCTTTACGGTCACGCTCACGCTGCCAGTAATAGATGCCGCCAGTCAGTGTTGAATCATCAAAAAAACCTTCGGCTTGCGCCTGGGGAACGACAACCAAACCCGACATTGCTGTAATACCGGCGATAGCCAGCGCCAGCGTACTACGTTTGCCACTAAACGTACGCATATGTTAATCCTCTTTGACGTATAAAATGCTGCCGACTAAAAGCGAACAGCGAAAAAACAAAAATTAAAAAAGTAGCGCTGAGAAAACCTCATTGACTACAATGGATAGACTATTTTTCGCGACGCGAATTATCAATCTCTTTTTGTAACCATTATGTAAGAACATGGGCAACCGCACATATTTCATTGCTTTCTGTTACATTTTCATCGATAAATAAAAAAGCGTTGAAAAAATGAAAAAATGCTTGTTTTCCATGAAGATGAAATCGGTTTCAGCCCAGAGAAGCTCTTCACTCAAGGTTTTGATTCAAAAATAAGAAATGGAAAAATTCATTCCTGAATAATAATTATTTTGCTCCGCAAACAGAGTTGTTACGTGTTTTCTGGCAAAAAAAACGCCGCAGAATGCGGCGTTTGAAAGGATGTATTGCTGCGGTTTATTCGCCCGCTTTCGCCCACGTATCACGCAGACCAACGGTACGGTTAAATACCAGCTTGTCCGCTGTTGCGTAGCGGCTGTCGAGGCAGAAGTAACCTTCACGTTCAAACTGGAACGCTTTGCTCGCAACTGCAGACTTCAGCGACGGCTCGCCGTAACCCTGTTTGATAACCAGTGACTCAGGATTAATGACGGACAGGAAGTCGTCCGCGGCGCCTGGGTTTGGTACGCTAAACAAACGGTCATACAGGCGGATTTCAATCGGCAGCGCATGTGCAGCGCTAACCCAATGAATAACGCCTTTTACTTTACGCCCATCAGCCGGATCTTTGCTCAGCGTATCAGCATCATAGGTGCAGAAAATAGTGGTGATATTACCCTCTGCATCTTTCTCTACACGCTCGGCTTTAACAACATAAGCATTACGCAGACGGACTTCTTTGCCCATTACCAGACGCTTGTACTGCTTGTTAGCTTCTTCGCGGAAGTCAGCACGATCGATCCAGATTTCACCGCTGAACGGTACTTCACGGCTGCCCATTTCCGGTTTATTCGGATGGTTCGGCATGGTAACCAGTTCGCTTTCACCCTGCGGATAGTTTTCGATAACCAGTTTCACTGGATCAATAACTGCCATCGCGCGCGGAGCGTTTTCGTTCAGATCTTCACGAATACAGGATTCCAGAGAGGCTATCTCAATGGTGTTGTCCTGCTTGGTCACGCCGATGCGTTTGCAGAACTCACGGATAGCAGCGGCCGTGTAACCACGACGACGCAAACCAGAGATAGTCGGCATACGCGGATCGTCCCAGCCTTCAACATGCTTGTCGGTAACCAGCAGGTTCAGCTTACGCTTGGACATCACGGTGTATTCCAGATTCAGGCGCGAGAATTCGTACTGGCGCGGATGAACCGGAATAGTGATGTTATCCAGCACCCAGTCATACAGACGACGGTTGTCCTGGAATTCCAGCGTACACAGTGAATGCGTGATACCTTCCAGCGCATCGCTGATGCAGTGGGTAAAGTCGTACATCGGATAGATGCACCACTTGTTACCGGTCTGATGATGCTCGGCAAACTTAATGCGGTACAGCACCGGATCGCGCATAACGATAAACGGTGAAGCCATGTCGATTTTCGCACGCAGGCAGGCTTTACCTTCTTCAAAGCCACCGGTACGCATTTTTTCGAACAGTTCAAGGTTCTCTTCGACGCTACGATCGCGGAACGGACTGTTTTTGCCCGGCTGGGTCAGCGTACCGCGGTATTCACGGATTTCGTCAGCAGACAGTTCGTCGACGTACGCCAAACCTTTGTTGATAAGCTCTACCGCATAAGCGTGCAGTTGATCGAAGTAATCCGAAGAGTAGCGAATATCGCCAGTCCAGTGAAAACCTAACCATTCAACGTCATTTTTAATCGATTCAACGTACTCGATGTCTTCTTTAACCGGGTTCGTATCATCAAAACGCAGGTTGCACTGGCCCTGGTAGTCTTGCGCAATACCAAAGTTCAGACAGATGGATTTCGCGTGGCCAATGTGCAGATAGCCATTTGGCTCCGGCGGAAAACGGGTATGGATAGTGGTGTGCTTACCACTGGCCAGATCTTCATCGATGATCTGACGAATAAAGTTACTCGGGCGGGCTTCAGCCTCACTCATCGTGGATTCCTCAAAGCGTAAACAACGTATAACGGCGTATGATCTTATAACCCGGACAGACTGACAACCCTTAGTTACGCAAAATACGTATCAGACAGGCATTATGGGGGCAATTGCTGCAAAAAAAAGCGGCGGAGGATAATCCCCCGCCGCTTAAATATCGCGTGTTAGTTGTCGGATCGCGGCGCTTTGCGCCTTATCCGGCTACAGCGATTATTTACTTTTAATTTCGTACAGTGGCGTTTGACCTGCAACCACATGACCTTCGGCTTTGATCACCAGACCACCGAAATCATCGCTGTTGCTGCAAACAACCGGGCTAATCATTGAACGTGCATTGGCGTTCAGATACTCCAGATCCATTTCCAGAATAGGTTGACCTGCAGTAACTTCCGCACCGTCTTCAACCAGACGTTTAAAGCCCTTGCCTTCCAGCGCAACGGTATCGATACCCATATGGACAACGATTTCCGCGCCTTTTTCTGTTTCCAGACAGAACGCATGGTTGGTGTTAAAGATCTTCACGATGGTGCCTGCTGCCGGGGAAACAACGATTTTATCCGTCGGTTTCACTGCCACGCCGTCACCTACCGCTTTGCTGGCGAAAGCTTCATCAGGAACTTGCTCCAGGGCAACCACATCACCGGTAATCGGAGAAACCAGTGCTTCGACAGTTACCGCATTCGCGACCGCCTGCGGTTTGACAACCGGAGCCGCTGCTGCTGGTGCACTTTCACCAGACGCTGCTGCAACCGGACCACGGGCCACAACTTTCTTCATCTCGTCGCCGATGGATTCTGCTTTCGCACCCACGATGACCTGGATAGTTTGCTTGTTCAGTTTCACCACACCGGATGCGCCTAAACGTTTACACATCGCATCGTTGACGCGACCAGAGTCGACAACGGTCAGACGCAGACGAGTGATACAGGCGTCAATCGCTTTCAGGTTATCCGTACCGCCAACCGCAGCAATGTAGTTGGTGGCCAGTTGCGCTAAACCTTCTTCGGTATTGCTGTTTGCTTCGTCAGTAACAATTTCGTCTTCTTTATCTTCGCGGCCCGGCGTTTTCAGGTTAAACATGCGAATAACCGCGCTGAACAACACAAAGTAGATGACGAAGAACACCAGCCCCATCGCTACCAGCATCCAGACGTTCTGGCTTGCTGCCGGCAAGTTGTACATCAACACGTAGTCGATAGCACCTGCGGAGAAGGAGAAGCCCGCGTGGATCCCCAGCAGCGTTGCGACGAACAGGCTGATACCCGTTAACAGTGCGTGCAGGAGGTACAGCAATGGTGCCAGGAACATGAACAGGAATTCCAGCGGCTCGGTAACACCGGTCAGGAACGCAGTGATCGCCACAGACAGCAGCATACCGCCAACCATCGGACGACGTGCTTTCGGTGCTGCAAAGTACATCGCCAGCGCCGCACCCGGCAGACCAAACATCATGATCGGGAAGAAGCCTGACATGAACATACCCGCAGTGCCGTCGCCCGCATAGAAGCGGTTGATGTCACCGTGGAATACTGCGCCTGCCGCATTGGTGAATTCACCAATCTGGAACCAGGCAATGGTGTTCAGAACCTGATGCAGACCGGTTGGGATCAGCAGACGGTTGATGAAACCAAAGATACCGGAACCCAGCGCGCCAGCGCCCACGATCCACTCACCACCTGCATGGATAGCGTTCTGCACCGGCGGCCACACGTAGCCGAAGATAGCAGCCAGCACCAGGCAAAAGAAACCGGTGGCGATTGGCACAAAGCGTTTACCGCCGAAGAAGCTCAGGAAGTCAGGCAGTTTGATACCAGACCAGCGGTTATACACCGCACCACCGACCAGACCGGTAATAATACCTGCCAGCACGCCCATGTTGATCGCCGGGTTGATGGTAACCATTGCTTTGGTCAATATGAAATAACCGACCGCACCTGCCAACGCTGCAGCACCTGCGCTGTCTTTAGACCAGCTGGATGCCACACCGATGGCAAATATTAACGCGAGGTTATCAAAGATGGCCCCACCCGCTTGCGCGATGAAGGGTACGTTAAGCAAATCTGGTTGGCCAAATCGCAGCAACAGTGCCGCGACAGGCAGCACAGCGATGGGGAGCTGTAACGCCCTACCCAGCCGCTGGAAAAAACCTAAAATATTCATTTTATTCCCCCTACGAGACCCCGATTAGGCTCCTTTGAAGCCATATTTTTATTGTGCGACCATTACCAACAACAAGATTTTCTGGAACAACGATATTAACCATTCATCTACATTCAGAGTGTGTGAAAAATTAATTCGTATCGCAAATTAAAAGCATGTTTTTTGTGATTCCAGTCACCAAATATCGTTATAAACCCTCCCTTTCACTGGCTAACTACGAAAACTTATTTTATCATTCAAAAAATCGAAACGGATTGATCCTTACCGATGCAAAACCAGGTTACGCTTAATACAGCACAGCGACTCAATCCGCCAATTGCTTACATTTACTTTTGAGGTGAAGAATGAGACTGATCCCCCTGAATACCGCTGAACAAGTCGGCAAATGGGCTGCTCGCCATATCGTTAACCGTATTAACGCGTTTAAACCAACGGCAGATCGTCCGTTTGTTCTGGGCCTGCCAACTGGTGGTACACCGCTGACAGCCTATAAAGCATTAGTCGAAATGCACAAAGCGGGCCAGGTGAGCTTCAAACATGTTGTCACTTTCAACATGGACGAATATGTAGGTTTGCCGAAAGAGCATCCGGAAAGCTACCACAGCTTCATGCACCGTAACTTCTTTGATCATGTTGATATTCCAGCAGAAAATATTAACCTCCTCAATGGTAACGCGCCGGATATTGATGCAGAATGCCGTCAGTATGAAGAAAAAATCCGTTCTTACGGTAAAATCCATCTGTTTATGGGTGGCGTAGGCAACGACGGACATATCGCGTTCAACGAACCTGCCTCTTCTTTGGCTTCCCGCACACGTATCAAAACGCTGACTCATGACACTCGCGTAGCTAACTCACGCTTCTTTGATGGCGACGTAAGCCAGGTGCCTAAATATGCGCTGACCGTAGGTGTTGGCACCCTGTTGGATGCTGAAGAAGTGATGATCCTGGTGCTGGGCCATCAAAAAGCACAGGCGCTGCAAGCAGCCGTTGAAGGTAACGTCAACCATATGTGGACCATCAGTTGCCTGCAGTTGCATCCGAAAGCCGTCGTTGTCTGCGATGAGCCTTCAACAATGGAACTGAAAGTGAAAACGCTGAAATACTTCAACGAGTTAGAAGCGGAAAATATTAAAGGTCTGTAATGGTATCTCCGCCCTGCCGAAAAAGTTGCAGGGCGGCATTTTTTGAAATCGGGGGTCGGAATGTATGCTTTAACCCAGGGCCGGATTTTTACCGGTCACGAAATTCTTGATGACCATGCGATTGTTGTCGCTGATGGCCTGATAGCCAGCGTCTGCCCACTGGCGGAATTACCGTCCGGGATTGAACAACGCTCACTGAATGGGGCCATTATTTCCCCCGGTTTTATTGATGTGCAGTTAAACGGCTGCGGCGGCGTACAGTTTAACGATACGGCAGAAGCCGTCACCGTTGAGACGCTGGAAATCATGCAGAAAGCCAATGAAAAATCAGGCTGCACTAACTACCTGCCCACGCTAATTACCACCAGCGATGACCTGATGAAACAAGGCGTTCGCGTAATGCGCGAATACCTGGCGAAACACCCCAACCAGGCATTAGGACTTCACCTTGAAGGTCCGTGGCTGAACCTGGTGAAAAAAGGTACCCATAATCCGGGTTTTGTCCGTCAGCCTGACGCTGCGCTGGTCGATTTCCTGTGCGATAATGCGGACGTCATCACCAAAGTGACGCTGGCACCAGAAATGGTCCCAACCGAAGTGATAACAAAGCTGGTAAATGCAGGTATTGTCGTTTCAGCAGGCCACTCTAACGCAACGGTAAAAGAAGCCAAAATTGGATTCCGTGCGGGTATCACCTTTGCAACGCACCTGTTCAACGCGATGCCTTATATTACTGGCCGCGAACCAGGTCTGGCAGGCGCAATACTTGATGAGGCCGATATTTATTGCGGTATCATCGCCGACGGTCTGCATGTTGACTACGTTAATATTCGTAACGCCAAGCGCCTGAAAGGTGACAAACTGTGCCTGGTGACCGACGCAACCGCCCCGGCAGGTGCAAATATTGAACAGTTCATTTTCGCTGGTAAAACAATATACTACCGCAATGGACTGTGTGTGGATGAGAACGGCACGCTGAGCGGCTCTTCATTAACCATGATCGAAGGCGTACGTAATCTGGTTGAACATTGCGGTATTGCACTGGATGAAGTCCTGCGCATGGCGACTCTCTACCCTGCTCGCGCAATCGGCGTCGACAAACAACTCGGCAGCATCGCGCCAGGCAAAGTAGCCAACCTGACCGCGTTCACGCACGACTTTAAAATTATCAAGACCATCGTTAATGGCAACGAGGTCGTTACTGAGTAAGAGAAAGAATGACACCAGGCGGACAAGCTCAAATAGGTAATGTTGATCTCGTAAAACAGCTTAACAGCGCGGCAGTTTATCGCCTGATTGACCAGCATGGGCCAATCTCGCGAATTCAGATTGCCGAGCAGAGCCAACTTGCCCCCGCCAGCGTAACAAAAATTACGCGTCAACTGATTGAACGCGGGCTGATCAAAGAGGTTGATCAGCAGGCCTCCACTGGAGGCCGCCGCGCTATTTCTATCGTCACCGAAACCCGCAATTTCCACGCTATCGGCGTACGCCTGGGCCGCCACGACACCACGCTCACACTCTATGATATGAGCAGCAAAGTGGTCGCAGAAGAGCATTATCCTCTTCCCGAGCGCACACAGGAAACGCTGGAGTATGCGCTGCTCAATACGATTTCCACCTTTATTGATAGCTGCCAGCGGAAAATCCGTGAACTGATTGCTATCTCTGTCATTCTGCCAGGGCTGGTTGATCCCGAAAGCGGCGTTATCCGCTACATGCCGCATATTCAGGTTGAAAACTGGGGGTTGGTCGAAGCGCTGGAGAAACGTTTTCAGGTAACCTGCTTTGTCGGCCACGACATCCGCAGTCTGGCACTTGCCGAGCACTATTTTGGGGCAAGTCAGGATTGCGAAGACTCCATTCTGGTGCGCGTCCATCGCGGGACCGGGGCTGGGATCATCTCAAATGGCCGAATTTTCATTGGTCGCAACGGCAACGTCGGTGAAATTGGTCATATTCAGGTTGAGCCGCTGGGTGAACGCTGCCACTGCGGGAATTTTGGCTGTCTGGAAACTATTGCAGCTAACGCATCCATTGAGCATCGCGTACAAAACTTACTCAAACAAGGCTATCCGAGTCGACTGACGCTGGATGATTGCAACATTAAAACCATCTGTAAGGCTGCGAATAAAGGCGATAACCTGGCGTCGGAAGTCATTGAGCACGTTGGTCGCCATCTGGGTAAAACCATCGCTATCGCCATTAACCTGTTTAACCCGCAAAAAATCGTCATTGCCGGTGAGATTACTGAGGCAGATAAAGTGCTGCTTCCGGCAATAGAAAGCTGCATTAATACCCAGGCGTTGAAGGCGTTTCGCCACAATCTGCCCGTGGTTCGCTCCACGCTAGACCACCGCTCAGCCATTGGCGCATTTGCGCTGGTGAAACGCGCTATGCTCAACGGTTCGTTGCTGCAACGTTTGCTGGAAAATTAATGCTCTCATAGAATATTGGGTTACTATCAGACTCCTGACAAATTCCCTGGGTAGTTCATGACCATCAAGAATGTAATTTGTGATATCGACGGCGTGCTGATGCACGACAATGTTGCCGTACCGGGTGCGGCAGAGTTTCTGACCGGCATCCTAGAAAAAGGTTTGCCGTTAGTCCTGCTGACTAACTACCCTTCTCAGACCGGGCAGGATCTGGCGAACCGCTTCGCCACGGCGGGTGTGAATGTCCCCGATAGCGTCTTTTATACTTCCGCCATGGCCACTGCCGATTTTCTGCGTCGCCAGGAAGGGAAAAAAGCCTACGTCGTGGGTGAAGGCGCGCTGATCCACGAACTGTATAAAGCCGGCTTTACCATTACCGATGTTAACCCCGACTTCGTGATTGTCGGCGAGACGCGCTCCTACAACTGGGACATGATGCATAAAGCGGCATATTTTGTTGCCAATGGCGCGCGCTTTATCGCGACCAACCCGGATACCCATGGCCGCGGTTTTTATCCCGCCTGTGGTGCGCTCTGCGCCGGTATCGAAAAGATCTCCGGGCGTAAACCATTTTATGTCGGTAAACCCAGCCCATGGATTATTCGCGCGGCACTCAACAAAATGCAGGCGCACTCCGAAGAGACCGTTATTGTCGGTGACAACCTGCGTACAGATATTCTGGCAGGCTTCCAGGCTGGCCTTGAAACCATCCTGGTGTTGTCTGGCGTATCCACGCTTGACGATATCGACAGCATGCCGTTCCGACCAAGCTGGATCTACCCTTCCGTTGCCGAGATAGATGTTATCTAAGCACTTCTGTGCCGGAGATCAGCGTAAACGCGCCATCCGGCACACAAAATCACTCCATTCAATAAAACTGCCGATTTACTGATAATTCATCAATAAATACGCTTATTACGTAATCTTTTTTCACCATTCAATAATCATCATTGAGTTTTTTACTTTCAGTACGCCAAACTGCTTGCGCCTCCACCGCCTTTGCGGCATTTTCTTAATCAAGCAAACACAAAAAGCATCACGCAACAGGTTAACGGAGAAGGTTATGTGTTCTATTTTTGGCGTATTCGATATTAAAACAGACGCAGTTGAGCTGCGTAAAAAAGCCCTGGAATTGTCCCGTCTGATGCGTCATCGTGGCCCGGACTGGTCGGGTATTTACGCCAGTGATAACGCCATTCTGGCACATGAGCGTTTGTCGATTGTCGACGTCAACGCAGGTGCTCAGCCGCTGTACAACATGAAAAAAACACATATTCTGGCGGTGAACGGTGAAATCTATAACCACCAGGCGTTACGCGCTGAATACGGCGACCGCTACCAGTTCCAGACCGGTTCTGACTGTGAAGTTATCCTCGCGCTGTATCAGGAAAAAGGGCCAGAATTCCTCGACTCCCTGCAGGGTATGTTTGCCTTTGCGCTGTACGACAGCGAACAAGACGCCTACCTGATTGGCCGCGATCATCTCGGGATCATCCCGTTGTATATGGGCTATGACGAACACGGTAACTTCTATGTCGCCTCAGAAATGAAAGCGCTGGTTCCGGTGTGCCGCACGATTAAAGAATTCCCGGCCGGTAGCTATCTGTGGAGCAAAGATGGCGAAATTCGTCAATACTACCAGCGCGACTGGTTTGAATACGATGCGGTAAAAGACAATGTGACGGATAAAAACGAACTGCGTCAGGCGCTGGAAGACGCCGTCAAAAGCCATCTGATGTCAGATGTCCCTTACGGTGTACTGCTGTCCGGCGGACTGGACTCCTCCGTTATTTCTGCCATCACCAAAAAATACGCGGCGCGTCGTGTTGAAGATCAGGAACGCAGCGAAGCCTGGTGGCCTCAGTTGCACTCCTTCGCTGTGGGTCTGGAAGGCGCACCAGACTTGAAAGCCGCGCAAGAAGTGGCGAACCACTTAGGCACCGTGCATCACGAGATCCACTTCACCGTGCAGGAAGGTTTGGATGCGATCCGCGACGTCATCTATCACATCGAAACCTACGATGTAACAACAATTCGCGCCTCAACACCGATGTACCTGATGTCTCGTAAAATTAAAGCGATGGGCATTAAAATGGTGCTGTCGGGTGAAGGTTCAGACGAAGTCTTTGGCGGCTATCTCTACTTCCATAAAGCGCCAGACGCGAAAGAGCTGCATGAAGAAACCGTGCGTAAACTACAAGCGCTGCATATGTTTGACTGTGCTCGTGCCAACAAAGCGATGTCTGCCTGGGGTGTCGAAGCCCGCGTTCCCTTCCTGGATAAAAAATTCCTCGATGTGGCGATGCGCATCAACCCGCAGGATAAAATGTGTGGCAACGGGAAAATGGAAAAACATGTCCTGCGCGAATGCTTTGAATCTTACCTGCCAGCCAGCGTGGCGTGGCGTCAGAAAGAGCAGTTCTCTGACGGCGTCGGTTACAGCTGGATTGACACGCTGAAAGAAGTGGCAGCAGAGCAAGTTTCCGACCAGCAACTGGAAACCGCCAGCTTCCGCTTCCCGTATAACACGCCATCATCGAAAGAGGCGTACTTGTACCGTGAGATTTTCGAAGAACTGTTCCCGGTAGCAAGCGCTGCTGAATGCGTTCCTGGCGGTCCGTCTGTCGCCTGTTCTTCAGCAAAAGCAATTGAATGGGATGAAGCGTTCAAAACCATGAACGATCCATCAGGCCGTGCAGTTGGCGTGCATCAGTCAGCTTATAAGTAAGCAAATCATCAGAAAAGAGCCCTGCGGGGCTCTTTTTTTATGTCGATTTAACGTGCGGAAAAACAATTAATAACTAATAATTGCCGAATATTGCGTCATGCTGTTCGCAACCTAACCAAACAGTCACATTCCAGCTATTTTCCATGAAAAAGGGGTTGACGCTTCAAAGCTCAATACGCATAATGCGCCCCGCAACGCCGATAAGGTAACGCGAAAAAAAGATGGCTACGTAGCTCAGCTGGTTAGAGCACATCACTCATAATGATGGGGTCACAGGTTCGAATCCCGTCGTAGCCACCATCTTTTTTGCGGGAGTGGCGAAATTGGTAGACGCACCAGATTTAGGTTCTGGCGCCGCAAGGTGTGCGAGTTCAAGTCTCGCCTCCCGCACCATTCACCCGTAAGCGTTGCACGGATGGGGTATCGCCAAGCGGTAAGGCACCGGTTTTTGATACCGGCATTCCCTGGTTCGAATCCAGGTACCCCAGCCATTTTTTCTTCGATATAGCGGTTCACCGCGACGGTCATTGGGGTATCGCCAAGCGGTAAGGCACCGGTTTTTGATACCGGCATTCCCTGGTTCGAATCCAGGTACCCCAGCCATCGAAGAATATGATAATATATGGCTACGTAGCTCAGCTGGTTAGAGCACATCACTCATAATGATGGGGTCACAGGTTCGAATCCCGTCGTAGCCACCATATTAAGGACGTATCGATTTAATTCGGTAAATCCAAAAAATTGTTGGGGTATCGCCAAGCGGTAAGGCTCTGGTTTCTGATACCAGCATTCCGAGGTTCGAATCCTCGTACCCCAGCCAATTTCAAAAAGTCGTCCACTTTGTGGGTGCACCCGTTGGGGTATCGCCAAGCGGTAAGGCTCTGGTTTCTGATACCAGCATTCCGAGGTTCGAATCCTCGTACCCCAGCCATATTAAAAAAGCTCGCTTCGGCGAGCTTTTTGCTTTTCTGCGCTCTCAATATCGTATGGCAAAAGGCTTATCGGGCCTACGGCGAATTGCGTAGGCCCGCATACGCACTACAACCCTAACGCATACTTCAGCGCCTGACGCTTCAACACACCGGCTCGTTCTGCCGCCATTAACCCGAGGTTACGCATAATACGCAGCGGCTGCAGATTATTGCTAAACCCGGCGTAGAACAGATCCATCCCACTCTGCATAATGAAGTTATCGGTCATACGACGGTTTTGGTAGCGTTTCAGCACCTGTTGACTGGCCCAGGATTCACCATAGCTACGGGCATTAACCAGCACATC
Source organism: Citrobacter sp. MGH106 (assembly GCF_001037495.1). Classification (GTDB taxonomy): domain Bacteria; phylum Pseudomonadota; class Gammaproteobacteria; order Enterobacterales; family Enterobacteriaceae; genus Citrobacter; species Citrobacter murliniae. The sequence goes on from NZ_KQ089822.1 coordinate 3,108,564, forward strand.
AATCAGGGCATCAACGTCGCGGTATCCCAGATTAACCCCCTGCCCCGCCAGCGGATGAATGGTATGCGCGGCATCACCCACCAGCGCCAGACCTGGCTGCACATATTGCAACGCATGGCGACGAGTAAGCGGAAACGCGCCCGCTGCGACTGGTGTAACGTGTCCGAGCCGTGCAGGAAAGTGTTTGGTGATCTCGGCCTGTAGCTGCGGCATGCTGAGACTCTGCAACTGGCGGATCCTTGCCGGAGAGTCATACCACACCAGCGAAGCCCAGTTATCGAACAGCGGTAAAAACGCGCGAGGACCGTCAGGGGTAAACTGCTGCCAGGTGCTGTCTCCTGGTGAGTTCTCGCATTTAACGGTTATCAACATACAGGATTGCGCATACTGCCAGGCATGAATGCCAATTCCGGCCATTTGGCGTACCTGAGAATTCGCTCCATCGGCACCGATCACCAGCTTCACAGTGATCTTTTCACCGCCTGCCAGCTCAAGCTCATGCCGGTCATTATGGCGATGCAGAGAGATCAGTGATGCCGGCACGCGCAAAGTCACCTTTGGATGGGCTTCCAGCGCCTGCCAGAGCGTCTGTTGCAGGACGTTGTTTTCCACCATATAGCCCAGCAATGGCAGTTTAAGCTCAGCGGCATCAAACACCACATGAGCGTTTTCCCACTCCCAGGTTTCCAGGCGACGATAAGGATGACTGCGCATACCCTGTACCGCATCCCAGACGCCCAGCCCTTTCAACAGCGACACAGATGCCGAGCTAATCGCCGAAATACGCACATCAGGTTGTCCGTCAGCCACGAACGGCGCAGGAACGGCATGTTCAATAACCGTTACCGAGAATCCATGCTGCGCCAGTCCAAGCGCCAGCGCGCCGCCGACCATCCCCCCGCCGACAATGGCAATTTCCGTTGGTTGATTTGTCATGGTCAATCATCCTGTTACATGTATTGTGTAAGTTTACAGGATTTTTTACCCCTTGAGGCTGACATCGGTCATACTGGTCACAACCGCGCCAAAGCAGTACACTATGCGCCCTGCATTTCAGCCACAATTTCGCAAGAGCAAGTCGATGACCAAAAAACTCCATATTAAAACCTGGGGCTGTCAGATGAACGAATACGATTCATCGAAGATGGCCGATCTGCTGGATGCCACTCACGGATATCAACTGACCGACGTGGCGGAAGAAGCGGATGTGTTGCTGTTGAATACCTGCTCAATCCGCGAGAAGGCTCAGGAAAAAGTTTTCCACCAGTTAGGTCGCTGGAAACTCTTAAAAGAGAAAAATCCCGATCTTATTATTGGTGTCGGTGGCTGTGTTGCCTCTCAGGAAGGTGATCACATTCGTCAACGTGCACACTATGTCGATATTATTTTTGGGCCACAAACGCTTCACCGCCTGCCGGAAATGATCAATAAAGTGCGCGGTAGCAACACCCGTAGCCCGGTGGTGGATATCAGCTTCCCGGAAATCGAAAAATTCGACCGCCTGCCTGAACCGCGTGCTGAAGGTCCAAGCGCGTTTGTATCCATCATGGAAGGCTGTAATAAATATTGTACTTACTGCGTGGTGCCGTACACCCGTGGTGAAGAAGTCAGCCGCCCGGCGGATGACATTCTGTTCGAAATCGCCCAGCTTGCAGCTCAGGGCGTACGTGAAGTGAACCTGCTGGGGCAAAACGTCAACGCCTGGCGTGGTGAGAACTACGACGGCACAATTGGTTCGTTTGCCGACCTGCTGCGTCTGGTTGCCGCTATCGACGGGATCGATCGCATTCGCTTTACCACCAGCCATCCGATCGAGTTCACCGATGATATCGTTGAAGTCTATCGTGACACCCCGGAGTTGGTGAGCTTCCTGCACCTGCCGGTACAGAGTGGTTCGGATCGCGTCCTGAACCTGATGGGCCGTACCCATACCGCGCTGGAATATAAAGCGATCATCCGTAAACTGCGCGCCGCGCGCCCGGACATCCAGATTAGCTCTGACTTCATTGTTGGCTTCCCTGGTGAAACCACGCAAGATTTCGAGCAGACCATGAAGCTGATTGCTGACGTCAATTTCGACATGAGCTACAGCTTTATCTTCTCTGCGCGTCCTGGCACACCAGCAGCCGATATGGTTGACGACGTTCCGGAAGAAGAGAAAAAACAGCGCCTGTATATTCTGCAGGAACGCATCAACCAGCAGGCGATGGCCTGGAGTCGCCGTATGCTCGGCACGACTCAGCGTATTCTGGTTGAAGGCACGTCGCGTAAAAGCATTATGGAACTGTCTGGACGTACCGAAAATAACCGTGTGGTGAACTTTGAAGGCACCCCGGAAATGATTGGTAAGTTCGTAGACGTTGAAATTACCGACGTCTGGACCAACTCTCTGCGCGGTAAAGTGGTACGCACTGAAGACGAAATGGGCCTGCGCATCGCAGAAAGTCCTGAGTCAGTCATTGCACGCACCCGCAAAGAAAACGATCTCGGCGTAGGTATTTATCAGCCTTAATCTTAAGGCATCACCTCCCCCTAAATAATTCGAGCTGCAGAAAGGCGGCAAGAGCGTGAATCCCCAGGAGCATAGATAACTATGTGACTGGGTGAACAAGCGAAGCCAACGCATCTGCAGCCTGAAGTATGACAGGCGGCCTTGCAATTCCTTACCCAATCCCCATATTTATCGCAATGCTTGCGCCTTTTCTCTGTGGCGTGAATAATTTCCTTACATGCCGGTGAATGTTCAACGTCCGGCGATACATGCATAAGAGGAACGGTTTGAACATAGACACTCGAGAAATCACCCTTGAACCCGCAGACAACGCCCGTTTGTTGAGTCTTTGCGGTCCGTTTGATGACAACATCAAACAGCTGGAACGTCGCCTCGGCATCGAAATTAACCGCCGCGATAACCACTTTAAACTGACCGGTCGTCCGATTTGCGTCACCGCTGCGGCAGATATTTTACGCAGTCTCTACGTTGATACCGCCCCGATGCGCGGCCAGACGCAGGACATCGAGCCAGAACAAATTCACCTGGCGATCAAAGAAGCGCGTGTTCTTGAACAGAGCGCAGACAGCGTGCCTGAGTTTGGCAAAGCGGTGAACATCAAAACCAAACGCGGGGTGATTAAACCGCGTACGCCGAATCAGGCGCAGTATATCGCCAACATTCTTGACCACGACATCACCTTCGGCGTTGGCCCTGCAGGGACGGGTAAAACTTACCTTGCCGTTGCCGCGGCGGTAGATGCGCTTGAGCGTCAGGAAATCCGCCGTATTCTGCTGACCCGTCCGGCGGTTGAAGCCGGTGAAAAACTGGGTTTCCTGCCAGGCGATCTGAGCCAGAAAGTCGACCCGTATTTACGCCCGCTGTATGACGCTCTGTTCGAAATGCTCGGTTTCGAGAAAGTAGAGAAGCTGATTGAGCGTAACGTCATTGAGGTCGCACCACTGGCTTATATGCGCGGTCGTACGCTGAACGATGCGTTCATCATTCTTGATGAGAGTCAGAACACCACCATCGAACAAATGAAAATGTTCCTGACTCGTATCGGCTTTAACTCCAAAGCCGTTATCACTGGCGACATTACCCAGATTGACCTACCGCGCAGCACCAAATCCGGCCTGCGTCATGCCATCGAAGTGCTGGCTGAAGTCGACGAGATTAGTTTTAATTTCTTCCATAGCGAAGACGTGGTGCGCCACCCGGTAGTTGCCCGTATCGTGACGGCGTATGAGGCCTGGGAAGAAGCAGAACAAAAACGAAAAGCCGAGCTGGCTGCGGAACGTAAACGCGAAGCTCAGGAACAGGAACAAAAATGAGTCAGGTTATCCTCGATTTACAGCTGGCATGTGAAAATGAATCCGGCTTACCGCAAGAGAGTCAGTTTCAGGCATGGCTGGATGCAGTGATCCCGCAGTTCCAGGAAGAATCAGAAGTGACTATTCGCCTGGTTGATGACGCCGAAAGTCACGAACTGAACCTGACCTATCGCGGAAAGGACAAGTCTACCAACGTGCTTTCCTTCCCGTTTGAAGCGCCTCCGGGGATTGAGCTGCCGCTGCTGGGTGACCTGATCATCTGCCGCCAGGTAGTTGAAAAAGAAGCGCAGGAGCAAGGCAAACCGCTGGAAGCCCACTGGGCGCATATGGTGGTGCATGGTAGCCTGCATTTGCTGGGTTACGACCATATCGAAGACGACGAAGCGGAAGAGATGGAATCCCTTGAAACAGAGATTATGCTTGCTCTGGGCTATGAGGATCCGTACATTGCCGAGAAAGAATAAGCTGCCGGGCTAACGCCCGGCGGTTGTTGTTGCCGTCTGACGCAGAGTATTTGCTCGACGTGCTTAATATTAACTAACATGAGAACCCATACGACGCCATGAGCGACGACAATTCACACAGTAGTGACACCTTAAACAGCAAAAAGGGATTTTTTTCCCTGTTACTGAGCCAACTTTTCCACGGTGAACCTAAAAACCGCGACGAACTGTTGGAGCTGATCCGTGATTCCGGGCAGAACGACCTTATCGATGAAGATACGCGCGATATGCTCGAAGGGGTGATGGACATTGCGGACCAACGCGTTCGCGACATCATGATCCCCCGCTCCCAGATGATTACCCTCAAACGCAACCAGACCCTGGATGAATGCCTCGATGTTATTATCGAGTCTGCTCACTCGCGTTTCCCGGTGATCAGCGAAGACAAAGATCACATTGAAGGGATTCTGATGGCCAAAGACTTGCTGCCGTTCATGCGCAGCGATTCCGAAGCCTTCAGCATGGAAAAAGTGTTACGCCAGGCAGTTGTCGTACCTGAGAGCAAGCGTGTTGACCGCATGCTGAAAGAGTTCCGTTCTCAGCGTTACCATATGGCTATCGTCATCGACGAATTCGGCGGAGTGTCTGGTCTGGTGACTATTGAAGACATCCTTGAACTGATCGTCGGTGAAATCGAAGATGAGTACGACGAAGAAGACGATATTGATTTCCGTCAGCTCAGTCGCCATACATGGACTATCCGAGCGCTCGCGCCAATTGAAGACTTCAACGAAGCCTTTGGCACCCACTTTAGCGACGAAGAAGTGGATACCATTGGCGGGCTGGTCATGCAGGCCTTTGGTCATCTGCCCGCTCGCGGTGAGACTATCGACATCGATGGTTACCAGTTCAAAGTAGCAATGGCCGACAGCCGTCGTATTATTCAGGTTCATGTCAGAATTCCGGACGACTCACCCCAGCCCAAACTGGACGAATAAACCCGATACTGGATCAAAGACTACATGGCATTTGCCCCATTAATTGAACGCCAGCGCATTCGCCTGCTGCTGGCGTTATTATTCGGTGCCTGCGGGACGCTGGCTTTCTCTCCGTATGACATCTGGCCTGCAGCGATTGTTTCGCTGATGGGCCTGCAGGCTCTCACCCTCAACCGCCGCCCACTCCAGTCTGCCGCTATTGGCTATTTCTGGGGAATGGGGCTTTTTGGCTCCGGCATCAACTGGGTCTACGTCAGCATCGCGCAATTTGGCGGTATGCCGGGACCGGTTAACGTTTTCCTCGTGGTACTGCTTGCCGCGTACCTCTCGCTCTACACCGGTCTGTTTGCCGGTATTTTGTCGCGATTGTGGCCGAAAACCACCTGGCTACGGGTGGCAATCGCCGCACCGGTTGTCTGGCAGATAACCGAATTTCTGCGCGGTTGGGTGCTGACCGGCTTCCCGTGGCTGCAGTTTGGCTACAGTCAGATTGATGGCCCATTGAAAGGGCTGGCACCGGTAATGGGCGTTGAGGCGATTAACTTCCTGCTGATGATGGTCAGCGGTCTGCTGGTACTGGCGTTAGTCACGCGTAACTGGCGTCCGCTGGTGGCGGCCGTCGTGCTTTTCGCCCTGCCCTTCCCGCTACGCTACATTCAGTGGTATACCCTCGAACCGGAAAAAACCACCCAGGTTTCCATGGTACAGGGCGACATTCCGCAGTCACTGAAGTGGGATGAGGGCCAACTTCTCAACACGCTGAAGATTTATCTCGACGCTACCCAGCCCGAGATGGGTAAATCACAGCTGATTATCTGGCCGGAGTCCGCCATCCCGGATCTGGAAATCAATCAGCAGCGTTTCCTCAGCATGATGGATGACCTGTTAAAATCCAAAAACAGTACCTTAATCACCGGGATTGTTGACGCTCGCCTCAACAAACAGAATCGTTACGATACCTACAACACCATCATCACGCTGGGTAAAGACAGTCCGTACAGCTACGACTCCACAAATCGCTACAACAAGAACCATCTGGTACCGTTTGGTGAATTTGTTCCGCTGGAATCGATTCTGCGCCCGTTAGCGCCGTTCTTTGACCTGCCAATGTCCTCGTTTAGCCGTGGCCCGTATATCCAGCCACAGCTGCACGCACACGGTTTTAAACTGACTGCGGCAATCTGCTACGAAATTATCCTTGGCGAACAGGTACGCGATAACTTCCGTCCGGATACGGACTACTTGCTGACCATCTCCAATGATGCCTGGTTTGGTAAATCCATCGGCCCGTGGCAGCACTTCCAGATGGCACGTATGCGTTCCCTGGAGCTGGCGCGTCCGCTGTTGCGTAGCACCAATAACGGGATTACCGCGGTGATTGGTCCGCAGGGTGACGTGCAGGCCATGATCCCGCAGTTTACCCGCCAGGTACTGACCACCAGCGTCACGCCGACAACGGGTCTCACACCTTATGCCCGTACCGGCAACTGGCCGCTGTGGCTTATCACCGCACTGCTTGGTTTTGGCGCAGTGTTGATGAGTCTGCGTCAACGTCGTAAGTAAAGCGGCTGTACCGTCGGATGACGGCGCGAAAACATTTTATCCGGCTTACAACCTCACTGTAGGCCGGATAAGCTAAATACTATCTTGCATCGAAACCCACCGAACTTCCCATTCTGGCACGTCAATTGCTTTATTAAATAACACAATAGCAATTTGGATGAATGTGCAACCTGGTCGCACCAAAGCGGATCACTGGTAGCACCTAAAAAGTGCAACAAGATATTTTTGCCCCTAAACGGTGCGGCGCACTTCGCAAAAATAAACAATAACACAGCAAATTCTTTACATTCATCCAAACTAAATGTTAACAAACACACACAAGACTGCACATTTAAGTTGCAAACAATAACAACATCACAATGGGTATCAATGCGTCCCTGGCGCAGACGATAAAGGAGTTGGATATGCAATTACGTAAGCTCGCCACTGCCATGCTGGTTATGGGAATGTCCGCCGGTCTGGCGCATGCAGAAGACGCAGCGCCCGCAGCAGGCAGCACGCTGGACAAGATCGCAAAAAATGGCGTGATCGTCGTCGGGCACCGTGAATCATCGGTTCCGTTTTCTTACTACGATAATCAGCAAAAAGTGGTCGGTTATTCACAGGATTACTCCAACGCGATCGTTGAAGCCGTGAAGAAAAAGCTGAACAAGCCTGACCTGCAGGTAAAACTGATTCCGATTACCTCGCAAAACCGTATTCCCCTGCTGCAAAACGGGACCTTCGACTTTGAATGTGGCTCCACCACCAACAACGTTGAACGCCAGAAGCAAGCTGCTTTCTCTGACACCATTTTCGTTGTAGGCACGCGTCTGCTGGCGAAAAAAGGCGGCGATATTAAAGACTTCCCGGATCTGAAAGGCAAAGCCGTGGTCGTCACTTCCGGTACTACCTCTGAAGTGCTGCTGCACAAGCTGAACGAAGAACAAAAAATGGATATGCGCATCATCAGCGCGAAAGACCACGGTGACTCTTTCCGTACCCTGGAAAGCGGTCGCGCCGTTGCCTTTATGATGGATGACGCACTGCTGGCTGGCGAGCGCGCGAAAGCGAAGAAACCGGACAACTGGGAGATCGTCGGTAAGCCGCAATCTCAGGAAGCTTACGGCTGTATGCTGCGTAAAGACGACGTCGCATTCAAGAAGCTGATGGATGACACCATCGCTCAGGCTCAGACCTCCGGTGAAGCAGAAAAATGGTTTGATAAGTGGTTTAAAAACCCAATTCCACCGAAAAACCTGAACATGAATTTCGAGCTGTCAAACGAGATGAAAGCCCTGTTTAAAGAACCGAATGACAAAGCACTTAACTAACTAAAATAAATGGGGCGAGTTTACCTTGCCCTCTCGATTGTTTTTCAGCACGGACAGACTATAAGCCTGATGGTCGTTCCCCATCAGGCTCGAAAACCGAAAAACGCTGGATAACAATCTTCGAGGGTAGCGCTGCTACCCTTTTTTTTCTGGAGTAGATTTATGTCTATAGACTGGAACTGGGGCATTTTTTTACAACAAGCCCCGTTCGGCAACACCACCTATCTCGGCTGGCTCTGGAGTGGTTTCCAGGTTACGGTCGCGTTATCTATCACTGCCTGGATTATCGCTTTCCTGGTGGGTTCTCTGTTCGGTATTTTACGTACTGTTCCCAACCGCTTCCTTGCCGGGCTCGGCACGCTGTATGTTGAACTGTTTCGCAACGTTCCGCTGATTGTACAATTCTTCACCTGGTATCTGGTGGTCCCTGAATTGCTGCCGGAGAATCTCGGCATGTGGTTCAAGGCTGAACTGGATCCCAATATTCAGTTCTTCCTTTCATCGATGATCTGTCTGGGGCTGTTTACTGCCGCTCGCGTCTGCGAACAGGTTCGCGCTGCGATTCAGTCTCTGCCTCGCGGGCAGAAAAATGCAGCGCTGGCAATGGGTCTGACTCTGCCACAGGCATACCGCTATGTTCTGCTGCCTAACGCCTACCGCGTGATCGTTCCGCCGATGACTTCAGAGATGATGAACCTGGTGAAAAACTCAGCCATCGCCTCGACCATCGGTCTGGTCGATATGGCGGCACAGGCAGGAAAACTGCTGGATTACTCAGCCCACGCATGGGAATCGTTTACGGCCATTACCCTGGCCTATGTACTGATTAACGCCTTTATTATGCTGGTGATGAATCTTGTCGAACGTAAAATCCGCCTGCCTGGCAACATAGGAGGCAAATAATGTACGATTTTGACTGGAGCTCGATTGTCCCTTCCCTGCCGTATCTGTTGGATGGGCTGCTCATCACGCTGAAAATTACCGTTACGGCGGTCATCATCGGTATCGTCTGGGGAACCATCCTGGCGGTCATGCGTCTGTCCAGCTTCGCGCCAATTGCCTGGTTTGCGAAAATATACGTTAACGTATTCCGTTCCATTCCGCTGGTGATGGTGCTGCTGTGGTTCTATCTGATCGTGCCTGGCTTCCTGCAAAACGTGCTGGGTCTGTCACCGAAAACCGATATTCGTCTGATCTCAGCAATGGTCGCGTTTTCGATGTTTGAAGCCGCCTACTACTCGGAGATTATCCGCGCAGGGATCCAGAGTATTTCCCGCGGGCAATCCAGCGCTGCGCTGGCACTGGGGATGACCCACTGGCAATCGATGAAGCTCATCATATTGCCACAGGCATTTCGCGCCATGGTTCCGCTGCTGCTTACCCAGGGCATCGTTCTGTTCCAGGACACCTCCCTGGTCTACGTATTGAGTCTGGCAGACTTCTTCCGCACCGCCTCCACCATTGGCGAGCGTGACGGCACTCAGGTTGAGATGATCCTGTTTGCTGGCGCCGTCTATTTTGTATTCAGTCTGAGCGCATCGTTGTTGGTCAGCTATTTGAAGAAAAGGACAGTTTAATGATTACCCTGAAAAATGTTTCTAAATGGTATGGTCACTTTCAGGTGCTGACCGACTGCTCCACAGAAGTGAAAAAAGGTGAAGTGGTGGTGGTCTGCGGCCCGTCAGGTTCCGGTAAATCAACACTAATTAAAACGGTAAACGGGCTGGAGCCTGTGCAGCAGGGTATCATCACCGTTGATGGTACCGTTGTGAATGATAAAAAAACCGATCTGGCAAAACTACGTTCCCGCGTCGGCATGGTGTTCCAGCACTTTGAACTGTTCCCCCATCTGTCGATCATTGAGAACCTGACTCTGGCCCAGGTAAAAGTGCTCAAACGCGATAAAGCGCCCGCTCGAGAAAAAGCGCAAAAGTTGCTCGAACGCGTAGGGTTATCAGCCCATGCCAATAAGTTTCCGGCGCAGCTCTCCGGTGGTCAGCAGCAGCGTGTTGCTATCGCCCGCGCGCTGTGTATGGACCCTATCGCCATGCTGTTTGACGAACCCACATCGGCACTTGATCCTGAAATGATCAACGAAGTACTGGACGTTATGGTTGAACTGGCCAATGAAGGCATGACCATGATGGTGGTGACTCATGAAATGGGCTTCGCGCGTAAAGTGGCTAACCGGGTTATCTTTATGGATGAAGGGAAAATTGTTGAAGACTCGGAAAAAGAGGCCTTCTTCGCCAACCCGAAATCAGACCGCGCCAAAGACTTCCTCGCTAAAATTCTGCATTAATTCTTCCTGCGCGCACTCGGTAGAGTGCGCGTTACATCACGCTTTAGCATTTCTATTCTCGTTCATTTCATTAGCCAGCTTTAACCTTGTTACAAAATCACGCGAACAAGGAATTGCTATGGCACTGCCGATCATTCTTGATTGCGATCCCGGTCATGACGACGCGATCGCCATTGTTCTTGCACTCGCTTCTCCCGAACTTGAAGTGAAAGCCATTACCTCCTCTGCCGGTAACCAGACGCCGGAGAAAACCCTGCGTAACGTGCTAAGAATGCTGACGCTGCTGAAACGCCCTGATATCCCAGTGGCGGGCGGTGCGGTAAAACCGCTGATGCGTGAACTGATTATCGCCGACAACGTTCACGGCGAAAGCGGTCTTGACGGCCCGGCTCTGCCGGAACCCTCATTCGCACCGCTTAACTGTAACGCCGTCGAACTGATGGCAAAAACACTGCGCGAAAGCCACGAACCGGTGACGCTTGTATCAACCGGACCACAAACCAACGTCGCCCTGTTGCTTAATAGCCACCCGGAACTGCACGATAAAATCGCGCAAATTGTGATCATGGGCGGTGCAATGGCGCTCGGTAACTGGACACCTGCCGCCGAGTTCAACATCTACGTTGACCCGGAAGCCGCAGAAATCGTCTTCCAGTCTGGGATCCCTATTGTCATGGCCGGGCTGGACGTCACGCACAAAGCGCAGATTTATCATGAAGACACCGAGCGCTTCCGCGCTATCGGCAACCCGATTTCCACCATCGTGGCCGAATTACTGGATTTCTTCCTCGAATACCACAAAGACGAAAAATGGGGCTTTATCGGCGCGCCATTGCATGACCCGTGTACCATCGCCTGGCTTCTCCAACCCGAATTGTTCACCACCGTAGAACGATGGGTTGGCGTGGAAACGCAGGGGAAATACACGCAGGGCATGACGGTCGTAGATTACTACTTCCTGACGGGGAATAAACCGAACGCGAAGGTGATGGTCGATGTTGATCGCTAGGGGTTTGTCGATTTACTGGCGAAAAGATTGAAATTTTACGCGTAATGAATGTCTTGATTAAGACCATCGTAATAAAATGCGATGGCCTTGTTTCGTATTAGTCGAGAGAATACATAGCTTAATGAATCGTTTTTCCGGATCTTAGCCCGAAGAGAAAAGAAGGACAAAAAGTACGAAGCTATCCTACTTTTACCTGTAATCTCATTATCAAGAACAAAGACCTACAGGGCCAGAATCTAAATATATTCTTAAAAACAACTTTCTGATATGTTCTTAAAAGCGTTCATATTACATCGATTAATAAACATATCATCTACATAGCCTTGTTTTCTTGTGGTATCAACTCAGAAAAAAGCCAAATTCCTTTTCACGGTGAATATTATTTCTTTTTACCTAATTGCTGTGTGCGATATATTTGGTTAAACAATTTTATTGTATGAATCTCCATGGCTACAATCTTTTCGTTGCAGATTTACTATTTATTATCTGCATCAATATATTTACGAGAAAGATAAATATCTTTTTGCATCGTTAGTACCATGTTTTTGACATGAAAAAATGGAGTTTTAAATGAAAAAGGTACTTTTAGCAGCATCCGTAATGGCCGCACTGATTTCCGGCCACGTTATGGCAAGCGACACCATCACCATTAACGGTGAAATCATCGAAAAAGGTTGCACCATTGGTGAGAACGGTAATGCGAATATCGATCTGCGTACCGTGACCGTTGCACAGGTGAAAGAGACCGGTATAGGTAGCGAACTGGCAAACCAGGCTGACTATTTCATGATTAAAGATTGCCCGGCAGGCTACGAAGTTGAATTAAACTTCATTGCTGACATCCCGCCAGGGTATGATAACGGTATTGTGAACACTGAAGCACCATCAAATACAGTTGTTGCGCATTACCTGCGAGATGCGCGTCCTACTCATATATCAGACCACGTATATTTGACTAACCCATCCAGAAACCAGGTATACCTTGATAACGATGAACGCACTAAAGCACAATCAAGTACGGGCTTTAGTTTCCCGATTGAATCAGGTTATCTGAAAACGGCTGAAGTTGATGGTGAAAATACGCCAGCCGGTCTCACCAAATCTGTGGTAACGCTGAACGTATATTATCGTCAGTAATTTGCACAAACGGGTGTAATCAATATATCCCCTCCTTGAGGGGATATATCCGCAACATTGTGTTTTCACACGCCTGTTTGAGGGAGATATCCAGGATGATACAAACCAGGAAAATTGTTCTCGCGACGATTATTCCCCTAATGCTGATAGGTAATTCACCAGCATGGGCTGAAGAAGAAGTAGATTCTATCAGGTTGGATGTATACGCCAGGTTGGTAGCATCAGCTTGCAAGATCATATTAGAGGGCGGGCCGGTGATTGATCTTGCCTCCGTCAGCAAGAAAGATGTCAATGAAGTGAGCTTAGGCGCGCCTGTCCCTGAAGGTCGCGAGACGATTAATGCATCCATCAGCCAGTGTGGGCAAAACGGTCAGTACACATTGACGTTTAGCGGAATGCCGGTCAGTAATTACCCAAATGCAATAGCCAGCAGCGGCGAAGCCGAGGGCGTAGCGCACTACCTGAAATATGTTGACTCCACCGGGGCTTTTTATCCGGACGGCACATTTCTTGGCGATGGTGAGCCATCGTCACTGCACTATATAGATACCACCAAAGACGTTAAGTTTCAGCTTGAGGCCGGATATATGCGCATTGGTGACACAGTTACCAGCGGGAAAACGGCCACTACCGTTACCGTTGAAATCAAGCAAAATTAACGAGCTTTGGTGTAATTATATTTTGGTTTTCGAGGAAATAAGCAATGAAGGGAATTCAAAAAATCATTATCGGTATGCTATTAGGCGCATTCACCTTATCCAGTGCCTATGCCAACGTGTCGTTAATGGGAACGCGGGTCATTTATAACGGCGCGAAAAAAGAGGCATCCATTAACCTGGAAAACCCTGACAGTTCTCCTTATTTAGTACAGTCATGGGTTGAGATGCCGGATGGTAATAAAGCGCAGAAAGCGCCATTTATCATTACACCACCGTTGTTCCGCCTTGACCCTAAGCAAAAGAATGTACTGCGCATTATTCTCACAACCCCACTGCCAGAAAATAAAGAATCTTTATTCTGGCTGAATGTTAAAGGCATACCCAGCGAGTCAAAAGCGGACAACAGCATTCAGATCGCGATAAATACGGTAATTAAATTAATTTACCGTCCAAAGTCATTAGATAACTTCATTCCGGCTAACCAAAAAAATAAACTCACCTGGCAACGCAGCGGAAATCAGATTCAGGTGAACAATGCTTCCGCCTACTATTTTAACTTCAGCAAAATAACCGTCGCTGGCAAAAAGGTGGAACACGTCACCTATGTGGCCCCAGGCGAAAGTGCCCGTTTTGATTTACCGAAAGGCGTAACCGGGGGAGATGTATCGTTCGCAATAATAAATGACCAGGGTGGTGTTGGCGAAGATTTCCATACACATATTTGACTGATGGATTAGTTATCCTTATTGATGGATGGTTGACATGAAAATAATAACCACATCTGCGCCGCTTCATAAAACCCAGCTGGCGCTGGGAATTATGCTGGCCTGTGGATTAAGCTGTACACCTATTTACGCGGCTGAAAACAACACGGATACGAAAAAGGCGATGTCCACGCCTTCGCGTTTCAACTCGGCATTTTTTAAGCACTCCGGCTCCGGCGAGATGCCGGTAGATCTCTCGGTGTTTGAAAAAGGCGGTCAGCCTCCTGGCAACTATCGCGTTGATATTTTGGTCAACAAGCGTCGGGTTGATACCCAGAATATAAACTTCTCCGTTGATAATGACGGCCAGCTAACCCCTTGCCTCAGCGTCGCGCAGCTAAAAAAATACGGCGTCAATGTTTCCGCCTACCCTGCGCTGACGCAGAAAGGCAATGACTGCGCGAATCTGCTGGCGATTAAAAGCCTCTCCACCCTCTTTGATTTTAATAAACAGCAATTACAGATAAGCGTTCCGCAGGCAGCGCTGGCCAACGACATCCGGGGATATATTCCACCGGAAGACTGGGATGAAGGTATCAACGCGCTGATCCTCAACTATGACTTCACCGGCGATGAAACCCGCCAGCGACACGGCGGCGACATATCTGATAGCCGGTACGCCAACCTGCGGCCGGGGATGAATATCGGTGCCTGGCGTATCCGCAACTACTCGACGTGGAACCACAATGACGACGGCAGCGAGGAATGGGATTCTGCGTACACGTATGCCCAGCGCAATATTCCGGCCTGGGGTAGCCAACTGACCCTTGGCGAGAGCATGACCAATTCCGATGTGTTTACCAGTGTGCCGTTTACCGGTGCGCAAATCGAAAGCGACGATAGCATGCGGCCCGACTCGCAGCGTGGCTACGCACCGGTAGTACAGGGGATTGCCCGTACTAACGCGCAGATTATCGTCCGGCAAAACAATTACGTTATTTATCAGAATTATGTCTCTGCGGGTGCATTCTCCATCAAGGACTTGTACTCAACGGGCGGCTCCGGGGATTTATACGTTACGGTAAAAGAGCAGGATGGCTCAGAACAGAACTTTGTCGTGCCGTACGCATCGTTGGCCAACCTGCAGCGTGAAGGCACGCTGGATTATGCAATAACCACCGGGCGCTATCGCCCGGATGATTCAGGGGTGAATGAAACGTCGTTTACCCAGGCCTCGGCGAGCTACGGCCTGCCCTGGGGGCTAACCCTGTACGGCGGTGGGCAGTTCGCCAGCCATTACCAGTCGCTGGCCATTGGGCTGGGTAAAAATATGGGGGGCTGGGGGGCGCTGTCTGTGGATGTCACGCAATCCTGGGGTACGCCAGAAGAACCGATTGATGAAGAGGTAAAAGAGAGCGGGCAATCATCACGCATTCGCTACAGCAAATCTATCCAGGAAACGGGCACAACCCTCACCATGGCAGGATACCGCTACAACAGTGACGGTTACTATGAGATGGCGGACATCCTCGATACCTGGGGTAACAGCGGCCCTATCCTTCCTGACCGGCGTCGTAACCGGGGTGAAATCAGCCTGAGCCAACCGTTTGGCGGTAACTTTGGTTCAATATCCGGCTCGCTGGTACGCGAGGATTACTGGAACACCGGGCAACAGATGAACTCCTGGCGGGTAAGCTGGAACAACCACTGGCGCGCGGTGAGCTACAGCCTGGGCTACAGCTACAACAAGAACACCCAATCCTATGACCGGCGCGAACGCTACAGCAAAGATGAAGTCTTCTCGCTGAGTATCTCCGTACCGCTGGAAAAACTGCTGCCGAAGTCATGGGCGACCTACAGCATGAACTCAACCAAAGGTGGCGACACGGTTCACTCTGCCACACTTAGCGGCTATGCCCTGGAAGGCGACGCGCTGAACTGGAGTGTGCAACAAGGTTACGTCGACGTTGACGACGACGATAACACCTATAACGGCAGCCTGCGCGCAACCTACAACGGGACCTACGGTACGGTTCAGGGCGGCTACAGTTACGATGATTATAGCAAAAGGACCGACTACGGTATGTCGGGGTCGGTGATCGCTCACGCCAACGGGGTAACGCTGGCACAGGAGCTGGGTGAAACCAACGCGCTGGTGAAAATTCCAGGAGCGTCCGGTGTGCGGGTAGCGAATAACGACGGGGTTCGTACTGACTTCCGGGGGTATACGGTGGTGAACACCATGACGCCATACCGTGAAAACGAAGTGAATCTGGATACCGAAACGCTGCCGGAAGATATCGATCTGACAGAAACCAGCCAGACGCTGGTGCCAACGCGAGGCGCGCTGGTGCGGGCAGAATACAAGGCAAATGTCGGTGAAAGAGCGCTGGTTACCTTGCTGCGCAGCAACGGCAGCGTAGTGCCGTTTGGTGCGATGGTGACGCAGGAAAGCGGCGCCGGGCAAAGCGCGATTGTCGGTAATGACGGCGAGGTGTACCTCGCAGGGCTGAGTGATAACACCACGCTGCTGGCGAAGTGGGGCAATAATCAATCCTGTCGCATGGTGTACCACAGTGCGGCGACACCGCCGGTCACCGGGGTAACGATGGCCAAAGGAGAATGTAAATAATGAAAGGGAAGCTGGTTTTACTCATGGTGGGCGCGCTGGCAGTAGGATGCTCCCAGAGCGCGTTGGCGGACTGTCAGATTGATCCGGTATCAGATGCAGGCTTATTTTATGGGGGGGTGTGGCTGGATTATAACAAGTACGACGAGCCGAGCCCGGGGATAGTCTCATATGAAGTGGGTGACGGCTTTGCCGGTAGTGTCAAGTGTAATAAAGATGGCGGGTGGATAGAGCTGGAGATGGTGTCCTCCTACGCCCCTGCGGGGGTGTACGATGCGCAGCAAACGTCGATTTCCGGCATCGGGGTGAAGCTTACGGCGGATATTGCAATGAATAACTTTTCCGGTATGGAAAAGGACGTGGTGTTAACCAACGGGTCATTTACCTCCAGGCGTTGGGAGATTCCTGCCTCAGAGGACACCCTACCTCGGTACTTCACTGTTGCCAAATACCCGAAGTATGAGTTTTTGGCTATTGGCCCAAAGGACCCAAAAGGCGGGGTTTTTAGCGAGCAACCCATACTTAAATTGCGCGCTGGGGGAGCTGGGGGAGAGGAGGGTACCCCTTCTGAATCGGTTATCTTTGGTATTAGCGGCGGCTCCCGTGCTGTTGCAACATGCAATGTACCATCAACATCGGAGCTTAGCTTTACTATGCGAACCGCCATGGCCAACCATTTGGCAGAGGACCCAGGCGAACACGGTGGTCTTGGAAGGCTTAGCTCAACGAAGGTACGTCAATCGATAGGACCTATTAGGTGCGACAGCGATCTGAATGTGCAATTCACAATCAGTGATACGGGCAATCTTCATCCGGGGATGGATAACGTTCTGGATTCAGTAAAAGGTGACGGTTACACAGAGGGGCTCGGCGCCACATTCCAGTACAACATTACTGAGGATGGAAATACGAGCGAAGAGAACAAAGTCGATGTGATATTCGGCCAACCGATCTATTTGCGGGATGGCGATATCGACTCTGTCTCACCGAAGCTTGTGTTTAAGCTCTACGCCTACTACTACCGATTTGGCGACATAAAACCCGGCCAGTTTCAATCCACTGCGGTGTTGAACATTAAAATTCAGTAATGCGCGAGGGACACGCTATGAACAATTATTTATTCAAATACTCTGGCGCTGCGCTTCTTCTGTGGGTCAGTTGTCTGCCCCTGGCGGCTGGGGAGTTTATGGGTGGGGCGTATATGCAAAAGGGGGAGAGTGTCGATATTCCCATCAGCGTCACTGGGGTGATTAAGGCCTCCTGTGAAATTAAGGGCAATGTAGAAATTATGAATCTCGATATGGGCGAGGTGGCAATACAGCCAACCTTTAATTGGGTCTCATTTAACAACAGCACGCTCACCATAACCGGGGACTGTGTGAAAAACGGTCCGGATGGCAACGGGGCTATTATCCGTTTTGAAGGCGAAATGGTTGACGGCGATAATGGCACTGTTTTCGCCAATGAGCTGGATGATGCGTATGGTGAGAATCCGGCGAAAGGCGTCGGGGTACAAATGAAGGTGATGGGCACGGGAGGGGATATTAGTGACGGTGCGATTCGCAATCTCGCTGCTTACACGCTACCGGCCGCGAGCGGAAGCGATGATTCTATCGTGTTAACCTTTGCCGGGAAATTAACCTATCTGACCGACCAGTCGGCGGCGGTACCGGGAAATGTCAGAACCAATATTTACATGACGCTGATTGTTCCCTGAACCCGGTTAGCGTCCCCTCGTATAAAACATATGGCCCGGAGAGTATCCGGGCCATTTTTTACGCCGCATTACGGCTCAAATGGCCGCCGCTGGAATTGGTCATGCCCGCACTTCGGGCATAACGGCAGCACGTCCGGCGTGTACACCGCCAGATGATAATGACATTTCTCGCACACCAGATTGCCCAGCCCCACCACTTCACCGCTGTGATACACGCCGTGATGGCTCAGATCCTGGAATACCTCACGCCACTCCAGCTGCGTTTTATCAGTAATATCCGCCAGCTCCTGCCAGATGCTCTCTTTAATCACTCGCATAAAGACGCTGTCAGTCTCCTCGTCGAGACTCTCTTCATAACTCAGCGCAAACTCTTCCAGATCGCGCCTGACCGCCCGCGTCAGCTCATCGATTTCGGTTCGCGTTAACTCCCCGGTCTGCATAACGCGCTGGCGCGCCTGGTCTACCAGCGCATCAATGTCGCGTTCGCCATTGCGCAGACGTTCGCTAAGTGACGCCACCAGTTCACGGTAATATTGAGCAACCTTGTTCATCGCTTCGCCTCCTGGGTCGTTAACTGTCTATAATAATAGACGTTATTTACGAAACGCTTTGCAAGACTGTCCACAGAGTATGTAAATTCGTGCAAGATTTATCCTTGCGAGAATTCAATGCTGAATGCGCGAAAGGCTGTTTTGACGCGGGCGTTTGGGCTATGCTATGCGGATCTGAAACACCACATCTAAAGCTACGTTTGTAGCTGTATTGAAAACAGGACCACTGGCTGCCATGCAAGAGCAATACCGCCCGGAAGAGATAGAATCCAAAGTACAGCTTCACTGGGATGAGAAGCGCACATTTGAAGTTACCGAAGACGAGAGCAAAGAGAAGTATTACTGCCTGTCTATGCTTCCCTATCCTTCTGGTCGACTACACATGGGCCACGTACGTAACTACACCATCGGTGACGTGATTGCCCGTTACCAGCGTATGCTGGGCAAAAACGTCCTGCAGCCCATTGGTTGGGATGCGTTCGGCCTGCCAGCTGAAGGCGCGGCGGTTAAAAACAACACTGCCCCGGCACCATGGACGTACGACAACATCGCCTACATGAAAAACCAGCTCAAAATGCTGGGCTTCGGTTATGACTGGAGCCGCGAGCTGGCGACCTGCACCCCGGAATATTACCGCTGGGAACAGAAGTTTTTCACCGAGCTGTATAAAAAAGGCCTGGTGTACAAGAAAACCTCTGCGGTCAACTGGTGCCCGAACGACCAAACCGTACTGGCGAACGAGCAGGTTATCGACGGTTGCTGCTGGCGCTGCGATACCAAAGTTGAGCGTAAAGAGATCCCACAGTGGTTTATCAAAATCACCGCTTACGCTGACGAACTGTTGCGCGACCTGGATAACCTGGATCACTGGCCTGACACAGTGAAAACGATGCAGCGTAACTGGATCGGTCGTTCTGAAGGCGTGGAAATCACCTTCGATGTCACCGGTTATGACAACACGCTCACCGTTTACACCACCCGCCCGGACACCTTTATGGGTGCCACTTACCTGGCGGTTGCAGCGGGTCACCCGCTGGCGCAGAAAGCGGCGGCAAACAATCCGGAACTGGCGGCTTTCATCGACGAATGCCGCAACACCAAGGTTGCCGAAGCCGAAATGGCAACCATGGAGAAGAAAGGCGTCAACACTGGCTTTAAAGCGATTCACCCGCTGACTGGCGAAGAGATCCCGGTATGGGCAGCGAACTTCGTGCTGATGGAATACGGCACGGGTGCTGTAATGGCCGTTCCTGGCCACGATCAGCGCGACTACGAATTTGCCACCAAATACGGTCTGAACATTAAGCCGGTCATTCTGGCTGCTGACGGTTCAGAACCGGATCTGTCCGAACAGGCTCTGACTGAAAAAGGCGTGCTGTTCAACTCAGGTAAATTTGACGGTCTGTCCTTTGAAGACGCGTTCAACGCCATTGCCGACGAACTGGTCGCTAAAGGGGTTGGTGAGCGCAAAGTCAACTACCGTCTGCGCGACTGGGGTGTTTCCCGTCAGCGTTACTGGGGCGCGCCGATCCCGATGGTTACTCTGGAAGATGGCACCGTACTGCCAACCCCGGAAGATCAACTGCCGGTTATTCTGCCGGAAGACGTGGTCATGGACGGTATCACCAGCCCGATCAAAGCCGATCCTGAGTGGGCGAAAACCACCGTTAACGGTATGCCTGCGCTGCGTGAAACTGACACCTTCGACACCTTTATGGAATCTTCATGGTACTACGCGCGCTATACCTGCCCGCAGTATCAGGAAGGCATGCTGGACTCTAAAGCCGCGAACTACTGGCTGCCGGTTGACATCTACATTGGCGGTATTGAACACGCCATCATGCACCTGCTCTACTTCCGCTTCTTCCACAAACTGATGCGTGACGCGGGCATGGTGAACTCTGACGAACCAGCGAAACAGTTGCTGTGTCAGGGCATGGTGCTGGCAGATGCCTTCTACTACGTTGGTGCAAACGGCGAACGTAACTGGGTTTCTCCGGTTGACGCGATCGTTGAGCGCGACGAAAAAGGCCGTATCGTTAAAGCGAAGGACGCGGAAGGTCATGAGCTGGTGTATACCGGCATGAGCAAAATGTCCAAGTCTAAAAACAACGGTATCGACCCGCAGGTGATGGTTGAGCGTTACGGCGCGGACACCGTACGTCTGTTTATGATGTTTGCCTCTCCGGCTGATATGACCCTGGAATGGCAGGAATCTGGCGTTGAAGGGGCAAACCGCTTCCTGAAACGTGTCTGGAAACTGGTTTATGAGCACACCTCCAGGGGTGATGTTGCCAGCCTGAACGTTGAAAGCCTGAGCGAAGATCAGAAAGCTCTGCGCCGTGACGTTCACAAAACTATTGCTAAAGTTACCGATGATATCGGCCGTCGTCAGACCTTTAACACCGCGATTGCGGCAATTATGGAACTGATGAACAAGCTTGCGAAAGCACCGACCGAAGACGAACAGGACCGCGCCCTGATGCAGGAAGCGTTGCTGGCCGTTGTACGTATGCTGAACCCGTTCACCCCTCACGTTTGCTTCACCTTGTGGCAAGCGCTGAAAGGCGAAGGCGATATCGACAACGCGCCATGGCCTGTTGCTGACGAAAGCGCAATGGTCGAAGACTCTACGCTGGTTGTTGTCCAGGTTAACGGTAAAGTACGTGGCAAAATCACCGTTCCGGTAAACGCCACTGAAGAGCAGGTTCGTGAACGTGCTGGCCAGGAACACCTGGTGGCAAAATATCTTGATGGCGTTACCGTACGTAAAGTGATTTATGTACCAGGTAAACTCCTCAATCTGGTCGTTGGCTAAGCGCGGGAGGAAGCGTGCGACATCTGACAACATTGTTGTTATCCCTGGTGGTGCTGGTCACCGCCGGGTGTGGCTGGCATCTGCGTAGTACCACGCAGGTGCCCCCCACGATGAAAACTATGATTCTGAACTCAGGCGATCCGAACGGCCCCTTAAGCCGCGCGGTACGTAATCAGCTGCGTCTTAACGGCGTGGAGTTGCTTGAAGACGGTTCAATGCGTAAAGATGTCACGTCCTTACGTCTTGGTACGGTCAGCATCTCTCAGGATACGGCGTCTGTGTTCCAGAACGGTCAAACGGCTGAATACCAGATGGTGATGTCAGTCAATGCCTCGGTATTGATCCCTGGACATGATATTTATCCGATCAGCGCTAAAGTCTATCGTTCGTTCTTTGACAACCCACAAGCGGCACTGGCGAAGGATAACGAGCAGGATATGATCATCAAAGAGATGTATGACAAAGCAGCCGAACAGTTGATTCGTAAGCTGCCAAGCGTACATATCGCCGATGCTCAGTCATCCAGTGATGATGTACAGCCTGCGGTGACGAAAACAGCAGCGCCAGCATCTTCTCCGGCGCGTGTTTCCACCACGCTGGGTAACTGATGCTCAAGTTGTACCCTGAACAACTCCGCGCACAGCTCAAAGAAGGGCTGCGCGCGGCGTATTTACTACTGGGCAACGATCCCCTCCTGTTACAGGAAAGCCAGGACGCGATTCGTCTGGCTGCCGCTACGCAAGGGTTCGAAGAACACCACGCTTTCACCATCGACACCAGCACCGACTGGGGCGCTATTTTTTCACTGTGCCAGGCAATGAGCCTGTTTGCCAGCCGTCAGACCTTGCTCCTGCAGTTGCCCGAAAATGGTCCAAATGCAGCGATTAACGAACAGCTTGCCACGCTCGTCACCCTGCTCCATGACGATCTGCTGCTGATTGTTCGCGGCAATAAGCTGACCAAAGCGCAGGAAAATGCCGCATGGTATAGCGGACTGGCAAGCAATGCGGTCCAGATCAGTTGCCAGACACCAGAGCAGGCACAGCTTCCGCGCTGGGTTGCTGCAAGGGCGAAGCAAAATAACCTGCAACTGGATGACGCCGCCAACCAGCTATTGTGCTATTGCTATGAAGGCAATCTGTTAGCGCTGGCACAGGCGCTGGATCGATTATCATTACTCTGGCCCGATGGCAAACTCACGCTTCCGCGCGTGGAGCAAGCCGTTAACGATGCCGCGCACTTTACCCCCTTCCACTGGGTGGATGCGCTGCTGATGGGCAAAAGCAAACGCGCGTTGCACATTTTGCAGCAGTTGCGCCTTGAAGGTAGTGAACCGGTCATTCTGCTGCGAACTCTGCAGCGTGAACTATTGCTGCTGGTAAATCTTAAACGCCAGTCTACCCATACGCCGTTACGCACGTTGTTTGATAAACATCGGGTGTGGCAAAATCGTCGTGGCATGATGGGAGATGCGCTAAATCGGCTGTCTCCTGAGCAGCTACGTCAGGCAGTGACGCTGCTAACACGTACGGAAATAACGCTTAAACAAGACTACGGTCAGTCAGTATGGGCTGAGCTTGAGGGACTTTCCCTTTTGCTGTGCCATAAACCACTGGCCGATGTATTTATTGATGGTTGATATGAAATCATTGCAGGCTCTGTTCGGTGGCACCTTTGATCCGGTGCATTATGGTCATCTTAAACCCGTTGAAATTCTGGCTAATCTGATTGGCCTTTCCCGGGTCATCATCATGCCTAATAATGTGCCGCCCCATCGTGCACAACCTGAGGCCTCCAGTGCACAGCGTAAGCATATGGTTGAACTGGCAATCGCCGATAAGCCATTGTTTATCCTGGATGAACGTGAATTGAAACGTGATACCGCCTCCTATACCGCACAGACGCTAAAAGAGTGGCGCGCGGAGCAAGGTCCGGAGGTTCCGCTGGCCTTTATTATTGGTCAGGACTCGCTGCTCACCTTCCCTTCCTGGCACGACTCCGACACCATCCTGGACAATACCCACCTCATCGTATGTCGACGTCCGGGGTATCCGCTGGAAATGGTTCAGGAACGGCATCAACAATGGCTGGAACGTCATCTGACCCACACGCCAGATGACTTACACAACCTTCCCTCAGGAAAGATTTACCTGGCAGAAACGCCGTGGTTCAATATTTCCGCCACGCTTATTCGCGAGCGTATCGAAAAGGGCGAGCCATGCGACGACTTATTGCCCGGTTCCGTTCTGGACTATATCAATCAGCAAGGGCTGTACCGTTAAGCGTGAGGCTTAATGCCGCCAGCAGACGGTTATTCTCCTCCTCTCCACGAACAGCTACCCGGTAATAACGCGCATCCAGCCCCGGGTAGTTAGCGCAACTGCGGATCAAAATATGCTGCTCGAGTAGCGATCTTTGCAGATCAATACCAGCCCGATCGCAACGCAACAGGCGATAATTTGCCAGACCAGGATAAACCGTTAAACCGGGCTGATTTTTCAACTGCTGATCAAAACGCTTCCCTTCTTGCTCCAGCCATTTCCATGTTGCCTGTTGATAGGCGCTATCCCGCAGGATCATCTCTCCCGCCAGGGCGGCAAATGCATTGATTGACCAGGGCATTTGCCGACTGCGCATGTGCGCGACGGCCTGCTCATTGCTGTTGATCAGATACCCCAAACGCAGTCCAGGGATCGCATAAAACTTGGTTAGTGAGCGCAGTACCCAAATATGTGGATTCGCTTGCAACAGCGGGATGAATCCCTGCTCACCAGCAATAAAATCAATAAACGCTTCATCAAGGATCAGGGCAATTCCGAGGGTTTCACAACGTTTTGCAATCTCTTGTAGCAGGTGGTTATCAGGCAACAGCCCGGTAGGGTTGTTGGGCGTACAGAGAAAAAGGCAGTCCAGTTGCGGCGTTAACGCATCGAGAATGGCATTAGTAAGCTGCCAGCCGTCTTCTTCACGCAACGCAAATTCATGTATTGCGCATTCACCCCATTGCAGCGCCCGGCGGTATTCAGCAAATCCGGGGATAACGATCATCGCATTGCGCGGCTTCAGGCTATTAACCAGCGTAAAGATTGACTCTGTTTCACCGTTTCCGGCGAGGATCCACGAGGACGGAATGTGGTGATGCTCTGCCAGTGCAGCGTGCAGATGGGCGTATTCGACATCCGGGTAACGTTCAGCGCAATCCAAATTGTCGATCAGCGCGCGTTTTAAACTTGCTGGCATACCCAGCGGATTAATATTCGCGCTAAAATCCAGCAATTGCTCAGGCGGGATGCCCAACAATGCTGCGGCTTCTCGTGTGTTCCCACCATGCGCGCTCTTCAATAAAGACATCGTGCCGCTCCACTTAAAAAAGAGTATTTTATTGAAAAATCTCTGCGCAATCAGGGCAAACATCATATTTTGTGCGAATAGCCTCACGAGGAAACAATGAGACTTTGGTTAGTACGCCACGGAGAAACCGAAGCCAATGTGGCCGGATTATACAGCGGCCATGCGCCTACGTCGTTGACTGAGCGGGGAATTGCTCAGGCCAAAACGTTATCGACGCTGTTACGCAACGTTCCTGTTGAACACGTGCTGTGCAGTGAACTTGAGCGAGCTCGCCATACGACACAGTTGATCCTGGCGGATCGCGATGTTCCGCTACGTATTATGCCTGAGCTAAACGAGATGTTCTTTGGCGACTGGGAAATGCGTCATCATCGCGACCTTGCGCGTGAGGACGCAGAGAATTACGCCATATGGTGTAACGACTGGAAAAATGCAACGCCGACCAATGGCGAAGGATTTCAGGCGTTTTCACAACGCGTTGAACGGTTTATTGCACAACTGGCTGATTATAAAGAAAGCGAGAACCTGCTTGTGGTCAGCCATCAGGGTGTTTTGAGCGTGTTGATCGCCCGTCTTCTGTCAATGCCTGCGGCGTCAATGTGGCATTTTCGCGTCGAACAAGGTTGCTGGAGCGCGATTGATTTCTGTGACAATTTTGCCGTGCTGAAAGTCCTGAATAGCCGGGCAGTTTGGCACGAAGGTGAGTGAAAGCTCTGTTTTTTCTGCTCAGGAGCCTTTCGCCCATTGACACCCCATGACAGGCTGCTATTCTCCGCAGCCTGACTTTTCCCGCCCTTCAGAGCTTTGCAGAAATTGTTTTACAAAAATGGCGATGCATTCTGTTGCGTGGGGTGGGATGATAGCGCACTTCAAAAGCGCTTTCGGAGACATTTGTCCCGATATCGCCTCTGGTTCAGGTATACTAACAGACGTTTTTAACTCTTTTCACCCAGGGGGAACACTTGCAGGGTAAAGCACTCCAGGATTTTGTAATCGACAAAATTGATGACCTGAAAGGTCAAGACATCATCGCCTTAGACGTTCAGGGCAAATCCAGTATCACTGACTGCATGATTATCTGCACTGGCACGTCCAGCCGCCATGTCATGTCTATCGCTGACCACGTTGTTCAGGAATCCCGCGCAGCTGGCCTGTTGCCGCTTGGCGTAGAAGGCGAGAACGTAGCTGACTGGATCGTTGTTGACCTCGGCGATGTGATTGTCCACGTTATGCAGGAAGAGAGCCGTCGCCTGTACGAACTGGAAAAACTCTGGAGTTAATGCGTGAAGCTGCAACTTGTCGCTGTGGGTACAAAAATGCCTGACTGGGTGCAAACCGGGTTTACGGAGTATCTCCGCCGGTTTCCAAAAGACATGCCCTTTGAGCTTATCGAAATCCCGGCAGGAAAACGCGGCAAGAACGCGGATATAAAACGCATTCTCGACAAAGAGGGTGAACAGATGCTGGCTGCCGCAGGCAAAAATCGCATCGTCACCCTCGATATTCCCGGAAAACCCTGGGATACGCCACAGCTGGCAACCGAGCTGGAACGCTGGAAACTGGATGGTCGTGATGTCAGTCTCCTGATTGGCGGACCGGAAGGACTGTCCCCAGCCTGTAAAGCCGCAGCGGAACAAAGCTGGTCACTCTCTGCATTAACCCTTCCTCACCCGCTTGTTCGGGTACTGGTAGCAGAGAGTCTATACAGGGCGTGGAGCATTACCACCAACCATCCATATCACCGTGAGTGATCATTGAGTCTTGAGTAGATTAAGCAGCGGATGAAACTACAGAATTCTTTTCGCGACTATACGGCTGAGTCCGCGCTGTTTGTGCGTCGGGCGCTGGTTGCTTTTTTGGGGATTTTGCTGCTCACCGGTGTGCTGATCGCCAACCTTTATAATCTGCAAATCGTTCGTTTCACTGATTATCAGACCCGCTCAAACGAAAACCGTATCAAACTGGTGCCTATCGCGCCCAGCCGCGGCATCATTTATGACCGCAACGGCATTCCCCTCGCCCTAAACCGCACCATCTATCAAATAGAAATGATGCCGGAGAAGGTCGATAACGTTCAGCAAACGCTGGACGCGCTACGGAGCGTGGTTGATCTGAATGACGACGATATTGCCGCCTTTAAGAAAGAGCGTTCACGTTCCCATCGCTTCACTTCAATCCCAGTGAAAACAAACCTGACGGAAGTGCAGGTGGCGCGATTCGCCGTTAATCAGTACCGTTTTCCTGGCGTCGAAGTAAAAGGCTACAAACGCCGTTACTATCCCTACGGCTCAGCGCTGACTCACGTTATTGGCTACGTATCAAAGATCAACGATAAAGACGTTGAACGCCTGGATAAAGACGGCAAGCTGGCCAACTATGCTGCCACCCACGATATTGGCAAACTGGGTATCGAGCGCTATTACGAAGATGTACTTCACGGCCAGACCGGTTATGAAGAAGTTGAAGTAAACAACCGTGGTCGCGTCATTCGCCAGTTAAAAGAGGTCGCACCGCAGGCCGGGCATGATATTTATCTCACGCTTGATTTGAAGCTTCAGCAGTATATCGAAACGCTGCTGGCGGGTAGCCGCGCCGCCGTTGTCGTAACAGACCCGCGCACCGGTGGTGTACTGGCGCTGGTTTCAATGCCCAGCTACGATCCTAACCTGTTTGTAGATGGTATCTCCAGTAAAGATTATTCAGGGTTACTTAACGATCCCAATACCCCGTTGGTTAACCGCGCGACGCAAGGTGTTTACCCCCCTGCTTCAACGGTTAAACCTTACGTGGCGGTTTCCGCGTTAAGCGCGGGCGTGATTACCCGTAATACCGGCCTGTTCGATCCAGGCTGGTGGCAGTTGCCCGGCTCTGAAAAACGCTACCGTGACTGGAAAAAGTGGGGCCATGGTCATCTGAATATCACCCGCTCTCTGGAAGAGTCGGCAGATACGTTTTTCTATCAAATCGCCTATGATATGGGGATAGATCGACTTTCGGAGTGGATGAGTAAATTTGGCTACGGCCATTACACTGGCATCGATCTCGCCGAAGAGCGCGCAGGTAACATGCCTACCCGCGAATGGAAGCAAAAACGGTTTAAAAAGCCGTGGTACCAGGGTGATACAATTCCGGTCGGTATCGGTCAGGGCTACTGGACAGCAACCCCTATCCAGATGAGTAAGGCGCTGATGATCCTTATCAATGACGGCATGGTCAAAGTCCCACATCTGCTGATGAGCACAGCGGAAAACGGCAAGCAAGTGCCGTGGGTACAGCCGCATGAACCTCCCGTCGGTGACATTCACTCCGGTTACTGGGAAATCGCCAAAGACGGTATGTACGGCGTAGCGAACCGCCCCAACGGTACCGCACACAAATATTTTGCTGGCGCACCGTACAAAATTGCCGCGAAATCCGGTACTGCGCAGGTCTTTGGTCTAAAAGCCAACGAAACCTATAATGCGCATAAAATCGCCGAACGTTTACGCGACCATAAGCTGATGACGGCATTCGCGCCCTACGATAAACCTGAGGTCGCCGTCGCGATGATCCTCGAAAACGGTGGTGCCGGTCCGGCTGTAGGTACGCTCATGCGCCAGATCCTTGACCACATTATGTTGGGCGACAACAACACCAATCTGCCTGCGGAAAACCCAGCGGTTGCAGCAGCTGAGGACCAATAATCGTGACGGATAATCCGAACAAAAAGACATTCTGGGATAAAATTCATATCGATCCCACTATGTTACTCATTTTGCTGGCGCTGCTGGTTTACAGCTCGCTGGTTATCTGGAGCGCCAGCGGCCAGGATATTGGCATGATGGAGCGCAAGGTAGGCCAGATCGCGATGGGTCTGGTGATCATGGTGGTAATGGCGCAAATCCCCCCCAGGGTTTATGAAGGCTGGGCGCCCTATCTCTATATCATCTGTATCATCCTGCTGGTCGCGGTGGATGCATTCGGCGCGATTTCCAAAGGCGCGCAGCGTTGGCTCGATTTGGGCATCGTGCGTTTTCAACCCTCTGAAATTGCCAAGATTGCCGTTCCACTGATGGTGGCTCGCTTTATTAACCGTGATGTTTGTCCGCCATCGCTGAAGAATACCGCCATTGCGCTGGTATTGATTTTCATGCCTACCTTGCTGGTTGCCGCGCAACCTGACCTGGGAACCTCTATCCTGGTTGCCCTTTCCGGTTTGTTCGTTCTGTTCCTGTCAGGCTTAAGCTGGCGTTTAATCGGCGTCGCCGTTGTACTGGTCGCAGCGTTTATCCCGATACTCTGGTTCTTCCTGATGCATGATTACCAGCGCCAGCGTGTAATGATGCTTCTCGATCCAGAAACCGATCCGCTGGGTGCGGGTTATCACATTATTCAGTCTAAAATTGCTATTGGTTCCGGCGGTCTGCGCGGTAAAGGCTGGCTACACGGAACGCAGTCACAGCTGGAGTTTTTACCCGAGCGTCATACGGACTTTATCTTTGCCGTTTTAGCCGAAGAGCTTGGCCTGGTCGGGATATTAATACTGCTGACGCTGTACATTCTGCTGATTATGCGCGGATTATGGATCGCTGCCCGAGCGCAAACGACCTTTGGTCGCGTCATGGCTGGCGGTTTAATGTTGATATTATTCGTTTATGTCTTCGTAAATATTGGTATGGTGAGCGGTATTCTGCCCGTTGTAGGGGTTCCACTCCCACTGGTCAGTTACGGAGGCTCTGCACTGATAGTGCTGATGGCCGGGTTCGGGATTGTCATGTCGATCCACACCCATAGAAAAATGTTGTCGAAAAGCGTGTAAGGGGTACGCAATGCGTAAGCAGTGGCTTGGAATCTGCATCGCAGCAGGAATGCTCGCGGCATGTTCGAATGATGATGGTCAGCAACAGGTTGCTGTCGCGCCGCAGCCTGCGGTGTGTAATGGTCCGATTGTTGAAATCAGCGGGGCCGATCCGCGCTTTGAACCCCTGAACCCGACGGCGAATCAGGATTATCAGCGTGACGGTAAGAGTTACAAGATAGTCCAGGATCCCTCTCGCTTCAGTCAGGCCGGTCTGGCTGCTATTTACGACGCGGAACCTGGTAGCAATTTAACCGCTTCAGGGGAAGCGTTCGATCCGATGCAGTTGACTGCGGCGCATCCGACACTACCGATCCCAAGCTATGCCCGGGTAACTAACCTGGCCAATGGCAGGATGATCGTGGTGCGCATTAACGATCGCGGCCCTTATGGTAACGATCGCATCATATCTCTTTCGCGTGCATCCGCCGATCGCCTGAACACCTCGAACAACACCAAAGTGCGCGTAGATCCTATTATCGTCGCGCCGGATGGTTCTTTGTCAGGACCCGGCATGGCTTGTACGACTGTTGCGAAACAAACATACGCCCTGCCCTCACGTCCAGATTTGAGCGGTGGTGGCGGTATGCCTTCCGCGCCGGATGCAGGTCAGCCGCAAACGGATATCCGCCCTATCAGTAATTCAACGCTGAAAAGCGATGACCCAACCGGCGCGCCGGTTAATAGCGGTGGTTTCCTCGGTGCACCAACGACGCTCGCCGCTGGTGTGCTGGAAGGCAGCGAACCAACGCCTGCTCCACAGCCCACTGTCGCTACGCCAGTCACCTCAACCGCTCCGGTATCCGCTCCCGCTGCCGCCGTCACTCCTGCGGCAACAGCCAACGGGCGTTATGTGGTTCAGGTTGGTGCCGTCAGTGAGCAGAGCCGCGCGCAGCAGTATCAGAAACGTTTAAGCCAGCAGTTTGGCGTTCCGGGCCGTGTGGTACAAAACGGTGCCGTTTGGCGTATTCAGATGGGGCCGTTCGCCAGCAAAGCTGAAGCCTCTACGTTGCAGCAACGTCTTCAATCCGAAGCACAATTACAGTCCTTCATCACCGGCGTGTAGTAACGTAAACCAGGTATCCGAGTTGTCAATTTCTGTAAATGACATTAACAAAGTCACGCGGAAAGTCGGATGCCTGTAAGTTACGCATTTGCTATAGTAGGGCACTTTTTTTAATTTCATCACGGACGTCGTAGTTCAGACCATGAAGACCACTTTTTCCGCTCGTTTCGTGCAGCGCATGGCGCTCACCGCGGCTCTCTGCGCAGCCTCTCTCTCTGCTGCCCATGCCGATGACCTGAATATCAAAACCATGATCCCGGGCGTTCCGCAGATCGATGCGGAGTCGTATATCCTGATCGATTACAATTCAGGCAAAGTTCTGGCAGAACAAAATGCTGACACACGCCGCGATCCCGCCAGCCTGACCAAAATGATGACCAGCTACGTCATCGGCCAGGCAATGAAAGCAGGCAAGTTCAAAGAAACCGATCTGGTCACCGTCGGCAATGACGCTTGGGCTACAGGAAACCCGGTATTTAAAGGTTCATCCCTGATGTTCCTCAAGCCGGGTATGCAGGTTCCCGTTTCACAGCTGATCCGTGGGATTAACCTGCAATCAGGTAACGATGCCTGTGTAGCAATGGCCGATTTCTCTGCCGGTAGCCAGGATGCTTTCGTCGGTCTGATGAACAGCTATGTGAATGCACTGGGGCTGAAAAACACCCACTTCCAGACCGTTCATGGCCTGGATGCTGAAGGTCAGTACAGCTCTGCACGCGATATGGCGTTGATTGGTCAGGCACTGATCCGCGACGTGCCTAATGAATACTCTATCTATAAAGAAAAAGAGTTCACTTTTAACGGCATCCGTCAGCTAAACCGTAACGGTCTGCTGTGGGATAACAGCCTGAATGTTGACGGGATTAAAACCGGTCACACCGATAAGGCTGGTTATAACCTCGTGGCATCGGCAACCGAAGGTCAGATGCGTCTGATCTCCGCAGTCATGGGTGGTCGCACCTATAAAGGCCGTGAAACCGAAAGCAAAAAACTGCTAACCTGGGGCTTCCGTTTCTTTGAAACCGTAAATCCGCTGAAAGTCGGTAAAGAGTTCGCTTCTGAACCAGCCTGGTTTGGTAATACCGATCGTGCATCGTTAGGCGTTGATAAAGATGTCTACCTGACTATTCCGCGCGGCCGTATGAAAGACCTGAAAGCGAGCTATGTTCTGAATACAACTGAACTGCATGCTCCGCTGCAGAAAAACCAGGTTGTCGGCACTATTAACTTCCAGCTGGATGGGAAAACCATTGAACAACGTCCACTGGTTGTACTGCAGGAAATCCCGGAAGGTAACTTCTTTGGTAAAATCATTGATTACATTAAATTAATGTTCCATCACTGGTTTGGCTAAAAATTGAACACTTGAAAGTGTGATTTACGTCCCCATATACTAGGTATCCAGATAACTCCCACTCAGCGTGGGAGTTATTATTTTTTGATGTAACGCCGGAGCTGACATGAAAACCAAACTTAACGAACTGCTTGAATTCCCTACTCCATTTACTTACAAAGTAATGGGGCAGGCGTTGCCTGAGCTGGTTGATCAGGTGGTTGAAGTGGTACAGCGCCATGCGCCAGGTGATTACTCCCCAACGGTAAAACCGAGCAGCAAAGGCAACTACCACTCGGTCTCTATTACGATCACTGCTACGCACATTGAGCAGGTTGAAACACTGTACGAAGAATTAGGCAATATCGACATCGTTCGTATGGTGCTGTAAAAGCCTGTCGGTTACCCGGAGCACTCCGCTCGGGTAACCTCTCTCCCCCACCCCTGTGATATACTTTTCCCCTCTTTTACATTCTCTACTCTGAATTTCGAGTTGCAGCAAGACGGTAAGACAGCGAATCCCCGGGAGCTTATTCAAGTAAGTGACTGGTGTGAGTTAGCGCCAACACCCTACTTGCCACTTGAAAGACGACGAGTATCTACGGAGATGCCGTTTTGTATCAGGATAAAATTCTTGTCCGCCATCTTGGTCTTCAGCCTTACGAGCCAGTCTCTCTGGCCATGCACGAATTCACCGATACCCGCGATGAAAACAGCCATGACGAAATCTGGCTGGTAGAGCATTATCCTGTCTTTACTCAGGGTCAGGCAGGTAAAGCAGAGCACGTACTGATGCCGGGGGATATTCCGGTTATCCAGAGCGACCGTGGCGGTCAGGTGACATACCACGGACCAGGCCAGCAGGTTATGTATGTTCTGTTGAACCTGAAGCGACGTAAGCTGGGTGTACGCGAACTGGTCACGCTGCTGGAAAACACTGTTGTTAACACCCTTGCTGAAATGGGCATCGACGCTCACCCGCGAGCCGACGCGCCAGGCGTTTATGTTGGTGAAAAGAAAATCTGCTCGTTAGGGTTACGTATCCGTAAAGGATGTTCATTTCACGGTTTAGCGTTAAATGTGGATATGGATTTGTCACCTTTCCAGCGCATCAATCCTTGCGGCTATGCCGGGATGGAGATGGCGAAGGTATCGCAGTGGGATAGTAATGCAACAACAGAGAGCGTCCGCCCTCGCTTGTTAGCAAACATCTTAGCGCTGCTGGGCAACCCGCCTCATGAATATATATCGGACTAAACGTGCGCATTGAAGGACCTGGATATGACAGGTCATACGATCAAAGTGACGTCTGAAAAGCGGGGCATACTTTGCCACAGCAAATGTTGGGCAAATGGCACAAAACAACAACTATTTTACATTTTGCCAGCCTGTCAGGCTGCTTTATGGCCCGTTTCAATGATATACTGCGTATCACTAATTCAAAAATAGTTGATAAATACAACATTCCCTTGAATTGAAACGCTTTCCTTCGTTATTCGCAACTGGAACACGCACGCTATGAGTAAACCCATTGTGATGGAACGCGGTGTTAAATACCGCGATGCCGATAAGATGGCTCTTATCCCGGTAAAAAATGTGGCAACAGAGCGCGAAGCCCTGCTGCGTAAACCGGAATGGATGAAAATAAAACTTCCAGCGGACTCCACTCGCATCCAGGGCATCAAAGCAGCAATGCGCAAAAATGGCCTGCACTCTGTGTGCGAAGAAGCTTCCTGCCCTAACCTGGCTGAATGTTTCAATCACGGAACCGCAACCTTTATGATCCTCGGCGCAATTTGTACCCGCCGGTGTCCGTTCTGTGACGTTGCCCATGGACGTCCGGTTGCCCCTGATGCCAACGAACCATTAAAACTGGCTCAGACAATTGCAGACATGGCGCTACGCTATGTCGTCATCACCTCAGTCGACCGTGACGATCTGCGTGATGGTGGCGCTCAGCACTTTGCTGACTGCATCACTGCTATCCGTGAGAAAAGCCCTACGATTAAAATCGAAACGCTGGTACCGGACTTCCGTGGTCGTATGGATCGCGCGCTGGATATCCTTACGGCAACCCCGCCAGATGTATTCAACCACAACCTCGAGAACGTGCCGCGTATTTACCGCAACGTTCGTCCGGGTGCTGATTACAACTGGTCGCTGAAACTTCTGGAACGTTTCAAAGAAGCGCATCCGGAGATCCCAACCAAATCAGGTCTGATGGTGGGTCTGGGTGAAACCAATGCCGAAATCATTGAAGTTATGCGCGATCTGCGCCGTCATGGCGTAACGATGTTGACGCTGGGGCAGTATTTGCAGCCAAGCCGTCACCATTTGCCGGTTCAGCGCTATGTTAGCCCGGATGAGTTTGATGAAATGAAAGCCGAAGCAATGGCGATGGGCTTTACCCATGCCGCCTGCGGTCCGTTTGTTCGCTCTTCTTACCATGCAGATATGCAGGCAAAAGGGCTGGAAGTTAAGTAATCGCGTAATACTCGCTTACATTTCAGCAATAAAAAACCGGCAAATTGCCGGTTTTTTTTCATGCAGAGCAATGGTCTTCCAGACATTACTCTTTATGAGAAAGCTTCTCAGCCTGAACGCTACCGTCAGCATCTTTCTTCGCATCGGCATTTTCATCGTTCATCGCTTTTTTGAAGCCTTTAATTGCCGTTCCCAGGTCTCCACCCAGTGTACGTAACTTCTTGGTACCAAACAGCAGAACGACCAGTGCGGCAACCACCAGCAGTTTGGTAATACTAATCTCACCCATAGATACCTTCTTGACTTAAACCAGGCTGCATAAGCGCCATATTAACCTGAGAATATTAACGGCCTTTCGACGCGCGCACACAATAGCAATCTGTAACAAGGTGAATCAAGCCTTGTTTAAAAAAACGTCATAATAATTGCGGTGGCGCAAAGCGCCGGTTACGTAACACCGGAAGTTGCGCCCTGACTTGCCTCACCCGCTCAGCAGAAACCTCTGTCATAATCAGCGCGGGTGTCTCTGCAGCGGCAGCAATGGTCACGCCAAAGGGATCGATCACCCGGCTTTGACCGATATTCTTATTACCGCACTCTCCTGCCGCAATCAAGTAGCAGGTGGCATCCAGCGCTCTTGCCGCCAGCAGCGTAGCCCAATGATGTTCTTTCATAGATCCCCTAACCCATGCCGCAGGTAAGACGAGGATTTCTGCCCCCTGCAAAGCGAGGGCTAACGCCAGCTCAGGAAAGCGTAAGTCATAGCAGGTCATTAACCCTACCTTTAACCCGTCTACGTCCAACAGCGGCGCTATGGCGTCGCCTGCATCCACATTACGCGACTCCTGAATCGAAAAGGCATCGTAGAGATGCAATTTCGCATAATGGGCAACAACCTTTCCTCTTCGTAGAGCAACTAACATGTTAAACGCCCGGGCAGGCAATGAAGGTACATGAATGGTCAGAATCGTTGTCATATCGTTTTGTGCGCTTTCACGTAACAACCGCGTCAGAAATCCCCCCTCTAATAGTTGAGCAGACTTCACGGACAGATCCGGGTCAAGATCGTCACGAGCCAGCAGTGCTTCAGGCAGTACCAGCAACGATACGCCCTCTCTGGCAGCCTGTGACATCAATAAGGCGCACGTTTCTGCATTTTTCTCCCATGAGGGACCGACGGCAAATTGCCCTGCTGCAACGAACATATTCCCTCCAGAAAAATTTGTTAAGCTCATCAACAATAATGACTCAGCGTTACATTCGCCCTGTATACTCTACATACTTCAGGTTGCGGCAAGCGCACGAGTCCCCTGGCGCATTGATAACTATGTGACTGGGATGAAAGTGCGCAGTCAACGCATCAACGACCTGAAGTATGATGAGTATAAAATCAAATAGCAGGATTATGCCGTGTTACAACTTCTATTAGCTGTTTTTATAGGTGGTGGTACAGGTAGCGTTGCAAGATGGATGTTGAGTATGCGGTTTAACCCGCTTCATCAAGCCATTCCCTTAGGTACGCTGGCTGCAAACCTTATTGGCGCGTTTATCATTGGTATGGGGCTGGCGTGGTTCAATCGCATGGCCCACATTGACCCAATGTGGAAAGTGCTAATTACCACGGGCTTTTGTGGAGGGCTGACAACATTCTCTACATTCTCCGCAGAAGTGGTGTTTTTACTGCAGGATGGACGCTTTGGCTGGGCGATGGTGAATGTGCTGATTAATCTGCTGGGGTCGTTTGCGATGACGGCACTGGCATTCTGGTTGGTTTCCGCCTCCACCGCACATTGAAGACAAAAAAAACCCGCAATTAAGCGGGTTTTGAATTCTTGCTGTCGTATGCTTACAGAGCGGTTACGTTTGCAGCAGAAGGGCCTTTGGCACCGTTAGTGATTTCGAACTCTACACGCTGACCTTCAGCCAGAGTTTTAAAACCATTGGTCTGGATTGCAGAGAAGTGTACGAACACGTCTTTGCTGCCATCTTCCGGAGTAATGAAACCGAATCCTTTGGACTCATTAAACCACTTAACGTTACCTTTAATCTTAGACATCAAAATTACCTTTACATGAAAAATAGACACAAATGCTGTGTCGGGTATCAGTACAACAATTGTGGTGCTGTTTGTCCAGTCAAACCTTGCCAAAAAGTGATAAATGTCGCGTTATTTTTCAGGTAAAGTTCATATCATTTTGTTATTAAAGGGATTTTAATATTCCAACTGACAATACAGGTAGCCCCTTAAAACTGGAAACGTAGCCAGGCAAAGTAGACATTTCCGTTGTTATACGTTCCTGGAATGTAGGTCATCTGAAACGTTGCCGGGCCATAACCGATTGATGCCAGCGGCAGCAACACGGGCACCGGGATGTAGTTCCAGTTATCACGAGCAGTCATGCCCGCCGTAAAACCCAATCCCATATGGAAGTTATCATCAACCAGTGGTCGCCAGGTTTTTTCCCAGCCATAGCCGCCAATCGGCTCCCACTTATTGTAGGAGTCCTTAAAGGCCATAATATAAAGTCCGTGCCAGTTGCCTTTATCGTCCCAACGCGACTGACCAAATCCAGCCCCCCAGGGACGTTCATTGTAGCGATCTGTTTTATCTTTATCGTAGGCAAAGCGCGCATGCCAAGTAATAGCGGGCACATACAGCTCATAATGTTCCGGCTGCTGCCAGGTTTCACTGACATTATCTTTAAAAGTATCAAACCAGCCTTTATCTTCCGCATAGGCCTGAGGAATAATAGTTAACTGAATAAAAAGAAATGAAAAAATGAATAAATATCGTTTAGCGACAATCACAACTTAATTACCGTCCAGAAATTTAAGATTAATTGTAGCAAACTCAACCTTAATGACAGCTTAACAAAAAATACTATTTTAAAAAATCAGATTATTCTATAGCGTATAATTTAATGGTTATTATCCATATATTTACTAAGCCTTTTCGCATGTAACTCGTAACTTTTATTAACCTGGATTGCTTGTTTTACGAGTATCCTCCAAATAATTCTACATTTTATTAACACAACAATATCAATAACGCATCAAATAACGTACAACAACTGCACCTCACTCTTTTTTTATTGCGATATTCCCTTTTCATCGGCTATGTTTGAAAAATGCCTTGGCCATCGGTTTAATCCGTATCTTTATTGATTTTAATCAGCAATAGATGACCGTTTATTAGGCACATTCTGACTCCACTTTATGCTCTTTTTTATTTTTTACTTTCTGGGCGTTTACGCGACAGGGGAAACAATGTTGACATTTATTGAACTCCTTATTGGGGTTGTGGTTATTGTGGGTGTAGCACGCTACATCATTAAAGGTTATTCGGCGACCGGTGTACTGTTTGTCGGTGGTCTGGTTTTACTGATTGTCAGCGCCCTGATGGGACACAAAGTTCTGCCTTCCAGCGCGGCAACGACTGGCTATACAGCGACAGATATTGTTGAATATATTAAAATTTTGCTGATGAGCCGTGGTGGCGATCTCGGCATGATGATTATGATGCTATGCGGTTTTGCCGCCTATATGACGCATATTGGCGCGAACGATATGGTCGTTAAGCTGGCCTCGAAACCTCTGCAATATATCAACTCGCCTTATATTCTGATGATTGCCGCTTATTTTGTTGCCTGCCTGATGTCACTGGCGGTCTCCTCCGCGACAGGGCTGGGTGTATTATTGATGGCGACGCTATTTCCGGTCATGGTTAACGTTGGAATCAGCCGCGGTGCTGCAGCAGCCATTTGTGCATCTCCTGCCGCCATCATTCTTTCTCCAACCTCAGGGGATGTGGTTCTGGCAGCAAAAGCAGCAGAAATGCCGCTGATCGACTTCGCGTTTAAAACAACATTGCCAATTTCCATCGCCGCCATTATCGGTATGGCGATTGCGCACTTTTTCTGGCAGCGCTATCTGGATAAAAAAGAGAACATCTCACACGAAATGTTAGACGTGGCCGAGATCACCACGACTGCTCCGTCTTTTTATGCCATTTTGCCGTTTACCCCTATCGTTGGCGTACTGATTTTTGATGGCAAATGGGGCCCACAACTGCACATCATCACTATTCTGGTCCTCTGCATGCTCATCGCTGCGGTTCTGGAGTTTGTGCGTGGATTCAATACCCAGAAGGTGTTCTCAGGTCTGGAAGTCGCCTATCGCGGAATGGCGGATGCCTTTGCTAACGTGGTTATGCTGTTAGTCGCGGCCGGTGTTTTTGCCCAGGGTCTCAGCACTATCGGCTTTATCCAGAGTCTGATTTCTATCGCTACATCGTTTGGTTCAGCAAGTATTATTCTGATGCTGGTACTGGTTATTCTGACCATGTTGGCAGCAATGACCACCGGCTCCGGTAACGCGCCATTCTATGCCTTCGTTGAGATGATCCCTAAACTGGCACACTCTTCCGGTATTAACCCGGCATACCTCTCCATCCCGATGCTGCAAGCATCAAACCTTGGACGCACAATTTCCCCGGTATCTGGCGTGGTTGTGGCTGTCGCGGGCATGGCGAAGATTTCACCGTTTGAAGTGGTAAAACGGACTTCTGTTCCGGTCATGGTCGGGTTGTTGATTGTGATTATCGCAACTGAAGTGATGGTGCCTGCAACATCCGCTGTAATTGGTGGTTAACGCGACCAGTTAATATCCGACCTTGATACGCAAAATCATTTAAGCTGCATTGAGGCAGCAAGTGAGGACATCCCCAGTCACATATAGATAACGATGTGACTGGGGTTTCTAAAGGCAGCCAGCAAAGAGGCAGCTTAAAGGATGACGGTATCAGCCACCGTGGTAAATACGCTGCGGCCTTCCTACCTTACCGTGAATAATCTCCGCAATAATCAAATGGCGGCCGGCACAATATTCCAGGTAACGTCTTGAGGTTGTGCGACTGATGGTTAACGCCTGTGCTACCGTTTCCGCTGTATGATGTACCGTTGGGTCGGTAAATAATTTCAACACCGCATTCAGCGTTAAGACATCAATACCCGTGGGCAGATCCCCTTTCGGCTCTCCGCGCGCGTAGGCATTAAACATTTCATCAATCTGTCGCTGACTGGCGCTGTCGTTACCTGCCAGCATGCGTCTGCGCTGCTGATAGCGCGTAAGCGTCTGTCCCAGGCGCTCATAAGCAATCGGTTTAACCAGGTAATCAAAAGCCCCGCTACGCACGGCTTCTGAAACTGTGTCCATATCGCTGGCAGCCGTCGTAAACACCACACCGCCAGGATAACGCGCCTGGGTCAGCTCATGTAGTAAGGTGATGCCCTTGCCGTCCGGTAAATAGTTGTCCAGGAGAATCAACCCCGGCTTGAAACGCTCAATCATCATCCTCGCCTGCTCAAGATTACCCGCCAGCCATATCTGGCTGAAGCCAGGTATATGGCGAATATATTCAGCATGCATTTCCGCCAGTAGCGTTTCATCCTCAACGATCAATAGCGTTAATGGTTCCGTCATCGTTTTTTTTCACTTTCGGAAGAAATAGAGAAAATAAAGTACCGCAGGGATCATTATCTTCGAGTGTAATAACCCCGTCACAGCGCCTCACATAACTTGCAATCAGATACAAACCGATGCCATGTTCACCTGGTTCATCGGTACGGGTACTCACACCCTGTTCAAATATTTTTTCACGCAATGCTTCCGGCACACCGCAGCCCTGATCGGCCACTTCTATGATCACCTCATCCCCTTCATCGCTCAAAAAGAGTTCGATGACCTTATTCCCTTGCTGGGTACGTAAGCTGGCCTCGAATGCATTATCAAGCAGATTACCAACAATTGCTGCAAACTCTGTGCTATCCAGCCCCTCAGGGAGTTGATGTAGTTGACTACCGGGAACAATGATCATTTTTAACCCTAATTCCCGCGCACGCTGCACTTTACCAAACAGCAAACCAGCAACCTGACGATCGGCAAATGAGCCGCGTAAACTATCGATGAGCTGCTGCTGAGCCTGAGATTCTCCCTGAACCATCTCCAGCACCCGATCGTACTCTTTCATCTGCAGCAGGCCGTTGAGCGTAGACATCCAGTTCAGGTGTTCATGGCGTAGCGTTCTCAGGCTCTCAACGTATTGTTTAATTTGCGTTAATTGCGCATTGAGGGTAGCAATTTCATCTTTGCTGCGAAAACTGATAATCGCCCCAAGTAATTCGTCACCAGAGCGGATAGCTTCACGGTTGGCAATAACGCTCAACCCATTAAAATTCACCATCGCATCCTGACGTTTCTCCGCAATCTGCTGAGTAAAGAAGTCCGCGGGCTGAACAACCTCATCAATCGGTTTTCCCAGCCATTGCCGTCCTGGCGATGACAGCCCCAGCATTTTTCTCGCACTGCGATTAATTGCCGTGATGAATCCTTCAGGATCAACGGCAATCAAACCTTCATACACTGAGCTAAACAGCGCTTCCTGCTGACGGACCACGCGAGCAATTTGCTTGGGTTCCATACCGAGCATCTGACGGCGGATGTGTGCAGCAAAAAACCAGGAGAGCAGCATGAGTAACAGTAGCAACAGAATAAACACCCCGGCCATCGGCAATAAGAAATCCGAACGCCAGCTATCAATTTTGCTAATCAGGTATCCTATTGAGACAACACCAATAATCTTGCCATCATCATCAAAGATGGGGGTTTTCGCTCGCATCGCCATCCCGATAGATCCTTTACCGGTAATGAAATAACTTTCCCCTTTTTCTAAAGCTCCCGGCTTGGTGAACTGCATCGGGTAGCCAATCTTTTCCGGGTTCGGATGGTAAAGGCGAATCGAGTGATTGTCTCCGATTACGACATAGTCAAAATCCGTTCCACTTTGCAGTTTGTCGGCAATGGTCGCAAGACGCTGATAATCGCGGTGTTTGACTGCGGCGATAACGCTGTCATTGGAAGCGATGATCTTCGCCTGGTTCATCGCCATGTCGCGGACATGCGTCGCCAGATAATCTTCAAAGCTGGCGGTGAAGTATTTTGCCAGTGCCGCAATGATAAGAATGGAAACTACCAGGATAAGCAGAAAAATACGTAATGGAAACGCCAGCCTGCGAAAAAAAGAAAACCGTGTTTTATTTTTCTGGATTACCATAAACTTTCCTTGCCGACGTTAACCAACAACTTATTTTGTATTTGTAATAAAAATGTTCTATTCACAAGTTGAAGAATAAAGCAGGATCGTTACAGATTCCCCACCTTAAATCAATTAAACAAATAAAAACCACACCGCAAATGGTGATTAAATTAATTAAAAAACTTAAAACCATAAAACACATTAAAACCTTCTAACTTATTGTGAAATAAATCAAAATTTGCCTCCAAAATACTCCTTACGATGTATACAGCAGGGAAAAAAAGAAATACTCCGTAATAAAAAACAATTCCCTTCAATTGCAAAAAAAACGTTATCAGGTTGCTAAACAGAGCAACAAAAACAGAAACCCAGTAACAAATATAGCATCGGGGCTCTTTTTACTATGTTAGGTAATAATATATTCACGCAAGTTAAACGCTCAGAAAATAAAAAGATGGCGGTTATCGCTCAATTTCTGAAAGAGAATGATTTGAGCGTTGACACTACCGTTGAAGTATTTATCACCGTCACCCGTGAAGACCGCCTTATTGCCTGTGGTGGCATCGCTGGAAATATCATTAAATGCGTCGCGATCTGTGAATCCGTACGCGGTGAAGGCTTAGCGCTGACGCTGGCTACTGAGCTTATCAATCTCGCCTATGAGCGGCACTGCACTCACCTCTTCATCTATACCAAAACCGAGTATGAGTCGCTGTTTAAACAGTGTGGTTTTTCTACGCTCACCAGCGTACCAGGCATTATGGTGCTGATGGAAAACAGTACCACTCGCCTGAAACGTTACGCCGAATCGCTGGCCAAACAGCGCCATGAAGGGCAAAAAAT
Source organism: Citrobacter sp. MGH106 (assembly GCF_001037495.1). Lineage (GTDB taxonomy): Bacteria > Pseudomonadota > Gammaproteobacteria > Enterobacterales > Enterobacteriaceae > Citrobacter > Citrobacter murliniae. The sequence continues at coordinate 3,151,239 of NZ_KQ089822.1, forward strand.
TGGCTGCATCGTCATGAACGCCAACCCGTTCACCAACGGCCACCGTTTTCTGATCCAGCAGGCAGCCGCGCAGTGCGACTGGCTGCATCTGTTTTTAGTAAAAGAAGACACCTCACGCTTTCCCTATGAAGATCGGCTGGACCTGGTACTCAAAGGAACCAAAGATATTCCGCGTTTAACCGTGCATCGCGGATCGGAATACATCATTTCCCGTGCAACTTTCCCATGCTACTTCATCAAAGAGCAGAGTGTTATTAACCACTGCTACACCGAAATAGACCTGAAAATCTTCCGCCAATACCTGGCCCCGGCACTTGGCGTCACGCACCGCTTCGTCGGTACTGAACCGTATTGCACCGTCACCTCCCAGTACAACAACGATATGCGTTACTGGCTGGAGACCCCAACGCTCCCCGCCCCACCGATTGAACTGGTGGAAATTGAGCGGCTGTGCTTCCAGGAGATGCCGATTTCCGCCTCCTGGGTGCGCAAGCTGCTGGTTAAAAAAGATCTCACGGCTATCGCCTCCCTGGTACCAGAAGCCACTCTGCACTATCTGCAAAGCATGGTTGAACGGGCCTCATCGGACGCGGTAGTCCGCCAAAATACCCCCGCATTAGCAACAGGTGAAAAATGAAAATAAAGCAGGCAGCCGTCGCAGGCACTCTTGAGTCTGGTGATGTGATGATACGCATCGCCCCTCTCGATACGCAGGATATTGACCTGCAGGTCAACAGTAGCGTTGAAAAACAGTTTGGCGATGCCATCCGCACCACCATTCTGGACGTACTGTCCCGCTATAACGTAAGCGGCGTGCAATTAAATGTTGATGATAAAGGCGCACTGGACTGCATTTTACGTGCGCGACTGGAAGCTTTACTGGCCCGCGCCAGCGGTATTCCGGCACTGCCATGGGAGGATTGCCAGTGATTTCCGCTTCTTTGCAACAACGTAAATCCCGCACACGCCGCAGTATGCTGTTCGTGCCGGGCGCCAATGCCGCAATGGTCAGCAACTCGTTTATCTATCCAGCCGATGCGCTGATGTTCGACCTTGAAGATTCCGTCGCGTTACGTGAGAAAGATACCGCGCGTCGTCTGGTATATCACGCTTTGCAACATCCGTTGTATCACGACGTTGAAACTATCGTACGTGTTAACGCCCTTGACTCCGAATGGGGCATTAACGACCTGGAAGCGGTCGTTCGCGGCGGCGCTGACATTGTTCGTCTGCCGAAAACCGATACCGCCCAGGATGTTATCGATATCGAAAGCGAAATCCTGCGCATTGAAAAAGCCTGCGGTCGCGAGCCAGGCAGCACCGGTCTGCTGGCCGCTATCGAATCGCCTTTAGGTATTACCCGCGCAGTGGAAATTGCCCATGCTTCCGAACGCCTGATCGGTATTGCTCTCGGTGCGGAAGACTACGTGCGTAACCTGCGAACTGAACGCTCACCGGAAGGTACCGAACTGCTGTTTGCCCGTTGCTCAATTTTGCAAGCCGCGCGCTCTGCGGGCATTCAGGCTTTCGATACCGTCTATTCCGACGCTAACAACGAAGCCGGTTTTCTGCACGAGGCCTCGCACATTAAACAGTTGGGTTTTGACGGTAAGTCGCTCATCAACCCACGTCAGATTGAACTCCTGCACAACCTGTATGCGCCAACGCGCAAAGAACTGGCTCATGCACGCCTGGTTGTAGAAGCCGCTGAAGCTGCTGCCCGCGAAGGCCGTGGCGTTGTTTCCCTGAACGGCAAGATGGTCGACAGCCCGGTAATCGAGCGCGCCCTTCTGGTTATCTCCTGTGCAGAACTTTCCGGCATTCGCGAAGAATAAGGCAAAAAAATGACGCAGAAAATCGAACAATCTCAACGACAGGATCGCGTGGCGACCTGGAGTCGTCATGCAGAAAGCGAACTTTCCGCTTATCAGAGCACCGCAAAACGGGATTTGCAGGCGCAAAAACCGCGTGACAAAAAGCTGTGCGCTAACCTGGAAGACGCCATTCGTCGTTCCGGTTTACAGGATGGGATGACCATCTCTTTCCACCACGCATTCCGCGGTGGCGATCTGACGATCAACCTGGTGATGGATACCATCGCCGCGATGGGCTTTAAAAATCTGACACTGGCTTCCAGTTCCCTGAGCGACTGCCACGCTCCGCTGGTTGAACATATTCGCCAGGGTGTAGTTACCCGCATTTATACTTCCGGTCTGCGCGGACCGCTGGCTGAAGAGATCTCCCGCGGTCTGCTGGCTGAACCCGTACAGGTCCACTCTCACGGCGGTCGTGTACATCTGGTACAGAGCGGCGAGTTAAGCATTGATGTGGCATTCCTTGGCGTACCGTCCTGCGATCAGTTTGGTAACGCTAACGGCTACACCGGTAAAGCGTGCTGCGGTTCACTGGGCTACGCCCGTGTTGATGCTGAAAACGCCAAACAGGTTGTCCTGCTGACCGAACAACTGCTGACCTATCCGCACAATCCGGCCAGCATCGCACAGGATCAGGTCGATCTGATCGTACAGATCGAAAGAGTCGGCGATGCTGACAAAATCGGCGCCGATGCAACTCGCATGACCACCAACCCGCGTGAACTGCTGATTGCCCGTAGCGCGGCGGACGTCATTGCCAACTCCGGTTACTTCAACGAAGGCTTTTCCTTGCAGACGGGAACCGGCGGGGCTTCACTGGCCGTTACCCGCTTCCTGGAAGACAAAATGCGCAGCCGCGACATCCGTGCTGACTTTGCCCTGGGCGGCATCACTGCCACCATCGTTGACCTGCATGAAAAAGGCTTAATCCGCAAACTGCTTGACGTACAGAGCTTCGACCGTAACGCCGCAGAATCCCTGGCGCGTAATCCGAACCACATCGAAATCAGTGCCAACCAGTATGCCAACTGGGGTTCGAAAGGTGCATCGGTTGACCGTCTGGACGTTGTGGTACTGAGCGCCCTGGAAGTAGACACCAACTTCAACGTTAACGTGCTGACCGGCTCTGATGGCGTACTGCGCGGCGCATCCGGTGGTCACTGCGATACCGCCGTCGCTGCAGCGCTTTCAATCATCGTCGCGCCGCTGGTGCGTGGTCGTATCCCGACGCTGGTTGATAACGTACTGACCTGCGTAACGCCCGGTTCCAGTGTTGACATTCTGGTCACTGACCACGGTATTGCCGTTAACCCTGCTCGTCCGGAACTGGCTGAACGCCTGAAAGAAGCCGGTATGAAAGTGGTATCCATCGAATGGCTGCGCGAACGCGCGCTGCAGCTCACCGGTCAACCTCGTGCCATCGAATTCACCGACCGCGTGATTGCCGTTGTGCGTTATCGCGATGGTTCGGTGATTGACGTTGTGCATCAGGTGAAGGAATAAGCCATGCACCTGCTCCCTGAACTGGCCACCCGCCATGCTGTTTCTATTCCCGAGCTGCTCACCAGCCGTGATGAGAGACAAGCCCGGCAGCATGCCTGGCTGGCGCGCCATCGTGCGCCGCTGGTCTCATTTACTGTGGTAGCGCCAGGTCCGATTAAAGATAGCGAATTAACCCGCCAGATCTTTAACCACGGTATGACCGCCCTGCTCACGCTGGCGGAGAAATCAGCCTGGACGGTCAGGGAGCAAACCGCACTGGTCTCAGCCAGTGGGCCGGAAGGCTTATTGTCCATTGCAGCACCGGCCAACAACCTCAAGCTCGCCACTATCGAGCTTGAGCATTCGCACCCGCTGGGACGGTTATGGGATATCGATGTCCTGACCCCTGAGGGGGAAATACTGTCTCGTCGTCACTTCGCGCTCCCTGCCCGCCGCTGTCTGCTGTGCGGACAAAGCGCTGCCGAATGCGCGCGGGGTAAAACCCACGCGCTTTCTGACTTACTTATTCGCATGGAGGAACTGCTACATGATGCCGATTCCCGCAACATCGACTGATACCGCAGTCCTTCCTGTAGATTTACCCGACGCCTACGCCACGCTGGCGTGGCGCGCCATGCTGACTGAAGTCAACTTATCGCCAAAACCCGGTCTGGTGGATCGCATTAATAACGGCGCACATAAAGACATGGCGCTGGAGGATTTTCACCGTAGCGCACAGGCCATTCAGGCCTGGCTGCCGCGTTTCGTTGAATATGGGGCATTTAGTGCTCAGTCGGCGTCTGAAGATGTGCTGAAAGGACTGCGTCCATTAGGCATGGCCTGCGAAGCCGATATGTTTCGCGCCACCGCAGGGGTGAACACCCATAAAGGCAGTATTTTTTCACTGGGATTGCTGTGCGCCGCCATCGGCCGCCTGCACCAGCGGAGTGAGGCTGTTACAGCAGAAACCATTTGCTCTACGGCGGCAACTTTTTGCCGCGGCCTGACCGAGCGCGAACTGCGCCAGAACAATCAACAACTCACGGCTGGCCAACGTCTTTATCAGCAACTGGGATTAACCGGCGCACGGGGTGAAGCCGAAGCGGGATATCCGCTCGTCATTGAGCATGCCCTGCCGCATTACCGCGCACTACTGGCTCAGGGTCGCGATCCTGAACTGGCGTTACTCGACACATTATTGCTGCTGATGTCTATCAATGGCGACACCAATGTCGCTTCACGTGGTGGCGCTGAAGGTCTGCGCTGGCTACAGCAGCACGCCGCCAAATTATTGCAGCGAGGGGGAATTCGTACCTCCTCCGATCTCTATTACCTGCACCAGTTCGACCAACAGTGCATCGAACGCAATCTCAGTCCTGGAGGCTGCGCCGATCTGCTGATTGTCACCTGGTTCTTAGCCCAGATTTCGCAAGTTCATCATTATCACAATTAAAGATCCTTTCCGGAGAATCATTCATGTCTTTATCAAAAGATAGTATATGGAAGTTATTCGCTCCATTGATTGTAATGGGCGTCATGTTTCTTATCCCCGTCCCAGATGGAATGCCTCCACAGGCCTGGCACTACTTTGCCGTGTTTGTGGCGATGATTGTCGGTATGATCCTCGAGCCAATCCCGGCAACGGCGATTAGCTTCATTGCCGTCACAATTTGCGTTATCGGCAGTAATTACCTGCTTTTTGATGCCAAAGAGCTGGCTAACCCGGACTTCAACGCCGGTAAACAGGCTCTGAAATGGGGGCTGGCAGGCTTCTCCAGCACCACTGTGTGGCTGGTATTTGGTGCTTTCATTTTCGCACTGGGTTATGAAGTCACCGGCCTGGGCCGTCGTATCGCGCTGTTCCTGGTGAAATTCATGGGTAAACGTACCCTGACGCTGGGCTATGCGATTGTTATTATCGACATTCTGCTGGCGCCGTTTACACCGTCCAACACCGCGCGTACCGGTGGTACCGTATTCCCGGTTATCAAAAACCTGCCGCCGCTGTTTAAATCATTCCCGAACGATCCTTCCGCTCGCCGTATCGGCGGATATCTGATGTGGATGATGGTTATCAGTACCAGCCTTAGCTCCTCTATGTTCGTTACCGGCGCTGCGCCGAACGTGTTGGGCCTGGAGTTCGTTAACAAAATCGCGGGCATTCAAATCAGCTGGCTGCAGTGGTTCCTGAGCTTCCTGCCGGTCGGGATTATTTTACTGATCGTTGCCCCGTGGCTGTCCTACGTTCTGTACAAACCGGAAGTAACGCATAGTGCCGAAGTTGCCGCATGGGCCGGTGACGAACTCAAAACTATGGGTAAACTGACCCGTAAAGAGATGACCCTGATAGGTCTGGTTCTGCTCAGCTTAGGGTTGTGGGTCTTCGGTGGTGAACTGATTGATGCGACTGCAGTAGGTCTGCTGGCAGTCTCCCTGATGCTGGCTCTGCACGTTGTTCCGTGGAAAGACATCACCCGCTATAACAGTGCATGGAACACGCTGGTTAACCTCGCTACACTGGTGGTGATGGCAAACGGTTTAACCCGTTCTGGCTTTATCGACTGGTTCGCCAATACCATGAGCACCCACCTGGAAGGCTTCTCGCCTAATGCGACTGTCATCGTACTGGTGCTGGTGTTCTACTTTGCTCACTACCTGTTTGCCAGCCTTTCTGCGCATACCGCAACCATGCTGCCGGTTATTCTGGCCGTCGGTAAAGGTATTCCGGGCGTGCCGATGGAACATCTGTGTATTCTGCTGGTTCTGTCCATCGGTATCATGGGTTGTCTGACTCCGTATGCAACCGGCCCTGGCGTAATTATCTACGGCTGCGGTTACGTGAAGTCAAAAGACTACTGGCGTCTTGGCGCGATCTTCGGCGTAATTTATATCTCTATGCTCCTGCTGGTCGGTTGGCCGATTCTGGCAATGTGGAGCTAATCTCCCCGCTCAACGCATAGCTAAAATGATGCCAGTCAGCTAAACCTGACTGGCATTTTTTATGGTTAAATAGATGACATTCAGAAATCATATAAGTATCCGAATTCATCATGACATCAAGATGGCGTTATTGTTCTTTACTGGCTACGCTTGTGCTCCCGGTTTCAGTGGCTCAGGCCGACGAGCTTCAGGCAAAACAGTACAGCGATTTTAGCAGCTACGTGCTGGCACTCTCCTGGCAGACTGGGTTTTGTCAGAGTCAACATGAACGTAACCGTCAGGAACCCGACGAATGCCGCCTGCAAAAAGAGACCGCAAACAAAGCGGATTTCCTGACCGTTCACGGCTTGTGGCCAGGTCTGCCTAAATCAATCGCCGCGCGCGGTGTGGATAATCGTCGGTGGATGCGTTTTGGCTGCGCAACTCGCCCTATTCCCAACCTGCCGGAAGCCCGTGCCAGTCGTAAATGTGCCGCACCACAAACCGGTCTGTCACCGGAAAGTGCGGCAAAACTAAGCACTGTGATGCCCGGTGCCGGTGGTAAATCCTGCCTGGAGCGTTACGAATACGCCAAACACGGGGCCTGCTTTGGTTTTGACCCTGACGCATACTTCGGTACGATGGTGCGTCTGAATAATGAAGTAAAGAACAGCGCATTGGGCGTCTTTCTTGCGGACAACTATGGAAAAACGGTCAGTCGCGATGATTTTGACGCAGCAATTGCCAAAACATGGAGCAAAGAGAGCGTGAAAGCGGTGAAATTAAGCTGCCACGGTAACCCGGCTTATCTGACGGAAATTCAATTTACGCTTAAGGCCGCTATGATTAACGCCCCGCTTTCTGCGACATCGTTCCTGTCACAACCGCATCCTGGTAACTGCGGTAAACGATTCGTACTTGATAAAGTCGGTTATTGATCGCCTGAATGTGAACTAAATCACTTCAAACCTGGGGTAAGTCTCAGTATCATCGGTGAAGTTAAACCCTTGCCGCCTGACGGTGAGGGTTTTCTTTTGGGATTATTTACCTGCGCACCCGCAGTATCGACGACATGGAGTAATAAATGTCCAGACCAACTATCATCATTAACGACCTCGATGCCGAACGCATTGACCGCCTGTTGGAGCAACCTGCGTTTGCTGGTTTACCGATTGCCGACGCTTTAAACGCCGAGCTGGATCGTGCCCAAATGTGTTCTCCAGAAACCATGCCGCACGATGTGGTGACCATGAACAGTCGTGTGAAGTTCCGCAATCTGAGTGATGGCGAAATCCGTGTGCGTACTCTGGTGTATCCGGCCAATATGACTGACAGCAATACTCAGCTTTCGGTAATGGCGCCCGTTGGTGCCGCCCTGCTGGGTCTGCGCGTTGGCGACACTATCCACTGGGAGCTACCAGGCGGTACATCAACTCACCTTGAAGTCATTGCGCTTGAGTACCAGCCTGAAGCAGCGGGCGACTACCTGCGCTAACTCTGTCTTATCAAAGCACCCGCTTTATCTTACAGGGGATGCATCCGCATCCTCTTTCCGGTTTCATTCCTCCCACCGTTGCATTAGCTTTATTGCTGTTTCCCGCACTTCTGTTGGCAAAACATAAATCTGTGTCGTGACTGACAGAATCATATTTAATAGTATGCTGTTATGTATTCATGTAATGACAAGGAGAATGCTTATGTACAACACAATCATAATGCCTGTTGATGTATTTGAAATGGAACTGAGCGACAAGGCTGTTCGCCATGCAGAATTTCTGGCACAAGATAAAGGTGTGATCCACCTGCTGCATGTGCTTCCGGGTTCAGCCAGCTTAAGCCTGCACCGTTTTGCCGCTGACGTTCGCCGTTTTGAAGAGCATCTGCAACACGAAGCAGAAACTCGTCTGCAAACTATGGTCGGCCACTTCAGCATCGATCCTTCGCGGATCAAGCAGCATGTCCGCTTTGGCAGCGTGCGTGACGTCGTCAATGAGTTGGGTGAAGAACTGAATGCGGATGTAGTGGTCATTGGCTCACGCAATCCGTCAATTAGCACGCACCTCCTCGGTTCTAACGCCTCCAGCGTGGTTCGCCATGCAACTCTACCGGTACTGGTTGTGCGTTAATTCGAACTAAGATAAGACAGAAAACCCCAGCCAGGATTTTACCTGGCTGGGGTTTATATTTTATGGCCCTCAGTACAAATGACCAATATTCACGATGGTGCTGACGGTATCACCAAAGAAGGTCAAACGACTCAAAAACACGCCAATGAACAGCAGTACAAAGAGTGTTTTCGCTCTACGTTCACCATTGCGGCTCAGCACGAACGCCACCGCCAGGCACACCAGACTTGCCAGGTAAAGCGGGGATGTAAGCCAGGCATGAGCCGTCATCTGCATGATTGTTCCACCACTTAGCCAGATAATCGGCGCGACAATCAGTACCGCCATGCAGACCAGGATCCCCTGACGCAATGCAGCAACTGCCGGCGTGAGATTCAACAGTGGGATCGCCGCACAACCCATTACCCATACAGTGATAAAGAACAGCAGCATCGTCAGACCATTGGCGATAGCGACCATCGCTGGCGCGGCATAGGTCATGCCCTGCACCGCCACCAGCGCCATACCGAGAAGGGATGCCAGTACAGCCGGGATCTTATGCCCTTTAGCCAAAAACGTTACGCCGACCGCCGCGCCGTATAACGTTGCGCCGAGAATTTCGCGGCTCAGCCAGGCGTGCTGTAAGTTAATCAGGGCATTGTAGGCACGATCCGGATGCGCGAGGTGTAATACCGCCGCAACGGATGCCACCGCCAGTAACAGTCCGCTGACCAGCCAATAAAGACGTTTACTTTCCAGTTCTCCACGCAGCGTACGCAACGTCAGGATTAACGTCATCCCCACCGACATCTGGCTGAGTACGGTAAAGACCACCAGAGGAAGTTCGTATTTTTCCATTACTTGCCCTCCGGTTGCTTCGGTTGACGTGCCAGTATGAAACGCGTCCCGGGGTTAAGCTGCGGCATACGCGGGAATCCCGGCGGGTACTGCACCGCATTATTTGGTATGGGGTCGGCATCCAGGTCAATAAGCGTCAGCGCCCCCACCGGGCAGGCATTCACACACGCCGGATTCATACCGATATCAAGACGCTCGTAACACATACTGCATTTTTCCGCTTTTTTCGTTTCCTCATTAAAGCGCGGAGCGCCGTAAGGACAATTGCGGATACAGTTTTTACACCCGATGCAGCGCTCCGGGTTATGCACAACCACGCCGTCTTCACGTTTGGTGTATGCCTCTACCGGGCAGGCTGCAAGACAGGCCGGGTTTTCACAATGGTTGCAGGCCAGCGAGTAAAATGCCCGCTCCTCATGCGGATAAATTTCTTTATCCAGCGGATAGACATAACGCCAGTACCGCTCCGGCTCCAGTTGGTTAAAACTTTTACACGCCATCGCGCAGCCACGGCAGCCGATGCACTTATCGCTATTGACTAAAAACGCGCGTCTCATGCTGCGGCTCCTTTACTTCCCAACAGAGTAATATCAACAAATTGACTGTGAATGGCCGCACCTGGCGCACCGGTCGCCATTTTGCCCATATCTGCCGGAGTGTCCTTAACCACGTTCTGGACGTTGTAACTAAGCTTATTGAACCAGGATTCATACATCACAAGGAAATCTTCCGGGACGTTGGTAGTGATTTTGGCGCGCAGCTCAACGTGACCCGCCTCGTTGAAAACTTTGACGAGATCGCCTTCAGCAATACCCTTTTTCTGTGCGGCAAACGGATGGATATAAACGAACGGTTCAGGCCAGAAAACCTGCATCCAGTCCAGATTTACGAACTGTGAATGCAATCCGTACTGGAGGTGAGGTGTAAACAGGTGGAACGGCAGCGTTCCCATGGCACCAGCTTTATATTCAGGTAAGGCAGTGTGGCCATTTTCCGCACAGCGCTCAGATTTAAACTCGTACTTGCCAGATGGCGTTTTGAATTTGCGATCATACCAGGCCGCAGAGCTGACCATTTTCGCTTTGCGAGGCCCTTCAAGCAGGTCGTCCCAGCCAGCAATCCCAAATTGTTTACCCATCGCCTCATTGAATTCCTGATCCAGCCAGCTTTTGGCATCAAACTCTTGCGGGAAGGTACACGAACCAGGTTCCAGTTTATTGATGGTTTTAGATAACAGTGCGGCTATTTCCGGGTCGCTTTTGCACTCATACAACGGTTTAATCGCCGGTTGGTTGACGGATAACCAATAGTGCCAATAAGACGAAGATACATCCCATTGCTCAAAGGTTGTGGTGACGGGTAATACAATATCCGCATGCTGAACAGTCTCGTTAAAGAACTGATCGACGCAAACCACCATTTCCAGTTTGTCGAACGCTTTAACCATCTTGTTGCGATCGAAATCCTGGGCAAACGGGTTTTTAGAGGCCACCCATAACATTCGTACCGGTGGTTCGCTGGCGTCGAGAATGCCCTGTGCCGTCTGGTTGATATTCAACGCACGATCAGAGTATTCGCTTTTTTCACCACTATCGCTGACAAACTCACCCACCGGGCCACCAGCACCTTTCATCCCCACAGAACCCTCTGGCGGTTTCTGCATCATGCCGTGGTAACTGTAGCCCCAGGTTTGCAAATGTCCGTAGCGAGCGCCGCCACCTTCAATACCGATATTGCCAGTCATCGCCACAAAGGCATCGATCGCTCGCACGTTTGCACCGCCATTGACGTGCCGCTGCATACCGTAGCCAATCCACACGGTGGCAGGATTAACAGCGGTAAACTCCTCCGCCAGCTCGCGGATAACTTCTGCTGACAGACCACAAATTTCTGACGCCCACTCAACGGTGACGTTATTACGCAGATAGTCTTCAAATTCCGCGTAGCCATGGGAATAGTTGTTCACAAAATCCTGATCAACCAGCCCCTTATCCACCAGATGCCGTGCCATGCCGAGGGCCAGCGCGCCATCTGAACCAGGGCGAACACGCAGGTACAGGTCGGCTTTTGCTGCCGTTTGCGTCAGCAGCGGATCAATAACGACAATCTTCGCGCCTTTTTCCCGAGCCTGGTAGATGTACTTCATTGTGTGCATGGAGCACCACGCCGGGTTTGCCCCCCAGATGATAATGTATTTTGCTTTCACAAAATCTTCCGGATCGTTACACCACATATCCCCCATATCGTAATTCTGAGCATCAATACCCGCAGGCCAGCACGGTGTACCGGCGAAGCGCGTGGTGTACCCCAGAGAAGACATCATCCCTTCAACGGCATACCCCATCACTCCGAGGTTGCCGGAATATTTAGACAGAGCCAGCCCCAGCATTGAGCCGTCTTTCTTTTTGATTTCCAGCATTTTTTTGGCAATCCGTTGCATCGCCTCATCCCAGGAAACCCGACGCCATTTGCCGCTACCACGGCCATCCTGAACCATTGGATATTTAATGCGATCGGGGCTGTACACCCGGCGAGGATAAGTCAGTCCTTTCACGCAAGGCGTCCCGTGGGTAAATGTGGACTCCGTAGCCCCTTCCACAAAGGTGATCACATCATCTTTCACCCAGGTTTTCAGGCTGCAGGTGTCGTAGCAGTTACGTGGGCATGCATTGCGATGAATAGTGTAAGTTTTAGGGTTAAATGGAACTGGCGGTTGCGCGTAAGCACAGCGCGATGACAATAATCCCCCCGGTAAGGCGGCTACAGCACTAAGTGCAGCCAGTCCCTTTAAAAAAGAACGTCTGTTCAGAAGTCCCTGTTCATTGCTCATATGATACTCTCGTTATTAATTCACCAAGCCAATAAGATAATTTTTCCGCTATGTTTTGCAGTGCGGCGGTTTGTGCATTTATTTTGATTTTATCGATATAATCCGGCACCCATTTCGCTATATATTCCATTACATACTGATTAAATACCGGAATATATTCAGCAGATTTTCTGGCATTGGCACTCAGTAAAACAGCCAACTCCAGGACATAAGAAATATGATCATCTGGCATGCTATTTTCTTGATTTGCAGACAATCCGAGTTTTTCCATGAACTCCCGGTGGCACAAGGTGGCTTTTCCCATCACCAGCGCCTCGTCTTCCAGGTACACCGAGGCGTAGGGTGCAGCTTTCAACGCTAACGGGCCGACAAAAAGCGCATTGAAATCGTATTCGATATCCAGCCAGTCCTGACCAGTGAAATTACCCGATTCATCAGCCAGTGAAATATAAGCAGACTTAAGTGAACCCCCGTCATAAGAAATAAAAAAATCACGTAACAACAACCCTGCCGACTCAAATTTCGTCAGGGCTTCATAATTTAAATCCATGAATGAAAAGCCCCTCATTCACATAATGAATATATGTAACAAACAGAGGCGTTATAATATCGAAAGGGCTAAATCATTCTTTGATTAAATAAATCATTCGCTACGTTAAAAACGATGTCTTATCAGATTTATTGTTTCAAGAATTGACAATAGGGGGCGGGGAAAATAAAAAAACCGCCAGTGGGTAACTGACGGTTTTGGTTTTGCAGGTGAGTCTTACTTTTCTTATGCTGTAGTTGTACGAATCAGATAATCAAAGGAGCTCAGCGATGCTTTCGCGCCCTCGCCGGTGGCGATGATAATCTGTTTGTACGGTACGGTAGTGCAGTCGCCAGCCGCGAAAACGCCCTTCACGCTGGTTTCACACTTGGCATCGATGATAATTTCACCCATGCGGTTACGTTCAACGGAGCCTTCCAGCCAGTTGGTATTCGGCAGCAGGCCAATCTGAACAAAAATACCTGACAATTCGACATTGTGGACATCGCCACTGACGCGATCGCGATATTCCAGACCGGTAACCTTGCTGCCATCGCCTTTCACTTCGGTTGTTTGTGCATTCAGAATGATATCGACATTTTTCAGGCTGCGAACTTTATTCTGCAGAACCTGGTCAGCCTTCATTTCCGGAGCAAACTCCAGCAAAGTCACATGCTCAACAATACCAGCCAGATCGATAGCCGCTTCAACGCCAGAGTTACCACCGCCAATGACTGCTACGCGTTTACCTTTAAACAGCGGGCCGTCACAGTGTGGGCAATAGGTAACGCCTTTGGTGCGATACTGGTCTTCGCCTGGAACGTTCATGTTGCGCCACTTAGCACCGGTCGCAATGATTATACTGCGCGCTTTCAGTACCGCGCCGGAAGCGGTTTCAATCTGATGCAAGCCACCTTCCGTCGCCGCCGGAACCAGTTTGCTGGCGCTCTGGCTATCAATGACATCAACATCATAATCATCAACGTGTGCTTTCAGTGCGCCTGCCAGTTTCTGCCCCTCGGTTTTCGGCACCGAGATATAGTTTTCGATATCAACGGTATCAAGTACCTGACCACCAAAGCGTTCGCCCATCAGGCCGGTTCGAATACCTTTACGCGCAGAATAAACTGCAGCAGCAGCCCCAGCAGGACCAGAACCGACGATCAGCACATCGTAAGCGTCACGCTTATTCAGCTCTTCCGCTGCACGTTTCTCTGCGCCAGTGTCCACTTTTGCCACGATTTCAGTCAGCGTCATACGGCCCTGACCAAACTCTTTACCGTTCATATACACCGCCGGAACGCCCATCACGTTACGATCGGTAATCTCATTCTGGAATGTGCCACCATCAATCGCCGTATGTTTGATACGCGGATTCAGAACCGCCATCAGGTTCAGTGCCTGCACCACGTCCGGGCAGTTATGGCAGGACAGAGAGTAATAGGTTTCGAACTCAAAATCCCCGTCGAGGGCGCTGATCTGCTCCAGCAGAGACTGCGCCTCTTTAGACGGATGACCACCGGTCCACAACAGTGCCAGTACCAGTGAGGTAAACTCGTGGCCCAATGGGGAACCGGCAAAACGCGGCCCCTGGCTGGAGCCCGGATTCGTAATCAGGAACGAGGGCTTACGTACTGCCAGAGTGTTGTCTTCTTTGAAGGTGACTTTCTCTGAAAGCTCAGCAATTTCAGTCAGCAGTTCCTTGATTTCTGCCGATTTAGCGCTGTCATCCAGCGTTGCAATCAGCTCAACAGGTTTGGTCAGTTTCTCAAGATAAGCCTTGAGCTGGGTTTTCATATTTGTGTCGAGCATTGTTCTTCCCTCTCTGAAAACATCATCATGCAAGCCGACTTCGCGGGACTGCATTAATGCAACTTGCGTCATGGTGCTGGAATGAAACAGGCGCAAATTTGCGCCTGTGGAATGCCGGATGCACTGCGTTTATCCGGCCTACAAATTATGCGACTTAAATCTTACCAACCAGGTCCAGAGATGGAGCTAATGTGGCTTCGCCTTCTTTCCATTTCGCCGGGCAAACTTCGCCTGGGTGAGAAGCAACGTACTGAGCTGCTTTAATTTTACGCAGCAGGTCAGACGCATCACGGCCGATACCTTCAGCGGTAACTTCGATTGCCTGAATGATGCCCTGCGGGTCAACAACGAAAGTTGCGCGGTCAGCCAGACCTTCATCTTCACGCATGTTGTCAAAGTTACGGGTCAGGGCGCCAGTCGGGTCACCGATCATCGCATATTTGATTTTGGCGATGGTTTCAGAACTGCTGTGCCATGCTTTGTGAGTAAAGTGGGTGTCGGTAGAAACAGAGTAAACGTCTACGCCCAGCTTCTGCAGTTCTTCATAATGGTCTGCAACGTCACCCAGTTCGGTCGGGCAAACGAAAGTAAAGTCAGCCGGGTAGAAGAAGAAGACACTCCAACGACCTTCGGTATCTTTCTCGGTTACTTCGATGAACTCACCGTTTTTGAACGCCTGGTTTTTGAAAGGTTTAATTTTTGTATTAATCAAAGACATCTGTACTTCCTCCGTGTTTTCGTTGAGGGATAAGTTAACGAAAATCTCTTCTCAGGGCTAATGCGTTTCCTTTATCAAATCAATAAGCGTTAACTAACAACCGACTCAACCCATTTTGATAACTCTAAGCCAAAAGTAAAAAAGGCCCCCTTTGCAGGGAGCCCCATTACCCGAGTTACCCGCAGATAACTTCAGTGCCAGCAGTGCTGGCTAAGTGTTGCGCTCTACATTACCTTAACAAAGGTTGTAACAGCGATTGGGATTACATCACCCAGCGAACGAAAGGGCAATCGACAGACTGTCGGTCTTACCTATGGCTGTGATAGGTTTTACAACTCAGCCCCCTTTCCTTCTGATTTTATAAGGAAAATCAATGCTCAAACGTACATTACTCTTAGCCCTGTTACCTGCCGTCGTACACGCCGAAGACCTCCCGGACGCCGTTAAAGCGATTGAGAAACAAGGCATTACAATCCTGAAGCCGTTTGACGCGCCGGGTGGGATGAAAGGCTACCTGGGAAAATACCAGGACATGGGCGTGACTATCTATGTCACACCAGACGGAAAACATGCTATCTCCGGCTATATGTATAACGAAAAAGGCGAAAACCTCAGTAATGAGCTGATAGAAAAAGAAATCTATGCACCTGCAGGGCGCGAAATGTGGCAGCGTATGGAAAAAGCACACTGGATCCTGGACGGCAAAAAAGAGGCTCCGGTTATCGTCTATGTATTTGCCGACCCTTTCTGCCCGTACTGCAAACAGTTCTGGCAGCAAGCGCGTCCATGGGTTGAATCTGGTAAAGTTCAGTTACGAACGCTGCTGGTAGGCGTGATTAAACCCGAAAGCCCGGCTACTGCGGCGGCAATTCTGGCAACCAAAGATCCGGCTAAGACCTGGCACGACTATGAGGCCTCCAGCGGTAAAATGAAACTGGACATGCCGGCATC
Organism: Citrobacter sp. MGH106; assembly: GCF_001037495.1. Lineage (GTDB taxonomy): Bacteria > Pseudomonadota > Gammaproteobacteria > Enterobacterales > Enterobacteriaceae > Citrobacter > Citrobacter murliniae. Next base: position 3,167,317 of record NZ_KQ089822.1, read on the forward strand.
TCCCCCTTCAGAGCAACTGAAGGCACTGAATATCAATCAAAAATTAATGGACGATTTGGGCGCTAACGTGACACCGGCAATCTATTACATGAGTAAAGACAATACATTGCAACAGGAAGTAGGTTTGCCAGATAAGGAAAAATTGAACATCATTATGGGCACTGAATAAAGATAATACGATGAGTGATTATTATCATTTTCATATCGATCGCTCATCACACTTTTTCCTCGTACAATTAACACAGGCTGTGCTACTTTAGTTTTAGTTAACTGTTCATTAAGATTTAAATGGATATGTGCTAAGAATGATTAATAACTTAGACATAATGAAACGGAATATTTCAGAGCAAAGCTAAGACAGGAATGGATATATGGCTAACCTTTACGACCTCAAAAAATTCGATCTCAACCTGCTGGTTATTTTTGAATGCATCTATCAACATTTAAGTATTAGCAAGGCAGCTGAAACGCTGTACATTACGCCATCCGCAGTCAGCCAGTCGCTACATAGATTACGCACTCAGTTTAATGACCCTCTGTTTATCCGCTCCGGAAAGGGAATTACCCCTACCGTGACAGGGATAAACCTGCATCACCATCTCGAAAATAATCTCAATAGTCTGGAGCAGACAATAAATATAATGAATAACTCCACTCTGAAGAAGAAATTTATCATTTACAGTCCGCAAATTATTACCACCACAGGCGTGATGAAGTTAGTTCAATATCTCAGAGAGGATTCGAACGTTGAAATTGAGCATCGGGATATCTTAATGTCTGCAGAAACAGCTGAAGATTTATTGGCTTACCGAAAAGCTGATCTGATAATCACGCTGTCACAGATTGCTAATCGCTCAATTATATGCACCCCATTCAAAACCATCGAAAACGTGTTAATCTGCAGCGGAAATCACCCAAGGATCAATCAATCCAGTACACTTGAACAAATACTGGAAGAGCAATTTACATTATTTCTCTCCGATGACTCAGGCATTAAAGAATTTCAATCAAGAGCGAGTTCTTTTTTAACCAATCGTAAAATCGGTTTCTACAGTGACTCTTTAATTTCCATAACTAATATCATAGCCACTACCGATATTATTGGTCTGGTACCGCGAGAGGCTTACGACTTTTATGCAGCACCGCTTAATCTTAAACAGATTAAAATTGATGTGGCATTACCCAAAGTACAGCTTTTTTTAATGTACAACCGAGCATCACTTAATAATCAGGGATTCGCTAATACCATAAAAAAAATAACGGATAGTGGAATGTGATTTGATACAACAGGTTTTTACACAATACATTCATGGAGAAAATGTCATTACGTAACAAATACAACATTTGAATATTTATATATAAAGATTGCACGATACGCAAAATAGCATATCTTATTACGAGCATTTATTATGAATGTCACCCGTAATATCTCATATGGATTTGATATGTCTGTTTACAAAATCCCGCTTAAACAAAACGTACTTGAAGCGGCCCAGGAACGCATATCCTGGACGCTAGAGACTTTACCTCGCATATGTGTTTCGTTATCAGGAGGTAAGGATTCCGGGCTAATGCTGCATTTAACAGCAATGCTTGCACGCCAGTTACATAAAAAAATCAGCGTCTTGTTTATCGACTGGGAGGCACAATTTTCATGCACAATCAATCATATAGAGGAGTTACGCGAACTTTATTCTGATGTTATCGAAGCGTTTTATTGGGTGGCGTTACCGCTAACAACACAAAATTCACTCTCACAGTATCAACCCGAATGGCAGTGCTGGGAACCGAATGCACAGTGGGTTCGTCAACCTCCCGCAGATGCTATTACCGATCCGTCTTATTTTCCCTTCTATCAATCCGGCATGACCTTTGAGCAATTTGTTCGCGAATTTGCTGATTGGTTTTCTGAAAAACGCCCAGCAGCCATGATGGTAGGTATACGTTCAGATGAGTCATATAACCGCTTTGTAGCGATAGCTAACTCGCGAAAACAGCGCTTTGCCGATGATAAACCCTGGACCACCTCAGCGCCTGGGGGGCATACCTGGTATATCTATCCCATTTATGACTGGAAAACTGCTGACATCTGGACGTGGTTCGCTAAAACGCAAAAGCCGTGTAATCCCTTGTATAACCTGATGTATCAGGCTGGCGTTCCTACACGTTACATGCGTATTTGTGAACCGTTTGGACCGGAACAACGCCAGGGGCTATGGCTGTATCATGTTATAGAGCCTGAGCGCTGGGCAGCCATGTGCGCCCGCGTTAGCGGCGTGAAAAGTGGTGGTATTTATGCCGGGCAGGACAACCATTTTTACGGTCACCGGAAAATATTGAAGCCAGAGCACTTAGACTGGAAAGAGTATGCCCTGTTACTGTTGAACAGCATGCCAGTGCCAACGGCAGAACATTACCGCAACAAAATTGCGGTCTACTTACAGTGGTACAGGAATAAGGGAATAGATGACATTCCTCTGATGCAAGAGGGTGATATCGGTTCAAAAGATATTCCGTCGTGGCGGCGTATTTGCAAAGTGCTCCTGAATAATGACTACTGGTGCCGCGCCCTTTCATTTAGTCCCACTAAACCTAAAAACTACCAACGTTATAGCGATCGTATGAAAGCAAAACGTCACGAATGGGGACTCTTATGCAACATCGATTAACTCAGGAACTTACCGGGTTTCTTTCTGGTTTGTCAGAAGAAGAACGAATTGATGCCATCAATGAATTCAGAATGGCAATTCACAGCGTCAGTCCATTTCGTAATGAACCGGTAGATTGCGTGTTATGGATAAAAAACGAACATATCTCTCCAAATGATTACAACCCGAACAACGTTGCTCCTCCGGAGAAAAAACTGCTACTGAAATCCATTGAGGCAGATGGATTCACACAACCTATTGTCGTCGTTGAATCAAGCGCAGAAGAGTATGAGATTGTCGATGGTTTTCACCGCCATGAAATAGGCAAAAACAAACCTTCCCTGAAATCACGGTTAAAAGGTTATCTTCCCGTCACCTGTTTACATCGTGAACGCCATGAACGTATGGCGGCGACAATCCGCCATAACCGTGCCCGCGGGCGGCATCAAATTCACGCCATGTCTGAAATCGTGAGAGAGTTGTCGCAACTGGGTTGGAGCGAAGAGAAAATAAGCACAGAGTTGGGAATGGATAATGACGAGGTGTTGCGACTGAAACAAATCAACGGCCTGCAAGAGTTATTTACCGACCGTCGATTTTCCAAAGCCTGGACTGTGAAATAGCTACAGCGAAGACAGGCGTTCTGCCGCCGCCAACAGCGTCGATTCTTGCTTGGCAAAACACAGACGAATCAGTTTATGTGGGAAAGGATCGGCGCAGAAAACGGACAGCGGGATTGCCGCGACACCTACCTCTTTGGTCAGCCACTGGCAAAACTCAACATCGTTGAGTTCAGAGACTGCACTGTAATCGATCAGCAGAAAATAAGTCCCTTCACAGGGCAAAATTTCCAGCCGACTGTCACGCAGCGCATCCACCAGAACATCACGTTTTTTCTGATAAAACGTCGGCAGGTCACGATAATGCGCTGGATCTGCCCGCAGCATATCCGCCAGCGCCAGCTGTGCCGGCGTGTTGACTGAAAAAGTCAAATACTGATGCACTTTGCGCAACTCTGCGCTGATGGCCTGTGGCGCAACGCAGTACCCGACCTTCCAGCCGGTCATATGATAGGTTTTTCCAAACGACGAAACGGCGACAGCTCGCTCCCGCAACTGCGGATGCGCCAGCACGCTGGAGTGCCCGTGCGCGGCAAAGCAGATATGTTCATAGACTTCATCGCTAACGACAAAAATCTCATGCCCTTTAATCGCCTGCCACAGCGCGTCGAAATCCGCATTGCACCAGACTGTCGCGGAAGGATTATGCGGCGTATTGAGAATAACCAAGCGGGTACGATCGCTGAGTAACCCGGCAAACTCCTGCCAGTCCACACGAAAATGCGGCGGTTGCAACGCAATGCGTTTCACTACGCCACCGGATAACGCCACTGCAGGCGCATAGCTATCGTAGCTGGGATCAAAACAGATAACCTCATCTCCGGGTCGAACCAAAGCTGTAATAGCGGCATACAACGCTTCTGTCGCACCTGCGGTGATCGTAACTTCGCTATCAGCATCTGGCTTGTAGCCGTACAACCCGGCGGTTTTGTCAGCGATGGCTTCGCGAAGCGGCTGTACACCCGTCATCGGCGCATACTGATTCGCGCCCTGCGCCACATGATATGCCAGGCGTTGTTGTAAATAGTGCGGGCCGTCAAAATCAGGAAAACCCTGGGAGAGGTTAATCGCCTGATAAGCCTGCGCCAGCGCGCTCATTTGCGTGAATATAGTGGTACCTAAATTTGGCAGTTTGCTTTGCACAATCAGCGGGTTATTACTCATTATTGTTATCCCAGCGGGTGATGTTGTTGTTGAAGCCACTATAACACGATGCTAGTATTTGGCAATCAAGACGTTCAGACGTCTATATAAAAATAACCTGCCTCGACAGGACAGCCAAAAGGACAACACAACATGAGTAATACCGAGATTCGCGTCGTCACCGGCCCGGCCAATTATTTTTCCCATACCGGTAGCCTTTCCAGGCTGGAAGATTTTTTCTCTGCCGGGCAACTCGCGCGGGCCGTCTGGGTTTATGGCGAACGGGCCATCGCCGCTGCCCGTCCCTGGCTGCCCGAGGCGTTTAATCTCACCGGTGCAAAGCATCTGCTCTTTACCGGACATTGCAGTGAAACAGATGTGTGCCAACTGGCAAAAGATGCGGGAGATGACCGCAGCATAGTGATTGGCGTGGGCGGCGGAGCACTGCTCGACACGGCTAAAGCGCTGGCTCGTCGGTTGAATTTACCTTTCGTGGCAATCCCAACCATTTCCGCCACCTGCGCGGCCTGGACTCCCCTCTCTGTCTGGTATAACGATGCCGGTCAGGCACTGCATTTCGAAATATTCGATGATGCCAATTTCCTGGTGCTGGTGGAGCCGAGGATCCTACTCAATGCACCGGAGGAGTATTTACTGGCGGGTATCGGTGACACGCTGGCGAAGTGGTATGAAGCCGTCGTACTTGCGCCACAACCCGAAACCTTGCCACTAACCGTACGTCTTGGGCTCAACGGCGCACTGGCGATCCGCGACGTCCTGCTCGAAAGCAGCGAACAGGCGCTGGCAGATAAACAGCGTGGCGAACTGACCCAGGCTTTTTGCGATGTGGTGGATGCGATTATTGCAGGTGGCGGAATGGTTGGTGGTCTGGGTGAGCGTTACACTCGCGTGGCAGCAGCACATTCGGTACATAATGGCCTGACCGTGCTCCCACAGACGGAGAAATTTTTACATGGCACCAAAGTGGCGTACGGCATACTGGTGCAGAGCGCGCTGTTGGGACAAGACGATGTGCTGGCGCAATTGATTGCCGCTTATCAGCGCTTCAATTTACCTACCCGGCTGGCCCAGTTAGAAGTAGATATCACTAACCACGCCGAGATCGATAAAGTGATTGCGCATACTCTGCGCCCGGTGGAATCTATTCACGCGCTGCCGGTGACATTAACACCAGCAACCCTGCGTGCCGCATTTGAAAAGGTGGAGTCGTTTAGCGTGTGAGATGAAGAGCATTAACAGCAGCGTGCGCCGCCTTTCCCACCATAGCGCGCATCCTGCCGCTCACGGAAGAATTCTTCATAGCTCATAGGTGCCTGGTCCGGATGTGTGACGCGCATATGCTCAACATAATTGTCGTAATCTGGCACGCCAATCATTAATCGGGCGGTTTGGCCTAAATATTTGCCGGCTTTTGAGAGCGTTTCAAACATAGTAATTCCCTATCGTACAAACGCCCTCCCCGTTCAGGAGAGGGCTTATTGGTTAAGAGAATTTTAGTGCGCGCCTTTCGCCTGCGCCACAATCTCTTCAACATTCTCTGGCATCGGTTCGTACGGTGTTTCTTTCGATGTTGGTTTGTCCTCTTTCAGTGCTGCCAGCGCTGTTTTGATGGAGAACAGACCCAGTACCACCACGACGACCATGAAGAAGACAGTCAGCCCGGCGTCAAGACGGTTGTTAAACACCAGTTGCGTGAGCTGTGACTGAGTATACTGCGCCGGAATGTTACCGCTGTCGATCATAGCCTGGAACTTGTTAGCGATAGCCAGGAAACCAATTTTCGCATCAGGGCTAAACGCTTTCTGCCAGCCAGCGGTCAGCGTACAAATCAGCAGCCACGCCGTTGGTACCAGGGCTACCCATGCGTAACGCTGGCGCTTCATCTTGAACAAGACCACGGCACACAGCATCAGCGCCATACCTGCCAGCATCTGGTTGGCGATACCAAACAGCGGCCACAAAGTGTTGATACCACCTAATGGATCCACCACGCCCTGGTGCAGGAAGTAACCCCAGGCCAGTACGCATAGCGCTGTCGCCAGCAGGTTAGCAGGCAGCGAGTCGGTACGCTTCAGGCTCGGCGACACCACGCCCAGCAAGTCTTGCAGCATAAAGCGCGCGGCTCGTGTACCGGCATCAACCGCCGTCAGAATAAACAGCGCCTCAAACAGAATGGCGAAGTGATACCAGAACGCAACATCCATCATGCCACCCAGCGCACCGTGCAGAATGTACGCCATCCCCACAGCCAGCGTTGGTGCACCACCTGCGCGGGAAATAATGGATTGCTCCCCGACCTCATTGGCGATTTGATGCAGAGTATCCGGGGTGATCGCAAAGCCCCAACTGCTCACTACCTGTGCTGCAGAAGCCACCACATCTACTGTACCCGCCGGAGCCAGCACCGCCATCGGGCTGTTCATCGCAAAGTAAACGCCCGGATCGATGATACAGGCGGAGACCAGCGCCATAATAGCGACAAAGGACTCCATCAACATCCCACCGTAGCCGATAAAACAGGCCTGCCCTTCATTCGCCAGCATCTTCGGCGTAGTACCGGAAGCGATCAGCGCATGGAAGCCAGACACCGCCCCGCAGGCAATAGTAATAAACAGGAACGGGAACAGGTTACCAGTCCACACCGGACCGGTACCGTCAACGAACTTGGTTAACGCAGGCATGGTCAGCGTCGGGCGCATGATCAAAATACCCACCGCCAGGCCAACAATCGTCCCGATTTTCAGGAAGGTAGAGAGGTAATCACGCGGAGCCAGCAGCAGCCATACCGGCAGCACGGCTGCCACAAAACCGTAGCCCACCAGCATCCAGGTCAGTTGCACGCCGGTAAAGTCAAAGTACGGTGCCCAGGTCGGGCTTTCGGCAACCCAACCGCCGGAAATAATGGCAAATACCAGGAACACCAGGCCAATGACTGACACTTCACCAATGCGACCTGGACGCAGATAGCGCAGATAAACGCCCATAAAGATCGCCAGCGGGATAGTGAACGCCACGGTGTAGGTTCCCCACGGGCTGTGAGTCAGCGCTTTGACGACGATCATCGCCAGTACCGCGAGGATAATCACCATAATCATGAAGCATGCCACCAGCGCAATAACGCCTGCCGTCGGCCCCATCTCTTCTTTCACCAGTTCGCCAAGGGAACGGCCATCGCGACGGGTTGAAACGAACAGCACCATAAAGTCCTGCACCGCGCCCGCCAGAACTACCCCGGCCAGCAGCCAGATCATCCCCGGCAGATAGCCCATCTGCGCCGCCAGCACCGGACCGACTAGCGGACCTGCCCCGGCGATTGCCGCAAAATGGTGACCAAACAGCACTTTTTTATCGGTGGGAACATAATCCAGACCGTCGTTATGGCGCACGGCTGGCGTCATACGCGTCGGGTCAAGCGCCAGTACATTTTTAGCGATGTACAGGCCATAAAAACGATAGGCAATAAGATAGACACAGACCGACGCTACCACTATCCACAGCGCGTTGATCTGTTCACCACGGTTTAACGCAATATATCCCAGGGCAAATGCTCCCATGACGGAGAGCAATGTCCAGACGAGGTATTTCCCTGATTTGTTCATAGTTGTTATCCGTTTGCGTGTTCCAGAAAGATGTTACATTTTGTTTCTATAACATCTTTTCCGGATTTAACAACCTGACAACCACATAAACCCGAGACACTACTGACTATTTACATTGCATTGTTAACTAGATCACTTCATTTACCTGTTAACAATGCAATTTCATTTTACTCTGTCGGCAACTTCACCCCATCACCGCAGTTCCTAAACGACAGGTACAGCAGCGACGTCCCTGCTCATCAAAAATCACGATTTCCCAGCTTTGGTTTTGACGACCGAGATGCAACGGCTGGCAAACACCACGCACTTTTCCCTGCGAAACCGCGCGATGGTGCGTCGCGTTCAACTCCGTGCCCACCACACATTGTCCGTCGCGAGTCATCAGGTAGCCCGCCATCGATCCCAGCGTTTCCGCCAGCGCCGCCGACGCGCCACCATGCAGCAGACCAAACGGCTGATGGGTACGAGCATCCACCGGCATTTCGGCTTCCAGTACATCATCACCCAGTCGGGTATAGTTGATACCTAAATGCGCAACCAGCGTGTTCTGACTGGTTGCATTCAGTTCATCAAGGGTTAAATGTCGTTTCCAGATCATCGTCATGCTCCCAGCGTAGAGCCGCCGTCCACCACGATGTCCTGCAATGTAATATGGCTGGCCAGATCGGAGGCGAGGAATAAAATGGTGTTGGCAATTTCCTGCGGACGGGCGATTTTCCCTAACGGAATACCGAGCTTAAACTGCTCGCCAAACCCACGAATACGCTGCTGTTCGGCGTCATCACTGACCCACAACGTACGCTGCATATCAGTATCGGTCGATCCAGGAGAAACCACATTACAGCGCACACCGCTGCCTGCCAGTTCCAGACCGACAGTCAGTGCCAGGCTTTTCAGCGCGGCTTTTGACGCCCCATAAGCACTCATACCGATCCGCGGCGTGTGCGCTGCATCAGAAGCTACGGTCACTATCGCCCCGCCCTGCTGGCGACGAAACTGCGCCATCGTCTGCTGAAACAGATTAAACGCGCCACCGACATTGACAGCAAACGTCTGCTGCCAGTCTTCCTGGCTCAGTGCGTCAGTTGGCCCCATACGCAAAATCCCAGCGGCATTGACCAGCACATCCAGCCGCTCACTCTTTTGCAACACGCGCTGACACACCTCAGCCACCTGCCCGGCATTTGCCACATCCAACACTTCAGTGGCAAACGGGTACACATCCTGAGAAAACTCACGATCAAACCCTGTTACCCGCGCACCGGCGTCAACAAACGCCAGTGCCGTGGTGTAACCAATACCTTTACCTGCGCCAGTCACCCAGACAGTTTTACCTGCGAAATCAAACCTGGCCATTACTTCACCTCGCGGGAAAGCAGTTTCCACCAGGCGTCAATCGTCGGATTTTTCGCCAGCATCACGAAGTCGATATCGCTATGCACTTTACGCCAGCGTGCCGCCAGCGCCATCATACGCACTGAATCCAGACCGTAGTCGATTAGATTTTCATCATCCATCGGCTCATCGGACTCATCCAGCAGCGGCAGAATAACGCTACGTAGTGCCTCTTTACTGGTGGGAACAGGTGTCGGCAATAACTCCTGCGTCATCACCACGCGACCGGAACGCCCTGCCACATATTTCAGCGACATCATGTGTTCGTCACGACTAAAGTCCGCCAGCGCATCGGCCACCATAAACGGCTTGATATCGCGCATAAAGGCATCCGTTGCCGTAGTCATACACCCGATATGGGCATAAACGCCGGTAATAATCAGCTGATTACGTCCGGTCTCTTTCAGCATCTGTTCCAGCGGAGAGCGATGGAATGCGCTGTAACGCCATTTCACCAGAATGGTATCCGCTTCGTCCGGCGCCAGCGCATCAACGATTTTTTGCTGCTCAGGCGAGCGTGTCAGACCCGGTCCCCACATATCATTAAGCAGGGCCCGATCTTCATCGCTCTGATCTTTCGGCTGTGCGGTGTAATAGACGGGGATATTGTGTTCTTTGCAGTACTGGCGCAGCGCGGCGATGTTCGCCACCACCTGCTTCATCATCGGGCAATTTTCGCCCCAGAAGCTGATAAAGTAATCCTGCATATCGTGTACCAACAGCGCAGCACGCTCTGGTTCAAACGCCCAGTCGACTTTGTTCACCGGAACATCAAGCGCTGTGGGCAGTGCATAAGCCTGCAGTTTAGGAATCGCCATCTTTTATTCTCCTTCAGGCCAGTGGGCGTGATGCCAGCCACTGACGTAATTGTTTTTTATCCACTTTACCGACCGGGGTCAGCGGCAATGACTCAACGCACTCCACACGGTCCGGTAATTTGAACTCCGCCACGCCCTGCTCGCGCAGAAAACGACGTACCTGTACCGCACGCAGCGGCTCTTTAACCACCAGCCAGGCGCAGCTTTTCTCACCCATCAGCTCATCATCCATACTGACCAGCGCAGCGTGGATCACCGCCGGATGACGCAGTAACAGGTTTTCAATCTCTTCCGCGGCGATCTTCTCCCCACCCCGGTTGATCTGATCTTTCTCACGCCCTTGCACGGTGATGTAACCATCATGATCGATAGAGATCAGATCGCCGGAGCAATAAAACCCGTTAGCATCAAACGCGCTGGCATTGTGCTCGGGGCTTTTGAAATAACCACGAAAAGTGTACGGGCCACGCGTCATCAGGCGTCCTGTTTCGCCCTGTGGTAAAGGGTTACCATCAGCATCCGCTACCCAGACTTCATCATCCGGACACATTGGCCGCCCCTGGGTATTGATGATGCGTTCCGGGCTGTCGTCCAGACGGGTGTAGTTCACCAGCCCTTCCGCCATACCAAAGACCTGCTGCAACTGGCAGCCAATTTCCGCCGGGATACGTGCCGCCAGCGTTGCAGAAAGTCGCGCCCCCCCCACCTGAAGCAGCGTCAGGGAAGCCAGTTGCGCATTGCTGCCCCACTCTCCAATCGCCTGTAGCCAAAGACTCACCGCAGGCGGCACCAGCGCCGTAACGTTAACCTGATGCTTTTCGATCAGCGGGAAGCACAGCGTCGCGCTCGGATCGGCCGCCAGTACCACGGTTCCACCCGCCAGGAATACGCCCAGCGAACCTGGTGAACTCATGGCGTAGTTATGCGCCGCCGGAATAGCGCACAAATAACGCGTTTGCTCAGTAAAATGACAAATCTCATTACTGCGACGCACGCTGTAGTAGTAATCGTTATGAGTACGCGGGATCAGCTTTGGTGTGCCGGTGGTACCACCGGAAAGCTGGAAATACGCCACTTCATCGGCAGGCGACGGCGTGGCGCTAAAATCAGCAACAGGCTGGCTTATCGCATTTTGCAGGTTGTGCTCACCCTCATCATTGAGCAACAGCACCACGCGCACGGAGTTGTGCTGCGCTACAAACGTGTTCAGAAAATCGTCACCGGCGAACAGCGCGTGCTGGCGATCGGCAATCAGCAGCGCTGGCTCAATTTGTGTCGCATAAGCATTAAGCTCTGTTCTCTGATGGCTGAACAATGCAAAAACGGGCGCAACACCCAGCTTAAGCAGCGCAAAGAAAGTGATATACAACTCGGCCACATTGCCCAACTGCACCAGCGCAGTTTCTCCGGGTTTGATCCCCTGACGACGCAGACTGCAGGCGAGATTGTCAGCCGCCTGGTTAAGCTGTCGGTAACTAAGATGGCGTTCCCCATCAATGACTGCCGTGTGATCGCTGTCGGCATGGCGGGTTAAAATGTCAGTCAGTGGCAGATCCTGCCAGTAGCCTTTTTCACGGTAGCGACGGGCAAATTCTTCCGGCCAACGGGTGAAAGGAATACTCATCATCACTCCTTAGAGCCTGTCAATAAGGCGTATATTGTTGCAGCCAGTTTGCCCCTGGGCAGTGCTCACAATCCTCACGTACTACAAGTACAATCCGGTTGCTCCGCGCTGTCCGTGTCCAAACTGGCAAATAAAATAACCTGATGGACCAGGCTCTTAATGCAGTCCAAAAACATTCAACATAGTCGAAAGCTTGGCGCCAGTTTCGCGCCACTCCGCAACAGGAGATGAGGCAGGGACAATTCCGGCACCAGCGAAGAAACGCACCTGATTGCGCAGCAGTTTCGCGCAACGGATCGTGACCACCCATTCGCCATTACCTTCGGCATCACACCAACCGACGATGCCGCCAAACAGTTCACGGTCAAATGGCTCCAGTTCCGCGATCAATTTCGTGGCGACCTGATGCGGGAAGCCGCTCAGCGCAGGTGTTGGGTGCAGCAGGCATGCCAGCGTCAGCGCATTCTCCTGGGCGTTGGCTTTACCTTCAAACGGTGTACCGAGGTGCCAAAGCGTTGGTGTCGTCACCAGTTGAGGAGATGACGGGAGTTGCAGTTCACTACTGCGTTCGCGCAGAACCGTTTTCATCGCCTGCGTCACCAGTTCATGTTCATGTCGGTCTTTCTCGGAGGCCAGCAGGCGGATACCCGCTTCCCGATCCAGTACATCATCCGGCTGACGACGAGCAGAACCCGCCAGCGGCAGTGAGCTAAAATGTTCGCCTTCTTTACGTAACAGCAATTCAGGGCTGGCCCCGAGCAGGACGCCACCATCTTCTAATGGCACATGGAAGTTGTAGCTCGCCGGATTTTGCGCCACCAGACGTTCCAGCAGCGCACCGCTGTCAATGACAGCATCCGTCTCGATATCGATCAGGCGTGACAGCACCACTTTGTCAACTTCCGGGGTTGCCGTCAGCGCTGCCGCCCGGGAAACCATCTGTTCAAAAAAGTCCTGTTCCGGGATCGATTTACGCTCAATGACGCTCAGTGACTGATGCGCGGTAAAGTAACGTGATGATTTTTGCTTCTCCGTGCGGGAGAAAGTCTGCCATGACTCAGGAATAAACAGTGATGACGGCTGGCGGGTGTCAAAAGGAATAGCTCCAACCATGATGGGGTTTGCGATACCGTGCGATTTAGCATCGGCAAACAGTGCGTGCATTTTCTGTTGGAAAGGGCTGTCTGGCGAATCGCCATCAATTGCCGGTTCCGCATAGCGGGCAAAGCATCCTGACGTCGTAAAGCTACGATACGGCGACATAAAGAAAAAATTGTCGGGAGCGAGAGTTGCCATAGTCTGCGTTTTTTCCTCGGCCAGTGACGTATCCATATCATCCTCCAAAAAATGATAAAGGTTTTAATAATGATTATCATTTATATTTTCGGTCGCTAACCTAAAAGCAAAGCGACAGCATGTCAACTCTTGCGGTAGCACAATGTGCGACTTAGGCTTGCATACCTGTCCCGTAACAATGAAAATGAGAAGCATTAACTACATTGATAACAGGAAGCTTATTTGTGAGACTCCCCGCTTTTTACCGCACTGCGCTCTTACTGGTTGGACTGTCTATTTCAGGAATTTCTTTAAGTCATGCCGCTGACTGGCCGCGTCAGGTTACCGACAGCCGGGGGACGCACACGCTGGAACAAAAGCCTCAACGTATTGTTTCCACCAGCGTCACTCTGACTGGCTCTCTGCTGGCCATTGATGCGCCCATCATCGCCAGCGGCGCTACCACGCCAAACAATCGCATTGGTGACGCTCAGGGATTTTTACGCCAGTGGAGTGACGTGGCAAAAGCCCGCAAGCTGAGCCGCCTGTATATTGGTGAACCGAGCGCCGAAGCCGTTGCGGCACAAATGCCCGACCTGATTCTGATCAGCGCCACCGGAGGAGATTCCGCTCTCGCGCTCTACGATCAACTTTCCACCATTGCCCCAACGCTTATCATTAATTACGACGACAAAAGCTGGCAATCACTGCTGACGCAGTTAGGTGAAATCACCGGTCATGAGGAACAGGCGGCGGCGCGTATTGCCGAGTTTGATAAACAACTGCTGGCGGTCAAACAGCGTATTACCCTGCCGCCGCAGCCTGTTAGCGCACTGGTGTATACCGCTGCCGCGCATAGCGCCAATCTGTGGACACCAGAGTCTGCGCAGGGCAAGCTGATGGAACAATTGGGATTCACGCTGGCACCACTGCCTGCCGGACTGCACACCAGCCAGAGCCAGGGTAAACGTCACGATATCATCCAGCTTGGTGGTGAAAACCTGGCGACAGGTCTGAACGGTGAAGCGCTGTTTCTGTTTGCGGGAGACAGCAAAGACGCTGACGCCATTTACGCGAATCCCCTGCTTGCACACCTGCCTGCAGTGCAAAATAAACGCGTTTACGCGCTGGGAACCGAAACGTTCCGTCTGGATTACTACAGCGCCACGCTGTTACTACAACGTCTCGCTGCACTGTTTAGTTAAGTCGAAGCAGATTGACATCATTGCCGGGTGAAGGCTTTGCCTTACCCGGCTTAGGGCACAGGTCAGATAAACCCTCAGGCGATATCGGGTTCTGGCGGTGCCTGACGGAATCGACGTAGTTCCCCCAGTAACAGCAGCAATAACAGGCCAACAATTACCAGACCAAATCCACTGACGCTCGCCGATGCTACCGGCGTCATCATCGCGCCCAGTCCGCCTAACAGCGCCGCACCAATGGCATCTCCGGTCACATTTTGCGCGGTCCACAAACCGTTAATTCTCCCGAGCATCGCTTCCGGCGTCTGCGTCTGTAACATCGTGTACTGCAACAGAGAACTGACCGCACTCAGCCAGCCGAACAGCGCGAGGCAGATAACGCCCAGCGCCCAGACCGGCATCAACGCAAACAATCCGATGGCGAAGAAAGAGGCCACGGTAGAGGCCAGCATGATTAAACCAGGGCGAACGCTGTGCGCCAGTTGCCCACTGGTCAATGCCCCCACTGCGGCACCCAGCGGAATGGCGGCATACAGCAGACCAATCTGTGCGGCAGACATCTGCCAGCCGATGGCCAGAGCGGGGTATAGGACACGCACCGCACTGGCCATCGTCAGAAGGCCGCCAAGCAACGCAATGCCGCCGATCAGCGGGCTGGCGAGCAGAAAGCGAAACGCCGCCAGCAGCGATTTGAGCGGGTGTTCACGTGGTTGCGGTGGCGGTGGCAATGCAGGAAGACTGAGCAGCGGTAGCAAGGTAATAAAGGTTCCCGCGGCTGCCAAACCATAGTTCCACTCAACGCCGCCGGTGGCGAGTAATACCCCGCCAATCATCGGTGAAATAACCGATCCCAGACGTACCGTCAGCATGGTAATCGCCCCGGCCTGCATCAGATTTTCACGCCCAACCAGCGCTGGAGTCGCCGCCAGCAGCGCCGTCACACCCAGCGAGGCAAAAAAACCGTCCCATAAGCCCAGAATATAAATAGCCAGCAGTGAAGGCTCCGGGAGTAGCGCATTCAGGCACAGACCAATAAACCCGATACCACAGGTTCCGCGTGCCAGCAGGATCACCTTTTTGCGCTCATAACGATCGGCCAGTACACCACCAACCATCAGACCAATAAACATTGCGCTACCGGTTAACGTCACCGACAGACCGACCTGCCAGGTAGACTGGGTCATCATCTGGATCTGTACCGGAACCGCGACGCCGAGTAGTCCCAGAGAGACGATGGAAATAAAACGAGCAAGGAAGACTGCGCGAAATGCAGGATGAGTCTTTAACAGGCTGAGATTCAGCAGCCAGGGTTTTCTATTCATTACAAAGCCTTAAGATACATGCTCTCATTGAGGTCGCAGCCTGAAGAATGAGGTGCATACCTGTTTTTTTAAATATCCATTCTGTGGCTGCACATGCTAACATACCCAAATAAGATCGATAACGATAATTACTATCATTATCAGGGAAGTTGATATGTCATGCTCTGTTTCCGTGACACGCGCCTTTGCCGTGCCCGGACTATTGTTATTACTTGTTCTCTCCACCGCATTAAGTCTGGTTATTGGCGCCAGGTCGATACCCGCGTCTGTGGTTCTGGATGCGCTGACCGGCACCTGTCAAAGTGCTGATTGCACCATCGTGCTGGATGCGCGACTTCCGCGCACGCTGGCAGGACTCCTTGCAGGCGGTGCGCTGGGATTGGCTGGCGCATTAATGCAGACGCTCACACGTAACCCACTTGCCGATCCAGGTATTCTCGGTGTCAATTCCGGGGCCAGCTTTGCCATTGTGCTGGGTGCATCGCTGTTCGGTTTTTCCTCCCCGCAAGAGCAGTTGTTGATGGCCTTTTCCGGAGCGCTGGCCGCGTCGCTGATTGTGGCATTTACCGGCAGTCAGGGTGGAGGACAGTTAAGCCCGGTGCGTCTGACGCTGGCAGGTGTCGCGCTGGGGGCAGTGCTGGAGGGATTATCCAGCGGTATCGCCCTGCTCAACCCGGACGTCTATGATCAGCTGCGTTTCTGGCAAGCGGGATCGCTGGATATTCGTAGCCTGCAAACGTTGAAAGTGGTGCTGGCTCCGGTGCTTATTGCCGGTGCTGTCGCGTTGTTTCTGAGCCGTTCCCTGAACAGCCTGAGCCTGGGAAGCGACACCGCTACCGCGCTGGGTAGCAAAGTCGCCCGCACCCAACTTATTGGTCTGTTGGTGATTACCGTACTGTGCGGTAGCGCAACCGCTATTGTCGGTCCTATCGCCTTTATCGGCCTGATGATGCCACATATGGCACGCTGGCTGGTGGGAGCCGATCATCGCTGGTCGCTACCAGTGACCCTACTGGCAACCCCCTCTTTGCTGCTGATTGCCGATATCATCGGTCGTCTGATTGTCCCCGGCGAATTGCGCGTCTCCGTAGTCAGCGCGTTTATCGGCGCACCGGTACTGATCTTCCTGGTCCGGCGTAAACAACGCGGAGGTGGTGCATGATGCATTTTCCCCGCAGATTGCTTATCAGTTGTCTGCTGCTGATTGTGGGCTGCCTCGCCGTCGGATTGTGGAGCCTGCGTAGCGGCGTCGTAACGCTGGAAACCCAACAGATTATTGCCGCTCTGCTGGGCGATGCGCCGCGCAGCATTACGCTGGTTGTGACCGAATGGCGTTTACCGCGCGTATTGATGGCGCTGTTGATTGGTGCGGCCCTGGGCGTTAGCGGCGCGATATTCCAGTCGCTGATGCGTAACCCACTGGGCAGTCCGGACGTTATGGGCTTCAATACCGGAGCCTGGAGCGGTGTTCTGGTAGCAATGGTGTTATTTGGTCAGCATCTTACCGCTATCGCGCTGGCGGCGATGCTCGGCGGGATCCTGACCTCACTGGTGGTCTGGGCGCTGGCATGGCGTAATGGTATCGACACTTTCCGACTTATCATTATCGGTATCGGCATTCGTGCCATGCTGGTGGCGTTTAATACCTGGCTGCTGCTGAAGGCGTCTTTAGAAACCGCGTTGACGGCTGGATTGTGGAACGCCGGATCGCTCAACGGTCTGACCTGGGCTAAAACCTGGCCTTCTGCACCGCTGATTATCGTGATGTTGGTATGTGCCGCACTGCTGGTGCGCCGTCTGCGTTTATTAGAAATGGGCGATGACAGCGCCTGCGCGCTGGGAGTCAGCGTAGAACGCTCGCGTCTGATGATGATGCTGGTTGCGGTTGTTCTGACCGCTGCAGCCACTGCGCTGGCTGGCCCAATTTCTTTTATTGCACTTGTCGCACCGCATATTGCCCGCCGGCTTAGCGGTACGGCACGTTGGGGATTAACCCAGTCAGCACTGTGCGGCGCATTGCTACTGCTGATGGCCGATTTATGCGCCCAACAACTATTTATGCCTTATCAGCTTCCGGTTGGCGTTGTCACCGTAAGCCTCGGCGGTATTTATCTTATCGTCTTGTTAATTCAGGAGTCCCGCAAAAAATGACCGAATCAGTAGCCCGTTTGCGTGGCGACCAGTTAACGCTGGGTTATGGCAAATTTACCGTGGCAGAAAACCTTAATGTATCAATTCCCGACGGCCACTTTACCGCAATAATTGGCCCTAACGGCTGCGGTAAGTCGACGCTGTTACGCACGTTAAGCCGCCTGATGACGCCTGAACACGGCAAGGTCTGGCTGGACGGGGAGCATATTCAGCACTACGCCAGTAAAGAGGTCGCGCGCAGAATTGGTCTGTTAGCACAAAACGCCACCACGCCTGGCGATATTACCGTACAGGAGCTGGTTGCCCGCGGTCGCTACCCGCATCAGCCGTTATTTACCCGTTGGCGCCAAGAAGATGAAAACGCAGTGGCAAATGCTATGCAAGCCACGGGCATCACCCACCTGGCGGCACAAAGTGTGGATACCCTTTCCGGTGGACAGCGTCAGCGCGCATGGATAGCGATGGTGCTGGCACAGGAAACATCCATTATGTTGCTTGATGAGCCAACCACCTGGCTGGATATCAGCCATCAGATCGATCTGCTGGAACTGCTGAGCGAGCTAAATCGTGAGAAAGGATATACGCTGGCCGCTGTTCTGCACGACCTTAATCAGGCCTGTCGCTATGCCACGCACCTGATTGCACTTCGTGATGGAAAAATCATTGCCGAGGGTGCGCCAAAAGAGATTGTCACGGCGGAACTCATCGAAAAAATCTATGGATTGCGTTGTATGATTATTGATGATCCCGTTGCAGGAACACCGTTAGTAGTGCCGCTTGGGCGCAAGAAATAACGGGATGTAGTGTATGGCGACATTTCTGCCGCCATACAAAATCACTCACACCAACGACTGCCCCAGGAATTCTGCATTGTGTTTACGATGCATCATGGCATGGCTCAGCAACACCCCACCGCACGCTATCATTCCACCAAGCAAAGCTGCCAGAATAATGATCATCGATTTAGCCGGTCCATCTTTTTTCACCGGTAGTGAAGGTGAACGTTGATATTTAAACGGCGTAAAATTGACGTCATTCACATTCGTCGATAACAGCTGTTCAACGTGATATTGGCGATTACGTAATTCACCGTTAATTTCCGCAACATCTGTTACCGATTTTTCTATTTCTAATTTACGCGTGATGCCATCAGCACCCAATGAAATAGAGAAATCAGGGTCATCCTTCACCGCCTGGCCATTGCTGTAAACGGGTTTTTTAATTCCCGCAGCATTAGCAATCTCCAGCGAGTAGTTTAGTCGCTGAATATTCGCTTCCAGTTGATTCTTGAGCCTTACCCGATCCATTTCGAGTCTTTCTTTCTCAAAGCTGGTTTTAATGGCCAGTTTGTTGCGAATATCCTCAAGCGTTTCTTTCTCAGTAAGATCGGAAATGTACTGGATATAGCCGGTCAGTACCGCCTGTGCTTCTTCTGCTAATGGTGCAGTAAAACTCAACGTCCATGCGGTATAGAGCGCGGTTTCATTTTTTTTACTCAAATTGCTGTCAACCGCTGTCATTTTTTCACTGAGCCTTACGATCGCCCGATGAAGATCCATTTCGTCGAAATCGGCACCCTTCAATTGTTCTAATACATAGGGTGAAGAGCGCAGATATTCTTCCAAAAGTAATGGAGACTGGAATTTTTTGATAAACAGGTTAAACACATCCCCACGGCTGACGCTAATGTCCATGTCGAGCACACGTAATTTGGTTAACGTATTCTCAAGTTCCTGCCACTGAACAGGTTCTGCTGGCGTTACAACCGCCTCGCTGGTCCATTTTTGAGGAAGCAGAAAAGACACCAGAAGGCCTATGCAGGCAAATGCGAAAACGGTAGCGATGATTTTCGTCCTGGCTCGCCATAAAATCTCGATCAGGCCCACTAAATCAATTTCATTTCCATTTACTGTGGTTTGAGGATAAGCAGTGAATTCCGAATCTCTATCTTGCTTTATATTGAGTGATGACATTCTGTATAACCTGAAATCTTTGCCAAAAGAAAAATACTTCCTTAGCCGGAGTCTAACAGCTACTCAGAATTATCTGAAACAATCTTTACACGTAAATGCCTACCAAATGTTGTATTAGAAATTAATATCCTTTCCATTTACGTTTGAGACAAACAAAAAAACACACAAATTAATAACATATTTTTTACATTATGAGTTTATTCAAATATCTCCCCCCAAAATTATTCGAGTTGCTTGAAGCCAGCAACTTATCGAACCCCAGTCACTTACCTGATAAGTGACTGGGGTAACCAACACCCAAACAACTTGAAGTATGACGGGTATCTATCGCAATGCTGATTTGTTTACCGCTTATTGATCAACGCATTTATAACGGGACCTATCCTTTCAAATGCTGTCGGGGAAATAATATCGACATGCGCACAATCCTGGCTATATACCGCTAACTCCCCAACCCACGGAGCCCAGGCTGTTTGGGGATCTGCCTGGCGCGTTTTCTCGGCGACAAATAACGTTGCTCTGCCATCAAATTTTGCGCTGTGCGCCGTAGTTAACAAACGAACCGCATCGGCGTAATTACCTTCGATAGCGCTGAATAATGCCTCCGAAGCATTCCCCTGTTGTGCAGCAAGAAAGGCCTCACGCTCACGATCGATTTCCGCCAGCACGGCAGGATCCAATCCATTAGCCTCTTTTTCCTGCCAGTTTTGCGTCTCCGGTGGCCAGGTATCCAGCAGGCCAAGGAACGCGACGGTTTCCCCCCGGGCTCGCAAACGCGCCGCAATGCCCTGCGCCAGCGTGCCACCCAACGAGTAGCCCAACAAATAGTAGGGACCATGAGGCTGTTGGTGCAGTAGCGTTGCCAGATGATGTTCACAGACCTCGTCGAGGTTTTCCGCCGTCTGCATTGGCCCATCCGGTCGCGGCGACTGGATACCAATAATTGACCACTGCGACGTGAGATAACGTGACAGCACGCTAAATTGCCAGGCAAAGCCCGATGCCGGATGGAAGCAGAACAGCGTCGGACCATGACTCTCGCGCAACGGTAGCAACGCTTCAAACCCCAGGCGCTGCGACTGTTCGTCATCAGCGCCGTCCAGCAATGCGCTCAGTTGTCCGACTGTGGAGGCAACCATAATCTGCCCCGGCGTAACCTGACGCGCAAAGAGCTGGCTCAGCTGCGCTGCCAGCTTCATTGCCAGCAACGAATGGCCACCAAGCGCAAAGAAGTCAGCGTCAACATCATTGACCTCACAGGCCAGCAAAGCTGAGAAGGCCTGGGCAATCATTGATTCCGTGCCAGGCTGCGGCGCGCGTCCTGGCGTTCGAGCCGCTAACTGCGGCATTGGCAGCGCTTTACGATCCAGCTTACCGTTAGCGCTAAGCGGCAATTCAGCCAGTTGTAACAGGACCGTCGGCACCATATGCGCAGGCAGTTTCTCGCGCAGACGCTCCTGCAAGGCAGGAATATCTAATGGTAAACCCGATTGAGACACCAGATATCCCACCAATTGTCGCGCATCGCCACCTGTCGCCGCTGCCTGGTTGAACACGCAGGCATGGGCAACAGCATGTTCAACATCGGGTAGCATCTGCATCACCCGGTCAATCTCGCCCAGCTCAATGCGCTGCCCGCGAATTTTTAGCTGGTCATCACTGCGCCCAAGATACTCAACCGCTCCAGACTCAAGCCAGCGCGCCACGTCACCGGTACGATACATACGTTCACCCGGCGCAAACGGATCGGCGATAAAACGGCTCGCCGTCAGATCCGGTCGACCCAGATACCCTTGCGCCAGTTGGATCCCCGTCAGATACAGATCCCCCGCTACGCCGACAGGCACCGGGCGCATCATGGCGTCGAGGATCCGCAAGCCGGTGTTCCAGACCGGATAGCCAATCGGCACGCTGTTGCCGGTCACTGCGGCGAGTTCTTCACCCCAGGCCGGATACCAGCTCACATCGACTGCTGCTTCAGTTGGACCGTACAAATTGTGCAGCGGAGCATGCGTCAGTTGTTCCCACTCGCGGCATAACTCTGCCGGCAGGGCTTCACCGCTGCAGAATACCTGTTTCAGCGTGGCGCAGCTCTCCCGCGCCGTTTCCGGCGTCAGCGAAGCGACAAAAGCCGCCAGCATTGACGGTACAAAGTGCGTTGTCGTTATGCCATATTGCGCAAAGAAATGTTGCATCGCGATCGGGTCACGGTGAGCCTCAGGCTCAGCCATCACCAGTTTTGCACCGGCAATAAATGGCCAGAAAAACTCCCATACCGAAACATCAAAACTGCATGGCGTTTTTTGCGCCACCACATCGTCTGCCGTCAGCGGATAGTGATTTTGCATCCATAGCAGGCGGTTAACGATAGCGGTCTGCCCTACCATCACGCCTTTTGGTCTGCCCGTCGATCCGGAGGTGAAAATGATATAGGCCGTATGGCCTGGTTGTGATAACGCCAATGGCGTGCAATCGCGTGCTGGCAGAGGCGCGTTGTAGCACAGGCTTTCCAGCCCAGGAATATCGCTAAAGCGCGCCAGCTGTTCATCGGTAGTAATTAACAGCGTGGGTTTAGCGTCTTCCAGCATCATCCGCAGACGATCGTCCGGGTATCCGGTATCAAGCGGTAGCCAGGCGGCTCCGGCTTCGACAATACCGTGCAGCGCCAGCGTAAGGAAAACGGAACGTGGTAAGGCCACCGCCACGCTGTCTCCCGGCCGCACGCCGTGTTCGCGCAGAAGTTTTGCCAACGCAACCACCTGCTGGCGCATTTCGCGATAGCTGAACTGATAGCGGGCATCGGCCAGCGCCGGGGCATCCGGTGTTTTATCGCTTTGTGTCGCAATCAGCGCACTTAGCGTAGTGGACGGGATCTCAACTTCAGTATCGTTAATCTTCGCCAGCTGTGCGTGTTCTGTCGGCAGCAGCATCTCTGCCTCGCCGCAGCACAGCGCCGGATTTTCAGCAAACTGGTCGATAAGACCTGCTAAACGCGAGGCATGCTGTGTCAGCGTGGCTTCATCGTAACGCTGTTTATTTGCCAGGATTTCAATGCTCAGGCCACCATTTTCATCCGGAAATAGCGCCAGTTCGAGATCGTTAACCGGCCCCGTCGCCAGCGTATGGGTTTGCGCCTGTACACCGGGAATGTCTAACTGATAGTCGAAAATTTTCACGTTCAGTACAGGACCAAACAACGGCTCCTCACCGGCGGCTCGCCCGCTGTCACGCACAATTTGCTCCGCATCGTAGCGCTGATGTCGGCGCATTTTCTTTAGCTGCCCGGCAAGGCGTTTCGCCAGTTCAGGCAGGCTTTCCGCCGCATCAAGACTGACGCCGAATGGCAGAACATTCAGTACCGGACCGGTTGCCGTTAACGCTGCTGACCCCATGCGTCGCATGAAGATAAACCCGGCGGCATAATCCATCCGGCTGCATAAACGTCCCAGCCATAATGCAACCAGAGCCAGTGTTAAATCCGCGCGCTGAACGTCGGGCATACGAGCGGCAAGCTGACGGAATGAGCCGTCAGGTGCTGACAATTTCATGCGAATAATATCCGCAGTGGTCGCCCGTCCCGGCAGCGGTTTACTGGACAGCGATGCCGGTGGCGGTAATTGCCGCCGCTGCTCGTTCCAGAAAGCGCCGTCGCGTAGATACGCGTCACTGTCGCGATATTGTTGATACTCTTCCACCACTTCGACAAATGGCGTAAAAGGCGAGTCAGGCGTCTTTTCGCCACGCTGCCATGCACTGTAGATTGCGATTATATGGCGAGTAATTGCCGGGAAACTGAAACCATCGACCAGCAAGTGATGGTAACGTTGATACCAATACCAGCGGTTATCTTCCATCTGAATGAGCTGATGAAAGACCAGCGATTTCCCACTGTCGACGCGTAAGTCCTGCTGCAGATCGGCCTGCATTAACGCGCATGCAGCCTCATGCGGAGCAGATTTCCCGCGCAGATCGATAATCTCAGGTTCGGCAAAAGTCAGAGCAGGATCAACCCATTGCCAAACATCACCGTTATCTTCAGTAAAGCGCATGCGTAGAGTATCGGCATGCTGCTGTCCCGCAACTACGGCCTTCGCCAGCAACGGCGCATTCAGTTCCCCGGTTAATTCTACGTAGTGCGCTACGCTCCATGCCGAGGGTAATGTGGAGAGTTTTTCTGCCATCCAGATACCCGGCTGAGCCGCAACTAACGGTAAACGCTGAGTCATTCTGCCTCCTGTCGATCGGCATAATTTGCAGGCGTCAGCGTGGTCCAGTGCGCCTCCAGCCATTGTTGACATACTTCCTGAGATTGCGGTTCGCATATAACCTGCCAGCCAACAGGAAGTGAGCACTGCTGCGGCCAAAGGCTAAACTGACGTTGTGGGTTTTGCAGAATGTAAAATTGCCCCTGCGGGTTATCGAAGGGATTACTGAATTCCATACTCAACTCCTGTCGTGGAACATCGTCCGGTTAAATCGTGTCGATAAGCGGTTGCCAGAGCGTCATCAGCCCCTGCATCAATCCGCCGCGCCAGCAAAGCGCATCGTGTCCACCATCAACCTGACGCCAGAAAAAAGACCGTGAATCGGGAGGGAACTGGGCGTAAAGCCTCTGATTCGCGCGAAAAATAATCGGTTCGCGAGTACCGGCTTCCAGAACAATACGCAGGCCCCGAGCGCTTAACGCTCCCGCCTTTAGTTGTTCAATAATCACCCCATCCTGATGACTATCACGATGAGGCCACCAGTAGGAGCCGGACTGGCTGAGCACGCAGCCAAAACGTTCAGGCCAGGTCAATCCAGCGTACATCGATGACAATCCGCCAAAACTTTGCCCGGCCACCACGGTGCGCTGCGGGTCATCGCTGAATGCGGTAGTCGCCTTCACCAGTGGCAGCAACTCCTGCTGTACTGCCAACCAAAAATCAGCATTACACGGCAACTCATGGCTGCGATGAGACGTGTCGATGGCATCGATCAGGAGATAAACGGCAGCTGGAAGCTGATTGCGGTGAGTAAGTGAAGTCAGTGCTGGCCAGACGGGCATACTTTGCGCCCAAAACTGGCCATCCAGCAGAATAGCGAGCGGGCGATCCTCAGGGCTGACCTCGCCAGTGGTAAATACCCACACGCGTCGCGTATTACCCAGCCGTGCGCTACGCCATTGCAGGCATATCGCGGGTGTGTCAGGGGTTTCAGGATAATCCCAGCCTGGCTGGACGGGCGCATCAGGCATTTCCAGCGCCGAAACCGCATGACCACGCCCGCCTTGCCAGCTTTGGGGATTGAGGGGATCGGCAATCGCCTGCGGCAACAGTTGGCGCCAACCTTCCCGAAGAGTCGCTCTGTCTGGCGTATCACCAACAGATAACGCGGCAAAAATATCGTTTCGTTCAGAGGGGATAAAGCAGTAGCTACCGCGCCAGTGAGCGCTCATAGTGGTGCTCCAGCACCAAACATTTGTACCATCAATGCGTTGCATCGACTGGGGAATGGCATTTTGATGGTGATCGGTCACACCGGTAATGTAGACCCACACATGACGAAGTGCCGACGTTTTCTCCGTTCCCTGCGGATCACGCCACCAAAAGGTCACACGGTAATCACCGCTATCCTCGCGCACCCACTCAGGGCCTTGTTTTGACTGCCACCACGCTTCGCTTCCCATCATTAACGTCGTCACCGTCATAACCCCATGTTTATTGTGCAATTTTTTATTTAGGCGTGAAATATATTGATAATATTATTGATAACTATTTGCATTTGCAATAGCGTATTACCGCGCTGTGGGAAGCGCGCGCATTATTTCACCACTTATAAACCGACCTGGCGCTGCGAACTTTTCTGGAATGGATAGTTTTCGCAGATGCGGGCGACATCAGGCCTGGTGCTTCAAAACGGCACATTGGTACTCGTGGCTAAAAGAAAGCAGGACATACAATGAACAACAAGATTCATTCACTGGCCTTATTGGTCAATTTAGGTATTTACGGGGTAGCACTGCCAGCAATGGCAGAAGATAACACCGACAGCGCCGCCGTCTCTCATGAAGACACCATCGTCGTCACTGCCGCCCAACAGAACCTGCAGGCGCCAGGCGTTTCAACCATCACTGCTGATGAAATCCGTAAGAATCCTCCCGCTCGCGATGTCTCGGAAATCATCCGTACCATGCCTGGTGTTAACCTGACCGGTAACTCAACCAGCGGTCAGCGAGGTAACAACCGTCAGATCGATATTCGCGGTATGGGACCAGAAAACACCCTGATCCTGATCGACGGTAAGCCAGTCACCAGCCGCAACTCCGTACGTCAGGGCTGGCGCGGCGAGCGCGATACCCGTGGTGATACCTCCTGGGTACCCCCGGAAATGATTGAGCGCATTGAAGTACTGCGTGGCCCTGCTGCTGCACGCTACGGCAACGGTGCTGCGGGCGGCGTGGTGAATATCATCACCAAAAAAGGCAGCAACGAATGGCACGGTTCCTGGGATACCTATTTCAACGCCCCGGAACACAAAGACGAAGGCTCGACCAAACGTACCACCTTTAGCCTTAATGGCCCGATGGGTGGGGATTTCAGCTTCCGCCTGTACGGTAATCTCGATAAAACCCAGGCCGACGCATGGGATATCAACCAGGGACATCAGTCAGAGCGTACCGGCACCTATGCCAACACGTTACCTGCCGGTCGCGAAGGTGTGATCAACAAAGACATCAACGGCGTTGTACGCTGGGATTTCGCTCCACTCCAGTCACTGGAACTTGAAGCCGGTTATAGCCGCCAGGGCAACCTGTACGCTGGCGACACCCAAAACACCAACACCAACCAACTGGTGAAAGATAACTACGGTAAAGAGACCAATCGTCTGTACCGTCAAAACTACTCCCTGACCTGGAACGGCGGCTGGGATAACGGCGTTACCACCAGCAACTGGGTGCAGTATGAACATACGCGTAACTCCCGTACGCCGGAAGGTTTAGCCGGGGGTACAGAAGGGATCTTTGACCCGAACGCATCGCAAAAATATGTTGATGCCGATCTGAACGATGTCATGCTGCACAGTGAAATCAGTATTCCGCTGGATCTGCTGGTTAACCAAAATCTGACGCTCGGTACCGAATGGAACCAACAGCGTATGAAAGACATGCTGTCCAACTCGCAAACCTTTATGGGCGGCAACATCCCTGGCTTCAACAGCACCGATCGTAGCCCGTATTCCAAAGCGGAAATTTTCTCCCTGTTTGCTGAAAACAATATGGAGCTGACCGACAGCACCATGCTGACACCGGGCCTGCGTTTCGACCATCACAGCATTGTGGGCGATAACTGGAGTCCTTCTCTGAACCTGTCACAAGGTCTGGGTGATGACTTTACCCTGAAAATGGGGATCGCTCGCGCCTACAAAGCACCAAGCCTGTACCAGCTCAACCCGAACTATATTCTGTACAGTAAAGGTCAGGGTTGCTATGCCACCGGAGCCGCCAGCGGCATTGGTTGCTATATGATGGGCAACGATGATCTAAAAGCAGAAACCAGTATCAACAAAGAGATTGGCCTGGAGTTCAAGCGCGATGGCTGGCTGGCCGGCGTAACCTGGTTCCGCAACGATTACCGTAACAAGATCGAAGCCGGTACCACGCCATTTGACAGAACGTCCATCACCAATAAAGGCAAGACAACTTACACCGATATCTATCAGTGGGAGAACGTGCCTAAAGCGGTGGTCGAAGGTCTGGAAGGGACGTTGAACGTACCAGTGAGCGAAACCGTTAACTGGACGAACAACATCACTTACATGCTGCAAAGCAAGAATAAAGAGACCGGCGAGCGCCTGTCGATTATTCCAGAATATACGCTGAACTCTACCTTAAGCTGGCAGGCTCGCGAAGATTTGTCATTGCAGTCTACCTTCACCTGGTATGGCAAACAGCAGCCGAAAAAATACGATTACCAGGGTAAACCGGTTACCGGCAGCTCCGCAAATGAGGTGAGTCCGTACAGCATTGTCGGCCTGAGCGCGACCTGGGATGTGATGAAAAATGTCAGCCTGACCGGCGGCGTGGATAACGTCTTCGACAAACGTTTGTGGCGTGCAGGTAATGCCCAAACCACTGGCAGCACGACCGACGTTTCTTATATGGCAGGTGCAGGTGCGTACACCTATAACGAGCCGGGTCGTACGTGGTACATGAGCGTTAACACGCGCTTCTGATAATATTTTTCCCTCTCCTCCTGGTGAGGAGAGGGAATTTGTCAAAGACAATGCGCACAACACACACACCACTTCCCTTTGCAGACCACACGCTGCATCTTGTCGAATTTGAGCCCGACAGCTTTCACGAGCACGATTTACTCTGGCTCCCCCATCACGCACAGCTAATCTCTGCCGGACGGAAGCGAAAATCAGAACACCTGGCGGGGCGTATTGCCGCAGTCCATGCCCTGCGTGAATATGGCATCAAAAACATCCCCGGCATCGGCGACCGTCGCCAGCCCCTGTGGCCAGAAAGTTTGTTTGGCAGTATCAGTCATTGCGAACACACGGCGCTTGCCGTCGTATCTTCATATCCGGTTGGCGTGGATATGGAACGCATTTTTACGCCACAAACCGCAGCGGAGCTGGCAAGCAGCATAGTGACTGATGAAGAAAAAGCATGGATGGTAGAGAGTGGACTGCCCTTTGAACAGGCGCTCACACTGGCTTTTTCCGCCAAAGAGAGCGCCTTCAAAGCGACCCCAGCTTTACAACAGGTAAACGCCGGGTTTTTGCAATATCAAATTGTCAGCGTTCAGAAACAGCAGTTGCTCCTGCTGACACCCGCCCGGACATACCGTGTGCAGTGGCTGTTTTCAGATAGCTACGTTATCTCCCTGGCGGCAGATTAGTATTCAAAGTATTTCACGTGCCAGAGTGGCAATCGCCTGCGCGTCAAATCCGTGGTACTGACGCAGCCAGCCACGATCGGCTGCTGCTGCATACTCACCATCAGGGATCCCTAACCGCCTCAGAACCGCTCCCTCCCCGGCTTCTGCCAACACTTCTGCCACCAGACTTCCCAGACCACCATTAACGTTATGCTCTTCCACGGTAATCACCGCTTTACAGCCCTGTAATGCAGATAAAAGCGCTTTCGTATCACACGGTCGAATTGAAGGTACACTGACCACCGTCGCCTGAATACCGGAATCAGCCAACAGCGCGGCAGCATCAACGATTTCATGCACTGTCGAACCTGTCGCCACCAGCGCTACATTGCCTCCTTCACGCAGCGTCACCACCGCCCCTGGAACAAAACGATAACTCTCCTCATGGAGCTCCGGAAGTGCTTTCCCGTCAAGACGGATATAAACCGGCCCCTGATAACCGATGGCGTAGTCGATAACCTGACGACATTCACGCGGCGAAGATGGGGCAAAAATCTGAATGTTGCCGAAGCCGCGCATAATGGCAATATCATCAATCGAGTGGTGAGTACTCGCCAGCGGACCATAGCTGGCACCCGCGTTAAGACCAAATAACTTCACATTAGTATTGTTGTAACAAACGTCGACCTTAATTTGCTCATTGGCACGTGAGATCAGGAATGGCGCGGCATTACAAGTGACAGCCACCTTACCGCCGAGGGCCAAACCAGCCGCCGTTCCAACCATGCTTTGTTCGGCAATACCCACATTCACCAAACGCCCTGGAAACTGCTTAATGAAGGGGGCGATTTTTGCGGTTGATGTAGAGTCGGCGACTACCGGCACCAGATCGACACCACGTTCTACTGCGTCAATAAATGCCTGGACCATAACGTTTGCGAGGTGCTCTGCATTACTCATCTTTCAGTTCCTCCAGTGCCAGTTCAATCTCTTCACCTTTCGGTACGCGGTGGTGCCATTCGGGACGCCCCTGAATAAAGGAGATACCTGCGCCTTTCGTGGTATTGGCAATAATGACATTAGGTTTCCCCTCCTGCTTCAGGCCATCCAGCGCAGCGACAACAGACGTCATGTCATTCCCCTGACATTCCATAACATTCATGCCAAAAGCCAACCATTTATCTGCCAGAGGATCGGTATTCATAATTTCTCGGGTCGGCCCAGCCAACTGGAGATTATTTTTGTCGTTGATAATGATTAGATTATCCAGACCATAATGAGCCGCAGCCAGTGCCGCCTCCCAGTTACTTCCCTCAGCTAGTTCACCGTCACCGGTAATTAAAAAGATACGGCGGGTGCTGTTGCTCTTCTTCGCTGCTAACGCCAATCCGACCGCAACAGGTAAACCATGGCCCAACGCGCCTGTATTCAGTTCAATGCCCGGTGTTTTCTGGCGAACGGGGTGTCCGGGGAGATGGGAATTGGCATGTTGATACGTTTCCAGCCAATCGATGGGGAAATAACCCGCCTCCGCCAGGACACAGTAGTAACACCCGACCGCATGCCCTTTAGACTGGATATAAACGTCGCGCTCTTCATCATTGATACGATCCGGGGCAACATTAAGAATTCGGAAATAGAGCGCTGTCAGCAGTTCGACCTGAGAGAGGTCTGCGCCAGTATGTCCCCCTGCAGGGCTGTTAGCATTCAGTCTAACGATGTGGCGGCGTACAGCTCGCGCTTTGCGCTCAAGTGTCTGGACATCATAGTTGTAGGGATTCATTTAATACCTCTGAATTTATTTTCAATGTGGAATATTTATTCCATCAGGGACTAAAAAAACCAGAAATCCCCAGGCGTTGCATCACAAGGCTTGCGCGCTGCGTCATACTCAGGAACATTCTGCCTCCTTACCGCATGCAAACTGATGCCGGGTAATATTCAGTTGACCTGAAATCATCATGAATATATATTCACAGATGACTCTTTATTCAATTATGCGACCCATTTTCCATTTTTGTCCATAGCTGTTTTTGAGTATTGGTTAAAGTTAGAGCTTTATCACACTTAACTGTCTTCATTTTTCGCGTATGATAAAACACTCTAAGATAATGGCGGTACGTAAATGATTTTCGGGGAAATATATGGCTAAGCAGGATGAACAACGGCTATTGGTTAAAATCGCAACCCTTTACTATCTTGAGGGACGCAAACAATCCGATATTGCTCAGCTTCTCTCGCTTTCTCAGTCTTTTATATCCCGAGCCATCACTCGCTGCCAAAAAGAAGGTGTGGTAAAAATCAGCGTCGTCCAGCCCTCAAATATCTTCCTTAATCTTGAGAAAGGCATCGAAGAACGCTACGGGCTGAAGCAGGCAATTGTGGTGGATACGGAAGAGGATGCCAGTGATTACACTATCAAGCGGGCCATCGGCTCTGCCGCCGCACACTACCTGGAAACACGCTTGCGGCCCAAAGATCTGGTAGGGGTATCTTCATGGAGTTCAACAATTCGCGCCATGGTTGATGAAGTCCACACCCAAAATCTTAAAGCAGGCGGCGTTATTCAACTACTGGGTGGTGTAGGACCTAACGGTAACGTACAGGCTACCATTCTGACACAGACACTTGCTCAACATTTGAACTGTGAAGCCTGGTTACTTCCATCACAAAGCATCGAAGGCTCGGTCGAAGAGAAAAATCGCCTCATCGCCAGTAAAGACGTCGCTGACGTCATTTCTCGCTTCGATAATGTCGATATCGCTATTGTTGGTGTCGGTATTCTGGAACCTTCTCAGTTACTGAAAACCTCAGGTAACTACTATCACGAAGATATGCTGCAAGTCCTGGCCGATCGCGGTGCCGTTGGCGATATTTGTCTGCACTACTATGACAAAAATGGTCAACCGGTATTAACGGATGATGAAGATCCGGTTATCGGTATGGCCCTCGACAAAGTGAAAAAATGTCCGAATGTGGTGGCACTGGCAGGAGGAACGGATAAGGTTGCCGCGATTAAGGGTGCGCTGAATGGCGGCTATATCGACGTTCTGATCACCGACTATCCTACCGCCCGCATGTTGATAACAGGCTAATCTTAACTTCCAACCAGGCCTGTGTGTTGTGAGCACCTGACACAAAGGCCATCATAAAACTCTTTGATTTCAATAAACTGAAAGGATTCACCTTCTCATAATTTTTGCTGCGAGTGGGTATTCCCAGGTCAGGCTAAGTGTGATTACCAGCACAATTGATGATTTTTTCTGTAGCTCAACAGCCAGATTGTGGCTAAGGTATTAAATAAATAATCAATACCGAATATATATTCACAAGTTAAAGATTCGATATGTCACAACTGAACCTGATGAAGTAATGACGCGACAATGAGGGAGA
This sequence comes from Citrobacter sp. MGH106, assembly GCF_001037495.1. Lineage (GTDB taxonomy): Bacteria > Pseudomonadota > Gammaproteobacteria > Enterobacterales > Enterobacteriaceae > Citrobacter > Citrobacter murliniae. Next base: position 3,199,368 of record NZ_KQ089822.1, read on the forward strand.
ATTTCCCTACAACGCCGGGACGCAATGTGACTCAGGAGATAATCTATGTGTGCAGCGAAGAAAGAGTTCATTATTGCGCTGGATGAAGGCACGACCAATGCGAAAGCAATAGCGCTTGATGATCAGGGCAATGTCGTCGCAAAGTTTTCCCAACCACTGGCCATTCATACTCCGCGAGAAGGTTGGGTTGAACAATCCGGCGAAATGTTGATTGACGCTTCTATTGACGTCATTGCCAAAGCGGTGAATCACGTTGGGGCAGAAAACGTGGCGGCACTGGCGATCAGTAATCAGCGAGAAACCGCGATTGGCTGGTATCGTCATACAGGTAAACCACTGAATTCAGCCATCACCTGGCAATGTACCCGCAGTGCAGCTTACTGCGAGGCACTGCGCCAGGATAATAAAGAGCAGTTGATTAAAACAACGACAGGCCTGCCAATAGCCCCATTGTTCTCAGCATCTAAAATGCGCTGGCTGCTGGAATCGGTGACTGATGGCCCACTGCTCGCGGAACAGGGACTAATTTGTCTTGGAACAATCGATAGCTGGCTGCTGTGGAACTTAACCGGTGGTGAAGCTTTCTCCTGCGACTATTCCAATGCTGCACGCACACAGTTACTCAATCTGCACACCGGAGAGTGGGATGACACCATGCTGTCATTGTTCCATATTCCTCGCGCCGCATTGCCGGAAATCAAACCATCGAGCGGGTTATTTGGTCACACCCGTGGACTGAATGGGATCCCGGACGGCATTCCGGTGATGTCGATGGTCGGTGACTCACACGCCGCTTTGTTCGGCCATGCTCTCGGTGAGATGGGATGCGTTAAGGCCACGTACGGCACAGGTTCTTCTGTAATGGCTCCGGTGAAATCCGCGCAGAGTGATATTGGTGCGCTGGCTACCACTATCGCCTGGCACGATGGCGACAGCATCATTTACGGCCTTGAAGGAAATATTCCACACACCGGCGATGCAGTTGCGTGGATGGCGGAAAGCACCGGACTCAGCGAACTGCCTGACGCCGAACTAACTCACGAGCTGAATACCCTTCCAGAGTCTGTTGAATCAACGCTCGGCGTGTACTTTGTCCCTGCCCTCACCGGGCTAGGCGCGCCCTGGTGGAATGACAGCGCCCGCGGCGTTATCTGCGGACTCAGTCGGGGTGTAAAGCGGGCGCATTTAATTCGCGCCGCGCTCGAGTCGATTACTTACCAAATCGCCGACGTCGTGGTCACTATGCAACAGCATAATGATTTTAGCCTGTCAGCATTGATGGTTGATGGCGGACCAACCAGGAATGACTGGTTAATGCAATATCAGGCAGATCTATTGGGTTGCCCCGTGATGCGCAGCGATGTACCGGAACTTTCGGCCATTGGCGCAGCATTACTGGCGCGTAAAGCACTTCACCCTGGATCGCTCACTGATTTAAAAGCCTTTTTAACCGTACACAGCAAATTTCAGCCCGACATGGCCCGTCATCACCGTCTGCAAAAAAGGTGGCAAGAATGGCGTCATGCGGTAGACAGAACATTATGGAAACCGGCCTCGTCCGTCTGACGCCTTACCAGGGAAAATACGTGACGATTTTTTACCAACGATAAAAGGAGAACTCCGGCCCATAAAAGAATTAAGGCTTTACGTTGTTTCACCGTACCCGACAATAACAACACAGAGAGAACATTGTCATGAAATTACGTTTAACGCTGCTCACCGCTGCAACCCTGACTGCTTTGTCTTTTACTGCCCATGCCGCAGATAAAGGGACAATCATGATTATGGTTAACTCACTGGATAACCCTTATTACGCCTCTGAGGCAAAAGGTGCCAGTGAAAAAGCGCAAGAGTTAGGTTACAAAACCACGATTCTTTCGCACAGTGAAGATGTTAAAAAACAGAATGAATTAATCGATACCGCCATCGGCAAAAAAGTCCAGGGTATTGTGCTGGATAATGCAGACTCAACCGCCAGTGTTGCGGCAATTGAAAAAGCAAAAAAAGCAGGTATTCCTGTCATATTAATCAACAGGGAAATTCCGGTTGATGATGTTGCGCTTGTACAAATCACCCATAATAACTTCCAGGCTGGTTCTGAAGTGGCCAACGTATTTGTTGAGAAGATGGGCGAAAAAGGCAAATATGCCGAATTGACCTGTAACCTGGCTGATAATAACTGCGTTACTCGCTCTAAGTCCTTCCACCAGGTTATTGATCAGTTCCCGGACATGACCAGCGTCGCCAAACAGGATGCAAAAGGTACGCTTATCGACGGTAAACGTATTATGGACAGCATTCTGCAGGCACATCCGGACGTTAAAGGTGTCATCTGCGGTAACGGTCCTGTAGCGCTTGGCGCCATCGCCGCGCTCAAAGCAGCCAACCGTAGCGACGTTATTGTCGTTGGCATTGATGGCAGCAACGACGAACGCGATGCGGTAAAAGCAGGAACACTACAAGCCACGGTGATGCTTCAGGCTCAGGCGATCGCTGCACAGGGCGTCACGGACCTGGATAACTACCTGCAAAATGGCGTAAAACCAGCTAAACAACGCGTCATGTTCCGCGGCATTCTCATCACTAAAGATAACGCAGATAAAGTACAGGATTTCAATATCAAATCCTGATCTCGGGTTATTGCGCCTCTCGCGAGGCGCAAAGGAGAATATTATGACTAAAAAAGCCTGGCTGGCGCTGGCCGTATTGACCGTCGGAGGATGTCGCATCGTCTCTCAGCAAGAGCTGGCGGATCTCAAATCTCCACCAAACCCAAATATGGCGAATATAGACCAAACGTGGCAAAGCAAAATTGTCCCACAAATTGTTGGACAGGCTCGTCCGGTAGCTGAATTAATGGCCGCGTTACAAACCGAGCCAGACATTGATAGCGCCTGTAAAAATCTTGGCTACCGTTCCCAGGAAGAAAACCCCTGTATCTTTTACGTGAAAGTAGAGGGGCCAATTAGTCATCTTGATACCACTTCCCGCAGTGGAAAAATGACTATCACGGATAAAAGCGGCAGCAATATTATCGTACAGATAGGCCCAACCCTGCGTGGTACGCAATTACGCGATGCCTATAAAGGTGCCAGCTATGGCGACTTCAACGACCAGGTATTATTTGGCGAATATGGTCGGGCCATTAACGAACAAGCGATAAAGATGATTCAAGCGTCGCAACTTAAAACTGGTGAATTAACACAAGTCTATGGTGTTTTTTCTTCATGGGATATTCCGCAAACGCTCCCGGATATTACACCGGCAAAAATAGAAAAGATGAGGGGACAGTAAAATGCAACAGCAAGATATCGTCGCTCCCCATCCAGTCGAATCAGAAGTTATTATCGAAACCCGCGATCTGTCACGCGTCTACCCTGGGGTAGTCGCATTAGATAGCGTTAATTACCGGGTATATCGTAATAAAGTAAACGTGCTGATCGGAGAAAATGGTGCCGGTAAATCCACCATGATGAAAATGCTTGCTGGTGTTGAAAGCCCATCGTCCGGTCAAATCTATCTGGACGGCAAGCCAGTTTCCCTGAACTCAACTCATCAGGCTGAAAAACAGGGTATTAGCATTATTTTCCAGGAATTGAATCTATTCCCAAATATGAACGTCATGGACAACATCTTCATGGCTAATGAGTTCTTTCAGAAAGGGAGAATTAACGAAAAGTACCAGTATGCATTGGCTAAATCTTTACTGGAAAGACTTGAGCTGGAAGTTGATCCGTATACGCCCCTGGATGAGCTCGGGATTGGCCACCAGCAACTGGTTGAGATTGCCCGTGCCCTTTCAAAAGATACGCGCGTTCTAATTATGGACGAACCAACGTCAGCCCTCAGCCAGTCTGAGGTAAAGGTGTTGTTCAATGTGATTGAGCAGCTCAAGCGGCGTGGCGTTACCATCATCTATATATCTCATCGTCTTGAAGAACTGATGGAAATTGGTGACTACATCACTATCTTCCGTGATGGTCGATTTATCAGTGAAAGAACGGTCAGCGATGCCAGCATTCCATGGATCATTGAGCAAATGGTTGGCGATAAGAAAAAACATTTCGATTATCAGCCTGCACCAAAAGGTGACACGATCCTTTCTGTTCAGGGACTCACAGCGCTCCATCCCAGCGGCGGCTATAAGCTCAATGACGTAACATTTAGCTTAAGTAAAGGTGAAGTGATTGGAATCTACGGTCTGCTGGGCGCAGGACGTACAGAACTGTTCAAAGGCCTGGTTGGACTGATGCCTTGCCAGAGTGGGAATGTTCAGCTCAACGGTGAATGCATTAATAAAGCCCACTTTCAGTCCCGACTGAAAAAAGGGCTGGCGCTGGTACCAGAAGACAGACAGGGCGAAGGAGTCATTCAGATGATGTCAATTCAGTCCAACATGACGCTGTCTGACTTCAGCCTGAAAGGATTTCGCCGTGCCTGGAAATGGCTCAACCCGCATAAAGAACAGGCCAGCGTGAAGAATATGATCCAGCAGCTGGCCATCAAAGTCAGCGATCCCGAGCTGCCTATCACCTCATTGAGTGGAGGCAACCAGCAAAAGGTTGTGCTCGGCAAAGCATTAATGACGCAACCACAAGTGGTCTTCCTCGATGAACCTACTCGCGGCATCGATGTAGGCGCCAAAACTGACGTATATCACCTTATCGGCAAAATGGCTCAGCAAGGGCTGGCGGTGATGTTCTCCTCATCAGAGCTGGACGAAGTGATGGCGCTGGCGGACCGCATTCTGGTGATGGCCGATGGCCGCATTACCGCAGATGTCCCTCGCCATGCGGTCACTCGCGAGAAATTGATCGCGGCTTCTACACCTCAAGATTAATCAGGCTGGAATCCATCATGAACCAGAAATATATGATTTATATGTACCTGCTGAAGGCCAGAACGTTTATCGCTCTGCTGCTGGTGATCGCATTCTTCAGCGTGATGGTACCGAATTTCCTGACCACATCTAACCTGCTGATTATGACCCAGCATGTTGCGATCACCGGGTTACTGGCGATTGGTATGACGCTGGTGATCCTGACAGGAGGCATTGATCTGTCAGTCGGAGCCGTCGCCGGGATCTGCGGCATGGTCGCCGGAGCCTTGCTTACCAATGGACTGCCCATCTGGGGCGGTAATATCCTCTTTTTCAACGTGCCAGAAGTTATTCTCTTTGTCGCTATCTTCGGCATCATTGTTGGATTTGTTAACGGCGCGGTAATCACTCGCTTCGGAGTTGCACCCTTTATCTGTACCCTCGGCATGATGTACGTCGCCAGGGGTTCCGCCTTGCTGTTTAATGACGGTAGCACCTACCCCAACCTTAACGGTATAGAAGCACTGGGTAACACGGGCTTTGCCACGCTGGGTTCAGGCACGCTACTGGGGATTTATCTGCCCATCTGGTTGATGATTGCTTTCCTGATATTGGGCTATTGGATCACCACCAAAACCCCGCTTGGTCGCTATATCTACGCTATCGGGGGGAACGAATCTGCTGCGCGCCTGGCTGGCGTACCTATCGTAAAAGCGAAAATCTTCGTGTACGCCTTCTCCGGGTTGTGTGCCGCTTTTGTCGGTCTGATTGTGGCATCCCAACTGCAAACTGCACATCCTATGACCGGAAACATGTTTGAAATGGATGCCATTGGAGCCACCGTCCTGGGCGGAACCGCTCTTGCTGGCGGACGCGGACGGGTTTCTGGCTCCATTATCGGTGCCTTTGTAATCGTCTTTCTGGCGGATGGCATGGTGATGATGGGTGTCAGCGATTTCTGGCAAATGGTGATTAAAGGCGTTGTTATCGTCACTGCTGTGGTCGTCGACCAGTTCCAGCAAAAGCTACAGAACAAGGTCATTCTGATGCGTCGCCATGAAGAAAAGCAGACGGCAGCACCCTCGGCAAACACGATATCCAGCTAATCAGCATCATTCCGCCGGGCATCTGATGCCCGGCTTATACAGGGGAAAGAAATATGCAACGTGATTTTCATGGTAAGACAATCGTCATCACAGGCGCATGCCGGGGAATTGGAGCCGGTATCGCCGAACGTTTCGCCCGAGACGGCGCAAATCTGGTGATGGTATCCAATGCCGAACGTGTCCACGAAACGGCTGAACAACTGCGTCATCGTTACCAGGCCGACATTCTGTCTTTGCAGGTTGATGTCACCAATGAGGCGCAGGTGCAATCACTGTATGAACAGGCCGCCGCGCGCTTTGGCACCATTGATGTATCCATCCAGAACGCAGGTGTTATCACTATCGATTATTTCGACCGCATGCCGAAAGCGGATTTCGAAAAGGTCCTCGCCGTAAACACTACCGGTGTGTGGCTCTGCTGCAGGGAAGCCGCAAAATATATGGTTAAACAAAACCAGGGCTGCCTGATTAACACGTCCTCCGGTCAGGGACGCCAGGGTTTTATCTACACCCCGCATTATGCCGCCAGCAAGATGGGCGTGATCGGTATTACTCAAAGTCTGGCGCATGAGCTGGCACCGTGGAATATCACCGTCAATGCTTTCTGCCCGGGAATTATCGAAAGTGAAATGTGGGATTACAACGACCGCGTATGGGGAGAGATCCTTAGTACCGATAAAAAACGCTATGGTAAAGGTGAACTGATGGCGGAATGGGTTGAAGGCATTCCCATGAAACGAGCGGGCAAACCTGAGGATGTCGCCGGACTGGTCGCTTTCCTGGCCTCTGACGATGCTCGTTATCTCACCGGACAAACCATCAATATCGATGGCGGCCTGATTATGTCGTAACGCCCGCAAGGGTATTCGCAGGGAGAGTCATCACTATGATCGCAAAAGATTTTGCTCAACAACTGTTTAACCTTGAAGGGCGCGTCGCTTTCGTGACCGGCGCAGGCAGCGGTATTGGTCAGACTATCGCGTATGCCCTCGCCAGTGCGGGTGCTCGCGTAGTTTGCTTTGACTTGCGCGAAGACGGCGGACTAAAAGAGACCGTCAATAATATCGAAGCAATTGGCGGGCAGGCAGCACTCTATTCGGGCGATGTCCGGCAGCTTAACGACCTGCGCGCCGCAGTTGCGCTGGCGAAAGAGCAATTCGGTCGTCTGGATATTGCAGTGAATGCGGCAGGTATCGCTAACGCCAATCCCGCGCTGGAAATGGAGAGCGAGCAGTGGCAACGCGTAATTGACATCAATCTCACCGGCGTATGGAACTCCTGTAAAGCCGAAGCAGAACTGATGATTGAATCCGGCGGCGGTTCGATCATCAACATCGCTTCCATGTCCGGGATTATCGTTAACCGGGGACTTGAACAGGCGCATTACAACAGTTCCAAAGCAGGCGTCATTCATCTCTCAAAAAGCCTGGCGATGGAGTGGATTGAAAAAGGTATTCGCGTGAACTCAATCAGCCCAGGCTATACCGCCACACCGATGAATACCCGTCCGGAGATGGTTCATCAGACACGGGAATTTGAAAGCCAGACGCCCATTCAGCGAATGGCTAAGGTGGAAGAAATGGCAGGCCCGGCGTTATTTCTTGCCAGCGATGCCGCCTCATTTTGCACCGGTGTAGATCTGGTGGTGGACGGCGGCTTTATCTGTTGGTAAATGCCAATTCGCCCGCAGATATCACAAACTGCGGGCGTTAACTTAAATCGCTCTACATGCCACCAGCGTTTTTCGCTGTCGCCCTTTTTCGTCAAAGTTTTCCGGGGCCAGCCAGCGCTGCAAAACGGCGTCACATTGCGGCCACTCGCCGTCAATCATCGATAGCCAGTCGCTGTCGCGATTGCGTCCCTTACGCACAATTTTCTGGCGAAAGCGTCCTTCGTGAACAAACCCTAAACGCTCCGCCGCCCGACGGGACGCGACATTCAGCGAGTCACATTTCCACTCCACGCGACGGTAGCCCATAGCAAATGCCTGGTTCAGCAACAGCCAGATGGTTTCGGTGCCCAGCACCGTATTTTTCATGCGTGGCGACCATGTCACATGACCAATTTCCACCGAGCCGTTTACAAGATCGATCGCCATAAAACACACCAGACCCACGGCTCGTCCTGAGCGTAAATCAATCACCGCATAGGAAACCAGCGACGCATCTGTTGATTTCCCCATAATCCAGCGCACGGTCTCCTCAACGTTCGATGGACGTGTGCTGGCAAGCCAGGTCCAGTCACGCTCATCAGGAGCCTGCGCGTAGGCGTCAAACAGATCGGCTGCATGGCTGTCGGCATCCAAAGGCTCAAGACGGCAATAATGCCCTTCCAGTAAAATCCGAGTCAGTGCTGACGCGCCATTCCAGTCTGGAAGTGCGTCTCCTACCGTCTGCCCATAAACATTTATTTCCGGCACAGTTCACCCCTGTATAAAAAGTAAAAAACAGTTATAGCATCGGCCATTTTACGGTCAAAGCGCAGGTGCGCGATTTCTGACACTGAACGAAGAACCCCCTGCCCTTCTATACTGATTAAAAATCAACGCAGAAGGGAAAGCGCTATGTCACTACCCGATTTTCACGTCTCCGAACCGTTTACGTTAGGGATTGAACTGGAAATGCAGGTGGTCAACCCTCCAGGTTTCGATCTGAGTCAGGACTCTTCTCGGCTGATCGACGATGTTAAACCACAACTCACCGCCGGAGAGGTGAAACACGATATCACCGAAAGTATGCTGGAGATGGCGACCGGCGTCTGTCGCAACATTGATCAGGCAGCGGCGGAATTTTCCACTATGCAGCAGGTCATTATGCGATCTGCCGGTAAATACCACCTCGAAATTTGCGGCGGGGGTACACATCCCTTTCAAAAGTGGCAGCGCCAGGAAGTGTGTGATGACGAGCGCTACCGGCGTAACCTGGAAAACTTTGGCTATCTCATTCAGCAGGCGACTGTGTTTGGTCAGCATGTCCACGTTGGCTGTGAAAACGGTGATGACGCGATTTACCTCCTGCACGGCCTGTCGCGGTTTGTTCCCCATTTTATTGCACTCTCAGCCGCCTCACCTTACATGCAGGAAGCCGACACACGATTTGCCTGCGCGCGCCTTAATATTTTCTCCGGATTTCCCGATAACGGCCCCATGCCATGGGTTAAAACCTGGCAGGAATTTGAAGGACTGTTTCGCCGACTGTCCTGGACCAGCATGATTGACAGCATTAAAGATCTGCACTGGGATATCCGCCCAAGCCCACACTTTGGCACAGTAGAAGTTCGGGTGATGGACACCCCACTGACCCTTGACCATGCCGTTAATATGGCAGGATTAATTCAGGCCACCTCCCATTGGTTATTAACCGAACGTCCGTTCAAACACCAGGAGCGTGATTACCTGCTTTACAAATTTAATCGTTTTCAGGCCTGCCGTTTTGGTATGGATGGGGTATTAACCGATGTGAACACCGGGGATCATCATCGTCTGGCGGATGACACGCTACGGCTGCTGGAAAACGTTGCATCCTCGGCGAAAAAAGTGGGCGCTACCAGCGCGATTACCGCCCTACGACAGCAGGTGAAAAATGGTCATAATGAAGCGCAACAGATGCGTGATTTCGTCGCGAAAGGCGGGTCATTAAGCGGTCTGGTGAAGAAACATTGTGAGATCTGGTCTGGGCTTTAAGCAGGGTTTGCGTTAGCGGAAGATATCCCGGACAATGGGTTTTTAACTCAAGTTTAACAATGTTATGAAACACCCGCTTGAATCACTAATGACCGCCGCCGGGATCCTGCTGATGGCGTTTCTTTCCTGCCTGCTGCTACCTGCGCCCTCGCTCGGCCTGGTGCTGGCACAAAAGTTCGTCGCCGCCTTTCATTTAATGGATCTCAATCAGTTTTATACTTTGCTGTTTTGTCTGTGGTTTTTACTGCTGGGGGTGATTGAGTATTTTGTTCTGCGCTTCATCTGGCGACGCTGGTTCTCGCTGGCAGATTAATCCCGCGAGAACCCTTGCTGCGCTAGTGGGTGCGACTGTGATTTTCTTTACGATAAGCGCCGGGCGGCTGGCTAAACGTACGAGTGAAAATCCGTGTAAAAGTCTGTTGTGAATCGAAGCCATACTTCAGACAAATATCGTACACCTTCTGGTCGGTATCACGCAGGTCACGCGCCGCCAGTAATAGCTTACGTTCACGGATGTAACGCCCGAGGCTTTCACCTTTGTACTGCATAAACAGACGCTGTAAGTGCCATTTTGAATATCCCGCGTGGCGGGCAATATCATCAATGCGCAATGGTTGATTTAAATTATCATCAATCCATTCGACAATTGTTTCGATAACCTGAGCAGAAATCGTCATCGTCATCTCCCTGTGTTCATTGGGCCGTTTGCTGCCACCAGGCCGTAAACTGTTGGTCTGGTTCGGACAGTACTACCTGCTCACCCAGCATAGGCGTCAGCAAACGGTAATCTTTGAGGCGACTGGCAAGCGCCAGGCGTTTGTAGGGATCGTCCCAGGTGTGTTTTGCCAGAACGAAGCGACCGGCATGTCCCGGTAAAACGGCTTTCGCATGGAGATCCGCTGCCGCCTGCGCAGTCTCTTCCGGCATCATGTGGATAAACTTCCAGTCCTGGTCATATTGACCATTTTCCATGATGGCTAAATCGACCGTACCAAACTGCTCGCCAATCGCTTTAAAATGCGGTCCGTAGCCGGAGTCTCCGCTGTAATAAACGTTCTGTTCTGGCGTTTCAAACATGAAACTTGCCCACAACGTTTGATTACGTTTAATGCCTCTCCCCGAAAAATGGCGCGCCGGCAGTACATGGACAATCAGTGAATCAGTCACTCTGACGGACTGATTCCAGTCACGCTCCTCTATTATCTCGCTGTTCATTCCCCAGTAACGCAGGTGTGAACCAACGCCAAGCGGGGTAATCACCCGTTTAATCTTTGGCATCAACGCCTTGATGGTTGCATGATCCAGATGGTCATAGTGGTCATGTGAGATGATCAGCAAATCGATTTCCGGCATGTTCTGCGCCGTCCACGGGTAATCCCCGACAAAGGCTTTATTCAGAAACGAAAACGGCGCTGCGTAATTGCTGAACACCGGATCAATAAGGATCCGTTGGCCAGCCAACTGTAAGTACCACGAGGAGTGGCCCAGCCAGACCAGGGTATCTTGCTCCGGTGATAAACTCGCGAGATGGGTCGCCACCAGCGGTAGCGGTTGTGCAGGCCGCGCATTTTCACGTTTAGCAACCAGAAACTCCCACCACGCCGCCAACATACTTTTGTTGCCAGTATAGCCCGGTGTAGGCACCTGGTTATGAAACTGTCCATCACGATAGTGTGGCGACTGTTCAACCTGGCTTAGTTGTGCCCCTTGCGGCGCCTGACCAAATCCAGCATTGAGTACGAATGGTAAACTTGCAGTAGCGGCAATGAGCATAATAACAACCACACAAACTGTGAGACGCTTCATATCCTGACCTTAAACGCGCCTCCTTTCCGTTGGTTTGCGCGACTGACTCTTGATTATGAGTGAGTAAGCACTCATTATAGAAATCGAAAGTTCGCCGTCAAGATGATTTTCAATCTTTGACATTCGCCGTTGCGGTACTGCAAAGGCCGTGATTCAATCGTGTTTTTTACAGACTTAAGGGTAAAGTGTAGTGGCTCGTCCGAAGAGTGAAGACAAAAAAATGGCATTACTGGAAGCTGCAACCACAGCATTTGCACAATCTGGCATTGCGGCCTCTACCGCCGTCATTGCCCGTAATGCAGGGGTTGCGGAGGGAACGTTGTTTCGCTATTTCGCGACAAAAGATGATCTCATCAACGAGCTTTATCTCTATCTAAAGCACGATCTCTGTCAGTCGATGATGGCTAATCTGGACCGTTCGGTGACCGATGCCAAAACTATGACTCACTACATCTGGAACAGCTACATTAGCTGGGGTTTGAATCACACTACCGGGCACCGTACCATTCGCCAGCTTGCCGTCAGCGAGAAAATCTCCAAAGAAACCGAACAACAGGCTGACGATATGTTCCCGGAACTACGCGATCTTTGTCATCGCTCCGTGCGGCCCGAGTTCATGTCTGACGAGTATCGCGCCTTCGGCGACGGGCTTTTTCTGTCGCTGGCGGAAACAACAATGGAATTCGCCGCCCGCGATCCTGCCCGTGCAAATGAATACATTGCTATGGGATTTGAAGCTATGTGGCGTGCGCTCACCCGCGAGGAAAAATAATGGACGGTCAGACATTACACGCTTGTGCGAAACGTGTTGCGCTTGAACTCCCTTTTACCGAGCTCTGCTGGCCATTCGGCCCTGAGTTTGACGTCTTTAAGGTCGGCGGCAAGATTTTTATGATTGTCTCCGAGCAACGCGGACGCCCTCTGGTCAACCTGAAGTCTGAACCGCAAAAATCGCTGTTAAATCAGCAGATTTACCGCAGCATCGAGCCAGGCTATCACATGAATAAAAAGCACTGGATCTCGGTCTATCCTGGTGACGATATTAGCGAGTCATTACTAACAGAGCTGGTGAATGACTCATGGCATCGGGTTGTTGACGGTCTTCCTAAACGGGATCAAAAACGCCTGCGCCCCACCTGATTTATCGTTAGCGCCGATAAGTGTTTTTGCATTTTTCCGTCTTATCTTTTTTTCGCTAACCCTGTACCCTGCTGAAACTAAAACGCACCCGCAGGGTACGAAAAACCACCAGGAGTTTTTATGGATATTGTTTCTGTCGCCTTAAAACGTTACTCCACTAAGGCATTCGATCCGAGTAAAAAACTGACCGCTGAGCAGGCAGAAAAATTAAAAACGCTGCTGCAGTTCAGTCCGTCCAGCACCAACTCCCAGCCGTGGCATTTCATCGTTGCCAGCACTGACGAAGGGAAAGCGCGCGTAGCAAAATCCGCCGCCGGTAACTTTGTGTTCAACGAGCGTAAAATGCTTGATGCTTCTCACGTCGTGGTGTTCTGCGCCAAAACAGCTATGGACGACGCGTGGTTGGAGCGTGTCGTGGATCAAGAAGAGATCGATGGTCGTTTTGCGACCCCGGAAGCCAAGGCGGCTAACCACAAAGGGCGCACATTCTTTGCTGACATGCACCGCAAAGAGCTCAAAGATGACAACCACTGGATGGCAAAACAGGTGTACCTGAACGTAGGTAACTTCCTGTTGGGCGTTGCGGCGATGGGCCTGGATGCCGTGCCGATCGAAGGTTTTGATGCCGCAGTTCTCGACGCAGAGTTTGGCCTGAAAGAAAAAGGCTACACCAGCGTGGTTATCGTCCCGGTGGGCCACCACAGCGTAGAGGACTTCAACGCCGCACTGCCAAAATCACGCCTGCCACAGGAAACAACGCTGACGGAAGTCTGATTTCCCCATACAGCCCGGGAGGCTTACGCCATCGGGCTTTTTACTGCTTATCCAGCCACGCTAATGCTTGCTCCCCGGCTGCATCCATCGGTAAATAAACCAGCAGTCGCGAACCGTTACGAGGTGCTGAATACCAGTACATCTGCTGCAAACTAAAACGCCCCAACTGCGGATGGTGAAAGTTTTTCACCTGATTTTCCACGCCCCGAACCTCATAACGCTGATGCCACAACGCTTCGAACTCAGAAGACGCGGCAAAAAAACGCGCCAATTTATTCTCCCAGATCGGATCGCCCCGATGCTCCGCCATTGCTGCACGAAAGTACGAGACAAACGTCGGTAATACATCGCAATTTTCGATACGGCTTCGCCAGGTTTCATTGGTGAGATAGAGGTAAATACAGTTGCGGTCTTCGTCCGGAAGCGTAGCAAAATCAATCCCCATTAAGCGGCAAAAACTGTCATTCCACGCCACAATGTCAAAACTGGGTTTCTGGATGCTGGCAGGCTGCGGCATCAGACTGTCTAGCATCCGCCGGGTGCCTGGACTGATGCCTTCACACACCGTAGCCGCCGTCGATTCCGGCGGTGTCAATCCTGCCAGCACAAACAGGTGACGGGTTTCCAGAGGGCTGCATTGCAGTGCATTCGCCACGCTCAGCAGTACCGTTTGCGACGGGTTCACCTCGCGCCCCTGCTCCAGCCAGGTGTACCAGGTTACACCAACATTAGCCAGCATCGCGACCTCTTCGCGGCGCAGGCCGGGTGTTCGCCGCCGCCCGACTCTCGGCAGCCCCAGTCGTTGCGGGTCAAGGCTTTCTCGTCGCGCACGCAAAAACGCACCGAGCTGTTTGCGGCTGTCATCAGGAAGGATAGCCACAGATTCAGGTTGTGCCATTACCGCCATATACACTCCAGCATGGTAGTACCAATACCCGTATAACCAGGAACTGGTACCCGTTTAATTATTCAGTGATGCTACGTCCATCTGCTGAATGACGCAATGGAGTTACCATGAATACCTCAGTTGTTTCACCCGGTCGCGTAGGGTTACTGCTGTTACTCACAGGCCAAATGCTGCCGCTTATTGATACATCAATTACCAATGTCGCGTTGGATTCCATTACGCAGTCGCTACAGGCTACCACTACCCAGCTTGAGTTGATTGTTGCCTTGTACGGTGTGACCTTCGCCGTCTGTCTGGCGTTAGGAAGCAAACTCGGCGATAACTACGGTCGCCGCCGCCTGTTTATGTGGGGCGTCGTCGTGTTTGGGTTAGCATCCCTGTTTTGCGGTTTGGCAAACTCCATAGACATGTTACTGAGTGCCCGTGTTTTACAAGGTGCGGGGGCTGCGCTAATCGTACCGCAGATTCTCGCCACCCTTCACGTCACGTTGAAAGGTACAGCACATGCGCGAGCCATCAGTTTGTACGGGGGTATTGGCGGTATCGCTTTTATCGTAGGCCAGATGGGTGGGGGATGGTTAGTTTCAGCAGATATTGCCGGACTGGGCTGGCGCAACGCGTTTTTTATTAATGTCCCGATCTGCCTGTTGGTGCTGATTTTCAGCCGCCGTTATGTCCCCGAAACTACCCGAGAAACCCGGGCCGATATTGACTGGCTGGGAACCACCGGTCTGGCAGCTATCCTCTGTTGCCTCCTTTTTCCGATGGCATTAGGCCCAGAAACCGGCTGGCCATGGCAGACACAGGTAGCACTTGTCGCGATCCTGCCGTTGGGGTGGTGGATGCGGAGCAATGCATTACGCCAGGAACAACGTCAGCAACAGCCTCTTTTGCCACCACGCCTGTTGAGGCTCAGCAGCATCCGGTTCGGTGTCCTGATTGCATTACTGTTTTTTAGCGCCTGGTCAGGTTTTATGTTCTGCATGGCTCTGACCCTGCAAGCAGGTCTTGGTATGGCACCGTGGGAATCCGGCAACAGCTTTATTGCCCTCGGCGCGGCCTATTTTATCTCAGCGTGTTATGCGCCGCGATTGATTGCCCGCTATAGCACAGGGCGTATTCTGTTAACCGGCCTGGTCATTCAAATTACAGGATTAACAGGGCTCATACTGACCTTCTGGCATTCGGGCCTGCAAACTTCAGTGTTCACGCTGATCCCGGCGACAGCGCTTATCGGTTACGGCCAGGCGCTGATTGTGAACAGTTTTTATCGCATCGGTATGCGCGATATCACCACACATGATGCTGGTGCCGGAACGACCATTTTGAGTACGCTACAGCAGGCTACACTCGGGCTCGGCCCCGCCGTGTTAGGCGCGTTGTTTTTGCATCTGCAGCAGCATAACCACGGTGATTACACGCGGTCGGTTATCGGTTTTTTGGCCGTCGAAGCCGCAATGATGATTGTTCTGCTTCTGGCAACGTTATTTTTCCGTCGCACGCTGAATGTCGTACAAACCCGTGCCTGTGTCGCCTCAAAATAGAGAGTGAGGAGTACGCATTTGCATAACCTCTGCACAGCGGTCATCATAGACCGCTGTTTATTAAGGAGACGTTATGCAGGAATTGATATCTCAGGTAGAAGAACTCGGCATTGAAATGAATCACACCACTTCGCTGGTGATGATTTTTGGCATTATTTTTATCACCGCCATTATTGTTCACGTTATTTTGCACTGGGTGGTACTACGCGCATTTGAAAAACGTGCCAACGCCAGCTCCCGTCTGTGGCTACAAATCATCACGCAGAACAAATTATTTCATCGTCTGGCGTTTACGCTGCAAGGTATCATCGTCAATATCCAGGCTGCGCTCTGGTTACAAAAAGGAAGCGAAGCCGCCGAAATATTAGTGACCTGCGCACAGCTGTGGATCATGATGTACGCTCTGCTATCCTTATTCTCCCTGCTGGACGTTATTCTCAATCTGTCGCAGAAACTCCCTGCCGCATCACAGCTACCGTTAAAAGGTATATTTCAGGGCATCAAGTTAATCGGTGCAATTATCATCGGTATTTTGATGATTTCCCTGTTGATTGGCCAGTCACCAGCAATACTCATTAGTGGCTTAGGTGCAATGGCCGCCGTCTTAATGCTGGTATTTAAAGATCCAATCCTCGGTCTGGTCGCCGGAATACAACTTTCTGCCAACGATATGCTCAAACTGGGCGACTGGCTGGAAATGCCGAAATACGGCGCAGATGGCGCGGTGATCGATATCGGTTTAACCACTGTCAAAGTACGTAACTGGGATAATACCATTACCACTATTCCAACCTGGTCGCTGGTATCGGACTCCTTTAAAAACTGGAGCGGGATGTCAGCGTCCGGCGGTCGCCGAATTAAACGCAGCATCAATATTGATGCCACCAGCATTCATTTTCTCGATGAGGATGAACGCCAGCGACTGCATAAAGCGCACTTGCTTAAACCGTATTTAACGACACGCCATCAGGAAATTAATGAATGGAACCAGCAGTTAGATGCGCCTGAATCCGTACTAAATCACCGTCAGATGACCAATATCGGGACGTTTCGCGCCTATCTGAACGAATATTTACGTCACCATCCACGCATCCGCAAAGATATGACGTTGATGGTTCGCCAGTTGGCCCCGGACGATCACGGTTTACCTATTGAGATTTATGCCTTCACCAATACGGTAGTGTGGCTGGAATACGAAAGTATTCAGGCTGATATCTTCGACCATATTTTTGCCGTGGTCGAAGAGTTTGGTTTACGCATTCATCAGTCCCCTACCGGGAATGATATTCGTGCGCTGTCAGGCGCATTTCAGCGGTAGTCCTCAGGTGCTGGCGCGTGAAATATAGCGCCAGTCCATCATGACCCTTTCGGCAGGGGCATCTGGATTTTCAATTCTATTTAGCAATAACCCTACCGCCTTGCGGCCAATATCGCGCGAGGGTTGCTCAATGGTCGTAAGCTGTGGGGAGACCATTTCCGCCAGTTCCGTGCCGTCAAATCCAACCACGGCAATGTCCTGTGGGATCTGTAACCCGGCGTTGATAATCGCGCGCATGGCTCCGGCTGCCAGCGTGTCGGACACGGCAAATACCGCATCGGGTTTCACCTCTGCCGCCAGTAAGGTTTCCATCGCGGCAATACCAGCGCTGGAACTTAATTCACTGGCGTACTCCACCGCCTGATACTCAAGCGACAGCGCATGCAGCGCCGCTTTGTATCCCCGTTCACGCAAACGCGCGTATTTATAGCTCAGATCATGGTTGATCAACGCAATGCGCCGGTAGCCCTTGTCCACCAGATGCGATATCACCGACTGCGCGGCATCCACATCGTTGATACCCACACAGGAAACCGCACCTTTATCGGCATATTCCGCACACTGCACCCAGGGCGCATCGCCAATCAACGTAGTCAGTTCTGGTAATTTAGAAAACGCATCCATGGTGATGATGCCGTCAACGATTTTACCTGACAGCAGTTTCAGTGCTGATTTCGAGCGGGCCGTATCAGAGCCAGAATTACACAGCAAAATGCGATAGCCGTTCTTCTCAGCCTCCTCCTCAATGCCTTTCACCACCTCGGCACAAAAAGGGTTGGCTATGTTGGAGACCATCACCAGGATCATCGAACTTCGTGCCGTGCGTAGTTGGCGGGCAAGCAGGTTGGGCTGATAATTGCTTTCCTTGATAGCCTGTAGCACGCGCTCGCGGTTTTTGGCTTTGACGGTATCACTGTTATTCAGCACTCGTGATACCGTCGCCACCGATACACCGGCAAGCTGGGCGATTTTTTGAATAGACATAACGACGACACATCCTGCGGTTTTCGCTTTGCGTTGAGGCTACCATAAAATCACCGCCCGGCGAACCGGATGCGTATTTAACGCTGTACCGACACCCAACGCTGCTGCTGATGGCTTTTTATAATAGCATCAATGATATACATCACATCAGCGCCATCCGTGAACGAAGCAAAACGACGGGCCTCAGGCGCAGGCATTTTCCCTGCCTGCACCGCCTGGTAAAACTGCAGCATCATATTTTTGAACGCATCTGGCCACCCCTCAATATGTCCGCCCGGAAAATGCGCACTTGCGGCTACCTCGGCATTCATCAGTCCCGGATCATCCGTCAGGATCTGATTCGTCTGCTGGCGATGTCCCACCCATAGTTGCTGCGGTGTTTCCTGGTCCCAGCTCAAAGAATGTTGGCTGCCGTTAATCTCAAAACGCAGATGGTTCTTTCGCCCGGCGCTGACCTGAGAAACACTAAAACAGCCCTTGCTACCATCCTCAAAACGCACCAGCACCGATCCACAGTCTTCGGTAGTAACCGGTTTATCTTCAAGCTGTCGGTCTGCGGTCTGCTGATTAAAGGTCGCACCACCGGTAATGCTGGCTTTGCGTGTTGGCCAGACGATAGCAAGATCGGCCATCACCTCCACAATACGCTTGCCAGTAACGAACTGCACCGTGTCGCACCAGTGCGAGCCGATATCTGCCACTGCCCGCGAGCCACCGCCAAGTGCTGCATCGACGCGCCAGTTGTAGTCAGTTTCCAGCAGCATCCAGTCCTGCAAATAGCAGCCCTGCACGGCAAACAGACGCCCAACGCTGCCGTTGCGTACCATGCTGGCCGCCTGCTGTACCATTGCGAACTGGCGATAAACAAAGCTAACACCATGCACCACGCCCGCCTGCTCAGCCAGCTCCACCAGTTCATGAGCCTCATCAGGCGTCATACAGAGCGGCTTTTCAGAAAATACATGCAGCCCGGCACGCAAAATCTGTCGATTGATGTCAGCATGCAGATGATTCGGCGTGCAGTTATGCACCACCTGTAGCCCCGGATGCGCCAGCAACGCTTCAACGCTACCGTACGCATGGGGAACATGTAACGAACGAGCCCGTTCATCAGCAACGGCCTGTGAGCTGTCGCAAAGTGCCACCACGTTCACATTACCCAGCCGACGCAGCGCCTCAATATGCGCAGGCCCAATAAATCCGCTACCAATAATACCAACCTGTATCATTTGCGTACCTCATCGCCAGCGGCGAAATCATCAAATGCGCGAGATGAAACCGGAATAATATGGCGTTGAATAAACCCGCTACCTTCACTGGCCCCCGTTTCTGCCTCTTTCAAACAGCATTCCCACTCCAGGACTGCCCAACCATGATAATCATATTGCGTGAGTTTGCTGAAAATCGTTTTGAAATCAACCTGTCCATCCCCCAGCGAGCGGAACCGTCCGGCGCGGTCAATCCATGGCTGATAGCCGCCGTACACGCCGCTTCGGCTATTGGCACGGTATTCAGCATCTTTAACGTGAAACGCTTTGATGCGCGAATGGTAGATATCGATAAACCCGAGATAGTCCATCTGTTGCAGTAGCAGGTGGCTGGGATCGTAAAGGATATTGCAACGCGGATGATCATCAACCAGCGCCAAAAAACGCTCGAAAGTGACACCATCATGCAGATCTTCGCCTGGATGGATCTCATAACAAACATCCACGCCGTGTTCATCAAAACAGTCAAGAATGGGCCGCCAACGACGTGCCAGTTCCTGAAATGCCTCCTCAAAACGCTGGCGATTATGCGGTGGCCACGGATAAAAATAGGGCCAGGCGAGAGAACCAGAAAACGTCGCGTGCGCCGTCAGCCCCAACCTTTGTGAAGCTGCCGCAGCCTGTTGTAACGTCTGTGTCGCCCACGCCTGGCGGGCCTGGGGATCGGCGCGTAATGACTGTGGTGCAAATCCGGCAAAAGCATCATCGTAGGCAGGATGGACCGCAACCAGTTGACCTTCGAGATGAGTGGATAACTCGCTGATCGCCAGCCCATGTTCCGCCAGCATCCCGCGAATATCATCGCAGTAGGTCTGGCTTACCGCAGCCTGTTCGACATCAAACAGCGACTTGTGATTACACGGGATCTGTAATGCCTTATAGCCTAATCCCGCCGCCCACTCAGCCAGCCCTTTCAGGGTGTTAAACGGAGGTTGCCCACCGATAAACTGTGCCAGAAAAATCCCCGGTCCCTTAATGGTTCTCATAACCCCTCCTGAATATTACGCGCGCTCTTTCTCGTCATACTTGAAAGAGAAAAGGAAAATCACAGCAATTACTGCGGCGGCGACTGCCGGGATCCACCAGAATGTAGTCCATGCCTGAGGCACGGTCTGTCCCGCGACCAGTCGGTTATACAGCGCACCGGAAATTTGCGAACCCAGCAGCATGCCAATCCCGTAGGTAAACATGACGATCATGCTTTGCGCCTGACCTTTTACTTTTTCCCCGGCAATACGGTCGGTGTAGATAAAACCAACCACAAAGAAGAAGTCGTAACACACCCCATGTAACAAAATACCGAGATAAAGCAGGAAACGCCCCTCTTCACTGATGCCAAGCGCAAAGAAGGCATAACGCACAAACCAGGCGCACATGCCGATAAGCAGCATGTATTTCACGCCCAGTCGTCGGAACAGGAACGGGATCACCAGCATGAAGAAAATTTCAGACATCTGGCCGAATGACATGGCCGTGCTGACATCACCAACGCCCGCATCCGCCAGAAACGACGCGGTGTACGCATAGTATGTCCCCAGCGGCACTGAGATTAACGTCGCGCAGAGAGAGAAGACAAAGAAGTGGCGAGTTTTGAGTAAAGCAAAGGCATCTGCGCAAAACAGATCACGCACTTTTACCGGCAGCCCTTTCGCCGGAGCGGGTGTATTGGGCAACGTCAGACTATAGAGCGCCAGAATCACTGAAATAACCGCAGCCAGCGTAAAGATGCCTGTCGTATCTGAAATGCCGGTTACGCCGATGAAGATCCCCGCGACAATCCAGCCAATAGTGCCAAACACCCGCACTACCGGGAAAGTTTTGTCTTTATCGGACAAGCTATGAAATGCGATATTGTTGGTCAACGCCAGCGTGGGCATGTAGCACAACGTGTAGCCAAACAGCAGACCAATCAGCAGTGCGCCGTTTTGCGCCACCAGCGCCTGCGGCACAAACCAGAGGATCGCAGCCCCAGCAAGGTGCATCACCGCCATCACCTTTTGCGAAGCAAAGAAGCGATCCACCAACATCCCCAAGACAAACGGCGACAAAATCGAGGCGATTGGCCCGGCGGAAAACGCATCACCAATCAGCAGCGACATGTTGTGCTGGCTCATCACCAACCCCAACGTGACAGACCAGCTTCCCCAAATAAAGAACTGTAAAAACATCATTAGCGAGAGCCTCGGCACCAGCAGTCTGTACCGTACGCTCTGTTTTCCACTACTTTCGGTTGTCGACACCATTTTTTGCCTCACCTTTAAAAAGTAATCGATTACAAACAGGTTCAAATAAAAAGTAATCGATTACAAAACAAAGATCCTGTGAAGCGATTCAGAACTGCGAGTTCAATCACGATAAAGATCGAGAGATGACCGATCTCATCATCAGGATGAGATCGGTTAGCGATTAGCGGGCTTTACGACGCAGCAGTTTGAAGGCAACAAACAGGAACAGGATCCATGCCGGCAGCAGCATGGCCGACAAGCGCATATCATCCATGGTACACATCAGCACCAGGATCAAAGCAAGGAAGGCAATACACAGATAGTTTCCGACCGGATATAACAGCGCCTTGAACTGGGTATCACGCCCCTTGCGACGCATCGCCGCACGGAAACGCAGATGCGCCAGACAAATCATAATCCAGTTCAGCAACAGGGTCGCAACCACCAGCGCCATCAGCAAACTAAACGCTTTTTGCGGCAGCACGTAGTTGATCAATACCACCAGCGATGTGATAGCGCCGGAAAGAATCAATGAGTTAACTGGCACGCCGCGACGGCTGACACGGGTTAGAAACTTCGGTGCATTCCCCTGTACCGAAAGGCCAAACAGCATACGGCTATTGGAATACACGCCACTGTTATAGACCGACAGCGAAGCTACCAGGATAACGAAGTTGAGCGCTGAAGCCACCACGTTGCTGTCAAGATTATGGAAAATCATGACAAACGGGCTGCTGTTTGATTTCACTTCCACCCAAGGATACAGCGCCAGCAATACCACCAGTGAGCCGATGTAAAACAGCAAAATACGATACACCACCTGGTTTACTGCTTTCGGGATACTTTTTTGAGGATCCTGTGCTTCAGCCGCTGTAATGCCGATCAGCTCCAGTCCACCAAAAGAAAACATAATCACTGCCAGCGACAGGATCAAACCATTCCAGCCGGTAGCAAAGAAACCGTTGTAGCGCCAGAGATTATCGATGCTCGCATGTTCACCGCCGTTGCCGGAAAACAGCATCCATATACCAAAACCAATCATGCCGATAATCGCCAGCACTTTAATTAGCGCGAACCAGAATTCCGTTTCACCATACAGACGAACGTTGACCAGATTGACGGCATTGATAATAACAAAGAAAGCGGCGGCCCAAATCCAGGTCGGGACATCGGGCAGCCAGTACTGCATGTAGATCCCGGCTGCGGTAAGCTCCGCCATGCCGACCAGTACAAACATTACCCAGTAGTTCCAGCCAGACAGAAAGCCGGCAAAGGGTCCCCAGTATTTATAGGCAAAGTGGGCAAACGATCCGGAAACGGGTTCTTCAACCACCATTTCGCCCAACTGACGCATAATCAGAAACGCGATTATTCCGGCGACACCGTAGCCCAGCAGGACCGCAGGTCCCGCCATCTGAATTGCCGGGCCAATCCCCAGAAACAGGCCCGTGCCAATTGCGCCACCCAGCGCAATTAATTGAATATGGCGGTTTTGCAACCCCCGCTGAAGCGTCGGTTCATTAGTCGACGCGGCATCGGACACACTAGTGTCAGATGCAGTTGACGCGTTTTTCACGCCCTACCCCTGTGTGGTTTTTATTGAAGGGGCTTCTTTTAACATTTCAACCTGGTTGTCGCAAGGCGCAATCGTTTGGATACGCCGGGCTGCCTTAACTCAACGCGCCGGGGCTCAGGATAAAAAATCAGAAGTCACCGCTCACGAAAATCTTCAATACCAGAGTTCGCGCAGCTTGCGGACGATATAAAAGATGAAACGAGGCTTTGAACACCCGAACAAATGCGCGTTACTGCCGCTTTTTTATAATTACCGTGAATTATTCTGGACGAAAAGGCATCGCAGGCCACAGAATGCGCTTTACTGTTTTTCCAACATTTTCAAACGGGTGAACCCACTCTGGTATCGGTCACTCGTTTTTGAGCCACGCCAGGCAACGACTGTCATGAATAAGATCATTAAACGACTCGAAATCGTCAAAAGCGCCATCGAACTGGAAGATGAGGAGATTATTTTCCAGCAGCTGGCACATCTGAAAAATGAACCATTGGCAGTCATTCCTGGTGCGATAGTACAGGCTATCGAAGAGCGACGTTTCAACGATGCCCTACGCGAAATTTCCGGCTGGTTACAATCTCAGCGAGCGGTATCAACGTGGCAAGACCCTGGCATCGCAGCCAGTAAACTCGAACTAAAAGCGCTCGAGTCACAACTGCGAGACCTTATTGATAAGCGCAACACACACATTCAAATCCTGGATGAATTTAACGACCTGTACCATCTTCGCCTCGGCCCGTTAATGAGCCGGATTCTGGAACTGCGCAAACAACTGGCCGCCAGCGCACTGCGCAAACAGGAAGCGGAGAGAAAACGACGGGAAAAAGATTATCAGTCCTGCCAGCACTATATTTCACAGGCCGTTGATCAACTGGCAAAACTCAAACAGCACTGGGTGAACCTGAGTTCTGACTCCCGTGAGTCCGTGGAAACCCGTCAGCGTATTCAGCAACAAACTGAGCTTATCACCGCCCTGCTGGCAGAAATCCGTGAACTGGAAAACGATTTTTCTCGTCAGGACGACCGCGCTACCCGGCAGGCTCAGGAAGAGGCCAGCCATGAATATGATGAATACCAGGAACAACAGCAGGATGCTCAGCATCGCTTTACCCGCGATCAGCGGCTATCTCCGAATGAACGTAATGAGTTAAAACGCCTGTGGCGTCAGGCCAGCCGCCTTTGCCACCCGGACGTCGTGGCAGATGATTTAAAAGAAAAGGCACATCAGATGATGGTGCAGCTTAATCAGGCGCGACAAAATGCCGATCTGGCAGCCGTTCGGGCATTGCTTACCCAACTGCAAAGCGGCCTTGAACCAATGATGGCAAGTGACCGACTGAACGATCTGGAGCATTTACGCAGCAAAATACAGCAGCTCAGAGAGCAAATTAGTGCTCTGCTCAAAGAGATTACCGAACTGGAAGCTGAAAACGCCTGGCGCCTGGCCACTTCAGTGACGGATAAAGAGGCTTATTTTTCAGATCAACAACGGGCATTAACGGAGATCCGTAACACGCTGGAAGTACAGGTACAACAAGTGGAACAAGAGCTGTTGGCCAGTTGAGGATTCTCGGGTTGCGTGATGAACACAGTGGTGATGGCATGAGTGATTTGCGCATTAAGCACGAATAGCTCATTTTGACATTAAATTTTAAAATTTACATAAAACTAAGGATAAAATCATAAAATATAAATAATTAAAGACATTTAATTCAAATATGACAATATTTTCATCTACCAACAACCCTCATACTTTACTGCCCTGACGCTGGTTAAGAATTCTCTCACCCCCTTCCCTATCTGTTAAGAACACTACATATCTTATTGTATTAAAAAGATTTTTATAAAATAGCCATCTATAACCCTAAGAATCCCCTGTCTTTGTCACACTGGCTGACAGGAAACCCCGACGATTCATAAGCGAAATCTATCAATCATCTGCTCAGAGGTGAAATAAACGATTTATCTTAAATTTTCACAAAGAGTAATATCTACTTTAAGAATAGTTAATTATTTAAATCAATACAGAGAATATCTGTTAAATCCGAATAAATAAGGATGCGTTCAAACCGAAGAACGGAATACGAAATTTAATTAACACTTCACGCGTCGTAAAAAACTCTTTTTTAGCATAAAAAAGAGGCGATTGCTTGCACCAAAATTTCAAGGAGATCGTTATGTCTAAGGCTGTTTTTTTGGGTGATTCAATTTACCCCTGGCTAGGCATGCGAGAAATCCTACGTGGCTCATCATTATTAATTGATATCGCGTACTTTTCCTCACAGACGCTTTCTGCCGTCAACAAGCTATCTCATGAAACAGATTGCATCATTATTAACCCCGGCAATTCAGATTTATTAAAATATGCCCGGATTATCCGCAATATGGCTTTACATCCCTCCACGAAAATTATCGTTCTGGCAGATGAAGTCACCTTCTCTATATTTCAAACTGTTTGCGGGATGAACATGCAGTTTCTGGATCAAGACGCCAGCCTTGATCAGCTACTGCATACAATAACTCGTATCACACAAAACAAAAAATCACGCAATATCAAAGAACTGAACAATAAAATTACAGCTAACGAATTCAACGTAATGATGATGCTTGCCCGAGGCTGGTCGCTGACACAAATCGCCGGAGCATCACAAAAAAGCGAAAAAACTATTGGAGCGTACAAAAGCAACATCGCCAGAAAACTCGGTAAACATAATACCCGGCTAAAGTACACCATCTCCCACTATAGCCAGTCGTAACTTACTTATTTAAGGATACTGATAACGGTTATTTTTTAAGAGGCTTACTTACGGCTCTTTTTTTATTCCGCATAGCCCGGAAGGGGTCTCTATTTCCGAAAATTAATTTACCCGGTAGCACACCCGCGTGCCAACCATAGCCAACAACTCAACGTAATAACACATGCAATACAGAAATGCAGACGAGGGTTATATATGAACAAGGTTTACAGCATTATTTGGAACGCGGCGCTCGGTATCTGGGTTGTCGTTTCCGAATTAACCAAAGGTAAGAAAAAAAGCAGTTCGCGTAAAACTGTCGCGGTACTCGCGGCTACAGCCTTAATTAGCACCTCGCCACTCGTGGCGGCGGATGACATCGGCAACCATGATATTTCTGTCGATTATAATAATATTGTCATTCAACCTGGTACAAATGACGACGTTCACAATGATGGCTTCCTCTACCAGAACACCACTAACGGTGCGGTGTTAAACGTCACTGGCGCATTGCCGAAGATTGAGCAAGGCCAAACCGGCCTTGTCGAATCGGCGACTATTGAGCAGTTGCTAGAGCAAAAGAAAATCACCCTCACGGCGACCATTGGGGGCGTTACCACTCCGATTACAACCGTTGAAGAACTGGAAAAGTATTACTACAACCAGCCGACGACGACGCCTGCTCAGGATGACAAAATCACCGTCATTGACCCTGCATTACAAACCCCGGCAGATATGCAGGTCTACAACACCGATGAACTGGTTCACTATCTGACCGAAACCCCGTTAGAAGGCATTACGTTAAACACCTACGACGCAGCCCTTTCAAAAATCTATAACAACTTTGGCATTGCGCAGGCCAGCAACGGTTCGACGGCCAATCTGAACATTGGTAACGATCAGAAAAATGCCCGTGATGATGAAAACACCATCAAACTCCTGGCTAAAAACAGCTCGTTACTCGAAGCCAGCGGCGCAGATAGCAAGGTTAACTGGATATCCGACAACTACATCTCATTTGGCGCCGCCCCCGTTGTCCCGAATAAAAGCTTTAACGGTTCTCAGACAATGGACCAGTTCGGCAAAGTGTTGACGATCGATACCTACGGATACGACAGCGAAGGGAATGCGGTGAAAACCGGTACCCAGGAGTTCGATATCACCAATACCGAAGAGCTTGGCGACCTTAATGACTGGCTGCTGGGCGAAAGTGATACAACGGTCTTAAATGCACAAGGGAACAAGGTAAGCCAGCTGCAACTGATGCTGGACGCCAATCGCGCCACCATGTCGCTCAAAGATGTTGAAGACTGGTATGCGAAGTTGATTACCAGCGTTTTACAGTCCGATACGGTAACCGGCTCGGTTGACTGGGACTATAAAGTCTGGACTGATGGCGAGGGTCATACTAATAACGCCACGATCGGTAATACCGAGCTGCACGCTGTCTACGCACATGGCGCGGGCGCAACAGGCACAGTGACACAAGATTCTGTACTGGCGGTAGACGGCAGCATTAATGGCGTGATGAAAGGCACGGAAGGTGCCGTTATTACGAACCAGGGCTCCCTCAACGTACTACGTACTTCCACAGGCCACAGTCTGGCGATTGGTATGCTGGCGGAAAACGCTACGGCAACCAACACCGGTACCATCAACTCCGGCTTGTTCATCGATAAAGATGGGCGACAGGCTCTGAATAGCTACGGCGCTATCGGTATGCAGGGCAAAGGGGCCAGTACCGTTACCAACGATGGCATCATTAACCAGGCCATCACGACGAATAACTATGGCACCGCCTCAGCTGCCAACCCATGGGATACCAACACCACGGTAACAACGCCAATTACGCTGGCCATCGGTATGCAATTATCGGGGAACTCTACCGGGGTTAACAACAAAACCATCAATATTGTGGACGGTAACGCCAACGGTGCCTCTTTCGGGAAAGGCACAGCCTACGGCGTTGAAGTAACTGATGGCGCAACCTTCACTAACAGCGCTGGTGCATCTATTTATCTGGGCCGTGATGGTTCCAATACCTCTCAGGATGTTGCGATGGCTGGCGGGTCAAACCTTAGCGCCGGCATCCACGCGCGAGGGACTGGTA
Source organism: Citrobacter sp. MGH106 (assembly GCF_001037495.1). Classification (GTDB taxonomy): domain Bacteria; phylum Pseudomonadota; class Gammaproteobacteria; order Enterobacterales; family Enterobacteriaceae; genus Citrobacter; species Citrobacter murliniae. The sequence goes on from NZ_KQ089822.1 coordinate 3,227,359, forward strand.
CCGTGACTAACGCGGGAGATATTACCCTCGGTACAGGCGTACGTAATGCTGCAGGTATTCTGGTTGCTGGTGCGGCCGGGAATGTCATCAACTCCGGCAAAATTTCGGTTAATGGTAAGACATCCGGGCTACCAAACTACGGGATGTCGGTACATAACAGCGGCGCCAATGCGGGTCAAACTATCCGTAATGATGGCGAGATTAATGTTAACGGCAAGAATAATATCGGCATTCATGTCCGCGCAGACAGCACGGATGCCAAAGTGACCACCAGCCAGGCCGGTCAAATTACGGTGAACGGTGAAGGAGGAACCAATGAGCGAAACTACGCCATTTGGGTTGAAGGCTCCTCCAGCAAGCAGGCAGTTGCTGATATCTCTTCCGGCATTACGCTGAATGGTACCGGGGACATCGGCGTTCACGTTCGCGGTAGCGCAACGGCGAATATTAATAACGACAGTAGCCCTGTGTTTAGTAATACCGACCAGATTGGCTATTATTTGTATGGCGCCAAGGCAGTCGCGAAGATTGGCAAGACGGAGATGAATGATAATGGCCAGACCAATACAACTGTCTTCCGTATTGCTGAGGGCGCTACATTTGCCGGTAACAGTAAAGATCCGATAACCGATACCCCCTCCAATATTAAGCTGACACTCAGCGGTAAGAATTCTGTTGGTGTACTGGGTACCGGGAATAATACCCTCGTTCAAACAGGTGAAGCGACGTTCAACGTCGGTGGTCAAGGCGCATCGGCCATTGTGATTGAAGGCGGTGCAAGCGGTAATATCAGCGATAAAACCACCATTAATTTGACCGGTGTCGAAACCACTGCCGGCATCGTCGACGGCCAGGCGCATAATTTAAACGGCTCCAACCAGGGCAACCCTGTCGAAACCACCCTCATCTCTGACGCCAGCATCACCTCCGAAGCCAGCGGGAACAAGGTTATCGCGTATGTAGCGAAAAATCTGGGGAATATTATTCTCAACGCGAAAGCACTGGTGGATCTCGACAGTATCGACAGCATCGGTGTCGATGTGCAACAGGGCGGACGTTTAACAAATAACTCGTCCAACGCTTTACATGTCAGTAACGGTATTGGCGTACGCGCCTCCGGCTCTGATGCGCAGATCAAAAGGCTCGGACAGATCAAGGTCGACGATGGTACCGCTGGCGTTTTGCTGACAAACGGTGCCGTACTGGACATTACCGCCGCGGCCGGTGACTCCATCATCACGAATGGCACCGCCGACGGTATTCGCCTGGATGCCGGTGCAGGCTCTCTGACAGCCAAAGGGGTTTCCATCAGTGCCTTGGGCACTGGCGCGGGGATCCAGAACGACGCCAACAGTAGCGACATTACGCTCAATGATGTCACCATTAATGCCAACGACGGCTCAGGTATCCGTACCAGCGTTGCGCTGAATGTAAAAGACGGTGCGGGCAATAAGCTGAATGTCACCGGCAGCGGTACCGGTTTTGCTTTTGAAGAACGCGACGGTAGTGCTGTGAAGGGCGATCTGAATATTGGTACGGGTTACACCGTGCTCGTCCATAACGCAGCAGGTAATGCCACAGGGAGCGGGATCCGCGCCAATACCAGTGGTAATGTCACCACCAGCGCCGACATTACCGTTCAGGACAGCACGGGTGATTCAGCCGTTATCGCGAAAAATGTTAACTCTCTGACCAACAACGGGAAAATCATCTCTAATAGCGTCAATGGTCCGGTGATTGATGCCAGCGGCGCTAACGGTAAAACCATTACCAATACGGGAACTATCCGCGCCGCCAGCGACACAGCCGTGGCAATTCAGTCCGGTAACGGCAATGACACCATCAATATCAACGGCGTTGAAACGGTAGGTGTCATCAATACCGGAGCTGGCACGGATACCGTTAACTGGTCGAAAGGCACCTTTGCAGGTGAAATGAATTTCGCTGGAACCAGTGGAAACAATAAAGCCAATATCGGTAACGTCGAGCTGGGCAATACGCGCCATATCATCACTGCAGCAGGTGCAGGTAACGCCCTCACCTTTACAGATACGCATGGCACGGGTGCCAAAATTGGCAGTCTGGGCAGCGATAATCTGGGCACAGGCACGAATATCGGTACCGGTTGGGACTCACTCACGCTTACCGGCTCTCAGGCCGATATGCGCATCGTGGATCGTCTGACACTGGCGAGCGAAACGATCGCCGTTAATAACGGGGCAACGCTGCGCACTGGCGACCACGGTGAGTCCAGCAGTAATGCCGCCACCATTGGCGATTACAACATCACTACTAACAACGCTGCCAGCAAAGTCATCTTTGATACAACGGGCGACAATAACCAGGCTCAAATCTATAACGGCATCATCAGCGGCAGCGGGAATTTTGAACGTGCGGCGGGCGGCACTACGATCTTCACCGCCAACAACACCTATACCGGATCCACCACCATTGATCAGAGTGGCACGCTGCAGTTAGGTTCAGGCGGGAATACAGGGGAAGTCAGCGCAGTGTCGAATATTCTCGACAACGGCATACTCACCATTAATCGTGCCAATAACGTGCTGCTCAACGGCATCATTTCCGGTATTGGCGCGCTGCAGCAAATTGGCGGCGGGACTACGCGTTTGGGCGGGAACAATGCCTATAAAGGTGATACTACCGTCACGAGCGGGGCTCTGTTGGTTAATGGTAACCAGAGTGCTGCTACTGGCATAACCACTGTCAGCAACGCTGCCACACTGGGTGGTAACGGTGTGATCGGCGGTCACGTGGTGATGAACGATGCCTCGACAATCAGCGCCGGTGACGGTGGCGCAGGCACGTTATCCATTAACGGCAGTTTGCAACTCGGCAACAAAACAACCTCCGCCTTCGAGCTGGGTCAGGCCTACACGCCTGGCGGCAAACTGAACGACCTGATTAACGTCACGGGCGATCTGCAACTTGACGGTACGCTGGATGTCACCACTTCGCAGGGCGGTAATTTCGGACCGGGTGTATACCGTATTTATAATTACGGCGGCACGCTAGATAACCAAGGGCTGGATCTGGGCGCGATCCCGGACAGTCAGGATAAGAGCAACGTTTTTGTCCAGACCTCTATCGATAAACAGGTAAACCTGGTTAACGCCAATGGCGTCACCCTGCAATTCTGGGACGGTGCGACCGTCAGCCAAAGCCACGGCGCAACGGGTATCGAAGGCGACAGCAAAATTGACGGTGGCGATGGTAAATGGATGGCGATCGGCAACCAGGGTGATAACAACTGGACGACGGCAACCGGCGAAGGCAACGCACCATGGGCACAAAAATCTTTCGCCGTGTTCACGGGCAATGCCGGTACGGTAACCGTTGATAAAGCTGCGGGTGAAGTCAACTTCTCCGGGGCGCAGTTTGACGCTGATGGCTATGTCGTCAAAGGCGATGCGCTCAACGCCTATGCCACCACAGAAAATGCGACGCATGCGGGTCAAACACCCGGGACTGGTGAACTGCTGCTGCGCGTAGGGGCCGGCGGCGCGGGGCAAAATTACACCGCCACCATAGAATCCATCATCCGTGAAGCCAGCACGAGCGATAAGCTAACACTGGTGAAAACGGACCTCGGTCGTCTGATCCTGAGCGGCGACAACGAGTATCGTGGCGGAACACGAATTGATGGCGGTACGCTGCAAATTTCTTCTGACAATAACCTCGGACAAAGCGGCACAGGTCTGGAGATCAACAACGCTTCGACATTGCAATTAGGCGCGGATCTAAGCACCGATCGTACCATCACGCTGGGTGCGAATACCGATGCAGAAGTGTTTGACCTGAACTCACATCACTTCACCCCAACCGGAGATATCACCGGTGATGGCAAACTGAAAATCACCAGCAGTACAAGCGATGCGGGCAGTACCCTGACGCTCGACAGAGCAAACAGCTACAAAGGGGAAACCGAGGTCGCAGGTACGGGCAATGCTAACAATGTTACCGTCAACGTAAGCAAAACCGGCGCATTTGGTAGCAATGACAGCAGCACAGTTACCGTTAATAAAGGCGCGACAGTTAACGTTAGCGGGACGGATACCAGTCTGCAATCGCTCACCATGAACATTGCCGACAGCCTGCTAACCCTGGCTGACAATGTGACAGCCGCGAGCGCGAAGCTGAATCTGACCGGCAAAGCGAAAGCAGTATTAACTCAGGATTCCACTGCAGGTGACGCAACGGTTAACGTCGGGAAAGACAGTACGCTGGCGCTGGAAGACAACACCAGCGGCGGCAGTGCCGATGTGACCAACAGCGGATTGATGACCTTTGCTGACCTGGCGATGGCAGAAAACGCTGTCGTCAAAAACCAGGCTGGCGGTATGGTCGACATCAGCGCGGTAAACAGCGCAACGTCTATCGGTTCGCTGTCTGGCGCGGGTAACGTTGAGCTGGGTAATAAATCCCTGTCTCTGGGCAATCTGAACTTTGATGACACTATCAGCGGTGTCATCAGCGGGAATGATGGCAACCTGGTGAAAATCGGTACCGGCACGTTAACGCTGGAAGGCGACAACACCTATACAGGCACCACGGATGTCGATCAGGGCGTGCTGCTGGTGAACGGTAATCAGTCCGCCGCAACAGGTCAAGTCACCGTAAAATCCGGGGCTACGCTCGGTGGTAACGGTATTATCGGCGGTGCAGTCGATGTGCTGGATAACGCCCATATTACCGCCGGTGCAGCGATCAACAGCGTGGGTAAACTAACGACTGGCTCTCTGACGCTCAGTGATAACGCCCAACTGGATTATCAGTTTGGTCAGGCTTATACCCCAGGCGGGGCCTTCAACGACCTGATTGATGTGAACGGTGATCTGACGCTTGACGGTAAACTCAACATTGAGACATCGCCAGGCGGAAGTTTCGACGTTGGTGTCTATCGCGTCATTAACTACACCGGTACGTTAACCAACAACGTGATGGACATTGCTAACGCGCCGGAAGCTGCAGACAGCCTGTATGTACAAACCTCGGTGAAAAATCAGGTCAACCTGGTCAACCATGCAGGACTGACACTGCGCTTCTGGGACGGCACCGGCGGTGAGAATGGCGAACTGAAAAACAACGGCGTCATCAACGGTGGTGACGGTATCTGGCAATCCAGCCAGGGCAACGACAACTGGACAACCGATGAGTCCACACCAGAAGGCGCATTAAACGCACCGTTTACCGATGCCGCATTTGCTGTCTTCCAGGGGGAAGCAGGCAACGTTACCGTTGATAACAGCAAAGGCGACGTGATCATCAGCGGTGCGCAATTCGCTACCGATGGCTATCGCGTAGGTGGTGAAGCCATCACTACCGATACGGCCGATACGTTGATTCGCGTCGGCGATGGTACTGTAGACGGTATCAACTACACCGCGACCATCGACAGTGTGATTCGCGGAACCGGTGGTTTGAACAAAGGTGACCTCGGAACGCTGATCCTCACCGGTGACAATACCTACAGCGGTGGAACTACCATTACGTCTGGTACGTTACAAGTGGCTGGTGATACCAACCTCGGGGCGGCAGATACCGGGATCACCTTCAATGGCGGTACGCTGAAATATGGCGACGCATTTGATACCGCGCGTCAGGTCACTCTGGAATCCGGCGGCGGGACATTCGACACAAATGGGTATGATGTTTCTCTGCTGACGGAAGTCGAAGGTTCCGGTCAATTGACCAAAACCGGTAAAGGCATACTGACACTGACGCTGGACAATACCTACACCGGCGGTACGACTATCGAGCAGGGCGTGTTGCAACTGGGTAACGGCGGTAATATCGGCAGCGTACAGGGGGATATCGTTGATAACGGCATTCTCAATATCGATCGTGCCGATACGCTGGCATTAACCAGTAATATCAGCGGCGAAGGCCAGTTGTATCAGACAGGCAGCGGCACCACTGTTCTGCAAGGTTCCAATACCTACAGCGGAGCGACCCTGATTGCCAACGGCGTACTCGAGGCAGGTAATACCGATACCCTGAGCGCAGCATCACACCACTATGTTGCTACAGATACCGCGCTGAATACGCAGGGTTACAACCAGACGGTGGCAGGACTGGATAACGGTGGTGATGTATCGCTCCGTGGTCAACAGGTCGGTTCAACCATAACCGTCAAAGGGGATTACCGTGGTGAAAATGGTACGTTGCAAATTGCTGCAGCGCAGAACACCAGCGGAACAGGCATTGCGGATCGCCTGATTATCGATGGCGGTCAGGCCAGCGGCAGTACCCTGCTGGATGTTGACGGTTCCGGTCTGGGCGCTCCGACAGTTGGTGATGGTATCGAAGTGGTTACCGCGCTCAATGGTGCAACTACCACGGCGCAAACCTCACAGGATGCTTTCCATCTGGCCAGCGCGCACATGGCTGCGGGCGCCTTTGAGTACCAGTTGCATGCCGGGAACACACAAGGCCAGGGAGAAAACTGGTATCTGAGAAGCGAATACCGTCCGGAAACAATGCTGTACTCCGGCCTCGCCAGCGTCGTTCGTCAGGGAGACATCAGCCTGTTGGGTAACATGCACCAGCGAATGGGGGATGATGTTAAACCGGGTATTGATGAAGACAACCGCGCCTGGGCCAGAATGATCGGTTACTCCGGTAAAACCAAACTGGATGATGCGGCAGGTACGCAAACCAGTTCACATACCACGGGTATCCAGGTCGGCGTCGATATGTATGCTACTGAAAGCTGGAAAGCCGGTATGTATGCCAGCGTTCTCGACATTGACAGTAACGTTCAAGGGACGAAAACGGGGAGCAATGGTAAAGGCGGCAATATCGACGACAACGCATTTTACGTCGGCGGTTATGCTACCTGGTTCTCTGACGATGGTATGTACGTCGATAACGTCCTGCAGTACGGTAACCATAAATCCCGTCTGTCCGCATCAGGTAATAATGGTTCATATAGCGTGAGAGGCAATACCCTGACGGCTTCGACGGAAGTGGGTAAATCATTCCGTTTAGGCGCCAGTGCCTGGAGTCTTGAACCGCAGGCGCAGTTGATCTACCAATACAGCGACTTCGACAACAGTACGCTGGATGGCGAAACCAAAACGAAGGTTAATCTGGATACCGCAGATTCATTTACCGCTCGTCTGGGTGTGCGCCTGGTCGCCGACTACGATACCAACCATGGCAAATTCCAGCCTTATGGCCGGGTAAACGTCTGGCAGGGTCTGGGTTCAAAAGACAAAACGCACTTTAGCAACGCGGTCGCAACCACTACGCTGGAATCATCACAGCAGTACTCCAGTACTGAAGTTGCAGCCGGCCTGAGCTGGTCTATCGACAGGAATTTGCAGGTCTACGGTGAACTGGGAACCCAATTCAGCAATGGCAGCAATAAGTCGCAGGTTGAAGCCCCGGTGAATGCATCGATTGGCTTTAAGAAATCGTTCTAACCCAGCATAAACTTAACCAGCCTCCTGTTTTCACAGGAGGCTTTTTTATGCCCGCTGACTATCAGTTCTACAGGCATGGAGCGGGAAGTTAAAACGAATGTTGCGAGCAGGCCGGATAAAGCGTCAGCGCCGCCATCCGGTGAAAATCAGGGGGTAATGAGACATTGACAGGTTAACGGTTATTTTGCGTTAACAGTGCGGGGATCTCTTCGGCCATTACCGGAGGAGAAATAAGAAAACCTTGAATTTTATCACAGCCAATATGCTTCAAACGTTCTAACTGCGAGGGAGTTTCCACCCCTTCCGCCAGCACCTCAATACCAAAATTGTGTGCTAATGAAATAATACCTTCGACGATCTTTGTTGATCGGGTGTCCGGTTCAATTCCTGCGACAAATTCTTTATCAATTTTTAAGGTATCAAAAGGATATTTCAACAGGTAATTAAGATTAGCATGCCCGGTGCCAAAATCATCCAGAGCTAACTTCACCCCTATCGATTTCAACTCTGTCATATTTTTAGCTGCTATATGGCAGTCACGCAAAGGTGAGGTTTCCGTGACCTCTATTTGGCATCGGCGGGCCGGGAGTCCGCAAGCAGCAAGGTTTTGCCTGATACGTTGGGGTAAAAGGGGATCGCAGAACTCAAGTGCGGAAATATTTACTGATAACGAAAGGGGATCGGGCCAGGCTGCTGCAACGTCCCACGGAGGATTGGTAACCATATCTTCAATTGAAAATATATTGCCGCGGTCTTCCAGTAGCGTAATAAAAACATCGGGAGAAATCATGCCCATTTGCGGACTATTCCAACGCATAAGTGCTTCAAACCCGCTAATTTTCTGGGTGGGCAAGTCAAATATAGGCTGATAAACCATATAAAGCTGAGTGGTATTCGCCGCCTTTTCAAGCGCATTTAGCAGCTCACTGGAATTTAACATCCCCCCTTCCCCCTTTGTAACCATATAAATTAAAAACCAGTTAAAGTCACTCCCAGGTTGTATCTACTTTTATGCGTGTGATATCAGAAAAGAACGGATAGGTTAGGGTAAAAAAGACAAACTATGTGTAAACCTGACAATCAACTTGTTCAAATCAGATGTATTGCTCAGCCCCAGTTTGGTGACGGCCTTCATCTTGTGAGCCTGAATAGTTTTATAATTCAGGCTAACTAACTCCGAAATTTCTCTGGCTGTATAACCATTTACCAGCAGATTCAGAATCTGCTGCTCTCTTTCGGTTAATCTTTTTTGCGAACGATACAGTCGGGGATTCCATTTCCCTACTGCTAACGTGGCTAATTGAGAAAAATCACGCAATGAAGACTTTTCAGTCAAGACAATGACTTTCTCAATATATAATAACTCAACACATAATTTCGCCACCAAACTATCGGCAACAATCACGATAACGTTATTATAAAATTTAAATCTGTTTTTATTCAAATACTGCACAATTGCGGAACATGGCTGTTCATTGTTAATGATATTAAAAACCATGGTTTGATGCTGGCCCAATGATGATTGATGCAACATGTCCTCAAACTGGTAGGTTTTGATCGGTACATGTTTGCTTGTCAGATAGGCGAACATACCGTTGCCTACAAAATTATCACTGCCACACATCAACATCCTGTTCACCATTCCTTATAAACTTCTGATCTTGTTACTCATTAAAAATTTGATGATTATTTTCTCAACTTCTGCCTCTTCACGACGGTTCCTGAAATCAAACCCGCATGAAATCTGATAGCAGGAATACAATTGATTATCCTCATCAAATTCGTTGATCATGACGACATCAATAACTTTTAAATCAAGCTGCAAATTTCCAAACGTATCAAAATCCAGAGAGGCACCTTTAATCACTGCATCTTTATAAAGAAAACGTGCATTCACATCTTTAACAATTAATGCGCAACCGCCCTGTGAGATGTTTTTTATCTTAAATGAGTAGTTTTCTCCGTTTTTGTAACGACCAAAACAGAAAAAATCATAGCCCTTCAAAAAAGAGAACCGCTGATTCTGTCGCTGCTGGGCAAAGAAAATCATATCCGGGATGGCATAAGATAATCCTGCCTCCGCACCTGCTGTCGGACTCTTTTCGAGTCTGGCGCTGAATTTGATAATCCCGCTATCGCTGTGCAGGATAAAGTATTGGACCTTTTCAGGGATGATGTCTTCGTGCCAGGAAATCATAAAGTGTTCAAAATCAATCTTTTCTAACTGCGTGATAACACTGCTGTTTTCACATAAGACTTCCAGCTTCGTCTTTTTGTGCAACTCCTCACGAAGGATGGCGATGATTTCAAACTTGTTTTCCTTGGCTAATCCAAAACTCATACAAAAACCCTTATTTCCATATTTAAGATATGTCTCGGTCTCAGTCTCGATTACCGACAAAACACGAGATCAGCATCCACCCCTGGTGCTTAATAACCTTAGTGGATTCCATGTCAAACTGTTGATGCGAACTTAAGTTTTTAACTATCTTTAATCTTACATTGATATGTAAAAACGTTTGATGAGAATTAATTCTAGCTGAAGCCAGGCCTAAAACCATGTGAAGTTGCGCATCAACAATAACAAAAAGGAATAAGAAACAATTCTATAATTCCATTTAGGGATAAAAATAACGTAAATTTAGCCGGGTATAATAGATAACAATGGGTGGGCAAGGCGGAACGACTAAGCTGAGCGCCAGCTATGGTTTAATCGCTGACAGGAAAATGGATGCTTACGGCGTAATATCATTAGCAAATGATATAATCATGATGGATTATTTTAATAAAGCGAATAATTAATATTGTAGGTGTGTAGGTAAATTTAACTTAAGTTAAAAAAGGCCAGCATTAAGCTGACCCCGGTAATTACCGTATTAAACGATAATGGCATACTATCTTACAGAGGGTATAACGTTAGAAAATAAGTACTACTGATTAATTTCTGTCCGAGCTGAATGCAAAATCACCCTTAAGGCAGATCCCTGGATTTATGACTTTATGAGAGAAAAAAGATCGTTGAGTGATTCACTCATCGTCGGGTGCGTAAATATTTGATCACGCAATACGGTATAAGGTAACCCTGCATCCATAACGGTTTTGACGATATTAATCATCTCATGAGAGTCCGCACACAATAGTGATACTCCCAATATACGTTGAGTGTTTACATCAATCACGGCTTTGAGGACGCCGCGTGTATCATCCATCACCCGCGCTCGTGGGATTGCCGCGACAGGTAACGTTACCACCTGGACCATTGCCCCGCTGGCACGAGCCTGTTCTTCACTCATCCCTACACGAGAGAGCGGCGGCGTCATAAAAACGGAATACGGCACATTCTGGCGATCGCCTGAATTGCGTAAACCTTCGCCAAATAAGCTGTCGCGGACAATGCGGAAATCATCCAGTGAAACATAGGTAAATTGCAAACCACCGGTTACATCACCCATCGCCCAGATGTTATCTGCAGAAGTCCGCAGATATTTGTTCACAATAATCCCACCGCGCTCGTTCACATCCACCCCGGCGTTCTTTAGCTGCAGATGCTCAGTCGCGGGTTTTCGCCCTGAGGCAACCAGCAGCGCATCCACAGTTCGAAGACCTTCCGGCGTCTGTAGCTGCACCATGCCGTCATGGGACGATACCGACTGTACATTGGCGTTGAGAATTAATTCTACGCCCTGGTCACGCAAAATTTGGGCGATGGCCTCGGCGATATCCCGATCTTCACGCGGTAAAAACAGCGGTGCCGCTTCAAAGATTGTTACCTGGCTGCCAAAGTTGGCGAACATGGACGCGAACTCGAGGCCAATATATCCCCCGCCCAAAATACCAAGACGCTGTGGGCGCTGCGTCAGATTCAACAGCCCGGTACTGTCAAAGACTCCAGGAGTACCGGACAGGCCTGCAATATCAGGAATAATTGACTGCGCGCCAGTATTGATAAAGATCTTCTCGCCGCGAACTTCAAGTGTTCCGGTCGGCTGAATCACCCGCACGGTATGGTTGTCGATAAACTCAGCGCGCCCTTCAATCACATCCACATTGTCCAGATCAGCGAGATTATGGAAGTTTTTATCACGCAAGAAGCTCACAACAGAGGCTTTACGCTGCATCGCTGCGGCAAAGTCATGCTGCAATTCAGCATCATGCACCAGGGTTTTGGTTGGAATGCAGCCGATATTGATACATGTTCCACCGTACATAGTATTGGACTGCTCGATGATAGCCACCTGCCAGCCCTTTTGTGCCAGGGCCGCCGCCAGCGTCTTACCCGCTTTACCAAAACCAATAATGATTGCCTGGTATTGATTCATGCTGTCTCTCCGCAAAGTCACTGTTCATTTGTTAATCCAAAGTATACGGAGCGATATGCCAGAAAAGCCTATCCATAACGCGATTGTTTTTGTCCAATCGTCTAAACAGCAATAAATAACTTACTCAGTCGATATATTGAAAATACACTAACTTTTTGACATTAATAATTTAATATAAAAGTATGTTATTAGTGCTGCTATCCCCCAACAATAAAAATTGTTCAGGAGTCTTTATGGATACCCTTAGCCGATTACTGATGCTTAACGACCCGCAGGGATCTATTGATAAAAATTGCCTGCTCAGCAGAGACTGGCAATTGCCACACGCTGCGGGCGAATTGTCAGTTATCCGCTGGCACACCGTGACCCAGGGGGCTGCCCAACTGGACATGCCTGATGGAACCTCGTTTACGCTTCGTGCTGGTTCGATTGTGATCCTTGCGCAAAACTCAGCGCATCGGCTTTGCCAGTCTGGTGAGGAACAAACGCATATCGTCTGCGGCAGTTTACGGCTACCGCCCTCCTCTCGTTATTTTTTAACCACGCTGCCGGAAGCACTAATACTGGCACCGGATGAAAATAGCCACGTCGGCCACTGGCTCAGGGCGATGATTGTGCTACTTCAGGAAGAATCCTCAACCGACCTGCCGGGATCGGATGTGGTATGCAGTCAGCAGTGCGCAACGCTGTTCACACTCGCCGTTCGGCAATGGCTGACACAGGCTACGCCCGCAAAGAACGTACTAAGTTTGTTGTTGCACCCCAGACTGGGGGGCGTGGTTTTCCTGATGCTGGAATCGCCCGCGCATCCCTGGACTGTGGAAGAACTGGCACAACGCGCGCATATGTCGCGGGCTAGTTTCGCGCAGTTATTCCGCGAGGTCTCAAACTCTACTCCACTCGCGGTATTAACCACATTACGTCTGCAATTCGCCGCTCAGATGTTGTCACGTGGCTCTCAGCCACTGATTGTCATTGCCGAATCGGTAGGCTATGCCAGCGAGTCATCGTTTCACAAAGTCTTTCTCCGACAATTCGGTTGCACGCCGGGAGAATACCGAAAACGGGTAAAAGCGCTGGAGTCATAGCGCGCGCCCCGGTCAGAAGCACGCGCTTTCAGGACGCTATTTCTGAGAGCGATGTCGATGTAGCCACATCAGTTTATACGCCGCAGGAATGATAAATAGCGACAATAGCGGCGCGGTTATCATGCCGCCAATCATCGGCGCGGCAATACGACTCATGACTTCCGACCCGGCCCCTGTTCCCCACAATATTGGCAATAAACCGGCGATAATCACCGCCACGGTCATCGCCTTGGGACGAACACGAAGTACTGCCCCGTGGTAGAGCGCTTCATCCAGCTTATCCGCTGTAAAAGTTTGTGGATTTTCCAGAGCCGGTTCGGCTTCTATGGCGTGACGCAGGTACATCAACATCACTACGCCAAACTCAGCGGCTACTCCTGCCAGTGCGATGAATCCGGTTCCGGTCGCTACCGACAGATGGAACCCCATCCAGTAGAGGAACCAGATCCCCCCCACCAGCGCAAATGGCACGCTGGTAATAATCAGCAGCGCCTCTCCAACGCGACGGAATGCCAGATAAAGCAGCACGAAAATAATCATTAGCGTCATCGGTACCATCAGTTTTAGCTTATGGCTGGCTCGCTCTAAAAGCTCAAACTGACCGGAGAACGCCACGCTGGTCCCCGACTTTAACTGTACATTTTCGGCGATCGCTTTTTTTAGATCGTTAACCACCGAGACCATGTCGCGATCGCGTGCGTCGATATAGATCCAACTGGTGGGCCGTGCATTCTCGGTTTTCAGCATCGACGGTCCGGAAACGACCTTCACATCCGCCACATCAGCCAACGTGATCTGCTGTTTCATTGGAGTCAAAATCGGCAGTTGACGCAACGTTTCAGGGCTATCGCGGAAGCTTTGCGGATAGCGCAGATTGATCGGATAGCGTGCAATCCCTTCAACCGTTTCCCCCACCATGGCGCCCCCCACTGCCGAGGTAATAAACAGCTGCACATCACCTACGGTCATGCCATAGCGCGCGGCCTTCTCACGGTGAATATCCACACTGAGATAGCGACCACCTTCCAGTCGCTCCGCCAGTGCCGAAGCCACACCTGGTACGGTTCTGGCCACTTCTTCGATTTGCTCAGCCGTGGCGTCAATATCTGACAACACGGTCCCCGACACCTTAATACCGATTGGGCTTTTGATCCCTGTGGAAAGCATATCGATACGGTTACGAATCGGCGGCACCCACAGATTCGCCAACCCAGGCAAGCGTACGGTTTTGTCCAGCTCCTCGATGATTTTGTCCATCGTCATCCCCGGACGCCACTGATCCTGTGGCTTCAGTTGGATCGTAGTTTCGACCATCTCCAGCGGCGCGGAGTCAGTTGCCGTTTCAGCCTTGCCGGTCTTACCAAACACGCGCGCCACTTCCGGAACTGTCATGATCAGCTTGTCGGTTTTTTGCAACATGTCCGCCGCTTGCGCCGCCGAAATCCCCGGCAGTGTTGATGGCATATACAGCAGGTCACCTTCATTAATCTGCGGTAGGAACTCGCCACCGACTTTATTAATCGGCCAGATAACCGTAAGAATCGACAGCACCGCCACCAGCAGGGTGGTCTTCGGCCAGTGCAGTACTTTCAGCAGTAGCGGATGGTAAATACGAATCAAGAAACGGTTGAGCGGATTACTACTTTCCGCCGGAATTTTGCCGCGGATCCAGAACCCCATCAGGATCGGGATCACCACGATTGCCAGAAACGCCGCCCCCGCCATGGCATAGGTTTTGGTAAACGCCAGCGGCCCAAAGAGCCGTCCCTCCTGCCCCTCAAGGGTGAAAATGGGAATAAACGACAGAGTAATAATCAGTAAGCTAATAAACAGCGCCGGACCAACTTCTACCGAGGCGTTAGTGATCACCTGCCAGCGTGTTGCGTTATCCAGCTTTTCACCCGGATGCTGATGTTCCCACTCTTCCAACCGCTTATGCGCGTTCTCAATCATCACGATCGCGGCATCAACCATCGCGCCAACCGCGATGGCAATCCCACCAAGCGACATAATATTGGCGTTCAGTCCCTGAAAATGCATCACGATAAATGCAATACACAGGCCCAGCGGGAGAGAAATAATCGCGACCAGTGCCGAGCGGATATGCCACAAGAACAGAGCACAAACCAGCGCCACGACGATAAACTCTTCCAGAAGCTTGTAGCTCAGGTTATCAATCGCACGATCAATTAGCTGACTGCGATCGTATGTTGTAACTACCTCAACGCCTTCCGGCAGGCTGCTTTTTAGCGTTTCAAGTTTGGTTTTAACGGCAGAGATCACCTCACGCGCATTTTTACCTGAACGCAGAATGACGACTCCGCCAGCCACTTCGCCTTCACCGTTCAGCTCAGCGATCCCACGACGCATTTCCGGTCCGATTTGTACGCGCGCAACATCACGCAGGTAAACCGGCACACCGTCTGCCCCTGACTTCAGTACAATGTTATTGAAATCATCGAGTGTTTGCAGATACCCGCTGGCCCGAACCATGTATTCCGCTTCCGCCATCTCCACGGAAGAACCGCCCGCTTCCTGGTTAGACGCATCCAGCGCAGACTTCACTTCAGACAAGCTGATGCCATATTGCGTCAGCTTCATTGGGTCAATAACGACCTGATACTCTTTGACCACTCCCCCAACCGAGGCGACTTCCGCCACGTTAGGGATGGTTTTCAGTTCATACTTTAAAAACCAGTCCTGAAGAGAACGTAATTCGGCCAGATCGTGTTTTCCGCTGCGATCCACCAATGCATATTCAAATATCCAGCCAACACCCGTGGCATCCGGTCCCATTTCCGCACTGACACCCGCTGGCAATTTCCCCTGCACCTGGTTGAGATATTCCAGGACGCGGGAGCGCGCCCAGTAAGGATCAGTGCCATCTTCAAAAATGACATATACGTAGGAGTCGCCAAACTGCGAAAAGCCACGGACTGTTTTAGCCCCCGGCACTGACAGCATGGTGGTGGTCAGTGGGTATGTAACCTGGTTTTCAACAATTTGCGGGGCCTGGCCGGGGTAGCTGGTTTTGATGATCACCTGAACATCAGAGAGATCCGGCAAAGCATCCACGGGCGTGTTGATGATGGTCCACGTTCCCCAGATGCTGAGAAATAACGCCCCCATCATCACCAGAAAACGATTAGCTACCGAGCGACGGATAATCCATTCAATCATTTGTCATATCCTCAGTGTGCATGGGTCGCCGGAGCGGGCATTGCTGCGGCATCTGGCGCATCACTTTGCCGGGCCCGCATACGATCCAACGCACCGGAGATATTCGCCTCGGAGTCAATCAGGAACAGACCGCTGGAAACGACTTTTTCACCTTCAGCCAGACCAGAGCGAATAGCCGTTAGCCCCTGAGATTCATGGAATACCGCAACCTGCTTCGGTACAAACCGTCCTTCGTTATCAACGGTGATCACCCGCTGCTCCGTGCCGGTATCAATCAGCGCTTTAGATGGGATAAGCAACATCGGTTCACTTTGCGTTTTCAACTTCAGATAAGCATTCATCCCCGGTTTAAGCGCCTCGTCAGGGTTATCAACCTGCAAACGTAGCTGGAGAGTTCGTGTGGTAGCATCGACGCTCGGCAGAATGCTCCACTTGCTGATGGTAAAGGGTTTATCAGGCCAGGCTGGCACGGTGATAGAAAACTGCGAGGCATCTTTAAGCAGCCAGGCGATAGACTCCGGGACCGACGCGCTGACCCACACCGGATCCATACCCTGAATTTTCGCCACAACATTGTCTTTTGAAATGTTCATGCCGGTACGCAAATCAAATGCGGTAATCACCCCATCAATAGGTGCTCTCAGGGTGAAGCGTGTCTGAATTCTGCGGGTAGATGTTAAACGCTGAATGTCCGCCTCTGGCATACCGGCCAGACGTAACCTTTCCAGAATACCTTCAACCTGTGTGGCGGTACCGCCGGTCTCACGTAACAGCAGGTATTCACTCTGCGCCTCAACCCAATCCGGGATTGTCAGGTCGATTAGCGGCGCGCCTTTTTTAATTTTGTCACCCACGGTGAGCGGATAGACCTTTTCGATAAAACCAGCGGAACGCGCCTGCACAATGACAAACTGATATTCGTTATAACTGACGTTTGCTGGAAATGTTTGCGCATACAGTAATGGCCCACGGCGCACAGGTTCCGTTTTTAATCCCAGATTCTGAGTCTGAGTCGGATCGATACGCACTCCCGGCGCAGAAGCGCTCGCAGTCTCTTCATCGGCATACTTCGGGATCAGATCCATATCCATGAACGGCGATTTACCTGGCTTGTCAAAGCGTGTATTCGGATACATTGGGTCATACCAGAACAGAACTTTACGGGCTTCTTTTGGCGAAGGTGACGCTGTATCGGCCGAAACGTTTGCTGATGAAAAATAGGTATAAACACCGACAGAAATAATCCCACCGGCAATCATGCCTGCGAGTATAAGCGCGGTATTTTTAATTTTTAAAGACGCCATAGTGATTTCCATTGCGCGAGTGTCTTACCCGCGTGCAAAACAACCCGGGTAAGAACAGAAGAGACCTGCGGACTTCGTTATTTACTGATGTGAATATCTCGTAAGACAGAGAGATTTCCCTGCTGCACAAAAGTAAACGCCACTTTATCGCCTGGTTTAATATCATCAGCACGTGTATCTGAGACTTGCGTAAAACGCATCGTCATTGCGGGCCAGTTCACCGCCGGAATAGGCTCGTGTTTAATGGTGATTTTTTTATTTTCTGTATCAATAGATTCAATCACACCGGTTGCGCTAATTGTTTGTTCCTGTTGAGCCGTTGGCTCCATATTCATCATGGAACCATGCTGATGCTCATTTGCCTGAGCATTAAACATAACCACAGATAAAAAACTAAACAGAGCGGCTTTGGCGGTAATATTCATAAATCATTCTCCTGACAGTTTAATGCAACTTAAATATGACGAATATAGGGTTATTCCGCCCAACCGCCGCCTAAGGCAGCAAACAGTTTAATTTCATTAACCTGTTGGGCGTAATTAAGATCGAGCAGCGATTGCTGCGTTGCGAATAAAGAACGTTCTGCATCCAGCACCTCGATATAGCTCACTGCACCATTCTGATAAAGTGCTCTAGCGCGTTGCAAAGTGATCTGCAGGGACTCCAGATAGCGTTGCTGGGCGGTAATCTGATCGGCGAGGCTTTGACGTAACGCCAGCGCATCAGCCACCTCTTTAAACGCGTTCTGAATTTTTTGCTCGTAATTTACTACCGACTGTTGCTGACGAATTTCTGCCAGATCGAGATTTGACTGATTACGTCCGGCGTTAAAAATCGGAATATCGATTTTCGGGACAAAGTTCCACATGCCGCTGGCGGCATTAAATAAGCTGGAGAGGTCGCTGCTGCTGGCGGATACTGAACTGGTTAGCGTAATTGACGGGAAAAATGCCGCTCGCGCAGCGCCAATATTGGCATTTGCCGCCATTAAAGCATGCTCAGCTTCCATAATATCTGGCCGCTGGAGCAGTATTTGCGAAGGGAGCGCTGGCGGCAACGTCACTGCTTTAATATCGCCATGGCTGCGCGACCGATCGTCTGGTAATTTTCCGTAGGTTCCGAGCAACAGCTGCAATGCATTATTCGCCTGCGCCAGTTCACCTTTACGTTTTGCGATATCGCTGCGCGTACTTTCAATCACGCCCCGAGCCTGTTCCAACGCCAGAACATTGGTGCTTCCGGTTAATAACTGTTTCTCGACAAAGGCGTAAGAACGCTGATAATTTTGCAGCGTTTCTTCCGCAATTTTCAGCTGCGCATAAGCCAGACGCTGATTGAAATAACTTTGCGATACATTGGAGATTAACAGGATATGCACCGCCCGACGTGCTTCTTCACTGGCAAAGAAGTTCTGCCGGTCGGCTTCACTCATATTTTTTAGCCGACCGAAAAAGTCCAAATCGAAACTGAGATTCAGCCCGGCCTCAAATTCCCGGTTAGTGCTGGTATTGCCTTTTAATTTTCCGCTATACGTGCCGCTGGAGCCTGCATTAATCTGCGGATAACGGTCAGCATCCGTCACGCCATATTGTGCCCTCGCTTCCTGAACCTTGAGGGTTGCCATGCGTAAATCACGGTTATTGAGCAGCGCCTCACCTATCAACGCCTTTACCTGCTCGTCCACAAAGAAGGTGCGCCACCCCGTATCTTGATACCCCGCTGGTGCAGAAACCAGCGTGTTCTGGCTTAAAGAGAATTGCTGCGGCACCGGCAAGGCCGGGCGCTGATAGTCCGGAGCCAGAGAACAACCGGCGAGAACAAAAATAGCGCTGAGGGTAAGAAGTTTAAATTTGCACATAGCTCTTCTCGTCCGGACCGGACTGATAACCGTAAAATGAGTGTGAATTTATCGACTTGTACCTTACCTAATTGACTCTGTTTAACCGGTGACAGGTAAATGACAAAACTGTCATTTTCCCAATAACTCATTGCTATCCGATCCGGCTCCTCTAGAATTGAAAACCCGCACAGCCAGTGCGTGAAGGAGAATGTGATGAAGATTTTGATAGTCGAAGATGAGAAAAAAACTGGCGAATACCTGACCAAGGGCCTGACAGAATCAGGTTTTGTTGTGGATTTAGCAGATAACGGTCTGAACGGATATCACCTGGCTATGACCGGCGATTACGACTTGCTCATTCTTGACATCATGCTGCCTGACGTAAACGGCTGGGATATTGTACGTATGCTGCGCACCGCCAACAAAGGTATGCCAATCCTTCTTCTCACTGCGCTGGGTACGATTGAACACCGGGTCAAAGGCCTGGAATTGGGTGCCGATGACTATCTGGTTAAACCGTTCGCCTTTGCCGAGCTTCTGGCGCGGGTCAGAACGCTGTTGCGACGAGGGGCTGCGGTGATTGTTGAAAGTCAGTTTCAGGTCGCGGACTTAATGGTTGATCTGGTCAGCAGAAAAGTGACCCGCAGCGGGACGCGCATTACCCTCACCAGCAAAGAGTTTACGCTGCTCGAATTTTTCCTTCGCCATCAGGGTGAAGTCTTGCCCCGGTCACTTATCGCTTCTCAGGTCTGGGATATGAATTTTGACAGCGACACCAATGCGATTGATGTCGCCGTTAAACGGCTGCGCGCCAAAATTGATAATGATTTTGAACCGAAGCTGATTCAGACCGTGCGCGGCGTGGGGTATATGCTTGAGGTACCGGATGGTCATTAAACGATTGCAACGCCCTTTTTCGCTGGCAACGCGTCTGACCTTTTTTATTAGTCTGGCCACTATCGCCTCGTTTTTCGCCTTTGCCTGGATAATGATCCACTCAGTGAAAGTTCATTTCGCCGAGCAGGATATCAATGACTTAAAAGAAATAAGCACCACGCTGGAACGCATTCTTAATCATCCCGACGAGCCGGAATTTCGACGACTGGAAACATTAAAAAACGTGGTTGCTGGATATTCAAACGTCATTATTTCACTTGAAGATGCCAATCAAAAAGCGATTTTCCATTCGCCAGGTGCGCCGGATCTCCGCCAGTTTATCGCCAGCGCTAAGCCGGATAAAAATGCCCATAGTAATAACGTCTTTTTATTATCCGGCCCAATGCTGCATTCACAGGAACATGCCCACGGGCAAAAAATGTCCTCCAACTGGCGAATGATTCGTTTGCCAATTGGCCAACTACCTGACGGAAAAGCAGCCTATACGCTGTATATGGCATTATCGATAGATTTTCATCTGCACTACATTAATGACTTGAAAAACAAACTGATTATGACGGCATCGTTGATCAGCATGATGATTATTTTTATCGTGCTGTTCGCTGTTTATAAAGGCCACGCACCAATCCGTAACGTCAGCCGCCGAATCCAGAATATTACCTCTAAGGATCTCGACGTCCGCCTGGATCCACAGGCTGTACCTATTGAACTGGAGCAACTGGTAGCTTCGTTTAACCATATGATTGAACGAATCGAGGATGTGTTTAAACGTCAGTCCAATTTCTCAGCAGATATTGCCCATGAGATCCGCACCCCAATAACCAATCTGGTCACGCAGACGGAAATTGCGCTCAGCCAGCCCCGCAGCCAAAAAGAGCTGGAAGATGTGCTCTATTCGAACCTTGAAGAATTTGGTCGAATGTCGAAGATGGTGAGCGACATGCTGTTCCTGGCGCAAGCGGACAATAATCAATTGATCCCGGAAAAGACTGCACTAAATCTGGCGGATGAAGTCAGCAAAGTATTCGACTTTTTTGAAGCGTGGGCGGAAGAGCGTGAAGTCAGTTTGCGTTTTGAAGGCCGCGCGTGTTGGGTATCCGGCGATCCTTTAATGTTACGCCGAGCCATGAGTAACCTTATTTCTAACGCCATGCGTTACACCCCAAAAGGCGAGTCTGTGACTGTGCGGGTGAAAGAGGCTGATGGGCAGGTACAGATTATCGTCGAGAATCCCGGCCCCCCCATTGCCGCAGAACACCTCCCCCGGCTCTTCGACCGCTTCTATCGGGTGGACCCATCGCGACAGCGTAAGGGCGAAGGTAGCGGTATTGGACTGGCTATTGTGAAATCAATTGTCACTGCTCATCAGGGCAAGGTCTCTGTGACATCTGACCCACGCGCCACCCGCTTTATTTTGACGCTACCAAAACATGCGATTTAATCATCTGCAATGGCGCTGAGGCACCATTGCAGATTTATTCTCTGACACAACCGTCATAATCCTGTCACGTCGTTGAGCGTACCTGTTTATTATAATTCCCTCCGTCAAACCAAACCGGAGAATATGATGAATAAAATATCGTCTTTTTTAGCTATTGCATTTTTTATCTCAGCTGGCGTTAATGCGGCAGAATCTTCAGGAACCCATCAGCAAGCGGCGACGGCTCATCAAATGATGAATAACAGCGATGCTCCAGCCCATCAAAAAATGGCTCAGGCACATGAGATACAGGCGTATAACAGCAAATCCAGGCAAACTATTGCTCCATCCTTCTCACAAATGAATGAACATGAACAAGCGATGGTCGTTCACCAGTCGATGAATAACAGCCATTCATATTCACATGAACTGCAGGCAGAAAAACACCGTGAACGTATCCCGACACAGGGATAATTGATACCAGTCTTTTGAAAAAAACCATAATAACAATAGGTTACAATCAAAAAACCGCCCCTTCACAGGCTTGTCTATCAACAGGCCTGTATTTTCGTTTATCCTCACCGAATTATTAATGTCAATATTAATATTCTATTAAACTCCTCATTAAAAAGTAAAATAACACCTGAGACATAAACAACTTGTATAAAATACGTAAACATCCAGCTCATGATGTTGCTTTTATCAATAACAACAACCTTTCGATGAATATAAATTAGGAATCCCCCTGGTATGTTTTATTAATATTTAGTGGGAGACTGCTTCCGTCATAAACATGACGTAAAGAAAGTTAGTATTCCTATAAATAAATTCAATGATGATAGTGAGTAACAGAATGAAAAAACGTCTGCTGGCCGTCTTTGTCCTGGGTCTGACAACCGCCACCACTGCATGCGCAATTACTCCTGCAATGCAGAAAAAATATGAACGCTCGGGCTGTACGCAGATGAGCGAACTCAACGGCTGCGATGTTAATAAATCCTATGAGTGGAATCGTGATCATGGATTTATCGACAACACAGAAAACCATCAGAATCGACATCACCGACATGGCGAAGATCAGCCGCGCAATCATGATCAGGCCGGAATTTATGGCAAGTTCTCCGGGAATTACGTTGCAAATTTTGAGAATGGTCAGCGCAGTGTAGATATTCACATCGAAGACTCCACCGTCTACGTAAATGGTAACGAAGTGCGTGATATCAATACTTATAAAGATACGATGACCTTCCGCGTTGGGTATTCAACATACACCATTAAAGCGAATGGTCGTGGTAGCTGGATTGATCCTGATGCCGGTAACGCTGGCAAAATTGTGCGTGAATAACGGATTACACCATAATGAAAAAGCTGATATCCGCAATGGTCATCATGGCCAGCCTGTCAGGCTGTGCTGAACATCCGTACCTTTCTGCTGCCGCCGCTGGAGTCGGTGCTGCAGCTGTTGCTACGGCAATAGCTAATCACAAAAATCACGAAAAAGAGCATGACCGCCAGGAGCGTGAGCAGAGAGAAAACCAACATGCATGGCGGCATAATCACCATCATAACGATGATGACAACCGCTACTATTAACGCTGATTAACAGCAAAGAGCGCTGAGATCACAGCGCTCTTAAATTCCGCGCGTTACAGTATGGCGCTTTAACGCTGGAGTCAGCCATGGCTTTAACCATCACAGTGTTGCTGGAAAACAGGCGCGCTGCCGGTGCAGAAACATCATTGCAGGCAAAACCAGGGCTCAGTCTGTTAGTCCAGGATGAAACGACCACAATTCTGTTTGATACCGGGCCGGACGATAGCTTTAAGCTTAATGCCGCGCTGATGGGCGTAGACCTGTCTCAATTAACGGCTACGGTACTCTCACACGGTCATTATGATCACTGCGGCGGTGTGTCCTGGCTGGCGGACAACACTCGCGTCATCTGCCATCCCCAAATAGCCTGTGAGCGTTACTCTGCAATATCCCTTTTTGGATATACCTCAAAAATCAAGAAATTATCACGCGATAATGATTACTCTCGCCTCAGTATGGAGTACACCCAGGAACCGCTATCCATCAGCGAACGTTTTCTGTGGTCTGGAGAGATAAGCGTTCCCACACCGCGAGCCTATGGTGTTATTCGTGAGCGCACCATGCGACAGGACTACATCGCTGACGAAGGTGTATTGATTTATAAATCTGATCGCGGCTTAGTTATTATTACCGGCTGTGGGCATCGTGGGATAGAGAACATCGTACGCCATTGCCAAAATATAACCGGAATCACGAAGATCCACGCCCTGATTGGCGGCTTTCATCTACGTTGTGCTTCGCCGTTTAAACTATGGCAAGTCCGGCAATTTCTGAATCAACAGAAACCAGAAAGACTCCTTGGCTGTCATTGTACCGGATCGTGGGGGCGCTTGTGGCTACCTGAAATAAGCGCACCTGCAACTGGGGATGTGATTGTTCTGGAGTAGATATTCATGACTGCAGGTACAGATGCAGCAGCAAGAATGCGGCCAGAAAGATTAGGGCTTTAAAACGGGAACCTTGCGGTTCCCGTTTGACTTAGCAGCACAGGCGAACCTAGATGGTTACGATTTCAGGTTCATCAAATACGGTCAGTTTTGGTGCTTCGCCAGTATATTTTTCCGCGTATACCAGGCTTGTGTTCCCCGCACAGCCATTCGCCAGTCTTGAGGTTGGAATGTCCGCAGTCAGTACGTTAGCACCGCCATTTTTACAAATACCATTCTCAATATCAGGCCAGGCACCTTCGTGGATACAGATGATCCCTGGTTTGATCCCGTCGCTGACGTGCGCCCCAACCAACACCTGTCCGCGATCATTCCAGACACGCACCAGATCTCCCTCGGCGATACCTCTCGCTTTTGCATCATCCGGATGAATAGTCACCGGCTCACGATTTGCAATAGCGTATTCTTTACGCAGCGAAGCGTAGTTCAGCTGGCTGTGCAGGCGATGTGCCGGATGCGCCGTTAGCAGCTGTAGCTGATCCTTATCCGCAGACCCTTTCCACTCATCCGGTTCAATCCACGAAGCATGTGGCGGACAGTCTTTATATTTGTAGCCTTCAATCGTTTTCGAGTAGATTTCAATCTTACCGCTTGGCGTTCCGAGTGGATTCATAACCGGATCATTGCGGAAATCAGCATAACGCACATATTTGTTGTTCTTTTCGTTCTCACGCATTTCGATCAATTTATTCTGCTGCCAGAACGCATTGAACTGAGGCATGGCAACGCGCTGGGCACGGGCGGCTTTTTGAGCAACATCATAGAATTGCTTCAACCACGCCATTTCATCTTTGCCTTCGGTATAGACCGCTTTTCCGCCAGGCTTAAGCATTTCAGCGAGATCGGCAAACACATCAAAGTCATTACGTGCTTCAAACTGCGGTTCAATAACCTGCTTCATCGGCACCAGATGCTGGTTGCTGTAATCGCCGGTCATGGTCAGGTCGTTGCGCTCAAACGATGTAGTGATGGGCAGAACAATATCGGCATGTTTAGCCGCAGCAGTCCAGTAACACTCGGAGATAACAACCAGTTCTGGCTTCTGCCAGGCTTTGATTAAACGATTTGTATCCTGGTGATGGGTAAAGTTAGCGCCACCAGCCCACCAGATCATTTTGATCTCCGGGAAGGTCTGCTCTTTACCATTATGCTGATATTTTCCACCCGGATTCTCCAGCGCTTCGACAATTCGCGCCACGGGAAGATTTGTCACGGCATCGGAAACCGCCCAGTCATTTCCAGCTGACGAACCGCCTTCCACTTTGGCCGAGATAGCCGGTAATACCCCACCAGTACGTGTCGGGTTCCCGCCATTGGAGTAATGATAGGAGAAGCCGAAGCCACCGCCTTCTGTACCAATTTGCCCCAGCATCGCCGCCAGTGTCACCAGCATCCAGTGTTTTTGCTCACCATATTGCTGACGCTGAATCCCCCAGCCAGCCATAAGCATGGTTTTGTTACTGGAGAAAATTTCCGCCAGCTTCTCCAGTTGTTCTGCAGGTACACCACAGACGCCTGATGCCCACTCAGCAGTTTTCTCAATATTGTCGCTCTTGCCGAGCAGGTATTCCTCAAATTGCGGATATCCGGTGGTGTATTTTTCCAGGAACGCTTTGTCATGGAGATTTTTCTTCACCAACGTATGTGCAATACCCAACATCATGGCGACGTCTGTCCCCATATGCGGTGCAATCCAGGTGGCATTATCACCAAAGAATTCAATTGTTTCTGAACGCATTGGATCGATAGCGATAACGCTTTTTCCTGATTTTTTCAGCAGATTGAAATACTCGAGTCCTTGTTCATCCGTACTGCTCCAGGCAATTTTTAACGTATTGAGCGGGTTCATTCCCCACAACACCACGACCTGGCTGTGCTCGAGTACCATTGGCCAGGTAGTCTGTTGTTCATATACCTCAACTGAGCCTACAACGTAAGGCATGATGACCTGGGCCGCTCCGGTTGAATAATCCCCGGTATGTCCGGCGTATCCCCCAGCCATACTCATGTAACGTTGCAGTAAGGTTTGCGCTTTGTGCAGCACACCACTGGAGCGCCAGCCATAAGAACCAGCAAACACTGAAGCCGGGCCATAGCTGCTACGGATCCGGCTATGTTGTTCATGAATGAGTTTCAGCGCCTGCTCCCAACTGACACGCACGAAAGGATCGCTCCCTCGTTTGCCATCCGCTTTACCTGGGTTTTCCAGATAGCTTTTGCGCACCATCGGATATTTCACGCGGATATTGGTATGTACCTGGTCGGGCGCGGTTTGCTGCAATGAGTTAGGCACCGTTTTAGGCAATGCGCCTTTTGAAGAAACGACTTTGCCGTCTTTAACTTCCACATACACCGCTCCCCAACGTGCAGCTGTCAGGATTGCCCCACCATTTTGGCCTTCAGCCCAGGCTGGCATCGGGATCACCGAAGAAATCGCCATAGTCCCGGTTGCCGCGCCAGCCGTCTTGATAAAGTCACGTCTTGTGAGTTTCATGATTTCTCCTGGTGTTATCGCTTATTTATTTATGTCTTTTGCGTTGTACTGGAAGTAACGGCTCAGGATATCCAGTTCGTTTTCACTGATGTTGGTACGAGCGCCCATCCCTTTTGCCACTGAAGGCCAGGCATTGAGCGTAAAATGGTTCGCAGGAATAGGCGCATGGCAACCTGCGCAGTACACATTGTCGAGTTTGCGAGCGTAGTCCCACATTGGCTCACGACTGGCGAGAGCAGAACCGCTCCACTCTCCCTGTAACGCCACGTCCCGCCATGTATTACCGTAATCATCGGTTTTCCATTCGGAGAGAATGTTGAGTGACTGCTGTCCCTTTTCACTTAGGCTGGCCAGAATTAAACGCTGACCTGCTGCGTAGTAAATCACCTGTTCAGTTCCCTGCATCTGGCTTCCACGGATCTCAACCAGCCGCGAGTTTTCTGTCGATTTCAACACCTGCATTTTTGTAGCGGGATAGACAGTTCCCAAATCACCGAGTGCGGTATTAGTTACGACATAAAGCTCTTTTGCCGTAGCAGGAGTGGAGGCCGACTGTGCTTCAAGTCCTTTGAGAGCGCTGTCATCCATTTTGATTTCAGGTGGGAAGTGGGCAACGCCCTTGTGGCAATCAATACAGGTTTGCTTTTCCTGAATGCCCATTTTATGCATTTTTTGGGCATCAGCGCTTTGCGCTTCAAGATCCATCGCGTCCATACTGTGACAGCTACGGCAGGTAGCAGAATCATTGGCTTTCAGCTGTGCCCAGACGGTTTGTGCCATCTCCAGTCGATGTTCTTCGAATTTTTCCGGAGTATCGATTTTTTTGGTAACAAACTGATGATAAACATCTTTTGTTGCTCGCAGCTTAGCGACGAGGAAATCCAGTCCACCTTCCGGAATATGACAATCCGCACATTCTGCCCGAATTCCTCTTTTGTTCTGAAAATGAACCGATCCTGTATATTCCTCATATGGTGCCTGCATCGTATGGCAAGACAGGCAAAATTCAGTGCTCGAAGTTTTATGCAATGTCCATTGCCCAGCTAAAACAATAACCGCACCAAGAACAATGCACAGCAGCATCGTCCAGAGGATGGTTTTATTTATTTTTCTCATTTTAAATTCCCACAAGACACCTACTCTTTAATGGGTAGACAATAATTATACTAAGTCTATTACTTATTGATATTTATCAAGCGCAGAAGGAAATGAGAATCAGCATTCAGGCAAATTTGAAGACCGTCGCATATTTGATAAGAACAAAATAAAAATATATGGTTTAGTTAAAAATCAATGACTTAACATGGATTATAAGTTTAATAATCTATTATTTAATAAAATGTCAGAGTAAAAGGCGGGAAAAGCAGCACTGAGATGAATATAAGCTCTGGACATCATTCGTTATATAAAAAAATATACAATGAAATGATGTAAAAAAGAAAGAAGTTCGTCGCATTATTTTTCATAGAGATTTATTCACAAAACCTTGATCTGGTCACTTCTTATACAGAACATAAATTCGCTACACTCAATACAGAGGTAAACAAACAGGAGGTGGTGAATATGTATCGCTCAATTCTGGTGCCGATTGATATCTCTGAAGCCGATTTAACTCGCCATGTTATTCCTCAGGTAAAGGCGCATGCCAAGACCGCCAAAGTCCATTTCTTAGCTGTTATACCTACTGTACCGTTCTACGCATCGCTGGGGCTGGCCTACTCCAACGAATTTCCAGACAGAAGCGGCCTCCAGGCCAAGGCGACCGAAAAGCTGGAAGAAATAATTAAACAATTCAATATCCCCACCGGCAGGACTCAGTCCCATGTGGTTTATGGTCCGCCAAAAGATCAGATTCTCAAACTGGCGGAAGCAGTGGATGCCGAACTCATCGTCATCGCTTCACATAAGCCAGGTTTTAGTACCTATCTGCTGGGCTCAACGGCGTCAGCCGTGGTTCGCCATGCGAAATGTCCCGTACTTGTTGTGCGGTAATTCTGGCGGAGTAGTAATCAAAAACGGGAGCCAGCAAGCTCCCGTTTTACATTCTTAATACATCCAAATATTCCCAGAAAAAGTAAATCGCAATCCGGCTGGTTTAATGCTGTGGATGCAACAGGAGTAAGGAGTGATTTTGTCGAAATGGTACGCCCTGTAGGATTCGAACCTACGACCTACGGCTTAGAAGGCCGTTGCTCTATCCAACTGAGCTAAGGGCGCATTGTGAAGTGATGACTTCATGCGGATGAAACGCGTGAATTATACGGTCAGTGCCTGCTGAGTCAATGCCTTTTGTTCTGGTTGCTGACGAAGTGTACGAATGTTGATTTTTTCCGGACATACACAGGTATCCAGGAAATCACCTGGTAAGAACTCAGGCACCGTAAAGCCTCGTTTAAGGTTAAATGTATTTAGAAAATTAATGATTTTGCTTAACATTCTCCTATCCCCTCCCCTGCGGTTTAGGACCTCTTTAATGTTAATTATCGCCATCAAAGAAGAAAATAGTCACTTCGAACATGGACTGAAAATCATTATTACCCGCCTGGCAGCTCAGTGGCATCAGGAGATTTGCTTCTTACCAGTCGAAGATATCGATCGCGCGGATATCGCATTTATATCGCTGGACGAAGATTGGGCAAGCGCAGGATGTTACCAGGTTCCTGTCCACACCCGACGCCAGCATCGTGTCGTCATTTGTAATGAACACGATAAAGATAAACTGATGTTTAGGCCCTGCCTGTACATGCTGCCACTGATTTACCGGGAAGATGATGTCGAAGAGATAACCAGAAAAATGGTGCTCATTTTACAAAAACGCGCGCTCCGACACAGCGTACCAGCCACTGTCTGTCACTACTGTACCACCCGCAATTTTTCCATTGCAGAACGCCAGTTCTTAATGTTCCTGGCCAGCGGTTACACACTGGCTGAAACAGCGCACCTGCTCTCAATCAGCGACGTCCAGGCCAAAGCGACTCGTCGAAGTATTATGAAAAAGCTACATGTCAAAAACGATCAGCAATTCTTGAGATACATCAGGGCTAATCTGAGTTTTCTGCAAAACTAGAGAGTTTCTCATTGATTGTTTTTTTATTGCGAAATGTCTCATCAGTAATTAAGTATCGGCGCCTACTGTACCGATTTCTATGCTGCCACAATGCCCTATGTATATTATTTCCGGGGAAACAAAAGGACACACTCGGTAATATTTACTCAGCTCCCGGGGGGATATCGTGACACCGAGCCTGTTATTATGGAATGATAAATCTGAGCGTACTGTAGTTTCCTCAAAAAACAGCGATGCAACCCCTCTGCAATTCGCGCTCAAATGTGAGCCAATTGTAGATTTGTCTACCGCATGCCGCTACGGTTTTGAAGTTCTCACGCATCTTCCCGCCCACATAAACAGCGAAGAATATTTCACTCAGCTGTCCTTGCAGCGCAGACAGAACCTGTTCTTCCAACAAGTTACCAATGTCCGACACTTTCGACAGGATCAACATTACTCGTTGAATTTACCCATGAAGGCCTTGGCGGATTGGCCATTTTTTCATGCCCAAATTACGTCTTATCCTCCAGGACTCATCATTGAAATACAGGATCCGGAAACTTTTCTCTCTCTCAGCGCATGCCAACGCACAACTGTGTTAGACGCAATTCAACGCGTTGAGACCTGCGGTATCCCCATCTGGTTGGATGACGTTAATGAAGACCTGATGGCAGCATTCATCGCAGCTAAATGGCACCTGTCAGGTATTAAACTGGATAAAAATACCTTTTGGGCAATGAGTAAAATTCCTGGCAAACTCCTCAACTCATTCAGATGGGGAAAAAAATTGCGGATCTGGTGATCATTGAAGGTATTGAAACCGAGAAGCATAAGAAAATTGCCCTTCAAGCTGGCGCAAATCTGGGTCAGGGATATTTATGGCCAGCAATCTATCCAGACAAAGCATAATAAAAACGGAAAGGAAACAGGAAAGGATGCGCAGGGAACGACATCGCCGTTTACGAAAGACTGACTGTACCCATCAATATCATCACTGTACGCCACAGGTTTTTGACAGGATTGAATATCTTGCACAAAAACTCAATTACACATTACCGGGCGATACTATATCTCAGGCGATTATCACAGCCGATTACTATCTCGCCTATACGCTGAATCGTTATTTATTTTCTGGTACACGCACAGCTGTCTTTCAGACTATTGACTCAGCCCAAAACTGCCTGCAGGACCCAGGCTTTCGTCAGTTGGTCGTTGATATGGACGGCATTGTAAGTTCTTATTTCGATACCCTCGAATGCCTACGCCAACTCGCCAGACAGCGAAATGACATACAAATTTTTTTATTACTTGCCAGTGAAAACCAGAGCTTGAGGAATTTTATTGCAATGGCTGGGCCGTTTTATATCCTGTCACGTCGCCAGCATCTCCCAGACCTGCGTCACGCTTTATTATCTCCAACTTTTATTCGAGCAGAACGCATAAGTCAGGCTGACTGGGAGATGGTTTCATTACTATTACAAGGTACCTCCTTAAAGGAAATTGCTCATTTGCAGAAGCAACCGTATCACCGCATTATCTATCGACTGAATCAACTGATTACGCATCTGGGATTGCCTCATCGCCAACGTTTTTTGCATCTGATACATCGGTTGGATGTTACCTCCCCTCATTTTATTTAACATCTTAACTTGCTGTGATATAAGATTTTTTAAGAAATTACTTATTACAAACTAAGAAACAATGCGTTAATTTCACAATTTCTTAATATTTACAACTATTCCTGGTATTATGTTTACCGTGCATAATCAGCTAAGCCTTACGGATTCTGTGCTTAACTCGTCATAAATGAGCTTCATATTCTTCTTAACAAACCCTAAACAATTAGTGGGTTGTGTTGTTTTTAGTATTTAAAAAAATTTTTCAATCTGCCATAATTCAAATAGCAGGAAAATAATACCAATAGCCATTAACATACCCGAATCTTTCAGAATATCCTAACAGGCATTAATAAGTTATGTGTCGTAAGTCTTTTCCGAAAGAGCAGAGCAGGTATAATCACTACTGTCTTCTGATTATTTGCAAATTTTTCCTGGTGTGAAATGGATATTCCACAAACTCATTGTTCTGATAAAGAGCAACCGAATAAACAAGGATGAAACAATATTTATTCGGTTCTCCTCCACGAACAATTGATGGCTATTTGACAATACTAATAACGCCTGATGTTTTATCAAAATCGCAAGATACACGAACAGTTTGAGGCATACTAAAATGAAACCAGCATCCGTTATAATTATGGACGAACACCCTATTGTCAGAATGTCTATAGAAGTACTGCTCGAAAAAAATAGTAATATCGAGGTTGTCTTGAAAACAGATGACAGCCGCGTGGCAATAGACCACTTGCGTACGTATCCTGTTGATCTGGTAATTCTGGATATAGAACTACCAGGTTCTGATGGGTTCACGTTACTCAAAAGAATAAAATCTCTGCAGGAGCAAACCCGGGTCCTTTTTCTGTCCTCAAAGTCTGAATCTTTTTATGCAGGACGCGCTATCCGCGCCGGAGCAAATGGTTTTGTCAGTAAAAGAAAGGATCTGAATGATATCTATAATGCGGTAAAAATGATTTTATCAGGATATTCATTTTTCCCCTCTGACACCCTTAACTTTATTAATAACATTAATATACGAAAAGGAGTTCTGAATGACATGCCACTTTCCAATCGTGAGGTGACGGTTTTGCGGTACCTCGCAAACGGCTTATCCAATAAAGAGATTGCTGAACAACTTTTACTCAGCAATAAAACCATTAGTGCTCACAAAGCCAATATCTACTCCAAGCTTGGCTTGCATACCATTGTTGAGCTTATCGATTATGCGAAAATGCACGAACTAATGTAATAACACTCCCGGCGAGATGTCGTTCGGGAGTGTATTATCAGTATGTGCCGTAAATAATTCGAGTTGCAGGCAGGCGGAAGGTAACAGGTTAATTTAATTATAGTTAATCATAAACGTAGCATCTGCCCTGGCGAGCCCTGGCTGTACCCCTTCCGCTAAAGCAATATAGTTTGCGAAAAAGGTCAACGTGGCATTGCCATTTTCGTCAATGCTCACAGCCTGACTGGCCTGTTCCAGAGGCAATCGCGTACGGTCGCTGTCGCGCAGCTCGATCGCTACCTTTTGCGCCATTACCGCATCATCCAGCGCCAGCAAGCTTGTGCCCGACGCAGGGGTACCAGAAAATGTTATTGACGCAGACCCAGGCGGACAACCCTCAAGTTTTAGCGTGAAAGAGACCGGTTGAGTGGTATCACCAGTGGTTTTCAACTGTTTTGTTGGCCATTTGCCCAATTCAACGGTTTTGTTACTGTCACTGGCAATCGCCACGCAGGTAAAATCCACCACATTGCCACGCAGCTCAATATTGATCTCACCCAATGAAGTGTCCGCCCAACACTGGGAGCTAAATGACAGAACAGACACCATCACGATAAGTGTACGAATCACTCTTTCTCGCGCCTTAGTCATAGTCCACTCGCAGATATCCACGGGCAGTGAATGGCCCTTCTGTCGGTTTATTGCCCGTCACGCTGACCGGCCACGCCCGAATCCCAACGCTCGCAGCGGCGTTATCATCAAGACGAAACGGAATAGTACTGGACAGATTATTGGGCGTCAGTGGTACGCCACTGCTGTCAGCAACGATGAAGCCTAAATCCGGGTTATCCGATACCATCATCTGGCCGGAGGCTTTCTCAGCTTCTACGCGCATGGACAAATAGGCTTGTGCTGCCACGTTGGTGCATTTAATAGCAACCGTTTTAGTCTGCGGATTTATACCTTCCGGTCGATTACCCACCCCTGCCTTGCTAAATAGCGAGGCGCCAATATCGCCAAAGTCAAACTCTACAACCTGCCCGGCATTCACTTCGCAGTTTTGCGGTACTTCTACCTTCCCGCTATAGCTGATGGTGTAAACCGGCATACTCAGGGCATCACCGGTACTGGTCGTGACATAGACGCTGAACATAGTTTGCCGCGGGATCGGCACCATGTTAATGAATGAACGAATCACTTTTAATTTGAATACCAGTTTTGAATCCATCACACCAAACGGCTTCTGATTTGGCACGTTAGGGTGAGTCCCCATACGGATGTAATTACGCGGCGGATAAAATAATCCTGCGTAGCTGTCGGTAATACTCATTGCCCCCAGCAGGTAATCATTGAGTTTCAGATACTGGAAGCCACCTTCCGTGCTTTGGACAGGAAGTTCAGTCACATAGCTTCGATAGGTATAATCAACATGCGTTCCTGCCGGACAGGTTGCATTGACGCCAACCCAGCCGGATTTTTCCGGTAACGTCACCACCTGTCCTGGTCGATTATTACTGCTATTGAAGACATTCGACAGATCGTAAAAAACATCTGTTGGCGTGCCAGTAGAATTCTGGCAAACCGTTGCCGATGCCGAATTAGCCAATAGCAGTAAAGCGCCCCCCAGTAACAAACCCGTTTGTCGTCTCATTGTTTTAATCCTGTCGTCCCGACGCGCGTTCGCATGTCACATTAGTGAGCGTTACCGCCTGTTTCAGACTCTCTTCAGGCAAGGTATAACGCGCTGTGCAACGCGCATTTGCTCCTTCCCCCCATTGGATCAACAATTCCCCTTTCAGCGGCAGCCCGCTCAGGTAGATTTGCCCATCTTCGCCCACCATGCTGGTAACACCGCTTATGGTTTCACGTACCACCGAGCCGAATGGCACAGGTTTTCCGGCAAGCTTCGCCGTCATAAGTGCCCGCACGCCGATACGTGTATCAAACGCCGCACGAACCAGCGCCCCCTGCGTCGGCACCACGCTGCTAACGTTATTTTCTACATCGGTATTGTTGTTCATTGAATTGGTATCGAGCGCAACACGGTTGTAGCGGTAGACGGTGGCATACGGCATAACCGCATAGCCGCGCCAGTCGGTTTGAACACCTGTCTGGTTCTCTATCCGTACGCCCTGAGCGCCCGGTGCTTTAATCAGGACATTGGTATCGCCCAGCGGCTGGCTAAGGGTAATGCCGTCCGCATGTCCTACAACGCCGCCGGAAAGTTGCCAGTTATAGTCATGCTGATCGCGATCGTAGTTATATCCCACGCCCAAGGTGCCATAAGCCGCCTGCCAGTTCGCGCTGGCGCTTCCGCTATAACCATTAGTGCTGCTGTGTCCCTGATTCACGCTATAGCTCAGATTACGCCCATCCAGCAACGTACCGCCGATACCGCTCTGCCAGCTATTTTGTCCGTTGCTGTTGCGGTTCGCATTAAAGGTGGCGTAGGTACGATCGAGCGCGTTATCACGCGAGTAGCGTCGTCCGGTCAGCAAGCTGAACGGCACCGACATATTGAACGCCAGAATGCGATCGGTATCGGAGATCCCTACCGATTCGTTCCACGACCAGGAGAGTGAATAGCTAATTCCCTGCCAACCGCTGGCATATCCCAGTTGATACCAGGTGTTGGTATCTGAGGTATTCCAGTATGTTTGCTGGCTACCCGAAACATACAGCGACCCGTAATCCCCCAGATTCTGCGAGATATTGATCTGGAACCGGCCCTTTTTGCTGTAGCTCAAATTGTGATAGCTCTTCACTTCCGGAACTTCGTGGCGATTACCCTCGCTGTCGTATTCGTACTCATAGCCTTCCATACTGCGATAAGCCACATCGTCGAGGGTATAGAACCCACGCGTCGAATAGCGATATCCCAGCAACTGGAAGTTGGTACCAAAATTGTTCAATGACTTCGCGTACAGAAAACGCAGAGATTGTCCCTGATGCGTGCTGTCATCCGCCAGTTGGCTACGCGCATGGGTTAAATCGACGGAGACCGCACCCCAGTCTCCCAGATTTCTCCCCGTGCCCAACACTACCGAACTGTAGCGTGACGCCAGTTGCGTACCACCATAGGCGGTATAGCCTTCAGGCAGCCCGGCGATTAACGTCCCCTGGAAGAAGAACGGTGAATCCTGCTGGCTATTTCCACTCCGAAAATCCCCGGCGACCAGATCATACTTAATGCGCCCTTCACGCTGTAACAGCGGAACCGTGGAGTACGGCACCGTATAGCGTTGCTGACTACCATCTCTTTCATCCACCGTCACCTCAAGGTCACCGCTGGAGGACGTTGGGTTCAGATCGGTAATAGAGAAAGCTCCGGGTGACACATAACTTTGATAAATAACGTAGCCATTCTGACGAATGGTTAGCTTCGCTGCGGTACGCGCAATCCCGCGCACGGTTGGAGCATATCCCTGCAAACTGTCAGGATACATACTGTCTGACGAGTAAAGGCGCGCACCACGGAACCCGACGCTGTCAAAAACGTCATTGCCGGTGTTGCTGTCGCCCATCACCAGTTCGCCCTTTAGCGGAATAATGGAGCGCTGAAGCCATGTGCCTATATTTTTCCAGCTTTGCGAGTGGTATCCGTCGCCTTTGGAATAGCTCCACGCACCATTGTTTCTAAGCCGCCAGGGACCATAATTCAGGCCACTCAACATACTTAAAAAATAGCTGTCAGAGTCACTCCCGCGGCTACCGGTGAAACTGTAGTTAACAAGCGCGGCGGGGATCCCCTCATCCCACTCATCTGGTGGAATGTAACCGCGTGCACTGTTCAACATCGAGGCCTGCGGCAGACTGACATTTAAGCGCAGAGTAGAAAAATCAAAGGTGATTTCGCTGCCAGGGATCGCCGCAGGCAAATTAATGCATGTGTTGTTTGGGTCCTGATTGAGTTCTGGAAACGCGGCAATATTGACGCCCAGCCGCTTAATCCAGTCGAGACCAAAGCACGGCATCAGCCCCCCGGATTTATCACCCGTCTTTTCCGTACTCGGTGCAAAATGAATATCCTGAGTGGCGATAAATTCATCATTGCGCCAGATATCAACGCGATAGACGCCTTCTGGCTGATGATTGCCTTTTTCAAAACGTGACAAATCCGCTACGGATGCCGTATCTGCAGATAAAAATGCAGGATTAAAATAGCTTTCTCCGTAGCTCAACATCGGAAAGAGCGCTGCCAGCGTGGACAACGCCACACCCGCCAGCGGTGGCGTAAACCCCGGTAACAGGCCAGGTAAATACGTTGTCTTGTTCATCGCTTTCTCAACGCACGCTAACCGTTTTGGCAGTGGTCACTGCGCCGTAATCATTGACCGTCTGGAACGTCACATTTCCCTGAGCGCCAGCGGGCAAAAGGATCTGCGTATCGTTCTTAGGTGCCACCATGACGTTATCAACCTTCGTTTTTCCTACGTTAAGGTTGACCAGCGTGACGTAATACGCCGACGGATTCGTGATTTTCAGGTGGTTGCCGGAACGAGAAAACTGCAGCATGCCGGGTGCATCTTCCGATATATGCGGAAGATTGTTCGGTCGGACAAAGAGTTTGATACGCGACAGGATCGCCAGTTGCAGAACGTTTTTACCCTCAAGGCTGTTTTTATTTACCGACGGAATCGCCTTCACATTCATCCAGAACAGCGACTCGCGATCTTTAGGCAGCGGTTGACCGACATAGATGATACGCAGCGTATTTTCACTTTTAGGTTCGCTGACAAACAACGGTGGCGTGACAACAAATGATTTGTCTTTAACGCCAGCGCTGTTTTCAATCCATGAATTAACCAGGTAACGCTCTTTTGTATCGCTATTACTAATAGCAAGAGAAGTTTGTTTGGCTTCGGCAGGATAAATAACACGAGTTGCGCCTAATGCAATTCCCCCGGCAGCTTGTGCACCGGCAACTGAAAATAAGGCCAGTAAAATGATAACGCCTGATTTTAGATAATTAAACATAGCTACAAATACCTTTAGTGCGATTATCGTTGGGAGTTAAATCAGGGATACACCAACGTAAACCACACATCTGAACGAAGCGTTCCCGGCGTAATATGTTCCGAGACAGCCCGATAGCGAGCGGTGAAATGAAAAGTCATCTCTTGCGTTAAAATCGGAGCGTAATGAAGCGGCAGCGCATTCGGGATAATTTGCCTTTGCCCTTCATCAAATAATGCCAGACCGATCCCCGAAGCCGCAGAAGCATCGCCGCTGGCCAGGAAAACCTGTGGATCTTCTGCAGGAGTCACTCCGGCAAAGGCAATCCCAACATGGTCATAAACATCGGAACTGCACGACGTTAACCGCAGCGAAAATGGTACGCTGGTAGAGGCAAAGCTTCCCGGTTCGGCAAATGCATTCGTGCGATATTGCCCCATCTGCACCCGCAAACTCTGGCTGTCGGTGGCGACCGTACAAGCCCCGTTGACAAGCTGCCCACGCAGGTGAAGGCTACCGCTTTCCAGTATTACCGTCTGTGCAAACGCAGGCAGTACGCAGAGCAATCCAGCCAGCGCCATGCCTTTCCTTATCATCTGCCACATCCCTCTTCATCCCCGGATATTGCCTCATCCAGTGAGGCGATCATCTTCCTTGTGCAAATCAGAACGGCTTATTCGTACTTCATGATGAAGGTGGCATCAGCATTTGCCTGACCTGGCGTTGTGCTTGCTACAGTCGCTTTATAACGCGCAGAGAAACGCAGGGTGTTAGTACCTTCAACCAACGCCTGGGCAGTAGAGAAGGTCGCACCATCAGGCTTCAGTGCAGTGGACTTACTGTCAAGAATTTCGATACCTACGCCAGTCGCCGTGGTGCTGTTATCCGAGGAAGACACAGCCAACAGACTGTTGTTGGTGAGGTCCGACTGACCAGAGAATGCAACGGCAGCAGTAGCTGCAACTGTTGGGTCGCAGTCGTTCAGCACGATGGAGAACGGAATTTGTGCTGTGGTATCACCAACAGCAGCAAAGCTGGCGGTACGATACTGCCCTAAAGTAACAATCTGATCGGCTGACTGAGTACTTACCGCACAGGCTGCATTGACCAGTTCACCTTCAAAGTGAACGGTACCACCGCTAACACTTACCGGATCTGCCGCTACCGCTGACCCGGCAACTAACATCAGGCTGGCAATAACAGAAGAGGTTATTAATTTACGTTTCATGGAGTTCCCTTGAATTACACACATCCGGCTCCAGCATCCTGCGGGATCCGTTTGAATCATTATCGACATTAAATGTCAGGCAAATTATCTCTGCATCCTGTAAAGATATATATCGTAAAAGAATTAGCTAACCTTTTACTCCCACTATCCCGAGCCGTAAGTTCACTAATTTATCTTCACGAATATGACAATTCGTCACAGGGATAAATTAAACATTTCAATTAATGAAAAATACCTGCAAATCCTTTAAATGCACCTGGCTAATTCTTAATGGGATCCAGGAAAAATCTGTGTAAAAATACGTTGAATATACTCATAATGGGACGTAACAGTCTGGTTTCTTAAGCATTAACCATGAAAACATCAGGGTGATGAATTGTTTAATTAACGTTAATTTTAATTAGCACGCGCACTATTTATTCCGCTGGATCCTGTGTCTTGCGCCACCCTGCTCTCTGACAGTACTCCCGCAATCGCAC
This sequence comes from Citrobacter sp. MGH106, assembly GCF_001037495.1. Classification (GTDB taxonomy): domain Bacteria; phylum Pseudomonadota; class Gammaproteobacteria; order Enterobacterales; family Enterobacteriaceae; genus Citrobacter; species Citrobacter murliniae. Next base: position 3,266,442 of record NZ_KQ089822.1, read on the forward strand.
GTAAAATCGCAAACGAAAACTGACAGCACGCCCCGCTTCTGACAAAATAGTCACATCCCCTTCGGTTTAACGTAACAGACGGAATCCTCTCTCTGATGGCAGCAAAGATTATTGACGGTAAAACGATTGCGCAGCAGGTGCGCTCTGAGGTTGCTCAAAAAGTTCAGGCACGCTTAGCGGCTGGATTACGCGCCCCAGGATTAGCTGTTGTGCTGGTAGGTAGCAACCCGGCTTCGCAAATTTATGTAGCAAGTAAACGCAAAGCCTGCGACGAAGTGGGGTTTGTCTCCCGCTCCTATGACCTGCCTGAAACCACCAGCGAGGCGGAGCTTCTTGAGCTGATCGATACGCTCAATGCGGATACCACCATCGATGGTATCCTGGTACAGCTGCCGTTACCGGCGGGTATCGACAACGTTAAAGTGCTGGAACGCATTGCGCCGGATAAAGACGTCGACGGGTTCCACCCGTATAACGTCGGACGCCTGTGCCAGCGCGCGCCGCGCCTGCGCCCGTGTACCCCGCGCGGAATAGTGACCTTGCTTGAGCGTTACAACATCGACACCTATGGCCTGAATGCCGTGGTTATTGGCGCATCAAATATTGTTGGTCGCCCGATGAGCATGGAACTGCTGTTGGCGGGTTGTACTACCACGGTCACCCATCGGTTCACCAAAGATCTGCGTCGTCACGTTGAACATGCTGACCTGCTGATTGTAGCCGTCGGCAAACCTGGCTTTATTCCCGGTGAGTGGATCAAAGAAGGTGCAATTGTGATTGATGTCGGCATCAACCGTCTGGAGAATGGCAAGGTTGTTGGCGATGTGGTGTTCGACGATGCGGCTGCGCGGGCATCGTACATCACACCAGTACCCGGCGGCGTAGGCCCAATGACTGTCGCAACACTTATCGAAAACACGCTGCAAGCGTGCGTTGAATATCACGATGTAAAGGAAGTTTAAGATGGCCACATTTTCACTGGGTAAGCACCCACACGTTGAACTCTGCGATTTGCTGAAGCTGGAAGGCTGGAGCGAAAGCGGTGCCCAGGCAAAAATTGCCATTAGCGAAGGGTTAGTGAAGGTCGATGGTGCAGTGGAAACGCGTAAACGCTGCAAAATCGTTGCCGGACAGACCGTCAGTTTTGAAGGTCACAGCATTAACGTCGTCGCGTGATCCCGAGTGCCGGATGCGGTTTACACCTTATCCGGCCAGTTTTCTCCATTGTCAGGTAACTGACTTCATCATCTCTTCACAGTAAACTTCTAACATGTTGTTTTCTCATTCGAAGTGAACCTCATGCCAACCATTATTACCCACGCTGCCGTTCCGATTTGTTTAGGTTTAGGCCTGGGACTCAACGTTATTCCACCACGTTTACTGTTCACCGGGATCGTACTGGCGATGCTGCCGGATGCGGACGTCCTGTCATTTAAGTTCGGCGTCGCCTATGGAAACGTGTTTGGCCATCGCGGATTTACCCACTCGTTGTTGTTTGCCTTTGTCGTACCGCTGCTCTGCGTGATGATTGGCCGACGATGGTTTAAAACCGGCTTGATTCGCTGCTGGCTATTCCTGACAGTTTCACTGCTGTCGCATAGCCTGCTGGATTCAGTCACTACCGGTGGCAAAAGTGTAGGCTGGCTTTGGCCATGGTCAGATGAACGCTTCTTTGCGCCGTGGCAGGTGATTAAGGTCGCGCCGTTTGCGTTGTCACGCTATGCCACGCCGTACGGATATCAGGTCATTATCTCGGAACTAATATGGGTATGGCTGCCGGGATTGATAGTGATGAGTTTATTGTGGTGGCGCAGACGTTAAAAAGCCGGGTGGTGACTAACACCTTACCCGGCCTGAGAGCGGCTCATATTTTCCAGGCCGGATAAGCGTCATCGCCATCCGGCAATACGATTATTTACGACGCCAGGTGGTTCCCTGCGGACCATCTTCCAGCACAATCCCCATCTCGTTCAGACGGTCACGCGCAGCATCAGCTGCCGCCCAGTCCTTCGCTTTACGGGCATCTAAACGCTGTTGGATCAACGCTTCGATTTCAGCAACTTCACCGTCATCCGCCTGTGCGCCACTTTGCAGGAACACTTCCGGCTCCTGCTCCAGCAGTCCCAGAACACCGGACAGTTTACGCAGATGTGAAGCCATCGCGTTAGCTGCAGCCATATCTTCGCCTTTCAGACGGTTAACCTCACGCGCCATATCAAACAGCACAGAGTAGGCTTCCGGAGTATTGAAGTCATCGTTCATGGCTTCAATGAAACGCGCTTCAAAGGCTTCACCACCGGCTGGCGCAACGGATTTATCAGTACCACGCAGCGCAGTGTACAGACGCTCCAGCGCTGAGCGAGCCTGTTTCAGGTTCTCTTCGCTGTAGTTCAACTGGCTACGATAGTGACCGGACATCAGGAAGTAGCGAATGGTTTCGGCATCGTAGTATTTCAGAACATCACGTACGGTAAAGAAGTTGCCCAGCGATTTGGACATTTTCTCGCGGTCAACCATCACCATGCCAGAGTGCATCCAGTAGTTGACGTATTCACCGTCATGCGCGCAGGTGGACTGAGCGATTTCATTTTCATGGTGTGGGAACATCAGATCTGAACCACCGCCGTGAATATCGAAATGGTTACCCAGCTGTTTGCAGTTCATTGCCGAGCACTCAATGTGCCAGCCAGGGCGGCCCGCGCCCCACGGCGACGGCCAGCTCGGCTCACCCTCTTTGGACATCTTCCACAGAACGAAGTCCATTGGGTTACGCTTCACATCGACCACATCAACGCGAGCACCCGCCTGCAGTTGATCCAGATCCTGGCGCGACAACTGGCCGTAATGCGGATCGGTGGGTACGTCGAACATCACGTCACCATTATCCGCCACGTAGGCGTGACCTTTAGCAATCAGTTGCTCGGTGATTTCAATAATTTCAGCGATATGATGTGTCGCTCGCGGTTCGAGATCCGGACGCAGAATATTCAGCGCGTCGAAATCCTTATGCATTTCCGCGATCATTCTATCGACCAGCGCCACAAAGCTTTCGCCATTTTCATTAGCGCGCTTAATGATTTTATCATCGATATCAGTAATGTTACGCACGTACTTCAGCTTGTAGCCGAGAAAGCGCAGATAGCGCGCCACGACGTCGAAAGAAACAAAGGTACGCCCGTGACCAATATGACAGAGATCGTAAACGGTAATACCACACACGTACATGCCGACTTCCCCGGCATGAATAGGTTTGAATTCCTCTTTTTGGCGCGTCAGTGTATTAAAGATTTTTAACATCGAAGATTCCGTGTAGACGTGTGTGGATAACAAAGCCCTATAATACCTATAAATTGGCCTCGAAGCAGCACACTTTGCAAGGTGATCGAACCTTGCGGTTATGCTATAACAAGCCCCTATATGTGACCCTGACCAGGGTCGAAGCACTACTCTATCGGAACAGGATGCAAAAATGGTTACTTTCCACACTAATCACGGCGATATCGTAATCAAAACTTTTGATGATAAAGCGCCTGAAACAGTTAAAAACTTCCTGGACTACTGCCGCGAAGGTTTCTACAACAACACCATTTTCCACCGTGTGATTAACGGTTTCATGATCCAGGGTGGCGGTTTTGAGCCAGGCATGAAACAAAAAGCCACTAAAGAAGCGATCAAAAACGAAGCCAACAACGGTCTGAAAAACACTCGTGGTACGCTGGCAATGGCCCGTACTCAGGCTCCGCACTCCGCGACTGCCCAGTTCTTCATCAACGTTGCAGACAACGACTTCCTGAACTTCTCCGGTGAAAGCATGCAGGGTTGGGGTTACTGTGTGTTTGCTGAAGTTGTCGAAGGTATGGACGTGGTTGATAAAATCAAAGGCGTTTCCACTGGTCGCAGCGGTATGCACCAGGACGTACCAAAAGAAGACGTTATCATCGAAAACGTGACCGTCAGCGAGTAATCGTGGCGACACTGTTTATTGCAGATCTTCACCTCTGCACGGAAGAACCGGCGATCACCGCCGGTTTTCTGCGTTTTTTATCCGGTGAAGCACGCCAGGCTGATGCGCTGTACATTCTTGGCGATCTCTTCGAAGCCTGGATAGGCGACGACGACCCCAATCCCCTGCATCAGCAAATCGCCGCCGCGATAAAAGCGCTGGCTGATTCAGGCATCCCCTGCTTTTTTATTCACGGCAACCGAGATTTTCTGCTCGGCAAACGTTTTGCCCGTGAAAGCGGCATGACCCTATTGCCGCAGGAAAAAGTGCTCGATCTGTATGGCCGAAAAGTATTAATCATGCACGGAGACACCCTGTGCACCGATGATACGGGCTATCAGGCTTTTCGCGCCAAAGTTCACCAACCCTGGTTACAAACTCTGTTTCTTGCCCTGCCTTTATTTATTCGCCAGCGTATTGCCGCGAAAATGCGCGCCAACAGCAAAGCCGCTAACAGCAGCAAATCACTGGAGATCATGGATGTGAATCCACAGGCCGTCGTTGCCGAGATGGAAAAACATCAGGTTCAGTGGCTAATTCATGGTCATACTCATCGCCCGGCAGTTCATAAACTGACCGCCAATAAACAACCCGCTTTCCGCGTGGTTCTCGGGGCATGGCACACTGAAGGCTCGATGGTCAAAGTCACCCGAGACAATGTCGAACTGATCGCTTTCCCGTTTTAAATTATCGCGACCATTTGCTGTAACGTTTACTACACAACGTGATAATGCAAAGCAGAAGCGTCCTTCCACAATAATAAAAATGCCCTGTCGTGTTTAAGATAGTGCGTATGGCTGCTTCAGCATCAATATCCAGGCCCCCTCTTTTCCCAACGAAACGACAAAGACACCGACCGTTAAATCTGTGAGTTGGCATATAAGATAAGGCGACAACCAGAAGGTCTGAGTTTTGTCTTGTTGTTGTGAGATACAGGGGAGCCAGTAAACCGGCAAAGCGGTTCACTGGCGAACACACTATTATAAAATAATGCTGGCAACCAGAATAAACAGCAACCCGCATATGGATAATAGGGTTGACATCAGCGTCCATGACAACAGCGTCTCTTTGGTGGTCAGACCGAAGAAGTCTTTGATCATCCAGAAGCTGGCGTCGTTTACGTGGGAGCAAATACAGGATCCCGCACCGGTAGCCAGTGTAATCAAGGCCAGGTTGGTATTAGGATGTACCGCCAGCAGCGGAATGACCAGCCCGGCGGTAGAGATCGCCGCGACGGTGGCAGAACCCAGACAAATACGTAAAAATGCGGCTACGCCCCATGCCATCAGGATCGGGTTGATATCCATGCCCGACACCAGGGTGGAAATATACTGACCGACGCCAGAGTCGATGAGAACCTGCTTGAATGCACCACCACCACCGATAATCAGCAGCAGACCGGCAATACCCGCAATCGCTTTCCCGCAGGAATCCATCAGGTCAGGGATTGTTTTCCCACGGCCCAGTCCCATGGTATAGATCGCAAACAGCAGTGAAATCAGCATGGCGATCGTCGAGTTACCTAAGAACAGCATCACGTTGTAGAACAAGCCTGAGTCCGCGGCGCTTTTGGCATGGGCCATCTGGATGATAGTGACTACCGCCATCAGGATCACTGGCAGCATTGCCGTGAGAAAACTGATCCCAAAGCCAGGCATTTCGCTTTCGCTGAATCGGCGGGTTGCACCCAGGGAGGCAATATTACCCTCTTTTTTAAAGGCGTCCGGAATAATGCGCTGGCAGAATTTATTCAGCACCGGGCCGCAAAGAATAAAGGTTGGAATGCCGACAATAATACCGTATATCAATACCAATCCTACATCCGCACCATATTCACGGGCGATCACCGTCGGGCCGGGGTGAGGTGGTAAAAAACCGTGCGCGACCAGCAAACCGGAGAGCATCGGCACACACATAAACATCGGCGATATTTTGGCTTCACGGGCAATGGCGAATAAAATAGGTACCAGAAGGATTAAACCGACTTCAAAAAAAAGTGCAATACCGACAATAAATGCTGAACAGACTACCGCCCAGTCAAGTTTATTTTTCCCGAAATAATTCAGCATGGTCAGAGCTATTCGCTGCGCACCACCCGCGTCAGCCAGTAATCGACCGAGCATAACGCCGAATCCGAATATCAGGCCAATATGTCCCAGCGTACCGCCAAGACCGGACTCAACCGAGGTTACGACTTTATTCAGTTCCATTCCACTGGCGATGGCGACAGCAATCGAGACAATAATTAAAGATACAAACGTATTAAGCTTAATTTTTATAGTCAAAAGCAGGAGTAAGGCAATCCCTGCCACAACGATAATTAGCGGCATAATGTCCTCTCATTGTAGGGTAACGACCCCTAATAATCTGGCTACGCAAATGATTTATAACGCGTAGTCAAATTATTAGGGTGTCTGGATTTTTTTATTTTTTACTATCAGTTCTTATTAATATAATCTCGCAGCGCAGCACCGATTTTATTCACATCATAAATACAACCCATCCATGTGCCGCCGCTAACTGCCTGGAGCATTGCCCAAAGCCGGGTATCATCGGGCAGTTCAGGATCAGGAAGTAAATCCTGATGACTGAGTCTGGCGTTTAATATTGCTGTTGCCTCCTCCCTTGAGGGTAATTTTTCATCGTTACGGGTTCCGAGGAAATTGACTTCGCCCTGAAGCTCGCGGCAATCAATTTTAATTTCGATAATATCTCCAGTGCGTAATTTACCGACTGGTCCTCCAGCCAGCGCTTCTGGCCCCACATGACCTATACACGCGCCAGTGGAAACGCCCGAGAAACGCGCATCGGTAATCAGTGAAACATGCTTACCGTATGACAGGTGTTTCAGCGCGCTGGTAACCTGGTAGGTTTCCTCCATCCCGGTACCGGAAGGACCAACACCGATAATGACCAGAATATCGCCCGCTTTAATTTTGTCGTGCTTGATATCGTAAATTGCACTTTTCTCGGACGGATAGACCTTCGCCACACCTTTATGGTAATAGACTCCCTGATCATCAATCACCGATGGATCGATGGCTGTGGATTTGATCACTGACCCTTCTGGAGCAATATTACCCACTGGGAAGGTAATTGTTGAGGTTAAGCCACGTGCCTTCGCTTGCTGCGGCGACATGATCACCTCGTCAGCGTCGATCTGTTCTTGTTCGCGCAGTAGTTGTTTGAATCGCTGTCGGCGTTCTGAGTGCTCCCACCAGTCCAGGTTCTCCTTCAGTGTACTGCCGGTTACAGTCATAACGTCTTCATGTAGCAATCCAAGATTGCGCAAATGCAGCATCACTTCCGGCACACCGCCCGCCATGAAGGCATTAACAGTTGGATGGTAAATAGGGCCATTGGGCAGCACACTCACCAGTCGGGGCACCCGCTTATTGATGCGGATCCAGTCGTCAACGGTTGGGATATGGCAGCCTGCCTGATGGGCAATCGCCGGGATGTGGAGCAGCAGGTTTGTCGAGCCGCCAAACGCCGCATGGACAGTCATCGCATTCTCAATCGCTTTATCGGTGAGTATCTCCCGGGTGGTAATGCCTTGCTGGCACAGGTTCAACGCCGCCCTTGCGGAAGCTCTGGCGATCTCCTGCCACACCGGCTCACCAGAAGGGGCCAATGCCGAGTGCGGAATCGCCAGCCCCAATCCTTCGGCCACAACCTGCGATGTCCCGGCAGTACCCAGAAATTGACAGCCACCTCCGGATGAGGCACAGGCCTTGCAGCCGGCACGGCGTGCGTCCTGTAGTGATAACTCACCATTAGCAAAGCGTGCGCCTATGGTCTGCACCTTACCGTTATCTTCCCCATCTCTTGCAGGTAGCGTCGCACCACCAGGCACCAATACCGTCGCTTTATCATGCTGCGCGGCGAGTGCCATCATGGTAGCCGGAAGCCCCTTGTCACAGCTAGCCACGCCAATGACTGCTTTCACATCGGGCAGAGAGCGGATAAGACGGCGCATCACCATTGAGGCATCGTTACGGTACGGTAGCGAATCAAACATCCCGGTCGTGCCCTGCGTGCGTCCATCACAAGGATCGGAGACATACACAGCATAGGGCAAGGCACTGTTCGCTTTAATAACCTCAGCCGCCGCTTTCATCTGGATATCCAGCTCGTAGTGCCCCTGGTGCAGCGCCAGTGCAACAGGCTTACCGTCTGCGCCGCGTAAGCCACCGAGCGTACTGAGCAGTAAAATACCATCCCGATCCAGCTCATCCGGAGACCAGCCCATTCCGGCATTCATGGTCATACCAAACAGATCCCCACTCGGGCGGTTGATTAACATCTCCGCCGTCAGCGGCAGTTCACCATCAGGGCCATTGGCGTGCGTTCTGACGGTGTAGATATCGTGACTCTCGTCAGCAAAAATATTGCGTACAGACATGAGATTCTCCTCAGACAGGTAAAATACCCTGCGCAACCAACAGTGCATGGACTTTTTCTTTGGCTTCTTCTGACACCTCAAGAATTGGCGGCAAGCAATAAGTCTCTACTGGTAACCCTACGCATTGCATACCGTATTTGATTAGCGAGACAAACGGCGTTTCCAGAGCGTAAATAGATGGCAGTTGCAGTAGCTTTTTGTTCAGGTTGGCGGCGGTTGCCAGATCACCTTCGCGCCAGGCACGGTAGATACCAACGGAGAGTTCCGGTGCAAAGTTAGCGCTAGCTGAAATCGCGCCGTCCCCCCCTAACAGCAAGGTGTTCAGTAAATGGTCGTCATAGCCGCAAAATACAGAAAACGACGGGCGCACTGACTTAACTGCGTTAATCATCGTGCGCAAGTGACCGACACTGTCGATGGTGTCTTTGATGCCAACGATATTCTCATTTTGCAAGGCCAAACGTTTCACTGTCTCCGGGGTTAAGTCCTGGCCCGTCAAATCCGGAAAGTTGTACAGGATTACCGGCAAAGTGACGCTACGAGCGATCTGCTGGTAATAGTCGTCAAGATTTCGTGACGCGACCTTCCAGTAGTAAGGGTTGATGGCGACGACACCGTCAGCACCGCAGGATTCGGCATGCCGCGCCAATTTGACTGCTTCATCAGTGGAAGGCGAACCGACGCCAATCAATACGGGAACCCTCCCACCAACAACGGATATGGCTTCTTCGGTGAGCGCCATGCGCTGGGTGGTATTCATCTGGCTAAATTCACCACCGGTGCCAAGGTAAAACAGCCCGTCGACTCCTTTATTAATCAGGAAGTCGGCAACCTGGCGCATTGCCGTTTTATCAATGGTTCCGTCACGATGAAACGTACTGGATACCGGTGGAATAATGCCGCTGAATTTTTTCATTACTTCAATTTCCTTTTCGTAAATATTCATTTTCGCTTATGTATCCCAGTCCATATGATATTTGCCCGGCACACTTTCGGAGCAGTTCCAGATAACCGTCGATCTTATTTCCTGAGTAAACCACCGGATCGCCTGATAGCGAGATCGCATAATTAACCCGGTTATACATATTGAATACAGGCATACTTAAACATACTGCACCATAGGTCGATTCTTCGTTATCTATGGCCCATCCCCGAAGCCGCGTTTTTTGCAGTTCTTCCAGAAATAATTTTTTATCAGTAAATGTATTGCGCGTATGTGGAGTCAACGTAAGAGCATCTAAAAAATAATCCAACTCTTCTCTCGTTTTCCAGGCCAATAACGCCTTACCCAGTGCGGTAATATGTAATTCAAGTTTTTTGCCAATCCAGCTTTTGCTGGTCGGCACCGAATCCGGGCTTTCAATCTTGTCAAGATAGATAGCAGAATAGCTCTCCATCGCGCCCAGATGACAAACCAGGCCGCTTTTCAACGACAGCTCCTGCATTGGCCGCTTCGTCACTTCAAAAATATTCTGGCGGTGCAGTGCCTGACATCCCAGTTCGTAGTTTTTTATCCCCAGTGAATAATGGCCATTTTTATTTTTAATTAAGAAGCCACATTCCACCATCACATTCAATAAATTAAGCAGACTACTTTTGGGATACTGAAATTTTTTTAATAATTCCATATAACTCGCCACACCTACCCACGCAATATGGGTTAATATTTTTTCAGCACGGACTAATGAATTACACCCTTTGCGAACCATAATGGCTCCCTCTTGCTATTGGAATAAATGATATCGGCATTGTGTAGTGGAAAATATACCTTGTTCAACATGCTGAACCGTAATAAGGCGATTAAATGTGATCCTGTACTCAATTTGAATAGCAGAATTATCGTACCGACATTCGGTGAATGCGAATGGATGCCAAATACGAAATTGCGTTGTCAAGGCATGGTGGCGTGTGAGCGACTGAAAGAACGATCCGCAGGTTGCACTATTCATAAAAAATTGTTTTTACAGGGTCGGTATCTTTAGCACTGCTACTTTTGTAAGCGATACCGCTGGAGAATGTCCGCTTCGCGCCCCACGATGACACCTTTATCTACGCGCTTCTCAAAAAAGAGTGGAAAGAAGTAACTAAGCCACCGATATATGCACGCTCCTCGCCGACATAACGAAGAAACGCACTTTGACCGGCGGCTAATAACAAAACCCAATGCTTCAATAACCGAAAATCTGCCAATTCCCTACAGCCCAGCGTAACGGCCTGTTTGGCCATGAAAAATCTCCCAGTAAACCCTCAAGGGGATTACATCCAGGCGTTAACATTTCGCTGCGCAACCGTTTTCCTTGCTTGTATATCATGCTATTCTCTCTCGCCTCGAAAGCAGTGTGTTTCGCACCACAGGAGTTTTAAGACGCATGTCTTCCCGCAATAATCCGGCGCGTGTCGCCATCGTGATGGGGTCCAAAAGCGACTGGACTACCATGCAGTTCGCCGCCGAAATCTTCGAAATCCTGGATGTCCCGCACCACGTTGAAGTTGTCTCTGCTCACCGCACCCCCGATAAACTGTTCAGCTTCGCCGAGAGCGCAGAAGAGAACGGCTATCAGGTGATTATTGCCGGTGCAGGTGGTGCAGCACATCTGCCTGGCATGATTGCGGCGAAAACGCTGGTACCTGTTTTAGGTGTTCCGGTACAAAGTGCTGCCCTGAGCGGCGTAGACAGCCTTTATTCCATCGTGCAGATGCCGCGCGGCATTCCGGTTGGCACGCTGGCGATTGGCAAAGCGGGCGCAGCAAATGCGGCACTGCTGGCGGCGCAAATTCTGGCAACCCACGATAAAACGCTACACCAGCGTCTGATCGACTGGCGTAAAGCGCAAACCGATGAGGTGCTGGAGAACCCGGACCCGCGAGGTGCGGCATGAAGCAGGTTTGCATACTTGGTAACGGTCAGCTAGGACGCATGTTGCGTCAGGCAGGCGAGCCGTTGGGCATTGCAGTCTGGCCCGTTGGCCTGGATGCCGAACCTGCGGCCGTCCCCTTTCAGCAAAGCGTGATTACCGCTGAAATTGAGCGCTGGCCGGAAACCGCACTCACTCGCGAGCTGGCCCGCCATCCGGCGTTTGTTAACCGCGATGTGTTCCCGATTATTGCCGACCGTCTGACGCAAAAGCAGCTTTTTGACAAGCTCGGCTTGGCGACCGCACCGTGGCAACTGCTGGCGGATAATAGCGAGTGGTCTGCAATATTCGACAAACTGGGTGAACTGGCAATCGTGAAGCGTCGTGTCGGCGGCTACGACGGTCGTGGTCAGTGGCGTTTACGCGTCAATGAAACTGAACAACTTCCAGACGACTGCTACGGCGAATGCATTGTCGAACGAGGCATAAACTTCTCAGGTGAAGTGTCGCTGGTGGGCGCTCGCGCTCATGACGGCAGCACAGTCTTTTATCCGCTGACCCATAACCTGCATCAGGACGGCATTCTGCGTACCAGCGTGGTATTTCCGCAAGCCAATGCGAAACAGCAGGAACAGGCTGAAGCGATGTTGTCCGCTATTATGCAGGAATTGGGCTATGTCGGCGTAATGGCGATGGAGTGTTTCATCACCCCGGAAGGCTTGCTGATTAACGAACTGGCCCCGCGCGTACACAACAGTGGGCACTGGACGCAAAACGGCGCCAGCATCAGCCAGTTTGAACTGCACCTGCGCGCCATTACCGACCTGCCATTACCCACGCCGGTAGTGAACAATCCTTCGGTCATGGTGAATCTTATCGGTACTGACCTGAACTACGACTGGCTGAAGTTGCCACTCGTACACCTGCACTGGTACGACAAAGAGGTGCGCGAAGGCCGTAAGGTCGGTCACTTGAACCTGACGGACAGCGATACCGCTCGCCTGAGCGCAACGCTGGAAGCACTCATTCCCCTTCTGCCGCCGGAATACGCCAGTGGGATTATCTGGGCGCAAAGTAAGCTGAAGTAACACATAAAATGTCGGGGAAAGGATCTTATCCTTCCCCACTCCCTCTATCAGCGCGTAAAATCCCCTCCATTGCTGTTTTGTATTTTCAGGATTCAACATGAACGATGGAACGGACTATCGTGCGATTCTGCTCGCCGGTACGCCTTTAATCGATGTACGCGCGCCCGTCGAATTTCAACAAGGTGCCATGCCTGGCGCAATTAACCTGCCTTTAATGGATAACGAGGAGCGTACCGCGGTCGGCATCTGTTACAAGCGTCAGGGACCGGAAGCGGCACTCGCGCTTGGGCATCAACTTGTCAGTGGTGACATCCGTCAACAGCGGATGAAAGCCTGGCAAGATGCCTGTCGTCTACATCCTGAGGGATATTTATGCTGTGCGCGCGGCGGTCAGCGCTCGCATATTGTGCAGCAATGGCTGCGCGAATCCGGCATCAATTACCCATTGATAGCAGGCGGGTATAAAGCGCTTCGGCAGGCGGCGATGCAAGTGACCGAAGAACTGGTACAAAAACCCATCATCTTAATTGGCGGCTGTACCGGGAGCGGTAAAACGCAGTTGGTGCAACTGCAGCCGAACGGCGTGGACCTCGAAGGTCTGGCGCACCATCGCGGCTCTTCTTTTGGTCGCACGGTAGAACCCCAACTGAGCCAGGCCAGTTTTGAAAATCTGCTGGCAGTCGAGATGCTGAAAACCGATAGCCGTCAGGACCTGCATCGCTGGGTGCTGGAAGATGAAGGCCGCATGATTGGTGCCAATCATTTGCCCGAATGCTTGCGTGAACGCATGGCTCAGGCATCCATTGCGGTGGTGGAAGATCCCTTTGAGCTGCGTCTGGAACGCCTGCGTGAAGAATATTTCGTGCGCATGCACCACGATTTTACGCAAGCTTATGGGGAAACCCAGGGCTGGCAAGAGTACAGCGAATATCTGCACCACGGTCTGTTCGCTATTCGCCGTCGTCTGGGGTTACAACGCTTCGCAGAGCTCACCGCATTGCTCGATGTTGCTCTGACGGAACAGCAGACTAATGGCAGTACCGATGGTCACATGGGCTGGCTGGTGCCATTACTCAACGAATATTACGATCCGATGTATCGCTATCAGCTGGAAAAGAAAGCCGCAAAAATTGTTTTTCGCGGCACATGGCAGGAGGTTGCCGACTGGGTTCAGGCGCAGTAATAGAATTCGCATGCCGGGCTTAGCTACGCTTGCCCGGCCTGTTATTAGCGCGTATTAATGCCTGTCACGCTTGTCGGCACGTTTCGCCAGCCAGTCGCCAAATACCTGTACGACCTGCACCAGAATAATCAGTGCCACCACGGTGACAATCATCACCTGGGTTTCGTAACGGTAATAACCGAAGCGAATAGCCAGGTCGCCAACGCCACCGCCGCCAACAATTCCGGCCATTGCGGAGTATCCAATCAAACTCACCAGCGTTATCGTCAGTCCACGCAGCAGACCCGCGCTGGCCTCCGGTAGCAAAACCGTACAGATAATACGCATCGGGCTGGCGCCAAATGCTTCTGCCGCTTCAATGATTCCTTTATCAACCTCACGCAGCGCGCTGTCCACCAGCCGGGCATAGAACGCAATTGCCGCAACAGAGAGCGGTACCGAAGCCGCAATCGGTCCGATGGTATTACCGAGCAGAAACTGCGTTAGCGGCAGCAACAGCACCAACAGGATCACAAACGGCACCGATCGGATGATATTCACCAGCACGGAGCTGAGCAGATAGACAAAACGGTTCTGCCAGAATAAATGCCTGTCAGTAACGAAAATGAGAAAGCCCAGCGGCAGACCGCCAATAATCGCCAGCACCGTCGAGATGCTAAGCATCTGGAAAGTTTCATTGAACGCCAGTGTCAAATCCGGCAATAAATCATCCACGAATCACCTCCACCTGTGCGGTACGTTGACGAATGTGTTCCACGGCGGCATCCACCGCGCCAGGATTATGCGGTGCAGTTAGTTGCACCACTAAGATCCCCAGCGCACGCTCACCGATATACTCAATTTTGCCGTGCAGGATATTCACCGCTACACCAAACTTTACCGCCACTTCAGACAACACCGGCTGTTCTGCCGAGTCGCCGATAAACAAGATTTTCAGCAATTGACCGGGCAGATGTTCCCGCAGCCGTTCCGGGAGCGTCAGATTGAGCGTATGCGATACCAGTTGCTGCGTGAAAGCATGCTGCGGGTGGGCAAAGACATCAAACACTTCGCCTGTTTCCACCACTTTCCCGCCTGACATCACTGCCACACGATCGCAGATAGATTTGATCACATTCATTTCATGAGTGATCAGCACGATCGTGATCCCCAACTGTTGGTTGATCTGTTTGAGCAGAGCCAGAATAGTGGCTGAGGTTTCCAGATCCAAAGCAGAGGTGGGTTCATCGCACAGCAGCACATCCGGGTGGTTGGCAATAGCGCGGGCAATGCCAACACGCTGCTTTTGCCCACCACTAAGCTGTACGGGATAACGGTTAGCCTTATCGGACAGCCCAACCAGTGACAGAATTTCCGTCACGCGCGGTCCGATTTTACTGCGCTCCCACCCGGCTGCTTTCAGGCTGAAGGCGACGTTTTGCGCAACGGTTCGGGTATGCATCAGATTAAAGTGTTGGAAAATCATTCCAATACGCTGGCGGGCCTTACGTAAATGCCCCCCTTCGAGCGCAGAGATTTCTACTCCGTTAACCTTTACGCTTCCCTGACTTGGGCGTGTTAAGGCGTTCAGGGTGCGCAAAAGCGTACTCTTTCCCGCACCGCTGGTACCGACAATGCCAAATATCTCACCCGCGCCGATACGCAGGCTGACGTCATCAACCGCCCTTGTTGACGGCCCACGGCCTGCGGTGAAATCCACGCAAACCTTATCTATCTCAATCATAGCCACCTCAGAAATGCGAAAAGGGCAGTCATCGCTGCCCTGTTAAACCTTTTGCGCAGCGATTATTTGGCTGCCGACATCCATTCCGGTTTCTGGAAGGCACTGTAGATATTTTTCGGATCGTCAATCACCGCACGATAGGCCGGAGATTTCACCGCCTCAACGATATCTTTAGCGAACGGTTTATCCGCATCTTCAGTGCGTACCGCGATGATATTTTTCAGGTTCTCATCCAGATGTTCCTGCTTAATGGCACTGGAGAGATCCAGTTTTGCCGCGACAGCAAAGTTGCCGTTGACCAGCGCCCCGGTTACGCCATCCAGCGTACGCGGCAGTTGCGCGGCTTCCAGCGGCTTAAAGATCAACCCCTTCGGGTTGCTGGCAATATCGCGCTCGGAAGCTTTGGTCGGATCGATATTGTCTTTAATGGTGATCAGATCGATTGATTGCAGGAAGCGCAGACCACGAGCCAGGTTGGTCGGATCGTTTGACAGGGTGATGACATCCCCTTTCTTCAGCTCATCCAGGCTTTTGATTTTATGCGAGTAAAAACCCATTCCGGCCGTAGGGACCACAATGAGCTTGCTCAGTTTCAACCCTTTATCAGCGGTGAATTTGTCAAAATAGAGCGAGTGCTGGAACAAGTTAGCGTCAATGCTACCGTTGGAGAGTGCCATATTCGGCTGGACATAGTCACTGAATTCGCGCACCACTACCTTGTAGCCTTTCTCTTTCAGCGTCGGGGCAATGGCCTGTTTCACCATATCACCATATGGACCCGGCGCAACACCGAACACGATGGTGTGCGGATCGCTATTCGCATGAGCAAACTGTAATCCACAGGCCAACAACAGTACCCCGCTCGCGACGCGTAAACTCTGACGCAATCCCATAACTTCTCCATTTTAACGTTGTGATGTAATGTCCCACGCCGTTCATGCGGCGTTGTTTTTTTTGGCCTGCTTAACAGGCTGATTCTTAACATGACACAGATCACAGCCTGCTGCCCTTGAAATTATTTCATGATGTTGCGAAGTATGTCGTTGAATGAGTAAGGAAGGCGCTTATGCAAGTTTCAGGAATGAATAGTTGAAAAACGAAAAAGCCGGATAGCATCATCCGGCTTATAGGCGGCGCCTGGTCAAATACCCGATTAGCATCGCACCATCGGGCATCTGTTTTAGCAGGGCGTTCTTAGAAATCGTAGCGCAGACGCACCAGGTTCATGTCGCCCAGGTTGTCGGTGCTGGAGGTAAAGACGTGTTCGTAATCCACACGGAAACCATAATCCAGCTGGAAGCTGATACCCAACCCATTGTCGGTACGCAGATAGTTACGACCATTCACGTATTCGATACGGTCGCCCATGAAGTAAGGCTGGATGGATTTAACCGCATACTGACCAACCGGGAATGTGTAACCAGCAAAGTATTCCAGACCCCATGCGTCACCAGCAAAGTAGTCGTTAACCGATACTTTTTTGGTGGTCATGAAGTTTTGGTACCAGCCGCCACCCAGTGAGAAGGTCCAGTTGTCCGGTTTCCAGCTCAGTGCGGTACCAACGATGTTCTGATCGTAAGTTTTGCTACTGTTGCCGCGCATTTCCGCACGGGTATAGTTCCACGCGGTACCCCAGGTTAAGTCATCAGTGATGTGGTAATCCACGCCCAGAGAGCCACCACCTTTACGCTTGTAGCGCAGGCCGTTATTCGGGTTGTAATCATCGCTGAACAGATAAGAAGCGTAGAGATCAACATCCCCAACAGCTTTCTTATACTTCAGAGACTTACGCGTGCGATATGAGCCATCGTAGTCGCCATTAATACCGTTACCTGGCGCCTGACCGATCATGTCGTAGTCCCAGATATCCGTTTTCGCACCGACCACATCATAGTAAATGCTGTTCTGTTGACCGAAGGTCAGTGTACCCCAGGTCGCGCTTTTCAGACCGGTGTACAGCATACGACGCGTGGTATCGTTGGCGCCGTCAGCGTAGTGATTATCCCAGTTGAACATGGCCGGGAAGTTAACGCCCAGCTCGTAGTAGCTCACCCAACTGATGTCATCAAACAGATAGTAGTCAGCAGCAAAGCGGAAACGCGTGCCGCCGTCAAAACCATTACGTTTGTAACCATTCTTACCATCATCGCCAGCCATATTCTGGAACTGTGGACGAATACTCCCGCCGACGGTGAAGTTAAGACGGCTCAGCGGATTGCCCGCCTGCGGATCTTGTTTCAGGACCGTGATTTCCGCCTGAGAAGCGAAAGTCGTTAATGCCACTGCTGCGCCGATCGATACCGCCAGCGCTGTTTTTTTTATAGTCATGGTTTTACCTTGATAGATAGCCTGCCAATTATTCAGCATGCAAATATTAACTTTTATTAACCCTGTCGTGTTGGCGGTTTTTTATTGATTTGTGCTGTTAAATATCAAGGAGTTATCAATTTGTGCCCTATAGAAAAAAATACGCACCGATATAAAAAACCGGTGCGTAATCATCACTGAAATGAATTAATTACTGAATTGTCGGAAGAGTGCTTTACCTTTTAACAGGCGTGCGCCGAGCCATCCGCCACATAATGAGAGCAGCAGCGCCCCGCAAAACGGCAATACTACCCACAGTCGCCAGTCAGGTTCCCATGGGAAGTCAAAGACTTTGGTTTGCAGAACCGCCAGCGCCGTTTCAGCACCAATGGCCGCCACCAGCCCGGAGACCATCCCCAGCATGGCGAACTCGCACCACAGCGTGGTACGCAAAAGTTTCTTACCCGCCCCGAGCGTACGCCAGACCACCAGTTCCTGATGACGCTGGCGCATCCCGACCTGAACCTGGGCCAGGAGCAACAACATGCCGCAGGCAGTTACCAGCACGACCATCACCTCCAGCGCCCGACTGACCTGCTGCAGAACCTGACCAACCTGCTTGAGGATTGCGCCGATATCCAGCAGGCTGACGGTCGGAAACTCGCGATTAAGCTGTGTCAGCATGCCGTTACCGTTCTCCCAGCGAAAACTGGTCAGCCAGCTTTGCGGCTGTCCGTCCAGTGCGCCGGAAGGGAAGATAAAGAAGAAGTTAGGCCGCAGACTTTCCCAGTCCACTTTGCGCAGGCTGCTGACCGTGGCACTGAAATCCTGGGTATCCCCCATAAAGGTCACACGATCGCCGAGCTTCACGTTCAGCCGTTTTGCCAGCCCCTCCTCCATCGATACCTCACCAGCTTTTGGCGGCCAGGTTCCGGCGGTAATCGGGTTATGATCCGGTCGGGTATCCTGCCAGGTCAGGTTCAATTCACGGTTGAGCGCTTCATCCTGATTGCCCTCGGTCGCCTTATCATTAATTGCCGTCAGACGCGCCCGCACAATCGGGTAGAACGACTCAGTAATTATCTGATGCTCAGACAGGAAACCCTTCAGCGGTACAACCTGTTCAGTCGCGATATTGATAAGGAAGTAGTTTGGGCTTTCCGGCGGCATTTGCTGCTGCCAGCGATCGAGCAGATCGCCACGCAGTACCAGCAACAACGCCAGCAGCATAAAGGAGAGTGAAAAGGCTGAGAGCTGGCTCAGCGTTGACCAAGGCTGACGCAACAGTCGGCTGACCGCTAAACGCAGCGGCAGCGAGGTTAACGTCATGCCACGCAGCATGTTGAGCAGCATCCAGCCCAGCACGCCGCACAGTAGCGCCAGTACGACCGCACCAGCCAGCACCGCCCACAGCAGCATACTGCCACCCATCAACCCCGCGAGGAGCGCAACAACAACAACCGAAACCAACGGGAGATAAAATTTCAGCGGCCAGACATTTGCCACCACGTCACGGCGCAGCACCCGCAGCGGCTGCGTGGCCAGTAACAGACGATAAGGACGTAGCCCCACCAGCAGAGAGATAACAGTCATGGTGCCTAATGCCCACAGCCATGGCCACAGACTGGCTGGCGGCAATTCGCCGGGTAATACGGGCCTGAGCAACACCACCAGAACACGCTCAAACAGTAGCCCACATGCTCCGCCGGTTATGCCAGACAGCGCTAGTACCATCAGCCACTGTCCGACAATCAATTTACGCAACTGCGCCCTGCCCGCACCGAGCGTTTTCAAAATCGCCACCAAATCGTACCGACTGCGGCAATAATGACTCATCGCCACCGCAACGGCGGCAACCGCCAGCAGCAACGTTAGCAACGCCGACAACAGGAGGAACTGCTGCGAGCGTTCGAGCGATTTCCCTAACGCCCCTTCATCCTGCTCCAGCCCGTACCAGCGTTGTTCCGGCTTTAGCTGCGGCAACAGCCATTGCTCATACCCTTCCAGTTGCTGCGGCGTACCGCCAAATTTATAACGCCATGTCACGCGGCTTCCCGGTTGGACCGCGCCAGTTTTTGCAACATCCGCCATATTCATCATCAGGCGCGGCGCTATCTGGAACGGGTTAAAGCCGGAATCTGGCTCCTGTACCACTTCTCCGGCAATATGCAGGGTGACGTCACCAACATCGATGGAATCACCGATTTTTAAATTGAGCAGCGCCATCAGGCGCGGAGCCAGCAGTACAGATCCTGGCTGTGGTTTGAGTCCCGGAGGGTTGGTTTGCAAATTACCATACATCGGGTAAACGTCATCCACCGCTTTGACATTCGCCAGTTGCGGAGTATCGGCCGCAAAGGTCATAGTAGCGAAGGTCAGCTGTTCGCCCACCTTCAGGCCACGTTGACGCGCCTCATCAATCCATGATGTTGGCACTTCCCGCGAGCTTTGTAGCGCCCGGTCACCCGCCATAAACTCGCGACTTTGCTGACTCAGCCCTTTTTCCATACGGTCGCTGATGTTGCCCAGCGCCAGCACGCAGGCCACCGCCAGACTCAGCGCCAGCCAGACGATTAATAATGAAGGTGAGCGCCATTCGCGCCAGAACCAGCGTGCGATCATGCCTCCTCCTGCAACTGCCCGTTCACCAGACGTAAACGCCTGTCACAGCGTGCCGCCAGTTGCGGATCGTGAGTCACCAGAATCAGAGTCGTGCCGTGTTCACGGTTGAGGGAAAACAGCAGATCGGCAATTTTGTCTCCGGTTTGTCGGTCCAGGTTGCCTGTTGGCTCATCGGCAAACAGTACGTCAGGGCGCCCGTTAAACGCCCGCGCCAACGCCACGCGCTGCTGCTCACCGCCTGAGAGTTGAGCAGGAAGGTGGTCGAGACGTTTCCCCAACCCCAGTTGCTCAAGCAATGCTTTCGCACCGTCGCGGCTTTTCCCGCTATTTTCCCCCCGCAATAACGCGGGCAACTCAACGTTCTCCAACGCATTCAGGGTTGGAATTAACATGAAGGACTGGAAAACAAAACCGACATGCTTCGCCCGCAGTTGTGCCCTGGCCTCTTCATCCATAGTATGCAACGGCTGTCCTACCAGGCAGACTTCTCCGCCAGAGCCATCGTCCAGACCGGCGAGGATTGCCAGCAGTGTCGATTTTCCCGAGCCCGACTCGCCAATCAACGCAATGGTCTCGGCGCGTTTGACAACCAGTTCAACTCCGGTAAGGATGGATAGCTCGTGATCACCCTGACCGACGGATTTCTTAAGATGATGAACTTCAACAATGTTTTCCGCTGGCATTTGCCCTTCCTGTTCCTGGTCCTGTTAACGTTCCGCGCCGCCGCAGCGGACACGTTATTAATTCTGGGTGACAGCCTGAGTGCCGGATACCGTATGTCAGCCAGCGCGGCGTGGCCAGCGCTACTCCATGATAAATGGCAAACCAAAACATCTGTGGTGAATGCCAGCATTAGCGGCGACACCTCACAACAGGGTCTGTCCCGTCTGCCCGCATTACTGCAACAGCATCAGCCTCGCTGGGTGCTGGTAGAACTTGGCGGCAACGACGGACTACGCGGGTTTCAACCTCAGCAAACCGAACAGACTCTGCGCAAAATATTGCAGGACGTGAAGGCCGCGAATGCCGAACCGTTATTGATGCAAATTCGTCTGCCGGCAAACTACGGTCGCCGTTATAATGAAACCTTTAGCGCTATTTATCCAAAGCTCGCCAAAGAGTTTGATATTCCTCTGTTGCCCTTTTTTATGGAAGAGGTCTATCTGAAACCCCAGTGGATGCAGGATGATGGTATTCATCCAAATCGTGACGCCCAGCCGTTTATTGCCGACTGGATGGCGAAACAACTCACTCCTTTAGTTAACCACGACTCGTAAATCAACGGAGATCCTGACAGGTAAAGTTATGCAAAAATCGGTCTTAATAACAGGATGTTCCAGCGGTATCGGCCTGGAAAGCGCGCTTGAGCTAAAGCGCCAGGGTTTTCAAATTCTGGCAGCCTGCCGTAAGCCTGACGATGTCGCACGTATGAATGGCATGGGATTCACCGGCATATTGCTGGATCTGGATTCGCCAGAAAGTGTGGATCGTGCTGCCGATGAGGTGATCGCCCTGACCGATAATCGTTTGTATGGGATCTTTAACAACGCAGGATACGGCGTGTATGGTCCGCTGACCACTATCAGCCGTGAACAGATGGAACAACAGTTTTCCGCCAACTTCTTTGGCGCGCATCAGCTCACTATGCGCCTGCTGCCTGCCATGTTACCGCATGGCGAAGGGCGGATTGTGATGACCTCTTCAGTAATGGGATTAATCTCCACGCCTGGACGTGGGGCGTACGCCGCCAGTAAATACGCACTGGAAGCGTGGTCCGATGCACTGCGCATGGAACTACGCCACAGTGGAATCAAGGTCAGCCTGATTGAACCCGGCCCCATACGTACCCGTTTTACCGAAAACGTTAACCAGACCCAAAGCGATTCTCCTGTCGAAAATCCCGGCATTGCCGCGCGTTTTACGCTGGGCCCAGAGGCTGTTGTCGCCAAAGTGCGCCATGCTTTTGAAAGTGATAAACCGAAACTGCGCTACCCCGTCACCCTGGTGACCTGGGCAGTTATGCTGCTGAAACGCCTGTTGCCAGGTCGCGTAATGGACAAAATTTTACAGGGCTGAGTTGAAGCCAGCACGTCTGCCCCCATGTAAAAACAAATAGACGAATAGAGAGTGACTCCATGTCCGTACAAAATATTGTCAATATTAACGAATCTAACCTGCAGCAGACCCTTGAGCTGTCGATGACCACACCGGTCCTGTTCTATTTCTGGTCTGAACGTAGCCAGCATTGTCTGCAACTAACGCCGGTACTGGAAAGTCTTGCCGCGCAGTACAACGGTCAGTTTATTCTCGCCAAACTGGACTGCGACGCTGAACAGATGATCGCCTCCCAGTTTGGCCTGCGCGCTATCCCAACGGTATATCTGTTCCAGAACGGTCAGCCGGTAGACGGATTCCAGGGGCCGCAGCCGGAAGAAGTCATTCGCGCACTGCTCGATAAAGTGCTCCCAAGTGAAGAGGAGCTGAAAGCGCGCCAGGCCATTGAGTTTATTGAAGCCGGCAATCACGCCGAAGCGCTGCCGTTGCTGAAAGAAGCCTGGCAGTTATCTAACCAAAGCAGCGAAATCGGCCTGCTGCTGGCAGAAACACAAATCGCGCTTAACCGTTCGGAGGATGCCGAAGCGGTACTGAAAACCATTCCGTTACAGGATCAGGACACCCGTTATCAGGGGCTGGTCGCGCAGATTGAACTACTGAAACAAGCGGCAGATACGCCGGAAATCCAGCAGTTACAGCAGCAAGTAGCGAGCAACCCTCAGGATGCGGCACTGGCAGCACAGTTGGCGTTACAACTGCACCAGGTCGGACGTAACGAAGAGGCGCTGGAACTGCTGTTCAGCCACCTGAGAAAAGATCTTGCGGCCGCAGACGGTCAGGCACGTAAGACCTTCCAGGAAATTCTCGCTGCGCTGGGAACCGGTGATGCGCTGGCATCGAAATATCGTCGCCAGCTGTACGCGTTGTTGTA
Source organism: Citrobacter sp. MGH106 (assembly GCF_001037495.1). GTDB lineage: Bacteria > Pseudomonadota > Gammaproteobacteria > Enterobacterales > Enterobacteriaceae > Citrobacter > Citrobacter murliniae. The sequence continues at coordinate 3,289,614 of NZ_KQ089822.1, forward strand.
CTAATCTGCGTGATTTTGCCCGATGACGCTTACGCTCATCGGGCCTAGAAAAAACGCATCCGGCATCACATCACGGCTTTTTCAAATGCGTCACCACCAGTTGGTGGCGCGAATTGTAGAATTTCCGGTAAGTGAGATAACAGGCAATAATGGTCGACAGGCTGGCGGTAGAAAGCAGCATAAAGGTCACCATTATCTGATACTTAATTGCTTTTACCGGATCGATACCAGCAAAGATCAAGCCCGACATCATCCCTGGTAAGCTCACCAGTCCCACAGTTTTCGCTGAATCGATCGTCGGGATCAATGACGCACGAATGCTGTCGCGAATAAGCGGCGCAGACGCCACTTTCGGCGTGGCACCGAGGCTCAATTTCTCCTGGATTTGCTGCTGCTCGCTGTTAAACCGCTGCCCCAGGTTGTTGTAACATAACCCGACCGCCACCATCGCATTACCTGCGATCATGCCGGAAATTGGGATCACCTGCATTGGCGCGAATTCGATGGAACCGGACAGAACCAGAACAGCCAGCGTCACTCCCGCTCCCGACGTAATGGCGATAAACGACGAGATAAAGGCTTTATCAATATATTTACTGCGTTTTTGCGCGTTATACGCAGCGTTAAAGCAGATAAACAGCACCATCACTAGAGTCAGAATGCTGTGGTTAACACCAAAGATATATTTCAGCACATAGCCGACGATAATAAGCTGGATCACCGCCCGGCAAACGCTCCAGAGAATATCTTTTTCCAGCGCCAGTTTTTCTTTGTGACTAATCAGTATCGCCACTACCACCAGCATCATCGCTAACGCCAGTGATTCATTGGTAATATTATGCTCGTTCATTGCTTGCTTCCTGCATCTCTCCGGCATGCGGCTGAAGGGTAATGATATTATCCGCATGATTAATTTCATCTTTGTCGTGCGTAACCCACAGCACTGCGATATTTTTCTCGCGAACGTAGCGGTGAATTAATTCATTCACGTTGCGTTTATTGGCCTCATCCAGTGCGCTGGTTATTTCATCCAGCAACAGGATTTTGGGCAGAAACTGCAAATTGCGAATTAATGAGATACGCTGTTTTTCGCCTCCGGAGAGTTCATTAATATTTTTTTTGAGGATCTCCTCAGGCAGTTCAAAGCGGGCCAAGTCGGCCAGAAACGTATCAGGTTCAGGGCGTTTATTGCGGATTTGCCACGGGAAAATAAGGTTATCGTAGACAGTATCGCCAAACAAAGCGGGGGTTTGCGCGCAATAAGAAACCTGCTGACGATAAGCTTCGGGTTTGAGGGTAGTTATCTCCTTTCCCTCAAAAATAATCTCACCGGCACTCGGGCTAATTAACGACGCCACAATCTTCAGTAACGTACTTTTACCGCAGCCGGACTGACCGGTAATCAGCTTAAATTCCCCGGCGTTGAGATTAAAACTGATGTTATTGAGAATTTTCGTCGTTCCCGCCTGCCAGGCGACATTTTTTAACTGAAGCAACATTCTGCTTTCTTCCATTACAGATCCCTTTTTTACATCTTTCGTGCAGACAGTCTATACCCAAAATAATTCGAGTTGCATGAAGGCGGCAAGTGACTGGGGTGAACGAACGTAGCTAACGCACAAGCAACTTGAAGTATGACGGATATATCCCTGTAATTTATTATAGGGGAGCCCACCCTGATTAATCGGGTATAATTTGATTAATCAGGTAGTAAAGGACAGCACAACAGGAGGTTTCATCAATGCTCATTTTTATCCCCATTCTCATTTTTGTCGCGCTGGTAATCGTCGGCGCAGGCGTCAAAATCGTCCCGCAGGGATACCAGTGGACAGTGGAGCGTTTTGGCCGTTACACCAAAACCCTGCAGCCAGGCTTAAGTCTCGTGGTGCCCTTCATGGATAGAATTGGTCGTAAGATCAATATGATGGAGCAGGTTCTCGATATCCCGTCGCAGGAAGTTATCTCCAAAGATAACGCCAACGTTTCTATCGATGCAGTGTGCTTTATTCAGGTGATCGACGCGCCGAAAGCAGCATATGAAGTCAGTAATCTTGAACTGGCGATCATCAACCTGACCATGACCAACATTCGTACCGTTCTCGGCTCCATGGAGCTGGATGAAATGCTCTCCCAGCGTGATAACATCAACACACGTCTGCTGCATATCGTTGATGAAGCCACCAATCCCTGGGGCATCAAAATCACCCGAATTGAGATCCGCGATGTACGCCCACCGGCTGAACTTATCGACGCGATGAACGCCCAGATGAAAGCGGAACGTACCAAACGCGCCTACATTCTTGAAGCCGAAGGGATCCGCCAGGCGGAGATCGTCAAAGCGGAAGGTGAGAAGCAGTCGAAAATACTGAAAGCGGAAGGTGAACGCCAGTCCGCGTTTTTACAGGCAGAAGCGCGCGAACGTTCCGCCGAAGCCGAAGCTCGTGCAACTCAGATGGTTTCGGAGGCGATTGCCGCCGGGGATATTCAGGCGGTGAACTACTTCGTGGCTCAGAAATACACCGAAGCGCTGCAACAAATCGGTTCGTCAAATAACAGTAAAGTGGTGATGATGCCACTGGACGCCAGCAGCCTGATGGGCTCGATTGCCGGCATCAGCGAATTAATTAAGGACAGCGCCAGCGAACGGAAAAAATCATGATAGCGATGATTCTGGTTCACCCACATATCTTCTGGCTTAGCCTCGGTGGTCTGTTACTGGCCGCCGAGATGCTGGGCGGTAACGGTTATCTGCTGTGGAGCGGTGTAGCAGCGGTGATCACCGGTCTGGTGGTCTGGCTACTTCCGCTCGACTGGGCGTGGCAGGGTGCGATGTTCGCCTTGTTAACGTTGCTGGCAGCCTGGCTGTGGTGGAAGTGGCTGGCAAAGCGCGTACAGGAGCAGAAACCAGCTGACAGCCACCTCAATCAGCGCGGGCAGCAGCTGGTCGGTCGCCGGTTTATTCTGGAGACCACGCTGGTGAATGGTCGCGGGCATATGCGCGTTGGCGACAGCTCCTGGCCGGTCAGTGCGAACGATAATTTGACTGCCGGTACGCAGGTCGAAGTGGTTGCCATTGAGGGTATCACCCTGGTTATCAAAGCCGTATCACAATAAATCATACAGGAAATAAGATTATGGTCAGGAAGACATCCCTCGCTCTAGCCCTTTGTTCATTGTTGTCAGGAGCCCCTCAGGCATTTGCTTCTTTTGATATGGAAGATTGCAAATGGAGTGATGACCACTGTCTGCTAAAAGGTATCCCGGTATTCAGCCCGCAAAACGACAGCCGGGATAACCTGCTGCGATTGTTAAGCCAGGAAAAATCATTCGCCCTGCCCGTTCAGTCAATGCCTGAGGATATCACCCGCTCCCGCGATTTCTATTTTGCGTATCACCCGCAGTGGGATGAAATCACGTCGCCAGCCGCCGCTACGCCGGAGCAACGTGCAGATGACACGCTTGCTCGCCAGATGGACAAGCTGCAGATCGCCGCCGAAGAGATAAATGCCGACGACACAGAGAATGAAAACCGCCATGTTTCAAATAACAGGGACAGCGTCAGTCAGTTTTTTGCCGCGCTACTGGCCGATACCTCGTTAACGGTTGAACAACGCCAGGCGTTAGCCCGGGCGCGGTTGGGGTTATTGTCCGGCGCGACCGGCGAGCAGATTACGTCCTCCCTCACCTCAATCCCAGCCGATTCATCCGCGCAACAGTATAAAACCTATCTGATCGCCGCCGCGCGTTTCTATGAAGGCGACTACGTCAATGCGGAACAGAATTTCACGCAGCTTGCCACCAGCGATCGTCCGTGGCTGGCAGAAACAGCGCAATACATGTTGATGCGCACGGCGCTGAATAAAAGTAGTCAGAACAGCGTCGGTGAATACGGTGATTTTGATATCGCCAGAATCAACCGCCAGGATGCCGCTCAGGCACAGACTCTGGCACAAACTTATCTGCAACACTTCCCGCAGGGACTTTACGCCGATTCTGCGCGCGGTATGCTGCGCCGTATTAACTGGTATTTGCAAGCGTGGGCGCCGCTGGCAACACTGTATGAGCAAGGCTTCCAGCAGGCAGCCGACGCACCGCAACTGCGTAGCGCGGTCATCGAATACGATAATGTTTTTGGCATGCAGTTCCTGGAGCAATCTGCAGTTGAGACCTTCCCTGACGCCCCATGGGTCAGCTATATCGAACTGCTGCGCGCCCTGCGACTAAACAACGACGACAAACCGACACTGACTCAGGCGCAGCTCGACGCCAGCAAGCCCGTTTTCGAGAAGAGCGGAAAACTGCCGCTGTGGCACAACCTGCAACTAAATCTGTGGATGGCGACTGGCAACTACACAGCCATTGTTCAGGCAGTAACCCCGGCGCAGAAACTCCCCGCAAACGACACTCTCGCCTTCAGCGAACAAGTGCTTTATGGCGAAGCACTGATGGGGCAAAAGCAGTGGTCTGCGGCGCGTGAGTTCTGGCAGCAACTATTGAAACATAGCCAGAATAACGAACAGCAACAATATGTGCAGGCTAAACTGGCGGCAACGCTGGTCTACAGCGGCGATGTGGCGGCAGTTTTCGCCCCGAACAGCATGGTTACAAACCTGCGTTTTCGTTCACAGGTGCTGAAAACACAAGCCTCTCCTGAACTACTGCGCCAGCAGGCAACCCACGGACCAAATAATGAAGAGCGTACCATCGCGCTGCATACGCTACTGGTGCGGGATTTAACCGAGAATCGCTTTGGCGACTGGCTGAATGACAGAAAACTTGCCAGCGCAATTACGCAACCGGTATCCGCAGATGCGTTTGCTGATGTCAATCTGAACACCTTTGACTGGAACGGCGATGCCGCTCAGGCCGGTTACGCATGCCGTAGCCTGACTGAAACAGTCACAGTGCTAAGCAAAAAAGCGGATGATGCCCACGCTCTGAACTGTCTGGGTGAGTTTTTCCGTACCACGCAAACCCGTGTTGATCTGTGGGCAAACAGTACAGGCAATGATGTGCTGGAAGTGGCAATTTCACGTAAAGAACCGTTCGGTCAGTACGACAGACAGCGCTACTATCAGCAGGTTATTGCTGCACCAAAAGCGGAACTCGAGGATAAAAGCTTTGCGTTGTATCGCGCCATCATGTGCTATGCACCATCAGGTTCGAACGAATGCGGTGGCGCAGAGGTGGATAAATCACAGCGTAAAGAGTGGTTCACGCAACTGAAGACACAGTATCCAGGAAGCCCGTGGGCGCAAAAACTCAAATATTACTGGTAGCTGCGCTGCTGGCCGGACAGGTACAGGCTACGGAAATTGTCACCGCCCGCGACCATCCGGCCTTCTGGTTGTGGTCAGGGGTGAAAGCCAGCAACGAACTCCAGAACGCGCAAACGGTCTATTTGCATCAGGGTGAAGTAGTCATTCAGTCAGGGGAAGTAATCTTTCAGCGGCTCGGCTTGCCGGTCAGTCGTCTGACATTTCCAACAATCTGGCTGACCGTACGCTTCACCACCCTCGACGTGCCGGAAGAGATTCCGGCGCGTATCATACGGCTGTTGCAACGCTGGCAGTCTGCCGGGAATCACGTTGTCGGTTTGCAGGTTGATTTTGACGCTGCAACTCATCAGCTCACGGATTACGCTCACTTCCTGCGTCAGCTTCGCCAACAGTTACCGCAAGAGTTCGCCCTTGGCGTTACCGGGCTGCTGGACTGGGCGAAAACCGGCGATATCGCCACGCTGAACGCATTGCCGGTCGATGAACTGGTAGTTCAGAGCTATCAGGGACGTCACACTGTGGCAAATTATCAGGCGTATTTGCCCGCGCTCATCCGGTTACGCATACCATTTAAGCTTGGGCTGGTGCAAAACGGTAGCCGGGATCCGCAGGCTGAAGCTCAGCTTGAAAAATCCCCGTGGTATCGCGGTACGGTAGTATTTATGCTCAATCCCTCTCGCCGCTAAACCTTTGCTTTGTGATGACAACAGCCGGAGAGATTATCAATAATTGGACATTCGGCGCTGTCATCGCCAGGGCAACTGTTTGCCAGCGCCAGCAAATGTCCCCGCATCGCCTGTAATTCGCTGATATGCCGTTCGATTTCAGCCACCTTCTCGAGAGTACGTTTTTTTACATCTGCGCTGTGACGTGCCGGATCGTTAAACAGGTTCACCAGCTCACCGCACTCTTCGAGATTAAACCCAACCTGCCGCGCTTGTCGCAACAACGTCAGTTCATTCAGATGTTGCTGGGTATAAGTGCGGTATCCGTTCTCGCTACGCAGCGGCGGAGTCACCAGCCCTTTCTCTTCATAAAAGCGAATAGCTTTACTGGTTAATCCGGTTTTTTTCGCCACATCACTAATATTCACATCATCCCCCACAGCTCTCTCAATGCAGAGCCACATTATAGCCCAGATTGCAGTAATCCCTTATCCGGCGAAACGCCCCAACAGGTACATCAACGATTAATTTAAAAAGCCAGCCTATTCACAAGGTTATGCGCCATCCCGATCACAATTCCACCCGCATCAACGATACAAAATTGATTCAAATCAAAAGATGCATTGGTTTTACACCTTTGATATTGAACATCTGGATACAATTTTATATACAAACGCGAATGATAATGATGATCATTAACATTCAATAAAAGGTTCTCTTATGTTGCCACGGATTAGCCAAAGGCCGTTTATTCTTTCAGCTCTGACATTATGTGTTTCAGGGGCTGTTTCAGCATCGACAACTACGACCACACACACATCAGCATCAGCCGACGACACGGTGATCGTCACGGCAAACCGTTCGGAAAGCAGTCTCTGGGAAAGCCCGGCGACGATTCAGGTTATTGACCGCCAGACGTTGCAAAACTCCACCAACGTTTCTATTGCCGACGATTTAAAGGATATACCCGGCGTTGAAGTCACTGATAACGCCCTTGCAGGCCGAAAACAAATCCGCATCCGCGGTGAAGCCTCTTCACGCGTACTGATACTCATAGACGGTCAGGTCGTCAGCTACCAGCGCGCCGGTCAAAACTACGGCGCTGGCCTGCTTATTGACGAATCAGCCCTGGAACGTATTGAGGTTGTCAAAGGCCCCTACTCCGTACTCTATGGTTCGCAGGCTATTGGCGGGGTGGTGAACTTTATTACGAAAAAAGGCGGCGATAAGCCCCTTGCCGGGAGCATTAAAGCAGTCTACAACTCCGCGACGGCAGGATGGGAAGAATCGGCAGCCGCCTGGGGTAGCATTGAAAATTTTGATTACCGTATCAATGGTAGCTATTCCGATCAGGGCGATCGCGATACGCCTGACGGAAGGTTATCGAATACCAACTTCCGCAATAACGGCCAGGGCGTCTGGCTTGGCTATAACCTCGATCGCCATAAAATCGGTCTGTCACTCGACCGTTACAAACTGTCCACACAAACCTGGTTTAACGATCCGGAAGGTCAGTTCGACGACTTCAGCGTCAAAATACCTAAACTGGAACGCGAAAAAGTAGGTCTGTTCTATGACTATGCGGCAGACGGGGATTACCTGAAGAAAATCCATATTGACGCATACAATCAGACGATAGAGCGTAAGTTTGAGAACCGGGTCAAAACCACTCAGGTTATTCCCAACCCAGCGATCAAAGCGCTGACGGTGAATAAGCAGACTTATACCAACGATAAACAATACACCCAGGGTGTCACGCTTCAGGGTAATTTCTCCCTTCCGGCGAACAATGAACTGGTCATTGGTACTCAGTATCAACACGACAAAGTGAAGCAAGACACAGACGGCAATACGCGTCAGACGGCGGCGACCGGCTACTTTGATATACAAACCCGGACGCTATCTCATATTGAAGCCGAACAAAGCAACACCTCTCTGTTTGCACAAAACGACTGGCGTTTTGCCGATAACTGGACGTGGACCGTTGGTGCTCGCCAATACTGGCTCTCTTCAAAACTCAATCGTAACGATACGCAAACGACGCAAAGCAGCGGGACCACATGGCAATCAGCAGGAGGAAACTCAGTACATGACGATGAACTGGTCACCTCTACCAGCCTGCGTTATTCCGGCTTTAAAGATCTCGAGCTACGTGCAGCCTATGCGCAGGGTTATGTCTTCCCGACGCTCACTCAGCTGTTTATGCAGACATCTGCGGGTGGCAGCGTCACCTACGGTAATCCAGACCTGAAAGCGGAACACTCCAATAACTATGAGCTGGGAGCCCGTTATAAAGGGGGGATGTGGCTGATTGACGGCGCGATTTACTATTCAGAAGCCAAAGACTATATCGCCAGCCTGGCTTGTGCCGGCAACCCCGTGTGCAACGGCAATAGCAACTCTTCACGAGGAGGCTATTTCTACTACGACAACATCGATCGCGCCAAAACCTGGGGCATGGAGTTAAGCGCAGAGTACAACGGATGGGCAGTTTCCCCCTATCTGAGCGGCAACATTATTCGCCGCCAGTATGAAGGCGACACCATGAAAACCTGGGATACCGGCGAACCAACACTGACTGGACGCGTGGGTCTGAAACATACCTTGCTGCTGAATGCCGCTAACGTGACCTCAGATGTGTTTATCCGCGCGGCCTCCAGCGCCAAAGATAACACCGGAAGTACGGAAATAAATTATCCGGGCTGGGCAACGCTTAATCTCGCCTTCAATACCGAATTCGGTCCGCAGGATCAGTATCAGGTCAATCTGGCACTCAATAACCTGACCGATAAACGTTACAGAACCGCACATGAATCTATTCCGGAAGCGGGTTTCAATGCCGCGGTTGGCTTTGCGTGGAATTTCTGACAATGAAGAAACTCATTATTGGTTTACTGAGCCTCGCCTGCATCTTCAACGCGCAGTCCGCCGAACGTCTGGTGGCGGCGGGCGGATCGCTGACCGAACTGATCTACGCCATAGGTGCCGGGAACTACGTGGTTGGCGTCGATGAAACCACCTCTTATCCGCCAGAAACTGCAGCGCTTCCACATATCGGTTACTGGAAGCAACTGAGCAGCGAAGGCATTTTATCGCTGCATCCGGACAGCTTTATCACCTGGCAGGACGCTGGCCCGCAGATCGTACTGGATCAACTGCGGGCACAAAAAGTGAATGTTGTCACCTTGCCGCGTGTACCGGCCACGGTTGAACAGATGTACGCCAATATCCATGAGCTGGCAAAAACACTGCGAATGCCTGAACAAGGCGATGCGTTGGTCAAGCGTATTCATCAGCGTCTGGATCGCGTTCAGCAGAGTGTGGCGGCAAAAAAAGCGCCGGTTAAAGCCATGTTTATCCTCTCCGCTGGTGGCAGCGCGCCACAGGTAGCCGGGAAAGGCAGCGTTGCCGATGCCATTTTGACGCTTGCCGGGGCACAGAATGTCGCCTCACATGCCCAGTATAAAAGCTACAGCGCAGAGTCGTTGATTGCCGCAAATCCGCAGGTCATCGTCGTGACGTCACAAATGGTGGATGGCGATCTTAATCGTCTCAGCGCTATTGCCGGTATTACCCGCACCGCCGCCTGGAAAAATCAGCGCATTGTGACGATAGACCAGGCGCTGATCCTGGGCATGGGTCCTCGCGTCGCTGACGCGGTTGAAGCGCTACACCAGCAATTCTGGCCACACGAAAGGGATTTATAAAGAAGTATGAAAACTCAAGACACGCTGGATCTCACCCCACATTTTGCTCTGGAGGGAAACCAACCATTTAAGGATCGCCGCGCCACGATGCCGTGGCGCGGGGCTATCCCTGTTGCAAAAGAGTTGTTGTCACAAACCTGGCAGAATGTCATCAGCCAGACCGTCCCTCCACGTAAACGACTGGTGTACCTGCATATCCCCTTTTGTGCAACACACTGTACTTTCTGCGGTTTTTATCAAAACCGGTTTGAAGAAGATCACTGCACTCGCTATACCAACGCACTATTGCGTGAAATAGAGATGGAGGCCGACAGCCCATTACACCAGTCAGCACCGATTCACGCCGTCTATTTTGGCGGCGGTACACCATCGGCGCTATCGGCACGGGATCTGGCCAGAATCATCACTGCGCTGCGTGAAAAGCTACCTCTGGCTCCGGATTGTGAAATAACGATTGAAGGTCGGGTACTCAACTTTGACGATGCCCGAATCGATGCCTGCCTGGATGCCGGGGCTAATCGGTTTTCGATCGGTATTCAGTCTTTTAATAGTCGGATCCGCAAAAAAATGGCCCGAACCTCAGATGGCCCAACCGCCATTGCATTTATGCAAGGGCTGGTTCAGCGGGATCGTGCTGCCGTGGTATGTGATCTGCTGTTTGGTCTGCCGGGACAGGACGCAAAACTGTGGGGCGAAGATCTGGCAATCGCACGTGATATCGGTCTCGACGGTGTTGACCTCTATGCACTAAACCTCATTCCTAATACCCCTCTTGGCAAAGCGGTTGAAACCGGACGTACGACCGTGCCCTCCCCAGCCGAGCGCCGCGATCTCTATCTACAGGGCTGTGAATTTATGGATAACGCGGGCTGGCGCTGCATCAGCAACAGCCACTGGGCGCGTACAACGCGCGAGCGCAACCTGTACAACCTGCTGATTAAACAGGGGGCCGACTGCCTGGCGTTTGGCTCTGGCGCGGGGGGATCGGTTAATGGCTACTCCTGGATGGTCGAACGCAATCTGACCACCTGGCATGAATCCATTGCCGCCGGGAAAAAGCCGCTAATGATGATGATGCGTACCGCCGAGCGCGGTTTCCAGTGGCGACATACGCTACAGGCAGGCATTGAAACAGCCCGCGTCCCGCTGGATGAACTCACGCCTCATGCTCGGAAACTACTCCCCTTACTGAGCCAATGGCACCAGGCTGGCCTGACGCGCGATGCCAGCACCTGTCTGCGCCTGACCAATGAAGGACGCTTTTGGGCAAGCAATATTTTACAGTCCCTTGATGAGCTTATTCAGGAACTTAACGCACCGCGTATTGCGGTAGAGCAACCATAACAGGAGTGATTTATGAGCCATGTCTCTTTACAGGATTTTTTAAAAACTGAGCCGGACGGTACGCTGGAAGCCATCGCCGCCCAGTACAACACCACGCTGCTGGAAGTAGTGAAAAACCTCCCTTCCCTGACGCTGGTTTCCGGCGATAAGTTTGATACCGTCTGGGAAACGGTCAGCGAGTGGGGAAAAGTCACAACCCTGGTCCATACTGCTGATGTCATTCTGGAATTCACTGGCGAACTGCCATCCGGGTTTCACCGTCACGGCTACTTCAACCTGCGCGGGAAAAAAGGAATGACCGGTCATATCAAGGCAGAAAACTGCACGCATATTGCCCTGATTGAACGCAAATTTATGGGTATGGACACCGCGTCCATCCTCTTCTTTAACCAGGCGGGTAGCGCAATGTTCAAGATATTCCTCGGCAGGGATGAGCATCGCCAGCTACTGGCCGAACAGGTCAGCGCCTTTCACGCGCTGGCTTCAACGCTAAAGGAACTTGCCTGATGTCTCCATGGCTTATTTTCGGCGCGGGTGGTAACGGTGTCGGAGCAAAAACACTTGAACTGGCGCTGGCAGAACAACGCCCGGTGATTGCTGTTATTCGCAACGCACAGGTTGCTGCCGGATTACAGGAAAGAGGTGTGCAGGTTTTTATTGGCGATGCCTGCGATAGCCAGGTAGTCGCCTGCGCCTGCCGCGCTGCAGGTCCACATGCCACGCTGATCTCCTCAATGGGCGGCACTCAGGATTATCTGGCGCACAGAACCGTGATTGATGAAGCCGAGAAAGCGGGCATCAAACGGATGATCCTCGTGACATCGCTGGGCTGCGGTGACAGTTGGCCTTTTTTATCCGCCCGGGCAAAGGCCGCCTTTGGTCAGGCTGTACGGGAAAAATCGCTGGCTGAAAGCTGGTTGCAAACCAGTCAACTGGACTACGCCATTCTCCGCCCTGGCGGACTGCTTAATGGTGAAGCAACAGGCAAGGCGCAGCGAATACAAGGCCAGGAGTGCCACGGGTTTGTAATGCGTGCGGATGTTGCCGCACATATTCGCGAACTGGCCAATGCGCCTGCACTTAACAATCAGATCTACAGTCTGGTTGAACCTGAATTGAAACCTGCGTAATCCCCTCGCGGCGCGGGAGCTCCGCGCCGCAAAGACGTTATGGAGTTTTGCGTGCTCAAGGACTCACTTTCGTCCGTCAGCATATTGACGGGCCTGTCACTATTATTGCTCGCGCTGATGCTTTTCGGTGCCAGCCAGGGAGCGCTGAACATTAGCTTCAGCGCTCTGTTCGATGAAGAATATCGTGATATCTGGTTAAATATTCGCCTGCCGCGCGTCTTACTGGCCGTCCTCGTTGGTGGTGCGCTGGCAACAGCAGGTGTCATCATGCAGGGACTTTTTCGCAATCCGATGGCCGACCCTGGTCTGCTGGGCGTCAGCAGTGGCTCTGCGCTGATGGTTGGCATCGCGATTGTGATTCCGTTTTCGTTCCCTGTTGTGCTGGTGCTGTATGAGCAGATGATTTTTGCCGTTGCAGGCAGCATGGTGGTTTGCACGATAATTTTCCTGATAAGCCAGCGCCACCACCACGGCGGTATGATGCAACTGCTGTTAGCCGGGATCGCCATCAATGCCCTGTGCGGCGCGGCAATCGGCGTGCTGAGTTACATTGGCGATGAACAGCAGTTACGCCAGCTGACACTGTGGATGATGGGTAATCTCGGGCAGGCGCAGTGGCCAACGCTGCTGGTAGCCAGCTCCTTTGTGCTTCCTGCCGTTGCGGTAACCGCCTGTCTCGCCGGAACGCTAAATTTGCTGCAGTTAGGTGATGAAGAGGCACACTACCTGGGAGTGAACGTAAAACGTAAACGGCAACAACTGCTGTTGCTAAGCTCACTGCTGGTGGGCGCAGCCGTTTCGGTGAGCGGAGTGATTGGCTTTATTGGTCTGGTGATTCCACATCTGATCAGAATGACCACTGGTGCCGATCATCGCTGGCTTATTCCCTGCTCCACACTGGCAGGCGCATGTTTATTACTGGTTGCCGACACCCTGGCCCGTACATTGGTGCAGCCAGCAGAAATGCCCGTCGGTTTGTTGACCAGCCTGATTGGCGGGCCATATTTTCTGTGGCTGATACTGCGCAGCCGGAGGGGGTCATGATTATCGCCGAGAATCTGGTTTACAGCATTCATGGGCGTCGACTCACTGATAACGTCTCTCTGACGCTACCAGGCGGCGAAATCATCGCCATACTTGGTCCCAATGGAGCAGGGAAATCAACGTTGTTGCGTCAGCTCACAGGCTATCTGAAGCCACAAAGTGGACGCTGTTCGCTGCTCGGCAAACCGCTGAATGAATGGTCGATAACCGAGCTGGCAAAAACTCGCGCGGTGATGCGCCAGAACAGCCATATGGCGTTCCCGTTTAGCGTTCAGGAAGTCATTCGTATGGGCAGGCATCCGTATCGCACGCGCAACACGGGTGATGAAACTGACCATATCATGAACTTATGTGATTGCCAGAACCTGGCTACACGCGACTATCGACACTTGTCGGGAGGAGAGCAGCAGCGAGTACAGTTAGCGCGTCTGCTGGTACAGCTTTGGGAGCCGGAACCTGCACCAAAGTGGCTGTTTCTGGATGAACCTACTTCCGCACTGGATATTCACCACCAGCAGCACCTTTTTCGTTTACTGCGGCATCTGGTACGTGAACGGCAGTTTAATGTCTGCTGCGTACTGCATGATCTCAATCTTGCTGCACGCTATGCCGACCGTGTCGTGCTGATGGAACACGGCAAGATAGTCGATAACGATAGCCCGCAGGAGGTACTGAAACAGCAGCCGTTGAATGCGCTTTACGGCGCCGATCTCACGGTGATAAATGAACCGGCAAATCAAACGCCACTCATCGTCCTCAATCAATAACTTACCGGGAACGCCGGTCGCTGCGTTCCCGACTTTCTGCCTTTTTTCATCTTTTCTAAAAACTCCCTTGACCTTCCCCTTGCTGGAAGGTTTAACCTTTATCACAGTCAGTTAATCCCGTAAGAAAGGAGTTTGTTATGTCTCAAACGATCGACCTGACCCTGGACGGTTTGTCCTGTGGTCATTGCGTTAAACGCGTAAAAGAAAGCCTGGAACAACGTCCGGATGTTGAGCAAGCGGATGTCACCGTGACTGAAGCGCACGTCACTGGTAGCGCCAGCGCTGAAGCACTGATTGAAACCATCAAGCAAGCCGGTTATGGCGCAGAGTTAAGCCACCCAAAGGCTAAACCGCTGGCGGAGTCATCAATCCCGTCGGAAGCGCTGGCAGCGGTCCCTCCTGAGCTTCCGGCAGCTACGGCTGAAGATGACAGCCAACAGTTGCTGTTAAGCGGCATGAGCTGCGCCAGCTGTGTCTCTCGTGTACAAAATGCGTTGCAAAACGTACCGGGCGTCACGCAGGCACGGGTGAACCTGGCGGAACGTACTGCGCTGGTCATGGGCAGTGCGTCCGCCGAACAATTAGTTCAGGCCGTGGAAAAAGCGGGCTACGGCGCAGAAGCCATTGAAGATGATGTTAAACGTCGTGAGCGCCAGCAGGAAACAGCCGTTGCCACTATGAAACGCTTTCGCTGGCAGGCTGCGGTCGCACTACTGCTGGGCATACCTGTCATGGTATGGGGAATGATTGGCGATAACATGATGGTCACCGCCGACAACCGCAGCCTGTGGTTGGTAATTGGCCTCGCCACGCTCGCCGTAATGGTATTTGCAGGCGGCCATTTTTACCGCAGCGCGTGGAAAAGCCTGATGAACGGCACCGCGACAATGGATACGCTGGTGGCGCTGGGTACAGGTGTGGCATGGCTCTATTCCATGAGCGTTAACCTCTGGCCACAATGGTTCCCGATGGAAGCGCGACACCTCTATTATGAAGCCAGTGCGATGATTATTGGTCTGATTAACCTCGGACATATGCTGGAAGCGCGCGCTCGTCAGCGCTCCTCTAAAGCACTGGAAAAACTGCTCGACCTCACCCCACCAACAGCACGCGTGGTCACTGAGAAAGGTGAAAAAAGTATCCCTCTGGCAGATGTTCAAACAGGAATGCTATTGCGCCTGACCACTGGCGACCGTGTTCCGGTAGATGGCGAAATCACCCAGGGTGAAGCCTGGATGGATGAAGCCATGCTGACCGGTGAGCCGATCCCGCAACAAAAAGGAGAAGGCGACAGTGTCCACGCGGGTACCGTGGTTCAGGATGGCAGTGTACTGTTCCGCGCCAGTGCCGTTGGCAGCCACACCACGCTGTCACGCATTATTCGCATGGTGCGTCAGGCACAAAGCAGTAAGCCAGAAATTGGCAAACTTGCCGACAGAATCTCCTCCGTATTTGTGCCGGTTGTGGTGGTCATCGCACTGGTAAGTGCCGCTATATGGTACTTCTTCGGTCCGGCGCCGCAGATTGTATATACGCTGGTCATTGCCACCACCGTACTGATTATCGCCTGCCCTTGCGCGCTGGGCCTGGCAACGCCGATGTCAATTATTTCGGGGGTCGGTCGTGCCGCAGAGTTTGGCGTCCTGGTACGTGATGCCGATGCACTACAACGTGCCAGCACACTTGATACCGTCGTGTTTGATAAGACCGGGACGCTGACCGAAGGTAAACCGCAGGTTGTTGCCATCAAAACGTTCGGTGATATCGATGAAGCTCAGGTGATACGTCTGGCAGCGGCCCTTGAACAAGGTTCCAGCCACCCGCTGGCCCGCGCAATTCTGGACAAAGCCGGTGATGCCGTGCTGCCACAGGTGAATGGCTTCAGAACGCTGCGCGGATTAGGAGTCAGCGGCGAAGCGGAAGGTCATTCACTACTTCTGGGGAACCAGGCCCTGCTCAATGAACAACAGGTTGTCACCACAGCAATGGACGCCGAAATCACAGCACAGGCCTCTCAGGGTTCAACCCCTGTGCTGTTGGCCATTGACGGGAAAGCGGCAGCTCTGCTGGCAGTACGTGACCCACTGCGCAGTGACAGCGTGGCGGCACTTCAGCGTCTGCACCGCGCTGGGTATCGTCTGGTGATGCTCACAGGGGATAACCCGACCACCGCCAACGCCATTGCTAAAGAAGCGGGTATTGATGAAGTGATTGCGGGCGTCCTGCCTGACGGCAAAGCCGATGCGATTAAACGCCTGCAAAGCCAGGGGCGTCAGGTTGCCATGGTTGGGGACGGTATTAACGATGCACCCGCACTGGCCCAGGCCGATGTGGGGATTGCGATGGGTGGCGGTAGCGATGTCGCCATTGAAACCGCAGCAATTACGCTAATGCGCCATAGTCTGATGGGCGTTGCGGATGCGCTGTCAATCTCGCGGGCGACGCTGCGTAACATGAAACAAAACCTACTCGGCGCATTTATCTACAACAGCATCGGCATCCCCGTTGCCGCCGGGATCTTGTGGCCCTTCACCGGAACCTTGCTTAATCCTGTGGTTGCCGGTGCTGCGATGGCGCTCTCTTCGATTACCGTAGTGAGCAACGCTAACCGATTACTGCGCTTTAAACCCAAAGAGTAATCGCCTTGCCGGATACCATTAGCAACACGTATCCGGCATTTCACTCATTGCACCTTCCATGACCACGCGCTAGCATGAGATTTTTCAACGGGAGGTCGTATGGATCTGTTATACCGGGTAAAAGCATTATGGTCTGCACTACGCGGCAACCATTATACCTGGCCTGCCATTGACATCTCTTTGCCCGGCAATCGCCATTTTCATCTCGTGGGTAGTATCCATATGGGCACCCGCGATATGGCCCCACTCCCGGCAAAACTGCTCAAAAAACTTCGGCAAGCAGATGCCTTGATCGTTGAAGCCGACGTTTCCGGCAACGATTCCCCTTTTAGCGATCTCCCCTCCTTTGCGCCGCTTGACGAGCGGATAAGTGAAGATCAACGTCAGCAACTGCATAAAATTACCGATGAACTGGGTATTTCCCCTTCCCTCTTTTCGACTCAACCGTTATGGCAAATCGCTATGGTGCTACAGGCAACACAAGCGCAACAGTTGGGGCTACGAGCAGAATACGGAATTGATTACCAGTTGCTAAAGGCGGCAAAACGGGAGCAGAGGCCAATCGTTGAGCTGGAAGGCGCATCCAGCCAAATCGATCTGTTGTGTCAGTTACCGGATAATGGTCTGGCTTTACTGGACGACACCCTGACACACTGGCATACCAACGCCAGACTGCTGCAACAGATGATGGGGTGGTGGCTAAAAACGCCACCGGAGAATAGCGATCTTAAGCTACCCAATACCTTCAGTCAGTCGTTGTATGACGTACTGATGCACCAGCGAAATGAAGCCTGGCGGGATCGACTCTGTGCAATGCCAGCTGGCCGCTATGTGGTGGCTGTGGGCGCGCTTCATCTATATGGAGAAGGAAATTTGCCGGAGATGTTACGATAAAAAAATGGCCAATATTTCTATTGGCCCGTCAAAGAGGAATTTCATCGTTATTATTATGCCGATGCTTAATGCATCGATCCAGGTTGATTGTCGCTCAAAGTCAGCATCCTGCCAATACTATTGCGCAAGATGGTACTATTTTTTACACCATCATCAGGCGTATGCTTAAAGCGTATTTAGTGTTAGTCAGGAATAATTGCTATGACACCCGCCGTTAAATTACTCGAAAAAAACAAGATTTCTTTTCAGATCCACGCCTACGATCACGATCCGTCGGAGACAAACTTTGGCGACGAAGTGGTACGTAAATTAGGTCTGAATGCAGATCAGGTCTACAAGACATTGCTGGTTGCTATGAATGGCGATATGAAACAGCTGGCGGTCGCCGTCACGCCGGTCGCCGGACAATTGGATCTGAAAAAAGTCGCGAAAGCGTTAGGGGCTAAAAAAGTCGATATGGCCGACCCCATGGTCGCACAGCGCGTTACCGGCTATCTGGTTGGCGGCATTAGTCCGCTGGGACAGAAAAAACGCCTGCCTACGGTGATCGATGCACCAGCCCAAACCTTTGACTCCATTTATGTCTCCGGTGGTAAACGCGGGCTGGACATCGAACTGGCCGCAAGCGATCTGGCAAAAATTCTGGATGCTAAATTCGCTGATATCGCACGTCGTGACTAACTCTCTTTTGCCCGGTAACGCAACGTTTACCGGGCCTGCTACTGATACAGGGCGCAACTCTGCACATTCTGTCCGAGCAGTGCCCGGGTTCAAAATGGCGAACAAAATAGCCCTGTTACTGCCAGCTCACTTCACCTTTCGGTTCATACGCGCTGGCATCCAGCGGTGAATTCTTCTGTACGAACTCTTTCAGCACTTCCGCATCGATAAACCCGGTATTCACGTATCCCGGTTTGTTATCAATTCGCGGATACCCATCTCCCCCCGTGGCGTTGAAGCTTAGCGTTGCCATGCGATAGGTTTTTGCAGGATCAACAGGTTCGCCCTTGATCTGCAAATCATTCAGCTTGCCGTCTTTCGCCACAAAGCTGACGTTAGCAAACTGAGGATAAGCACCGGAGTCAGGCTTCATTTGCGCTACCGCGGTCAGATAGTCAATGGCCTCTTTACCGCTCATATCGGCATACACCACTATGTTGCCAAACGGTTGTACCTTCAGCACGCTCTTATAAGTAATATCACCGCCTTCAATGGAGTCACGAATGCCCCCCCCGCTCATCACACCAAAATCAGCGCTGGTACGCGCCATTTGTGCGGCCAGAAGCAAACGCCCCATATTGGTCTGCACAAACCGCACTTTGCTACGGTCACCTTCGAGACGCGCATTTACGCTACCAATTTTAACTTCCAGTTGCGCTTTGCCTTTATTCTGGAAAGGCGTCAGCAGAGAGAGCATCTGCTGATTTTCAACGATTTCCGGGGTGTAAAGTACGCGCTCACTTTTACCGTTATCCCAGGTGACTTTTTTCTTCAGGTTTACCGGAATAAGTTGGTAGTTCACCATTTTCATTTCGCCGTTACGGAATTCAAAGTCTGCACGACCAACATATTTCCCCCACTCATGCGCCTGTACAATCCAGATACCATTTTGCTTGTCTGGCGCACATGGTGTTCCCGGCACGTAATCAACCTGCTTTTTATTCTCCGACGCCATACACACTGGATCCTGTGAGTGACCACCCACAATCATCGCCAGCGCTCCCGCAGGCAGGCTGCGCGCCATTTCCACATCACCTGGAGCGTTTGAACCATGGTTGCCGTTGTCATAATGCCCCATATGTGTGGTAGCAATAATGACATCTGGCTTTTCACCCATATTGAGTTCCTGGATCACCAGTTTGGCTTCGTCCGCAGGCTTACGAAACTCAATATCGGTGAAAAATTCCGGGTTACCAATTTTCGCCGTATCGTCAGTAGTCAGACCAATAACGGCAATTTTTAAATCCTGACGCTTAAAAATGGCCCACGGCTTGAATAAACGCTCACCGGTACTTTTCTGGTAAATATTGGCAGAAAGAAACGGGAATTTTGACCATTTTTCCTGCTGTCGCAATACGGTCAATGGATTATCAAATTCGTGGTTTCCCACCGCCATTGCGTCATAACCAATCAGGTTCATACCACGAAAATCAGGCTCCGCATCCTGGAGATCAGACTCCGGTACGCCGGTATTTATATCGCCGCCGGATAACAGCAGTACGCTACCGCCTTCTGCAGCAACCTCATTACGAATGCCATCCACCAGCGTTTTTTGCGCTGAAAGTCCGTATTCACCATATTCGCTGCGCCAGAAATGGCCGTGGTGATCGTTGGTATGCAGAATAGTAATTTTGTAGGTTTTATCTTTTTCGTAAGCCTGAGCAGGCTGACCTGCCACCGCAAATGCGGCCAATAACGCCAGCGCCACGCCCCGTTGCAAAAATTTCATGTTTCTCTCCCTGACTCAATATCAACCGCTGAAATTACAATGATATGAAATAATAGCCGAAAATGTTTTCAGAAATGAGACTTCCTTCAAACACCAACCGCAGGTATGTTAGTCGGATAATAATTTCATCTGCACCCTCTAATAATCATTGAAGTGAACCTATGGCAACGAATCAAACCGCTCAACCGATCCCCGGCTCCGCTGCGCCGTCGCAAAAAGCACGCACCTCATTTGGCATTTTAGGTGCCATCAGCCTCTCCCACCTGCTTAACGATATGATTCAGTCGCTGATCCTGGCGATTTACCCGCTGTTGCAGTCAGAGTTCTCGCTGACGTTTATGCAGATCGGGATGATTACTCTGACCTTCCAGCTGGCCTCCTCTCTGCTTCAGCCTGTTGTCGGCTACTGGACGGATAAATACCCGATGCCGTGGTCGCTCCCCATTGGAATGTGCTTCACACTCAGCGGGCTCGTCTTACTGGCCATGGCGGGCAGTTTCCACATGGTGTTGCTTGCCGCTGCGCTGGTCGGTACCGGTTCATCGGTATTTCACCCAGAATCGTCCCGTGTGGCGCGTATGGCCTCCGGTGGTCGCCATGGACTTGCTCAGTCGATCTTCCAGGTCGGGGGCAACTTCGGGAGCTCTCTGGGGCCCTTACTGGCGGCTGTCATCATCGCGCCATATGGAAAAGGTAATGTGGCGTGGTTTGTTCTGGCGGCATTATTAGCGATTGTGGTACTGGCGCAAATCAGCCGCTGGTATGCAGCACAGCATCGAATGAGTAAAGGTAAGCCGAAAGTCGCTATTGTGAATCCACTACCACGTAATAAGGTGGTGTTGGCCGTTGGCATTCTGTTGGTGCTGATTTTCTCCAAATACTTCTATATGGCGAGCATCAGCAGCTATTACACCTTTTATCTGATGCAAAAATTCGGATTATCGGTACAAAATGCCCAGTTTCACCTGTTTGCTTTCCTGTTTGCCGTTGCGGCCGGAACGGTTATTGGTGGACCATTAGGCGATAAGATTGGCAGAAAATATGTTATTTGGGGCTCTATCCTTGGTGTAGCGCCATTTACCCTCGTTTTACCCTATGCAACGCTCCACTGGACCGGGATTTTAACCGTGATTATTGGTTTTATCCTCGCATCGGCCTTTTCGGCCATTCTGGTCTATGCGCAGGAGCTACTTCCAGGGCGTATCGGCATGGTTTCTGGGCTATTCTTCGGATTTGCCTTTGGCATGGGGGGCCTCGGCGCTGCGGTGTTGGGGCTGGTTGCCGACCATACCAGTATCGATTTGGTCTATAAAATATGTGCTTTCCTTCCACTTCTTGGGATACTGACCATATTCTTACCTGATAACCGACATAAAGCTTGATTTTCCTGCGGCCAAAAGTACTTTTTGGCCGCTCACACTTACAGAGACCATCAGCCTTTACCCCGAATATACCCCTCAGCTTTTCCGATCCGTGCTTTTTTATGTCTAAAATCCTGTTTTCATCAAAATTCAATAATTATTCATAAACATAATCATCAAAATTGTCATAAACTATTACCCGGAGTTAGTTTTTTTCAGGATCAACACAGCAATCAAAGGAGACGGAATGCATCACGCCACCCCGCTTATCACCACCATTGTTGGCGGCCTTGTGCTCGCTTTTATATTCGGCATGCTTGCCAATAAACTGCGTATTTCTCCTCTGGTGGGATATCTGTTAGCGGGCGTTCTGGCCGGTCCATTTACACCTGGTTTTGTTGCTGATACCAAGCTTGCGCCGGAGCTGGCGGAACTTGGCGTTATTTTGCTGATGTTTGGCGTCGGGCTGCACTTTTCTTTGAAGGATTTGATGGCGGTAAAGTCCATCGCCATTCCCGGCGCGATCGCCCAGATAGCCGTGGCGACTCTGCTGGGTATGGCGCTTTCAGCTGTGCTGGGCTGGTCGCTGATGGTCGGTATCGTCTTTGGACTGTGTCTTTCAACCGCCAGTACCGTGGTGCTACTGCGTGCTCTTGAAGAACGACAACTGATTGACAGCCAGCGCGGGCAAATCGCCATCGGCTGGCTTATTGTAGAAGATCTGATGATGGTTCTGACGCTGGTTCTCCTGCCAGCCGTCGCCGGAATGCTGGAAAAAGACAATGTCGGCTTTGCTTCGCTGGCCGTAGATATGGGCATCACCATCGGCAAAGTAGTGGCGTTTATCGCGATTATGATGCTGGTTGGCCGTCGCCTGGTGCCGTGGATTATGGCCCGCAGTGCCGCAACAGGCTCACGTGAGCTGTTCACCTTATCAGTACTGGCTCTCGCCCTGGGTATCGCTTTTGGTGCCGTGGAGCTGTTTGATGTCTCCTTTGCGCTTGGTGCGTTCTTCGCCGGGATGGTATTGAACGAATCTGAATTGAGCCACCGTGCGGCGCACGACACCCTGCCGCTGCGCGATGCATTTGCTGTGCTGTTCTTTGTTTCCGTCGGGATGCTGTTTGACCCATTAGTTCTGATCCAACAGCCGCTGGCGGTACTGGGTACCCTGGCCATTATCATATTTGGTAAATCGGTTGCCGCATACTTCCTGGTACGCCTGTTTGGTCACTCACAGCGCACGGCATTAACCATTGCCACCAGCCTGGCGCAAATTGGTGAATTCGCCTTTATCCTGGCAGGGCTGGGAATGGCGCTTAACCTGTTGCCGCAGGCCGGACAAAACCTGGTGTTGGCCGGGGCGATCCTCTCCATTATGCTCAACCCGGTACTGTTCGCCGTGCTGGAAAAATACCTCGCAAAAACCGAAACGCTGGAAGAGCAGACACTCGAAGAAGCTATCGAAGAAGAGAAACAAATCCCGGTCGATATCTGTAATCATGCCCTGCTGGTTGGTTATGGCCGCGTCGGCAGTCTGTTGGGTGACAAATTGATGGCAGCGGGTATTCCTCTGGTGGTTATCGAAACCTCTCGTACCCGCGTGGATGAACTTCGTGCACGAGGGATCCGCGCCGTTCTCGGAAATGCTGCTAACGAAGAGATTATGAATCTGGCGCACCTGGATTGTGCTCGCTGGCTGTTGCTGACGATCCCGAATGGTTATGAAGCGGGTGAAATTGTCGCTTCATCGCGTGAGAAATGCCCGACGATTGAGATTATCGCCCGCGCACATTATGACGATGAAGTAGAGTACATCACCGAGCGCGGAGCCAATCAGGTAGTGATGGGCGAGCGTGAAATTGCACGTACGATGCTCGAACTGATCGAAACGCCGCCTGCCGGTGAAATGGTCACGGGTTAATGCTCCGGATGCCAGTCAGTTAAACACGCAGGCCCGGTAAACTCAACGCTACCGGGCCCTTCGATTAACGATCCCAGTAAGACTCTTCGAGGCTGTCTTCACGTTCAGGCAGACCCCGCGTCAGGCGCGGAGAATGCTGATTCAGCACCTGATAACTCACGCGATTAGCATATTTACATACCTGAGCTAACGATGAATAAGTCAGCCAGGTGTATTTGTGTTTACTCGAGTTCGGTACATTGCTGCGGTGGTAGCTGTTGGCGGTAATATCATGCAGCAATGCCGCCAATGCACCATCACCAGCCCCGTTGGTGTTCATAATTTTTTCCGGCCCGCCCATGTACGGCGCAATGTGCGAATAAACGCGCAGCGGATTCGTACAATCTTTATAGCGCATCGCGCGGCTGAACTCGTACTGATTGAATTCGGCAATGGCCCCCGGCAGCAGCGGATGCTGAGTTTTGCGTTTGACCTCATCTTCCGTGAAGCCGGCCATATACAGCCCCACGGGTCCCGCAGTACACAGCACCAGATCCACCCAGTCCAGCGCCTTGTCAGAAGCCAGTAGCGGATCATTTTCACCGGTCAGCGCCTCAGCCTCTTCTTCATTCATAGCCAGAATTGAGACATTCTCTTTCAGGAATTCCTGCCACCATTGCGGGTTATCAGCAATAACGAATTTCGTTCCCAGGGTCAGTACCACCGGAACATTGTGCTTTTTAGCAAACTCAATCGCCTTCATGGTTGCTTCCGGCATCGGCTCACCCGGCTCACAGCGCACCAGATACGATGTCAGCACCAGCGCAGAAGCACCGGCAATCACTGATTCAGGAATGCTATCCGCACGCAGCTTATTCATATGCCCGGGGCTTATTGCAAAGGTACGCTCACCGGATTCGCCAATCAGAGTGAAGCAGCGACCGATAGGGCCATCAACACCCTGGAGGTAGTTCAAATCTGTGCGGCTGGAGGTATTGCATAAATAGCGATACGCGTAGCTGCCAATTTCGATATTGCTGCACATGACGCCCAGCAGTACTGAGCGATCATCCGCCAGCACCGAATAGTTGTGCATAGTGTTGCCGATGGTTCCACCTGCAAACTGATGGGTGATCAAATTTTCACGTACCAGCTCCTGGTAGAGCGCTTCTGCGACATCATCACCAATCACCAGAGAATGCCCGGCGCTTAATCCATAACGTTTCACAAAGTCGTCATCAACTCTGGCTTCAATATCCACCAGCGTTTGATCAATACCGACCACCCAGGCTGCGCTGGTCTCGTTTTCAGTTTGAATTTGTTGCAGCAACGGATCGCGCGCGTTGACAGGAAAATAGTGTTTGGATTTACGTTTACCGGGAAATTTCATGGTCGATTTTACGGGTGGTTAACTAAGCGGTGCATGGTAGCACATTCCTGACTGCGCATGCGATGAGGCATAAGTTTCAATATCAGACGGTGAGATCTCAGTTTATCCGGCATCAGTTTCTACAATAAATCACCCTTCACAAGGAGCGTTTTATGAAGCCAGATAACAAGATCCCCGTACTTGACAGAATTTCAGACGAAATGAAAGCCGTGGTGAATTTTCATCGTGATGACCTGCCGCCGTGGCCCGCCGCCGATGATTTTGTGGCCCAACGTCAGCATTATATCCATGAACGGCAGTTCTGGAATGCCGATGGCCCACAAATGAGTACCAGAGAGTGTGTCATTTCTACCGCACAAAGCCCCGTTACCACACGCATCTATTCGCCGCAGTCCTATAGCAAGGCCACGCTGTACTACCTGCATGGCGGGGGTTTTATACTTGGCAATCTCGACACACACGATCGCATTATGCGTCTGCTGGCGCACTACACCCAGTGTACCGTGATTGGTATCGACTATTCGCTGTCACCGGAGGCTCGCTTCCCGCAGGCCATCGAAGAAATTGTCGCCGTGTGTCAGTACTTCCATCTTCACGCCCGTGAGTACTCACTTAATGTGAGTAACATCGGTTTTGCTGGTGATTCTGCCGGCGCAATGCTGGCGCTCGCCAGTGCACTATGGTTGCGTGATAAGCAGATAGAATGTGGCAAGGTGACAGGCGTGCTGCTGTGGTACGGGCTTTACGGTTTACGCGATTCACTTAGCCGCCGGCTGATGGGGGGAGAGTGGGATGGCTTAACTCATCAGGATCTGGAGATGTACGAGAACGCGTATCTGCGTAGCACTGAAGATCGTGAATCACCCTATTATTGCCTGTTTAACAATGAGCTGACGCGCGACGTGCCGCCATGTTTTATCGCAGGTGCGGAGTTCGATCCGCTGATCGACGACAGTCGGTTACTCTATCAGACGCTACAGGCGCACCAGCAGCCTTGTCAGTACAAAATGTACCCCGGCATGCTGCACGCCTTCCTGCACTATTCGCGGATGATGAAAACCGCCGACGATGCCCTGCAGGATGGCGCGCATTTCTATAGGGCGCAGCTTTAGCGGTACGCTTCAGTCAGTTTCAGCATCATCTCGATATGTTCCGGTGCGGCATTCAACGCCGGAATATACTCATATTTTTTACCACCTGCCTCGAGGAATATTTCCCGGTTTTGCACCGCGATCTCCTCCAGCGTTTCGAGACAATCTGCCGCAAATCCCGGACACATAACCTGGATATGACCGGTACCTTTCTCCGCCAGCATTTTTAGCGTTTCGTCGGTGTAGGGCGTCAGCCACGGCTCCCGGCCAAAACGGGACTGGAAAGTCATCATCACTTTTTCCGGCGCCATACCGAGGGCCGACACCAGCTCACGCGTGGTGTCGCGACAGCGTTGCGGATAATCATCACCTTCATCGGCGTAACGTTGCGGAATACCGTGGTATGAAAGCAGCAGCAAATCGGGTTCGCCATGTCGTGCAAACGAGTCACGGGCGCTTTTAGCCAGCGCATCAATATAGGCGCTGTCATCGGCATAATCGCGAATAAAGGAGATACCGGGAATGCCCCGCTTACGCGCTAAAATTCGCGCCAGTTCGTCCCACACCGCCGCCACCGTAGAGCAGGAATATTGCGGGTAAAGCGTTAAAACTACGATGTGCTCGACCCCATTCGCCAGCAGTTCATCTACTGCACTTTCCAGCGAGGGGGAACCGTAGCTCATACCCAGGGCAACGGGGGTATCCGGCAACTGTGCAGCCAGAGCCTGCTGCTGCGCCCTGCTGTATACCATCAACGGCGAGCCATCTTCCATCCAGATGGACTGGTACAACTTTGCCACGCGCGGCGCGCGCAGCGGCAGGATCACACCGCGCAACAATGGCCACCATAACAGGCGGGAAGTATCGACCACGCGTTTATCGCTTAAAAACTGACGCAGATAGCGTTTAACGGCTTCGGGGGTTGGGGCATCGGGGGTGCCAAGATTAGCCAGCAGGATACCGGTTTTCGTCTGACGCATTACCGCCTCTTATCGATTCAAATTGTTGATAATTGTAGCGGAAAAGCGAGGAAGAAGAACTAATTGCTGTAAGAGGTAAAATAAGAATATGCCTGATGGCGCTACGTTTATCGGGCCTACACGAAAACGGTAGGCCGGATAAGGTGTTCACACCGCCATCCGGCACTGACTGCAGTAAAACTTAACCGAGGATTTTTTCAAGAGAAGCGCGAACGGCGGCAACAGCCTGAGTACCGTCTACTTTCGCATATTTAGTATTACCCGCTTCCGCTTCTTTCTGGTAGTAACCAATCAGCGGAGCAGTCATCTGATGATATTCAACCAGACGCTTACGCACAGTCTCTTCCTGGTCATCTTTACGGGTGGTCAGCTCATCGCCGGTCACGTCGTCTTTACCTTCAACTTTAGGCGGGTTGAATTTGATGTGATAGACACGACCAGAGGCCGCATGAACGCGACGACCTACGATACGGTCAACGATCAGTTCGTCCGGTACAGCGAATTCCAGAACGTAATCAACAACAATACCCGCTTCTTTCATGGCGTCAGCCTGCGGAATAGTGCGCGGGAAGCCGTCCAGCAGGAAACCATTGCGGCAGTCTTCCTGAGCGATACGCTCTTTTACCAGCGCGATCACCAGCTCATCAGTTACCAGTTTACCGGCATCCATGATGTCTTTCGCTTGTTTGCCCAGCTCGGAGCCAGATTTCACGGCAGCACGCAGCATGTCACCGGTGGAGATCTGCGGAATACCGTACTTCTCCATGATGAACTGAGCCTGAGTTCCTTTACCCGCGCCCGGAGCGCCAAGCAGAATGATACGCATTACGAAAATCCCCTTAAAGGTTGTCGATATTTTTAAAAAGCGCTAAACGATACCACCATCACGCAATTGGCTCAAGAAAGGTGCTTGCCGCTGAAACGGTTAATGGCGGGAAAATTAAGAAAAGAGCGGTTTCAGAAGGTAAAAAGCCGGATTAAGGTGCTCGCACCTTAATCCGGCTTACAAAAATACTCGGCATTGTGCCGGATAATCGCCATCCGGCACTAAAGAACAGCTATCAGGAAACCAGCAGCTGATTCATACGACGGATAAACTGGTTAGGATCTTCCAGCGTGCCGCGCTCAGCGAACAGCGCCTGATCCAGCAACAGTTCAACCCACTCTTTAAACTGTGCTTCGTCCTGGGTATCTGCCGTGCGTTTTACCAGCACGTGATCCGGATTGAGTTCAAAGATATATTTCACTTCCGGTACAGCCTGGCCCGCAGCGGCAAACAATTTCGCCATCTGAGTGCTCATTTCGTCCGCGTCGGTAGTGACAATCGCCGGAGTGTCGGTCAGACGGTGCGTCAGACGCACTTCTTTTACACGATCGCCCAGCAGAGTTTTCACGCGCTCAACGAACGGCGTCAGCGCTTTTTCCGCCTCTTTTGCCGATTCGTCAACTTCGTCCGCCAGCTTGTCGATGGACTCGTCAGCTTTAGCCACAGACTGGAACGCTTTACCGTCGAACTCGGTCAGGTAGTTCATCATCCACTCATCGATGCGGTCAGAAAGCAGCAGGACTTCGATGCCTTTCTTACGCAGCAGTTCCAGGTGCGGGCTGCTCTTCGCTGCCGCATAGCTGTCTGCAGTGATGTAGTAGATTTTCTCCTGCCCTTCTTTCATGCGTGACACATAGTCTTCCAGCGACACCGTTTGTGCAGAGGAATCGGTATGTGTGGACGCGAAGCGCATCAGTTTAGCGATAGTTTCCTGATTGGCGTGATCTTCCGCCGGACCTTCTTTCAGTACCAGGCCAAACTGTTTCCAGAAGGTCTGGTATTTTTCTGCATCGTCTTTCGCCAGTTTTTCCAGCATTTGCAGCACACGCTTGGTCAGCGCACTGCGCAGGTTACGGGTGACGCTGCTGTCCTGCAGGATCTCACGGGAAACGTTGAGCGGCAGATCGTTGGAATCTATCAGACCGCGCACAAAACGCAGGTAGTTCGGCATGAACTGCTCAGCGTCGTCCATGATAAATACACGCTGGACGTACAGCTTCAGACCGTGTTTATGATCGCGGTTCCACATATCCCACGGCGCCTGAGACGGGATATACAGCAGGCTGGTGTACTCCTGCTTACCTTCCACACGGTTGTGGCTCCAGGTCAGTGGGTCAGTGAAATCGTGCGCGATATGCTTGTAGAACTCGTTGTACTCGTCGTCTTTGATTTCCGACTTGTTACGCGTCCACAGCGCCTGCGCCTTGTTGATTTTCTCCCAGGAAACGACGGTTTCACCGTCTTTCTCTTCCTGTTTCTCAATCTCTACCGGCAGTGCGATATGGTCGGAATATTTGCTGATGATGGAGCGCACGCGCCAGTCATCAAGGAATTCATCTTCACCTTCACGCAGGTGCAGAGTGATTTCCGTACCGCGATCGTCTTTGGTAATGTCCGCAACGGTATACTCGCCTTCGCCAGCAGATTCCCAAAACACGCCGTTTTCCGGTTTGTCGCCCGCCGCACGGGTCCGCACGGTAACTTTGTCAGCAACAATAAATGCAGAGTAGAAGCCCACCCCGAACTGGCCGATCAGTTGGCTGTCTTTAGCCTGATCGGATCCCATGGATTCGAGGAAAGACTTGGTACCGGATTTAGCAATGGTCCCCAGATGATCGATAACGTCATCACGGTTCATCCCCACGCCGTTATCGGCAATGGTCAACGTACGCTTATCTTTATCGAAGGAGACACGCACACGCAGTTCGCCGTCACCTTCATACAGGTCCGGGTTAGACAGCGCGCGAAAACGCAGCTTGTCTGCCGCATCAGAGGCGTTAGAGATAAGCTCACGCAGGAAGATTTCTTTATTGGAATACAGAGAATGGATCATCAGGTGCAGAAGCTGTTTTACTTCTGACTGAAAACCACGAGTTTCTTGTCCTTTCATGTCGAAAATACCTCAATGCCAATTACAAGGTAAAAAAGCGTTGAGAGGGAGATGGGGATAGCGGAGGGGTATTTCAAGCGGGAGCAAAAATTTTTGCTCCCGATTGATTAAAAACGAATCTTATGCCGTCCGGCAAGAGAATGGGACAACGTAGTGCCGTCAACCATTTCCAGCTCGCCGCCTACCGGTACGCCATGAGCGATACGGCTGGCTTCAACGTCATACTGCATGCAAAGCTCGGCAATATAGTTGGCGGTAGCCTCTCCTTCGACCGTCGGATTGGTCGCAAGGATAACTTCATTGATTTGCTCAGACGCCAGACGCTGTTCCAGACGGTCAAGCCCGATATCATCAGGCCCGATACCATCCAGCGGCGACAGGTGTCCCATCAGCACGAAATAACGCCCGGAAAATTGCCCTGTTTGCTCAATGGCATAGATGTCCGCCGGACTCTCAACCACGCAAATTTGACCATTTTCCTTGCGACGCGGATTCGCGCAGATGCTACATACTTCTTGCTCTGTGAAGGTGCGGCAATCAGCACAGTGACCGATTTCCGACATCGCCTTCGTTAACGCTTGCGCCAGACGCATCCCGCCGCTGCGATCGCGCTGTAGCAGCGTGAACGCCATGCGCTGCGCTGACTTCGGGCCTACGCCCGGCAGACAGCGCAGTGCTTCCATAAGCTGAGTTAACAGCGGGCTGGTTTGCATCAGAACGGCATCTTAAAGCCAGGAGGCAGTTGCATACCGGAAGAAACAGAGGCCATTTTCTCTTTCTGGGTCTCTTCAATGCGACGTGCCGCATCATTGAATGCCGCAGCAACCAGATCTTCCAGCATCTCTTTGTCGTCTTCCAGCAGGCTAGGATCGATTTCCACGCGACGGCAGTTGTGCGCGCCATTGATGGTCACTTTAACCAGACCTGCGCCTGATTCGCCAGTCACTTCCAGCTTGGCGACTTCTTCCTGCATCTGCTGCATTTTTTCTTGCATCTGCTGGGCCTGTTTCATCAGGTTACCCAGACCGCCTTTACCAAACATAGGCTTCTCTCTCAATCACGTTAAGGGATGACGACCATAAAACCATGAGATATGGCTTACGATCAAATGGGGCGAATACTCTCTTCGTCCAGGTCCGCATCAAAAAAACGACGCAGCGTCTGAATGTTATTATCCGCAATAATCGACTCACGCGCCTGCGCGAGTTTCTCTTCATAAATGGCCTGACGCCACTCCAGCGGCGTTCGCACCGCAGGATTATCATCTTCAACGATGGTCAATTCAACTGCTGAGCCCATTAAGGCGCTCAATGCTTCCGTAAGTTTCTGCTGTGCGCCACTGGAATTGAGGTGCCGCTGCGTGGAACGCAAGTGCAGGCAAACGACATTGCCATTCTCTTCTTTCCAGGCATTAAGCGCCACCTGCTCTACCAGCTTGGGTAGCGAAAGCTGGCTAACCTGCGCGGCCCAGGGGTCGCGCTCAATCGCTTCTGCTGCCAGCTTAGCGGCCAGCTCCGGCGTTTTTTCATGCTCCAGCGCTTTTTTCAACGCTTTCGGTGTGGCAACAACCTCTTTTACTTCTGCTACCGGATTGGTTGCTTTCCAGCGATAGGCTTCTTTTTTCGCCGGAGTCTGCTCCAGCGCAGACGCTGCCGGACGAGCCTGAACACGTTCCGACACCGAAGCCAGTCTTTCCAGCGCAGCATTATTCACCGGCCGCGCGCGGGGAGCGGCTGCCGGTTCACTCTTTTTTGTTTTGGTTGCTCCCTGAGCTCGCTGCAGTTGGTTGCGCGCGGCAAGAACCCGGCTGGTAGCGTCAGATAACGGTACATCCGAATGTGCAGGTGCAGGTGCAGACTGCTGTACAGGGACCTGCGTCGGTGTCATCACCGCGGTAGGTGCAGCGGGCGCAAATGACTGTTGCGGTACTTCAGGTTCCGGTAACGGAACTCGCGGATGAAAAGCTAACGAACGCAGCAGCGTCATTTCTACACCCATTCGTCTGTCCGGCGCATACGGAAGCTCTTTGCGCCCGATTAACAGGGTCTGGTAGTAAAGCTGCACATCGGTCGGCGGTACAGTGCGTGCCAGATCACGCATACGCTGTTCAATGGCAGCCATATCGCTGCTCAATGCCGCAGGCGATAGCTGAACCATCGCAATACGGTGAAGCAGGGTCAACATCTCAACCAGCAACGTTTCCCATTCAATTCCGCGAGCGGCGGCATCATTCACCAGCGCCATAACACGCTCGCCATTCCCTGCCACAACAGCTTCAACCAGAGAAAGCGCCTGGTCGTCATCAAGCGTGCCGAGCATCGCGCTCACTGCCTGAGTCGTGACCTGCCCATCACCGCTGGCAATCGCCTGATCGGTCAGACTCAGCGCATCGCGCAGGCTACCGTCTGCAGCACGAGATAACAGCTGCAGTGCGCGTGGTTCGTGGGTGATGTTTTCCTCATTGAGGATATGTTCAAGCTGATGGCGAATTTGTTCGACATCCAGCGCTTTAAGGTGGAATTGCAGGCAGCGAGACAGAATAGTAACCGGCAACTTCTGCGGATCGGTAGTCGCCAGCAGGAACTTAACGTGTGCAGGCGGTTCTTCGAGCGTTTTAAGTAGCGCATTAAAACTGTGGCGCGACAGCATGTGCACTTCATCGATCAAATAGACCTTAAAGCGGCCACGCGCCGGCGCATACTGAACGTTATCCAGCAGATCGCGAGTGTCTTCGACCTTAGTACGAGACGCGGCGTCAATTTCAATCAAATCGACAAAACGCCCCTGCTCAATTTCACGACAGTTGTCACACACACCGCAAGGTGTAGCGGTAATGCCGGTTTCACAGTTGAGTCCCTTCGCCAGCAGACGGGCGATAGAGGTTTTTCCGACGCCACGGGTGCCGGAAAAAAGATAAGCATGATGAATACGCCCTAACGACAAGCCGTTCGCCAGTGCCGTCAGCACATGTTCCTGGCCGACGACGTCAGCAAAGGTTTGTGGGCGCCATTTTCGGGCTAAGACCTGATAACTCATTGGCAGGCTCTGAAAGGCTGGAGGGTGGATTCACAAGGGGGTAATGCTAACACAACCTCGCGCAGACGGCGAGGTTGTGTGTCTCGGTATTACTTTGGCCGATAAAAGATCGTCCGAAATCAGTGTCCCGGGAACGGAACCAGGCTGTAGCAGGTCAATCCCTGTTTTTCCAGGCGCTGTTCACCGCCCAGATCGAACAGGTTGATGATAAAAGCCGCATCGGTGACTTCACCACCCAGACGACGGATCAGCTTCACTGTTGCTTCAATTGTTCCGCCGGTTGCCAGCAAATCGTCCACTACCAGTACTTTGTCACCCGGCTTGATGGCATCAACATGGATTTCCAGCTGATCGGTGCCGTATTCAAGCTCATAGCTCTCAGCAATCACTTCACGTGGAAGCTTACGCGGTTTACGTACGGGTACAAAACCAACGCCTAACCCCAACGCTACCGGTGCGCCAAACAGGAAGCCACGCGCTTCGGTGCCGACAACTTTAGTAATGCCCGCATTTTTGTAGCGTTCAACTAACAGTTCAATGCTGAGTGCATACGCTTTCGGGTCTTCCAGCAAGCTGGTGACATCACGAAAAAGAATGCCAGGTTTTGGGTAGTCGTTGATGCTTTTGATGCTATTTTTGAGAAACTCAAGCTGCTGTGCAGTCGCGGTCATAAGTTTGTGCCTGATTAATACAGTATTGCTTCACGGCGCACTATACACTTTATCCTTCAAGCTGCCTCTTTGTTGGCTGCCTTCATTCATCCCAGGCACTTACTGATGTAAGCTTCGGGGATTCATTCAGTTGCCGTTTCGACGCAACTTGAATGATTTTGTGTCTATATAAGAGCAAAGGTTACATTTGTTTAACCTTTGACCGCCTGCGCCTGTGCTCGAAAACGGTCAAATTTACTGGCTGCGTGAGACAATTGCAACTGGCATTATTGCGCTTCAGTGCTTTTGTTGCTTTTCATCAATCACCGGTATCCGCCACATGAAAATCAATAAACAGGCGAGAATAACCAACAGTAATCCACGCACCCACATCATATTAACCAGCCACAGCGAGATGCCAAATGTAACCAATATCAACAATATAGCGCGCGGCTTTGCCCCCGGAGGCATCGCACGGTGTTTTTGCCAGTGGCGCAGATAGCCGCCGAACCATGAACGGTAGAGCAGCCAGTCGTGAAAACGCGGCGATGAGCGGGCAAAACACCAGGCAGCCAGCAGGATAAACGGCGTAGTGGGCAATAATGGCAATACCACACCCAGCGTTCCCAGCACTACCGCTATCCAGCCAATGATGATTAGAATAATGCGTTGCATAGTTTAAGTACTTAACACAGAGAATCGCTACTTTAGCATAACAGTTCTCATTTTCATCGGAGTGTTATCGTGAAAACCGTCATGCTGTTACAGAAGCTCGAAAGCCAGTTCAACAGCCTGCAACAACTTTGCGCACCACTGGCGCACCACGCAACACTCAGCGCCCGTTTTGATCGCCATCTTTTTCGCACGCGCAGTACGCTGTTGCAGGCCTGTCTGGATGAAGCTAGCGCGAATCTCATCGCACTGCGCCACGCGGTTGAACAGCAACAACTACCACAAATTACCTGGCTTGCGGAACACCTTGCCTCACAGTTAGAGGCTATTATGCGCGAAACTGCTACCTGGTCGCTCAGGGAGTGGGACAGTGCCTCCCCTGGGCTCGCTCGCTGGCAGCGCAAGCGCGTCCAGCACCAGGAGTTTGAGCGCCGTCTGATCGAGATGACGCGTGAACGCAAAGAGCGTCTGGCTCAGGCTACAGGCTTTGAAGAACAGCAAAAACTGCATCGTGAAGTGGAAGCTTTCGAAGCGCGTCTGGCGCGCTGTCGTCATGCGCTGGAAAGAATAGAAAACGTGCTGGCGCGTTTAACCCGTTAACCCCGGAGAAATTATGTCACTTGAGAACGCCCCGGACGACATCAAACTGGCTGTCGATTTAATTATGCTTCTGGAAGAGCATCAGGTTGCGCCTGAAACCGTACTGAAAGCGCTGGAGATTGTTAAGCGGGATTACGAAAAGAAAATACAGCAGCTCCCTGCATCATAAAAAGAGCTGAATCTGTTGGTATCGGCCTACGAGTCCAGAATTATTGCACTTCGTAGGCCAGATAAGGCGTTTACTTATCACCCCACAGCCGGTGTCGGGTCATCACCTTTGAAGTCACGTTTAACTTCAGTCACTGTGTCACCTTTGGCGTTATGCAGATGAACTTCGAGTTGGTTAAAGGCGATATCAATATCGTTTTCACGGCACAGACGGTCAACCGCGCGGTTAAGTTCATCCACCGTATGGCTGCGATCGCGCAGTTCACGAACATATAATCGCAGCTCATGATCCAGCGTGCTGGCACCAAAGGCGGTAAAGAACACCGCCGGTTCCGGATCATGCATCACTTTCGGATGTTCCTGCGCCGCCTGCAGCAGCACCTTCTTCACCTTGTCCAGATCTGAGCCATAAGCAACCCCAATACGGATCACCAGGCGTGTGGTGGTATCAGAGAGCGACCAGTTGATCAGACGTTCCGTTACAAACGCTTTGTTCGGAATGATCACCTCTTTGCGATCAAAGTCGGTGATGGTGGTTGCACGAATGCGAATCTTACTTACCGTACCAGAGAACGTCCCAATCGTGACCGTATCGCCAATACGGACCGGGCGTTCAAACAGAATGATCAGGCCCGAGACAAAGTTACCGAAGATCTCCTGCAAGCCAAAACCGAGACCGACCGACAAGGCCGCAGCCAGCCACTGTAGTTTATCCCACGACACCCCGAGCGATCCGAACACCGTCATCGCGCCGATAGCAATGATTGCGTAATTGAGGATCGTAGTGATGGCATAAGATGCGCCCTGACGCATTTTGAGTCGTGAGAGCACTAACACTTCTAACAGTCCGGGCAAGTTGCGGATCAGCGCCCATGCCACCATTGACGCAATTATCGCAAACAGCAGGCTGCCCATGGTGACATCTTTCACGACTGCGGCCCCGGCCTCTGTACCGTTGTAATGCCAGAGCGTGATGCTGTCGAGGTAGCTGAACACGGTGATCAGATCGGACCAAATTGCCCAGAACAGAACGCCAAACAGAGCAACCATCAGTAGCATAGTAATACGCAGCGTTTGCTGGTTAACCTGCTCCAGCGCAATGGTCGGTTCTTCCTGCGGTTCAGCGCCTTCGGCCCCTTCTTTTACCAGGTTCTGACGGCGCGCTAATGCACGGCGCCAGGCAATGCGACGTGCGGCCACGCTCAGCCCACGCAGTACAGTCTGATACAGCAGGTTCCAGACAATGACCAGATAGACCGTTTCAATCCAGCGCCCAGACAGGCGCAGCGTGGTATAGAAATAACCGGTAGCCGTCAGCACCATTAACGCAATCGGGATAATCGACAGCACGGTAATAGTGACCAGGCGCAGACCATGCGACTCTTTATCACGCCAGCTTTCGCGACACATTGGCCATACAAGGAAGGCGATCAGCAACAGGTTCAGGAAAATGACGACCTGTCCGAGAACGTCGTCCATCAGATTAAGCGGCGAGAGTTCAGCAACCACTGACCAGAAGTTCAGCGGCAATAATGCCAGACTAATGCGCACAATCTGGCGACGCCAGTGGCTGGTCTGTTTCGCAGGCATACCGAAGTGGCGGATCGCCACGCCATCTTTTTCCAGTACTTTCCAGCACAAACCAAACACCAGCCAGAAAATAGCCATCTTCTTACTGAATGCCCACAACAGATCGCTGACGTTCAGTTGCATGGTAAGCAGGATCAGACCAACGGCAAGGATAATCAGGCATGCAGGTAACGCTCTAATCAGATCAATCAGTATCGCTTTTGGCGTATTGAGCTGACTGTCATTACGCAAGTTACCTACCGCAGCAGCGAGTTTTTCCTGGTACGCTTTCAACCATTTCAAACGCCAGCGAATTAGTCCGGCAATCAACAACAGCGGTAGCCCCGCCAGAAAAGCAATAAATACCGCTGGCCAGGCTTTCTCCCAGTTCACCGTGATTTTCATCGACTTGAACTGATCTTTTAACGTTTGAGGGAAGGCTTTGATCCAGTCCCAGTCCATCGGACGGTTACTGTTAACCCAAAAGATTTGCTGGGTCAGGATCCCTTTCAGATTTTTCGATACGCTCATTAACTGCTGCTGGTTAATCTGCAGGTTAATGGCCATCATCAGCTGATTACCCAATTGCTTATTCAGTTGGTCCAGCAGCTCACGGCGCATATCCACGACCTGGAGCAAGGCATCATGAACTTCAGTGTTCACTTCGCTGGTGTGCCCTTCCTCCAGTTTGGCGACAAAAGCGTCAT
Organism: Citrobacter sp. MGH106; assembly: GCF_001037495.1. Classification (GTDB taxonomy): domain Bacteria; phylum Pseudomonadota; class Gammaproteobacteria; order Enterobacterales; family Enterobacteriaceae; genus Citrobacter; species Citrobacter murliniae. Next base: position 3,326,595 of record NZ_KQ089822.1, read on the forward strand.
TCTGAAACAACGCGTCACGCTGCTGGTTAACCTCGAATTGTTCCAGACGCAAATCGGCGATCCGATTGGTCATATCAGCAAGTTCATCCGCTGAGGGTAATGTTTGCTGTTGTTGATACAGAATACGCGACAGCAGCAGACTACCTTTCAGAACAGCAATTTGTTCTTTAATGTTGCGTTCAGACTGCATCGCCCGATCAAGCCAGTTTTTGACCTTGATATTTTGCTGCATCAGCGCATTGCCGTTTTCGGTGGCGGAAATCAGACGCTGGCTTAGCTGATGGTTGACCTCAAGTTCTTGTTTGACTAGCGGATTGGTCTGGATACGTTCAGCTTCATCGGGCGTTACCGCTTCCTGCGCCGTCTTTTCGGTGAGCGTCAGCCGTTTGCTGTTCACCGCTTCCTGCAGGAGCTGTAACTGATGTTCAAGTCGGTTGCTGTTGGCTGTCACATAATCACGTTGTTTCTGCAAGGTGTCCTGCAAAACCGTGTTGCCTTCCAGACTTTTACGCTGCTGATCGATCTGCGCATTGAGTAGCGCTTGCTGCGCCTGCAGCAGAACCTGCTGGCTGGGGCGTAATGCCGCTTCACCGACGTTGGTACCATCCAGGCGATTGCGGATTTGCTGCATTTGCTGTGATGCGGTGTACATCGCATTTTGTACACGCTCAGGCTGCGTCTGCAACGAGACCAGTTGGCTGTTGTAAGCCGCCAGATCGTTTTGCGAGCTTTGCAGGTCATCCAGCACCTGAGCGACGCGTGTTTCAAGTTGTCGTAAAGAGAGCGTGCTCAGCGTTTTTCGCGTTTCATCGTCATTATCGACATCACTGAGCGAATTTAACGCCTCCGTCGCCTGGCGCATTTTCTCTGGCGCCTGGGCAACTTTCTGGCGAAGCTGAACGGTCTCATCCTTCACGCGGTCAATCTTATCCAGCGTGGCGAGGGTCTCGATAAGATCCTGCTGAACCAGTTTATCCTGCGCGGAAAGATCTTTTTGCTTACTCAGCGCATCCAGTTGGCTCTGGATATCCGCTTTCGTCGGCAGTTCACCATTCTGTTGCGCTCGCGCAAATGCGGATGACTGACAAGACAGCAAAATAATGAAGAATAAAGTGGTAATAGCAATAAGATGCTTTGAGCGTTTATAAAGCTGCAACATAGTCATGAGAATGAACGTTTCTAACCGGAAAGTGACCGAAAATAGTCAAGCGGCTAGAATATCACGGCGCTGACAGACAGAATAGCGCCAGGGAAAATGTCCAGGAAAATTCCTGGACTGAAATCGAGGGGTTAGCTTGTTTCCGGCACTCGCAGCGTTGGGCAAAGAAGGCACATTTCCAGCAGCACTGCGACGTATTCACGTGCGTTTTTTTTCAGGTCAAAAGATTCCGGGGCGAACAACCAGTTTTCTATAATCCCGGAAAGGTAGCTGCGCATTAAGACCGCTACACGGCGCGTGTTCAGATTCTCTGGCAACATTTTTGCGTTCATACAGTGACGTAACGTTTGTTCAATACGGTCATAGTTTTCAAGACACAGGCTGCGTTGCGCCATTTGAAAAGCAGCTATTTCCCCGACAAATTCGCATTTGTGGAATATAATCTCCATCAATAAACGCCGGCGTTCTTCTGTCACGGTAGCTTCAAGAACGTAAACTAAAATTTCTCTTAATACTGATAGTGGATCGTCGGGGAATTTTGCCTGATACTCAGTCTCTAGTTCATCAATATTGGGTTTTGCCAGATCCCAGATTTCACTGAATAAATCCGACTTGTTTTTGAAATGCCAATAGATTGCACCGCGAGTGACGCCAGCAGCTTTTGCGATCTCCGCGAGCGAGGTGGATGATACCCCTTGTTGCGAAAACAGACGCAGAGCGACATCCAGAATGTGCTGACGTGTTTCCTGCGCTTGTTGTTTGGTTTTTCGTGCCATATGTCGGTGAATTTACAGGCGTTAGATTTACATACATTTGTGAATGTATGTACCATAGCACGACGATAATATAAACGCAGCAATGGGTTTATGGGCTTTAAGCCATTGATCAATTTGAAATCGGACACTCGAGGTTTACATATGAACAAAAACAGAGGGTTAACGCCTCTGGCAGTCGTTCTGATGCTCTCAGGCAGCTTAGCGCTAACAGGATGTGACGACAAACAGGCCCAACAAGGGGGCCAGCAGATGCCAGAAGTTGGAGTTGTGACGCTCAAAACTGAACCTCTACAGATCACAACTGAACTCCCGGGTCGCACCAGTGCTTACCGCATTGCGGAAGTTCGCCCTCAGGTCAGCGGCATTATCCTGAAGCGTAATTTCACAGAAGGTGGTGACATCGAAGCGGGTGTGTCTCTCTATCAGATTGATCCTGCTACTTACCAGGCCGCGTATGAAAGCGCAAAAGGCGATCTGGCCAAAGCACAAGCAGCGGCAAATATCGCTCAGCTGACGGTTAAACGTTATCAGAAATTGTTGGGTACCAAGTACATCAGTCAACAGGATTACGATAGCGCGCAGGCAGATGCACAACAGGCGAATGCCGCCGTTGTTGCAGCTAAAGCGGCAGTAGAAACTGCTCGTATCAATCTGGCCTATACCAAAGTCACATCGCCAATCAGCGGCCGCATTGGTAAGTCATCGGTCACTGAAGGTGCTCTGGTGCAAAACGGTCAGGCGACCGCACTGGCAACCGTTCAGCAGTTGGATCCAATCTATGTCGACGTGACGCAGTCAAGCAACGATTTCCTGCGCCTGAAACAAGAGCTGGCGAATGGCACGCTGAAACAAGAGAACGGTAAAGCAAAAGTCGAACTGGTCACCAGCGACGGAATTAAATTCCCGCAGTCCGGTACGCTGGAGTTTTCTGACGTGACGGTTGATCAAACCACCGGGTCGATTACGTTACGCGCAATCTTCCCTAACCCGGATCACACCTTACTGCCGGGTATGTTTGTCCGTGCACGTCTGGAAGAAGGGACCAATCCGACCGCATTACTTGTACCTCAGCAGGGCGTTACCCGTACGCCGCGTGGTGATGCCAGCGCATTAGTTATCGGTGCGGATGACAAAGTGGAAACCCGCCAAATTGTGGCAGCACAAGCGATTGGCAATAAATGGCTGGTCACTGAAGGACTTAAGCCGGGCGACCGCGTGATTGTAAGTGGGCTGCAAAAAGTACGTCCTGGCGCACAGGTAAAAGCGCAGGAAGTCACCGCTGATAATAACCAGCAAGCCGCAAGCGGTAACCAGCCTGAACAGTCCAAGTCTTAACTTAAACAGGAGCCGTTAAGACATGCCTAATTTCTTTATCGATCGCCCCATATTTGCGTGGGTGATCGCCATAATCATCATGTTGGCAGGGGGGCTCGCGATCCTCAAATTGCCGGTGGCGCAATATCCTACTATTGCACCACCTGCAGTGACGATCTCCGCGACCTACCCTGGCGCTGATGCAAAAACAGTACAGGATACTGTTACGCAGGTTATCGAACAGAATATGAACGGTATCGATAACCTGATGTACATGTCCTCAAACAGTGACTCCACGGGTACCGTGCAGATCACCCTCACCTTCCAGTCTGGTACTGATGCGGATATCGCCCAGGTACAGGTGCAGAACAAACTGCAGTTGGCGATGCCGTTGCTGCCTCAGGAAGTACAACAGCAAGGGGTTAGCGTTGAGAAGTCATCCAGTAGCTTCCTGATGGTTGTTGGTGTTATCAACACCAACGGCACGATGACGCAGGAAGATATTTCGGATTACGTCGCCGCTAACATGAAAGACGCTATCAGCCGTACCTCGGGTGTTGGTGACGTACAGCTGTTCGGTTCTCAGTACGCAATGCGTATCTGGATGGATCCGACTGAGCTGAACAAATACCAGCTTACGCCGGTTGATGTGATTACCGCGATTAAAGCACAGAACGCCCAGGTTGCAGCCGGTCAGCTTGGTGGTACGCCACCGGTGAAAGGCCAGCAACTGAACGCCTCTATTATTGCTCAAACGCGTCTGACCTCTACCGATGAGTTTGGCAAAATTCTGCTGAAAGTGAACCAGGACGGTTCCCAGGTTCGTCTGCGCGATGTAGCGAAGATTGAGCTGGGCGGTGAAAACTACGACATCATTGCGAAGTTCAACGGTAAACCTGCGTCTGGTTTGGGTATCAAACTGGCAACCGGTGCGAACGCTCTGGATACTGCTGCGGCTATTCGCGCTGAACTGGTGAAGATGGAACCGTTCTTCCCGTCAGGCCTGAAAATTGTTTACCCGTATGACACTACACCGTTCGTAAAAATCTCTATTCACGAAGTAGTGAAAACACTGGCAGAAGCAATCATCCTCGTGTTCCTGGTTATGTATCTGTTCCTGCAGAACTTCCGCGCGACGTTGATTCCGACTATTGCCGTACCGGTCGTATTGTTGGGTACCTTTGCGGTCCTTGCCATTTTCGGCTTCTCGATAAATACCCTGACGATGTTCGGGATGGTGCTCGCCATCGGCCTGCTGGTGGATGATGCCATCGTTGTGGTCGAGAACGTTGAACGTGTCATGTCCGAGGAAGGACTACCGCCAAAAGAAGCGACGCGTAAATCAATGGGCCAGATTCAGGGCGCACTGGTGGGTATCGCGATGGTGCTGTCAGCGGTATTTATTCCGATGGCATTCTTCGGTGGCTCTACCGGGGCGATTTACCGTCAGTTCTCCATCACCATTGTTTCTGCGATGGCGTTGTCGGTACTGGTGGCACTGATCCTGACCCCTGCTCTTTGCGCAACCATGCTCAAACCGATTGCTAAGGGCGATCACGGAGAAGGCAAGAAAGGTTTCTTCGGTTGGTTCAACCGCATGTTCGACAAGAGCACGAACCACTATACCGACAGTGTAGGCGGCATTCTGCGCAGCACGGGTCGTTATCTGGCGCTGTATCTGATCATCGTGGTGGGCATGGCCTATCTGTTCGTTCGTCTGCCAAGCTCCTTCTTGCCGGATGAAGACCAGGGGGTATTCCTGTCCATGGCTCAGTTGCCTGCGGGTGCAACGCAAGAGCGTACCCAGAAAGTGCTGGACGAAATGACGGATTACTATCTGACCAAAGAAAAAGCGAACGTTGAATCGGTCTTTGCCGTTAACGGCTTCGGTTTTGCGGGACGTGGTCAGAACACCGGTATTGCGTTCGTGTCATTGAAAGACTGGAGTGAACGTCCAGGCGAAGAGAATAAGGTCGAAGCGATTACAAGTCGTGCGATGGCGGCATTCTCGAAAATTCAAGACGCAATGGTCTTTGCCTTTAACCTGCCGGCGATTGTTGAGCTGGGTACAGCAACAGGCTTTGACTTTCAGTTAATTGACCAGGCCGGACTGGGCCATGAAAAACTGACCCAGGCTCGTAACCAGCTGTTCGGTGAAGTGGCGAAACATCCTGATCTGTTAGTTGGCGTACGTCCTAACGGTCTGGAAGATACTCCGCAATTCAAGATCGATATCGATCAGGAAAAAGCGCAGGCTCTGGGTGTCTCCATTAGTGATATTAATACAACACTGGGTGCAGCATGGGGCGGAAGCTACGTGAATGACTTCATCGACCGTGGTCGTGTGAAGAAAGTTTACGTCATGTCTGAAGCCAAATACCGTATGTTGCCGGAAGATATTGGAAACTGGTATGTCCGCGGTAGCGATGGACAAATGGTACCGTTCTCCGCGTTCTCTTCCTCGCGTTGGGAATATGGCTCGCCGCGTCTGGAACGCTATAACGGTCTGCCTTCCATGGAAATTCTGGGCCAGGCCGCACCAGGTAAAAGTACGGGTGAAGCTATGGCGATGATGGAGCAACTGGCCAGCAAATTGCCATCCGGTATCGGTTATGACTGGACTGGTATGTCCTACCAGGAACGACTGTCTGGCAACCAGGCCCCTGCCCTGTATGCCATTTCACTGATTGTCGTCTTCCTGTGTCTGGCGGCGCTGTATGAGAGCTGGTCAATTCCGTTCTCTGTTATGCTGGTGGTTCCACTGGGGGTTATCGGTGCGTTGCTGGCAGCGACTTTGCGCGGCTTAACCAACGACGTTTACTTCCAGGTAGGCCTGCTCACAACCATTGGGTTGTCGGCGAAGAACGCGATACTTATCGTCGAATTCGCCAAAGACTTGATGGATAAAGAGGGTAAAGGTCTGGTTGAGGCGACGCTGGATGCTGTTCGTATGCGTTTACGTCCGATCCTGATGACGTCACTGGCCTTTATTCTGGGTGTTATGCCGCTGGTTATCAGCTCTGGCGCGGGTAGTGGCGCGCAGAACGCCGTTGGTACAGGTGTAATGGGCGGGATGGTCACTGCAACCGTGTTGGCTATCTTCTTCGTTCCGGTGTTCTTTGTGGTGGTCCGCCGCCGCTTTAGCCGCAAGAATGAAGATGTTGAACACAGCCACCCGGTTGATCATCATTGATTCATTGCTAAAGATAAGGCCGCGCAAGCGGCCTTTTTTTTGAAAAAATCATAAATTGAGCTTATTGTGATTTCGTTTATTTTCTGTAAGGTAAATAAGCGATATAATCCCTGTAGGCTTAAAGGCTATTCTTAAAGAATCCTGAGGTTTCTTATTTACTTTAATAAATATTAAGATTAATCCTAGTCACTCATTGCATTGTAGACTGTTGCCTTTTGTTGCTAAACCTAAACAAGATAACCTGATGATTGCCCGAACAATAAAGAAATTGTTCCATTTCGAATACCTGTATTTATCAGTTAAAGTGTAAAAATGGAACTGCATCATAATTTGCCGTAAATGTAATTTTTCGTGATACGACGATGAAATCTTTTTTAGAGTAGATTATAGTTAAACCATCAGGAGTCGCGGGCAAGTTCCAAGTAGTTTGTTGTATCCATCCCGAAAGGTGTTCGGTTAGTTAAGCCTCTAAGAAGGGGATGCGTTATGGATGAATACTCACCCAAAAGACATGATATCGCACAGCTTAAATTTCTCTGTGAAACCCTGTATCATGACTGTCTTGCAAACCTTGAACAAAGCAACCATGGTTGGGTTAATGACCCGACTTCAGCAACCAGCTTGCAGCTCAATGAACTGATAGAGCATATTGCAACCTTCGCACTTAATTATAAAATTAAGTACAATGAGGACAATAAGCTGATCGCTCAGATTGATGAATACCTGGATGACACTTTTATGTTGTTCAGCAGTTATGGTATTAATACGCAGGATCTACAGAAATGGCGAAAGTCCGGTAATCGGTTGTTTCGCTGTTTTGTCAATGCCACCAGGGCTAATCCTGTAAGTTTGTCTTGTTAAAAATTATTACAATCATAGGTAAGAGTTATGTCCGATAAACCATTAACTAAAACTGATTATTTGATGCGCCTGCGACGCTGCCAGACAATAGACACACTTGAACGCGTTATTGAGAAAAATAAATATGAATTGTCTGACAATGAACTGGCTGTATTTTACTCAGCAGCAGATCATCGTCTTGCTGAATTGACCATGAATAAGCTGTACGACAAGATCCCAACTTCCGTTTGGAAATTCATTCGCTAATTGCTCACGAGGTTAAGTCAGGTATAGCGGTACATTTGTTTGTCTGACTGACCGTTTTCTCGTTTCTAACTATTACTTAACTCTAATCATGTGACAGTGATCACACAGAAGTACCGGGAACGTTCCCCTTAATTGCATTGCGTTTTAGTGTACTGAGATTAACCATCAGCAAACAGGAAAATGCGCAATGAGTGAGGAAAAGCAAAAGATGATCGCCGGCGAATTGTATCGCCCGGCAGACGATACTTTACGCAAAGATCGGCTTCGCGCACGCCAACTGATCCATCGATATAATTTCACCGCCCCCGATGAACAACATAAGCGGCAGGCTATTCTGCATGACCTGTTGGGTCAAAGCGAGGGAGCTTATATCGAACCTACATTTCGTTGCGATTACGGCTATAACATCTACCTCGGCAAAGAATTCTATGCCAATTTCGACTGCGTCATGCTTGATGTCTGCCCGATCCATATTGGCAATAACTGTATGCTTGCACCGGGAGTCCATATCTATACCGCAACCCACTCGCTGGATGCCGATGAGCGCAACAGTGGTAAGGAACTGGGAAAACCGGTGACTATCGGGAATAACGTCTGGATAGGTGGGCGAGCCGTGATAAATCCTGGCGTAACTCTGGGTGACAACGTCGTTGTTGCATCAGGTGCCGTAGTAACCAAAAGCGTCCCGGCAAATACCGTAGTTGGGGGTAATCCTGCGCGGGTCATCAAAACGCTGTGAACAGAAATGTAACTGTTATGCTAAATTGTGGTTAATCTGTTACTTTTTTCAGACAGGATCCCCTCTTAAAATAGGCCGATCCCTCCTGATTATTGAAGACATCACGAAGGCAAGAAATGACAGAAATACAGCGCCTGCTTACCGAAACAATCGACGACTTAAATATTCGCGAGAAGCGCGACAACAGACCGCGCTTTAGCATCAGCTTCATTCGCAAACATCCTGGGTTATTTATCGGCATGTATATTGCCTGGTTTGCTACGCTGGCGGTTATGCTGCAATCAGAAACACTGGTCGATTCAGTATGGTTGCTGGTGGTACTGTTCGTAATACTGAATGGTTTTTTCTTTTTTGACGTGGCACCGCGTTATCGCTTTGAGGATATTGACGTACTGGATTTCAGAGTCTGCTATAACGGCGAATGGTACAACACACGTTTTGTTCCATCCTCACTCATCGATACCATACTGCACTCTCCTCGGGTAGATAGTGAGCATAAAGCACAACTGCAAAAAATGATGACACGTAAAGGCGAACTCTCTTTCTACGACATCTTCACCCTGACCCGTGCACAGACCAGTCAGTAATCGCTAATAAAAAAAGTGCGTACCCGAATGGCACGCACTTGAGTCCCAGTGATGTTGGCAAAATAACTAAAGTCTTTTCTTCCGACCCTGTACCGCTTTAAATCGCGGATTCGTTTTGCAGATGACGTACAAGCGCCCTTTGCGTTTGACAATCTGGCAGTCAGGATGTCGTTGTTTTGCACTACGAAGTGAATTGAGTACCTGCATCTTAACCTCGCTTAGCGCCAATGAAATGGCCAAAACGTTTCTGGAAACGCGCCGCGCTACCTTCGTTATCGAAGGTTTTTTGTTTTCCGGTATAGTACGGGTGAGACTTAGAAGAGATATCAAGGGTAACGTATGGGTACACCTGGCCCTCAAACTCAATCTCACGTTCTGTTTTAATGGTCGAACCAACCTTAAAGTACTCATTGGCACTGGTGTCGTGAAACACCACGGTACGATAAAAAGGATGGATATCCGGTTTCATGATTACCTCAAATTGTTACGTTATAACATAACTAAAAAAATACACCACTCCCGTACATATCTCAACCTGATTTGTACTATGGGTAATTAACAAGATGATAAATGGCCCTAAATATATGATACCCATCGAATAGCTTTTTTGGCTTTCAGATATACTTTCCATACGCTGTGTTAATAAGGACATCACTGTGACAACACGATATCTGATAGGTCTGATGACAGGTGTGCTTATTCTGTCCATCCTTGCGCCTGTTGGTTTAAGCCTGTGGCTGGCGCATCGTCAGGTCGAAACGAAATTTATTGATGAACTTGACTCCTTCACCAACAGGGTCGCTTTACGTACGGAAAGAGTCGGCGATCAGGCGAAAAAAGCATTACGCAAAATTGAAACTTTTCAGGGAGTACCTTGCGGAGAAGAACATTTGCTGGAAATGCGTCGATTGTCATACAGCTACCGTTATATTCAGGAAGTGCTGTATCTCAAGAACAACGTTCCACAATGCTCTTCCCTGGAGAAAAGGAGTCGGGCTGCCGCATTCCCACCGGCAATGAAAATCACGCGTGATGGTTACCAGGCATGGTTAACCACCCAAAACGATTTGGGCATCCAGCGTTTTATGGCGGCATTAGGCAGCGAGCATTATGTTGTGATGATCGATCCCAATTCCTTCATTGACGTCATTCCGTTTGGCTCATGGCCGATTGATGTCGCCATAATTGGCACCACGCGCAAAACGGTCGTCGCCAGTAGCGATAATCTCCCACCAGACATCTTGCATAACCTTCAAATAGATAATGCCATTACGCACTTAGAAAAAAATGGCGTTATCTATAATGCCCGCCCCTTCCCCGAATTAGGCATCACTATCGTAAGCTGGGCATCGACACTGCCTCTGCAAAAAATATGGCACAGACAGGCGCTTATCTGGCTCCCGGCGGGGATTATTATTGGTCTGTTAACTGCCGCATTTATTCTGAGCATTTTTCGTCGCTTACAGTCCCCTCGTCACCAGCTGCAGGAAGCTATCCGTCATCGGGATATTAAAGTTTATTATCAGCCGATTATTTCGCTCAGGACCGGAAAAGTGGTCGGAGCCGAGGCGCTGGCCCGTTGGCCACAGGCTGACGGGAGTTTCCTCTCACCGGAGATTTTCGTCGGACTGGCGGAGCAAACCGGGCTGTCAAAGCAACTTACTCAGTTGATTATTGAAAGCGTATTCGACGATTTGGGTAAATGGCTACACCAGCATCCAGAACAGCATATATCCATCAATCTTGAGTCAGACAACCTGACATCAGAAACCCTCCCAACCCTGTTAAGCCAGAAGGTAAATCACTGGCAGATCAAACCTTCGCAAATCGCCCTGGAACTGACCGAACGCGCATTTGCCGATCCGAAAACCAGTGCACCGTTTATCGCCAGATACCGCCAGGCGGGGCATTCTATTTACATTGATGACTTTGGCACCGGCTACTCCAGCCTAAGTTATTTACAAGATCTGGATGTGGATATTCTGAAGATAGACAAATCGTTCGTGGATGCACTGGAATACAATAACGTGACTCCGCATATTATCGAGATAGCCAAAACGCTGAAGCTGGAAATGGTGGCGGAAGGTATTGAGACCGCAAATCAGGAAAGCTGGTTACGTGATCATGGCGTGCAGTACGGTCAGGGCTGGCTTTACAGCAAAGCTCTGGTGAAACAAGAATTTATATTGTGGGCAAAAAAGCGGCTTTAGCGTGGCGCTGATAAGCGGTTGAGATGGCTGGCGGCACGCCGCACAGCCAGTCACGTCAGTCATCCATAATGGGCGAGAATCCACCGTAGATCATGCGTTTGCCATCAAATGGCATGGACTCACCGAACTCCTTCATACGGGGATCGGACATCATCTTCTGATTCGCCGCGTCACGCACCTCTTTTGAAGGATATTCAATCCAGCTAAATACCACTTCTTCATGATCCTGCGCTTGCACTGCCATGCGAAAATCGGTCAACTTGCCGTCGGGGACATCATCCGCCCAGCACTCCACAACGCGCAATGCACCGAACTCCTTGAAAAGCGGAGCAGCTTTTGCCGCCATCGCGATATACGCCTCCTTGTTTTCAGCGGGTACGGCAACAACAAAACCATCGACATACTTCATGAGAAAAACCTCCGAAGTGTACTGCGCGGCAAGCCGATTCCGACCGCGTCAGTAGAGGTTAAGTTTAGTCGCCCACGTGGGATCATGCCGCAGGCTCATCGCGAACCCGAATACGAGATTGCGGTTGATGCCGAAACCACGGCAGGCAAAGCTGAATTAACGGACCAATAGCCAGCGCATACAATACCGTCCCTATCCCCACGGTCCCACCGAGTAGCCAGCCTGTGAGCAAAACCGACACTTCGATTGCGGTACGAATGGTTCGGACTGACCAGCCAGTACGCGCATGAATACCCGTCATCAGACCATCACGCGGCCCAGCACCAAAACCAGCGCCAATATACAGGCTGGTCGCCAGCGCATTCAGTATCACTGCGGAAACTAACAACCCGCTGCGCGTAAGAAGAGATTCAAATTGCGGAATAACCATCAGCGCCACATCTGCAGCCAGTCCGATCATAATGACATTACTCAGTGTGCCAAACCCCGGGCGCTGACGCAGTGGTATCCACAGCAGGAGCACCAGAACTCCAACGGCAATGATCACCACACCGATATTCATCTTCAGTAAATTCGCCACACCAAGGTGGAAAACGTTCCAGGGATCGGCCCCTAAATCCGCACGCACAAACATGGCTGTCGACACACCATAAAGCGCCAACCCTATATACAGTTGAAGTAAACGACGCAGCATACTTTTCCCCTGTCTCCGCTCAGATAACCTTCATCTTCGCTGCAATTGGCACTATGATTAATGTCCAGTTTTCAAAAAGTGGACTGCTATGTCATCTCGCCGCTACGGAAGTCAGTCTCTTCAACGCCTGCTTGGTCACTGGCAGGAAGTCCCTTCGCGGATGCCTCTCTGGCGGCAGCTGGCAGAAGCGCTGCGTCTACTGATACTCGATGGTCGGCTGGCACTGGATAGTCGATTGCCCGGCGAACGCGAACTCGCTGCCGTTTTGGAAGTGAGCCGGACAACCATCGCCAGCGCCCTGGCGCAGCTACGTGAAGAAGGGTATCTCGAAAGCCGCCACGGTAGTGGTTCAAGGGTGATCCTACCGGAACATATTCGCCTGGTCCCAACAAGGATGCACACCAGTACAGCGCTCGATCTCTCTACCGCGGCGCTCAGCGCCGGTCCGGAAATTCATCAGGCTTACCAGCAGGCGCTGTTTGCTATGCCGCAACACCTGCTGAGTTCGGGCTATCTGTCGCAGGGATTACCTTCTTTGCGTGAATCCATCGCCCAACATTATTGCGAACGCGGATTACCCACGCAGGCTGATGAGATAATGGTAGTGAATGGTGCGGTCAGCGGATTGGCGTTGATCCTGCGATTGCTCACGGGGCCAGGCGATCGCGTACTGGTTGATCATCCCACGTATCCGCTTGCCATTGCTGCGATTCAGGGTGCATCCTGCCGCCCCGTCGGTGTGTCACTGCCTGAACACGGCTGGGATACAGCCGGTCTGGTCGCCACTATCGCGCAAACTGCCCCGAGAATGGCCTACCTGATGCCAGATTTTCACAATCCAACCGGACGCTGTATGGATGCTGCAACTCGCCAGGTCGTGGCCGATATCGCCGCCAGAACACATACAACACTGGTGGTGGACGAAACCATGGTCAACCTGTGGTATGACGCACCACCGCCACCTCCGCTCGCCGCATACAATCGCGACGCCCCCATCATTCTGCTGGGTTCCGCGGGTAAGAGCTTCTGGGGAGGACTACGTCTGGGCTGGGTTCGCGCATCGTCACGTACTATTGCCGCGCTGGTACAGACCCGCGATACATTTGATCTGGGTTCACCCGTTCTTGAGCAACTCGCCACCGGCTGGCTGTTGGATAACGCAGCCACTTTTCTTCCCGACAGAAGACAGTTGCTCACGACAAGACGTGATTTGTGCCGCGCTCTGATGAGCTCGCATTTCCCGGAGTGGCGTTTTACCCACCCAGAGGGAGGATTATCTTTCTGGGTCGAATTACCTGACACGCTGGCGACATTATTTGCCACTCGTGCAGAAAATGCAGGCATTCAGCTTGGTATCGGAACGCGTTTCGGTCTGGCTGGCGCATTCGATCGCTTCTTACGCATGCCTTTCGCGCTACCGGATGACACAATGCGTTCAGCCTTTAAGACGTTACAACCAATTTGGGATGACCTGCGCTTACAGGCCAGTAGTGGAAAACTACGCAAAATAATCTAAGTAACGAGCCTAAAGGCTCGTTACTTGCCATTGCCCATTAGAGGCAGACAACATTACTGTTGGCGGGGAACCGGGAAGCCTTTCAGGGAGATAATAAAATTATCGCCGTCTTTTTTAATCTTTGCCCCGGCATCACACCAGTCAGAAGCGATACGGAAAAATTCATCACTGCCGACATTCCAGCTCAGGCGAACATGCTTCACATAACCGGAACGCAGCAATTCACAGGCTTCGCCATAATTACAGGCGCTTGAGAGCGGTTGTTGTTTCATTTTTTCTTCTTCAGTAATCTGCGCAATGCTTTGATTTCTTTAGGAGTCAGTGCATCAACCACGGATTCTTCCGTATGCTGGCTGTCAATATCATCAGCGGAGACTCCCGCCTCTTCTACTGCGGAAAATGCAATAAGCAGCAGCTTTTCCGTTGATATACTTAAATTTTCATTATTCACTTCAGCGTAATGGCGAAGTTTTTCTTTTAGCGCTTCATCAATTTTGACGTTCAATACTGCGGTAGGCATCGTAATAAATCCTTGTGGTCAGCCAAAGCATAGCGGGTACAAGACCCATATCTTTCCGGCGAGATTGAGGCAGTAAAAACATCAAATAACATCCCTGAAACACAGTGACAGCATTTGATGACAATAAAATGACATTACGATGACAAGAAAGAGAAGATTAAGAGAAGGAGATTGCAGTAAAGCAGAATTGGGTGGGGGCCCTGCCAGCTACATCCCGGCACACACGTCATCTGCCTTGGCTGCTTCCTTCCGGACCTGACCTGGTAAACAGAGTAGTGTTGCGGGAGAACCAACAGAGCCCCCATTGAGAGCGTTGTTAACCAACGCGCAGGCGCATTATCACTGCTGCACCCTGTAATTGCAACCCATCCAGCATCGGATGCTGTTTTCTTGCTCAATGAGGCTTCACTCCCTCGCCATTCCGGATTATGCTGGAAGATTATTGCAGGAATAAATGATGGATATACAAGACTCTTTCCCCCAACGCGTCTGGCAAATCGTCGCCTCAATCCCGGAAGGATTTGTCACCACTTATGGTGATGTCGCCCGGCTCGCCGGTTCACCGCGAGCAGCGCGCCAGGTGGGAGGTGTGCTAAAGAGACTCCCGGAAGGCAGCGCCCTGCCCTGGTATCGAGTTGTCAATCGCCATGGCGCAATATCCCTGACCGGTCCCGATCTACAACGACAGCGTCAGGCATTGCTGGCGGAAGGTGTGGTGGTTTCAGGTAGTGGGCAAATCGATTTGCAACGGTATCGCTGGGTGTATTAACCCTCTCCTGACGGAGAGGGTTATAAACTGCATTAATACTGTGTGGGAGCAGGAACGGCAGAAGAAGGATTCACCTGGGTCGGAGAAGTCGAAGGAACCGTAGTCGCTGCCCCGCCACCTGCCTGCACCGGTACTTCCGTATGCTGAACAGGAACCAGCGTCAGATCGGCTTTAGTTCCGCCCTGATTGATGACTGGCTGAACAGTATCGGTAATAAAGACCAGCTTATCATTCACCATGATAGCCGCACTCAGCAGGATGCGTGCATTGGGCTGAATATCTGCCGGGTTAAACGGGAGCACGAAGCTGAATGGCGCTTGCTTGCCCTCGGTTCGAACCGCTTTTTGTGACAGCACTTTTGACGGAGCATCGGCCAGTGAAGCATCCGACAACGTGACGGTCAGCACAGCATCCGGTGGCAAAGCGACTTTCTGGCGGATCCAAACTGTACCAGAAACATTCGGCTGTTGAATTTTTGACTGTGTGTCAGCAATTGACGTATTAGGGCTTGGCGCAGGTGTCTGAATATCTGCACTTTTATCAGCACAGGCCGCCAGCGCGACCGCAACCGCTAAACCACTTACCATGTGCACGAGTTTCATTAAATTCTCCTTATCATCTATGCACCAGCGAGAACTATCCCCGCCAGAAGAGTGGTTAACAAAAACATAACGTGACTAAGTGTGGCACAAATCAGCTATTTTTGCCTGTAATAGACCTGTTATTCAGACAATTGCACCCATCGGACCACTTTCAAAATTGCGTTATACTCTGCCTACCTCGCTGCGACATCGATATCACCTGGAGAGCACGTATGAGTCTGGCACTGAAAAATTTGCTGACATTGTTGAATCTGGAAAAAATTGAAGAAGGACTCTTTCGGGGCCAAAGTGAAGACTTAGGGTTGCGTCAGGTTTTTGGGGGACAGGTCGTCGGCCAGGCGCTGTACGCCGCAAAAGAGACCGTGCCGGAAGAACGTCTGGTGCACTCTTTCCATAGCTACTTTTTACGCCCGGGAGATAGCCAAAAACCGATAATCTACGATGTAGAAGTTCTGCGCGATGGTAACAGCTTCAGCGCTCGCCGCATTGCCGCTATTCAGAACGGGAAACCCATTTTTTATATGACCGCCTCTTTTCAGGCGCCGGAAGACGGGTTTGAACATCAAAAAACCATGCCTGCCGCACCGGGCCCAGAAGAGCTGAAATCGGAAACGGAAATTGCCCGCTCTGTGGCTCATCTGCTGCCGCCGCTGTTGAAAGAAAAGTTTATCAACGACCGTCCGCTGGAGGTTCGTCCAGTAGAGTTTCATAACCCGTTAAAAGGTCATGTTGCCGAACCAACCCGTCAGGTGTGGATCCGTGCCAACGGCACGCTGCAGGACGATTTGCGCGTACATCAATACCTCCTTGGCTACGCTTCTGATCTGAATTTCCTGCCCGTTGCGCTGCAACCGTACGGCATTGGTTTCCTGGAGAAAGGTATTCAAATAGCCACTATCGACCATTCGATGTGGTTCCATCGTCCTTTCAATATCAATGAATGGTTGCTGTATAACGTGGAGAGCACTTCCGCCTCCGGAGCCAGGGGCTTTGTTCGTGGGGAGTTTTATACTCAGGACGGCGTGCTGGTAGCTTCTACCGTACAGGAAGGGGTCATGCGTAACCGTAATTAATAAATGCCGGTTTCGGCCTACAAGCATACTCGTTGTAGGCCGAAACCAGCAGTCGAGGGATCACGCGTTGTAGGCGTTTTCACCGTGGCTGTTAACATCCAACCCTTCACGCTCCTGCTCTTCCGGTACACGCAGCCCCACGGTCATATCTGCCAGCTTATAACCGATGAACGCTACCACGCCGGACCAGACGATGGTAATCGCTACACTTTCCAGTTGAACCAGTAGCTGATGCCCCATTGTAACGCCTTCAGCAAAGCCCACTCCCCCCAGCGAGCTGGCTGCAAATACCCCGGTCAGGATACAGCCAACAATGCCGCAGACACCGTGGACACCGAACACGTCACAGGGGTCATCGACACGCAGAAAACGTTTCAGCATCGTCACCCCCCACAAGCCAGCCAGACCGGCAATGACTCCGATGATCAGCGCCCCACCAACTCCGATATAGCCACAGGCAGGCGTCACGCCAACCAGACCTGCAATAGCACCGGAGCATGCACCTAATAAAGATGGTTTGCCACGCAATGCCCACTCACCGAAGATCCACCCCAGGATGGCAGCAGCAGTGGCAACAACTGTATTCACAAATGCCAGCGCAGCGATTTCATTTGCCGTTCCTGCAGAACCGGCATTAAAACCAAACCAGCCGATATAGAGGATAGCGGTACCGGTA
Source organism: Citrobacter sp. MGH106 (assembly GCF_001037495.1). GTDB lineage: Bacteria > Pseudomonadota > Gammaproteobacteria > Enterobacterales > Enterobacteriaceae > Citrobacter > Citrobacter murliniae. Next base: position 3,343,939 of record NZ_KQ089822.1, read on the forward strand.
AAGACCATTGGCAGGTTATGCGGTTTAAAGGCTTCTTTGCCAAACCCAACACGTTTGCCAATCAGATAAGCCCCAACTAAACCGGCAATCGCCGCGTTAATATGTACAACCGTTCCGCCAGCAAAATCCAGAGCGCCATGGGAAGCCAGCAGTCCACCGCCCCATACCATATGCGCGATAGGGATGTAGGAAAGCGTTAGCCACACCACCACAAAAATCAGTACCGCAGAGAAGCGGATTCGTTCAGCCAGTGCACCGACGATAAGCCCAACGGTAATGCAGGCGAACGAGCCCTGGAAAGCAACGTGGATATACTGATAGAAACTCCCCGTAACCGCCGTCAGCGCGATGCTTTTCAGCATTACCCAGTTGAAGTTACCGAAGAAATTATTCCCCTCGCCAAAAGCCAGCGAGTAGCCATAAACAACCCATAAAATGCAGACCAGCGCGAACGTCACTGTGACCTGAGTCAGCATCGATAAGACGTTCTTACCGCGAATCAAACCGCCGTAGAACAGCGCGATGCCCGGAATGGTCATAAACAGCACCAATGCGGTGCAAATCATCATAAAGGCATTATCAGCTTTATCTGCGACTGCCGGTGCCGCCATCGCCAGCCCCGGCAGCAACGCCAGTGAAGCAATACCCGTTTTCATCGTTGCTATCTTCATTTTTTGGTTTCCTATCACTGTGTGCCAGAAGTTACAGTGCGGCTTCGTCGGCTTCGCCGGTACGAATGCGAATCACACGTTGCAGCTCGGCGACGAATATTTTGCCGTCGCCAATTTTTCCGGTGTAGGCCGCCTTACTGATGACATCAATAACTTCATCAAGCTGGTCGTCGGCAATTGCCACATCAATCTTCACCTTCGGTAAAAAATTGACGCTGTATTCGGCCCCCCGGTACAACTCGGCATGGCCCTTCTGTCGTCCAAAGCCCTTCACTTCGGTGACGGTCAGCCCCTGAATACCAATAGACGACAGTGCTTCACGGACGTCTTCCAGTTTGAACGGTTTGATTACCACGGTAACCAGCTTCATAGATCCCCTCCAGTCAGAATTCAGTAGTGGCTGCAGATACACGGGATGAATATTGCAAGGGGTGTGCCAGGAATCGAAAAAACAGAAATGGACCGTTATTTAGTGCAGAAAACAGGGGATCGAGTTGAAAGGCTGAAACGTGATGTACATCAGAAACAATAAATGGAAAGAAAAACGCACCATGACAGTGCATGATGCGTTATTTTTTTGCACCAACAGCGTTGGCTACAGCGAAGCTGGTGCATCAGGCGATAAGCGAGTCCTCTTGCGCGCTGGCCGCCAGCTCTTCACCGGCTAACTGCAGTTGATACATCTGCCAGTATCGCCCTTGCGCCGCCAGTAATTGCTGATGCGTACCGCGTTCAACGGCCTGACCACGGTGCAGCACCAGAATAGTGTCTGCATCCACAATCGTTGATAACCGGTGCGCAATCACCACCAGCGTAGTGTGTTCACGTACCGCCGCCAGCGCCTGCTGAATTGCCTGTTCCGTTCCCGAGTCAATACTGGCGGTGGCTTCATCCAGGATCAGTACCTGCGGCGTTTCAACCAGTACCCGCGCCAGCGCTAACAGCTGTTTCTGCCCGACGGACAAATTATTCCCTTGCTCACCCAGTCGGGTGTGAATGCCATCACTCAGGCCACGAGCCAGTTCCGCCAGTTGCACGGTCTCAAGTGCCTGCCAGACCCTACCTTCTGAAATATCACGACCCAGCGTGACGTTAGCCAGAAAGGTATCTGCCATCACCACCGGATCCTGTTGCACCATCGCTACACCCTGACGCAGGACGTCATGACTCAATGAGGAGAGAGGTCGTCCGTCAAGACGGATTTCCCCTTGAGTCAGCGGGTAGTAGCCCATCAGCAGGCTGGCGAGCGTACTCTTGCCGCTTCCGGTATGTCCGACCAGTGCCACAAAACTGCGCGAAGGAACAGACAGGTTGATATTTTGCAGGACCAGATTGTCATCGCGATAAGCAAATGACACATTATCAACCTCAATATTTCCACTCCTCAGAGGCTGCTCATCCTTGCCATATTGCTGGCGCGGCCCATCCATCAGTTCAAAAACACGTTCACCGGCGACAACTGCTTGTTGCAGCATCGATTGCTGAGTCGTCAGCTCGATCAGAGGTTCGTTCAGACGCCCGAGATAACTGATAAACGCATACAGAACCCCGACTTCAATTGTGCTGCCAGACGTGAAGCTGAACAGCATTAATAAACCACAAAGGATCAGCGCAGAAAAAAGGCTAAGCAACGGTCGTAATAAAAAACCGTCCAGTCGCAGGGTCTGCATTCGCGCCATATAGTGCGAACGGCTGGCCTCGCCCATTCTTTCACCAAAGCGCGCCTGCTGGCGGAACTGCTGGATCACGCTCATACCGTTAATGACTTCGTTAAAGCCATCGTTAATGTCCGCCAGATAGGCGCGAACGCGGCGCACAATAGGTGTGCTGTAACGCTGATAGATCACCATCACCACCAGCACAGCGGGGAAAATAGCCATTGCCACCAGCGCCATACGCCATTCCAGACTGAACATTGCCACCAGCATGGCGCCAATTAAGGCGGCACTGCGCAGAACCGTCGCCACTACCGTCACGTACAGATCGCGAATAACTTCAGTGTCGTTGGTTACGCGGGAGATAAGCTGCCCGACTGGCTGGGTGTCAAATTCGCTCAGTGGCTGGCGCAACGCGGCATCCATAACATCCGTACGTAGCTGCTGCACCACACCGACAGCGGCCTGGTTAAACAACAGTGACTGCGCGTAGTGCAAACCCGCAGCCAGCAGTTGCAGACCTATGTAAGCCGCGACCAACCCGGCGACCATCGCTAACGGCAGGTTGTTTTTCGCCACCATGTTATCGATGAAATAGCTAATCAACAGCGGACCACTGACTTCGGCCGCCGCGGCTACCCACAGCATGACCACCGCAATGGCCAGCGGTTTTCGCCACGGTGATCCATACACCAGCAGTCTTTTCAGGGTCGGCCATAATTGCCCAAAGCTACGCATTAGCCGCCTCCTCATTTATTTCCGGGGCGTCAGACAGCGCCGCTTCCAGCTGTTGATAACGGTACATATCACGATACCAGCCTGGTTGCTGCACCAAATAATCATGTTCGCCACGCTGGGTAATATGTCCATGCTGCATCACAATAATCTCGCTGGCTTCCGTCAAAGCAGACAGGCGGTGAGCGCTGATAATAACGGTTCTCCCTTCGCCCCACTGCCGCAGGTTGTGCAGGATCTGATGCTCAGTACGACCATCTACCGCCGACAGGGCATCGTCCAGAATCAGGATTTCCGCATTGAGCAGCAACGCGCGGGCGATGGAAATACGCTGTTTTTGCCCACCTGACAGCATAACGCCACGCTCACCGACTTCGGTGTCATACCCCTGGGGAAGACGTAAAATATCCTCGTGTACGCTGGCTAAGCGCGCCACATGTTCAATCTCGTCCTGCGTCGCCTGCGGGCGTCCAAGCGCAATGTTGTTGGCGACCGTATCCGAAAACAAAAATGGTGTCTGACTAACAACTGCCAGCCGACTGCGCCAGCTATCAAGCTGTAAGCGCGTTAACGGAATATCATGAAAACGCACATCGCCCTGCGTAATATCGAAGTGGCGCTGGATCAGCGCCAGAATGGTACTTTTTCCTGCACCTGTCGGACCACAGATACCCAGCATCTGCCCAGGCTTAAGCTGAAAGCTGACGTTTTCAAGCGTTGGGTGAGTCATTAACGGATAGCTGAATTCGCGGATCGCTACCGACAATTCTCCACGACCTTCCGGCACTGACTCCACGCCATCATCTACCACAGGAGCTTCGGCAAGCATGGCTCGAATGCGGCTGTACGCAGCGCTACCGCGCTCGACGATGTTAAACATCCACGCCAGCGCCAGCATTGGCCAAATCATCAAACCGAGATACATCATAAAACTGGTCAACTGACCTAGCGTTAGCGATCCGTGAACCACCATCCAGCTTCCGCCGCCAATTGCCAGCAGGTTCGCCATGCCAATAGCGATATAAATTGTTGGGTCGAAGCGGGCATCAATACGCGCAACGCGCATATTTTTCTTCCCGGTATCTTCGGCGTCTGCCGCAAATAAGGCCGACTGACGGTCTTCCAGGCCAAAGGCTTTAATCATACGAATGCTGGTCAGGCTCTCCTGAGTACGATCGTTAAGGCTGGAGAATGCCGCCTGCGCCAGTTTAAAGCGGTTATGCAACCTATCGCCGTAACGTTTAATCATCAGTGCCATCACCGGCATCGGCAATAAGGCGATTAGCGTAAGCTGCCAGCTAATTTGCGTCGACATCACGATCAATACCGCACATCCCATCACCAGTGAGTCCACCAACGTCAGTACACCTTCCCCGGCAGCAAACACCACCCGGTCGACATCGTTAGTGGCGCGCGCCATCAGATCACCCGTGCGATGGCGCAGATAAAACTCAGGATGCTGGCGGCTAAGCTGGCGGTAATAATCTTCCCGCAGCTCGACAGCAAGTTGATAGGAAGCACCAAACAGCAGCACGCGCCAGACATAGCGCAGCAAATAGACCACCACAGCAATCAGAGCAATCGTGCCGATCCACAAGAGCACTTGTTCAGTCGTGAACTGCTGAGTGCTGACGCCATCCACAATAATACCCACAACTTTTGGTGGAATAAGCTGAAGGATAGCGATGATGATAAGCAAGGCCACTGCCCCGAGGTAGCGACGCCACTCCCGACGAAAGTACCAGCTTAATTGAGCAAATAATCGCACGCGTTATGTCCTGACTTGATTTTCGGCAATGACCGCCGGAAGAATTATTCAATAGGTAGAGCAGTAGTATATTTAATCTGTTCCATGGCAAAGCTTGAGGTAACGTCCGATAGCCCCGGTACGCTGTTCACCAGGCGCTTGTAGAAATCATCATAACGTTTCATATCGGCGACCTGAACCCGCATCAGGTAGTCGTACTCCCCCGCCATACGCCAGAAACCCAGTACCTCCGGCATGCCGGTGACTTCAGTGACAAAGCGGCAATACCATTCACTGCTGTGATGCTGGGTCTTAATCAACACAAATGCGGTTAAACCCAGCCCCAGTTTTTCCGGATCCAGTAGCGCGACTTTACCGAGGAGTACGCCGTCATCCTCCAGCCTCTTGAGTCGCTTCCAGCAGGGAGTGGTGGTCAGATTAACGGCATCCGCCAATGCCTGCAAAGAAAGGGTGCAGTCCTGTTGCAGTAAGCCGAGCAGCTTACGGTCAATTTTGTCTAACATATCCACTCCACAGAGAAGAATTTTCTCCTTACATTCTATTTTAAAGGCTAAATGGCAACAATTTTTTCCGTGCTTTTCGCTAATCTAGGCACAAAATGACAAATGGATATTAATGATGAATAGATCCTGGGTTAAAAACGCCATTAATGAAATCAATGCGGATTATCAGCGCTCCGCAGATACGCATCTCATTCGCCTGTCACTCCCGGCGTTTCCAGGTATTCAGCTCTACCTGAAAGATGAGAGTACGCATCCAACTGGCAGCCTGAAGCATCGACTGGCGCGTTCATTGTTCCTGTACGGATTGTGTAATGGCTGGATCAAAGAAGGCACCACCATTATTGAATCGTCTTCGGGGTCAACGGCGGTTTCAGAAGCCTATTTCGCCCGGCTGTTAGGACTGCCGTTTATTGCCGTTATGCCTTCCTGTACGGCAAAACGTAAAATTGAACAGATTGAGTTTTACGGCGGCCGTTGTCATTTTGTGGAAAGCGCCTGCGAAATTTATGCTGCGTCCGAGCAACTGGCACGTGAACTAAACGGTCATTACATGGATCAATTCACCTACGCCGAACGCGCTACCGACTGGCGTGGCAATAACAACATTGCCGACAGCATCTTCCGCCAGATGGAATGTGAACCCAACCCCGTTCCCAGACATATCGTGATGAGCGCCGGAACCGGTGGTACATCAGCAACGATAGGCCGCTATATTCGCTGCCAGGGTTATGACACTCATCTGATGGTAGTTGACCCGGAAAACTCTGTCTTTCTGCCATACTGGCAGGATCGTGATGCCACGTTACGCAGCCCTGTGGGAAGTAAAATTGAGGGTATCGGTCGCCCGCGCGTAGAACCGTCTTTCATTCCCGATGTCGTCGATGAAATGCTGCGCGTACCGGATGCAGCCAGCGTTGCCACTGCACATTGGCTGGAAACACAGTTGGGCCGAAAAGTCGGTGCCTCAACAGGAACCAATATGTGGGGAACGTTACAACTTGCCGCCCGCATGCGCGATGCAGGAGAAACTGGCTCGTTGGTGACGCTTCTGTGCGACAGCGGCGAACGCTATCTTGAGACTTACTACAACCCGCAATGGGTCAGTGTGCATATCGGTGATTTAGCGCCATGGAAAGCGGAAATATCCCGGTTACTGAATATCGACTAAAGCAGATAAAAAAAAGCCAGACCTAAAGGTCTGGCTTGCTGGAAGGGATCTCTCATTCGGGGGAATAAGGTAGATGCGGATTATCCAGCCAATGCGTCAAAAAGTGAGATACAGCCTGATTGCGGCAATGCCCAATCACCGATAAATGAGGAAGTTCAGCAATCAATTGCGGCATGGCGTTCCCCATAATCAGCCCGCGCCCGACGCTGCCCAACATTTCACGATCGTTCATGGCGTCACCAAATGCCATGCACTCTGCCATCGAAAAACCTAAATGATCACTCAACACCGCCAGCGCGGAGCCTTTATTGCAGCCCAGCGGCAGAACCTCCAGACAATCTACGGCGGAAAAACAGAGATTTGCCTGCTCGCCCAGCACCTCATTTAATTGAATGCGCAGGCGGATGAGATCGTCATGATCGCCGCAGAAACAGATCTTCGTTACCTGATGGGCCGGAATTCGTTTCACATCAACTATCTGATAGCGAAATCCACTGTATACATGCGCTTTCAGGATCGACGGGATCTCTTGTCCGGTAAACCAGCCGTTATCGTTGAAGACATGCATGCTGGCCTGCGTATCCCACACATGATGCAGGAGAATATCAGCCACAGCGGGGTTCAGATCCTGACGGTGAAGTACATCGCCTTCCAGCGAATGAATGCGCGTCCCGTTGCCCGTTATCAAAAAGGCATCCAGCGAGATCGTACCTAAAATATGGCGCATCTCCAGGACATGGCGACCGGTGGCAAACGTCAGAGTGATATCGCGTTCACGCAGGCGTGCCAACGTTGAGAGCGTTTCATCACCTAAATGGTGATTCGGCATCAAAAGGGTGCCATCCATATCAAACGCAGCCAGACGAGCCATTTCTTTCTCCACACTGTGACGCAGTTAACTTGTGCTTCAGTATCACCTGAGATATACGGAAGTAATAGTGAATAGATAAAACAAATTGTTCCGGGTTTCTTTACACAACATCATTCGAGAAGCATCGAGGCGGCAAGTGAAGGAATTCCCAGGAACATATATTCCAGTATGTGACAGGGGCGGAGCAGATTTGAACTCTACCTGTAGCGGCCCCTTAAGGGGCGGGTAATGTGCAGCCAACAAAGAGGCAGCTTGAATGATGAAGTATAAATGCGACTTTTAAATCGCCTGAACCAGTACCAACGCCTCTGGCAGCCGTCGAGCGGAGAACCCCAGTCGGTCACCGTTGGCGAACTGGCTGAGCGATGTTTTTGCAGCGAGCGCCATGCAAGAACGTTACTGAGACAGGCGCAGGATGCCGGATGGCTGATATGGGAAGCACAGCCCGGGCGCGGAAAACGGGGCCTGTTGCGCTTTTTGGTAACACCCGACTCACTGCGCAACACGATGATGGAACAGGCATTACAAAAGGGAGAACAACTCAGCGTACTGGAACTGGCCCAGCTGGCCCCCGGAGAGTTAAGAACTCTGCTGCAACCGTTTATGGGGGGGCAGTGGCAAAACGATACACCGACATTGCGTATCCCCTATTACCGCCAGCTTGATCCGCTACATCCAGGCTTTCTCCCCGGTCGTGCTGAACAACACCTCGCCGGGCAGATATTCTCTGGCTTGACCCGCTTTGATAGTTATACCCAACGCCCCTGTGGAGATTTAGCTCATCACTGGGATATCTCCGCCGACGGCCTGCGCTGGGATTTCTATATTCGCTCCACGCTGTACTGGCATAATGGTGATGCGGTAAATACTGCACAGCTACATCAGCGCCTGTTAATGCTGCTCGAACTTCCTGCGCTCAATAAATTGTTTATCAGCATTAAACGCATTGAAGTAACGCATCCTCAATGTCTGACCTTTATTCTCCATCGTCCTGATTTCTGGCTGGCGCACCGTCTGGCAAGCTACAGCAGCCACCTTGCCCATCCTGAACAGCCACTCGTCGGCACCGGTCCGTTCCGGCTGACGCTGTTTACACCCGATCTGGTACGCATAGAGAGCCATGAGCACTATCATCTAAACCATCCGTTACTGAAAGCTATTGAATACTGGATCACCCCGCAACTTTTCGCCCAGGACCTGGGTACCAGCTGTCGTCATCCGGTGCAAATTGCGATTGGTAAACCTGACGAGCTTGCCATGCTAAGTCAGGTTAGCAGCGGGATCAGCCTCGGATTTTGCTATTTGACGCTGCGGAAAAGTTCTCGTCTGAACACGCTCCAGGCTCGCCGGTTGGTCAATATCATTCATCGTTCTTCCCTGTTACAAACTCTTGATGTGGATGAAAATCTCATTACCCCAAGCAATGCGCTGTTGCCAGGGTGGACCATCCCACAATGGGATAACCAGGACGAAGTACCACTGCCGGAAAAACTGACATTGGCCTATCACCTTCCGGTTGAACTGCACGCCATGGCCGAACAGCTTCGCCAGGCGCTGGCAATACTGGGCTGCGAATTAACGCTGATTTTTCATAATGCGAAGAACTGGGATGGCGACCATCCTCTGGCCCAGGCTGACCTGATGATGGGTGACAGGCTAATTGGCGAGGCGCCAGAATATACCCTCGAACAGTGGTTGCGCTGCGATCAGCTATGGCCGCATGTTTTGGACGCTCCAGCGTTCTCCCATCTGCAAGCGACGCTGGATGCACTGCAAATTCAGGCTGATGAGGGCCATCGACACGCGGCTTTACAACAGGTTTTCGCCAGCCTTATGAATGACGCCACGCTAACGCCGCTGTTCAATTATCACTATCGCATTAGCGCTCCACCAGGCGTAAATGGCGTACGCCTGAACCCACGAGGCTGGTTTGAGTTCGCCGAAGCCTGGCTCCCACCCCCTTCAGTGTGAAGAAGCTGGTCGGCGCCACGCCCAGGCGCTACCATAGGATTTTTGTTATTTGTCAGGAAAAGCCATGAAACGTGCCGTTGTAGTATTTAGTGGAGGTCAGGACTCCACCACTTGTCTGGCGCAAGCGCTGCATCAGTATGATGAAGTGCACTGCGTGACCTTTGATTATGGTCAGCGCCATCGCGCTGAGATTGATGTCGCACGTGACCTGGCCTTAAAACTTGGTGCCCGTGCACACAAAGTCCTTGATGTCACGCTGCTCAGCGAACTGGCTGTCAGTAGTCTGACCCGGGATAATATTCCGGTTCCGGATTATGAACCGGATGCTGACGGCATCCCCAATACCTTTGTGCCAGGGCGCAATATTCTGTTTTTAACGCTGGCGGCTATTTATGCTTACCAGGTGAAAGCGGAGGCTGTCATTACCGGCGTCTGCGAAACCGATTTCTCCGGTTATCCGGATTGTCGCGATGAATTTGTCAAAGCGCTGAACCATGCCGTTAGTCTGGGGATGGCAAAAGACATCCGCTTTGAAACCCCGCTGATGTGGATTGATAAAGCTGAAACCTGGGCGCTGGCCGATTACTGGGGCAAACTGGATCTGGTGCGTAATGAGACACTGACCTGCTACAACGGAATTAAGGGCGACGGTTGTGGTCATTGTGCCGCCTGTAATCTGCGCGCTAACGGTCTGAACCATTATCTGGCGGATAAATCCGAGATTATGGCTGCAATGAAGCGCAAGACCGGGTTAAAGTAATTTTTGAATTGAGCCGGATTGCGGCATAACCGCCTAATCCGGCTTACAAATAATGAACTTCTGGGCCTGATAAGAAAAACGCCATCAGGCAACCGACAATTACTGCACCATCTGCTCCAGCTTTTCTCGCAACTCTCCTTCCAGCGGTAGCGCTTTCTGAGTTTTCAAATCAATGCAGACAAAAGTAATTAACGCATCGGCTACGACCTGCCCTTCCGGCTCCAGAGTGATTGTCTGGTTTAAAACTCCACTTTTTCCGTTTAACTGTTGTACCTGGCTGGTTATGGTCAGCAGATCGCTCAGCACAGCAGGACGCCGGTAGTTAATATTGATGTTAACCACCACAAAAGCGATGTTGTGTGCGGTCATCCACTGAAAGCTATCACTGTTTTCAAGACCGTCCCAGCGGGCTTCTTCCAGAAACTCAAGATAACGGGCATTGTTGACGTGCTGATAGACATCGAGATGATAACCACGGACTTTAATCTGTGTTTGCATAGCGCGGGAACCCTAATTTTTTTATAAGAACATACTCTAAGGATTTCGAGTTGCAGGACAAAACACGCTGTGTTTTGAACAGCGCTTGCGCTGGCCCCTAAGAGGGAGGTCGCAGACCGAGTAACGCAGCAAGCGTATAATTCGGGCAAGTGAGCGTAACCAACACATCTACAGCTTGAAAGGCGACGAGTATAGAGGTCATAACTGGTATGACCTCTATAGTCTGGCAAATTTTTGCCACTGCGCAAGTTATTAAAGTGTTAAAAATGCCAGATTACGTTCCACAAGTGAACTTCCCATTCCCGGCACCTGCTTTAAATCATCGACGGTTTTAAACGGTCCGTACTCCTCCCGATAACTGACTATCGCCTGCGCCTTCTTCAATCCCACACCATTCATAACCCGCGCTAAATCCTCCGCAGAGGCTGTATTGATACTTACCCTGGTGCCTTCATCATCGCTGGATTTTGCCGGTGCAGTTGCTTTTCCATGCGCCGCACCAGAGGTATCTGCTTTGGTCTGGGTCATCTGACTGTTTGCGACAGGTTCCGCCGCCAGCGCACTTTGTGTCATACCCACACAAGTCAACGAAAGGGTAATAAGCAGTGCTTTGATTCCATGTTTCATACTGTTTGCTCCTTGTTTGTTAACAGTAGAGTCACGATAGCGAGGTGAAGAACAGCAGACAAATAGCAAATATCAGAAATGGAAAAGGCCGCGAAAGCGGCCTTTGGGGAATACAACTTTTTGCAATTTTTTGCGAAGAGCCTCGGTTACTGCTGCTGTTCCAGCGCATCACCGACTTTAATTTTTGCAGCTTTACGCAGGTTGCTCATCAGCGCTTCGAAGACAATCTGTGCGTTATTCTGGGTAATCCCCTGAACCATCGCTTTCTTCTGCTGCTCAGGCATAGAACCCGCTTTCACTTCTTCCAGTGCCAGCAGAACTACATTGCCCTGCATATCGTTCGCCACACCGTAGCTCGGCTTGTCTTTCGCTGGCAGCCCCAGGCCAAATGCAGCCTGACTCACGGGATCCTGGCCAGTTCGGCTCAGCGTCTTCTCTTCGCCGAAGCTAAGACCGGCTGCTTTCATTGCTTCATCACCTTTACCGGCTTTCAGCTCAGTCAGCAGTTTGTCTGCATCCAGTTTCGCCTGTTGCTCAGCTTTATTATGCTTAACGAGCGCGATGACCTGCTCTTTCACATCCGCCAGTGGCTTAACAGCCTCTGCTTTATGCTCCGCAATACGCAGCACAAACGCACGATCGCCATCCACTGTGATGATGTCAGAGTTACTGCCCGGAGAACCATTCTCACCAATCAGACCACCGTTAAAAATGATGTCAGAGACAGGTTTGAAATTCAGCTCTTCCGGCAGGGTGTCACGGCTAAACCAGCCCGTTTCGACCGCTTTCATGCCAGCAGCCTGCTCAGCCCCCGCCAGGGATTCGTTATCGTTACTTGCAGCATCGCTCACTTTCTGTTGCAACGCATAGTAAGCATCCAGCGCTTTTTCCTGCTTCACTTTCGCCGCGATATCATCACGCGCTTCGCTCAGAGGTTTAACCTGTGCTGGCTGGATATCGTCCAGGCGGGCAACGAGGAAACCAACCGAAGATTTGATCACACCTGACAGCTGACCTTTTTCTTTCAGGCCAGCATTTTTCAACTCATCCGGCGTAGTAGATTCTTCCAGCCATCCCATATCACCGCCGTTACGGGCAGAGATAATGTCGGCGGATTTTTCTTTGGCCAGAGCGGCAAAATCGCCGCCTTTGTTCAGCGCATCCAGTACCGCTTTGGCTTCATCTTCCGTTTTAGTCTGAATGATGCTGTAACGGCTACGCTGAGGTTGGGTGAACTGATCCTGATGCTGGTCATAGTAAGACTGAATATCAGCATCGCTGGCTGTTTCCTGCATTGCTGCAGCATCCAGCTTGATGTAACTCACACGGAACTGCTCCGGCGTCATAAAGCGATTTTTATTCTGCTCGTAGTAGCTGGCTACTTCCTGGTCGGTCACCGATTGCTTCGCAGCAAGGGCGTTGACGTCAATCGTCGCTTCACGCACGACACGTTGTTGTGCGACCAGCGCCGCCAGCTCATCCGTTTCACCTTTCAGCATGAAATCTGTCCCGGCAACGCCGTTGATCAGTTGCTGCGTGGTGAGCTGGTTACGCAGTGCCTGAGCATACTGGTCTGCAGTCATCCCCATCTGATTCACAATCGCGTTGTAGCGGTTGTTATCAAATTTGCCATCAACCTGGAAAGCAGGAGTAGCAAAAATAGCCTGTTTAACCTGCTCGTCGCTGATGCTGAGCTTAAGCTCACGGGAGTACTGATCCAGTAGAGCCTCGTCCACAAGACGATTCAACACCTGCTGACGCAGCGTTTTCATGTAGCCTTCGTTTGCCGCCAGTTCAGAGTACTGATCGCCCAACTGCTGCTGCATGCGATTACGTTCGCTGTTAAACGCATTCTCAAACTGCCCGCGGCTAATTTCCTGGCCATTCACTTTTGCGGCGTAGTTGTTGCTTCCGCCAATCAGGTAACCACTCACGCCGGTCAAAATGAACGACACGATAATGATACCGAAAATAATCTTGAGCACGAGACTGTTAGCAGCCGTGCGTAAGCTGTCCATCATGGTGTAACCACACTCCGCTGTAGGTGACTGTATACCTCACGCAGCATAGCGTTTTCTGAACGCTGCGCGGAAAGGTCTATTGTGACAAGAAACAGGGGCAATTGTCAGCCCACAACACGTAGAAAGTCCCGGAATGGGAAATAAAAAAGGCACATCAGTTGATGCGCCCTTGTACTTTGTCACATCCCCAAGGGGATCACTCTTAGTTTACCGCGTCTTTCAGTGCTTTACCTGCACGGAAACCCGGTACTTTTGCCGCGGCGATGGTGATCTCTTTACCAGTTTGCGGGTTGCGACCAGTACGGGCAGCACGCTCTTTAACGGCAAAAGTACCAAAACCTACCAGCGCTACGTCATCACCCTCTTTCAGAGATTCGGTAACAGAAGCAATAATTGCATCTAACGCACGGCCAGCCGCAGCTTTAGAGATATCAGCCCCTGCAGCAATTTTGTCGATCAGTTGAGATTTATTCACTCTTCTCTTCCTCTTTATAATTTATATCGCACCTGAATCCTTCAAAGTGCGAACGCGCAGCAGTTATATCAGGCCTGCCATGCCCTTACAACACCCGTTAATGATGGCAGACCTAATCCGTCATCTAAATTAGCTATACAAAAAAAGGCTGGCAAGTCCGAAATGACCTGCCAGCCCTGTTTTTATTAGTGCTCTTTGCGCGAGGTCACTATTTTGCCGCTACAACCTGCATTCCAGACGGTTCATTTTGCAGTGCGAGAGTCAGAACTTCCTCAATGCGTTTCACCGGATGGATGTCCAGATCGGCAATTACGTTGTCCGGAATCTCTTCCAGGTCACGTTTGTTTTCATCTGGAATTAAGACCGTTTTGATGCCGCCACGGTGTGCTGCCAGCAATTTTTCTTTCAAACCACCGATAGGCAGAACCTGACCACGCAGAGTGATCTCGCCGGTCATTGCTACATCTGCACGCACCGGGTTACCAGTCAGACAAGACACCAGCGCAGTACACATGGCAATACCCGCACTCGGACCATCTTTCGGTGTTGCCCCTTCAGGTACGTGGACGTGGATGTCGCGTTTTTCGTAAAAATCCGGATTAATGCCCAGTTTTTCCGCACGCGCACGAACCACGGTCAGCGCTGCCTGAATGGATTCCTGCATCACTTCACCCAGAGAACCTGTGTAGGTCAGCTTGCCTTTACCCGGTACACAAGCGGTTTCAATGGTCAGCAGATCGCCACCTACTTCCGTCCATGCCAGCCCCGTAACCTGACCAACGCGGTTTTCGTTGTCCGCACGGCCGTAGTCAAAGCGCTGTACCCCCAGGTAATCATGCAGGTTATCGCCATTGATTTCGATATGCTTCAGTGACTTATCGAGCAACAGTTGTTTAACCGCTTTACGGCACAGTTTGGAGATTTCACGCTCCAGACTACGTACGCCTGCTTCACGAGTGTAGTAACGAATAATGCCCACAATGGCGCTATCGTCGACCGTCAGCTCGCCTTTTTTCAGCGCGTTACGCTCAATCTGCTTCGGCAGCAGGTGACGTTTGGCGATATTCAGCTTCTCGTCTTCGGTATAACCGGACAGACGGATCACTTCCATACGATCCAGCAACGGCGCCGGAATGTTCATGGAGTTAGAGGTCGCAACGAACATGACGTCGCTGAGATCGTAATCCACTTCCAGGTAGTGATCGCTGAACGCCACGTTCTGCTCTGGATCCAACACTTCAAGCAGTGCGGAAGCCGGATCGCCACGCATGTCGGAAGACATTTTGTCGATCTCATCAAGCAGGAACAGCGGGTTTTTAACGCCCACTTTGGCCATTTTCTGGATCAGTTTACCCGGCATCGAACCAATATAAGTCCGGCGGTGACCACGAATTTCAGCCTCATCACGCACGCCGCCCAGCGCCATACGAATGTATTTACGCCCGGTCGCTTTAGCGATGGACTGGCCCAGAGAGGTTTTACCCACCCCCGGCGGTCCAACCAGGCACAGGATCGGCCCCTTGATTTTGTTCACACGGCTTTGAACCGCAAGATACTCGAGAATACGGTCTTTCACGCGCTCCAGACCGTAATGGTCGGTATCAAGGATTTCCTGCGCCTGACGCAGGTCTTTTTTGACCTTGCTACGCGCATTCCACGGAACCTGTACCATCCAGTCGATGTAGCCACGTACTACAGTCGCTTCTGCCGACATTGGAGACATCATTTTCAGCTTCTGCAGTTCAGCTTCCGCTTTCTCTTTTGCCTCTTTCGGCATTTTCGCCGCGTCGATCTTACGTTTCAGCGCTTCGTTTTCATCCGGCGCATCGTCCATCTCGCCGAGCTCTTTCTGAATGGCTTTCATTTGCTCGTTCAGATAGTACTCACGCTGGGACTTCTCCATCTGCTTTTTAACGCGGTTGCGAATGCGTTTCTCAACCTGCAGCAGATCGATTTCAGATTCCATCATCGCCATCAGATATTCCAGACGTTCGTTAACGTCGGACATCTCCAGCACGGACTGTTTGTCCGCCAGCTTCAGTGGCATATGGGCAGCGATGGTGTCCGCCAGACGCGCAGGATCGTCAATGCTGTTAAGCGACGTCAGCACTTCTGGTGGGATTTTCTTGTTCAGCTTGATATAGCCTTCGAACTGGCTGATTGCGGTCCGCACCAGCACTTCCTGTTCGCGCTCATCAATGGCTGGCGAATCAAGGTACTCCGCTTTCGCAGAGAAATGCTCGCCGTTATCAGACAGCGCAGAAATACGCGCGCGCTGTAACCCCTCGACCAGCACTTTTACGGTGCCGTCAGGCAGTTTCAGCATCTGCAAAATAGAGGCCACGGTCCCGACGGTGAAAAGATCGTTTACACCCGGCTCATCCGTTGAAGCTTCTTTCTGCGCGACCAGCATGATTTTTTTATCATGGTCCATAGCCGCTTCAAGGCAACGGATAGATTTTTCCCGCCCTACAAATAAGGGTATGACCATGTGCGGATAAACCACCACATCGCGCAACGGCAATACGGGGATTTCAATGCGTTCAGAACGCTCAGGATTCATAGAGCTCTCTCTTAGTTTAGTGTCCGCCAGGTAATCGGATGGCATTGCTGTGCTTCATACCACCTTTAACATGTATGTCAGTATATGGGGATGTTTCCCACACATTCAACGCCATGTTTACGGAAAAATAAAAGGGGAGATAAAATCCCCCCTTTTTGATTAACCGATTGTATAAAATGGTTAATTATTCACCAGATGCCTGCTGTGCTTCCGGCTTACCGTAAATCAATAACGGCTTGCTTTGGCCACTGATCACGGACTCGTCGATCACTACTTTTTCGACGTCTTCCATAGAAGGCAGATCGTACATTGTGTCGAGCAGCGCAGCTTCCACGATAGAACGCAGACCACGGGCACCGGTTTTGCGCGCCATCGCTTTTTTAGCAATCGCATCCAGAGCTTCTTCACGGAATTCCAGATCGACACCTTCAAGATTGAACAGCGCCTGATACTGTTTGGTCAGGGCGTTTTTCGGTTCTTTCAGGATCTGGATCAGCGCTTCTTCACTCAGTTCGCTCAGAGTTGCCACAACCGGCAGACGACCGATGAATTCAGGGATCAGACCAAACTTGATCAGATCTTCCGGTTCGACCTGCGACAGCAGTTCACCTTCGCTGGCTTTATCAGACTGGGCTTTTACCGTCGCACCAAAACCAATGCCGGAGCCGGTTTCAACACGGTTAGCAATCACCTTATCCAGCCCTGCGAAAGCACCACCGCAGATAAACAGGATCTTAGAGGTGTCAACCTGCAAGAACTCCTGCTGCGGATGCTTACGTCCCCCCTGAGGCGGAACTGCAGCAACTGTCCCTTCGATCAGTTTCAGCAGCGCCTGCTGTACGCCTTCGCCGGAAACGTCACGCGTAATAGACGGGTTGTCTGATTTACGCGAGATTTTGTCGATCTCATCAATATAGACAATCCCGCGCTGCGCTTTCTGTACGTCGTAATCGCACTTCTGCAACAGTTTCTGAATGATATTTTCAACGTCTTCACCCACATAACCGGCTTCGGTCAGGGTGGTGGCATCAGCCATAGTGAACGGAACATCCAACAGGCGCGCCAGCGTTTCAGCCAGCAGCGTTTTACCGGAACCCGTCGGGCCAATCAGCAGGATGTTACTTTTGCCCAACTCGACGCCATTGCTGGTGTCGCCATTGCGCAGACGTTTGTAATGGTTGTATACCGCGACCGCCAGCACTTTCTTCGCCTGTTCCTGACCGATAACGTAATCGTCCAGGTGGTTGCGAATTTCGTGTGGCGTCGGCAGCGCACTGCGTTCACGGTGCGGTGCTACTTCCTTAATCTCTTCGCGAATGATGTCGTTACATAAATCAACACATTCGTCGCAGATATACACGGATGGACCGGCAATCAGCTTGCGCACTTCATGCTGGCTTTTGCCGCAAAAAGAGCAGTACAACAATTTGCCCGAGCCATCTTTGCGTTTATCTGTCATGGGTCAAAACCTCTTCTTTGTTCTTTGTGCCGCACACGACGACGCAAATGCCATTCTCAGGCGCAAGGCCGCTTGTCAGCGTTGTGCCGCCCTTCATTAGTATATACACAAAATCATTCGAGCTACATCGAGGCGGCAACTAAGCAAATCCCCGGCCGCTTACATAAGTAAGTAACAGGGGTAAGCACTGGCAGCCTACAAAGAGGTAACTTTAAGGATAAAGTGTGTAGCGGCACACCTGCACCTCAGGCATCAATTACGATGGGTCAAAATCGAGTCGACCAGACCATACTCCACCGCTTCAGAAGCGGAGAGGAAGCGATCGCGCTCAGTATCACGCTCAATCTGCTCAAGAGATTGACCCGTATGGTGCGCCATAAGTTCATTCATGCGCCCTTTCACTTTCAGAATTTCACGGGCATGAATTTCAATATCCGTCGCCTGGCCCTGGTAACCGCCCAGAGGCTGGTGGATCATGACGCGAGAGTTAGGCAGGCAAAAACGCTTACCTTTTGCCCCTGCAGTCAGCAGGAACGCGCCCATTGAGGCCGCCTGGCCCATACAAATGGTGCTGACGTCCGGCTTAATAAACTGCATGGTGTCATAGATAGACATCCCTGCGGTAATCACCCCACCCGGGGAGTTGATGTACAGGTAGATATCTTTTTCCGGGTTTTCCGCTTCCAGGAACAGCATCTGCGCCACAATCAGGTTAGCCATATGGTCTTCGACCTGGCCAGTCAGAAAAATAACGCGTTCCTTAAGTAGACGAGAATAGATATCAAAAGAGCGCTCACCACGTGAGGTCTGTTCAATGACCATCGGCACCAGCGCCATATGGGGTGCAAAGTTATCTCGTTCGCCGCTGTATGACATTTCCGTCTCCTGGATAAAATTTGAAAAAACCTGCTGTGCTGATTGTAACCTTATGGACGGATTATCAGCTAGTCCCTCTGTAATGGGTACGACATCGCCATAATTCAAGCATAACAATCTTTTGTTGTAACGCTAACACTGAAACGCTGTTTTCGCACTCTTCCCATGCAAAATCCATGACAAAAAAAAACCCGCCACCTGAAGGTGACGGGCTTGCGTATATATTTCGTGCTAAAAAAGCGACGAATTACGCCTGCTGGTTCATCAGCTCGTTGAAAGAAGTGGCTTTTTCAGTCACTTTCGCTTTCGCCAGAACCGCTTCAACAGCCTGTTCTTCCAGAGCGACGTTGCGCATGTTTTCCATCAGCTCTTTGTTTTTGCTGTAGAATTCAACAACTTCTTTCGGATCTTCGTAAGCAGAAGCCATCTCTTCGATCAGGCCCTTAACACGCTCTTTGTCAGCTTTCAGCTCATTGGTACGAATCACTTCGCCCAGCAGCAGGCCAACAACTACGCGGCGTTTAGCCTGTTCTTCGAACAGTTCACGCGGCAGTTCCAGAGCTTGTTTCTCGTTGCCACCAAAACGCTGAGCAGCCTGACGACGCAGAACATCGATTTCGTTGTCAATCAGAGCAGCAGGAACGTCGATGTCATTGGCTTTCACCAGACCTTCGATCGCCTGAGTCTTAACGCGGTTACGCACGGCACCTTTCAGCTCGCGTTCCATGTTTTTACGCACTTCAGCGCGCAGACCGGCAACGGAACCATCTTCAACGCCGAAACGTTTGATGAATTCTTCAGTCAGTTCCGGCAGTTCACGTTCTTCAACTTTTTTCAGGTTGATAACGAATTTAGCGGCTTTACCTTTCAGGTTTTCAGCGTGGTACTCTTCCGGGAAGGTCACGTCGATAGTGAACTCTTCGCCAGCTTTGTGACCTTTAACACCTTCTTCAAAGCCCGGGATCATACGACCCTGGCCCATCGCCAGTACGAAATCAGATGCTTTGCCGCCTTCGAACTCTTCACCGTCTACAGAACCGGTGAAGTCGATGGTTACACGGTCTTCTGCATCAGCAGCGCCGTCTTTGTCTTTCCAGGTTGCCTGCTGCTTACGCAGGGTGTCCAGCATAACGTCAACGTCAGCGTCGGTCACTTCAACAACTGGTTTTTCAACTTCAATAGCTTCCAGACCGGTCAATTCAACTTCCGGGTATACTTCGAATTCTACCGCGTAAGTGAAATCTTCACCCAGTTTGTATTCGCCCGGAACGTAGTTCGGTGCGCCAGCCGGATTAATTTTTTCTTTAATGATTGCGTCAACGAAGTGACGGCTCATCAGGTCACCCAGAACGTCCTGGCGAACAGATGCGCCATAACGCTGAGCAACAACATTCATCGGTACTTTTCCCTTGCGGAAACCGTCAATACGCACTTTCTTCGCTACGTTGACCAGCTCGCTTTTCACAGCGGTCTCGATGCTGTCAGCAGCGATAGTAATCGTTACACGGCGGCCAAGGCCTTGAGTGGTTTCAACTGAAACTTGCATCTTGTTACCTCAAAAAATCACAGTGCTCGGTCAACTCTTCTCCGCAAGCACAGGTTGTTGGCTTCGCGGAACCGGGATGTTCTCATAATCAATCACATTCCCTGTCGTCAGAATCATCCCGAAGACATTCCGAAAAATAAGACGCGCATTATAGCGGCATCACTTTTATGAGTCGAGAACGGTTATCGCGCGTTGCTGCGGCTTTTTTCACAATTCCCGGCTAATTTTTGTCTGAATACTATACGGCTCGCTCAGAATTCAGACAAAACAAAACGGCCCGTAGGCCGTTTTCACATAATCTGTAGCAACATACTGGAAAAGCGCCGGTTGTTGCAAATCCGTTTTTCTACGCGATGCTTCCCGCTCCACCTCCACGACAGGGAGGAGAGGCAAAAACAGTATCCTGCAACCCTTCCCACTCCTTAGTCGTGTAGGTATGCAGGGCTAGTGCATGCACGGTTGTGGAGAGCTCCGCCGTTAACGTACCGTAAATCATCCGATGACGATTAAGAAAACGCTCACCTGCAAAGCGATCGCTGACCAGCACAACCTTAAAGTGGCTTTCAGAACCTGCCGGAACATTGTGACGATAGCTTTCATCCACAACTTCGAGGAACACGGGTTGGAACGCTGCCCTTAATTTTTCTTCTATTTGCTCACGAATCATCATGAAATATTTCCTCCGACAACGCTGAGATGTCACCCATCCCTTTAAATACTAGCCGCTTTTACCGTTTTCATTACACCTAAGCAACAAATAATTAGCGTTTGTCTGATTTTCTCATTCAAACGAATGAAGTTCACTGGTTCATCTGTTCGTTTGATTGCAAAAACTCCACTTATGGTATCTACAAAGTAACTAAACGGACAACGCGATGAATTTACATGCGTTACCCACTTCCCCTCGTCGTTGGCGATGTTATGATGGCGGGAAATTTCTCTAACCATACAATTTAGATTCGCTGAGAGCCCTGGCATGTTTAAAAAAATCCTCTTTCCTTTAGTCGCGCTGTTTATGTTGGCTGGCTGCGCAACTCCCCCCACCACCATTAACGTTTCTCCGAGAATTACCCTGCCGCAGCAGGATCCTAGCCTGATGGGTGTGACTGTCAGCATCAACGGCGCCGACCAGCGTCAGGATCAGGCACTGGCGAAAGTGACCCGCGACAATCAACTGGTTACTCTGACTGCTTCCCGCGATCTGCGTTTCCTGCTGCAAGAAGTACTGGAGAAACAGATGACCGCGCGCGGTTACATGGTAGGTCCGAACGGTGCAGTTAACCTGCAAATCATCGTTAGCCAACTGTATGCTGATGTGTCTCAAGGTAGCGTGCGCTATAACATCGCCACCAAAGCCGACATCGCTATTATCGCAACCGCGGCAAACGGCAACAAGATGACGAAAAACTACCGCGCAAGCTACTCTGTTGAAGGCGCTTTCCAGGCCTCTAACAAAAATATTGCGGACGCCGTTAACAGCGTCCTGACAGACACCATCTCTGATATGTCTCAGGACACCAGCGTTCATGATTTCATCAAGCAGAACGCACGTTAATTTCTGCATCCTGACCCGGCTAACGCCGGGTCAGCTTTAAATACTCATGCCCAGTCACTATTTACGCATTTTCCAGCAACCGAAATCAGCTATTCTGCTGATGCTAGGCTTTGCCTCCGGTTTACCACTCGCACTGACCTCCGGTACGCTCCAGGCATGGATGACGGTTGAGAATATCGACCTTAAAACCATCGGCTTCTTTTCTCTGGTCGGCCAGGCCTACGTCTTTAAGTTCCTCTGGTCCCCGGTTATGGACCGCTACACGCCACCTTTTTTAGGGCGACGTCGCGGCTGGCTGCTCACTACCCAGCTATTACTACTCATTTCTATCGCCGCAATGGGATTCCTGGAACCTGGCTCGCAACTACGCTGGATGGCTGCACTCGCAGTAGTCATCGCGTTCTGCTCAGCCTCACAGGATATCGTCTTTGACGCATGGAAAACGGACGTTTTGCCCGCAGAAGAACGAGGAACCGGCGCTGCAATCAGCGTGCTGGGTTACCGCCTGGGGATGCTGGTTTCCGGTGGACTGGCCCTGTGGATGGCCGATCGCTGGTTGGGCTGGCAAGGAATGTACTGGTTGATGGCAGCACTACTCATTCCTTGTATTATCGCCACCCTGTTGGCCCCAGAACCCACAGATACTATTCCGGTTCCCAAAACGCTGGAACAAGCGGTTGTCGCCCCACTACGTGACTTCTTTGGGCGTAACAACGCCTGGCTTATCCTGCTGCTCATTGTGCTGTATAAACTTGGCGATGCCTTCGCCATGAGCCTGACCACGACATTTTTAATTCGCGGCGTCGGATTTGACGCAGGCGAAGTCGGCGTCGTCAATAAAACGCTGGGGCTGCTGGCCACAATTGTTGGCGCACTCTACGGCGGGATCCTGATGCAGCGTCTGTCGCTGTTCCGTGCATTGCTGATTTTCGGCGTTCTGCAAGGGGCGTCAAATGCAGGCTACTGGTTACTTTCCATTACTGATAAGCACATGTTCAGTATGGGCGCGGCAGTATTCTTCGAAAACCTCTGCGGCGGCATGGGGACAGCGGCGTTTGTCGCCCTGTTAATGACGTTGTGTAATAAATCTTTTTCTGCAACGCAATTCGCCCTGCTCTCAGCCCTTTCCGCAGTTGGACGCGTTTACGTAGGTCCGGTAGCGGGTTGGTTTGTCGAAGCGCACGGCTGGCCAACATTTTATCTGTTCTCTGTGTTTGCCGCGATCCCAGGTCTCGTGTTGTTGCTGGTTTGCCGTCAGACGCTGGAACATAGCTGGCAAAACGAAAGTTTTATCCCGCGCACGGAATTCCGCGGAGCATACAATCTGGCATTAATGACGCTATTGGTGGGCTGCTGTCTACTGGCTGTATGGCTGTTACTGCTAACGATGAACGCCCTCGATTACACCAATTTCTCCTTCCTGTCGGAACTCCTTGAAGTTGCGGTCCTGATCGCCGTCTGTGGGATCGTATTCGGTGGACTGCTGGATTACCTGGCTCTACGCAAAACGCGTCTGGCGTAATTTGACCGGTTTATTTGGCCGTTGTAATCACCCTGCGTAATTATAACGGCTAAATAAACAACGATTGATAAAAATAATATTTGTTGTTTTGTGCCCCATAGAATTTGGAAATTATTGACGCCTTTTATAAATTCTATTTTCCTTACTCGATTCAGCCAAGACAGATTTATTTTCCGCCCTTCAATTGTCTCTTTATTGATAATCAATTGTTAAACAATTGTTTTATTTTACCATTGGTTATACCAATTGCCCTCTATGCCTTCTCCATGAACCCGCTTTCGTTATAACATGATGTTGCAACAGGTTCTTAAAGCCAACCTGACATATATTGCAACATATGTGACACGCACGGCAGAACCCGGTAACACAGATCCAATGATGTTTACAGTAATGTAACCTTCCCGTAAAATGCCCTCACACTTTAAACGCCACCCGGTCCCGTGGAATTGAGGTCGTTAAATGAGACTCAGGAAATACAATAAAAGTTTGGGATGGTTGTCATTAATTGCAGGCACTGCATTACTCAGTGGCTGTAATTCTGCGCTGCTTGACCCTAAAGGACAGATTGGACTGGAACAACGTTCACTGATACTGACGGCATTTGGCCTGATGTTGATTGTCGTTATTCCTGCCATCTTGATGGCTGTTGGTTTTGCCTGGAAGTACCGTGCAAGCAATAAAGATGCGAAGTACAGCCCGAACTGGTCACACTCCAACAAAGTGGAAGCTGTGGTCTGGACGGTGCCGATTCTGATCATCATTTTCCTTGCTGTACTCACCTGGAAAACCACTCACGCACTTGAGCCAAGTAAACCGCTGGCGCATGACGAGAAGCCCATTACCATCGAAGTGGTTTCCATGGACTGGAAATGGTTCTTCATCTATCCGGAACAGGGTATCGCTACCGTGAATGAAATCGCCTTCCCGGCGAACACTCCGGTTGAATTCAAAGTGACATCCAACTCCGTGATGAACTCCTTCTTTATCCCGCGTCTGGGTAGCCAGATTTATGCCATGGCCGGTATGCAGACTCGCCTGCATCTGATCGCTAACGAAGTCGGTACTTATGATGGTATCTCCGCAAGCTACAGCGGACCAGGCTTCTCCGGTATGAAGTTCAAGGCTATCGCAACAAAGGACCGCACCGAATTCGACCAATGGGTTGCTAAAGCGAAACAGTCCACGAACACCATGAGTGACATGGCGGCGTTCGAGAAAGTGGCTGCGCCAAGTGAATACAACCAGGTGGAATACTTCTCCAACGTGAAACCGGATTTGTTTAAAGACGTTATTAACAAATTTATGGCTCACGGTAAGAGCATGGACATGACCAAACCAGAAGGTGAGCACAGCGCACACGAAGGGATGGAAGGCATGGACATGAGCCACGCGGAATCCGCTCACTAAGGGGCCGAGGAAGAATACGATGTTCGGAAAATTGACACTGGATGCAGTCCCGTTCCATGAACCAATCGTCATGGTTACGATCGCTGCCATTATCATCGGTGGAGCGGCCTTACTAGGCCTTATCACTTACTTTGGTAAGTGGACCTACCTGTGGAAAGAGTGGCTAACTTCGGTTGACCACAAACGCCTTGGCATCATGTATGTCATCGTCGCAATCGTCATGTTGATCCGTGGCTTTGCTGACGCCATCATGATGCGTAGTCAGCAAGCGCTGGCTTCTGCGGGTGAAGCGGGCTTCCTGCCTCCTCACCACTACGACCAGATCTTCACGGCTCACGGCGTGATCATGATCTTCTTCGTAGCAATGCCATTTGTTATCGGTCTGATGAACCTGGTGGTTCCACTGCAGATCGGCGCACGTGACGTTGCATTCCCATTCCTGAACAACCTGAGCTTCTGGTTCACCGTTGTCGGCGTAATCCTGGTTAACCTGTCTCTGGGCGTAGGTGAATTCGCACAGACCGGTTGGCTGGCGTATCCGCCACTCTCGGGAATAGAGTACAGTCCAAGCGTCGGGGTCGATTATTGGATATGGGCGGTCCAGCTGTCCGGTATCGGTACAACACTGACCGGTATCAACTTCTTTGTGACCATCATTAAGATGCGTGCACCAGGTATGACTATGTTCAAGATGCCAGTATTTAGCTGGGCATCTCTGTGCGCAAACATACTGATTATCGCCTCCTTCCCAATCCTGACCGTCACCGTTGCGTTGCTGACCCTGGATCGCTATCTGGGTACCCATTTCTTTACCAACGATATGGGCGGCAACATGATGATGTACATCAACCTGATTTGGGCCTGGGGCCATCCGGAAGTGTACATTCTGGTTCTGCCGGTCTTCGGTGTTTTCTCCGAAATCGCTGCAACCTTCTCGCGTAAACGCCTGTTTGGTTACACCTCGCTGGTGTGGGCAACCGTGTGTATCACCGTACTGTCGTTCGTTGTTTGGCTGCACCACTTCTTCACCATGGGTGCGGGCGCTAACGTAAACGCCTTCTTCGGTATCACCACGATGATTATCGCCATCCCGACCGGGGTGAAGATCTTCAACTGGTTGTTCACCATGTATCAGGGCCGCATCGTATTCCACTCAGCAATGCTGTGGACGATTGGCTTCATCGTAACCTTCTCAGTCGGCGGTATGACCGGCGTGCTGCTGGCGGTTCCGGGTGCAGACTTCGTACTGCACAACAGTCTGTTCCTGATTGCGCACTTCCATAACGTTATCATCGGCGGCGTCGTGTTCGGTTGCTTCGCGGGTATGACCTACTGGTGGCCAAAAGCGTTCGGCTTCACGCTGAACGAAACCTGGGGCAAACGCGCATTCTGGTTCTGGATCATCGGCTTCTTCGTGGCATTTATGCCGCTGTACGTGCTGGGCTTTATGGGGATGACCCGTCGCCTCAGCCAGCAGATTGACCCTCAGTTCCATCCGATGCTGGTCGTTGCCGCTTGCGGTGCCGCGCTGATTGCACTGGGTATCCTGTGCCAGCTGATTCAGATCTTCGTTTCTATTCGCGACCGCGAGCAGAACCGTGACCTGACCGGTGACCCATGGGGTGGCCGTACACTGGAATGGGCAACCTCTTCCCCGCCTCCGTTCTATAACTTTGCCGTTGTGCCGCACGTTCACGAGCGTGATGCCTTCTGGGAAATGAAAGAAAAAGGTGACGCGTACAAACAGCCTGCGCACTATGAAGAGATTCATATGCCGAAAAACAGCGGTGCAGGTATCGTCATTACCGCCTTCGCAACACTGTTTGGTTTCGCCATGATCTGGCATATCTGGTGGCTGGCGATTGCAAGCTTCGCAGGCATGATCATCAGCTGGATTGTGAAAAGCTTTGATGAAGACGTGGATTACTACGTGCCGGTACCGGAAGTCGAAAAACTGGAAAACCAGCATTTCGATGAGATTACTAAGGCAGGGCTGAAAAATGGCAACTGATACTTTGACGCACGCGAATGCCCACGCGCACGAACACGGGCACCACGATGCAGGCCAGACCAAAATCTTCGGATTTTGGATCTACCTGATGAGCGACTGCATTCTGTTCTCTATTCTGTTTGCAACCTATGCCGTTCTGGTGAACGGCACCGCAGGTGGCCCAACAGGTAAGGACATTTTTGAACTGCCGTTCGTTCTGGTTGAAACATTCCTGCTGTTATTCAGCTCCATTACTTACGGCATGGCGGCTATCGCCATGTACAAGAACAACAAGAGCCAGGTTATCTCCTGGCTGGCGTTGACCTTCTTGTTTGGTGCCGGATTTATCGGGATGGAACTCTATGAATTCCATCACCTGATTGTTAACGGTATGGGCCCGGATCGTAGCGGCTTCCTGTCAGCATTCTTCGCGCTGGTCGGTACCCACGGTCTGCACGTCACCTCCGGTCTTATCTGGATGGCAGTGTTGATGGTGCAAGTTGCTCGTCGTGGCCTTACCAGTACTAACCGTACCCGTATCATGTGCCTGAGCCTGTTCTGGCACTTCCTGGACGTGGTGTGGATCTGTGTGTTCACTGTTGTTTATCTGATGGGGGCGATGTAATGAGTCATTCTAACGAGAGCGGCGGCGCATCCCATGGCAGCGTAAAAACCTACATGACAGGTTTTATCCTGTCGATCATCCTGACGGTCATTCCGTTCTGGATGGTAATGACAGGTTCTGCCTCTCCGGCCGTCATTCTGGGGACTATTCTGGCGATGGCAGTGGTACAGATTCTGGTGCACCTGGTGTGCTTCCTGCACATGAATACCAAATCTGATGAAGGTTGGAACATGACGGCCTTTGTCTTTACTGTGCTTATCATCGCCATCCTGGTTGTGGGCTCCATCTGGATTATGTGGAACCTCAACTACAACATGATGATGCACTAAGAGCGGCGATTATGATGTTTAAGCAATACCTGCAAGTAACGAAACCAGGCATCATCTTTGGCAACCTGATCTCGGTGATTGGGGGATTCCTGCTGGCCTCTAAAGGCAGCATTGACTATCCCCTGTTTATCTACACGTTGGTTGGGGTGTCACTGGTTGTGGCGTCGGGTTGTGTATTTAACAACTACATCGACAGGGATATCGACAGGAAGATGGAGAGGACCAAAAACCGCGTGTTGGTTAAGGGTCTGATTTCCCCTGCGGTCTCGCTGGTATACGCCACCCTGCTGGGTATTGCTGGCTTTACGCTGCTGTGGTTTGGCGCTAACCCTCTGGCCTGCTGGCTGGGGGTTATGGGCTTCGTCGTGTATGTTGGCGTATATAGTCTGTACATGAAGCGTCACTCGGTTTACGGCACGCTGATTGGCTCACTCTCCGGCGCTGCGCCGCCGGTGATTGGCTACTGTGCGGTAACTGGTGAGTTCGATAGCGGTGCACTGATTCTGTTGGCTATTTTCAGCCTGTGGCAGATGCCGCACTCTTACGCGATTGCGATTTTCCGCTTTAAGGATTATCAGGCAGCCAACATCCCGGTACTGCCGGTGGTAAAAGGCATTTCAGTCGCGAAGAACCATATCACTCTGTATATCATTGCGTTTGCCATCGCTACGCTGATGCTCTCACTGGGCGGTTACGCTGGATACAAATATCTGGTGGTTGCAGCAGCAGTGAGTGTCTGGTGGCTAGGCATGGCGTTGCGTGGTTATAAAGTGGAAGATGACCGGGTCTGGGCACGTAAGCTGTTCGGTTTCTCCATCATCGCCATTACTGCGCTGAGCGTGATGATGTCCGTCGACTTTATGGTGCCAAACTCGCAGAACCTGCTGACTTACGTCTGGTAAAATCTGCTGATGCGAAAAAGGGTGCTTAGGCACCCTTTTTTATGTGCGTCACAATCCCTCCTGAAACGTAATATTTACTCATTAACCGTGTATTTACCCCGCCACCATACCGCTTTACACTAGGCGCGAAATTAATACAGAGGTGGGAATGAACGATTATAAAATGACGCCTGGTGAGTTGCGCGCCACCTGGGGTTTAGGGACCGTATTCTCGTTGCGCATGCTTGGCATGTTTATGGTCCTGCCGGTTCTGACCACATACGGTATGGCGCTACAGGGTGCCAGCGAAGCGCTTATTGGTCTTGCCATCGGCATTTATGGCCTGGCGCAAGCCGTTTTCCAGATCCCCTTTGGTTTGGTCTCTGACCGCATTGGTCGAAAACCGCTTATCGTTGGCGGGCTGGCGATATTCGTTTTTGGCAGCGTGATTGCTGCACTTTCAGACTCCATTTGGGGAATTATTCTCGGTCGCGCGCTGCAGGGTTCCGGGGCGATTGCTGCCGCCGTGATGGCGTTACTGTCCGACTTAACGCGTGAGCAAAACCGCACTAAAGCGATGGCGTTTATCGGCGTCAGCTTCGGTATCACTTTTGCCATTGCAATGGTGTTAGGTCCGATCGTCACCCATGCGCTGGGATTACACGCGCTGTTCTGGATGATTGCAGCCCTCGCCACCACCGGCATCGTGCTGACGATTTGGGTAGTCCCCAATAGCACCACCCATGTGCTGAACCGCGAATCGGGCATGGTAAAAAGCAGCTTCCGCAAAGTGCTGGCAGAGCCTAAACTCCTGAAGCTCAATTTCGGCATCATGTGCCTGCACATCTTGCTAATGTCCACCTTTGTCGCGTTGCCTGGCCAGCTTGCGAAAGCGGGTTTCCCCGCAGCGGAACACTGGAAAATTTATCTGGTAACGATGCTGCTGTCTTTTGTTTCTGTGGTGCCATTCATCATCTATGCCGAAGTAAAACGTCGGATGAAACGGGTTTTCCTGTCGTGTGTGGTACTAATTCTTGCCGCAGAGATTGTATTGTGGATCGCAAACATTCATTTCTGGGGCCTGATTGCGGGTGTTCAGTTATTCTTCCTTGCCTTTAACCTCATGGAAGCCCTCCTCCCTTCGCTTATCAGCAAAGAGTCTCCCGCAGGTTATAAAGGGACGGCAATGGGCGTTTACTCCACCAGCCAGTTTCTCGGTGTCGCGATTGGCGGCTCACTTGGTGGATGGGTTGTCGAGATGTTTGATGGCCAGGCTGTATTCCTCGCCGGTGCATTGCTGGCAGCGGTCTGGCTGCTGGTCGCAAGCACAATGAAAGAGCCGCCGTATGTCAGTAGCCTGCGTGTCGAAATTCCACCGGAAATTGCCGCGGATGACACACTTAAGCAGCGTTTGCTGGCCAAAGAAGGGGTGAGCGAAGTGTTGATTGTGGCGAATGAACATTCGGCCTACGTGAAAATCGACAGTAAAGTGACCAATCGATTTGAAGTTGAGCAGGCGATAAGCCAGGCGTGATCGTGAGCTTGCCGGATAGTGAGTAACCCACCATCCGGCATAAGAACTTAATCGCGGAAGTTCTTGAACTGGAATGGCTGCCCCAAATCGCCACCGCGAACCAACGCCATAACGGCTTGCAGATCGTCACGAGCCTTACCAGTCACACGAATTTCTTCGCCCTGAATCTGCGCCTGCACCTTCAGCTTGCTGTCTTTAATCAGCTTCACAATTTTCTTCTGCACTGCGCTTTCAATGCCCTGCTTCAGTTTCGCTTCCACAAACCAGGTTTTGCCGCTGTGCACGAAGGTTTCCGGCACGTCCAGCGAAGTCCCTTCAATACCACGCTTCAGGAGCTTGGCACGCAAAATATCCAGCAACTGATTAACCTGGAAATCAGATTCGCTCAGCACCTTAATGGTCTTATTTGACTCGTTCAGCTCAAAAGTAGCCTCTACGCCACGAAAATCAAAACGTGACTCTACTTCGCGGCTCGCATTATCGACCGCGTTACGGGCTTCCTGAAGATCAACTTCAGAGACAATATCGAAAGATGGCATCT
The DNA here is from genome assembly GCF_001037495.1 of Citrobacter sp. MGH106. Classification (GTDB taxonomy): domain Bacteria; phylum Pseudomonadota; class Gammaproteobacteria; order Enterobacterales; family Enterobacteriaceae; genus Citrobacter; species Citrobacter murliniae. The sequence goes on from NZ_KQ089822.1 coordinate 3,374,490, forward strand.
TTTCTTCTCCCTTCATTTTTGATGCGAAGCATAATACCTGCAAAGTTACTCAACAGACAGCGCTATACTAGGCTGTACCTTTTAATTGTACGTGGTACTGATATCCGCGAACAATAATAGGGTGCGGCCGATATGGATTAACACCTGGTGCTGTTGCAGGTGAGGAGGAAGAATGAAAATTACCGTACTGGGATGTGGAGCCTTAGGGCAACTTTGGCTTACAGCGCTGTGCAAACATGGACATGAGGTACAAGGGTGGCTACGCGTACCACAACCTTATTGCAGCGTTAACCTGATTGACACGGATGGGTCAGTTTTTAATGAATCCCTGACGGCAAACGACCCCGACTTTTTGGCGAAAAGCGATCTGTTGCTGGTCACACTAAAAGCCTGGCAGGTTTCTGATGCGGTAAAGAGCCTGGCTACAGTTCTGCCTGAAACCACGCCTATTCTGTTGATTCACAATGGAATGGGAACGATAGAAGAACTGCATAACATTCCGCAGCCATTGTTAATAGGCACCACGACGCAGGCAGCGCGTCGTGACGGCAATGTCATTATTCATGTGGCGAAAGGTACAACGCGTATCGGCCCGGCGCGTGAGCAAGATGGTGATTTTAGTTATCTGGCCGAAATCCTGCAGGATGTGCTGCCGGACGTTGCCTGGCATAACAACATTCGCGCTGAGCTGTGGCGTAAACTGGCAGTAAATTGCGTCATTAATCCGCTCACCGCGCTATGGGACTGCCCTAACGGCGAACTACGCCAACATCCTGAAAAAATAGCGCTGATATGCCAGGAAGTAGCTGCGGTCATTGAACGCGAAGGTCACCATACATCAGTGGATGATTTACGTTATTATGTCGAGCAAGTGATTGACAGTACGGCGGAAAACATCTCATCAATGCTGCAGGACATTCAAGCCCTGCGTCATACCGAGATCGATTACATTACCGGCTATTTGTTAAAACGCGCACGTGCGCACGGCATCGCCGTCCCGGAAAATGCCCGCCTGTTTGAAATGGTTAAGCGAAAGGAGAGTGAGTATGAGCGCTCAAGCACTGGTATGTCTCGCCCCTGGTAGTGAAGAGACCGAAGCGGTCACCACTATCGACCTGTTGGTGCGTGGAGGCATTCAGGTAACTACCGCAAGTGTCGCCAGCGATGGCGACCTGACGATTGTTTGCTCACGCGGCGTGAAGCTCCTGGCGGATGCGCCGTTGGTCGAAGTCGCTGATGGCGATTATGACATCATCATCCTGCCCGGCGGTATTAAAGGCGCGGAATGTTTCCGTGACAGCCCACTGCTGGTTGAAACCGTAAAACAGTTTCACCGCTCCGGGAGAATTGTCGCCGCGATTTGCGCCGCAGCGGCAACCGTACTCGTCCCACATGATATTTTCCCCATCGGCAACATGACCGGTTTCCCGGCGCTGAAAGACCGCATTCCAGCGGAGCAGTGGCAGGATAAGCGCGTCGTATGGGATCCTCGCGTCAACCTGTTGACCAGCCAGGGGCCAGGGACGTCTATCGACTTCGGCTTGAAAATAATCGATCTGCTGGTTGGACGCGAAAAAGCCCATGAAGTGGCGTCACAACTGGTCATAGCTGCGGGTATTTATAACTACTACGAGTAACACTTCAGGCCACTCCCTATAAAAGGAACCGTTATGAAAGGATATCTGAGCGGAGTGGCTTTAATGCTCCTTTCCAGCTACTCCACAGCAACCCAACTTGAAATAAAGAACATTGAGTACCGCTATCCTGATAGCACTGAAATACAGTATCGCCTGCCCTGGTTTTCCTCGACTGAAAACCCAAAGGTCGCAAAGCGCATCAATGATTATGTTTTCGCAAACGTCCTCAATCAGTTACCGGGTAATAACCCACAGATCACATTGGATCAGCTCGCCAGATCAGGCATTGATGGCACGGCAAACCTTGACTACACAGTTGAGTATCGCGATGACAAAATCCTGTCGCTGAACATATTCGCCGAAGGATGCGGGGCGTATTGTGAATCGTACAATGTGCCGATAAATTTCGATTTAACCAACGGCGCGAATATTACGCTCAACGATCTGTTTTCCTCAGCCACCATCGCAGAATTAAATACGCGCGTCAGAAAAGATATTCGCGGCCAAATCGATGCGTTTATTGAGCAAAATAAATCGCGGACGCCTGAGCAGCTCAAAGAAGAGAAAGGCGAGGATTTTAACTATGCCGACTTCTACGCCTCATGCGCCACCTACACCGACGGTTTGTACTATGTCGACAAATACTCTCTGCAAAAAGAGCAACTGGTCTTCCTGAACGAACGCTGTAGCAATCATGCCAACCGCGCACTTGACGACCTGGGCGACTTCACGACGAAGATTCCTACCGCAACGCTGCGCAGTCAACTCACGCCTTATGGCCAGTATCTGACAACCGCAAACAGTGAAAAACCGCACCCTTCTGCACCGGGTCTTAACGGCAAGTTGCTCTATGGCACACTGGGGAAAAGTATGCGCATTGTGTTACAGGCAAACTGCAAAGATGGATATCTGAACGGAGCCTACTACTACGAGAAGTTTGGTGCACCTATTGAACTAACCGGTAAATGTGACGCTGAAAATAATCAGCATTATGAATTAAAAACGACAGCCTCTGCAGATTCTGAAGAGAAGATGACGCTGGATTTAAAAGGGGGTGTTTATCAGGGGGTTTGGGAATCGAACGGGAAGACACTCCCCGTTCGATTTGAATAACGTTGCCGGATGACGTCATTTATCGTTTGTAAGCCCGGTAAGCAAATCGCCACCGGGCAACAAAAGAACTAAGGACGATACACCTTCACATTTTCGAAGCCCTGCTCGCGTAGATAGAGCGCCTGCAGACGACTCATCACGCCACGTTCACACCACAACAACCAGGTTTTATTCTGGTCCAAATCGCCGAATTTAGTGCTGAGTTTGTAGAACGGCAGAGAAACCACATCGACACCTTCAACCTTCAGCGGTTTGTCATCCTGTTCATCCACAGAACGGATATCCAGAATCACATCGTTCGGGCCGAAACCACTCACGGTTTCTACTTCCACGACAGTCTGCTGCGTCTGCTGGGCAATGTCGCGAATATCAATATTATTGGCTTCTTCAACCACTTTATCGAGGATCGAGAAGTCGAAGTTTTCTTCTTCGGCCTCAATCTTCGCTTTGATGGCTTTCACCGTTGGGCTTTTCGAGATCACACCACAGTATTCCGGCATGGTGCGGGCAAAATCCTCAGTACCAATTTCCCGCGCCAGATTAATGATGTGCTCTTTGTCGTGAGAAATCAGCGGGCGCAGGATCAGCGTGTCAGATACATTGTCGATCAGGCGCAGGTTAGTCAGCGTCTGGCTGGACACCTGGCCCAGCGCTTCACCGGTCACCAGCGCCTGTACGCCGTAACGCTCGGCCACTTTAGACGCCGCGCGAACCATCATACGTTTGAGGACCACGCCCATCTGACCATCGTCGACTTTTTCCAGGATCTCACCGACCACCGGCTCAAAGTTGATAGCGACAAAACGCACGCGATGCGAGCTACCAAAGCGGTTCCACAGGTAATGTGCCACCTGACGAACGCCGATTTCATGCGCGGCACCGCCGAGGTTAAAGAAACAATAGTGTACGCGACAGCCGCGACGCATCAGCATATAGCTGGAGACGCCGGAATCGAAACCACCGGAAATCAGGGAAAGAACATCTTCCTGCGTCCCGATAGGGAAACCGCCAATTCCTTCATAGCGACCTTTTACCAACAGCAGACGGTCATTTTCGATTTCAAGATTGACGGTCACATCAGGTTTCGTCAGCTTCACGCGTGCGGATTCAATATGCTGATTCAGTCCACCGCCAACATAACGTTCCACCTCGATGGAGCTAAACTCATGTTTACCGCGACGCTTGACGCGCACACAGAAGGTTTTACCTTCTAGTTGATCGCGGTATTGCACCAGCGCTTTCTCGAAAATATCGTGCATATCAGTGAACGGCACGTCTTCCACTTCGAGAATATGGTGGATACCTGGAATACGAGTCAGTGCGTCACGAATATCCAGGCGCTGGCTTTCATCTTTAGCGCGAACCTCAACGTGATCCCAGTGACGGACGACGGCAAGGTCCTCATCATAGTGCTTTAAAACGTTACGGATGTTCCCTGTCAGAATTTTTATAAAGCGCAAACGCACAGATTGGCTTTTGATGGTAATTTCTGGGAACAATTTAATGATAAACTTCATGGCGGCAATGGTTCTTTGGCAAGTCTGAACGACTTGTAATGGGAAAAATACAGCAGCCCATACCCTGCGGCTGCATCCAGGCGCGCAAGTATACCACCATCATGGTCATCCTGTGCACATTGCCTTACCATTGCGCGTTATTTGATAATTGCGCTGAGTCCGTTACCATGACCAGGCTGAAAATATTAAGAGTCAGACATTCATTATGCCGAAGAAAAATGAAGCGCCCGCCAGCTTTGAAAAATCGCTGAGCGAGCTGGAACAGATTGTTACCCGTCTGGAAAGCGGCGACCTGCCGCTGGAAGAGGCGCTGAACGAATTCGAACGTGGCGTACAGCTGGCGCGTCAGGGACAGGTGAAGTTGCAACAGGCTGAACAGCGCGTGCAAATTCTGCTGTCAGATACGGAAGACGCCGCCCTTACGCCTTTTACACCGGATAATGAATAAATGGATTTTACGCAGCAGCTTCAGGCTTGCGTTGAGCAGGCCAACCAGGCACTGAGCCGTTTTATCGCGCCACTGCCCTTTCAGAACACTCCCGTGGTTGAAACCATGCAATATGGCGCATTATTAGGCGGTAAACGTCTGCGCCCGTTCCTGGTTTACGCCACCGGTCAGATGTTTGGCGTGAGCCTGAGTACACTTGACGCTCCCGCAGCCGCCGTCGAATGCATCCATGCTTATTCGCTGATGCACGATGATTTGCCCGCCATGGACGACGATGACCTGCGTCGCGGCCTGCCAACTTGCCACGTGAAATTTGGCGAGGCAAACGCGATTTTGGCCGGAGATGCGCTGCAAACGCTGGCGTTTTCCATCATCAGCGACGCGCCGATGCCGGAAGTCGCTGACCGTGACCGCATCGCCATGATCTCTGAACTGGCTCAGGCCAGCGGTATCGCCGGTATGTGCGGCGGACAGGCACTTGATCTGGCAGCAGAAGGTCACCAGGTTGAGCTGGATGCGCTGGAGCGTATTCACCGCCATAAAACCGGAGCTTTGATTCGCGCCGCCGTTCGTCTGGGTGCGTTAAGCGCGGGTGATAAAGGGCGAGAATGCCTGGCAATACTCGATAAATACGCAGAAAGCATCGGTCTGGCCTTCCAGGTTCAGGATGACATACTGGATGTGGTAGGCGATACTGCAACATTGGGTAAACGTCAGGGTGCCGATCAGCAGCTTGGCAAAAGTACCTATCCTGCACTTCTGGGTCTTGAGCAAGCCCGGAATAAAGCCCGGGATTTGATTGAGGACGCCCGCCAGTCGTTAAGTTTGCTGGCCGCACAGTCACTCGATACCTCGGCACTGGAAGCGCTAGCGGACTACATAATCCAGCGTGATAAATAAACTAACATATCCAATGAGCTTGCGATGAGTTTTGATATAGCCAAATACCCGACCCTGGCGCTGGTCGACTCCACCCAGGAGTTAAGACTGCTGCCAAAAGAGAGCCTGCCAAAGCTTTGCGACGAACTGCGCCGCTATTTGCTCGACAGCGTGAGCCGTTCCAGCGGGCATTTTGCCTCCGGTCTGGGCACTGTGGAGCTTACCGTCGCGCTGCACTACGTCTACAACACCCCTTTCGACCAGTTAATCTGGGATGTGGGACATCAGGCTTATCCGCACAAAATTCTTACCGGTCGCCGCGATAAAATCGGCACCATTCGTCAGAAAGGCGGCCTGCATCCGTTCCCATGGCGCGGCGAGAGCGAGTATGACGTATTAAGCGTTGGGCACTCCTCAACCTCTATCAGCGCAGGCATTGGTATTGCGGTTGCCGCCGAGAAAGAAGGCAAAGAGCGCCGCACCGTTTGCGTGATTGGCGACGGAGCTATCACTGCGGGAATGGCGTTTGAAGCCATGAACCACGCGGGGGATATTAAGCCTGACATGCTGGTTATCCTGAATGACAACGAAATGTCTATTTCGGAAAACGTCGGCGCGCTGAACAACCATCTGGCGCAACTGCTCTCTGGCAAGCTCTATTCTTCGCTACGCGAAGGCGGAAAGAAAGTCTTCTCCGGCGTGCCGCCAATTAAAGAACTGCTCAAACGCACTGAAGAACACATCAAAGGCATGGTGGTGCCGGGCACGCTGTTTGAAGAACTGGGCTTTAATTATATCGGCCCGGTAGACGGTCACGACGTACTGGGACTCATCACCACGTTGAAAAATATGCGTGACCTGAAAGGCCCGCAGTTTCTGCACATCATGACCAAAAAAGGTCGTGGCTACGAGCCTGCAGAAAAAGACCCGATCACGTTCCACGCAGTGCCAAAATTCGATCCTTCCAGCGGATGTCTGCCGAAAAGCAGCGGCGGTCTGCCGAGCTATTCAAAAATCTTCGGTGACTGGTTGTGCGAAACCGCAGCGAAAGACAACAAGCTGATGGCAATCACCCCGGCGATGCGCGAAGGCTCTGGGATGGTGGAATTCTCACGCAAGTTCCCGGACCGCTACTTTGACGTGGCGATTGCCGAACAGCACGCGGTGACCTTTGCAGCTGGTCTGGCGATTGGCGGTTATAAACCCGTCGTCGCTATCTATTCCACCTTCCTGCAACGCGCCTACGATCAGGTGCTGCACGATGTCGCCATTCAGAAACTGCCGGTACTGTTTGCCGTTGACCGCGCGGGGATCGTGGGTGCGGACGGGCAAACCCACCAGGGGGCGTTCGATCTCTCCTTCCTGCGCTGCATCCCGGAAATGGTCATTATGACCCCGAGTGATGAAAACGAATGCCGTCAGATGCTGTTCACCGGCTATCACTACAATAACGGCCCAACCGTCGTACGCTATCCGCGCGGTAATGCCGTTGGCGTTGAGCTGGCACCGCTGGAAAAATTACCGATTGGTAAAGGGATCGTGAAGCGCCACGGTGAGAAACTGGCAATTCTGAACTTTGGTACACTGATGCCAGAAGCCGCTAAAGTTGCGGAAGCGCTGAACGCTACGCTGGTCGATATGCGCTTTGTCAAACCGCTGGATGAAACATTAATTCTGGAGATGGCCGCCCGCCACGAGGTGCTGGTCACGCTGGAAGAAAATGCCATTATGGGCGGTGCTGGCAGTGGCGTAAACGAAGTGCTGATGGCACACCGCAAGCCGGTTCCTGTGCTCAATATTGGTCTGCCTGATTTCTTTATTCCACAAGGCACCCAGGACGAAGCCCGCGCAGATCTTGGTCTTGACGCCGCTGGAATTGAGTCCAAAATCAAGGCCTGGCTGGCATAATCCCCTCTTCGCTCCTGCTATGCTTAAGAGATTATTCATAGCGGGAGCTGCAGCATGCAATACAACACCTTAGGAAAAACCGACCTTCGGGTATCTCGTCTTTGTCTGGGCTGCATGACGTTTGGCGAACCTGACCGTGGTAATCACGCCTGGACGCTGCCTGAAGAAAGCAGTCGCCTAATCATCAAACACGCCCTTGAGGGTGGCATCAACTTTTTCGACACCGCTAACAGCTACTCCGCAGGCAGCAGTGAGGAAATTGTCGGTCGTGCCCTGCGCGATTTCGCCCGTCGTGAGGAGGTGGTGGTGGCAACCAAAGTTTTTCACCGCGTTGACGACCTGCCGGAAGGGTTATCCCGTGCGCAAATTTTGCGTTCTATTGACGACAGCCTGAGACGACTCGGCATGGACTATGTCGATATCCTGCAAATTCACCGCTGGGATTACAACACGCCAATTGAAGAAACGCTGGAAGCTCTCAACGACGTGGTGAAAGCCGGGAAAGCACGCTATATCGGCGCATCCTCCATGCACGCTTCGCAGTTTGCTCAGGCGCTGGCCCTGCAAAAACAACACGGCTGGGCGCAGTTTGTCAGCATGCAGGATCACTACAACCTGATTTACCGCGAAGAAGAGCGCGAAATGTTGCCTCTCTGCTCTCAGGAAGGTGTCGCGGTGATCCCGTGGAGTCCGCTGGCGCGTGGTCGCCTGACGCGGCCATGGGGAGAGACGACAGCGCGTCTGGTTTCTGATGAGGTTGGCAAAAATTTGTACAACGAGAGCGATGAAAACGACGCGCAAATTGCTGCACGACTGACCCGAGTCAGTGAGGAAATTGGCGCAACACGTGCGCAGGTGGCTCTGGCATGGCTGCTGAGCAAACCCGGTGTTGCCGCACCGATTATCGGCACATCGCGTGAAGAACAGTTAGATGAATTACTTAACGCGGTGGATTTAACGCTGAAACCAGAGCAGATTGCTGAGCTGGAAATGCCGTACAAACAGCATCCGGTCGTGGGATTTAAATAACAAATTGCCCGATAGCGCTACGCTTATCGGGCATACCTGTTCACTCTCAGAACAGCCCAATCGGCCAGTGATGCCCGATAAAATAGAGGATCCCAGCAGAAAGGATCCCGGCCACAATATCATCAATCATGATCCCCGTACCGCCATGCACGTTACGATCGAACCAACGAATCGGCCAGGGTTTCCACATATCCAGAATACGAAAGATCACAAATCCGCCGGCAACCCACTGCCAGTCATTGGTCGGCAGCGCCATCAGGGTTATCCACATCCCGACAAACTCGTCCCAGACAATGCTGCCGTGATCGTGCACCCCCATATCTTTCGCCGTCTGATGGCAAAGATAGACGCCGATGCAGATCGACAGCATGACAACCAGAGAATAGAGCTGCCACGGCAGAAACGTCATTAGATACCAAAATGGGATCGCCGCCAGCGATCCCATGGTGCCCGGTACAATGGGACTCAACCCACTGCCAAATCCGGTGGCCAGCAGGTGCCACGGATTGCGCATACTCAAACGGCTTTTTGCGACATCTTTTTTAAGGCGTGGCAAAATGGTCATATCCTTTCCAGTCAAAAGTGACAGGCTTGCCGTCACGCGTAAAGTGAATGCCTTCCACGTCAGCACTCATCTGTCCGATGCAGGTAAATGATGCGCCCAGATGCCCCAGCGCCACGTCCAGGGCGCCACGGTTTATTTCCGGTACAGTAAAGCATAACTCATAATCTTCACCACCCGAGAGCGCCCAACGCAACGCCTGTTCAGGCTCAACGCATTGGGCAAGCGCTGTCGAATATGGCAAGGCATCGACGTTAACCCGTGCGCCACAGCCACTGGCATTGACGATATGCCCCAGATCAGAAATCAGACCATCAGAAAGATCGATTGCCGCACTCGCCAGGTCGCGCAGGCCCTGGCCCTGCAAAATTCGTGGCGTTGGACGCAGATGCCGCTTAAGCAAATAGTCCGCATGTTTTGCATCTGCAACCTGTAAATGGTGCTGCAAAATCGCCAGCCCTGCAGCGCTGTCGCCTGGCGTACCGGTCACGTAGATCCAGTCTCCTGGCTTCGCACCGGAGCGTTTTAAGGCCCGTCCTACCGGGACGTAGCCATGGATACCCAACGTCATCGACAATGGCCCACGCGTGGTGTCACCGCCAATCAGTTGCATATCATAATAATTGAGGAGTTCAAACAGGCCATCACTGAAGGCTTCGAGCCAGGCTTCATCGACGTCAGGCAAAGTGAGCGCAAGCGTTAGCCATGCAGGATCAGCCCCCATCGCAGCCAGATCACTCAAGTTCACTGCCAGCGCTTTCCAGGCCAGATCGGTGGGATCGATGTCAGGAAGGAAGTGATTACCCGCTACCAGCGTGTCAGTACTGATCGCCAGGGTTTGTTTATCAGGGATATTCAGGAGTGCGCAATCGTCACCAATACCGGTTTCGACATCAAGACGAGAGCTTCTAACACGGTCAAAATAACGGGCAATCAGGGAGAATTCGCCACATGCCATACGTTATGCCTCAGCAGGAAAAAAGAAAAGGCCGGCGACAGCGGAAATATAATTCCGCTATCCTACCGGCCTGGAGATCACTTTTTGTTGGGGCGAATCGCAGGTGCTGCTTTATCCAGTACGCCGTTAACGAATTTATGGCTATCTTCAGCGCCGAAGGTTTTCGCCAGTTCAATCGCCTCGTTGATGGCCACTTTATACGGCACATCACTACGTTTAGACAGTTCAAACAGCGCAATACGCAGCACGGCTTTTTCTACCTGACCCAGCTCTTCCAACAGGCGAGACAGGTAAGGCTTCATTAGTCCATCCAGGTACGCGCTGTTAGTCGCCACCCCGGACAGCAGTTCACGGAAATACAGAACGTCGACATCTTTTACGTCCTGTTCCGCCAGGAACTGGTATTCAACATCAGCGATGTCGTTCTGGGACAACTGCCAGGAGTAGAGCGCCTGGACGGCACACTCACGGGCGCGGCGACGAGCAGCAGGTTTCACGGATTTCCCCTTACAAAAATCAGGCCTTAATGGCTTTCAATACATTAATCATTTCAAGTGCAGTCAGTGCAGCTTCTGCGCCTTTGTTGCCGGCTTTAGTGCCAGCGCGTTCAATGGCTTGTTCAATACTTTCGGTGGTCAGAACACCGAAGGCTACCGGAATGCCACTGTCCTGAGCGACATGCGCCAGGCCATTGCTTGCACCGCCAGCCACATATTCGAAGTGTGCGGTACCGCCACGAATCACCGTGCCTAACGCAATCACCGCGTCGTATTTACCGGTTTTTGCCAGCGCACCTGCCGCCAGCGGCAGCTCATACGCGCCTGGAACCCAAACGACGGTAATGTTTTCATCTTTAACCTGACCAATACGTTTCAGGGCGTCGATCGCACCTTCCAGCAGGCTGTCATTGATAAAGTTGTTGAAACGCGCAATGGTGATGGCGACGCGAGCGTCCGGGGTAGCAACGTTAGCTTCAATAATGTTCATATTCTTCCTTCGGATTCACTAGACCCCGCAGGGGGGCGGATTTTATCATAATAATCTGTGCGCTGCTTCCCTTTCGAACCGGGAGATCATGCGCCCACTAAATGCAGGCAAAGGTCCGGACCTACATGGCGTATCTCATTGAATTTGAAATGGGGGGCATCAGCCAGTTTCTCAAGTCCTGGCAGCACACATAATCCTCGTGCATCGCTCCCTAACAGTTTAGGCGCAACATAGATGATTAGCTCATCAACCACTCCGGCCTGTAATAACGCGCCCGCAAGCGTCGGGCCAGCCTCAACCCAAATGCTGTTAATTTGTTGCTTGCCTAGTTGCATCAGCAGCACCACCAGGTCCAGATGCCCGTTATGTTCAGGAATCTTCAGGCTACGAACCGCCTCCGGCCAGCTGCGAGGATCGTCATGAGTACGGGCAATCCAGGTTTCTCCCGGCTGCTGCACAATACGATGCTCCGGCGTCACCTGGTTTTGGCTATCAAGGACAATGCGGATCGGCTGACGCAGATTTTCTTGCGGATAGAGAGCCTGGGTTGACTCCCCCAACTCCTCCCAACGGACGGTAAGCTGAGGATCGTCCGCCAGTACCGTGGCGCTGCTGGTCAAAATGGCATGGTTTTGTGCGCGCAGGCGCTGCACATCGCGGCGCGCCTCGGGCGAGGTTATCCACTGACTTTCGCCGCTGGCCATCGCAGTGCGGCCATCGAGCGATGCGCCAAGCTTAAGCTGCACATACGGGAATCCTGTACGCATCCGCTTGAGGAAGCCTTTATTAAGTTGTTCAACCTCACTCATCATCAGCCCGTGGCTGACGTCAATGCCCGCCTGTTGCAGGCGATAAAGCCCGCGCCCAGCGACCTGCGGATTGGGGTCCTGCATGGCGGCCACAACTCGCGTCACGCCTGCGGCGATCAGCGCATCACAGCACGGCGGAGTCCGACCATGGTGGCTGCAGGGTTCCAGCGTAACGTAGGCCGTTGCGCCTTTTGCTTTCTCACCCGCCATCCGCAACGCATGAACTTCAGCATGCGGTTCACCTGCGCGATGATGATAACCTTCACCGACGATCTCGCCATCTTTAACAATCACACAGCCTACGTTGGGGTTGGGATGTGTGGTAAAACGTCCGCGCGCAGCAAGCTTCAGCGCTCGCGCCATGTAAAATTCATCCTGCATGGCTTAGTCCTGTAGGCGAGCAATCTCTTCGCCAAATTCTTTGATATCTTCAAAGCTCCGGTAGACCGAGGCAAAGCGGATGTAGGCGACTTTATCGAGCTTTTTCAGTTGCTCCATCACCAGGTTACCGATCATCTTGCTCGGAACCTCACGTTCGCCTGTCGCGCGCAGCTGGGATTTTATATGGTTTAACGCCATTTCGACGTCATCAGCGCTAACAGGTCGTTTCTCAAGTGCTCTGAGCATACCGCTACGCAGTTTTTCCTCATTAAAAGGTTCACGCACATCATTGCTTTTTACAACGCGCGGCATGACAAGTTCAGCCACTTCAAAAGTGGTAAAACGTTCGTTACAGACCAGACACTGCCGGCGGCGGCGTACCGAGGAGCCCTCGCCTACAAGACGAGAGTCAATTACCTTAGTGTCTACGGCGAAACAGAATGGGCAATGCATACGGCGTCCTGACCAGGTGGTTAACAGAAATCTATTTTACCCTGAACTGGCGTGACAACAAAGGCAGAGCACTTTTGAGATAAAGGATCGATGCCTTCGTGCTCTTTGCACACTACCATTATGCTATCGCGACAATAAAGGAAGTAACCTACATGACAAGACGTTACCTAAGAATTCTCCTGGTGGGAAGTCTCTTTAGTCTTAGCGCCTGTGCACAGCAAAGCGAAGTACGCCAAATGCATCAAAGCGTCAGCACGCTGAACAAAGAGATGACACAGCTTAATCAGGAAACGGTGAAAATAACGCAGCAGAATATGTTGAATGCAAAATCCACCAGTGGCGTCTATTTACTACCGGGTTCCAAAACCCCCGCCCGACTGAACAGTCAGATCGGTACGTTACGCATGTCACTGGTGAATATTGCACCAAATGCAGACGGTACGCGCCTGACATTACGTATTCAGGGCGAATCCGACACCCCTTTACCCGCTTTTAGCGCCACCGTAGAGTACGGACAAATTCAGGGCACCACGGACAACTATCAGGAGGTGAATGTTCAGAATCAATTGATAAACGCTCCGGCAAGTATTCTTGCACCCAGCGACGTAGACATTTCGTTACAGCTTAATGGCCTGTCTCCGGAGCAACTGGGGTTTGTACGCATCCACGACATCCAGCCTGTGACACAATAAACTTTTTTGCGGAACGTTTTGTGCGTTCCGCAACATCACCAGCCTTCATTTTGTTACTCCTCTGACATCATCGAGATTTTTAGTAAAACTTGGCAACATTCATGGGAGCCAGTACAATTCGCCGCCTAAAGTACGCAAACGTGAACGCAATCGATTACGTAAATGATAGAACTGTGAAACAAGACATATTTTTGTGAACAATGATTTTTATAATAGGCTCCGAAGAAATACGAAATATTTAGAAACGCAAATTGCGCCTTTTTCACTCCCGAAAGGGATTTCAAACAGTGGCATACATATGAAAAAAACATTACTTGCAGCCGGTGCAGTACTGGCGCTCTCCTCGTCCTTTACTGCTAATGCGGCAGAAAATGACAAACCGCAATATCTTTCCGACTGGTGGCATCAGAGCGTTAACGTAGTAGGTAGCTACCACACCCGTTTCGGACCACAGATCCGTAACGATACCTATCTGGAATATGAAGCTTTCGCTAAGAAAGACTGGTTCGACTTCTATGGTTACATGGATGCGCCAGTCTTCTTCGGTGGTAACACCGATGCGAAAGGTATCTGGAACCACGGTTCCCCGCTGTTTATGGAAATTGAACCGCGTTTCTCCATCGACAAACTGACCGGTACTGATCTGAGCTTTGGTCCGTTCAAAGAGTGGTACTTCGCCAACAACTATATCTACGACATGGGTCGTAACAAAGATGGCCGTCAGAGCACCTGGTATATGGGTCTGGGTACCGATATCGACACTGGCCTGCCGATGAGCCTGTCCATGAACGTATACGCTAAGTATCAGTGGCAGAACTACGGTGCAGAAAATCAAAACGATTGGGACGGCTACCGTTTCAAAGTGAAATACTTTGTGCCAATTACCGAACTGTGGGGTGGTAACCTGAGCTACATTGGTTTCACTAACTTTGACTGGGGTTCCGATCTCGGTGATAAGAGTGCTTATGCTGAGAATGGTATTAAACAGCGTACTAACGACTCTATCGCCTCCAGCCACATTCTGGCACTGAACTACGACCACTGGCACTATTCCGTCGTCGCTCGTTACTGGCACAACGGCGGTCAGTGGAACGATGACGCTGATCTGAGCTGGATGAAAGAAAACGTTCGTTCTACCGGTTGGGGCGGCTATCTGGTTGTCGGTTACAACTTCTAATTTTGCCTGATACCGGGCGGCACTGCGCCAACCCGGAGACCAGCATGTTAAAGCCAGCTTAACCGCTGGCTTTTTTATGGCTTATCGTCACAGCGAACTTTACGCAAAAAGTCGCTTAGCGAACGTCCGGTATCCTCACGAAAATGCCTGTCCACAGGGGTAACACAGAGACAACGATCAACACGAAAACAACGATAATCCTCACGCCTTTCACACCATGCAACCAGTAGCCAGTGCTCTCCCCAGAAAAATAACCCCAGCGGCTGCACATCTCGCCAGGAGAGTTGCCCGGCTTCGTCACGATAATGCAGTGCCAGAACCTGTTGGGTAGATACAGCCCGGTGTATAAGATCAAATGTGCTACGAGAATGTAATTGAGTTCCAAAGTCAGGGGCAAAAATACGCGTCTGTTCTGCCCTGCGACGACTCTCTTCTGGCAGGATCGCCAACACTTTTTCCTGCGCCGATTCCAGCTCCCGCGAGAGCGAATCACCGCCCCAGGTTTTCAGTAATCGGATTGCGACCATCAGTGCTTCTGACTCACGGTGAGTGAGCATTAATGGTGGCAGATCAAATCCTGCCATTAAACGGTACCCGCTGCCCGCCTCCCCTTCAACAGGCACGCCGGATAATGATAAATCGCAGATATCGCGGTAGATCGTGCGAGGAGAAACCTCGAGCCGCTCCGCCAGATGCGCCGCCGTTGTCAGCCTCCTGCCACGCAGGATCTGTACAATCTGAAATAAACGGTCAGCGCGCCTGGTCATCTTAACCCTCTGTATTTAGAAATATTATGCAGGCTGGTGCAAGCCAACGCGATTACCTTCACTATCGGTAAATAACGCAATCGTGCCAATATCCTGCCCCAGCTCAAGTGGTCCAAACACACACTTACCACCCGCTGTTTCGACACGCGCAAGCGTAGCCGGGAGATCGTCCGTATGCAGATAAATAATAGCGCCCTGCTGCGAAGGCGTAATACCATCAAATTTAGCCAGTGCGCCACCGGGGGCTGGGTCCTGATGCGGGAACACTGCCAGCTCAGCACAATCCATATTCTCCCGACGCAGCGAAACCTGCATCACCGGTTCATAAAAAGCAATGGCACGATCCATTTCCGCTACCGGGATTTCAAACCAGTTAATCACGTTATTCATACATCCTCCTGCCTTTGTGGGTAATCTCAGAAGGACTATAAAACAGGACTACTGACAGCATACTGTCAGTAGTGTTTGCAAAAAGGGCCAAAAGTTTCCCTCTGGCCCGTTTCGGGCGCATGTTGCCACGCGGCGACAAGGCCAACGGGGATCAAGCCCCGCAACACTGTGCCTCACCGGGTCACCCCAGCTTGGGGCGATTCTACTCCACTCGCTAATATCCACACGAAATCAGCGTGCTACAGGCAAAAAAAATCCCGACCTTGCGATCGGGATTCCAGCTTTTACGCGCAGCTTCGGTTACGGCAAAATAGACGGCTGATCCGCCCCTTCTTTCTCGACCTTCTGCTGCAGCATGTGCTCGCGCTTCATACCCAGCTTCAACGCCAACGCCGATGCTACGTAGATAGACGAGGCAGTACCGATGGAGACACCGATAAGCATGGTCAGCGAGAAGCCTTCCAGCACCGGACCACCAAAGAGGTACAGCATCAGAATAACCACTAACGTCGTACCGGAGGTGATTAACGTACGGTGCAACGTCTGGGTCAGTGACACGTTAAAGATTTCGTAAGGCGTACCGCGACGGATTTTGCGGAAGTTTTCACGAATACGGTCAGATACCACGATACTGTCGTTTAGCGAGTAACCAATTACCGACATCAACGATGCGACGATTGTCAGGTCAATCTCGATATGGAACAACGACAGGATCCCTAAGGTGATAATCACGTCGTGCGCAAGGGAAATCACGACCCCAGCGGCCAGTCGCCACTCAAAGCGGAAACCGACATACACAAGGATGGAAATCAGCGCCACCATCAGCGCCATCGCACCGGTTTGCGCCAGATCAGCACCCACGCTGGGTCCGACGAACTCGATACGTTTCACAGCGGCATTCTGGTTAGTTGCTTCGTTAATTACACTCAGCACTTTACTACCCAGTACCTGCCCGCCGTTTTCACCTTCAGTTGGCGGCATACGAACCATAATGTCGTGGCTACTACCGAAGTTCTGCAGCAGCGGCTCAACGAAGCCCGCTTTCTCCAGCGCATCGCGCATCACGTCCATTTCCGCTGGTTTTTCCAGCGTGATTTCAATTACCGTACCACCAGTAAAATCGAGCCCCCAGTTAAATCCGCGTACGCCCATCACCACGATGGCCGCAATCAGCAGAAAACCAGAGATGCCGAAAGCCCAGTAGTCCCAGCGCATAAAGTCGATGACTTTACGGCCGTGGTTCAATTGTTCAACAGTATATTCCTGTGCCACATCGCACTCCTCAGATTGACAGCTTTTTGACGCGCTTGCCGCCATACAACAGGTTTACGATGGCACGTGTACCGACGATCGCGGTGAACATCGACGTCGCCACACCAATACCGGTAGTAATCGCGAACCCTTTAATTGCCCCAGTACCGACTGCATACAGGATCAGGACCTTAATCAGCGTCGTAATGTTCGCATCGAAGATGGAACTGAACGCGCCCGCATAGCCCTCGTTGATCGCCTGCTGTATCGAACGTCCGTTGCTCAACTCTTCTTTGATACGTTCGTTGATCAGTACGTTCGCATCGACCGCGACGGCAAGGGTTAAGACGATCCCCGCAATACCCGGCATACTTAGCGTGGCACCCGGCAGCAACGACATGATACCGACGATCAGTACCAGGTTGGCAATCAGCGCACTTGTCGCAATCAGGCCGAACTTCTTATAGAAGAAGATCATGAACAGGATAGAAACCACCAGACCAGCCAGACAGGCTTCCAGACCCTGCTTGATGTTCTGCATACCCAGAGTCGGGCCGATAGTCCGTTCTTCAACAATCTGAATCGGCGCAATCAACGCACCGGCACGCAGCAGCAGCGACAGCTGACGCGCTTCGTTCGGGTTGTTAATTCCAGTGATACGGAAGCTGTTACCCAGGCGAGACTGGATGTTGGCGATGTTAATCACCTCTTCCTGTTTCACCAGCATCGCACGGCCGTTGGCATCTTTTTTACCGCTGTCTTTGTACTCGACGAACAAGGTCGCCATCGGCTTACCGATATTGTCCTTGGTAAAGTTAGACATGATGTTACCACCCGCGCTATCCAGCGAGATGTTAACCTGCGGTTGGTTATACTCATCCATGCTCGACGTGGAGTCGGTGATATGGTCGCCGGTCAGGATCACGCGTTTATACAGCACAACTGGCTGTCCTTCGCGGGACTGTTTCACTTCTGAGTCACCCGGTACGCGCCCGGATGCAGCAGCAGACTGATCAACGTTGGTATTTACCAGACGGAATTCCAGCGTAGCAGTCGCACCCAGAATTTCTTTCGCACGCGCGGTGTCCTGAATACCAGGCAGTTCGACCACAATACGGTCAGCGCCCTGGCGTTGAACAACCGGCTCAGCGACACCCAGTTGGTTAACACGGTTGCGCAGAATGTTAATGTTCTGCTGTACCGCGTATTCACGAGCTTCGCTCAAACGCGCATCAGTCATCACCGCACGCAGCGCATTGCTGCCCTGGCTTGAAATCACCAGATCCTGATGACGCTTGCTCAGGTAAGAGATAGCCTCGTCACGGGCTTTGCTGTCACGGAAGGTGATGCTCAGACCGTAGTTATCTTCTTTACGAACGGTAGTATAAGGAATGCCTTTTTCACGCAGGTCGCTGCGCAGGCTGTCGATATTTTGTTCCTGCAGTTTACCCAGCGCGGTGTCCATATCCACTTCCATCAGGAAGTGAACGCCGCCACGCAGGTCAAGACCGAGTTTCATCGGTTCTGCGTGAATAGCAGCCAGCCAGCGTGGTGTTGCCGGAGCAAGGTTAAGCGCCACGACATATTGATCACCCAGCACGCCCAGCAGCACTTCACGTGCGCGCAGTTGGGTATCGGTGGAGTCGAAGCGCGCAAGAATAGCGCCCTCTTCCAGAGCCACAGACTTAGGTGTAATTTTTTCTTCTTGTAACGTTTTCTGGACCTGGATCAGCGTTTGCTCACTGGCGGCGGCACCGCGCACGCCAGTGATTTGAACAGCCGGATCCTCACCATACAGGTTGGGAAGTGCGTAAAGCAGGCCGACGATAATCACGACGACCAGCATGATGTACTTCCACAAAGGATAACGGTTTAACACGGCAGTTCCCTTCGGGAAAACAATAAATTACAGCGCCTTCATCGTGCCTTTCGGCAGAACGGCAGCTACGAAATCACGTTTGATAACCACTTCAGTGGTGTCGTTCAGCGCGATAGCGATGTAGCCAGTTTCTGCTACTTTGGTCACGCGACCGACCAGGCCACCGTTAGTCAGCACTTCATCACCTTTGGCAATGGAGTTCATCAGGTTTTTATGTTCTTTGGTGCGTTTCTGCTGTGGACGCAGGATCATGAAATAGAAAATCAGACCAAACACCACCAGCATCAGAATCAGAGACATCGGGCTGCCCTGCGCCGGAGCACCTGTTGCCGCTACCGCATCAGAAATAAAAAAGCTCATTCAAATTCCCTCATTATTAAAATTAATCAACGTTCAAAGGTGGAACAGGTCGACCCTGACGTTGGTAAAAATCGGTCACGAAGCTCTCTAATTTACCCTCTTCAATAGCCTTGCGTAAACCCGCCATCAAGCGCTGGTAGTAACGAAGGTTATGAATCGTATTGAGTCGCGCGCCTAATATTTCGTTGCAACGGTCAAGATGATGCAAGTAGGCGCGTGAATAATTGCGACAGGTGTAGCAATCGCACTCGGCATCGAGCGGACTGGTGTCGCTTTTATGTTTCGCATTACGAATTTTTACCACGCCGTCAGTCACAAACAAATGACCATTACGGGCATTTCGTGTTGGCATCACGCAGTCAAACATATCAATACCACGACGTACACCTTCAACCAGATCTTCTGGTTTGCCGACGCCCATCAGGTAGCGAGGTTTATCTGCCGGAATCTGCGGGCAAACATGCTCCAGAATGCGGTGCATATCTGCTTTCGGCTCACCCACAGCCAAACCGCCGACAGCGTAGCCATCAAAGCCGATATCTACCAGACCTTTGACAGAGATATCACGTAAATCTTCGTAAACGCTGCCCTGAATGATGCCAAAAAGCGCATTTTTGTTGCCGAGCCCGTCAAAACGGTCACGGCTACGCTTCGCCCAGCGCAAAGACATCTCCATCGAGCGTTTAGCATAGTCCCAGTCAGCCGGATAAGGAGTACATTCGTCGAAAATCATCACGATATCGGAACCGAGATCGTATTGGATCTCCATCGACTTTTCTGGATCAAGGAAAATCGGATCACCGTTGATCGGGTTGCGGAAATGCACACCCTGTTCGGTAATTTTACGAATGTCGCCCAGGCTGAAGACCTGGAAGCCGCCGGAATCGGTGAGGATTGGCCCTTTCCACTGCATGAAATCATGCAAATCGCCATGCAACTTCATGATTTCCTGACCCGGGCGCAGCCACAGGTGGAAAGTGTTACCGAGAATAATTTGTGCACCGGTAGCTTCAACTTCTTCCGGCGTCATGCCCTTCACGGTGCCGTAAGTACCAACCGGCATAAAGGCTGGCGTTTCTACTACGCCACGATCAAAAACCAGGCGGCCGCGGCGAGCGCGACCGTCTGTGGTGTCCAGTTCAAATTTCATTTTAACTCCTGCGTCAGAAAAACAGTCTGACGTTAAACACTCATGCCGGGGATTTACTCCCCGACACGCTCGGAAATAGCTTGCGGATTGTACGTGATAAACATGGCATCCCCGTAACTAAAAAAGCGATATTCCGCTTTTACGGCTTCATGATAGGCGTTCATGGTGTTTTTATAGCCCGCAAACGCTGAAACCAACATAATCAATGTTGATTCAGGTAGATGGAAGTTAGTCACCAACGCATCGATCACTTTGTACTGATAGCCTGGGTAAATAAATATTTGCGTATCGCCAAAGAATGGCTCAATCAGGTCGTTTTTAGCCGCCTGCGCCGCGCTTTCCAGCGAGCGAACCGAGGTCGTCCCCACCGCAATAACACGATTACCGCGTGCTTTCGCCGCCAGCACCGCGTCGACCACATCCTGCGGCACTTCCGCATATTCGGAGTGCATGATGTGATCTTCGATGGTGTCGACACGCACCGGCTGGAACGTCCCCGCGCCAACGTGCAGCGTCACGAACGCCATCTCAATGCCTTTATCGCGCAGTTTTGCCAGCAACGGATCGTCAAAGTGCAGACCAGCAGTCGGCGCCGCCACGGCACCGGGTTTTTCACTGTAGACCGTCTGATACAGTTCGCGGTCGGCATCTTCGTCAGGGCGGTCGATATACGGCGGCAGTGGCATATGGCCGATAGCATTCAGGATGTCCAGCACGCTGCGCTCGTCGTCAAACTCCACTTCGAACAGTGCGTCATGACGGGCAACCATTGTCGCTTTAATGCTTTCATCGTCGCCCAACAACAATTCAGCACCCGGCTTCGGCGCTTTAGATGCGCGAATATGTGCCAGAATACGTTTATCATCCAGCATACGCTCGACCAGCACTTCAATCTTGCCGCCGCTGGCTTTACGGCCAAACAGACGCGCCGGAATTACGCGGGTGTTGTTAAAGACCAGCAAATCTCCGGGGTTGAGCTTGTCGAGCAAATCAGTGAAAGTACCGTGTGTCAGCGCGCCAGTCGGCCCATCCAGTGACAGCAAGCGGCAGCTACTGCGCTCTGCCTGCGGATAGTGGGCAATCAGGGATTCGGGTAGTTCAAAGGTGAAATCGGTAACGCGCATGACACTGACTCAGACTAAAATAAGAGGCGGGTAGTCTAGTGCCGGGGCGCTCTCCCTGCAACCTTTACCCCTCAAGATGAGTGACATAATCTATACGCAAAAATCATTCAAGATGCATCGAGGCGGCAACTGAATGAGTCCCCAAGCGCTTACACTAGTAAGTGACTGGGGTAAGTGACAAATCTATAGGGAACAGATTTGAACGTCGCGGAGCGGCGGTCCGTAAGGGCGAGTCTCATGGATGAGACGAGTAACTCAGCAGCCAACAAAGGGGCAGTTTGAAGGATGAAGTGGATATGAATTTTCTAGCACACCTGCACTTAGCCCATCTTGCCGACAGCTCGCTTTCTGGCAATTTACTGGCCGATTTTGTTCGGGGGAACCCGGAAGCCAGTTTTCCACCTGACGTGGTGGAAGGCATTTTTATGCACCGTCGTATCGACGTAATGACCGATAACCTGCCTGAAGTGCGTGAAGCCCGAGAGTGGTTTCGCCGCGAGACTCGCCGCGTCGCGCCTATTACGCTGGATGTCATGTGGGATCACTTCCTGTCGCGTCACTGGTCAGAAATATCACCGGACTTCCCGCTCGCGGCCTTTGTCAGCTACGCCCACACGCAGGTTGCCACTATCCTGCCTGAATCGCCGCCGCGCTTTGTGAATCTGAACAACTTTATGTGGTCAGAGAAATGGCTGGAGCGCTATCGTGATATGGACTTTATTCAGAATGTCTTAAACGGCATGGCCAGCCGCCGTCCAAAACTCGACGCATTGCGCGACTCCTGGTATGACCTGGATGCGCATTACGATGCCCTGGAAGCACGTTTCTGGCAGTTTTATCCGCGCATGATGGCGCAGGCCAGCAGCAAGGCTCTTTGATTGCCTGATGGCGCTACGCTTATCAGGCCTGCCTGTTGTATCAGGGGTTGCAGACCGGATAAGGCGAAACCGCTATCCGGTAATGCATTGATAGCCAAAACCTGTCTCATTGATTGCCAGCGCCTCTTTGTCTTATTCCCGAACAGTCTCTATACTGGCCCGCGTTGCGTTCCAAAAACCCCTTAACTTTGCAGGAGAATTATATGGTACTGGTAACTCGTCAGGCTCCGGATTTCACAGCAGCTGCGGTACTGGGTAGCGGTGAGATTGTTGAAAACTTCAACTTCAAACAGCATACCAACGGTAAAACCACCGTTCTGTTCTTCTGGCCAATGGACTTCACCTTCGTTTGCCCGTCAGAACTGATCGCGTTCGACAAACGTTACGAAGAATTCCAGAAACGCGGCGTTGAAGTCGTTGGTGTTTCTTTTGACTCTGAATTCGTCCACAACGCATGGCGTAACACCCCTGTCGACAAAGGCGGCATTGGTGCAGTGAAATACGCAATGGTTGCTGACGTTAAGCGCGAAATCCAGAAAGCCTACGGCATCGAGCACCCGGAAGCGGGCGTTGCTCTGCGCGGTTCTTTCCTGATTGACGCTAACGGCGTTGTTCGTCACCAGGTTGTAAACGATCTGCCGCTGGGTCGTAACATTGACGAAATGCTGCGTATGGTTGACGCGCTGCAGTTCCACGAAGAGCACGGTGACGTTTGCCCGGCTCAGTGGGAAAAAGGTAAAGAAGGTATGAACGCGTCTCCGGACGGCGTTGCAAAATACCTGACCGAAAACGTATCCAGCCTGTAATAGGCTAACGTTTAGCAAAAAGGCTCGCGCAGGCGAGCCTTTTTTGTTGCCGGATGGCGGCGAAGCGCCACCGGGCAATGATTAAAACGCGAAACAAGAACAACCCAACACGCCCCAAAACGCACGATCGTCTGACACCGGGATCCCCGATTTACGCGCCATATCGTGCTGATGTCCGTGAACGCCGCAGCTACCGCAACACTGATGCATCTGGACCATAGCACCAACTTTCGCAGTAGTAGGTGGCGCAGAGCGATAATGCCCCGGAACGTTTACCACTGGTGACCAGTCAGGGACAACAGGGATCGCAGGCGGTGCCAGCGGCGTGAAATGCCCGGCAGCATAAACGACTTTGCCATCAACAATGGTCATCACCGACTCAATACCTTTGATCTCCTCCTCCGGTACGCTGAAATAATCTTTTGATAACACCACCAGGTCGGCAAGTTGATCTTTTTCAATGTGGCCTTTCTTACCCTGCTCGCTGGAGAACCAGGCACTGCCTGCGGTCCACAGTTCCAGCGCCACATCGCGCGCCAGTCGGTTGTTATCGTCGTACATCGCCATCCCGCCGACAGTACGTCCGGAAACCAGCCAGTAGAGCGCCGTCCACGGGTTGTAACTTGCCACGCGGGTTGCGTCGGTCCCCAGTCCAACCGGAACATCAGCCGCCAACATTTTTGCTACCGGTGGCGTATGTTTAACCGCATCTTTTCCATAGCGATCGACAAAATACTCGCCCTGGAACGCCATCCGATGCTGAACTGCAATACCGCCACCCAGCGCTTTTACGCGCTCAATATTACGTTCGGTAATCGTTTCTGCGTGATCGAAGAACCAGTGCAGGCCGTTGAACGGAATATCACGATTCACCTTCTCAAAGACATCCAGCATCCGGCTGATGGACTCATCATAGGTTGCATGCAGACGGAACGGCCAGCGATGCTCCACCAGGTGGCGGACGACACGTTCCAGCTCATCCTCCATGCCTTCAGGTAAATCCGGGCGCGGTTGCAGGAAGTCTTCAAAATCCGCCGCCGAGAAGACCAGCATTTCCCCTGCTCCATTAGCACGATAAAAATCAGTCCCTTGCCCTGGTTTGAGCATATCGGTCCAGCGTTCGAAATCTTCCAGTTCCTGCTTAGGACGCTGGGTAAACAGGTTGTAGGCAATACGGACCGTCATCTGCTTATTGGCATGTAGTTGCTCGATAATTTCATAATCTTCCGGGTAATTCTGAAAGCCGCCGCCGGCGTCAATGGCGCTGGTGAGCCCAAGTCGATTTAGCTCTCGCATAAACTGACGGGTGGAATTAACCTGCATTTCCAGCGGAAGTTTTGGTCCTTTCGCCAGCGTAGAGTAGAGGATCATAGCGTTCGGTTTGGCGATCAGCATCCCCGTAGGATTACCATTGCCATCGCGAACAATTTCTCCCCCTACCGGATCCGGCGTTGCTTTGGTGTAACCGACCGCTTTTAGGGCCGCGCGATTTAGCAACGCCCGATCGTAGAGATGCAGCACAAATACCGGTGTATCCGGCGCGGCTTCATTGAGTTCTTCCAGCGTCGGCATACGGCGTTCAGCGAACTGAAATTCACTCCAGCCGCCTACCACGCGAACCCATTGCGGCGAGGGTGTTCTGTCAGCCTGATCTTTAAGCATACGTAGCGCATCCGCCAGCGACGGCACACCTTCCCAACGTAACTCAAGGTTGTAATTCAACCCTCCGCGAATGAGATGCAGATGTGAGTCGTTTAAACCTGGGATCACTGTATGACCTTTCAGATCAATAATCTGTGTCCCATCAGTCGCAAAATTCATGATCTGATCATGAGAGCCGGTCGCCAGAATTTTTCCATCTTTAATCGCCACGGCGTCCACCTGAGGGCTTTGGCGATCAAGAGTATGGATTTTTCCGTGAGTCAGAATAAGTGTTGCAGTTTGAGACATAACAATCTCCTGAGAAACCGGTCAGGCTTTTTTCAGCCAGCCGGCAAACAGACGGGTTACGATAGGCATCCAGAACCAGACCACCAGCGCAACCACACAGGCATCATTAATCAGATGCAGGAGCAATGATCCCTTCATTGAGGGCAGCACGATGCCGGTCAGCCACGGCACCAGATTGGTGCTGGGAAAAATCACCAGCAGAGTTATCAGGAACTGCTTCCAGCGTTTAGGCTGGCGAACATGTGATGCAGGCGGGGTAAACCAAAATGCCGCTTCCGTACGAATCTCGGTTTTGTCGCCCTCCGCCAGCAATGGCGCGATCTCCTCGACCAGCGCACGGCGCGTATCAGACTGGGTCCAGTTATACAGATGCTCGACGGTGTCAAAGCGGATAATAATGTTCCACAGGTTTTGTCCGTCGGTAGGGCGAATGACGTTAGCGCCAAGATGACCAGGAAACTCTGCGGCCACTGGCATGATTTTCCCCAGCCACTGCTCATACCGCTGCGCCTGGTCAGGCCGCAAGGTGTGAGTAATCACCAATGTCACATGTTTATTCTGCGCCATGAAGGGTTCCTTGCTGAAGGATAATGGCGGGATTGCCCCGCCAGCGGAATTAAATCTTACGTTCTGGTGCACCATGTACCATGGTATAGGCATAATCCACGCCCATACCGTACGCACCGCTGTGTTCGCGCACCAGGTCCATCACCGCGTCGTAAGTCTCTTTACGTGACCAGTCGCGTTGGTACTCCAGCAGCACCTGCTGCCAGGTAACAGGTACCGCACCCGCCTGCACCATACGATCGATAGAACGTTCATGAGCATCCACGGATGTACCGCCGGAAGTGTCGGTGACGACATACACTTCATAACCCGCTTCCAGCGCCATCAACGCCGGGAATGTCAGGCAAACTTCGGTCCACAGTGCAGAGATAATCAGTTTTTTACGCCCGGTCGCTTCCACTGCTTTAACAAAGGCCGCATCTTCCCAGGAGTTCATTGAAGTACGCTCGATAGGCTTGACATCAGGATGAACAGCTAACAATTCCGGCCAGATATATCCGCTAAAACTTTTCGTTTCAACCGAGGTATAAATCACTGGAACATTAAATATTTTTCCGGCTTTGGCTAATGCTACAGTATTATTTTTCAACGTCTGGCGATCAATATTCGCCACACCAAATGACATTTGCGGTTGATGGTCAATAAAAATAAGCGTTGAGTTTTGTGGGTCAATCAGTTCCCGAATAGACATAGCACACCTTCTTAATCAATGAGTTAAAAGGCAACGGTCTGTAACTGCCGTCAGCAGCAGGATCCTGAATCAGAAAGCTTGTTGAGTATAGCGGGAATTTTCTAACGAGTTATTAAAGAAAACTTATCATCGAGTGATGATAATAATTTTGTCTTGAGATATATCTCAATCATCATCAAAAAAATGCGAATGTCTTATCTAATTTATTCACTGGCATTGTTTTTCTCTATTCTGTAAAAATGAGGTGTTTAATTTTCAGGATATATTCAGCTTATGCGCATCAATCTGGACGTTCTGCTCATCCTCGACGCACTCGACAGGCATGGTTCATTTGCTGCCGCTGCCGAATCACTGTTTAAAACCCCTGCCGCACTCAGCTATATGATTCAGAAGCTGGAAAACGATCTGAATATCGAATTGCTCGACCGTTCCGGGCATCGGGCAAAATTTACCGATACCGGCCTGATGATGCTGGAAAAAGGACGTTTGCTCCTCAGCGCTGCCAAAGACCTCGAAAAACAGGCGTTACAACTGAGCGCTGGCTGGGAAAAAGAGCTGGCAATTGCGCTGGATGCCTCCTTCCCCTTCGCCGCACTGGTGCCGATTATCGAAGCTTTTTACGCACTCAATAAACAAACTCGCCTCAACTTTACTCACCACACGCTGGCAGGTTCCTGGGAAGAACTCACCCATAACGGAGCGGATATTATTCTGGGCGCTATTAATGAGCCACCAACATCAGCGGCCTGGTCTTACAAAATGCTCGGCACGCTGGATAATGTGTTTGTTGTCGCACCCGGGCATCCACTGGCAGCGGCATCGGATAGTTTAACCAATGAACAACTGTGCCTGCACCGGGCGATAGTCATCAGCGACAGCGCCCGCTATTGTCATCCGTTACAAAGCAACCTGATGGATGAACAGGCGCAGATTCGTGTCGATGATTTCCACAGTAAAGTGATGTTACTGCGGGCGGGAACCGGTTGCGGATTTCTCCCACGCCACATCGCAAGCCCATGGTTAGCCACAGGCGAGCTGGTGGAAAAACCCGTGTTGTCTTTTCGTCAAAAAGACGTCGCCTATATGGCGTGGCGCAATAGCAATGACGGACTGGCGCAGCGCTGGTGGCGGGAAACGCTGCTGACCAGTGAGGAGATTGCGCGTTTGTATCAATGACACATCCAGATTGAGGCAGAAATCGCAGGTAGCGTCAGAATATCATCCGCGAGCTGGCCTTTGCCTTCTTTGTGCAGCCATTGGCTGGCATTGAGCAATGGCGAGGCTGGCAACACCACTTCACAGGCCTGGCCACGATTGATTGCTACCAGCACGCGCTGTCGGTTTAGTACTCGCACAAATACCACCACGTTATCCTCTGCGTAAATCACCTGACAACCGCCGTGGCGTAGCGCCTGACTCAGATGACGCATTTTAGCCAGCCGCTGATACAACGCCAGCAGGTCAGAATCCTGTTTGTCCTTCTGCCATGGGAACGGCTTGCGGCAAAACGGATCGTTATTACCGTCCAGCCCAACTTCATCACCGTAGTAGATACAGGGAACCCCCGGCCAGGTAAACAACCAGACTACCGCCAGCGGCAGGCGCGCGACATCTTTACCTAGCAGCGATTTAAAACGGGCCGTGTCGTGGCTGTCGAGCTGATTGAACATGCGCAGTTGCTGCTGATGTGATAAACCTGCACGATAGTTATCCATCCACGCCATACAGGTTCGGGCATCAATAAACTGCGGATCATAAGAGATATCGGTATTGGCAAGAAATCCCCATATGGGAAAGGTAAAGCCACGATAGTTCATCGCGGCATCTTCAGCATCAGCCTGCAACCACTGACGCGCATCACCGAAATGTTCGCCAACAATGTATGCTTCTGGCTGAGTTTCTTTAGCCGCCTGGGCGATCCCGGCAACATGCTGGAGGTTATTGCGCGCACCACCGGCTTCACCCAACATGTGTACGACATCAAGCCGCCAGCCATCCATATTCCATGGTGCTTTTAACCAGTGACGGACAATGCTGTCTTCGCCGCGATAGATTTCATTCACCAGGCTTTCAGATGCAAAGTCCAGTTTGGGCAGGCTTGAATACCCCAGCCAGTCCAGCGCGACGCCTTCCGTTGAAAAATGGTACCAATCGCGCCAGGGGGAATGTGGGTTATGGCATGCGCCATCCGTTCCCCGACTATGCCGGTCAAACCAGGCGTGCGAATCGCCGCTGTGGTTAAATACGCCGTCCAGAACCAGCCGCATTCCCTGCGCCTGTGTATTGTGTCGCAGGCGCAGTAACGCCCTGTCGCCACCAAACTGTGGATCAACATGACGATAATCTTCAGTATCGTACTTATGTACGCTTGGTGCGGTAAACACCGGGTTCAGATATAGCGCGGTTACACCCAACGTTTTCAGATAGGGCAGTTTCTCACTGATACCGTCCAGATCACCGCCATAGAACGTGGAACCGCCAGCCTGCGCAGTCAGCGGCTCATCCCACTCACGCTGCACAATATCCTGTCCTGCTGCATGGTGGTAATAAACGTTGTTCTGATACGCTTCACGTGACTGGCTACGTGCAAAACGGTCCGGGAAAATCTGATAGAAAATCTGATCGGCTACCCATTGCGGTCCGTTATCCGGCACATCCACGGCGAACTGTTCCAGACGCGCTGGCGGAATACGGCTGAATCCCTGCGGGGTAAACCACAGCTGACGATCAAGCCACAACAATTTAAAGCTATAACGCCGACGAGGTTGACCGCTGGAAAGATCGATTGCGGCTCGCCACGCAGTAACGCCAGGCTGAGGCTGGCTGCGCTGCTTACGCATAATCAGCGAAATCTCTTCGTTATCATTTTCCGCGCGTAGCGTTATACGTTGGGGAGGATTATCTCCCGCCAGCCATAACGTAATCGTCAGTTGATCTTTGTTTTGTTTAACAAATGGGGCAACCGGAAGGTGCCAGGCGTTCAACATCACGTATCCCCTTTGATGAAAATGAAGCCACCTTGCCATAGCGAAGTGCAGGATCACTCATCATCTTAACGTTTATTGGGGGAGGAGTTCGGGGGAGGAGATTTCGCCGGATGGCGCTACGCATCTTTGGCCTACACACTCTCGAGTAGGCCAGATAAGACATAGCGGTCATCCGGAAAAAAATTACTGTGCTTCAGCCAGTTGACGCTCGCGACGACGCTTAAATACCCAGCCAACCAACAACAGGATAATCCACGCGAAACCAACGTAAAGCGAAATACGAGTATCCGGGTGGTAACCGATGAGCGCGATAATAAAGACCAGGAAAATCAGGCCAACAACGGTCGTCGTCACTCCGCCAGGCACTTTGAATTTCAGCGCCTTAACCTCTTCCGGCGGCAGACGGCGGCGGAAGGCAATCTGCGACAGCAGAATCATAATCCACACCCATACCGTGGCAAACGTTGCCAGTGAGGCAATCACCAGGAAGACGTTTTCCGGCATGATGTAGTTGAGATAAACCGCAAACAACAGTGCGAATGTCATCACCATCACCGTCACCCACGGCACACCGCGACGTGAGGTTTTAGCAAACATTTTCGGCGCGCTGCCCTGCTCCGCCATACCGTGCAGCATACGGCCTACGCCAAAGACGTCAGAGTTGATCGCCGACAACGAAGCGGTCAGCACCACAAAATTCAGGATGCCGGCGGCAAAAGTAATCCCCATGTGCTGGAAAGTCAGTACAAACGGGCTTCCATCTGTGCCGACCTGGTTCCACGGGTAGATGGACATAATGACGAACAGCGTACCCACGTAAAACACCAGGATACGCATCGGTACAGAATTGATAGCACGCGGGATAGATTTTTCCGGGTCTTTTGCTTCACCTGCGGTAATGCCAATAATCTCAATCCCGCCATAGGCGAACATTACCATTTGCAGCGACATCACCATACCGAGCCAGCCGTTGCTGAAGAAGCCGCCGTTACTCCACAGGTTGTGGATGCCGGTCGGTTGCCCACCGTTACCAATGCCCCAGATGATGATGCCGAAACCAGCAACAATCATGATGATAATAGTGGCGACTTTAAAGAATGAGAACCAGAACTCCAGTTCACCAAACACCTTCACGCTCATCAGGTTAATGGCGCAGATAATCAATACCACGCTGAGGACCCAAATCCAGTGCGGTACGGCCGGGAACCAGACACCCATATAAATACCGAAGGCAGTAACATCGGCGATGGCGACAATCAGGATTTCAAAACAGTAGGTCCAACCGGTAATGTAGCCCGCGAGAGGCCCGAGGTTTTCCTGCGCATAGCGCGAAAAAGAGCTGGCTGCAGGGTTATGAACTGACATTTCGCCCAGCGCACGCATAATTATGTACGCCGCCACGCCACCGATAAGATAGGCCAAAAGTACGCTTGGCCCCGCCATTTTGATGGCATCGGCCGAACCATAAAACAGCCCGGTACCAATTGCTGAACCTAATGCCATAAAGCGAATGTGCCGGGTGCTCAGCCCACGCTTTAGCTTGTTATTACTTTCCATCGATTCCTAACCTGTTAACACAATAAAAAAACCACGGGGCCATATTAATAGCCCCGTGGTTAAAACTTATTGTCAGTGATTTTAGTGTGCGCTGGAGGTCACTTGTCGACCCGCTGCGCGATCCCAGATTACTGCCAGGACCACCATCACGACTGTTGGCATCAACCACGCCAGACCTTGTTCCGCCAGCGGTAAACGCTGGGTCCAGGCCGGTAAGATGTCGCCAATTGCAGAAGCTTTAATGCCATCAAGGATACCAAAAATCAGGCTGATAAACATCGCAGGTGCAATGACGCGGGAAGAATTATGCCACCATGAGCGGGTAAAGCTTAATACAACCAGTGCGATGCATGGCGGATAGATAGCCGTCAGCACCGGAATGGAGATCTGAATCAGGTGGCTCAGACCCAGGTTCGATACCACCATCGAGAAGCCGCCGAGGATAAACACCAGCGTACGATAAGACAGCGGCACATACTGGGCAAAGAACTCAGCGCACGCACAGGTCAGGCCAACTGCAGTCACCAGACAAGCAATAAAAATCAGTGCGGCCAGCAAGAAGCTACCTGCGCCACCGAAGGTATGCTGAACATACGCATGCAGAATCGCAGCACCATTAGCAGACTGATCGACCAGCGTCGCACTGTCAGAACCCAGGCGGAACAACGCAAGGTACAACAGCGTTAAGCCCACACCAGCCATCAGACCCGCCCAGACGGTATAACGGGTCAGCAGACGCGCTTCAGTAACGCCACGCGAACGAGCGGCATTAACAATAACAATACCAAAGACCATCGCACCCAGCGTATCCATTGTCAGATACCCGTTCACGAAGCCATTAGAAAACGCTGCGGTTTCATAGGCTTCCATGGCGTTACTGATCGGGCCCGCAGGCCAGACAATCGCTGCAACAGAAAGCACAACCAGCGCAATAATTTTCAGCGGCGCAAGGAAATTCCCCACCGTATCCAGCAGTTTGCCCGGATAGAGCGACACCAGAATAACAATCGCGAAATAAACCACGCTATAGATAAACAACGGCAGCGCCGAGTCACCAGTCAGCGGAGCAATTCCCACTTCAAAAGAGACTGTCGCGGTACGCGGAGTAGCAAATAACGGCCCTACCGCCAGATAACAAACGGTAGCCAGCAGTAAACCTGCTACTTTGCCGATCGGGGTGCTCAGGCTGTCTACACCGCCACCGACTTTCGCCAGCGCTACAACGGTAAGCACCGGAAGACCAACGGCGGTAATCAAAAAGCCAAAAGCCGCAGTCCAGACGTGTTCGCCGGCCTGCAAACCAACCATTGGGGGGAAAATGATGTTACCTGCACCAACGAACAGTGCAAATGTCATAAATCCCAGGGCGATAATATCGCGTGATTTTAACTGATGGGTCATAAAGTCTTACAGCCTGTGGATGTGGTGTTGAAAACGTTTAATTTTCTGCCGTTCCCTGAGGGACAATACAGCGGCATTTTTAATCAATTCCAGCGGGATATCCTCCCAACCAGACGCAGCGAAGAATAGTTTTTCGATTTACCGCGTAAATGCAGTCGGTATGACAGCACTTGGTGCGCAATTTAAACGCTTATAACGTTTTAAAGCAAGGTGGGATCTAAAAACCAGAACAATATAGTGATATGAAAAATTGAACCAGCACAAAACACCATTCCCGTGAAAAAGTCATGGGCAATAATGCGAACAAAAAACAATCAAACGTCGTAAAATTCAGGATGTCATTATTGACGATGATGAAAAAAGCCAGCTTGCGCTGGCTTTTGGAAAGTTAACATTACAAATGAGCGTTAGCGGTTACTTTTGGCAATTAAACGTTCCGGGAGTATGAAACTAAACCGCGTTCCTTTTCCTGGTGCACTGTCGATAATCAACCGACTGTCATGATGATTTAACGCATGCTTCACGATCGCCAGCCCTAATCCACTACCGCCCGTTTGCCGGGATCGCGCTTTATCCACGCGATAAAATCGCTCAGTCAGACGCGGGATATGCTCAGAAGCAATGCCGGGGCCGTTGTCTTCGACGCTGAATTCAGCGCCTTGAGTCACATGCTGCCAGCGAACGGTGATATGCGTTCCCGCAGGGGTATGGTTGACCGCGTTATAGATAAGATTCGAGATAGCACTGCGCAATTGCTCCTCATTACCCAACACACTTAGCTGGCTATCAACGTCAAAGGTAAAGGTGTGTTTATTCTGGCTCAGCGTTTGCGCCTCATGTTCAACCACGCGCAGTATCACCGGCACATCGACTTTTTCATTCAACAGCAGCGCTGGTGCGGCCTCGATTCTCGACAATGTCAGCAGTTGCTTAACCAGCCCTTCCATACGCTGTGTTTGCTCACGCATGGTGTGCAGCGCTTTTTCTCGCGTTGCACCTTCCAGGGGATGTTCCTGCATCATTTCCAGATAGCCTTGCAGCACCGTGATTGGCGTACGCAGCTCATGGCTGGCGTTGGCAAAAAAGTTACGCCGCGCGCCTTCCAGTTGGTGCATCTGGGTGACATCACGCGCCACCATCAGCAATTGCTTATCGGTATAGGGCATCACGCGAATTTCCAGATGTCGTCCGGTATTGAGAACCAAATTGATCGGTCGACTAAAGTCGCGCGTTTTCAGGTACAACGTGAATTCCGGGTAACGCAGCAGGTTAAGAATATTTTGGCCGCTATCGTCCGGCCAGCGTAATCCCAGAACCTGCTGCGCCAGGCCATTACACCAGAAAATACCGCCCTCTTCGGTAGTCAGTACAACCGCGTCGGGGAGTGATTCAGCCCCACTACGAAAGCGTTTGATCAGATTACCCAGTTCACGACGGCGCTTCTTGTTACGTAGCTGCATTTGATGCAAACCGTACAGCAACGGTTCCCAACTTCCTCGCCCCGGCGGTGGTGTCATACTCCTGTCGACCCACAACCACCAGGACAAACGTAATAAATTCCAGAAATGCCAGACAAGCAGGCTTGTTACCGACGCCAGTAAAAACCAGGGCAGATAACCGAAAAAAGCACTAAGGATAAAAGCCGGTATGCAGCAAAGTATCAGCTCCAGTACCAGCCTTCTCCATGACAATCGTTCAAGCAAACGTCATACTCCATTTACAGCCAGGTCCATTAGGCTTGTATTCTTACCAGTCAGAAGCGGGTCGAAAAACGATATCCCGTCCCACGCACCGTCTGCACCATGCGATCGTGTCCGCTGTGCTCCAGCGCCTTGCGCAACCGGCGGATATGCACATCTACTGTCCGGTCTTCCACGTAAACATTGGTGCCCCAGACATGATTGAGTAATTGCTCGCGACTGTAGACGCGCTCAGGGTGGGTCATAAAGAAATGCAATAACTTGAATTCGGTGGGTCCCATATCAAGCGGATCCTCGCCGGTCATCACACGATGCGAGGTTGGATCCAGGCTCAGGCCCTGCATCTCAATGACCTCTTCAACCGCCATTGGCGAAATACGACGCAAAACGGCTTTAATACGCGCTACCAGTTCCTTGGGAGAAAACGGCTTAGTGATATAGTCATCTGCACCGGTTTCCAGACCACGCACGCGGTCCTCCTCTTCCCCTCTTGCCGTCAGCATCATCACAGGAATGTCCCGCGTCATCGCTTCTCGCTTGAGATGTTTAATGAACTGCAGACCCGACCCGCCCGGAAGCATCCAGTCCAGCAGGATGAGATCCGGCCAGGGTTCATTAAGTTGGTTCACAGCACTGTCATAGTCTTCGGCTTCTACGGGATGAAAACCGTTTTGCTCGAGCACGAAGCAGACCATTTCACGAATTGGAGCTTCATCTTCTACGACCAGAATACGTCTCGCCATGATTTGCCCTGTTTTTTAATTAACTCGTTTATCATCAATACGGTGTCATTATGCGTCAGATTTATGACAGATTTATGAAAAGATAGTCCAGGTTTAACGAAGGTTGTTGAATTATGACAGCCCGGAGGCAAGATATTACCGTCCTGCAAAGGTTATAATCCTGTTCACGTTTTTTGCCATGGAACACTTATGCGCATCCTTCACACGTCTGACTGGCATCTGGGCCAAAACTTCTACAGCAAGAGCCGCGCCGCTGAGCATCAGGCCTTTCTCGACTGGCTTCTGGATACGGCACAATCCCATCAGGTGGATGCGATTATTGTGGCTGGCGATATTTTTGATACCGGCTCTCCCCCAAGCTACGCCCGTGAGCTATACAATCGCTTTGTTGTAAATCTGCAACAAACAGGTTGTCATTTGGTGGTGTTGGCAGGAAACCACGACTCTGTCGCCACGCTCAATGAATCCCGCGATATTCTGGCGTTTCTGAACACCACGGTGGTCGCCAGCGCAGGTCATGCGCCACAGATACTCCAGCGCCGCGACGGCACGCCGGGTGCGATATTATGCCCGATCCCTTTTTTACGTCCACGCGACATCATCACCAGCCAGGCAGGACTCACAGGCGGAGAAAAGCAGCAGCATCTGCTGGGAGCCATCACCGACTATTATCAACAGCAATATGAGGACGCCTGTAAGCTACGCGGCGACCAGAACCTGCCCATTATTGCGACAGGGCATCTGACTACCGTCGGTGCCAGTAAAAGTGACGCCGTTCGTGACATCTACATTGGCACGCTGGATGCATTTCCGGCACAAAATTTCCCGCCAGCGGATTACATCGCGCTGGGACATATTCACCGGGCGCAGGTCATCGGCGGAACAGAGCATATTCGCTACTGTGGCTCGCCGATTGCGCTGAGTTTTGATGAGTGCGGCAAAAATAAATGCGTTCATCTGGTGAGTTTCGAAGAGGGTAAGCTGCGCGCGGTTGAAAACCTCACCGTGCCGGTTACACAGCCGCTTGCGGTACTGAAAGGCGATTTAGCGTCTATTACTGCTCAACTTGAGCAGTGGCGCGACACAGATCAGGAACCACCCGTCTGGTTAGATATCGAAATTACCACTGATGATTATCTGCACGATATGCAGCGTAAAATTCAGGCCTTAACTGAAGACTTACCGGTAGAAGTCTTGCTGGTACGCCGCAGCCGGGAACAGCGTGAACGTATTATGGCGAATGAACGACGCGAAACGCTGAGCGAACTGAGCGTGACAGAAGTCTTTGACCGCCGCCTGGCGCTGGAAGAGCTGGAAGAACCACAGCGCGAGCGCCTGAATCAGCTGTTCAGTACCACATTACAGACACTCGCCGGGGAGCATGAAGCATGAAAATTCTCAGCTTGCGCCTGAAAAACCTGAACTCCCTGAAAGGGGAATGGAAAGTCGATTTCACGGCAGAGCCGTTCGCCAGCAACGGCTTGTTCGCTATCACCGGTCCGACAGGGGCTGGAAAAACCACACTGCTGGATGCTATTTGCCTCGCGCTGTACCACGAAACACCGCGACTGAGTAACGTATCTCAGTCACAAAACGATCTGATGACCCGCGACACCGCAGAGTGTCTGGCGGAAGTGGAATTCGAAGTCAAAGGCGAAGCCTATCGTGCCTTCTGGAGCCAGAACCGTGCCCGTAACCAGCCAGAAGGTAACCTGCAGGTCCCACGCGTAGAGCTTGCCCGTTGCGCCGACGGGAAAATCCTTGCAGATAAAGTCAAAGACAAACTGGAGATGACCGCCACGCTCACCGGGCTGGACTACGGACGATTTACCCGCTCCATGCTGCTTTCACAGGGGCAGTTTGCCGCGTTTCTTAACGCCAAACCGAAAGAACGTGCCGAACTGCTGGAAGAGCTGACCGGCACAGAGATCTACGGCCAAATCTCGGCGATGGTATTTGAAAAACACAAAACGGCCCGCACAGAGCTGGAAAAACTGCAGGCGCAGGCCAGCGGCGTTTCGCTGTTAGCAACAGAACAGGTGCAATCGCTCACAGAAAGTTTGCAGGTACTTACTGACGAAGAAAAACAGCATATTGTCAGTCAGCAAACTCAGCAACAGCACCTCAACTGGTTAATTCGGCAAAATGAGCTACAGACGGAAATAAACCGCCATCAGCATGCGTTGCGGGTCGCACAAGAGGCGCAGGAACAAGCGCAGCCGCAGCTGGCGTCACTCAGCCTGGCACTACCTGCCAGAGCATTACGCCCGTACTGGGATCGAATTCAGGAACAAACGGCTACACTCACCCAAACACGCCAGAATATTCAAGAAGTGAATGCTCGCTTACACCACAGCTTAGCGCTGCGCAGTCGCATTCGTCAGCATGCGCAAAGGCAATCCGTCATAATGTTAACCGCAAAACAGACGTTAACGAACTGGCTGGCCGAGCATGACCGTTTCCGTTTATGGAACAGCGAACTGGCGGGGTGGAAAGCACTCTTTGCCCAGCAGTCTGACGCCAAAAACCAGCTACGCCAGTGGCAACAGTTGCGGGAGAACGACACGCGTAAACTGGAGGCTCTTGCGCAACCGACGCTGTCACTTTCGGCTGAAGACGTATCCCTGGCGCTGGCGCAACATGCACAGCTTCGTCCGTTACGCCAGCGTCTGAGCACGCTTCATGGGCAAATTGCCCCCAGGCAAAAACAGCTAACGCAACTGCGCACGACTATCCAACAGCGACAGCAGGAGCAGCTTCAGCGCAACGCCGCTCTGGCGGATAAACGCCAGCGCTATAAAGATAAGAATCAGCAACTTGCTGATGTAAAAACGATTTGCGATCAGGAAGCCCGCATTAAAGATCTGGAAAGTCAGCGGGCATTACTGCAGTCAGGCCAACCGTGTCCACTCTGCGGCTCCACCACGCATCCGGCGATCGCGACTTATCAAACGCTTGAGCTGAGCGTCAACCAGGCACGGCGTGAAGCGTTAGAAAAAGAGGTCAAAACGCTGGCTGATGAAGGCTCTACCCTACGTGGGCAGCTCGACGCAATAACTCAGCAGCTACAGCGTGATGAACACGAAGCGCAGACGCTTTCTCAGGAGGAGCAAGCACTTACTCAAGAGTGGCAAACAGTGACCGCCGGTCTGAACATTACCCTCCAACCGCAGGACGATATCTCCAGTTGGCTCGCCGCCGAAGAAGAGCACGAGCAACAACTTCACCAGTTGAGCCTGCGCCATGCCCTGCAGGCACAAATCACCGCGCATACAGAACAAATCTCTCACCTGCAGCAACAGATTGATCAACGCCAGAGCACGTTGCAGGCTGAGCTAACCCGGAATGGCCTGTCTCTTCCTGCCAATGGTGAAGAAGCTGCGTGGCTCAGCGAGCGGGCAAGCGAAACACAAATATGGCAGAGCCGCCAGAGTGAACTGACCGAGCTACAAGCGCAGATTGCGCAACTTACTCCTCTGCTGGAAACACTACCTGAGACCGAAGTCAT
Source organism: Citrobacter sp. MGH106 (assembly GCF_001037495.1). Taxonomy (GTDB): domain Bacteria; phylum Pseudomonadota; class Gammaproteobacteria; order Enterobacterales; family Enterobacteriaceae; genus Citrobacter; species Citrobacter murliniae. Next base: position 3,412,749 of record NZ_KQ089822.1, read on the forward strand.
TCAGGATAACGAAGATAACCTGTCACTGGAAAACTGGCGACAGGTGCACGATGATTGCCTTTCGTTACAGGGCCAGTTGCAAACACTGCAACAGCAGGAGGCACAAGACCTCCAACGCGTCGCTGAGATTCAGGCGCAATTTGATGCCGCACTGCAAACCAGCATCTTCGACGATCGCGACGCTTTTCTTGCCGCCCTGCTGGATGAAGAGACCTTTAACCGACTCGAACAGCTAAAGCAGTCGCTGGAAAGCCAGTTACAGCAGGCTCAAACACTGGTCAATCAATCGACACAGGCGCTGGCGACGCACCAACAGCAACCGCCCGTCGGCGCGGACCTCACCCTTAGTCAGGAACATCTTCGCGATACGCTGACGCAGCTCGCTCAAAGGCTACGGGATAACACCACTCGTCAGGGAGAAATTCGCCAGCAGCTCAAGCAAGATGCCGAAAACCGTCAGCAACAAAAGAGTCTGATGCAGGAGATTGAAAAGGTCTCGCAGCAGGTCGAAGACTGGGGTTATCTGAACGCCCTTATCGGCTCTAAAGAAGGTGACAAGTTCCGCAAATTTGCGCAGGGGCTGACGCTGGATAATCTGGTCTGGCTGGCCAATAACCAACTGACCCGCCTGCATGGCCGCTACCTGCTACAGAGAAAAGCCAGCGAAGCGCTGGAGCTGGAAGTGGTTGATACCTGGCAGGCCGATGCCGTTCGCGATACCCGGACACTTTCCGGCGGCGAAAGCTTCCTCGTCAGTCTGGCACTGGCGCTGGCGCTGTCCGATCTGGTCAGCCACAAGACGCGAATTGATTCCCTGTTCCTCGATGAAGGCTTTGGCACGCTGGACAGCGAGACGCTTGATACCGCCCTGGACGCGCTGGATGCCCTTAACGCTACCGGCAAGGCCATTGGGGTTATCAGCCACGTCGAAGCGATGAAAGAGCGTATTCCGGTGCAGATAAAAGTTAAAAAAATCAATGGACTGGGTTACAGCAAACTCGACAGGATGTTTGCGGTGGAATAGGCCAGACTCTGTTGTAATGCCGGACAGCACAGATAAACGTGCATACCCAAAATAATTCGAGTTGCTTGTAGGCGGCAATTGAGTGAAGCCCCAGGAGCTTACTCAGGTAAGTGACTGGGGGAGTGACAAATCTGTCAGGAGCAGATTTGAATGCTGTGGAGCGGCGGCCCGTCAGAATGAGGTTAATGGATGAGCCGGGTAACGCGCAGCCAACTTGAAGTATGACGGGTTATCCGGCAAAAGAGATTATGACTCTTGCGGCCACAGCCAGGCCGCACCGCGTACGCCGCTGGAGTCACCGTGCAGCGCTTTTCGTAGAGGCGTTTCACACTCGCCGCCGAAGACAAACTGCTTAATCAACGACGGGACCGTTTGATACAACCTGTCGACATTGCTCATCCCGCCGCCCAGTACAATGACGTCAGGATCAAGAATGTTCACCACATGAGCTAACGATTTCGCCAGGCGTAACTCATATCGTCTCAGTGCCTGCTCAGCCAGGGCATCCTGCTCATCTACCAGGCGAATAATTTCACTGCCTTTTAGCTGATTTCCGCTCAGCCGATGATAATCCGTAGCAAACCCTGTCCCAGAAATGAAGGTTTCAATACAGCCCTGTTTGCCGCAATAACAAGGCACTTCCTGCCGATAACGCAGTTCATCCTCATCCATCCACGGTAGCGGGTTATGTCCCCACTCTCCCGCCGTACCGTTGCCACCGGTATGCGCTCGCCCATTCAAAGCCACGCCAGAACCACATCCCGTACCGATAATCACTGCAAACACGGTTTGCGCACCCGCCGCCGCGCCATCTACCGCTTCAGAAACGGCCAGACAGTTGGCATCGTTTGCCAGACGCACTTCACGCTTCAACCGCGCGCTTAAATCTTTATCAAAAGGCTGACCATTGAGCCAGGTCGAGTTGGCGTTCTTCACCACACCAGTGTAAGGGGAAATCGAACCTGGGATCCCCATACCAACGGTTCCCGTCTGGCCGGTTGCGTTTTCCGCCATTTCCACCAGCGTAGCGATTGTTTCTATTGTTTGCCGGTAATCATCACGCGGCGTGGGCAGGCGATGGCGAAAAAGCTGTTCGCCCACATCACCTAGCGCAATCACTTCTGTTTTCGTGCCGCCTAAATCGATACCTATACGCACTGTATGTCCCTCTTCCCGATTAACAATGCAAGCATAGCGACAATTCGCTATTATGCCCGCTGGATTTAACGACAAGGCCGTGGAAATTATCATGCTGTGGTTCAAAAATTTAATGGTTTACCGTCTTAGCCGCGATGTTTCTTTGCGTGCCGAAGAGATGGAAAAACAGCTAGCCTCAATGACGTTTACCCCTTGTGGCAGCCAGGATATGGCAAAAATGGGTTGGGTTCCGCCGATGGGATCGCACAGCGATGCATTGACGCATACCGCCAACGGCCAAATTATTATCTGCGCCCGCAAAGAAGAGAAAATCCTGCCATCCCCTGTGATTAAGCAGGCGCTTGAAGCCAAAATATTCAAACTGGAAGCTGAGCAGGGTCGCAAACTCAAAAAGACCGAAAAAGACTCGCTTAAAGATGAAGTGTTGCATTCATTGCTGCCGCGCGCCTTTAGCCGCTTCAGCCAGACAATGATGTGGATAGACACCGTCAATGACCTGATCATGGTCGACTGCGCAAGCGCGAAGAAAGCGGAAGATACGCTGGCGTTGTTGCGTAAAAGCCTGGGTTCTCTGCCGGTTGTTCCGTTAGCGCTGGAAAATCCGATCGAGTTAACGCTCACCGAATGGGTGCGTTCCGGCTCTGTCGCCCAGGGCTTCCAGTTGCTGGATGAAGCTGAACTGAAAGCCATGCTGGAAGATGGCGGCGTGATCCGCGCGAAGAAACAGGATCTGGTGAGCGACGAGATTGCCGTTCACATTGAAGCCGGTAAAGTCGTCACCAAACTGGCTCTCGACTGGCAACAACGTATTCAGTTTATGATGTGTGACGATGGCTCACTAAAGCGTCTGAAGTTCAGTGATGAACTGCGCGATCAAAACGAAGACATCGACAGAGAAGACTATGCTCAACGTTTTGATGCCGATTTCATCCTGATGACCGGAGAACTGGCGGCGTTAATCAAAAGCCTGGTGGAAGGATTAGGCGGAGAAGCACAGCGCTGATTAGGATGTGCCGGATGGCAGCTTCGTCATCCGGCATTTTACAATTACAAATAGCGGCAAAGATACGATGTTGGCTCTGCCACCTGCAGATGAAACTCACTGTGCCCTGGCACGTTGAACACGTCCCCTGCAGCATACACTTTCCACTCAGTTTCCCCTGGCAGCAACACATTCAGCGCGCCGCTAACCACCGTCATCTCTTCAGGTGCCGCAGTACCGAAAGTGTATTCGCCTTCCGCCATGACGCCAACGCTGGCACGGCCAGTACTGCTGCTGGTAAAACCAATCGATTTTACTTTGCCGGAAAAGTATTCATTACTTTGAAGCATACAACTGGCCCTATCTCGTTATTAAGTTAACAAACAATATAGGGGCCTGACGTTCCACCTGTCACGCAAAATTAAGCGAGCAGTTCTGAAGCCAGCCGCGCAATCAGGACATTAGACAAAAGCACCGGAACATCCAGCGATTTTTGCAGTAAATCACGATGTCGCTGATTAAACCCTAAACAATCCAGCATGATCACATCAGCACCTTGCTCAATGAGATCTTTCCCCGCATCGATCAGTTGTTGTGCGGATCCATCAAGAGGATTTGCCACGGCATAAACTGGCGGGGTCTGTAATACCTGCCATTTACTCACCTGGGCCTCAAGCAACTCAGTGACAGGCACAATCACCCCGACCTGATGCCCATCCACAATCGATGCCACCAGAGGGGGGATAATACGTAGGGGCTCAAGCAGGATGCTATTGTGTGCCGTCAGGCGGGCAATTGAAGCAGTACTCATCAATAAGATGACGTCAAAACCCTGGTTATCCAGCACTTCAACAATGCTTTGGAGATCGCGCTCAACTTTCTGGCGCGAGACATGAGCAAGCCGATGGTCGCTGAGCAACGTTAATAACAAATCATCACCTGGCGATACGGCATATTCGAGCATCACATCTTCCCTCTGCATCTGCCCCAGCAGACTATGGTGCGTGATGTGTTGCTCATCAATATATTCCGTCAGGAGCGGTAATACCTCACTCATCGGGACAACACCAATCGTGAGGATAGCCAGCGACGTACTCATTTGTTACTCCACCGTCTTCTTACTGCGTCATGAATTCCCAGGCAAATGCCGGACACCTACCTGCGCTACAAATGCTCAAAAGCGTAGCAGCAGATAAGCAAGGCATAATGTAAAGATTCCTAATCATTCCAGTATTATGTTGTTATCGTTTAATTTTCAATTTTCGCTGTGTATGACGACGTGCGAAAAATGTGATACCGATACGAGCAGAGGGTACTCTGATTTCTTTACCAGCAACGCCTGGCGTCAGGTTTTATCGGGATCCTCATAGCGCTTTTTGGCGTCCATGGCCTCTTGCGCGGAAGGATGTTCACTGATCAATGAATCGGGTTTAGGATGATCGGCGCGAAGTTGATACCAGGTTACCGTCTGGCCAGGCGTCCCTTTCTCAACTGTCACAATGGTAGCTTTGCGCGGGTAAGGTGGTTTTGTCGGCATATCTCTTCCTTTTGAGTGGATGAGCTTTAAGTATAGACACCACCCTGTAACCGTGACGCCGGCTGCGACAGTAGCCCCAGAATATCGGCAACAACCTGAGAAGGTTTATTTGTTGCATCAACAATGTAGTGCGCCGCTTCCCGATACAGGACATCGCGCTGCTCCAGCACTTCCTGCACTTCTTCAGTTAATGGTTTACCGGTTAAGGTCGGGCGTAACCCTTCTTCCGGCGCGGCCTCCAGGCGGTTAACCAGCACTGATACGGGTGCGCTTAAATAAATGACTACACCACTATTGCGCATGTAGTGCCGGTTGTATTCGGTGAGAATGATACCGCCGCCGGTCGCAACAACGGTTAAAGGTGCGGTAACGGCTTCCAGAGCAGCCGTCTCCTGGGCGCGAAACCCCTCCCATCCCTCTCTTTCGACAATTTCCGCCACGGTCATTTGTACATGAGATTGCAACCAGCGATCGGTATCAACAAATTGGAAATCGATAGCCTCGGCGAGCGCCATTCCGGTTGTCGTCTTACCACACCCCCGGGGGCCAACAAGAAAAAGAGGTTGCGTCATCACAGAAATTCCCCAGAGAACCGCAAGCGAGCGGGATCTGATGCTGTTAAAGTTATAATCATACCATCAAACTAGTACATCACCAAAGTGTAAACAATACATTCCATTTAGGGCAATTAAATTAATTAAGCCCTACTATAACAAGAATTCACCATGATGAAAGTGTAAAAAATAAATTACAGCCACTATTTTCTGCGCTGAACTTCCAACCACCATTTATCAAGTTCAGCTGCAAAATGCTGGCGATCGCGTGGTGAAAGACTATCAGGCCCGCCGGTCTGGATCCCACTGGCACGCAGGGTATCCATAAAATCACGCATCGTCAGGCGTTCACGGATTGTCGCTTCGGTATAACGTTCTCCGCGTGGGTTTAGTGCAGCCGCACCTTTTTCAATAACCTCAGAAGCCAACGGGATATCCGCCGTGATCACTAAATCGCCCACATTACACTGGCGCACAATCTCATTATCTGCGACGTCAAACCCGGCAGGAACACGTAAGGTACGGATTAAACGCGAAGGCGGGACGCGCAAACTCTGATTTGCCACCAGAATCAGCGGCATCTGCATACGTTCAGAAGCACGGTATAATATTTCTTTAATCACATTAGGACACGCATCCGCATCCACCCATATTGTCATATCACCTCCCGACTCATGTGCAATCGCGTATTGTCTCGTGCTTTTACTTTCCAGCAAAGTGCTGTTTCTCCTTCTGAACACATTCATTCCGCGCTAAGCTTACCTTTCCCAGGTAAAACAACGAGTATCACGTATAGGGAGTGACACAATGGACAAGAAAATTGGGTTTATCGGCTGCGGTAACATGGGCAAAGCGATTCTTGGCGGCCTGATCGCCAGCGGCCAGGTTCTCCCCGGACAAATCTGGGTCTATACCCCTTCCCCCGAAAAAGTCGCCGCCCTGCACGACCAGTACGGCATTAATGCAGCACAATCTGCGCAGGAAGTCGCGCAAATTGCCGACATTGTTTTTGGGGCCGTGAAACCAGGCATCATGATTAAAGTGCTGAGTGAAATTACCTCCAGCCTGAGCAAAGATTCACTGGTCGTATCTATTGCGGCTGGCGTCACCCTCGATCAGCTCGCCCGTGCATTGGGTCATGACCGCAAAATTATTCGCGCAATGCCAAACACTCCGTCACTGGTTAATGCCGGTATGACATCTGTGACACCAAACGCGTTGGTTACACCAGAAGATACCGCTGACGTGTTGAATATTTTCCGCTGCTTTGGTGAAGCGGAAGTCATCGCAGAATCAATGATTCACCCAGTCGTTGGGGTCAGCGGTTCAGCACCGGCATATGTTTTTATGTTTATCGAAGCAATGGCGGATGCAGCTGTTCAGGGTGGCATGCCGCGCACACAGGCGTATAAATTCGCGGCACAGGCGGTGATGGGATCGGCCAAAATGGTCCTCGAAACGGGTAAACATCCTGGTGAGCTGAAGGATATGGTGTGTTCGCCTGGTGGAACCACCATTGAAGCTGTCCGTGTCCTGGAAGAACGCGGCTTCCGTTCTTCGGTGATTGAAGCGATGGTTAAGTGTATGGAACAATCGGAGAAACTCAGCAAATCCTGAGTGGATAACCGGACGTCAGGCCGCCGCTTCAGTGCGGTTACGTCCGGAATTCTTTGCTTTGTATAACGCCATATCCGCCGATTTTAACCATTCTCGATAATGTTCAGTCTCTGCGGTCAGGGGCGCCACACCCACGCTAATCCGCAGGGCAACCTGCGGAGCGCATGATAAGCGTAACTGGCTGAGCCGTTCGTGGACTCGCGACATTGCTGCAATAGCGCTGGCTGCCGGCGTTCCGCACATAATCACAGCAAACTCATCACCGCCAAAACGCCCTATGACATCACTGCCGCGTAATGTCATCTGCAATTGACGAGTCAGAGCGACGATAGCTTCATCCCCGACGTCATGTCCCCAGGTATCGTTGATGCTCTTGAAGTGGTCGATATCAATAATCAGTAACGTGGCATCACGCTGATAGCGACGACAATTATCAAATTCATTGCGCAGTAAAAATTCCCAATGGCGTCGGTTATACACCCCGGTCATACCATCCCGCGTACTCATTACCTGCAACCGACGTTTATGCTCCGCCAGCTTTATTACCGTTTGATAGCTGACCCAGGCAAACAGCAACGGATAAATAACCAGCACCGGCAAAGATAGCAATACGCTCAATTGTGTACTGCTAAAAGCAACGGAGATAGCCGTTAACTGCAACGTGACAAGGCATGAAACCACCAACAACACGGCACCCGCGATGAATAATCGCACACCACCTGCGCCCATCAGGTTGATGCAGATAATCATCAGCAGTGCCGTGGATGGCAGCAGGTTAACCCCCATAATCCCCATCCACATACCCGCCAGGATCGCATCCGCTTTTAAATTAGTGAATTCACCATGTTGAGGATCTTCTGCTTTGCTCGCCAACTGCCACGCCAGGTGTGGCCAGACAAAGGCCCATCCCACCAACAACAGCCACCAGCCGCCGGTAATCGGCTGTGAAACTAATACAGAAGCAATGGGGAAAAACATTCCCCCCAGCCCTACCGCACGCGGCAGCCTGATCCGTCGGGCAAATCGCAGTCCGGAGCGCTGATGGTCATTTCGATGAAGTGATAATAACGCTTCATTCTGTACGACCTTTTTTTGATAGAAATTTTCATCATTCATCGTATTTGGGAATATTCTGAAACAAATTTCCCAAATTATAGGAAGGGGTCTGGCGGTGAAAGTATGATATTTCGGGTGAGCGATTTTCTCTGCTCACCCGTATGTATTACGCAGCTTTTTTCAGACAGGCACTCATAAACTTATTACGATCATCGCCTTTCAGAGACTGCTCTGTCGCCTGGACATTGCACTCACGCATTTTCTGCTGCTGTGGCGTCAGGCTCTTTTCCTCTGGAGCAGATTTACTGTTTTTCAGGCAATCACTCATGTACGTCTTACGGGCATCCCCTTTTAAGGTTTGCGCCGTCGCTTGCTGGTTGCAGGTGGTCATACGCTGTTGTTGCGGGGTTAATGTCTTCTCGGCAGCACCGACGGTAGTTAAGAAAATCAGACCAAATAGCAACGTAACCAGTAATGTTATTTTCATAGCACCATCCTTTTATAAGCATGCAACTCTAAACGCCGCCCTATTCTGAACGACAGCATGTAGGTATAAGTCTGGCTGCTAAACACAAAAAAACCACCCGACAGCAAAAGTATTGCCGCCGGATGTCTGCTTATTTAAGCCCTAATGCGGCTTTCATGGTGTAGAACAGATCGGTTTGGTCGGTCAGGCCGACAACATTCGCAGCATGTGGTCCATAGGCCGCAATACGCAACTGGCTGCCGGTATGCTCCTGGGATTCTTCCTCGGAGTTGCCGTAGCTTATAACCATTACCGCGCCATCTTTGGTGTTCAGCGCCTGGGTTAAACCCGGAGCCTTCGTATCCGGCGCAACAATCTGGCTGGAATGGGCGTGATCGGCGGTAACTACAACCAGGGTGTTGCCATCTTTCTTCGCAAATGCTAGCGCACGCTGCACCGCCTCATCCAGATCGACCGTTTCTCCAATCTGCCCACATGGGTTAGCGGCGTGATCCTGCTTATCGATTGACGCCCCTTCAACTTGCAGGAAGAAACCTTTCTCATTTTTGCTCAACAGCTCAATCGCTTTATCCGTCATCTGTGCCAGCGTGGGCACGGTATCGTTACGCTTTGGGTTCGGCGCACAAGTCACGACGGGTTGATCAATGTTGCCGTGATATGACGCTTTCGGACCTTCCCAGCGTACCGGCATGTTGCCCTCGGAGAACAGACCCAACAACGGTTTATCCTGATTGGCTTCAGTGATTGCTGCAAGCGTTGCGGCATCGCTCACCAACTGATATCCACGCGCCTGTGCCTGTTCACGCAGCGTTTTCCCCTGCCAGTCACCTGCTGCCGCGGTCTCTGCAAAGGTTTTTGCCCCACCTCCAAGCGTAACATCGGCGCGGGCGTTCAATAATTGTTCCGTGATCGACCCTTTACCACCTTTTTCCAGCGCATTGGTCGGGCATTTTTCAGCGGTTACACTCGGACCGTAGCATTTACGTGAGGTCACATGCGCCACCAGGGCAGCCGGAGTCGCATCCTGCAACTCAGCAGTAGAAACGTTGCCTGTCGCCAGACCTGCGGCTTTCGCCATTTCCAGAATCGTGATGTGATCTTTTTCGTTAATATCAACGCCCAACGCACCATTGTAGGTTTTAACGCCGGTCGTCCACGCCGTTGCTGACGCCGCAGAATCCGTTACATAATCAGGTTTACCCGTTTTTTTATCCAACGCGTAATGTGTGTATTGCCCGGTCAGAGGTAATGCATCAATACCTTTAAAAAATCCACCTGCGCCTTCGGCATAATTGCGAGCTGCTGTAATTTCTGAATCCCCCATGCCATCACCGATCAATAAAATAATATTCCGGGCAGGTTTATCAATCAGTGAATCACGCAGAGCCGCCGTTTGATCAGAGGTTAATCGGCGCGCCCCACCTGGCGTGGTGATATCCCCCTGGGCGGCACGATTATCCATAACCGGTACAGCAGATGATTCAGCATAAATAACCGGGGTAAACAGTAATGGTAACAGGGCAATAGCGAGTGCACTTTGTTTCACTTTATTTTCTCCATGTATAAATACAGTAAAATTAAAACAAAGTGACTATAAGTATTTGATGTGACACTTTTATGATGTCAGGGAGTAGTGAATTTCTGGAGATCGCTCAATACGTTTTTGGTAGGCTTTCACCCGGATTATGCAGAGTTGTCAAAAATGCCGGCATACGGCTTACGCCCGCCAGCGCCCCCTCAATTTGACGAATCAATATTTGCTGATCATTTTTCGCCATATTGCTTAGCATCTCCATGATAACCCACTCTAACGTTTCTACCTGGGCAGCCAGCTCCTGCGACTCTTCTTCTTTTTGGGCAAGCTTAAGTAGTAACTCGGTGACGAGATTTTTCATTTTCGTATTCCCTTTACAAAATATGGGTCACGTTAGCATTATGGCTCACGACTGCCTAGGGGATAAAAGTTGTATTTTTATAAATAATAAGACGTTTTGCGAAAACAATCACAACACAAAATAATGTGCAATGCCCCTTACTCCAGAACTATTCAATATTAAAGAGTAAGGGGATGAATAATCACACAGATATACAATACCTACGTGAGCTTAGTGCGCAAGACGCCGGCGTCGTAACGCGATGGCCAGTTGCCAGATATTAATAAGTACAATACATGCGGTCGCGATAAAAACCCAGCGGAAACCCGCCATTGCAGATACCGTTGCGCCCATTAATGGCCCTGCGACGTTACCCAGATACATAAACGACTGATTATACCCAAAGATGCGACCGGTAATCTGATCGCTGGAATATTTGACCAGCAACGTCTGCACAGCAGGTAGCATCGCGCCATCGGCAAAACCAAGCAGGAAACGCAATATTCCCAACTGCAATGGCGTAGTAACCCAGGACATGGCGAAAAAGAGCACCACGGCGAAGATTAACGTCGCCATAAGAATTCGCTCCGTGCCAATTCGATCGCCCAGTTTTCCAAGTCGGGGCGCCGATATCAGCGCCGATACGCCAGGTACCGAAGCAATTAAGCCGCTGAGAAAAGCAATGTTTGTGCTGTCTGGCACCATAGATTTGATAAACAGTGCCAGAATGGGACCTATTGAGCCGTTACACAGCTGAATAACCATAGTGGTAAAAAACAGGCTAATCACCAACGCCGGATAAGGCAGTGAGGCGAAAACCGCCTTGCCGCTTAAACGTTCACTTTTTTTAATCGTCGGACGCACGCCCTCTTTAATTAAAAACAATGTGACCAGAAAACTTACTACCAGCAGCGCCGCAGTAATACAAAATACCGCCCGTAAGCCGATATGATCGGCAATAAACCCACCCATCAGCGGCCCGCCAATAACACCGCTAATTTGCGCCGTAGAGAGCGTACTCAGCGCCCAACCGCTGCGTTCACGCGGTACCTGTGACGCGACCAGCGCCATCGCATTGGGGATATATCCCGATGTTAACCCCATCACGCCACGGAGCAGGAAAAGCTGCCAGACGTTAGTCGCAAATGCCTGCAGTAAAATCGCGATGGCCATCCCTAACGAAGCGCGCAATAGCATTAATTTGCGCCCTTTGCGATCGGCTAAGCTACCCCACATCGGTGCAACAATGGCAGAAATAAGAAAAGTGACACTAAACGTTAAGCCGGACCACATCGACAGCGCTTCATGCGAGGTCACCCCAAGCTGGGAGATATAGAGCGGTAAAAAAGGCAGGATTTGACTGATCGCCAGTCCGGTAAAAAAGCACCCGAACCAAACGGAAATAAGGTTAATTCTCCAGGATTCCATAAGACTCATAACGATAAGCAGCTGAAAACTGCGAGCAGCTTAACAAATTACGTATCCAGACGGAGGTTCAGCGGTGCGATGTATCACAGTTTAGTATTTTATCTCCCCGCTCATCATAATTGTGATATCCATCACATCAAATCCACACTTTATACAGGTGATTATGCTTTAACCAGCACACTCGTGTTTAAACAAATTTGTTCCCCTGTACTTCACGAAAACATTCTGCCAGAAGCCGAGGAATCCTGCGTTTTGTCGTGGTAATGTATGTGCTTTGCATTCATGGAATGGGTTTTTAAGATGGCAAAGTTGCGGGTAGGAATCGTATTTGGTGGTAAGTCAGCAGAACATGAAGTGTCATTGCAATCGGCTAAAAATATTGTCGATGCCATCGACAAGACTCGCTTTGATGTTGTGTTGTTAGGTATTGATAAACAAGGGCAATGGCACGTCAGCGATGCCGGTAATTATCTGCTTAATGCAGACGATCCGGCTCATATTGCGTTGCGTCCTTCACTAACCAGCCTCGCTCAGGTACCGGGTAAACAAGAGCATCAACTGATCGACGCGCAGAATGGTCAGCCGCTGCCAACGGTGGATGTTATTTTTCCAATCGTTCACGGTACGCTGGGAGAAGATGGTTCTCTGCAAGGCATGCTACGCGTAGCGAACTTACCGTTCGTCGGCTCCGATGTGCTTGGTTCCGCAGCCTGTATGGATAAAGACGTGACCAAACGTCTGCTGCGTGATGCCGGGTTAAACATCGCACCATTTATTACGCTCACCCGCGCAAACCGCCACACCATCAGCTTTGCCGAGGTTGAATCACGCCTGGGTCTCCCACTGTTCGTGAAACCTGCCAATCAGGGGTCATCCGTTGGCGTTAGCAAAGTCACCAGCGAAGCACAGTACAACCAGGCCGTCGCGCTGGCATTTGAATTCGATCATAAGGTGGTTGTGGAACAAGGGATCAAAGGCCGCGAGATCGAATGCGCGGTACTGGGGAACGATCACCCCCAGGCCAGCACCTGTGGCGAGATCGTTCTGAACAGTGATTTTTACGCTTACGACACCAAATACATTGACGACAACGGGGCAAAAGTTGTCGTTCCTGCGGCGATTGCGCCAGAAATTAACGATAAGATCCGCGAGATTGCGATTCAGGCATACCAGACGCTGGGCTGCGCCGGCATGGCCCGGGTGGATGTATTCCTGACTGATGAAAACGACGTGGTGATCAATGAGATCAACACGCTGCCAGGCTTTACCAATATCAGTATGTATCCAAAACTGTGGCAGGCGAGCGGTTTAGGCTATACCGATTTGATCACCCGTCTGATCGAACTGGCGCTGGAACGCCACGCTGCGGATAGTGCGTTGAAAACCAGTATGTAAAACTGACCAGAATGCCTGATATACCCTAAATATTTCGGGTTACAGAAAGGCGGCCACGCCGTGAATCCCCAGGAGCTTACATCAGTAAGTGACTGGGGTGAGCCAGGAAAGTCAACACTCCTGCAACTTGAAGTATGAGGGGTATAACAAAACGTTATTGGGTATCTTTCACATCATCAGCTTCCACACGACGGCGTATAATGAGTCCGGCGAGCCAAAAACTGATCACCCATGTGACCAGCCCCACCGCATAGGTTTGCCATCCCTTAGCTTCAAAACCCAGTAATCCCACCACACCATTCAGAATAAAGATAAGCCCAATGGCGAACGCATAGTAGTGCCAGTCACGGCGAATTTTAGCAGGCAGGTTCATAGCAGCTCCGGAGAAACACACATTAGGCGCATCCTCGCACATTTTCTCTGAGACGTCTGTGGTGTATGCGGAATTTCTTAAATGTCACAAAATTTCACTTAAGGTTAAAGATTTGTGACTATCCGCAAAAAACTTAAATCCAGGAATAATCCCTGGCTGAAATTACCATCATTCTGATATTGACAATGGCGATCACCTGTCAAACTCACTGTCAGTTGTTGGCATTACGTCGAAAGAAGCAGGTTATTTCCGGAGGTCTTTATGGCTGATTTTACGCTCTCTAAAACCCTTTTTAAGGGCAAGTATCGGGATACCTCCTCCCTGACCGGCAATATTGCGTATGCCGTATTTGTACTGTTCTGTTTCTGGGTGGGAGCACAGATTTTAAATCTGTTAGCTCACGCACCCGGAATTTACGAGCAACTGATGCAGCTACAAATGCAGGAAACCGGACGTCCACGAATCGAAATCGGTTTTGGCGTCGGTACGATTTTTGGCGTGATCCCCTTCCTGGCCGGAGGGCTGATCCTTGGCATCGTCGCTGGCTTTATGCGCTGGCGCCAACGCCATCATAAAGCAGACTGAGCCATACATTTCGCCCGGCGCTCGTCCACCCGTTTAGCAAACCACGCAGTGGTCAGGTTGCGGGTGATCTTCGGACTTTCCAGTTGAATACCCGGCAGCATTTCACGGGGTAACGCTTTGCCCACCTTCGCTTCAGCCAGCTTATAGACCTTCTCATAAAGCGCGGTCTCTTCAAAAGCAAGGCTGTCGCCCTTTTGCAGTTGACGCCGAATATCGCTCTCACTCATATTCAGCTTCCCAACCAGTTTACGTACTGCCAGCTCCGTTTTACCTGGATCTTTGCTGTCGTAGCGAATCAAGTCACCATCCAGTTCCAGCTTCACACCGCTGGCTTTACTGACAGCGTTCTGGAAAGCGGCATTCCGGCTGGCGTACCAGCCCGCATTAAAGTCAGCGAAACGGAAAACAGGTGCACTATAGTTCGCCGGATAGTTCAGCAAATGATAAGTTCCGAACCACAGCCCACCACGGCGACTGAACACTTCCTGACGCACTGTTCCTGCCATTTTCCATGGGTATCCCGTCGTGTGCTGTTCCGCAAACGCAATGCTGACCTGCATCGGACCGCCGGTATGAACCGGATTTAGTGAACCAAACAGCGTCTGTCCCATCGGCACCATATTGATAAAATCATCAAAGATGGCGCTAAGCTGCTTTTCCGTCTTCACTGAATCCAGGCGCTCACTGTAGCTTTTTCCTGTCGGGGAATTAATCTTCAGTGCGGTATGAACCAGAAACACCGGAATATGCATACGCTCAGCACGACGGTCGATCTCTTTCCAGGCAATTTTACTTAAGCCAGGAACGACCGGATCGGCCTGATAGTTGGACTCCTGCTGCGCCACTGCCAGCACCGAACAGACGTTCTCGACCGTCGGTGCCAGCTTCTGGCTTTCAAACGTCTTCGCCAGATCCTGCGCCCAGGCGTCTCTGTCCTTCACACTGGACGGCATTTTCTGACGCACGACGCTCGCCACATCGACGGCTTTCTCCCCTTTTTTTAACGGCTGCGAGGGTTGGCTGCTACACCCCACCAACACCAGTACAGCCAGACAAGACCAGGGGTAAAGACGGGAAACCGTCGACATAACATCTCCTTTGTTAACTAAGTGTATTGGTAACTACCTGAATTTCCTTGCCATCTAGCTCACGTTCAAAGCTGCGCAGACGCTTATAGATAGACATCAGTTCGACTAACGTCGTCCAGGAGTTAATCAGATACTGGAACGATCCTCGCACCTGTCCAAACACGTTGGTAATTTGCGTCATCAGACCGAGCGTAATCGTACCGGCAACAATCGATGGAAACAGCAGGAACAACCCGAAAACGTTATCAACCTGCAGGTAAAGAATGCGGGCGATATTGAAGTACATATAGTGAAAATAGAGGCGGAAATAGTTCTGACGCACCGCGTGAAACAGTTCGCGAACGGTAGGTGGCGTCGCGCGGTTGGCATCGTCTTCACCGTACACCAGTTCTTTACGATAAGCCGCTTCCACACGTTGGTTTTTGAACTCCAGACCCGGAAGTTTTATCCCCACTACCGCCAGCATCCCGGTTCCCATCAGCGACCAGACAATCGCAGCAATCACCAGACCATAAGGCACATGTCCGACTATTGGCAAATCAGGGACATGCGCAGAAAGCGTAACCAGTACCGGCAAGAAGGCAATCAGCGTCATGATGGCGTTGATAAAACTGACGCCCATATCTTCCAGCGTCGAGGCAAAACGCATAGTGTCTTCCTGCACACGCTGCGCGGCACCTTCGATATGACGCAGATGCTGCCAGTGCGCCATATAATGTTCGTTCATTGCGGTACGCCAGCGGAAAACATAATGGCTGACGAAGAAATTGTTCATCACGCCAATGACGACGGCAATCAGCGCAATACCAAGAAAGATCCCCACTTCATGATAGAACTGCTCAATTTTCACCTTATGGGGAGCGCTGAGTGCAGTTTGAATCAGGTCATAAAATGGCGCATACCAGGCGTTAACGGCGACCCCGACTTCAACCAGAAACCAGGTCACAAAGATAATCAACGACGTGCCGAGTATGGACCAGTACTGCCAGCGATGTGGACTGTAGATAAACCAGAACAGCGCGAACAGGCCGACGCACAAAATGTAGTAAGCATAAAAAATCAGATAATCCAGCGACCAGAATCGCGCTGCGCTAATCGGTACGTCCCCCGATGCGCCAGTAATGCGCGCCACCCAGGCTCCCCCACCTGCCTGCCAAAATACAACGGCAACCAGTGCCCAAATAAATGCCGAAATAAAGAACGGCCCCGGCTTTGGGAAAAAAGACTTAAACATAGTGCTCTCCTGCTAACTTCTTATCGTTATGACGACTGCTGTGCATTTGCCACAGACGGTGGCAAGACGGCTAACGCCCAAAAACACAAGCTGAAACCGACCATTGTGACCAGAATCAGCGAACTTAGTTCGCTACCCGGTTCTGAAGAATTGTTTCTGTGGTTTTCACCTAACACTGCGTTCCAGCATATTCAGATTATCACAGCGTAAGATCACAAAAGCGAACATCCACTATCAGGGAAAAGCTCACGTTTACTCATCGTTACGTTTTTCACACTATCATTGGCGTATTAGCGCTTTGCAATATGCCGTTCAGTAGTATAAATACGCATACGCACGTCACCTTTTACTTCCTCTAACTCATGGACACCACCGTTGAAACGTAGTCTGCTTTTTTCTGCCGCGCTGTGTGCGGCGTCATTGACATCTGTCCAGGCGGCACAGCCTATAACCGATCCGGTCTTCGCCTCCGACATCGTTGATCGCTACGCCGATCATATTTTCTACGGCAGTGGGGCTACGGGGATGGCACTCGTGGTGATTGATGGTAATCAGCGCGTATTTCGCAGCTTTGGTGAAACGCGCCCCGGCAATAATGTTCACCCGCAACTGGATTCCGTGATTCGAATCGCCTCGATTACAAAATTGATGACCAGTGAAATGCTGGTTAAATTACTCGATCAAGGCACGGTAAAACTCAACGATCCGTTGAGTAAATATGCACCTCCCGGCGCACGCGTCCCCACATATCAGGGAACGCCAATCACCCTGGTGAATCTGGCAACGCATACCAGCGCCCTGCCGCGCGAACAGCCTGGCGGTGCAGCAAAGCGTCCGGTATTTGTCTGGCCTACGCGCGAACAGCGCTGGAGCTACCTTTCTACCGCGACGCTGAAAGCCGCACCAGGATCGCAGGCTTCGTATTCAAACCTGGCATTCGACCTGCTGGCCGATGCGCTGGCAGCGGCGTCCGGTAAGCCTTATCCGCAACTCTTTGAAGAGAAAATCACCCGACCGCTCGGGATGAAAGACACCACTTTCACCCCCTCACCCGATCAGTGCAAACGTCTGATGGTCGCGGAAAAAGGGGCCAGCCCGTGTAACAATACGCTGGCGGCGATGGGCAGCGGCGGCGTCTATTCTACACCTGGTGATATGATGCGCTGGATGCAACAGTATCTCTCATCTGACTTCTATCATCGTAGCCAGCAGGCTGACCGGATGCAGACACTGATTTATCAGCGTACACAACTGACCAAAGTGATCGGAATGGATGTACCAGGCAAAGCCGATGCGCTTGGTTTGGGTTGGGTGTATATGGCACCGAAAAATGGTCGTCCGGGGATTATTCAGAAAACCGGCGGCGGCGGTGGATTCATTACTTACATGGCGATGATCCCGCAGAAAAATGTCGGCGCTTTTGTCGTGGTCACCCGTTCTCCGCTGACCCGATTTACCAATATGAGTGACGGTATCAATAATCTGGTCACAGAATTAAGCGGTAATAAGCCGCTGGTCATTCCCGCGTCCTGATTGACTGCTCAAAAGGCAAACGGTTGATGCGGACCCGTTTGCCTGATTCACCCAGCCGCATTCTCCGGTATGCCACAAGAAAGCAACTTTCATAAACTCCCTTCACTCTGGTTCGGGTATACTACGGCCTTCGATTCCACAAACATCAGGCATACCATGACAGACCTAATCCAACGCCCTCGCCGCCTGCGCAAATCCCCTGCGCTGCGCGCTATGTTTGAAGAGACAACACTCAGCTTAAATGACCTGGTGTTGCCGATCTTTGTTGAAGAAGAACTCGACGATTACAAAGCCATCGAGGCGATGCCCGGCGTGATGCGCATTCCGGAAAAACATCTGGCACGCGAGATTGAACGTATTGCCAATGCCGGTATCCGCTCGGTGATGACCTTTGGTATTTCCCACCACACAGATGACACCGGCAGCGACGCCTGGAAAGAAGACGGGCTGGTAGCGCGCATGTCTCGTATCTGCAAGCAAACTGTCCCGGAAATGATCGTCATGTCCGATACCTGCTTCTGTGAATACACCTCGCACGGTCACTGCGGCGTGTTATGCGAACATGGTGTTGATAACGATTTGACCCTTGCCAACCTCGGCAAGCAGGCAGTCGTCGCCGCTGCTGCGGGTGCTGATTTCATTGCCCCTTCCGCTGCGATGGACGGCCAGGTACAGGCTATTCGCCAGGCGCTGGACGCCGCGGGTTTCACCGATACCGCCATCATGTCCTACTCCACCAAGTTTGCCTCATCGTTCTACGGCCCGTTCCGTGAAGCCGCAGGCACTGCGCTGAAAGGCGATCGTAAAACCTATCAGATGAACCCAATGAACCGTCGCGAGGCGATCCGCGAATCGCTGCTTGATGAAGCGCAGGGCGCAGACTGTCTGATGGTAAAACCGGCTGGTGCATACCTTGATATTCTGCGTGATATCCGCGAACGCACGGAACTGCCGATTGGCGCCTATCAGGTCAGCGGTGAGTACGCGATGATCAAATTCGCGGCGATGGCGGGAGCAATAGATGAAGAGAAAGTGGTGCTGGAAAGCTTAGGGTCGATCAAACGCGCGGGCGCGGATCTGATCTTCAGCTACTTCGCACTGGATCTGGCAGAGAAAAAAATACTGCGTTAAGTTATTTTGCCAGATGGCGCTTCGCGTTATACGGCCAGCCACATTGTTGGCCAGGTCAGCGAAGCGCCAGCAGGCAATCAGCCCGCACGGAAGTATGGTTTGTCCCCCAGAATCGTCGCCCGATGCATAATGCGTCGCTGCGGCAGATAGTCAGCATTAGCATAATGCTGCGTCACACGGTTATCCCAAATCGCCACATCGTTGGGCTGCCAGCGCCAGCGCACCTGAAACTCCGGTTTAGTGATGTGGGCAAACAGGAATCCGAGCAGCGCTTCGCTCTCTTTCTCCGTCACATCGACAATCCGTGTCGTAAATCCCTCATTCACAAACAGTGCCTGTTTACCGCTCACCGGATGCGTGCGCACGACCGGATGCAACAACGGCGGATGCTTTGCTACCGCCTCCAGCCAGCGCTGGTGCTCCTCTTCAGTCTTACGATATTTAAACTCCTGAAATGACTTACGGAAATCATGTTCAGCCCGCAGACCCCTTAGCAGTTGGCGAAACGGCGCAGATAGCGCCTCATAGGCGGCAATTCCGCTGGTCCACAGCGTGTCACCACCGGTTGAGGGCAGCTCTTTAGCTGCAAGAATCGCCCCGGCAGGCGGCGTCTCAATAAACGTCACATCGGTGTGCCAGTTGTCATTATCCGGCGGATTATCATTATGCGTATCCAGCACGATAATCTCCTCCACCCCCTCAGCATGGGGATAGACAGGATGAATATGCAGATCGCCAAAACGTAGCGCCAGCGCCCGTTGTTGCTGCGGCGTAATAACCTGATCGCGCAGGAATACCACCTGGTGGCGCAGTACCGCATGGTACAACTGTTCAAACTGGTTATCGCTCAGTGGACGGGTCAGATCCGCACCTGTTATCTGTGCCCCAATATACGGCCCCAGCGGGCTAATACTCAGACGTTCACTCATTGTACTTCTCCATGCCAGGGCGTCAGACGGCGCTGGAGCGCACGCAGACCCAGTTCTAAAATAAAGGCGATAACGGCAATCACCGCGATCCCCGCCAGCACCACATCCGTTGCCAGAAATTCACCGGCTGACTGCACCATAAAACCTAAACCTCGCGTCGCGGCAATCAGCTCTGCTGCCACCAGCGTCGACCAGCCCACGCCCAGTCCGATGCGCAATCCGGTAAGAATTTCCGGCAATGCCCCCGGTAAAATAACAAACCACAATACCTGTATACGGCTGGCCCCCAGCGATTGCGCGGCCCGAATCCTCACCTGCTGCGCGCTTTTAACACCCGCCAGTGCCGACATTGCAACAGGTGCAAAAATGGCCAGATAGATCAGCAAGATCTTGGAGGTTTCGCCGATCCCAAACCAGATGACCATCAGCGGCAAATAGGCCAGCGGTGGAACCGGACGATACAGTTCGATAATCGGATCGAGGATACCGCGCACAGTCGGACTCAGCCCCATCGCAATCCCCACAGGAACACCAAGCAACACCGCTGCCAGCAGAGCTATCACAATACGCGTCAGACTTGCCGCCAGGTGCTGCCACAACGTGGCATCCATAAAGCCTTGCGGCCCGGCAATGGTAATAAGTTTTTGTAACACCAGCCCCGGCGAGGGTAAAAACAGTGGACTGATCAATTGCAGAGCTGCCACCGTCCACCATATCGCCAGGATAACGGTCAACGTACCGAGACTTAACGTAATCTGGCGAGAGAACGGCCAGCGCCAGCTCAGCGCGCGCTGCCGGGGTTTATCGTTAATCACCACACTCATGAAAAAGCCTCCCGTTGTTCAAAGACGCGGCTTAACACATACTCACGCATCGCGATAAACTGCGGATCGGACTTAATACTGCGGCTGTCTTCTCCGGCCACAAAGCGGCGGGAGAAATTGAGCGGCAAACGTTCAAGCACCCGGCCAGGACCTGGGGACAGCAGCACCAGTTCCGTTGCCATAAACACGGCCTCTTCGATATCGTGGGTGATCAGCAGCACCTGTTTACCCGTCTCATACCAGAGCTTAAGAAGCAGGGTTTGCATCTGTTCGCGGGTAAACGCATCCAGCGCCCCAAACGGCTCGTCCAACAGCAACAATTGCGGATTCGCCGCCAGCGCCCGGGCAATACCCACGCGCTGACGCTGACCGCCAGAAAGCTGCCAGATAAAGCGTTTTTCTGCGCCCTCTAATCCAACTTTCTTCAACATTTCCAGAGCGACACGTTGACGCTGCATTTTCTCTACGCCAGCCAGTTGCAGACAGAACCCGACGTTATCCTGCACGTTACGCCAGGGCAGCAGACCTTCGTTCTGGAACACAACGCCACGTTCAGCCCCAGGACCTTCGACCTTTTTCCCTTCCAGCAAAATACTGCCGTGCTGATAAGGTACAAATCCGGCAATCAGATTCAGCAACGTGGTTTTCCCGCAGCCTGAAGGCCCAAGCACCACCAGCAGTTCACCGCCATCCAGGGTCAGATTGATATCGTCCAGCACAGGTTTTCCACCGTAACTGGCGGCAAGATGAGAGATTTGCAGCATCAGCGCCCCCTTTATTGCACAAAGCGATCGGTGACGTACTGGCTGTAGTCCGTCGCTACGGCAGGTACTTTCCCCTGCTCTTTGAGGAACTGCGCGGTGTCGATAATCGCTTTGTTTACCGGCCCGGTCAGTTCGGCGGTTTGCTGTTGCGGTGTCAGATAGGTATTACCCTTCACCAGCGCAGGAATGTCTGCCTCCGGCACTCCACTTAAGCGCGACAGCTTGCTGATATTTTCCGGCTGCTTCAGCCACTCATAGGGGTTAGCGATATAGGGCTGCTGTGCAGCAATCGCGCTTTTGGCAAAGGCTTTCACTACCTCAGGATGCTTCTCGGCAAAATCTTTACGCACCACCCACACATCCAGCGTCGGCGCCCCCCATTCCCCCACTTTTTCGGAGTCGGTTAATACTTTGCCGTCTTTTTCCAGTGCATTTACCGCAGGCGCCCAAACGTAAGCACCATCAATGTCTCCGCGCTGCCAGGCGGCAATAATCGCCGGAGGTTGCAGATTCACAATCTCCACCTGGCCAGGCTTAATACCCCAGTGTTTGAGTGCAGCCAGCAGGCTGTAGTGGGTCGTGGAGATAAACGGCACGGCGATACGTTTACCAATCAGATCCTGCGGTGTGCTGATATTTTTCTTTACCACCAGCGCTTCGGAGTTACCCAGTTTTGAGGCCAGCAAGAAAACCTCAATCGGCACCTGCTGACTGGCGGCGACCGCCAGCGGGCTGGAACCGAGATTGCCAATCTGCACATCGCCGGAAGCCAGCGCCCGCACGATGCTCGCGCCACTATCGAACTTACGCCAGTCAACGGTGGCCCCGCTCTCTTTGGCAAAGGTGTTGTCCGCCTGCGCCACTTTGGCGGGTTCGGCGGAAGTCTGATACGCGACGGTGACATTGACCGCCTGCGCCTGAAATGCAACCAATGCCAGTACGGCAAGGAGTGTGTTACGCGATGAAATACCCATGATTGTCTGCTCCCCTGTCTTGTTATGGAGGCAGTATTTCGTTGCGGCTGAATTTGATAAAGGAATTAAAAATTCTGGCTAAGAACAAAGCGTTTTTAGAAAAAAACCGGCAAAGGTTAGTGATTTTCCACAAAAACCGCGCCACGCCTTTTTATTGCGATTTTGTTACATCCGTTACATAACTATACCTGATTGATTGCCAGCACAGCCCTGGCAGGCATCATAGACGTCATTGTCAGACAAGAGAGCAATATCATGATTCATGTTGTGCTGGTGGATGACCATGTGGTGGTGCGTTCCGGCTTTGCGCAATTACTCAGCCTCGAAGATGACATTGACGTCATCGGTCAGTACAGCAGCGCGGCACAAGCCTGGCCCGCATTACTGCGCGATGACGTCAACGTGGCGGTAATGGACATCGCCATGCCGGATGAAAATGGTCTGAGCCTGTTAAAACGACTGCGGTCGCAGAAACCCGGCTTTCGCGCCATCATTCTCAGCATTTACGACGCGCCTACATTTGTTCAAAGCGCACTGGATGCCGGAGCCAGCGGCTACCTGACCAAACGCTGCGGCCCCGAGGAATTAGTACAGGCTGTACGCTCAGTGGGTATGGGCGGGCATTACCTGTGTGCCGATGCCTTACGGGCGCTACGCGGTGGTGAACAGCCCGCGCAGGTTCTGGAAGTACTGACCCCACGCGAGCGGGAAGTCTTTGATCTGCTGGTCAAAGGCGATAGCGTGAAAGAAATCGCCTTTAAGCTCGATCTCAGCCATAAAACTGTCCATGTCCACCGCGCTAACGTACTGGGCAAGCTGCAATGTCACAGCACCATCGATCTGGTGCATTTCGCCCTCGACCACCAGTTGCTGACGGGGCATTAATGTCACGATCGGCTCGCCATGGGGTGATCTCACTTTTTATCCTGTTGGCCTGGGGATCGGGCTGGCTGATGCTGTGGACGCTAGGTTTTTACCTGACCCATAACGGCCAACAGGCGGCGTTATTTCTGCCTCACGGCGTCTACCTTGCTCTGCTGATCCTGCTTTCGCGCCGGTACTGGCCCGCGCTGGTGCTGCCGCCGGTGCTGATGCTGTTGTGGTTGCACAGCGAGCAGTTGTTGAATGGCTACATCCTGCTGGCAGCGCCGTTTATCAGCCTGATCCCAGCGAGCATTGGGCAATCCTACTGGCACCGCTTCCCCCTTTACTGGCAGCGATTAACGCTGTTACTGGCCGCGGTGACCGTGACGTCATTACTCAACACCGCCCTGCTTTCGCCCTTTATTCAAAGTCCGGCTATGTTGACGGGTCTGGCATCGTTTACCGGTGGCGTGTTGCTGACGCCATTTGTCTATCTGATCTACGAGTTTCTCCGCCAGCAGCACCGGTATCATTTGCTCGGTCTGGATACCACCAATCCACCGCTGCGCACGTCGCTTATTATCTGGTGCAGCCTGTTTTTTATTATCGGCATCGGTACGCAGATGGTTCTGTCACCGGATATCGAGCGACTGCTGCTGATCGTGGTATTCCTGCCAAACGTGGTGATGGCGTGGAAATTTGGCTGGCAGGGGGGCGTATTGTCCGGGCTACTCGGCAGCATGATGATCACCATCGCCCGGCAGATAGGCGTAGGATTCAGCAATCTACTCGAACTGGAGATTTTTCTCGCCACCCAGGCACTGCTGGGCATCGGGCTGGGCATCGCCATCAGTCGCCAGCAGCATCTGGCGCAGAACCTGCATCATTATCGCCAGCGTCTGGAATCTGAACTGACAGCGCGGCGAGCGTTGACCGAACAACTGATCCGCACCGAAGAAAATACCCGCAAGAACCTGGCGCGGGAACTGCATGACGAAATTGGCCAGAACATTACCGCGATTCAAATCCAGTCGCAGTTAGTCAAACGGGCGCACAATCCACAACAAACACTCGAGGCCGCCAATCAGATCAACGATCTTGCCCGACGTATTCACCACTCTACCCGTCAGTTGTTGCGCCAGTTACGCCCTCCCGCTCTCGACGAGCTGTCCTTTAAAGATGCGCTACATCATCTGGTGAACGAATTTGCGTTTGCCGAACGGGGTATTCGTTGTCGGTTTGAGTATCAGATGGAAAATACGCCAGAAAATGAAACGGTCAGATTCACCCTTTATCGTCTTTTGCAGGAATTACTCAATAACGTCTGCAAACATGCTGACGCCAGCGAGGTGTCGATTGCGTTACGCCAGCGAGAAAACAGCCTGCATCTGGAAGTTGATGATAACGGCGTCGGTATTCTACCCGAAAAAATCCCTGGCTTCGGTATCCAGGGAATGCGTGAGCGCGTTAATGCACTCGGCGGCGAGTTGACGATCGAATCGCAGAATGGTACGCGGGTAATTGTTAACCTGCCCACAAATTTGCAACAAACCCGCCATTAACCAGGAAAAAGTCTTAGTCAGTCCGGACTTTCTCTCATCCCCTTTCGGTTTCACTTTCATATAGTCAGCAAAACGGAGACGGCTATCTATGCACGCACGCTCAGCCAGCAAAACAGACCAACAATATCGGGCACTACGCCCCCGGCTGCTAATGTGCATGGTGATTGGCTACGCCGCGTTTTACCTGACGCGCAAAAGCGTCAACTACGTACTTCCGGCGCTGCAAACCGATCTTGGGCTGGATAAAGGCGATATCGGCCTGCTGGGATCGCTGTTCTATCTGACGTACGGCCTGTCGAAATTCACCGCCGGATTATGGCATGACAGCCACGGGCAGCGCGCGTTTATGGGCATCGGCCTGTTCGCCACCGGCATATTAAACGTGGTGTTTGCGTTTGGCGAATCACTGCCCCTGTTGCTTGCTGTCTGGACGTTAAACGGTTTTTTCCAGGGTTGGGGCTGGCCGCCATGCGCCCGACTGTTGACCCACTGGTATTCACGCAACGAGCGCGGCTTCTGGTGGGGCTGCTGGAATATGTCGATCAACATCGGTGGAGCGGTGATCCCACTGATTAGCGCCTTTGCCGCCCACTGGTGGGGCTGGCAGGCCGCCATGCTGGCACCTGGGATCATCAGCATGGCATTAGGCATCTGGCTTACTCTGCAACTCAAAGGCACGCCACAGGAAGAGGGATTACCCACGGTTGGAGAATGGCGACATGACCCGCTGGAGTTGCGCCAGGAGCAGCAAAGCCCGCCGATGGGACTGTGGCAAATGTTACGCACGACGATGCTGAAGAACCCGATGATCTGGCTGCTCGGCGTGTCGTATGTACTGGTCTATTTGATCCGCATTGCCCTCAATGACTGGGGCAACATCTGGCTGACGGAAAGCCACGGCGTCAACCTGCTCAGCGCCAATGCCACAGTGATGCTGTTTGAAGTCGGTGGTTTACTCGGGGCGCTGTTTGCCGGATGGGGATCAGATTTGCTGTTCAGTGGACAACGCGCGCCAATGATTTTGTTGTTCACGCTGGGGCTGATGGTCTCTGTCGCTGCCCTGTGGCTGGCACCGGTTCACCACTACGCACTGCTGGCGGTCTGTTTCTTTACCGTGGGCTTTTTTGTTTTTGGCCCACAAATGTTGATTGGCCTGGCAGCTGTCGAATGCGGACACAAGGCGGCGGCAGGTTCAATCACGGGTTTTCTCGGATTGTTCGCCTATCTGGGGGCCGCGCTGGCGGGTTGGCCGCTGTCGCTGGTCATAGAACGTTACGGCTGGTCGGGAATGTTCAGTTTGCTCTCGGTAGCCGCTGTCTTTATGGGTTTATTGCTGATGCCGCTACTTATTGCAGGCATTACCCCTTCTCTCAGTCAAAGGATAAAACAATGAAACTGACGCTTACCTCTACCCTGATTGCATCCGGCATTGCGCTGGCTGCCTTAAGCAGCGTTGCACAAGCAGAAGGTCGCCTGGTGGTCTATTGCAGTGCCACCAACGAGATGTGTGAATCCGAAACCAAAGCTTTCGGCGACAAATATGACGTGAAGACCTCGTTCATCCGTAACGGATCGGGCAGTACGCTGGCGAAAGTCGATGCCGAGAAGAAAAACCCGCAGGCGGATGTCTGGTACGGCGGTACGCTGGATCCGCAATCTCAGGCAGGTGAAATGGGTCTGCTGCAGCCCTATAAATCACCGAACCTCAGCCAGATCATGGAGAAATTCCGCGATCCCGCCAAGGTTAAAGGTAACCTCTCCTCGGCGGTTTACGTCGGTATTCTGGGCTTTGGCGTCAATACCCAGCGTCTGAAAGAGAAAAACCTGCCAGTACCAAAATGCTGGAAAGATCTAACCAAACCGGAATACAAAGGTGAAATTCAGATTGCCGACCCGCAAAGTTCAGGCACGGCTTACACCGCACTGGCGACCTTTGCCCAGCTATGGGGTGAAGATCAGGCCTTTGATTATCTGAAGCAACTCAACGCCAACGTCTCCCAGTACACCAAATCCGGCATAGCCCCGGCACGTAACGCCGCCCGTGGCGAAACGGCTATCGGCATTGGTTTCCTGCACGACTATTCGCTGGAAAAAGAACAAGGCGCGCCGCTGGAACTGATCTCCCCTTGCGAAGGTACCGGCTATGAAATTGGTGGCGTCAGCATTCTGAAAGGCGCTCGTAATATTGACAACGCCAAACTGTTCGTCGACTGGGTACTGTCGAAAGACGCCCAGGAGCTGGCATGGAAGAAAGGCAAATCCTATCAGATCCTGACCAACACCACTGCCGAAACCTCGCCAAACTCACTGAAACTCGATGATCTGAAACTTATCAATTACGACATGGATAAGTATGGTTCTACCGATGTGCGTAAAGCCTTGATCAACAAGTGGGTCAGCGAAGTGAAGATGGGGAAATAAGCCCACATTTTGCGGTTAATGCCCGGTGGCGCTCGCGCTTACCGGGCCTACATACAACACCGGAACGCTTATGTCACACACACTTGCACTCCATCCCGTGAAAAAACGGGATGCGATATTCCTTTGGGTTTTGCTGGGCTGGCTGGCATTTGCCCTGCTGCCAAGCTGGAGTCTGGACTACGGCCTGCTGGAATCGACAAGCGATGAAATTATCGCTGCTTACAGTTGGTCGCATTTCAATATCAGCTGGTTATGGTATCTGCTGCCGAGCCTGCTGCTGGTGCGCCCGTTCCAGGAAGCCAGACGCGAACAGCGCAGCCGCCACTATCTCGATGCGGGCTGGGCGTTTTTCTGCATGGCCTTTATTGTCGCCAGCGCCACACTAGAAGGACGCGGTTTAGGTTATGCCACTATCGTACTGTTTGTGGCCCTGGGCGCGATCATGACCCTGGCGCTCACCCGCCTCGAATGGCTGGGCGGCGACCGTTTCGTCATCGGTTCACTTACGGCTATTGTCGCGCTGATCGGTATTTTTATCGTCTGGCCAAGCATCGCCATTTTCATTCCGATGTTCACCAACGACACCGGAGAGTTTGCGCCACTGGCGTTTATGAATGTGCTGTCACAGGCGCATATCATTCAGGTGATCCTCAACTCCATTATGCTGTCGATTGCCGTCGGCGTCGGCTGTACCTTCTTCGGTCTGGTGCTGGCGATTTACACCACCCGTATCGCCAGACGCAGCGCCATCATTGGTCGTATTTTCTCGATTCTGCCGATCGTCACTCCGCCGTTTGTCGTCGGCTTAGGCGTCACTCTGATGATGGGACGCTCCGGCTACATCACCGAATTTATGGTGGAGTGGTTCGGGCTGACGAATACCAACTGGCTGTATGGTTTTACCGGCATCTGGCTGGCGCAAGTGCTGGCTTTCACCCCAATGGCATTTATGATCCTCGACGGGGCGATCAAGACTATTCATCCCTCGCTGGAAGAGGCCTCCTACACCCTACGCGCCAGTCGCTGGCAGACCTTTAACGGTGTATTTGTCCCGCTGCTGAAACCGGCGCTGGCTAACGCCTTTTTGATTGTCGTGGTGCAATCGCTGGCCGACTTCAGTAACCCCCTGGTCCTCGGCGGTAACTTTGACGTACTGGCAACACAAATCTACTTCTACATCACCGGCTCACAGCTCGATTACCAGGCCGCCAGTACGCTTGGTGCATTCCTGCTGCTGTTCTCGTTGCTGGTGTTCTGCGTGCAGTACATGTGGATCGGTAAACGCTCGTACGTCACCGTTTCGGGTAAATCCTATCGTGGCGACGTGCAGCCGCTGCCGGTGACCCTGGTGTGGAGCGTCGTCGCCCTACTGGCCGTGTGGATTGCCTTTAACGCCCTGCTCTACGGCAGCATTTTCTACGGTAGTTTTACCGTTAACTGGGGCGTGGACTACACCCTGACGCTGGCGAACTTTACCAAGCTGTTCGGCCAGGGCATGAGCGACGGAGCATGGCCTTCACTGCTCGATACCCTGCTTTACGCAGGTATTGCCGCCCCCATCACCGCCATCTTCGGCCTGTTGATTGCCTGGGTAGTGGTGCGCCAGCAGTTCAAAGGCAAGAAGACCATCGAGTTCACTACCATGCTGTGTTTTGCAGTACCCGGCACCGTGGCTGGCGTATCGTACATTCTGGCCTTTAACAGCGCACCGGTGTATCTCACCGGAACGGCGGCGATAGTCATTATCTCGATGGTCATGCGTAACGTACCGGTCGGGATCCGCGCGGGAATCGCCGGACTCGGACAGATCGACAAATCACTGGATGAAGCGTCACTCAGCCTGCGCGCCGGTTCGCTGCGAACCATCACGCACATCCTGTTGCCACTGCTGCGCCCGGCGATCCTCTCGGCGCTCATCTACAGCTTTGTCCGTGCCATTACCACCGTCAGCGCCATTGTGTTCCTCGTGACGCCGGATACCCGCGTGGCGACCGCCTACATCCTGAACCGCGTGGAAGACGGCGAATACGGCGTGGCGATTGCCTACGGTTCGATTCTGATCGTGGTGATGCTGGCGATTATTTTCATCTTTGACTGGCTGATCGGTGAATCACGTACCTCCCGTTCAAAAGCCAAAAACCAGGCGTAATGGAGCGCACTATGAGTCAGAAAAATTTTGTTGAGCTGCGCAACGTCACCAAGCGATTCGGCAGCAACACGGTTATCGACAATATCAACCTCACCATCCCACAAGGGCAAATGGTGACGCTGCTGGGGCCGTCAGGCTGCGGAAAAACTACCATTCTGCGTCTGGTCGCCGGGTTGGAAAAACCGAGCGAGGGGCAGATTTACATTGATGGCGAAGACGTCACCCATCGCTCTATTCAGCAGCGCGATATCTGTATGGTGTTTCAGTCCTACGCTCTGTTCCCGCATATGTCGCTGGGAGAGAACGTCGGCTATGGTCTGAAAATGCTCGGTATCTCACGCGCGGAAGTGAAGGCCCGCGTAAAAGAAGCGCTGGCGATGGTCGATCTGGAAGGATTCGAAGACCGTTATGTCGATCAGATCTCCGGTGGACAGCAGCAGCGTGTGGCGTTGGCGCGCGCGCTGATCCTCAAACCGAAAGTCCTGCTGTTCGATGAACCACTCAGCAACCTTGATGCCAACCTGCGTCGTAGCATGCGCGATAAGATCCGTGAGTTGCAAAAGCAGTTTGATATCACCTCGCTGTACGTGACCCACGATCAGAGTGAAGCCTTTGCCGTTTCCGACACCGTGCTGGTAATGAACAAGGGACATATCATGCAGATCGGCTCGCCGCAGGATCTCTACCGTCAACCTGCGTCACGTTTTATGGCAAGCTTTATGGGTGACGCCAACCTGTTTCCGGCGGCGTTCAGTCAGGAATATGTTGATATCTACGGTTACCGACTGCCGCGACCACTGCATTTTGCTACTCAGGGCGAAGGCACGGTCGGCGTACGACCAGAAGCAATTACGTTGAGCGATCGCGGTGAAGAGAGCCAGCGCTGTGTGATCCAGCACGTCGCCTATATGGGGCCGCAGTATGAGGTGACCGTCGTGTGGCACGGGCAGGAAATCTTACTGCAGGTTAACGCAACCCGCCTGCAGCCGGACGTCGGTGAGCACTACTATCTCGAAATCCACCCGTACGGGATGTTTGTATTAGCGGATGCGGCGTGATGATTTACCGGGCCTTCCGGCCCGGTAACGCTCAAAAACAGGCTTTTAACCCGGCAATATCCTCTGGCGTGGTGCGACAACACCCGCCAATCAACCGCGCACCGGCAGCCCGCCACTGAGGCAGATAATCCGCCAGCCGCGCACAACCTTCACCATGATGATGCCAGGTTTTGCTCTGCGCATCGTAATGCTCCCCCGAATTGGGATAGACCACCAGCGGCAGCGTCGTTAATCCATGCAGATGCTGTAGCGCAGCGGTCGTGTTTTCCAGCGCAATACAGTTGATACCAATCGCCACTACCTGCGGATAGTGAGCCAAAAACGCGACAACTTCGCTCAGCGGCGTACCATCGCTCAGATGTTCGCTGTCACGCAGAGTAAAAGAGAACCATGCCCGCGCTCGCGGGTACGCGCTCAGCAACTCCGCTAGCGCTTTAATCTCAGCAAAATTCGGCATCGTTTCACAGGCCAGCAGATCGGCCCCGGCATCAAGCAAGGCTTCTACGCGCGGACGATGGAACGCCTGAAACTGTTCCTGACTTCGCTCGTAATCGCCGCGGTACTCTGAACCATCCGCCAGATACGCACCATATGGCCCCACGGAGCCAGCCACCAGCAGTCCCCCTGCCAGCGGATTCTCCGCCAGATACGCCTCGCGCGCCTTACGTGCCAGCTCCACGCTTTTGCCAATCAGCGCTTTTGACTGCGCTTCATCCAGTCCGAGCGTGGCAAAGCCTGCAGGCGTTGCCTGATAGCTGGCGGTGATCGCGCACTGCGCCCCCGCCCGATAGTAATCAAGGTGAACTTCGCGGATAAGCTGCGGATCTTCTACCAGCACTTTGGCTGACCACAGGCTATTGGCTAAATTACAGCCACGCGCTTCCAGTTCCGTCGCCATTGCGCCATCCAGCAACAGGAAGTCCTGTTTATCAAGGAGAGCGCTTAACGGATTATTCTGCGACATGTTCTGGCTCCTGTTTTGCTTTACGGGGTTGAGTAAGGAAATAAGCACCATAACACAGCGCAACAAACGGTAACCCGCACCACAACGCAATTCTCTGCGCCGGATCGAATGCCAGTCCCACACAAGCCACCAGACACAGCACAAACCCCAGTACAGGCACCAGCGGATACCACGGTGCGCGATAATGTAATTCACTCAATGCCTTACCTTGCTGCAGATGCCGGCGGCGAAAAACAAAGTGCGAGGCGCAGATGCTAAGCCACACCGCGACAACCGCAAACCCGGAGATCGCCGAGAGTGCGACAAATACTGTTTCCGGGGCAACCACACTGGAAAACAGCGCCAGCACGCCGCCAAGCATACTGACCGACAACGCCGTCAGCGGCACACCGTTTTTCGTCACCCGCGCAAAACAGGCAGGTAACGTGCGCTCATTCGACAGCGACCACAACATACGCCCGGAGGCGTACAGTCCGGAGTTCGCCGCAGAAAGAATGGCCGTCAGGATCACGAAATTAAAAATATCGGCGGCATACGGAATCCCTACCTTCTCAAACACCAGCACAAACGGGCTTTTCTCCACGCCAGCCTGCTGCATCGGGATCAACGCTGCCAGCACAAATACGGTGCCGATAAAGAAAATGATCAGTCGCGCGATAGTGGTACGAATTGCCACCGGAATGACCTTGCGTGGGTTTTCCGTTTCACCTGCAGCAATACCGATAAGCTCAGTACCAGAGAAAGCAAAATTCACTGCCACCATGGTCATCAGGATAGGTAAACCACCGTGCGGGAACCAGCCTTCTGCCGTGATATTACTCAGCCCCGGCGCGGGCGAACCGTCATGCATCGGGATAAAGCCAAAAATAGCCGCTCCACCGAGAATAATAAACGCGATGATGGTGACCACTTTCACCAGCGAGAACCAGAACTCCCCTTCGGCAAAAAAGCGCGTAGAGATAACGTTCAGGCCAAAA
Organism: Citrobacter sp. MGH106; assembly: GCF_001037495.1. Classification (GTDB taxonomy): domain Bacteria; phylum Pseudomonadota; class Gammaproteobacteria; order Enterobacterales; family Enterobacteriaceae; genus Citrobacter; species Citrobacter murliniae. The sequence goes on from NZ_KQ089822.1 coordinate 3,445,291, forward strand.
ATAATGACGCAGAAAACCACGCACCAGATCCATACCGGTACCTGCGGAAACCAATACTGCATGCAGAATCCGGCGGCGGTAAAGCTCGAACCAAGTGCCACGGTCCAGGTCAGCCAGTAGAGCCAGGCGACGGTGTAACCTGTCGCCGGACCAAGATAGCGCGCAGCATAGACGTGAAACGCTCCGGTTTCCGGCATCGCCACCGACAATTCTCCCAGACACTGCATGACCAGCCAGACCACCAGCGCGCCAATCAGGTAGGCCAGCAACGTCCCCGCCGCGCCAGTGGTGGAAATGATGTACCCGGTATTGAAGAATAACCCTGTGCCAATAACGCCACCTAAGGAGAGCATAATCAGGTGACGCGTTTTCATCGTGCGCTTCAGCGGCGCATTTTGTTGTGTTGTTTGCATATAACCTTCCAAACGTATGGACATCTAAACATCCAAAGAAGGTTTGTTATATCGTGTTTGTTAACAGAATGCAAAGTCATCCCTGTACCAGACGCAGATGCCCGCGCCGGGTGCTCAATACCGGATGAGGATTAATAATAAGATATAAAAAAGGCCGCCAGCTCATAACGCCTCCATTGCCAGGCTTTATGTAAACTCTGGCAATGGAAACACTCAGTGGCGTTCACACTGAAGTGGGAACCTTCTGGCCACACTCATACTTCTGGATGAGGTTCCGGGTGGTAAAATCGACCACATTTATTCTCTGCATGCACAGAGCTGAGTCCAATTAACTCAATTTGACAGATTCTACAGGTGTATCATGGCTGTGGAGTATTGCATCTGGCACCGCGGTTCAAGAGGAATTGATGGAAATTCGACGTTTCAAAAATGGGGATGAGGCCGCATTATTTCGCGTCTTTTTATCGTCCGTACATAACATCGCGTCACGCGACTACACGCCAGAACAAATCGATGCGTGGGCTCCAGCGGATATTGATCAGGAACTTTGGGCCAGCCATATGAGGACGTTACAACCCTTTGTCGTTGAGATTGATGGTGAAATAGCCGGGTATGCTGATGTTCAGCCCAATGGATATATTGACCATTTTTTCGTATCAGGAACCTGTCCTGGGCAAGGCGTTGGTACTTTGCTTATGAATCGCATTCATCAAGAGGCCAGATTACTCGGTTTGAACGAACTCACATCGCACGTGAGCAAAACCGCGGAGTCTTTCTTTTTACGTCATGGTTTTTATTTGGTGAAGCGAAAACATCCTGTTCGACGTGGCGTGACGCTGCAGAATGCAGTGATGCGAAAAGAACTTAATCAGGAAGCGGTGTCAGGGGTGAAAAAAAACACTGAGGGTTGATTGCTGTATTTCAATCGAAATGTAACCCGATAATTATGGATTTTCTTATATATCCGGTAAGACTTAGTGCTCCTCATACAATGTGTGCTACATAGCGAGTCAATGTAAGTAGTCACAAGATCATTAATAATTCGTGATAAACATCTCAGAAACATATGGATTTAATGGATCTAAATGCGGTAATGGCGCTAATCTGGAAATCGCTAATTTCGGAGATTATGATGTTACGGCTAGTAAACTCAAAAGAAGAAATCGTTGATAATATTTTTTCTTTTACTCAAGCACTTAACGAAACGCCTAGAAATCCAATATTTGAACAGTCTGGACGATTTAAATGCTGGTATGCTTATAAAGATGAACTCAATAATGAATGGTGCTTTGGTCCAAGCAAATATATAGGCTACGCTGAAATAAGCATTGACATTTATAATAAGACATATCCTGAACTGGATGGAAAGATAACTGAAAAACAGTTATCAAAATTCAGCTCAGACATTGATGACATTACTTATTCATATCTCCAAAATGAATTATTTAAGTTATTAAGCCATGCCGGAAGAATTCCATCTAAAAGCGCAAAAATAAAAATCATTGAAGGCGTCAAAAAAAACATGCTAACTAAAAAAATTAACTATGAAACATCTGATGAATGTCGTTTCTATTATGAAGATGAAAAACCTTCTATTGTTAACATTTCAAACTTTATTCGCTCTGATGTAGGAATAAAATTTGATCTGCAATGGGGCGATAGCCGCTATTTTGTCTCGCTAAATAAAAAAACAGACTTTTGGTATTGCGAAGGAATTGCTTCTTATATAAAAACCGGAGAAAAAATTGATATAGCGGCTTTTGTTAAATTTCATGACAATGGAGATATTGATATTCTTGGGGATAAATGGTTTGAGAATGGATACAATGCGTTATGGACAGCATCTGTTTGTGTCAGCCGTTAAGATAGTACCTTAAATAGTATCCCATGGCGTATTTCCATAGCGATATTACTCTCAGACTTCGAACAAAAGCCATCTGTCACAGAGTTAAAAGAACAAAAATACCCCCCGAAATTCTGCACCTGAACGGCGCAGAATTTCGGATCACAGTCAGTCCAAAAGATTTCAGACCTTGAGGAGTTTCACCGTGGCGTCGATGTCTATCTCATCTTCCGAGAAGATCAGCGTTGTTCCCTGGAAGGTGGTGATTGCCAACTTTTTCAGCGTACGCATTTCTCCGGGCTTCACATCTGACTTCGGTTTGATGCTGTTCATCAGTACGCCCACAGACAACACCGCATTTTCTTTATCAATGCGAGTCTCAACAGGCACTTCTTCACTGTATACCAGGTAAGACTTGATCGCCGTGAGCTTTAGTCGCTCGCCCGCGATATAAATGTACTTGCTCTCTGGTACGACTTTCACCGCATAAGCTGACAAACCCTTGTTATTGGTCGTGGGTTCGAAAGTCACCGCCGCATCTTTCTTGATCAGCTCAGGGTTAGCAACCTTAATCACATGAAAATAACGGTTATCTCCGTTTTCATCTTTGATAAATCCAAAGCCTTTATCTTTAAACCACGTTGTGATTGTTCCGTTCATTGCTTTACCGCCTGGTTAATCGTTAATCTACTAAATTATTGCTGTGCGCAGTGTAAAACACAATGCCAGTGCAGGCTACGCCTTTGGTTACTCGTTACCCCAGCGATTGAGAAACTCCGCTATCTCATCGATACGCTGTTCGTCGATGCCAGCAACACCAGCCATCTCCTGCTGCGCTTCTTCGCTGATCTCCTCGTTGTTCATTAAACGAGTGATCAGTAGCTGGAAGTAATGCGCCAGGGAGTCGCGTTCCGGCTCGTTCACCGGCTTTGTCGTCTCCGTCGCATACTCGTCGGCAATATCATAATACTTCAGCGAAATTTCGTTGTTCATCAGTTGCTCCGGGGTGAATGCCGTGTGCCAGCGGTTGCCTGCATCGTCTGGTGCGAATGATAGCATTCTTATTTCACCGTTAGCGATCTGTTTTATTGGCGATAATACATTGAATATATCAAAATATTCTCTGCAGCCGTTTTTCATTTAATAAAATAACTTACATTTAATTCACTCTGATTTATTCAGCACGGTATCATTGTCTGGTATTAAATAAATATTAAGCAGGTTGGCTATCATTTAATTTACTATCGCGGCATACACTTTACGTCACGGCGTCGGTAATCATAGCATCCGGTTGGCCCAATCCCATCGCTAATCGCCCATTTGCCCACATTTATCTTCTGGACAACACTCTACGATGACACCACTGACCCAAAACGTGGAGCAAACACCATGAACATCACGCAAATACGCAATGCCACGCAACGCATCACCTTTGGCGGCAAAACCTTTCTGGTCGATCCTATGCTGGCGCCAAAAAGTGCTTATCCGGGTTTTGCCGGAACAGCGCGCGCAGAGATCCGTAACCCAACCGTCGATCTGCCCATCGACATCGATACCCTGCTTAACGTCGATGCGCTGATCGTGACCCATCTGCATGAGGATCACTGGGACGAGGTTGCCACTCACGTCGTGCCGAAAGATAAACCGATCTATGTGCAAAATGAGCAGGATGAGCACGTGCTGCGGGAGCAGGGTTTCACACAACTGACCGTACTGACGCACAGCACTACGCTGGGCGACATCACCCTGCGTAAAACCGGCGGCCAGCACGGCTCGGATCGCGCTTACGCCATCCCGCAAATGGCGGAGCGTCTGGGTGATGCCTGCGGGGTTATCTTCCAGCATCCGGCGGAAAAAACGCTGTATCTGGTCGGGGACACCATCTGGCGCAACGAGGTGGAAACCAATATGCAGACTTTCCAGCCAGACGTGGTTATTTTGAACGCAGGCTTTGCCCACGTTATCGGTTTTGGGCCAATTATTATGGGTGCTGAGGATGTACTAAAAACGCACTTCACGCTGCCGCAGGCACAGATTGTCGCGACCCACATGGAAGCGATTAACCACTGCCTGCTCACCCGTTCAGCTCTGAAAGATTATGCCCACGACAACCAGATTGCGGAATTCGTCAACGTGCCGGAAGATGGTGAAACCCTGACGTTTTAATGCCAACAGAGGAATCGTATGCTCCCGCTCACCGTCGCTATCGTCGCCGTTGAAGATTTCAGCCCGTTTCACTTCTCGGTGCCGTGCATCATTTTCAGTGACAAAGTGGCGGCAAAAAAACGCTTTGAGGTGCAACTGTGCGCCGAGAAACCTGGCATCATCGCTTCTCAGGACGGCTTTTCCGTCACCGCCTCTCACGGTTATGAAGCCGTGGAGGCGGCCGACATTGTGGTGATCCCATACTGGGGCACCACGGCCCATCGCCCGGCACAAAGTCTGCTTGATGCACTCAATCGCGCGCGGCAAAACGGCGCCCAAATTGTCGGATTGTGCCTGGGTGCATTTGTTCTCGGCTATGCCGGATTGCTGGACGGCAAACGAGCGGCCACGCACTGGGAGTTTGAACAAGACTTTCAGGCACGTTTTCCCGCCGCTCGTCTGGATATCAACGCCTTATATGTGGATGACGACGGCATTATCACCTCGGCAGGCACCGCAGCCGCACTTGATTGCTGCTTGTATGTGATCCGCCAACGCTTTGGCAGTACGGTCGCGAATCAGATTGCCCGACGGATGATTGTGCCGCCACATCGCGAAGGAGGACAGGCGCAGTTTATCGAACAGCCAGTGGCGAAAAGTACCCAGGATCAGCGCATCAACGCTCTGCTCGACTATTTGCGCCAGCATATCCACGAACAACATAACCTCGACGGGCTGGCGCAGCGGGTAATGATGAGTCGGCGAACTTTAACCCGCCATTTTATGAAAGCTACCGGGTCGAGCGTGGCAGAGTGGCTGATTGCCGAACGCCTGCGTCGCAGTCAGGAACTGCTTGAGTCCAGCCCGTTACCCGTTGAAAGAATTGCCGAACAGGTTGGCTTTCTGTCGCCGGTAACCTGGCGCCAGCATTTTAAATCACACTTCGGTGTCAGTCCCGCTGAGTGGCGCAAAACTTTTCGCGGCGTTTAACCCCTTTTCTTCGCCAGCCAGACCGTATGCCCGGCGCATTGCGGATCTTCCATCACCATATCAATCACCTCAAAGCCGTGCGCTGACAGCAGTGCGCGGTACTCGTCGGGCGCCAGACTGGCGTGAAACAACGGTTCGCCTTCAAACTGTCCCATGGCGATGCCGTTACTGGTGCCGCTGGTAAACATGAGTGCGCTACCGGGATGGCTGAGCCGGTCAAAAATCGGGAACATGTTTTGTTGGTCCTGCTGGGTTAAATGGAAAAAACTGTCCCAGGCAAGCAAACCCTCGAAAGTTTCATTCAGCGTTAATTCGCGCATATCCTGCTCCAGCCAGCGCTGGTCGGGAAAAGCTTGCCGGGCGCGCGCCAGCATCGCCGCTGAACCATCCACACCGGTAAGCTGAAAACCTTGCTGGATAAAATAGTCGGCAATCGGCTGACCGTTCCCACAGCCAATATCTACAATGCTGCCCAGCCCGCCCATTGCCGCAATGAATTTATCCAGCCAGTGTTTTTCAAAAAGCGTGCGCGAGCGCTGGCAGGCAAACGCAGCTGCGTGGCGTCGGTAAATGGACAGAATGTTCTTTGCCTCCAGATCACTCACAATTTCCTCACTATTTTTTGATATATCATTATGTTAAATATGGCAACCATAGACCACAGGGAGCGATTTGCTGAAAGCTTCTTTCTCCGAAATGAGCCTCGCAGAACAATGCCACAAATGACGAAAAACCTTTCATGGTGTGGCATGATAGCGCGTGGATAACATGGAAATCAGGGTGGTAAATGTGAAACCGGTAACGCTATACGATGTTGCAGACCATGCAGGAGTCTCTTACCAGACCGTCTCCCGCGTCGTGAATCAGGCCAGCCACGTTTCCGCGAAAACCCGTCAGAAAGTTGAGGCCGCAATGGCGGAACTTAACTATATCCCCAACCGCGTCGCACAGCAGCTTGCGGGCAAGCAAACGCCGCTTATCGGCGTGGTGACCGCAAACCTTGCTCTGCATGCACCCTCGCAAATTGTTGCCGCCATTAAATCTCGCGCCGACCAGTCCGGGGCCAGTGTGGTAATTGCGATGGTTGAGCGTAGCGGTATGCAAGCGTGTAAATCGGCGGTACATAACCTGCTGTCACAGCGTGTGACCGGGCTTATCATCAACTATCCGCTTGATGAAGAGGACGCCATTGCCGTTGCCGCCTCCTGCGCCCCGGTGCCGGTGCTGTTTCTTGATGTCTCGGATCAATCCCCAATTAACAGCGTGATTTTCTCCCATGACGATGGCGCGCGACTGGGCGTAGAACATCTGGTACAGCATGGCCATCAACGTATCGCTCTGTTAGCCGGACCGAATACCTCAGTCTCGGCACGGCTCAGACACGCGGGCTGGCATAAGTATCTGGCGCACTACCAGCTACAACCGACGGTGGAAATGGAAGGCGACTGGAGCGCTATGTCCGGTTTTCATCAAACCATGCAGATGCTTAACGACGGTAACATCCCTACCGCTATGCTGGTCGCCAATGATCAAATGGCACTGGGCGCGATGCGGGCAATAAGCGAATTTGGCCTGCGGGTCGCAACCGACATCTCGGTAATTGGCTATGATGACACCGAAGACAGCTCCTGTTATATCCCGCCGCTGACCACAATAAAGCAGGATTTCCCGATGCTTGGACAAACCAGCGTCGACAAACTATTACAGCTTTCACAGGGTGGATCCGCCCCGGGTAACCAGCTTCTGCCCGTTACGCTGGTTGAGCGAAAAACCGTTCTGCCGCCGAATACTCAGACCGCTACCGCTCAGGTACTCGCGGAGTCTTTAATGCAGCTGGCCCGCCAAATTTCTCGTCTTTAACACTCCATGGGGAAGTTATCACCTTTATCTCGCATACCTGAATTTATGTGATTCAGTTCAATTATTATCCGCCCTCCCCTTTACAAAATAATCGACTTCCACGTATGTTCAATAAAATTGTGAGCGGATAACAAATTTAACCAGGATACTGCCATGACCCTGAACACGGATTCACTCGCCGCCGTACTGAAACGCCGCGACTGGGAAAACCCCGGCGTGACACAACTCAATCGTCTGGAGGCTCACCCGCCTTTTTGTAGCTGGCGCTCAGCGGATGATGCCCGCAGGAACAGTCGCTCTGCGCAATTGCGTTCACTGAATGGTGAGTGGGAATTTGCCTGGTTTGCTTCGCCAGAAGCGGTACCTGAAAGCTGGCTTGAAAACGATCTGCCGCAGGCGGATACCATCGTGGTGCCTTCTAACTGGCAGATGAGCGGCTATGACGCACCAATCTACTCCAACATTACCTATCCGTTTCCGGTCAATCCCCCGTACGTTCCGGCTGAGAACCCAACTGGATGTTACTCGCTCACATTTAGTGTAGATGAAGGCTGGCTACTTGAGGGCCAGACTCGCGTTATTTTTGATGGTGTTAATTCTGCATTTCATCTGTGGTGCAATGGTCGCTGGGTCGGCTACGGTCAGGACAGTCGTCTGCCTTCCGAATTTGATCTCAGCAATTTCCTGACTCGCGGTGAAAACCGTCTGGCGGTGATGGTGCTACGCTGGAGCGATGGTAGCTACCTGGAAGACCAGGACATGTGGCGTATGAGCGGTATTTTCCGCGACGTTTCTCTGCTGCACAAACCCACGACGCAAATCCGCGATCTGCGTGTCAACACCCGCTTTAACGATGACTTCAGTCGCGCAGTGCTGGAAGCGGAAGTCAGGGTGGCGGGCAACGAGAGCGAAGATTTACGCGTCACCCTGCAATTGTGGGATGGTGAAACACTGATCAGCGATACCACCGCCCTGTTAGGCAGCGAGATCATTGATGAGCGCGGGGCTTACAACGATCGCACTTCGCTGCGTCTGAATGTTGAAAACCCGGCGCTGTGGAGCGCAGAAACACCCAATCTGTACCGCGCTGTTGTGCAGTTACATACAGCCAACGGCATACTGATTGAAGCAGAAGCCTGTGATGTTGGCTTTCGTCAGGTGAGCATTGAAAATGGTCTGCTCCTGTTAAACGGCAAGCCACTATTGATTCGCGGAACCAACCGGCATGAACATCACCCGAAAAACGGTCAGGTGATGGACGAAGCGACGATGCTGCAGGACATCATCCTGATGAAGCAGAACAACTTCAATGCCGTACGCTGCTCCCATTATCCGAATCATCCGCTGTGGTACACCCTGTGCGATCGCTACGGGCTGTACGTAGTGGATGAAGCCAATATCGAAACCCACGGCATGGTGCCGATGAATCGCCTGACCGACAATCCAGACTGGCTGCCAGCCATGAGTCAGCGCGTCACGCGTATGGTGCAGCGCGATCGCAACCACCCCAGTATCATTATCTGGTCGCTGGGAAATGAATCCGGTCACGGCGTGAACCACGATGCCCTCTACCGCTGGCTTAAATCAGAAGACCCGTCGCGCCCGGTGCAGTACGAAGGCGGGGGCGCGGATACCGCAGCAACAGACATCATCTGCCCAATGTATGCCCGCGTCGACCAGGATCAGCCTTTCCCGGCTGTGCCAAAATGGTCAATCAAAAAATGGCTGTCGATGCCCGGTGAGCAGCGCCCGTTAATCCTTTGCGAATACGCCCATGCGATGGGCAACAGCCTCGGCGGTTACGCTAAATACTGGCAGGCGTTTCGCCAGTACCCTCGCTTACAGGGCGGTTTCGTCTGGGACTGGGTGGATCAGTCGCTCATCAGATACGATGACGAAGGTAAGCCCTGGTCTGCCTACGGCGGTGACTTTGGCGACACGCCGAACGATCGTCAGTTCTGTATGAACGGTTTGGTGTTTGCCGATCGCACACCGCATCCATCACTGTACGAGGCTAAACACGCGCAGCAATTTTTCCAGTTCACGTTGCTCCCTGGCGCGCAATGGAAGATTGAGGTCACCAGTGAATATTTGTTCCGTCGCAGCGATAACGAAGTTTTGCACTGGTCTATCGCTCAGGACGGTAATCCACTGGCCAGCGGAGAGCAGGCACTGGATATCGCTCCGCAGGGCAGCCAGATAATCACCCTGCCGGAAATCCCGATGCCTGAAACCGCGGGCCAGCTGTGGCTGACGGTGCACGTTGCTCAGCCCCAGGCGACCGGGTGGTCAGAAGCTGGACATATCAGTGCCTGGTATCAGTGGAAACTGGAAGAAAAATTCAGTCTGACACTTCCATCACATGCCAGTACAACGCCAGAGCTGACCGTCAGCGAGGGCGCATTTACAGCGGCAGTCAATAACAAACGCTGGGAATTCTCCCGTCAGTCAGGTCTGCTAACACAATACTGGATGGATGATACGCCGCAGTTATTAACCCCGTTAATCGATCAGTTCATCCGCGCACCGCTGGATAACGACATTGGTGTCAGTGAAGTCACCCGTATCGATCCCAACGCCTGGGTCGAACGCTGGAAGGCGGCAGGTCACTATCACACAGAGCCAAAGCTACTGGTTTGTGAAGCCGAAACACTGTCCAGCAGCGTACTGATTACCACCGTACATGCCTGGCAGTACCTTGGTAACACACTGTTTATCAGCCGTAAATCCTACCGTATTGACGGACACGGCGAGATGCAAATGACAATAGATGTCGATGTCGCCAGCGGAACACCGCATCCGGCGAGGATTGGTCTTAGCTGTCAGCTTGCGTTGGTCGCTGAGCGGGTAAACTGGACAGGTCTCGGTCCCCACGAGAACTACCCGGACCGCCTGAGCGCGGCCTGTTTTGGCAAGTGGGATCTTTCGCTGGATGAGATGTATACCCCTTACGTTTTTCCGAGTGAAAACGGCCTGCGCTGTGGAACGCGCGAATTGCGCTACGGTGCTCATCAGTGGCGCGGTGATTTCCAGTTCAACATCAGTCGCTACAGTCAGAAACAACTGATGGAAACCAGCCATCGCCATCTGCTGCAACCAGAGGCGGGGACCTGGCTCAATATTGATGGTTTCCATATGGGCGTCGGCGGGGATGACTCATGGAGTCCTTCCGTTTCGCCGGAATATCAACTGAGTGCCGGACACTATCACTACCAGGTCAACTGGCGCTAAAAATAATAAATAATTGGGCAGGTTGCGACCTGCCATTATTTTGCGTAAGGAAATCCATTATGTATTATTTAAAAACACTAACTTTTGGATGTTCGGTTTTTTCTTCTTCTTTTACTTTTTTATTATGGGGGCTTATTTCCCATTTTTCCCTATCTGGTTACACGATATAAACCATATCAGCAAAGGGGATACCGGCGTCATCTTCGCCTGCATCTCTTTATTCTCACTGCTTTTTCAGCCCATTTTTGGTCTGCTCTCCGATAAACTCGGACTGCGAAAACACCTGCTATGGATCATTACCGGGATGCTGGTAATGTTTGCCCCGTTCTTTATTTACGTTTTTGGTCCACTACTGCAGTTTAATATTTTACTCGGCTCTATTGTCGGGGGAATTTACCTGGGTTTTATTTACAACGCAGGGGCTCCGGCAATCGAAGCCTATATTGAAAAAGCGAGTCGCCGAAGTCATTTTGAATTTGGCCGCGCACGTATGTTTGGTTGCGTGGGCTGGGCATTGTGCGCCTCAATTGCCGGGATTATGTTTACTATTAACAACCAGTTTGTCTTCTGGTTGGGATCGGGTTGCGCGATAATTCTGGCAATACTTCTGTTCTTTTCGAAAGCGGAAGTGCCTTCTTCTGCAAAGGTTGCGGACGCAGTCGGCGCCAATCATTCAGCTTTCAGCCTGAAACTGGCACTGGAGTTATTTAAACAACCTAAACTATGGTTCCTTTCACTGTATGTCGTCGGTGTTTCCTGCACTTACGATGTGTTCGACCAGCAGTTCGCCAATTTTTTCACCTCATTCTTTGCCACTGGTGAACAAGGTACTCGCGTATTTGGCTACGTCACCACCATGGGAGAGCTACTCAACGCTTCCATCATGTTTTTTGCCCCGCTAATTGTGAATCGCATCGGTGGGAAAAACGCCCTGTTGCTGGCAGGCACTATTATGTCAGTGAGGATTATCGGTTCCGCGTTTGCCACCTCCGCGCTGGAAGTTGTTATCCTCAAAACGCTTCATATGTTTGAAATCCCCTTCTTGATCGTCGGCTGCTTCAAATACATCACCAGCCAGTTTGAAGTTCGTTTTTCCGCCACTATTTATCTGGTGTGCTTCTGTTTCTTCAAACAGCTGGCAATGATTTTCATGTCCATACTGGCCGGTAATATGTACGAAAGTATCGGTTTTAAGGGAGCTTATCTGGTACTGGGAATCATCGCCCTGAGCTTCACGCTGATTTCAGTCTTTACGCTTAGCGGCGCAAAACCATTCTCTCGTTATGTCACGCAAATGGACAGACAGGTCTGAATTTAACATACAAGGATGGAGTCGCATTAATGAGCACCGCCATGAGAGACAGAATAAAAGCAGGAAAGCTGTTTACCGATATGTGTGAAGGGTTACCGCAAGAGAGATTGCGCGGAAAAGAGTTAATGTATGAATTTAATCACACGCGTCCATCAGAAGTTGAAAAGAGAGAGAAACTGATTCATGAAATGTTTGGCACCGTGGGAGAACATGCGTGGATAGAGCCCCCCATTTATTTTTCTTACGGTAGCAATATTCACATTGGTAAAAACTTCTATGCCAATTTTAACTTCACCATTGTAGATGATTACACGGTTACCATAGGCGATAACGTTTTAATTGCACCCAACGTCACGATCTCTGTAACCGGGCATCCTGTTCATCATGAGCTGAGAAAGTTTGGCGAGATGTATTCTTTTCCGGTAACGATCGGCAATAATGTCTGGATTGGCAGTAATGTTGTTATCAATCCCGGAATTACGATTGGCGAGAACACGGTCATCGGCGCGGGTAGTGTCGTGACTAAAGACATCCCACCCAATGTCGTTGCGGCTGGCGTACCCTGTCGGGTCATCCGAGAAATCAGCGACAGAGACAAGCAATATTATTACAAAGACTACAAAACGGAGCTGTCCATTTAAACAGATTACTATCCAATAAACGTAAAGGGGTAGACTTATACCCGTCATCCTTCAAGTCGCCAGGGTATTGGCTACGCCTTTACGGGCCACAGCTTCGCAGCGTTCAACTCTGTTCCTGACAGATTGTCACTCCCCCTTATCACTTACCTGACAGCTTAAGTTTTGCCGACAAAAAGCCGCTTTTCTACTGTTATGGTAAAACAAGGTGGTAAGCTAGGTCAGAGCATGAGCAGAAAGACAGTTGCGGTAATAGCGCTATTTATCAGCACATTACTTTCGGGATGTGGCAGCATTAATGCACGCACGGAAGGTAAAGAGTCAAATACATATTACGTGGGTATGCATCACGACATTGATAAAATAAAAAACCCGGGTGCTTACGATTATAACTATTTCGATTTAGCGTTGTTATTTGTTGATGTGCCGTTATCTTTTGTGGCGGACACTGTATATGCGCCATTTGATAGCGATCACGGACCGTATAAGAAGGCGAATTAAGATGTAGTGCCGGATTCATCGCTGATGCGACTTATCCGGCCTACGGTTAAGATGCTAGGTTATTCTTCAATTACCTGACGGATTTGCTGTAACGACGCGGGATCGTCAATGGTGGTCAGATCGCCGGGATCGCGACCTTCACAGATCGCCTGGATCGTTCGCCGCAGCATTTTTCCGGAGCGAGTTTTGGGGAGTTGAGAAACAAACCAGACATGTGCCGGGCGACCAAAGTTACCAATCTGACTGTCCACCAGCGCCATAATCGCCTTCTCTTCTGAATGCGCGATATCGCGATCTTCCAGACTGTCGCTCTGCTTCGGAATAACAAATGCCACAGCCACCTGCCCTTTCAACGCATCTTTTACGCCCACTACCGCCACTTCCGCAACGTTCGGATAGCTGGAAATACTCTCTTCGATCTCGCGCGTGCCAAGTCGATGTCCGGCAACGTTAATCACATCATCCGTCCGGCCAAGAATAAAGTAATAACCATCGGCATCGCGGATCCCCCAGTCAAACGTGGCGTACACCTGACGAGAAAACAGCGACCAGTAGGTATTCACAAAGCGCGTGTCATCGCCCCAGATAGTTTGAATACACCCCGGCGGCAGAGGCCCTTCAATCACCAGCATTCCCTTCTCATTTGCCTCACAGGGTTCACCGGTCACTTCATTCAGCAACTGTACGTTGTAGCCATACATCGGCACGCCAGGACTACCCAGACGCGAAGGCCGGTCATCCAGTCCACGAGCAATCGCCATGATCGGCCAGCCGGATTCGGTCTGCCAGTAGTTATCAATAACCGGTACGCCCAGCGTTTCCGTTACCCAGCTCGCGGTCGGTTCATCCAGCGGCTCACCCGCCAGATACAGCACCTCCAGCGAGGAGAGATCGTGGTTGCGGATCTGCGCAGTCGGGAATTTCTTCAGCACGCGGATAGCGGTCGGCGCCGAGAACATCCGGCTGACCTGATATTTCTCGACGATTTTCCACCATACCCCGCAGTCCGGATACGTTGGTAACCCTTCGTAGACAATAGTCGCCATCCCCGCCAGCAGCGGGGCGTACACGATGTAGGAGTGTCCAACCACCCAGCCGATATCCGAGGCACAGAAAAAGACGCCACCAGCTTTGCCGCCAAAAATGGTGTCCATTGAGGTCGCCAGCGCCACCGCGTAGCCGCCGACATCACGCTGTACGCCTTTCGGTTTGCCGGTCGTGCCGGAGGTGTAGAGAATGCAGGATGTTTCGTTCGACTCCAGCCAGGTTACCGGCACACGCGCCCCGAGATGCTGCTGACGCAGCGTGGCAAAATCGAGGTCACGCCCCGCCACCTGCGCCATTTTCGCCAGACCGCGATCGACCAAAATCACATGGCGTGGCTGGTGCTGCGCCTGATTGATCGCATCGTCGAGCAACGTTTTATACGGCAGTATTTTGCCACCACGCGCTCCGGCATCTGCTGATACGATAACCGTTGGTCGGGCATCGTCGATCCGCGCCGCCACGCTATGTGAAGCGAATCCACCGAACACAACCGAATGGATCGCCCCAATACGTGCACAGGCCAGTAGCGTAATGTGCGCCTCGGCAATCATTGGCATATAGACCAGCACCCGATCGCCACGTTGAACGCCCAGCGACAATAGCATCGCTGCTGTTACGTTAACTTCGTCATACAACTGGCTAAAGGTAAACGTGCGTTCTTCTTCGGTTTCCGATGAAACGGCAATCAGCGCCAGCGCATCAGGTTGCTTATCCAGCCAACGGTCGATGGCGTTATGGCACAAATTCGTCGTCCCGCCGCAAAACCAGCGGGCAAACGGCGGATGGTTGTGATCCAGCACCTGGGTAAACGGCTGCTGCCAGTCAATACGCTGGGCCTGCTCGGCCCAGAACGACTCTGGTTGGGTAATCGAACGCTGATAAAAATCGCTATAAGACATAACGCTCTCCTGTTGAACTTACGCCTTGCCGCACGCAGGTTTAAATAATGAAAAGATCCATATACTCATTGACCGGCATCTGCTCCAGGCGTGTTCTGTCCAGGGAGACATCCAGGATGCGCTGCTGCTGGCGAGTTGGGAACTGACGCGCCAGGTTGATTTTGAATTTTTCGACCAGCTTTGGCATACCGTCATGACGACGACGCGCGTGGCCAATTGGGTACTCCACCACCACCTCTTCGAAACGTGAACCGTCGGTAAACTCGAGAGTGATGGCGTTAGCGATAGCGCGTTTTTCCGGGTCGTGATAATCAGCGGTAAAGGCAGGATCTTCGAAGCAGTTGATCTTCTCGCGCAGGGCATCAATGCGTTTATCCTGCGCCACACCGTCTTCATAATCTGCTGCCGTCAAACGTCCAAACAGCAGAGGGATCGCCACCATGTACTGAATGCAATGGTCGCGATCCGCCGGGTTATTTAGTGGGCCTTTTTTATCGATGATACGAATACAGGCTTCGTGAGTACGAATCGTCACTTTTTCGATATCCGCAGCGGTTTTCCCTGCCGCCTGCAACTTCTCATAAAGGGTCATCGCCGCTTCTACCGCAGTCTGTGAGTGGAACTCTGCCGGGAAGGAAATTTTAAACAACACGTTTTCCATCACGTACGAGCCGTATGGACGCTGGAAGCGGAACGACTCCCCTTTGAAAGAAACGTCATAAAAGCCCCAGGTTTTTGCCGTCAGCGCCGACGGATAGCCCATCTCACCGGTCTTCGCCATCAGCGCCAGACGTACCGCGCGGGAAGTCGCATCGCCTGCCGCCCAGGATTTACGCGTGCCGGTATTCGGCGCGTGGCGGTAGGTACGCAGCGACTGCCCGTCGACCCACGCCAGTGATACCGCATTGAGGATCTCGTCACGAGTCAGCCCCAGCATCTCGGCCACCACAGCGGTCGACGCGACTTTAACCAACAGAACGTGATCCAGCCCGACGCGGTTAAAGGAGTTTTCCAGCGCGATGCAGCCCTGAATTTCATGGGCTTTGATCATCCCGGTCAGCACTTTTTTCATGGTTAACGGCGCTTTTCCAACAGCCACCGCATTGCGAGACAGCCAGTCTGCCGTCGCCAGGATACCGCCGAGGTTATCGGAAGGATGACCCCATTCAGCGGCCAGCCAGGTATCGTTGAAGTCCAGCCAGCGGATCATCGCGCCAATGTTAAATGCCGCCTGCACCGGATCAAGCTGAAACTGAGTACCCGGTACGCGAACACCGTTCGGCACTACCGTCCCCGGAACGACCGGCCCTAACAACTTTTTACAGGCCGGATATTCCAGCGCTTCCAGGCCACAGCCGAGGGTATCAAGCAGACAATAATGCGCAGTGTCATACGCCACTTTCGAGGTGATTTCGTAGTTCATGACGTAATCCACGATATCAACGATTTCACGGTCAAATTCTGGGCGAACATTCGAAATTTGTGCAGACATAACAAGAGTTCCTGAGTTTTATAATTTGAGGAATTGAATTAGCAACGCTGATCAATCGGGACAAAAACGCGATCTTCCGGGCCGGTATAATTGGCAGAAGGACGGATAATTTTATTATCCTGACGCTGTTCGATAATGTGTGCCGCCCAGCCGGTAACGCGGGCGATAACAAATAATGGGGTGAACATTTCGGTCGGAACGCCCATCATGTTGTAGGAGACCGCCGAGAACCAGTCGAGGTTGGGGAACATCTTTTTCGACTCCCACATCACGGTTTCCAGGCGATCGGCAATGTTGTACATCTTCAGCGAACCACCTTCCTGAGAAAGCTGCTTCGCCACGCGTTTGATTACCTGATGACGTGGATCGGCAATGGTATAAACCGGGTGGCCAAAACCAATCACCACTTCCTTATTTTCAATACGCTTGCGGATATCGGTTTCGGCTTCATCCGGCGTTTCGTAGCGCTGCTGGATCTCCAGCGACACTTCGTTCGCGCCGCCGTGTTTTGGGCCACGCAGAGCACCAATAGCACCGATAATCGCTGAATACATATCGGAGCCAGTACCCGCAATCACCCGGCTGGTGAATGTGGAGGCGTTAAATTCGTGTTCGGCGTAAAGCACCAGCGAGATGTGCATCGCTTTTTCCCAGCTTTGCGGCGGCTTTTCGCCATGCAGCAAATGCAGGAAGTGACCGCCAATAGAATCATCGTCGGTTTCGGGCTGGATCCGCTCACCGTTGTGGCTGTAGTGATACCAGTAAAGCAGGATCGAACTGAGCGAGGCCAGCAGCTTGTCGGCAATATCACGTGCGCCAGAAACGGTATGCCCTTCTTTTTCCGGTAGCGTGCAGCCTAACGCGGAGACACCGGTGCGCATCACATCCATAGGGTGCGATGCTGCGGGCAGCGCTTCCAGCACGGTACGTACGTTAGCCGGTAAACCGCGCAGCGCTTTTAATTTGCTTTTATAGGCATTGAGTTCATCACGGTTGGGTAATTTTCCGTGGATCAGCAGATGTGCAACTTCTTCAAATTCGCACTGTTGCGCCAGGTCGAGAATATCGTAGCCACGATAGTGTAAATCGTTACCGCTTTTACCGACGGTACACAGGGCGGTATTTCCGGCTGGCACGCCTGACAGCGCGACTGATTTTTTAGGCTTAATGACATTGGTATTATTTTGCAGGATCGTTGTGTCGCTCATGTTGTCCTCGTCATTATTTTAATGTGTAGGGTATTGAGGGTGTACGCCGTAGACCGGATAAACGTAGTGCCATCCGGCAGTGCCGGATGGCGGCTGCGCCTTATCAGGCCTACTTGAGATTCAGGGCGTCGAGCTTCTCCTCGTACTGGTAATAATTGATGCTTTCGTACAGCTCGTTACGCGTCTGCATCATGTCGATCACGCTCTTTTGCGTGCCTTCCTGGCGCAGCACGTTGTAAACCCTTTCTGCGGCGCGGTTCATGGCACGGAAAGCAGACAGCGGATAGAGCGCCATTGCGACGTTAGCGCTACGCAATTCATCGGTGGTGAACAGCGGCGTGGCGCCAAATTCGGTAATGTTGGCGAGGATCGGTACCTGCACCGCATCAGCAAACTGGCGGTACATAGAAAGCTCGGTGATGGCCTCCGGGAACAGCATGTCAGCACCCGCTTCGACATACGCCCGCGCACGATCGATTGCCGCTTCCAACCCTTCCACCGCCAGCGCATCGGTACGCGCCATGATCACAAAGTTCGGATCGGTGCGCGCATCCACTGCGGCGCGAATACGATCAACCATCTCTTCTTTGGAGACGATCGCTTTATTCGGACGATGACCGCAGCGCTTAGCGCCGATCTGATCTTCAATATGCAGCGCAGCGGCGCCGGCTTTGATCATTGATTTCACAGTACGCGCCACGTTAAATGCCGAGGATCCGAAACCAATATCTGCATCCACCAGCAGCGGCAACGGGCAGACATCGGTAATACGGCGAATATCAGTCAGAACATCATCCAGAGTGGAGATGCCGAGATCCGGCAAGCCCAGCGATCCGGCAGCGACACCACCACCCGACAGATAAATCGCCTGATACCCGGCACGCTGAGCCAACAGCGCGTGATTGGCGTTAATGGTGCCAACGATTTGTAATGGATTTTCTTTGGTGAGCGCGGCGCGGAACGCCAGCCCTGGGGAGTGTAGAGACATATCCCATCCTCTTGTTATCAACTTGTTATCGTTCGTTGATTAACTAAAGCAAGGGGTATGCCAAAGACCTTAATTTTTATTCATTTTCTGTTTTTGTTTTTAAAAACAATAAATTAAATTCAATCTTTATATCTTTGTTGCACAAAAGCGTGTCAGCTATCGTTTCATGAAACTGGTTTAAGTGTTTCATTGCAACATTTATGAAACACAACTAAACCCAATATTCGGTTCCTGACTTTTTGGGTTAGCTATGGCTGATACACATCTTCCTCCACGGGTGAACGACGACAAACCGGTTATCTGGACGGTCTCCGTCACGCGTCTGTTCGAACTTTTCCGCGACATTAGCCTGGAGTTTGATCACCTGGCGACTATCACCCCTATTCAGCTTGGTTTTGAAAAGGCAGTGACCTGGATCCGTAAAAAGCTGGCCACTGAGCGTTGCGATGCCATCATCGCCGCAGGCTCCAACGGTGCCTATTTGAAGAGCCGCTTGTCCATTCCGGTGATCCTGATTAAACCCAGCGGATTTGATGTGTTACAGGCGCTGGCGAAAGCGGGAAAACTCACTTCGTCGATTGGCGTCATCACCTATCAGGAAACCATCCCCGCGCTGATGGCCTTTCAAAAAACATTCAATTTACAGCTTGAGCAGCGCAGCTATATCACTGAAGAGGATGCCCGTGGACAAATCAATGAGCTGAAAGCCTGCGGTACACAAGCGGTGGTCGGCGCGGGACTGATTACCGATCTGGCGGAAGAAGCCGGTATGACCGGCATCTTTATCTATTCGGCATCCACCGTGCGCCAGGCCTTCAGCGATGCGCTGGATATGACCCGAATGACGCTACGGCGAAACGGCCAGTATGCTTCTGGTGAGACGCTGCGTACCCGCTATGCCTTGGTGGACATGCGCGGTCACTCTGCGCAGATGGAACAGATGCGGCATACGATTATGCTGTACGCCCGCTCCCGCGCGCCGGTATTGATTCAGGGCGAAACCGGAACCGGTAAAGAGCTGGCGGCGCAGGCCATTCATCGTGAATATTTCACCCGCCAGGAGAATCGACGCGGGAAGCCCTCACCGCCGTTTGTCGCCGTCAACTGCGGGGCCATCACCGAATCATTGCTGGAAGCTGAGCTGTTCGGCTATGAGGATGGCGCATTTACCGGCTCGCGCCGGGGAGGACGCGCGGGTCTGTTTGAAATCGCCCACGGTGGAACGCTGTTTCTCGATGAGATTGGCGAGATGCCGCTGCCGCTACAAACCCGACTACTGCGCGTGCTGGAAGAAAAAGAGGTTACGCGGGTGGGCGGACATCAGCCAATCCCGGTGGATGTGCGGGTGATTAGCGCCACGCATTGTCATCTTGAGCAGGAGATGAAACAGGGAAAGTTTCGTACCGATCTGTTTTATCGCCTGAGCATTCTGCGTCTGCAGTTGCCGCCGCTGCGCGAGCGTCTGCCCGATATTTTGCCGCTGGCAGAAGGATTTTTAAAACAGTCATTGGCGGAATTAGATGTGCCGTTTTCAGAGACAGTGCGCAAGGGATTGAGTCTGAGTCAGCATACTCTGCTGAATTATGGCTGGCCGGGGAATATTCGTGAACTGCGCAATATGATGGAGCGTCTGGCGCTATTTTTAAGTGAGGATCCACAGCCGGAGCTGAACGTCCATTTCTTACAGCAGTTAATGCCGGAACTGACCAATGTCGCCGAAATCCCCCTGATATCACCATCGCTGACGCCACAGCAGGTACTGGCACAATTCAATGGCGATAAAACAGCGGCAGCACGATATCTCGGTATCAGCAGAACCACATTCTGGCGCAGGCTAAAAGAATAACCCACCAGTACAAGGACTGGCGGGTATTTTATCTTTCAATACAGCGCATTATTTTTTCTTGTAAATATTGGCAGTGCCATGGATTTTATTATCCGTTTGACCGGATGTTAATACCACAACGTCAGCACCTTTCTCTTCTGCTTTCTTCAGAAGTTCTTCTTTGGCATCTGCAACGGAAACTTCATTACTTGTTGAGATATCACCAATTTTTGTATATTGCGACTCAACCTTTTCAAACTCAACCTTTGTCATAAATTCTGCTGCATACACGTTGGTCACGACAAAAGCTAACGCACCAATTAATAACTTATATCCAGTTTTCATATAAAAACTCCAGGTTTTGTTTTACGCCATTATCGACCCCTGAGCATCCATCGTGCGAGTCAAGGATGATTAATAAGTAGTTCAGCCCGAATAAAAAATCCAGAGCTAACAGAAATATAAAGATATTTTGCAAAACAATGATGGCAGAGATTCCTGTAGCGCTGCGTGCGCCACCCCGCCCGGTCTATTGAAAACACCCCAGACGCCCGTTTGCAACATCGGCGGCGTTTCATAAAACAGTGTGAGTACATACTCAGAATCATGCTTACACTAAAACTATAGTATGGGTTGATTCAGAACGACCTCAATTACGATTGAAGGTAAAACGCCAATTTTTTCACAGATGGAAGCGCTGTTTATGGAACCTCTACACGCCGTCGTACTTACCGTCAGTTTATTTGTTTTAACCTTTTTTAACCCCGGCGCGAATCTGTTCGTGGTGGTGCAAACCAGTCTGGCATCAGGGCGGCGAGCAGGCGTAATGACAG
Source organism: Citrobacter sp. MGH106 (assembly GCF_001037495.1). GTDB lineage: Bacteria > Pseudomonadota > Gammaproteobacteria > Enterobacterales > Enterobacteriaceae > Citrobacter > Citrobacter murliniae. The sequence goes on from NZ_KQ089822.1 coordinate 3,466,516, forward strand.
GACTGGGCGTTGCATTAGGCGATGCCTTCTATTCCGGTCTGGGACTCTTTGGGATGGCGACGCTTATCACCCAGTGTGAAGAGATATTTTCGCTGATAAAAATTATCGGTGGCGCCTATTTGCTGTGGTTTGCGTGGAATAGCATACGGCATCAGGCCACACCACAAATGCCCACATTACAGCAGCCGCTCTCCGCTCCCTGGTATGTTTTCTTCCGTCGTGGATTATTAACGGATTTGTCCAATCCACAGACCGTGCTGTTTTTTATTAGTATCTTCTCAGTAACGTTAAGTGCAGAAACCCCGACCTGGGCCAGGTTAATGGCGTGGGCAGGAATAGTCTTTTCTTCCGTTATCTGGCGTATTTTTCTCAGCCAGGCGTTTTCTCTACCCGCAGTGCGTCGTGCATACGGACGTATTCAACGGGTTGCCAGTCGGGTGATTGGCGCCATTATCGGCGTCTTCGCTTTAAGGCTGATTTATGAAGGTATTAGCCATCGTTAAGAGAGTTTAACTTGACCATCGTGACGTAATTGTCCGTAATACCGCCTGAATTTTTCAATCGTATTTTTGAGTGGCTGTGAGATGGAACAGGTTGATCCGGTAAACGACACATTACTCCTTTCGGAATGGCAGGCGCTGTTGCGCCAGACACCTCCTGAAGTTCACACGCTCCTGACATCATTAACCGATCAGGAGATCCGCCATTTAGTAACTGTTTTTTATGACTACATGCTCTCCCATGCTGAGAGCGCGTTATTCCTTAATACCGAACAGGTCAGCACCCGCCTCAGCGGCAGTATGTTTGACTGGCTTCGCAGCGTACTCGGCAGTGCGCAGGAAGATATTTCACAGTTGCTGGCGAAACAACGCAATATTGGCGTGGTCCATGCGCGAATTGGCCTACCAATCGATCTGGTTAATCGCGGCGCACGTAAGCTGAAAGATGAGCTGTATCGGGTACTTAAAAAGAAAGCAAACTACCCACCCGGCCTGTTAAGCGATGCCATCTGTTTCAGCAGCCTGGCAATGGACACCGCTCTGGAGGCCATGACGGTCTCCTACTCCCCAAGTTATCAAAACTCGATGCATACGCAGGAGCAGTATCGCCTGCAGACAATTTACGATGATGTCAACGTAGAGCGCGAGCGGCAAATCCGTTCATTTACCGACTGGGAAAACCAGTTTATCTACAATATAGCCACGGGGTTGCCCTCCGCGGAGATAGTTTTTCTGTCGAACTCTGATTTTGGCATGTGGTTTTCGCATAAGGGAAAACACATTCTCGGCAACAGCAATCTGCTGGCTGAGATGGAGTCGCTGATCGTAGAAATCGACGATCGCCTGACGCAGACACTGTCGAATCAGCAGCCGACAGAAGCCCAACGGATGAGTCTTCTACAGGATGTTCGACAGCTTTCTGCAAAAATGCATTTCCTTCTCGCCTCGATGTTTGAAGCGCTGGTCAAACAGGAAAATGGTAAAGACTCGCTGACTCAGTTGCTTAACCGTCGCTTTATTCCGACCATCATGCGCCGCGAAATCTCGCTGGCATTACATTCGCGTAAGCCTTTTACTCTGGCAATGCTGGATATCGACTACTTCAAGCAAATCAACGATCGCTATGGGCATAACACCGGTGATATCACGCTGAAGAACGTAGCGGCCATCATTTATGAACATATCCGCAGCAGCGATTATGTTTTCCGCTACGGTGGCGAAGAATTTATGATCCTGCTGGTGGAGCCGGATATTTCACAGGCGAATATTATTCTGGAAACCCTGCGTAAGAAAATCGCTGAGCTACGGATGGTGGCCTCTGCCGCTGAGTCGTTCTCTATTACCGTCAGTATTGGTATCGCCGAATATGACTATCATCCGGACTACAAGCAACTGGTTGATAAAGCCGATCGTGCACTCTACCTGGCGAAAAGTAATGGACGTAATCGCGTAGAGACTTATCAGGAATGACCCCAGGCATCCAGCTAAAGTAAGTGCCAAATAATAAATACCTCGTTCGAGGTATTTATTTGACCTGCGATAACTATCGGCTGTTATTTTTATGAAGGCATTTTAACGCTATAAAAATAACAGTCACTTAATAAGATGCAAATCAAATACACTATATCTGTCTGGCGTTAGCATATCCCGGTGATGCATCCTCCTGTGTGGAGGAAATAAAGAGGGATAATACAACACCATGAACGGGAAAAAGAGAACTCGCTGGCAGCGCCGCCCCGGCACGACCGGAGGAAAACTACCGTGGAATGACTGGCGCAATGCCACCACCTGGAGAAGAGCCACCCAGTTTCTCCTGCTGTCCATCAATATCTACATTGGCATAACGTTCTATTATTGGGTCCGCTATTTCGAAACCGCCGGCACCAGCGTTTATATTCCAAGACCTGGCGGCATTGAGGGATGGCTCCCCATCGCAGGGTTGATGAATATCAGATACACCCTGGAGACCGGTTATCTTCCGCCTGTTCATGCAGCCTCAATGTTGCTGTTAGTGGCATTTATCCTGATAAGCCTGTTGTTAAAAAAATCATTCTGCTCGTGGCTATGCCCGGTGGGTACGCTTTCAGAACTGATTGGCAATGTAGGGAAAAAGCTATTTGGACGCCATTTCAGGTTACCACGCTGGCTGGATATCCCGCTGCTCGGTCTGAAATATCTGCTGTTGAGTTTTTTCCTGTATATCGCCCTGTCAATGCCCGCACAAGGTATTCAGTACTTCCTGATGTCAGCTTATGGAATGATCATCGACGTTAAGATGCTCGATTTCTTCCGCAATATCGGCAGTGCTACGCTCATCTTCGTGATCGTTATCAGCGTCATGAGTTTATTTATCCGCAATGCCTGGTGCCGTTATCTGTGCCCCTATGGCGCACTGCTCGGCCTCTTCTCCCTGCTTTCTCCGTTTAAAATACGACGTAATGCAGACAGTTGTATAGACTGCGGAAAATGCGCGAAAAACTGCCCGTCAGCGATTCCTGTCGATCGTTTGATTCAGGTCAGAACCGTTGAATGTACCGGTTGTATGACCTGCGTAGAATCCTGCCCGGTGGCTTCAACGCTTACATTTTCACTAAAAACGCCGCCAGGCTCGCAAGAAAACAGTAAACCCTTGTGGCGTCAAACTGCGCTCTCCGGTGTAGTCATGGCAATGCTGGTACTGAGTATCCTCTTCTCAGCTATCGGTTTTGCGGTCTATGCGAAGGTCTGGGACACGCCAATTCCTGATCATATGTATTTCCAACTGATACCCAAAGCCAGGATGATTGGGCACTAATAATCTGCACCACCACACCCGCTCCCATACCATACAAAAACCCTGCTAATTCTGGCAGGGTTTTCTGTTTATCATGCCACTTTAAGACTAATGAACTTGTGCCCCCGTCGCCCTGTTTATACAACCTTAAATATCAACTGTAATAACCCAATTTTTATTTCATTACAGGCAATAAGGGACCACAATAATGTTCGGGAATAAAATCGTGACTAAAATAAAACTGACGCTGGTATTACCTGTTTTTCTTGCTGGCTGTACGATGAGTGACGGGGAATTAAGAAACGCCTACGCTAACCATTATCAGCAACCTGCCACTTATGTTGAAATCTATAAGCAAAAAATAGCCGGGATGGATATCGATGCGTTAACCCAATATGCTGCAGCTGAAGAGAAGAAAAAGATGCGTGGACAGCCGAGGCTGAAAGTTGACGACTCTATTACGGTTGAAAATATTCAGGCTAAAGGCAATCGGGTGGTGTTTGATTACTCTCTGTCAGAAATCTGGCTGGCGCTGCCCGCAAATAAGCAGCTGGAACAACAAGCAATCATGAAAAAAGATCTGATTTATCGTACCTGCTCACTGGAAACGGTACGCCTGGCCCAGGCGAAGGGGCTGGAAGAAGAACATAACTATTACAGCCAGTATCCCAATAAGCTCTCCTTTACCCTGAGAACCAACGCCCAGATTTGTATCGATAACGGCTTTACTCAGTAATCTCGCTGATCCCTGGATTGCCCGGCGAGACTCACGCCGGGCCATTTATGCTATCAGAACTTCCAGGACACGCTGCCGACAATACTACGTTCAGCACCAAAGTAGCAGTAAGACAGTGAGTTACAGGCCGCAACGTAACGTTTATCGGTCAGGTTATTGACGTTGAGCTGCGCGCTCACCCCTTTCAGGCCGATATGCGTTAAGTCGTAGCCAATCGCCATATCCACCAGTGTGTATGAAGGTAGAGTGTGGGTATTCAGACGATCGCTGGTAATGCCATTGACATAACGCACGCCAGAACCCAGCGTCAGACCATCCAGCGGGCCGCTTTTCACATCGTAACTCAGCCAGCTACTGGCCTGATTACGCGGCGCATAAACAGCGCGCTTACCTTGCTCTTCCGGACTGCTTTTCTTATAGCGAATATCGGTGTAGGTATACGCCGCCTGCAAACGGAAGTTATCTGTTAGCTGACTAATCGCCTCCAGCTCCACACCCTCGGATTCAATTTCCCCAATTGAACGGTACGGATCGGTCGGCTCTTCTTTGGTGGCGATATTGGTCTGATTGATGCGGAAAACCGACGCACTAAACTGGCTGTTCAGCCCTTCTGGTTCATATTTCAACCCGGCTTCCCACTGTTTGCCCTTCATTGGCTCCAGCAGGTTACCGTTTTCATCAGCAAAACTGGTCGGCGTGAAGGCGGTAGAGTAGCTCACGTATGGGGCTAAACCGTTATCAAACAGATAGAGCAGAGCGGCGCGGGTGCTGAAGTTGTTTTTATCCAGATCGCTACGCGAGTCGTTGATCTTATCAATATTTGACACACTGACCTGATCGTAACGACCGCCCAGAGTAATACGCCAGCGATCCCAGGACATCTGATCCTGCAGATAATAGCCCGTCTGGCGCAGTTTGTGTTTTTCACGCGCATACATACTGATGTAATCCGGCTTCGCCCCATACACCGGATTAAAGGCATCTATTGGCGGGAATGCGCCGTAGTAGCCAGTGGTATTATTGCTGCGATCCTGATAGTCGATCCCCACCAGCAGACGGTGGTTCACCTGCCAGGTATCAAAACTACCATCAAGCTGGTTATCCAGCGTAATTGCCGACATTTTCTCATCGGATCCAGAATAGCCGCGATTGAGTTCAGTCTCATTCAGCCAGCCTGCCGCATAAACCTGGTTCAGTTCGACATCGGTATGTAAATAACGCAGCTTTTGCCGCACCGACCAACCGTTGTCAAACATGTGTTCAATGTTGTAACCCACCATGTTTTCGCGGCGATCGTATTTGTCGTAATCATCTTCACCTTCGAAGAAGGTGTTAGAGATCTTCTGACCATAGTGGGGAACCACGGTGCCATCATAAGGCAAACCTGAGTGGCTGCCACCTTCCGGATCACGATGCAGATAGGCCATCAGGTCGAGGCGTGTCTGGTCGGTGATCCGCCAGGTCAGGCTTGGCATCAGCGCATAGCGTTCTTCTTTCAACGGACCAAACTGCGAGTCCGCATAGCGCGTCATTCCGCTCAGACGCGCTGCCACACGATCGTTATCATCCAGAGCGCCAGTCACATCAAAGGCTGCGCCGCGCTGATTGTTGTTCCCGGCAAATAACTTCACTTCCCCGCCAGGGTCAAACGAGGGTTTACGTGATGTCAGCGCAACAATACCGCCCGGAGAGGAGCGGCCATACAGCACGGATGCCGGACCACGAACCACTTCGATGTTTTCAAGGAACCAAGGATCGACGACCAACGAGCTGTGAGAGTTGGTATCGCCCATCATTTTCAGGCCATCGAGATAGACGTTGTCGAGGCTACCATCAGAGAAACCGCGCAGCACAATGTAGTCAAAACGGTTCGAAGCGCCAATCTGGTTGCTGTACACCCCTGGTGTATAGCTCACAGCCTGACGCACACTGGTTGCCCCTTGCTCTTCAAACTGTTCGCGGGTGATGATAGACACCGACTGCGGGGTTTCAATATCCGGCGTGGCAAGCTTGGTTGCACCACTTTGCATCTGCGAGGTGACAACCACCGTATCGTTTTTTGTTGTTTCCTGCGCCAGCAGAGGAAAAGCCACGCTGCAGGTTACCCATCCCACCAACAGCGCCAATCGAGTCTTAGCGAACATGAACATCTCCAAAGGCATTTCTAATTGTAAATAAGAATTATTACCTTTTTGGTGGCGAAGATAGCTATGCCGGATGCCAGGTTGCGTATGCGCAGTGCCAAAATGTTAGTCTCGACTTCGCACAAAGCAGAAAAATGGATTAGCAAAGTTTGAGTACATCGCCAGGCGGAAAACCATAGCGACGACGAAAGGCGGTAGAAAAGTTAGTGGCGTGCTGATAACCCGACATCCATGCCGCCTGCTGAACGCTGTACCCTTCCAGCAAATAGCCGCGCGCACGTTCCAGACGACAATCGCGCAAATAGTCAAAAACCGAACAGCCGTAGGCTGCCCGAAATTTACTGCGCAAACTGCTGGGACTCATCGCCGCTCGCTGGGCCAGATCGTTTAGCGTGTAGTCATTCTCCGGCGTCTGTTCCAGCAGACGACGAACGATCTCCAGCCGTTGTTGTTCACCATTGGCAGGCTGATATTTACCGCTCTCCATCTGGCACACGCTCAGGCCGTGACCGAACAGCTGTAAAATAAGTCCTTCCAGCATCAGTTGCCGGGGCACGCTACCGAGCGTACTCTGCTGCGCATACTGTAATCCGCTAAGCAAAAAGCCCGGAACCTGCCAGATAAGCGTTGGCGTCTGGCATCTTTCCCACTCACGCATCAACGACTCGAGCAATCCTGTGCGCCATGCGCCGTCGGGATACAGTCCCAGCGATAACGTACGCAGTTTGCAGTCAGCATGGTGGCGGGCACTCATCGTTTGATGTTCACTCAGCCGGGAGCTAAATGCCATGCCGGAACGCACCACATGCTCCTGCCCGTTGAGCGTCAGTATCACGCACCCTTCCAGTACCACCAGCATATACAGGGGACTGCTGTGGCGGGAGGTTGTTTCATAAGGTTGCAGCACCTGTACGTCGGAATGGGTCACGCACATACCGCAAGGAAGTGTCATCTCCTCAACTTCCCCTTGCAGCACGGCGCAGGAATGCGGTAAATCAGGTTTTTGCTTCAGCATCGGAAAGCGGTAATCAATACCGTAGCGCTCGCCAAAATCCATAAATTCACTGACGGAGAAAATTCGTGCTAAGCGTCCGGAAGCATTTTGGGCGGTGGTGTTGTTCATGCTGTCTTATGCATAGGAAATGGGATTAACTCGTTGTGCAACATTACCATTACCCGCAGGGCACAACAACAATAATGAGAATTATTATCAATAATGTTACAACATGAGTCCCCTGCCAGGTATCGTTTCGGGCGTTGCCCCGAGCATCTCACCAGACTGAATAACAGCTGATGAGATAATCATTTCCCGACTAACGTATGCTGTCGCTCCCGTTGAGGCCCTCTTCTTGATTTACCTCTACCTGAAATACAGCCACTGCCTGCGATAGCATTGCCGACTGTTCTTCCACACTGCCTGTCGTTGCGGCAATCTCTTCCACCAATGATGCGTTTTGCTGGGTTACCTGCTCCATTTGAGTGACAGCGACCCGGATTTGCTCTATGCCGCTATTTTGTTCGCCTGAAGCACCGGATATATCTTCCATCAATATATTGATGTTACGTATTGCCTCCGCAATATTCGCCATCATGACACCACTGTTTTCGGCTATTTCCACACCTTCTTTGACGCTGATTGCCGCTCTGGCAACTAAGTCCGTAATTTCCTTTGCTGAAGCAGCGCTGCGTTGGGCAAGAGTCCTGACTTCGCTAGCCACAACGGCAAATCCACGACCTGATTCGCCTGCACGAGCGGCTTCCACTGCTGCATTTAGTGCGAGGATATTGGTCTGAAAAGCAATACTATCAATAACATTCGATATTTCGCTTACGCTCTGCGCATTGCGGCTAATCAGATGGATCTTCTCAACCATGTCACTCATTAAGCGTTCGCCACGCAATGCCATTTCGGTACTTTCATTCGTCATGGCGGATGCCTGGTGTGACTTATCGGTATTATTCTTTGTTGTTGCGGATATCTGTTCCATACTGGCAGCCGTCTCGACGACAGCTGCAGCCTGCTGTTCCGTTCTGGTAGACAAGTCTGTATTACCTGTCGCTATCTCCTGCATACCGATATTTATAGACTCGACACCATCACGAATCGTTGTGACAGTTTCCCGAAGGCCATTCTGCATATTTTGTAAATTCAAACATAACAGACCAATTTCATTGTTACTCTGTACCTTAACAGGATGACTCAGATCGCCTTTACCAATCCGTGAAAAATGTTCAGATACTGTTCGTAATGGTAGGATGATTGTGCGGTTCAACCAGATATTACAAATAAAGAAGATGAAAATCGTAAACGCCAGGATCACCGATATTTTAATTATTGATGAGTTAAACTGGGAGTGTGTTTGCCCTACGATCTTCTCACTGATCAACATTGTTGATTTATAATAGCTAGCCAGTTGGCTATCAAAATTTTTACGCGAAGCGAGCAATTCATTATTTAAATTTATTGATGTATCAGCGATACGTCCGCTCGATATAACTTCATTTAACTGATCGATATGTTTTTTTTTCAAAATCCATTTGTTGTTCAAAGGCAGTCTTGATGATTTTTCCTGCCTGCGGATCATCCGTCGTCAATCCAGGTATGTCCCAGAAAACATTGAACTCTTGTCTTGCATAAGCAATCTCATCCTGTGCTTGTTTTAATGTCTGTTGCACATCAGCAGAATCATGCAATTGAATATTATCAAGCATGCCCCTTAATTTATTAATAGATCCAGTGATACTATGCAGTGAATCCTGCTCTCTTACTATATTATGTAGTAAAAGCGTACTTTTCTGTGTGTTTTTGAGATCTAATAACTCCAGTCCATTAGAAAAAAACTGCATAAATGTAAATAACAACAATAGTAATAACAGGCTGGTTTTAACCTTCATATTTTTTAACATTTAAACATCTCCATAACAATAAAAACATCTTCTATGACTTAATTGTTATCGACTCAGCCCGTAATACCTTAACCTGTAAAATGGTTAATTATTAGAAAGTTTCCCACTATTTACACTATGATATAGTAAAGTACACAGGTATACACACTGCGGCATACAGTATACTTCTGGTACCTGAAAGAATAAAATTAAAGCAAGTGAACATTAATATCATTTATGTATTAAGCAACGGCACCTAATTTGAGTACTTTGAGACGCTAAGAATGCCTGAGCTGTTTGTATTGATTTAAACGAAGGTGATGTCAGAATCAGAGAATATAGACGATAACACTTCCCGGACTGCCTGGTGGAACCCTTAGCCAGGATAACGAATCAACAGCGATCGGTGCCATCTCATTCTCAAATCTCAACAAGGGTGTATTATCATCCGGGACCGATGTGCTTTCACATATTTCAATAATCCCCCTAAAGGATATAGACACACTGGCAGGAATATCAGATAACTTTACCCATTCATCAGTAATCACTAACTTTCGCGTAAACATCACTTGGTCCTTTACTCGTGATTTATAGTCGATATTTTTATATTCAGATAAAAAGACATTCTCCGCTCTAAAAATATTCAGTATGTATTCGTTAGTGAAACCTTATTCATCTAAAAGAAACTGAAAGTAATAAAACTCATTTGAAGTGTGTTTCACAAACTCAACCGGAAGGTTATTTTTGATGAAAAGTGATTTAGCGAACTCAACATCACCATAAACCCGGACACAGAATGGCTTTAAGATCTCACCCTGAATACCAAAGCATTCTTGTAGCCGAGCATCATCCATAAAGATAAAATTGCCGTTTCTAACTTTAATTTTATCATCCAGATCACGCCACTTCCCTGGGGTGAGCAGAAAACTCTCCCACCCATTGTTTCGCAACACTTCAATAGCATGGGTAAATTTAAAATAGTAATTCTGTATTGTCACATCGCTACTCGATGTAGAATATAAGTATTCTATTTTAAATTTAAGTTGCGCATTGAGACTTTTTTTCTTTCCTTCATCAATCAGCCATTGCAGTTCATTAGCGATACTCTTTGGAAAGAGCTTCCTCTTTTTTGCAATTGCCAACCAGTTCATAATAAAAATATGCTCTGACATTTTAGAGTAAATTCTATTATCCATTATTGCGATGCCTATTGCGACTAACGCACTCCAGGTAAACGTTTCAAGCTCATCCTGATAATTATGTCTCAACTGACTGACTTTTCCTGAATCACTTACCACTTAAAACCCACCTACACAAATCATCATTACATTTAAATCCTGTATTACTCCATTAAAAAAAATACTACAATTGAAACCACCAAAATATGATCCAGATTAATTTATTTCCATGTAAAAAAACCACATAAATAACATATTACATTTCTTAACCTTTCATCTTTTTATGAAATGGTAAAAAATAATAAGAAGAATACGATAAAGATGAAAACTAATAATACTCAAAGGCAATTAATACCACGAAATATTGTGGACCCAACTATCATAAAAACTCAAAAACCGCTCATTAGCGGATGTTTTCCTGACATATCCCACCAGCAACGCTCAGAAAACGATCAGCCACCCATCACGCAGACATTAAGTCTCCTGATGAAATCATTTTATTGCATACCTTTACGACAGAAGTCATAAAATGATCAGGATGGGCTTTAAATGAAATTTAATATAGAGGCATCAATAATATTAAAGATATAAATTTCCCTTTATTCATAAAAATGATGAGTTAAGGTTCCTGTTCTGGCCCCAAAAACCCCCTTCCGCGTTCTACAAGCCGGAAGGGTTCTTTTAGCAGGAGCGATTAATAGAAGATACCGATAATCAGGGTATGCGTGATAAAGCCTACAATTAACGGCACAGCGGTACGTTTAACTACATCGAAAGGGGTGATCTTCGCACCACTTGAAACAGCAATCACCACGCCGGATACAGGTGAAATAGCCCGCCCCATATGAGATGCCTGCTGCATAGGCAGGATCATCGCAACAGCATTAGCCCCCATACTTGCAGCAATTTGAGGAATAAGCTCAACAAACGCCAGGAAAGGCGCATTACCTGACCCCATAATGATCGCGGCAGCAAGCGTCACCAGTGCAAACACAACCGCCATGGCAAATGGTGGTAATCCAACGTGTTCTGCCATCAGAATTAACTGATCAATCGCACCAATGACCTTAATACCATGCGCGAATACCCCCGCAGCAACCAGCAGACCGACCACACCGGTAAACGCGGTTCCCATTCCTTTCAAAAAGTGGCTGAATCCTTCGCATACTGACTTTAAATCACGGGTCCGTAACCACTCTATCAGCATACAAATGGCCATGGAAATGAGGACGATGGTGATAATGTTCAGGTTAATGCCACTGACAAACATTGCGGATGAACCTACCGCCATCAATATCGGCAGCATGGGGAGCAGCGCATAAAAAGCCGGTGCTGTTCCTGAGTCGGTAACCTCAGCGGTACCTATTTCCCGTGGTAAAGTCCCCGCTTTACGATCGCAATGCCGCTGCCAGAAGAAATGACAGACCCCCACGACCAAAACGGTTGCAAGCGCAGCAGGCCCTTGATGGTAGACAACATATTCCACCACATCCATATTAACGGCCTTAGATCCCCTGATGGCATCTATCGCTGTTGGGGTGTACGCCACACCAAGCGAGGTCGCAATCACTCCCGCAGCAGAGGCCGCGGAGAGCCCTAATCCCAGCATAATAGGGAACATCGTCCCCATCAGTAACACCGCGAGTCCGGTGGCTGAAGGGATGGCCAATTGAAGAAGGCTGGCAAGCAGGTAGGAGAAAAAAAGTAAAATATATGGCGACCGCAGCGCCCGTAATGGTTTCGTTACTACACGCACCACTGCTTCATTCGCCCCGATATGATCCATGTAATGCGCAAATCCCATTAACGCCATAATCATCAGACCAAGATCGGCAGCGCGCGTACTGAAAAGATCGCGCATAACTTCGAAAGGATCGAGAAATGAAATTCCCGTACCGGCAACCCCTTTCGGCAATACAGACCCCCATCCAGTCAATCCGGTACAAATCATCAACACCAAACCCGCAATGAATAACACCGGCTCAGCGCGATAACCTTTCAGGATCAGACGGGCGACGACAACAATAATCAAAAGGGCAATAAGTACCTGAATCATGACTGAGTTCTCCGCTCCGCGAACTCAGCAAAGGTTTCCTCAATGACTGCCACAACGACATCACTGGCAGCGCGCAGAGAACGTACCGGCAGGTATTCATAAATTGAATGAAAATTATGGGCACCGGTAAAAATATTCGGACAAGGCAATCCTTTCTGAGAGAGAACCGCACCATCATAGCCGCCACGCATAGCTACCGGTACCGGTGTAATACCACATTTCTGATAGGCGCGTAGAGCAATATCAATGGGGTAGTGAGCATTGCCCTGCAGACTATTAAAAACATTCGCATAGCGATCGGATAAGTGGCAGACCACGCTATTTTCACCCCAAAGCATATTGGTGCTCTGTGCAAGTTGCCGAATAAATTCCATCCGTGCCTGATAGCCTTCTTCACTGAAATCACGAATATCCAGCTTGAGCACCGTGCGGGCACTGTTGCCTTGTAGTTGTTTCACCCAATAATAACCTTCACGCCCTTCCGTATATTCAGGCGCTTCTCCTCCTGGGAGCATAGAAATGAACTTATGGGCCATCAGCAGAGAGTTTTTAAGCTTGCCTTTGGCTGACATAGGGTGTGCAGACTGACCGGTAAAGATAATTTCTGCATCGCCTGCATTCCAGTTTTCATAAACAAACTCACCAATTCCACAGCAATCCAGGGTATAGCCAAAGTCAGCACCAAATGCCGAAACATCAAAGGCTTTTGCCCCCCGTAAGCCTTGCTCCTCATCAGGCACAAAACCGACTTTCACAGTGCCATGCTTAATTTCTGGATGTTCAACAAGGTACTGCAGCGCATTCATAATAGCCGCGATAGCGGCTTTATCATCCGCTCCCAAAAGACTGGTTCCATCTGTCACGAGAAGGTCATCACCGATATAATTTTTCAGTTCAGGGAATTCACTTTCACGAAGATAAATATTCAGCTCTTTGTTCAGACACAAATCGCCGCCACTGTAGGGGAGACGTTGTGCATTCGTATTCGCGGTCTGTTCTGCACTGGTATCCAGATGACCAAAGAAAGAGACAACTGGAACGCTGTCGTCAGTATTCCCTGGCAATGTTGCCGTCACGATAGCAGTATCTCTAACCTCGATGTTTTCCATTCCTAATGCTTCAAGCTCTGCTGCAAGCAGCTTTGCCAGCACCATCTGACCAGGGGAAGAAGGCATTATCCCGTTTGCACCGTTTTCCCTTGAAGTCGTTGTATTGATTTTGGTGTAGTTAATAAAGCGTTCAACAATATCCATTGTGGGACATCCTTTAATGTATTATTTACGAGGTACTGCGAGAGGAGACCTGCATGCAGCGCGAGCCAGATAAACCCGGAGAGTAAAAAACAGTGCCTATCCCTGAGCGCCTATTTGTGGGGATTTCGACAACAAATGCTATGTTCAAAACAAATCATTTTATATTTTTCAATGAGCAAATTTTCAAAAACAAAGTGCAACGCTGTTGCACTAATCTAGGAATACCCACTTAATGAATTAAAATCCGTGAACAAAGTCACATTTATTTTAATGGTTAAAAATACCTATCACACTGAAAACAAGGAAATTATAAGCCCATCTTTATTATACCCCTGTATATAAGACCACAACAAAACAATTCACCTTCAAATAGAAACGCGCTGGTACTATTGAGCCTTAATATATCTGTACACAGAAAATATCGCAGCATTATAAACTTACGTCGCTAATCATCATATTAGCCATAATAATGTTTACCCGTGTAGTGAATATTTTATTGCATAGACGTAAAAAAAAACCTCTACCCTGAGAAGAGATACAGAGTAGAGGCAATACGGGTGTTAAGGACAGATTTATTGTTTTAGTGATAACGGAAGAGCTTCTTGCAGGATCGAGTATACACAATTTATTACAGAGAGAAAATTCTTAAAATAGTATTTACTACCTTTACTGAGTTTATAATAAACAATAGCTTATCAAAAACAGGATTTCACTCCCAAGAATATTAAACCATATTAATCTATTATGTAAGTTAGTGAAGACCAACACTCTTGTATTGGTACAGATAGCCCAGCAGATACTGAAGAAATATAAAATAAATTAATACATTAATCTCTTCATTACATAACGAGAATTTAAAGTTATCAGTCTAATTACCCTCATTTTGAACGACATCTATCAACACAAGCCGCCATATCCAATTTACACTCTCGATTATAATTTACTTTATTGCAACATTAAAATCACATTCAAAATGTGAGGTCAAGTACGTTAATTTATAAAAAAGACTCCTGAACAAAAAGCATGGACGTCAGAACAGGGTCTGCTCGTGAACTACTGATATAAAGGATTGTGTTTAATACCCAAAAGGAAAATCCAATGCTCAATGATATCTACAAATATATTTCAACAAAAGAAAACATAGGCGTTAACCTGTGTCGTATTTCCATTGCCATTGTATTTATGTGGATTGGTTTATTGAAATTTATACCTTATGAGGCAGACAGCATAGTCCCCTTTGTTGCTAACAGCCCATTTATGTCATTCTTTTACAATGATCCCATGAACTATGCACAGTTTATGAATCATGAAGGCGAATTAGTCGAAGCTCATCGTGCTTGGCATAATGCAAACAATACCTACGGATACTCAACTGGATTAGGCGTCATAGAAGTAATATTTGCATTGCTCATTCTGTCTCATTACATTTCGCCAAAAGCTGGATTCTGGGGAGCGACCATGGCGTTCCTGACACCTTTTGTAACGTTAACATTCCTGATATTTACGCCAGAAACGTGGGTGCATGGTGCTGATGCCCATACAGGGTTTCCTTATCTTTCTGGTGCCGGCCGACTAGTACTGAAAGATACAATAATGCTAGCCGCAGGATTTATCGTAATGGTGCACTCAGCAAAGTGTATCGTCAAAAGAGAGAGTCAGAGAAAAAGTTAGTATCTGCAAAAATTTTTTCGCACTCTGACTTATGGAGGTAATAATGCAACGTTTTATCAAAAAAGGCCTCATATTATTGGTTCTATACATCTCTGCAACAATAACAGGATATGCTGAAAATAATAACGCTGACACTATGCAAAAAAATTTTAGTGCTTATAACTATCCGCAAACAAGAGAACATTTAATAAACGCAATTAACCGCAATAACCTGGTGTTATTTGGTGAATTTGACCACGCAAAAGCAGCCCAGAGTGTCCAGTTATCAATGCCACCGACAACAGTGCTTGTCTTTGGAACCCCTTTAGCAGGGACACCATTAATGCTTGCACATCCTGATCTGGCTCTTGATCTACCGTTTCGGGTTCTGATTAGCCAGCAGCAAGATGGACGGGTTTTAGTAAGCTATCACCCAATGGAAAGTCTACAAGTCCATGGTCTTGATACGGCATCGGTTAACACACTAAAAAAACTCGAAAAACTCGTTCAAAATGCGATTCGGTAATTTTTGTCTCGTCGTATTCCGATTTCTGCCCCTTCACCAGAGAAAAGGCACCTGCATATATTGGTGCCTCATTTATAAACAATCATGATGCCCCAATCGGTATAGCCGAACAGGTTATACCGACTTTCTACTCAATGGGCCTCTTACTTCGTTAATACTTCGACAAATTTAGCCAGCCACTCAGGATGCGCAGGCCATGCAGGTGCCGTAACCAGATTGCCATCGACGTATGCCTGGTCAATCCCGATATCTGCGTAATGTCCACCGCTCAACCGAATCTCCGGCGCACAAGCTGGATAGGCGCTGCATGTACGGTTTTCTAACACCCCTGCTGCAGCCAGAATCTGAGGGCCGTGACATACGGCGGCAATAGGTTTACCCGCCGCGTTAAAGTCTTGCACCAGTTGAATGACATCAGGGTTCAGTCGTAAATACTCGGGGGCACGTCCTCCGGGGATCAGTAATGCATCATAATCTGTTGCCCGCGCATCAGTAAAATTCGCATTCAGGGTAAAACGGTGCCCTGGTTTCTCGCTGTACGTCTGTGCCCCATCAAAATCATGGATGGCGGTCTGAACATAATCCCCCAGGCTTTTATCTGGACAGACAGCGTCAACCTGATGACCTAACATTTTTAGCGCCTGAAAAGGAACCATAGTTTCGTAATCTTCGACATAATCTCCGACCAGCATCAGTATCTTCTTCATTTCCGTCCCCGCCCATGGTTATTCATGATGAGAAATAATGGCCATCTTTACTATAGTCTACCGGCAAAAAGTTATTTGAAAATCCACCCCGAGACCTGCGGAACATTCGGGCAGATCACACTCTGCTCAGCAACCCGCTGTCAGACGGCGCGGTTACTCTACTGACAAGACAAATACAGCGAATAAATATAAATTATATATAAATATATAGTTGAGAAATTTTAATATCATCCATTTTTTCTCATTATATAAAACAGAGCAATTGCAAGTTATAACACCTGTGTTATATTCCGCTCAGGTTTTCATATCACCTATATTATTAATAATATACTCGTGTTATTTACCATCTATTATTATTCTGTTCACCGTATATTGGGTGAATAATCACAAAGGGTTTCCCCATGATGACAAGACGTTCGTTCGTCAAGCAGAGTCTGGTAACTTCAACGAGTATGTTACTCGCCAGTATGATGGGCTGCAGCTTCAGTAAATTAGCCAGTGCTGCAGAACGCCGCCGATGGCAAATGCCGGATGAAGGCGCACCTCATGCGGCAACCTGGATGGCGTTTGGCGCCAGTGCGGATATCTGGGAACCTCATCTGCTACCAGTGGTTAGGGAAAATCTGGCGACAATCGCAAAAACCATCGCCGCATTTGAGCCAGTGAATATGCTGGTACGCGAAGAGGACAGCGACCTGGCAGCACGGCTGTGCGGGTCGACGGTCAACCTGTTGATTCATCCGATTGACGATCTGTGGATCCGCGACACCGGGCCAGTGTTTGTGAATAATTCTAGCGGGGAGCTCGGGGGCATTGGGTTTAACTTCAACGGCTGGGGTGATAAGCAAGAGCACGCTCGAGATGCTGAAGTGGCAGAATTCGTTACAGATTACACTAGGGCCGCGTTTATTCGCTCATCACTGGTGCTGGAAGGTGGTGGGATTGAGGTCGACGGCGAAGGCACGGCGATTATCACCGAGAGCTGTGTTATTAACCCGAATCGTAACCCCGGCGTCAGCAAAGCCGAGTGTGAAAGAGAGCTGAAGCACCTGCTAGGGCTGGAAAAAATCATCTGGTTACCCGGCATTGCCGGGAAAGATATTACCGACGGACATACGGACTTTTATGCCAGATTCACTCACCCAGGTACGGTGGTGGCTGGACTCGAGCAGGATCAGTCCTCATTTGATTATGCCGTAACCAGACGTCATCTGGAAATCTTGCGCGCCGCAACGGATGCAAAAGGACGGCGCCTGAAGGTGATCACGCTGGAAGGCCCTTCCGCTATCCGTCCAGCCTACGCAAGCAATGATTTCGCCGCAGGTTATATCAATTTCTATGTCTGCAACGGTGCGATTATTGCACCGGAATTTGGCGATAAACGCACTGACCGCAATACTCGCGATATTTTGCAGGAGTTGTTTGCTGAACGTGAAATTATTCAACTCAATATCGACGGCATCGCGGCAGGTGGCGGTGGCATTCACTGCACTACCCAGCAGCAACCTCGCTAGCGGCAATCAGCAATCTGACTTTTGCTATCGCAGAAATTGTAGCGGCACAGTAAATTTATGCCGCTACAAACACAGCATTCAACATCCCTTTCAGGTAAAAATAACGATTACATGCCCCTGTCCGGTTTATGAGTTTCGTTCATAGCGCCTATTTAATGTGTGTAATTATCTTTCATCCCGACATCGTTAGTCTTAGATGTACACGCGGATAAGCACTAATCAAGCTTATGAAACAGTCAGACTGACTGGCATTGTCACTTAAGACCGAATCTGTAACTGACAGAAATGTCAGAAAAATGTCAGCCAGCTGTTGGGGCTGAATAATTACCATCCCCCGGGTGCGGCTGCTGAACGGACAGCGAATGGAGGAAACAGGATGAGGTTACTTTTAGTAGAAGACGAAGAAAAAACATCTACCTACCTCAGCCGTGCGCTGGGCGAGTCTGGATTTACGGTGGATGTCTCAGCAGATGGTGCAGAAGGCCTCCATTACGCGCTGGAGTTCGACTACGACGCGATAATCCTTGATGTGATGTTGCCGGGGATGGATGGCTACCGGGTACTCGAGGGCGTACGGGCTAGTAAACAGACCCCCGTGTTAATGTTATCTGCTCGAGGGTCGGTCGACGAGCGCGTTAAAGGGCTTCGACTTGGTGCTGATGATTATCTTCCTAAGCCCTTCTCACTCATTGAATTGGTGGCGCGTATTCAGGCGCTGGTACGTCGCCGGTCAACGGATGGAGCCGACATCACCCAACTTCAGATCTACGATCTGCATCTTGATCTACTGGCTCGCCGTGTGTTTCGTGCAGGAACGCGACTGGAACTGACCGCGAAAGAGTTTTCCCTGTTGAGCCTTTTGGCCCGTCATCAGGGGGAAATTCTGTCAAAGATGATGATTGCTGAGCAGATATGGGACATGAATTTTGATAGCGATGCCAACGTGGTTGAAGTTGCTATTAAACGTCTGCGGGCCAAAGTTGATGCTCCGTTCGGCATAAAATTACTACATACCGTACGTGGTATGGGATACGTTCTCGAAGTCAGGCCAGAATAAATGAAGAGGATAAGCATGCTTAAGCGCTCCATATCCGTCCATCTGGCACTGATGTTTGCGTTATCCGCTCTGCTGATTCTCTCCGTTATCGGTATAACACTACGAAGCTCGCTGCATGACTCATTGCAAAAACAGATACACAACGAGCTACTGTTTCGTGAATCATTAATGAGCCCGTGGATCACTGCGCGAACCTCTCTTGACGGCTGGTCTACGCTTGCCAGTAAATTCAACATGTTAACCAATTCAGAAGGCGAACTTGTTCGCTACTGGGTAGTGAGTGATAACCCACATTTTAGCGTAGGCGGAACACCGCCGACTGGGATCCAGTGGTCTTCTTTACGGGAGGGGTTTAATAAAATGCCCGGCGCATCCGAAGGGGCATGCTCACTTCATTTGTTGGTAAAAACAATCCCCGCCAACGGCGAAAGACCTGAGTTGCGCTATGTGGTTGCCATCGACTCCACTCCGTATATGGGCACGCTTGATGCATTCACGCGCACCCTGCTGATTATTGCCGCTCTGGGGGTGTTTATTGTAGCGCTGCTGGGTTATATGGTCTCAAGGATCGGCCTACGTCCGCTAGGCGCACTCAGTAAACAGGCACAGCAGCTCGCTCCGGGAGACCACGGCCAACGCCTTGATACCAAAGCACTACCAAAAGAATTGCAGCAACTCGCTTCATCATTTAACGGGGTGCTGGAACGGCAGCAGGTAGCCTGGCGACAGCTTGAAAGTTTTAACGCTGATGTAGCCCATGAACTTCGTACGCCGCTGACCAACCTGATTGGCCAGACGCAACTGGGGTTGTCACGCCGACGTTCGCATGATGAGTTGGAAGAGCTTTTAGGTTCGAATCTCGAAGAGCTTGAGCGTATGACGTCGATCGTAAACGACATGCTTTTTTTGTCACATGCTCACGCGGGTGAACACGCTTCCCAGCTTATGCAGGTTTCCCTGCGTCAAGAGACCCTTAAAACAGCGGAGTATGTAGAGCCTTCCTTTGCTGAAAAACAGCTTTCCCTTGATATTGAAGGTGACGTCACCGCGCATATCGACCGACGGCTGTTCCACCGTTCACTTGCAAATTTACTGGAAAACAGTGCAAGACATTCGCCATCCAGCAGCACGGTTACCGTTCGGTTGAGCGAAACGAATAATCACGCCTGCGTTGAAGTTTCTAACCCGGGTGCTCCCATTGCGCCGGAACATTTACATCGGCTTTTTGAACGTTTATATCGCGTCGATACTTCCAGAGCCAGGAGCGATACCCATCACGGGCTGGGTTTATCAATCGTACGTGCCGTCGCCATTATGCACCAGGGGGACGTCTTTGCGCGTAGTGAGGACGGTATCAACACATTTGGTGTCACGTTTGCAATGCAGCCGGATAACGCATTTAGCCACGCTCCCCCCGGGACAGAGCCAGAAATAAGATTAACTGACACAGATGTCAGGGGGTCGTCAGCCTGAAGACATGTCCCACTCTTTAGAATCATCGCAGGCTATCTTTCCCATCCTTGATAAGGACGCTTTGCATGACTCGATATTTACCTTACCCCGCACTTTTACTGCCCTTCTCTACGTTTTCTTCCTGGACAGCGATACTGCTGACCTTTGGTTTTAATCTCTCGGCAAATGCTGCACCCGCTGGCGCAGTTTCGGCGTGAATATGGCGAAAATTCTGCAGCCATTCACGTTGAAGAAGCATTGGAATGGGCGGTGGCAAGCAAACAGAGGAGTGAGTTATGGAGCATGATTCCACCCGAAGAATGTTACTTACAGCGCTTGCCGGGCTCACTCTGGCGAACGTTTCTCTGGCTTCAGCGGCAACTGGAAACACAAACGTGCGGGGCAATAGCCGCATTCTGGTAGCGTACTTTTCTCGTAGCGGGAACACACGGGTGGTTGCGGGTATCATTCACCGAAGCCTGAATACCGATCTGTTTACAATCGAGCCGGAGAAACCTTATCCGGAAGACTATTTTCAGACCGTTGAACAAGCAAAAAATGAACGGGCCCGGGGAATTAAACCGGCATTAAAAAATAGCGTCGCAGATATCGAACGTTATGAGGCCGTGTATTTAGGCTTTCCCGTCTGGAGCACCAGTGTGCCACCCATAGTACAAACCTTTCTGAGCAGCCATAACCTCGAGGGAAAATTACTCATCCCCTTTATCACCCACGGCGGTTACGGTAAAGGGGACAGCGACGGCATCCTTGCAAAACTTGCCCCAACCGCGCGCCGGGAAAAACCGCTGGTCATTGAATGCGATCAGGAGCGGAGAACCACAGAGATGGTAACTAACTGGTTAGAGACAATACGTAGCTAATCGTTCGTATTCATGAACCGGACAAATAAGGGTATTCATCGGAACGAAATTATCGCCAGGGCCAACTCAGATATTATTAAGCTGCAAACATAACAGAGGATGTAATCTTGAAGACAATCTTAAAAGCGCTGGCCATCAGCGTGATAGCGGGTGGTCTGGCGGTTCAGTCGGTGTATGCAGAGCCATTAATCATTCAGGAACAAGGAAGCTTTTCTGCTGGCGGCGCTATCATCGCAGCACCAGGTACATTTAACGCGAAAAAACCACTGGATTCTGCTGGTCAAACTTATCATGGTGATCATGCGTCTGTTTTCTACCAAATTCCGGAAAATCCGCATAAATACCCTATTGTCATGCTGCACGGCGCAGGTCAGTTTTCCCGTACCTGGGAAAGCACACCGGACGGTCGCGAAGGGTTTCAGAATATATTCCTGCGCCGTGGGTTCTCTACTTATCTTGTCGATCAACCGCGTCGGGGCAGCGCCGGGCGCTCTACAGTAGAAGGTACTGTCACGCCAAAACCCGATGAGCAGATGTGGTTTAATCAGTTCCGTGTTGGCGTGTGGCCTGAGTATTTTAAAGGCGTTCAGTTCTCTCACGACAAAGAGGCACTGAATCAGTATTTCCGTCAGATGACTCCGAATACAGGGCCGTTTGATATCAATGTAATTTCTGATGCGATGTCCGCAGTAGTGGATAAATCCGGTCCGGCTATCCTCTTCACCCACTCTCAGGGTGGCGGGCCAGGCTGGTATACCGCGATGAAAAACGACAAGGTCAAAGCCATTATCGCCTTTGAGCCAGGCAGCAGTTTTGTTTTTCCGGAGAAAGAATTACCGGCACCAATGCCAAGTGCTTTCGACACGCTGAAAGGTGAACCTGTTCCAATGGAACAGTTTATGGCACTGACTAAAATCCCGATTCTGATTATTTACGGCGATAACATACCGGATAAACCCGTGGCGATGCCCGCGCAGGACAGCTGGCGAGTACGCCTGGCAATGGCTCGTGAGTGGCGCAACGTGGTGAACAAACACGGCGGGGATGTGACGGTTACGCACCTTCCGGAGATAGGGATCAAAGGCAATACTCACTTCCCGTTTTCTGATCTGAATAATGTTCAGATCGCGGATTTAGTAAGCCAGTTCCTGAAAGAGAAAAAACTGCAGTAGCACGAGAAAATATTGAGCCTCCAGTGATGAAGGCGCAGAACGAATATCCTATTTATAAAGATTTTCTCTGGTTTGAAGTAGTCTGATCTCAGTTGTGAGACTTTCAAATCAGGCTATCTGCTGTGAGCGAGAAACTGCGTTGCGCTAATAACATCAGGCATAGTTTAATCATACATATCGGGGTGGGTAGTCGCCCAACCCGCTCGAATCTGAAAACTTGTGCAATTTCCCAGGGCTGCATATCCTTATTCAGGGCTAATGTTGCCTGCATTTTTAGACAAAAATTGAGAAATGGCATCAACTATACCGGGCGCAAGAGGAAGTGATGGGTCTGTATAAGCAGCAATATTTTCTTGCCTGTTATCTGAAGTAACCGGCTTTAATACGTGATTTGTATCAGGAAACATTACAACCGTTGCTCCAGGGTTTGCTGCTGCAAGTTCTCCTGCGTTGTTTTTATCCACCTGAATATCTCGTTCTCCTTGTAAGATCAATATCGGTTTAGTTACAGCCTCTATCATTTGGCTCGGGTTGTATGTAAAAAGGTCTATAAGAAATCCCTGAACTGAAGGATTGAATATACTTTGTAATACGGGGGGCATATTTTCAACATCGATATATTGGCCCTGTTCAAGCGCATCGATAACTTTACCCCCCAGCGTTTGAAGAGTCGCGTCCTCTAGATTTGTTTTGAACTGATGCCGCAAAACTTCGCTCAGGGGGCGTGATGGTGTTGCGACCAGGATTATGCCAGAGATCTGATTTTCCTGAGCTGAAGCTAGTGTAACTATCCCACCTTCGCTATGTCCAAGGAGCCAAACACATTTTGTATTGAATCGGCGGTTCAGAATGTTCAACCACGACCGAATATCGTCGACATAATCTTTCAAGACTACCGAGTTCGCATCCATAACTGCTGATGAACTGCCAAACATGCCACGTTTATCAATTCTTAACACCGCTTTGTCTTTATTAGCCAACCCTTCCGCAAGAAGTCGGTAAGTCCCGGCATTGACGCCAAGCGGATTATTGCCCTCACGATCAGTGGGTCCTGAGCCAGGAACGATCAAAATAATATTCTCAGGATTTGGAGAAGAACTGAGTAAAGTGCCTTTAAGGGGGCCCAGTGGACCATCTGCTTCCAGGAAAGTTTCGT
Source organism: Citrobacter sp. MGH106 (assembly GCF_001037495.1). Classification (GTDB taxonomy): domain Bacteria; phylum Pseudomonadota; class Gammaproteobacteria; order Enterobacterales; family Enterobacteriaceae; genus Citrobacter; species Citrobacter murliniae. The sequence goes on from NZ_KQ089822.1 coordinate 3,490,157, forward strand.
AAGGTAAATTCGTCATAAGTTTGACTCAATGGGAGGAGTAGCCCTACATTTAACAGCCTTTACTTTTGAAAAAAATCAATCTTGCCTCGTTTAAACTAAAAGTATTAGCCCCGCCAGAGTAATCAGGATTTTCAAACTGAACAAGATCATCTTCTCATTCACAGATTGGCACGAAGCGGTCTGAATTAAGACGGATGATACCCGTTAAGAGCGGGAAGCGGACGCTAACTCAAAATCTCTGTCCTTAATCCAGGAAATAAGCTCCACAACCTGTGTATCTGAAAATACTTTTATACCATGCTCTGAGAGTAGCGATGCCGCAACTCCCATACCTGATTTACGCTGGCCACTGAAAGAGCCGTCATAAATAAACTCGACACCACATGTTGGACTGCCGTCAGTTAACAACGCAGCGGTGCAACCAGATTCCAGTGCCGTGCGCAATGCCAGCCAGGCTGCGAGTCGATATTGTTCCGTAACATCTCGCCCCGTGTTCTCTATTATGCTGGCTCGCCCTTGCATCACATCTGTGCCGCAAGCAGAAATAATCTCTGCCGGTGGGCGTGGCACAGGCAACCCGGCAGCCATTTCGGGGCAGTGAATTACCAGACGTTGTTCTTCTTGCCAGCGAGCAAGTTGAGCCGTCACCTGTGCTTTCTCACTTCCGTTATAACGGACTTTTAACCCCATCAGGCAGGCACTTACCAGTATTTTATTTACCATCGTTTTTTTCAATTTATGTACAGAACATTTTGATCATAACACTTCGTCACGATGCATTAATTACTCACCATTAACAACACATATCGACAGAAGTGACTTCCGCTCCTGTACTAAGCCTATTGTCATATATCCACAAGATTAATGAACATATCTAATAAACCCTAGCTAATTACCCTATCTAATCGAATAAATCAGTTTGCGTTATGCTTTTCCCGGACAACAGCTGAGAGATAACGTCATGCAAACTGTAAAACTGAACAATGGTATCGAAATGCCCCTGCTGGGTTTTGGTGTGTTTCAGATGACGGATGCCGCCGAATGCGAGCGTGCCGTTATTGATGCAATCAATACGGGATACCGCCTGATCGATACCGCTGCTTCATACCAGAATGAAACCCAGGTTGGGAGCGCACTGAAACAGACCGGTGTCGCTCGTAGCGAGCTCTTTGTAACAACCAAGCTTTGGCTACAGGATACCAATTACGCAGGTGCTAAAGCTCAGTTTGAGCGTTCATTGAACCGGCTGCAACTGGACTACGTTGACCTGTACCTGATTCACCAGCCTTACGGTGATGTCCATGGTGCCTGGCGTGCCATGGAAGAACTGCAACAGGCAGGCAAAATTCGCGCCATTGGCGTCAGTAACTTCCATCCTGACAGACTGGCCGACCTTATCGCCTTCAACAGCGTTGTCCCCGCAGTAAACCAGATTGAAGTTAACCCCTTCAACCAGCAACTGCATGCCGTTGCCTGGATGCAAAGCCGTGGGATTCAACCGGAAGCCTGGGCTCCGTTTGCTGAAGGTAAAAATGGTCTGTTCCAGCATCCCGTATTAACGGCGATTGGTCATAAGTACGGCAAAAGCGTAGGCCAGGTTGTTCTGCGGTGGATCTTCCAGCGAGGCATCGTTTCGCTGGCTAAATCAGTACGAAAAGAACGTATGGAAGAGAACATCAACATTCTCGATTTTGAACTCACTACTGAGGATATGCTGCAGATTGCCGCCCTTGACACCGCAACCAGCGCATTCTTCTCACACCGCGATCCAGCAATGGTGGAATGGCTGACTGGCCGCAAACTTGATGTTTAAGCCGCGATAAAAGAGGTATTCATTAAATGCAAAAACGTTATCTGGGTAAATCCGGGTTAGAAGTGTCAGCGCTTGGGCTCGGTTGCATGGGACTCAGCCACGGCTACGGCCCGGCGACAGATACCCGTCAGGCTATCGAACTCATTCGCGCAGCGGTTGAACGTGGCGTTACTTTCTTCGACACCGCTGAAGTGTATGGTCCATTTCTGAATGAAGACGTTGTCGGCGAAGCCTTAAAACCCTTTCGCGACCGCGTGGTTATCGCAACTAAATTTGGTTTTACCTTTGGAGATGGCAACAAGCAGCAGATTTTAAACAGCCGTCCAGAGCATATCCGTGAAGCTGTTGAAGGATCATTACGCCGTCTCAAGACAGACGTTATTGATTTGCTGTACCAGCACCGTGTCGATCCTGATGTTCCAATTGAAGATGTTGCCGGAACGGTAAAAGACCTGATAGCAGAAGGGAAGGTCAAACATTTCGGTCTGTCCGAAGCGGGAGCACAAACCATTCGCCGTGCGCATGCTGTACATCCTGTCACTGCCCTGCAAAGCGAATACTCCATGTGGTGGCGCGAGCCTGAACAGGAGATCCTGCCGTTGCTGGAGGAATTGGGCATTGGTTTTGTGCCATTCAGCCCATTAGGCAAAGGATTCCTGACAGGCTCGATTAAGTCAGGAACGACTTTTGGGAAGGATGATTACCGCAGCACCGTGCCGCGCTTCGCCGAGCAAGCGATTGAAGCCAATGAAAAGCTGGTCTATTTATTGGGTGATCTGGCTGCCGAGAAAGGTGTAACGTCTGCGCAAATCGCGTTGGCATGGTTACTGGCACAAAAACCGTGGATTGTTCCTATTCCGGGTACAACCAAACTCCACCGGTTGGAGGAAAACCTGGGGGCTGCTGACCTTATTCTTTCGCAGGATGATTTATTTCAGGTAACACAGGCGCTTGAAACAATCAAAATCGTCGGCGCGCGCTACTCGCCTGAGCATCAGGCTCGTGTAGGCCGTTAAAACTTAAGCGGGTCCACCGTGAATTACGGACCCGCTATTCAGAGTACCGAAGCGCATCTATCATCAGCGCAAAAGCGGGTGGATGCTGTTTGCGGCTGGGATAATAAAGGTAATAACCGGGGAATGAAGGACACCACTCCTGCAGAACCAGAATAAGTTCTCCTGACTTTATATAATCCTCAACCATATCCTCAGGAACACAAGCGATACCAAAACCAGATAAAACAGCATCGATCCTTTCTGCCAGTAGATTAAAGGTCACCTGCCCTTCAACTCTGACCCGTAACGGTTTCCCTTCCTTCTCGAACTCCCAGTGGTAAAGCCCACCGGCAGTCGGCAGACGCATATTGATGCAGCGATGATTTTGTAATTCGTGTGGTGTTTCAGGAGCAGGGTTAGCGGCGAAATATGACGGTGCGCCAACCACTGCCATCCGCATATCCGGTCCGATCCTCACAGCGACCATGTCTTTAGCCACGCTCTCGCCCAGACGAATTCCGGCATCAAAACGCCCTTCAACAATATCGACAAAACCATTATCAACAACCAGTTCGACATTGATTTCCGGGTATTCCCTGAGGAAAGGTTTTAGCTTCGGCCATACAAGACTTCGCGCAGCATGTTCCCCGGCGGATAAGCGGATATTGCCAGAGGCAATACCGTTAAGTTGCACGAGCGATTCCAGCTCCTGCTCAAGATCGGCAATACGCGGTTCAAGACAGGCAATAATTCTCTCACCTGCTTCTGTGGGGGCAACGCTTCGGGTGGTTCGGGTTAAAAGGCGGATGTTTAACCTTTCCTCCAGCGCTTTTATCGCATGGCTAAGTGCTGACTGAGAAACACCAAGTTTGCCAGCGGCTTTGGTAAAACTTCTCTCCCTTGCTACCACAAGAAAGATTTGCAGTTCGTTGAAGTTTTCTCTAAGCATTGGCTATTTCCTTATTAAAGCATTCCCCCAAAGAGGACCATGATGGATGTTCACAGGCACCATCATTTTAGCCTCATTACTGACAATAGCGATAATTGATATTCTGTTCATACCAGAAATAAGTCTGTGTTATCAGAAGGTTTGTCATGAAAATACGCGTTACCGCGGCACCTAAAAATATTACTTTTCGTCATGAACACTACCATTAAATTGGCCCATCACCCCGTGACTTTTTTTAGATATGGACACCTCGCGGTAAAGAACATGCGTGCATTATCAACAGAGAAACCTGTATTCAAAACAAGTTAACCATCTAAAAACCTGACAATTTTGTCATATGGCTGTCAGTTTTATGACAGCTTAGAACCGTATATTTATTTGTGAGAACCAGCAGGAATTCCTTCTGTTCTCAGGTCTGGTAAAAAATTTACTCAGAAGAGGTACGCAATATGAAAACACTATTTGTGACGACATTCCTCATCGGATTTATTTCAATGAATGTTGCATCTGCAGCCCAGCATATTAATCATACAGATGGTAAACAAAAGATTGGCGTAGTCTCGACCAGCAATGCCTATACACTTAATGATTTATCGAATGAGCTTTCTCGCAAGGCTGATGAACAAGGTGCAACATCATTCAAAATTCTGTCAATCACAGGGAACAATCGTTTGCACGGTGTTGCAGCAATTTATAAATAAATTATCAATATCCTGAGAAGGATGGTGTCATAAACCTTTCATAATGAGCGTCAACTTATGTTCAGAACAGAAGACATCATCGATGAGATAATCCAATGGATTGATTTAAACATACACAAACCGCTGAAGATCGAGGATGTTGCAACGCGAGCAGGGTACTCGAAGTGGCATCTTCAGCGGGTTTTCATGCAGGTTAAAGACGTTAGTCTTGGTAAATATATTAGAGATAAAAAACTCAGACTTGCGGCCAGGGATCTTGTTGAAACCAATGAATCGATTATAGAAATCGCTTTTAAGTATGGTTTTGACTCTCAACAGACGTTCACAAGGGTGTTTTCAAATAATTATCGACTGTCACCTTTAAAATATAGAAAAATCAAAAGGATAAAAAAATCAAAAACTCCCTGATACATTTAAAATTTTAAACGCATTTAAAATGATGCAACCTACGATAGTGCCCCCACTTATGCCCCCCAACAATAACTTGATTCCGGTTGATAACAGCAGATAGATATGGGCCAGAAGCCACAGCATACGGGCTTTGCGTTGATTTAGGTAGACCAGGGAAGAGTTTAAAATGGTGCCGATAATAGGAGCGAAACACAGCCTCAGTGCATTGTTTTATATAACAAAAAAAATTAACAACGAAATAATGCCCCCTAAAATGCCCCCCTCCCCTCCGGCTTGTATGTGGCTACACCTTCATTGAGATTCATAGAGCATGTGTCAAAACAAAAAATACAAAGCTGTTAAAGCTTATATAAAAAGATAGTTTATATTTTTCATGATTCACTATGATTAATGAAAATCCGCACATTATTCGTCAATACATGAGAATATTCAATTGTGGTGAAAATATCACCACAATATTTATTAGCTATTTTTTGCATTGTCTGCAGCTACTTTACAGCATCCTTTGCAAGGCTTTCATAATAGAACTGAGTCAGTTGCGAAGTTAAAAAGTCATCCATCAATATTTTAATAAACAGATCTTTTGAAACTTTAGTATCAAGGGCGATTTTTGTACCATCTTCGTTAAATCTTATTCTGTTGATCAATACAGGATAGGTCTTACAAAACTCAATAATTTTTTCATTTTCAATCTTGGCTAATATAACTGGAGAAGATTTTGCTATTCTAGTTAACTTTCGCGCATATTTTATATCATCTATTAACTCTTTTATCACCTCTATATCAGTGATAATATTCATCCCTTCAATGGCAGTCATGCCAAGAGTGGCTTCTTTTTTAATAACCTCATGAAAACCAAACATTTTTTCGATTAATTTAAGATCCACTACATATAAATCATTTTCTACTTTAATAATTTGGAAGTTATCACTTACCCTGAAGAAGTCATCCTTAATTTCTTCAAGTCTTGTAGCTGATTTTTTTAGAAAAAAACCAGTACGAGAGAAAATATTAACTGGAGCCATGGTTTTGTAGAGTACAATTTGCTGATCTGCATTACCAATGCAAACTAGCAATACTCTGATATCTTCTATTTGTTGTGTTTTGAAATCAAAAACGGCTTCACCTGGTTGTCCAAGCATATTTTGCATAGAGGTTAACTCATCAGGCCACCCTATATCATATTGATAAATAACATTATTTCTTTCATCCGCTGACGATAGAGGCAAAACACTAAGATCGCCATCATCAATGATATTATTCTTAATACTATCTAAAAATAACTCTTTTAAGCTATCCTGAGCGCTCGCTTCGATATCCATACGATATGCGTCAGGGCTGCTTTTAAGAATAGCGTAAATAATTACAGAAACATCATCTTTATTATTTATATAATAACTCAGATTGTCATCTAAGTCTTTCTTATCCATTTGCTGTGGTGACATACTTAATCCTTAATCTCCAGAATAGTAAACTCTTTCATCAAGCACAATATAACTTACCATGTCATTTTCTTTCAATTGTCGCCTAGTAATTAATATCAACCCTGTTTTATTAATACCTCCAGTTATACTAACGTCCAACTTATAAATATTAAACCCCAATAAAGCCAAGGAAGGATTGGCATAAAACAAATCCGTTTTAATATAAATCACCCCCATGATTATTAAGAGAACTGCCAGAACGATAACATATCTCTCTTTTTCAAAATCAAAGGTAATTAACGGAATAATATATGTAGCTAAAAAAGTTAGATGCTCGTAATTTATTTTTTCTATCTTTATTATTTTTAATGGGAGCTCTACAGTCTTATTAGTATCATATTTAAATCTACGGTAGGCAATCCAACAATAAATGAGCAATCCAAGACATACCAAGGGAACAACATTATTCTTCAATAACAAAGACCAGCCGATAAACTCACATTTAGCACCAAAACACACAGGGAATTTCAATGTAATAAAAATGAAAAAACAGAATAAAATAGCCAGCGATAGAATATATAAATCAATTTTACGCCTAACATACTCCTTTGTTTCTTTTGAATCATTTTTCATATTAACACCTTTATAACTAATACTTTTGTAAAAATATAAATACTAATAATATCTCCCAAAAAATAAAAATATAGAATACCAGTTCTATAGGCACATCAACACTATTCAATTGGAACACAAAAACAGTAATATTTCTCTAAATCGAGCATATACTCTTTCATATCACAATTCAAACATGTCTATCACATAATAGATGAAAAAATTAATAGTTGAAATTATGAATCATTGTTGACCAAAAAAACTTCATATGACCAAAATCGCACTACACCGCACCCGCCTGCGGTTTTCATATTACTAAAATTTTTCAGTTGTGATTTTTTACAAACGATACCGCCAGCCCGCGCCCGTTCTGGGGATGCTCTGCGAGACAGGAACTGAAAAGAATGAAAAGAAATTCAGCTTTTTTCAGTTTTACTGTCCGTCGCATTTGTGGCCTGAATACGTAACACTATGATATTAAATGGATAATTTATTTTAGGTGTGTAATTTTATGGAGGTTCGTGAAACACGAAAAATATAACCATATGAAAAATAATAATTTTATGTCCGCATAAACTGAAATCCTGTGTTCAGGTTCCGGGAACGGATCGGCCATTCCCGACGCATACTTTACCCATTCTTTTGCGCAGCCAGCAGCAACTTTAAAGCCTTTTCCCGCTCCTCGGGTGGAATGGCATCAATTAACTCTTTAACCCTCCCCTGCCCATTCAGCGCGCTTGGACTAACGGAATGGGAGAAAGCAACATTCATCACAAACGAGTGACCGCACTCCACATTAGAGCAATAGCAATACACATCGTACAGCTGTGGGTGTTTCCTGTTTGTTTTACCTATCCGCGCTACTGCCTGACATGTGGGGCAGTACATTCTCATCATCTTCATCGTTCTGTGCCCTATACTGTTGCCCGCCAGAAGAAGGGATTTGGATCCCTACCTCTTGTTCTGAACGTGTAACACTGGTAACACGTGTAACGCTATTGATTTAAAAGGATTTAATCTGTTACCAGTTAGCATAATCAAGAGGTAACGCGTGGTAACACACCATTTTTTGTTACCTCTGTTACCAGTCAGTATTTTTGACTGGTAACACTGAAGCACCGTATCAGTAGCGGGTGTTACCTCTGTTACCAGTGTTACCTCATAAAAATAAGACTCACGCGATAATTACTCCGGTTCGGCGCTTCCCAGTACCTGTGTATTGAACTGGTACACACGTTTAAGCCCTATTTCTGGCAGGCGAATGCTGTTTTGCGTCCGGCCATCTTCACCGGGCTTCAGCCAGCCCGCGTCCACACACAACCTGGCCACTTTACGCGAATCAAATCCCTTACAGATCTCCTTCCAGCCTGACGGGAGAACGTAGAACGTTACAACCGGCTCTGTCACGTTGTCTCCTTTATCGACTTTTCTGAATCCCATCATTGAAACAGGCCGGTTCCTGTCGTCATTCCAGTCAGCAAACCGGCTGAACTGATTACGCGTCATGAAGTCCCGTACCTGTTCAAGTGCCGCTTTATCTTCCTGATTAGCTGTATGGCCCCGGTCAGCCATCCATGCAGCCAGACAACGTTGAGCGGCACGAAAGGCCTCTCCCTCCGGCCATCCTGTGATGCCCGCTTTTGTGGCCAGTTCCCCGGCCATCGCAACCAGAGCAAAACGGGTAACAGCCCGGCCAACCTGATTCCCGGCATTTTCCGGCGTCAGCCTTCGGGTGTACTCTTTCAATAAGGCTTTCGCCTGGCTGGTCAGTTCCGGCAGATCAGCGGTCAGGCAATGAAGCCAGTCGCGGAATGGTGCACCATGATAATGCGCTACGTGCTGCTCAAGATGCTCCGCCAGGGTTTTCCCGCTACTGAAGCCATGAAGTTCTTCAAACACGCCATATTTGCCCGAATCGCTTGGGATCTGGATCATTCTGACCTCAACCCCGGCATACGTGCGTTCCCCGGCACTTGCCGCATGTTCCACCAGTGACAGTTCCCCTGTGGACAGAAACAACAGATTCCAGCGGTTGGTTTCCCTTACCGATCCATCTGTTCTGGCTCTGGCTTTGCCCTGCCCGTTAGCCAGCATATAAGCGATATTCCCCGCCTCCCTGCCGTCAACCTCCCGGATTTCATCCAGCATCAGCGTGGCATCATTGCGGCGGCTCGCCGTTCCTTCTAATGCATTCCCCGTCGCCCGCCACGTATGCCAGAAATCTGTTCCACCACATACCGATGCAGCCACTTTCATCGTCGTGGTTTTACCGTCCGTTGATTCCCCTTTGAGGTGATAACCTCCACCGCCGATACCAACCAGTTTCAGAAGGGGGGCAGCAAATGCCAGACTCACCGCAAAGGCAAGACGGGCATTATTTATGCAGTAACGGCCTATATTTTCACGCCAGTCCTCTGATGTGCCGCTGACACGAAAATCACGCCCCTGCACGCTCGATGTTTGTAAGATGACTGACTGGGCCTCGCGCCCTATCACTTCATCCTGGAGAACGTAAACCCCGCCGTGCCAGCCCGTTTTATTCACACAGGTTACTTTTCTGTCCGGTTTACACAGCGAGATATATTCCATCAGGAATGCTCTGGCCATACCGTTAATGTTGATGTAAGAAAGCCCGTTAACCAGCAGAACGCGGCGCAACTCTTCCCCGCTGCCACCCAGCATCTCCATCGGCATTGCCCATTTACGGCTGTTTCCGTTGGTATCTTCCCATTCCAGCAAACGCCCGTAATTACTCCCATCAGCATCACTGGTGATTGCCGTCACCCGCAACGGACTGCAAATTTTGATATTACGTATCTCCGTATCACCATCAGATTTATTAACCAGCTTGTCGTACCACAAATATTCTTTTGTCAGCCGGAATCCTTCTGGCAAACGGGTCTGCCCTTTGCCATGCAGCGTCATTTCTTCACGAAAGGCATCTCTCGCCCGTTCTTTCCCCACTTCCTGCCGATAATCATCCCAGTCAGCCTTATGGCGTACCGGAGGGAGCGTTACCCAGCCATCCACTGCTTTGGCGGCTTTCTCTGCCTGAATACGCCCGGTGTTTTCTTTCCCGTCAGCCAGATCATTATCGCCAGCCAGAATGATCCGGGTTTCCGGCCAGCGTTTTCGGATCTGCTCCGTCACCTTCAGTAAATTGGTGGCAGCAACAGCCGCCACGATCCATCCTTCAGTCAGCAGACTGACGGTAAGTGCTGTGGCAAAACCCTCAGTGATAATCACCTGTTCAGGTGTTTCAGCGGGTATATCGGTCAGGGCAATGAATGCGCCAGACAGCTGGCTACCGGGCAGCAGACTTTTATCCCCGTCAGGATTGATAAGCTGGCCACCAGTAATATTCCCGGAAATATCCGTCAACGGCAGCAGTAATGAACCGGAGGAAAATGTTATTCCGGCCAGATTCAAAGGCTGTGACAGCAAGGGAAGTGAATACCCGTGTAAGCCCTTGTTTGTCAGATAAACCGGTTCACCATTGCAGGACTGCTGTCTGAGTCTGGTATATCGCTCCGCGCCCGCTTCTTTTCCTGCGGCCTTTTTCCTGGCGGGCAAAGCGGGCTTCTCCTGTATTTCTGGTAATGCAAGCGCCTCAGATACCATCCCGGCGACTTCTTTTATCTTTCTTCCTGTCACCAGACGAACCAGATCAAGACCATCGCCATTACCGCACTGATTACAAAACCACGTCCCACGCCCCGCTTTATCGTCCAGCCGAAAGCGATCTTTGCCACCACAGGCAGGGCAAGCCCCATGATGTCCTGCGGACGGTACTTTGATACCTAATGCTGACAGGATATAAGGCCAGCGCCCAATTGCAGCCCCGGAAATCGTGGATACAGACGGTGTTTTCACAGCAGCACCTCCTGACCTTCCGGCTTCACAAATTCAAAACCTTCGGGTAGTTCGCCATCAGGTGCACCGAAAATAATATCCCGGTAAACCTCACGCATCTCTGTGACACCAAAAACTGACAGGCGAATATTTTCTGACATAAAGCCCGGTTTAAGCATTTTTTCCAGTTTCTCTGCGGCCAGTATGCAACCTGCATCAGCCCCAAACTCATTCACCCACGGCATTTCAATATGGTAAATAATATTATTCACCACTTTTTCGTGGGTGAGTTCTATTCGTTCGCCATCTTCAATATAAACAGGTTCATTATGAACACGTTCCATTAAGGAAATGAATGCATCAGCAATGTAATACCGTAAGACTGCTGTTCGTAAAGCATGCGCCTTTAAATTTTGATTATTATTCATCGCGCATCACTCCCTTAATGGTGCTGGTCTCCTTAACAACGCCATCCAGTTGTTCGGCAATACAGGCCACTAAAGCCGCAGCGCCTTCGGCTGAAACAGTTCTCGCCCCATTCACTGTGGGAACGGACAGAACCTCTGCAAGGAACTCACTGGCCAGTGCCGCCCGTAACAGACGACTCTCCCCCAGTTCACTCAATATGCAGCCTTGCTTAAAATTCATGGATTTCATGCAACCACCTCCCCGGCGTTTTTCACAGGGATACGGGCAGCAAAGCTCAGGATAAATTCAGTGGCAAGTTTAAGGCGTGCAGCATGCTCACAGTCTGCGATTACACGCACAGGACGTGGACGGGCATCACGGTCTGTACGGCGGACAGCCAGAAAGACAAAGGTAAATTCAGGGTGAGATAAAGCAGGGACTGTAGCCATAATGGCAACCTCCGTTAGATAGCGGGTAACGCTACCACCGGAGTTTCCACGCTCATGGGTGGTAGCCCAGACGGGGGTGGAAATACCGGCTCTAACGGATACCGGCCTGACCGAGGTCAGCCCCGCCTGAGCCACCATTACACGATAGCTACAGCAGTAAAGAAACCGCTGTACAGGTAACAGGTGCACAAAGGCAAAGACACAAAAAAAGACGCATGGCGCGTCTGGTGTCGCCGTTAGATTACTCGGGTTTCCACGCCCGGCTGCCGATTTTGCGGCAACCTTTAAACTATATCTCGCGTATTCCTGGTGAGGCAAGAAATTTATAACCGAAAACTGATCATTGCCTGGATTAATTAACGCTGGCATGCTTAAGCCTCTGCTTAAAAATAGTTCTTCATTTTTCCTGATGATGTTAACGAGACCCGCCTCTGAGCGGGTCTTTCTGTTGCTAAGTCAATCCGCAAACGTCAGGGCGCCCTCATCGACAGCCGCGTACAGTTCAGGTTCACCGAGTGCATAGCCTTCATTGCGCAGGTAGGAATGCACGTATTCGCTGTTTTCATCATCAAACTCAGCACGGAACCAGCGTGTTATCGCCTGGGTGTAAATGTGCAGATTATCCAGCGTCGTTACTGCCAGACGCTTACCCGGCATAAACGGGGGAATAAACGCAAAGCGGCCAGCAACAGAACTTGTAGCCATCTGTGCGGCATTCACATCAGCCGGGCGGTCTGCAGCATTAAATAACTTCAGGCGTTGATGTGCTGCCAGCTCTGCCCCAACCAGTACAACCAGACGGGGATCTTCACGAAACTGCTCAGCAATAAGCTCAGTAATCAGATGGTTGGCCAGAGCATCAATATTTTTCCAGGTGCCAGTCTCTCCCAGAGTGAGAGACTCAGAGATGATTTGCTTCCCGTTCCCGTAGGCTTTCGCCAGTGCATGCCAGCCAATATTGACATCCTCGCCTTTTTTATTGATTTCCGGGTTTGTAGTATTTGCAATCGACACACCGTTGAAACCGACCCGCAGCATGTCCAGCGCATATGCCTGGGAAAAAAAGCTCTCAACCGTTTTATCAAACTCATCCGGCACGCCGGTATGGTAAATATGAGACATATCGGAATAGCTGATCCGGGCGCAGGTATCCGTCTCTGTCAGAAAGAACTCCGTACCATTGATTGCCATTTTTTTGTGGAAACGGCCACCATCCACACGTCCGGTATGCAGTTCACTGGCACCAATATTGACGGCATTACCTGACACGGCGTTAACATCACGTAGGGTGATATTTTTAATAAGCCACCCGGATTCCAGAATTGAGGTACGCAGTATATTTTCAGTGGGTTCGCTTAATGCAAAGCGTCTGTTTGATTCCTCCTGATAGTTAGTACCAGTGACGAATTTATTATGATAACGACGTGCTGCGTCCGGCCTTTCAGTTTTGAAGGCATACATAGTTTTTCACCTTTTTTAGTATTTAAGAAAAGATTTTATTTTTGTACTCAGTAACCCGATTGTATTTCATTACATGCTCAACATAATCCCGGTCACTAACGACTGAACGTAATACATAATTATCTGCTCGATAGTACTCCCTGTAAGCCATAGCTCTTGCCATTCCACCGTTATTTAATACATAACGATCAGTTGGAACGCTACAACGGCTAATAATTTCATTCACAGAATCAGACAAAGATTTGAGTGCATCTGTAATAAATTTAATATCACGGACAACGTCACCGTCATTAAACACAGAAATAAAATCAACAGGGATCTGGCCGGATTGAGGAAATATGCTCAGTAAACGCTTCTCAACTCCTTTACCAATGTAGTTAACTTCATCGGCCAGTACGCCCGGTAAAAGCTTGATTGTGCTCAGTCTGCTATGTTGCTCATTCAGCCGGGAAACAGCCAGATGGTAACACCGTTCAGCATCCGCTCGTTCAGCATGCCCCGTTTTATTCGTTTTGGCTTCAGCAATGCTACTGACGCCGTTTTTTGAGAATGTGCTTTTCCATGCAACTTCCGCATTTGTCACTTCACGCTGCCGGAAAGATAACTCTTCCTCTTCCTGACGACACAACTGGGCATAACGGCTTAGGAGCAGGTTGATCTCATTCGCCACAGCTTCCGTATCAGGTACTGTTAACCCCGTAAGTGAATACAGCTTTTCACCTTTAGCGCGCAGCTTATTCAATGAAAATATTTCAATAATTCGCACAATACATGCAGTGTCGCTATGAGTTTCTTTAAACGGACTTACTTTATAGTTTCCTAACACGGAAACATATTCATTCTTAATTGGAAGGGATATGTATTGACTCCCCGCCGGTTGTAGACGGTAATTCATATAAACTCCTCATAAATGCTTATAATACTAATGTTTTTACTCTGAAGAATGACTATCACGCCAAGCATAGTAGTCACCAGCACGCCATCGGGACATACGACCTAACTTGATTGGTTTAGGAAAACGTCCCAGAGAAATCAGTTTATAAATCCATTTATCAGTAAAAAGACAATCAGATGTAATGAATTTCATATCAATGAGCGAGTCAGCAGAAGGACGATTATCAGTAAACCCCATAATGAGTTCCTCTCTATGTATCAATCTATATCAACGAAGAGGATTAAAACATCGTTCAAAAATATAAAAAAGGCGAGTAAGAAAAATCTCCTTACTCGCCAAAATTGTTAATTTTTTGTAAATGATGGTTTCTTGAATATAGATGATATTAGTTTGCTAATAATTGGGTGTGATAGCGGAGGCTCTTTTTTATCAGGCCAAAATTCCTCAGCCCGACTAAAGATAAGGTCAGCAAGGGCTGCTGCATTTTCCTTTCGGTATGCCATATCCTCTTTATAAAGATATAATGCTACACTTAGAATCTCATTTCTCTTGGTAGCATGTCTTTCTTGCTGTGCAATTGATAACGATTTATATTTATCATTAGAAACATCATCATTTAATATTAGATGCAATTTCTTTACATCTTCCCGCTCCAGGTACGCATCTCCCTCATATCCAAACCCATCATCATTTTTCCAGTCAATTTGAATATATTTGACCATTTCAGAATAGGTGGTACCAGCAGGAGATAACAATGATGGGTACTCCGGGAACTGCCCCTCATAAAAAACGAAATCACTTTTAACTTTTGGTGGCATTTGGAAATAGCCTTTTGTACTCGCCAGCACTAGTTTTTTATCTTTTTTAACTTCATTAATCTTAATCAAACTAAACTCAGATATATAACTAAAACCATCTTTGTCTTTTTTCAAAGAGTTTATATTCTGAATAAAGGAGTCCACATCTCTTACTTTATGCTTTGAAAAAGACCATCGCCCACACATTCTTAGCGACAATGGAATGTCTTTTTCATCCGCAATATAAATAACATCTTGCTCATCGCAGCCCAATATTTTAGCGGTCTCACTAATGCTATAATGAGTTCGATGAAGCTTGAGAGTATTATTTGCCATTACTCAAGACTCCGTTCCACCAATAAAATCACTGTACCATTGCATCATTTCCCGACGCCCCTCAAGATACTGAGCATGATTGTATATCCCCCGAATAGCATTTTTATCCAAATGTGCAAGCTGGGTTTCAATCCATGCACTATTGAAGCCTTTTTCATGCAAAATAGTGCTCATTGTGTGTCTGAAGCCATGGCCAGTAACACGGCCAGCATATCCAATACGCTTAAAGACCTGATTAATACTGGCCTCACTCATGCACTTACTTGGATCGTTACGCCCAGGAAACATCAAAGGATAGTTTCCAGTCAGTTCTTTTAAGGTTTGAAGATGGACTAATGCTTGATTTGAAAGCGGCACAATATGAGCACGTCGCATTTTCATACGTTCTTTGGGAATCTCCCACACCGCATTATCAAAATCCACCTCACGCCACTCACCTGCTCTTAGCTCTCCTGTTCTTAGCCCCGTCAGGATAAGTAAATGTGCCCCCAGCAATACAATTGGGCTTCCTGAATAAGCGTTAAGGGCAGTAAAGAACTCCGGCAGCTCGTTGGCTTTGAGGAATGGATAGTGGACTGCTTCATGTCCTTGCATCGCACTGGCAAGATCCGGTGCAGGATTGTAGATTGCTCTACCCGTTACGATGGCATAGCGGAAAACTTCACCGCATCGCTGACGGACTTTCTTCGCTTTCTCCATAGCGCCTCGTGCTTCTATCAACCTCAGTACTTCAAGTAGTTCTAGGGGCTGAATATCAGCTATAGGCCTGTGTCCAATATGCGGGAAAATGTCTTTCTCAAACGCCTCAATGATGTCTGAAGCATAGCCCTCAGACCATTTGGGAGATTTCATTTTGTGCCACTCTAACGCCACTTCTCTGAATGGGTTAAGTGTCTCGATCGCTGCGTTTAAAGCATGCTTCTTTGCTTTTTTCACTTCGCCAGGATCTTCACCTGCTGCGAGTAGTTTCTTTGCATCTTCGCGTTTTTGTCTGGCATCTGCGAGGGTGACTGTTGGATAGACACCAAAGGACAAGCGCTTCTCTTTACCAGCAAAACGGTACTTCATACGCCAGTAACGCGAGCCATTAGGTTCAATCTGAAGGTACAGGCCACCTCCATCAGATAGCTTATAGCTCTTCTCTTTTCCTTTAGCGGCTTCAACCTTGCGGGCATTCAGCATCATTGGGGGCACATTTCCTAGACCGAACAGAACATGCCCCCGATTGTGCCCCCAATTGTATGTTGATTTCAAGAGATAGGGGTTGACATCAAATGACGAAAAATCGCGTAATATCTATGTTTTTAAAGGGTTTTATTGATTTGAGATGACTTGGAAATACTAAGGGATGGTGCCGATAATAGGAGTCGAACCTACGACCTTCGCATTACGAATGCGCTGCTCTACCAACTGAGCTATATCGGCCCTGAAAAGGACATGTCCACGAATGTGAGCACGGGGTAGAAGGTTAAAACTAACCGGGCGACGCGTCAATGGCCTTGCGAATCAAACGCCTATTTTTGCATCACCCGGTTTCAATTACGCACGAATCGTGTCGTCACAAAGCCTACCCATTTGTATATGGTCAGTGCTTCCACACACGCCATCGCAGACACAGCGGAGCGCTTGCATCACTTTTCCCATTGGCAATAGCTATATTCGAGATCACCGGGTATTACTATAACCAACGACGAACTTGCCGTTCATAATGTTCCCATTCCAGCCCGAAATGTTTTCGCAGTTGTTCCTCTTCAAAATCGATATGCAATCTGGCAACTACCAGCATAAACAGCGGTACAGCCAGTATCCCGGCAATGCTCCCGACACAGAGAGCAAAGGCCAACTGGAGTCCACTCATACCAAGGTAGATCGGGTTGCGGCTCCAGGCGTAACATCCGCTGGTAACAAGCGTGGTCGATTTTTCTGCATGAAGCGGGTTGAGCGTCGTACGTTTCATCCGCATCTGCCACGCGGTATGAAGTATCATCGCCAGACTGACAACCGCCAGCAATACGCTTAACGCGGCATTCACCGCACCGAAAGAAAAACGCTGGCTCAGCGTCAACGCATCCGCGACGAGGAATAGTACTAAAATAAGCGGTGGCGGAAACCATACTCTTAATTTTATCAGGAAATTACGCATGGCTACGGGCTAACCTCGGGACTTTAGCGATTAACACATACACAGCTATGAATAACCCGTTTGGGATAAATAAACAAATGATGCTTCGCTCGCAACAGGATATCTCCTTAACCAGACAGGCAAAACCTATCGTGCCTGTCTCTGCAAAAAAACCGCACCGGAGGCATTTGCCCCTGATGCTCCGGAAATAAAAATAGTGTAGATAACCATACGGCTTTTAACACACGCACGTACTAAGTCTTATGCCCTTCTCATTCCCGAAAGGCTCTACGTTGAGAAAGTGGAGTCAGACACTGATTCAAACATACTTACAGACTGCTTGTAATACCGGATAAAATCATCAAACGTCACTGGCGGTAAAAATTGATAACCCTGCAGGTAATCAACATTATTTTTTCCCAGCCACTGCTGCTGATAGCCGTATTCAACGCCCTCCGCGACCATACGCAATCCCAATAGTCCGGAAAGGTGAATGATTGACTCGAGCATAGGAATATGTTGCTCAACCTCTTTAATAGCCTTGATGAACGTTTTGTCAATTTTTATAACATCAAGTTCTAACTCATTGAGATAGCAGAGGTTAGCGTATCCAGTCCCAAAATCATCTAAAGCAAACAGCACCCCTCTGTTTCTCAGTGATCGTATCAGCTCTTTGATTGCCGGAGTGATAGTGAGGGTCTGGTTTTCGGTTATTTCAATCATCAATTTAATCGGTAGCCTTTGCGTTATTTCCATGAAATTAAGGCATTCCCAATAAAAGACGGGGTTGCTTAAACCAGATGGACTAACATTAAATGAGACGAATAGAGTTTTATTGATACCCTCACCTCCATCGACCAGTACACGCGCAACGGTGGTCATTAAATAGCTCGTCAGCTCATTAATTAAACCACTTTTCTCTGCCAGCGGAATAAACTCACGCTGAGAAATGGCATAGTTATGCCCCTGTGGCCAGCGAGCTAAAACCTCAACGCCACAGACGTCCCCACTAATATTTACGATGGGTTGAAAATAAGGAATGATTTCTTCATTCCTTATTGCCATACTCAGTCTACTAGAATCTGAGGCATCATATGCATCGCCGTAAATTATATTTTCTTCAGAATGACTGTTTGTCGGATAATCTTCATGCAATAAATTATTCCTGGTCAAAAAAATGACAACCTCATTAAAATGAGAAAATCCTAGTCGGGCAGTAATTCTTTCCCGATATCGATACACTGACTTAATTGTTAGCGAGTTAGCAATACAGAAATCGTGCAACTTTTCTTTTGTGAATGATGCATACAGCATTTCCTCTTCAAATTCAGTCAAATGAAAAGTAAACATTGTTGAACCTTTAGTGACTTCCACAACCTCATTGGGTTCCATTAGATTGGCTCTTAGCTGAGAAATCAATTGATCCGACAACTCCCGTCCATTAATAAAGGCATACTCCTCGTACCCCCGATTAACAGGACGGGTTTCATTCATCCGAAGAACAATGCAATTTATATTGATAAACTGTGTACTGTTTCTCTGGAACCACTTTCTGACCAGGAATAATGGTAACCGGTTATCGATAACCAGCAAACAGGACGGATATTGTAGAGTAACTGACGGCGTACCAGAAATAAATGTCCGCGCATCGACCAACACCAGATTTGGCAACCATGCTTTTATTCCTGAGAAAAGAAAAATATCATAACTGAGCAGAAAAACCTTTTTCGTATTCATAGTTACCACCAACTTAAATTTATGGCATAGCAGGTCCCTCGTTTTATAAACGAGAGAATATACAACACCTTCAGCCTCCAGCAATTATAATGCGATTCGCAAATTAACTTTATCCATAAGTCATATCACGTAGTTTCAGAGTTTATAATCACGATTATCCACATGAGTATTCCCAACAAATGGTAAGGCCATTTTAAATATTAAAAAAGGAAAATTCCTAATGTTTTATAAGTACAAATCCTTTTACTCACTTTCACAGCAAGGCAAAATAAAAAACCACAATTCAAACAGCAACAAAATATACAACCACAAACAACCGTGGAAATAATACTTTATTGCAATTCATGCTGCCCGACAAACCATGAGCGTACGTCGCAGATCTCTTATCGCATAAACATTTCCCGCGATATGAATGATCTTGTAATAGAAAATATCCTGACGTGACATGAGCAGGTCTGTAACTTCATCAGGGACATTATCATTTTTATTTTTGACAGTGGCCACGCGGCGGGTCTGTAGGTATCCATCGCGATCTTTACCTATAAAGTTCAATTCGACATTACGATCTACGGCGTAATGTTTACCCTGAACATTAAGGCTTCCCACCTGAGATACCCTCCCTTTTGTAGCGGAAGAAATACGAAAAACCAGCAGAACTTCACCTTCAATCTTTACACCCTGAGTTTGCGCCTCCAGATGCAGATAATTTTTGGCAGAACAGGTCAGCGTCTCCGAATCATGATGATGATAAAGATAGAATGCTGCTATTATTGCAAGGATGCCCCCCACACTAATAAATAAAGTTTTCGCATTCATGGGCAGCACCTCCTTTACCTAGCGAACAAATTCCGAGAAAGTTCTCTTTAAGAGAGTTACCTGCTGATAAATTATTGTCATCATAAAAAACAATCGTTTTCTTACCATCATGACAAACCGCATTCACTTTTCGCCACATATCAGAAGATAAAAACGCTTTAGTTTTATCAGCGTTATTGTCATCTGCAGTATAAAGTTCACAATCACCTATTGCCCTAATATAGATAAAATTCGTGGTGCCTGAATTAAAAACTGGCAATATGAAAAAAATACTCCCAAGTAAAAAAAATAATAAAATGAGCAGCATAATATTTTTACGCTTAGGTCTTACGGATGAGATCACTTTTTCCGTTTCAGATACCAAACTCACAACTTCATCCCCACTGGAAGATGCCGATTCGTCGCAGATCGAAGCATGGAACAAAAATCCCTGCCGGGGCAGCGTTTCAATGGGATTTCCCGCCCCCAACTCACTAAAGGCTTTTCGCAAAATACTGATACTTTTATTAAGACTATGACCCGATGGAGCCATACCATGCTTTTCCCATACTTCTTCAATGATAAAATCGCGATGGAGTTGTTGATTTTTATGGGCAATGAATAACTCAAGTAGTCTCACTGTAGACGCCGAAAGGATTATTGTAGTATCGCGATGTTTCAGGCTTTTGCTGGTGGAATCATACTCAACCTGATCATTAATTATACTTTTCATACTACTGGCTCTTAAATACCGTGATATTGAAAACAAATAACCATAGCCTCATCTGTGCTGAGCTGATTACTACATTTTATATAGATGGTTACAGTATAGGTTCAATATCTAATCATGGCATATCAGATCAGACTCAATGCTAACTATTGATTGAGTTTGAAGCACCCCTGGCCCACAGGTATGTATTTCTGCAGCGCAACGATAAATTTTCGGTTTTTTGATTTCAGTTCGTTACTATGCCAGCTTTCCCCCGGTAACACATAACGCATGGTGGCTTCATCATCGGTTGAGTTGCACCCCTGGTGTATGATGATTTTAAAAAAAGTATTCCCGGTGTTTTTCAGTGTCCCGTTTGCCTCATCAATGGTATAAGCCAGATTCATTTCCCTTGGGCGAACAACCAATATTGTGTCCATAGCGATGACAGGGAGAGCCTGCCCTCCTTTCTCTTGATTACGCTCGATAAACAACGTTATCGGCATTTCGCGAAACAGAATTCGGTAATAGCGTTCTTTATCATCCTGCGGACCACGGTAGAAAATCTTAAAAAACTCGCTCGCCTGCGGTGCCAGTGAAAAACTCAGCGGTGTAAACAGAAGTTCGCCTTCAGCAATGGCACTTCTGTTTTCACCTCCCGGTCCCGGTTTATCAATTTTTACTGCGCCAATACTATACAAATTCTGTTTCTGGCTATCGTTATAGATTCGTTTGCTGATAAACGATTTATCCGATGGCATCTCATAAATAGTCGACTCCAGGTAGACAGCCTGTGCGGAGAATGCAGCCAGCCCGGAAAGAAAGATAAATGCCCATCTAAGTGCCAGACGGCAGTGGCTCATGGCGTCACTCCCACCCAATTCGCCGTTACTTTTATCTCACCACTGGCACTGACGACACCTTCCCAGTCTGTACCGGTAACGGTTAACATCGAACGCGAATCATTCATTGGGAAAAGCAACTTCAAATCAGTAGCATAGTAACTTCCGTCATCGTTGTTATTTGCGTCCCAGGGCGTCTGTTGCCACTGCGCATCACTCATGTTGATTGCCGCTTCACTACAGCTATTTCGTTTCTGCACCACGCCCCCCGATTGACTGTTGTACTGAAGAAAGGCGGGGATTGGGACGGACAGTCCTCCTTGCGTGGAGGTAAACAGGCAGTAAGGCACGCTATTTATCGTCGTACTCTCCCCGATAACTTGTGCCGTAATGCTATCGGCCTGACGGGGACCCGAGACGGTTACGGTGTAATCCATTTCAATAGGAGCGGCATCGCCAATCGTGCCACTGCCGCTCGCAGAAGCGGTGTTATCCGAAGAGATGATACTGATCCCATACTCCTTCGGCACAATATTGAGCTGTAGCGAAGGGGTAAACTGGTAGTGCCCTGACTCTGGTGTTAGGCTATTATAAAAACCGAAGGTAAACGGTTGACTGTTAGTAATGCTGATACCTGAATCAACGAGATTTTTCAGAAATGCTTTCGACAGAAAAATATAAATGTACTCTCCAGAAGTCGTGAAAACGTTGGAATAAACAGTTGAAGTATTATAGTTATACCAGTTTGAACCATTCCCGGAGTATCTCACTGTGGCCGCTCCTGGTGTAAAACCAAGCATCGCCGTGTCAACATAAGCGCGAAATGTTAAGTAGGTGGTTAGGTTTGCCGTTTGTTGCAGGTTAAAACTCACCATTTTGCAAATCACGCCGTCTGTGCTACCTACCACGCCAAGCTCGCAATAACCGGAGTCTTTGGTAATGCTCGGGGTACCGTCGCTGGCAACCCAAAGTTCTTGAAATGCATTAGTCGAAACAAGTGACAGATGCCCGCGTTTGGTTAACGTGTAATTAACGTAATTCCATAATCCAGTGGATTGGTCTTTGCAGCGTTGCCCGGAAGAATAATCATAATTTACAGAAGTATAACAGCGGTTGAACACATAGGTTTCGCTGCTACCGGTAGGCACATTACGAAAGTATTCATAGGCAGTATCAGTCAGAGAGGCGAATCCGTAGGCGCCACCAATAACGCCGGCGACAGACCCTACTTGCGCATGATAAAAACCGTTTTTGTCAGTGCCTTGCCCGGCAATAAACCCAGTTGATGGACACTGGGTGCCACTATAACAACGGATCCCCCGAAAAGGTCCATTAATCGGGGAATTATCAATCCACATGTCCTGATAATAATTTCCAGGCGCAGTCCAGCCGACAAAACCTAAATACCCGAGACTCACCTGAGAGGTACCGTATTTTATCCACGTGTTTGACCCGCTGAAACGCGGATCGAGTAACGAGGGGGTAATAAAGTATTCACTATCAATGGCATTTTCAATAAACAAATAGTTATTACTGACTGAGCCGGAAGAGATTGCATTCAAAGCCAAAGCAGGCACAGGCGCGAAACTCCCCACAGCACAGATTACAGTAGCTAATTTAATTAATACTTTCATTTTATTACCTCTGCGCCATCGTGGTTTGCGTTGCACATTTCACATCACCAACCCACGCTGCACCGCGTGTTTTTTCCAAATCGAGATCGGCTTCGCATATGCTGCCATTGGCTGAAATTAACGTAATGACCGGATACTTCTTATCGATATCGATAGCAAACTCACCCTTTTCATCCGTACGCGTTTTACCGATGTGGTTATGGATATCGGTATTTGCAGCCAACTGCCCATTGGGGTAACGAATACGCCCGAATACGGTGACCATGCTTTTCACTTCAGGGTTGATAACACCCACGTTGCCCGGATATAGCGTCAGTTCCTGCTTACGCCCTGAAACAATATCGAAGCTATCTTCAGAGTTTTTATCATTGAGGATCTCCAGCTTGTACCGAGCATAAGGCGGCAGTGCAATGAAATTTGATTTGCCGCTGAGAATATAATTACGGTTATTAATCTTCGCAGCCAGTTTCCCCTCGCCGGTCAAATCTGTTTTCACAATGACGCCAGACCGCTGCCTCTCTTTACTCAGACCAAAATCTTTACCTGCCCACGCCAGGGAACCTTGAGAAGAGAAGTTCATATTGGTGGAGTTGTCTGCGGAACGCGTTACCGATACGGTGCCTGCGTTATATTTCGTGTCATAACTCAGATTCCCGTTTATAGAGTAATTGTTATCGTAATACTGTTCACCACTCAGACGTGTTGATGCCGACAATCCGACCGACTTAATGGGGCCTTCAGCATACTGCTTTCGTGCACTGAGATTACCCTGGGTGCTGCCATAGCGATCCCGGGAGACCCCCATGCTCAACCACGAAGCCAACGGTAACGATAAATCCAGGCTGACATAACGTTCCTGACGTCCATCGTCATTTCGGTTGTTGTAGTAATAGCGTTGAATACCTGCACGTAACCCAACTGAGGCATATCTGCCAGAATAAAGGGTTGTGCTGTAGTCCAGGTTACGGTATTTATTTCCCGAGTAACGATTCTCCGTCTGACTAACAGTAAGCGAGCCTCCATGAGGAATAAACTTTCCGAGGTTAAGAGTTCCACCAATGGAATAATTGTCACGCTCCTGCATGGGCAGACGATCGCCAATTTTACTATCTTCACGAGATGCCCAAAGAGAACCATATCCCTCAGGTACATTGAGATTGATGTTACTGATGTTTCGCCATGACGAATCGTTCGCCACCAGCGTCTGATTGCCAATGCTTACGTATTCATTCACATTGAGCGTGACGTCCGTTTCATTGACCATATTATTGTCAAAGCCGTAGATCGTCGATTTCAGACCTAATCCCGACAATATCGCCAGCGTCACCGATGCAGCCCCTCCGGCAATCCAGGTCTGCTCACTGCCCAAATCCCGATAATGGTTACGTTTATAGCTCACACGGTCGTAATCCAGTGAGCCACCAAAAATCTGCCATGAGAGCTGATCAATTCCGGCAGCTTGTTGACGTGCAAAGATTTTATTAACCCGGCTAATACGACTATTAATTGTCCGGCCATTAACCACGATATCTACCGTGACGTCATAAACACCATACGGAAAACGACTAGTATCAATTTCATAGCTGCCCATATTAAAGTTCTGTACGCTGAGCAAACGCCCGTCACGGAATACATGAACTTCACCAGCTGCTGGCAAAAATACGGTGATCGGTGTGAGCGAAAGCGCGGTATTTTCAACAACGGTACTTCCTTTGTTTCCGTAGCTCACGCCATAAATTTTACCGCCATTAAGCGCATTCAGGCTGGCAATCGACTGGACATTCCAGGTGTCCAGCATCCCTAGCGCCAGTCGATACCCTTCATAATCGCGCTCATACATCGCACGGTATAGTTTACTGGTACCATTGCTGTCACCTATGCCGTAGAACGAACCATTAATGTTGATATGGTGTTCACGCAGCGATGTTGTGTTGTCCATCGTCAGATAGCTGCGGGTACTGCTGCCGTTACGATAATCGTTGTAGTAAGAACCAAAGTTATAGTTCAGGACGTTAGAGAGAGAGTCCACGCTGGAAGGTCCAAGCAGACTGCTTCGCGCGACAATCGCTTCAGTTAAGGCATCTTTGCTGACAATCATCTCCAGGTGAAATGAAGAGACATTGAGTTGCAGGCGCGCGTCATCTGATAGCCCTATATTCGTGTTATCATGAAATTTCACATCACGAATTTTTTCCACCATCGCGCGTGTTTTTCCAGATAACACCGCATTATTAGGCAATTCAGCGAGAGTCAGAGCTTTTACTGTAATATTGCCATCAACAAGCGAAATCACCGCATCGGCAATTTTTTGCTGACTTTTCTCGTCAGTCTCGTTGTAACGAATATATACCGGCACCGTCATTCCCTGCTCCAGTGAACGGGCGAAAGCGCTGGGAATAACGTAATTGCCCACTTTTACTGGGGCTGCATGTGAAAATCCTGGTGTCAGCGCAAGAAAAAAACAAATGCTACCGCCGACAATATTTGTTGTTGTCATATGCATCCTTACATTCCGGTATTTTTATTTATCCCGTACAGATGGCTGCTATTGACCATCACTTCACTGTAATAAACTGCTTACCGTGCCAGATACCGATGCGTGAACGACTATTGCTAATGTCGGTAAACTGTAATTTTATTTTCGTACCAGGCATAATGTAATAACGTTCGCGACAGCCTCGCCCCTGATCACGAGCCTTATCCTTACAAGCCCCATAGGCGATCACGCGAAACGAAACATTGCCAGTATTGGTAATAACGTCGCCATTTCGGCTATATTCAAAATGTTCTTTTCGCGGAGCGACCACCAGGATAGTGCCAATTTCAGCTGACGCTGTTGCAACAGCCATTTTATTTGCCCGAGTTTCCGCGCTCTCGGTCACCGGTTCATCTACCCATTGCAGACGATAATAACGCTCAATATCATCTGCTGGCCCTTTATAAAAAAAGCGAAACACATCCTTCGCCTGACCAGGGAGAATTAGATTGGCTGGTGTAGAGAGTAATTCTCCGGAATTAACAGGTTTTATTTCGACACCACCCGCCAAAGGAGATGACAATTGTTTTACCGAAACGCTGACATAACGTGCCGAGTCTGTCGTATTGGTAATTTCTTTCGATAATGAACTCTCAGCAGAAGTCATTATCGATGTGATTTCACCGACATTAATTGCCCATCCGGGAAAAGATGCTACTAACCCTACCAACATTGCTGCCGGTAAATATTTTTTCATGACACCATTCCTGATAAATTCGGGAGAAAAAATTCTCCCGAATTTTTATTGCTTAGGCAGCCGGAGTCGTCCAGGTTGCATTGAACTGTACTTTTACATCACCAGTCCAATAACCGTCCGGCAGTTCAGAGTAATCCGTTACCTGCGTACTACCATTGGAAGTCGCTGACGCGATGGTGAATTTGAAGTTGGATTGATCGCTGACACGGGCGGTGCCGTTATAAGCACCATCAGCCATCAGGCTTTCAAGACCAGAAGTTGAGCTGGAGTTTACCAGGACAGTATCTGATGCATTAGTCAGCGCGGTGCCATTCCATGCCACCCCTACGTTCAGTGTAGAAGCATCACCACTGGCGTTGGTCAGAGTGTTGCTAATGATCTGAGCTGTCAGCTCAAAATCAGTTGCCGTCTCCTGACCCTGAATGGTCACATCAAAAGCACCGTCTTGAGAGTTGAATGCATTCAGTCCTTCAGCATACTGGAAAGTCAAAGAGTTCAGCGGGGTGACAACCAACATGCTGGTGGTATCTTTTGTTGCCGTCGCGTCCCACGAGGCCGTTGCAGAAGCAGTAACATCTGCCATTGCATTTGCCGCAACAAATACAGAAGCCAGAGAGGTTACTAATAATAATTTTTTCATTTTTATCTTCTCCTAAGAACAAACTCACCACCGAGTCTTATTATTAAGTCACTCCAGCGGTTCCATTAATTGCGAGCCAGAATTGCCGCGCCAAAAAATTATCAGTTGAATCAAATAACATCTCAACAAACCCTGAAACGCAAAATTACAAAAAAAATAAGAATTTTCCCGCAAAAAAACTCTCTAAGAAGTTTCCTAAGACATAATTACTCATAACACACCAAATTTCAGAATTATCATCCGAGAAAATAAGAAATGCCAAACAATTTATCTTTTTTATATTTTTGATAAATATCAAAAAGATCATACAAATATAATCCCATCAAAATCCTTACAAAACATAAAGATAATTAACACCTCCATGCTTTCTCTATAATGCTTATTATTTGTTGCAATTATGATAAATTTTTAACCCAACAAGAAAATTCTCATGAAATATTTAGATGAGGGGAATATTCTTATAAAAAAGACGATAACCTGTAGGATTAGTATTCGAATTGATAATTATTTCACAAAAATAAAACTAGGAATTTTCCACATAAATAGAATATTCCTAGTGTATCAAGAGATAAATAATGCCCGGCGAAGAGAGATTTAGCTAAAACCTTTTAAACCCAGATAACTATTTATAGTTACCGTGCGTACCCGATGTAAGGTAATCAAATTTTGTTGTTCGAGTGATTTTAATGAGCGGCTGACAGTTTCAATTTTTAGATCGAGATAGCTGGCAATTTCCTCCCGAGAGAATGGCAACTTAAGCGTCGTTTCTGGCCTGCCAATCCGTAAATGCATCTCGTAAAACTCCACCAGGAAAGCAGCAATTCTGGCCTCAGCGTGTTTATTTGCGTAACGCCGCCTTTTTTCAACAATGAATCCATTATCCCTGCAGAGAAACTTGATGACTGCCGCAGCAACTGAAGTGTCCTTTTCTGCTACCTTGAACAACCGCGCAATATCAATATGGCATACCTCTGCAGCCGTTGCGGCCTTGATAGTTGTCAGATACGTTCTGCCTTCAACAGCATCCAGCGCCATAATATCTCCCGGAACATAAAAGCGACTGATAAAAACGTTATCGCCACATTCCACGCTGGACTTGCAGTACCCCTCATGAATAACAAAAAACATGTCCGCAGCTTCATCCTGCCGAGCAATTGTGTCACCCGCTTTAAACTTTCTTCTTTTGTCTATTAATCTATATTCATTATCACGATCAATCGCCGATCCCTTTGGACACAGCGAGCAATGGCGGGGGGGAAACGGGTTGCCGAGCGGCACAACAGGAATGCTATGTTTGTGAATATCCGATTTCACGCAACAACTCCTCATAAAAATGAGACTGATTCTAATAGATCGGACCATGGAAACAATACATGAACCGCAGGTCAGGAAAATTCATGCCTGCGCGAGAAAATTCTGTGAAATATTACCTTTCTGACACAGAGGAGAGCATGGATAAAAATCCGTCTGGATGGGATGATTAATAAAATGCAGAACTAAAACAAATGCGGATTAGGGGTAAAAGGTAAAACTAACCGGGCGATGCATTAACCTTGCGAATCAAACGCCTATTTTTGCATCACCCGGTTTCAATTACGCACGAATCGTGTCGTCACCAAAGCCTACCCACTTGTATGTGGTCAGCGCTTCCAGCCCCATCGGGCCACGCGCGTGTAATTTTTGCGTACTTACGGCGACTTCTGCGCCCAGTCCAAACTGGCCACCGTCGGTGAAACGGGTAGAGGCGTTAACATACACAGCGGAAGAGTCCACTTCATTAACGAAACGATCGGCATTACGCAGGGTTCGCGTCAGGATCGCATCGGAATGCTGAGTACCGTGCTCACGGATATGGGCGATGGCATCATCCAGATCGGTAACGATTTTCACGTTCAGATCCAGCGACAGAAATTCATCATCGTACTCTTGCGCTTTTACCGCCACCACGTTGGCAGGTCCCGCTTGCAGTGATGCCAGCGCCGCCTCGTCTGCATGTAACGTCACACCGCTTTCCGCCATCTGCTTGCTCAGCGCAGGCAGAAAACGTTCAGCGATATTCTGATGCACCAGCAGCGTTTCAACGGTATTACAGGTGCTTGGACGCTGGGTTTTAGCGTTAACAATAATCTTCAGCGCCGGTGCTATCTCAGCGCTATCATCAACATAGATATGACAGACACCAATTCCGCCAGTGATTACCGGGATCGTCGACTGCTCGCGACATAGCTTGTGCAAGCCCGCGCCACCGCGAGGGATCAGCATATCGATATACTTATCCATACGCAGCATTTCAGTGACCAGAGCTCGATCCGGGTTATCAATCGACTGTACGGCCGCTGCCGGTAAGCCACAGGCTTCCAGCGCCTTCTGAATCACCGCGACGGTCGCCGCATTAGTGCGGTAAGTCTCTTTCCCGCCACGCAGGATCGCCGCATTGCCTGTTTTCAGGCACAGAGAGGCCACATCAACCGTCACGTTAGGACGAGCTTCATAAATCACGCCAATTACGCCCAGAGGAACGCGGCGGCGCTCCAGACGCAGGCCGCTATCCAGCAGACCACCGTCCATCACCTGCCCTACCGGGTCTGCGAGATTACAGACCTGGCGTACATCGTCAGCGATCGCTTTCAGACGCGCGGGAGTCAACGCCAGGCGGTCAAGCATCGCCTCGCTCAGACCGTTTTCACGTGCCTGATCGACATCCTGCTTGTTCGCACTGAGTATGCTTTCCGTTTGTGCTTCCAGTTCATCAGCAATTTTTTCCAGCACGCGGTTTTTTTCGCGGCTGGAGAGTAGCGCCAGTTTGTATGACGCTGCTTTGGCAGCAATGCCCATTTTTTCCAGCATATGCCTGCTCCTTAACGGGTGATCATATCATCGCGATGGACGGCAACCGGGCCGTATTCATAGCCAAGAATCGCGTCAATCTGTTGTGAGTGGTGTCCGGCAATACGGCGTAGCGCGTCGCTGTTATAGCGGGTAACTCCGTGGGCAATATCACGCCCTTCGAGATTGCAGATACGAATCACTTCACCACGAGAAAAGTTACCTGTCACGCTTTTAATACCTTTTGGCAGTAATGAACTACCGCGCTCCAGAATGGCTGAGGTTGCGCCTTCATCGACGGTAATTTCCCCAGCAGGTGGAGCACCAAAAATCCAGCGTTTACGGTTCTCCAGCGGAGAGGCCTGGGCATGAAAACGTGTGCCGACGGAAATACCTTCCATCACATCGCCAATGACGCCAGGCTTGCTGCCCGCGGCAATAATGGTATCGATGCCGGCGCGGCAGGCAACGTCTGCAGCCTGGAGCTTAGTGCCCATGCCGCCCGTTCCCAGACCAGAAACACTGTCCCCGGCAATGGCACGCAGCGCATCATCAATGCCGTGAACATCTTTAATCAGTTCTGCCTGCGGGTTGGTACGTGGGTCAGCAGTAAACAGCCCCTGCTGATCGGTGAGCAGCAGCAGCTTATCGGCCCCGGCCAGAATCGCCGCCAGCGCCGAGAGGTTGTCATTGTCACCGACTTTAATTTCCGCGGTCGCAACAGCGTCATTCTCATTGATGACGGGAACAATGTTGTTATCCAGCAACGCGCGCAACGTATCGCGGGCGTTAAGGAAACGCTCTCTGTCTTCCATATCCGCACGCGTCAGCAGCATCTGCCCGATATGGATACCGTAAATCGAAAACAGCTGTTCCCACAGTTGAATCAATCGGCTTTGCCCTACCGCCGCCAACAACTGTTTAGAAGCAATGGTTGCCGGGAGTTCTGGATAACCAAGATGCTCACGTCCGGCGGCAATAGCGCCCGAGGTAACGATAACAATGCGATGCCCTGCGGCATGTAACTGCGCACACTGGCGAACCAGTTCTACGATGTGGGCACGGTTCAGACGGCGCGATCCGCCTGTTAACACACTGGTGCCAAGTTTTACCACCAGCGTCTGGCTGTCACTCATGATTCTCTGCCATTCAAAATTGGGGAAAATGATATCAAACGAACGTTTTAGCAGGACTGGCCCCGGTTGCCAACAACCAGCGCACAAAGCATGAAATTTTATTGCGCAGGATCAGCAAGCGTAGCGGCAGACTTTGACGCATTTATTACAGAAATAAAAAAACATCCTTTTTTAAAAATATTCTTACTTTGTCATAAAACGTTCATTCCCGGACGATAAAAACCATCCTGTTTTTAAACGGGGATCACACCCAGAAAAATTTAAGCGCGTACTTTAAATCAGGAATGAAAATGAAAAAGAGCACTCTGGCATTAGTGGTGATGGGTATTGTTGCATCGACATCTGTACAGGCAGCAGAAATCTATAACAAGAACGGGAATAAACTGGATTTGTATGGCAAGGTAAAAGCCATGCACTACATGACGGATTATGACAGCAAAGACGGCGATCAGAGCTATATCCGTTTAGGTTTTAAAGGCGAAACGCAAATTAACGATCAACTGACGGGTTATGGTCGTTGGGAAGCAGAGTTCGCGGGCAATAAAGCCGAAAGCGATTCAAACCAGCAAAAAACGCGTCTGGCCTTCGCCGGTCTGAAATTAAAAAATCTCGGTTCCTTTGATTATGGCCGTAATCTGGGCGCGCTGTACGACGTAGAAGCGTGGACGGATATGTTCCCGGAATTCGGTGGCGACTCTTCCGCACAGACCGATAACTTCATGACCAAGCGCGCCAGCGGCCTGGCGACTTACCGTAACACAGACTTCTTCGGCGTTGTAGATGGTCTGGATCTCACCCTGCAATACCAGGGCAAAAACCAGGACCGCGATGTGAAGAAACAAAACGGTGATGGTTTTGGTACTTCTGTGACCTACGACTTTGGCGGCAGCGATTTCGCTATCAGCGGCGCTTACACCAATTCCGATCGTACGAATCAGCAAAATCTGCAAAGCCGCGGGACAGGTGATAAAGCGGAAGCCTGGGCCACGGGCTTAAAATATGATGCCAACGATATTTATATTGCGACAATGTATTCTGAAACACGCAATATGACACCTATTTCCGGTGGCTTTGCCAACAAAACACAAAACTTCGAAGCGGTTGTCCAGTATCAATTTGACTTTGGTCTGCGTCCGTCACTAGGTTATGTGTTGTCGAAAGGCAAAGATATTGAAGGCGTAGGCAATGAAGATCTGGTGAATTATATCGATGTTGGTGCAACATATTATTTCAACAAAAATATGTCGGCCTTTGTTGATTATAAAATCAACCAGCTGGATAGCGATAATAAGCTGGCCATCAACAACGATGATATCGTCGCGGTGGGTATGACCTACCAGTTCTGATATAGCATAAAAAATGCCGGATGGGGTTGCGCCGCCATCCGGCATTTTACTGTTCATTATGCCGTTAATTTAACCGGTTCATCCTTAAAATCGTCAGCAGGTTCCAGCGCCAGATTCAGCGACGTTAACAGCCCACGCAATTTTTCATGGAACTCACGCAAGGTGTATTCCAGCCGCTCTACCACTTCAGTCTCTTTAATCGGCACGGCAGTCCAGTTGCCGTCTTTATCAAACAAACCAAACTGGTAGCTGTACGTAAAGCGTTTTTCCTGTGCCTCCAGCTCCATCCACCAGCCCCAGAATTCACGTTTCTCCGGTGCGGGTTTCACGTTGACGCAAACAGCCAGACAATCGAAAAAAAACCGATTATCTTCGCACTGCCCTTCCCGGATGTACGGGCCAAGCGCGGTGAATTTCTTGATCAATCTACTTTTCGGGTGCCCACTCGGTAACGTCATTGCGATCTCCTTAGGTGAAGCAACTGTTTTACCAAATCAATAAAATTTAGCAATCTATTAACACAATCTATGATTGATCCACCCGGTTATTTCTTGCAACGCTTTGTCAAAATTCCGATACACCGGATTGAACGGGATCTCCAGTAGCTTACCGTCAGAAGATGAAGATGCGATTAAGCGAGACTCCTCTTCCGGGCTGAACGGATCGTTTTTCCAGAATCCCGAAAGCATCGGTGTTGGGCAGCGTCTTCCCAGCAGGCCTTGTACTTTTAATGAATAGCGATTTAGCTCAACCCGCAGCGCTTCATCTGAGGCATCGTGCATACCCAGGCGACTGGCCAACACGTCAAGATACATTTCAGGAACAGAAGCCTGACGCTGTGGGTCACTGAGCAGCGCATGAACCACCGGCCCAAGGCAGGCCACCGCTTTCAGGCGCGAAGGTTCAAGATACGCCAGGCGTACTGCCACGTTAGCGCCAAAGCGAAAACCAAACGCAGCTACACGGGTATGATCCACCCACGGAATATTAGGCAGTGCTTTTAAAACATGCTGATGAAGCAGACTGGAATCCTGTGTCAGTTTCCATTTAGATGAGAATCCGACCGAAGGCATGTCCAGCGTCAGCATCGCAATACCACGTGGGGCGAAATAGCGCTCATACAGGGTGTAGTAGTCCGTTTGCATTGAATCCAGACCACCGCACATCAATACGGTCGGGAACGGACCGTCACCTTTTGGCATATGTAAAAATGCCGTGATGGGCGCGCCGCCAGTGACGGCAAATTCCATTTCACGCAGTGTGCCGGGCAAGCGCTGAGCTGCCTCTTCATAGGCGCGATTCGCGAGGGCCTGAGCTTGTTCTGCCAGCTCGTCGCCTTTCAGGTGCGGATAAGCAGCAATGTTGTACAGCGTGGATGCGTGCAACCAGTGGCGTCCGCTAATTTGTGGGTCCTGTTCCTGGGCGGCTTTTTGTTGCCAGTCCATCGCCTGCTTTGCCCACTCATATATCCAGTTCCCACCACGGTAACCAATTACCGTGTCGTAGAGCTCTTTATCCGTGCGCTCCGCTTCGCTCATGACGATACGAGCCTGCACTTCAAGGATTTCACGCGGATCGACACCACGCCAGATCCACATCAGACGGTTAACCATGCGATACCAGTGCGGGATTGTTTTTCCATCCAGAGCCGATTGCACGGACGGCTGCGCACCGTGATTAAAACGACGAACAAGCGTTGACGTTTCAGGGTGTTTGAAGCGGGGTTTAAACAGAACTTCGCTGAGGTTAGCCTGTGACATTCTTGCGGCCTCCATGAATACTCACTAAGGCGCATTGTAACCTGATGGGGCTTAATAAAGAACAACGCCCGGCATGGCCAGGCGTTGAAAGCGTTATTGATTAGCGACCAGAAATTGGCGGGACGAACACCACGCCCATATCCCACGGTTGCTCAATCCAGGTATCCTGAGGGATATCAACTACATAATCATTCACCAGCGGGCGGCCTGCTGGTTTAGCGAAGATGGTGACGAAATGTGCTTTAGGGTACATTTCGCGAATGGCAACGGCGGTACCACCGGTGTCAACGAGGTCATCAATAACGATGAAACCTTCACCGTCACCTTCGGCACGCTTCAGCACTTTCAGTTCGCGCTGGTTATCGTGATCGTAGCTGGAGATACATACGGTATCAACATGACGAATACCCAATTCACGCGCCAGCAATGCGCCCGGCACCAGACCACCACGGCTAACGGCAATGATGCCTTTCCATTGTTCAGAAGGCATCAGGCGGCTCGCCAGTTTACGTGCATGAATTTGCAACATGTCCCAGGTGACGACGTATTTTTCGCTCATGTGAAGTGTCCCAGCCTGTTTATCTACGGCTTAAAAAGTGTTCGAGGGGGAAATAGGTTGCGCGAGATTATAGAGATCTGACGCACTAAAAACCAGTGTTTAGCGGAATCCACGCCTCTTTTTGCATGCTTTATACTACCCGCGAGCAGAGAAAGTGGTATTCTCAATCGCATCTCGCAAGCCTGACTTGTGGTGTTTTTAATTCTGCTAACCCTGTGGCCTGCAAGTCAATTTTGTAGGACATCGCCAAGGAGACTCAACGTGTCTGAACTGTCTCAATTATCTCCACAACCGCTGTGGGATATTTTTGCTAAAATCTGTTCTATTCCTCATCCGTCCTATCATGAAGAGCAGCTCGCTGAACACATTCTGAGCTGGGCCAAAGAGAAAGGTTTTCACGTCGAGCGCGATCAGGTCGGTAATATCCTGATTCGTAAACCCGCTACCGCAGGAATGGAAAACCGCAAGCCGGTCGTTCTGCAAGCGCACCTGGATATGGTGCCGCAGAAAAACAACGACACCGTCCACGACTTCACTAAAGATCCTATCCAGCCTTATATCGACGGCGAATGGGTGAAAGCCCGCGGCACCACTCTGGGTGCAGATAACGGTATCGGTATGGCCTCTGCGCTGGCGGTTCTGGCTGATGACAATGTCGTCCACGGCCCGCTGGAAGTTCTGCTGACCATGACTGAAGAAGCAGGTATGGACGGCGCGTTTGGTCTGCAAGCTAACTGGCTGCAGGCAGACATTCTGATCAACACCGACTCCGAAGAAGAAGGTGAGATCTACATGGGTTGCGCCGGGGGGATCGACTTTACCTCTAACCTGCCGCTATCTCGTGAAGCCATTCCAGCTGGTTTCCAGAGCTTTAAGCTGACGTTAAAAGGTCTGAAGGGTGGTCACTCCGGTGGCGAAATTCACGTTGGCCTCGGTAATGCTAACAAGCTGCTGGTACGTTTCCTGGCAGGCCACGCTGAAGAGCTGGATCTGCGTCTGGTTGATTTCAACGGCGGTACGCTGCGTAACGCGATTCCACGTGAAGCCTTTGCTACCCTCGCCGTTGCCGCAGATAAAGTCGATGCGTTAAAAGCGCTGGTGAACACTTATCAGGACATCCTGAAAAACGAACTGGCAGCAAAAGAGAAGAATCTGGCTCTGTTGCTGGATGCTGTTGCCAATGATAAAGCCGCGCTGACTGCTCAGTCTCGCGATACCTTTGTTCGCCTGCTGAACGCCACACCAAACGGTGTGATCCGTAATTCAGATGTGGCGAAAGGCGTTGTGGAAACCTCCCTGAACGTCGGCGTTGTCACTATGACTGACGATAACGTGCAGATTCACTGCCTGGTTCGCTCGCTGATCGACAGCGGTAAAGACTATGTCGTGAGTATGCTGGATTCTCTGGGCAAGCTGGCTGGTGCAAAAACCGAAGCCAAAGGCGCGTATCCTGGCTGGCAACCGGACGCTAACTCCCCAGTGATGCATCTGGTGCGTGAAACCTATCAGCGTCTGTTCAACAAGACGCCGAACATCCAGATTATCCACGCAGGTCTGGAATGCGGTCTGTTCAAGAAACCGTATCCGGATATGGACATGGTATCCATCGGGCCAACCATCACCGGTCCGCACTCCCCGGATGAACAGGTTCATATTGAAAGCGTCGGCCATTACTGGACGCTGCTGACTGAGCTGTTGAAATCTATTCCGGCGAAATAACTCTCTGTAATACATTGCCGGATGGCGGCGTTAACGCCTCTGTCCGGCAAATAATCCAGGTTAGAGTCCTAACAACAGTTGTCTCTCGAGCTGCGGATCCAGCAGCGTCACGTGTAATCCCACCAGCCGAACTCCCCGCCCTCCCCGACGCTCATCCCAGGTTTTACGCGCGGTTGCAATTAAATCGTCTTTATTTAAGCGCGGCCAGACGTGTTCCTGCGTCGTCTGCTGAAAATCATTAAACTTTAATTTAATGCCCTGGCGAGCGATGAAGAGATCCGGCTTCACTTTCGCCAGACGTCGTTCCAGTTCCGGGTAAAGCCGTTCGATGATCGCCTCGCACTCTGGCCACTCATGAATGTCTTCCGCGAGGGTACGCTCGACGCCAACTGACTTACGCATTCTGTCATTGCTGACATCCCGTTCGTCAATCCCCTGGCTGCGCTCCCACAGCACCCGACCAAATTTACCAAAACGCTTAAGCAATATGGCCAGATCGCATTTTTGTACATCCTCGCAGGTGCGCAACCCCATGGCTTCGAGTTTTGCAGCAGAAACTTTCCCGACGCCAGGAATTTTCCCCAGGGGTAACGTTCTGATGAATTCAGGGACATCCGCAGGGGTTATCACATATTGCCCGTTGGGTTTATTCAAATCTGAGGCGATTTTGGCCAGGAACTTAACCGGTGCAATCCCCGCCGAGGCGGTGAGTTGTAACTCATTAAAAATCGTCTGGCGTATCTCGTGGGCAATCAGCGTGGCGGAGCCGTGACAATGGGTGCTGTCGGTAACATCCAGGTAGGCTTCATCCAGGGAAAGAGGCTCGATGAGTGAGGTGTAGCGCGAAAAGATAGCCTGGATCTGGCTGGAGGCTTCTTTATAAGCCTCATAGCGCCCAGGCAATAAGGTGAGATGCGGACACAATTTTAGCGCCATTCCTGTGGGCATCGCACTGCGTACACCAAATTTCCTCGCCGGGTAATTAGCCGTACTGATGACCCCTCTGCGTTCACGGCTCCCACCGATAGCAATGGGAATATCACGCAGGGCGGGGTTATCGCGCATTTCCACCGCCGCGAAAAAGCAGTCCATATCGACATGTATGATTTTGCGCATAACTCGCCTCCCACAACACTGTTTAAGTATACAGTATTTTTGTATCGTGAGAAGTATGAATCTGCCTTACGCGGGGGATTACGCTGGCTCCGGTTCATTCATGACAAAGCGAGCGTCACACAGGTAACGTACAACGTCTTTCGGCGCATGATCCGCGGGATTGCCCGCCAAACTGACAAACAGCTTATTCACTTTTCTGACATTTGCCCGCAGGATCCTCTCAATGGTCATCTGATGAAATGCCTCATCTTCGATGCAAAAAAGCTCGTAGTCGCCCAACCGTTCGCCACAAATTTCACAATGATTCATCCAGTAGCGAAGCCCGGTTGTTTTACTCTTATCCAGATAGTAATTGCTGGCCTTGATGTTCTTTTTTATCTCATCAGGCAGAGAATTAATATGGAAGAGAAACGTATTGCGCCGCACAGACTGCCAGCCTTTACCATCCTGATTTTGTTTAATAAAGCGGGTAAACATCACTCCATGAATACGCGTTGGCTGGTGGCAGCTCCAACAGTGCATCTTCGATGTAATCACCAGGCAGTAAGGTGCCACGATATTAAAAGCATCAGTATCGTAAGCATAACCACGAAGTGCCTCATTCAGCTGACGAGGTTCGGTGTACCAGATACCGGAAACATTGTCGAAATGCGCCCCCTGACGAGTAACATCAGTACTACTATCGGTCGGAATATCTAAGGGAATTAAATCGGTTACAGCAATCATGCGACTCTCTTGAGAAAAAATGCCCCCACGTTGCGTGGGAGCAGAGAACAGAATTAATGAGGTACAGAAACGGGTTGTTGACTCAAGGAAGTCACCTGCTTTTGCTTATCCAGCTTGTCCACCAGCGGTTGCACCACCTTCTCTCCATGCTGACCAAAATACTGATACAGCGTGTCGGAAGCGCTTTGCGTCAACACCATGATCTCAATGCGGCGGTTACCTGCGCTCTCTGGATTATTCGCATCCAGCAGCATTTGATCCGCCATTGCACTGACCTGCATGACTTTATCCTGAGGCATTCCGGCATCTTCCAGAACACGACGGGCCGACAATGCGCGATCGCCAGAAAGATTCCAGTTGTTATAGATGTTGCTCTTATAACTCATCGCATCCGTATGTCCGGTAATGATGATCCTGTTATCCAGCGAATCAAATACAGGAGCAAGCTCAACCAGCAATGATTTAAAGAACGGCATAATTTTCGCACTGCCGCGTTCAAACATATTCCGGTTCTGGTCATCTTTAATCAGCACCCGCAACCCCTGGGGAACGATCTCCATTTCCAGATTGGTTTCCATATGTGCATTGCGGGCAATAGCATTGATGTTGGTCGCCAGTTCACCGAGTTCACGCGCCGATTTTTGCTTCAGTAATACCGTTTTCTCATTTACATCCAGCGCCTTTTTGGCGTTTTCTTCTGTGACCTTCGCGGTCTCTTGCGGATGCGTGGTTTTATCCAGTTTGTTTGGCGTGACGTTTTTCTTCTGGGCACCCGGCGCAATCGGCTGTTTACCCAGTTTGTTTAACGGTGCCATACCGCCACCATTAAAAATTGACTGACCGTGTAGTGCCGCCACGATATTTTCACGATCGGCCTTACTGACGCTGTTCACAATCAACTTTATTGTGGTCACCAAAGGTGCGGAACGTATCTCCGAAGTTTCGGC
The DNA here is from genome assembly GCF_001037495.1 of Citrobacter sp. MGH106. Taxonomy (GTDB): domain Bacteria; phylum Pseudomonadota; class Gammaproteobacteria; order Enterobacterales; family Enterobacteriaceae; genus Citrobacter; species Citrobacter murliniae. The sequence continues at coordinate 3,529,107 of NZ_KQ089822.1, forward strand.
TCGCTTTACGCTGGATGCCATGCCCGGTAAGCAGATGGCGATTGATGCCGATCTGAACGCAGGATTAATTAACCAGGCACAAGCGCAAATTCGACGTAAGGACGTGGCGGGAGAAGCCGATTTCTATGGCGCAATGGATGGCGCGTCTAAGTTTGTCCGTGGAGACGCCATCGCCGGGATGATGATTCTGGCCATCAACCTGATAGGCGGCGTCTGTATTGGGATATTTAAATATGACTTAAGTGCCGAAGCGGCATTCCAGCAATACGTACTGATGACCATCGGTGACGGTCTGGTCGCACAAATCCCATCTCTGCTGCTGTCAACGGCTGCGGCGATTATCGTGACGCGCGTGAGCGACAGTGGCGATATTGCTACGGACGTGCGCAGCCAGTTGCTGGCAAGTCCGTCCGTCCTTTATACCGCCACCAGCATTATGTTTGTGCTGGCGATTGTTCCGGGCATGCCCCACTTTCCGTTTCTGGTTTTCAGCGCCCTGCTGGGGTTCACCGCCTGGCGCATGAGCAAACGCCCGAAGGTTGCTGAGACCGAAGAGAAAAATCTCGAAACGCTGACCAAGACCATTGCCGAAACTACCGAGCAACAGGTCAGCTGGGAGACGATTCCTTTAATCGAGCCCATTAGCCTGAGTCTGGGGTATAAGCTGGTGTCGCTGGTGGATAAATCAAAAGGGAATCCTCTTACCCAACGAATTCGCGGTGTGCGGCAGGTTATTTCAGACAGTAATGGCGTTTTGCTGCCAGAAATTCGCATCCGTGAAAACTTCAGGCTAAAACCAACGCAATACGCTATTTTCATCAATGGCATTAAAGCTGATGAGGCGGATATTCCATCGGATAAGTTGATGGCGCTGCCCTCCAGCGAAACCTATGGCGAGATCGACGGCATTTTAGGACACGATCCGGCATATGGAATGCCCGTTACCTGGATTGCGGCTGCGCAAAAAGCAAAGGCTTTAAATATGGGGTATCAGGTGATCGATAGCGCCAGCGTTATTGCCACCCATGTGAATAAGGTTATTCGCGGGCATATCCCTGACCTGTTTAACTATGACGATATTACTCAGTTACATAACCGCCTGTCATCGATGGCACCACGCCTGGCAGAAGATCTTAATACGGCGTTGAATTACAGCCAGCTGTTGAAGGTATATCGTACGCTGCTAATCGAAGGGGTATCCTTACGCGATATCGTCACCATTGCCACCGTACTGGTCGCCAGCAGTGCCGTGACGAAGGATCACATTCTGCTGACGGCTGATGTACGTCTGGCGCTGCGTCGCAGCATCACACACCCGTTTATCCGTAAAGATGAGCTTGCTGTCTATACGCTCAATAATGAACTGGAGAATTTGCTCTCTAATGTGGTCAATCAGGCGCAACAAAGCGGCAAAGTGATGCTCGACAGCGTCCCGGTCGATCCGAATATGCTCAATCAGTTCCAGACCAATATGCCGCAGATTAAAGAGCAAATGAAAGCGGCGGGTAAAGAACCCGTGCTGTTAGTCGCCCCACAATTACGCCCTCTGCTCGCCCGCTACGCACGGCTATTTGCGCCAGGCTTACAGGTGCTGTCTTACAACGAAGTCCCGGATGAACTGGAATTAAAAATCATGGGAGCGTTGAGTTAACGATTCCCCAGGCGGTAATGAAAATACCGCCTTTTTTATTACAGGATAGTGTTTTCCGTCAGAATACGGCGGGCGCCGAGATAATGATCCTGCCAGAAAGGATCGGCTAAATTGCTGACCCGAATGGTTTCTCCCGTACGCGGTGATTCAATGAATTGCCCCTGCCCCAAATAAACGCCCATATGATCGGCAATATCCTGGCTGTGAATATGGAAAAACAGCAAATCGCCACGACGGATATCGCGATGAGAGACAATGGTCGCCCGGCGATAGTGATACATTTCATTTGCGGTGCGGGGTAGCTTCGCCGCCAGAATTTTATTGTAGGCATAAAAAATCAACCCACTGCAATCAAACCCCTCATCCGGGCTGGTCCCCCCCCATTGGTAAGGCTTGCCCAGTTGCTGCTCAAGACGATGAATCGCCACCTCAGTGATATTGTGCAAGTGATCACTACTGAGAAAATGGTCGTTCTCTGCCAGTTCCTGCCAGCGATGATCGCTGGCTTTAAGCGGACCAGGAAACCACTCCGGGTGCTGTTTAATCAGAACACGGTTTTGCTGGCGTAGTGCTCTTTTGCTTTCTGCGTTTCCTTCCACAATGTAACCCTCCTGCTTTTTTAGCTGTGTATGATACTGCTTCAGCAGTCGGGTGCGGTTACGCATACGCAATTGCGCCGCATAGCTTAAGTGCGCGTCGGATAAGGAAGGTTGAACTTTGGCTGCTGAGGATACGGAAAACACGACACACAAAGACAGCAGGCCCGGCAAAAAGCGTCGGGGAGAGGATGCAAAAAACATGAAAAAAAGAATACCTGGTCAAACACGTTCGTCGCAGTCTACTGCTATTGCCGATCGAACCGTTTTAATATTTGATTATTAAATAATTAATATTATTAATTCAATATATTAGCGTTGATGTATTCTGCTTGCTCCACGTATTCCGCGCCCCGACAAAATAGGCCAGTGTCTGACTGCTTCTAATCCCAATTTTCAGTATAAGGTGTAAACGCCTCACGAGAGACTTGCGAAAAACTTTCTTGGTGCTAATGTGAGCGCTCCAAATCCAGATTTTTCTGATTTGGGGACTCTTTTTGCCGTCCTGGCGTGTGTAACCGTTTTATCAAGGAACAAGCAGTATGCGTAAAATCGCATTTTTTCTTGCGATGCTTTTGATGCCGTGCGTCTCATTTGCCGGTTTGCTGAGCAGCAGTAGCCCGACCACGCCAATCAGCAAAGAATATAAGCAGCAATTGATGGGATCTCCTGTCTATATTCAGATCTTCAAAGAAGAACGAACGCTTGATCTGTACGTTAAGATGGGTGAACAGTATCAATTGCTCGACAGTTACAAGATCTGTAACTATTCCGGTGGCTTGGGACCAAAACAGCGTCAGGGTGATTTTAAAAGTCCGGAAGGGTTTTACAGCGTACAGCGCGGTCAGCTCAAGCCGGATAGTCGCTTCTATAAAGCGATTAATATTGGCTTTCCCAACGCCTACGATCGTGCTCATGGTTACGAAGGTAAATACCTGATGATCCATGGTGCCTGCGTTTCCGTCGGCTGTTACGCAATGACCGACAACGGCATTGATGAGATTTTCCAATTTGTGACCGGTGCTCTGGTGTTCGGGCAGTCCAGCGTTCAGGTTAGCATTTACCCGTTCCGTATGACCGACGCGAATATGCAGCGCCATAAGTTTTCGTATTACAAAGATTTCTGGACGCAGCTAAAACCGGGATACGATTACTTTGAACAAACACGTAAGCCACCGACAGTGTCAGTCGTCGATGGCCGTTACGTTGTCAGCAAGCCGTTGAGTCACGAAGTGGTTCAGCCACAATTGGCGTCAAACTACACGCTCCCCGAGACAAAATAGCGCCCACTCGCCTGGCATGATCTTTTGCCAGGTTTCATTACCCGTCAGCGGCTGAGTGGCGATCACGGTGACCACATCATTAGGTGTGGTCTGCGAGCTAAAATCAATTTCGACATCCTGATCAAGCAGCGTAGCAACACCGAATGGCGCACGTCGGGTAATCCAGTACAAATTGGTCGAGCAGAAGGCCATCACATAGCGCCCGTCAGACAACAGCATGTTGAAGACGCCTTTCTTACGTAGTTCCCCTGCCAGCACCGCAATATATTTAAACACTGCCGCCATGTTACCAGGCGTACGAGGATAACGTTCGACCAGTTTATGTAAGAGCCAGCAAAAGGCTTTCTCGCTGTCGGTTTCACCGACCGGGCGAAAATTCCCCGTTGCCAGTGACTTATAACCACTAAGCTGCCCGTTATGGGCATAGGTCCAGTTGCGGCCCCACAGTTCACGTGTGAAAGGGTGCGTATTTTCCAGCGCGACTTCACCACGATTTGCCTGGCGAATATGGGCAACGACGGAACAGGATTTGATGGGATAGTCTTGTACCAGTTTGGCGATAGGCGAATTAAAGCTGGGTTGCGGATCTTTAAACGTACGGCAGCCCTTACCTTCATAAAACGTAATACCCCAGCCATCTTTGTGCGGCCCGGTACCTCCGCCGCGCTGAACCAGCCCGGTGAAGCTAAAGCAGATATCGGTTGGCACATTGGCGCTCATCCCGAGCAGTTCGCACATACATCACCTCCACAAACGCCTTAAAGCGGGAAGGCGTAATTGTTGCAGCCAGTTTGGATTCAAAGTAGCAAATAAAACCGCCTCCTATACCCTAAATAATTCGAGTTGCAGGTAGGCGGCAAGGGAGGAAATCCCCAGGAGCATAGATAACTATGTGACTGGGGTTTCTGAGTGCAGCCAACGCACCTGCAGCTTGAAGTATGACGGGTATAGTTATTTAACCATCTCTTTTTCGATAAGCTGAATCAGGATATGAATCACTTTAATGTGAATTTCCTGAATTCGATCAGCATAACCAAAGTGCGGAACACGAATTTCAATATCTGCGCTACCCGCCATTTTCCCGCCATCTTTCCCGGTCAGGGTAATGACTTTCATGCCCTTCTCGCGAGCAGCGGTAATCGCTTTAATCACGTTTCCAGAGTTACCTGAGGTCGAAATACCTAACAGGACATCACCCTCACGCCCCACCGCTTCGACATAGCGAGAGAAAATATAATCGTAACCGAAATCGTTGCCGACGCAGGAGATATGGCTGACGTCAGAGATAGCGATAGCCGGGTAGCCGGGACGGTTTTCGCGATAGCGCCCGGTTAGCTCTTCGGCAAAGTGCATTGCATCACAATGGGAGCCGCCGTTACCGCAGGAAAGTACCTTGCCACCCGCTTTAAAACTGTCTGCCAACAGGACCGCCGCGCGCTGAATGGCGTGAATATTGGCGTCATCTTTAAGAAAATTAGCCAGCGTTTCCGCCGCTTCGCTCAGTTCGTTACGAATAAGATCCTGGTACATGAGGATATCCTTCAGCATGAATGTAAATGACAAGATGCAGTGTACCGGATAGCGCTACGAGCGAGAAGTACAAGCCACAGGAATGCCCATGGCTTTTGATTTTTTGTGCCGGTCAAAACAGCAACAATGTGAACCCTGTTGTAATTATTTTGTAAAATTATTGCTAAAAGAATTCACATACACTACAACCATATCATCACAAGTGGTCAGACCTCCTACAAGCAAGGGAGCTTTTCGTTATGATGATTTTGAGTATTATCGCTACGGTTGTTCTGCTCAGCGTACTGTTTTATCACCGCGTGAGCTTATTCCTCAGCAGCTTAATTTTGCTCGCCTGGACGGCGGCGCTTGGCGTCGCTGGCCTGTGGTCGGTCTGGCTGCTGGTTCCTCTGGCCATTATTCTCGTACCGTTTAACTTTACGCCGATGCGCAAATCGATGATCTCCGCACCGGTATTCCGCGGTTTTCGTAAAGTCATGCCGCCGATGTCACGTACTGAGAAAGAAGCAATTGATGCCGGTACCACCTGGTGGGAAGGAGATCTGTTCCAGGGTAAACCTGACTGGAAAAAATTGCACAGCTACCCTCAGCCACACCTGACGGCAGAAGAACAGGCTTTTATTGATGGTCCGGTAGAAGAAGCATGCCGTATGGCAAACGACTTCCAGATCACCCATGAATTAGCCGATCTGCCGCCGGAATTATGGGCTTACCTGAAAGAACACCGCTTCTTCGCGATGATCATTAAGAAAGAGTACGGCGGACTGGAATTCTCCGCATATGCTCAGGCCCGCGTTCTGCAGAAACTTTCCGGTGTTTCCGGGATCCTGGCGATCACTGTCGGCGTGCCTAACTCCTTAGGCCCTGGTGAACTGCTGCAACATTACGGCACCGAAGAGCAGAAAAACCATTATTTGCCACGCCTGGCGCGTGGGCAGGAAATTCCTTGCTTTGCACTGACCAGCCCGGAAGCCGGTTCCGATGCAGGTGCAATTCCTGATACCGGTGTAGTTTGCATGGGTGAATGGCAAGGTCAGCAGGTATTAGGTATGCGCCTGACCTGGAACAAACGCTATATCACTCTGGCCCCTATCGCTACCGTGCTGGGTCTGGCGTTTAAGCTCTCTGACCCAGAAAAACTGCTGGGTGGTGAAGAGGACCTGGGTATTACCTGCGCACTGATCCCAACGTCTACGCCTGGGGTGGAAATTGGTCGTCGCCACTTCCCGTTGAACGTCCCGTTCCAGAACGGTCCGACGCTGGGTAAAGATGTTTTTGTACCGATTGATTACATTATCGGTGGACCGAAAATGGCCGGTCAGGGCTGGCGTATGCTGGTGGAATGCCTGTCTGTCGGTCGCGGTATTACTCTGCCGTCTAACTCTACAGGTGGCGTCAAATCTGTTGCGATGGCAACGGGTGCTTACGCCCATATTCGTCGCCAGTTCAAAATCTCTATCGGCAAGATGGAAGGTATTGAAGAGCCACTGGCACGTATTGCGGGTAACGCCTATGTGATGGACGCTGCTGCGTCGCTGATTACCTACGGCATTATGCTCGGCGAAAAACCGGCGGTGCTGTCAGCTATCGTGAAATATCACTGTACCCACCGCGGACAGCAGTCAATCATCGATGCGATGGATATTACTGGCGGTAAAGGCATCATGCTTGGGGAAAGCAACTTCCTGGCGCGTGCTTATCAGGGCGCACCTATCGCCATCACCGTTGAAGGCGCGAACATTTTGACCCGTAGCATGATGATCTTCGGCCAGGGCGCAATTCGCTGCCATCCTTATGTCCTGGAAGAGATGGCTGCCGCACAAAGCAACGACGTCAATGCGTTCGACAAACTGCTGTTCAAACACATTGGTCATGTTGGCAGTAATAAAGTGCGCAGTTTCTGGCTTGGCCTGACTCGCGGGTTAACCAGCAGCACGCCGACTGGCGATGCCACTAAACGTTACTATCAGCACCTGAACCGTCTGAGCGCGAACCTGGCCTTACTCTCAGACGTATCCATGGCCGTACTGGGCGGTAGTCTGAAACGTCGCGAACGTATCTCAGCCCGACTGGGCGATGTATTAAGTCAGCTGTACCTGGCCTCTGCAGTGCTGAAGCGTTATGACGATGAAGGCCGTAACGAAGCAGACCTGCCGCTGGTTCACTGGGGCGTACAGGATGCATTGTATAAGGCTGAACAGGCGATGGACGACCTGCTGAAAAACTTCCCGAACCGCCTGGTTGCCGGGTTGCTGAATGTGGTTATTTTCCCTACCGGGCGCCACTATCATGCACCGTCTGACAAGCTGGACCATAAAGTTGCGAAGATTTTGCAGATTCCAAGCGCCACGCGTTCTCGTCTTGGTCGCGGTCAGTACCTGACGCCAAGCGAGCACAACCCGGTTGGTTTACTGGAAGAAGCTTTGCTGGACGTGATTGCCGCCGATCCTATCCACCAGCGTATCTGTAAAGAGTTAGGTAAAAACCTGCCATTTACTCGTCTGGATGAACTGGCACGCAATGCGCTGGCAAAAGGTTTGATTGATAAAGACGAAGCTGCGATTCTGGTGAAAGCCGAAGAGAGCCGTCTGCGCAGTATCAACGTTGATGATTTTGAACCTGAAGCGCTGGCGACTCAGCCGGTAAAGCTGCCAGAGAAAGTGCGTAAAGTCGAAGCAGCATAACGCAAATGCTCGACTGCTAGCCCCGCTTATGGCGGGGCTTTTTATTGCCACATTTTTGTTAAAGCTCATGCTACAGTGTCAAAATAATGTTCAACGAGGAGCCTCGATCGTGCCTGGTTTGAAAATAACTCTGCTGCAACAACCACTGATCTGGATGGATGGCCCCGCTAATCTGCGCCATTTCGACAGACAACTGGAAACCGTCAACGGACGTGACGTCATTGTGTTACCTGAGATGTTTACCAGTGGATTTGCAATGGATGCAGCAACCAAATCGCTTTCGCAGGAAGAGGTTGTCAACTGGATGCATACCAAAGCGCAGCAGGCAAATGCCCTGATAGCAGGCAGCGTTGCGTTACAGTCAGAACGTGGTCCGGTAAATCGCTTTTTACTGGTTGAACCTGAGGGTCGAGTTCATCTCTATGATAAACGCCATCTGTTTCGCATGGCGGATGAACATCAGTATTATCAGGCAGGCGAAGAGCGCGTTATCTTTGAATGGCGTGGCTGGCGTATTCTGCCATTGATCTGTTATGACCTGCGTTTTCCGGTATGGTCACGTAATCGCAATGATTACGACCTGGCGTTATATGTCGCAAACTGGCCAGCACCACGCTCAGTGCACTGGCAGGCGCTGCTTACCGCTCGAGCGATTGAAAATCAGGCTTATGTAGCAGGATGTAACCGCGTAGGCACTGACGGTAATGGTCATCATTATCGCGGCGACAGTCGGGTTATTAATCCGCAGGGTGAAATCATTGCGACCGCCGAGCCACATCAGGCAACGCGGATTGACGCAGAATTATCGCTCGCTATGCTGCGGGAGTATCGTGAGAAGTTTCCAGCCTGGCTGGATGCCGACGCATTCACGCTGTAGATATCGCCTTCTCCTGCTACGGCGCAAATTTTCCGTAGCGGGATTGTTTCACTCCGTAACCAACCGCAAAACAAATTCGCGTGGCGACATGCCTCAAGCAACGTATTCTGAAAATGACAATCACACGTAAATTCTTTTTCAGGATATCAAAATGAAAAAATTCGTACGCATGACTTTGCTGGCTGCTACCCTGGCTGGTGCCTCTTTTAGCACGCTCGCAGCAAACGTATCCAACGTTCCGGTTCCAGCCCAGGATCCAGTAGTACAACATCTTAAACTGACCAACGACCAGGTCGCACAGATTAAAAAGCTGCACCAGCAGCTTGAAACCAATGTCAGCCAGATTTCAGTGAAGGATGTTAAAGACGGTGCGCTGATTGACGTCATCAAGTCCGGAAAATGGGATGATGCCGCAGTCAGGAAACAACTTTCCGCGTTCAGCAACATCGAACAACAGGCGCGTTATTATCGGGTGAAGTACTACTTTGACCTGAGCAAAGTGCTGACTCCGGAACAACGCCAGCAGGTTCAAAAAGATATCGCGCAGACACTGAGCGAATGACGTTTACACGCTGTCGAAGAAAGGCGGGCAACATCACACATAGAAAAACAATATACATATAAGGAATGTATTCACTAAAAAAACCATTTGAATGCTGTATGTGAGGTTTGCACTTCAGATTTGGTGTGTTAATCCTAAAACAGGACGTACATCTCATTTATTTAAGATAGTTCTGTGTAGGGTATACGCATTAGTGAATAATCTTGTAACTGTTAAATCAGGCAAGACAACGTTTGAAGTAATTATTACTTCTTACTTGTCTTGCCTTTTTTTTTGGAGCCATGAAATGATCATCGAAAAAGTCATGAATAACAATTGTGTGCTGGCATCGATGAGTGGTCAGGAAGTCATCATTTCTGGTCCTGGCGTCGGTTACAATAAAAAGAATGGTATGCCGGTTCCGCCTCATCCGGCTAACCGATTCTTTTATGTCAGAAATGAAGAGAAAGGTAAACTATACAAACTCATAGAGCGAGTAGATATTGATTATGTTTTTGTCTCTGAAAATATAGTTCGCTATGCGGAAATGAATCTTGACAAGAAATTAAACCCATCACTTTTGCTGATTCTTGCAGATCATATTTCAAATGCAATCTCACGGTGCGCATCAGGCATCCAAATAAGCAATGTATTTCTTGACGAAATAAAAGCATTATACAAATCGGAGTATGCTATCAGTCGCGATGCTTTATCTATTATTAATGAGTATTTTAAGATCCAGCTTCCGGATGATGAGATTGGCTTCATTGCCCTGCATATTTTAAATAATTATGAAAACACCTCCGACTATGAGTCCTTCAGAATTATAGAATTCTCGCAACGAATCACAGACATTATCGAAAAAGTTTACGAGAAAAGAGTAGATCGGAATGCATTCAATTACTCACGTTTCATGACCCATTTGAAATATTTTTCTTGTAGAGTGCTATGCAACGAAAAGATAAAAAATAAAGATATTGGTGATATTTATGAATATTTCCTGGAAAAAGATTTAATTTTACAATGTTCCATTATTGAAATTGAAAAATATTTAAAATCCGAATTTAACTATAGACTAGCAATGGAAGAGAAATTATATCTTTCAATTCGCATTAAAGTATTGATGGACTGATTACCTTTCACTTTATCACGAGACAGTTAATATGAAACAGAAAAAAGCCTGGAGTTTTTTTCAGAGCCTGGGGAAGGCATTTATGTACCCAATCGCTCTGTTAAGCGTATGCGGCATGATGTTAGGTTTGGGAAGTGGATTAGCCAGCGAGGAAATGGCCAAATTAATTCCTGTACTAGGGTTCCCTATCGTTAAATCATTTCTGGATTTTGTTGTTAATTTAGGGCTATTTGCTTTTGTTAATTTACCGGTGTTATTTGCAATCGCTATCCCGTTGGGCCTGCTGAAAGAAAAAGAAGATAAAGCATATGGTGCATTCTCCGGCCTGGTGGGTTTTATGGCAATGCATTTAGGGACAAACTTCTATCTGAAAACCCATGGTCTGTTAGTTCCCGTCGACCAGATATCTACACATGGACAAACTATCATTCTGGGAATTCAGTCATACAACACCAGTGTACTTGGGGGGATTGTTGCTGGGTTGATGGTATTCACTATGTATAAGCGGATCGTCAATCTACGCATCCCTGAGTCGCTGGGATTCTATAGCGGCCCGCGTCTTGCGCCGATCATTACGTTAATTGTCATGAGTGTTTTCGGTATCATTATTCCCTTCGTATGGCCGCCGTTCTTTAACCTCTTTATGTTAATCGGCCACTGGATATCTACCTCTGGCCCAATAGGTTATTTCTTCTATGCCGTTGCAGAGCGCGTAACGATTCCCTTCGGACTAAACCATTTAGTCACTTCCGTATTCAGATTTACACCAATCGGTGGTTCAGCGATCATCAACGGTGAAGAATATTACGGTACCCTCAATATGTTTATGGCCTATGTCAAAGAGAATGCCGTCATTCCCCTGGACCTTGCTGGTAAAATGGAACAGGGAAAGCTAATGATCCAGTATGGTTTAGCTGGCGCGGCTCTCGCTATGTATCAGACTGCCCATGTACAAAATCGTAAGGCTATTAAAGCACTTTTGATTTCTGCGGTGCTGACTGTAATTATTGGTGGTGTTAGCGAACCAATAGAGTTTTTATTTCTGTTTGTCAGTCCTGTTTTGTTTGTGTTCCATGCTTTCATGAATGGTTTTGCTAATATGTTCCTACCGTATCTCGGTGTTAAAATGGGATTTACTGGCGATTTGATTCAATTTATGAGTTTTGGCGTATTGCGCGGAACAAGAACCGGCTGGCCAGTGGCTGTCTGTGTAGAAATAGCCTACTTCTTTATTTATTACGCGGTGTTTAAATGGGCCATTCTTAAATATAACCTGATGACCGTCGGCAGAGAAGATAGTGACCAGACACCTTCAGCAACAGCAACTGAGGTTGTAGTACCTGTTGCACAACCTCAGATAAATACCAATATGGGCCCCAGCACAGCAGAAAAAATGATTGAGGCCCTGGGTGGTAAGGAAAATATCGTATCACTGGATAACTGTGTTACACGTTTACGTCTGACAATCAACGATATGGAGATAATAGACGAGACGGCCATTAAAAGGCAGGGAGGGATCGCTATTGTCAAACTCGACAAAAACACCCTGCAAGTCATTATTGGTACAAAAGTTATCGCCTTGCGTAAAGAAATGGACCAATATATGGAGTCATACTGATGGATATTTTTAACACTCCTGTTTCCCGAAAAGGAACGTACTGTACTCAGTGGGACTTCTGCGAAGATAGGTTCGGCGTAAAAGATATTATTCCGTTTTCAATATCAGATATGGATTTACCAATGCCGGAAGCGATAACCAACGCATTACGAAAAAGACTGGAACATCCTATCCTCGGATATAGTCGCTGGCAACATAGCGAATATCTCAATTCGATATGCCATTGGTATGGTCAGAAATATGATACGGAGATCGATGCTAATTGGATCACCTATAGCCCAAGTGTGATGTACTCTATCGCCAAAGCACTAGAGTTATTAACTGATTATGAAGATAACATTCTGATATTTACTCCGGCATATAATGCGTTCTTTGATGTTATCAAAAACACCGGAAGAAAATTAACTACTTCAACATTGATTCGGGAACAAGACGGTCGATATAGCCTAGACTGGAATGATTTTAATACCAAGGCAAAGCATGCAAAGATAATTTTATTGTGTAATCCACATAATCCTACAGGAAAAGTGTGGTCTGAAGATGAACTGATAAAGATCTCAGAAATCTGTTCAAAAAATAACTGTTGGTTATTATCCGATGAGATCCACAGCGATTTCACATTTAGCCACAAATTCACCTCTGTACTTAAGTTACATTATGATAAAACAGTTGTTTTTAACTCCATCTCAAAAACATTTAATGTCCCAGCTCTAACGGGTTCTTATCTTATTACACCTGATAATAATTTTAATGAGAAATTCAGGTTGATAACTCGATACAGGGATTTTGTCAACTCGCCATCAGTATTGAATATCATTGCCACTATCGTTGCTTATAATGAATGTGATGGATGGTTACACGAATTAAGAACACATCTTAGATCCAACGTTGATTTTGCAGTTAATTATGTTAAGGAAAATATTTCATCGCTGCTACTCAAAGAATCTGAAGGTTGTTACTTTGCGTGGATAGACTGCTCACAAATCAGTTGTTCGTTCGATAAATTCTATTCAAGATTAATTCATGAAGGAAAAGTCGGGATTATGGCTGGCAGTGTATATGGGCCTGGCGGAGAGAACTTCTTACGGCTTAATCTGGCATGTAGTAGAGAAAAACTACATCAGGGCTTATGTCGGGTCGCTTATGTTATTGATAAAATAAATCAGGAAAATAAACATGAATAATACTGATATCATCTCTCTCATTAAAACCTTCATGCGTAATGAACACAAAGCAGTTGAAGAAATAATTAACGCGCCACTTTCAGAAACAGCAAGTTTAGTCAAAGTAATCCAATCTTGCAGAGGGAAAGTTGTTTTTATCGGCGTGGGAAAATCAGGAATAATTGCTAAAAAACTGGCTGCTACATTTTCCAGCACAGGCACCCCCTCATTTTTTATTCATGGAACAGAAGCTGTTCATGGTGATCTGGGTATGGTTACCAGCGAAGATGTAGTTATCTTGATATCCAATAGTGGTGAAACAACAGAACTGTTAGCTACCTTGCCAAGTCTAAAAAAGATGAATAATTTTTTAGTCTCATTTACCCGAAGCCACAACTCATCGCTGGCTACTAATTGCAATTTATCTGTAGAAATCCCGGTGAGAAACGAAGCAGATAACTTAGGTCTTGCTCCATCCTGTTCTTCAACTGCTGTTCTTGTCGTGGGAGATGCCGTGGCCCTCGCCCTGTCAGAACTAAAGCAGTTTACCCGGACCGATTTTGGTCTATTTCATCCTGGAGGTGCTCTCGGCGTTAAAGCAAATTCATAACTTGTGTCATTTTTATTGTAACCGGTCTACGCCATCACAACCTGATGGCGTTCTCAGGTCTGAGGTATTAGATATGAAAAATATATTAATCACCGTTTCCAGTTTTTCAGCTCGTTGTGTTACAGGTTGCAAGTTACTGCGCGATAACCAGTTTAATCTCATTTTTAAGAACAATATTACTCATCTTATTCAATCTGAACCGGATGACGTGCGTGAATCTATTGATGCAGTCATTGCCGGAACAGATTGTTATGACGCAAGTGTGTTTTCTCTTCTACCAAAACTGAAAATCATCTCAAGATTTGGCACCGGTATTGATAATATAGATACAGAGGCGGCAAAAAAAGCAGGTATTGTGGTTAATAATGCCCGAGGACTCAATGCCAATGCGGTTGCTGAGTTTATAATCGGACTTATTTTCTCTGGTCTAAGAAATATTCCCGGTAATCACATGGACATGCAAAATGGTTACTGGGGATACTCGCTGGGAAATGAATTAAATAGTAAACGAGTGGGATTATTAGGTTTTGGGAATATAGCAAAAACCCTGGTTAAGAGGTTATCCGGTTTCGACATTGAAATTCTCGCATACGACAAATTCCCGGATCACGAGATGGCTGATAAAATGGCGGTAAAGTTTGTGTCAATTGACGACATCTTCATGCAGTCTAACGTCATTATCGTTCTTCTCCCATACACACCATCATTAGAGAATTTTATCAGTCACAAATATCTTTCTATGATGAGAAATGGTGCCTTGCTTATCAATGCTGCTCGAGGGAAATTAATAGATGAACGAGCGTTGTTGCAGGTAACTGATGAAAGGAATGTACATTCCGCTCTCGACGTATTTCAGCATGAACCGCTACCACAATTCAGCCCTTTGCTACATTCCAGAAATATTATCACTACACCGCACATCGCTGCTGCGACGGTAGAATCGTACCATCAGACAGGGATCCATGCTGCGAAGTCAGTTATTGATTTTTTTGCTGGTAAAGCAATAGAAAATATTTGTAATGAGTAAAACGACGAAAGCCTGAATCATTGCTGATTCAGGCTCTCTGAATAGTGGCGGAATGGACGGGACTCGAACCCGCGACCCCCTGCGTGACAGGCAGGTATTCTAACCAACTGAACTACCACTCCGCGTTGTGTTCCGCTTGGGAACGAAGCGAATATTACGGATTGCCTTGCACCTCGTCAACGCTTTTTCTCACGTTTTTTAATCGTTTGCTGCAAAAATCACCCGAATGGCCATTTCTACACTGTAAATGCGTAAACTATGCCCGCCAGAGACAACTTCCGCCTTTCTTCTGAACCAGATCGAGGCGCGATTCATGGGCCGCTAACTCTTCCTCAGTGGCGAAAACAACGCGTAACTTGCTGGAGTGGCGCACAATGCGCTGGATCCCGGTATCATTCTGCTGCTGACTGTCGCCTTCCATTGAAAACGCCATCGTTGTCTGCCCACCAGTCATCATCAGATAAACGTCGGCCAGAATCTGGGCATCGAGTAACGCGCCGTGTAATGTACGCTTACTGTTGTCTATCTCGTAACGTGAGCACAATGCATCAAGGCTGTTACGCTTACCAGGAAACATTTTCCTCGCCAGCGCCAGGCTATCAGTCACTTTACAGAATGTATTTGTTTTCGGGATATCACGATTAAGCTTCGCGAACTCGTAGTCCATAAAGCCGATATCGAACGATGCGTTATGAATGACCAGTTCAGCGCCACGAATATAGTCTAAAAACTCATCGGCCACATCGGCAAACGTGGGTTTATCCAGCAGGAATTCATCCGCGATTCCGTGTACACCAAATGCTTCCGGGTCCACCAGCCGATCCGGCTTAAGGTAAACATGGAAGTTATTACCGGTCAGGCGGCGGTTCACCACTTCAACCGCACCGATCTCAATAATCTTGTGGCCTTCGTAGTGGGCGCCAATCTGGTTCATACCGGTGGTTTCGGTATCGAGGACGATCTGTCGTGTAATTCCAGTGCTCATAGCGGTCATTTATGTCAGACTTATCGTTTGATTTCGATTTGCTAAAACAGGAAGTCTACCAGAGATGCTTAAACAGGTAGAAATTTTCACCGATGGTTCTTGCCTGGGAAATCCAGGGCCTGGTGGTTATGGGGCAATTCTACGCTATCGCGGACGTGAAAAAACCTTCAGCGAAGGGTATAACCTGACCACCAATAATCGTATGGAGTTGATGGCCGCAATCGTCGCGCTGGAGGCACTAAAAGAACAGTGCGAAGTGGTTCTCAGTACCGATAGCCAGTATGTACGTCAGGGCATTACTCAATGGATCCACAACTGGAAAAAACGCGGTTGGAAAACTGCAGATAAAAAGCCAGTGAAGAATGTCGATCTCTGGAAGCGTCTGGATGCCGCGCTGGGCCAGCATCAAATTAAATGGGAATGGGTAAAAGGCCACGCGGGTCACCCGGAAAACGAACGCTGTGATGAACTTGCGCGCGCTGCAGCGATGAGTCCCAGTCAGGATGATGTTGGATATCAGGCCGAGACTTAAGCGTCAGGCTTGCGGTATTGCCGGGTTGCGCCAACGGCCTGGCGGATACGTGCTTTGCTTTTATTTTGTTTCATCGGATTAAGCGTAAGCGGGATTGTTCGCTTACGTGCAACAATCAGTTGTAAACACCCTAACGCCGGAACATGTGCGCTTAACAGTTTCCCCCCTTGTTTACTCCAGGGCAAAACGTGAAAACGGCTGTAGTGCAACACTTCAAAATTCAGCAAAGAGAGCCAGTCCAGTTGACGCATCAGCGTAAACATCCGGCTGTTATAGGGCGATGTTTTACGTAATACCGGCACCAGTTTACGCAAGCCCATCAGGCTAACCGGATTAAATCCACTGACTATCAGCCAGCCATCATCAATAAGCACACGGTCTGCCTCCCGCATTAAGCGATGTGGATCGGCACACCAAGGCAAAGTATGCGCCAGCAAACAGACATCGACGGATTTATCGGCGAAGGGAAGATGTAACGGATCGGCCAGCACCTGCATCGGTGAACCTTGCGCAGAAACATTTACCTGATGAGAAACCGCGCACGCTTCAGAATTGATTTCTGCGCTTAAATTGCCAATCTTAAGCAGATGAAAACCGTACATTTTTGCGAACCACGGGTTAAGCTCATTCTCCAGCGCCTCACGATAGTGCTCGCCCCAGGGTAAATCATCCCAGCTAACGGGCGCTACGACAGTTTGAGGGATCCTTGCCGGTTTCATCACAACCTTCCGTTATGCATTGAGAGGTATTTTATGAATCTTAACAGCATTCCCGCATTTCAGGACAATTACATCTGGGTCCTGACAAATAATGAAGGCCACTGCCTTATTGTGGATCCTGGCGAAGCAGCTCCGGTATTAAAAGCCATTGCTGAGCATAACTGGGTACCTGAGGCCATTTTCCTCACCCACCACCATCAGGATCACGTTGGCGGAGTGAAAGAACTTCTACAGCATTTTCCACAAATAGTGGTTTATGGCCCAGCAGAAACACAAGATAAGGGAACGACGCACATAGTCAAAGATGGCGATATCGCCCTCGTTTTAGAGCATGAATTTAGTATATTTGCTACCCCGGGTCACACTTTAGGACATATTTGTTACTTTAGTCATCCTTATTTATTTTGCGGCGACACGCTCTTCTCTGGCGGCTGCGGCCGACTTTTTGAAGGCACAGCTTCGCAAATGTATCAATCACTTAAAAAAATAAGCGCCCTTCCTGACGATACATTGGTTTGTTGCGCACATGAATACACATTAGCAAATATGAAGTTTGCCTTAAGCATCCTTCCGCACGATTCGTTCATAAATGATTATTATCGTAAAGTTAATGAGTTACGCGTAAAAAAACAAATGACACTGCCCGTAATTCTGAAAAATGAGCGTCGAAATAATATTTTTTTAAGAACAGAAGATATTGATTTAATTAATGAAATTAACAAAGAAACAATATTGCAACAACCTGAAGAGCGTTTTGCCTGGTTAAGGTCAAAGAAAGATACGTTCTGACAATTCCGGGTTGCCTTTTGAAAACTTCGCCGTTATGATCGGTCGTCTTTTAAGCAACTATTGACACACACATGAAGGCAAAAGCGATATTACTCGCCTCTGTCCTGCTTGTTGGGTGCCAGAATACTGGTAACGTCCAACAGCACGCACAGAGCCTTTCTGCAGCTGGTCAAGAGGAAGCAGGAAAGTTCACTAGTCAGGCGCGATGGATGGACGATGGGACATCTATCGCGGCCGATCAAGATTTGTGGGCTTTCATTGGTGACGAGCTAAAGATGGGAATTCCGGAAAACAACCGGATTCGCGAACAAAAACAGAAGTATTTACGCAATAAGAGCTATCTCCACGATGTAACTTTACGGGCAGAGCCGTATATGTACTGGATAGCCGGGCAGGTTAAGAAACGTAACATGCCAATGGAACTGGTACTACTACCCATAGTGGAGAGCGCTTTTGATCCTCACGCAACGTCTGGCGCCAATGCCGCAGGTATTTGGCAGATCATTCCGAGCACGGGGCGCAATTATGGTTTAAAACAGACTCGCAGTTATGATGCACGTCGCGACATAGTGGCTTCCACCACTGCCGCGCTGGACATGATGCAGCGTCTGAACAAGATGTTTGATGGCGACTGGCTGCTGACCGTTGCTGCTTATAATAGCGGTGAAGGTCGCGTGATGAAGGCAATCAAAGCGAACAAATCTCGTGGTAAGCCCACCGATTTCTGGTCGCTCCCTTTGCCTCAGGAAACGAAGCTATATGTGCCCAAAATGCTGGCATTGAGCGATATTCTCAAGAACAGCAAACGCTATGGCGTGCGTCTGCCAACCACAGACGAAAGCCGCGCGTTAGCACGTGTTCGTCTTAACAGTCCGGTTGAGATGGCTCAGGTTGCCGATATGGCGGGTATTTCCGTCAGCAAGCTGAAGACATTCAATGCAGGTGTGAAGGGCTCTACGTTGGGTGCCAGCGGCCCGCAATACGTGATGGTGCCAAAGAAGCACGCAGAGAAGTTGCGTGAATCTCTGGCCTCTGGCGAAATTGCAGCCGTGCAGTCAACGTTAGTTGCGGATAACACGCCACTGAACAGCCGTAGCTACAAGGTTCGCTCTGGCGATACACTTTCTGGCATCGCTTCACGTCTTGGCGTAAATGCGAAGGATCTTAAGCAGTGGAACAATCTGCGTGGATCTACCCTGAAAGTGGGTCAAAGCCTGACCGTTGGTGCTGGCACCAGTGCGCAGCGACTGGCTAACAACAGCGATAGCATCACCTATCGTGTACGTAAAGGCGACTCGCTTTCGAGCATTGCTAAACGTCACGGCGTTAACATTAAGGATGTGATGCGCTGGAACAGCGATACGGAAAATCTGCAACCAGGCGATCAGCTAACGTTGTTTGTAAAGAACAACGGTATGCCGGACTCCTGATGAGATTATAAAAATTAAGGCACTGGTTTCCCCCCAGTGCCTTTTTTATTTATGCCGTTTTATGTGCTTCAACCATGATCGTGTCGCTGGTGAACGAACCGTCTTCCTGTAATTCAAAATACGCCTTCACTTCAGCAGAAGCACTCTCCTGATACAATCGGATAGCCTCTGTCAGTGCAACGGGAGTACGCATTCTCGCAACCCATGAACTGAATTCTAACGGCAGGCGATCTGTGAACAACGTATCGGCAATCATATTCGCGTCATTAATCAGAGACAGCCACTCACCGCTGGAATAGTTGCGCACATGCGAGGTATCGCGCAACGCTTCAACGGTTTGCAGCCAGATATCACGCACAGGGTGTCCGGGAGACATCATATCCATAATAATCAGCACACCGCTGGGTTTCAGTACGCGATTCACTTCCCGCAGCGCTTTCCCGACATCATGCCAGTGGTGCGCTGAATATCGGCTAATCACCACATCAAAAGTTTGATCCTCAAACGGCAGACTTTCAGCATACCCCTGTCGGATGGAAATATTCTCCAATCCCTTCTCTTTTGCCGTCTGTACAACCACCTCGAGCATCTGCGAAGATAAATCATACGCTACCACCTGCTTCACATTCTGTGCCGCAATAAAGCTGGCGTGCCCCGCACCACATCCCATATCCAGTACACTTGCCTGCGGAAAAAAGGACAGTCGCTCGGCCAGTCGCTGCAAATCGCGCCCGGATGCATGTACCGCGCTGGTTAAATAGGCCTTTGCCTGAGAGCCAAACTGCTTTTCGACGTTGTCATGATGGGAGCGTGTTGTCATTGTGTTGTCCTTCGGTTGTTGTGAAATATAAAGGGCAGCACCACTACAGGCCTGCCCTACGGCAGACCTGACACACCTTTATTGTTCAGGCTTGCCGGGACTAAATTCAACGAGTAGAGGATTATGGTCGGATGCGCTCGTCACCAGCACAGAGGCTTCGCTCACGTTCAAACCACGGTAAAACACAAAATCGAGGGGGCGACCAAATGCGCGTCGGCGCTGATCGTCAGTAAAGCGCACCTGGCGCAGAGACATTTCACGAGAAAAGCGGTACAGCGCGTTCATACGCCGACGGCTCCATGCATTAAAATCGCCGGCCATAATCACCGGGCCACTGTGATGAGCAATCTGATCGCCAATGGGAAGTAACTGCTTACTATAGACATCCACGCCGAGACTGAAGTTAACAGCATGAATATTCACCACCATTAATAAACGCGAATCAGGCAGTGGGTAAACTGTCACCAGTGCCGATTTTGCCAACCGCAATATGGGTTCACGCTCACGCAGCGGGCAACAGTAAACAGGATGTGCAGCAGAAAGCGTCATGACGCCAGAGGGATGCTGAGGCAGCACAAAAGCGGGAACCTGATCGGCAGCAAGATAGTTAGCGGTCGCAAACTGCACCAGTTCAGGCGTAGTCTGTGCTTCTTGCAATAACACCAGATGCGCGTCTTTGCCAAAGTTCTTCAGCACCGACAACCATTCTGCCCGCTGCTGTTTAAAAATATTCCACACCAGGACGCGGATGCGATCCTCGCTGCTTAACGGAACGCCTGCGGGCAATGCCTGGCCAATATGCGCAAACGACCCTGGCGGTAAAATTCGCTCAACGGGCTGTCCGGCAACATAGCGCATAGCATAGGTGTTTTTTCGCACTTTAGACTTTCAAACCTCTGTAACGTCAACCAGCCCGCAACCGGACTGGTTCTTCTGTTATAGGGATTTTAGCACTCACTTTCAACGGACAATTGCAGTTTGTTTTGTAAGTAGGTACTTACATCGGTGATTTATCCCAGAGCTACACGTGCGGGTTTATCAAGACGACCGCTCACGCTCATCAGAAAGAAAGCGCTCAATACGATTAGCGCACCAATCCACGGGGTCTGCGCTAACCCATAATGCTCTACCGTTTGGCCACCAATCACTGAACCCAATGCAATGCCAATGTTGAACGCCGCAATGTTCAGTCCTGAGGCCACATCAACCGCATTGGGTGTAAATTGCTCCGCTTTCTGCACCACGTAAACCTGCAGCCCTGGTACGTTGCCGAAGGCAAAAATCCCCATGACAAGGATTGTCGCCAGAGCTGCGTACTGAGTGGATGCAGTTAACTGAAAGACCATCAACAGAACAAACAGGGCTGCGAAGATAAATTTCAACGCTGGAACGGCGCCATGTTTATCCGCCAGTCTGCCACCCCAGATATTACCGATGGCAACAGATACGCCATACCCCAGTAAGATCCAGCTTACCGCTGCCGGTGAGAATCCCGCCAGATCCTGCATCATCGGTGCAAGAAAAGTAAATGCCGTAAAGACACCACCATAGCCCAGCGCCGTAACGGCATAGATGAGTAACAGGCGAGGATGCGTTAAGACTTTCACCTGATCGCGAATACTGGCAGCAGCCCGACCGGGGATATTCGCAGGGATCAGCAACTGACTGCTAATCAGAGCAATGACACCTAACATAGATACCGCGAGGAAAGTCTCACGCCAGCCAAAATGCTGACCAATAAATGTTCCCAACGGAACTCCTGTCACAAGTGCCACCGTTAACCCACCAAACATAATAGCGATGGCTGAAGCTGCTTTCTCTTTTGGCACCAGGCTTGTCGCAATAGTAGAACCAATTGAGAAGAACACGCCATGTGCGAGACCGGTCAGCAGGCGTGCAACAATTAACGTCATATAACCAGGCGCCTGCCATGCCAGCAAATTACCGACCGTAAATAGCACCATTAGCGCAACCAGCAGTTGCTTACGCGGCAGACGTCCGGTCAGAGCAGTCAGTACCGGCGCACCAATTGCCACGCCCAGCGCATAGATAGAAACCAGCATTCCTGCAGAAGGCAAAGAGATCGCCAGCTGTTCGGCGATGGTCGGCACAAGGCCGACAATTACAAATTCAGTCGTACCAATAGCAAAAGCACTTATTGTCAGTGCAAATAAAGCGAGAGGCATAAATAACTCCATATCATCAGTAATCAGATGACACGAAGTATGCCGGGATGTTTTAATAACAAAAATATTCAAAATCTCAATATAATTTTGCTCCAGGTGCAAAAATGAAAGCAACTTCAGAAGAACTGGCCATTTTCGTTGCTGTTGTGGAAAGCGGTAGTTTTAGCCGCGCTGCAGAGCAGTTGGGACAAGCCAATTCCGCTATTAGCCGGGCAGTAAAAAAGCTGGAGATGAAGCTGGGTGTCAGTTTGCTCAACCGAACAACCCGACAGCTCAGTCTGACTGAAGAAGGTGAACGTTATTTCAGGCGAGTGCAGTTGATACTGCAGGAAATGGCTGCGGCAGAAACAGAAATTATGGAGTCTCGTAATACCCCGCGCGGCCTGTTGCGTATCGACGCGGCGACGCCGGTGATGTTGCATTTTCTGATGCCACTCATCAAACCTTTCCGTGAACGTTACCCTGAGATGACGCTGTCACTAGTTTCCTCGGAGACATTTATCAATCTTATTGAGCGAAAAGTTGACGTTGCAATACGAGCAGGTGCGCTTACGGACTCGAGCCTGCGCGCGCGCCCACTATTTACCAGCTACCGTAAGATTATTGCCTCACCGGAGTACATTGCCCGATTTGGTGAGCCTGAGAGCGTAGAGGAGCTTAAACAACATCTGTGTCTGGGTTTTTCCGAGCCTGTCTCACTCAATACCTGGCCTATTGCCTGTAGCGATGGACAGCTTCATGAAATTGAGTGCGGACTCTCTTCTAACAGCGGTGAAACATTGAAACAGCTTTGCCTGAACGGGAACGGAATTGCCTGTCTTTCAGATTATATGATTGATAAAGAAATCTCGCAGGGTGAACTGGTGGAGTTGTTGGCAGATAAACGTCTGCCCGTTGAAATGCCCTTTAGCGCAGTGTATTACAGCGATCGGGCTGTAAGTACACGTATTCGCGCGTTTATCGACTTTTTGAGTGAACATGCAAGAACAGCTCCCGCAGGAGCTGTGAAACAGGATTAACTCAACACAAAGGCAGCAGTCATTAATCCCATTCAGGGGCCAAACCCTCGGGGCTGACAAGGCGATCGTTACGATCCAGTGCAGCGATCGCAAGTTTGTCCTCTGTATCCAATTGCAGTTGTAGCGCGAGCAGATTGCTTGCCAAATTTTCACGTTTAGTCGAAGAAGGTATAACTGAGTACCCTTCTCCCATTGCCCATGCAAGAATAGCCTGGGCCGGGGTGGCATTATGTTTAGCCGCAATACGAGCAATCACTTTATCTTTCAGCGCGTTGCCATAAACCAGTGTCATATAAGAGGTGATATGGATACCGTGTTGTTTGGCCCATTTAACTACTTTACGGTTTTGCAGATACGGGGAAAGCTCTATCTGATTAGTTGCAATATTTTCAGCACCCACCGCAGCAATTGCTTTTTCCATCAAAGGGATAGTGAAGTTAGAGATCCCAATTTCACGGGTTAACCCCTGCACTTTTGCTTCCAGTAATTCCTGCATAAACTCTTCAACGGATACGGCACCGTTAGGAGAAGGCCAGTGGATAAGTGTCAGATCAACATACTCAGTACGCAGCTTTTTCAGACTATCTTTAAGGCTCGGGATCAGCTTGTCCCGGCCCAGATTTTCAGTCCAGATCTTGGTGGTAATATACAATTCGCTGCGTGGCACACCGCTTTCAGCAATTGCCTGACCCACTGCGGCTTCATTATCATAGATTTGCGCAGTGTCGACTGCACGGTAGCCCAGTTCAAGGGCGGTTTTAACAGATGCGATAACAACGTCGTCTTTCAGGCGAAAAGTGCCTAAACCGAATGCAGGGATAGCCATAAATTCCTCTTTTTAATCACAGGGTTTGTTAACTGGGAGGATTATGACCGTCAGATCTTTGCAGAAAAAGAGTGTAAAATGCAGAGGATTTTTGCGTATTTGGCAATAATAAAAATGAATAAAAAAAAGCCCTGAGCATTAGCTCAGGGCTCTTAATAAGTGGCGGAACGGACGGGACTCGAACCCGCGACCCCCTGCGTGACAGGCAGGTATTCTAACCAACTGAACTACCGCTCCACCGAATTTCTTTGTCACTACCCGGATTAGTCATCCCGGTTTACTGCAATTTGATGCCTGGCAGTTCCCTACTCTCGCATGGGGAGACCCCACACTACCATCGGCGCTACGGCGTTTCACTTCTGAGTTCGGCATGGGGTCAGGTGGGACCACCGCGCTACAGCCGCCAGGCAAATTCTGTTTATCAACACGCTTTCGCATGTCAATTTAATCTGTATCAAGCTGAAATTTCGTCTCTTCGCCAAAACAGCTTCGGCGTTGTAAGGTTAAGCCTCACGGTTCATTAGTATCGGTTAGCTCAATGTATCGCTACACTTACACACCCGACCTATCAACGTCGTCGTCTTCAACGTTCCTTCAGGAGACTTATAGTCTCAGGGAGAACTCATCTCGGGGCAAGTTTCGTGCTTAGATGCTTTCAGCACTTATCTCTTCCGCATTTAGCTACCGGGCAATGCCATTGGCATGACAACCCGAACACCAGTGATGCGTCCACTCCGGTCCTCTCGTACTAGGAGCAGCCCCCCTCAATTCTCCAGCGCCCACGGCAGATAGGGACCGAACTGTCTCACGACGTTCTAAACCCAGCTCGCGTACCACTTTAAATGGCGAACAGCCATACCCTTGGGACCTACTTCAGCCCCAGGATGTGATGAGCCGACATCGAGGTGCCAAACACCGCCGTCGATATGAACTCTTGGGCGGTATCAGCCTGTTATCCCCGGAGTACCTTTTATCCGTTGAGCGATGGCCCTTCCATTCAGAACCACCGGATCACTAAGACCTGCTTTCGCACCTGCTCGAGCCGTCACTCTCGCAGTCAAGCTAGCTTATGCCTTTGCACTAACCTCCTGATGTCCGACCAGGATTAGCTAACCTTCGTGCTCCTCCGTTACTCTTTAGGAGGAGACCGCCCCAGTCAAACTACCCACCAGACACTGTCCGCAACCCGGATTACGGGTCTACGTTAGAACACCAGCCATTAAAGGGTGGTATTTCAAGGTTGGCTCCATGCAGACTGGCGTCCACACTTCAAAGCCTCCCACCTATCCTACACATCAAGGACCAGTGTTCAGTGTCAAGCTATAGTAAAGGTTCACGGGGTCTTTCCGTCTTGCCGCGGGTACACTGCATCTTCACAGCGAGTTCAATTTCACTGAGTCTCGGGTGGAGACAGCCTGGCCATCATTACGCCATTCGTGCAGGTCGGAACTTACCCGACAAGGAATTTCGCTACCTTAGGACCGTTATAGTTACGGCCGCCGTTTACCGGGGCTTCGATCAAGAGCTTCTCCTTACGGATAACCCCATCAATTAACCTTCCGGCACCGGGCAGGCGTCACACCGTATACGTCCACTTTCGTGTTTGCACAGTGCTGTGTTTTTAATAAACAGTTGCAGCCAGCTGGTATCTTCGACTGATTTCAGCTCCATGAGTAAATCACTTCACCTACATATCAGCGTGCCTTCTCCCGAAGTTACGGCACCATTTTGCCTAGTTCCTTCACCCGAGTTCTCTCAAGCGCCTTGGTATTCTCTACCTGACCACCTGTGTCGGTTTGGGGTACGATTTCGTGTTACCTGATGCTTAGAGGCTTTTCCTGGAAGCAGGGCATTTGTTACTTCAGCACCGTAGTGCCTCGTCATCACACCTCAGCGTTAAAAGGTACCGGATTTACCTGGAACCTCCGCCTACATGCTTAAACCGGGACAACCGTCGCCCGGCTAACATAGCCTTCTCCGTCCCCCCTTCGCAGTAACACCAAGTACAGGAATATTAACCTGTTTCCCATCGACTACGCCTTTCGGCCTCGCCTTAGGGGTCGACTCACCCTGCCCCGATTAACGTTGGACAGGAACCCTTGGTCTTCCGGCGTGCGGGTTTTTCACCCGCATTATCGTTACTTATGTCAGCATTCGCACTTCTGATACCTCCAGCACCCCTCACAGGACACCTTCAACGGCTTACAGAACGCTCCCCTACCCAACAACACATAGTGTCGCTGCCGCAGCTTCGGTGCATGGTTTAGCCCCGTTACATCTTCCGCGCAGGCCGACTCGACCAGTGAGCTATTACGCTTTCTTTAAATGATGGCTGCTTCTAAGCCAACATCCTGGCTGTCTGTGCCTTCCCACATCGTTTCCCACTTAACCATGACTTTGGGACCTTAGCTGGCGGTCTGGGTTGTTTCCCTCTTCACGACGGACGTTAGCACCCGCCGTGTGTCTCCCGTGATAACATTCTTCGGTATTCGCAGTTTGCATCGGGTTGGTAAGTCGGGATGACCCCCTAGCCGAAACAGTGCTCTACCCCCGAAGATGAATTCACGAGGCGCTACCTAAATAGCTTTCGGGGAGAACCAGCTATCTCCCGGTTTGATTGGCCTTTCACCCCCAGCCACAAGTCATCCGCTAATTTTTCAACATTAGTCGGTTCGGTCCTCCAGTTAGTGTTACCCAACCTTCAACCTGCCCATGGCTAGATCACCGGGTTTCGGGTCTATACCCTGCAACTTAACGCCCAGTTAAGACTCGGTTTCCCTTCGGCTCCCCTATTCGGTTAACCTTGCTACAGAATATAAGTCGCTGACCCATTATACAAAAGGTACGCAGTCACCCCATAAAGAGGCTCCCACTGCTTGTACGTACACGGTTTCAGGTTCTTTTTCACTCCCCTCGCCGGGGTTCTTTTCGCCTTTCCCTCACGGTACTGGTTCACTATCGGTCAGTCAGGAGTATTTAGCCTTGGAGGATGGTCCCCCCATATTCAGACAGGATACCACGTGTCCCGCCCTACTCTTCGAGTTCACAACATGTGTGATTTTGTGTACGGGACTATCACCCTGTACCGTCGGACTTTCCAGACCGTTCCACTACCACACATGCTGATTCAGACTCTGGGCTGCTCCCCGTTCGCTCGCCGCTACTGGGGGAATCTCGGTTGATTTCTTTTCCTCGGGGTACTTAGATGTTTCAGTTCCCCCGGTTCGCTTCATTACGCTATGTATTCACGTAATGATAGTGTGACGAATCACACTGGGTTTCCCCATTCGGAAATCGCCGGCTATAACGGTTCATATCACCTTACCGACGCTTATCGCAGATTAGCACGTCCTTCATCGCCTCTGACTGCCAGGGCATCCACCGTGTACGCTTAGTCGCTTAACCTCACAACCCGAAGATGTTTCGTAAAACACCATCGTGTTGCGAAAATTTGAGAGACTCGAACACACCATTTATCTGCTCTTATTACGGAGAACAGACACAGTGTGTCGTTTCAATTTTCAGCTTGATCCAGATTTTTAAAGAGCAAATATCTCAAACGTCACCCGAAGATGAGTTTTGAGATATAACGGCCGGTGACTTTCACTCACGAACCAGCAAGTGGCGTCCCCTAGGGGATTCGAACCCCTGTTACCGCCGTGAAAGGGCGGTGTCCTGGGCCTCTAGACGAAGGGGACGTATAAGTCTCAATCGCAAGACGCCTTGCTATTTACTTTTCATCAGACAATCTGTGTGGACACTACAAGGAACGGTTCTTTAAGGTAAGGAGGTGATCCAACCGCAGGTTCCCCTACGGTTACCTTGTTACGACTTCACCCCAGTCATGAATCACAAAGTGGTAAGCGCC
The DNA here is from genome assembly GCF_001037495.1 of Citrobacter sp. MGH106. Classification (GTDB taxonomy): domain Bacteria; phylum Pseudomonadota; class Gammaproteobacteria; order Enterobacterales; family Enterobacteriaceae; genus Citrobacter; species Citrobacter murliniae. Next base: position 3,556,993 of record NZ_KQ089822.1, read on the forward strand.
CTCCCGAAGGTTAAGCTACCTACTTCTTTTGCAACCCACTCCCATGGTGTGACGGGCGGTGTGTACAAGGCCCGGGAACGTATTCACCGTGGCATTCTGATCCACGATTACTAGCGATTCCGACTTCATGGAGTCGAGTTGCAGACTCCAATCCGGACTACGACATACTTTATGAGGTCCGCTTGCTCTCGCGAGGTCGCTTCTCTTTGTATATGCCATTGTAGCACGTGTGTAGCCCTACTCGTAAGGGCCATGATGACTTGACGTCATCCCCACCTTCCTCCAGTTTATCACTGGCAGTCTCCTTTGAGTTCCCGGCCGGACCGCTGGCAACAAAGGATAAGGGTTGCGCTCGTTGCGGGACTTAACCCAACATTTCACAACACGAGCTGACGACAGCCATGCAGCACCTGTCTCAGAGTTCCCGAAGGCACCAAAGCATCTCTGCTAAGTTCTCTGGATGTCAAGAGTAGGTAAGGTTCTTCGCGTTGCATCGAATTAAACCACATGCTCCACCGCTTGTGCGGGCCCCCGTCAATTCATTTGAGTTTTAACCTTGCGGCCGTACTCCCCAGGCGGTCGACTTAACGCGTTAGCTCCGGAAGCCACGCCTCAAGGGCACAACCTCCAAGTCGACATCGTTTACGGCGTGGACTACCAGGGTATCTAATCCTGTTTGCTCCCCACGCTTTCGCACCTGAGCGTCAGTCTTTGTCCAGGGGGCCGCCTTCGCCACCGGTATTCCTCCAGATCTCTACGCATTTCACCGCTACACCTGGAATTCTACCCCCCTCTACAAGACTCTAGCCTGCCAGTTTCGGATGCAGTTCCCAGGTTGAGCCCGGGGATTTCACATCCGACTTGACAGACCGCCTGCGTGCGCTTTACGCCCAGTAATTCCGATTAACGCTTGCACCCTCCGTATTACCGCGGCTGCTGGCACGGAGTTAGCCGGTGCTTCTTCTGCGAGTAACGTCAATTGCTGAGGTTATTAACCTCAACACCTTCCTCCTCGCTGAAAGTACTTTACAACCCGAAGGCCTTCTTCATACACGCGGCATGGCTGCATCAGGCTTGCGCCCATTGTGCAATATTCCCCACTGCTGCCTCCCGTAGGAGTCTGGACCGTGTCTCAGTTCCAGTGTGGCTGGTCATCCTCTCAGACCAGCTAGGGATCGTCGCCTAGGTGAGCCGTTACCCCACCTACTAGCTAATCCCATCTGGGCACATCCGATGGCAAGAGGCCCGAAGGTCCCCCTCTTTGGTCTTGCGACGTTATGCGGTATTAGCTACCGTTTCCAGTAGTTATCCCCCTCCATCGGGCAGTTTCCCAGACATTACTCACCCGTCCGCCACTCGTCACCCAAGGAGCAAGCTCCTCTGTGCTACCGTTCGACTTGCATGTGTTAGGCCTGCCGCCAGCGTTCAATCTGAGCCATGATCAAACTCTTCAATTTAAGTTTGATGCTCGTGAATTAAACTTCGTAATGAATTACGTGTTCACTCAGAGACTTGGTATTCATTTTTCGTCTTGCGACGTTAAGAATCCGTATCATTGAGTGCCCACACAGATTGTCTGATAAATTGTTAAAGAGCAGTTGCGACGCGCTTTAGCGCTCTGTCGCGAGGTGGCGTATATTACGCTTTCCTCTTTCAGAGTCAACCTCTTATTTTCAGGTTTTCTCTTCAACCGGACCGGCTGTTTGTGTGAAGTGATTCACATCCGCCGTGTCGATGGAGGCGCATTATAGGGAGTCGCCTCAGGAAGACAAGCGGAAAAATGCATTTTTGTTTCAACCGCTCACCTTTTATCCACAACGCTTACTTTTGCTGCTTTTTTATCGCCGATGGCAGGTCAGCCAGACTATTTAGCACTATATCTGCCGCATTTTCTGCTTCCGGGGTGACAGGTTTGCCTGTACGCACCAATACTTTCGTCCCTACATTCGCCGCTGTCGCCGCCTGCATATCTTCTATTTTGTCGCCCACCATATAAGAAGCGGCCATATCAATGTGCAGAAAGTCTCGAGCAGAGATAAGCATGCCCGGATGCGGTTTACGGCAATCGCAGACCTGACGGTACTCTTCTACTGTTCCCTGCGGATGGTGAGGACAATAATAGATACCATCCAGATCAACATCACGATCGGCCAGCGACCAGTCCATCCATTCAGTGAGCGTTTCGAACTGCGCTTCGGTAAATTTACCGCGAGCGATACCAGACTGGTTCGTCACTACAATAAGTGCGTAACCCATACTTTTAAGCTCACGCATGGCATCAATGACACCTTCGATAAACTCGAACTCGTCGATCTCATGTACATAACCGTGGTCCACATTAATGGTGCCGTCACGGTCGAGAAAAATTGCGGGTACAGACTTTGCCACCTTTTATAGCTCCTGAATAAGGCATGTCGCTCTAGTATCGCATGTTTCTGCGGGCATGAAAGTGCTCATCGTGCAAACCCCGATTGATTTAGACGTCTGGATGCCTTAACATCCATCTTGTTAACGGCTTTGACCGTACCAGACAGACGAAAATGCCACGGCTAACTTAATTACGATAATAAATAACCAATGATTAAACTTTCGAATATCACCAAAGTGTTCCAACAGGGGACTCGCTCTATTCAGGCGCTGAACAATGTCAGCCTGCATGTTCCTGCCGGGCAGATTTATGGCGTTATTGGCGCTTCAGGCGCTGGTAAAAGCACGTTAATCCGCTGCGTTAACTTACTCGAACGCCCTACTGAAGGCAGCGTACAGGTCGGTGGCCAGGAGCTGACAGCGCTTTCTGAATCCGAGCTGACCAAAGCTCGCCGTCAAATCGGCATGATTTTCCAGCACTTTAACCTGCTGTCGTCCCGTACTGTTTTTGGTAACGTCGCGCTTCCGCTGGAGCTGGATAACACCCCCAAAGAAGAGATTAAACGTCGCGTGTCGGAGCTGTTGGATTTAGTTGGCCTTGGCGATAAGCATGACAGCTTTCCCGCTAACCTTTCAGGTGGGCAGAAACAGCGCGTCGCCATTGCCCGTGCGTTGGCCAGCAATCCTAAGGTGTTGCTGTGCGATGAAGCCACCAGCGCACTCGATCCAGCAACCACTCGTTCGATACTGGAATTATTGAAAGACATTAACCGTCGTCTTGGATTAACCATTCTGCTGATTACCCATGAGATGGATGTCGTAAAACGTATTTGTGACTGCGTAGCCGTTATCAGTAATGGTGAACTGATTGAGCAGGACACCGTCAGCGAAGTGTTTTCACACCCGAAAACGCCGCTGGCGCAGAAATTTATCCAGTCCACGCTACATCTGGACATTCCGGAAGATTATCTGGAGCGCTTAAAAGCAGAGCCCGAAAACGACAGTGTTCCAATGCTGCGGATGGAATTCACAGGGCATTCGGTGGATGCGCCATTGCTCTCTGAAACAGCACGTCGCTTTAATGTGAATAACAATATTATCAGCGCGCAAATGGATTACGCCGGTGGCGTGAAGTTCGGCATCATGCTGACTGAAATGCACGGTACACAAGAAGATACGCAAGCGGCCATCAACTGGCTGCAGGAACACCATGTAAAAGTAGAGGTACTGGGTTATGTCTGAGCCGATGATGTGGCTGCTGGTTCGCGGCGTATGGGAAACGCTGGCAATGACCTTTGTGTCCGGTTTTTTTGGTTTTGTGATTGGCCTGCCCGTCGGCGTGCTGTTGTACGTGACGCGTCCCGGACAAATCATTGAGAACGCGAAACTTTACCGTACGCTGTCTGCACTGGTAAACATTTTCCGTTCCATCCCATTCATTATTCTGTTGGTCTGGATGATTCCGTTTACCCGCATGATTGTTGGCACCTCTATTGGTTTGCAGGCAGCCATCGTCCCGTTGACCGTTGGCGCCGCACCATTTATTGCCCGTATGGTTGAGAATGCGCTGCTGGAAATCCCTACCGGACTGATCGAAGCATCGCGCGCAATGGGCGCTACACCATTGCAGATCGTACGTAAGGTGTTGCTGCCGGAAGCGTTGCCAGGTCTGGTAAATGCGGCGACTATCACACTGATCACCCTGGTCGGCTATTCTGCGATGGGCGGTGCCGTCGGTGCCGGTGGTCTTGGACAGATTGGCTATCAATACGGTTATATTGGATACAATGCTACCGTGATGAATACAGTACTGGTATTACTTGTAGTTCTGGTTTATTTAATTCAGTTATCCGGCGATCGCATCGTCCGGGCTGTCACGCACAAATAACGTTGCACACAACACAAAAAACTCATTAAGAAAAGGAAATAAGCATGGCGTTCAAATTCAAAACCTTTGCGGCAGTTGGAGCCCTGATCGGTTCTCTGGCACTTGTGGGTTGTGGTCAGGATGAAAAAGATCCTAACCACATCAAAGTGGGCGTTATTGTTGGCGCAGAGCAGCAGGTTGCAGAAGTTGCGCAGAAAGTCGCGAAAGAGAAATACGGTCTGGACGTTGAACTGGTAACTTTCAACGATTACGTTCTGCCTAACGAAGCGTTGAGCAAAGGTGATATCGATGCCAACGCCTTCCAGCACAAACCTTATCTGGATCAGCAGATCAAAGATCGTGGTTACAAACTGGTTGCCGTAGGCAATACATTCGTTTACCCAATTGCGGGTTATTCCAAAAAAATCAAATCACTGGATGAACTGCAGGAAGGTTCTCAGGTCGCAATTCCAAACGACCCGACTAACCTTGGTCGTTCCCTGCTGCTGCTGCAAAAAGTGGGTTTGATCAAACTGAAAGATGGTGTAGGTCTGTTGCCGACTGCCCTGGACGTTGTTGAAAACCCGAAAAACCTGAAGCTGGTTGAGCTGGAAGCACCTCAGTTGCCACGCTCACTGGACGATGCGCAAATCGCTCTGGCCGTTATTAACACCACTTATGCCAGCCAGATTGGCCTGACACCGGCAAAAGATGGCATCTTTGTTGAAGATAAAGATTCCCCGTATGTAAACCTGATCGTCACTCGTGAAGACAATAAAGACGCTGAGAACGTGAAGAAATTCGTTGAGGCGTATCAGTCAGACGAAGTTTACGAAGCGGCAAACAAGGTCTTTAATGGCGGCGCTGTTAAGGGCTGGTAATTTTAGGCTGTTTCCAAAATTTGTAATATCATCAGGACGGGCGCTTGCCCGTCTTGTCATTTATGCAAGCACCTGATTCAATATCTGACGTTTAGATCATTCATTGAGGAAACATTATGCGTGCTTTACCGATCTGTTTATTAGCACTCATGCTGAGCGGCTGTTCTATGTTAAGCAGATCCCCTGTTGAACCCGTTCAAAGCACCGCAACCCCGCCTAAAGCGGAGCCGGAAAAACCGAAAGCACCACGCGCAGTGCCGGTGAGAATTTATACCAATGCAGAAGACTTAGTTGGCAAACCGTTCCGCGATCTCGGTGAAGTGAGCGGCGATTCCTGCCAGGCATCAAACCAGGATTCCCCACCGAGCATTCCAACCGCACGCAAACGCATGCAGATCAACGCATCTAAAATGAAAGCTAATGCCGTATTGCTGCACAGCTGTGAAGTCACCAGTGGTACACCTGGTTGCTATCGTCAGGCAGTTTGCATCGGTTCTGCACTGAATATTTCGACTAAATGAGTCATTTTCAGTTCGAGCAAATAGGCGTTATCCGCTCTCCTTATAAAGAAAAATTCGCCGTTCCACGCCAGCCTGGCCTGGTAAAAAGTGCCTGCGGCGAACTGCATTTGCTCGCACCGTATAACCAGGCCGATGCTGTTCGCGGCCTGGAGGCGTTCAGCCATTTATGGATTATTTTCGTCTTTCACCAGACGATGGACGGTGGATGGCGCCCGACCGTACGCCCGCCCCGACTTGGTGGTAACGCCAGAATGGGCGTCTTTGCCACGCGTTCAACCTTTCGCCCTAACCCTGTCGGCATGTCGCTGGTCGAGTTGCAAGGGATTGTCTGCCAGAAAGAGAGCGTCATTCTGAAGCTGGGTAGTCTGGATCTGGTCGATGGTACACCGGTTGTAGATATCAAGCCCTACCTGCCGTTTGCCGAAGCATTACCCGATGCCACCGCCAGCTACGCGCAACATGCTCCAGTTGCCGAAATGGGCGTAAGTTTTACCGCCGAGGTTGAGCAGCAGCTTCTGGCTCTGGAAACACGTTATCCGCAGCTAAAAACATTTATTGGTGAAGTACTGGCACAGGACCCGCGTCCTGCGTATCGTAAGGGTGAAGAGACAGGCAAAACGTACGCCGTCTGGTTACACGATTTCAACGTGCGCTGGCGTGTGAGGGAAGAGGGTTTCGAAGTCTTTGCGCTTGAACCCCGGTAATTTCGCGCCCTTCTCTTTTGACATCCCTTTCTCGCTGGTAAACTAAATCACTTTTTTTGTGTCAGGCTCGCATTGAGCCTGTTCGATCGTCCAACTGGAACCGTAACAACATGCGTACTAGCCAATATCTGCTCTCCACTCTGAAGGAGACACCTGCCGACGCCGAGGTTATCAGCCACCAGCTGATGCTGCGCGCCGGGATGATCCGCAAGCTGGCCTCCGGGTTATATACCTGGCTGCCGACCGGCGTGCGCGTCCTGAAAAAAGTCGAAAACATCGTGCGTGAAGAGATGAACAACGCCGGTGCGATCGAGGTGTTGATGCCAGTCGTTCAGCCCTCTGAACTGTGGCAAGAGAGTGGTCGTTGGGAACAGTACGGCCCGGAACTGCTGCGTATTGCTGACCGTGGCGATCGTTCATTCGTACTTGGCCCAACGCATGAAGAAGTCATCACCGACCTGATTCGTAACGAGCTCAGCTCTTACAAACAGCTGCCGCTGAACTTCTACCAAATCCAGACCAAATTCCGTGACGAAGTACGCCCACGTTTCGGCGTAATGCGTTCCCGCGAATTCCTGATGAAAGATGCTTACTCTTTCCATACTTCTCAGGAATCTCTGCAGGAAACCTACGATGCGATGTATGCCGCATACAGCAAAATCTTCAGCCGTATGGGGCTGGATTTCCGTGCTGTACAGGCTGATACCGGCTCTATCGGCGGCAGTGCTTCTCACGAATTCCAGGTGCTGGCACAGAGCGGCGAAGATGACGTCGTATTCTCTGACAGTTCCGATTTTGCCGCCAACATCGAGTTTGCTGAAGCCGTTGCGCCGAAAGAACCTCGTGCAGCCGCTACTCAGGAAATGACGCTGGTTGATACACCAAACGCGAAGACCATCGCGGAGCTGGTTGAGCAATTCAATCTGCCAATTGAAAAAACCGTTAAAACTCTGCTGGTAAAAGCCGTTGAAGGCAGTAGCTACCCGCTGGTTGCTCTGCTGGTTCGTGGTGATCACGAGCTAAACGAAGTCAAAGCAGAAAAACTGCCGCAGGTTGCCAGCCCGCTAACCTTCGCTACCGAAGAAGAAATTCGAGCCGTAGTGAAAGCAGGTCCAGGTTCTCTCGGTCCGGTGAATATGCCGATCCCGGTCGTTATCGATCGTACCGTTGCAGTAATGAGCGATTTCGCTGCCGGTGCCAACATCGACGGCAAACACTATTTCGGTATTAACTGGGATCGTGATGTAGCAACACCTGAAGTTGCAGACATCCGTAACGTAGTGGCAGGTGACCCAAGCCCGGACGGTAAAGGTACATTGCTGATTAAACGTGGTATCGAAGTCGGTCACATCTTCCAGTTGGGTACCAAATACTCTGAAGCGCTGAAAGCCGCAGTTCAGGGCGAAGATGGCCGTAATCAGATTCTGACTATGGGCTGCTACGGTATCGGGGTAACTCGCGTGGTCGCGGCAGCCATTGAGCAGAACTACGACGATCGCGGTATTGTATGGCCGGATGCCATTGCACCGTTCCAGGTAGCGATTCTGCCTATGAACATGCACAAATCCTACCGAGTGCAGGAACTGGCAGAGAAGCTGTACGCTGAACTGCGCGCACAGGGCATCGAAGTGCTGATGGACGATCGTAAAGAGCGTCCTGGCGTAATGTTTGCCGATATGGAGCTTATCGGTATACCACACACTATCGTACTCGGCGACCGTAACCTCGATAACGATGATATCGAATACAAATACCGTCGTAACGGCGAGAAACAGCTGATTAAAACCGGCGACATCGTCGACTATCTGGTAAAAGCGATAAAAGGCTAATACCAGCAAAAGGCCCTGATTCTTCAGGGCCTTTTTACTTTATCGATTAATTACACGCTTTTCCTGGCACAAACTTCGCGTCTTTATCTGCCATCAGCGTTTTCACTTTCTCGCCCGTATCCGGGTTCGCCTCCAACGTGAAATGCCCTTCCAGAGTCAACAGAACAGATTGTCCCGTTTCCGCGCGCGCGGCTAAATAGTCGCGTTCAAGCTGGGCATTATTCGCCACCGGCATACGTTTTCCCGTTGCGCAGTCGGTAAATACTGCCGCATCCGCCATGTAGAAATACATACCACGCATCGGCATTGGCGTAACCGGCAAACTGGCTGAAACCGGCTGAAGGGTATAGTTAAACTGCGACTCAATCGGATTACCTTCACGATCGAGCATCTCCAGCGCCTCACCTTTTGCCCGATAGTAAGATTTTTCGCCTTTGCTGTCTGTCAGCACCAGTTTATCGGCAGTACGGGCCCATGTCCCATATGAAGCAAACGAAGAAGGTTCATCCCGCACGCCCTGATAGCGTTCATTCATCACCCATGTTCCGTCTTTTTCGAGGAACAAAGAGGTTTCAATACCTTCGCAGTCCGCACAAGGTAATATACCGCGCCAGCTTTGCTGCATCGGTTTTAATTCTGCCGCCCGTGTCGGCTGTAGTACATCAACTTCAGTACGATTATTACAGCCGATCAAGGCAAAGAGCGTACATGCAGCCGCTACTGACAATATCGCTGTTTTCACCATGAATTCCTTATGATTTTTTTATTCCCGTTCGTCAGTCTTGCGAGCGACGAACCCTACCTCGCAGTGCCTTCACTGTGGATTTCTGCGCCTTTGATGACAACCTACGCTCTTTCGACGCGCGCGTAGGGCGAGTTGCCTGTCGGCTTTTTTGCACTGCGGTTAACTCTTTAATGACCGCCACCAGTCGGGATATTGCCGCTTCCCGGTTAAGCTCCTGGCTACGGTACTCCTGTGCCTTAATGATAATGACACCATCGCCGCTGATCAGATGATGACTGGCAGCCAGCAGACGTTCCTTATAATACTCTGGCAGGCCAGAGGCCCGAATGTCAAAGCGCAAATGGATAGCCGTCGAAGTCTTATTAACGTGCTGCCCACCTGCTCCCTGAGCCCGGATTGCCGTGATTTCCAGCTCATTATCAGGAATAGAGACATTTCGGGAGATAACAATCATGAAGGTTGCTGCCACGCGCTCAAATGAATTTCCAGATTGTTCTGAGAATCTGACAGCCAGATAGCCCCATCCTGGATAGTCGCCTGAAGCGTCATTGTACGGCCAGCAAAGTCACTCAGTTGCGCCAGTTGCTCATCATCCAGATACCACACGGATAAATTAGCAAACTGAGAGCACTTACTTTGGTTTTGCTGCCACCAGATTTGAGCCGCACGGCTGTTATAGGCAAACAAAGCAACTTCTGCAGACTGAGTACATGCTTTCTTGATACGGCGTTCATCCGGCAAACCGAGTTCAATCCATAAATCGATACCCAGATGATCATTACGCAACCACGCTTCCGGCTCATCTTCAGCGCTTAATCCCCGCGTAAACTGTAACCGTTCGTCAGCATATTTAATCCACGCCAGCAGGCGCAGCATCATGCGTTCCTGGGTTTCTGAGGGGTGACGCGCCAGCGTCAATGCCGCGTCAAGAAACTGGTTGCGGTCAAGATCCGCCACATTGACTACGGCTTTATATATTGTCGCTTTAAGCGCCATGAGAGAACTCCTTTCGAATCAGGCCTCCATTGTAGCGAAATCTGCGCCAAAAGGCTGCTAACCAGTAGCGTGGGTGTCCTCTATCAAGGCGCTGATATTGCTTGAATGAGTATGGTATAGTCACCTTGCTAAACAGAGTTTATCTTCGTAGGCTTAGACTTGCATCCACGGTTAAGTCAGAGTGCTGACAGGAGGGCATGTGGAAAAATATTGTGAGTTAATACGCAAGCGGTACGCGGAAATTGCCAGCGGAGACTTAGGGTATGTCCCGGATGCGCTGGGTTGCGTATTGAAGGTACTGAATGAAGTGGCTGCAGACAGCGCCCTTTCAGAGTCGGTCAGGGAAAAGGCGGCATATGCGGCCGCGAACTTACTGGTGAGCGATTATGTCAATGAATGAAACGTATCAACCCATTAACTGTGATGATTACGACAATCTTGAGCTCGCCTGCCAGCACCATTTGTTACTGACGCTGGCGCTAAAAGATGGCGAAGTTCTGCAGGCGAAAGCGAATGACCTGGTTTCCCGCAAAAATGTGGAGTATCTGGTTGCAGAAGTCGCAGGTGAAACCCGTGAACTTCGCCTCGACAAAATTGCCAGCTTCAGCCACCCGGAAATCGGTACCGTGGTGGTCAGCGAATCATAATCCCCTTTGCCAAATGGCGATGCACACACCTTATCTGGCCTACAATTCGTAGGCCAGATAAGCGCAGCGCCATCATCAGGCATGCCATAGCAGGCGCACACTCTCTTCTTCCTCAGCCATACCTTCACGCGTTACAAATACTCCCGCAGCTGCAATCAGCGTATCGCCGTAAAATAGCAACGGTGTGGTATCTCGTCGCCAGGGAGGGATCCCCTGCTCCTGCCAGATTTTTTTGAGCTTACGCCCGCCGTTACGCCCGACAATATGCAAGAGTCCAGGAGCTTTAAACCGAATACTGACTGTCTCATTCGCTCGCGGTTTTCGTAATTCGCCATCGGGAAGTAACTGCACCGTTCCCAGCCCGACAGGCAACACCAATGGCGTTTTCGTGCATGACCATGGAATCACCGTTTCACTTTGCCCGGCAACAGATTTAACCCACCACAACTGTGACTGGTAACGACGAATTTCGTACCCGCCAAAGCACAAACGGGGTACAGCATCTTCCCGCGCCAGCGCGACTTCCTGCCAGATACGCTCCAAAGCATCCCGGGAGGGCATCGGCGCATTCAACCCAGCCAGCCAGCGACGAAGCAGCGCCGCACGCCGCACATCGCTCTTCATCATTAATGGTTCCAGTCGCAGCGTACCTTGAGCGGTGACACAGTCAGCTAAATCTTGAGCAAGTAACTCATCCAGTAAACTCTCCTGCTCGGCGCACAGCGAGGCGCTGCGGGCTGTAGCCTCCGCAAAATGCGGCCAGCGCTGTTGCAGGAGTGGAATAATGCGCAAGCGTAAGAAATTGCGGTCATAAGCATCAACCTGATTGCTTTCGTCTTCAATCCAGCTTAACGCATGCGTCCGCGCCCACTTTTCAAGTTCTTCTCGTGTTTGTGTTAGCAGTGGGCGAATAAGCCGGGTTCCGGCAAACGGCGAACTTTCACCCATCGCAGAAAGCCCAGCGGGGCCACTGCCACGTTTTAGTGCGAGCAAAAATGTTTCGCACTGGTCATCAAGATGCTGGGCGGTCATCAGTATTTCATTCGACAACAGTGTCTGTTCAAACGCCTGATAGCGTGCCCGTCGCGCCTGAGCTTCTATTCCTGACCCATCGTCCTGCAGCTGTACCCGCTCAACCACCAGTGGTACCTGCCATTGCGCACATATCGATTCACAGTGGGTCACCCATTCATCAGCGTGGGCACTTAACCCATGATGGACATGGATAGCACGCAAGGAGACTTCAGGGTGCTGCGTTCGCCACTGCACCAGTTGATGCAACAGCACGGTAGAGTCCAGGCCGCCGCTAAAAGCGACGAGGATCTGGTTAGCGTTCAGAAGTGAAGTGTTCAGTGTGAGTGTCGTCATGATAGTTGCTTACAATGGCATTGCCCGGCACGTTACCGGGCTAAAGCCACAATAACAAGACTTACAGTTCATACAGTTCAAGAGGCAATCCGTCTGGATCGTTGAAAAACGTAAAGCGCTTACCAGTAAAAGGATCGACGCGTATCGGCTCGCATTTCACATTATGATCTTCCAGATGGGTTATTGCGGCTTCCACGTTCTCAACGCTAAACGCCAGGTGACGTAAACCGCAAGCCTCTGGTCGGCTGGGGCGGCCAGGCGGAAAAGGAAAGGAAAAAAGCTCAATCACATACTGCCCATTCAACGCGAGGTCGCCTTTCCAGGAGTCACGCTCTTCACGGTAGGCTTCACTCATCAACGTGAAGCCCAGCACATCACAGTAAAATGCCTTACTGACCGCGTAATCCGTCGCAATAATGGCAATATGGTGAACCTGTTTTAATCCCAGCATAGCGTGTTTGCCTCTTTAGTTTTCTTTTCGCACATTACTCATCCGCAGTCGGTTCAGGCAAGTCGTTATGCCATTTTTAGGACTCTCACACGATACACACCGTCCTCGCCCAGTTTAGCGCCATGAATATCTGTTTCGAATCCGGGGTAATGATGGCCTACTGAACACAGCATCAGCAGGAAATCGAGTACAGCACGGCTTTCTTCAGTGATCATTTCCCCCGGCATCAGCAGCGGTACACCAGGTGGATAAGGCAGGATCATATTGGCAGAAACGCGCCCCACCAGTTGATCGAGCGTCACGGTCTCCACTTCGCCTTTAATTTGTCGCTGCCAGGCCTGATGCGGCGTCATTTTCATTTCCGGCAAGGTGTCAAATGCCCGTAGCATCAACCCGGAGAGATCATGCTGGCGGATCAAATTATGGATCCCCTGCGCCAGATCCTGAATACGCATATTGCGATAAAAATCAGGATCTTCAGCATACAAATCCGGCAGCATGTTTTTAACGCGCAAATTAAGGTCATATGAGCGTTTGAACTCAGTCAGTCCTCGCAGTAAGCCCATTGCCCGGGTTTTATCAATCCCAATGCTGAACAGGAACAACAGATTATACGGACCTGTTTTCTCCACCACGACACCGCGTTCATCGAGGAACTTTGCTACCAGCGCGGCAGGGATCCCTTCTTCGCTCATATTTCCTTGTTCATCCATTCCCGGCGTCAGAATAGTGACTTTTACCGGGTCGAGAAACATGTGGTCAGCGTCAGCATCATTAAACCCATGCCAGCCTTCATCAGGAGCGACGGGCCAGCATTCCGCTTGATCTACTTTTTCCGGCTGCCAGATATCGAAGAACCAACCGTCCGATTCTTCTCGCAGTCGCTGTACCTCTTTACGGAAATGGAGCGCGCGCTCCACCGAGCGGTTAATTAGCCGCTTACCGGGATTACCACGCAGCATCGCCGCCGCTGTTTCAATCGATGCCACAATGGGGTAGCTGGGTGAGGTCGAGGTGTGCATCATAAAGGCTTCATTAAAGGTATCTTCGTCATAATCCCCTTTAATGTGAATCAAAGACGCCTGCGACAACGCGGCCAACATCTTGTGGGTGGACTGCGTTTCAAAGATGACTTTACCTGGAACCCTCTCACCGCTCATGCCACTTTTCCCCTGGTAAATCGGATGGAAATGCGTGTAAGGCACCCAGGCAGAGTCAAAATGAATAGAAGGGACATCCAGCGTTTGTTTAATCCAGTTAGTGTTATACAACAGACCGTCGTAGGTCGAGTTAGTGATAACTGCATGCACCGGCCACTGTGCTTGCGTAGTCTCCTCTACCTTACGTGCAATACTCTCGCGGCAGAATTCGCGGCGCGGAATTCCCCCGAGGATCCCCAGCGCATTACGTGTGGGTTTCAGCCAAATGGGTACCACATCACTCATCATCAATAAATGCGCGAGAGATTTATGACAGTTGCGATCAATTAATAACGTACTTCCCGTAGGGGCGGCATACATCCCAACAATCTTATTCGACGTCGATGTGCCGTTGGTGACCATATAACTTTGCTCTGCGCCAAAGGTGCGAGCGATATACTCTTCTGCTTCCAGGTGTGGACCTGTATGGTCCAATAGCGACCCCAGCTCAGTCACAGAAATGGACACGTCAGCCTTTAACGTGTTGCCGCCAAAGAAATCATAGAACAGGCATCCCACCGGGCTTTTCTGGTACGCCGTTCCCGCCATATGCCCTGGCGTACAGAAGGTATACTTCCCTTCCTTCACATAAGTAAACAGCGCTTTGGTAAAGGGAGGCGTAATGTTATCGAGATATTCACTGGTGTACTGCCGAATACGCGTCGCTATATCTTCGGACTGACCAAGCGCATACTCAAAAAACCACAGCGCCATGCGCAGATCGTGGGCGCTGACATCCATCGTCGAATGGGTATTAATAAAAGCGTACAGTGGGAGATATTCATTTAGCTGATTGATATCGCTACATAGCTCCAGGCTGTATTCATCCCAGTCAAAAATAACACCGCAAATGCGCGGATTGTGTTCGATAAATTTCAGCAGGTCGACGCTATTCTGTGGCCAGATAATCTGAAACCCCTGCTGCTGCAGCGCACGTTCAAGTTCCTTGATGGGCTCATCTTTATAAAAGACGCCATGCGGTCCCATGATGGCAATAATGTTCATGCGTTCCTCCTGGAAAAACCTTAGTTAATCATAGCCTGGTCAAACCGCAGGTAAAAAAAAGGGCCACAGTGTTGTGGCCCTTTTCAGAATAAATACAGTTTACGCGTAACCGTAGTTCATCAGACGCTGGTAACGACGATTTTTGAGCTCTTCCGTACTTAACACGTCAAGATCGGCCAGATCGGCCAGCAATTGCGCCTTCAGCGACGCTGCCATTGCTTCCGGATTACGATGCGCACCACCCAGTGGTTCCGGAACGATGGAGTCGATAAGCTTCAGCTCTTTCAAACGCGTCGCAATAATGCCCATCGCTTCTGCCGCCAACGGCGCTTTGTCTGCGCTTTTCCACAGAATGGACGCGCAGCCTTCCGGGGAGATAACAGAATAGGTGCTGTATTGCAGCATATTCACTTTATCGCCCACGCCGATCGCCAGCGCACCACCGGAACCACCTTCACCGATAACGGTGCAGATAACCGGCACGCTCAGACGTGACATTTCACGCAGGTTGCGCGCAATCGCTTCAGACTGACCACGTTCTTCCGCGCCCACCCCCGGGTAAGCCCCAGGGGTGTCGATGAAGGTGATAATCGGCATCTTGAAGCGTTCGGCCATTTCCATCAGACGCAGCGCTTTACGATAGCCTTCCGGTGCTGGCATGCCGAAGTTGCGACGAATTTTCTCTTTGGTCTCGCGGCCTTTCTGATGACCAATGATCATCACCGGACGCCCCTCAAGACGCGCAATACCGCCGACAATAGCTTTGTCATCCGCATAGGCGCGATCGCCCGCCAGCTCATCAAATTCATCAAACGCCAGGCGGACATAATCCAGGGTATATGGACGCTGTGGATGGCGAGCCAGTTGGGCTACCTGCCATGCGCCAAGATCGGCGAAGATTTTGCGCGTCAGTTCTACGCTTTTTTCACGCAGACGATGCACTTCTTCATCGATGTTAATATCCAGTTTCTCATCCTGACGGCTAACCGCAGTCAGAGAATCGATTTTTGCTTCCAGCTCTGCAATCGGCTGTTCAAAATCAAGGAAATTCAGACTCATAGTATTCCTGTATTAGTCAAACTCCAGTTCCACCTGCTCCGAACCAATAAGGCCACGGAGATCGTTTAGCAAACGATCGCTCGGAGAGACACGCCACGTTGCGCCAAAACGCAATCGCGCACGTGCATCCGCCCTCTGATAGTAGAGATGTACTGGAATTGTCCCCGAGCGGTGGGGTTCCAGAGACTGACGGAGTCGGTTTAAAAGCTGGTCATCAATTTGCCTGTCCGTCAGCGAGATAGCAAGCCCGCGAGCATATTTTTCCCGGGCTTCGTCAATATCCATGACTTCACGGGCCATCATTTTAAGCCCGCCGTTGAAGTCATCAAAGCTGACCTGTCCGCTGACGATAAGTATGCGGTCTTTTTCCAGCAAATGCTGGTATTTATCCAGAGCATCGGTGAATAACATCACTTCCAGACGCCCGGAACGGTCATCCAGTGTGCAGATGCCGATACGATTACCGCGCTTGGTGACCATTACCCGCGCAGCAATAACGAGCCCCGCAGCAGTGGTAACTTTACCACGTTCTGTCGGATGCATGTCTTTCAGCCTGTGGCCTCCGACATAGCGCTCAATTTCTTTTAAATACTGATTGATAGGGTGTCCGGTCAGGTAAAGTCCTAACGTTTCACGTTCACCCTCTAATACCACCTGCTCCGGCCACGGCGTGCAGCTGGCGTAAGATTGTTCAATTTGTTCCGGCTCTTCCGCCAGTACACCAAACATATCGGCCTGACCGATAGCTTCAGCTTTCGCATGCTGATCGGCAGCTTTAAGCGCATCATTAAGCGAATTCATCAACGCAGCGCGATGCGGGCCAAGGCGGTCAAACGCCCCGGACATGATTAGCTTTTCCAACACCCGGCGATTTAGCTTCTTAATATCTGTGCGGGCACAGAGATCAAACAGCTCGCGGAAGTAGCCACCTTTATTACGCGCTTCAATGATAGCTTCAATTGGCCCTTCACCCACGCCTTTTATCGCGCCGATGCCATATACAATTTCACCGTCATCATTAACATGGAAATGGTACAGCCCGGAGTTGATATCTGGCGGCAGGATTTTTAGCCCCATGCGCCAGCATTCATCCACCAGCCCCACCACCTTTTCGGTGTTATCCATATCGGCGGTCATTACCGCTGCCATAAACTCAGCGGGGTAATGCGCTTTCAGCCACAGCGTCTGGTAAGAGACCAGCGCATAGGCCGCGGAGTGCGATTTGTTAAATCCGTAACCGGCGAATTTCTCCACCAGGTCAAAGATTTTCATCGCCAGCTCGCCATCTACACCACGCTTTTTCGCCCCTTCTTCGAAGGTGCCGCGCTGCTTGGCCATCTCTTCCGGTTTTTTCTTACCCATTGCACGACGCAACATGTCCGCGCCGCCAAGAGTATAGCCCGACAGCTCCTGGGCTATCTGCATGACCTGTTCCTGATACAGGATAATGCCATAGGTCGGCTCCAGCACCGGTTTCAGACACTCATGCTGCCATTGTACGTCCGGGTAGGAAATCTCTTCACGACCGTGTTTACGGTCGATAAAGTTATCTACCATCCCTGACTGCAGCGGACCTGGGCGGAACAGCGCCACCAGAGCGATCATGTCTTCGAAGCAGTCAGGCTGCAGGCGCTTGATCAGATCCTTCATACCGCGAGATTCAAGCTGGAAAACAGCTGTCGTCTCTGAACGCTGCAGCATATCGAAACTTTTTTTATCGTCGAGCGGAATGGCGGCAATATCCAGCGGTGGCTCACCGTTCTTCTTACGGCGAGCGTTTATCATCTCCAGCGCCCAGTTGATGATAGTGAGCGTTCGCAAGCCGAGGAAGTCAAACTTCACCAGCCCGGCATATTCCACATCGTTCTTATCAAACTGAGTAACCGGGTGCAGCCCCTGCTCATCGCAGTACAACGGCGCAAAGTCAGTAATTTTAGTTGGCGCGATGACCACACCACCAGCATGTTTACCGGCGTTACGTGTGACACCTTCCAGCTTACGCGCCATGTCGATCAGCGCCCTGACCTCTTCATCAGCCTCGTAAATTTCAGGCAGTTGCGGCTCAGCCTCAAAGGCCTTCGCCAGCGTCATCCCCGGATCGGGTGGCACCAGTTTAGAAATACGGTCAACAAAACCGTACGGATGCCCCAGCACGCGGCCTACGTCGCGGATAACCGCTTTTGCCGCCATCGTACCAAAGGTAATAATCTGCGATACCGCGTCACGGCCATACATATCCGCTACGTGTTCAATTACCTGGTCGCGCTTCTCCATACAGAAGTCAACGTCGAAGTCAGGCATCGAGACACGTTCCGGGTTGAGGAAACGTTCGAACAGCAGGTCGAATTCCAGCGGATCAAGATCGGTAATTTTTAAAGCATAAGCAACCAACGAGCCCGCACCGGAACCACGTCCCGGCCCAACGGGTACACCGTTATCTTTTGACCACTGGATAAACTCCATAACGATCAGGAAGTAACCCGGGAACCCCATTTGGTTAATAACCTGAAGTTCAATATCCAGGCGTTCATCATAGGGTGGGCGCTTCTCTTGACGCTCGGCTTCGTCCGGGAACAAAAATGCCAGACGCTCTTCCAGCCCCTCTTTGGATTTTTTGACCAGATAGTCTTCCGTGGTCATATCACCAGTCGGGAACTGCGGTAGAAAATATTCGCCCAAACGTACCGTCACATTACAGCGTTTGGCTATCTCGACAGTATTTTGCAGCGCTTCCGGGATGTCGGAGAACAGCTCGCACATCTCCTCTTCGCTGCGCATATACTGCTGCGGCGAATAGTTGCGCGGGCGTTTCGGATCATCGAGAGTGAAACCATCGTGGATCGCAACGCGAATTTCATGCGCGTCGAAATCTCCGCTTTCAAGGAAGCGAACATCGTTGGTCGCCACCACTGGCAGACCACGCGTTTCGGCCAGAGCCACTGCGGCATGCAGATAATTTTCTTCGTCTTGCCTGCCGGTGCGGATCAGTTCCAGGAAGTAGCAATTGGGAAAATGTTCTTCATAAAACGTCACGCACTCATCGACCAGTGCGCTGTTACCACGCAGCAGGCTGCGCCCGACGTCGCCCATGCGACCACCGGAAAGCAAAATTAAGCCATCTTTTAAATCGACCAACCAGTCTTTGTCGATAACCGGCCCTTCAGCACCATAGCCACGCTGATAGGCTTTCGATATCAACAATGTCAGGTTCTGGTAACCCGTGTTATTGGCCGCCAGCACGGTCAGTTGAGTGAGCTCATCACCAAACAGTTCACTACGAACATGAAAATCAGCGCCAACAATTGGCTTAATGCCCGCGCCATGACCCGCTCCGTAAAACTTCACCAGACCACACAGGTTGGTGAAATCGGTGATCGCCAGCGCAGGCATGCCTAATGCGGCCGCCTTTTTTACCAGCGGTCCGGTTTTTGCCAGCCCATCAATCATGGAGTAGTCGCTGTGCACCCGCAGGTGGACGAAACGTGGTTCAGACATCTTCAGATTCCGGTTTACTTATTCTCGACACAAGAATCAGGACGCGAGTCCCAGTGCGCGTTTGACAGGGCCAAAGCTGCGACGGTGGTGCTCTGTAGCGCCATGCTCTGCCAGCTTTTCCAGATGAAAAGCGGTTGGGTAGCCTTTGTGCTGTGCAAAGCCATACTGCGGAAAAATAATATCCAGCGCCGCCATTTCAGCGTCACGTGTGACTTTAGCCAGGATAGACGCAGCGCTGATCTCTGCCACGCGGCTATCACCTTTCACTACCGCCATCGACGGCATCGGCAATGCCGGGCAACGATTTCCATCAATCAGTACGTATTCAGGCGTAATATGCAGACCTGCAACCGCACGCTGCATAGCCAGCATGGTGGCATGCAGGATATTCAGCTCGTCAATTTCATGCGGTTCCGCTCGCCCAAGGCTCCAGCTTAACGCCTTGTCCTTGATTTCATCGTAAAGTGCCAGACGACGCTTTTCCGACAATTTTTTGGAGTCGTTGAGCCCGACAATCGGACGAGCAGGATCAAGTATAACGGCCGCAGTCACAACGGCTCCCACCAAAGGACCGCGCCCCACTTCATCCACACCCGCCACTAAATGCGTATGTGGATAAACAAATTCAATCATTGTGCTAACTCCAGGACAGCATCCGCCGCTTGTTCATCGGCATTGCAACGGATCTGCTGGTGCAGTTCACGGAAAGTGTCATGCATCGCATGGCTGGTTTTACCATTGGCGAGCAACGGCAACAGCGCTTGTGCCAATGCATGCGGTTCGCATTCATCCTGCAGCAGCTCTTTAACCAGTTCTCTTCCCGCTAACAAGTTCGGCAGAGAAACATAATCGGTTTTCACCAGACGCTTCGCCAGCCAGAACGTGAAGGGTTTCATACGATAGCCGACAACCATCGGACACTTCGCCAGCATGCACTCCAGCGCAGCCGTACCAGAGGCCAGCAGCGCAGCATCGCTGGCAACCATGGCTTCACGTCCCATTCCATTAAGCATATGTACGGAAAGTTCTGGAGCCACTTCAGCCTTGATGCGTTCAAACTGCTCTCGGCGTTTGGTATTGACCAACGGAACCACAACTTCGAGATCCGGGTATTGTTGACGTAATAGCTGCGCTGTTTTCAGAAAATCAGCGCTGAGCATTTCCACTTCTGCACCACGACTTCCCGGTAGCAATGCCAGGCAGTGCGCATCATGAGGAATACCCAGAACATCACGAGCCGCATTTTTATCAGGATCCAACGGCATGGCATCCGCCATGGTATGACCAATAAAGCGGCACGGGACGTTAAATTTGTCATAAAACGCTTTTTCGAAAGGCAGAAAGGCCAGCACCATATTGGTGGATCTGCCTATTTTGAAAACGCGTTTCTGTCGCCATGCCCACACGGAGGGGCTGACGTAATGAATGGTTTTAATGCCCTGCTTTTTCAAATTTCCTTCGAGGGTAATGTTGAAATCAGGCGCATCAATACCGACAAAAACATCCGGCTTGAGATCGGTGAAACGGCGAGTCAGATCAGCGCGGATATGCAGCAAACGGCGCAGACGTCCGAGCACTTCAACAATGCCCATTACCGCCAACTCTTCCATTTCGTACCAGGCTTCACAGCCTTCAGCCTGCATTAGCGGACCTGCAACGCCGACAAAACGCGCATTGGGGACGCGAGCCTTGAGTGCTCGAATTAATCCTGCACCAAGAATATCGCCGGAGGTTTCTCCGGCGACGAGGGCAATCGTTAAAGGACGCTGCTCAGTCATTAACGAATCAGACCACGCGTTGAGCGCTCAAAGAAATCGCTAAAGGCCTGAACATCGGGGTACTGCTTCGCCAGTTCGGCGATTTCCGGTTTCGCTTCGTCAAGCGTTTTGCCGCTGCGGTACAACGCTTTATAGGCATTGCGGATCGCAGTAATCGCTTCGCGAGTGAATCCACGACGCTTCAAACCTTCAATGTTGACGCCAAACGGCGTCGCATGGTTGCCCTGGGCAATAACGTATGGAGGAACATCCTGGGCAACGCCAGAACAGCCACCAACCATCACGTGCGCGCCAATGATGCAGAACTGATGCACCGCTGTCATGCCACCGATGATAACAAAATCATCCAGCGAAACATGTCCGGCAAGCGTGGCGTTATTCGCCAGAATGCAGCGGTTACCCACTGTACAATCGTGCGCGACGTGCGCGTTGATCATCAGTAAGTTATCACTGCCCACCTTCGTCAACCCACCGCCCTGCACTGTGCCACGATGAATGGTGACGCTCTCGCGGATGCGGTTACGATCGCCAATTTCCACACGGGTCGGTTCGCCAGCATATTTCAGGTCCTGGTTCACTTCACCGATGGAGGCAAACTGATAGATCTCGTTATCGCGACCAATCTTGGTATGACCATTCACGACAACGTGAGACTTCAGTACGGTACCCTCACCAATTTCAACATGGGGTCCAACAATACAAAATGGGCCAATGTGAGCATTAGCGCCAATGCTGGCACCATCTTCTACAATGGCAGTTGGGTGAATAAAGGCGGATTTATCAATCACGTATCAGGCCTCCCGGCTACGGGCACACATCATTGTTGCTTCGCACACAACTTTACCGTCGACCAACGCAACCCCTTTAAAACGGGTCAGGCCGCGGCGCGTTTTCTCGAAAGTCACTTCCATGATCATCTGATCGCCTGGCACGACAGGACGCTTAAAGCGTGCCTCATCAATTCCTGCGAAGTAATACAGTTCGCCCGGCTCCAGTTTTCCTACGCTTTTAAACGCCAGAATACCCGTTGCCTGTGCCATCGCTTCCAGAATCAGCACACCAGGGAAAATCGGTTTACCCGGGAAGTGGCCCTGAAAGAAAGGCTCGTTAACGGATACATTTTTCACTGCGCGCAGAAAACGACCTTCTTCAAAATCCAGCACACGGTCAACCAGCAGAAACGGAAAACGGTGCGGCAGAAGTTCTAAAATCTCTTCAATATGCAGAGTATGAGTGTTAGTAGTCAAAATACTCTTCCTGTCAAAATATACTAAAAGGCAATAATAACACGGCCTGTCGCAATCGCATGAATGTGACAGGCCGTAAAAGGATGGCACGTACATACACTTTATCTTTCAAGCTGCCGCTTTGTTGGCTGCCTTGGCTCACTCCAGTCACTTACCTGCGCAAGCTCCCGGGATTTCACTCAATTGCCGCTTCAATGCAGCTTGAACGATGTTGTGTACAGGTGGAACGTTAGTCTTGTTGATTAACCTTGCGCTCAATTGCTTTGAGACGCTTGCTCATATCATCAATATTCATCACCAGTGCAGCTGTTTTACGCCATACCTTGTTGGGTTGTAGCGGAATGCCTGAGGAGTAGACGCCAGGTTCAGTAATAGGACGCATCACCATACCCATGCCAGTTACCGTGACTTTGTCGCATATTTCCATATGCCCATTGATCACGCTGGCGCCGCCAATCATGCAGTAACGGCCAATCTTCAGGCTACCCGCCATAATGACGCCACCGGCTACAGCCGTATTGTCGCCAATCACAACGTTATGCGCAATCTGGCACTGGTTATCAATGATAACACCATTGCCGATCACGGTATCGTCCAGTGCGCCACGATCGATTGTAGTACAGGCACCAATCTCGACGCGATCGCCAATAATGACGCGACCAAGCTGCGGGATCTTCACCCAATTACCACGATCGTTTGCATAGCCAAAGCCGTCAGATCCGACGACTGTGCTTGACTGGATCAAGCAATTCTCACCGATCTGAATATCGTGGTAAATCGTCACATTGGCCCACAAGCGTGAACCTGCACCGATTTTTGTGTTTTTTCCGACGAAGCAACCTGCGCCGATAACCACGTTATCGCCCAGCTCTACGCCTGACTCGACGACCGCATTTGCGCCAACAGAGACATTATTACCCAGCTTCGCCGTCGCATCGATCACTGCACTGGGTGCAATATTTTGTGCAGGCTGAGGCGTGGTATCTAAAATTTGTGCCATTCGTGCATAGGTCAGGTAGGGATTCTTCACTACCAGCGCGGCACTCTTAGCAAAAGGAAGATCGTCCTGCGTCATCACAACGGCAGAAGCCTGGCATACGCCTAAATGTTCACGGTATTTAGGGTTTACCATGAATGTGATATTGCCAGTTTGCGCAGATTGCATGGACGCTACGCCGGTGATGACGATATCGCCATCACCGTGTAATTCTGCATCCAACTGCTCTGCTAAATCAGCCAGTCGAATTGAAGGCATTACTTATTTAACCTGTTTCAGTACGTCGGCGGTGATGTCTTTTACATCGCTGCTGTTGTATGCAACGGTGTTCGCGTCAACGACCAGATCGATGCTCTGGCTGCTAGCGACAGATTTCACAGCAGTCTGGATACGAGTAACCAGTTTGCCACGTTCTTCGTTGGAACGACGTTGACGATCCTGCTCAAAAGCCTGCGCTTTCTGAGAGAAAGTCTGGCGCTGTGCCATAACGTCTTTTTCCAGCTTGGTACGATCGGCACCCGCTTTCATAGATTGCAGACGCTGCATTTTAGATTGCAGATCGGATTCCATACGCTGCAGTTCGCTGGCGCGGCCTTTGAACTCGTTTTCCAGCGTATTAGAAACACCAGTCTTCTGTGCAACCTGTTGGAACAGGCTACCCATATTGACGATTGCAATTTTGTCGGCAGCCTGTGCAGACGTTGCCATCGCTAAACCGAGACCTGCAGCTAATAACCACTTTTTCACAATTAACTCCTTACCATCCCATTTGCATCCGAAGATGCAGTTCTTTGCGTGGCCAGGCGATCCCATGCAAGATCGCCTAAAGTCATCGCTACACAACTCTTACATTCCTTTGTGAAGAACAATTACCAGGTTTTACCAATGTTAAACTGGAACTGCTCTTTTTTGTCTCCCTCATAATCCTTAAACGGCTGGGCGTAGGAGAAGACCAACGGCCCCAATGGGGACATCCATTGTAATGCGATACCTGCAGACATACGGATATTGCTCGGATCGCTGTAGTCTGGATAACCAGAATACTTCGCGGAATCCCAGTTAGTATCCCAAACGGTACCCATATCCCAGAAGAAGGAAGTACGGACCGAGTTGGCATACTTGTCGCTAATAAACGGCGTCGGAGTAATAAACTCCAGGCTGGCGACAGCCATGGCGTTACCGCCCACAGCATCATCCGATTTACACGGTGCAGTATTGGTAGTGTCACACTCGTTGTCATAATCGTCATCATTATTATAACGATTAGCCGGTAAATAGACGGCTTTCGGACCGATAGTGTTCGACTGGAAGCCACGCACAGTACTGGAACCACCGGCATAGAAGTTCTCATAGAACGGCATCTCTTTGCCGCCTATACCGTCACCGTAACCCCACTTAGTACGACCCAGAACAACCCATTTATGGTCGTCATCGATCGGCACATAGGTCGCAGTATCCAACGTCGCTTTGTAGTATTCGTTATCAGAACCAGGAACCGTTACTTTACCGTTCAGGTTGACACGCGTACCTTCCGTTGGGAAGTACCCACGGTCCAGCTTGTTGTATGTCCAACCGTAGTTGAAGGTGAAATCGTCCGATTTGAAGCTATCAGCATCAGGATTCTCACCCATGGAAACCAGATATCGCTGCATCGCAACCTGTGGATCCATGTTAGACAGGGAGTTATGCACATAACCCAGACCCGCACGCAACGTATTGTATTCGTTGATCGGGAAGCCCAGCGTTACGTCTGTACCATAACTTTTGTTGGTATAGTCGGACAGATCCGCATCATCCGCTTCAAAGTCGTTATAGAAGACGCGACCACCAAGGCTGACACCATCAACGGTGAAATACGGGTTGGTAACAGACAACTCAGTATAGGTCTGATAGTCGTTTTTGGTGCCGTTAATACCGACCGAATAACCGGTACCTAACCAGTTATCCTGCTGAACGCCCGCCTGGAAGCTAACGCCGCTCTCTGTACCGTAACCGACGCCGAAGTTGAAGCTACCGGTGTTACGTTCTTTCACCTTATAGACCACATCAACCTGATCCGGACTACCCGGAATACGCTGAGTATCAGTGTCCACGGTTTCGAAGTAGCCCAGACGATTCAGACGTTCTTTACCCTGATCGACCAGATCGCTACCCAACCACGCGCCTTCCATCTGGCGCATTTCGCGACGCAGCACGGAATCTTTAGAGGTGTCGTTACCTTCAAAACGGATCTTACGAACATAGAAACGGTTACCCGCATCCACATTTACACGTAATTTTACGGTTTTGTCTGCATCGTTGATTTCAGGTTGCGACTGTACACGCGGGTAGGCATAACCGTAGCGACCCAGAAGCTTCTTGATATCATCTTCCATTTTGGTCACTTTGGTGCCGTTATAGAGTTCGCCCGGCTCGATTTTCGTCAGGGTCTCAATCTCGGCAGAGTGTCCGGCAAGGTTACCGCTCACTTGCACCCCAGAAAGTTTGTACTGCTCACCTTCTGTGATGTTGACAGTGATATAGATACCTTTCTTATCCGGCGTCAGGCTGACCTGGGTGGAGTCAATGTTGAAACGAGCGTAACCGCGATCCAGATAGTAGCTGCGCAGGGTTTCGAGATCACCCGCCAGTTTCTGTTTCTGATATTTACGATCGCCTACGACGTTCCACCACGGCACTTCATCACGCAGTTGGAAGTGAGAGATAAGCTCGTCGGTTGTAAAGGCGTGGTTACCGACGATATTGATCTGTTGGATCTTCGCCGATACACCTTCCTGGAACACCAGTTTGAGGTCAACGCGGTTACGCGGCAACGGTGTTACCACCGCTTTCACACTGGCGCTGTACTTACCGACGCTATAGTAGAAATCTTCCAGGCCTTTTTCGATATCGGCAAGGGTTGTGCGATCAAGAGATTCGCCAACACGCACGCCAGACGCCTCGAGGTTCTGCTTAAGCATGTCGTCTTTCACCGATTTGTTACCGGAGAAAGTAATGCTGGCAATCGTCGGACGTTCTTTTACCTGAACCAGAAGGGTATCACCATCGCGCAGGACGCGGACATCCTCAAAGTTTCCGGTGGCGAACAGGGCGCGAATGGTATTACTGATGTCTTCATCATTAACCGTGTCGCCTGTACGCACCGGCATACTAAGGAGAGCCGCACCAACGGCGACTCGCTGTAGGCCTTCGAAATGAATGTCCTTCACTACGAACCCTTCAGCACCGTATACGGTGGCGCTGCTAAACAGCAGCGACGCTATGAGCAACTTTTTCATCGCCATCGTTATTATGCGTTCTTCCTAACACTCTCTTACAACCGAGAGAAATCATTGAAAAGTGCAAGCCCCATTAACAACACCAGCAAAATAGAGCCAATGCGATAACTAAAGTCTTGAACCCGCTCGGATACCGGACCGCCCTTCAGCTTTTCAATCGCCAGGAACAGCAGATGCCCCCCGTCAAGAACGGGCAACGGAAACAGGTTGATTATCCCTAAGTTCACGCTGATAAGCGCAAGGAACATCAGGTAATAAATTACCCCGAACTCCGCTGACATCCCAGCCCCCTGGGCGATAGAAATCGGCCCACTGAGGTTGTTCAGTTTTACATCACCGGTAATCAATTTTCCCAGCATACTGACCGTCAGCTTCATCAGCTGCCACGTTTTATCCGTGGCTTCGAGGATGGCGCTGAACGGCCCATACTGGCGTACAGTCTTGTACTCATCAGGCAGAGGGATAATTTTAGGCACAACGCCCGCAAAACCTTCCGCCTTTCCATTACCCGGTTTGGTATCCGGGATTAATGTTAAAGACAAGGGACTCCCCTGCCTTTCAATTTCGAGCGCTAACGGCTTACCTGGATTATCGCGCACCAACATCACGAACGTCATCCATTGCGTTAGCGGTTGACCATCGACTTTAACGATCCTGTCGCCAGCTTGCAAACCCGCCTTGCTTGCAGCGGAGTTAACCTGCACTTCTGACAGCACCGGTTCAATCTGCGGACCGCGCGGGCGAATCCCCAGACTAGAGACAGGATCCTCTTTATCCGGCTCAAATGCCCAATCGCGCAGATCCAGCGTTTTGTCCTGTCGCTGGTTGCTGCCAAACTGCGCCACGCTGATGGTCGTATGCTCATCGCCGATTTTGGAGACCAGCTGCAACCGCACAGTATCCCAATCTGGGGTTTCGATGCCATCAACAGCTTTTAGTTCCGTACCAGGCAAAATTTGCGCCTGAGCGGCGATCGAATTAGGTGTGATCTCACCAACAACCGGACGCACACCAGGGACACCGATGATAAAGACCAACCAGTAGGCAAAAATAGCAAAGATGAAGTTTGCAATTGGGCCTGCAGCGATAATGGCAGCACGTTGCCCAACTGTTTTATTGTTGAAGGCGTGGTGGCGCAGCTCCGGTATAACCGGCTCAGCACGCTCATCCAGCATTTTGACGTAGCCGCCGAGTGGGATCAGGGCGATGACGTATTCAGTACCCAGTTTATCGGTACGACGCCAAAGCGCTTTTCCAAAGCCAATGGAAAAGCGCTCGACACGGACTCCACAGCGCCGGGCAACCCAGAAATGACCAAATTCATGCACAGTGATAAGCACACCGAGTGCGACGATGAATGCAGCCAGATTCCAGAGAATACTCAGCATAAGACCATCCGTTAGAGTGTCCTGAATACCAGTAACAACAGGCAAGCAAAGACCGGTACTGCAGCCGTCAGGCTATCAATGCGATCCAGAATACCACCGTGCCCTGGGATTAAGTGACCACTGTCCTTAATACCTGCTTCACGCTTAAACATACTCTCGGTCAAGTCACCCAACACGGAGGCCAGGGCTGCAACGATAGAGCAAATGAGCAAGGTGACAGGCGCAACATCAAGATTCGCCCACATACCATAACCCCATGAGATCACAGCAGCAGTGGCGAGTCCGCCAATAAAACCTTGCCAGGTTTTACCAGGAGAGACCTTCGGCGCCAGTTTATGCTTGCCAAACAGCTTTCCAAACATATACGCACCAGAATCCGCTCCCCAGACGAGGATCATGACATAGAGCAGCCATACCGCGCCACTATAATGATTCTCATCATAATGCCAGGCTCGTAGCGCCAGCATTCCCCAAAAGAAAGGGACAATGGTTAAGATGCCGAAAATTATGCGTAATACCTTTGAATTACGCCAGACTGCCGCTGAACCGGGGTAAAATAACACCAGTAATAGCGCTACAGCCCACCAGCCTAACGACGCCCAAAGCGACAATTCAACCAGCGGCTGGTGAATATTGTGATGATATTCAGGCAGCAAAAACAGCATCAGTGCCAGCAGTAGCCCACACAGAACCGCCAGCCAGACTCGCTGCGTGCGAGTGGCAAAACCGCTTAACTGTCCCCATTCCCAGGCTGCCAGCATACAAACGACCAGCGTAACAATGGAGAACCCCACCGGCGGCAACAAAAACAGCGCCGCGATGACCACGGGTATTAAAACAAAAGCAGAAATCAGGCGATACTTCAGCAAAAGCGACCCCCATCAGGCTTTTTCATCACCGGGTTCGGTGCCGCCGAAACGACGCTCTCGATTAGCAAAGGCATGCAGCGCACCTTCAAAGTCTTGTTCATCGAAATCGGGCCAGAGAACATCCGTAAAGTAAAGCTCGGCATAGGCAATTTGCCACAGCAGAAAATTACTAATGCGGTGCTCTCCCCCAGTCCTTATTACTAAATCCACCGGAGCCAGCTCATGCATGCAAATTTGTTGACCAAGCTTCTCTTCATCAATTTGCTCAGGACGCAGCAGACCTTCCTGCACCTGTTGTGCCAGTTGTCTGACTCCCTGGACAATATCCCACCGTCCACCGTAATTCGCAGCAATATTCAGCGTTAACCCGGTATTTTGGGCGGTAAGCGCTTCCGATTTGCGGATCCGTTCTTGCAAACGTGAGTTAAATCGACTGATATCCCCGATAATACGCAGACGAACGTTATGGCGGTGCAGGTTTTTCACTTCGCTATCAAGCGCCCACACGAACAATTCCATTAACGCGCTCACTTCCTGCGCAGGTCGGTTCCAGTTCTCACTGCTAAAGGCATACAGCGTTAACGCATCAATACCGTTATTGGCAGCAAAAGAGACAGCCCGGCGGACGGATTTTGCTCCGGCCTTATGCCCAAAGGCGCGAATCTTCCCTTGCTTTTTCGCCCAGCGGCCATTGCCATCCATAATAATGGCTACATGGCGGCAGCCATGTGCTGGCAAATTTTCGCTTAATGGTTGAGTTGCAGACAACATAACGCGTTTTTAGTCCCTGAAAGGATTTTACGGTACTCAGGAATACTGAAGCCTTTTGCTCTTCATCCTTCAGGCTGCCTCTTTGTTAGCTGCGCTCATTCGCCCCAGCCACATACTGATTGTATGCTCCTGGGAACTCATTCACTTGCCGTCTTGATGCAACCTGAATGATTTTGTGTATCCACAAAAAAGCCGTGTCAAACCACGGCTTACCCGACCGAAAAAAAGCAAATACCCACAATCGGGTGGCGCAGACTATATCACTGAAGCCCAACGCTAACAAATAGCACGATCCCCCGTAGAGGGATTATCATCAGCTTGAGAGTCGCGTCACTTGTTTTGTGGCAACTTCCCTGGCGATGGCATCGACCCTCAGCACGTCATCAACGCTCTGCGGTTCCTGCAAATCCATCTTATCCAGTACGGATAAATTTAGACGTGCGATATCAGTAAATCGAATCTGCTGCGCCAGGAATGCGGCAACGGTAATTTCATTCGCGGCGTTCAGCGCGGTTGTCGCGGCCTGCCCTTGCTCAAACGCGTCCATTGCCAATTTCAGGCACGGATAACGCTGGTAATCAGGTGCGGAAAAAGTCAACGCACTGAGTTTGCAAAAGTCGACAGGCTTAGCGCCAGACGTCACACGTTCCGGCCATGCCATCGTATGAGCAATCGGTGTACGCATATCAGGCTCACCCAACTGGGCCAGCACACTACCATCCTGATAACGCACCATCGAGTGAATCACCGACTGCGGATGAATCAGCACTTCCATCTGGCTTGCACTGGCATTAAATAACCAACGCGCTTCAATGTATTCCAGACCTTTATTCATCATGGTGGCGGAATCGACTGAGATTTTTCTTCCCATCGACCAGTTCGGATGACGGCATGCCTGATCGGGCGTCATTGAAACCAGATCCTGCAATGGCGTTTCACGGAAAGGGCCACCAGACCCGGTAAGCAGAACGGACATTACGCCATTTTGCTCAAGGTCAGCGTATCCCAGATTGTGTTGGATAGGTTGAGGTAAACTCTGAAAAATCGCATTATGTTCGCTATCTACCGGCAAAAGCTGCGCTTTGTTGCGTTTCACGTCGTCCATAAACAGACGTCCGCAGGTCACTAAAGACTCTTTATTTGCCAACAGAATACTTTTGCCCGCACGGATTGCCGCCAGCGTCGGTAATAGCCCCGCTGCGCCGACAATCGCCGCCATCACCTGATCGACGTCATCCAGCGCAGCCATATCACAGGCTGCCTGTTGCCCACTCATCACCTCAGTGCGACTTCCGTGCTCCTGAAGTGCGGCTTTCACCAGCACTGCGCTTTTTTCATCGTCCATCACCGCATAGCGGGGAGAAAACTCCAGGCATTGCTCTACCATGCGGGTGACATTTTTACCCGCAACCAACGCAGCAACTCGAAACTTTTCCGGGTTATGGCGTACTACATCCAGCGTACTGCAACCAATAGAGCCGGTTGAGCCCAGAACGGTTAATTGCTTCATCAGACATCCAGAAGAATTGAGACAGGATAAAAAGCAAAACGCCGCCAGTTGATCCTCACAGATCCCCCAAGCGGCGTTTTAAACGTACAGGCGAATCAGAACTGCATCAGTTCCGCTTCTTTCTCTGCCAGCGCCGCATCAACTTTCTTGATTGCTGCGTCAGTCAGTTTCTGTACGTCGTCCTGAGAACGGCGATCGTCATCTTCGCTGATCTCTTTATCTTTCAACAGAGCTTTTACTTTATCGTTGGCATCACGGCGTACGTTACGTACAGCAACACGAGCCTGTTCAGCTTCACCACGCACAACTTTCGTCAGATCTTTACGACGCTCTTCGGTCAGCGGAGGCAGCGGAACGCGGATATCGGTACCCGCAGAACTTGGGTTCAGACCGAGGTCAGAAGCCATAATCGCCTTCTCAACAGCCGGCCCCATTGAACGGTCAAACACGTTGATTTTAAGAGTACGGGAATCTTCAACCGTTACGCTTGCCAGCTGACGCAGCGGAGTTGGTGTGCCGTAATATTCTACGACAATACCGTCCAGCAGGCTGGGAGAAGCACGACCCGTGCGAATTTTGCTGATTTGGTTTTTGAACGCTTCTACGCATTTATCCATGCGCACTTCAGCATCTTTTCTGATATCGCTAATCACGTTACGAATCCTTGAAAACTTGTCTCAGACAGACCAGACGGAAGCACTGATGCGCTAAGTATAGTCTTGTTTAAAATATGCCACCGGGTAAGTGACCCGCTTGATTAAAGCGGAATCTTACCCGTATTTGGCCTCGACGGAAATTATTCCGTGATTAAAGTGCCTTCTTTTTCACCCATAACAACACGGCGCAAGGCACCTGGTTTGTTCATGTTGAAGACACGAATCGGTAATTTGTGGTCACGAGCCAGCGTGAACGCAGCCAGATCCATCACTTTCAGTTCTTTATCCAGTACTTCACTGTAGGTCAGTTGTTCGTACATGGTAGCGGTTGGATCCTGAGCCGGATCGGCGGTAAATACGCCATCAACTTTAGTGGCTTTCAGAACCACATCCGCTTCGATTTCAATACCGCGCAGACAAGCTGCAGAGTCAGTAGTGAAGAACGGGTTACCGGTACCCGCGGATAAAATAACAACGCGGTTGTTACGCAGCAGGCTGATAGCCTCTGCCCAGCTGTAGTTGTCGCACACGCCGTTCAGCGGAATAGCAGACATCAGGCGAGCGTTCACATAGGCGCGATGCAGTGCGTCACGCATTGCCAGGCCGTTCATAACTGTTGCCAGCATGCCCATGTGGTCGCCCACAACGCGGTTCATACCCGCTTTTGCCAAACCTGCACCGCGGAACAGGTTACCACCGCCAATCACTACGCCAACCTGAATGCCCAGTTCAACAAGTTCTTTAATCTCTTGCGCCATACGGTCAAGGATGCTTGCGTCAATACCGAAACCTTCAGTCCCCTGCAATGCTTCGCCGCTCAGTTTAAGCAGAATGCGTTTGTAGACGGGTTTTGCGTTGGTAGCCATTTTCTTTCCTGCGAGTGTCACGAATGGGATGATTTAAATCGGGTGACATCATGTGTTTCCTGCCGTTTGTTGCCTACTGGAACTGGCTGATTTTCACATGACGGGTACAAAAAGGAGCCGCCCTGAGGCGGCTCCGGACAGTACAATTAAGACTGTTTAGACATTGCAGCAACTTCTGCTGCGAAGTCAGCTTCAACTTTCTCGATGCCTTCGCCCACTTCAAAGCGGATGAAGCCAGTCACGTCAGCGTTGTGCTCTTTCAGCAGCTGGCCAACGTTTTTGCTCGGGTCCATTACGAAAGGCTGACCAGTCAGAGAAACTTCACCGGTGAATTTCTTCATACGGCCTTCAACCATTTTCTCTGCGATTTCTTTCGGCTTACCAGACTGCATCGCGATGTCCAGCTGTACCTGGTATTCTTTCTCTACCACTTCAGCAGACACGTCTTCTGGTTTAACGAATTCTGGTTTGCTTGCAGCAACGTGCATCGCCAGGTGTTTAACCAGCTCTTCATCAGCGCCTTTAGCCGCAACCAGAACACCGATGCGCGCACCGTGTTGGTAGTTGCCCAGAACGTCGCCTTCCAGGATTGCAACGCGACGGATGTTGATGTTTTCACCGATTTTAGCAACCAGCGCAACACGCTCTTCTTCGAACTGTGCTTTCAGGACTTCAACATCAGTCACTTTACCTGCTACAGCCGCGTCCAGAACTTTGTCTGCGAACGCCTGGAAACCACCGTCTTTAGCAACGAAGTCAGTCTGGCAGTTAACTTCCAGAATCACACCGAAGTTGCCTTCGATTTTGGTTTTGATCACGCCGTCAGCAGCAACGTTGCCTGCTTTTTTCGCAGCTTTGATCGCACCAGATTTACGCATGTTTTCGATTGCCAGCTCGATGTCGCCATTAGCTTCAGTCAGTGCTTTTTTGCAATCCATCATGCCTGCGCCAGTACGCTCACGCAGCTCTTTTACCAGGGATGCGGTAATTTCAGCCATTCTAAAATCCTCGGAAGATTTGATCTGCCCGGCATTAAACCGCACAGATTTAAAAGTGAAAAAGGGGGCCTAATACAGGCCCCCTAACCAAACGTGATACTACCTGGTCTATAAGGGCTCTAACGAGCGTGCCTTATTATTCAGCTTCTACGAAGCTTTCTTCCGCCTGGGAAGCCAGATCCTGAGAACGGCCTTCACGAACGGTTGTAGCTACAGCGCCCAGGTACAGGGTCACAGCACGGATTGCGTCGTCGTTACCCGGGATAACGAAGTCAACACCGTCCGGATCAGAGTTGGTATCAACGATAGCAAATACCGGGATACCCAGGTTGTTTGCTTCTTTGATAGCAATGTGCTCGTGGTCAGCATCGATTACGAACAGAGCGTCCGGCAGACCGCCCATGTCTTTGATACCGCCCAGGCTGTTTTCCAGTTTCTCAAGCTCACGGGTGCGCATCAGCGCTTCTTTCTTGGTCAGCTTTTCGAAAGTACCGTCCTGAGACTGAGTTTCCAGATCTTTCAGACGTTTGATGGACTGACGAACAGTTTTCCAGTTAGTCAGCATACCGCCCAGCCAGCGATGGTTCACGAAGAACTGGTCGCAGCTGTTAGCAGCTTCTTTCACCGCTTCGCTTGCAGCGCGTTTAGTACCAACGAAAAGGATTTTACCTTTACGAGCAGAGATCTTGTTCAGTTCAGCCAGAGCTTCGTTGAACATCGGTACAGTTTTCTCAAGGTTGATGATGTGAACTTTGTTACGCGCACCGAAGATGAACGGCTTCATTTTCGGGTTCCAGTAACGGGTCTGGTGACCGAAGTGAACACCAGCCTTGAGCATGTCGCGCATGGAAACAGTTGCCATGATTAAAACCTCTATATATAAAAGTTGGGGTTAAGCCTCCACGCATCCCATATTACCGACCCCAAAGGGCACCCCGGAATATGTGCCGATACGTGTGTGTTGTTACACAAAGTGAGATTTGTCGCTTCAGTCCATCTTGTGTATCTGAGAATGGAACGGAAGTCCGGCGCGCTTTATACCACAAATACGCCGCAGACACCAATAATTGTTGGCGGTCTGTGCTGTTAATGATTCTCAATTTGGCAGCAAGTACGCCGGACTGTTACCATTGGCAGCACTTACACAATTATTGTCGAAATCATCGACACTGATGGACAGAATTCATGGCTATCTCAATCAAGACCCCTGAAGAAATCGAAAAAATGCGCGTCGCTGGTCGTCTGGCCGCTGAAGTGCTGGAAATGATCGAACCGTTTATCAAACCGGGTGTCAGCACCGGCGAACTGGATCGCATCTGTAATGACTACATAGTGAATGAGCAGCAGGCTATATCCGCCTGCCTGGGTTATCACGGTTATCCGAAGTCTGTGTGCATCTCTATTAACGAAGTGGTATGCCACGGGATCCCGGATGATGCCAAACATCTGAAAGATGGCGATATCGTCAATATCGACGTGACTGTCATTAAAGACGAGTTCCATGGCGACACCTCAAAAATGTTTATTGTCGGCAAACCGACAATTCTCGGCGAGCGTCTGTGCCGCGTTACGCAGGAAAGCCTGTATCTGGCGCTGCGGATGGTAAAACCAGGCATTCGTCTGCGCACGCTGGGCGCTGCGATTCAGAAATACGCGGAAGGAGAAGGCTTCTCTGTGGTTCGCGAATACTGTGGTCACGGTATTGGCCGCGGCTTCCATGAAGAACCTCAGGTTCTGCACTACGATGCTGACGATGGCGGTGTAGTACTTCAGCCGGGCATGACCTTTACCGTGGAACCGATGCTGAATGCGGGGGATTATCGCATTCGTACCATGAAAGACGGCTGGACGGTGAAAACCAAAGACCGTAGCTTGTCTGCACAGTACGAGCATACTATTGTAGTTACCGAAAACGGCTGTGAAATTCTGACGTTACGCAAGGATGACACCATCCCGGCGATCATCAAACACGACGAATAATTTTTTGCCTGATGGCGATGTCCCCGCATCTTATCAGGCCTACAAATTGCTCTACTTCGTAGGCCGGATAAGGCGTTAGCGCCGTCATCCGGCTTTTTAATGGGTGGCGCACAATGAATACTCTTCCTGAACAGCACGCAAATACTGCCCTCCCCACCCTGCCTGGCCAACCGCAAAATCCTGGAACCTGGCCACAGCATGATCTCAACTGTACCGGGATTAAAACGCATATCGATACTTTCCAGCACTGGTTAGGCGAAGCGTTTGACAGCGGTATTTCTGCCGAACAGTTGATTGAAGCCCGCACCGAATTTATTGACCAGTTGCTGCAACGCCTGTGGATTGAAGCTGGCTTCGGCCAGATCGCCGATCTGGCGCTGGTTGCCGTCGGTGGCTATGGACGCGGTGAACTGCATCCGCTTTCCGATATTGACCTGCTGATCCTGAGTCGTAAAAAGCTGCCTGACGCCCAAGCTGAGAAAGTCGGCGAGCTGTTAACGTTACTGTGGGACGTCAGGCTGGAGGTTGGGCACAGCGTGCGCACGCTGGAAGAGTGTCTGCTGGAGGGGTTGTCAGATTTAACCGTCGCCACCAACCTGATTGAAACGCGACTGCTGATCGGCGACGTAGCGCTGTTTCTTGAGCTACAGAAACATATTTTTAGCGAAGGTTTCTGGCCGTCTGATAAATTTTACGCCGCCAAGGTGGAAGAGCAAAATCAGCGCCACCAGCGCTATCACGGTACCAGCTACAATCTGGAGCCGGATATCAAAAGCAGCCCGGGCGGCCTGCGCGATATCCACACCCTGCAATGGGTTGCCCGACGCCATTTTGGCGCAACCTCGCTTGATGAAATGGTCGGGTTCGGTTTTCTGACGCTGGCGGAGCGCGCCGAACTCAACGAATGTCTGCACATCCTTTGGCGCATTCGCTTCGCACTGCATCTGGTGGTCAGTCGTTATGATAACCGTCTGCTGTTCGACCGTCAGTTGAGCGTAGCCCAACGGCTTAACTACAGCGGCGATGGCAACGAGCCGGTCGAACGGATGATGAAAGACTATTTTCGCGTCACGCGTCGGGTGAGTGAACTAAACAACATGCTGCTACAGCTGTTTGACGAGGCTATCCTCGCCCTGCCTGCGGATGAAAAACCACGCCCGATTGATGATGACTTTCAACTGCGCGGTACACTGATTGACCTGCGCAACGATGATCTGTTCATCCGTGAACCAGAGGCGATTCTGCGAATGTTTTACACTATGGTGCGTAACAGCGCGATCACTGGAATTTATTCCACGACGTTGCGTCATCTGCGCCATGCCCGCCGCCATTTAACGCAACCGCTGTGCTACATCCCGGAGGCCCGCTCGCTGTTTCTCAGCATGTTGCGACATCCAGGCGCAGTGAGTCGCGGTCTGCTGCCAATGCACCGCCACAGTGTTTTGTGGGCCTATATGCCGCAATGGTCGCACATCGTCGGCCAAATGCAGTTTGACCTGTTTCATGCCTACACGGTGGATGAACACACCATCCGAGTGATGCTAAAGCTGGAAAGTTTTGCCAAGGAAGAGACTCGTCAGCGCCACCCGTTGTGTGTGGATCTCTGGCCGCGCCTGCGCCAGCCGGAGCTGATTCTGATTGCCGCGCTGTTCCACGATATCGCCAAAGGACGCGGCGGCGACCACTCAATTCTTGGTGCCCAGGACGTTCTAAAATTCGCCGAATTGCACGGACTAAATTCCCGCGAAACACAACTGGTCGCCTGGCTTGTACGCCAGCATCTGCTGATGTCAGTTACCGCTCAGCGTCGTGATATTCAGGATCCTGAGGTGATTAAGCAATTCGCAGAGGAGGTGCAAACAGAACATCGTCTGCGCTTCCTGGTCTGCCTGACGGTAGCGGATATTTGCGCCACTAACGAAACCCTATGGAACAGCTGGAAGCAAAGTCTGTTGCGAGAACTGTACTTCGCCACAGAAAAACAGCTACGTCGTGGAATGCAAAACACGCCGGATATGCGCGAGCGCGTACGCCACCACCAACTTCAGGCACTGGCGCTGCTGCGTATGGATAATATTGATGAGGAAGCGCTACACCACATCTGGTCGCGCTGTCGCGCCAACTATTTCGTGCGCCACAGTCCAAACCAGTTGGCTTGGCACGCACGTCATCTGCTACAGCATGATCTGAACGATCCCTTGATTTTACTCAGCCCACAGGCAACACGAGGCGGGACAGAAATTTTCATCTGGAGCCCGGACCGTCCTTACCTGTTTGCTGCGGTCTGTGCAGAACTGGATCGTCGTAATCTTAGCGTCCACGATGCGCAGATTTTCACTACACGTGATGGAATGGCGATGGATACGTTTATCGTGCTGGAACCGGATGGTAGCCCGCTGTCATCAGACAGACACGAAGCGATCCGTTTTGGGCTGGAGCAAGCGATCACTCAGCGTAGCTGGCAGCCGCCGCAACCACGTCGTCAACCGGCAAAATTACGTCACTTTACCGTCGACACCGAGGTCACTTTTCTGCCGACGCATACTGACCGTAAATCATTCCTGGAGCTTATCGCGCTCGACCAGCCTGGACTGCTGGCGCGGGTCGGACAGATTTTTGCCGATCTGGGAATTTCGCTGCATGGCGCCCGAATTACAACCATTGGCGAGCGAGTAGAAGATTTATTCATAATCGCAACAGCCGACCGGCGTGCCCTTAATAATGAGCTGCAACAGGAAGTGCATCAACGGTTGACAGAGGCCCTCAATCCAAACGATAAAGGGTAATGTTTTTTATTTATATGGAAAGAGTTTAACAATGCAGCAGTTACAGAACATTATTGAGTCCGCTTTCGAGCGCCGTGCCGACATCACTCCGGCAAATGTGGATACCGTAACCCGTGAAGCGGTTAATCAGGTTATTTCTCTGCTGGATTCCGGTGCACTGCGCGTCGCAGAAAAGATTGAGGGTCAGTGGGTCACTCATCAGTGGCTGAAAAAAGCGGTACTGCTCTCTTTTCGTATTAACGATAACCAGGTTATCGATGGTGCGGAAAGCCGCTACTTCGATAAAGTACCAATGAAATTCGCCAACTATGACGAAGCGCGCTTCCAGAAGGAAGGCTTTCGCGTAGTGCCGCCTGCGGCTGTGCGTCAGGGTGCATTTATCGCCCGTAATACGGTTCTGATGCCGTCATACGTCAATATCGGCGCATACGTTGACGAAGGTACCATGGTTGATACCTGGGCTACCGTAGGTTCGTGTGCCCAGATTGGTAAAAACGTCCACTTGTCTGGCGGTGTTGGCATCGGTGGTGTACTGGAGCCATTACAGGCTAACCCAACCATCATCGAAGATAACTGCTTCATTGGCGCACGCTCTGAAGTCGTAGAAGGCGTAATTGTCGAAGAAGGTTCCGTTATCTCTATGGGCGTTTACATCGGCCAGAGTACGCGTATTTATGACCGCGAAACGGGTGAAGTACATTATGGACGTGTCCCGGCCGGCTCCGTTGTAGTATCAGGCAACCTGCCGTCGAAAGATGGTAAGTACAGCCTTTACTGTGCGGTGATCGTGAAGAAAGTTGATGCTAAGACGCGGGGAAAAGTCGGTATTAACGAGCTGTTACGCACCATCGACTAACGGTATTTTGAAAAAGCGGGC
The DNA here is from genome assembly GCF_001037495.1 of Citrobacter sp. MGH106. Lineage (GTDB taxonomy): Bacteria > Pseudomonadota > Gammaproteobacteria > Enterobacterales > Enterobacteriaceae > Citrobacter > Citrobacter murliniae. Next base: position 3,596,128 of record NZ_KQ089822.1, read on the forward strand.
CTGGCCCGCTTTTTTTACATCTGCGAGTGGCATAAACAAGGCTTTTCGTTAATTATTCAATGGTTATAGTGAGCTTAAGGGTACCGCTATGTATGACAATCTGAAAAGTCTGGGCATTACCAATCCTGAAGAGATCGATCGTTACAGCCTGCGGCAAGAAGCCAATAACGATATCCTGAAAATCTATTTCCAGAAGGATAAAGGCGAGTTTTTTGCCAAGAGCGTAAAGTTTAAATATCCCCGTCAGCGTAAAACCGTGGTCGCCGATGGCGTTGGCCAGGGTTACAAAGAAGTGCAGGAGATAAGCCCGAACCTGCGCTACGTGATCGACGAACTGGATCAGATCTGTCTGCGCGATCGTAGTGAAGTCGATCTTAAACGCAAGATCCTTGATGATTTACGTCATCTGGAAAGCGTCGTCACCAACAAGATCAGCGAGATTGAAGCCGATCTGGAAAAACTAACGCGTAAGTAAGCAGTTTGTTGCCGGATGGCGGCGTCTTACGCCTTATCCGGCCTACAGGTATATCCTCGTAGGCCTGATAAGCGTAGCGCCATCAGGCAATCAATCAATGCTGCTCATCCAGTTGTAACGCCACATACAGCAACAACCTGTCATCAAAATTTCCCAAATCCAACCCGGTCAGCTCAGAGATACGATTCAGGCGATATTCCAGCGTATTACGATGGATAAACAATGCCTTAGATGTCGCCAGTGGCTGCACGTTATGACGAAACCACGCCGCTAATGTCCGCCGCAGCAAGCCGTTGTTATCCATCGCTTTCAGCCTTACCAGTGGGCGCGCCAGCTCATTAGCCTGCCAGCCGCCGCGCAGGCTGTCCAGCAGCACCGGCAGCATCAAATCCTGGTAGAAATAGCTGCGACTTTCCGGCATACGTTGCTTTCCGACCATCATGGTCGTACGTGCCGTTCGATATGAACGGGCAATACTGCCTGGTCCGGTAAAGTAGTTACCCAGAGAAACGCGAAAGCGCAACTGCCCATTCTCTTTCATCCGGGCAATTAACTGCTCGACGCGCTTACGGTGATCTTCCGCATCCCAGCGACCAAACTGATTAAGCGCAGGCTTCAGCACCACCATCTCGGTAAGAGAAACAATCGCAATCAGGTTATTACGCTCAGGCGTAGTCAGGGCATTTTGTAGCTGCTGCAGTTCTGCCATGGCACTGTCAACGCCAAGCTGCCCACTGTCAACTTCCACCACCGCCACCACGCGCGGCTGGTTCAAATCAATGCCTAAACGTTGTGCCCACTCCATCAGCGCCGGAGTATTTTCTTCGGCCTGAATCAGGTTCATCACCAACTCTTCACGCAGACGACTGTCCTGCGCGAGCAGATGCATCAGACGCGACTGTTCCAGCATCATTTCCGCGGTCATACAAACCAGTTCACCATACTTGCGCAGATGTTCCGGTTCGCCGGTTAAACCAATAACGCCAACAATTTCACCTTCTAGCCGTAGTGGCAGGTTTATCCCCTGGCGCACACCGTGCAGATGCCTGGCGACGGCATCATCGATATCCACCACGCGCCCCTGCGAAAGCACCAACAGTGCGCCTTCGTGCAATTCACCAATACGCTCGCGATCGCCGCTGCCGATAATCCGCCCACGGGCATCCATTACGTTGATATTGGTATCAATGATGCGCATCGTGCGTGCCACGATATCCTGCGCCATTTTGGTATCAAGATGCCAGCCAGCCATAAACCCTCCTGTGAGCAGAGCTCAAGCATAAGGAAGATCATACGCAGCAGCATTGTGCAAATGCACAAAGCGAAGAAAAGAAGTATGGAGTTGTGGTAAGTATCACAAAAAGAAACCCCTCCCTGGTAACAGGAAGGGGTTTGAGAGGATTACTGCATCAACAGATAGATTGAGGTGTCACCACGCTGAATATTCAACGCCAGAACAGACGGTTTGCTATCGAGGATTTTGCGCAGTTCCGCGATATTTTTCACCGGTTGCTGATTGGCACCGATAATCACATCCCCTTTCTTCAGGCCAATCTGAGCCGCCGGAGTATTCGGTTTCACATCGCTTACCACGACCCCTTTGTCCTGGCCTTTGTTGCTCATATCCGCACCTTCAATACCTTTGAAGATGGAGCTGGAATCTACCTGAGTCTGGCTACTCTGCTGCAGTTCCAGGTTCACAGTGACCGGTTTACCGTCGCGCAACAGACCAAGGCTGATTTTGCTACCTACAGGCATCGTGCCGACCTGCGCACGCAGCGCGGCAAAACTGCTGATAGGCTTACCGTTCAGCGAGGTAATCACATCCCCGGCTTTGATACCGGCTTTCGCTGCGGATGAATTCGGCATGACCTGACTGACGAATGCGCCACGCTGTGCGTCAACCTTCATGGCTTTGGCCAGCTCAGAGTTCAGTTCAGTGCCCAGAATACCCAACTCACCACGTTTAACCTGGCCAAACTCAACCATCTGCGAGGTCAGGTTTTTCACCATGTTGCTTGGGATAGCAAAACCGATACCGATATTACCGCCGTCAGGCGCGAGGATCGCGGTGTTAATCCCAATCAGCTCACCGTTCAGGTTGACCAGTGCGCCACCGGAGTTACCCCGGTTAATCGCGGCGTCCGTCTGGATAAAGTTCTCGTAGTTTTCCGCATTCAGACCGCTACGCCCCAGCGCAGAAACGATACCCGAAGTTACCGTTTCACCGAGGCCAAACGGGTTACCAATGGCGACAGTGTAATCACCCACGCGCAGCGCATCAGAGTCTGCCAGCTTGATCGCTGTCAGGTTCTTCGGATCCTGAATCTGGATTAACGCAATGTCAGAGCGCGGATCTTTGCCGACGATCTTCGCGTCAAATTTACGCCCATCGCTCAGTTGTACTTTAATCACCGTGGCGTTATCGACCACGTGGTTGTTGGTAACGACATAACCTTTAGCGGCATCAATAATAACGCCGGAACCCAGCGCCATAAATTTCTGCTGCTGCCCGCCACCATTACCTGCACCCGGCGCACCGCCCTGGCAGAATGGTGAGCTCTGGAACGGAGAACCATCCTGGCAGAACGGGGAATTATCACCGAAGAACTGCTGGAAATTACGCGGCATACGCGGCGTATTCACCGTCGTGCTCCCCTCGACGTTAATACTCACCACCGATGGCATCACTTTTTCGAGCATCGGGGCCAGGCTTGGCATCTGCTGGGCCGTCACTGCTGAAGACGCTGTCTCAGCCGCCGTTGCAGACAGGGGGGACAACGCCAAACCTAAACTCAGAGCCAGTGCACTCATTGCTAATGTGGTTTTTTTCATGTGTTTCGTTCTCGATTAACAGATAACGCAAAATTGCTGTATACGTCAGAGTCGTTTTATAGCGCGAAGTTCCAGAGTAAAGTTTCAGGAAAAAGTAAAATTTTATTGTCAGTCTTTACAAATGAGTATTTATTGTTCTACCGCCATCAGTCGCCGGTATTCATCCCAGGCATACAAATCCGTCATCCCGCTGATATAATCTTGGATCAGGCGACAGCGATAATAATATTCAAAAACCGGATACTCTGCAGAAACAGACGATATTTTACTAACAGCCTCAACGTAAGCCAACCGATGGCGCGTAGACAGCTTTTGAAATAATCGCGACTCAATCGGAAAGTGTTTTAATCTTTCATTTTCAACCAGCGCGCTAAAGTCTGATTGCGTCATTTTTAATAACGGCTGATAGATTTCCAGTAGCCCACTGATAACCCGATACCCCTGTAATTCCAGTTGTTCAACATCGGGATGGCTAAACACATGTTTCATCGCCACATTTTTATAAACCCCGAGCAATTGGCTGAAGCTACTGGCGTCTTCCAACAGCGCGTGATTAAAGCTACCCTCAAAAATCTGCGGCAAGTTATCAATAAAACGCTGGGCCGCATACGGTACTAGTTTATTCAGCGTGTTGACTCGCAAATACATAAAGAACTGATCTTCCGTACTGCGACTTAATGTATTTGAGCGCGATTTCTCCCAGGCATTCTCAACAACCTGGGTAAACAGGGAACCTTTTTCGTGCTGTCCCCATGCCTCGTACAGATGGTGATAAAGTTGTTCGACACTGAAGATTCTTTTCTCAACGGCATCTTCCAGGTCGGCCACACAATAAGAGATATCATCGGCCGCCTCCATAATCCAGGTTAATGGAAAGCGACTGTAAGGTGCTAAAGATAATTCTTTACGCAACCTCTCAATATACGGTTCCTCGGAAAGGTAATATCCCGGTTTTTTCATTAAATAGTTATGTGTTGTCGGGGCAGCTCCGCGCCACCATGCCGGACGCGTATATTTTAAAATACCCCCAACCTGCGCCCAGGTAAGGTTCATTCGCATCAAGGTATGTACCAACCGAATCCCCTGCGCATTACCTTCAAAGTGGCACAAATCCTGCCGCACTTTACGGCGGATATCATTGAGAGACTCTTCGCCTTCACGCAAACGCAGCGCCGCCACCAGGCAGCGGTCATCGCTTAAGGGCTGGCTTTCCGCATCCGCGGGAAAAAGTCGCTGGCGGAACCAGTCGTTAATCGCCGCTTCACCGAAGTGCCCAAACGGTGGATTACCAATGTCATGCATCAGACAGGACATTTCGACAACACTTTCAAAAGGGCCTGTCAGCTCATCCAGGCCATATTGTTCCAGCAACTTTAGCTCTTTTAGTCGGCTGAGGATCTCTTTTGCGATATAGCGTCCCACCTGCTGAACTTCCATCGAATGCGTCAGACGTGTGCGCACCGCTGCATTACGCTCCAGCGGAAAAACCTGGGTTTTTTGCTGCAGCCGGCGGATTGCCGGGGAGTTGATAATACGTCCGCGATCGCTTTCAAAAATTCGCAGGATCTCATGCTCAGATTTCACGCCCTGCGGCGAACGGTAACGACGATGCCAGTTTATTTTTTTTCGGAAATCGATCTGTGCCATGTCCTCTCCCGCCTGAGAAATGCGCTACCCCTTAAGCGCATGATAGACTATGCCCTCAAATCTGGCTTATCGCGAGTAAATCTATGAAAATCGGCATCATTGGTGCAATGGAAGAAGAAGTTACGCTCCTGCGTGACAAAATCGAAAACCGTCAGACTATCTCCCTCGGCGGTTGTGAAATTTACACCGGCCAACTGAACGGTACTGAGGTTGCGCTACTGAAATCTGGTATCGGTAAAGTGGCTGCGGCACTGGGCGCAACGCTTTTGCTCGAACGCTGCAAGCCGGATGCCATCATTAATACCGGTTCTGCGGGCGGCCTGGCCTCTACGCTGACAGTCGGCGATATCGTAGTTTCTGATGAAGCACGTTATCACGATGCTGACGTTACCGCATTTGGCTATGAATTTGGCCAGTTGCCGGGCTGTCCGGCAGGCTTTAAAGCCGATCCCGCACTGATCACCGCGGCTGAGTCCTGCATCGCAGAACTCAATCTGAACGCCGTTCGTGGACTGATTGTCAGCGGTGACGCCTTCATTAATGGATCTGTTGGCCTGGCAAAAATTAAACATAATTTTCCGCAGGCAGTTGCTGTAGAAATGGAAGCCACGGCAATTGCGCACGTTTGCCACAACTTTAAAGTCCCGTTCGTGGTGGTTCGTGCCATCTCTGATGTCGCCGATCAGCAGTCCCATCTCAGCTTTGACGAATTCCTGGTTGTTGCAGCGAAACAGTCGAGCCTGATGGTTGAAACGCTGGTACAGAAACTGGCGCATGGCTAAATTAATGCCCAGGGCGCTGGCCGCCCTGCTTTTCACTCTTCCGGTGTGGCTCTGTGCCGCACCGCGTGTAGTTTCACTCTCCCCTGCTAACACCGAACTGGCCTTTGCCGCCGGCATTACCCCGGTCGGCGTCAGCAGCTACTCAAACTACCCGCCCGAGGCCAAAAATATTGAAGAGGTCTCAACCTGGCAAGGCATGAATCTGGAACGCATCGTGGCGCTCAAACCAGATTTAGTTATCGCCTGGCGCGGAGGGAACGCCGAACGGCAGGTGAATCAACTGACCGCCCTGGGAATTAAAGTTATTTGGGTGGATGCGGTAACCATTGAGCAAGTCGCAGACGCGCTGCGCCAACTGGCGGCGTGGAGTCCCAGACCTGAACAGGCAAAACAGGCCGCGAAAACCTTGCTTGATGAGTATGCTTCACTAAAATCACAGTATGCCAACAAACCGAAAAAACGTGTGTTTCTTCAGTTTGGCGCAAATCCGTTGTTTACCAGTGGGAAAGGCTCCATTCAGCACCAGGTTCTTGAGGTCTGTGGCGGAGAAAACATCTTTGCCGGCAGCCGGGTCCCCTGGCCGCAGGTCAGCCGCGAACAGGTTCTGGCAAGAGCGCCTCAGGCTATCGTTACCACCGGAAATTCGGGCGAAAATCTTAAAATCGAACAATACTGGGGAAATCAGCTAAAAATCCCGGTTATTACCCTTAATAGTGACTGGTTCGAACGCGCGAGCCCGCGTATTATCCTCGCCGCAAAACAACTCTGTAATGCGCTTTCACAGATAAATGAGACACAAAATCATTCATGATGCCTCGAGGCAGCAAGTTAATGAATCCCCGGAAGCGTACAAATAATACGTGACAGGGGTAACTAACGCAGCCAACAAAGAGGCAGCCTGAAGGGTGATGTGTATTGGGGATTCGACAATGCTCGTCTATTGGCTCGATATTGTAGGCACTGCGGTATTTGCTATCTCTGGCGTATTACTGGCCGGGAAATTACGTATGGACCCCTTTGGTGTCCTGGTCCTCGGCGTTGTTACCGCAGTAGGCGGCGGCACGATCCGCGATATGGCACTGGATAACGGGCCGGTATTTTGGGTTAAGGATCCTACCGATCTGGTTGTTGCCATGATCACCAGCATGCTCACGATCTTACTGGTGCGCCAGCCAAGACGATTACCCAAGTGGATCCTTCCGGCACTGGATGCTGTCGGTCTGGCGGTATTCGTCGGCATTGGCGTTAATAAAGCATTTCTCGCCGGAACCGGACCACTGGTGGCAATTTGTATGGGAGTAATCACCGGCGTAGGTGGCGGGATTATTCGCGACGTGTTAGCACGTGAAGTACCGATGATTTTACGTACAGAAATCTACGCAACTGCCTGTATTATTGGCGGGATTGTTCACGCCACGGCGTTTTATACATTTTCAGTACCGCTGGAAAACGCCAGCATGATGGGGATGATCGTCACATTGCTGATTCGGCTTGCCGCTATTCGCTGGCATTTAAAGCTACCGACGTTTGCGTTAGATGATAATGGTCGATAATTTGACGACGCGGGATACACAGGCCGGATAAGACGTTTACGCCGTTATCCGACAAATTGCCCGGCGGCGCGACGCTTACCGGGCAGACAGAATCAGCTCATCAAATGCTGAAGGAAGAGCCACACCCGCAGGTGCTTTTAGCGTTCGGGTTCGTCACAACGAAGCGGGAACCTTCCAGACCTTCGGTATAGTCAACCGCACCACCCACCAGATATTGCAGGCTCATTGGATCAACCACCAGACCAACGCCTTGTTTCTCAATGGTCATATCACCTTCGTTAACTTGATCATCAAAGGTGAAACCATACTGGAAACCGCTGCAACCACCACCGGTGATATACACGCGTAATTTCAGATTCGGGTTATCTTCGTCAGCGATCAGGCTTTTTACTTTATTGGCTGCTGCTTCTGTAAATTGCAGTGGCAGCGCTACGTCATCACTCATATTTTGCTCCAAACGACATTGGCAATTGGATAAATTTCAACCCAATATTTTGGGCCATTATCTAATACCCTGGTATTTCGTTCAAGTATTCTCGCCAGCAGCTGTACTCTGGCTTTTCGCCGCCTGCTCCGCTTCCTGTTTTGCCAGCGTACGTGCAAGAATAGTCGAGTATAGCGGCTTTCCGCCCATAAATTGGGCTAATAGTGTTGCGCCAAGACAGGTAATAATCATTGGCAAAATGAGCTGGTAGTTATCAGTCATTTCCAGAACCAGCACAATGCCCGTTAATGGTGCACGTACTGAAGCCGCCAGCAACGCCCCCATTCCGGCAATAGCAAACGTCCCGGCTTCCAGATGATACTGCGGAAAAGACGCCGCTGCAGCCATGCCAAATGCGGTGCCGAGCAATGTACCCAGCGCCAGCATCGGTGCAAATATCCCACCGGGCGCACCGGAGGAGAAGCACAGCAGCGTGGTGATGACCCTGGCAACAAAAATAAACAGCAGTATTCCAACACTGAAATTGCCCGCTGCTGCGATAGGGATCAGGTTAAACCCACCACCTGCCGCTTCAGGTTTTATTAAACCGAGGATCCCACACAGACCGCCGATAGCGCCCCCCATCAGCACCCACTTTTTAATTTCGCCGCCGTGGAAGCGTTGAAACATATCCTGGGTCCGCAACACCATTGTATTGAATAACGGTCCGACACAACCAAAAATAATTCCAAGGACGAGATATAACCACAGCGTATTAACCGGTGCATTGGAGAGCTTCCCGACTTCAATGATCGGGGCCTCGCCGTTAAAAATACGGAACACAATGCTGGACATAATAACGCCGGTAAATACGGCTTTGATCGATACAAGGTTGTAACGGAACTGCGGACGCATCTCTTCAAGAATGAACAGGATACCCGCCAGAGGCGCATTAAAAGCGGCCGACAGACCGGCTGCAGCACCGGTAGCTAGCAGAGTATGGCGCGCTTCAGCGCTACGCATACGGAAAACATCAAGCACCATGCGTCCGATATTGCCGCCAATTTGCACCGTCGGCCCTTCTCGTCCAAGCACCATCCCGGCACCCAGCGTTCCCATACCGCCGATAAACTTCACCGGCAATACACGCCACCAACGCACCGGGCGCAACTCTTCCAGTGCACCTTCGATCTCCGGAATCCCCGAACCACCCGCTTCCGGCGCAAATTTACGCACCAGGAAATAACCGACCATTGCCAGCAGCGCAGAAAGAATAAACGCCAGCGGCCACACCAAAATGGCATGATCGGCGACCTGTGCCAGCGTGCCTATACGCAGGTTCTGTACCCAGGACACAGCTTTCTCAAAAGCAACACCAACAAGTCCAGTCACGGTGCCGACAACAGCCGCCATAAAGAGGATCGCCAGCGGTGTCTTGTCCCGATCAAGTAGTCGACGGATCTGATCCCTGCGCCGTAAACGCACAATTTGCTGTGCTTCAAAAGAGGGAGAGTCTGTTTTCATTAGATGATCATTAATTGGTAATACAAATACGGAATCGGCATTCTACTCGCACATTTCGTGAAAATCCCCTGCAAATCGTATTGTTTCAAATGCGCAAAACTTTCATAACCTTCTCTGAATAACTAGAATAGCGGGCATTCACTTTTTCTACGAACCAGGACCCCATCCATGAGTAAGTCTGAAAACCTCTACAGCGCAGCACGCGAACTTATCCCCGGCGGCGTTAACTCCCCTGTTCGCGCCTTTACCGGCGTGGGTGGTACTCCGCTGTTTATCGAAAAAGCAGACGGCGCGTATCTGTATGACGTCGATGGTAAAGCCTACATTGATTATGTTGGTTCCTGGGGCCCGATGGTGCTGGGCCATAACCACCCGGCTATCCGCAATGCGGTGATTGAGGCTGCAGAACGTGGCCTGAGCTTTGGTGCGCCAACCGAGATGGAAGTGAAAATGGCGGCGCTGGTCACTGAACTCGTGCCAACCATGGACATGGTGCGCATGGTCAACTCCGGTACCGAAGCGACGATGAGCGCCATCCGTCTGGCGCGCGGCTTCACCGGACGCGATAAAATTATCAAATTTGAAGGATGCTATCACGGTCATGCTGACTGCCTGCTGGTAAAAGCCGGCTCCGGCGCACTGACGCTGGGCCAGCCGAACTCTCCGGGCGTTCCGGCAGATTTCGCTAAGCATACTCTGACCTGTACTTATAACGATCTCGCCTCTGTACGTGCAGCATTTGAACAGTATCCGCAAGACATTGCCTGCATTATCGTGGAGCCGGTCGCTGGCAACATGAACTGCATCCCGCCGCTGCCGGAATTCCTGCCTGGTCTGCGCGCGTTGTGCGATGAGTTTGGTGCGCTGTTGATTATCGATGAAGTAATGACCGGTTTCCGTGTCGCGTTGGCTGGCGCGCAGGATTACTACGGCGTCGTTCCGGATCTGACCTGTCTGGGCAAAATCATCGGTGGTGGTATGCCTGTTGGTGCATTCGGTGGTCGTCGCGATGTCATGGACGCGCTGGCACCAACCGGACCGGTTTATCAGGCTGGTACGCTGTCTGGTAATCCAATTGCCATGGCGGCAGGATTTGCCTGTCTGAATGAAGTTGCCCAGCCGGGTATTCATGAAACATTAGATGAACTCACCACCCGTCTGGCAGAAGGTCTGCTGGAAGCCGCCCAGGAAGCGAATATTCCTCTGGTGGTTAACCATGTGGGCGGGATGTTCGGGATTTTCTTCACCGAAGCAGAAACCGTGACCTGCTATCAGGACGTAATGGCATGCGATGTCGAGCGCTTTAAGCGTTTCTTCCACATGATGCTGGATGAAGGGGTTTATCTCGCGCCATCAGCCTTTGAAGCTGGCTTTATGTCCGTCGCGCACAGCATGGAAGATATCAATAACACCATCGACGCCGCACGTCGGGTGTTCGGGAAGTTGTAAAAAGCAGCATCAGAGATCGTAAGCCGGGTAAGGCACTCCGCCACCCGGCTTTTTTGTTGCCGGATGGCGACACAAAGTGCTTATCCAGCTTTGTATTACCGGCTCTGCTTACGTAGCAGCCAAATGAAATATGGCGCACCAATAAACGTCGAGAGTAATCCCGCCGGGATCTGATACGGAAACAGCACCATTCTGCCGCACCAGTCCGCAAAGACCAACAGTACCCCACCCGCCAGCGCTGACATCACCATATGCGGCATGGTACGCCGAAAACCGAGCATACGCGCGATATGCGGCGCCATCAGCCCAACAAAGCTCAACGGTCCAATAGTCATGGTTGCCGTTGCGGTCAGTCCCGCGGCCAGCATCAGCAAACCGACACGTGACGGTGTCAACGCAATACCCACCGCCCGAGCCGTATCACCGCCCAGCGGTAAAATCGTCAGCCAGCGACGACACAACGGCGTAATCGCCAGCAGAATCACCATCACGATCCCAGTACGTATTACCTGTTCAGGGTAAGCGTTATAGGTCGAGCCGGAGATCCAGGTCAGTATGCTCGCCATCCGCGGGTCGCCGCTGGCCTGTAGCATCATCAGCAACATAGTAAATGCAGTGCTAAGCGCCATCCCTGCCAGCAGCATTCGGTGAGGCGAAAAGCCCCCGCGCCCAGCGGCAATCATGATGATCAGCAACGTCACCGCTGCCCCGATACTCCCGGCAGGTAGCAGCCAACCGAAGGCATTTCCGGGCACCAGAAACAACATCAACACGACGCCAAACGCCGCACCGGAGCTGATACCCAATACTTCCGGGCTGGCCATGGGGTTACCGGTCAGGCGCTGAATAATACAGCCCGCTACCGCCAGCATAACACCCGCAATCAGTGCCGCCATAATTCGTGGCCAGCGCCAGGGCATCAGCTCATCCAGCATCACACCACTGGCCCAACTCCAGCCATGAGCATCGCGACCAAAAGAAAGCGCCACTACGACGGTCAACAACAATATTGCGCCCCCCACCAGGACGAACATCAACACGTTCTGACGTTCCGCAACAACGTGACTACTGGCATTCATATCCGGCGCGCTCATGCTGCGCAAACGCGGCAGCAGCCACAACAGCAGCGGTGCGCCTATCAGCGCGGTTACCGAACCAGTAGAGACTTCCATCCATACGCGGGTCAACCACAGAATAATTTGATCGGAAAGCCAGAGGATCAGAGCACCAATCAGCGGGGCCAGCATCAGGCGAGCCAGTAAGCGCCGGGCGCCGAGCATTTTTGCCAGCAGCGGCGCAAACAGACCAATAAAACCAATAATTCCGACTGCGTTAACCAGCAAAGCACTCAGCACAATCGCCAGCGACAATGCGGCCAGACGCGCCAGCGATAGCGCCAGGCCAAGATTACGCGCTACACCGTCATCCAGCCCCATCAGCGTCATAGGACGTAATAACAGCAGGGTTAGCATCACGCCACCCAGCAGTTGCGGCCACAGACGCTGCACCCCGTTCCAGTCAGTTTGCGTTAACGTTCCGCTGCTCCACAAAAACATGCTTTGCAGTTGATCGTGATGGAAGATAACCATCAGTTGGTTAATCGCGCCGCAGTACAGACTTACCACCAGACCTGCAAGGATCAATGTGACGGGCGAAAGACGTTTGCCCCAGGCGACACCAAACACCAGCGCTCCGACGATACATGCTCCTGCCAGCGCCGCAAATTGCGTGGTCAGCGCTCCGGGGAGCGCCCACAGTGTAGTGACAGTTATACCTAACTGTGCTCCGGTTGCCACGCCAAGCGTGGTCGGCTCTGCCAGCGGGTTACGCAATACCTGCTGAAACAAAACGCCAACCAGTCCCAGCCCGGCACCGACCAGTAACGCAATCGCCAGCCTCGGCAGCAAACTGAAATGGAAAACCATCTGTTCAATGATATCGATATCCGGCGACCAGATAGCCTGCAGCCACTGGCTGCGCGGCAGGGCTACAGAGAAGTTAACCCAGGTCAGCCAGCAGGCAGATACAAACAAGACTGTCAGTAAAAGTACCGGGAAAAGCGCAACACGTTTACTCACGCTTTGCCTCCCAGCGCATTATCCAGAATGCGCACAAAGCGCATCGCCGACAGTGTTGCGCCATAGAACCAGACGGCAGGTACGCGCTGAAAACGTCCGGCCCGGACAAACGGCATTGCCTGCCACAACGGGGTGGACATCAGCGCATTCATCTCTTTATTGTTGCCATGATCAAAGCACAACACATCAACATCTTTATAGACCGCAAGCCGATCGATACCCACAGCAGTGCTACCCCAGAAGTTTGTTTCCCCCTGCCAGGCGTTACGGATCCCGTACTCGTCCAGCACTTCCTGAAACAGACAGTTAGGACCAAACACCAGCATATGGCGAGGATCCAGCAGGGTCATCAGCAGTAAAGGACGCTCTCCGCGCTGAATAAAGCGTGGTTTCAGGCTGTCAATAAAGCGATCATATTGCGCCAGATGACGTTCGGCAGCAGGTTCCAGATTCAGCAACTGCGCCATTTCCTGCAGCGACTGGCGGGCAACCGCCAGCGGCTTTTTGCCATCGCTGAAGTTAAATCCACGGCCAGGCGCAATACGAGCCAGTTTCTCGGGCGCAGGACCATAGCCTGCCGACCAAACCATAAATGAGGGCTTCATTTCAGTCAGCAGTTCAAGATTGGGTTCAGTGCGTAACCCGACGTCAATCACCGAGTCCGGCAGAGCAGGTTCATTGACCCACAGCTTGTAGTTCGGAACATCTGCGACGCCATAGGGTGTAATACCCAGCGCCAGCAGCAGCTCAACCGGTAACCACTCCAGAGCCACAATGCGCTGCGGATCAACCGCCGCCGCACGCGCCTGATTCATCTGCCAGAGCAATGGTGACAACGCCATTGCCGTTAGCAAACGACGGCGGGTTATATGATGTAATGCGATCATTAATAGACAAAACTCACAGGTGCAGCACCAGCCGGATGCGGCAAAATACCCATCGGGATACCGTAGATCTGTTCCAGGGTTTCACTGCGCATCAGTTCAGCAGGCGTCCCCTGAGCGATCATTTCGCCACCTCGTAGCGCCACCAGATAGTCACAGTAGCGGGCAGCCATATTGATATCATGCAGCACGGCGATCACCGTCAATCCACGTTGTTGGCTCAAGCGATGCACCAGCGCCAGCACATCAACCTGATGGGCGATATCCAACGCCGAAGTGGGTTCGTCGAGCAGCAGGCAACGACTGTCCTGCGCCACCAGCATGGCGATCCACGCACGTTGACGCTCGCCGCCGGACAAACTATCAACCAGACGATGTGCCAGTGGCTTTAACCCTACCAGCGTTATCGCCTCTTCCACTTTTTCTCTGTCAGCTACACCAAAACGTCCCAGCGCACCGTGCCACGGGTAGCGACCAATCGCCACCAGTTCACGCACTGTCATCCCTTCCGCCTGCGGCAACTGCTGCGGTAACCAGGCAACCTTGCGGGCAAATGCTTTACTCTTCCAGCTATCAACGGGCTGTCCATCCAAAAAAATATCGCCTTCAGAAGGCGGCTGATGGCGAGCTAACATCTTTAATAACGTGGATTTACCGGAGCCGTTATGGCCGATAAGACCGGTCACTTTACCCACGGGAAAGGTTAACGAGAGAGGATGCAAAAGCGTGCGGCCAGGTACACGAAAGGAGACATGACTTAGCGCAAAAGTGGTGTCGGGATGGGATCTGTTTTCCTGCATAGCGGCCAACTTGTAAAACGGGCACGCAAAGCGTGCCCAAAGAGAAATTAGAAACGGAAGGTTGCTGTTGCAACGACCTGACGTTCCGCGCCCCAGAAGCAGCCATAGGTATTGAAGCAACTGGCGACGTATTCACGGTCAAACAAGTTGTTCACATGCAGCGCCACGTTGGAGCCCGCCATACCAACGCGAGCCAGATCGTAACGTACCAACGCATCCACCAGCGTATAGCTCCCCACTTTGAAGGAGTTTGCCGGGTCGCCATAGCTGGAACCAGTATAACGAACGCCAGTACCCAACGTCAGCCCGGAAAGCGCACCATCATAGAGGGTATAATCGCCCCACAGTGATGCCATATGTTTTGGCACCTGAGCAGGCGTATTGCCTTTGTAGGTGGTGTCAGTGGTGTATTCCGCATCGGTGTAGGTATAAGAGCCGACAACGTTAACGCTGGCAGACAGTGCCGCTTTCGCTTCGATTTCCACACCGCGAGAACGAATTTCACCGCCTTCAACTGAGAAGAACGATGTGCCTGTCGGGTCAGCCATCAGGTTGTTGGTTTTGGTCAACTGATAGACAGCACCGGTGATCACGATCGGACGATCGCTCGGAACATATTTCACGCCCGCTTCGTACTGCTTACCTTTGGACGGTGCGAAAATATTCCCACTAGCCCCCGTCTGGGAAGCCGGTTCAAACGACTCGCTGTAGCTGAAATACGGGGTTACGCCGTTGTCGAAAAGATAGTTAACACCGCCACGCCAGGTGAACTGCTTATCATCGCGGGAATCCGTAACGCCAGAAACACGGTTCAGAGAGTCCTGTTTAGCCCAGTCGTAACGACCGCCCAGAGTAACCAGTACCTTATCCCACTGCATCTGATCCTGCGCATACAAGCCAGTCTGTTTCTGTTTGTTCAGCACTTTGTAAGGACCAGAAGGGCCTGGGTGTGAGCCAAAATCAAAGTCGCTGCGGTCAAGGTTATAGATATCGGACGGTGCAACAGAACCGGCATAACCAAACCATGAGTCGATATCGTTACGCATGCGCATAAAATCAACGCCGGTCAGCAGGGTATGATCCACATCGGCAGTCGCGAACTTACTTTGCAGCTGAGTATCAACAGCGAAGTTCTGCAATTTCTCATTATCGATAACGTACTGACGAGTCAGCGTGTGATCCCAATCGGACTGAGGAACGCTGGCGCAAGGACTTTTAGCCGGATCCTTGGTATAGAGCGGATCGGAACACATACCGTAGCCATATACGCTGTTTTGCGAAACTTTGTTTTGCGCATAGCGCAAATTCTGACGCACGGTAAAAGTGTCGTTAAATTCGTGATCGAAGCTGTAGCCTACCATCTTCTCGTTACGAGAATAGGTATTGTTGCCCGCACCTTCATTGAAATCAGTAGGGAGACGTGTGCCATTTGGCAGTTTCGTTACTGTCCCCTCTTTTGGCAGCCAGCCGTAATAACCGGTCTCTGGCTCATTCTGGAAATAAGAGAGGAAAGTGAAGTTCGTTTTATCGTCCGGACGCCAGCTGAAAGAAGGCGCAATGGCATACCGTTGCTCTTCCGCACCTTGCTGCTGTGCATTAGCGGAGCGAGCAAGGCCCGTTAAGCGATAAGAATACACACCGTCATCATCCAGCGCATCACTGAAGTCAAAACCGGTCTGGAACAGGCTGTCAGTGCCCATTTTGAACTGAACTTCTTTCAACGGTTCCGTCGTCGGGCGCTTGCTGACCATGTTCAACAAGCCGCCAGGGTTACTCTTTCCGTAAAGAACGGAAACCGGGCCGCGCATAACCTCAGCGCGCTCCAGCATATAGGGATCGATTACCGCGTCGTTATAGAAGTTGCCCTGCATTTTCAGGCCGTTCAGATAGTTATTCTGGCTTTGGCCGTCAGCGGCGAATCCGCGAATGATCAGGTAATCATAGGTATTAGATGCACCACGAGTTCCCACAGCGACACCAGGAGTGTAACTGAGCGCTTCTTTTACGGATTTAGGCTGATGTAACGCCATCTCCTCAGCGGTAACAACAGATATAGACTGCGGGACTTTTTGAATCGGAGTGTCTGTTTTTGTCGCCGTGGCAGATTGTCTTGCCGCGATGGTTGCCGCGGGGCCCCATGCGCTTTCTTGTGCGGCAGGTGCTGCGGTTACGGTGATTGTTTCTTCTTTCGGTTGAACCGCCGCCTGTGCATACACAGACATGCCGCTAACCGCTGTGGCTACTACAACTGCGATTTTACGCAGCGAAGAGTTTGGCTGAGCAGTTTTAAGACGCGCCATTGGTATATCTCTGATGAAAGTGAATGATAACGTAAACGAGAATTATTATTATAACGGCAGCATAATATTCGAAACTCTGGCGGGATAGCAAGCAATACACATCCCTACTAAAACTGAGGGGTTAAGAAATAACCAGATGAAAAGAAAGGGTTAATAAATTACGCTGAAATGTTGTTTGCCTCAATCCAGACGTGGGCAAAGAAAAACCCGCCGAAGCGGGTTTTAGGGGGTATTAGTTGCTACCAAACATATCTTTTATCCAACCTGCGACACCGTCGCCATCTTTCTTCTCCTGCTGCGGCGGTTGTTGTTGCTGCTGCTGCTGCTGTTGGGGTTGTTGCTGCGGCTGCGTTGACTGATCAAACGGATTGCCTGACTGCTGCTGCATCTCACCTTGCTGACACAATGAATCAGGATCGCTTGTCCACACCGGAAGCGTACGCATCCCGCCGCTACAAACGAAGTTACCGTCGTAATCCACGCCCATATCAACAATATCTTCCGGCGGCGTCAGCGTCAGTGGCGTCGGTGTCTGGTTAGCCAGATAGCGCTGGTAAATCGACATCGCTCCGCTCGCGCCGTACAGCTTGGTTGGCTGGTTATTATCACGCCCCACCCAGGTAATGGTCACCTGACTGCCGTCAATACCCGCGAACCAGGTATCAACGTTGTTGTTAGTGGTCCCGGTTTTACCTGCCAGATGCAGCCCAGGATACTTGGCGCCCAGCTGACGACCGGTACCGCGCTGTACAACCTGTTGCATCGTCCACAACGTCATGTACGCCGCCTGTGCCGGAACGGCTCGTTCGGCCTGTGGGAAGCTCTGATACAGCACCGTGCCATCTTCGGCGATCACCGAACGCAGTGCTGATAACGGCGCGCGGTTACCACCGCTGGCGATAGTCTGGAACGCCTGCGCCACTTCGATTGGTGTAAGGTTCAGTGCTCCCAACAGCATAGCCGGAACCGGATTCAGTTGATCTTTCGGCGCACCCAGTTTTATCCATGTATCGGTCACGGCTGGCAGACCCAGCGCCATCCCCAGATTTACCGTCGGTACGTTCATGGAACGCGTTAACGCATCCACCAGCATCACTCTGCCACTTTCGCTGTAGCGACGGTCATCGTTCTGCGGAGACCAGACCTGCCCGTTAGGCTGACGCAACGCAATCGGCGCATCGGCAATCCAGGTATTCAGACGGTACAGCTTCGGCTGACTCAGTGCGGTCAGATAGGTCGCCGGTTTCGCCAGAGAACCAATCGAGCGGCGTGCCTGCATCGCACGGTTATAGCCTGCAAACTGTGGCTCCGCCCCACCAACCATCGCACGAACTTCCCCACTGAAGCGATCCACAACCACAATCGCGGTTTCCAGATCGCTCAGCTTACGCTGTTTCTTCAGCACCGGAATGCCTTCAACCGCTGCTTTTTCTGCCGCATCCTGCGCCACAGAATCAAAAGTGGTGAAGATCTTCACGCCGGAGAGGTCTTTAACTTTATCACCCAGCTTCGCCTGCAGTTCCTGACGTACCATCTGCATAAACGCTGGCTGCGGTGAAATCACCCCGCCACGTGGTTGTACGCCTAACGGACGCGCACTCAGCATGTCATACAGATCCTGGTCAATAATCTGCTGCTGTTGCAGCAGACGCAGCACCAGGTTACGGCGCTCCAGCGCCAGTTTCGGGTTACGCCACGGATTGTAGATAGACGCCCCTTTAACCATCCCCACCAGTAGCGCCTGCTGATCAAGGCTCAGTTCTTCAACCGGACGCCCAAAATAATAAAGACTCGCCAGCGGGAAACCACGGATCTCGTTGTCGCCGCTCTGACCGAGGTACACCTCGTTCATATACAGCTCAAGAATGCGGTCTTTGCTGTAGCGCGCATCCATGATCAGCGCCATATAGGCTTCGTTAGCCTTACGCCAGTACGAACGCTCACTGGAGAGGAACAGGTTTTTCACCAACTGCTGAGTCAGCGTACTCGCCCCTTGCACAGTACGGCCTGCCGTCAGGTTAGCCAGTACCGCACGCCCAATGGAGTACAAACTGATGCCGTCATGCTCATAGAAATGGCGGTCTTCGGTAGCCAGCAGTGTATCAACCAGCAGATCAGGGAAGCCACTGCGGGGAACGAACAAGCGCTGCTCACCGTTTGGCGAAGAGAGCATGGTAATCAGACGCGGATCCAGACGGAAGAAACCGAACTGGCGGTTGTTGTCCAGATTCTCGATAGTGTCCAGATGATCGCCATCAAAGGTCAGACGCGCACGCACCTGGCCTTCTTTACTGTCCGGGAAGTCAAACGGACGACGGATCATCTCAATGCTGTTCGCCTGTACGGTAAATTCGCCAGGACGCGTCATCTTCGTCACCTGACGATACTGCGTGGCCTCCAGCAGTTTCACCATCTCTTTTTTACCGATGGGCATTTCTGGCTCAAGGTTAACCATACGGCCATACACCGCCGCAGGAAGCTGCCAGACTTTGCCATCAATACGGCTACGGATTTTTTGATCCAGGTAGACGCCGTAAATGGCAATCAGCACCAAAAAGACAATCGAGAGTTTTAGCAGCAGCCAGAACCAGCCGCGCTTACCACGAGGCTTACGCCCTTTGCCTTTACCTTTGCGCGGCATCGGTTCTTCATCCTCATAGTCGTCATCATCATAATCGTCGTCATACTCGTCATCTCTGAGTTGACGACGGCTCACCTTTTGTTTCACCGGACGCGATGGTTTCCCTTTACGTCCAATTGGCTCGCGGTCATTCCCCGCCATGCTTTTTCTCCGCAACATTCAGGCGCAAAGGCCTGATTCTCTGTTCTTCCGTCAGGCGACAGAAGAAGAAATCTCTCAATTTTTACCGCTCTTTCGCCAGAGACGGTGTCAAACGCCTTAATCAACCTACGGATCGCCGTACAGTGTAGGCCTGAAAGCAGCGCACCATCAGGCAGAATACTTCTTGGTGCGCCGTGTTGGCGCGGTATTCGCCGGATCGTCCGGCCAGACATGCCTGGGATAACGCCCTTTCATCTCTTTTTGCACTTCGCGATAAGCCCCCTGCCAGAACGCGCTCAAATCACGGGTGATTTGTAGTGGGCGTTGGGCCGGAGACAATAACTCGAGCACCAATGGAACACGCCCCTGCGCGATGGTAGGGGTCTTCGCTTCGCCAAACATTTCCTGCATTCTAACCGCTAATGCCGGCGGGTTATCCTCGTGATAACGAATGGCTATCCGGCTGCCCGTCGGCACAGTGTAATGCGCAGGCAGCTCACTATCCAGACGTTGCAGCATTGACCAGTCCAGTAGCCCACGCAAAGCCTGCCCCACATTTAACGCTTTGAGAGCACGTAAAGAGTGCACACCTTGCATATGCGGCAACAACCAACTCTCCAGCGTCGCCAGCAAAGAGGCATCATCCACTGCTGGCCAGTTGTACTCAGGCAACCAATTTGCCGCACATTGCAGACGCAGCCGGAACTGTTCCGCTTCCGGGGTCCAGTTGAGCACACTCAGGCCTTTATCGCGAATACCATTCAGCATCGCCTGATGCAGTTCCTCTTCCGAAGGTTTTGCCAGTGGCTGAACTTTCACCGTCAGTTGACCAATACGCGTTCGGCGCCATGCCTTCAACGTTCCCTGATTTTCATCCCATTCGATGGTGTCTGACTGTTGCAACAGCTCAGGACTTGTTTGCAGCAGCGTATCAATATCCAACGGCAGAGCGAGCAGAATACGCGCATCAGGCGAAGCACTGCCCTGTAGCAACAGAGGCGCGATTAGCCATTCATGCCGCCCTGATGCGTCGTCGGCATCAAGCATTGCCCCCATTCCGTTAGCCAACTGATATCGCCCTTCCTGGCCACGACGCCGCGCAATGCGATCGGCGAATGCTTTTGCCAGTAAAGGCGCGATTAGCTCACTGTCGGGCTGACCACTCTGCACATTAAGCCGCTTCAGCAATTGCTGACTACGCTGCTGCCAGCCTGGCTGGTTACGCGAAAAATGTACGGTCAAATCGGTATGTCCACCGCGCGGCGGCTCTTCCAGAATCGCCGCCAGCTTTGCCGCTGTAACAGCTTCGTTTTCATTTGTCGCGCCGATGAGCATTGCCGCCAGTCGGGGATCGTTACCCAGCGCAGCCATCTTCTGCCCGGCAGCGTTCAAGCGCTCACCATCCATGGCTTGCAACATCTGTAATAATCGTCTTGCCGCCTGCAAATTTACAGCAGGCGGCATATCCAGCCAGTTCAGTTGCGCAGGGTCGGTGCATCCCCATTGCAGCAGTTCCATCAGCAAACCGGATAGATCGCTCTGTAAAATCTCTGGCTCACCCTGTGCTGCCGCCCTTTCTGCCTGCTCTTTGGCAAGCAGGTGCAGACAAATCCCCGGTTCCAGACGTCCTGCGCGACCGGCTCGCTGTGTCATAGAGGCCTGGCTAATGCGCTGGGTAATCAGCCTCGTCAAACCGGTGCGGGCATCATAGCGCGCCACGCGCTCCTGCGCGCAGTCCACCACCAGACGAATGCCCTCAATGGTTAAGCTGGTTTCGGCAATGTTCGTTGCCAGCACCACTTTGCGCTTACCTTGTGGCGCGGGCAAAATCGCCTGGCGCTGATCGGTCAGCGATAACGCGCCATATAACGGGCATAACAGAACATCGCTACCCACACGTGAAGCCAGTTGCTCCTGCACGCGTTGGATCTCCCCAACCCCCGGTAAAAAGAGCAGCAGAGAGCCGCTTTCATTACGCAGTAGCTCCGCAGTAGCAATAGCCACCGCCTCATCAAAACGCAGATGCGCAGCCAGCGGCTGATAGCGCCGCTCAACGGGGAATGCGCGGCCTTCAGAAATAATCGTCGGGGCAGCGGGCAATAACTGTTGCAGGCGGCCGTTATCCAGTGTGGCCGACATGATCAGCAGTTTTAAGTCATCTCGTAATCCTTGTTGCACATCCAACAGCAGCGCCAGTGCAAGGTCTGCCTGTAAGCTGCGCTCGTGAAATTCATCGAGGATCACCAGCCCAACGCCATTCAGCTCGGGATCGCGTTGGATCATTCGCGTTAGCACCCCTTCCGTCACCACTTCGAGCCGGGTCCGTGGCCCGACACAGCTTTGGGCGCGCATACGGTAACCTACTGTCTCACCGGGCTTTTCATTCAGTAATTCAGCCAGGCGCTGCGCCACATTGCGAGCGGCCAGACGTCGCGGTTCCAACAGAACAATCCGCCCCAGGATTCCCTTGTGCGTAAGAAACTGCAACGGCAGCCAGGTTGATTTCCCGGCACCGGTCGGCGCGGTCAACAGAACCTGTGGTGAAGCATCAAGGGCATTAAGCAGTTCAGGCACAACGGCAGCAACGGGCAACGACGTCACAAATGACTCCAGAGGGTTAACATTCTTCGCGCTGCATTGTAGCATCGCGTTAATTCATAACCGAGTATCCATCATGTCTGAGCCAAAAAGGCTGTTCTTTGCCATTGAATTACCAGCCGAGGTTCGGGAGCAACTTATCCACTGGCGGGCGGCACAGTTTCCGCCAGAGGCGGGGCGTCCAGTCGCTTCTGACAATCTGCACCTGACGCTGGCATTTTTAGGCGATATCAGCGCAGAGAAACAGCAGGCGCTGTCACAACTGGCAGGGCGTATTCGCCAGCCAGGCTTTACGTTAAAACTGGATGACGCCGGGCAATGGTTGCGATCAAGGGTAATATGGCTTGGCATGCGTCAACCACCGCGCGGGTTGCTGCAACTGGCGAATATGCTGCGGTCACAGGCCGCACGCAGCGGGTGTTACCAAAGTCCGCAGCCATTTCATCCACATATCACGCTGCTGCGCGATGCCAGTCATGCTGTCACTATCCCGCCGCCAGGTTTTTGCTGGTCGTTTCCGGTAACGGAGTTTGCCCTTTACGCCTCTTCATTTGAACGAGGTCGCACGCGCTACACGCCATTACAACGCTGGACGCTTGCAGAATAATTAAGGATAACCCATGCAGTTTTCTCCCCCACTTCAGCGCGCTACGTTAATTCAGCGCTACAAGCGTTTTTTAGCGGATGTGATCACACCTGATGGCACAACGATAACGCTACACTGCCCAAATACCGGTGCCATGACCGGATGTGCAACCCCCGGAGATACCGTCTGGTATTCGACGTCAGAAAATACTAAACGGAAATATCCGCACACCTGGGAATTAACACAAAGCCAATCTGGTGCTTTTATTTGTGTTAACACGCTATGGGCTAACAGATTAACGAAAGAGGCTATTCAGAATTCGCTAATTTCAGAAATTTCAAACTACAATACGTTGAAAAGTGAAGTAAAATATGGTGTCGAAGGTAGCCGCATTGATTTTTTGTTACAGGCAGATTTCCGCCCTGACTGCTATATTGAAGTGAAATCAGTCACGTTGGCGGAGAATGAGCAAGGTTATTTTCCCGATGCCATTACTGAACGAGGTCAGAAACATCTTCGGGA
Source organism: Citrobacter sp. MGH106 (assembly GCF_001037495.1). Taxonomy (GTDB): domain Bacteria; phylum Pseudomonadota; class Gammaproteobacteria; order Enterobacterales; family Enterobacteriaceae; genus Citrobacter; species Citrobacter murliniae. The sequence continues at coordinate 3,619,367 of NZ_KQ089822.1, forward strand.
ATTGATGAGCGTAGCGGCTGAAGGCAAGCGAGCGGTGATATTTTTCGCCGTTCTGCATTCAGCAATTACACGGTTTTCACCCGCGCGGCATATTGATGCAAAATATGCGCAATTATTAGCCGAAGCGCAGCTTAAGGGGGTAGAAATTCTGGTTTATAAAGCGGAACTTTCTGCCCACGGTATGACTCTTAAAGAGCCATTGCCCATTACTTTGTAATGGTGCGAAAAACGGGTTAATTAGTATTCTGGCCGCGTGCGCAAATACGCTTTTCCTCACAGGGTTGTCAAGTGTTACGTTTAGATAATTGCTATCCGGAAAAGCATCTGCTATTTATAGCGACCTGATTTTTCCCCCGAACATGGGGATCGATAGTGCGTGTTAAGGAGAAGCAACATGCAAGAAGGGCAAAACCGTAAAACATCGTCCCTGAGTATTCTCGCCATCGCTGGGGTGGAGCCTTACCAGGAGAAACCGGGCGAAGAGTATATGAACGAAGCCCAGCTGTCGCACTTCAGGCGTATTCTTGAAGCATGGCGTAATCAACTCAGGGATGAAGTCGATCGCACTGTGACTCATATGCAGGACGAAGCGGCTAACTTCCCTGATCCGGTTGACCGTGCCGCACAGGAAGAAGAGTTCAGCCTTGAGCTACGTAACCGTGACCGTGAGCGCAAACTGATCAAAAAGATCGAGAAGACGCTGAAGAAAGTAGAAGACGAAGATTTCGGCTACTGCGAATCGTGCGGTGTGGAAATTGGTATTCGCCGTCTGGAAGCTCGCCCGACAGCCGATCTGTGCATCGACTGTAAAACGCTGGCAGAAATTCGCGAAAAACAGATGGCGGGTTAATCCCGTAACCTGTTGAATGCCGGATGGCGTTACGCTTATCCGGACTACGGAACACCTCTATTTCGTAGGCCGGATCAAGTGTTTGCGTCGCCATCTGGCAATACCTGGGCGGGAGCATCTCCCGCCTTATTCTTTTATGTTATCCACCGACATGACTGACAAACGCTATATTGGCCGTTTCGCCCCTTCCCCTTCCGGTGAACTCCATTTTGGTTCGCTGATTGCCGCCCTCGGGAGTTATCTGCAGGCCCGTGCGCAACACGGAATCTGGCGGGTACGCATTGAAGATATTGATCCTCCTCGTGAAGTTCCCGGTGCTGCAGAGACTATCCTGCGTCAGCTGGAACATTACGGCCTGCACTGGGATGGCGACATATTATGGCAATCCCAACGCCACGATGCTTACCGCGAGGCGCTTGCCTGGTTGTATAAGCAGGATCTGAGCTATTACTGCACCTGTACTCGCGCCCGGATCCAGAGCATCGGCGGTATTTACGACGGCCATTGTCGCGAGTTGCGCCACGGACCAGAACGGGCAGCGATACGTATCAAGCAACGACATCCCGTCATGCAGTTTAACGACAGGCTGCGCGGCAAGATTCAGGCCGACCCTGAACTTGCACAGGAAGACTTTATCATTCACCGACGCGACGGGCTGTTTGCTTATAATCTTGCTGTGGTGGTCGATGATCATTTTCAGGGCGTTACGGAGATTGTACGTGGCGCGGATCTCATTGAACCAACTGTGCGCCAAATTTCGCTGTATCAACAGTTCGGCTGGCATGCACCTGACTATATTCATCTGCCGCTGGCGCTCAACGAACAAGGCGCTAAACTGTCCAAGCAGAATCATGCGCCAGCCCTGCCACAAGGCGATCCGCGTCCGGTTCTCATCAGCGCATTGCGCTTTCTCGGCCAGAGCACAGCGATACCGTGGCAAGAGTTCAGCGTAGAGGAATTGTTGCGAGTCGCGGTGGAAAACTGGCAGCTTGAGGCGGTACCTGAATCGGGTATTGTAAATCCGGCATTCTCAAATGACTCATGCTGAGCTATGATTAGCCGCTATTTTTACACAGCAACACTTGTTCTGACTGAAGTTTGACACTACCGAGGTGCACTATTTTTACCCGAGTCGCTAATTTTTGCCGCAAGGTGCTAAGCCGCGAGGAGCGCGAGGCAGAGCTTGCCGTCGCCCGTCCCCATATGACGGTAATCCCGCGTGAGCAGCACTCAATCTCCCGCAAAGATATCAGTGAAAATGCCCTGAAGGTAATGTACAGGCTCAATAAGGCCGGCTACGAGGCATGGCTGGTTGGCGGGGGTGTGCGCGATCTTTTGCTGGGCAAAAAGCCGAAAGACTTTGATGTCACCACCAACGCGACACCGGATCAGGTACGGAAACTGTTTCGTAACTGCCGTCTTGTTGGCCGTCGTTTCCGTCTGGCCCATGTAATGTTCGGCCCGGAAATTATCGAAGTGGCAACTTTTCGCGGACATCATGAAGGCAGCGAAGCCGATCGTGCGACATCTCAGCGCGGACAAAACGGTATGCTACTGCGCGATAACATCTTCGGTTCTATCGAAGAAGATGCTCAACGCCGCGATTTCACGATCAACAGCCTCTATTATAGCGTTGCTGATTTCACCGTTCGCGACTACGTTGGCGGTATGCAGGATCTGGAAGATGGCGTCATTCGCCTGATTGGTAATCCGGAAACGCGTTATCGTGAAGATCCCGTACGCATGCTGCGCGCTGTCCGCTTTGCAGCAAAACTCGACATGCGCATCAGCCCGGAAACCGCAGAGCCGATCCCGCGTCTGGCTACGTTGCTTAACGATATCCCGCCAGCGCGCCTGTTTGAAGAAGCCCTCAAGCTATTACAGGCGGGCTACGGCTATGAAACCTATAAAAAGCTGCGTGAGTACAGCCTGTTCCAGCCGCTGTTCCCGACCATTACCCGCTATTTCACCGAAGACGGTGACAGCGCAATGGAACGCATCATTGCCCAGGTTCTGAAGAATACCGATACCCGCATTCACAACGATATGCGTGTTAACCCGGCATTCTTGTTTGCCGCCATGTTCTGGTATCCGTTACTGGAAACGGCACAGAAAATTGCCCAGGAAAGCGGTCTGGCCTACTACGATGCCTTCGCACTGGCGATGAACGATGTCCTGGACGAAGCGTGCCGCTCGCTGGCAATTCCAAAACGCCTGACGTCGCTAACCCGCGATATCTGGCAGCTTCAGTTACGCATGTCCCGCCGCCAGGGTAAACGCGCCTGGAAACTGATGGAGCATCCGAAATTCCGCGCAGCCTACGATTTACTGGCCCTGCGTGCCGAAGTGGAAAACAACGCCGAACTGCAACGTCTGGCGCAGTGGTGGGGTGAATTCCAGGTTTCGGCTCCGCCAGAGCAAAAAGGCATGCTGAACGAACTTGATGAAGAACCAGATACCCGCCGCCGTCATCGTCGCCCGCGTAAACGCGCCCCACGCCGCGAGGGAACCGCGTGACCAATCGCGTATACCCAATAGATTTCGAGTTGCATCAAGGCGGCGACATAGCGAATGCCCAGGAGCGTACATCAGTACGTGACTGGGATGAGTAAGGAAAGCCAACACAAATGCAGCTTGAAAGACAACGGGTATATATCGCGCTCGGCAGTAATTTAGCCTCTCCTCTTGAGCAGGTAAATGCTGCCGTGCAGGCGCTGGGAGAAATCCCGGACAGCCGGATCATCGCCGTTTCATCCTTCTACCGCACGCCGCCATTAGGTCCTCAGGATCAACCTGATTATCTGAATGCTGCCGTTGCGCTGGAAACAACCCTCGAACCTGAAGAATTGCTTAATCACACTCAACGTATTGAGTTGCAGCAAGGTCGGGTACGCAAAGCCGAGCGCTGGGGTCCGCGTACGCTGGATCTCGACATCATGTTATTTGGCAATGACGTGATTAACACCGAGCGCCTGACGGTTCCGCATTACGATATGAAAAACCGGGGCTTTATGTTGTGGCCGCTATTTGAAATCGCGCCCGACCTGACCTTCCCGGATGGTATCAGCTTACATCAGCATCTCACCCGCCTCGCCGTAGCAAAACCTGCGCACTGGTAAAGCATACTCTCACCTAAAAAGTTTACTACTTTTGCGCCAAACGGTTGCTTAAAACAATTGCCGCCCTGAATCTGACTGCTAGAATGCCGTTAAATATGACTTCCACATTCAGGAAATGTTATGAAACCAACGACTATCTCATTGCTGCAAAAATGTAAGCAAGAGAAAAAGCACTTCGCGACTATTACGGCCTACGACTACAGCTTCGCCAAATTATTTGCCGACGAAGGTATCAATGTGATGCTGGTAGGCGATTCACTGGGGATGACGGTACAAGGGCACGACTCCACCTTGCCGGTCAGCGTCGAAGACGTTGCCTATCACACCCGTGCTGTGCGTCGTGGTGCGCCAAACTGCCTGCTGCTTTCCGACCTGCCGTTTATGGCCTATGCCACACCGCAACAGGCCTTTGAAAACGCCGCCGTTGTTATGCGCGCGGGCGCGAATATGGTCAAGATTGAAGGCGGTGCGTGGCTGGTTGATACGGTGAAAATGCTCACCGATCGCGCGGTACCGGTATGCGGCCATCTGGGCTTAACCCCTCAGTCAGTTAACATCTTCGGTGGCTATAAGGTGCAGGGTCGCGGAGATGCGGGCCAGACATTGCTCGACGATGCGCTGGCGTTAGAAGCCGCAGGAGCACAGTTGCTGGTGCTGGAATGCGTTCCGGTTGAGCTGGCTAAACGCGTGACTGAAGCTCTGTCCATTCCGGTCATCGGTATAGGCGCAGGCAATGTCACCGATGGTCAGATCCTGGTGATGCATGACGCGTTTGGTATCACAGGCGGCCATATTCCAAAATTTGCTAAAAATTTCCTCAATGAAGCAGGCGACATGCGCGCCGCAGTGCGGCAGTATATTGCGGAGGTTGAATCCGGCGTCTACCCGGGTGAAGAACATAGCTTCCATTAAGCAAAGTTTGGAATTTGTAGGCCAAATAAGGCGTTGCGCTTTCCTGGCCTACAGATCATCAGGCAACTAAAGGAGTCTTGTTGTGCTAATTATTGAAACCCTGCCGCTGTTACGCCAGCACATTCGTCGTCTGCGTCAGGAAGGTAAACGTGTGGCTCTGGTCCCTACCATGGGAAACCTACACGACGGTCACATGAAGCTGGTCGATGAAGCAAAAGCTCAGGCTGATGTGGTGATCGTCAGTATTTTCGTCAACCCAATGCAGTTCGACCGTCCGGACGATCTGGTGCGCTACCCGCGTACGCTGCAAGAAGACTGCGAAAAGCTGAACAAGCGCAAAGTTGATTTTGTCTTTGCTCCTGCAGCGCAAGAAATCTACCCGCAAGGGACAGATAGCCAAACCTATGTAGAAGTTCCGGGGCTTTCCACCATGCTGGAAGGCGCAAGTCGTCCTGGTCACTTCCGTGGTGTTGCTACCATCGTCAGCAAACTGTTCAATCTGATCCAACCGGATATCGCATGTTTTGGCGAGAAGGATTTTCAGCAACTGGCGCTGATCCGCAAAATGGTTGCCGACATGGGATATGACATTGAGATCGTCGGCGTTCCCATTATTCGCGCTAAAGACGGCCTGGCCCTCAGTTCACGCAATGGCTATCTGACCGCAGAGCAGCGAAAAATCGCGCCCGGATTGTTCAAAGTGATGAGCAGTATTGGTGAAAAATTACAGGCTGGTGAACGTGAGCAGGAAGAGATAATTGCCATTGCTGAACAAGAACTGAATGAAAAAGGTTTTCGTGCCGACGACATTCAAATCCGCGATGCTGATACGCTGCTCGAGCTGACTGACAGCAGCAAACGCGCGGTGATTCTGGTCGCTGCATGGCTGGGTCAGGCACGTTTGATCGACAATCTGAGTGTAACATTAGCCCAGTAGACAGGGGTTAAAAATAGGGCAATACTGCCTAAGAAATTACTCAAAGCAGGTACCGCCTGCTTTGCTTCTGATAAGCGTTAAAGGTAGACGTTATGATTCGCACCATGCTGCAAGGCAAGCTCCACCGCGTGAAAGTCACACAGGCGGACCTGCATTACGAAGGCTCCTGCGCCATTGACCAGGATTTCCTTGATGCTTCCGGCATCCTGGAAAACGAAGCCATTGATATCTGGAACGTGACTAATGGTAAACGTTTCTCGACCTACGCCATTGCGGCTGAACGCGGTTCTAAAATCATCTCGGTGAACGGTGCGGCCGCGCACTGTGCCGAGGTTGGCGATATTGTGATTATCGCCAGCTTCGTCACGATGTCTGATGAAGAAGCGCGTACCTGGCGGCCAAAAGTTGCCTACTTTGAAGGTGACAATGAAATGAAACGTACTGCGAAAGCCATCCCGGTACAGGTAGCTTGATAAAGGCTACCCCTGCGGCTGGTTGCTGACCAGCCGCGACATGGTCTCTAACGAATCCGTTCTTAAGATATACAACCGTTTTAACAGCATTGGGTTATCTCCTGGTTTTACCTTTCCTTTCACCGTGGTCACAGCCATATGAAACCCTGCATCATTCGCCGCCTTCACGGCCGTCACGTTATAACCGCCAAACGGATAAGATAGATAAAGAACATGCGGGTTAAATTGCGCCAGCGCCCGACGAGAATGCGCAAAATCAAAAAGAATATTGTGATAGCTACGGCTAAGCAGGATCGGTCGGTGATAACCATCCACACGATGTAAAAAATGGGTATGTGACTGGAAGTCGAACACATCCCTGATCTCATTCAGTTCAGAAATACTCATAAACTGCAGCGATTTCGGATCCCACTTCTGCGGATGGCGCTTAATACGTGATGAGATAATAAATGCCGTCGCCTTCATTCCATACTGTTTCAGTACCGGGTATGCATAACGGCTCACCGACTTCAAACCATCATCAAAGGTAATCACTACCGCCCGCGCAGGCAAATTAGAGCGGTTACGCACATAGTCTTCCAACTGATACAGGGTCAGCGTGGTGTAACCCATATCGCGCAGCCATGTCATCTGGTTGCTGAAAGCGCGTACGGAGGTGGTAGTAGAGGTATGACGAAAACGGGTGTTCTCTTCATCACGCAGAATATGGTGATAGGTCAGTACCGGAATACCGTGGTCTTGCTGCGCATCCAGCGCGCTAACGTAGGCCAGCCTGTCACCAATACGAATTTGGTACCACGTCTGGTTTAGCCTGTCCTTCAATCTGTTAATTATGGGATATCGCAGATTGTCCGCCAGCACGCCAAACGGTGCGCTACCGGCGTCAGGGGCATTGTAAACAGGTGTCGCTTTCCAGGTAACCAGGTTCTGATTGCTCAGCGGTTTATTGAGATCACCCAGGCCATCTTCCACCTTCTGCCGCCCCTGTACGCGATCCAGATGGCCTTTATCGATAAACCCTCGGCCAAATCCAAATGTAAATGCGTAATAGTCTTCGCCAGTGGGGATGACTGAGAGGATTTGACCTGCGCGAATATGGCCTACCGTCACCATTTTATTGCCAATCTGCGCCCAGACGGCAGCATCTTCAGTAGTTTGCATATAACGAGCAGGCAAAGCGGCAGCAGCACAACCAGAGAACAGGAACAACAGTATGAGCAGGACGCGCGTAGCCATATGAGTTAACCGAGGCGAAGAACCTCAGCTATTGTAGCAAAAGCATCATCAATACCAATGATTAATACTCATACAAATCATGCAGTAAAACAAAAGGCGGATTTTTCTGTTGTTGATGCCACAAACTCGTAACGCCAGGGCCTCCAAGAGAGACTATTTCATCACGAAACGCAGAACTGCTCATCGACTCTCGCGACAAAAGCATTCGCTCCAGCAATGGATAGCTTATCCCGGAAATCACTTCACAGGCCGGATGCTTATGACTCATCAACGCGGCCACGCGGTATGGCGCAGAGCCAGCAATATCTGTCAGGAATATCACGCCATCACCAGAATCGGCAGCATGCAGAGCATCGCACATCATCCGGCTTAACATATTCGAACTTAGACCATGCCAAAAACTGACCACCTGGCATTGCGCCAGAGGGCCGTACTTTTCTTCCAGACGATGCAGCATATCCTGTGCGTTATCATCATGACAGGTAATTACCCAACCTAACATTGCCCACCTCCTTAGCAGGCAAGTAGTTTATCAGAGTGATAAAAACTTAACGGTGATAAACATCAAAGGTCTTCCTCTCCCGTGATGGGAGAGGAAGAAATAATTAGCTACGTAACCCGCGCCCACGCTGAATCAGGTACCAGCACAGCAAATAAAATGCCGCGATAAACACCACCAGTACACCGAATGTCGTGACCAGCGGCACATCATGGATGCCCAGGAAGCCGTAGCGGAATCCACTGATCATGTAAACAATCGGGTTGAGATGCGACAACCCCTGCCAGAATGGCGGCAACAACGTTAACGAGTAGAAAACGCCCCCCAGGTAGGTCAACGGCGTCAGTACGAAAGTTGGGATCAGGCTGATGTCGTCAAAGGTTTTGGCAAAGACGGCATTCAATAACCCAGCCAACGAAAACAGAACCGCCGTCAGCACCAGCGTTAGCGCCACAAAGACCCATGAATGCACCTGGAACGGAACGAAGAACAGTGAAATAGCCGTAACCAATATTCCTACGCACAGGCCGCGCGCCACGCCGCCGCCGACAAACCCCGTGATGATAACGTGCGTCGGAACCGGTGCGACCAGCAATTCTTCAATGTTACGTTGAAATTTGGCACTAAAGAATGACGACGCTACGTTGGCGTAGGAGTTAGTGATAACCGCCATCATAATCAGACCCGGCACAATAAATTGCATGTAGCTAAAACCGTGCATTTCACCGATACGCGAACCAATTAAATTACCGAAGATAATAAAATAGAGCGTCATGGTGATAACGGGTGGGACCAGAGTCTGGACCCAGATGCGCATAAAACGGTGGATCTCTTTCGCCCAGATACTTTTCAGCGCGACCCAGTAAAGCTGCATCATGCGCGATCTCCTTGCTTTTCATGAACCAGGGAAACGAACAACTCTTCCAGTCGGTTTGCCTTGTTACGCATACTCAACACCTGAACCCCCTGCGCGCTCAGTTGGGAAAATACGCTGTTAACACCTTGCTCTCTGAGCACTTCGACTTCCAGCGTCGAGGTATCAACCAGACGGTATTGATATCCTTCCAGCTTGGGCAGCGGACTTTTCGCCGCCAGATCGAGAATAAAGGTCTCGGACTTGAGTTTGGAGAGCAGGTTTTTCATTGAGGTATTTTCCACCAGCTCGCCATGCTGAATAATGCCAATATTACGGCACAGCATTTCCGCTTCTTCGAGATAGTGTGTTGTCAGAATAATCGTCGTACCCTTGTCGTTTAAATCCTTTAAAAAACCCCACATTGAGCGACGTAATTCAATATCAACGCCCGCTGTCGGTTCATCGAGGATCAGCAGCTTTGGTTCATGCATCAATGCACGGGCAATCATCAGACGGCGCTTCATACCGCCAGACAGCATACGCGCTCGCTCACTACGCTTTTCCCACAGGTCGAGCTGCTTTAAATATATTTCACTGCGCTTTACAGCCTCTTTATGCTCAACGCCGTAATACCCCGCCTGATTCACCACGATCTGCTGCACCGTTTCAAACGGGTTAAAGTTAAATTCCTGCGGTACCAGCCCAAGCTGTCGTTTAGCGTTAACCGTATCTTTTTCAAGATCGTATCCGAAGACGCTAACCCGTCCGGAGCTTTTATTCACCAGGGAACTGATAATCCCGATAGTGGTGGACTTCCCTGCGCCATTGGGGCCTAAAAGCGCATAGAAATCACCCGCTTCGACTTGCAAATCTATGCCACGTAGCGCCTGAACGCCACCGGGATAGGTTTTCTTAAGTTGCTGAAGTTCCAGAGCAATGGTCATGGTTTTTTGCTTACCTTACGTTCTGACATTTTATATATAGTTTAATTAATCCTGGAGTTACCCTATATTAGCCCATCGCATTTATCTGGCTTCGGGTCGAAACCTCCATGAAAGACATAGATACACTCATCAGCAACAATGCACTATGGTCAAAGATGCTGGTAGAAGAGGATCCCGGATTTTTTGAAACGCTGACGCATGCGCAGAATCCACGTTTTCTATGGATTGGATGTTCCGATAGTCGCGTTCCCGCGGAACGTTTAACCGGTCTTGAGCCGGGCGAATTATTTGTCCACCGTAATGTTGCCAATCTGGTTATTCATACCGATCTGAACTGTCTCTCTGTCGTTCAGTATGCGGTTGATGTGCTGGAAGTGGAACATATTATTATTTGTGGTCATTACGGATGCGGTGGCGTACAGGCAGCCATTGAAAATACGGAACTGGGACTGATTGATAACTGGTTGCTGCATATCCGCGATATCTGGTTTAAACACAGCTCTCTGCTGGGTGAGATGCCGCAGGAACGCCGTATTGATACACTGTGCGAACTGAACGTAATGGAACAGGTGTACAACCTGGGCCACTCAACAATTATGCGGTCCGCCTGGAAACGTGGTCAGAAAGTTACCATTCACGGATGGGCTTACGGTATTCATGATGGTCTGCTTCGCGATCTGGAAGTTACGGCCACCAGTCGTGAATCACTGGAACAACGCTACAGACAAGGTCTGTCTAACCTCAGTAAAAAACACATAAACCATAAATAACGCAGTATTGCCGGGCGGCGACTCCATCTTATCCGGCCTACGAGGTACATACCTGTAGACCGGATAAGCAGAGCGCCATCAGGCGCTCGCACAGAATTACTCGTCCAGCAGCACGACTTTGCCAACATATGGCAGGTGGCGATAACGCTGGGCATAGTCAATGCCGTAGCCGACAACGAACTCATCCGGGATAGAGAATCCGATAAACTCAACCGGGACATTCACTTCTCGACGGGAAGGTTTGTCCAACAGCGTACAGATCGCCAGCGATTTCGGCTCGCGCAGGCTAAGGATTTCACGCACTTTTGACAGCGTGTTGCCGGAGTCGATAATGTCTTCGACAATCAGCACATCCTTACCACGAATATCTTCATCCAGGTCTTTCAGGATTTTAACATCACGCGTGGTTGACATGCCGCTGCCGTAGCTGGAGGCGGTCATGAAATCGACTTCGTGGGAGACATGCACTTCACGGCACAGATCTGCCATAAACATAAACGAGCCACGTAACAGCCCGACCAGCACCATGTCACTGCCGCTGTCCTTGTAGCGTTCGTTAATCTGACGCCCGAGTTCAGCAATACGCGCTTTGATCTCCGCTTCCGGGATCATGACTTCTACAGTATGTTTCATAAAAAATATAACTCACTGATTTTTATCAGTTAACACATCATGCAAATCGAAAGAAAGCGCTTATGTTGATACACCGACTGACAGACGGTGGCTCGCACTAACCACAAAACTTGCGACAGCATACAAACAATTCAGTGGGTGAAGTATACCAGTAAAGAAGCCGCGTTCCTCTGATAGTTAGCAGGATTGTCGGTATGTTAATCGCCGGACGGTAATTCCATCCGGCAATGAAACCCTTACACAGTAAAGCCGAGCATCATACCAGTATCTTCATGCTCCAGCAGATGGCAGTGCGCCATGTAGGCATTTTCTTTTGGCGCGTCGTGGTCAAACTTCACCAGTACCTCGCTGACACCACCTTCGACACGTACTGTGTCCTTCCAGCCTGCGCGATGCGCGGCTGGCGCTTTACCGTTCTCTGACAAAATGCGGAACTGAGTACCGTGAATGTGGAACGGATGCAGCATCATGTCCCCTTGCCCGGAAATCACCCAGCGTTCATGCTGACCTTTCGTTGCCGCAAACATGGGTTTATTCATATCAAATGCCTGGCCATTGATCCGGTTGGCATTATGGAAATCAAACTTCCCGCCATGTTTCATATTACCCATATTACCGTGGTTCATATTACCGTGGTTCATACCGTCGTTATCCATATGCCCCATCATCTGCCCATGCCCCATTCCCGTCATGGCCTGTTCGCCATACTTCTGCATCAGCATTTGCATTCCCATCATGTCGAGCATCGGATCCATTGATAGTTGCAGTTTGCGCACAGTCAGGCCATCAAGCGAAGGCAGTGATGGCATTGTCGTCAGCGTATCCGGCAGCGTACCGGAAGCAGTAATAAGGAGCGGCTGAATGCGCATCACAGGATGCGGCTTATCAAATGGCGCTATAGCCATCCCCATTTGAGTCACGGGTAAGGTCAGCAGATCGAAGGCTTTACCGTCGCTAATATCCACCAGCACTTCAAAGCGTTCGCCCATCAGCATAGGAAGTTCAGTAACTTTAACCGGCTCAGCCAACAGTCCACCATCGCTGGCAATAACATACAGAGGGCGATTATCGCTGGCAGCCACGTTAAGCGAGCGAGCGTTACAACCGTTTAGCAAACGCAGACGTAACCACCCACGCGGCGCGGAATGCTGCGGATAAATTGCACCATTGGTCAGCAGCGTATCACCAAACCAACCCACGGCGGCTGTCATCATATCCAGTTGATAGTTAACTTGTCCGTCGGCAGAAAATTGTTTGTCCTGAATAATCACCGGAACATCATCAATTCCCCACTGCTTCGGCAACATCAGTTTGCGGATGTCATCGTCTTCAATCAGCACCAGTCCAGCCAGCCCCATCGCCACCTGACGGCCCGTTTTCCCGTGTTGGTGCGGGTGGAACCAGCAGGTTGCTGCCCGTTGATCGGGGATGAAGGTTACGGAACGTTTTCCGCCCGCCGGAATAATCCCTTGCGGGCCACCGTCGACTTCGCCAGGTATCTCCAGTCCGTGCCAGTGTAATGTGGTCTCTTCAGCCAACTGATTATAGATATCAACGGTCACCGACTTGCCTTTATGCAGTTTCACCGCAGGTCCAAGTAAATTACCGTTATATCCCCAGGTTGTAGCGGTTTTACCGCCGAAGGTCGATTGCCCAGCCTTAACGATCAGTTGCATACGATTAGAGGCATCCGCCGTTAACAGGTCTGGAACAGGCAACACGGGACGGTCGGCCGCAAAAACAGTACGACTCCAGAGAGGTAACGCTGACGCGACGCCCAGCGCCACGGAGTACTTTAAAAAGTCACGACGTTGCATAATCACTTCCTTATATTCAGCAGCTTAAGCAGGCTATCTTTTAAGCATAAGCCCTCCCCTTACGGGAAGGTCAAGTGAACGGCTGATAATAAAGGTCGTCGCTTCGCTCACAGTATGCTAACGTTTAATTTCCGTGATGCAGTGGTAGAAGCAATGAAGACGTTTTTCAGAACAGTGTTGTTCGGCAGCCTGATGGCCGTATGCGCAAACAGCTACGCGCTTAGCGAGTCCGAAGCCGAAGATATGGCCGATTTAACGGCAGTTTTTGTTTTTCTGAAAAATGACTGTGGATACCAGAATTTGCCCAACGGGCAGATCCGACGCGCACTGGTCTTTTTTGCCCAACAGAACCAGTGGGACCTCAGTAATTACGACACCTTCGATATGAAATCACTCGGTGAAGACAGTTATCGCGATTTGAGCGGTATTGGTATTCCGGTCGCAAAAAAATGCAAAGCGCTGGCACGAGATTCCCTGAGCCTGTTGGCCTACGTTAAATAATGTGAAGCCGGATGGCGGCACAAGTGCCTTATCCGGCAGGTAAAGACTCATCTGGCGTTAATCATTTCCCCTGCTGTACAAATTCGCGATATGCCGCCACGACCTGAAGAAAATCCTCTACGCCACACAGCGAAAAGCTCTCTTCGTCGTAGTAATTCATCCCTTCTTCCATTTCGTCGCCCGTGAACTCCAGTTGGTTGGCACGCACCATCACCTCTTCGCCATCCAGCCAGAGCGTGTATTCATGCCCTGCCCGTTGCCAGGAACGTTCACTGCCTTTTACCGCACGTGCCGCCTGTTCCACTTCATCAAGTAAGGCCAGGTTCTCTTTCACTTCTTCATTAAACCAGTGCCCCACTACTTCGTGGCCCATGGACATACGCACTTTTACCACTCCGGTAATATCGCGCAGAAATTCGTAATCCATAATGTGTTCCTCTACTCCCGGCAATGCGCCAATACCGCATTGCGCCTATGCTGTAATTATCGCAGCACAACGAAAGAAAAAAAGCAGAGCAGGCATAAGGATTGGAAATAAAAATGCCCGGTAACGCAAGGTTTACCGGGCATTGGTGAGTTTGTGCACAAAAATCAGGTGCAGCAGCTTATGGCGTTACACCGCCGTCTGGAAAATCACGCTATCCGCTTTCTCGGTGTACTGAGAAAGTTGGTCAAAGTTCAGATAACGGTAAGTATCCACGGCCGTTTTATCCACCTGTGCCACATAGTTCTGGTACTCTTCCGGCGTTGGCAGTTTACCAATAAGCGCCGCAACAGCCGCCAGCTCAGCAGAAGCCAGGAAGACGTTAGCACCAGTACCCAGACGGTTCGGGAAGTTACGGGTAGAGGTAGAAACTACCGTCGCGCCATCAGCCACACGCGCCTGGTTACCCATGCACAGTGAACAGCCAGGGATCTCGATACGCGCCCCGCTCTTACCAAAGACGCTGTAGTAGCCTTCTTCAGTCAATTGCGCGGCATCCATACGGGTTGGCGGAGCCACCCACAGGCGCGTCGGCAGTTGGCCTTTATGCGCATCCAGCAGTTTACCTGCCGCACGGAAGTGACCGATGTTAGTCATGCAGGAACCGATGAACACTTCGTCGATCTTCTCGCCCTGCACGTCAGACAGCAGACGCGCATCGTCCGGATCGTTCGGCGCGCACAGGATTGGCTCTTTGATATCAGCCAGATCGATATCGATCACTGCCGCATATTCGGCGTCAGCATCGCCTTCCAGCAGTTGCGGATCGGCCAGCCATTTTTCCATACCCTGAATACGACGCTCCAGCGTACGGCGATCGCCGTAACCTTCTGCGATCATCCACTTCAGCAGAACGATGTTAGAGCTGAGGTATTCAATGATCGGCTCTTTGTTCAGCTTGATGGTACAGCCCGCAGCGGAACGCTCAGCAGAGGCATCGGTCAGCTCAAACGCCTGTTCAACTTTCAGATCCGGCAGACCTTCGATTTCCAGAATGCGACCAGAGAAGATGTTTTTCTTACCTTTCTTCTCAACGGTCAGCAGACCCTGTTTGATCGCGTACAGCGGAATGGCGTGAACCAGGTCGCGCAGGGTGATACCCGGCTGCATTTTGCCTTTGAAACGCACCAGAACGGATTCCGGCATATCCAGTGGCATTACACCAGTCGCAGCAGCAAACGCTACCAGGCCAGAGCCTGCCGGGAAGGAGATACCGATCGGGAAACGGGTATGAGAGTCACCACCAGTACCCACGGTATCCGGCAGCAGCATGCGGTTCAGCCAGGAGTGGATAACACCATCGCCCGGACGAAGCGATACGCCGCCACGGTTCATGATGAAGTCAGGCAGTGTATGGTGCGTGGTCACGTCTACCGGCTTCGGATACGCCGCGGTATGACAGAACGACTGCATAACCAGATCTGAAGAAAAGCCCAGACACGCCAGATCTTTCAGTTCATCACGGGTCATTGGGCCGGTGGTATCCTGAGAACCTACGGAGGTCATCTTCGGTTCGCAGTACGCGCCCGGACGGACACCTTTCACGCCACAAGCGCGACCAACCATTTTCTGTGCCAGAGAGAAGCCACGGCTGCTTTCAGCCACATCTTTCGCCTGACGGAATACGTCGCTGTGCGGCAGACCAAGCGCCTCACGCGCTTTGGTTGTCAGGCCACGGCCGATAATCAACGGAATACGGCCACCGGCACGCACTTCGTCGATCAGTACTTCAGTTTTCAGCTCAAAGCTTGCCAGCAGTTCACCTGTTGCGTGGTTACGCACTTCACCTTTGAACGGGTAAACGTCAATCACATCGCCCATGTTCAGGTTAGACACATCGACTTCGATTGGCAGTGCGCCCGCATCTTCCATGGTATTGAAGAAGATGGGCGCAATTTTGCCGCCGAGACACAAACCGCCGCCGCGCTTGTTCGGGACATGAGGAATATCATCGCCCATGAACCACAACACGGAGTTGGTTGCAGATTTACGTGAAGAACCGGTGCCGACAACATCACCTACGTAAGCCAGCGGGTAACCTTTTTTCTGCAACTCTTCGATCTGTTTGATCGGGCCAACGCTGCCCGGCTGATCCGGCTCGATACCTTCACGGGCGTTTTTCAGCATTGCCAGAGCGTGCAGAGGGATATCCGGACGAGACCAGGCATCCGGCGCCGGGGACAGGTCATCGGTGTTGGTTTCACCCGTCACTTTAAACACGGTAACGGTGATTTTCTCAGCCAGTGCAGGCCGATTCAGGAACCATTCTGCATCAGCCCAGGATTGCATCACCTGCCTTGCATATTCGTTGCCTGCTTTGGCTTTCTCTTCTACATCATAGAAATTATCGAACATCAGCAGTGTTGAAGAGAGGGCTTTGGCGGCAATCGGCGCCAGTTTTGCATCATCCAGAGCATCAATCAGCGGATGAATGTTGTAACCACCCTGCATAGTACCCAGCAGTTCAATGGCTTTTTCTGGTGTCACCAGCGGGGAGGTTGTGTCGCCTTTCGCGACAGCGGCAAGAAAACCGGCTTTTACATAAGCGGCTTCATCTACGCCAGGAGGAACGCGGTTGATCAACAGGTCTAACAGGAATTCTTCTTCGCCCACAGGCGGAGTCTTCAGCAGCTCGACAAGTGCGGCCATTTGGGTTGCATCTAAAGGTTTTGGCACAATCCCAAGGGCGGCACGCTCAGCTACGTGCTTACGGTATTCTTCTAGCACGACGGTATCTCCTCGCTCTCATTGTCATATGCGGTAGGCGATTCTCTTCACGCTCCTGTGAGACAGCAGTTTGTAGGGTAAATGCCCGGTACCGCATAGGGCACAATAACAGGATTTTCATTAAGTGTTAATCTGTTTACAAAAAAGTAACATAAAAAATTGGCTGAATCGTTAAGAATGGTATAGCGGAAAGAAAGGGCAAAATTCGAGCACAAAAAACGCTGTGCAGCCGTAACTTGCAAGAGTGACCTTCCGAATATTCCAGCGGCTTTTCAACCATCAGATATAATTGTGTAATAAATGTTCACACTCTTTATCCGGACACTACGGGCGGTTTCCCAATAAAAGTCAAAACTGTAAAACACGGGTGATTGATACTCGCGGCAACAAGAACGCCTCACGGCACAACGCTTGTCTCGTTGGAGTCATTTTATGAAGTTGCCCATTAAGCCACACCTGCTCGTCCTTTTGTGCAGTGCCGGGCTGTTTGCCGCCTCAGGCGTAATGCTCGTCAAAAGTCGCACAACGGAACCTGCAGCTCCTGCGCCTGTCGAGCAAGCCCCTGCCGCAGCGGCCCCCGCAGCCGCGCCAGCCGATCAACCTGCACCGACCGTAACGCCAACATACTCCGCCGCGCAAATCGATCAGTGGGTTGCGCCAATTGCGCTCTATCCCGATGCGTTGTTGTCGCAAATATTGATGGCCTCAACCTACCCGGCCAACGTTATTCAGGCTGCGCAATGGTCGAAAGACAATCCCAAAATGCAGGGTGATGCCGCTATTCAGGCCGTAGCCGGACAACCGTGGGATCCTAGCGTGAAATCGCTGGTCGCGTTTCCTCAGTTGATGTCGCTGCTGGGAGAAAATCCGCCGTGGGTACAAAATCTGGGCGATGCTTTCCTCGCGCAACCAAAAGACGTCATGGATTCTGTTCAACGCCTGCGCTTACTGGCGCAGCAAACTGGTGCATTACAATCAACGCCGCAGCAGACTGTCACCACCGTGACAAAACCGGCACCCGCTAAAACCACCAGCAGCGAGTCGACAACAAGTGCCACGACTACCACGACCAGCCCGACGGTTATCAAGATTGAGTCTGCCGACCCACAGGTGGTTTACGTCCCCACCTATAACCCAAACACAGTTTACGGGACCTGGCCAAACACCGCCTATCCGCCGACCTATTTACCGCCATCACCCGGCGAGCAATTTGGCAACAGCTTTGTTAACGGTCTGGGCTTCAGCCTCGGTGTGGCGACAACCTATGCAATCTTCAGCAACATCGACTGGGATGATGATGACGACGACTGGGATCACCACCACGATAATGATTACAACCACCATGGCAGTTATAACCGCAACGGTGATAACAACATCAATATCAACGTTGATAACTTCAATAAAATCAGTGGGCAGCGTCTAACTGATGCCAACCGCACCTGGCAGCATAATCCGGCGTATCGCGAAGGTGTACCGTACCCTAATAACCAGCTCAATAACCGTTTCCACTCCACCAACTCAGCGACCGGGCTCAGTGCTACACAGCAAAAACCAGTCAACCGTGATAGCCAGCGTCAGGCGGCCATGTCCCAGATGGAGAAATCGACGGGGAAAACATTCCCTCAAACAACGCGTCCGGGGACTAAAGATGCACAGCGCCTGGCTTCAAACCAACAGTTGAAGCAGATTTCCCAGCGTAATAACTATCGTGGTTACGACACAAAACCGCAAACCGCGAAGCGGACATCCTCACAACAGCGAGAGAACCGCCAGGCAACACCGCAGAGACAGGAAAAACGGGTTTCGCAAACGGCGCAACAACGCGGTCATCAACAGCGAAATATGCAACAACGAACCAGCCAGCCACGCGCCAATGCGTTAAGTGGCAATGATAGCCGTTCAGGAAGTTGGCAGGCACAGCAACAGCGAGGCGCCCAGAGCCGGCAAATATCCCGCAACCAGGCATCGCGCCAGGCACCAGCCGGGCGTACTGAACACCGTGAATTCCGTCATCGTTAAGGGAGCCGACATGAAAATACAATTACTCAGTGTGATAGTGCTGTTCATGGTTTCGTCCGTCGCGATGGCGCAACAACAATTCAGCACACCAGCTCAGGCAACCGATGCTCTGGTTAATGCCATCAGCGAGCAAAATGAAGGTGCCATGAGCAACCTGCTTGGGGAGAACTGGCGCGACTTTCTGCCGCCGGAAGGTGTGGATCCTGATGCCGTTGATCTCTTCCTGCGCGACTGGAAAGTGAAACATGACACCGTCATCAACGGTGATATGGCACATCTGATCGTCGGAGACAGTGACTGGCAGCTCCCAATCCCTGTGATCAAAACTGCCGATGGATGGCAATTTGATATGCAGGAAGCTGCCGAAGAGATCCAGACCCGCGAGATCGGTCGCAACGAGCTTGCCGCGATTGAAGCACTTCACGCGTATGTTGATGCGCAGCAAAGCTATTTTGCGATGAACCAGAAATATGCAAAGAAAATTGTCAGCTCAGATGGCAAAAAGGACGGTCTTTATTGGCCGGTAGCCCCCGGTGAAGCACCCAGCCCTCTGGGTCCCGCCTTCAGTCCACAGGAACCAGGTACGGGTTATCACGGTTATCATTTCCGCATACTTCCCGACAAAGCCAGTGGTTTTGCGATGATTGCCTGGCCCATCAGTTACAGTCATACCGGTGTAATGAGCTTTATTATTAGTGGGGATGATACGGTTTATCAGGCCAATCTTGGCGCAACATCCCAGCAGAAAGCGCAGGCAATGACCGAATACAGCCCTGATAAATCCTGGCAACCTGTAGCGCCCTGAGTCTCCAGCACTTTGGCTATACGGATCTAAAGCGTCAGATTAGTTGCTGTTATGCTTCAGGCAAAAAAAACGCCTCCGAAGAGGCGTTTTCACAAAAGTGGGAAGATTATTTTTTCTTCGCTTTCGGGTTCGGCAGGTCGGTAATGCTACCTTCGAACACTTCTGCCGCCAGGCCCACAGACTCGTGCAGAGTCGGGTGCGCGTGGATGGTCAGCGCGATATCTTCAGCATCACAGCCCATTTCGATCGCCAGACCGATTTCACCCAGCAGCTCGCCGCCGTTGGTGCCGACAATCGCGCCACCGATAACACGGTGAGATTCTTTGTCGAAAATCAGTTTGGTCATACCGTCTGCGCAGTCGGAAGCGATAGCACGGCCAGAAGCAGCCCACGGGAAGGTGGCGGTTTCATAGCTGATGCCTTTTTCTTTCGCTTCTTTCTCAGTCAGGCCAACCCATGCAACTTCTGGTTCAGTGTACGCAATGGATGGGATAACTTTCGGATCGAAGTAGTGTTTCTTACCGGCGATAACTTCAGCAGCAACGTGACCTTCGTGAACACCTTTGTGCGCCAGCATCGGCTGACCGACGATATCGCCGATTGCAAAGATGTGCGGTACGTTGGTACGCAGTTGTTTGTCAACACGGATGAAGCCACGGTCATCAACTTCCACGCCAGCTTTACCAGCGTCGAGGTTCTTACCGTTCGGCACACGACCGATAGCCACCAGCACGGCGTCATAACGCTGTGCTTCTGCCGGCGCTTTTTTGCCTTCCATGGAAACGTAAATACCGTCTGCTTTTGCTTCAACGGCAGTCACTTTGGTTTCCAGCATCAGGTTGAATTTCTTGCTGATACGTTTGGTGAAGACTTTAACCACGTCTTTATCGGCAGCCGGGATAACCTGGTCAAACATTTCAACCACGTCGATCTCTGAACCCAGCGCATGGTACACAGTACCCATTTCCAGACCGATGATACCGCCACCCATAACCAGCAGGCGTTTTGGTACGGTTTTCAGCTCCAGCGCGTCGGTGGAATCCCACACGCGCGGATCTTCATGCGGAATAAACGGCAGTTCGATCGGACGGGAACCCGCCGCGATGATCGCGTTGTCGAAGTTGATCACGGTTTTGCCGTTTTCGCCTTCAACTTCCAGGGTGTTCGCCCCGGTAAATTTACCCAGACCGTTTACCACTTTCACTTTACGGCCTTTGGCCATACCAGCCAGCCCGCCAGTCAGTTGGGTGATAACTTTTTCTTTCCAGGTACGAATCTTGTCGATATCGGTTTTCGGCTCGCCGAAAACAATACCGTGCTCTGCCAGTGCTTTGGCTTCTTCGATAACTTTTGCTACGTGCAACAGTGCTTTAGAAGGGATACAGCCGACGTTCAGACAAACACCACCGAGGGTGCTGTAACGTTCTACGATGACGGTCTCCAGACCTAAATCTGCGCAACGGAAGGCAGCAGAGTAACCTGCAGGGCCTGCCCCAAGTACCACGACCTGAGTTTTGATTTCAGTGCTCATCATGACCTCTTAATTTATACCCGTCGTCCACCGGGTCGTTCTATCCGCCAGTATTTTACAAAATTGTTAACAATTTTGAAACAACAAACGGCAACCGATTTGTCTTTCGCACAATAACCTCACTGACTTCATGAGATTACCAGAAAAAAGCCGGCCGTCGGGCCGGCTTTTTCGCTTACATCACCAGACGGCGAATGTCAGACAGCGTGTTGTTGATGATGGTGATAAAGCGAGCACCATCAGCACCGTCAATCACGCGGTGGTCGAAGGAGAGTGAAATCGGCATCATCAGACGCGGAGTAAACTCTTTACCGTTCCACACCGGTTCAATAGCAGACTTGGACACGCCGAGAATAGCCACTTCAGGCGCGTTCACAATCGGTGCGAAATGGGTAGTACCCAGGCCGCCGATGCTGGAGATAGTGAAGCAACCGCCCTGCATTTCGCCAGCAGTCAGCTTACCATCACGCGCTTTCTTGGAGATCGTAGTCAGTTCACGAGACAGCTCGGTAATGCTCTTCTTGTTCACGTCTTTAAAGACCGGAACGACCAGACCATTCGGGGTATCAACCGCAACACCGATGTTGATGTATTTCTTCAGCGTCAGCTTCTGGCCATCTTCGGACAGGGAGCTGTTAAAGCGTGGCATCTGCTCAAGAGCAGCGGCAACGGCTTTCATGATGAAGACAACTGGTGTGAATTTCACGTCCAGTTTACGTTTCTCAGCTTCGGCGTTCTGCTGTTTACGGAACGCTTCCAGATCGGTGATATCGGTTTTGTCGAAGTGAGTAACATGCGGGATCATCACCCAGTTACGGCTCAGGTTAGCACCAGAGATTTTCTGGATACGGCCCAGTTCCACTTCCTCGATTTCACCAAACTTGCTGAAGTCCACTTTCGGCCAAGGCAGCATGCCCGGAATACCGCCGCCAGCCGCAGCTGCCGGTGCAGATTCAGCGCGTTTAACCGCATCTTTCACGTAAGCCTGAACGTCTTCGCGCAGGATACGACCTTTACGGCCCGTCCCTTTCACTTTCGCCAGGTTCACACCAAATTCGCGCGCCAGGCGACGAATCAGCGGAGTCGCGTGGACGTAAGCATCGTTTTCTGCGAAGTCAGATTTACCTTCAGCTTTCGCCGCCGGAGCAGGTGCAGCAGCCTGTGCAGGTGCTGCGGCCGGAGCCGGGGCAGCGGCTTGTGCCGGAGCGGCAGCTGGTGCTGCGCCTTCTACTTCGAAGATCATAATCAGAGAACCGGTTTTCACTTTGTCGCCAGTACTGATTTTGATTTCTTTAACGGTACCCGCGAACGGAGCCGGCACTTCCATAGACGCTTTGTCACCTTCAACGGTGATCAGTGACTGCTCAGCGGCAATTTTATCGCCCACTTTCACCATCACTTCGGTCACTTCAACTTCGTCACCGCCGATGTCCGGTACATTAACTTCTTTAGAACCCGTGGCAGCCGGAGCCGCCGCTGCGGCTGGTGCAGCAGCCTGAGCAGCTGCAGGCGCGCTGCCTGCTACTTCGAAGACCATGATCAGGGAGCCGGTAGACACTTTGTCGCCAGTGCTGATTTTGATCTCTTTCACGGTGCCCGCGAACGGTGCCGGGACTTCCATAGAGGCTTTGTCGCCTTCTACAGTAATCAGAGACTGTTCAGCCGCAACGGTGTCGCCCACTTTGACCATGATCTCAGTGACTTCAACTTCGTCACCGCCGATGTCCGGTACGTGTACATCTTTCGCTGCCGCAGCAGCAGGAGCAGCTGCAGGAGCGGCTTCTTTCTTCTCTTCTGCCGGAGCAGGTGCAGCAGCTGCTGCACCGTCGGCGGAATCGAAAATCATGATCAGTTTGCCGGTCTCAGTTTTATCGCCAACAGAGACTTTAATCTCTTTAACGATACCCGCCTGAGGGGACGGAACTTCCATAGAGGCTTTGTCGCCTTCTACGGTGATCAGCGACTGTTCAGCTTCAACTTTGTCGCCCACTTTGACCAGGATCTCGGTGATTTCAACTTCATCAGCCCCGATGTCCGGTACATTGATTTCGATAGCCATTATTCTTTTACCTCTTACGCCAGACGCGGGTTAACTTTATCTGCATCGATATTGAATTTAGTGATAGCGTCAGCAACCACTTTCTTATCGATTTCGCCACGTTTAGCCAGTTCGCCCAGTGCCGCTACAACCACATAAGAAGCGTCAACTTCGAAGTGGTGACGCAGGTTTTCACGGCTGTCAGAGCGACCGAAGCCGTCAGTACCCAGTACACGGTAATCATCAGCCGGTACGTAAGTACGAACCTGTTCGGCAAACAGTTTCATATAGTCAGTAGATGCTACAGCCGGCGCGTCGTTCATCACCTGAGCAATGTACGGAACGCGTGGGGTTTCCAGCGGATGCAGCATGTTCCAGCGCTCACAATCCTGGCCATCACGCGCCAGTTCAGTGAAGGACGTGACGCTATACACGTCAGAACCTACGCCGTAGTCGTTCGCCAGGATCTGCGCTGCTTCACGTACGTGACGCAGAATAGAACCGGAGCCCAGCAGCTGAACTTTACCTTTGCTACCTTCGAGGGTTTCGAGTTTGTAGATACCTTTACGGATACCTTCCTCGGCACCTGCTGGCATTGCCGGCATGTGGTAGTTTTCGTTCAGCGTGGTGATGTAGTAGTAAACGTTCTCTTGTTTCTCGCCGTACATGCGCTCCAGACCATCATGCATGATGACTGCAACTTCGTACGCGTAAGACGGATCGTAAGAGATACAGTTCGGGATAGTCAGAGACTGAATATGGCTGTGACCATCTTCGTGCTGCAGACCTTCACCGTTCAGCGTTGTACGACCGGAAGTACCACCGATCAGGAAGCCGCGCGCCTGCTGATCGCCCGCCTGCCAGCACAGGTCGCCGATACGCTGGAACCCGAACATGGAGTAGTAAATGTAGAACGGGATCATCGGCAGATCGTTGGTGCTGTAAGAGGTCGCAGCAGCCAACCAGGACGCGCCAGCACCCAGTTCGTTGATACCTTCCTGCAGGATCTGACCTTTCTCGTCTTCTTTGTAGTAAGCAACCTGCTCACGGTCCTGCGGAGTGTACTGCTGGCCGTTCGGGCTGTAGATACCGATCTGGCGGAACAGACCTTCCATACCGAAAGTACGTGCTTCGTCGGCGATGATCGGCACCAGACGATCTTTGATCGACTTGTTCTTCAGCATCACGTTCAGGGCACGAACGAAAGCGATAGTGGTGGAGATTTCTTTGTTCTGCTCTTCCAGCAGCGCACCGAAGTCTTCCAGAGCCGGCAGCTCCAGTTTCTCGGTGAAGTTCGGCTGACGAGCCGGCAGGTAACCGTGCAGTTTCTGACGCTGAGCGTGCAGATAGGTATGCTCTTCAGAACCTTCCGGGAAGGTAATGTAAGACAGGTTTTCAACCTGCTCATCGGTTACAGGAACGTTGAAACGGTCGCGGATGTAACGCACGCCGTCCATGTTCATTTTCTTAACCTGGTGCGCGATGTTTTTACCTTCAGCGGTGTCACCCATGCCGTAACCTTTGATGGTATGGGCGAGGATTACAGTTGCTTTGCCTTTGGTTTCCTGCGCTTTTTTCAGTGCTGCGTAGACTTTCTTCGGATCGTGACCACCACGGTTCAGAGCCCAAATCTGTTCGTCAGTCCAGTCAGCAACCAGTGCTGCGGTTTCCGGGTATTTACCGAAGAAGTGCTCACGAACGTAAGCGCCATCTTTGGATTTGAAGGTCTGGTAGTCGCCATCAACGGTTTCGTTCATCAGTTGGATCAGTTTACCGCTGGTGTCTTTACGCAGCAGCTCATCCCAACGACCGCCCCACATGACTTTGATCACGTTCCAGCCAGCGCCCGCGAAGATGCCTTCCAGTTCGTTAACAATCTTGCCGTTACCGGTGACCGGGCCGTCAAGACGCTGCAGGTTACAGTTGATAACAAAGACCAGGTTGTCCAGTTTTTCACGGGTCGCGATGGTGATCGCACCTTTAGATTCTGGCTCATCCATCTCGCCGTCGCCCAGGAAGGCGTAAACGGTTTGTTTAGAGGTATCTTTCAGACCACGGTGTTCCAGATACTTCAGGAATTTAGCCTGGTAGATAGCACCGATTGGACCCAGACCCATAGAAACGGTCGGGAACTGCCAGAATTCTGGCATCAGTTTCGGGTGCGGGTAGGAAGACAGGCCTTTGCCATGAACTTCCTGACGGAAGTTGTTCATCTGCTCTTCAGTCAGACGACCTTCCAGGAATGCGCGTGCATAGATGCCCGGAGAGATGTGGCCCTGGAAGTAAATCAGGTCGCCGCCATCCTGCTCGTTGCGTGCACGGAAGAAATGGTTGAAGCAAACATCATATACCGTTGCGGAGGACTGGAAGGATGCCATGTGGCCACCCAGCTCGAGGTCCTTTTTAGACGCACGCAGTACGGTCATGATGGCGTTCCAGCGGATAGCAGAACGAATACGACGCTCCAGCTCCAGATTGCCCGGGTATTCCGGTTCATCTTCAACGGCAATAGTGTTTATATAATTGCTGGCCCCTGCACCTGCCGCTACTTTCACGCCGCCTTTGCGGGCTTCTGAAAGCAGTTGGTCGATCAGATACTGAGCACGCTCAACACCTTCTTCACGGATGACCGATTCGATCGCCTGTAGCCAGTCGCGAGTTTCGATCGGATCCACGTCATTTGGGAAACGTTCTGACATGGGGGTATTCCTTATCTATCTAGTACGTTGAGTTATCTGGAACCTGTCCCATTGTGTTCTTGCTCGCAAGAGCACAATAAGACAGGTTCTGCGTTTAGTTGCCGCGCACTTTAATTGGCGCATGATTTACAACATCTTCTGGTTAACTTTCTGCCAGAAAAATCACTAATTCTTTCGTTGCTCCAGACGGCGTAAGGCGCGTTCACGACGGCTTTCCTCACGACTTCTGTCCAGCAAAATTTCTTCGATAAACGCCAGATGACGGTGGGACGCTTCGCGTGCCTCTTCTGGCTTACCGGCAATAATTGCCTCAAAAATACGGGTGCGGTGACTGCTAACCAGTGGCAGCATTTCCCGACGCGCATACAGCAATTCAAAGTTTTGGCGGACGTTCTGGGCCAACATGGGCTCCATACACCTTAGCAAATGGAGGAGCACTACATTGTGTGCCGCCTCAGTGACAGCAATTTGATACTGGAGAACCGCATCAGACTCGCCGTCAAGATCGCCGGACTGTTGAGCAAGCTCGATTGCATGGTGGAGTTCACGGATACGCGTTTTATCTTCATCCGTGCTGCGCAGTGCTGCGTAATATGCAGCAATACCTTCCAGCGCATGACGCGTCTCAAGCAGGTCAAACTGGGATTCAGGATGGTCGGAGAGCAGTTCGACCAGTGGGTCGCTAAAGCTCTGCCACAGGCTACTCTGCACAAAAGTGCCACCGCCCTGACGACGAAGCAGCAAACCCTTCGCTTCAAGGCGTTGGATCGCCTCGCGTAAAGAGGGGCGGGATACGTCGAACTGTTTTGCCAGCTCGCGTTCCGGTGGGAGTTTTTCTCCGGGGCGAAGTGTCCCCTCAAGAATTAAAAACTCCAGCTGCTGCTCAATCACATCGGAGAGTTTTGGTTGGCGGATTTTGCTGTAGGCCATGATTTCCTGTCTTAAGCCATTTGCCCGAAGTCAATTGGTCTTACCAATTTCATGTTCTTGACGCTAAAGTAACAAAGTATTCACCTTCTGTCCATACAGGTTTTGATTGAAATCAGTAAAGCGGGCACATTTTAACAACATTACAGAAATAACGTTTCAAACATGTAACTATGCACAAATGTTAAATTTACCCATCACGGAGTAGTTTTAACGTAATTGAAACGAAAAAATATCTTATCTGAACCGATTCAACTCTCAATTTATCGATTTTGTAAGCACAATTTTCGAATAAAAATTCATATCGGAAATTTTGTGGTAGATAATCCTGTGTTTACAAATGGTTTCTTTTTATTCAACTCGTCATCCCCCCTTCATAAAGCAGGTGCATTCGCGTCCGCATAACATTATTCTGTCCAGGACAAAAGTATTTAGGCAACATTTTACCTACCACTGCCGTAAACAAAACAATACAACAAACGGAATTGCAAACTTACACACGCGTCACTGCGTGGTTCAAAAAATAGGTACTCGAATATAAAGAGTAAAACCACACACGAGGTTTCATGATGGAAAGTCAACAGCATGGCGATCAGCTAAAGCGCGGCCTTAAAAACCGCCATATACAGCTTATCGCGCTGGGTGGCGCGATAGGCACCGGGTTATTCCTCGGGAGCGCATCCGTTATTCAGTCTGCAGGGCCGGGTATTATTCTGGGTTACGCTATCGCCGGCTTTATTGCCTTTTTGATAATGCGTCAGTTGGGTGAAATGGTGGTTGAAGAGCCAGTTGCAGGCTCCTTCAGCCACTTTGCTTATAAATATTGGGGCGGTTTCGCAGGTTTTTCCTCCGGCTGGAACTACTGGGTACTGTACGTACTGGTTGCCATGGCCGAGTTGACTGCCGTCGGGAAATACATTCAGTTCTGGTGGCCAGAAATTCCAACCTGGGTTTCTGCTGCGGTCTTTTTCGTTGCTATCAACGCCATCAACCTGACCAACGTTAAAGTGTTCGGTGAGATGGAGTTCTGGTTCGCCATTATTAAAGTCATTGCGGTCGTGGCGATGATCCTGTTCGGCGGCTGGTTGCTGTTTAGCGGCAACGGTGGCCCGCAGGCCAGCGTCAGTAACTTGTGGGATCAAGGTGGCTTCCTGCCACACGGTTTCACCGGTCTGGTCATGATGATGGCTATTATCATGTTCTCCTTCGGTGGACTTGAGTTGGTTGGCATCACGGCTGCAGAAGCGGATAACCCGGAACAAAGCATCCCCAAAGCGACCAACCAGGTTATTTACCGTATCCTGATTTTCTACGTAGGCTCCCTGGCCGTTCTGCTCTCTTTGATGCCGTGGACGCGTGTGACAGCAGATACCAGCCCGTTCGTACTGATCTTCCACGAACTGGGAGACACATTCGTCGCTAATGCGCTGAACGTCGTGGTGCTGACCGCTGCTCTTTCTGTTTATAACAGCTGTGTATATTGCAACAGTCGTATGCTGTTCGGTCTGGCTCAGCAGGGTAATGCGCCAAAAGTACTGATGAGCGTGGATAAACGCGGTGTACCAGTCAACACGATCCTGGTCTCTGCGCTGGTTACGGCTTTATGCGTACTGATTAACTATCTGGCACCGGAATCCGCATTTGGTTTACTGATGGCACTGGTGGTTTCTGCACTGGTGATCAACTGGGCAATGATCAGCCTCGCGCACATGAAGTTCCGCAAAGCGAAACAACAACAGGGCGTTGCCACCCGCTTCCCGGCGCTGTTCTATCCGATGGGTAACTGGATCTGCCTGATTTTCATGGCAGCTGTACTGGTGATTATGCTGATGACACCAGGCATGGCAATCTCTGTTTACCTGATCCCGGTGTGGATTGCCATTCTTGGTATTGGCTATCTGTGCAAACAAAAAACAGCCAGGGCTGTTAAAGCGCATTAATTATACCCCCTACCTGCATAAGGTAGGGGGTATTACCTACGCCGTCCGGCAACAATACGTTAAATCAACGTCCCGTAAATCGTCAGCAGCGCAATAACGACCACCACTACGAACGAAGTTTTCTTGGCCATTGAAACAGCGGCTTTAGGTGTTTCTACTTTATCGGTGTGAGATTCACGCGCCAGCGAGAACTGCGCCAGGCGAGTTAACACCTGATATTGCGAAGTATGCAGATCTCCCAGCGAGGCAAACCAGGCAGGTAGCGCCTTTTCACCATGCCCCAGCAGCGCATAGACCACACCGGCAAGACGTACCGGGATCCAATCCAGCACATGCAGAATCGCATCAATACCCGATTGTAAACGCTGATGAGGTGTCTGATAACGCGCCAACCAGGACTGCCACGCGCGCAGAAAAGCATAGCCTACCAGCGTCACCGGTCCCCATGGGCCACCGACGATCAACCAGAATAACGGCGCCAGGTAAAAGCGAAAGTTGTTCCATAACAGCGCATTTTGCAGTTCACGCAAAAACTCACGCTCATCACAGTCCGGTGGAACACCATGGATAAGCGTGAGTTCGCTGGCCATCGCCTCACGGGCATGTGCATCATTACGCGAAGCCGCATTCAGGTATGCATGGTAATGAAGACGAACCTTACCTGCGCCAATGCACAGCAAGCCAATTGAGATCCAAACCACCAGCAGCGGGACATTAAACAGCAGCCCATGCAGGGCTCGCAGCAGCAAAAACGTCACCGCCATCGCGATAATTGTCATTCCTGATGTGCGCGCCATAGAAAAATGTTTTATCCGGCGGAAGAAGGCTTCGAGCCTGTGGTCAAGCTGCCAGTGTTCACCCAGCTTAAACAGGCGTTCAACCATCAACACCAGCAATGTTGTAAACAGCGTCATGTCATCTCCTTGTGTGACGAGGGGGTGACCAGGGCGCGAAACCTTGCCCAGTCAAAAGACGGACCGGGATCGGTCTTACGCTCAGGCGCAATATCACAATGCCCGGTTATGTTACTGGCAATTTCCGGATAACGCTGAATCAGAGCATGCGTAACGGCTGCCAGTTGCTGGTACTGCGCATCGGTATAGGCCAGCGTATCCGTTCCCTCCAGCTCAATACCAATCGAAAAGTCATTACAGCGTTCACGTCCCTGATAGTTCGATACACCTGCATGCCAGGCGCGTTTATTAAAAGGGACATACTGCACAATCTCGCCGTCGCGACGAATCAGACAATGGGCAGAAACGCGCAAATGGGCGATCTCTGCAAAAAAAGGGTGGGCATTGGGATCAATTGTTCCAGTGAATAACGCGTCTATCCACGGACCACCAAATTCACCAGGCGGCAGACTGATGTTATGAACCACCAGCAAAGAAGGGGTTTCGTCGTCCGGGCGGCAATCGTAATGTGGAGAAGGAACGCGTCGTGCCTCAGCCAGCCAGCCCTCATCTAACAACATGCAGAATCTCCTTATTGGTGGTGCTCATATCAGGTTCAGGGTAGCATGTTTCTACCTTATGATTCGTTAGCAATTTGGAGTTTTATCATGCCGCCTCGCCGCTATAACCCTGACTACCGACGTGACGCGCTGTTGGAACGCATAAACCTCGATATCCCTGCTGCTGTTGCCCAGGCACTGTGCGAAGATTTAGGTGGGGAAGTTAATGCCAATAACGATATCACCGCGCAACTTTTGCCTGAGGATATGCGTTCCCACGCTACCGTAATTACGCGTGAAGATGGCGTTTTTTGTGGAAAACGCTGGGTGGAAGAGGTCTTTATTCAGCTTGCTGGCGATGATGTAAGCGTCACCTGGCATGTCGAAGATGGCGACAGTATTAAAGCTAACCAGCCGCTGTTTGAACTGGACGGTCCTTCCCGTGTATTACTTACAGGTGAACGCACCGCGCTCAATTTTGTGCAAACGCTGTCCGGTGTCGCCAGCGTGGTGCGCAGTTACGTCGACCTGCTGGCAGGGACAAATACCCAACTTCTCGATACGCGTAAAACCCTGCCGGGACTCCGGACAGCGCTGAAATATGCCGTACTATGCGGCGGCGGCGCAAATCATCGACTAGGGCTTTCGGATGCATTCCTGATTAAAGAAAACCACATTATTGCTTCCGGATCGGTACGTCAGGCTGTCGAAAAAGCCTTCTGGCTGCATCCGGACGTACCGGTCGAAGTCGAAGTTGAAAATCTGGATGAACTGGACGACGCGCTGAAAGCTGGGGCGGACATTATCATGCTGGACAATTTTGAGACCGATCAAATGCGCGAAGCGGTTAAACGCACCAACGGCCAGGCCCGTCTGGAAGTCTCAGGGAACGTCACCCACGAAACGCTACGCGAATTTGCCGAAACCGGCGTGGATTTCATCTCCGTAGGTGCACTGACAAAGCACGTTCGCGCCCTCGATCTCTCTATGCGTTTTCGTTAATAGCAAAGTGTATTGCCCGATGGCGCTTCGCGTATCGGGCCTTCTTCCCCGCTTATTCGGCAATTTCTTCGAGCCTTTTCGCAAATACGCCATCTTGCGTTGAAAGAAATATAGATATCTCTGAACCCACCTTCCCGTTTTGTTTTTTGCCTCTCGCAAACGCTCCCTCCTGTTTGCCAAAGTAGCGCCAGCTAACTCAAGGAGAGAACAATGGACAAGCAACGAGGCTTCACGCTTATCGAACTTATGGTAGTCATTGGCATCATTGCCATTCTCAGTGCTATTGGTATTCCGGCCTATCAAAATTATCTGCGCAAAGCAGCACTAACAGACATGCTGCAAACCTTTGTCCCCTATCGTACGGCAGTCGAACTCTGCGCACTGGAGCATGGCGGAACTGAGACCTGTGATGCCGGGACCAATGGTATTCCCTCTCCAGCCACGACCCGCTATGTCTCCGGCATGAGCGTTGAAAAGGGCGTGGTTACCCTCACCGGGCAGGAAAGCCTGAACGGTTTGAACATCACCATGACGCCAAACTGGGAAAATGCCAACGGTATTACCGGCTGGAGCCGTAACTGCGGCATCTCAAATGACAGCGCTTTGCAGCAGGCCTGTGAAGACGTTTTCCGATTTGATGCGCAGTAAGAGGACAAGAGATGAATACCACACAACTGACAGCACTGTGCCAGCGTTATCAGGGCATATTGTTGGATGCAGACCATGACGTGGTGCATATTGCCGTCGTGGATGCCCCATCTCACGAACTGCTGGACGCTTTGCATTTTGCGACTACAAGACGCATCGACATCGTGTGCTGGACTCGTCAGCAAATGGAAGGTCACTCGCACAATACACGGGCGAGGCTTCCGGCAATCGTCCCTGAAAGCAGTGTTACCGCAGCAGAATTGCTGGATCAGACGTTGCAATCCGCTCTGGCGAAACGCGCTTCTGATATTCACATTGAACCAGCAGAACATCGCTACCGAATAAGGTTACGCGTGGATGGTGTTCTTCACACCTTACCAGATATCGCGACGGATACAGGCATTGCCCTCACTGCAAGGTTAAAAGTATTAGGGAGTCTGGACATTGCTGAGCACCGGCTTCCACAAGATGGGCAGTTTACCATTGATATTTCAGGAGAACCGATCTCGTTTCGCATCGCGACGTTACCCTGTCGTCATGGTGAAAAAGTGGTGCTGAGATTGCTGCATCAGGTTGAGCAGACGCTGTAGATCAAGGCGTTGGGAATGCAGAACGCGCAACTGGCGGCATTTTCACAAGCATTACAGCAACCTCAGGGGCTGGTTCTGGTAACCGGGCCTACCGGGAGTGGCAAAACGGTTACGCTGTACAGCGCGCTGCAAACCAGAAACTCCCCGGATGTGAATATCTGTAGCGTGGAAGACCCAATAGAGATCCCGATCGAAGGACTCAACCAGACTCAAATTCACCCACGCGCAGGTCTCACGTTTCAGAGCGTATTACGTGCGCTACTGCGACAGGACCCCGACATTATCATGGTGGGTGAAATCCGCGACGGCGAGACGGCTGAGATTGCCCTCAAAGCCGCGCAAACCGGTCATCTGGTCCTTTCAACTCTGCATACCAACTCCACCAGTGAAACGCTGATACGCCTGCAGCAAATGGGCGTAGCACGGTGGATGATCGCCTCAGCGTTGACGCTGGTGATTGCGCAGCGACTCGTCAGAAAACTGTGTCCCTATTGTCGACAACGTCTTGACTCCCCCATCACACTCCCGGCTACGCTGTGGCCCACCCCACTTCCACGCTGGCTGGCGCCTGGCTGCGAACACTGTTATCACGGTTATTATGGCCGCAGTGCATTGTTTGAAGTCCTGCCCGTCACACCAGCATTACGACAGTGCATCGCCAGCGGCACATCCATCGACATCGTGGAATCGGATGCACAGCAGGCGGGGATGCTCACACTTTTCGGTAATGGATGTCAGGCCGTTGAACAAGGATTAACAACGTTTGAAGAGCTGATCCGCGTACTGGGTATGCCCCATGTCAGCTAAACAACTCTGGCGCTGGCATGGAATTAACAACGAGGGACAACCAATGGAGGGGGCTCTTTGGGCGGATACTCGCCCTTCGCTAATATTGGCGTTGGAGCATTCGCATATTACACCGATACGCGTTAAGCGCATGAAGGTTAAAACCTCACAATGGAGCAGAACAAGAAGTCGCGAAGCGATACACCAGTTAGCCACGTTACTTAAAGCAGGACTGACACTTTCCGAAGGATTAGCGCTACTTGCCGAGCAACATCCCAGCAGCCAATGGCAGGCGTTACTACGCACACTGGCTTACGATATGGAACAGGGCATTTCACTTTCCACTTCACTTTCACAATGGCAGCACGTATTCCCTCCATTGTACCAGGCGATGATTCGCACGGGAGAACTCACCGGTAAGCTGGACGACTGCTGTTTTGAACTCGCCCGACAACAGAAAGAACAGCAACAGCTTACTGATAAAGTTAAAAAAGCGCTTCGTTATCCGGTCATCATTCTCACAATGGCTGTCATGGTGGTGCTCGCCATGCTGCATTTTGTACTGCCTGAATTTGCTGCCATCTATCGTACATTCAACACCCCGTTGCCGGCACTGACGCAGGGAATTATTGCTGTCGCACAATACAGTAGTCGATGGGGGTGGCTGGCGGGATTACTCGGACTGGCATTGGGGCTGGCATACTGTCTGGTAAAGCAGAAACCCTACTACCTTATTCAGCGTCAGAGATTTCTTCTGTGTTGCCCTATCATAGGGCCACTGGTAAGGGGCCAAAAACTCACGCAGATCTTTACCGTCCTGGCGTTAACACAAAGTGCAGGCATTCCCTTTTTGCAAGGTCTGGAGAGTGTGGCCGAAACGCTGGCTTGCCCTTTCTGGTCGCAACGTTTAGCGCAAGCGCACCGAGACATCAGTGCCGGAAAACCGATCTGGCTGGCACTCAAAAATGCCGGAGAATTCAGTCCATTGTGTTTACAGCTGGTGAGAACAGGAGAAACGTCCGGCTCGCTGGATGCAATGTTGCAAAATCTGGCACGACATCATAGCGAGAACACAATGTCACAGGCAGAGAACCTGGCTGCGCTACTTGAGCCTGCGCTGCTTGTCATTACAGGGTTGATTATCGGTACACTGGTTGTCGCGATGTATTTACCGATTTTTCACCTGGGAGATGCGATGAGCGGTGTGGGGTAATCCTCAGATGCCGGATGGCGGCGTAAACGGTTTATCCGGCCTACGAAGCACATAACGTAGGCCTTCAAGCAGCACACCATCAGGCATTTTACGATTGACTATCTGTTTTTACAGACTATTGAAAACACGGTTTTCTTGTTCCTGAACACGAATAAACGTTGTACGTTTAGTCAGCTCTTTCAGGCGGGATGCACCTACGTAAGTACAGGCAGAACGCAGACCACCAAGGATGTCACGAGCCGTATTATCAACCGGGCCACGCAGCGGTAGCTTAACGGTTTTGCCTTCCGCTGCACGGTATTGTGCTACACCACCAACGTGGCGCGTCATGGCGGATTCAGAACTCATACCATAGAACAGCATGAATTTTTCACCGTTCTCTTCGACCACTTTACCACCGCTTTCTTCGTGACCGGCCAGCATGCCACCAAGCATCACAAAGTCTGCACCGCCACCAAACGCTTTTGCCACATCACCGGGCATCGTGCAGCCGCCGTCGCTGACAATCATTCCGCCCAGACCGTGAGCGGCATCAGCACATTCAATAACAGCAGAAAGCTGTGGATAGCCCACACCGGTTTTTACACGCGTGGTACAAACAGAACCTGGACCAATACCAACTTTGACAATATCAGCACCAGAAAGCACCAGTTCTTCACACATTTCGCCGGTAACGACATTGCCCGCGCAAATCGTTTTTGTCGGCCATGCTTCGCGCGCTTTCGACACAAACTGCACAAAATGCTCTGAGTAACCATTTGCCACATCGATGCAGATAAAGTTCAGCGCAGGATTCAGGGCCAGGATTTGTTTGGTTTTTTCAAAATCAGCGTCAGAGGTCCCGGTTGAAACCATCACGTGTTTCAGTACATCAGCAGAAGTACCCGCGATGAAAGCAGCCCAGTCTTCTACAGAATAGTGTTTGTGCACAGCGGTCAGGATGTCGAAGGATGCAAGTGCCGTAGCCATTGCAAATGTCCCGACGGTGTCCATATTCGCGGCGATAATAGGTACGCCGGACCAGGTCTGACCTGAATGTTTAAAGGTAAATTGACGTTCCAGCTCAACATCGGAACGGCTTTTGAGAGTAGAACGCTTAGGGCGGATAAGAACGTCTTTGAAACCTAACTTCAGATCTTCTTCGATACGCATGTGCGGATTCCTGGGGTTAATGGCTAAAAATCGAAACTCACAACTCCAGTGACGCTATCATACGCACTAATCAATACCGCGCAAGACTGCGAAATTCTCTTTTTTTACGCTACAATCCCATAAATTTACCTGGCGAATAGTAGGTTAATCCTGCAACAGCCTCGCCTTCGCATGCTTAACTTTTAACTGTTTGATAATCAAACTTAAACTCCAGGATCTGGATCTATGAGGTATACGGTAGCCTTAACCGGCGGTATTGGCAGTGGTAAAAGTACCGTTGCGAATGCGTTCGCTGACCTCGGAATAAACGTGATTGATGCAGATATTATTGCGCGTCAGGTGGTCGAACCAGGTATGCCAGCGCTCAAGGCGATTGCCGAACATTTTGGCTCCGAACTCATTGCTGCAGATGGATCGTTACAACGGCGAATTTTACGCGAACGTATTTTTTCCGATCCTGATGAAAAAGCCTGGCTGAATGCCCTGCTCCATCCGCTTATTCAGCAGGAAACTCAGCGCCAGTTTCAACAAGCAACCTCTCCTTATCTGTTATGGGTTGTACCTCTGCTGGTTGAGAATTCATTGTATAAAAAAGCCAATCGCGTGCTCGTGGTTGATGTTACTCCCGAGACACAGCTCAGACGCACCATGCTGCGTGATGATGTGACTCGCCAGCATGTAGAACAAATTCTGGCTGCCCAGGCCTCGCGTGAAGCGCGTCTTGCCGTGGCAGACGATGTTATTGATAATAATGGCGCACCGGATGCCATCGTCTCGGATGTTGCCCGCCTGCACGCGCTCTATTTGCAATGCGCGTCGCAGTTTGTCTCACAGGAAAAACCGTAATGCACACCCAGGTCCTTTTTGAACACCCTCTCAATGAGAAGATGCGTACATGGCTGCGCATTGAATTTCTAACTCAGCAACTCTCCGTTAATTTACCCATTGCAGACCATGCAGATGCACTGCATTTTTTCCGCAACATTGGGGATTTACTGGATGTCTTTGAACGGGGTGAAGTGCGTACCGAACTCCTCAAAGAACTGGAGCGACAACAGCGTAAACTTCAGGCCTGGGTTGAAGTTCCCGGCGTCGATCAAAACCGAATTGACTCTCTGCGCCAGCAGTTAAAAAACGCAGGCAGTATTTTAATTTCGGCCCCGCGCATCGGACAAACATTGCGTGAAGATCGCTTAATTGGTCTGGTTCGCCAGCGTTTAAGTATTCCTGGTGGGTGTTGCAGTTTTGATTTACCAACTCTGCATATCTGGTTGCACTCATCGCAGGCGCAGCGTGACGAACAGGTCGGGCGCTGGATTGCCAGCCTGGAGCCCCTCAATCAGGCGCTGACGCTGGTTCTTGATTTAATCCGTAATTCTGCACCGTTTCGCAAACAGACCAGTTTGAACGGATTTTATCAGGATAATGGCGAAGATGCAGATTTGCTGCGTTTGCAATTGCCGCTTGATTCGCAGCTTTATCCGCAAATATCTGGCCATAAAAGCCGTTTTGCCATCCGCTTTATGCCACTGGATAGTGAGAATGGCCAGGTACCCGAGCGTCTCGATTTTGACCTGGCATGCTGTTAAGGAATGAATATGTCTGAACAAACTATCGTCAACTGTCCAACCTGTGGAAAGCCTGTCGTGTGGGCTGAAACCAGTCCGTTTCGCCCATTCTGCAGCAAACGCTGCCAGCTAATTGATTTAGGTGAGTGGGCAGCAGAAGAGAAACGTATCCCCAGTTCCGGCGATCTGTCAGAAAGCGATGACTGGAGCGAAGAAAAAGAATAGTAAGACTTAAACCCGCGCGCCATCAGGTATACATGCTTTATGCCGGATGGCAGCGTCGCCTCATCCGGCATAAGAACTACATATTTTGCTTTAACTTCGTAATAACGGGTTCATTTGCCGGCGGAAAATCTTCCGCATTCAGCGCGTTTTGCGCAATCCACTGAGACGGTTGTCCCTCTTTTCCCCACGGCGTGCCTTCCCAACTGTCTACCAGCCAAAACCACAATGTGATATGCCGATCCGGAAACTGATATTCCAGTTTTTCGAACAACCGTCTCTGAATTGGCGTAATCCCAACCTCTTCCTGTAGCTCACGAATCAGAGCTTGTTCAGGTGTTTCACCTGATTCAATTTTCCCACCGGGAAATTCCAGCTTGTTAGCCATATGAACATCAGCGGCGCGCTGAGTAATAAAAATCTCATTCTGCTGATTACGAATAATTCCAACAGCGATTTGCAGTGTTTTCATATTGTACGTCCATAAAAAAGGCGCAGAATTCTGCGCCTTTTCAGTAAGTTATTTTTTTAGCTCAGACGACCATGGCACTGTTTGTATTTTTTACCAGAACCGCAAGGGCAAGGATCGTTACGACCGACTTTACGATCGCCGGTTTGCGCTGCCAGCTCTTCTGCAACAGCAGACTCGTCATCTTTATGGCTCAACTGCTGCATCTGCGCTAAACGCTCAGCGTCTTCGCGACGCTGCTGCTCCATCGCTTCCACCTCTTCAGGCATACGCACCTGAACTTTACTCAGGGTGCTGATCACTTCATATTTAAGTGATTCCAGCATTGAAGCAAACATAGAGAAAGATTCGCGTTTGTATTCCTGCTTCGGATCTTTCTGTGCGTAACCACGCAGGTGAATACCCTGGCGCAGGTAGTCCATCGCGGCAAGGTGCTCTTTCCACAGGGAATCGAGGGTTTGCAGCATCACTCCTTTTTCGAAATGACGCATCATTTCAGCGCCCACAACTTCTTCTTTACGCTGATAAACTTCAATGGCATTCGCCAGAATACGTTCGCGCAGCGTTTCTTCATGCAGCTCAGGCTCTTTATCCAGCCACTCTGAGATCGGCATTTCGAGATCGAAGTCGTTTTTCAAACGTTCCTGCAGGCCCGGAATATCCCACATCTCTTCCAGTGACTGAGGCGGAATGTACGCATCAATTGTCGCTTTGAAGACATCTTCACGGATACTGTTGATGGTTTCGCTTACGTCGGATACGTCCAGCAGCTCGTTACGTTGGCTGTAAATTGCGCGACGCTGATCGTTGGCGACGTCATCGTATTCAAGCAGTTGCTTACGAATATCGAAGTTACGGCTTTCAACCTTGCGTTGGGCGTTAGCAATCGCTTTAGTTACCCACGGGTGTTCAATCGCTTCACCCGGCTTCATACCCAGTTTACGCATCATGCCAGACACACGGTCAGAGGCAAAAATACGCATCAGCGCATCTTCCATCGACAGGTAGAAACGAGAGGAACCCGCATCCCCCTGGCGACCAGAACGACCGCGCAGCTGGTTATCGATACGACGTGACTCGTGACGCTCAGTACCAATA
Source organism: Citrobacter sp. MGH106 (assembly GCF_001037495.1). Lineage (GTDB taxonomy): Bacteria > Pseudomonadota > Gammaproteobacteria > Enterobacterales > Enterobacteriaceae > Citrobacter > Citrobacter murliniae. The sequence continues at coordinate 3,658,285 of NZ_KQ089822.1, forward strand.
ATGTGCAACCCGCCAGATGCTAATACTGCGTCATGGCGAACCTGCCAGTCAGCTTTAATCTTCGCGATCTGCTCTTCAGTTGGGTTTTCCAGCTCAGCGACTTCGGCTTGCCAGCTACCACCCAACACGATATCCGTACCACGCCCCGCCATGTTAGTTGCGATCGTCACGGCTGACGGATAGCCCGCCTGCGCGACAATCGCCGCTTCGTTAGCGTGGAACTTGGCGTTAAGAACGTTGTGCTTGATACCCGCTTTGGTCAACTCATTAGAGACCACTTCAGATTTTTCAATGGAGATAGTACCCACCAGCACCGGCTGGCCATTAGCGGTACGCTCTTTAATATCTTCAATGATTGCCTGAATTTTTTCAGCTTCAGTCATGTACACCAGATCCGGTAAATCCTTACGGATCATCGGACGGTTCGTCGGCACGACAACAGTATCAAGTTTGTAGATAGAGCTGAATTCAAACGCTTCGGTATCTGCTGTACCGGTCATACCGGCCAGTTTTTCGTATAAACGGAAGTAGTTCTGGAATGTGATGGAAGCTAGAGTCTGGTTTTCGTTCTGGATATCCACCCCTTCTTTCGCTTCGACAGCCTGATGCAGGCCATCGGACCAGCGACGCCCCTGCATAGTACGACCGGTGTGCTCATCGACGATGATAACTTCACCGTCTTTCACAATGTAGTCCACATCGCGAGTGAACAGGACGTGCGCACGCAGAGCAGCAGTCACGTGATGCATCAGCATAATGTTGCCCGGAGAGTACAGTGACTCACCTTCATCCATAATGCCTTCGTTCACCAGCAGTTCTTCAATCAGTACCAGACCACGTTCCGTCAGGTTCACCTGACGTGCTTTCTCATCGACAGAGAAGTGGCCTTCGCCCTGGAAAGTATCAGAATCTTCCTTCTCCTGACGGATCAGATGCGGGATGATTTTGTTCACTTTTTTGTACATTTCCGAGCTGTCTTCTGCCGGGCCGGAAATGATCAGCGGAGTACGCGCTTCATCGATCAGGATGGAGTCGACCTCATCCACCAGCGCATAGTGCAGTTTACGTTGAACACGCTCTTCCGGGCTAAATGCCATGTTGTCGCGCAGGTAGTCAAAGCCGTATTCGTTGTTGGTACCGTAGGTGATATCTGCCGCATAAGCTTCACGCTTAGCAGGTGCAGGTAATCCTGACATGTTGATACCCACGGTCATGCCGAGGAATTCAAACAGCGGGCGGTTATTTTCGGCGTCACGCTGCGCCAGATAGTCGTTGACGGTGACAACGTGTACGCCCTTACCACTTAACGCATTCAGGTAAGCGGGCAGCGTTGCGGTCAAAGTTTTACCTTCACCGGTACGCATTTCGGCGATGCAGCGATCGTTGAGGACCATACCGCCCAGCAACTGGACGTCGAAGTGGCGCATGCCAAACACGCGCTTACTCGCCTCACGGACAACAGCAAACGCTTCAGGGATCAGGCTTTCAACACTTGCGCCCTTTTCCAGACGCGCACGGAATTCGGCGGTCTTTGCTTTCAGTTCGTCATCGGAGAGTTTTTCCATCTCCGGTTCCATCGCATTAATGACGTTAACCACTTTACGCATACGACGCAGCGTACGTTCGTTACGGCTACCGAATACTTTCGTTAATAATTTGATTAGCATAATAAAATCTCAAACGCCCCGCGGTGCGGAGTCAAAAATTATAAGTTGGAAGGTTCTTTTTTAGCTGAGGCGTTGGGGGCCAGCGCGGATCCCCTGTCGCTGGCTTATCCAGACAGGGATGCTAAACGCGGCTTGAGAAGTAAAATGTGCATACGTCACGCGACTTACGGTCGCTGGCGGTCGGCCTTCTTGCGTCAGCATCGCGCTGAGCGTATTCAGCAAAGCAAGATGATGCGCCTGAATTGGCAAGGGCTCTTCGGCAACGGGAAGCGCCTGAGGGGCCATGGCAAAAGATAGGTGGCGAATGACCGTACGAATAGCATGCTGATGCCAATAATCGACGGTAAAATTCGGACGACGATTAGTCGCTTCCAGCAATGCGAGCTGGCTAAAGTTAACCTTAGCTGATTGATCGTGATTACTGGCTGTCGCTTTTGCGGGAGTATTAGGTTCAGCAGTATTACCGAGCGCAGGCAGGCCAAAACTCGCCGCGACCATCCCCAACAGGAGATGCGGCCAGAAGTACCGTCTGCCTAACTGTCGCCATCGCGTCAGTATTCCACTCACGTTATTGCCACCTGATATACCCTGAATTTGGGGTTATGAATTCAAAACTTTTTTTGCGCACAAATCTTATCATTAAAGTGTACGCTCCACAGCAGTAATGACGATAAGTCACAGCTAAATATGCTTAAGAAAGCAGCGAACGCACTGTATTTTAATGTCGTGACAGAGAAAAAATTGCATCGGGAAAGGTAGTGGTCAATCAATACAATAAAAAAACGACTGGCTCATCTGGCCGGAGAGAGTGCCAGATTTACCAGTCGAATTTATACGACAGCTTGTGTCGTTACGCCAGTACGGTCGAAGGTGCTTTGAACGCCAACGGCAGTTCTGCATCGTCCTGGAAGGTCACAAATTCCCAGGCTTCCTGTTTTGCCAGGACGGCCTGCAACAATTTGTTATTCAATGCATGACCGGATTTATACGCGGTAAATGCACCAATAATATTGTGACCACACATGAACAAATCACCAATCGCGTCGAGCATTTTGTGACGAACGAATTCATCTTCAAAACGCAGACCGTCTTCGTTCAATACGCGATAATCGTCAACAACGATGGCACAATCGAAGCTGCCGCCCAGGCACAGGCCACGGGACTGCAGATATTCGATATCACGCATGAAACCGAAAGTACGCGCGCGGCTAATCTGGCGCATGAACGCATCCGCAGAGAAGTTCATCGCATAGCGCTGTGTACTGGAGTCAATCGCCGGATGGTTAAAGTCGATGGTAAAGTCCAACGAGAAACCATTGTACGGTTTGAATTCAGCCCACTTGTCGCCATCTTCGACACGAACAGTCTCTTTGATGCGTACAAATTTTTTGGCGCAGTTCAGTTCTTCAATACCAGCATCAAGCAGCAGGTAAACGAACGGAGCAGCACTGCCATCCATGATCGGGATTTCCGGGGCATTAACCTCAATAACAATGTTATCGATACCTAAGCCCGCCAGAGCAGCATTCAGGTGCTCAACGGTTGAAATCCGTACATCATGCTCATTGACCAGACACGTACAGAGCATGGTATCACGCACAGATTTGGCATCGGCCGGGAAATCTACCGGAGGATTCAAGTCGGTGCGACGATAGATGACCCCGGTGTTGGCCGGCGCAGGGCGTAATGTCAGGGTGACTTTTTTGCCGGTATGCAAACCGACGCCAGTCGCCTGAACGATACGTTTAAGAGTCCTTTGTTTGATCATCGTATAATCTCGCCAAATTACCTATCCAACCGAAGTGTACTATACATTCGGTGGGCCAGTTTAGCACAAAGAGGCACAATTCCCAAATTCCAGCTAATTCTTAATCAGCTTGCTTACGCAGGAATGCGGGGATATCCAGATAATCCGGCTCTTTGGTGGTCTGCGGCGTATTGTCGTTTACCACTTTTGCTACCGGTTTCTGTTCTTGCGTCAACGGTGCCATACCGTGCTGCTGGTAACGATCCATTACTGGTTGCTGTACCTGCTTGTTGGTCACCAGAGTGATTTCAGGACGCTTGTCCATACCAATTCCAGTGGCAACAACGGTGACGCGCAGTTCGTCGTTCATATCCGGGTCCAGAGAGGTACCGATAACCACGGTCGCGTTATCCGATGCAAATGCACGGATGGTGTTACCTACAGTTTCGAACTCATCCAGACGCAGGTCGAAGCCCGCAGTAATGTTGACCAGCACGCCACGCGCACCCGACAGATCGATGTCTTCCAGCAGCGGAGAAGAGATAGCCATTTCAGCCGCTTCTTCTGCACGGTCTTCACCGCTCGCCACACCGGAACCCATCATCGCGTAGCCCATTTCGGACATCACTGTGCGCACGTCTGCAAAGTCAACGTTCATCAGACCCGGACGGGTGATCAGTTCGGCGATACCCTGAACTGCGCCTTTCAGCACATCGTTCGCTGCACCAAACGCGTCCAGCAGAGAAATACCGCGTCCCAGCACTTTCAGCAGTTTATCGTTCGGGATGGTGATCAGAGAGTCCACATGTTTGGACAACTCAGTGATCCCCTGCTCCGCGAATGCCATACGCTTCTTGCCTTCGAAGTTAAAAGGCTTGGTGACGACAGCAACGGTCAGAATACCTAAATCTTTTGCTACTTCAGCAACCACTGGCGCTGCACCGGTTCCGGTACCGCCACCCATGCCTGCTGCGATAAACACCATGTCTGCGCCGTCAAGCGCTGCACGCAGAGCTTCACGATCTTCATCTGCCGCATTGCGACCGACTTCCGGGTTTGCACCCGCGCCCAGACCCTTGGTGATGCCGCTACCAATCTGAATGGTCTGTCCAACCGCCGTCTTACGCAACGCCTGAGCGTCGGTATTCACCGCGAAGAATTCAACACCTTCGATGCGCTCGCGCACCATGTGTTCAACGGCATTACCGCCGCCGCCGCCGACGCCGATGACTTTAATCACCGCGTCATTGGTTAGTTCCATAGGTTCAAACATAGTTTCTCTCTCCGTTGTGCCTGTCGCCTGAGGCCGTAATATTTGCCAGCCTCATAAAAATTAGAACTCTTTTCTCAGCCAGCTATTGAGTCGTTTGATCCACGAGCCAACCGATGCCGTAACGCGTTTTTCAACTTCAGCCTCACCACTCAAATGGGATTCTTTCCCGTAGTGAAGCAGCCCCACAGCCGTTGAATAATACGGCTCCTGGGCATAATCTGTCAGACCGGTGATATTCAGCGGTGCGCCAATACGTACCTGCGTATGGAACACGCGCTGAGCGCAGGCTGCAAGGCCTTCAATTTGCGCAGCACCGCCGGTTAACACAATCCCCGCCGCCAGGTGATGTTTCACACCCTGCTGGCGAAGCTGTTCCTGTAATTGCAATATCTCTTCGTTGACCAGGTTAAGCAGCTCGGTATAACGCGGCTCAATCACTTCTGCCAGGGTCTGACGCTGCAGACTGCGCGGCGGACGACCGCCCACGCTTGGCACTTCAACGCTTTCATCTTTACCAACGATAGAACCCAGTGCGCAGCCATGACGAACTTTGATGGCTTCAGCATCACTTGGCGGCGTACCAAAGGCGTACGCGATATCGCTGGTTACCACATTCCCTGCGTAAGGAATTACTTTGGTATGACGCAATGCCCCGCCAGTATAAACGGCGATATCCATTGTACCACCACCGATATCCACCACGCAGACACCCAGCTCACGTTCGTCTTCCGTCAAAACAGAATAACTGGCTGCCAACCCGGCAAATATAAGTTGGTCAACTTTCAGACCACAACGTTCAACGGCTTTAACAATGTTCTTCGCCATATCGTTGTGGCAGGTAATCAGATGAACTTTTGCCTGCATACGCACGCCGGAAAGACCTACCGGATTTTTAATACCTTCCTGGTAATCAATGGCGTATTCCTGTGGAATAACGTGCAAAACACGATGCTCATCGCGTACGCGTACGGATTTTGCCGTATGCACAACGTTTTCCACATCTTCCTGGGTCACTTCCTCTTCGGAAATCGGCACCATACCAATTTCATTCTGACAGCTAATATGTTTACCTGAAAGCGCCAGATACACCGAAGAAATCTGGCAATCCGCCATCAGTTCAGCCTGGTCAATGGCGCGCTGTACGCACTTCACCACTGACTCAAGGTCGTTCACCCCACCTTTATCCATACCTCGCGACGGGCAACTGCCCACGCCAATGATATTGACCATACCGTCGGGCAGAACTTCCCCTACTAAAGCGGCTACCTTCGCGGTGCCAATCTCCAGTCCAACTACCAGTTTTCTGTCCGTCGCCTTGATCATTGTTGTTCTGCCTGTGCCTGATTCTGTTGCTGATTAGATTCCTCAGGAGGCAAGGGAACCCAGCCTACTGCCGCTCCTGAGTCATAACGCAAATCAACGTAGCTAATCCGTTTGCCATCGGTTTGCGCCTGCTGCTGTAAAACCGGGTAAAGTTCCACAAAGCGAGCCAAACGTTTTATCGTATCGCCCCTGCCCAGATTGAGCTTAATATCGTTATTCAGCGTCAACTGCCAGGAACGACGAGCGGTCATCGCCGCTTCCTTCAGGGTGAATCTATCCTTAGCCAGCACCTGCCCCATATCGCGGAACCCTTGCAACACTTCATTTGCGCTGCCTTCCGGGCCATACAACATAGGTAATACCTGCTTGTTAGCTCGACCAGCCGGTATACTGAACGTATTTCCTTCAGCATCCACCATATGCTGGTCATTCCAACGCGCTATCGGCACATATTCAACCAGATGAATCTTCAATTCATCGGGCCACTGCTTTCTGACACTCGCCTGTTTAATCCAGGGGAGGCGTTCAATTTGACTCTGGATGATATTCACATCCTGAGTCATAAAGGTTCCAGGTGCGCCTAGCGCCAGAATGGACTGACGAATATCGTCATTGCGCGTGTAATGCCGTTCACCGGTCAATACCAGCTTCGACAAAGGCAAACGCTGCGCATCTTCCATCCATCCCAACACCACCCAGCCGCTCACAAACACGGTGCACAGCACTGTCAGCAGAAACAGTATTCCTGCAAGACGCGTTCCATTATTGCGGCGTGAGGAGAGAACCTCTTCTTCATCACCGTTTCGCGTGTTCAGCGCAGCCTGCGACATATCAGTCCGCCAACTCCAGAATTCGTACCACCAACTGCGAGAAACTTAAGCCCGCCTGACGCGCCGCCATGGGCACCAAACTATGGCTGGTCATACCCGGAGAGGTATTCGCTTCCAGCAGATAAAACTGACCATCGCTGTCCAGCATGACGTCGATGCGTCCCCAACCTTTACAGCCCAACGCAGTCCATGCTTTCAGGACTAATGCCTGTAAAGCCGCTTCTTGTTCGTCTTCCAGACCAGCGGGACAGAAATATTGTGTCTCATCAGACAGATACTTCGCCTCATAATCATAGAAGGTTCCCGCCGGTTGGATACGTATTGACGGTAAAATTTCTTCGCCAAGTATCGCAACTGTGAATTCCGGGCCACTTAGCCATTTTTCGATCAGTACTTCTTCATCATGCTGAAAAGCCAATGCTAATGCACTCTGCAAAGCATTTTCTTCTTCAACTTTTGACATCCCCACGCTGGAGCCTTCGCGGCTTGGCTTAACAATAAGCGGTAAACCTAGCGCAGAGATTTTCGTAACCACTTCATCACCAAGCCCTTTTTCGAACTCAGCGCGGGTCAATGCGACCCACGGCGCAACGGGTAAGCCTGCGCCCTGCCACAGCAACTTACTGCGCAGTTTGTCCATCGAGATAGCAGAAGCCATGACCCCACTGCCGGTGTACGGCAGGCCAATCAGATCCAACATGCCCTGCAAGGTGCCATCTTCACCGCCACGGCCATGTAACGCAATAAACACCTTCTGAAAGCCCATAGATTTCAGAAGAGTGACATCAATCTCTTTTGGGTCAATCGGGTGTGCATCCACACCACCTTCACGTAATCCGGCCAGTACAGCTGCACCAGAATTCAGCGATACTTCTCGCTCTGCGGAGGTTCCTCCCAACAGGACCGCAATTTTATCAGCCATGTTGTTCTTCCTCCGGGTTTTGCGGCTTCAGTTTGATTTCAGCTAAGGAACGCGCGATTTTGCCGATATTTCCAGCGCCTTGCACCAAAATCAGATCGTTTCCGGTTAATACCGGTGCCAACATTTCCGCCACCTGAGCCGGATCGGACACTAAAATAGGGTCGATCTTACCGCGACCACGGATAGTACGGCACAGTGAACGACTGTCAGCACCAGGAATCGGCGCTTCACCTGCAGCATAAACATCCAGCATCAGCAGCGTGTCTACTTGAGTCAGTACGTTGGCAAAGTCATCGTACAGATCGCGGGTACGCGTGAAGCGGTGCGGCTGAAACAACATCACCAGATTTTTATCCGGCCAGCCTGCACGTGCAGCTTTAATCGTTGCATCCACTTCCGTTGGATGATGCCCGTAGTCATCCACTAGCATCGCGGTCCCTGTTTTACCGTTTACCGGTTCAAGTGGGAATTCACCAAGGAAGTCAAAACGACGTCCGGTTCCCTGGAAACTTTCCAGCGCGCGTAGGATCGCCTCGTCTTCAATGCCCTCTTCCGTTGCCACGGCAACAGCTGCCGCCGCGTTCAGCGCATTGTGACGCCCTGGCGCATTCAACGTCACGCGCAGATCGGCCATCCCCTGACGCATCAGCGTGAAGTGCCCCTGTGGGCCAATCTGCTGATAATCTTCAACGCGTACGTCTGCGTCATCGCTAAAACCATAGGTCGTTGTCTGGCGACCTACGCGTGGTAACAATTCGCGGATCACCGGATCGTCAACGCACATCACCGCACGACCATAAAACGGCAAGTTATGCAGGAAATTAATAAAGGTCTGCTTTAAATTTTCGAAGTCACCATGGTAAGTATCCATATGGTCAGCTTCGATATTGGTGACAATCGCCACCATCGGCTGCAAATGCAGGAATGACGCATCGCTCTCATCCGCTTCCGCAATCAAATAGCGGCTATGCCCCAGACGCGCATGCACGCCCGCCGCTTTCACCAGACCACCGTTTACGAAGGTTGGATCCAGCCCCGCTTCCGCATAGATACTGGAAACCATCGCGGTCGTCGTGGTTTTACCATGCGTCCCGGCAATGGCGATGCCGTGACGAAAACGCATTAACTCTGCAAGCATCTCTGCACGGCGGATCACCGGGATACGTGCCTCGTGTGCCGCAACGATTTCCGGGTTATCTGCAGAAATTGCGCTGGAAACTACTACCACGCTCGCATCACGCACGTTTTCCGGACGATGGTTGAAGAAAATGGTGGCCCCCAGGTTCGTCAGCTGTTGAGTAACCGGATTCGGCGCTAAGTCAGAACCGCTAATCTGATAACCTTCATTGGCCAAAACTTCGGCAATACCGCCCATACCAGCACCACCGATGCCGACAAAGTGAATGTGCCGAACGCGACGCATTTCGGGCACGATGGAACGCAGTTTTGCCAATTGTTGTGTATTCATTCTTTACGCCATTAACTTCGAAATATCCTGTGATGCAAAAGGCATCACCACAATTACACCCGGGCAGCCCGACTGACTTCATTTGCCACACGCTCAGTGGCATCCGGTATGGATGCAGCGCGTGCACGTTCTGCCATGGTTAATAAAGTTTCTCGCGACCACCCGGAAAGGGTGCTTACGACGGCATCCACAGTAAACTGCGGCTGCTCTAAAATTTTTGCTGCGCCCGCTTTTTCCAGTGGAAGCGCATTCCAGTACTGTTGCCTGTCTTTGTGTTGAAACGGCACAAACAGCGCTGGTAAACCTGCAGCAGCAACCTCACTCACCGTCAGTGCACCAGAACGACACACGACGACATCCGCCCACGCATAGGCTGCGGCCATATCATCAATAAACTCGGTGACCTTATGCTGCGGCTGCCCCGCTTCGGCGTAAGCCTGTTCAACGGTTTGCTGTGCGCCTTTGCCGCTCTGATGCCAGATAGTCACCGCGTCACCAAGTTTTGCGGCAACCTGCGGCAGCGTCTGATTCAGCACTCGCGCGCCCTGAGATCCACCAACAACCAGCACGCGAACCGGGCCTTCACGTCCGGCCAGACGAACCTGGGGTAACGGTAACGCCAGCACATCGGTCCGCACCGGGTTACCCACCACTTCCGCTTTAGGGAAGGCGCCAGGAAATGCCTGCATGACCGTCGTTGCAATCTTCGCCAGCCATTTATTGGTCAATCCCGCGATGCCGTTCTGTTCGTGCAGCACCACCGGAATACCTAACGACCAGGCTGCCAGCCCACCGGGACCTGACACATAACCGCCCATACCGAGCACCACGTCAGGTTTAAACTGCTTCATGATGGCGCGAGCCTGACGCCAGGCATTAAAAATACGTAATGGCGCAGCCAGCAATGCTTTAATGCCCTTTCCACGCAAACCGGAGATGCGAATAAAGTCAATTTCAATGCCATGCTTCGGCACTAAGTCCGCTTCCATACGATCGGCGGTGCCGAGCCAACGAACCTGCCAGCCCTGGGCCATTAAATGGTGGGCGACTACCAGCCCCGGGAACACATGCCCGCCGGTACCGCCCGCCATCACCATTAACCGCTTCGGTTGACCACTCATCGTGCACCTCGTGTAAACGCCTGGGCTTTTTCCAGACGCGTTTCATAATCAATACGTAACAAAAACATGATGGCTGTCGACATGATCAACAAACTGGAACCACCATAACTGATCAGCGGCAGCGTCAGACCTTTCGTTGGCAGCATACCTGCTGCCGCGCCGACGTTGACCAGCGCCTGAAAACTGAACCAGATCCCAATGGAGCAGGCTAAGAAACCTGAAAAACGGTGGTCAATTTCCAGCGCCTTACGACCAATCGACATCGCGCGAAAAGCGACGAAGAATACCATTAAAAGTGCCAGTACCACACCGATATAACCCAGTTCTTCCCCAATAATGGCGAAGATAAAGTCAGTGTGCGCTTCCGGCAAATACTCCAGTTTTTGTACTGAATTACCCAGCCCCTGACCCCAAATCTCACCACGTCCGAAAGCCATCAAAGATTGCGTCAGCTGGTAACCGCTGCCAAACGGATCTTCCCATGGGTTCCAGAAAGAGGTTACACGGCGAATACGATACGGCTCCGCGAGGATCAGCAGCACCACCGCCGAAATCCCCATACCGATGATGGCAATGAACTGCCACAACTTAGCCCCGGCAAGGAACAACATCGCCAGCGTAGTGACAAATAGCACCACTACCGTTCCGAGGTCAGGCTGTGCCAGCAGTAGCACGGCCAGCACCAGAATCACGCCCATCGGTTTTAAGAAGCCGCGAAGGTTGTTACGTACCTCATCAACTTTACGCACCAGATAGTTGGCGAGATAACAAAACAGAGACAGCTTAGTAAATTCCGCAGGCTGAATACGCAGCGGTCCCAGTGCGATCCAGCGTGATGCCCCGTTAACGGAGCTACCAACCACCAGCACGATCAGCAACATGATGATCGACGCGATCAGCATTGTGGTGCTGTACTTTTGCCAGAATTCCATAGGCAGACGCAGCGTAACCATGGCCAGACAGAACGCCAGAAAAATGTACAGTGCATCACGCTTGGCGAACAGGAAGGGATCGCCCGCCAGACGTTGCCCCACAGGCATTGACGCAGATGTGACCATGATAAAACCGATCGCTGCCAGACCGAACGTCAACCACAACAGCATACGGTCGTACATGATCAGGCTATCCGCGTCTTTGTCACGCGAAGCCATCACCCAGCCTTTAAGTGCCGCGAAGATCCACGCCAGGACACCAAATCCTGGTAAGCGCGGCATTCTCAGACGAGGGAGAGATAATCGCATCAACCCAACTCCTTCGCCAGGCGGGTAAAGACATCGCCTCGTTGTTCAAAATTCTTGAACTGATCAAGGCTGGCACAAGCTGGCGACAACAGCACCATATCACCCGGCTTCACGCGGGGAGCGAGCAAACGCATCGCCTCTTCCATCGTTTCAGTCTGTTCGGCGATGTCCGGACGCAGTGCCGCCAGCTGTCCACCATCTCGCCCAAAGCAGTACAGACGCACACGATCACCGTGCAAATAACGCTCCAGTGAAGAGAAATCTGCTGATTTTCCATCGCCACCGAGGAGCAGATGCAAAGTGCCATCAACATGTAGTCCATTCAACGCGGCTTCAGTACTGCCCACATTGGTGGCTTTCGAGTCGTTGATCCACCGCACGCCGTTATGATCCAGTACCAGTTGGAAGCGGTGCGCCAGACCGGTGAATGTCGTCAGCGCTTTCAGACTAGAGGCGCGAGGCAGACCCGCTGCATCAGCCAGCGCCAACGCCGCAAGTGCGTTGGTATAGTTATGCTGACCGGAAAGAGTCATCTCTTTCACGTTCAATATTTTTTCACCCTTCACCCGCAGCCAGGTCTCCCCTTGCTGACGGTTAAGGTGATAATCGCCCATATTGACGCCAAAGCTCACACAACGCTCATCGGCGCCACGAACCGGCATGGTTAACGCATCATCTGCGTTTACGACGCAGACTTTCGCGTTCTCATAGACGCGCAGTTTGGCGGCACGATACTGCTGCAACCCAAACGGATAGCGGTCCATATGATCTTCAGTAACGTTCAAAATGGTTGCTGCCACGGCCTGCAGGCTGGAGGTTGTCTCCAGTTGGAAGCTGGAGAGCTCCAGAACATACAGTTCACGTTCAGCGTCCAGTAGCATGAGTGCGGGTAAACCAATGTTGCCACCCACCCCCACGTTCACACCGGCCGCTTTCGCCATCTCGCCAACTAATGTGGTAACCGTACTTTTACCATTGGAGCCAGTAATCGCGACGATCGGTGCCTGCGCTTCACGGCAGAACAGTTCTATATCGCCGACAATTTCAATACCCGCATCCGCGGCAGCGCTTAACGAAGGATGCGCCAGGGCAATACCAGGGCTGGCGACGATTAAATCCGCAGCCAGCAGCCAGTCATCATTCAGACTGCCGACATGACGCTCAACTGCTTCAGGTAATTTATCCAGGCCCGGCGGTGTCGCACGGGTATCCATTACGCGCGGCGTTACACCACGCGCGAGGAAGAAATCTACGCAGGACAACCCGGTCAAACCCAGACCGATAATGACGACTTTTTTACCCTGGTAATCAACCATGATTAACGTACCTTCAGCGTTGCCAGGCCAATCAGCACCAGCATCAGCGAAATAATCCAGAAGCGCACAATCACGCGCGGCTCCGGCCAGCCTTTCAATTCATAGTGATGATGAATCGGCGCCATTCGGAAGATGCGCTGTCCACGCAGCTTGAAGGAACCAACCTGCAAAATAACCGACAGGGTTTCTACCACAAATACGCCACCCATGATCACCAACAGGAATTCCTGACGCAGCAGCACAGCAATAATGCCCAGCGCGCCACCCAGTGCCAGCGAACCGACATCGCCCATAAAGACCTGAGCCGGATAGGTGTTAAACCACAGGAAGCCAAGGCCCGCGCCCACAATCGCCGTACAGACGATCACCAGTTCACCGGCATGGCGCAAATAGGGAATATGCAGATAGCTGGCAAAGTTCATGTTACCGGTCGCCCACGCCACCAGCGCAAATCCGGCCGCGACGAACACGGTAGGCATAATCGCCAGACCATCCAGACCATCGGTCAGATTAACCGCATTACCGGTACCAACAATGACGAAATACGCCAGCAGGACATAGAACAGACCCAACTGCGGCATCACATCTTTAAAGAACGGCACCACCAGCTCAGTTGCCGGAGTATCTTTCCCCGCCAGATACAGCGCGAACGCAACACCTAACGCAATCACCGACATCCAAAAGTACTTCCAGCGGGCTATCAGACCCTTGGTGTCTTTACGCACGACTTTGCGGTAATCATCTACGAAACCGATAATGCCGTAGCCAATCAGAACCACTAACACGCACCAGACGTAAGGATTCGATGGATAGGCCCACAGCAGAACGGAGATGACAATCGCGGTGAGGATCATAATGCCGCCCATAGTCGGCGTACCGCGTTTACTGAAGTGTGATTCCGGGCCGTCGTTACGAACGACCTGACCAAAAGACATTTTTTGCAGACGGGCAATCATGCGCGGGCCCATCCACAAAGAGATGAACAGCGCGGTCAGCAGGCTGACGATGGCGCGAAACGTCAGATAGGAAAAGACGTTAAAGCCGGAATAATATTTGACCAAATGTTCGGCCAGCCAAACTAACATGTTCCATTCTCCTGTAATGCGCGTACTACCTCTTCCATAGCGGCACTACGTGAACCCTTCACTAAAATCGTCATTACCTGATGCTCTGCAATCAGCGTTTTAAGATGCGCGGTCAGCACGGTTTTATCCGCAAAATGCTCGCCAACCCCGCTGGCATCGCTAATTGCCTTGCTCAGTTTCCCTGTACTCAGTACACGGTCAATGCCTGCCGCTTTCGCTGCTTCACCTACCTGTACGTGGCATGCTTCACTTTCCGCACCAAGCTCTGCCATATCCCCCACCACCAGCACACGGTAGCCCGGCATTTCGGACAGAACCTGTACCGCCGCGGTCATCGAACCAACGTTCGCGTTATAGGAGTCGTCCAGCAGCAGCTGATTTTCAGCAAGTTGAATCGGGAACAGACGCCCCGGCACTGCTTTCAGATCCTTCAGACCGGTTTTAATTGCCTCATGCGTAGCGCCAACTGCCATTGAGAGCGCGGCCGCAGCCAATGCGTTGGCAATGTTGTGGCGGCCCGGTAATGGCAGCAGGACATCAATGCTGCCCACAGGCGTTTGCAGAGAAAACTCAGTACCGTGCGAGGTGATATGAATGTTGGTTGCAGAAAAATCGCTGTTGGCCGCATTCGGGGAAAAGCGCCAGACTTTGCGATCGCCAATAACGTTCTGCCAGTTCAGCCAGTCGTTGTTATCAGCATTCATAATGGCAATGCCGTTCGCCGACAGACCGGTAAAGATTTCGCCTTTGGCTTTGGCCACACCCGCAAGCGAACCAAACCCTTCCAGGTGAGCCGCAGCAAGATTGTTAACCAGCGCAGCTTCTGGACGCGTCAGACCGACAGTCCACGCGATCTCACCCTGATGATTGGCGCCAAGTTCAATCACGGCATAGTCATAATCGTTGTTTAACCGCAGCAGCGTCATTGGTACGCCAATGTCATTATTCAGGTTGCCAGCCGTGTACAGGGTATTTCCGCACTGGCTCAGAATAGAAGCGGTCATCTCTTTGACAGACGTTTTACCGGATGAACCGGTCAGCGCTACCACGCGAGCCGGAACTTGCGCGCGAACCCACGCTGCCAGCTCACCGAACGCCAGTCGCGTATCCTTCACAATCAATTGCGGCAAATCGATTTCCAGCGGACGGCTAACCAGCAGTGCGCCAGCCCCGCTCGCTTTTGCTTGTTCAGCAAAATCGTGAGCATCAAAGCGTTCGCCTTTCAGCGCCACAAACAAACAGCCCGGCGTGACTTTACGCGTATCGGTTGTAACTGCATCCAGGGTCAGATCGGCCCCTTTCAGTTCGCCGCGGAGGATCTCCGTCAGTTGGCTGAGGGTTACGCTAATCATGCGATCACCCCCAGCAAGCGGGCTGCCGTAACACGGTCAGAGTAGTCAAGGCGATGAGACCCGACGATCTGGTAATCCTCGTGACCTTTCCCTGCCACCAGCACCACGTCGTTTTCTTTCGCCTGCATGATGGCGTTTGTCACCGCTTCAGCGCGCCCTTCCATCACCTTCGCATGCCCGGCATCCAGCATACCTGCCAGAATGTCGTTAATGATGGCGCGTGGTTCTTCGGTGCGCGGGTTGTCGTCCGTCACCACGACTACATCAGCAAACTGCTCTGCAATAGCCCCCATCAGCGGGCGTTTACCTTTGTCACGATCGCCGCCGCAGCCAAAGACGCACCACAGTTTACCGGCACAGTGTAGACGTGCTGCCTGCAACGCTTTTTCCAGCGCATCCGGCGTGTGGGCATAATCAACCACCACCGTGGTTTTGCCCGGCGCGCTGAACACTTCCATACGTCCACAAACCGGTTGCAGGCGCGCAGCCGTTTTCAGTAATTCTGCTAACGGATACCCGAGCGCCAGCAGCGTTGCCAGCGCCAGCAGCAGGTTGCTGACGTTGAATGCCCCCATCAGGCGGCTTTCAATTTCACCGTCGCCCCACGAAGAAGTGAAACGAATTGTCGCGCCGCTGTCGTGGTAATTCACGTCTACTGCTTTCAACCAACGTCCGTGACAGTTAGGGTTGATATGGTCTTCCATCGAAACGGCAACCGCATCCGGCAGTTTTGCCAGCCAGCGACGACCAACTTCATCATCGGCATTGACGATGGCCTGACCGCAATGATGGGTGGAGTACAGCAGCCATTTAGCCGCTTCGTAATGCTCCATATCGCCGTGATAGTCGAGGTGATCACGACTTAAATTGGTAAATACCGATGCGGCAAATTTCAAAGCCGCCACGCGATGCTGAACCAGACCGTGGGACGAGACTTCCATTGCTCCAAACGTTGCACCCTGCTCAACTAGTCCCGCCAGCACGTGCTGAACGTCAACAGCTGAACCGGTGGTATTCTCGGTCGGGATCACTTTGCCCAGCAGACCATTGCCTACCGTGCCCATCACTGCACTGGTCTCACCAAGCAACTGACTCCATTGCGCCAGCAGTTGGGTGGTGGTGGTTTTACCGTTGGTCCCGGTCACACCGACCAGGCGCATATTCTCAGATGGCTCGTGGTAAAAGCGACCCGCCAGTGCAGATAAACGTTCATTAAGCTGGCTAAGATAGATTACAGGCACACCGTGCATTTCACGGATTTCACCGTCGGTTGCCTCGTCTTTTGCCTCTGCAATTATGGCAGCTACACCTTGCGCTATCGCCTGCGGGATATATCGACGCCCGTCCGCCTGATGACCTACCACTGCCACAAAGAGATCCCCCGATGCAGCCACACGGCTGTCGAGTGTCATCTCCCGCAGTGCTCGCTCCGGTGCACCCGGCACCCATGGAGCAAGAAGGTCGCGCAAATTACGATCTGCCACCTGTTGCCTCGCCTTGATTATTCACAAATTCATTTTTATCGCTCGTTGCCAGCGCATCCGGTTCGATGTTCATGGTACGCAGTACGCCGCCCATGATGGCACCAAAGACCGGCGCGGAAACGGCGCCACCGTAGTATTTACCCGCCTGCGGATCGTTGATAACAACAACCAGCGCGAAGCGCGGCTGACTCGCAGGCGCAACACCTGCGGTATAAGCAATGTATTTATTGATGTAGCGGCCATCCGGCCCTACTTTTTTCGCCGTACCGGTTTTAATAGCGATGCGATAGCCTTTAATCGCCGCCTTCACGCCGCCGCCGCCAGGCAGCGCGACGCTTTCCATCATGTGCACCACGGTGCGTACGGTCGACTCCGGGAAGATACGCTCGCCCGGAACAGGAGGATCAACTTTGGTAATCGACAGCGGACGATAAACGCCATAGCTGCCGATGGTTGCATAGACTCGCGCTAACTGTAACGGGGTTACCATTAGCCCATAGCCGAAAGAGAAGGTGGCCCTCTCTATGTCAGACCACCGTTGTTTTTGAGGATATAAGCCACTGCGTTCTCCGACCAACCCCAAATTGGTCGCTTTTCCCAGCCCAAAACGTGAGTAAGTATCTACTAACGCTGAGGACGGCATCGCTAACGCCAGCTTGGAAACACCGACGTTACTCGACTTCTGCAAGACCCCTGTGAGGGTCAATTCGCTATAACGCGCCACGTCTTTAATTTCGTGACCATTAATTCGGTAGGGAATAGTGTTCAGTACGGTATTTTCGCGAACCACACCGCGCTGCAGTGCCGTCATCACCACCATCGGTTTGACGGTAGAACCCGGCTCGAACACGTCAGTGATGGTACGGTTACGCATTGCATCCTTCGGCGTACCGGTGAGGTTGTTTGGGTTATAGGAAGGGCTATTCGCCATCGCCAGCACTTCACCCGTGTTAACATCGACTAACACGGCGCTGCCCGATTCTGCTTTGTTAAAGGCAACAGCGTTGTTCAGTTCGCGGTAGACCAGCGCCTGCAAGCGCTCATCAATACTTAATGCAAGATTATGCGCCGCCTGGCTATCGGTCGACGAGATGTCTTCAATAACACGGCCATAGCGATCTTTACGCACCACACGCTCGCCAGGTTGACCGGTGAGCCATTTATCAAAACTCTTCTCAACGCCTTCAATCCCCTGGCTGTCGACGTTGGTGAAACCAATGAGGTGAGCGGTCACTTCCCCGGAAGGGTAGTAACGACGGGATTCTTCACGCAGATGGATCCCCGGTAGCTTCAGTTTCTTGATGTAGTCAGCCATGTCAGGGTTGACCTGACGTGCGAGGTAGATAAAACGCCCTTTCGGGTTAGCGTTAATTCTGGAGGCCAGTTGATCAAGCGGAATGTTCAACGCAGTCGAAAGCGCTCTCCAGCGTTCACCAACGCTAACGCCGCCCGCATCATGCACTTCTTTTGGATCAGCCCAGATAGCCTTAACCGGCACACTCACCGCCAACGGACGTCCTGAACGGTCGGTAATCATACCGCGCGATGTGGAAACCTCCTGGACGCGCAGAGAGCGCATGTCGCCCTGGCGCACCAGCATGTCAGGCGCGATGATTTGCAGCCAGGCAACGCGCCCCAGCAGGAACCCCAGCGCCAGCAAAATACAACCGCACAGTAACGCAAAACGCCAACTGATAAAGTTGGCTTGTTCTTCCTGGCGTTTTGGTTTGTGCGTCTTTGCCGCTGCTTTCATGCGTCGCGTTTATCCTTATTTTTGTACTACGATATTTTCTTGTGAGGGATCAACATGCTGCATTTGCAGTTTTTCCGTTGCGATCCGTTCAACACGGCTATGGTCGCCGAGCGCGTTCTCCTCAAGGATCAGGTTGCGCCATTCAATATCCAGCGCATCTCGTTCCAGAACCAGTTGTTCGCGTTGCGCGGTCAGTAAGCGCGTATGGTGCGCTGTTGTTACGACGGTGACCGCCGTCAAAATAATGCAAATGAACAAGCAGAGTGGCAGCTTCCCAAACCGCAAAAGATCGTCACCGATCACGCCAGGCAAGGCATGGCGCTCGTTGCTTCCTATCGATCCTTTAACTTTGCTGAGGGCTTCTGTCACTCTGCTGATCATGCGTTCGTCCTCTCTGCAATACGCAGAACTGAACTACGGGCACGAGGATTTTCAGCTACCTCTTCTTCACCCGGCATCAACTTGCCTAGTGCTCTCAACTCACGGCCGCCCAACTTTTTGATCTGCGCTTCCGTCATCGGTATTCCAGCCGGAACCTGCGGACCGCGGCTTTGTTCACGCATGAAGCGTTTTACAATACGGTCTTCGAGCGAGTGGAAACTGATGATTGAAAGCCGACCACCTGGTGCCAGCACGCTGAGCGAGCTTTTTAGCGCCTGCTCTATCTCCTCCAGTTCACTGTTCACCCATATGCGCACCGCCTGGAAGGTACGGGTCGCGGGATGTTTAAATTTGTCTTTTACCGGCATTGCCGCCGCAATCACTTCCGCCAGCTCTTTAGTACGAGTCATCGGTTCAATGCGGTTACGCTCCACGATGGCGCGGGCAATGCGCTTGCCAAAGCGCTCCTCACCAAAGGTTTTAATCACCCAGGCAATATCAGCTTCATCGGCGGTTTGCAGCCACTCGGCGGCAGACTGACCACGTGTTGGGTCCATACGCATATCTAATGGACCATCACGCATAAATGAAAAGCCGCGTTCAGCATCGTCAAGCTGCGGTGAAGACACGCCAAGATCAAGGAGGATTCCATCGATCTTGCCGGTAAGTCCGCGCTCGGCTACATATTCAGCCAGCGCAGAGAAAGGTCCATGAATGATGGAGAAACGGGGATCGTTAATGGTCTGGGCAACGGCAATAGCCTGCGGATCGCGATCGATTGCCAGCAAACGTCCCTCTTCGCCGAGCTGCGAGAGAATCAAACGTGAGTGACCACCGCGACCAAATGTCCCGTCAATGTAGATGCCGTCTGGACGAATATTCAGGCCGTTTACGGCTTCATCCAGCAACACCGTTGTATGTTTATAATTTTCCATCATCTTATAGAGACAAATCCTGCAATCGTTCCGACAGCGCGCCAGTAACAGACTGCTCAGCGTCGATATCTTCCCTGACCTGTTGATACCAGGTCGTTTCATCCCACAGCTCAAACTTATTGAACTGCCCAACCAGCATCACTTCTTTCGTCAACCCTGCATGTTGTCGCAGAATGGGAGCGATCAGTAATCGACCAGCGCTGTCCATCTGACATTCGCTGGCATGCCCTAACAGTAAGCGCTGTACGCGGCGCTCAACCGGATTCATGCTCGACAGGCGCGATAACTTCTGCTCGATAATTTCCCATTCAGGCAGGGGGTACAGCAGCAGGCACGGGTGATGGATGTCAATGGTACAAACCATTTGACCGGCAGCACTCTCGAGCAGTTGATCCCGATAACGGGTAGGCACAGATAAGCGCCCTTTACTGTCGAGATTAACTAACGTTGCTCCCCGGAACATGCCAGCCTCACCCCCGATTACCACTTTATCCCACAAATTCCCACTTAAAGGAGTTTACGGAGCGGAGGAAAACCTTGTCAAGCAAGTCACGGCGCTTAGCGGAGCAAAAAACCCAATGTTTACGGCTAATATCAGCGTTGAACAGATTTCGTACAGCAAACGAAGCAAATTAACGTCATGAATATTTGTAAGAAAAAGATCCAACAACTCATCACTGTTTAAAACAACTCAATATCATCTAAAGAAAATATAAAGTGTCAGTTTGCGACGCGAGCGGCATTTTAGGACAATATGCAGCGAGATAACAGTGCCAGTTAATCGGTCTGTACGCCCCGTACGACAGAGATATACGAGAATTATCTGCAATAAAGAAGCAAAGTGTTTGTTAATTCGGCAATTCCACACAAGCATGTAACAAAATAATACAACAGTAACGCGTCGTTACGTATCAATAACCCAAAAACAGACGGCAGTATTTTAAATCGAGGTAATTAAGAAATGAATTTCAGATAATTCTAAAGAATATTCTTAATTATAATGAGGTTATTTCTGATAATTGATATTTGATAGCGCCAGAAGGGTATCCTACCGGCGCATACTGCAGAGGAGACTTAGCTGCGGCTGAGAATACCGCGACGATACAGATTACGTTTAATGCGTGTGAGTCCTGGTTTTGGCTTACGCGGCTCATCCAGGCTGGCTAGCACGATTTCCAGTACGCGTTCGGCAACATCACGATGGCGTTGCGCGACTGCCAACACCGGACATTGCAGGAAATCGAGTAGTTCATGATCGCCAAAGGTAGCAATGGCTAAATCTGACGGTAATTGCCCATCGCGGCGTAGTGTCACGTCCATCACCCCCTGCAACAGGGCAAACGAAGTGGTAAACAGCGCCTGAGGCATAGGGTGCGTTTCCAGCCATTTATCAAACAACTGTGCGGCGGCCTCCCGCTCATAGCTGTTAGCGTACAGGAAATTCACTTCTCGCGGGTCATCCTTCCAGGCGGTACGAAAACCCTGCTCACGCAGGAAACTCACGGATAATTCAGGGAGAGCCCCCAGATAGAGCACGTTTTCAGCCGGAAATTTACGTAATTCCTCAGCCAGCATTTCTGCATCATCCTGATCAGCCCCCACAACACTGGTGAAATGCTCACGATCCAGTGCACGGTCTAACGCCACGATAGGGAATGAGCTATTTGCCCAGCGCTGGTAGAACGGGTGCTCAGGAGGCAAAGACGTTGACACAATGATGGCATCAACCTGGCGTTGTAAAAGATGCTCAATACAGCGCATTTCGTTATCCGGCTGATCTTCAGAGCAGGCTATCAGCAGTTGATACCCACGCTGTCGTGCCTGGCGCTCCAGGTAGTTTGCAATCCGGGTATAACTTGTGTTCTCCAGGTCAGGGATCACCAACCCGATAGAACGTGTGCGTCCAGCACGCAGCCCGGCTGCCACAGCATTTGGGTGGTAATTATGCTCGCGCACCACTGCCATGACTTTTTCAACCGTCTTGTCGCTTACGCGATATTGCTTTGCTTTGCCGTTAATAACGTAGCTTGCAGTCGTTCGCGAAACGCCGGCCAGCCGAGCGATTTCATCCAGTTTCACAATTGCCCCTTGCGTAAAATGTACAAACCATAACCTTTGAGATGGCATGGGTTAAATTTATTAACATCTAAGCGCAGAATAATGACTGCGGCAACCGCTTTTGTCTCTGGTTACTGCTGATTTCGCAAAAAAAAGCCCAACCGCTACTGTCAGGCTTGCGAATTAAGAACATGGTCATGATTAGCGCATAATTTTATCGCCGCGAGAGAGACCCACAACACCTGAGCGAGCAACCTCGACGATCTTTGCGACTTCACGTAATGTCGCCAGGAACGCATCCAGTTTATCGCTGGTGCCAGCCAGTTGTACGGTGTAAATAGACGGCGTAACGTCAATGATTTGCCCACGGAAAATTTCCGTGTTGCGCTTCACCTCTTCCCTGCCGTATCCGCTGGCCTGAATTTTCACCAACATGATTTCTCGTTCAACATGGGCGCCCTGTCCCAGTTCACTCACACGCAGGACATCCACTAGTTTGTGCAGTTGCTTTTCAATTTGCTCGAGGACTTTTTCATCCCCTACAGTCTGGATCGTCATCCGCGATAAGGTCGGATCGTCCGTGGGCGCGACTGTCAGGCTTTCGATGTTGTAACCGCGCTGGGCGAAGAGACCTATCACACGCGACAATGCACCCGACTCGTTTTCCAGCAATACCGATAATATCCGGCGCATAATCAGGTCCTCTCCGTTTTGCTTAACCACATTTCATCCATACCGCCCCCACGAATCTGCATTGGATAAACATGCTCACTGCCATCAACGGTAACATCGACAAACACCAAACGATGGTTGCGCACATGCTCCAACGCTTCAACCAGTTTGCTCTCCAGTTCGTTTGGATGGTTTATCTGGATACCAATATGCCCATAGGCTTCAGCAAGGCGGACGAAATCAGGCAGCGACTGCATATAAGACTGCGAGTGCCTTCCGGAGTAGATCATGTCCTGCCACTGTTTGACCATACCGAGGTAGCGGTTGTTAAGATTGAGTACCAACACTGGCAGTTCATACTGCAGCGCTGTCGACAACTCCTGGATATTCATCTGAATGCTGCCATCGCCGGTCACACACACTACCGTTTCATCAGGTAGCGCCATCTTGACACCTAACGCTGCGGGTAAACCAAATCCCATCGTGCCAAGACCACCGGAGTTAATCCAACGGCGTGGTTTATCAAACGGGTAGTAAAGTGCGGCAAACATCTGATGCTGCCCAACGTCCGAGGTCACATACGCATCCCCTTTCGTTAACTGCCAGATAGTTTCAATCACAGCCTGCGGCTTAATACTTTCACTTTGGGTGTCATATTTCAGGCACTGACGGGCGCGCCATTGCTCAATCTGTTGCCACCAGTCACGGTTATCATCCAGTGGTTGCTGCGACTTCTCCTGCGCCAGCAGCTCCAGCATCTGATCGAGCACCAACCGGGCATCACCAACAATAGGAATATCCGCCGTCACTGTTTTCGAAATTGAAGTAGGGTCGATGTCGATATGCAACACGGTCGCATGCGGGCAATATTTTGCCAGGTTATTGGTCGTGCGATCGTCAAAACGAACACCGATGGCAAAAATGGCATCAGAATGATGCATGGTCATATTTGCTTCATAAGTGCCGTGCATTCCCAACATGCCCAACGCCTGACGATGCGTTGCCGGAAACACGCCTAACCCCATCAACGAAGACACAACCGGCAGGTTAAGTGCTTCTGCAATCTGCCCCAGTTGCTCGTGACAGGCCGCATTAACTGCACCGCCACCAACATACACTACCGGTTTTTTGGCTGCTATCAGCGTTTGCAGTGCGCGTTTTATCTGCCCTTTATGCCCGGTGGTTGTAGGATTATACGAACGCATACTTACCGATTCCGGCCAGCTATAAGGCAGTTTCTTCGCAGGATTCAGAATATCCTTCGGTAAATCCACCACCACTGGACCTGGACGGCCGCTTGCCGCCAGCCAGAAGGCTTTTTTCAATACCTGCGGGATGTCCTCTGTTTGCTTTACGAGGAAGCTGTGCTTCACCACCGGGCGGGATATGCCGACCATATCGCACTCCTGAAAGGCATCATAGCCAATCAGAGAGGTTGCAACCTGCCCGGAGAGGATCACGAGTGGTATGGAGTCCATATAAGCCGTTGCAATTCCTGTAATCGCATTGGTAGCTCCTGGTCCCGAAGTGACCAGTACGACGCCCACTTCTCCCGTGGCTCGCGCCAGGCCATCGGCCATATGTACTGCAGCTTGTTCATGGCGGACCAGCACATGATCAATTCCACCGACCGTATGTAGTGCATCATAGATATCAAGGACTGCCCCCCCGGGATAACCGAATACCTGCTTCACACCCTGGTCGATGAGCGATCGGACGACCATCTCGGCACCAGACAACATCTCCATGGCTTGCCTCCACTCTTATAATGAATAACGGTTTAACAACACATTAACCGCTGACGATGACGCATGGCAATTCGCACCGACGTGGTGGCATTACAGCGAATAAGAATAAAACGGAGGAAAGAGTCGAATAAACGGAGAATTAAACCAGTAGAATTAAGTGGAATGATAAATAATCGCTTAAAAATGGGAACTTACAGCGATTACTCTATTTTTTTACATTTCAGAACAAATGTAAAAAAAGGAATTCAGCATAAAATTTCAAATAAAAAGAAAAAAGCAGAATAAACCAGATATGACATCGAGTTTATTCTGCTATACCCAATGGATTTCGAGTCGCATTGAGGCGGCAAGCCCGTGACACGTTCGTCTGAAACGAATATAAACAGCCAAAGACTGCATCTGGGGAGGGACAGAGATGCCTCCTCATTCCCCCAGCAGCATAGATAACAATGTGGCTGGGGAGACAAAGCAGCTTGAAAAACAAAGGATATAAATGCTACTTCTTGCAGACGGAAACTAACAATTCTTCCATCCATTTATGTCCTTTATCCCGACCTGCTGCTTCATGCCAGGAAAGATAACATGTGCGACTGTTCAATTTTAATGGTAAAGGCAATACCTGCAGGTCTAAAGACTCTGAGAACTCTTCTGCTAACCAGCGCGGTGCAATGGAGACCAATTGGGTTTGAGAAACAATATTCAATACACTTATTAATGCCATTCCCTGATAAGCAACGCAGGATTGTTTATCCGGTGTGTCGTACCATGGTTGGCTAAATGAAGCATAGCGGTCAAGAGAAACCACAGCATGTTGCTCATTATAGACATCACTTTCCAATAATGGACCACTTATGCGTGGATGTTTTTTGCTCGCTACCAGCACCATTTCGTCATTGAACAACGGTATGCTTGTGAATTCAACCCGGCGGAATTCTTCATAACTAATAACAAACTCTGTTTCCTGATAGCGCAATTGGTGTTCTGTATTTTGATTAAGTGAAGATTTAAATACGACATTAATATTAGGCGCTACATCCTCAACTCGATTATAAATCAAGGATGTCAGAATATTATCCAATGGGCTACATACGCAGAGGTTGAAAACACGCTCGCTGATGGCAGGTTCAAACCCCGATCCTGGCAATTCATTCTGCACCAATTGTAACGCCTGACGAACTGAACCAAATAGCTGGAAAGCCCTTGCTGTCGGCTGAATCCCTCGCCCATAACGAACAAAAAGCTCATCATTAAACATGACCTTCAGCCGCGCAACTGCATTACTGACCGCAGGTTGTGACATCCCCAGAGAATGTGCAGCACGTGTAATGTTCTGTTCTTGCATAACCGCATCAAAGACGGTTAATAAATTAAGATCAACCATACGAAGCTGCGGTTTCCCAATATCTATAAGATTGGATTTATCTATTATTTTTACTTCTGGCATAATTAACTCCACTGTCACTCTAAACTCCCTTTTCCCCAGACGGAGTGAATAATCTCCGATAATATGATTTACCATACATATAGAATGAGAAAAAGAGAAAACATTAAAATTAGGAAAACATAAAGGCACTAACCTAAATGAACATAAAAACAATGCGAGCGCAGTGTGGCAGATGTCACTGCACGATGATTCATATGTTTTAATTTCATAAACAATATAACCATAAGCATGACGAATGTACAATCATACACACAGTGAATACGTAATTAAGATTTAATTAAATATTTATATTTTTAATACATTAATGATTAACATTAATTTATCAATTATTTGTTACCACCTTTGCCACACCCATTCAGAGTTACTATAAAAATAGATAAATCATAAAGATAAAAAATCCTTTACCGAAACTCCTCTTCATCTGTTCCATTACAACAATTGAAAATAATTATGCTTAAACATTTCAAATAATGAAAAGTATGTACGCCGCATACTGATTTATTTTATACAAACATAAAAATTCAGCACAATTCGCTCAAACATGGAGAGGTATTTCTCTCTGAACGGAGGGATTTGCAGTGAGCAGGGTTGACATCAGACTTCATATCCAGTACCACTAAAAGCATATCGCATTCGCCTGGAGCCTGATTGATGACTTACATTGCTCGTTTTAACGGTCTACTACTACTAAACGCATCTTCGTTGCGCGGTAGACTGGTGAACGACATTCAGCATTAAGTCAGCTCCAGTTAAGACAAAAAACCCGCGCCGTTGCGCGGGTTTTTTTATGCTCGAAGCAAGGCGCCCTAAACACCAAGGACCTAAACCATGAGCCAGCAAGTCATTATTTTCGATACCACCTTACGCGATGGTGAACAGGCGTTACAGGCAAGCCTGAGTGTAAAAGAAAAACTGCAGATTGCTCTGGCTCTCGAGCGTATGGGCGTTGACGTGATGGAAGTGGGTTTCCCTGTTTCGTCGCCGGGTGACTTTGAATCAGTACAAACCATCGCCCGTCAGGTTAAAAACAGCCGCGTTTGTGCATTAGCCCGCTGTGTAGAAAAAGATATCGACGTCGCGGCTGAATCCCTGAAAGTGGCAGAGGCTTTCCGTATTCATACGTTTATTGCCACCTCACCGATGCATATTGCGACCAAGCTGCGCAGTACGCTGGATGAAGTTATTGAGCGGGCTATCTATATGGTTAAACGCGCTCGTAATTACACGGATGACGTTGAATTCTCGTGCGAAGACGCTGGCCGAACCCCTATCGCTGATCTGGCTCGCGTGGTGGAAGCGGCTATTAATGCGGGAGCCAGAACCATCAATATCCCCGATACCGTCGGTTACACCATGCCTTTCGAATTTGGGGCAATTATTTCCGGTCTGTATGAACGCGTACCGAATATCGACAAAGCGATCATATCTGTACACACCCATGACGATTTAGGTCTGGGTGTCGGTAATGCGCTGGCGGCAGTGCATGCGGGGGCTCGTCAGGTAGAAGGGGCAATGAACGGTATCGGTGAACGTGCTGGTAACTGCTCGCTGGAAGAAGTCATCATGGCGATCAAAGTCCGCAAAGATATCCTGGATGTGCAGACCCGCATCAATCACCAGGAGATCTGGCGTACCAGTCAGATGGTCAGCCAAATCTGTAATATGCCGATTCCGGCAAACAAAGCGATTGTTGGCAGTGGCGCTTTTGCCCACTCCTCAGGCATTCATCAGGACGGCGTGCTGAAAAACCGTGAAAACTACGAAATCATGACCCCGGAATCCATCGGTTTGAATCAGGTGCAGTTGAACCTGACTTCCCGTTCCGGACGTGCCGCCGTAAAACACCGTATGGATGAGATGGGTTACAAAGAGAGTGAATACAGTCTGGATAATCTGTACGACGCATTCCTGAAACTGGCGGATAAAAAAGGTCAGGTATTCGATTACGACCTGGAAGCCCTGGCCTTCATTAACAAACAGCAGGAAGAACCAGAACATTTCCGTCTGGATTATTTCAGCGTGCAGTCAGGTTCTAATGATATCGCTACCGCCTCCGTCAAGCTGGTCTGTGGCGAAGAAGTCAAAGCCGAAGCAGCCAACGGCAACGGGCCGGTCGATGCCATTTATCAAGCCATCAACCGTATTACCGATTACAACGTTGAACTGGTGAAATACAGCCTGACCGCGAAAGGCCACGGTAAAGATGCGCTGGGTCAGGTAGATATTGTCGCTAACTATAACGGGCGCCGCTTCCATGGCGTCGGTCTGGCAACAGATATCGTCGAATCTTCCGCAAAAGCGATGGTACATGTGCTGAACAATATCTGGCGCGCCGAAGAAGTCGAAAAAGAATTGCAACGCAAAGCTCAGAACAACGAGAACAATAAGGAAACCGTGTGATGTCGAAGAATTATCATATTGCTGTTTTACCGGGTGACGGTATTGGCCCGGAAGTGATGGCGCAAGCCCTGAAGGTACTGGAAGCAATTCGGACGCGTTTTAATATGCGCATTACCACCAGCCACTATGACGTAGGCGGAGCCGCCATCGATAACCACGGTCAACCACTGCCACCCGCTACGGTTGAAGGTTGTGAGCAAGCCGATGCCATTCTGTTTGGCTCCGTTGGTGGCCCGAAATGGGAAAACCTGCCGCCAAACCAGCAACCTGAACGCGGTGCTTTACTGCCATTACGTAAACACTTCAAATTATTCAGCAATCTGCGTCCCGCTAAGCTGTATCAGGGACTGGAAGCATTTTGCCCACTGCGCGCCGACATCGCCGCCAACGGTTTCGATATCCTGTGCGTACGCGAACTGACCGGAGGCATCTACTTCGGTCAGCCAAAAGGTCGTGAAGGCAGCGGCCAACATGAGAAAGCCTTTGATACCGAGGTATATCACCGTTTTGAGATTGAACGCATCGCGCGCATCGCCTTTGAGTCTGCACGCCAGCGCCGTCGTAAAGTGACGTCGATTGATAAAGCTAACGTGCTGCAAACCTCTATTTTGTGGCGCGAAATCGTCAATGAAATCGCTAATGAATACCCGGACGTTGAACTGGCTCATATGTACATCGATAACGCCACGATGCAGTTAATCAAAGACCCATCCCAGTTCGACGTGCTGTTGTGCTCAAACCTGTTTGGCGACATTCTGTCTGATGAGTGCGCCATGATCACCGGCTCAATGGGCATGCTGCCCTCTGCCAGCCTCAATGAGCTGGGCTTTGGCCTGTACGAACCCGCTGGCGGCTCCGCTCCGGATATTGCCGGGAAAAATATCGCTAACCCAATTGCCCAGATCCTGTCTCTGGCGCTGCTGTTACGCTACAGCCTGGATGCCAATGATGCAGCCTCCGCTATTGAGAGCGCCATCAACCGCGCATTAGAAGAAGGCATTCGTACGGGCGACTTAGCCCGTGGCGCAGCCGCAGTCAGTACCGATGAAATGGGCGATATCATCGCTCGTTACGTCGCAGAAGGGGTGTAATCATGGCCAGAACGTTATACGAAAAATTGTTTGATGCGCACGTGGTGTATGAGGCGCAAAACGAAACTCCGCTGTTATATATCGACAGACATCTGGTGCATGAAGTGACCTCTCCACAGGCATTTGACGGTCTGCGTGCGCACAATCGTCCGGTTCGCCAACCAGGAAAAACCTTCGCGACCATGGATCATAATGTCTCAACGCAAACCAAAGACATTAACGCTTCCGGCGAAATGGCGCGTATTCAGATGCAGGAACTGATCAAAAACTGCAATGAATTCGGCGTCGAGCTGTACGACCTGAATCATCCGTATCAGGGCATCGTCCACGTCATGGGGCCGGAGCAAGGCGTGACTCTGCCGGGCATGACCATCGTCTGCGGTGACTCCCACACTGCCACTCATGGTGCGTTTGGCGCGCTGGCGTTTGGTATCGGGACTTCCGAAGTCGAACACGTGCTTGCTACGCAAACCCTGAAACAGGGCCGGGCAAAAACCATGAAGATTGAGGTTAACGGCACTGCTGCTCCGGGTATCACGGCTAAAGATATCGTGCTGGCGATCATTGGTAAAACCGGCAGCGCAGGCGGTACCGGCCATGTGGTTGAGTTTTGTGGCGATGCCATCCGTGCACTGAGCATGGAAGGCCGTATGACTCTGTGCAATATGGCGATTGAGATGGGTGCCAAAGCGGGTCTGGTCGCGCCGGATGAAACCACGTTTAACTATGTGCAGGGTCGTTTGCATGCGCCGAAAGGCCAGGACTTTGCCAACGCGGTTGAGTACTGGAAAACGTTGAAAACCGACGACGGTGCGACCTTTAATACTATCGTAACTCTGCAGGCCGAAGAGATTGCACCACAGGTAACCTGGGGAACGAATCCAGGCCAGGTGATTTCCGTGAACGATAATATTCCCGACCCAGCATCGTTTACCGACCCAGTTGAGCGCGCTTCGGCAGAAAAAGCGCTGGCTTATATGGGGCTGAAGCCGGGGATCCCGCTGACCGATGTGGCGATCGACAAGGTGTTTATCGGCTCCTGCACTAACTCACGTATAGAAGATTTACGTGCCGCTGCGGAAATCGCTAAAGGGCGTAAAGTCGCGCCAGGGGTACAGGCGCTGGTGGTACCAGGTTCCGGCCCGGTAAAAGCACAGGCAGAAGCGGAAGGGCTGGATAAAATATTCATTGAAGCCGGTTTTGAATGGCGCTTGCCGGGTTGCTCAATGTGTCTGGCAATGAATAATGACCGCCTGAATCCCGGAGAACGTTGCGCTTCCACCAGCAACCGTAATTTTGAAGGTCGTCAGGGCCGCGGTGGACGTACGCACTTAGTCAGCCCGGCAATGGCCGCCGCTGCCGCCGTTACCGGCCATTTTGCCGATATTCGCAGCATCAAATAAGGAAACCACCATGGCAGAGAAATTTACCCAGCATACCGGCCTGGTTGTCCCACTGGATGCCGCCAACGTCGATACTGATGCAATTATTCCTAAACAGTTTCTGCAGAAGGTAACGCGTACCGGTTTCGGCGCACACCTGTTTAATGACTGGCGTTTCCTGGATGAAAAGGGCCAACAACCCAACCCAGAATTCGTCCTGAACTTCCCGGAATATAAAGGTGCCTCAATTCTGCTGGCGCGGGAAAACTTTGGCTGCGGCTCATCGCGTGAACACGCGCCGTGGGCGTTGACTGATTACGGCTTCAAAGTGGTGATTGCACCAAGCTTCGCTGACATCTTTTACGGCAACAGCTTCAACAATCAGCTTCTGCCAGTGAAATTAAGCGATGTAGAAGTTGATGAGCTGTTCAAACTGGTGCAGGCGCATCCGGGGATCCGCTTTGAAGTGGACCTTGAAGCGCAGGTAGTGAAAGCGGGCGATAAGTCATACAGCTTCAAAATTGATGATTTCCGCCGCCACTGCATGCTCAATGGCCTGGACAGCATCGGCCTGACGTTGCAGCATGAAGACGCCATCTCCGCTTACGAAAATAAGCAACCGGCGTTTATGCGCTGATACTCAACATGCCGGATAGCGACACAAAAGTGTCTTATCCGGCACGCTGATTACACATCTTTTACCCGTCCGGTCATCACCAGCGTAATCAGAGAAATCCCCGCAATCACCCAGTAGACGGCAAAATGCCCGTAGCTTTGCGCCACCGCCCCCTGAATAACCCCCGCCAGAATCACGCCCGTTGAAATACTGTTGGTAAACAACGTCGTCGCCGAACCAGCACGCCCAGGCATCAGATCCTGAAACCACAGCATACCGATCCCCGCAACGATACCGATAAATACCGCATTAAACAGCTGCAGGATAAGTAACGCCGTGTGGCTATGAAAGAAAATAAGGCCGAGATAAAACAACACGCCAGCCGCTACGGCAGTCATCATCATCCGCCGTTTACCGAAGCGCTTCACGTAATAGCCCGCCAGAATCATCGCTGGAATTTCCAGCCCCGCCGCAGTCCCCATCAGGATCCCGGCAAGCTTGTCAGGCAGACCAAGCTCAAGGCTGATCCACAGCGGCATATCGATGATGTACATGGTGTTACAGGTCCACATCAGCGTAGAGGCGATAAACAACATGCGCACATTTTTATCCTGCCAGCCGCCAGCCTGTTCAAGCGTGACATCAACAGGCTGTGCTACCCGAGCCACGGATGGTAGTATCAGCGCGATCAGCACCAGGCTAATCGCGAAAATGCCTGCGGCAATAGAGAACATCGCCGTAAAACCGTAATTCAGCGCCAGCATAAAGGCCAGCGGCGGTCCAATCACCCACGCCAGCGAAAGCTGGGCACGCATAACCGAACTAAACATCACCACTTCGCGTGCCGAGTTATCAGCATACTCTCGTGCAAGCGCAAACAGCTGTGGCATAGCCGTATTCGCCAGTGAGGCCAGCAGTACTCCGCAGGTTATCAGCGTTAAATAATGGCGATTAAAGGCAAACAACAGCGCGTTACCAATGGCCATCAGGCAGCAGAACATAATCAGTTTACGCCGATCGCCCTGGCTATCTGATCGTTTTGCCAGACCAAGACTAACCGCAATCCCGGCAATCGCATTGACGGTGTAAAACAGACCGACCCAAAATGGCTGCGCCCCAACCTCACGACTCAGAAACAGGCTCAGCGTGGGTGCCTGTAATGCACCCGCCACGCCCATCATGAATGCAACCAGCATAAATGCGGCATAAACGCCGTTAAGGCGCCGTCCCATCGTCATAATCCAGAGCATTACCTTTCCTTTTGCGCAGCGGAAACGAAAAAAAGCCAGCAGGTAATATCTGCTGGCGGGTGAATCGAGGCGGTAGCCTGCACCAATACTCAGTCACACATGATGTCTGCAATTCGGCATTCAGAGGTCAGTTTGTCAGCTCCCACTGCATCAGTTCTTCGAGCATCTTTAAGCGCTGCGGTGCGCTCAGGCAAGCCAACCAGGACAAGCGTTCTGTCGCGGTAAAGTATTTCAACCAGAACTGACGCATAGATGACCCCTTTGTCGTCTCATCGCTTCATCGGAATCTATTATTGACTTAATATAGGGATAATAAAATTGCTGAGTTTTCCGCAGGAGTTCCCCTTTTATGTCTTCTGGTCGTTTGCAACAACAGTTCATCCGTCTGTGGCAATGCTGTGACGGCAAAACGCAAGATACTACGCTGAACGAGCTGGCGGAGCTGCTTAGCTGTTCCCGACGCCACATGCGTACCCTGCTTAACACCATGCAGGAACGCGGCTGGCTAACATGGGAAGCAGAAGTCGGACGCGGCAAACGATCGCGCCTGACGTTTCTCTATACCGGGCTTGCGCTCCAGCAGCAGCGTGCAGAAGACCTGCTGGAGCAGGATCGTATTGATCAACTGGTGCAACTGGTCGGGGATAAAACAGCCGTACGGCAAATGCTGGTTTCCCATTTGGGTCGCAGCTTTCGTCAGGGCCGACACATCATGCGTGTCCTCTACTATCGCCCTATGCACAACTTGCTCCCCGGTACAGCGTTACGCCGTTCTGAAACCCACATTGCCCGGCAAATCTTCAGCGCCTTAATTCGGGTAAATGAGGAAAATGGGGAACTGGAAGCCGATATAGCACATCACTGGCAACAAATTTCCCCGCTGCACTGGCGCTTCTTCCTGCGCCCTGGGGTCCATTTTCATCATGGTCGCGAGCTGGAAATGGAAGATGTGATTTCCTCACTCACGCGTATTAACAATCTGCCGCTGTACTCGCACATCACGCAAATTGTTTCCCCCACGGCCTGGACGCTGGATATCCACCTTTCGCAAGCGGATCGCTGGCTTCCCTGGTTATTGGGACAAGTGCCCGCAATGATCCTGCCGCGTGAATGGGAAACGCTCAATAATTTCTCCAGCCACCCCATTGGTACCGGCCCCTATGCGGTAATGCGCAACACGCATAGCCAGCTAAAAATTCACGCATTTGATGATTACTTTGGCTACCGGGCGTTGATCGATGAAGTTAACGTTTGGGTCCTACCGGACATCGGTGAAGAACCTGGCGGCGGTCTGATGCTGAAAGGCCCAACCGAAGATGAAAAAGCGATCGAAAGCCGCCTGGAAGAAGGCTGCTACTACATGCTGTTTGATTCACGTTCCCATCGAGGGGCAAATCAGGACGTTCGCGAATGGGTAAGCCGCATTCTCTCACCGACGAATTTAATTTTTCAGGCTGACGAACAGTATCAGCGGCATTGGTTTCCCGCCTACGGATTACTCCCCCGCTGGCATCACGCGAGACCAGGACTCGGTGAAAAACCGGCAGGGCTGGAAACGCTGACGCTTACCTACTACCGCGATCATATCGAGCATCGGGTTATCGCGCAGATCATGAAAACATTACTTGCGGAACATCAGGTACAGCTGAATATTCAGGAGATCGACTACGATCAATGGCATGCAGGCGAGACCGTCAGCGATATCTGGCTCAACAGTGCCAACTTTACCTTGCCACTGGACTTCTCACTGTTCGCCCATTTATGCGAAGTCCCGCTGCTGCAAAACTGTATTTCTCTGGACTGGGAAAGCGACGCCGCCCGCTGGCGCACCGGCGAAATGAGTCTGGCAGCGTGGTGCCAGCAACTGCTTGCCAGTAAAGCTATTGTGCCGCTGATCCATCACTGGCTGATCATTCAGGGACAGCGGAGTATGCGCGGGTTACGTATGAATACCCTCGGCTGGTTTGATTTTAAATCTGCATGGTTCGCACCACCGGATCCTTAAGGCTTTTGATTTATTCACGTAATCATTACAATGT
This sequence comes from Citrobacter sp. MGH106, assembly GCF_001037495.1. GTDB lineage: Bacteria > Pseudomonadota > Gammaproteobacteria > Enterobacterales > Enterobacteriaceae > Citrobacter > Citrobacter murliniae. The sequence goes on from NZ_KQ089822.1 coordinate 3,692,883, forward strand.
GCCGTTCTCAACGGGGTGCTGCGCCGAGTGCGCGGGCTGAGAAAATACCCGTCGAACCTGATCCGGATAACGCCGGCGAAGGGATTTGAGGCTACAGCTCAAGTCCTTTGCCACTCTTTTAATGAGGTGCAAAGTGTTAAAAAAATGTCTTCCCCTGCTGCTACTGTGCGCAGCGCCTGCCTTCGCCAAACCTGTTTTGACTGTCTATACCTACGACTCGTTCGCCGCTGACTGGGGCCCCGGTCCAACCATCAAAAAAGCCTTTGAAGCTGACTGCAACTGTGAGCTAAAACTGGTGGCGCTGGAAGATGGTGTATCACTGCTGAACCGCCTGCGTATGGAAGGAAAAAACAGTAAAGCCGACGTAGTACTTGGTCTGGACAACAACCTGCTTGAAGCCGCAATGCAAACCAAACTGTTTGCCAAAAGCGACGTGGCGAACGATACCATCGCAGTCCCTGGCGGCTGGAAAAACGACACGTTTGTACCGTTTGATTACGGCTATTTCGCCTTCGTTTATGACAAAAACAAGCTGAAAAACCCGCCGAAAAGCCTGAAGGAACTGGTCGAGAGCGACCAAAAATGGCGTGTAATCTACCAGGACCCACGCACCAGCACGCCGGGTCTGGGACTGCTGCTGTGGATGCAAAAAGTCTATGGCGATAAAACGCCAGAAGCCTGGCAGAAACTAGCAGCAAAAACCGTCACCGTCACCAAAGGCTGGAGTGAAGCCTACGGCCTGTTTCTGAAAGGTGAAAGTGATCTGGTACTAAGCTATACAACTTCTCCTGCGTATCACATCATCGGAGAGAAGAAAGACAACTACGCCGCCGCGAATTTTAGCGAAGGTCACTATCTGCAGGTTGAAGTTGCTGCCCGCACCGCTGCCAGCAAGCAGCCGGAACTTGCAGAAAAATTCCTTAAATTTATGGTCTCTCCGGCATTCCAGAACGCCATTCCGACGGGCAACTGGATGTATCCGGTTACCCAGGTCGCCCTGCCGCCAGGATTTGAGCAACTGGAAAAACCATCTACCGCACTGGAATTTACTCCGCAGCAGGTAGCAACCCAACGTCAGGCATGGATTAGCGAATGGCAACGCGCCGTCAGCCGTTAATACCCGGCTGGCTGATACCAGGGCTTTCAGCCGCCACGCTGATGGTGGCTGTCGCTCTGGCAGCATTTCTGGCGCTGTGGTTTAACGCGCCACAAGGGGACTGGTTCTCGCTGTTGCAGGACAGCTACCTGTGGCACGTGGTGCGCTTTTCCTTCTGGCAGGCGTTTTTATCCGCAGCGCTGTCCGTCATCCCGGCGATTTTCCTCGCCAGAGCACTCTATCGCCGCCGTTTTCCCGGACGTCTGGCGTTGCTGCGCCTGTGCGCGATGACGCTGATCCTGCCTGTGCTGGTCGCCGTCTTTGGTATCCTCAGCGTATATGGTCGCCAGGGCTGGCTGGCCTCAATCTGGCAAACATTCGGACTGGAATGGACGTTTTCCCCGTACGGCCTGCAGGGCATTCTGCTGGCCCACGTCTTTTTCAATCTCCCAATGGCCAGCCGCTTACTGCTGCAATCACTGGAGAATATTCCCGGTGAACAGCGTCAGCTCGCAGCGCAGTTAGGTATGCGCGGCTGGCATTTCTTCCGCTTTGTTGAATGGCCATGGCTGCGTCGTCAGATCCTCCCCGTCGCTGCACTCATCTTTATGCTGTGTTTCGCCAGCTTCGCTACCGTCTTGTCGCTCGGTGGTGGGCCACAAGCAACCACCATTGAGCTGGCTATCTATCAGGCGCTGAGCTTTGATTACGATCCTGCCCGAGCCGCCATGCTGGCGCTGATCCAGATGATTTGTTGTTTAGCCCTTGTGCTGCTTAGCCAACGTCTGAGCCGGGCGATCGCCCCCGGTACCACGCTGGTCCAGGGGTGGCGCGATCCCGACGATCGCCTGCACAGCCGCCTAGCTGACGCAATCCTGATTATTCTGGCCCTGCTGCTGTTGCTGCCGCCGCTGCTGGCGGTGATGGTCGATGGTTTAAATCGCCATGTACTGGATGTGCTTATGCAGCCAGTACTGTGGCAAGCGCTGTGGACCTCACTGCGCATCGCGCTGGCAGCAGGCATGTTGTGCGTTATTCTCACCATGATGCTGCTATGGAGCAGCCGCGAACTGCGTGCCCGACAGCAGGTACTGGCAGGCCAGACGCTGGAACTTAGCGGCATGATGATACTCGCCATGCCGGGCATTGTGCTGGCTACCGGCTTCTTCCTGTTGCTTAACGACACTATAGGGCTACCGGACTCTGCGGATGGCATTGTCATTTTCACCAATGCGCTGATGGCGATCCCTTACGCGTTAAAAGTGCTGGAAAATCCAATGCGTGATGTAACCACACGCTACAGTAGGTTGTGTCAGTCTTTGGGTATTGAAGGGTGGTCACGGCTGAAAGTGGTTGAACTGCGCGCCCTGAAACGTCCGCTGGCGCAGGCAATGGCCTTTGCCTGCGTGCTCTCTATTGGCGATTTTGGCGTGGTGGCGTTGTTTGGTAATGATGATTTCCGCACGCTGCCATTTTACCTGTATCAGCAAATTGGTTCTTATCGCAGCCAGGATGGTGCGGTAACGGCATTATTGTTGCTTCTCCTGTGCTTTACGCTGTTTACCGTTATTGAGAAATTACCGGGTCGAAATGTTAAAACTGATTGATATCACATGGCTGTACCACCATTTGCCGATGCGCTTTACGTTGTCAGTTGCGCGGGGTGAGCAGGTCGCGGTACTTGGGCCAAGCGGTGCCGGGAAAAGTACCCTATTGAATCTGATCGCCGGATTTCTGACACCGGCCAGTGGTACCATGTTGATTGAAGGTGAAGATCACACCGCCACGCCGCCCTCTCGTCGTCCTGTTTCCATGCTGTTTCAGGAAAACAACCTGTTCAGTCACCTGAGCGTACAGCAAAACATTGGCCTGGGCCTTAATCCGGGATTAAAACTGAACGCGTTTCAGCAGGAGAAAATGCACCATATCGCCAAACAAATGGGGATCGAAAACCTGCTGGAGAGACTTCCCGGCGAGCTTTCCGGCGGACAGAGGCAACGCGTCGCTCTGGCACGCTGTCTGGTTCGCGAACAGCCCGTGTTACTGCTCGACGAACCGTTTTCCGCGCTCGACCCCGCTCTGCGTCAGGAGATGCTAACGCTGGTAGCCGATGTTTGTCGTGAGAAGCAATTGACTCTGCTGATGGTGTCACACAGCGTAGAAGACGCCGCGCGTATTGCGCCGCGTTCAATTGTGGTCGCCGACGGACGTATAGCGTGGCAAGGCAAAACGGATGAGTTATTAAGCGGTCATGCCAGTGCCTCAGCATTGCTCGGAATTGAGCGTCAGTAGCCAACCACTTTGCGCAGAATATCAATATAAACAGGCATCAATGGATGGCGCACCAGGGCAACCAGCGCAACAACGCCGATACCGAGAATAAGTGGTGCCAGCCAGAGCAGACGGCCTCGTGGCAAATACGGCGTTAAACGATCAACCGCGGCTTTGCCACTGCGCCACAGTCGCCAGCACAGCCAGCCTCCAACCCACAGCAGCAGCGCCGTCGCCAGCAACAACCATTTGAAATCCCCGCTCTGTATCTCAGAAGGAATATCAATCGCCGCGCCAGCCAGAATACCCGGCAAAAAATAGAAAGGGGGCCACAGTATGCAACCAATGATATTGGGCACGATAAATTTTGTGACCGGCAGATCCAGCATACCCGCCACCATCGGCACCAGCGGGCGCGTCGGCCCTACAAAACGGCCTACCAGAATGGTGAACATGCTGTGCTGATGGAGCGCATGTTCAGTTTTATCCAGTAATGCCTTGTTCTTTTTCATAAAAGACCAGCGATGAAGCGGCTTTTTAAAGCGCCATCCCAGCCAGAAAGAGATCCAGTCACCCAACAAACAACCAACGATGCCCGCAAGCCAGGCGTGCCAGAAGTTCAGTTCACCACTGCCAATCAGTGCGCCCAGCCCCGCCATCATTACGGTACCGGGTAAAATCAGGCCCACCAACGCCAGTGACTCCAGAAAAGCCACCAGTAGTACGGCTATCAAAGAGTACACGGCGGACTGGAGGATAAAGTGTTCCAGCAATGCTTGCATAATGTGTCCGTCAGATTTACGAAGCAGGGATTCTGATAACCCTTCCCAACTTCGTCAAGCCATCATTTGTCTGAATAGTTTGCGAGATATGACAACTTTCAGGACACATCATTCACTTTTTATTCACACCCTGCACGAAATTCGCTTGGGCTGGCACCGGTACATTTCTTGAAAACACGCGAGAAATAGAGCTGATCGTCAAATCCAACATTACGCCCGACCGTAGCGATAGGCATGCGCGTGGTGCTCAACAGGAGTTTAGCCTGGCTAATACGCTGATCCTCACGCCAGCTCAATACGCTAATACCCAACTGCTGGCGGAACAGGTGCGATAAACGCGATGGCGACAGGCAGACATGTTGTGCGACGCTGGCAATATCAAAATTGCTGTCTGCAAGGTGATCGCTGATGTACTGGCAGGCATCACGTACGCGGTTATCCATCGGCGGGTGCAGCGATTCATTAATTGCTTCCATACGTCTGAGCAGCAGTTGCTCCAGCAGATTAATCGCCAGCAGTTCCGAGTATCGCCCTTCCCCCTGTCCGGCACTGATGATCTGACCAAACAGTTCGTTAAAATGCGGCTGATGCGCTTCGTCCGGACGAAAAAAACCAGTCTGAGCAAAAATCGTCGGCCAGGTCAGCCACTCCTGCCAGTATGCGCGTGGTCGAAAATAGACCCACTGGTGATACCATTCGCTGGCATCGGGGTGGCGTCCGTAGTGGTGAATTTCACCCGGTGGGAACAATAAAATATCACCTGGCCGGCAGACAAACTGCTTGCCCTGATTATTGATAACCCCTTCCCCACGGATGGTAAGGTTCAAGATATAGCCCTTCATCCCTAACGGCCTGTCGATAAAAAAATCCAGGTATCCGTTTGCTTCAATGGGGGTTAATCCCGCCACCAGATGTGCGTTAAACGAATAACCCGGCAGCAGGGGATCGTTTTGCGTTTCAGCCATAATTTCAATACTCCCGATGCTCTGATAAGAAACAAATCGTCCATATTGCGCAAGACATCGTCACCCTCGCTTTAGTGGATCGCCGTGTTTTCAGAAATTGACCATAAACCCCGCTTGTGAAAAGCATCTTGTAAAAAAGCCGTACCACATCGACGACAAAAACGGCTAACAAAAGTGTCTATAACTACGGCAGAAATGTCCACATTGATTATTTGCACAGCGTCACACTTTGTGATGTCACAGCATTTTAATCCATAAGATTAGCGGATCCTGCCTGACGGTTTTTATCCCTACTATCTACTGTTTATCCATACCTGTTTTTTTGGATGGAGCAAGACGATGGCAATTGCAATTGGCCTCGATTTTGGTAGTGATTCAGTACGAGCTCTGGCGGTGGACTGTGACAGCGGCAAGGAAATCGCCACCAGCGTAGAGTGGTATCCACGCTGGCAGGAAGGGCTGTATTGCGATGGCCCAAATAACCAGTTTCGCCATCATCCGCGTGACTATATTGAATCAATGGAAGCGGCGCTCAAAACTGTGCTGGCCGAACTGAGCGCTGAGCAGCGCGAGGAAGTGGTCGGGATTGGCGTTGACAGTACGGGTTCAACCCCGGCTCCCGTTGATGCCGATGGCAACGTCCTCGCACTGCACCCGGCGTTCGCTGACAATCCGAACGCCATGTTCGTGTTGTGGAAAGATCACACTTCAGTAGAAGAAGCAGAAGAAATTACCCGCCTGTGCCACACGCCAGGCAAAGCCGATTATTCCCGCTATATCGGCGGTATTTACTCCAGCGAATGGTTCTGGGCAAAAATCCTGCACGTTACCCGTCAGGACAACGCTGTTGCACAGGCCGCAGCCTCCTGGGTTGAACTGTGTGACTGGGTTCCGGCCCTGCTCTCAAATACTGTGCGTCCACAGGATATTCGTCGTGGACGCTGTAGCGCCGGACACAAGTCTCTGTGGCATGAAAGTTGGGGGGGGTTACCTCCGGCAAGTTTCTTTGATGAGCTCGACCCGCTTATCAACCGCCATCTGCAATACCCGATGTTTACTGACACCTTCACCGCTGACCTGCCTGTTGGCACGCTGTGTGCCGAATGGGCGCAACGCCTCGGTTTGCCAGAAAGCGTGGTGATTTCAGGCGGCGCATTTGACTGCCATATGGGAGCAGTCGGCGCAGGAGCGCAACCCAATACGCTGGTAAAAGTTATTGGCACTTCTACCTGCGACATTCTGATAGCCGACAAGCAAAGCGTGGGTGAGCGCGCGGTGAAGGGAATTTGCGGTCAGGTTGATGGCAGCGTCGTACCCCATTTTATTGGTCTGGAGGCTGGTCAATCCGCCTTCGGCGATATCTATGCCTGGTTTAGCCGCGTATTGAGCTGGCCACTGGATCAGCTTGTAGCGCAGCACCCTGAACTGAAAGCTCAAATTAAAGCCAGCCAAAAACAGTTGCTGCCCGCGCTGACCGAAGCATGGGCGAATAATCCTTCGCTGGATCATCTGCCGGTGGTACTCGACTGGTTCAACGGTCGTCGTACACCAAATGCCAACCAGCGCCTGAAAGGGGTCATTACCGATCTTAACCTTGCGACCGATGCTCCAGCACTGTTTGGTGGCCTGATTGCCGCAACGGCATTTGGCGCACGTGCCATCATGGAATGCTTTACCGAACAAGGTATTGCAGTCAACAACGTGATGGCCCTCGGCGGCATCGCGCGTAAAAACCCGATCATCATGCAAGCCTGCTGCGACGTACTTAATCGCCCGCTGCAGATTGTCGCTTCAGATCAATGCTGTGCGCTTGGCGCAGCCATCTTTGCCGCCGTCGCCGCAAAAGTTCACGCCGATATCCCGACCGCTCAGCAAAAAATGGCAAGTGCTGTGGAAAACACGCTGCAACCTCGCACCGAACAAGCTCAACGTTTTGAACAGCTTTATCGCCGCTACCAGCAGTGGGCTGTAAGCGCTGAACAACAATATCTTCCGACTGCCGCTCCGGCGCAAACAGCCCCGGTCAACCAGGCAACCCTGACACATTAAGGACACGACAATGACGATTTTTAATAACTATGAAGTGTGGTTTGTGATTGGTAGCCAGCATCTGTATGGGCCAGAAACTCTGCGTCAGGTAACCCAACATGCCGAGCACGTCGTAAACGCGCTGAATACCGAAGCAAAACTGCCCTGCAAACTGGTTTTAAAACCGTTGGGAACTTCACCTGACGAGATCACCGCAATTTGTCGTGATGCCAGCTATGACGATCGTTGCGCTGGGATGGTGGTCTGGCTGCACACCTTCTCTCCGGCCAAAATGTGGATCAACGGCCTGACGATCCTTAACAAGCCGCTGCTGCAGTTTCACACCCAGTTCAACGCTGCCCTACCGTGGGATAGCATTGATATGGACTTTATGAATCTGAACCAGACTGCGCACGGTGGTCGTGAGTTCGGCTTTATCGGCGCGCGAATGCGTCAACAGCATGCCGTCGTCACCGGTCACTGGCAGGACAAGCAGGCGCACGAGCGTATCGGTTCATGGATGCGCCAGGCTGTATCCAAACAGGATACCCGCCACCTGAAAGTGTGCCGCTTTGGCGACAACATGCGTGAAGTGGCTGTCACCGACGGTGACAAAGTTGCCGCCCAGATTAAATTTGGTTTCTCCGTTAACACCTGGGCTGTTGGCGATCTGGTTCAGGTGGTAAACGCTATTAGCGACGGCGATATTAATGCGCTGATCGACGAGTACGAAAGCAGCTACACCATGACACCAGCAACGCAGATCCACGGCGAAAAGCGTCAGAATGTGCTGGAAGCAGCTCGTATTGAACTGGGGATGAAGCGCTTTCTGGAACAGGGTGGGTTCCACGCCTTTACCACCACATTTGAAGATTTGCACGGCCTGAAGCAACTCCCGGGTCTGGCCGTACAACGTCTGATGCAGCAAGGCTACGGCTTTGCGGGCGAAGGCGACTGGAAAACAGCCGCTCTGCTTCGCATCATGAAGGTGATGTCAACCGGTCTGCAGGGCGGCACCTCATTTATGGAGGATTACACCTACCACTTTGAGAAGGGTAACGATCTGGTGCTCGGCTCGCACATGCTGGAAGTCTGTCCGTCTATCGCGGTGGAAGAGAAACCGATCCTCGACGTACAGCATCTTGGCATCGGTGGTAAAGACGATCCTGCCCGCTTGATCTTCAACACCAAAACCGGCCCGGCAGTGGTTGCCAGCCTGATCGATCTCGGCGATCGCTTTCGTCTGCTGGTTAACTGCATCGACACGGTACAAACCCCGCACGACCTGCCGAAACTACCGGTGGCTAACGCATTATGGAAAGCCCAGCCGGATCTCCCCACCGCATCAGAGGCCTGGATCCTTGCTGGTGGCGCGCACCATACCGTCTTCAGTCACGCGCTGGATCTGAACGACATGCGTCAGTTTGCTGAAATGCACGATATCGAGATCACCGTGATCGACAACGATACACGCCTGCCGGCCTTCAAGGACGCGCTGCGCTGGAATGAGGTGTATTACGGTTTGAAACGTTAAGGGTGATAAACATGTTAGATGATCTCAAACGTCAGGTACTGGAAGCGAACCTGGCGCTACCGAAGCACAACCTGGTTACCCTGACCTGGGGAAACGTTAGTGCCGTGGACCGCGAGCGCGGCGTATTTGTAATAAAACCTTCCGGTGTCGATTACAGTGTTATGACCGCTGATGATATGGTCGTCATCAGTATTGCAACGGGTGAAGTGGTAGAAGGAGAGAAAAAACCGTCTTCCGATACCCCAACCCACCGTTTGCTGTATCAGGCGTTTCCGACCATTGGCGGCATTGTCCACACCCATTCGCGTCACGCGACCATCTGGGCACAGGCAGGTCAGTCGATTCCGGCAACAGGCACAACACATGCGGACTACTTCTACGGGGCTATTCCCTGCACGCGTCAAATGACCGACGCCGAAATCAACGGGGAATATGAGTGGGAAACCGGTAATGTGATCGTTGAAACCTTCGAGAAGCAAGGCATTGACGCAGCGCAAATGCCGGGGGTGCTGGTGCACTCTCACGGCCCGTTTGCCTGGGGTAAAAATGCCGAAGACGCCGTACACAACGCGATTGTGCTGGAGGAAGTCGCCTATATGGGGATTTTCTGCCGCCAGCTCGCGCCACAACTGCCGAATATGCAGCAAACCCTGCTGGACAAACACTATCTGCGTAAACACGGTGCCAAGGCCTATTACGGACAGTAGCGAATTACTCAAGCAGTGCAGCGCGCTCTGGCGGCATACAACTGTATAAAACCACAGCAAACTCCTCAGAACCAGGCTATAATCATGCCTGGTTTTTTGATGGATACACAGCGTGGCGCAGGCAGGTTTTATTTTAACCCGACACTGGCGGGATACCTCGCAGGGGACAGAGGTTTCATTCTGGCTGGCAACAGACGATGGGCCACTGCTTGTCACGCTTGCGCCTCAAGAGTCGGTCGCCTTTATCCCCACAAGTCAGGTTTCCCGAGTCACCTCATTATTAAGTAGTGAAAACGGCTATCGCCTGACGCCGCTCAATTTGCAAGATTTTCACCGACAACCTGTTTCTGGCCTGTATTGCCGTTCACATCGTCAGCTTATGCGTCTGGAAAAACTGCTGCGAGAAAACGCAGTGACGGTGTACGAGGCAGACGTGCGCCCACCAGAGCGTTATCTGATGGAACGCTTTGTCACGTCCCCCGTTTGGGTCGAAGGCGACAGACGCGGCAACACGCTTGTAAATGCCCGCCTGAAGCCGAATCCAGACTACCGTCCCCCTCTGAAATGGGTATCACTGGATATCGAAACGACACGACACGGTGAACTGTACTGCATTGGCCTTGAAGGCTGCGGACAACGCATTGTGTATATGCTCGGCCCGGCAAATGGTGATGCCTCACAGCTTGATTTTGCACTTGAGTACGTGGCAAGTCGTCCTCAGTTGCTGGAAAAACTCAACGACTGGATAGCACGTCACGATCCTGATGTGATTATCGGCTGGAACGTGGTGCAGTTCGATTTACGCGTCTTGCAAAATCATGCCGAACGTTATCGTATTCCACTGCGTTTTGGCCGCGATAACAGCGAGCTGGAGTGGCGCGAGCATGGTTTCAAAAATGGCGTTTTCTTCGCCCAGGCTAAAGGCCGTCTGATTATTGACGGCATTGAAGCGCTTAAATCAGCATTCTGGAATTTCTCATCGTTTTCACTGGAGACGGTTTCGCAAGAGCTGCTGGGAGAAGGGAAATCTATTGATAACCCGTGGGATCGAATGGACGAAATTGACCGCCGATTCGCTAACGATAAGCCTGCGCTTGCCACATACAACCTTAAAGACTGCGAACTGGTCACGCGCATTTTTCATAAAACTGAAATCATGCCATTTCTGCTGGAACGCTCGACGGTCAACGGCCTGCCTGTCGACCGGCACGGTGGTTCCGTTGCCGCCTTCGGCCATCTCTATTTACCGCGCATGCACCGCGCCGGCTACGTGGCACCGAATCTGGGGGAAGTCCCTCCTCACGCCAGCCCCGGCGGCTACGTGATGGATTCGCGCCCGGGTTTGTACGATTCCGTGCTGGTACTGGACTATAAAAGCCTGTATCCCTCAATCATTCGGACTTTTTTAATCGACCCGGTGGGGTTAATTGAAGGTATGGCGCATCCTGACCCGGTACACAGTACCGAAGGTTTTCTTGATGCCTGGTTCTCGCGCGAAAAACACTGCCTCCCGGAGATCGTTACCCAGATCTGGCACGGACGCGATGAGGCTAAACGCCGCGGTAATAAGCCGCTTTCTCAGGCGCTGAAAATCATCATGAACGCGTTTTACGGCGTGCTTGGAACAACCGCCTGTCGTTTTTTTGATCCACGGCTGGCTTCATCAATTACCATGCGCGGCCATGCGATCATGCGCCAGACCAAAGCACTGATTGAAGCTCAGGGATACGACGTCATCTATGGCGATACCGACTCAACCTTTGTCTGGCTCAAAGGCGCACACTCAGAAGAGGAGGCCGGAAAGATTGGCCAGCAATTGGTGAATCACGTCAATACCTGGTGGGCACAATCGCTGCAACAACAGAATTTGACCAGCGCCCTGGAACTGGAGTTTGAAACCCACTTCTGCCGTTTTCTGATGCCGACGATTCGCGGTGCGGATACGGGCAGCAAGAAACGCTACGCCGGACTCATTCAGGATGGAGACCAACAGCGTATGGTCTTCAAAGGGCTGGAAACAGTGCGCACCGACTGGACGCCGCTGGCGCAGCAGTTTCAGCAAACGCTGTATCTGCGTATTTTTCGTAACGAGCCCTATCAGGAGTTTATCCGCGAAACCATTGATAAACTGATGGCGGGAGAGCTTGATGACCAACTGGTTTACCGCAAGCGCCTGCGTCGCCCGTTGAACGAATACCAACGTAATGTGCCGCCACACGTGCGTGCCGCACGGCTTGCTGACGAACAAAACGTAAAGCTGGGCCGCCCTCCGCAGTATCAAAACCGCGGTACCATCAAATATGTCTGGACGATAAACGGCCCGGAACCGGTGGATTATCAATTATCTGCGCTGGATTACGAACATTATCTTACGCGCCAGCTACAGCCTGTTGCGGAGGGAATTCTTCCCTTTATTGATGATAACTTTGCTACACTACTCACAGGGCAACTGGGGTTATTTTGACGCGTGACGAATGCGTCGCCATCCAGTACCATAGCGCCCTTTCCATTCCTGGACCCATTTAACATCACTACCACTGATTTATTAGCCTGGTAGCGGTGTCGTATGCTCTCAAAAACTCGGGGTGCCCGAATAATGACGAGTATTGCCTGCAATTAAAGATATAGAGCCGAACACATATGCCTTTTACACTTGGTCAACGCTGGATCAGCGATACAGAAAGCGAATTGGGACTTGGTACTGTTGTCGCCATGGATGCGCGAACCGTCACATTACTTTTCTCATCAACGGGTGAAAACCGTCTGTACTCGCGCAGTGATTCCCCCGTGACCCGGGTGATGTTCAATCCTGGCGATACGATAACAAGCCATGAAGGTTGGCAGCTGCATGTCGATGAAGTAAAAGAAGAAAACGGCCTGCTTGCTTATATCGGGACCCGCCTTGATACCGAAGAAACCGGTGTGATGCTGCGTGAAGTACTACTCGACAGCAAACTGGTATTCAGTAAACCGCAGGATCGCCTGTTTGCTGGTCAAATCGACCGTATGGACCGCTTTGCTCTGCGCTACCGTGCGCGTAAATTTCAGAGCGAGCAGTACCGTATGCCGTGGAGTGGTTTGCGCGGTCAACGCACCAGCCTGATCCCTCATCAGCTCAATATTGCCCATGATGTCGGTCGTCGCCATGCCCCCCGTGTTCTGCTGGCAGACGAAGTTGGCTTAGGAAAAACAATTGAAGCCGGGATGATCCTGCATCAACAGTTGCTGTCTGGCGCCGCAGAGCGTGTGCTGATCATCGTCCCTGAGACGTTACAGCATCAGTGGCTGGTCGAAATGTTGCGCCGTTTCAACCTGCGCTTTGCGCTGTTTGATGATGAGCGCTATGCCGAAGCGCAGCATGACGCCTACAACCCGTTTGAAACCGAACAACTGATCATCTGCTCGCTGGACTTTGCCCGTCGCAATAAGCAACGTCTGGAACATCTGTGCGACGCCGAGTGGGATCTGCTGGTGGTCGATGAAGCTCATCACCTGGTGTGGAGCGAAGATGCGCCAAGCCGTGAATATATGGCGATTGAACAGCTGGCTGAGCGCGTACCGGGGATCCTGCTGCTGACCGCAACGCCGGAACAGCTGGGCATGGAAAGCCACTTTGCACGTTTGCGCCTGTTGGATCCAAGTCGTTTCCACGATTTCGAGCAGTTCGTTGAAGAGCAAAAAAATTACCGTCCGGTTGCCGATGCCGTCGCTATGCTGCTGGCAGGCAAGAAGCTGAGCAACGATGAGCTAAACATGCTGGGTGAGATGATTGGCGAGCAGGACATTGAGCCATTGTTGCAAGCTGCGAACAGCGATAGTGACGACGCCCAGAGTGCACGTCAGGAGCTGGTTTCGATGCTGATGGACAGACATGGCACCAGCCGCGTACTGTTCCGTAACACTCGTAACGGCGTGAAAGGCTTCCCGAAACGCGAGCTGCATACCATCAAGCTGCCGCTGCCAACCCAATACCAGACCGCAATTAAAGTCTCCGGCATTATGGGTGCGCGCAAGAGCGCGGAAGATCGCGCACGCGACATGCTCTACCCGGAACAGATTTACCAGGAATTCGAAGGCGATACCGGTACCTGGTGGAATTTTGATCCGCGCGTTGAGTGGCTGATGGGCTACCTGACCAGCCATCGCTCGCAGAAAGTGCTGGTTATCTGTGCGAAAGCGACCACCGCGTTGCAGTTGGAACAGGTGCTGCGTGAGCGCGAAGGCATTCGCGCCGCCGTGTTCCATGAAGGTATGTCGATCATTGAACGTGACCGTGCCGCCGCCTGGTTTAGCGAAGAAGACAGCGGCGCACAGGTGATGCTGTGCTCTGAAATCGGCTCTGAAGGCCGTAACTTCCAGTTTGCCAGCAATCTGGTGATGTTTGATCTGCCGTTTAACCCGGATCTGCTGGAACAGCGTATCGGCCGTCTGGACCGTATTGGTCAGGCGCATGATATTCAGATCCACGTCCCCTTCCTGGAAAAAACCGCGCAGTCTGTGCTGGTGCGCTGGTACCACGAAGGTCTGGATGCGTTCGAACACACCTGCCCGACCGGACGTACCATCTATGATACTGTCTACAATAATCTGATTGGTTATCTGGCAGAACCGGAAAACAACGAGGGATTTGATGACCTGATCAAAACCTGCCGCGAACAGCACGACGCACTGAAAGCGCAACTGGAGCAAGGGCGTGACCGTCTGCTGGAAATTCACTCCAATGGCGGCGAAAAAGCACTGGCGCTGACCGAAAGTATTGAAGAGCAGGACGATGACACCAGCCTGATCGCGTTCGCCATGAACCTGTTTGATATCGTCGGTATTAATCAGGATGACCGTGGTGATAACTTAATTGTCCTGACGCCATCCGACCATATGCTGGTTCCTGACTTTCCGGGACTGCCGGAAGATGGCTGTACCATTACGTTTGAGCGTGATGTGGCGCTGTCGCGTGAAGATGCCCAATTTATTACCTGGGAACACCCGCTGATCCGCAACGGTCTGGATCTGATCCTTTCCGGAGACACCGGTAGCAGCACCATTTCCCTTTTGAAGAACAAAGCATTACCAGTAGGCACACTGCTTGTTGAACTGATCTACGTCGTTGAAGCGCAAGCGCCGAAACAGCTACAGTTAAACCGCTTCCTGCCGCCAACACCGGTACGCATGTTGCTGGATAAAAATGGTAATAACCTCGCCGCGCAGGTTGAGTTTGAAACCTTTAACCGTCAGCTCAGTGCCGTTAACCGCCACACCGGAAGCAAACTGGTCAACGCCGTGCAACAGGATGTCCACGCGATTTTGCAGTTGGGCGAAGCACAGGTTGAGAAGTCTGCCCGGGCATTGATCGACGCCGCGCGCAAAGAAGCGGACGAGAAGCTGACTGCGGAGCTGTCGCGCCTGGAAGCACTACGCGCTGTTAACCCAAACATCCGTGATGACGAACTTGCTGCAATCGAAAGCAACCGTCAACAGGTGATGGATAGCCTGGATCAGGCGGGCTGGCGCCTGGATGCCTTGCGCCTGATCGTCGTGACGCACCAGTAACGGAGCCATACATGGGGATGGAAAACTACAATCCGCCGCAGGAACCCTGGTTGGTTATCCTGTATCAGGATGAACACATTATGGTGGTCAACAAACCGAGCGGTTTGTTGTCCGTGCCGGGTCGTCTTGAAGAGCACAAAGACAGCGTGATGACACGTGTTCAGCGCGACTATCCACAGGCTGAATCCGTACATCGTCTGGATATGGCAACCAGCGGTGTGATTGTAGTGGCGCTGACCAAAGCGGCAGAGCGCGAGCTAAAACGTCAGTTTCGCGAGCGCGAACCGAAGAAGCAATATGTCGCGCGCGTCTGGGGACATCCCTCACCTGCCGAGGGACTGGTTGATTTACCACTGATTTGTGACTGGCCGAACCGACCAAAGCAGAAAGTGTGTTATGAAACCGGCAAATCCGCGCAGACCGAGTATGAAGTCGTGGAGTTTGCTGCGGATAATACCGCCCGGGTGGTGCTCAAACCTATTACCGGGCGTTCCCATCAGCTTCGCGTACATATGCAGGCGTTAGGGCATCCGATTCTGGGCGATCGCTTCTATGCCCCGCCGGAAGCCCTGGCGATGGCACCACGCTTGCTACTGCATGCGGAGATGCTAACCATCACCCACCCCGCCTACGGCAACAGTATGACGTTTAAAGTCCCGGCAGATTTTTAAATCTCAAAGCCAATTTATGCCGGAGGCGCTTCGCTTATCCGGCCTACATTCATAACGTAGGCCGGATAAGGCGCCAGCCGCCATCCGACAAAGCAATCACTTGAACCCTTTTTGATCCTTAATCAACTCGTAAGCTTTTTGGATTTCCTGCGCTTTCTGTTTCGCCATTTCCATCATCTCCGGCGGCAACCCTTTCGCAACCAGTTTATCAGGATGGTGCTCACTCATCAGTTTGCGATAGGCTCGCTTAATGGTCGTCGCATCATCGGTTGCTTTAACGCCAAGCACGTTACAGGCATCTTCCAGCGTAGGTCCTCGTTGCGCCTGCTGCCAGCCGCCACCAGACTGCTGCTGATATCCTCCACCAAACTGCGCGCCCCCCTGCATCATGCGCAGGAACTGATCAAATTGCGTACGCGAGATCCCCAGTTCTTCTGCAATTACGTACAGCACTTCGCGTTCGTTAGGATGCAATGACCCATCGGCAAACGCGGCCTGGATCTGAATCTCCAGAAACATGCGGATCAGATCGAAACGGCCAAAACAGACGCTACGAAACTGGCGCATCTTTTCACGTAATGGGTAATTATCTGATTTTCCCACCCGGAAGGCATGCTGAGCGGCGGTACGTGAGTCACCGTGCAAATTCATCCGATCCATCAGTTGGCTGGCAATATGGATATCTGCTTCCGTGACGCGTCCTTTGGATTTGGTCAGATGTCCCATCACCTCAAAAGTGGTGGCAAAAAACAGTGCCTGACGTTCACGTTGATTCGCAAACCATGCCATTTTGCGCATGCGAGCTTTGTCGAACATATGGCCAACTAACAGGCCCAAAACCACGCCCCAGAAGCCGCCGCCCATCATTAAGGCCACGGCTACACCAATAATCTTTCCCCAATACTGCATAGACTCCCCAAATCTTTATGCTGTCAGCCAGGCTATGTCCCACAATATAAGGTGCTTTTACCGTTTTACGGCTGCGGTCAATTGTGGGACATCGCCTATAATTTGCATTATCATACCTGTCATTCAATGCCGTGCCTAACACCACGGATGCCTAAATGGGCAGGATTAATACTAGCGCAGTGAAGATGAGATAAGTTAGGCTGTGACCGTTTGTCACGCGCGACGCTACTGATGATGGAACAATAAATACAACGTATGAAAAAACGTATTCCCACTCTTCTGGCCACCATGATTGCCAGCGCCCTCTATAGTCAGCAGGGTCTGGCAGCCGATCTCGCCTCACAGTGCATGTTGGGCGTGCCAAGCTATAACCGTCCTCTGGTGCAGGGCGAGACAAACGAGTTACCCGTTACCATCAATGCCGATCACGCGAAAGGGAATTACCCGGATGACGCCGTGTTTACCGGCAACGTGGATATCGCCCAGGGTAATAGCCGCCTGCAGGCCGATGAAGTACAGCTTCATCAGAAACAGGCCGAGGGTCTGCCGGAGCCGGTTCGCACCGTCGATGCTCTGGGTAACGTCCACTATGATGACAACCAGGTCATTCTGAAGGGACCGAAGGGTTGGTCTAACCTGAATACAAAAGATACCAACATCTGGGAAGGTGACTATCAGATGGTTGGCCGTCAGGGGCGCGGGAAAGCGGACCTGATGAAACAGCGTGGTGAAAACCGCTATACCATTCTGGAGAACGGTAGCTTTACCTCCTGTTTGCCGGGATCTAATACCTGGAGCGTTGTCGGTAGCGAAGTGATCCACGACCGCGAAGAACAGGTGGCAGAAATCTGGAACGCTCGCTTCAAGCTGGGCCCGGTTCCGGTCTTTTACAGCCCTTATTTACAGCTTCCCGTTGGAGATAAGCGACGTTCTGGCTTCCTGATCCCGAACGCAAAATACTCCACCAATAACTATTTTGAGTTCTACCTTCCGTATTACTGGAATATCGCGCCCAATATGGACGCCACCATCACGCCGCATTATATGCACCGTCGTGGCGGTATTATGTGGGAGAACGAATTCCGTTACCTCACTCAGGCGGGTGCGGGCCTGATGGAATTTGACTATCTGAATTCCGACAAAGTTTACGATGATGAACATCCGAAGGATGACAATTCGCGCCGCTGGCTGTTCTACTGGCAACATGCTGGGGTAATGGACCAGGTGTGGCGTTTCAACGTCGACTATACCAAAGTCAGCGATACCAGCTACTTTAATGATTTCGATAATAAATACGGCTCCAGTACCGACGGCTATGCCACGCAAAAATTCAGCGTTGGCTACGCGGTACAGAACTTTGATGCCACGATATCGACCAAGCAGTTCCAGGTCTTCGACGCCCAAAACAGCAACAGTTACTCTGCGCAACCGCAGTTAGACGTCAACTACTATCAGAATGATGTGGGTCCGTTCGATACCCGCATTTATGGTCAGGCGGTGCATTTCGTCAATACCAATGACAATATGCCGGAAGCCACACGAGTTCACCTTGAGCCAACTATCAATCTGCCGTTATCCAATCAGTGGGGAAGCATCAACACTGAAGCGAAGCTATTGGCAACGCATTATCAGCAAACGAATCTGGATACGTACAATAATAATCCGGGCAACGTAAACAAGCTGGACGAATCGGCCAACCGCGTGATGCCGCAGTTTAAAGTTGACGGCAAAATGGTATTTGAGCGTGACATGGCAATGCTGGCACCGGGTTATACCCAGACGCTGGAGCCGCGCGCGCAGTACCTGTACGTACCGTATCGTGACCAAAGTCATATCTATAACTATGACTCCTCACTGCTGCAATCTGACTATAGCGGCCTGTTCCGTGACCGCACTTATGGCGGTCTGGACCGTATTGCTTCCGCCAACCAGGTCACTACCGGTGTCACATCTCGCGTATATGATGACGCGGCCGTTGAACGTTTTAATATTTCCGTGGGTCAAATCTACTATTTCACGGAGTCTCGCACCGGCGATGACAACATTAAATGGGAGAATGACGACAAAACCGGCTCACTGGTATGGGCAGGCGATACCTACTGGCGTATCTCCGATCGCTGGGGTTTACGCAGCGGTATCCAGTACGACACCCGTCTGGACAGCGTCGCCACCAGTAGCAGCAGCATCGAATATCGTCGTGACGAAAACCGCATGCTGCAGTTGAATTACCGTTATGCCAGCTCTGAGTATATTCAGGCTACGCTGCCATCGTACTACTCTACAGCGGAGCAGTATAAAAACGGGATTTCGCAGGTGGGCGCAGTGGCAAGCTTCCCGATTGCCGACCGTTGGTCGATTGTCGGTGCTTACTACTTTGATACCAATGTGAACAAAGAAGCGGACTCAATGCTGGGCTTGCAGTACAACTCCTGCTGCTACGCCATCCGCTTCGGCTACGAACGTAAGCTGAACGGTTGGGATAACACCCAACAACACGCAGTTTATGACAATACGATCGGCTTTAATATCGAACTGCGCGGTCTGAGCTCTAACTATGGCCTTGGCACCAATCAAATGTTGCGTTCGAACATATTGCCGTACCAAAGCGCTTTATGATCTGACTGATTTATACCCAATGGATTTCGAGCTGCATTGAGGCGGCAACTGAGAGAATCCCCAAGAGCTTACATCAGTAAGTGACTGGGGTGAGTGAAGGCGGCCAACAAAAATGCGGCTTGAAAGACGAAGGGTATACTACGTAATCCGCATTGCGGTTAATTAATAATGGAAAAAGTATGAAGAACTGGAAAACGCTGCTTCTCGGTATCGCCATGATCGCGAATACCAGTTTCGCTGCCCCACAGGTAGTCGATAAAGTCGCAGCCGTCGTCAATAACGGCGTCGTTCTGGAAAGCGACGTCGATGGCTTAATGCAGTCCGTAAAACTCAATGCAGGTCAGGCTGGCCAGCAGCTTCCGGACGATGCAACGCTTCGTCATCAGATCCTGGAACGTTTGATCATGGATCAAATTATTCTGCAGATGGGTCAGAAGATGGGGGTGAAAATCTCTGATGAGCAGTTGGATCAGGCTATCGCTAACATCGCCAAACAGAACAACATGACGCTGGACCAAATGCGCAGCCGTCTGGCTCAGGATGGCTTAAGCTATTCGACCTATCGCAGCCAGATCCGTAAAGAGATGACTATCTCTGAGGTGCGCAACAATGAAGTACGCCGCCGTGTCACGATCCTGCCGCAGGAAGTTGATGCCCTGGCGCAGCAGGTTGGCAACCAAAATGATGCCAGCACTGAACTCAATCTGAGCCACATTCTTATTCCTTTACCGGAAAACCCAACCTCAGATCAGGTTAACGAAGCTGAAAGCCAGGCGCGCTCTGTTGTTGACGAAGCGCGTAACGGTAGTGATTTCGGCAAGCTGGCCATCACTTATTCTGCCGATCAGCAGGCGCTGAAAGGCGGTCAGATGGGCTGGGGTCGTATTCAGGAACTGCCAGGCATCTTTGCTCAGGCGTTAAGCACCGCGAAAAAAGGCGACATTATCGGCCCGATTCGTTCTGGTGTCGGCTTCCACATTCTGAAAGTTAATGATATGCGTGGCCAGAGTCAGAGCATCTCCGTGACTGAAGTTCACGCCCGCCATATTCTGCTGAAGCCATCGCCGATCATGACCGATCAGCAGGCACGTCTGAAGCTGGAACAAATCGCAGCGGATATTAAGAGCGGTAAAACGACCTTTGCAGCAGCAGCAAAAGAGTTCTCTCAGGATCCTGGATCGGCAAACCAGGGCGGCGATCTGGGTTGGGCTGCAGCAGACATTTTCGATCCAGCCTTCCGCGATGCGCTGACCCGACTGAACAAAGGCCAGATGAGTGCACCGGTGCATTCCTCTTTTGGCTGGCACCTGATCGAACTGCTGGACACGCGTAACGTTGATAAAACTGACGCGGCGCAGAAAGACCGTGCTTATCGCATGCTGATGAACCGTAAATTCTCGGAAGAAGCAGCGACCTGGATGCAGGAACAGCGCGCCAGCGCGTACGTTAAAATTCTGAGCAACTAATGACCCGTACTCAACGCGTTATTATCACTCCCGGCGAACCCGCCGGGATTGGTCCGGATCTGGTCGTTCAGCTTGCGCAGCGTGAATGGCCGGTAGAGCTCGTCGTCTGTGCAGATGCCGCGCTCCTTTCTAACCGGGCAGCGATGCTCGGTTTACCACTCTCGCTCCTCCCCTACAATCAAGATATACCAGCCAGACCACAATCTGCGGGCACATTGACGTTGCTCCCGATTGCGCTACGCGCACCTGCCGTACCGGGTCAGTTGGTAGTGGAAAATGGGCAGTATGTGGTGGATACGCTGGCTCGTGCGTGCGACGGTTGCCTGCAAGGTGAATTTTCAGCTCTGATCACAGGCCCCGTACACAAGGGCGTGATTAATGATGCTGGCGTGCCGTTCACCGGTCATACCGAATTTTTTGAAGAGCGCTCACAGGCGAAAAAAGTGGTGATGATGCTGGCAACTGAGGAGCTGCGCGTTGCTCTGGCGACCACGCATCTGCCGCTCAGGGACGTTGCCGATGCCATTACGCCTGCGTTACTACGGGAAGTGATCGGTATTCTGCATCATGATTTACGCACGAAGTTTGGTATCCCTGATCCACATATTCTGGTATGTGGACTTAATCCACATGCGGGTGAAGGCGGTCATATGGGTACGGAAGAGATAGATACAATCATTCCGGTTCTCGATGAAATGCGCGCACAGGGGATGAAGTTAAACGGTCCACTGCCCGCAGACACCCTGTTTCAGCCCAAATATCTCAATAGCGCGGATGCCGTGCTGGCAATGTACCACGATCAAGGCCTCCCCGTGCTAAAATACCAGGGATTTGGTCGCGGTGTGAATATCACACTGGGCCTGCCATTTATTCGCACATCCGTTGATCACGGCACCGCACTTGAACTTGCGGGTCGTGGGCAAGCCGATGTCGGCAGTTTTATTACGGCGCTTAATCTCGCCATCAAAATGATTGTTAATACCAATGAATAATCGAGTCCATCAGGGCCATTTAGCCCGTAAACGTTTCGGGCAAAACTTCCTCAACGATCAGTTTGTGATCGAAAGTATTGTCTCTGCTATCAACCCACAAAAGGGTCAGGCCATGGTCGAAATCGGCCCGGGCCTTGCTGCACTGACCGAGCCGGTAGGTGAACGTCTGGACAAGCTAACCGTCATTGAACTGGACCGCGATCTGGCAGCCCGTCTGCAAACGCACCCGTTTTTAGGGCCGAAGCTGACCATCTATCAGCAAGACGCCATGACCATGAACTTCGGTGAACTGTCGCAGACAATGGGTCAGCCGCTGCGCGTGTTTGGCAACCTGCCTTACAACATCTCCACGCCGCTAATGTTCCATCTTTTTACCTATACTGATGCCATTGCCGACATGCATTTCATGTTACAAAAAGAGGTGGTCAATCGTCTGGTTGCAGGGCCAAACAGTAAAGCGTATGGTCGATTAAGCGTCATGGCACAATATTACTGCCAGGTTATCCCGGTACTCGAAGTGCCGCCATCGGCCTTCACACCGGCACCTAAAGTAGATTCCGCGGTAGTGCGTCTGGTTCCTCACGCCACGATGCCATACCCGGTTAAAGATGTTCGCGTCCTGAGCCGTATTACGACCGAAGCGTTTAATCAGCGCCGCAAAACGGTACGTAACAGCCTCGGTAATCTGTTCAGCGTTGAAGTATTGACAGAGCTGGGGGTTGATCCGGCGATGCGAGCAGAAAATATCTCTGTCGCGCAATACTGCCGGATGGCTAACTATCTGTCAGAAAACGCGCCATCGAAGGAGAGTTAAGCATGATCAATTCGCCCCGAGTGTGTATTCAGGTACAAAGCGTCTATATTGAGGCTCAATCCTCACCTGATGATGAACGTTACGTTTTTGCCTATACCGTGACCATCCGCAATTTGGGGCGAGCACCAGTGCAGCTGTTGGGGCGTTATTGGTTGATTACCAATGGTCATGGCCGCGAAACCGAAGTTCAGGGCGAAGGTGTGGTTGGCGTTCAGCCCCACATTGAACCTGGTGAAGAATACCAGTACACCAGCGGCGCGGTTATTGAAACGCCGCTGGGCACCATGCAGGGTCATTACGAAATGATTGATGAGCAGGGCGTCGCCTTTACCATCGATATTCCCGTATTCCGACTCGCCGTTCCAACACTCATTCACTAAAACAATAGCTATGGCGACATACCTCATTGGCGACGTTCACGGTTGTTACGACGAACTGATCGCATTGCTGCATCAAGTAGACTTTGCCCCTGGGAAAGATACCTTATGGCTTACCGGCGATTTGGTCGCCCGTGGTCCTGGCTCGCTGGACGTGCTGCGCTATGTCAAATCACTTGGCGACAGCGTACGGTTGGTATTAGGTAATCATGATTTACATCTGCTGGCCGTATTTGCAGGTATTAGTCGCAATAAACCTAAAGACAGACTCACGTCGTTACTCGAAGCACCGGATGCCGACGCGCTGCTTAACTGGTTACGTCGCCAACCGCTGTTGCAGGTTGATGAAGAGAAGAAGCTGGTGATGGCGCATGCAGGTATTACGCCACAGTGGGATCTGCAGACCGCAAAGGAGTGTGCCCGTGATGTCGAAGCGGTACTGTCGAGCGACTCCTATCCATTCTTCCTTGATGCCATGTATGGCGACATGCCGAATAACTGGACGCAGGAGCTGACGGGGCTGGCACGATTACGTTTTATTACCAACGCCTTTACCCGTATGCGTTACTGTTTCCCCAACGGTCAACTGGATATGTACAGCAAAGAGTCGCCGGAAGATGCCCCAGCTCCGCTGAAGCCCTGGTTTGCCATCCCCGGCCCGGTCAGTGAAGCGTATAGCATTGCATTCGGGCACTGGGCATCGCTGGAGGGCAAAGGCACTCCGGAAGGTATTTACGCGCTGGATACTGGTTGCTGCTGGGGGGGAGATCTCACCTGTCTGCGCTGGGAAGACAAACAATACTTTGTACAGCCGTCAAATCGCCATGTAGATCTGGATCCGGGCGAAGTTGTAAACGGCTGATGAGCATTCTGTAGGCCGGATAAGGCATTTACGCCGCTATCCGGCATTCACGCCATCTATTGCCTGATGGCGCTTCGCTTATCAGGCCTACATAGTGTATTAACGACGTTCCAGAATCTCGAAGCAATAGCTGTGAGAGTTTTGCGCGTCGGCATCATGGAATTCGCTGAAAACAGATTCCCAGTCATCCGGCTCGTAGTCCGGGAAATGCGTATCCCCTTCTACTTCAGCGTCAATATGCGTCAGATACAATTTCTGCGCTTTCGGCAGAAACTGCTCATACACACGCCCACCGCCAATCACCATAATTTCAGGTTCATCGCCACAGGCAGCAATTGCCTCATCGACAGACTTCACCCACTGCACGCGATCGTCGGTGCCTGGCTGGCTACTAATGACGATATTTTTACGCCCTGGCAACGGTCGCCCGATGGATTCCCAGGTATGGCGTCCCATGACAACTGGCTTGTTTAAGGTATTACGTTTAAACCAGGCGAGATCGGCAGGTAGGTTCCACGGCATGGCGTTTTCCATACCGATGACGCGATCTACCGCTAACGCCGCAATCAGACTGATCATTGAATATTTCCCGGATACAAAAAAATTGTCGCCACTATACGGAAAGCGCAATCTTTCGTCGACTGGCGGAAAGAGGATGAGCAGGAAAATTTTTCGTTCTGCTGGCGAACCGACCTATTTAAGGTGGTACGCCAGCATTACAGTAGTTCAAAAACAGTCAGTTAGCAGTAAAGTTTGCAGAACATCACATTTTGTACCTTATGCTGACGGTTTCACTTCCGGCTCATCGGCGACGTCGCCCGTATGTTTACCTTCATCCGTGCCTTGCCAGCCATGGCGTTGAATTAAAGATAGATGCTGACGATCCTCAGCAATAATTTCACTCAGCATTGCACTGGTGCGTTTATAGACAGCCGCACGGGAAACCGCATCGTTTTCCCCCTTCACCATCTCTTCAACCATCAACGTATTGAAGCGACGAAACACATCGGCCCGTTCACGGGCTTCATAACGCCCAAGCCCAAGACCTTCCAGTGCCAGGCGCCCGGTTTTCAGTGCACCTTCAAAAGTTTCACGTTCAGGCATCTCTACTCCCGCCTGACGCAAGCGGATGTAATGATCAACATCGCGCGCACGAGCAATAATTTGCAGATGAGGGAAATGGGTTTTCACCATTTCGGTCAACTGCAGGCTGGTTTCGGGATCGTCGATAGCATTAATAATTACCTCAGCTTTAGCTGCGCCAGCTGACTCCAGCAGATCCATACGGGTCGCATCGCCATAAAAAACCTTCATACCAAATTTGCGCAGCGTTTCAATGTGGTCCGGATCGTGATCGAGCACGACCATCTTCACTCCACTCGACAGCAGCAAACGACCGGTTATCTGACCGAATCGCCCAAATCCGGCGATAATCACCCGGGGTTGTTCCTCGTCAATTTCATCCGCCTCACGTTCTTCATCGGTAGCCGATTTCTCAAGCCGCGTCAGGACAACCAGTAAAATCGGCGTGGCCGCCATTGAGAGTGCTACCACCAGCGTCAACGCTTTCGCCCAGTCGGGATCGAGCACATTTGCCATTTGCGCTGCGCCAAACACCACGAAGGCAAACTCACTCCCCTGTCCTAATAATACGGCAAACCAGCGACGCTGCTTATTCGGCACCCGCAGCGGTTTCGCAATAATCCACAACATAATGGTTTTAATCGCCAGGAACCCCACCAGCAGAGTGACAATACGCAGTGGATTATCAATCAGCGTCCCAAAGTCGATAGACATGCCGACGCCGATGAAAAAGAGTCCCAACAGCAGCCCTTTAAACGGCTCGATATCGCTTTCCAGCGCGTGGCGGTACTCAGAACTCGCCAGTAATACGCCCGCCAGAAACGCCCCCATTGCCATCGACAGTCCGACCTCTTCTAGCAGTAAGCCGAAGCCAAATACGAGAAACAGTGCGACGGCACTAAAGACTTCCCGCAGGCCAGAACGCGCCACAAAACGTAATGCCGGACGGGTGACATAGCGCCCCAACAGAACCACCAGGACCAGCGCACCAGCCACTTTCAGCGCAGACAGAGCGAAAGCTCCCAGCGTCGTCGACGCACCACTCGCAGCCAGTAGTGGAATCATCGCTACCAGCGGGATAGCGGCAATATCCTGGAACAACAGCACGGCAAATGCACTGCGCCCCATTTGTGAAACCATCAGGTTGCGTTCATTCATTGCCTGCATGGCGATGGCCGTGGAGGAGAGCGCCAGCGTCATACCAATCAGTTCCGCCACCTGCCAGCGCAGGCCGAGGAACATACAGAACACGCCGATCAATCCACCACAGACCACCATTTGCAGTGCGCCGCCGCCGAAAACCGATGCACGCAGTTTCCACAGACGCTGCGGATCCAGCTCCAGACCGATAACAAACAGCATCAGAACTACGCCGATTTCAGCAAAATGCAGTATAGACTCTGCGTCTGTGACCAGTCGTAGCCCCCACGGACCAATGATACATCCGGCAATGAGATAGCCCAGCACAGAGCCTAAACCCAGTCGGACGGCAATCGGTACAATCAACGCCGCCGAGCCGAGATAAATCAGCGCCTGTATTAGTGTATGGCTATCCATGGTGTGCCTCCTGCCATTCCAGCAAACGTTGTTTGTAATGACGGGCCTGCGCCTGTAGCGTTTCGTCATCACAGATAAACGTGCAGTGCATAGCAAACGGTGGGAGCCACTTGAGACCACAATATATCGCTGTCGCCTGCAAAGGCTGAGAGAGCACGTCAAACCCCGGATGGGAACCGATCTCAAAGTGGTTTTCCCCACCACCAGTCGTCACCGCCCACAGCAGATGTTTACCATGCAGCGCGGTCCCCCCATGACCATATGCCCAACCGTGGGAGAGAACTTTATCCATCCACAGTTTGAGTAAAGGGGGTGTGCTGTACCATTGCATAGGATGCTGCCAGATAATAAGGCTCGCGCGAGCCAGTGCATCCTGTTCAGCAGCGATATCGATATTGAAGTCGGGATAGAGTTGGTAGAGCGAGCGAATTTCAACGCCTTCCAGCGTCCTTGCCTGTTCAAGCATCCGCTTATTCGCATGCGAGTGCTGCGGATAGGGATGTGCGTAAATGATGAGAATCATGATTAGCCTGCTATCACTGCATTATTGTAATAACAGTGAGTTTAGTCACTTAATCAGCAGGCTAAAAGTCAATATTATTGAGTAGCTGAATGGAGAAAACTGAACTAGTTGTCAAGTTCGCTCATGTCTTTAACCTGGTCACGGTTGATTTGTTCCGTTTTGCCAGTTTCCGCGTTTTTATACGATACCAGGCCGGTATCATCATCTACCTGCGGTTTGCCATCGGTGACGATCGTTTTACCATCAGTGGTTTTGACCGCTTGGTTAGAGGAACAACCGGCGACGGTAAACAGAGCAGCTGCGGTAAAAATAGAGGTGATCAGAATATGTTTTTGCATGGTGTTCTCCCTGCTTTTCAGTCATTTTCAGTGATATACCCGTTAACTGTAGGCTAACTGACTGAGTAACAGGGAAAATACAGAACACTCCTAATAACTGGCCCGGGATACGGACTTGGTGCGAATCGTCATTTGACTCGTCTGAGCGAGCGTCAACCCTCGCGTTTCCGGTGCAAAAGCAATGGAAATAAGTAGTCCTATTAGCGAAATCCCTGCTCCCATTAACATCACAGAATTGATCCCATATTTAGTGATAAACACAGGGAGCGCCCAGGTTGAAATAATGGTCCCGATGCGACTCAATGACATAATCACGCCGACGGCTGACGCACGGATATCGGTAGGGAACAGTTCATTGGGATATAGCCACTGGAGATTCCCTGGCCCACCCGAGAAAAACGCATACACGGCAAATGCCAGTACCACCAGCCATGCCCCCATATCCGGGACCAGCCCCAGCACAGCCAGCGCCAGTGTCATCATCACGAAGCTGCCAATCAATAGCGGTCGACGACCTGCACTGTTCAGCCAGAACATCGGCGGAATACATCCCAGCATAAAGCATAAGCTGATCACCACATTCCCCAGCGCGGCGCTTTTCCCGACACCGAGGCCCAGCAGCCCGACAATCTGTGGACCAAAGGTGTAAATGGCAAACATCGGGATCACCTGGCAGGTCCAGATTGCGGCAACAAACAAGACAAACGGGAAGTGGCGACGGTTAAACAACTGGAGAAAACGAGTTTCCTGCGGCGCTTCTTCGTCGAACACCACCGGTTCGCCGAACAACTTTATCATCATCTCCTCACACTCTTTTACCCGGCCTTTACGCAGCAGCCAGCGTGGTGATTCAGGCAGATCAAAGCGACCAATCAGGATCAAAATGCAAGGGATCACCGCGCTGCCCAGCATCCAGCGCCATCCCCCCTCAACATCATACAGCCAGTAGCCGACCAGATCGGCACAGGTGGCGCCGACATACCACATAGCGGCAATAAAACCGATGGAGAAAGCACGCTGGCGGGTATTGGAAAACTCGGTGATCATGGAGGTCGCAATGGGATAATCTGCCCCAATAACAACACCGATCAGCACGCGCATTACCAGCAGCTCAACAGGAGATGTGACGAACATTGTCGCCGCCGATATCACGCCAATGGCGATAATATCGATGATGAACATTTTGCGCCGTCCGACCTTATCGGAGATATAACCAAACAGTGATGTACCAACGAACAGCCCGGCCAGCGTCCCGGCTCCCAGCAGGCCAATCCATTCGGCATCCAGTTTCAATGCTGGTGTGAGCTGCTCCAGCGCAACGCCTATCATCACCAGCACATAACCATCCAGAAACGGCCCACCGCTTCCCCACAGCATTATCCGGCGGTGAATGGAGGTAAATTTGATGTCATCAAAGTTCCTGGGCTGCTGCATAGCGACTTCCTGTTTCAACACGGGCAAAGCGTTATATCCAGGCCGGAGGAGGCATATACGCCGCTATCCGGCACTGGCGTCACGTTATTATTGCCGGATGTCGACACAGAGGCGTCTTATCCGGCCTACGGGTGCACAAACCTGTACTTATTAGCCGTAGCGAAACTCCACGCCAAACGTCCCGCGTGGGTATTCCCATTTTTCCAGCGCCGTATCAAGCCCAAGAATCCGACATGTACCGCATTCCAGACATCCGGCGTAATCAAAACGCACACTGCCATCGTCCTGTTTTTTATACAGTCCTGCCGGACAGGCTTTAATTAACACGTCCAGCACCTGTTGATCGGGCTCAGTTTTCAGAATGATATGCGGGATTTCTTCATCCACATTGAATTTATTGACGCCCAGCTTGACGTCCACGTTGACAGGAGAAGTCATAATACGGTCACTCCTTTAAGGCCATCCTTCAGCAGGTTGATGAAGCCCACTTTCTTCGCATGACGCAGCATTTTTTTACGCATAGGAACAGGGGCCGAACCATCAACGGTGAACAGGTCACGGGCGATACCAACCGCCATCTCTGGATAAGCTGTAAACATGCGTGGATTATCAAGGAATGCAGGCAAGCGCTGGTACATGCGCATGTCGCGCATCGGGCCATCGTCCAGATGCTGGTGATATTCGGTAAGCGCCTGTTTGCTAAAATCATCGCGCTTCATGGCGGAGAGCACCGTCTTAGCAGCCGCCTCTCCTGCCGACACGGCTAGATCCATGCCGCGAATGGTGAAGCCAAGGTTCATGCACATGCCTGCGGCATCACCGGCTATCAACACACCATCGCCAACCAGCTCAGGCTGCATATTCATTCCTGCTTCCGGTACAACGTGGGCGGCATACTCCACCAGCTTGCCACCCGCTATTAGTGGAGCAACAGCCGGGTGCTGTTTGAAATCTTCCAGCATTTGTGGGACCGATTTTTTAGCGTCTTTCAGGTGATGAAGACCGCACACCAGCCCCAGAGAAAGGGTTGTTTCATTTGTATAAAGGAAGCCACCGCCCATCAGACCATCGGTCGGTGAACCGGCAAACAGACAGGCTGCCCCCTGATTCCCTTGCAGATGAAAGCGATCTTCAATTACCGACTTCGGTAATTCAATGAGCTCCTTCACGCCAACGGCAACATGAGCGGCTTCAACGCGCTTTGCCATTCCCAGCTTTTCTGCCAGCAGAGAATTCACCCCATCAGCGAGGATCACAACTTTTGCTTCAAGAATATCGCCATCGGCTTCCACACCCACGACTTTGCCATCACGCTGAACAACGTTATCCACGCGAATACCGGTGATAAGCTGGGCCCCTGCTTCTTCAGCTTGCTCCATCAACCAGGCGTCAAATTTACTGCGCAATACCGAGTAAGAAACCTGCGATGCCGCGGCTTCTTCACCGTTGCAATAATCCATCGTCATCGCCCCTTGTTCGGTCATAAAGGCGAGTTTTTCGTGGGTGATCATGCGTTCAATGGGAGCCTGTTCAGCAAAACCGGGGATGATACGCTCCAGGCTATGCGCGTAGATGCGCCCACCGGTGACATTCTTCGCGCCAGCAGAATTACCACGCTCGATAACCAACACCTGAGCCCCCTCACGGGCAAGCACCAGCGCCGCAACCGAACCGGCCAGCCCTGCACCCACGATGATGGCATCAAAGATATCTTCAGACATAAAAACTCCTGTCAGCGGCAGGGCATATAGCGCCCTGCCGAAATGGTTTAGCGCGCTAATGCAGCCGTTAATGCAGGCAGGATCTTCAGCGCATCGCCAACGATGCCATAATCCGCGTACTGGAAGATCGGGGCATTTTTGTCTTTGTTGATGGCGAAAATAGTCTGGGCACCGTTAGCACCGACCATATGTTGGATCTGTCCTGAAATCCCCACGGCCAGATACAGTTCAGGTTTGAGCATCAGGTTGGAGATACCGACGTAGCGTTCATGCTCCATCCACTTCTCATTTTCCGCTACCGGACGGGAGCACGCCAACTCAGCACCAATGGTCTGGCACAGCGCTTCGGCCAGAGAAATATTCTCCTTGCTGCCAATACCGCGTCCCACGCTGACCACCAGGCGTGCTTTGTCGAGATCAACGCTATTGCTCTTACGAGCCTGCGTTGCGGTACGGGTGACGGCAGTGGTCGGAGCCTGCCACTGTACGGTATGCATCTCGCCACTGCGGGAGGCATCGGGTTGTTGGGCGTCAAATGTCCCACTGCTAAGCGTCATCACGGCAAACGGCGAAGCGATCGTTTCAGCGCCCATAGCCAGTCCACCGTAGACCATATGTTTAACCGCAGCCTTACCGTCCTGCAATGCCACCGCACTGGCATCGTTAGAGACCGCCGCAGACAAACGAAAACCCAGTTTCGCCGCCAGCAGCTTACCGCGACGTGTATTCGGCAACAGCACCGCACCACCTTCACTGTGCTGGCGAATAGTCTCAGCCATCACGCCGGCATAATCTTCCACCATACGATCATCTGGCTTACCGCTGAGCAGCCAGACATGATCCGCACCAAGCTGGAACGCCGCTGCACTATCAGCTTCGTTGAGCACAAACGTGTTGATTTTTTCACCTAAAGTCTGCGCACCATTCATCAGTTCCGGCAGACGAGAAGGGGTATCGCTGAATACCCAGATACTGGAAAACTTGTTCATAACATCCCCTGATAATTAAATGATTTTGCGAAGACTCTCGACAAACGCAGCAATCTGTTCTTCACCGTCACCTTCAATCACAACGCGCTGACGCTCACGTTGCTTCGGTGCTGCAACCTGTTGTACGGAATACGCCTCCACGGCATTGAGCTCAATGTCCGCTGGCGACCAGACCTGAACCGGTTTTTTCGCTGCGCCGAGGATGGCTTTCATGGAAGGGATTTGTGGCGTGTTGATATCTGTTGAGACCGCAATAACTGCCGGGAGCGGAATGCTCAGGGTTTCAATTTCATCTTCCAGCTCACGTTCAACAATGAGGGTGTTATCAGCCAGAGAGAGGATCTTGCTCACGCCGTTAATCGCTGGAATATTCAGCGCTTCCCCCACCAGCAGACCAACCTGCTGGGCATAAAGATCGGAAGATCCGTCGCCGCAGACGATCAAATCAAAACCGGATTTTTGCGCGGCAGCAGCCAGTGCGGTCGCCGTATGCTGCGGCAGCGCCTGCTCAAACCGATCGTCAATTACGACAATCAGTTCATCAGGCCCGCGCGAGAGCACATCTTTGCGGCCTTTTGCATTTGTCAGCGCTTTACCACCTACGCTCAAGGCGACGACCTGGGCTTCTCCCAGTTGCTGTTTTAACTGACAGGCCGCTTCTATCGCATTCAGATCGTACTGACTGATTTTGCCATCCGCTTTACTGAAATCCAGTGAACCATCAGCATTATTAATCAAAATATCCTGTTCATCAGGCACGCATTTGTAGCAAGTAATTATCTTCATTGCATCTCCAGAAATCATGAAGGAAACGTTATTCATATCGGCAGTGTTAAATACAGATATCACGCTCTTTAATTCGGAAATAAAACCTTAATCACCAATATTGAAAATGTCACACATTGATATTTGCAACTTTCAATAGTGTTACGTGCCTCACCAATATTGAAAAGATGCAAACAAATATGAAAACTTTCAATATTGTTTTCTGGATCACCAATATTGAAAGGCAGTTCGCTAAAAACACCCAAAGAACAGACATAAGCACATGATTTTCAATAAAAATAAAGTAAAAACAAAGCAAAACACACCAGAAATAAAAGTGTGACACAGTTAACAGAATGCCCCGTAATGAATACCCATTATGAGTTACTCACTGAGGCGCCCCAGAGGTTAAATAGTTATCAACAAATTATTAATAATAAATATACAAAACAGCAAAAAAGGGAACGCTAAATAAATTTCGTTTTCAAACTGGAATTCACTTATGAAAAATGAAAAGAAAAAATCGGGAATTGAACCAAAGGTTTTCTTTCCGCCGTTAATAATTGTCGGAATACTTTGTTGGCTAACAGTAAGAGATCTTGATGCCGCTAATGTTGTTATTAATGCGGTGTTCAGTTACGTCACCAATGTCTGGGGTTGGGCATTTGAATGGTATATGGTCGTTATGCTATTCGGCTGGTTCTGGTTGGTCTTTGGTCCCTATGCTAAAAAGAAATTAGGCGACGAAAAACCTGAGTTCAGCACAGCCAGCTGGATTTTTATGATGTTTGCCTCCTGCACCTCAGCCGCCGTGCTGTTCTGGGGTTCGATAGAGATCTATTACTACATCTCCACGCCGCCGTTCGCGCTAACGCCAGGATCGACACCGGCGAAAGAGATTGGTCTGGCCTACAGCTTGTTCCACTGGGGGCCTCTGCCGTGGGCAACCTATAGCTTCCTCTCAGTGGCATTCGCCTACTTCTTCTTTGTACGCAAGATGGATGTTATCCGTCCCAGCTCCACGCTGGTTCCCCTGGTCGGTGAAAAACACGCGAAAGGGTTATTCGGCACTATCGTAGATAACTTCTATCTGGTCGCGCTGATCTTCGCAATGGGCACCAGTCTTGGGCTGGCGACACCGCTGGTTACCGAGTGTATGCAGTGGTTGTTTGGTATTCCGCACACGCTGCAATTAGACGCAATCATCATTACCTGCTGGATCATTTTGAACGCAATTTGCGTGGCTTGTGGCCTGCAAAAAGGGGTCAAAATCGCCAGCGATGTGCGTAGCTACCTGAGTTTTCTGATGTTGGGCTGGGTGTTTATCGTCAGCGGTGCCAGCTTCATCATGAACTACTTCACCGATTCTGTCGGTATGCTGCTGATGTACTTGCCGCGCATGCTGTTCTATACCGATGCCATCGGCAAAGGCGGCTTCCCACAGGGCTGGACCGTCTTCTACTGGGCATGGTGGGTCATTTACGCCATCCAGATGAGTATTTTCCTTGCCCGTATCTCTCGCGGCCGTACCGTGCGTGAACTGTGCTTCGGGATGGTGTTGGGCTTGACCGCCTCTACCTGGATCCTGTGGACCGTGCTTGGCAGTAACACTCTGCTGTTGATGGATAAAAACATCCTCAACATCCCACAACTGATTGAACAGCACGGAGTGGCGCGCGCCATTATCGAAACCTGGGCCGCATTGCCGTTCAGCACAGCCACCATGTGGGGATTCTTTATCCTCTGCTTTATCGCCACCGTCACACTCATCAACGCCTGCTCATATACCCTGGCGATGTCCACCTGCCGTGAAGTTCGCGATGGTGAAGAACCTCCGCTGTTGGTACGTATCGGCTGGTCAGTATTGGTAGGTGTCATCGGTATCGTTCTGTTGGCACTGGGAGGATTGAAGCCCATACAGACTGCGATTATCGCCGGTGGGTGCCCGCTGTTCTTCGTCAACATCATGGTAACGCTGTCCTTTATTAAAGACGCCAAAGTGCACTGGAAAGATAAATAAGTTTAATTAACCCATTACTGAAGAGGCTTGAAGATGGATTTCAATTTGAATGACGAGCAGGAGCTGTTTGTCGCTGGTATTCGTGAACTGATGGCCAGTGAGAACTGGGAAGCTTATTTTGCCGAGTGCGATCGCGATAGCGTCTACCCAGAGCGTTTTGTGAAAGCACTGGCGGATATGGGCATCGACAGCCTTTTGATCCCGGAAGAACACGGCGGTCTGGAAGCGGGATTCGTCACCGTTGCCGCTGTCTGGATGGAACTGGGTCGTCTTGGCGCTCCAACCTACGTGCTGTACCAATTGCCAGGTGGTTTTAACACTTTCCTGCGTGAAGGAACCCAGGAGCAAATTGATAAAATCATGGCGTTCCAGGGCACCGGTAAGCAGATGTGGAACTCCGCGATTACAGAACCGGGAGCAGGATCGGATGTTGGCAGTCTGAAAACCACTTATACACGCAAAAATGGTAAGGTTTATCTTAATGGCAGTAAGTGCTTCATCACCAGTAGCGCCTATACCCCGTACATCGTGGTAATGGCAAGAGATGGAGCATCGCCGGATAAACCTGTTTATACCGAGTGGTTTGTTGACATGAGCAAAGCGGGTATCAAGGTCAACAAGCTGGAGAAGCTCGGCCTGCGTATGGATAGCTGCTGTGAAATCACCTTTGATGACGTAGAGCTGGACGAAAAAGACATGTTCGGTCGGGAAGGTAATGGTTTCAACCGCGTAAAAGAAGAGTTTGACCACGAGCGTTTCCTCGTCGCACTGACTAACTACGGTACAGCAATGTGTGCGTTTGAAGATGCGGCACGCTACGCGAATCAACGTGTGCAGTTTGGCGAAGCTATTGGACGCTTCCAGCTGATTCAGGAGAAGTTTGCGCACATGGCGATCAAACTTAACTCGATGAAAAACATGCTGCTGGAAGCCGCGTGGAAAGCGGATAACGGTACCATCACCTCTGGTGATGCAGCAATGTGCAAATACTTCTGCGCCAATGCCGCATTTGAAGTGGTAGATACCTCCATGCAAGTGCTGGGTGGTGTCGGTATCGCGGGCAACCATCGCATCACACGTTTCTGGCGTGACCTGCGCGTTGACCGCGTGTCCGGGGGCTCTGATGAAATGCAGATCCTGACATTGGGCCGTTCGGTATTGAAACAATACCGTTAAGTCGGCGCATCTGTAGGCCGGAGAGAGAGCTAAGCCCTCATCCGGAAACATGCCCGGTAGCGCTGAGCTTACCGGGCCTACAACTCACTGCCAGGAGCTAATTTATGAACCGTCTACCAATGCCCGCTTTTGGACCACTGTCCGGATTACGCGTGGTCTTCTCAGGGATCGAAATTGCCGGGCCGTTCGCCGGACAAATGTTTGCCGAATGGGGTGCTGAAGTTATCTGGATTGAAAACGTCGCCTGGGCCGATACCATCCGAGTACAACCTAACTATCCGCAGCTATCACGCCGCAACCTGCACGCTCTTTCGCTCAATATTTTCAAAGATGAGGGGCGGGAAGCGTTTCTGAAGTTAATGGAAACCACCGACATTTTCATTGAAGCCAGTAAAGGCCCGGCCTTCGCTCGTCGTGGTATTACCGACGAGGTGCTGTGGCAACATAACCCGAAACTGGTTATTGCCCATCTTTCCGGCTTCGGCCAGTTTGGTACCGATGAGTACACCAATCTCCCCGCTTACAACACCATTGCTCAGGCATTCAGCGGCTATCTGATCCAGAACGGCGACGTTGATCAGCCCATGCCTGCCTTCCCCTACACAGCCGATTACTTCTCAGGTATGACCGCAACCACAGCAGCACTCGCGGCGCTGCACAAAGTGCGTGAGACCGGTAAAGGCGAAAGTATTGATGTTGCCATGTATGAAGTGATGCTGCGTATGGGCCAGTACTTCATGATGGATTATTTCAACGGCGGCGAAATATGTCCGCGAATGACCAAAGGCAAAGACCCCTAT
The DNA here is from genome assembly GCF_001037495.1 of Citrobacter sp. MGH106. Lineage (GTDB taxonomy): Bacteria > Pseudomonadota > Gammaproteobacteria > Enterobacterales > Enterobacteriaceae > Citrobacter > Citrobacter murliniae. The sequence goes on from NZ_KQ089822.1 coordinate 3,728,926, forward strand.
TATGCCGGTTGCGGCCTGTATAAATGTGCCGATGGTTACATCGTCATGGAACTGGTTGGTATCACGCAAATCAACGAATGCTTTAAGGATATTGGACTGGCGCACATTCTCGGTACGCCTGAAGTGCCGGAAGGAACGCAGCTTATCCACCGCGTTGAATGTCCATATGGTCCGTTAGTCGAGGAGAAACTGGACGCCTGGCTGGCAACGCACACCATCGCTGAAGTGCAGGCGCGCTTTGCGGAACTGAATATCGCTTGTGCGAAAGTGCTGACCATTCCTGAACTGGAAGATAACCCGCAGTACGTTGCCCGTGAATCGATTACCCAGTGGCAAACGATGGACGGTCGCACCTGTAAAGGACCGAACATCATGCCGAAATTCAAAAACAACCCGGGGAAAATCTGGCGTGGCATGCCATCACACGGCATGGATACCGCCGCCATTCTGAAAAATATCGGTTATAGCGAAGCAGACATTAATGAGCTGGTCGGCAAAGGCCTGGCCAGAGTTGAGGATTAAACGCGACGCGCTGGCCAGTTCGTTTGGTTAGCGCTCACGCCTGATTTCAGTGGATAAGTAATATGGATATCGTTGGCAGACAAAACTTACGTCAGATGTGGGACGACCTGGCCGGGGTGTACGGAGATAAAACGGCGCTTATTTTCGAATCCTGTGAAGGAAACGTTCGACAGTTTAGTTATGCCTCGCTTAATGAAGAGATTAACCGCACGGCAAATCTTTTTCATTCCCTGGGGATCCGCAAAGGCGATAAGGTCGCATTGCATCTGGATAACTGCCCGGAATTCATTTTTTGCTGGTTTGGGCTGGCAAAAATTGGCGCCATTATGGTACCGATTAATGCCCGCTTACTGGGAGAGGAAAGTGCCTGGATCCTGCAAAACAGCCAGGTCAGTCTGCTGGTCACCAGCACCCAGTTTTATCCCATGTATCGCCAGATAAAGTTGGAAAATGAGACTCCGCTCAATCACATCTGTTTGATTAGCGATCATGTTCCAGCTGACGACGGCGTAAGTCACTTTTCCGACCTGAAAAACCAACAGCCAGCAACGCTGTGTTATGCGCCTGCGTTATCCACTGACGATACGGCGGAAATCCTGTTCACCTCAGGAACCACCTCGCGTCCCAAAGGGGTGGTCATTACCCACTATAACCTGCGTTTTGCTGGCTACTACTCCTCCTGGCAATGCGCCCTGCGCGACGATGATGTGTACCTGACGGTGATGCCCGCCTTTCATATCGACTGCCAGTGTACGGCAGCAATGGCGGCATTCTCTGCAGGCAGTACCTTTGTTCTGATAGAGAAATACAGCGCCCGGGCCTTCTGGGAGCAGGTACGTAAATATCAGGCGACGGTTACAGAATGCATTCCGATGATGATCAGAACATTGATGGTGCAGCCCGCTGCATCCACGGACAAGCAGCATCATCTGCGCGAAGTGATGTTCTATCTCAATTTATCGGTACAGGAGAAGGATGACTTTATCGCACGGTTTGGCGTCAGACTCCTGACCTCCTACGGCATGACAGAAACGATTGTCGGCATTATTGGAGACCGTCCGGGGGATAAACGACGCTGGCCCTCTATTGGGCGAGTGGGCTTTAGCTATGAAGCAGAAATCCGCGACGATCAAAACCGTCCCCTACCCGCCGGAGAAATTGGCGAAATCTGTATTAAGGGCGTACCGGGTAAAACGATCTTCAAAGAGTACTATGCACAACCGGATGCGACGGCCAAAGCGCTGGAGCCTGAGGGTTGGCTGCATACCGGCGATTCAGGTTACCAGGATGAAGATGGTTTTTTCTATTTCGTCGACAGGCGCTGCAACATGATTAAACGCGGTGGAGAAAATGTCTCCTGTGTCGAACTGGAAAATATTATCTCCGCCCACCCCAAAATTCAGGACATCGTCGTTGTCGGTATTAAGGACTCTATCCGTGATGAGGCGATTAAAGCTTTTATCGTACTGAATGAAGGTGAAACATTAAGCGAAGCAGAATTCTTCAGCTTCTGCGAACACAATATGGCGAAATTTAAGGTTCCCTCTTTTATGGAGATACGAACCGACCTGCCGCGTAATTGTTCAGGAAAAATAATCAAAAAAAATCTGAAATAACCCCTCTGGCGGGAATTCCTCCTGCCGGGAAATCTATACCCAATAGATTTCGAGTTGCATTGAGACGGCAAGTCCGCTCATCCCAGGAGCATAGATAACTATGTGAATTGGGTGAGCGGGCGCAGCTAACAAAAATGCAGCCTGAAAAACGAAGGGTATATTTTTGGAGATGAACTATGAGTGAATCATTACATCTGACCCGCAATGGCCCGATTCTGGAAATTACGCTGGACAGACCAAAGGCGAATGCCATTGATGCCAAAACCAGTTTTGAAATGGGAGAGGCTTTTCTTAATTTCCGTGACGATCCTGAATTACGCGTGGCTATCATCACCGGCGGCGGAGAGAAATTCTTTTCCGCCGGTTGGGACTTAAAAGCGGCGGCAGAAGGTGAAGCTCCGGATGCTGATTTTGGTCCTGGCGGCTTCGCCGGTTTAACCGAAATTTTCGACCTCAACAAGCCTGTCATAGCGGCAGTAAACGGCTATGCCTTTGGCGGTGGTTTCGAGCTGGCACTGGCTGCGGACTTTATCGTCTGTGCAGAAAACGCCAGCTTTGCGCTGCCGGAAGCGAAGCTCGGTATTGTGCCTGACAGTGGCGGAGTGCTCCGTTTGCCCAAGCTGCTGCCACCGGCTATCGTCAACGAAATGGTGATGACCGGCAGACGGATGAGCGCCGAAGAAGCTCTACGTTGGGGGATCGTAAACCGTGTCGTCAACCAAAGCGAGCTTATAGACAGTGCGCGCGAACTGGCACAACAGCTGGTGAATAGCGCCCCACTGGCTATCGCAGCGCTAAAAGAGATTTACCGTGCTACCAGTGAAATGCCAGTAGAAGAAGGCTACCGCTATATCCGCAGTGGTGTGCTGAAACACTACCCGGCGGTGTTGCACTCTGAAGATGCGCTTGAAGGTCCGCAGGCGTTTGCCGAAAAACGCGATCCGGTGTGGAAAGGTCGTTAATGTTGTCATGCCGGATAGGCTTCGCTTATCCGGCCAACAAATACCGTATACCGCCATCCGGTAAAAATAAGGAATATCGTGAGCTATTACGCTTTTGAAGGTCTTATCCCCGTGGTACACCCGTCTGCTTATGTTCATCCCAGTGCTGTGCTGATTGGCGATGTAATTGTCGGTGCGGGTGTCTATATTGGCCCACTCGCTTCACTGCGCGGCGACTATGGTCGTCTGATCCTTGAAGCAGGCTCCAATCTGCAGGATAGCTGCATCATGCATGGATACTGCGACACCGATACCATTGTGCATGAGCACGGACACATCGGACACGGCGCGATCCTGCACGGCTGCGTGATTGGTCGCGATGCGCTGGTTGGCATGAACAGCGTAATTATGGACGGTGCCGTGATAGGCGAAGAAAGCATTGTCGCCGCCATGAGCTTTGTTAAAGCAGGATTTACTGGCGAACCAAGGCAATTACTGGTTGGGGCACCCGCCCGGGTAATACGAGAAGTGACGGATCAGGAATTGCAGTGGAAGCGAATGAATACCAGGGAGTATCAGGATCTCGCTGTGCGCTGTAGGGCTGGGTTACATGAAACCCAGCCGTTAACGCAGGTCGAAGAAAACCGTCCACGCCTCAAAGGCACAACGGAGGTAAAGCCCAAAACGGCTTCCTGATGGTGCCGGATAAGCATAAGCACCATCCGGCAAAGAAAAGATTACCGACGCATACTTTTTGACAGCATCATCTGCCATTTCTGCTCGCGATTAAGCTCACTAGGGGGAACAGCCGACATCCGTGGCGTTTTCCCTACACTCACTCTTTTTTCCTGCAGACCGTGGCTCAATCGGCTATAAAGCTGAGGATCAATTCTCACAACTTTCACCAGGCGCTGACACTGACATCCGCGACCAGCAAGCTGATTAGGGATCATCTTAACTTCACAAACAATTTCACTCACTTCCGAAAGAATATAAGAGAGCGTATTAATCGCTTTGCAATGTTCAATATCGAAATGACGGGAAATTTCTTTTGCCGTCACCCAACGATCTTCTGCCATAATCCAATCGGCAATTAACAAATAAAGCGGTCTTTCAACATATTCTTCACACATAAGCGCACCATTTCACAAATTAAAAATCTGGCTACGGCTTGTCCAAAATTAATAAAAACAAAGCCATATTAAAATTGTGTATATAAAGGATAGTATGCGACTTGAATGTTGATTAGTGTGAGCAACATCGCGCTTATTACATTGAAAATGTGGTTATGGAATTCTATTTATCCAGGAATGACCTGATAGAGCAAAAAAAAACGGCTCCTTTACAGAAACCGTTTCGAATTATATTTAAAGTCCGCTTAACGCAATTATCACCGGACCATCCAGATATTATTTATTGATCTGCGCGTGCATTTCCTGAACAGACGTCACCTTCTCTGTGGCATCCGCATTCAACGCCATCGCCGTGGCAAAACCACCGTTCAGGGTGGTGTCATAATGCACTTTGTACTGCAGCGCACTGCGACGAATCAGCTTGGAATCCTCAATCGCCTGACGACCTTCCGTGGTGTTGATGATGTAGGTGTATTCGCCATTCTTGATACGGTCCTGAATGTGCGGGCGACCTTCATGCACTTTATTCACCAGACGCGGGTTAATCCCGGCCTCCCCCAGAACAATCGCTGTACCGTGCGTGGCATCCAGCTCAAAACCAAACTTCAGCAGTTTGGCCGCAAGGTCGACGACGCGCTCTTTGTCGCCTTCGCGAACAGAGAGTAAAGCGCGGCCCTGTTTTTTCATGGTGGAGCTGCTACCCAACTGTGCCTTAGCGAACGCTTCCGCAAAGGTGCGGCCAACGCCCATCACTTCACCGGTAGAGCGCATTTCTGGCCCTAAAAGGGGGTCAACGCCCGGGAATTTGTTGAACGGCAGCACCACTTCTTTTACCGAGTAGTACGGTGGGATAACTTCTTTGGTGACGCCCTGCTGTGCCAGCGTTTTACCTGCCATCACTCGTGCAGCCACTTTCGCCAGCGGAACCCCCGTCGCCTTCGACACAAACGGTACCGTACGCGCCGCACGCGGGTTGACTTCAATCAGGTAGACTTCGTTATTCTTCACCGCAAACTGGACGTTCATCAGACCACGAACCTGCAGTTCGAAGGCCAACTTTTGCACCTGCTGGCGCATTACATCCTGAATTTCCTGGCTCAGCGTGTAGGCTGGCAGGGAACATGCTGAATCACCGGAGTGAACGCCAGCCTGTTCGATGTGTTCCATGATGCCACCAATCAGCACCATTTCGCCGTCGCAAATAGCATCCACATCCACTTCTACCGCGTCATCCAGGAAACGGTCCAGAAGTACCGGCGCGTCGTTGGAGACGCTAACTGCCGTCTGGAAGTAGCGACGTAAGTCGGCTTCGTCGTAGACGATTTCCATCGCGCGACCGCCGAGAACGTAGGATGGACGCACCACCAGCGGATAGCCAATCTCTTTCGCCTTCTCAACTGCTTGTTCGATGGCGGTGACGGTGGCGTTCGCGGGTTGTTTCAGTTTCAGACGGTCAACCGCGTGCTGGAATCTTTCACGGTCTTCTGCACGGTCAATTGCATCCGGGCTGGTGCCGATAACCGGCACACCTGCGGCTTCCAGCGCACGCGCCAGCTTCAGCGGGGTCTGGCCGCCGTACTGGACGATGACACCTTTTGGTTTCTCGATGCGCACGATTTCCAGCACGTCTTCCAGAGTTACCGGCTCAAAGTACAGACGGTCAGAAGTGTCGTAGTCGGTAGAGACAGTTTCCGGGTTACAGTTAACCATGATGGTCTCGTAGCCGTCTTCACGCAGTGCCAGCGAAGCATGTACGCAGCAGTAGTCGAATTCAATACCCTGACCGATACGGTTCGGACCACCACCCAGGACCATGATTTTGTCGCGATCCTGCGTTGGGTTCGCTTCGCATTCATCTTCATAGGTGGAGTACATATAAGCGGTATCGGTGGCAAATTCTGCGGCGCAGGTATCTACACGCTTATAAACCGGGTGCAGATTATACTGTTCGCGCAGCTTGCGGATTTCCGCTTCGCGCACGCCCGCCAGTTTTGCCAGACGCGCATCGGCAAAGCCTTTACGCTTAAGAGCACGCAGGAAGTCAGCATTGAGCCCGTTGATGCCAAGCTCCGCCACTTTTTCTTCCAGACGCACCAGTTCTTCAATTTGTACCAGGAACCAGCGGTCGATGTTGGTCAGGTTGAAGACACCATCGACGGACAGGCCTGCGCGGAACGCATCGGCGATATACCAGATACGCTCAGCGCCCGCATCTTTCAGCTCACGGCGAATCTTGGTCAGCGCTTCCGGGTCATCCAGGCTCACTTTAGGGTCGAAACCGGTAGCCCCCACTTCCAGACCGCGCAGTGCTTTCTGCAAAGATTCCTGCTGGGTGCGACCAATCGCCATCACTTCACCAACAGATTTCATCTGAGTAGTCAGACGGTCGTTGGCGCCGGCGAATTTCTCGAAGTTAAAGCGTGGGATTTTGGTCACGACGTAGTCGATAGACGGCTCAAAGGAAGCCGGAGTACGACCGCCCGTGATGTCATTCATCAGTTCGTCGAGGGTATAACCGACCGCCAGTTTTGCCGCCACTTTCGCAATCGGGAAACCGGTCGCTTTTGATGCCAGCGCCGACGATCGAGAAACACGCGGGTTCATTTCGATAACAATCAGACGACCATTTTTTGGATTCACCGCAAACTGGACGTTAGAACCACCGGTTTCCACGCCGATTTCACGCAGTACCGCCATCGAGGCGTTACGCATGATTTGGTATTCTTTATCGGTCAGCGTTTGCGCCGGAGCTACGGTGATGGAGTCACCAGTATGGATGCCCATAGCGTCGAAGTTTTCGATGGAGCAGACGATGATGCAGTTGTCGTTTTTATCACGTACCACTTCCATCTCGTACTCTTTCCAGCCAATCAGCGACTCATCAATCAGCAGCTCTTTGGTTGGGGAAAGATCCAACCCGCGTTCGCAAATTTCTTCAAACTCTTCGCGGTTATAAGCGATACCGCCACCGGTGCCGCCCATGGTGAAGCTAGGCCGGATAATGCACGGAAAGCCAACATCAGCGGCAACCGCGAGCGCTTCTTCCATGGTATGTGCGATACCAGAACGCGCAGTGTCGAGGCCGATTTTCTTCATCGCGATATCGAAGCGACGGCGGTCTTCAGCTTTATCAATCGCATCCGCCGTTGCCCCAATCATGGTCACACCGAATTCAGCCAGTACGCCCTGACGCTCAAGTTCCAGTGCACAGTTCAGCGCAGTCTGGCCGCCCATGGTCGGCAGTACCGCATCCGGGCGTTCTTTTTCGATAATCTTACGCACAACTTCCCAGTGAATCGGCTCGATGTAGGTAGCATCGGCCATTTCCGGGTCGGTCATGATGGTTGCCGGGTTGGAGTTTACCAGAATAACGCGGTAACCCTCTTCACGCAGGGCCTTACATGCCTGCGCACCGGAATAGTCAAACTCACACGCCTGGCCGATAACAATCGGACCCGCGCCCAGAATCAGGATACTTTTTATGTCTGTACGTTTTGGCATGGCTCTATTAACTCCTGATTATTTCGCGGACTGACGGTAAAGCTCAATTAACTCGATAAAGTGGTCGAACAGCGGCGCAGCATCATGCGGCCCCGGACTGGCTTCCGGGTGGCCCTGGAAGCTGAACGCCGGTTTATCAGTGCGGTGGATACCCTGAAGGGTGCCATCGAACAGCGATTTATGCGTTACGCGCAGGTTTGCAGGCAGCGACGCTTCATCCACCGCAAAGCCGTGGTTTTGTGCAGTAATCATCACGGTGTTGTTATCAATATCTTTAACCGGATGGTTGCCGCCGTGGTGGCCAAACTTCATCTTGATAGTCTTAGCACCGCTCGCCAGCGCCAGTAGCTGATGGCCGAGGCAGATGCCGAATACCGGAATATCGGTTTCGAGGAATTTTCCAATCGCGTCGATAGCGTAGTCGCACGGAGCCGGGTCACCAGGACCGTTGGACAGGAAAATACCGTCCGGATTCATCTTCAGTACTTCCTCTGCGGAGGTCTTCGCCGGCACCACCGTCAGGCGACAGCCGCGATCCACTAACATGCGCAGAATATTGCGTTTAGCACCAAAATCATAAGCCACAACATGGAACGGGAGTTCATCTGCAGATTTCGCTTCTGGCAGGTCACCTGCCAGCGTCCAGCTCCCCTGCGTCCAGTTGTAAGGCTCCGCAGTGGTGACTTCTTTCGCCAGGTCCATTCCGTTCAGGCCTGGGAAGGCTTTCGCTTTTTCCAGCGCCAGAGCTGCATCCGGGTTATCCCCTGCAATGATGCAGCCATTCTGTGCGCCTTTTTCACGCAGCAGACGAGTCAGCTTACGGGTATCAATATCGGCAATCGCCACAATGTTGTGACGCTTCAGGTAAGAAGAGAGGTCTTCAGTATCGCGGAAGTTGCTGGCAATCAGTGGCAGGTCGCGGATGACCAGACCTTGCGCATGTACCTGAGAAGATTCTGCATCGGCTTCATTGGTGCCGACATTGCCGATATGGGGATAAGTAAGAGTGACGATTTGGCGGGAATAGGAAGGATCAGTGAGGATTTCTTGATAACCGGTCATTGAAGTATTGAAAACGACTTCCCCAACCGCCGAACCTGTTGCCCCTATGGCCCGACCGTGAAACTGGGTTCCGTCTTCCAGAACCAATAGCGCTGACTTAATCAAAACACCCTCCAGAGAATATTCACTCACTTTATTTGCATATTAATTCATTAAGACAGAATGAATCAATGCAAATTTGCTTACCTATGGATTTCTGGCAAACGGCGGCATTCTAGAGACAGCCCAGCTAAAAGTCTACCCAAAAGGGCAATTTTTATTATTATTTTACGCAACTGGAATGAAACATGCGATTTAACAGGCAAAAAGATCAGCTAAGTGGGGGTGGAAAACGCTTGCGGAACTTATCGAGCGTGAAAAATAGCTTACACATGAAAAAAAGTAGACCATTTGGTCAAAATTTACATTTAATCTACAAAATACTGTAGGTAAATGTTTCAAATTAATCAACTCAGGACAAAAACACACAAAAACAATCAAAAATAAAAGGGCAATAAAATATTGCCCCATGTAATCAACTAATTATGATTACAATAACCACATCACGAAGGATAAATAATGCCTATAAACTGCGTAAATCAAGCACATCACGCATGTCAAAAAGACCATTTGACTTAGATTTAAGCCAGATGGCCGATCTCACCGCTCCATTAGCAAACGTCATACGGCTGGAAGCCTTGTGCGTAATCTCGATACGTTCGCCAATATCAGCGAACATCGCGGTATGTTCCCCGACGATGTCCCCTGCACGCACTGTGGCAAAACCAATGGTGCCAGGTACACGTTCACCGGTGTAACCTTCACGGCTATAGACAGCGCAATCTTTGAGATCTTTATCCAGTGCCCCGGCAATCGCTTCTCCCATCGCCAGCGCTGTGCCTGACGGCGCATCTACTTTATGACGGTGGTGGGCTTCGATGATTTCAATGTCGGTGTAATCACCCATCACTTTCGCCGCTTTTTCCAGAAGCTTCAGCATGACATTGACACCCACGCTAAAGTTAGCGGCGAATACAATGCCAATCTCCTGAGCAGCATCATGAATAGCTTGTTTGCCTGCATCATCAAAGCCAGTCGTCCCAATAACCATCCCTTTTCCATGCTGGCGACAAAATGCCAGATGCGTCAAAGTGCCTTCCGGGCGAGTAAAATCGATAAAAATATCGAAATCATCTTTGATCGCCTCAAGGCTACTCTGCACAGTAACGCCCGTTTTCCCGGCTCCTGCCAACTCTCCGGCATCGCTACTCAGCAAGGATGAGCCTTCACGCTCCAGCGCCGCGCCCAGCTGTACGCCATCCATGCCGAGGGTGGCCTGAATCAACTGACGCCCCATGCGCCCCCCGGCTCCCGCGATGGCAACGCGGATTTGTGCATCATGCATAGCTATTCTCTTTTGTTAATTTCACGTAAATCATTTTCAGATTAACCAGCGCATCGCTGCGCCGCCAGCCGAAAACGTCGATAATTAGAATTTAATGATAAACAGGGAGAGATATCAGTAAAAGACATGACACTACGGAAAAAGCAGCGTCATATCGTGCAGAAATCAGGGGGCCAGCGCCAACACGTGAGCAACCCACTGTTGAAAACCTTCAACGTTCAGATCCAGCGCCACCTGTGCATTTGCCGGTTGACCAAGTCGTCCTTCAATATCCACCACCGTCGTACCCGACGTGTATTCACCCTGCGTTTCTACTGCCACAAAGCACGGCTTCATTGTGAACAGATCCGGATGCACCAGCCAGGCAATGGCGCAGAGATCGTGCATACGCAGCCCTGTATTCATGCTACTACTGCGGTAATGACTGAACAGCGCATGCAGCATTTTCCCGGTCTGGTTCAACTCAGGCAATGTCGCCAGATAATCTGGTGCGAGTACTGCCTGATTAGTAACATCCAGCCCGCACATCACAATCTCCAGCCCACTCTGGAATACTTTTGCTGCCGCTTCAGGATCGATAGCAATATTAAACTCCGCATTTGGCGTAAAGTTTCCCCTACCCGCGGAACCGCCCATGATCACCAGACGACGAATATTGAACGCACATTCCGGATAGTGCATCAGCAGCAATGCAATATTAGTTAACGGACCAATAGCAACCAGGGTGAGGGGTTCAGGAGAGCTCATCAATGCATCACGGATCACCTGAAAGGCGGGTTTTACTAGCGGCTGACGGTTATGTTCGACAAACTCATATCCTTCCATACCGGACTCACCGTGTACAGAAGCCGCGTCGCGTAGCGGTCGCAGCAACGGCATTGATGCCCCTTGTGCCAGCGGGATATCCGCATTCCAGAAATGTAGCAGTTGTAGCGCGTTACGAGTGGTTTTTTCCACAGAAACGTTACCTGCCACCGTGGTCATCAGTTGCAGATCCAGCTCAGGGGCAAACAGCGCGGCGGCTATAGCAGCGGCATCATCAATGCCGGGGTCGGTATCAAGAATGATCGGTAAGCGCATGGTTTCTCCAAAAAAAATGCCAGACGTTAAGTCTGGCATCTTCTCATAATAGATAAGTGAAAGTTTTACTCTACTTCACGAACATCCACACGCAGCTCTTTAGGCACTTCGAAAACAATGTTCTCTTCACGTCCTTCCAGCGGAACAGGTTCCCCGCCGCCAAACTCCTGTAGGCGAGTAATCACGTTCTGCACCAGGATATCCGGTGCAGAAGCTCCGGCGGTGACACCCACGCACTTCGCCTCTTTCACCCACAATTCCTGGATATCGGTCGCATCGTCGATCAGGTATGCCGCTTTGCCCATACGCTGCGCCAGCTCGGCCAGGCGGTTGGAGTTAGAGGAGTTTTTTGAACCGACCACCAGTACCACATCCGCTTGTTCCGCCAGCGCACGAACCGCTTCCTGTCGGTTAGTGGTGGCATAGCAGATATCGTCTTTACGCGGTCCGACAATTTTCGGGAAACGGTTACGTAGCGCGTCAATCACATCAGATGTGTCGTCCACTGAGAGCGTGGTTTGCGTCATAAACGACAGCTTCGCTTCGTTTTTAACGTCCAGCGTCCACACATCATCTGGTGATTCAACCAGATACATTCCCCCTTGCGGGTTGCTGTACTGCCCCATTGTGCCTTCGACTTCCGGGTGCCCGGCGTGGCCGATCAGGATCGACTCTTCACCGCGACGGCTGGCTCGCGCGACTTCCATATGCACTTTCGTCACCAGCGGACAGGTTGCATCAAACACCGTGAGGTCGCGACCCTTCGCCTCATTACGTACTGCCTGAGACACTCCGTGAGCTGAGAAAATCAGGATCGCGCCATCTGGCACTTCGCTGATTTGTTCTATAAAAATAGCGCCGCGCTCGCGCAGACTATCCACCACATAGCGGTTATGCACCACTTCATGGCGGACATAAATCGGCGCGCCGTAAATGGCCAGCGCGTTTTCTACAATGCTGATAGCGCGGTCTACGCCAGCGCAAAAACCGCGCGGGTTGGCCAACAGGATCTGCATTTTACGCCTCCAGTGCCGGTTCGACTTCCAGCACTTCAATATCAAAATGAACGGTATGCCCGGCCAGCGGATGGTTGAAGTCAACCGTGATTGAATCACCATTGATTTCGCGGATCACACCCGGCATCTCACTGCCGTCCATTGCGGTAAAGAGCATGATAGCGCCAATTTCTGGCTCACCTGCGTCCATAAATTCCCGACGCGAGAAATACTGAATTAAGTCCGGGCTTGCCACACCAAAGGCGGCGTCCGGCTCCAGAGAAAAAGTGGTTTTATCACCCTCTTTTAACCCCAGAAGATGTTGTTCCAGTCCTTCAGACAGAGAACCATCGCCCAGGCGGAACAGCGCAGGCTTACCGTTATTGCGGGTTGACTCTGCGGTGGAGCCATCGTCGAGCTTTAAGGTGAAGTGCACCAGCACCGCACTGTTACTCTGTACTGATTTAGACATGCAGATTGCTCTTTAAAATTGCTGCCGCCTGTTTGCCCGGTAGCGCTAAGCAAGCCGGGCAAACAAGGATCGCGATATATTACACGCCGGATAAGCATAGCGTTATCCGGCATTTTTTTATGCGGCTTTTTTCTCTTTCGAAGGTAAGAAGCCTTCCAGGACAATCAACGCAGCGCCAATACAAATCGCCGTATCAGCAAGATTGAATGTCGCGAAATGCCAGTCACCAACGTAAAAGTCGATCATATCGACCACGAAACCATGCCACAGTCGATCGAACAGGTTCCCCAGCGCGCCACCAATGATTAGCGCATAGGCAATGTTGTTCAGCTTCTGCGTCGCCTTCGAGCGATACATCATCACCGCCAGAATGACACAAATACCAATCGCGATACCGGCGAAGAACCAGCGCTGCCAGCCACCGCTGTCGGCTAAGAAGCTAAACGCAGCGCCATAATTACGCGCATAGTGCAGATTAAGCGACGGGAATAGCGACACCGTATCCCCCAGAGCAAAGTTCTGGAGGATCAGGTATTTGCTGCCCAAATCGATAATCAGCACGACTACCACCAGCCATAGCCAGCGTAGCCCAGTTGAACAAAGAGGCTTACTCATCAGGCAAACTTACGTTTTTCGCCATCACCGGCGATGTTGCTGACACAGCGTCCGCAGATTTCTGCGTGTTCCGCCACCTGACCGACGTCGGTGGTGTAATGCCAGCAACGCGGGCACTTCTCACCTTCGGCTTTGCTCAGTACGATTTTCAGACCTTTGAGCAGTTCGCTCTGCTGAGCATCAGCAGGTGCTTCTGCATAATCCGCAACAATCGCGCCAGAGGTCAACAGAACAAAGCGTAACTCTTCGCCCAGTGCGGTCAGCTTCGCAGCCAGTTCTGGCTCAGCATACAGGGTGACTGCCGCTTCCAGAGAACCGCCCACTTTCTTATCCGTACGCGCCTGCTCGATAACCTTGTTCACTTCGCCACGCACTTTCAGCAGTTCGTCCCAGAATGCGTCGTTCATCGCTTCAGTATCGGCCAGACCAAACAGACCTTGGTACCACTCACCGGTGAAAACATACTTCTCGCGATCGCCTGGCAGGTAACCCCAGATTTCATCGGCGGTAAAGGACATGATTGGTGCCATCCAACGGACCAGTGCTTCTGCGATATGGAACAGCGCAGTCTGGCAACTACGACGCGCCACGCTGTCCGCTTTCGCGGTGTACTGGCGGTCTTTGATGATGTCGAGATAGAACGAACCCATTTCAACGGAGCAGAAGCGCATCAGGCGCTGCACGACTTCGTGGAAGTCATAGGCTTCGTAGGCTTTCAGGATCTCGTCCTGTGCCGCTTGTGCACAGCCCACAGCCCAGCGATCCAGCACGACCATCTCTTCCGGTTTCACCATGTCTTTTAGCGGATCAAACCCGTTCAGGTTCGCCAGCAGGAAGCGAGCGGTGTTACGGATACGACGATAGCTGTCAGCAGCACGTTTCAGGATTTCGTCTGAAACCGCCATTTCGCCGGTGTAGTCAGTAGATGCCACCCACAGACGCAGAATATCCGCACCCAGTTTGTTCATCACATCCTGTGGGCTAACGGTGTTACCGATGGACTTGGACATCTTGCGTCCCTGACCATCAACGGTGAAACCGTGGGTCAGTACCTGACGGTATGGCGCTTTGCCCTTCATTGCGGTGGAAATCATCAGCGAAGACATGAACCAACCGCGATGCTGGTCAGAGCCTTCCAGATACATATCTGCCGCGTGACCAGAAAACTCAGGGCGCACATCAACCACGGATGAATGGGTTGACCCGGAATCGAACCATACGTCCAGCGTATCCGGTACTTTGACATACTGGTCAGCTTCGTCACCGAGGATATCTTTTGGATCGAGATCCCACCATGCCTGGATGCCGTCGACTTCAACGCGTTTGGCAACTTCTTCCATCAGTTCGATGGCACGCGGATGCAGTTCTTCTGTGTCTTTGTGAACAAACAGAGACATCGGCACACCCCACGTACGCTGACGGGAGATACACCAGTCAGGACGGTTGGCAACCATTGATTCGATACGCGCCTGACCCCAGTCCGGGATCCACTGTACACCTTTGATCTCTTTCAGCGACTGCGCGCGCAAGCCTTTCTGATCCATGCTGACGAACCACTGTGGTGTTGCACGGAAGATGATCGGAGACTTGTGACGCCAGCAGCAAGGATAGCTGTGTTGCATCTTCTCAACGTGCAGCAGTGCGCCTTTTTCAGTCAGCAATGCAACGACGATATCGTTGGCTTTGAATACGTTAACGCCATCCAGCGTTGGATAAGTACCTGGCAGATAAGTGCCGTCCGGACCAACCGGGTTAGCCACTTCCAGTCCATATTTCTGACCAATGACATAGTCGTCAGGACCATGGCCTGGCGCGGTATGCACCGCACCGGTACCCGCATCCAGCGTCACGTGATCGCCAAGGATTGCCGGAACATCAAAGCCCATAAACGGATGGGTAAAACGCAGCAGTTCCAGCTCAGCGCCTTTTACTGTACCAAGGATGCTGTACTCAGCGGCGCCAATACGCTGCATTACACTTTCAACCAGGTCTTTTGCCAGAATCAGGGCCTGACCGTCAATCTGCACCAGCGCATAATCAAAATCAGGTGCCAGAGAGATAGCGCGGTTAGCCGGCAGCGTCCACGGAGTGGTAGTCCAGATGACCAGAGAGATCGGGCCGTTGACATCAGAAACGCCAAACTTCGCTTTCACCGCGTCAGGGTCGGCAGCGTGGAACGCCACGTCGATAGACGGGGACGTTTTGTCGTAATATTCAACTTCCGCTTCCGCCAGTGCAGAACGGCAGTCTACGCACCAATGCACCGGTTTCGCACCTTTGTGCAGGTGACCGTTGCCGATGATTTTACCCAGCGCGCGAATGATGTTGGCTTCGGTTTTGAAGTCCATCGTCAGGTACGGATGTGACCAGTCGCCCAGCACGCCAAGACGGATAAAGTCTTTACGCTGGCCGTCAACCTGCGTTGCGGCATATTCACGGCATTTGGCACGGAACTCTGCGGCAGTGAACTTCTCTCCCGGCTTACCAAATTCCTGCTCTACTTTCAGCTCGATAGGCAGACCGTGGCAGTCCCAGCCCGGAACGTAAGGCGAGTCATATCCCGTGAGTCCTTTGGACTTCACGATAATGTCTTTCAGAATCTTGTTTACAGAGTGACCAATATGAATGCTGCCATTCGCATAAGGAGGGCCATCATGCAGAATGAAGGTTTTTTTGCCTTTTTTAGCCGCACGAATGATGCCGTACAGGTCATCATCAGTCCAACGCGCCAGCATTCCCGGTTCACGCTTGGCGAGATCGCCGCGCATCGGGAACCCTGTTTCCGGCAAATTCAGGGTTGATTTATAGTCACTCATCAGATTCTCGGTTCCGTATTTAAAACTCGTATAGGCGTTAAGCCGGTTTTGATAGCCCAAAAAAATCGCGGGCAGTTAACTCATCACGCGCAATCTGCGCTTTTAGTTCATCCAGCGAGGCAAATCGCTGTTCGTTGCGTATTTTTTTACGCAGTACTACATCTATATGGCGACCGTAGAGGTCCATTACAACGTCCAGCAAATGCACTTCTAACTGCTGGCGTACGCCTGCCACCGTTGGGCGAGTACCGATGTTAGCGACACCGGGAATAGGTTTTTCGCCAAGCCCCATCACCTCAACCGCATACACCCCTTTTACAGGAGAGACCTGGCGACGGAGCGGTAAATTTGCCGTCGGAAAGCCGATGGTACGTCCTAACTCGTCGCCGTGTACAACCCGTCCCGAAATGGTAAAGGGATGACCCAGCAAGCTTTCAGCCAGCAACAGATTATCTTCAGCCAGCGCCTGGCGCACTGCGGTACTGCTGATTCGCACTCCACCTTCACAGAAGGTCTGGGTACTGGTGATATCGAAGCCATACTCCGCACCCGCTTCCTGTAATAACAAGAAATCGCCCTCGCGACCAGCGCCGAAGCGGAAATCATCACCAACGGCAAGAAATTGTACACCCAGCCGCTTAACCAACAGGTCACCGATAAAATTCTGTGCCGTTAATGCGGCAAAGCGTCTGTCAAAACGTATACAGAGCACGTAATCAACGCCGCATTCCGCCAGATAACGCAGCTTTTCCCGCAAACGAGTCAGTCGTGCAGGTGACTTTTCAGTCGCAAACAGTTCAAGCGGCTGTGGCTCAAAAATCATCACCATTACCGGCAAGCCCCGCTTGCGTCCTTCTTCCTGCAAACCCTGCAGCAACGCGCGGTGGCCACGATGCACGCCATCGAAATTACCAATAGTCAGCACACACCCATGCGGGGCCTGACTGAGATTATGTATGCCTCGTATCAGCTTCATGTCTGGCTCAAAACAGTGAAAATCGTGAAAGTATACCCTGTACCGCGGTCAAGGTTAACCGGCGATTGGTACCACGAAACAGAAAGAAGATTGTTTTCATTGTTATGAAACAAATTGATGTCCTTCACGGGCAAGCCAATTCAACTTTTCTCGTGGAAAAGCTGTATTCACAGCACGCAAGCTGGTAGAATCCTGCGCCATCACTACGCAACGAGTGCCGCAATTTAAACGGCGCTTATTTGCACAAATCCATTGACAAAAGAAGGCTAAAAGGGCATATTCCTCGGCCTTTGAATTGTCCATATAGAACACATTTGGGAGTTGGACCTTGGCTAATATCAAATCAGCTAAGAAGCGCGCCGTTCAGTCTGAAAAGGCCCGCAAGCACAACGCTAGCCGTCGCTCTATGATGCGTACTTTCATCAAGAAAGTATACGCAGCTATTGAAGCTGGCGACAAAGCTACTGCACTGAAAGCATTTAACGAAATGCAACCAATCGTGGATCGTCAGGCTGCTAAAGGTCTGATCCACAAAAACAAAGCTGCACGTCATAAAGCAAACCTGACTGCGCAGATCAACAAACTGGCTTAATCGCTTGCTTGTTGTCGCTTTGTGAAAAAACCCGCGCAAGCGGGTTTTTTTATGTCTGCTTATTTGTTCGCTGGCGTAAATAGCGCGGAATAATCCGCATTACAAATACGCTGCACCGCCGGATGCTGGATCATCCTCTCGGCAAAAATGGCATGATATTCCTCCATCACATTCTCCACGCGTCCAATCTCAATAATTGAGTCATCTGCATAGAAATTGTTCGAATAGAGCGTAGGTGCAACAAAAATGGCATTGTGTGTTGCACCAAAAGCTTTCATCAATGCAGCATCGTCAAACTCCCCGAGGATTTCTACGTTCAGCCCCTGAGAGTTAATCCAGTTCAGCAACTTACGCCCGAGCATTGAACGACGTCCTGGTATCAATAATCGCCGTTCCTCGAGACATGCCGGAAACGGCTTTTCTGGTAACGGATTTGTGCACCAGAAGCTTACACAACACTCGCCAATTTTCACCGAGAACAGCCCTTCCTGTTGCGTGGAGTCGATCGGGCAGTCTGAGATAATCATGTCCAGCTTGTGCTGGCTGAGCTGCTCCAGCAGCATCTCATGCGTTGATTCAAAGCAGCGCAGGTGGATCTGTTCATCTTTAACCACAGCAGCATCCAGCACGCTGCTGACCAGCTGTTTAGACAACGCATCCGCCACGCCAACGTCGAACAGTAAATTAGACTCTTTGCGATAGTTCACGATATCCAGCATCTCCTGGCTTAAGGTGAACATCTTGTCCGCATATCGAAAAACTAATTCGCCCAGCTCACTCGGCTCCAGCCCACGTCCCTTACGCTTAAACAACTTTCCCTGTAAACGTTCCTCAAGCGCTTTGATCTGCCCGGTAATAGTTTGTGGCGTCAGATAAAGCGCTTCTGCAGCCCCCACCACCGAACCTTCTTTGTACACATGCCAGAAGTAATACAGGTGGTTGTAATTTATATGAGACATACTCTCTCCCTGAAAATTGTCATAAACGGATTAACCGATCAGGCTGGCGCATTCAAACGCGTGCGCAGCCAGCTATAACCGATAACCGCCGACAGCAAGGAACCGATCAGGATCCCCAGTTTCGCCCAGTTAATTAACTCAGGATCAACGTTACCAAACGCAAGGCTGGCGATAAAAATCGACATTGTGAAGCCAATACCGCACAGAATACCCACCGCCATAATTTGCTGGAAATTCGTCCCCTCCGGCAACTGTGCCAACTTCAGACGCAGCGCCAGCCAGCAGAACAGGCTGATTCCCAACGGCTTACCAATAAGCAGGCCGGCAATAATGCCCAGAGGCAGTATGGAGGTTAGCCCATCCATCGTAACGCCCTGCAATGAAACTCCCGCATTGGCAAAGGCAAACAGCGGTAGAATCAAATATGCCACCCACGGATGCAGGACGTGCTCCAGACGCTTCGCTGGTGACCGGCCATGCTTTTCCTTCAACGGAATGAAGAAACCAACAATTACGCCAGCCAGGGTCGCGTGCACGCCGGACTTCAGTACCGCAGTCCACAGCACTACGCCAACCAGAATATAAATGCCGGTACGTCTTACCCCGCACAAATTCAACGCCGCCAGAATCAAAATAGCGAATGCGGCAACCCCCAGCGAAAGCAGTGACAGGTCGCTGGTATAGAACAGCGCGATAATCACGATAGCGCCAAGATCATCGATAATCGCCAGCGCCATCAGGAATATTTTCAGCGCCAGCGGGACACGACTCCCCAGCAGTGCCAGCACGCCCAATGCAAAAGCTATATCCGTTGCCGCCGGGATCGCCCACCCTTCACGGGTGATAGGATCGGCATAGTTGAATGCGAGATAGAGCAACGCCGGAACAATCATGCCGCCAATTGCCGCAATGATTGGAAAAGCAGCCTGACGCAGGCTGGCCAGCGACCCTTGCATCAGCTCACGCTTCACTTCCAGACCAATTAGCAGGAAAAACACCGCCATCAAGGCGTCGTTGATCCACAGCAGCATATTTTTGTTGATCTCAAGCGCGCCAACCCGCAGTTGGACGGGGGTTTCCAGAAAGGCGTGGTACCATCCACTGGTTACGCCGATATTGGCCATCAACATAGCTACCACTGCAGCGATGATCAGAATAATGCCTCCCGAGGCGTCGCTACTAAAAAAACGATGCAGATGTTTCACTTTTTATTCTCTCTATTGGGTGAATACTTCGTAATTACTATCTTACTCCGCATAACTCATCGTTAATATTAGTTTATTTATGATGAATAACTCGGTATTTACGAACTAAAAACAAAGGTGGATGACAATTTGATCAGGACGGATCGCAGAAATAAAAAAAGCCTGAGGCTCTTCAGTCTCAGGCTTTTCATCAAATGTTAGGCTTGTTTATTAGCGCGTCAGATCATCGAAGAATTTCTTCACGCCGTCGAAGAAGCTTTTTGAGCGCGGGCTGTTTTGCTCACCCGTCGGACCGCCAAAGCTGTCCTGAAGATCTTTCAGCAACTGTTTTTGTTTGTCGTTCAGACCCACTGGGGTTTCAACGACAACACGGCACAACAGATCGCCCTGAGCACCACCGCGAACCGATTTAACACCTTTGCCACGCATACGGAAAAGTTTACCGGTTTGCGTTTCACCAGGTATTTTTAACTTCACGCGGCCATCCAGCGTCGGTACTTCAATTTCACCGCCCAGAGCTGCCATCGCAAAGTTAATCGGTACTTCACAGTAGAGGTTATTGCCTTCTCGTTCAAAAATCGGGTGCTGTTTCACCTGCACCTGAACGTACAGATCGCCTGCCGGTGCGCCATGCTCGCCTGCTTCGCCTTCACCAGACAAGCGAATACGATCGCCGGTATCCACCCCAGCAGGTATTTTAACGGACAGCGTTTTACTCTTCTCTACGCGACCATGACCATGGCATTTATTGCATGGATCTTTGATCAGCGTACCGCGCCCCTGGCAGTGTGGACAGGTCTGCTGTACGGCAAAAAAGCCCTGACGCATCTGCACCTGACCTGAACCGTGACAGGTTGGACAGGTCTGCGGCTGAGTACCGGATTTCGCGCCGCTGCCGTGGCAGACGTCACACTCTTCCAGTGTAGGAATACGGATCTCTTTGGTGACGCCACGCACGGCTTCTTCCAGAGTGAGATCCATGTTGTAACGTAAATCAGCACCACGTGAGGCGCGCTGACGGCCACGACCACCGCCAAAGATATCGCCAAACACGTCACCAAAGATATCGCTGAAGTCAGCACCGCCGCCAAAACCGCCGCCGCCGCCCATACCGCCTTGCTCAAATGCTGCATGGCCGTACTGATCGTAAGCCGCACGCTTTTGCGCATCGGTCAGGATCTCGTAGGCTTCTTTGATCTCTTTGAATTTAGCTTCGGCCTCTTTATCACCCTGGTTACGGTCCGGGTGGAATTTCATGGCCAGGCGCTTGTAGGCCTTTTTGATTTCACGCTCTTCCGCTGTTTTGGAAACGCCTAAAATCTCGTAATAGTCTTGCTTAGCCATCTTTTTTTATCTGCCCCTAACATGCATGCACGGGCGGAGAGGAAACCTCTTCGCCCGTGCCAGTAATTACCCGTTCAAAGGGCGATTATTTTTTGTCTTTCACTTCTTCAAACTCAGCGTCGACAACATCGTCATCTTTCGCGTTGTTTGCAGAAGCATCAGCGCCTGCTGCACCAGCCTGCTGCTGCGCGTGCTGCTGCTGAGCGATTTCCATCAGTTTCTGGGAAACCTGTGCCAGCGCCTGCATTTTCGCTTCGATATCCGCTTTGTCTTCACCTTTCAGAGAAGTTTCCAGCGCGGTCAGTGCAGACTCGATGGCAGTTTTGTCATCAGCTGGCAGTTTGTCGCCTGCTTCTTCAACCTGCTTGCGAGTGCTGTGCAGCAGATGGTCGCCCTGGTTACGGGTCTGAACCAGCTCTTCGAACTTACGGTCAGATTCCGCGTTCGCTTCTGCTTCACGAACCATTTTCTGAATTTCTTCTTCGTTCAGACCAGAAGATGCCTTGATGGTGATCTTCTGCTCTTTACCGCTGTTTTTGTCTTTCGCGGAAACGTGCAGGATACCGTCAGCATCGATATCGAAGGTGACTTCGATCTGCGGCATGCCGCGCGGTGCCGGGCTGATGCCATCCAGGTTAAACTGACCCAGATCTTTGTTATCAGCAGCACGTTTACGTTCACCCTGCAGCACATGGATGGTTACCGCAGACTGGTTGTCTTCAGCGGTAGAGAACACCTGGCTGTGCTTGGTCGGGATGGTGGTATTTTTGGCGATCAGCGGAGTCATCACGCCGCCCATGGTTTCGATACCCAGAGACAGCGGGGTAACGTCCAGCAGCAGTACGTCTTTCACATCACCGGTCAATACACCACCCTGAACGGCAGCACCAATTGCTACAGCTTCGTCCGGGTTAACGTCTTTACGCGGTTCTTTACCAAAGAACTCAGCAACTTTCTTCTGCACCATCGGCATACGAGTCTGACCACCAACCAGGATTACATCCTGAACGTCGGAAACAGACAGACCAGCATCCTGCAGAGCAACTTTCAGCGGCTCGATGGAACGGTTCACCAGATCTTCTACCAGGCTTTCCAGTTTCGCACGGGTCACTTTGATGTTCATGTGTTTCGGACCAGACGCATCTGCAGTGATGTACGGCAGGTTAACGTCGGTCTGCTGCGCAGAAGACAGCTCAATTTTCGCTTTTTCTGCGGCTTCTTTCAGGCGCTGCATTGCCAGCGGGTCGTTACGCAGGTCAATGCCCTGATCTTTCTTAAATTCGTCAACCAGGTAGTTGATCATACGGCTATCGAAGTCTTCACCACCCAGGTGGGTATCACCGTTGGTTGCCAGAACTTCGAAGGTTTTTTCGCCGTCAACTTCGTCGATTTCAATAATAGAGATATCGAAGGTACCACCACCGAGGTCATATACCGCGATAGTACGGTTGCCGACTTCTTTATCCAGACCGTAAGCCAGCGCGGCAGCAGTCGGTTCGTTGATGATACGTTTGACTTCCAGACCTGCGATACGGCCTGCGTCTTTGGTTGCCTGACGCTGAGCATCGTTAAAGTATGCAGGTACGGTGATAACGGCTTCAGTTACCGGTTCGCCCAGGTAATCCTCAGCGGTTTTCTTCATTTTTTTCAGCACTTCTGCAGAAATCTGCGGCGGTGCCATTTTCTGACCTTTTACATCAATCCATGCATCACCGTTGTCAGCACCGATGATTTTGTACGGCATGATAGCTTCATCACGCTGCACTTCTTCATCCTGGAAGCGGCGGCCAATCAGGCGTTTAATCGCAAACAGGGTGTTTTGCGGGTTTGTCACTGCCTGACGTTTAGCCGGCTGACCAACCAGAGTTTCACCATCCTGGGTATAAGCAATGATAGAAGGCGTGGTGCGATCGCCCTCGGCGTTCTCCAGCACACGTGCAGTAGTGCCATCCATAATCGCTACACAAGAGTTGGTAGTACCCAGGTCGATACCAATAATTTTACCCATCTAAACGTCTCCACTAAAAATTCGGTCATCATGTGGTTGTGAATCTGTAATAAGGGCGAAACGTGCGGTTTCAACTACCCTGAATCGTTTTTTTTCAGACTCACCACTGCGGTTGTCTACAAGATGGGGTCGTAACCCACGTCATCAAGGGGGGCATGCAAATTTTTTTTAGCCCTGAGACCAGAAAACGAGATAAATGGAGCTGAAAAGCAACATGAGAAATAGTTACCAATCCAAATTTATTCATAAATCGAATAAAACAAAATAAGCCATTCACGAAAAAATTGTAATAAAAAGAAAATATTACAAGAATGAATCGTTTTTCTGACAGCGGTAATATGGTGGCAGATTGCCACTTTTGAACCCGTCAAAGAGAAATCCCATGAAATCCGTTTTAACGCTGTCTGTCAGCATGCTTTTCGGTCTTCTTCTGAGCAGCACAGCACATGCTAACGATCATAAAGTCCTCGGTATGATTGCGATGCCCAGAAATCAAACCGACAGCCTCACGTTAAAAATCCCCGTTTGTCGCGTTGTGAAGCGCATCCAATTGACGGCAGATCGTGGCGATATTCATCTGAATGGAGCCTCCGTTTATTTTAAAGCATCACGCATGTCCAGCCAGAGCCTGAATGTCCCTTCGTCAATCAAAGAGGGGCAAACCACCAAATGGATCAATATCAATAGCGACAACAACAATAAACGTTGTGTGTCGAAAATTACCTTCTCAGGCCAGTCGGTCAATTCTTCTGACATGGCGACGTTAAAAGTGATTGGCGACGACTAAACCCTCTCCTTTACCTGCGCCAAATGTTCCCCCCACAAGCGTGATGCCTGTCACAGGGGAAAATAATTCATTTTCCCCTTATTAGATCATAGACAGCCCACTCTCACCTGATTATTATGCCGCGCCCCGAAGACAGTGATCGTTATTCGGGGAAACTATTTCACCATTCAATCAATGATGATTTTGAGGAATTATGGGCAACACTAAGTTGGCTAATCCGGCACCGCTGGGCCTGATGGGCTTTGGCATGACCACCATTCTGCTTAACCTGCACAACGCGGGTTTCTTCGCCTTTGACGTTATTATTCTGGCGATGGGAATTTTCTACGGCGGTATCGCGCAAATTTTTGCCGGCCTGCTGGAATATAAAAAAGGCAACACCTTCGGTTTAACCGCCTTTACCTCCTACGGCTCTTTCTGGCTGACGCTGGTTGCCATCCTGATCATGCCGAAAATGGGCCTGGCGGATGCAACAAATGGTCAGTTCCTGGGCATGTATCTGGGTCTGTGGGGCGTGTTCACACTGTTCATGTTCTTCGGCACGCTGAAAGCTAACCGTGCTTTGCAGTTTGTCTTCCTGAGCCTGACGGTGCTGTTCGCCCTGCTGGCTGTTGGCAACATTGCAGGTAACGAAGGAGTTATCCATTTCGCTGGCTGGGTTGGTTTAGTGTGTGGCGCAAGCGCCATTTACCTGGCAATGGGTGAAGTGCTGAACGAACAGTTTGGCCGTACTATCCTGCCGATTGGTGAAATGCACTAATCTATTCCGTTATCCCCCCCTTGCGGGGGGATATTTCTTACAGGCGCTGCAACTCTCCCTGTACGTCCGTATCGCGATGATAAATATCCTGTCGCAGCCAAATTCCCAGTCCTAACCCTACCAGTGATAACGCCAGCACGTACCAGGCTGGAGCCATTGGCGACACACTCATCAACATTGTCACTGCAATCGGCGTCAGACCGCCAAAAATGGCATACGAGACATTGTAGGAAAAAGAGATGCCGGTAAAGCGAACTTCCGCTGGAAACGCCCGCACCATCACGTAAGGTACGGCTCCGACCACGCCGACACATAAACCGACCAGGCCATATAAAAGAAACAGGTGTTCAGGATAAATACCGGCAAGGTGATAGAAAAACCAGCTGGAACAGGCCAGCAGCAGGCTACCGATAATAAAGGTTTTGCTGGCACCAACTCTGTCGACAATAAAGCCGGCCAGCAGACATCCCACACACAGCATAATGGTGGCGACGCTGTTGGCTTGTAGCGTCAGAGCGGGCGCAAAGCCATACTGTTTTTGCAGCCAGACAGGCGACATCAGGATCACCACCACAATACCGGCCGAAAGCAGCCAGGTCAGTAGCATCGAAATTACCACCGCTTTTTTATGCTTGCTGACAACCGATTTAACCGGCAGTTCTTCCGCCAGCGCTTTACGCGCCTGCATTTCAAGGAAGATCGGTGTTTCCTGCAACCAACGGCGCAGGTACATCGCCACCAGCCCAAACGCCCCCCCTAAGAGGAAAGGAATACGCCAGCCGTACTCATGTACGGCCTGCGGTGTCAGGCTTGTATTGACCAGCGTTGCAACCACTGACCCCAACAGAATACCGACTGTCAATCCGGCGGTCAGTGTTCCGCAGGCAATACCAATACGGCGTTCCGGGACATGTTCTGCCACAAACACCCACGCCCCCGGAACTTCTCCACCAATGGCAGCGCCCTGCAAAATACGCATCAGCAGCAACAACAGCGGTGCCAGAATCCCCATCGAGGTGTAAGTCGGTAACAGGCCAATCGCCAGCGTCGGTATCGCCATCAGCAAAATGCTCAAAGTGAACATTTTCTTACGCCCCACCAGATCGCCAAAATGCGCCATGATGATGCCACCCAACGGACGCGCCAGATATCCTGCGGCAAAAATACCAAAGGTTTGGACCTGACGTAGCCATTCCGGGATGTCTGCGGGGAAAAATAATTCGCCAACGACTGAGGCAAAGAAGACAAAAATAATGAAATCATAAAACTCCAGCGCCCCGCCGAGGGCAGCAAGCGAAAGGGTTTTAGAATCCTGGCGATTCAGCGGTCGAGAGTGTTGTGACATAGCAAACCATGAGTCAGTGGAGTCATTGAACGTTTTGTCGATACGTGTAAATTAAAAATTACTATATCGTAAACAATTCAACACTCCACCATCATTGTCATTTATATCACAAATAGGCTACTTTCAGGCGTTTGTATCGCGTATTGCGCTTTTTGGTCGAAAAGATGCTACCACTGCCGGTGCGGTTTCCACGTATGGTCCATCCAGCAACTGTATACAATACGGTACACTTGCAAAAATACCCGGTACAATAACCTTACCGTCGGCACCTTTCACGCCTTCCAGCGTCTCTTTGATCGATTTAGGTTGCCCAGGCAGGTTCAGGATCAACGCCTGCTTACGAATCACCCCGACCTGGCGGGAGAGGATCGCCGTAGGGACAAAGTGCAGACTAATCTGGCGCATTTGCTCACCAAAACCAGGCATTTGGCGGTCGGCAACAGCCAGCGTCGCATCCGGTGTCACATCGCGACGTGCCGGACCGGTGCCTCCGGTGGTCAACACCAGATGACAACTCATTTCATCAACCAGTTCGCACAACGTTTGTTCGATGATCGCCTGCTCATCCGGGATTAGCCGCGTTTGTAGCTCAAAAGGGGTCGTCAGGGCCGATGCCAGCCACTCTTCGAGAGCAGGGATCCCCTTATCCTGGTAAACGCCACTGGAGGCTCGGTCAGAAATGGAAACTAGGCCAATGCGTAAAGTGTTCATGATTATTCCGTTTAAACAGTCTCGTTAAACAGAATGATACACTGCGGAGGAAGCGACAGACAGGTTTCAGAAGAGGTATAGAACGAGAGCGTGACCGGAAGCCCGGTCACGCTTAAATGATTACAGCAGATCGCCGATCATTTTTTCCAGTTTACCCTGGTCTACAGCAAACTTACGGATACCATCCGCCAGTTTGTCTACAGCCATCGGATCCTGGTTGTGCTGCCACAGGAACTCAGCTTCAGTGATGCGTGCCGGACGCGCCTTCACTTCACCGGAGAAGGACAGTTTACGCTCGATAGCACCTTCGCTTTCCGCCAGCTCTTTCAGCAGTGCCGGAGCAATCGTCAGACGATCGCAGCCTGCCAGCTCAATGATTTCGCCGATGTTACGGAAGCTCGCGCCCATAACCACAGTTTCATAACCGTGTTGTTTGTAATACTCGTAGATTTCCGTAACGGAAACCACACCTGGATCTTCTGCCGGTGCATACTCTTTCTTGTCGGTATTCGCTTTGTACCAGTCAAGAATACGGCCAACGAACGGAGAGATCAGGTATACGCCAGCTTCTGCACATGCGCGCGCCTGCGCGAAGGAGAACAGCAGGGTCAAGTTACAGTTAATGCCTTCTTTTTCCAGCTGCTCCGCGGCACGGATACCCTGCCAGGTAGAAGCCAGTTTGATCAGAATACGATCGTTGCTGATGCCAGCATCGTTGTACAGTTTGATCAGGCGTTTTGCTTTCGCGATAGATGCGTCAGTGTCGTAGGACAGACGAGCGTCAACTTCGGTGGAGATGCGACCCGGGACCAGCTTCAGGATCTCCAGACCAATGTTCACCGCCAGTTTGTCAGTTGCATCGACGATCTGCTGTGCGCGGTCGTTACTCTGCTGCTTAGCCCAGGCGACAGCATCATCAATCAGCTTACGGTATTCCGGGATCTGCGCTGCGTTAAGAATGAGAGAAGGGTTAGTTGTGGCATCCTGAGGCTGATACAGCTTCATTGCCGCGATGTCTCCGGTGTCGGCCACTACAGTGGTGAACTGACGAAGGGAGGTCAATTTGTCCGTCATGATAGCGTTTCTCTTTAAACAGCTTGTTAGGGGGATGTAACCGATCTTCCCTGATGATAGCACGACGCACTCTCAGCGCAACCGCCGGGATTGCCCGACCTGCCGTTCAGCTCTGATTACGCATCTCCAGACCAGCCATGCGCAATTAAGGGGGAGACCTGATGTATGATAAACTCCCGCTATCAATCTCATGACAAGGTATATACTGTTCGCTAATTGGTAGCGCTTACACGGGATTATTCGCGCTTGCCGGCATCAACAAGAGGGATGTTAATGCCTGATTTTTTCTCATTTATTAATGAAGTACTCTGGGGATCGGTGATGATCTACCTCCTGCTAGGCGCAGGGTGTTGGTTCACTTACCGTACGGGATTTGTCCAGTTTCGCTACGTTCGCCAGTTTGGCAAAAGTCTTAAAAATAGTCTCAGCCCACAGCCGGGCGGTTTAACATCATTTCAGGCACTGTGTACCAGCCTTGCGGCTCGTATCGGAAGCGGAAACCTGGCTGGCGTTGCACTGGCTATTGCTGCAGGTGGCGCTGGTGCTGTCTTCTGGATGTGGGTCTCTGCCCTGATTGGTATGGCGACCTCGTTTGCCGAGTGCTCACTCGCACAACTGTATAAAGAGCGCGACAGTAAGGGGCAGTTTCGCGGCGGGCCTGCGTGGTATATGGCTCGCGGACTGGGCATGCGCTGGATGGGCGTCCTCTTTGCTATCTTCTTACTCATTGCTTATGGCCTGATTTTTAACAGCGTCCAGGCAAACTCTGTCTCTCGTGCGCTGGAATTTGCTTTCGACATCCCTCCTCTTGCATCCGGTATCTCGCTGGCATTGCTGTCTTTACTGGCTATAATCGGCGGAATTAAAGGTGTTGCCCGCTTGATGCAATGGTTCGTTCCGTTAATGGCTTTGTTGTGGGTTGGCTGTAGCATTGCCATTTGTCTGTGGCATATCGGCCAGATCCCAGAGATCATCGTCACCATTGTGAAGAGTGCATTTGGCTGGCAGGAAGCCGCCGCCGGTGCAGCCGGGTATACGCTAAGCCAGGCCATTGCCAGTGGCTTTCAACGCGGTATGTTTTCGAATGAGGCCGGAATGGGTTCAACCCCTAACGCTGCGGCTTCAGCCGCCTCATGGCCTCCGCATCCTGCCGCACAAGGTATTGTGCAAATGATTGGCGTGCTGGGTGATACACTGATTATCTGTACAGCCAGCGCAATGATTATTCTTCTGGCAGGGAATGGAACTACATATGTCCCAATGGAAGGTATCCAGTTGGTTCAGAAAGCCATGGTATCGCTAACAGGTGAATGGGGCGCGGGATTCGTCGCTCTGATTGTTATCCTTTTTGCTTTCAGTTCGATCGTCGCCAACTACATCTATGCGGAAAACAACCTGGTCTTTTTGAATCTGGACAATATCCGGGTCATCTGGCTTTTACGTATCACGACAGTCTGCACTGTAATTGCAGGAACATTACTCCAGTTTCCGCTGGTGTGGCAGTTAGCCGACATTATCATGGCCTGTATGGCCATCACTAATCTGACGGCAATTTTACTGCTGTCCCCGGTTGTCCACACTCTTGCCAGCGATTACCTGCGTCAGCGAAAACTCGGCGTGCGACCAGAATTTGATCCACACCGTTATCCTGATATCAGACAACAGCTTGCACCGGAAACATGGCATGAACCGCCCCACAACTAGCCAGGCAATTGCAACCATCGATCAATTCTGTCGTTTTTTTTGCTAAAGTCGCAGTAAATTTCCTGCAAGGACTGGATATGCTGATTCTGATTTCACCTGCAAAAACACTCGACTACCAAAGTCCGCTGGCCACCACTCGCCATACGCTGCCCGAGCTGCTGGATCACTCCCAGCAGCTTATTCATACCGCACGCCAGCTCTCTGCACCGCAGATTGGCAAGCTGATGGGGATTAGCGACAAGCTGGCGGACCTGAATGCCACCCGCTTTCATGACTGGCAGCCTGATTTCACACCTGAGAATGCGCGTCAGGCGATTCTGGCGTTTAAGGGCGATGTCTACACCGGATTGCAGGCAGAAACCTTCAGTGAGGCGGATTTTGATTTCGCTCAGCAGCATTTGCGCATGCTATCCGGACTGTATGGCGTTTTACGCCCACTGGACCTGATGCAGCCTTATCGTCTGGAAATGGGCATCCGTCTTGCCAATACGAAGGGGAAAGATCTCTACCAGTTCTGGGGAGATATCATCACAGACAAACTAAATGAAGCGCTGGAAGCACAAGGCGACAACGTGGTGGTTAACCTCGCCTCTGATGAATATTTCAAATCCGTGAAGCCGAAAAAGCTAAACGCGGAGCTGATCAAACCCGTTTTCCTCGATGAGAAAAATGGCAAATTCAAAGTCATCAGTTTCTATGCCAAAAAGGCACGTGGCCTGATGAGCCGCTACATCATTGAAAACCGTTTAACAAAGCCAGAACAGCTTGAGGCGTTTAACAGTGACGGCTATTTCTTTGATGAAGAAGCGTCAGGGAACGGTGAACTGGTGTTTAAACGTCACGAACAGTGATTTGTTTAGCAATAGAGATTAACCAACAGATTTTGTAGGCCCGGTAAGCGCATGCGCTACCGGGCACTATAGTTAGCTGCGGGTCATCATCAACTGACGCAGCGCGGCAAAATCGGCGGGTAAGTGATGGGAGAGCAGAGGTAAGTCCGCACGCTCCGCCAGCTCTTTTGGCAGATCCAGCGTCACATCAAGAATCTCTTCAACGCTTTCTTTAAACTTCGCCGGATGCGCAGTACCGAGGAACAAACCATACTCGCCCGGATTTAACTGGTCACGTAAAGCGCGGTAAGCGACGGCTGCATGCGGCTCAGAGGTGTATCCAACCGCCTGTAGTTCACGCATGGTTTCCTGAGTGGTTGCATCATCAACGGCCGCATAACCCAGCTCACTCAGACGCCAGATTTTACGGCGGAACAGTTCTTCCACTCGCGGCCAGTTGTTCGGCTGGCTGACATCCATTGCATTCGATAAGGTTGCCTGCGTTGCTTTCGGTGTCCATTCACCACCTTGCAGGAAACGCGGAACCGTATCATTGACGTTAGTTGCTGCGATAAAGCGCTTCACTGGCAGACCAAGGGATTTCGCCAGCAGGCCGGCCGTCAGATCGCCAAAGTTACCGCTGGGAACGGAAATCACCAGTTGATTCCGCGCCTCTTGTGGCAGTTGGGCAACGGCTTCAAAGTAGTAACAAATTTGTGCCAGTAGACGACTGATGTTGATCGAGTTAGCCGAATTTAGCCCCAGAGCCACTTTCAGTTCCTCGTCATCAAACGCCTGTTTAACCAGAGCCTGACAGGCATCAAAATCACCATCGATGGCAACGGTTTCGATATTCCCACCCAACGTACAGAACAATTTTTCCTGTAATGGACTGATCTTACCGTTCGGATAGAGGATCACCACGCGCACATTTTTCAAACCATAAAAAGCATGTGCGACTGCAGCACCGGTATCTCCGGAGGTCGCCGTCAGGATAGTAACCGGCTTATCGCCGCTGATATGTGTCAGCATTTGCGCCATAAAGCGGCCACCGAAATCTTTAAATGCCAGTGTTGGGCCGTGGAACAGCTCAAGACAGCCGACATCACCTTCAACCTGAGCGACCGGCGCCGGGAAAGCAAACGCTGCGCCCACACGCTCGGCAAGGATCTCCTGAGGGATTTCATCACCAATAAATGAGGAGAGGATCCTGGTACTACGGCTGACAAAGTCTTGCTTCAGCATGTCATCAATTTCAGTCAGACTAAATTCCGGCAGATCGTGCGGGAAAAATAGCCCCTGCTTTTTACCTAACCCTTGCGTGACGGCCTGCGCGAAACTGACCTGCTCGTTATGATCTTTAAGATTGTAGAGTTTCATTTATTATCCCAGTACCCGTGCGCCCGCCGTGTCCAGCCGGCAAATATGAACAAAGCCTTCCTGATTTTGTAAGTAATTTTTATCCAGCCAGTCTGCTACACGCTGTGCCGTATCCGGCTTATCGCACAAGGCAAACAGCGTCGGTCCTGACCCGGAGATCCCACTGGCCAACGCGCCAATTTCCGCCACCGCCTGACGTGCCTGGCTAAAGCCGGGCAGTAAGCGGGTGCGATACGGTTCCGCAATCACATCCTTCATCAACTTCGCGGCCAGTTGAGGCTGGCGGGAATAGCAGGCATGGATAAATCCAGCCAGATGACGCCCATGGGCAATACAGTCCTGGCGGCGATACTGCGCAGGTAAAATCGCCCGCGCTTCCGCCGTAGACACTTTAATACCCGGATACGCCAGCACCCACAGCCATTCATCAAATCCTGGCACCTGCTGGCTAATGATGCCGTTTTCTTCAATCATTAACTGCATGCCGCCCAAAAAGCACGGGGCGACATTGTCGTAATGGATACTGCCGGAGATACGCCCTTCCAGCTCGCCCATAATCGCCAGCAAGCGCATATCGTTAAGCGGCTTCCCGCAGTACTCATTCATCGCGACCAGAGCAGCAACGACAGAGCAGGCGCTGGAGCCTAACCCGGAGCCAATCGGCATATTTTTTTCCAGCGTCATGCTCACCGGAATATGTTTACCCAGTTCCTGGCAGAACCGCTCCCAGCACTGATAAACGATATTTTCCCGCGGCTCTGACGGCAACTTGTTGGCAAAGCGTCCGAGGTTGTTCAGGCTGAAGCTATCAGCCGCTTCGACGCTGACAACATCCCCCAACAGAGAACCATCAACGGGTGTTACCGCCGCCCCGAGCACATCAAACCCGACGCTCATATTGGCACTGGAAGCCGGGGCATAAACTCTAACCATTTTAGACTCCTAACTTCCATGAAAGGGTACGTAGCAGGTCGGCAAAGACACCCGCCGCAGTCACATCGTTACCCGCACCATATCCGCGTAGCACCAGCGGCAATGGCTGATAGTAGTGGCTATAGAAGGCCAGCGCATTTTCACCGTTTTTCACTTTGAACAACGGATCGTTGCCGTCCACTTCAGCTATTTTCACGCAGCAAACGCCATCTTCTTCAATATTGCCAACATAGCGCAATACTTTGCCCTCATCACGGGCTTTCGCCACACGAGCGGCAAAGGCCTGGTCCAGCCGCGACAGATTGGCCATAAATGTTGTAACGTCGCCTGAATCGTCAAAACCTTGCGGCAACACCGGTTCAATAACGATATCAGAGAGCTCCAGTTCGCGTCCGGTTTCGCGGGCGAGGATCAGCAACTTACGCGCGACATCCA
This sequence comes from Citrobacter sp. MGH106, assembly GCF_001037495.1. Classification (GTDB taxonomy): domain Bacteria; phylum Pseudomonadota; class Gammaproteobacteria; order Enterobacterales; family Enterobacteriaceae; genus Citrobacter; species Citrobacter murliniae. The sequence goes on from NZ_KQ089822.1 coordinate 3,762,106, forward strand.
TCCCGGAAAGATCGTCACGCGGATCAGGTTCGGTGTAGCCCATTTCACGCGCCATAATAGTGGCCTGCGAGAAGCTCATTCCTTCATCCAGTTTGCCGAAAATAAACGACAGTGAACCAGACAGAATTCCGGAAAATCGCTGCAGTTCATCGCCTGCACTGAGCAGGTTTTGTAGGTTTTCGATAACCGGTAAACCCGCCCCCACGTTGGTGTCGTAGAGGAATTTACGCCGCGATTTTGCCGCGGCAAAGCGCAACTGATGGTAATAATCCATCGATGAAGTGTTGGCTTTTTTGTTCGGGGTTACTACATGGAAGCCTTCACGCAGGAAGTCAGCATACTGATCTGCCACAGCCTGACTTGAAGTACAGTCAACAATCACCGGATTGAGCAGATGATATTCTTTCACCAGGCGAATTAAGCGACCGAGGTTGAAAGGTTCCTTTGCTTGAGCCAGCCCCGCCTGCCAGTTTTCCAGGTTCAGACCGTGAACATTTGTGAGTAAAGCCTTTGAGTTCGCCACGCCGCAAACACGTAAATCAATATGCTTACTCTTCAGCCAGCTCTGCTGGCGTTTTAACTGTTCAAGCAGTGCTGTCCCCACACCGCCAACACCGATAACAAAGACTTCGATCACCTGATCGGTATTGAACAACATCTGATGCGTAACGCGTACACCAGTTGTAGCGTCATCATTGTTTACCACTACCGAAATAGAACGTTCAGACGAACCCTGTGCGATGGCAACAATATTGATGTTGGCACGCGCCAGTGCCGCAAAGAACTTGGCGGAGATGCCACGCAGCGTGCGCATACCGTCACCAACCACCGAGATGATCGCCAGACGCTCTGTCACTGCCAGAGGCTCCAGCAGCCCTTCTTTCAGTTCCAGGTAGAATTCATCCTGCATAGCACGCTGAGCACGCACGCAGTCGCCCTGCGGTACGCAGAAACTGATGCTGTATTCAGAGGAGGATTGAGTGATCAGCACCACGGAGATACCCGCACGAGACATCGCAGCAAAAACGCGTGCTGCCATTCCCACCATCCCTTTCATTCCTGGCCCCGAAACGCTAAACATCGCCATATTGTTCAGGTTAGAAATGCCTTTTACCGGCAAGTCGTCTTCATCGCAGCTGGCGCCAATCAGCGTACCCGGCGCTTGCGGGTTACCGGTGTTTTTAATCAGGCAGGGGATCTGGAACTGGGCAATCGGAGTGATGGTACGCGGATGAAGAACTTTGGCACCGAAGTAAGAAAGCTCCATCGCTTCCTGATAAGACATCGATTTAAGTAGCCTGGCATCAGGAACCTGACGTGGATCACAGGTATAAACACCGTCAACATCAGTCCAGATTTCACAACAGTCTGCACGTAAACAGGCAGCCAGCACGGCAGCAGAGTAGTCAGATCCGTTGCGTCCCAATACCACTAATTCGCCTTTTTCATTCCCGGCAGTAAAGCCCGCCATCAGTATCATATGATCAGCAGGAATACGGCTGGCAGCAATGCGACGAGTAGATTCAGTGATATCAACGGTAGATTCGAGGTAATGACCAACCGCCAGCAGTTTTTCAACCGGGTCGATAACAGTAACGTTATGTCCGCGCGCTTCAAGCAAACCTGCCATGATGGCGATCGACATTTTTTCACCACGGCAGATAAGCGCAGCATTGATGCTGTCCGGACACTGTCCCAACAGGCTGATGCCGTGCAGGACATGCTTAATCTGGGCAAATTCTTGTTCAACAAAAGTTTTGAGTTGAGCCAGCGGGAAATCCGGCTGCGCAGCAGCAAGACCGACCAAAAGCTCAGAGAAAATACGTTCGGCGTCACTGATATTTGGTAAAGCGTCCTGACCACCGATGGTCTTCTCAATCATCGCCACCAGATGGTTAGTAATTTTTGCGGGGGCAGACAGAACGGTCGCGACCTGCCCCTGCCTGGCATTGCTTTCCAGAATATCGGCCACTCGCAGAAAGCGCTCTGCATTTGCCACTGATGTACCGCCGAACTTCAACACTCGCATGGTTTACCTCGTTACCTTTGGTCGAAAAAAAAGCCCGCACTGTTTAGGTGCGGGCTTTTTTCTGTGTTTCCTGTACGCGTCAGCCCGCACCGTTACCTGTGGTAATGGTGATGGTTGTGGTAATAGTGGTGCTGATGCGTTTCATGATGTTGTGTGCTCTGTAATTATTCTGTGCTGTATTCTTTTAGGGTTAAAGTATCTTATGACCTAAGTCAATAAATTTTTAAATTGATCACACTCCGAAACTTGTTCACGAGCGACTGCCTACTCTTTTACTTTCAACCAATACAGCGTGCCATGCCCACTTGAAGTCAGAGTCAAACACCATAAAAAACAAAAAATGTGAAATTTTATTTTGTGATGTTTTTTTCAATATCATGTAGAAAACGGTGCAACATTGCCGTGTCTCGCTGCCCTAACAGGCCCATTCGCTGTTGCAGCCAATCCGTTAGTTTGATGTCATCAGCAACGTCCAGCGTGGTTAATAAACGTAAAACACGTGCGCGTAATGCCTGTAACTGAAGCTCATCTGTCGGCTCAATGGTTTTTGTGGGCTGTTGTATTAAACCTGCTAATTGATAGCAATACACCATCACCGCCTGCCCCAGATTGAGTGAAGGATAGTCGGCAACCATGGGGACACCGGTCAGTACATCGGCCAGAGCTAATTCATCGTTTGTCAGGCCTGAATCTTCACGACCAAAAACCAGCGCGGCGTGTTCCATCCATGCAGATTTTTCTTCCAACAAGGGGACCAGCTCGACAGGAGTGGCGTAATAATGGAACTTCGCGCGGCTGCGCGCCGTGGTGGCGACGGTAAAATCAACATCATGAAGCGCTTCAGCCAGCGTTGAAAAAACGTTAATATTATCAATAATATCACCTGAGCCATGCGCAACCCATCGCGTCGCAGGCTCCAGGTGAGCCAGGCTGTCAACGATCCGCAACTCGGCAAAACCCATGGTTTTCATAGCACGGGCAGCCGCACCAATATTTTCTGCTCTGGCAGGGGCTACCAGAATAATAGTTAAACGCATTTCGATACTCTTTTTGGCCAGTCTGCAGATAATAATGTGATGCCCATCAACATATTACGCAGCGCGAATTTACATATTTTTAACAGAAATCACTGAAAATGCATTCCACATTCAGTAAAAAATGCTAAACTATTTCGTGGATTTACTATTACTTTTTTTGTTAACAGAAGTTGTATATCCTTCTGTTTATCCATGATAATTTAATTGAAAATGGATCTCATTCATTGGATTCATTACATTTATTAGTTTGCGAGTGCAACTAGTTGTATTATTGCATTTTTGTGATGAAAGCTAACATTTGGATACGATGATTTCATCAAACTGTTAACGTGCTACAATTGAACTTGATATATGTCAACGAAGCGTAGTTTTATTGGGTGTCCGGTACGTCTTAGCCTGTTATGTTGCTGTTAAAATGGTTAGGATGACAGCCGTTTTTGACACTGTCGGGTCCAGAGGGAAAGTGCCCACGACCAAGCTAATGATGTTGTTGACGTTGATGGAAAGTGCATCAAGAACGCAATTACGTACTTTAGTCATGTTACGCCGATCATGTTAATTTACGACATGCATCAGGCAGGTCAGGGACTTTTGTACTTCCTGTTTCGATTTAGTTGGCAATTTAGGTAGCAAACATGCAGACCCCGCACATTCTTATCGTTGAAGACGAGTTAGTAACACGCAACACGTTGAAAAGCATTTTCGAAGCGGAAGGCTATGATGTATTCGAGGCGACAGATGGCGCGGAAATGCATCAGATCCTCTCTGAATATGACATCAACCTTGTGATTATGGATATCAATCTGCCAGGCAAAAACGGTCTTCTGTTAGCGCGTGAACTACGTGAACAAGCTAACGTTGCGCTGATGTTCCTGACGGGCCGTGATAACGAAGTCGACAAAATTCTCGGCCTCGAAATCGGCGCTGACGATTACATCACCAAGCCGTTTAACCCACGTGAACTGACTATCCGTGCTCGTAACCTGCTGTCCCGTACCATGAATCTGGGCACGGTCAGCGAAGAGCGTCGTAGCGTCGAAAGCTACAAGTTCAATGGTTGGGAACTGGATATTAACAGCCGTTCTCTAATCGGTCCTGACGGCGAGCAGTATAAACTGCCACGCAGTGAATTCCGTGCCATGCTTCACTTCTGTGAGAATCCGGGCAAAATCCAGTCTCGCGCAGAACTGTTGAAAAAAATGACCGGTCGCGAACTGAAACCGCATGACCGTACCGTTGATGTAACAATCCGCCGCATTCGTAAACATTTCGAATCCACGCCGGATACACCAGAAATCATCGCGACCATTCACGGTGAAGGTTACCGCTTCTGCGGCGACCTGCAGGATTAATTCGATTCTGACTGGTATAAAAACGGCGCTTTATGCGCCGTTTTTCATTTCATCATTGCCCTATTTCCACAAACGCAGCCCGTCATTCTCAGCGGTTTGAACGTCTTTTGGCTTTGGTTGAGCAAGCGAGTGCCAGTCAAGATGACGCGTCAGGAACATGATCCCGCATAGCGCAAACAACAGCACACCGGTTCCCAGCAATAAAGCGCTGTCCTGCGAACGCAACAGCACCCACATCACCCCATCCAGAGACAGCAGCGCCACTGTGAACAAAATACTGTTACGCCATCCCTGCAATATCGCCTGTAAATAAACGCCGTTCATCAACGCACCAACCATGCTGGCAATGATCCACGCCGCCGTAAAGCCAATATGTTCTGACAGCGCCAACAGCAACAGATAAAACATCACCAGCGATAACCCCACCAGCAGATACTGCATAGGATGCAGACGAAGATTGCTCATACACTCGAGTACAAAGAAAGACATAAAGGTCAGTACTATTAACAAGCTGGCATACTTTGTTGCTCTGTCCGTCAATTGATACTGATCCGCAGGCGTGGCCACAGCTACGCTAAATGCAGGCATTCCCTGCCAGCCAATTTTCTCCCCCTCAAAGCGTTCGCCCAGGTTATTGGCAAACCAACTGCTTTGCCATTGGGCCTTAAACCCTGACTCGCTGACTTCGCGCTTTGCCGGAAGAAAGTCCCCCAGAAAGTTGGGATGAGGCCAGTTGCTGGTTAAGGTCATTTCGCTGCTACGCCCCACCGGAACGACAGAGAAATCTCCGGTTCCACTCAGATTGAGTGACAATGCCAGACTGAGATCCTTCTCCACCCAGTCGGCATCCGGTAGCGGAATATGGATCCCCTGAGCACGCCCATTCAACCCCGTTCCGGGCTCAACCGTTAGTGAAACTCCGTTGACCTGCGGTGCATTGACTACGCCAATACCTCGGGCATCACCTACACCAACCACAATAAACGGTTTTCCCACAGTCACATTCGGATGATTCAATTCACTCAGACGCTCAGCATTAAACTCTGCCCGCACTGACATACCGTTATGCCAGACCTGTCCCTCGTAAATACCGATCCTTCGTGCTTCGACGTCCTGATTTGCCTCTACCATTAACGACTCTGGCAGCCAGAAATGGATAAAGCTGCGCTTACGCAGGACCTTTTTGTCATCTTCCAGCTCGGTATAAACTTCTGTCACGGGAATAGCGATCAGTGGACCAACCATCTTCTGCGGCCCACTGGTACTCTGTCGGATGGCATCTTCTACTGCACTGCGGTAATCCGATCGCTCAACGATAATTTGTCTGACCATTGTCAGAGGAATTAATAACAGCAGCATTGCACCACTTAAGGTGACTATTTTCCAAAACAGGGGGGATTTCAACATAGCGTTCTCCTTTGCAATGCCAGCAAGGTAAAACAGCTATGTGCGGGGAGTTTGAAGTTATGTGAAGTGACGGTGAAGCGTCAACGAAGCCTGCACCCCACCTTCGGAACGGTTATGCAGTACCACTTCACCGTTAAGCAGTCGCGCGACTTCGCTCACAAATGCCAGACCTAAACCACTGCTCTTCTGCCCATTCTCACGGGGGAGCGAGTAAAAACGTTCAAAAATACGTGGCAGCGCAAAGTCAGGGATACCGCTTCCGCTGTCCGTAATCTGCAATGTGACTCTCTCATCCTGCTGATATGCACTAAGGATAATGTTTCCCTTCTCCGGTGTGAAGTCGATGGCGTTATCAAGTAAATTACCTACTGCCTGCTCCAGTAACGCAGGATCAGCCGCGACAATCAGTGATGAAGGCACAATAGTAAGCGTGATGTTCTTAGCCGCTAACTGGACGCTACGCGCGTCACGCAACTGAACAAATAGCGCATCTACCGCCACGGGGATGAATGAAATATCCTGCCGGTTTTCCAGTCGCGCCTGCCGTAGCAGGGTTTCAACCAGCACCTGCATGCGCGCATTTTGCGTCAGAATATTTTCGGTAAAGCGCGCAACCACATTAGGCGGCGGGCCTTCACGCAAAATCTCCGCCGCACCGCGAATAGCTGCCAGTGGACTTTTCAGTTCATGCGTTAACGCGTAGACGTACTGCTCAATGTAATTCTTACCCTCCAGCTTCAGACGCATACTTTCCAGCGCCTGCGCCAGTTTACGTAGCTCACTGCTGCCTAAATCAGGTAAGGCAACGGGTCGATTCTCCGTTACGGAATCAGCATAGCGCGCCAGTCTGGCAATAGATCGGTTTATCCACCACACCATCCCTGCGCCAATCACCAATGCAATACCCAGCAACACCGCACTCGCCCATAGCATCCGCCGTTCACTACGCTTAATAACCGGTGCCATTGCCGCATTCGGTTTGCCGACGCTAAGAACGCCGATAATACGCCCGCCATCTATAATCGGTGCGGCAACGTACATGACTGAGCTTTCCGGATCGTCTGAATTTTGTGGCGTACTACGTGCGCCATACTGCCCGCGCAGCGTTAACCAAACGTCGTTCCAGCGGGAATAATCTTCACCGACGGCTTTGTTGGCAGAGTCAAACAACACCCTACCCTGTGCGTCCGTCATGTAGACATGGTACTCATTTCGAACTTTGTTAATACCGCTGATATTGGCGCGAAAAGGACGATCGTGCAGTTGCGAAAATGCCTGCGCCAACTTGCCGTTAGCAGGGTCGCCTGAAAGAAGATCATCACGAGCCAGCGCGGCTAATAACGTAGCTGTATCAATCAGGGTGCCTTCTGTAGCACGGCGAACGCCAGGCTTAATCTCCTGCACAAAGATAGACAAAACGAACCAGGCAGCAACGGCCACGATCAGAAAGTAGCCCAGCAGCAAACGCATGCCGATGCGCATCAGACGCTCCTCAGGCTATACCCCATACCGCGATGAGTGTTAATCGGCGAGAGTTCGGGATTAATCGCCCGCAGTTTGGCACGCAACGTTTTAATATGCGTATCGACAGTCCTGTCAAAGGTATCCTGAGCATCGGCCCAGACTAAATCCATCAACTGTTGGCGAGAATAGATACGTCCCGGCGACATCAGCAATGTTTTCAGCAGCAGGAATTCATAGCGCGTCAGGCTTAGCGGTATGCCAAACCAGGCGATCTGCGCGGCAGGTTCATTAAGTTCAAAATCACCAAAACGCGTCGACGATGATGGAGCGGAAAATTTTTTCACCCGTCGGAGCAGCGAGCGTACACGGGCACAGACCTCACGCGGCGAGAAAGGTTTCGCAACATAGTCATCCGCGCCAATTTCCAGCCCCAGAAGACGATCCACTTCATCGCTGCGTGCGGTCAGAAAGAGAATGGGTAAAGCCGGGTGATGTTCCAACAAGCGCCGGCATAGCTCAAAGCCGCTGATATCAGGTAAACCAACATCGAGGATTATCGCATCAGGGCAGTGCTGTCGCGCTTTTTCCAGCACCGGCAACCCGCGCTCAAACGCTTCGACACTAAAACCTTCCTGTTGCAGCATGTAGATAAGCGTGTCAGCAATTCCCTGCTCATCCTCAACCAACCAGATCAACGGCTGTTGCATCTTGCTTCCTTGTTATTGTCGCCACGGCATGATGGGTACTGCACTGATGGCATTTTTAGGCGACCCGTCAACAACCTTATCTGAATAGGCCAGATATGCCAGCGTATTACGTTTCGCATCATAAAAACGTACTACCTGTAAGGACTTAAACACCAACGATGTACGTTTCTTAAAGACAACCTCACCCTCAGCTTTGCCATTCTTGATTCGGTCGCTCAGTTCAATCGGCCCCACCTGCTGACAAGAGATCGCGGCATCGGAAGTATCTTCAGCCAGTCCTAACCCGCCCTTGATGCCGCCGGTTTTCGCTCGGCTAACGTAGCAGGTCACATTGGTAACATCCGGATCGTCAAAAGCTTCGACCACAATTTTATGATCTGGTCCAAACATTTTGAATACCGTATCGACAGAACCAATTTGCTCGGCATGGGCAACCTGCGCCAGCATCAGCAAAATTGAGGAAATGACTAAGCTCTTATATTTCATATTGTTACCATTTTTAAAAGTTACTCTGTGTAATTATTCGACATTCTAAGATAAAACGTATACAGATCACAGGATTACAATAATCACGCTTTCGTATGCCCGAAAAAAGCATTTATGAGCAAAAAAAACACTGAATGCTAAAACAGCAAAAAATGCTATTATCCACATACCTGACGTCAGGTACTCGTTGTTGAAAGGATGAGGATATTTTATGGATCAGGCTGGCATTATTCGCGACCTATTAGTCTGGCTGGAAGGTCATCTGGATCAGCCCCTGTCGCTTGACAATGTGGCGGCAAAAGCGGGCTATTCCAAGTGGCACCTGCAGAGAATGTTTAAGGACGTGACGGGCCATGCTATTGGCGCCTATATCCGCGCCCGTCGTTTATCGAAGTCTGCAGTGGCGCTTCGTCTGACTGCTCGCCCCATTCTTGATATTGCCCTGCAATACCGTTTCGACTCTCAACAAACGTTTACTCGCGCGTTCAAAAAGCAATTTGCGCAGACGCCTGCGCTGTATCGCCGCTCGCCAGAATGGAGCGCTTTTGGTATTCGTCCGCCGATGAGACTCGGGGAATTTGCTATGCCACCGCATCAGTTCGTGACCCTGGAAGATACGCAACTGCTCGGCACCACGCAAAGTTACTCCTGCTCACTGGAACAGATCTCAGATTTCCGTCATGAAATGCGTATTCAGTTCTGGCGCGACTTCCTCAGCCAGGCTCCGGCGATCCCGCCTGTTCTATACGGACTAAACGAAACGCGTCCAAGCTTTGAAAAAGATGACGAGCAGGAAGTGTTCTATACAACTGCATTAACGCCAGAACAGGCCAATGGATATGTGCAATCAGCACAACCGATCCTGTTGCAGGGTGGCGAATACGTGATGTTTACGTATGAAGGCTTGGGGACAGGCGTGCAGGAATTTATCCTGACGGTTTACGGCACCTGTATGCCGATGCTAAACCTCACTCGCCGTAAAGGTCAGGATATAGAGCGATACTATCCGGCAGAAGATGCCAAAGCAGGCGATCGCCCTATTAATCTGCGCTGCGAATTCCTTATCCCTATTCGCCGCTAACGCTGTAGTTCATCCAACGCAGGGGCATCCAGATGCGATATGTCCCCTGCCGTTTCGACAACCCATCCCGGCGCCAGCCACAAACTTTCCTGATAATCGACGCGGGAAATTGAGCAGTTACGCAGACGCAACCGGCGTTCCGCCCATGCTGGCAATCCCAGAATCGTGCTCACCAGACAACCCAGAGCAATACCGTGACTCACCAGCAGTGGACGACTTCCCTGTGGAAGATCCAGACAGGATGCCAGGGCGGCGTTAACACGTTCCCCCAACTCCTGCATCGATTCTCCCTCCGGGATGCGGCCATCAACCGTTCCATTCACCAACTGGCGACGCCAACCCTCTTCCTCTTGCGTCAGAGAATCAATATGGCGCTTTTCCAGCACCCCCATATTCAACTCGCGCAGTCGGGCATCAAAGGTAATATCACAGCCACAAGCCTGGGCAATGATTTCTGCGGTGCGTCGTGTACGACCTAAATCGCTACTGATGACATGAGTAATGCCAAGCGAGCGGGCGCGTTCGCCGACCTGCATGGCTTGCTGCTCACCTTTAGCGGTCAGTGGGCTATCTGACTGGCCTTGAATACGTCGCTCGGCGTTCCACTGCGTCTCACCATGGCGAACAAGGTATACCTGTAACATGCGTTTTTTCCGTTATATACTCGTCATACTTTGAGTGGCAGATGCGTTGGCTACGAGTTACTCGGCTCATCCATGAGCCTCGCCCTTACGGGCCGCCGCTTTGCGGCGTTCAAATCTGTTCCTGACAGATTAGTCGCTCCCCCAGCCACATAGTTATCTATGCACCAGGGGGGGTTTCTCGCTTGCCGCCTTCCTGTCACTCAAATTATATAGAATAGACTGCGATGAATTTTTCAAACCGAGCTTAATTATGCACAAGGTTATCTCTGCTACCACCAATCCTGCCAAAATTCAGGCAATTCTACAGGCATTTGAAGAGATTTTCGGTGAAGGATCCTGCCATATCGAACCCGCTGCCGTCGAGAGTGGTGTGCCAGAACAACCTCTTGGAAGTCAGGAAACGCGTACTGGCGCACGAAATCGGGTTGAAAACGCGCGCCGTCTGCATCCGCAGGCCGATTTCTGGGTAGCCATCGAAGCAGGAATTGATGATGACGCCACGTTCAGTTGGGTGGTGATTGATAATGGCGCGCAGCGAGGCGAAGCGCGTTCAGCAACGTTACCGCTGCCTGCGGTTATTCTCGAAAAGGTCCGTCAGGGGGAAGCACTCGGTCCGGTGATGTCACAGTATACGGGTATTGATGAGATCGGCCGTAAAGAGGGAGCAATTGGTGTCTTTACTGCAGGAAAACTGACGCGCTCCAGCGTTTACCACCAGGCAGTAATTCTGGCGCTTAGCCCGTTTCATAACGCGGTGTATTGGTAGCGTTGTGCCGGATGGCGGCTTCGCCTTATCCGGCATACGGCTCAGCGTCATTTGTAGGCCTGATAAAATGCGGCAGCATCGCCATCAGGAAATTCAATTTTTTCCGAGCAGTACCTGCTCCAGCCACTGACGCAGCTCTACTGGCGCCGACTTGAGGCTGTTAGAACCACGTGTAATTGTGGCGATCCCGGCCCCGAGCTCATTTTTTAACTCACGCTGACTCATCTCACCGCGCAGAAGTTCTTCAATGATGCGCACGCGCGTACCCAGCGCTTCGCGCTCATCTGGCGTTAACATCAAATTAAGCAGTGGTTGGTGTAAATCCTGATCGTAGGCGTGTTTAAGCAGGTCGACAAAACGTAACCACTCCTGGTGACGCTGTTCTGCCATCGCTGCTGAATAGGGTGATTGCTGAGTCATAAAGTGTCGCCATCGTTATGGGGGAAGCGCGCTTGCTTCCCCCTTTTGTACTCTTTAACGAGTACGATAGCATAACACACTCGACTCGATCAGTAACGACGTTGCCATTCTGCGTTGCTCATCAACTCCGGTTTATCCCCCAGGAAATAGCGATAATAGGCGTCATAAGCCAGAACGTTTTTCACATACCCTCTTGTCTCAGAGAAAGGAATACTTTCAACAAATGCCACTGCGTCAATTCGCCCAGCGCTATTACCAAGCCAGGTGCGAACGCGTCCCGGCCCGGCGTTATAGGCCGCAGAAGCAAAAATGCGGTTGTTGCCAAATTGCTGATATACATACTGCAAATAGCTGGTACCGATGTTGATATTAGTTTCAGGATCCAGCAACTGACTGGAGCTGCTGTAACCTGGAATCGAGAACATTTTCACCGTATGCGTCGCGGTGCCCGGCATAATCTGCATCAACCCACTGGCTCCAACCGGTGATTTTACTTTCGGGTTCCATGCGCTTTCCTGACGCGCAATTGCCATCGCGTAGCTTTGCTGAATATCCTTCCCGCTGGTGTAGCGAGAAAACAGATCTTTGTAGGCCAGAGGGAAACGCTCTTCCAGATGATCCCAGAGTTTGCCGGCGATCGTTGCCTGCACGCTCAGATCCCACCAGTGGTTGTTGAATGCGTAACGCGCCAGTTGCGCCTGTTCAGACTTCGTGCGGCTGGTGACCAGATTCGCCCATTCACTGCGCGCAGTATTATCCATGTTCCAGTACATTAACTCACGTACGCGTGCCATTTCAGGTCCCTGAGTCAGGGCAGAGTTGACATCTGTAGGTGCTTTGTCGACCTTCAACTCATACTCTTCACCCAACTTTTGCGCCGCTACCATTGGATAGAAACCGCGCTGCTGCATCAAAGAATGCAGGATCTCTTTCGCTTCGGCATCACGCCCCCGCTCCAGCAACAGATCCGCCTGCCAGTAACGCCATTCATCCTTCTCTTTGGCTTCCATCGGCAAGCGCGCCAGCCAGGTATTCAGACCACGCCGATCGCCAGTTCCCAGCGCCATCCGCACGCGACGTTCCACAAGCGTGGTGGATTGCGATCGCATAATAGCGTCATCACGCCATTTCGCCTGCTCGTCGGTAACATCATTGCCCATCAGGCGCCAGGCGACGATATCACGCAGCTCCTGAGTTTGATCGTCATTAAGCTGCTGCGCCTGCGCCAGTGACGGGATCATCAAACGTGCATTTTCCACATCCTGACGCGCAACACTGGCAAACGCCACCGCCGCCATCTGGCGAGTGAAATCCGTTGCTCCAGTCGTGCGGGCAAATGTCATAACGGAATTAGGATCATTTGCCAGCGCGATGATCGCCGAAGCTATGGTCTGATACTCAGCTGGCATCTGTCCTGCCAGCGCAGTCACCAGCCCCGTATTACCTGCTTTCATCGCCAGGCGAATACGTTCCAGATAAGCCAGCGGATCCTGAGTGCCCGATGCCCGCCAAACGCCGAATAATTTGTCACAGGCATTGGGCTGACTTTTTCCGCTAAGCCAAAGCTCTTTCGCCCCCTGCCAGGCTTCCTCTGCTTGCCCGGTGCTCCATTTCGCATAATAGTAGTTACATTGCGCTTCGGTAGTACCGGGTTTATCCGGGCTAAACGCTAACAATCCGCGCCAGTCTTCCCGACGAGCCAGCTCGTTCACAAAACGCGATTGCAATGTGCGGGCTGGAGGCAACGTAGGATTGGCACGCACAAAATTCGTTACAGTAATGGTGGGTTGATTCATGAGATCGTCAGTTATCTGACGATATTCAAGATAGGGATACAGAGGATAGCTCTTCAGGCCAGGCATCATCTGCTCTACAACATCCATCTGTCGGTTATCCCAGGCCTGCTTAATTTGCGCATAGCGGTTACGCTGCTCATCCAGAGAATCGGCCCGCGCCATTTGACTTACCGTCAGCAGACATACGCTGGCAGCCAGTAGGCGCCAGGTAAATTTTTTGGCTTTGTCCACAAGCTCTTCCTCTTGTCGTGTTACGTCTGTGCAGCATCATGCCGCTTAATAGATTTATGCTAACCAGACATTACAGAATGTGCCACGTTCCGGACACTTTTTTACTTTTGTTGCGCGTGAGATCTGCTGGCTGGGATTAGACCGTGAAAAAGGCTACACTTCGCCTTTGATAACTATTCATCACTATAAAAGAGGCGAAGTCCAACGTGGCTCAATTCGTTTATACCATGCATCGTGTCGGCAAAGTGGTTCCGCCGAAACGTCATATTCTTAAAAACATCTCTCTGAGTTTCTTCCCTGGCGCCAAAATCGGCGTGCTCGGTCTGAACGGCGCGGGTAAATCTACCCTGCTGCGCATCATGGCCGGCATTGACACCGACATCGAGGGCGAAGCACGTCCACAGCCAGGTATCAAGATCGGTTACCTACCGCAGGAACCGAAACTGAACCCGGAACATACCGTTCGTGAATCAGTTGAAGAAGCTGTTGCCGAAGTCGTTAACGCCCTGAAAGGCCTGGATGAAGTGTACGCGAAGTACGCTGAACCCGATGCTGATTTCGACAAGCTCGCCGCACAACAGGGCAAGTTTGAAGAGATTATTCAGGCGCACGACGGTCATAATCTCAACGTGCAGCTCGAACGTGCCGCTGACGCATTGCGTCTGCCAGACTGGGATGCAAAAATTGAGAAGCTCTCCGGTGGTGAACGCCGCCGTGTCGCGCTGTGCCGCCTGCTGCTGGAAAAGCCAGACATGCTGCTGCTCGACGAACCAACCAACCACCTGGATGCCGAATCTGTTGCGTGGCTGGAACGCTTCCTGCACGACTTCGAAGGCACTGTGGTGGCGATTACCCACGACCGTTACTTCCTCGATAACGTTGCCGGATGGATTCTGGAGCTGGACCGCGGCGAAGGTATTCCTTGGGAAGGTAACTACTCTTCCTGGCTGGAGCAGAAAGATCAGCGTCTGGCACAGGAAGCCTCTCAGGAAGCGGCCCGCCGCAAATCCATTGAGAAAGAACTGGAATGGGTGCGTCAGGGTGCCAAAGGCCGTCAGTCTAAGGGCAAAGCCCGTCTGGCTCGCTTTGAAGAGCTCAACAACACCGAGTACCAGAAACGTAACGAAACCAACGAACTGTTTATTCCACCAGGACCACGTCTGGGCGATAAAGTCGTTGAGGTCAGCAACCTGCGTAAATCCTACGGCGATCGTGTGCTGATCGACGACCTAAGCTTCTCCGTACCGAAAGGGGCTATCGTCGGCATTATTGGTCCGAACGGCGCGGGTAAATCGACTCTGTTCCGTATGCTGTCCGGTCAGGAACAACCTGACAGCGGCACCATCGAACTGGGTGAAACCGTCAAGCTGGCCTCCGTCGACCAGTTCCGTGACGCTATGGATAACAGCAAAACCGTGTGGGAAGAAGTATCCGGTGGGCTGGATATTATGCGTATCGGCAACACTGAAATGCCAAGCCGCGCCTACGTAGGCCGCTTCAACTTCAAAGGTGTTGATCAGGGTAAACGTGTAGGCGAACTGTCCGGTGGTGAGCGTGGTCGTCTGCACCTCGCGAAGCTGCTGCAGGTTGGCGGCAACATGCTGCTGCTCGATGAACCGACAAACGACCTGGATATCGAAACCCTGCGCGCGCTGGAAAACGCCTTGCTGGAGTTCCCGGGCTGCGCCATGGTTATCTCGCACGACCGTTGGTTCCTCGACCGTATCGCCACCCACATTCTGGATTACCAGGATGAAGGCAAAGTCGAGTTCTTCGAAGGTAACTTTACCGAATACGAAGAGTACAAGAAACGTACCCTGGGTGCAGATGCGCTGGAACCGAAGCGTATCAAGTACAAGCGTATTGCGAAGTAATACTACTCTAGCGGATGGCTCTGCCATCCGCTTTAATAAAACTTAATACGATTTTAAGTTAGAATATAATCATTCATTTGAGAATAAAAAAATGGTAATTTTATTGCCACCTCTCCTATATCCATCAAAAAATATAAATACTCTCAATACATACCACCTAAGAAAAACCAGTAATAGACAATCACAGTTGTAGTGTTTTAACAACTGTGCTAAAAAAACAGATACGTCATCAATTAAACATTAACTTATATAGTTTATATATAAATAGACCCCAGCAATATTAAAACTCATTTGATAACATACAAAGGAATGATATGTTTCATCACATTATTTATTTTGAGTTGTATCGGCAAAAAGAATGCAATCAATGGGATAGATGAATATCTCACGCCAAGAATATTCTATCATCCCAACCGATTAATTAAGCTCATCGAATAACTCATGGAAATAAAAAACACTTTACCCGATCACTCTATTGCCAGAAAAAAAAGACTGATCTGTTCAATTTTCAAAAAATGTCGCCAAATTGATATCCAGCATCATTTGTGGAAAACGATGATCGCGGCCCCGATGTGCCTGCTAATTGTCTATCTGGTGATTTTCTGTCAACCTCGCTACGTCAGCGAAGCTAAAGTCGCGGTCAAACGTCAAAACGAACTCGACAATAGCAGTCTGAATGTTGGCTTGATATTGGGCGCATCGACCCCCTCTTCTGCGGAAGACTCGCTGTATCTGAAAGAGTACATTAACTCTCCGGATATGCTACAAAGCCTGGATAAGAAGCTCAATTTCCATCGAGCCTTCAGCCAAAGCGGCTGGGACTTTCTTTACCATCTTCCCATAGATATCACCACAGAACGCTACCTTGAATACTACCGCTCCCGTCTGAGCGTTGATTACGACGAAAAATCAGGTTTACTGTCAATTCAGACGCAAGGCTTCACGCCTGAGTTTGCTCAACAATTTAACCAAGCCATACTTAAGGAGTCAGAGCGTTTTATTAATGAGCTCTCGCATAAAATCATACGCGAGCAGATGCAGTTTGCTGAGGATGAACTACAGCAGGCGAAAGATCGCCTGAACAACAGTAAGAGTCATCTTCTGGCGTATCAAAATAATAATAATGTACTCGACCCAGCAGCTTCAGCCGAAGCAGCCAGTACGCTGGTCAATACACTGATGAGTAAAAAAATAGAGATGGAGGCAGATCTACGCAATCTGCTGACCTATTTACGTGAAGATGCTCCTCAGGTGGTCAGTACCCAAAATGCCATTAAGTCATTACAAGCCCAGATTGAAGTTGAGCAAAACAAAATTACCGCACCTGATGGCAAAAAACTTAACAGCATGGCCGCTGATTTTGAAGAACTCAAAAACACGGTGAAATTTGATACCGATATATACGCCTTAGCGCTGAAAGCCATCGAGAAAACCAGAATGGAAAGCGCACGTAAGCTAAAAACGCTATCCATAATTAGCTCACCACAATTACCGCAAGAATCTCGCTTTCCGAACATCCCCTATCTCTTAGCGAGCTGGTTATTAGTGTGTTGTCTGCTTTTTGGTACGACCAAATTATTGATCGCCATTATTGAAGATCACAAAGAATGATATCCGCCACCGATATAAATGACAGAGTCTATTATGAAATTAGTTAAATCGATTCTTGTATTGAGCATCTTACTATCCTGCCAGGTTTTGGCTGTCGGAATTACTGCGGATCAGCAGCTAACCGGTGCTGCAGCACTCCCTGAAGCACTCGTAGCCAAAACACAGACCACGGACAACAGCGGCTTTGATAACACACCGATGCCAACGCCTGCACCGGTGTTAAGCCGTATGTTCGGTGCTCAGCTGTTTACCGGTACCACCGCTGATAGCGGTGCCAGTATCGGCTTTAATCCCAATTACATTATCGGACTTGGCGATACCATTCAGATTAGATTGTGGGGAGCATTTAATTTTGACGGAGCCCTCCCCGTCGATCCCAAAGGAAACATTTTTGTCCCCAACATCGGCCCACTGAACGTTAACGGCATAAATAACAGCCAGTTAAACAGTCGAGTGACGACCAAAGTGAAAGAAGTCTATCAGTCGAATGTCAACGTCTATGCTTCGCTTCTTCAGGCGCAACCGGTAAAAGTATTCGTCACAGGGTACGTCAGAAATCCCGGGCTATATGGCGGCGTCGCCTCCGATTCGCTGCTCTCTTATCTGAGTAAAGCGGGCGGAGTGGATAGTGAGCGAGGAAGCTACGTGGATATCACTGTGAAACGTGGTAAGAGTGTACGTGCACACGTCAATCTTTATGATTTTCTGCTCAATGGTTCACTGAATCTTTCTCAGTTTTCCGATGGGGATACAATTATCGTCGGCCCTCGACAATACACCTTTAGCGTAGAAGGTGATGTTTATAACAGCTATGACTTCGAGTTCCACAATAGCACCATTCCCGTTTCAGAAGCGCTGGCATGGTCGCGTCCCAAACCGGGAGCAACGCATTTCACTATTATCCGCCAGCAGGGGGCAATGAAGCGGACGGAGTATCACCCACTAAACAGTTCACCAGGCAAAATCCTGCAGGATGGCGATAAACTTATCATCAGCTCCGACCGCTACGCTGGCACCATACAGATTCGCATTGAAGGCGCTCACTCTGGTGAACATGCTGTCGTATTGCCATACGGCTCCACAATGAAACAGGTGCTGGCGCAGATTAAACCTAACAACATGTCGCAACTCAGTAGTATTCAGCTTTACCGCCACTCAGTGGCGACCCGTCAGAAAGAAATGCTGAATACCTCTTTGCAAAAACTGGAAGAGGCTTCTTTGTCCTCTCAATCCGCTACGCAGGAAGAAGCTCGACTGCGTGTGCAGGAAGCCCAACTCGTCAGTCGTTTCGTAGCAAAAGCACGTAACGTGGTGCCTAAAGGTCAGGTCGTCCTTAACGGAAGTAATCTTGATAACGTCATCCTGGAAGATGGCGACGTTATTACGATCCCGGAGAAAACCTCATTAGTTATGATCCATGGTTCGGTTCTTTTTCCCAACGCAATATCCTGGAACGAGAAGCTGGATGTGGATGATTACATTGAGAAGTGCGGCGGTCTGACTCAAAAGTCCGGTCAGTCGAAAATCATCGTTATTCACCAGGATGGTTCGGCGGTGGATGCCGACGACGTAGACGACGTTCTACCTGGCGATGAAATAATGGTACTGCCGATGTATGAAACTAAAAATCTGGAAGTCACACGGGGTATTTCCACCATTCTTTATCAGTTGGCTGTAGCAGCAAAAGTCATTCTGGACCTGTAAGACAAAGAGGGTGGCGGAGAGATTCCGCCACCAAAAAAACACTAACATGGAAGCCATTCAGGATGATAGGCATCTACTCTTCAGGTATCTGGCAGATCCCGCACCTTCAGAATTTTTTAGGTGAAGCGTGCCATAAACTGTCACATTTTTCGGCCCCAAATTCAGTCGACGCGATCGCCGTCTGGGGAGAGCGAGCCGTCTCTCAGCGTCCAATAGAACAGGCTAAAAAGGCCGGGCTGCCAATACTGCGGTTGGAAGACGGTTTTACCCGTTCATTAGGGTTGGGCATCAATGGAGCGCCACCTTTAGGCATGGTCGTTGATGATTTAAGCATTTACTACGATGCCAGCCGTCCCAGCCGCCTGGAAGTACTCATTCAGAAGGAAGCTAAAGAGCCACATTTACAACACGATGCTCTGCGGGCGATGGCCTTCATGGTTGAGAACGATCTCTCAAAATACAACCACTCACTTCCCTTTAATGAAGAGCACCATGCTGGCGTGACATTGGTCATTGATCAAACCTACGGGGATGTATCCATCACTCTGGGCGGTGCCAGTGAGAGACAATTCGCAGAGATGTTGTCCTGTGCCAAACGGGAGCAGCCTGAAGGCGAAATTTGGGTTAAAACACATCCTGATGTTTTGACAGGTAAGAAGAAAGGATATTTTGACAACCTGGCCCAGGATCCAAGTATTCGACTTATAACTGAAGATTTCAGCCCACAATCACTGCTACGGCATGTATCTACCGTTTATACCGTAACATCACAATATGGTATTGAGGCGCTGATGGCAGGTAAAAAGGTCATTTGTTTCGGTTTGCCCTGGTACGCAGGATGGGGCCTGACCGATGATCGGCATCAATTCGCAGATAGACTTGCCGCACGCCGAGGAAGCGCCCCACTTACCGCTCTGGTAGCGGCTGCCTGGCTGCAATATAGCCGCTATATCGACCCGTATACAGGTAACCCTGGTACGCTATTAAATGTGCTGGAATATCTCCATTTACAACGCACATACCTTCTGACTCGCCACGGAAATCTCTGGGCTCCGGGTATGACGCTTTGGAAAAGCAGCATAGTAAAACCTTTTCTGGCTACACCTACAAACCATGTCAATTTCTCACGCAGTGGACGGGGGGCCAACATCTGCGTGGTATGGGGGATCAAAGGAGAGCAACGCTGGCATGTGGCAGCATCACAGCGCGAGATTCCCGTTTGGCGAATGGAAGACGGTTTCTTGCGATCTTCCGGTTTGGGTTCAGATCTACAGCCTCCTCTATCCCTGGTTCTCGACAAAACAGGTATCTATTACGATGCCACGCGGCAAAGCGATCTGGAAAATTTACTAAACAATTCACATCTGACAAAAGAACAGCAGCAACGTGCCGAAGCGCTGAGGCAAAAGTTGATAGCCACCAAACTCAGCAAATATAACCTTGGTGAACAATGGGTAATTCCATGCGTAACTGCGGGGAAACGAAAATTACTGGTTACCGGTCAGGTTGAAAACGATGCCTCCATGGCTCGCGGAACACGGTCCACCAACACTAATTTGGCATTATTGCAGACCGTTCGTGCTCGTTACCCCAATGCCTTCATCATCTATAAACCCCACCCGGACGTTCTGGTGGGTAATCGTCCTGGACATATAGCAGAAAAAGATATGCAACAACTGGCTGATTGCGTGGCACTTGATGCCGATATTATCGAGTGTATTCAGCAGGTTGATGAAGTACATACTATGACGTCGCTATCAGGATTTGAAGCCCTCATACATGGTAAAAAAGTCTTTTGCTACGGCATTCCCTTCTATGCTGGCTGGGGGTTAACCACTGATGAACACACCTGTGAGCGCCGACAGAACTGCATCTCACTCAACGACTTGCTGTACCAAACGCTGATTAGCTACCCCATCTACATTCACCCGGAGCTGAAACTGTGCATTACACCTGAAATGGCCATTGACTGGTTGCTGGCTCAAAAGCGCCAGAACTTAAGTCTCAACCAACACAGAGCAAGCCAGTATCTGCAACGGCAAAGTCGAAAATTGCAAATGCTTTATAACGCCATGAAAACAAGATAACGAGAAGGATCTCTATGAACAGCAATACGATCAATACACTTCTCTCTGGTAAGAGTTACTTGCTACTACAAGGACCAATGGGACCGTTTTTCAATGAGATGGCGGAATGGCTGGAATCGCAGGGACGTAAAGCCACTAATGTTGTTTTTAATGCCGGCGACCGTTTTTATTGCCGGAAGCGGCAATATCTGGCCTACACGAAGACACCGAGGGAGTTTCCACATTGGTTAAAAGAGACATGGCAAGAAAATCCATTTGATACCATTCTGTGCTTTGGTGATTGCCGCCAATTACATCAGGCAGCAAAACGCTGGGCGCAGGCCAAAGGGGTACGTTTTCTGGCCTTTGAAGAGGGGTACTTACGACCGCACTTCATTACTCTCGAGAAAGGCGGCGTTAATGCTTATTCCTCAATTCCTAGAGAGCCAGAGTTTTACCGCAATTTACCCCCACAACCGGAGCTGGAGGTTCAGAGTTTAAAGCCTTCAACTAACCTGCGTATCTGGCATGCTATGTGGTATTACCTGATCAGTTGGATATATCGGACCCAATTTCCTCAATACAGACACCATAAAGTCTTTTCCCCCTGGTATGAAGCCAAATGTTGGATCCGTGCTGGCTGGCGTAAACAGTGGTATCGCTACAAAGAACGACACGTGATGACGTTGCTGAAAACAACATTGGATAAACGCTACTTTTTGGCCATTCTACAAGTATACAACGACAGCCAGATTCGAAATCATAGCCCGTATAAGGATGTGCGTAATTATATTAATGATGTTATGTACTCATTTTCTAAAAAAGCTTCACCAGCAGATTTTTTGGTGTTCAAACACCATCCGATGGATCGCGGACACCGCCTGTATGCACAGTTAATTAAAAAATTAGGCAAACTATATGGTGTAAGTAATAGGGTGATTTATGTGCACGATCTGCCAATGCCACGTTTGCTGACCCATACGAAAGCCGTCATAACTATCAATAGCACTGCTGGGATATCTGCGCTTATTCACAATAAGCCACTTAAGGTATTAGGGCAAGCTCTATATGATATTAAAGGGTTGACTTACCAAGGACATTTAAATCAATACTGGGGTGCTCACTTTAAGCCTGACACGAGGTTATTCAAGAAATTCAGCAAATATTTACGTGTAAACACTCAAATTAATGCAGTGTTTTATGGAAAGAAATCACCTGAAATGGTGCAATATCAGGTGACTCATAAAAAGAATATTACTGAAGGGAAGTGGTTCTTACAGTGACTTCAAAATACTTACATTTAATTAATCCTAGAAACCTAAATCCATAATACTTATAAAACCATTTGTCTTTTGCTCTATATTTTTCATCATATCCCGTCCAATGAAACATGGATAACAATCCATCTCCCTACTCACCGCTGATATTTAATCGCCGTATAATATTCACCATACCTCAAGCCATTTTTGACAATATAAAACTCCAAATTACTTTCACGTTTTAAATTTTCAATACACGGGGTTGATATAAATCACATATTATTTTTTAATCGAGATGAAACCAACTCACTACTTATGAAAAACATAATTTCATTTAATGAATTTTTAACAACATTGTTGTGGCGAGTGACAAACATTTCATCATTGTGAAAAACAATAAGTTTACTTCTTTTCATATAATTAATAGCATCTATTAAATGAGGTATATGATCAGAATATGTTTCATCATTTCGTGATGTAACTAGATATATCCTCCCTGGAGGAGTCAATGTTCTCCTAATAACTTCACCTAAATGCTCAGAGTAAAACTCTTTATCAGAGTCACTCGCTTCCTTAGGGTATATATACGAAAGATGGGACTTAAATTTATCAATCCATTTAACTAAATCAAACTGAGGTATTGCACAGATAGCAGCACCTACCCCAATTTCATGAGAAAAAAGCAATGCAGCGTATCCTCCCTTTGAAAAACCTAACATTATGACATCTTCCTTAAGGAGTTTATATTCTTTAATTTTCTCATTTATAAAGTAAATTACTGCATCTTTAGTATTAAGAGTTCCATTAATACCAAGATAATAATCGCCAACCATCCCATGATCATCTTTAATATATATCTTCCTGACGTTAAAGTGTTTTAGACCGGCTAAAAGAGTATAAGGATATCGTTTATCATCATCACTTGATTTTTCATCACCAAGAGATTGAAAAATAATTATTAATTTTCGCTCTCCTCGATAATTTTCAATAGGATATGGATCTTCAATATATGTTATAGTTGTTCCATTCATATGATCGAATTTTTTCTCATGAAATGCCATAATAATCCCTATCTGCTCGCATCATTTATTGGATATTTTCACAAAACTTAATTAATCAATTAAAATAATCGTAAAATTTTTGCGCGAACTTATTAAACTCATCATGACAATTTGCAGATGGAAATTCACAAGAACTAAAATCATTTGCACAAAAAGAATGGGGTAAATTATTGCCAGCTTTCGCATCTAGTAATCGATCATAGTAGAATGACGCAGTTGGTGAGCGGATATTAAAATAGTAGCTTATATCAATTTTAGGCGTTGACACGCCATAAATATACTGTAGATAGGGTACAAAAAAAGTAGCCATATTTATATCTGTTGTAGACCTAAATTTATTAGTTAAGAAATTCAAAATACGCTCCCCAAAGATATCATACGCTAATATATAATAACTTTTACGTAGCGGCACATAAGTGTGAACAAGATTATGATTAAAAGTTATATCAAACATCTCCAAAAAAAGATCATTGCTATTTTTACAAGCTATTGATGTAGATGTAAGTTTATCATGTTCGAAATTTATATTTTTATTCCCAATAAATATACTTGCAATTTCATTTGAGTGAAAAAAATGAGCTGCGCTGATTTCACGTGCCACAAAAAAATCATCATTAAAATAGATAAAATGCTCGGACAGATCATTAATATTGTGAAGACATGCTTCGATCACATGAGAGTTAAAAGTTGGTAAATATTTTTCAGGAATTATATCACGATGGTCTACAATATGTACTTTTTCTCTAATACCTATAGGAGTCGGAGGAATTTGAGAATCCGTAATAATATAGATATTACGAACCCAGGGCATATACATTTCCAAGCTTAATAGCGAATAGTAAATTTCATTATGATCATCAAACCTAGATTTTTCTAGTGCATGAGGTGTCGTATGACCGTCCCACAGATGAGAATAAGTGTCTCTTTTATTTTTCCATTGCAGGTCCAGATCCGAAACCCAAGTATAAACCACATCTATGTCAAAATCAGGAATGAATTGATTATCAATATTTTCACAAGCATCAATGATGCTATTTTCCCCACCAAAATGAGTTACTCCCTGGGTGAGATGAAGAGGATATTTATTTAACAAGGCATCTCTAAAAAAAATATTAGGTCGATTGAAAAGTTTTCTTATTTTCCGAAACATTAATTTACCTCAGCATCAACAAATATAAAATTTGAAGTATATCCAGAGTACAACAAACTATACGATTATCAGAAAGATATTTAATTTAGAAGTGTACTTATATATTGACGTTCACATCATCTTAATACACTCAATAAATATACCGTTAGCATATAAAATCTTTTGATATAAATCCATTTCAAAACCTAATCAACGCTACGAATTTTAAAATAAACAATCAGATCTCTAATAAGATATTATCTCCATTAGAGACCTTTGATCGTGAGCATCTATAACAATAATGGCCAGTATTCATTCAAAAAGTTAGTATACTCGAATTTATTTATTCTAAGTTTAGTTTGTTTTTTGGAATACTAATAATAATTTCATTTTCGAGTTTAGAAGTATGTGGCACTATAGAGTCGAGAAAAGTAGAGTATTCATCATCAACTTCCTTCCTCATCTTATTAAATGTAATTGCTAATGGACACCTACCAGAACCATGAACAGTTTGCAACCATGTTAGTTTCTCATGATGACCTCCATTAAGATTGGCAAATTGTATTTTAGTTTCCGAGCAATTTCTTCCGTAACAATTTACAGCATTTACAACCGGCAGAAATTTAAAAAAGTAAGAATCCAAATCATTTATTTTAAATAAAACTTGATGATACTGATTTAAAATTAAATTATTAACGCAACAATAATTCTCCACAGGATTAAATTTGTACTCAAAACTGCCATAAATGCTAGAAAATAAATCCTGCAATGTATTATTTTTTGATATTTGTTTTTTTATATAAGTAATACCTGACATTTCTTCATTAACAAAATAATCAAAGCCAGCCTCGCGTAAGAAGAAAAAGTTCAGTCCAACAAAAACAAAATACTCAAGTCGAAGTGAGCTTCTGGATATAACTTTCTCATAGAAATCATTATAGCTTTTATACACTGCATAATTAGCATTAGAACTTTCAATAGAATCCGATATATATGACACTCTATCGAAATATGTATATTTCTCTAATGTCCTACATTGATATTTTAATACATTACTTTTATTTTTATTTAAATTATCAATATTATCAATAATAACTAAATTGACTCTAACCGTTCCATTGTTTACTGCTAAAAGATGTTGAGCATTCCCATTCTCTTGTTTCATAGCTTTATGTCCATTTACTATTAGACTATTAGTTCTTTTTACTAACGCATCACTGAAGAACAAACGTGGCTTAGTTAGTAGTTTGGTTAATTTTGTCATTTAGAGCACTCGTTAATAAAACTCTTCATAACTTTTGAAATTTCATAGTGATCTATATACGTTCTTCGTGCCCCCTCACCAAGTTTTTTTAGTAACGTTTCATCATTCATTAGCATTTCCATTTTTCTGGAAAAATCTACGGTATCAAAGCAAGGTGATATAAGAGAGTTATAGCCATCTTTCAAAAATTCTTTTGGCCCATAACCAATGTCATAACTAATAACCGGTTTACCCATGCTAAAACTTTCAATATAAACCATACCAAAAGGTTCTTTGAACGCAGTAAGAGCACAGAATGAACTAGCATAAATCTCCTCATAAACCAAAGATGTTGGTTCACAAATCCTTACTTGTTCTGATAAATCATAATCTGCAATCATTTTTAATAATGATTCTTTCTTATCACCATCACCATATATATCAAGATTCCAGTCTGGATATTTTTTAGCAATTAAAGCAAAAGACTCTATCAATAAATTAAATTGTTTTATTTCAACTAGTCGACCAAATGATACTATTCTCTTAGGAGAGAGTATATTGCTACACCCTTTAATCATAGAAAGTTTATCTTCGATTCCATTAGGTATATTTGTTACATTAAATATACCATTATTAATATACTCCTCCTTTTGGAATCTTGTTAATGCGATCACTTTGTGTGCTTTCCGGTAAGTCCTCAGTATCGACTGTTGGATTTCATCACTATGTGAACTAAATTCTTTATGCTCCTGAGCCATAACAACATTGGAATTATGACTATATTTTATGATATTGACACATAATCCGGGAAAAGTACCAACGAGAGTACAATTTCTCAGTGTTCGTAGAATAAGAATTAGTTTTAAATCGGTTAAAATAGACAATCCAGAATATAAATCTTCAGTTTTCTTAAATAACCTTGATTTAAATTTTGATAGCAAGTTTTCATATTTATTTCGAAACTTACCTTTGCTTCTTGCGTCATTAAGATACTCTAATCTTACACTCGGGTCTAAATTGAGTTTGGGTATCGCTTCTGTTCTACGTAATGATATCACAGTGACCATATAACCAATTGATACTAAGTAATTCGCTTGATTAATTACAGTCTGAACTGTTCCTCCGACACCATATAAGTTATAACAAAAATATACGATATGATTTTGTTTTTTTTCGAGCAACTTATCTATAAGATAATTTGATTTACCAAAATTAGGATAGTCCTGTCTTACGATGGCACGATTACGTCTGGCCTTTAATGTCAATGCCTTATCAAAGTTTTCAAAAGAAAATATATTTTCCAATTCATCTATTGTTCTGACCGTTACTCCCAAAAAATCATTAGGCGAGTTCATAAAATGCCCACGTTCATGTTTGTAAAAATCGTAATCAAACTGAAGAAAAATAACAGGTATATTTAACAGGTTAAACTCAAAAGACACGGAAGAATAATCAGTAATGCATAATGCTGTATCTTTAAGGACAACATTGAAATCATTTTGACCAACAAACCCTATATTTCCTTCAAAAATTTCTTCAACCTCACGCTGTAAGTATAAAATTTTCTCATGCAGATAAAAAACTACCTTCAATTTGTGGTTATCAGCATACTCCATGATTCTTGTACTATCTTTTATTTTTTTCACAAGTGAAAGAAACGTATTTTCTTTTCCCTTAATAGTCCAATCATCTCTCCAGGTAAAAAAGAACAACATATTCTGATTGGTTTTTCTTATGTATTGAAGATTTTCATGTCTAGAAAGACCACTATTGACTAATCGGCATGATAAGAAGCCAATATTTGTTATTAACCGTTTAAGAATCTGAAGATCAGAGGAGTCCACTGATCTTCTATCATTGTAATAATTACTTAATATATATCTATAAAAGCCACGCAAATCATTCCTATCAAAATAACTTCGCAAATAAAATATCTTATGTTTAAGAATAATGTTATATGTTTGTTTTATGTCTTTCTGAGGTTGAAGAACATCTTTTACAATTTTATATTCCGAGCTTAGAGATGTGTGGAAATATCTAATCCTTCCATTATAATGCCCTTTATAAAAATGTACTTTTTTATATGATATAATTCCGTGCTGTAAATATATAATAGGAGACCACCCTCTGCTGAGAGGCTTTTTTTTGAAAGAAGGGAACACATCCATATAGCCATCATTAAGTACAAGGTAATCTGCTTTATAGAATAACCATCGATGTTTTAAACTATCTTTTATTATAACGTTTTTCGAATATGGCTTTAGCTTATCGCTATCTATATTGTTACGCCCACAAACATAATAAGTATTTTTAAACCCCTCATTAATTCTATGTGCAAAATAAGAAAATCCATTATCTCTCGCTTGCTCACCACCTTTTTCACTTATTAGAACAAGAAGATCTTCGCGATTCTTTACCGAATTCCTCATATAAAAGCACCCATCCATAGATTTTGTAATTAACAAGCAATCGTCATTTATACTTATTTTTTAGTGTGTTTATTTAAGAACGGATTCATGATATATAGTTAACGCTTCCACAACATCATCATATATAAACACTTCATTATCATTATTTATAACAATAGCCATATTACAATATTTCTTCAATAATTCATCACTATGTGACACCATTAGTAATGACATTTCTTTTGATCTTTCAGAAAATATCAAGTCACATTTTCTTTTAAATCGCGAATCACCAACAGCAGTAATTTCATCAACTAAATAATAATCAAATTTAAATGCCATACTTAATCCAAAACCTAACCTCGATCGCATCCCCGAAGAATACGTTTTAATCGGCATGTCAAAGTATTTTCCTAGTTCAGAGAACTCCTCCACAAAAGCAATAACTTCTCTGAAATCATTTTTTGCAGCATAAAGCCTGGCTACAAATTTCACATTCTCCCGACCAGTTAAGCTCCCCTGAAACCCTCCTGCCAATCCTACTGGCCATGAAATAGTTTGATCGGTTGTTATCATTCCACTATCTGGATGATCGATACCTCCAATCATACGAAGTAATGTAGATTTACCTGCACCGTTACGCCCAATCAGCGCAACACTCTTACCTGTTGGTAACTCAAAGTTTAAATCCTTGAATACGTAGTGACGCCCTTTCGACGTGATATATGATTTCGTTAAATTTTCGACTTTGATCATGATGAAGTTAGCATTGCTCTCCGCCGGAACCAATAACTGGCTAAACCAAGAAAAAAGATCCCTAGCGCACAAATAGCCAGATAGCCAAAACTCACTCCATCGCTAGTATAGTTAGCAACAACTGCCTCTCTGCTAAGTTCGACAACATGAACGATGGGATTCCAAAGGACATAGGACTGATACTGCTTAGGAATTGCCTGAAGTGGAAACATAATGCATGAAATAAAGTAAAGTGGCTTGATAACGATAGGAAGAAACTTTTCTGTTTCTGGGTGCGAGCTTCCTATCACCATAAAGATCAGTCCCACACCGCATGAAAATACAATGAGCAAAAACCATGTACTAAATAAGAGTAATACACGAGCAAGTGAAAAAATCTCACCGCACAAACTAAGAATCCCCATCAGAACCAGATAGACAAGGATATAAATAACCATTTCCAGCAAAGTCCTTGCAATTACTGTATCTACTGGTTTTACTGGTCTGTAATTAAATAGTCCCTGATTAGCTTCAATTGCTTTAATTGACCGAATGGATATGTCACTAAAAATGAAATAGGGAATAATACCATTAATCAAAAAAACCGGGAAAGATATATCAGGCATTGTGCGATGCATTATATATCCAAAGATAACTAACATTACCATAAGATGAGCAGCAGGTTCTAATATAGCCCAAAGGTATCCAAGACGATATTTTCCAAATCGTGTTTTAGCTTCCCGTAAAAATAATGCCTTAATTACTGAAATTTGGATTTCAATGCAATTTCTCGCCATGGCCATTCCATTATATTCGACATGCTACCGCCCTTAGCTTAAGCTGCCACAGGCTTATATATATTTTATTTAGTAGAAAAGTATCACGCGAAATTGTTAATGATACGCAGGAGAGTTGAAATCCACATACAAAATAACGCCCCTGATAGACATTATATGTAATACCTTTAAACCAGTAAGGGATATCTTACAATATAATATTGAAATAGAAAGAGACTAAATATTTTTTAAGATATTATTCATATAAAACATGAATATAATTAATCTAATGTCTTTAGGAAGTGATAATATTCACAATTAATATCATGCATAATACTTATATTATACATTATGGGTAGTATATAACGTATACTACCCATAAACTCTATACCCTCTCGCCCATCAGCCCTTTTACCAGCTCCACACAGCGCAAAAACCGCGAGTCATAATCAGCCTCCTCAACGTGCACAAATTTGATGTTGTTCTTCTCCAACATCGATACCAATAGCGTCTGAAACTCTTTGCGATCCACCGAACTCCCCAAGCTTCGTAATCCATCCGCAACCCATGGCGTGTTGTTTTCCAGCAGGATCACCAGGTCAAAGCGATACTCGTCAATCAATGCCTGCACAAACGGGTGCTCACGCCCTTCATACTTTTTGCAGAACGCCTGAGTGGTGACAAAGTCTGTGTCGATAAACGCCACTTTATTAGCATACTTAACTGCAAAATCAATGTATTGCGCTTGTCCTAGCGCGATCTTGTCGTAATCAGAATACTGCAGCGCCATCTCATCGCCGCCCAAATGGGAAAAGACGTAATCGCGCCCGTATTCCCATGCGCTGGTCGTATTGAAGATATTGGCAAGCTTATTCACCAGTGTCGATTTTCCACTCGACTCACCGCCGAGGATCGCCACGGTACGCACAAAGAAGGGTTTCACTTCCGTCGGAATGTATTCCCAATAGCGGAATGGATTTTCACGGATTTGCGCCCCGCTGATGCTCATAAAGGTCCGTTTTGGATCGACCAACACAGTTTCAATACCCAGATGTTCCAGATATTGCGGGGCGTCAGCTTCTTCAGAAGTGTAGATCCAGTTAGGCTGGATCCCCTTCTCTTGCATAAACGTTTTAATCCCGTTGCTCCAGACATCCCAGCCGTGCGGATATGGCTCCATACCTTCCTCATTAAAGGCATGAATACGGATATTTTTCTGATACTTAAACGTTTGCAGCAACCAGCGTAAACGGTCGGAAACCGTGGGTTGTTGTGACATAGCGCTGTCTTCAAACAGGCCCCGATCGCGCGTATCGTCATAGCCCATGATGATATGTAATTCATCGACCTGGCTACAGGCACGCTGAATCAGATAGATATGACCAGTATGCAATGGATAAAACTTACCAAAGACCACACCAATGTTTTTCTGCTGGCGGGGGAACTCCAGTCCCAGAAAACGGTGCAATGCCTCCAATTTTTGCGCACTGGGGCTTTTTATCTTGGCGTTCAGGAGTTGGCTTAAATACCCCTTGGTCATGCCACTGGCATCCGCCACCTGTTGCAGAGTACAGCCCTTTTGCTTAATGGCAGTTTTCAGATAATCAAATGACACAAGAGCCTCCTGCTTGCTATAAATTAACGTAATACCCATGGATCTCTGGTGGCAGGAAGGCGCAAACAAATCCCGATATGATTCGGGGCAGCGAACACGACCAACACACCTGTCGCCGGAAAGACGACGGGTATTTAATTATAAGTCGTCAAAAACGCTGAGCGCATCCGTGAGTTTTTTAACGCCAAAAACTTGCATGCCTTCTGGCGGTTTTTTCGGCACATTCGCGGCAGGTACAATCGCCCGACGGAATCCATGCTTCGCTGCTTCCGAAATCCGCTCTTGACCACTGGGAACCGGACGAATTTCACCCGCCAGCCCCACTTCACCGAAGACGACTAAATCCTGCGGCAACGGCCGGTCGCGAAGGCTGGAAACCATTGCCAGCAGCAGAGCCAAGTCTGCGCTGGTTTCAGTGACTTTTACACCACCCACCACGTTGACAAACACATCCTGATCCGCCATTTGCAACCCACCGTGACGATGCAGCACAGCCAGCAAAATGGCCAAACGGTTTTGCTCCAGCCCTACCGCAACACGGCGCGGGTTCGCCATCATTGAGTGATCAACCAGCGCCTGGATCTCCACCAACAGCGGACGTGTTCCTTCCCAGACAACCATCACGGAGCTACCGGGAGTGACCTCATCACCGCGACTTAAGAAAATGGCTGAAGGATTACTGACTTCACGTAGACCTTGCTCGGTCATCGCAAAGACACCAAGCTCATTCACTGCACCAAAACGGTTTTTATGGCTACGCAAAGTACGAAAACGGGAGTCAGCATCGCCGTCAAGCAACACTGAGCAGTCAATACAGTGTTCCAGAACTTTCGGCCCGGCCAGCGAACCGTCTTTGGTGACATGCCCAACCATAACAATCGCCACGCCCCGCGTTTTCGCAAAGCGTGTCAGGTAAGCAGCCGTTTCCCGAACCTGTGCCACGCTACCTGGCGAAGACTGGATATCAGCCATGTGCATTACCTGAATGGAGTCGATAACCATCAGTTTCGGCTGTTCTTCTTCGGCGATCAGGCAAATCTGTTCAATACTGGTTTCCGACAGCATATTCATATTCGCAGTCGGTAGTCCAAGTCGATGCGCACGCATTGCCACCTGTTGCAAGGATTCTTCCCCCGTGACGTACAGGGTTTTCATCTGCTCGCTGAGCTTACACAGCGTTTGCAGCAGTAGCGTTGATTTCCCTGCACCAGGGTTACCGCCGATCAAAATAGCGCTGCCAGGCACCACGCCACCACCCAGCACGCGGTCAAACTCTTTAAAACCGGTAGAAAAACGCGGCAGTTCCTCAAGACTGATTTCCGACAGTTTCTGAACCTTTGCGACGCCTGCATTGCCAGCGTAACCGCTGAGTCGCTCGTTGCGCGCCACTGTTGGTGATGCAGCAAGGCGTACCTCGGTAATGGTATTCCAGGCCTGACAGGCGCTACATTGCCCCTGCCAGCGCGGATAATCGGCCCCACATTCGTTACAAACAAAGGCGCGCTTAGGAGCTTTTGCCACGTTTTACCTCGTTATTTCTGATTCATACTGCCGGAGAGAATGCAGAACACCCCCATCAGATCGGCATGACGGATAGTGATTTCCGTCTTTTCATTCACTTTCGGTTTAGCATGGTAAGCGATACCCAACCCTGCCGTTTTGATCATCGGCAGATCGTTCGCACCATCGCCAATCGCGACCGTTTGCGCTATAGGGATTTCATGCTCTAGTGCCAGTCGAGTCAGGGTATTAGCTTTGTACTGGGCATCGACGATATCGCCAGTCACGTTGCCGGTAAATTTACCGTCCATGATTTCCAGCTCATTCGCCACCGCTGCAGTCAGCCGCAGTTTTTGACGCAGGTATTCCGCAAAGAAGGTAAACCCCCCAGAGGCGATAGCCACTTTCCATCCGAGAGTTTCCAGCTTCAGCACCAGTTGCGTCAGGCCGGGCATCAGGGGCAGAGTTTCACGCACCTGATGCAGAATGTTTGCGTCAGCGCCCTTGAGGGTCGCGACACGGCTACGAAGGCTGGCGGTGAAGTCCAGCTCACCACGCATCGCACGCTCCGTCACTTCCGCAACCATCTCACCGGTTCCCGCCAGTTTAGCGATCTCATCTATACACTCGATCTGGATAGCGGTTGAGTCCATGTCCATCACCAGCAGACCAGGCGTGCGCAAATGCGGGATTTTGCCCAGTGGCGCAACATCCAGTTTGGCATCATGCGCCAGTTTTGTCGCACGCGGTGTTAACGACCCTGCCAGGCGAATGACCTGATAATCTTCGACGCACCAGGCTGCCACAATAACCATCGCCGCTCCCAGCTTGCTTTGGTATTGCGTTAAGCGTTGTTTATCCAGCCCACGACCATACAGCAGCCAGCCACTCCGGCCCGCGTGGTAATCCAGCGGCATCACTTCATCGCCACTTAAAGAGAGGGGCAGACCTGGCCACAGAGAGACATCTTCAGGTAGATCGCACCAGGTAATGTTAGGCATTAAAGCTCCTGTAAAATCGTTCGGGTCGGAATCATCCAGGGAAAATAACGCATGAGGCTACCTTGTAACCAGCGCTTCTGGCAACATTAAGCCTCAAATTTTCAGTAGGTGGAATATGGCTCGCGCAAAACTGAAATTCCGACTTCATCGTGCAGTGATTGTATTGTCCTGCCTCGCGCTACTCGTCGCACTCATGCAAGGCGCATCATGGTTTAGTCAAAGCCATCAACAGCAGCGTAACCCACAGCTGGAAGAATTGGCTCGCACGCTGGCTCGCCAGGTCGCGTTAAACGTCGCACCACTGATGCGAACCGAAACACCGGATGAGAAACGTATTGCTTTCGTACTACATCAGCTCACCGAAGAGAGCCGTATTCTGGATGCGGGAGTCTATGATGAACAGGGCGATCTCATTACACATGCCGGTGAGAGCGTGGATGTACGTGATCGGCTGGCGCTGGACGGTAAAAAAGCCGGTGGCTATTTTAATCAGCAGATTGTCGAACCCATTCAGGGGAAAAACGGCCCGCTGGGCTATCTACGCCTGACGCTTGATACCCACACACTCGCCACTGAGGCGAAGCAGGTGGATAACACCACCAACATTCTACGCCTGATGCTGCTTCTGTCACTGGCTATTGGTGTAGTGTTAACCCGAACACTACTTCAAGGCAAGCGTACCCGTTGGCAACAATCCCCGTTCCTGCTTACCGCCAACAAACCGGTACAGGAAGAAGACACTGAGAAAAAAGAGTAATTTACCAGAAAGGAAATCGACCATGACAACATTACGCCTGCTCATCTCTGACTCTTACGATCCATGGTTTAACCTGGCCGTTGAAGAGTGCATTTTTCGTCAAATGCCCGCTACGCAGCGCGTTCTGTTTTTATGGCGCAACGCTGATACGGTAGTCATTGGCCGGGCGCAAAATCCGTGGAAAGAGTGCAATACCCGGCGCATGGAAGAAGACAACGTCCGGCTTGCACGTCGCAGCAGCGGCGGCGGCGCGGTGTTTCACGATCTGGGTAATACTTGCTTTACCTTTATGGCAGGCAAACCAGAATACGACAAAACCATATCCACCACTATCGTACTCAATGCATTAGCTTCTCTTGGAGTCGATGCTGATGCATCCGGGCGCAACGATCTGGTCGTCAAAACAGCCGAGGGCGATCGCAAAGTCTCTGGCTCTGCCTATCGGGAAACCAAAGACCGTGGCTTCCACCACGGCACACTGCTGTTAAATGCCGATCTCAGCCGTTTGGCTAACTATCTAAATCCGGATAAAAAGAAACTCGCCGCCAAAGGGATTACCTCCGTACGCTCACGCGTTGCGAATCTTACTGAATTGCTGCCGGGCGTCACCCATGAACAGGTGTGCAAGGCAGTAACCGATGCCTTTTTTGCCCACTACGGTGAACGTGTAGAAGCAGAGATTATCTCTCCCGACAAAACACCGGATCTGCCGAATTTTGCCGAAACTTTCGCTCGCCAGAGCAGTTGGGAGTGGAATTTTGGCCAGGCTCCTGCTTTTTCGCATCTGCTGGATGAGCGCTTCACCTGGGGCGGCGTAGAACTGCATTTCGACGTTGAAAAAGGGCATATTACCCGCGCGCAGGCCTTCACTGACAGCCTCAACCCCGCCCCGTTAGAAGCGTTGGCGAATCGTCTGCAAGGATGTCTGTACCGCGCTGATATGTTGCAGCATGAGTGCGAGGCATTGTTGGTCGACTTCCCGGACCAGAAAGAAGAACTCCGGGAGCTTTCGGCATGGATTGCCAGAGCAGTGCGTTAAGCAATTGAGATAACTGCCGGATGGAGGCTACGCCTTATCCGGCAGTATTATAGACCCGGTAAGCAAAGCGTCACCGGGCACAAACCGAACTTATTCTTTATCGCCCAGCAGAACAGATTCCAGCGCGATTTTGATCATGTCGTTGAAGGTCGTCTGACGCTCAGCAGCAGTAGTCTGCTCATGAGTACGGATATGGTCAGATACGGTGCAAATGGTAAGCGCTTTCGCACCAAACTCAGCCGCAACGCCGTAGATACCCGCAGCTTCCATTTCCACACCCAGCACGCCGTATTTTTCCATTACGTCGAACATTTCGCCGTCCGGGGAGTAGAACAGATCGGCGGAGAACAGGTTGCCAACACGCGCATCTACACCCAGAGCTTTTGCAGCATCAACAGCGTTACGCACCATGTCGAAATCAGCAATAGCGGCAAAATCATGATCTTTAAAGCGGATACGGTTAACTTTGGAATCGGTGCATGCACCCATACCAATTACCACGTCACGCAGTTTGACATCCATACGCACCGCACCACAGGAACCCACGCGAATGATTTTCTTCACGCCGAAATCGGTGATCAGTTCTTTGGTATAGATAGAGCAGGATGGGATACCCATGCCATGACCCATAACTGAGATCTTACGGCCTTTGTAAGTACCGGTGAAACCTAACATGCCACGAACGTTGTTTACTTCGCGGACATCTTCGAGGAAAGTTTCAGCAATGTGCTTAGCACGCAGCGGGTCGCCAGGCATCAATACGACGTCAGCGAAATCACCCATTTCTGCATTAATATGTGGAGTTGCCATAAATTATCCTTAATTAAATAGTGGAAATACCCTAAGGATTTCACGTTGTAGGAAGGCGGCTATTTCGTTCACCACAGGAGCATAGATTCACTATGTGACCGGGGTGAACGAATGAAGTCAACGAGCCTACGGCGCGAAAGACAACGGGTATTACAGCATGTTTTTACCGTAGTCCATTGGCGACGTACCGAAGTAGCTTGCCAGCGTCTGACCAATATCCGCGAATGTTTCACGGTGACCTAAAGAACCAGGTTTTACTTTCGGGCCATAGATCAGCACCGGAATGTGTTCACGGGTGTGATCGGTACCAGTCCAGCTCGGATCGCAACCGTGGTCAGCGGTCAGGATCAGAATGTCATCTTCCCCCACCAGCTCCATCAGCTCAGGCAGACGGCGGTCGAACAGCTCCAGACCTGCAGCATAGCCGGCGATGTCGCGGCGGTGTCCCCAGGAGGAGTCAAAGTCGACAAAGTTAGTGAAGACGATGGTCTCATCACCCGCTTCTTTCATCTCTTTAATCGTTGCGTCGAACAGTGCGTCCAGACCCGTCGCTTTCACTTTTTTAGTGATACCGCAGTTCGCGTAAATGTCCGCAATTTTACCAACAGATACGACATGGCCTTTTTTCTCGTCAACCAGTTTCTGCAGTACCGTCGGTGCTGGCGGTTCGACGGCCAGGTCGTGACGGTTACCGGTACGCTGGAAGTTACCGGCCTTATCGCCGATAAACGGACGCGCGATAACGCGGCCAATGTTGTAACCACCTTCGGTCAGCTCTTCGCGTGCGATTTCGCACAGCTCGTAGAGTTTATCCAGGCCATAGGTCTCTTCATGGCAGGCAATCTGGAATACGGAGTCAGCCGAAGTGTAGAAAATCGGCTTGCCGGTTTTCATATGTTCTTCGCCCAGTTGGTCCAGAATCACCGTACCGGAAGAGTGGCAATTACCGAGATAGCCCGGCAGGTTGGCACGTTTTACCAGTTTATCCAGTAGCTCTTGTGGGAAGCTGTTTTCATGATCGGAGAAATAGCCCCAGTCAAACAGAACCGGAACACCAGCGATTTCCCAGTGACCAGACGGAGTGTCTTTCCCGGAAGAGAGTTCATGCGCCCATGCGTAAGCACCAATGACTTCCGCATTGCCGTCCATACCGGCCGCAATTTTACCGGTAGAACCTTCGTGAGCTTTCACCAGGCCCAGACGGGTCAGGTTAGGCAGATTCAGCGGACCTTTGCGACCATTGTCAGCTTCGCCCTTCGCACAGGCTTCTGCAATATGTCCCATAGTGTCTGAACCTACGTCGCCAAAGCGATCCGCATCTTCAGTCGCACCAATACCAAAGGAGTCCAGCACCATAATAAATGCACGTTTCATCTTGTTCTCCATACATCTGCGCCGCAAAAAAGCGATCAGATCAGTATACAGTTATTCGGTAATACGACGATAGACTGTCGGTGTAATTTCTGGCGCTTTGTCGTCAAGGCTGATTGCCGCTTTGACGGCTTTCGCCGCTTCCTGCCAGCTGGCTTCATCTTTGGCGTGGATCACTGCCAGCGGACGTTGTCCATCTACGCTGTCACCCAAACGCGCCATATCAGTAAAGCCGACGCTGTAATCAATCGTGTCAGATGCCTGACGGCGACCGCCGCCCATGGAAACTACCGCCATACCCAGTGCACGGGTATCCATCGCGCTAACGAAACCTTCGGTATCAGCATATACCGCTTTGCTGAGCATTGCCGTCGGGAGGTACTTCGCGTAGTTTTCGACAAAATCGGTCGGTCCCTTCTGCGCCGCAACCATGCGACCAAAAATTTCCGCCGCTTTACCGTTATCCAGTACCGCCTGCAACCTGGCGCGGGCTTCAGCATCGTCTTTCGCAAGTTTGCCGGAGATCAGCATCTCCACGCACAGCGCCATGGTGACGTCAAACAGACGCGGGTTACGGTATTCACCCGTCAGGAACTGTACAGCTTCGCGAACTTCTACCGCGTTACCGGCGCTGGAGGCCAGCACCTGATTCATATCGGTTAACAGTGCGGTAGTACGCACACCCGCACCATTCGCCACACCAACAATCGCTTCGGCAAGGGCAGCCGAAAGTTCATAGGTCGGCATAAAGGCACCGCTGCCTACTTTCACGTCCATCACCAATGCATCCAGCCCTTCCGCCAATTTTTTCGCCAGAATAGAGCCAGTAATCAGTGGGATGGAGTCCACGGTCGCGGTAATGTCGCGGGTGGCATAAAAACGTTTATCCGCCGGTGCAAGCGAGCTGGTTTGACCAATAATCGCAACACCCACGTCTTTAATAATTTCACGGAATCGAGCGTCATCCGGGAAGATGTCAAATCCCGGAATGGCTTCCAGTTTATCAAGCGTACCACCGGTATGGCCCAGACCACGCCCGGAGATCATCGGAATATAACCACCGCATGCAGCGACCATCGGGCCTAACATCAGTGACGTTACGTCACCCACGCCACCGGTAGAGTGTTTATCCACAATCGGGCCGTTCAGTTGCAGACTCTTCCAGTCCAGCACGGTTCCTGAATCACGCATTGCCATGGTCAGCGAAACACGCTCTGGCATTGTCATATCGTGGAAGAAAATAGTCATCGCCAGGGCGGCGATTTGCCCTTCAGAGATGGTGTTATCGCGAATACCATTGATAAAGAAACGAATTTCTTCATCGCTCAGCGCATGACCATCACGTTTTTTACGAATAATTTCTTGTGCGAGAAACAAGGTAACCTCCCGATTATGGGCCGGGTAAGCAAGATGCCACCCGGCAAGTCGTATTGATGCCGGAGGGTGACTAACACCTTGTCCGGCCTACGATGGGCAATTGAAACTTAGTAGCTGCTTGCGCTCTTACCATCACCGTGACCCAGCGCTTTCAACAAGCTAGCCAGCAGGCTGGATGCACCGAAGCGGTAGTGGCGGGAATCAGCCCAATCAGCACCAAACAGTTCGTCCGCAATAGCCAGGAACTGCTGTGCGTCTTCCGCAGTACGTACGCCGCCAGCCGGTTTGAAGCCAACCGTTTTTTCCACACCCATATCGCGGATCACTTCCATCATGATGCGTGCGCTTTCCGGCGTCGCATTTACTGGTACTTTACCGGTAGAGGTTTTGATGAAATCAGCACCGGCTTTGATGGAGATTTCAGAGGCTTTACGAATCAAGGCTTCTTCTTTCAGTTCGCCTGTTTCGATAATCACTTTCAGCAGCACATTTGCCGCAGCACATGCGTCTTTACAGGCTTTAACCAGATCGAAACCAATCTGCTCGTTACCAGCAATCAGCG
This sequence comes from Citrobacter sp. MGH106, assembly GCF_001037495.1. Lineage (GTDB taxonomy): Bacteria > Pseudomonadota > Gammaproteobacteria > Enterobacterales > Enterobacteriaceae > Citrobacter > Citrobacter murliniae. The sequence goes on from NZ_KQ089822.1 coordinate 3,801,424, forward strand.
CACGGTACGGGAATACCACGTCAACTTCGTCCGCACCGTAAGCGATAGCGGCGCGGGTTTCTGCCAGCGCAATCTCGATGTCGTCGTTGCCGTGCGGGAAGTTTGTCACTGTGGCAATGCGGATGTCCGGCGTGCCCTGCTCTTTCAGAGTTTTACGAGCAATAGGGATGAAACGCGGATAAATACAGATTGCTGCCGTGTTACCAACCGGGGTTTTAGCCTGATGACACAGCGCGATCACTTTTTCATTCGTGTCGTCGTCATTCAGGGTAGTCAGATCCATCAGTTTCAGTGCACGCAGGCTGCTTGCTGTTAAATCGGTCATAACATTCTCCAACGGCATCGCCGTATAAAATTTCACCTTGCGAGTTTGTTAGTATTCTAACATCCACTCGCTATTACACTTCGATATACATCACAGTTAATGAAAACCACATACAGATTTGCATTACTCTAATGAGATCTACTTCAAATAAATAACCTTTACCGGCAGGATGTGATGGCTTCAGCCACATCCGGATCAAAGGTTGATGTTGTACAGCTTCCTACAATGACACTTAACCTTCAGCTCCTATTCGGCACATAAAGGAACCAACGATGCCCACGTCCCCTGAACTCGCGCTGCAACAGCGTTGCCAACAAATCGTGACCAGTCCGGTGCTCAGCCCTGAACAGAAACGCCATTTTCTGGCGCTGGAGGCAGAGAACGCTCTACCTTATCCCCATTTGCCTGTTGAGGCCCGCCAGGCGCTGGATGACGGGGTTATCTGCGATATGTATGAAGGTCATGCCCCGTTCAAGCCGCGCTATGTTTTACCCGATTACGCTCGTTTTCTGGCCAACGGTTCATCATGGCTGGAACTGGAAGGCGCAAAGGATCTTGATGACGCATTATCCTTGCTGACCATCCTGTACCACCATGTTCCGTCAGTAACCTCGATGCCGGTCTACCTCGGGCAGATCGACGCTTTGCTGCAACCGTATGTTAGAATTCTAACACAAGAAGAGATCGACATTCGAATAAAACGTTTCTGGCGTTATCTCGACAGAACGCTGCCAGATGCGTTTATGCATGCCAACATCGGTCCTGCTGACACACCAGTTACGCGAGCAATTTTACGTGCAGATGCAGAGTTAAAGCAGGTTTCCCCTAATCTGACATTTATTTATGATCCGCAAATTACTCCTGACGATCTTCTGTTGAACGTAGCGAAAAATATTTGCGAATGCAGCAAACCACACATTTCCAACGGCCCTGAAAATGATAAAATTTTCACAAAAGGCCACTATGGCGTGGTCAGCTGTTACAACTCCCTGCCTCTCGCTGGGGGAGGAAGTACGCTGGTCAGACTCAATCTGAAAGCCATCGCAGAGCGCAGCACGTCTGTCGATGACTTCTTTACGCGCACTCTACCGCACTACTGTCAGCAGCAAATCGCCATCATTGATTCACGATGTGAATTCCTCTACGAGAAATCACATTTCTTTGAGAATAGCTTCCTGGTGCAGGAAGGGTTGATTGATCCCAAACGTTTTGTACCAATGTTTGGGATGTACGGTCTGGCGGAAGCGGTAAACCTGCTTTGTGAAAAGGCCGGCCTGAGCGCCCGCTACGGGAAGGATGAGAGTGCTAATGAGATGGGCTATCGTATCAGCGCCCAGCTTGCTGACTTTGTGGAAAACACACCAGTAAAATATGGCTGGAAGCAGCGCGCGATGCTGCATGCGCAGTCGGGTATCAGTTCTGATATTGGCACCACGCCGGGTGCGCGTCTGCCTTATGGCGATGAGCCGGATCCTATCACCCATCTGCAAACCGTTGCACCACACCACGCGTATTATCACGCCGGGATCAGCGATATTTTAACGCTGGATGAAACCATCAAACGCAATCCTCAGGCGTTGGTACAACTTTGCCTCGGGGCGTTTAAAGCTGGTATGCGTGAGTTTACGGCCAACGTGAGTGGTAACGATTTGGTACGCGTGACCGGTTATATGGTGCGCCTGTCCGATCTGGAAAAATATCGCGCCGAAGGCTCTCGCACCAATACCACCTGGCTGGGTGAAGAAGCCGCCCGCAATACGCGTATTCTGGATCGACAACCTCGTGTGGTAAGCCATGAACAGCAGATGCGCTTCGGTCAGTAAGATCATCCCTTTCTCCTGCGTGGACGGGCCAGGCAGTCGTCTGACCCTCTTTTTACAGGGGTGTAATTTGCGCTGTAAAAATTGCCACAACCCGTGGACGATGGGACGCTGCAACGATTGCGGGGAATGTGTTCCGCAGTGTCCACATCAGGCGCTAAGCCTGAATATGAGTAAAGTGGTGTGGCATTCTGATATTTGCCAGCAATGTGATACCTGCCTGCAAATGTGCCCACAGCAGGCGACACCGATGGCGCAGACCATGAGCGTCAATGAGGTTCTACGCCACATCCGTAAGGCATCATTGTTTATTGAGGGGATCACCGTCAGCGGTGGGGAAGCCACAACTCAACTCCCCTTTGTGATTGCGCTATTCTCAGCGATCAAAGCCGATCCGCAGTTACAGCACCTGACCTGCATGGTGGACAGCAACGGCTGGCTTGGCGAAACCGGCTGGCAGAAGCTGTTACCGGTTTGCGACGGTGTAATGCTGGATTTCAAAGCCTGGGACAGCGCATACCATATGCAGCTTACCGGGCGCGATAATGCGACGATCAAGCGCAGTATTCTCTTTCTGGCTAAGCGGGGAAAACTTGCGGAATTGCGCCTGCTGGTCATTCCCGGTCAGGTGGATTATCTGCATCATATCGAACCACTGGCGGCGTTTATTACCCAACTGGGACGCGTACCGGTGCGGCTTAATGCATTCCATGCGCATGGCGTATATGGCGAAGCCAAAGCGTGGGCGAACGCAACGCCGGAGGATGTGGAGCAATTGGCGAAAGAATTACGCAAGCGCGGGGTGGATAATCTGATTTATCCAGCGTTATATTTGTGAATTGCCGGATAGCGCCTACGCCTTATCCGGCCATCAGAGGGTAAACAACGCGGTCGTATTGCGATACAGCACATCAGCAATCACGTCCGCTGGCTCTGGACGCAATTCACATAAAACATCAAACACCCGGACCACCTGTTCCGGGCGGTTAGGCTGGCCCTGAAAACCGTTTAACGGCATATCCGGCGCGTCGGTTTCCAGCAGCAATGCTTCCAGCGGTAACTGCGCCACCACCTCACGCGTTTTACTGGCGCGTGGATAGGTAATGGTCCCGCCCACGCCAATTTTATAGCCCAATTGAACAAAGCGCTCCGCCTGCTGCATGCTTCCTGCAAAACCGTGTACTACACCGGTTCGCGGGAGGGCGTGGCGTTTAAGATGCATCGCCAGCTTGTCATGGGTGCGGCGCGAATGCAGGATCACCGGCATATCGTAGCGTTTCGCCAGCTTAAGCTGCGCCTCCAGTACCCATTCCTGCTTGTCGAAGTGCGGATCGTCGCGCCACAGATCCAGTCCGATCTCTCCGACGGCAACTACTTTCTGCGGTCGTTTTTCCAGTTCCTGTTGCAGTCTATCCAGACAGTCGCCGTCGTGATGTTCAATAACAATGGGGTGCAGACCCAATGCGGCAAACAACGATGGATAGGTTTGTGCTAACACCAGCACGCGGAAAAAATTCACCGCCTCAGTGGCCGGGACAATGATGCTGTTCACCCCGGCCTCAGCGGCACGCTGGATACTGGCAGGTTCATCACCGACAAAGGGCGGAAAATCAAAATGACAATGCGTATCGATAAAACGATAACTCACGCCAGATCCTCATTATTGAATGTCGTATCGTTGGCCTGGGGTGCGTGGGTAACCAGCGGGGCATGGGCATCATTGGCAACCGGTGCAGGAGGGACCACCACCGGCCCCGGCACCACAATCTTCGGAGTCTGGCGCGGCAACGGCGTATTTTTCGTCAACAACTTACCCACGGTAGCCAAAAAGTAACGACCGCAAAGGCGTCCTGTTTTGTAGTCTTCTCTCAGTGCCGGAATACGGCTACCTAACGCCATACTGTGCAGCGGTTTTGGCGGATAGATCTCAAAGATACGCAGCTTACCGGGCGGTTTTTCAATAAAATTCTGAATAGCACGATAGCTGGTTTCATGATGCTGAACTAAATTCACCAACGGTTGCAAGCTGCTTTCCCCCAGCCAGCGCTCCATCCGCTTGAACCACTGTGGCGTATAGTACATTTGCGAGGGCACGGTGCGGATCACCACCAACGTTTTTGCCCCCTGCTTTGCCGCCTCCTGCACGGGGATAGCATCGCTAATTCCCCCATCCAGATAGTTGACACCGTCAAGCAACACTCCCGAACGATAGAATCCCGGAATAGCACTGGAGGCGCGGATAAGGTCGAGCCAATTCTGTCGGGTAGGTGAAAAGTAGCCCGGGCTATAGTCATCTCCCCGACAGGCGCACATGTAAAAAGCTTTTCCCGCTGCAAACAGGCGCTCTGCGTTATCAATCGCCAGCGGCATCTGCGTCGATGTTGAATCCACCAGCCAGTCGAGATCGATAAGATTTCCCCCGCGCACAAATCGCACCGGGTCAAAGAACTCACGCTTTGTGGTGTAACGCATAATAACTTTGCGTCCGTAACCGGGCTGATTACAAAGATAGGCCGAAAGATTTTGCGCGCCAGCGGAAGTCCCGTAGTAGAAATCAAAGGGATTGAATTGCGCACGCATGAACTCATCCAGTACGCCTGCAGTAAAGATCCCCCTTTGTCCTCCGCCTTCGCACACCAGCGCCATACTGCCAGGTTGAAACGGACGTAACGATAACGGCGCAATATTACCGAGCGTGACGGGTATTCTCTGCCCCACCTCTGCCTTCCTGTATTTTTTGTGATAGAACGACAAAGTAACGCAATTTGCTCATCGCTAAAACCGTAAAAGCCAGTCCACTGGACTGGCTTGGTAGCAATTTTTCTTTACGGTTTACGCGCTAGGGTCGTTTACGACCGGTAAACAGGCTAACCAGAAACAGGATAATCCCGACCACGAAGACTATTTTTGCCGCACCTGCAGCGGTACCCGCAAGTCCACCAAATCCCAGAGCGGCGGCAATTAACGCGATAACCAGAAATATGATGCCCCAACGAAACATACGCTTCTCCTTTACCATAGTTAATGTCAACCGCTTGATATGGACGCTCAGGCCGCCCTTTTGCGATATTTTTTAGTGTGGTGCACAACACGCCTTCCGACAAACATCGGGAAGGCGAATTAAGTCGAATTACTGAGTTTTGAGATCGTTTTTGACGCTTTTCACGCCATCAACGGCTTTGGCGATGCTCTCAGCACGATCGCTTTGAGCCTGTGAATCGACGGTTCCGGAAAGCTGAACTACACCATCGGTAGTCTCTACTTTCACTTTACGGGAAGGGACTATGTCATCAGCCAGCAGTTTCGCTTTCACTTCGCTGGTGGTTGCCGTATCGCCCGCATAGCCTTTTACAGTCGTACTTTTGCTATCCCGAACGTGCAGTTTGTCGCTAACGGAGGTCACCCCTTCAACGCCTTTCGCTACCTTCACCGCTTCTTCAGCCTGGGCCTGGCTTTCAACAAACCCACTTAACGTAACCACTTTTTGGTCTGTTTTGACGGAGATATCGGTGCTCTTAATACTTTCGTGATCCACCAGCGCGGCTTTTACTTTTGCAGTGATGGAGCTGTCATCCATGAAATTACCGACTTTGTTCATAGAGCTATCGACTTTCTGCCCCGCGCTTTCAAGACCGGATTGCGCTTTGTCCATTGTCGCGTTTTCTGCAAAAGCAGAACCCGTTGCAACAGCAGAAGTCAGCATCACGGCCAGCAGCGTTTTAGAAATCTTCAGTCTTGTCATTGTCATCGATTTAATCCTGTTTTTTTGCTCATAATTCGAGCATTGGCAGCACATGTGCTGCATTGCTGAATGTGGCGAAAATCACTCAATTCAGAAGTCAATGGTCGCCATCACAATCAACAGTACTCACATTGATGTTCTGCACGACGACAACCCGAACCAGTTATTAATATCGTGATAAAAATAAATATCAGTTCTAACAACCATAAACATATATTTGCATGGCATTTAAAGCCGACACTTATGTCATCACTTTGTTAAATATAGATCACAATTTCGAAGTCGCTGACCAAACAGATTAAAAAACAGACAAAACGAAGATAAAATGCGGGATTTAAGAACATTCCGTAAGGGATTAAAAAGGCAGGGAAAGTCGCAGGGTACGGCAGAAGCCGCACCCTGGAAGGTCGATTAGTGTTCGCGCGTTTTACGGAACGTAACGTCAGGATAACGTTCCTGGGTGAGGTTCAGGTTAACCATGGTAGGGGCAATATAGGTAAGATTATCACCACCATCCAGCGCCAGCTGAACTTCGTTTTTACGCTTAAATTCTTCGAATTTTTTCACGTCTGTACATTCTACCCAGCGCGCAGTTGCCACGTTGACCGACTCATAAATCGCTTCAACGTTGTACTCGCTTTTCAGGCGTGAAACGACCACATCAAACTGCAGCACACCGACCGCACCAACGATCAGATCGTTATTGGCAATCGGACGGAAGACCTGCACCGCACCTTCTTCAGAAAGCTGAACCAGACCTTTCAACAGCTGTTTTTGCTTCAACGGATCTTTCAGGCGAATACGACGGAACAGCTCCGGTGCGAAGTTCGGGATACCGGTGAACTTCATCATTTCGCCCTGAGTAAAGGTATCACCAATCTGAATGGTGCCGTGGTTGTGCAGACCGAGGATATCGCCTGGATACGCTTCTTCCACGTGAGAACGATCTCCAGCCATAAAGGTCAGCGCATCTGAAATAACCACATCTTTACCAATGCGCACCTGACGCATTTTCATGCCTTTCTCATATTTTCCGGAAACAACACGCATAAACGCCACGCGGTCGCGATGTTTCGGGTCCATATTGGCCTGAATTTTAAAGACGAAACCAGTGAACTTCTCTTCTGAGGCTTCAACTACGCGGGTATCGGTTTTACGTGGCATTGGCGCTGGCGCCCACTCCACCAGACCGTCCAGCATATGGTCTACACCGAAGTTACCCAGTGCGGTCCCGAAGAAAACCGGTGTTATTTCACCCGCCAGGAACAGCTCATGGTCAAACTCGTTAGAAGCCCCCTGAACCAGCTCCAGCTCATCACGCAACTGCTGAGCCAGATCTTCACCCACTGCCGCGTCGAGATCCGGGTTATTCAGACCTTTGACAATACGAACTTCCTGGATGGTATGGCCTTTACCGGTCTGGTACAGGTAGGTCTCATCTTTATAAAGGTGATACACGCCTTTGAACAATTTACCGCAGCCAATCGGCCACGTAATCGGCGCACAGCCGATTTTCAGCTCGTTTTCCACTTCATCCAGCAGTTCCATCGGATCGCGGATATCACGGTCAAGTTTGTTCATAAAGGTCAGGATCGGGGTATCACGCAGACGCGTAACTTCCATCAACTTACGGGTCCTGTCTTCAACACCTTTTGCGGCGTCGATGACCATCAGGCAGCAGTCCACCGCCGTCAGCGTACGGTAAGTATCCTCAGAGAAGTCTTCGTGCCCAGGGGTGTCCAGCAGGTTCACCAGACAGTCATGATACGGAAACTGCATTACCGAGGTAGTAATGGAGATACCACGCTGCTTTTCCATCTCCATCCAGTCAGATTTCGCATGCTGGCTGGAGCCACGGCCTTTTACCGTACCGGCGGTCTGGATAGCCTGTCCGAATAACAGCACCTTTTCGGTGATAGTCGTTTTACCGGCATCCGGGTGAGAAATAATGGCAAAAGTGCGGCGTTTAGCCACCTCCTGCAAATAAGGAGACAACGTCATAGTCAAATCTTCTTAGGTAAGCACGGCATCAGGCCGGGCATGTTGAATACGAAAAATTGCGGCTATTTTACCCATCAACAGGGGGGAGGCAATCAGTGTTTACACAGGAGTTGCTCCAGTTCGCTTAATGACGCAACCGTCCAGGTCGGCTGAATGCCCACAGGCTGCTCACGATGGTGTGCATTTAGCCAGCAGGTGGACAGTCCGGAATTGATACCGCCAAGAATATCTGACTCCGCAGTATCACCCACCATAAGTACTCGAGAGCGATCAGGATTGCCCGCCAGCGTCAGTGCATGATCAAAAATACGCGGATCGGGTTTTGCCACACCAACCTGTTCAGAAATGACCAGCAGATCGAAAAAGTCTCGCAGACCCGTACGCTCAAGGCGGATTTGCTGCAATGCGGTAAAGCCGTTGGTAATAATGCCAATTTTCGTTTTGCCACGAATCGCATTCAAGAGCGAAACAGCGCCCGGTAGCGGGGAGCAAATCTCCGCCATCGCATTAATAAAAGCGTCGTTCAGAGAGCCAGGCGGCACGTTCAGGCGCTCAGCCCAGCTCTGGAAACGAGCATGCTGCAGTTGTAATGACGTTATCGCACCGTTTTGATAGTCCACCCACAGTGGCTTATTCACGGCCTGATAGTCCTGAAAATCTTCAGCGGTAAAGGTAATGCTATAGTCGAGAAACATCCGCTGTAGGCCGGTAAACGCATCAAATGTGAACAACGTTTCATCGGCATCAAAGAAAATCCAGTCCCACTTCATCATCATTACACCTTGTCTTACATGCTGATTGGCAATGCCATTATAATGGCGTCTTCGTGACCGTCGGCTGTCGGATAGTAATTACGACGAATCGTCGCTTCGTTAAAGCCTAAGCTTTCATATAGCGCGATAGCCGCAGCATTCGAAGCGCGCACCTCGAGCCACAGCGTCCGAATCCCCCGCTTTTCCAGTTCATCGATCAAATGATCCAGTAGTTCGCGTCCTAAACCTCGACGCTGAAAATTAGGGTCGACGGCAATATTGAACAGCGTAGCTTCATCCAGCACCACCTGCGTAATTGCAAAGGCGGCCATCGTTCCGTCAACTGTGAGCTGAAAATTGAGGTAACGATCGCCCTGGTTGCTGGCAAATGTTTTTTCACTCCATGGAAATGCATGGGCGCGTTTTTCAATCTGAAATGCTGTGGGTAAATCAGTCGGACCGAGGGAAGAAATCGTGTTCATATGCGCAGATTTGTTGCCATAAAGCGGCACGTGCCGCTGGGTTTTCCCGTAATTCATTAAACGCCGGGCTGGCGACCTGAGCGCCATCCAACTGCAAAGGCTCTTCGGTACCCAGCCGCCAGCTATTACAGCGACTGCCTTGTGGTAGCATGGCGACACGGTCAGGCGTCAGTTGTAAAACCTGATCCGGACTGACGGTCAATGCGTGTAAAATATCGCTCATCAACGGTTCGGTTAGCGCGGGTAACTCCGCGGCAACCATTACCAGACGGACATGCGCAGGAATTGAAACCGCGATCTCGCCCTGCAGTGCGCCAGGACGACGCAGCGACCACTGCGTAATGCCCAGTTGCTGTAACTGCCAGTCTCGTCGGGATGTCATAGCGAAACACTCCTGTCTATCAGGGGCGCAAATATAGCAAATCTGTCGAATCAGCGCCAACAAACAACGATACACGTCATCCCGCAGGCCGCCTTGATACAGCTTGAATGATTTTGTGTATATAATCGCAACCTGTATAAATTGAGGAGCACTCCATGTCTGCTTTTACCCCGGCAAGTGAAGTCTTGCTGCGCCACAGTGATGATTTCGAACAAAGCCGTATTCTGTTTGCCGGTGATTTGCAAGATGACCTGCCAGCCCACTTCGAAAGCGCCGCCAGCCGGGCGCATACCCAACAACTCCACCACTGGCAGGTATTAAACCGTCAGATGGGTGACAACGTTCGCTTTAGCCTCGTCGCACAGGCCGAAGACATCGCAGATAGCGATACGTTAATTTACTACTGGCCCAAAAATAAGCCGGAAGCCCAATTTCAGCTGATGAATATTCTGTCGCTACTGCCGGTGGGCAGCGATATTTTTGTCGTCGGTGAGAACCGCAGTGGCGTACGCAGCGCAGAACAAATGCTGGCCGAATACGCACCGCTGAATAAAGTCGACAGTGCGCGCCGCTGTGGCCTCTATCACGGTCGTCTGGAAAAACAGCCAGTCTTTGACGCCGAAAAATACTGGGATGAGTACAACGTTGACAATTTGACCATCAAAACGCTACCTGGTGTGTTCAGCCGTGATGGCCTGGATGTGGGCAGCCAGTTGCTGCTGTCAACGTTGACACCGCACACCAAAGGTAAAGTTCTGGATGTTGGCTGTGGCGCAGGCGTACTCTCCGTCGCATTAGCCAGCCATTCACCGAAAGTTCGTTTAACGCTGTGCGATGTCAGCGCATCTGCGGTTGAAGCCAGCCGCGCAACGCTGGCCGCAAATGGTATTGAAGGTGATGTTCTCGCCAGTAACGTCTTTTCCGATGTGACCGGGCGCTTTGATATGATCATCTCTAACCCGCCATTCCACGACGGTATGCAGACCAGTCTTGATGCCGCACAAACGTTAATTCGCGGGGCGGTTCGTCATCTGAACAGCGGCGGTGAATTGCGTATTGTGGCCAACGCATTCCTGCCTTACCCGAAAGTGCTGGATGAAATGTTTGGCTTCCATGAAGTCATCGCCCAGACCGGACGTTTTAAAGTGTACCGTACCGTGATGACGCGTCAGGCGAAGAAAGCATAACTGGAATATGTAACGGCCATTTACATGGCCGTTTTTGCACCAATCAACCCAGACTGCACAATTAACTATTGACGAAAAGCTGAAAACCACTAGAATGCGCCTCCGTGGTAACGATACTTTTTGAGTATCGATGGTATGCGAAGGTGGCGGAATTGGTAGACGCGCTAGCTTCAGGTGTTAGTGTCCTTACGGACGTGGGGGTTCAAGTCCCCCCCCTCGCACCATAATCCACGTTGATATTGCTCGCTCTGGGCGAAGGTGGCGGAATTGGTAGACGCGCTAGCTTCAGGTGTTAGTGTTCTTACGGACGTGGGGGTTCAAGTCCCCCCCCTCGCACCAACGAGGCGATATCAAAAAGTAAGATGACTGTGCGAAGGTGGCGGAATTGGTAGACGCGCTAGCTTCAGGTGTTAGTGTCCTTACGGACGTGGGGGTTCAAGTCCCCCCCCTCGCACCAATTATCTTATTTTCCCTTCTGTTTTTTCTGTTTCACCTCACCCCTGATTCCAATTCATCATCATCAGAACAACGCCACCAATTAGCGCTGCGCATGAAGGTAGCAAAACAAAATGCCGTAATCGCTTGTGATACAGCATGAGTGAAGTCAGTAGTAACCCTAATACAACCACCGCTTTCCATGCGTAAACTGACAGGTCAGTAAATGCCAGCCCGGCAATTAATATTCCCGGCAGTAGCACTCCCCATCCACTGCCCAGCGCACGTTGCAACATGGTTTCACCTACGACATTGATAATGATAACCAATATCATATGATATATTTTCTCATTTGTCAGCCTGGAAAGACTATCAATTATATGAGTTTTACTTAACGATTGATGACATGAATAATTGAAGGTGATAAATTGCACGGCGGTTAGCTTTTCAACAAAAAACTATAAATACCTATGTGAATGATTTTTCACTCGTTATTTTTTCCCTGACAAACACATCTTCGTATCTTGCAGATAAATAACAATATTTACCTATGACAGTACAATCCTGGCGAGCTCTGCGCACTAAAAAATACCAACTCTCTTTACGTTTGTTTCTGCTTCTCAACGCAGTCTCCTCGTTGTTTACGCTTTTCTTCCCGCTTTTTGCCGTCAAGGCATTATCCGCACCAGCAGTACTCATCTGCGCCGCGAGTACGCTGTTGTTGGTCTGGCATGAGAAATATGTCGATAAAAGAATTAATCTCCCCCTTATTTCAATCATTTTTGGCTTGTTATGGGCGACACATATTGTTCTGAAATCTTCTGTATTAGGTCATAATGATTATTATTTTCTATTGATAGCGCTTCTCAGCGTGCTGTTTATTGGCTCGATTGCTTTTGCCAATAATATCATTGCGTTTACCCTCCATTCATTACCTTCAGTCGCCGTGTGTCTGTGGCTTAACGGTAGCGAGCACGGTCTGCGAATTATCTATTTTATGGCGCTGCCCATGGCCGGGATCGCTATTCAACACGTGATACAAAAGCGCTATGACGGTTTTGCCCAGCAGTTGATGTACAAGCTGCTGGAAGAGCGTGAAACACTAAACGGACTTAGTATGCTCGACCCATTAACGGGTCTGTATAATCGCCGGGGCCTGCAAAACCGGCTTGATACGCTGCTGGCCCTCAGTAATTCCAGGCACTATGTCCTGTTGCTGGATATCGACCATTTCAAAGCCTACAACGATCATTACGGCCATATGATGGGCGATCAGGCGCTGATTCGTGTTTCTGCCGCTATTCGCGACTCAGTGCGCTCGCGGGACGTAGTGGCGCGTTTTGGTGGTGAAGAGTTTATGGTGTTGCTGACCGCTATCGATCCAGCGCAGGCACAGGCTGCTGCCGAGCGAATTCGCCAGAAGGTCTACGATCTTAAAATTCCTCACATGTTTAATGAAAGCGTGGCGACCAATGTGACCGTCAGTATCGGCATTGCACCATTGGTAGATCAGGAGATTGACGAAGCCATCGCTAAAGCAGACAAAGCCCTCTACGAAGCCAAGAACCTGGGCCGTAATAACACTCTGGTCAGTGATGAACTACGGGTAAGCAGCCCCTCGGTCTGAGCTATCTGTGCGCTGTTGTCCAACATCGCGACAAAAATCTTGCCATCGTTTTCCCTCGCCTATAGGATTGGCAATCATTATCATTTAGATTAACATCTCTATATAGACATGGCTTACCGTTCCGCACCGATCGTTGAAGATGTCATCTGGCGAACCCCTCTCCCTCCCGAGAAAGCATCGCTGGCAGATTCCGTGCGAGCAACAATCGCTCAGACCCGCGAGCATCTACTGGACTTCATTCGTCTTGACGAAACACCGCCACAAAATGCCATGACGCTGCATGAATGGACCCAGCCCGCTACGCTAAACTCGTTGCTGGCAGTTTATTCTGACCATATATATCGTAACCAACCCACATTAACACGCGAAAATAAGCCACTGATTTCCCTGTGGGCGCAATGGTATATCGGGCTGATGATGCCTCCGCTGATGTTAGCCCTTCTGACACAAAAAGAAGCCATCGATACCGCTCCAGAACATATGCACGTCGAGTTTCACGAAACGGGTCGTGCTGCATGTTTCTGGATAGATGTACATCAGGATAAACACGCCACTGCCTTCACTCCACAACAACGGATGGAAACACTGATTCTCTCAGCACTGACACCCGTTGTTCAGGCGCTGGAGTCGACAGGTGAGATCAACGGTAAGCTTATCTGGAGCAACACCGGATATTTAATTCACTGGTATTTAACGGAGATGAAACCGTTACTCGGTGATGAATTACTGACAATGTTGCGACAAGCCTGCTTCTTTGAGAAACAGTTATCCTGTGGCCGGGACAATCCTTTGTGGCGTACTGTTGTTCCGCGTGAAGGACTGCTGGTTCGCAGAACCTGTTGCCAGCGCTACCGTCTACCCGATGTCCAGCAGTGCGGTGACTGTACGTTGAAATAAAAGAAGAACTGCCCCTCGTCATTCTTAACTGCCTGCTTATTCTCCTTCCCTGTTAACTGAATCTGATGTTGCGGCGTTGTTACAATAAAATATTTACAGTGATACTTTCCCTGTGACAAATTACGCCATGCAGTTTTTTGCTATATAGGGCTGCTTACAGGCGATTGGGAGAAAAGAATGAGTTTACAATCAGTACGGCAGTTTTTGGCGGAGCATGCCCCGGATATTGAAATCATCGAATTAGACCAAAGCACAGCAACGGTTGATCTGGCTGCAAAAGCCCATAACGTCGAGCCAGGTCAGATCGCAAAAACACTTTCGCTGAAAGTAAAAAACGACATTATCCTGGTGGTCGCCAAAGGGGATGCTCGTCTGGACAATAAGAAGCTGAAGAATACATTTGGTGCTAAGGCTCGTATGCTGAGTAGCGATGAGGTGGTCAATGCTACAGGTCATCCCGTTGGCGGGGTTTGTCCGTTTGGCCTGGAAACACCAATTTCCGTGTACTGTGATATATCGCTGAAACGCTATGCTGAAGTACTCCCCGCGGCGGGAGCCACACACAGCGCGGTTCGCATCGCACCTGACAGAATGGCTGAGCTGACTGCTGCAACCTGGGTAGACGTGTGTCAGTAACGAACCCAGGTCTTTGTGCCGGTGACTAACCCCGGCACTAATTGATCAATAACACCGTTACGAAACTGCATGAATAAATGGTGTCGACTCCCCGGCACGCAGATATAACAGAATATCGGCAGCGTTCAATAATCCGGCATCGGAGCTAACGCCCAGTTTAGACATTGCATTAAATTTATGCGCCCTAATGGTTTTAATATTCCGCTCAAGCTGAATAGCAATTTGCGGCATCGAATAACCATTCGACATAAAGCGTAGAATTTCACGCTCTGTTGGACTCAGCATACGACTTTGGTTGATATACCAAAGGTTTTTCGTGCTTTCTGTTTCCCTGCTAGCAAAATTCAAGGCTGCAAATAATCCCTCCTGTAAAACGCTTAACGAGGATGCTTTGCTAAGAACACCATCCAGTGGTAACGGCGACAGAGAGCCAATTAAACGCACTTCAGCATCATCATCGGCAATAACCACGCGGCGAATATGAGGGAAGTTCACCGCCAATTCAGTCAGATATACCAGTCCAGCTCGTCGATCAGTTCTTATCGCGGGAAGTGAAAAAATAACCGCTGAAAATGGCATATTTATCATTGTCTGGCTAAAGTCAGACTGGCTGGAAAAGAGATGAAGTTTATATTGATTTTTTGGCATGGTATTAAATAAATTATTAATACCCACACTGCTCATTACACACTTTTCTACCAACGCGACATTTCGTTTGACACTTCTTTTTTCCATTCCGTGGTTTCTCCATACAATGAAGGTAAATTCAGTTCTCGTGATCCTTGAGAACTATTGATCCATGCATACATCTCTGCATTGCTATGTATTGATAAACGACGCATCGCACTATTTTTTTGGGCACTGATTGTTTTATTGCTTTTCTTAAGCAACATCGCTATCTGATTAATTCCCCAACCTTTCCCCAGCAGTCGCAACACTTTTCTCTCTGACAGGGTAAGCACTATCGACTGCACGCTATGTTCCAGGATTTCAGGCGTTACGGGCGGTGAGAGCAACATTTTGCTAATTCTCTCGGCGCGAGTATTTCCCACATGAATTACATTCACTAAACTTTCGATTGGCTCCGCATCAGACAACAACGAACTACAAGGGCACATCAACAATTCAACGGCTAGCGGATAAAATTTGCGAGAAACGAGGAAGACCCAGTGGATATCACGGTACTGAGATAATAAAGAATAATACTGTTCACAGACTGAACGCGGCTGGCTAAAGTCCCCAGTTAAATCAATCATCACCAAATCGGAACGTCGTAGCTGCAATAAAGTGAGTTCTTCTGCACTGCGGAAACAGGTGAGCTCATAATTTGAGAAATGAGTTTGAATTACACTCTTTAATCCCGCTTGCATAATCGGCAGCGTACTAATAACAACTGCGTTTTTGCTGCGTCCTGGCAACATATATCCTCCACATCCATATGCCGTTTATCTCATTCACTCTATAAATTCTTAATGGGTAAGTAACATAATCAATAAGGAATGGTTAGAGTAAATAATAGATATTGTGAATTGTTTATCCTTAATTTAATTCATGATAATTCAGACCGCATAATAGCACTATAATCCTAATAGTACTTTGCTATAGAGCCATCGTCGCATAATTACTCATAAAACATTAAATGTACAATTAAAATAACTAAACTATAACATTAGCCATTCTAACTTATTTAGCATTCAGCCCATAAAATAATAACGCTTTCTGATCGTAAGTTAGCAGGCTCAGTATGGTGAGAGGATGCTTCAAACAACTTAAATTTTCACTCAATCGCTAAAACTAAATGTCGCTTCACATTCAGCAGACAAGCACGATGTCTCTTTTTTTCAACACAAATATTGATCTTAGCCAGAGCCATTGGGCTTATACTTCATGATAAAAGTAGACATTCGTCATTCAGAGAGCGTTTTTTCAGTCAGAGTGAGCTATGCAAACAGAGCAGTCGTCACAACGAACGGTTACACGGTTATGTATACAATGCGGGCTTTTTTTACTGCAACATGGGGCAGAAAGCGCACTGGTTGACGAGCTCTCCACCCGCCTTGGGCTGGCTCTTGGAATGGACAGCGTAGAAAGCGCCATATCATCTAACGCAATCGTCCTGACCACGATTAAAAACGGACAATGCCTGACATCGACCCGTAAAAATCACGATCGCGGCATTAATATGCACGTCGTTACGGAAGTGCAGCACATCGTTATTTTGGCAGAACACAAGCTACTGGATGACAAAGGTGTTGAGAAACGCTTTAGCCAAATTAAACCGCTGCGCTACCCAAGATGGCTGGTTGCTTTCATGGTCGGGTTATCCTGTGCCTGCTTTTGTAAGCTCAATAAGGGCGGATGGGATGGTGCCGTTATCACCTTTTTTGCCAGCATGATCGCCATGTACATTCGCCAAATTCTGGCCTCCCGGCATTTACATCCGCAGATCAACTTTTGTATCACCGCTTTTGTTGCCACAACGATATCTGGCCTGATGCTGACTCTGCCCACCTTTAATCACACGCCGACCGTGGCAATGGCAGCCAGCGTGCTGCTGCTGGTTCCGGGTTTCCCACTGATTAACTCCGTTGCAGATATGTTTAAAGGACACATTAATACCGGCCTTGCTCGCTGGGCTATTGCCAGTCTGCTCACACTGGCCACCTGCGTTGGCGTAGTGATGTCGATGACGATATGGGGGCTACGAGGATGGGTGTGATGGATTTCATTTTTGCACTACTGCAGGATATGGTCCTGTCGGCAATTCCCGCCCTGGGGTTTGCCATGGTGTTTAACGTGCCTCATCGGGCACTCCCGTGGTGCGCCTTGCTCGGTGCGCTCGGGCACGGCTCGCGAATGGCTGTAATGACCGCAGGACTCAATATCGAATGGTCAACCTTTTTAGCTTCATTGCTCGTAGGTTGTATTGGGATCCAGTGGTCTCGCTGGTATCTGGCGCACCCGAAAGTCTTCACCGTCGCGGCGGTGATCCCGATGTTCCCCGGGATCTCGGCCTACACAGCCATGATATCCGCCGTAAAAATCGGTCATTTTGGTTACAGCGAAGCGCTGATGATCACCCTGCTGACCAACTTTCTGAAAGCTTCATCTATTGTGGGCGCACTCTCTATCGGGCTTTCAGTTCCGGGATTATGGCTGTATAGAAAGCGCCCGCGCGTATAATTGATTAACCTTCTTACAATCCAACGGATGGGGGCGACCTTCCCTCATCCTGCTGCTCTCCCTCTTCTCTGTGTTACTATAAAAGCAGTCCCCTTCTCGGTTGTTGTTCGGTATTGAGAAACATTATGTCCTGCAAAATTTTGACCCCGGACGTCATCAGCATTGACGCCTTATTACACGATCACAACGCGGTGCTGGCAAAGTCAGTAGGGGGTGCTGTGGCCGTTTTCGCCAATAACGCTCCTGCCTTTTACGCGGTTACCCCTGCGCGGCTAGCTGAGCTATTGGCGCTTGAAGAGAAACTGTCCCGTCCGGGTAGCGATGTAACGTTGGACGCGCAATTTTATGAAGAGCCGCAAGCCGCTCCTGTTGCCGTGCCAATGGGGAAATTTGCGATGTACGCTGACTGGCAGCCAGACGCCGACTTTCAGCGACAGGCCGCCCTGTGGGGCGTGGCGTTGAGAGAGCCAGTCACCGCCGAAGAACTGGCTTCATTTGTTGCTTACTGGCAGGCGGA
This sequence comes from Citrobacter sp. MGH106, assembly GCF_001037495.1. Lineage (GTDB taxonomy): Bacteria > Pseudomonadota > Gammaproteobacteria > Enterobacterales > Enterobacteriaceae > Citrobacter > Citrobacter murliniae. Next base: position 3,819,410 of record NZ_KQ089822.1, read on the forward strand.
AGGTAAAGTCTTTCATCACATTCAGTGGCAACAAAAACTGGCGCGTAGCATACAGATTGGCCGGGCCAGCAATGGCGGGATGCCAAAGCGTGATGTAAATAGTGTCAGCGAACCTGACAGCCATATTCCACCAGGTTTTAGAGGATAACGATGAAAAACGTTGGCGACCTGATGAAACGTCTGCAAAAAATGATGCCACCCAATGTAAAGCCCGCGTTTAAAACGGGCGAGGAGTTGCTGGCATGGCAAAAAGAGCAAGGTGAAATTCGGGCTGCGGCGCTGGCTCGTGAGAACCGGGCAATGAAGATGCAGCGCACATTCAACCGTTCCGGTATCCGTCCCCTGCACCAAAACTGCTCGTTCGATAACTACCGGGTCGAGTGTGAAGGTCAAATGAATGCCCTGAGCAAAGCCCGCCAGTACGTTGACGAGTTTGATGGCAACATTGCCAGCTTTATCTTCTCCGGCAAACCCGGCACCGGAAAAAACCATCTGGCCGCAGCTATTTGCAACGAACTGCTGCTGCGCGGCAAGTCAGTACTGATCATTACTGTGGCTGATATTATGTCAGCGATGAAGGATACCTTCAGTAACCGTGAAACCAGCGAAGAACAGCTGCTCAACGATCTCAGCAACGTGGATCTGCTGGTGATCGACGAAATCGGTATGCAGACCGAATCCCGCTATGAAAAAGTGATCATCAATCAGATCGTCGATCGTCGTTCTTCCTCCAAGCGCCCGACCGGCATGCTGACAAACAGCAATATGGATGAGATGAACAAACTGCTGGGTGAGCGCGTGATGGATCGTATGCGACTCGGCAACAGCCTGTGGGTCATTTTTAACTGGGAAAGTTACCGTAGCCGGGTTACTGGTAAAGAGTATTAAAGTATTGGGAACACTCCTAAGTGATCCAGCGCTATACTGCGCTGAAAAGGCATAACACGAGTGACCTGTAATGATGAAAGCAACAAAACGTCTTCTTTGCTGTGCGGTTGCCGCCAGCACACTAATCTCTACTGGCGTTTTCGCCGCCTCCTGGCAAGATTCGCTCTCCAGCGCTGCCAATGAACTGAGTAAGCAAAGCACTGGCTCACAGAGCAGCACCTCACTCTCTTCCCTGACCAGCCTGCTGAGCAGTAATCAGTCGCTCACGTCGAACAGTATGAATAACGCGGCCGGTATTCTGGAATATTGTGCAAAACAGAAGCTCGCCTCGGTCACAGATACTGAAAACGTCAAAAACCAGGTTCTGGATAAGCTGGGGTTGGGAACGACGGAACAGAAAAAAGATACCAACTACCTGGATGGTATTCAGGGCCTGCTGAACGCCAAAGATGGTCAACAGCTTAACCTGGACACGATTGGTAACAGCTCGCTGGCAAAGCAAGTTAAAACCAAGGCCTGCGATCTGGTATTAAAACAGGGTATGAACTTCATTTCCTGATGTGATAAGCGCCGCGTACGGTTTTTTCACAGCCTGCGCGGTATCAATCTATTTCCCGCATACATTTCCCAAAATAATCAGTAATGCCCTTCAACGCCCCGCATATCTAAACCAATTCTGAATAACAACGTAATTAAATGTCACTACAATTGCAGCAATATAACAACGCGATTACATTGTACAGTCCAGAAATGATTAGCCTGCCAGGCAATTAATTGCCCGGCTTACTGAGGATCGTCCGTTGTCTGAATTATTCTCCATCGCTCTGTTTCTCGCTTCGGTATTGATTTACGCCTGGAAAGCGGGTCGCAACACCTGGTGGTTTGCCGCCATGTTAACGGTGCTGGGAATTTTTATTGTCTTAAATATCACACTGTATGCCAGCAACTATTTCACCGGAGATGGCATCAACGATGCGGTGCTCTATACGCTGACCAACAGCCTGACCGGCGCGGGCGTCAGCAAATATGTTCTTCCGGGTGTAGGGATTGCACTGGCGCTGACTGTCGTATTTGGCGCCCTGGGCTGGGTACTTCGCCGCCGTCGCCATCATCCTCATCACGTTGGCTACAGTCTGCTGGCCCTGATACTGGCACTGGCTTCCGTTGATGCCAGCCCGGCATTCCACCAGATAACCGAACTGGTCAAATCCCAGTCTCGCGATGGCGATCCGGACTTCACGGCGTATTACAAAGAGCCATCAAAAACGATCCCTAACCCGAAGCTGAACCTGGTTTATATCTACGGCGAAAGCCTGGAGCGTACCTATTTTAATAATGATGCGTTCCCGGACCTGACTCCGGAGCTGGGTGCATTAAAAAACGAAGGAATGGACTTCAGCAATACCATGCAGTTACCGGGTACGGATTACACCATCGCCGGAATGGTGGCCTCACAGTGTGGTATTCCGCTGTTTGCCCCGTTTGAAGGTAACGCTTCAGCATCAGTCTCCAGTTTCTTCCCACAAAATATCTGCCTGGGTGATATCCTGAAAAACTCCGGCTATCACAACTACTTTGTACAAGGTGCAAATCTGCGCTTTGCCGGAAAAGACGTCTTTCTGAAATCCCATGGTTTTGATTATCTGTATGGCGCGGAAGAGTTAAAAAGCGTGGTGGCAGACCCGGCATACCGTAACGACTGGGGTTTTTACGACGACACCGTACTGGATGAGGCATGGAAAAAATTCGAAGAGCTTTCCCGCTCCGGCCAACGTTTTTCACTGTTCACACTGACGGTAGATACCCATCATCCGGATGGTTTCATCTCCCGTACCTGTAACCGCAAACGCTATGATATCGATGGTAAGGCGAACCAATCCTTTAGCGCAGTCAGTTGTAGCCAGGAAAATATTGCTGAATTTATCAATAAGATCAAAGCCTCACCGTGGTTTAAAGATACCGTTATCGTGGTCTCTTCCGATCACCTGGCGATGAACAACACCGCATGGAAGTATCTGAATAAGCAAGATCGCAACAATCTGTTCTTCGTTCTGCGTGGTGACAAGCCTCAGCAGGAGACGCTGGCCGTGAAACGTAACACCATGGATAACGGCGCAACGGTGCTGGATATTCTGGGCGGCGATAACTTTATCGGCCTCGGACGTAGCAGTTTGTCGAGCGAATCCGTATCGGAAGTCTTCCTGAATATCAAAGAAAAAATGCTGGCGTGGAAGCCCGATATCATTCGTCTGTGGAAATTTCCCAAAGAGATGAAAAAGTTTACCGTCGATCAGGACAAAAACATGATCGCCTTCTCGGGGAGCCATTTCCGCCTGCCGCTGCTGCTGCGCGTATCAGACAAACGCGTTGAGCCGCTGCCGGAAAGTGAATACTCTGCCCCACTGCGCTTCCAGCTTGCTGATTTCGCCCCACGCGATAACTTTGTGTGGGTAGACCGCTGCTACAAAATGGCGCAGTTATGGGCACCAGAGCTGGCACTCTCTACCGACTGGTGCGTATCGCAGGGCCAGTTAGGCGGCCAGCAAATTGTACAGCACGTCGATAAAGCGAAATGGAAAGGTAAGACTGCGTTTAAAGATACAGTTATCGACATGGAGCGTTACAAAGGTAACGTCGATACGCTGAAAATTGTCGATAACGATATTCGTTACAAAGCCGACAGTTTTGTCTTTAACGTGGCAGGTGCGCCGGAAGAGGTGAAACAGTTTAGTGGGATTTCACGCCCCGAATCCTGGGGACGCTGGTCCAATGCGCAACTGAGCGAAGAGGTAAAAATCGAATACAAGGCTCCGTTGCCGAAGAAATTTGATCTGATCATCACCGCGAAAGCTTTCGGCGACAACGCCAACCGTCCTATTCCCGTACGCGTGGGCAACGAGGAGCAAACGCTGGTGCTAAGCCATGATATCAGCACCACCACGCTGCATTTTGATAACCCGGCAGATGCCAATACGCTGGTGATTGTCCCGCCCGACCCCGTCGCCACCAACGAGGGGAACATTCTGGGCCACTCGCCGCGTAAGCTGGGGATCGGGATGGTTGAAATTAAAGTTGTGGATTTACAAGGGTAAAAAAAACAGCGCCCAACACCACTCCGGGCGCTGCATGGCAACCTTAATCCAGACTTTGTACTGCGTGGCGCATTCCCTGCACCAGTATTAACTCCAGGTTTGCCGTCACCTGTTCGACAAGCCCTGGCAGCAATGTAAGATCTTGCCCCCAGTGAGTGGCATCACCGAGCACAACCATCACCAGCTCACGCAGCGTCAGGTCATTACCAACCCTCGGCCAGAGATCGGCATAGCGGCGGATCCACTGCTCATCATCCTGTAATGGATAATTCTCTCCCGCCCGTTCCCCGCGATAAAACGCGATTAACGCAGCCAGTGCAAACGTCAACCGCACCGGCCAGCGTGCATCTTGCTGCCCTGCCAGCAACTGCGGCAAAATACGTGTGCGAAATTTTGTCATCCCATTAAGCGCAATGGAGAGGAGCTGATGACGAATATAAGGGTTCTGAAAACGTCCACTAACCGCACCAGCAAATTCACGCAACTCATCGGCCGGAAGATCCAAAACAGGGATGACCTCCCTGTCAATTGCCTGCTCAACAAAGTGGCGTATATCAGCATCCTGCATCGCCTCACCAACGGTCTCCAGCCCACACAGCCAGGCCACAGGCACCAGTGCGGTATGAGCGCCGTTAAGAATGGCAACCTTACGTTCCTTGTACGGTTTAATATCGCTCACCACGCGGATATTTAACGGGCACTCCGCCAGTTTCAACTCTTCAGCCAGCCATAAAGGCCCCTGAATGACGAACAGGTAAAAATGCTCAGCTGTATCCAGAAATGCATCGTGATAACCCAGCGTTTGTTCCAGTGGCGCAGCTTCTTCACGTGGATAGCCTGTAACAATCCGGTCCACCAGTGTAGAACAGAAGGTATTCGCGGTTTCCACCCAGTCAGTAAACGCCGGAGAAAGCTGCCAGTCTCGCGCGTACTGCAATACCAGGGTTTTAAGCGCATCACCGTTATAGTCGATAAGCTCACAAGGAATAATCACCCAGCCCTTATCTGCCGCCCCGTCGAAATGGTTAAAGCGCTCCAGCAGCAGACGCGTCAGTTTGGCCGGAAAACTCACTGGCGGCGCATCATCGACGCTATCACCGGCGTGATAACTAATCCCCGCCTCCGTCGTGTTTGAAAATACAAAGCGGATGTCCGGATTGTGAGCCAACGCCAGATACGCCGTAAAATCCAGATACGGGTTGATCTCGTTATTCACCGAGCGGATTAGCCGTGCCTCACTCACCGCATCGCCCTGCTCATTCAATCCGCGAATGAGCGTGGTATATAACCCGTCCTGGGTATTCAGCGAAGGTGGAAAATCCGTATTAATCGGACGAACAATTGTCACTCCGGCCCGGAGATCTGTCTTCTCATTCAGGATATCCAGTTGCCAGTCGACAAACGCGCGCAGGAAGTTACCTTCACCAAACTGGATCACCCGCGTCGGATACCTTGCCCCAGGGAAATCTTGTCGATTCAATGTCTTCATCACAAAACCCTTCTCAGAACGTGATCACACCTTTGATTAATTCGCGGTTGTTAATCACATCCCGCTCGTAGATTTCCGCAAGCGTGGCAAACGCGTAACGGTGTGTGAGCATCATGTCAGCGGTCAGTTTGCCTTCAGACATCAGCCGCCCCACTTTGGCGAAATCTTCCGGCGTGGCGTTACGACTGCCCATCATGGTGGTTTCTTTCTTATGGAACTCAGGGTCAGAGAACTGCAAATCACCTTTGAACAGCCCAACAAAGACGATGCTGCCGCCGTGGCGAATCAAATTCACCGTATTGTTCATCGCATGCTGATTACCCGTCGCATCAATGACTTTTTGCGCCAGTGAACCACCAAACTGGGCACGTAGCTGCGCATCGAAATCTTCGGCAGCGGGATCGAGAACCGGAAGTCCCAATCGGGAGACAACATGTTCCCTGCGCGCGGGGCTGGTATCTGCCACCACTACCTGTGCGCCATCGGCTTTGGCAATTGCTGCCGCCCCAAGACCTATCGGCCCGGCCCCCACGACAAGAACCTGCTCACCCGGCATCACCGCCGCCCGGCGCACCGCATGTGCGCTGATAGCATACGGTTCAATCAGTGCAGCGGCATGTGGGTCAATTCCCTGCGCATCCAGCAGGTTCGTCACCGGAACGGACAAATACTCACTGAATCCACCATCCTGATGTACGCCAATCACTGAAATCTTCTCACAGCAGTTGGTACGCCCGCTCTGGCACGCCGGACACTGCTGACACGCGACGTAAGGAATAACTGCCACCTGCTGGCCCGTTTTCAGGTTTTGTATATTCTTACCCAGCCCAACAATCTCCCCGCATATTTCATGACCTAATACGCGTGGATAACTAAAAAATGGTTGGTTGCCTCCCCAGGCATGAATATCAGTCCCACAGATCCCGACAGATTTAATTTTTATTAATGCTTCACTTTCACCTGGAATAGGTATTTCACGCTCTTTCCAGACTAATTTTTTGGGTTCCTGGCAAATCAAAGTATTCATCGTAGACATGATTCGGCTCTCCTGTTTTTTTGTTGCCTCAGATATCAACGAAATTAAAAATGCAGGAGAAACCAGAAACATAATCTGTGAATCCCAGCGCATAAAAATGTTTTAAATCGGGTTTTAATAGGCAAAAAGGAGATGCCATGAGCCGTTCACAGAACTTACGCCACAATGTGATTAACCAGATAATCGATGATATGGCACGCGGTCATATCCCTTCCCCGCTGCCTTCGCAAAGCGCACTGGCTGAAATGTACAACATTAGTCGTACCACCGTACGCCACATGCTGAGCCATTTAGGCGAATGCGGCGTATTAACGCAGGTAGGAAGCCACTACGTTATCGTACGCAAACCCAACCATGAGGATGGTTTTTCGTGTACCACAGCCTCCATGACCGAGCAAAATCGAATTTTTGAGCAGGCATTTTTCACCATGATCAACCAGCGCCAATTGCGCGCAGGTGAAAGTTTTTCCGAGTTGCAGCTTGCCAGAGCCGCCGGCGTCAGCCCGGTAGTTGTACGGGAATATCTTTTAAAATTCGAACGTTACAATCTGATAAAGAATGAGAAGCGCGGTCAGTGGAGCATGAAGCAGTTCGATCAGGCCTACGCCGAACAACTGTTCGAATTGCGAGAAATGCTGGAAACACATTCCCTGCAACATTTCCTGAATCTGCCCGACGATGACCCGCGTTGGTTACAGGCAAAAACACTGCTTGAGCGCCATCGCATACTGCGCGACAGCATCGGCAGTAGCTTTCGTATGTTCTCGCAGTTAGATCGTGAGTTCCATGCTTTGCTGCTATCCGCCGCTGATAATATATTTTTTAATCAATCACTTGAAATTATCTCTGTGATTTTCCATTTCCACTATCAGTGGGATGAAAGCGACCTCAAGCAACGCAACATCATTGCCATTGATGAGCATATGACCATCCTCAGCGCGCTGATTTGCCGCAGCGACCTGGATGCTACCCTGGCACTCTGCAACCATTTGAATTCAGCCAAACAATCGATGATTCGCTCCATCAACCAAAGTAGCCACAACGCTCATTAAGAACAGATAAAAAACAGGAAATCATTACCGGGAGCACGATTCTATAAAAATAAAAACGCCAGAAAATACCTCTTGCCTATGCTCACGCTAAGTCGACTGCATTAAAAACTTTTGTGAGCGGTGATGAACAAATTGATTTGTCACTGGTATTTTTTCAATACTGCGCAACTGCACGTTGTGTAACAAATAATTTATTGAGGTTCAGGAGTCCGGCGTGGAAAAAAATAATATTACACTCGACCCAAGTTCTTCGTTTGACACGCCCTCATCTGCGGATATTAATGTTCCGCCTGAGGGCATGGTTCAACGCAGTAGTCGAATAAAACGTATTCAGACCACAGCAATGATTTTATTATTTTTTGCTGCGGTTATTAATTATCTCGACCGCAGTTCGTTGTCGGTAGCGAACTTAACTATTCGTGAAGAACTGGGACTCAGTGCAACGCAAATCGGCATCCTGTTGTCCGTGTTCTCTCTCGCTTATGGTATTGCGCAACTTCCCTGCGGCCCGCTGCTGGATCGTAAAGGTCCACGCATTATGTTGGGACTGGGTATGTTCTTCTGGTCGCTGTTTCAGGCGATGTCCGGTATGGTACACACCTTCACCCAGTTTGTACTGGTACGTATCGGGATGGGGATTGGCGAAGCGCCAATGAACCCATGCGGTGTGAAGGTAATCAACGACTGGTTTAACATCAAAGAGCGTGGCCGCCCGATGGGATTGTTCAACGCTGCCTCCACGATCGGTGTCGCCATTAGTCCGCCGATCTTGGCTGCGATGATGCTGGTCATGGGCTGGCGCTGGATGTTCATTACCATCGGTGTGCTGGGCATTTTCCTCGCCATTGGCTGGTATATGCTTTACCGCAACCGCGAACAAATTGAACTGAGCGCCACTGAACAAGCGTATCTGAATGCGGGGAGCGTCAATGCTCGTCGCGATCCACTGAGTTTTGCCGAATGGCGCAGCCTGTTCCGTAACCGCACTATGTGGGGCATGATGCTGGGCTTTAGCGGTATTAACTATACGGCATGGTTGTATCTGGCCTGGCTGCCGGGTTACCTGCAAACTTCTTATAACCTTGATTTAAAAAGCACCGGATTAATGGCGGCAATCCCATTCCTGTTTGGTGCAGCCGGGATGCTGATTAATGGCTTTGTCACCGACTGGCTGGTAAAAGGGGGTATGGCTCCCATTAAGAGCCGTAAGATTTGTATCATTGCCGGAATGTTCTGCTCGGCTGCATTCACCTTCGTAGTGCCGCAGGCAACAACGTCCATGGCTGCAGTTTTACTGATCGGGATGGCGCTGTTCTGCATCCACTTCGCCGGAACATCCTGCTGGGGACTAATCCACGTTGCGGTGGCTTCACGCATGACCGCCTCAGTGGGCAGCATCCAGAACTTTGCCAGCTTTATTTGTGCATCGTTCGCGCCGATCGTCACCGGATTTATTGTTGATACAACGAACTCTTTCCGTCTGGCGCTGATTATCTGCGGTTGCGTTACCATGGTAGGCGCGCTCGCTTACATCTTCCTGGTCCGCCAGCCAATTAGCGATCCACGTCAGGAGTAATTACCCCAATGATCCGGTAACAGCGCGTTACCGGATCGTAATCCCCCCCTGTTATACTTTCCCGCATGAATATACTTTTCCGTGATACCACCCTCACTGATATCGCAACTCTGCCCGGCATTGAACGCTCAGCAGGACAGCGTTTTCTACACATACCCTCGCTTGCGTGGATCGCAGGCGATCACATCATTTCGCTCGAGCAACATCGGCAATACGTCTTACAACAGATGAGCTGGCTGGCGCTTGCGGATAATCACCCCGTTGGATTTTTACTGACAGAAGCGCAAGAGTCCTCGCTTTTCATTGCCGAAGTCTCTCTGCATCTGGAATGGCAGGGAAAGGGTATTGGTAGCGGATTGATTCACTATGTCGCGAACCAGGCGCGTGAGAAAGGTTATACATCGCTAACGCTGACTACCTTCCGCGATGTTCCATGGAATGCACCATTCTATGCCCGACTGGGGTTTGAGATGCTGGCCGACAATGCCCTTCCAGCGATGCTACACCAGAAAAGAGAAGAGGAAGTGGCGCATGGTCAGGTGTATGAATCACGCTGCGCCATGCGCCTGAAGCTGAGTTAGCTGCCCGGTAACCGGAAAAGTGACATCCAGCTACTTTTAGTTAAAACGTTTCCCAGTTCTCTCCGGCATCCGTTACCGCAGCTTTACGCGGTTGAGCGGTGGTTGATACCGGTTTTGCTGCAGTAACATCACGCGCACGCTGTTGATCGTGCTGGATACGGAATACAGCAACAGCCTGAGTCAGACGGCTGGCCTGTTCTTCCAGTGCGGCAGCGGCAGCGGCGGATTCTTCCACCAGCGAGGCGTTCTGTTGCGTCACGCGATCCATTTCAGCAACGGCCAGACCAACCTGGTCGATACCACGGCTCTGCTCGTCAGATGCAGAGGCGATCTCACCCATAATATCGGTCACACGGGTTACCGCATTCACGATCTCATCCATGGTTTCACCGGCGCTTTCAACCAGCGTTGAGCCGACATCCACACGGCTGACCGAGTCTTCAATCAGACTCTTGATCTCGCGCGCGGCCTGAGCACTACGCTGTGCCAGGTTACGGACTTCACCTGCGACTACCGCAAACCCACGTCCCTGTTCACCCGCACGTGCCGCTTCTACCGCCGCGTTGAGAGCCAGGATGTTAGTCTGGAAGGCAATACCATCGATAACACTAATAATGTCGGCGATTTTCTGCGAACTGGAAGCGATGTCACGCATGGTTTGCACCACGTTATCCACCACTTTCCCGCCTTTTTGCGCGGTTTCTGAGGCACTCAGCGCCAGATGGCTGGCCTGGCGCGCGTTTTCCGCGTTCTGCTTCACAGTCGCCGTCAACTCTTCCATGCTGGCCGCGGTTTCTTCCAGAGAGGCCGCCTGCTGCTCAGTACGTGAAGAGAGATCGTTATTGCCCATCGCAATCTCGCTGGCACCGCTGTAAATGGCGTTGGCGCCGTTACGCACATCGCCGACGGTGCTCATCAACTCACCCTGCATGTGACGCAAACTTTCTGCCAGTTGACCAATCTCGTTGGAACCTTCCACATCAATACGTTTCACCAAATCGCCGCTGGCAATATGACGAATGCTATCGATCAGTCGATTCATCGGGGCAATAAGCGAAAGCTTAATACCAAACCAGACAGCGATAATTGCTGCCAGTACGGTAATCAATACACATACCAGCACCCACAGCGCCTGGCTGTAGGAACTGTTGTTGTCCTCAACCGCGATGTCATACAGGCGATCGTTCTGCTGCATGTAGCTCATATACTGCTTCTCAAAACCATCCTGATAGCTTTGAGTCGGTTGATCAAAGAACGCATTGATCTTCCCATCACCCAGCAACTGGATCAGCTCCGCCAGCGCACCGTGGTAGATATCATACGTGCGGTTGATCTCCTGGAAAGCGGCTTCGCTTTGACGCGGATCGCGTGGGAGCGATTCATAAATCGCCCAGTTTTTTTCCGTCAGTTTCAGCGCGGTGCTGGCTACCTGCATCAGTTCTGCAACGGTCGCACCGCTGCCAATATTGCTCTGATCCATCATGTAGCGAATGCCTGCCCGGTTAAGGGTATTTCGCGTTTGCAGCAATTCAACCCAGGTCGCATTCAGCGCAGACTGCTGCTGGCGAATAGTTTGCAGAACGGTAAAGTTCTCTTTGTCATTCTTTAATGAGTTAAAGAACAAACCCCCTGAGGCAAGCTGTAAAAGGCCAAACAGCGCCAGTACCAGCAATAGGCTGGTAACAATCTTCATTCGTTTTAACATGTTTTCTCTTTCCGCTAGACAGATGTCAGAATTTTCGGCCTGGAAAGCGAAAACTTTACGAATATCGTTCAAAAAGCAGATGTTCTGGCGACATCTGGCGCAGAAAAAAGCAGTAAATACCACTCGTATACATAACGCAAACTAGCGCCATGACTCCTTTCCCCACCTTTTAAGAGGGCTTTTCATTGCCGTAAGCTTCGGCTACCAATAGTGGGTCTGTTTTATCATCGGCTATAACAAGGAAGTCCTTCTGTGAAAAATAATTATCTCGACTTACTTTCTAACGCGTTTCCCTTCATGGTATTGGGACTCTTTTTAGGGGCGATGACCCCGGTCGTGCCAAAGCTATTTATTCCGGAGATTTCAGATATTTTACTGGAGAATGTCGCGCCCAAAAGCATCATGTTCCTGATAATTTTGAATGCGTTACTCACCGTCATTTTACTGAGATTCAGTGGCAGGTTTGATCCGGACAAAAAATTAGCTGCTTTTTTCTATGAAAAATTTTCATTTAAATTCAATGAACTAGGGAAATCCATCACGGCGGCCACTGTTGGCACACTGCTCGGTCTCACGCTGGCAATGCTGCCCTATGGCGAATTTCGCATGGCTGGAATCGGTATTTATTTTTCGGCGATGCTGCTCGTGATATGGAGGGTATTCGACTTCCTTAACCACCTGAGTAGAAACGAAGTCGATAAAGCAGAGAAGTACATATTTTATACCGTTGTTATTCTCATAACCCTCTATTACCTCTACCTCATTGCAAAGCCAGTGTGACTACTGTCGACAGTTCATAATCGCCCCATGAAATTATGTGATGAAAATCACATAATTTCATGCTGTTACGCCGAATGAAAACCGCTCACTGACACTTGGGACCGCTTAAGCTGACATACAACCACTCACTTATTTACCTTACTTTACGCGCGTAATTCTCTGGCAAGATCCTCTGCAGCATAGCAGTCAATTTACCTCCTCAAACACAAGATCAAACCCAAGCGGCTTCGGCCAATTATTAATCTAATACCAGGTTTTACTATGGATACGAAAAAGATATTCAAGCACATACCCTGGGTGATTCTCGGAATCATCGGTGCTTTCTGCCTCTCGGTAGTGGCCTTACGTCGGGGTGAACACATCAGCGCCCTGTGGATTGTGGTCGCCTCTGTCTCTGTTTATCTGGTGGCTTATCGCTACTACAGCCTGTACATCGCCCAGAAGGTGATGAAACTTGACCCGACGCGTGCCACGCCGGCGGTCATCAACAATGACGGTCTGAACTACGTACCGACCAACCGTAACGTATTATTCGGTCACCACTTTGCCGCTATCGCCGGTGCAGGTCCGCTGGTTGGGCCGGTACTGGCCGCACAGATGGGCTATCTGCCTGGTACGCTGTGGCTGCTGGCCGGCGTTGTGCTGGCGGGTGCTGTGCAGGACTTCATGGTGCTGTTTATCTCTTCCCGCCGTAACGGTGCGTCTCTCGGTGAGATGATCAAAGAAGAGATGGGCCCGGTACCGGGAACTATTGCGCTGTTCGGCTGCTTCTTAATCATGATCATCATCCTCGCGGTACTGGCGCTGATCGTGGTGAAAGCACTGGCTGAGAGCCCGTGGGGTGTATTCACCGTCTGCTCAACCGTACCAATCGCGTTGTTCATGGGTATCTACATGCGCTTCCTGCGACCAGGACGTGTGGGTGAAGTGTCGGTGATTGGTATTGTGCTGCTGGTTGCCTCCATCTACTTCGGCGGCGTGATTGCCCACGACCCGTACTGGGGCCCGGCACTGACCTTTAAAGACACCACCATTACCTTTACGCTTATTGGCTACGCGTTTATCTCTGCGCTGCTGCCGGTATGGCTGATCCTCGCTCCGCGTGACTATCTGGCTACCTTCCTGAAAATCGGCGTTATCGTCGGTCTGGCTGTGGGGATTGTTATCCTCAACCCGGAACTGAAAATGCCGGCGATGACACAGTACGTTGATGGTACGGGTCCGCTGTGGAAAGGTGCTCTGTTCCCATTCCTGTTTATCACCATCGCCTGTGGTGCGGTATCTGGTTTCCATGCGCTGATCGCCTCTGGTACCACGCCGAAACTGCTGGCCTGTGAAACCGACGCGCGTTTCATTGGTTATGGCGCGATGCTGATGGAATCCTTCGTGGCGATTATGGCGCTGGTTGCAGCATCCATCATCGAGCCAGGTCTGTACTTCGCAATGAACACCCCGCCTGCGGGCCTTGGCATCACCATGCCGAACCTGCATGAAATGGGTGGCGAGAACGCGCCGTTGATTATGGCGCAGCTGAAAGACGTTACCGCACACGCAGCGGCAACCGTCAGCTCTTGGGGCTTCGTGATTTCGCCTGAGCAGATCCTGCAAACTGCGAAAGATATCGGCGAACCGTCCGTACTGAACCGCGCTGGTGGCGCACCAACGCTGGCTGTTGGTATCGCTCACGTGTTCCATAAAGTACTGCCGATGGCTGACATGGGCTTCTGGTACCACTTCGGTATTCTGTTTGAAGCACTGTTCATCCTGACCGCACTGGATGCCGGTACCCGTTCTGGCCGCTTCATGCTGCAGGATTTACTGGGTAACTTCGTACCGTTCCTGAAGAAAACTGACTCTCTGGTTGCGGGTGTTGTCGGTACTGCGGGCTGCGTAGGTCTGTGGGGCTACCTGCTGTATCAGGGCGTGGTTGATCCGCTGGGCGGCGTTAAGAGCCTGTGGCCGCTGTTCGGTATCTCTAACCAGATGCTGGCAGCCGTGGCACTGGTTCTGGGTACCGTGGTTCTGGTTAAAATGCAGCGTACCAAATACATCTGGGTTACTGTTATCCCGGCAGTATGGCTGCTTATCTGCACCACCTGGGCGCTGGGTCTGAAACTGTTCAGCACCAACCCGCAGATGGAAGGCTTCTTCTTCATGGCAAATCAGTACAAAGAGAAGATTGCCAACGGCGGTGAGCTGACCGCACAGCAGATTGCCAACATGAACCATATCGTCATCAACAACTACACCAACGCCGGCCTGAGTATTCTGTTCCTGGTGGTGGTGTACAGCATCATTTTCTACGGGTTCCGTACCTGGCAGAAGGCCCGCGCCATCAACGGTCGCTCTGATAAAGAGACGCCGTATGTACCAGTGCCGGAAGGCGGCGTGAAGACCTCTTCACACCACTAAGATGTATTCAGCCCCGCTCCGGCGGGGCTTTTCGCTTATCAGGATTGTTTATGTTTGGTACTTTAGGTCAGGCAAAAAAATATCTCGGTCAGGCGGCAAAGATGTTGATTGGTATTCCGGACTACGACAACTACGTCGAGCACATGAAGACCAACCACCCCGATAAGCCGTACATGACCTACGAAGAATTCTTCCGCGAGCGCCAGGAAGCCCGCTACGGTAGCGGCGGAAGCAGTTGCTGTTAGAAGGAGAAATGAATGACCCCGATTGCAGTTACCCTACTCACCGGTTTTCTTGGCGCAGGTAAAACGACCCTGCTGCGCCATATTCTCAACGAGCAGCACGGTTACAAAATTGCCGTCATCGAAAACGAATTCGGCGAAGTCTCGGTGGACGATCAACTGATTGGCGACCGTGCCACGCAGATCAAAACCCTGACCAACGGCTGTATCTGCTGCACCCGTTCGAGCGAGCTGGAAGACGCATTGTTAGACCTGCTCGATAACCTCGACAAAGGTGCCATCAATTTTGACCGTCTTGTGATTGAGTGCACCGGCATGGCCGATCCCGGCCCGATTATTCAGACCTTTTTCTCCCATGAAGTGATTTGCGAACGCTACCTGCTGGACGGCGTGATTGCGCTGGTTGATGCGGTACATGCCGACGAACAAATGAATCAGTTCACCATCGCCCAGTCGCAAGTAGGCTATGCGGATCGCATTCTGCTGACTAAAACTGACGTCGCCGGCAACAGTGAAAAATTGCGCGAGCGCCTGGCGCGCATCAATGCACGCGCACCGGTATATACCGTGACTCACGGCGATATAGACCTCGCGCAACTGTTCGACACCAATGGTTTTATGCTGGAAGAGAACATCGTCAGTGCCAAACCGCGCTTCCACTTTATCGCCGACAAGCAAAACGATATATCCTCGATCGTCGTCGAGCTGGATTACCCGGTGAACATCAGCGACGTGTCGCGAGTGATGGAAAATCTGCTGCTGGAATCCGCCGAGAAACTGCTGCGCTACAAAGGCATGCTATGGATTGACGGCGAACCCAACCGCCTGCTGTTTCAGGGCGTGCAACGCCTGTACAGCGCCGACTGGGACCGCCCATGGGGCGACGAACAACCGCACAGCACACTGGTGTTTATTGGCATTAACCTGCCGGAAGACGAGATCAGAGCAGCGTTTGCGGGGTTGAAGAAGTAACTCCCTGCTGATTTGCCCGGTGGCGCTACGCTTACCGGGCCTACAAATAGCACTTTCCCGTAGGCCGGATAAGGCGCAGCCGCCATCCGGCACTCACTCCCCACTCACTCGGTAATCACAAACCGCGTCGCGGCAAAGCAGTTCAAAACCCGGTGCACCAGAAATACCATCGTCAGCGTTGCCACCAGCGCGACGGTGACGGAGGTGATGCGGTACAGATCGCTGAATACCAGGTCCTGATCCGGGTGCAGATTCTGGCCAAACATAATGCCGATGGTGGTGATACTGGCAAAACCCACGCCTGCGCCGACTTTTTCCATTACGTGCAGGCGGGCGCTGAACGCCAGCCCGAGGCCAATCAGCGGCATCATCAACACCATATGGTTGCTGAAATCATAGATAAGCAGCTGCACCAGCAGAATATACAGGCAGGCCAGCACTACACCGACCACGCGCCAGAGAGAACTGATCACCGCGCCGCGGTAGTGCATCGGAAACAGGATCAAAATGCCCGCCATCAGTGCCGACAGCGAATCACTCAAATCACAGATCTGGAAGACCACAAAAATCATCGTCGCCACCGTACCGGAAAGCAGCGACTCATGGCGAACCCGGGCGGCATCCTTCTCAATGCGCGGCGGCGGCTGGCGCGCCTCCACATCCGGGATCAGATAATTCAGCAGCGCGCTCAGCGCCACCGCCATTACGCAGGCCTCCATATTGGAGAACATCAGCGTATGCCAGTTGGTGGTGGGATAGCTCATAAAGTTGAGCATCGTGCTCTGACACACCACGCCCATCGAGCCGAGCAGAAACAGCGGCCCTTTGCTCATAAAGCGAAAACGCATCACGTACAAGCCGAACACCACCAGCGTCATAATCAGCGGCCACTGTGAGAGATAGCCGACGATTAGCACCATTTCAACACAGTTCACCGCTGCGCTGAACACGAACTGTTTTGCCACATGGCGGTTGAACACCGGCACCAGCGACAACAGCATCAGCGGATAAACCACAAAAAACACGCCGTACTGCACGTTGTAGAAGGTCGAGATACTTAGCGCGATTGTCCCGGCAACGGAGATACGCAGGGTCTGGCGAAAATCATTGGCGGTGTAGACAATGTTCCCGTGCGGCGTAAAGACGTGGGCCAGAGTGTTAATAGACATAATGCAGCCAGCTAACGAGATGGATCTGCGCCCCGGCAAAGGTGCGGGCGAACATCCCCTCGCTGTTATACAGCTGTACCGTGGCGCGCGCCCCGGTCGGTAACGGCGTGTCGAGCGGTTCGTTCAGCGCTACGTGAATGCGCATACGCTGGGCATCGCGCACCCAACGGGTAGACTGTTCCGGTTGCGACAACTGGCCGTTAACCTGCTCCTGACCCGCCAGAATACCGGCATCACTGCTGGTGACACGGGCAGAGAAAACCTTGCCCGGCATGGCGTCGAACACCACGGCGGCATCGGTATCCACCCGGGTGTGGCGCAGGCTTTTCTCGCGAAAATCAGCCACGATATCGGTCTGATGGCTGACCAGCGCCAGCAGCGGCGTGGCGGCGGTCGCGTAAAGTCCGGGGCTAAGCTGAAGATTGCTCACCGTGCCGTTGGTCTCTGCATACACTTTGCTCCAGCCGAGGTTCAGTTGCGCCTCTTCCAGCGCGTTACGGTATTTTTGCAACGTCACGTTACGCTTATCATCGCGCTCACCGCGCTGAATCAGCAGGTTCTGAATACTGGCATTAAGTGCCGCCACCGACTGCTCGCTGGTTTGCCAGGCGGTGCGCACCTTGTCGAGATCGGATTGCGACACGTTCTGCATGGCACTCAGGCGCTGATAGCGGTCAAAGGTGGTCTTATCGTTGCGGGCGTTGAATTGCGCGGTGCGCAGGTTGGCACGGGCAGAGGAGATCTGCGCATCCAGCTGTTGGTTGCTCAGCTTCGCCTGCTCAAGGGCGATTTGCGCGGCCTCGACCTTATTGAAAAACGGCGTCGGATCCAGTTCGTACAGCAAATCGCCCTTCTTCACCTGGCTATTATTGTGTACATGCACCTGCGAGACGTATCCGGATACGCGTGAGGAAATGGGCGTTACCACGCGCATCACCGTGGAGTCCGGCGTCAACGGGATCCAGATATCGGCAACGATAAACCAGGCGAATACTACCAGGAAAGCGGCAATACTCACCCTTACCCAACGGGCAAATTTTTGTTCTGGGGTCATCATAGTTTTTTAGTGTTGATTGTCTTCTTCGCGGATTGTCCGCAAATTGCAGGCGAGTTGATTTAAGGTCGTGCTGAAAGAGGCAAGCTCCGCTTCAGGAATGGTGCAGGTGACGCGATGTTGGTATGTCTCAATCACCCGGTTAAGTTCTTCAAGCCTTAAGCGGCCTTGCTCGGTCAGCGTTAGCAGGCGGATGCGTTTGTCATAAGGCGATGTGGAACGCAGCAGATACCCCTGCTTTTCCAGCTGCGAGAGGGTGCGCATCAGCGGCGGCAGTTCAATGCCCTGCACCTCCGCCAGTTCGCTGACTGAAACATTGTCACCCAACTGATGCAGTTGCATCAGCACCGTCCAGCTTGACTGCGTCAGGCCAGTATCGGTGATGGCAGCATCAATAATGGCCCGCCACTGGCGCACCACCATTGCCATGCGCATCCCCATCGGTCGGCAGGCAAACAGTTCATCTTCAGTCATCTTACTTTCCTCTCATCGCTGATAAGAAAATAATACTTATCAGGGTAAGTATCAAGAAACGGACCAACCAGAAGCATGAATTGATAAATATCGTGAATATAAAAAAGGCCAGGGCGATAACCACCGGCCTTTGTCATCGGAAGAAAAATCATTCCACCTGATCGCGTCGCAGCCCGACATCCCGCAGCCGCTCGTCGCTCATCTGCTGCAATATACGCCGCGTTTGCGCCCGCAGATGCCAGCGTTTTATCGCCTGCCAGATCTGCACCAAACCAATAAACGGCTGTTTTGCTTTATTCTCGTGAAATTCCATACTTTGCCTCCCCGCCTTGCCAGAGGCTTATCTTCGCGGATTTACCGCCAGACAATACAGATTCAAAAAGTACTTTTATTTAACATACAGATTGATTAAAACAGTATCTGCATACGGTTTTTTCCATCGTTCTGTATTGGTTTATCCATCTGTATGGCAACAATGAGGGATACAGCATGACCCGTTACCAACATCTGGCCACACTACTGGCCGAACGCATTGAGCTGGGGCTGTATCGCCATGGTGAAAAACTGCCGTCGGTGCGCAGCCTGAGCCAGGAACACGGGGTGAGTATCAGTACCGTCCAGCAGGCGTATCAGATGCTGGAACAGCGGCAGTTGATCACCCCGCAGCCGCGTTCCGGTTACTTTGTCGCGCCGCAAAAAGCGCAGCCGCCCGTACCACTGATGTCGCGCCCGGTCCAGCGTCCGGTGGAGATAACCCAGTGGGATCAGGTGCTGGACATGTTGGCAGGTCATGCAGACAAATCGATAATTCCTTTCAGTAGCGGCGTCCCCGATATCAATCAACCCAGCCTGAAACCACTCTGGCGCGAATTAAGCCGCGTAGTGCAGCACAATTTAGGAGCGGTGCTGGGCTACGACGAACTGGCTGGATGCCGCGAACTGCGTAATCAGATTGCCCGTCTGATGCTGGACGGCGGCTCGGTCGTCAATGCAGATGACATTATCATCACCAACGGTAGCCAGAGCGGAATGTCGCTGGCGCTACTGACGGTCTGCCAGCCAGGAGATATCGTCGCCGTAGAATCGCCCGCCTACTACGGTACGATGCAACTACTGCGCGGTTTAGGGATTAAGGTTATTGAGATCCCAACCGATCCGGATACCGGCATCAGTGTTGAGGCGTTGGAACTGGCGCTGGATCAGTGGCCCATTAAAGGGGTGATTCTGGTCCCTAATTGCAATAATCCGCTCGGGTTTATTATGCCGGATGCGCGTAAGCGGGCGGTCCTCGCCCTCGCTCAGCGCCACGATATTGTTATTTTTGAAGACGATGTGTATGGCGAGCTGGCAACAGAATACCCGCGCCCGCGCACCATCCACTCCTGGGATATCGACGGTCGGGTACTGTTGTGCAGTTCGTTTACCAAATCCGTAGCGCCGGGCCTGCGCGTGGGTTGGGTTGTTCCTGGCCGCTACCATGACAAACTTCTGCATAAAAAATACGCCGTTATCGGCACCAACGTTCCTGCCACGCAGTTGGCAGCGGCAACCTTTGTGCGCGACGGCCACTATCATCGCCATGTCCGGCGTATGCGCCAGATCTATCAGCGTAATATGGAGATCTACACCTGCTGGGTACGGGAATATTTCCCCTGTGAGATCTGCGTCACCCGCCCCAAAGGCGGCTTTATGCTGTGGGTAGAGTTACCGCTGCAGGTCGATATGGTCTGTGTCGCCAAACAACTCTGTCGGCTGAAAATACAGGTCGCACCGGGATCGCTGTTCTCTGCCTCAGGGAAGTATCGCAACTGTGTACGCATTAACTGCGCGTTACCGCCAAACGAGAAGCATCGGGAAGTGATGCAGAAGCTCGGCGAAGCGGTAAAGGTGGCGATAGAATAAATTGAATGCCCGGTAGCGTAAGTTCACCAGGCGGGAGAGTACGCCATTCCCGTAATACCTAATGGCTCAGGTTATAAAGTTCATCAGTGGGAAGCCGGGTAATTTTTTGTACCGTACTGATCTCAATACCGTCTGCCAGCATGGTGCGAGCAATACGCCGTGCTTCAGCGCGTTGACCTTCGATAAGCCCTTCTTGTAGCCCTTCCTCTCGACCTTCCAGCCTGCCTTTTTGTAATCCTGCTTCATGCAGCCTTTCTGCGATCGTCATCAAATTCTCCTTATGTTGCGGTGAACGTTCGGCAACCTCACGGATAAACTCATTGAAGCGAGGAGCATCGCCGGTGCACAAAATATAATTAAACAGTGTCTTAATCTGGCTGTCATTAGTGGACCCGGTAACGAGCAGAGAAACAATTTGTTCAACCAATCCCATAAGATCGCGCTGACGGATATGTTTCTGGATTAGCTCGAGCAATGCCATACGTCGATGCTGCACAATTTCATCGTCAGGGATAACCGTAATATCTACCAGCGGAAACGCTGCAGCATACAGCTGGCGTGCCAGCCCTGGGTTAGCAAACTCATCCAGCCAGCACAGCGACCAGGGATACGGGCTTTTGGCACCGTGATAAAACAGCATCGGCACCACCAAAGGCAGTTGCTTATGTCCGGCATCTAAATGTTTCTGCATGGCTGCTATCGCATAGCGCATCAACCTGAACGCCATATGCGCATCCGGTGTGCTCTGGTGTTCAATCACCACATAAATATATCCATCCCCTTCCGTCGTTTTCACAGACCACAACACATCGGAATAATACGCACGTAAATCCTCTTCAATAAAACTGTCAGACTCGAGATTCAGCGTCTGAAGATCGCAAATTTCACGAAGCGAAGCAGGAAGATGAATCTGCAGAAAATCCCGCGCGGTCTCAGGGTGACGTAAAAACGTCTTAAAAACTGCATCATGCGGTGTGGAGGCTGGCGCTTTATTCATAGCAATCCGTCACCTGAAAGTAAGATGTCGTGACTGTAGCGCCGGTAAACCACGCCCTCACCTCCTACTTTTTACCTTTGCGAGGCATTTTCAGAGATAAATTCGTCTCTCTGCAACGTTCGCATTTCTCTGGAATGCATTACGTAAAAGCACCATGTCGATACACAACACCACTTTTTCACCATGCGGCCTGTGCTATAACAAACCATCACTTTCATGGAGGACACGATGTGACGCATACCCGCGATATTCCACAGTCATTCTGGCGTGATGAACAGCTTCCGTGGCTGGAGCTGCGCAGCACCTGGTGCAGTCAGCAGGCCTATAAGCGTCACCACCATCCCCAGCTTTCGATTGGGGCGATTCTTGAAGGAGAGACATGCTGCATATGTGATGGCAAGGAATACCGCCTGAGCGTAGGCGATCTCATCGTGATCCCGCCTCTGGTGCCTCACAGCTGCAACCCTGTCAGCGGGCAGTTTCGCAGTTACCATATGCTCTATCTTGATGCGCAGTGGTGTCGCTCTCATCTTTCAGCATTGAACTGTAACCCGCAATTTTACTCGCCCACACCCGTGATCCATGACCCACCGTTATTTCAGTGCTATGTGCATCTTGTGGCGTTAATGCGCCAACAGCGGACGGCGCAAATAACCGATGCAGCAATTGTGCTGCTGCGTTCACTGCCGTTGCTGTCGAGAAAACCAACTAACCTAAGCGTCACCAGTCAGTATCTGCGTGAGCGGTTGCAGTCCAGCCTGTTGGCACCGCCCTCGCTGGATGAACT
Source organism: Citrobacter sp. MGH106 (assembly GCF_001037495.1). Lineage (GTDB taxonomy): Bacteria > Pseudomonadota > Gammaproteobacteria > Enterobacterales > Enterobacteriaceae > Citrobacter > Citrobacter murliniae. The sequence goes on from NZ_KQ089822.1 coordinate 3,841,618, forward strand.
GGCAAATGAATGCAGCATGCGTAAAGAAACGCTGATCCGTACTTTCAAACAAGATACCGGGCTGACGCCGGGAAGCTACCTGAATATTGTGCGGATTAACTATGCCCGCGGGCGGTTGCGCGCCGGGGATGATATTGCCGATGTCAGCTACCAGAGCGGGTTTGCCGACCAGAGCCATTTCCATCGCACCTTTGTCCGTTACACCGCAGCCACGCCGCGTCAGTACGCGTTGGGACGATCAATATCAGACAATAATTAATGTTATGTCAGGCGTAGGGTGATCGCAGATTCATATTCTGAGGTCACTATGGAACGGCTTTCTGCACTCTTCCCCTCCGCTTTTCCCGCACTGGCGCTGGCGCATTTTATGGCGTTGCTCAGTCCCGGGCCGGATTTCTTTTTACTGATCGCCTACGCTGTACGTTATCGGCTGCGTGGTAGCGCCGGGCTGTGTGTGGGCATCGCCATCGGCAATGGGTTGTATATCCTGCTGGCAATTATCGGCTGGGGGATCCTGCGACAGATCCCTCTGCTGTTTACAGCCATTGAATTACTGGGTGCGCTCTATTTATTGTGGATTGGTAGCCTGCTAATCCGCAGTCGTCCGCAAATCGTGGCTGGAGCAGATGCCCGCCTCAATCGCCCTGGATTTGGCAAACAACTGCTGCTGGGACTGGGTTCATCACTGCTCAACCCCAAAAATGCGCTGTTCTATCTGGCGCTGATGACCGCCCTGCTCGGCCCGTCGGTGACGTTGCTACAACAAACCGTTAGCGGTATCTGGATGACGAGCGTAGTGCTGGTCTGGGATCTATTGATCGTGATGTTCATCGGTTTGCCGCAGATCCAGAAACGGTTAACCAGAGGGATCCTGTGGATCGAGCGCATCGCTGGAGGCGTGTTGATCATCTTCGGCAGCGCGATCGCACTGCGGTTTTTACACAGCCTCACGCTCAGTTAAGCATGGTGATTTTCTTCAGATTAACCCTATAAACTCGTTTAATTATCATCCAATTCGCATTACACTGCGGTTTGACTATTTTCCGTTCAACTTAATTCTCTTCCCGAGGTGTGATGTGCTGATTGTTACCTGTAATCGTTACGCTTTCTGACCTCATCAGAGATGCGTATGTCCTGTTTGTGCTTCGCGCAGACAGCGTTTTTGATTACATGAAATTCAGTACATCTGCAGTCTGTTTTTTCTGTCACCAGCCTGACGTCTCAAAAGACGGTATTGAATTTCGCTATTCCCGTTGAGGGTATTCTCCCGACAAGGAGCTGTTTTTATGCAACGGATTTTCGCGTTTTTCGCCCAACGCGCCACAACGCTATTCTTCCCCATCGCGCTGATTTTATATGACTTCGCCGCCTATTTGTCGACGGACCTGATCCAGCCCGGCATCATTAATGTAGTACGGGATTTTAACGCCGATGTCAGCCTGGCACCGGCTGCGGTCAGTCTGTATCTGGCGGGAGGTATGGCGCTGCAGTGGCTGTTAGGTCCGCTTTCCGACCGAATTGGCCGCCGACCGGTACTGATTGCAGGAGCATTAATCTTTACTCTTGCCTGTGCGGCCACGTTGTTCACCACCTCAATGACGCAATTTCTGATCGCGCGTTTTATTCAGGGCACCAGCATCTGCTTTATCGCCACGGTAGGTTATGTCACGGTGCAGGAGGCATTTGGTCAAACTAAGGCCATTAAACTGATGGCGATAATCACCTCCATTGTGCTGGTTGCGCCGGTTATCGGCCCACTCTCCGGGGCGGCGCTGATGCACTTTGTACACTGGAAGATCCTGTTTGCCATTATCGCCGCTATGGGGCTTATCGCCCTGATTGGGTTAGCGTTAGCGATGCCGGAAACTGTCCAGCGCGGCTCGGTGCCGTTCAGTGCGCGCAGCGTACTGCGTGATTTCCGCGACGTTTTTCGCAACCGGGTGTTCCTCTTTGGCGCAGCCACACTTTCGCTGAGTTATATCCCGATGATGAGCTGGGTAGCGGTTTCGCCAGTGATCCTGATTGATGCCGGCGGCATGACCACATCGCAGTTTGCCTGGGCGCAGGCTCCGGTATTTGGTGCCGTGATCGTCGCCAATATGGTGGTCGTGCGTTTTGTGAAGGATCCAACGAAGCCGCGCTTTATCTGGCGTGCTGCGCCCATTCAACTGAGCGGACTGGCGGTACTGATTGGCGGTAATTTGCTGTGGCCGCATGTGTGGCTGTGGTCGGTGCTGGGGACCAGCCTGTATGCATTTGGCATCGGGATGATCTTCCCAACGCTATTCCGTTTTACGTTGTTTTCTAACAACTTGCCGAAGGGTACGGTCTCCGCATCGCTAAACATGGTGATCCTGACAGTGATGGCAGTTTCGGTCGAAGTCGGACGCTGGCTGTGGTTTAACGGCGGCAGGCTTTCGTTTCACCTGTTGGCGGTCGTGGCGGGTATTGCCGTGGTGTTCACGCTGGCCGGATTATTGAAGCGAGTGCGTCAGCATGAGGCAACAGCGTTAGTCACCGAAAACTAAACTTCTATAAGCTGCCCCCGGTACCTGAACACTAATATTCGTGTTTGCAAGTCGGGGGCAAGCCATAACAAGCCATAAGAAGCCATAAATAGTGCATCTACTTTTGATCATCTGGCTAAATGTAACGGAACTTCAGCATCCGGTTCATGCGTGATCCGATTTCTCAGGTCACGGCGAATCATTTCAATCACCCAAAACCAAAAAATGTGCCCCACTATTTCAGAAACATATTCATCGAATGGTAGTTGGGACAACGGTGGTGAAAGATGAAATGCCGGGATGAAGATACCATGAACAGCCACTGTCACGATCAACCCCGCTAATACACCTTGCCAAAGTTTTACTTTCGGAAAAATTTCAGCAGCGACACAGTAACCCACGGCAAAGACTAAGGAAAAAATGATGTGCGTTACCATCACCGGATTAATCACGTGTTCTGAAAAAGTGTAAACCGTCTGCGTCGGATCAATCCCCAGATAGTCTCTCAGGAAAAGATACGGCGGATTAAATTCATTACGTCCCAAAGAAAACGTTCTGGGAGGAAGTGGGACTTCAGCCCCCCACTTAACAAATGCAGAGAGAATCCCGGAAACGATACCAACCAGTAACGCGACACCATAATGACGACGTTCCGGCGCTGTTCTTATAAAAAAATCATTAAGATTCATAATATAACCATCCCTTACGTAAAATAATAACATTGAGGATCCTGATCAATGCTACCCGTATGAGATGATGGAAATTGTGACAAAGATTAATTTTGACAAAAAATGATCTAATTTGATTTTAAATGATGTATTTTGATTGGTATTGTCGACCACAACTTCTATGCAACCCCGCAAAACAAGCACTTTATCCGGCCTGTGTAGCCACAGCAGGCCGGATAAGCGTCTGCATTTATCACTTTACGTTACGCGATTCGTGCAAACCCCGCTTCCAGATCAGCAATCAGATCGCCAACATCTTCCAGGCCGATATGCACCCTGACCAGCGTTCCGCTGAAATCGACATCCCCGGCTGGGCGAATGCTGTTCAGCTCTTCCGGCTGGTTGGCCAGAATGAGTGATTCGAATCCTCCCCACGAATAGGCCATATGGAACAAAGAAAAATTATCGAGAAAATTCGCCATCTGTTCGTCGGTCAGTCTCTTTTTCAGGACAAACGAGAACAGGCCTGAGCTACCGGCAAAATCACGCTGAAAATACTCATGACCGGGGCATTCCGGTAACGCCGGATGATTCACCCGCGCCACTTCAGGTCTCGCCGACAGCCAACGCGCAATATGGATGCTGCTCTCCTGGTGCTGTTTAAGACGTACAGCCAGCGTACGTAATCCGCGGCTACCGTTGTAAGCCGTATCGGCATCCAGCGTTTGCCCCATCAGATAGGAGTTTTCACGCAAACGATCCCAACAGCGGGCGTTCGACACCGCCGTCCCCAGCATGCCGTCCGAATGGCCAATGGTGTACTTCGTGCCAGCCTGAATGGAAATATCCACGCCGAAGTCCAGCGCTTTAAACAGCACTCCCGCCGCCCAGGTGTTGTCGATCATGATGACGATCTCTGGGTTCACCGCGCGGATCGCCTTCACCATTCCCGGCACGTCCTGCACTTCCATAGTGATTGAACTGGGGGATTCCAGGAACACCACTTTCGTCTCAGGGCGCAGAAGATCGACAATGCCTGCACCAATTAGCGGATCGTAATAAGTGGTTTCCACATTGAATTTACACAGGATCTTATTACAGAAATCCTGAGTGGGTTCATAGGCCGCTCCGGTCATCAGGATATGATCGCCGCTTTGGACAAACGCCAGAATCGCATTGGTGACCGCCGCCGCACCGCACGGGTACAGCGCACAACCCGCACCGCCTTCCAGGTCGCTCATTGCCTTCTGGAATGCGAAGTGTGTGTAAGTTCCGCGACGACCGTAGAACAGTTCGCCATTCGCACGATTGGCGGTGGCAAATTTTTTGTCCTTCACGGTATCGAACACCAGCGAAGAGGCGCGCTGGATCACCGGATTCACCGCTCCCTGGGTGTAACGTTTGTCGCGACCAGCAACGACCAGTTGCGTTTCAAGCTTGATTGCGTCTTTCATAACTTCTCCTGTTCTAAATCCGTGTGAAAACCTATACCACCGCAGCAGTAGAGTTTATTTCAGTATTGGTCTGCTTTTTTCCAGCGAACCGCTCAACAATCTGTGCCGCATTCAAATCATGGATCACGTTAATCAGCGTGGCCGGAGCATCGGTAATCGTGCCCAGCACCACCAGCATCGGGATGGCTTCCATCGGCAAGCCCAGCGTCGTCACGATAAAAATCTCGCCTAAAAACGCCCCACCTGGTACACCGCCGACAATAATGGCGGAGAGAACGGCAATCAGCATCGTCAGGAAGAATGTCTCAGTGGTGAACTCCATGCCCAGCACCGAATAGATAAAGACGATTTTCAGTGCGGCAATCATCGCCACGCCGCCTTTATTCAGGTTGACCAGTAGCGGAATAGAGACATCAACGATTTCCGGGTTAATTCCCATCGCCTTACCCGCACGTAGTGTCACAGGAAGTGTGCCCAGTGAAGAACACGTCCCTAACGCCGTGGCTGACGGTTCAATCGCATTACGCCAGAAGGCTTTAACCGCCGGAATACCGCCGCCAATATACGAATAGAGAATAGAACCCAAAACGAAGTAGACCAGCGTGGCAACCATAAACAGACCAATGGCGCGGGCAAAGGTTAACAGTAGACCAGAGTCCTGGCTGGCCATCGTGGCGGCGAAATAGCAGCCAAGACCAATCGGCGCCACTTTCATAATGATTGAAACGATCTTCATGATGACGGTGTTGGCATCTTCCAGCAGCGACGCAATACGCTTACCCGCCTGTTCAGATTGTCCTATCGCCACTCCGGCGATAATCGCCATCACGATCAGCGCCAGAATATTGGACTTAGAGAACAGCCCGATAAAGTCACTGGTGGTGATCATACTGACAAAATCCATCTTGCCGCTGCCCGCCTGTACAGACTGCGAAAGATCGATAGTGACGCCCTGCGCCGGGTTATACCATAGCGCCAGCGCCACAATTCCAGCAGCCGGAATAAAGGCCATTGCGATCGAGACAATAAAGATAATCGCCATAATACGTCCCAGCCTTTTCAGGTCGGTCATACTGGCGATGGAGGACATGACGCTGATACCCACCAGCGGCACAATAATCATAAATAACAGGTTTAAAAATATCTGACCTATTGGTTGGAGTTTACTTGCAAACGTCGGGGCATAAATACCTAATAAGCCACCAATAACCAGAGCAATTAATAAAATAATCGACGATTTGTAGGGTTCGAGTCGTGACCACATAATGGGTACCTTTAAAATTATAAAATATTAAATGAGATTAAATTCACATTTTGATGAGTTTTCGCTCCGCCTCCTTATATTTGTGATGCAACTCACTTAAGTTGTTATTTTTTCATTTTGCCAGCAAGTTGTTTCCTGTGATTCAATAGTTGCATGTTTAAAACGCGAATGTAACGGCCTATTCGTACCGTTTATGCAAATCACTTGTGAATTTAAGGAAACAATGAGCACGCCGATTTCACTCAAGCATCTGGAGTTTTTTGTCAAAATCGTCGACTGCGGAGGATTATCTGAAGCCGCCGCGCAACTCAACGTATCGCCTTCAGCGGTAAGTAAAAGCCTGACTGCCATGGAGGACACGCTGGGTACGACATTAATTAAACGTACCACCCGCAGTATTACTCTGACCGATGCAGGGCAATATTTATTTAACCGCGCGAATAAGTTATTGAAAGAGTTTGATGAAACGCTGAACACGACCTCCGGCTATTACCACAGTCCGCAGGGTGAATTACGTATAACCTGTTCGATTGCTTTTGGTTATTCACGACTGGTAAACCTGGTAGATAAATATCGCTCCCAGTTCCCGGATGTGAATCTGTATATCGATCTCAACGATAACTTTGTCAATCTGAACGAAACAGATTTCGACATCGCCCTGCGCATCTCCACAGCACCGCCACAAAACTATGCGATGCGCAAGCTGGTGCCTATCCGCTGGGCGTACTGCGCATCACCCGGCTACCTTGCCAAAAAAGGTATGCCCCAGCACCGTAGCGATCTGGTGAATCATGATTGTCTGGTTTACCCCGGCCTCACGCCGGTGCTAAAAGTGGCAGATGAACAGGATCGTCTGCATCAGTTGAAGCTGCACATGCCAATCCAGGCCAACAGCAGTCTGGTATTGCTGAAATCGGTATTAGAAGATCAAGGGGTGGCGTATTTACCCACCTATCTGATTGGCGATCATATTCAAAAAGAAGAGATAACGCCGCTGATGCTCGATGGCACCATCACCTGCGAAACCCACGCCCTTTACGCGCTCTATTTTCCCAGCAAGTACAGTAATCCGAAGGTGCGATCGTTTATCGACTTTCTGGTAACGGAACTCGGTCCATTACCCGCATGGGACAACTGGATCCCTGGGTAAAATCTCCACCTAAAAATGGGAGGTACGCCACATTTTTTGCGCGATCCCAGCGTCTGGCTCTATCCTTAAGCCTATGAATAAAATTACTGAACTCAAACGCGCCAAGCGACTGGCGCTCTCTCTGCTGCTGATCGCTGCTGCGACGTTCGTCATCACCCTGTTTCTGCCGCCAAACTTCTGGGTACTCGGAATCAAGGCGATAGCCGAAGCGGCGATGGTTGGCGCACTGGCGGACTGGTTCGCCGTGGTGGCACTTTTTCGTCGGGTACCGATTCCATTTATCTCGCAACACACGGCGATCATCCCGCGTAACAAAGACAGAATCGGCGAGAACCTCGGTCAGTTCGTGCAGGAAAAATTCCTCGATACCCAGTCGCTGGTGGCGTTGATCCGCCGCCATGAGCCGGCCTTGCTGATTGGTAACTGGTTCAGCCAGCCGGAAAACGCCCAGCGCATTGGTCAGCACCTGCTGCAAATTATGAGTGGTTTTCTCGAACTGACCGACGACTCCCGCATCCAGCGGCTGATCAAGCGCGCGGTGCACAAGGCTATCGACAAGGTTGATCTTTCCGGTACCAGTGCGCTAATGCTGGAAAGCATGACCAAAAACAATCGCCACCAGGAGCTGCTCGACACTCTGATTACGCAGTTGATCACCCTGCTACAGCGCGACAGCTCACGGGCGTTTATTGCGCAGCAGATCGTGCGCTGGCTGGAGACAGAACACCCGCTAAAAGCGAAACTCCTGCCGACCGAATGGCTGGGCGAGCACAGCGCCGAGCTGGTGTCTGATGCGGTCAACTCCCTGCTGGATGACATCAGCCACGATCGGACGCATCAGATCCGCCATGCCTTCGATCGCGCCACGTTTAAACTGATTGATAAGCTCAAACACGATCCGGAGATGGCTGTCCGGGCGGAAAGTCTCAAAAGCTATCTGAAAGAGGATGAAGCCTTTAACCGTTATCTCGGCGAGTTGTGGGCGGATCTGCGCCAGTGGGTGAAAACCGACATTAACGCCGACGATTCCCGCGTGAAACAGCGTATCGCCAGTGCCGGGCAGTGGTTCGGTGAAACGCTGGTTGCCGACAGCGCCTTGCGCGCTTCGCTGAATGGGCATCTTGAGCAGGCCGCGCGTAAGATCGCACCGGAGTTCGCTACCTTCCTGACACGCCATATCAGCGACACGGTAAAAAGCTGGGATGCGCGTGATATGTCACAGCAAATCGAGCTGAACATCGGCAAAGATTTGCAGTTTATTCGCGTCAACGGCACGCTGGTTGGCGGTTCTATAGGACTGGTGTTATATCTGTTGTCGCAAATTCCTTCCCTGCTGACACTGCCGAATTTTTAAGGAGAAAAAATGGCTGAAATCACTCTGGCCCCGGCGGATCGTGATCGTCTGCGTAGCGAGCTTGAAACGTACTGTAGCGACCACTTTGATCTTGAGCTTGAACAATTCGACGCCGAGTTCTTTATTGATTTTATTATCGAAAAACTGGGATCTGCTTTCTACAACGCGGGAATTGAAGAGGCGATCCGCACCCATATTGCCTGGAGCGAACGGATCCAGGAAGAAATGGATCTGAAGAAAATTCTATGACCGCATACTGTAGATGGACAAATGTATACATCGCGAGGGAGATCAATAAATACACAATAACTATAAGGTTATAATGCGGCGTCTTTTCACTGTCTCCCGTGTTACGGGGAAGGAAAACCATGTCGCTTATCACTGATTTACCCGCCATTTTCAACCAATTCTCCGACGCTCGTCAGAAAGGCTTCCTTACCGTAATGGATCTTAAAGAGCAGGGAATTCCGCTCGTTGGGACCTATTGCACCTTTATGCCGCAAGAGATCGCGATGGCTGCTGGCGCTGTTGTCGTTTCGCTGTGTTCCACCTCTGACGAAACCATTGAAGAAGCTGAAAAGGACCTCCCGCGTAACCTCTGTCCGTTGATCAAAAGCAGCTACGGCTTTGGTAAAACCGACAAATGCCCCTACTTCTACTTTTCTGACCTGGTGGTGGGCGAAACCACCTGCGACGGCAAGAAGAAGATGTACGAGTACATGGCCGAATTTAAAGCGGTACATGTGATGCAACTGCCCAACAGCGCCAACGATGCGGCCTCTCGTGCGCTATGGAAAGCTGAGATCCTGCGTCTGCAACAAGGTATCGAAGCCCGTTTTGGTACCCCTATTACCGAAGCTGCGCTACGTGAAGCCATTATGCTCAAAAACAGAGAACGTCGCGCGCTGGCGAATTTCTACCGCGTTGGCCAACTCAACCCGCCTGCGCTCAGCGGCAGTGACATCCTGAAAGTGGTGTACGGCGCGACCTTCCGTTTTGATAAAGAGGCGCTTATCGACGAGCTGAACAGCATGGCCGAGCGCGTACGTCAGGAATGGCAGGACGGCAAACGCCTGGAATCACGGCCCCGCATTCTGATCACCGGTTGTCCTATTGGCGGTGCGGCAGAAAAAGTGGTCCGCGCCATTGAAGATAACGGCGGCTGGGTGGTGGGCTATGAAAACTGCACCGGTGCTAAAGCCACAGAACAGTGCGTGGAAGAAACCGGCGACGTCTATGATGCGCTGACCGATAAATATCTCGCTATTGGTTGCTCCTGTATCTCACCTAACGATCAGCGTCTGAAAATGCTCAGCCAGATGGTCGAAGAGTATCAAGCCGACGGCGTTGTCGATGTTATCCTACAAGCCTGTCATACCTATGCCGTTGAATCACTTGCGATTAAACGCCACGTTCGCCAGCAACACAATATTCCTTATATCGCCATTGAAACTGACTACTCCAGCGCAGATATCGGCCAGTTGAGCACCCGCGTTGCCGCGTTTATTGAAATGCTGTGAGGAGCACGGATGACATACTCAATAGGGATCGATTCCGGCTCCACGGCGACCAAAGGCATTCTGCTGGAAGGAGGTATTATCAAACGCCGCTTCCTCTGCCCTACGCCTTTTCGCCCCGCAGAAGCGATCGCGCAGGCATGGGAAACACTGCAAGCCGGGCTGGATGTACGACCGTTTTTAACCCTCACGGGTTACGGACGTCAGCTCGTGGATTATGCCGATAAGCAGGTCACTGAAATTTCCTGTCATGGACTGGGGGCGCGCTTGCTGGCGCCCGACACCCGTATGGTGATTGATATCGGCGGTCAGGACAGTAAAGTCATACAGCTGGACGATGATGGCAACCTCAGCGATTTTTTAATGAACGACAAATGTGCGGCCGGGACCGGACGGTTTCTGGAAGTCATCTCACGCACACTTGGCGCCAGTGTGGAGCAACTCGATACCATTACCGCAGGCGTAGAACCACATGCTATCAGCAGCATGTGTACGGTGTTTGCCGAGTCAGAAGTTATCAGCCTGCGCTCAGCAGGCATTGCGCCGGAAGCGATTCTGGCAGGCGTGATCAATGCGATGGCCAGACGCAGCGCGAACTTTATCGGGCGGCTTTCAGCACAAGGGCCATTGTTGTTTACCGGCGGCGTCAGCCACTGCAACGCCTTCGCGCGTATGCTCGAAGGGCATCTCGGCATCCCCGTTCATACCCATCCCGACGCACAATTTGCCGGTGCCGTGGGTGCAGCACTGATTGGCCATCGTCAGAGGAAACGCCAGTGACGGAAACGCTGTTCTTATTTCATTCCACCGTCGGCGTCATCAAAATGCGCAAGGCGTTACAGGCTGCAGCGATCAACTTTCGGGTGGCGGATATCCCCCGCCAGCTGCGCGGTGGCTGCGGATTGTGTATCTATGTGAACTGTGCTGCGGATGAGGAAGCGCAGTGGGTGATCCCGGGACATACCGAATCTATTTACCGCTTTGAGGACGGAGAGTGGCGCTGCATTGCCACGTTTGCCGCCTCCTGACCGCTCAAGCCCGTCTGTTTATAATACATACCAAAATAATTCGAGTTGCATGAAGGTGGCAAACGAGTGAATACCAAGGAGCGAACACAAGTACGTGACTGGGGTTAGCGAGTGCAGCCAACGCACAGGCAACTTGAAGTATGACGGGTATATTCATAAAGAGTAACAGGATCCCAGTAAGCGTATATTGTTGGTGTCAGTTTGGACACGGGCAGTGCTCAAACTGGCAAGTAAAATAGCCTAATGGGATAAGCGCTAAGCCAGAAAGTCACCAGATATATATAGTGTTCAGATGACTCCGCAATTCAATATCAAAATTTAATAGCACACAAATAACAGCCAGACATTTTCTAGTTCTTTTTACAAAGAACTGGCGGAAAATGTGTAAAAATGGACATATCAATTCAACATCAACAACGCTCGCGGAAATAGCTTATACCATGACTAAAAACCCCATTATTGGTCTAATTGTTCTTTTCAGCTTAGTTGATATAGTAAAGGGTTATAGAAATTGTTGGCAGCGTGGATTCGTTTATTATATTGACATCCACAACGGTATTTCTTTGGCAGGAGATAGCGTTTGTTTTACAAGCCTGCTCCATTGCTTGTGTTTTTTTATCAATATGAAAATAGCGGGAAGAAAGACTCAATATAAAAAGGTATCTTACTGAAGATACCTTTTTCATATCATAACAAAAAGTTAGAACTGATAGGTCAGGCCTGCAACGACTTCGTTGTCACCGTTAGTGCCATTGAGGAGGTTAATCTTGTAACCAACATCAGCAACGATGTTTTTATTGAAGTAGTAGTCTGTACCCAGCGCGACATATTCGGTCAGGTCAGTATTGTTGTCATCACGCGCATGCACATAAGCCACGTTCGGACGCAGACCGAAATCAAACACATAGGCAGCCATCGCTTCAAAGTGCTGCGCTTTGTCCGCGTCCTGAATCAGGTTATGGGATTCGCCATACATGGTCGCAACGTAGATAGCGTTAGCGTCATACTTCAGGCCAGCCCCCCAGAACTCTGCGTTTTCCCCATTCCAGCCGTGTTGTTTCTGATCGGTAGTCACCGCACTGGTTGAATAGGCTGCAACAGCAGACACACCAGAATCCGCGATGTTGTCATAGCCCAGAGAGAAGCCGTAGCCGTTACCATGCTGCTTAGCAGGGTTAGCGTCGGAATCATCCTGACCCTGGTATTGCGCAGCCACGTTTACGCCATCAACGGCGCCAAACAGATTTTTGGTACGGAGTGTTGCAACACCAGAAGTGCGTGTAGTAAGGAAACGGTCAGTATCTTCATAGGAGTCACCACCGAACTCTGACAGAGTGTCAGTGTAAACTCCCACATCGTAAGCGATACCGTAGTTACGGCCATAGTCAAAGCTAATGTTGTGACCATAATCCAGGCCAGCAAACGCCAGACGTGTATTAACGCCATTCTGCGACCCTTCTGCTTTAGAGGCATCAAACTGACTTTCAAACTGGCCATAACCGGTCAGTTGATCGTTGATTTGTGTCTCGCCGCGGAAACCCAGACGTGCATAGGTACCGTCAGTATCAGTACCATCAGTCCAGGAATGAACCGCTTTTACTTTGCCGTACAGATCCAGTTTGTTGCCATCTTTGTTATAAATTTCCGCTGCATGAACGGAAGTTACCCCTAATGCCATCACTGTTAATGCCACTGCTGTCTTTTTCATATTTTTACTCACTTTTAATTGTGAATTTTGCTATCAACTTTGTTATGAGGGCAGCGTGCCCACATAAAAAAGTCCCCTATCAAGTAAGGGGAAAAATCAATAACATACCAATAAAGGTAATAATGAAGTGGCAAGACATAATTCATTTTCAGGATTTTAAATAAAATCCAGACAGAGAATGGCTATTTTTATTCCTGGGGTTCACTCTGATTAATAGAACGATGTAACATTAATGCCTCAGCAATAATATCCTGTTTACTTTTTCGTGTTTCATATGCCAACGTTCGAACATATTCCCACAGAGAGGTATCGACACGAGCACTTAAAAGAACCATATCTTTAGATCGGGTACCCCTTGCTTTTCGAATATCGGGATAATCTCGAGAGGGCATAGTCAACTCCTGAACGCAATAACACGCTTATGGCGATGAAATATGCAGCCAGTGTAAAAACATGTCAATGGCAAAAATATCCTCACAATAGTAATAAAACTGTTAATAAACAGCCAAAAAATGGAACGTCATTTCAAATGAAAGATAACTTTATTATAGAATAATATGTAATGATTGCTTTACGTATATTGTTTCTTATTCACCTGACTAAAAAATTGAGTACTGGAAATGATAATCACGATACGTAATCAAAACATCATTCCGGCCAATAGGTTACATAGCGTTATTAATGTCTACATTCGCATAAAACGCCTTTTTTTATGCGATGTTAGGCAAGATTAATCGGCTCAAACTTCTGCGCAAATCACTTTAATTCTCACTTAACATTGGTCAGCTTTGTCTAAAAATAAGCACGGAAAGGTAAATTTAAGGTAACGAAGGCATTCTTTCGCCTTTAAAAATAAGTCATTTTTAATTGATACAAATCAATTTTTACTCTGCTCTCACGGCGCAAGAAAATCACCATCCGACAGGATGGAAACAATTTATTACGCCGAATTTAACGTGCGAAAATGGGGGAATGTATCGTAATACAACAGAACAAAGTGAAGCGCGGACTGAAACAGTCCGCGTTGTACTCAGCGGGAGAAATCAGGCGTTAACTTTATCCAGTGGCCAGGATTCAAACAGATAGCCATCAAAGTCGATGTCATCGACATTAGAAAACTCCAGCAGACGCTGTTTGACGTTTTCCAGATGCTGCCACATCGCCAGCTTGGCCGCACGGGCGTCCTTTTTGATCAACGCCGCCAGGATCTGCTTATGGTCACCCAGCCATTCTTTGCGGTAATGCGTATCGTCGAGATGGCTGTGTAGCTGGATCCACATTGGGTTGTTCTCACGCCACTGCCAGGACTGGCGAAACAGTTCCACCAACATACTGTTATGCGTCGCCTCAGCAATGGCGAGATGGAACTGCATATCACCGCTTTCTGTACCGTTCGGTTCGCTGGAAGCCAGTTCTCGCTCTTCCAGTTGTAACGCCTGGCGCATTTTGACGATATCTTCGCGGGTAGCCTGCAGAGCAGCAAATTCAGCAATATTGCTTTCAAGTAGCTGACGAGCCTGTAACAGCTCAAAAGGACCGGCATCGTTACAATGGTTCACATCGGTGTTATCCATTGCCTGAGCGTCTTCGTTATCAAGCACATAGATCCCGGCTCCACGCCGCACGTCCACCAGCCCTTTAATTTCCAGCATGATTAACGCTTCGCGTACCACCGTTCGGGTGACATTGAGCATCTCGGCAATTTCACGCTCCGGCGGCAGGCGCTCACCAGGATTGTACGGCGTCTGTACAATTAGATCGCGGATCATTGCGCCCACTTCCTGGTAGGGCCTTTGCTGAGAAGTGTTCGATTTCATAATGTTATGCCCGTCAGATACGTTTATTCAGATCCGGTGATTCGGTATCGAACTATAGCATTTGTGGAGAGCCAAAAACAGGAAACGGGTCAACCAAATAGACTTTTGATTGACCCGTCATCGTGGGGAAGTTATGCGTCAGCGCTTAACGCCGCAACGCACTCACGCGCGCCCTGCTCACACAGCTGTTGATAGCTCGCGATAATCGCATCGACAAAGTCGGCCTTTTCCGCTAAATCGTGACCAAAAATCCCGCTTAATCCCAGCAGAGCCGTAACACGTTCGGCTCCCTGATATTGCTGGTTGATCCGCTGATATTCCGCCAGTAATGGGTCGACAACGTCAATTGCCTGCCCCTGCTCATCCACACCCAGGGTGTAACGCATCCAGCCCGCCACACCCAGCGCCAGGTGTCGCCAGTCGCTGCCGTTCTGCAGATGCAGACGTACTGGATCCAGCAAGCGCTGCGGCAGTTTCTGGCTGCCGTCCATCGCAATCTGCCATGTACGGTGGCGCAGGGAAGGATTACTGAAGCGCTCAATCAGCAGCGTCGCATAGGCTTTAAGATCGGTGCCTTCCGGCATAGAGAGCGTCGGAGCCTGCTCCTGCATCATCAGTGCAAAGGCTGCTTTGCGGTATGCCGGATTAGTCATGGTATCCGCGATGGTTTCATACCCACCGAGGTAGCCCAGATAGGCAAGGAAAGAGTGGCTGCCGTTAAGCATGCGCAGCTTCATCATTTCAAATGGCACCACGTCGGCAACAAACTGCGCACCGACTTTATCCCAGTCAGGACGACCATTAACAAAGTTATCTTCAATCACCCACTGGCGGAACGGCTCACAGGCGATAGCACACGGATCATACACGCCCAGTTGATCAGCGACTTCCTGTAACATCTCAGGGGTCGCCGCCGGAACGATACGATCCACCATAGTGCACGGGAAGGTAGCGTGAGTTTCAATCCATTTCGCCAGCTCCGGATCGCGCGCTTGTGCCAGCCCCAGCACCGCGACTTTTGCCACATGACCGTTTTCACGAACGTTGTCGCAGGACATCACGGTAAAGGCCGCCAGTCCCTGCTCACGGCGCAGATGCAGCGCCTGCACAATGTAGCCAATAGCCGATTTCGGTGCCGCCGGGTTTGCCAGATCATGTTGGATCAGTGGATTATTGAGATCTAACTGACCGCTGGCAGCATCCGTGCAGTAGCCTTTTTCGGTTACCGTCAGAGAGACAATCGCCGTCTGCGGTCGCGCCATAGCCTGCAGAATACCGTCACAACCATCAAGATCCGGGTGTAACGCTTCTTTCATCGAGCCGATGACTTTCAGCACGGTGTCGTCAGCCCCTTTCTCCGCCACGGTATACAGAAGCTGCTGCTTTTTCAGATTTTCGATCAGCACACGGTCATTACCCGGCATCAGGTTCACTTCACAGATGCCCCAGTCGCTGTCTGTTTGTTCCAGTAAATGGTGCGTATACAACGCCTGATGCGCACGGTGAAAAGCACCGCATCCCAGGTGAACCATACGGGATTGCAGACGAGAATGATCCCACGCCGGGCGTGCAACCGGCAGGTTGCTGTTAGCAATTGTCGTAGTCATCGCGAACTCCATAACCCATCGGAAATGCCGACGGGAAGAGAAAAGAACAAAGCCGGCACGGCACGTCGCCCTGCCGGTCTGGTTTAGCGGCTAAAAAAAGCGCGCTGAATAGCCATTTCAACGCCACGGACTTCCGCCAGCCCTTTCAGGCGCCCAATCGCGGAATAGCCAGGGTTGGTTTTCTTTTTCAGATCGTCGAGCATCTGGTGACCATGATCCGGGCGCATCGGGATCAAATCCTCCTGGCCCTGGGCCTTACGGCGATGCTCTTCTTCCACGATTGCCTTCACTACTTCGTACATGTCGACATCACCATTGAGATGCGCCGCTTCATGGAAGGTTTTCGGGTTGTCTTCACGCAGTGTCGACCGAAGATGGGTGAAGTAAATACGCGGACCAAACTGCTTGATCATATCGACCAGATCGTTGTCTGCGCGAACACCGTAAGAGCCGGTACACATGGTGAAACCGTTGGCCATGCTGCTGACCGTATCGACCATCCATTGCATATCTTCCACGGTGGAAACAATACGCGGCAGGCCGAGGATTGGGCGCGGCGGATCGTCCGGATGTACCGCCATGCGTACGCCCACTTCTTCCGCGACCGGGATAATCGCCTTCAGGAAGACGGCGAAATTCTCACGTAGCGCGGCTTTATCAATATCTTTATAACGCTCAAGGTGCTGGCGGAACTGATCGAGGGTATACCCTTCTTCCGCGCCCGGCAGGCCGGCGATGATATTGCGGGTCAGACGGGCCTTATCTTCATCACTCATGGTCGTGAAACGTTGATTCGCCTGGGCGATTTCTTCAGCGCTGTAGTCGGCTTCTGCGCCTGGACGTTTGAGGATATGCAGCTCAAATGCGGCAAATTCAATCTGATCAAAACGCAACGCTTTGGAACCGTCCGGCAGAACATATTCCAGATCGGTACGTGTCCAGTCGAGAACAGGCATAAAGTTGTAGCACACAGTACGAATGCCACACTGTGCCAGATTGCGCAGTGACTGCTGGTAATTGGCAATCCACTGAAGATAGTTACCGGAACGGGTTTTGATATCTTCGTGGATTGGCACGCTCTCCACGACTGACCACACCAGACCCGCCTGTTCAACAATGGCTTTACGCTTCTGGATCTCATCAACTGACCATACTTCCCCGTTCGGGATATGGTGCAAAGCAGTAACAACGCCCGTCGCCCCCGCCTGACGTACATCAGCTAAAGTGACCGGATCGTTCGGACCATACCAGCGCCATGTCTGTTCCATGCTCTATTCCTCATTTACGTAATGGGCTCGACAATATGGCACATAAATTCCTCCTTTTGGTATGACATGTCAACCTAAATGGGAATATTGGTTAACCAAATCACAATAATGGCGATGTTTGCCAGTGATGACAAAACCCAAAACTACATCAGCAGTGCAAATCTGTAACGCAATGTGACATTCATCGCATCAATGGTTAACCAATTTATATAACATCTCAACCAAAATCATAATAGTTCAACCAAAGAAGGCAGACGTTTTATGCACGTTCTCAATATTCTGTGGGTAGTATTCGGCATCGGTCTGATGCTGGTTCTCAATTTAAGATTCAAAATAAACTCAATGGTCGCCTTGCTATTGGCGGCGCTCTCCGTCGGTATGCTGGCGGGCATGGATTTAATGGAACTGCTGCACACCATGAAGTCCGGCTTTGGCAGTACGCTGGGGGAACTGGCGATTATCGTGGTGTTTGGTGCGGTTATCGGCAAGTTGATGGTCGACTCCGGGGCGGCACATCAGATTGCCCATACGCTGCTGGCGCGCCTCGGTCTGCGCTATGTACAGCTATCGGTGATCATTATTGGCCTGATCTTCGGCCTGGCAATGTTCTATGAAGTGGCCTTTATTATGCTGGCTCCGCTGGTGATCGTCATTGCCGCCGAAGCGAAGATCCCGTTCCTGAAACTGGCTATCCCTGCCGTCGCCGCCGCAACCACCGCGCACTCGCTGTTTCCACCTCAGCCGGGACCGGTAGCGCTGGTCAACGCCTATGGCGCCGATATGGGCATGGTTTATATCTACGGTATTCTGGTGACGATCCCAAGCGTGATCTGTGCAGGGCTGATCCTGCCGAAGTTCCTCGGTAATCTTGATCGCCCGACGCCTTCATTTATGAAAGCCGATGTGCCGGTTGACCAGAATAATTTGCCGTCATTCGGCGTGTCGATTCTGGTGCCGCTGATCCCGGCGATCATTATGATCTCCACTACCATCGCCAATATCTGGCTGGTTAAAGGGACTCAGGCCTGGGAAGTGGTGAACTTCTTAGGTTCTTCTCCGATTGCGATGTTCATCGCTATGATTGTCGCCTTTGTGCTGTTCGGTACCGCGCGTGGCCATGACATGCAGTGGGTAATGAACGCCTTTGAAAATGCGGTGAAAAGCATCGCGATGGTGATCCTGATTATCGGTGCGGGCGGCGTACTGAAGCAGACCATTATCGATACCGGTATCGGTGATACGATTGGCATGCTGATGTCACACGGCAACATTTCACCGTACATCATGGCGTGGCTCATCACCGTACTTATCCGTCTGGCAACCGGCCAGGGCGTCGTGTCAGCAATGACCGCCGCGGGGATTATCAGCGCAGCGATCCTCGATCCCGCAACGGGTCAGTTAGTTGGCGTCGATCCGGCATTACTGGTACTGGCAACGGCGGCGGGCTCCAACACCCTGACCCATATCAACGATGCCTCATTCTGGCTGTTCAAAGGTTACTTTGACCTGTCAGTGAAGGACACGCTGAAGACCTGGGGTTTACTGGAGCTGGTTAACTCCGTGGTCGGCCTGATTATCGTATTGATCATCAGTATGATTGCATAATATTGTCATTCCGCTCTGGCCTTCAGTGCCAGAGCGTTCATCAACAAAAATCTCAACAATCCTCAATAATCAGATACACCGCCTTCACCGGACCATGCACCCCAACCACCTTAATCAGCTCAATATCCGCCGTTGAACTCGGCCCACTGATGATGTTAATGCACGACGGCATACGCTCACCGGCCAGCGCTTTCTGATGCAGAATTTCTGCCAACTGCGCCACACGCGGCAGGATGGTGCTTTTGCGCAGGACAAAAATAGAAGACTCCGGCAGCAGGCTTAATGAGCGTCCGCGCTCGGGTGCAGAAAAGAGGACCACACCGCCCGACTCCGTTAAGCCATACTCGGCATACACCACCCCGACTTTCGCCTGCTCGGCCTGGGTAATATTCTCCTCGCCACGGGCCGGGTCCCAGACCACGGCGTTACATTCCTGTTTCAGGCGCTCGCTGATCCCCAGAACTGCCAGCCGACTGTCGCCGCTAAGCACCACCGATTGCTGACCAAGTTCTTCACACAGACGTAATGCCGCGTCTGCCGCCTGCGCTTCACTGGTCAGTTCGCAGCGTGCCAGCATGACATCAGTAGCGAACTGGATAAAGGCATCACAACGCTGCTGCTGGTTGAGTTCAGTCAGTCGCTCGTTCGCATAGTTGTTAACCGGTGCCGCATCTGGTTCCGGTACAAATCGCACCTGCCGACCCAACGCTCCGGCGATAGTGTTTAAAAACGCGGTACGGTTATCCATTCTTTTTATCCTCCGCCTGATGTTTTCTAAACCAGCTACGGAAACTCTCTCCGTCAGCACCAGGAAGATCGCGTGACTCCATCCAGTCGTTAATGGCTCCCACCTTAAGCGGTGTTTTTCCGCCATTAATAAACCAGCTCGCCGCATGGGCTCCCGCCATCATCCCGACTTTCCACAACCCTGGATGGCTATTAGCATACGCAAACATTTTGATCGCCCGCCGCTCCGCTTTCGGGGTAATGCCCTGCTCCGCCATCACTCTGCGATGACGCAGAATCAGTTTAGAAAGAGGGATATGCACCGGACATACGCTGTCGCAAGCCGTGCACAATGAACAGGCGTAAGGCAGATCTTTAAAATCCTTATAACCGCCGAGCAACGGAGAAATCACCGCACCAATAGGACCTGGATAGATAGAGCCATACCCGTGCCCACCAATATGGCGATATGCCGGACAGGTGTTCATACAGGCCCCGCAGCGTATACAGCGCAGCACGTCACGAAACTCAGAACCGAGCACCTGCGAGCGCCCGTTATCCACAATGACCAGGTGAAACTCTTCTGGCCCGTCAACGTTATCCGCCTCACGCGGACCGGTAAGCCAGGTATTGTAGCCTGTCAGACGTGCGCCAACAGCACTACGCGCCAGCATGGTGATGAGCACATCAACATCAGCAAACGTCGGTGCAATACGCTCCATTCCCATCACCGCAATGTGCGTTTTCGGCAATGTGGTACACATCCGCGCATTACCTTCGTTGGTGACAAGGCAAACAGAGCCGGTCTCCGCCACGGCGAAATTACACCCGGTGATCCCGATTTCGGCACTGAGAAAATCTTCGCGGATCTTCTGACGGATAAATAAAGTCATTGCTTCGGGCGTTTCCGGGCCGTCGTAGCCCAGGCGTTCGTTTAGCACGCGGCGGATCTGATACCGATCTTTATGGATAGCCGGAACCACCACATGCGAAGGAGGATCCTGATCCAACTGGAGAATATATTCACCCAGATCGGTTTCGATCACCTGGATTCCGGCATCCTGCAACACATGGTTGATACCGATTTCTTCAGTCACCATCGACTTTGACTTCACCACTTTGCGCGCATTTTTACTCTGCGCGACCTGCAAAATGTAGCGGGTGGCCTCTTCTTTGGTCTTCGCGAAATAGACGTGGCCGCCATTTTCGGTCACTTTCTCGGAGAGTTGATACAGATAAGCATCGAGATTACTCAGAACATGGTCACGGATCTGGCTGGCCCGGTCGCGCCACGCTTCCCAGTGCCCTAATTCGTCGACCATTTTTTGGCGATTCGCACCGATACGCTCCTGCGCATTGGCCACAGCTTTGCGCATAATCGGATCTTCGATTTGCTGACGAATGCGCATCTTGAACTCTACATCGCTGGTTTTTATCGACATACTTTTCTCCTCAGCGGCTCATCAGCACTTCAGCAATATGCATCACTTTGACCGGCTGGCCTTCTCGCTGCAGACGGCCACCGATGTTCAGCAGACAACTGACATCAGCACCAATCAAATATTCCGGACGGGCATCCATCATGTGGACGACTTTCTCTTTCACCATCTCGCCCGATATTTCGGCCATTTTGACCGAGAAAGTACCGCCAAAGCCGCAGCAGGTATCCTGATCGGCAAACGTCAACAGCTCCAGACCACGCACATTTTTCAGTAGCGTAAGCGGTTCTTCCTTCACGCCCAGCTTGCGAGTCAGGCTGCAGGACGGATGATAAACCGCCTTCCCTTGCAAACTGGCCCCCACATCAACTACCCCCAACTTGTTAACGATAAAGGAGGTGAGATCCTGCATGCGCGCAGCAACCCTTTCCGCACGTAGCGCCCATTCAGGCTCATCGACCAGATACGCCGGATAGCTTTTCACCGCGTAAGTACAAGAGCCTGCCGGAGAGATTATCGGATCATCATTATCTTCCATCGCGGCGATCAGGTTTTTCATCCCCGGAATCGCTTCTTTGATATAACCACTGTTGATGGCTGGCTGGCCGCAGCACCCTTGTTTCTCAGGGAAATTAACGCGGCAGCCCAGTTTTTCCAGCAGCAATACGGAATCACGTGCCATCCGGGACTTCAGCGCGTCACCAATACAGGTGACAAAGAAATTTACATTCACAATAAATACTCCATCGCTTCATTTCTATTTATTGCGCTTGATATCGCTATATCAAGCAAAGGTTCAGCCGTGTATCACGCCCAGTTTTTCGGTTTTTTTGGTTTTACTAATGACTGAGTTCATAGTGATGCCCGGATCGTTTTCCGTTGGTGGCGACTCTCCGCTTCTTATATCAGGACAATCGCAAACGTCTGTATTTTCATTTGTATGACAAAACCAAATAATCCTCTAATCAACAAGCATATGCAATACCCATGTTTATTTCTTTCGGCCTCGCTCACATTTTTATATTGGAAACCATAGCGTTATTAAAACCTTAAAAACAGTTTCAGGTGATGACTAATCTCGTCATTATCATTATTAAAAAGGTTATTAAATAACTACTTATAGGTATTTGCCTTACTCTTAAGTGTATTTATCTGGCAGCAGCCTTTAATTAAAAGATTACAATAGTTACAAAACTATTAATCATAATTACTTTATTCACTGAAGCGATTCAGTTTGCATACTTTATTTATACGCCAATGTAGCCTTTCCGCCATAAATATAAATCAGGTTTAATGAACCAAGCAGGAATAATAATGAACGAATATTTTATGTTTGCCCTGGCACTATCTCCTTTACTGCTAATGGTATTTTTAATACTGAAATTGAAAATGCCCATCCATTATTCTGTGTTGATCTCTCTGGTATTCACCGCCGCGCTATCAGCGATATTCTGGGCGATGCCAGTACAGAATCTGAAAGCCGCGATAGGCTATGGCGCACTGAAGGGATTATGGCCGATAGTGATTGTGATCCTCGGGGCCATATTCAGTTATAACGTGATGCAGGCGACAAAAGCGCTGGATATTCTCCGCGATATTCTCGCCAGCATCAGCGAAGATAAGCGAATTCAGGTACTGCTTATTTCGTGGTGCTTTGGGGGATTTCTTGAAGCTGCGGCAGGTTACGGCACGGCGGTCGCAATCCCTATCGGCATTCTCATCGCACTGGGATTCAATCCGCTGAAAGCAGCCATTGCCTCCCTCGTGGCGAATACCGTACCGACGGCTTTCGGTGCGGTCGGTATTCCGGTCTCTATCCTCGCTGAACAGGTTAACCTGTCGGTTTATACTTTAGGCGGGACGATTATTCTGCAGTTAGCCCTGTTTAATATTCTGCTGCCGTTTGTCATTGTCTGCATTATTGGCGGTGGCTTGAAAGCCCTCCGCGGCGTATTCCTTATCACTCTGATATGCGGCATCACTACGCTTATCCCACAATATTTTGTCGCGATACATCTTGGCGCAGAATTACCCGCTTTTGCCGGCAGTCTGGTCAGTCTTTTCGCCGTCGCCATCGCGGGTCGATTGCGTAACGGGAAAACAGATCCCGAGTGGCGTATTGAGGTCAGCCATACCCGTGAAACGACTCCGCGCTCGGCAAAGGTGCTGTTTCGGGTCGGTTCTATCTACATGTTGATTTTTATCTTTATCCTGCTGTGCTCTCCATTATCCCCGGCGGTAAAATCGGCGGCTTCTCAACTGGCTTCAGTACTGCATTTCACGCTGGCTGACGGTAAATCTCTGGCGCTAAAAATCGAATGGATCACAACACCCGGAATGCTGATCATCTTTGCGACCATTATTGGTGGTTTTATTCAGGGGGCATCCGCTCGCGGTATGCTGGAAGTCTTTGGCAAAACCGTGTTCCAGCTCAGGAACTCCATCGTCGCCATTATGGCGATCGTCGCGCTGGCAACGGTGATGGATCTCAGCGGTATTATCTCCACACTTGCCCAGTCCATTGTCGATCTGACCGGCAGCTCTTATGTCTTTATTGCACCGGTGATTGGCGCACTGGGAACATTTGTCACCGGCAGCGACACCAACTCGAATATTCTGTTTGGCAAATTGCAAACCATTGCTGCCAGTAAACTGAATATTGATCCTAACTGGCTGGCTGCGGCCAATACTTCCGGTGCAACCGGCGGGAAAATGATTTCGCCGCAAAGCATCGCCATCGCGGTTTCCGCGACCAAAATGGAAGGACAGGCTAACCAGATAATGTCCGGCACGATGAAATACTGCTGTGCCTACATTGTGATCCTGGGATTAAAGGTCGGCCTCTTTTATTACTGGTTTATGGCCTGAATTCTGTTGAAGGCTGGCGTTGTTCACAATCTATCCTCTTGTCAACCCCATCGAGGGTCTGGCGGTTTGTTGTTCATCAACCTGACCGCCCAGTGAACCAAAAGGTTTACACCGCCTTCGCGATAAGAACGAAGCGGCTGGCTTTACGATTTGTTGGCGCTGACTAAAATAGCGCCGATGTTTCAAATTGAGGATAGTTGTTATGTTGTTCTGGAAAAAGATGGTGAAGAAGTTCGACGCCTTCTCTGCGTTGATTCCACCACGCTACTTCCGGGTGTAAAGCCAGGCAGGCCTGTCAACGACAGGCCTGAGTCTTTCTCCCTGTTTTCTTCTTGCGCAGCCCGCATTTTCTTAACACCACTACCCGCATCCGCAGCCACGCAAAACGGTAGACCAGCGGATGCTGAAACCTGAGCAATGTCAGAAACATAGAGCCTCCCTTCGGCGCTCGCGATGCGCTATAGCACCGTCGCCCGATAACGAACCTGTGGATCCATTATCTGATAACGTGCTTCTATCAGCCGCAGTTCATACGAGCCACGCTCTTTGGTCAGATGCATCACCGAATCCACAATACTGGTGGTTCGCTCCAGCGCCTCTTTATCCTCAAAACCGTTGAGCAACGAGGCCAGCATGACGCTGCATATCAGATCCCCAACGCCGACGGGCATTTTGGCAAAGGTATACAGCGGTCTGGCTGTATGTAATGTCTGTTCCGGTGTGACCAGCAACATTTCAAACGCCTGTTTGTCGCACGAGCAATCACCGAGATGCTTCACCAGAACCTTCTTCACGCCCCACGCCACCAGTTGCTGCGCCGCTGCAACCACCTCGTCAAAGCTGCGTAGTTGTCTGCCCGTCAGCACACCCAGCTCATAGAGATTCGGTCCCATTATGTCGGCCAGTTGAATGGCGTCATCAACAAAAAAGGACTCGACACCCTGGGCCACAATGCAGCCTTTTTGCGGATCACCCATTACCGGATCGCAAAAATAGAGCGCCTGCGGATTGCGCTGGCGGATGGTCGTCACCGCGTGCTTCACCTCTTCGCAATGCCTTTTATCGCCGAGATAACCAGACAGCACGGCATCGCACTGCGCGAGCTTTTGCAGGTCATCCAGTCCGCTGATGATCGCACTCAATTCACCGTGCGGCATTGCCATCCCCTGCCACATCCCGTACTGGGTATGGTTAGAAAATTGCACGGTGTAAAACGGCCAGACATCAATGCCGGAGAGCTGCATTGGCAACACCGCGGCTTTATTGCCGGCATAGCCGTAAACGACTGACGACTGAACAGACAACACGTTTTTCATTTTCACTCCGTCTAACGAAACGTTGGCAGCAGACCAAATACGTCCAGAACAACCGTCAGATAAACAATTCCCCCGCAAACAATCACAAGGTTGAGCACCGTGTTATTGCAGGGCGCGGTATAGCTGGCAGTCGGAAAACGTTTACGTGCAGCCTTCACCAGGAAAGGTGGCAGGATCACGCTCCAGATGGTGAAGGCCAGACCGGCGTAGCCAATCGCATGTACAAAACCATTCGGAAAGAAGAAGCAAACAGCCGCTGGCGGGAAATAGGTCACCAGCGCGGTTTTAAGACGACCGACGCCGTTATCCGGGAAGTGAAACAGATCCGCGATATAATCAAACAGGCCGAGCGTCGCCGCCAGCAGGGAGCTGGCTACGGCAAAGTTGCCGAAGAATGTCAGGATCAGATCCATATAGCGGCTGGTAAACAATCCGCTGATAGCCTCGACAAACACATCAATATTTCCACCTTTGGCAATAATCGGCGGGAACTCAGCGCGGCTGATATTGCCCATCGTTACACCCAGCCAGAAAATATACAGTAGCAGAGCAAATAGCGTTCCAATGATGATGGAGCGCGTAATATTGCGAACCCCTCCTGTGCCATACAGCTTAACCAGGCTCGGCACGTTGCCATGGAAACCAAACGAAATAATGCAGAATGGCAGCGTCATCAGAATATAAGGAATGTACTGCGAGCCCGGTATTGCCACCGCTACGCTATCGATGAGCTTCGCCACTTCGATATGGCCGACCAGTCCGGAGAAAGTGGCAAAGAACGCCACAAATTTACCGATAATCAACACGGTAGTGATCCGCCCGACCAGCAATGAGCTGTACCATGCGATTGCGCCAACTAACATACTGACGATCACCACCGATATATTCGCCGGAAATCGCACGCCACTATATTTAAATACGGTTTGCGCCATCACTGCCGATGACCCGGAGATATAGGCATAGGTCAGAATATAGAGTACAAAGCCAAAAGCGATACCCACCACGATATTCCACTTGCGGCCTAATAAATCCTGAGTAAATGTATTGAAACTGGCACCAGCGCCATAATGCAGATTAACTTCTACCAGCATCAACCCGGTTAATAACATCATGATGGCAATAAAAAGAAGAATAACAGAGGCACCGGGGAACCATACGCCTGCCATCGCAATCGGCAGGGAAAACATCCCACCACCCACTACGGTCGCGATAACCAACATGGTTCCGCTAATCAGTCCGGGGGTACTACTTTGTCGCTCAATGGCGTTAATATCCATGATAAATGTTCCTGTAGACTATTAGTTATAATTACAGCTGTCATTTGTACATCATGCGGATAATAAAAATGTTGGAGTCAGGGTTTGCTTTTTTTATGTCTGTCACGGTAACGGGCACCGCAAAGGCTTCCTGTTCATGGAAAATGAATACAAAAAAGCCCCATCAAAAGATGGGGCCAGAAAAAGATTTAGATATAATCAAAACGTGCAGTAAAGAAGCGAAGCTGCTTCGGCTCATAAATAAACTTCAGCCCGCGAATATCTTCTTTATGCTGGTAAAGTTTAATGATGCCGTCAGCTACCACATCCATATGCGCGTAAGTATAAACACGGCGCGGAATAGTCAGGCGTACTGTTTCCAGTTTCGGTCTGTGGTGTTCACCAGTCACATTATTACGGCCCGCAGAGATAATACCGCGTTCCATACTACGCACCCCGGTCTCTACATAGATGCTTGCGGCAAGGCTTTGTGCCGGGAATTCGTCCTGCGTCAGATGCTCACAGAAGCGACGCGCATCAAGGAATACCGCATGGCCGCCCACTGGTTCAACAATCGGTACACCGGCTGCTTTCAGTTTGTCACCCAGGTAGCGAACCTGCTTCACGCGATGCTCAATATACTCATACTGCATGGCTTCACGCAGGCCAATCGCCATCGCTTCCATGTCGCGTCCGGCCAGACCACCGTAGGATGGCATTCCTTCATAAACCACGACTAACTCTTTGGCAGAAGAGAACATTTCGTCATCGTTCATGCACAGGAAGCCGCCGATGTTCACCAGACAGTCTTTTTTACCACTCATGGTACAACCGTCGGCATAGCTGAACATCTCATGCACGATTTCTGCGATGCTCTTGTTCTCAAAGCCCTGCTCTTGCTCTTTGATAAAGTAGGCATTTTCTACGCAGCGGGTTGCGTCGTAGAACACTTTAATGCCATGTGTCTGAGTCAGTTCACGCACCGCACGCATATTGGCCATTGAGACCGGCTGCCCGCCCGCGAGGTTAACCGTTACCGCCAGACAGATATAGGCAATATTCTCTGCGCCTTTTTCGTCAATCAGTTTTTGTAATTTTTTAAGATCGATATCACCTTTAAAAGCAATATTCAGACCGGCATCGTGCGCTTCGTCACGAACGATATCAACAAACACCGCTCCATTTTTTTCCTGGTGATAACGAGTGGTAGTGAAATACATATTACCGGCAACATACTGCCCCGGCTTAATTGCCAGTTGCGATAACAGGTTTTCCGCGCCGCGGCCCTGGTGAGTAGGAACAATATGTTTAAAGCCAAAAAGTTCCTGCACCGTTCTTTCCAGATGATAGAAGTTTTCGCTGCCCGCGTATGCTTCATCACCCATCATCATTCCGGCCCACTGCTTATCGCTCATTGCGTTGGTGCCACTGTCAGTCAGCAGGTCAATATAAATATCTTTTGAATTTAACAGGAATGTATTGTAACCCGCTTCCTGCATTTTTTTAAGGCGCTCATCACGCGGGATCATAGATACAGTTTCAACGCTTTTAATACGGAAGGGTTCTGCCGGATAATTCATTTTGTTTCTCCAGTAACAGTGGTCATGTACGTATTAATGTGAAGTAAAGCATACCTGGCTCATCAACAGAATCTGATGAAATATAACTATTCGCCTCCTGATTCAGGGGGAGAAATAATGTGGAGGCACTATGCAAGATTTGATTGATTATGGAAATAGTCAGGTCAACATTAATCACTGGCAATAATTTAAAAAGCTGTAAATATGAGTGATGAAAATCACATATATTTTTTTTACCCATTCATATTCAACAAGTTTTTTTTTGCCTTTTGATTTGCAGTTTGCCATCAGATGTCGTCGAAGAGGGGAAATACTGAAAACTTAACTTTCCAGGCTGTTCTCATAATGTATTGGCGAATGAGTACACCCCGTTTTGTGAGAGTCGGATCACTTCACAGGATTATAATTGTGATTCACATCACTAAAAGTGTAAAGCAAAGTGTACAAAACACTGTAGTTTCATAGTTTGCTATTTACTTCAGTGATTTAGATCTCATTTTATACCTGATGCAGACAGGTGTTGTTTTCTGGAACGTGATTCTGCTTGGGCAGGCAAATGGAGATGGAGTTATCGGATGAACAATACCGTATATCCGCATATTTATTGGGATGGGAAGGGTTTTCTCTTATTCTTAATAACGAGTTAATGACTCTTATTAGATCTTATTTTCACCTGGATTTTATCCTTTTCACTGAAGTAATTTACAGGTGTTTTTATTAGGGCGATGCGAAGATGCGGATAATAGAAGGTTGCATCGTGTTGACCATCTGCGGACTCAAACCCGAAACGTCTGAATGCGCGCAGTGGAAAAGTTGTCGGTGCATAAAAAAAGCAAGTGCGGGGTTTATAGGAGTGATTGCGGGGAAGCGTTAAAAGGGGATGAGCTGGTAAAAGCGCCTGCGGGCGCCTTTATTGAGCCTTTAGCACAGCATATTTTTCAGTTCTTCTGGGGTATACGGCGGCATGCGACGGTGCAGCATGGCATGACAGTTTGGACACTCGGGGATCAGGTCATTGATGGGGTCAAAGCGGTAGTTTTCTTTAATTGCCGATAAGGGTACCAGGTGATGAACATGGATAAACCCTTCGGCAATCTTGCCGTAGACCTTTGACATATCGATGCTACACACTTTGCACTGACAGCCGTGATGGCGAAGCGCCACCTGTCGGGCATTGCGGTCGCGCTCATAGCGATTCACGGTCACCTGAGTCGCTGCCCCCTCTATATATTCAGTTTGCGCCTCGAGTTCTTCAGGGAAGATCGTGTCACTCACCGCCGCAGCACGATTTTTATCCTGAACAATATAAAAACCTTGCTCAGTCAATAATCTGACGCATTTCGAACTAATACCGCCGGAGAAATCCTGAGGGGTAAACGCTTTGCCCGTCAAAAGCGTCGCTGCAATTCCGGCAATGGTTTTTGATGGATAGCGACGCCCCTGAAATTCCAGCTCGTAATTTGAAACGGTGCGAAAAGCCCGAGTCATAGGCGTGAATGGCCTTGATAATGTACTCGCGCGGCAGCGTGTCAGGGAGTTCATTCATGGGTCAGGTTCCTTTAACCAAAGGCTTTCTGAAATAACGGCAAGCGATAAAGTGACGTCGATAGTGTATCGGCCTCACTCCTCTTGATCAGGTGATATTTTGCGAGCATCATCGCAATTATTTACCTGATAATGAAATCAATGACTTCCAGTAAAACCCTGCAACAGGCAGTTGCCGACATCACCATCTGGCGTAAAGGCGAGCAGCGTGCGCCGCACAAGCCTCTGCTGCTGCTTCATGTGCTGGCGGGTTATCAGCAGGGCCACGGCCGCCTGTTTGACTACGGTTCGGAAGTTCGCGACCCGTTGCATAGCCTACTGGAGCGATTTGGACCACAGCGCGCGCAGTACCGTCCGGATATGCCCTTCTGGCGCTTACAGGGAGATGGATTCTGGGAGCTACAAAATGCCGAGCAATGCTCAACATCCGGTAGCAACAAACAGCCCCCTGCCGGAGAATTGGTGGCACACAACGTTGCCGGAGGCTTTGATGAACAACATTTTTCCCTGCTGAAAAAGAGCAAAAACCTCATCAACACCCTGGCACAACAAATTCTTGAGGCACACTTCACCGAAAGCATTCAGGAAGAGATCGCGGATGAACTGCGATTTAATATCCTGCAAATCCGCAAACAGCGGGACCCGTTGTTCCGCCAGCAAGTTCTGCGCGCTTATAACTATGAATGCGCCATTTGTGGCTTCAATATGCGCCACGATAGCACTTCAGTTGCGCTTGAAGCCGCCCATATCAAATGGAAACAGCACGGCGGCCCGTGCGAGATTTCAAACGGCCTGGCGCTGTGCGCAATTCATCATAAAGCCTTTGATAAAGGTTCGATTGGGCTGGATGAAAGTATGCGGGTTCAGGTGTCACCCGCAGTGAATGGCAGCGGCATGGTGGGCAGACTGTTCTGGGATTTCGACGCTAAGCCGATAGCACTACCGATGGTGCGCGAAAACTACCCAAAAGAAGGTTTTTTGGAGTGGCACAGGAAGGAGGTGTTTCGGGGGTGAGTGCGAAGGCCGGACTCGCCAAATCAATATAAACATCTGAATTACATAAATATTAAAAAATTTAAATCTTCGTTATATACTCACTTGTATACTCAATTTATTTTAGTTTGCTATCATTATAAATCAACGAGTTAGAGCAATGTATATAGTCTCAGTTTTGAGCCATTTTTACCAGCAGGAAACAACTGAAACTCTCCGCTTCAACGAGGCTTAGCTAACATCCCCGGATAGTGTTTCGCAATAATGTCATTCATCCTTTCTATCAACTCCAAACGCTTGAACGTCAGATGGGCTGTTCCCTTTTGAAAGTAACGAATACTGAAGAACTCATCCTCGTACATATCCTTAGCAGGGTTATCCCGAATATGTTCCATCAACCGGGTAGAGATATCACCACGGTTGTCGGGAATCGGTTTGCCATCGAGTAAAAACAGCATCCGCTCCAGATCCGCTAGTTGATCCCGCCTCCAGCCCCAGTTCAGACTAAATCCCCAGCGGTTATGCGTCACCAGATTGTTAATGATGATCTTCTTACCAAAGCTACAAGGGCTATTGGTCTTATAATCCCATGACAGACCTTTGAACACATTGATGATCCCACGCTCAAATACATCCATTTTATTCAGATGTAACTGCTCAAAAGTACTGAGTATATTCACCTCGCTGATAGCAGGTAGATCACCCTGCTCCAGGTTCTTATGCCATTGGTCGCGCGCCTGAGCATCCATCAATGCCATCATGCCAGACTTCAACATCAAATCACGCCAGATACTACGGTCAATATTGCGGGTGACAGCAGGGATCGCTTTATCCACAGTTTCAGTCAGCCAACTATCGTAGCGGTGCCCGGCTTTCATCGCCCAGTCTTGCGCCGTACCACCGCCAACTTCAGAGGTTAACCGTGAAATGGCATCAAGCTGCTGGATGAGCTGTTCAATTTGCAGCAGTGCAGCATCGCGGCCAGAAACTACTCGTTCGATACTGGTCGAACAGATGAGTTCATTGTGTTCCGTTAATACAACGGGTTCTGTTTGCATCGTCAATCATCCATAAAAGCAAACATGCCTGCCGGAAATGGCAGGCGCATTATGCGATGAATAAATAAGGTGGGAAGTTCAGAGGTAAAAATCAGGAATGATGCTCGAAGAATTTATATATTCATTAATCCGGTAGCTCGCCTGGCTCTGAGAATATCGATAGCGGTCAGAAATGGTGTCTGATCTTGCCATGTAAACCCTTTGCGGTCAGTGCGTATCAGTTCATAGCGTTCCACCAGAAAGTTCACCGCATCAGCCAGTGTTATTCCCGCTTCGATATGTTCCTGGATGGCGAAATCATCATGGAATGGTGTGTCGTTTAGCGTTAGACCGTAATGGTGTTCCAGCAGATAAGTTAATAGTTGCTGCCAGACCTGCACTGGCGACAGGCGTGACGAAACTGGCACCGTGACCGGTACAGTTGAAATATGCATGAGTTGAGTCCCTGATAAAGGAAGAGGAAGGTGTTACCTGGTTACGGCTGACTGGGGTAAATAGCGATGTAAACGTAGCCATGAGAGCCGAGAGTGTCAGCTTCACTAGTGAGTCCGTTGTGATGCAGAGTGACAGAGTGCTGACTGCGGGGATCAAGCTCTCCAGTGGTGAGCATCCGCTCTAGCTGTTTCATTATTAGTGGAAACGCCTGATCTAGGCGCAATGCTTCATCGTCACTGAATGAGCCATTAAATCCTGCCCGGTCGGCCAAAAAGTATAGGCGGTTGCCTTCGTGTACCAGACGAGCGCCGAAGCACGGCGTGATATTACGTTTTAATCCCCACTGAAGGCAGGATGTGTCCTCCGCCGATGTGCCGGATATGGTGGTCGACTGCATTAATATATTCCTTAATGATTGAGTGGGATGATTAGTTCACCGTCACGCAGCGAAGAATAGCGTACGGGCCTGCCCGGTCCTGACGACGTTCAACAAAAACAGCGAGTACGCCGCTGATATCCTGAACTTCACGTCCATAGTAATGGCATACACTGCCATGCCACTGGTAGTGACCTGTACAGAAGGCAGATAGCCTGGATTCGGCATACTGACGATAAATATGCATCGCCTGGCGCTTACTGATAATTTTCATTCTCCACCTCACAACAAGCCACATTCAGCAAAAGAAACCACTTCATTCCCGACTACAAGATGATCCAGCACACGCACTTCCACCAGAGCCAAGGCTTTAGCAATCCGCTGAGTGACATGTTTATCCTGCTGGCTGATTTCTGTCGTGCCGGACGGATGGTTGTGTGCCAGAATGACCGCAGCGGCGTTATGTTTCAGGGCTGATTTAACCACTTCGCGGGGATGCACTTCGGTATGACTGAGCGTGCCGGTAAACAGTGTTTCTCGCTCCAGCAGGCAATGCTGATTGTCGAGATACATCACGATGAAGACTTCCCGCTCCAGGTGAGCCATCTGCAGTTTCAGCCATGTTTTTGTGAGGCTGGTTGAGGTAAATGACTCACTTGGTTGACGCTGGTATTTATCCAGCAGACGTAATGCTCGCTGGATGACTCGCTGCTCGTTTGCAGGAAATACCGGAGATAAGTTGATCGTAGACATGGTTGTTCCTTAGAAAGAAAAGCCCTTCCGAATCTTCGGAAAGGCGTTAAGGGAAAATAGTGGAAGAGATCATGAAGCAAGCTGCAGCATATTCTCAGCCATCACCCAGAGGGCACGGTTGAGCTTCACATCACCGTCAATACCTTTCACTGCTCGGGTATGGGCGCGCTTTCCTTTGGTTGTTCTCCCCGATAGCCCGCCTTTGATCAGGTTTTCCTGAATGCGCTGATAAGTGGTCCACAGGTCGTTACTTTCGTCCTGCCAGCGGCGTGGTGAAAGTATCTGCGACTCCGTCACCGGCTGATGCTCTTCTCCAAAGCGATAGGTTAATGCGGCTTTCGCCATTGCCTGCTGTGCGGGTGGCGGCAATAAAAGCGACTGCATGGCATCGCGTTTCTCTTCTACGCGGTCAAATATCCCCAGTACTTCGTAGGCTCCTTCAATGACTTTCTCGACTATGTTGCCTTTATGCGGTACTCGCACCTCCCCGAACGACTCACCGCAAATCAGCCCATTTTGGCAAACGGCTCTGAATAACCCCGGTAACATCTGATATGAGCTGGAGCCGTCGTGGCTGTTTAGTAGAATAATTTCTGGAACCTGTTTGCCAGTAATCTGACCTTCACGACGCAGGCGCAGCATGTGCTTCGTATGCTCTCGTTTGCTCTGGTCTCGAACTCGAGTCTGGCAGGCAAAGAATGGCTGGAAGCCTTCACATTGTAGGTTATCGAGCAGGGAAATAGTCGGGATATAGGTGTACCTGTTACTGCGGGATTCATGCTTTTCTTCGCTAAACACACTCGGCACATAATGCGCCAGTTCGTCGCGAGTTAACGGACGGTCGCGACGAACGAGATTCACCGCACCAAAGCGGCTGGCTAAACGGGTCATAAAAACTCCTGTGAAAAATCGGCATAAAAAAGGCCACCCCGAAGGATGGCCTGGATTGAAAGGCAGGATTATTAAGGCAAAATCGAAGGTTGTATCTGCGATGTTGCCTTTTCTGAATCTGGTAACGGCAATGCAGATAGTTCGGCAGAACTAAGCTTTCCTGCGCGGTAAAGTTGCAGTTTCACCAGAATCGGCGCTTTTTGCGACTGAAGGTAACTCAGGCACCATTCCCGCTTAAGGACCATCCTGACCGGGACAGGCAAAAGCTCATATGCTTTGTTGAAAATAACTTCAACAAAAGCATCGTCACTAAGTTTATCCTCGGCAATATTCAACAGACCATTGATGACAATATTTTCCAGTAACAGCCTGTATTTGTCAGAACCAATTATCGAAGGTTTTACCGTGTTTTCCGGTAAGCGTTCAGAAGGTGTGTCATGATTTTCTGCAGGTGCTTTTCCGCGTGGGAAATTCAGCTTTTCTGTAAGGCTACGAAGTTTTCCTGTGCTATTTTCAGACATGGTATTTTTATCCTGTGACCTCCGCATCTTGCCATCAGGCAAGTACGGCGAGTTTTTTTATCGCTTTTATCAGGCTAAAGGTTGTCAAACCTGCACCCAGAGCCTTGACCGTGACCGAATGGCTTCGCATCAACGTAATCCCCGCTACGCACAGGACAAGTTGCCACGTACAATCGGGCCATAGGGGCTCATTAACCGGCATGTTCGTAACCACTTCACTTTGACTATGCACGGAAAACACCTCTACTTGTAGCCATTAGGGAGCCATTGGCCCTGTTTGCGGATATCAGTAATAATACCCCCCTCTTTGACAGAAATGGTACGCCAGCCTGGTTCTTTGCTGGATGCATTCCCATAGGTGTACCCGACAGTCATTGTCAGGTTTTCTCCTGAAGTTGTGGTGAGATCAGCCTCATATTTGGCTTCGGTATTTTGTTTGCGAATAAAACGCACGGTATTGATTGCAGAACAACGAATACTGCTTTTCGCATATTCAAAAGAATTGTTAGCCATCTGACATCCGTCGTTTTTAATTTCATCCGTCAGGTTTGCAGAAGCATTAAAGTTTTTAGGAGCAGGTACGAAATTCGCCATATCGCTGCGCATGGTTGGCGGATCTGTCTGAAGCACAAGATAAACAGGACAATCTGATTTTCCGACTTCACAGGCTTTTGCGACGTAATCACGAACAGGCCATCCGGCATTACCGAAATATTCCGCACCACTTTCATCTTTGCATTGTGACCAGGTAGCTTTTTTCCCCATCATAATGCCGTCTACCAGCACACAGGTGACGGCCTTTACAGGCTTACCATCCCACCGGACTGCATCAAAGGGCTGAATGCCTGTATGGTTCACGTCAAGCGTGTAGGCCTGTGGATTCTTGGCTAGTCGATCATTCGCCTGTTTTAGTTGGCTACTGCCTTCCTGGGTCAGGAAAAAGGTATAACGTTCGGGATGTATGTCGCCGTGAATTGTCATTGCAGACGAGACCAATGGAATAAACAGTGCTGCAGAGCTGAGAGATAAAACAACGAGTTTACGCATAAGGTTTCCTTTCAGTTAATTAATGATTAATACAGTCCTGCCATGTGGCATCAGCCAGTGCCTCATTCAGCCCTTTGGCGCTGAATTTTTTAGAGATAGCGGCATTCATAGAGGTCATTTTTATTACGTCTTTTTGACTTGTCGCTTTTAGCGCAGTAAAGGTCGTTTCATCCAGAGGATGGTTTGTACCATTGATACTGACTCCAGGATCAGAAAGCCCTGTTTGTGACGAGACGCGGTAATCCTCCGCAGGTACGCTGTAAGCAGCAGCCAGCTTTCCGCTTGTGCAGGTCAGTGTGAGCACTTCGCCTGAAGCATTTTGAGTATTGAGTTCAAACTCCATGGCACTGATGTTCCCGTACCAGTCACCCCATTGCTGGTCAGCCTGTACGGCGCTAGCACTGTGGCTAAGCAGCAGTAATCCAGCCAGAGTTGCATAATAGTTTCTGAGCATTCTGGTTTCCTTTCCTGATGATTTAGATACAAAAAAGCCCGCTTCCGTTTTAAGGAGAGCAGGCTGATCGTATTGATTAAATGAGCTAGCGGATAATCGTTAATACAGATCAGTTTGAGTAAATTGATCGTTATTATCTATCGTAAAAACGATCAATAATGTATTATTGATAGCTACTGGCTATCATGCATGTGCATATCGATCGTTACGACAGATCAATGAACAGAAGCCACACCAGTAATACATACCGGCGCGGCTTCATGTGGGTAATATAGGAGTCAAAATATCTGGAATATTTTCAAGGTGCTTTGATGGGGGAGGATTTATCCTGAACAATAAGCTCACCAGCCCACACAGGATAATTCATCCCCTGTTATTTGTTTCTGATTCTTTTTATTTTTTTCCTTTTACGGGTAAGGTATGTATCCCTGGCACGCTTAAACTGGTGATACAGTTCTGGTTCTGATAATGTTCCTCCAACATAGAAAGTCCAGACTGCATGGATAGCTAAATATATTTCTTTTGATGTTGATGGCTGAATAATTTCAAATGCATCATGCCAGCCAATCCTGTTAACTTTGGAAAGTGTACTGCCGCCTTCCGGAGAAAGATCTATGGTTCTGTAACTTACCTTTTTCTTGCCACTTTTATACTTTGAATTCTTGTCATTAGCTGCGTCATTGCGGGGTGATTTATTGTAGTCTTCCTGCGAAGTACTTTCTGACATATGCTTATTACAGTTGTCATCT
Source organism: Citrobacter sp. MGH106 (assembly GCF_001037495.1). Taxonomy (GTDB): domain Bacteria; phylum Pseudomonadota; class Gammaproteobacteria; order Enterobacterales; family Enterobacteriaceae; genus Citrobacter; species Citrobacter murliniae. The sequence goes on from NZ_KQ089822.1 coordinate 3,878,572, forward strand.
TTGTTGTCAGCAGAATATGTTGGGCTGGTATCATCTTCACCAGATAATGCAGCACTCTTCTCCGGGGTGTCTGTGCTTTGGTCGTAAATACGCATTCGCCTGGACGGTTTATTTTTCATATATTCCCAGGCCCACTGGCATAACTCTGTATTGTCCATGGGAATGTTTAACTTACGTTTTGCTTTAAACTTGCTATCCCATTGGGATCTTATGTTTTTTATAAATGAGAGTTTATCAATGAAGTATGCTGGAACTAAATCCATAAAATACAGAATGGAGTTATAACGTTCTTTATGGGATGTGGGATATGTATGCAGCGATTTTATTTCTGAAAGAAAAGGTTCTAACGCAATTACATGCTGAGTATTTGGGTTGAAATTACCATAAACTGATAGATCAGCCAGAGAGCGAACATGACTAAATTTTTGTGGCACAACCTCCTTTTGGATATTGAGCATTTCAGAAGATAGTTGAGGACAATATTTTTTAATGCTTAACCACACAAAATAACAGGCATGCTCATTTTTCCTGAACCATTCAAACTCTGACTCCGGAAGAAGTGAGTCAAGAAACAACTCTATTTTTCTTTCATAATAAACAATAACATCAAGTGCACCTGAATGATAATGACTGATAATTTCAGACAATAATCCGGAGGCATCCCCCATGCTCATTCGGTAAATTGAGTTTATTCTTTTCATGTTTTTTAGAGGTGAGGACAGGTAGTAACCGGTCATGGGTTTGTTTTCCATTACAAACCAATAGAAAACGGACAGTTCTCTTTTTGTTTTTATTTTTAGCCTGTAACTCTCATTCTTTCCTTTGCTTAAATTCATATTTTACCTCTTCGAATTCCGGACTCACTTTACAGCATCTTCATTATTTTTATATTGATAATAGATGTAGTGCATTACATAGTCAATTGGTGGTTTTTTCGTAGTTTTTCTGTAGTGTTTTTCTTGATGCACTGTCCTTCACAACTGACAATTCATCTAAAAACACCTCGATTTTAGAAAGGGGTGTAAGGATAGTTTTCTTTTCGCAATAGTTAAAGGCCATAACCTGACCCTGCATGCTTTCAGTAATGACTTTCCCCCACTATGGAGACTCTCTGTAAAAAAGTAAAACCATACATATACGCCCAATGAAATGAAAGATGCCGCACTGGTGTCCCCTGAGCATTTTCGGAGACTTCATTTCATGAACATGATTGATATTCACAATGACCAGATGGTTGATATGGCGTTCATAGTCGATTTCACTAAAATGACCGATAAGTGGGTTTATAAACTGATTCAGGAAGGAAAATTCCCAAAACCGATTAAACTGGGTCGCAGTTCTCGCTGGTTTGAAAGTGAAATTATCACCTGGCTTAATGAAAGAATTAAAGAATCACGGGCTGAATAAAACGTTGTACTTTTCTTCAAATATCGCCACTAACTTTATACATGTCTTTTAAGTCCTCACAGCTTACCCTGCCTGAATAAGCATACCTTTCCAATAAAGGTTCTTATGTTATTGGTATTAACATTATCAATTAATCACCAACACACAGAATTACTTATCTGATTATGATAATTACCATTAGTCAACGACAACACAGACATGTATAAATACTTTAAACCATCAAAGCCACAATGACCTAAAAGTATTGTAGCTGTTTTATGAGAGCAAGCTATATGAGTCAGTCAACTGACATTCTCCTTAACTGTGCTGAGATACATAATGGTAATCACTCTACAGTGATTACATTATCAGACAGCAGCATTCACACAGAAAAGCTTCATCGCATTTATACGTTATTGCAAAAGCTTGTCAGAAAGAAATCACTTCCCTTTAACATACTGGCTAACCACTCAGGTTATAATCAGACTTGTCATATTGTTGAAGTGCTGGATATCATCCATCTGCTTGACCAGATACCTGATGTATTTCTTGAAATACGTAAGCTCCACCCGCTAATCACTTATTTCCAACAAACTCTCAAACGGTATAATTTTTATTGCAGAATACATAACGGTGCCATTACCAAAGGTGATGCAACGAACACTGCCATAATGCTGAATAAGCTGGTAGGTGAATATCGTGATGAAGTGATTAAACCAGAGTTCAGGCAGGAACTACGGAAATACCAGCGTAATTCAGTAAAGAATCTGAAAGGAATAAAAAACTATATTCAACATCTCTTTAACCAGCGTGCACGACTGCTGGCAATACGTTTGGACCTGTCATGGGCAAAAGTGCATTCAGGCAGTATTACGCCTGAGATAGCGAGACAACAACGCCAGCAACTGTTACGCAATATGAAACGCAACCGGTTATTCAAACATGTCCTGGGTATGGTATGGAAACTGGAATACGGGCCAGACAGAGGCTTCCATTATCACACCTTATTCTTTCTTGATGGCAATAAAACCCGCAGTGATATCTCTATCTGTACTCAGTTTGGTGAGTACTGGGCAAAAGTGATTACTAAAGGCAAAGGTACGTACTTCAACTGTAATGCACAACATGAACGTTATGAGAAGCCTGGTACAGGGATGGTGAAGTATGGCGACATCTTGAAGCAGGAAGGGCTACAGCGTGCTGTGGCCTATCTGACCAAGATAGATACGTTCGCGCGCCTGGCCTTACCCGGCAACGCCAGAACCTTTGGGCGAGGTGAAATTAAAGCCGTTAACACGAAGAGCAAACGTGGCAGGAAACGGACTCAGCCACCGTAACTCCACTTCCAGTCAAAAGCGTCAGCATTCCCCTGGATGCCTGTGTTCTCACGGGCATCTTTCATTCATTCCGGAGTTAATTATGTATAAGCCTGTTTATGCGCCTTTTGCTGTTACCCATCATGGCGAGCGGGTCGCGCCTGACACTGTGATGCAGGAAGATTACGATAGCCTGTTCTGCGAATTCTGTAGAGTGAAAATTAGCGTTATTATTGATGGTCTCACTGGCATAAAAAGTTTTGTTCATACACCACTGCGCCGGGAAACGGTAAGCAAACTCGCCGCCTGCCCTTACAGCAAATCTGCAAAAAATTTAGCCATCGGGAGTAAACCTCCAAAACAGACGCTACGCGTAACGTTCGCTCCTCTACGACCAGGGAACTCCCGTCGCCTTCCCTGCAAAACGACTAAGCAAAAATGGCGTTGTAGCTGGTGCCATATCTGTTGGAATGGTGAAAAGTTATGCCCGCAATGTGAAGATTGGATCTATGCAATTAGTGCCTAGTTCTTACCACCTGAGTTTTGGCGCTGCGACTTGCAGATCTATAACCCATTATTTAAATGTGGGATATTTGAACAATCTTGGCGAATGCGATAAAACATCAACTGGAAGACAATCACAAAGGTGAAGTCAATGGAAAGGAAGCAACAGCCAAAGGTCTGCGTACATCTTCTTGATAAAGAAAAACCGTATTACTTTTCGCCTGAGCAACAAAAATCCGCGCCACCCAACTTTTTCCAGCACTCACTTAAACTTGCCAGGGATAACCGCAATTACATTGCGACCTGCTGCTGTGATCCAGCTCAGGAACTTAAGCTTTATGTCAGAAGCAACAAAGGCTCCGGCCCATTCACTCTCTGTCGTAACCCAAACACCGGTCCTCGGCACAAACCATCCTGCTCATACTACTCTCGTATAAATACTGATAGTGGTGCAAAAGCATATTCATCAGCGGCTGTCAGGGAAGAAGAGGACGGAACCCTTCGTATCGGATTAGATTTTTCGTTACGCGTATCGACGTCGGACCCTGAACGCGCAGCTCCGGCTGCAATACATCCTCCAAGGGAAAGAAAGCAAGTCGAACGTCTTAGGAAAATGAAGATGTTAGGTCTTCTTCATTTGCTTTGGGAAAATACAGGGCTAAACGAATGGGCTCCATATCTGGAAGGAAAGAGAAAACTGACAACAGTAATGAACCGTTTGTATAAGGAAGCCAGTAGCATTAAACAAAGCCGCACAATTCTGGCCGATGTTCTATTGCGACAAGGAAACGAGCACGCCAATAAGAAGGCTGTGAATTACGCCTGTGCGAAAAGTCGCCGTCTGATCGCTATCTCAGAACTTAATGCATGGTCTCCAACTATGAATGTTGGCAATAATCTGCCTCTAGCAGGAACAACGAAGAGCAGCCCTCCTGCCGGGATGCCTTATCTCACCATCGATAGTTCACGTTGGGAAAGGTCCTTAGCCAGATTTCCACGTGATGTAGCATGGTGGCAGCGTGGTGGTAAAATCATTGCTATTGCTGTCACCGACGTACCTGTAAAAAAAATAGCTGAAAAGTCTGGCCAGGAATATTTTTCCGCAAGTGTTCGTCAGGTTGTTTTAATGATGGTGAGTGAACAGTGGATTCCACTCGATTCAGCTTACGAAGGGATCATTGAAGAAAAGCTAGCTAAGGAACGACGCGAGTTTATCAAGCCATTGATTTATGATTCTGCAGAAGATCAATACCATCCCGACTTCATACTCACCGATGTCAATGGTTCAGACTTCGTTCCCCTCGAAGTATGGGGGCTGGATACTGAAGATTATTTACAGCACAGGACCGTGAAAGAAAAATGGTATCAACAGGAGTTTGATGATACTTGGTGGTCATGGGACGCTGTAAGGCATCCGAGAAGCGATGAAATACCGACCTTCCCACAACGAAAAAAACATTACGAATCCAAGTATCCAGTAGAAAAAATGGAAACCAAGTGTTAAATGCCATTCTGAAGGGGAAAGCGGGCAGAATAACGCTAAATGGAGGTGTGCCAGCAAAGCTGGTGAACTGTTTTTCAGTCCTATGAAGATTTACTGAGTACAGCAATCTGGAGCCGCATTCATAACCTTTCACAATTAAGAGCTTGTACATACAGCTGAAAAACCACAGGTTCAGCATGAATCATAACTGCATCTTAATCTGCCCATACCACATCAATTGCACCCATCCACAGTGATGTAAAGCTGATGTTGTGTTTGGTGCAAGATTTGCTGGCATGGCACTAAACAATGTCCTGTTTGTTTCAACTGGATTTATGCATTATCAGGTTATGTTAATAAAACATTGTGAGAATAAGCCCAGAATCGGGCTTCAATAAAACGTTAAATTATTCATTGCTAAGTTGCCAGTGTAGTTTGCAGGAAATATTCGGTAAATATGCAGCCGCAAGGGGCTAATCAATATGTCATTTTATCGTGTTACGTCTCGTCGACTGAGAAGTAACCAAAAAGGTATATGTTAATGACGCAACGGTATACGCCGGAACAAGCCGAACGGATGAAAAAAAGGCGATATTGGGTATACGTGGATAGCGAGCGTTTCAGCAGCGCAGCGGCAGCGAACAAATACGTGGGTGAAAACATTTTTCATGCCGCGTGGCGTGCCGACCTTATTGCTGAATCCGGCGGAGAGGCGATGCAGATCGGTGACAAAACAAAGTCTGTCAGGCGCGGCAATCATACCGTTGTGCTGGAGCGTCGGGGTGACCTGTCGGATAAATCTGTCCGTGATTACAACGCCGCGCGCAGGAAGTTGTTGAATGCTGGCTGGCGCGACGATGAGCTTGACGAGATGGAAAATGGCGAGCTTTATTCGCAATATAAAAGCGAGTTAGAGCGCGAGCGGTTATTGGTACCGCATTTTTCTGGTTATGAAAAAAAGTACTCTCGAGTGGAGATCCGCCCGGCACAAGGGCGTTTCAGACGCGAAGTGATGTCAAACTGGGAAAATCAGTGTGCCATTACTGGTACACGACTTGCTCTTGAGGCTGCACATATCGTAAGTCACGCAAGCGGCGGCACTGCGAGTGTGGAAAACGGCATCTGCCTTGCTGCGGATTTGCATACACTGCTGGATTCTGGCCACCTGCTTATTCTTGATGGCATTATCCACCTGTCGGATGAAGCAAAAGACGATCTCCGCTACGTAACTTTGGAAGGTTCTTTGCTGCGAGTCCCGCGCGTCAAAGTTCATTTCCCGGCACTTTAACGAGTTTGAACTCAAAACGTAATGCCATCCTTTCGTTAAATCCACGATGCATGAAATGAGAGAATGCGACTAAGGAGAGAACGTGTATTTGAAGCACATCAGCGCACGCAACTATCGTGCCTTTGGAGATAGTGTATCCGCACCTGAACTAGACTGGGAGCTTAATCCGGGACTCAACATTCTTGTGGGAGAAAATGATGCAGGAAAGACCTGTATCGTTGATGCTATCCGTCAGATATTGCTGACGACCAGTTATGAAAACATTCGGCTCTTCGAGCAGGATTTTCATATTCACGGTTTAACTCGTTCTAATAACCTTTGTATCCAAGCTACTCTATGTGGGCTAAGTACCGACCAGGAAGCCTCAGTTCTTGAATGGTTGACACTTGGTGAAGATGGAACTTGCTCGCTCATTCTACATCTTGAGGCACGCTTTCATCCCCCCCAGGCCACTAAGCGTCCGCGTGTTGAAACAATTGTTCGAACTGGAATAAATGGCAGTGGTCCAGAAGTGGGTTACGCGGTAAGAGAACTGGTGCGGGCAACCTACTTAAAACCCTTACGCGACGCTGAAGCGGAGTTGAGTTCAGGTCGCCAATCACGTCTGTCACAGATTCTTAGTGCACATAACCAGATTGCTGGCCAAGAAGTAAACGACTTTGATCAGACAATGCCAACTAACATCCCTACGAAACTGGTCGGTTTGATGGCATTCACCCAGCACCACCTTGGTCAGCATCAAGTCATTAAAAGCGTGGAAAAGGACATTAATGACAACTACTTGAGCCAATTTGCGTTTTCAGGGGATGTAATTCAGTCTCGCATCCGTATCGCCCCCAATTTAGCACTCGCACCTATTCTGGAGAAGTTCGAACTATCGCTGCTTCCCGGAGCACACATTGATCCTGATAATCGGTGTGCTCGCGGTCTTGGGTACAACAATGCATTGTTTATGGCCACTGAACTGGTGCTGCTACGAGATGGCGAAGAACTGGGCCTCCTTCTCGTTGAGGAACCGGAGGCGCACCTCCACCCTCAATTGCAAGAGCGCGTGATGAATCTCCTGAAAGAGCACTCTAACGATGATCAGGCACATAAGCGCGTTCAGGTCATTATGACGACGCACAGCCCATCTTTGGTATCAACTGCTCGCATTGAAGACATGACACTGGTGCACAAGGCACATACTTTTCCCTTAGCTGTCGGCAGGACGAAACTCAAACGAACAGATTACTCTTTTCTTCGCCGTTTTATCGATGCAACCAAGGCGAACCTCTTTTTTGCACGAGGCGTCATGATGGTGGAAGGTCCTGCTGAGGCAATCTTGCTACCAGCTATTGCAGAGATGTGCGGTCGCTCATTCTCGAAACATGGTGTCTCACTTGTTAATGTGGGAAATACAGGGCTTTACCATTACGCCCGTATTCTCCAACGGGAAGGAACCGGCCCGGATATCCCAATTCCGGTCGTATGTCTGACAGACCGGGACATTGTACCTGACGTTGCTAAAAGCTATGTCTCAAAACCCGATAAGGGTAAGCGCTTCGATTCTGATTATGACTCCGATGAAATGAAGCAAGTAGTTCAAAGCAAGAAGGACCGTGCGGAAGGTGGAAATACGATCGTCTGCGTATCTGATCGTTGGACACTAGAATATGATCTTGCACACTATGGTTGTGCCAAGCTGATGTACCTCGCCATTTCCCTTGCCGTAAAAGCAAAGTCTCGCGATGAAAGATTAGAAGAAGACGACGAAGTTGAGACACTTGCGGCGGAAGAGAAAAACTGGCTAGCACTGGAGGCTGCGGGTCACTCCAATGAGGCTCTCGCTGCAATTATTTATCAGCCTCTTCAAGAGAAAAAAGCTTCGAAAGCCATAGCAGCTCAGTATGCGGCTTATCTGGTTTGTACAGGCGCATATGGCACGGATGACGAACTGTTCAATAAACTACCGCCATATTTGCAAACTGCTCTATCGCACCTGACGATAGATCCCAAATCCAAATCCACATCCAAATCCTCAGCGAGGCCGGGGGCTGTATCCGGAGCTTCCATATCGACAGGTGCAACAGGTGCAACTGCGGCGACAGTAACAACAACCATGCAGGCAAGCTCTACCGTTCTGTCTAACGTAACTATAAACGGTAATTAGGAGACCAGAAATGAGTGCTGTCCATCTATCTCCAAACGACTTAGCCGAATTGACGACACTAGCCAAAGACCTGAACTTCGACGATGCTGAGCGTCGTTCTGCCCTACTTGAAAACGGATCGCGTGATTTTAATGCAGTACCTGGGAGTGGGAAGACATCGCTGCTTGCTGCAAAACTTTTGTTGCTGGCTAGGAAATGGCCTCATGCAAGAAGAGGCATATGTGTCCTAAGTCATACTAACGTTGCTCGTAATGAGATAGCACATCGCCTGGCGGGAACGGTCGAAGGATCTCAGCTTCTGAACTACCCCCATTTCATTGGTACTATCCATAGTTTCGTCAATCATTTCTTTGCTATGCCCTTACTGCGTAGCTTGGGAGAGAAAATTGATGTTATTGATGATCTGGTGTTCGCGGATAAAGCTCGTTCTCTATTGCTGACTAGAAAATTTGCAGGCCTTCGCACTTATCTGGAAAACCAGAGGAATGGGGAAGGTATCGCCACTACGCTTTTCTATCGAACGGCGGCGCTTAGCGTGCATGTTGAAAGTGGCAACCTTCCTGCATCGCATACAAAGTCTTACAACTCACTGATAGAGCTGAAGAATATTCTTTCTGCTCAGGGTATTTTTCGTCATCGTGACATGTTTGCATTTGCTGACCTAGCGCTCCAGACCTGCCCGAGGCTTCTTGATGTTGTCCATCGTCGCTTCCCGATGGTGTTCATCGACGAAATGCAAGATACCTCTTGGGATCAAGAGTCATTGTTAAATAGTATTTTCGATAGCCGGTCAGTGATGCAGCGTTTTGGGGACATCGATCAGAAGATTCTTTCCGATGAAGAACAGGCTGAATTACTCACATTCCCTAGGGCGGGATATGGATGCATAAGTACCAGCAAACGGTTTGGTAAAGCAATTTCCGATGCTGTAGGGTGTGTCCGCGTCAGTGGCGAGGCTGTTGTTGGTGAGGGCGAAGATGCCCATGCTCCCGTCCTCATCCTGTACAAAACGGATAGTGCAATCAAAGTGGTTGAACGCTTCGGTCGAATCGTTATTGGCCATTTGAGCGAAGACAACATTGGTGAACGAGAGGTTAAGGCGATGAGCGCTCGCAAAACCGGTGAGAGCAACGTTGATGCAGGTCGTCACCTTCTTGATTACTGTCCAACATATGGCGGAGACAAACTAACTGCGGGAATACGTTCCGAAAGTTTCTGGAGTCTTGTCGGAGACAGTAAAGGAACTTTGAAAGAAACATCGTTGAGTTCCAGAGTTTCTGACGTTCGCAGAGCATTATTGCTTGTTCTGCGCGCAGCTGGAGCATCGTTTGTGCAAGACATTCGTGATGCACGAATGCTTCCACGAGCGGCAAAAACTATTACGCCCGCAGGGACAATTGATAAGTTAACACGGCAGCTCGCATTGTCCGGAGAAGAACTTTGTTCAGATGGCCATCAAGATGCACTAATAAAGCTGCTTTACACGCAACTAAAGCCATACTTTCCCGATGAGCTAAGCCTTGAAATATTCAAAGGACTGGGCATTTTTAAAGAAGCAGGTGAGAAGCAGATACTGAACACTTCTACCTCAGCGAGATGTGAAATTAGTTTTGAGGGAAGGACCCTCGACATTGGGCTCGGTACGGTTGCAGGGATGAAAGGCGAAACTCATGCTGCATCTTTGATACTGGAATCCTATGGCGGGACCAGTCGTAAGTTCGATGTTGCTCTTGGACTCGAGTATTTGGCAGGGACGGCGACCAAAAACATTTCGAAGCTTCCAAAAACTCAGCAGGCACAAATGCGCAACCTTTACGTAGCAATGTCTAGGCCAACGAAATTATTATGCCTTGCAGCGAACGAAAATCGAGTTTCACATGAACTACGTGATGCGCTTGTATCTAAAGGATGGATTATCGAGGAAGTAACTTGAAAAGCACGTACCTAAATGACGAATCAATCCCATTGCTTAAGAAATCCCGGACAATTTACCATAATTATCTCATTTACAATGACGAGATTTATACGTGGCGTAAGCAATTTGGCGGTATGGAGGAGGCAGAAACTAAGTGATTTAATGCCCTTAAGAATGAGAGCGCAAGGTCAAGTAGTGCTCACTGAGTCGACGCTAAAGAACCTAAACTTTCGATACTTCCCCCCCCCCTTACAAAGCACAATCATGGAACATAAATTGCGAATATGGTGATAGCCATTTCTAATCTTGCAGTAAATTCAAGTAATTAGCTAGTTGCCAACAACTCTTTCTAGCAGTATCATCATCAAATACTCTATTTGGGCAGAAGCAATGGTTTCGAAGAAGCAATTATCAGTTCAAAGTATACGTACCGCTGCATTAGGGCTTCGTCGTTGGCGGGAGTCCAACGATTCCCAAGGAACAATGCATCTCATTCACTTCCTTGCTGCAAAATTCGCTGGCGCAAAAAAAGGCACTCCGATTTTATATACTGAGAACTCCGTTGATTTTAATTTTTGTGATAAATTCTTACGAGTCAACAATAGTAACACTCCATACTTTGACCCATTAGGAATGAGCCATCGAATAAGTACACATCCTCATAGCAATGTAGCAACAGCTAGGAAGAAAACCTTCTCAGATAAATGGAAAGCTGGTGTTTTCACCAAAAAAGATGGTAATGAATATTTTCAATTTGAAGATGATTATATTTCCATTCTTACTAAAAACATGGCAAAACAGGGGCGTTTTACTAAAATTAACCCAGAGGAATTAGCCTGCTGGCTCTACCGAGAATATGATTTTGAAAATGACGATGACATTGACAATGTTGTCTCAAAGATGAAATCTGATTTCAATTTCGATGAGGAAGAGTGGCAGGCTTTATTTGCAGATAAAAATGCTGTGACGTCGAGTAAGTTAGAACAATGGGTCAAATACAATAACAAAAACGATTCCAATGTCATTATTGATATATTGACTAGAGATGTTGACGGATTTAACATTTATAATACATTAATGGCTATTAGAGAGGTTGAAGAAATGCCAATAGTAAGCCCTGATCAAATTATTGATGCAATGCATAAGCTAAATTGCAAGCAGGTTGTTCTTCAAGGTCCACCTGGGACTGGAAAAACATATTTGGCAAAACAAACTGCGATGCAGATTATTCAAACTGACCTAACAACCTGCAGATCTAATCTATCATCAGTGGCTCCTGATAAATATTGGGGTATATTACAATTTCACCCGTCTTATGGGTATGAAGATTTCATACAGAGAATGGTCCCTCAGCAAAAAACTGGTGAGGCGATGCATATTGAAATCGTAGATATGCCTTTTATTATCGCATGTAAAACAGCTGAATCTATCAAACCAAAGCCATTTGTATTAATAGTTGATGAAATGAACCGGGCTGATTTACAGAAAGTATTCGGTGAATTAATGTATGCTCTCGAATACAGAGAGGAACCATTGACTTTGCAATATTCTCGCGAACCATTACTAATTCCTGATAATTTATATGTAATTGGAACAATGAATACTGCTGACTCATCCGTCGTTCAAGTAGACTATGCTATCAGAAGACGATTCGTATTCTTCGATGTTCCTCCTGACTCGCAAGTTATTAGCCAGTCAATAGAAGACGAACAAACCAAAAAAGTAGCTATTGAGCTTTTTAAAGCAACAAATGCAGCTTGTAACAATCATCCACGATTTTCAATTGGACATTCTTATTTTTTACATGCTGATTTGGCTGGGTTAGTTAACAGCTTTGTCTATCAAGTACTTCCTGTGTTAAGATCATATCAAGAAAATGGTGTGATTTCAGAAGAGATGGCAGTTTATTTAAGCGGTTGGGATGCTGAACCCATTTCCACCCGACCAAGCCGACCTGACGTGCTTATTGAAACGTTGATGTCATGGGCTAAAACATATGAATAGCTCAGTAGAAAATATTCTTGAAAGGATCATGGCAAGAAGATCTTTTGCATTTGATTCCATGTCATTACAAGAGCAAAGTAAAGCACCAGTTAAAAGCGATACTATTTTAAAAACTCTTAAGTCAATAAACATAAATGAATTAGATCGACTGGGCCTTTCACTCAGCGCTGACATTGAAAATCAAGATATCATACAAAATGTTGTTACTGGTAACATTATTGGCTCAGCACACTTGACATCAGATCTTGGAGCAGTTTCAATAATTATTGAGCCCAAAGTTTCAGCAGCTAGACTAGTTTCAATAATTGAATTCCTCCAGAATGACAGTTTTTTTTCAAATGAAGAGTCGGAAAGCTACAGCGGACAAACTGATATACTGACTCTGCAAATTTTGCGGTGTATACAATTAGTATCCAAATCATTAGCTTCTGGGTCAATTAGGGGATATAAGTCCTTATCGAAAAAGTTACCTTATATTAAAGGACGGGCAAATTATTGCGATTATCTCCTAAACAATTGGTCTCACCATAAAGAAATCGAATGCAACTATTCAGAATTGACCATTGACACTCCTAGAAATCGAGTTTTTCGTCTTGCTCTAGTGAAAAGCTCAAGAGTCATAGCAGGAAAGGAAAACAATAGGATATTTAATACCCTGCGCATGATTCTTTTTTCATTGACGTCTGTTAAAGAACAGGAATTTACACAGCTAGAAATAGAGAAAATAGCGAGAGAAAACCCTCGTGATGCCTCAGCTTTATTGGCATGTAGAGACATAATTTGCAATTTATCAATTAGCCCTCACCCCGGGCATTCACGAAATTTCTTCAGCTATGCTATAAATATGGCCCATTTGTTCGAAAATTATTGTCATAAACTTATGTCAATAGTACTTTTCGAAAAAAATTACAAACCATGTGAGGAGTTATTATTTCCTATTGAAGGAATTGATGAACCTATCCGCCTTGACGGGCTTTATAGTAAAAACAATAGGAAAATACTAATTGAATGCAAATACAAAATCATCAATACTTTAAAGGATGTAAAACGACCGGATATATATCAGACTGTTGCTTATTGCAGCCACTCAGATGTCGATCCTGAAATGGCACTTATGCTTTTCCCATGTGAAAATTCAGATGAAGCGGCTAAACTTATTGGCACAATAGGCGGTTTTAACATTTCTTGTAATAAGATTCATGTAGTTACTGTAGGCCTATGCTTTCATCCTGAAAAAGTAGTCAAAGGCCTACAGTTCATATTGAGTAAAATTTTAAGGCAATAGACTTATTTGCTCAAAGTCATCCTTTTCTCCCTTCAAGGGGTTGATGGTTTTGACATTAAAATTATCAAGTTCAATCTTTTCAATATGATCTGCTATAGCTTTAGCAAGCAACGGTGGAACTGCATTTCCAATCTGACGCATCGCATTTTTAGCACAAATAGTGTATCGATCTGGAAACGACTGTAGCCTTGCTGCCTCACGAAGAGTTAATGATCGATTAACTTCTGGGTGTGTAAAAGCTCCTGATGAAACATTACCAAAATAACAAGTTATTGTATAAGATGGCATATCCCATCCTAAACGACCATAAAGTGTGGTGCAATCCTTCCTTAACTTACCGTCCTTAACGGTTCGCATGATTCTAAATCGTTCAGGCAGATCATCTTCTGGGATACTCCGTATCCCACCACCTGGTGGTATATTTTTTATAATACTCAATGCAAAATCAGATACTTTTTTAGCTTTATGCAGTGTATATCCGTCAGATAACTCACGAACGAATTCTTGATAATTACTTGATGCACTAACTTGATATTCAATAAAATCTTGCGTACCTAACTGCCCATCCAGCCAAGGGAGGTCGCCAATAGCATCCTTAAGAGATACCCAAGGTTTCATATTCAAACTATGCCAGTGACCGGTACCATTACAAAATGAACATTCGCTAGGTTTAATACGAGACCTTATCCTGTTACTTTTATCAGGACGAGAACAAACTGGGCACCTTGGATCTTCATGCGTTGGTAGAGGTAATGAAGGCGTTAACCCTGTATTTGTACCAACTATAATCACTCGCTCTCTTCTTTGAGGGACACCATAATCAGCTGCATTCAAAACCCCAGCTGAAATATCATATCCTAGTCTAGCTAAGGAGTCTTGTAACTCATGATAAAACTGCCCCTTACCGCTGTGAATAAATCCCCGAACATTCTCAAATACAATCCACTTTGGTCTAAACTCATCAACATAATTTAGATATTGAGAAAAAAGGGAGTTTCGAGGATCTTCAGCGATTCGCTTTCCGATAGTACTGTAACCTTGGCAACTCGGGCCACCAATAATAATATCAATATTTGAGTCAGTAATCCTTTTGGCAACGTCAGAAGGAGCGATTTTAGTAATATCACCTATTAAGCAATCTGCATTTTCATGGTTTGCTTTATAAGTCGCCATTGCATCAGGATCTATATCCATACCTAGCGAGATTTTGTATGAACCAGACATTTGGAACCCTAAAGAAGTTCCTCCTGCACCACAAAATAATTCAATGGCATTTTTTTGCTTAGCAATCATCTAACGCCTCAATAATTTCGAACATCCCCGTCCCCGTAATTAAACGAGCATCCGGATGTTTCATTAAATAAAAAGATACTGCCTGTTGAACAATATATGACATTGGGCGATCTTTTTGCCTTCCTATTTCTGATAATAAAGAATATGTCATCTTATCGATCGTTACGGAGATTCTTGTTTTATCCATCGACACAGCCATAATCACTCCTAGCTTTAGAGCAGCACCATGCTGCATGGTGCTGCTCTAGGTTTGATAAGTCAATAGAGATGAGGTGCATGACCCCTCGAATAATCAAACGGTGATATAAGTTTGCTACGGTTTGCGTCCAAATAATCAGCCCACCACTGCAGCATTAGCCTGCGCTCCCCCAGATGCTCGGCCTTATGAATATATGCCGCACGCACAGAGTTACGTTCCTGGTGACTCATCTGCCGCTCTACCGCATCCTTCGACCACAATCCTGACTCAATCAATGAACTACAGGCCATAGTCCTGAAACCATGCCCGCAAACCTCAACCTTCGTATCATAGCCCATCACCCGCAAAGCTTTATTCACCGTATTTTCACTCATCGGCTTACGCGGATCGTGATCACCTACGAAAATCAGCTCACGATTTCCACTCATGCTTTTGATCTTTTCCAGAATGACCAGAGCCTGACGTGATAAAGGAACAAGATGAGGAGTACGCATCTTTGATCCTCGATGTGAATGCTTCACACCTTCCAGTGGTTCACGTTCCCCCGGAATCGTCCACATAGCAGTTTCAAAATCGACTTCTGACCAGCGTGCAAAACGCAGTTCACTAGATCGAATAAAGACCAACAAAGTCAGCTCCACAGCTAAGCGTGTTAGTGGTCTGCCAGTATATGTGTCGATACGATGAAGTAGTTCAGGAATACGATTAAGTTCTAGCGCAGCGCGATGTTGCCGTTTTGCTGTAGCAACCGCTCCAGCGATCTCTTGTGCGGGGTTGTAATCGATTAAACCACTTTGCACCGCAAATCGCATAATTGCTGTTGTTCGTTGCTGTAAACGCGCCGCCACCTCAAGACGTCCAGATATCTCTACTGCTTTGATGGGAATAAGTAAATCTCTGGTTTTTAACTCAGCGATATTCCGCTTACCAATCGCATCGAACAGATTATCTTCCAGACTTTTAAGAACACGCCCACTATGCGACTCAGACCACTTTTGATTGCTGGCATGCCAGTCTCTGGCAACAGATTCAAATGTGATGACCTCTTTAGCCTGTTCTTCTTTTACTGCACGCCTATGCTCACGAGGATCGACACCGGCAGCAACAAGCCTCCTGGCCTCTTCCCTCTTTTGACGAGCATCAGCCAGTGACGTTTCGGGGTAAACACCAAATGCCATCAGATGTTGCTTGCCGCCAAAGCGAAAGCGGAAACGCCAATATTTGGAGCCATTAGGGTGTATCAACAAAAACATGCCATCACCGTCTACTAGCGAGTATTCCTTTGCTTCAGTTTTTGCCGAACGTACCTTGGTATCAGTCAGGGCCATGATGGTATTCCTTCCATATGCTGCCGTGAGTATATAAGCATTATCGAACCAGCATATATACTCGGTTCTATACTCACAAGCATGTTGATGTGGGGTAACTCAGATTGACGTCGGTTGACTGAAAAGCGGGGCTAAGCCTTACGGCGACTGGATTTCAGGCACAAAAAAAGACGTCCATTGACGTCTATTGATGTTCCGATGGTGCCGAAGGCCGGACTCGAACCGGCACGTATTTCTACGGTTGATTTTGAATCAACTGCGTCTACCGATTTCGCCACTCCGGCACGGAAGGGATGCGGAAAACGTTGTGGATTATACCTGTCATGCGCCACCATGCAAGCGTCAGCGTGTACCTTGCGCGCTAAGTGTTGAAAATTTCAGCATTACGTTACGCGCCTGCAATCACCATCACAGTTTATCCCCCGCAACAACCACCTTAATCCCCCCTTCTGCGAAGCGCCCCGTTACCCCATGCTCTACACTTCCAGTTCAACACCACATGAGGGGAACATGATGTCGATGATAAAAAGCTACGCCGCAAAAGCGGCGGGCAGCGAACTCGAACTCTACGAATATGATGCGGGTGAGTTAAAGCCAGAAGATGTCGAAGTGCATGTCGACTATTGCGGTATCTGCCATTCCGATTTGTCGATGATCGACAACGAATGGGGATTCTCTCAGTATCCGCTGGTTGCCGGACATGAGGTCATTGGTCGCGTGGCCGCGCTCGGCAGTGCGGCGCAGGATAAAGGGCTGAAGATCGGTCAACGCGTTGGCATTGGCTGGACGGCACGTAGCTGCGGGCACTGCGATGCCTGTATCAGCGGCAATCAGATTAACTGTCTGGAAGGTTCTGTTCCCACCATTCTCAATCACGGTGGTTTTGCCGAGAAGCTGCGTGCCGACTGGCAATGGGTGATCCCGCTGCCGGAGAGCATCGATATTGCGGCGGCGGGACCTCTGTTGTGCGGCGGCATCACGGTATTCAAACCGCTGCTGATGCATCACATTACAGCGACCAGCCGCGTCGGGGTGATCGGTATCGGCGGTCTGGGGCATATCGCTATTAAGTTGCTGCACGCGATGGGTTGTGAAGTGACGGCGTTCAGTTCAAACCCGGCTAAAGAGCAGGAAGTGCTGGCGATGGGAGCGGATAAAGTGGTCAACAGCCGTGACCCGCAGGCATTAAAAGCGCTGGCGGGCCAGTTCGATCTGATTATCAATACGGTTAACGTCGATCTCGACTGGCAGCCCTATTTTGAAGCGCTGGCTTACGGCGGTAACTTCCATACCGTCGGTGCCGTGCTGAAGCCGCTGCCGGTTCCGGCGTTCACTTTAATTGCCGGCGATCGCAGTATCTCCGGTTCAGCGACCGGCACACCTTTTGAGCTGCGCAAGCTGATGAAGTTTGCCGGGCGCAGTAAAGTATCTCCAACCACCGAGCTGTACCCGATGTCGCAAATTAATGAAGCTATCCAGCACGTGCGTGACGGCAAAGCCCGCTACCGCGTAGTGCTGAAAGCCGACTTCTGATGATCTGGCTCAGTCCCATCCGGGGCTGAGCTTATTGTCCATGTCGAAAAGCGAGTACCGCCTGGCGGCACTGTTCCGTCACATGTTCGATGTCGTGGTTCACGTCAATACGGGCAATATCGCGTTCATCATCCTGGGGGCACTCCAGCGCATCAAACTGACTTTTCAGCAAACCCACTGGCATAAAATGTCCTGCCCGACGCTGCATGCGCGCCAGAATGGTCTCGTAATCGCCGTCCAGCCACAGGAAATGCACATTAGGACTACCCTGGCGCAATATATCGCGATACTGTTTTTTTAATGACGAGCAGACAATAAAGCCGGTCTCATTTTTTTTATACAGGCTGTATGAGGCGTCATTTAATCGCGCTAACCAGGGGAGTCGGTCTTCATCGGTTAGCGGAATACCTTCAGACATTTTATCAATATTTTTAGCTGGATGGAGATCATCACCATCAATGAATTTAGCCGATAATACAGCGGCAATCTTACTGCCAATTAATGATTTACCGCTACCCGAAACGCCCATCAAAATATAACTTTCCCCGGCCATCAAAAAAACTCCAGATTCCTGTTTCCATGCCGCGATACTACGCTTCCCACATTAGGAATTTCACGCTTTTTTAGCGCTGCTGCTGAGAATTACAAGGCGTATCACGTTATGCGTAACATTGTAGTGTAACAATTTTCCAGCGTGATCTATGTCACAAATAATAACAAATAAAACCGTTTAAATGCTGCCGAGGTTACTACCTGACCAGTGAGGCATTTATGCAAGTCAAAACACAATCCTGCGTTGTCGCGGGTAAGAAAACTGTTGCCATTACAGACCAAAATATTGAATGGAATAATAAAGGAACATTGGTACAAATTACCCGAGGTGGTATTTGCGGTTCCGATTTACATTATTATCAGGAAGGTAAAGTTGGTAACTTTACCGTAAAAGCGCCGATGATTTTAGGCCATGAAGTCATTGGTAAAGTCGTCCATAGTGATTCAAAAGAATTACATGAAGGTCAGTCGATTGCTATTAATCCGTCTAAGCCTTGTGGTCACTGTAAATACTGTTTGCAGCATGAAGAAAACCAGTGCACGGAAATGCGCTTTTTTGGCAGCGCCATGTATTTTCCCCACGTTGACGGCGGCTTTACTCAGTTTAAAACCGTCGATACTGCGCAATGTATTCCCTACCCGCAGCAGGCAGATGAAAAAGTCATGGCCTTTGCCGAACCGCTGGCTGTGGCGATCCACGCCGCACATGAAGCGGGCGATCTGCAGGGCAAGCGCGTATTTATTTCCGGTGTTGGCCCTATCGGCTGTCTGATCGTCAGCGCGGTGAAAACGCTTGGCGCGGCAGAGATTGTTTGTGCTGACATTAGTCCGCGTTCACTCACGCTGGCACAGCAGATGGGAGCGGATACGCTCATTAATCCGCAGCAGGACTCTCTCGACGAATGGAAAAAAGAGAAAGGCTATTTCGACGTCAGTTTCGAAGTCTCCGGGCATCCCTCCTCGATTACCACCTGCCTGGAAGTCACCCGCGCGAAAGGTGTGATGGTACAGGTTGGCATGGGCGGCGCCGTGCCGGAGTTCCCGATGATGATGCTGATCGGCAAAGAAATCTCTCTCAAAGGCTCCTTCCGCTTTACCACTGAATTCAACACGGCGGTGTCGTGGTTGGCGAATAACGTTATCGATCCGCTGCCATTACTGAGCGCCGAATATCCGTTTACCGACCTCGAACAAGCGCTGATTTTCGCCGGGGATAAAACCCAGGCGGCAAAAGTCCAGCTCGTATTCGAAGACAGACAATAAGGAATAGCATGATGAACGATCTTTTTTCACTGGACGGCAAAAATATTCTGATCACCGGTTCGGCTCAGGGAATTGGTTATTTACTGGCGACTGGGCTCGGTAAATATGGCGCGCAGATTATCGTCAATGATATTACGCCAGAACGCGCAGAAGCCGCTGTTACGAAACTGCAGCAGGAAGGTATTCGCGCCGTTGCTGCACCTTTTAATGTTACGCATAAACAGGATATTGATGTTGCCATCGAACATATCGAAAAAGATATTGGTCCGATCGACGTACTGGTGAATAACGCCGGTATCCAGCGCCGCCATCCGTTCACCGAGTTCCCGGAGCAGGACTGGAACGACGTCATTGCCGTTAACCAGACGGCGGTATTCCTGGTATCACAAGCGGTGACCCGTCGCATGGTTGAACGCCAGGCCGGGAAAGTCATCAATATCTGCTCCATGCAGAGCGAACTGGGGCGTGACACCATTACGCCGTATGCCGCATCGAAAGGCGCGGTGAAAATGCTCACCCGCGGGATGTGCGTTGAGCTGGCGCGCCACAATATTCAGGTGAACGGTATCGCGCCTGGCTACTTCAAAACCGAAATGACCAAAGCGTTGGTCGAGGACGAAGCCTTCACCTCCTGGCTGTGCAAACGTACGCCAGCCGCACGCTGGGGCGATCCGCAGGAGCTGATTGGCGCAGCGGTATTCCTTTCTTCCAAAGCATCGGATTTTGTTAACGGACACCTGTTGTTTGTCGATGGCGGCATGCTGGTCGCCGTCTGATACAACACAACGCAACATCACGCAGCGCCCAGGCGCTGCTTTATTGGCACTTATAAGTAAGAGAAACGATTATGCCATTAATAATAATTGCGGCAGGCGTCGCGCTGCTTCTGGTCCTGATGATTGGCTTTAAAGTTAACGGTTTTATTGCCCTTGTACTGGTTGCGGCTGTTGTCGGTTTTGCCGAAGGGATGGATGCACAGGCCGTTCTGCACTCAATACAAAACGGCATCGGCGGGACGCTTGGCGGACTGGCGATGATCCTGGGTTTCGGCGCAATGCTCGGGAAGCTAATTTCCGATACTGGTGCGGCCCAACGCATCGCCACCACGCTGATTAGTACGTTCGGGAAAAAGCGCGTGCAGTGGGCGCTGGTAATCACCGGGCTGGTCGTCGGTCTGGCGATGTTCTTCGAAGTCGGTTTTGTTCTGCTGCTACCGCTGGTATTTACAGTGGTTGCCTCATCTGGCCTGCCGCTGCTGTATGTCGGCGTGCCAATGGTTGCCGCCCTTTCTGTTACTCACTGTTTTCTGCCGCCGCATCCGGGACCAACGGCGATCGCCACGATTTTCGAGGCGAACCTGGGGACCACGCTGCTGTACGGATTTATCATTACTATCCCGACGGTGATTGTCGCCGGACCACTGTTTTCCAAGCTGCTGACCCGTTTTGAGAAAGCGCCACCGGAAGGTTTATTCAACCCACATTTGTTCACCGAAGAAGAGATGCCATCATTCTGGAACAGTATCTTTGCGGCGGTTATCCCGGTAATACTGATGGCAGTAGCGGCGGTATGCGAAATTACGCTGCCAAAAACCAACAGCGTGCGGGTGTTTTTTGAATTTATCGGTAACCCTGCGGTCGCGTTGTTTATCGCCATCGTGCTCGCTATTTTTACCCTTGGTCGACGTAACGGACGTACGATTGAGCAAATTATGGATATCATTGGCGACTCTATCGGCGCGATTGCGATGATTGTGTTTATCATCGCCGGTGGTGGTGCGTTTAAGCAGGTTCTGGTGGACAGCGGCGTGGGGCAGTATATCTCGCACCTGATGACCGGCACCTCGCTCTCTCCGCTACTGATGTGCTGGACGGTAGCCGCCTTGCTGCGCATCGCGCTCGGTTCAGCGACCGTTGCCGCTATTACCACTGCGGGTGTGGTGCTGCCGATTATTAACGTCACCCATGCTGACCCGGCGCTGATGGTGCTGGCAACCGGCGCGGGCAGCGTGATTGCCTCACACGTTAACGATCCGGGATTCTGGTTGTTTAAAGGCTATTTTAATCTCAGCGTCGGGGAAACGTTACGTACCTGGACGGTAATGGAAACGCTGATTTCCATTATGGGACTGTTGGGGGTTCTGGCGCTGAACGCCATCCTGCATTAATACGGTATTTACCGGGGAGCGAAAGTCAGTGCTCCCCGGCACTGGAGAGAAAATGAGGAACCACAGAATTTCTTTGCAAGACATCGCCACCCTGGCGGGTGTGACCAAAATGACGGTGAGCCGCTACATCCGTTCGCCGAAAAAGGTCGCAAAGGAAACCGGTGAACGTATCGCGCAGATTATGGAGGAGATTAATTACATCCCTAACCGTGCGCCCGCAATGCTATTGAATGCGCAAAGCTATACGCTCGGTGTGCTGATCCCCTCTTTTCAAAACCAACTGTTCGCCGACATCCTTGCAGGTATTGAATCGGTGACCTCGGACCATAACTATCAGACGTTGATCGCTAACTACAATTATGACCGGGAATCCGAAGAAGAGTCAGTGATTAACCTGCTCTCGTACAATATCGACGGTATTATTCTTTCCGAGAAATATCACACTCTGCGCACCGTGAAGTTTCTGCGATCAGCCACCATTCCGGTGGTTGAGCTGATGGATATTCAGGGCGATCGCCTGGATATGGAAGTGGGCTTTGATAACCGTCAGGCGGCGTTTGATATGGTCAGCACCATGCTGGATAAACGCCAGCGTCACAAAATTCTCTATCTGGGGTCGAAAGATGATATCCGCGATGAGCAGCGCTACCGCGGTTACTGCGATGCCATGACGCGTCGTGGACTGGAGCCGCTGCGCGTCAATCCGCGCGCGATTTCATCCATCCACCTGGGAACGCAAATGATGCGTGATGCCCTCACGGCACACCCTGACGTAGACGGCGTCTTTTGTACCAATGACGATATTGCGATGGGTGCGTTGCTGTTGTGTCGCGAACACAACCTTGCCGTACCGGAGCAGATCTCCATTGCCGGGTTCCACGGACTGGAAATGGGCAGGCAGATGATCCCAAGCCTCGCCAGCGTCATTACTCCGCGTTTTGACATTGGGCGCATGGCGGCGCAAATGTTACTGAGCAAAATCAAGAACAACGACCATAACCACAACACGGTTGATTTGGGGTATCAGATTTATCACGGCAATACGCTTTAAGTCATTTTCTCTCCCTGTCGCATACTTTCTTTCATTCACATTGCCTATACTCCAGGCAGGATAAATGGAGGAAATCTTAATGAGCACACCCCTGTTAATTGCCCGCACACCGGACACCGAACTGTTTTTACTGCCAGGCATGGCCAACCGTCACGGGCTGATTACCGGCGCAACCGGGACCGGCAAAACCGTCACGTTACAAAAGCTTGCCGAATCGCTGTCTGAGATTGGTGTGCCGGTATTTATGGCTGATGTGAAAGGTGACTTAACCGGTGTGGCACAGGAAGGACAAGCGTCAGAAAAACTGCTCGCTCGCCTGAAAAATATCGGTATTACCGACTGGCAGCCACATGCCAATCCGGTAACGGTATGGGATATCTTTGGCGAGAAAGGTCATCCCGTTCGCGCCACTGTTTCTGATCTCGGGCCACTGCTTCTTGCCCGGCTGCTGAACCTGAACGACGTACAGTCTGGCGTATTAGATATTATCTTCCGCATTGCTGATGATCAGGGGCTGCTCCTGCTCGATTTCAAAGATCTGCGGGCGATTACCCAGTACATCGGCGATAACGCCAAATCCTTCCAGAATCAGTACGGCAATATCAGCAGCGCCTCGGTGGGGGCTATCCAGCGCGGATTACTGTCGCTGGAGCAACAGGGCGCAGCGCATTTCTTTGGCGAGCCGATGCTGGAGATTAAAGACTGGATGCGCACCGACACCAGTGGTAAAGGGATGATCAACATCCTCAGCGCCGAAAAGCTCTACCAGATGCCCAAACTGTATGCTGCCAGCCTGCTATGGATGCTCTCCGAGCTGTACGAACAATTACCGGAAGCGGGCGATCTGGAGAAACCGAAGCTGGTATTCTTCTTCGACGAGGCCCATCTGTTGTTCAATGACGCTCCGCAGGTGCTATTGGATAAAATCGAGCAGGTGATTCGTCTGATCCGCTCGAAAGGTGTCGGCGTGTGGTTTGTTTCGCAAAACCCGTCTGATATTCCTGACAACGTACTCGGCCAATTGGGCAACCGTGTGCAGCACGCCCTGCGCGCGTTCACGCCCAAAGATCAGAAAGCGGTGAAAGCAGCTGCGCAAACCATGCGCGCCAATCCGGCATTTGATACCGAAAAAGCCATTCAGGAGTTGGGCACCGGCGAAGCGCTGGTTTCATTTCTCGACGCCAAAGGCAGTCCCTCAGTGGTTGAACGGGCAATGGTGATTGCACCGTGTTCGCGGATGGGTCCGGTGACGGACGATGAACGTAACAGGTTAATTAATCACTCTTCTCTGTACGGCAAATATGAAGAAGAGGTCGATCGTGAATCCGCCTATGAACGCTTACAGAAAGGGGTTCAGGCCAGTACCGAACAGCAAAATACCCCCCCAGCCAACGGCAAAGCGGTCGAGGTGGACGACGGTATTCTTGGCGGGCTAAAGGATATCCTGTTTGGCAGCACCGGACCGCGCGGTGGCAAGCGCGATGGTGTGGTACAAAGCGTGGCGAAAAGCGCGGCGCGTCAGGTCACTAACCAGATAATCCGTGGCATGTTGGGAAGTTTAATGGGCGGCAGAAAACGCTAGCAGGAAGACGCCCCTCCCGAACAACGAGAGGGGCGGATGTTATGACTTACGCAGCATCAGCCAGAGGCTGATCAGGAAGAACGATGCACTTGGCAGCAACGCGCCGATGATCGGTGGAATACCGTACACCAGCGTCAGTGGGCCAAAGATCTGGTCCAGCACGTAGAACACGAAACCAAAGCTAATCCCTGTCACCACGCGCACACCCATCGGCACGCTACGCAGCGGGCCAAAGATAAACGACAGCGCCATCAGCATCATTACCGCTACCGATAACGGCTGGAAGACTTTGCTCCACATATTGAGCTGGTAGCGTCCGGCATCCTGGCCGCTCGACTTCAGGTACTTCACGTAGTTATGCAGACCGCTGATGGAGAGCGCATCTGGATCCAATGCCACCACACCAAGTTTGTCTGGCGTAAGGTTGGTTTTCCAGGTTCCACTCACAGTTTGCGAACCGGTGATTTGTTTCGGATCCTGCAGGTTAGATTCATCAACCTGCGACAGGCGCCAGACTTTATTATCGGCATCGAATTTTGCATTCGCGGCGTAACGCACAGACAACAGGCGACGCTGATCGTTAAAGGTGTAGATACTGATACCACCCAGCTCTTCGTCACCTTTCACCCGCTCGATGTAGACAAAGCTGTCACCATCTTTCGCCCACAGCCCCTGTTGGGTTGAGAGCAGCGAGCCGCCATACATCTGCTGCGCACGGTAGTTACGCGCCATCTGTTCGCCCTGAGGCGCAACCCATTCACCGATAGCCATCGTCAACAGCACCAGCGGAATAGCGGTTTTCATCACCGACAATGCGACCTGCATACGGGTAAAACCAGAAGCCTGCATCACTACCAGTTCACTACGCTGGGCCAGCATGCCCAGCCCCAACAACGCGCCGAGCAGCGCGGCCATAGGGAAGAAGATCTGAATATCTTTCGGTGCGCTGAGCAGGGTATACAGCCCTGCGCCCATCGCATCGTAGCTCCCCTGCCCGGCTTTTTTGAGCTGGTCTACAAACTTGATGATGCCGGAGAGCGACACCAGCATGAACAACGTCATCATGATGGTGGTGAAAATCGTTTTACCGATATAGCGGTCAAGTACACCAAAGGGCTGCATTATACCGCTCCTTTACGCAGAAAACGGGCACGCAAGCGGCGCACTGGCAACGTATCCCACAGGTTAAGCGCAATCGCCAGTGCCAGATAAAGCAGGTTAACCGTCCACATCCAGAGCGCTGGATCAAGCTTACCTTTGCCACCGT
The DNA here is from genome assembly GCF_001037495.1 of Citrobacter sp. MGH106. Classification (GTDB taxonomy): domain Bacteria; phylum Pseudomonadota; class Gammaproteobacteria; order Enterobacterales; family Enterobacteriaceae; genus Citrobacter; species Citrobacter murliniae. Next base: position 3,904,140 of record NZ_KQ089822.1, read on the forward strand.
TCGACTTCAGGGAAGTCTGGATCAGGAAGAACATCAGATACAACAGCATTGCTGGCAGCATGGAAAGCACACGCCCCTGACGCGGGTTAACCACGCTCAGCGGCACAACCATCAGCGCCATCATAAATACGGTGAATACCAATGTGATACGCCAGTGCAGTTCCGCACGGGCACGATCGGTATCGGTCGTCCACAATGTGCGCATATCCATCTGGTCGGTATCGTTGGGATCCAGCGCCACAGCCTGATGACCGATAATTCCCTGATAATCCTGGAAGTCGGTAATACGGAAATCGCGTAACAGTGCAGTACCTTCAAAGCGCGTACCTTTGTTCAGCACCACCACCTGAGAGCCATCGCGCAACTGGGTCAAATGTCCTGAATCAGCCACCACGACCGAAGGACGGGCGTTACCTTTCGGGCGGATTTGCGCGAGGAAGACATCTTTGAAGTTGTTACCATCGACGCTTTCGATAAACAGTACCGAACTGCCGTTGGTGGCCTGCTGGAATTGCCCCTGCGCGAGTGCAGCCATGCCAGGATTCGCTTTCGCTTCCGCCAGCACTTCATCCTGATGTTTTGAGGACCAGGGTCCAGCCCACATGACGTTCACCGCCGCAATAATACTGGTAAACAACGCCAGCACCATCGCCGCTTTCACCAGCACCGCTTTGCTCAGACCGCAGGCGTGCATGACCGTAATTTCACTTTCGGTATACAGTTTACCCAGCGTCATTAGCAGCCCGAGGAACAGGCTTAATGGCAAGATAAGTTGCGCCATTTCTGGCACGCCCAGCCCCAGAAGCGAGAGCACCAGATTTGCCGGGATATCACCGTCAACCGCCGCACCGAGGATCCTGACTAGCTTTTGACAAAAGAAGATCAAAAGTAGAATGAAAAGGATCGCAAGTTGGCTTTTGAGCGTTTCCCGTACCAGATATCTTATGATTATCACTTTAAATACGCCCGTAAAAACTCGTCTTTTGCCGGAATTTAGCTTGTTTCATGGCTTATACGTCATTTATTCTCTTGAGTCGTCGAAATCGTCGCTAAGACTATTATACTCAACGGATTCACCTCTCAGAAATTGTTCTGACGTGCCAATGCCGTAATAACGTTAAGATTAACACGAAGTCACCGCAACAGCGGGTATGAGTTACGAAAGCTTGCAATTCTATCCGTAGCCACCGCCGTTGTCTTTAAGATTCAGGAGCGTAGTGCATGGAGTTCAGTGTAAAAAGCGGTAGCCCGGAGAAACAGCGGAGTGCCTGCATCGTCGTGGGCGTCTTTGAACCACGCCGCCTCTCTCCGATTGCAGAGCAGCTCGACAAGATCAGCGACGGGTACATCAGCGCACTGCTGCGTCGTGGCGAACTGGAAGGCAAACCGGGTCAAACCCTGTTGCTGCACCATGTTCCTAACGTTCTGTCTGAGCGAATTCTCCTCATTGGTTGTGGCAAAGAGCGTGAGCTTGATGAGCGCCAGTACAAGCAAGTTATTCAGAAAACCATCAACACCCTGAATGACACTGGCTCGATGGAAGCAGTCTGCTTTCTGACTGAGCTGCATGTGAAATGCCGTAACAACTACTGGAAAGTGCGTCAGGCTGTAGAGACCGCGCAGGAAACGCTGTACAGCTTTGATCAGCTAAAGAGCAACAAAAGCGAGCCGCGTCGCCCGCTGCGTAAAATGGTCTTCAACGTACCTACCCGCCGTGAGCTGACCAGCGGTGAACGTGCTATTCAGCACGGTCTGGCTATTGCCGCCGGTATTAAAGCCGCGAAAGATCTCGGCAACATGCCGCCGAACATCTGTAATGCAGCGTACCTGGCGTCTCAGGCACGTCAGCTGGCTGACAGCTACAGCAAAAATGTGGTGACGCGCGTGATTGGCGAGCAACAGATGAAAGAGCTGGGCATGCACTCTTACCTCGCCGTTGGCCACGGGTCGCAGAACGAGTCGCTGATGTCCGTTATCGAGTACAAAGGCAATCCGTCAGAAGATGTCCGTCCGATTGTTCTGGTCGGCAAAGGACTAACCTTTGACTCCGGTGGTATTTCCATCAAGCCTGCCGAAGGCATGGACGAGATGAAATACGACATGTGCGGCGCAGCGGCAGTGTATGGCGTGATGCGTATGGTGGCGGAGCTGCAATTGCCGATTAACGTCGTCGGTGTGCTGGCTGGTTGTGAAAACATGCCAGGTGGTCGCGCGTATCGTCCGGGTGATGTGCTGACTACCATGTCCGGCCAGACTGTTGAAGTGCTCAATACTGATGCCGAAGGCCGCCTGGTGCTGTGTGACGTGTTAACCTACGTTGAGCGTTTTGAACCAGAAACGGTCATTGATGTGGCGACGTTAACCGGTGCGTGCGTCATTGCGCTGGGCCATCACATCACCGGCCTGATGTCGAACCATAACCCGCTGGCGCACGAGCTGATTGGTGCTTCTGAACAAGCAGGCGATCGCGCGTGGCGTTTACCGCTGGGCGATGAATTCCAGGAACAACTGGAATCCAACTTTGCGGATATGGCCAATATTGGCGGACGTCCTGGCGGGGCAATTACTGCGGGCTGCTTCCTGTCACGCTTTACCCGTAAGTACAACTGGGCGCATCTGGACATCGCCGGTACCGCATGGCGTTCAGGAAAAGCCAAAGGAGCAACCGGTCGTCCGGTCGCGCTGCTGTCGCAGTTCCTGCTCAATCGTGCTGGTTTTAACGGCGAAGAGTAAGTTTGAGATTGTCCCGTAGGCCAGATAGCGCCATCCGGCCTACGGTGTGCATCATGGCAACGCATTTAAATCCACCACAAGAAGCCCCATATATGAAGAATGCAACGTTCTACCTTCTGGACAATGACACCGTCATTGATGGCTTAAGCGCCGTCGAGCAACTGGTGTGTGAAATTGCCGCAGAACGTTGGCGCGCGGGCAAGCGTGTACTGATTGCCTGTGAAGATGAAAGACAAGCTATTCGGCTGGATGAAGCGCTGTGGGCGAGACCGGCAGAAAGCTTTGTGCCGCATAATCTGGCGGGTGAAGGCCCGCGCGGCGGTGCACCAGTTGAAATTGCCTGGCCGGAAAAGCGCAATAGTAGCCCACGCGATCTGCTGATCAGTTTGCGCGTTGGCTTTGTAGATTTTGCCACCGCTTTCACAGAAGTGATAGACTTTGTCCCTTACGAAGATTCTTTGAAACAATCGGCACGCGAGCGCTACAAAGCATATCGCGTGGCTGGTTTTAACCTGAATACGGCAACCTGGAAATAATGGAAAAGACATACAACCCACAAGATATCGAACAGCCGCTTTACGAGCACTGGGAAAAGCAGGGCTATTTCAAACCTAACGGCGATGAAAGCAAAGAGTCCTTCTGCATCATGATCCCGCCGCCGAACGTTACCGGCAGTTTGCATATGGGTCATGCTTTCCAGCAGACCATCATGGACACCATGATCCGTTACCAGCGCATGCAGGGTAAAAACACCCTGTGGCAGGCAGGTACTGACCATGCGGGTATCGCAACCCAGATGGTGGTTGAACGTAAGATTGCTGCCGAAGAAGGTAAAACCCGTCACGACTATGGTCGCGATGCTTTTATCGATAAAATCTGGCAGTGGAAAGCGGAGTCCGGCGGTACGATTACCCGTCAGATGCGCCGTCTGGGCAACTCTGTGGACTGGGAGCGCGAGCGCTTTACCATGGATGAAGGCCTTTCCAATGCCGTGAAAGAAGTCTTTGTTCGCTTGTACAAAGAAGACCTGATTTACCGTGGCAAACGCCTGGTAAACTGGGATCCAAAACTGCGTACTGCTATTTCTGATCTGGAAGTGGAAAACCGCGAGTCCAAAGGCTCGATGTGGCACATCCGCTATCCGCTCGCCGATGGTGCAAAAACCGCCGACGGTAAAGATTACCTGGTCGTTGCGACAACCCGTCCGGAAACCGTACTGGGTGATACCGGCGTGGCCGTTAACCCGGAAGATCCGCGCTATAAAGACCTGATCGGCAAATTCGTGATCCTGCCGCTGGTTAACCGCCGCATTCCAATTGTTGGCGATGAACACGCCGATATGGAAAAAGGCACCGGTTGCGTGAAAATCACCCCGGCCCACGACTTCAATGACTATGAAGTGGGTAAACGTCACGGCCTGCCGATGATCAACATTCTGACCTTTGACGGCGATATCCGTGAAAGTGCAGAAGTGTACGACACCAAAGGTGAAGAGTCCGACGTTTACTCCAATGAGATCCCGGCTGAATTCCAGAAGCTGGAGCGTTTTGCCGCACGTAAAGCCGTGGTTGCCGCTGTCGACGCACTGGGCCTGCTGGAAGAGATTAAACCGCACGATCTGACTGTTCCTTACGGCGACCGTGGCGGCGTGGTTATTGAACCGATGCTGACCGACCAGTGGTACGTTCGTGCCGATGTGCTGGCAAAACCGGCCGTTGAAGCGGTTGAGAATGGCGACATTCAGTTTGTACCGAAACAATACGAAAACATGTACTTCTCCTGGATGCGCGATATTCAGGACTGGTGTATCTCCCGTCAACTGTGGTGGGGTCACCGTATTCCGGCATGGTACGACAACGACGGTAATGTCTACGTTGGCCGTAACGAAGACGAAGTACGTCAGGAAAACAACCTGGGCGCCGACGTTGCCCTGCGTCAGGACGAAGACGTTCTCGATACCTGGTTCTCCTCCGCACTGTGGACCTTCTCGACCCTCGGCTGGCCGGAAAACACCGACGCTCTGCGTCAGTTCCACCCGACCAGCGTGATGGTTTCCGGCTTCGACATCATCTTCTTCTGGATTGCCCGCATGATCATGATGACCATGCATTTCATCAAAGATGAAAACGGCAAGCCGCAGGTTCCGTTCAAGACCGTCTACATGACTGGCCTGATCCGTGACGACGAAGGCCAGAAGATGTCCAAATCCAAGGGGAACGTTATCGACCCGCTGGATATGGTTGACGGAATCGCCCTGCCTGAGTTGCTGGAAAAACGTACCGGCAATATGATGCAGCCGCAGCTGGCAGAGAAAATCGCCAAACGCACCGAGAAGCAGTTCCCGAACGGCATCGAGCCACACGGTACTGACGCCCTGCGTTTTACCCTGGCAGCACTCGCGTCTACCGGTCGCGATATCAACTGGGATATGAAGCGTCTGGAAGGTTACCGTAACTTCTGTAACAAGCTGTGGAACGCCAGCCGCTTTGTGCTGATGAATACCGAAGACCAGGATTGCGGCTTTAACGGCGGCGAAATGACGCTGTCGCTGGCGGACCGCTGGATCCTCGCAGAATTCAACCAGACCGTGAAAGCGTACCGCGAAGCACTGGATAACTTCCGCTTCGATATCGCCGCAGGCATCCTGTACGAATTCACCTGGAACCAGTTCTGCGATTGGTATCTGGAGCTGACCAAGCCGGTAATGAACGGTGGTTCAGAGTCTGAACTGCGCGGTACCCGCCACACGCTGGTGACGGTTCTGGAAGGTCTGCTGCGCCTGGCGCACCCGATTATTCCATTCATCACCGAAACCATCTGGCAGCGTGTGAAAGTGATTTGCGGTATCACCGCAGACACCATCATGCTGCAACCGTTCCCGGAATACGATGCGGCTCAGGTTGATGAAGCGGCACTGTCTGATACCGAATGGCTGAAGCAGGCGATCGTTGCCGTGCGTAACATCCGTGCGGAAATGAACATTGCCCCAGGCAAACCACTGGAATTGCTGCTGCGTGGTTGCAGTGAAGCCGCGATTCGTCGCGTCAACAACAACCGTAGCTTCCTGCTGAATCTGGCGCGTCTGGAAAGCATCACCGTGCTGCCTGCCGACGATAAAGGTCCGGTATCTGTGACCAAAATCATCGACGGTGCTGAGCTGCTGATCCCGATGGCTGGCCTCATCAATAAAGAAGATGAACTGGCACGTCTGGCGAAAGAAGTGGCGAAAATCGAAGGTGAAATCAGCCGCATCGAAAATAAACTGTCTAACGAAGGCTTTGTGGCGCGAGCACCAGAAGCGGTGATCGCCAAAGAGCGCGAGAAGCTGGACGGTTATGCAGAAGCGAAAGCTAAACTGATTGAGCAGCAGGCGGTTATTAGCGCGCTGTAATCTGAAAGCCGGGAGGCATATCGCTTACCCGGCCTGTTATATCTTTAATATCAATGTATTGCGCGCTTCCTGGGGCGCGCAATACATCCGTTCCTGAATTTTCCTCTCTTGCACATCCCCGTCCCACAGTGTTATTAACTGCGTATATCCGCCACTACATGTCACGAGTTTTGCTATGAATGTTATTTCACCGGTCGCGGCCACCCTGCGCCTTATCACCGCTGACGATAATTCAGCCGTTGCCAGCGTGATCCGTCAGGTTTCCGCTGAATACGGCCTGACCGCCGATAAAGGCTATACCGTCGCCGACCCTAATCTCGATGAGCTATATCAGCTCTACAATCAGCCAGGATATGCATATTGGGTTGTCGAGCAGAACGGAAAGGTTGTGGGCGGTGGCGGCATCGCACCACTTTCCTGTAGCGAACCTGATATTTGTGAACTGCAAAAAATGTATTTTTTACCCACAATACGTGGACAGGGGATGGCAAAGAAACTGGCGTTGATGGCGCTGGACCATGCCCGTGAACAGGGCTTTAAGCGCTGTTATCTGGAAACCACTGCCTTTTTGCGTGAGGCGATTGGCCTGTATGAACATTTAGGGTTTGAGCACATCAGCGAACCATTGGGCTGTACCGGGCACGTCGATTGTGAAGTGCGGATGCTCAAACCCCTTTAAGTTTTACTGCATGTCAGGTGCGACCGACAGGCGAATAACGCCGGCCGCATTTGCCGCAGGCAGTTTCAGTACCTGCGACCAGAAGTCCTGCACCAGATCGCAGGCAATCTTCTCTTTACCAACGCCTTTCTGTGGATCAGCCATGATTTCAATATCATGGCCATAACGCTGCACTAACGGTGGCACGACTGTCTGCACATCCTGTGTTGCCTGCTGACGTTCAGTTTCCGTAACCGTGTGTCGGTTTGGCCCATAGGCAGCACGCATCATTGCAGCATCGCTCTCCATCCGCCGCTGAATAATATCCTTCGCAATCAAATGGACCGGGTTAATTCCACCTTTCACCGCCGGAAACAGAAAACGGAAGCACTCGTCATCCCCTTTCTTTTGCACTGCCGCAATCTGTTCAAGGTTGATTTTCATATAGGCCGTGACGTTCTCGTCCGGCGCATTCTGTAAGCGTGCCATCTGAATCTGCAATATCTGCGGTTGTACCGCATCAATCATCTCCTGCTCGCTTTTACCCTCTTTTCGCATCTGCAGGGCCTGCATGCGAATACGCTGCCATAATGCGGGTTCCTGCTCTTTTAGCACGATCATCGTTGGCAGGGTTGCCATCGCGGCATCAAATTTTTGTTCTTCGGTCTGACCTGAGGCTGCATTTTCCCGGGGGATCAGGTAATGCACGTCAAAAACGTTCCACGCAATGATCGCTATCACCATGAAAACCGCGCCGGAGATTTTCCCCACCCAGCCTTTTTTGCGAAAGATGCCCACCACGATGGCGATAACCACGCCTACGTAAGCAGCGAGTAATACATGTGTCCAGTTCATTGGTAATCCTTGTCCCAAAAAGAGACATTCTTAACGTCTGCAGACATCCTGTCACTGGGCAACAGCAAAAACTACCGAATTTTAGAGATGACCGGTACGCCACTGTGAAAACGGAACTCATCGTCCGGGGATAAGATCAGCGAAGCTTCTACTTCACCAAAAAATCGTACTCTTTCACTGATATCGTGTGCAGAAACCTGCTGTGCCAGCGCCAGATAATCCTGATAATGGCGCGCCTCTGAACGGAGCAACGACAGATAAAATGCCTGTAACTCGTCATCCAGATACGGTGCCAGAGCAGCGAAACGTTCGCAGGAACGCGCCTCGATATACGCGCCGCAAATGAGCTTATCAATCAGCGTTAACGGCTCATGGGTTCGCACCTCTTTGAGCATGCCTTTGGCATAACGGCTGGCAGTAATTTTGATATACGGAATATTGCGACTCATCATCGCCTCCCGCACCTGCCAGAAGTGGTGTAACTCTTCTTTGATCAACAAAACCATGCTGTCGATAAGCTGTCGTCCCCATGGGTCGTCAGTTTGCGGCATCACACTTTTGCCGATCTGCTTATTCAGTGAGATGAAATCAGGTTCTTCCCCTTCCCGGAAGGCAAAGGCCTCATAGGGTTTCAGCCACTCCAGCAGCGCCTGCGCTCCCTGCTTATCAGCGACATATTTACGCACCAGCAACATCGCGGTTTGCGCCGCTTTCAGTTCACAAATGAGGTGGTCGGTCAGTAACAGAGGTAGATGTTCCGGGTCTCGCGCTTTATCAAGCCATGCCTGGGGTGTTTTGCAGTGCAGGAAGTTCAGGATCGGGGAGAGTATTTGCGGGTAATCCATACGTTGTCCTTGCCCTACGACAGCAAACGCTGCCGTAGGTCAGCAGATGATTTAGTGACGCACGCCATCATCATCTTCGTCGACGAAATCTTCATCGTCGCCGTCTTCACCTTCTTCGCCGTTAGGGTCTTCAAAATAAGTACCCCACCCGTCGTACTCCACATCAAATTTTTCAGCCAGGTTCATCAGTTGCTCAACCTGGGAGTCAATCAGCTCGGCGTTCAGAGCACATTCGCTGAGGATGTCACAGCAAATTACCGTGTCGCCCTCTTCCACTTCCAGCTCTTCCGGCTCGGTCACTTCATAACCCAGTTTGAAGGCTTCTACTGCTGCTTTTTCCAGGGTTTCAAAATCATCTGCGGAAAGGTGATGCTCGATGGTATACAGCGCATCAGGATCGCTGCCATCTTCAAGTAATTCTTCAATAATCAAGCGTGTTTCTTCACGCTGTTCTTCCAGGTGTTCCGGGTTTGCCATGGCTCGTTCCTCATAATGTCCTGCCGATACTCTTATTGTCACATACCGCTGACATTGCCTCCACCTTTCCAGGAAAGATTTGTTAAACAAGGTTGCAAACGAATAAATATCCATATAAATTGAATTTTAATTCAATAAATGGCTTAAGCCATGTGAGGGAACCATGTCTGCACTTTATCAGAAGCATTTTTTGAAACTGCTTGATTTCACCTCTGCTGAACTCGCATCACTGCTACAACTCGCCGCACAACTAAAGGTGGATAAGAAAAACGGCACAGAGATCGCCAAACTGACCGGCAAAAACATCGCGCTCATCTTCGAAAAAGACTCGACCCGTACCCGTTGCTCTTTCGAAGTTGCCGCATACGATCAGGGCGCTCGCGTAACGTATCTCGGGCCAAGCGGCAGTCAGATTGGTCATAAAGAGTCGATTAAAGATACCGCCCGAGTGCTCGGTCGCATGTACGACGGTATTCAGTACCGGGGCCACGGACAGGAGGTCGTTGAGACACTGGCGGAGTATGCCGGGGTTCCGGTATGGAATGGGTTAACTAACGAATTTCACCCCACTCAGTTACTGGCCGATCTGTTAACTATGCAAGAACATCTGCCGGGTAAAGCGTTTAATGAGATGACGCTGGTATATACCGGCGATGCCCGCAACAATATGGGGAACTCGATGCTGGAAGCAGCAGCGTTAACGGGGCTGGATTTGCGTCTGGTTGCGCCACAAGCCTGCTGGCCTGAAGAAAATCTGGTTGCGGAATGCAAAGCCCTGGCACAGAAAAACGGCGGTAATATAACGCTGACTGAAGATGTTGCCACAGGCGTTAAAGGTGCAGATTTCATCTATACCGACGTTTGGGTATCAATGGGTGAAGCGAAAGAGAAATGGGCCGAGCGTATTGCGTTACTGCGTAAATATCAGGTCAACAGCAGCATGATGGAGCTGACCGGCAACCCGCAGGTGAAATTCTTGCACTGCTTGCCTGCATTTCATGACGATCAGACCACGCTTGGCAAAAAAATGGCGGAAGAGTACGGTCTGCATGGCGGTATGGAAGTGACAGACGAGGTCTTCGAGTCACCCGCCAGTGTGGTATTCGATCAGGCAGAAAACCGCATGCACACAATCAAAGCGGTGATGGTCGCGACGTTAGCGAAGTGACTATATTACATGACGGAAGTGCCGGATGGCGTCTCATCCGGCATCACAATATATTCTACGCCACCAGCATTTTCACCACAGCTTTGCGTACCAGCGCAGGCTTACCCACCGCACACAGCGGCTTATGAACCTCTCCTGGATAGAACACCACAAAGTCACCTTCATTCAGTACAACCGTTTTCTCCTCAGCCCCTTCCGGTAAAAAGGCGATATCTTTATCCTCCAGCCAGTCGGTCTCCGGCGCACCCGCAGGCAATGTGCTGAAAGTCATCCCTTCCTGGCCTTTGAGCAGGATCTGAATATCAAGATAACGGGCATGGTACTCGGCACGGCGCTGCTCGAACGGCTCGGTCATATCTTCTGCAATCAGATAAAACAGGCGATTGCCATCGATGTCATGCTTACCTTTTTCAGTTTCATCCGTCACATGCGCTTTAATGTGCTCAATCGCCTGTCGCAACTCTTCTGGCAGCCATGCTTCCAGGTGGTGAATATTGCCAATAATCATTTCAAAACCCTCAACTAAAACAACGTTTCATTTTGGTTGTTATACGAAAAAACCGTCTGCCATACAACTCCTGGTTACTGATATTTTGCGTCAACGCATGTTTATCGCTGATGATGTTGGTCAGTTGTTAATATCCAGGATGAGTTATGCATAAACTATGCATAACTCATGATCCCCTCTTTCCCTGATGTTATGTAACCTACTGTTTTACAAAATTTTATTAGAAAAACCCGCAACAGGTCACATTTCACTCTCCCTTCATAATGCCTGTATATCCTCATATTTATTTGAAAATAAAAGTTAAACCACAAATAATAAAATTAAAAAATCGCATAACCATTCAAAGATGAAAAATAAACCATTAAAAATCAACAAATTATTAAATTCACTATATTTAAGAAAACACACAAACAATTAACACGAACAAATAACAAGACATATTCCTGCGTATTAATTCAATTCAACACCCTATTATTTTTTAATTTCTCAGAACTCTGTCATATATTAAAAAAGAAAAATAAAACGTCCGCTCTACTGTGAAAGAAATCACATTTCTATGTCAGATAAGGTCTAAATATAGATCCCGCAATTAGCTGAAAAATCATGACTGCAAAAATATTATTTGCAGGCACCTCCTCTTTATTTTTTACAATCACGTTAAAGGGATAATGATGGAAAAGCATTATGTCGGTTCCGAAATCGGTCAATTACGTAGCGTGATGCTACATCGTCCTAATCTCAGTTTAAAAAGGCTGACGCCATCGAACTGTCAGGAGCTGCTTTTTGATGATGTTCTTTCAGTAGAACGTGCGGGTGAAGAACATGACATTTTCGCCGACACACTGCGTCAGCAGGGAATTGAAGTTCTGTTACTCACTGATTTATTGACACAAACTCTTGATATCCCTGACGCAAAAAGCTGGTTACTGGATACGCAAATTTCTGATTACCGCCTTGGCCCCGCTTTCGCTACCGATATTCGCGCCTGGCTGGCAGATATGTCGCACCGGGAACTCGCCCGGCATTTAAGCGGCGGTCTGACCTACGGAGAAATCCCCGCTTCAATCAAAAATATGGTAGTCGACACTCATGATATTAATGATTTTATTATGAAGCCATTACCGAATCACTTATTTACTCGCGACACTTCATGCTGGATATATAACGGTGTGTCTATTAATCCGATGGCCAAAACAGCCCGTCAGCGGGAAACCAATAATCTCCGGGCAATTTATCGCTGGCATCCGCAATTTGCCGATGGTGATTTTATTAAATATTTCGGTGATGAAAATATTAATTATGACCATGCCACGTTAGAAGGTGGTGATGTGCTGGTCATTGGCCGTGGCGCAGTGCTGATCGGCATGTCTGAACGGACAACCCCACAGGGAATCGAGTTTCTTGCCCAGTCGCTATTCAGGCATCGCCAGGCTGAACGCGTGATCGCCGTAGAACTGCCAAAACATCGCTCCTGTATGCATCTCGATACCGTTATGACCCATATCGATATCAATACCTTCTCCGTCTACCCGGAAGTCGTTCGCCCTGACGTTCAGTGCTGGACCCTGACGCCAGATGGACGCGGCGGCCTGAAACGAACTCAGGAAAACACCCTGGTACATGCCCTCGAAAAAGCCCTGGGCCTTGATCAAATTCGCTTAATCACCACCGGTGGTGACGCTTTCGAAGCCGAACGTGAGCAGTGGAATGATGCGAACAACGTCCTCACTCTGCGCCCCGGCGTCGTAGTGGGTTATGAGCGCAACATCTGGACCAACGAAAAATACGATAAAGCCGGAATCACCGTTTTACCCATTCCAGGCGACGAACTTGGACGAGGTCGCGGCGGTGCGCGCTGCATGAGTTGCCCGCTGGAACGCGACGGTATTTAAGGGGACGTCATGGAAAACAAACCTACTCTGGTTGTCGCCCTCGGTGGCAACGCGCTGCTCAAACGTGGCGAGCCGCTGGAAGCAGATATTCAACGTAAAAATATTGAGCTGGCAGCAAAAACCATCGCCCAGCTCACGCAGCAGTGGCGCGTGATCCTGGTGCATGGCAACGGCCCGCAGGTCGGACTGCTGGCGTTACAAAACAGTGCCTACGCCAGCGTCACCCCCTATCCGCTCGACATTCTCGGCGCGGAGAGCCAGGGCATGATCGGCTACATGCTACAGCAGGCGCTGAAAAATCAGCTTCCGCAGCGTGAAATTAGCGTCCTGCTGACGCAGGTTGAAGTCGATGCCAGCGATCCGGCATTCAGCAACCCAACCAAATATATCGGACCGATTTACGACGACATCCAGGCCAGGACATTACAGGCGGAAAAGGGCTGGGTTTTCAAAGCCGACGGTAAAGCATTCCGCCGGGTGGTCCCCTCTCCACAACCCAAGCGCATTGTTGAAAGCGACGCGATTCGTACCCTGATCGCCCGCGATCATCTGGTTATTTGCAACGGTGGCGGTGGTGTGCCCGTGGTGGAGAAGGCCGATGGCTACCACGGTATTGAAGCGGTGATCGACAAAGATCTCTCCGCAGCCCTCCTCGCCAGCCAAATCCATGCCAATGCGCTGCTGATCCTGACAGATGCCGACGCCGTATACCTCGACTGGGGCAAACCCACTCAACGCCCGCTGGCTCAGGTCACTCCGGAGCTACTCAGCGAAATGCAATTCGACGCCGGTTCAATGGGGCCCAAAGTCACGGCCTGCGCCGAGTTTGTCAGCCGCTGCCACGGCATTGCGGGCATCGGTTCGCTGGCTGACGGCACGTCCATTCTCAGCGGAGACAAAGGCACGCTGATTCGCAGCGAAACCGTCGACGCATAAACCCCTTTTACCTGATGGCACGAACCCGCAGGCCGGATAAGGCGAAGTTGCCATCCTGCCTGCTACGACTTAAGGACCTATTTATGGCTATTTCACTGAAAAATCGCAACTTTCTAAAACTTCTCGACTACACCCCCACCGAGATCCAGTACCTCATCGATCTGGCTATCGAGCTAAAAACCGCGAAAAAAGCCGGGCGTGAAAGACAAACACTAATCGGCAAGAACATCGCGCTGATCTTTGAAAAAACCTCTACTCGCACCCGTTGCGCCTTTGAAGTCGGCGCTTTCGACCAGGGTGCGCAAGTGACCTATCTCGGCCCAAGCGGCTCGCAGATTGGTCATAAAGAGTCGATGAAAGATACCGCCCGCGTTTTGGGTCGTATGTATGACGGCATCGAATACCGTGGCTATGGCCAGGACATCGTTGAGGAGCTGGGTGAGTACGCCGGTGTTCCGGTATGGAATGGGCTGACGAATGAATTTCACCCTACGCAGATCCTCGCCGATCTGATGACAATGCTGGAACACGCACCGGGTAGAACTCTACCTGAACTGAGTTTTGCTTACCTCGGGGATGCCCGTAACAACATGGGCAATTCGCTGATGGTCGGCGCGGCAAAAATGGGCATGGATATTCGCCTGGTCGCACCAAAATCCTTCTGGCCAGATGAAGCTCTGGTCGCCGAATGCCGTGAAATCGCCAGTGTTACTGGTGCGCGCATTACGCTCACCGACGATGTCGCTGAAGGCGTCTACGACGTGGATTTCCTCTATACCGATGTCTGGGTCTCAATGGGCGAGCCAAAAGAAGCATGGGCGGAACGCGTCAGCCTGATGACGCCCTACCAGGTTAACCAACAGGTCATCAAGGCCACCGGCAACCCTAATGTGAAATTTATGCACTGCCTGCCGGCCTTCCATAACGAGCACACCAAAGTAGGACGTGAAATCGAAGCGGCTTACGGCCTGAAAGGGCTGGAAGTCACAGAAGAAGTATTCGAGTCAGTTCACTCGATCGTCTTCGACGAAGCAGAGAACCGGATGCATAGCATCAAAGCGGTCATGGTAGCGACACTCGGCGACTAATCCCTCAGGGCATATGTCGCCAGGCGATGTATGCCCGAGCTATCCGGAGAACATCATGGGCAAATTCAAATTTCCCAGCGCATATACCATCCTGTTTATTCTCATTGCACTTGTCGCCGTCATGACCTGGATAGTCCCGGCAGGGAAATACCAGATGGCGATGAATGACACACTGGGCAAAGAAGTACCGGTTGCTGGCACTTACGCCCCCACAGAGGCCCATCCACAAGGTTTTACCGCAGTATTACTGGCACCAATCGACGGTCTTTATAACCATGAAACCTACACCGCCGGTGCAATTGATGTGGCGTTGTTTGTCCTGATCATCGGCGGTTTTTTGGGGGTTGTGAATAAAACAGGTGCCATCGACGCCGGAATTGAACGCGTGACGGTGAGACTTAACGGTAAAGAGGAGTGGATGATCCCCATCCTGATGGGACTTTTTGCTGCCGGAGGAACGATTTACGGGATGGCAGAAGAGTCACTCCCTTTCTACACATTATTAGTTCCGGTAATGATGGCCGCCCGCTTCGATCCGTTAGTTGCCGCCGCTACCGTTCTGCTCGGCGCTGGTATTGGCACACTCGGTTCGACGATTAACCCCTTTGCGACAGTCATCGCTGCTAACGCAGCCGGGATCCCTTTTACCCAGGGGATGTTGATGCGCATTCTGCTACTGCTCGTCGGGTATGTTATCTGCGTCGTGTGGGTGATGCGCTATGCCCGAAAAGTTCGCAGTCATCCAGAGCTGTCTATCGTAGCGGACAAACTGGAGGAAAACCGCGCTCATTTTCTCGGTAATCGCGCCGATACCAACCTTGAGTTCACGGCTACGCGTAAAGCAATCCTGTTTATTTTCGCTGCCGCCTTTGCGGTGATGATTTATGGGGTCGCTGTACTCGGGTGGTGGATGGCGGAAATATCCGGCGTCTTTCTGGCTGCTGCAATTATCGTGGGCGTGATAGCCAGAATGAGCGAAGAAGCATTTACCAGCACGTTCATCGACGGCGCGCGGGATCTGCTTGGTGTCGCGCTAATTATCGGTATTGCCCGCGGCATCGTCGTGGTGATGGATAACGGCATGATTACCCACACGATTCTGCACAGCGCCGAGAATTTAGTCTCTGGCCTTTCTACCACCATTTTCATCAATGTTACCTACTGGTTGGAAGTTTTGCTGTCCTTCCTGGTGCCTTCCTCCTCCGGGCTTGCAGTACTTACCATGCCAATAATGGCTCCGCTGGCAGACTTCGCCCATGTGCAAAGAGATCTGGTTGTCACTGCGTACCAGTCCGCTTCCGGCATTGTGAATCTGGTTACCCCTACCTCTGCGGTGGTAATGGGGGGACTGGCCATTGCTCGCGTACCTTACGTGCGATACCTGAAATGGGTCGCCCCATTACTGCTCATTCTCACGCTGCTGAACATGGCGGTCTTAAGCATAGGCGCCATGCTGTAGCCCTTTTGCCGTCGGATATCGACGGCTTTTTTGAGCACTCTCTCGTTTTTCTGCCCAACCGCCCGTTTGATCCGTTATCGATACGGAAAATATGGTGAATTTCGCCATCGCATTGATATAAATAATAAATATAAGGTGTCTTTATGAAGGAATACGATGATTACTCTGCCAAAGAGCAACTGCTGCTGGCGGTTTGTCAGCGCCTGATTACAGAAAAACGCTACCTGTCACAGGAAGCCATCCGCTGTGAACTGCAAAACCAGGGGTTTGCCGGCATCAGCCAGTCTACTGTCTCACGCCTGCTGAAATTGCTCGGAGCTATAAAAATAAGAAATACAAAAGGGCAAAAAATTTATTCTACAAATCCCCAGTTGCGCCCTGCGCCGGATGCCGCCCGCTCTATTTCTGAAATGGTGGTCAGCATAGAGCACAATAGCGAATTTATCCTTATCCACACCGCAGCGGGATATGGCCGGGCCGTTGCCAGAATCCTCGATTATCACGCATTGCCGGAAGTTCTGGGAGTCGTTGCCGGCAGCAGTATTGTCTGGGTCGCACCTCGGGTAGTTCAGCGAACTGCGCTAGTCCACAAGCAGATTAATTATTTACTAAAGATGAATTAAAATTCATAAGAACCGTTTGCGATGAATAATTTGTGCATTATTTGCTTGATCCCATAACGTAGCTGAGTATAATCGCGGACAATTTGCCGGGAGGATGTATGGTTCAGTGTGTACGACATTTTGTCTTACCGCGTCTGAAAAAAGACGCTGGCCTGCCGTTTTTCTTCCCGTTGATCACCTATTCCAAGCCCCTCAATTGAGGGGCTTTTTTTTTGCCCAGGCGTCAGGAGATAAACATGGCTAACCCGCTCTATCAAAAACACATCATTTCCATAAACGACCTCAGCCGCGATGATCTGAATCTGGTCCTCGCGACGGCGGCGAAACTCAAAGCAAACCCGCAACCGGAACTGTTAAAACATAAGGTAATCGCCAGTTGCTTCTTCGAGGCGTCAACCCGTACCCGTTTATCATTTGAAACCTCGATGCACCGTCTGGGTGCCAGCGTGGTTGGGTTCTCCGACAGCAGCAACACATCCCTGGGCAAAAAAGGTGAAACGCTGGCCGACACCATTTCCGTCATCAGCACCTATGTTGATGCCATTGTGATGCGTCATCCGCAGGAAGGCGCCGCGCGTCTGGCAACTGAATTCTCCGGCAATGTGCCGGTACTGAATGCGGGTGACGGCTCCAACCAGCATCCGACGCAAACCCTGCTGGATCTGTTCACCATTCAGGAAACTCAGGGCCGCCTGGACAATCTGCAGATAGCGATGGTAGGCGACCTGAAATATGGTCGTACCGTCCACTCCCTGACCCAGGCACTGGCGAAATTTGAGGGCAACCGCTTCTACTTTATCGCCCCGGATGCGCTGGCAATGCCGCAATACATTCTGGATATGCTGAATGAAAAAGGTATCGCCTGGAGCCTGCATGGCACTATCGAAGAGGTGATGGCGGAAGTGGACATTCTCTATATGACCCGCGTACAGAAAGAACGTCTGGACCCGTCTGAATACGCCAACGTGAAAGCACAGTTTGTTCTGCGCGCCAGCGATCTGAATGGTGCGAGAGAGAATATGAAAGTTCTGCATCCGCTGCCGCGTATCGATGAGATCACTACCGACGTTGATAAGACGCCACATGCCTGGTATTTCCAGCAGGCAGGCAACGGGATATTCGCTCGCCAGGCGTTACTGGCACTGGTTCTGAACCGCGATCTGGCACTGTAAGGGGAAATGACGATGACACACGATAACAAACTGCAAGTAGAAGCCATCAAACGTGGCACTGTGATTGACCATATTCCCGCACAGGTTGGTTTCAAGCTGCTGACGCTGTTCAAACTGACAGAGACCGACCAGCGTATCACTATCGGTCTGAACCTGCCGTCTGGCGAGATGGGCCGTAAGGACCTGATTAAAATTGAAAATACCTTCCTGACCGACGAGCAGGTTAACCAGTTGTCCCTGTACGCTCCACAAGCGACGGTAAATCGCATTGACGACTATGACGTCGTGGGTAAATCGCGCCCCAGCCTGCCGGAGCGTATCGATAATGTGCTGGTATGCCCGAACAGCAACTGCATCAGCCATGCTGAGCCGGTTTCATCCAGTTTTGCAGTGAAAAAGCGCGCCGATGACATCGCACTCAAATGCAAATACTGTGAAAAAGAGTTTTCGCATTATGTGGTGCTGGCCAACTAATTGGGGTTGGTAATGAATTCCCGGCTCCCTATAATGACCGGGAACATTCTATTACCGCTGTAATTCAGGAGAAATCATGAGCAAGACTATCGCGACGGAAAATGCACCAGCAGCAATCGGCCCATACGTTCAGGGCGTAGACCTGGGTAGCATGATCATCACTTCCGGTCAGATCCCGGTCGATCCAAAAACCGGTAGCGTATCGGAAGACGTGTCCGCTCAGGCGCGTCAGTCGCTGGAAAACGTGAAGGCAATCGTAGAAGCTGCAGGCCTGAAAGTCGGCGACATCGTAAAAACAACCGTGTTCGTTAAAGACCTGAACGATTTCGCCACCGTTAACGCCACCTACGAAGCGTTCTTCACCGAGCACAACGCCACCTTCCCTGCGCGCTCTTGCGTGGAAGTTGCCCGTCTGCCGAAAGACGTGAAAATCGAGATTGAAGCGATCGCCGTTCGTCGCTAAACAATGAAGAAATCCGGGCGCGAAAGCCCGGATTTTTGTCACTGCATGGCAATCACAGCACGCCAAACAATTTCGGCAGGAATAACGAAATCGCCGGAATATACGTCACTAACATCAGTACCAGAAAAAGTACGGCGTAGAACGGCAGCATCGCCTTCACCACTTGTTCAATCTTCTGCTTACTCACCGCACTGGCAACAAACAACACCGATCCTACCGGCGGCGTAATTAGCCCAATCCCTAAGTTAACCAGCATGATCATACCAAAATGGACCGGATCAATACCGAGCGCGTTGGTTACAGGCAACAGGACCGGCGTCAGGATCAGGATCAGCGGTGCCATATCCATCAATGTACCGATCAGTAGCAGCATAATGTTAATACACATCAGGATGACGTATTTGTTATCCGAGATGCTGGTAAAGGCTTCGGTGATGCGCATCGGCAACTGCATATAGGTCATCACCGCGCCGAACGCGGCAGCAAAACCAATCAAAATCATGACGATAGTGACCGTTTTCACCGTGCGGAACATCAGTTTCGGTAGCTCAGACCACTTATAGTCGCGATAGATAAACATCGTGACAAAGAAGGCCCACAGGCAGGCAATCGCCGCTGACTCCGTCGCGGTAAAGATACCTGATAGGATGCCACCCATGATGATAACCACCGTCATCAGGCCCCACAGCGTATCAACAAAAATCTTCAATGCCTGACGAAACGGTACGCGCTCGCCTTTCGGATAACCACGCTTGTGCGCAAACGCCACGCACATCACCATCAGGCTAAAGCTTAACAACAAACCAGGCAGGATCCCGGCGATGAACAGCGCAGCAATCGAAACCGTACCGCCGGTCGCCAGCGAGTAAATAACGGAGTTATGGCTGGGTGGCGTAAGGATCGCCTGTACCGATCCACTGGCGGTCACCGCCGCAGCAAAGTCACGTGGGTAACCTTTTTTGTCCATCTCCGGGATCATCACCGAACCGATGGAGGCGGTGTCTGCCACGGATGATCCGGAAATCGCGCCAAAAAAGGTGGAAGCCACAATGTTAACCAGCGACAGCCCACCGCGAATGAAGCCAACGAAAATATAGGCAAAATTCACCAGCCGACGAGCAATCCCGCCTTCGGCCATAATCGCTCCGGCCAGAATAAAGAACGGGATAGCCAGCAATGAAAATTTGTTCACGCCGCTGGTCAGTTGGATCATCACCGCTTCCAGCGGGATATCAATATACCAGGCCCCAATGATGGCGCTAATACCAACCGCGTACGCTACCGGTACCCCAATCGCCAGCATAATGCCGAGCGTAAAGACGAGAATAAATGCATCCATCTGCTTTCCTTTATGAAATGGGGGCGGTAACTAGCTGGTCGATCCCAGCATGACAACAGGACGCTGATACTGCGGACCACGACAAATCTTTTCAGCAATAAAAAGTAGCGTGATGGCAGAACCAATGGGCAGCGGGAGATAGTTTTGCCCGGCACTGAGAAGCGGGAATTCCGCGACGGCTTGATCCCACAATTCAAGACACAGCGTGGTTCCGTACCAGAGAATGAACAGGCTTATCGCAATCAGCATGAGATCAGCGACAATCGAGCAGTAGCGACGGGCGGAATCTCCCAGGCGATCAGTGACCATACTCACCGCGATATGGGAACCTGCGCGATAGCTTACCGCCGCGCCAATAAAGGTGAATGTCACCATACAGAGAATGGCGACTGGCTCAGGCCATGACAGTGCATTATTCAGAACATAACGTGCAAATATCCCGACAGGAATAATGGCGACCATAACCAATAATGCGACTCCGGCAATCCACATTGAGATCCGGTAAAGAAAATCCATTACTGATGAATAGCATTCACCCATCATCATCACCTCGAATTAATCAAAAGATTCAGACGGATGGTTAATCCCACCCGCCCAATAAATTACTTCACATCCTGAATACGTTTGATCAAATCCTGGTGTTCTTTACCGTAATTATCCCTTACCGATTGCGTGGCTTTAAAGAAATAATCGGTATCAATATCATGGAACTGAACGCCATTAGCTTTCATGGTTTCCAGAGACTTCTCATTATAGGCAGCCCAGAGCTTGCGCTGTTCTACTTGCGCTTCTTTAGCGAGTTTAATGATGAGATCCTGGTCCTCTTTTTTCAATTTATCCCATTTAGCCTTCGAGAAAAGAAATAGCTCCGGGATAATAAAATGTTTACTCCAGGTATAGTTTTTAACGACAGGCAAATAGTTGTGCGCAACAAACGTTGGCGGGTTATTTTCCGTTCCGTCAATGACGCCAGTCTGCATTCCGCTAAACACTTCGCTGACGCCCATTACAATGGAGTTAGCGCCCATTGCTTTTAAAGTATCCAGCGCGATCGGGCTCGCCTGAACGCGGATTTTCATACCGTGCAAATCTTCCGGTTTAACCACCGGGTTTTTGGTAATCAGGTTACGTGTTCCGGCATCCATCCAGCCGAGAAACACCAGACGTGATTTACTGTTTGCCGTCAGGCGATCGCCAATTTCCTGGCCAATCATACCGTCAAGCACCTGATGCATATGGTTTTCATCGCGGAAAATATACGGCAGTGTAAACACGTTAATCTCAGGGAGTATTGCTGCTACTGGCGTCATCGAGACACGAATAATATCGATAGCGCCTAATTGTGCCTGCTCAATCATCTGTTTTTCGTCGCCCAACACGCCACCCGGAAATGTTTTAATCTCCAGACGACCATCCGTTGCAGCACTCAGCTTCTCTCCCATGTGCTTCACTGCCACAACGTTCGGGTAATCAGCCGGGTGAACATCTGCGGCGCGAAAAGTTTGGGCCAACGTTGAATGGCTGGTCAGTAATACTGATACACCAATGCACAGACTTAACAGGTTTTTTGTCAGTTTCATTTGTCCTTCTCCAGAAGTTCATAATATCCATTAACAGGAATAGCTTGCAGAGCAAATGACTGCCGGAATTAGAAATGGGCAGCGAGAAACTTTCTTTACGACGTTACCTGTGCAGACTAACTGGTGTAACAATTTATTTCACTGACTGCCTTCACAAAAAAACGTCAACGCTAATAATTTTTAGCACAGTGTTTCATTTTTGCAACGCAGATCGTTTTATTGATAAGAAAACAAAGAGAGAGGAAGGGATTGTTACCAATTTGCCCTGTTAGTATTTCAATAAAAATAAAACAGAAATATCGTCGAGTAATATCTTCGAATGAAATAAAAAAATGCCGGATAGTGACCCAAGCACTATCCGGCAGAGAACTAAAAGATTATTGCCAGCCGTAGCGACGGCTATAAAAACCTTTCACTAATTGGGTCAATGTCATGTAACCAGCCAGAATCGCAATCAGCCACGGGAAGTAGCTCAGCGGCAGAGCCTGTAATTGTAAGTAGCTGGCCAACGGTGAGAATGGCAGCGCAATCCCCACCACCATGACCACCAGCGTCATCAGCATTAACGGCCATGCAGCACGGCTCTGGATAAACGGTACACGGCGGGTACGGATCATATGCACAATCAGCGTTTGCGACAGCAGACCCACCACAAACCAGCCAGACTGGAACAACGTCTGATGTTCTGGCGTATTGGCATGGAAGACGAACCACATCAGACAAAATGTCAGAATATCGAAGATGGAGCTGATTGGCCCAAAGAACAACATAAAGCGGCCCAGTTCGGCAGGATTCCAGCGCTGCGGTTTTTTGATCTGCTCTTCATCAACGTTATCAAAAGGAATAGCAACCTGGGATACATCATACAGCAGGTTCTGAATCAGTAAGTGCAGCGGCAACATTGGCAGGAAAGGCAGAAATGCGCTCGCCACCAGCACGCTAAAAACGTTACCAAAGTTAGAGCTGGCGGTCATTTTGATATACTTAAGCATATTCGAGAAGGTACGACGCCCCTCGATGACCCCTTCTTCCAGTACCATCAGGCTCTTTTCCAGCAGGATGATATCTGCCGCTTCACGGGCAATATCGACCGCACCATCAACGGAGATGCCAATATCCGCCGCACGCAGTGCCGGGGCATCGTTAATGCCATCGCCCATAAATCCAACCACATGACCTTCGCGTTTCAGCAACGTGACAATGCGCTCTTTGTGCATCGGCGTAAGACGGGCAAACAGCGTCGTGCTCTGGGCCAGTTGTGCCAGCTCGTCATCGCTTAGCCCTTCAATGCTGCTACCAATAACCACATCGCCCGCATCCAGACCTACTTCGTGACAGACTTTTGCCGCCACCAGTTCGCTGTCTCCGGTGAGGATTTTCACCGTAATACCGCTGGCCTTCAGCGCCTTCAGAGCCGGAGCGGTGGTCTCTTTCGGCGGATCGAGGAACGCAATGTATCCTTCGAGGATCAGGTCGGACTCATCAATACGCTGATAATCTCCCTCACGTGCAGGCAGGTATTTGGTCGCCACCGCCACCACGCGCAATCCCTGGCGGTTAAGCGTATCGGTAACGCGCTTAACCCGACGCAGCATATTGTCATCCAGCGGAACAATCTCGCCATTGTGACGCACCTGGGTACAGACACTGAGGATCTCCTGTAGTGCCCCTTTGCACACCAGCTGATGCACATCAGTTTCTTCCGCCACTACCACCGACATCCGGCGGCGCTCGAAATCAAACGGGATCTCATCGATTTTCTGCCAGCGGGTAGAGAGCAGGCGGGCCGATTCTTCATCAACACCTTCCAGCACCGCGGTATCCAGCAGGTTTTTCAGCCCGGTCTGGTAATGGCTGTTCAGCCACGCGGAATGCAGCACATGCTCACTGGGCTTACCGGAGATATCGGTATGATTCTCCAGCACGATTTTGTCCTGGGTTAGCGTACCGGTTTTATCGGTGCACAGAATATCCATCGCGCCAAAGTTCTGGATGGCATCAAGGTGCTTAACGATAACTTTTTGCTTCGACAGTTTCACCGCACCACGCGCCAGCGTGGAAGTGACGATCATGGGCAGCATTTCCGGCGTCAGTCCCACCGCCACAGAAAGAGCAAACAGCGCCGCTTCCCACCAGTCCCCTTTGGTATAACCGTTGATGATAAGCACAACAGGTGCCATCACCAGCATAAAACGGATCAACAGCATGCTGACGCGGCTGATCCCTTTCTGGAACGCATTCTGCTCGCTTTCCTGCTCAGTAACCCGACCCGCCAGTTGTCCAAACCAGGTATTGGCCCCGGTAGAAATGACGATAGCCTGCGCCGTACCGCTCACCACGTTGGTGCCCATAAAGCACAGGGTATCGCACTCCAGCGGGTTGCTTTGCTGCGGGTCTCGGCTGTTCGCCACTTTCTCAACCGGCAGTGATTCTCCGGTAAGCGAGGCTTGCGCCACAAACAGGTCACGCGCCTGAACGATGCGTAAGTCAGCCGGGATCATATCGCCTGCCGCCAGTTTGATAATGTCGCCAGGAACAAGCTGGTCGATCGGCAACTCTACCCAGCCGTTTTCTCCTTTCTCGTTGATCACCCGCAGTACCGTGGCGGTGTTGCTGACCATCGCTTTCAGCGCATCTGCCGCTTTGGTTGAACGCGCCTCCTGCACAAAATTCAGTAACGTAGAGATAGCAACCATCAGGGCAATTACGCCTGCAGCAAACAGATCCTCAGTGGCATAGGAAATGCCGCCCAGAATGGTGAGCAAAATATTAAATGGGTTACGGTAACAGACCCACAGATGCACCCACCACGGCAACGGTTTCTGTGCCGGCAACTGGTTTTCACCGTGTTTCTCACGGGCACTTTCCACTTCAGCGGCGTTCAAGCCTTCAGGATGCGCATCAAACGTTTTCCACAGTGCTTCCTCTTCCATCAGCGCCATTTTCAGGCAATGTTCGCTCAGGGAAGGTGGGATCGGCGCGCTGGCAACGGCCTGGGCATTGGGCAATGGATCGCGATGCACCAGACGATGCGGCAAATGACGATTGAGCCGGGCAAACAGCTGGCGGGTAATATTTTTAAACATAGGCAGTCCCCCTGCGCCAGTAAACACAGGCGCAGTGAATACATCAGGCACAGCAAAGCCTTGCCTGATGGCAATCTAAAATCACAACAGGGACGTCAGAACGTCACTGTCTTACATATCCGGTAAGACAGTGAAAGCAGGCTTACCGGAAAGGTTTATTTCTCCGTTTCGGGAGAGGGGTGGGATCGGGATCCATACAGCCTCCGGTAAGTGAGTGAGTTGCGCGGCGCATTATACGCAGAAAACCATAAGGTTCGTGGCAATTATGGCGGTATGATAAACCACAGTAACTAAACCAAACGTATACACATTGCCTGAATAACAAAGTAAATAAAGCAGACTTTGCCCATTGCACTCCACTTGAGTAAAGTTACCCTCTTAATTAAAACTGAATGCGCTACGGGAAAACAGGATGCAGAATCGGCTGACTATTAAAGACATCGCCCGCTTAAGCGGCGTGGGAAAATCAACAGTTTCCCGCGTTCTCAACAATGAAAGCGGTGTCAGCGAACGCACCCGTGAACGTGTTGAAGCGGTAATGAATCAGCACGGTTTTTCCCCTTCCCGCTCCGCACGCGCCATGCGTGGGCAAAGTGACAAAGTGGTAGCAATTATCGTCACGCGCCTGGATTCACTTTCAGAAAATCTCGCCGTCCAGACCATGCTGCCCGCCTTCTATGAGCAGGGTTACGATCCTATTATGATGGAAAGCCAGTTTTCACCTGAACTGGTAGAAGAGCATTTGGGCATGCTCAGACGTCGCAATATTGACGGCGTGGTACTGTTTGGTTTTACCGGTATTACAGAAGTCATGATCGCTTCCTGGCAGGACTCTCTGGTGCTACTGGCAAGAGATGCCAAAGGTTTCGCCTCCGTCTGTTATGACGATGAGGGTGCAATCCATACTCTGATGCAACGTCTGTACGGCCGTGAACATCGCCAGATCAGTTTTCTTGGTGTTCCCCATAGCGATGTGACCACCGGTAAGCGCCGCCATGAGGCTTACCTTGCATTCTGCAAGAAACATAAACTGCATCCTGTTGCTGCTCTGCCAGGTCTCGCCATGAAGCAGGGTTATGAGCATGCCGCAGATGTCATTACTCCGGAAACCACGGCCCTGGTATGCGCGACGGATACCCTTGCCCTTGGGGTCAGCAAATATTTGCAGGAGCAGCGGATCGATAATCTGCAACTGGCGAGTGTGGGGAATACACCACTGATGAAATTCCTCCATCCGGAGATCATCACTGTCGATCCCGGTTACGCCGAAGCCGGACGACAGGCGGCTTTACAGCTGATCGAACAGATCAACGGCCGCAGCGAGCCGCGCCAAATCATCATCCCATCCACCCTTTCCTGATCGCTTTCTGAGCGTTAATTTGTGATCTTCGCTACGTTTCGGGAACGTTCCCATTTTTAAATATTCAACGAAGATATACTCTGACGCCAGGTCAACAACAGGGCTTAATAATGAGCAAAATAAAACAAGCAGACATCGATCGGCTGATTGAGCTGGTGGGCGGGCGCGACAATATCGCCACGGTGAGTCATTGCATCACGCGCCTGCGTTTTGTGCTGAATCAGCCTGCGAACGCCAGGCCGAAAGAGATCGAACAACTTCCGATGGTCAAAGGCTGTTTCACCAACGCCGGGCAGTTCCAGGTGGTGATTGGCACCGAGGTGGGCGATTACTACAAAGCGCTGCTGGCGACCACCGGACAGGCCAGTGCCGACAAAGAGCAGGCGAAAAAAGCCGCGCGGCAGAACATGAAATGGCACGAGCAGATGATTTCTCATTTCGCAGAGATCTTCTTCCCGCTGCTGCCGGCGTTGATTAGCGGAGGCTTGATCTTAGGGTTTCGTAACGTGATCGGCGATCTGCCGATGAGCAACGGCCAGACGCTGGCGCAGATGTATCCCTCACTGAAAACACTTTATGACTTTCTGTGGCTGATTGGCGAGGCGATTTTCTTCTATCTGCCGGTCGGGATCTGCTGGTCTGCGGTGAAGAAAATGGGCGGTACGCCGATCCTTGGCATTGTGCTCGGCGTCACGCTGGTTTCCCCGCAACTGATGAACGCCTACCTGCTGGGTCAGCAAGTGCCGGAAGTATGGAATTTCGGCCTGTTTACTATCGAAAAAGTCGGTTATCAGGCACAGGTCATTCCAGCTCTGCTGGCAGGTCTGGCACTTGGATTGATTGAAACGCGCCTGAAACGCATCGTCCCGGACTACCTGTATCTGGTGGTGGTTCCGGTGTGCTCACTGATCCTCGCGGTGTTCCTCGCCCATGCGTTTATTGGTCCGTTTGGCCGCTGGATTGGCGATGGTGTCGCCTTTGCTGTGCGTCATCTGATGACCGGCAGTTTTGCTCCGATTGGCGCAGCGCTGTTCGGCTTCCTGTACGCCCCACTGGTGATCACCGGAGTGCATCAGACCACGCTCGCTATCGACATGCAGATGATTCAAAGCATGGGCGGAACGCCTGTGTGGCCGCTCATTGCGCTGTCGAATATCGCTCAGGCCTCTGCAGTGGTCGGCATCATTATCTCCAGTCGTAAACATAACGAGCGGGAAATTTCCGTTCCTGCTGCGATCTCCGCTTATCTGGGAGTGACTGAACCGGCAATGTACGGCATCAACCTGAAATACCGTTTCCCGATGCTATGCGCGATGATCGGCTCCGGCCTTGCCGGACTGCTGTGCGGTCTGAACGGCGTGATGGCGAATGGTATTGGCGTCGGCGGCTTGCCGGGCATCCTTTCCATCCAGCCAACCTACTGGCAGGTATTTGGCCTGGCAATGGTTATATCGATTGTTATCCCGATGGTACTGACCTCGTTCATCTACCAGCGTAAATACCGTCAGGGCACATTACAGATTGTCTGACTTTTTTTCGGGGCGCAGTTGCGCCCCATCGCATTTGCAGGAAATAACGATGAATATTCCCCACTGGTGGCAAAACGGCGTTATCTATCAGATTTACCCCAAGAGTTTTCAGGACACAACCGGTAGCGGCACTGGCGATTTACGCGGTGTGACACAACGTCTCGACTATCTGCAAAAACTGGGGATAGATGCCATCTGGCTGACGCCATTCTACATTTCGCCGCAGGTTGATAACGGCTACGATGTCGCTGATTACATTTCCGTCGACCCGGCCTACGGTACGCTGGATGATTTTGACGAACTGGTGGCGCAGGCGAAAACGCGCGGCATCCGTATTATTCTGGATATGGTGTTTAACCATACTTCGACGCAACACGCCTGGTTTCGCGAGTCGCTGGATAAAGACAGTCCGTATCGTCAGTTTTATATCTGGCGCGATGGTACACCGGACGCATGCCCGAATAACTGGCGTTCAAAATTCGGTGGCAGCGCCTGGGGCTGGCACGCTGAAAGCGAGCAGTATTATCTGCACCTCTTTGCCCAGGAGCAGGCTGACCTGAACTGGGAAAACCCGGCAGTGCGCGCGGAGCTGAAAAAAGTCTGTGAATTCTGGGCCGATCGCGGCGTAGATGGACTGCGCCTCGACGTCGTGAACCTTATCTCCAAAGAGCAGGACTTCCCGAGCGATCCTGACGGTGATGGACGCCGTTTTTATACCGATGGCCCACGCGTGCATGAATTTTTACGCGAAATGAACCGTGACGTCTTCACGCCACGTAATCTGATGACGGTGGGCGAGATGTCCTCTACTTCGCTTGCTCATTGTCAGCAATACGCCGCACAGGACGGCAGCGAATTGTCGATGACCTTCAACTTCCACCACCTGAAAGTAGACTACCCCAATGGTGAAAAGTGGACACTGGCAAAGCCAGATTATGTGGCGTTGAAAGCCCTGTTTCGCCACTGGCAGCAGGGTATGCACGACACCGCCTGGAACGCACTGTTCTGGTGTAACCACGATCAGCCGCGCATCGTTTCACGCTTTGGTGATGAAGGGAAATACCGCATACCTGCGGCCAAAATGCTGGCAATGGTGCTGCACGGTATGCAGGGCACACCCTATATCTACCAGGGCGAAGAGATTGGCATGACCAACCCGCATTTTCGACAGATTACCGATTATCGCGATGTGGAAAGCCACAATATGTTTGCCGAACTGAATGCCGCTGGGCGTGATGCCGATGAGCTGCTGGCGATCCTCGCCAGTAAATCCCGCGATAACAGCCGCACGCCGATGCACTGGGATCGTAGCAAACATGCCGGTTTTACGCAGGGGGAGCCGTGGATCAATCTGTGCGACAACGCGGCTGATATCAATGTCTCAGCAGCGCTTGATGATGCCGATTCGGTATTTTACGCCTATCAGAAACTGATCGCCTTACGCAAAACTGAACCAGTTATCACCTGGGGCGACTACGAGGATCTGTTACCGGAAAGCCCGCATCTGTGGTGCTATCAGCGAGAATGGCAAGGACAGCGGCTGCTGGTCATTGCCAACCTGAGCGAGACCTTCCAACCCTGGCAACCGATCCATACCGGTGGAAACTGGCGGGTGCTGATGCACAACTATGCCGAGGTCGCCAGCCAGCCCGGGGACATGACATTGCGTCCTTTTGAAGCTATCTGGTGGCTGCAAAAATAGCTTGCAATTGGTTTTAAGCCCGGTGCGTATAGCGCTGCCGGGCTTCTCTGCATGCATCCAGCCTACCCTTCTGTTTTTGTTGAATAATTAATCAGATTTTTCTCACCACAATTTACAATCGGCTGCAGTGCCCGTCATCTGTACGCTCCAGTTTTTACTTTGAGCTACGTCAATAAAAACGTAAACATCCTTGATGCAAATCACTACATATAGAACTTAAAATGCACTCCGACCCAATATGTTGTATTAATCGACTACAATTGCTACAACAACATTTCCCTTCATAGCAGTGGAAATGTGGATAAAAGAGGTCTGGATTGCGAGAAGTCATTGGATAGAAAGATGAATAAACCGATGAACGCTCACTAACCTCTGTGGATAACCTGTTCTTATAAATATGGAGTGATCATGACACCGCATGTGATGAAACGAGATGGCTGTAAAGTGCCGTTTAAATCAGAGCGCATCAAAGAAGCCATTCTGCGTGCAGCTAAAGCAGCGGGAGTCGATGACGCAGATTACTGTGCCACCGTCGCAGAAGTCGTTAGCAGCCAGATGAATGAGCGCAGCCAGGTCGATATCAACGAGATCCAGACAGCGGTAGAAAACCAGCTGATGTCTGGTCCGTACAAACAACTCGCCCGTGCGTACATCGAATACCGCCACGATCGTGATATACAGCGTGAAAAACGTGGCCGTCTGAACCAGGAAATTCGTGGTCTGGTTGAACAAACCAACTCAGCTCTGCTGAACGAAAACGCCAATAAAGACAGTAAAGTGATCCCGACCCAGCGCGACCTGCTGGCCGGTATCGTCGCCAAACACTATGCACGTCAGCACCTGCTGCCGCGTGATGTCGTCCAGGCACACGAGCGTGGTGATATTCACTATCACGATCTCGACTACTCGCCATTCTTCCCGATGTTTAACTGCATGCTGATCGACCTGAAAGGCATGCTGACGCAGGGCTTTAAGATGGGTAACGCGGAGATTGAGCCGCCAAAATCTATCTCGACTGCAACCGCCGTTACGGCACAAATCATCGCGCAGGTTGCCAGCCATATTTACGGTGGCACCACCATTAACCGTATTGATGAAGTCCTGGCACCGTTCGTGACCGAGAGCTTTAACAAACACCGCAAAACTGCTGAAGAGTGGCAGATCCCGGATGCAGACGGTTATGCGCATTCCCGTACCGAGAAAGAGTGCTATGACGCATTCCAGTCACTCGAGTATGAAGTGAACACGCTGCATACCGCCAATGGTCAGACGCCGTTCGTCACCTTTGGTTTTGGCCTGGGTACCAGTTGGGAATCTCGTTTGATTCAGCAGTCCATCCTGCGTAACCGTATTGCCGGTCTGGGTAAAAATCGTAAAACTGCCGTCTTCCCGAAACTGGTGTTCGCTATCCGTGACGGTCTGAACCATAAGTTTGGCGATCCGAACTATGACATCAAACAGCTGGCGCTGGAGTGCGCGAGCAAGCGTATGTACCCGGACATCCTGAACTACGATCAGGTCGTAAAAGTCACCGGTTCGTTCAAAACCCCGATGGGCTGTCGTAGTTTCCTCGGTGTTTGGGAAAACGAGAACGGCGAGCAGATCCATGACGGTCGTAACAACCTCGGCGTGATCAGCCTCAACCTGCCACGTATTGCGCTGGAAGCCCACGGCGACGAAGCCACTTTCTGGAAGTTGCTGGACGATCGCCTGGTGCTGGCGCGTAAAGCGCTGATGACCCGCATCGCTCGTCTGGAAGGCGTAAAAGCCCGCGTAGCGCCAATCCTGTATATGGAAGGTGCCTGCGGTGTGCGCCTGAAAGCGGATGATGACGTGTCTGAAATCTTCAAAAATGGCCGTGCATCAATCTCTCTGGGCTATATCGGTATTCACGAGACCATCAATGCGCTATTTGGTGATACGCACTTGTACGACAGCGAAGAGCTTCGTGCCAAGGGCATTGCCATTGTCGAACGTCTGCGTAAGGCAGTCGATCAGTGGAAAGACGAGACCGGTTACGGCTTCAGCCTGTACAGCACACCGAGTGAAAACCTGTGCGATCGTTTCTGCCGTCTGGATACCGCCGAGTTTGGTGTCGTGCCGGGCGTGACCGACAAGGGTTACTACACCAACAGCTTCCACCTCGACGTGGAGAAAAAGGTTAATCCTTACGACAAGATCGATTTCGAAGCACCGTACCCGCCGCTGGCGAATGGCGGCTTCATTTGCTACGGCGAGTATCCGAACATTCAGCATAACCTGAAAGCGCTGGAAGACGTCTGGGATTACAGCTACCAGCATGTGCCGTATTACGGTACTAACACGCCTATCGATGAGTGCTATGAGTGCGGCTTTACCGGTGAGTTTGAGTGCACCAGCAAAGGCTTCACCTGCCCGAAATGTGGTAATCATGATGCAGCCCGCGTGTCGGTGACCCGCCGTGTATGCGGTTATTTAGGCAGCCCGGACGCACGCCCGTTTAATGCCGGTAAGCAAGAAGAAGTGAAGCGCCGCGTTAAGCATTTAGGTAATGGGCAACTCGGTTAATCCCTCACGGTTTTATGCCCGGTGGCGCTACGCTTACCGGGCCTACAAACTGTGCATACATTGTAGGCCGGATAAGCAAAACGCCATCCGGCATGGTTAAGCGAAATGAATTATCACCAGTATTACCCTGTCGACATCGTCAACGGTCCCGGCACTCGCTGTACCCTGTTTGTTTCAGGGTGCGTGCACGAATGCCCCGGCTGCTATAACAAAAGCACCTGGCGGCTAAACTCCGGCCAGCCGTTTACCACAGAGATGGAAGACAAGATCATTGCCGATCTGAACGATACACGGATCCATCGTCAGGGGATCTCGCTGTCGGGCGGCGATCCACTTCATCCGCAAAACGTGCCGGATATTCTGAAACTGGTACAGCGCATTCACGCTGAGTGTCCGGGAAAAGATATCTGGGTGTGGACTGGCTACAAACTCGATGAGCTCAATGCCGAGCAAATGCAGGTGGTGGATCTCATCAACGTGCTGGTCGATGGTAAATTTGTTCAGGATCTCAAAGACCCGGCGCTTATCTGGCGCGGTAGCAGCAACCAGGTTGTGCATCATTTGCGCTAACACTTCAGGCGGATGATGTTCTGTTTTCCGCCTGTCAAAACCGGCTCACACACTCCATCGCAACTGCTTTGAATTCGTTAAAGTCACGGCAGGTACAGAGTCTTGCCATGGCGCGTTCGCGCAGAAAAGTAACGAAAATATCGTAGATTGCCATCGCCTCTTCGTACTCGCTTTTGCTGATGGCGAGTAAAAAGATCACGTGTGCGGTTTCATCTCCCCAGGCAATGCCCTGCGGAGCGAGGACCGTGTAGACCACCGTTTTCTTGGCCAGCAAACCGAGCGCGTGCGGTAGTGCAATGCCGTCACCCAGCATGGTGCTAACGATGGCCTCACGTTCCACCACCGAACTGACAAACTCCGCATCCACAAAACCTTCATCCTGCAACTGATGGCATAGTGTGTTGAACAGCGTCTGTTGATCCATTTGCCCGTCGACAATACGAAAATGCGTCGCATCGAAGTATTTGTCCAGCATCCATGGGCGGGTCCTGTCCACCAGCACCAGTTTACCAATTTGCTCCAGTTGATAATCTGTTGGAAACGGCGCAATCATCACTACGGGCTTATCTTTTTCGCTAATTCGCGCAGTAGAGATAACAAAGTCTTCGCTAATACTGTCCCGTTGTTCATAGTCTCGCAGCGTCACGGTACTTACAATTTCAATCTGTGAATACTTACGCGCCAGCACCGCTTCAATCATCCTTGCCATCGCATTTCCCGCATCACAGACCAGAAGTACACGGGGCTGTCGTTGGTAACCGATGTTGTAACTACGTTCCAGCCCAACACCAATATGCAGGACAAGGAAGCCAATCTCATTTTCACTGATCGTATACGGGGTGTATTTCCCCCATCCCGACACGGCAGCAAGTGTCATGTCCCATGCCATTGGATAGTGCTGTTTAATATTTTCCAGCAGCGGATTAGGGATCATGATCTGGTAGCGTACCCGGGTGATCATCGTCTTAATATGCGTTAGCAGATCGGCATGCAGTTGCTGGTCATTCAGCAGGTTATAGTTGTACTGGGTGTTGATAAAACGCAGGATGTAATTAACCAGCGCCTCATCATCGTCAGCATTGATGGCACTGGGGGCGATCTCCTGAACCTGACGGGCAGCAATATGCACCTTCAGCCAGTTTTCTTCAAAAACGGAAAGCGGTTTATCTGCCAACTGGTGCAATACCGCCGCAATTTCCCGCGTAGCAAGGCACACCGCATGTTCGACTTCTTCTGCGGCGAACTCAGGAAGTGGATACCCCTCGCTAATCCTGCGTACCGCCACCGCACAATATAAGCGCAGAAAAAGCTCGCCCTCATCGGTCAGGCTGATATGAAAACGGGAAAAAATATCCTGTAAAACAGGTTGCAACTGCTGCGGTACGCCAGCATTGAGCGCCTCTTCCATTACCAGCGGATGGGCAGGATCTTGCTGTGCCAGCGTCCACAGAAGATCGGTCAAACAGGCCCGAATCGCCATCTCGCTACCGAACAGCTTCATTCCATGCCGGGGGCGCGTTTCCAGCGTCAGATGATAACGTTGCAGGTGTTCACGCACCTCCGCCATGTCATTCTGCAGCGTCGCCCGACTGATGAACCATTCATCAGCTAAATCTTCCAACTTTAGCGAAAAAGCCGATGTCAGAAAACGGACCACCAGCCAGTGAACCCGTTCCCGGCTGGTACGCGGTATACGCAACAGCTGCTCTGGTTGCTGCGTTTGCAACGCGTGATAACTTGCCGGATCGTCAATTTTAAGCTGGTAGCCGTTGCCCCGACTGAGAACAAACTGTGCGCCATACTGGGTGAGTAGCGTATTCAGCGCGGTGATATCCGCTCGTACAGTACGTGTGGAAACCGACAACCGCTGCGCCAGCTCATCCTGCGGCAGCGCCTCGTTTTGCAGCATGTCAAACAGCTGTGCTAAACGTTGGTTGGGGAATCGCACGTCTTTTTCCTCATCAGTCAGTTAACCTACACAGGCCCTGGTGATCGCCAGCAGCTGGCGTACATCATCCGGGCGAGTGTTTCCATTCACCCTATCAATAATAGAACTATAAATGTGAGGAATGATTTTGCTCACGCCTGCATCAAGCGCTATCTGCAGGATTTCCGCGAAGTTATCCAGGTCAATACCGCCAGTTGGCTCCAGCCAGAAGTCATGACGGGCGCAGGCTTCGGCCACAGCCTTGTACTCGTTACGGCACTTGAGACCGCCCATCGGGAAGTATTTAATCGAACTGCCGCCCATGTCTTTGAGCAGGGCGATAGCTGTTTCTAGTGGAACAATGCCATCCGGAGACTGGCTGCTCAGCGGCCCGGTGGAGATTTTGACCATACCAGGCGTTCCGGTAGGTGACACAAGACCATTGACCACCGTCTCATTCTGCCCCAGCAGCGCACGGCTGGTTGCGACGCCGGTAAAAACCTGGTTTACGTGCTGTGGCTGTACCTGGCGGGAGATTTCACTGACCATCGCCGACTGGTTGGGATCACCGGCTCCCAGGCCCACAGAGAGCGCATTGTCGATAAGCGCCGCATATTCGCGCATATCCGCCACAGCGCTTTCAACATCCGGGTAATTTTTAGAGAGCACGCCGACCAGCACATGACCTTCAGCCGCCGCATAAATATCCCGGGCATTCTCTTTGGAACCCGCCAGCACGTTCAGGCAAACGCGATCGCGATAAAAGTTAGGGGTCAGTTTCATGCTCTTTTCTCCTGCCGGGTCACGTCACCAATACGACGCGCCACAATCTCCAGTTGTGCGCGATCGACGCTGCGCACATCCGCTTCAATAATCCCTTCGTTGGCTTTATAGCCACGGAAATAAATCGCGTACTCACCCTGTTTAAGCGCATCAACCAGTTCACCCGTGGCAATACCGGTCACCGCTTCGTCAAACTTAATCTCTGCACGGGCGATGTCGCGTCCTGCGCTATCCCATACCACGCGGGCGCTAACGCCATTAAAAGTATTCAGCGTATTGATAAATGGTGTCATTTTTTCCACCATTTCCGCGCCGCTCTCTTTCTGCGCGTTCAGATAGAGTTCAATGGCGCAGGTCAGACCGAGAATGCCTTCTTTGCCGACCTTCATTGCCCTCCCAATACCCGCTGTCTGGCGTTTTACCCACTCGACATACTGAGTTTTGCCGATCACCAGACCGCTGGTTGGCCCTTCAATGGCTTTCGCACCGCTATAAATCACCAGGTCCGCGCCAACACGGTAATAGCATTGCAAATCTTCTTCCGCCGCCGCATCGACAATCAGCGGCAAGTTATGCGTACGCGCTACCACTGCGGCCTGCTCCACACTGAGCATGCTTTTCTGCACACAGTGGTGGGATTTGATATACAGAATGGCCGCCGTGCGTGGTGTAATAGCGGCTGCCAGTTGTGCCGCAGAGCATTCGTTAGCGTAACCCGCCTCCACCAACTTACCGCCGCCAAGCGCCACCATGCTGCCAACCGGTGCGCCAAAGTTGACGTTGTGTCCTCTTGGCAGCACGATTTCATTGTTGTCGATTGGCGTAACGTGCAGATTTTCCAGCAGCCAGTCACTGTCCTTAACCAACACAGCTGCAACCGACAGGGCAATCCCTGCCGAAGCGCAGGAGACGACCGTAGCCCCCTCTACTTCCAGTAGCTTTGCGATGTAGTCTCCTGTTTTGTTGACCAGATCTTTCATCTCAAAGTACTGATTCATCCCTTCCATCGCGGCCTGTACTACCTCCGGGCGCGGCGTGGAAACACCGAGCGCCGTCATGCGACCTGAAGTGTTAATCACCTGTTTTAAATCGTATTTTTCAAAAATCGAAGACATGTTCTGCGCTCCCTTGTTCGGTCATATAACCCTTGCCCGCACGTATTGCGGCAAGCGGCACCAGCAGTTGATCTGCCTGTAAGCTGTCGTTTTCTGCATCGACCAGCACGGCTGGCTGGCGTTTAAGCATAAAGAGGGTGAGATCAGCATCCTGACCGACCTGAAGTCGGCCTTTGTTTTTCAAACGCAGACCGTCAGCAGCATTGGCGGTCACGCAGTCAATAACCTGCGGTAGCGACATGCCGATGGCGAGAAACTTGGACATCACATTAGCAAGCGAATACACCGGGCCGCTGATGCGATTACGGCAATAGATGTCTGAGCTGATGGTATGCGGCAGAATGCCTAAACTGATGGCGCGCTTCGCG
The DNA here is from genome assembly GCF_001037495.1 of Citrobacter sp. MGH106. Lineage (GTDB taxonomy): Bacteria > Pseudomonadota > Gammaproteobacteria > Enterobacterales > Enterobacteriaceae > Citrobacter > Citrobacter murliniae. The sequence goes on from NZ_KQ089822.1 coordinate 3,940,788, forward strand.
ACCGCAAAGCTCAAGCTGGCGGTGCCGTGCCCGACATCAAGGCGAATACCACGCGCGAGAGCCTGCGACACCGAGGCTCGCAGCTCGCCTTCTGGCGTCAGAATGCGGTTCGGTTTGCCGTTGTAACAGTGGGTAATTATATCGCCCGCCGCCAGGCGTTCGGCAATTTCATCCAGATCCGGCGGGTTATTACCAATATGTACCATCAACGGCAAGTCGCCGTTTTCGGCCTGCATCACTTTGGCATGCTCCAGCGGCGTAATGCCGTTTTCACCGACCACGCTGCTGCTCATCCGCGCCTTCAGGCCGACGATAAAATCAGGGTAGCGGTTGACCGCCTGTCGCACCGCATCGGCATCAATGTTGGCCATGTTCGCCAGTTCATTTTGGGCGATAAGTCCAACGCGAGAGATATTCAGTAGCGCATAAACATCAGTGATCGCTTCACGAGTCAGCGTGTAAAAATCGTCAATATCATCAGCCCCGGTACTACCCGCATCGACCACCGTGGTGACGCCGGTGGCAATACCGACGCTGTCTGGCTGGTCATGATAAATCGGGGATTTCGGGTAGCAGTGGACGTGAGAATCAATCCAGCCTGCGCTGACGTAGCACTCGCCGCGTAAGTCGATGGTTTTCGCCGCCGGGCTATCAACGTCGCCCAGCGCCGCAATTTTGCCGTCTTTGAGCGCAATATCGCTCACCGTATCGTCAACCAGACGCGCATGGCGCAGGAGTAAATCAAACATCGTTCTCTCCTTTGCCGGACAGGGCTGAGTAATCGCGCTGTCCGGCCTACAAAACAGCAGTGTTAGCTAATCGCAATCGGGAAGATTGATCCCAAAATCATCGCACCGAGGATCGCCCCGCCAGTGATCGGTTTTTGCCACAGGTAAAACAGCAGCGCACCCGCCAGAGAGCCGATACCGATAGGGATGGAGGCAGTCATCGCACTGAGAATGATCAACGGCCCAAGGAAGCGACCAGAGGCGTTACCGGCCCCCATCATTACGTCAGCGCCATAGGTCGAGTCGCTCTGATTGATGGTGAACTTACGCGCCAGAATGATGATGTAACCAATCGCCAGGCCAATCACCAGACCCGTGACCAACGAGGCGGCAAAGTTCGCTACCGGGAAAATAATGCCCGCGCCCAGCAACAATGCCGGGACGCCCAGGCCAACACCGGTCTGAATCGCCCCACCGATATCAAGGATCCCTACCAGCGAACCTTCAATGATTCGGGCAAACAGGAAACTTGCGCCAAACGCCGCAACCGCGCCGTAGGATCCGGTGTCCATTCCCGCTTTCAGCATCGCCACAAATGCGACTTCGTTAAATGCGCCGATGCCGTACAGGTAGTACATGTGCGTTCCGGCAAAGACACCGGAGGAGAGCAGGCCAACGAAGATCGGGAACGACCAGTCGGCAAACCAAAAACCTTTATTCTGTTCCATGATGACCTCCGTTATTTGCCGCTGAGCGAGTTGTGGATCAGTTCGAGCCAGTTCGGCACGGTCAGATGGAAGGATTCGATCATCTTCATATCGAAGCCGCGGAAGAAGCCGCTCAGGACGAACAACGCGACGATAGCGACCATCATCACTTTGGTGACGTGGTTCCAGCCGCTCTCTTCTACGCCTTTACCAATCAGAATACCGAGTACCAGACCCGGTACCGCATTACCCATAATGAGCTGTGCTGCACCACCAAAGACTGTCGCCCAGAAACCGGATTTCTTACCGGCATCAATAGCCGCCAGCCAGAAGATCACCGGCATCACGGTATTGACCAGCAGGTTTGCCGCAGGAACCAACACCTTAACAGCGGTAACCTGCAATGCTTCCGGTACGGATGAAGCGGTCAAGTTCAGAAAGGTCACGACGATCATGCCGATAACGCCACAGGCAATCGCCATGCGTTTAGGGTCATGCAGCGTTTCACCGACATTACGGTTTTTCAGCATCAACGCCGCCGCGCCCCAGTTAGGAATGATGCGGTGATCGACATCCTGAGTGAACGCGCCGGCCGCCACGGATGATGCCCAGGCGTTGAAGAAGAAACCCAGACCAAATGAGAAGTGAGAAGCCGGATCCCCTTCGCAGGAATTCAGTTCTCCCAGGGTACGAAATGCGCCCATCCCCTGAGTGGTAGGCGCATGAAACATGCGTGCAGCCCCAGCGCCGACACCCACGCCAACCAGCGCGCCGATGATGAGCGATTTTATTAATATTATCAGGAACATATTTATGCCTTTTAATAGTAAATCAGCGTTGCGTGACGAAATCCACCTTGTCGAGATTGATGGCAGTCACGTTGACGGTCACATCCAGCTCCACGCTGAAAGTGCGTCTTTCCCGGCGCATAAAGAAGAATAAAAATGCCTCTTTACGCACCGATTCACGCGCTTGAACAACCTGCACATCCTGTGGCTCAATACGCAGTAAGATATGCGGCGATGCCTTCATCACCGCAGCCTGAACATGATTCAGGGCATCAGCAAAGGCGCGTGCTTTAGTGTCGCCTTTGCCGGTAACTCTCACCGTCGTGGTGAATTGCTCTTTCATACTCAAGCGCCGTATTTCTTTTGCCACGCCTGTACCAGACGCTCGCCCAGTTCTTCCTTATCCATAAAGCCAAAGCCCAGCACGTTGCAGCCTTCGTTAATGGCGGTCACACCCTCATCCACTGAGCGCATGCCGTATTTTGCTTTGTAGCCATATTTGGTCTGCGCAGTGATGGCTCCCGCGCCGCCGCTGCCACAAAAAGAGATGCCAAAGGTGGCGTTTTCCGCTTTCATAACGTCGCCCAGTTTCATATCTGCCGCCACACCCGGCACCACGACCGCACGACCACCAGCTTTCTCAACGCCTGCCGCCACTTTCTGGCCCTTACCCAGACGATCGCCAATCACCACAGTAATCTGTTCCATCTTTTGCTCCTTAAAGGTTATCTTTCGCGACTTCGAAATGTACCGACAGCAGCCAGGCCTCTTCTTCTGGAAGATTGCCAAACTCAGCTACGACGTCGCGGGCAAGCGCCATTGATTCGGCAGAAATTTCATCAAATAGGCTGGCATCAACGTCTGGCAAGGGCTCCCCCGTCACCGAGCGGTGCGCCATGGCGCGAACATGCGACGTCAGCATTTGTTCCTGTACGGCGTTGGGGATGATGTGGCGTTCACGCAACAGGGCATATACCTGCGCCAGCATGCGATCGGCCAGTTCACCAGACGGTGTCACCGGTTCCCCCATGTCATTCATTGCAACTCCGTTATTCACTCGTTTCACCCCACTCATGGCTATGAGGGTAAACTAGCGGTGGAGGTTAAAAGTTTGTAGCGAGTTGTTTTCCACTTCGAAGTGGAAAGGCGAGCAGCGATAGTGATCTGTGCCACAGAAAAGACGGAATTGGCGATTAATAACCAGCATAACGTGATGGGGATCGCAGGAGATTGCAGGTAAAGCACAAGCGGAAGGAATAACGGTCTGACGTTAAAAGTTAAAAAATGTGATGGGCATAACGTTTACTTATGGAGGGAATCTGATGGGTATGTCTTACCCGACCTACGTAGTCTGTAGGCCGGATAAATAAATCAACGGTACTTCTTATGGTAAGCATTGCGGGTGGATTTCAGCTCTTCCGCTACTGCCTTCGCCTCTTTGACTTTACCTTCGTTCGCCAGTTTTAACGCACCGTCAATCTGACCGATCAACGTGTCAAAACCGTGGCGGAAATCTTTCATCTCCGGGCTGTCCGGGGATTTGCTTTCCAGCTTCGGCGGCGTTCCTTTTTGTGCGTCCTGTGCGGCTGCACGCATTTTGGTTAACGCACCTTTGAGTTCAGTCGCATTATCCGTTTTTTCGACGATCTTCAGGTTATCGTTGAGGATCCCCATGTCGTCTTCGAGATCGGCAGCAAACGCAGAAGAGCCAAGAACCAGCGTTGAAGCCGCGATGATCGCTAACAGGTGTTTACGCATTGCTCACTTCCTTTTTATTATTAAAAAATAACGCCCGATACCCTAAATAATCCGAGTTGCAGGCAAGCGGCAAGCGTGTGAATCCCGGCCATTTACATAAGTAAGTGACTGGGATGAACGCGTAAAACCAACACACCTGCAGCTTGAAGTATGAAGGGTATTATTGACCGGCGATCTTCATCTCCGGCAACAGTACAGAACCACACTGTATATTACTGCGCGTTTCAATATCGTTCCCTACGGTCACAATATTGCGCCACATCTCTTTTAAGTTACCGGCAATGGTAATTTCACTTACCGGATACTGAATTTCACCGTTTTCGACCCAGAAGCCAGCCGCACCGCGAGAGTAATCGCCGGTAATACCACTCACGCCCTGCCCCATCAGTTCGGTAACAACCAGGCCAGTGCCCATCTCTTTGAGCAACTGCTCGAAGCTTAGCCCTTGTCCGGGAATACGCCAGTTGTGAATGCCGCCAGCATGACCGGTGCTTTTCAGCCCCAGTTTACGGGCAGAATAGTTGGTCAACAGCCACTGAGTCAGTACACCATCTTTGATAATGTCACGACGCTCGGTACGCACGCCTTCACTGTCGAACGGTGAGGATGCCAGTCCTTTCAACAGATGCGGGTGTTCTTCAATGGTCAGCCATTCCGGCAGGATCTGTTTGCCCAGTGAATCCAGCAGGAAGGTGGATTTACGATACACCGAGCCGCCTGCAATAGCGCCGACCAGATGTCCAAACAGTCCGGTCGCTACTTCGTTCGCAAAAATAACCGGTGCTTTCATGGTGGACAGCTTACGCGGCGACAGGCGAGATAAGGTGCGACGGGCACAGTCTGCGCCGACCCACTCCGGCGTTTGCAGATCGCCAATTGCACGGCCAATGGTATAGGCATAATCGCGTTCCATATCGCCGTTCTCTTCAGCGATAACGCAGCTGGAAAGTGAATGACGCGTGGAGCAGTAACCCTGTAGCATGCCATGGCTGTTACCAAAAACTTTGATGCCATAGTGGCTATTAAAACTGCCGCCTTCGGTGTTAGTAATGCGCTTATCGGCCTGTAACGCAGCCTGTTCAGCACGCGCGGCCAATTCAATAGCTTCATCAGGCGACACTTCTGCCGGGTGGAACAGATCTAAATCTGGCGCATCAAATGCCAGCAGCTCTTTATCTGCCACGCCCGCGCACGGGTCCGGCGAGGTGTAACGGGCGATATCCAGCGCGGCCTGCACGGTACGTGCGATAGCCTGCGGGCTTAAATCAGTGGATGATGCGCTCCCTTTACGGTTCTGGTGATAAACCGTAATGCCAAGAGCACCATCACTATTGAATTCTACGTTCTCCACTTCACCATAACGGGTGCTGACGCTAATACCCGTGGTCTTGCTTACAGCGACTTCCGCGCCATCCGACTGACCTGACGCTAGCTCCAGTGCTGTCGAGACCGCTTCTTCCAGAATCTTACGCTGCGCTTCAACTTGTGAGATTACTTTCATCGCAAATGCCATAATGTAGAGAGTTTCTCTGAAGTCTAACAGAGAACCGTTTTTCAGTGCGCATCTTAACTGGTAACATTAGCCTCTTTTTTTAAGGAGCCTGACATGACTAAGCAGCCCGAAGACTGGCTCGACGACGTTCCCGGTGATGACATCGAAGACGAAGACGATGAAATTATCTGGGTCAGTAAAAGTGAAATTAAGCGTGACGCCGAGGAGTTAAAGCGCCTGGGCGTAGAACTGGTAGAACTGGGGAAAAACGCGCTGGATAAAATCCCGCTCGATGCGGATCTGCGTGCCGCCATTGAACTGGCGCAGCGTATCAAGATGGAAGGCCGTCGCCGCCAGTTGCAGCTGATTGGTAAAATGCTGCGCCAGCGGGATGTCGATCCTATTCGCCAGGCGCTGGATAAGCTGAAAAACCGTCATAACCAACAGGTTGTGCTGTTTCACAAACTTGAACAGTTGCGCGATCGTTTGATCGTTGAAGGTGATGACGCGGTAGCAGAAGTACTGAGCCTGTGGCCAAACGCCGACCGTCAGCAGCTTCGTTCTCTGGTTCGCAATGCGAAGAAAGAGAAAGAAGGCAATAAACCGCCGAAATCAGCGCGTCAGATCTTCCAGTATCTGCGTGAGCTGGCTGAAAACGAAGCATAATTTCATGCGTTGAAAGTGCCAGATAACTGCGTCAATGCCTTATCTGGCCTACAGTCAATTACATGCCCGGTAAGCGGCCACGCTACCGGGCATTCTCTTACTCTTCCTCTTCTGCTTGTGCTTTCTTCGCCAGACCATCCAACAGTTTTTGATGGATGCCGCCAAACCCGCCGTTGCTCATCACCAGAATGTGATCGCCAGGCTGCGCGGTTTTCACCACCATATCAGCCAGCGTATCAACATCTCCGCTCCAGTGAGCAGGCTGGACACAGGCTTCTGCTACTTCAGAGACCAACCACGGAATATGTGGTGGTTGCAGCAGGAATACTTCGTCCGCACGTCCTAACGAAGGTGCCAGATCGTCTTTGCACAACCCCATTTTCATGGTGTTAGACCGAGGTTCCAGCACAGCAATGATACGCGCCGTACCGCCGACTTTACCGCGCAGTGCCGCGAGGGTAGCCAGAATCGCCGTTGGGTGATGGGCGAAATCGTCATACACCGTCACGCCATTAGCTTCACCGCGTAGCTCAAGACGACGGCGGGCATTGATGAACGATCCCAGTGCGTTGGCCGCATCCGCTGGCGTCACACCAACGTGACGGGCCGCCGCAATCGCCATCAGGCCGTTGTGCATGTTGTGCTCACCCACCAGGCCCCATTTCACAACACCGGCTTTTTCACCGTCCAGCCACACTTCCCACTCGGAAGCATCAGTAGTCAGTTTTTTCGCCTGCCAGTGTCCCTGCTCGCCGACCAGTTCCTGTTCACTCCAGCATCCCATCGCCATCGTCTGTTTCAGATTGATGTCGTTTTCCGGGAAGATGATGCGACCCTGACCCGGCACAATACGCACCAGATGGTGGAACTGTTTCTGAATCGCTTTCAGATCGTCAAAGATGTCTGCGTGATCAAACTCAAGGTTGTTGAGGATCAGCGTTCGCGGGCAGTAATGCACAAACTTGGAACGCTTATCAAAGAACGCGCAGTCGTACTCATCCGCTTCAATGACAAAAAAGTCGCTTTCGCCCAGACGAGCAGAAACCTCAAAATTACCGGGTACGCCACCAATGACAAACCCCGGCTTATAACCGCAGGCTTCCAGAATCCAGGTCGCCATCCCTGCCGTGGTGGTTTTACCGTGTGTCCCCGCCACCGCCAGTACCCAGCGTTCGCGCAGAACAAAGTCATGCAGCCACTGCGGTCCGGACATGTACGGAATATTCTTCTCAAGCACCGCTTCCACGCACGGATTGCCACGAGTCATGGCGTTACCGATGATCACCAAATCCGGCTGTGGGTCGAGCTGGCTGGCATCGTAACCCTGAATCAGGTCAATGCCCTGCTTCTCAAGTAAAGTACTCATCGGCGGATACACATTGGCGTCCGAACCCGTTACTTCATGGCCGAGCGAACGCGCCAGCATCGCCAGACCGCCCATGAAGGTGCCACAAATTCCCAAAATATGAATGCGCATACGTCACTATCCTTTTTTAATCTGGGAGCCATTTTACGCACATGTCTGGCAAGTGAGAAACGCATTTCAGGATATTCCGTAGTTTGCTGGCGCGATTCACCTGAGCGCGATAGCTGAAATATTTGTTAATATTGTTGCGGTCGCTTTACTCCACATAAATTGCAGGGAAAGTGTTATGAAAACGTTAGGTGAATTTATTGTCGAAAAGCAGCACGAGTTTTCTCATGCTACCGGTGAACTCACTGCTTTGTTGTCGGCAATAAAGCTGGGCGCCAAGATCATCCACCGCGATATCAATAAGGCCGGTCTGGTCGATATCCTGGGTGCCAGCGGTGCAGAAAACGTGCAGGGAGAGGTACAGCAAAAACTCGATCTGTTTGCGAACGAAAAACTGAAAGCAGCACTGAAGGCTCGTGATATTGTCGCAGGCATCGCCTCCGAAGAAGAAGATGAAATCGTCGTCTTTGAAGGTTGTGAACACGCAAAATATGTCGTGCTAATGGATCCGCTGGATGGCTCATCCAACATCGATGTTAACGTCTCCGTCGGTACGATTTTCTCTATTTACCGCCGCGTAACTCCTGTCGGCACACCGGTCACGGAAGAGGATTTCCTGCAGCCGGGTAACAAGCAAGTTGCTGCGGGCTATGTTGTTTATGGTTCATCCACCATGCTGGTGTACACCACCGGTTGTGGCGTACACGCCTTCACCTACGATCCTTCTCTGGGCGTATTTTGCCTCAGCCAGGAACGTATGCGCTTCCCGGCAAAAGGAAGCACCTACTCCATTAACGAAGGCAACTACATCAAATTCCCGAATGGCGTGAAGAAGTATATTAAATTCTGCCAGGAAGAAGATAAGGCCACTCAGCGCCCGTACACCTCGCGCTATATTGGATCTCTGGTCGCAGATTTCCACCGCAACCTGCTGAAAGGCGGGATCTACCTGTATCCAAGCACCGCCAGCCACCCGCAAGGGAAACTGCGTCTGCTGTACGAATGCAACCCAATGGCCTTCCTGGCCGAGCAAGCGGGCGGCAAGGCGAGCGATGGCAAAGATCGTATTCTGGATATCACCCCAGAAAGCCTGCACCAGCGTCGCTCGTTCTTCGTAGGTAACGACCATATGGTTGAAGATGTAGAACGCTTTATCCGTGAGTTCCCGGACGCGTAAGCGCAACATCCCGGTCTACACCACGTTGTAGGCCGGATAAGCGAAGCGCCATCCGGTACGATACGGTAATATTGCCGGATGGCGGCGTAAACGCCTTTATCCGGCCTACAAAATCCATAGCCCGATTACGACACTTGCAACCGGAACGCCGCCATCGCCTCCAACAGCGCATGTGACTACTCTTCCAGTGAGCGAGTAGCCGCCGAAGATTGCTGTACCAACGCTGCATTCTGCTGCGCCGTTTCATCCATCTGACTCACTGCAATGTTCACCTGTTCAATCCCGCGGCTCTGTTCCTGGGAAGCGCTGGCAATTTCACGCATTAGTTTAGTCATACGCATAACTTCAGTCGCAATCTCATCCATGGTTTCGCCCGCTTGCTGCGCCAGCTCACTTCCTTCTCCCACATGCGTGTGCGAGTCGCTGATTAAGGTACGGATCTCTTTTGCCGCTTCGGCACTGCGGCTGGCAAGATTGCGCACTTCTCCTGCTACCACCGCGAAACCACGCCCTTGCTCGCCAGCACGCGCCGCTTCAACAGAAGCATTCAGCGCCAGGATATTGGTCTGAAAAGCAATGCCATCGATTACGCTGAGGATGTCGGCGATACGACTGGAACTCCCGGAAATATCACGCATTTTTTCAATAACGTAGCACACCATTTCACTGCCCCGATCGGCGGTATCCGATACAGATTTTGCCATCTGATGCGCCTGTTCCGCGTTTTCCGCATTCTGTTTCACGGTCGCCGTTAGCTCTTCCATACTGGCGGCGGTCTGTTCCAGCGAGGTTGCGGTGGATTCTGTACGTTGTGCCAGGTGTTGGTTACCTGCGGTCAGTTCGCGACTGCCGAGATCAATTTGCGAGCTGGCATCACGTACGCGTTGCACAGAATCACCCAATGCATGACGCATTTCATCCATTGCAGTATTAAGGCGGTTGAATTCGGCACTGGCTGACAAGGCAGTAACGGGTGACAAATCGCCCGTCGCCAAACGCTCGAGCTGTTCCACAATGTTATCCAGAGGCTGCAGAAACTTATTTCGCAGCATAAACCAAATAACCGCCAGCAAAGCAATGGCAGCCAACATGGATATCCCCATAATACCGTGATAAATCAATGAAGTAATTACACGGGTTGCGGCATAAAGCCCCATCCCTCCAGTCAGCAACAGAAGAAAAGTCAGCAGAGACAATAACACCAACAAACTTGATCGAATTGAAAGGGATTTTGGCATCGTTATATTTCCGGTTGTAGGGATAAAACAGACCTGTACAGAACCTATCGACTACAACCGGAAAAAGTTTAGGTATTTAAATGTTTTCTATAAAATCATGATGTTACTTTGGTGCCGCAGACGTGGTAACTCTGGTTACCGGTGAACTCTGACGGTTCTCCCACAACACGGTAAGACCCCGTTGCAAGGCAATAAAAATAAACAATAAAATGCCAATGGCGATTTTTGTCCACCATGAACTTAATGTTCCATCAAAATTAATGTAGGTCTGAATCAGCCCCTGAATGGCTACGCCAAACAGGGTTCCTAAAACCGTTCCCACTCCGCCGCTCAGCAGCGTACCGCCAATCACCACCGAGGCAATAGCATCCAGTTCTACGCCGACACCTGCCAGTGCATAACCTGCCTGGGTATAAATTGAAAAAACAATTCCGGCCAGCGTCGCCAACCCGGTAGACAACATATAGATGCGGATTGTCGTACTGCGGGTTGAGATCCCCATCAGGTTGGCAGAGGTGGCATTACCGCCGATAGCGTAAACCTGATTGCCAAACCGCGTACGGTGCGCAAGGAATATGCCGATCACCACCACAGCCAGCATCAGCAATCCCATCGCGCTTAGGCGACCACCGCCGGGAATCTTCCATGCCAGGCTGGAGAGCGTGTCATAAACAGGATGGTTAATCGGGATTGATTCTTCGGAGACCAGATAGCTGACGCCGCGCAGGAAGAACATCCCCGCCAGAGTAATGATGAATGCCGGGATCTTCAGCGCATCAATTAGCAACCCCATAAACGCGCCGAATGCGCAGCCCATCAACAGAATCAGGGGGAACGCCAGCAGAGGAGAAATTCCCCAGTAGCCAATGGCCTTTGCCAGAAATACGCCAGTAAAAGCAATCACTGAGCCGACGGAAAGATCGATCCCGCCAGAGAGAATGACGAAGGTCATACCAACAGCAATGATCCCTAAAAAAGCGTTATCAGTCAGGATATTGCACATCACTCGGGTAGAGGCAAAAGCCGGGAATTGCGTCAGACAGTAGAGATAGCCCAGCACAAAAACACCGAGTGTGATCATCAACGGTAAATTACGTTTTATCATGACCGCGCACTCCTTTTATCAGGCTGATAAAGCGTTGTGACTGCACGACCAGAACACACAACACGACAATGGCTTTGACCACCTGGTTCAGCTCCGGCTGGAAGCCCGAGAGTAAAATCCCGGTGTTCATCCCCTGAATAATGAGGGCTCCGACTACCGACAACAGCAGGTTGAAACGCCCTCCCATCAACGAGCCGCCGCCAATGACCACCGCCAGAATGGCATCTAACTCCAGCCATAATCCGGCATTATTAGCATCTGCCCCACGAATATCCGCAGTGACGATAATTCCGGCAATCGCTGCGCACAGGCCGCTCAGTACATAGGTGAGCATTACAATGATGCGGGTGTTTACTCCGGCGTTTTTCGCCGCGCGAATATTGATACCTACCGCTTCAATAAACATGCCCAGCGCCGTTTTGCGGGTCAACAGCCAGAATGCAACCAACGTCAGCAGCGCGATGATCACCGGCGTAGGGAACAGTAACAACGAGCCGCTGCCGAACCACGACAGATCGGGGGAATTGAAGGTGACGATCTGCCCTGAGGTGATCAATTGCGCAACTCCACGCCCGGCCACCATCAGGATAAGCGTCGCGACAAACGGTTGGATCTTGAGGATCGCCACCAGAATACCGTTCCACAATCCTGCCAGAATACCGGAGCCTAACGCAGCGAGCAGGACAATAGGTAAACTGTGTCCTGCGACTGTCATCGCAGCGGTGGTGGCGCCTGCAATGGCCATCACCGCACCAACAGAAAGATCGATACCGCCGGTGGCAATCACCAGCGTCATGCCAATCGCCAGCAGCGCTACGGGCGCAGCGCGGTTGAGAATATCAATAGGGCTACCGAACAGGCGGCCGTCCTGCAAAATCACCTGATAGAAGTGCGGTGCTACCAGGCTATCCACCAGCAACACCAACAGCAGCGCTACCAGCTGTGGCATTCCTTTTGGCCAGCGAAACCGTCGTTTAGGCGGAGTAGATTGGGGGAGAGATTGAGGCATCACAATAATCTCCTTAGGCCGCAATGGCGTTCATAATTGCCAGTACGGACAGTTCAGCCAGTGGGATCTCTGCCACCTGTTTGCGATCGCGCATAATAATGACCCGATCGGCATAACCCACCAGCTCTTCCAGTTCGGACGAAATAACCAGCAGAGCGAGGCCATCAGCACACAGCGTTTCGATCAAGCGAATGATCTCTGCATGCGCACCGACGTCGATCCCACGCGTCGGTTCATCAAGGATCAAGAACTGTGGTTTAGTCAGTAGCCAGCGTGACAACAGTACTTTTTGCTGATTACCGCCGGAGAGAAATTCGATCGGCTGTTCGGCGTTCGGCGTACGAATGCCGAGCTGGCGGATAAAGCGCTCGGCGATCTCGTTTTGTTCTTTACGGGGAATGGGCCGCAGCCAGCCTCGCTGCGCCTGCAGGGCCAGAATGATATTTTCCCGCACCGAAGCAGCGGCAATAATGCCATCCGTTTTCCTGTCTTCCGGGCAAAAGCCGATCCCCAGGCACGAGGCCTGATGCGGCGATCGCAGGGTCTGCGGTTTACCTTTGATCAGCGCACTGCCACTGTCGGCAGGTTTAATACCGAAGATCACTTCCGCCGTTTCTGTCCGCCCCGAACCCAGCAACCCCGCCAGGCCAACGATCTCGCCGGGCCGAACCTGCAAATCAAAAGGTGCGATCGTGCCTTTCTTGCCAAAATTACTGAATGCCGCCACCGGCTTATCACTCAACAGCGTGCGACCTGCGCGCTGTAACGCATGGGTATCCAGCTCACGACCCAGCATCATTTTCACCAGTTCGATCTGTGGTAGTTCTCGTGTTTCACGGCACCCAACGAAGCCGCCGTTACGCAGAACGGTGATCCGATCGCTGACCTGATAAACCTGATCGAGAAAATGGGTGACGAAAATCAGGCTGACGCCGCGATCGCGCAGATGACGCATTAGTCCAAACAGCATTTCAACTTCCTGGGTATCCAGGCTGGCGGTGGGCTCATCGAGGATCAACACTTTTGCGGAGAGATCGATCGCCCGGCAGATGGCGACTATCTGCTGCATCGCCACGGAAAAGCGGTTAAGCGGTTCGCGAACGTCGAGAGAAAAACCGTAAGAGGCCATCAGCTCTGTCGCACGCTTTTCCATCTGTTTACGTTGCAACAGGCCAAAGCGCCGCGGCTCACGGCCAATAAACAGATTATCCGCTACCGACATATTGGGCAGCAGGTTCACTTCCTGATAAACGGTGCCAATCCCCAGTTGCTGGGCGTGGGCGGTATTTTTGGGTGAAATCGTCTGGCCTTCGAGCCAGATAGTGCCACGATCGGCATGGTAAACGCCGGTCAGCGCTTTGATCAGCGTCGATTTTCCGGCTCCGTTTTCTCCCAACAGCGCCATAATCTCGCCACGACGCAAGCTGAAATCCACGTTATCCAGCGCTTTGACGCCGGGAAAGAATTTACTTAATCCTTCGGTTCGGAGGATTTCCTGGTGCTGTTCGGTGGTCATGGTTCCCCCTATATCAACTGCCGGATGGCGACGCTCGCATCTTATCCGGCCTACAATACACTCGCCTGTAGGCCGGCCATCCAGCATTGTTCCTCACGCTAACGACTTAGTAGCCCATGTTTTTCTTCTTCTCTAACTCTTCTTTGGCGGTATCAGGCAGATAGAGGATTGATTTGGTAATGGTCAGCTTCTCGGGCATCGTGCCGTCTTTTTTGAATTTCTCCAGCGCGTCGAATGCCGGACCAGCCATATTTGGCGTCAGCTCGACGCTGGCGTTGGCTTCGCCGTCAATCATCGCTTTATAGATATCCGGTACGCCGTCAATTGAACCGGTGAGAATATCTTTGCCCGGCTTCAGGCCTGCTTCTTTAATCGCCTGAATAGCCCCAATCACCATGTCATCGTTATGGGCGTAAACCATGCAGATGTTCTTGCCGTTGTTTTCCGCTTTGATAAAACTTTCCATAACTTCTTTACCTTTACTGCGGGTAAAGTCTCCGGACTGGGAGCGAATAATTTTGATATTTGGCGCGTTGGCAATGGCTTCAGCAAAGCCTTTTTTACGGTCGATTGCCACGCTGGCACCGACGGTCCCTTGCAGCTCAACGACGTTACATGGCTTGCCGTTCACTTCTTTAATCAACCAGTCGCCGATTAATTTACCTTCCAGCACGTTATCGGCGGTGACAGTGGTCATATAGAGAGATTTGTCTTTTACATCGATGGAACGATCGAGCAAAAAGACTGGAATTTCGGCATCTTTAGCTTCTTTTAATACTGGCTCCCAACCCGTTGCCACGACCGGTGCAATGAAGATGGCATCCACGCCCTGGGCAACGAATGAACGTACTGCTTTAATCTGGTTTTCCTGCTTTTGCTGACCGTCGGCGATTTTCAGCGTAATACCGCGCTTCTCGGCCTCGCTTTTCGCCACGTTGGTTTCTGCGGCGCGCCAGCCGGACTCAGACCCGACCTGCGAAAATCCTACGGTTAAAGGGGCTGCCATTGCCATAGACGACATGGCTGCTGAAACTGCTGTGACTAAAAGTAAGCGCTTCCACATAAGTGCGTCCTCGTAGGGTGATTATTGTTGATTAATAAACAGTCGCGAAAAAACTATAGACAATCGAGCATGTAACGAATTGAGTTACATCACACTTCAAAAAAGTAAATAAAACGTTAATCACAAGTTTGTAATCGCTTTCATTACCCTATGAAAAATGCGACTGAACTTATGGATTTTTCTGTCATACAAACAGTGTGAAAAAGAGAAATTCAGAGGAACTAAATCGAAAAACAAGCGGAGACATTCAGCGCGAGTTGGCTATAATACCCGCCACTTGTTTGCCATAGCATATTTAAAGGAAACAGACATGAGCTTACTCAACGTCCCTGCCGGTAAAGATCTGCCGGAAGATATCTACGTTGTTATCGAGATCCCTGCGAACGCAGATCCGATCAAATACGAAGTTGACAAAGAGAGCGGCGCCCTGTTCGTTGACCGCTTCATGTCCACTGCGATGTTCTACCCATGCAACTACGGTTACATCAACCACACCCTGTCTCTGGATGGTGATCCGGTAGACGTTCTGGTCCCGACCCCGTACCCGCTGGAGCCAGGTTCAGTCATCCGCTGCCGTCCGGTTGGCGTACTGAAAATGACCGACGAATCCGGTGAAGATGCGAAACTGGTTGCAGTACCGCACACCAAACTGAGCAAAGAATACGATCACATCAAAGATGTGAACGACCTGCCGGACCTGCTGAAAGCGCAGATCACTCACTTCTTCGAGCACTATAAAGACCTCGAAGCGGGCAAATGGGTGAAAGTTGACGGTTGGGACAACGCAGAAGCTGCTAAAGCTGAAATCGTTGCATCCTTCGAGCGCGCCGCGAAGAAATAAGTTCGCTTGTGCTGATAGCCCTGAACACCATACTCTGGTTAGTAAGGGCTTTTTTATGTCTGTGCTTTCCCCCTTCCGTTTCCTCACGCAACCTGCTGGTTCCTTTTTGACCTACCAAATCGGGTAGTCACATTTCATTTATCTTATTTGCGAATAAGATTCGATATCATTATCATTCGCAACACGTAAATAAATGTGAATAAACGTCAATGAACCTCCACAATGTGAAGTCCCTGAAATGCTATTCCGGTGTGGCCTTCGCCACAGCGCTGCTATTTACCACTCTGTCCGGTTACGCAGGTACGCTGCCTGAGAAAGATTTTCTGACCCGCGATGTCGGTAACGGCGTGTATGAACTGGCGGTTGATGGCCAACAGAATGCACTTTTTGCTGCCTCGTCGCCGTCGTTTGATAAGGATAAAACCAGTGGGCTGATCTATAAACTCGATCTGGAGAAACTCACCACTACGGAAGTTATTACTACCAGCCGTCGCGCTTTTGCTACCGCGCTGGATGCAGAAAATCATGTTCTGTATGTCGGAAATACGCTGGAAGGTTCAGTAACGCTAATCGATACCCGCAGCGGTAAAGAGCTGGCGATACTACAACTGAGCGAGACCAAAAGCCCGAAAGACATTGTCCATACCCGTGAAATGGTGCTCGATAAGCAGCATCACCGTCTGTACATTTCCGGCGTCGCAGAAAAAGGAATTGTCTGGGTAGTAGATACGCAAAAGCTTGAAAAAATTGCCACTATTGAAAATATGGGTGAATACCCGACCGGCATGGCTGTTGATGCCGATAAAGATCGCCTGTATGTCGTTAATGGCAGAAACGAGTTGATTACTCTGGATACCACCAGCCATAAAATTATTAACCGCTTTACCATTGAACCTGCCAAAAAACATTTCTTCCTGAATATCGCTCTTGATGCGAAAAATAATCGTGCATTCCTCACCGATCCTGATCTCGCGGACGTACTGGTTGTCGATATTAATAACGGCAAAGTCATTGCGCCAATTAAGGTAATTAATTCTCTTGCCGTGTTATATAACGAAAAACGTCAGGAAGTTTACATTACCCACCGCAATGCAAAACAAGTCAGTATTGTGGACAGCAAGACCTATCAGGTGAAACAAAGCATTGAAACCAATGCATTACCAAACAGTCTTGCGCTATCGACAGATGCTAGCTCCTTGTATGTCAGCGTAAAACAGCCAGAAAAAATGATTGGCGTGAAGCCCGACTATGTGCTGAAAATCGATCTCTCTAAATATTAATAATCAAAAATCATTCTTTCACCTTGTCGCCAAAACGACGACAAGGTGACGTTGTTATTTTTACTTTTCAGGTGTCTTATATTATGAAAACGCGTCAACTTATTACGCTGACAGGGATCGTTGCACTCTCTGGCGGTGTTATATTCCCCTCACAGGCCGAGGAATTAAGTGAAACTTCTCGCAACAACGAAGATGAAATGGTAATCACCGCATCCGGTTTCTCACAACAAAAACGTGAAGCCCCGGCGACCATTTCCGTTATCGATCGTAAAACACTGGATATTCAACCCGACCGTAACATCGGTGAAGCAATAAAAAATATTCCCGGCGTTTCAGTTACCAACAGCAGCGGTATGAATGCTGGCAGCATTATGATCCGCGGGATGGACCCGTCCTATACCGCATTCATGGTCAACAGCGTCAAACAAAACACCGGCGAGTCACGCCCGTACGGACACGATATTGGTACCGAAGCCAACTTCTTACCGCCGATGGAGGCCATTGAGCGTATCGAGGTTATTCGCGGGCCGATGTCATCGCTGTACGGATCAGATGCCATCGGCGGCGTGGTGAACGTTATCACTAAAAAGCCTTACGGTACAAAGGACTGGACGACGGCAATTGCCGCCAATACCTGGCTTCAGGAACACCAGTATCTGGGCAATACCAGCCAGATGAATCTGTTCACTATGGGTCCCATTATCCCTGATGTTCTGGGATTAAGCGTGGCGGCAGACTGGCTCGACCGACGCGATGACGATCGCAACAATTACTTTGGCAAGCATAACCGTAAATCCGTGGATATGACGCTGGGTCTGGCCGCCAGCGAAAATAACCTGTTCGACCTCAACGTCGTCACCGGTGAACAAGAGAAAAACCGCACCCAGAAACGTGGCGCGCCGTGGTCATGGCTGTTCGATCGTAACGCCGTCACCCTCACTCATACCGGCTGGTACGCAGAAGATACCGTCGCGACAACCAATTACATTAACTACGAAAAAGGCCGGTCAAAATACGTTTACGACGGGCAATCACCGCAGTATGTGCAGATGGAAAACTACGTCGCCAACTCGCAAACCACCATCACTCTCGACAACCACAAGCTGACCGTCGGGGCGAATTTTACCCGTGAAGAGTTAAACGACCGCTTTGATGTGGCAAACAAAACGCTGCCGGGTTCAGAACCCGTGACCAAAGTCAGCCGCAACGGTTGGGCGCTGTTTGCTGAGGACGGTTGGAGTATTGATGATTTTATCCTGACTACGTCAGCGCGTATGGATCAGGATGATAATTTTGGGACACATATTACGCCAAAAATGTACGGCAACTGGGCATTCAGCGATGCCTGGGCGCTGAAAGGCGGCGTTTCCGCAGGGTATAAAAAACCAGAGCTGCGCGCGACCTCCAGCGACTTCGTCACGCCTTACGGCTCAACTGTGCCTTATCCGTTCCTGACGGTGGGTAATGACGACCTGAAACCGGAGAAAAGCGTTAACTCTGAGCTGGGTCTCTACTGGACAGGCAATACATTGTCGCTGGATAGCACCGTCTTCTATACCCAATTCAAAGATAAAATTGCCGAGCAAACCATTTGCGAAACCACGGCGACAAATCAATGCTCCGTAAATGGTTACAAGGCAGATTCCGTCAGTAAGTACTTCAACGTTAGCGAGGCGGATGTATACGGTGTGGAGCTCAACGCCGACTGGCAAATCAGCGCGGATATTAAAGCTAACGCCAACTACACCTGGAACCACAGCGAGCAGAAAAGTGGGGTAAATAAAGGCTACGCGCTGAACGATTACCCACGCCATATGGCAAATCTGTCACTGAACTGGACGGCAACACAAAGTCTGGACGTATGGAGTACGGTGAATTATCGCAGCAGTAACCGCAACAGTGGCAACAACTATAAGTACGATGACTACACGATGGTAGACGTAGGCGTACGCTATAAACTCAATAAAAATACACAGCTGATGGCGGGTATCTACAACCTGCTGGATGAGGATCCGAAGCTGACTACCGCGTGGAATGAGTCCGCTCAGGTGGAAGGACGTCGCTATAACCTCGGCGCGCGAGTGGAGTTTTAAGCCCTGTAATAAAACAACGCCACCCGAGGGTGGCGTGTTCATATTAGTACTGGTCTCTGTCTAACCAGTTACCGCTTTCAATCAGCGTTAACCCCTCGACCGGACGTTGGTACACGTACATCCATGCACTTCCGTACGGCGTCTGAATTAACTGGCGTGCATACTCGCCGCCTCGCGTACGCAGAGCGTCAAGCTCTGCCAGCGTAGCGTTGTCAATACGATAAACTTCCCCGTGTACCGATCCGTTTCCCGGAACTGCGCCTGGATAGTGGCCCAGACTATACAACTGGTAGTTCTCGATATTGAAATCACCCAGCAACTGGGCGTTGGTCATCCAGTGGCTGTTGCCCTGTTTGCGTCGTAAACTACCGTAGACAAATATTCGCATTGCTAAAACTCAAACTGATAGAGCAAATCAAGTGCCTGATCTACGCCAGACACGGCTTCCAGATATAGCTTAGGCATCAGACGATAACGTAGCGTGAGTGTCGCTAAGGAGTCAAATATACCCACACCATATTTCACCTGCAGACCTGGCAGTACGTATCCGCTGACAACCACCTGAGATGAGTCGCCCACCCCTTGTGTGTCCAGTGCCAGATTGCTTACGCCAAATGTCTCCCCGATTTTACCCACAACCTGACCACTTTGTGCAACCCCCAGACCAATAAGCATTGATGTCATTGCCGCACTGTCGCTCTGCTCGCTGTCCAGTCCTTGCCCACGAAGCAGGTAGGAAAGCGCCATTTGCTGTGACATCGCCGGGTCAGAGAAGATCTCCGCTTTTGGTTCATCAGCAGTACCTGTAACGCGAACACCGGCAATGACGTCGTCTTCAGTGGCATCCGGGTTACGAATCGCCTCGATGTTGAGCAACGGCTGGTCCGGCGGGCCGGAGAACAACAGCTCGCCTTTGCGCACAATAAGATCCTGACCATAAGCATGGAAGCGACCGCTCGGGATGTTAATCTGCCCGTTAAGCCCCAGCCCCTGCTTGTCCTGCGCCACTTTCAGATCGCCTGTCAGTCTTGCTTTCAGACCAAACGCATCGATGCGCACGTTGTTGCCTACATGCACGATCAGATTGCTGTTGATCGGAATACCCGCACTCTGTGGCTTCTCAGGCTGAAGATCGTTATTGAGCATTACCATATCGCTGGAGACACCCACCGCGCTTTCCGGCAGGTCATGCACCACAATACGCGCCCACGGTACATCAACGCTACCATCCAGCGTGAATAAACTTGGCGTGGCTTCGAAGACCACATCCGGAGATACATCCAGACGAACCATTGGCGGCACGGTGATACGAACGCGGCTGCCTTTAGCCGCGATACGCGCCCGCCAGTTGTCTATCTGAGTCCAGTCGGCGTCACCACTCAGGTTAATCTGTCCCTGCTGCGTGCGCACCACGCCCGCAATCGTCGAACGTGACCCCGTGAAATTAATCGCCAGCTGGCTTGGCTGCATGTCAAATGGCATAAAGTTGCCGTCAATGTCCAGACCACTAAGCTGTAGCTGTCCGAGCAACTGCGGGCTTTGTACATCGCCGCCGAGGCGCAGGTTAGCGTTTAGCATCCCCGCAGCTTTTTCACCACGCGAGAAGATGGGATTGACCATCGCCAGATTAAAGTTACGGATATTGACGTTACCGCCAAGGTTGCGTCGCCCTTGCGGATCGGTAACCTGCACCTGCCCGTCAAACTGTCCGTTATTGGTCAGGCGAATCAGCCATCCCAGTTCGGCACGGTTATTATGCAGGTCAGCGGTCATATTCAGCGTTTCAAATGCCACCGGCAACGGTGCATCATTGACGCTTTGTGTGACCTTCACGTTACGCCCGCTTAGCGTTACCTTTCCCTGTGGCAACCCTTCTTTAGTCGTGTCCCAGCTTACATCGGCTTTACCGCTGAACACGCCGCTCGCCTGCGTGGTATCTGGCATAAACGGTTTCAGCATCGCCAGATCGAAGCGGTTCAGATTAACCACTGCACGTCCTTCAGCACCGGCATCAATCGTCTGCGGCACGCACAGCTCAGCGTTTGGATTGTTCCAGCAGTGCGGTCCGATGCTGATTTTCTGTTCCTGATTACGGTAATCCAGCGCTATCGCGCGGTTCAGCGACCACGGACCAACCGGCGTCTGGAAGCGGGTATTGCTCAAGGCTCCTTTCCAGCGCTGTTCTTTGCGATCAAAACTCCCTGCCAGGTCAAGCTGCCCGGAGACCGGCTCCCCCTGAATACGCAGCTGCAGCTCATGTTGCTTTTCGCTGCCTTTGGCATTCAGGGTTACGAGATTGATATTCACATCAGGTTGCACAATCCGCTCTACGCGCACGTTGAGGCTACCGGCGATTTGTTCAGCCGATTTCACATCGCCTTCAACACGCACCTGGGCAACGGAGAGTTCCTGCCAGCGCAGGCCACGGGCTGTGATATCCGCCAACAGTTGCGGCGCTTCCACCGTACCGCGAATTTTGACCAGACCTTTCGCCGTACCGCCTAACCCCGGTAGCGCGTTATCCAGGCCCGGAGCATCAATCATCGCGTCGAGATTGAGATCTTTTACCCCCAGTTCACCTTTCACCTCGGCGCTGTTACGCCCCAGTTCCAGGTGCAGGCCTGGAATTGTCCACTGCAGGTAACTGTTCCCTTTCAGTGAGCCATTCACATTAACCTTGTTCTGTTTAACGTTACCGGTCAGCTTTAGCTCCGGAACCTCCATCTGCCAGGTTCCGCCATACAGGCTACCTCGGGTTTTCACCAAACCATTCAGTTTTGACGGCCAGTCCGGAAGCTCTTTCGCAGTGTTAATACCATCCAGCGTCAGTTCTCCACGCCAGCTTATAGCCTGCTGCCAGTCAAGCAACGCTTTGAGTTCGGTTTTCCCCTCCAGCGCCGCCACGGTAAGTTTGTCGAGATTAATCTGCTGTTCGTTGCCTTTAGCATCCAGCGTAATGGTTGCCGGAGGAATGTCCTGTCCCTTCACTGCTGTGCGCATCGACAGCGTATAGTCCGTCATTTTGCCGGTCAGTTTGAGCTTGATATCATCGGCCTGGAATTGCTTATCGCCAGTAAACGGCCAGTAAACCTGTTTGCTGACGACGTCCAGATTGAGCGGTAATCCTGCTTCCGCCAGGCGCGTCTGTGCGCGCAGATCCATATCCACCGGGCCGGATAGATTAACACCCACTTCCAGTTGTTCGCGCAGCGCGCCACCAACCTTCAGCTTCACCTTTTCGCCTTTTAACGGGTCAATGTTCAGCGTGCTGTTCAGCGTAATATCGACTGGCCACGCATCGGTCAGTTGCGCCGTCCCGCTGGCGTTCACCGTCCCCTGGCTGGAGTCGATATCCAGCGCATCGAGCTTCATATTGCCGTCAATGCTGCTCACTTTCAGCAACATGTTGTGTACTGTCAGATCGGTATCCCCAGTCACGCGCAGTTGCTCGCCGCGGAATTCTTCAATATTGAGATTCAGCGGCAGGTGAACATCGGTCATTTCCGGTAGGACCGGTTTTGAGAACAGATCTTTGAGCGTTTCACCCAACGGTTTCTCATCCGGCTGCGGATTCTGGATCTTCGGCTCAACAACCTCTTCCTGGGCGACTTCCGCCACTTTAGGCAGTGCAATCAGCAGGCCCTGTAATGACGTTGGCTTCAGGGTCAGCGTTTTTTCCTGCCAGTTCAGGCCGGAAGTAAAATCCAGCACGGAAACGGTGGTGTCATCAATTTTGATATTGATGTTGTTAAGCGCCACGCGTGAAAGCGTGATGGGATAAGGCGTTGACAGATTAAGCGGGCCGCTATCCTCTTCCTCCACCGGAGCAGAAGGCGGCATTTTTTTACTGTCGATAGCCACGTTAATATCTTTTAGCGACAGATCATTGACGCACAGACTGCTGTTCCACAGACAGTTGAGGCCGACGGCCAGATGCACTTCACCCGCATTCACCGCCACGCCAGGCTGATCGTAGCGGATATTTTTCAGCGATAAATCCCGCCAGCCGCCAGTGACCTGGCCTATCTCCAGCCCCGGAACCCAGCGATTAGCCGCCTTAAAGAGCAGATGCAGACCCGAGGTTGTACCCACGAGAAACGCTACGGTGCCTAACAACAGCAGGATAAAAATCAGAACGCCGAGGCTTATCTTCTTCCATAAACTCATAATTCAGGCCCCAGACCGATGTAAAACTGTAAACCATGCTCATCTTTGTCGTCGACAGGTACAGCAAAATCGAGCTTGATAGGTCCTACCGGTGACTGCCAGCGCACACCAACCCCGGCACCGGTTTTAAAATCACTTCTGCGGATATCGCTGACCGCTTCACCGCTATCAACAAACATCGCACCCCACCATTTTCCGGTCACGTTGTACTGGTATTCCAGCGATCCTGTCGCCAGTTTCGAGGCCCCTTTCAGTTTGCCGTCGCTGCCTTCAGGCGCAATAGATTTGTATTTGTAACCGCGAATACTGCGGTCGCCCCCGGCGAAGAAACGCAGATCCGGTGGTACTTTGTCGAAGTCTCCGGTTTCAATCCAGCCGAGGTTACCGCGCATCACAAAGCGATGACGGTCGTACAACGTGCGGATCCAGACGTTCTGTGCCTGGAAGACGGAGAAATCGACATCTGAACCCCAGGCGGTATTCGAGTAATCGATGGAATAGCGCTGAGAATCCCCCCAGACGGGCATCAGACCGCCGCGCGAGCGCGTCCGGCTAATCATCACACCAGGATAGAGCAGCATAGTGGTATTGGTGACATTACCCTGGGTAAAGTGGTCGAGGCTCCAGCGCAGGTTAATTGCGCGCTGCCAGCCGCTGGAGAGATCCCAGTAGCGAGAGACGGCAAGCGTGGTGGAGTCCTGCTCGGTATCGTTCAAATCGGTACGTTTAAATCCCCCCTGAACCAGGTAGTACTGCTCCAGTGGGTTCTTTAACAGCGGCATTTTATAACTGAAATCAAGAACCTGTTCAGGCGCAGAAACGCTGACGCTGGTCGCCAGACTGTGACCGTACGAGTTCATCCACGGTTTTTTCCACGTGGTTTTTAACCGTGGCCCGACGTCGGTGGAATAGCCGACCCCGGTTTCAATGGTGTTTTCCGTGCGTGGCGAGACCACGCCTTTCAGCGGCAACACTTTGGTTTTGCGGGCTTTGTCGAATTCCGGCGCGACCACTACAGAATTAAACCAACCGGTTGCCGAGAGACGACGGTTCAGCTCCGCCAGATCTTTCGATTCGTACTCTTTGCCTTCTTTGAACGGCACCAGATTTTGCAGATACTCATCGCGAATCTGCGATCCTTCAAAGGTGACATGTCCAAAACGATAACGCTCTCCGCTGTTGTAATCGATATCCCAGAATGCCTGGCGACGATCGAGCGCGATCCCGAGTTGGCTTTTATTAAATTCACTGTCGAAATAGCCCTTACGCAGCGCCACGCTGGTTAGCGACTTTTTGAAGCTGTCATAGTCGCCTTGATTCAGCACAGTGCCGATGGCTGGACGCGTTTTTAGCAGGTCCAGATAATCTCTGTCAGTGCGCGCCCCACCGCGTAAAATGACGTCGGTTCCGCCGATCAGTACCGGTTCACCGGGTGTCACTTTGGCAATCAACACCTGACGTCCCTTCGCCGGTGGTGGACGCAATTCAAAATCAATGGTCGGCTCAAAATAGCCCAGCGCTTTTAGCCCTTCGCGAATAGCATCATCGACGCGCGCACGAAAACGGCGGTCAGGCGTGACTTCATCACTCTGAATCGTGGATAACTGCGCACGGACGTTTTTTTCCAGCGGTCCCGATAATCCCTCGACCTGTAAGCGAACATTCGCAGCGGCGGCTGAGCCACTTAAGCACAGTAACCCCACCCAACATAACTGACGGATATGTGGCACATTTTCTCCTGAATATCCTTTTTTCCCACCCCTGGAAAAAAATACTATGCCGTTCCTGGGCTTAACAAAAAATCAACAATAAGAGTTGAAAAACAGACGACAACCCAAATATTTCTTATGTTTAACTCTAGACGTATTCACACCGTTTATTGTGGGCAAAGACGCGTCTTGTTACAACCTTAACCCAAATGACTGATTTCGGGAGAACGGCCATGAGTTTATTTGATAAAAAGCATCTTGTTACTCAAGCAGATGCATTACCTGGACGCAACACCCCGATGCCAGTGGCAACGCTGCATGCGGTTAACCAACATTCAATGACCAACGTGCCCGACGGTATGGAGATCGCCCTTTTCGCCATGGGCTGTTTCTGGGGCGTAGAACGTTTGTTCTGGTCACTCCCCGGCGTGTACAGCACTGCAGCCGGATACACTGGCGGCTATACCCCCAATCCAACCTATCGGGAGGTTTGTTCTGGTGATACGGGCCATGCTGAAGCAGTACGTATCGTCTATGATCCGCATGTTATCAGCTACGAACAGCTACTGCAGGTATTCTGGGAAAATCACGACCCGGCGCAAGGTATGCGTCAGGGCAACGATCAGGGTACTCAGTATCGTTCCGCAATTTATCCATTAACTCCGGAGCAAAATACCGCAGCCCAGGCCAGCCTTGAACGCTTTCAGGCAGCGATGACCGCAGCCGGTGATGATCGCCCTATTACAACGGAAATCAAAACGGCAACCCCGTTCTACTATGCCGAAGACGATCACCAGCAGTACCTGCACAAAAATCCTTATGGATATTGCGGCATTGGCGGCATTGGGGTTTGCCTGCCGCCACAAGGATAAATATCAGCCTCTGGCGACTTTACAGTCGCTTACGCTATACTAGCTTCTGAATTTACCGGCTCACTTCCGCGAGCCGGTTTTCAATGAATATTCCATTGGATTTATACTCTATGGATTTCGAGTTGCAGAAAGGCGGCAAACTCGTGAATCCCCAGGAGCATAGATAACTATGTGACTGGGGTGAATGAGTGCAGCCAACGCATCTGCGGCTTGAAAGACGACGAGTATCAACTTCTCCCTTCCGAGGATCTGGCCTTAACGGTCGGATAAGATATGTTAAACAGTATTTTAGTCATTCTCTGCCTGATCGCCGTGAGTGCGTTCTTCTCGATATCCGAGATCTCGCTTGCCGCATCACGCAAAATTAAACTTAAGCTGCTTGCCGATGAAGGCAATATCAATGCACAACGCGTTATGAAGATGCAGGAAAATCCCGGCATGTTCTTCACCGTGGTGCAAATTGGTCTTAACGCCGTCGCCATTCTTGGCGGTATCGTGGGGGATGCTGCGTTTTCTCCGGCTTTTTACGGCTTGTTCTCGCAATACTTCGCTCCAGAGCTGTCTGAACAGTTGAGCTTTATCCTCTCGTTCTCACTGGTAACTGGCCTGTTCATCCTGTTCGCGGATTTAACCCCGAAACGCATCGGTATGATTGCGCCAGAAGCTGTGGCTTTGCGTATCATCAACCCGATGCGCTTCTGCCTGTTCGTGTTCCGCCCGCTGGTGTGGTTCTTTAACGGCCTGGCAAATAACATTTTCCGCCTGTTTAAGATCCCAATGGTGCGCAAAGATGACATCACCTCAGACGATATTTACGCCGTGGTAGAAGCTGGCGCGCTGGCGGGTGTACTGCGTAAACAGGAACATGAGCTGATTGAAAATGTGTTCGAGCTGGAATCCCGTACCGTCCCGTCTTCCATGACATCACGTGAAAACGTCATCTGGTTCGATCTGCACGAAGACGAGCAGAGCCTGAAGAACAAAGTTGCGGAACATCCGCACTCCAAGTTTCTGGTGTGTAATGAAGATATCGACCACATCATTGGCTATGTGGACTCCAAAGATCTGCTTAACCGCGTACTGGCAAACCAGAGCATGGCGCTAAACAGCGGCGTGCAGATCCGCAATACACTGATTGTACCGGATACGCTGACGCTCTCAGAAGCGCTGGAAAGCTTCAAAACTGCAGGTGAAGACTTTGCCGTCATCATGAACGAGTACGCGCTGGTAGTAGGGATTATCACGCTTAACGACGTAATGACCACGTTGATGGGTGACTTAGTCGGTCAAGGCCTTGAAGAACAGATCGTAGCACGTGATGAGAATTCCTGGCTGATTGACGGCGGTACGCCGATTGATGACGTGATGCGCGTGCTGGATATCGACGAGTTTCCACAGTCTGGCAACTATGAAACTATCGGCGGTTTCATGATGTTTATGCTGCGTAAAATCCCGAAACGCACCGACTCGGTGAAGTTCTCAGGCTATAAATTTGAAGTGGTGGATATCGATAACTACAAGATCGATCAGCTGCTGGTGACGCGACTGGACAGCAAACCCAGCGTCCTGGTGCCGAAACTGCCGGATGCAAAAGAAGAAAGCAAAGCCTGAATGTCCTGAGTGTAAAAACATCAACGGCTCCTGTTTAAGGAGCCGTTTTTTTATATACCACTTACACTACTGCATAGCACTTTGGTCAAGCCATCTCAGTTTGCAGACGCAAAACCTGACGGTTAACTTCGGACATCACAGAAAAATGCTGTTTGTCCTTCACTTTTGGGATAAGAATCTTACCCTTATCAAATTCAAAAGCGCCTACATCCTTGATATATAACCGTCCACGAAACAGGATCTTCACGTACTTCGCCACCTGCAGCGGGTTGTATCGTTGGAAAATTTTCATTGTTGTCTCCTGCTGAGCATTACGCCTTTGCGGTACCACAATCGGTCCGACAATACTCAGGCGCAAATTTTAATGCCCTATGACTATAGACTATCTCTACGATGTTTCCAGCGTGTATAAGTTTATTTACCTTCAGGTTACAATTATTCAGAATTATCTTTTCATCCATTCGCTGTCTTCAGTATAAGCCTTCATTTTTCACAGGATTTGTGCGCCCGTCCGCAAACTGGCATCGCACTTGCGGGAAAAAGCATCATTCGCACATATGATTAAATTCCAGACCCAAGTGGTCGGATCACCTGCAAAATATAAAGAAAGAAGGAAACACCATGACCTTACAAAAACTGCTGGCGGTATCATGCCTGCTGCTACCCATGATGGCCTCCGCACATAAGTTTGAAACCAACCAGCGCGTGCCGCCGGTGGGGATTACCGATCGCGGTGAACTGGTGCTTGATAACGATAAGTTTAGTTATAAAAGCTGGAATAGCGCGCAGTTGCCAGGGAAGGTACGCATTGTGCAACACATTGCCGGACGCACTTCTGCCAAAGAGAAAAACGCGACGTTAATCGAGGCAATCAAAGCGGCAAATCTGCCGCACGATAAATACCAGACCACCACTATCGTCAATACAGACGACGCCATTCCAGGCTCCGGCATGTTCGTTCGCAGCAGCCTTGAGAGTAATAAGAAGCTCTATCCCTGGTCACAGTTTATTGTCGACAGTAACGGTGTTGCGCGTAAAGCCTGGCAACTGGATGAAGAAAGTTCAGCCATCGCGGTACTCGACAAGGATGGCCGTATTCAGTGGGCAAAAGATGGCGCATTGACGCAGGAAGAGGTGCAGCAGGTTATTGCCCTGCTGCATAAGTTGCTCAGTAAATAGAGACCCGGAAGCCGGGGTTGAGAAACGATTCACGCGGAGTGTAATCCAGGGGTTTCCCCTGCCAGTCGTGAACGTGCGCCCCGGCTGCTGCGGCAACAGCGTGGCCTGCGGCAGTATCCCAAACATTGGTTGGCCCAAAGCGCGGGTACAGCTGTGCCTGCCCTTCAGCGACCAGACAAAACTTCAGCGACGATCCAATCGACGTGGTCTGATGCTCACCTAATTGTTGCAGATACTCTTTTAGCTCATTGTCAGCATGCGAACGGCTGATCACCACCAGCGGTGGACGCGCGTCGCGTACCCGGATTTGTTTGCGCACGCCGTACTCTTCTTTCCACGCCTTACCTTCCGCCGCGCTGTACATCACGTTCATCACCGGCGCATACACCACGCCCAGAACCGGTTTTCCCTTCTCAATTAGCGCAATATTCACGGTGAATTCGCCGTTACGTTTGATGAACTCTTTCGTTCCGTCCAGAGGATCAACCAGCCAGTAGCGCTGCCAGTGCTGACGTATATCCCAGCCCGGGGGAGCCTCTTCTGATAAAACCGGAATATCTGGCGTCAGGGCCTGTAATCCTTCGAGGATCACCATGTGCGCGGCAATATCCGCCGCAGTGACCGGAGAATCATCCTGCTTGCTGGTGATCTCTATCGGTTTGATTCCATCGTAGACCTGCATAATGGCATCGCCCGCGTTCCGTGCAAGCTGGCATACATGTTCTAGCATTCTCCACCTCGTTTACACCCGTCATACTTCAAGTTGCATGTACGTTGGCTGCGTTCCTGCAACTCGAATTATTTAGAGTATATATCAGTGATGTTAACTCGTTGTTTTACTTATACCCGATCGTCAGGGGATCCGCCAACTGTGATAGCGTCTGCGGTTTTAAACGCTAACTTCATGTCATGATTCACAGTTCTGTAAGCAAGAAGATTTATATACATTTTCTTTTGTGGCTTAGATCTTAAAAAGGATGCCCCTGATGATTAAGTTTAGTGCAACGCTTCTGGCCACGCTGATTGCAGCCAGCGTGAATGCTGCAACCGTCGATCTCCGCATAATGGAAACCACTGATTTGCATAGCAACATGATGGATTTCGATTATTACAAAGATACACCAACTGAAAAATTCGGTCTGGTGCGTACGGCAAGTTTGATTAATGCCGCCAGGGGTGAAGTAAAAAACAGCGTTCTGGTCGATAACGGCGATCTGATTCAGGGCAGCCCTCTCGGTGATTACATGGCGTCCAAAGGGCTTAAAACTGGCGAGACTCACCCGGTCTATAAGGCGCTCAATACTCTCGATTACGCGGTGGGCAACCTCGGCAACCATGAGTTTAACTATGGGCTGGAGTATCTGCATAAAGCGCTCGCTGGCGCAAAATTTCCCTACGTTAACGCCAATATCATCGACGTTAAGACCCAAAAGCCGCTGTTTACCCCTTACCTGATTAAAGACACTGAAGTTGTCGATAATGAGGGCAAAAAGCAGACACTGAAGATTGGCTATATCGGCTTTGTACCACCACAAATCATGACCTGGGACAAGGCTAATCTCAGCGGTAAAGTGACGGTGAATGACATTACCGAAACCGCACGTAAGTATGTGCCGGAAATGCGCGAAAAAGGCGCTGATGTGGTGGTAGTGATTGCTCACTCCGGTCTCTCTGCCGACCCATACCAGACCATGGCGGAAAACTCTGTTTATTACCTCAGCGAAGTCCCGGGCGTGGATGCGATTATGTTTGGCCACGCTCACGCCGTTTTCCCGGGTAAAGACTTTGCCAGTATCAAAGGCGCAGATATTACCAAAGGCACGTTAAACGGTATTCCTGCAGTAATGCCAGGCATGTGGGGCGATCATCTGGGCGTGGTGGATCTGGTACTGAACGACGACAGTGGTAAATGGCAGGTCACCCAGGCGAAAGCCGAGGCGCGTCCCATTTATGACGCGGCGGCTAAAAAATCCCTGGCTGCCGAGGACAGCAAGATAGTTGAGATCCTGAAAGCCGATCACGACGCCACGCGTGAGTTTGTCAGTAAGCCAATCGGAAAATCTGCCGATAACATGTATAGCTATCTGGCATTAGTGCAGGACGATCCGACCGTACAGGTCGTGAATAACGCGCAAAAGGCCTACGTTGAACACTTTATTCAGGGTGATCCAGACCTGGCAAAACTGCCGGTACTTTCTGCCGCTGCGCCGTTTAAGGTCGGCGGACGTAAAAACGATCCGGCAAGCTTTGTAGAAGTCGAAAAAGGCCAGCTGACTTTCCGTAATGCCGCCGATCTCTATCTGTATCCGAATACCCTGGTGGTGGTAAAAGCCAGCGGTAAAGAAGTGAAAGAGTGGCTGGAATGTTCCGCCGGGCAATTTAATCAGATTGATATTCACAGCAACAAACCCCAGTCGTTAATTAACTGGGACGGCTTCCGTACCTACAACTTCGACGTGATTGACGGCGTGGATTATCAGATTGATGTTTCACAACCCGCCCGCTACGACGGCGAGTGCCAGACCGTGAACGCCAAAGCAGAGCGTATTAAAAATCTGACCTTTAACGGTAAACCTATCGATCCTGACGCGACCTTCCTGGTAGCAACCAACAACTATCGCGCCTACGGTGGCAAGTTCGCCGGTACCGGCGACAGCCATATCGCGTTTGCTTCACCGGATGAAAACCGCTCAGTGCTGGCGGCATGGATAGGTGCCCAGACGAAGAGTGCAGGTGAAATTCACCCGGCGGCGGATAACAACTGGCGTCTGGCACCGATTCACAGCGATACGAAGCTGTATATTCGCTTTGAAACGTCACCGTCCGATAAGGCAGCTGCGTTTATCAAAGAGAAAAAACAGTATCCAATGAATAAGGTCGCCACTGATGATATCGGCTTCGCGATTTATCAGTTGGATTTGAGTAAGTAATGATAATGCCGGATGACGGCTAACGCCTTGTCCGGCTTAAAAATTGTGTACGCACACAGGCCGGATAAGCGAAACGCCATCCGGCAACATATCATGCAACCCGCTCTTCCCTCAGCGCCAGAACCTGAGGTAAATTCATTTCAATCCAGTCCGCCAGTGCAGCAACTTTATCACTCACCTGCTCACCCAACGGCGTGAGACTGTACTCCACATGCGGCGGAACCACCGGATACGACACCCGGTTGATAAACCCGTCCTGCTCCAGCGCCTGCAGGGATTGCGCCAGCATTTTTTCACTAACGCCGCCCATCTTGCGACGTAAATCACTGAACCGGTGCGTACCATCACGCAGCGCCACCAGAATCAACACGCCCCAGCGGCTGGTGACGTGTTTTAACACCTCGCGGGAGGGACACTGTTCGGCAAATAAGTTGCCGTCACGCAATTGCTGAGAAAGTGTCGAAGTTGTCATATTCATACTTACCTTTTTGTACGTACTTACTAAAAGTAAGTTTAAGTGCTAGCTTTACTAAACACAAGACAAACACCAAGGAGTTCCCCATGATTGCGATTACCGGTGCCACTGGTCAACTGGGCCAACACGTTATTGAAGCCCTGCTGAAAACCGTACCCGCCAGCCAGATTGTGGCCATTGTGCGTAACCCAGCCAAAGCTACTGCACTCAGCCAACAGGGTATTACCGTCCGTCAGGCGGATTACATCGACGAGGCCGCTTTCACTACAGCATTGCAGGGGATCGACAAGCTGCTGCTGATCTCGTCCAGCGAAGTTGGGCAACGTACCCCACAGCATCGCAACGTGATTAACGCGGCAAAAGCCGCCAATGTGAAATTTATTGCCTATACCAGTCTGTTGCATGCCGACAGCTCTCCGCTGGGGCTGGCAGCTGAACACGTGGAAACCGAGAAAATGCTGGCTGACTCCGGCATTGCTTATACCCTGCTGCGTAACGGCTGGTATACCGAAAACTATCTGGCCAGCGCGCCAGCCGCGCTGGAGCACGGCGTGTTTATTGGTGCTGCGGGCGAAGGCAAAATCGCCTCAGCGACCCGTGCCGACTATGCTGCCGCTGCCGCACGCGTCATCAGTGAAGACGGTCACGCCGGTAAGATCTACGAGCTGGCGGGCGATGAGGGCTGGACCCTGAGCCAACTTGCCGCCGAACTGGCAAAACAGAGTGGCAAAAAAGTGGTGTATCAAAACCTGAGTGAAGCCGATTTTGCCGCTGCGCTGAAAGGTTTTGGTTTGCCTGCCGGACTGGCGGATATGCTCGCCGACTCTGACATCGGTGCCTCAAAAGGTGGTCTGTTCGACGACAGCCACACCCTGAGCCAATTAACCGGTCACCCGACAACTTCTCTGGCGGACAGCGTCAAAGGCATCGTGTAAGTGTTAAAAATCGGTTAATTATGGTGGCATCCCCGCGTATCCTCTCTGATAATGAAAGACGATGCGTGGGGAGAGAAAACGTGCAAGGTGTACCTGAGCAGTTCATTGATGAGAAAGACAGCGCCCGCTTTCGCCATCTGGCGCAGGTTCCGGGCGTTGAGTTGTATCATGCGCACATCTCCCGTTATGCCTTTGAACCACATACCCACGAAGCCTTTGGCATAGGCGCGATTGAAGCGGGTGCAGAACGGTTTCGCTATCGCGGTACGCAGCACGTTGCTCCTGCCCACTCCGTCGTCACCATGAATCCCGATGAGCTGCATACCGGTGAGGCGGCAACCGCCGACGGCTGGCGCTATCGGATGGTCTACCTCGAACCTGACCTTCTGGAAGACGTCACCGGGATCCGCCACTGGTGGTTTCATGATGTTACGCGCCACGATCCGCTACGCTCGTACCAGATCTGTTCACTTATCCACGGCCTGTGGAATACCGAGGATCCGCTGGCGCAAAAAGGGTTACTGCTCGATCTGATTGATACATTCCAGCCTCTGGCCCGTCATGCGCCGGTACAACTGGAAGGCGCCCATCGCTTTGAGCGCGTACGCGAATATCTACACGACAACTACATGCACCCGGTGACGCTCGACGAACTGGCCCGCGTTGCCTCGCTGAGTCCCTGGCATTTTCAGCGCCAGTTCAAATCTCATTTCCACGTCACGCCACACCAGATGCTGATGGCGATCCGCCTGTGGCGTGCCAAATGTTTTCTTACTCACGGCATGCCCGCTGCAGATGTCGCCGCAGCGACTGGCCTGACCGACCAGTCGCATCTCACCCGCGCATTTACTCATCGTTACGGCATTACGCCTGTACGCTACCAGAAACAGGTTTTTTCGCGCTAATGCGCAATCTCATACAATACGTGGCCATTTTGCCTGCCTACACTGCTCGCAATGTTAAGCGATGTGGATGTCAAAAATGATTAGCGGTGTGTTGTATGCCCTGCTGGCCGGGCTGATGTGGGGATTAATTTTTGTCGGGCCGCTGATCGTGCCGGATTATCCGGCGGTATTGCAGTCGATGGGACGCTATCTGGCGCTGGGACTGATCGCCCTGCCGATCGCCTGGCTGGGCCGCGGACGTCTGCGCCAGCTGGCGCGTAAAGACTGGATGACCGCACTGACGCTGACGATGATGGGTAACCTGATTTATTACGTTTGCCTGGCCAGTGCGATCCAGCGCACCGGCGCGCCGGTCTCAACAATGATCATTGGCACATTACCGGTGGTGATCCCGGTATTCGCCAACCTGCTCTACAGTCAACGTGATGGCAAATTATCGTGGTGGCGCTTAGCCCCTGCCCTGGTGCTAATCGGCATTGGTCTGCTGTGCGTGAATATTTCTGAGCTGAATCAGGGACTGCCTGATTTTAGCGGTTGGAGATACGGTTCCGGTATCGCGCTGGCGCTGGTTTCCGTAGTGTGCTGGGCGTGGTATGCGCTACGTAATGCCCGCTGGCTGCGAGAGAATCCCGATAAGCATCCAATGATGTGGGCAACAGCGCAGGCACTGGTAACGCTTCCCGTCTCCCTGCTGGGATACGTTGCGGCCTGTCTGTGGCTAAATGGACAAACACCAGATTTCTCTCTGCCCTTCGGCCCACGTCCGGGCGTGTTTATCGGTCTGATGGTCGCCATTGCGGTACTGTGTTCGTGGGTGGGAGCATTGTGCTGGAACGTCGCCAGTCAGAAGTTACCAACGGTGATCCTCGGGCCGCTGATTGTCTTTGAAACGCTGGCGGGCCTGCTCTACACCTTTATTTTGCGCCAGGAGATGCCGCCGCTGCTGACCCTGAGTGGCATCGTGCTGCTGGCTGTGGGTGTGGTGGTCGCCGTCAGGGCCAAACCGGAAAAACCAAGTGTCGTCGCGGTTTCACCATCATAATGTGCTGGATAGTACTGCGCTAATCCGGCCTACAGGATATTTTCTTGTAGGCCGGAGCAGACGTTAAACTTTAAACACCGCCACCGTCTGATTCAGGCGTGCAGCCTGCTCTTCTAGCGCGGCAGCGGCAGAAGCAGACTCTTCCACCAGCGAGGCATTTTGCTGCGTCACGCGGTCCATCTCAGCAACCGCCTGACCTACCTGATCAATACCCCGACTCTGTTCATCTGAGGCGGATGCAATCTCACCCATGATGTCAGTCACCCGGCTGACGGCACTGACTATTTCCGCCATCGTTTCACCGGCTTCATGCACCAGCGCAGTACCGGCGTTGACCCGGTTACCGGAATCATCAATCAGCGCCTTAATTTCTTTCGCCGCCTGGGCGCTGCGCTGCGCCAGCGTACGCACTTCTCCTGCTACCACAGCAAAACCGCGCCCCTGCTCACCGGCTCGCGCCGCTTCTACCGCCGCGTTCAGTGCAAGAATATTGGTCTGGAAGGCAATACCGTCGATAACATTGGTAATTTGCGCAATTTTACTCGAACTGGTGGCGATCTCATCCATAGTGCGCACCACACCATCGACCACAGCGCCACCTTTCTGCGCCGTCTGTGAGGCATTTTTTGCCAGACTGGTTGCCTGCCGCGCATTGTCCGCATTCTGTTTCACGGTAGCGGTAAGCTGCTCCATACTGGCAGCCGTCTCTTCCAGAGAGGCGGCCTGTTGTTCAGTACGGGAAGAGAGATCATTACTACCCGCAGCGATTTCCCCCGCGCCGGTATAGATGGTATCTGCCCCATCGCGTACGACGCCAACCGTGTTTGCCAGCGCCTGTTGCATATCACGGACATTACGCGCCAGTAGCGCCATTTCATTACTGCCCTCGGCGCTGATACCGTGGGTCAGATCGCCAGCGGCAATATGGCGGATGTGCCCAATTACCTCATGGAGTGGCCTCAGCAGTACGCGTTGCATGGCTATCCAGCTGACGACAATAACGGTTATCACGATCAGCATCACCGCGGACAATAGCCAGATAATCTTCTGATAGTCCTTCTCGTTATCCTGTACACCAGCATTTGCCAGAGCAGATTGCGCAGCGCGCCATTCCTGATAAACCCCCTGCATCGCCGTCTGCTTTTGCTCAGCATTCTGTTTAAACATCTCCTCCAGTTTGCCTTCAGCGAGCAGCGCATTCATTTTTGCCAGCGTTGCAGAATAGATGCCGTACTGCTCTTCGAGCCGGTCAGCCAGATGCTCATCCAGACCCGGCGTTTCCGGCAAGGCATAGTATTTATCGTAATGATCTTTGGCATCATTCAGCAGGCGATTTGCTGTATTCACCAGTTCCTTCAACTGGCCACCGTTAATTTCATTCGCCATCGTCCCTTGCAAACGCAGCATACCCCGATTGAGCGTGACGCGAGCCTGGTTCAGGCTAATCCAGGCATCAGTAAACTCGGCCACATTCTGGCTGGAAAGCTGAGACACGTTAAAGTTTTGCTTGTCGTTATTGAGCGCGCCAATAAAAACGCCTGCGGAAATGAGCTGCATTGCACCCAGGGCGAGTAACACGGTGATAAGTAAGGTTATCACTTTGATTCGTTTGAACATCTGTTGCCTTTTTATTATGCAGGTATTGTCTGAGGTCTAACTATCGGCAGCAGCGTCCGCTTATTTAATCTTGTGACGCGGTTTTTTTCGCCGTTTTTCCCCTTTTCAATAAGATTCAGCATGTTAAAGAGATAAGAAATTTTCGTGACAACCATCACATAATCCTCTGCCCCGAAAGGGTTATATCCTTCTCTATAAGTTGCATTTAAAATGCACCTTATATTATTGAGAATGAGG
This sequence comes from Citrobacter sp. MGH106, assembly GCF_001037495.1. Taxonomy (GTDB): domain Bacteria; phylum Pseudomonadota; class Gammaproteobacteria; order Enterobacterales; family Enterobacteriaceae; genus Citrobacter; species Citrobacter murliniae. Next base: position 3,977,402 of record NZ_KQ089822.1, read on the forward strand.
TAACGGCTATGTCTTATCGCGATCAACCTTTAGGTGAACTGGCGCTCTCTATTCCTCGCGCTTCGGCACTGTTTCGTAAATACGATATGGATTACTGCTGTGGCGGTAAGCAAACGCTGGCACGCGCTGCCGCACGTAAAGAGCTGGATGTAGAAACTATCGAAGCACAGCTCGCACAGTTGGCAGAACAACCGCTGGAGAAAGACTGGCGCACCGTAGCGCTGGCAGAAATCATCGACCATATCATCGTTCGTTATCACGACCGCCACCGCGAACAACTGCCGGAACTGATCCTGCAAGCCACTAAAGTTGAACGCGTTCATGCAGACAAACCTAACGTACCACGCGGTCTGGCAAAGAACCTGACCATGCTGCATGAAGAACTGTCCAGCCACATGATGAAAGAAGAACAGATCCTGTTCCCGATGATTAAACAGGGAATGGGTAGCCAGGCGATGGGACCTATCAGCGTGATGGAAAGCGAGCACGACGATGCCGGTGAACTGGTAGAAGTGATCAAGCACATCACCAACAATGTGACGCCTCCGCCAGAAGCCTGCACCACCTGGAAAGCCATGTATAACGGCATTAACGAGTTGATCGACGACCTGATGGAGCACATCAGTCTGGAAAACAATGTGTTGTTCCCGCGTGCCCTCGCTGGTGAATAAAAAGGGCGCCTGAGAGCGCCCTGTTTTACGGAATATTAGAGCCGCATCGCGGCTCTTTTTTTATTAGCGTACGCCAGCCATGCGTTTCTTACCGATAAACAGCCAGCCCAGCCCCAGAGCAATGAACCACAGCGGCGTTACGATCAGTGCCTGTCGGGTATCCTCTTCCAGCGTCAGCAGTACCAGTACAAACACGAAGAACGCCATGCACACCCAGCACATCAGCTTGCCTAACGGCATCTTGTAGATCGATTTCTCATGCAGATGCGGACGCTGTTTGCGGTACACCAGGTACGAGCAAAGAATAATGGTCCAGACAAACATGAACAGAATCGCTGATACGGTGGTGATCATGGTGAATGCGCCAATCACACTCGGGTTAACATACAGCATCACTACGCCGCCCAGCAGGCAGATACAGGAGAACGTCAAACCTTTCGCCGGTACTGCACGTTTAGACAGCTTGGCGAACGCTTTAGGCGCTACGCCTTCCTGCGCCAGACCAAACAGCATACGACTGGTTGAGAACACACCGCTGTTCGCAGAAGACGCAGCAGAAGTCAGAACCACAAAGTTAATCAGGCTCGCCGCTGCCGGTAGCCCTACCAGCACAAACAGCTCAACGAACGGGCTTTTGCTTGGAACAACCGAGCTCCACGGTGTTACAGACATAATCACGATCAGCGCGAAAACATAGAACATGATAATACGGATCGGAATCGAGTTAATTGCTCGCGGCAGAGATTTCTCCGGGTCTTTGGTTTCCGCAGCTGTCGTTCCCACCAGCTCGATACCCACAAACGCGAACACCGCTATCTGGAAGCCAGCAAAGAAACCACTCAGACCTTTCGGGAACCAGCCACCATCATTCCATAAGTGCGTAAACGACGCTTCAACGCCGGTTGGCGACTGGAAGTGCGTCAGTACCATCACCAGACCGACAACAATCAGTCCAACAATGGCGACGATCTTGATCATGGCAAACCAGAACTCCATCTCACCGAACATTTTAACGGTGGCGAGGTTGAGACTCAGCAGCAGAATGATCACTGCCAGTGAAGCAACCCAGTCAGAGAGTCCAGGGAACCAGAATTGCGCATAAGCCGTAATGGCGACAACGTCCGCCATCCCGGTAACTACCCAGCAAAACCAGTAGGTCCAGCCGGTAAAATACCCAGCCCATGGCCCGAGAAGGTCAGAGGCGAAATCGCTGAAGGATTTGTATTCGAGATTTGAAAGCAACAGTTCTCCCATTGCCCGCATCACGAAAAACAACATGAAACCGATGATCATATATACAAAGATGATCGACGGTCCGGCGAGACTGATGGTTTTTCCGGAGCCCATAAACAGGCCCGTGCCGATGGCACCACCGATTGCAATAAGTTGAATATGACGGTTTGTGAGATTGCGCCGTAGCGACTGTTCAGACGAACCCTCTTCGTCGGCAACGACTTTTACCTGATCTACCATGTTTTTTTCTTCCTGTACCTGTCTGTGTTGTTCAGGCTCTACGGCCTTTAATGTGTCTATGATACGACGATCCCGTTAGCAGGACTCATCGATATTAGGTAAGAATCGGCGGGATGAATACTAAGATTTAGATATAATGTTAATTTAATGTTTAAAGTGAGTGTCATATCACTCTGATACCGCGAATTAGCTCACAAAAATACACGCAAGAACGTCATTTGCAAGATAAAATATCGATACTGTTACAACTATAGGTTTTAAAACTAATTTTCCGCTCCCCTCAACCCTGAGGGGAACAGAAGTCACTGCTTACAGGATCTCGAGCAGCTCAACCTCGAACACCAGCGTGCTGAACGGAGGAATGGACGCGCCAGCGCCACGCTCGCCATAAGCCAGTTCCTGAGGAATAGTCAGTTCCCATTTGGAACCCACCGGCATCAGGGTCAGCGCTTCAATCCAGCCTGGGATCACGCCATTAACCGGGAATTCAGCCGGCTCACCACGAGCGACAGAACTGTCAAACACAGTACCGTCAATCAGTTTACCGGTATAGTGCACACGTACGCGGTCGGTACGCGCCGGAATTGCACCTTCACCCTGAGTCAGAACACGGAACTGCAGACCAGATTCAGTGCTGTTCACACCGTCTTTCTCACGGTTTTCTTCCAGATATTTGACGCCATCGGCGGCCATAGCCTGGAAACGTTCACGACGTACCGCATCTGCACGTTCGTGGATTTCACGCAGTGCGCGGTGCACAACGTCAACAGGCACAGCTGGGTGTTTGCCTTCCAGCGCATCAGCAATACCAGCGACCAGCGCTTCAGGTAACAGCCCTTCCAGACCGGATTCGCTCAGTTGCTGTCCAACCTGCAAACCAATGCCGTAGCTTGCTTGCGCTTCGATAGTGTCAAAAGTCGGGGTGGCCATCATATTTCCTTTCATCGGATGTAAAGTAGCGGGCAGCATATCAGCCATGCCGCATCCGGTAAAACTTTGTATCAGGAAGAGATGACAAATCGCGAGGAAAAAGAAACAATGGCTATATTCCGCATCAATATCACGAAAGCGGATGTATACCCTGAAAAATTCGAGTGCAGGCAGGCGAACGAATCCCGATGAGCTTACATTTATAAGTAATTAGGGTGAGTGAGAGCAGCCAACACACCGGCAACGCGAAGCATGAAGGGTATTATGACGAACATCATAGCGTTAGCCATCTATACTCTATGATCGAGGAACGATAAGCGGAGCAGGAGGAAAGCCATGCCCGGGCGCTTTGAATTAAAACCAACCCTGGCGAAAATCTGGCATGCACCGGACAATTTTCGCATTATGGACCCGCTACCGCCTATGCATCGCCGTGGCATCATTGCTGCTGCAATCGTGCTGGTGATAGGTTTCCTGCTCCCTTCTAATGACTCCAGCGATACTCCAGTGGTCACACGTGATGCACAACTGGATTTCCAGTCGCAATCACAGCCGCCGACTGAGGCTCAGCTTCAGGCACAGCTGGTTGCCCCGCAAAACGATCCTGGCCAGGTCGCTCCGGTTGCGCCGGAACCGATCCAGGAAGGAGAACCAGACGTACAGCCGCAGGCTCAACAATCTCAGCCCCAGACGCAGCCTTTTCAGCAGGATAGCGGGATTGACCAGCAATGGCGCACCTATCGCGTAGATTCAGGCAAAACGCTGGCGCAGGTATTCCGCGATCATAACCTTCCACCAACCGATGTGTATGCTATGGCACAGGTCGAGGGGGCAGGAAAACCGCTGAGTAATCTGAAAAATGGTCAGATGATACAGATCAGGCAGAATGCCAATGGAGTGGTGACGGGTTTAACTATCGATACCGGTAATGGTCAGCAGGTGCTGTTTACCCGCCAACCCAACGGCAGCTTTATTCGCGCACGGTAATTTTTAGTCCGGGTGGCGACGTCAATGCCTCACCCGGACTGGCATCGGCCTGATAAGCGCCACGTTATCAGGCATTCTGTGGTTTGCGCACTTTACTGACCTTATTCACCCACCAAATCCCCGAACAGACCAGCACCAGCGCAACCGCGTATTTCCACTCCAGAATATTCTCGCCGAGGAAGATCGCCGACAGCACCGCTCCCGAAACGGGAATAAGAAAGTTAAACGGAGCGATCATCCCTACACGATTGTACTTGAGCAAGATGCTCCACAATGCGAACGCCACCGAAGAGAGCAGCGTCAGGTAGCCAAGAATCGCCACCGAAGACGAACCGTGTACGGTCAGCGTCCCACCGAAAGCATAGCCCCCGATAACCAATGCCAGACCGCCTATCCCCAGTTGATAGCCTGTCATCACCGTCGGATCCACTGTCTGAGAAATACGTTTACCGTAAAGCGTGGCGGCAGAGAGAATAAAGGCTGCCAGCACCACCGAGCCATCACCTAACAGACTAAAGCTAAAGTCCATCAGGCCACTGTTAAAGTTCACCACCATCACACCGGTAAAGCCCAGGATACAGCCCAGCGCCTTGTTGTAGCTCAGCTTGTCGTTCTGGTAGATAAAGTGGGCCAGCAGTACGCTAAAGAACGTGCCAGTGGCGTTCATGATTGAGCCTTTCACACCCGTCGTGAACGCCAGACCGATGTAAAAGAAGATGTATTGCAGTGAGGTCTGCGTCAGTCCCAGCAGCGTGAGCTGTCCAAACTGGCGTGGGCTTAACCTGCCGATAGGTTTACGCTGCATCATAGCCAGCAACAGTAGTAATAATCCCGCAAACAAGAAGCGGTATCCAGCAAAGACAATTTTCGACGGAATGTCATCCGTGGCAATCTGGAAGATCTCATACCCGCTTTTTATCGCCGGATAGGCACTTCCCCAGAGCAGGCAGCAGAACGCCGCGCTCAGATAGACTACGTTTTTACGCGCAAACAGAGGTTGGTGCGTTGTTTCCATTCCATCACCACTTTGAAATAATGTTTTATTTTTACGATTATCCCGAAAAGGATAGAGAATAGCCAGAGCGAAAAACAGGAGGGGGAGAAAAGCAAAACGCCGGCACAGGGCCGGCGCTTTTACGCGGTTTTCAGAATAAAAACTTATTCTGCAACTACGTTTACAGTCAGCTTAGCAAACACTTCGCTGTGAACCTGGAAGCTCACTTCATGCTCACCAGTGGTACGCAGAACACCGTTCGGCAGACGAACTTCGCTCTTAGCCACTTCAACGCCAGCTGCAGTTACAGCGTCAGCGATGTCGCGAGTACCGATGGAACCGAACAGTTTACCTTCATCGCCCGCTTTGGACGCGATGGTTACGGTTTCCAGTGCGTTGATTTTCTCAGCACGAGCTTCAGCAGCAGACAGAACGTCAGCCAGTTTGGCTTCCAGTTCAGCGCGACGCGCTTCGAAAAATTCAACGTTTTTCTTGGTAGCAGGAACAGCTTTACCCTGTGGTACCAGGAAGTTACGAGCATAGCCCGCTTTAACGTTAACCTGATCACCCAGGCTACCCAGGTTTGCTACTTTATCAAGCAGAATAACTTGCATTACCTTATCCTCTCAAAGTCGTATTAATGGACCGTGACCGATTACTGATGACGATCAGTGTACGGCAGCAGGGACAGGTAGCGAGCGCGTTTGATAGCGCGAGCCAGCTGACGCTGGTATTTTGCACGGGTACCGGTGATACGGCTTGGGACAATCTTACCGCTTTCGGTGATGTAGTTTTTCAGCGTAGCGATATCTTTATAGTCGATCTCTTGAACGCCTTCCGCGGTGAAACGGCAGAACTTGCGACGACGGAAATAACGTGCCATATGGCTAGTCTCCAGAATCTATCAATTCAATCTGCTCGGCATGCAGAACCATTTTGCTCAGGCCGTTCTTTGCCTTATGGCAAGAAATGAACCCCTGAACGGTCACTGCGCTACCGACCGTTATACTGTGAGTAATGGCCTGGTTTTCGTGTCCGCTAACAATAACGGGCATTTGGCACCATGCCTGCCGGTGAAAACCGGCTTCCTCCTGCACAGAACGATGCTCAAGCACGAACTGGCAATGAGGAATTCCTGATGGACTGACCTTTCGAAGGGGAGCCCTGCACACGGTGCCGGACAACGCCAGACGGTTGGTCATCAGAAATTACTCTTCAGAATCCCCAGCATCTGCATCATCTGCGGTTTCGTTTGCGAAATCATCGCGACGTTCACGACGCTCGTCTTTCGCTTTAACCATCGGAGATGCTTCGGTAACAGCGTGCTTAGTACGCATTACCATGCTACGGATAACGGCATCGTTGAAGCGGAAGTTTGTTTCCAGCTCATCGATAACTTCCTGCGGCGCTTCAACGTTCAGCAGAACGTAGTGAGCTTTGTGCAGTTTGTTGATCGGGTAAGCCAGCTGACGGCGGCCCCAGTCTTCCAGACGGTGGATCGTGCCTTCTGCTGCAGTGATTGCACCAGTGTAGCGTTCGATCATACCCGGAACCTGTTCGCTCTGGTCAGGATGGACCATAAAAACGATTTCGTAATGACGCATCGAATTGCTCCTTACGGATTATTCAGCCTCCTGTCTGGGTCAGCCGAGGCCCGGGGAGGCAAGGAACGTGTTAAAGGTCGGCTGAAAAATTGACGCGTAATCATACTTGCGCCTACCGCCAAACACAAGGCGATTGTTCGATTATTTATCATGGCGTCATTAATACATATCCAGCAGCATTTTGACGCTGATGCAAATGGAGACAATCACAATCATCGGTCTGATGACTTTCTTTCCTCGCGTCAGCACCACCGTGGCCCCCAGACGCGCACCGAGGGATTGTCCCACGAACATGACCAGCCCCAGCGACCAGATCATTTTACCGCCGAAGATAAAAAACAAAATCGAGGCGATGTTCGATGCCAGATTAATAAAGTTAGAGTGGATTTGCGCCTTATCGATGCTGTATCCCCAAAGCAGGATATAGCAGAGCGTATAGAAAGAGCCGGCCCCAGCGCCAAGAAACCCATCATAAAAACCCACGCACCCGCCGCCGATAAGTGAAAAAAGAAGCAGTGACACCTGCTGTTTTCTTTTCGGTTCACTGAGATTAGGGGCAAATATGAAATAGATGGCGACGGCGATAATCAGTACCGGCAGCAACTTTTTTAGCAGGTCCGGCTCAATAAACTGGATTAATGTGGTGCCCAGCGCAGAACCAATAAAGGCAGATAAAAATACATATTTGTGTTCCTGAACATTGATATGCCCTCGGCGTAAAAAATAAATCCCGGAGGTGAGCGAACTGCCCAACGCCTGAATTTTATTGGTCGCCAATGCGTTGGCCGGCGGCAAACCGGAAATCAACAATGCGCCAATAGAGAGAAACCCACCGCCCCCCGACACTACGTTAATAAAACCAGCTACCAGCGCAACCATAAACATAATCAGGAAATAGCTGAAATCCATGAATGAAGTATCCATAAGTTTTTGCCTTATAATCATAAAGTTATATTATTTTTTCAGCTCACTATAGACGGCGTACTCATTCGGTTAAATTGACCATTTGGTAAGAGGTTATGCCTGGAAAACAGGAATTTTTAACCACAGCGGTAGACATCAGCTAACTGTTAATTAAAGGAAAGACAGGCATGCGGTAATTTTTTGAACAACTGCATCAGAAATGGTCGCTATCGACTCCGTCGGTAACGGTTAAAATTAAATCAGAAGTTATCTACTCACAGGAGAAAGCGAACCAGAGACCGCAGTCGAGGAGGTACATATGCGAGCCCGTGTTTTGACCCTTCTGGCTGTACTTTTGCTCAGTGCAAGTGCAACAGCAGCCATCAAGATTGACAATCATCAGGCCAGAAATATGGATGATGTGCAGAGCTTAGGCGTAATTTACATAAACCATAACTTCGCCACTGAAAGTGAAGCCAATCAGGCCCTGAATGAAGAAACAGATGCTCAAGGCGCTACCTACTACCACGTAATCCTCACCAGGGAGCCAGGTAGTAACGGAAATATGCGCGCCAGCGCGGATATTTATCGCTAGCTATCCAGAAATAACCAACGAGAACATTGCCACAGTTTGACTTGCCCCCTTCATTGGGGGCTTTTTTTGCAGTAAAACGCATCCGGAGCTGATCGATAACATCCCCTGAAAGCGTTAGCTCCGGAGCGTTTTGTTTATTTCTGTCCGTAATAGGCGTTCGGGCCGTGCTTACGCATGAAGTGTTTGTTCATCAGGTAGTCATCAATGGGATTGAGGCATGGGTTGATGCCGCGCGCAATCCACGCCATCTTCGCCACCTCTTCCATCACCACTGCGTTATGTACCGCCTCATGGGCAGTTTTCCCCCACGCAAACGGACCGTGCTGATACACCACCACACCTGGGGTATGCAGCGGTTCAACGTCCCCCAGAGTTTCAATGATGACCTTGCCGGTGTTCAGCTCATATTCGCTCTGTACCTCTTCTTCGTTTAACGCCCGGGTGCAGGGAATATCGCCAAAGAAATAATCCGCATGCGTAGTGCCAAGTGCTGGGATCGCCAGCCCCGCCTGCGCCCATGCCGTCGCATGGGTTGAGTGGGTATGCACCACGCCGCCGAGCGACGGATAGCGGCGGTACAGTGCCAAATGCGTCGCAGTATCAGAGGAAGGACGATAACGCCCTTCCACCACGTTCCCTGTCATATCGACCACAACCATATCGTCTGCGGTCATGGCCTCATAAGCAACACCGCTGGGTTTGATCACTACCCACCCGCGTTCGCGGTCGATGCTACTCACGTTACCCCAGGTAAAAGTCACCAGTCCGTAGCGCGGCAAATCCATGTTGGCATCGAACACCTGCTGTTTAAGCTTTTGCATTACGCCGCCTCCACCAGACCAACGCTTGCCATACGCGCTTTCACCCAATCACGCGCTTTCGCCACTTCTCGTGCCGGATCATCTGCCGTTTCACTCCACATCTCAATCAGGTATGGCCCGCAATACCCACTCTGCTTGAGTGTCGCAAAACAACGTTCGAAATCCACCACGCCCTCGCCAAACGGCACGTTTTTGAACACACCGGGTTTGGTGTCTTTAACGTGTACCGCCACGATATGTCCTATCCCGGCCTGTAATTCCATCTGCACGTCGTTATCCCACGCCGACAGATTGCCAATATCAGGATAAAGCTGGAACCAAGGATTGTTCAGGTAGTGCGCATAACCCAGCGCCTTGCTGATCGAGTTCATCAGGGGATAATCCATAATCTCCATCGCCAGCGTCACCTGAGCACGACTCGCCATTTCCACGCTCTCTTTCAGCCCATCGCGAAAACGACGACGCGTTTCGTTATTGGCCTTCTGGTAGTAAACGTCGTAACCCGCCAGTTGGATCACGCGAATGCCAATATCCTGAGCAAATCGGATCGCTTTACGCATGATCTCCAGTCCCTGGTCACGCACCGCGTCATCTTCGCTACCGAGCGGAAAACGACGATGCGCACTCAGGCACATGGAAGGGACACGCACACCGGTTTCGGCAATCGCACTTACCAGCGCCAGACGCTGCTCACTGCTCCAGTCCAGGCGCGCCAGGCGGTCGTCTGTTTCATCAACAGACATCTCAACAAAATCAAAACCCAGTTCTCTGGCAAGCTTCAGCCGCGTTTGCCAGCACTCCCCGACGGGAAGCGCTTTTTCATAGATACCGAGCGGGATCTGTTTCGACAACATAACCGCTCCTTAGCCCCAAAGTTGGGCGATGGAACGTTTGAACTGACGAGCAGCTTCTACCGGTGAGGCTGCATCACGAATGCTGCGACCGGCGATAAAAACATGGATTGGAATGCCTTTGAACAACGGTAGATCCTCCAGCGCCAGACCGCCGGTAACGGTGACTTTGAAGCCCATATCGGCCAGACGTTTGATGGCACTGATATCTGCGTCCCCCCACGCCACACCTGCGGCCTGTGCATCGCGACTACGGTGATACACAACCTGTCCAATGCCCGCGTCACGCCATTCCTGCGCCTGTTCCCAGGTCCAGTAACCGGTCAGTTCAATCTGTACATCGCCATTGAATTCTTTCGCCACATCCAGCGCACCTTTGGTGGTGTTGATATCCGCACAGCAGATCACAGTCACCCAGTCAGCGTTGGCTTCAAAGCACATACGAGAAAGAATTTTGCCTGCATCGGCAATTTTGGCATCCGCCAGTACGATTTTATGCGGATACAGCGCTTTAAGATCGCGAACCGCACGCACGCCTTCAGCGACACAGAGAATCGTACCAACTTCAATGATGTCCACTTCATCTGCAATCAGGCGTGTTGTTTCATACGCGGAAGCCATCGTTTGATTATCCAGCGCTACCTGCAACATAGGTAATGACATTTTAGTGTTCCTTTTAAGCAGCCGCCGCAGTGGCGTTATCAATTAAATCCAGTACTTCCTGCGCGGTGCGGCAGGCACGTAAACGATCAAAATTAGCTTCATCTTCAAACAGATTAACAATCTGCATGATGCCAACCTCCTGATGCGTGTTGGCATCCACTGCCGCCATGGTGATCAGAATATCAACCGGGTCGTTATCTTCATGGTTAAACACCAGCGGTGTTTTCAGCGTAACCAGGGCAAACCCGGTTTTCTTCACACCTTCCTCCGGGCGGCCATGAGGCATAGCCAGACCAGGTGCTATCACAAAATACGGGCCAAACTGCTCTACGCCGTCGAGAATCGCCTGGTAGTAACGCGGTTCGACAACATCGGCCTTAACCAGCAGATCGACGCCCAGCTTTACGGCTTCCTGCCAGGTGCTGGCATCAGCCTGCAAAAGGATGGCGTTATTGTCCGCTAATGAATCACGTAATTTCATATGGCGTCCTTACTTCACATCCTGCGGAAAATGTTCTTTGATCACTTCCAGCAGCTTTGGACCAAAATCGGCTGGCGATAGCATATTGCGTACGCCAACGACATATTTGTTGCCGGAAACAGTGATTTCACCGGCGATATGGGTAGAGGCGATGATGATATCTGCGCCGCTCAGCTCGCTTTTGTATTCGCCCACCGCGCAACTGTTCACCGTATGGTCAATATTTGACTGGGTTAAAAACTGATCCACTTTCATTTTCATGATCATGGAACTGCCTTGCCCATTGCCACACACAGCCAGAATACGTACGGTCATAATCGGAACTCCTTATTAGGCAGATTGCCCTGCCAGTTGTTTTTCTGCATCTTCCTCAGCGCGCAATGTGCGCCCTGCGAAAAACATATAAGCCAGTGAAATCAGAATCATGACGGCCATAAAAATCAGTCCGAGTGAGGCAAAGCCCTGCATCATCGGTGGAGCCAGAATCGACCAATCCGCCATCCCCATCCAGGCGCTCATGCCGGTGAGTTTCACCGCCCAGACGCAGCCAAAGATTTCGATCATCCCCATCACCAGACAAATTTTGAGCGCCGCACGCCAGCCGCCAAAGTGGTTAGCAAACACACCAATAGTGGCGTTAGAGAAGAACATTGGGATAAAGCCAGGGATTATCAGAATGGATGAGCCGAAACCCACCAGGATACCGACGGCGATCAACTGGCCGATGGTGCCCCACATAAAACCCCAGACCACCGCATTTGGTGCAAAGCTATAAATCGCCGCACAGTCAATCGCCAGTACTGCGCCGGGAATAAGGCGTTGAGAAATACCATTGAACGCTTCTGAAAGTTCAGCAACGAACATACGTACGCCCTGGGTGATGATGAAGATCGCGACCGCGAACGAGAAACCAGTTTGCAGGATATAGATAGTCCAGTGGGTTTTACCCGCCATCGCCTGGACAACATCAATACCGAAGGAAAGCAGGATCGCTCCAAAGAAAATGGTCATCACAATGGCTGTAGAAACGATGTTGTCATGGAAGATATTCAGCCAGCCAGGCAGCTTAAGATCTTCGACGCTCTCTTCTTTTTTACCCAGATATGGCGCGAGTTTGTAAGCCATCCACGAAGCGAATTGCTGCTGGTGACCAATGGAGAAGCCGCAACCGTCGGTGACTTCCTGGGTCGGCTTGTACATCATGTTGGAGGTAATGCCCCAGTAGAGCGACACCAGCACCGCGGTACAGATAATGGTGGTCCACATCGGGTAACCGAAGATGTAGAAAGAGACCGCAATCAGCCCCGCTTGCTGGAACATGATGTGGCCGGTCAACATGATAGTGCGGATACCGGTAATACGCCGCAGCAGGACGTAACAAATGTTCAGCGCCAGCGCCAATAACACGGCGTAGCCTACCCAACTATAGGCATCGCCCATACGTTCAATGGTCGCCATCATTGAGGCGTAGGTATCTGAAATCGCGCCGTTGATGCCATAAACCTCAGACATCTTCGCCACCACTGGTTTAAAGGTGCTGGTCAGGATGCCGGACCCCGCCTGCAACAACATAAAACCGATGATTGTTTTGATCGTGCCTTTGATAATCACGCTGACGCTCTTACGCAGCAGGATGTAGCCAAGACAGGTCACAATACCCAACAGCAGCGGAGCATTGGTCATTACCTGATTAAAAAAGACGGTAAAGATGTTGTAGAGGATCTCCATAACGATCTCCAGTAAACGAAGTTGCCGGGTTTTGTTGATACCCGAATGTTGTACCCTCACTCTAATTTTCAAAAGTAATCACAACAAGATTGAATTTGATTAAATGTGACGCACCACGCAAATAATTCCTATAGATCAGGAAAGGATTAATCATCATCAACTCAAATCACGATTAAGTGCAATAAAATCAAATAAATAATAAAATACCCCAAATAAAACCTCGCGTAATTCCCTCGTAATTACACTCTGTCCGAGATGCTGGTCGCGAAAAACAAGTCATTGCCAACGTGAAAAAATAGTGTCAGGATTAATCAAAACAAATCACACTTTGATTCAACTTGAACAAACATGAAGGTAAATGCGATGAGTAAAGTAAAAAGCATCACGCGTGAATCATGGATCCTGAGCACGTTCCCGGAGTGGGGAAGCTGGCTGAATGAAGAGATCGAACAGGAGCAGGTTGCACCAGGCACCTTTGCCATGTGGTGGCTAGGTTGTACCGGGATCTGGCTGAAATCAGAAGGTGGGGCTAACGTCTGTGTCGATTTTTGGTGCGGGACAGGTAAGCAGAGCCACGGTAATCCGCTGATGAAAACCGGGCATCAGATGCAGCGTATGGCCGGAGTAAAGAAATTGCAGCCAAACCTGCGCACCACGCCATTTGTGCTCGATCCTTTCGCTATTCGCCAGATCGACGCTGTACTGGCCACTCACGATCATAACGATCACATTGACGTTAACGTTGCTGCGGCCGTCATGCAGAACTGTGCCGACGATGTACCATTCATCGGGCCGCAAACCTGCGTGGATCTGTGGATCGGCTGGGGTGTGCCAAAAGAACGCTGCATCGTAGTGAAACCGGGTGACGTTGTTAAAATAAAAGACATTGAAATTCATGCTCTTGATGCATTTGACCGCACAGCGCTGATCACACTGCCAGTCGAGCAAAAAGCGGCCGGTGTCCTTCCAGACGGCATGGATATGCGTGCCGTTAACTACCTGTTCAAAACGCCGGGCGGTACGCTGTATCACAGCGGAGACTCCCACTACTCCAACTACTACGCAAAACACGGCAATGAACATCAGATAGATGTGGCACTGGGTTCCTATGGCGAAAACCCGCGCGGCATTACCGACAAGATGACCAGCTCCGACATGCTGCGCATGGCGGAAGCGTTAAATACCAAAGTGGTGATCCCGTTCCACCATGATATCTGGTCAAACTTCCAGGCCGATCCGCAAGAGATCCGTGTTCTGTGGGAGATGAAAAAAGATCGGTTGAAGTATGGCTTCAAGCCGTTTATCTGGCAGGTTGGCGGCAAGTTCACCTGGCCGCTGGATAAAGATAACTTTGAATATCACTATCCACGCGGTTTTGACGACTGTTTTACAATCGAGCCGGATCTGCCGTTTAAATCCTTCCTCTAATCGCTATGATGCCGGGTTTTTCCCGGCATTTTTCAATATTTACTTTAGTATTTTCAGGCTATTTCAAATATCATCTTAAAAAATCATTTTGTATCGGAATAGCTCATGACTGAAGCACAAAGACATCAAATTCTACTCGATATGCTGGCACAGCTGGGCTTTGTGACCGTTGAAAATGTCGTAGAACGCTTAGGAATCTCACCCGCTACGGCACGTCGGGATATCAACAAACTTGACGAAAACGGCAAGCTTAAAAAAGTTCGTAACGGCGCAGAAGCCATTACTCAACAGCGGCCACGCTGGACGCCGATGAATCTGCACCAGGCACAGAATCATGACGAGAAGGTACGCATAGCCAAGGCAGCGTCACAACTGATCAATCCTGGCGAAAGCGTGGTGATCAACTGTGGATCCACTGCATTCCTGCTTGGGCGGGAAATGTGTGGCAAGCCGGTGCAGATCATTACTAATTATCTGCCGCTGGCAAATTATCTGATCGACCAGGAGCATGAGAGCGTAATCATCATGGGCGGGCAATATAACAAGAGCCAGTCCATCACACTTAGCCCGCAGGGCAGCGAGAATAGCCTGTACGCCGGGCACTGGATGTTTACCAGCGGCAAAGGACTTACCGCTGACGGGCTGTATAAAACTGACATGCTGACCGCGATGGCAGAACAGAAGATGCTTAGCGTAGTCGGCAAACTGGTAGTACTGGTCGATAGCAGTAAAGTGGGTGAACGTGCAGGTATGTTATTCAGCCGTGCCGATCAAATCGATATGCTGATTACCGGTAAAAATGCGAACCCTGAGATCTTGCAACAGCTCGAAGCGCAGGGTGTAAACATTTTGCGCGTTTAGAGATGTTGGCGGAAAAATGATACCGTCGCTGCCAGCGCTTCTGGCGTGATACGGTGGCGCACGCCAGCTTCCCACAGGCAGGTCAGATTTTTATCCAGACCTGCCTGAATCAACGCCTGTTGTAAGCGGAAGGTTTCAACGGCCGGGACCACATCGTCATCCTGTCCATGCCACAATAAAAGCGGTCTGTCGGCCAGTCGGTCCAACTGATGCGTCACATCCCACTCAGCGAGCGGAGCTATTATCGTATCGAATTCCGTCTGCTGCTCTGGCGTCTGCACGAATAAAGGTGGAAAAAGCGTATGGGCAAGGTGGGTAAAATAGCCCGAACCCATCAGGCTGGCTGCACATTTAACCTCGGGATATCGCGCCATAATACCCAGTGCCGTCATACCACCCATTGAGGCGCCCGCGATAGCAAGACGTTCATCTAATATCCAATTCTCTGCCACCAGCGCCGCACGTAACGCCGTAAATTCCTGCATGTTTTGCTGCAAAATCTGCCAGAAGCGGTACATTCTACCCTGCGTATCACCACTGAACCGCGCACCATGATCGGGTGCTTCGGGCATAACAACCCGGAACCCGGCCTGTGCCAGAGCGACGGCAAAATAGCTGTAAACCAGGCTGGAAGAAGTGAACCCGTGATAAAAGATAATGCAGGGAAGTGAAAGGTCGTGTTGACCAGCAGGAAATGCGTGCAGGACAGGAATACCAGCCAGTTGCCGTGTTTCAATTTCTATCATTTGTCGCCTCTTTCTTTCCGGTATGCCATGGAGAAATACTTAACGCAAGTGAATGTGTTCGGCAATGATTCATAATGTTGAGAACTAGGTTACGCTTTCGCAACATTTTCATTCGAAAATCGCGCGAGAGATAACATTTCGGGAACATTCCCCTAAAGGGAAATTAATAAGGCACTACACTATGGCTATCAGGAAACGAGATAGAGTTATGCGTCGGTTTGCCTCTTTGATGCTGGTTATGTTTTTAAGCGCCTGTAGCGTGCTACAGGGGACGCCACAACCCGCGCCACCTGTCGCAGACCATCCGCAAGAAATCCGCCGTGACCAGAGCCAGGGGTTACAGCGAATGGGGACAGTCAATGCTCTGGTGAGAGGCTCTCCAGATGATGCGCTGGCAGAAATTCGTGCCAAAGCTGCCGCGGCTAAAGCTGATTATTACGTTGTATTACTGGTTGATGAAACCGTGGTAACGGGCCAATGGTATTCACAAGCCATTTTATATCGTAAATAACACGGGATTGAAATTTAGTCAGCTTTACATTGCTTTGCGCCCCTATGCGTTTACCTGTGCACAATAAACCAACAGCAGGGAGCTTGAGGTTTATTATCGCGATGGAATGCCCTGCCACGTGTAGGGGTACGAATAATGGAGCTGACGATGAAACAATCACTTGCCTTATCCTCACTGCTGCTTTCTGCCGGACTGGTGGATACCACGGCACAGCCTGCCGAGTTCGCCAGTGCTGACTGTGTTACGGGTCTGAACGAAATAGGACTGATCTCTGTCAGCAACATTGCAGGAAATCCACAGGATGTGGAACGCGTTGTGGCGTTAAAAGCGGATGAACAAGGTGCCTCATGGTATCGGATCATTCAAATGTATGAAGAACAACAGCCTGATAACTGGCGTGTACAGGCCATACTCTATGCATAGCATACTGCCAGGTGTCGCTCACTTATCTGGCCTACATCGAAAGTATGAGTGTAGGCCTGATAAGATCCTCCTGCACAGCCGCCAGGCAAGTCATTAACACAAGCCACCCGTAGCCCGTAATAACAAGTCATTCTGCACCTGTTCAGACAAACGCCGACCACCACGCGTATCCAACATCATCTGACACCAGGCCTGCGCCACTGGCGGAGATGCATAGCGCAACATCTGCGCCCCACAGCCGAGCAGGAAAAGCTGCTGCGTAATCTCCCGTCCCAGCTCCTCACTGGGTTTACGTAAGTGCTGTTGTAGCTGACGTACCATTCTGTCGTAATGTCGGTCTTGCCCTTTTACTTCAGCAAAAGCTTCACTGAGCATATCGTACATACCCGGTTGTTTCGTTAACACTCGCAATACATCAAGGCACATAATGTTTCCGGATCCTTCCCAGATACTGTTTACCGGCATCTCGCGGTACAAACGCGGCAGTTCACTCTCCTCACAATACCCCGTGCCACCAAGCACTTCCATGGCCTCTGCAACGAATGGCATACCGCTTTTACAGATGGCGAACTTTGCCGCTGGCGTAAATAATCTGGCCCACAGTGCTTCTTTCACATCGTTGCGACGATCCCAGGCTCGCGCCAGCCGAAACAACAACGCTGTTTGGCCTTCCAACTGGAGAGCCATCCGGCTCAATACCTGTCGCATCATCGGCTGCTCAATCAGTGGTTTGCCAAATACCTGCCGCTGATGCGCATGATAAATTGCCACGGAAAAAGCGCGCCGCATCATACTGTGGCTACCAAGCGCACAGTCAAAACGTGTCATACCGCCCATTTTCAGGATATGACGAACACCTTCTCCCTCCTCACCCAGTAGCCAGCCAATCGCATCCTGAAATTCAACTTCGCAGCTGGCGTTAGAGCGGTTGCCTAACTTATCCTTCAGCCGTTCAAGACGGATAGCGTTACGCCGCCCATCAGGTAAAAATCGCGGGACAAAGAAGCAGGACAACCCTCCTTTAGCCTGTGCCAGCACCAGATGAGCATCGCTTTGCGGTACGGAGAAAAACCATTTATGCCCAATTAGCCGATACGTGCCATCCTCAAGGCGGTCTGCCTGAGTGGTATTGCTCAGCACATCTGATCCCCCCTGTTTCTCCGTCATTCCCATGCCAATCAGCAGACCGCGCTTTTTCCCGCCGGGCAGCAGATGTGAATCATAACGATCGCTGCATAGCGGTGTGAACCAGTCATGAAATTGTGGAGGTAACATATCAAGTAACAGCGGCGTGGCGGCAAACGTCATGGTAACAGGGCATAACGTGCCTGCCTCCACCTGCGCATGCAACATAAAACGTGCGGCCCGGGCAACAAATGCCCCCTGTCTTGCATCTTCTTCCCAGGCAAGATTATGTACCCGGTTGGCACACAGCCCCTGCATCAGTAAATGCCAGGCGGGATGAAAACGCACGTCATCCAGTCGCTGCCCCTGCGGATCGTATCGCAATAGTTCTGGCGGATAAGCGTTGGCCAACCGTCCCAGTTCGAGCGATTCCGCCGTTCCTAATTGCTGGCCAATACTGGCAAGAAGATCGCTGTCCCAGCCAGCCCCCTCACGATTCACCGCTTCACACAGTGCACCATCGGACAGGTATAAATTGCTGTTATTGAGCGGTACAGGTTGGTTAAAAACGGTATGCGTTTGCCAGTGCATTGTGTTTCCCTCCGTCAATGGCAGTGACCATAAGTATGGTCACTCACAGAAGAGGGTGCCTGGGATAGCGGTCACAAAAAAGCCATCCCGGAGGATGGCTTGATGGAAATGGAGAGCTCAGTTACCCGCGCTGACGAACGGCCTCAAACAGGCAGATCCCCGTTGCAACAGAGACGTTCAACGATGAGACGCTACCAGCCATCGGAATACTGATCAGCTCATCACAGTGTTCGCGAGTCAGACGACGCATACCTTCACCTTCAGCTCCCATGACCAGCGCCAGGCGGCCAGTCATTTTGCTCTGATACAGAGTGTGGTCAGCTTCACCTGCCGTCCCAACAATCCAGATGTTCTCTTCCTGCAGCATACGCATCGTGCGCGCCAGGTTGGTCACACGGATCAGTGGCACGCTTTCTGCCGCGCCACAGGCGACTTTTTTCGCCGTCGCATTCAACTGCGCAGAACGATCTTTCGGGACGATAACAGCATGCACACCAGCCGCGTCTGCGCTTCGCAAGCAAGCGCCCAGGTTATGCGGATCGGTAACGCCATCCAGGATCAAAAAAAACGGCTGATCGAGAGAGGCGAGCAGATCCGGCAGATCGTTTTCCTGATACTGGCGGCCCGGCTTCACGCGGGCAATAATTCCCTGATGTACCGCACCCTCACTTTTCTCATCCAGAAACTGGCGGTTAGCCAACTGGATGACAACGCCCTGCGCTTCCAGAGCATGGATCAGCGGCAGCAGGCGTTTATCTTCACGACCTTTGAGAATAAAGACGTCCTGAAAGCGCTCAGGCGCACGCTCCAGCAGAGCCTGCACCGCATGGATGCCGTAAATCATTTCACTCATGAATGTACTCGTTAATAGTTTATGTGTAATGCCGGGCAGTACTTAGCTCACCCGGCTTACTGTTTATGGCCGTTATTCCGCGACTTTCTTTTTCGCCGCGCGTTTAGCTTTGGTGGCAGCAGCGATTTTAAGCGTTTTCGCCGATGGCTTTTTCGCTTTTTTGTCGCCTTTTTTCTCAGTCGCTTTTTTATCCGCCTGAGGTTTAGCTCTGCCTTTCTTCTCGCCACGGAAAGCACTATCCGGCTCGAAATTCACCTTTTTGCCCATCTGACGACGTCTGCCGGTGTTTTTACCTGCATCACCTTTTTTCGCTTTTTCGCGCGCGGTTTTACCCTCATTACGCGGTGCGCGTTCACTGGAGATCAGGCTAAAGTCGATTTTACGCTCGTCCATGTTGACGGCTTCCACACGAACTTCCACACGATCGCCCAGGCGATACATCTGACCGCTGGATTCCCCCGTCAGGCGTTGTCCAACCTGATCAAAGCGGTAATAGTCATTATCCAGTGAGGAGACATGCACCAGACCGTCAATAAACAGCTCATCAAGACGAACAAAGAAACCAAAACCGGTCACGCTGGCAATCACGCCTTTAAAGACATTACCGACCTGATCCAGCATAAAGTCGCACTTCAGCCAGTCAGAAACGTCCCGCGTAGCTTCGTCAGCACGGCGCTCCGCCATGGAACAGTGCTGGCCCAGTTGCAACATCTCTTCCATCGAATAATGGTAGCCCCCCGTTTCCGTGGTGTTACCTTTGTGGCCCTGCTCCTGTGCCAGCAAATACTTAATTGCACGGTGCAAAGACAGATCCGGATAGCGACGAATCGGTGAGGTAAAGTGTGCATAAGACTGCAGCGCCAGACCAAAGTGTCCGCGGTTTTCTGGATCGTAAATCGCCTGCTTCATTGAACGCAGCAGCATAGTTTGCAGCATTTCCGCGTCAGGTCTGTCGGCAATTGATTCCAGCAACTCGGCATAATCGCGTGGCTCTGGTTTGTTACCACCAGGCAGTTCCAGTCCCAGCTCTGCCAGTACGGAACGGAAGGAGGTGATTGCTTCAGTGGTCGGCTTGTCGTGGATACGGAACAGTGCAGGCTCTTTGGCTTTCTCAACGAATCGTGCCGCTGAGATGTTAGCCATAATCATGCACTCTTCAATCAGTTTGTGCGCGTCATTACGCTGGGTCTGTTCAATACGTTCAATGCGGCGTTCAGCGTTGAAGATAAATTTGGCTTCTTCACTTTCAAACGAGATACCGCCACGTTCTTCACGGGCTTTATCCAGCACTTTGTACAGATTGTGCAGCTCTTCAATGTGTTTAACCAGCGGCGCGTATTGCTCACGCAGCTCCTGATCGCCCTGCAGCATGTGCCAGACTTTGGTATAGGTCAAACGAGCATGGGAGCTCATTACCGCTTCGTAGAATTTAAAGCCGGTTAAACGACCTTTCGACGAAATGGTCATTTCGCACACCATGCACAGACGATCCACCTGCGGGTTCAGCGAACACAAGCCATTGGAAAGCACTTCCGGCAGCATCGGTACGACCTGCGACGGGAAGTAGACGGACGTACCACGATTGCGAGCTTCCTGGTCCAGCGGTGTTGGTGGTCGAACATAATAGCTTACGTCAGCGATAGCCACCCATAAACGCCAGCCGCCACCGCGCTTCTTCTCACAATAAACGGCATCATCGAAGTCACGCGCATCTTCACCGTCAATTGTCACCAGCGGTAAATCACGCAGGTCAACGCGGCCAATTTTGGCCTCTTCCGGTACTTCTTCTTTAAGCCCGGCGACCTGCTTCTCTACCGCCTGCGGCCAGATATAAGGGATTTCATGAGTACGCAAAGCCATATCAACGGCCATGCTAGTGCCCATGTTATCGCCCAACACTTCAACAATTTTACCTACCGCTTTGGTGCGTCGGGTTGGGCGCTGGGTAAGTTCAACCACTACCACAAATCCCATGCGGGCGCCCATTACCTCTTCAGGTGGGATAAGGATATCGAAGCTCAGGCGGCTATCATCTGGTACCACAAACCCTACGCCGGCGTCGGTGAAGTAGCGACCGACAATCTGGCTGGTTTTTGGCACCAGTATGCGCACAATACGTGCCTCGCGACGGCCTTTACGATCCGCGCCCAGCGGCTGTGCCAGAACCTGATCGCCATGGATGCAGGTTTTCATCTGTTCGCTGGAAAGGTACAGGTCGTCTTTACGTCCTTCAACGCGCAGAAAGCCGTAGCCATCACGGTGGCCAATAACGGTACCTTTCAGCAGGTCAAGACGTTCCGGCAGCGCATAGCACTGACGGCGAGTGAAGACCAGTTGCCCATCACGCTCCATAGCGCGCAGACGGCGACGTAGCGCTTCTAACTGCTCTTCACCTTCAATGTTGAGTTCAACAGCCAGCTCATCGCGGTTGGCCGGTTTTTCACGTTTGGTTAAATGTTCGAGGATAAATTCCCGGCTCGGGATAGGGTTCGCGTATTTTTCAGCTTCGCGTTCCTGGAAAGGATCATGTGACATCTCGGTTCCTCCGTTGTCATCTCTGATGAAGATTTTCGTCACTCCACCAGCAATAATTTATAAAGCGGTTGATTATTTTCAACCAAATCGGCAAGTGTGTAGTTGTCCAGTTCCGTCAGAAAACTTTGCACTGCTTTAGAAAGCGCCTGTTTGAGTCGACAGGCAGGGGTTATGTGGCAAAACTCGCTGCTACAGTTGACCAGCGATAAAGGTTCCAGCTCGCGAACCACATCGCCAATACCAATAGCCTTAGCTGGTTTGCCCAGGCGGATACCGCCGTTTTTTCCTCGAATAGCAGTAACGAAGCCCGCCCGGCTAAGTTGATTGATTATTTTGACCATATGATTACGGGACACGCCGTAGACTTCTGTCACCTCAGAAATACTGGTCATACGTCCTTCGGGAAGCGACGCCATGTAGATTAGCGCACGTAATCCGTAATCGGTGAAACTTGTTAACTGCACATCAACCTCAGGAAAAAGGGAAAACGGATAAGCCTGGTAGTATTAATTATATTGATGATAAACCAGCCACCAGCCAGGTCGCTAATTTATTTCAGTTCGGGAAGGAAAAAAGCGAGGAACTTACAAGATTTTAAGCCGGATACCAGCGTAAAACGCCTTATCCGGCCTACAAATGCCCACTCACTGTAGGCCCGACAAGCATAGCGCCACAGGCGCTATGCAACAACCATAATTATGCGTCGAACGGGTCGCGCAGGATCATAGTTTCAGTACGGTCTGGACCAGTTGAGATAATATCAATTGGTACACCGGTCAGTTCTTCAATACGCTTGATGTAGTTCAGAGCAGCCTGCGGCAGACCACTACGTTCTTTTACACCAAAGGTAGATTCAGACCAGCCAGGCATGGTTTCGTAAATCGGCTCGATACCTTTCCAGTCGTCTGCTGCCAGCGGGGTAGTCGTGACTTCACGACCATCCGGCATACGGTACGCCACACAGATTTTCACCTCTTTCAAACCGTCCAGTACGTCCAGTTTGGTCAGGCAGAAGCCAGACAGGGAGTTAATCTGTACTGCGCGACGCACAGCAACGGAGTCCAGCCAGCCGGTACGACGACGACGACCCGTGGTCGCGCCATATTCGTTACCCTGCTTGCACAGGAACTCGCCGACATCATCAAACAGTTCAGTCGGGAACGGACCTGCACCTACACGAGTAGAGTAGGCTTTAATGATACCCAGCACGTAGTCCACATAACGTGGGCCCAGGCCGGAGCCAGTTGCCACGCCACCAGCAGTGGTGTTGGAGGAGGTTACGTACGGATAGGTACCATGGTCGATATCCAGCAGTGTACCCTGCGCACCTTCGAACATGACAAAATCGCCACGTTTACGCGCCTGGTCCAGCAGATCGGAAACATCAACAACCATAGAGGTCAGGATGTCGGCAATCGCCATCACATCATCCAGCACTTTTTGGTAGTCAACTGCTTCAACTTTATAGAAATTCACCAGCTGGAAGTTGTGATATTCCATCACTTCTTTCAGTTTTTCAGCGAAGGTTGCTTTATCAAACAGATCGCCAACGCGCAGACCGCGACGAGCTACTTTGTCTTCATAAGCCGGACCGATGCCACGACCGGTGGTGCCGATCGCTTTCGCGCCACGCGCTTTCTCACGTGCGTTATCCAACGCGACATGATAATCAAGGATCAGAGGACAAGCTTCAGACAGCAGCAGGCGCTCACGGACAGGGATACCACGATCTTCCAGTCCTTTCATCTCTTTCATCAGCGCGGACGGAGACAGCACAACACCGTTACCGATGATGCTGATGACATTCTCGCGAAGAATACCTGATGGAATAAGATGGAGGACGGTTTTTTCACCGTTGATTACGAGAGTATGGCCTGCGTTGTGACCACCCTGGTAGCGCACAACATATTTAGCCCGTTCAGTCAGAAGATCGACGATCTTCCCTTTACCTTCGTCACCCCATTGGGTGCCCAGTACGACGACGTTGTTACCCATTTTTCAAAATCACCGTTTGCTTAAAAATGGATTCTACCACCGCTTTTTCAGATATACAGCACTTTTTGCATCCAAAAATTCGTAAATTAGTCTACTTATTAATCAGCCAATCGTTTTCCTCAACATGTAGTAGACCACAACGCCCGCAACCACAAGACCGCCGCCAAAACGACGTAAAATATTTTCCGGCAGTTGTGCCATCGCAGAGATCATTTTCTTCCAGGCACTGGGATACAGCATCGGACCAAGACCTTCCAGCACCAAAACCAGCGCGAGCGCCAGCAAAATTGTTGAGTTCATCCGCTGTCCTTATATAAAAAGAAAACCACCGCATCCCTGAGGACGCCGGTGGTTTTACTGGTCTAAAACCGCTGGGCTATTTTAGCGTGTCGCGGAATTCGGTGTCTTCATGTAACGGAAGAAATCGCTGTCCGGACTCATAATCATCACGTCCTGATTACCTTCGAAGCTCTTCTCGTAAGCACGCAGGCTACGGATGAAGGCGTAGAAGTCAGGATCCTGACTAAATGCGTCGGCAAACAGTTTAGCGGCCTCCGCATCACCTTCACCACGCATAATACGGCCCTGGCGCTCAGATTCTGCCAGCGTTTTAGTAACTTCATAGTCCGCTGTTGCGCGCAGTTTTTCCGCTTCTTCCTGACCTTGTGAACGATGGCGACGCGCTACCGCTTCACGCTCAGCGCGCATACGGTTGTAGATAGCCTCGGACACTTCGGCCGGCAGGTTGATTTGCTTGATACGCACGTCGACCACTTCGATACCCAACGCCGCCATACTGTTCGGGTTGATGACCGGTACTTTACCGTTCGTTTCAGCCTGAACACGTTCAGCTGCTTCGGCAATTGCACTATCCGCCGCAGGGGTCGCTACTTCATCTTCCGTGCCAGCAGATCCGGAGTTCAGCGCGTCACGGACTTCCAGGGTCAGACGACCTCGAGAATCGGTAACGATGTCTTTTACATCCAGACGACCGATTTCAGAACGCAGACGGTCAGAGAACTTACGTTTCAACAGAACTTCTGCCTGAGAAACATCACCACCGCCCGTTGCCAGGTAGTAACGGCTAAAATCGCTGATACGCCATTTAATGTAGGAGTCAACGATCAGGTCTTTCTTCTCTTTGGTAACAAAGCGATCGGCCTGGTTGTCCATGGTCTGAATACGCGCATCAAGCATTTTCACTGATTCAATAAACGGGATCTTAAAGTGCAAACCCGGTGCAAAAACCAGCGGCTTGTTGTCATCGTCGCGCAGAACTTTACCAAAGCGCAGCGTAATACCACGCTCGCCTTCTTTGACGACAAAGACAGACATGAACAGAACTACCAGAACGATGATAATAATCGCAATAACTGACTTACGCATCGTTATTCCCCCTGACGCTGGTAGTCGTTACGCTGCGCGTTCGCGCGGCGTTGGTCCATAATATCACCCTGACTGGTGGACGAAGTGCTGCTTGCTCCAGTACTGGAGGTTGATGCCGGTGGCAGACGCAACAGGTTTGAGCTGCTGTCAGATTTTGCTGCTGGAGCATTTCCGCCTTTAAGCATCTGATCTAACGGCAGAACCATCAGATTGCCGCCCTTATCGTTAACCAGAACTTTGCGGGTATGGCTCAGCACTTTTTCCATGGTTTCAATATACAGACGCTCGCGAGTAATTTGCGGTGCGGCTTTATATTCCGGCAGAATTTTTGCAAAGCGAGCCACTTCACCCTGTGCTTCCAGGATGGTTCGCGTTTTATATGCACGCGCTTCTTCAAGAATACGCTGCGCCTGACCATTTGCGCGTGGCTGAACTTCGTTGGTGTACGCTTCAGCTTCACGGATGTATTGCTGCTCGTTTTCACGTGCTGCGATGGCATCGTCAAACGCGGCTTTCACCTCTTCCGGCGGACGTGCAGCCTGGAAGTTGACGTCCAGCAGAGTAATACCCATGTTGTATGGACGAATGGTCTCTTCCAGTTCACGCTGGGTGTCGCTACGAATAACAGTACGCCCTTCGGTCAGAATACGATCCATGGTGTATTTGCCGATAACCCCACGCAAGGCGCTGTCGGTAGCCTGGCGCAGACTGTCATCAGCACTGGTTACGCTAAACAGGTAACGCTGCGGATCGGTAACACGGTACTGCACGTTCATTTCAACGCGCACGACGTTTTCGTCAGATGTCAGCATCACGCCGGATGCAGCAAGCTCACGCACAGCTTCGACGTTTACCGGAGTAACTTCGTCGATAAATGTCGGTTTCCAGTTCAGACCCGGCTCAACCAGATGGCTGAATTTACCGAAGCGTGTCACCACGCCGCGCTCCGCTTCTTTAATGGTATAGAAACCGCTGGCTGCCCAGATAATGACAATTGCCGCTGCTGCGATAGTAAAGACCCGTCCTCCCAGTTGTGGACGCGGGCCTTGCGATGAACTACCGCCACCAGAACCTGTACCTTTACCGCCACCCAGACCACCGAGTTTTTTACTCAGTTTGCGGAAGATATCATCAAGATCGGGAGGTCCCTGCTCACGACCACCTTTGTTTCCATTTCCCTCAGGGTTGCCGCCAGGTTTGCTGCTTCCCCAGGGGTCGCGGTCTTGTCCGTTATTACCGGGCTGATTCCACGCCATGTTTGTGCTCCATATTTGTTATGCGGTGATATACCCCGTTTTTTGCACTACAGGAGCGTTACCGCCTTCCTGCAACCCAAAATTCGATGAGTATTGGGCAAAAAATCCCCAGGCATTTCCTCCCGGTCAGACGATGTAATCTGCCAGGGTCGGTTCTTGTTTACAGAGGCGACGCCAGTCAACGATCGGCATACGAACTTGCAGACCTACGCTGCCATCCTCCTCCATCCACTCTTTTTCTATTGCCTGAAGTTGGTAAAACCGGCTTCTCAGACGCCCTTCCTGCGGCGGTAAACGCAACGTATGCTGCGCAACCTCACCGGAAAGCCGCTCTGTCAAAGCCTGAAAAAGTTGTGGTATACCAATGCCAGTTTGCGCAGAAACCCAAACGCGGATTGGTTTATTCTCTTCATCTCTGTCGATACGCGGTTCAAAATCATCCAGCATATCGATTTTATTCATCACCAGCAGGGTCGGGATCTCGTGCGCGTCGATCTCTTCGAGAACCGTATCCACAGCCTGAATATTTTCCTGCACACGGAAATCTGCCGCATCAATAACGTGCAGCAGCAATGTCGCCTGACGCGTCTCCTGCAAGGTGGCTTTAAACGCCGCCACCAGGTCGTGCGGCAAATGACGTATAAACCCGACGGTATCCGCCAGCACAGTTTCACCGACATCCGCTACGTCTATACGACGTAGTGTAGGATCCAGGGTCGCAAACAGTTGATCTGCTGCGTAGACCCGGGCTTCGGTTATCTGGTTGAACAAGGTGGATTTTCCGGCGTTGGTATATCCCACCAGTGATACGGTTGGGACATCCGCTTTCTTGCGCGACTGCCGCCCCTGCTCACGTTGCTTTTCAACTTTTTCCAGGCGCGACTGTATCTGCAAAATGCGATTACGCAGCAAACGACGGTCGGTTTCGAGCTGGGTTTCACCCGGACCACGCAAACCAATACCGCCCTTTTGCCTTTCAAGGTGAGTCCAGCCACGGACCAGGCGTGTAGCCATATGACGCAACTGCGCCAGTTCAACCTGCAACTTACCCTCATGGGTACGTGCACGCTGGGCAAAAATATCTAAAATGAGGCCAGTCCTGTCGATGACAAGACACTGGCATAACTGTTCCAGGTTACGTTCCTGGGCAGGGCTTAGAGCATGATCAAAAATCACCACCGCAGCGCCTGTCGCTTTCACGGCTTCCGCAATTTCGATTGCCTTACCTTCACCAACAAAAAACTTCGGGTGCGGTGCTTTACGGCTCCCGGTAATCACCTGCATTGCTTCGACACCGGCGGAAGAAACCAGAGATTCAAACTCCTGGAGATCTTCCATATCTTTGTCTTGCGAAAAATAGATGTGTACCAGTACCGCCTGCTCACCGGCATCATAACGGTCAAACAAGCGTCAACCCCTTAATATATATCAACGGGGAACGCAGGATCTCTGGCTCCCCGTGTGTAAAACAGCCAAAACCTTATTCGGTTTCTTCGCTGTCCTGTTGCGCAGATGAACCCTGCGCGTTGCTACCGTGATGGTAGTTACTGCTGGTGCCGCCGGTGGCGTTATTGCTGTGATGAGAAACCGGGCGAGACGGGACAACAGTAGAAATCGCGTGCTTATAAACCATCTGGCTGACCGTGTTTTTCAACAGGATCACGAACTGATCAAAAGACTCGATTTGACCTTGCAGCTTAATACCATTCACCAAATAAATAGAAACTGGAACACGTTCCCGACGCAGTGCGTTCAGGAACGGATCTTGTAAAGATTGCCCCTTAGCCATTCTCTCTTTTCCTTATATGCTTATTTGTACTTTGAACCTTTCGATTCTGAAAAATTGCGCACGATACGTTTCAATTGTACACATTCAGTTCGCGATAGCACCAACAACCTGTAATACTTCGTTTCGCGCCTGGTCAGGCTTTTCACTGTCAAGCCAGTGCACCCCATCCCAACCACGCAACCAGGTTACCTGCCGCTTCGCCAACTGCCTCGTGGCGCAAACACCTCTATAAACCATTTCATCATATGAGATTTCACCTTCAATGTATGACCACATCTGGCGATACCCAACACAACGAATGGAAGGCAAATCCGTATGCAAATCTCCTCGGGCAAAAAGCGCCCGGACTTCTGCTTCAAAACCTGAAGCTAACATCTGATGAAAACGCTGCTCAATTCGCTGATGGAGCAGTTCACGGCTCGCCGGGGCGATAGCAAACTGATGCACCTGATACGGCAAAGCATCTCCTGACGTTTGCGTCAGCTCCGTTAAAGTTTTACCCGAAATGAAAAAAACTTCCAGTGCCCGGGAAAGTCTTTGCGGATCATTTGGATGAATCCGCGCTGCGGCAACAGGATCAATCTCCTGAAGCTGCCGATGTAACGCGTCCCACCCAAGCTCTGCCGCCTGCTGTTCAATTCTGGCCCTGACCTCCGGATCCGCCGACGGTAACGGCGACAACCCCTCAAGCAAGGCTTTGAAATATAACATTGTGCCGCCTACTAACAGCGGGATACGCCCCGCTGCAGTAATATCAGCCATCTCGGCTAGCGCATCTCGACGAAAATCCGCAGCAGAATACGCCTGTGCCGGATCGCGAATATCCAGCAATCGGTGCGGTGCAGCCTTTAGCTCTTCAGCATCGGGCTTGGCGGTACCGATATCCATCCCCTTGTAAATAAGGGCGGAATCAACGCTTATCAACTCTACAGGCAAAACTTTACGCAATTCAATTGCTAATGCCGTTTTACCAGAGGCCGTTGGCCCCATTAAAAAAATTGCCTTTGGCAGGCTCGCCTTACTGATATCACTCATGTTTCAGGGCGTTCATTACCGAATGTAAATCAACAGGTTGTAACAGACCACCCGGCGGCGCCTTCACAAGCTGCGGACAGAGCCGCTCAACATCCGCCAACAGCGTAATAGCCTGAGCCATGCTCCACTGCGGATGTTCACTCATCAGGTTACGCGCAATCCACTGTGCAATGTTGCCATGTTCGAATACGGACTGCTGCGCCAGGTAGCCTATCAGTTCAGGAATCAAGATTTGTAAATTTTGTTGGCGTAAGGGTAAAGGCACTGCTCGGATGGTCACATGCTGCGCATCCAACTGAAATTCAATGCCCAAATCCGCCAACTGGCTTTGCGCTTTTTGCAAAGCCGCCTTTTCATCTGCGCTCACTTTCAAACGCAACGGGATCAGCAATGGCTGAGCACAAACAGGTCCCTGTCCCGGCGTCAACTGCGCCTGACGCAACCAACGTTCAGCTACCGGTAGCGCCAACAGCCGGATATGTCCGTCACATTCGAGTAACGCACAGTCTGCACCGACGATTGTCAGGACTCGGCCAAAACTTTGGCTGTGTCCGGCAAGAGAAGACTCTGCCACGTTGGGTACAGCGGATTTGTGCGTTGGAACCGGAGCAGGTGTCTGAAGTAGTTGTTGGTAAACTTCACCCTGTTGCTTTTGATACCCAGGCTGAGCATGCGGCCAACTGGCAGATGCCTGGCGACCGCCACCACTCCCTGCCGATACGGAATAACGCGGCGTAGTGGGTTCACGTGCTGGCGCAGGTTCTGCAAAGTGATTACGTCCCGCCGCAACCCGGTTTTCCGGGATATGCCTTGGTAGAGGATCTTCATCACCCTCCAACGGAAGCGATGTTTCAAGCTGTTGTTGCAGTACGCTCAGCACCCCCTGATAGATAAAATCATGCACCAGGCGGGACTGATGGAAGCGGACTTCATGTTTGGCAGGATGCACATTTACATCCACCTGATGCGGGTCAATTTCCAGATACAAGACAAATGCGGGTTGTTGATCGGCCCCTAACTTGTCTTCGCAGGCCTGGCGGATAGCGTGGTTAATCAGCCGGTCACGCATCATACGACCATTCACGTAGCAGTACTGAATTTCTGCCAATGCCGCAGTGGTGTGATTCGGGTCAGCTACCCAGCCCCGCAACGTCAAATCGCCATGCTGCCACTCAATAGCCAGCGCCTGCTCCAGAAATGGCGTGCCACAAATAGCGCCCAGTCGACGCTCTTTTTGCCCATCGGCTGTCACCGCGCGGTACTGGCGCATTATTTTACCGTTGTGTGACAAATTAATCGTCACGTCAAAACGCGCCAGCGCAATGCGTCGGATGATTTCGTCAATATGATTAAACTCGGTTTTCTCGGTGCGCATGAACTTGCGCCGCGCTGGCGTGTTGTAGAATAAATCCAGCACTTCCAGCGTAGTACCCACCGGATGCGCAGCAGGTTTAACCGTCACGTCCATATCGCGCCCTTCAGCATACGCCTGCCAGGCTTCGGGTTGTTCTTGTGTACGGGACGTCAGGGTTAAACGTGAGACAGAGCTGATACTTGCCAGCGCCTCCCCGCGAAACCCGAGACTAACGATAGCCTCGAGATCGTCAAGTGAGGCTATTTTACTGGTGGCATGGCGAGCCAGCGCCAGCGCCAGCTCGTCTTTTTTGATACCACAGCCATTGTCACGAATGCGGATAAGCTTTGCACCACCGCGTTCGATATCAATATCAATACGTGTAGCACCCGCATCAAGGCTGTTTTCCACCAGTTCTTTTACTACCGACGCAGGCCGTTCTACCACCTCACCTGCGGCAATCTGGTTCGCCAGCTGTGGCGGTAGAACCTGAATCGGCATGGCTAATCCTTAATTTGTTAACGTATCACCCGGTGATACAGCGCTGGCTGTTTGTGACGGTGCGCCCTGCGGCCCCGTTTGCATAGGGTGCGCCAGGAAGTAGTTACGCAACCCTTTATAAATCGCCTCTGCCAGTTGCTGCTGATAATCATCGCTCGCCAGCAGGCGCTCTTCACTGTTGTTACTGATAAAACCGGTTTCAACCAGTACTGACGGGATATCAGGCGAGCGTAATACGCCAAGGCTGGCGTGCTCTGGTCGACGTTTGTGCATCGAACCAATACGCTCTAACTGGCCGATCATACTGGTCGCCACATCATACCCTACGCGCTGTGAATGACCGAACTGCAGGTCCAGCACCGCCTGGCTTAAGTACGGATCGGACTGACTGTTTGCCAGCACATCCCCCGCACCACCCAACAGCTCAGATTGCTTCTCATGCTGTTCCAGCCAGCCGGCCATTTCACTGTTGGCACGACGGTTTGACAGTACCCACACGGAAGCGCCGGTGGCATCCCGGTTTGGTGCAGCATCCGCATGAATAGAGACCAGGAAATTGGCATTTTGTTTACGAGCGACGTCAGAACGCCCCATCACCGAAATGAAGTAATCGCCATCACGGGTAAGCACGCCTTTAAACATCGGGTCGTCATTCAGCAAGCTACGCAGCTTACGCACAACCGCGATAGTGACGTTTTTCTCCCGCGTACCGCCAGGCCCGATAGCGCCGGGATCTTGCCCACCGTGTCCTGCATCGATAGCGATAACGACTTTATCGCCATTGTTGTTGGTCGCCCGGGCGGCAGGTCGCGTGACCGTATTGCTGTTGGTCACGGCAGTTGTACGATTGCTTTCCGTTTTAAACGGATTGCGTGCAGGCTCAACCGAACGCGGGGCAACAACCGGCGCTTCAACACGCTTCACGACCACTGGTGGAGGTGGAGGCGGTGGAGCATCGGCTTTGATCGTAAACACGACAGTATAGTTACCACCGTTTTGCCGTTTCACGGCTTCAGCTTTCCCGTTTTCGGTTAAATCGACGACCAGCCGCAGAGACTGCGCGTCATTCGGCGTGCCGGAGCGGATCGCCTTCACCAGATTATTGCCACTAAACAGCAGCGGTAATCCCTGAATCACACCGGATTGTTTGATATCCAGCGCGACAGTTCGTTTCCCGTCCTGCGATACGCTGTATTCAGGATCGCCAATAAAACTTAACGTGATCCGCGCCTGTTGGTCGCCGTTGGAAACCTGAAGATCCGAGAGGCTGGCGGCCCCTGCCTGCGCGCACAGCAGGACCAGGGTTGCCATCAGCCAGTTTCTGATGCGATAAATCATCCCGCCACCCTTAAGATTAATCGGCTAAACGCGCCAGCAATAAATCACCCGATGAGGAGACGGCACTTACGCGCGCCTCCCGACCTTGCGCCTGGTACTCAATGTGTATTTCGACGTCCGGGTCAGGAAGCACACCTTTACCTTGTTGCGGCCATTCCACCAGGCAAATTGCATCATTGGCAAAATAATCTCGGATCCCCATAAACTCCAATTCTTCCGGGTCCGCAAGTCGATACAGATCGAAGTGATACACCATCAGGTTATCGAGTGAATAGGGTTCAACCAGTGTGTAGGTGGGGCTTTTTACATTGCCTTTGTGACCCAACGCCTGCAGGAATCCCCGGCTAAAGGTGGTTTTACCCGCACCCAGATCGCCGTACAAATAAATAACAGTTGCGCCGTCACAGGCGTTGGCTACCCGCAGTCCCAGGTCTAAAGTCGCCTGTTCATCAGGTAGCGGAATTACTCGATTCATCATGATAAACGTCAATCACATCAGGGTTAACAATACGCTGTAGCGTGGTAAAGAGATCTGTCGCCAGCATGCCGCGAGTTCCAAAACGCGCTGCCAGCACATCCGCCGCCGCACCGTGCGCGACACATCCTGCACACGCTGCATCATACGGGGTAAGCTTCTGTCCGAGCAATGCACCAATAATACCGGAGAGCACATCGCCCATACCGCCGCTGGCCATTCCTGCATTGCCGGCATCAATAATACCCAACGCATTTTGTTCGGAGGCCACAACCGTACCCGCACCTTTCAGCACCACTACACCTCCGTACCGTTTTACCAGACGTTGTGCAGAAAGTAAGCGATCGTCTTCAATTTCTGCTATGGAACAGCCCAGTAGTCGCGCGGCCTCACCTGGATGCGGCGTGATCACGCGATTGTGACGTTTATCGGGGTTGATTGCCAGCAGGTTAAGCGCATCAGCGTCCCAGAGCATTGGTTTACGAAAATTCTCCACTTTTTGCAGCGCTTTTTTGCCCCACTCCTGCTGCCCAAGCCCAGGACCAATGACCACCACATCCGC
Organism: Citrobacter sp. MGH106; assembly: GCF_001037495.1. GTDB lineage: Bacteria > Pseudomonadota > Gammaproteobacteria > Enterobacterales > Enterobacteriaceae > Citrobacter > Citrobacter murliniae. Next base: position 4,010,867 of record NZ_KQ089822.1, read on the forward strand.
CCATTCCAGATTTTCCTCCAGCGCATGCGGCGTTAGCGTATCCACCATCAACTCCGGACGGGCAGTCAGGATTGGCGCAATGTTTTCGCTGCGGGTCAGAACTTTAACCAGCCCGGCACCTGCGCGAAGTGCGGCTTCACCGGCCATACGTATTGCACCAGCAGTGCCATGGTCGCCACCAATAATCACCAGTCGCCCATGGGAGCCTTTATGCGATGTCGGTCGGCGCGGCGTTAACCAGTGGGCAAGTTGCGAAGCATCAAAACGCTGAACAGGCACTTCCTGCCCTGCAAGCCAGGTCTCCAGCCCAAGAGCATTAAAATGAAGATGCCCAGTGACATCACGCGCTTTACCGGTTAACAGTCCCGGTTTTAACGCAATAAAAGTGACGGTATGCGCGGCACTCATCACCGCACCTGGCGTCGCTCCTGTCTGCGCCAGCAGACCGGACGGAATATCTATCGCCACCACGGGAGCAGGGTGCGAATTAGCCAATTCGATCAATGCAGCCAGAGGGGCGCGCGGTGCATGTTGTAAGCCGGTACCGAGCAGCCCATCAATAATGACATCCACCTTTTCCGGCCAGATAATATCTGGAGCATGGATAACGCCCCCTGCATTCAGCCAGGCGTCACGCGCCTGCTGCGCCTCTTCAGGAAGAGGCTTGTCACTCTCCTGCGCCAGTAACGTGACGTTAATACCCACCGCTTTGGCAAGCCTTGCGACCACATAGCCATCCCCACCATTATTTCCGTGGCCACAGAGCACCAGCCAGTGCCGGGAGTCCGGGTACGCGTCGCAGGTAACCTTAAATGTTGCCTCTCCCGCTCGTAGCATCAGTTCATAAAGAGTCAGCCCAAGACTGTCTGCAGCCTCACGTTCCGCTCTCTTGATGTCATCGGCGTGCCAGATGGAGTGTGGTATACTTGCGGGGTTTTTCTTCATTGTATGGTCCGTCATGTCAGAGCCCCTCGATCTCAATCAGTTAGCGCAAAATATTAAGCAGTGGGGGCTGGAACTTGGCTTTCAGCAGGTCGGTATTGCCGATACCAACCTTAGCGAAGCCGAACCCAAACTGCAGGCATGGCTGGATAAACACTATCACGGCGAGATGGACTGGATGGCCCGTCACGGCATGATGCGTGCTCGTCCCCAGGAGTTATTGCCCGGGACTTTACGCGTCATTAGCGTACGAATGAACTATCTCCCTGCCAACGCGGCCTTTGCCAGCACCTTAAAGAATCCGACCCTGGGCTACGTCAGTCGATACGCACTGGGGCGTGACTACCATAAACTACTGCGTAACCGCTTAAAAAAACTGGGAGAGATGATTCAGCAACACTGTGTTTCGCTGAATTTTAGACCTTTTGTTGATTCTGCGCCTATTCTTGAGCGTCCACTGGCGGAAAAAGCCGGGCTTGGATGGACAGGTAAGCACTCACTTATCCTTAACCGTGAAGCCGGTTCATTTTTCTTTTTGGGTGAGTTACTGGTTGATTTACCTTTGCCAGTGGATCTGCCAGCAGAAGAAGGATGTGGGAAGTGTGTCGCCTGCATGACCATCTGCCCGACTGGTGCGATCGTTGAGCCGTACACCGTAGATGCCCGCCGCTGCATTTCTTATCTCACCATTGAGCTGGAGGGTGCAATTCCGCAAGAATTTCGCCCACTGCTGGGAAATAGGATCTATGGCTGCGATGACTGCCAGCTCATTTGTCCCTGGAATCGCTATTCGCAGTTAACCGTCGAAGACGACTTTAGCCCACGCAAACAACTCCACGCCCCAGAGTTAATTGAACTGTTTAGCTGGAGCGAAGCGTGGTTTTTAAAAGTCACAGAAGGTTCTGCCATTCGTCGTATTGGTCACTTGCGCTGGCTACGAAATATCGCCGTCGCGCTGGGTAATGCCCCCTGGGATGGGGCTGTTATCAATGCGCTGGAAAATCGCCGAGGTGAGCACCCACTTCTCGATGAGCACATAGAATGGGCGATTGCGCAGCAAATTGAGAAGCGAAATGCCTGCGTGGTTGAAGTGCAACTGCCGAAGAAGCAGCGCCTGGTCAGGGTCATTGAAAAAGGCTTGCCACGTGACGCTTAAGTCATCCACAGCTTGTGTATAAAAATAAAAACACATTGATATTCAAGAGGGAAAAAATCGTCAAGTGATCGCATTAACAGTTTGAAATGATAATTAATTCAACGTATTCAATTAATTACAAAGATACTATTCACCCGGCTAAGTTTTTTGCATTCCAGGAATAATATCCGAACCTGTGGATAAGTCTGTTTACAAGAGTATGTCAAAGACAAAAGAAAACAGCCCCAACGCGATAATTCGTTGTGGATATGTTTATTGAGATAAGAATTTGGAGCGGGAAACGAGACTCGAACTCGCGACCCCGACCTTGGCAAGGTCGTGCTCTACCAACTGAGCTATTCCCGCTTGGGTGTGTCTGTGCCTGATAAGCACTTTCAAATTTTGGAGCGGGAAACGAGACTCGAACTCGCGACCCCGACCTTGGCAAGGTCGTGCTCTACCAACTGAGCTATTCCCGCACAATCTTCGATGAAATTTGTTGCTGTCGTAATTCGCATTTCTGCGTCGTTACGGGAGGCGCATTATACGAGAAATCCGTTTAGCTGCAACCCCCCTGAATACGTTTTTTTTAAAAACTCGTTCAAGTGATTACTTTGCAGTCAAGCTGAACAATTTAACGTCAAATACCCGGTTACGCAAGCGCACCGGGCATAGAAATCAAAGCTTAATAAAATGCTCGCGATAGTAAGCAAGCTCAGCAACCGACTCGCGGATATCGTCCATCGCCTGATGCGTTCCCTGCTTTGTTAAACCATCAAGGATCTCTGGCTTCCAGCGACGGGCCAGCTCTTTCAGAGTACTAACGTCCAGATAACGATAATGGAAATACGCTTCCAGTTCCGGCATGTATTTAAACAGGAAGCGGCGATCCTGACCGATACTGTTGCCGCAAATAGGTGATTTCCCTTCCGGAACCCACTCTTTTAAAAATGCTAACGTCGCAAGCTCAGCTTCACGATCACCCATCGTGCTCGCCTTTACGCGCTCCACCAACCCACTACCTGTATGCGTTCTGACGTTCCAGTCATCCATTAATGCCAGCTGTTCATCAGACTGATGTACCGCAATTGTTGGTCCTTCAGCCAGAATATTCAGATTGGCGTCAGTCACCAGGGTAGCGATCTCAATGATGCGATCGCGCTCGGGATCCAGACCGGTCATCTCCAGATCGATCCAAATCAGGTTGTTTTCATTGGCACTCATGCTATTTTCCACCCTTCTTACGTGACGATACGCGAAACCATTCATGCTGCATCAAGGCGGCAAGGAAAGAAACCCTGAGGGCGTAGAAAACTATGTGGCCTGGGTTTCTGAGCATAGCCAGTGCTGGGGCAGCGTGAAGGATGAAGCGTATATATTCATCTAAAATTGCGTGTATCATAGATGTTTTGCCCATAATGGGCGATCAGGAGCCAGTACGATTGAGTAAAAATAAACTCTCCAAAGGCCAACAGCGCCGCGTGAACGCAAATCACCAGCGTCGTCTTAAAACGTCCACGGAGAAACCCGACTACGACGACAACTTGTTTGGCGAAACCGCTGAAGGCATTGTTATCAGCCGTTTTGGTATGCATGCCGACGTGGAATCTGCTGATGGTGAAATTCACCGCTGCAACATCCGCCGTACAATTCGTTCGCTGGTTACCGGCGATCGCGTGGTCTGGCGTCCGGGTAAAACGGCAGCCGAAGGTGTCAATGTTAAAGGGATCGTTGAAGCGGTACATGAGCGCACTTCCGTTCTCACACGCCCGGATTTTTATGACGGCGTGAAGCCCATTGCTGCCAACATTGACCAAATCGTTATTGTCTCAGCCATCTTACCTGAACTGTCATTAAATATTATCGACAGGTATCTGGTGGCCTGCGAAACGTTACAGGTTGAGCCAATTATCGTACTCAACAAAATCGATCTGCTGGACGACGAAAGCATGGCTTTCGTAAATGAGCAGATGGATATCTATCGCAATATTGGCTATCGCGTATTGTTGGTATCAAGCCGCACAAAAGACGGTCTGAAACCGCTTGAAGAGGCATTGACCGATCGTATCAGCATTTTCGCCGGTCAGTCTGGCGTAGGTAAATCCAGCCTACTCAACAACCTGCTTGGCCTGCAGGAAGAAATCCTGACCAATGATGTCTCCGACAACTCCGGCCTTGGACAACACACGACTACCGCTTCTCGCCTGTACCACTTCCCGCACGGCGGTGACGTCATCGACTCCCCCGGCGTACGTGAGTTTGGGCTGTGGCACCTTGAACCGGAACAAATCACGCACGGCTTTGTCGAATTCCATGATTACCTGGGCCATTGCAAATACCGCGACTGCAAACATGATGCAGATCCAGGCTGCGCTATCCGTGAAGCTGTAGAGAAAGGGGCGATAGCCGAAGTTCGCTTTGAGAATTATCACCGTATCCTCGAAAGCATGGCTCAGGTAAAAACGCGTAAAAACTTTTCTGATACAGACAACTGACAACTAAGCTAAGCATCGCTAGAATCGTCCCCTTTTTTCCAGGATCCGGCCCACACGCTGGATCAGGAACAAATTATGGCCTGGAGGCTACCTTGTTAAACTCATTTAAGCTTTCGCTACAATACATTCTGCCAAAACTATGGCTCACTCGCCTGGCGGGTTGGGGTGCGAGCAAACGAGCAGGATGGCTAACTAAGCTGGTTATCGATCTGTTCGTGAAATACTACAAGGTCGATATGACAGAGGCGCAAAAGCCGGACACCGCCAGCTATCGCACCTTCAATGACTTCTTTGTCCGCCCATTACGTGACGATGTACGCCCTATTAATACCGATCCAAATGTTCTGGTCATGCCGGCTGATGGCGTGATTAATCAACTGGGAAACATCGAAGAAGATAAACTTCTGCAGGCCAAAGGGCATAGCTATAGCCTTGAAGCGCTGCTGGCAGGCAACTACCAGATGGCGGACAAATTCCGCAATGGTACGTTTGTAACCACTTACCTCTCGCCGCGTGATTACCACCGCGTACATATGCCGTGTAACGGTATCCTGCGGGAAATGCTGTATGTGCCTGGCGACCTTTTCTCAGTAAATATCCTGACCGCGCAAAACGTACCAAACCTGTTTGCCCGTAACGAGCGCGTTATTTGTCTGTTTGATACTGAATTCGGCCCGATGGTACAGATTCTGGTTGGCGCAACCATCGTCGGTAGTATTGAAACGGTTTGGGCCGGCACCATTACTCCGCCGCGTGAAGGAGTCATTAAACGCTGGACATGGCCTGCCGGTGAAAGCGAAGGTTCCGTGGCACTGCTAAAAGGTCAGGAAATGGGCCGCTTTAAGCTCGGTTCAACCGTTATTAACCTGTTTGCACCAGGCAAAGTTAACCTGGTTGAGCAGTTGCAGGATCTTTCGGTCACTAAAATCGGTCAACCGATGGCAATTTCTACCGAGTCTTTCGTAACGCCAGAAGCTGAACCTAACCCACTGCCGAAGGAAGAGATCGAAGCAGAACACGACGTCAGCCCGCTGGTTGATGACAAAAAAGACGAAGGTTAAACATAGGAATCGCTGCTGTGCGCCTGATTATCACTTTACTGATGGCCTGGTGCCTCAGCCTGGGGGCGCACTCTGCGACGGCCCCCGATGCCAAACAAATCACTCAGGAACTGGAGCAGGCCAAAGCGGCTAAGCCCGCTCAGCCAGAAGCCGTTGAGGCGCTCCAGTCCGCGCTGAATGCCCTTGAGGAGCGTAAAGGCTCCCTTGAGCGTGCCGAACAGTATCAGCAGGTTATTGATAACTTCCCCAAACTGTCCGCAACGTTACGCGCGCAGCTTAGCAATCTGCGTGACGAACCGCGCAGCGTGCCGACTGGCCTGACTACTGATGCGTTAAACCAGGAGATCCTCCAGGTCAGCAGCCAGTTGTTGGAAAAAAGCCGCCAGGCCCAGCAGGAACAAGATCGCGCACGCGAAATCGCCGACTCATTAAGCCAGCTTCCGCAACAGCAAACCGATGCGCGCCGTCAGTTAAATGATATTGAGCGACGTCTGGGGGCAGCCAGCAGCAACTCTCCACTGAATCAGGCGATGCAGGCTGAATCGGCCAAACTCAAAGCCCAGGTCGATGAGCTGGAACTGGCACAGCTTTCCGCGAACAACCGCCAGGAACTGGCGCGCATGCGCTCCGAACTGGCAGAAAAACAGAGCCAACAACTCGACGCGTACCTGCAGGCATTACGTAATCAACTCAATAGTCAGCGTCAGCGTGAAGCCGAGCGGGCGCTGGAAAGCACCGAACTACTGGCAGAGAACAGTGCGGGGCTGCCAGAAGGCATTGTTGACCAGTTCAAGGTTAACCGTGAGCTGTCTCAGGCCTTAAACCAGCAGGCGCAGCGTATGGACCTGGTCGCCTCTCAACAGCGGCAGGCCACCAGCCAAACGCTGCAGGTGCGACAGGCATTAAATACGTTGCGGGAGCAGTCACAGTGGCTTGGTGCCTCGAATATGCTGGGAGAAGCCCTGCGCGCGCAAGTCTCCCGCCTGCCAGAAATGCCTAAGCCTCAACAGCTAGATACAGAAATGGCGCAACTTCGCGTACACCGAATGCGCTATGAAGATCTCCTTAATAAACAGCCGCAGTTGCGCCAGATCCATCAGGCCGATGGACAACCACTTACCGCAGAGCAAGAGCGTATCCTCAACGCCCAACTGCGTACTCAGCGTGAACTACTGAACTCCCTGTTACAGGGCGGCGATACGCTGATCCTCGAATTGACCAAGCTGAAAGTCTCCAACAGCCAACTGGAAGATGCGCTGAAAGAGGTCAATGAGGCAACTCACCGCTATCTGTTCTGGACGTCTGACGTCAGCCCAATATCACTTTCCTGGCCTGTCGACTTAGTCCAGGATCTGCGTCGTCTTATCTCATTAGACACGTTTAATCAACTTGGCAAAGCCAGCATTATGATGTTGACCAGCAAGGAAACGCTGCTGCCGCTTTTCGCAGCGCTGGTGTTGGTTGGGTTTAGCCTCTATTCGCGTAAGCACTTCACTCGCTTTCTCGAACGATCGTCAGCGCGGGTGGGAAAAGTAACCCAGGATCATTTTTGGCTGACGTTGCGCACAGTGTTTTGGTCGATACTCGTCGCTTCCCCATTGCCGGTACTGTGGGCAACTCTGGGTTATGGTTTGCAGGAAGCCTGGCCCTATCCTCTGGCCGTCGCGATAGGCGATGGCGTTACAGCAACGGTACCAATGCTGTGGGTAGTGATGATTTGCGCTACCTTCGCACGCCCTAACGGTTTGTTCATTGCCCACTTTGGCTGGCCGCGTAACCGTGTCGCTAAGGCAATGCACTATTACCTGATGAGCATCGGACTGATTGTCCCGCTCATCATGGCGGTGATCATGTTTGATAATCTCAATGACCGGGAATTCTCCGCCTCTCTGGGGCGCCTGTGCTTTATTTTGATTTGTGGGGCACTGGCGCTCGTGACCCTGAGTCTGAAACGCGCCGGAATACCGTTATATCTCGATAAAGAGGGCAACGGTGACAACATGGTCAACAGTATGCTGTGGAATATGCTGATGGGCGCACCACTCATTGCGATTCTCGCGGCTGCCGTAGGCTACCTGGCAACGGCGCAAGCACTGCTGGCTCGTCTGGAAACATCTGTAGCTATCTGGTTCTTATTGTTGGTGATTTATCACGTCATTCGCCGCTGGATGCTGATTCAGCGCCGCCGTCTGGCATTCGATCGCGCCAAACATCGACGGGCAGAAATGCTGGCACAACGCGCACGTGGCGAAGAAGAACCGCCGCATTCCACCAGCCTTGAAGGGGCGATTGATGTCGATGAAAGCGAAGTGGACCTTGACGCTATCAGCGCACAATCACTGCGCCTGGTACGTTCTATCCTGATGCTGATCGCCCTGCTTTCGGTTATCGTGCTGTGGTCAGAAATTCACTCTGCCTTCGGCTTCCTGGAGAACATCTCATTATGGGATGTCACCTCCACGGTACAAGGCGTAGAAAGCTTAGAGCCGATAACGCTGGGCGCGGTATTAATTGCGATTCTGGTGTTTATCATCACCACTCAGTTAGTACGTAACTTGCCCGCGCTGCTGGAGTTGGCACTGTTACAGCATCTGGATTTAACACCCGGCACGGGTTATGCCATCACCACCATTACCAAATACCTGCTGATGCTGATTGGTGGCCTGGTTGGCTTCTCAATGATTGGTATTGAGTGGTCCAAACTGCAATGGCTGGTTGCCGCGCTCGGTGTGGGGTTGGGTTTCGGTTTGCAGGAGATCTTCGCCAACTTTATTTCCGGCCTGATCATCCTGTTTGAAAAACCCATCCGCATTGGCGATACGGTGACAATTCGCGATCTTACCGGTAGCGTGACGAAAATTAACACCCGCGCCACCACAATCAGCGACTGGGACCGTAAAGAAATCATCGTGCCCAACAAAGCGTTCATCACCGAACAGTTCATCAACTGGTCGCTATCCGACTCGGTCACTCGTGTGGTGTTAACTATTCCGGCACCGTCGGAGGCCAACAGCGAGGAGGTCACGCAAATCCTGCTTACCGCCGCGCATCGCTGTTCGCTGGTTATCGACACCCCGGCACCGGAAGTCTTCCTGGTTGATCTTCAGCAAGGGATTCAGATCTTCGAATTGCGTATCTATGCCGCAGAAATGGGGCACCGCATGCCATTGCGCCATGAGATCCATCAGTTGATTCTGGCGGGCTTCCGTGAGCATGGCATTGATATGCCATTCCCACCATTCCAGATGCGTCTGGAAAGCCTGAATGGTAAGCAAACAGGGAGAACGTTAAGTTCTGCGGGCAGAGGCAGTCGTCCGGCAGGAAGCTTGTAATGGGTGTCTTGCCGGATGGCAGCGCTAACGCGTCTATCCGGCAAGATGATTACTCAGCCGCCCACTCTGGCTCACAGGCCATGCGACGACTGTAGTTCTGATAAATCGCCATGGCCAGCAGTGAGAAGAATATCGGGCCACCTATCATCCACAGCGCACTATTCCAGTCTCCGGCTTCAATCACTGGCTGGATGATGGTAAATACGTTGGCAAACGTTACCACCAGCACCACCACGCTCGTTGCCAGCAACGTTGCGGCCCGGGTTTTAAAAATCACAAACGGCCTTTCCAGCCCCTCACGGGATTTAAAGAAAGGGAAAGCCAGTGCAAGGAACAGATACGGCAACGTCATTGATACGTTCGCCATCAGCGTCAGTTTGTTATAAAACGCGGAAGCAGTATCGCCACCAAATGAAACCAACAGAATAAACAGGCTCACCAGCAGACACTGCATCCACATTGCCATCGTCGGCATACCCATGGTATTGAGCTTCGTCATTGGCGCAGGCCACAATGCTTTTGGCGTTCCCTGAATAATTGCTTTCAATGGCGAGTAGCTGAGCGTAAAGAAAGCACCGGTATAAGCGAGGAACATGGAAAGCCCAGTGATACGCGCAAACCAAATGCCCATGGTCATCGCAGATTCAGGAGACAAATGCAATGCATTACCCAATGTCACCCCCAGACTTTTCATCAGGATATAAGTAATATTGCCAAGGTTAACCGAGCTATTACTTAATACCTGCTGCCAGTTGGTGCTAACGCCCCATAAAAATATGGCCAGCGAATAACCAATTGAAATCACTATTGCGGCAAAAACAATTCCTTTTGCAAAATTCTTTTCTGGTTTATCCGTTTTATCAACCAGCCCACCCACAGCTTCAATTCCACCATAAGCAAAAATAGCAAATACAACAAATGACAACATGGCCAGACCGGACTGATATCCCGGATTAGGTGAGGAGACAAAATTAATATCCTGCGCAAAGTGACCACCTGTTAATAACAAAATAGCGATACTCGCTAACAACAAAACTAAATTAAGACACATTACGGCAATTCCGCCCACAGCCGTAATACGGGCAATTTTATTAATACCTTTGGAAGCGACACCCGTCACCAAAATCATCCAGCCTACGGCGAGCAACCCAACAACCTGCGTTGGCTCAAGTCCCGCGATACGCCATTGCTGCGTCATATCTGCGCCGAATAAAAAGGTGGAAAAAGGCACCCAGACTTTTGCCGCGGTGCTCACCATCCAAATCACATAAGAGGAGAACCACATAAACGTACCGATAAACGCATAGCGCGGTCCAACGCTATTATTCATCCACGAATAGATCCCCCCTTCTTCTTTACGATAGGCAGATCCCATTTCCGCCATCATTAAGGCAAATGGAATAAAGAATAATAATGCAGAAAATACATACCATGGAATGGCGCTATAACCCATTAAATAAAAAGCTGAAGGGCTATTTGCAAATCCGAAAACTGACGTGAATATCATAAGGATGAGGCCTGACAGGCTCATCTTCTTTATTGTTTGGGTCATTAAACTATCCCTTACTCTGGAACGCGCAGGTTAAACCGCGTCCACATGTTTACACTGTCCTCCAGGCGGAGGTCAGCCATCAAAAAATCAAACCAGAATTGATACCTGAATAACGGCAAATATCCAGATTTAAACTGTGTCTATAAAGATGAAATTGAAAAAAAAAGCTACAAAATGGCGCATTACGCGCCATTTATTTTACTGCGGGGAGATTTTCAGATTCACGCCCTATCGACGGTAAAGGCGATAACATCGGCCAGGCTATCAGCACCCAGCGCCAGCATCACCAGACGATCAACCCCAAGCGCCACACCGGAACAATCCGGCATACCGACCTTGAGCGCTTCAAGCAGGTTGTTGTCGATTGGCTGCTGCGGCAAGCCACGAGCGGCACGTTTGCGATTATCCTGCTCGAAGCGTTGCTGCTGCTCACGCGCATCGGTCAGCTCATGGAAACCATTCGCCAGTTCAATACCCTTGTAGTAAACCTCAAAACGTTCAGCAACGCGGTGATCTTCGGTACTAATTTGTGCCAGCGATGCCTGGCTGGCCGGGAAGTGATACACAAACGCCGGTTTGTCTTTCCCAATATGTGGCTCAACCCCCATCGTAAACAGCAACTGTAACAGGGTATCCCGGTCTTCTTCAGTATCAGCGATGTTGCTGAGATCCAATTTAGCCGCCACTTCACGCAATTGGGTCTTATCCGCTGACAGTGGATCGATTTCCAGATGACGCTGGAAGGCTTGCTGGTATGAGAGGCTTTCCGCAGGGGAACAATCCAGCACTTGCTGGAGTAAATCATCCACTTCATTCATCAGGCGATACATGTCGTAATGGGGACGATACCACTCGAGCATGGTGAATTCAGGGTTGTGATGACGTCCCATCTCTTCATTACGAAAGCTTCTGCACAGTTGATATACCGGGCCGCATCCTGCCACCAGCAGGCGCTTCATATGGTATTCCGGGCTGGTCATTAAATAGAGGTTCATCCCCTGAGAATGTCCAGGGCCAACGAAACGCGTTTCGAACGGGAACAGGTGAATGTCCGTAACCGTCGCCTGACTCATACAAGGTGTCTCAACCTCAAGCACGCCACGATCGGCAAAAAAGCGACGAATCTCCGCTATAATTGCAGCTCGTTTTAACAGATTGGGGATGGACGCGCTCGGCTGCCAGGTTGCCGTTTCGCTCATGGTTATTTCTCCGATTTAAGACAAGGGCACGAAGTCTACTCGTATCGCGTTAGCGAGACAAATTTCACGCGGGAATAATAAACACTGGCTGGCGGGTAAAAAAAGCAACATTGGGTGGTTTAGTAATTAAATTAATCAAATTCAATGATAATTCAGCCCTCTGATACGCTAAAAAAATCGAACACGTCAAATTTCCCTCACATCCCTAAGACTATACTATTGTACCTATAAAGGAGCAGTGGAAACGCGTTCATAACCTGTCTGAATCAGATTAAGCATCTGATTCAGACAGGGATGAAATAACAACAATCTGGAGGAATGTCGTGCAAACCTTTCAAGCCGATCTTGCCATTATAGGCGCCGGTGGCGCGGGATTACGTGCTGCAATTGCTGCTGCGCAAGCAAATCCCAACGCTAAAATCGCACTGATCTCAAAAGTGTACCCAATGCGCAGCCATACCGTTGCTGCCGAAGGCGGCTCTGCTGCTGTCGCGCAGGATCATGACAGCTTTGACTACCATTTTCACGATACGGTAGCAGGCGGAGACTGGCTGTGTGAGCAGGATGTCGTGGATTACTTTGTCCACCACTGCCCAACTGAAATGACGCAACTGGAACAATGGGGTTGCCCATGGAGCCGCCGTGAAGACGGTAGCGTCAACGTACGTCGCTTCGGCGGCATGAAAATTGAGCGTACCTGGTTTGCCGCGGATAAAACCGGCTTCCATATGCTGCATACTCTGTTCCAAACTTCTTTGCAGTTCCCTCAAATTCAGCGTTTTGACGAACATTTCGTTCTGGATATCCTGGTTGATGACGGTCATGTTCGCGGCCTGGTTGCCATGAACATGATGGAAGGCACTCTGGTACAAATCCGTGCTAACGCAGTGGTGATGGCAACGGGCGGCGCAGGCCGTGTATACCGTTACAACACCAACGGCGGCATCGTAACTGGTGACGGTATGGGTATGGCGCTGAACCACGGCGTTCCGCTGCGCGATATGGAGTTCGTTCAGTATCACCCGACTGGTCTGCCAGGATCCGGTATCCTGATGACCGAAGGCTGCCGTGGTGAAGGCGGTATTCTGGTCAACAAAGATGGCTACCGTTATCTGCAGGACTACGGCATGGGCCCGGAAACTCCGCTGGGTGAGCCGAAGAACAAATATATGGAACTGGGTCCGCGCGACAAAGTTTCTCAGGCTTTCTGGCATGAATGGCGCAAAGGCAACACTATCTCCACTCCGCGTGGCGATGTCGTTCACCTCGACCTGCGTCACCTCGGCGAGAAAAAACTGCTCGAACGCTTACCGTTTATCTGCGAACTGGCGAAAGCCTACGTGGGTGTCGATCCGGTAAAAGAACCGATCCCGGTACGTCCGACCGCACACTACACCATGGGCGGTATCGAAACCGATCAGAACTGCGAAACTCGCATTAAAGGTCTGTTCGCTGTCGGTGAATGTTCATCTGTAGGTCTGCATGGTGCTAACCGTCTGGGCTCTAACTCCCTGGCTGAACTGGTGGTCTTTGGTCGTCTGGCCGGTGAACAAGCGATGGAACGTGCGTCTACAGCGAGCACCGCTAACGATGCAGCACTGAATGCGCAGGTTGCCTCCGTTGAACAACGTCTGAAAGATCTGGTTAACCAAGAAGGTAACGAGAACTGGTCGAAGATCCGCGACGAAATGGGCATCTCCATGGAAGAAGGTTGCGGTATCTACCGTACACCAGAACTCATGCAGAAAACCGTTGATAAGCTGGCTGAACTGCAGGAACGCTTCAAACGCGTACGTATCACCGACACTTCCAGCGTCTTCAACACTGACCTGCTGTACACCATCGAACTGGGTCATGGTCTGAACGTTGCTGAATGTATGGCGCACTCTGCTCTGGCGCGTAAAGAATCACGCGGCGCGCATCAGCGTCTGGATGAAGGCTGCACCGAGCGTGACGACGTCAACTTCCTTAAACATACCCTCGCCTTCCGCGATGCTGATGGCACAACTCGCCTGGAATACAGCGACGTGAAAATCACCACTCTGCCGCCAGCTAAACGTATGTACGGTGGCGAAGCGGAAGCAGCCGATAAGAAGGAGAAGGCGAATGGCTGAGATGAAAAACCTGAAAGTTGAGGTGGTGCGCTATAACCCGGAAGTGGACACCGCACCGCACAGTGCTTTCTATGAAGTTCCTTATGATGAAACAACGTCACTGCTGGATGCGTTGAACTACATCAAAGATAACCTGGCACCGGACCTGAGCTATCGCTGGTCTTGCCGTATGGCTATCTGCGGCTCCTGCGGCATGATGGTCAACAACGTGCCTAAACTGGCGTGCAAAACCTTCCTGCGTGAATACACCAACGGCATGAAGATTGAAGCGCTGGCTAACTTCCCGATTGAACGCGATCTGGTCGTCGATATGACGCACTTTATCGAAAGTCTGGAAGCTATCAAGCCGTACATCATTGGTAACCCGCGTACACCGGATCAGGGTCCAAACACCCAGACTCCGGCACAGATGGCGAAGTATCATCAGTTCTCCGGTTGCATCAACTGTGGTCTGTGCTACGCAGCGTGCCCGCAGTTCGGCCTGAACCCTGAGTTCATTGGACCGGCCGCGATTACGCTGGCACATCGTTATAACGAAGATAGCCGCGACCACGGTAAGAAGGAGCGTATGGCTCAGTTGAACAGCCCGAACGGCGTTTGGACCTGTACTTTCGTGGGCTATTGCTCCGAAGTCTGCCCGAAACACGTCGATCCGGCTGCGGCCATTCAGCAGGGTAAAGTAGAAAGTTCAAAAGACTTTCTTATCGCAACCCTGAAACCACGCTAAGGAGTGCAAGATGACGACTAAACGCAAACCCTATGTGCGGCCAATGACGTCCACCTGGTGGAAAAAGCTGCCATTTTATCGCTTTTACATGCTGCGCGAAGGTACAGCGGTTCCGGCAGTCTGGTTCAGTATTGAACTGATTTTCGGTCTGTTTGCTCTCAAGCATGGTGCTGAATCCTGGATGGGCTTTGTCGGCTTTTTGCAAAACCCGGTAGTGGTGATCCTCAATCTGGTTGTTCTGGCAGCAGCGCTGTTGCATACCAAAACCTGGTTTGAACTGGCACCGAAAGCTGCCAACATCATCGTAAAAGACGAAAAAATGGGGCCGGAGCCGATCATCAAAGGTCTCTGGGTAGTTACTGCGGTTGCGACCGTAGTCATTCTGTATGTTGCCCTGTACTGGTAAGGAGTCCGGGATGATTAATCCAAATCCAAAACGCTCTGACGAACCCGTATTTTGGGGCCTGTTCGGTGCAGGTGGTATGTGGGGCGCAATCATTGCGCCGGTAGTGGTTCTGCTGGTTGGCATTATGCTGCCGCTGGGGCTTTTCCCGGGCGATGCGCTGAGCTATGAGCGCGTGCTGGCATTTGCCCAGAGCTTCATCGGACGGGCATTTCTGTTCCTGATGATCGTTCTGCCGCTGTGGTGCGGTTTACACCGTATGCACCATGCCATGCATGACCTGAAAATCCACGTGCCAGCTGGCAAGTGGGTATTCTACGGTCTGGCTGCAATCCTGACGGTAGTAACAGCGATCGGTATTCTGACTATCTAATCGCATGCGTGACTTATCAGGCCCGCCACTGGCGGGCCTTTTTATTTGTGCACAACACCGGTTAACCAACGGGAAAACTCGCACATGGCAGGCGTCTCCGGGCGGGATTGTAAACGCGTTATCCAGTAACTCCCCAGATCAATCTGCGTTGAAAACGGCTGTACTATACGTTCACTGTTCAGCAAATGAGTGAACATTCTTACGGGGGCAATAGCAACGCCCATCCCTGCCTGCGCCGCTTCCAGCATCGTGACAGACGAATCAAACACTATCACGTTATGCGTTGGTGAAGGGGGAAGTTCCCCCGCAGCCTGCATCCAAAGGGCCCATTCATCACGGCGGTAAGATCGTAATAGCGGAAATTTCAGGACATCCGTAGGGACCTGAATCTGAGATGCCAATTCAGGTGAGCAAAGCGGAGACATCGGGGCACTACATAAGTATTGCGCATCAGTATCGTGCCAGGCACCACCACCGTAGCGAATAGTGTAATCCAGTCCCTCAGCGGCAGGATCCACGCGATTATTGTGGGTGGAAAGATGCAAATCAATATGCGGGCAACTCCGCTTAAAATCGGCCAGTAAAGGAAAAAGGCAACCAACCGCAAAGGTACCCACCACACCAATCTTAAGCTTTTCCTGGATCTGATTGCGGGCAAAACGGTCCAGCGTCCCCGCAATACGATCAAAAGAGTCATTAAGTACAGGTAACAGACTTTCACCTTCTGTTGTCAGCATCAACCCCCGTGAAACTCGAACAAAAAGCTGACAATTTAGTTGTTTCTCCAGCGCTTTCACATGCTGGCTGATGGCGGAATGCGTAACGTTCAGCTCAATCGCTGCGCGGGTAAAACTGAGATGTCTGGCGGCCGCTTCAAAAGCCCGCAGCGAATTAAGTGGGATATAGCTACGCATGGTCATTGTTCCCGTTAGAAAAACTTATATCTGCTGCTAAATTTAACCGTTTGTCAACACAGTACAAATCAAACAAACTGAGCGCGTCTGATGGGCCCGGACACCCTTTCGCTTTTTATTACGGAAATAATTTCATGATGAAAAAATCGTTATGCTGTGTGCTGCTACTGACAGCATCTTTCTCAACGCTTGCCGCCTCGAAAACAGAACAACAGATTACCGATATCGTTAATCGCACCATCACACCACTGATGAAAGAACAAGCGATTCCGGGTATGGCCGTGGCAATCATCTACCAGGGAAAACCGTATTATTTTACCTGGGGTAAAGCTGATATTGCCAATAATCGCCCTGTTACACAGCAAACGCTGTTTGAACTCGGATCGGTCAGTAAAACCTTCAATGGTGTGCTGGGTGGCGACGCTATCGCTCGCGGTGAAATCAAACTTAACGATCCAGTCACCCGATACTGGCCCGAACTGACAGGCAAACAGTGGCAGGGTATCAGCTTGCTGCACCTGGCTACTTACACAGCAGGTGGCCTGCCGCTTCAAATACCCGACGAAGTGACTGATAAGGCCGCATTGCTGCACTTCTATCAAAACTGGCAGCCACAATGGGCTCCGGGAGCTAAGCGTCTCTACGCCAACTCCAGTATTGGCCTGTTTGGCGCACTGGCTGTAAAACCTTCGGGAATGGGTTATGAAGAGGCGATGATCAACCGCATCCTACAACCATTAAAACTAAAGCATACCTGGATTACTGTTCCTCAGAGTGAGCAAAAGGATTACGCATGGGGCTATCGCGAAGGCAAGCCCGTGCATGTTTCTCCGGGTCAACTTGATGCCGAAGCGTATGGTGTAAAATCCAGTATTATGGATATGGCTCGCTGGGTTCAGGTCAATATGGACGCCAGCCACGTGCAGGAGAAAACCCTCCAACAGGGCATCGAGCTTGCGCAGTCACGTTACTGGCGTATTGGCGAGATGTACCAGGGGTTAGGCTGGGAGATGCTGAACTGGCCAGTGAAAGCCGACATAGTTATCAACGGCAGCGACAGCAAAGTCGCTTTGGCTGCGCTTCCGGCCGTTGAGGTAAACCCACCCGCACCTGTAGTAAAAGCCTCGTGGGTACATAAAACGGGTTCGACTGGCGGATTTGGTAGCTATGTTGCCTTCATCCCGAAAAAAAATCTTGGCATCGTGATGCTGGCAAACAAAAGTTATCCTAACCCTGCCCGCGTAGATGCTGCCTGGCGCATCCTCGAAAAACTGCAATAACTGAGTTTGAGGTCCGAATCTTCGGGCCTCCTTTCTTCCTCTACTTTTCCTGCCGTCATCTACACTTAACAAAAAATACAGCAAGGAAAATCCCATGCGCATTCTGCCTGTCGTTGCTGCGGTCGCGGCTGCATTTCTGGTTGTTGCTTGCAGTACCCCCACTCCGCCAAAAGGCGTTACCGTTGTGAACAACTTTGATGCCAAACGCTATCTCGGAACCTGGTATGAAATCGCGCGCTTCGACCATCGTTTTGAGCGAGGGCTGGATAAAGTCACCGCGACCTACAGTTTGCGTGATGATGGTGGTATCAACGTGATCAACAAGGGCTACAACGCAGACCGGGGTATGTGGCAAAAAACGGAAGGTAAAGCTTATTTTACCGGGGAACCTTCACGTGCCGCACTCAAAGTCTCATTCTTCGGCCCGTTTTACGGAGGGTATAACGTAATTGCTCTCGACAGAGAGTATCGGCATGCGCTGGTCTGTGGTCCGGATCGCGACTACCTGTGGATCCTTTCGCGTACCCCTACTATTTCAGATGAGATGAAACAGCAGATGCTGGCAATCGCAACCCGAGAAGGGTTCGATGTGAATAAACTGATTTGGGTAAAACAACCTGGCGCTTAATGGGTGCTGAGCTTCAGACCAACAATTCCGGCAACAATCAACCCAAGACTCAACAAACGCGCCGGGCTGGCGGATTCACCGAGTAACAGAATACCGGTAATAGCAGCCCCCACCGCACCAATACCGGTCCAGACGGCATAGGCCGTCCCAACCGGCAGTGTTCTCATCGCCCACGAAAGCATGGCGATACTGACGATCATTGCCACCACGGTAATGATGCTCGGCGTCAGGCGGGTAAAACTATGGGTATACTTCAAGCCAATCGCCCATACAACTTCGAGCAGTCCAGCAATGAGTAAAATGATCCAGGACATATAAGGCTCCAGAACAATGGGGCCGTCCCCGGTGAAAGAAGCGTTTGCAGGCCGTCCTGCAAAGCAGAAGTATGAAAAGGCATTTTTGCCTGAGAGAAAATGAATTTCAACCTTTTTATTAACCGCCTACTTAAAGCAAGAATTAAGCACAATTAGCAGCGTAGTTCGCGCATTTGGCTCACATTGGATTTCTCTATGATGAAGGGCTTTCTGAATTCAGGAAGCCGTGTGCCCCTCTTCTGAATGCGAAAAGTTTATGCTTAAAATTTTAGTGATTGACCGATGCCACTACACCCGTACAGGGTTAGAGGCTTTGCTCAATCATTCTGGGATGTTCAACTCTTCATTTCTGGTGTCAGGAATTAATAATCTCCTGCTGGCAAAAGAGCATATTTTGCAGTGGAAGCCACATCTGGTGATCGCCGATTTATACAGTTTTCTCAGCGATGCTCATTCCAGTCCGCCGATAGCACCTTTTTTTATGAGTTGTGGCATGATCCCCCTGATCCTGCTGCGACCAGGAGATCGAGAGCACATACCCGCCCACAACCCTCAATATTCAGTCCACTCGGTATTATCCAAACGCGCCACGCTGGCCGAATTGTCAGACAACATTCAGGATGCATTACATGTTCGCCCCACGTTAGAGACAGCAAAAAACGTTACACCATTGCTTACGCCGCAGGAGGAAAAAGTATTGTCGATGTGGATGGATGGCGTGGGTAACAATGAGATAGCAGCAGCACTTTGTATTCATGGCAAGACGGTCTACACCTATAAACGCAATATCCGAATGAAACTGCATTTGGGAAACCGTTTCTCACCGTTTCTGTCACTGCCGGAGAAAATGAATTAACGGTACGACACAACGTCGTACCGTTCATGGTTATTGCTGGGCTTTGGTCGCTGCACCAGAAATGGCACTACCACCTTCAGAAATATCCTGCCCTACGCCTCGCGTGGTATTACACGCGGTTAATACAGAAGAAAGTACCAACACAGAAAAGATCGCAGCAATTGTCTTTTTAACCATAACGTCTTCCTTTTCTAGCCAATATTGTTTGTGTATAGCTACTTAATGATAGACAAGATCCGAAAGGTTGACGGATAAACGGGCGTTTTTAAGACAATATGAGAAGATCAGCTAGCGGCGTGAGAGATTGAATTACCAAGGTGTTTGATATCTTCACCGAAGCCACGCGCAGTGTTACAGCCCGTCAGGAGAGTGCTGGTGAAAAGGATGAACATTACAAGACCGAGAAGACGTTTCATCATTCCTGCCCTGGAAAAAGTATGGCGCAGCAATCTGCGCCATAGATCAAATAGGATGTATTACTTAACGCGGGAAACGTATTCGCCTGAACGCGTATCCACTTTGATCACTTCGCCGATCTGTACGAACAGCGGAACTTTAACTACAGCACCAGTGGACAGAGTAGCCGGTTTGCCACCAGTACCTGCGGTGTCGCCTTTCAGACCTGGATCAGTTTCGATGATTTCCAGCTCAACGAAGTTCGGCGGGGTCACAGAGATAGGCTGACCATTCCACAGGGTCACGATGCACTCAGCCTGATCCAGCAACCATTTAGCGCTGTCACCTACCGCTTTCGCGTCAGCTGCAAGCTGTTCGAAAGTAGAGTTGTTCATGAAATGGTAGAATTCACCATCGTTGTACAGGTAAGTCAGGTTCATATCTACAACGTCTGCGCCTTCAGCGGAGTCAGTAGATTTGAAAGTTTTCTCTACACGAGTACCGGTCAGCAGACGGCGCAGCTTAACGCGCGCGAAAGCCTGGCCTTTACCCGGTTTAACGAATTCACTGGCTTCAACCGCATAAGGTTCGCCGTCCATCATGATTTTAAGACCGGCACGAAAATCGTTGCTATAGTAAGTCGCCATAAGGCCCTCTGAAAATTGTTAACTGGTAGCTAAGCCACAAAATGGCGCATATTGTAACCCTAAACACCCCATCCAGAGAAGATTGGTTAGTACAACTTGCCGATGTTCTCACCGATCCGGATGAACTATTACGTCTTTTGAATATAGACGCTGATGAAAACTTGCTCGCAGGTCGCGAGGCAAAACGTCTTTTTGCTCTACGCGTACCGCGATCGTTTATCGCTCGTATGGAGAAAGGTAACCCCAACGATCCCCTGCTGCGTCAGGTACTCACCTCACAGGATGAATTCGTCGCCGCACCTGGATTCTCTACTGACCCGCTGGATGAACAACACAGCGTCGTGCCAGGATTGCTGCATAAATACCGCAATCGGGCGTTACTGCTGGTAAAAGGCGGCTGCGCGGTAAACTGCCGCTACTGTTTCCGTCGCCATTTCCCTTATGCCGATAATCAAGGGAATAAGCGTAACTGGCAGGTCGCATTAGATTACATCGCCACCCACCCGGAACTCGATGAAATTATCTTTTCTGGTGGCGATCCGCTAATGGCCAAGGATCATGAACTGGACTGGTTGCTAACGCAACTGGAAGCCATTTCGCATATAAAACGTCTGCGTATTCACAGCCGTCTGCCGATTGTTATCCCGGCACGTATCACGGAAAAGCTGGCAACCCGGTTCGAACAATCACGTCTGCAAGTTCTGCTGGTAAATCATATTAACCACGCTAACGAAATCGATGAAGAATTTCGTCAGGCGATGACCCGATTGCGCAAAGCGAACGTCACGCTGCTCAACCAAAGCGTATTGTTGCGTGGTGTAAATGATAACGCGCAAACGCTGGCCGATCTCAGCAATGCGCTGTTTGATGCGGGAGTGATGCCTTATTATCTGCACGTACTGGATAAGGTACAGGGAGCTGCCCACTTTATAGTCAGTGACGATGAAGCGCGGCAAATCATGCGCGAACTGTTGACGCTGGTGTCAGGTTATATGGTGCCCAAACTGGCACGCGAAATTGGCGGGGAGCCAAGCAAGACACCGCTGGATTTGCAATTACGACAAAACTGATAATACCCGTCGAGGCTTCGCTTATCAGGCCTACGGTCACTTGCACCTGTAGGCCTGATAAGACGCTTTAGCGTCGCCATCCGGCAACGCCAGCGTTTATCAGTTAGGGCACTTATAAACCTGACCAATCATCTCACTGGCAGTCGGGACAAAACTGGATAGCATCCCTTGCGATGGGCTGCTGACACCATAAATCACGTTACCGCCCATTGCCGCAGCCTGATTACGCAGGTCATTTGCCGCACCGCGCATAGAGCCACCTTCTTCGCCATGCTGACCAGAAAGCCAGTTGCTTTGTTTACCGGTCGCAGTACCAACCAGTTGACACTCTGCGCCAGGCTTCTCTTCGACAAAGCGTACGCTTTGTCCGGCTGAACTCAGTTCGTTGCTGGAGCTACAACCCGCCATCAGTAGCGCGGCACCAACGATCCCTGCTAAATATTTCACGTGCATGTTATTCCCCATAATCAATGAGCTGGACCTTTTGTCCGTAGCTGAATCATATACTAAAAAGATGACCAAAAGAAAAACCCCCGGACATTTCTGTCTGGGGGTTTTTCATTTATGGGAGATGAACACCCAAATCATTCTGGTTGCAGCAAGGCGGCAAGTTTGTTTATCCCCAGGAGCTTACTAGAGTAAGCAACAGGGGTTAGCAAACGCAGCCAACACATCTGCAACCTGAAGGATGCAGGGTGTGGGCAATTACATCATGCCGCCCATTCCACCCATGCCGCCCATTCCACCAGCAGCACCTAAGTCAGGTGCATCGCCTTTCGGCAGGTCGGTAACCATGCACTCGGTGGTGATCATCAGACCCGCAACAGAAGCCGCGTACTGCAGAGCAGAACGGGTTACTTTGGTCGGATCCAGGATACCCATGTCGATCATGTTGCCGTATTCTTCAGTTGCAGCGTTGTAACCGTAGTTACCGTCGCCTGCTTTCACAGTGTTAGCCACAACAGACGGCTCTTCACCGCAGTTCAGAACGATCTGACGCAGCGGAGCTTCCATTGCGCGCAGCGCAACTTTGATACCCACGTTCTGGTCTTCGTTCTGGCCACGCAGTTCGCTCAGTTTGGACGCTACGCGAATCAGCGCTACACCACCACCAGCAACAACACCTTCTTCTACCGCAGCACGGGTAGCGTGCAGGGCATCTTCAACGCGTGCTTTCTTCTCTTTCATTTCAACTTCGGTAGCAGCACCTACTTTGATAACTGCAACACCGCCTGCCAGTTTCGCTACGCGCTCCTGCAGTTTTTCACGGTCGTAGTCGGAAGTTGCTTCTTCGATCTGCTGGCGAATCTGAGTCACACGACCCTGGATTGCCGCTTCTTCACCCACGCCATCAATGATGGTGGTGGTGTCTTTGTTGATCACAACGCGTTTTGCCTGGCCCAGGTCTTCCAGGGTCGCTTTTTCCAGCTCCATACCGATCTCTTCAGAGATAACGGTACCACCAGTCAGAGTAGCGATATCCTGCAGCATCGCTTTACGGCGATCGCCGAAGCCAGGAGCTTTAACTGCAGCCACTTTCACGATACCACGCATGGTGTTCACAACCAGCGTAGCCAGCGCTTCGCCTTCAACATCTTCAGCGATGATCAGCAGCGGTTTGCCAGCTTTAGCAACGGCTTCCAGAACCGGCAGCATTTCGCGGATGTTGGAGATTTTCTTATCAGCCAGCAGGATGAACGGGCTTTCCAGCTCTACAGCACCTGTTTCCGGCTTGTTGATGAAGTAAGGGGACAGGTAGCCGCGGTCAAACTGCATACCTTCAACCACGTCCAGTTCGTCCTGCAGACCGGTACCGTCTTCAACGGTGATCACGCCTTCTTTACCGACTTTATCCATCGCTTCTGCGATCAGCTTACCTACGGTTTCGTCGGAGTTAGCGGAAATAGTACCAACCTGAGCAATAGCTTTAGAGTCGGAGCACGGTACGGACAGTGCTTTCAGCTCTTCAACCGCAGCAGCAACAGCTTTGTCGATACCACGTTTCAGATCCATCGGGTTCATACCCGCAGCAACAGCTTTCAGGCCTTCAGTGATGATAGACTGAGCCAGAACGGTCGCGGTGGTGGTACCGTCGCCTGCAGCGTCGTTCGCTTTAGAGGCAACTTCTTTCACCATCTGTGCGCCCATGTTTTCGAACTTGTCTTCCAGCTCGATTTCACGTGCTACAGAAACACCATCTTTAGTAATGGTTGGTGCACCGAAAGATTTATCCAGAACTACGTTACGACCTTTCGGGCCGAGGGTAACTTTCACTGCGTCTGCCAGTACGTTTACGCCGCGCAGCATTTTCACACGAGCGTCGTTACCGAATTTTACGTCTTTAGCTGCCATTTTCTCTTTCCCTTAAATTCGTATGTTCAGTGTCGTTCGCGGATTAAGCTTCAACAATCGCCAGAATGTCGCTTTCAGACATGATCAACACTTCTTCATTGTCGATCTTCTCAGATTTAACACCGTAGCCATCGTTGAAAATTACGATATCGCCGACTTTTACGTCCAGCGGCTGTACAGTACCGTTGTCCAGGATGCGACCCTTACCGACAGCGATGATTTCGCCACGAGTTGATTTACCCGCTGCAGAACCGGTCAGTACGATGCCGCCAGCAGATTTGGATTCAACTTCTTTACGTTTGACGATCACACGATCATGTAACGGACGAATACTCATTGATAGCTCTCCTTTGAGAAAGTCTTTATCAGTTATGGGTGACGCCGGCCCGTAAACGGTTTCCCGGCTAGTGCCCAGAGAGATGGGGATGAGAATTTGTGCCTTCAAGGGGGCAAGCGAAAAAAAATTTATATCAGGATAAAATCCCGTCAAAACACCGACGCACCTCACATTTCATAACGATTTCTGCCATCTCGTCATAAGCAAATCCGATTGTGATAACATCGAAAAACTGCGTAGTTGCCTGACTTTCAGGCATAACCGGACAATAACTAATTATGAGTGGACTGAAACAAGAACTGGGGCTGGCTCAGGGTATCGGCTTGTTATCGACATCATTACTCGGTACGG
Source organism: Citrobacter sp. MGH106 (assembly GCF_001037495.1). Classification (GTDB taxonomy): domain Bacteria; phylum Pseudomonadota; class Gammaproteobacteria; order Enterobacterales; family Enterobacteriaceae; genus Citrobacter; species Citrobacter murliniae. The sequence continues at coordinate 4,035,345 of NZ_KQ089822.1, forward strand.
GCGTATTTGCCGTTCCCGCACTGGCCGCGTTAGTCGCTGGCAATAACAGCCTGTGGGCATGGCCAGTTCTCATCGTTTTAGTCTTTCCCATCGCCATTGTCTTTGCCGTACTCGGTCGCCATTTCCCCAGCGCGGGTGGTGTGGCGCATTTCGTCGGAATGGCTTTTGGCCCACGTCTGGAACGCGTCACCGGCTGGCTATTTTTATCGGTTATTCCCGTTGGCCTCCCTGCTGCACTCCATATTGCTGCCGGATTCGGTCAGGCGATGTTTGGCTGGCATGGTTGGCAACTGTTGCTGGCAGAACTCGGTACGTTGGTCCTGGTGTGGTACATCGGTTCACGCGGTGCCAGCTCCAGCGCTAACCTGCAAACGGTGATTGCCGGGCTGATTGTTGCTCTTATTGTCGCTATCTGGTGGGCTGGAGAGCTAAGGCCGGGCGAAATCCCCTTCCCTTCTGTCAGTAACATTGAACTTCCCGGATTGTTCGCGGCGCTGTCGGTAATGTTCTGGTGTTTTGTCGGCCTTGAAGCGTTTGCACACCTGGCGTCCGAATTCAAAAACCCCGAGAGAGATTTCCCACGCGCGCTGATGACTGGCCTGCTGCTGGCCGGTACCGTTTACTGGGCGTGTACGGTGGTAGTACTCCATTTCGGTGCTTACGGTGAGCAGATGGCTGCGGCGGCTTCACTGCCCGAAATTGTCGTGCAGCTGTTTGGCGTGCAAGCGCTGTGGGTAGCCTGTGTCATTGGTTATCTGGCCTGTTTTGCCAGCCTGAATATTTATATTCAGAGTTTCGCCAGACTGGTGTGGTCACAAGCACAATATAAACCGAACCACTATCTGGCTCGCCTGTCCCCTCGTCATCTTCCGCGCAATGCGCTGAACGCAGTGTTGGGCTGCTGCGTGGTCAGTACATTGTGCATTTATGTGCTGCAAATCAATCTCGACGCATTAATCGTCTACGCTAACGGCATCTTTATTATGATCTATCTACTGTGCATGCTGGCAGGATGTCGATTACTGAAAGGACACTATCGCGCTTTAGCGGTTATTGGTTGTCTGCTGTGCCTGCTGTTGCTGGCTATGGTCGGTTGGAAGAGTATGTATGCGTTGATTATGCTGGCAGCACTGTGGCTGTTTTTACCCAAGCGGAAGCAGGCTGAAGCCCGGTAAGCTTAGCGCTACCGGGCGATCATTTCAGAGGGTTAATCCCGACGATCATCGTCTTTATGGTCAAGACGGTTGCGATCGTCGTCTTTGCGTTGAAATTCCCCGTCAAACGTCTCACCACCGCCGGTTCCGGCGCCAAAACCGCCACCAGGCATACGAGAAAAACGCAGGTGCGGCAGGAGCTTCATGGTCAGATGCTTCTGTACTGGAGGTAATAAAAGAAGAAGACCAAGGAAGTCGGTGAAGAAGCCAGGAAGCACCAGCAGCAAGCCAGCAATAATCAGCGACACGCTTTTAATCATTTCTGCAGCGGGGCTTTCACCTGCCGCCATCTTTTGCTGCATCAGCAGAAAATTCTTGAACCCTTGGTTGCGTACCAGCGACATCCCGATGACCGAAGTGAAGATAACCAGGAGCAGGGTCATCAGAACGCCTAACACATGGGCGACCTGGATAAAGATAGAAATCTCAATGTAAACATAAAGAAAGATGGCAAGTAATGGTATCCAGCGCAAAGGACTCTCCTGTAAATAACAGCCGTTTTCGCAACGCCTGTCTGAATGGTTGTGCGACTCGCATTAGTCAGATGTTGAGGTCGTTAGCAAAATTTCAAGCTGTTTGTACACTTATATTTGGTATTAATCCTAAAGGGGTGATCTATTTCACATAATAATAAATAAGGGGTAAATTCCACACTTTAAGTGATCCAGATTACGGTAGAAATCCTGAAGCAGCATATGATCTCGGGTATCAGACCGATGCAGGGGATAATCGTCGGTCGAGAAACAATCGAAATCACATATATCCTGTGTGTTTAGTAAAATCATTGGCAGCTTGAAAAAGAAGGTTCACATGTTAAACAACATTCGTATCGAAGAAGATTTGTTGGGTACCAGGGAAGTTCCAGCGGACGCCTACTACGGTGTTCATACTCTGAGAGCGATTGAAAACTTCTACATTAGCAATAACAAAATCAGTGATATTCCTGAATTTGTTCGCGGTATGGTAATGGTTAAAAAGGCAGCGGCCCTGGCCAACAAAGAGCTGCAAACCATTCCTAAGAGTGTGGCAAATGCCATTATCGCAGCGTGTGATGAAGTCCTGAATAACGGAAAATGCATGGATCAGTTCCCGGTAGACGTTTACCAGGGCGGTGCGGGTACCTCCGTCAACATGAATACCAACGAAGTGCTGGCCAATATCGGTCTGGAACTGATGGGTCACCAGAAAGGTGAATATCAGTACCTGAACCCGAACGACCACGTGAACAAATGTCAGTCCACCAACGATGCTTATCCGACCGGTTTCCGTATCGCTGTTTACGCATCTATCATCAAACTGATTGATGCTCTGAACCAGTTGCGCGAAGGCTTCGAACAAAAAGCCGTTGAATTCCAGGACATCCTGAAAATGGGCCGTACCCAGTTGCAGGATGCTGTACCGATGACCCTCGGTCAGGAATTCCGTGCTTTCAGCGTACTGCTGAAAGAAGAAGTGAAAAACATTGGTCGTACCGCAGAGCTGCTGCTGGAAGTTAACCTCGGCGCAACAGCAATCGGTACTGGTCTGAACACACCGAAAGAGTACTCTCCGCTGGCAGTGCAAAAACTGGCTGAAGTTACTGGTTTTGCCTGCGTTCCGGCTGAAGACCTGATTGAAGCAACCTCCGACTGCGGCGCATACGTTATGGTGCATAGTGCACTGAAACGTCTGGCTGTGAAGATGTCCAAAATCTGTAACGACCTGCGTTTGCTCTCCTCTGGCCCACGTGCTGGTCTGAACGAGATCAACCTGCCGGAATTGCAGGCTGGCTCTTCCATCATGCCGGCAAAAGTGAACCCGGTTGTTCCGGAAGTCGTAAACCAGGTATGCTTTAAAGTCATCGGTAACGATGTCACCGTCACCATGGCGTCTGAAGCAGGTCAGCTGCAGCTGAACGTAATGGAACCGGTAATCGGCCAGGCAATGTTCGAATCTATCCATATTCTGAGCAACGCTTGCTACAACCTGCTGGAAAAATGCGTTAGCGGCATCACCGCTAACAAAGAAGTGTGTGAAGCATTCGTATACAACTCCATCGGTATCGTCACCTACCTCAACCCGTTCATCGGTCACCACAACGGCGACATCGTCGGTAAAATTTGTGCCGAAACAGGTAAGAGCGTACGTGAAGTTGTCCTGGAGCGCGGCCTGTTGACCGAAGCAGAACTGGACGATATCTTCTCTGCACAAAACCTGATGCACCCTGCTTATAAAGCAAAACGTTATACTGATGAAAGCGAACAGTAATCGTGTAGGGTAGTACCAGAGAAGGCACGTCATGATGACGTGCCTTTTTTCTTACTCGAAGTTACTTAAAAACAACAATTTAATATCAACTTGTTAAACAACAAGGAAGGCTAATATGATAGTTTTAGAACTTATCATCGTTTTGCTGGCAATCTTTTTGGGTGCCAGACTTGGGGGTATCGGTATTGGATTCGCAGGTGGGCTGGGTGTTCTGGTTCTCGCCGCTATCGGCGTAAAACCGGGTACAATTCCGTTCGACGTTATTTCCATTATCATGGCGGTTATCGCAGCCATTTCAGCCATGCAGATTGCCGGTGGTCTGGACTATCTGGTTCATCAGACTGAAAAACTGCTGCGCAAAAACCCGAAATACATCACGATCCTTGCTCCTATCGTGACCTATTTCCTGACTATCTTTGCTGGTACAGGCAACATCTCTCTGGCAACGCTGCCGGTTATCGCTGAAGTGGCGAAGGAACAAGGGATCAAACCTTGCCGTCCTCTGTCTACTGCGGTGGTTTCTGCACAGATTGCGATTACCGCATCACCTATCTCCGCAGCCGTGGTTTATATGTCTTCCGTAATGGAAGGTCATGGAATCAGCTACATCCACCTGCTGTCTGTGGTCATTCCATCCACCCTGCTGGCGGTTCTGGTGATGTCTTTCCTGATCACCGCACTGTTCAACTCCAAACTGTCTGACGACCCGGTTTACCGTAAACGTCTGGAAGAAGGTTTGGTCGAACTGCGCGGCGAAAGACAAGTTGAAATCAAAGCAGGTGCGAAGACCTCCGTATGGTTGTTCCTGCTGGGTGTAGTTTGTGTAGTCGTTTATGCCATCGTCAACAGCCCAAGCCTCGGCCTGGTCGCTAAACCGCTGATGAACACCACTAACGCAATTCTGATCATCATGCTGAGCGTCGCGACGCTGACCACGATTATCTGCCGCGTTGAAACTGACGCCATCCTGAACTCCAGTACCTTCAAAGCCGGTATGAGCGCCTGTATTTGTATCCTGGGTGTGGCATGGCTGGGTGATACCTTCGTATCTCACAACATCGACTGGATCAAAGATACTGCAGGTAGCGTGATTCAGGGTCATCCGTGGCTGCTGGCCGTCATCTTCTTCTTTGCTTCTGCACTGCTGTACTCTCAGGCAGCAACGGCTAAAGCACTGATGCCGATGGCTCTGGCACTGAACGTTTCTCCGCTGACGGCTGTAGCATCTTTCGCCGCCGTTTCTGGCCTGTTCATTCTGCCAACTTACCCAACGCTGGTTGCTGCGGTTCAGATGGATGACACCGGTACAACCCGCATCGGTAAATTCGTCTTTAACCATCCGTTCTTCATCCCAGGTACTCTGGGTGTGGTTCTGGCGGTTTGCTTCGGCTTCTTGCTGGGCAGCTTCATGCTTTAAGTTTTACCTGCAGGGCGTGCAAGCGCCCTGCAGTTCTTTCCCCTCACCTCGCTTTAACTAACATCCTTCCCTCGTCCGTTGTATAGTGACCCTTCTCTTGCTGGTTACTCTGTTCTTTCGAGGTGTTTATGCTTGATGTAAAGAGTCAGGATATCCCCATCCCCGATACCGTTGTGGTGCTCTGCACCGCCCCGGACGAAGCAACAGCCCAGGATCTGGCCGCTAAAGTGCTGGCTGAAAAACTGGCCGCCTGCGTAACACTTCTGCCTGGCGCGACCTCCCTCTATTATTGGGAAGGCAAGCTTGAGCAGGAATATGAAGTCCAGATGATTTTAAAAACCGCAGTAACGCATCAGCAAGCCCTTCTCGATTGCCTGAAGTCTCATCACCCGTACCAAACCCCTGAGCTTCTGGTTTTACCCGTCACTCATGGAGACTTTGATTACCGCTCATGGCTCAACGCATCCTTACGCTGATCCTGCTGCTGTGCAGCACATCCACCTTTGCCGGATTATTCGACTCGCCTGGCCGCTCGCAGTTCGTCCCTGCCGATCGGGCATTTGTTTTTGATTTCCAGCAAAACCAACACGACCTGAACCTCTCCTGGCAGGTCAAGGACGGCTACTATCTCTATCGTAAACAGGTAAGCATTACGCCATCTCAGGCCAGTATTGCCGAAGTAAAACTACCGCCAGGTATTTGGCATGAAGATGAGTTTTACGGCAAGAGTGAAATTTACCGCCAGCAGTTGAACATTCCGGTTACGGTAAATCAGGCCACATCTGGCGCTACAATCACGGTCACTTATCAGGGTTGTGCCGACGCCGGATTTTGCTATCCGCCGGAGACCAAAACCATACCGTTAAGCGAAGTTGTCGCTCTTACAGATACAACACCAGTCACGGTATTGCCGGAAGAAAAATCACAGCCAGAGCCAGAGACCGAGCTTCCCTTTTCCGCCCTGTGGGCATTGTTGATCGGAATTGGCATCGCCTTTACGCCTTGCGTACTACCGATGTATCCGCTGATATCCGGCATAGTACTGGGTGGGAAGCAACGCTTATCAACCGGGAGAGCGCTGCTGCTGACCTTCATCTACGTGCAGGGAATGGCGCTCACCTACACCGCGCTGGGTCTGGTCGTTGCAGCGGCAGGCCTACAGTTCCAGGCTGCACTACAGCATCCTTATGTACTGATTGGCCTTGCCGTCATCTTTACGCTGCTGGCTCTGTCGATGTTTGGTCTGTTCACGCTGCAGCTACCTTCTTCACTGCAAACGCGGCTCACGCTGATGAGCAATCGCCAGCAAGGCGGCTCTCCCGGAAGCGTGCTTGCGATGGGAGCGATTGCAGGGCTGATCTGTTCTCCTTGCACCACCGCACCACTGAGCGCAATTTTGCTTTACATCGCCCAGAGCGGAAACATGTGGCTGGGAGGCGGCACGTTGTACCTGTATGCACTGGGGATGGGGTTACCCCTGATGCTAATTACCGTATTTGGTAACCGACTTCTGCCCAAAAGCGGCCCATGGATGGAACATGTTAAAACAGCCTTTGGGTTTGTCATCCTTGCGCTCCCCATATTTTTGCTTGAACGCATTACCGGCGACGAGTGGGGAATACGCTTATGGTCACTGCTGGGCGTCGCATTCTTTGGCTGGGCATTTATCACCAGTCTACAGGCGAAGCGTACGTGGATGCGTATCGTCCAAATTATTCTGTTAGCTGGCGCTCTGGTGAGCGTGCGTCCGTTACAGGACTGGACGTTTGGTGCTCCACATGCGCAAACTCAGACACATTTGAACTTCACTAAAGTAGCATCGGTGGAAGAATTAAATCAGGCTCTGGAGCAAGCTAAAGGTCGCCCGGTCATGTTGGATCTGTACGCAGACTGGTGCGTTGCCTGTAAAGAATTTGAGAAGTACACCTTCAGTAATCCGCAGGTTCAACAAGCCTTAGGCGATACGGTACTGTTGCAAGCAGATGTCACAGCAAACAGTGCGCAGGATATCGCTCTGCTAAAACATCTACAGGTATTAGGATTGCCAACGATCTTGTTTTTTGATGCGCAGGGTAAAGAACATCCGGACGCCCGCGTTACCGGCTTTATGGATGCCGCAACCTTCAGTGCGCATTTGCACAATCACCAACCGTGAGCAACACTTGCAAAAGGAAAACGGAGGAGAATACCGTGCAACGTGAAGATGTCCTGGGAGAAGCCCTGAAATTACTTGAGGTTCAAGGTATAGCCAATACCACACTGGAAATGGTGGCTGAACACATTGATTATCCCCTTGATGAGCTACAGCGTTTTTGGCCCGATAAAGAAGCCATTTTGTATGACGCGCTACGTTACCTCAGTCAACGAGTGGATATCTGGCGACGTCAGCTTCTGCTGGATGATACCCTGAGTGCTGAGCAGAAACTCCTGGCACGCTACAACGCCCTTGCCGAATGCGTGAGCAACAATCGCTATCCAGGCTGCCTGTTCATTGCTGCCTGTACGTTTTACCCCGACCCAGAGCATCCTATCCATCAGTTAGCTGGACAGCAAAAAAAAGCGGCACATGACTTTACCCACGAACTGCTGACTATGCTGGAAGTTGACGACCCGGCGATGGTTGCCAGGCAGATGGAGCTGGTGCTGGAAGGGTGTCTCAGCCGCATGCTGGTCAATCGTAGCCATGCGGACGTGGAAACGGCACACCGCCTGGCTGAAGATATCCTGCGCTTCGCCCAATGCCGCCAGGGTGGTGCGCTGACTTAAGCGTGCATTCCTGTCTACGATGAAATAAACGGGTATTGCGCATTGGGAAAAAAGTGCAGACACGGTTTAAATCGCATCAGACCGGTGGATTTGTGCAAACTTCAGGCAAAAACGCACAGATTGCCGTAATATTAAGCGGTTGAACAGCTTTTCCTGAAATTTGATTGACTGGCAGACGTGAATACGGTTTAATGCGCCCCGTTGCCCGGATAGCTCAGTCGGTAGAGCAGGGGATTGAAAATCCCCGTGTCCTTGGTTCGATTCCGAGTCCGGGCACCACTATTTAAAGAACCCAGCCTATGGCTGGGTTTTTGCTTTTCAGCATATCCCTGATATTTATCCGTCATGCTTCCCCCTTCAACCAGCGCAACTAACGCGCAAATTTTGCCGATACAGTTACCCTACGACATGATAAGCAGCTGTAGAGATCTATAAAAACAAGTGTAACTGTCCCTGCACAGCAATACGGGTACATACATGACGGATATCAGAAAGATATGTGTATTTACGCGCACTGATATCTGTCTGTAGGGTAGTACGGTAGAGGAAAAAGAGACGGTTTTATCGATCCCGGCGGGATAAAGAGGGGCAAAACAGTGCCGGACGGCAGTATTTCCTGCAGTCCGCAGACGCAAAAAAGCCCATCCGGCAGGATGGGCTTCTTCACTGGTTTGATGCCTGGCAGTTCCCTACTCTCGCATGGGGAGACCCCACACTACCATCGGCGCTACGGCGTTTCACTTCTGAGTTCGGCATGGGGTCAGGTGGGACCACCGCGCTACAGCCGCCAGGCAAATTCTGTTTATCAACACGCTTTCGCATGTCAATTTAATCTGTATCAAGCTGAAATTTCGTCTCTTCGCCAAAACAGCTTCGGCGTTGTAAGGTTAAGCCTCACGGTTCATTAGTATCGGTTAGCTCAATGTATCGCTACACTTACACACCCGACCTATCAACGTCGTCGTCTTCAACGTTCCTTCAGGAGACTTATAGTCTCAGGGAGAACTCATCTCGGGGCAAGTTTCGTGCTTAGATGCTTTCAGCACTTATCTCTTCCGCATTTAGCTACCGGGCAATGCCATTGGCATGACAACCCGAACACCAGTGATGCGTCCACTCCGGTCCTCTCGTACTAGGAGCAGCCCCCCTCAATTCTCCAGCGCCCACGGCAGATAGGGACCGAACTGTCTCACGACGTTCTAAACCCAGCTCGCGTACCACTTTAAATGGCGAACAGCCATACCCTTGGGACCTACTTCAGCCCCAGGATGTGATGAGCCGACATCGAGGTGCCAAACACCGCCGTCGATATGAACTCTTGGGCGGTATCAGCCTGTTATCCCCGGAGTACCTTTTATCCGTTGAGCGATGGCCCTTCCATTCAGAACCACCGGATCACTAAGACCTGCTTTCGCACCTGCTCGAGCCGTCACTCTCGCAGTCAAGCTAGCTTATGCCTTTGCACTAACCTCCTGATGTCCGACCAGGATTAGCTAACCTTCGTGCTCCTCCGTTACTCTTTAGGAGGAGACCGCCCCAGTCAAACTACCCACCAGACACTGTCCGCAACCCGGATCACGGGTCTACGTTAGAACACCAGCCATTAAAGGGTGGTATTTCAAGGTTGGCTCCATGCAGACTGGCGTCCACACTTCAAAGCCTCCCACCTATCCTACACATCAAGGACCAGTGTTCAGTGTCAAGCTATAGTAAAGGTTCACGGGGTCTTTCCGTCTTGCCGCGGGTACACTGCATCTTCACAGCGAGTTCAATTTCACTGAGTCTCGGGTGGAGACAGCCTGGCCATCATTACGCCATTCGTGCAGGTCGGAACTTACCCGACAAGGAATTTCGCTACCTTAGGACCGTTATAGTTACGGCCGCCGTTTACCGGGGCTTCGATCAAGAGCTTCTCCTTACGGATAACCCCATCAATTAACCTTCCGGCACCGGGCAGGCGTCACACCGTATACGTCCACTTTCGTGTTTGCACAGTGCTGTGTTTTTAATAAACAGTTGCAGCCAGCTGGTATCTTCGACTGATTTCAGCTCCATGAGTAAATCACTTCACCTACATATCAGCGTGCCTTCTCCCGAAGTTACGGCACCATTTTGCCTAGTTCCTTCACCCGAGTTCTCTCAAGCGCCTTGGTATTCTCTACCTGACCACCTGTGTCGGTTTGGGGTACGATTTTGTGTTACCTGATGCTTAGAGGCTTTTCCTGGAAGCAGGGCATTTGTTACTTCAGCACCGTAGTGCCTCGTCATCACACCTCAGCGTTAATAAGGTACCGGATTTACCTGGAACCTCCGCCTACATGCTTAAACCGGGACAACCGTCGCCCGGCTAACATAGCCTTCTCCGTCCCCCCTTCGCAGTAACACCAAGTACAGGAATATTAACCTGTTTCCCATCGACTACGCCTTTCGGCCTCGCCTTAGGGGTCGACTCACCCTGCCCCGATTAACGTTGGACAGGAACCCTTGGTCTTCCGGCGTGCGGGTTTTTCACCCGCATTATCGTTACTTATGTCAGCATTCGCACTTCTGATACCTCCAGCACCCCTCACAGGACACCTTCAACGGCTTACAGAACGCTCCCCTACCCAACAACACATAGTGTCGCTGCCGCAGCTTCGGTGCATGGTTTAGCCCCGTTACATCTTCCGCGCAGGCCGACTCGACCAGTGAGCTATTACGCTTTCTTTAAATGATGGCTGCTTCTAAGCCAACATCCTGGCTGTCTGTGCCTTCCCACATCGTTTCCCACTTAACCATGACTTTGGGACCTTAGCTGGCGGTCTGGGTTGTTTCCCTCTTCACGACGGACGTTAGCACCCGCCGTGTGTCTCCCGTGATAACATTCTTCGGTATTCGCAGTTTGCATCGGGTTGGTAAGTCGGGATGACCCCCTAGCCGAAACAGTGCTCTACCCCCGAAGATGAGTTCACGAGGCGCTACCTAAATAGCTTTCGGGGAGAACCAGCTATCTCCCGGTTTGATTGGCCTTTCACCCCCAGCCACAAGTCATCCGCTAATTTTTCAACATTAGTCGGTTCGGTCCTCCAGTTAGTGTTACCCAACCTTCAACCTGCCCATGGCTAGATCACCGGGTTTCGGGTCTATACCCTGCAACTTAACGCCCAGTTAAGACTCGGTTTCCCTTCGGCTCCCCTATTCGGTTAACCTTGCTACAGAATATAAGTCGCTGACCCATTATACAAAAGGTACGCAGTCACCCCATAAAGAGGCTCCCACTGCTTGTACGTACACGGTTTCAGGTTCTTTTTCACTCCCCTCGCCGGGGTTCTTTTCGCCTTTCCCTCACGGTACTGGTTCACTATCGGTCAGTCAGGAGTATTTAGCCTTGGAGGATGGTCCCCCCATATTCAGACAGGATACCACGTGTCCCGCCCTACTCTTCGAGTTCACAACATGTGTGATTTTGTGTACGGGACTATCACCCTGTACCGTCGGACTTTCCAGACCGTTCCACTACCACACATGCTGATTCAGACTCTGGGCTGCTCCCCGTTCGCTCGCCGCTACTGGGGGAATCTCGGTTGATTTCTTTTCCTCGGGGTACTTAGATGTTTCAGTTCCCCCGGTTCGCTTCATTACGCTATGTATTCACGTAATGATAGTGTGACGAATCACACTGGGTTTCCCCATTCGGAAATCGCCGGCTATAACGGTTCATATCACCTTACCGACGCTTATCGCAGATTAGCACGTCCTTCATCGCCTCTGACTGCCAGGGCATCCACCGTGTACGCTTAGTCGCTTAACCTCACAACCCGAAGATGTTTCGTAAAACACCATCGTGTTGCGAAAATTTGAGAGACTCGAACACACCATTTATCTGCTCTTATTACGGAGAACAGACACAGTGTGTCGTTTCAATTTTCAGCTTGATCCAGATTTTTAAAGAGCAAATATCTCAAACGTCACCCGAAGATGAGTTTTGAGATATAACGGCCGGTGACTTTCACTCACGAACCAGCAAGTGGCGTCCCCTAGGGGATTCGAACCCCTGTTACCGCCGTGAAAGGGCGGTGTCCTGGGCCTCTAGACGAAGGGGACGTATAAGTCTCAATCGCAAGACGCCTTGCTATTTACTTTTCATCAGACAATCTGTGTGGACACTACAAGGAACGGTTCTTTAAGGTAAGGAGGTGATCCAACCGCAGGTTCCCCTACGGTTACCTTGTTACGACTTCACCCCAGTCATGAATCACAAAGTGGTAAGCGCCCTCCCGAAGGTTAAGCTACCTACTTCTTTTGCAACCCACTCCCATGGTGTGACGGGCGGTGTGTACAAGGCCCGGGAACGTATTCACCGTGGCATTCTGATCCACGATTACTAGCGATTCCGACTTCATGGAGTCGAGTTGCAGACTCCAATCCGGACTACGACATACTTTATGAGGTCCGCTTGCTCTCGCGAGGTCGCTTCTCTTTGTATATGCCATTGTAGCACGTGTGTAGCCCTACTCGTAAGGGCCATGATGACTTGACGTCATCCCCACCTTCCTCCAGTTTATCACTGGCAGTCTCCTTTGAGTTCCCGGCCGGACCGCTGGCAACAAAGGATAAGGGTTGCGCTCGTTGCGGGACTTAACCCAACATTTCACAACACGAGCTGACGACAGCCATGCAGCACCTGTCTCAGAGTTCCCGAAGGCACCAAAGCATCTCTGCTAAGTTCTCTGGATGTCAAGAGTAGGTAAGGTTCTTCGCGTTGCATCGAATTAAACCACATGCTCCACCGCTTGTGCGGGCCCCCGTCAATTCATTTGAGTTTTAACCTTGCGGCCGTACTCCCCAGGCGGTCGACTTAACGCGTTAGCTCCGGAAGCCACGCCTCAAGGGCACAACCTCCAAGTCGACATCGTTTACGGCGTGGACTACCAGGGTATCTAATCCTGTTTGCTCCCCACGCTTTCGCACCTGAGCGTCAGTCTTTGTCCAGGGGGCCGCCTTCGCCACCGGTATTCCTCCAGATCTCTACGCATTTCACCGCTACACCTGGAATTCTACCCCCCTCTACAAGACTCTAGCCTGCCAGTTTCGGATGCAGTTCCCAGGTTGAGCCCGGGGATTTCACATCCGACTTGACAGACCGCCTGCGTGCGCTTTACGCCCAGTAATTCCGATTAACGCTTGCACCCTCCGTATTACCGCGGCTGCTGGCACGGAGTTAGCCGGTGCTTCTTCTGCGAGTAACGTCAATTGCTGAGGTTATTAACCTCAACACCTTCCTCCTCGCTGAAAGTACTTTACAACCCGAAGGCCTTCTTCATACACGCGGCATGGCTGCATCAGGCTTGCGCCCATTGTGCAATATTCCCCACTGCTGCCTCCCGTAGGAGTCTGGACCGTGTCTCAGTTCCAGTGTGGCTGGTCATCCTCTCAGACCAGCTAGGGATCGTCGCCTAGGTGAGCCGTTACCCCACCTACTAGCTAATCCCATCTGGGCACATCCGATGGCAAGAGGCCCGAAGGTCCCCCTCTTTGGTCTTGCGACGTTATGCGGTATTAGCTACCGTTTCCAGTAGTTATCCCCCTCCATCGGGCAGTTTCCCAGACATTACTCACCCGTCCGCCACTCGTCACCCAAGGAGCAAGCTCCTCTGTGCTACCGTTCGACTTGCATGTGTTAGGCCTGCCGCCAGCGTTCAATCTGAGCCATGATCAAACTCTTCAATTTAAGTTTGATGCTCGTGAATTAAACTTCGTAATGAATTACGTGTTCACTCAGAGACTTGGTATTCATTTTTCGTCTTGCGACGTTAAGAATCCGTATCATTGAGTGCCCACACAGATTGTCTGATAAATTGTTAAAGAGCAGTTGCGACGCGCTTTAGCGCTCTATCGCGAGGTGGCGTATATTACGCTTTCCTCTTTCAGAGTCAACCTCTTATTTTCAGGTTTTCTCTTCAACCGGACCGGCTGTTTGTGTGAAGTGATTCACATCCGCCGTGTCGATGGAGGCGCATTATAGGGAGTTCTCCGGCGCCCGCAACCCTTAAATGTCAGAAAAATGACTGACTGCTGCATTCCACAGCAAAACCCTGCCTTATACCTGTTTACACACAGAGTTATCCACAAAGATGCTGGTATTTCCTGTTCTCTCCCCAGGAAGAAAGACCAAATCTGACGTAAATAACCCTCAACGTCAGCCATATCGTTCAGATTTATGCATCTCCGTTTCTACTACTCTATATAAGCAGTGCTGGCTTCAGCCCTCATAATCCCGGTTCCATCTTTGAATTACGTACTTCATAAAGCGATAATACCCATACAAACAGTGATTCCTGGACCACGATGAGACACACTCTGCAACGCTACGCTATACGTAAACGCCCAATGAAACTCGGTACAACCGTGATTCTCATGGTCAGTGCCGTACTCTTTTCCGTGCTGCTTGTCGTTCATCTGATTTACTTCTCACAAATCAGCAATATGACGCGTGATGCGTTAGCAAGCAAAGCGCTGGCTGTCGCGCGAACACTGGCAGACTCTCCAGAGATCCGCCGCGGTCTGGCAAAAAAGCCCAAAGAGAGTGGTATTCAGGAAATTGCCCTGGCGGTAAATAAGAGCAACGATTTCTTGTTCATCGTTGTCACTAATATGCAAAGCATCCGTTATTCGCACCCTGAAGCGCAGCGAATCGGTCAACCGTTTAAAGGTGACGACATTTTACTGGCGCTACAAGGGAAAGAGAACGTCGCCATTAATCGCGGCTTTCTGGCTAAAGCACTACGCGTCTTTACTCCTATCTATGATGAAAATCACCGGCAGATTGGCGTCGTGTCGATCGGCCTGGAGCTAAGCAGGGTCACCGAACAGATCAATGACAGTCGCGGTAGCATCATTTGGTCCATCTTATTTGGTGTTCTGGTTGGGTTGTTGGGCACATGGGTGTTGGTTAAGGTCCTTAAGCGCATTCTGTTTGGCCTGGAGCCTTATGAAATATCCAACCTGTTCGAACAACGCCAGGCAATGTTGCACTCTATAAAGGAAGGCGTTATTGCCGTTGACGAAAGTGGTGAAGTGACACTGATAAACCAGGCAGCGCAGGAGCTTCTTGATTACCGTAAATCACAAGACGATGAGCAGCTCTCAACGCTCAGCCATGCGTGGTCGCAAGTGGTCGATCTTTCAGAAGTATTACGTGATGGGACGCCACGCCGTGATGAGGAGATCACGGTAAAAGATCGGCTACTCTTAATCAACACCGTACCGGTACTCAGTAACGGTAAGATCATCGGGGCCATTTCAACGTTCAGAGATAAGACGGAAGTCCGTAAGCTCATGCAACGTCTGGATGGTATGGTCAACTATGCCGATGCACTTCGTGAACGATCCCACGAATTCATGAATAAGTTGCACGTGATTCTGGGCTTATTGCACCTGAAAAGTTATAAGCAGTTGGAGAATTATATCATTAAGACTGCGAACAATTATCAGGAAGAGATCGGCTCACTGTTAGGCAAAATAAAATCCCCGGTGATCGCGGGTTTTTTACTCAGTAAGATTAATCGCACATCAGATTTAGGCCATTCCCTGGTTATTAGTAATGAAAGCCAATTGCCGGAAAACAGTAATGAAGATCAGGTGGCTGTACTGATTACCGTTCTGGGGAATTTGATTGAAAACGCTCTGGAGGCGCTAGGTCAAGAACCGGGTGGGGAGATCAGCGTATCCTTACACTATCGACACGGCTGGTTGCATTGTGAAGTGAATGACGATGGCCCGGGGATCGCCCCCGAGCATATTGATCACATCTTTGAGAAGGGCGTTTCGTCAAAAGGAACCGAACGGGGAGTAGGTTTAGCGCTTGTTAAACAGCAGATTGAAAGCGTTGGCGGCAATATTTCCGTCGAGTCTGAACCAGGGATCTTCACCCAATTTTTTGTACAGTTACCGTGGAATGGTGAGAGGGCCAGCAGATGATCAATGTCTTAATTGTCGATGACGATGCAATGGTAGCGGAATTAAACCGTCGATATGTGGCGCAACTCTCCGGTTTTCATTGCTGTGGGACCGCCTCTACGCTGGAGAAAGCCAAAGAGATAATTTTTCAAGGCGAGCACCACATTGATCTGATTTTACTTGATATTTATATGCAGAAAGAAAACGGTCTGGACCTGTTGCCCGTTCTGCATAGTGAAGGCTGCAAGTGTGATGTCATTGTCATCTCCTCCGCCGCCGATGCCACAACCATCAAAGACTCACTCCACTACGGTGTGGTTGACTATCTGATCAAACCGTTTCAGGCATCCCGTTTTGAAGAAGCGCTTACCAGTTGGCTGCACAAGAAGACGGAGATGGAAAAACACCAGTACTATGAACAGTCAGAGCTTGACCAACTGATCCATGGCAACTCTTCCAGCGAACAGGAAACGCGGCGCTTGCCCAAAGGGTTAACCCCCCAGACGTTACGTACGCTATGCCAGTGGATTGATGAGCACCAGGATCAAGAGTTTTCTACGGATGAACTGGCAAACGAGGTCAATATCTCCCGCGTCTCTTGTCGTAAATACCTCATCTGGTTAGTCAATTGTCACATCTTATTTACCAGCATCCATTATGGCGTTACTGGCAGACCAGTTTATCGTTATCGTGTTCAAGCCGAGCATTACTCATTGCTTAAACAATATTGCCAATAAAACACATATCTGGGATTATTCGTTATATAAAAGTAACAATTATTAAGATAATGAAAAATCCCTTTTTTGTTTGCTGACGCAGTAAAATAGTGATTTGCGTTAGATCAAATATATTTGTATATGATATGTTAATGCATTATTTTAATATTGACAAACGTCACACTGTTTTTAATTTCAAAATCGCTAACAAAAGTTAATTAAGTATTATCTAACTCACAGAGTGTGTATTTTTACCCATAAAGGATTAGTCTGAAATTAACCAGACATAAAAATCTAGCTGGTAGCAATGGAGAACATGCTACGTACTATGGACACCGTACATTTTTGTGAGCAAATAAAAGTATCCGCGAGCCAACCTCATTACATCATGAACTGGCGTGAGCGTGATCACACAAATAATCCTCTCACCCATTGTGCCGGTGGTTCACGTAATAGCGGAAAACATAAAGCTGATGATAAGCGCCTGGATAACCAGGACAAAATACAGACTGTACAGCGTCAGCCACTGCTCTTCATAACAAGCCCTGCTTCCCATCGCCTGAGGATTCTCTCCTCTGAACAAAGCCACAGAAAGAAAGTTTAATATTTCTAATAATCATAAAGAAACATTTTAACCAGACATTTGAACATTAATCGCAAATACGGACATACCGAATATTGACCATTTTCTGATGCTTATTCCAGCACAAAAGAATGTGGTGCAGATCCATTTTTTAAAAATTGACTGGTTTTTTCGCGAGGGTAAATAAAATGTTATTTAGTATACAACTTCTCATAATATTAATATGTTTGTTTTATGGCGCCAGAAAGGGCGGTATCGCGTTGGGTTTGTTAGGCGGTATCGGTCTGGTCATCCTGGTTTTTGTTTTCCATCTCCAGCCAGGTAAACCACCTGTAGACGTTATGCTGGTTATTATTGCCGTAGTGGCCGCGTCTGCAACCTTGCAAGCCTCCGGCGGTCTTGACGTTATGCTGCAAATTGCTGAAAAGCTGCTGCGCCGTAACCCAAAATACGTTTCCATCCTGGCACCGTTTGTTACCTGCACCCTGACCATTCTTTGTGGTACAGGCCATGTGGTATACACCATTCTGCCAATCATTTATGACGTAGCCATTAAGAACAATATTCGCCCGGAACGTCCGATGGCAGCGAGTTCTATTGGCGCACAAATGGGGATTATCGCCAGCCCGGTTTCCGTAGCCGTTGTGTCACTGGTCGCAATGCTGGGCAACGTGACGTTTGAAGGCAAGCATCTTGAGTTCCTCGACCTGCTCGGCATCACTATTCCGTCTACCCTGTTGGGTATCCTGGCTATCGGTATCTTCAGCTGGTTCCGTGGTAAAGATCTGGATAAAGATGAAGAGTTCCAGAAGTTTATCTCTGTACCGGAAAACCACCATTATGTGTATGGCGACACCGCGACTCTGTTAGACAAAAAGCTGCCGAAGAGCAACTGGCTGGCAATGTGGATCTTCCTGGCCGCTATCGCCGTTGTTGCCGTGCTCGGCGCAGTATCTGAACTGCGTCCTTCTTTTGGCGGCAAACCGCTGTCGATGGTTCTGGTTATTCAGATGTTCATGCTGCTGACTGGCGCACTGATTATCATTCTGACGAAAACCAATCCCGCATCTATCTCAAAAAATGAAGTCTTCCGTTCAGGTATGATCGCGATTGTAGCGGTGTACGGTATTGCCTGGATGGCGGAAACCATGTTCGGCGCGCATATGTCTGAAATTCAGGGCGTACTGGGCGACATGGTGAAAGAGTATCCATGGGCCTATGCGGTTGTTCTGTTATTGGTCTCTAAGTTTGTAAACTCCCAGGCTGCAGCGCTGGCGGCTATTGTTCCGGTTGCGCTGGCAATCGGGGTAGATCCAGCGTACATCGTTGCCTCTGCTCCGGCATGCTACGGTTACTACATTCTGCCGACCTACCCGAGCGATCTGGCGGCCATTCAGTTTGACCGTTCCGGCACTACCCACATTGGCCGCTTCGTTATCAACCACAGCTTCATTCTGCCTGGTTTGATCGGCGTAAGCGTATCCTGTGTCTTTGGCTGGGTATTCGCCGCAATGTACGGTTTCCTGTAACCACACTTCGCGTGCCGTCCAGTTTTGTACGGCACGCCACCTTTAAGATACAGAGAATTTTTAAATTCCTGATAAAAATGAAAAGGCTGGAAGCAAATGTCAAAAGTTGAATTCACTTACCAGGCGCCTTTCCCGCTGGGGGAAGACAAAACTGAGTACTACCTGCTGACATCCGATCACGTCAGCGTCGGCGAGTTTGAAGGCGAATCAATCCTGAAAGTAGCACCTGAAGCACTTACGCTACTGGCTCAGCAAGCCTTCCACGATGCCTCCTTCATGCTCCGCCCCGAACACCAACAGCAAGTCGCCTCCATTCTCCATGACCCAGAAGCCAGCGAAAATGATAAGTACGTTGCGCTGCAATTCCTGAGAAACTCCGAAATTGCCGCCAAAGGCGTATTGCCAACCTGCCAGGATACCGGCACGGCAATTATCATGGGCAAAAAAGGCCAACGCGTCTGGACTGGCGGCGGTGACGAAGCTGCACTCTCCAAAGGCGTATTTAATACCTATATTGAAGATAACCTGCGCTATTCACAAAACGCGGCGCTGGATATGTACAAAGAGGTGAATACCGGCACCAACCTGCCTGCACAAATTGATTTGTACAGCGTGGACGGTGACGAATACAAATTCCTCTGTGTCGCCAAAGGCGGCGGCTCTGCCAACAAAACCTATCTGTATCAGGAAACCAAAGCGCTGCTGACTCCCGGGAAGCTGAAGAATTTCCTGGTAGAGAAGATGCGCACACTCGGAACTGCCGCTTGCCCGCCGTACCACATCGCATTTGTAATTGGCGGTACTTCAGCGGAAAGCACGCTCAAAACAGTAAAACTGGCCAGCACGCACTATTACGACGCGCTGCCGACTGAAGGTAATGCCCATGGTCAGGCATTCCGCGATATTCAACTGGAACAGGAACTGCTGGAAGAAGCCCAGAAACTTGGCCTCGGTGCACAGTTTGGCGGAAAATATTTCGCTCATGATATCCGCGTAATCCGCCTGCCTCGCCACGGGGCATCCTGCCCTGTAGGTATGGGGGTCTCCTGCTCCGCTGACCGTAACATCAAGGCTAAGATTAACCGCGAAGGCATCTGGATTGAAAAGCTGGAACATAACCCAGCCCAGTACATTCCAGAATCACTGCGTCAGGCGGGCGAAGGCGAAGTGGTTAAGGTCAACCTTAACCGTCCGATGAAAGAGATCCTCGCCCAGCTTTCTCAATACCCGGTTTCTACCCGCCTGTCTCTGAGCGGCACCATCATTGTGGGTCGTGACATCGCCCACGCTAAGCTGAAAGAACGTATTGATTCCGGTGAAGGTCTGCCACAGTACGTGAAAGATCACCCAATCTACTACGCAGGGCCGGCAAAAACGCCAGCGGGTTATCCATCAGGCTCCTTAGGCCCAACTACTGCAGGTCGTATGGACTCTTATGTCGATCTGCTGCAGTCCCACGGCGGTAGCATGATCATGCTGGCGAAAGGTAACCGTAGTCAGCAAGTGACAGACGCCTGCCACAAACACGGTGGTTTTTACTTAGGTAGCATCGGCGGTCCGGCAGCGGTGTTGGCGCAGCAGAGCATCAAGCATCTGGAATGCGTGGAGTACCCTGAGCTGGGGATGGAAGCCATCTGGAAAATCGAAGTCGAAGATTTCCCGGCCTTCATCCTGGTTGATGACAAAGGTAACGATTTCTTCCAGCAAATCGTGAGCAAACAATGCGCTAACTGCGCGAAATAAGCCATTCGGCCCGGCACTGGACTGCTCCCAATAGTTGGATACTCAACCATTGGGGTCAGTCCGGTGATCCCCCCGGGCCAACTTTTCCCCTTAATTACTGGCATTGAAATTTTATCGTTCCCGGTAAATAGTAGGCTTTTCCACTCGTTGAAAAGTCACCATGAACCGCACACTCAACACATCGCAGCTCAACGCTGGCGCATTGCTGCTGGCGCTTATCCTTATCTACACCGGTTTTAGTGCCACAGAAAAAATCACCTGGTTGATGGAAGTTACGCCGGTCATTATTGTCGTGCCGCTGTTACTTGCCACGGTAAAGCGCTATCCATTAACACCACTGCTCTACACGCTGATTTTCTTTCACGCCATCATTCTGATGGTGGGCGGCATGTATACCTACGCCAAAGTTCCCATCGGTTTTGAAGTTCAGGAGTGGCTGAATCTGAGCCGCAACCCTTACGACAAACTGGGGCACTTCTTCCAGGGACTGGTCCCTGCACTGACGGCGAGAGAAATTTTAGTGCGCGGCAATATTGTCCATGGGCGTAAGATGCTGGCATTTTTAGTCTGCTGCGTGGCCCTGGCGATTAGCGCTACCTATGAACTGATTGAATGGTGGGCAGCGCTGGCGATGGGTCAGGGTGCTGATGACTTCCTTGGCACACAGGGAGATCCGTGGGACACCCAGTCGGATATGTTCTGCGCCCTGCTCGGAGCATTGACTACAGTAATTTTTCTGGCGCGTATTCATTGTCGACAGCTGCGGCGTTATGCATTAATTGCCACCAACTGATTGCCGGATGTTGCTCACGCTAATCCGGCCTGTGCATGACTGATGTAAATGACCTTATCGATGTAACCAGCCCGGTAACCAGTCACCGTGTGCTGCGATCAGGTCATCCACCAGCGCATAAATTTCCTCAATCCCCAATACCGCAGCGGTGTGCGGATCCATCATTGCCGCGTGATAAACACGATCGCGATTTTCCGTCAGGATGGCTTCCGTCAGCAGTGTCTGCACATTGATATTGGTTTGCATCATTGCCGCCAAATGCGACGGGAGGGTACCAACTTTTGTCGGCTGAATGCCGTTAGCATCGACCAGACAAGCCACTTCAACACAGCAACCTGAAGGCAGATTATCGATCAGGTTGTCATTACGAACGTTGCCATAAATTACGCTCGGTTCACCAGTCCAGAGAGCGTTCATGATAGTGCTGGCATATTCTCGCGACGCTTTAATATCAATACGCGCAGCCGTTTTGTACTCTTCCAGCTCTTGATGCCAGTTAGCCAGTTGTTCCACGCAACGTTTCGGGTATTCATCCAACGGAACCCTGTAGCGCTCAATTAGATCCTCGCGTCCCGGTTTGATAAACCACGGTGTATATTCGGCAAAGTGTTCAGACGACTCGGTGACGAAATACCCTAATTTTTTGAACATTTCATAACGCACAATGTTCTGACAACGCGTATTACCGTGAATATTCGGTTTCGGAGCCTGCCCTGCTTCATAGGCTGCCAGCAGTTCCGGGTAAAGATCCACATAGCTGCCATCGGCAGTTTTGCGTTCCAGCTCCAGATAAAACGCCATATGGTTGATCCCGGCGCTGCGATAGCGCAAAGAGGCTGGGTCGATATTCACATCGCGGGCCAGCTCCTCCGCCGTTCCCTGTACTGAATGGCACAACCCCACCTGCTTAATATGCGGATAACGGGCATACATTGCCCAGGTGTTCATCGCCATGGGGTTGACGTAATTAAGCAGAGTGGCATGCGGGCAGACTTCGGTCATGTCTTCACAAATCTGCCATAAATGTGGAATGGTGCGCAGCGCACGCATAATGCCGCCGGGCCCTAACGTGTCAGCAATAGTTTGCTCGAGCCCGTGACGCTTACAAACCGCAAAATCGGTGACGGTACACGGCTCATAACCACCAATCTGGAACGCGACAACCACAAAATCGGCATCCTGCAATGCCGGTTTTTGTTCAGTATGGCAAGTGATGTGACCGGAAGCGCCAGCTGAATCCATCAGCTTACGCACCACAATATGCGACTCTTCAAGGCGGGTCGCATCGATATCCATTAAGGCAATATGCGCCGATTTCAGCGCCTCACGATGAAAGACATCCCCGAGAATATTTTTTACAAAGATCGTGGAACCGGCGCCGATAAAGGTAATTTTAGGTGCAGACATCATCACTCTCCAGAACGTTGTTGAATATCGTCATGGTGGCACGGGGTTTCCATGAAAACTTCCGGCTTCTGTAATGAGCACTCCCAAAAACTCAGATCCCCCTTCCGTCAACGAACAATCTGAGTTTATGGGATAAAATTGACCAAAAAGCAGAGTATGCGACCCAAAAATCTGACTATCTACACTCGCAGTGGAGCGATTTGCGCCTCAATTCTCAGTCTTATCCATCGGCAAATGGCATGATTCTGATAATTCAGGAAATGGAGCAACCATGAATACGCTGCCAACGCCACACCTCCCCCTTGATCCGCACATGTGCAATAGTGATGAACCGCAGACTCGTAGCCCGCTAACGCTGTACTCTGAATATCAACGTATGGATATCGAACTGCGCCCGCCGCAAGCCATGACCACCAGCCACTGGCATGGCCAGGTGGAGGTCAACGTCCCGTTCGATGGTGATGTTGAGTATCTGATCAATAACGAAGTGGTGCAGATAAAACAGGGCCATATCACGCTATTCTGGGCCTGTACACCGCATCAGTTGACGCGTATCGGCACCTGCCAGAACATGGCGATATTCAATTTACCTATGCACCTGTTTCTCTCCTGGCCACTGGACCGCGAGCTGATCAATCACGTCACCCACGGCATGGTGATAAAATCACTGGCCACACAGCAGTTGAGCACTTTTGAAGTTCAGCGCTGGCAGCAGGAACTGAGCAGCCCGAACGAACAAATCCGCCAGCTTGCCATCGATGAAATTGGCCTGATGCTTAAGCGGTTTAACCTTTCTGGCTGGCAGCCAATCCTGGTCAATAAAACCTCGCGCACACACAAAAACAGCGTATCCCGGCACGCCCAGTTTTACGTAAGCCAGATGCTGAGCTTTATCGCTGACAACTACGATCAAGCACTCACCATCAACGATGTTGCGGAACACGTAAAACTCAATGCCAATTATGCGATGGGGATTTTCCAGCGCGTAATGCAACTCACCATGAAGCAATACATTACCGCAATGCGTATCAACCACGTCCGCGCACTACTTAGCGATACCGATAAAACAATTCTGGATGTCGCACTCACCGCTGGATTTCGCTCCAGCAGCCGCTTTTACGACACCTTCAACAAGTTCGTTGGTATGTCGCCACAGCAATACCGCAAGCTGAGCCAACAACGGCGGCAATCCTCAACGACCTGAGCACCTGGCAATATCACTATCAGCCAAAAAAATAATTCCCCTGTCGATAAACAGGGGACAGAAACGGCTCAATCCTTTATCTAATAAATTGTTTATAAAGGATAAAAAACTCAAACAGTCTGTTTATTGACCGCTTTACTCACTTATTTATCAGGTAAATACTTGCCCTCGTCACACATCCTCCACTACGGGAAAAGACGATGAAAGTATTAATTGTTGAAAGTGAATTTCTGCATCAGGACACCTGGGTCGGTAGCGCTGTCGAACGTCTGGCTGATGCTTTAAGTCGGCAAAATGTTACCGTCATTAAGTCCACCTCATTCGACGACGGTTACGCCATCCTCGCCGCGAATGAAGCCATTGATTGCCTGATGTTCAGCTATCAAATGGAACAACAAGATGAACACCTGAATGTCAGGCAATTGATCGGTAAGCTTCACGAACGCCAACAAAACGTCCCTGTTTTCCTGTTGGGCGATCGGGAAAAGGCCACCGCGTCACTGGATCGCGACCTGCTGGAGCTTGTCGATGAATTCGCCTGGATTCTTGAAGACAGCGCTGACTTTATCGCGGGTCGCGCCATGGCGGCGATGACCCGTTACCGTCAACAGTTATTACCACCGCTGTTCGACGCCCTGATGAAATACAGCAATGTCCATGAATATTCCTGGGCAGCGCCCGGTCACCAGGGCGGTGTCGGTTTCACCAAAACGCCTGCTGGTCGCCTGTACCATGACTACTACGGTGAGAATCTGTTCCGTACCGACATGGGGATTGAACGTACCAATCTCGGGTCTTTACTCGACCACACAGGCGCATTTGGTGAAAGCGAAAAAAATGCCGCCCGCGTGTTCGGCGCAGACCGTTCCTGGTCCGTGGTAGTCGGAACCTCCGGCTCTAACCGTACTATCATGCAGGCATGCATGACCGATAACGATGTGGTGGTGCTGGACCGTAACTGCCATAAATCTATCGAACAGGGGTTAATCCTCACCGGAGCAAAACCGGTGTATATGGTGCCAAGCCGCAACCGCTACGGCATTATCGGGCCTATCTACCCGCAGGAAATGCAGCCAGAAACTCTGCAGAAAAAAATCAGCGAAAGCCCGCTGACTAAAGGTAAAGCAGGACAAAAACCGTCATACAGCGTTGTAACCAACTGCACCTACGACGGTGTGTGCTACAACGCGAAAGAAGCGCAGGATCTGTTAGCGCAAACCAGCGATCGCATTCACTTCGATGAAGCCTGGTACGGCTATGCCCGCTTCAACCCGATCTATTCCGATCACTACGCAATGCGTGGCGAGCCTGGCGACCATAACGGCCCAACCGTTTTTGCCACCCACTCGACCCATAAACTGCTGAATGCTCTCTCTCAGGCCTCTTACATTCACGTTCGTGAAGGTCGCGGTGCCGTCAATTTCTCCCGCTTTAACCAGGCGTATATGATGCACGCCACCACCTCGCCGTTATATGCCATCTGCGCATCGAACGACGTGGCAGTCTCCATGATGGACGGCAACAGCGGCCTGTCGCTGACTCAGGAAGTGATCGACGAAGCAGTCGACTTCCGTCAAGCCATGGCGCGGTTATACAAAGAGTTCACTACCGAGGGAGACTGGTTCTTCAAACCGTGGAACAAAGAGGTCGTAACCGATCCGCAGACCGGCAAAACCTATGACTTTGCTGACGCGCCAACCCAACTCCTGACCACTGACCAAAATTGCTGGGTGATGCGGCCGGGTGAATCCTGGCACGGTTTTAAAGACCTGCCGGATAACTGGAGCATGCTGGACCCGATTAAAGTCAGCATTCTGGCACCGGGTATGGGCGACGATGGCGAACTGGAAGAGTCCGGCGTACCGGCAGCTCTGGTCACAGCCTGGCTTGGACGTCACGGTATCGTGCCAACACGTACTACCGATTTCCAGATTATGTTCCTGTTCTCAATGGGTATCACCCGTGGAAAATGGGGCACATTAATCAACACACTGTGCTCTTTCAAACACCACTACGATGCCAATACTCCGCTGTCGCAGGTTATGCCTGAACTGGTAGAGGAACATCCCGACACTTACGCAAACATGGGCATTCACGACCTGGGCGACACCATGTTTGCATGGCTGAAAGAAAACAACCCTGGCAGCAAACTCAATGCGGCCTACTCCGGCCTGCCTGTCGCGGAAATCACCCCGCGTGAAGCTTATAACGCGATAGTAAGCGACAACGTTGAGATGGTGGCCATCGAAAATCTGCAGGGCCGTATCGCAGCAAATTCCGTAATTCCTTACCCACCGGGAATTCCTATGCTGCTGTCCGGTGAAAATTTTGGCGACGCCAACAGCCCGCAGATCGGATACCTGCGTTCGTTGCAGTCCTGGGACCATCACTTCCCTGGCTTTGAACATGAAACCGAAGGAACGGAAATTATTGACGGTGTGTATCACGTCATGTGCGTGAAAGCATAAGTCTTTTTTTGCTTAGTCTGCTTTTCTGCTTTCAAGGTTGACACATGATAATTGAGTAATTCCTGAGTATTGCTGCAAAACAATAACATTGTCATACCTTTTTGCGCGGGACCACCCCGCGCTTTTTTTATACAAAAAAAACGTATTGCCACTTGCGTAAATAATTATGTACACCGCGATAATTCCTAAAAATATTGTAATTACTTTAAATCACGCTATTTTAACGCAGGTCTTGATTCATCATACAATTCCATTTAACCGGTATTGTTCACCCCTTGGTGAGCAACGGTATTTTATGTTCATATTCCAGGAGTTCGGGTATGAGGGTTTGCAGCAAAGAAGCTTGTGTTGTTGTATTAACGGAGAAAGATGTTTGGTTAAGGATTAACGGAAAAGAAGCCATCAGTTTAAAAGCTAACCATATGGCGTTATTAGCTTGTGAAAATAATATTATCGACTTCTCTTCACTCAATAATGCGCTGGTTGTCCATATCAGCCGCAGTATCATTAAAGATTACTTACGGTTCTTAAATAAAGATCTGTCACAGATCCCCCTCTGGCAACGCAGTGCCAACCCGGTAATGACCGCCGTCTGCCTGACGCCGGATGTCTTTCGGGTCACCGCTCAACACAGCGTGATGGATAGCCAGAATGAAAGTGAATCCGAACGTAAACGCTCGTTGTTATTCACTGTGTTATCACGTTTTCTCGACAGTAAAAAGTTTATCTCCCTCCTCATGCATATGCTACGCAACCGTATCAGCGACTGCGTTTACCACATCATTGAGAGCGATATTCATAAAGACTGGAATTTAAGCATGGTCGCCAGTTGCTTATGCCTGAGCCCCAGTTTGTTAAAGAAAAAGCTTAAAAGTGAAAATACAAGTTACAGTCAAATAATTACCACCTGTCGAATGCGATATGCAGTTAATCAATTAATGATGGACGGAAAAAATATTTCACAGGTATCTCAGTTGTGCGGATATAACAGCACGTCATATTTTATTTCCGTATTCAAAGAGTTCTATGGCATGACGCCACTGCATTATGTAAGTCATTATCGGGAACGTTCGGCTGCCTGATTTTTAACCATTAAGCGATAAGCCACAATAATATCAGCATTAGCGATACCCCTTTTCCGACATCATAAAATAGCCGTGTGAAGAGGTATGATACGTCGTCATTTATCCTTATCAGGAGTAAAAAAATATGTCGACGGATGCTGATGCTCACAAAGTGGGCTTAATCCCCGTCACCCTTATGGTGTCGGGGAATATTATGGGTTCCGGTGTATTCCTGCTACCCGCAAACCTTGCGTCAACTGGCGGGATTGCAATCTACGGATGGTTGGTCACTATTATCGGTGCTCTGGCACTGTCGATGGTATACGCCAAAATGTCGTCCTTAGACTCCAGTCCCGGTGGTTCATACGCTTATGCACGCCGTTGCTTCGGACCTTTTTTAGGCTACCAGACCAACGTGCTGTACTGGCTGGCCTGCTGGATCGGTAACATCGCAATGGTGGTGATTGGCGTTGGTTACCTGAGCTACTTCTTTCCTGTCTTAAAAGACCCACTGGTCTTAACGCTAACCTGCGTGGCCGTACTGTGGATCTTCGTTTTGCTGAATATCGTCGGGCCGAAAATGATCACCCGCGTGCAGGCCGTGGCGACCGTGCTGGCGCTGGTGCCTATTGTCGGGATTGCGGTCTTCGGCTGGTTCTGGTTCCGTGGTGAAACCTATATGGCAGCCTGGAACGTCAGCGGCATGAACACCTTCGGCGCAATCCAAAGCACTTTAAACGTCACTCTGTGGTCATTTATCGGGGTGGAAAGTGCCTCTGTGGCAGCAGGCGTAGTCAAAAACCCCAAACGTAACGTTCCTATCGCCACTATTGGCGGGGTGCTAATTGCTGCCGTCTGCTACGTTCTCTCCACAACGGCGATTATGGGTATGATCCCTAACGCAGCACTGCGCGTCTCTGCCTCTCCGTTCGGTGATGCAGCACGAATGGCGCTGGGTAACACCGCCGGGGCGATCGTCTCATTCTGTGCGGCTGCAGGGTGCCTGGGGTCACTGGGCGGCTGGACGCTACTTGCTGGACAGACAGCAAAAGCAGCAGCTGATGATGGTCTGTTCCCGCCGATTTTCGCCCGCGTTAACAAAGCCGGTACCCCGGTTGCCGGGTTAATTATCGTCGGTATCCTGATGACTATCTTCCAGTTCAGTAGCATGTCGCCGAATGCCGCAAAAGAGTTTGGTCTGGTCTCTTCGGTATCCGTCATCTTCACGCTGGTCCCGTATCTTTATACCTGCGCCGCCCTGTTGCTGCTGGGCCACGGACACTTTGGTAAAGCGCGTCCACTGTACTTAGTGGTGACCTTCGTGGCATTTGTCTACTGCATCTGGGCCGTGGTTGGCTCTGGTGCCAAAGAGGTAATGTGGTCGTTCGTGATGCTGATGATCATCACCGCGCTGTATGCCCTCAATTACAACCGGATCCATAAAAACCCGTATCCGTTAGATGCTCCGGTTAACCGTAATTAATTTCGATGCTCACTGAAGCCCGATAGCACCAGCTCATCGGGCTTACTCATCACGCAACCAGCCGGTAAATGCAAACATTAAGAACTTAAGGTTGGCTTAATTTTACTTTGAGAGGATCTGCCCCACTTAGTTGATGGAACCCCCTTAATGTTAAAGCTCCTGTTTAAAAGACCGACTTTCGGGCAAATCAGCTGGCTTCTGCTGATCTCATTTTATCTTGCGACCTTCCTGAACATTGCGTTCTACAAACAGGTACTACAAGACCTGCCGCTGGATTCCCTGCGCAACGTACTGGTATTTTTATCAATGCCGGTAGTTGCCTTCAGCGTTATGAACATTGTACTGACGCTGGCCTCTTTCCTGTGGCTTAACCGCCTGCTGGCCTGCATTTTCATTCTGGCAGGCGCATCTGCCCAGTATTTCATTATGACTTACGGCATCATCATCGACCGCTCGATGATCGCCAATATGATGGATACCACACCAGCGGAAACCTTCGCCCTGCTGACGCCGCAAATGATCGTGACGCTTGGATTCAGCGGCATCATGGCAGCGGTAATCGCTTGCTGGATCAAAATCAAACCGGCAGCGCCAGTATTGCGTAGCGTGTTGTATCGAGGGGCCAATATACTGGTATCCGCTCTGCTGATCGTGCTGGTCGCCGCCTTCTTCTATAAAGATTACGCTTCGCTGTTTCGCAATAACAAAGAGTTGGTTAAGTCCCTCAGCCCGTCTAACAGCATTGTGGCTACGTCGTCCTGGTATTCCCACCAACGGCTGGCTAATCTGCCACTGGTACGCATCGGTGAAGATGCTCATCGCAATCCATTGATGACAAAAGAAAAACGTAAAAACCTCACCATTGTGGTTCTCGGCGAAACCTCGCGCGCCGATAACTTCTCGCTGTCGGGTTATTCGCGCCAGACCAATCCTCTGCTGGAAAAAGATAACGTGGTCTATTTCCCGCGCACCACCTCCTGCGGTACGGCGACAGCCGTTTCCGTACCCTGCATGTTCTCCGACATGCCGCGCGCACATTATGATGAAGAGCTGGCGCACCACCAGGAAGGCGTACTCGACATCATTCAACGGGCGGGGGTTAACGTGCTGTGGAATGATAATGACGGCGGCTGTAAAGGTGCATGTGACCGCGTACCGCATCAGAATATGACCGAGCTGAACCTGTCGGGGCAGTGTATTGATGGTGAATGCTATGACGAAGTCCTGTTCCACGGGCTGGAAGAGTACATTAATCAGTTGCAGGGTGATGGCGTGATTGTACTGCACACTATCGGCAGTCACGGTCCGACCTATTACAATCGCTATCCGCCACAGTTTAAGAAATTTACCCCCACCTGCGACACGAACGAAATCCAGACCTGCTCACAGCAACAACTGGTGAATACCTACGACAACACCATCCTGTACGTCGACTATATTGTTGATAAAGCAATTAATATACTGAAAGCGCATCAGGATAATTTCACCACCAGTCTGGTCTATCTTTCCGATCACGGTGAATCCTTAGGGGAAAATGGCGTCTATTTGCACGGCCTGCCGTATTCGATTGCACCGGACACACAAAAGCATGTACCGATGCTGCTTTGGTTGTCAGAGGATTACCAGCAGCGCTACCAGATCTCTCAGACATGTTTGCAAAAACGGGCAAACGCTGAAGATTTCTCACAGGATAATCTCTTCTCAACCCTGCTGGGATTAACAGGCGTACAGACAACCTATTACCAGGGCGCAGATGATATTCTGCAACCATGCAGGGGAGGCTAACCGAATGAAAATTTTGATTGTTGAAGACGATACGCTGTTGCTACAGGGGCTGATACTCGCCGCGCAAACGGAAGGTTACGCCTGCGATGGCGTGTCAACCGCTCGTGCAGCAGAGCATTGCCTGGAGACCGGACATTATAGTCTGGTAGTTCTGGATCTCGGTTTACCCGATGAAGACGGTCTGCATTTTCTGAACCGTATCAGGCAGAAGAAATATACCCTACCGGTACTGATCCTCACCGCTCGTGACACGCTCAAAGATCGTATCAACGGACTGGACGTCGGTGCCGATGACTATCTGGTAAAACCCTTCGCTCTGGAGGAACTGCACGCCCGCATCCGGGCGCTATTACGTCGTCATAACAACCAGGGTGAGAGTGAACTTATTATCGGTAACCTGACGCTGAATATTGGTCGTCGCCAGGTGTGGTTGGACGGACAAGAGGTTATCTTAACGCCCAAAGAGTACGCGCTACTGTCGCGGTTGATGCTCAAAGCGGGCAGCCCGGTACACCGGGAAATTCTGTATAACGACATCTACAGTTGGGATAACGAGCCGTCGACAAATACGCTTGAAGTCCACATTCACAATCTGCGCGACAAAGTCGGGAAATCACGCATCCGCACGGTCAGAGGATTTGGCTACATGCTGGCTGCTACCGGGGAAAGCTAAGTGAAGCTGATACATTTTTTAAAACAACCGCTCCCGCTTCGTCACCGCCTGATGCTGACGATTGGCCTTATTCTGCTGGTCTTTCAGCTGATTAGTACCTTCTGGCTATGGCACGAAAGCACTGAACAAATACAGCTGTTCGAGCAGGCGTTACGCGAAAACCGTAACAACGATCGCCACATCATGCATGAGATCCGCGAGGCCATCGCCAGCCTGATCGTCCCCGGTATCTTTATGGTCAGCCTGACGCTGATTATTTGCTATCAGGCAGTACGGCGTATTACCCGTCCCCTTGCTGATTTACAAAAAGAGTTAGAAGCACGTACGGCAGATAACCTGACTCCTATCGCTATTCGCAGCTCGACCATTGAGATCCAGGCGGTAGTCTCGGCCCTCAATCAACTGGTGACGCGACTGACCACCACCATCGAAAACGAACGTCTGTTTACCGCCGATGTCGCCCACGAGCTTCGAACGCCGTTATCCGGCGTTCGCCTGCACCTGGAACTGCTGTCAAAAGCCCACAACGTTGACGTTTCGCCGTTGATTGCCCGTCTTGACCAAATGATGGACAGCGTGTCGCAGCTACTGCAGCTCGCCCGTGTGGGTCAGTCGTTTTCCGCCGGGAATTACCAGCATGTGAAACTGCTGGAAGACGTGATATTGCCTTCCTACGATGAGCTCAGCACTATGCTGGACCAGCGGCAACAGACGCTATTACTACCAGAGAGCGCCACGGATGTCGTCGTCCGGGGTGACGTCACGCTGCTGCGTATGCTGCTGCGAAACCTGGTGGAAAACGCACATCGTTACAGCCCGGAAGGCACTAATATTACGATTGTCCTAAACACAGAACACGATGCGTTGATGGCCGTCGAGGATGAAGGGCCAGGAATTGATGAAAGTAAATGCGGGGAGTTAAGCCAGGCGTTTGTACGCATGGACAGTCGTTTCGGCGGCATTGGCCTGGGATTGAGTATTGTTAGCCGTATAACCCAGCTCCACCATGGCCAGTTCTTCTTGCAGAATCGCGTCGGAACTACCGGCACCCGAGCCTGGGTGGTGCTGGAGAAAGATCAGTAAGAGCTCACCCATACGTACAAAAAGCTGCTCACGATCAGCACGCTGCATACGGTGGTTAAACTTTCATAAATACGGGTTTTCATGACACTCTCCTCCAATAATCTGGAGGAGAGTTTGCCTGACAGAGATTAAGCCAACCTTAAGAGCCTGCCCTATTAGGCTCTAACCCCTGGCTTACAGGAAAAGATTACTCATCAATACGCGGGTGCTGCTGTACCAGTCGCGAACGCTTGACCTGCAATTCAGCAATTTCCTGATCGATATCTTCAATCTTCTGCTCGATGTTATCGTAGTGCTCACCGAGGATTTCTTTCGCTTCCTGTATATCCGAAGCCGCAGGGGTCGCTCCTTTCAGTGGCTGATTAGCGGTCTCTTTCATGGTCACGCCGGTAATTAAACCCACCACCGCAATCACCATCAGATAGTAAGCAGGCATCATCAGATTCTGCGAACTTTCCACCAGCCAGGCGGCCAGCGTTGGGGTCAAACCGGCAATCAATACCGAAATATTAAACGCCGCAGCCAGCGCACTGTAACGAATGTGCGTCGGGAACATCGCCGGTAACGATGATGCCATTACCCCGGTAAAGCAGTTGAGGATCACCGCCAGCATCAATAAACCAGCGAAAATCAGGCCGATAATGTTGCTGTTAATCAAAATGAATGCCGGGATCGCCAGCACAAACAGCGCAATACTGCCCATAATAATAAACGGACGACGCCCGAAACGGTCGCTGAGCAGCCCCATCACCGGTTGTACAAACAGCATCCCGATCATGATGGCGATAATAATCAGCACACCGTGATCTTCAGAATAATGCAGGTTATGCGACAGGTAGCTCGGCATATAAGTGAGCAGCATGTAATAGGTGACGTTTGTCGCAATCACCAGACCAGTACACGCCAGCAGGCTACGCCAGTGCTTGGTCGCAATTTCCTTAAAGGAGACTTTCGGCCCTTCCTGCAAACCCTGACGGTCGCCCTGCTCCAGCTTATCAACGTGCTGTTGAAACGCCGGAGTCTCTTCCAAAGCGTGACGCAGATACAGACCAATCAACCCTAACGGCAACGCGAGGAAGAACGGAATACGCCAGCCCCAGTCAAGGAAATTCTCCTCACCGACGACGGTGGAGATCAACACCACGACGCCCGCACCCAGCACAAATCCCGCGATGGAGCCGAAATCCAGCCAGCTCCCCATAAACCCACGCTTACGGTCGGGAGAGTATTCCGCGACGAAAATTGATGCGCCGGTGTACTCCCCACCCACTGAGAAGCCCTGCGCCATCTTACACAGCAGCAGCAGTATTGGCGCCCAGATACCAATGGAGGCATACGAAGGGATAAGTCCGATACAGAACGTACTTATCGACATAATCACAATCGTGATAGCAAGTATCTTCTGGCGACCATATTTATCGCCGAGCATACCGAAGAACAATCCGCCAAGCGGTCGAATCAGAAAGGGAACGGAGAAGGTGGCAAGTGCAGCAACCATCTGCACGCTGGGGTCAGCCCCCGGGAAAAACACTTTACCTAATGCGTAAGCTACAAACCCATAAACACCAAAATCAAACCACTCCATTGCATTACCTAACGACGCAGCGGTAATGGCTTTTCGCAGTTTACCGTCATCGATAATGGTGACGTCGCGAAGCGTGATAGGTTTTATTTTTTTCCTTTTTAGCATACCTGTCCTCTTAGACTTAGCCCTGTCGCGCACAGAACGAATCACTCAACGCAGCATGCGCTAAGGTCATCGGCCTTGCGGGGAATGCACTGGCGCAATCCCTGTAACAAGCGTAGCAGGTTTACTTACACTGACCTGAAGTGTGCAGTACAACCGAACCTGTTGACGCCTGATTGGGCGGTTAATGACCTCTTTACCCTAACAGTGTTTAAATTTGTGATCAACTTCACACATAGTTTTTCATTTCGTCAACATGCGTAAATAAGGTCATTCTTAGTCAGCTTTTTTACATAAAGTCGTTGCGATTTATTGGCAATTATCTACAAGAGAATCGCCCTGTCGCACCAACAATCACCGCAGTCATTATTATTCTGCTAGCGAAAAAAACATCTAATCCCTTCACAAAAAATTCACAGATTTTTTAATAGCCGGAAGCTTTAGGAATTTTTGCTCGGAATATGTGATGAAGATAACTAAAACACCGTTTTATTTTGATTGAATCATCGTTCTCATGAATGCACACTAATTCCAGACGCAATATCCCTGGGAGCAGTTAGATGCTCAACGTATGCCGCGTTAGATTTTATAAAACAAAGAGATAGCCGTTTTCTTTGTTGTTATTTTTAAGTAACCATTTGAATTTAAATAATTTTTAATTTCTTGCGCGTTTGATACCAGCGACAAGACATGAGGACGTTTATGAAAATTAAAGCCACGATTGAACGCATCCCCGGCGGAATGATGTTGATTCCACTGTTATTAGGCGCAGTATTAAATACGTTAGCTCCCGATACCGGTGCTTATTTCGGTTCATTTACAAAAGGAATGATCAGCGGCACCGTTCCGATTCTGGCTGTGTGGTTTTTTTGTATTGGCGCATCTATTGATTTACGCGCAACCGGAACGGTATTACGCAAATCCGGTACGCTGGTATTAACCAAAATAGCCGTGGCCTGGGCAGTGGCAATGATTGCCGCTTCATTTATCCCTGACACAGGTATTCAAACTGGTTTCTTTGCGGGTCTTTCCGTTCTGGCGATTGTCTCGGCAATGGACATGACCAACGGTGGTCTGTACGCCAGCCTGATGAATCAGTACGGTACTAAAGAAGAGTCCGGCGCATTCGTTCTGATGTCACTGGAGTCTGGCCCGTTAATGACTATGGTCATCCTGGGTTCTGCAGGTCTCGCTTCCTTCGAACCGCACCATTTCGTCGGTGCAGTCTTACCGTTCCTGATTGGCTTTGCGCTGGGTAACCTGGATCACGACCTGCGTTCCTTCTTCAGCAAAGCGACGCCGGTGCTGATTCCGTTCTTCGGCTTCGCGCTGGGTAACACCATTAACCTGAGCGTCATTGTTGATACCGGTCTGCTGGGTATCCTGCTGGGTGTCGCGGTAATCGTTATTACTGGTATCCCGCTGATTATTGCCGACCGTGTCATTGGCGGAGGGAACGGTACTGCGGGCGTCGCAGCCTCTT
Organism: Citrobacter sp. MGH106; assembly: GCF_001037495.1. Classification (GTDB taxonomy): domain Bacteria; phylum Pseudomonadota; class Gammaproteobacteria; order Enterobacterales; family Enterobacteriaceae; genus Citrobacter; species Citrobacter murliniae. The sequence goes on from NZ_KQ089822.1 coordinate 4,070,628, forward strand.
CTGCGGCAGGTGCTGCGGTGGCAAATCCGGTGATCATCGCTCAGATTAACCCGGCATTTGAACCCGTTGCCGCCTCAGCGACGGCATTGGTTGCCGCCAGCGTTATTGTCACTGCGATTCTGGTACCAATTATCACCGCGCTGTACGCCAAACGTTTTAACAAACAGCCGGTCGTCACAGAGACTGCGGCCACACCAGCGGATTCTCTGCACCACTAAGTTTGCCCCAACGTACTCACCGTCCCCTCTCAACCCATGAGAGAGGACGGTGCAAAAATCTCTTCAACCATCGCATCAACTAACCGCTTTGCCGAACACAGCCTCGGCATTCCCAACGCCACATTTTGCCAACGCTGCGTTACCGACCAGCTCACCGGATGCCGCTCTGCATCACACCAGTCACCAAGCCAGCTCAGCATATCGTTGTGTTCACTTGATCCGCCGACAGCAGGTGTACTGAGCCATTGGTGATAATAATGACGCGTAGTAGGTGCAGCATTTACGCTATGTGCCAGCGCCTGGGTAGCCATCGTGCGCAGATTGTCTTTTAGCATCGATACCACATCGGCATTCCCCAGCCGACAGGCATCTCCAAAGGCTCCCCAACGTAGCTCCTCCAGCGCGATGAAGCAGCGCCCCGGCAATGACCAGCCGTCATAAGCGCCAGCACGCCAGCGAGTAAAAATTTGTTCGCTATGTTCACCTGCCTGGACAGTCAGCCCTCGTTGGACAAGCGCCTTCTTTTTATAAGCGCTGCGTTGTGTAAACCAGTCGGAGAGTGCGCTTATCTGCAGCATTACGCCCTGGGTGGCCTGACCGCGCGGATTTTCCATTTGATGCATAAACAACAGTCGTTCAGCAATACGCATCAGCGCCAGATGCCCCGGATCGATCATTCCCGCCAGTTTCTCCACCAGCTTAAGACGCATAACCAGGTGCTCGCTGGACACTCCCGCCATAACCCACGCCCGAAGCTGAGTCTGGGATAACACTTCTTGCGTCAGGCGCGCGCGCAGTCGCTTCTGCTGTTGCAGAAAACCGCCGGAACGTTTGGTTTCATCTCCCTGAACCAGATCGACCATAAACTTCGGGTAGACACACTCCAGCGTCCGCCCTGGGCCTTCCAGTAACACGTTAGTCATGTATGCTCTACTGCAAAAAGGGTGTGAATATCGTCACGTAGCAAGCGAGAATCTTCATAAATCCATGCCGCAGTCGCAATACGATGCTGTAATTGCTCACTCAGGGCATTCACTGCAGATTCATTTTGCTGACGCAGGGCCAAACTCTCACGCAGGCTCGCCTGTAATTGCGTCAGGCTCAGTGAAAAATCGGCAAAAAACGTTGCCATACCTGCCGTAACGGAAATATCGACCTGCGCCACTAAAGCTTTACGGATTTGTTGGCAAAACAGGGTGACGTACTGCACCAGGCTCTTGTGCAGTACGCTCATATCAATCAGGTAACGCGTTTTGGTTTCAACGTAATCATTCCATCCCCAGTTTGGCTGGTTCAGCCAGCGGGAGAAGGTGTCCCGCACGCCTCCCACCGTGGAGGTGGTATTTTCCGACGGCATATCCTGTTCAATGGCTTCGTTAAACAACTGGCGAGTATTGAAGTTGAACATCGCCGCATGAAATGCCGGAAAACGGATCCGCGCACGAAATCCGGTATGGCTCAGTTCCTCTTTCACCCGCAGCTCAATTGGCCTCATAGCCTCGTTTAACGTCCGCGACAGCGTCGACTCCAGTTGCTCAAAACGCAACGCCAAATCGCGACTGATATTCTCCTGCGCTGCCAGCAGGACGACTTCACAGGACGACCGAATTTTATCTAATACAATCTTCGCTTGCCCTTCGTCATGCAGCACCAGCATTTCACCCGCCATTTCCGCCGCTGCAATGGACGCTCCCATACCGTGTTGTGAGATCCTCAACACGTTTTCTTTTGCAAAGAACGCATTAATTCTAAAAAGAATATCGGCTTGCTGTTGATTGAGAAACGCCGTGGCAGATTCCAGTGCCAGCTCAACCTCGTGGTTAACTTCATCACTCACCCGCTCCTGGCTCACCTGAAGCTGCTGCATATCTTCTTCAATATGGCTGACATTCAGCTGCAGCTTTTCATACGCTACTGTTAAGCCGTGATAGCGAAACTCCAGGTATTCATGCGCGCTTTGCGCATAGTTCAATAACTTATGTGACGCAGAGCGTAGTGCATAGAGCGAAGCATTAGCGTAGGCAGCATGGATCAATTTTTGAATCGGCTGCTCAAACAATGAATCTTCCCAAAGCAAATCGGCGGCATGCCTAATATGCTCCGTATCATCAAGATCGGTGGTTCGCCAGCGCCTGCCGAGCGCCGCTTCGGCAAAATCCTGTACCCAGCGTTGTTTATGGTGATCCGGCAACCGCCCGTTAGTCGTCAACTCATGACGCGCCCTGTTCGCCAGATATCCCCACATTGAAGAAACCGGATAAATACGTTCAGGTGTAATAGCGCCTTTCATCAAGGTACCGGAAATCAACGCCCGCACCTGCTCTTCATCATCACTATTGCGGTCTTTCTGATCGAATTTATTCACCAGAGCGTACAACGGCACCGACTTTCCAACCGCTGTAATGGCCTGACGGACTTCCTCATCCGAAATAGATTTCAGTTGGGTATAATCCATCACCGCCAGCACCGCTGAAGCCCGAGCCAGCTGTTCATTAAGCATCTTTTGTAAGTGCGGCTGCCCCGCCTCATTTGGCCCCGGCGTATCCAGCAGGGTCAATTGCCCCGGATAGCTCGCCAGCCCGGCCAAATGCACAAACTCAACTTCAATAACCGGAATATGCTCAATCGCGGCGTAAGCGGAAAAAGGAAAATCGACCTCCAGCGCTTTTGACAGACGCACAAGATCGTTCAGACTTTTGAGACAGTGGAAAATAGGTTCTGCGCCAAGATAATACCGTTCAAATGCCACGCCGGTTTCAATACGCTGAAGCAGGGCATTCATATCCTTATCAATTTCCAGCGTCTGAGTCAGAAGCTGGCGATCGCACTCCCGCACGCGCTGCTGTAATAAATTCATCAAGGCATCAATCGGTGCAACATGAGAAAAATGCAGCACCGGCTCTTTCTGACCTGGCGTATGGCGGATAAGCGTCGGCAGCGCCGTCATCGGGCGATTACGATTAGGCAGAACCTCCGTACCCACAATCGCGTTTATTGTCGTCGATTTACCCGCCTTCATGGTGCCGACAATAGCCAGCACCATCTCCAGACGCGTTATCTTTCGCAGCTCATTGTTGAGCGTTGCCTGCTGGACATCCATGCCACGCGCACTGAAATGCAGGGGCTGTACCTGTCCGCTATGCTCTCCTTCTTTCTGCGTGACGTTATCCAACGATGTCGCGGGCAATTTTTGTAATTGCTTGAGATGTTCCTGAGAGAGCATCAGCAAGCGTTCAGCTTCCTGACTTAATTCATATATTGTCTGTGTGTACATGGAAAATTTTTCCTTAACGCAAATAGCAGTGCTTTTATTTAGCCAAATCGTTTTATTTATAGACTTTCGGCTTTTATAATTACGTGTGGAAATAATTAAAAATCAAAACAACCAATTGATATTTTTAATATAGAATTCAATGTATAACCGTTGGCCTGAGGCCTCTCACTTACTGTATTAAGTAAGAAAGATAAAGAGAGTAGTTCAGTTTTAAAAAATGCCAGCTTAATTCCCCTACCTAAATTAAGGGGTCGTGAAGCATTCACATACAATGGCTAAGTGATACTGAAAGTCGTGTGACCTATGAATATCAGGTGGTTTGCCTCACCTTATCTTAAATAACAAAGCGTAGCAATTTCCCTTAAAAAATATTCAGTCCGGATTTCAGGTACTGGAAAGCAAAGGAATTGTGGTGTTTAACTGCAGCCTGCCATTTTTCTTAATCGGACAGTAGTCCCGACAAAAGCAGGGATTTTATGTATAATTGCGGCCTTTTTCGGCAATCTGCCATTTTTGGGCGCTTTTGCCCCTGCTGACTTTTGAGGAAATCTACATGTCATTACCACACTGCCCACAATGCAACTCCGAATACACTTACGAAGATAACGGCATGTTCATTTGCCCGGAATGCGCCCACGAATGGAACGATGCTGAACCGGCTCAGGACAGCGACGAACTGATCGTGAAAGACGCTAACGGCAACCTGCTGGCCGACGGCGACAGCGTTACCGTCGTGAAAGATCTGAAGGTAAAAGGTAGCTCTTCAATGCTGAAGATTGGGACCAAAGTGAAAAACATCCGTCTGGTTGAAGGCGACCACAACATTGATTGCAAGATCGATGGATTTGGCCCAATGAAACTGAAATCCGAGTTCGTGAAAAAGAACTAATGATTATGCCCGGTGGCGCTTCGCTTACCGGGCTTACGCTAACTACACTTAACTGGCTTCTTTTACTGAGGTAAAAATTATGCCATTAAGTCCCTACATCTCTTTTGCCGGCAATTGCGCCGACGCCATCGCATACTACCAACAGACATTGGGCGCAGAGCTGCTCTACAAAATCAACTTTGGTGAAATGCCCAAATCGGCACAGGACAGCGAAGAGGGTTGCCCTTCAGGTATGAAATTCCCCGATACTGCAATAGCCCACGCTAATCTGCGTATCGCGGGCAGCGATATCATGATGAGTGATGCTGTTTCATCAGGAAACGCACATTATTCCGGTTTCACGCTGGTTCTTGATACGCAACATGTCGACGAAGGGAAGCGCTGGTTTGACAAACTTGCCGCCAAAGGCCAAATCGAAATGGACTGGCAGGAAACCTTCTGGGCGCACGGATTCGGTAAAGTCACCGATCAATACGGTGTGCCATGGATGATTAACGTCGTGAAGCAACCGCAGCCAACCGAGTAACCTGACGGGAGGCTCGCCCTCCCGTACTGTCATCAAATCTCGCTCAACTCTTCATCGCCAGGTAACCTTCCTTTAACGAAAATGTCACATTAATCCGCCACGATGGGGCCACTTTTTTAGGGAGGCCGCATCATGCAAACGATTATTCGCGTCGAAAAACTCTCCAAATCCTTCAATCAACATCAGGCGCTAAACGCGGTTGATCTCAATATCGGTGCCGGTGAGATGGTCGCTCTGCTTGGGCCGTCTGGCTCCGGCAAATCCACCCTTTTACGCCATTTAAGCGGTTTGATTACTGGTGATAAATCACCAGGCAGTCGCGTCGAACTGTTAGGTCGCACCGTACAGCGTGAAGGCCGGCTGGCGCGCGACATTCGCAAAAGCCGCGCTCACACCGGCTACATCTTCCAGCAGTTCAATCTGGTGAACCGTCTGACCGTGCTGGAGAACGTGCTGATTGGTGCGCTCGGCAGCACACCGTTCTGGCGCACTTGTTTTAGCTGGTTTACGTCAGAACAGAAACAACGTGCGTTACAGGCGCTAACCCGCGTTGGCATGGCGCACTTTGCATATCAGCGCGTTTCCACGCTTTCAGGCGGGCAGCAGCAACGCGTCGCCATCGCCCGCGCGCTGATGCAGCAGGCAAAAGTGATCCTCGCCGATGAGCCGATTGCCTCGCTGGACCCGGAATCTGCGCGCATCGTGATGGACACCCTGCGCGACATTAACCAGACCGACGGCATCACCGTGGTTGTCACGCTGCATCAGGTGGATTACGCCCTGCGTTACTGCGAACGCATTGTCGCACTGCGTCAGGGGAACGTCTTCTTTGATGGCAGCAGCCAGCACTTCGATAACGATCGATTTGATCATCTCTACCGCAGCATGAACCGCGTCGAACAGAACGCGCAGGCTGCTTAATTGGACTGAAAAGACCAGGCTGACAAGTGAAATAGCCTGGAACAATGACTCGTTGAGGAAAAAACATGAGCTATAAGGCCGTTGCCGCGCTGGCGTTCACCAGCATGTTCAGCATCAGTACCTTGTTAAGCCCGGCGCATGCCGAAGAGCAGGAAAAAGCGCTGAACTTTGGCATTATTTCGACTGAATCACAGCAAAACCTGAAGCCACAGTGGGAACCGTTCCTGAAGGACATGGAAAAATCACTGGGCGTAAAAGTGAACGCCTTCTTTGCCCCGGACTATGCCGGGATCATCCAGGGAATGCGTTTTAACAAAGTCGATATCGCCTGGTACGGCAACCTCTCCGCCATGGAAGCGGTGGACCGCGCCAACGGACAGGTCTTTGCACAGACCGTTGCCGCAGATGGATCGCCGGGTTACTGGAGCGTGCTGATCGTTAACAAAGACAGCCCGATCAACAACCTGAACGAACTGATCGCCAAACGCAAAGATCTGACTTTCGGCAACGGCGATCCTAACTCCACTTCAGGCTTCCTTGTTCCTGGTTACTACGTCTTCGCCAAAAACAATATTTCTGCCAGCGACTTCAAACGCACGGTTAACGCCGGGCACGAAACTAACGCCCTGGCGGTCGCCAACAAGCAGGTGGATGTGGCAACCAACAACACCGAAAACCTCGACAAACTGAAAACCTCCGCGCCAGACAAACTAAAAGAACTGAAGGTGATCTGGAAGTCACCGCTGATCCCGGGCGATCCGATCGTCTGGCGTAAGAACCTCTCCGAAAACACCAAGGACAAGGTGTACGACTTCTTTATGAACTACGGCAAAACACCAGAAGAGAAAGCCACTCTGGAACGTCTGGGCTGGGCGCCATTCCGCGCCTCCAGCGATCTGCAACTGGTGCCGATTCGTCAGTTGGCGTTGTTTAAAGAGATGCAGGGCGTGAAGGACAACAAAGGGCTGAATGCAGAAGAGAAAACCAGCAAAACCTCAGCGCTGAAAGCACAGCTCGACGACCTCGACCGCCTGACTGCTGCACTGGGTGCGATGACCAGCGTCACCAAAGCGGTGCAGTAACGGATTGCCCGGTGGCGCGATGCTTACCGGGCCTACGAACGTAGGCCGGATCAGGCAAAGCTGCCATCCGGCAATACAGAATAACGGAGCCAAATATGCAAACCATCACCGTCGCCCCACCCAAGCGCAGCTGGTTCTCGCTACTGAGCTGGGCCATCCTTCTCGCCGTGCTGGTTGTCTCGTGGAAAGGTGCCGAAATGGCCCCGCTCACGCTGATCGAGGATTCCGGCAATATGGCGACTTTCGCCGCCGACTTCTTCCCGCCGGACTTCAGCCAGTGGCGGGACTATTTGGGCGAAATGGCCGTCACTCTGCAAATCGCCGTCTGGGGTACCGCCCTCGCTGTTGTTTTATCGATTCCTTTTGGCCTGATGTGCGCCGATAACCTCGTGCCGTGGTGGATTTACCAGCCGATGCGAAGGGCGATGGACGCCTGTCGCGCCATCAACGAAATGGTCTTCGCCATGCTGTTTGTCGTCGCCGTCGGCCTGGGTCCGTTTGCAGGCGTCATGGCGCTGTTCATCCATACCACCGGGGTGCTCTCCAAGCTGCTTTCCGAAGCAGTAGAAGCCATTGAACCCGGTCCGGTAGAAGGGATTCGCGCTACCGGTGCTAACAAGATTGAAGAGATCCTCTACGGCGTTCTGCCGCAGGTCATGCCGCTACTCATCTCCTACTCGCTGTACCGTTTTGAGTCCAACGTCCGCTCCGCCACGGTGGTTGGGATGGTCGGCGCAGGCGGGATCGGCGTAACGCTATGGGAGGCGATTCGCGGCTTTCAGTTCCAGCAAACCTGCGCCCTGATGGTGTTAATCATCGTCACCGTCAGCCTGCTGGATTTCCTCTCCCAGCGTTTACGTAAGCACTTTATCTGATTAGCGAGGCATTGATTGCTATGCACTTGTCTACACATCCGACCAGTTATCCGACGCGTTATCAGGAGATTGCCGCGAGACTTGAGCAGGAGCTTCGTCAACATTATCGCTGCGGCGACTACCTTCCCGCGGAGCATCAGCTTGCCGCGCGCTACGAGGTGAACCGCCATACATTGCGCCGTGCCATCGACCAACTGGTTGAACGCGGCTGGGTGCAGCGTCGTCAGGGCGTGGGCGTACTGGTGCTGATGCGCCCGTTCGATTACCCACTCAATGCTCAGGCGCGCTTCAGCCAGAACCTGCTGGACCAGGGTAGCCACCCTACCAGCGAAAAACTGCTGGCGGTGCTGCGCCCGGCGTCCAGCCACATTGCCGACGCATTGAGCGTCAAAGAGGGCGACAACGTCATTCATCTGCGCACCCTGCGCCGGGTGAACGGTATCGCTCTGTGTCAGATTGACCACTACTTTTCCGACCTCACCCTCTGGCCGCTGTTGCAGGGCTTTAACAGCGGCTCATTGCACGACTATCTGCGCGAGCAATCTGGTCTGACATTACAGCGCACGCAGACGCGTATCAGCGCCCGCCGCGCGCAGGCCAAAGAGAGCAAGATACTGGAAATCCCCAACATGGCGCCGCTGCTGTGCGTGCGTACCCTGAACCACCGTGATGGCGAAGAGCATGCAGCGGAATACTCCGTCAGCCTGACCCGCGCCGACATGATCGAATTCACCATGGAGCACTGACTGAATGCACGTCGATATCGCCACCCGCCAGCACTGGATGCGCGTGCTGGCTTACAGCAACGCTGAAACCCTGAATGCGCGTCTGCAGGCACTGAAGCTGACGCCGGAATATGAACTGATCCGCGCACCAGAAACCGGACTGATGCAGATTCAGGCCCGTATGGGCGGCACCGGCAACCGTTTCTTTGCTGGCGACACCACGCTCACCCGCGCAGTAGTACGCCTTAAAAGCGGCACGCTGGGCTACAGCTATCTGCTCGGACGTAATAAACACCATGCTGAGCAGTGCGCCGTCATTGACGCGCTGCTCCAGGAACAGACGCATTTCCAGAGCCTAATGGAAACCCTTATTACCCCGCTGGAAGCGGAACGCGATGCACTGATTAGCGCTCGCCGTGCCGAAGTTAACGCCAGCCGGGTCGACTTCTTCACGCTGGTACGCGGAGATAACGCATGACCTTACAAACAGCCTTTAACCTACCCGTCCAGGACGCGCAACAAAGCTTTCGTCGTCTGCTGAAAGCAATGAGCGAACCGGGGGTGATTGTCGCCTTGCATCAACTGAAACACGGCTGGCAGCCGCTGAATCTCGCGACCACCAGCGTGTTACTGACACTGGTCGATGGCGACACACCGGTCTGGCTGGCACCTTCCATGAATAATGACATTGCCAGCCAGAACCTGCGTTTTCACACTAACGCGTCGCTGGTGGATCAGCCACAACTGGCGGCATTTGCCGTTGCCGACGAACGCATCAGCAGCGAACAACTAAACGCACTCTCCTCCGGCTCCGCCGTTGCGCCAGAGACCAGTGCCACCCTGATTGTGCAGGTCGCAGGTTTAAGCGGTGGCCGAATGCTGCGCCTGACGGGTGCGGGCATTGCAGAAGAACGGATGATTGCGCCACAACTGCCTGAATGCATTATTCATGAACTCACCGAACGCCCGCACCCGTTCCCGTTGGGAGTCGATCTGATCCTGACCTGCGGCGAGCGGTTGCTGGCTATTCCGCGAACCACCCATGTGGAGGTGTGCTGATGTACGTCGCCGTCAAAGGGGGTGAAAAGGCGATAGCCAACGCCCACGCACTGCAAGAAAACCGACGCCGGGGCGATGATGACATTGCCGAACTGAGCGTGACGCAAATCGAACAGCAGATGAACCTGGCGGTCGATCGCGTGATGACTGAGGGCGGGATTGCTGACCGTGAACTGGCCGCGCTGGCACTGAAACAAGCCAGTGGTGATAACGTCGAAGCCATCTTTCTGCTGCGCGCCTACCGCACAACGCTGGCAAAGCTGGCGGTGAGCGAGCCGCTAAACAGTGCAGAGATGCGCCTGGAACGCCGTATCTCCGCCGTCTACAAGGACATTCCCGGTGGACAGCTGTTAGGCCCTACTTACGACTACACCCACCGCCTGCTGGATTTTACCCTGCTGGCCAATGGCGAAACGCCGCCACTGCGAACCGCTGATAGCGCACAGGAGGCCTCCCCACACGTCTTCTCTCTGCTGGCAAACCAGGGACTGGCAAAGCGTGAAGAAGATAACGGGGCAACGCCCGATGACATCACCCGCACACCGCCAGTTTACCCCTGCTCACGCGCCTCACGCCTGCAACAGCTAATGCGTGGTGATGAAGGTTATCTGCTGGCACTCGCCTACTCCACTCAACGCGGTTACGGGCGTAACCATCCGTTTGCGGCAGAGATCCGCAGCGGCTATGTGGAACTGGAAACTGTACCGGAAGAGCTGGGATTTGCGGTCAATGTCGGCGAACTGTTGATGACCGAATGCGAAATGGTCAACGGTTTTGTCGCGCCAGAGAACGAAGCGCCCCATTTTACCCGCGGTTACGGGCTGGTGTTCGGCATGAGTGAACGTAAAGCGATGGCAATGGCACTGGTGGACAGAGCCCTACAGGCACCCGAATACGATGAAACGGTCACGGGACCCGCGCAGGACGAAGAGTTCGTGCTGGCGCATGCGGATAATGTCGAGGCGGCGGGTTTTGTTTCGCACCTCAAGCTCCCCCATTACGTCGATTTCCAGGCCGAGCTGGAACTGCTCAAACGTCTGCAACAGGAGGCCTCTCGTGACCACTAACCTCTCCGGTTACAACTTTGCTTATCTTGATGAGCAGACCAAACGCATGATCCGCCGCGCCATTTTGAAAGCGGTCGCCATTCCCGGCTATCAGGTGCCGTTCGGCGGCCGTGAAATGCCGATGCCCTACGGCTGGGGAACTGGTGGTATTCAACTGACTGCCAGCGTGATTGGCGAGCCGGATGTGCTGAAGGTGATTGACCAGGGTGCAGATGACACTACCAACGCCGTGTCGATCCGCAACTTCTTCAAACGCATTACTGGGGTAAATACCACTGAGCGAACAGAAGACGCCACGCTGATCCAGACTCGTCATCGGATCCCGGAAACACCCCTGACTGAAGATCAGATCCTGATCTTTCAGGTACCGATCCCGGAGCCGCTGCGCTTTATCGAACCTCGCGAAACGGAAACCCGCACCATGCACGCGCTGGAAGAGTACGGCGTGATGCAGGTGAAGCTGTATGAAGATATCGCCCGCTTCGGCCATATCGCCACCACTTATGCCTATCCGGTGAAGGTTAACGGGCGCTACGTGATGGACCCATCACCCATTCCAAAATTCGACAACCCGAAGATGGATATGATGCCAGCCCTGCAACTGTTTGGCGCAGGCCGTGAAAAACGGATCTACGCCGTTCCGCCCTATACCAGGGTGGAAAGCCTCGATTTTGACGATCACCCGTTCACGGTGCAGAGCTGGGATGAGCCCTGCGCCATCTGCGGTTCAACCCACAGTTATCTCGACGAAGTGGTGCTCGATGACACCGGCAAACGGATGTTTGTCTGCTCCGACACCGATTACTGCCGCCAACAGAGTGAGGCTCTCAGCAAATGACGCAACCGCTGCTTTCGGTCAACAACCTGACCCACCTCTACGCGCCGGGCAAGGGCTTCAGCGATGTCTCTTTCGACCTGTGGCCTGGCGAAGTGCTGGGCATCGTCGGCGAGTCCGGCTCCGGCAAAACTACGCTGCTGAAATCGATCTCCTCACGTCTGACGCCGCAGAGCGGTGAGATTTTGTATCAGAACCATTCGCTGTACGGCATGAGTGAAGCCGACCGCCGGCGCCTGCTGCGTACCGAATGGGGCGTGGTGCATCAGCATCCGATGGACGGTCTGCGCCGCCAGGTTTCGGCGGGTGGCAATATCGGCGAACGCCTGATGGCTACCGGCGCGCGCCATTATGGTGACATCCGAGCCACCGCGATGCGCTGGCTGGAGGAGGTCGAGATCCCCGCCTCACGTATTGACGACCTGCCGACCACCTTTTCCGGCGGCATGCAGCAACGTTTACAGATCGCCCGTAACCTCGTCACCCATCCCAAACTGGTGTTTATGGATGAACCCACCGGCGGGCTGGACGTCTCGGTACAGGCCAAACTGCTGGACCTGCTACGCGGCCTGGTGGTGGAACTGGATCTGGCTGTGGTGATTGTCACCCATGATTTAGGCGTGGCGCGTCTGCTGGCAGACCGTTTGCTGGTGATGAAGCAAGGTCAGGTGGTGGAAAGTGGATTAACTGACCGCGTGCTCGATGATCCACATCACCCCTATACCCAACTGCTGGTGTCGTCCGTACTGCAGAATTAAGAGGCCAACATGATTCGCGTTGAAAATGTCAGTAAGACTTTTGTACTCCACCAGCAAAACGGTGTACGTCTGCCGGTGCTGCAAAACGCCACTCTGGAAGTTAAAAACGGGGAATGCGTGGTACTGCACGGCCATTCCGGTAGCGGAAAATCAACGCTGCTGCGCTCGCTGTACGCCAACTATCTGCCGGATGAAGGGCACATCCACATTCGCCACAGTGATGAATGGGTGGATCTGGTGCAGGCTCCGGCACGCAAAGTACTGGAAGTCCGTCGCGCAACCATCGGCTGGGTGAGCCAGTTTCTGCGTGTGATCCCAAGGATTTCCGCGCTGGATGTCGTAATGCAGCCTCTGCTTGATCTGGGGGTTTCTCGCGAGGAATGCGCTGCCAAAGCGGCGAATCTGCTCACTCGCCTGAATGTCCCGGAGCGACTGTGGCATCTTGCACCGTCGACGTTTTCCGGCGGTGAACAGCAGCGCGTCAACATTGCTCGCGGGTTTATCGTTGATTACCCCATTCTGCTGCTCGATGAGCCCACTGCCTCACTGGATGCCAAAAACAGCGCTGCCGTCGTCGCACTGATTGAAGAAGCGAAAGCCCGCGGCGCGGCAATTGTCGGCATTTTTCACGATCAAACCGTGCGCGACCGCGTAGCGGATCGCCTGCACCTGATGGGAACAACAGCATGATTATCAACAATGTAAAGCTGGTGCTGGAAAATGAAGTGGTGCAGGGATCGCTGGAAATACAGGACGGGGTTATCCGCGCTGTTGCCGAAGGCCAGAGCCGTCTTCCGCAAGCGCTGGACGGTGAAGGCGGTTGGCTGTTGCCGGGACTGATCGAACTGCATACCGATAATCTGGATAAATTCTTCACCCCCCGCCCGAAGGTGGACTGGCCCGCCCATTCGGCAATGAGCAGCCACGACGCGCTGATGGTCGCCAGTGGTATCACGACCGTGCTGGATGCGGTAGCGATTGGCGATGTGCGTGACGGCGGCGACCGCCTGGAAAATCTGGAAAAGATGATCAACGCCGTGGAAGAAACTCAGAAGCGTGGGGTCAATCGCGCTGAACACCGCCTGCATTTGCGCTGTGAGTTGCCGCATCACACCACCCTGCCGCTGTTTGAAAAGCTGGTCGGTCGCGAACCGGTAACTCTGGTTTCGCTGATGGACCACTCGCCGGGTCAGCGTCAATTTGCCAACCGCGAGAAGTACCGCGAGTATTATCAGGGCAAATATTCACTCACCGATGCGCAGATGGCCCTTTATGAAGAGGAACAAGTGGCACTGGCGGCACGCTGGTCGCAGCCCAACCGCTCAGCCATTGCGCAGATGTGCCGCGAACGTCAGATTGCGCTGGCAAGCCACGATGACGCGACGCATGAACATGTGCTGGAATCGCATCAGCTTGGCAGCGTTATTGCCGAATTTCCCACCACGTTTGAGGCCGCAGAAGCCTCACGCCAGCATGGTATGAATGTGCTGATGGGAGCGCCAAACATCGTGCGCGGTGGTTCCCACTCAGGCAACGTGGCGGCACATAAGCTGGCAGAATTAGGCCTGCTGGATATCCTCTCTTCTGATTACTACCCCGCCAGCCTGCTCGATGCTGCCTTTCGTGTTGCCGATGACGAAGCCAACCGCTTTACGCTATCGCAGGCAATCCGGCTGGTCACCCGCAACCCGGCACAAGCGCTGAATCTCAACGATCGTGGCGTTATTGCTGAAGGTAAGCGTGCGGATCTGGTGCTGGCACACCGTAAGGGCGATCACATCCATATCGATCACGTCTGGCGTCAGGGGAAAAGGGTGTTCTGACTATGGGAAAACTGATCTGGTTGATGGGGCCATCCGGCTCAGGTAAGGACAGTTTGCTGGCGGCACTCCGCCAGCAGGAACATACGCAGTTACTGGTGGCGCACCGCTACATTACCCGAGCCGCTAACGCCGGGAATGAAAATCATATCGCCCTCAGTGAACAAGAGTTTTTTACCCGCGCCGGGCAGAATCTGCTGGCGCTGAGCTGGCATGCCAACGGCCTATACTACGGCGTGGGCGTGGAGATCGACCTCTGGCTGCACGCCGGTTTCGATGTCGTCGTCAACGGATCGCGCGCCCATCTGGCACAGGTGCAAACGCGCTATGGCACCTCGCTTTTGCCCATTTGCTTACAAGTTTCTCCTGAGATTTTGCGCCAGCGCCTGCAGATGCGCGGGCGGGAGAGCGCAATGGAAATCGCCGCCCGCCTCGAACGCGCAGCACGCTACACGCCGTTTGACTGCCATGTCCTCAATAACGATGGAAGTTTGCTACAGTCAGTCGATACATTGCTCACACTGATGGGACGCAAGGAGAAGAAACATGTCTGTCTGTGAATTACGCCGCGCCACGCTGTACGATGTTGATTCGGTTTACGCGCTTATTTGCGAACTAAAGCAGGGCAAATTTGACCACCAGGCATTTAGCGCCGGGTATGCCGCAAATCTGCAGGACCACAATATGCGCTACCAACTGGCGCTATTGGACGGACAAGTCGTCGGGATGATTGGTCTGCACTTACAGTTTCACCTGCACCACGCCAACTGGATCGGTGAAATTCAGGAATTAGTTGTAATGCCACAGGCGCGAGGGCTAAAAGTAGGCAGTCAACTGCTGGCCTGGGCTGAAGCGACAGCACGTGAGGCTGGCGCAGAAATGACCGAGCTTTCCACCAGTGTTCAACGCCACGACGCACACCGTTTTTATCTGCGTGAAGGCTATGTACAAAGCCATTACCGCTTCACCAAGCCGTTGTAGGGAGAGCTATGAGTCTGACCATCACGCTGACGGGAACGGGCGGTGCCCAGTTAGTACCGGTTTTTGGCTGCGACTGTGCAGCCTGCCAACGGGCACGTATACAGACACAATACCGTCGTCGCCCCTGTAGCGGGGTGGTCAGGTTCAATGATTCGGTGACGCTGCTGGACGCGGGGATCCCACACCTGATGGATGACTGGCCCGCAGGCAGTTTCCGGCAATTTCTGCTCACCCATTACCATATGGATCATGTACAGGGGCTGTTTACGCTGCGCTGGGGTGTAGGCAAGACCATCCCGGTGTACGGACCGCCGGATAAACAGGGCTGTGACGATCTGTTTAAGCATCCCGGCATTCTCGATTTTAGCCATACGGTCGAACCGTTTGTGGTCTTTGATCTCCAGGGCTTACAGGTTACTCCATTGCCGCTTAACCACTCAAAACTGACGTTTGGTTATCTGCTGGAAACCGCGCACAGTCGCCTGGCGTGGCTCTCCGACACCGCCGGACTACCTGACAAGACGCTGAAATTCCTGATCAACAATCAACCTCAGGCAATCGTCATCGATTGTAGCCATGCCCCGCGCACCGAACCGCCGCGTAATCATTGCGATCTCAACACCGTAATGGCACTCAATGAGCTGATTCGCTGCCCGAGGGTGATCCTGACTCACATCAGCCACCAGTTCGACGCATGGATGATGGAAAATCCATTACCAAAAGGGATTGAGGCCGGATATGACGGGATGGAGATTGTGCTGGATTAGCCCACTTCACGCGCGCTTCACACTCCAGGCCTATGCTCCCTGCACATTGTTCAATTTGAAGGGAATCGCATGACCCGAACACGACGTATCATCCACCACGCCAGTTGGTTCACGCTGCTGGGGCCGTTTATCGGCATGCTGTTAACCATTATCGGTCTGATGTGCATAACGTCTGATTCAGCCATGCGCCTGCTGGCCGACATTCTGCACATGTTTTCGCTGTTTATTACGCTGACATGGATAATCGGTGCGATTCCCGCGCTACTGACGGGAATCATCGTCGCGAAAAAAGGTGAATGGGGCGTTAACGATCGTAGTCCTCTTCCATTCTACGCTCTTCATCTTCAAGCTGACGCCGTTCCTGATCGAGCTGACGCTGGCGGTCGTCTAACTGACGACGACGGTCTTCAAACTGGCGACGGCGGTTATCATACTGCCTGCGACGATCGTCGCTCATCTGGCGCTGCCAGCTTTCATCACGAGAATCGTCGTAATCCCGATTATTTTCAGGTTTATAGGCATCGCTGACGGCACGTTGAATATTGCCGATGGCGTCATCGATAATATCCGCCTGTGCCGAAATGGTGGTCAGCATCAGCAGACTGAATAAAAAGAGTGTCGTGGAGCGTTTCATAAAACCAGCCCTGAAGAGAAACTCGCTCCACGGTAATCAAAGCACTGTCACACAAGTAGCGGAGGATTCTCAATTCCGTGGGTGGCGTAGCACCTGCGCCAGTTCGCTACGGGTAAAAGGTTTACGCAATAATGCTACGTCAGGTAGCGCTGGGTTGTGCGCCGGGCGTAAATCCTGGCCGCTGATCAGCAGGATGGTCAACTGCGGATAATGCTTCAGCGCGTGGTTAACCACATCCACCCCGCTTAAGCCACCAGGTAACATTAAGTCACTGATAAGAATATCAATCTCAGATGACGACGCCAGCATATGCATCGCCTGTTCGCCGTTGGACGCCTCCAGCGTCAGATAGCCCAGCAGGTGTAGCTGCTCGCACAACGTCTGGCGCACGTCGGCCTCATCTTCGAGTACCAGAACCAGTTTTTCGCCGCGGGTTGTGGCGTGTTCCGTTATCGGTTCCACCTGAATCTGCACCGGCACAATCGCGCGAGGAAGCTGTAACCTGACGGTGGTTCCCTGCCCTGGCGCGCTTTCAATCTCGACGCGACCGCCGGACTGGCGCACAAATCCGTATACCATCGACAACCCCAGCCCGCTGCCGCTGCCGGTCTGTTTGGTAGTGAAAAACGGTTCAAAGACCTGTGCTTTGATCTCCTGCGACATGCCGCTACCCTGGTCGGCAACCTCCAGCATCACCATGTCCTGCCTGCGTCCATCGCTGCGCGTCACCCGCTGATTCCAGCTGCGAATTTTAATCGTGCCCGCCTGCCCTTCCATCGCATCACGGGCGTTCATGACCAGATTAATGATGGCATTTTCCAGTTGGCTGACGTCAATCCACGCCGGCCAGGCGGGCGTCTGGGCTTCAATCTCCAGTGTCAGCGTGGCGGGTAACGAGTGGCGCATCAACTCACCCAGATTCTCCAGCAACGTTTTCAGCTCTACCGCATGCGGATGCAAAGATTGTTTAAGCGAAAAGGCTAATAGCCGTTGGGTGAGTAGTGCGCCGCGCTCCGCCGCTTTGAGCGCCCGGTTGATACGCGGCGCATCGGGAGAATCCGGATTAACCAGATCCAGACTGCCGATAATCACCGCCAGCAGGTTATTGAAATCATGCGCTAACCCGCCGGTCAGTTGCCCCACCGCCTTCAGCTTTTGGCTGTGCAACAGTGCTTCTTCAAGGCCCTGACGTTCGGTTCGATCGATTTCCATTTGCGTGGTTTTTTCTTTCAGCAACCGGGTGGTGTGCTCAAGCGAAGCCGTGTTACGCGCAAAAACGCTAAAAGCACGCGCCAGCTCTCCCAGCTCATCGCGCCGTTGCAGGGCTGGAACACTAACGTCTGATTCGCCATGCGCCAGCCGGGTCATCGCACGCGAGATAGCCGTCAGGTTGGAGCCAAGATTACGGTAGATATACCAGCCGGCAAAACCCGTGATCACCACCGCCAGCAGCGCAAAGATCATGATAAACAGCACGCCGGACTGCAATTCATGATGGCTCTGTGCCACCCGCTGTTCAGAGATAATCGCCACCTGTGAGACATACTGGTTGATATCACTGTTGAGGATCGCTACCAGCGCTTTGATATGAAACATATACCAGTTGATCGCCAGATCGCTCTGTTCCAGCGCTGACGAAAGCGGTTCAAGCTTATGTAGCTCCTGATTGAAGTCGTTGAGAATACGGTTAATCAACAGGTTGGCATTGTGCAGTGGCAACGCAGGCATTACATCGTCCAGCTGTTTGATCACCGATCGCGGCGTTGGCGTTTCGATAGCGGCGACGATCAAGCGATCCATTTGCCCCAGCAGCACGTCATCCTGCCCATCGGTGAGTTTTTGCAGATGGCGTAAGTAACTTTGATTCTGGTACAGCGAACTGAGCAATGCGTTACGTTCCAGATGTCGTAACTGACCGCGCTGTAACATGCCTTCCACACTGCTTTGCAACTCATTGCTGCGTTGGATAATTCGTCCAACCAACTCCGGTTCCTGCTGTGCCAGCGGTGCGCTGGCCAGTTGTTCCAGCGAATGTTTCAGCGCCCGCTGGGTCTCCTGTAACCGCTCCGCTTCACCTTTGTATTCCAGCGCCCCCACCACTTGCGAGAGCCGCACCGCCGCCGTTGCCACGTTTGCTGTATCGCGCGCCAGATTCATGCTACCGGTCATATCGTCTACGGTTTGCTGTTGCACCTGTTCCTGAATCTGACTGGCATGCTGAAAACCCAGCACCGCAACGCCACTCACCATCAGCGTGACCGCGACCACCAGCAGGTTAAAGAACAGCAGTCGCCCACGCGCACTGGCGAAAAAGTGACGTCCGGGTTGCGGCATATCACGCTCCATGAAGAAAAATCGCAATATGACAAATATGAACGGCTTCTGACATTTTGCATTTACATTCCTGTGATGGACTGCTGATATCGGCCCCCCCGCAGGAGATCCGTTATGAGCAAGACACCGGTTCTGGAAATGCGCAATATTGCCAAAGCATTTGGCAAATTTTATGCGCTGAAAGGGGTCGATTTGACGGTCTGGCCCGGTGAGATCCACGCGCTGATGGGCGAAAACGGCGCGGGAAAAAGCACCCTGATGAAGATCCTTGCTGGCGCCTATACCGCCACCAGTGGTGAGATCCTGATTGACGGTCAGCCTTTTCATATTCGTGGGCCAAAGGATGCGCTTAGTGCAGGCATTACGTTGATTTATCAGGAGATGCAGCTCGCACCGAATCTTACAGTAGCGGAAAATATCTTCCTCGGCAGCGAGCTGTCGCGTGGTGGCCTGGTCCAGCGTAAAGAGATGGTGATGCAGGCGCAAAAGGTCATCGACCGGCTTGGCGCGCAGTTTAAGGCCAGCGATCGCGTGATGACGCTCACTATCGCCGAACAGCAGCAGGTGGAAATCGCCCGCGCTCTGCACCGTAACAGCCGCATCCTGGTAATGGATGAACCCACCGCCGCACTCTCCTCCCGTGAAACCCACCGCCTGTTTGAGCTGATCATGCGTCTGCGTGATGAAGGCATGGCGATTATCTACATCAGCCACCGTATGGCAGAAGTCTACGAACTGTCGGATCGCGTCAGCGTATTACGCGACGGGCAGTACGTCGGCAGTTTGACCCGCGACAAGCTCAACGCCTCCGAACTGGTACGTATGATGGTGGGCCGCCCTTTAAGCGATCTGTTCAACAAAGAACGCGATATCCCATTAGGCAAAGCGCGTCTGAATGTCCATCACCTGACTGATGGCAACAAAGTCCAGCCATGCAGTTTACTGGTACGTTCCGGGGAGATCGTTGGCCTGGCTGGGCTGGTCGGAGCCGGGCGTTCCGAACTGGCGCAACTCATATTTGGCGTACGTAAAGCGATCAGCGGCATGATTGAAGTGGACGGTGAGCCGGTGGTGATCCACTCCCCGCGCGAAGCCATTGACCACGGTATCGGTTTTCTTACCGAAAATCGCAAAGAACAGGGGCTGTTTTTAGAGCTGGCGGCGGCAGAGAACATCACCATGGCAACCCTGGAACGTGATGCAAACTGGGGCATGCTCAACCGCAAAAAGGCACAGACCATTTCTGATGACGCCATCCAGTTGCTCAATATCCGCGTCCCACATGCTCAGGTTCGCGCAGGCGGTCTGTCTGGCGGTAACCAGCAAAAATTACTGATCTCACGCTGGGTAGCGATTGGCCCACGCATTTTGATCCTTGATGAACCGACCCGTGGTGTGGACGTCGGAGCAAAAAGCGAGATCTACCGGATCATGAACGATATGGCGCGCAAAGGCGTGGCGATCCTGATGATCTCCAGCGAACTGCCGGAAGTCGTCGGCATGAGCGATCGGGTGTATGTGATGCGCGAAGGCAGTATTGCCGGAGAGCTGAACGGACAAAGCATTACTCAGGAAAACATTATGACGCTGGCGACCGGCGTGAACGACTCCCATCATCAGGCGGTGCACCATGACTAATCCAACCACTCCCCAGCAGGTGGCAAAATCGGCCTCCGCAAAAAAAATGCTGATGAGCGATCTGATGCAAACGGTCGGCATTTTACCCATTTTGATCCTGATTGTGGCGGTATTTGGTTTTATCGCCCCCAACTTTTTTACTGAGAGCAACCTGCTCAATATTACCCGTCAGGCATCGATTAACATCGTACTGGCTGCCGGAATGACCTTCATCATTCTGACCGGCGGGATCGATCTCTCCGTGGGCTCCATTCTTGGTACTACCGCAGTCGCGGCGATGGTCGTTTCTCTTATTCCTGAACTGTCCATGCTGTCGATTCCGGCTGCGCTGATGCTCGGTCTGGTTCTGGGGTTGTTTAACGGCGCACTGGTCGCCTTTGCCGGATTGCCACCGTTTATCGTTACGCTTGGGACCTACACGGCACTACGCGGTGCGGCCTATCTGCTGGCAGACGGGACGACAGTAATTAACTCCAACATTAGCTTTGAGTGGATCGGCAACAACTATCTCGGGCCGATTCCGTGGCTGGTGGTGATTGCCCTGGCGGTGATTGTCGTGTGTTGGTTTATTCTGCGCCGCACCACACTGGGCGTTCATATCTACGCAGTCGGCGGCAACATGCAGGCGGCACGGTTAACCGGCATCAAAGTGTGGCTGGTGCTGCTGTTCGTCTACGGCATGAGCGGTCTGCTTTCGGGTCTTGGCGGGGTGATGAGCGCCTCACGACTGTACAGCGCCAACGGCAACTTAGGCATGGGCTATGAGCTGGACGCCATCGCGGCGGTGATCCTCGGCGGCACCAGTTTTGTCGGCGGAATTGGCACCATCACCGGCACGCTGGTTGGGGCGCTTATTATCGCGACGCTCAATAACGGAATGACGCTGATGGGCGTTTCCTATTTCTGGCAACTGGTGATCAAAGGGGCGGTGATCATCATAGCGGTGCTAATCGACAAATACCGTACCCGACACCATCAAAGTGCATAAGCCAACTTGCCGGATGGCGGCGCAATTGCCTTATCCGGCTTATAACAACAATACCCTACGTGAGGAAACGAGTATGCGTTTGAAGCCATTAGTGACTGCGCTCTGTGCTGGCGCACTGCTTGCTGCTACGCCTTATGTGCAGGCAAAAGAACTGAAATCAATCGGCGTAACGGTGGGCGATCTTGCCAACCCGTTCTTCGTACAGATAACCAAAGGTGCGGAGCTGGAAGCGCGCAAACTGGCGGGTGATGGTGTCAAAGTAACGCTGGTTTCCAGCGGCTACGATCTGGGGCAGCAGGTGTCTCAGATCGACAACTTTATTGCCGCCAAAGTTGACATGATTATTCTTAACGCTGCCGATTCCAAAGGCATCGGACCGGCGGTCAAGCGGGCAAAAGATGCGGGGATCGTCGTGGTCGCTGTTGACGTGGCGGCTGAAGGTGCAGATGCGACCATCACCTCCGATAACACCCAGGCAGGTGAAATGGCCTGTAAGTACATCACCGATCGCCTGAAAGGCAAAGGCAACGTCGTGATCATCAACGGGCCTCCGGTTTCCGCGGTACAGAACCGCGTGGAAGGCTGCCAGACCGAATTCAAACGCCACCCGGACATCAAGGTGCTTTCACATAACCAGAACGCCAAAGGCAGCCGTGAAGGTGGACTGGAGATCATGACTGCATTGCTGGCGGCCAATCCGAAGATCGACGGCGTATTCGCGATTAACGATCCCACGGCGATCGGCGCCGATCTGGCAGCAAAACAGGCGCAACGCAGTGAATTCTTTATTGTTGGTGTTGACGGATCTCCGGACGGAGAAGAAGCACTGAAGCGTGAGAATTCACTGTTTGTGGCGACCCCGGCACAAGATCCGCAAGTGATGGCTGCCAAGGCGGTAGAAATCGGCTATGACATATTACAGGGGAAACCCGCGCCGAAAGAGCCTGTGCTGATCCCGGTGACGATGATCGATAAAAACAACGTCGGTAGCTATAAGGGTTGGACGGTGAAATAACCCCCCACCACGACACTGCCGGATGGCGGCATCAATGCCCTGTCCGGCGTTATAAGGAGAATGCTGCCCATGAAACGCTCCGCAATAAACGAAATTCTCGGCCACACACGCCAGTTTTTTTCCCTGCACGATGTGCATCTCCCGCCTTTTGCCAACTTTCCGCCAACCCAATGGCGCAAACTCGATGCCTCCGCATGGAGCGAAGTCTTTGACCTCAAACTCGGCTGGGATGTCACTGCATTCGGTGGCAACAACTTCGCCGCACTGGGATTAACGCTGTTCACCCTACGTAATGGCTCGCCGAAAGGCATGCCTTATGAGAAATGCTACGCCGAAAAAATCATGCATGTCCGTGATGCACAGGTCACCCCAATGCACTTTCACTGGCGCAAGCGCGAAGACATTATCAATCGCGGCGGCGGCAATTTGATTGTTGAACTGTGGAACGCCGATATTCGCGAGCAAACAGAAGCGAGCAACGTCAGCGTGGTCATTGACGGTTGTCGGCAAATCCACTCCGCTGGCAGCCAGTTACGCCTGACTCCAGGGGAAAGCATCTGCCTGACACCCGGTCTGTATCACAGCTTTTGGGCTGAGGAAGGTTTCGGCGACGTACTGGTTGGCGAAGTGTCTTCTGTTAATGACGACGACCATGACAATCACTTTCTGCTGCCGATCGCCCGTTATAACGACATTGAAGAAGATGAACCGGCGCAGTTGGTGCTGTGTAACGAGTATCGCCTGTTCCGTTAACCAAGGAGCGTATTATGCCGTTGATTTCTCTTGCCGATGGCCTCGCCCATGCTCGCGAGCACCGCTATGCCTTAGGGGCTTTTAACGTCCTCGATTCACACTTTCTGCGCGCGCTGTTTGCCGCAGCCAAACAGGAACGTTCACCGTTTATTATCAACATTGCCGAAGTCCACTTTAAATATGTCTCGCTGGATTCGCTGGTCGAAGCGGTGAAATTTGAAGCCGCACGGCATGATATCCCTGTGGTGCTTAACCTTGACCACGGTCTGCACTTTGAGTCAGTCGTCCGGGCACTGCGATTAGGATTCAGTTCAGTAATGTTCGATGGTTCAACGCTGGATTACGAAGAAAACATCCGTCAGACCCGCGAAGTGGTGAAGATGTGTCACGCCGTCGGCGTTTCGGTGGAAGCGGAACTGGGTGCGGTGGGCGGTGATGAAGGCGGTGCGCTGTACGGTCATGCCGACGAATCATTATTTACCGATCCCATGCTGGCACGCGATTTCGTCGACAGAACCGGTATTGACGCGCTGGCAGTTGCTATTGGCAATGCGCACGGCAAGTACAAAGGCGAGCCAAAACTCGACTTCCCGCGTCTGGACGCCATTCGCCAGCAGGCAGCGATCCCGTTGGTACTGCATGGGGGTTCAGGCATCAGTGATGATGACTTCCGCCGCGCGATCGAACTGGGGATTCATAAAATCAACTTTTATACCGGCATGTCACAGGCGGCACTGGCTGCAGTAGAGTCGCGCATGGCCAATCGTCAGCCGCTGTACGATGAATTTGCCGAGCTGTTATTAGGTATTGAAGAGGCCATCACCGATACCGTTTCCGAACAGATGCGCATCTTTGGCAGCGCGGGGCAGGTCTGATGGAACGCCGGGGCATTATCGCCGCGGGCAACATGCTGGTCGATCATGTACATCAGATCGTGCAATGGCCGGAGCGCGGCTGGCTGGCTGAAATAACCCGTAGCGAACGCGCAACGGGCGGTGCGCCGTTAAACGTGCTGCTCACGCTGGCGAAAATGCACACGGGTTTGCCGCTGCAGGCGGTGGGATTGATCGGCCAAGACAGCGACGGGGACTACATCATGGCGATGCTCGAGCAGTATCACGTTAATCGCCAGCACGTACAGCGCACCACCTCAGCCCCTACCTCGATGTCTCAGGTGATGACCGACCCAGGCGGCCAGCGTACTTTTTTCCACTCTCCCGGCGCGAACCGGCTACTGGATTTGCCCGCATTTGGCGCACTTGATACGTCGATGAAAATTTTCCATCTGGGTTATCTGCTGCTGCTCGACAGTCTGGACATGCCAGACGAAGAGTTCGGCACGCGCAGTGCACGATTGTTGGCACAAATGCGTGAGAATGGATTTGAAACATCGCTGGATCTGGTGTCTCGCAAGGGTGATCCACGCTATCAACCACTGGTAATGCCCGCGCTGCGTCATCTGGATTATCTTGTCATCAACGAGCTGGAGGCCGGAGAATTCAGCGGTCTGGAGATCCGCCAGCCCAACGGTGAGTTACATATCCCCCATATCGCCAGCGCCGCGCGTGAACTCCTGGACGCAGGCGTGCGCCAGCGAGTGGTGATCCACTGCCCGGAAGGCGCCTGGGGAGAAACGCCGGATCAGGATGGCGTCTGGATACCGTCACAGTATCTGGCACAGGAGGAGATCGTGGGCAGCGTCGGCGCGGGGGATGCGTTTTGCGCGGGTTTTCTGTACGGCTGCCACGAACGCTGGTCGCTGACGGATAGCGTCAGACTGGCGCACGCCTGTGCACGGGCAAGCTTGCTGTGCGCCAACGCGATTGACGGTGCAAAAACGCTGGAAGAGTTAAAAGCCGGAATGGCTGACGCCTGATGGCGCGACGCTTATCAGGCCTACGGGAAACGTGTAGGCCTGGATGATAAAATTACGCTGCTTTATCGTGATGCTGCACGTCAGCGGCGAACACATAACCCAGGCCGCGCAGAGTTTTGATCAACGTCGGCTGATGCGGATTGTTCTCTATTTTTCGCCGCAAACGCATAATTAATACATCGATCGTACGGTCAAAGACTTCGACGTTGTCGCTACGCGTTAGCTCCAGTAACTGTTCACGACTCAGCACCCGACGGGCGTTTTGCGCCAGCGCCAGTAGCAGACTGTACTCGCCTTGCGTCAGATCCACTTTCAACTGTTGGGGGTTATGCAACTGGCAGCCTGCGGTATCAAGATGCCAGCCATTAAAGGAGAGCCCCGTCGTTTGCGGGCCAGTGCTTTCTGCACTGAGCACTCCGACACGCCTGAGCACCGCCTTCACCCGCGCCACCAGCACGCGGGCGTTGAACGGCTTGCCAATGTAGTCATCAGCGCCCATTTCCAGTCCCACAACCACATCCGACTCACTGCCCAGCCCGGTCAACATCACGACCGGCAACCCTGGCCTCATCTTTTGCACCTGTTGCAGCACCATCAACCCGTTGGTATCGGGCAGCATCATATCCAGCAATACCAGAGCAATATCCGGCTGGGTATCAATACAGCGCAACGCCTCCTGCCCGGTATGACAGGCCGTCACAGCAAAGACATGCTCGCTCAGCACATCCTGTAACAATGCGCAGATCGCCACGTCATCATCCACAACCAGTATGGCTGGCTTCATTATTCTTCCCCATTTTATGCCAACTCAAATGAGTGTGAATGATTCTGCACAGAGTGACAGCGATAAGGCACAAGGACGTGCGGGAAACATAACCTTGGTCACACTGCCAGGCCGTCACACATTTGGAATTCGTCACGTCAAATATGACGACAGCCTGTTTTTCGTCAGGGTTTTGTTCAAAATTCACCCGTAATATCAGTAAATGCCCCTAATAAAAACATGGCATAAAAGATGCATAACTAAAGCGACAAGCGCGTATGCGCGATTTGATTAACTGGAGCGAGACCGATGAAAAAAGTCGTCACGGTTTGCCCATATTGCGCATCAGGTTGCAAAATCAACCTGGTGGTCGATAACGGCAAAATCGTCCGGGCTGAGGCGGCGCAGGGGAAAACCAACCAGGGTACCCTGTGTCTGAAGGGCTACTATGGCTGGGATTTTATTAACGATACCCAGATCCTGACCCCTCGTCTGAAAACCCCAATGATCCGTCGCCAGCGTGGCGGCAAGCTGGAATCTGTATCCTGGGATGAAGCGCTTAATTACGTCGCCGATCGCCTGAGCGCCATCAAAGCGAAGTATGGCCCGGACGCCATTCAGACGACCGGTTCATCTCGCGGCACAGGTAACGAAACCAACTATGTAATGCAAAAATTCGCGCGCGCCGTTATTGGTACCAATAACGTTGACTGCTGCGCTCGCGTCTGACACGGCCCTTCGGTTGCAGGTCTGCACCAATCGGTCGGTAACGGCGCAATGAGTAATGCTATCAATGAAATTGATAACACAGATTTAGTGTTCATCTTCGGGTACAACCCGGCGGATTCCCACCCTATCGTGGCGAATCACGTGATTAACGCTAAACGTAACGGGGCGAAAATTATCGTCTGCGATCCGCGCAAAATTGAAACTGCGCGCATTGCCGACATGCACATCGCGTTGAAAAACGGCTCGAATATCGCGCTGCTCAACGCCATGGGACATGTCATTATCGAAGAAAAACTGTATGACCAGGCGTTCGTGGCCTCGCGTACGGAAGGCTTCGAAGAGTACAGCAAGATTGTCGAAGGCTACACGCCGGAGTCCGTCGAAGATATTACTGGCGTTAGCGCTCAGGAAATTCGTCAGGCTGCGCGTATGTACGCATCGGCAAAAAGCGCGGCCATCCTCTGGGGCATGGGTGTTACCCAGTTCTATCAGGGTGTGGAAACCGTGCGTTCACTGACCAGCCTCGCCATGCTGACCGGTAACCTCGGTAAGCCAAGCGTGGGTGTTAACCCGGTCCGTGGCCAGAACAACGTTCAGGGCGCGTGCGACATGGGTGCACTGCCGGATACCTATCCGGGCTATCAGTATGTGAAAGATCCGGCTAACCGCGAGAAATTCGCCAAAGCCTGGGGCGTTGAAAGCCTGCCTGCACATACCGGCTATCGCATCAGCGAACTGCCGCACCGTGCGGCACATGGCGAAGTTCGCGCAGCGTACATTATGGGTGAAGATCCATTACAGACCGATGCTGAACTCTCCGCGGTGCGCAAAGGCTTTGAGGATCTGGAACTGGTCATTGTGCAGGATATCTTCATGACCAAAACAGCCGCTGCCGCAGACGTTATTTTACCGTCTACGTCATGGGGTGAGCATGAAGGCGTTTTCTCCGCAGCTGACCGTGGCTTCCAGCGCTTCTTTAAAGCCGTTGAGCCGAAGTGGGACCTGAAAACGGACTGGCAGATTATCAGTGAAATCGCTACCCGTATGGGCTATCCGATGCACTACAACAACACCCAGGAAATCTGGGATGAGTTGCGTCATCTGTGCCCTGATTTCTACGGTGCCACTTACGAGAAAATGGGCGAGCTGGGTTATATCCAGTGGCCGTGTCGCGACACCTCAGATGCCGACCAGGGTACGTCTTACCTCTTCAAAGAGAAGTTCGACACCCCGAACGGCCTGGCGCAGTTCTTCACCTGCGACTGGGTAGCGCCAATCGATAAACTCACCGAAGAGTACCCAATGGTACTGTCTACGGTGCGTGAAGTTGGCCACTACTCTTGCCGCTCCATGACCGGCAACTGTGCAGCGCTGGCTGCACTGGCGGATGAACCGGGCTATGCCCAGATCAACACCGCCGACGCTGAACGTCTGGGTATTCAGGATGAAGATCTGGTGTGGGTTAACTCTCGCAAGGGTCGAGTTATCACCCGCGCGGCAGTGAGTGACCGTCCGAACAAAGGTGCGATTTACATGACCTACCAGTGGTGGATTGGGGCATGTAATGAACTGGTAACCGAGAACTTAAGCCCGATTACCAAAACGCCGGAGTATAAGTACTGTGCCGTCAACGTTGAACGCATTGCCGATCAGCGTGCTGCCGAACAATACGTTATTGATGAGTACACCAAGCTGAAAGCCAGCCTGCGCGAAAGCGCAATGGGTTAAGCTTGTCTCTACGGCCTCCATTCGGAGGCCGTTTTTTTATGCAAATAATCTCTCTATACTGTTCATTCCCTACACTAAATCTAAAAATAAGATGAAACGACTTTTCGCCTTAATGGTGTTAATCACATGCTTTGTCCATGCCGAAGAGCCTGGTAGCCAGTTTCTGCAGGCTGCCGAATCCGGAGACCGACGTGCGCAATACTTCCTCGCTGATACCTGGTTTAGTTCCGGCGATTTGAGCAAAGCCGAATACTGGGCGCAAAAAGCCGCCGACAACGGTGATGCAGATGCCTGGGCCTTACTGGCGCAAATTAAGATAACCAATCCGGTCAGTCTGGATTACCCGGAAGCCAAAACGCTGGCCGAAAAAGCCACTCAGGCTGGCAGTAAGGCCGGGGAAATCACGCTGGCGCGAATTCTGGTGAACACTCAGGCGGGGCGACCAGATTATCCCAAAGCCATTACGTTGCTACAAAATGCATCCGAGAATCTGGAAAGCGATTCAGCTGTTGATGCACAAATGCTGCTAGGGCTGATTTATGCCAACGGTGTGGGCATACCCGCAGATGATGAGAAAGCGACATGGTATTTCAAACGCAGTTCTGCCATTTCGCGTACCGGTTATTCCGAGTACTGGGCGGGGATGATGTTCTTAAACGGCGAGCAGGGCTTTATCGAGAAGAATAAACAGAAGGCTCTGCACTGGCTGAATCTGAGCTGTACGGAAGGATTTGATACCGGCTGCGAGGAGTTTGATAAGTTAACGAACGGCTAGTTTTGAGTTGCCGGATGAACGTAGTCGTTGTAGGCCTGATAAACGTAGCGCCATCAGGCAACCCAGAGCAGGTTGCCGGATGGCGGCGTTGCCTTATCCGGCCCTACAAGGCGGTCTTCTCAAATTTCCCCAGCACCTCACGCTCATAGGCCAGCGCTTTTTTGCGGTCAAATTTGTGTTCCCATTTCGCAATAACCAGTACTGCCAGCGCGTTACCCACCACGTTCAGTGCGGTACGCGCCATATCAAGGATACGGTCGACACCGGCAATGAACGCCAGGCCTTCAAGTGGAATCCCCACGCTGCCAAGCGTAGCCAGCAGCACGACAAAAGATACGCCCGGCACGCCTGCGATCCCTTTCGACGTCACCATCAACGTCAGCACCAGCACGATTTCCTGCCACAATGACAGATCAATACCGTACAGTTGAGCGATAAAGATAGCGGCGATACTCTGGTACAGCGTCGAACCATCAAGGTTGAATGAATAACCGGTCGGCACCACGAAGCTGGTGATCGACGCCGGAGCGCCATAGGCTTCCATCTTCTCAATAATACGCGGCAGCACGCTCTCGGAACTGGCGGTGGAATAGGCCAGAATCAACTCGTCTTTCAGAATACGAATCAGGATCCAGATGCTCAGCCCACACACGCGTGCCACGATACCCAGTACGACCAACGCGAAGAACAGGATGGCGAAATGCACCAGCAGTACCAGCTTCGCCAGCGGCCACAGGGATGCAAAACCGAAGTTTGCAACGGTAACGGCAATCAACGCAAAAACACCGACCGGCGCATAACGCATCACCATGTGCGTCACTTTAAACATGGTTTCAGAGATGGAGCGAAACACGGTAACCAGCGGTTCGCGGTGGGTTGCTGGCAGAGAAGACAACCCTAAGCCAAACAGCACCGAGAAGAAGATAATCGGCAGCATTTCGCCTTTTGCCATTGATGCAACAATGTTGGTCGGCACCAGTGACAAAATAGTGCCCATCAGGCCATGCGCGTGGCTCTGCACTTCTGCGGTTGTGCTTTGATATTTCGAAATATCCACGGTCGCCAGTTGCGACATATCAACGCCGGTACCGGGCTGGAATACGTTCGCCAGCGTGATACCGAGGATGATCGCAACGGTGGTGATCACTTCGAAATAGATAATGGTTTTTGCGCCAATACGACCCAGTTGTTTTGCATCACCGACCCCGGCGATACCTACAATCAGCGTTGAGATAACAATCGGAACTACGATCATTTTGATCAGGTGGATAAAGATATCGCCTGCCGGGGACAGCAGGTTTAACACCAGCCATTCTCGGCTGTCACTATGGTAATGCAGGTAACTCCCTAGCAAAATGCCCAGCACCATGGCGATCAAAATCTGCCAGGCCAGGCTGACTTTCAAATTTTTCATAACAACGGACTTCCTCGGTGGAGCGCTATTCCACATGCAGTGTGTGGTAATAGTACATACTGAAAGGGTATGAATTGTGTTGCGTTCGTTTATGGAGTTTTTTAACGCTTATTATCATTATCATTTGCGTGCTATCTCGCGCAACCCTCCAGGAACAGAGCCTTCAGCTGAATTTATGCATAAAAATGCAATTTTATCGGGATAACGATGAATAACTTTTTGTTATAAAAGAATTTTAATATGTTCAAAAATGAAGAAGTCATGGCGTGAGTTTTTTTTGCTCATTTGTTCGTTCGCCTGTTTTTTAAACAGCAAAAACGATGCAAATCACAAAAAAACAATTTTATTTCTGCCGATTCTGCAACAACTTCGCCATATTGATAGAGTCAATCAACTGCACACGATTCACCCTTGGTGAGTTTAAATCCAGTACTTTTTGCCACTGCGAAATAGCCTGATCGTAATCAGCCTGCATAAACGCATCGGAAGCCAGAAGCATCAACGCGGTGACTTCACTGGCGTCCAGCGCCAGGGCTTTATCTATCATTTCACGGGTTTTTGGTGTCATGTGCTGCCCGGCCTGATAGTACAACACCGTCGCCAGAGCCGAGTAGATTTCAGCGTTTTCGCCGCGTAAACGCAGCGCCTGTTCATAGGCCAGCAGCGCATTATGATACGCATTTTGCCAGAGATAATACTCACCAAGCAGCGCCCACTGCGCGCTGTCCTGCGGGTTAGCGCGGATTTTCTCCTGCAGGGATAGTAGCTGTTTTTCCTGCACATTTTCAGCAGAAAAGGCGTGTAAAGGGTCCGCCAGACGCGCCTGTTCCACGCGGATCGCCTGCCATTTTGGCATCAGAAAATAAGCCCCCACGCAGGCTGCTGCCACCAGCATGACCGAGACACTCAGCCACTTCAGCGGAAGCCGACGTGATGAGGTAACAAGCCGCGATGGTTCTGCCAGATCATGGCTCAGCTCCTGTTGTAACTGCTCCGCCTCGGGTTGTGCCAGTAGCCGCTGAGCCTGCTGCTGGCTGTGACGCAGTAATATTACACTGACCTGATGCAGACTCATTTACGTTCTCCGCGGTTGCGTTGGCTGACTCTCACCCGCCACAGGATAATCCCTCCCAGCAACAACAGGACGCACGGCAATGCCCACAGCAGCAGCGTTTGTCCAGTCAACGGGGGGTTATAGCGCACAAAATCGCCGTAGCGCTCAGTCATCCAGGTGGTGATTTCCTCCTCGCTTTTCCCCTCTTCCACCATGCTGTAAACCTGATGACGCATACTGACCGCCACTGGCGCATTGGATTCCAGTAAGTTTTGGTTCTGGCACTGGGGGCAGCGTAGTTGGCTGGCAATAAATAGCGCTTTTTCCTGCTGTTGCGGGTTTTCAAAGCGCCAGGTATCCACAATCTGAGCATGGCCGCTAAAGGGCAGAAAAATCAGCACTGCCAGCAGTAACATCGTTTTGCCGGATGATGGCGTCGACGCCTTATTCAGCTTGTCTGATTCATCACACACAGGAGCGATAAGCGCAGAATCATCAGGCAACAATCCAGGACGCTTCCTCCCTCGCCATCCGCTGAGCAGCGCACCGAGTACCATCAACAACCCGCCGCCCCATACCCAACGCACGCCGGTCTGAATGTAAAAGCGCATCGCATATCTCTCTCCCCCGGTTTTTTCGCCCATCACCGCATACCAGTCATGAAGCAGATCCCAGCGAATACCCGGCTCCATCATCTGTTGACGCCGTGCCGCATAAAAACGTCGCTCTGGCACAACGCTGCCGATGTGCTGCCCATCTTCTGAGATAACGATTCGCGCTTTTTCGGTGGTGTAGTTCCCGTGTGCGGCAAGATCGAGGCGATCAAAACGAAACGTATAACCTGCCAGTTCAACCTGTTCCCCGGGGCTTAAATTAAGGCTTATCTCGTGCCGACTGCCGCTGGAGAAGATGATCCCCGCAGCGAATACCAGCACACCGGTGTGCGCCAGCAATGCCGGAAGCTGGCGGCGTAGTGCCTCCAGAGGCTGAAACCAGAGTCGCACCATTACCGCAGCGACCAGCCCACCAGCCATTGCGTCCAGCGTACCCAGCGACCAGCACAGCGCAGCCACCAACAAACCAATGGCAAATGGCCAGACCCGTCGGCGCAAGGAAATACGTGCAGAGCGTTTCCAGAACCCGCCCGCCGACAGACCAAGCACCACCAGCATGAGCAGGCCGAACGGCAGCGTGGCACGATTAAAATAAGGTGCGCCAACGGAGAGTCGTCCCCAACCAAACAGGCCATAAATCATCGGATAGAGCGTACCGATCAGCACGATTAGCAGCACTGCGCAAAAGAGCAGCAACGCCGCCAGAATCGACATCTCGCGCGACCAGCCGCCAAAACGCGCAACCTGGTGGACATCCCGCGCCCGCCAGGCATACAGACCAAGTGATGCCAGGCTTAGCACGGTAAACAGCGCGAACAGCGGCGCGGCGCGGACGTTATCCAGTGCGAAGGCGTGGACAGAAACCAGAATACCGGAACGTACAATCAGCGTACCCAGCAGCGATAATATCAGCGTCACAATCGCCAGCAGCAGCGACCAGTGACGGAAGATTCCCCGCTGGCAAGTGACATACAGGCTATGCAGCAACGCACTGGCAGAAAGCCAGGGTAATAAAGAAGCGTTTTCAACCGGGTCCCAGAACCACCAACCGCCCCAACCCAGCTCGCAATACGCCCACCAGGAACCGAGGATGATACCCAACGTCAGAGCGCACCAGCCAGGCAGCGCCCAGCGCCAGCATACCCAGGCGGTCGCCGCGCTAAAGCTCCCGCGTAGCAGCGAAGCCAGCGCTACGCCAGCCGCCACCATCAGGCCACCGTAGCCAAGATAGAGCAGCGGCGGGTGGAAGATAAGTCCAGGGTGTTGCAGCATCGGATTAAGGTCGCGCCCTTCAATCGCTGGCGGGAAGATACGCACAAACGGATCAGACCACACCACCACAAACAGCAGGAGCAGAGCTGTCATGATTGACAGAACGCTGAGAGTCAGCGGAAACAGCGTGTCCGGTTCCCGCCGATAGCGCCAGGCGAACAGCGCACTCCAGCCGGAAAGAAACAGTACCCACAACAGGAGCGATCCTTCATGACCGCCCCATACCGCCGCAAGTTTTAACCCCCACGGCAGCAGGCTGTAACTATGCTGGGCAACGTAAACAACGGAGAAATCGCTGGTCAGAAAACAGAAAGCCAGAATGGCAAAAGCCAGCAGCAGCAGTGTAAATTGCGTCCATACGCCAACGCTTGCCAGACGCATCACGCCCAGCCAGCGCAGGCGAACACCCACCAGCGCGGCAAGCGGGGTCAACACGTTGACCCCGAGACTTAACAGCAGTGCCAGAAAACCGGCTTCAGGAAGGAATATTTCCAGAATTCACCCTACCTTATGCAACTGTAAGCTGGCCTGCGTACAGAATAAAAAAGCGCAGTAACAGCACTCCTGTCAGACTGGCGCCACACACCGCCAGAACGCCGTGAAACGTCGAGCTACGATTAGCCCAGGGTTTCAGCAGCATCGGTAGTATCAGCCCAAGCCCGGCAACGCCAAGCCAGAACCACCAGGTCCAGAAACCACCACCCAGCGCTGCTGCCAGTGCACGCATTTTGCCGTCATCGCCTAATGCCAGCCCCACAAAGAACGCTGCCAGCAGGAAGATCTCCAGCCAGACAACCGGGGTTTCCATACGGTGAACAAAGTGCGCCTCAGTACTGTGCGGGTTGCTGCGATGGCGTAATGCCATGGCAATTAACGCAACCGCCGCCCCGGAGGAGATCCCGGAGAACAGGAACAGGACCGGCAGGATCGGGTTATTCAGGAACGGATAGGATTTCAGCGCCGACAGCAGGAACCCGGTATATGCCCCGAGCAGTACCGCCAGCACCAGCATTACTGTTTCCAGCAGACGATGGAACGGCGTTATCAGCGCCAGCAGTTTCTGCACGATACTCAGACGCGGGATGAAGCGCTGTTGCAGGGCAATAACATCTTTTTCGAAGATTTTTGCCAGCCACAACACCAGCACCACCATGTACAACTGAAACAGCATGACCCCCATCGACATCACCGAAGTGAAGCTGTAGTGGAACATCAGTTTCCAGAAGGTCCACGGTCGCGTCAGGTGGAATACCAGAATCAACAGACCAAGAATAATCGCTCCCGGCCCGAGTACCAGCGTGGTGCGCAGCAGCGTACTGTCGGCACCGCCCGCTTCCGGGTGCAGCCGGCGCAGCAATACCGACAACGTCACCAGTCCAGCGGATATGCCAATCAGAAACAGATAGATGGCAATGGGCCAATCCCACACCAGTGATTCAAAATGAAAAGCAGAAGCGGGTGTCATTGGCTCACCTCCCCATATTTAAAGGGAACGCGGTAGACCTTCGGTTTTGTGCCCAGCGCCAGCTTGTAACGGTAGGTGTTTTTCTGGTGCAACAAACGAGAGATGTCGCTGTTGGGATCGTCCAGATTACCGAACGTCAACGCTTTCGTCGGACACGACTCAACGCAGGCAGGCTGTTTGCCCGCTTTCAGGTTGGTTTTCCGACAGAAATCGCATTTATCCGCCGTCTTATTGACCGGGTGGATAAATCGCACACGGTAAGGACAAGCGGCAATGCAATACTGGCAGCCGACGCAAAGATCCGGGTTTACATCCACAATCCCGGTGGCGGCATCGCGATACGACGCCCCCGTCGGGCAGACGTCAACACAGGGAGCATGATCGCAGTGCTGGCAAGAGTGACGGAAGAAGCGGTACTTCACATCGGGAAACGTCCCCAGCGGCTCACTACGAATAATCGTCAGACGCGAGACGCCTTCTGGCACGTTGTTGACTTCCCGACAGGCATCCATACAGGCAGTGCAGCCGATGCATAATGACTCATCATGTATCATGCCGTAACGGACGCCGTTGATATTCAACGTCTTCGCCACAACGCGTCCCGCCGTCCCGCTCACAGCCACCAGCGCGCTGACGCCGGTGATAAACTGGCGACGAGAGCAACTCATGGATGCTCCTTAAGCAAGGGAATAGACGCCGGGTTAAAGTTTGGATTGTTACGCTGATCGCTGTGGCAATCGACGCAAATCTTAATCCGTCCTTTATCGCTTAGCGTCTGCATCGTGTCTTGCTTCGGATGCAATGAGTGACAGCTGGCACAGGCCACTTTAGTCACGTGGACATCATGCGGCCAGAACGCTTTTTGCAACTGCTCAGGCAGGTGGCAGGACATACAGACGCTGTTCTGCTGCTCCACGTTGTACATCGGCTCATTAAAGCGCATCACATCCTTCACTCCTTCACGGTGATTCGGGGATGGCTGGCCGTGACAGTTGGTACAGGTAACCGGCAGTTTATTATTCGGGTTGATGACTTGTGCATGTTTACCATGCATGCCTTCAGTGTCTGGCTTATGACAATCCAGACAGGCGGCATCCGGGTTACGCTGTTGTGTTACCGTCCAGCGTTGCTCCGATTCCTGTGGCGTTGGCGTGGCGGTTATCCCGCACAGGCTCCAGAACAGGCCTGACGCCAGCACCCCAGCAGTTAATAACGAACGTAATACGCTCATATTCACTCCGTTGAGTTATCCGCCCCTTGCGAGGCGGAATGGGGTTATTGGCTTAACAGACCGTTTTTACGTGCCTGGTCTTCCCATTGCGGAATCACCGTTTTGATGAAGTCCTGCTTCTCAGCATTGATTTGCTGCATATTCAGACCAATCGCCTGCTGGGCTTTCTCCTTGGTGGAGATATCCGGCAGAGGGATTTCATGAGTGATGCCTTTGGTCGCCAGCAGACGTACCAGTTTGGTGCGTGCATCAGCGGCTTTATCCATCGCGCTACCCAACATACGCAGACCTTCTTCCGGCGCGTGCATGTGAATACCGTGTGAAGCAATCGACAGATCCCAGCGCCATTGTGCATGGCGAATATCTTCCAGAATCGGCTTCATTTCAGCTTCCGTCGCGCCCGCATCCCATGCAGCTTTTGCTTCAAAGTGCGCATGAACCAGTTGATCCTCAACTTTGATTTTCAGGTCATGAATCGCTTGTTTACGCTCAGCAACCACTTTTTGCAGTGAGGCTTTATCCTGGGTGTGGCAGTTAGCGCAGGTCTGAGGGAAGTTATCGAACGGGTTACCAATCTTATGGTCGGTATAGATCTTGCCTTCGGCGTTCTGTACTTTCGGCATGTGACAGTCAATACAGGTCACATTGTTCTTGCCATGAATGCCCACGCTCCAGGTTTCATATTCCGGGTGCTGCGCTTTCAGCATTGGCGTTTTAGACAGAGAGTTGGTCCAGTCGGAGAACGCGATGGCGTCGTAGTATTTCTCCATGTTCTCAACTTTCATGCCCTCATCCCACGGGAACTTAACGGCTTTGTTTTTACCGTCAAAGTAGTACTCCACGTGGCACTGACCGCAAACCATTGACTGCTGGTCAAAGCGACCGGCTTTATCAAACGGTTTGCCAATCGTTTCCATGGCGCGTTCCGCGTAAGGGCGAGACAGCGTCAATTCAGGCTTCCCTTTGGCGAAATCTGGCGATGCGGTGTTATGGCAATCGCCGCAGCCTAAGTTGTTAACAATTTCAGGGCCGCCACGCGCCCATTTGCCGTGAAAGTAACCGTCTTCCCCGTCTTTCTGGATCAGACGTGCCACATCCGGGCTTTTACAGCTCCAGCAGGCCATCGGCAGCGGACCATCTTCTGCCGTTTTTGGCGCGCCGGTACGTAAGGTTTCACGCACATCGGTAACCGCGTACGCGTGCCCACGCGGTTTGTTGTAATCGCGGGAGAAAGGATATCCCGCCCACAGGATCACCAGTCGAGGATCTTCTGCCAGCGCATCTTCACGAGCTGACTGCTCCGACGTGGCTTTCCAGGAGAGATATTGATCGGGATGCTGAGGGGCGAAGGTTTCATTCTTCGCTTCAACGGTGACGGTCTTTGCGGGTACAGGGGTTTGTTCAGCGTTAACAACAGATATAAATAAAAACGGTAATATCAGGCTGAAGAAACGGCGTACGCGTGATTTTGTCCTTGCCATAGGGGTCTCATCCAGATGACGCCATTACTTTCAATGGCGGTTCTTTTATTGTTTTCCATAACAGCAACCACACGAATACTGTCATGACATTGCTCCACCCTATTTGTAACAAGAAACCCCACAAGAAATGTTGTTTTTAATCAATTGTAAGTGTATGTAAAATACCACTTTAGAGTTATTTACCCCCTTCTGAGCCTCACTCTTTTGTCTATTTTCGATACGGTTCACCTTTTCAACAATTTATTGATAACTGCATGTTATTACGAGATTTAATCAATTTTTGCTAGTTCCCTTCAAAAATCAGTTTGCCGCTAATTTGCACAATTCCTTTATTGCGTGATCTGCCGCGCAAATACTAAACAAAAACGCCAAAGCCCCTACATTTAACGTTTGTGCGACATATTATTAACATCCTACAAGGAGAACAAAAGCCATGAGCCAAATACACAAACACGCTATTCCCGCAAATATTGCGGACCGTTGCCTGATAAACCCGGAGCAGTACGAAGCGAAATACCAGCAGTCCATTACCGATCCCGACACATTTTGGGGCGAGCAGGGAAAAATTCTTGATTGGATCAAACCGTACAGCAAGGTTAAGAACACCTCTTTTGCACCTGGCAACGTATCCATAAAATGGTACGAAGACGGCACGCTGAATCTGGCGGCGAACTGCCTTGACCGTCATCTGCTGGAAAATGGCGATCGCACCGCCATTATTTGGGAAGGCGATGATGCCACCCAAAGCAAACATATTACTTATCGCGAACTGCATCGCGATGTCTGCCGTTTTGCCAATACCCTTCTGGATTTGGGGATTAAAAAAGGCGACGTCGTGGCTATTTATATGCCAATGGTTCCGGAAGCTGCGGTTGCCATGCTGGCCTGCGCCCGCATTGGCGCTGTGCATTCGGTTATCTTCGGCGGTTTCTCACCGGAAGCCGTTGCCGGACGTATCATTGACTCAAATTCACGCCTGGTGATCACCGCTGATGAAGGTGTGCGCGCCGGACGCGGCATCCCACTGAAAAAGAATGTGGATGATGCGCTAAAAAACCCGAACGTGAAAACCGTTGAGCATGTAGTGGTCCTCAAACGCACCGGTGGGAAGACAGACTGGCAGGAAGGTCGTGACCTGTGGTGGTCCGATCTTATTGAAAAAGCGAGTCCTGAACATCAGCCGGCAGAAGTGAACGCGGAAGATCCGCTGTTTATCCTGTATACCTCCGGCTCCACCGGTAAACCGAAAGGCGTGCTACACACCACTGGCGGTTATCTGGTTTACGCGGCGACGACCTTTAAGTATGTCTTTGATTATCATCAGGGGGATATCTACTGGTGTACCGCTGATGTGGGCTGGGTTACCGGACACAGCTATCTGCTGTACGGCCCGCTGGCCTGCGGTGCAACGACACTGATGTTTGAAGGCGTCCCCAACTGGCCAACGCCTGCGCGTATGTCGCAGGTTGTGGACAAGCACCAGGTGAATATTCTCTATACCGCACCAACCGCAATTCGCGCCCTGATGGCAGAAGGTGATAAAGCGATTGAAGGTACTGACCGTTCATCGCTGCGTATTCTGGGATCGGTGGGCGAACCTATCAACCCGGAAGCGTGGGAGTGGTACTGGAAGAAAATTGGTAACGAAAAATGCCCGGTCGTCGATACCTGGTGGCAGACCGAAACCGGTGGCTTCATGATCACCCCACTGCCGGGTGCAACCAAGCTGAAAGCCGGATCCGCGACGCGCCCGTTCTTTGGCGTACAACCCGCCATCGTTGATAACGAGGGTAATCCGCTGGAAGGCGCTACCGAAGGCAATCTGGTTATTACCGACTCCTGGCCGGGTCAGGCGAGAACCCTGTTTGGCGATCACGAGCGCTTCGAGCAGACCTACTTCTCTACTTTCAAGAATATGTACTTCAGCGGCGACGGCGCGCGTCGTGACGAAGATGGGTATTACTGGATCACCGGACGCGTTGATGACGTGCTGAACGTCTCCGGTCACCGTCTGGGTACGGCGGAAATCGAGTCGGCGCTGGTGTCGCATCCGAAAATCGCCGAAGCCGCGGTAGTCGGTATTCCACATAACATCAAAGGCCAGGCGATCTACGCTTACGTCACACTCAACCACGGCGAAGAGCCGTCACCTGAGTTGTACGCTGAAGTTCGCAACTGGGTGCGTAAAGAAATTGGCCCGCTGGCAACGCCAGATGTGCTGCACTGGACTGACTCACTACCGAAAACCCGCTCCGGCAAAATCATGCGCCGTATTCTGCGCAAAATTGCGGCGGGCGATACCAGCAATCTGGGCGATACCTCGACCCTCGCCGATCCAGGCGTGGTAGAGAAACTGCTCGAAGAGAAGCAGGCTATCGCGATGCCATCCTAACAAAGTCCTGAAAATGCCGGATGGCGACGCCAAAACGTCTTATCCGGCCTACAAATCTGACCCTACCCTCTCTTCACCGGGAGGGAAATATAAAAACCTCCCCCAAAGGATTTCGCGTTACAGGAAGGCGACAAACGAGCATATCCCCAAGAACAGAGTTCACTATGTCACTGGGGTGGGTGAGTGCGGCCAACAAGCCTGTAACGCGAAAGACGCAGGGGGACCTCTGGAGAGCTCTGTGATGAATGACAATATTTATCAGCGGATAGAAGACAGTGCGCGTTTCAGGGAATTAGTTGAAAAAAGGCAACGGTTTGCCGCTGTTCTGTCCATCATCATGCTGGTGGTTTATATCAGCTTTATTTTACTGATTGCCTTTGCGCCTGGCTGGCTGGGAACGCCGCTGCATGCGGGAACCAGCGTTACCCGGGGTATTCCGATTGGGGTGGGCGTGATCCTTATCTCCTTCATTCTGACCGGGATCTATATCTGGCGGGCAAACGGTGAATTCGATCGTCTTAACAATGCGGTTCTGCACGAGGTTAAAGCATCATGAAGAGAGTCCTGACGGCGCTTGCCGCCACGCTGCCCTTCGCCGCAAATGCGGCGGATGCTATTAGCGGTGCAGTCCAACGCCAGCCAACCAACTGGCAGGCGATTGTTATGTTCCTGATCTTCGTCGTCTTTACGCTCGGTATTA
Organism: Citrobacter sp. MGH106; assembly: GCF_001037495.1. Taxonomy (GTDB): domain Bacteria; phylum Pseudomonadota; class Gammaproteobacteria; order Enterobacterales; family Enterobacteriaceae; genus Citrobacter; species Citrobacter murliniae. Next base: position 4,111,281 of record NZ_KQ089822.1, read on the forward strand.
CCTACTGGGCCTCTAAACGCGTACGGTCGCGTAACGACTATTACACCGCTGGCGGCAATATCACCGGCTTCCAGAACGGGCTGGCAATTGCTGGCGACTATATGTCAGCGGCCTCGTTTCTCGGGATTTCCGCGCTGGTCTTTACCTCTGGCTATGACGGTCTGATTTACTCGCTGGGCTTCCTGGTCGGCTGGCCAATCATTCTGTTCCTGATTGCTGAACGTCTGCGTAACCTTGGTCGTTACACCTTTGCTGACGTCGCCTCTTATCGCCTGAAACAAGGGCCAATTCGTATTCTGTCTGCCTGCGGTTCACTGGTGGTGGTGGCGCTGTACCTGATTGCCCAGATGGTAGGCGCCGGTAAACTTATCCAGTTGCTGTTCGGTCTGAACTATCACATTGCCGTGGTGCTGGTTGGCGTACTGATGATGATGTACGTGTTGTTCGGCGGCATGCTGGCAACTACGTGGGTGCAAATCATCAAAGCCGTACTGCTGTTGTTCGGCGCCAGCTTTATGGCATTCATGGTGATGAAACACGTCGGCTTCAGCTTCAACAACCTGTTCACCGAAGCCATGGCGGTACACCCGAAAGGGTCGGCCATTATGAGTCCTGGCGGGCTGGTAAAAGATCCGATCTCCGCGTTGTCGTTGGGACTCGGGTTAATGTTCGGTACTGCAGGATTGCCACATATTCTGATGCGCTTCTTCACGGTCAGCGATGCCCGCGAAGCGCGTAAGAGCGTGTTCTATGCCACCGGTTTTATGGGTTATTTCTACATTCTGACCTTTATCATCGGCTTTGGCGCCATCATGCTGGTCGGTGCTAATCCGGTGTACAAAGACGCGGCTGGCGCGCTGATTGGCGGTAATAACATGGCGGCGGTGCACCTGGCGAATGCGGTAGGCGGCAACCTGTTCCTCGGCTTTATCTCAGCCGTGGCATTTGCCACAATTCTGGCGGTGGTTGCCGGTCTGACGCTGGCAGGCGCATCAGCAGTTTCTCACGACCTGTATGCTAACGTGTTCCGCAAAGGCGCAACCGAGCGTGACGAACTGCGTGTTTCAAAAATTACTGTGCTGGTACTGGGCGTGATCGCTATCGTGCTCGGCGTATTGTTTGAAAATCAGAACATCGCCTTCATGGTGGGTCTGGCCTTCGCTATCGCTGCCAGCTGTAACTTCCCAATCATTCTGCTTTCTATGTACTGGTCAAAACTGACCACGCGAGGCGCTATGTTGGGTGGCTGGTTAGGTCTGTTGACGGCAGTAGTGCTGATGATTCTTGGCCCGACTATTTGGGTGCAAATTCTCGGCCACGAAAAAGCTATTTTCCCGTATGAATACCCGGCGCTGTTCTCTATCAGCGTTGCGTTCCTCGGGATTTGGTTCTTCTCCGCTACGGATAACTCAGCAGAAGGTAACCGTGAGCGGGAGCAGTTCCGTGCTCAGTTCATCCGTTCCCAGACCGGGTACGGTGTAGAGCAGGGTCGCGCGCACTAACTAATAGTCTCTCTCCTCCTCCGGCCTGCGGGTCGGAGGAGTTCATTTTCTCTCAAAACATCAATGTAGCCACCAACGGTGCGACCAGAACCATCACCACACCGGAGAGCATCATCACCAGACTGGCGACAACCCCCTCCTGCTGACCAAGTTCATAAGAGCGCGCCGTACCCGCACCGTGGGACGCCGCACCAAATCCCGCCCCTTTCGCCATACCTTCGCGAATAGAGAGCCGCAGAAACAGCACATCGCCGACCGCCATACCGAACACGCCAGTAACTACTACGAACAACGCCACCAGATCCGGTTGACCGCCTAACGGCTCCGCCGCCGCCAGCGCAAACGGTGTGGTGACAGAGCGTACTGCCAGACTGCGTTGGATCTCATCGGGTAACATGAACAGACGTGCCAGCCAGACGGAGCTGGTCACAGCCACCAGCGTTGCTGTGACAACACCTGCTGTCAGAGACATCCAGTGGCGCTTAATCACCGCGAGATTATCGTAAACCGGAACGGCAAAAGCGATGGTCGCCGGGCCTAACAGCCACAGCAGCCAGTGAGATTCACCAATATAGTTTTGCCAGGAAATGTGGCCAAAAACCAGCATCAGTACCAACAGGGCCGGAGTAAGAACCAGCGGCATCAGCGGTAATTTACGAAAGCGGCGATACAGACGCTTGTTGGCAAAATAGATACCTAGCGTTATCACCAGGCAAAGCACGCTTAACTGGAAGTTACTCACGGTTTAACCTGCTCATTTCATAGCGATACACTTTATCTACTACCCATGCGGTTGCACCAAGTACCATCAGCGTACTGATCGCAATAACAGCAAAAATGCGCCAACCATCGACCAGCAACAGTTGCGTATAGTTCACGACAGCCACAACAGCCGGAACAAAAAACAGCAGCATTTCAGCCAGTAACCAGCGGGCGCCTGCACGTATCCAGTTAAGTGGGATAACCCGGCAGACAATCAACGCCAACATCAAAATCATCCCTACCAGATTGGCAGGAAGCGGCAGGTGTAGCCAGGAGACAAGATATTGGGCAAAAACAAATAAACCTGCGTACAACAGTACCTGAACGGGTATCTGGAGTCGGTAAATAACGGCAGGCGTCACGCGGCTTATCGCCACAGCCATGAGGGAATGTCCTTAAAAAATAGAGAGCGCCAGTATAGAGAGCCTCCCCCCAGGACTGAAATGAATTAAACTCATTGCAGGCATAGTCTTAAGGAATAATCATGGATATCAGAACGCTGCGATATTTTGTTGAGGTAGTACGTCAGCAGAGTTTCACCCGCGCAGCGGAGAAGCTCTTTGTCACCCAACCCACCATCAGCAAAATGTTGAAGAACCTTGAAGACGAGCTTAATTGCACGCTGTTAATTCGTGACGGACGTCGGCTGTTGTTGACCGACACCGGACAGGTGGTGTTTGAGCGTGGTCTGGCGATCCTGGCCGAATTTCGGCAACTCGAAGCAGAACTCAGCGACATTAACCATCTCAATAAAGGGATCCTGCGACTCGGGATCCCCCCGATGGTCGGCATGCTTATGGCGGGGCCAATCAGCCTGTTTCGCCAGCGCTATCCCGGCGTGGAACTGAAGGTATCTGAATTTGGCGGCTTAACCGTCCAGCAGGCAGTGATGAATGGCGATCTGGACGTGGCAATGACGGCGCTACCGGTCGAAGAAGAGAGCGGACTGGCAACCTTACCTCTTTTCAGCCACCCACTCTGCGTACTTGTGCCACGATCCGGCCAGTGGACAACCTGCGATTCCATTTCACCCGAAGCACTGGCTGAGCATCCGTTACTGATCTACAACGAAGATTTTGCTCTCAGCCGTCAGCTACTTGAACTGTTTAATCAGCACAACGTTAAGCCGCGAATCGCGGTGCGTAGCGGGCAGTGGGACTTTCTGGCGGCGATGGTGCAAGCCGGGGTCGGGATCGCTATTTTGCCAGAGCCGATCTGCCAGCGGCTGGATAAGCAGACGCTGCGCTGGATCCCGCTGGAAAGTAATTTACGCTGGCAGTTGGGCATGATTTGGCGTGAAGGCGTGTATCTGTCGCACAGCGCCCAGGCGTGGCTGAAATGTTGCGAAGGGTTTTGGTTAACGCAAGAGTCATAAATTGCCGGATGCGGCTTAACGCCTTATCCGGCCTACATCAGTATTGCCGATTCGTAGGCCGGATAAGCGTAGCGCCATCAGGCACAACCGTTTATTGGTTCTCGATTAACAGCGCTTCCAGCAAATCCAGATCGTGCAGTAGCTTCTGCAACGTTTCATTGCTGATCTCACGCGTAGCACGCAGATGGTACAGCTCCGCCCGCTCTGAACGCAGTGCCGCCAGACGGAAGCGCCGTTCCAGGTTCTCTTCCTGCATGGAGCTTTCTACATCGTTTCGCCCATCGGCACGTCTACGCAAATTACCAATAACGCGGGAGCTCACCTCAGTCAGCAACTGATTATCAATATTCTCTTCGGTATCCGCAGCCAAACGCTCTTCCATTTTCTGGATGGCGACAATCGCCACTTCGGCCGTCGCCGCACGGGCAATGCGCTCTTCTTTCAGTTGCTGAGAGTGATCGGCCACTTCGAGATGTTGCAGCAGAATTGGCAGCATCACCACGCCAACAAACAGCGAGAACAGAATGACGCCGGCAGCAAGAAATACTAATTCATAACGCGCCGGGAAGCCGCTACCATCCGGGAGCAGTAACGGAATAGAGAGCACACCAGCCAGTGTGATTGCACCACGCACGCCGGCAAAGGACGCGATCAGGATTTCACGCGTCGTCCAGGAGCCAAACTCCATCGGCTTCTTCTTCAGGAAGCGCATGCTGAATTTTTTCATCGTCCACAGCCAGCCAAAACGCACCAGCATCAGCGCGACATAAATCAGGACGATATCAGTAAACAACATCCAGGTTTCGACGTTTGGATCAGCTTCTGCCGCCACCAGCGACGATTCCAGGATTCCTGGCAACTGCAGCCCTAACAGCAGGAATACCATGCCGTTAAAGACGAACTCCAGCATTGCCCAGGTGCTGTTAGCACGTAAACGCATCGCCAGAGGCGCGCGCCGCATTACGCCAGAACGGGTAATCGTCATCCCGGCAGCGACCGCGGCAAGGATCCCGGATACGCCAATGTGTTCAGCAATCAGGTAAGAAGCAAACGGCAGCAGGAACAGCAGGACGATTTGCGTTGCTGGCTCATCACCGCCCCAGCGGCTGAGAAAACGCAGAGAGCGGCCGTACAACCAACTGACAACAAAACCGGCCAGGATACCGCCAATCGCTACCTTGAAGAACTCAACCGTCGCACCGCCGACGGTAAACACCATCGTACCCATCGCCACGGCGACGGCAAATTTCAGCGATACCAGGCCAGAAGCGTCGTTCATTAACGCTTCACCCTGCAGGATACCCATGATTTTCTTCGGTATACGCCCTTCACCGACAATGCCGGAAAGCGCGACGGCATCGGTTGGCGACAACACGGCAGCCAGTGCGAAAGCGGGGATCAGCGGAATCCCCGGCACCAGCCAGTAAATCATAAAACCAATCCCGATAACCGTGACCAGAACGAGCGCCAGAGCCAGGCCGAAGATCTCCCGACCGTGCTCGAGAAACTCACGCGTTGGCGTTTTCCAGCCGTCGGCAAACAGCAAAGGAGGGATGAACAGAACCAGAAACAGTTCGGGGTCGAACTCCACATGCAAACCAAACGTCGGCCATGCCAGCGAGGCGCCAATGGCGATCTGCATGAGAGGTAAAGGGACCTGGAAGGGCAATACGCGAGTTAATACCCCCGACAACGAGACCACAAGGGTCATGATAAGTATGGTGAAGAAGATTTCCATGCGTTCCCTGTTTGCGATGTTTCTTATGATATGTGACGAGAAGCGTCGTGCCTCAATTCTATCTACTTCAGAGTAACGCAAAAGACAACGAGATGTGTTCTGAAAATAAAAACGGGCGGCAAAAGCCACCCGTTTTCAGGATCATCAGCGTATCAGGATCAGATAGCCCAACCGCCTGCGTAGAAGACTACCAGCGCTACAGCAATCACCACGGTCCCAATGTTTAGCTTGCGCCATTCACCAGAAACGATACGACCAATAACCAGCGTGGCAAAGCCAATCATAATGCCGGTAACGATGTTACAGGTCAGCACGATGAACACGGCTGTCACCAGACCCGCCATCGCATCAACAAAGTCAGCGAAGTCGATTTTCGCCACATTGCTCAGCATCAACAGACCGACGTACATCAGTGCTGGAGCCGTTGCATAAGCAGGAACAAGATAAGAGAGCGGAGAGAGGAACAGGATCAGCAGGAATAAAACGCCGACGGTGATCGCCGTCAGACCAGTTTTACCGCCAGCCGCCGTACCTGCTGCGGATTCAATGTACACCGCCGCCGGTGCTGCGCCCACCAAACCGGAGAACACGCTGCTCAGGGAGTCGGTGGTTAACGCTTTGCCACCATCAATAATCTGCCCGTCTTTGTCCAGCAGATTCGCCTGCCCGGCCACAGCACGGATAGTACCCGTCGCATCGAAGACTGCAGTCATCACCAGCGCCAGCACGCTCGGCAGGACGACAGGGTTCAGTGCGCCCATAATATCCAGGCTACCAATCAGCGAATTACCTTCAGCATCGCTCAGAGAAGGCATAGCGAAAATACCGGAAAAGTGTACGGTGGGGTCGAAAATCAGGCCGACCACGGAAATACCAATAATGGTCAGTAAAATGCCGCCTGGTACTTTCAGTTTTTCAAGGCCAATAATCACCGCCAGACCAATCAGCGACATAATGACCGGGAAGGTATCGAAGTCACCCAGGGCAACCGGCAGACCATCCAGCGGATTCTTAATGACCAGACCAACACCGTTTGCCGCAATCAGCAGCAGGAACAGGCCGATACCAATACCGGTGCCGTGCGCAACACCTTGTGGCAGGTTGCGCAGGATCCAGCTACGAATACCGGTTGCAGAAATGATGGTAAACAGGACCCCCATCAGGAACACCGCACCCAGCGCGACAGGCACGCTGATATGCTGTCCCAGAACCAGGCTGAATGCAGTAAATGCCGTTAACGAAATGGCGCAGCCAATAGCCAGCGGCAGGTTTGCCCACAGGCCCATCACAATCGAACCAACCCCTGCCACCAGACAGGTCGCCACAAATACAGCAGCAGGCGGGAACCCGGCTTTACCCAGCATTCCTGGAACCACGATAACAGAGTAGACCATCGCCAGGAACGTCGTTAATCCGGCAACGACTTCCTGACGGACGGTACTGCCACGGTGTGAAATTTTAAACCAGGCGTCGAGTGAACCGCCGGTACGCGCTGAAGGCGTAGACATAGAAAACATCCCCTGAGAGTTTATTTTTTCGTCCCTATGCGTGATGGACAATCCACTGCCTGCTAAACGTTTTCTCCATGTGCCAGGTTTGCGTCAATAGGGGTGTCGCAAAAAAGCAAACGTTTAGCTTCGCGCATAAAAAGACGGGTGGTAAAAAAAAGCAAACGATTATCCAGCGATCATACGACGGTTTTCAACTGAACTTTGCCAGTTTTTACTCATTTCTTCTTATAACGTACAAGAAATAGACAGTCGATGCGCAAACGTTATCGTCAATGCGCAATCTGGCAACAAATTTCGCTGAGTTGTCGCAACAATCGTTTTGTTTTGGACGCAAAGTTACGCAGAAAAATTGGTGGAGTTGTGGGAAATTTTTAGGCGAAAAAACCCTCAATACACTGGCAAATACCCTGAACTGGCTTACAATTAACTTATCAACACAAGCCGGAACCTCCCCTAATGTGCTCGACTGAGGGGTGTTGATGTCGGGGGAAACCCTCCCGTGAACCAGCGGGATAGAGTGAAAGACAAAGACCGGAACCAAACTAAAGCGCCCTCTGTGGCGCTTTAGTTTTATCCCCGTCATACTTCATGTTGTTTAAGGGATATGCCCATCGTATATTTCACATCAATCATCTTCCAGCAATCGCGCCCCTGTCCCCTGCTCACCAAGCTGATCGCCTGGGTTACGCAACGGACAATCGCTGCGCGACAAACAACCACAACCAATGCAGCCGTCCAGCTCATCTCGTAACGCCACCAGGGTATGAATGCGTCGATCCAGTTCCTCACGCCATTGCGACGAGAGTTGCTTCCACTCTTTCGCACTAAGCGAGTGCCCTTCTGGCAAGACACCGAACGCGTCGCCAATCGTCGCCAGCGGAATGCCTATGCGCTGAGCAATCTTGATAATCGCGACATAGCGCAGCACATCACGTTTATATCGACGCTGATTGCCGCTATTGCGCATGCTACTGATTAAGCCTTTGCTTTCATAGAAATGCAAAGTTGATACCGCCACACCGCTACGTTTTGCGACTTCACCAGGCGTTAGCAGAGCTTTTATGCGGGGTAATTTCTTTTCCATAAATCGCTTTACCTCAAGTTAACTTGAGGAATTATACTCGCCCACAGACAAAACGACGAATCGAACACTGAGCAAGAGGCAACTATATGTCCCATCAGCAAATTATTCAGACCCTTATTGAATGGATTGATGAACATATCGACCAACCGCTGAATATTGAGGTGGTCGCGAAAAAATCAGGCTATTCGAAGTGGTATTTACAGCGGATGTTCCGCACGGTGATGCGTCAGACGCTGGGCGACTATATCCGTCAGCGTCGACTTCTGCTGGCCGCAGTCGAGTTGCGTAACACCGAGCGGCCTATTTTTGATATCGCGATGGATCTGGGTTATGTATCGCAACAAACGTTCTCACGCGTGTTCCGCCGCGAGTTTGATCGTACTCCCAGCGACTACCGTCATCGCCTGTAAGATTATTGCCCGCTTTGCGACAGTATGGCGGGCGATCGCTGGAGCCAGTGCATGAATTCCTGTGGCGGCAACGCCTTCGCGAAGTACCATCCCTGACAGTACTGTACGCCGCGCTCCAGCAGCCACTTGATCTGCTCCGACGTTTCTACACCTTCTGCAATAGTTTTCAGATGTAAACTTTGCGCCATCTCGATGATATGTTCCGCAATCAGGTGGCTGGTGCTATTGGTGGCTAGCGTACTGATAAAAGATTTATCGATCTTCAGAATATCAACATTCAATGAAGACAGGTTATGCAGGTTGGAATACCCCGTACCAAAATCATCAAACGCGACTTCATAACCCGCCTGACGAAATGCCTGGATGACCGGGGTCATTTTATGCACATCAATAAATCCGCGTTCAGTCACCTCAACTTTAATCTGCTGCGCTTGCACCGAATACTCGCGTGTTTTATCGGCAATTAAGGCAATCAGTCGGGATGAATGAAAATCAGAAGCGGAAAGGTTTATTGAGATATAAAGCTGAGGGTGCGCCGATAAAAAATAGCCCAGATCGTTGAACACTTCTTCCACCACGTAATCCGTGATCTTCTCTATCATTCCCTCTTTTTCTGCCAGCGGAATAAATTCTGTCGGACTCATTACTTCACCTTTTCCGCCAGGCCAGCGCAGCAAAGCTTCGGCCCCGACGCATTTACCATTTTTGATATCAATGATTGGCTGATAATGCAGACAAAGCTGACGTTTTTTGATCGCGCGTTTTAACAGGCGGCGGGGAGAGTAGTATTGCTGACGCGTACGCCACCACATTAACAGTATCAGAATGCTGCTAATTGCCCCGAAGGGAAGTGTTAACGCAGCTTCATGATAGAAATTTTGAATTACGCGATCGCCTGTCGTCGACACAATAATCGCAATTGGCCGCTTTTCAGAACGAACGATGGTATAGAAGCGATTACCTTGCTGGAACGTAGAGGCTGCGCCGCGCACCAACGGCAATAATTGCGCAACGTTTACCCCTTCACTTGCAGAGAAGAAGGAATCCGTAACCGTATCATATACTCCCCAGGCCAGACCTGGATCGTCTGACATTACCTCGCTGTAAGATAATGGATTGATAACGACAACGTAGTTTCCCCTTTGCATATACGTCATTCTGTAGCCGGAGAAAAAAGGCGTATCGCGATAGTAATAGATGGAGATGTCCGGTGTACGCTTATAGTCAGCGGTCGGCATAATATACGAGGCAGGGGGTACTAACGATGTAGAGCACAAAAAACGATCAGCCTGCGCATAAATTAGCTCACTGATATATAAGCGACCGCGAATAATATTCAGCATGCTTTTCTGATGTTCAGGGGTACACATCTTCCCTTGATACAGTTGGGCCATATCGCGAGCTAAATCAGCCTGCTGGATCACCAGTTCCGTTTTATTTAACACCAGTTGAGCAAAAGAGCGGAGTTGATTGCGGGTTTCGGACATTGCCCTCAAGTGAGCAAACCATAACGCCAGTACCACGGGGAGCATTACCACCATGAACGTTCCGAGTAGCCTCAGCGTCTTGCGTCGCGCACTGTGAGTCATGTCAGCCCTATTTCCCTGTATCGTATATGCCAGTACCCATCAAGGCAGGATGCTATAAACACCAGCTAGCTAAGTTGCATGAATCTATCAGTATTAGCAACAGACTTCTCTATGTAAAAGTCTGATATTAGTTGATGATGATATTATTTTTCCGTAAGCCAAACTTAGAGTTTAGCTTATTCAGGAACAACATTATCCAGAAGTCGTAATGTTTTATGGGCGTAATACTGGCTGCATAAAAAAAACACATTAAAAAATTTAAAGATTAATTTAGGATAAAGATAACAGGCAGTATGAATGCATCTTATATTGTGAATACTTTATTATCTGCTCGCTCTCAATATAACCACAATTTTAGCATGGCTATAAGCCGACAAAAATAGCGTTCAACACTGGTGAACAAACGAGCATATGTGATATAGTTCACAAAAATCATGTAACAGAAACAACGTTTCATTCATGTAAATGCCCGTCGATAGCCAGAGAGCCACACCCCCTGTGAATCCCCCCGCGCTGTCCTGGGCATCAGATTTTCTGAGGACATTTTTCATGGCAACAATAACAACTGGCGTGGCTCTTCTGCGGTGGCAACTGCTCAGCGCGGTGCTCATGTTTTTAGCCAGTATGCTCAATATTCGGTTTCGTAAATCAGATTATATTGGTCTGGCTGTCATCAGCAGCGGTTTAGGGGTTGTTTTTGCCTGCTGGTTTGCGACCGGATTACTTGGTATCACTCTGGTGGATGTCTCTGCTATCTGGAAGAACATCGAATCTGTAATGGTGGAAGTAATGAGCCATACACCACCAGACTGGCCGATGGTACTGACCTGACCCCAATGAGCCTCCTGCATGGAGGCTTTTTATTACCCACAAAATCAGTCAATTATTCTCTCTCATGTACAAATTCCTCCGCCAACATTGAAATGATAACCATTCTCATATTAACATGCCGCCGTGATGATTAACTGTTGAAACTATCGGCCATGTCTAATCCTGCTCAGTGCGCCCCTCTCTCGTTTGAATCGTTGTACCGTGCGCATCACGGTTGGTTAACCCACTGGCTGACGCGAAAATTACAATCAGCATTCGATGCCGATGATGTCGCTCAGGATACTTTTCTACGTGTTATCAATGGTGAGTCACTCGCCGCCATTCGCGATCCAAAATCATTTTTATGCACCATCGCTAAGCGGGTAATGATCGACCTGTTCCGCCGTAATGCACTGGAAAGAGCGTATCTGGAGATGCTCGCACAGTTACCCGAAGCGCTGGCACCTTCTGCAGAAGAAAAGCAGTCTCATCTTGAAACGTTACAACTTGTTGACCAGATGCTGGACGGACTGAGCACCAAAGCCAGATATGCCTTCCTGCTTTCTCAACTCGATGGTCTTACTTATAGCGATATCGCGCAGCGACTGAGCGTATCGGTAAGCTCGGTGAAAAAGTACGTCGCTAAAGCCACTGAGCACTGCCTGCTGTTCCGTCTGGAGCACGACCTGTGAAAACAACACTTACCGATTCCCGTCGCCAGGCATTACGTTCAGCCTCTCACTGGTACGCTGTATTGACCGGTGAACGTGTCAGCCCTCAGCAGGAAGCCCGCTGGCAACAATGGTATGAACAGGACAGAGATCACCAGTGGGCATGGCAGCAGGTTGAAAATCTGCGTTGCCAGATGAACAGCGTACCAGGAAACCTTGCCAGTCGGACGTTGAATGATACCCGCCTGACTCGTCGCCATGTACTGAAAGGCTTGCTGATCCTCGCCTGTGCAGGAAGCGGCTGGTCGCTCTGGCACTCAGAAACAGGGGAAGGGTTACGCGCGGATTACCGGACCGCGAAAGGGCAAATCCAGCGACAAAAACTGCAAGATGGCACTCTACTTTCACTGAATACCGACAGCGCAGTAAACGTAAAATTTGACGATCAGCAACGCCTGGTACGCCTGTGGTACGGTGAAATTGCAATTACCACCGGGAAAGATGATCTACAGCGCCCCTTCCGTGTACAGACGCGTCAGGGGCAACTCACCGCACTGGGTACAGAATTTACTGTTACCCAACTGAGCGATGAAACGCATCTTAGCGTCCATCAGCATGCGGTTGAAGTGCGTCTTGCCAGCGAGCCCCACCAAATACGGGTGATCCAGCAGGGTGAAATGCTGGTTTTCAGCGCATCACAATTTGGTCATGTACAGCCGCTTAATAACGAATCAGCGAGTTGGACGCAAGGCGTGCTCAGCTTCAGCGACAAACCACTGGAAGACGTTATTACCACCCTCTCTCGCTATCGCCCCGGCATTCTGCGCTGCGATCCTGCCATCGCCGGATTACGTCTGACAGGAACTTTTCCATTAGAAAATACTGATGCAGTGCTGAATGCGATAGCCAAAACACTCCCCGTTAAAATTCAGTTTGTTACCCGCTATTGGGTCACTCTCAGCCCCATCAGTTAAACGATAACGAAAAAAATTATCATTTCTATTGTCCCTTTTCCTCTGGTCGTTCGACTTCATTAATGAAAATACAAAATAATATGATGGAGACGTGATGGCCTTTCATAACACAGCATCTCTGGGGATGTGGATTCGTTTAAGCCTGCTCCCGCTCGCCGGGCTTGCTTCGCTCCCTGCAATCGCGACACAATTTAATATTGCCGCAGGGGATTTAGACAAAGCGCTGAACCAGTACGCTACGCGCAGCGGTATTATTCTGTCGGTTGATGCCTCGCTGACGCGCGGCAAACACAGCGATGGTCTGCAAGGGGACTTTAATCTCGACGAGGGTCTGCATGCGCTATTAAAAGGCAGTGGCCTGCAGGAGAAATCGCTCGGAGATAACACCTGGACGCTGGAACCCGCCCCCGTTGCGACTGAAGACTCATTGACTGTGGTCGGCGACTGGCTGGGCGATGCCCGTGAAAACGACGTCTTTGAACATGCCGGAGCACGTGACGTTATCCGCCGCGATGATTTTATCAAAACCGGTGCAACGACAATGCGCGAAGCGCTTAACCGTATTCCTGGCGTCAACGCCCCAGAAAATAACGGTACCGGCAGCCACGATCTGGCAATGAACTTCGGCATTCGCGGCCTCAACCCACGCCTGGCAAGCCGTTCAACGGTGCTTATGGACGGCATCCCCGTTCCGTTTGCCCCCTACGGTCAACCACAACTCTCGCTAGCACCGGTCTCTCTGGGCAATATGGATGCCATTGATGTGGTTCGCGGCGGCGGCGCGGTGCGCTATGGACCGCAAAGTGTCGGCGGCGTAGTGAACTTCGTCACCCGCGCGATCCCACAAGACTTCGGTATTGAAGCCGGGACGGAGGGGCAACTGAGTCCAACCTCATCACAAAATAATCCGAAAGAAACGCACAATCTGATGATTGGCGGCACGGCAGATAACGGCTTCGGCTCTGCTCTGCTCTATTCCGGCACCCGTGGTAGTGACTGGCGTGAACACAGCGCCACCCGTATCGACGATATCATGCTAAAAAGCAAATATTCGCCGAACGAAGCCCACTCATTCAATAGTCTTTTGCAATACTACGATGGTGAAGCCGACATGCCTGGTGGACTGTCTCGCGCCGACTATGACGCCGACCGCTGGCAATCCACCCGTCCATATGATCGCTTCTGGGGCCGCAGAAAACTGGCCAGCCTCGGGTACCAGTTCCAGCCGGACAGCCAACATAAATTCAATATCCAGGGCTTTTATACACAAACCCTGCGTAGCGGTTTTCTGGATCAGGGAAAAAACCTCACGCTTTCGCCACGTTACTACTGGGTTCGCGGCATTGAACCACGCTACAGCCAGAGCTTTATGATCGGCTCTTCCGCGCATGAAGTCGGTGTAGGTTATCGCTATGTCAACGAATCAACGCATGAGATGCGCTATTTCAGCGCAGCAGCGAGCGGGCAGTTACCTTCAACATCCAGCCCACACGATCGTGATACCCGCTCCGGTACTGAAGCGCATGCCTGGTATCTGGATGACAGAATTGATATCGGCAACTGGACCATTACGCCAGGTATGCGTTTTGAGCATATCGAGTCGTATCAGAACAACAACATCAAAAAAACACATCAGGAAGTGAGCTATAACGCTCCGCTTCCGGCATTGAACGTTCTCTATCATCTTACAGACAGCTGGAATCTCTATGCCAACACAGAAGGCTCATTCGGCACCGTACAGTACAGCCAAATTGGCAAGGCTGTGGAAAGCGGCAACGTGGAACCGGAAAAAGCGCGAACCTGGGAGCTCGGAACCCGATACGACGGCGGAGCGTTAACGGCGGAAATGGGGTTGTTCCTGATTAACTTTAATAATCAGTACGACTCTAACCAAACCAATGACACCGTTACCGCACGCGGCAAAACGCGCCATACCGGCCTGGAAACTCAGGCTCGTTACGATCTCGGCAGCCTGACGCCCACGTTCGATAACGTATCCATCTATGCAAACTACGCCTATGTAAACGCCGAAATTCGTGAAAAAGGCGATACCTACGGCAACCAGGTTCCTTTCTCGCCGAAACATAAAGGCACGCTCGGTGTGGATTACAAGCCGGGTAGCTGGACCTTCAACCTGAACAGCGATTTCCAGTCCAGCCAGTTTGCAGATAATGCAAACACTGAGAAAGAGAGCGCAGACGGCAGCACCGGACGGATCCCCGGCTATATGCTGTGGGGAGCTCGCGTGGCGTATGACTTCGGCCCACAGATGGCAGACCTGAATCTGGCATTCGGTGTGAAGAACATTTTCGACCATGAGTACTACACCCGCTCGTATGACGATAACAACAAAGGTATCTACACCGGACAGCCCCGCACGCTGTACCTGCAAGGCTCGCTGAAGTTCTGATAAGGGTTCTTTTTCCGACAGCGACGTATACCCCAAATAATTCGAGTTGCTTGTAGGCGGCAACAGAGCGAAGCCCCTGGAGCTTACACAAGTAAGTGACTGGGGTGAGTAAGGGCAGCCAACACCCAACCAGCTTGAAGAATGACGGGTATAAACACTCATCTGGCCTGCAGGTACACCAATGCAGGCCAGAAAACACTGCGCTATCCGGCTCCGGGAGTACATATGTTGGCATGTTTTCGTTTTCTATTTGCAGGTCTGATGCTGGTAGCCAGCCACACCTTTGCCGCCACGGTTCAGGATGAACATGGCTCTTTTACACTCGACAAAACACCACAGCGGATTGTGGTGCTGGAACTGTCGTTTGCCGATGCGCTGGCCGCGGTGGAGATAAGTCCGGTGGGGATTGCCGATGATGGTGATGCGGGCCGCATTCTTCCGGAGGTTCGCGCGCATCTAAAACCCTGGCAATCTGTCGGTACGCGCGCCCAGCCAAGTCTGGAGGCTATCAGCGCCCTGAAGCCAGACCTGATTATTGCCGACAGCCACCGCCACGCGGGCATCTATAGTGCATTACAGCAGATCGCCCCGGTTCTGTTGCTTAAATCCCGCAACGAAACCTACGCAGAAAATCTGCAATCAGCCGCAATTATCGGGAATATTGTCGGTAAAAAAGAGCAGATGACCGCACGACTGGAACAACATCGCCAGAAGATGGCTCAATGGGCCGAACTTCTCCCGCAAGGGGCCAGCGTGGTATTTGGAACCTCTCGCGAACAGCAGTTCAATCTGCACTCCAGCGAGACCTATACCGGGGGCGTATTAACGGCTCTTGGCCTGAACGTCCCCCCAGCAATCGCGGGTGCGCCCATCCCCTCGATAGGCCTTGAACAACTCCTGGCGATCAATCCGTCATGGCTGTTAGTGGCACACTATCGCGAGGAAAGTATCGTTAAACGCTGGCAACAGGACTCATTGTGGCAAATGCTTGATGCGGTGAAAAAACAGCAAATTGCCGCCGTTGACAGTAATACCTGGGCCAGAATGCGCGGCATTTTTGCTGCCGAGCGCATTGCCAGCGATACGGTAAAGGTCTTTCAGCACCAGTCAGTTGACGATATGAAATGACTTACCCTAAACATCCAGCACTGTTGTGGGGTATTCCCGCTGCGGCGCTTATCGCTATTTTCTGGCTGAGTCTGTTTTGCTACTCAGCCATCCCTGTTTCCGGTATGGATGCTTTAGGCGCGTTGATCCCCGGCCATACGCTGACGCTCCCGCAAACGCTGGTCCACAATCTCCGCTTACCCAGAAGCCTGGTCGCGATTCTGGTGGGAGCAAGCCTGGCGCTAGCCGGATCGCTACTGCAAACCCTGACCCATAACCCACTGGCCTCGCCTTCCCTGCTCAGTATCAACAGCGGTGCCGCACTGGCAATGGCGCTCACCAGCGCCCTCAATCCCACGCCAGTGGCAGGATATCCACTTGCCATCGTCGCAACCTGTGGTGGTGGTATAAGTTGGATGCTGGTCATGATCGCCGGAGGCGGTTTTCGTCATACACAGGAGCGAAACCGGCTGATCCTCGCCGGGATCGCGCTTTCCGCCTTTTGTATGGCATTCACCCGGATCACGCTACTGCTGGCTGAAGATCATACCTGGGGCATTTTTTACTGGCTGGCTGGCGGTGTGTCACATGTTCGCTGGCAGGATTTCTGGCATCTGTTCCCGATTGTGGCGATAGCAGCGCCGGCGATCCTGCTGCTGGCAACCCAGCTTAACTTGCTGAATATAGGGGATAGTACCGCCCACACGTTGGGAGTAAATCTGCCGAAATTGCGATTTACCATCAATATTCTGGTACTGGCGTTAGTCGGTGCCTGCGTCAGCGTGGCGGGCCCCGTGGCATTTGTCGGTCTGCTGATGCCACATCTGGCACGATTCTGGATTGGGTACGATCAGCGCAAGGTTCTGCCTATGAGCATGTTGTTGGGTGCTACGTTCATGCTGCTGGCTGACGTTTTGGCCCGCGCCCTGGCCTTTCCTGGTGATTTACCTGCCGGTGCAGTGCTGGCGCTCATCGGCGCACCGTGTTTTGTCTGGCTGGTCAGGAGGCGCGGATGAGAACCTCCCTGGTGATGTTGATTGCGCTGGCTCTGCTGGTATTCGCCTCGCTGTCGCTACAGATGGGGATGATCCCTGTTCCCTGGCGAGCACTGCTGACTGACTGGCGTCCCGACAGCACACACTATTACGTGTTGATGGAATACCGTCTACCAAGACTGATTCTGGCGATATTCGTTGGTGCCGCGTTAGCGGTTTCTGGCGTGCTGGTACAAGGCATTGTACGCAACCCGCTGGCCTCACCGGACATTCTCGGCGTCAACCATGCGGCCAGTCTTGCGGCAGTGAGTGGATTGCTGCTACTGCCCTCGCTGCCAGCAATTTTTCTGCCGCTACTGGCATTTGGCGGCGGTATTGCAGCGTTGTTGCTGCTACGCATACTGGCCGATACCACGCAGCCAATGCGGCTGGCGTTAACAGGCGTGGCGCTTTCCGCCTGCTGGGCGAGCATGACGGATTACCTGATGCTTTCACATCCGCAAGATGTAAACAGTGCTTTGTTGTGGCTCACCGGAAGTTTGTGGGGGCGCGACTGGACGTTTGTAAAAATCGCGGTGCCATTGCTGGCGGTATTTCTTCCCCTTAGCCTGCGTTTTTGCCGCGACCTCGACCTGCTGGCACTGGGCGATGCGCGCGCGGCGACGCTTGGCGTGGCCGTTCCGCGCGTAAAATTTTGCGGGCTAATGCTGGCGGTGGCGATGGCCGCAACCGGAGTAGCCGTTTGTGGACCAATCAGTTTTATTGGTCTGGTGGTGCCACACATGGTGCGCAAAATGACCGGCGGTCGCCATCGCTGGCTGCTGCCAGTTTCCGCGCTAACTGGCGCTTTGCTGTTGCTGGTCGCCGATCTGCTGGCGCGAATTATCCATCCCCCGCTGGAGCTTCCGGCAGGGATACTGACAGCCATCATCGGCGCACCATGTTTTGTCTGGCTGCTTGTGAGAATGCGTTAAATGAAATTACATACCGAAAATCTGACCGTCAACTATGGTACTCGCCAGGTTCTGGACGGACTTACGCTCGCACTGCCGTCAGGGAAAATTACCGCACTACTGGGACCAAACGGCTGCGGAAAATCAACACTGTTGAACTGCTTTTCGCGTCTGCTCATCCCAACATCGGGTACCGTGATGCTCGACGACCAGCCAATTGACACCCTGTCATCACGCCAGTTAGCCCAACGTCTGGCGCTGCTACCCCAACATCACCTTACTCCTGAGGGGATCACCGTCCGGGAGTTGGTGAGTTACGGTCGCAGCCCCTGGCTTTCCTTATGGGGACGACTTTCTATCGGAGATCATTCCCGGGTCAACGTTGCAATGGAGAAAACGCAGATGCATGCTCTGGCAGACAGACGTTTAACCGAGCTGTCTGGCGGTCAGCGCCAGCGAGCATTTCTGGCCATGATGCTGGCGCAGGACACTCCTGTCGTGTTGCTTGATGAGCCGACGACCTGGCTGGATATTAATCATCAGGTCGAACTAATGCGGTTGATGGACGAGCTCAAGGCGCAGGGAAAAACGGTAGTGACGGTACTGCACGATCTGAATCAGGCGAGCCGCTATTGCGATCACCTCGTCGTGCTGGCAAATGGTCGCGTGACGGCGCAGGGAACACCAGAAGCGGTAATGCAGCCGGAAATGCTAAAAAGAGTGTTTAGCGTGGAAGCAGAGATCCACCCGGAGCCAATATCAGGAAGGCCGATGTGCGTGGTGGTGTAATACTTTCAAGGGCAGAGATTTGGGATGCAATCGAGCCGGACATTTTACGTTTCCCGAAACAAAAAAGGCCCTTTACGGGCCTTTTTAGCAGAATGCTTAGAACGGGATGTCGTCGTCAAAGTCCATCGGCGGTTCGTTAGACGGTGCTGCCGGAGCTGACTGCTGCGGACGAGACTGAGCACCGCCGCTAAACTGATTGCCACCCTGCGGCTGTTGAGGCTGACCCCAACCACCCTGCTGACCACCACCCGCGTTACCACCAGCAGGAGCGCCACCACCCTGACGGCCACCCAGCATTTGCATGGTACCGCCTACGTTTACAACCACTTCAGTGGTGTACTTTTCTACGCCAGACTGATCGGTCCATTTGCGGGTACGCAGCTGACCTTCGATGTAGACCTGAGAACCTTTACGCAGATATTCGCTGGCAACTTCTGCCAGTTTGCCAAACAGCACAACGCGGTGCCATTCAGTCTGCTCTTTCATCTCACCGGTCGCTTTATCACGCCAGGATTCGGAAGTAGCCAGCGTAATGTTGGCAACTGCGCCACCATTCGGCATATAGCGTACTTCCGGGTCCTGGCCCAGATTACCGACGAGAATCACCTTGTTTACGCCTCTGCTGGCCATGATCGTGTCTCCTGAAAAACGTTTCTTAATAAGTGTAAGCGCGGGATTGTAGCATTTCCAATAGCGCTTTTACTACGTTGGGAGGTCGATTCCAGTAAACAACCTCAGCCAGACATTGTTGCACAGACACCTGCGTTTTGCATTCCAATACTGTATATCCATTCAGGTTAGGTTGTGTCATAATTAACCGTTTGTGATCGCCGGTAGCACCATGCAGCCAGGCAAAAAAGCGTTTAATCCGGGAAAGATGAATGGATAAGATCGAAGTTCGGGGCGCCCGCACCCATAATCTCAAAAACATCAACCTCGTCATCCCGCGCGACAAGCTGATTGTCGTCACCGGGCTTTCGGGCTCAGGCAAATCCTCGCTTGCTTTCGACACGTTATATGCCGAAGGGCAGCGTCGTTACGTTGAATCCCTTTCCGCGTACGCGCGTCAGTTTCTGTCGCTGATGGAAAAACCGGATGTCGACCACATTGAGGGGCTGTCTCCTGCCATCTCAATTGAACAAAAATCGACATCCCACAACCCGCGATCCACGGTAGGCACCATTACCGAAATTCACGACTATCTGCGCCTGCTGTTTGCCCGCGTCGGTGAACCGCGCTGCCCGGACCACGACGTCCCACTGGCAGCACAAACCGTTAGCCAGATGGTTGATAATGTCCTGTCGCAGCCGGAAGGCAAGCGTCTGATGCTGCTGGCACCAGTAATTAAAGAGCGTAAAGGTGAGCACACCAAAACGCTGGAAAACCTGGCAGGCCAGGGTTATATCCGTGCGCGAATTGACGGTGAGGTGTGCGACCTTTCCGATCCACCTAAGCTGGAGTTGCAGAAGAAACACACCATCGAAGTGGTGATTGATCGTTTCAAAGTGCGCGACGACCTCTCTCAGCGTCTGGCGGAATCTTTTGAGACCGCGCTGGAGCTTTCCGGCGGCACAGCGATAGTTGCCGATATGGACAACCCAAAAGCGGAAGAGTTGCTCTTCTCCGCCAACTTTGCCTGTCCGATTTGCGGCTACAGCATGCGCGAACTGGAACCACGCCTGTTCTCGTTCAACAACCCGGCTGGTGCGTGTCCAACCTGTGACGGTCTCGGCGTACAGCAGTATTTCGATCCCGATCGGGTGATTCAGAACCCTGAACTGTCGCTGGCAGGCGGGGCTATTCGCGGATGGGACCGCCGTAACTTCTATTACTTTCAGATGCTCAAGTCGCTGGCGGAACACTACAAGTTTGATGTGGAAGCGCCATGGGCCAGCCTGAATCCTGCCGTTCACAAAGTGGTCTTATACGGTTCCGGCAAAGAAAACATTGAATTCAAATATATGAACGATCGCGGCGATACATCGGTACGCCGCCATCCGTTCGAAGGCGTATTGCACAATATGGAGCGTCGCTATAAAGAGACGGAATCCAGTGCGGTACGTGAAGAACTCGCAAAATTCATCAGCAACCGGCCTTGTGCCAGCTGTGAAGGAACACGTTTACGTCGTGAAGCACGCCATGTATTCGTTGAGAACACACCGCTGCCCGCCATTTCCGACATGAGCATCGGCCATGCGATGGACTTTTTCAACAATCTCAAGCTCGCGGGCCAGCGGGCGAAGATCGCAGAGAAAATCCTCAAAGAGATTGGCGACCGTCTCAAGTTCCTGGTTAACGTCGGTCTGAACTACCTGACGCTGTCCCGTTCAGCCGAAACGCTCTCCGGTGGCGAAGCCCAGCGCATCCGTCTGGCAAGCCAGATCGGCGCAGGCCTGGTGGGCGTAATGTACGTGCTGGATGAACCGTCCATCGGTCTGCACCAGCGCGATAACGAACGCCTGTTAGGTACGCTTATCCATCTGCGCAATCTGGGTAATACCGTGATAGTGGTGGAACACGATGAAGACGCTATTCGCGCCGCCGATCACGTTATTGATATCGGTCCTGGCGCCGGTGTCCACGGTGGACAGGTGGTCGCGGAAGGAACGCTGGACGACATCATGGCAGTACCTGAGTCACTGACCGGCCAGTACATGAGTGGCAAGCGCAAGATTGAAGTGCCGAAACAGCGCGTTGCGGCCGATCCAGAAAAAGTGCTGAAGTTAACCGGCGCACGCGGCAACAACCTGAAAGATGTCACCCTGACGCTGCCAGTTGGCCTGTTCACGTGTATTACCGGCGTTTCCGGTTCGGGTAAATCGACGCTGATTAACGACACGCTGTTCCCGATTGCCCAGACCCAGCTTAATGGCGCAACACTGGCGGAACCCGCGCCGTATCGCGATATTCAGGGACTGGAACATTTCGACAAAGTTATCGATATTGACCAAAGCCCGATTGGTCGTACGCCGCGTTCTAACCCGGCGACCTATACTGGCGTGTTTACGCCCGTGCGCGAACTGTTTGCTGGCGTACCGGAATCACGCGCGCGCGGCTATACGCCGGGTCGCTTTAGCTTTAACGTGCGCGGTGGACGCTGCGAAGCCTGCCAGGGCGACGGCGTAATCAAAGTCGAAATGCACTTCCTGCCGGATATCTACGTGCCGTGCGACCAGTGCAAAGGCAAGCGCTATAACCGTGAAACGCTGGAGATTAAGTACAAGGGCAAGACCATCCACGAAGTGCTGGATATGACGATCGAAGAAGCCCGCGAGTTCTTTGATGCCGTTCCGGCGCTGGCGCGTAAGCTGCAAACGTTGATGGACGTTGGTCTGACCTACATTCGTCTGGGTCAGTCCGCGACAACGCTCTCCGGTGGTGAGGCGCAGCGCGTGAAACTGGCACGCGAGCTGTCAAAACGCGGAACCGGCCAGACGTTGTATATTCTGGATGAGCCGACCACAGGTCTGCATTTTGCAGATATTCAGCAGTTACTGGACGTACTGCACCAGCTCAGAGATCAGGGCAACACCATCGTAGTCATTGAGCATAACCTGGACGTGATTAAAACCGCGGACTGGATTGTGGACCTCGGACCGGAAGGCGGGAGCGGCGGCGGCGAAATCCTCGTCTCCGGTACGCCAGAAACGGTTGCCGAGTGTGAAGCTTCGCACACGGCCCGATTCCTCAAACCCATGCTGTAATTGCGCGAATGCCGCTTCCTGAATCATCAGGGAGCGGCAAATTTACGCCAGCAGTTTGCGCTTATCTTCCGGCAGCGTGTTTACGGCCTGTTGCCAGGAGGCATCGACCAGATAGTAAATCTGAGAATCCGGTAACGAGCCATCCAGATATACCGTGCTCCAGTGCGCTTTATTCAGATGTCTGCTTGGCCTTACGTCACTATGCTGCTGACGTAATAACTCTGCCAGTTCAGGGCTGGTTTTCAGAGACACCGCCGGGCGACCTTCCACCTCTTTTACCATGGCAAAAAGCACATCTTCGACTTTAATTTGTGTGGCTTTCCAGTCACTGTGGACGCTCTGCTCCGCACCTGTTTTTGCCATGCAGTATTGCAGCAACTCCGAATTCGTCATTTTTATTCCCCTTACCAGCATATCGCCTGATGAGAACATCTTTTACTCAGTGTGCAGCAAGTCAGCGAAAGGTAAAAGCCAGTAACGCAAATTTGTTTAAAAAAACAGCAACTGAAAAAGCGGCTCCTTAGTACTCGGAGTTCACGATCACCTCTTCACCAAACCCTCCAGCCTGTGGCAACGGTTTATAGGTGGAGTTGGAAGCACGTAAAATGCGAATACCGCGAATACCGACCTCACGGGCCGCAGTGATGTCATTGTCGGAATCGCCGTAATACATACGGATGTTTTTATCCTGCAACCACTGCGTTTTGGTGTTCTGTCCGGGTTTGTCACCCGCGAAGATAACCGGATTCATATTGGCGGGTGGAATATGGAAGTTGTCGGACAGCGTTTTAGAAACCGTTTCGGTTTTGGTCTGGCTACGCCCGGTCACAAAAAAGATGCTGTCGCCGCGACGCACGTGCATATCAATAAGCTGTCGCGCCACTTCTTTCGGGATACTGAACTCATCCCAGCCATTATTCATTTTCTCCCAGAAGGCCGGATTCTTCAGGTAATCCTCGCTGTCCGGGGAGTACGTTTTTTTGCCACGCCAGAATCCCGGGCTGGAAAAGAGAACCGTATCATCAATATCAAATCCGACAGCCATCGGCGGACGACCAGTCAGACTATTTTCAATTTGTGCGACAGAAACCCAATGAATAGGAGCCTGCTCAGCAAGTTTTGCAACGTTAGTGCCTGGATTAAGCTGAGAGGGAGAAGAAACTAAAGCCTGGGCGGAATGGTTTAATGTGAACAATAAACAAACGGCACTCAGTGCCAAAGAAATCTTGCGCATATTTTTCCCTAATTAGTCAGTTAGTTATGATTTTTTTATTAACAACTGGTCAAAAAGCTATCTGACCTTACCCCCTGAGGGGGGGGAAAGGAAGGGCTTTATCTGGTTTTGTTACAGAAAAAGAGAACGATCACATATGAATAGAGGCATGTCACGTAGGCCAGATAAGGTATTTACGCTACCATCTGGCACACAAAACCTGATGGTGTTTCCATTATCTGACCTACGTGTTTCGGGAAAAAAATATTACATTACCGCAGCAAACGCCTTCGCCACGCGCTGAACGTTACTGTGGTTCAGACCGGCCACACACATACGACCGCTGGCAATCAGGTAAACACCAAACTCATCACGCAGACGATCAACCTGGGCTGCGCTCAGTCCGGTATAGCTGAACATACCGCGCTGTTGCAGCAGATAATCAAAATCGCGACCAGGGATCTCAGTATTAAGAACGTTGACCAGTTCCTGACGCATCGCCTGGATACGGGTACGCATACCCTCTACTTCAGCCAGCCAACTGGCTCTGAGCTCATCATCCCCCAGTACGGCAGCAACAACCTGAGCACCAAAGTTCGGCGGACTGGAATAGTTACGACGAACGGTGGCTTTTAACTGTCCCAGTACGCGACTTGCCGTCTCAGCATCTTCACAGACAACGGAAAGCCCGCCGACACGCTCGCCATACAGTGAGAAAATTTTTGAGAACGAATTGCCGACCAGAGCAGGCAATCCGGCGCTGGCAATAGCACGGATCGCGTAGGCATCATCATCCATTCCGGCGCCAAAACCTTGATAGGCAATATCCAGAAACGGGATCAGGTCGCGTGCTTTCAGTATCTCGATGACCGTATCCCACTGAGCATGAGTCAGATCTGCACCGGTTGGGTTATGACAGCACGGATGCAGCAGCACAATGCTGCGCGCCGGTAAGGTATTGAGCGTTGCTAACAGATCGTTGAAACGCACGCCATTGGTTGCATTGTCATACCAAGGGTAAGTACTGACTTCGAACCCGGCGCCTTCAAAAATTGCGATATGGTTTTCCCACGTCGGATCGCTGACCCACACGCCAGAATCAGGAAAATAGCGTTTCAGGAAATCAGCGCCCACTTTTAGCGCGCCCGATCCCCCCATCGTCTGAATCGTCGCTACACGCTGTTGCTGGAGAATCGGGTGTTCTGCGCCAAACAGCAGTTTTCCGATAGTATGGCGATAGCTATTCAACCCTTCCATTGGCAGGTACAGGGAAGCACCATGTGGCTTAGCATTAAGCCGCGCTTCCGCTTCAACTACGGCTTTAAGCTCAGGAATAATCCCGTCTTCGTTGTAATACAGGCCGATACTGAGGTTCACTTTGTCGCTACGTGAATCTTCTTGGAAACGCTCCATGAGCGATAAAATCGGGTCGCCAGCATAGGCGTCAACTTTTTGGAACACGCGATGGTTCTCCAGGTTTACAGGCAGGGGATAAAGACACAATAAACCGGAAGTGAGAGAAGATCGAGAGGATGTTGAGGGGAATATTGCCGGATGGCGGCGGAACCGCCTTATCCGGCTTATAACCAAATTTAGTCCACGTACTTCATCGCTACTCTTGACGTCAGGCGCGTGATAAGTTCGTAAGCACTTACTTTTGTCATTTCAGCAATACGCTCAACCGGCAGGCCATCACCCCACAGGATCACCGGGTCGCCAGCTTTATCCTGCGCATCAGGGCCTAAATCAACGCAAATCATATCCATCGCAACGCGCCCGACTATCGGCACTTCCCGGCCATTAACCAGTACTGGCGTACCAGAGGGAGCCGCACGCGGATAACCGTCTCCATACCCCATCGCCACGACGCCCAGACGCGTGTCGCGCTCACTGAGCCACGTTCCGCCGTAACCAACAGGTTCTCCTGCTTTATGTTCGCGTACCGCAATCAGGCTGGAGGTGAGTGACATCACCGGCTTGCAGCCGAAATCTGCACCTGTGGAGTGATTTTCCAACGGTGATACACCATACAGAATCAACCCCGGACGCGCCCAGTCGAAGTGAGACTGTGGCCACAACAGGATGCCGCCAGAAGCGGCGATAGAACGCTGGCCCGGCTTGCCTTCACAGAAGCTATTGAAGATATCGAGCTGCTTTTCGGTTGCACCGCACTCGGGTTCATCTGCACGAGCAAAGTGGCTAACAATATTGACCGGCTGACGCACGTTTTCACACTGCGTTAAACGCTGATAAAAGGCCTCGGCCTGCTCAGGGCGTACGCCCAGACGGTGCATTCCGGTGTCGAGCTTCATCCATACGGTGACCGGTTCAGCCAGTTCTGCCGCTTCCAGGGCATCAAGTTGTTCCTGGTTGTGCACGGCGGTATGCAGACGCTGTGCGGAGATAGTCGGCAGATCGGCTGCATCGAAAAAACCCTCCAGCAGCAGGATGGGTTGCGTGATCCCTCCCGCGCGCAGCCGCAGGGCTTCTTCAAGACGAGCGACACCAAAAGCGTCCGCATCGGGGAGCGTTCGCGCGGTCTCTAACAGACCGTGTCCGTAAGCGTTCGCTTTCACGACCGCAACCAGTTTGCTGGCAGGCGCCAGTTCACGCAGACGTTGCAGGTTGTGTCGCAGAGCGCGGCGGTTAATGACTACAGTTGCCGCTTGCATTTGTGTTCCTTGAATTATGTGTCTGGAATTTGGTGTTATTGGTGCAGCGAGTTTGGGTGCGGCAAACGCTCAGCCACCAGAGCGTACTAAAGTACGTGGGGATGACGAGCACTCCCCAATCCTTAAATCGCAAACAAAATGGCCAAATTATTTACTCATCATCGTATTGTGGTCCGGCATAGTTATCAAAGCGTGACCACTGGCCGTTAAACGTCAGACGTACCGTGCCGATAGGACCGTTACGCTGCTTACCAATAATAATTTCTGCGATCCCTTTCAGATCGCTGTTCTCGTGATAAACCTCATCACGATAGATAAACATGATTAAGTCGGCGTCCTGCTCGATGGAGCCTGATTCACGCAAATCCGAGTTGACCGGGCGTTTGTCGGCGCGTTGTTCCAAAGAACGGTTAAGCTGCGACAATGCCACCACCGGCACATGCAGTTCTTTTGCTAACGCTTTCAGTGAGCGAGAAATTTCAGCAATTTCCAGCGTACGGTTGTCGGAAAGCGACGGCACGCGCATAAGCTGAAGGTAGTCGATCATGATAAGCCCGATACCGCCGTGCTCACGAGCGATACGGCGCGCGCGCGAACGCACTTCCGTCGGCGTCAGACCGGAGGAATCATCAATATAGATGTTTCGTTTCTCCAGCAAAATACCCATTGTTCCGGAAATTCGCGCCCAGTCTTCATCATCCAGTTGACCAGTACGAATTTTGGTCTGATCCACGCGCGAAAGCGAGGCCAGGGAACGCATCATAATCTGCTCAGAGGGCATCTCAAGAGAAAAGATGAGTACGGGCTTATCCTGTAACATCGCTGCGTTTTCGACGAGGTTCATCGCAAATGTCGTTTTACCCATCGATGGACGCGCCGCGACGATGATCAGATCTGACGGCTGCAAACCTGCAGTCTTTTTATTGAGATCGTCATAACCGGTATTCACTCCGGTGACGCCATCATGCGGTTGCTGGAACAACTGTTCTATACGCGCGACGGTCGCATCCAACACATCGGCGATGTTTTTCGGACCTTCGTCTTTATTGGCGCGGCTTTCAGCGATTTTAAAGACGCGAGATTCCGCCAGATCGAGCAGGTCTTCACTGGAGCGCCCCTGCGGATCGAAACCCGCGTCGGCTATTTCATGGGCGACAGAAATCATATCGCGAACAACGGCACGTTCGCGGACAATATCGGCATACGCGCTAATGTTCGCCGCACTTGGCGTATTTTTAGATAACTCAGCCAGGTAAGCAAAACCGCCGACGCTGTCCAGTTGTCCCTGAACTTCCAGCGACTCTGCCAGTGTAATCAGATCGATGGGTTTTCCCATCTCCTGCAGGCGGTGCATTTCTGTGAAGATATGCCGATGTGGTCGGGTGTAAAAATCCTCCGCAACCACGCGCTCGGCCACATCGTCCCAGCGTTCGTTATCCAGCATTAAACCGCCCAACACCGACTGTTCCGCTTCAATCGAGTGCGGCGGCACTTTCAGTCCCGCAACCTGCGGATCGCGGTCACGAGCATCAGTCTGTTGTTTGTTGAAGGGTTTATTTCCTGCCATAGTGAATGGAGTTACCGAGATAAAGAATGGGTCGAAAGATTACCATATAAGTAGACCCTTACGATACGTTCTGGAGGATACATGGCAACACGTATTGAATTTCATAAGCACGGCGGGCCTGATGTTCTGAAGGCTGTGGAGTTTGCGCCCGTTGACCCGGCGGAACATGAAATCCAGGTCGAAAACAAAGCGATTGGCATCAATTATATTGATACTTACATCCGTAGCGGGCTTTATCCGCCGCCATCATTACCCAGTGGTCTGGGCACCGAGGCTGCTGGCGTAGTCAGCAAAGTCGGCAGCGGTGTGAAGCACATTAAAACCGGCGATCGGGTCGTCTATGCTCAGTCCGTACTCGGCGCTTACAGTTCAGTGCATAACGTTCCAGCTGATAAAGTCGCCATTCTGCCCAATGCCATTTCGTTTGAGCAGGCTGCCGCCTCCTTCCTGAAAGGGCTTACCGTTTTTTATCTGTTACGCAAAACCTATGAAATCCAGCCTGGCGAACCGTTTTTGTTCCATGCTGCGGCAGGGGGTGTCGGTCTGATTGCCTGTCAGTGGGCAAAAGCATTGGGTGCAAAACTGATTGGTACCGTCGGCAACGCGCAAAAAGCGCAAATTGCCTTGCAGGCCGGTGCATGGCAGGTGATTAACTACCGTGAAGAAAGCATTGTCGAGCGCGTTAAAGAGATAACTGGCGGTAAAAAAGTTCGGGTGGTTTACGATTCGGTAGGGAAAGATACCTGGGAAGCTTCGCTGGATTGTCTGCAGCGCCGGGGACTGATGGTAAGTTTCGGTAACGCTTCCGGACCAGTGACTGGCGTAAACTTAGGTATTCTGAATCAGAAAGGCTCGTTATATGTGACGCGCCCTTCTCTTCAGGGTTACATCACCAACCACAATGAGTTAGCCGAAGCCAGCAATGAGCTTTTTTCGCTGATTGCCAGCGGGGTTATCAAGGTTGATGTGGCAGAGAGTCAGAAGTATGCCCTGAAAGATGCGCAACGCGCGCATGAAGTCCTGGAAAGCCGGGCGACGCAGGGTTCAAGTCTTCTGATCCCTTAATTTCTACCGTTCCTAATTCATTTCAGTAGCAGGAAAAAAACCGATACGTTACTGAAGCTTGTGTCCGGGGTCAGTGAAAACATCCAGCACACCAGCGGTTTGAATGATGGCGGGAATACAAAGAAATTGGGCTTCCCGCAGGAAGCCCTTTCTTTTTTTAGTTCGGCTGTATGTAGGGTACAGCTCGATGAATTCGTTAACGGCGTAATAGTGACAGATTTGATTATCAATTCCTATTTGGTTCTAAAAGCAAAGTTGCATGTTGTGACGAACCACTCAATACCTTAGTAAAACCGACGGTTATTGCGCTGATACTGTGGGACTTTTGGCGCTTTTATCGCCTTGATAACCCATACCACAGCAATGGCCAGTAACAACCAGGGCAACAATTTAATCATTAACGCAAACAAGCCACCCAAAAACATCACTGCGGTAGCCACCATCAATGCAGCCAGCACACCCAGCAGTGATACACCGGTGACCATCAGCATGATAAAAAAGCCAACGACAAAAAGTAGTTCCAGCATGGTGCTCTCCCGAAATGAAAACTCTCCAGAGTCTTACAAAAAGCATGCCAAAATTATTTTATTGATTTATAAAGAAAACGCCCCGCGACATAGCGCAGGGCATGGTGAAATTGACTAACTTTTGGCGAGAAATTAACGCTTGTCGGCCACCAGCTTTAACGCATGTTCCAGGACGTTAATATCAGCACCTGCTTTATGCGCATTTTCACTCAGGTAACGGCGCCACTGACGTGCCCCAGGGATCCCCTGAAACAAGCCGAGCATATGGCGGGTAACATGACCAAGATAGGTTCCCTTGCTCAGTTCACGCTCAATATACGGATACATTGCGCGCACTACGGCAACAGGATCGGCATCGGTGGTAGTTGCAGCAAAAATTTCGCGGTCCACAGAGGCCAGCATACCAGGATTTTGATAGGCTTCACGCCCTACCATCACACCATCCATATGTTGAAGATGCGTTTTTGCATCGAGCAGCGATTTAATACCACCGTTGATCGACATGGTCAGGTGTGGAAAGTCACGCTTCAACTGATAGACACGTTCATAATCCAACGGTGGGATCTCACGGTTTTCTTTCGGGCTTAGCCCGGAAAGCCAGGCCTTACGCGCGTGGATGATAAACATCTCACACTCGCCTTTACCGGAGACCGTATTGATGAAATCACACAGGAATTCGTAGCTGTCCTGGTCATCAATGCCGATACGAGTTTTGACCGTTACCGGAATTGACACCACATCACGCATCGCTTTGACGCAATCGGCAACCAGCTGTGCGTTCGCCATCAAACAGGCACCGAACATGCCATTCTGGACACGATCGGAAGGGCAACCCACATTGAGGTTAATTTCGTTGTAGCCACGTTCTTCAGCCAGCTTCGCGCATTGCGCCAGCGCTGCCGGGTCGCTCCCCCCTAACTGGAGCGCGACCGGATGCTCCTCTTCGCTATACGCCAGATAGTCGCCTTTCCCATGAATAATTGCCCCGGTGGTCACCATCTCCGTATAGAGCAACGTTTGGCTGGACAGTAAGCGCAAAAAGTAGCGGCAGTGTCTGTCCGTCCAGTCGAGCATCGGCGCGATAGAAAAACGATGAGCAGGAAAAGCAGTAGGCTGAGATTCAGGCAGCATGGCGAATAATTAAGCATCCGGTTAAAAAGGGGCGCTACTATAGCATAGACCGTTACGATAGTGAGCCACATCGTCGCGGGAACTCACGCCCCTGCCGAGACAAGGCTATTTCCGTCCCGGTTTCCCGTCATGCGGGCCAAAAAATTGCGGGGGATGATCAACCCAGCGATCCTCGCGCGTTGCAGCATAGACCGGATTGAGGGGGTAATAGATACGATTAAACTTTTTGTTTGCTTCACCCGCCACTAACAGACGCACCTCTTCACTGGTGTTATTGATAAAGGTGTGACACACGCCGGTTCCTGCTGGAAAGCCCACGCTGTCGCCGGGCTCCAGTTTCCATAAATAGCCATTAATCCAGGCCTCAGGGTAACCTTCCAGCACATAGATAAATTCTTCTTCATCACTTTCTGCATGAGGATATGAAGTACGACGTCCTGGTGGCAGTCGTTCATGATGAATACCGAGCCGCCCTAATCCCAGCTTGCGGGCAAGCGGTGCGCCAATAGAAAAAAGTTCATTGCTGCCAGGATAAGTGGAGTCATCAGCTCCCTCTACTTCACGCCAGTGGCGAATACAATCAGGTCTTTTCATTTTTATTTTCCAGTATTGCGATGCGTCAGGTATAGCACACGGTGGGGATCTCGGTGTTTTGAGCAGAATATGATAAAGTAAGGGATTAACCTTCCATGCAAATCGAGGCGTCAAATGGAAAAAACCACCACGCAGGAGTTATTGGCCCAGGCTGAAAAACTCTGTGCGCAACGTAACGTGCGGCTGACACCACAACGCCTCGAAGTGCTGCGCCTGATGAGCCTGCAACAAGGCGCGATTAGCGCTTATGATCTGCTTGATCTGTTACGGGAAACCGAACCACAGGCCAAACCGCCTACCGTTTATCGCGCTCTCGATTTTCTGCTTGAACAAGGTTTCGTGCACAAGGTGGAATCCACCAACAGCTACGTGCTTTGTCATCTGTTCGATCAGCCGACCCACAGCTCAGCAATGTTCATTTGTGACCGCTGTGGTGTGGTTAAAGAAGAGTGTGCTGAAGGCGTGGAAGACATCATGCATACATTGGCCGCCAGGATGGGCTTTGCACTACGTCATAACGTGATTGAAGCCCACGGCCTCTGTCCGGCATGTGTGGAAGTTGAATCGTGCCGTCATCCAGGCGACTGTCAGCATGATCATACGATTCAGGTGAAGAAGAAAGTTGGGCGATAAAAGAGCGTACATCCTTGTACTCTCAGGAGGGAGGGATTAATTACCAGCGGTAATCGTTGCGTTTTTCCCAATCTTTAACT
Source organism: Citrobacter sp. MGH106 (assembly GCF_001037495.1). Lineage (GTDB taxonomy): Bacteria > Pseudomonadota > Gammaproteobacteria > Enterobacterales > Enterobacteriaceae > Citrobacter > Citrobacter murliniae. The sequence goes on from NZ_KQ089822.1 coordinate 4,143,147, forward strand.
TCTTTCTCCGCCTGATCTTTCGCGTAACCGTAACGTTCCTGGACTTTACCCACCAGTTGGTCGCGTTTACCTTCAATGACCGTCATATCATCATCGGTCAGTTTGCCCCATTGCTCTTTCACTTTACCTTTGAACTGCTTCCAGTTACCGCCGACTTCGTCTTTATTCATCATCAAGTCCTCATCGTTAGGTTGTGAATAGCGAGAGTGCTATATCCAGACATGTTATGTTTTCGCTGGACGTGAGATTAAGTGTAGTCAGTGATTCCAGGAATTATTAACTATTCAGAATTTTTAACCATCTGGGTCAGGCGAACCAGGTACCATTACGCCAGTGACGCCGCCAGATGAAGGCCAGTGAGAGCCCGCGCAGCGCGAGGAAAACGGTTAACGCCAGCCATAAACCGTGGTTTCCCAACAGTGGTAAAGCAAATAACGTTAATGCAAATCCCGCGGCAGCGACGGCCATACTGTTACGCATTTCTGCCGCTCGCGTCGCACCAATAAACATGCCGTCCAGCAGGTAACACCAGACGCCCACCAGCGGCAAAATCACCTGCCAGATAAGATAACGATCGGCCAGTAGTTGAATCTGGGGCAGAGAGGTTAGCAGCGCAATAATCTGTTCACCGAACAGGGCGTATATCAGGGAAAACAGAATTGCCACAATACCCGACTGCCTACATGCCGCCCTCCAGACATCCAGTAACTGACCGCCATCGCGCGCGCCATAAGCCTGACCAGAATGAGCTTCGACGGCGTAGGCAAACCCGTCCAGCGCATAAGCTGTAAACGTCAGCAGAGTCATCAGGACGGCATTTACCGCAATGATGTCACCACCAAGGCGCGCGCCCAGTACCGTAATGGCGCCAAAACAGAGTTGTAGCAACAGCGAACGCAGCATAATGTCGCGGTTAAGCGCCAGCAGACGGCGAAAATTGCCGCGCCATGCAAGCTTCAGCATCGCAAGCGAGACACCACGCAAATGGAGAACCTTGCGCACCATCAGAAGACCAATCAGCAATGTGGCATATTCGGCAATCACAGTTGCCAGTGCAGCGCCTTGCACGTTCATATGCAAGCCCATCACCAGCCATAAATCGAGCACAATGTTGAGAATATTACCAACAATGAGCAGGATAACCGGCGCACGGGCATACTGGACGCCCAGCAACCAGCCCAGCAGCACCAGGTTTGCCAGAGAGGCTGGCGCGCTGAGCCAACGAATTTCAAGGAAGCGCCGGGCTTGCTCCAGTACCGCCTCACTGCCACCAACTATATGCAGCGCCAGATCGATAATTGGCGTCCTGAACAGGGCAATCGCAGCCCCTGCTCCCAGCGCCAGGAGCAACGGTTGCACCAGCGCGCGAGCCAGTGCCTGCGGATCTTTCGCGCCAAATGCCTGGGCCGTCAGCCCAGTGGTGCTCATGCGTAAAAAGAGCAACAGCATAAAGAGAAAACTGGTCGCCGTTGCGCCAACGGCTACGCCGCCAAGATAGACCGGACTCTCCAGATGACCAATCACTGCGGTGTCCACCAGCCCCAGCAGGGGGACAGTGATATTGGAGAAGATCATCGGTAGGGCAAGGAGCCAAAGTGCTTTGTCGGAAGAGGTAAAGAAAGGCATGCAGAAAGCCTGAGAAGGAGTTAAATGGATAATATTGTTTTTCGTAGACCCGGTAAGCGTGGCGCTACCGGACCAGAGTGATGCCGGATGACGGCGTAAACGCCTTATCCGGCCTACTTAATTACAGCCACTCACCGTTACGAATGACGCCGACCGCCAGCCCTTCAATAGTGAAGTTTTGCTCGCGCAGGTCAACTACGATAGGCTTGAATTCGCTGTTTTCTGGCAGAAGTTCGACCTTGTTGCCCTGTTTTTTCAGGCGCTTAACCGTAACTTCATCGTCAATGCGTGCAACAACCACCTGGCCATTACGCACGTCCTGAGTTTTATGTACGGCCAGTAAATCACCGTCCATAATCCCGATATCTTTCATCGACATTCCGCTGACGCGCAGTAAAAAATCGGCACTGGGTTTAAACAGTGAAGGATCAACCTGATAATGGCCTTCAATATGCTGCTGTGCCAGAAGAGGCTCACCCGCCGCAACACGGCCGACAAGTGGTAATCCCTCTTCTTCTTCCTGCAACAGACGAATTCCACGCGATGCGCCAGAAACAATTTCCAGCACACCTTTACGTGCCAGCGCTTTAAGGTGTTCTTCAGCTGCGTTTGGGGAACGGAACCCCAAACGCTGCGCGATCTCCGCACGCGTCGGTGGCATACCTGTCTGGCTGATGTGATCCCGAATGAGATCAAACACCTCTTGCTGCCTGGCCGTTAACGCTTTCATTCCGCCCCCTGGGTGTATATACAGTTATGCTGTGAGTATATACAGCTAAAGGCGATTTTGGAACCGCAAACTGCACAAAAAACAGGAGATTTATGAAGTTGTGGAATGCTTATCGAAAATGCGACCACAACAAGATGCCCCAGGTGATCAAGGCAACAAAAATAGAAAGTAGTACCGCCGCCGATCCCATATCTTTCGCCCGGCCAGAGAGTTCGTGATACTCAGAGCCGATACGGTCGACCACCGCCTCAATAGCGCTATTAAGAATTTCAACAATCATCACCAGCATCACTGAGCCAATCAGCAGCACACGGGTAATCGCATCAACATCCAGCCAGCAAGCAATCGCGACGCCCAGCATTACGGCAACACTTTCCTGGCGAAACGCCGCTTCATTAATCCATGCGGCACGAAAACCTTTCCACGAATAGCCTGCTGCCTTGATAATTCGAGTGAACCCAGTGGTATTATTAGCCATCAAAAGAACCTTTTTACATTATTAGCGTCAATGTCATTGTACCGTTACCCTATTTACTTCAGGGCTGATGCAAAGCAGCGCGAAGTATGACGGGATACACCAGAAATTCACTAAACTTTCTGATATCCTTGCAGCGCATTTGCATTATTAACCAGAGGCTTTACATCGTTTATGTCCGGCTGGCCAAGAATTTACTACAAATTACTGAATTTACCATTAAGTGTGCTGGTAAAAAGCAAGTCTATTCCGGCGGATCCCGCTCCGGAATTGGGGCTCGACACTTCGCGTCCCATTATGTACGTCTTGCCGTACAACTCAAAAGCGGACTTGCTAACGCTGCGCGCTCAATGCCTGGTTCACGATCTCCCCGACCCCCTGGAGCCGTTGGAAATCGACGGGACTCTCCTGCCGCGCTACGTGTTTATTCACGGCGGCCCGCGTGTCTTCACTTATTACACGCCTAAAGAAGAGTCTATCAAGCTGTTCCATAACTATCTCGACCTTCATCGCAGCAATCCTGACCTGGATGTGCAGATGGTGCCGGTATCGGTGATGTTTGGCCGCGCTCCCGGACGCGAAAAAGGCGAAGTGAATCCGCCTCTGCGCATGCTGAATGGCGTACAGAAATTCTTTGCCGTTTCGTGGCTGGGTCGCGACAGTTTTGTTCGCTTCTCCCCGTCGGTGTCCCTGCGTCGCATGGCTGACGAACACGGCACAGATAAAACCATTGCACAGAAACTGGCGCGCGTGGCGCGTATGCACTTTGCCCGCCAACGTTTAGCTGCAGTTGGTCCGCGTCTTCCTGCCCGCCAGGATCTGTTTAATAAGCTGTTGGCCTCAAAAGCTATCGCCCGCGCGGTAGAAGATGAAGCACGCAGTAAAAAAATATCCCACGAAAAAGCGCAGCAAAATGCCATCGCGCTGATGGAAGAAATTGCCGCAAACTTCTCCTATGAGATGATCCGCCTGACGGACCGTATTCTGGGGTTCACATGGAACCGGCTGTACCAGGGGATTAACGTTCATAATGCAGAACGTGTGCGCCAGTTGGCGCACGACGGACATGAAATCGTCTATGTGCCATGCCATCGCAGCCATATGGACTACATGCTGCTGTCGTACGTTCTGTATCACCAGGGCCTGGTTCCTCCACACATTGCCGCTGGAATCAACCTGAACTTCTGGCCGGCAGGCCCGATCTTCCGCCGTCTGGGTGCATTCTTTATTCGCCGCACCTTTAAGGGCAATAAACTTTACTCCACCGTATTCCGCGAATACCTGGGCGAACTGTTCAGCCGTGGCTACTCGGTTGAGTACTTTGTCGAAGGTGGGCGCTCACGTACAGGCCGTCTGCTCGACCCGAAAACCGGCACGCTGTCCATGACCATTCAGGCGATGCTGCGCGGCGGTACGCGTCCGATCACGCTGGTGCCTATCTACATTGGCTACGAGCATGTGATGGAAGTGGGAACATACGCAAAAGAGCTGCGTGGTGCGACGAAAGAGAAAGAGAGCCTGCCACAAATGCTGCGCGGCTTAAGCAAGCTGCGTAACCTGGGCCAGGGCTACGTTAACTTTGGCGAACCGATGCCATTGATGACTTACCTGAACCAACATGTTCCGGAATGGCGCGAATCTATCGATCCTATCGAGTCTATTCGCCCGGCCTGGCTGACGCCGACAGTGAATAACATCGCCGCCGATCTGATGGTTCGTATTAACAACGCAGGCGCGGCCAACGCCATGAACCTGTGTTGTACCGCGCTACTGGCATCCCGCCAGCGATCTCTGACCCGTGAGCAGTTAACCGAACAACTTGATTGCTACCTGAGCTTGCTGCGCAACGTGCCGTATGCTGCGGATTCGACGGTTCCCGCGCAAAGCGCCAGTGAACTGATCGACCACGCTTTGCAGATGAACAAGTTTGAGGTCGAGAAAGATACCATCGGCGACATCATCATTCTGCCGCGCGAGCAGGCTGTACTGATGACTTACTACCGCAACAACATTGCGCACATGCTGGTTCTGCCTTCATTGATGGCGGCGATTGTGACTCAGCATCGTCGTATTTCACGTGCGGCACTACAGCAGCATATTGAAGCGCTGTACCCGATGCTGAAAGCTGAGCTGTTCCTGCGCTGGGAACGTGACGAGCTTGCAGGAGTGATCGACGCACTGGCCAGCGAAATGCAGCGTCAGGGTTTAATCACCATGCAGAACGACGAGCTGCATATCAATCCGGCACACTCCCGCACGCTACAGTTGCTGGCGGCAGGTGCTCGTGAAACCCTGCAACGCTATGCCATTACCTTCTGGCTGCTGAGTGCAAACCCATCCATCAACCGCAGCACACTGGAGAAAGAGAGCCGTACCGTGGCTCAGCGTCTTTCCGTACTGCACGGTATTAACGCCCCTGAATTCTTCGATAAGGCGGTGTTCAGCTCTCTGGTGCTGACTCTGCGTGACGAGGGATACATCAGCGATACCGGTGATGCCGAGCCGGAAGAAACGATGAAGATCTATCAGATGCTGGCCGAACTGGTCACGTCCGATGTGCGTCTGACCATCGAGAGCGCAACGCAGGGCGAGTAAGCATAAAAAAACCGGTCGAAAAAATGACCGGTTTTTCTTTTGTCGCCTCACCTAAAATCAAAGGTGCCAGTAACTCATTGCCAGCCCCAAAAACAGCACCAGACCGACATAGTTGTTATTCATAAACGCTTTAAAACAGGCATCCCGTTCGCGATTGACGATCAATTTCTGCTGATACACAAACAGCGCGCCCGCCACCAGCAGAGACCAGTAATAGCCCAGACCCAGCCCGTTCAGCCAGCCAATCAACGCCATCAATACCAGTACGCCAACCTGCAGAATACCAATAATCAGCTTATCGTTTTGGCCGAACAGGATCGCGGTCGATTTGATACCAATCTTCAGGTCATCATCCCGGTCAACCATCGCGTACTGTGTATCATACGCTACCGCCCAGAGAATATTGGCAAGGAACATCAGCCAGCAACTCAGCGGAACAGATTCGCTCACGGCAGCGAACGCCATTGGGATAGACCAGCCAAATGCAGCGCCCAGAACCACCTGTGGCAAATGGGTATAGCGCTTCATGAAGGGATATACCCACGCCAGTGCTAACGCAGCGACAGACAACAAAATTGTCATCGTGTTTAGCGTCAGTACCAGCAGGAACGCAAGCAACACCAGTACCACAAACAACGTTCGGGCTTCTTTCTCTGTCACCGCACCACTTGGCAGCGGCCGGTTCGCGGTGCGTTTGACATGCCCGTCAAATTTGCGGTCAGCATAATCATTCACCACGCATCCGGCGGCGCGCATTAACCAAACGCCAGCGACGAAAACCGCCAGGATCCATAATTGCGGTACCCCAGGGGTCGCCACCCACAGCGCCCACAGGGTCGGCCAGAGCAGCAGTAAGGCGCCGATTGGCTTATCCGTACGCATCAAGCGGTGAAACGCCAGTAGCTTATTCTGCGTCAGACTCCACTCCATTTTTTCTTCCTCTCAGTACAACGGCGATGCAGGTAAAAAAAGCTCGGTAAGCATCAGCGGCTTACCGCTCAGCCGCAGGCGGGAACGACGCCCCCACAGCGCTGCATCGCGACCTATCTCAATAAAATCTCGGGTCAATGTCGATGATGTAAACAGGTAGCGCCCGAGCGGGGTTTTCCCCAGATTTTGTAAGGCCAGCTCAGGACCACACAGAGTTGATTCAGGCACCACGGTGCGCCCGGCAAGCCAGGGTTCACCATCCGCACATAACAGAATTTCACGCAACCAATAACGGGATTCGCTCGGCAGCAGCGTCAGTTCTTCAGCCACCTCATTTTGCCCAACAAATCCTTCTCGTATCAACGTTACGGTGACCTGTTTTCCCTCCTGCTCAAAGCGTTTTGTCATGGAGTCTTCCAGTAACAACCAGTCAAGCAGTTGAGGGTCAAGCGCGGGGATCGCATCAAAATAACGCAGCGCACGCAGTTGCGTTAACGCAGGGTGTGGCATGCCTTACTCTCCGATTTATAACGTGATGGCATTGTATCGCAGAAAAGGCATTACAGGGTGAGCAAACGTGATTAAGTGATCGGCTAATCAACATTAGTGTAACAAATCGCATTGCACGATAAAAAAAGGTGCGCCAGGAGACGCACCAGTTGTTGCAAAATCAGCAATGTGGGGAGATGGTTACCCCTTGCCTTTTACACTACTGATAAAGGTGGAACGGGCAGATGTGGACCCCAAACGTTCAGCTTCATCAAGCAGCTTCAGCGCTTTATCAACATCACCTTTCGCTACTGCATCTTTAATCGCTTTATTAAAGTAGCTTTCCGTGTCATTCAACATCGGTTCACTTTTCTTCGCAGGCGCTGGAGCGGCGGTCGCCACAGCAGCCGGAGCTGGAGCTGCATAAGCCGCTGCTGGCGCGGCAGTATTCCCAACCGTCACCGGCCCCGGCCCGGAGGAGCCAAACAGCGGCCCGACCAATACGCTGGAAGAAGAGCTGGTTTTGACTTTCAGTTTCAACAGGCCATCGGTGGTATGACGGGCGATCGGGTCTGGAATATCCGGAATGGAGTTACCCACACCCTTGGCATACGCTTTCGCCGGGTCAAGCAGAGTTGTGGTCTGCTGAAGATCTTTTTCTGTTGTAAATACCAGCACATAGAGCTTCTGCTGGCCCAGCGCAGGCGTCAGACGCATGACTCCTTCCAGACGATCGGCACTCATCACGCCGGGCTCCTGATAGGTGAAATAGCTACTGGGGAAGAACGCAGATGGCGTCATGTTCTGATCAAGAATCAATACGTTTGATGCAAATACACTGGTTTGTTTGTTCACTTCACTGGACAGCGTCAGGGTCAATTCACCAATATTTGCCGGGACGCTATAGGCGGCGACCGGGCCGGTAATCCCGGCAACGTCCAGACGCTGACCACCAGTAGAGAGCTGAGTAGACTGCGTATTCGATTGATCAACAGGTGTCCAGGTTAACTGTTGCAGTGCAGCAGTGGGGATAGCAGGCGCAGCGGTGGTATTTTGCGGCACAAAATTCACATCGGCCAGGCTGATGCCAGGAGCACTTGCAAATAAACCTGCAGATAAACAAAGGGCAACGAGACTTTTCTTCATTTTCATTGTTATCACCTCAGATAGCATGGGTTCAGCGGTGGCCAGGCAATAGCGCGCTAAACCGTAATCAAGAGGGGCTTACGCCCCTCTTTCGGTCATGACGTCAGATTAATGCTGGATTACCACCAGATTTCCATCTGGGCACCGAAGGACCACTCGTCACTGTCGCCACGGCTGGTGGTGCTGATACCGGAATTAGTCGCCGCAGCGAATTTGGTTACGTCGTTACCATTTTTGACGTAGCCCCACTCTTCATCCCATTTTGCGTAGGTTGCGAAGACGCGGATTGCCGGACGAGACCAGATGCTGTCGCCTGCCTGCCACTGTTGCGCCAGGGTGATTTTGTACTGGCTGTTACGATCGCCGGTCTGTTGGGATTTGACGTTGTCGTAACCGACTTCCATCAGGGTGCTCATGATTGGCGTCCATTTGTACATCGGACGAATACCGACGGTGTACCATTCGGTACCCAGGTCGTTATCCATATCGAGATTCTGGTACATACCGACGTACATCAGGTCCCACTTGTCGCCCAGGGAAATCGCACCGTGATCCAGGACACGCACCAGGCTACCGTTGTTATTGACGACGTTGTTAGCGAAGTTTGTCTTAACGCCAGTAACAGGGTCTTCAATAGTAGTGGTAGAAGAACCGTAAGAGCCCTGGTTCAGGCCTTTACCCTGAGTGGTCATGGAGTCTGTCGCATACTGAACGACAAACTTGTTATAGCCTTTCAACATGCTCTGGGTATGTTCAGCGGTGAACATCCAGCCATCTTTTGATGCACCGTCTGCCAGGCTGTAGTCATCTGTTGTATTTGCGCGACCATAGTCAACGCCCAGTTCCAGCATACCGTCCGGGTTAATGGCCATCTGCGCTAAACGCACGTCGAACACGTCGTTGGCGGTATCTTTGGTACGATCATAAATATTCTGGCTACTGAACGCGTAAGAGCCGCCCGCTTCCTGAGAACGGGTTGCTGCCAGAGCCAGTTTACCGAAGCCCAGATCGATGTTTTCAATACCGGCACCAGGACCCGAGATATCCCAGTAGTAGAAGTCGATCATGTGAACATCATGACGCTGATAGAAGCGCTTACCGGCCCAGATCGTAGAACCTGGCAGCCATTCAATCAGGTTTTTACCCTGCACGTTTGCTTCACGGAATGCCGGATCTGTTCCTTCCCAGTCATTCTGCTGTGCTACGGAGTAGGCGACGTTAGTGTCGAAATAGAAGCTCTTATCACCTTCTTTCCATACTTCCTGGCCCAGTTTCAGTTCTGCATAGGTTTCACATTCGTTACCGAGACGGTATTTACTTTGAGCACCAGTAGCCTGGAAACATTGTTGTTCGCCGCCACTACCCGTCCAGCCGATACCGGAACGAGCATAACCATGAAAATCTACAGCCATTGCCTGAACAGACATAATGCCTGCTGCTACAGCAACCGCCAGAGGGAGTTTGCGCAGAGTAATCATCGTTCTATCTCCTGAGATCATTGCTTTTCTTTAAACGCGTCCCCTTCGGGCTGCCTCTTTGTTGGCTGCGTTCTTTCACCCCGGTAACGTACTTTTTGTACGCTCCCGGGATTCATTCACTTGCAGCCTCGATGCAGCCTCGAATGGCTTTGCGTTTCGTTTTTTTTATGGGGACCTTAAACGCCCGGCTCTTGGTGCAACCGACGACATGCAGTGCCATCCTCACGGAACAGATGGCAACGCTCTGGCGGCAGACCGATAGCGAATGTGGCACCCTCTTCTACCAACACCACGTCGTTCTGGCGGTAAACCAGGTTTTGACGGATGGCGGGGATCTGGATATGAATTTGTGTTTCGTGACCAAGCTGCTCGACGACCTGTACTTCACCCTCGAGAGTGACATCAGCAATTTCGCTGGGCAGCAGATGTTCCGGGCGAATACCTAAAGACATGTTGGCGCCAACCTGAACGTGTGCGCTATCGACCGGTAGCCAGATTTGCTGGCGGTTAGGCAACTCTACCTGGACCTGATCGATTGCCGTCCCCGTGACTTTCACCGGCAGAAAGTTCATCTTCGGCGAACCAATAAAGCCCGCGACAAAGCGGTCAGCCGGGTAGTGATACAGCTCCAGTGGTTTGCCCACCTGAGCAACGCGACCAGCATCCAGCACCACAATTTTGTCTGCCAGGGTCATCGCTTCGACCTGGTCGTGGGTGACGTAAATCATCGTGCGGCCAAGACGTTTATGCAGGCGGGAGATTTCTATACGCATCTGCACGCGCAGCGCGGCATCAAGGTTGGAAAGCGGTTCGTCAAGCAGGAATACGCGCGGCTCTGCCACCAGCGTACGACCAATCGCCACACGCTGACGCTGTCCACCAGAAAGCGCTTTTGGTTTACGCTCCAGCAGGTGTGCCAGTTGCAGAACTTCAGCCACCTGATTAACGCGCTGATTCATTACCTCTTTTTTGGCACCCGCCAGCTTGAGACCAAACGACATGTTTTCTGCGACGGATAAATGGGGATAGAGCGCATAGGACTGGAAGACCATTCCCACACCGCGTTCGGCGGGCGGGATATCGTTCATTCGGGTTTCCCCGATATACAGATCTCCACTGGTGATAGTCTCAAGCCCGGCGATCATACGCAGCAAAGTCGACTTACCGCAGCCTGACGGTCCGACAAACACCACGAACTCCCCTTCGTGAATGTCGAGATTGATATCTTTCGATACCACCACGTCACCCCAGGCTTTCGTTACATTTCGCAACTGTACGCTCGCCATGCCCTTCTCCCTTCGTTACAACCTGTCATCGACAGCAACATTCATGATGGACTGACTATGCGTTATTCATTAATGGCGGGAATCCTCCACCCCCCAGCTTTTTTATGGGGGAGGAGGCGGGAGGATGAGAGAGCAGTGTCTGAGACCCTGGCTGTACTCCGTGGAGGAATTTCGTGATGGCGCCTGCAAAAATCAGTGGGTTTTTATGTGCGCCAGCACGCATTACTCACATTTATGCAACACAGATCACATAAAGAATGGGTGGGGCGTAGGGGTAAGGAGGATGGAAAGAGGTTGTCGTATAAAGAAACTAGTAACCGTTAAGCCACCTCTGAAAAATCACCAAACAGGATGGGAACTATGAAAATCAAAACTGGCGCACGCATCCTCGCATTGTCCGCACTGACGACGATGATGTTTTCCGCCTCGGCTCTCGCCAAGATTGAAGAAGGTAAGCTGGTTATCTGGATCAACGGCGATAAAGGCTATAACGGCCTCGCTGAAGTGGGTAAAAAATTCGAGAAAGACACCGGCATCAAAGTCACTATTGAGCATCCGGACAAACTGGAAGAAAAATTCCCGCAGGTTGCAGCGACCGGCGACGGCCCGGACATTATCTTCTGGGCGCATGACCGCTTTGGTGGCTACGCACAATCTGGTCTGCTGGCTGAGATCACCCCAGACAAAGCGTTCCAGGACAAGCTCTATCCGTTCACCTGGGATGCAGTGCGTTATAACGGCAAACTGATCGCCTACCCAATCGCCGTTGAAGCGCTGTCTCTGATTTACAACAAAGACCTCGTTCCTCAAGCGCCGAAAACCTGGGAAGAGATCCCTGCGCTGGATAAAGAGCTGAAGGCGAAAGGTAAATCCGCCCTGATGTTCAACCTGCAAGAGCCGTACTTCACCTGGCCGCTGATTGCTGCCGACGGCGGTTACGCATTCAAATTTGAAAACGGCAAATACGACGTCAAAGACGTTGGCGTAGACAGCGCTGGCGCGAAAGCGGGTCTGACCTTCCTGGTTGACCTCATCAAGAACAAACACATGAACGCGGATACCGACTACTCCATCGCCGAAGCGGCCTTTAACAAAGGTGAAACGGCAATGACGATTAACGGTCCGTGGGCATGGTCGAACATCGACAAGAGCAAAATTAACTACGGCGTAACGCTGCTGCCAACCTTCAAAGGCAAAGCCTCTAAACCGTTTGTTGGTGTACTCAGTGCCGGTATTAACGCCGCCAGTCCGAACAAAGAACTGGCAAAAGAGTTCCTCGAAAACTACCTGCTGACCGATCAGGGTCTGGATGAAGTGAACAAGGACAAACCGCTGGGCGCCGTTGCGCTGAAATCCTTCCAGGAGCAATTAGCGAAAGATCCGCGTATTGCTGCCACCATGGATAACGCCCAGAAAGGCGAAATCATGCCGAACATTCCGCAGATGTCTGCATTCTGGTATGCCGTTCGTACCGCTGTAATCAACGCCGCCAGTGGCCGTCAGACTGTCGATGCAGCACTGAAAGACGCGCAAGGTCGTATCACCAAGTAGTGCTGTCGATGTGCCTGATGGCGCTTCGCTTATCAGGCCTACGGAGGATTGTAGGCCTGATAAGGCATTTATGCCGCCATCCGGCACATCTCCGGCCAGGAAGTTTCACCGTTGTTGAGGAAGATCCCCATGGATGTCATTAAAAAGAAATACTGGTGGCAAAGCGACACGCTGAAATGGTCAGTGATAGGTCTGCTTGGTCTGCTGGTGGGTTACCTTGTTGTTTTGATGTACGCCCAGGGGGAGTACCTTTTTGCCATCATGACGCTGATTTTAAGCTCTGCTGGTCTGTATATTTTTGCTAACCGTAAAACTTATGCCTGGCGCTATGTTTATCCTGGTGTTGCTGGCATGGGGCTGTTTGTTCTGTTTCCGCTCATTTGCACCATTGCCATTGCCTTTACCAACTACAGCAGTACCAACCAACTGACCTTTGAACGCGCCCAGCAAGTCCTGATGGACCGTTCTTATCAGGCGGGTAAAACCTACAACTTTGGTCTGTATCCAGCGGGCACGGAGTGGCAACTGGCCCTCACCGATGGAGAGACGGGTAAGAACTATGTCTCCGATGCCTTTAAATTTGGCGGCGAGCAAAAACTGCAACTGAAAGAAACCGATACGCTGCCAACAGGTGAACGCGCGACGCTGCGCATCATCACGCAAAATCGCCAGGCGCTGACTCAACTGACGGCTATACTGCCTGATGAAAGCAAAGTGATTATGAGCTCACTGCGTCAGTTCTCTGGCACGCAGCCACTCTACTCCCTGGCGGATGACGGGACGCTCACCAACAACCAGAGCGGCGTAAAATACCGTGCAAACAACGATATCGGTTATTACCAGTCGGTCACGGCTGACGGGAACTGGGGCACTGAAAAACTCAGTCCCGGCTATACCGTCACCATCGGCTGGGAGAACTTCACCCGCGTATTTACCGATGAAGGGATCCAGAAACCGTTCTTCGCTATCTTTGTCTGGACAGTCGTTTTCTCGGTCCTGACCGTGATCCTGACCGTTGCCGTGGGTATGGTTCTGGCTTGCCTGGTGCAATGGGAATCACTAAAAGGTAAAGCGATTTACCGCGTACTGTTGATTCTGCCTTATGCCGTACCGTCGTTTATCTCGATTCTGATTTTCAAAGGGCTGTTCAACCAGAGCTTCGGTGAAATCAACATGATGCTAAGCGCACTGTTTGGCATCAAACCGGCCTGGTTCAGTGACCCAACCACCGCGCGTTCGATGATTATTATCGTCAACACCTGGCTGGGCTATCCGTACATGATGATCCTGTGCATGGGTCTGCTGAAGGCGATTCCTGACGATCTGTATGAGGCTTCTGCGATGGATGGCGCGGGCCCGTTCCAGAACTTCTTTAAGATTACGTTGCCGCTGCTGATTAAGCCGCTGACGCCGCTGATGATCGCCAGTTTTGCCTTTAACTTTAACAACTTCGTGCTGATCCAACTGTTGACTAACGGTGGCCCGGACCGTCTTGGTACCACCACGCCAGCAGGCTATACCGACCTGCTCGTAAGTTACACCTATCGTATCGCCTTTGAAGGCGGCGGCGGTCAGGACTTCGGTCTGGCAGCAGCGATTGCGACGCTGATCTTCCTGCTGGTAGGTGTACTGGCGATAGTGAACCTGAAAGCCACACGAATGAAGTTTGACTAAGGAGGGCATTGAACATGGCTATGGTCCAACCCAAATCTCAAAAAATGCGCCTCTTCGCGACGCACTTAGGCTTGCTGATTTTCATCGCGGCAATTATGTTCCCGCTGCTGATGGTTATCGCGATTTCATTGCGCGAAGGTAACTTTGCTACCGGGAGCCTGATCCCGGAAAATATATCCTGGGAACACTGGCGGCTGGCATTGGGTTTCAGCGTTGAACATGCTGACGGCCGTGTCACACCGCCTCCCTTCCCGGTTCTGTTGTGGCTGTGGAACTCAGTGAAAATCGCCGGAATTACCGCCATCGGCATCGTGGCACTCTCCACTACCTGCGCCTACGCCTTTGCCCGTATGCGCTTTCCGGGTAAAGCCACGTTGCTGAAAGGGATGCTAATTTTCCAGATGTTCCCGGCGGTTCTGTCACTGGTGGCGTTGTATGCCTTGTTTGACCGCCTCGGACAGTACATTCCTTTTATCGGTCTGAACACTCACGGTGGCGTGATCTTCGCTTACCTCGGCGGTATCGCCCTGCATGTATGGACGATTAAAGGCTATTTTGAAACGATTGATGGTTCGCTGGAAGAAGCGGCGGCGCTGGATGGCGCAACACCATGGCAGGCATTCCGTCTGGTGCTATTACCACTTTCGGTACCGATTCTGGCGGTGGTGTTTATTCTGTCGTTTATCGCCGCAATTACTGAAGTTCCGGTCGCTTCACTGCTACTGCGTGATGTGAACAGCTACACCCTGGCGGTAGGTATGCAGCAGTACCTCAATCCACAGAACTATTTGTGGGGCGACTTTGCCGCCGCCGCCGTTCTTTCCGCCATTCCGATCACCCTGGTTTTCCTGCTGGCACAGCGCTGGCTGGTCAACGGTCTGACGGCGGGTGGTGTGAAAGGCTAAGTTTCATCGAAGTACCTGCCCGGCAACGGGCAGTGCAATGCCACTGCAACCCTCAACTTATGTTATCCCAACCTGTGACTGTTTTTCGGCGCTCTACGGAGCGCCATTTTTTTACTCTCGCTTCAGCCGCTTGGAATTACACAGCCACAGCGTAATCACCAACAACAAGATCGCCGCAGAATAGATCAATACATCCATTGGCGCTTTATGATCGACAATGATCAGGCGCACAATCGCAGTGATCCCGATATAGACAAAGTAGCGTAGTGGAAAGTGAAAACCTGACTGAAAGTACTTCACAATCAGTGCGATAAATTCAAAGTAGAGAAAATACACCACCAGCCCTTCCACCAGCTCATACTTGCTGGTTTGTTCCGGCGCGAACAGAACGTCTGCCAGATGCAGCGTCTCTTTCCCAAGAAATACGACCAGAATCAGGCCCAGACTGAGCAGTCCTAGATTCAGGACGGTCTGTAAAATCGTGGAGATAAACTCAACACGTGGACGAGATAGTGACGTCATAACAGCACCTCTTACTCTGTGGCGAAGTTCCTGTATAACGCAAAAATGTGACAGAGATCTATATTTTTTGTTTATTTTTTATTCAGGGATCGTAAGCACCTTATCTGGCCTGCTGCTTGCCCGATGCGCGTAGCGCCACCGGGCAAACAACGCTCACATCAGCGAAATTTCTCACTCCTGTCGCTGGTCATATCGTACAGACCAAACTTACGTCCAAGCTGCTGGCCTCCGTCACGCGTCAACGGTGTCCAGCCGATCGCCGCACGACTGCGGGTTGGGCCGGTGGAGAAGAGATCCAGCGGCACAGAAACATACACGCCTTTGGTAAAATCCCCTTCCCCGTACTCATCTGGTGATGCATCGGTGATGGTCGCATAGCCGCCCACCACGACACCGCTGTCGAAGCGTTTAGTAATCTCCAGCGTCCCACCTTTATCTCCAGCCAGATACTGCCCGACACTGGCTTTCACCAGCACATCCTGGGCGAACGAAGGATTCCAGTAGGCCGTCAGATGCCCGGTCTTCACGCTGTAGTCGGTGAATTTCATCATGTCCTGCGCACTGCGCCAGTCACGTTGTTTCACGTAGTTGGCGTCAATACCAAACGCCCAATTACCATCCAGCGGGCGGTACAGCACTTCAGCCCCCGCGCCGCCGTACATGGTCTCCAGATAGCCGCCGTAAACCTGTCCGTAAAACCCATGACCAAGAGACTGGAAGTAGTTAGCCTGGAGATTATTCACATACACGTCGTTCTGCACATAGTCACGTACGTGGGTACGAACCCGCGGCAAATGCGAATCCTGCGGCGGATTAGTGTAATTAAACTTGTCGTAGTTATTGGCAAGATTGGCAAACAGACTGCCAGTAGTGAGCAGGTGATCCGTGACCCACAGATCCGCCGTCCCCATAACACCCAACTGATACATATAGAAGTTTTCCGGGCCGCCAACCGACTGATTAAGCACCGGATCGATATGAAAATCGAAGCGTGACTTATCGATATACCAGCCCTGCTCGACAGTTTGTGGAACAACGGGTTCGACGCGGTTTTGCACCAGCGAAGTTTCATGTCCCAACGGTTCCCCTTGCAGATGGTTCTTCAGGCTTGATACATCCGTTTCGGTCGTCACCTGCGGTAAATTCAAGCGATTTTCTGTTACGCGGATCGTGCGGATCCCTTCCGGAAGATCGTTCATCACGATCCGATTCGCTCGTTCGATCCCTTCACGAGAGTCACGGTACTTCACCTGTTCGCCGGTGACGTAAAGTGTCTCGCCCTTCACCTGAATCTTCGGATCCGCCAGCCCGGCGTTGTATTTCAGCAACGTTAACTGATTCGCCACTACCGAATGTTGCAGGATGGCATCCTGCGGCTGCGGCTGATATTTCGGTCGGGCATTGTCGTTATAGCTGGGCCGCAGATCGTTGAAGTTGGTACGCAACGTGACCCCAAACATAAAGGTATTGCCGCGTTCGTAGCTGAGGTTAACGTCGGCCCAATCGGTGACGCGGTAAATGGCGCCGACGTTAAACTTACTCTTCTGCTCCAGCTTACCCGCAAAATCCTGCTGGTAATTGTTCCCTTCATACTCCAGTTTCAGACGCAATGGCTGCCAGGGTGTCTGGTATTCCACGCCGCCAAACAACGATGCCGGACCGTGGAACATCTGGCTGCCATCGATAGATCCGGCCTGTTTATAGCTGTTATCGCGATAACAGAATTTATCGCTGTACGAACACAGCGGATTACTCACATTGCCGCTGGTTCCCAGATATCCCCAGCCAAGGCCGAGCGAGAAATCAAAAGGACCCCAGGCTTTATTCGCCACAATGTATTCCGCATCAAACAGGCCAGTCCCGCCGATATCCCGCGCACCAACCGCCACCTGCGGCATCCAGTAACTCTCTTCCCACAGCCGTAATTTGAGGTCGAAAGCCTTATCCTTGTATGTTTGATCGCCAGAAAACGACTCAACACTGCTGTATTTTTTAGTACGCACATCGGTGTAGCGCAGCGTGGTTTCCAGCCAGGGAAAAAGCTGCACAGACGCGGAGTAGTAGCGGTACTGATCGTTATCACGATAGTTGAGGCTCATTTCCCCTTCACGCGCCATCCGTGCGGTCGGGGTTTGCAGCAGCCCCACGCCGCCAAAGTCTGACTGAGAAGGGCCAGCAGGCGCCGGGAAAGTTTCACCGTGGCACGCCACGCTTACACCCAGCGCCAATAAGCTGAGCAGATAAGTTTTTCTCATCATTCGGGTATCCGCTGGGTCAGAGTGCGAAGGATGTCGGCATTGATTTCATCCGGGGCTGTACTCCAGACGGCATCGGCGAGTCCGACAAAAAGGGTGCTGCCGGGCATCAGCTCTACGTGGCGTTTGTTCCAGTAAGCGACTGGCGCTTTCTGTGTACGTCCGTCGGGATAGACCACCCACGCATAACTGCGATCGGCACCACTGAGCAAACTTTGCCCATCGAGATAGCTGGCAACATCACGCCCGGCCACAAACGGTTGCTTCCCCGGGCGACTTACCAGCCCAAACAACGTAATTTCTGTTGGCTCTGGCCCGACCCAAAGCGTGTAGTTGCCCTGTAATGGCGGGTTACCGCCGTCACTTACCCGCACAACGTCCGGATCGAGATTAATCCGCTGTCTGCCGGTAACCTTCAGCACCTGCACTTGCTGATGTAACGTGTTGATGGCGGCAGCGGCGTCACCACTTTCCTCTGAACTCAGCGCCGCTAAACGTCCTAACAGCACCTGTTGTTGGCGCTGCGCTGTAATGGTCGCCTGTTCTTCGCTGATGATCGCCGCTGGCCACCAGCTATTTGCCAGTTTCGGTTGTCCCACCAGATCGATCAGGTGCTCCACATCGGCCAGCGTTTTCGCCTCCGTGTTGCCTGTCGTCATCACTTTGACAGTGCCTGCTGCAAAAACAGATGACACGCTCAGGCTGACGAGGAGCGCTGTAATAGTCCGTTTCATCATGATTTTGCCGCCTTAATCAGCGTGGTTTTCACCGGGAAGTAATTTGCGCCCAGGTACTGTTTCGACTGACGAATCAGCCCGTCGCTATCGATCCAGTAGCGGTTATGCCAACGGGCCTGATCGGTCGTCACCTCTTCATCCAGCACGCGAACCGAGGTTTCATCGCTGGCAACCCTGATACTGTCAGTGCCATCCCATTTGAAGACCGAGCGGGCGGTGGCGTAGCGCACCTGCTTATGCTCGGTCCAGCCCATCGTACGGCTCCAGGTGACACCGTCGACGATCTGGTTTGGCTTGATAAGCGGGTCTGCCGCCAGATTATTCACCTCGATCAGGTTGTCTCCGCCGAGCCATGTTTTCACCAGACGTCCGTGCTGTGTCACGAGAACGGCCTGATCCTGCGTCACCCATTTCTGCTGGTCGTTTTCTGCGAAAGCGAGCACCACAAACAGCTGAGGGCCGTCATTGAGCTGCATATACTGGCTGGCATAGGGCATGTTTTGGATATCATCGTCCGTCATCTGTACGCCAGGTGTACCGAACACGCTATTCCACAGCGAATGTCCCAGCCCCTCAGTTGAGGCAGAACACGCCTGCAGTAACAGGCAAACCAATATGAGCTCTGGTCGCTTCACGACGCTTCTCCGCATTATTGCCGGGTGGCGCTATGCTTACCCGGCAGGCCGATAAGTCCCGCAGGCTTACGGCAATCCAAAATAACCACACCGAAGTGTGGTTATGGTTAAACGTACCGCGATTACTGGGTACTGGTGGTCGTGGTGGTTGTGGTTCCGGTATTAGAGCCATCTCCACCACCGGTTGCCGCCAGGGCGACCCCCACCGCAGAACTTACGGTGCTCACGCTGGTTGCGGAGGAACTTCCTGCCGAAACCGACGCGGCAGCTGACCCTGCAGCCTCCCCCACCTGGACGGGGGCGGCATGGACAGAAGTCGCCGCAAGCGCAGATATAGCCAAAAGGCCATACAGAACTTTTTTCATCACAAATTCCCTTCATTGTATGAATGGAGATTTACCCAAAAGAATTTCGGGCGAGATCGAGTATACACAACCGAAGTATGCGAATTACGGCACGCGGGAATTTAGGATAATTAGAAAAAAGAACGTACTAATGATAACTTTTAATATGAAAACAAATATAAATCAGTTGGTTAAAATAATTATATAAAAATACAATATCCGTAAACTCTGAAAATCATCGAGCAAAAATTAAAGTAATAAAATTATTTTAGGATTAAGCTCAATTAAATTTTCACATAAGGTTCAAGAGAAAGGGAATTATCTTATAAAAAAAGCCGATAATAATATCGGCTTTTTAATTTCATTATTGCTGCGGTTCAAAGGAAGACGCAGATTAACGCCAGGACTTATAACGGTTAATCAAACCGTTAGTCGAGCAGTCGTGGCTGTTGATTTCTTTATCATCGTTCAGCTCTGGCAGAATGCGGTTTGCCAGTTGTTTGCCCAGCTCCACGCCCCACTGGTCGAAGGTGAAGATGTTGAGGATTGCGCCCTGAGTAAAGATTTTATGCTCATACAGTGCAATCAGCGCACCCAGACTGAACGGGGTAATTTCACGCAGCAGAATGGAGTTAGTCGGACGGTTGCCTTCAAACACTTTAAACGGCACAACGTGCTCGAGCTGAGCCGGATCTTTACCCTGGTCACGATATTCCTGCTCAACCACTTCGCGAGATTTACCAAACGCCAGCGCTTCAGTCTGAGCGAAGAAGTTAGACAGCAGCTTCGGATGGTGATCCGACAGCGGGTTGTGGGTAATCGCCGGAGCGATAAAGTCACAAGGAACCATTTTGGTGCCCTGATGAATCAACTGATAGAACGCGTGCTGACCGTTAGTGCCCGGCTCACCCCAGATGATTGGGCCAGTCTGGTAATCCACCGCGTTGCCGTTACGGTCAACGTATTTACCGTTGGATTCCATATTGCCCTGCTGAAAGTAGGCCGCGAAACGGTGCATATACTGGTCATACGGCAGGATCGCTTCGGTTTCAGCACCAAAGAAATTGTTGTACCAGATACCGATCAGCGCCAACAGCACCGGCAGGTTTTTCTCTGCAGGCGTGGTGGAGAAATGCTTATCCATTGCGTGCGCACCGGACAGCAGCTCAACGAAATTGTCGTAGCCCACGGACAGGATGATAGACAGGCCGATTGCTGACCACAGGGAATAGCGTCCACCGACCCAGTCCCAGAACTCGAACATGTTGGCGGTATCAATACCGAACTCGCCAACCGCTTTGCCGTTGGTGGACAGTGCCGCGAAGTGTTTGGCAACGTGCTTGTTGTCGCCTGCGGTCGCCAGGAACCAGTCGCGCGCGCTGTGGGCGTTGGTCATGGTTTCCTGAGTAGTGAAGGTTTTAGACGCGACCAGGAACAGCGTGGTTTCCGGGTTCACTTTCTTCAGCACTTCGGCAATATGCGTGCCGTCAACGTTAGACACAAAGTGCATATTCAGGTGATTTTTGTACGGACGCAGCGCTTCGGTCACCATGAACGGGCCAAGGTCAGAGCCGCCGATACCAATGTTCACCACATCAGTGATTGCCTTACCAGTGTAGCCTTTCCAACTGCCGGAGATAATCGCTTCAGAAAAGGATTTCATCTTCTCCAGCACCGCGTTCACTTCCGGCATCACATCTTTGCCGTCAACAATGATTGGCGTATTGCTACGGTTGCGCAGCGCTACGTGCAGCACCGCACGGTCCTCGGTGCGGTTGATCTTTTCACCGGAGAACATGGATTTGATAGCACCTGCGAGATCGGTCTCTTTCGCCAGATCCTGCAGTTTGGCCAACGTCTCTTCAGTGATGCGGTTTTTGGAGAAATCCACCAGCATCAGATCGTCAAACGTCGCGGAAAATTTAGTGAAGCGATCGCTATCTTTCGCGAACAGGTCCGCGATTGTAACGTCTTTCATCTCTTCAAAGTGTTTTTGTAGTGCCTGCCAGGCTGAGGTCTGCGTTGGATTGATGTTTTTCATTAGCAATACTCTTCTGATTTTGAGAATTGTGACTGAGATCGATTGTAACGCCAGTCACAGAAAAGTGTGATTGTTTTAATGCCATTGCACTGGCCTGTATGAATCGAGGATGAAAAGCAGCAAAAGTATAGCTGTTATAAGCGCTGTTACTCATCGCTAACGCAGCATGAAAAATCCGCATAATCCCAGCGTTGACAGTACAGGCTACACATTTTATTTATAAATACGGTATTTGCATTTGCGCCTGCACCGGTTTCCGTTCTGCCTTTGTGCCATGGTCGCTTTTTTCATTCCCTGACACGAGGTCGTTATGACAAATCTAGTTGTCTCCAAGTTTGGCGGTACCAGCGTGGCGGATTTTGACGCCATGAATCGCAGCGCGGATGTGGTACTTTCCGATGCTAACGTCCGTTTAGTGGTACTTTCCGCTTCGGCGGGCATTACCAATCTGCTGGTCGCACTGGCAGAAGGACTGGAGCCAACCGAACGCTTCGAGAAGCTCGATTCCATTCGTCAAATTCAGTTCGATATCCTGGAACGCCTGCGCTATCCGAACGTGATCCGCGAAGAGATAGAACGCCTGCTGGAAAACATCACCACGCTGGCAGAAGCCGCTTCACTGGCCACCTCAACCGCACTGACTGACGAACTGGTCAGCCACGGTGAACTGATGTCTACCCTGCTGTTTGTCGAGATCCTGCGTGAGCGTAACGTGCAGGCGCAGTGGTTTGATGTGCGCAAAGTGATGCGAACCAACGATCGTTTTGGCCGCGCAGAGCCGGATGTTTCGGCGCTGGCTGAACTGGCGACGCTACAGCTGGCCCCGCGTCTGGATGAAGGTCTGGTTATTACCCAGGGTTTTATCGGTAGCGAAAGCAAAGGCCGCACCACCACGCTGGGACGTGGCGGCAGCGACTATACGGCAGCCTTGCTGGCAGAAGCGTTGCACGCAACGCGCGTTGATATCTGGACCGATGTTCCCGGCATCTACACAACCGATCCACGCGTAGTTCCAGCCGCTAAACGTATTGATGAAATCGCCTTTGAAGAGGCTGCTGAGATGGCAACCTTCGGCGCGAAAGTGTTGCATCCGGCGACCCTGTTACCCGCCGTACGTAGCGATATTCCGGTGTTTGTTGGCTCCAGCAAAGATCCAAAAGCGGGCGGCACGCTGGTGTGTAATAAAACCCAGAATCCACCGCTATTTCGCGCACTGGCGCTGCGTCGTAAGCAAACGCTGCTCACGCTGCATAGCCTGAATATGCTGCACTCTCGTGGATTTTTAGCGGAAGTGTTCGGCATTCTGGCACGTCATAATATCTCGGTGGATTTGATTACCACCTCAGAAGTCAGCGTGGCGCTAACCCTGGACACCACAGGTTCCACTTCCACCGGAGATACGTTGCTGACACAGACTCTGCTCATGGAACTGTCTGCACTGTGCCGGGTAGAAGTAGAAGAAGGTCTCGCGCTGGTGGCGCTGATTGGTAACGACCTGTCTAAAGCCTGTGGCGTGGGTAAAGAGGTGTTTGGCGTGCTGGAGCCGTTCAACATTCGCATGATTTGCTATGGTGCATCCAGCCATAACCTGTGCTTCCTCGTTCCCGGTACTGAAGCTGAGCAGGTTGTGCAGAAGCTGCACCATAATCTGTTTGAGTGACAACGTCCGTAGACCGGATGGCGGTGAATCGTCTTATCCGGCTTACGGTATGGGTGCACGGCCCGACAGGTGTAAACATCATCGGGCCGTACACTCCGTTAACGTTTATAGTTCCTGTCCTTTTATATTCACCAGACCGTGCAGAACCTGGTCCAGTCCACCGAATACCGAGATTTTATCGATACGCTCAGCCACTCTTTCGAGGGTTTCCAGCTCTTTTAAACGCAATGCAACCGGGTTGTTTTCCATAACTTTCGCCGTATTCAACAGCGAACGCGTCGCAGCAGTCTCTTCCCGACGACGAATCACGTTAGCCTGCGCCGATTTCTCAGCTTCAACCAGTTGGGACAATATGGCCTTCATATCTCCCGGCAGCACAATATCTTTTACGCCCAACGAAGCGACCTCGATACCAAACGGCGTCATACGGCTCTTCACCTGCGTACTCACGATTTCGTCGATAATCTGCTTATCTTCCAGCAGTTCATCCAGAGTTCGAGTACCCACCGCTTCACGCAGCGCAAACTGCAGTTCGCGATAGAGATGATCCACCGGTTTGGTGAGCTGACCAAAAGCCTGTAATACGTCGCTATAGCGCCAGTTAGCGGCCATATTCAGACGCAGGTTGACCTTATCTTTGGTCAGGATCTCCTGCCCGCCAACTTCCAGTACCTGCAAGCGGGTATCAACCACTTCGGCTTCAACCAGATGATTCACTTTCCAGTACGCGGTCAGACCTGGCGATAACAATGCCTGCGTTTCACCGTCAATTTTCAGCACACCAACGTGCCACGCCGGAATCTGTACCGTTAAGATCGCTTCGCGTCCCTTTACCGCACCATTGCATCGCGGTTGTAACACCGCATTCATAACCTCTGTTGGCACCAGAACCTGACGCGTATCCATGCGTACCAGCTGCAGCGCGTCGTCAGCCCGCCAGTACAAACGGCGTGTCGAGGGCGGCAAAATTTCTTGCAGAATACCGTTGGCATACAGCGCTGCCGCTTCGGTATCGGTTAAATCAGCCGCAAGGCAATACTGATCAACCCATGATGACTGGAAGCGGCGCAGATACTCCGCCAACGCTTCGGGCACTTCACTACCATCCATGTTAACGATCAGCACTTCCGGTGGGTTAAGCCACGGCAAACGGTGTTCGCCTGTTTCCAGCACCTGATAGTAATCCCCCTTACGGGATAAAAGACCTAACTGACCTTTTTTAATTGTGATTTTCTTAGCCATTTTTTATTCCTTAATGAGTGAACCAGGCGCGGGTGCAGAGGCGAAGCGACAGGGGAATTCCCTTTTGCCTGCCACACGGCATCGTTACCGGCAGCCTGTTTTGGGTCCGCTTACTACGCGAAACCCGTTTTTATTTATATGATTAACAACCAGTTTTCATTTGGAGGATGAAATTGGGAATCGAACCCGTTTTGAGTCATCGACTGACGGAACACTCCCGGAAAACAGCATCAGCCGTTCCTGACGTGCCGGCGGGGTTTAACCCCCTGCGCTTTCAGCGTTATTGACGAAGGGGTTATTGCCAGAAGCATGCCAGAAAGATAAATTGCCATGATTATTTTTTATTTTATTGATTTATATGATTTTAATTTTCAATCTTCATACAGGTGGTTGCCGCGCTCATCGATATTTCTTATCTTTTAATATCTAAACTTATCTATCTGGATAAACCATGAAAAAACGTCGGGTGGTGATTGGTGTTCTTGGAACGGTGCTGGACGATCGCGGCAAGCGGGCGAGCCGCTTTAAGAGATGGCGACCCACAGTGGGCCTCTGTCTGCAGACTGATTTTCCCATCGACAGACTGGAACTGCTCCACCAGCCGCGCGATGAGAGCGTGGCGCAAAGGCTAATCAAAGACGTTACGCAACTTTCCCGCACACCGAGGTGCGCGCACATGTAGTGACGATTAACGATCCGTGGGATTTTGAGGAGGTCTATGCCGCATTTCTCGACTTCGCGACCCATTACCCCTTTGATACTGAAAACGAAGAGTATCTGGTACACATCACTACCGGGACACATGTGGCGCAGATCTGCTGGTTCCTGCTGACGGAAGCCCGCTACCTACCCGCCAGCCTGCTGCAAACCAGTCCAGCCCCCAAAGGCTCATCAGAAGACGCTGTCACCGCCGGCGTCTGCTCGGTTATCGATCTGGATTTAAGCCGTTATGCCACGCTGACCAGCCGTTTCCTGCGCGAGCAACAGCAGTCCGTCTCCTTTCTGAAAGCAGGGATAGATACGCGTAACGCTACGTTTAACAAACTGATTGACCGCATTGAGCGCGTTGCGTTGCGATCTACCGATCCAATTTTGCTCACGGGTCCTACCGGCGCGGGTAAATCCTTCCTGGCAAAACGTATTTTTCAGTTACGGCAGTCGCGCCATCTGGTGGCAGGCAAACTGGTGGCGGTAAACTGCGCCACCCTGCGCGGCGACAACGCGATGTCCACGCTGTTTGGTCATGTAAAAGGGGCATTTACGGGCGCACTCACTCCACGTACAGGGCTATTACGGGAAGCCGATGGCGGCGTGTTGTTTCTTGATGAAATAGCCGAACTGGGGCTGGATGAGCAGGCCATGCTGTTAAAAGCCATTGAAGAAAAAACCTTTTTCCCGTTTGGCTCGGATAAAGAGGTTTACAGTGATTTCCAGCTGATTGCGGGGACACATCGTGATATGCAGCAATGGGTAGCCGAGGGACGTTTCCGCGAGGATCTCTATGCGCGTATTAATATGTGGCGCTTTGCCCTGCCGGGTCTGGCACAGCGACGGGAAGATATCGCACCGAATGTAGAGTATGAACTACAGCGTTTTTCCGATAAGAAACAGATGCAGATCCGTTTCGACAAAGAGGCACGAGAACGTTATCTGGCGTTTGCCTGTTCATCACAGGCGCAATGGCGCGGCAATTTTCGCGAACTGAGTTCATCCGTTGCCCGAATGGCGACACTGGCCGAACAGGGGCGCATCACGTTATCTCTTGTCAAAGAAGAGATTGTGCTGTTACAGGAGAGCTGGCAGCTAACGACCTCGCAGCCTGAAATCAATATGGAGATCGACCTGTTTGATAAGCGTCAGTTAGAAACGGTCCTCGACGTTTGCCGCCGCAGCGCATCATTGTCCGAAGCTGGACGCGAGCTGTTTGCCGTATCCCGCCAGAAGAAAACCAATCCTAACGATGCAGACCGCCTGCGAAAATATCTGGCCCGTTTTGGGTTGAACTGGGAGAGTGTCCGCAGCGGAACATGAACATAATTTGTTTGAATAAAATTCCTGCACGCGATAAACAATAGCTATGGTCGGGCTCGATCCCGGCCTGTTTATAACAAGCAAACACAACCGACTCTTAATAATTCTGGTGACAGCGACATCGCTGTTGCCTGAAATATGACGAGTAAAGTGCAAGGAAAACAACATGCTCGCCACTCTCACCCGGCTGTTCCCGTTATGGGCGCTGCTACTCTCTGTTATCGCGTATTATACGCCATCCACCTTTACCCCTGTTGGCCCATGGGTCACCACGCTGTTAATGCTGATTATGCTCGGGATGGGCGTACATCTTAAAGTTGATGACTTTAAGCGCGTACTCTCACGTCCTGCACCGGTCGCCGCAGGTATTTTCCTGCACTATCTGGTGATGCCGCTCGCGGCCTGGATTCTGGCACTGGCTTTCCATATGCCACCGGAACTGTCCGCTGGCATGGTACTGGTCGGTAGTGTCGCCAGCGGCACTGCATCCAATGTAATGATCTACCTGGCAAAGGGTGACGTGGCGCTGTCTGTCACTATTTCATCTGTTTCAACGCTGGTAGGCGTCGTCGCCACCCCGCTGCTGACACGACTGTATGTCGATGCGCATATTCAGGTGGATGTGATGGGAATGCTGCTCAGCATTCTACAAATTGTCGTAATCCCAATTGCTCTGGGCCTGGTCATTCACCATCTGTTCCCACGGGTAGTCAAAGCCGTGGAACCGTATCTACCTGCTTTCTCAATGGTGTGCATTCTGGCGATCATCAGCGCAGTCGTGGCGGGTTCCGCGTCACACATCGCATCCGTCGGCTTTGTGGTGATTATCGCCGTGATTTTGCACAACACTATCGGTCTGCTCGGTGGTTACTGGGGCGGAAAACTGTTTGGCTTCGATGAATCCACTTGCCGCACGCTGGCGATCGAGGTGGGAATGCAGAACTCAGGACTTGCTGCCGCGCTGGGAAAAATCTACTTCGGCCCGCTGGCCGCGCTTCCAGGCGCACTGTTCTCTGTCTGGCATAACCTTTCCGGCTCACTGCTGGCAGGCTACTGGTCCGGTAAACCAATTGATGAGAAACACCATCAGGCGGTGAAGGAAAACTAAAAAAGTGCCGGGAGGCGCAAGCTTACCCGGCCTATATGCTATCAGACAGCCCGAGATTACCGTACACTGAGCTAACAGGCTAACTGAGGGCAACCGTATGGCACTCCCCCGCATTACCCAAAAAGAGATGACCGAGCGCGAACAGCGTGAGCTGAAAACGCTGCTTGACCGCGCCCGCATTGCACATGGCCGCCTGCTGACCAACGCAGAGACCAACAGTATTAAGAAGGAATACATCGATAAGCTGATGGTTCAGCGCGAAGCAGAGGCAAAAAAAGCCCGCCAGTTGAAGAAAAAGCAGGCTTATAAACCAGATGCGGAAGCATCGTTTTCCTGGTCAGCGAATACGCCAACGCGCGGCAGACGTTAACGTCCTTTCTTCTTACGCCCCGGCGAGGTAAAACGTTTACCGTTTGCAGCCGGGCGCGCTTTCTCTTTCTCAGCGGATTTTTCGATCTTCACGACCGGGCGCTTAATACCTGCCGTTTTTGGCTTCGCTTTCGCCTTCGGTTTCGCTTCTGAAGAAGAGTTTTCAATCAATTTGAACAGTTCGATCAGCTCATCATCCGTCAGATCACGCCATTCCCCCAGCGGTAAGCCGGACAGACCGACGTTCATGATACGCGTACGTTCAAGCTTCGTGACTTCATAGCTAAAGTGTTCGCACATACGACGGATCTGGCGATTTAGCCCCTGAACAAGCGTGATGCGAAAAACAAACGGCGCCTCTTTCCGGACCTTACATTTTTTGGTGACAGTGCCAAGAATAGGCACACCAGCCCCCATTCCACGAATGAACTCGTCCGTGACCGGTTTATCTACCGTCACCAGATACTCTTTTTCGTGATCGTTACCGGCACGCAGGATCTTATTGACCAGGTCGCCATGGTTGGTCAGAAAAATCAGCCCCTGAGAGTCTTTATCCAGGCGGCCAATCGGGAACACGCGCTTACTGTGGTTCACAAAATCAACAATGTTGTCGCGTTCGCTGTCTTCGGTAGTGCTCACGATCCCCACCGGCTTATTCAGCGCGATAAAAACCAGATCTTCCGCTTCACGCGGCTCAATCAACCGACCATTCACTTTGACGACGTCGCCAGGCATCACCTGATCGCCAATGGTGGCGCGTTTGCCATTAATGAAGACATTCCCTTGTTCGATAAAGCGATCCGCCTCGCGACGCGAGCAGATTCCGCTTTCACTGATGTATTTATTTAATCGGATGGATGAGTCGGGCAGCATAAGTTCTCCTTTGGCAGAGAAATATACCCTACCTTGCGGGCGATAAAAAATAATCGTGTTCGAATGCCCAAGCGCTATATGTGATCAATCACACCTTTCTACACAAAAGTGTCAGCAATCCGCGCCTGCAATTTTGTTGGGCGAAAATAAACAGAATCAACGCATTACAGCAACAAGCACATTTGTGCCAGCAACGCGCTATCAGCACATCAAATGTGCAACATAATCAGCCAGTTCATGGCGATGAAATAAGTGAAAATAGCTTTGAGATGTGGAACGGATGGGGTTATATCAGATCAAGAAGTCAATTTCGTGATTTGCACAAATGTGCAGGAGCCCAAAGATGGCGACGGAAAACAGCGATGATATCCGCCTGATCGTAAAAATAGCGCAGCTTTATTACGAACAGGATATGACACAAGCGCAAATCGCCCGGGAGCTGGGAATCTATCGCACCACGATCAGCCGCTTGCTAAAGCGTGGTCGCGAGCAGGGCATCGTCACCATCGCCATTAATTACGACTACAACGAGAACCTGTGGCTGGAACAGCAGCTAAAACAGAAATTTGGCCTGAAAGAAGCGGTCGTGGTCTCCTGCGATAGCGAACAGGAAGATGAACAGCTCAAGATGATGGGCGTGCACGGCGCGCAGTTACTGGAACGCTTGCTGGAACCTGGCGATATTATCGGTTTCTCATGGGGGCGCGCGGTAAGGGGACTGGTTGAAGGATTATCCCCCGCCAGCCAGTCACGTCAGCTTATCTGCGTGCCTATCATCGGCGGGCCGTCCGGCAAACTTGAAAGTCGCTACCACGTCAACACGCTGACTTACAGCGCAGCGGCAAAGCTCAAGGGCGAATCGCACCTGGCAGATTTCCCGGCGCTTCTGGAAAATCCGCTGATCCGTAACGGGATTATGCAGTCACAACATTTTAAATCGATTTCCGCCTACTGGGATAATCTGGATGTCGCGCTGGTGGGAATTGGTTCCCCGGCGATACGAGATGGTGCTAACTGGCATGCATTTTACGGCAGCGAAGAGAGTGATGACCTGCATGCCCGTCAGGTTGCCGGGGACATTTGTTCACGCTTTTATGATATCAACGGTGTGACGGTAGAGACCAATATGAGTGAAAAGACGCTCTCCATCGAAACCAATAAATTAAAGCAGGCGCGTTACTCCATCGGCATCGCCATGGGGGAAGAAAAACTGAGCGGTATTCTCGGTGCTTTACGCGGAAATTATATTAACGGTTTAGTCACTAACAGCCATACTGCTGAATTATTGTTGAAATAAATATATTCAAATTGATCCTGACGTAATTAATTTTATGAGGGATCACCTTATCTGAAATTGGGAGTCTATTATGAAAACGTGGTTAAATCTGCAAGATAAAGTCATTATTGTTACCGGTGGCGCATCCGGAATTGGCCTGGCCATTGTCGAAGAATTATTAGCACAAGGCGCTAATGTGCAAATGGCAGATATTCATGGCGGAGAAGGTAAATATGAAGGCCATAGCGGATATCACTTCTGGCCAACGGATATTTCCAGCGCCAAAGAAGTTAATCATACTGTTGCTGAAATTATTCAACGCTACGGACGTATTGACGGACTGGTGAATAATGCAGGGGTTAATTTCCCACGCCTGCTTGTCGATGAAAAAGCACCCGCCGGACAATATGAACTCAACGAAGCTGCTTTTGAAAAAATGGTCAACATCAACCAGAAAGGTGTGTTCTTAATGTCGCAAGCAGTGGCACGCCAGATGGTGAAACAGCATGACGGCGTAATTGTGAATGTCTCTTCCGAAAGCGGACTGGAAGGCTCAGAGGGTCAAAGTTGCTATGCCGCCACCAAAGCCGCACTGAATAGCTTTACCCGTTCCTGGTCAAAGGAATTGGGCAAACACGGTATTCGTGTAGTCGGAATTGCACCTGGCATTCTGGAAAAAACCGGACTGCGCACCCCCGAGTATGAAGAAGCGCTGGCCTGGACCCGCAACATCACCGTCGAGCAGTTGCGCGAGGGCTATACCAAAAACTCAATTCCTATTGGCCGTTCGGGACGCCTGAGCGAAGTTGCTGATTTTGTTTGTTATCTTCTGTCAGAACGCGCCAGCTATATTACCGGAGTAACCACTAACATTGCGGGCGGAAAAACGCGCGGCTAAGGAGATTTTATGGTCAATGCAATCTTCTGCGCCCACGGCAAACTGGCCTGCGCCATGCTGGAATCGGTGCAGATGGTCTACGGCGATGCCAACGTTGAAGCGGTGGAATTTGTCCCCGGTGAAAACGCCAGCGACATCGTGGTAAAACTGGAAAAGTTAGTGAGCGTTCACACTAGCGATGAGTGGCTGATAGCCGTCGATTTACAGTGTGGAAGTCCCTGGAATGCCGCCGCCACACTGGCGATGCGTAACCCGGCAATACGGGTCATTAGTGGGTTGTCACTGCCGTTGGCGCTGGAACTGGTGGACAACCAGAGCAGTATGAACGTGGATGAACTGTGTGAACACCTGACGAGCATTGCGCTACAAACTTGCGTCGTCTGGAAGCCACTGGAAACGATCGATGAGGATTTCTGATGAACATTACCCTTGCTCGTATTGATGACCGCCTGATCCACGGTCAGGTCACCACCGTCTGGTCGAAGGTGGCGAATGCCCAACGGATTATTATCTGTAACGATGACGTCTATAACGATGAAGTACGCCGGACATTATTGCGCCAGGCTGCCCCGCCAGGGATGAAAGTTAACGTAGTCAATATCGAAAAGGCGGTCGCGGTATATCACAATCCGCAATATAAAGACGAAACCGTATTTTATTTATTTACCCGCCCACAGGATGCCTTGGCAATGGTAAAACAAGGCGTGCAAATAGCCACCTTAAATATTGGTGGCATGGCCTGGCGACCGGGTAAAAAACAATTAACCAAAGCGGTCTCGCTAGATGATGATGATATTAATGCGTTCCGTGAGTTGGATCAATTAGGCGTCACTCTGGATTTACGCGTCGTGGCTTCCGACCCATCGATTAGTATTCTCGAAAAAATAAAAGAACAATCTTTCGCTGAATAAATATACGCAAAATCATTCAAGTTGCATCAAGGCTGAAAATAAGTGAATCCCGATGATCTCACTCTGGTAAGTGATTCGGGTGAACGAACGTAGCCAACCCCGAGGCAGCCTGAAGGATGCCATGTATAAAAGCGCCTGTGTATTAAGGCTGTAACAGGCAGGGATGATCACACTCTGAAGGTGCCATATTATGGAAATAAGTACCCTACAAATTATCGCCATATTTCTATTTTCCTGTATTGCCGGAATGGGCAGCGTGCTGGATGAATTCCAGACCCACCGCCCGCTCATCGCCTGTACCGTTATTGGCTTAATTCTTGGTGATTTAAAAACCGGGATTATGCTCGGCGGCACGCTGGAGCTGATCGCGCTCGGCTGGATGAACGTTGGTGCAGCGCAGTCCCCCGATTCGGCACTCGCCAGTATTATTTCCGCCATTCTGGTGATCGTCGGCCAGCAGAGCATCGCAACCGGTATCGCGATTGCGCTTCCCGTAGCTGCCGCAGGCCAGGTGCTCACCGTCTTTGCCCGTACTATCACCGTGGTGTTCCAGCACGCGGCAGATAAAGCGGCGGAAGACGCGCGCTTTCGTACCATCGATATCCTTCACGTCTCCGCGCTGGGTGTGCAGGCGCTACGCGTCGCTATTCCGGCGTTGATTGTTTCGCTGTTTGTTAGCGCCGACATGGTCAGCAATATGCTGAATGCTATCCCGGAATTCGTCACTCGCGGCCTGCAGATTGCTGGTGGCTTTATCGTGGTGGTCGGTTACGCCATGGTGCTGCGCATGATGGGCGTGAAGTATTTGATGCCGTTCTTCTTCCTCGGCTTTATCGCCGGGGGCTATCTCGACCTGAGCCTGCTGGCCTTTGGCGGTGTGGGCGTAATTATCGCGCTGGTTTATATCCAGTTGAACCCGCAATGGCGTAAAGCCGAACCGCAGGCGCAAGCCACCACATCTACCGCCCTTGACCAACTTGACGACTAACGGAGCCCATCATGGAACAGAAAAAACTGACCAAATCGGACCTGTTTAGCATGTTTGTTCGCTCCAACCTGCAACAGGCATCATTCAACTTTGAACGTATTCATGGGCTGGGTTTTTGCTACGACATGATCCCCGCCATTAAACGCCTGTATCCACTGAAGGAGGATCAGGTCGCGGCGCTTAAGCGTCATCTGGTGTTCTTCAACACCACTCCGGCGGTGTGCGGACCGGTGATCGGCGTCACCGCCGCAATGGAAGAAGCACGCGCCAACGGTGCAGAAATTGACGACGGTGCGATCAATGGCATCAAAGTCGGCCTGATGGGTCCGCTTGCCGGCGTCGGCGACCCGCTGGTCTGGGGCACGTTACGGCCGATTACCGCCGCGCTCGGTGCATCTTTAGCGCTCTCCGGCAACATTCTCGGTCCGTTATTGTTCTTCTTTATTTTCAACGCGGTGCGTCTGGCGATGAAGTGGTACGGCTTACAGCTTGGCTTTCGTAAAGGAGTCAACATCGTCAGCGATATGGGCGGCAATCTGCTGCAAAAACTGACCGAAGGCGCATCGATTCTCGGCCTGTTTGTGATGGGGGTTCTGGTCACCAAATGGACCAGCATCAACGTACCGCTGGTGGTATCGCAAACGCCTGGCGCAGACGGCACCACTGTCACCATGACCGTACAAAACATTCTCGATCAGCTTTGCCCTGGCCTGCTGGCGCTGGGGCTGACACTGCTGATGGTACGGCTGCTTAACAAGAAAATTAATCCGGTATGGCTGATCTTTGCCCTGTTTGGTTTGGGGATTATCGGTCATGCGCTGGGCTTCCTGTCCTGATTATTCGCCCCGGTCTCTACCGGGGCACCTTCAAATAACTATTCCCAGAAGATACAGGGAAAGAGGTGGTATATATGTTAACGACAGCTTTACGCCTTTATGGCAAACGCGATCTGCGCCTGGAAACTTTCGATCTTCCGGAAATGCAGGACGATGAAATTCTGGCTTCGGTCGTCACCGACAGCCTGTGCCTCTCTTCCTGGAAAGAAGCGAATCAGGGCGAGAACCACAAAAAAGTACCGGACGATGTGGCCATCAACCCGATCATCATCGGCCACGAGTTTTGCGGCGATATTCTCGCCGTGGGGAAAAAATGGCAGCATAAGTTTCAACCCGGCCAGCGCTATGTGATTCAGGCTAACCTGCAACTCCCGGATCGCCCGGACTGCCCCGGCTACTCCTTTCCCTGGGTTGGCGGTGAGGCGACGCGCGTTGTCATTCCCAATGAAGTAATGGAGCAGGACTGCCTGCTCGCCTACGAAGGAGAGACCTATTTTGAAGGCTCCCTGGTTGAACCACTGTCCTGCGTGATTGGCGCATTCAACGCCAACTATCACCTGCAGGAAGGCACCTATAACCACAAGATGGGCATTCGTCCGCAGGGGCGCACGCTAATCCTCGGCGGCACCGGTCCAATGGGGCTGCTGGCGATTGATTATGCGTTGCACGGCCCGGTTAATCCGGCGCTGCTGGTGGTAACCGATACCAACAAAGACAAACTAAGCTACGCCCGCAAACACTATCCGTCGGAGCCACAAACACAGATCCACTATCTTCACGCCCAGGAAGCGTCTTATGACACGCTGATGGCGCTGAGCGGCGGTCACGGATTTGACGACATCTTTGTGTTTGTGCCGAACGAGCAACTGGTCACGCTGGCCTCTTCCCTGCTGGCAGCCGATGGCTGTATGAACTTCTTTGCCGGTCCGCAGGATAAGCAGTTCACCGCGCCGATTAACTTCTACGATGTCCACTACGCTTTCACCCATTACGTCGGGACGTCTGGCGGTAATACTGACGATATGCGCGCGGCAGTAAAACTGATTGAAGAGAAAAAAGTACAGGCGGCAAAAGTGGTGACGCACATTCTCGGGCTGAATGCGGCAGGTGAAACAACGCTGGAGCTTCCGGCTGTAGGCGGCGGAAAAAAACTGGTGTACACCGGCAAAGCGTTGCCATTAACCGCGCTGACGCAGATAGACGATCCGGCTTTGCGCGATATCCTGGAACGCCATCATGGGATCTGGTCACAGGAAGCCGAGCAATACGTATTGGCGCACGCCAGGGAGATTTAACATGATTAATCGCAACACCCAGCTGTGTATGTCGCTTGCCGGTCGGCCCGGCAACTTCGGCACGCGATTTCACA
The DNA here is from genome assembly GCF_001037495.1 of Citrobacter sp. MGH106. Lineage (GTDB taxonomy): Bacteria > Pseudomonadota > Gammaproteobacteria > Enterobacterales > Enterobacteriaceae > Citrobacter > Citrobacter murliniae. The sequence continues at coordinate 4,178,127 of NZ_KQ089822.1, forward strand.
ACTATCTGTATGAAAAGTTGGGGTTAAACTTTATCTACAAAGCCTTAAGCACTCAGGATATCGAGGCTGCGGTGAAAGGCGTGCGAGCGTTAGGTATTCGCGGCTGCGCGATATCGATGCCGTTTAAAGAGAGCTGCATGCCGTTTCTGGATGCCATCGATCCCTCTGCGCAAGCTATTGATTCCGTGAACACTATCGTCAACGACAACGGTACGCTAACGGGGTTTAACACCGACTATATTGCAGTAAAAAGCCTGATTGCCAGCCACCAGCTTGATAACGGCGCTCGCGTCATGATTCGCGGCAGCGGTGGGATGGGCAAGGCGGTCATCGCCGCGTTTCGCGATGCCGGTTTTCACGATGTGATCGTTGCTGCCCGCAACCGGGAAAGCGGCCCGGTGCTTGCAAGACAGTACGGTTTTCAATGGCAGCCACAGCCGGAAGGGATTGCCTGTGACATTCTGGTCAACGTCACCCCCGTCGGTATGGCCGGAGGTAAAGAAAGCGATGAACTGGCGTACAGCAAAGTGATGGTCGCTAACGCCCACGTGGTGTTTGATGTCGTCGCCCTGCCACCAGAAACGCCGGTGATAAAACTGGCGCAGCAGTTGGGTAAAAAGACTATCAGCGGTGCAGAAGTGATTGCCTTACAGGCCGTGGAGCAGTTCGCCATGTACACCGGCATGCGCCCGGACGACGCACTGATTGCCGAAGCTGCTGAATTTGCGCGAGCGGGGTAAGAGAGCAGGAGTAGAGCGCCGGGGATGGGCGCTCTTATTTGTCTTTGCCACTACGCAATTCGAGGCATAGCGAACAGTTGCTGATCCGCTTTCGCTTCTAACTCAGCCAGTGCAGGAATCAATTGGCTGATGTTCATCAGGCCGTGCCCCAACTGGCAAACGCTCTCATTGGACATACGTTCCTGTTTTTCACCCGCCATTGTCAGCAGGCTTTCACCCATAACATTCAGCGTGTGATACAGACCGGCCAGCGTCTCTTCGCAGCCAAATGACAGTGCCAGGTTTTCTTCAGTGGAGAGTTGACTACAGTCGAGATGGCGAAAGGCCTCAGCGAGTGGAAAGTGGAATAGATCAGCTTCAGGCAGGAGAGAAAAAGACGCCGAACGGGCGTTAGTGGTACGATTAGCATCAGCCATAGCATTACCTCGTATAATGTTGTGGTTAAACGCCCTGATCGTGTTGCTGCACTTTCGGGGCGTTGTCATTTTTAATGTGTGAGAGTAATGTGTCATCACACATGCTCACACCACTCTTGTGTAATTAAGGTGTCAACACACATGAATGAAAGAAGAGGCAATCCCCCGTTTCAATTCCGTCTGGATCCAGAACTGCGAAAAGCAATGGAAGAAGCACAAAAACAGGACGGCGATGAATCGCTTGCTGCCTGGATTAAACGTATTATCAGGAAAGAGCTGAAGCAAAAAGGGATTGAGGTTTAAGGGGATTTATGTCGGTTGGCTGAAAGTCCGCTGAGAGCGAGGAGCGGACATTGGTAGCCTCAACAACATGACTAGTATTGAGGTGTATTAATCAACGGGAAGCAGGTCAGTTTATTGCGCCAGCCCGACTTTTACGAAAGGGCTACCATGACTACGCGATTTTTTGATTAGCTTGCCTACGTATAATTCTCTGATTTTTGGTGATGCGATTCGTCCAACAAACTCTGAACGGTTGGTTTCGGGAGGGATGACCAGTTCCCGGGTAAAGTACTGCTGAGAGCCTGCCTTTAACCAGCACTGTATCTCGTAAACTTCCATCACTAAACCGCCGTAGGTGGCGTATGCAAATTGTAGGTTTTCATCTTTTGGTACTTTTGCCCAGACGCCACGTGTAGCTTCATATAATGCAAGTGCACTCATGCCAGACTTGTAGGTGCTGTTTAGCAAAAAAGCGAGCCCGGCATGTTCAGGTGCGATTTCCGTCTCTTGCTTAAGAAGGAGATGGTTGAGCTCATCCAGCGTGATTCGCCCCATAAGGGAGCTGCTTCCTCGTACTTTGTTGGTCAGTTCTCCAACACCTAAGAGATCAATACATGTTGCTTCAACAAGCTTCGCGGTTGCCTCATCCATGCCATGGCGTAGTATGTCGATACCCAGATTTCCTGTTTTTAACAGATGATTAATTCGTTCTGATTTCGGAGAGTCATCATTATACTTTATATGATCAAGGCAGCGTTCTGACTTGCCTTTGCCTATATAAAACGGCTTTTTAGCTGCATCTTCAGTGTCATAAAATGCATAAACATAGAACTTAGCCATCCCTAACGCTTTTGAGTATTTTGAAAAATCTTTCAAACCTTGCTTCCTTAAGGCAAAAGTACTTAATTTTACTATCGGCACTAGAGTTCCGAACTTAAGCGCAAAACAATTAGCGTACAGATTGACCTGCGCCCATTGATGAATATGGGCCAAAGTTAGCAACGACTGCTATTGGCACACAGCTGCCTCCCCTCTCCACCGTTATCGTTTCTCGTATCAATCGCAGCATCCTGAAAAATTACGCATTATTGCGAGGCGCTTTCCACAACCTCATCTCCAACATCGTGAGCCATATCAGTAAGGTGTTACACTGACGGTGGTAGCATTACTGTGGTTTGTAATTTACTGATTATCTGGAGAAATGATGGAACTGCTTTTATTGAGTAACTCGACACTGCCAGGCAAAGGCTGGATGGAACACGCGCTGCCACTGATCGCTGAGCAGTTGAACGGTCGCCGCTCTGCGGTGTTTATTCCGTTTGCTGGTGTCACGCAAACCTGGGACGACTATACAGCGAAAACGGCAGCCATCTTTGCGCCAATGGGCGTCGATGTCACAGGCATTCATACCGTTGCCGATCCGGTCGCAGCCATTGAGAACGCTGAAGTGGTGATTGTCGGCGGAGGTAACACTTTCCAGTTGCTGAAAGAGAGCCGTGAGCGTGGCTTGCTGGCACCAATTGTTGACGTGGTCAAACGCGGCGCGCTGTACATCGGCTGGAGTGCGGGTGCGAACCTCGCCTGCCAGACTATCCGTACCACGAATGACATGCCAATTGTCGATCCAAAAGGTTTTGACGCCCTGGGTCTGTTCCCACTACAAATCAACCCGCACTTCACCAACGCGCTGCCGGAAGGCCACAAAGGCGAAACGCGTGAACAGCGTATTCGCGAGCTGCTGGTTATCGCACCGGAACTGACAGTGATTGGTTTGCCGGAGGGGAACTGGATCAAAGTAAGTAACGATAAAGCCATTCTTGGCGGCCCGAACACCACTTACGTATTCAAAGCGGGTGAAGAAGCGGTAGCCCTTGAAGCAGGTCACTGCTTTTAATTAGCGCCTGATGGCGCTACGCAGTCCGGTAGGCTGGAAGCGCAGCGTCATCAGGTATCACCGTCAGTTAATGATCATCCCGCTCATCGTCTTCATCCGGCTGTTCCAGCACGCTGTAGGCAACGGAACAGAACAATGAGTTCAGACGCTGCATGTCGCCAAGTAATGCAAGATGCAGTGAACTGGTCTCGATACTCTGGACGTTCTGCTGATGCAGTCGATCGACGTGCGCATGCGAGTAACGACGGTTAAGAATGCGAAAACGGTGCTTGCTGCGACGCAGACGACGGGCACTGGTCACATCACCGGAGAAGAACACTGACATAGCCAGTTGCAGGTTGCTTAGTAACTGATCGTAGAGCGCATCCAGTTCTTTCAACCCTTCCAGAGAAAATGCCCGACGCGCGGCCAGCGACTTATCGGCAATTTCACTGCCCATTCGTTCAACAATATCGGAAGCCTGTTCCAGGTTGAGCGACATTTCGATAATCTCCGCCCAGCGCCGGGACTCCTCTTCCGCCAGCTCATCTTTTGGCATCCGCGCCAGATAGAGTTTGATCGCCGTGTACAACACGTTGATGTCGTCGGCCATCTTGCGCAGCTCTTTTTCTTCGCGCGGCTCGCCGTGCATTACCTTTTTCAGACCCTCCATCATCTGCTCCATTGCATCACCAATACGCAGGGCTTCACGGGCAGCATTGGCCAACGCCAGCGTCGGCGTATCCAGCGCGCTGACATCCAGATGCTTGGGTTTCAGATGGGCGTCTAATTCGGGTTCATCACGGATAATACGTTTGCAAAAGCGCGCCATCGGCTCGGCAAACGGCACCATCGCTACGCAGCGCACCAGGTTGTAGAAGACGTGAAAATAGATCACTAATTCAGATTTCGGCAGTGGCAATTCATCCATCAGATTGGCCAGCGGATGAACGAACGGCAGAATAATCAGGCTGCCCACCAGCTTAAACAGCAGACTGCCAAGCGCCACACGGCGTGCTGCTGCATTGGCTGCGCTATTGTTCAGCATCGCCAGTAAACCGGAGCCCAGGTTCGCGCCAATCACCAGACACAAGGCGACCGGGAACGAGATAATACCCGCTGCGGTCAACGTTGCCGTCAGCAGAACCGCCGCCAGGCTGGAGTAGCTGATAATCGCGAACATTGCGCCAATCAGCGCATCAAGCATGATATCGCCGGTTAGCGAGGCGAAAATAACCTGCACTCCATTTGCCTGAGTGATCGGTGTCACCGCCTGCACAATCAGCTCCAGCGCCAGTAAGATCAGCCCCAGCCCGATGCCTACGCGCCCCAACTGTCCGACGCGGGACTGCTTACGCCCCAGAAAGAAGATCACACCAATAAAAATCAGCAGTGGCGACAGCCAGGAGAGATCAAAAGTCAGGATACGCGCCATCAGCGCGGTCCCCACATCGGCACCAAGCACAATGACCAGCGCAGGCGTGAGCGCCACCAGATCCTGGGCGACAAACGACGTCACCAGCATAGTGGTCGCGTTACTGCTTTGCACCAGTGCAGTGACGCCAATCCCCGCGCAAAAGGCGAGCGGCTTCTTTTCAACACTTCGGCTAAGCACAGTGCGTAAACGGGCACCAAAGACACGCATCACACCAGTACGCACAATGTGAGTGCCCCAAACCAGCATAGCGACAGCAGAAAGCAGGTGTAGCAGAGTTAACACGGAATCAGGTTCTCCTTATATTTATATGTTCCTGAACTCATGCCTACAATGCGCACAAGTTCCCTTCAGTATAAGGGTTTAAATGTAATAAAGAGACAGGGCACTCATTGAGTGCCCTGTTTGTTGTAAAGAAAGATGACAGTTTTGTGAATCAGTCGGCGTCATAGCCCAGATTAGGCGCTAACCAACGCTCGACTTCCGCCACACTCATCCCTTTACGGAAGGCGTAATCTTCAACCTGGTCGCGCTGAATTTGTGCCACCGCGTAGTACTTACTGTCCGGATGACTGAAATACCAGCCGGAGACCGATGCGCCAGGCCACATGGCGAAAGACTCCGTGAGTTTCATACCGGTATGCGTTTCCACATCCAATAGCTCCCAGATAGTGGCTTTCTCGGTATGTTCCGGACACGCCGGATAACCTGGTGCCGGACGAATACCCTGATAGTTCTCACGGATCAGTTCGTCATTGCTGAGATTCTCGTTCGCCGCGTAGCCCCAGTAAACTTTACGGACACGCTCATGCAGATATTCTGCAAAGGCTTCTGCCAGACGGTCGGCAATCGCTTTCACCATGATCTTGTTGTAGTCATCGTGCTGCGCCTCGAAAGCTTCAGCCAGCGCGTCCTCTTCCAGACCACCAGTGACCGCAAAGGCACCGATGTAATCCGCCTTGCCGCTCAGTTTTGGTGCCACAAAGTCAGACAGGCAGTAGTTGGCAAAGCCGACTTTTTCCGTTTGCTGACGCAGATGATGACTCACATTCAGCACATGTGTGCGCGTTTCATCACGATAGATCTCAATGTCATCGCCGACACGGTTAGCCGGGAACAGGCCAACCACACCGCGCGGATTCAACGTTTTCTCGGCGCTGAGTTTATCCAGCATATCGTTGGCGTCTTTAAACAGACGTTTCGCCTCTTCACCCACCACTTCATCTTCCAGAATGCGTGGATATTTCCCGGCTAGCGACCAGGTCATAAAAAACGGCGTCCAGTCGATGTAATTACGCAGCGTTTCGATGCTGGCTTCAACGCTCTGCACACCGAGACGATGAGCCACCGGCGGTGTGTAGCTTGCCCAGTCGAACGCCAGATCGTTCTCACGCGCGGCAGCCAGTGTCACTGGCGGAGTACGCGGTTTCTTACGCGCATGCTGGATACGCACCGTTTCATACTCTTTACGCGTACGGGCGACAAAATCATCGCGCTGTGTATCGGACAGCAAAGCGGCAACCACGCCAACGGTGCGAGAGGCGTTCTGTACATAGACCGTTGGCCCACTGTAGTTTTGCTCGATCTTCACCGCTGTGTGCGCTTTTGACGTCGTTGCACCACCAATCAGCAGCGGGATAGTAAAGCCCTGACGTTCCATCTCTTTCGCCACATTGACCATTTCGTCCAGCGACGGGGTAATCAGCCCGGAGAGGCCAATCAGATCGGCATTCACTTCACGCGCGGTTCTGAGGATTTTCTCCGCTGGCACCATCACGCCAAGGTCGACGATTTCGTAGTTGTTGCATTGCAACACCACTCCGACAATGTTCTTGCCAATATCGTGCACATCGCCCTTCACGGTAGCGATAACCATCTTGCCGTTGCTGGAGCCTTTTTCTTTGCTGGCTTCAATGTAGGGTTCGAGGTATGCCACCGCCTGTTTCATCACTCGGGCAGATTTCACCACCTGCGGCAGGAACATTTTACCCTCACCGAACAGGTCACCAACGACGTTCATACCGTCCATCAGCGGCCCTTCGATGACCTCAATCGGGCGTGCTGCCTGCTGGCGAGCCTCTTCGGTGTCCAGTTCGATAAACTCAGTAATGCCTTTCACCAGCGAATATTCGAGACGTTTTTTCACATCCCAACTACGCCACTCCGCCTGCTGGGCGTTGGCGGTATCATCGGTTTTGCTGCCACGGTATTTTTCGGCCAGATCCAGCAGACTCTCGGTGCCGTCATCGCGGCGGTTGAGGATCACATCTTCCACCGCATCGCGTAACTCGGCCGGCAGGTCGTCATAGATCGCCAGTTGTCCGGCATTGACGATCCCCATGTCCATACCGTTACGAATGGCATAGTACAGGAACACCGCGTGAATGGCTTCGCGCACCGGATCGTTGCCACGGAACGAGAACGAGACGTTAGAGACGCCGCCAGAGATTAGCGCATGCGGCAGTTCGCGTTTGATATCTTCACACGCGCCGATAAAGTCCTGCGCGTAGTTGTTATGTTCGTCAATACCGGTCGCAACCGCAAAGATGTTTGGATCGAAGATAATGTCTTCCGGCGGGAAGCCCACCTCTTCGGTAAGAATTTTGTACGCCCGGCGACAAATCTCAATTTTACGGGCACGGGTATCGGCCTGACCCTGTTCATCAAAGGCCATAACCACCACCGCCGCACCGTAACGTCGCAGCAACTTCGCGTGATGGATAAAGGTTTCTACACCCTCTTTCATCGAAATAGAGTTAACGATGCCTTTACCCTGAATGCACTTCAGACCTTTTTCGATGACATCCCATTTCGAGGAGTCAATCATAATCGGCACGCGGGCGATGTCCGGCTCACCGGCGATCAGGTTGAGGAAACGCACCATCGCCGCTTCGGCGTCGAGCATCCCTTCATCCATGTTGATATCGATAATTTGCGCGCCACTTTCCACCTGCTGGCGGGCAACGTCCAGCGCTTCGCTGTATTTTTCTTCTTTGATCAGGCGCTTAAATTTGGCCGAGCCGGTGACGTTGGTACGCTCACCAACGTTGACGAACAGACTGTCGTCGCCAATATTCAGAGGTTCAAGCCCGGCTAAACGGCAGGCAACCGGGATTTCCGGCAACTGGCGCGGGGCCAGGCCATCAACCGCGCGGCTCATTGCCGCGATGTGTTCCGGTGTGGTGCCGCAGCAACCACCAACCACGTTCAGGAAACCCGCTTGTGCCCATTCGCGGATTTGCTTCGCCATGGTATCAGCGTCAAGATCGTACTCACCGAAGGCGTTCGGCAGACCAGCATTCGGGTGCGCGGTTACGTAGCATTCAGCAATACGTGACAGTTCCTGCACATACTGGCGCAACTCATCCGGACCTAAAGCACAGTTAAGGCCGAAGGTGAGCGCGTCGGCGTGGCGCAGTGAATTATAAAATGCTTCAGTCGTCTGACCAGAAAGCGTACGTCCTGAGGCGTCAGTGATGGTGCCGGAGATCATGATCGGCAACTCAACGCCCAGTGCTTCAAACTCTGTTTTCACTGCAAATATGGCCGCTTTCGCGTTAAGCGTGTCAAAAACGGTTTCAATCAGGATCAGATCGCTACCACCTTCCACCAGCGCTTTGGTAGATTCACGGTAAGCCGCCACCAGTCCGTCAAAGGTGATATTACGGTAGGCGGGATCGTTAACATCCGGTGAGATAGACGCGGTGCGGTTAGTCGGGCCGAGGACACCCGCGACATAGCGCGGTTTGTTCGGCGTGCGTGCCGTCCATTCGTCCGCACAGGCACGTGCCAGTTTTGCCGCTTCAAAGTTGATTTCCGCCGACAGGGATTCCATCTGGTAATCCGCCATGGCGATGGTCGTGGAGTTGAAGGTGTTGGTTTCGATGATATCTGCGCCCGCTTCAAAGTAGGCGTTATGGATCGCAGTTATCACCTCCGGCTTGCTGAGCACCAACAGGTCATTGTTGCCTTTCAGATCGCTCGGCCAGTCGGCAAAGCGCTCACCGCGGAAATCCTCTTCACTCAGACGATAACTCTGGATCATGGTGCCCATACCGCCGTCCAGCACCAGAATACGTTCTTTTAACTGCTGACGTAATTGTTCAACTTTGCTACTCACACTGACTCCCGACAACGCTCAACCAGACCGAAAAAAGCTCAACGAACCATACTCGCACAAAGATTAATGACGGAAAAGCAAACAACAGCCAACATGAGACATGTTCAGCTTCACTCATCCGATCAGTACAGGAATTCTTGCATTATAATTGAATAAAACGAAAATGATTTCCACGATACAGAAAAGGAGTCTGCCATGGTTGCCACTGTCCCCGCGAAACGCGGTAGAAAACCTGCCGCCACTACTACGCCTGCAACCGGGCAGGTTCAGTCTCTGACCCGAGGCCTGAAATTACTGGAGTGGATTGCTGAGTCCAACGGCAGCGTAGCGCTGACCGAACTGGCGCAACAAGCTGGTCTGCCCAATTCCACCACGCACCGTTTGCTGACCACGATGCAGCAACAGGGTTTTGTCCGCCAGGTTGGCGAGCTGGGACACTGGGCCGTGGGCGCACATGCGTTTATCGTCGGCAGCAGCTTTTTGCAAAGCCGCAACCTGCTGGCGATTGTCCATCCGATTCTGCGTAAGCTGATGGAAGACTCCGGCGAAACAGTGAACCTGGCGGTGCTGGATCAGAGCGACCATCAGGCCATTATTATCGACCAGGTGCAGTGCACACAGCTGATGCGTATGTCTGCCCCCATTGGCGGCAAGCTGCCAATGCACGCTTCCGGCGCGGGAAAAGCATTCCTGGCACAATTAAGCGAAGAACAGGTTACTGGCCTGCTGCACCGTAAAGGCCTACATGCTTATACTCACGCCACACTAGTCTCGCCAGTACATCTGAAAGAAGACCTCGCCCAGACGCGTAAACGTGGCTATTCGTTTGATGACGAGGAGCATGCACTTGGCCTGCGCTGCGTGGCATCGTGCATTTACGATGAGCATCGTGAGCCATTTGCCGCCATCTCTATCTCCGGACCGATTTCCCGTATCACCGACGATCGCGTTACTGAGTTTGGCGCGATGGCGATTAAAGCGGCGAAAGAGGTAACGCTGGCATACGGCGGGATTCGTTAAGGCATTTTTGTCGGGTAACGGCTACGCCTTACCCGGCCTACAAACCGGAGATCGCCGGAGCCTGATAGGCACAGCGACGTCAGGCAATTAACGCAAAATTACGCTAGTCCTGCTGATTGTAACGCACACTAAATCGTTGCTTGCGGCGGTAAGCGTAGACATCTTCCACATGTCCTTCCCGAATTCGGGTCTGCAACGCCCGCCAGTAGTCGGCACGAAACAGATCAGCGTGCATCTCTTCAAACAACGGTCCAATACGCGGATCGGCACACAGCCAGTGACGGAACTCCTCCGGGAAAACGTCACCTGGAGAAACGCTGTACCATGGCTCACTTGCCAGCTCATCCTCCGGGTAACGCGGCGGTGGGATATGGCGAAAATTCACTTCCGTCATGTAACAAATTTCATCATAGTCGTAGAACACCACACGCCCGTGGCGGGTGACACCAAAATTTTTAAATAACATGTCACCAGGGAAAATATTGGCAGCGGCTAACTGACGAATAGCGTTGCCATACTCTTCAATTGCATCCCGCAGTTGCTGCCCTTCCACCTGCTCCAGCCAGATATTCAACGGTACCATCCGGCGTTCGATATACAGATGTCGAATAACGATCTGCTCACCAAGATCGGTTATCTTTTCAGGGACTTCCTGTAGCAGCAGTGCCATCAGCGCCGGGGCGATTTGCCGCTTATCCAATACAAAGTTCTCGAACTCCTGGGTGTCCGCCATGCGTCCGACACGATCGTGCTCTTTCACCAGTTGATAACAGGCACGGACATGGGCAGCAGACATCTCTTTCTGCGGCGCAAATTTATCTTTAATAATTTTGAATACCCGATCGAATCCCGGCAGCGTAAAAACCAGCATGACCATGCCGCGTATTCCCGGCGCCTCAATAAACTGCTCGTCGCTCCCGGCAAGATAGAGCAGATATTCGCGATAGCTTTCTGTTTTCGCATGCTTCTGACAGCCAATCGCCATATACAACTCGGCGGTGGTTTTACCGGGCAGGATCTCGCGCAGCCACTCCACTAACGCCGCAGGCAACGGGGCATAAACCATAAAATAAGAGCGGGCAAAGCCAAACACGATACTGGCTTCCGCAGCAGTTGTCAGACAGGTATCAACAAATAACTCACCTTCGTCGGTGCGGTGTATCGGCAGTAAAAATGGCAAAGTACCGGAAGGCGTTATGAGTTTCCCAACCAGCCAGGCGGCTTTATTGCGGTAAAAAAGTTCATTCGCCACCTGCAAATGGCAGCGCTGCAACACATCCGCACCAAAAGTTTCCGTCAGGTGTCCGATGATGTAATGGATATCACGAATTTTGTTCTGCCACGGCAGACGCAGAGGCAGATCGCTGAGTACCCGCGCGAGCATCGATTCCCATCCTGAATCAGGGAAAAAGTCTTTCGCCAGCGGACGTGGGATGGTTCGAAAGCGGCGTTCTGGCTGGGAGCTAAAAATAAACAGACGCTCGGGAGTCAGCGAACGATGGTCAAATAACCGACAGTAAACAGAGTTAAAAAAGCTCTCCGCAATCTCGAAGCGCGGATAGTCCGGCAATAGCCGGGTGTAATGCTCTTTGACGCGAAGTAAAAACTCCGCATTGGTACTTTTGCCGTCGGTAATACAGCGTAACTGTTCCACCACCAGGCCCACATGATGATCGTAGAGGTGGATACGGCTTTTCATCGCCTGCTGAACCGCATGCCAGTCGGCTTGTTCAAAACGCTGCTGCGCACCGGACGTCACTTCCAGAAATCGGCCATACTGCGCATCAAAGCCTTGCAGGATGGTTTGAGCAATCAGTAATTCCAGGCCACGCGACATCTTTTGCCCTCATCCAGAACCGGAGATTGCCGGATAGCGCATTCACTTATCCGGCCTACGAAGATCCGTAGGCCCGGTAAGCACAGTGCCACCGGGCATCAGGACAATCAGAACTGTGATTCTTCCGTCGACCCCGTCAGCGCAGTAACGGATGACGCGCCGCCCTGAATAATGGTCGTCACTTTGTCGAAGTAACCGGTACCCACTTCCTGCTGATGGGATACGAAAGTGTAACCGTCTTTCGCCGCCGCAAATTCTGGCTGCTGGACTTTCTCGACGTAGTGGCGCATGCCTTCGCCCTGCGCATAGGAATGTGCAAGATCGAACATGTTGAACCACATGCTGTGGATACCCGCCAGAGTAATGAACTGATATTTATAGCCCATGTCCGACAGCTGCTGCTGGAAGCTGGCAATGGTTTTGTCGTCCAGGTTCTTCTGCCAGTTAAACGATGGTGAACAGTTGTAGGCCAACAGTTTACCTGGATATTTAGCGTGGATCGCATCGGCAAAGCGGCGAGCCAGCTCGAGATCCGGGGTAGAAGTTTCACACCACACCAGATCAGCATACGGTGCATAGGCCAGACCGCGACTGATTGCCTGTTCAATGCCCGCATGGGTACGGTAGAACCCTTCACTGGTACGCTCGCCGGTAATGAACTCGCTGTCGTATGGATCGCAGTCAGAGGTGATCAAATCTGCCGCGTCAGCATCGGTACGGGCAATAACCAGCGTCGGTACGCCCATCACGTCAGCCGCCAGACGTGCCGCCACCAGTTTCTGGATAGCTTCCTGAGTCGGTACCAGCACTTTGCCGCCCATATGACCACATTTTTTCACGGAGGCGAGCTGATCTTCGAAGTGAACAGCCGCTGCACCAGCCTCAATCATCGATTTCATCAGTTCGAAAGCGTTGAGTACGCCGCCAAAACCGGCTTCAGCATCAGCGACGATCGGCAGGAAGTAGTCCACATAGCGCGGATCGTTCGGTTCAATACCGGTAGACCACTGGATCTGATCCGCGCGGCGGAAGGTGTTGTTGATCCGATCCACCACTGCCGGCACCGAGTTCGCCGGGTACAGCGATTGATCCGGGTACATGCTGGAAGCCAGGTTAGCATCTGCCGCGACCTGCCAGCCAGAAAGATAGACCGCTTCAATACCGGCTTTCGCTTGCTGCAGCGCCTGACCACCGGTCAGCGCACCGAGACTGTTGATGTAGCCTTTCTTCGATTCGCCGTGCAACAGACGCCACATTTTCGCCGCTCCAAGCTGCGCCAGCGTACATTCCGGGTTGACCGAGCCACGTAATTTCACCACTTCCTCCGCGCTATATGGGCGGGTAATGCCTTCCCAGCGCGGTTGTGTCCATTCTTTTTGTAATTCTTCGATTTGTTGAGTACGGGTTTTCATGTGCAGATGCTCCATATTATGATGTGGTGAGTTAAGCCAGCAGGCGGTAACCCGGCAGGGTCAGGAAGTCGATCAGTTCGTCAGAAGTGGTGATTTGCTCCATCAGGCGCGCGGCATCGTCAAAACGCCCGCTGCTGTAGCGGTGTTCGCCCAGTTCGTCCTGAATAACCAGCATTTCTTCTGCCAGCATCTGACGGAACAGGGATTTAGTGACAGGTTTGCCGTTGCTCAGCGTTTTTTCATGGTGGATCCACTGCCAGATAGAGGTTCGGGAGATTTCGGCGGTCGCCGCGTCTTCCATCAGACCATAAATCGGCACACAGCCATTGCCGGAGATCCATGCTTCGATGTACTGCACAGCAACGCGGATATTGGCGCGCATCCCTTCTTCAGTGCGCTCACCCTCACATGGAGCCAGAAGCTGTTCTGCGGTGATCGGCGCATCTTCATCACGGGTCACGAATAACTGGTTTTTGTTTTCCCCCAGCACATCGTTGAAAATCGCCATTGCGGTATCTGCAAGCCCCGGGTGAGCAACCCAGGTCCCGTCATGACCGTTATTGGCTTCCAGCGCTTTATCCGCTTTAACTTTGTTCAGTACCTGGTTGTTACGTTCGGCGTCTTTGCTGGGGATGAATGCCGCCATACCGCCCATCGCAAATGCGCCGCGTTTGTGACAGGTTTTAATCAGCAGACGCGAGTACGCGCTGAGGAAAGGTTTATCCATCGTCACGACCTGACGATCCGGCAGAACACGATCCGGGTGATTTTTCAGCGTTTTGATATAGCTGAAAATGTAATCCCAGCGGCCGCAGTTCAGGCCCACAATATGGTCACGCAGTGCGTGCAGGATCTCATCCATCTGGAAGACAGCTGGCAGCGTTTCAATCAGCAACGTAGCTTTGATAGTTCCGCGCGGCAGGTTAAATCTGTCTTCGGCATAGCTGAAGACTTCACTCCACCAGGCAGCTTCTTGCCAGGACTGAGTCTTCGGCAGATAGAAATAGGGACCGCTGCCTTTTGCCAGCAACGCTTTATAGTTGTGGAAGAAATAGAGAGCAAAGTCGAACAGGCTGCCGGGAATCGCTTCTTCGCGCCAGGTCACATGTTTTTCCGGCAAGTGCAGGCCACGCACACGGCAAATCAATAACGCCGGATTGGGTTTCAACTGGTAAATCTTACCGGCTTCATTGGTGTAGCTGATGGTACCGTTTACCGCATCACGCAGGTTAATTTGCCCGTCGATGACTTTGCTCCATTCGGGGGCCAGTGAATCCTCAAAATCAGCCATGAAGACTTTGACGTTCGCATTCAGCGCGTTGATCACCATCTTGCGTTCAACAGGCCCGGTGATCTCTACACGACGATCCTGCAAGTCATCAGGAATACCACGAATTTTCCAGTTACCTTCACGAATGGAAGCTGTTTCCGAAATAAAATCAGGCAACTTACCGTCATCAATATCCTGCTGCTGTTGAATACGTGCAGCGAGAAGCTTATTCCGTTTTGGTGTAAATCGTGTCACCAGTTCAGTCAGAAACTCCACCGCTTCTTCAGTCAGAATTTGCTGTTCTTGCTCGCCATGCAGTCTGGTAAACACCAGCTCATTGGTTGTTGTTGCCTGTTGATTCATTGCGTAGTTCCTCGTCATTGATCCAAAACCATCCCCAATGCGAACGAAGGATCGTTGTGCGGTTTTCGTTCAGCACAACTAAGACTACTCAATTAAATTTCAAAATCAAAAACAATTTCCATTTTTAATTTAATTATCAATTAACTTATTAATAACATTAAAAATAAAAATTAATTACATGATGAGGTGCGTTTCGGAAATAAAAAAGGCACCCGAAGGTGCCTGATTCAATATGCTGAAACGCTTAAGGATCGCTGGCTACAGAAGATTAATCCAGCGTTGGATTCATGTGACGCAGATCGTATGGCGTTATCTGGTAGACGTAATAGTTGAGCCAGTTGGTAAACAGCAAATTACCATGGCTGCGCCAGGTTGCCCGCGGTTTGTTTTGCGGGTCGTCTTTCGGGAAATAGTTGTATGGAACATCCGGAGTTAAACCCGCTTCGACGTCACGAAAATATTCACTGGCCAGAGTATAGGCATCATATTCTGGATGGCCCGTCACGAATGCAATACGCTTATCTTTGCTGGCAAACAGATAGGCATCACCCTCTTCCGTCTCCGCAAAGATCTCAAGATCGGTGTAATCCCTGATAAGTGCTGCTGGAAAATCAGCATAGCGTGAATGCGGTGCCAGAAATGCGTCATCAAAACCACGCGTCAGCAAGGCATGAGGATGCAGAATATGGTGTTCATAGACGCCCGAGAGTTTGTCCGTGCGGGTTTGTTTGGGAATGCCATACAAAATATTAAGTGCAGCCTGTACCGCCCAACAGACAAACAGTGTCGACGTGACGTGGTCTTTTGCCCATTCCAGAACCTGTTTTATCTGCGGCCAGTAAGCCACATCGTTAAATTCAACCAGACCCAGCGGCGCGCCGGTCACGATCAGTCCGTCGAAGTTCTGGTCGCAGATATCCTCGAAATTACAGTAAAAGTTATTTAGATGCTCGGTAGGAGTGTTACGTGACTCACGTGCATCAATGCGTAATAGTTGAACATCCACCTGTAGCGGTGAGTTCGACAGTAAACGCAGAAACTGGTTTTCCGTTTCAATCTTCTTCGGCATCAGGTTGAGGATAAGTACCTTTAGTGGACGAATTTCCTGACCGGAAGCGCGAGATGTCGTCATGACAAAGACATTTTCCTCACGCAAGAAATTGACGGCGGGTAGCTCGTCCAGCACACGAATTGGCATAACCTGATAACCTCACTACATACGCTTAAACGTTTAGACATCCAGATAGCTGAAGATACCCAGGAATCATACGAATGTCGAGTCTGTATGCCCAAGGTGAGAAAGTTTCACATCCCCTTGCTGTAGAATAGTGCAGTAAAGATAAAAGGAGAATGCTATGGCTCTGACCATTCGTCGTTCACGCACGGACGAAAGCGATAAGTTAGTTTCTATCTGGTGTCGTTCAGTCGATGCCACTCACCATTTTCTCTCATCTGATTACCGTATTGAGCTGGAAGAACTGGTCCGTTCGTTTTTGCCAGAAGCTCCACTATGGGTTGCGGTAACGGAACAGGATGAACCCATCGCCTTTATGCTGCTCACAGATGAACATATGGATGCCTTATTCGTCGATCCTGATGTTCGCGGATGTGGTGTGGGGAAATGGCTGGTTGAGCATGCACTGATGCTGGCCCCCAGGTTAACGACCAACGTTAATGAGCAAAATGAACAAGCCGTTGGATTCTATAAGAAGATGGGATTTAAGGTGACGGGACGTTCAGAGGTTGATGACCTTGGAAAGCCGTATCCGTTATTGCATCTCGCGTATACCGGAGAATAAGGGATTCAGTACGGTTTGTATTGCCGGACGACAGTGTTTCCTGCAGTCCGCAGACGTAAAAAAGCCCATCCGGCAGGATGGGCTTCTTCACTGGTTTGATGCCTGGCAGTTCCCTACTCTCGCATGGGGAGACCCCACACTACCATCGGCGCTACGGCGTTTCACTTCTGAGTTCGGCATGGGGTCAGGTGGGACCACCGCGCTACAGCCGCCAGGCAAATTCTGTTTATCAACACGCTTTCGCATGTCAATTTAATCTGTATCAAGCTGAAATTTCGTCTCTTCGCCAAAACAGCTTCGGCGTTGTAAGGTTAAGCCTCACGGTTCATTAGTATCGGTTAGCTCAATGTATCGCTACACTTACACACCCGACCTATCAACGTCGTCGTCTTCAACGTTCCTTCAGGAGACTTATAGTCTCAGGGAGAACTCATCTCGGGGCAAGTTTCGTGCTTAGATGCTTTCAGCACTTATCTCTTCCGCATTTAGCTACCGGGCAATGCCATTGGCATGACAACCCGAACACCAGTGATGCGTCCACTCCGGTCCTCTCGTACTAGGAGCAGCCCCCCTCAATTCTCCAGCGCCCACGGCAGATAGGGACCGAACTGTCTCACGACGTTCTAAACCCAGCTCGCGTACCACTTTAAATGGCGAACAGCCATACCCTTGGGACCTACTTCAGCCCCAGGATGTGATGAGCCGACATCGAGGTGCCAAACACCGCCGTCGATATGAACTCTTGGGCGGTATCAGCCTGTTATCCCCGGAGTACCTTTTATCCGTTGAGCGATGGCCCTTCCATTCAGAACCACCGGATCACTAAGACCTGCTTTCGCACCTGCTCGAGCCGTCACTCTCGCAGTCAAGCTAGCTTATGCCTTTGCACTAACCTCCTGATGTCCGACCAGGATTAGCTAACCTTCGTGCTCCTCCGTTACTCTTTAGGAGGAGACCGCCCCAGTCAAACTACCCACCAGACACTGTCCGCAACCCGGATCACGGGTCTACGTTAGAACACCAGCCATTAAAGGGTGGTATTTCAAGGTTGGCTCCATGCAGACTGGCGTCCACACTTCAAAGCCTCCCACCTATCCTACACATCAAGGACCAGTGTTCAGTGTCAAGCTATAGTAAAGGTTCACGGGGTCTTTCCGTCTTGCCGCGGGTACACTGCATCTTCACAGCGAGTTCAATTTCACTGAGTCTCGGGTGGAGACAGCCTGGCCATCATTACGCCATTCGTGCAGGTCGGAACTTACCCGACAAGGAATTTCGCTACCTTAGGACCGTTATAGTTACGGCCGCCGTTTACCGGGGCTTCGATCAAGAGCTTCTCCTTACGGATAACCCCATCAATTAACCTTCCGGCACCGGGCAGGCGTCACACCGTATACGTCCACTTTCGTGTTTGCACAGTGCTGTGTTTTTAATAAACAGTTGCAGCCAGCTGGTATCTTCGACTGATTTCAGCTCCATGAGTAAATCACTTCACCTACATATCAGCGTGCCTTCTCCCGAAGTTACGGCACCATTTTGCCTAGTTCCTTCACCCGAGTTCTCTCAAGCGCCTTGGTATTCTCTACCTGACCACCTGTGTCGGTTTGGGGTACGATTTTGTGTTACCTGATGCTTAGAGGCTTTTCCTGGAAGCAGGGCATTTGTTACTTCAGCACCGTAGTGCCTCGTCATCACACCTCAGCGTTAATAAGGTACCGGATTTACCTGGAACCTCCGCCTACATGCTTAAACCGGGACAACCGTCGCCCGGCTAACATAGCCTTCTCCGTCCCCCCTTCGCAGTAACACCAAGTACAGGAATATTAACCTGTTTCCCATCGACTACGCCTTTCGGCCTCGCCTTAGGGGTCGACTCACCCTGCCCCGATTAACGTTGGACAGGAACCCTTGGTCTTCCGGCGTGCGGGTTTTTCACCCGCATTATCGTTACTTATGTCAGCATTCGCACTTCTGATACCTCCAGCACCCCTCACAGGACACCTTCAACGGCTTACAGAACGCTCCCCTACCCAACAACACATAGTGTCGCTGCCGCAGCTTCGGTGCATGGTTTAGCCCCGTTACATCTTCCGCGCAGGCCGACTCGACCAGTGAGCTATTACGCTTTCTTTAAATGATGGCTGCTTCTAAGCCAACATCCTGGCTGTCTGTGCCTTCCCACATCGTTTCCCACTTAACCATGACTTTGGGACCTTAGCTGGCGGTCTGGGTTGTTTCCCTCTTCACGACGGACGTTAGCACCCGCCGTGTGTCTCCCGTGATAACATTCTTCGGTATTCGCAGTTTGCATCGGGTTGGTAAGTCGGGATGACCCCCTAGCCGAAACAGTGCTCTACCCCCGAAGATGAGTTCACGAGGCGCTACCTAAATAGCTTTCGGGGAGAACCAGCTATCTCCCGGTTTGATTGGCCTTTCACCCCCAGCCACAAGTCATCCGCTAATTTTTCAACATTAGTCGGTTCGGTCCTCCAGTTAGTGTTACCCAACCTTCAACCTGCCCATGGCTAGATCACCGGGTTTCGGGTCTATACCCTGCAACTTAACGCCCAGTTAAGACTCGGTTTCCCTTCGGCTCCCCTATTCGGTTAACCTTGCTACAGAATATAAGTCGCTGACCCATTATACAAAAGGTACGCAGTCACCCCATAAAGAGGCTCCCACTGCTTGTACGTACACGGTTTCAGGTTCTTTTTCACTCCCCTCGCCGGGGTTCTTTTCGCCTTTCCCTCACGGTACTGGTTCACTATCGGTCAGTCAGGAGTATTTAGCCTTGGAGGATGGTCCCCCCATATTCAGACAGGATACCACGTGTCCCGCCCTACTCTTCGAGTTCACAACATGTGTGATTTTGTGTACGGGACTATCACCCTGTACCGTCGGACTTTCCAGACCGTTCCACTACCACACATGCTGATTCAGACTCTGGGCTGCTCCCCGTTCGCTCGCCGCTACTGGGGGAATCTCGGTTGATTTCTTTTCCTCGGGGTACTTAGATGTTTCAGTTCCCCCGGTTCGCTTCATTACGCTATGTATTCACGTAATGATAGTGTGACGAATCACACTGGGTTTCCCCATTCGGAAATCGCCGGCTATAACGGTTCATATCACCTTACCGACGCTTATCGCAGATTAGCACGTCCTTCATCGCCTCTGACTGCCAGGGCATCCACCGTGTACGCTTAGTCGCTTAACCTCACAACCCGAAGATGTTTCGTAAAACACCATCGTGTTGCGAAAATTTGAGAGACTCGAACACACCATTTATCTGCTCTTATTACGGAGAACAG
This sequence comes from Citrobacter sp. MGH106, assembly GCF_001037495.1. Taxonomy (GTDB): domain Bacteria; phylum Pseudomonadota; class Gammaproteobacteria; order Enterobacterales; family Enterobacteriaceae; genus Citrobacter; species Citrobacter murliniae. The sequence continues at coordinate 4,198,002 of NZ_KQ089822.1, forward strand.
ACACAGTGTGTCGTTTCAATTTTCAGCTTGATCCAGATTTTTAAAGAGCAAAACTTCTTAATGCACTCGAAAGTACATTCAGAAGTTCATCATTCATCAGACAATCTGTGTGGACACTACAAGGAACGGTTCTTTAAGGTAAGGAGGTGATCCAACCGCAGGTTCCCCTACGGTTACCTTGTTACGACTTCACCCCAGTCATGAATCACAAAGTGGTAAGCGCCCTCCCGAAGGTTAAGCTACCTACTTCTTTTGCAACCCACTCCCATGGTGTGACGGGCGGTGTGTACAAGGCCCGGGAACGTATTCACCGTGGCATTCTGATCCACGATTACTAGCGATTCCGACTTCATGGAGTCGAGTTGCAGACTCCAATCCGGACTACGACATACTTTATGAGGTCCGCTTGCTCTCGCGAGGTCGCTTCTCTTTGTATATGCCATTGTAGCACGTGTGTAGCCCTACTCGTAAGGGCCATGATGACTTGACGTCATCCCCACCTTCCTCCAGTTTATCACTGGCAGTCTCCTTTGAGTTCCCGGCCGGACCGCTGGCAACAAAGGATAAGGGTTGCGCTCGTTGCGGGACTTAACCCAACATTTCACAACACGAGCTGACGACAGCCATGCAGCACCTGTCTCAGAGTTCCCGAAGGCACCAAAGCATCTCTGCTAAGTTCTCTGGATGTCAAGAGTAGGTAAGGTTCTTCGCGTTGCATCGAATTAAACCACATGCTCCACCGCTTGTGCGGGCCCCCGTCAATTCATTTGAGTTTTAACCTTGCGGCCGTACTCCCCAGGCGGTCGACTTAACGCGTTAGCTCCGGAAGCCACGCCTCAAGGGCACAACCTCCAAGTCGACATCGTTTACGGCGTGGACTACCAGGGTATCTAATCCTGTTTGCTCCCCACGCTTTCGCACCTGAGCGTCAGTCTTTGTCCAGGGGGCCGCCTTCGCCACCGGTATTCCTCCAGATCTCTACGCATTTCACCGCTACACCTGGAATTCTACCCCCCTCTACAAGACTCTAGCCTGCCAGTTTCGGATGCAGTTCCCAGGTTGAGCCCGGGGATTTCACATCCGACTTGACAGACCGCCTGCGTGCGCTTTACGCCCAGTAATTCCGATTAACGCTTGCACCCTCCGTATTACCGCGGCTGCTGGCACGGAGTTAGCCGGTGCTTCTTCTGCGAGTAACGTCAATTGCTGAGGTTATTAACCTTAATGCCTTCCTCCTCGCTGAAAGTACTTTACAACCCGAAGGCCTTCTTCATACACGCGGCATGGCTGCATCAGGCTTGCGCCCATTGTGCAATATTCCCCACTGCTGCCTCCCGTAGGAGTCTGGACCGTGTCTCAGTTCCAGTGTGGCTGGTCATCCTCTCAGACCAGCTAGGGATCGTCGCCTAGGTGAGCCGTTACCCCACCTACTAGCTAATCCCATCTGGGCACATCCGATGGCAAGAGGCCCGAAGGTCCCCCTCTTTGGTCTTGCGACGTTATGCGGTATTAGCTACCGTTTCCAGTAGTTATCCCCCTCCATCGGGCAGTTTCCCAGACATTACTCACCCGTCCGCCACTCGTCACCCAAGGAGCAAGCTCCTCTGTGCTACCGTTCGACTTGCATGTGTTAGGCCTGCCGCCAGCGTTCAATCTGAGCCATGATCAAACTCTTCAATTTAAGTTTGATGCTCGTGAATTAAACTTCGTAATGAATTACGTGTTCACTCAGAGACTTGGTATTCATTTTTCGTCTTGCGAC
>NZ_KQ089823.1:0-567870 GCF_001037495.1 Citrobacter sp. MGH106
AGTCTCAGGGAGAACTCATCTCGGGGCAAGTTTCGTGCTTAGATGCTTTCAGCACTTATCTCTTCCGCATTTAGCTACCGGGCAATGCCATTGGCATGACAACCCGAACACCAGTGATGCGTCCACTCCGGTCCTCTCGTACTAGGAGCAGCCCCCCTCAATTCTCCAGCGCCCACGGCAGATAGGGACCGAACTGTCTCACGACGTTCTAAACCCAGCTCGCGTACCACTTTAAATGGCGAACAGCCATACCCTTGGGACCTACTTCAGCCCCAGGATGTGATGAGCCGACATCGAGGTGCCAAACACCGCCGTCGATATGAACTCTTGGGCGGTATCAGCCTGTTATCCCCGGAGTACCTTTTATCCGTTGAGCGATGGCCCTTCCATTCAGAACCACCGGATCACTAAGACCTGCTTTCGCACCTGCTCGAGCCGTCACTCTCGCAGTCAAGCTAGCTTATGCCTTTGCACTAACCTCCTGATGTCCGACCAGGATTAGCTAACCTTCGTGCTCCTCCGTTACTCTTTAGGAGGAGACCGCCCCAGTCAAACTACCCACCAGACACTGTCCGCAACCCGGATCACGGGTCTACGTTAGAACACCAGCCATTAAAGGGTGGTATTTCAAGGTTGGCTCCATGCAGACTGGCGTCCACACTTCAAAGCCTCCCACCTATCCTACACATCAAGGACCAGTGTTCAGTGTCAAGCTATAGTAAAGGTTCACGGGGTCTTTCCGTCTTGCCGCGGGTACACTGCATCTTCACAGCGAGTTCAATTTCACTGAGTCTCGGGTGGAGACAGCCTGGCCATCATTACGCCATTCGTGCAGGTCGGAACTTACCCGACAAGGAATTTCGCTACCTTAGGACCGTTATAGTTACGGCCGCCGTTTACCGGGGCTTCGATCAAGAGCTTCTCCTTACGGATAACCCCATCAATTAACCTTCCGGCACCGGGCAGGCGTCACACCGTATACGTCCACTTTCGTGTTTGCACAGTGCTGTGTTTTTAATAAACAGTTGCAGCCAGCTGGTATCTTCGACTGATTTCAGCTCCATGAGTAAATCACTTCACCTACATATCAGCGTGCCTTCTCCCGAAGTTACGGCACCATTTTGCCTAGTTCCTTCACCCGAGTTCTCTCAAGCGCCTTGGTATTCTCTACCTGACCACCTGTGTCGGTTTGGGGTACGATTTCGTGTTACCTGATGCTTAGAGGCTTTTCCTGGAAGCAGGGCATTTGTTACTTCAGCACCGTAGTGCCTCGTCATCACACCTCAGCGTTAATAAGGTACCGGATTTACCTGGAACCTCCGCCTACATGCTTAAACCGGGACAACCGTCGCCCGGCTAACATAGCCTTCTCCGTCCCCCCTTCGCAGTAACACCAAGTACAGGAATATTAACCTGTTTCCCATCGACTACGCCTTTCGGCCTCGCCTTAGGGGTCGACTCACCCTGCCCCGATTAACGTTGGACAGGAACCCTTGGTCTTCCGGCGTGCGGGTTTTTCACCCGCATTATCGTTACTTATGTCAGCATTCGCACTTCTGATACCTCCAGCACCCCTCACAGGACACCTTCAACGGCTTACAGAACGCTCCCCTACCCAACAACACATAGTGTCGCTGCCGCAGCTTCGGTGCATGGTTTAGCCCCGTTACATCTTCCGCGCAGGCCGACTCGACCAGTGAGCTATTACGCTTTCTTTAAATGATGGCTGCTTCTAAGCCAACATCCTGGCTGTCTGTGCCTTCCCACATCGTTTCCCACTTAACCATGACTTTGGGACCTTAGCTGGCGGTCTGGGTTGTTTCCCTCTTCACGACGGACGTTAGCACCCGCCGTGTGTCTCCCGTGATAACATTCTTCGGTATTCGCAGTTTGCATCGGGTTGGTAAGTCGGGATGACCCCCTAGCCGAAACAGTGCTCTACCCCCGAAGATGAATTCACGAGGCGCTACCTAAATAGCTTTCGGGGAGAACCAGCTATCTCCCGGTTTGATTGGCCTTTCACCCCCAGCCACAAGTCATCCGCTAATTTTTCAACATTAGTCGGTTCGGTCCTCCAGTTAGTGTTACCCAACCTTCAACCTGCCCATGGCTAGATCACCGGGTTTCGGGTCTATACCCTGCAACTTAACGCCCAGTTAAGACTCGGTTTCCCTTCGGCTCCCCTATTCGGTTAACCTTGCTACAGAATATAAGTCGCTGACCCATTATACAAAAGGTACGCAGTCACCCCATAAAGAGGCTCCCACTGCTTGTACGTACACGGTTTCAGGTTCTTTTTCACTCCCCTCGCCGGGGTTCTTTTCGCCTTTCCCTCACGGTACTGGTTCACTATCGGTCAGTCAGGAGTATTTAGCCTTGGAGGATGGTCCCCCCATATTCAGACAGGATACCACGTGTCCCGCCCTACTCTTCGAGTTCACAACACGTGTGATTTTGTGTACGGGACTATCACCCTGTACCGTCGGACTTTCCAGACCGTTCCACTACCACACATGCTGATTCAGACTCTGGGCTGCTCCCCGTTCGCTCGCCGCTACTGGGGGAATCTCGGTTGATTTCTTTTCCTCGGGGTACTTAGATGTTTCAGTTCCCCCGGTTCGCTTCATTACGCTATGTATTCACGTAATGATAGTGTGACGAATCACACTGGGTTTCCCCATTCGGAAATCGCCGGTTATAACGGTTCATATCACCTTACCGACGCTTATCGCAGATTAGCACGTCCTTCATCGCCTCTGACTGCCAGGGCATCCACCGTGTACGCTTAGTCGCTTAACCTCACAACCCGAAGATGTTTCGTAAAACACCATCGTGTTGCGAAAATTTGAGAGACTCGAACACACCATTTATCTGTTCTTATTACGGAGAACAGACACAGTGTGTCGTTTCAATTTTCAGCTTGATCCAGATTTTTAAAGAGCAAAACTTCGCAGTGAACCTTTTCAGGTACACTCTGAAGTTTTCTTGGTATTTTTGCAGTAAGTAATGGTGGAGCTATGCGGGATCGAACCGCAGACCTCCTGCGTGCAAAGCAGGCGCTCTCCCAGCTGAGCTATAGCCCCATCGAAGTCATCTCGTTCACCTCAATTCGTTTCCGGGCGCGGCGTGGCGAAGCGAAGCATACTGAAGTATGCGAGCTTTGGCACAACAAAGCGCGGGAGCGAATTTGGTAGGCCTGAGTGGACTTGAACCACCGACCTCACCCTTATCAGGGGTGCGCTCTAACCACCTGAGCTACAAGCCTGCAGAGATTTCTTACTGCTAATTTTCATCAGACAATCTGTGTGGACACTACAAGGAACGGTTCTTTAAGGTAAGGAGGTGATCCAACCGCAGGTTCCCCTACGGTTACCTTGTTACGACTTCACCCCAGTCATGAATCACAAAGTGGTAAGCGCCCTCCCGAAGGTTAAGCTACCTACTTCTTTTGCAACCCACTCCCATGGTGTGACGGGCGGTGTGTACAAGGCCCGGGAACGTATTCACCGTGGCATTCTGATCCACGATTACTAGCGATTCCGACTTCATGGAGTCGAGTTGCAGACTCCAATCCGGACTACGACATACTTTATGAGGTCCGCTTGCTCTCGCGAGGTCGCTTCTCTTTGTATATGCCATTGTAGCACGTGTGTAGCCCTACTCGTAAGGGCCATGATGACTTGACGTCATCCCCACCTTCCTCCAGTTTATCACTGGCAGTCTCCTTTGAGTTCCCGGCCGGACCGCTGGCAACAAAGGATAAGGGTTGCGCTCGTTGCGGGACTTAACCCAACATTTCACAACACGAGCTGACGACAGCCATGCAGCACCTGTCTCAGAGTTCCCGAAGGCACCAAAGCATCTCTGCTAAGTTCTCTGGATGTCAAGAGTAGGTAAGGTTCTTCGCGTTGCATCGAATTAAACCACATGCTCCACCGCTTGTGCGGGCCCCCGTCAATTCATTTGAGTTTTAACCTTGCGGCCGTACTCCCCAGGCGGTCGACTTAACGCGTTAGCTCCGGAAGCCACGCCTCAAGGGCACAACCTCCAAGTCGACATCGTTTACGGCGTGGACTACCAGGGTATCTAATCCTGTTTGCTCCCCACGCTTTCGCACCTGAGCGTCAGTCTTTGTCCAGGGGGCCGCCTTCGCCACCGGTATTCCTCCAGATCTCTACGCATTTCACCGCTACACCTGGAATTCTACCCCCCTCTACAAGACTCTAGCCTGCCAGTTTCGGATGCAGTTCCCAGGTTGAGCCCGGGGATTTCACATCCGACTTGACAGACCGCCTGCGTGCGCTTTACGCCCAGTAATTCCGATTAACGCTTGCACCCTCCGTATTACCGCGGCTGCTGGCACGGAGTTAGCCGGTGCTTCTTCTGCGAGTAACGTCAATTGCTGAGATTATTAACCTCAACACCTTCCTCCTCGCTGAAAGTACTTTACAACCCGAAGGCCTTCTTCATACACGCGGCATGGCTGCATCAGGCTTGCGCCCATTGTGCAATATTCCCCACTGCTGCCTCCCGTAGGAGTCTGGACCGTGTCTCAGTTCCAGTGTGGCTGGTCATCCTCTCAGACCAGCTAGGGATCGTCGCCTAGGTGAGCCGTTACCCCACCTACTAGCTAATCCCATCTGGGCACATCCGATGGCAAGAGGCCCGAAGGTCCCCCTCTTTGGTCTTGCGACGTTATGCGGTATTAGCTACCGTTTCCAGTAGTTATCCCCCTCCATCGGGCAGTTTCCCAGACATTACTCACCCGTCCGCCACTCGTCACCCAAGGAGCAAGCTCCTCTGTGCTACCGTTCGACTTGCATGTGTTAGGCCTGCCGCCAGCGTTCAATCTGAGCCATGATCAAACTCTTCAATTTAAGTTTGATGCTCGTGAATTAAACTTCGTAATGAATTACGTGTTCACTCAGAGACTTGGTATTCATTTTTCGTCTTGCGACATTAAGAATCCGTATCATTGAGTGCCCACACAGATTGTCTGATAAATTGTTAAAGAGCAGTTGCGACGCGCTTTAGCGCTCTGTCGCGAGGTGGCGTATATTACGCTTTCCTCTTTCAGAGTCAACCCTGAATGTCAGGATTTTTCTCTTCAACCGGACCGGCTGTTTGCGTGAAGTGATTCACATCCGCCGTGTCGATGGAGGCGCATTATAGGGATCCCATTTTTTAGCACAAGTGTTTTTTAGATCTTTTTTACTGAATGACGTTTTTTTGCCCCTTTCGCTACATTCCTGCGCAATTTGGCTGATTTTTGATAACTAAATCACTTGCACAGTCTAAATAATCCAACCAAAGTCTTCATTACCGCTCTATTTTCGTTGAGGTAAACATGTCTGATGTACTACGTCCTTATAAGGATCTTTTCCCACAGATCGGGAAACGCGTGATGATCGATACCAGCAGTGTCGTCATTGGTGATGTTCGCCTGGCTGATGATGTCGGGGTCTGGCCACTGGTGGCTATCCGTGGTGATGTTAACTACGTGCAAATTGGCGCTTGTACGAACATTCAGGACGGTAGCGTGCTACATGTCACGCATAAATCCTCTTCTAACCCACAGGGTAACCCACTCATCATTGGTGAGGATGTCACCGTAGGTCATAAAGCGATGCTGCACGGCTGCGTCATTGGCAACCGTGTTTTGGTCGGTATGGGTTCGATTCTGCTGGACGGTGTGGTAGTAGAAGATGACGTTATGATTGGTGCAGGAAGCCTGGTTCCACAAAATAAACGCCTGGAAAGCGGGTATCTGTACCTGGGAAGTCCAGTAAAGCAGATCCGCCCACTGAGTGATGAAGAGAAAGCTGGTCTACAATACTCCGCTAACAACTATGTGAAGTGGAAAGACGAGTATTTAAGTCAGGGTAACCAGACCCAGCCGTGATCGTCTTCTTGCTGGGCTTGGATCAGTGTTTCTGCCTCTTCTTCCAGATCCCAGCGATGCATCCGAAAAATCTCCAGCCACTGTTCAGGCGTGTCGCCACCAAAGCGATGCGCCAACACTTCTCCCTTTATGGCACATATTAGCTGCATGCCATGAACCATAGCAGGAAAGACGACAGCATTGATATCTGCTTTCCACTCTTCTCTATCGGGGAACTGGATCGCCTGATTCATGCGGACAGTTCCTGTTGCAACTTTTTAATGATTGGTTCAATCTCCGGCAGTACGCCATGCCAGAGTAAAACAGCATGCGCCGCTTGCCCCACCAGCATTCCCAAGCCATCAGCATAACGTTTTGCTCCCTGAAGCACACACCAGGAAAGGAACGGTGTTGCGCCTTTCTGATAAAACATGTCGTAACAACAGACGGAAGCATGAATCAACGATGCAGGAATGGCTGGAACATCACCACTAATTCCACTGGACGTCGCATTAATAATCAGATCGAATTCGTAGTTCTCAAGTTCATCCATCCCTGCTGCCTGAACACTGCCGGTATGGGAGAAGATCTGAGCCAGTTCTTCAGCTCGAGATGCGGTACGGTTAACGATGGTAACCGCACAATCCATAGAAAGAAGAGGCAACAATACTCCACGGGATGCACCACCAGCGCCAATAAGCAGAATACGTGTCCCGGGGCGAATAAAAGATAAACGCTCAAGATCGCTTAACAAGCCAATGCCATCGGTGTTATCTCCCAGTAAACGCCCATCCTCCAGACGCTTAAGCGTATTGACCGCCCCGGCAAGTGACGCCCGTTCAGTCAATTCATCGGCTCGCGCAAATGCCTCTTCTTTAAAAGGAACGGTAATATTCGCTCCCTTCCCCCCTTCAGCAAAAAAGGTATTCAGCGTATTCACAAAGTTATTGATTGGCGCCAGTACACGCCCATAGGAATGATCAATCTTCAGCTGTTGAGCAAATTGCTGATGGATTAAAGGCGATTTACTGTGCGCTATCGGATTACCAAAAACAGCATAGGCTTCTTTCATATTACCCCTGTCGAAACTGTTCACCCGTCAAAGCATCACGGATTTCCGAAGGATTCAAACGCCCTCCGGTATCGCCTTCAACAACGGGAAAGTCTACACCGAACTGCGCTCGTACTTCCTCTACCGTTCTGCAAGGGGGTAAACCACTCAAATTAGCACTGGTAGAGACTAACGGTTTGCCATAAGCCTGGCACAATGCAACCACTAGCGGGTGATCCGTGACGCGAACGGCCAGAGAATCAAAACGCCCTGTCAACCAACGAGGGGTGGAAGAACGAGCAGGAAAAACAAAAGTGACAGGGCCTGGCCAGCGAGCAAAAACAGCTTTACGTTGTGTATCGGTAAGCATGCTGTCATCGATATACGGTTTGAGTTGCTCAAAACTAGCCGCAATCAGAATTAAGCCTTTTTCAATTGGCCGTTGTTTCAGCTCCAGTAAGCGGGTAACCGCCATTTCACTGTCAGGATTACAGCCTACGCCGAAAACAGCTTCCGTTGGATAGGCGATGACATTTTCTTGTTTCAGAACTTCTATCGCCGCAGCGATGGTGTCTGTGGGCAGGTTATTATTCACTTTTTATTCCGCCGATATCGGCTTTCCACATTGTTTACTGGCACAGAAGTGTTTCACACCCTGCGCGGTTTTCTTTTCGATGAGGAGCGGATAGTGACACTCAGGACACTCTCCAGCTAAAGGTTTGAAGTTAATGACAAACTGGCACTCCGGATAGCGATCGCAGGAGTAAAACGTTTTGCCATAACGGGAGCGGCGCTGAACCAGATGGCCCGTCTGGCATTGAGGACAAACAATTGCCGTTTCATCAGGTTTGTCGATAAGTTCGGTATGTTCGCAGGCAGGATAATCACTGCAACCAATAAACATCCCGAATCGTCCTTGCCTCAGCACCAGCTCTGAACCACATACAGGACAAAACTTACCCTCCAGAACTTTGACTATATGTCCGTCCGCAGAAGATTTAAGCGGACGGACATAATCGCATTCTGGATAGTGTGAACAGCCGAGAAACGGACCGTGTTTCCCGGAGCGAATAACCAGTTCGGCCCCGCATTGTGGGCAGGGATCGTTTTTACGCACCGTAAACAGTGCTGATTTAGCCATAACAACTCATACTGAACGAAGATTGATTAATGCAGCATACCTTCATTCACTTCAAAGAGTAATTCTTCCATTTGTTGATATGCATTTTCACAACCTGGAATGTTGAATAAAACCATCAGGATCACCCACTTCAGGTCTTCCAGATCGAACTCTGCCGTATCCAGTGCGAGTACGCGTTCAATCACCATTTCTCGCGTTTCGAGGTTTAGCACCTGAATCTGTTCCAGGAATAACAAGAACCCCCGACAACTCGCATCCAGTCGATCGCACTCTTCTGCAGTATAAATACGCATAGAAAGAGGATCCGATGCAAGCTGCATAGGCTCAGCAAGGCCGTCCTGATAATCAGCAAGCTTTTCCAGCCACAGTAACGCGTTGTAGATGTCTTCACGATCAAAACCAGCGTCGGTAAGATCCCGTTCCAGTTTGTCCTGATCCACACGTAGCTCTGCTTCGTTATGGATATATGTCTCAAACAAATACATTAGTACGTCGAACATGGCTTGCCCTCCTCAATCGGACATAGCCGCCGGGTACAGCTGCGATCCATCCTGCTAACTCCAGTTCGAGTAGCTGAGCCACTACCTCTGGCACAGGTTGGCCGGCACGTTCAGCGACGACGTCAACAGGTGTTACCTCATCTCCTACGTTAGCCAGGAGCTCAGGAAATGGCAATGCCACCTCTTCGTGATCTGGCGAATAAATTGAATTTTCAGGCTCATCTGGCAACCAATGTAACCCGTATTGCAAATTTTCCAGAATATCCTCTGGCATCGTCACAAGTGTCGCCCCCTGCTTAATGAGCCAATGAGGACCTTCGCTACCCGGACTCCCGATTGGCCCGGGCAAGGCAAATACCTCTCGTCCTTGTTCCAGTGCACAACGTGCCGTAACCAGTGAGCCGCTACGCTGTGCAGCTTCAACGACCAGCACTCCTTTACTTAGACCACTGATAATACGATTTCGTTGGGGGAAATTACGCGGTAAAGGAAGCGTGTCCAGAGGGAATTCAGACACCAGCGCACCTCCAGCCTCAACCAGATGTTCAGCGAGACAAACATGCCGCCTTGGATGAATGGTTTCCAATCCATTCCCCAGCACTGCAATACTTGTCCCTTTCATATTCACCGCGGCCTTGTGTGCCACGCCATCAATACCTCGAGCGAGTCCACTGGTGATCGTCACCCCATACGCAGCGAGCTTTTCACAAAAAAAACGCCCCCAACGCTCGCCATACCAGGAGTGCTGCCGGTTACCTACGACTGCGACCTGAAATGAATGAAGGCATTCGGGATTTCCAACAACAAAGAGGACTCCTGGATAATCCTCAATAGCGCGAAGTTGCGAAGGATAATGCATGCTGTCGGCAACAATTAAATAGTGATGGGGCAGTTCCAGCCAGCGCAGCGTTTTATCCAGAGTAGACTCTGGAAAGGTTAAGAAACGCTCTGCCTGTCGCTCCGAGAATCCTGCATGTTGAAGTATCGCTTTGTTAATACAGGGCAGAGCAATAAGCAAGTGAGCGACGCGAACCATCTCATCACCATACAGCTCACTCACTCGTGTTAAACGTAACCAAATCTCGGTGTGGGTCATCCTTATTCCCCTGCCACAAGCAGCCTTAGCAATCTTTGCGATTGGTCACTGATGCTGTCAATCAGAGGGGGTTTTGTCTAGAATAGAGGTAATAATCTTTCCAACTCCTGAATACAACTCTGGATAACTATGTCAGTTTTGCAAGTGTTACATATTCCGGACGAGCGTCTTCGCAAAGTCGCAAAACCGGTTGAAGAAGTGAATGCAGAAATTCAGCGTATCGTCGATGATATGTTCGAAACGATGTACGCCGAAGAAGGTATCGGTCTGGCGGCAACGCAGGTCGATATTCATCAACGTATTATTGTTATTGATGTCTCTGAAAACCGCGACGAGCGTCTGGTGTTAATTAACCCGGAACTGCTGGAAAAAAACGGTGAGACTGGAATTGAAGAAGGTTGCCTGTCGATCCCGGAACAGCGAGCACTCGTACCACGCGCTGAGACCGTTAAAATTCGTGCGCTCGATCGCGATGGTAAACCTTTTGAACTCGAAGCCGATGGCTTGTTAGCCATCTGTATTCAACATGAAATGGATCACCTGGTCGGTAAACTGTTTATCGATTATCTGTCTCCGTTGAAGCAACAACGTATTCGTCAGAAAGTTGAAAAACTCGACCGTCTGAACGCACGAGCTTAAGGACAAGGATCAACGTGTCAGAATCACTACGTATAATTTTTGCGGGTACACCTGACTTTGCAGCGCGTCATCTCGACGCGTTGCTGTCTTCTGGACATAACGTCGTCGGCGTATTCACCCAACCGGACCGCCCTGCTGGACGCGGCAAAAAGCTGATGCCCAGTCCGGTAAAAGTACTGGCGGAAGAGAAAGGGTTACCTGTTTTTCAACCTGTTTCTCTTCGTCCCCAGGAAAACCAGCAGTTGGTTGCTGACTTACACGCAGACGTAATGGTAGTGGTGGCATATGGCCTGATCCTGCCGAAAGCCGTGCTGGATATGCCGCGTCTGGGGTGCATCAACGTTCACGGTTCTCTGCTTCCGCGCTGGAGAGGCGCTGCCCCTATCCAACGTTCGCTCTGGGCTGGCGATGCTGAAACAGGCGTTACCATCATGCAGATGGATGTTGGTCTTGATACGGGTGATATGTTGCATAAACTCTCCTGCCCAATCACCGCCGACGATACCAGTGCCAGCCTCTATGACAAGCTGGCTAAGCTCGGCCCTCAGGGTCTGCTGCATACGTTGCATCTGCTGGCAACTGGTACCGCAAAACCTGAGGTTCAGGACGAGTCGCTGGTTTGCTATGCTGAGAAGCTCAGTAAAGAAGAGGCACGCGTGGACTGGACGCTCAGCGCCGCACAACTGGAACGCTGCATCCGAGCCTTTAACCCATGGCCAATGAGCTACATCGTCATCGACGAGCAACCGGTCAAAATCTGGCAAGCTACGGTCATCGATAAACCTGCCGGTGCCGAACCAGGGACTATCCTGGAGGCAACCCGTCAGGGCATCCAGATAGCGACAGGCGATGGCATCCTGAATCTCATCTCTTTGCAGCCTGCCGGTAAAAAGGCCATGAGCGCGCAGGATTTGCTCAATTCGCGCCGGGAGTGGTTCGTGCCCGGAAATCGTCTGCTCTGACGGTTCATCTCTTTAAAGCCCGGACTCTCCGGGCATTTTTATTTTTGCGCTTATGAAAAAACATATTAATTTACGCAGTATGGCGGCCCAGGCCGTCGAACAGGTTGTTGAAAAAGGGCAGTCGCTGAGCAATGTGCTACCCGCCATGCAGCAGAAAGTATCCGATAAAGATAAAGCGCTGTTACAGGAGCTTTGCTTTGGCGTGTTACGTACGCTTTCCCAACTAGAGTGGATAATTAAACAGCTGATGGAACGCCCGATGACGGGCAAACAGCGCACAGTTCACTATCTGGTCATGGTTGGCCTCTACCAGTTGTTGTATACCCGTATTCCACCTCATGCGGCGCTTGCCGAGACTGTAGAAGGCGCAGTTGTTATCAAGCGTCCGCAGTTGAAAGGACTAATTAACGGCGTCTTACGCCAGTTTCAACGCCGCCAGGAAGAACTACTCACTGAGTTTGCACACAGCGAGCTACGTTTCTTACATCCGTCCTGGTTAGTGAAGCGTATTAAAAGTGCCTATCCGCAGCAATGGGAAGCTATTCTTGAGGCAAATAACCAGCGTCCACCAATGTGGCTGCGCGTAAATCGCAACCACCACAACCGTGATACCTGGCTGAGCCTGTTGAATGAAGCGGGCCTGACCGGTTTCCCACATCCGGAATACCCAGATGCCGTGCGGCTGGAAACTCCTGTATCGGTACTGGCTTTACCTGGTTTCGAACAGGGCTGGGTAACGGTCCAGGATGCCTCAGCTCAGGGTTGCATGAGCTATCTGCAACCGCAAAATGGTGAGCAGATCCTTGATTTATGCTGCGCCCCTGGTGGTAAGACAACACATATTCTGGAAGTAGCCCCCGAGGCTAACGTAACAGCAGTGGACGTTGATGAAAAACGTTTGTCACGTGTTTACGACAACCTGAAACGCCTTGGCATGAAGGCGACCATTAAGCAGGGTGATGGACGCTACCCGCAACAATGGTGTGGTAAGAAGAAGTTCGATCGTATTTTGCTGGATGCACCTTGTTCAGCGACTGGAGTCATTCGTCGCCATCCCGATATCAAATGGCTGCGCCGTGACCGGGATATTGCCGAACTCGCACAGTTACAGGCTGAGATCCTTAATGCAACGTGGGCACATCTGAAGCCTGGCGGCACGCTGGTTTATGCGACCTGCTCTATTTTACCGGAAGAGAACCAGCAACAGATTGCAGGCTTCCTGGCCCGTACGCCAGATGCAGTATTAAGCGAAACGGGTACGTCAGAGCAACCCGGACGTCAGAATTTACCGGCTGCGGAAGAAGGTGATGGCTTCTTTTACGCTAAGCTAATCAAAAAGTGATGAGATAATGGGTCGCGACTGATGAAAATTATCATTCTGGGCGCAGGGCAGGTTGGCGGTACGCTGGCTGAGAACCTGGTCGGAGAGAACAACGATATCACGGTAGTCGATACCAACGGTGAGCGTCTGCGCAGTCTGCAAGACAAGTTTGATCTCCGTGTAGTACAAGGGCATGGTTCGCATCCCAGAGTACTACGCGAAGCCGGTGCTGATGATGCCGATATGCTGGTTGCGGTGACCAGTTCCGATGAAACCAATATGGTTGCCTGTCAGGTAGCTTATTCACTCTTTAATACACCCAACCGCATCGCACGTATTCGCTCACCAGATTATGTCCGCGATGCGGACAAGCTATTCCATTCCGATGCAGTACCTATTGATCATCTGATTGCACCTGAGCAGTTGGTTATCGATAGCATTTATCGTCTGATTGAATATCCAGGTGCACTACAGGTTGTGAATTTCGCGGAAGGAAAAGTCAGCCTTGCAGTGGTTAAAGCCTACTATGGCGGCCCACTGATCGGGAATGCGTTGTCAACAATGCGCGAACATATGCCGCACATTGATACCCGAGTTGCGGCAATTTTCCGTCATGACCGCCCCATTCGTCCGCAAGGCTCTACTATTGTTGAAGCCGGTGATGAGGTGTTCTTTATTGCTGCCTCACAGCATATTCGTGCTGTAATGAGCGAATTACAGCGTCTGGAGAAACCCTACAAGCGCATTATGTTAGTAGGTGGCGGCAATATCGGTGCCGGTCTGGCGCGTCGACTGGAAAAAGATTACAGCGTCAAGTTGATCGAACGCGATCAACAACGTGCTTCTGAGCTTGCTGAAAAACTGCAGAATACGATCGTCTTTTTTGGTGATGCTTCTGATCAAGAGTTGCTGGCGGAAGAGCACATTGATCAAGTTGATCTGTTTATCGCTGTAACCAACGATGATGAAGCGAACATCATGTCGGCAATGCTCGCCAAACGGATGGGAGCCAAAAAAGTAATGGTGCTGATCCAGCGTAAGGCATACGTCGATCTGGTACAGGGCAGCGTAATCGATATTGCAATTTCACCGCAACAGGCAACCATCTCAGCGCTACTGAGCCACGTGCGTAAAGCTGACATCGTCGGTGTTTCTTCGCTGCGTCGTGGTGTCGCAGAAGCCATTGAAGCCGTCGCGCACGGGGATGAAACAACATCCCGGGTGGTGGGTCGCTCAATAGACGAAATCAAACTTCCGCCAGGAACGATTATTGGTGCCGTTGTACGTGGTAATGATGTCATGATCGCTAATGATAACTTGCGTATTGAGCAGGGCGATCACGTTATTATGTTCCTGACAGATAAAAAGTTTATTACCGACGTCGAGCGATTATTCCAGCCAAGTCCTTTCTTTCTGTAATTATTCGGGCGCTAATACAGCGCCCTTTTTATTTCCCTTTATTTATCATGGATTAATAAATTTATCTTTCAGCAATACATAAATGGAAATTACCTAAACATTTGTTAAACTTATAAACGTCAGCCGCATAGGGAGAATAAAATGAGTATTATTAAAGAGTTTCGCGAATTTGCGATGCGCGGGAATGTTGTAGATTTGGCAGTGGGTGTCATTATTGGTGCGGCATTCGGTAAGATTGTTTCATCACTGGTTGCCGATATCATCATGCCGCCACTTGGGTTACTGATTGGTGGGATTGATTTTAAACAGTTTGCGTTAACACTACGCGATGCGCAGGGAGATATCCCGGCAGTTGTGATGCATTACGGTGTGTTTATACAGAATATCTTCGATTTCATCATTGTTGCGTTCGCCATCTTTATGGCTATCAAACTAATTAATAAACTAAACCGTAAAAAAGCTGAAGAGCCTGCTGCACCGCCAGCACCATCGAAAGAAGAAGTATTGTTAAGTGAAATTCGTGATCTGCTGAAAGAACAAAATAATCGTTCTTAAGCTATCACTGAAACAAGAAGGCCAGTGGTAAAAAAGTGATTCACTTCCTTGCCACTGGCCTCCCAGTTCCCCCGATTGCCATGTTTACCTTTACGCAGATAACTGCCTTTCCCTTTCTTATTTTTCTCAACACGCTGTCTGAATAGTGGGTCATGCAGTAATGCCTCAATGGCATTGTCCTTTATCTGCCCCTTCGTATGCTGATAACAACTCATAATTACTCCATATTGTTTGGTTTAACGGCGCGAGTGTATTCCCGTCGGTTCAATAAATCAACAGCCCGACTTTGTACCGCTGGCACCTTGCTCAAGCGCTTCGAGAATAGAGCAATACACACTACTGTGAGCCATACCGCAACATGCATCATTCAATCTCTGTAGTGACCTTTGCATAGTCTGAAGCTCCGCAATACGGGCTTCAACTTCCTTTAATCTTTCCTGAACGATCCCCTTTGATTCCTGGCAGGTATGATGTTCTGGATCTATGCGGATCGACAGAAGTTCACGGATCGACTCCAGAGTAAAACCGAGTTGACGTGCATAGCGGATAAATTTAAGACGTTGAAGATCGCTTTCTGTATAGAGCCGGAATCCACCTTCAGTGCGTACTTCATGCTCCATCATCTGCTGTTTTTCATAGTAGCGGATGGTATCGGGCGTCACTTCCGCCAGTTTTGCTAATTCACCAATACGGTACATGCTCCCTCCGCTAGTCATCATTAATTTTATGTTGAAGTTTATCTGCGTACTCGCCGCGTAAAAACTCGGTACTTAGACCAGCCTGTCGTAGTTTGAGTTCAAGCATAGAAAGGCGTCGGCTCACTTCCTGATACCGAGGATCATCTTTGCGAATACCAGTGAGGATATCAAGCAGGTGTATCGCCTCTCTGCGTTGTTCAATCTCAGGGGGAAGACACCCGGAATTTTTTAATAACCGATATCCGGCTCGAAGTTCTGGCGGAACATGGGAATCATCATCAAGGGTAAGCGGCTCGCCTATACCAGGCAAATTATCAAACTCACCTTTGGTCTGCGCATCAATAATATGACGCTCTGCCCACTGGTCGAGTAGCCACATACAACACTCCAAAAGATGAACAAAAAGAGTACAGATACTTTAGATAAGTGGGGATGCAACGGATATAAAAAAACCCGCCGGGGCGGGTTTTTTTACGTTACTACAGATTACTCTGCAGCAGCTTCTGCTTTCGACTCAGAGCGATCAACCAGCTCGATGTATGCCATCGGCGCGTTGTCGCCTGCACGGAAGCCACACTTCAGAATGCGAGTGTAACCACCGGCGCGGCTCGCGAAACGCGGGCCCAGCTCGTTAAACAGTTTTGCCACGATCTCGTTATCACGAGTACGGGCGAATGCCAGACGACGATTAGCTACGCTATCAGTCTTGGCAAGAGTAATCAGCGGCTCAACTACGCGACGCAGCTCTTTCGCTTTCGGCAGAGTCGTCTTGATGATTTCATGACGAACCAGTGAACCTGCCATATTGCGGAACATAGCCTGGCGATGGCTGCTGTTGCGGTTCAGTTGACGACCACTCTTACGATGGCGCATGACCTTATCCTTCTCAGTAAAACCTTAACCTGTGATCCGGTTACTCGTCAGCGATGCTTGCCGGTGGCCAGTTTTCCAGGCGCATGCCCAGAGACAGTCCACGGGAAGCCAGCACGTCTTTAATCTCAGTAAGAGATTTTTTACCAAGGTTAGGCGTCTTAAGAAGCTCAACCTCAGTACGCTGTACCAGATCACCGATATAGTGGATAGCTTCTGCTTTGAGGCAGTTAGCAGAGCGGACAGTCAATTCCAGATCGTCAACAGGGCGCAGCAGGATCGGATCGAATTCTGGTTTCTCTTCTTTAACTTCTGGCTGACGTACATCACGTAAGTCAACAAAAGCTTCCAGTTGTTCAGCCAGAATGGTTGCCGCACGACGAATCGCCTCTTCAGGATCGATTGTGCCGTTGGTTTCCATTTCGATGACCAGCTTGTCCAGGTCGGTACGCTGTTCTACACGCGCTGCTTCAACATTGTAGGCAATACGCTCTACAGGGCTGTAGCATGCGTCGACCAGCAGACGGCCGATTGGGCGCTCATCTTCTTCCGAATGAATTCGGGTAGAAGCCGGCACATAACCACGACCGCGCTGAACTTTGATACGCATACTAATAGATGCATTCTCATCGGTCAGGTGGCAGATCACGTGCTGTGGCTTGACGATTTCGACATCCCCATCATGGGTAATGTCGGCTGCAGTCACAGGGCCAATGCCAGATTTATTCAAGGTAAGAATAACATCATCTTTACCCTGAACTCTCACCGCCAGCCCTTTCAGGTTGAGCAGGATTTCCAGGATATCTTCCTGAACGCCTTCTTTGGTGCTGTACTCATGTAGTACACCATCAATCTCAACCTCGGTCACCGCACAACCCGGCATCGATGAGAGCAGAATACGGCGCAGTGCGTTACCCAAAGTATGGCCAAAGCCACGCTCTAAAGGCTCAAGGGTCACCTTGGCGTGCGTCGAACTCACTTGCTCGATATCTACCAGGCGCGGTTTTAGAAACTCTGTCACAGAACCCTGCATTGTGTCCTCTCTTTGGTACTAAGCTTTACTTGGAGTAAAGCTCGACGATCAGGTGTTCGTTAATGTCCGCAGACAGATCAGAACGCTCCGGCTTACGCTTGAACGTACCTTCCATCTTGCCAGCATCAACTTCCAGCCAGGTTGGCTTTTCACGCTGCTCAGCCAGCTCCAGAGCGGCTTTCACGCGAGACTGCTTCTTCGCTTTCTCACGAATGCTAACAACGTCATTCGGACTAACCTGATAAGAAGCGATGTTAACAACACGACCGTTTACCATAATTGCTTTATGGCTGACCAGCTGGCGTGCTTCTGCACGAGTGGCACCGAAGCCCATACGGTATACAACGTTGTCCAGACGACCTTCCAGCAGACCCAACAGGTTTTCACCGGTGTTGCCTTTCAGACGCGCTGCTTCTTTGTAGTAGTTACGGAACTGACGCTCCAGCACACCGTAGATACGGCGAACTTTTTGCTTTTCACGCAACTGCACACCATAGTCAGACAGACGCGGTTTACGCGCACCGTGCTGGCCAGGAGCTTGTTCAATTTTACACTTGGTATCGATCGCGCGAACGCCAGACTTAAGGAATAAGTCAGTGCCCTCACGACGGCTCAGCTTGAGCTTAGGACCCAAATATCTTGCCATTTTCTTTCTCCAACAATCCTAGAAACGACAGCGTTATACGCGACGTTTTTTCGGCGGACGACAACCGTTATGAGGGATCGGAGTCACATCAGTAATATTAGTGATGCGGAAACCAGCGGCGTTCAGAGCACGAACAGTAGATTCGCGACCTGGACCCGGTCCTTTGACCATAACTTCCAGATTCTTGATACCGTATTCTTTTACGGCTTCAGCGCAACGCTCTGCTGCAACCTGAGCTGCAAACGGAGTGGATTTGCGAGAACCACGGAAACCGGAACCACCGGCTGTTGCCCAACCCAGTGCGTTACCCTGACGATCAGTAATGGTAACGATGGTGTTGTTAAAAGAAGCATGGATATGAGCCACGCCGTCAGAGACTTGTTTTCTTACACGTTTACGTGCACGAATTGGTGCCTTTGCCATTATTCAATCACCCCGATTATTTCTTGATCGGTTTGCGCGGACCCTTACGGGTACGTGCGTTGGTCTTGGTACGCTGACCGCGAACCGGGAGACCACGACGATGACGCAAACCGCGATAGCAACCAAGGTCCATAAGGCGCTTGATGCTCATGCTAACTTCACGGCGCAGATCACCTTCAACGACAAATTTGGCAACTTCGTCACGCAGCGTGTCGATTTGTTCTTCAGACAGCTCACTGATCTTAACATCTTCAGCGATACCCGCTGCAGCCAGAATGGCCTTGGAACGGGTCTTGCCGACGCCGTAGATCGAAGTTAATGCGATCACAGCATGTTTCTGATCAGGAATGTTAATGCCTGCTATACGGGCCACTATGCACTCCTACTATTTAATATGTACGCACCATGCTGAAAAGCCCGTTTTCAGGATACTCAAATGGAAACGCACAGACATACAAAAGATTGGCTGGCTAATCTAGCCAGCTCAACCCAACTTTGCAAGAAAAATATGCGAATAAATCAGCCTTGGCGCTGTTTATGCTTCGGCTCGGCACTGCAAATCACACGGATGACACCATCACGCTTAACGATTTTGCAGTTACGGCATAATTTCTTGACGGAAGCACGAACTTTCATTTTTACTCTCCGTAACTTCTCGGGCGACCGTTAACGACCGTAGCCTTTCAGGTTCGCCTTCTTCAATGCAGACTCGTACTGACTTGACATCATCAGAGTTTGCACTTGAGCCATAAAGTCCATAATCACGACTACAACGATAAGCAGTGAGGTCCCACCGAAGTAGAACGGTACTTTCATTGCATCACGCATGAACTCCGGGATCAGGCAGATAAAGGTAATGTAAAGCGCACCAACCAAAGTCAGGCGGGTCATTACTTTATCGATATACTTCGCCGTTTGCTCTCCCGGACGAATTCCTGGTACAAATGCACCGGACTTCTTCAGGTTATCTGCTGTTTCACGCGGGTTGAAAACCAACGCCGTGTAGAAGAAACAGAAGAATATGATTGCAGACGCATAGAGTAACACATAAAGCGGTTGCCCAGGCTGCAAATACAGCGAAATTGTTGTCAGCCAGTTCCAACCAGTACCGCCCCCGAACCATGACGCGATGGTAGCCGGGAACAGAATAATACTGGAAGCGAAGATTGCCGGGATTACCCCCGCCATATTCACTTTCAGCGGTAAATGTGTGCTCTGTGCAGCATAGACACGACGACCTTGCTGACGTTTCGCGTAGTTTACCACAATGCGGCGTTGACCACGCTCAACAAATACAACAAAGAACGTCACTGCAAATACTAATACTGCAACCAACAGCAACACGAGGAAGTGCAGGTCGCCTTGACGCGCTTGCTCGATAGTATGGGCAATGGCTGGCGGGAGTCCCGCGACAATACCGGCGAAGATAATGATTGAGATACCGTTCCCGATACCACGTTCAGTAATCTGTTCGCCCAACCACATCAGGAACATTGTTCCTGTAACCAGACTTACAACAGCGGTGAAATAGAATGCAAAGCCTGGATTCATCACCAGGCCCTGCATACCAGGCATATTCGGTAGACCGGTAGCAATACCGATCGACTGGAATATAGCCAGCACCAGAGTACCGTAGCGGGTGTACTGGCTGATCTTACGACGACCAGACTCCCCTTCTTTCTTAATTTCCGCTAACGTTGGGTGAACCACCGTCAGCAGTTGGATAATGATCGACGCCGAAATATACGGCATGATCCCCAGAGCAAAGATAGAAGCACGGCTGAGAGCACCACCAGAGAACATGTTAAACATTTCAATGATGGTGCCTCGCTGTTGCTCAAGCAGTTTGGCAAGTACAGCGGCATCAATACCAGGGATCGGAATGAAAGAGCCAATACGGAACACAATCAGCGCGCCGATTACAAACAGCAGTCTGCGTTTCAGCTCGCCTAAGCCACCTTTGGCACTTTGAAAATCTAATCCCGGTTGTTTAGCCATCTGCTACTTATTCCTCGATTTTACCGCCAGCAGCTTCGATAGCAGCACGAGCGCCTTTAGTAACACGCAGGCCACGAACAGTTACCGGAGTAGTTACTTCACCAGCCAGGATCACTTTCGCGAACTCGATCTGGATACCGATAATGTTAGCTGCTTTCAGCGTATTCAGGTCTACAACACCGCCTTCAACTTTAGCCAGGTCAGACAGACGAACTTCGGCTGTAATCGCTGATTTACGTGAAGTGAAGCCGAATTTCGGCAGACGACGGTACAGAGGCATCTGACCACCTTCGAAACCGCGACGTACGCCACCGCCAGAACGAGACTTCTGACCTTTGTGACCACGACCACCGGTTTTACCGAGGCCAGAACCGATACCACGACCCAGGCGTTTACCCGCCTTTTTGGAGCCTTCGGCCGGAGACAGAGTATTTAAACGCATCTCTTACTCCTCAACTTTAACCATGAAGGAAACCGCGTTGACCATACCACGAACAGCAGGAGTATCCTCGCGCTCTACGGTGTGACCAATACGACGCAGACCCAGGCCAAGCAGCGTTGCCTTATGTTTCGGCAGACGACCGATTGCACTGCGGGTTTGAGTAATTTTAATAGTCTTTGCCATGGTTTATTTCCCCAGAATTTCTTCAACGGATTTACCACGCTTGGCAGCGACCATTTCCGGAGATTTCATATTTTCCAGACCATCGATAGTTGCACGAACCACGTTAATCGGGTTGGTGGAACCATACGCTTTAGCCAGAACGTTACGAACTCCAGCGACTTCCAGAACGGCGCGCATTGCACCACCGGCGATGATACCGGTACCTTCGGAAGCCGGCTGCATGAATACACGAGAACCCGTGTGAGTACCCTTAACCGGGTGCTGCAGGGTGCCGTGGTTCAGCGCGACGTTAATCATATTGCGACGGGCTTTTTCCATCGCTTTCTGGATCGCTGCTGGAACTTCACGCGCTTTACCGTAACCAAAACCAACGCGACCGTTACCATCGCCAACTACAGTCAGAGCTGTGAAGGAGAAAATACGACCACCTTTAACGGTTTTAGATACGCGGTTTACCGCGATCAGCTTTTCCTGCAGTTCGCCAGCTTGTTTTTCGATGTGAGCCATCTTACACCTCTACCTTAGAACTGAAGGCCAGCTTCACGGGCAGCATCTGCCAGTGCCTGGACACGACCATGATATTGGAACCCGGAACGGTCAAAGGACACATCTTTGATGCCTTTTTCCAGAGCGCGTTCGGCGACAGCTTTACCCACAGCTGCTGCAGCGTCTTTGTTACCGGTGTACTTCAGTTGTTCAGCGATAGCTTTTTCTACAGTAGAAGCAGCTACCAGAACTTCAGAACCGTTCGGTGCAATTACCTGTGCGTAAATATGACGCGGGGTACGATGTACCACCAGGCGAGTTGCGCCCAGCTCTTTGAGCTTGCGGCGTGCGCGGGTCGCACGACGGATACGAGCAGATTTCTTATCCATAGTGTTACCTTACTTCTTCTTAGCCTCTTTGGTACGCACGACTTCGTCGGCGTAACGAACACCCTTGCCTTTGTAAGGCTCAGGACGACGGTAGGCGCGCAGATCTGCTGCAACCTGACCGATCAGCTGTTTATCAGCGCCTTTCAGCACGATTTCAGTCTGAGACGGACATTCTGCAGTAATCCCTGCCGGCAGCTCATGATCAACTGGATGAGAGAAACCTAATGCCAGGTTTACTACATTCCCTTTGACCGCTGCACGATAACCTACACCAACCAGCTGCAGCTTCTTAGTGAAGCCTTCGGTAACACCGACAACCATTGAGTTCAGCAGGGCACGCGCGGTACCAGCCTGAGCCCATCCATCTGCGTAACCATCACGCGGACCGAAGGTCAGTGCATTATCTGCATGATTAACTTCAACAGCATCGTTGAGAGTACGAGTCAGCTCGCCGTTTTTACCTTTGATCGTAATAACCTGACCGTTGATTTTTACATCAACGCCGGCAGGAATAACGACCGGTGCTTTAGCAACACGAGACATTTTTTCCTCCGATTAGGCTACGTAGCAGATAATTTCGCCACCAAGACCAGCCTGGCGCGCTGCACGATCAGTCATAACACCTTTAGAGGTAGAAACAACTGCGATACCCATGCCAGCCATAACTTTTGGCAGCTCGTCTTTACGCTTATAAATGCGCAGACCAGGGCGACTGACACGCTGAATGCTTTCTACAACAGCTTTACCCTGGAAATACTTAAGAGTAAGTTCCAGTTCCGGCTTGGTGTCGCCTTCAACTTTAAAATCTTCAATAAAACCTTCTTCCTTCAGCACGTTGGCAATTGCCACTTTCAGCTTGGAGGAAGGCATGGTGACCGCAGCTTTATTCGCGGCCTGACCGTTACGGATACGGGTCAGCATATCCGCGATCGGATCTTGCATGCTCATCTGTCTTTACTCCCGTGATTCAATTGGTGACAATTACCAGCTAGCCTTTTTCAGACCCGGAATTTCACCGCGCATAGCGGCTTCACGGACCTTAATACGGCTCAACCCGAACTTCCGCAGGAAAGCGTGCGGACGACCAGTTTGACGGCAGCGGTTACGCTGACGAGACGGGCTGGAATCACGCGGCAGAGACTGCAGCTTCAGAACTGCGTTCCAACGATCTTCGTCGGTCGCGTTCACATCAGAGATGATAGCTTTCAGTTCAGCGCGTTTTGCGAAGTACTTATCAGCTAAAGCTACGCGCTTTACTTCGCGTGCTTTCATTGATTGCTTAGCCATTCAGTAACCCTACCTTACTTGCGGAACGGGAAGTCAAAGGCAGCCAGCAGAGCACGGCCTTCTTCATCAGATTTCGCAGTAGTGGTAATGGTAATATCCAAACCACGCACGCGGTCGACTTTATCGTAGTCGATTTCTGGGAAGATGATCTGCTCACGGACACCCATGCTGTAGTTACCACGACCGTCGAAAGACTTAGCGGACAAGCCACGGAAGTCACGGATACGTGGAACAGCAATAGTGATCAGGCGCTCAAAGAACTCCCACATGCGTTCGCCACGCAGAGTTACTTTACAGCCGATCGGATAGCCCTGACGGATTTTGAAGCCTGCAACAGATTTGCGTGCTTTGGTGATCAGCGGTTTTTGACCGGAGATTGCTGTCAGGTCAGCTGCTGCGTTATCCAGCAGTTTCTTGTCAGCGATCGCTTCACCAACACCCATGTTCAGGGTGATCTTCTCGACCCGAGGGACTTGCATGACAGAATTGTAGTTAAACTCAGTCATGAGTTTAGCGACTACTTCGTCTTTGTAGTAATCATGCAGTTTCGCCATCGTACTACTCCAAATTACTTGATAGTTTCGCTATTAGATTTAAAGAAACGGACTTTTTTGCCGTCTTCGAATCTAAAGCCTACACGGTCAGCCTTGCCGGTTGCCGCGTTGAAGATAGCAAGGTTAGAGATCTGAATAGCTGCTTCTTTCTCTACGATGCCGCCTGGTTGGTTCAGGGCCGGAACCGGCTTCTGATGTTTCTTAACCAGGTTGATACCTTCAACAATGACCTTGCCGGAAGACAGGACATTTTTCACTTTACCGCGTTTACCTTTATCTTTACCGGTTAACACGATAACTTCGTCATCACGACGGATCTTCGCTGCCATGATTCGCTCCTTAGAGTACTTCTGGTGCCAGAGAGATAATTTTCATGAACTTCTCGTTACGAAGTTCACGAGTTACCGGCCCAAAAATACGCGTACCGATAGGTTGCTCGCTGTTATTGTTTAAAATAACGCATGCATTACCATCGAAGCGAATGACAGAACCGTCCGGGCGACGAACACCCTTCTTGGTGCGCACCACTACCGCCTTCAGCACATCACCTTTTTTGACCTTACCACGCGGAATTGCTTCTTTGATGGTGATCTTGATGATGTCGCCTACGCCTGCGTAGCGACGGTGCGAGCCACCCAGAACCTTGATACACATTACGCGACGTGCACCGGAGTTGTCGGCGACGTTCAGCATAGTCTGTTCTTGGATCATTTTAGTGCTCCGCTAATGTCAACTACTACTGAGACCCGAAAATCAGGTCGTTAAAAAAGCCCCATATCGGGGGCGCGGCATTATAACACCGCTTAAACGATATGGGTAGAAAAAATAAACGGCTCATCGCTGAGCCGTTTATTCGTTGAGAATGCCTACTGTATTACAGAACAGCTTTCTCTACAACGCGAACCAGCGTCCAGGACTTAGTCTTGGACAGCGGACGGCATTCGCGGATTTCAACCACGTCACCAGTACCGCATTCGTTGTTCTCGTCATGTACGTGCAGTTTGGTCGTACGCTTAATGAATTTACCGTAGATCGGGTGTTTCACAAAACGTTCGATAGCAACAACAATGGATTTCTCCATTTTGTCGCTAACAACGCGACCTTGCAGAGTACGGATTTTATCGGTCATTACGCACCCGCCTTCTCAGTCAGTAAAGTCTTAACGCGTGCGACATCACGACGCACTTGCTTCAACAGGTGAGACTGTTGCAGCTGGCCACTTGCAGCCTGCATACGCAGGTTGAACTGCTCACGCAGCAGATTCAGCAGCTCGGTGTTCAGCTCTTCAACACTCTTCTCACGCAGCTCTTTTGCTTTCATTACATCACCGTCTTAGTTACAAAGGTGGTTTTAATCGGCAGTTTCGCTGCTGCCAGCTTGAATGCTTCACGGGCCAGCTCTTCCGGTACGCCGTCCATTTCATACAGGACTTTACCCGGCTGAATCAAGGCAACCCAATACTCCACGTTACCTTTACCTTTACCCATACGCACTGCCAGCGGCTTTTCAGTGATCGGTTTGTCCGGGAATACACGGATCCAGATCTTACCTTGACGCTTAACTGCACGGGTCATAGCACGACGTGCTGCTTCGATCTGACGGGCAGTCAGACGACCACGGCCAACAGCTTTCAGACCGAAGCTGCCGAAGCTAACATCCGTACCCTGCGCCAGACCGCGGTTACGGCCTTTGTGCATTTTACGGAATTTTGTACGCTTTGGTTGTAACATCAGCGACGCTCCTTATTTACGGCCTTTACGCTGCTGCTTTTTAGGTTGAGCAGCCGGTTTTTCCGGTTGTTCAACAGCAGCCATACCACCCAGGATCTCGCCTTTGAAGATCCACACTTTAACGCCGATTACACCGTAAGTGGTGTGCGCTTCAGAGGTGTTGTAGTCGATGTCAGCACGCAGAGTGTGCAGAGGTACGCGACCTTCGCGGTACCATTCGGTACGTGCGATTTCCGCGCCGCCCAGACGGCCGCTAACTTCAACTTTAATACCTTTAGCGCCCAGACGCATTGCGTTCTGTACAGCACGCTTCATAGCACGACGGAACATAACACGACGTTCCAGCTGAGAAGTGATGCTGTCAGCAACCAATTTTGCGTCCAGTTCAGGTTTACGCACTTCGGCGATATTGATCTGAGCAGGAACGCCAGCAATATCCGCTACGACTTTGCGCAGTTTTTCTACGTCTTCGCCTTTCTTACCGATAACGATACCCGGACGAGCGGTGTGAATGGTCACACGGATGCTCTTAGCCGGACGCTCGATCACGATACGAGATACAGACGCTTTCGCCAGTTCCTTAGTCAGGTACTGACGTACTTTAAAATCGCTGTCCAGGTTGTCAGCGAATTCTTTGGTGTTCGCAAACCAGGTTGAGTTCCATGGTTTTACAATACCCAGGCGAATACCATTAGGATGTACTTTCTGACCCATTGCTAGTCTCCAGAGTCTCAGCGATCGGACACAACCACAGTAATGTGGCTGGTGCGCTTCAGGATGCGATCTGCACGACCTTTTGCACGCGGCATAATGCGCTTCATGCTCGGGCCTTCGTCTACGAAAATTTTCGTAACTTTCAGATCGTCAATGTCAGCGCCATCGTTGTGTTCAGCGTTAGCAATGGCAGATTCCAGGACTTTCTTAACCAGTACAGCCGCTTTCTTATTGGTGTAGGTCAGAATATCCAGAGCCTGCGACACTTTCTTACCGCGAATCAGGTCTGCAACAAGGCGAACCTTCTGAGCAGAAGAACGAGCATGGCGATGTTGAGCTAAAGTTTCCATCTCTTCCTCCTACCTTATTTCTTCTTCGCTTTTTTATCAGCAGCGTGGCCGCGATAAGTACGAGTCGGTGCGAATTCACCCAGTTTGTGACCGACCATTTCGTCGGAAACAAATACCGGAACGTGCTGACGACCATTATGGACAGCGATGGTCAAACCGATCATGTTAGGAAAGATCGTTGAACGACGGGACCAAGTGCGCAGGGGCTTCTTGTCTCCGCTTTCCACCGCTTTCTCTACCTTCTTCAGCAAGTGCAGGTCAATAAAAGGACCTTTCTTGAGAGAACGTGGCATGGCTTATCCTCTAAAATTATTTGCTACGGCGACGTACGATGAATTTATCAGTACGCTTGTTGCTGCGGGTCTTCTTACCTTTGGTCTGAACGCCCCACGGAGTTACCGGGTGCTTACCAAAGTTACGACCTTCACCACCACCATGTGGGTGGTCGACTGGGTTCATCGCAGTACCGCGAACGGTAGGACGAACACCACGCCAGCGTGCAGCACCTGCTTTACCCAGAACGCGCAGCATATGCTCAGCATTGCCAACTTCGCCCAGAGTTGCACGACAGTCTGCTTCGACTTTACGCATTTCACCAGAACGCAGACGCAGGGTGACATAAGCACCATCACGAGCAACGATCTGAACGTAAGTACCAGCAGAACGAGCCAGCTGACCGCCTTTACCTGGTTTCATTTCTACGTTATGAACGGTAGAACCAACCGGGATATTGCGCATCGGCAGGGTGTTACCTGCTTTGATTGCAGCATCAACGCCAGACTGAATCTGGTCGCCAGCTTTCAGGCCTTTAGGGGCCAGGATGTAACGGCGTTCACCGTCTTTGTACAGAACCAACGCGATGTTCGCGGAACGGTTCGGATCGTACTCAAGACGTTCAACAACTGCCGGGATACCGTCTTTGTTGCGTTTGAAGTCAACGATACGATAAGCCTGCTTGTGACCACCACCGATGTGACGAGTGGTGATACGGCCATTGTTGTTACGACCACCGGATTTGCTGTTTTTTTCAACCAGCGGAGCAAAAGGTTTGCCCTTGTGCAGCTCTGGGTTGACCACTTTAACGACGTGGCGACGACCCGGAGATGTCGGTTTACATTTAACAACTGCCATTGTATTACTCCTCCGACTTACTCAGCGCCGCCGACGAAGTCCAGATTCTGGCCTTCCTTCAGGGTGACGTAAGCTTTTTTCCAGTCGCTACGACGACCGATACGCTGTCCGTGACGTTTAACTTTCCCTTTAACTACCAGGGTGTTAACGACTTCGACTTCGACTTCAAACAGTTTCTGCACAGCAGCTTTGATTTCTGCTTTGGTCGCGTCTTTAGCAACTTTGAGAACGATGGTATTAGTTTTTTCCATCGCAGTAGACGCTTTTTCAGAAACGTGCGGTGCGCGCAGCACCTTCAGCAGACGTTCTTCACGAATCATGCCAGCATCTCCTCAACTTGCTTAACAGCATCAGCAGTCATTACGACTTTGTCGAAGGCGATCAGGCTAACCGGGTCGATACCAGTTGCATCGCGTACGTCAACCTTGTGCAGGTTGCGCGCAGCCAGGAACAGGTTTTCGTCCAGCTCACCGGTGATGATCAGCACATCTTCCAGAGCCATGTCTTTCAGTTTCTGTGCCAGCAGCTTAGTTTTAGGCGCTTCTACAGAGAATGATTCGACAACGATCAGACGATCCTGACGTACCAGTTCGGACAGAATGCTTTTCAGCGCGCCGCGGTACATCTTTTTGTTAACTTTTTGACTGTGGTCCTGCGGGCGAGCAGCGAAGGTCACGCCACCAGAACGCCAGATCGGGCTCTTGATAGAACCTGAACGCGCACGGCCGGTACCTTTCTGGCGCCACGGCTTTTTGCCTGAACCAGTTACTTCAGCACGAGTCTTCTGAGCACGAGTACCCTGACGAGCACCAGCTGCATAAGCAACAACAACCTGGTGAACCAGCGCTTCGTTGAAATCACGACCGAAGGTAGTTTCGGAAACAGTCAGCGCGCTCTGCGCGTCTTTCAATACTAATTCCATTGCTATCCCCTTACGCCTTCACAGCTGGTTTAACGATCAGGTCGCAACCGGTCGCACCCGGAACACCACCTTTAACCAGCAGCAGGTTGCGCTCAGCGTCAACACGTACTACGTCCAGGCTCTGAACGGTTACACGCTCGTTGCCCAGCTGACCTGCCATTTTCTTGCCTTTGAACACTTTGCCCGGAGTCTGGTTCTGACCGATAGAACCCGGAACGCGGTGAGACAAGGAGTTACCGTGAGTAGCGTCCTGGGTACGGAAGTTCCAGCGCTTAACGGTACCAGCGAAACCTTTACCTTTAGAGGTACCGGTTACGTCAACTTTTTTAACGTCAGCAAACAGTTCAACGCTAATGCTCTGACCTACGGTGAATTCTTCACCATCCGCCAGACGGAACTCCCACAGGCCGCGGCCAGCTTCAACGCCAGCTTTAGCAAAGTGACCAGCTTCCGGCTTGGTTACACGGTTAGCTTTTTTAGCACCAGTGGTAACCTGAATAGCGCGGTAGCCGTCGTTAGCCAGGTCTTTAACCTGAGTAACGCGGTTTGCTTCAACTTCGATTACGGTTACTGGGATAGATACGCCATCTTCAGTGAAGATGCGGGTCATTCCCACTTTTTTACCGACTAAACCAATCATTGTATCAACCTCTCAATCGCTCGATGACCTGATTAACCCAGGCTGATCTGCACGTCTACACCGGCAGCCAGATCCAGACGCATCAGAGCATCAACGGTTTTCTCAGTTGGCTCAACGATGTCAACCAGACGCTTGTGAGTGCGAATCTCGTACTGATCACGCGCGTCTTTGTTAACGTGCGGAGAGATCAGAACGGTAAAGCGCTCTTTGCGGGTCGGCAGCGGGATCGGACCACGGACTTGCGCACCAGTGCGCTTAGCAGTCTCGACGATTTCCGCGGTTGATTGATCGATCAGACGATGATCAAACGCTTTCAGGCGGATACGGATTCTTTGGTTCTGCATGAGACCAGAGCTCCAATTATTTTATAGACGAAATAGTTACTCCTCAAACCCATTACGATTGATGGGAGAGTGTAACCGTTCTTACAGAGTTCCCCAATCGGGAACATTGTCAGATAGTCAAATCGACTATCAGTGGTTCAGATTGAACCAGCCGTCAATTAAGACAAGCCCGCGCATTATACGTAAATCTCAGCCTTACGCAAGTGCCGTGTAGAAATTAATCACCCGACCTGTAATGCGAGCACCATTCCAGGCAGATTGTAGAAACTTGCGCATGCATGTTTTTACTGGAAGCAGGCAACCGTTATAGCTATTCGGATCTTGTATGGACGCCACATTTACTGGAGGGTTATCTCTTTAGCGATGAGAATTCGAGCATGTACATCAACCTCCTCTTCCTGTTTACCTACACGTCCTTATGCGGGCTTCTTTGGATACAGGATTTACGCACCGGTTTATTGCCAGACAAGTTTACCTGCCCTCTTCTATGGAGTGGTCTTATTTATCATCAATGCTGTAAACCGGCTGAATTATCTGATGCAGTTTGGGGGGCCGCGGTGGGATATAGCGTGTTTTCACTTATCTATTGGAGCTACCGGCTGGTAAGACGACAGGAAGGACTAGGCTATGGTGATGTAAAATTTCTCGCAGCACTTGGTGCGTGGCATCGTTGGGAATCATTACCGCTGTTGGTCTTCACTGCTGCCTGTCTGGCCTGTTGCATCATTGGGATTAGGAGCGTTACGGATGGAAGAAAGGTACTAAAAAACCCGCTGCCTTTTGGGCCATATCTGGCGGCGGCGGGTTTTATTATTGGCTGGGTAAATCTGATGCAGGGCGATTAGTCACTGACTTTAATCTGTGATTGCAGATAATTTTGCAAGCCAAGTTTTGAAATCAAATCCAGCTCCGTTTCGAGCCAGTCAATATGCCCTTCTTCTTCAGTAAGGATTTCTATCATCATATCCCGGCTGACGTAGTCATGAACGCTATCGGCATAGGCAATGGCTTCACGCAAATCTTTCGCGCCATCAAGTTCAAGTCGAAGATCTGACTGCAGCATCTCCTCAACATCTTCACCAATCCCTAACTTACCCAGATCCTGTAAGTTTGGCAGCCCTTCTAAGAATAAAATACGCTCGATATATTTATCGGCGTGTTTCATCTCATCAATAGATTCATGATACTCAACATCATTGAGGCGAGTCAGTCCCCAGTTTTTAAACATACGGGCATGGAGAAAATACTGGTTGATTGCGACAAGCTCATTTCCCAATAGTTTATTGAGATAATTTATGATTTTAACATCACCTTTCATTTTATAGTCCCTCCGCTTCCACTCTTAGAGCGTAGATGGGGCTACAGGGATGTCAAAAAAAAGAGTGTGACTTAGGCGATCTCTTTAAATTCTGGTATTTGAGTTAATTCATCCTGCATCACTTCACGCGCAGCCCGAATACACTTACCGCATTGATTTCCAACAGGAATAAATTTACGTAATTGCTGAAAGGACTGAGGATGAAACTGGCGAACAGCCTGACGAATTTTTTTATCACTTATCGCATTACACAAACAAACGTACATGATCGCTCCCGTTCAATTTCTGTGCAAAGTGTAAATGAGAATAGTTATGATTACAATAGCACAATTATGTTTGCACGCCGGTTGGGTTAGCGAAAAATGCGAATAAATATTACAGCGAATGAATTGCAGGCAGCAAAAAGGGCGCCGAAGCGCCCTTTTTAAGCTCAAAACTAATTAATCAATAATTAGCTCATTACTTTAGCAACAACGCCCGCGCCAACGGTACGGCCGCCTTCACGGATTGCGAAACGCAGACCGTCGTCCATCGCGATCGGGTGGATCAGGGTAACAACCATTTTGATGTTGTCGCCCGGCATTACCATCTCTACGCCTTCTGGCAGTTCGATGGTACCAGTCACGTCAGTAGTACGGAAGTAGAACTGCGGACGGTAGCCTTTGAAGAACGGAGTATGACGGCCGCCTTCGTCTTTGGACAGAATGTACACTTCAGATTCGAACTTGGTGTGCGGCTTGATTGAACCCGGCTTAGCCAGTACCTGACCACGTTCGATTTCTTCACGTTTGATACCACGCAGCAGAACACCAACGTTCTCACCAGCACGGCCTTCGTCCAGCAGTTTGCGGAACATTTCAACGCCAGTACAGGTAGACTTAGCAGTCTCTTTGATACCAACGATTTCAACTTCTTCACCAACTTTGATGATACCGCGCTCTACACGACCGGTAACAACGGTACCACGACCGGAGATGGAGAATACGTCTTCGATAGGCAGCAGGAACGGCTTGTCAATCGCACGCTCTGGTTCCGGGATGTAAGAATCCAGGAAGCCAGCCAGTTCGATGATCTTTGCTTCCCACTCTGCATCGCCTTCCAGCGCTTTCAGAGCAGAACCACGAACGAT
Source organism: Citrobacter sp. MGH106 (assembly GCF_001037495.1). Taxonomy (GTDB): domain Bacteria; phylum Pseudomonadota; class Gammaproteobacteria; order Enterobacterales; family Enterobacteriaceae; genus Citrobacter; species Citrobacter murliniae. The sequence continues at coordinate 31,853 of NZ_KQ089823.1, forward strand.
CGGAGTGTCGTCGCCCGGGAAATCGTACTGAGACAGAAGTTCACGAACTTCCATTTCTACCAGTTCCAGCAGCTCTTCGTCATCAACCATGTCGCATTTGTTCAGGAACACGATGATGTACGGAACGCCTACCTGACGACCCAGCAGGATGTGCTCACGAGTCTGCGGCATCGGGCCGTCAGTCGCAGCAACAACCAGGATCGCGCCGTCCATCTGCGCAGCACCGGTGATCATGTTTTTAACATAGTCGGCGTGGCCCGGGCAGTCTACGTGCGCGTAGTGGCGAGTCGGGGTGTCATATTCAACGTGAGAAGTGTTGATGGTGATACCACGAGCTTTTTCTTCCGGAGCGTTATCGATCTGGTCGAAAGCACGAGCAGCACCGCCGTAGGTTTTAGCCAGAACGGTGGTGATTGCAGCGGTCAGGGTAGTTTTACCGTGGTCAACGTGGCCGATGGTGCCGACGTTAACGTGCGGTTTTGTACGTTCAAATTTTTCTTTAGACACGGCTATATTCCTTACTATAGTGCTCTCCCCTTTGGAGAGAGCACGGGACTTAGGTTTTAATCCTGTGGCTTATTTACCACGGGCTTCAATAACGGCCTGAGCAACGTTGTTCGGCGCATCGTCGTACTTCAGGAACTCCATGGAGTAAGAAGCACGGCCTTTGGTCAGAGAACGCAGCTGGGTTGCATATCCGAACATTTCAGACAGCGGAACTTCAGCGTGGATCACAACGCCAGTGACGTTGGATTCCTGACCACGAAGCATACCACGACGGCGGCTCAAGTCACCGATAACGTCACCGGTGTTCTCTTCCGGAGTCTCTACTTCAACCTTCATGATAGGCTCAAGCAGAACTGGTTTCGCTTTCTTAAAGCCATCTTTAAAGGCGATAGAAGCGGCCAGTTTAAACGCCAGCTCAGAGGAGTCAACGTCATGGTAAGAACCGAAGTGCAGACGCACGCCCAGATCAACAACCGGGTAACCAGCCAGCGGGCCAGATTTCAGCTGTTCCTGGATGCCTTTATCAACGGCCGGGATGTATTCGCCAGGAATTACACCACCTTTGATGTCGTTGATGAATTCGTAGCCTTTCGGGTTTGAACCCGGCTCCAGCGGGTACATGTCGATAACAACATGACCATACTGACCGCGACCACCAGACTGCTTAGCGTGTTTACCTTCGATATCGGTAACTTTCGCGCGAATCGCTTCACGGTAAGCAACCTGAGGTTTACCGACGTTCGCTTCAACGTTGAATTCACGCTTCATGCGGTCAACGATGATGTCGAGGTGCAGCTCACCCATACCGGCGATAATAGTCTGGTTAGATTCTTCGTCAGTCCATACGCGGAATGACGGGTCTTCTTTAGCCAGACGGCCCAGAGCCAGACCCATTTTTTCCTGGTCAGCTTTGGTTTTCGGTTCTACCGCGATGGAAATTACCGGTTCCGGGAATTCCATACGCTCCAGAATGATCGGAGAATCTGGATCACACAGGGTATCACCAGTGGTCACGTCTTTCAGACCGATCGCAGCAGCGATGTCGCCCGCGCGAACTTCTTTGATCTCTTCACGTTTGTTGGCGTGCATCTGAACGATACGGCCAAAACGCTCACGTGCAGATTTCACGGAGTTCAGGATGGTATCACCGGAGTTAACCACACCAGAGTACACGCGGAAGAAGGTCAGGTTACCCACGAACGGGTCGGTAGCGATTTTGAATGCCAGAGCAGCAAACGGCTCTTCATCGCTAGCGTGACGCTCAGCCGGAGTATCTTTACCGTCGTCCAGAATACCGTTGATCGCAGGTACATCAGTCGGGGATGGCAGGTAATCAATTACCGCATCCAGCATCGCCTGAACACCTTTGTTCTTAAACGCAGAACCACAGGTTACCAGGATGATTTCGTTGTTCAGAACGCGCTGACGCAGAGCTTTCTTGATCTCTTCTTCAGTCAGTTCTTCACCACCCAGGTATTTCTCCATCAGCTCTTCTGAAGCTTCCGCGGCGGACTCGATCAGGTTCTGGTGCCATTCTTCAGCCAGTTCCTGCATGTCAGCCGGGATATCTTCATAAGTGAAGGTTACGCCTGCATCTTCTTCGTTCCAGTTGATGGCTTTCATTTTCACCAGGTCAACAACACCAGTGAAGTTTTCTTCAGCACCAATTGCCAGCTGCAGCGGAACAGGGTTCGCGCCCAGACGGGTTTTGATCTGACCAACAACTTTCAGGAAGTTCGCGCCCATACGGTCCATTTTGTTAACGAACGCAATGCGCGGAACTTTATATTTGTTAGCCTGACGCCATACGGTTTCAGACTGCGGCTGAACACCACCAACTGCGCAGTAAACCATTACTGCACCATCAAGCACACGCATGGAACGTTCTACTTCGATAGTGAAGTCAACGTGCCCCGGGGTGTCGATGATGTTTACGCGATGCGGTTCATACTGCTTAGCCATACCAGACCAGAATGCAGTAGTCGCTGCGGAGGTGATAGTAATACCACGCTCCTGCTCCTGTTCCATCCAGTCCATGGTGGCTGCGCCGTCATGAACTTCACCGATTTTATGGTTTACACCGGTGTAGAACAGAATACGTTCGGTAGTAGTGGTTTTACCGGCGTCGATGTGCGCACTGATACCGATGTTACGGTAGCGCGCGATGGGTGTTGTACGAGCCATTTGATTCCTCGTTTATCTTTTAGGCGTTCAATTTAAGTAGCCCAAAGCGGGCTGCTTACAAGAAGCGCCCGCCTGGTGACTAATACTCCGAAGGGATTACCAACGGTAGTGTGCGAACGCCTTGTTGGCTTCTGCCATACGGTGAACGTCTTCACGTTTCTTAACTGCAGTACCTTTGTTTTCTGCAGCATCAGAAAGTTCGTTCGCCAGGCGCAGAGCCATGGATTTATCACCGCGTTTACGAGCAGCTTCAACGATCCAACGCATTGCCAGGGCATTACGACGGACCGGACGGACTTCAACTGGTACCTGATAAGTAGAACCACCAACGCGGCGAGACTTAACTTCGACAGTCGGGCGCACGTTTTCGAGAGCTACTTCGAAAGCTTCCAGTTCATTTTTACCAGAACGCTGAGCCAGGGTCTCCAGCGCGCTGTATACGATTGTTTCGGCAGTAGATTTTTTACCATCTACCATCAGGATATTTACAAATTTAGCCAGCAGTTCTGATCCGAACTTCGGATCCGGCAGAATTTTACGCTGACCAATGACGCGACGACGTGGCATGGAAATACTCCGTTGTTAATTCAGGATTGTCCAAAACTCTAAGAGTTTAGTTTGACATTAATATAAAACGTTTGGCCTTACTTAACGGAGAACCATTAAGCCTTAGGACGTTTCACGCCATACTTGGAACGTGATTGCTTACGGTCTTTAACGCCGGAGCAGTCAAGCGCACCACGAACGGTGTGGTAACGAACACCCGGAAGGTCTTTTACACGACCGCCACGGATCAGGATCACGGAGTGCTCCTGCAGGTTGTGACCTTCACCACCGATGTAGGAAGTCACTTCAAAACCGTTAGTCAAACGAACACGGCAAACTTTACGCAGTGCGGAGTTCGGTTTTTTAGGAGTGGTAGTATATACACGAGTACATACGCCACGTTTCTGCGGGCATGCTTCCAGCGCAGGCACGTTGCTCTTTGCAACTTTGCGTGCGCGTGGTTTGCGTACCAGCTGGTTAACTGTTGCCATTAAATAGCTCCTGGTTTTAGCTTTTGCTTCGTAAACACGTAATAAAACGACCTCATACAATATGAGGACGCAGAATTTTAGGTCGGTGTCGAAAAGGTGTCAAGAAATATACAACGATCCCACAATTACCAGGCCATCTGGTTGGGATGCTTCACCGTAAGTCTGACGAAGTCAGTATAGCCAACCCTGACGACACTGTCTGAAATTTGACCATCTAACCCGCGAGCTTTAATGTCTTCTTCCAGTACATAGACCTTAATGGAGGCATTCTGCAGACTTTCAAGGAAGCGGGTACCATCTATTGCCGCCGTCACGCCATCCTGGAGCAATAAAAGCTCATCGTCTTCACCAACAAGACGAAGAAGAGAGGAGAAATCAGTAAGCCACGCGGAGCGATGTAAAGTATGCAGCATGAGAATGTCAAAACCTCAAAATAACATCATAGTTGCCAAGCTCACGGCGCAAATCATGGGGTTCAAGAACCGTCGCATCGACCACAAAACTGGCCCCCTGATCAAGCCCTCGCTCACGCAGGGAGGCGGCGCAAAGCCAGCATTGCTCTATATCGTACAGCCCCAGCAGTTTAAAAGTCGCGATATAATCACGGGCGAGGACAGCATCCGGTTTTTGTCCTTGCAGGATCTGGAAGACGCCATCACCAATAAAAAATACACCAAGGTCTTCCGTTAATGCTGAAGTCGCCAGTAATGCATCAAGACCTTCGCGGCCTGATGCACTGCCGTGCGGCACAGTGGAAAAAACAAAAGCAACACGTTTCATTAAAACTGTACCACGCGATCGCACGTCAGGGATGCCTCGGCCAGCGAGCCAAGCCCACTGAGGTTAAAACCTGATTGTAAGTTCGAACTTGTCAGCCCAAGCCTCTTCGCTTCGGTCTCATCAACAACGCCACGACGCAACGCCGCCGCCACACAAATATTAAGCTCTACACCAAATTGTTGATTGATTTGCTGCCAGCCTCGCACCAAATCAAATTCATCACTGGCGGGTGATGTCAGAAGGTTAGCGTTATATACCCCCTCCTGATAAAAAAAGACACGGCTTAACTCATGCCCTTCCTCAAGCAACGCATGTGCAAATTGCAGCGCGCTGCTCGCCTGCTGTGTGCCATAGGCAGGTCCTGTCACCATGATGGCAAAACGCATTACTTGTCTTGCCCCTGGAAATCACCACTTTTGAACTGGCGAATATAGAGGTAAACAGTATGTTTGGAGATGTTCAGACGGTCAGCGACCTGATTAATAGCATCTTTGATATCGAAGATGCCTTTCTCATACAGATTCAGGACGATCTGACGATTCTTCGCATTGTTAGATACGTTACGATCGGCATTCACTTCTTCAATCGTGAATTCCAGCGTCTGTGTCACCAGATCTTCCACTGATGAAGCAAAGTTTACGGCTGAGCCCACTTCCGGGGTTTCCGGCGGAATAAAGGTATTCATTATTTGCGAGAAAGGTACATCAAGATTCATATTGATGCACAGCAGACCAATTACGCGATGCTCACGGTTGCGAATGGCAATCGTCACCGACTTCATTAAGACACCGCTTTTCGCACGTGTGAAATAACATTTCGACACGCTGCTATCCGCACCCGTCATATCATGCAGCATGCGCAACGCAAGATCGGTAATCGGTGAGCCGATTTTTCGGCCCGTGTGTTCACCGTTGGCGATGCGAATAGCCGAGCATTTCAAATCCTGCAAAGAGTGCAATACGATTTCACAATGGGAACCAATGAGCATCGCCAACCCGTCCACTACCGCTTCGTAGGATTTAAGGATATCGAAGTCGGTTTGATCGAAAGGACGTTGATCCAGCAAATCTAGCTCACTGGTTTCGTTGGTTAAAAGCGACCTGGACATGAAAAAAAGCACTCCTTTTCAGGAGCCTGTCGTTATGTTGTCAGGGCAGGCTCATCACTATTAGGGGCATCTAAAGTAATACAGCGCACAAGGCGCTTTCCAGTATTAATTATATCCTGTCGATAATAAAAAACCGCCGCCCTGTGGGCGGCGGTTTTTGGTACCTTATTTTTTGCTGGCATCTGCAGCTTTATCTGCCGGTGCAGCGTCTGCCTTCGCATCCGCTTTCGGCGCCGGTTTGATATCTAACAGCTCAACATCAAAGACCAGCGTGGAGTTTGCCGGAATACCCGGAACGCCGGTTTTGCCATAAGCCAGATCCGGTGGAATAACCAGCTGAATTTTACCGCCTTTCTTGATGTTTTTCAGGCCTTCTGTCCAGCCCGGGATAACACCGTCAAGACGGAAAGAGAGTGGCTCGCCACGGGTGTAAGAGTTATCAAACTCTTTACCATCAATCAGCGTACCTTTGTAGTTCACAACCACGGTATCGCTGTCTTTCGGTGCTTCACCTGTACCGGCTTTCTCTACTTTGTAGACCAGACCAGTAGAAGAGGTTTTAACACCTTTCTCTTTGGCAAACTTCTCACGGTACGCTTTACCCTTGGCTTCATTATCAGCCGCGTCTTTTTCCATTTTCGCCTGGGCGGAAGTCTTCACGCGCGCTTCAAACGCCTGCAGAGTTTGTTCGATTTCCTGGTCAGACAATTTGCTCTTGTCCGCAAACGCATCCTGAACGCCAGCGATCAGCTGATCTTTATCCAGTTTGATGCCCAGTTTCTCCTGCTCTTTCAGGGAGTTTTCCATGTAACGCCCCAGGGATGCTCCCAGCGCGTAAGCCGCTTTCTGGTCGTCATTCTTGAATGCTGCTTTGCTGTCAGCGGTAGCGGCTGGTTTCGCAGTATCAGCAGCGAAGGTGATCGGGGCATGCAGAGCAACGGCCATTGTGGTCGCCAGCAACGTTACTTTAAACAGTGATTTCATCCATCTCTCCAGGGCCGGGGCATCTCACCCCAGGGTTAGCTAACATAAAAACGTACTATAAAGCGTTGTAGAACAAATCAACATACGGACACGCCCTATTATCACCACATTTCAGACTCTTTTTGTTTAAATTAGTTTCGTCACACGGGAATGAGTGCTGTGCAAACAGGCAAAGTTGAGTAGAATTCGCCGCAGTCCGCGATCTGCCGGAAATAACAGAAGAGGTGAATCATGCAGGATACAACGATGGAAACTCGGCTGGCTGAACTGGAGAGTCGCCTGGCATTTCAGGAAATAACCATTGAAGAGCTTAATGTGACGGTAACTGCTCACGAACTGGAAATGGCCAAACTGCGCGATCATCTGCGTCTACTGACGGAGAAGCTCAAAGCAACTCAGCCGTCCCATATTGCGTCGCAGTCCGAAGAGACACCGCCGCCGCATTATTGAGACATAAAAAAAGCGGGGAATTCCCGCTTTTTTTGTGCCGGATAGCGACGTAAACATCTTATCCGGCCTACTCATATATACCCAAAGGATTTCAAATCACAGCCAATACCGCTGTGGGTTGAAAGATGAAGGGTATTAGTGGCAACCGCAGCCGCCATTACCTTTACCGCCACCGCCGCAGCAACCTTCGCCGCCGTGCTCGTGCCCATGGTCGTGGCCATGACCGCCGCAGCAACCGTCGTGGTCGTGATCGTGGTCATGACCGTGCGCACCGTGAACGTGACCGTGAGCCAGTTCTTCTTCGGTTGCTTCGCGGATCGCAACAACTTCCACGTTGAATTTCAGGTTCTGGCCAGCCAGCATGTGGTTACCGTCAACCACTACGTGGTCGTCTTCCACTTCGGTAATTTCTACCGGTACAGGTCCCTGGTCGGTTTCAGCCAGGAAGCGCATGCCAACCTGCAGTTCATCAACGCCCATAAATACATCTTTAGGAACGCGCTGCACCAGGTTTTCGTCATACTGACCATAAGCGTCGTTTGCGCCTACAGCAACATCGAATTTATCGCCAACTTCATGACCGTCCAGCGCTGTTTCCAGACCAGAGATCAGGGAACCGTGACCATGCAGGTAGTCCAGCGGTGCACTCACCGGAGACTCATCAACCAACACACCGTCTTCTGTACGTACCTGATAGGCCAGGCTGACCACCAGGTCCTTTGCTACTTTCATGATATCTCCTGAGCATGGAAAGAATAGTGGCGCAGATTGTAGCGGAATTCTGCACCCGTGTACCCTCTAGCTTAAAAAAAGCTGCGCCATATCGCTAGTCCGGATGAAAAATCCCTATCACTTGTTCTTCTTTGCGAACGTGCTCGCGTGCTTCTTTATCGGCTTCCCGCATCTGATGGCCACACTTAACACACTCAACAATATCGATATTATTTTCGCGCCACATCGCCAGCGAGTCCTGCGCCTGGCAGGACGGACATTTTGCACCTGCAATAAAACGTTTACGAATTGCCATGGTTATCCCCTACTCAAATTCATCCCAGCCATCCAGCTGTCGTCGCTCTTGCTGCATCTCTCGATGGAAAATTTCCTCCAGTTCGCGCCGGGCTTCTCTGGCACGAGAGATTTGTACCGTATCGGTATGTATCGGGATCAACTCCCGTAGCATACGCATGTCCAGCCGCCGGAAATGCAGCTGAGCACGTTGGGCCTGATGCGGATGCATACCCAATGAAACCAGAGTTTTACGTCCCAATTCCAGCGCACTCGAAAAGGTTTCGCGGGAAAACTGCGTTACACCAGCTTGTAATAACTCATGTGCTTCCACGCGTCCGCGCGCTCGCGCAAGAATATGCAAATGCGGAAAATGCTGCTGACACAGTTCCACCAGCTTCATCGTATCTTCAGGCTCGTTACAGGTGATCACTATCGACTCCGCCGCTTCAGCACCAGCGGAACGTAAAAGTTCTACTTGTGTCGCATCGCCGTAATAAACTTTATAGCCATATTTACGCATCAGATTAACCGCGCTGATATCGCGTTCCAGCACGGTAATACGCATTTTATTCGCCATCAGCAAACGGCCTATTACCTGCCCAAAGCGCCCAAACCCCACCACAATCACCTGCGGTTTATCGTCTTCCACCCAAGGTTTTTCATCTTCATCATCCGGGCCGTTAATCTGGCGGGAGAGCCATTTATCAATCAGCTTCATCAACAACGGTGTCGTCATCATCGACAATGTGACGGTCACCAGCAGCAGCGCCATTTGATCGCCCTGAAACAGTCGTTGTGATGATGCCGTTGAAAAAAGGACGAAGGCAAATTCTCCCCCCTGGCTTAACACACCGGCAAACTGCATACGCTCCGAGCTTCTCATCCCATTCAGTCGCGCCAATAGATACAGCACCAGCGTCTTAACAACTACCAGCACAATAACGCTCGCGACCACCCACAGAATGTGGGTATACAGAACGCCAAGATTTAGCGACATCCCCACAGATATGAAGAACAAACCAAGCAACAGACCTTTAAAAGGATCAATTGCCGTTTCCAGCTCATGTCGATATTCGCTTTCCGCCAGCAGCACGCCCGCGATAAAAGTTCCAAGGGCCATCGACAACCCCAACGCATCCATGAATAAAGCAGAACCCAGTACCAGGAGCAGCGTGGCTGCGGTAAATACCTCCCGTACACCGGAATCCGCGATAAAGCGAAAAACGGGACGGAGCAGATAACGCCCACCAATCAACATGCCAGCAAAGGCCAGCACCTTCATTCCTACTTTGATCCAGTCAAAATGTTCGTCAGCAGAACCGGCTAACAGCGGAACCAACGCCAGCGCGGGGATCACCGCCAGATCCTGAAATAGTAATACCGAAAAACCCAGTTGCCCGGATTCGCTGCGGTTCATCCCCTTTTCCCGCATCAGCTGCAGCGCCATCGCCGTTGAGGACATCGCCAACCCGATTCCGCCCACCACTGCCGCCTGCCAGGAGAAATTCGTGAGCATCAGCAGGCCAGCCAGAACCACTGCGCTGAGCATCACTTGAGCCGCGCCGACGCCAAATATTGAGCGTCGCAACTGCCATAGCTTGGAAGGGTTAAGCTCCAGCCCAATGATAAACATCAGAAAAACCACACCCAATTCAGAGAAGTGGAGGATTTCATCCACATCGCTGATGAACCCTAATCCCCACGGACCAATAGCGATCCCCGCCAGCAAATACCCCAATACAGGGCCAATGCCCAGCCGCGATGCCAACGGCACCGCAGCTACCGCCGCGAAGAGGAATAACACTCCCGCCAGTAATAAATCAGAACCTTCCATCAGCGGCCTCCCGAAGGAATCGGATTTGCCAGCCAGTCGCCATACGCTTTAGCATGACTGTCCAGCTCCTGCTTTGTCTGCCGCCTGGCCCAGTAAACGATAATAGGGCTCATCCAGTGCATCCGGCACATTCCGGCCGTCAACTCAAAAGGGCGCAGCACATCGCTCATCGGATAGCGGTTCAGCGCATCATAACGGTAAGCACTTTCCGGCTCACCGGTAGTGATGACACTCCGCCAGTACTTTCCCGCCAGTTGATTTCCACCCGGACCGCTGGCAAATCCACGGCTGAGAACACGATCAAGCCATTCCTTTAACAGGGCCGGACAGCTATAGGTGTATAGCGGATGCTGGAAAACAATCACATCATGCTCACGCAGCAGTTCCTGCTCGTGCGGAATATCGATAAAAAAATCGGGATAGTGTGCATAAAGATCGTGCACGGTAACATTACTGAGCTGCATGGCCGGTTTAAGCAGAACCCGGTTCGCGACCGAGTCCTGAGATTCCGGATGGGCATACAGCAGCAAAACTTTCGCTGGCTGGAACATCATTCCCCTCCCGGTTATGTCTTTTGTCTATTTTCGACGTTTTGGGCTACCATTGCGCCTCGGTGCGGCAAAGCGCCCGCACATTACATTATCATAATGATAAATTAACATAGTCTGAACATACGGCGCCTTATGATTGTTTTCTCCTCGTTACAAATTCGTCGCGGCGTGCGCGTCTTACTGGACAATGCCACGGCCACCATTAATCCAGGGCAGAAGGTTGGTCTGGTCGGTAAAAATGGCTGCGGTAAATCTACCCTGCTGGCATTGCTGAAAAATGAAATCAGCGCCGACGCCGGGGGATTTACGTTCCCTGGTAACTGGCAGCTCGCTTGGGTGAACCAGGAAACACCAGCACTTCCTCAGCCTGCGCTGGAGTACGTGATTGACGGTGACCGCGAATATCGTCAGCTGGAAGCACAGTTGAACGATGCCAACGAACGTAACGATGGAAACGCCATTGCGACCGTACACGGCAAACTGGACGCTATTGATGCATGGACGGTTCGCTCGCGTGCCGCCAGCCTGTTACACGGCCTCGGTTTTTCGAATGAGCAGCTTGAACGTCCGGTCAGCGATTTCTCCGGCGGATGGCGTATGCGCCTCAACCTTGCTCAGGCACTGATTTGTCGTTCAGATCTTCTGCTGCTTGATGAACCGACCAACCACCTCGATCTCGACGCGGTAATCTGGCTGGAACGGTGGCTGAAAAGCTATCAGGGCACGCTGATCCTGATCTCTCATGACCGTGATTTCCTCGATCCGGTGGTAGATAAAATTATTCATATCGAACAACAGACGATGTTCGAGTACACCGGTAACTACAGCGCGTTTGAAATTCAGCGCGCTACGCGTCTCGCACAACAGCAGGCGATGTACGAAAGCCAGCAGGAGCGCGTGGCGCATCTGCAAAGCTATATCGATCGCTTCCGCGCCAAAGCAACTAAAGCAAAGCAGGCACAGAGCCGTATTAAAATGCTGGAACGCATGGAGCTCATCGCTCCGGCTCATGTCGATAACCCGTTCCATTTCAGTTTCCGCGCGCCGGAAAGCCTGCCCAATCCATTGCTGAAAATGGAAAAAGTCAGCGCAGGCTATGGCGATCGCGTCATCCTCGACTCCATCAAACTGAACCTGGTTCCGGGGTCACGTATCGGCCTGTTAGGACGTAACGGTGCGGGTAAATCAACACTGATTAAACTGCTGGCGGGAGAACTGGCGCCGATCAGTGGTGAAATCGGTCTGGCGAAGGGTATTAAGCTCGGCTATTTCGCTCAGCATCAATTGGAGTTCCTGCGGGCTGATGAATCCCCTATTCAGCATCTGGCACGCATGGCGCCGCAAGAGCTGGAACAGAAACTACGCGATTACCTCGGCGGATTCGGCTTCCAGGGAGATAAAGTTACCGAACAGACCGCGCGCTTCTCCGGCGGTGAAAAAGCGCGTCTGGTGCTGGCGCTGATCGTCTGGCAACGCCCGAACCTGTTGCTGCTCGATGAGCCGACTAACCACCTGGATCTCGACATGCGTCAGGCGCTGACCGAAGCATTAATTGATTTCGAAGGCGCACTGGTTGTGGTTTCGCACGACCGTCACCTGATTCGCTCCACTACCGACGACCTCTATCTGGTACACGACAAGAAGGTCGAGCCGTTTGATGGCGATCTGGAAGACTATCAGCAGTGGCTAAGCGACGTACAAAAGCAGGAAAACCAGAGCGACGAACCGGCGAAAGAGAGTGTCAACAGCGCCCAGGCGCGTAAAGACCAGAAGCGCCGCGAAGCAGAGCTGCGAACCCTGACGCAACCACTGCGTAAAGAGATAACCCGTCTGGAAAAAGAGATGGAAAAGCTACACGCACAACTGGCACAGGCGGAAGAGAAGCTTGGCGACAGCGAACTGTACGACCAAAGTCGCAAAGCTGAACTAACGGCATGCCTGCAACAACAGGCGAGCGCAAAATCCGGGCTGGAAGAGTGCGAAATGGCCTGGCTGGACGCGCAGGAACAGCTTGAGCAAATGCTTGCCGAGTAGCCTTGATTGCCGGATAAAGGCGCGAAAGCGTCTTATCAGGCCTAGCGACAGATTAATGGGAGGATGTAAACTAGCGTTGCGTCGCCAGACGCTGGCGAATTTGTTCGAAATGTTCACGATTGAAAAGCTTGCCGTCAAGAAAGCGCGTTTTCAACTCTCCTTCCATCTCCTGCCCCCAGTTTTGTTCATCATGCAGGCATAGCTCACCTTGATCATCACGCGCGACGCGCAGCAGTCCCCGGGCTGAACGTTTCAGACCATTGTCGGTTTTCGGCTCTTTAAAGATCGTCCGTCCTTTACCGTCAACCTCCCCCCATGTTGCTTTCATCGCAAAACCAAATGTATCACGCGTGCTGTACTGGTAAGTGAATGAACCAACCCCAAATACCACATTTGAACTGGCAAATCCTTTTGCTTCCAGGCGACGCAGGATTTCATTCGCCCGCTCAAGGGTAATGGAATCGCCATAGATCAACCCGACATGTGGGTCGAGCACCTTATACCCTTTGGAGTTAATCGTGCCGCCAAAAATTGCCCACAGCACTTCCACTGAGCCTTTCTCCTGCGGGGTACGATCGGCACGAGAATCTTCATCCGCGCCGGTGCCGCACAGAATATCTACCGGATTACCGCTGTCCGGGCGGAATACTACCCGGCCCTCACGCGCCAAAATGATGTGCTTTAGTTCAAGGGTATATTCCGTCAACACCTGCCAGTAGTCCCAGGTATCTGAGACTATCGACACAAATCCCTGCGGGTAGAGATCAGCAATCAGGCGACGAAAAGTTTCAATCTCATGCTCGCGCTCCCCCATACACATTACGCTGTGCTCAGTTGCGGGAATACTGGCGCCGATAAAATATCCTTCGCCGTCAGTGTAATAATCGCGGGCATAGAGCAACGATGGAATGCTGTCAGTACCTTTAAAACTCAGCAAATGCCCGCTTCCTGCCTGCATGGTATCCTGCAAACCAGACATGCCTCGAAATGAAAAATCATGACACTGGAAATCGAGATGTGTCTGATCGCTACAGGTTTTCTCCGCCCAACGTTCGCAGATTTTGCGATAGTGGTGAGCAATAGTAGCGTTAGTTGACGCTTTCCACAGCTCCGCCGACAACACAGTCTCAAGGTAATTCACCAGCCAGAAAAACTCAGGTTTGGTATTGATGATGGTTAATACCGGCACCGCCATCGGAACTTTGCTACCTTCATCCAGCGCCTTGATATGCAGTGGCAAATAACCCAACTGGTGCAGCGCGCGAATGTGGTCAACCGCTACAGCATCTTTTCCAAGATAGCTGTCCATTACCTGCTTGTATTCCTTTACCACCTCTTCCTGCGCTCGAGCAAAGAACGCCTCGTTAAACAGGTCGATCAGAAACCACTGCAGAAATCCCTGCAGACCGAAGAACACCAGCTTGCCATCCGGCAGTGGTGACGAAAAAAAGCGATCGCTGCGTGGCGTAAAGTTGGAATAGACCCGGCTGGTTCCTTGCGGATACTGTACGCGGTGAGAAACTTTGTAGCCGTCGATGGCCAGAATAGGGTTCATTTTCATAATAATTATCTCCCTCAGGCGCGGTAAATCGCGTCAATATCGATAAGTTCAAGCTGCGGATGTGCCAGCGCAGATGCAGCTAAAGAGGTTGTGGTGTAGATGGCATCGATTCCGTTGGCGAACAAGTGTTCAACACCCTTAGAAAAGATACCGTGGGTGACATACAGGCTAACGCTGCGGGCTCCGGCATCACGTAAAACCTGAGCTGATCCAATAAAGGTGCCACCGGCATCACACAGGTCGTCAACAATCAGCAGATCTCTGCCCTTAACATTCCCCGCAACCAGTGCAAACCCGGTCAGATTGCCAGTTGCCACATCACGTTTTTTGCTCAGAATGGCATATTCAGAGACACCTACCGCTCTGGCGACAGCATCAATTTTCTTCAACGATCCGGCATCTGGTGCAACCAGCATCAACGCTTTTTGTTGAAACTGGCGCAGCAGGGTCGCGCTTTGTTGCAGACAGGTCTCCTGCGAAATAGCCACAAAGTTATCTATTGCCGCTGCCGCGGCTTCGCTGTGTGGGTCGAGCACTTTTACCTTGTCAAACTTCAGTGTATTGAGCTGACTGGCAAAGACTTTCAGCGCAAAGCTGTCACCCGCGACCATATGTCGGTCCTGGCGCGCCCATGGCAGCCAGGGGAGTTCGAGGTGACTGACCAGTACATCGGTTTGGTGGCGAACCGCTTCCACTAGTTGCGCCACCAGCATAAAGTCGTTCATATCACGCATTGCTATCGCCCGAATGCGCATCAGACGAGCAGAGGATGGCAACGCATCGGTTACTTTCAACCAGGCGGCCCCGTCAGGAAAAATACCGCTGGCAATTGCGTACACCTGCTCATCCAGGGTTAATGTCAATTTTACGCTCATCGCTCTCTCCTTAATTGTGTCCCTTAGACACAATTAATAATGTCCTTAAGACACATTTAAAGCAAGCATAATATGCATTAATCTTCACCATGATGATAATCAACTGATAAGTAACAAGAAAAAACGAAACTTGCCCCCCATGGTTGGGCTGGTACACTTGTGAGCGTTGCAAATCATCGTGAGTACCTTATGACCACCGAAGCTGACTATCTGAATCAGTATGATGCCCGCCGCTTTCTCTCCCCTTTGGTGACAGTGGATAGTGTGTTGTTTACCCTGCATCAACAGGCGCTGTGTGTGTTGCTGGTAGAACGGGCAAACCAGCCACAAAAGGGGTACTGGGGATTACCCGGTGGCTTCATTGATATGGCCCACGATGATTCCACCCGTGCCACGGCAATGCGTAAACTCACTGAAAAAACAGGTGTTTCTCCTTCCTGGTTGGAACAACTAGATACGTTTTCCGGACCAGATCGTGATCCGCGCGGCTGGAGCCTGACCGTCACCTGGTTCGCCTTGATCGCCTGGGTAGACTGTGAGCCGCACATTGCCAGCGTCAGTGATGCCCGTTGGGTTCCTGTTGATAAACTTGCCGACTATCCACTCGCATTTGACCACCAGAAAATCATTGAGGCGGCCCTGCATCGGCTACGGCAAAAAACGATGTATTCTTTACTGCCCGTTTACTGTTTACCGGATACCTTTACTCATGGTCAGCTCCAGGAAGCCACTGAGGTAATCCTTGGCCAGTCCATTCAGCGTAAAAGTCTGATCCGCCGCTTTGAAGCATCAGGCATGTTTGAAGATACCGGTGAAAGTATGGCGACAGGCACGCGAAAAGCCCGTTTATGGCGGCGTAAACCCGGCGTGGATATCCATCTTTTCTCGCGTAACCTACTGACTGACTAAGCGTAAACTTACATATTGACTAACCCGCAGGCCTTCTGCGCGGTATAGTTGCTCATTCCGTTTATTGATTGCTCTGGTGTTATGGTTGAAATCACTCCTACAGAAATGACCCCATCCGCCGACGATTCACGAGAATTCCGTCCGATGCGCGGGATCCGTAATCGCCATCTACAGACGATGCTACCGCGTTTGATTCGCCGTAAAGTGAAGTTCGACGCCCACTGGCAGCGGCTCGAGTTACCTGATGGCGACTTTGTCGATCTGGCCTGGAGTGAAGATCCACAGCAGGCAAAACATAAACCGCGTCTGGTGGTTTTTCACGGCCTGGAAGGTAGCCTGAATAGTCCATATGCTCATGGACTGATTGAAGCAGCGCAAAAGCGCGGCTGGCTGGGTGTGGTGATGCACTTTCGCGGCTGTAGCGGAGAACCGAATCGCCTGAACCGAATTTATCACTCCGGCGAAACCGAAGACGGCACCTGGTTTTTACACTGGCTGGAACGTGAATACGGCCGCGTACCAACTGCGGCGGTAGGTTATTCGCTCGGCGGCAATATGCTGGCATGCCTGCTGGCAAAAGAAGGGCGAGACATTCCGATAGATGCGGCGGTTATTGTATCCGCACCTTTCGTGCTCGAAGCCTGTAGCTACCATATGGAGAAAGGTTTCTCCCGGGTCTATCAGCGCTATCTGCTCAATCTTTTAAAAGCCAATGCCTCACGTAAACTCGAAGCCTATCCAGGCTCACTGCCGGTCAGTCTGGCGCAACTGAAATCCCTGCGCCGCATTCGCGATTTTGACGATCTCATCACCGCCAAAATCCACGGTTTTGCCGATGCTATAGACTATTATCGTCAGTGTAGTGCCATGCCGTTATTGAATCAGATCGCCAAACCGACGCTGATTATTCATGCCAAAGACGATCCTTTTATGGATCATCATGTGATCCCCAAACCGGAAAACCTGCCATCGCAGGTGGAATATCAGTTAACCGAACACGGCGGACACGTCGGATTTATTGGTGGCACATTGCGCCATCCTGAGATGTGGTTGGAGTCCCGTATCCCAGACTGGCTGACAACATACCTGGAGGCGTCATCATGATGATCCCGTGGCAGGATATCTCCCCGGAAGCACTGGACAACCTGATTGAAAGCTTTGTCTTGCGTGAAGGCACCGATTATGGTGAACATGAACGCTCGCTCGAACAAAAAGTCGCCGACGTCAAACGCCAACTACAATCTGGTGAAGCCGTGCTGGTGTGGTCCGAACTGCATGAAACGGTCAACATTATGCCAAGGAAACAGCTTCACGAGTAATCCGCTGCCGACGGCTGACTATAATAAAAAAACCAACCTATTTATGGAGTTGTTATGTCTGCCAAACATCCGGTGATTGCGGTAACAGGATCCAGCGGCGCGGGGACCACCACCACCAGCCTCGCGTTTCGTAAAATTTTCGCGCAGTTAAATCTGCGTGCTGCCGAGGTGGAAGGTGACAGTTTTCATCGCTATACCCGCCCGGAAATGGACATGGCGATCCGCAAAGCGCGCGATGCCGGACGGCATATCAGCTATTTCGGCCCCGAAGCCAATGACTTCGGCCTGTTAGAACAAACCTTCATTGAGTATGGTCAGGCAGGAAAAGGCCAGTCGCGTAAATATCTGCACACTTACGACGAAGCCGTTCCGTGGAACCAGGTTCCAGGTACGTTTACCCCCTGGCAACCACTACCTGAGCCGACTGACGTTCTGTTCTACGAAGGACTGCACGGCGGTGTCGTTACTCCGCAACAAAATGTGGCGCGACATGTCGACCTGCTGGTTGGCGTTGTGCCAATCGTCAATCTGGAATGGATTCAGAAACTGACCCGTGATACCAGCGAGCGCGGACACTCACGTGAAGCGGTGATGGACTCGGTCGTGCGTTCAATGGACGACTACATCAATTACATCACTCCACAGTTTTCCCGCACGCATATTAACTTCCAGCGTGTGCCAACTGTCGACACCTCCAATCCCTTTGCGGCCAAGAGTATTCCGTCACTGGATGAGAGCTTTGTGGTGATTCATTTCCGCAACCTGGAAGGGATCGATTATCCCTGGTTGCTGGCGATGCTGCAGGGTTCATTCATCTCCCACATCAATACGTTAGTCGTACCGGGTGGCAAGATGGGGCTGGCAATGGAATTGATCATGCTGCCGTTAGTGCAACGACTGATGGAAGGAAAGAGGATCGAGTGATGTGTTGCCGGATGGCGGCTGATGTCTTATCCGGCCTACGGGTTTACATCATGCAGGCCTGATAAGTATGACGCCATCAGGCGTGCATTACGAAGCAGCAATCACTTCATAGGAATGGGTGATATTCACCGCTTTTTCCAGCATCAACGCTACGGAGCAATATTTCTCAGCCGAAAGATCTACCGCGCGGGACACGGAGGCATCTTTCAGGTCATGGCCGGTGACAATGAAATGCAGATTGATATGGGTAAAAAGACGCGGTGCTTCTTCACGACGTTCAGAGGTGAGTTTCACTTCACAGTTGGTCACATCCTGGCGACCCTTTTGCAGGATCGACACCACATCAATTGCGCTGCAACCACCCGCAGCCATTAACACCATTTCCATCGGGCTCGGCGCTTTATCACCGGAGTTACCGTCCATCAGAATTTGGTGGCCAGAGGCGGACTCACCAAGGAAGGTTAACCCCTCAACCCACTTTACACGCGCTTGCATATTTCGTAACTCCAATGTTTCAATTTTCCTGACAGATTACGCGCACATAACAATTCTCGCAACGGAAGGCGACCTGCGTCATGCTGAAGCGAGACACCAGGAGACACACGGCGAAAGCTATGCTAAAACAGTCGGGATGCTACAGTAATACAATGACGTACTGCATGTATGCAGAGGACATCACATTACAGGCTGCAGTGCACTTTTTAGCAGCCCCCTTCCCAGGTAGCGGGAAGCACATTTTTGCAACCCCAGAGGCAGCGTCGTTTTCTGGCTCTGGAGACAGCTTATAACAGAGGATAACCGCGCATGGTGCTTGGCAAACCGCAAACAGACCCGACTCTCGAATGGTTCTTGTCTCATTGCCATATTCATAAGTACCCATCGAAGAGCACGCTGATTCACCAGGGTGAAAAAGCGGAAACGTTGTATTACATCGTTAAAGGCTCAGTGGCAGTGCTGATCAAAGATGAAGAAGGGAAGGAAATGATCCTCTCTTATCTGAATCAGGGCGATTTTATTGGCGAACTGGGCCTGTTCGAAGAAGGCCAGGAACGTAGCGCCTGGGTACGAGCTAAAACCGCATGTGAAGTCGCTGAAATTTCATACAAAAAATTCCGTCAGTTAATCCAGGTGAACCCGGATATTCTGATGCGTCTGTCTTCCCAGATGGCTCGTCGTCTGCAAGTTACGTCCGAGAAAGTGGGTAACCTTGCCTTCCTCGACGTGACAGGCCGTATCGCCCAGACGCTGTTGAACCTGGCGAAACAACCTGATGCGATGACTCACCCGGACGGCATGCAGATCAAAATCACCCGTCAGGAAATTGGCCAGATCGTGGGTTGCTCCCGTGAAACCGTTGGTCGCATCCTGAAGATGCTGGAAGATCAAAACCTGATCTCCGCGCACGGTAAAACCATCGTCGTTTACGGCACACGTTAATTCCGCCAAAATGGCGCGTTACTCAGTAATGCGCCATTTTTGTTTACACTGATGTGGCGAAGACTGATTTATCACCCCGAGATCAACTACGCACTACGACAGACGCTGGTGCTGTGTTTACCTGTGGGTGTCGGTCTTATCATCGGTCAACTACATCTGGGGCTGCTTTTCTCCCTCGTCCCAGCCTGCTGCAACATTGCCGGTCTTGACACCCCACATAAACGCTTTTTTAAACGCTTAATTATTGGTGCGTCGCTGTTTGCCGGATGCAGTTTGATCATGCAACTACTGCTGGCGCAGACCATACCGTTACCGCTGATCCTCACCGGCCTGACGCTTATTCTCGGCGTAACTGCAGAGTTAAGTCCTCTGCATGCACGATTGTTGCCTGCCTCGCTCATTGCTGCAATTTTCACGCTTAGCCTTGCCGGGAACATGCCCGTCTGGGAACCACTGTTAATCTATGCGCTGGGTACATTGTGGTACGGTCTGTTCAACTGGTTCTGGTTTTGGCTGTGGCGCGAGCAGCCGCTACGTGAATCACTCAGCCTGCTATACCGCGAACTGGCCGATTACTGTGAGGCTAAATACAGTCTGCTGACCCAGCACATCGATCCTGAAAAAGCGCTGCCTCCGCTGCTGGTACGCCAGCAGAAAGCAGTCGATCTCATTACCCAGTGTTATCAGCAGATGCACATGCTGTCGGCGCATCACAACAATGAGTACAAACGCCTGCTGCGTGCCTTTCAGGAGGCTCTGGATTTACAGGAGCATATTTCCGTCAGCCTGCATCAACCGGAAGAGGTGCAGAAACTGGTCGAACGCAGCCATGCAGAGCAGGTGATTCGCTGGAATGCGCGAACTGTCGCCGCCCGACTACGAGTGCTGGCAGATGACATTTTGTATCACCGCTTGCCTACGCGATTTTCAATGGAAAAGCAGATTGGCACCCTGGAAAAAATTGCCAGGCAGCATCCGGATAATCCCGTTGGACAGTTCTGCTACTGGCACTTTAGCCGCATTGCCCGCGTGCTGCGTACCCAGCGCCCGCTTTATGCCCGGGATTTGATGGCTGATAAGCAGCGCCGATTGCCGTTGCTCCCTGCTCTGAAAAGCTATTTGTCGTTTAAATCCCCTGCGCTGCGTAATGCGGGGCGTATCAGCGTCATGTTAAGTATCGCCAGCCTGATGGGTAGCGCCTTACATTTGCCAAAACCATACTGGATCCTGATGACGATATTGTTCGTCACGCAAAATGGCTACGGCGCAACCCGGGTGCGTATTCTGCATCGCTCGGCAGGTACTCTCGTTGGGCTTATCATCGCTGGCGTCACATTGCACTTCCATATCCCCGAGGGTTTCACGCTGGCGGCTATGTTGCTTATCACTTTGGTGAGCTACCTGATTATCCGCAAAAACTACGGCTGGGCAACAGTAGGTTTTACTGTCACGGCAGTGTATACCCTGCAACTACTGACGCTGAATGGAGAGCAGTTTATCGTACCGCGCTTTGTCGATACGGTGATGGGCTGTTTGATCGCCTTTGGCGGCACGCTCTGGCTGTGGCCGCAATGGCAGAGCGGCCTGCTGCGTAAGAACGCCCACGATGCGCTAGAGTCCGATCAGGAAGCCATTCGCCTGATTCTCAGCAACGACCCGCAGGCTACGCCGCTGGCATATCAGCGTATGCGGGTTAATCAGGCGCATAACACACTGTTTAACTCACTGAACCAGGCGATGCAGGAACCAGGGTTTAACTCACACTATCTGGCAGATATGAAACTGTGGGTTACGCACAGCCAGTTTATTGTCGAGCACATTAACGCGATGACCACTCTGGCAAGGGAACATACGATGCTGACGCCGGATTTAGCACAGCGGTATCTGGAATCCTGTGAAATTGCTATCCAGCGTTGCCAGCAGCGGTTGGAGTATGACGGGCCGGGAAGTTCCGGCGATGTGAATATTCTCGAGTCTTCGGAAATGCTGTCCCAAGGCCCGTTAAGCACCCTGGAACAGCATCTGCAACGTATACTTGGCCACCTGAACACCATGCACACCATTTCGTCGGTAGCATGGCGTCAAAGGCCGCATCATGGCATCTGGCTTAGCCGCCGGTTGCGGGACATGAAGGGTTAACGCTGTTTTCCTGTAGGCCTGAAAGCAGCGCACTATCGGGTAATCAGGCGACGACCTTCGCTACCGCCTGCGCAAAGCGCTGCATGCCTTCATCAATGTCCGTTTTATCCACCACCAGCGACGGCGCAAAACGCATTACGTCCGGGCCAGCATTCAGCACCATCACCCCTTCGTGCGCTGCAGCGTAAAGGAAATCACGTGCCCGGCCTCTGAACTGTGGCTTCAGTTCCGCGCCGATCAACAAGCCCATGCCGCGAATGTCGCTAAAAATGTCATACTGCGCATCAATCTTCTGTAAATGTTGAACAAACGTCTGACGTTTGGCTTGAATACCCTCCAGCACTTCCGGGGTATTGATAATATCGAACGCCGCTCCTGCAACCGCGCAGGCCAAAGGATTACCGCCATAGGTCGAACCGTGAGATCCCACATGAAACGCCGAGGCGATCTCCTGAGTCGTTAGCATAGCACTCACCGGGAATCCGCCGCCGAGGGCTTTGGCGCTGGTCAGGATATCCGGCGTCACACCGAAATGCATATAGGCAAACAGGTCACCTGTACGCCCCATCCCGCACTGCACTTCATCAAATACCAACAGTGCCTGGTGCTGATCGCACAATTCACGCAGGCCTTGCAGAAATTCTGGTGTCGCTGCGGTTACGCCACCTTCCCCCTGAATTGGCTCAACCACCACCGCACAGGTGTGGTCGTCCATCACTGCTTTCACTGCATGCAGATCGTTAAACGGCACATGAATAATGTCCGCCGGTTTTGGACCAAAGCCATCAGAATATTTTGGCTGTCCGCCCACGGAAACGGTAAACAGTGAGCGACCATGAAACGCATTATGGAAGGCGATAATTTTGGTTTTAAAGGGGCTATGGCGTACACAGGCATAGTGACGCGCCAGCTTAAAAGCGGTTTCGTTAGCTTCAGTACCAGAGTTCATGAACAGCACACGTTCGGCAAAGGTCGCGTCGATGATTTTGCGGCCTAAGCGCAGAGCAGGTTCATTAGTGAAAACGTTGCTGGTATGCCACAACGTTTCGCCCTGGCTTTTCAACGCTTCGACCAGTGCCGGATGACAATGCCCTAATGCGGTAACGGCAATTCCACCCGCGAAATCAACATATTCTTTCCCTTGTTGATCCCAGACTCGACTCCCTTTCCCTTTTACCGGAATAAACTCCGCCGGTGCATAAATCGGCAGAATCACTTCATCGAATGTCGCGCGCGTAATTGCAGTTTGTTCAGTTGCCATGTCATTACCACCCAGTTAAGCAGAAATGTTAGTGAAATTATAATCACAAAATATGAATAAAAAATCACTGAATAGCAACCACAAATCAACGGTTGAGGAAATTAGCCAGCAGCTGATGCCCCTGTTCACTGAGAATACTCTCTGGGTGAAACTGTACCCCTTCAAGATCCCACTCCCGATGGCGAATCCCCATGATCTCCCTGGTGTCGCTCCAGGCCGTTACCTCAAAACAATCAGGGAGTGTCGCAGGGGCAACAACCAGCGAGTGATAGCGAGTGACCGTTAACGGGTTCACGAGTCCCTGAAACACCCCCTGTCCGTTATGCGTAATCGGTGATGTTTTACCGTGCATCACTTTCGCAGCCCGAACCACGGTCGCGCCAAATGCCTGTGCCATCGCCTGGTGCCCCAGGCAAACACCCAACATGGGCGTTTTTCCCGCAAAATGTCGAATCACATCCAACGAGATCCCGGCGTCATCCGGGGTACAGGGTCCGGGAGAAATAACGATTTTTTGCGGATTAAGCGTGTCAATTTGCGGCAACGTCAACTCGTCGTTACGCCTGACGAGAACATCAGCGCCCAGTTCACAGAAGTATTGATACAGGTTCCAGGTAAAAGAATCGTAGTTATCGATAAGCAGGATCATGGCGGCTCCGGTACATAAGAACCGCGCTATTCTACTCAGTTTCCTCGGCTACACTTACCACTTTACGAAATATCGCTCGCAACGCAGACAGGTCACCCATTGCACCACTTTGATTTGCCAGGTTCCACTCCGCGACCTGAATGCCATTCCAGTTGAGCACATACCCGGCATGAATCGCTAACTGCTCAAAGAAAATACGTTGCGCCAAACCGCTGCCGATACGAAACGGATGCAACACATTAATTTCGCAATAATAATGCGTGAGCCGGTCGACAAATTTTTCTTCCGGTAATCCTGCCAGCCAGGACTCTTCTTCAAGATCCTGCATCAGCGCATTACCCTCTTTCTCGATATATGCAAAATGGCAGAAACGGGTATCCCCCTGATAAATGTCGACCTCACGCAGATGACCTGCCCAGTCGAAAATATCCTGATACAGCTGGCGATGGATAGCACACAGATGCGGCAGGCCCCGTTTTAGCGGCCCCAGCTCAATCGTCGCCGCACGCAACGCCGTCAACTCCCAGGCGGCCTGCTCAAGACGCTGAGTTTGATGAACGCCCAGACGATTACGCATGACGTTCAGACCTGGATACAGATAGGGATCACGTCCATCACCAAATTTATCGCTCATAGTGCCTCCTCAATTCTTCAAGGCGCACCAGTGCGTCTTCAGCGCTCAGAGTAACCCGTGGAATATCCACGCCTTCCAGCCGCCGGCTAGCCTGAAAATTGTCGTTTCGCCGTTGTACCCAGAGACTGGACTTTTGTTTATCGGTGAGTTTTTTCACGTGACCTCCCTGAATGTGCCGACACTTGCCACAAGTATAAGCAGCAATTTCGGGTTACGCAGAGAAGGGAGAGAACGCGGACAGGAACTGCCCGCGCAAAATTCGATTATGGCAGGACTTTCGCTGACAGGATAACAATCGGTTTTGATGGCACGTTCTGGTATGGACCGACATCATGAGTCGGAACCTGAGAAATCTTATCCGCGACATCCATACCCTTCACAACTTTTCCGAAGACAGCGTAACCAAAGTCGCGCTGGCCATGATCAAGGAAGGCGTTGTCCGCAATGTTGATAAAGAACTGACTGGTCGCGCTGTCTTTGTCCGCAGTACGTGCCATGGCAATGGTACCGCGGGTATTACGCAGTCCATTATCGGCTTCATTCTTAATTGGCGGATTAGGTTTCTTCTGCTGCATCTGCTCGTTAAAACCACCACCCTGTACCATAAAGCCAGGGATCACACGGTGAAACGTGGTGTTGTTATAGAAACCGCTATTTACATAATCGACAAAATTTTGCACTGATACCGGGGCTTTCTGGCTATTCAGCTCCAGCTCAATGTTACCGGCAGAGGTTGTCAGCAGGACATGTGGGTCACCTTTCGCTGCCAGTGCTGCGGGAGAGAGAGCAGAAAGGGCGAGAACAGCTGCAACAGCCGCCAGAGTCGATTTGAGCATGAGAATTCCTTAACAAGAGCAGAAATAGAGCAAGTGAATTGATTCTAAAGAGCCTTCATGGACAAGGCCATCCCTTTACTTAATTTTACGAACCTGAAACAAATGTAACGATGCGGATTATCCCGCCACTCAAACCTCATAAAGTGACCTTGATCACATTAAAAAATGTAACGCCAACCCAATTTACCAATAAACATTTAAATACATCACTAAAACGCCTAAAATCTGCCCGCTCATAGCGCTGTCAACGCGCTTTACACTTCAATACAGGCCAGTCATGACTAACAGCAATCGTATCAAGCTCACATGGATTAGCTTTCTCTCTTACGCCCTGACAGGTGCGTTGGTAATTGTCACCGGGATGGTGATGGGAAACATCGCAGAATATTTTCATTTGCCTGTTTCCAGTATGAGTAACACTTTCACCTTCCTGAATGCCGGGATCCTGATCTCTATTTTTCTCAATGCCTGGCTGATGGAAATTGTGCCCCTGAAAACGCAATTGCGTTTTGGCTTCGTCCTGATGGTGCTGGCCGTCGCCGGGCTGATGCTCAGCCATAGTCTGGCGCTGTTCTCAGCGGCGATGTTTGTACTGGGCCTGGTCAGTGGTATCACCATGTCAATTGGGACATTCCTGGTTACCCAGATGTATGAAGGTCGCCAGCGCGGTTCCCGTCTGTTGTTTACCGACTCATTCTTCAGCATGGCAGGGATGATTTTCCCAATGGTCGCGGCATTCCTGCTGGCACGCAGCATTGAATGGTATTGGGTTTACGCTTGCATTGGCCTGGTTTATGTCGCGATTTTCATTCTGACCTTCGGCTGTGAATTCCCGGTGCTGGGTAAACATGCACAGCAGCCGGAAACGCCAGTGGCGAAAGAGAAGTGGGGCATAGGCGTGCTGTTCCTGGCTATTGCTGCATTGTGCTACATCCTTGGTCAACTTGGTTTTATCTCCTGGGTACCGGAATACGCCAAAAGCCTCGGTATGAGCCTGAACGATGCGGGTAAACTGGTGAGTGACTTCTGGATGTCTTACATGGTCGGCATGTGGGCGTTTAGCTTTATCCTTCGTTTCTTTGATTTGCAGCGCATTCTGACCGTACTGGCCGGTCTGGCTACTGTGCTGATGTATCTGTTCATCACTGGCACGCCAGAGCATATGCCGTGGTTCATTCTGACACTGGGCTTCTTCTCCAGCGCGATCTATACCACTATTATCACCCTCGGCTCTCAGCAGACTAAAGTCGCATCACCAAAACTGGTTAATTTCGTACTGACCTGCGGCACTATTGGTACCATGCTGACCTTCGTGGTCACCGGCCCTATTGTCGCCCACAGTGGTCCTCTGGCTGCATTACAGACGGCTAACGGACTGTATGCCGTGGTGTTCGTGATGTGCTTTATCCTTGGATTCGTTACGCGCCATCGTCAGCACAGCACACCAGCCGCACATTAAATCTGAATACCGGATAATGATGTTAAAGCACCTTATCCGGCGTATAAAAGCATTCCCCAGGCCGGATGACCATCCGGCCTTTGATCATCCGCCTTCCCTTCTCCAGACTGCGTAGACCTCGCAATCTTAAGAGGCAGGATAACTCACGCCAAAACCCTTCGATTTGTATGCTTTTCATACAAACATGAAAAGCCTGTCAATTCCGTGACTTATAAAAATGCTGACAAATCAGTTATATACCTCTTAAGGGGTATATAAGGGCGAATTTGATTTGTATCAATAAGCGGGGTTGCTGAATCGTTAAGGTAGGCAGTAATAGAAAAGAAATCGAGGCAAAAATGAGCAAAGTCAGACTCGCTATTATTGGTAATGGTATGGTCGGCCATCGCTTTATTGAGGATCTTCTTGATAAATCTGATGCGGACAAGTTTGATATTACCGTCTTCTGTGAAGAACCCCGCAAAGCATACGACCGTGTACACCTGTCTTCTTACTTCTCTCACCACACCGCTGAAGAACTGTCATTGGTGCGCGAGGGATTCTACGAGAAGCATGGCGTTAAAGTATTAGTCGGTGAACGCGCGATTACCATCAACCGTCAGGAGAAGGTGATCCACTCCAGCGCAGGCCGTACGGTCTATTACGATAAACTGATCATGGCGACCGGGTCCTTCCCGTGGATCCCGCCAATTAAAGGCTCAGAAACTCAGGACTGTTTCGTTTACCGCACCATCGAAGATCTCAATGCCATTGAATCCTGCGCTCGCCGTAGCAAACGCGGTGCCGTTGTCGGTGGTGGCTTGTTAGGTCTGGAAGCCGCCGGCGCCCTGAAAAGCTTAGGCGTTGAAACCCACGTAATTGAATTCGCCCCGATGCTGATGGCTGAACAGCTGGATCATATGGGTGGCGAACAGTTACGTCGCAAAATTGAAAGCATGGGCGTGCGTGTGCACACCAGCAAAAACACGAAAGAGATCGTCCAGGAAGGTACTGAAGCACGTAAAACCATGCGTTTTGCCGACGGGAGCGAACTGGAAGTTGACTTTATCGTTTTCTCCACGGGTATTCGCCCGCGCGACAAACTGGCAACCCAGTGCGGCCTGGACGTGGCACCACGCGGCGGTATCGTGATTAACGATGCCTGCCAGACCTCTGACCCGGATATCTACGCCATTGGCGAATGCGCCAGTTGGAACAACCGTGTTTATGGCCTGGTTGCCCCTGGTTACAAAATGGCGCAGGTCGCTGTTGACCATATTCTCGGTAGCGAAAATGCCTTCGAAGGCGCGGATCTGAGTGCCAAACTGAAGCTGCTGGGTGTCGATGTTGGCGGTATTGGCGACGCACACGCACGCACGCCGGGTGCCCGCAGCTACGTCTATCTCGACGAAAGCAAAGAAGTCTACAAACGCCTGATTGTCAGCGAAGATAACAAAACGCTACTCGGTGCGGTCCTGGTGGGTGACACCAGCGATTACGGTAACCTGTTGCAGCTGGTGCTGAACGCTATCGAACTGCCGGAAAATCCGGATTCACTGATTCTGCCAGCGCACGCAGGCAGCGGTAAACCCTCAATAGGCGTGGATAAGCTGCCGGACAGCGCGCAAATTTGCTCCTGCTTTGACGTCACCAAAGGCATGCTGGTCGCCGCTATCAACAAAGGCTGCCATACCGTTGCGGCGCTGAAGGCTGAAACCAAAGCCGGTACCGGTTGCGGCGGGTGTATTCCTCTGGTTACCCAGGTACTGAATGCTGAACTGGCGAAACAAGGGATTGAAGTCAACAACAACCTGTGCGAACACTTCCCGTATTCGCGTCAGGAACTGTTCCATCTCATCCGTGTGGAAGGTATTAAAACCTTCGAAGAGTTGCTGGCAAAACACGGTAAAGGTTACGGCTGTGAAGTGTGTAAACCGACCGTTGGCTCCCTGCTGGCCTCCTGCTGGAATGAATACATTCTTAAACCGCAGCACACGCCGCTGCAGGATACTAACGACAACTTCCTGGCGAACATCCAGAAAGACGGTACTTACTCCGTTATCCCGCGTTCTGCAGGTGGTGAAATTACTCCGGAAGGTTTGGTTGCCGTTGGTCGTATCGCACGCGAATTCAACCTGTACACCAAGATCACCGGCTCTCAACGTATTGGCCTGTTCGGTGCGCAGAAAGATGACCTGCCGGAAATCTGGCGTCAGCTGATTGAAGCGGGCTTCGAAACTGGTCATGCGTACGCTAAAGCATTACGTATGGCGAAAACCTGCGTAGGCAGCACCTGGTGCCGCTATGGCGTGGGTGACAGCGTAGGTTTCGGCGTTGAGCTGGAAAACCGCTACAAGGGCATTCGTACGCCGCACAAAATGAAATTTGGTGTCTCTGGTTGTACCCGTGAGTGCGCTGAAGCCCAGGGTAAAGACGTGGGTATCATCGCCACTGAAAAAGGCTGGAACCTGTACGTTTGTGGTAACGGCGGGATGAAACCACGCCATGCTGATCTGCTGGCGGCGGATATCGATCGCGAAACGCTGCTCAAATATCTTGATCGTTTCATGATGTTCTACATTCGTACTGCAGACAAACTGACCCGTACCGCACCGTGGTTAGATAACCTGGAAGGCGGCATTGAGTATCTGAAGTCCGTCATTATTGACGACAAACTGGGTCTGAATGAACACCTGGAAGAAGAAATGGCGCGTCTGCGTGAAGCCGTCGTGTGCGAGTGGACGGAAACCGTCAACACCCCATCTGCACAGGTTCGTTTTAAACACTTTATCAACAGCGATAAACGCGATCCGAATGTCCAGGTTGTGCCTGAACGTGAACAACATCGTCCGGCCACGCCATATGAGCGCATCCCGGTCACTCTGGTGGAGGAAAACGCATGAGCCAGTGGAAAAACATCTGCAAAATCGATGACATTCTGCCTGCAACAGGCGTCTGCGCCCTGTTAGGTACTGAGCAGGTTGCTATTTTCCGCCCATATCACAGCGATCAGGTGTTTGCGATCAGCAATATCGACCCGTTCTTTGAGTCCAGCGTGCTTTCTCGCGGGCTGATTGCTGAACATCAGGGCGAATTGTGGGTTGCCAGCCCGCTGAAAAAACAGCGTTTTCGCTTAAGCGACGGTCTGTGCATGGAAGACGAACAGTTTTCTGTGAAACATTACGAAGCTCGGGTGAAAGACGGCATGGTGCAACTGCGCGGTTAATTAATTTTTAGGGAGGCGCAATGCCTCCCCTTTTTTGACGTATTTGTAGTTCTTTTATTGGTAGTCCTGATAAGCGTAGCGCCATCCGGCAATTGCAATTGCCGGATGGCGGCATAAATGCCTTATCCGGCCTACGGTTACGATTTCTTTTTATTTTTGTACTTCAAGGATAATCAACATATGTTCACAGACACTATTAATAAGTGTGCGGCTAACGCTGCGCGCATTGCACGCCTGTCGGCTAATAATCCACTTGGCTTCTGGGTCAGCTCAGCTATGGCAGGGGCCTACGTTGGCCTCGGCATCATCCTTATTTTTACTCTCGGTAATCTGCTCGACCCATCCGTACGTCCTCTGGTAATGGGTGCAACCTTTGGTATTGCCTTAACGCTGGTGATTATCGCCGGTTCTGAACTGTTCACCGGCCACACAATGTTTCTGACACTTGGCGTGAAAGCGGGCACCATCAGCCACAGCCAGATGTGGGCAATTCTGCCGCAAACCTGGCTGGGAAATCTGGTCGGTTCCGTATTCGTTGCCCTGCTGTACAGCTGGGGCGGCGGCAGCCTGTTACCGGTCGATACCAGCATCGTACATACGGTAGCACTGGCAAAAACCACCGCACCTGCAACAGTACTGTTCTTTAAAGGTGCGCTGTGTAACTGGCTGGTTTGCCTGGCGATCTGGATGGCAATCCGTACTGAAGGTGCGGCGAAATTCCTCGCTATCTGGTGGTGCCTGCTGGCTTTTATCGCTTCCGGCTACGAGCACTCTGTTGCCAATATGACGCTGTTTGCCCTCTCATGGTTCGGTCACCACAGCGATGCTTATACGTTGGCTGGAATTGGTCATAATCTGCTGTGGGTAACACTAGGTAATACTTTGTCCGGTGTCGTATTCATGGGATTGGGTTATTGGTATGCTACGCCAAAATCGGAGCGCCCTGTTCCGGCAAAAATCAACCAAACTGAGAATCTGGCATAACAGCCAAATCATTAAGGGGTAATGTCGTGGATCATTTGCCTATATTTTGTCAACTACGTGAGCGCGACTGCTTGATCGTCGGCGGTGGTGATGTCGCAGAACGCAAAGCGCGGTTACTGCTGGAAGCGGGTGCCCGTTTAACGGTTAATGCACTTGCGTTTATTCCTCAGTTTACCGTATGGGCAAATGAAGGAATGCTGACGCTGGTTGAAGGGCCGTTCGATGAAGCCCTGCTCGACTCCTGTTGGCTGGCGATCGCCGCAACCGATGACGATGCCGTCAACCTTCGCGTCAGCAATGCCGCTGAATCACGACGAATTTTCTGTAACGTGGTCGATGCGCCAAAAGCCGCCAGTTTCATCATGCCTTCCATTATCGACCGCTCGCCGTTAATGGTGGCAGTCTCCTCTGGTGGCACCTCACCTGTCCTTGCCCGCCTGCTGCGTGAACGGCTCGAATCCGTGTTACCGCAGCATCTGGGCCAGGTCGCGCAGTATGCGGGGCAACTACGTTCCCGGGTGAAAAAACAGTTTGCCAGCATGGGCGAACGTCGCCGTTTCTGGGAAAAGTTGTTCGTTAACGATCGTCTGGCGCAATCGCTGGCAAATAACGATCAGAAAGCGATTGAGGAAACCACCGAACAGTTGCTCAGCGAACCGCTGGATCATCGCGGTGAAGTGGTACTGGTTGGCGCCGGCCCTGGTGACGCTGGGCTGCTGACGCTGAAAGGACTACAGCAGATCCAGCAGGCCGATGTCGTGGTGTATGACCGCCTGGTTTCTGATGACATCATGAACCTTGTGCGCCGCGATGCAGATCGTGTATTTGTCGGTAAACGCGCAGGCTATCACTGTGTACCGCAGGAAGAAATTAACCAGATCCTCCTACGCGAAGCGCAACAGGGCAAACGCGTAGTACGCCTGAAAGGCGGCGATCCGTTCATCTTTGGACGCGGTGGCGAAGAGCTGGAAACGCTGTGCCACGCAGGCATTCCGTTCTCTGTGGTTCCAGGCATTACCGCAGCTTCTGGCTGCTCTGCATATTCGGGTATTCCACTGACACATCGAGATTACGCCCAGAGCGTACGTCTGGTCACCGGCCACCTGAAAACTGGCGGCGAGCTGGACTGGGAAAACCTGGCAGCAGAAAAGCAGACACTGGTGTTCTATATGGGACTGAACCAGGCTGCCACTATCCAGGAAAAATTGATCGAGTTTGGTATGCAGGCTGATATGCCGGTTGCGCTGGTAGAAAACGGAACCTCCGTTAAACAACGCGTCGTCAACGGAGCGCTGACGCAACTCGGTGAACTGGCGCAGCAGGTTGAAAGTCCGGCCCTGATTATTGTTGGTCGTGTTGTTGGATTGCGCGATAAGCTGAACTGGTTTTCGAATCACTAATTCGACGCTAACACTGCAGTATGAAGCCAATAAAAAAACCGGGAGTTTCCCGGTTTTTTTATGCCTGTCGTCACCCATTTTCAGCCAGTCATGACTTGCTTAATGCTTTCCCGCAAAATACGTAGCACCGTTTGCTCTCCACTACGGTTTGGATTAATGCGAATCGCATATTCCTCAAGCCCCGGACTGGCTTCACGAAAAGTCCCGGAGAGGCGATAAAACAGAGGAGGGAGCTCATATTTCGACTCCGCACCCACCGGATACGGCAGCGCCCCTCGTTTTTGCGCCTCTTCCAATACCCTTTTAGCTATCGGCTGATGAAACTCGACGATCAGAACCTTCGACTGCGCATTAGCGATCGCCGCCAGTTTCACCTCGGGAAGCCCCCCGCTATTCAGGTACGTTAGCAATCGCTCAGACACGCCTGCCTGCACCGCATGCATCACTGGGGCGAAAACCAGCCCCCGAAGTACCTCCAACGCCTGCGCTCCCTGAATCTGGCAGCCGCCGGAATACTGAGTCGCACGGATTCTGCCGATAATATCCGCCTTGCCAACCACCGCCCCCACCCCTTCCGGCCCAAAGAGCTTAAAACAGGAGAAGGTAGAGAGCGTCGCCCCACATTCACAGCCAATACGGTCAACTTTCATCACCGCATAGTTGTCATCGGTTAACGTTGGCAGCCCACACAGGGCAATCTCCGCCAGTACTTCAGCCAGCACATAGCTGTCCTGCGGCTGCTGACGGGTATGCTGTACCAGCGCTGCATCGGGGCGATGTTCAGCGATAACCTGTCTTAATGCCGCAAGGTCATTGAAGTCGGCCCTGACCAGCTCAATTCCCATCTGCTCAACGAGCACCATCGTGGTGGGATAAACCGGCGCAACATGCACCAGTAGCCGCAGCCCTGGTTTGAGTAACGACGCCAACCCCGCGCGAATCGCCCCGGTTCCTGCGCCCTGAACCAACACCGCCGCTTCCGCATGAAAGGCATCAGCCAACACGTGTTCCACTCGCTGCGTCACCCGGGGCTGATTCAACCCAGGGCTCAGCCCCAGGTCGCCGCCCGACAGAAAATCTGCACCGGGAAAGTGGCGGCAGAGGGAGTCTACCAGCGCAAACTGCTTTTGCTGCGCCTCAGCAAGTGTCAAACTTTGCAACGGAAACGTCTTCATTTACACCACCTTATGCCGGGACAAACAGCCCCAACCAGTAAAGAATATTCAGCACAATGCCGGTTATCATCACTGCCACCACGGGTGCAGCCATTTTCTGTACCGGGCGTCCAATCGATTCGTTGAGGAAATAAATCGCGACGGCGATAGAAAAACCGGTATAGCCCGCCATCTTAATCGCAGCAAAAATAGAGCCGACCAGCAGCGCCATTTCCATCAACATATTCATGGCGTTACGAATGTTATCCGATGCGTTACGCACGGACGGATAACGTCCCAGCCATTTACCGATAGAGCGCAGTAACAGGACTTCTGCGGAAATGACCAGTGCGCCAAGAAGTGCCGCAATCCACGGATTCGGCGCTAAATAGCCCACGGCATAGACAAAGGTAAAGCCCGCCACTGCGTACACCCCGGTCGCCAGCGCCGTAGTGGCAATCAACGGCACAAAACCTAAACCGCGCATAAATTCAGCTAATGCCGCCTGATTAACCAGTGTTTGCGACTGCTCCGGTGTAATACCTGCGGAATAGGCTTTTTCCAGCGTAAAGATGGACACCTCACTACCCGCGAAAATCTTCATACTGGCAACCGCTGCAATCAATGCCCCGACAATCGCGATATACGGCAGGTTTTTAATGATCCGCGAGGTACGCTCTTCAAACACCGATAGCCCGCTGGTATCCATTCCTTCATCGCCCCGATGACGCAGGTCGTGCGTGATAGCGATCGCCAACAGCATGATCATCCCCACGAAAATCTCGATCGATTCGGGGTTCAGATGCGGGAAGTAGCGCACGACAATAACGCGGGTCATCAGCACCACGACCGCAGCGATAAGGCTACGTTGCCAGCCGAACTGGTAGAAAATCGCCACCAGTGGAAAAAGTGCGAATGCAGAAACAACCGGAGAGCTCAGCTCACCCAGACTCCCCAGCACATCGACCGGCAACGCTGTCAGCAACTGGTTTACCGGCAGCAGGCAGGTGAGGATCAATACGCCCCAGATAGCCCCCATACCAAACGCCAGCAGACTGTTGGCCGCCAGCACACCGAGGATGTCCGTCGGCAGGAACAGCAACCAGGCGTTGAGCAACCCGGTTTTCAGGGTGAACGAAATCCCCACTGACGCCACAAAACCAATGCTCAGACCAAAGGCAATACTCCCCGCCTCGCGGCGGTTCATGTTACCTTCGATAAGCTGCGGCAGAATTGGGCGAATGCCGTCATGGAATACGGCAGCTGACCGATGCGCCAGCAGTGATGTCATACCGGTCAGGCAGGCCACCACGATAATCTGAATATACAGATCCATATTCGTGCCTTTATTTCAGATGGTTAATCAGCATTGGGATTGCGTGTTCAATGTGTTCAACGGAGAGACCAAACGCGACTTTTCCTTCCGTAATCATTTTTGCAATATGGTCGTCTTTCGCCTTAATCCCCGGCTTGGCAATGGTGCAGCTTTTGTTGTAACCAATCACCGCAATGGCAATCGACAACGCCGCGCCCGCACCGGTGTTACAAGCGCCAATGTAGTAATCCAGTTGCCCGGATTTCACCTTCATCGCCGCTTCCATATCGTTATGAATAGAGACTTCAAAGCAGCCAGGAGCCACTGTTTCGATAGTTTTTTTAATCTGCTCACGCTGTAAGCCAGCAACGCCAATCTTTTTCATTATTCTGTCCTTATTGGAAAAATTGAGAGGGGTTATCACGTAACATCGTATCCACATCGGCCTGACTGAATCCTGACTGGCGCAGCTGTGGAATAAAGTTGGTTAACAGGTAGTTGTAACCATTACCGCCATTGGCTTTCAGATGGGAGCGGCGGGTAATATCCATTGAGAGCATCACGCGGTTAAGCAACCCACGATCGCGTAACGCATGCAGCATCCCAATACGCTTTTCGTCCGGGTAGTAGCTGTTTTTACCGATGGTGTCGAACTGCACATACGCGCCGAGATCGATCATGTGCAGAATATTGTCGAGGTTATCTTTCAAATCGCAGTGGCCTACAACCACGCG
This sequence comes from Citrobacter sp. MGH106, assembly GCF_001037495.1. Taxonomy (GTDB): domain Bacteria; phylum Pseudomonadota; class Gammaproteobacteria; order Enterobacterales; family Enterobacteriaceae; genus Citrobacter; species Citrobacter murliniae. The sequence continues at coordinate 67,125 of NZ_KQ089823.1, forward strand.
AGAGAGCGAAACGCCTTGCGCTTTCAGTAGCGCCAGCTGTTCCAGCCCCATGGTGCTAAAAGAGGTATGGGTCGAAACCGGTCGCCCGGTTTCGTTATGCGCTCGTGCGGCGGCAATGAACACCTTCTCCTCCAGTGGCGTAATCACCCCTTCGCTGGAGCCAATTTCCGCAATAATCCCAGCTTTGAGTTCGCTGCCATCGATACCGATAAGGATCTCATCAATCATCTCCTGAGCAAGCTGCTCCACGCTGCGGGTCGCAACATGCTCCGGGAAAAACGCATCCTGGTAATAGCCAGTACAGGCCACCACGTTCATCCCCGTATCACGCATGATATCGAGCATAAATTGTGGATCACGCCCCATGTATCGGTTAGTCATCTCAATGATGTTGCGAACGCCCAACGCCCGCAGATCCTTCATCTCCTGACAGATGAGATCGTACTGATCCAGTCGACAATCGAGGTTGTTCTTAAAACCAGAGAGATCGATATGCAAATGCTCGTGGACGTAGGTATAGCCCGTCGTATCAATCTTCATAAGGTGTCTCCTGTAAGTCGCAACGATGAAAGAAAAGAGGTGCCGTTTTGTGGAGGTTGCGCGCCAAAAAACTCGCAAACCGTTGCCCCTACATCCGACAACGTGGTACGAACGCCCAACCGGGTGGGTTCCAGTCCCTGCTGATAAACCAATATCGGTACGACTTCGCGGGTATGGTGACTATGTCCGATGGTCGGATCGTTGCCGTGATCGGCCATGACGACCAAACAATCATCCCGAGCCATAGCCGCCAGAAGACGTGTAAGATTACGATCGACAAGCTGTAAACGTTCGGCATAGCGTGCGACATCCTCTGCGTGTCCGGCGAGGTCGGTTTCCTGGATGTTGGTGCAGATGAACACTGTTGATTTGGCCTGAAATTCATTCAGCGTGATATCCATAATCTGCTGACTGTCTACCAGGTTTTGCCAATTGCGGCCGTGAGGATTGCTGACGATATCCGCTACTTTACCAACCAGAACCGTAGGCACTCCCACCTCATACAGCTTTTGTGGTACCTGTACCCGATCATCAACGCCGTAGCCCATATGTCTGACCTGGAAACCACATTCATAAGCACCGGAACGCGGAGCGTTAATACCGATAAAGCGGCCTTCTTTTATCTCAGCGGCATCCAGAATGCGTTGGCTGTCATTAAGCTGCCCACCAAAGGCAATCACCCGCCCTACTTGTACTTGTTCGCGTACCACGTGCCCTATCTTCAACACCTCATCAAACGGGATAACAGAAAGGTTCGCGGTAAGGTTATAGACCTGACCTAAATCGGCTTCGAGGTTGTCACCCACTGCAACCGCCTGGTTGACCCACAAATACGTCAACTCGCCACCACGTCGCTCTACCAGCCAGCCTTCGGCAATCAGTGCCCGTTCAACGTCGGCAATAACTTCGCTAAACGGCATACGTAACGGAGACTGTGGTTGGGTTCCTAAAATTTCCTGATGTCCCATAAAGGTGTCGCCACCTTCATGTTGCAATTCAGCAACGCCCCAAACCGCTGACGCAGAAGGATTCATCACACCAGGCGTATAGCCCAACGCGTTAATCAGCCCCAGTTTTTCCAGCGTGGGAAGCTGCAACTGCGGTAATTTGCCAAGAATATGTCCGCAGGTATTTGCCCCGGCATCCTGCGGCCTGACCCGAGCCACGTCTTTCATTGCGCCAACGCCAAAACTATCGATCACCAACACCACGAATCGGGCCATCAGTCCTCCAGAACGTTGCCAAGGCTGTCGTAACGGGCCACAATTTCTGCCGCACCACGTTGAATCCCGGATACCAACACCACATCACTGCGCGTCACAAAAATTTGGGTACGGAAGCAGAACACCACCGCACTGCTCACCGGGAACTCTCCAGCCAGAGGCAGGTAATAATCGATACTGCTGGCGTCCACAGGTTTCAGCTTCGCGTCAATGGGCGTATTACTGTCAGGAGTAAAAACCAGTGCATTTTGCGCATGACCGCGACGGTAATAACCACCGCCATAGCAATAGCTATCTCCACGAAAATTGTGCGAAATTTCACTCAGCCAGAGCATCGCAATACGTTCAGGTTGATCACCTTTTTGATTGGAAGGGACAGTCCCTGTCAGGGCATGTCCTGGTTCAGCATGAGTTACACCATATTTCGCCAGTAGCGGCAGCGACGCGCAGCTGCTGGCAGAAGGGGCATTAAGTTGTTCAATCTCAATTCCCGCTGCCTCTAACTGACGTCTGGCTTCCACCAGAGTGTGCAGGTTTGGTGTCGGTATCGTTTCGGCAGATTTCTCATCCCATAGCAGACAAGGAAAATGCGTTAAGCCGCTCAGGCGAAGGCCAGGTAAACGACGTATTTCACTTACCACTTCATTCAGATACGTCACTGGGAAACCGCTTTCTTGTCCCGGATAAAGAAAATCATCTTTGCCATACACTTTAAGCATTACGCTCTGTTCACGACCGGTCTTTAGCGCTGCTGCAGAAACCTCACGCGCTTTCTCCAACGAAAACAGGGTAATAACGTCGGTCCCCTGAGCTACCGCTTCACTAACCTGTCGCGAAGGGATCTGCACCAGGTGTCCCTGATGTGCGACCGGCAGCCCCGCACGTCGCATGACCCGACCTTCTTTGTAATCAACGACCACAATGCCTTCGTATCCCAGCTGTAAAAGCTTGTCCGCCAGCCAGGGATTACGACCTATCTGCTTCGTCATCAAATAGAGTGACATACCGTGCTGTCTGGCTACGTCTAGCAGGCGTTTGCCATTCTCCATCACCTGGTCAACATCAATGACCCAACTGTCCGGAGCGATCTTTCCCTTCTGCCACAAGCTAACCGCAGCAGTAATAAGAGCAGGGTTCTGGCGTTTCAATGCATGTATAAACATCTGTATGCCTCGTTTCTAATCCCTCAGTTAAATATTCATTTTTTTGAATATTTAAAGTGCAATACGCCGATACTCTTTTTACTTCAGACGGCTTCGTGCGCCGCCATCCACAAACCGTACAGATTTGCCAACAGATACCCCTCTTCATTCGGATGCAGTGTCACCGCAAACTCTTTCAGCAAAATCTGGTGTACCAACAAAATAGTTGGCCAGAGGTTGGATTGCGTCAGTTCTGTCAGCAGTTCATCATCCAGCGCTTCAATCACTTCTCCCCGACGACTGCGCATTAATGCACTTGCCATATGGGTCATCGCCATCGTCCCTTGCTCGGAATAAACCGGCAAACGCCACTCTTCATCCAGTCGCTTCACAACCTGCAGCATGCCGCTACAGATATCTTGGTCGATAACGCCTGCGTCACACAGCAGGTTCAGTCTGTTTTCCATCCCATGCCCTTCGCTTAATAACTGGGTTCCTGCTCGCCATTTGCCACTCGTTGCTGATGGGCAAGCAGCGCCTCTTTGTTAACGATGGTACGTAGCAATTGCTGCATCGGATAATCATCTGTCCGGGTCAGCACCACAGCCTCCGTGGCCTGAAGGAATCTCGGGTCGCTAGTCAGCGGTGTAGCTTCTAATCCCAGCACCGCCAGTTCAGCCTCCGCAACCACATTCCAGATAACCGCATCTACATCCCCTTTCGCAATACGCTGAAGGCTTTCGTGATAAGGAAGATCAATTAGCTCAACATCACGCTCGCCAAAACAGGCTTCGGTCATGATCTTCTGATCTGCCGAACGATTATCCAACCCAACACGCTTCACGCTCCCGGACTCACCCTTGCGACAGATTAACTGGTGTTCACCTACATAAGTGTGCGGCCCCAGCGCCAGTGCGATGAAAAGCCCATTTTGCGCAAGGTAGCTTTCCGCCGCCAGACGGGAAACAACCGCCATGTCGTAGACACCATTTAGCAAACATTCCACACGAATATCTGCCCCACGCATATGCGCGTAATAAAATGGAATGCCGTCAAACTGTGCCTTCAACCCACTCGCCAGCCCTTCATATAAACGGGTATAGGGCAGCGGCATTGCACAGACCACGTTATTGATGTCGACATGCTTCAACAACGTCCGATTATCCATCTCCACCAGATAGCTACCGTTGCGCCCGCGACGTTCAATACGGATCGCCCCTGAGGATTCCAGCGTTTTAAGCGCGGCCTGCGTTAACCCTACCGATGAATGGCATTCATTTGCCAGTTCATCAATCGTTTTCAAACGGTTACCGCACTTCTCTCCGAGCAAGTAACGGGCCAGGGTTGTCTGCACAACCCCCTCTTTCTTGATAAATGTCCGGCTCATCATATATTTTCAGTAAATTGAATATTTATATCTTCATTAAATTGAAGGTATAACGCAATGGGGGAATGTGCAAACGGCGAAGCGCTTCACAATTTTTGTGGGTTGCAAAAAACACAGACGAAAAAAAACCGGGGTTTACCCGGTTTTTTTAATAACACTGAATGAATCACGGCTTAGCGACAAAACCAATCGCTTCATAAACCGCTTTCAGCGTTTCAGATGCGCGAGCACTGGCTTTTTCTGCGCCGTCTTTCATTACTTTCTGCAGGAAAGCTTCATCATTACGATAACGGTGGTAGCGCTCCTGAAGCTCAGTCAGCATACCGGAAACAGCTTCCGCAACTTCGCCTTTCAGGTGACCATACATTTTGCCTTCAAAGTGCTGTTCCAGTTCTGGAATGCTCTGGCCGGTCACGGCAGAGAGAATATCCAGCAGGTTAGCAACACCCGCTTTATTCTGCAGATCGTAGCGCACAACAGGCGGCTCATCGGAATCCGTCATTGCACGTTTGATTTTTTTAACCACTGATTTCGGATCTTCCAGCAGGCCGATCACGTTGTTACGGTTGTCATCCGACTTAGACATTTTCTTCGTCGGCTCCAGCAGGGACATCACGCGCGCACCAGATTTAGGAATAAACGGCTCAGGCACTTTAAAGATATCGCCATACAGCGCATTAAAACGCTGAGCAACATCGCGGCTCAGTTCCAGGTGCTGCTTCTGATCCTCACCTACCGGTACCAGATTCGTCTGGTACAGCAGAATATCAGCGGCCATCAGTACCGGATAGTCAAACAGACCGGCGTTGATGTTCTCAGCGTAGCGCGCAGATTTGTCTTTGAACTGGGTCATACGGCTCAGTTCACCAAAATAGGTGTAGCAGTTCAGCGCCCAGCCTAACTGTGCATGCTCTGGTACGTGGGACTGAACAAAAATGGTGCTTTTCTCAGGATCGATACCACACGCCAGATAAAGCGCCAGCGTATCCAGTGTTGCTTTACGCAGCTTCTGAGCATCCTGACGGACGGTGATAGCATGCTGGTCCACAATACAGTAGATGCAATGGTAGTCATCCTGCATGTTTACCCATTGACGCAGCGCACCCATATAGTTGCCAATGGTCAATTCACCTGAGGGCTGTGCGCCACTAAAAACGATGGGCTTAGTCATTTTTCAATTCCTGATTTTCGCTATGCGGAAGCCCGAGTGCGGGCAGAAGGTCATTAATGCTGTCGTAAATTACATCTGGCTGGCTGAGATCTATCCCTTCACCGTAGTTATAACCATACGTTAGGCCAACTGAGGGACAACCAGCCGCTTTTGCGGCCTGAATATCATTGCGCGAATCGCCCACAAAGAGCAATTGCTCGGGGGGAATCCCCATCCTGTCAGCCACTAACAGTAGTGGATCGGGATGCGGTTTTTTGTTTTTCACGTCGTCACCACCGATGACCACGCTAAAATATTTGGCGATGTCCAATGCGTTGAGCAACGGCGCCACAAACGGCGTTGGTTTGTTGGTCACCAGGCCTAACGGCAGGCCTTGCGCATGCAACGCACCCAGCGTATCAGCAACATGAGGGAACAAGAAGGTTCCTTCTTCAGCGATATCACCGTAATAGCGGTCGAACAGCTTACGTAAAATACGCACCTGCTCTTGAGCAGGAATGTCGTCATCTACGGGCGGTTTACCCATCGTTTTACGCAGCGTGGCACGCTCCAGACGAGCCCAGGTGAGCGCACGCTCCATCAACACATCAGCGCCATTACCTATCCAGGTAATCACGCGTTCTTCACCCGCCGTCGGTAACTCCAGCGCGTACAGCGCCATATCCACCGCTGCGGCTAATCCTGGCGCACTGTCAACCAGCGTACCGTCGAGGTCGAATGCAACGCCACGAATGTCCTGAAATTTATGCATGACTTACCTTCGCCAATTCATTGCGCATTTCATCAATGACTTTTTTGTAGTCTGGTTGGTCGAAAATTGCAGAGCCTGCGACAAACATATCAGCACCCGCTGCCGCGATTTCGCCAATGTTGTTCACCTTGACGCCGCCATCGACTTCCAGGCGGATGTCATAGCCGGATTCATCAATACGGCGACGGACTTCACGTAATTTTTCCAGCGTTTGCGGAATGAAAGACTGCCCGCCAAACCCCGGATTTACGGACATCAGCAGGATCACATCCAGCTTATCCATTACGTAGTCCAGGTAGCTCAGCGGTGTTGCCGGGTTAAACACCAGACCCGCCTTGCAACCATTCTCTTTGATGAGCTGTAAAGTGCGGTCGACATGCTCGGAGGCTTCAGGATGAAAAGTAATGATGCTGGCTCCTGCCGCAGCAAAGTCCGGGACAATACGATCAACCGGCTTCACCATCAGATGGACATCAATTGGGGCAGTGATCCCATATTTACGCAGCGACTTCAACACCATCGGCCCGATAGTCAGATTCGGTACATAGTGGTTGTCCATGACGTCGAAGTGCACGACATCGGCACCGGCAGCTAATGCTCTCGCGGTGTCCTCACCCAGGCGGGCAAAATCAGCCGACAGAATTGAGGGGGCAATCAAATACTGTTTCATCCGCTTCTCCTTGAGAATTATTTTTTCGCAGGCGTTACGACCCCTGGTTTGTACAGAGCCAGCAATTCGTTCACCTTTTTACGTGTGCCGCCGTTGCTGCTTATACTGCGCCGCACTTTGACCTGAAAATGTTTCGCCGCTTTGTACCACTCTCGGGTATCGGGCGTGTCATGGTTCGAAATTAACACCGGGATTCGCTTACTGACCAGCTTTTCTGCCATCTCAGCCAAACGGGCCTGCTCTTTTGGGCTGAAGCTGTTGGTATGATAAGCGGTGAAATTCGCCGTAGCAGACAATGGGGCATACGGCGGATCACAATAGACGACAGAGTTTACATCGGCACGATCCATGCACTCTTCATACGAAAGGCAATGGAATTCTGCATTCTGCGCTTTTTCTGCAAAATGATACAACTCTGCTTCCGGGAAATAGGGTTTTTTATAACGGCCAAATGGCACGTTAAATTCGCCACGGAGGTTATAACGACACAGGCCATTGTAGCCAAAACGGTTCAGATATAAGAACAGCACCGCACGTCGAAACGGATCCTGACAGGCATTAAATTCTTCCCGATACTGATAGTACACCTCAGCCTGATTAGTTTCAGGTACAAACAGCTCGCGTGAAGCCTGCACATACTCATCAGTACGCGCCTTCACGATGTTATAGAGACTGATGAGGTCGCTGTTGATATCGGCAAGAATATAACGAGAAAAGTCGGTGTTGAGGAACACCGACCCGGCACCCACGAAGGGTTCAACCAGACATTCACCTTGGGGCAAATGCCGCTTGATATCATCAAGCAGGGGGTATTTTCCCCCTGCCCACTTCAGAAAAGCGCGATTTTTTTTCATGCTGACTAACTAATTACACCTTCTCCGGCTGTGGAGAAAGCTCCGACAGCATCCTGCGCTTTAGTCTTTGTCCCGCAATTGGGCGAAACATCAAACAATTGCAGAACATAGCCTATCTTACTTCAAATCTGCCTGAACCTGATGCAGCGGTTTTGCCCACGGATTTTTCGCCTGAATATCGGCAGGCAACGTAGACACTGCACGTTTAGCGTCATCTTTAGACGCATACACGCCAGTCACCAGAACATACCACGGTTGACCGTTACGCGTCGTCTGATACACCACGTAGTTTTTCAGGTTCTCTTTCTTCGCCCAACCATTCAGGTTGTCGTAGTTAGAAGAACTGCTGAGCTGCAAAGTGTAATGACTGGACGGTGCGGATTTTAAAGCACCAACATTCCCTGCACTTTTCGCGCCGCCAGCAACAGGTGTTGTAGTCGTTGTCGCAGGTGCAGCAGTCTGGGCAGGCGTCGTACTTACGGTTGCTTTTGGCTCAGTTGTCGCTTTTGGTGTAGCTGTCACGGCTGGCGCTTTCGTCGTAGTGACTGGCGCTGTCGGTTCAGTGCGTTTCGCCTGAGCAACCGGTTTTGGCTCTGTCGGCGTCGCTTTCACTGTAGTTTGCGGCTTACTCTTCGGCTCAATAACAACCTGTTTGCGTTCTGCCGGACGCGTAGTTGCGTGGCGTTCCGCAGGTTCTGTTGTAGCAGTCTGACGTGCCGTATTGCCATTGCGAATTGGTGCAACGGTAGCAGGTTCAGTGGGCAGCGTAGAATTCACTACCACATTATTAACTTGTTCCTGGCCTTGCGGCTGCGTCAGGGCATTGTTCAGATCGCCCTGCACTTCAACCCGCTGCTGACCTTCAGCGGCAGCAGGTGCCTGTCCTTGGGTCGGTGTAGAGGAAATCGGTGGCAGAGAAACATCCTGCTGCGTATTGCCAGCCGGCTGAGCCGTGCTCGCTTGATCCGTTGCGTTACTGCCAGAAAGATCGATGCTCTTCTCGCCAGACGCAGTCTGATCACTGGAAGAGGAGGATGAGGGGGCCTTCAGCGCTGAACCGATACCGATGATCAACAGCAATAGCACCAGGACACCTACGCCCATCATCATGTACTGACGAGAGGCAGGTTTACTGGCAGCTTGTTTACGCTTACGCGGACGACGTTCTACACGCTCTTCATCCACGGCTTCGTCATCAGATTCATAGTCTTCTTCAACTTCTTGCTCTTCATCACGCTCTTTACGCGCACGCGTTGGACGACGATCGTCGGCATCCAGATCAACATCATCAAAATTGATTTGCGGCTCATTATCACGTTCAGACGATTGACGAGAACGACCAGTGCGACGATCGCTGGGATCGGGTTTCAGCTCGTCTTCTGGTTTGAATTCATCCATTTAACACCCCACTCAAAGGTTAATGCTTACGACTTTGCACATAACCTGAAGCTAAAAGACTTACGCTTTGCAACGCAAGTCGGACCTTTCTTGTTGTTACACCTGCTGGCAATCAGCAATAGCGTTAAGAACCACCTCGTGCGACACTCCGCCGCGTACTTCACTCTTCCCTATGGCCAGCGGAAGCACTAAACGAATCTCTCCCGCCAACACTTTCTTATCACGCAGCATGTGCGGCAAATATGCCTGAGTGGACATCTCACGAGGTCCATTAACCGGTAAGCCTGCTCGCTTAAGCAGCGTAATGATGCGCTGCGTATCAGAGGAGGTAAACTGGCCCAGGCGCTCTGACGTACGAGCCGCCATCACCATACCTGCTGCAACAGCTTCACCATGCAACCAATTGCCATAACCCATTTCAGCTTCGATTGCGTGGCCAAACGTATGCCCCAGATTCAGTAAAGCACGTAAGCCCATTTCGCGCTCGTCTGCTGCGACAACTTCTGCTTTCAGCTCACAACAACGGCGGATACAGTACGCCATTGCCGGGCCATCCAGACGTAACAGCGCGTCCAGATTTTCTTCCAGCCAACTGAAAAATTCACCGTCAAGAATGATGCCGTACTTGATTACTTCCGCCAGTCCCGATGCCAGCTCTCGCGCAGGAAGCGTTTTCAGACAGTCGAGATCCACCACCACGGAGGCCGGTTGGTAAAACGCGCCAATCATATTTTTACCGAGGGGATGGTTTACGGCAGTTTTGCCGCCAACGGAGGAGTCAACCTGCGACAACAGCGTTGTCGGAACTTGAATAAAACGTACACCACGCTGATAGCTTGCCGCAGCAAAACCGGTAAGATCGCCAATCACGCCGCCACCGAGAGCAACCAGCGTGGTATCACGACCGTGCGGTTTTTGCAGTAACGCGGTGAAAACCGTGTCCAGAACCGTCAGGCTTTTATATTGCTCGCCATCGGGAAGGATCACGCTATCAACGTTAACACCCGCCTGTTCAAGTACGCCGCGAATCTTATCGAGATAAAGGGGAGCCAGAGTTTCGTTGGTCACCAACATAACCTGATCGCCCGATTTCAGCGGTAAGAATGAAGCCGGTTCATTAAACAAACCAGCCGCGATGGTGATAGGGTAACTACGTTCCCCGAGAGTGACTGTAATCCTCTCCATGACGCGACATCCACCTTAGTTACTTGTACCCGCAGACGAGTGTATTAAGCCAGAATCAGTTGCTTTCCAACATATGAATAATCTGGTTTGCCACGACTTTTGCGCTCTGATCATCGGTGCGAATGGTCACGTCAGCAATCTCTTCATACAGAGGATTGCGTTCATCAGCCAACGCTTCCAGAACTTCACGAGGCGGCGATTCTACCTGCAGCAGCGGGCGTTTCTTGTCGCGTTGAGTTCGCGCAAGTTGTTTTTCAATTGTCGTTTCAAGATAGACCACGACGCCACGAGCGGAAAGACGGTTACGTGTTTCACGTGATTTAACAGAGCCACCGCCAGTTGCCAGCACAATACCCTGTTTTTCCGTCAACTCGTTGATGACTTTTTCTTCGCGATCACGGAAGCCGTCTTCACCTTCTACATCGAAGACCCAGCCCACATCAGCTCCGGTTCGTTTCTCAATCTCTTGATCAGAATCGTAAAATTCCATATTGAGTTGTTGAGCTAACTGGCGCCCAATAGTGCTTTTTCCGGCACCCATAGGCCCAACCAGAAAGATATTGCGTTTCTCTGCCATTTTTTCGGTACTACTAAGACTATTCGTTAATGGTAAACCCGCTTCGCAGACACACAGCGCAGCAGGACATGAACTGAAACCTCATAAGATATTGCGAGAGTCAGACTGAAAATTATCTCAATACTCAAGCGGGTTTGGCAACTGAATAAATCACCAATCCTTGCGCATTTCTGGTTGTGGTAGATAAGCTACCCCGTAAACATCAGGCTCAGCGACGTATCGCGTAGCCAAATGAGGCCAAATAAGCCAATGACACACCACCAGAAAGGCAAGGCATGTTCACTGCTCGCATAAGTAAAGAAAAGTACCGACGCTCAAATCGGTACTCCTTGTATGCTAAATACACCCGCACGTCAAATCCCTGAAACGTGTTCAGTGCAAAAACAACGGCTTTTCCTGCATAAGTTATTCTGTCGGGACCAGTCTTGGCGTGATAAACACGACTAACTCGCGTCGCTCATCTTCTTTGCCGTCATGACGAAAAAAATAACCCAGCCAGGGGATATCGCCTAACAGCGGGACGCTGTCCTCCGCAGATTTATTTTTACGCGAAAAAATCCCACCCAGTGCGATTGTTTCTCCACTTTTTACTTCTACCTGGGTTTCAATCTCTTGCTTATCAATAGCCAGCACTTCGCCATCCGCTTGTTGTAATACCTGACCGGGAACATTCTGGCTGATATGTAGTTTAAGTCTAATCCGCCCTTGCTGCAGCACTGTTGGCGTGACTTCCATTCCCAGCACAGCCTCCTTGAACTCAACGGAGGTCGCGCCACTTTCTCCGCTGGAAACCTGGTAAGGGATCTCACTCCCCTGCTTAATACTGGCAGGTTGCAAGTGAGATGCCAGTAACCGTGGGCTGGCAATAATATCGAGCTGCTGCTTTTGCTCGAGCGCAGAAAGCTCCAGCTCAAGTAAACGCCCATTAATACGCCCAATGTTAAACCCTACACGGGTGGTCGCAGCAGGTACGGAGAGATCGCTGACAAGCGTCGTGACATCACCCACCGTCGCCGATTGTTGTGCATCAGCCAGTGACCACTTAACTCCCAGCTCGCGCAGACTTTTCTCATTAATCGTAACAATGTGTGCCGCCAGTTCAACCTGCTCAACGGGTAAATCCATTTGCGCCACCCACTTCTCCAGAGCGAGCAGCGCAACGTTGTTATCACGCAGTAATAACCGGTTGGTTCGTTTGTCGACCGTCATGCTGCCCTTTGCACTCAGCAGCTTCTCACCGGCTTTAGCCAGCTCTGTTGCATCAGCGTAGTGCAAAATTATGTTGCGATGTTCCAGCGGTAGACTCGCCTGAATCCGTACCTGATCACTCTCCTGACGTGCCGCATTTTCATTCTGCCAGCGAACAGAATGCACATGCAGGATGTTTCCCTCCTGGCGCAGTACCAGTCCGGCGCTTTTCACCACAGTCTGGAATGCCAACTTCCACGGTACATCAGCCAGGTGCAGTGACAGTACGCCACTGACATCGGGAGAAACCACCAGATTTTTGCCTTCCTGTTCAGCAAGCGCCTGCAGCACCTGAACAACTGGAACCTCATCCACCACCAGCGTCACGTTTTGCGTTTTCCCCGCCAGCAAGGTGGGAACTATTGTCATCAGAACTGCCGCTATCCATCGCTTCATTCACCTCTCCTTGTCGTTGCCATTGCCTCCGTGACGGCTCGCAATTTTTATCCGTGTCAATGGTCATGTTTTGCGCCGTAACCTGAGAGACCGTCCAGCCACTGTTCAAAACATCGTGCTGCTCTACACGCCGCCATTTATGCTTGCCATCCAGCACCAGGCCTATCGTTCGCTCTCCCTTGATCACGGCGCCTTGATAGCGCCACGTCGATAGTTCAGAAAGCTGACAGTGATCTTCTGGCGGCTGGAAGGGATTACGCATACCGGTCAATATCAGCAAGCTGGAACACACCAACAGCCAGCGTTTACCCTTCATTCAGACGCTCCAGCTGTATCGTTAATAGCAGCTCAGCATCCTCCACGCTGAGAGAGAACCGATTGACACTCATTCCCTGCTCCGCCAAACGCCCGAACATTGGCGGGATCGCATCCCAGGCTGACCTCAGCGCCAGCTCGCCCCCCTGCGCGGAGGGTTGCCAGTGAATCAAACGTGTAACAGGGGTCTGGAACGCTAAAGCAGAAAAAGGAATTATCTTCTCTTCAGTTGCCGAAAGCGTTGAGTCGACCGAAGCAGCCAACTGGTACAGGTTTCGCCACTGCAATTGAATTACCGCACGTTGCTGTGTTAACGCTGTTCGTTGTGCATTTCGCACCTGCACCGCAGGGTAAAACAGGCATAACGCGACAATAATAACCAGCGCAAAACTCCAGCCAGCCCAACAGGCGGTGCGAAAACGCGGCGATTGTGTCAACCAGCCATCACAGAGGGCTATCATGCGTAGCGCTCCGTATCAGACGATAGTGGAAATGCCAACGGCCCTGTGCATCCTGCTGTGTTTCCCCTGGGCTACCTACCTGAAGAAAGGTCTGCTGATGCAATTGATTTTCCAGCACTTTTAATGCAGCAAAGTTCAGCGTACTGCCGGTAATTTCCAGCGTATCTTGCTGCCAGGTCATTTTCGTCAACCACGCATGCTCTGGTAACAGAGCCGCCAGCCCTTCCAGAATGGGCTGCCAACTTCGCGTCTGATCACGCAGTCTTTCTCGTTGCTGAGCTTGTTGCCATTGTTGCTGACGTAGTTGCAAACGAGGCTTTAGCGCCGCCAGGGCATCAGCCCGCATTTTTTCGGCGGTTATCAGCACAGTATCAGCCCGGTTTTCTACACGGGTAACGGCGTAATAGCTCAACGCGCAGCCGACAATCAACAGCAGTGAACCGCTAAATAAAGCCCCCCAAAACCGCAGGCAGGCATTGCGTCGTGACTGACGCCAGGGCAAAAGATTGATTGTCGGTGTCATCATTCCATTTCCCCCATAGCAAGACCCAGTGCAATGGCAAAAACGTGGCTTTCTGGAGGAATGGGCGGCTGGCGGACAGACACGACGCTTAAGGGATCGAATCCTTTGGGCGCGCACAGAGCAATGTTTTCTGTTGCCAGAGATAATGTCGCAGCAAGATCGTCAAGACCGGTAATATCACTTGCCGATTTACGTCCCCAGGCATAACGGGTCGCCCATAGCCATTGCTCATCGTCACGCCAGGCCAGACACTGTTGATGCGGTGGCAAATAGGAAATAAAGCGTTGTAGTGCGCTGGCATCAGGCGTGATGGCAGCAACCTGTACTTTCAGCGTTTGCATCAGTGTCAGGAGTGCTGAAATTTCTTTGCTTTGCGCAGCTGTCACGTTAAATGCCGGGCTTAACGTATCTTCACTATAATCAAAATTCAGCGCATCCGGCTCCATATCCAGCTCACGTGCCATAGACCCCGACAACCATGCCGTTTGTTCTGGCTCACGTAAGGTCATTGCAGGGCGTGGAAATTTTTTTTGTAGTGTCCTGTTGGCGGGAAAGGACAGATAGATATGGTGTCGGCGGGGAAGCTCACGACTCCACGGCATTAACACTGCCGCAAGCTGTTCAGGCTCGCGAATGTGACCCTCAACGATAACCTGACGTGCCAATGGCATACGCCACCAGCGTGGTAGAAACCAACCAGAGCCGTCACGAGAGACGACAACAGCCAGCACTTCATGTTGCTGAATATGCAGACCAATTTTCCAGATACTGAAAGCCATTGCTGATGATCTCCTTATCACCCGTTGCTTTAACGGGTATATCAATGCGTCTGGCTTGCCTTTATACTACCGCGCGTTTGTTTATAAACTGCCCAAATGCCACTAAATGGGAAATCTCCAGTGAAGTTCGTAAAGTATTTATTAATCCTTGCAGTATGTTGCATCCTGCTTGGAGCAGGCTCGATTTATGGCCTCTATCGCTATATTGAGCCGCAATTACCTGACGTCGCGACGTTAAAAGATGTACGTTTGCAGATCCCGATGCAGGTTTACAGCGCTGACGGCGAGCTGATCGCGCAATATGGCGAGAAACGCCGAATCCCGGTAACGCTGGATCAAATGCCGCCGGAAATGGTCAAAGCTTTTATCGCGACAGAAGACAGCCGTTTTTATGAGCATCATGGTGTTGACCCGGTCGGGATCTTCCGTGCGGCAAGCGTAGCGCTGTTCTCCGGCCATGCGTCGCAGGGGGCAAGTACCATTACCCAACAGCTGGCGAGAAACTTCTTCCTTAGCCCGGAACGCACGCTGATGCGTAAGATCAAAGAGGTGTTCCTAGCGATCCGCATTGAGCAATTGCTGAGTAAAGACGAGATCCTCGAGCTTTATCTGAACAAGATTTATCTGGGGTATCGCGCGTATGGCGTGGGTGCCGCGGCACAGGTCTATTTCGGCAAGACGGTCGACCAGCTCAGCTTAAGCGAGATAGCCGTAATTGCCGGGCTGCCAAAAGCGCCGTCAACATTCAACCCGCTCTATTCAATGGACCGAGCTACCGCGAGACGTAACGTCGTGTTGTCACGTATGTTGAGCGAGAACTACATTACCGAGGCCCAGTACGATCAAGCGCGTAGCGAAGCCATTGACGCCAACTACCACGCTCCGGAAATAGCCTTCTCTGCACCCTATTTATCAGAGATGGTACGTCAGGAGATGTATAGCCGTTATGGCGAAAAAGCCTATGAAGACGGGTATCGCATCACCACCACCATCACACGCAAAGTACAGCAAGCAGCCCAGCAGGCAGTACGCAACAACGTAATGGATTACGACATGCGCCACGGCTACCGCGGCCCGTCGAATGTGTTGTGGAAAGTGGGTGAAAGCGCCTGGGATACCAAAAAAATCACCGATTCGCTGAAAGCTCTCCCAACCTACGGACCATTACTACCGGCGGCGATCACCAGCGCTAATCCGCAGGAAGCAACAGCTACACTGGCAGACGGCACGTCGGTTGCATTGCGCATGGAAGGCATGCGCTGGGCGCGTCCATACCGTTCAGATACACAACAAGGCCCGACACCGCGTAAAGTGACAGATGTCGTCCAGACAGGTCAGCAAATCTGGGTACGCCAGGTCGGCGATGCCTGGTGGTTGGCACAAGTACCGGACGTTAACTCCGCCCTGGTCTCTATCAACCCGCAAAACGGTGCGGTACTGGCGCTGGTGGGTGGTTTTGATTTCAATCAGAGCAAATTCAACCGTGCAACTCAGGCGTTGCGTCAGGTCGGTTCGAATATCAAACCATTCCTCTATACCGCCGCGATGGATAAAGGTCTGACGCTGGCAAGTATGCTGAATGACGTGCCGATTTCTCGCTGGGATGCGGGTGCCGGTTCTGACTGGCAGCCGAAAAACTCACCGCCGCAGTACGCCGGGCCTATCCGCTTACGTCAGGGACTCGGTCAGTCGAAGAACGTCGTGATGGTTCGCGCGATGCGAGCGATGGGCGTGGACTACGCGGCAGAATATCTGCAGCGTTTCGGCTTCCCGGCACAGAACATTGTCCACACCGAATCACTGGCTCTGGGTTCCGCATCATTCACCCCAATGCAGGTGGCACGCGGCTACGCGGTTATGGCCAACGGTGGTTTCCTGGTTGACCCATGGTTTATCAGCAAGATTGAAAGCGATCAGGGCGGGGTCATCTTCGAAGCGAAGCCGAAAATTGCCTGCCCGGAGTGTGATATTCCTGTCATTTATGGTGATACCCAGAAGTCTAACGTACTGGAAAACAGTAACGTTGAGGACGTCGCCATCTCGCAGGAACAGCAGAATTCCACCGTGCCGATGCCGAAGCTTGAGCAGGCTAATCAGGCGCTGGTCGCACAAAGCGGGACACAGGAATATGCTCCTCACGTGATCAACACACCGCTGGCTTTCCTGATTAAAAGCGCGCTGAACACCAATATCTTCGGCGAGCCGGGCTGGATGGGAACCGGTTGGCGTGCGGGTCGCGATTTACAACGTCGTGATATCGGCGGTAAAACCGGGACCACCAACAGCTCTAAAGATGCATGGTTCTCCGGCTATGGGCCTGGGGTTGTAACCTCGGTATGGATCGGTTTTGACGATCATCGCCGCAATCTCGGACACTCCACCGCCTCTGGTGCAATCAAAGATCAAATCTCTGGCTATGAAGGTGGAGCAAAGAGCGCACAGCCGGCGTGGGATGCCTACATGAAGAGTGTGTTAGAAGGCGTTCCTGAGCAGCCGCTGACGCCACCGCCTGGCATCGTGACGGTCAATATTGATCGCAGTACTGGGCAACTGGCGAGCGGCGGAAACAGTCGCGAAGAGTATTTTATTGAGGGCACGCAGCCAACTCAGCAGGCTGTACATGAAGTGGGGACAACCATTATCGATAATGGTGAGACACACGAGTTGTTCTAATCTTTTGCCGGATGGTGCGTTGCTCATCCGGCCTACGTACAGTGGCTAAATCGTAGGCCGGATAAGCGACAGCACCACCGGACATAAAAATCAAAGTCGTCCCTGTCCTTTCAGCCATTCGCGAACCAGAAACAGTGCGCTCACATTACGCGCTTCATGAAAATCAGGATCTTCTAACAGGTCCATCAAATGTGCCAGCGGCCAGCGCACTTGTGGTAACGGTTCTGGTTCATCGCCTTCCAACGATTCAGGATAAAGATCCTCCGCCACCACGATGTTCATCTTGCTGGAGAAATAGGAGGGTGCCATGCTGAGTTTTTTCAAAAACGTCAGGTCCTTTGCCCCAAATCCCACTTCTTCTTTCAGCTCCCGATTCGCCGCGTCAAACACGCTTTCACCGGGATCGATTAATCCCTTAGAAAACCCAAGTTCGTAGGATTCTGTCCCCACCGCATATTCGCGGATAAGAATCAGGTGGTCGTCAACAATCGGCACAATCATTACCGCTTCGCGAGTGGACGGGCGCATACGTTCATACACGCGGCGTACGCCGTTGCTGAACTCAAGGTCCACGCTTTCGATTTTAAACAACCGGGATTGTGCGACGGTTTCCACTTTCAAAATCGTGGGTTTCTGTAATGATTTGCTCATCATGAGGATCTTTGCTGTGAAATCTGGGGTCATTGTGCGATAGACCGCACGGTTTCGGCAACGTGAATTGCCGTTTATTTACATTTATGTAACGTACTAAAAGTTAATTCTCATTTCAAATTAAAAGTCAATAGGTTGAAATAACTCCAGGAATTTGCTGATATTCCGTTTTTAGTGATTTTGCTATTATTCGCATTTACTGGGCTGTTCATAAAGATGCTCAAGTTCAACTCCACGCTTGCCGATAGCCAACCACAGAATCACGAATATTGTACAAGGTGCGACTGACTACACCTGACAGACTAAGTAAGATGGGGAAAGCATGAGCACCATTCTGATTTTTTTAGCTGCTTTGCTGGCCTGCTCGTTACTTGCAGGTTGGCTACTCAGATTAAAATCCAGGCGGCAAAAATTGCCCTGGAGCAACGTATTCTCAGACGCGACAAAGCGTAAACTGACACCCGAAGAGCGTGGTGCAGTCGAAAACTATCTTGAAAACCTCAGTCAAATTCAGCAAGTTCCTGGCCCAACAGGAGCCAGTACTGCGCCTGTATCGTTAACGTTGAATTCCCAAAGTAACAGCGTCATCGTTCTGACTCATTCGATTACGCGCTATGGCATCACCACCGACGATCCTAACAAATGGCGCTACTATCTGGACTCCGTTGAGGTACACCTGCCTCCATTCTGGGAACAGTACATCAATGACGAAAATAACGTTGAGCTGATCCACACCAATACGCTGCCTTTGGTTATCTCTTTAAACGGGCACACACTGCAAGAGTATATGCAGGAGGCGCGTGGCTACGCGCTGCAACACACCGCGTCTACGCAGGCATCCATTCGCGGCGAAGAGAGTGAGCAGATTGAATTGCTGAATATTCGCCAGGAAACACACGAAGAGTATGTACTTAGCCGCCCTGCGGGGCTGCGCGAAGCGTTACTGATTGTGGCTTCGTTCCTGCTGTTCTTTTTCTGTTTAATTATGCCGGATACTTTCGTGCCGTGGATGGTCGGCGGAGCCGTGCTGCTGCTGGCCGCTGGGCTGTGGGGATTGTTTGCCCCGCCGTCTAAAACCGCGCTGCGGGAAATACATTGTCTGCGTGGAACCCCGCGCCGGTGGGGACTATTTGGTGAAAACGACCAGGAGCAAATCAATAATATCTCGCTGGGAATTATCGATTTGATTTACCCGCCTCACTGGCAGCCATACATTGCGCAGGACCTCGGGCAGCAAACGGATATCGATATTTATCTGGATCGCCACGTTGTCCGCCAGGGCCGTTTTTTATCCCTGCACGACGAAGTAAAAAACTTTCCGCTACAACACTGGTTACGCAGCGCCGTCATCGCTGGCGGCTCGTTGCTGGTATTGCTGATGCTGCTGTTTTGGATCCCGCTGGATATGCCGATAAAATTCACCCTTTCATGGATGAAAGGCGCACAAACTATCGAAGCCACCAGCGTTAAGCAGCTTGAAAACGCAGGCGTTCGTGTTGGTGACACACTGCATCTGAGCGGTACGGGAATGTGTAATATTCATACACCAGGGAGCTGGAGCGCGCTGCCCGCCACGCCTTTTACGCCTTTCGACTGCTCGCAAATTATCTGGAACGATGCCCGTGCGCTGCCGTTGCCAGAATCCGATCTGGTGAATAAAGCCATTGCGCTAACGCAGGCCGTCAACCGTCAGCTCCATCCAAAACCAGATGATGACTCCCGTGTCAGCGCATCGCTACGTTCGGCAATCCAAAAATCCGGTATGGTACTGCTGGATGATTTTGGTGAAATTGTCCTGAAAACTGCCGATCTGTGCGCCGCCGAGGATGAATGCGTGCGCCTGAAAAATGCGCTGGTTAATTTAGGCAACAGTAAAGACTGGACTGCGCTGGTTAAGCGGGCAAACGCCGGGAAGCTGGATGGCGTAAACGTTCTGCTGCGACCGGTTAGCGCAGAGTCGCTGGATAATCTGGTGAATACGTCTACAGCACCGTTTATTTCACGAGAGACCGCACGGGCGGCTCAGGCGCTGAACAGCCCTGCCCCGGGGGGATTCCTGATTATTAGTGATGAAGGCAGCGATCTGGTCGATCAAGCCTGGCCATCGACCTCTCTGTACGACTACCCGCCGCAAGAACAGTGGAGCGCCTTCCAGCGCCTGGCGCAGATGCTAATGCAGACTCCCTTCCGCGCTGAAGGAATTGTCACCAATATCTCTACCGACGCCAACGGCACTCAGCACATTGGCCTGCATCGAATCCCTGATCGCGCGGGCTTATGGCGTTATCTTGGCACCACGCTGTTGATGTTTAGCATGCTGGGTTGCGCCATCTACAACGGCGTTCAGGCCTTCAGACGCTACCAGCGTCACCGCTCCCGCATCGCGGAAATTCAGGGATACTACGAAAGTTGCCTGAATCCAACGCTGATTGACGACCCGGAAAGCCTGATTCGATAACACGCCCGCGCGACAGGATATGCTACCCTGTCGCGCATCTAATTTTCCTCAGGATAATTCCCAGGTGCTGATGAAAGTCAGTCTCTGGGGTCAACAAACGCAGGGGCAGCTTGAATGATGAAGTGTCTTGATATTGCCTGGCAGAATGTCGACACGGTCTTGCTGGACATGGACGGCACGCTGCTCGATCTGGCGTTCGATAACTATTTCTGGCAAAAACTGGTGCCGGAAACCTATGGCGCTCAGCAAGGCATTACCCCCCGGGAAGCTCAGGAATATATTCGCCAGCAGTATCATGCCGTACAGCATACGCTAAACTGGTACTGCCTGGATTACTGGAGCGAGTGCCTGGGTCTGGATATTTGCGCCATGACGACGGAACAGGGGCCGCGTGCAGTGCTGCGTGAAGATACGGTTCCGTTTCTTGATGCCTTAAAAGCGTCCGGTAAGCGACGTATTTTGCTGACTAACGCACATCCACATAACCTGGCGGTGAAGCTGGAGCATACCGGACTGGCCTCACACCTTGATTTATTACTTTCCACCCACACATTTGGTTATCCCAAAGAGGATCAGCGGTTATGGCACGCTGTGGCTGAAGAAACGGGAATAAGTGCCGAGAAGACGCTGTTTATTGACGACAGCGAACCCATTCTCGACGCCGCTGCTCAATTCGGCATTCGTTACTGCCTCGGCGTGACCAATCCCGACTCAGGTATTGCGGAAAAACAGTATGCACGCCATCCGTCACTGAATGACTACCGCCGACTGATCCCCTCACTGATGTGAAGGAGATGCCATGAAAGAGAAGCCCTCTGTTGAAGTCAGGCTGGATAAATGGCTGTGGGCAGCACGTTTTTATAAAACACGTGCGATAGCCCGTGAAATGGTTGAAGGCGGTAAGGTGCATTACAACGGGCAGCGCAGTAAGCCGAGTAAAATTGTCGAACTGAATGCCACCCTCACCCTGCGCCAGGGAAATGACGAGCGGACGGTCATTATCAAGGCCATTACCGAACAGCGTCGCCCGGCAACTGAAGCCGTTTCGCTGTATGAAGAAACCGCGGAGAGCGTTGAAAAACGCGAAAAAATGGCGCTGGCACGTAAGCTTAATGCCCTGACTATGCCGCACCCGGACAGGCGGCCGGACAAAAAAGAGCGCCGCGACCTGTTACGATTTAAACACGGCGACAGTGAATGACTGTCACCTGCAAGAGAGATGATTATGCCGCAACATGACCAATTACATCGTTATCTGTTTGAAAACTTTGCCGTGCGCGGCGAGCTGGTAACCGTTTCGGAAACCCTGCAACAGATCCTCGAAAACCATACTTACCCTCAGCCGGTCAAAACCGTGCTGGCCGAGCTGCTGGTTGCTACCAGCCTGCTGACCGCTACACTGAAATTTGCCGGTGATATCACCGTGCAGTTGCAAGGCGATGGCCCGCTCAGCCTGGCGGTAATTAATGGCAACAACAATCAGCAAATGCGCGGAGTCGCTCGCATACAGGGCGATATCCCTGAAAATGCCGACCTGAAAACTCTGGTCGGCAACGGCTATCTGGTGATCACCATTACCCCGGAAGAAGGCGAGCGCTATCAGGGCGTGGTCGGTCTGGAAGGAGATACTCTGGCGGCCTGTCTGGAAGACTACTTCCTGCGTTCAGAACAGCTGCCAACGCGTCTCTTTATCCGTACTGGCGACGTCGATGGCAAACCAGCAGCTGGCGGTATGCTGCTGCAGGTGATGCCAGCACAAAATGCGCAGGCGGATGATTTTGATCACCTTGCTGCGCTGACAGAAACCATTAAAGCTGAAGAACTGCTAACGCTGCCTGCCAACGAAGTACTGTGGCGTTTGTACCACGAAGAAGAAGTGACGC
This sequence comes from Citrobacter sp. MGH106, assembly GCF_001037495.1. Taxonomy (GTDB): domain Bacteria; phylum Pseudomonadota; class Gammaproteobacteria; order Enterobacterales; family Enterobacteriaceae; genus Citrobacter; species Citrobacter murliniae. The sequence continues at coordinate 89,410 of NZ_KQ089823.1, forward strand.
TTTACGATCCGCAGGATGTTGAGTTCAAATGTACCTGTTCACGCGAACGTTGTGCTGGCGCACTGAAAACGCTGCCGGACGAAGAAGTGGACAGCATTCTGGCAGAAGAAGGCGAAATCGATATGCACTGCGATTACTGCGGTAGCCACTATCTGTTTAACGCTATGGATATTGCTGAGATCCGTAGTAACGCGTCCCCTGCTGACCCGCAGGTGCATTAAGTTCTTAGCCCGGCGGGCTGTTCATCCTGCCGGGCTAACGCTCGCTTACTCAGCGTAATAATTCATTTTTAGCCGTTCGCCATTAATGGTGATATCCCGCCAGACCCTGGGGGCTGAATCCAGTTTATGATTCACCAGCGCCTGCAGAAGTTGGTCCTTATTAAATCCCTCCGGTAACTGAGCAACGGCGACCAGATCCCATTGTTCCCCTTTCATACCAATGACCAGACTTTCTCCCTCAGCAAATGCATACAGCACCTGTTCAGGCTTGCCATCAGCGTTGAGATCCTGATCAACGAGCACACATGCGTCCTGTTCAAAACAGGAGCTAATACGGTAGCTCTGCCCTTTGACAAACACCCAGAACGCCTCGTCTGGCTTCTTGCTGCCCGGCGCGATCATCACCTTTGGAGCTAGCTGTGTCGCGGTCAGAGTCTTAATCGGATCGCGCTCTCCCTGTAGAAGTGAGTTTAAGTCACGCCTGCGCTTACTATCCTTGTTGAACGCCTCATCATTGCGTAATGCCTCCAACGCTGCCCGTCCCGGTTTTCCGCTACGATCCAGCATATACAGACTGACCTGATCCGGCGTATTTTTACCACTGTAGTAGCGTGCCATATGACTGTTGACGCTAATGCGCCATGCGTCGAGTACGGGCGACGTCAACAGAATCAACAGCCCCAGGGCCAGTAATGAAACACCAAGGATAACCTTTCCCTGAATTTCAAGTGGGTTACGGCCACGACATAATATGCTCGCCAGATAGCCAAGCGACCAGGTCAGCAGCACAACGACAACCAGCACACCATGCAAGCGCTCAGGCGTCCAGCCATATTGGTGAATGCGCACCCATAGTGCCCAACCGGCAATCAGCATATAAATGGGGGCGACAACGAGTGAGAATTTGATCAGATAGCGTAACGCGCCAGGATAGGGTAACGCCTCTTTTTGCGGCTCGCGCACAATGGCCATCAACAGCAGGAGGATCAGCGTCAACGTGGACATCAAGCCAGCCGCCGACACCCGCTGTGAAATCGCCTCCAGCCCGGTGAAAGGCACGGTCAGCATAAACATCAGCGCTAACAGCGCAACCAGCGGTAAAAGACCCGTAGCGATAAATGTCAGTAACTTTTGAACGGCAGCCACCAAACGCGACTGCGTACGTGCCAGAACTACCGCCAGTGCGGTAATCAAGCTAAATGCCACATAACCGAACCAATCGGTCTCAAAGAAAAGCGTCTTAAAGAAGGTAATATCGACGAGCTTAAACATCTCACTCCACAGCAGGAGCACCAGCCAGAACAAGCCGTTAGTGACAAAGACAATCAGCAGCGTCAGCGTGTTAAGCCAAAAGCAGGTATAAAACTGAGAATAGCGAGACTGATCGGTACGCGCGTGGAGTTGGTATTGAATCCAGGGCAGTGCCAGCATTGCCATGAGAAGTAAGCGCCAGCCGTAAACGAAAAAAACGTCTTCCTGTCTCCACCGATTACTGCCCCCGACGTTCCATTTCAGCCAAACGCTCATCGCCAGCACAACAACGAAGATCAGTGCCATCCAGCACCACAGCGCACGCTGCCTGAAAGAAACGACAGTAAGCAGAAGTGCCGAAGTCAGCGCAACCGTTACGGGCATCCCATAGAACAGCCAGTCGCTGTTATGAGGTATGAGGTATGTCATCAGCAGATAACACAACACGCCTTGCAGCAGGCCGACTAACATCATGCCCCAACGAGTCGTAGGTGAAAGTTCAACACTATCCATATCGTTATCCTGACTGGAGAGAAAGGCTAATTATCGCATCATCTTCACAATTCGTTGCACCAACATGCCGCTTTCAGTCCACAACTGCGCGAAGTGAATCGATATTTCTCATGTTTTAGTTACGTTATTTTCTTACATGAATGCGATTACACTCACAACATTCCCGCCAAATACACTCTCCATTAACGTTTTAAGAACATTTTCCACAACAAAAAAGGGTTTCCTGCCATAATATCCGCCTCTTTGTGACAGGAGTCGCAGCGTATTCGGTCGCCCGTGATTTTGCCCGGATACGTAAATCTATGAGCCTTGTCGCGGTTAGCAACCCCTAAAAAACCTTACTATTCCAGGTAATACATATTGGCTAAGGAGCAGTGAAATGCGTGTGAACACCAGTTTAACCCCGCAAGATCTCAAGGCTTATGGTATCAATGACGTTCAGGATATCGTTTACAATCCAAGCTACGACCTGTTGTACCAGGAAGAACTTGATCCAAACCTGGAAGGTTACGAGCGTGGCGTATTAACTAACCTGGGCGCCGTTGCAGTTGATACCGGTATCTTTACCGGGCGTTCGCCGAAGGATAAGTACATTGTCCGCGACGACACCACGCGTGACACGCTGTGGTGGTCCGACAAAGGTAAAGGCAAGAACGACAACAAACCGCTCTCCCAGGAAACCTGGCAGCATCTGAAAGGGTTAGTCACCCAACAACTTTCTGGCAAGCGCCTGTTTATCGTTGATGCGTTCTGCGGTGCCAACGCAGATACCCGTCTTTCCGTGCGCTTCATTACCGAAGTCGCCTGGCAGGCGCATTTTGTCAAAAATATGTTCATCCGTCCGAGCGATGAAGAACTGGTTGATTTTAAACCTGATTTTATCGTAATGAACGGCGCAAAATGCACCAACCCACAATGGAAAGAGCAGGGTCTGAACTCTGAAAACTTCGTTGCATTCAACCTGACTGAACGCATTCAGTTGATCGGTGGCACCTGGTACGGCGGCGAGATGAAGAAAGGTATGTTCTCCGTCATGAACTACCTGCTGCCGCTGAAGGGTATTGCATCCATGCACTGCTCTGCGAACGTAGGCGAAAAAGGTGATGTGGCGGTCTTCTTTGGCCTCTCAGGTACCGGTAAAACCACCCTGTCCACCGACCCGAAACGCCGCCTGATTGGCGACGATGAGCACGGTTGGGATGACGATGGTGTATTTAACTTTGAAGGCGGCTGCTACGCGAAGACTATCAAGCTGTCTAAAGATGCCGAGCCGGAAATCTACAATGCAATCCGCCGTGATGCGCTGCTGGAAAACGTCACCGTTCGTGAAGACGGTTCTATCGATTTCGACGACGGTTCTAAAACCGAGAATACCCGTGTTTCCTACCCGATTTATCACATCGACAATATCGTTAAGCCGGTGTCAAAAGCGGGCCATGCCACCAAGGTAATCTTCCTGACCGCCGATGCGTTTGGTGTTCTGCCGCCAGTCTCTCGCCTGACAGCAGATCAAACTCAGTACCACTTCCTCTCAGGCTTTACCGCTAAACTGGCCGGTACCGAGCGTGGTGTGACTGAACCGACCCCAACCTTCTCTGCCTGCTTCGGTGCGGCATTCCTGTCACTGCACCCAACCCAGTATGCAGAAGTTCTGGTGAAACGTATGCAGGCCGCAGGCGCACAGGCTTATCTGGTGAATACCGGCTGGAACGGCACCGGCAAGCGTATCTCAATTAAAGATACTCGCGCCATTATCGACGCCATTCTGAACGGTTCGCTGGATGATGCGGAAACGTTCAGTCTGCCGATGTTTGACCTGGCGATCCCAACGGAACTGCCGGGCGTGGATACGCGTATTCTCGATCCGCGTAATACCTACGCATCACCAGAGCAATGGCAGGAAAAAGCCAATGCATTGGCGAAACTGTTTATCGAAAACTTTGAGAAGTACACCGATACACCAGCTGGTGCAGCATTGGTTAGCGCAGGTCCGAAACTGTAAATTGACGTGCCGGAAGGTGGGTATCCTTCCGGTCAACAGAAATGACCGAGACAAAAAGGGAGGCATCGCGCCTCCCTTTTTTATACGTCTTTAGTTGCACCCTGTACGCGGGTGAAAGGAACCGGAAGCCAGGCGCGAATCGACAATCCCCCGCGCTCACTGGTACCAATTTCCAGCATACCGTTATGGTTATCAATAATACGCTGTACGATAGCCAGACCCAGACCGGTACCACTGGTGCTACGCGCGCTGTCGCCGCGGACAAACGGCTGGAACAGATGTTTGCGTTGCTCCGGCTTGATACCCGGACCATCATCTTCCACCTGGAACCAGGCGCGATGTGGCTCCGTTCCGCTGCTGACCTTAATCCAGCCATTACCATAGCGGGCTGCGTTAACCACCATATTGGCGACCGCACGTTTAATCGACAGTGGATGCATCTTCACCTGAATAACGCCAGGCTGCAGTGCGGTGTCAATTTCACGCTCATAACCACTTTCCGCCGCAACCACTTCCCCCAGCACGGAGTTCAGATCCGCCATCTCCATTGGCATCTCCTGACCCGTCCGCAGGTAATCGATGAACTGCTCGATAATGGCGTTACACTCTTCAATATCCTTATTGATGGACTCCGCAAGATAACCATCTTCTTCGCCCATCATTTCCGTCGCCAGACGAATACGCGTCAGCGGCGTACGCAGATCGTGGCTGACTCCCGCCATCAGCAGGGTTCGGTCATCGGCTAGTTGCTTAACGCCCGCCGCCATATGGTTGAAAGCACGGGTAACGGAACGCACCTCTGAAGCGCCATACTCTCGCAGCGGCGGTGGGATAATACCTTTCCCCACCTGCAATGCCGCATGCTCAAGATCTACCAGCGGTCGGTTCTGGATACGAATAAACAGCCACGCCCCCCCGATAGCCAGCAGCATAATCGCCAACGTATAGCGGAACAGCGGTGAGAAATCGCCTTGATGGATTTCCGTCAGTGGTACGCGCACCCAGATATTAGGCGACAGCCAGGTTTTCAGCCAGACAACAGGCGAGCTTTTGTTGACCTCAACGCGAACTTCCGTCGGGCCACCGAGCTGTTGCGCCATCTGATGGCTTAAGAATTCATAGTGTTGCGCCCAACGCAGTCCAGCTTCTTCAGCGGCTTCGTTGGAATAGAGGGAAATTCCCAGCTCACGGTAAATTTCCCGGCGGAATGCGGGAGGCACAACCAGCTGTGTACCGTCCTCCAGTTGCAGTTTATCGGTCATCAGCATACGAACTTCGTAGGCCAGGACCTTATTAAACTGCTGGAGGCTCGGCAGGATCGCGAAGTTCAGCACCACCAGATAAGTCGTCACCAGGCTTGCAAAAAGCAAGGTGACGATGAGCAATAATGTGCGAGCAAACGAACTTCGTGGCGAGAAGCGCATTCGCCTCATGCTTTAGAACCGTCCGGGACAAAGACGTAGCCCAGACCCCATACGGTCTGAATGTAACGCGGATGTGCTGGATCCTCTTCCACCATGCGACGCAGACGAGAAATCTGCACGTCAATGGAACGCTCCATCGCGGAATACTCGCGACCACGGGCAAGATTCATCAGCTTATCGCGAGACAGCGGTTCACGCGGGTGACTGACCAGCGCTTTCAGCACCGCAAATTCACCGCTGGTCAGCGGCATAGGCTCATCTTCGCGGAACATTTCGCGAGTACCGAGGTTAAGTTTGAACTTACCGAAAGCAATTACCGCTTCTTCCTGAGAAGGCGCGCCCGGTAGCTCATTCGCCTGACGACGCAGCACAGCGCGAATACGCGCCAGCAGTTCACGCGGGTTAAACGGTTTAGGGATGTAGTCGTCAGCACCGATTTCCAGCCCGACGATACGGTCAACTTCTTCGCCCTTCGCCGTCACCATAATGATGGGCATCGGGTTACTCTGACTGCGCAGGCGGCGGCAAATTGACAGGCCATCTTCACCAGGAAGCATTAGATCCAGTACCATAAGGTGGAAGGATTCACGGGTTAGCAGACGATCCATCTGCTCAGCGTTTGCGACGCTTCGAACCTGGAAGCCCTGCTCAGTCAGATAACGCTCCAGCAGCGCACGCAGGCGCATGTCGTCATCGACCACCAGAATCTTATAGTTCTCTTGCATTGTTTTATACTCCCAAAGGTTCGCAACAATTGTAAGTGTGTATTCTTAAGAAAGCTTACGAGAGTAACCAGTGAATTCTGGTATGAATTCCAGGCTAAATTGTTACAAAGCATATTAAACAGCAGCTTAAGTATACAATGTTTCTCGCAATACATTATTTATTCTGTTGATATGCTCACGTAATACTAATTGTGCGCATCATCACAGAGTCGAAGGTAAAACAATAAGATGAAAACGCCCCTGATAACCCGTGAAGGGTATGAAAAACTCAAACAAGAGCTGAATTATCTCTGGCGTGAAGAGCGCCCGGAAGTCACCAAAAAAGTCACCTGGGCCGCAAGTCTGGGCGACCGCAGCGAAAATGCTGACTACCAGTATAATAAAAAGCGCCTGCGAGAGATCGACAGGCGTGTCCGTTATTTGACGAAGTGCATGGAGAATCTGAAAATAGTCGATTACTCCCCACAGCAGGAGGGCAAAGTATTCTTTGGCGCGTGGGTTGAGATTGAAAATGATGATGGCGATACCCGCAAATTCCGCATTGTCGGATACGATGAAATTTTTGGTCGTAAGGATTACATCTCTATCGACTCACCGATGGCGCGAGCACTGCTGAAAAAAGAGGTGGGCGATCTCGCGGTGGTGAACACACCTGCCGGGGAAGCCAGCTGGTACGTTAACGAGATTGAATACGTTAAATAAGCCTGGAACATTCCGAGAGAATCGGTTCTCGGCTGGCATTTTGGCGTGTCAGTCCGTATAACTATCCCCTGATTTTTGATCCTAAAGATGAAACTAAATCCATGATGAATGATTCGTTCTGCCGCATTATCGCGGGTGAAATTCAGGCTCGCGCCGAACAGGTAGAAGCTGCCGTTCGCCTGCTTGACGAAGGGAACACCGTGCCGTTTATCGCACGTTATCGTAAGGAAATCACCGGCGGTCTGGATGACACGCAGTTGCGTAACCTGGAAAGCCGTCTGGGTTATTTACGTGAACTGGAAGACCGCCGTCAGGCCATTCTCAAATCTATCAGCGAGCAAGGCAAACTGACCGACGACCTGGCGAAAGCGATCAACGGCACGTTAAGTAAGACCGAACTCGAAGACCTCTATCTGCCGTACAAACCAAAACGCCGCACCCGCGGACAAATCGCCATTGAAGCCGGACTTGAGCCGTTGGCTGATCTGCTGTGGAACGAACCTTCCCACGATCCAGAAACCACAGCGGCACAATACATCAACGCCGACAACGGCGTAGCGGATACTAAAGCCGCACTCGACGGCGCACGTTACATCCTGATGGAACGTTTTGCTGAAGACGCTGCGCTGCTGGCAAAAGTGCGTGATTACCTGTGGAAGAATGCGCATCTGGTTTCCACCGTAGTGAGCGGTAAAGAAGAGGAAGGCGCAAAATTCCGTGATTACTTCGATCACCATGAACCGATTTCCAGCGTCCCTTCTCACCGCGCACTGGCAATGTTCCGTGGCCGTAACGAAGGCGTGCTACAGCTTTCATTGAATGCCGATCCGCAATTCGATGAGCCGCCAAAAGAGAGTCACGGTGAGCAGATAATTCAGGATCACCTTGGCCTGCGACTGAACAACGCACCAGCAGACAGCTGGCGAAAAGGCGTCGTCAGTTGGACATGGCGCATCAAAGTGCTGATGCATCTTGAGACTGAACTTATGGGGACCGTGCGCGAGCGTGCGGAAGATGAGGCGATTAACGTCTTTGCCCGAAACCTGCACGATCTGTTGATGGCTGCTCCGGCAGGCCTGCGTGCTACGATGGGTCTCGATCCCGGCCTGCGTACCGGCGTTAAGGTTGCGGTCGTCGACGGCACCGGCAAACTGGTTGCTACCGACACCATTTATCCACATACCGGTCAGGCAGCCAAAGCCGCCGTTGCCGTTGCTGCGCTGTGTGAAAAATACAACGTTGAACTGGTAGCGATTGGTAACGGCACCGCGTCCCGCGAAACCGAACGCTTCTTCCTGGATGTGCAAAAACAGTTCCCGAAAGTCACCGCGCAAAAAGTGATCGTCAGCGAAGCCGGGGCATCGGTCTACTCCGCTTCCGAACTGGCCGCACAGGAGTTTCCTGATCTCGACGTCTCACTGCGCGGTGCGGTCTCTATCGCCCGTCGTCTGCAGGATCCACTGGCTGAGTTGGTGAAAATCGATCCGAAATCGATCGGTGTCGGTCAGTATCAACACGACGTTAGCCAGACACAGCTTGCCCGTAAGCTGGATGCGGTGGTGGAAGACTGCGTAAACGCCGTCGGCGTAGACCTGAACACCGCCTCCGTCCCGCTGTTAACGCGTGTCGCGGGCCTGACCCGGATGATGGCGCAAAATATTGTTGCCTGGCGTGATGAGAACGGTCAGTTCCAGAATCGTCAGCAGCTACTAAAAGTCAGCCGACTGGGGCCAAAAGCGTTTGAACAGTGTGCGGGCTTTCTGCGCATCAACCACGGCGATAACCCGCTGGATGCCTCGACCGTGCACCCGGAAGCCTATCCGATCGTAGAACGTATTCTGGCTGCGACCGAGCAGTCACTGCGTGACCTGATGGGCAACAGCAATGAACTGCGTAACCTGAAGGCATCTGACTTTACCGACGAACGTTTCGGGGTGCCGACCGTCACCGACATCATCAAAGAGCTGGAAAAACCGGGCCGAGATCCGCGTCCGGAGTTCAAAACCGCACAGTTTGCTGATGGCGTGGAAACCATGAATGACCTGCTGCCAGGAATGATTCTGGAAGGCGCAGTCACCAACGTCACTAACTTCGGTGCGTTTGTTGATATCGGCGTTCACCAGGACGGTCTGGTACATATCTCCTCTCTGTCGAATAAGTTCGTCGAAGATCCACACACCGTGGTGAAAGCGGGAGACATTGTGAAGGTGAAAGTGCTGGAAGTGGATCTACCACGCAAGCGTATCGCCCTGACCATGCGTCTGGACGAACAGCCAGGTGAAACCAACGCCCGTCGCGGCGGCGGTAGCAACGATCGCGCTCAGGGCAATCGCCCGACAGCGGCAGCTAAAGCGGCAAAACCGCGCGGGCGTGATACACAGCCTGCCGGCAACAGCGCCATGATGGATGCCCTGGCGGCGGCGATGGGTAAGAAACGCTGACAGAATGCCGGGGGGCACTTGTGCTCCTCCGGCTATATCATTTCGATTAACAATTAAATAATACAAATTGAAGCGGTTATTTAATTAGCCGAGGACTAACCGCACAATTAATTTTCACATCGTTAACAGATGAAACCTTAATTAAACATTAAAAAATCAATAATTGCCGAATTAAATTAACGGTCTCAAACCAGATTAAATGTTGAGGCATATCAAAATTGACTCAAATTATTATCCAATTCTACATTCCGTCACACTTATTCTATTGATGATAAAAACCATTCTCATTATCATTGCATTGTTGATTATTTACTCTTTCCTCCGTTAGCTAATCATCTGGTCTCATGCCGCCCTGCAGCCCCATGAGGTAATCATCCAGTTAGCGAGATATAAGTAGGTCCCTATGCAATTCACTCCAGACACTGCGTGGAAAATTACCGGTTTTTCTCGTGAAATCAGTCCGGCGTACCGTCAGAAGTTATTGTCACTCGGCATGCTACCAGGCTCATCATTCAACGTGGTACGTGTCGCACCTTTGGGCGATCCTATCCACATTGAAACTCGCCGCGTAAGTCTGGTATTGCGTAAAAAAGATCTGGCGTTATTAGAAGTGGAAGCGGTTTCCTGTTAATACAGTGAGTCAATAAAAATGAAAAAACTAACCATTGGTTTAATTGGTAATCCTAATTCCGGCAAGACAACTTTATTCAATCAGCTCACCGGCGCGCGTCAGCGTGTAGGCAACTGGGCTGGAGTCACCGTTGAGCGTAAAGAAGGTCATTTTGCGACGACGGACCATCAGGTCACACTGGTGGATTTACCAGGTACGTATTCACTGACAACGATCTCATCCCAGACCTCCCTCGATGAGCAAATTGCCTGTCACTATATTTTAAGCGGCGACGCCGACTTGCTTATCAACGTCGTCGATGCCTCAAACCTTGAGCGCAACCTCTACCTGACGCTGCAACTGCTCGAACTGGGTATCCCCTGTATCGTCGCGCTTAACATGCTGGACATTGCTGAGAAGCAGCAAATCCGTATTGATATCGACGCGCTTTCCGCCCGTCTTGGCTGCCCAGTGGTTCCACTGGTTTCTACGCGTGGACGTGGGATTGAAGCGCTGAAGCTGGCGATCGATCGTTATAAAGAGAACGACGCCGTCGAGTTGGTCCATTATGCTCAGCCACTGCTACGTGAAGCAGATTCTCTGGCTGACGCAATGACCGAAGAGATGCCGCTACAACAACGTCGCTGGCTTGGCCTGCAAATGCTGGAAGGCGATATCTACAGCCGCGCCTACGCGGGCGATGCTGCGCAAAATCTGGATGGTGCAATTGCCCGTCTGAGTGAAACGATGGACGATCCCGCGCTGCACATTGCCGATGCGCGATACCAGTGCATTGCCGCGATCTGCGATACCGTCAGCAACACGCTAACCGCCGAGCCAAGCCGCTTCACCACCGCTGTCGATAAAATCGTCCTCAACCGCTTCCTCGGTCTGCCAATTTTCCTGTTCGTGATGTACCTGATGTTCCTGCTCGCCATTAACATCGGTGGCGCGCTGCAGCCGTTATTTGACGTCGGTTCAGTGGCACTCTTTATCCATGGTATTCAATGGATTGGTTACACGCTGCACTTCCCGGACTGGCTGACCATCTTCCTGGCGCAGGGTCTTGGCGGCGGGATTAACACCGTTCTGCCACTGGTCCCTCAAATCGGTATGATGTACCTGTTCCTCTCCTTCCTCGAAGACTCCGGCTACATGGCGCGAGCCGCGTTTGTAATGGACCGTCTGATGCAGGCGCTGGGGCTACCGGGTAAATCGTTTGTCCCGCTGATTGTTGGTTTCGGCTGTAACGTACCGTCGGTGATGGGCGCACGTACACTGGATGCGCCGCGTGAACGTCTGATGACCATCATGATGGCACCGTTTATGTCCTGCGGTGCACGTCTGGCGATTTTCGCTGTGTTTGCAGCGGCATTCTTTGGTCAGAACGGTGCGCTGGCGGTCTTCTCGCTATATGTATTAGGTATCGTCATGGCAGTGCTGACTGGCCTGATGCTCAAGCACACCATCATGCGTGGCGAAGCAACGCCGTTCGTGATGGAACTGCCGGTTTATCACGTCCCGCATATTAAAAGCCTGATCATCCAGACCTGGCAGCGCCTGAAAGGCTTCGTCCTCCGTGCCGGTAAAGTCATTATCATTGTCAGTATTTTCCTTAGCGCGTTTAACAGTTTCTCCCTGAGCGGGAAAATCGTCGATAACATCAACGACTCAGCTCTTGCTTCCGTCAGCCGCGTTATTACCCCGGTCTTTAAACCGATTGGCGTACACGAAGATAACTGGCAGGCCACCGTGGGTCTGTTCACCGGTGCGATGGCCAAAGAAGTGGTTGTCGGTACACTGAATACACTCTATACCGCTGAAAATATTCAGGAAGAAGAGTTCAACCCGGCAGATTTCCACCTCGGTGATGAGTTAGTCGGCGCACTGGATGAAACCTGGCAAAGCCTGAAAGATACCTTCAGCCTGAGCGTCCTGGCTAACCCTATCGAAGCCAGTAAAGGTGACGGTGAGATGGCAACTGGCGCCATGGGCGTGATGGGCGAAAAATTTGGCAGCGCCGCAGCCGCTTACAGCTACCTGATTTTCGTACTGCTGTATGTTCCGTGCATTTCAGTTATGGGGGCTATCGCGCGTGAATCCAGCCGTGGCTGGATGGGCTTCTCCGTTCTGTGGGGCCTGAATATCGCCTACTCACTGTCGACGCTGTTCTATCAGGCAGTCAGCTACAGTCAGCACCCGACCTACAGTCTGGTCTGCATTTTAGCCGTCATCCTGTTTAACATCGTATTGCTGGGTCTGCTACGCCGCGCCCGTAGCCGTGTGGATATTGCGCTGCTGGCAACCAACAAAACGGTAAGCTCGTGCTGTGCCAGCACGACTGGCGATTGCCACTAAGGTTGTGGATCATGGCATCGCTTATACAGGTTCGTGATTTACTGGCTCTGCGGGGACGTATGGAGGCTAAGCAAATTAGCCACACGCTGCATACCCCGCAGCCAATGATTGACGCCATGCTGAATCAGTTAGAGAAAATGGGCAAAGCGAAGCGAATTCAGGAAGATGCCGAGGGGTGTCTTTCCGGAAGCTGCAAAAGCTGCCCGGAAGGCAAAGCCTGCCTGCGCGAATGGTGGGCTTTGCGTTAAACGTAATGCTATTTGCCGGATGACGCTACGTTTGTCCGGCCTACAAACGGCACCTAATATCCATGCTGTCCGGGATTTTGCGAAACGAATTCCATAGGAATGTCACTCTTTCAGCAAAACAGATTTATCCTCCAACCCTCTGCACATCGTTAACATTACGGGGATGCTTCCCTTTTCTACGGCAAGTAGAGTCTCATCATCTTGTTCTTCAGGTGACGGACCGCCATGAATACTGACGCTACAGCTACGCCGCATGACGCAATTTTCAAGACTTTTATGGGCCATCCAGCTACCGCTCGCGACTTTCTTCAACTTCATCTTCCAGACTCTTTACGTATTCTTTGTGACCTAAAGACACTGAAACTGGAACCGGGCAGTTTTATTGAGGACGATTTGCGTGCGCACTATTGCGATGTGTTGTGGTCACTAAAAACTCGTGAAGGCGATGGCTACATCTACACGGTTATTGAACATCAGAGCACCGCGGATGCACATATGGCGTTTCGTCTTATGCGTTATGCTATTGCAGTCATGCAGCGACATCTGGATGCGGGCCACAAAAAGCTGCCACTGGTGATCCCCATGCTTTTTTATCACGGCACCGTCAGCCCATATCCCTACTCCTTGTGCTGGCTGGATAAATTTGACGATCCGGAGACAGCCAGACAACTTTATGCGAACACTTTTCCATTAATAGATATCACGGTAATGGCTGATGACGAGATCATGCAGCATCGCCGTATAGCACTACTGGAGCTGATTCAAAAACATATCCGGAAACGAGATTTGATGGGATTAGTGGAAAAACTGGTCGTCCTGCTTGTTAAAGGAAACGCTAATGACAACCAGTTGAAAGCCCTGTTTAATTACATGATTCAGGCTGGCGACACAGCGCATTTCAAAGAATTTATGGACGAAGTAACCGGACGCCTACCTCAACACAAGGAGAGACTGATGACTATCGCAGAGAGATTACGCCAGGAAGGGCATATGAATGGGTTACAGGAAGGGTTACAGGAGGGCTTACAACAAGGTAAACGAGACGAAGCACGACGCATTGCTGCCACCATGTTAGCCGACGGTATCGACAGACTGACCATTCTCAGAATCACTGGCCTTTCTGCTGAGGAGTTAATGGCAAAAAGGCATTAATGTCGGCCCGGTAAGCATCGCGTCACCGGGCAAGTCAAAGGCGCTATAACCGCTGTTTCAACGCCATCAGCGCGGCACAGAACTCACCAGGATGCGAGATAAACGGCGCATGTGCCGCTTTGGCAAACACCAGAGATTCGCTCTCCGGCCACAGTGCATCCAGCATCGGTACAACTTTGCGCGGTACCAGCCCATCAAGATATCCATACAACCGCAGGAACGGCATGCGCAATGCGCAGAGAGATTCACGCAGATCAACCGTTTTCAGGATCTCCAGCCCACCATTCAGTACCGCCACTTCCGGCATCGGTAATGCCAGCACCGTTTTCTTCAAAGTTCGCGCGTCCTGACGTGCGGTTTCCGTTCCCATCGTTTGTAGCGCCAGAAAACGCTCTACCGTACGCTGGAAGTCTTCGCTAAGCTGTTGCTGGAATCCCGCCAGCACGTCCGGCTTAATACCCGGCCACTCATCACGAGCGCTAAAACATGGCGAAGAAGCCACAGTAACCAGCGCCTGAACACGAGCAGGATGGGTCAACGCTACCTGACTTGCTACCAGCCCGCCCAGGCTCCAGCCCAGCCAGATGGCTTTCTCTGGTGCCTGTTGTAAAACACGTTCCGCCATCTCCTCCAGCGGCATCGCGCCGAAACCCTGACTACGGCCAAATCCCGGTAAGTCGACAAGATGTAGCGTGAAATGCGAACTCAGTTCCTCACTTATGCAATGCCATACTTCCGCATTCAATCCCCATCCGTGCAGCAGCACAAGATGGCAATTTCCCGAACCTCGGGTCTGCCACCAGATGTCATTCATCAGTTACTGTTCTCTTTTTTGGAGCCTAGCCCTGTAGGCATACATTGTTAAGGATAAACCTATGCTAACAGTACCGGGATTGTGCTGGCTATGCCGAATGCCACTGACGCTGGGACATTGGGGAATTTGTTCCGTTTGTACACGGGCGACACGCCGTCATATCAATTTGTGCCCCCAGTGCGGGATGCCAGCCGCCCACACCGCCATTCCCTGCGGCCGGTGTCTGCAACAACCGCCGCCGTGGCAGCGGTTGGTTACGGTCAATGACTATGTTCCGCCGCTGAGTAACCTTATCCACCAGCTGAAATTTTCGCGCCGTAGCGAGATTGCCACTGCACTTTCACGCCTGCTGCTACTGGACGTGTTGCTGGCTCGCCGTACCAGCGGGCTTCCTCTGCCGGACAGGATCGTCAGCGTCCCACTCTGGCAACGCCGACACTGGCGAAGAGGGTTTAACCAGAGCGATTTATTGTGCCGTCCTTTGGCGCACTGGCTGGGTTGTGACTGGGACAGTCAGGCAATAACACGGGTTCGGGCGACCGCCACGCAGCATCATCTCAGCGCCCGATTACGCAAACGCAACCTGAAAAATGCTTTTCGCCTTGAATTGCCGGTACAGGGACTCCATATGGTTGTTGTGGATGATGTCGTCACTACCGGAAGTACCGTCGCGGAAATCGCGCAACTACTTTTGCGCAACGGCGCGGCGACTGTCCAGGTATGGTGCCTGTGTCGAACCTTGTAGAGCCTCGATGATGGGCGTATTATAACCAAGTAAAATAGTCAACTATTAGGCCATTACTATGATCCATATTTCCGATGCTGCACAAGCGCACTTTGCCAAACTGCTGGCAAATCAGGAAGAAGGGACACAAATCCGCGTATTTGTGATTAATCCCGGCACGCCTAACGCTGAATGCGGCGTTTCTTATTGTCCACCGGACGCCGTGGAAGCAACCGACACCGCCATCAAATTTTCCCTGCTGACCGCATATGTTGATGAACTGAGTGCACCCTATCTGGAAGATGCTGAAATCGATTTCGTTACCGATCAGTTAGGCTCCCAGCTGACCCTGAAAGCGCCTAATGCGAAAATGCGTAAAGTATCCGATGATGCGCCGCTGATGGAACGCGTTGAATACATGCTGCAGTCGCAGATCAACCCGCAACTGGCTGGCCACGGTGGACGCGTCACTCTGATGGAGATCACCGATGAAGGCTACGCTATTCTGCAGTTTGGTGGCGGCTGTAACGGTTGTTCAATGGTAGATGTCACGCTGAAAGAAGGCATCGAGAAACAGCTGCTGGGGGAATTCCCTGAACTGAAAGGCGTTCGCGATTTGACCGAACACCAGCGCGGCGAGCACTCTTACTACTAAGTCCCCATCTGTATTCGCCCGGTGACGCGCAGCGATCCGGGCCTACGTTCTTCTGCTACCATCTTGCAATTACCCCACCATAATTTGACCTGCCTCTCATAATTTAAATTTTGCTGTCCCAGGTGATTTTCAACCACCATATGTTACCCGTATCATTCTTATGGGCACCTAACTACTCCATAATAGCCAGCTGAACTGATTAGTTTTGAAGGCAATCAGCATTGGTGCTGTAAATACTCTGTTCCCGGTCGGGACAATCAGAATTTGTCATCTAAACACTGACGTTACCCATAACAAAGTAAAGGCCAGGTAAATCATGCCATTAGTCATCGTTGCTATCGGTGTAATCTTGTTACTCCTCCTGATGATCCGTTTCAAAATGAACGGTTTCATCGCTCTCGTCCTGGTGGCGCTTGCTGTCGGATTGATGCAAGGGATGCCACTGGATAAAGTCATCGGTTCTATTAAAGCCGGCGTCGGCGGAACCCTTGGCAGCCTTGCCCTGATTATGGGTTTTGGCGCCATGCTGGGTAAAATGCTGGCAGACTGCGGTGGTGCGCAACGTATTGCGACCACACTGATTGCTAAATTCGGTAAAAAGCACATTCAGTGGGCGGTAGTATTAACCGGCTTCACCGTGGGCTTTGCACTGTTCTACGAAGTTGGCTTCGTACTGATGCTGCCGCTGGTATTCACCATTGCCGCCGCCGCGAATATCCCGCTGCTGTACGTTGGTGTTCCGATGGCCGCTGCGCTGTCTGTAACCCACGGTTTCTTACCACCGCACCCGGGCCCGACCGCTATTGCGACCATTTTCCACGCAGATATGGGCAAAACGCTGCTGTTTGGTACGATTCTGGCTATCCCGACCGTTATTCTCGCCGGTCCGGTTTATGCACGTTTCCTGAAAGGTATTGATAAGCCGATCCCGGAAGGTCTGTACAGCGCCAAAACCTTCACTGAAGAAGAGATGCCTGGCTTTGGCGTCAGCGTTTGGACCTCTCTTGTTCCGGTGGTATTGATGGCGATGCGTGCTATCGCAGAGATGATCCTGCCGAAAGGACATGCCTTCCTGCCAGTTGCGGAATTCCTCGGCGACCCGGTCATGGCTACGCTTATTGCGGTGTTGATTGCGATGTTCACATTTGGTCTGAACCGTGGACGTTCGATGGATCAGATTAACGACACGCTGGTTTCCTCAATCAAAATCATCGCCATGATGCTGCTGATTATCGGTGGTGGCGGTGCCTTCAAACAGGTTCTGGTTGATAGCGGCGTCGACAAATACATCGCCTCGATGATGCATGAAACCAACGTATCTCCGCTGCTGATGGCATGGTCCATTGCCGCCGTACTGCGTATCGCGCTGGGTTCTGCCACCGTTGCGGCAATCACCGCAGGTGGGATTGTGGCACCGCTGATTGCGACCACCGGCGTTAGCCCAGAACTGATGGTTATCGCGGTAGGTTCGGGTTCCGTGATTTTCTCCCACGTGAACGATCCGGGCTTCTGGCTGTTCAAGGAATACTTCAACCTGACCATCGGCGAAACGATCAAGTCATGGTCAATGCTGGAAACCATTATTTCGGTATGCGGCCTGGTAGGGTGCCTGCTGTTAAATATGGCAATCTGATGTAAAAAAGCCGGGTTCGCTAATGCTTACCCGGCCAACATAAATATAAAGAACCCGCCATCTGGCGGGTTCTTTTTTACCTCTTCCTGGCGGCTGCTTTTCGCCGTTTATCTAAATCCTTAATCAGCTTGTTCACCTCATCATCAGCAAACATCTTCTCAAGCGTAGTGGAGAGCTTACGTCGCCAGTTTTTATACTGATAGCTGGTCCCAGGGATGTTGACCGGCTCAGCCATATCAAGCCAGTCTTCCGGCTGCAGCCCCAGCAGGGCGCTGTTACTGTCGGCAATGTAGCGTTGCATCCCACGATTGAGGATAGGCGTCATCGACATCAGCGACGCCTTGTGCCCGGCTCGTTTCGGCAGACAGCCATATTTATGCAGCGCATCCAGCAGGCCCTGCTTCGCCAGCTCCCTGTCCTGATACAAGCCGCGCAGTACGACCTCATCCGGGTACAGCCCCAGCGTTTTACCCAGCGTCAAATCACCGCTGTCCCAATAACCTTTAAGCGTTGGAAGGTCATGCGTCGCCGCGACTGCCATTGATTGTTCCGGGTACGCTTGCGGCGCACGGAAATTCTTCTCATGGTCATTCTCAAAATAGAGCACTTTGTATGAATACACGCCGCTGTCGCGCAGCTTGCTGACAATTTCAACCGGGACAGTACCCAGGTCTTCGCCAATCACCATGCAGTGATGACGTTTACTTTCCAGCGCCAGAATAGAGAGCAGGTCGTCTACCGGATAATGCACATACGCACCGTGATCTGCTGTCTCACCGTAAGGGATCCACCACAAGCGCAGCATCGACATGACATGATCAATGCGCAGCGCACCACAGTTCTGCATATTGGCGCGCAGCAGTTCAATAAATGGCTCGTAAGCGCGCGCCGTGATGATGTGCGGATCCATCGGCGGCAGCCCCCAGTTTTGGCCGAGCGGGCCGAGGATATCCGGCGGTGCGCCAACGGAAGCTTTCAGGCAATACAGCTCACGGTCACACCAGGTTTCCGCTCCGCCTTCTGCGACGCCGACCGCCAGGTCGCGGTACAGACCGATTGGCATATCAAAGCCCTGGCTGGTTTCCCAGCAGGCGGCAAACTGGGTATATGCCAGCCACTGTAACCAGAGGTAGAAATCCACTTCATCACGATACTCTTCGCAGAACTGCTTCACCTGCGGTGAGTCCACCGACTGGAACCCCTCCGGCCATACTGGCCAACCCCAGCGCAATTCATCTTCTTTCACCTGATGCGCATGCAGCGCGTCAAACGCCGCCTGCCAGTACAGGCTATCGCCCTCCTGAGTCACAAAACGACGGAATGCCGCCATCTGTTCATCATCACGGGCAGAGAAACCTTTCCACGCCATGCGCAGCGCCGTCATCTTCAACGCGGTCACGGTGGAGTAATCAACCCACTCAGCATCCCGCGCACGTTGCAGAATTTGCTGAGTAGATGGCATCTGCCACCAGTCCTGCGCCTCTTTACTCAGACGGAAATCGTCTACCGCATTCACATCAATATAAATAACGTTCAGCCAGCGGCGTGAAGACGGGCTGTACGGGCTGGCACTCTCCGGATTTGCCGGATACAGCGCATGAATCGGGTTCAGACCGATAAACGCCCCGCCACGTTTTGCTACGTCTGCCAGCATGGCGCGGAGATCACCAAAGTCGCCAATCCCCCAGTTGTTCTCTGAACGCAGAGTGTAAAGTTGCACGCATGCGCCCCACAGCTTTTTCCCGGCCAGCAAAGCCGGCGGCTCATAGCAGCGTTTAGGGGCGACGATAATACGACAATGGGTACGCAATTCTCCCTGTGTCAGGGTGAGCGCGTGATACCCCTCCGGCAACTTCGCCGGAAGGTGAAAAGATTTACCGCCGAAGACATGACCTTTGTGCTGCACGCCATCTTCGGTGGTGAGCAGCCAGCTAAACTCACCGTTACCCTCCACCGCCAGCGGCATTTTTTTCCCCACTGTATAAACCATGACGTTTGGCACCGGTGTTACCGCCACTTTCGTGGCGGAGGTAGTGCGATGCATGGCATCAAGCAAACGCCGCTTGGTTTCGGCGCCAATAGACTGCGGTTTACCGTGGGCATTGATGTAATTGGGGCTGATCCCCGCCGCCAGTGCGGCATTATCCAGACGTTTGCTTTCCATCGCGATTCCTTAGCGTTTCGCCTGCCAGATACGAGCCTGATAATCGCGGATGGAGCGATCCGAACTGAACATACCGCAGCGAGCAGTATTCAGAATGGCAGCCCGGGTCCAGGCATCCTGATCACGGTACAATACGTCGACCTGCTTCTGCGCCTCAACGTAAGCTGTGAAATCTGCCATTACCAGATACGGATCGCCGCCCTGCTTACCGATACTGTGCAGCATCTGGTCGAAGGCATGCTTATCGCCATCGCTGTATTTGCCGCTTTCCAGCTCTTTGAGTACCGCATCCAACACTTTGTCTTTCTTGCGCCATTTCACCGGATCATAGCCTTTCGCTTTAAGCCGCTGAACCTCTTCCACAGTGTGACCAAAGATAAAGATGTTCTCGTCTCCCACTTTCTCGGCGATTTCGACGTTCGCACCGTCCAGCGTACCGACCGTTAACGCCCCGTTCAGCGCCAGTTTCATGTTACCGGTACCGGAAGCCTCTTTCCCAGCAGTCGAGATCTGCTCTGAGATATCCGCCGCCGGAATCAACATTTCCGCCGCCGAGACACAATAATCAGGCAGGAACACAACTTTCAGCTTGTCACCGACTTTCGGGTCGTTATTGATGGTTTCTGCCACCTTGTTAATGGCGAAGATAATATTTTTTGCCAGGTAGTAACCCGGTGCCGCTTTCGCGCCAAACAGGAATACGCGCGGTACGCGATCCGCCTGTGGGTTTTCACGGATTTCTTTGTACAACGCCAGAATATGCAGCAGGTTCAGGTGCTGACGTTTGTACTCATGCAGGCGTTTGATCTGAATATCAAATATCGCGTTGGTTGTAATCTCAATACCGGTACGCGCTTTGATAAACTTCACCAGCCGCTCTTTGTTCGCCAGCTTGATATCGCGATACTGCTGACGGAACGTCGCATCGTCAGCGTATTTTTCCAGATTGATCAACTGATCGAGATCGTTCGCCCACTCTTTCTTCAGCGATTTATCCAGTAAGGCAGCAAGCGCCGGGTTGCACTGTTTGATCCAGCGACGCGGCGTAATCCCGTTGGTGACGTTATGGAATTTATTCGGCCACAGCTGGTGGTATTCCGGGAACAAGTCTTTCACGACCAGGGAGGAGTGCAGCGCTGCCACACCATTGACCGCAAAGCCGCTGACCACGCACATGTTCGCCATGCGCACCTGTTTATTGTGAACTACCGCCAGCTTCGCCCAGACGGCGGCATCGCCCGGCCAGGTTTTATCGACCAGCTTCTTAAATCTGTCGTTTATCTCTTTGATAATCTGCATATGACGCGGCAGCAGTGCTTTCACCAGCTTCTCATCCCAGCACTCCAGCGCCTCCGGCATCAACGTGTGGTTGGTGTAGGCAAAGGTCTTACTGGTAATCGCCCATGCGTCGTCCCAGCTCATCTGGTGCTCATCAATCAGCACGCGCAGCAGTTCTGGAATGGCGATGGTCGGGTGGGTATCGTTCAGTTGAATGACTTCATAATCAGCCAGTTCATGCAATTTACGTCCCGCCAGATGATGACGGCGCAGAATATCAGCAACGGAGCAGGCACACTGGAAATATTGCTGCATCAGGCGCAGTTTTTTACCTGCCGTATGGTTGTCGTTCGGGTACAGCACTTTAGTCAGTTTTTCGGCGTCAATACCCTGCTGCTCTGCGCGCAGGAAATCGCCGTCGTTAAATTTAGTCAGGTTAAACGGATGTGCATGGCTGGCCTGCCACAGACGTAGCGGTTGCGCCACGCCGTTACGGTAGCCCAGTACCGGCAGATCCCAGGCCTGTCCGGTGATGGTAAACCCAGGCTCCCAGAGCCCCTCTTTGCTAACTTTACCGCCAATACCGACCTGTACATCCAGCGCCTCATTATGGCGGAACCACGGATAGCTTCCGCGATGCCAGTCATCCGGGGCTTCCATCTGCTGACCGTCGGTAAAAGATTGACGGAACAGACCGTACTGATAGTTCAGGCCATAGCCCGTAGCGGACTGGCCAACTGTCGCCATCGAATCGAGGAAACATGCCGCCAGACGCCCCAGGCCGCCGTTACCCAACGCCGGATCGATTTCTTCCTCCAGCAGGTCGGTCAGATTGATGTCATGCGCTTTCAGCTCATCGCTCACGCCCTGATACCAGCCCAGGTTAAGCAAGTTATTGCCCGTCAGACGACCAATCAAAAACTCCATTGAAATGTAGTTAACATGACGCTGATTTTTTGCCGGTTTCGCCGCAGGCTGGGCGCTGAGCAACTCAGCTAAAGCTCCGCTCACCGCCTGCCACCACTGGCGTGACGTCATTTCTGAAGCCGACAATAAACCGAAGCGCTGCCACTGACGCGTCAGTGCAGCCTGAAAGTGATCTTTGTTGAAGGTAGGCTGTGACATAGAGATTCCAGATCCTTAGGTAATAAACAACGTTATCGCTAGTTTGCCAGGCTCGTTGTTGACCTTCCTCATCCTGGCGAGGATTAGGCAGGGAGGAGGAGTGGGGATGAGCATAAAAATGTGATCGCGGCCACTTAAAGGGGATGTGATGGCTCGTACAGATACAGAATACCCGTACATCATCCCCGAAATGCACCACACATTTCGCATTAGCCTGTTGGGCCAGGCTCTTAACCAGACAATACCAAACAGGGAGATGATGTTGAGAAAAAATATGTAAACAGAGAAATAATTTCCAGTCTGAAATACATATAATAATTAAGATATTTCACGCGAAAGTTATATGCCGATCGCAAAATTTGCCGATTTCATTAAACACCCCGGTAGGCGCACGCATAGTAAGGTATTTTTCAATACGGTAAAAATAACGTTGGATCCAGTAGCCACGCCTGTTGCGGCTCTTTGAGATAATTATTGCAATAGATGTATAAAATTGTGACATAGTGCAAAATCAGACACACAAAAAGTCCACTTAGCTTGCATAAAATGACTTTCTGGCCGACCTTATAACCATTAATTACGAAGCGCAAAAAAAATCATTTTTCCCCATTTTCACACAGTGAAGTGACTAACCTATGTTGATTCCGTCTAAATTAAGTCGTCCGGTTCGACTCGACCATACGGTGGTTCGTGAGCGCCTGCTGGCTAAACTTTCCGGCGCGAACAATTTCAGGCTCGCTCTGATAACAAGTCCTGCTGGCTACGGAAAAACGACGCTTATTTCGCAGTGGGCTGCGGGGAAAAATGAATTAGGCTGGTACTCTCTTGATGAAGGTGATAATCAGCAGGAGCGATTTGCCAGCTATTTGATTGCCGCTATCCAGCAGGCAACTGGTGGGCACTGTACGACCAGCGAAACGATGGTGCAAAAACGCCAGTACGCCAGCCTGACTTCTCTCTTTGCTCAGCTATTTATTGAGCTGGCAGAGTGGCATCGTCCGCTTTATCTGGTCGTAGATGATTATCATCTGATCTCTAATCCGGCTATCCACGAAGCGATGCGCTTTTTCCTGCGCCACCAGCCTGAGAATCTCACGCTGGTCGTACTGTCACGTAACTTACCGCAACTGGGTATCGCTAACCTGCGTGTGCGCGATCAACTGCTGGAGATAGGCAGCCAACAATTAGCCTTTAACCATCAGGAAGCCAAACAATTCTTTGACCGTCGTCTTTCATCCCCCATTGAGGCGGCGGAAAGCAGCCGCATGTGTGATGACGTCGCTGGCTGGGCAACCGCATTACAACTGATCGCCCTTTCAGCTCGCCAGAATAACAATTCTGCGCACCAATCAGCGCGCCGTCTGGCGGGTATCAACGCCAGTCATTTGTCCGACTATCTGGTCGATGAAGTTCTGGATAGCGTTGATCAGGGTACTCGTCACTTCCTGCTGAAAAGCGCCATCCTGCGTTCAATGAACGACACGTTGATTACCCGGGTAACCGGTGAAGAAAACGGCCAAATGCGGCTGGAAGAAATTGAGCGTCAGGGTTTATTCCTGCAACGGATGGATGACGTTGGCGAATGGTTTAGCTATCACCCTCTGTTTGGCAACTTTTTACGCCAGCGCTGCCAGTGGGAACTGGCGACCGAGCTCCCCGAAATACACCGTGCCGCCGCAGAAAGCTGGATGGCACAAGGTTTCCCCAGCGAAGCGATTCATCATGCACTGGCCGCGGGCGATGCCCATATGCTGCGCGATATCCTGCTCAATCATGCATGGGGGCTGTTTAACCACAGCGAGCTGGCGTTACTGGAAGAGTCACTGAAAGCTCTACCGTGGGAAAGTCTGCTGGAAAACCCACGTCTGGTGCTGTTGCAGGCCTGGCTGATGCAGAGTCAGCATCGCTACAGTGAGGTTAACACCCTGCTGGCGCGTGCCGAGCAGGAAATGAAAGGCGATATGGAAACAACCCTGCATGCGGAATTTAATGCTCTGCGTGCACAGGTGGCGATTAACGACGGTAACCCTGACGAAGCAGAACGTCTGGCAAAACTGGCGCTGGATGAATTACCTATCGCCTGGTTCTATAGCCGCATTGTCGCCATGTCGGTACACGGTGAAGTCCTGCACTGCAAAGGCGATCTCACTCGTTCGTTGTCGTTGATGCAACAAACAGAGCAAATGGCACGTCATCATGACGTCTGGCATTACGCGCTCTGGAGCCTGATCCAGCAAAGTGAAATTTTATTCGCTCAGGGCTTTTTGCAGGCCGCCTGGGAGACTCAGGAAAAAGCGTTCCAGTTAATCAAAGAGCAGCATCTGGAGCAACTGCCGATGCACGAGTTTCTGGTTCGTATCCGGGCACAGTTACTATGGGCCTGGGCACGTCTGGATGAATCCGAAGCCTCTGCCCGCAGCGGTATTGAACTCCTTTCTACTTTTCAACCCCAGCAGCAGCTTCAATGCCTGGCTCTGCTGGTTCAGTGCTCACTGGCGCGGGGTGACCTGGACAACGCCCGCAGTCTGCTTAATCGCCTGGAAAACCTGCTGGGTAACGGACGTTATCACAGCGACTGGATTTCCAATGCCGATAAGGTCCGGGTAATTTACTGGCAAATGACCGGGGACAAAAACTCGGCTGCCAACTGGCTGCGCCACACGCCAAAACCGGAATTCGCCAACAACCATTTCCTGCAAAGTCAGTGGCGTAACATCGCCCGTGCGCAGATCCTGTTGGGTGAATTCGAGCCGGCAGAGATTGTGCTGGAAGAATTAAACGAAAATGCGCGCAACCTGCGCCTGATGAGCGATCTGAACCGCAACCTGCTGCTGCTCAATCAGCTTTACTGGCAGGCAGGACGCAAAAATGATGCCCAACGCGTATTGCTTGATGCGCTGCAACTGGCTAACCGTACCGGGTTTATCAGCCACTTTGTCATCGAAGGTGAGGCCATGGCGCAGCAGTTGCGTCAGTTGATTCAGCTTAATACGCTGCCGGAACTCGATCAGCATCGTGCCCAGCGTATTTTGCGTGAGATTAACCAACACCATCGCCACAAATTCGCCCACTTTGATGAAGGATTCGTTGAACGTCTGCTGACTCACCCGGAAGTGCCGGAACTGATCCGTACCAGCCCACTAACCCAGCGTGAGTGGCAGGTTTTAGGCCTGATTTATTCCGGTTACAGCAACGAACAAATCGCCGGAGAACTGGCGGTAGCGGCGACAACCATCAAAACGCATATTCGCAACTTGTACCAAAAACTTGGCGTGGCACACCGCCAGGATGCGGTGCAGCATGCGCAGAAACTGCTGAAGATGATGGGGTACGGCGTTTAATTTTGCCCGGTGGCATTGAAGCTTACCGGGCCCACAGATGACCTAGCACAGCTCTAACTGAATGTGATTATCCGCAATCACCTGCATCACGCCCGCTGGCGGCAAGATATCGGTATAGACGGCATCCACCATGCTGATACTCCCCATATTCACCATCGCGTTACGTCCAAACTTCGAGTGATCCACCACCAACATCACATGACGTGAATTTTCAATAATGGCACGTTTGGTGCGAACTTCGTGATAATCAAACTCCAGCAATGAACCATCGCTGTCGATGCCGCTAATACCCAAAATACCGAAGTCCAGACGGAACTGTGAAATAAAGTCGAGGGTCGCTTCACCCATAATGCCGCCATCACGGCTGCGCAGTTCGCCACCGGCCAGAATGATACGGAAATCCTCTTTCGCCATCAGCGTGTTTGCCACATTGAGGTTGTTGGTCACAATACGTAAGTTGCTGTGATTCAGCAATGCGTGAGCCACCGCTTCCGGCGTGGTACCGATGTCTATAAACAGCGTGGAGCCGTTAGGGATCTGCGTGGCAACTTTACGAGCAATACGCTCTTTTTCCGCCGTCTGCGTCGCCTTACGGTCATGCCACGGGGTATTCACTGAGCTGGATGGTAATGCCGCGCCACCGTGGTGGCGCAAAATCATATTCTGATCGGCCAGATCGTTAAGATCCCGGCGAATCGTTTGTGGGCTGACGGAGAAATGCTCCACCAGTTCCTCGGTGCTGACGTATCCCTGTTTTTTTACCAGTTCAATGATCGCGTCATGTCGTTGTGTTTGTTTCATTATAAGTCCCTGGAATTAACAAAGATCTTGTGCCGGATGGCGGCTGCGGCCTTATCCGGCCTGCAATTCGCATTACCATCCCGCTCAATCTCATTCACGTTCGTTTTCGTACATGAATAGTATCTGCAAATGCCATTGCCAGACCGACGGCCAGCCCGGCAATATGTGCTCCGTTCGCCATAGACATGCCGAACAGATCAAACCAGCCGGCAACAATCCAGATCAAGGCAAAGATAATCAAACCGCGTTGCAGGAAAATACCGCTTTGCGGATCGCGCTCGCCGCGCAACCACACGTACCCCATCAACGCATAAACCACGCCAGACAATCCACCAAACCACGGGCCACTAAATTTTTGTTGAACATAGCCGCTCAGCAGCGCGCTGATAACGGTAATGACAATGAGTTTGCCGCTGCCCAGACGTTTTTCTACCGCCCCGCCGAGATACCACCACCACAGCAGGTTAAAAAGAATGTGCATCAGCGAAAAGTGCATAAAAGCGTGGGTGAAATAACGCCAGAACTCAAACTTCAGCGTCGGGTCAAACGGCCACGCCAGCCATAGCATGACCGTCTGGTCGCCCACGACGTTCATCGCGATATACACCAACACGCACGCCGCCATCACAGCCCAGGTCACCGGACCAGCCCGTTCGCGCAGCGTGGCAAGAAACGGAAAACGTTGATAGCGCAGCCCACTGTCTGTCTGGCCAGACTGCCAGCTGGCAGCCAAATAACGCGGGTCCCCTGGATTTTCCTGAAAACGCGCCAGTTCAGCCCGCACGCGCTCAGCCTGGGACTCATCCGCCAGCCAGACATCGGTTTGCTGATGTTGTTGAATTGTCAGAATAACGCCCTGTGTCGCCATATAATCAACAAATGCCTGCGCCACGCGGGGGTTAGCAAAAGAGGTAATCATCAACATTGTTGCTGTCGCTTATTCCACACAAAAGGGGACAGTATATATACCCTGCTCATTTCAGGCTGCATCTTTGTTAGCTTACGAACCAAAAGCCACTTCTGCAGGAAAATGTCGATGCCACGCATCAAAGCCGCCGTCAACGCTGTATACCGCGTCATATCCCTGTTGAAGCAGATATTGCGCCGCGCCTTTACTGCTGTTGCCGTGGTAACACATCACCATCACTGCGGTATCGAAATCATGGTCGCGCATAAATGAACCCAGCGTATCGTTAGTCAAATGAAACGCTTGTGGCGCATGACCCATTGCATAACTTTGTGGATCGCGGATATCCACCAGCACCGCCATTCCATGCAGCAACTTTTGATGGGCTTCTTCGACATTAATACATTCAAACTGATCCATGGTGTTCTCTTTTTCTTTCTCTGCAGGTGTTCAATATTACCGTCCAGTGTACGTTGCCTGCACAGGTAAACGCCATAATGTTATATGTATCACTGTAAATTGTTTATCCGATGTTACCAATGGCGCTATTCTTTGCTATTATGCTCGATAACGAACATTAATGAGCTATAACGAAAGTGCGAGAGGCCAGCATGGAAACCAAAGATCTGATTGTGATAGGTGGAGGCATCAACGGTGCCGGTATCGCGGCAGATGCCGCTGGACGCGGTTTATCCGTGCTGATGCTGGAAGCGCAGGATTTAGCCTGTGCGACCTCTTCCGCCAGCTCTAAACTCATCCACGGTGGTCTGCGCTACCTGGAACACTATGAATTTCGTCTGGTCAGTGAAGCGCTGGCTGAACGTGAAGTGCTGTTGAAAATGGCACCGCATATTGCTTTCCCGATGCGTTTTCGTCTGCCCCATCGCCCACACCTGCGCCCGGCATGGATGATTCGCATTGGTCTGTTTATGTACGATCACCTGGGCAAACGCACCAGTTTACCAGGTTCAACTGGTTTGCGTTTTGGCGCAGACTCGGTGATGAAGCCTGAGATCGTGCGCGGTTTCGAATATTCTGACTGCTGGGTAGACGATGCGCGTCTGGTTCTGGCAAACGCCCAAATGGTGGTACGTAAAGGTGGCGAAGTCTTGACCCGCACTCGCGCCACTTCCGCTCGTCGCGAAAACGGTCTGTGGATTGTCGAAGCAGAAGATATCGATACCGGTAAAAAACACACCTGGCAGGCTCGCGGCCTGGTAAACGCCACTGGCCCGTGGGTAAAAGAGTTCTTCGATGACGGAATGCACCTGCCATCACCGTATGGTATTCGCCTGATTAAAGGCAGCCACATCGTGGTACCACGCGTGCATACCCAGAAGCAGGCTTATATCCTGCAAAACGAAGATAAGCGTATTGTTTTCGTTATCCCCTGGATGGATGAATTCTCAATTATCGGTACCACTGACGTTGAGTATCAGGGCGACCCGAAAGCGGTGAAGATTGATGAAAGCGAAATCAATTACCTGCTGAAGGTCTACAACGCACACTTTAAGAAACAGCTGGGCCGTGATGATATCGTCTGGACCTATTCTGGCGTCCGCCCGCTGTGCGATGACGAGTCCGATTCACCGCAGGCTATCACCCGTGATTACACGCTGGATATCCACGATGAAAACGGCAAAGCGCCGCTGCTTTCCGTCTTTGGCGGCAAACTGACGACCTACCGTAAGCTGGCAGAACACGCGATGGAAAAACTGTCGTCTTACTATCAGGGCATTGGCCCGGCATGGACCAAAGAGTGCATCCTGCCCGGCGGTGATATTGGCGGCGATCGTGAAGACTACGCGGCAAAACTGCGCCGCCGCTATCCGTTCCTGACCGAGTCTTTGGCACGCCACTACTCGCGCACCTACGGTAGCAACACGGAATGGATCCTCGGTGACGCGACCTCGGTTGCTGAGCTGGGCGAAGACTTCGGCCATGAATTCTACGAAGCAGAGCTGAAGTATCTGGTCGATCACGAATGGGTGCGTCGCGCAGACGATGCCCTGTGGCGTCGTACGAAAGAAGGTATGTGGCTGAATGCCGAACAGCAGTCGCGCATGACCCAGTGGCTGGTGGAATATGTGGAAAAACACCAGTTGTCGCTAGCGTCTTAAGACACACGCTATAAAACTGTAGGCCCGGTAAGCGTCAGAGCCACCGGGCCTTTTGCCGGATGGCGGCTAACGCCTTATCCGGCCTACAGGTCATCCTATCCCTTGTTACAACCGCACCGAATCAATATGCCAGATGTTTTCGGCATACTCTTTGATCGTCCTGTCTGATGAGAAGTACCCCATATTGGCGATATTGATCATCGACTTCGTGGTCCACTCTTCCGGACGGCGATACAGTTCGTCTACCTTATCCTGGCAATCGACATAGCTGCGGTAATCCGCCAGCACCTGGTAGTGGTCGCCAAAGTTGATTAACGAGTCCACCAGATCGCGATAGCGTCCCGGCTCCTCAGGGCTGAATACGCCGCTGCCGATTTGCGTCAGCACCTGATGCAATTCTTCATCTTTCTCGTAATATTCACGCGGTTTGTAGCCTTTACTGCGTAATGCTTCGACTTCTTCCGCTGTATTACCGAAGATAAAGATATTTTCCGCACCCACATGCTCCAGCATCTCGACGTTTGCTCCGTCCAGCGTGCCAATAGTCAGCGCTCCGTTCAGAGCAAACTTCATATTGCTGGTACCGGAAGCTTCCGTCCCTGCCAGAGAAATCTGTTCAGACAGGTCGGCTGCAGGAATGATCACCTGCGCCAGGCTGACACTGTAATTGGGAATAAACACCACCTTCAGCTTGTCGCCAATCTGCGGATCGTTATTGATCACTTTAGCGACATCGTTGATAAGATGAATAATGTGCTTCGCCATGTAATAGGCCGAAGCAGCCTTACCGGCGAAGATATTTACGCGTGGTACCCACTCGGCTTCAGGATCGTCCTTAATGCGGTTGTAGCGGGTGATCACATGCAGCACATTCATCAACTGCCGTTTGTACTCATGAATACGTTTGATCTGCACGTCAAACAGCGATTTCGGGTTCACTACCACGTTAAGCTGTTGGGCAATGAGCGCAGCCAGACGCTTTTTATTCTCCAGCTTTGCCTGGCGCACTGCGTGATTCACCAGCGGATAATCACAGTGCTGCTCAAGCTCGCTGAGCTGGCTGAGATCGGTACGCCAGGTGCGGCCAATATTCTCATCCAGCACATCGGAGAGCGGCGGGTTCGCCAGCGCCAGCCAGCGACGAGGAGTCACACCGTTGGTCACATTACAGAAGCGCGTCGGGAAAATCTTCGCAAAATCCGCAAACAACGACTGCACCATCAGGTTGGAGTGCAGCTCAGAAACGCCGTTCACTTTATGGCTCACCACTACCGCCAGCCATGCCATACGCACACGACGACCGTTGGATTCATCAATGATCGACGTCCGCCCCAACAGGCCGGTATCATTCGGATACTGCTCCTGTAACGTTTTCAGGAAGTAATCGTTAATCTCAAAGATGATTTGCAGATGGCGCGGCAAAATTTTACCCAGCATATCGACCGGCCAGGTTTCCAGCGCTTCACTCATTAACGTGTGGTTGGTGTAAGAGAAGACCTGACAGCACACTTCAAACGCGTCATCCCAGCTAAATTTGTGCTCATCAATAAGCAGGCGCATCAGCTCCGGAATAGACAGCACCGGATGGGTATCGTTGAGGTGAATGGCGATTTTATCCGCCAGATTGTCGTAGGTTTTGTGCAACTGATAATGACGACTCAGGATGTCCTGCGCCGTGGAGGAGACCAGAAAGTACTCCTGACGCAAACGCAGCTCGCGCCCTGAATAGGTGGAGTCATCCGGATATAGCACACGAGATACGTTCTCGGAGTGGTTTTTATCTTCCACCGCCGCGAAGTAATCCCCCTGGTTAAATTTACCAAGGTTGATTTCGCTACTGGCCTGGGCGTTCCACAGGCGCAGCGTGTTGGTGGCGTCGGTATCGTAGCCCGGGATAATCTGGTCGTAAGCCACCGCGAGGATCTCTTCAGTTTCAATCCAGCGCGTTTTCTTGCCTTCCTGCTGAATACGACCGCCAAAACGTACTTTGTAGCGGGTATTGTGGCGTTTAAACTCCCACGGGTTACCATATTCCAGCCAGTAGTCCGGGGATTCTTTCTGTCGGCCATCAACAATGTTCTGTTTGAACATGCCGTAGTCATAACGAATACCGTAACCACGTCCCGGCAGGCCCAGCGTCGCCAGAGAATCCAGGAAACAGGCTGCCAGACGCCCGAGACCACCGTTTCCGAGGCCGGGGTCATTTTCTTCGTCGATCAGATCTTCGAGATCTAACCCCATACCTTCCAGTGCATTTTTTACATCGTCGTAGATTCCCAACGATAACAGTGCATTAGAAAGTGTGCGGCCAATCAGAAACTCCATTGACAGATAATAGACCTGGCGAGTTTCCTGAGACAATTGCGCACGGTTAGAACGCAGCCAGCGCTCCACGAGACGATCCCGCACCGCGAATAATGTGGCGTTCAGCCACTCATGTTTATTGGCAATGACCGGATCTTTACCAATAGTGAACATCAGCTTATAGGCAATAGAATGCTTAAGTGCCTCTACGCTGAGTGTGGGCGATGCATAAGTAAATGGAGCATTCATATAGGTGATTCCTGGATATCTATTTCAAGCGATAGTAAAGCTCACGGTAAGACTTCGCCGCGACTTGCCAGCTAAAATCCATGGTCATGGCCTGACGTTGTACAAACCGCCAAAGCGAAGGCCGGGACCACAATACGAAAGCACGCCGAATCGCCCGCAACAGCGACCAGGCATTACTATCTTCAAATACAAACCCACTGGCGATACCGTCCGCCAGGTTTTCCAGCGAACTATCAGACACCGTATCAGCCAGCCCACCGGTGCGCCGCACCAGCGGCAGCGTGCCGTACTTCAGTCCATACAATTGCGTTAAGCCACATGGCTCAAAGCGGCTGGGAACCAGAATGACATCGGCCCCACCCATGATGCGATGAGAGAAGGCCTCGTGATAACCAATCTGCACCCCCACCTGCCCTGGATGCTCTGCTGCAGCGGCCAGGAACCCCTCCTGCAACACCGGATCGCCCGCGCCGAGTAACGCCAGCTGTCCACCCTGCTCTAACAAACCCGGCAGCGCTTCCAGCACCAGGTCCAAACCTTTCTGGCTGGTCAGGCGACTTACCACTGCAAAGAGCGGCACTTTATCGTTAACCTTAAGCCCCATTGCAATCTGCAACTGACGCTTGTTCTCTGCTTTATCCTCCAACGTATCGCGGGTATAGCGCGATGCCAACAGCAAGTCCGTTTCCGGACTCCAGATGTTTTCATCGACACCGTTCAGCACGCCGGAAAGACGCCCCTCGCGATGGCGCTGCTGCAACAAACCTTCCATCCCGTAGGCAAACTGCGGCTCAGTGATTTCCCGCGCATAGGTCGGGCTGACCGCCGTAATGTGGTCGGCGTAGTACAAACCGGCCTTCAGGAAGGAAATCTGCCCATTGAACTCCAGACCATGCACATTAAAGAACGACCATGGCAATTGGATGTCATCCATATGCTTTGCATAAAACATGCCTTGATACGCCAGATTGTGCACAGTGAACACAGACTTCGCCGGATGGCCGCGCGCCGCCAGATACGCCGGGGCCAACCCGGCATGCCAGTCGTGCGCGTGCACCACATCCGGGCGCCAGAATGGATCAAGACCACAGGCCATTTCACATCCGACCCAGCCGAGCAGTGCAAAGCGCAGGACGTTATCGGTATAAGCAAACAGATTTGTGTCGTGATACGGGCTGCCGGGGCGGTCATAGAGATGCGGCGCATCAATCAGGTAAATGCCGACACCGTTGTAATGTCCGAACAGCAAGGTGATTCTGCCAGCAAAGGTATCCCGGCGCGTTACAACCTGCGCATCAGGGATACCACGGCGAATATCGGGAAACGCCGGGAGCAGCACGCGGGCATCCACTCCGTCCGCAATTTGCGCAGCGGGCAATGCCCCAATCACATCCGCCAGTCCCCCGGTTTTTAACAGGGGAAACATCTCTGAACATACGTGTAAAACCTGCATTATCGCTCCTGTTTGATCTGCAGTTTGCGTAGCATTTCACGCGTGACCAGCACAATGCCTTCCTCTGAACGGTAGAAGCGACGTGCATCTTCTTCCGCATTTTCACCAATGACCATACCTTCAGGGATAACGCAGGCGCGGTCGATGATACAGCGACGTAACCGGCACGAACGCCCTACCCACACTTCAGGTAACAACACTGCCGAATCAATGTTACAGAATGAATTCACCCGCACCCGCGGGAACAGCACGGACTGCACCACCACCGAACCGGAAATAATACACCCACCGGAAACCAGCGAGTTCAGCGTCATTCCGTGGCTACCGGAACGGTCCTGCACGAACTTCGCTGGTGGCAGTGATTCCATATGTGTACGAATTGGCCAGTCCTGGTCATACATGTCCAGTTCAGGCGTTACCGAAGCCAGATCGAGGTTCGCCTTCCAGTAGGCCTCCAATGTTCCAACATCACGCCAGTACGGCTCGGATTCCGGGTCGGACTGTACGCAGGACAACGGGAAAGGATGTGCAAACGCCATACCCGCTTCGGTGATTTTCGGGATGATATCTTTGCCGAAGTCATGGCTTGAGTTTTCGTCCAGGTCATCTTCCGCCAACAGTTCATAGAGATAATCGGCGTCAAATACGTAGATCCCCATACTGGCGAGGGATTTTGTTGGATCATTTGGCATGGCTGGCGGATTTGCCGGTTTTTCAACGAATTCGATAATTTTGTCGTTTTCGTCCACATCCATTACGCCAAATGCGCTGGCCTCTTCAATCGGTACCGGCATACAGGCTACGGTGCAGCGAGCGCCCTTCTCAACGTGGTCGATCAGCATGCGCGAGTAGTCCTGTTTGTAAATATGATCCCCCGCGAGTATCACCACATACTCCGCTTTATAGCGTCGAATGATGTCCAGGTTTTGCGTTACCGCATCTGCCGTTCCGCGATACCAGTTTTCCCCCTGCATTCTTTGCTGAGCAGGAAGCAGGTCGACAAACTCGTTCATCTCTTCGCTGAAGAACGACCAACCGCGCTGGATATGCTGTACCAGCGTGTGCGACTGGTACTGCGTGATCACGCCAATACGGCGGATCCCGGAGTTAAGACAGTTGGATAAAGCAAAATCGATAATGCGGAACTTACCGCCAAAGTGTACGGCTGGCTTGGCGCGTTTGTTGGTTAAATCTTTCAGGCGTGTCCCGCGGCCACCGGCCAGGATTAGGGCAACAGATTTCAATGGCAGCTGGCGCGCCAACATTACACGATCGTTCTTATCTAAACTCACCATGACTAACTCCTTTTTTATCTTCTCTGGAACACACACAGTCCGTGCGCAGGTCCCTGCCAGACAGCCGTAAGCACCGGATTATCCTCTCCGGCAAATGGGGGGATGGCGTGCCATTCCCCTTCAGGTAAAACGATATCTGTCACCTCAAGCGAAGCGTTTATCGCAATCAAAAAACGCTCTGAAAGCAGGATTTCCATCTGCTTCAGGCCGTTTTGCCACTCATCCGCACTTAAGGGTTGTGCATACTTGTTCAGCCAACGGACATTGCCATCACCCTCTTCCCACCAGCGATCGTTTGTTAACGCGGGGATCT
Organism: Citrobacter sp. MGH106; assembly: GCF_001037495.1. GTDB lineage: Bacteria > Pseudomonadota > Gammaproteobacteria > Enterobacterales > Enterobacteriaceae > Citrobacter > Citrobacter murliniae. The sequence goes on from NZ_KQ089823.1 coordinate 124,233, forward strand.
GCCGGCGAAGATGAATCAAGGCGGCGGTAAATGCGGTTAGCCCACTGTTTGCCTGCTGCCAGTCCAGCCAGGTTAAAGCGTTATCCTGGCAGTAAGCGTTATTGTTGCCGTGCTGGCTATGACCATGCTCATCGCCCGCCAACAACATCGGCGTCCCCTGAGAGAGCAACAGCGTCGTTAACAGGGCATGAATGCTGTCGCGCCGCCTTTCAATCAGGTCCAGCGTGCCGCCTAACCCTTCTTTACCATGATTATCACTGTAGTTATTGCTAGTGCCGTCCCGATTTTCCTCACCGTTCGCTTCATTGTGCTTATTTGTGAAGCACACACAGTCGCGCAGCGTAAAACCGTCATGCGCAGTAACCAGATTAACCGTGGCGCTGGGTTTACGACCATTGCGTTTAAACACATCGCTGGATGCTGCAAAACGTCCAGCAAACTCCCCCAGCGACAGATTACGCTGTAGCCAGAAGCGTCGGATTGCGTCGCGGAAATGGTCATTCCATTCGACAAACGGTGGTGGGAAATTACCCACCTGATAACCGCCTTCACCAATATCCCACGGCTCTGCAATCAGCTTAACGCGTGAGAGCAACGGACAGTTTTGGATGGCGGTAAACAGCGGTGCATCCTGACGAAACGCAGGCGTGCGCCCCATAACGGAAGCTAAATCGAAACGAAAACCATCCACGTGGCAGGTTTCAACCCAATAACGCAGGCATTCACACGCATACTCCACCACACCGGGATGGCTCAGATTGATGGTGTTCCCACAGCCGGTCCAGTTGTAGTAATCACCATCTTCCCTAATCCAATAATAGCTACGGTTATCAATTCCGCGCAGCGAGAAGAGCGGCCCCTCAAGATCCAACTCGGCGCTGTGGTTTAAAACGATATCGAGAATGACCTCAATACCCGCTTTGTGCAGCGCTTTCACCGCGTCACGAAACTCATCAAGAGCGCTCTCTGGCGAGCAGGCATAAGCCGGATGCAGCGCAAACATCGCCAACGGGTTGTAACCCCAGTAGTTAGATAATCCCAGCCGTTGAAGACGGGGTTCGCTGGCGAAATGCGCCACTGGCAGCAGCTCCAGCGCGGTAATGCCAAGGTGCCTGAAATAGTCAATCATCACCGGATGACCGAGCGCTTTGTACGTGCCGCGAATATCCTCCGGGATATCGGGGTGCAGATACGTCAGTCCTTTGACGTGTGCTTCGTAAATGACGGTGTTGCCCCACGGTGTACGCGGCGGGACATCATCCTCCCAGTCATATCGGTCTGATACCACCACGCACTTGAGCGCAATCTCCGCATTGTCACGATGATCCGGCTCATCCACCCCACCGTGTAGCAGCGGGTTATCTTTTAACTCGCCTTCCACGCGGCGTGCACAGGGGTCAATCAGCAGTTTCGCCGGGTTAAAACGATGACCTTGCCCAGGTTGCCACGGCCCATGTACACGATAACCATAACGCAAACCCGGTCTGGCACCGGCCAGATAACCGTGCCAGACATCACCGCTACGTCCAGGCAGGTCATAGCGGTGCTCGCAGCCTTGCTCATCGAAGACGCATAGCTCAACGCGCTCAGCGTGGGCCGAGAAGAGTGTAAAATTGACGCCATGACCGTCATACATGGCACCGTGGGGGGTGGCGTTACCGATTGCCAGTTGCGTCATCACCCCTCCCGAACCAGCCAAATCGTGGCCAGCGGAGGCAAGGTGAGACTCAACGAGTGCTGACGACCATGGCTGGCGATTTCATCGCTGTGTACCACGCCGCCATTACCGGTATTGCTGCCGTGGTAATGCATCGAGTCAGTATTAAGGATCTCACGCCATTTACCCGGCTGATTGATGCCAAAGCGATAGCCGTAACGTGGCACTGGCGTAAAGTTGCTGGCGACAATAATTTCGTTGCCAGCTTTGTCACGACGGACAAAAATCAGCACCGAACGCTCGTTGTCGTCCACCACCAGCCATTCGAACCCATACCCGTCAAAGTCGAGCTCATGCAGCGCCTTGTGGTGACGGTAGGTGTGGTTCAAATCACGTACCAGGCGTTGTACGCCGTGATGCCAGTTATCGCCCCCTTCCAGCAAATGCCAGTCGAGGCTGGCATCGTGGTTCCATTCTCGTCCCTGGGCAAATTCGTTACCCATAAACAGCAGTTTCTTGCCGGGGAAGGCCCACATCCAGCCATAGTAGGCACGTAGATTGGCAAACTTCTGCCACGCGTCGCCTGGCATGCGATCAAGGATCGATTTCTTACCGTGCACCACTTCATCGTGGGACAACGGCAGAACAAAGTTTTCGGTATAGTTGTAGAGCATGCCGAAAGTCAGCTTATCGTGATGATGCTGACGATAAATCGGATCCAGCTTCATGTAGTCCAGCGTGTCATGCATCCAGCCCAGGTTCCACTTGTACCAGAAACCTAAGCCGCCCATATCCTGCGGTCTCGATACTCCGGCAAAGTCGGTGGATTCCTCCGCCATGCTCACAGCACCAGGTACCTGTTCACCAAGAATACGGTTGGTATTACGCAAAAACTCAATGGCTTCGAGGTTTTCGCGCCCGCCGAATTCGTTAGGAACCCATTCCCCTTCCTTACGACTGTAATCGCGATAGATCATCGACGCCACGGCATCGACCCGTAGCGCGTCAATGCCAAATCGTTCAATCCAGTACAGGGCGTTGCCCACCAGATAGTTGCTGACTTCACGGCGACCGTAGTTGTATATCAGCGTGTTCCAGTCCTGGTGATACCCTTCGCGCGGATCGCTGTGTTCATACAAATTGGTGCCATCAAACTCTGCCAGCCCAAAATCGTCCGACGGAAAATGGCCCGGCACCCAGTCAAGGATGACATTCAGCCCGGCCTGATGCGCGGCATTCACGAAATAGCGGAAGTCATCGCGCGTGCCGAAACGACGGGTCGGTGCGTACATGCCAGTCGGCTGGTAACCCCAGCTACCATCGAACGGATGTTCGTTAATTGGCAGCAACTCAAGGTGGGTAAACCCCATCCACTTCACGTAGGGGATTAGCTGATCCGCAAGTTCGCGGTAGCTCAACCAAAAATTGTTGTCCGTATGGCGACGCCATGAGCCCAGATGGACTTCATAGATAGAGATCGGAGCATCAAACTGGTTAGCTTTTTTACGCTCCTCAGTTTGCACGACTTTTTCCGGCAAACCACAGATCAGCGATGCTGTTTCAGGACGCATTTGCGCTTCAAAAGCGTAAGGATCAGCTTTGATGCGTAGCTTGCCGTTAGCATCGATCATCTCGTACTTATATAGCTGACCATGCTGTGCACCGGGGATAAACAGCTCCCAGATGCCGCTCTCTTTACGCAGACGCATCGGGTGTCGGCGTCCATCCCAGTAATTGAACTGCCCGACTACCGAGACACGTTGTGCATTCGGCGCCCAGACGGAGAAACGAGTACCTGTTACGCCGTCCATGGTATCCGCATGTGCGCCCAGCGTTTCGTAGGGGCGCAGATGCGTCCCTTCAGACAGCAGCCAGGCATCCATATCTTGTATTAGTGGGCCAAAACGGTAAGGGTCATCAATCAGATTCTGCTGTCCATGCCAGACAACAGCCAGTTGATAGCGAAAGAAATTTTTACGTCGGGGAAGTACAGCACAGAAAAAACCGCGAGAGTCGAGACAGTCCAGTTTGCCGACTTTGCGTCCGGTTTTAGGTTCGATCACCCACACTTCGGTGGCGTCAGGCAATAGGGCACGGACTTCAAGTCCCGCTTCAGTTTGGTGCATACCGAGTACGGAAAAAGGATCCGCAAAATGGCCTGCAATTAGCGCATTAATCACGTCTCTATCAACACGAACGGACATGGTTGTCATCCTGTTTTATGTGTCACCCCTTCCAACTGATTTTCGACATCAGGTAGTGACATTTTTTTGACCTGAACGGCGCAGCACAATTGTGCATCCTCTCTGCGTCGTCCCACCTTCAGGCAACAACTTAATACCTCCGGTACTAAGCCACCCTTAAAGAATAGCCAATGCTTTATCTTACTCCCGGTAAAAAATGAAACATCTGCGCTTACTCCTGTATTACGCAAAAAAAAGGGCGACTCAGCACCCATTGTTTACACATGATTATCATCTGCCTGATGACGAACTCGTCTAACCTGGCCTACTGACTCACGTCATGTGCAGGCCAGATAAATAGAGTGCCGTCAGGCAGTCATCATTACGCCAGTTGACGCAGCATCCGGCGCAGTGGCTCAGCAGCACCCCAGAGCAGTTGGTCGCCAACGGTAAAGGCTGACAGGAACTCCGGTCCCATATTCAGCTTACGCAGACGGCCTACTGGCGTGGAAAGCGTACCGGTTACGGCCGCAGGGGTTAACTCACGCATAGTGATATCCCGATCGTTAGGCACCACTTTCGCCCATGGATTGTGAGCTGCCAGCAGTTCTTCCACGGTCGGAATTGACACATCTTTTTTCAGTTTAATGGTGAACGCCTGGCTGTGGCAGCGCAGTGCGCCTACGCGCACGCAAAGACCATCCACCGGGATCACGGAAGACGTGTTGAGAATTTTGTTGGTTTCTGCCTGCCCTTTCCACTCTTCGCGGCTCTGACCGTTATCGAGCTGTTTGTCGATCCACGGAATCAGGCTCCCGGCCAGCGGTACGCCAAAGTTATCAACCGGCAGGTCACCGCTGCGGGACAGGGTTGTCACTTTACGTTCGATATCGAGAATAGCAGAAGAAGGGGTCGCCAGTTCATCGGCCACATGGCTATACAGATGGCCCATCTGGGAGAGGAGTTCACGCATATGACGCGCACCGCCGCCGGAAGCCGCCTGGTAGGTTGCTACGGATACCCAGTCCACCAGATCGTTGGCAAACAGGCCGCCGAGTGACATCAGCATCAGACTAACGGTGCAGTTACCGCCGACAAAGGTCTTAACGCCTTTGTTCAGACCGTCGGTAATCACATCCTGGTTAACCGGATCGAGGATAATGATGGCATCGTCTTTCATACGCAGCGAAGATGCCGCATCAATCCAGTACCCTTGCCAACCGCTTTCACGAAGCTTTGGATAGATTTCGTTGGTATAATCGCCGCCCTGACAGGTCACAATGATGTCGAGCGCCTTCAGCGCTTCCAGATCAAATGCATCCTGAAGCATGCCAGTGGAGGTCGTACCAAACGTCGGTGCCGCCTGTCCGAGCTGGGAAGTAGAAAAGAAAACAGGGCGAATGGCGTCGAAGTCACGTTCTTCTACCATGCGTTGCATGAGTACAGAGCCGACCATACCGCGCCAGCCGATAAAACCAACATTTTTCATAGCGTTTTTTCCTGCAGAGATGTGTGCTGTGTATGCTAACCAGTATCCTACTGGCCTATCCTTCACCATACAAAAAGCAGCCAAAGTCGCAAGTGAAATTAATCAATGATAGCGAAGCCATCAGTAATGCGACTTATCCCGCTGCGCAAGCAAGCAGAAAGTCCGCTGTAATTATCAGGGAATTTGACTTATGAATGAAATCATTTCTGCGGCAGTTTTATTGATCCTGATTATGGACCCGCTCGGAAATCTGCCCATTTTCATGTCCGTATTGAAACATACCGAACCTAAACGTCGTCGCGCGATTATGGTTCGCGAGCTGTTTATTGCGCTGTTGGTGATGCTGATATTCCTGTTCGCGGGCGAGAAAATTCTGGCATTTCTTAACCTGCGAGCGGAAACCGTCTCCATCTCCGGGGGCATCATTTTGTTCCTGATTGCCATCAAGATGATTTTCCCCAGCGCAACCGGCAATAGCACCGGACTTCCGGCGGGTGAAGAGCCCTTTATCGTGCCGTTGGCCATTCCACTGGTTGCAGGACCGACTATCCTGGCATCGTTGATGCTGTTATCGCATCAATACCCGAATCAGATGGGACATCTGGTGATTGCACTGCTGATCGCCTGGGGCGGTACATTTGTGATCTTGCTACAGTCATCGCTGTTTTTGCGTCTGCTGGGCGAGAAAGGTGTTAATGCGCTGGAACGCCTGATGGGGCTGATTCTGGTGATGATGGCGACCCAGATGTTCCTGGATGGTGTGCGGATGTGGATGAAGGGGTGATGTACTCGTTTTACGCCGGGAGGCGGCTTCGCCTTACCCGGCCTACGGTGTGGATATGTGCCAGTTTGTAGGCCCGGTAAGCGCAAGCGCCACCGGGCTTTCTAACTCAGCTCAGGAGCTGAAAGGCAATCATACCGACAATTGCACCGACCGTTCCGAGGATAGTTTCCATCATCGTCCAGGTCTTCAGCGTTTGTGCTTCAGTCGCACCGGTGAATTTACCGAACAGCCAGAAACCAGCGTCATTGACGTGGCTGACCACGATAGAACCACCCGCGATGCAAATAGACAGCGCCGCCATCTGCGCCCCGGAGAAGTTCAGCTGTTCAATCACTGGCATCACCAGACCGACCGCCGTTAAGCAGGCCACCGTCGCGGAACCCTGGATGATACGAACCGCAGCCGCCAGCACAAAGCAGGTAATGGCAATTGGCAGCCCCATGCCGGTTAACGCTTCACCCAGTGCCGGACCGACACCAGAATCCACCAGCACCTGCTTGAACACGCCGCCAGCACCAATCACCAGCAGAATAATCCCCGCAGGTTGCAACGCGTGACCACAGATCTCCATCACGCGGTCCTTCGCCATACCCTGACGGATTGCCAGACCATAAATAGCGACCAGGCAGGCGACCAGAATCGCGGTGAACGGGTGACCAATAAACTCAAACCATTCGTAAGCGGTAGAACCGACCGGCACAAAGCGAGCAGCAATGGTTTTCAGGCCAACCAATACCAGCGGCAGCAGGATAAGCGCGAGACTGAAACCAAAGGACGGCATTTTGCCTTCGCCCAGATGCGGCTCGGTAATATCGTCCGGCACATGCAGTTCAACGAAACGACTGATGAAATTGCCCCACAACGGTCCGGCGATAATCATGCCAGGAATTGCCGCACACAGGCCAATCAGGATCATCCAGCCGAAATCGGCGTGCATCTGAGAGGCCAGCAGCATTGGCGCAGGCCCCGGCAGCAGAAACGCTGCAGCAGCCGCCACACCCGCAAACAGCGGGATAACCAGCTTCACGAGGTTGGTGCCCGTATGACGCGCCATAGAGAACGCCACGCTTATCAGCAGCACAATCGCAACTTCAAAGAACAGCGGCAGCGCGCAAATCAGGCCGGCCAGGCCAATCGCATAATGCGCGCGGCTGTGGCCGAAGGACTTCAGCATTTTGACGGCAATCTGATCGACCGCCCCGGTCTCATGCAAAATCTTACCGAACATCGCTCCCAGAGCGACCACAATCGCCAGGAAACCGAGTGTGCCTCCCATCCCTTTTTCCATAGTCGCAGCGATTTTATCGAGCGGCATACCGGAAAAGAGACCTGCACCTATAGAAACCACCATCAAAGCAACGAAGGCGTGCATACGCGCCTTCATCACTAAAAACAGCAGTAATAAAACGGACCCTACTGCTGTTAAAACAAGCGTTAATGTACTCACTACTTACTGCCTTGGTTAATGACCTCAATGGTGCTTGCTACCACACCGTCCAGCGGCTGATCGATATCCACCACCAGAACATCACTTTCGTTTGCACCCGGTTCTTCCAGCGTTTCAAACTGGGTCACCAGCATCTGCGTTTTGAAGAAGTGGCCTTTACGCTCCTTCAGGCGGCTTTCGATAACGTCAAACTCCCCTTTCAGATAGATGAAAGAGAGATTCGGGTTACCTTCACGCAGCAGGTCACGATAGTGTTTTTTCAAGGCAGAACAGACGATAAGCGACACTTTGTTGGTACGCTGCATCGCAAAAGCGGCGTCATTCAGCGCCTGTAACCACGGTTTACGGTCATCATCGTTTAACGGCTCACCGGAAGCCATTTTCATGATGTTGCTGCGTGGATGGAGAAAATCGCCATCAAGAAACGCGGCCTGCAGTTGATGCGCCACTTCGCTGGCGACAGCAGATTTACCGCTGCCCGATACGCCCATCAGAACGTAAACGTGGTGATCATGATTAGTCGTGCTCAAAGCGTTGCCCCCACTGGTACAAGAATCAGGAAATTGTTACGGGTAACTGTTATCGGTAACATTGTCCGACCGGATAAATGGAGAAGCAATATCCATTCGTGCCAGAAGTGTATAAGTGTGAGCTACTTCAAACTTGTTGGGCTAAATAGATCCGCCCGGTGACAAGGTGAAACCTAAATCTAACATTTTAGGGGTAACTGTTTCACCACGGATACGCGCCAGCAGACGTTCTGCGCCAATGCTGCCCATCCGTTCACGCGGCGTGAGCACACTCGCCAGACGTGGCTCCATCACCTGCCCGATATCGTGACCGTGGAAACCAGCAATCGCCATATCATCAGGGATTTTCAATCCTAACCGCTGGCATTCAAATGCCGCCCCGACAGCCAGGTCATCGTTGGTACAAAAGACACCGTCCAGTTGCGGATATTCACGTCGCGCCTGGCGGATTAGCTCAATACCGGAGGAGTAAGAAGAGGATTGTTCCACCATCACGCTGTAAGGCACCAGGTTCGCATCCCGCATTGCCTGTTCGTAGCCTCTTTGTTTGATGATAGTACGTTCATCAAGACGCGCGCCAAGATAAGCAATATGGCGATGTCCGCGAGCAATGATGGCGGCGGTCATCTGGCGAGCAGCCTCGAAGTTGTCAAAACCCACAGCGATATCAAGACACGGAGTCTGGCTATCCATCAGCTCAACCACCGGGATCCCCGCGACTTCAATCATTTTTAACGTGCGGGGAGTATGACTACGTTCGGTGAGGATCAGACCATCGATATTCCACGACAGCATCGATTCCAGACGCTCTTGTTCCATCTCGGGTTTATAGCCATAGTGCGCCAGCATAGTCTGATAACCGTGAGCGTCAGTAACAGCCTCAATACCGCGTAATACTTCAGCAAAAACCTGGTTGGTAAGAGATGGTAACAGTACGCCGATAGCGCGGCTGGTAGCGTTAGAAAGGATATCAGGAGCACGATTGGGAATATAACCCAGCTCATCAAGTGCAGCGGCAATTTTGCCCCGCAGCGCGACGGAGACCTGCTCCGGATTACGCAAAAAGCGGCTGACCGTCATTTTGGTCACACCCACGCGGTCGGCTACATCCTGAAGTACGGGTCTTTTCTTTTTCATCGTCCTGAAGTATTAAAAAGGGGATAGATATCCCCAGTTTACCACGGACGCGCGGAATTAATGACAAACGATGAAAAGCCGGATGTCGACGCTTTCGCGTTTTATCCGGCCTACAAAGGGTTACAGCACATTAGACTGGCGGCAGGTCAAACAGTAACACTTCACAATCACTGTCGGCATGGATAGAAATCGCCTGCTCGTCCCAGATAGCCAGTCCATCACTGGTGGACGCTTTGGTTCCATTAATAGTCACATTGCCTTTTACCACCTGGATCCAGACGCGGCGTTCAGCGGCAATCTGATGCACTGACTGCTCATCTTTGACCAGCGCCCAACGGTACAGCTCCATATCCTGATAAACCTTAAGCGAACCATCGCGAGCATCCGGCGAAAGCACCAGTTGTTTGCCCTGAGCGGCATCGAAACGACGTTGCTCGTAACGCGGCGTAATACCGTTCTCCTGCGGAATGATCCAAATCTGATACAGATGCAGCTTCTCAGTATCGCTCGGATTGTACTCCGAGTGACGGATCCCCGTCCCGGCGCTCATAATCTGGAATTCACCAGCCGGAACCTGCTCTTTGTTGCCCATGCTGTCCTGATGCTCTACCGCGCCTTCGAGCACGTAGGTCAGGATCTCCATATCTTTATGGGGGTGAGTACCAAAACCCTGACCTGCGTCGATAACGTCGTCGTTAATCACGCGCAGTGCAGAGAACCCCATAAAATTCGGGTCATAGTAGTTGGCAAAAGAGAAGGTATGCCAGGAATCGAGCCAGCCATGATTAGCATGACCACGGTCGTTAGCTTTGCGTAAATAGATCATTGTGTTCACCCCCAGATGTTTTCGATGAAGTAAGTGTGGACTTAATCAGTCTGGGATCATAGAGGGTGAAAATTGACTCCTCTGTTCAAAAAATATGAACAAACCCAGAGGAGTCGGTAAACGCTAATTGGCGAGCGTTATCGTCGCAGGCGATGCCTGTTCAAACGCACGTTCGAGGATTTCCAGGTTGGTAAGAACTTCAGATTCCTTGACGTAATTGGGCGTACCGGATGTCAGTGTCTGGTACAGCGCATCATAGACGCGACCATAGTCTCCCACTTCCGGTTTCACCTCTTCTTTCACCGTCACACCTTCATCATTGACGTACTCCAGCATCCCAATGGAATCGTCGGCGGCAAAACCGGGTTCACCCGGCATGATATTCGCTTTCAGGCTGGTTTCCTGTTGGTCGATACCGTACTTCACAAACGAACCGTTCGTACCGTGGACGATAAACTTCGGGTAGTCGATTTTCACCAGATGACTGGTTTTGACAATCGCCTTCAGATCGCCGTAGAACAGTTGTGCTTCAAAGGTATCATCCGGATTCGCTTTGTTGCGCAGACTACGGATGTCATACGCCACATGATCGGGGCGGCCAAACAGCGAAATAATCTGATCCATCGTGTGCACACCCAGACCATAAAACGCACCGTCCTGCGGCAACCCTGGTTTGGTTTCCGCAACAGGTCGGTAGTAGTCGAAATGGCTTTCAACCTCAACAATCTCGCCCAACTTGCCGCTCTCTATCGCTTTTTTGGCGGTAAGGAAGCAGGAGTCAAACCGACGGTTCTGATACGGAGTAACGGTGAGTCCCTTACTTTTCGCCAGTTCGAACAACACTTTCGCTTCAGCCAGCGTCGGGGTGAAAGGTTTCTCGACCAGTACACTTTTCCCTGCTTCCAGCGCACGTTTGGCGTATTCAAAATGGCTATCGGCGTGGGTGCAAACGATCACCAGTTTCACCTGCGGATCGTTTAAGATCTCGTCGAGGTCGCTGGTGAAGTGAATATGTGAATACTGGGGTGCCTGCTCTTCCGGTTTAGCATGACGACGGAAGATATGAGCAACATGCCAGCTCTCTTTGCGGTTAAGGACGTATGGCAAATGGTAGCGCGTGGTGCTTTTACCAAAACCAATGAATGCGCAGTGTAAGGTCATGGGACAGTCCTTTTGAAGGTGATTGTCTACACCATAGCGCAAAGTGGGGGGAGACTGAATATTGGATTCTTTGCCAGATGTGGCGCGGCCTTATCCGGCCTACAAAACAAAAAAATCGACCATCAGCGTCGCCGTCAGTTTGTTCACGGCAAGCGCGCAGGGCCAGGAGCGTACACAGAGTATGTGAGGATTGTGAGCACAGCCCGGGATTAAGCTGGCAAGCAAACTAGTCCGAAACCGAGCCAAAAAAAAAGCCAGCGCAAGGCTGGCTAAAGTAATACTGGAAGCAATGTGAGCAATGTCGTGCTTTCAGGTTCTCCGTAGGGTTCCCCTGAACGCAGAGCAATAATAATCATTCTCATTCGCACTTGTCCACTTCTTTTTGCAAAAAAATGCAGTTGACGGCATTTTCAATCTCAGCGAGTGTAAATACACAATTAACCCTGCAGGAGATAAGGAATGAGTGAGATAGTGATACGCCACGCTGAACCGAAAGATTACGACGCAATTCGTCAGATCCATGCCCAGCCGGAGGTGTACCACAACACGCTACAGGTTCCTCATCCTTCTTTGGAGATGTGGCAGGAAAGACTCGCCGAGCGATCTGGAATTAAACAACTGGTCGCCTGTGTTGATGATATTGTCGTTGGGCATCTTTCCATTGAAGTCGCACAGCGCCCGCGCCGTAGCCACGTCGCCGATTTTGGTATCTGTGTAGATGCCCGATGGCAGAACCGCGGCGTTGCCAGCGCGCTAATTCGCACGATGATTGATATGTGCGACAACTGGCTGCGCGTCGATCGTATCGAGCTCACAGTGTTTGTCGATAATGAACCTGCTGTTGCGGTCTATAAGAAGCATGGTTTTGCAATCGAAGGCACAGGCAAGAAATACGGCCTGCGCAACGGTGAATACGTTGATGCTTACTTTATGGCGCGGGTGAAATAATTTTTTGGGCGAGTTATATCGCCCTTTATCTTGAAAGGACGCATTGTGAAAAAGGTTTTTTCGCTTGTTCTGCTGGCAGCAATCTTCCCTGGCTATGCCACGACCGTACAGAATCTGGACTCCGTACCCAGCGCCATTCACCATCCGGAAGGTAAGCAGATCTTCACCGAACAAATGATGGGTGCGACACCTGCCAAAGGGTTTGGCGAACTTCCGCAAGGGTTGGATGTGGCCCAATGGATTGCCTGGGTTGCGCCGAATGAAGACCCCAAAAACCTGATCATGAGCGGTGCCAAAGCCTGGGGCAAAAACGGGAAATACATTGGTGTTGCCTGTTTTGCAGATAATCAGGCAGAGGCAGAACAAACCAGGAAACGCGCAGATAACGGCTGTCCGGAAAATTACAGCACCAGCCGCGTCAATAAATTATATCTCGGCGTATTTTCCTGGCAGAATCAACAGTTGCAGCCGATCGCACGTTCAGAAAACCCGCTGGACCAGCTTTCAACATGGAATAACGCTGCCGAGAAAGAGAGCAATGATGAATCGGTCAGACCGCTGGCCTATTACACCAAACTGGATCTGGCCCCTTATCGGATCGCACCCGATACCCTGGCATTCGGGGTACGCGGCGGATACTCTGATGCGTATTCCGGCGGCGGTGCCTTCTATGAAGTGCTGGAGCTCTACGCGATCAAAGATAACAGGATAATCAACGTCTTTTCCGACCTTGTTTACCAATATCAGGATCTCGCCGGAGACTGGAATCAGGATGGAACGCGACAGCACGACATCAGCGAAAGTAAATACATCCTGAAAATGCGTTCAGCAAAAACCGAGGGGTTTTATGACCTGGAACGCGTTGATCTACAGGATAAAAGCAGTCACATATTTCGCTGGTCCGAATCGAAGCAACGGTATCTCCCGTAACCGACAGATAAGGCCTACAGCGTTCCAGACGATGTAGGCCACTAACCTTAGAACCCTGCCGTTAAATCATCCACAGAGCGTGGATCGGAAGCACCATACAGTGCGCCGTCCGGTCCAACCATGATGCTCTGAGTGCTACCCATAGCCTCTTTCAGCACCACTTTCTGCCCCTTCTGCTCCAGCAGCTTGATAGTATCCGGGCTGAAGCCTTTTTCCACACGCAGTTCATCCGGCAACCACTGGTGGTGGAAGCGCGGCGCATTGGTGGCTTCGGCAACGTTCATCCCAAAGTCGATACTGTTCACCACCATTTGCAGCACAGTGGTGATAATTCGGCTACCGCCGGGGCTGCCAGTGACCAGCCAGGTTTTACCATCTTTGACCACGATGGTCGGTGACATCGACGACAACGGACGTTTCTTCGGCCCCACGGCATTGGCATCGCCGCCTACCAATCCGTAGACATTCGGGACTCCTGGCTTGGCAGAAAAATCATCCATCTCGTTATTGAGCAAAATGCCTGTGTTACCCGCCACAATACCAGTACCAAAGGTGGTGTTCAGGGTGTAGGTCACCGCCACAGCATTACCGTCTTTATCCACCACCGAGAAGTGGGTGGTCTGGTTACTTTCATATGGGGCAAGCTTACCTGGCTTAATCTGGCTTGAAGGCCTGGCCTTATTGATATCAATCTGATCGGCAAGGGATTTGGCATAGGCCTTATCGGTGAGTGCCTGCCACGGAACCTTCACAAAATCCGGATCGCCGAGATACTCTGAACGGTCGGCGTAGGCATGTTTCTCCGCTTCCGCCATCACCTGCATGGCATCGGCACTGCCAAATCCGTATTTCTTCATATCGAAGTTTTCGAGAATATTAAGGATCTGCACGATGTGAATACCGCCAGAGGATGGAGGCGGCATCGAGAAAACCTGATACCCACGATAGTCGCCGCTGATTGGCGTACGCTCCACAGCTTTATAGGTGGCTAAGTCCTCTTTGGTCATCAGACCACCGTTCTTCTTCATCTCCGCGGCTATCTGATCGGCAATCGCCCCTTTATAAAACGCATCCGGGCCGTTCTCAGCAATCATTTCCAGGCTTTTCGCCAGGTTTGCCTGTACCAGCTTGTCGCCTTTTTTCAGCGGCTCACCGTCTTTCCAGAAAATGGCTTTGCTGTTCTCGTGGTTTGGGATCACTTCACTGCCGTAGGTCTTTAGATCGTCGGCCAGCGCATCGTTAACCACAAAACCCTCTTCGGCCAGCTTCATCGCCGGGCGCACCACTTTATTCAGCGGCAGGGTGCCATACTTTTCCAGAGCCAGCGAGAAACCCGCCACAGTGCCTGGCGTGCCGGAAGCCAGATGTGAAGTCAGCGACTTTTTCGCATCAGCGTTGCCCTGTTCATCGAGGAACATATCACGGGTTGCGCCAGCAGGCGCCATTTCACGGAAATCAATCGCGGTAGTCTTTCCGTCTTTGGTGCGCAGCAGCATAAACCCACCGCCACCCAGGTTCCCCGCCTGAGGATGCGTCACCGCCAGCGCGTAGCCAACGGCAACGGCGGCGTCTACAGCATTGCCACCCTGCTTAAGGATATCAACGCCAACCTGCGTAGCCAGCGCATCCACGGAGGCCACCATCCCCTGCTGCGCGCGCACAGGATGGAACACATCTTCCTCAACACCGTATGACACCGGTGAGGGTGTCGGCGGTGCGGCGGCAACACTAAAACAACTTCCTGAGAGCAGAGCAGCAATGGCTACCCGGCGTAAAAACGTCGGTTTTATCATCGTTATTCTCCAGATGTATGGGGTCAGCCCCCACTAAGCCTGGTGCATAACTCTGAAATAATCATCGTAACGGTGAATAAGGAGTAAACTTAAGAGATCCCCGGGAGGAGAAAAGCGATGAAACGACTCTTGATATTAGCCATGCTATTGCCGTTTGCAGGCTTTGCACAGCCCATCAACACCATGAATAACCCGAATCAACCTGGTTATCAGATCCCGAGTCAGCAGCGTATGCAGACGCAAATGCAGACACAGCAAATTCAGCAGAAAGGGATGCTCAACCAGCAGTTGCAATCGCAGACGCGTATGCAACAGCAGCATATGGAAAATCAAATCAACACCAACTCCCAGCGAGTACGTCAGTCTCAGCCAGGGGAGTTGAATTCCACCCAACAGCAAATGCTGCCCAACAACAACGGTGGGATGTTAAACGGAGCCCGTAATCCGGACAGCTCGCTGAATAAACAGCAGCAAATGCTTCCGGAGAAAAAGAACGGCGACATGCTGAGACCCTCCAACACGCCGCAGCCTAACGTTCCGTTAAAAACGATTGGGCCTTAATCGGGCTGAAAATCAGGGCCAATCACATCAATAGCATCAGTACAAATGCAGTCCACTCCCCAGCGCAACAGCTCAGCAGCGCGCTGGGGCCGGTTGACGGTATACACCAGAATTCTTAAACCCGCATCGCGCAACGCGTCCACTCTCGCCTCATCCAACAGCTTATGGTTAAGATGAATCGAGATGCAGCCCAGGCGCGCGGTGAGTTCTCGCCAGTCTTCACGCCACTCGTCAAGCAGTAGCCCACGCGGCAGTTCAGGAACAGCCAATTGCGCCGCTTCAAGGGCGTCAATCTCGAATGATGAAAGCAGCGGCGGCGTCATTTCAGCCCATAATTCACGCGCGGCGAGCGCGACGGCTTTCCCCGTGATGGTTCCGCTACCCGTGGTAGGTTTAATCTCTATATTCGCCATCATACCGTGCTGGCGACAGCGCTCAGCCACCTGTGAGAGCAACGGCAACGGCTCGCCTTTGAACTCACCGCTAAACCAACCGCCAGCATCCACACGCAGCAAATCCTGCCAGTTCAGTTCACCGGCAACGCCCCAACCGTTGCTAGTACGCTCGAGGTTGTCGTCGTGCAGTAAAAAGATCTCGCCATCCTTCGACAATTTAGCGTCAAATTCAATCATGGTATGCCCGTATCGCGCCCCCATGTCGATTGCCGCCAGGGTGTTCTCCGGAGCCAGTTTGCCGCCACCACGGTGGGCGACAATATGAGGATAAGGCCAGTTACTCATACGCGTTGTCCTGTTTCGCCATCAAAGAGATGCAAATGATTTTCTGGCAGATGCAGCCATAGCGTACTGCCAGCCGTCGGGCGATGCTGATGTGCCAGTCGCACCACCAACTTTTGCTCACCCCAACGTCCGTGTGCCAGGTTATCTGCTCCCAGCATTTCCAGCGTGTCGACAACCAACGGCACGCCGCCTTCGGCTTGCGAGCTTAGCGCAATATGCTCCGGGCGGATACCCAACGTCATTTTCCGTCCACTATAGCGACGATAGTCATGACCGGCAGGCAACGCCATGCCCCCCTCCAGTTCAAAATGGGTACCCGAGGCGCTGATGTGTCCGTCCATCAGGTTCATGGCCGGGCTACCAATAAAACTCGCCACAAAGCGGCTGGCGGGTTTTTCGTATACCTCGACCGGGGTGCCAATTTGCTCAGCGACACCTTTGTTCATCACCAGCACGCGCTGGGCAAGTGTCATGGCCTCAACCTGATCGTGCGTAACGTATAGCGAGGTGGTTTTCAGTCGGCGGTGCAGATGTTGTAACTCAAGGCGCATCTGCACACGCAGCTTGGCATCAAGGTTAGAAAGCGGTTCATCGAACAGGAATACCGCCGGATCGCGCACAATCGCCCGCCCCATCGCCACACGCTGCCGCTGACCACCGGAAAGCTCACGCAGGCGGCGTTTGAGCAGTTCACCCAGTTCAAGAATACGCGCGGCTTCTTTCACCCTCTCCGCAATATGTTCCTTGCCCATCCCGCGGATTTTTAACCCCCAGGCCATATTTTCTTCCACGCTCATATGCGGGTAGAGCGCGTAGTTTTGAAACACCATGGCAATACCGCGATCCTTTGGCTCCATCTCAGTGACGCGCTTACGATCAATCCAGATGTCACCGCTAGTCACCCGTTCCAGCCCGGCGACCATTCGCAGCAGCGTGGACTTACCGCAGCCCGACGGGCCGACCATCACAATAAATTCCCCGTCCGCAACATCCAGCGTCAGCGGTTGAATAACCTGGGTTTTACCGTCCCAGCTTTTGGTTACTGCCTGTAGTTTTAAACCAGCCATTTTTATTTCTCACTGTCTACTAAACCACGCACAAATGCGCGCTGCATGGCTAACACGATGATTACCGGGGGGATGAGCGTCAGCAGCATGGCTGCCATTACGTGGTTCCACTGCGTGGTGCCTTCGCCAGTGGCGATCATGCCTTTGATGCCTGCCACGGCCGTGCCCAAATTAACGTCGGTAATAATTAACAACGGCCAAAGGTACTGATTCCAGCCGTAGATAAAGGTGATGACAAACAGCGCCGCCAGGTTGGTTTTCGACAACGGCAGCACGATGTCCCGGAAGAAACGCATTGGAGAAGCGCCGTCAATACGCGCCGCTTCGACCAGTTCATCCGGCAGAGTCATAAAGAACTGACGGAACAGGAAGGTGGCGGTAGCCGACGCCATCAGCGGTAGCGTCAGGCCTGCATAACTGTCAAGCATCTTCAGGTTGGCGATAACCTCCACCGTTGGAAAGATACGCACCTCAACCGGCAGCATCAGCGTGATAAAGATCATCCAGAAAAACAGGTTACGCAGCGGGAAGCGAAACCAGACAATGGCAAACGCAGAGAGCATGGAAACCGTAATTTTCCCCACCGTAATGCTGAACGCCATGATGAAACTGTTCAGCATCATCAGCCAGAACGGCGCGCTATTGACGCCCACGCCGTTGACCCAGATGGTGTACATGTTTTCCAGCAGATGCGTACCAGGAACCAGCGTCATCGGCGTTTCAAACACCGCTTTGTTATCCAGCGTCGCCGCGACGAACGCGACGTACAGTGGAAAAAGGATCACCATAATCCCCAGAATCAACATGGTATGGCTGAATATTGTCAGCCCGTGGCGATTCTCAATCATTGGTAACGCACCTTACTTTCGACATAGCGGAACTGCACCACTGTCAAAATAATGACAAGGAACATCAGCACCACTGACTGTGCGGCGGAAGCTGAGAGATCCAGTCCAACAAACCCTTCACGATAGATCTTATAAATCAGCGTAGTGGTCGCCTGTACCGGCCCACCTGCAGTCGCTGCATCGATAACCGGGAAAGTGTCAAAGAAGGCATAAACCAGATTCACCACCAGCAAAAAGAAGCTCACCGGGGCAATTAACGGCAGCGCCAGTTTAAAGAAACGGCGAATCGGCCCTGCACCATCAATTGCAGCGGCTTCTATCAGCGAACGAGGGATAGACTGCAAGGCAGCAAAGAAGAACAGGAAGTTGTAACTAATCTGCTTCCAGACGGACGCGAACACCACCAGGAACATCGCCTGGCCACTGTTTTGCGCATGGTTCCAGTCATAGCCAAACTCACCGAGAAAATGCGTAATCAACCCACGTCCGGGGTTGAACAGGAAGATCCACAGCACGGCAGCGACGGCGGGGGCCACGGCGTAAGGTAATAGCATCAGCGTCTGGTAAAGACGGCTACCACGCACCACATAATCCACCAGTGCGGCAAAAAACAGCGAAACCAGCAGGCCGCTTGCCGTGACCAGCGTACTGAACTTCATCGTTGTCCAGAAAGAGTCGAGGTAGTAGATGTCATGGAACAGAGCGACGAAGTTATCCAGGCCTACAAACTGGCTGGAAAGACCAAACGGATCGACGCTTTGCAGTGAATACCACAGCGCTTCACCTGCGGG
The DNA here is from genome assembly GCF_001037495.1 of Citrobacter sp. MGH106. GTDB lineage: Bacteria > Pseudomonadota > Gammaproteobacteria > Enterobacterales > Enterobacteriaceae > Citrobacter > Citrobacter murliniae. The sequence goes on from NZ_KQ089823.1 coordinate 143,125, forward strand.
CCAGATAAAGAAAATAACGGTGATGACCAACTGCGGGGCAACCAATAAGTAGGGAAGCCAGCGCGAGCGGAACACCGGACGGGATGAGGACATTGAGGTTTGATTCCTGAACAGCGCCGGATGGCGCTACGCTTATCCGGCCTACGCGCATTTGTAGGCCGGGTAAGGCGAAGCCGCCACCCGGCATTTCACATTAAGACTTGGTCGATTGCTCAAAGCGGCGCAGCAACTGATTCCCACGTTCAACAGCGGAATCCAGCGCCTGCTGTGGCGTTTTCTTACCGGTCCATACGCTTTCCAGTTCCTCATCCACGATAGTGCGGATTTGAGGCATATTGCCCAGACGCAGACCTTTGGTAAACGACAACGGCGGTTTGTTCAGCATCTGACGTGTAGCGATATCCGCTCCCGGATTCTTGTCATAGAAACCCTGCTCACGGGTCAGATCGTACGCGGCGGTAGTAATCGGCAGATAACCTGTTTTCTGGTGCCATTCGGCAGCGATTTCAGGTTTCGCCAGGAAGTTGAGGAACTGCGCCACACCCTGGTAGGTTGCTTTGTCTTTACCCTGCATCACCCACAGGCTCGCACCGCCAATAATCGCGTTCTGCGGCGCGCCTTTCACGTCGGCATCGTATGGCATCATGCCTACACCGTAGTTGAATTTAGCGTAGTGACGAATATCAGCCAGAGAACCCGAAGAGGCGGTAGTAATTGCGCAGTCACCGTTGTAGAACTTCTCAGTGGATTCATCTTTGCGCCCGAAGTAGCTGAAATCCCCTTTCTTGTTCAACTCTTCCAACAGAGCAATGTGTTTCACCTGCTCTGGCTTATTGAACTCCAGAACCGCATCGGTACCGTCAAAGCCATTATTTTTGGTTGCAACGGGTAAGCCGTTCCAGGCGCTGAAGTTTTCAATCTGGATCCACCCCTGCCAGCCGCTGGCGTAACCACACTTCATGCCTGCGGCTTTCAACTTCGCGGTGTATTCGGCCAAATCCTGCCAGGTTTTCGGCGGCTGATCGGGATCTAAGCCGGCTTTTTTAAAGGCATCTTTGTTGTAATACAGCACCGGAGTGGAGCTGTTAAACGGCTGAGAGAGTAAGTGCCCGGTTTTAGAGTCGGTGTAATACCCGGACACCGTCGGCACAAACTGGGACTCATCGAAGTTAATTCCGGCCTCTTTAAACACTTCGAAAACTGGCTTAATCGCTTTCGAAGCCATCATCGTCGCCGTACCAACTTCATACACCTGCAGCAGCGCAGGCGCGTTTCCGGTACGGAAGGCGGCAATACCTGCGCTCAGACTCTGCTCGTAATTACCTTTGTACTGCGGAACAATTTTGTAATCGGGGTTGGATTCATTAAAACGTTGCGCCAGTGAATCAACTTCTTTACCCAGTTCGCCTTCCATTGAATGCCAGAATGGGATGGTAGTTACTGCCAGAGCCTGACCTGCAAATGCCAGACTGAGAGCCAGTCCTAAAGCTGTATGTCGTAACGATATCATCGGTTATCTCTCTTGTTGTGCCGGATGCGCGATATCACGCGTTTTATGCTCGCGGGGGTAACATGACATGCTCGAATGACAGAAAAATAACTTTTTTATTACAAAAAAAAGATAGTAAGGCGACAAACAGATGGCAAGGCAGTGAAGGTTATGAGAGGAGAAAGTGGGAGTTAAGACACGTATAGATACGGTGCTGCTTATGAACACTCTGCAGGATGACAACGCTGGTGCGTTTAATCCGGCCTACGATCACGTGTAGGCCGGATTAAGCGTTTACGCTGCCATCCTGTAGTGCCGCAAAGGGCTAACCGCCGAGATACGCGCTGCGTACCGCTTCGTTGGCAAGCAAGGCGTCACCGGTATCGGATAGCACCACATGACCGTTTTCCAGCACGTATCCGCGGTCGGCGAGCTTCAGCGCCTGGTTGGCGTTCTGCTCAACGAGGAAGATTGTCATCCCCTGCTCGCGTAGCTGCTCGATGGTGTTAAAAATCTGCTGAATAATGATCGGTGCCAGCCCCAGGGAAGGCTCATCAAGTAGCAGCAGGCGCGGTTGACTCATCAATGCACGACCAATCGCCAGCATCTGCTGCTCGCCGCCGGACATGGTCCCTGCGCGCTGGATACGGCGCTCATGCAGGCGGGGGAACAGATCATATACCCACTTGATGCGTTCCTGAAACTGGTCACGCTCAGCAAAGAAGCCGCCCATCGCCAAGTTCTCTTCCACCGTCATACGGGAAAACACACGACGTCCTTCCGGAACAATCGCTACCGCTTCACGCATAATTTTCGCCGTCTGCCAGTCGGTAATATCTTTACCGTCAAAGACAATATGCCCGCTTGTAGCACGCGGATCGCCGCACAGCGTACCGAGCAGCGTCGTTTTCCCTGCACCGTTGGCACCAATCAGCGTCACGATTTCACCCTGGTTAATATACAGGCTGACGTCGTGCAGCGCCTGGATCTTGCCGTAGTGGGCACTGACTTTGTCAAAGGACAACATGACTTTTTCCATCTTACGCCTCACCAAGGTATGCGCGGATCACGTCCGGGTTATTACGAATCTGTTCCGGCGTCCCGTTCGCCAGCGGCGTGCCCTGGTTCACCACATAAATACGGTCAGAAATGCCCATCACCAGTTTCATGTCGTGTTCAATCAGCAAAATGGTGGTGTTGTGATGATTACGTAGTTCGGCAATCAGCTCGTCCAGCTCTTTAGTCTCTTTCGGATTGAGACCCGCAGCGGGTTCGTCGAGCATCAGGATTTCCGGCTGCGTGACCATACAACGGGCTATCTCCAGGCGACGCTGATCACCGTACGCCAGGTTACTGGCCTGACGGTTGGCATGCTCCAGCAGACCAATACGCTCCAGCCAGGTAGCGGCGCGGTCCAGCGCTTCACTCTGTGCACGACGGAACGACGGAGTCTTCAGCAAACCAGAGAACACGCCCGTTTTCAGTTGCTGATGTTGTGCTACCAGCAGGTTTTCAATCACCGTCATTTCACGAAACAGACGCACATGCTGGAAGGTGCGCACCACGCCCATACGGGCGATTTGCTGGCCCGGTAGCCCTTCCAGGTGCTGGTCACGCAACTTGATCGTGCCGCCGGTCGGCTTATAAAAGCCGGTCAGGCAGTTGAAGACCGTAGTTTTTCCCGCGCCGTTTGGCCCGATTAACGAAACGATCTCCTGCGGCCTCAGCTCCAGCTCAACGTTGTTGACCGCCAGCAGTCCACCGAAGCGCATCATCAGGCCGTTAACGGATAATAATGGCTGACTCATGCCTGCTCTCCTTTTGCTTGACCGTTTTTCAGCTTCAACTGTGGACGGGTCATCGGCAACAAGCCCTGTGGACGCCAGATCATCATCAGTACCATTAAACCACCCAGCATCAACATGCTGTATTCATTGAAATCGCGCATCAGCTCGCGTGATACAACCAGCAGGACAGCCGCCAGGATCACCGCAAACTGCGACCCCATTCCCCCCAGGACGACAATCGCCAGCACAAAGGCGGATTCGGCAAAGGTAAAAGATTCCGGGCTGACAAAGCCCTGGCGAGCGGCAAACAACGTTCCGGCAAAACCAGCAAACGCAGCGCTGATAGTAAAAGCGGTCAGTTTGATGCGCGTTGGGTTTAGGCCCAGCGAACGACAGGCAATTTCATCTTCACGCAACGCTTCCCATGCGCGACCCAGCGGCATACGTAACAGACGGTTAATGACGAAAAGCGAGAAGACCACTAGCAGCAGCGCCACCAGATAAAGGAAAATCACGCGGTCAGACGGATCATACTTCACGCCAAAGAAGTTGCTGAAGGTATCCCAGCCGCCTTCGCGGGCACTACGACTGAACTCAAGGCCGAAAAAGGTTGGTTTCGGGATCTGGCTGATACCGTTCGGACCACCGGTCACTTCAGTATTGTTGAGCAACAGAATACGAACGATCTCGCCAAAGCCCAGCGTCACAATCGCCAGGTAGTCACCACGCAGGCGCAGCACCGGGAAGCCGAGCATAAAGCCTGCAGCTGCCGAAACCAGCCCCGCCAGTGGCAGGCAGGTCCAGAAACCAAGACCGTAATAGTGGTTCAGCAGCGCGAAGGTGTAAGCGCCAATCGCATAAAAACCACCGTAGCCCAACACTAACAGACCGGAAAGACCAACCACGACGTTTAAGCCCAGACCGAGGATGATATAAATCATCGTCAGCGTGGCGATATCCACCGTCCCACGTGACACCATAAATGGCCATGCCACGGCAATGACCAGCAGCGCCACCAGGAACAGCTTTTGTTTGACAGTTGAGCCGTCAATCGCTGGCAGAATAAACTTCGGTCCGGAGACGCTTTTCAAGCTCTTCTGGAACACCGGACGCAGCAGCTGGAACAGAAAAACCACCCCAGTGCCAATAAACACCCACTGCCAGCGAATATCACTGGCGACATCAACAACCAGCTTAGTGCCATCCAGCTCTAGCTGGACGCCCATAAAGACACCCGCCAGGATGAAAAACATAACGGCAGAGAGCAGCGCCATCGCAAAATGCATTGGTTTCATACTTTCTCTACCTCCGGACGACCCAGAATACCGGTCGGCATCACCAGCAGCACCAGAATCAGCAGTGCGAACGACACCACGTCTTTGTATTCCGTACTCAGATAAGCAGAGGAAAGCGCTTCAGCTACGCCCAGAATCAGGCCGCCGATCATCGCACCAGGAATGCTGCCAATACCGCCGAGAACCGCAGCAGTAAAGGCTTTCATCCCGGCCATAAAGCCAATATACGGATTAATTACGCCGTAGAACTGACCGAGCAGCACACCCGCCACCGCCGCCATCGCCGCACCAATCACAAAGGTCAGCGCAATGACGCGGTCAGTGTTGATACCCAGCAGACTGGCCATTTTCAGGTCTTCCGCACAGGCGCGGCAGGCGCGTCCCATACGTGAATAACGGATAAAAATGGTCAGCGCCAGCATCGCCATGAAGGTCACTATCCAGATAACCAACTGCATGGTAGTGATGGAAGCAGAAAAGTTTTCGCTACTGCCGATAGTCCATTGACCGTTAAACAGGCTTGGCAGCGCCACATCACGCGAGCCTTCCGTCAGGCTGACGTAGTTTTGCAGGAAGATAGACATCCCGATCGCAGAAATCAGCGCAATCAGACGCTTGGAGCTACGCACGGGCCGGTATGCCACGCGCTCGATACTCCAACCGTAGGCGCTGGCAATCACGATAGCACCGATAAATCCGGCCGCCACCAGCAGCCAGCTGGTATCAATGCCCATCATCATCAGCGCGGCGATAATCATAAAGGAGACATAGCTGCCGATCATATACACCTCGCCGTGGGCGAAGTTGATCATGCCGATAATGCCGTACACCATCGTGTAACCGATGGCAATCAGCGCATAGGTGCTTCCCAGCGTGACGCCGTTAAACATCTGCTGCAAAAAATAGAGGAACTGCTCGGACATAAAATAACCTTTCCAAACCCGCCCGGACGGGATATTGAATCCACTCTAAATAATTCGAGTTGCAGCCAACGCACCTGCGATTCGAAGTATAACGAGTGGCTGCCTTATTTGGCGGCGGTGGAAGAACCATCCGCGTGCCACTGGAAGACACCAAACTCAAATCCCTTCAAATCGCCTTTTTCGTCCCAATTCAGCGGCCCAATCACGGTGTCAGCCCCGTGAGCTTTCAGATCTTTCACCAGCTCCAGCGGTTCTTTGCTACCGCTACGATCCATAGCTGTCGCCAGCGACTGTACGGCGGCGTAGGTGATCCATACATAAGGTCCGGTTGGATCTTTCTTGTCAGCTTTGAGCGCATCCACGATACCTTTATTCGCCGGATCCTGGTCATAGCGTTTTGGCATCGTAACCAGCATGCCTTCAGCGGCATCACCTGCAATGTTGGACAGTGAGGCATTACCCACACCTTCTGGTCCCATAAACTGAGTTTTCAGACCAACAGAACGGGCCTGGCGCAGCATTTGTCCCATCTCCGGGTAATAGCCACCGTAGTAAACGAAGTCGATGTTCTCTTTTTTCAGGCGAGCAATCAGCGCAGAAAAATCTTTTTCACCCGCGGTGATCCCATCAAAGAAGACAATATTGGCTTTGCCCGCTTTCAGGCTGTCTTGTACCGAACGCGCAAGACCTTCGCCGTACTGCTGTTTATCGTGGATGATGGCGATACGCTGGGGCTTCACCGTCTCCAGAATGTATTTCGCGGCGGTCGGTCCCTGGGAGGAGTCCAGACCTGCGGTACGCATGATGTGCGCGTAGCCGCGTTGCGTCAGTTCCGGGTTGGTGGCTCCCGGGGAGATCATCAAAATACCTTCGTCTTCGTAGATATCGGAGGCTGGCTGAGTGGAGGACGAGCACAGGTGACCAATAACATACTGAATGCCGTCGTTAACGATTTTGTTCGCCACAGCCACAGCCTGTTTCGGATCGCAGGCATCGTCATATTCCACGCCCACCAGCTTGTCGCCTTTGATCCCGCCTTTAGCATTGATATCTTTAATTGCCTGACGTGCGCCATTAAATTCCATATCGCCCCACTGCGCGACCGGGCCTGACATCGCTCCGACAACAGCGACCTTAATATCTTCCGCCATGGCAGTGTGCGACATTGCCAGTGCTATCACTCCCGCGATGATTGTTTTCGCATTCCGTTTCATTAACTGAATCCCCATTCGTGATGTGTTTACACTTCATCCTTCAAGCTGCCTCAGTGTTGGCTACCTTCGCTCACCCCAGTCACTTACTTATGTAAGCTCCTGGGGATTTAATGAGGGACATCCCTGTCCCTCACCGAAGGCAGCCTTTGGCTGTTCAAATTCGTTCCAGACGAATTTGTCACTCCCTTGCCGCCTTGATGCAACTTGAATGATTTTGCGTATATATTTTGTATTTATATGGTTAAAAAGCAGACTGTGCTTTTTTTGAACTGCGCTATTTTTACCAGTCTCATTAATGGCTTAGCGCAGATTTTTAAGCATAATCAGGCTAAAATCTCTATTTTTCAGTCGATTAAGAAAAGATAATATTCTGCTTTTCACTATAGATAAACAAAAAAAAGTGCGTTTGTCAGCATAAAATAACGGCATAATGAGCGGAATAAAATGCTGCATTCCAGGGTATTATCCTGCCTGTTTTTCAATCTCTAATGTTTCAAACTGTCATTATCGTTGTTACAAAACTATTAACCTGGTTATTCGCATAAAAAAGAGAAAGCGTCCGGGTGAATTATTTCGGTACACTGATTTCATCTTTTGTGATTTGGACATGCTGTCAATGAAGCTGACCATCATTCGTTTAGAAAACTTTAGCGCTCAGGATCACATCGATCTGGGCAAAATCTGGCCTGAATATTCCGCCTCATCCTTAAGCGTAGATGACGCCCACCGGATCTATGCTGCGCGTTTTAACGAGCGTCTGCTGGGAGCGGTACGTGTGACACTGAGCGGTACGCAAGGCGCGCTGGATTCATTACGTGTTCGTGAAATCACGCGTCGTCGAGGCGTCGGGCAGTATTTAGTAGAGGAGGTTCTCCGGGATAACCCGGACGTTTCATGCTGGTGGATGGCGGATGTTGGCGTCGAGGACCGAAATACCATGGCCGCGTTTATGCATGCGTTAGGGTTTACTGCGCAGGCGGATGGCTGGGAGAAAAGATAAAATAACCGCCTCGCAATTTTCCAAGAATTTCGCGTTGCAGGAAGGCGGCAAGGGAGTGACAAATTCGTCTGGAACGAATTTGAACAGCCAAAGGCTGCCTTCGGTGAGGGACAGGGATGTCCCTCATTAAATCCCCGGGAACTTACATAAGTAAGTTCCCGGGGGAGAATAACGCAGCCAACGCCCCTGCAGCGCGAAAGGCGCAGGAAAATTATTTGGCGTCGGTTGCAGTACCGTTAGCGTGCCAGTCGAACACGCCAAACTCGAAGCCTTTCAGATCACCCTTCGAATCCCAGGACAGCGGCCCCATGACGGTTTCCACTGAGTTTGCTTTCAGGTATTTGGCAATTTCAGCTGGATCTTCAGACTGGTTCAGACCGGCCTGCAAAGACTGCAGTGCAGCGTAGGTCGTCCACACGAAGGCTCCGCTCGGATCCTGTTTCTTGGCCTTAATCGCATCTACGATTGGTTTGTTCGCAGGAACCTGATCGTAGTTCTTCGGCTTGGTTACCAGCAACCCTTCAGCAGATTCACCGGCAATGTTAGACAGCGATACGTTCGCAACTCCTTCCGGCCCCATAAACTGCGTTTTCAGACCTGCGGCGCGCGATTGACGTAAAATCTGCCCCATTTCCGGGTGATAACCACCATAGTAAACAAAGTCGATGTTCTCTTTCTTCAGGCGCGCTACCAGGGTAGAGAAGTCTTTTTCACCGGCGGTGATCCCGTCAAAGAATACTACGTTGGCGTTGCCTTTTTTCAGACCGTCCTGCACTGCGCGCGCCAGACCTTCACCATACTGCTGCTTATCGTGGATGATAGCGATGCGCTGCGGCTTCACTTTTTCCAGAATGTATTTCGCGGCGGTTGGCCCCTGATCGGAGTCCAGGCCGGTCGTACGCATAACCAGGTTATAGCCACGCGCAGTCAGTTCCGGTGCCGTAGCCGCCGGGGTGATCATCAGAATACCTTCATCTTCATAAATATCTGATGCTGGCTGAGTGGATGATGAGCAAAGGTGGCCGATAACGTATTTGATCCCGTCGTTGACCACTTTGTTAGCAACCGCTACCGCCTGCTTAGGGTCACAGGCGTCGTCGTATTTCACTACGGCCAGTTTGTCACCCTTAACGCCACCTTTTGCGTTGATGTCCGCAATCGCTTGTTCTGCACCGGTAAATTCCTGGTCGCCATACTGCGCCACCGGGCCCGACATCGCGCCGACGACGGCAACCTTAATATCCTTAGCAAACGCCATATTGCTCAAAGACAGGGCGATACATCCTGCCAATAACGCTTTACCCTTCATATTCATCCTGACAATCCCCATTATTGTGGTTATTACGTGTGTTGTGATGTTGTTGTTCAGCACTTTATTTCAATTATTGGATAGCCACCCGTGCTTTAGCAGCATACTCTGCTAAAACATACCCGATTTTTATTATTTTGGAATAGCTAAATTTGACATGCAGATAACAACTTGATGACAAAAAGCATAGACCTCAGGAGAGAGCAGGAGAGATAAAAACAAAAAACCCCAGATTTTCATCCAGGGTTTATAAGCATTTCCAGGTTTACTGGAAGGTTACGCTTCGATTGCCGCGCGCAGTTTTTTCATGGCGTTCTTTTCAAGCTGACGCACACGTTCAGCGGAGACGCCGTAGCGATCGGCCAGTTCCTGCAACGTCGACTTGTTGTCTTCGTCCAGCCAACGGGCACGAATGATGTCCTGGCTACGCTCGTCCAGACCCTGCATTGCGTCGGTCAGTCGGTTAGCCGCCTGCTCTTCCCAGTTGTCATCTTCGATGCCGTCAGCAAAGTTAGACGATTTATCCTGCAGATAAAGCACGGGAGCCATCGGCTGGCTGTCGGACTCGTCGTCCGAAGACATATCAAACGTCATGTCCTGCGCCGCCATACGGGATTCCATTTCGCGGACGTCTTTGCTGGAAACACCCAGCTCACGAGCAACCATTTCAACTTCATCCTGATTAAACCAGCCCAGACGCTGCTTGGTTTTACGCAGGTTAAAGAACAGCTTACGCTGTGCTTTGGTGGTCGCGACTTTAACGATACGCCAGTTACGCAGAACGTATTCGTGGATCTCAGCTTTGATCCAGTGCACGGCGAAGGAAACCAGGCGCACACCCACTTCCGGGTTGAAACGGCGCACGGCTTTCATCAGGCCGATATTACCTTCCTGAATCAGATCCGCCTGCGGCAGGCCATAGCCCGCATAATTACGAGCAACATGAACAACAAAGCGCAGGTGAGACAGGATCAGCGTTTTAGCTGCTTCCAGATCGCCCTGGTAATGCAGCTTTTCAGCCAGTGCCCGCTCCTCGTCAGCCGACAACATCGGCCACGCGTTCGCAGCCCGGATGTAAGACTCCAGGTTACCAACAGGGGCTAAAGCTAAATTTTGCATTTCTTTGGTCATTCAAATCCTCTCAATCTGTATCATCTGGCGCGATGGAAAACCAATAGCAACAACCATGCCAGAGCTTATGAGCAACGAGAATATCATTCAATCTTTTATCAGACAGTGATTTTATCCACAAGTTCCATGTCGTATTGTGTATAAATTACGCACAAAATGTGACATCACGATGAATGCGCCGGGAAGAGAAAACAGTGACTCTTTCCCTGCAGAGCGAACTACTCAGTGCAGGGAAAGATTATACCAGAGATTTTTTAATCGGGGGTAAAGTGGCGTAAATGTTGAACCGTGGCAAGCCAGGCTGCCACCCAGCCAATCATCGAGCACACCAGCAGAAGCAGCAGGCATTCATCAAATGATAAGCCATTGATATCAAACTTTGTTCCAAAAATCTGCGCCACTTCTGTTACCGCTGACGACAGCCGCATCACCAAAATTTCTGACAAAATCAGTGAAAGAAATGCGCCAGAAAAGCCTAACAGCGCCCCACCGTAGAGGAACGGTCGCAGGATAAATCCATCCGTTGCACCAATCAGTTTCTGTACGTTAATGGTATCGCGACGAGCAAAGATACTCAGACGTACACTGTTACCGATGACCAGGAAGACCGCTGCCACCATCAGCACGCCAATCATCGCTGACACACGCCCAACCAGTCCCGTCAGCGCAGCCAGCCGCGCAAACCAGCTGTCATCCATGCGAACTTCATCAATACCATTGATTTGCGTAATACGGTCACGCAGCGTATTCAGCGACTCCGTGCCCTGGAAATCCAGTTTCGGGATCACCACCGCCACAGCCGGAAGCGGGTTCTCTTCCAGCATATCCAGCGCACCACCAAAACCGGACCAGTTGCGGAATTCGCCCAGCGCATCATCGCGGGAAAGATAATTCACTTTCTCCACGCCCTGCTCTGCCTGCAATTGACCCACCACCCGCGCCGCCGCATCGTCATCCAGCGTTTTTTGCAGATAAACAGTGATCTGCGGGGACGGATAATACTGGCTTGCCGCCTGGTTAACGTTCTTATAAACCATGTAGCAGACGCTTGGCAGCGTCAGGGAGATGGCGATTACCATCACCGTCAGGAATGTCGCCAGTGGCTTACTTTTCAGATCCTGTAACGCCCCCTGGAATGCATAGCGCACCTGCTCGTTAAAGACGTTGGTTTTACGCGAGTTCGGCTTCGGCGATGATTTTGCACGCTTTGGCGCGTTGCGACCACCGTCCCCCGGAGCACCGCCCGATTTACGGAAGCGGTCCAGTCGGCCACCAAACTGTTTAATTTGATTGATAGCGTCGCGCCTATTCATGGGCCAGGCCTCCATGCAGATGTCCATCGCTCAGGACAAGCTGACGATATGAACGTCGGGAGATCAGCCCAATATCGTGCGTTGCCATTAATACCGTTACTCCTACGCGGTTAAACTCTTCAAACAAGCGTAAGATCCCTTCCGACAGCGCATCGTCGAGGTTCCCTGTAGGTTCATCCGCCAGAAGTACCGCAGGCTTATTCACCACCGCACGGGCAATCCCCACGCGCTGCTGTTCGCCGCCGGAGAGTTGAATCGGGAAGTTCTTCGCTTTGTCCAACAGCCCGACCTTGTCCAGTGCCGCCGACACGCGGCGACGGATATCGTCCCCGCTGGCACCCGCAATGATGAGCGGGATTGCTACGTTGTCAAAAACGGTTCGGTCCATCAACAGATGGTGATCCTGAAAAATCATCCCGATCTGACGGCGCAGAAAAGGCACTTCACGGTTTTTTAAACGGCTAATGTCATGCCCGCTGAAGTAGATTTTCCCGGCGCTGGGCCGCTCAATTCCACAGATCAGCTTCAGCAGGGTACTTTTCCCCGCACCGGAGTGGCCGGTCAGAAACGCCATCTCGCCAGGCTGCATATGGAATGTGACTCCCTGCAGCGCTTGTCTCCCACCGAGATAGGCCTTGCTGACATGTTCAAAGCGAATCATTGTTAATCCTCTCGGGCAAAAAGTGCCTCTATAAAATCGTCCGCTTTAAACGGACGTAAATCCTCGATACGTTCGCCCACGCCGATATAACGGATAGGGATGCCAAACTGGTCGGCAACCGAGAAAATTACTCCACCTTTCGCCGTACCGTCCAGCTTGGTGAGGGTAATACCGGTCAATCCCACCGCTTCATGGAACAGTTTGGCCTGGCTTATTGCATTCTGCCCGGTACTGGCGTCAAGGGTCAGCATAATTTCATGCGGCGCATCCTCGTCCAGCTTCTTCATGACACGAACGATTTTTTTCAATTCTTCCATCAGGTGCGCTTTGTTCTGCAAGCGACCCGCAGTATCAGCGATCAGCACGTCAACGTTACGCGCCTTCGCAGCCTGAATAGCATCAAAGATAACGGATGCGGAATCCGCGCCGGTATGCTGAGCAATCACCGGGATGTTGTTACGCTGACCCCAGACCTGCAGCTGCTCTACCGCCGCAGCACGGAAGGTGTCCCCGGCTGCCAGCATCACCGACTTACCCTGCTGCTCAAACTGGCGCGCCAGCTTACCGATGGTGGTCGTTTTACCCACACCGTTCACACCCACCATTAAAATAACAAATGGCGTTTTACCATCAACATTCAGCGGTTCATCAACCTTTGCCAGAATCTCGCCCATTTCATCTTTCAGCAGACCATACAGCGCTTCTGCATCACGCAGTTGCTTGCGGCTGGCGCCTTCCGTCAGATTGGCGATGATCTTGCGGGTGGTTTCCACACCCACGTCAGCGATCAGTAACTGCTCTTCCAGCTCTTCAAACAGATCATCGTCGATCTTTTTACCACGGAACAGACTGATAAATCCGGAACCGAGGTTTTCTTTTGTTTTCAGCAAGCTGCGTTTAAGACGCGCAAAGAAACCTTCTTTCGTCGGCTTTTCCTGCTCCTGCGCGGCCTCTTCTTCTACCGTTTCCTCTACCAAACCCTCTTCCGCTGGGGTATCTTCAACCGGTACAACAGTTTCGGCTTCTTCCACCGCCACGGCTGCCAGCGCCTGCGCTTCCAGCTCTTCGTCAGTCAGTTGCGGTTCGTTATCCGCTTCTTCTTCAACCGCCTCCACAATTTCAACGGTTTCCGCTTCGGCCTGCCACTCCTCAGGTGAAGTTTCTTCAGCTTTCACCTCTTCCGGCAGCGGCAACTCTTCGCGTTCAATAACCTCAACGGCGGCCACTGTCGGTTCAGGTGCTTCAACAACCGGCTGAACATGTTCGGCAACGGGCTCTATTTCAGGCTGCAGCTTTTCGATTTCCGCAACCTGTTCCGTGACTTCAACAACTTCAGCAGCAAAAGCTTCTGATTCCGCTTCACTATGCGTTTCCTGCGCGCGAGGTTGTTCCTCTACGACGACAGTTTCTTCGGCAACCGATTGTTGTTCTTCGTTTTTTAATTCTGTCTCGTTTTCCGGTGCCTGCTCTTTTTGACCAAAGCCCAGCCAGGAAAAAAAGCCACGTTTTTTCTCTTTCGCCATTTGCGACTACACTCCCCCGCTGTTGCTTCATGGCACAGCGTCAACGCTATGTACATAGCAGCTATAAAAATGATGAAATAGTCTATCACTTAACTCAACTCACATCACCGCCTGGAACGACATGCTATAGGCGGATTGAGCAATAATCGAAATGAAAAAACCGAATCACTCAGGCAGCGGTCAGATCCGCATTATTGGCGGGCAATGGCGGGGCCGTAAACTCCCGGTTCCGGACAGTCCCGGTTTACGACCGACGACCGACCGAGTCCGCGAAACATTGTTTAACTGGCTGGCCCCGGTGATGGTCGACGCGCGCTGCCTCGACTGCTTCGCCGGAAGCGGCGCGCTGGGGCTGGAAGCCCTCTCCCGCTATGCAGCAGACGCCACGCTGCTGGAGATGGACCGTGCGGTATCGCAGCAGTTACAAAAGAATCTTGCCACACTTAAGGCAAGCCATGCCCGCGTCATCAACACCAACACGCTCGCATTTCTGGCCCAGGCGGGTACGCCGCATAATGTGGTGTTTGTTGATCCACCTTTTCGCAAAGGTTTACTGGAAGAAACATTAACTCTTCTGGAAACAAACAACTGGCTGGCAAACGAGGCGTATATTTACGTGGAAAGCGAAGTTGAAAACGGTCTGCCTCCGGTTCCTGTTAACTGGTCGTTGTATCGCGAAAAGGTAGCCGGACAGGTCGCCTATCGCCTGTATCAACGCGAAGCCAAAGGAGAGCACAATGCTGATTAATCTGGGACGCTTATTGATGCTCTGCGTCTGGGCCTTTTTACTGCTTAATATTTTTCAGCCGTTTCCACGCCCACTCAACATCTTCGTTAACGTTGCACTGGTGTTTATGGCACTGATGCATGGGATGCAGTTAGCGCTGTTAAAAAGCACGTTGCCAAAAGATGGCCCGCAGATGACCCGCGGTGAGAAAATCCGCATTTTTCTGTTTGGCGTGTTTGAGCTACTGGTCTGGCAGAAGAAAATTAAGACTCAGTTGAAGAAGTAACCGCAATGCCGGATGGCGGTTTACGCCTTATCCGGCCTGCTCAATTACGGTTGTGCGCTAAACCCCTCAAAGCGCGAGCCTTTGTAACTCAGCGTGCCCTTGTCCCCGACCGTTAATGCATGATATTGCTGCGCATCAAGACGAAACGTCTGCTCCAGACCTCCATTTTGCGGCTTGAAGCTCGCTTCATAACGCATGCTGGTGCCCGCCGGAGTCACTTCCTGCTGACGTGAACGCCTGTCGTTAAGCTGCTTTTCTCGTTTATTACTTACCACCACCTGCTTTTGCACCAGCGGTGCGGCATCATTATCCGCTTTTTCACGTCGCTGCTGAACAAAGCGAAACGATGCGGCAATAACAATTAATACAATGATAACAATGAAAAAAAGTGGTGGTTTACTCATATTATTAACCCATCAGAAAATGCGGAAATAAGCATAACCTGCCTGTTATGGTGTTGTCATCTGGCGCTATCGGCCTCTACACTGGTCAGAAGAGCCGTAGGCACCCCGCTTACGAAAAAATAACGAATTCAAGGAACTAAGATGCTTTGGTCGTTTATCGCTGTCTGTCTTTCCGCATGGCTGTTTGTAGATGCCTCTTATCGTGGCCCCGTCTGGCAACGTTGGGTCTTTAAGCCACTCACATTATTACTCCTGCTGTTACTGGCCTGGCAGGCACCAATGTTTAACGCCGTCAGCTACCTGGTGCTGGCCGGCTTGTTTGCCTCACTACTGGGCGATGCACTGACACTGTTGCCACGTCAACGCCTGTTGTATGCCGTGGGCGCGTTTTTCCTGTCGCATTTGCTGTATACCATTTATTTCGCCAGCCAAATGACACTGTCGTTCTTCTGGCCACTGCCGTTGGTGCTGCTGGTGATGGGAGCCTTACTGATCGCCGTGATCTGGACGCGACTGGAAGAGCTTCGCTTAGCAATATGTACCTTTATCGGCATCACCCTGATGATGGTATGGATGGCCGGTGAGCTCTGGTTCTTCCGCCCAACTGCCCCGGCGCTGTCAGCATTTATGGGGGCCGCGTTACTGTTTGTCGGCAATATTGTCTGGCTGGGAAGTCATTATCGTTGCCGCTTCCGCGCTGATAATGCAATTGCCGCCGCCTGCTACTTTGCCGGACATTTCCTGATTGTTCGTTCGCTGTATCTTTAAAAATGCTTGACTCTGGAGTCGACTCCAGAGTGTATCCTCCGGTTAATACGAAATGATTATCGACCGGAGGATGCCATGTCGACACCAGATGCCAATGGCAAAAAGGCCCCACAGTTTTCTTCATTCAAGCTTGCTCCTGCACCACAGAAGGCAGATGACTGCTGCTGTGAAGGGAGTTGCTCAACCCCACCGCCCGTTTCCGATGCCGTTGAAGGTACTCGCTATTCCTGGAAAGTAGCGGGTATGGATTGCGCTGCCTGCGCCCGTAAAGTTGAAAATGCGGTCCGTCAGGTCAGTGGTGTCAATCACGTTCAGGTGCTGTTCGCGACTGAAAAACTGGTGGTCAATACCGACGCCGATATCCGCCAACAAATTGAAAACGCGGTGCAAAAGGCAGGCTATACCCTGCGCGATGAGCAGGCTCCGCAAGAGGCCCCCGAGTCCCGATTTAAAGAGAACCTGCCGCTGATTACGCTGGTCATCATGATGGCTATCAGTTGGGGACTGGAGCAGTTCAATCACCCTTTTGGTCAGATGGCGTTTATCGCCACCACGCTGGTTGGTCTGTATCCTATTGCCCGTCAGGCCCTGCGCCTGATGAAAACCGGCAGCTACTTCGCCATTGAAACACTGATGAGCGTTGCCGCCATTGGCGCGCTGTTTATTGGTGCCACGGCTGAAGCCGCGATGGTTTTACTGCTGTTCTTAATTGGCGAACGCCTGGAAGGATGGGCAGCCAGCCGCGCCCGTAAAGGCGTCAGCGCCCTGATGGCACTGAAACCAGAAACCGCCACACGCCTGCATAATGGCAAGCGTGAAGAGGTCGCCATTAATACTCTCCAGCCTGGCGACATTATCGAAGTTGCCGCGGGTGGACGTTTACCTGCCGATGGCAAACTGGTCTCCGATTTTGCCAGTTTTGATGAAAGCGCACTCACCGGCGAATCTATCCCGGTTGAACGCGCAACCGGCGAAAAAGTCCCGGCGGGCGCAACCAGCGTCGACCGTCTGGTCACACTTGAAGTTCTCTCTGAACCCGGTGCCAGCGCCATTGACCGCATTCTGAAACTGATTGAAGAAGCCGACGAGCGTCGCGCGCCCATTGAGCGTTTTATTGACCGCTTCAGCCGGATTTACACCCCAGCTATTATGGCGGTTGCCCTGCTGGTCACCCTCGTGCCGCCGCTGCTGTTTGCTGCATCCTGGCAGGAGTGGATTTATAAAGGGCTGACGCTGTTGTTGATTGGTTGTCCATGCGCATTGGTTATCTCTACGCCTGCAGCGATCACCTCCGGTCTGGCAGCAGCGGCACGTCGTGGGGCGCTCATTAAAGGCGGTGCGGCACTGGAACAACTGGGCAGAGTCACTCAGGTGGCGTTTGATAAAACCGGAACGCTGACTGTAGGTAAACCCCGCGTAACAGCCATTCATCCAGCGAGCAATATCAGCGAGTCCGAACTCCTGGCACTGGCGGCGGCGGTAGAACAAGGCGCCACGCATCCACTGGCACAGGCGATTGTTCGCGAAGCACAAACCCGTGAATTGACCATCCCAGGGGCCAAAGCACAGCGTGCGCTGGTTGGTTCAGGCATTGAAGCGCAGGTTAATGGCGAACGCGTGCTGATTTGCGCCGCAGGTAAACAACCTGCCGAAGCCTTTACCGGGCAGATAAGTGAACTGGAAAGCGCAGGACAAACGGTAGTGCTGGTGCTGCGCAACAATGCCGTGTTGGGTGTAATTGCCTTGCAGGATACGTTGCGTGACGACGCCCGCACCGCCATCAGCGAGCTTCATCAGTTAGGTGTGAAAGGTGTGATCCTCACCGGCGATAATCCACGAGCAGCAGCAGCGATTGCCAGTGAACTGGGTCTGGAGTTCAAAGCCGGGCTACTGCCGGAAGACAAAGTTCGGGTGGTAACCAGCCTGAACCAGCAGTCGCCTCTAGCAATGGTCGGTGACGGAATTAACGACGCTCCGGCAATGAAAGCCGCCACTATCGGCATTGCAATGGGAAGCGGGACCGACGTCGCGCTGGAAACCGCAGACGCCGCCCTGACCCATAACCGTTTGCGTGGTCTGGTACAAATGATTCAACTGGCGCGCGCCACTCACGCCAATATTCGTCAGAATATTGCGATTGCGCTGGGACTGAAGGGAATTTTTCTGATTACCACACTGCTCGGGATCACCGGATTGTGGCTGGCGGTGCTGGCAGATACGGGGGCGACGGTTCTTGTGACTGCCAACGCGTTGCGACTGTTACGTAAAGGATAACGCGTTTTGTCGGCCGGATGGGACGCTTTAGCGTCGGCATCCGGCAGCGATTACTGACCCTTACGCACTAAATAACGGTACGGCAGAGAGTCGGTCTCTTTTGCCACCAACTCATGCTCCATAAACGTGCAGAAGCCGGGAATATCGCGGGTTGTCGCCGGATCGTCCGCGACAATCAGCAGCGTTTCTCCGGCCTGCATGCCGCGTACGGTTTTACGCACCATCATTACCGGTTCCGGGCAGCGCAGTCCCTGTGCATCAAGGGTATGGTCGGGAGAGGTAAACAAATCGCTCATCATTATCTCGTTCAATAAAAAACGGCGTTATTTTACGCTCTGTTGGTCAGTAAGCCAATCAGGTTAACGATTGCGTGAAAAACAACCATTGCAATGTGCTCTTAAAGCAGTATCATGCGACGGTTTTTTATTGGGTTCCCTCACCCCATCCAACAAAAAGGTCACAATATGACTCCGTTTACACAAACTCAGCGCGTAAAAGCGTTGTTCTGGCTATCGCTATTTCATCTGCTGGTGATCACCTCCAGCAACTATCTGGTGCAGCTTCCGATCTCCATCTTTGGTTTTCATACCACATGGGGTGCTTTTAGCTTTCCGTTTATTTTCCTCGCAACCGACCTGACCGTACGTATTTTTGGCGCACCGCTGGCACGACGCATCATCTTTGCAGTGATGGTCCCCGCGCTGCTGATCTCATATGTTATTTCAGCACTGTTTTATATGGGATCCTGGCAGGGATTCGGCGCGCTGCTGCACTTTAACCTGTTTGTTGCCCGTATCGCCGCCGCCAGCTTTATGGCCTACGCGCTGGGACAAATTCTGGACGTGCATGTCTTCAACCGTCTGCGTCAGAACCGTCGCTGGTGGCTGGCACCCACGGCTTCAACGTTGTTTGGCAATATCAGCGATACGCTGGCCTTCTTCTTTATCGCCTTTTGGCGTAGCCCGGATGCCTTTATGGCAGAGCACTGGATGGAAATCGCGCTTGTTGATTACTGCTTCAAGGTGCTGATCAGTATTATTTTCTTCCTGCCGATGTACGGCGTGCTGTTGAATATGTTACTGAAAAGGCTGGCAGATAAATCCGAAATATCGGCATTGCAGACGAGTTAAAGGTTCATTTTCCGAGTT
Source organism: Citrobacter sp. MGH106 (assembly GCF_001037495.1). Lineage (GTDB taxonomy): Bacteria > Pseudomonadota > Gammaproteobacteria > Enterobacterales > Enterobacteriaceae > Citrobacter > Citrobacter murliniae. Next base: position 162,377 of record NZ_KQ089823.1, read on the forward strand.
GTGATAAGATGGACGAATGAGCCGTTATGGCCGTTTATCGAAAGGAAGAAGTCAATGCGCAATCTGGTTAAATATGTCGGTATTGGCCTGCTGGTTATGGGGCTTGCGGCCTGTGATAATAGCGATTCAAAAGCACCAGCAGAGGGTGCTGCCGCAGAAAGTAGCGCTACCGGACAACCGGTTAGCCTGCTGGATGGCAAACTCAGTTTTTCCCTGCCAGCAGACATGACCGATCAGAGCGGCAAGCTAGGTACTCAGGCCAACAACATGCACGTGTACTCTGATGCTACCGGCCAAAAAGCAGTGATTGTGATTGTCGGCGACGATACCAGCGAAGACCTGGCTGTTCTGGCAAAACGTCTGGAAGATCAGCAGCGCAGCCGTGACCCGCAGTTACAGGTGGTCACTAACAAGTCGATTGAACTGAAAGGTCACACTCTTCAGCAGTTAGACAGCATCATCTCCGCGAAAGGCCAGACTGCTTACTCTTCCGTGGTACTGGGGAAAGTCAACAACCAGCTGCTGACTCTGCAAATCACGTTGCCTGCTGACGATCAGCAGAAAGCGCAGACTACCGCAGAAAATATCATTAACACCCTGGTTATCCAGTAATCGTTAAGATGATGATGCTGCCTCCGATGATGCAATCGGGGGCCGTTTTTTTAGCCTCCAGGTCAGCAGGAACGCCACCGCAACCAGCCCGGCTGCCGCCAGATAGATAACTGGCACGTCCGCCCATGTCATCACCAACCCCGCCAGCGGCCCGGTGACCCCTAGCGATAAATCCATAAACACCGTATAAGTTGCCAGCGCAGCACCCTGATTCTGTTGCGGTACAGCTTTTACCGCCACTACGCCCAACGCGGGGAAGACCAGCGAGAATCCCGCACCTGCCAGCAAAACGCCTATTTTCGCCATCCACGGCATGGATGCCATCCCTACCAGCAGCAGCCCAACGATCTCTACGCTGAAGCAGATCATCGCCACATTCAAACCACCTAACCGATTGATACCATTTGGGAATAACAAACGAGTACCGACAAACGTGCAACTGAACAGCGTTAGCGCAAATGCAGCACCGTCCCAACCTTTGGCGTCATAAAACAGCGTAATAAAGGTGGCGATCACCCCAAATCCTGCGGAGGCCAGCGCCAGCGCCATGCCATACAACCAGACGCGTCCGAGTACCGCGCGAAACGGCAGCGGTTTGCCCTTGCTGGCCTTCACTGCCGGGCGAGGGAGTGCCAGCAGTATCGCCAGTAGCGCCACCCCCATGACGGTTAATGCCAGTCCTTGTAATCCGCCCCAGGCATAGCACAGTACGCCTAGTGGTGCGCCTATCGCCATCGCGCCGTAGGTGACGATGCCATTCCACGAAATCACCCGGCCAATGTGTATTGACCCCACTACTCCCACGCCCCACAACGTGGATCCCGTGCCAGCAAAACTTTGCCCAATTCCCAGTATCACGCGTCCCAGACACAGCAGCAGCAAACTCGCCATTGGCCAGCCGCTGGTCGAACCCGCCAGCAAATAGCCCAGCCCACTTAAAAAGCAGCCACACAGTCCGAAAACTACGATCTTCTTCGGCCCCAGCAGATCGGCATATCGACCAGCATGGGGACGACTCAGTAGCGTGGCGAAATACTGCAGGCTAATCACCAGTCCGGCCCAGAAGGCGCTAAAGCCCATAACATCATGGACATATCCCGGCAGAACCGCGAGCGGCAAGCCGATAGTCAGGTAGCTGGCGAAGTTAAACATTACCACGGAGACAATGCGCAGATTGAGACGTAATCCGCTAAACGTTGGTTCAGCGACGGGTTCGGGCATGGAGTGTCACCACATTTTTACAACAGTGTTTCATATCTACCATGATGCAGAAGAGAAATCAGCAGCCAGATTAGGAATATCTGTCGCAAGCCAGCCGCTACACTTAATGCAAAACGTAAAAAGGAAGAATACATGACAACCTCTCAGCCCGATAAAACGGGTTTGCACATTCTGCTCAAACTTGCCGCTCTGGTTGTTATCCTCGCAGGCATACATGCCGCCGCAGATATTATTGTGCAACTACTGCTGGCCCTCTTTTTTGCCATTGTATTGAATCCACTGGTCACCTGGTTTATTCGCCGGGGAGTACGTCGACCGATCGCCATTACGCTGGTAGTGATGGTGATGTTGATCGTTCTCACCGCGCTGGTGGGTGTTCTTGCTTCCTCAGTCAATGAGTTTATCGGCATGCTGCCAAAGTACAACAAGGAGCTAACACGCAAGGTACTGTATCTGCAGGATATGATGCCCTTTCTTAATCTGCATATGTCGCCAGAGCGCATGCTACAACGCATTGATTCTGACAAGCTGATGACCTTTACAACCACGCTGATGACCGGAGTTTCCGGTGCGATGGCAAGCGTCGTCCTGCTGGTAATGACGGTGGTATTTATGCTGTTTGAAGTACGCCATGTCCCCTACAAAATGCGTTTTGCGCTGAATAATCCGCAAATCCATATTGCTGGTCTTCATCGGGCATTAAAGGGCGTCTCTCACTATCTGGCGCTAAAAACGCTACTCAGCCTATGGACAGGAGCTATCATCTGGCTGGGGCTGGCGCTAATGGGTATTCAGTTTGCTCTGATGTGGGGCGTACTGGCATTCCTGTTAAATTACGTACCCAATATTGGTTCCGTCATTTCCGCCGTACCACCGATGATCCAGGCACTGTTGTTCAATGGCATCTACGAATGCGTGCTCGTTGGCGCACTTTTTCTGGCGGTACATATGGTGATTGGTAACATCCTTGAGCCACGCATGATGGGACATCGCTTAGGATTGTCGACGCTGATCGTATTTCTCTCCTTGCTGGTATGGGGATGGCTACTCGGCCCGGTAGGAATGCTGCTCTCCGTACCATTAACCAGCGTGTGCAAAATTTGGATGGAAACCACCACAGGCGGCAGCAAACTGGCTATTTTACTTGGACCAGGCAGACCCAAAAGCCGGCTTCCCTGAAAAACTACCAACCGGGGTAGTTCTTACACGACCATTAAACTGGTATAAGCGTAGATATATATGCCGATTTGCCATAAATAAGATAATGAAAATAAGTTCATTATCTTATTTAAGGAAACACATTAAATTCATGAATTGAATATATAAAACAATAAATTTCAAAAATCATTTAACCCAAACCAACCCTCTATATTTAAAGGTTATTTCCATTGATATCGTTTGCTTGACAACCTATACTTACCACCGACAATAGCGACGTAGACTTTCCGTTGCAGAAAAACATAGAATATTATACTCAGGTAATTCCATCACCTTGCTATCAGTCTTGTGAAATAGATCACAAATTTAGCTTAAATAAAATCACAAGGTGATGCGGGTGATCATTATTTCGCAGCTTATTATTTAACACGTATAAACAGTACTTTGATAGGGAGTTTTAATGAAACAGTATATTAAATGGTTTGCGGCAATTGCTGTTGTCGGTGCGCTGGCAGGTTGTGCGCGTACCGCGCCGATTGATCAAGTACACTCCAGCGTTAGCGCAGGGCACACTCAGGATCAGGTAAAAACCGCTATTCTGAAAGCAGGCGTTCAACGCCAGTGGATCATGTCTGAGGTTAGCCCTGGCGTCATCAAAGCACGTCAGCAAACCCGCGATCATGTGGCTGAAGTCCGTATTACCTATACCGCCACCAGCTACGACATCAAATATGACAGCAGCCTCAATCTGCAGGCTTCAGGCGGGAAAATTCACAAAAACTATAACCGCTGGGTGCGCAATCTGGATAAAGACATCCAGATCAATTTGTCAACCGGTGCCAATCTGTAATTATGCCTAAAGTCGGGCCGATAAGGCCCGATACTCTAACTATCTGCCATTTAACAGGTTGTTCCCACATGTACGAACAGGATTCGCTTAGCGCACTGGATGCCATTACTGAAGCACAACGAATCGCATTTGCCCCTATGCTTTTTCAAACCGCGTTGTGCCTGCGAAATGCGGGAGTACTCGCCTGGCTGGACAAGCAAGGTAAACGCGGCGCGACACTCGACGAAATTACTGAAAACAGTACCATCAACGAATATGCCGCCAGCATACTGCTGGATATGGGGTTAAGCGGGCGAATCATTACCTATAAAGAGGGGCATTATTACCTCGCTAAAGTCGGTCATTTTCTTTTACATGACACGATGACGCGTGTGAATATGGATTTCACCCAGGATGTTTGCTATCAGGGTTTGTTCTATCTGGAGAATGCGCTGAAAGAAGGAAAACCCGCTGGATTAAAAATCTTTGGTGACTGGCCAACAATCTATCCCGCTCTGTCGCAATTACCGCCGGCTGCGCGTGAAAGTTGGTTTGCTTTCGATCATTACTATTCAGATGGGGCATTTGACGCCGCACTGCCATATGTATTCGCCAGCGCCCCTGCAACCCTGTACGATATTGGCGGAAATACCGGGAAATGGGCATTACGTTGTTGTCAACATGATGACAATATTGCAGTAACCCTATTAGATTTACCGCAACAAATTGCACTTGCACGTGAAAATATCGAAAATGCAGGATTATCTCATCGCATAAATTTCCATCCTGTGGATATGCTTAGCGATTCGCCTTTACCCGCCGAGGCGGATATCTGGTGGATGAGCCAATTCCTGGATTGTTTTTCTCCGGAACAAATTATCACCATGCTTAGCAATATTGCCCGCGTGATGAAACCCGGCGCAAAGTTGTGCATTATGGAACTGTTTTGGGATGCCCAAAAATTTGAAGCGGCCTCATTTAGCCTGAATGCGTCTTCGCTTTATTTTACCTGTATGGCGAATGGCAACAGCCGTTTCTACAGCGTAGAGAAGTTTTATCACTATCTGAATCAGGCAGGATTTCAGGTAGATGAACGCCACGACAACTTAGGTGTTGGACATACTTTATTGATATGTCAGAAGAAAAAATAATAAACAATCGGAACTACCGATTTATCGCGGACGCGCGTTGATGAAATTTGCATTAAACATTATCGACTGGCAGGCCAAGGCGCCAGGGTTAAGCGAAAGGACACAGTGGCATGAATGGTCACGGCTTTCGCACGCTATCGATCCAGCCGCACCACTGGCTAAACTCAGCGAGTTACCGATGATGACGGCTCGCCGCCTCAGTTCCGGCAGCAAGCTGGCCGTCGATTGCGGGCTGGCGATGCTACGCCGCCATAAGATCGATGCCATCCTCTATACCAGCCGCCACGGTGAACTGGAGCGTAACTACCGGATCCTGCACGCCCTGGCGACAGAGCAGGCACTCTCACCGACCGATTTTGCCCTTTCTGTGCATAACTCCGCCGTGGGTAACCTGACTATCGCTGCGAAAAAACCGATCGTCTCCTCCTCGCTCTCTGCAGGCAGGGATACATTCCAGCAAGGATTATGCGAAGTCATGAGCCTGTTGCAGGCGGGATATCAGCGCGTGTTAATGGTCGATTTCGACGGTTTTCTGCCTGAGTTTTATCACCCACAACTGCCTCCTGAAATGCCGACATGGCCATTTGCCGTCGCGCTGGTAATTGAATCAGGTGATACCTGGCAATGCAAAACCCGTCCGCATAGCGCCCATAGTGAGACCTCGTTGCCGCAAAGCTTGTTGTTTTTACAGCACTATCTACAGGATATCGATACGTTTACCCTGCCGGGTGAACGCGTGCAGTGGCAGTGGAGTCAGGGATGAACAGGATACTTCTGCGCCTTAATTGGGGATGGCGGCTGGTAATGACCGGATTTTGCTTTGCCTTGTTTGGTCTCGGGGGACTACTGCTTTCTACTATCTGGTTTAACTTATTGTTAGTTGCGATATGGAATAATACCAGACGTCGGCGCATCGCCAGACGCAGCATTGCCGCCAGTTTTCGTCTCTTTTTAACCGTGGCGAAACGACTTGGCGTACTGGATTACCGCATTGAAGGACGAGATATCTTGCGCAAAGAGCGAGGGTGTCTGGTGGTCGCCAATCATCCGACGCTAATCGACTATGTGTTACTGGCCTCGGTTATGCCGGAAACGGACTGCCTGGTGAAAAGCGCGCTCCTGAAGAATCCGTTCCTCGGCGGCGTAGTCCGGGCGGCAGATTACCTGATTAATAGTCAGGCCGATGCGCTATTGCCTGCCTGCCAGCAACGGCTGGAACAAGGCGATACAATTTTAATTTTCCCCGAGGGTACTCGCACACGCCCCGGAGAGGAAATGACGCTACAGCGCGGTGCAGCAAATATCGCTGTGCGCTGCAGCAGCGATTTACGCATAGTGACCATTAACTGCAGCGAACAAATGCTGGATAAAGAAAGCAAATGGTATGACGTCCCATCGGTAAAACCAGTATTTACTATTTCAGTACACGAACGAGTTAAAATCGATCAATTTTACGATGCAAATTCACAAGAACCGGCGCTGGCTGCAAGGCAGTTAAACCGGCATCTTTTGCTTCAATTACAACCAGGTAATTTACCTCTTTCAGGAATTAATGATGCAAGCGCTTTATCTTGAAATCAAAAATCTCATTATAACGACACTGAATCTCGACGAACTGACAGCTGACGATATTGAAACCGAAGCGGCACTCTTTGGTGATGGCTTAGGGCTGGACTCGATCGATGCTCTGGAGCTGGGTCTGGCGGTGAAAAACGAGTATGGCGTGGTGCTCTCTGCTGAGAGTGAAGAGATGCGCCAGCACTTCTTCTCCGTCGCCACGCTGGCATCTTTCATTCACGCGCAACGTGCCTGAGGATAGTCCGTTATGACCGAACAAAAAGCCATTTACGAAGAAGTCTCCTCGCTGCTGGTTAAGCTATTCGAAGTCGACCCACAGGATATCAAGCCTGAGGCACGCCTGTACGAAGATCTGGAGCTCGACAGCATTGATGCCGTCGACATGATCGTGCATCTGCAAAAGAAAACCGGTAAGAAAATCAAGCCGGAAGAGTTCAAAGCAGTACGCACCGTACAAGATGTCGTCGATGCGGTAGAACGCCTTCTTAAAGAAGCGTAACTCACCGTGTCGGGCACTCGCTCGCTGCCAGTCGTACAACTGCTAACAGGTTTACTGCTGTTGGCCTGGCCATTTTTAATCTGGTTTGGCCTGGCGCATAACAGCCTGCACTGGCTGCTGCCGTTGATGGCGCTACTCCTGTTTTTGCGCTTTCGCCAGACCCGGCGACAGGCGGGGCCGTTGCGCGTCGTGACACAGGTAGTGGCGGTCGCTGGCATCACACTGTGCATTGCCAGCTATCTGCTCAAAACGCACCAACTGTTGCTGTTTTATCCGGTGGTGGTAAATGGCGTCATGCTGGCGGTATTTGGTGGCTCACTCTGGTCAGCCATGCCAATTGTCGAACGGCTGGCGCGACTGCGTGACCCAAACCTTCCCGAAGCGGGCGTGCGCTACACTCGCCGTGTGACGCAAATCTGGTGCGCCTTTTTCATCCTTAACGGCAGCGTTGCGCTTTTTACCGCACTGTATGGCGATATGTCACTGTGGACGACCTGGAACGGTATGATCTCCTATCTGCTGATGGGAACACTCATGGCGGGTGAGTGGTTAGTTCGCCAACAGATGATAAAACGAGATACCCAATGAAGCAGCCCCTCACTCTTGCTCAATGGCTCAGTGCCCCACGTCCGGACGGAGTGCCTGTGGCGTGGCAGGAAGAGCACACCTGGACACTTGGTCATCTGCGCCATGATGTGGCCCGGTTGATAACACATCTGCAGCAGCAGGAAGGTGAACGCTGGGCATTGTGCTTCGAGAACAGTTATTTATTTATCGTCGCACTGCTGGCAACGCTCCACGCAGGCAAAATACCGGTGATCCCTGGTCATTGCCGTGTTTCATTATTAAACGAGCAGCATGCGCTGTTTGATGGCGTACTGAGCGATAAAGCGCTGGACTGGCAAGGTGCACTGCTGGTTGTCAGTTCTGCCATGAAACCCGCTACCTACGATATTACTTTCCCGGCAATACCCAGCGACGCCTTCGTGGAACTCTTCACCTCCGGCTCCACCGGCCAACCGAAACGGGTCATCAAGCCAATCAATCGTCTGGATAACGAAGCCGCGCTGCTCGCGACGCGTTTTGCCGATCGCCTGGCAGGTTGTCGGGTGGTCGCGTCAGTGGTGCCACAGCATCTGTATGGTCTGACGTTTCGTATCTTCTTGCCAATGGCCTTAGGTTTACCGTTACATGCTGCAATGCTGTGGTACGCCGAGCAGTTGGCGGCGCTAAGCCATGAACATCGCTATGTGTTTATCAGCAGCCCGGCGTTTCTGAAACGCCTCGACCATCAGCTTACCCCGCCGCCGGTCGAGATGATTCTGTCCGCAGGCGGCATGCTGCCCTGGCAGGACGTCACGCAGGCCGCTGACTGGCTGAACGTATGGCCCGATGAGATCTACGGCAGCACCGAAACCGGCATCCTCGCCTGGCGTTATCGCCAGCGGGATGATGTGGCATGGCAGCCCTTCCCGGGGGTCATATTCCAGCCAGAAAACGAGGCATTTCGCGTGTTTTCTCCACTTATCGCCGCTGATGATGGCCTGTTGCTCGACGATATTCTGCATTTTACAGAAAGCGGGCAGTTCCGTCTGATGGGTAGACGGGGTCGCGTGGTCAAAATTGAAGAGAAGCGTATTTCACTCAGCGAAGTGGAGCAACGCTTACTGGCTCTGGACGGTATCCGCGAAGTCGCGGCATTGCCCGTCTCACGCGGAGGGCGTCAGGGAGTTGGCGTCCTGTTAGTGCTGGATAACGAGGCGCGTCAACGCTGGCATGAATGCGGGGGGAAACCGCAAGAGCTGAGCTGGAGGCGCTCGCTGCTGCCGTGGCTGGAGCCGGTCGCCGTTCCTCGCTACTGGCGCGTGATTGACGAAATCCCGGTCAACAGTATGAACAAGCGTGTCTATGCGCAATTACAGGAGTTATTTCATGAAACCCCATGAAATCGAGCGCCACCAGGCACAGCCTCAACAGGCTGAGATCGTTTTACATCTCGACCCTTCTTTGTTCTGGTTCAGCGGGCATTTTGCTGTGCAGCCACTGCTGCCTGGCGTTGCACAGCTGGATTGGGTGATGCATTACGCCACCACGCTGCTGATCCCCGGCTGGCGTTTTCACAGTATTCAGAACGTGAAATTCCAGTCACCGCTCCTGCCGGGAACAACCGTAACCCTGAGTCTGAGCTGGCAGGAAGAGCGTCAGATGCTCTCTTTCAGCTACCAGCGTCACGACGGCGAAGCGCGTCATACCGCCAGCAGCGGGAAGATTCGGTTATGTCACTAACCTTTTCCCCTTGCGTGCTGATCCCTTGCTACAACCATGGCGCGATGATGTCGCGCGTACTGGCACGTCTACAGCCGTTTGACCTCCCCTGCATTGTGGTCGACGATGGCAGTGATGACGCCACACGGGATGAACTGGCTCGCCTGGCAGCTGAAAATAGCAATCTGACATTAATCCGCCTGCCTGTAAACGCGGGCAAAGGTGCTGCGGTGCTCCGGGGAATGCAGGCCGCGGCAGACGCAGGGTTCAGCCATGCGGTGCAAGTGGATGCCGACGGACAGCATGACATTGAAGATATTCCCAGACTGCTTGCGCTGGCGAAAGAACATCCGACGGCGCTGATTTCCGGACAACCGATTTACGATGGCTCAATTCCCCGCTCGCGCCTGTACGGACGCTGGGTAACCCACGTCTGGGTGTGGATAGAAACGCTTTCACTGCAGTTAAAAGACAGCATGTGCGGTTTCCGGGTGTATCCGGTTGCGCCAACGCTTCAACTGGCGCAGCGCGTGACGCTTGGCAAGCGAATGGATTTTGACACCGAAGTGATGGTACGCCTCTACTGGCAAGGCAACACCAGCTATTTTATTCCAACCAGGGTTACCTACCCACTGGATGGACTGTCCCATTTCGACGCGCTCAAAGACAACCTGCGCATTTCACGGATGCATACACGCCTGTTCTTTGGCATGTTGCCGCGCATCCCTTCCCTGCTTCTTCGCCGCTCATCCACACACTGGGCACATCAGCAAGAGGTCAAAGGGCTGTGGGGAATGCGTCTGATGGTGCTGGTCTGGCGTTTTCTGGGACGCAAGGTATTTTCCCTGATGCTATATCCGGTAGTCGGCGTTTACTGGCTCACGGCTTCGGCCGCTCGTAAAGCATCTCAGAGCTGGATTAGCCGCGTACGGGCACAACTGACCGCACGTCAGATGGCAGTGCCGTCAAACCTGACCAGCTATCAACATTTCCTGCGTTTTGGCGACGCAATGTTGGATAAAATTGCCAGTTGGCGCGGTGAACTGCACTTTGGTCGCGATGTGGTTTTCGCGCCAGGCGCAGAAGAGGCGTTAAACGTCAGCGATCCGCGGGGAAAACTACTGCTGGCTTCACATCTGGGCGATGTCGAAGCCTGTAGGGCTCTGGCCCAACTACAGGGCAGCAAAACCATCAATGCACTGGTATTCAGCGAGAACGCCCAGCGTTTCAGGCAAATCATGGAAGAGATGGCCCCACAGGCCGGACTAAACCTGCTTCCGGTGAACGATATCGGCCCGGATACCGCCATTCTGCTCAAAGAGAAACTGGAGCGCGGAGAATGGATCGCCATCGTCGGCGATCGCATCGCGGTAAATACCCAACGTGGCGGCGAATGGCGCGTCTGCTGGAGCCGCTTTATGGGACAAGCTGCTCCCTTCCCGCAGGGGCCGTTTATCCTTGCGTCTATTTTACGCTGCCCGGTCGATCTGATTTTTGCCCTGCGCCAGCAGAATAAACTACGCATTCACTGCGAGCCGTTTGCCGACCCGTTGCTCTTACCGCGCGCCAGCCGGCAACACGCGTTACAGAATGCTATCGATCGCTACGCCGAACGCCTGGAGCACTATGCGCTTCAGTCGCCGCTTGACTGGTTTAACTTTTTCGATTTCTGGCAACTGCCGGATACCAAAGACAAGGAGTAAAGGGTGCTTAACGATCCCCGATTTACGGCTGAAGTCGAGCTGACTATTCCGTTCCATGACGTCGATATGATGGGCGTCGCGTGGCATGGCAACTACTTCCGCTATTTCGAGATTGCCCGTGAGGCACTGCTGAACCAGTTCGATTACGGCTATCGGCAGATGAAAGAATCTGGCTATCTGTGGCCGGTGGTCGATACACGGGTGAAATACCGTAACGCCCTGACCTTCGAACAGCGTATCCGTGTACGTGCTCAGATTAAGGAATTCGAAAATCGTCTGCGTATCGGCTACGAAATTTTCGATGCTGAAACAGGGAAACGCGCCACCACGGGCTACACCATTCAGGTCGCGGTGGACGAAAAAAGTCGCGAGCTATGCTTCGTCAGCCCGGATATTCTGTTTGAACGCATGGGGGTCACACCATGAAATTATGGCCACTGCTGGCGCTACTCATCAGCCCATTCGTCAGCGCCCTGACGCTTGACTCCCTGCAACAGCGTTTTACCGAACAGCCGGTAGTCCGTGCCCGCTTCGATCAAACCCGGACGATAAAGGATCTGCCGCAGCCGTTGCGATCTCAGGGCCGGATGCTGATCGCACGCGACCAGGGCTTACTGTGGGATCAAACCGCTCCGTTCCCGATGCAGTTGCTGCTGGATGACAAACGGATGGTTCAGGTGATTAACGGTCAGCCACCACAAACCATCACCGCCGATAACAACCCGCAAATGTTCCAGTTCAACCATCTGCTGCGTGCGTTATTCCAGGCGGATCGTAAAGTGCTGGAGCAGAACTTCCGTGTAGAGTTTGCAGATTTAGGTGAAGGCCGCTGGACACTACGCCTGACGCCTATTACCACACCGCTGGATAAGATTTTTGCGACTATTGATTTAGCCGGAAAAACCTATCTGGAGAGTATTCAGCTCAACGATAAACAGGGCGATCGCACCGATATCGCGCTTTCTCAACACCAACTGACGCCAGCGCAACTGACCGATGACGAACGCCAACGCTTTGCAACCCAGTAAACGTCCCGCGCTGTTATGGGGAATCGCCTGCCTGATACTGCTGGGCGTTTTGCTGACGCTGCTACCTCAGGCGCGTCTCAACAGCAGCGTGCTGGCAATGTTGCCAAAACAGACGTTGGGGACCATACCACCGAGCCTGAACGAAGGTTTCATGCAGCGCCTCGACCGGCAACTGGTCTGGCTGGTGAGTCCCGGTAAACGGCCAGACCCGGCGGTGGCCCGCGGCTGGCTGACGTTGCTGCAAAAATCACACGCGCTGGCACAGGTGAAAGGCCCGATGGATGCCGACAGCCAGCAGGCATGGGGTGCATTCTTCTGGCAAAATCGCAACGGCCTGATAGATAACGACACCCGCGCCAGACTGCAAAACGGCGGTGAAGCGCAGGCCCAGTGGATCCTCTCCCAACTTTACTCAGCCTTTTCCGGCGTCAGTGGTAAAGAGCTGCAAAACGATCCACTGATGCTGATGCGCGGCTCGCAGCTGGCGATGGCCAAAAACGGCCAGCGCTTGCGCCTGATGGATGGCTGGCTGGTCACTCAGGATGAACAAGGCAACTACTGGTATCTGCTGCACGGCGAACTGACCGGTTCATCGTTTGATATGCAACAGACACACCACCTGGTCACCACGCTTACTACGCTGGAAAATGAACTCAAAGCACAATATCCCCAGGCACAACTGTTGTCGCGCGGGACGCTGTTCTATAGCGATTACGCCAGCCAGCAGGCGAAACAAGACATCTCTACCCTCGGTATAGCTACCGTGATCGGGGTGATACTGCTGATTGTGGCGGTGTTTCGCTCGCTGCGCCCGCTGCTGCTATGCCTGATTTCGATTGGTGTTGGCGCGCTGGCGGGTACTGTCGTCACGCTGCTGATTTTCGGTGAACTCCACCTGATGACGCTGGTTATGAGCATGAGCATCATCGGTATTTCCGCTGACTATACGCTCTACTATCTGACCGAGCGGATGGTACACGGTGCGGAAACATCGCCATGGCAAAGTCTCGCCAAAGTGCGTAACGCACTGCTGCTGGCCTTACTCACCACCGTCGCAGCATACCTGATCATGATGCTGGCCCCCTTCCCCGGAATCCGTCAAATGGCGGTATTCGCGGCGGTGGGTCTGAGCGCCTCCTGCCTGACGGTGATTTTCTGGCACCCATGGCTGTGCCGCAGTCTGCCGGTGCGTCCGGTTCCGGCGATGGTGCTGATGTTACGTTGGCTTGCCGCCTGGCGACGCAATAAAAAACTTGCCGTTGGCCTGCCAGTAGCGCTGGCGCTGTTCTCGCTGGCAGGCATGGCGACGCTGCGCGTGGACGATGATATCTCCCAGCTACAGGCGCTGCCGCAGGATATTCTGGCTCAGGAAAAAGCGATTACTGCCCTGACCGGGCAAAGCGTCGATCAGAAGTGGTTTGTGGTGTACGGCAAATCTGCACAACAAACGCTGGAGCGGCTGGAAACCTTTATTCCGGCGCTGGAACAGGCGAAAAAAGAGGGATTACTCGGCGGATATCGCACTATTCCGCTAAATTCGCTCGCCCGACAGCAACAGGATCTCACTCTGCTTAAAGACGCTGCGCCCGCCGTAACGAAAGCCCTGAATCACGCCGGACTGGCAACGGTAAATCCCGACCTTACCGCCATGCCGGTAACAGTCGAAGCCTGGCTTGCCAGTTCAGCCAGCGAAGGCTGGCGGTTACTGTGGCTGACACTGGCTGATGGCGAGAGCAGCGTACTGGTTCCCGTTGAAGGCGTTAAACAAAGTACGGCATTAAACACACTCAGCGCGAAATATCCCGGCGTCGCGTGGGTGGACCGTAAGAGCAGCTTCGACACGCTTTTCGCCCTGTATCGCCATATCCTGACCGGCCTGCTATGCATTGCGCTGGCGGTAATCGCTTGCGGGGCTGTCATCCGACTTGGCTGGCGTAAGGGTTTTATCAGCCTGGTACCCTCAGTGCTGTCTTTAGGTTGTGGTCTGGCGGTACTGGCCCTGAGTGGTCATGCGCTCAACCTGTTCTCACTGCTGGCCCTGGTGCTGGTATTGGGAATCGGCATTAACTACACGCTGTTTTTCAGTAATCCACGCAGCACACCGCTGACATCGCTGCTGGCTATCACTCTGGCGATGATGACCACGCTCCTGACGCTCGGCATGCTGGTATTCAGCGCCACTCAAGCCATCAGCAGTTTTGGCATTGTACTGGTGAGCGGTATTTTCACCGCATTCCTGCTTTCACCACTGGCGATGCCTGGTAAAAAAGAGAAAAAAAGAAAATGATCAAACAGACATTCTGGCGCGCCGCCGCACTGGTCGCTACGTTAATTCTCACCGGATGCAGCCACTCACAGCCGGAACAGGAAGGCCGTCCGCAAGCGTGGCTGGAGCCGGGCACACGCGTGACGCTGCCTGCCCCGGGGATTTCCCCCCAGGTTAATTCACAACAGTTGCTGACCGGCAGTTTTAACGGCAAAACCCAGTCACTGTTGGTAATGCTTAACGCCGACGACAGGAAAATAACGCTTGCCGGGCTGTCGTCGGTCGGCATTCGTCTGTTTCTTGTGACTTACGATGAAAAAGGCTTACATACCGAACAATCAATCATCGTGCCGCAACTGCCGCCCGCCAGCCAGGTGCTGGCTGACGTGATGCTCAGCCATTGGCCAATTAGCGCCTGGCAGCCACAATTGCCGAAAGGCTGGACGCTCATTGATATGGGTGACACACGCGAACTGCGCAACGCCAACGGCAAACTGGTTACGGAAATCACGTATCTGAATCGGAAAGGAAAACGCGAGCCGATCAGTATCGAGCAGCACGTTTTTAAATACCACATCACCATTCAATATCTGGGTGACTGAGATGATCTACATTTCTGCCGTTGGCATGATTAACGCATTGGGCAACGACGCCGATGAAATTGCAGCTAACCTCACACGTGGCATTGCACCCGGAATGCGCGCCCGCACAGACTGGCTACAAGGGCATCTGTGCGCCGTATTAGCAGGCATTGACGGTGAACTTCCGACCATTCCCGACAATTTTCGCGCCCATCGTTCACGCAATAATCAGCTGCTGCTGGCGGCACTGGCGCAAATCCAGCCACAGGTGGATGACGCCATCGCCCGGTATGGCCGCGATCGGATTGCTATCGTGCTCGGCACCAGTACCTCCGGGCTGGATGAAGGTGACGTTCACGTTGATCTCACGCTCAATGGCAAAGTGAGCACCGAATGGCACTATCCGCAGCAGGAGTTGGGCGATCCCTCGCGCTTTCTCAGCCACTGGCTGGCGCTGGATGGTCCGGCCTTTACCCTCTCAACTGCCTGTTCATCCAGCGCGCGCGCTATTATGAGCGGACGTCGCCTGATTGAATCCGGTCTGGCGGACATCGCGATTGTTGGCGGTGCTGATACGCTCAGTCGGATGCCAATCAACGGCTTCCACAGTCTGGAATCCCTCTCCCTGACGCGGTGTCAGCCGTTTGGCCGCGACCGTAGCGGGATCACCATCGGCGAAGGTGCCGCGTTGATGCTATTGACCCGTGAACCACAGCCCATTGCGCTACTGGGCGTCGGTGAATCCAGCGACGCTTACCATATTTCAGCTCCCCATCCACAGGGGGAAGGTGCTATTCGCGCCATAGGCCAGGCGCTTAACGACGCGGGGATTACGCCGGATCAGGTAGGCTATATCAATCTGCACGGTACCGCTACACCGTTAAACGATCAGATTGAGTCCAAAGTCGTGAACGCGATTTTTGGCGAAAATGTCCCGTGCAGTTCGACTAAACACCTGACCGGGCACACGCTGGGCGCGGCCGGGATTACCGAAGCAGCCATCAGTATGTTGATTTTACAACGCGACCTGCCGCTGCCGCCGCAGGATTTTAGCCAGTCGCCACGCGATGAAACGCTGCCGCCCTGCGGCATCATTGAGCAGCCGCAGCCGCTGGCTCGCCCGGTAATCTTGTCTAATTCGTTTGCCTTCGGCGGGAACAATGCCAGTATCCTGCTCGGGAGAATCTCATGAGCCACTATTTATCGCCTGGCGACTATTTACCGCACGATGCGCCGATGCTGCTACTCGAAGAGGTCGCAAGCGTGACGGACGAGACCGCCATCTGCCACGTGACAATATCAGCAAACAGCGTGCTGGCCCCCTTTCTCGATCCAGACGGCAACCTGCCCGGCTGGTTCGCCCTGGAATTAATGGCGCAGACCATCGGCGTCTGGTCTGGCTGGCACCGTCAGCAACAAGGTCAGGAGAGTATTGCTTTAGGCATGGTGCTTGGCGCGCGCGAGTTAGTCTGTGCTGCGGGGGTTCTGCCTGCAGGCAGGATGCTAAGTATCAATGTCAAATTGCTGATGCAGGACGCACGTTTCGGCAGCTTCGAATGCGCCATTCAGGCGGGCGAAGAGACGCTGGCAACCGGTCGCGTCAACACCTTCCAGCCGACATCTGAAGAAATTAACACGCTATTTCAACAAGGAGCGTCCACATGAGTCGTTCAGTTTTAGTTACGGGTGCCAGCAAAGGTATCGGTCGCGCCATCGCCCTACAGTTGGCGGCGGACGGTTTTGTGGTCGGCGTTCACTATCATCGTGATGCGCAAGGTGCGCAAGAAACGCTAGATTCTATCCTCACCGCTGGTGGCGCAGGGCGTCTGCTGACGTTTGATGTTGCTAATCGCGAACAGTGCCGTGAAGTACTGGAGCAGGATATTGACGCACATGGCGCATGGTACGGCATCATCAGCAACGCCGGGGTCACCCGCGATGCCGCTTTCCCTGCGCTCAACGATAATGACTGGGATGCGGTGATCCACACCAACCTCGACAGTTTCTATAACGTCATTCATCCATGCATTATGCCGATGATTAGCGCACGCCAGGGCGGACGTATCATCACGCTGTCCTCGGTTTCCGGCATAATGGGCAATCGCGGCCAGGTCAATTACAGTGCAGCAAAAGCAGGGATTATCGGTGCAACCAAAGCGCTGGCCATTGAGCTGGCAAAACGCAAAATCACCGTAAATTGCATCGCACCGGGACTCATTGATACCGGAATGATCGAGATGGAGGAAGCCGCGCTGAAAGAGGCCATGTCGATGATCCCAATGAAACGGATAGGTCAGGCCGAAGAAGTGGCCGGACTTGCCAGCTATTTAATGTCGGATGTGGCGGGTTATGTGACTCGTCAGGTGATTTCCATCAATGGAGGGATGTTATGACACGTCGTGTCGTGATTACAGGCATGGGCGGCGTCACCGCCTTTGGGGAAAAATGGCAGGATGTCTCCGCCAGGTTACTGGCGTATGAAAATGCGGTACGCAAAATGCCGGAGTGGCAGGTTTATGACGGACTGCACACGCTGCTTGGCGCGCCGATCGACGATTTCACCCTGCCGGAACACTATACCCGCAAGCGTATTCGCGCCATGGGACGCGTGTCGCTGATGTCCACGCGCGCATCCGAACTGGCACTTGAACAAGCAGGGCTGATTGGCGATCAGATACTGACCAACGGTGAAACTGGAATCGCGTACGGTTCCTCCACCGGAAGTACCGGCCCGGTGAGCGAGTTCGCCACCATGCTGACCGAGAAGCACACCAATAACATCACCGGCACAACTTACGTGCAGATGATGCCGCACACCACTGCCGTTAACACCGGTCTGTTTTTCGGCCTGCGCGGGCGGGTAATCCCAACCTCCAGCGCCTGCACCTCTGGTAGTCAGGCGATTGGTTACGCATGGGAAGCTATTCGACACGGTTATCAAACGGTGATGGTCGCAGGCGGCGCAGAAGAACTGTGTCCTTCTGAAGCCGCGGTGTTTGATACACTATTCGCCACCAGCCAGCGCAACGATGCACCGAAAACCACCCCCTCCCCGTTTGATGAAAAACGCGATGGTCTGGTGATTGGTGAGGGCGCGGGCACGCTGGTGCTGGAAGAACTGGAACACGCTAAAGCGCGCGGGGCCACTATTTACGGCGAAATCGTCGGTTTTGCTACCAACTGCGATGCTGCGCATATTACCCAACCACAACGCGAAACGATGCAGATTTGCATGGAAAAATCGCTGAAGATGGCCGGTATTGGTGCCCGGGATATCGGTTATATTTCTGCACATGGTACCGCAACCGATCGTGGTGATATTGCAGAAAGCCAGGCAACCGCCGCAGTTTATGGTGATAATGTACCGCTCTCCTCGCTTAAAAGTTATTTTGGGCATACCCTTGGCGCCTGTGGCGCACTGGAAGCCTGGATGAGTCTGCAAATGATGCGTGAAGGCTGGTTTGCACCTACGCTAAATTTGAGCCAGCCAGATGCCAATTGCGGCGCGCTGGATTACATTATGGGTGAAGCCCGCAAGATTGATTGTGAGTTCCTGCAGAGCAATAACTTTGCGTTTGGCGGCATCAACACTTCCATTATCATCAAACGTTGGCCCTGATATGTACCGGATCGTTCTCGGGAAAGTTTCTACTTTAAGCGCTGGCACATTGCCTCCCGCGCTCTTCGAGCAGGCACCGCAGGGTGCTCGCCGTGAACGCTGGCTGGCGGGCCGCGTGCTGCTTTCCCATACCCTTTCGCCATTGCCTGACATCATCTACGGCGAGCAAGGAAAACCGGCTTTTACAGCCGACACGCCGCTATGGTTCAACCTTAGCCACAGCGGCGATGACATCGCTCTGCTGCTCAGCGACGAAGGGGAAGTGGGCTGCGATATTGAAGTCGTACGCCCACGCGACAACTGGCAGACGCTGGCAAATACGGTGTTCAGCCTGAGAGAACATGCCGAAATAGAAGCAGAACATCCAGACCAACAGCTGGCGGCTTTCTGGCGTATCTGGACGCGTAAAGAAGCCATCATTAAACAGCGAGGTGGTAGCGCCTGGCAAATTGTCAGCGTCGACAGCACCACGCTGACATCCTCGCTCTCTGTTAGCCAGTGTCAGCTCGATACGCTGAGCCTGGCAGTGTGTACTCCGACACCATTTACCCTGACAGCCGACGCCGTTCAGAGGCTGTAACTCCCGCATTCCCTGTGCGCCGACGCACCATATGAAAGGTTAACTGCAGATGCAACGAGTCACCATTACTCTCGATGACGATTTACTGGAAACGCTGGATAGCCTGAGCCAGCGCCGTGGCTACAACAACCGCTCCGAAGCGATCCGTGACATTCTGCGCGGTGCGCTGGCACAAGAGACCACCCAGGAGCACGGCACTCAGGGTTTCGCCGTGCTGTCCTATGTTTACGAACATGAGAAACGCGACTTAGCCAGCCGCATTGTTTCAACCCAACATCATCACCATGATTTGTCAGTCGCCACGCTACATGTTCACATCAACCATGACGACTGCCTTGAAATCGCCGTTCTGAAAGGCGACATGGGCGATGTCCAGCATTTTGCTGACGACGTCATTTCCCAGCGCGGCGTACGCCATGGCCATTTGCAGTGTTTGCCAAAAGAAGAGTAATTGCCCGTTACGTTGCCGGGGGCGCTTAGCTTGCCCGGCCTACGTCGGTTCTGTTTTCCGGCACTACGCCATTGTGCCAATCGTCTTTCTGAAACGCAGCAGTGCTATCAGGAAGAACGCGCAGCCGATCGCCAGTAACGTCAGGAACTGCGGCCAGACGATGCTGAACCCTGCGCCACGATAGAGTATCGCCTGTGCGAGACTGACAAAGTGGGTGGTCGGCATGGTCAGCATGATATCCTGCACCGCCTGCGGCATGCTTTCGCGCGGCGTAGAACCTCCAGAGAGCATCTGTAATGGCAGCAGCACCAGAATCATCAGCAACCCCAGTTGTGGCATTGAACGCGCCAGCGTGCCCATAAAAATGCCAATGGACGTTGTGGCAAACAGGCTCAGCGCCACGCCGAGCATAAACAATGGTATGGAGCCTTCAATCGGCACGCCGAGAACGCCTTTCACCATCAGCATCAACGACAGGCCAGAAACCACCAACACCACCAGCCCCATCGACCAGATTTTTGCCATCATTATCTCAAACGGCGTCACCGGCATCACCAACAGGTGCTCAATGGTCCCGTGTTCGCGCTCGCGGATCAGCGCCGACCCGGTGAGTACAATCGCCAGCATGGTGATATTGTTGATGATTGCCATTACCGCCCCGAAACGCGCGGGTTCCAGATTCGGGTTGAAGCGCATACGGATCTCCAGCCCGACCGGCGTCATACTGTTATCACGATAGCGAGCAACAAAGCTGTTCACCTCACCACTGATAATATTCTGGATATAGCTGTTGCCAGTAAATGCCTGGCTCATACGCGTGGCATCCACATTAACCTGTAACTCTGGTTGCCGCCCTGCCAGCACATCACGCTGAAAGTTGGGGGGAATATTCACCGCAAAGGTATAACGTCCGGCATCAAGGCCAGCATCCATTTCATCCGCGGTGATCATCTCCGGCGGTAAAAACCATGGGCGATAAAAACTGTTCACGATACGGTTCGACAGTTGTGACTGGTCCATATCGGCAATAGCAATCGGCGCAAGATGCAGAGAACCCGGCAGAACCGTTGCAGAAGAATAAACCGAAATGGTGAAGGCGAAGACAATCAGTGCCAGCATCGCCTTATCACCCAGCAGGCTGCGCAACTCTTTGACTCCGAGGTTATAAATATTGCGTAATCGGCGCATCACCCCTCCTGTTTTTTCAGCAGCAACACGCTCAGGCCAATCACCACCGGAATAGCGATCACCAGCGGAATAAACAACTGCCAGAGATCCATCAAATCCAGCGCTTTCGAAAACGTGCCGCGCGCAATGGTCAGAAAGTGGCTGGTCGGGTAAATTTCACCGATCCAGCGCCCCGGTCCTTCCAGCGACGCCACCGGATCGATCATCCCGGAAAACTGCGTTGCCGGGATCAGCGTAATAATCGCCGTACCGAAGATGGCCGCAATCTGGCTTTTCATAAACGTGGAGATCAGCAATCCCAGACCGGTAGCGATAGTGACATACAGCAACGCAGCAAGCGTCAGCGTCAAAAAACTCCCCTTATGTGGCACGCCAAAAACAAATACCGATAGCGCACACAACAGCAGAAAGTTCAGCATCCCCAGTACGATGTAAGGCAGTTGTTTACCGAGTAAAAACTCACTGCGGGTAGTGGGCGTGACATACAGGTTGATAATCGACCCCAGCTCTTTCTCGCGCACCACGCTCAGGGCGCTAAGCATCGAAGGGATCATCATCAACAGTAATGGGATCACGGCAGGAACAATCGCAGGCAGGCTCTTCACATCCGGGTTATAGCGATAGCGTGTTTCAATGGTCATCAGTCCGTTCTGCCCGCTGGCGTTTGGTTGACGCGCCATCACGTCTTGTAGCCAGGCCTGGTGCATCGCCTGTACGTAACCCCTCACCGTTTCGGCACGGCTGGGCATCGCGCCATCCACCCAGACACCAAGCTGCACCGGCGTGCCGCGTGCAATGTCACGACCAAAATTAGGTGGAATTTCTATTGCTACCGCCACCTCACCCGAGCGCATCCGTTTGTCCAGTTCGTCATAACTGGTAAGCGGCGGTTGCTCGATAAAATAGCGGGAACCAGACAGATTCAGCGACCACGCCTGGCTACTGACGGTTTGGTCACGATCGAGCACCGCAAAACGCAGGTTTTCCACATCCATGCTAATGCCGTAGCCCATAATCAACATCAGGATCACCGTACCCATCAATGCCAGTGTTGAGCGGACCGGATCGCGCCGTAGTTCGAGTGCTTCACGGCGGCTGTAACTGAACAGACGCCGCAGGCTAAATCCCTGACGTGGCGGCAAGCTACTCTCATGCTCAACCGGAGCATCTGCTGGCGGTAACTGAGTTTCAGGGGCCGGCCCTGCTGCTTCCTGTAACCAGGAGATAAATGCCTCCTCCAGACTGGCTGCACCACGCTGCTTCACCAGTTCCCGAGGCGTACCACTGGCGAGCACTTTTCCGGCGTGCATCAGCGACATACGGTCGCAGCGCTCCGCCTCATTCATAAAGTGGGTGGAAATAAAAATGGTTACTTTATCCTGACGAGACAAATCAACCATCAGTTGCCAGAACATATCCCTGGCCACCGGGTCAACGCCGGAGGTAGGCTCATCAAGAATTAACATTTCCGGGCGATGAATCACCGCCACTGCCAGCGACAGGCGCTGACGTATCCCCAGTGGTAACGCGCCAGGCAGTACATCTTCGACATCGGCCAGCGTAAAGCGCTCACTCATCTCTTTTACGCGCTCAGGGATCTCCGCTTCCGGAATGTGAAAGAGACGTGCGTGTAGTTCCAGGTTTTGCCGCACGGTCAGTTCGCTGTAGAGCGAAAAAGCCTGCGACATATAGCCCACCCGACGACGAGTGTCGATATTCTTCGGATCAACCGCTTGTC
The DNA here is from genome assembly GCF_001037495.1 of Citrobacter sp. MGH106. Lineage (GTDB taxonomy): Bacteria > Pseudomonadota > Gammaproteobacteria > Enterobacterales > Enterobacteriaceae > Citrobacter > Citrobacter murliniae. Next base: position 184,844 of record NZ_KQ089823.1, read on the forward strand.
CGAACAACCACGCCTCACCCTCACTGGCTGGTAGCAGCCCGGTGAGCATCTTCATAGTGGTGGATTTACCGCAGCCGTTCGAGCCGAGAAAACCAAAGATCTCTCCGCGTGGTATGCGAAAATTAACGTGATCAACGGCAACAAAATTACCGAAGCGCATGGTCAGATCCCGCGCTTCGATGGCTATCTCTTCTTGTTCTGCGTGATAAGGCGGGATCACGACCGGTTTGTGCGCCTGACGCTGGGCTTCAGGTAACAGTGCGATAAACGCCTGCTCCAGCGTGTCGCTGTTGGTTTTTTCGCGCAGGTGCTGTGCACTACCTGTGGCTAATACCTCACCCGCGTTCATCGCTACCAGCCAGTCAAAACGCTCGGCCTCTTCCATATAGGCAGTCGCGACCAGCACGCTCATGTTGGTCTGACGCTGGCGAATGCTGTTAATCAACTCCCAAAACTGGGCGCGGGAGAGCGGATCCACCCCGGTGGTAGGTTCATCAAGGATTAATAATTCCGGGTCATGGATCAACGCACAGCACAACCCCAGCTTTTGTTTCATCCCACCCGAGAGTTTCCCGGCAGGACGATCGCGAAACGGCGCCAGACCTGTGCTATCCAGCAGCTCTGTTATTCGCGCCTCGCGCTCTGCTTTATCATGGCCAAACAGGCGTGCGAAAAAATCGACGTTCTCATACACCGACAGCGTGTGGTACAAGTTTTTCCCCAACCCCTGAGGCATCCAGGCTATGCGCGGGCAGACATCGCGGCGGTGCTTCGGGTCACGCATGTCGCCGCCCAGCACCATCACGTTGCCGCGCTCAATAACCCGAGCGCCGGAGATGAGGGACAGTAAGCTCGACTTACCCACACCGTCCGGGCCAATCAACCCCACCATGCAGCGGGCGGGGATATCCAGCGTGATATTGTTCAGCGCTACCGTTGCCCCGTAATGCTGACTCACGCCGTCAAGGTGCGCCACGGGAGGAACGGGAACCAGCGCCAGTTGCGTCATTGCGGTAACCTCACCACCAGATCATCCGGCCAGGCACGACTTTCATCAAGACGTACCCAGGCCATGCCCGGCAGCCCGGTTTTGACGTATTCCAGATGCTGCTGTAACAGCTCCGGTGGGATGCGGGCTTTTACACGAAACATGAGTTTCAGCCGTTCATCGCTGGTTTCGACCGTTTTTGGCGTAAATTGCGCCACGCTGGCAACAAAGCTGATGGTTGCCGGAATACGCAGATCGGGCGCGGCATCCAGTACCAGACGCGCTTCACCACCAATTTTTAGCAGACCAGCCTGTTCAGTAGGCAGGAAAAACGTCATGTAAACATCGCTGAGATCGACCATATTCAGCACCCGCCCACCGGCTGAAAGCACTTCACCCGGTTCAGCTACGCGGTACTGCACGCGACCATCGCGCGGAGCCTTAAGCTCGCTATCATCGATATCTGCCGCAATCCGTCGTTCGGTTGCCTGCGCAGCTTCAACACGAGTTTGCGCCTGAATAATGCTGGTGCGGGCTGCTTCAATAGCCGCTTTCGCCGCAGAGACCTGTGCCTTTGATGATTCCAGCGCAGCCCGCGCGCTTTCGGCAGCGGCACGATCGTCATCCAGTTGTTGCTCAGATACCGCTCCACGTTGTGACAGCGAACGGGAACGAATATGACGTTTAGAGACCGACTGCAGTTCCGCCTCGCGCTGCTTTACTACCGACTGCGCGGCGCGCATTTCACTTTGCCGCTGTTCCAGCAACGCGCGCGCCGCCGCAACGGCACTTTCTGCCTCTTTGATTTGCGCGACCGCTTCCAGCCGCTGCTCGTGTAGCACGCGGGTATCCATTTTCGCCAGCACCTCGCCCTGGCGAACGAACTGCCCTTCCGACACGAGGATCGTGTCAATACGCCCGGCAATCTTAGTGGCTATATCTACTTCGGTAGCTTCAATTCTGCCATTACTGGCAGCAAATCCTTCCGGTACTCCCGCCGGACGTAGCATCCACCATACTATCGCGGCGGCCACCACCAGGAGGCCTGCCCCCCACCACACCAGATGACGCTTAATTTTATCCATATTCGACCCGCTATAATCCCTGTTACCAAACGATGCGTGTCACAAAGACCACTGAACAGCTATTCAGCGGGAGATTCCATCCGGGATGAGAAGGAATGAAAAGTAAAGGCCAGACGGTGGACAGGCGTCACGACAACGCTCACCGCAAAGGAAGTGAATGACGAAGATGCTGTGAAATCGGGTAGTAATGTTGTCATCATCAGCGTTCCTGGCCGGAAATGAAACACGCATACTCATAACTGCTATCTATTGAATACTAACACCTGGATTCGATATGTCTATTCGGTTGTAGTTTCCAGTTATGCCCTACCGCGCTCCGACTCAGAAATTATTCCGTATATCAACGATTGATAAACAAACGTAACTATAAACATAATCAATAATTAGACATACCTATAATAGCGGCTCATTTACCGATCTCGTTATGGCGAGGCTCCTGCACAAATATAAGTTACCGCCCTGCTGGTATCGAGAGAGACCACTCAGGGAAATACAGGCATCCATCGAATCAAGGTGTTGCCAAGGTAACTTCTGACGATCTCACCATCGGACAGATACGTTGTTCAGTGCTAAAACCAGGACGTAGGGATCTGCCTGTGCTAATCCTGTCTTGTTCGCCCCTATGAGAGCTTTTTATAGGGAATTACACCATGTCATCTATGCAACTCTGCGCCACCCATCTTCCTGAGCCGGATTTTAATGGCGATGCCATCGCGCAGTATATGCGTACCGATTTTATTACCCTGCCGGATCATCTCAGCGTGAACGGTGCCCGTGAATACTTTGTCTCACAGCTCACGACGGATGATATTCCTGGTCAGGTTTTTGTGGTTGCAGGGAAAGCGCTACGCGGGGTGTTATCCGTCAAGCGCCTGCTGCAGGAAAAAGATACGTCGCTGAACATCAACCATATTATGGACAGCTGTCTGTTCCATGTTAAGCCTGATGATGAACGGGCAATGGTCGTTGCCGAGCTAGCCGAGCGTGAACTCGATCTGGTTGCTGTAGTTGAGAAAGGCGATCTGGTCGGCTGTCTGATGGAAAAAGAGATAGCCCATCTACAGGAGGATGATGTTACCGAAGACGTACAGCTTCAGGGAGCGACACTGCCGCTGGAGAAACCCTATCTGGAAATTAGTCCGTGGACATTGTGGAAAAAACGTTCGGTCTGGCTCCTGCTGCTGTTTGTCGCGGAAGCCTACACAAGTAGTGTAATTCAGCACTTCGAAGAGGCGCTGGAATCAGCGATCGCGCTGGCCTTTTTTATTCCGTTGCTAATTGGTACCGGCGGAAACAGCGGTACACAGATCACTTCGACGCTGGTACGTTCAATGGCGCTGGGAGAAGTGCGGCTACGGGATATGGGCCGGGTGATCCGCAAAGAGGTTTCAACTTCCTTGCTGATCGCCCTGACGCTAGGTCTGGCAGGCTGCGTACGCGCCTGGATGATGGGCATCGGCATGGAAATCACACTGATCGTCAGCCTGACACTGGTTTGCATTACGCTGTGGAGCGCCGTGGTGTCATCAGTGATCCCAATGTTGCTCAAGCGTATTGGCATTGACCCGGCCGTCGTATCCGCGCCGTTTATCGCCACGCTTATCGACGGTACCGGGTTGATTATCTATTTTAAAATTGCCCAGTATTTTCTTGGCCTGAACTAATATAGCGCCCGGTAACTCAGGTTATCGGGCATCACATTCACGCAGACACCAAATCCTGCGCACACGCCCAGGCGCTCGACCATGCCCACTGGAAGTTATACCCGCCCAGCCAACCAGTGACGTCCATCACTTCACCGATAAAATAGAGACCTGGTACTTTACGCGCTTCCATCGTACGTGATGACAGCTCATTGGTATCCACGCCGCCCAGCGTGACTTCCGCCGTGCGATACCCTTCTGTGCCGTTTGGCTGCACGCGCCATTCGGTCAGGGTTTCCACCAGTGCCTGCTGATCGCGCACGTTAAGCTGTTTCAGCGTCACATCCGGAAGTTGCCCTAACTGCTGCAAACACTCCACCAGACGTTTGGGCAACTGCATCGCCAGTGTGTTCTTCAGGCTCTGATTAGGGTGTGCGCTACGCTGTTCGTCGAGGAAAGCCTCAAGGTCTACATCGGGCAACAAATTAATGCTGACAAATTCACCTGGCTGCCAGAAACTGGAAATCTGTAAAACCGCCGGACCTGAAAGGCCACGGTGCGTAAAGAGCAGGTTTTCACGAAACACAGTGCCGTCTTCAGCGGTGATAACGGAAGGTACTGACACGCCAGAGAGCACCTGAAGCTGCTCCAGTAGCGGCTTGTGCAGCGTAAAAGGCACCAAACCTGCACGCGTCGGCAGCACGTTCAGACCGAACTGTTCAGCAATTTTATAACCAAACGGCGAAGCGCCAAGACCCGGCATGGATAGCCCTCCGCTCGCAATAACCAGCTTTTTCGCACTGACCGTCATGCCGTTCAGCAAAATCTGGAAGCCGTCATCATCACGCGCTACGCTCAGGACTTCGCTACGTAACCGCATTGTAACGTTACCTTTTTCGCATTCTGTCACCAGCATATCGACAATTTGCTGAGCAGAGTCGTCGCAGAACAACTGACCGAGCGTTTTTTCATGCCAGGCAATGCCGTGTTTGCCGACCAGATCGATAAAATCCCATTGCGTATAGCGAGCCAGCGCTGATTTGCAAAAATGCGGGTTTTGACTCAAATAAGCCGCCGGCTCCACATAAAGATTGGTAAAGTTACAGCGCCCCCCGCCAGACATGAGGATCTTGCGCCCAGGCTTTTTACCATTATCAATCAGCAGTACGCGACTACCTGCTTGTCCTGCCTGCGCGGCACAGAACATACCCGCTGCGCCAGCGCCTATAATAACGGTATCAAACCTTTCCACGTTGCGATCCTCTCTAAAAAGCGGGCGTGAATTGTAAAGATTCCTCAGTGGTCGCACCAGCACCAAACTATCAATAATAGGTATTTATCTGAATTCTATAGGATAATTCTTTAGTGGTGTAAAACAAAGCAGGAGATATATCAAAAAAACTCTATATTTCACTTTGCCCGCGCCGCCAAAGTCACTGATAATGCGCCGCGTTCATGTCCTCAAAATGGCGTAACGTCCTATGCTACATTTGTTTGCTGGCCTGGATTTACATACCGGGCTTTTACTATTGCTTGCTCTGGCTTTTGTGCTGTTCTACGAAGCAATTAACGGCTTCCATGACACAGCAAATGCTGTCGCAACCGTGATCTATACCCGTGCAATGCGTTCGCAATTGGCGGTTATCATGGCTGCGGTATTCAACTTCTTTGGTGTTTTGCTGGGTGGTCTCAGCGTAGCTTATGCCATCGTGCATATGCTGCCAACGGATCTGCTGCTCAACATGGGTTCCTCACATGGCCTCGCCATGGTGTTCTCTATGCTACTGGCGGCAATTATCTGGAACCTCGGTACCTGGTACTTTGGTTTGCCTGCATCCAGCTCCCACACGCTGATTGGCGCGATCATCGGTATTGGTTTAACCAATGCGCTGATGAACGGCACTTCGGTGGTGGACGCACTTAACATCCCGAAAGTTATCGGTATCTTTGCCTCGCTTATCGTCTCGCCGATTGTCGGTCTGGTGGTTGCAGGCGGCCTCATTTTCATTCTGCGTCGTTACTGGAGCGGTACTAAAAAACGTGCCCGTATCCACCTGACGCCAGCGGAACGTGAAAAGAAAGACGGTAAGAAAAAACCACCTTTCTGGACGCGTATCGCACTGATCCTCTCTGCTATCGGCGTGGCGTTCTCCCATGGCGCGAACGACGGACAGAAAGGCATTGGTCTGGTGATGCTGGTACTGATTGGCGTAGCGCCTGCAGGTTTCGTAGTGAATATGAACGCCTCCGGTTACGAAATTACTCGTACCCGCGATGCTATCAATAACGTCGAAACCTTCTTCCAGCAGCGTCCTGATCTGCTGAAGCAAGCCACTGGCGTAGATCAGCTCATTCCGTCGCCGGAAGCTGGCGTGCCAACGCAAGCTAACGAGTTCCATTGCCACCCGGCAAATACCATCAACGCGCTTGAGCGTGCAAAAGGTATGCTGGCGAATCTGGAAACTTACGACAAGTTAAGCGTTGAGCAGCGCGGACAACTGCGCCGCATTATGCTGTGCATCTCCGATACCACCGATAAAGTGGTTAAGCTGCCTGGCGTAAGCGCTGACGACCAGCGTCTGCTGAAGAAACTGAAAACCGACATGCTGAGCACCATCGAGTATGCGCCTATCTGGATCATTATGGCCGTTGCTCTGGCTCTGGGCTGCGGTACGATGATTGGCTGGCGTCGTGTGGCGACCACTATCGGTGAGAAAATTGGTAAGAAAGGCATGACCTATGCTCAGGGGATGTCGGCGCAGATGACCGCCGCTGTCTCTATCGGTCTCGCCAGTTATACCGGTATGCCTGTTTCCACCACCCACGTTCTCTCCTCTTCTGTTGCGGGCACGATGGTTGTTGACGGTGGCGGCTTACAGCGTAAAACAGTGACCAGCATTCTGATGGCCTGGGTCTTTACCCTGCCTGCGGCGATTATTCTTTCTGGGGTGCTGTACTGGCTCTCCCTGAAGCTTATCTAAGCGAATGCACAGTAAAAAAGCGGGCCAGGAAACTGACCCGCTTTTTTTATATCTGCCGTAGAGTGACGTGGCTTAGTGCCAGATTATCAACGCAACCATACTGATTAATACCAGGCCGCATAACGCGCTGGTGAGAATGAACTGACCGCGAACCCGCTCACAGCGGCGTATAAATTCATCATCATGATGATCACGGTAGCGCTGCGCGTAGATATACCACACCAGCCGCATCTGCTTATTGGGTTGCCCATGCGAGGTAAAAAAGCCGCCTCCATCTACATACTGGTAGAGCAATGGATCGCAACCACGAAGTACGACTAACAGTGCGCGCAGCGAAGAAAAATAGCGCGCCATATTAACAATGCAAACGACACATAAAGCCCAGAATAATGCAATGGTGCTTATCATATCCCCTCCCCGGCGACCCGCCCACGGAACTCCTCTCCGGGGCTACCGCTACCCGATACCCTGCCAAACCATTCAGTGAAGAGTGCTACCGAAACCGCTCGTGTTTGTATCTCGTATCCGAACGCCTCTCTAGATAGTGTAGGAGATTAGTTAATTTTTTTGCCAGAAGGTTAATCACTATCAATGCAATTAGCTGAAAAATTTGTTTAACTAATTGGCAATCAAGGCGGATTGACGGATTATCCCGGTCGCTATAATGTAAGGATAGTCCTTAAATGGTACGTCTTTACGACTGGGCTAGCCCCGCGCACAACGTTCGCAGGACGCGGATGACGCGGCGGCAAATGAACGCCAGAAGGCTAGTCATCGACAACTTATGGAAGGAGTAACACTATGGCTTATAAACACATTCTTATCGCGGTTGATCTTTCTCCGGAAAGTAAAGTTCTGGTTGAAAAAGCGGTCTCTATGGCGCGGCCTTACAATGCAAAAGTCTCCCTTATCCACGTTGACGTAAACTATTCCGATCTGTACACCGGGTTAATCGACGTGAATCTGGGTGATATGCAGAAACGTATTTCTGAAGAAACTCATCACGCGTTAACCGAGCTGTCCACCAATGCTGGCTACCCTATCACCGAAACCCTGAGCGGTAGCGGTGACCTGGGTCAGGTTCTGGTTGATGCCATTAAAAAATACGACATGGACCTGGTCGTTTGTGGTCATCACCAGGATTTCTGGAGCAAGCTGATGTCCTCCGCACGTCAACTGATCAACACCGTTCACGTCGACATGTTGATTGTTCCGCTGCGTGACGACGAAGAAGCATAAAATGCTTGCCGCCGGGAAGTAACCCGGCCTGCTGCAAACATTTACGCCTGTAAGCGCCCGCCTCTGCGGGCGTTTTTGTTTTTATCCCTTCGGCACTTATCAGTACATCAACCCAACAAATAAATCATAATTAGTGTGATCAACTAATTGGATCGAAAACTATCTCTATAATAATCTACTCTCGCGGCTAATCTCCGCAGTCTATAACAAAATAAGACTTTTTCGGCGCGTTTTAGCATACGCGTTCATACTTTTCGGGATGGCTTTGAAAGGCGAAGGAATATGAATACAAGTGCACCTACGGGCTTGCTGCAGCAACCTCGTCCGTTCTTCATGATCTTTTTTGTAGAATTATGGGAACGATTTGGCTATTACGGCGTTCAGGGCATCCTGGCGGTTTTTTTTGTTAAGCAACTCGGGTTCTCCCAGGAACAGGCGTTTATCACCTTCGGTGCGTTTGCCGCATTGGTGTATGGCCTAATCTCCATTGGCGGCTATGTCGGCGACCACCTGTTAGGGACAAAACGCACGCTGGTTCTCGGTGCTATTGTGCTGGCAATTGGCTACTTCATGACCGGGATGTCACTACTCAAACCCGATCTGATCTTTATCGCGCTGGGTACTATTGCCGTAGGCAACGGGCTGTTTAAAGCTAACCCGGCAAGTTTGCTGTCAAAATGCTATCCCCCAAAAGATGCCCGACTGGACGGCGCCTTCACCCTGTTTTATATGTCGATTAACATCGGTTCGTTGCTGTCGCTGTCGCTGGCACCGGTAATTGCCGATAAGTTTGGTTACGCCGTTACCTATAACCTGTGTGGTGCCGGACTTATCGTCGCGCTGCTGGTCTACTTTGCCTGCCGCGGGATGGTGAAAGACATTGGTTCTGAGCCAGACCATAAGCCGCTGGTATTCCGCAACCTGCTCTGTGTGCTGGCCGGTACGGTGGTAATGGTGTTTATCTGCGCGTGATGCACAACGTTAAAATCGCTAACCTGGTACTGATCGTTCTGTCGATTGTTGTGACTATTATCTTCTTCCGCCAGGCATTCAAACTGGATAAAACCGGGCGCAACAAGATGTTTGTGGCCTTTATTCTGATGCTGGAAGCGGTGGTGTTCTACGTTCTGTATGCGCAGATGCCGACGTCACTGAACTTCTTTGCCATCAATAACGTACATCATGAAATTTTGGGCTTCGCCATCAACCCGGTTAGCTTCCAGGCGCTGAACCCGTTCTGGGTCGTTCTTGCCAGCCCGGTACTGGCAGCGATTTATACCCGTCTGGGTAACAAAGGCAAAGACCTGACCATGCCGATGAAGTTTACTCTCGGTATGTTCTTGTGCTCACTGGGATTCCTGACTGCCGCCGCTGCCGGCATGTGGTTTGCTGATGCACAGGGCCTGACATCGCCGTGGTTTATCGTACTGGTGTACCTGTTCCAGAGCCTGGGTGAGTTGCTGATTAGCGCCCTGGGACTGGCAATGGTCGCCGCACTGGTGCCGCAGCATCTGATGGGCTTTATTCTTGGGATGTGGTTCCTGACGCAGGCAGCAGCCTTCCTGATGGGGGGTTACGTTGCGACGTTCACCGCAGTACCGGAAAACATCACCGACCCGTTACAGACATTACCTATCTACACCAACGTGTTCAGTAATATCGGTCTGGTAACGCTGGCAGTCACAGTGGTGATGGCGATTATGGTGCCGTGGTTGAACCGGATGATTAATACGCCAAGCACCGAACAATAATACTCAGTGCCGGATGGCGGCTATCGCTTGATCCGGCCTGTATTCAACATGCCCGATACACCTTTCGCTATCGGGCATTTCCAACCGTTATCCTTTGCGCGCGTCAATCCACTCCTGCACTTCAATGACAAAAGTGTCCGGCGCTTTGCGGTACATCTTGCGGGCCAAATCCAGAATTGTGTGCTGGCCGAGCGCTTCTTCCATCCGCTGCTGAGCCATATCCATCACTGAACGCACACCGCAGATCCCTTCACATGCCCACTCTGGCGGTTGCTCGTCAAATACCGCCAGTCTTTGGCGTATTTCACGGCATTCAAAAATGCGCTTATCGCCATCAATCGCGTTTACCACATCCAGCACCGTAATATGTTCAGCTGGTTTGGCGAGCTGAAAACCGCCGCCCTTACCCTCGATACTGCGCACCAGGCCCGCTTTCGACAGGCGGGTAAATATCTTGGCCAGATAGTCATACGGCACACTTTGCAATTCAGCAATTTCCCGAACGCTCATATCCCGCGCGTCGCCTCTACTGTCGACCATACACATCAGGCTATGAATGCCGTACTCAACCCCGGAACTGTAGAATGCCATTATCTTATCTCAGCCAAAATTAATCTGAGTTATTGTAGCTTTTTCAACTGAATCTTGCCATAGACCGCGTACACACGCGCTGAAACTAAAAAATAAATAATATAAATATCAAATAAATAGTTTCATTTAAGCACCTTGTTCCCTTCATATTTTGCAAATCGCATTGCATTTAATAACTACGACCAATAAAATCCGAGTAAATAAATCGTGATGACCAGTGAGAAAACCGAATGCGTAAACAAATTCTGATCGTAGGCGCCGGCTTTGCCGGTATGTGGGCAGCGCTGAGTGCCGCGCGCCTGGCAGATAAACACCAGCAATCCATTGATATAACAGTTATTGCACCCCAGCCAGAGCTGCGTGTTCGCCCCCGTTTTTATGAAAACAACGTCCAGACGCTGGTCGCACCTCTGCAACCGCTGTTTGACGTAACTGGCGTAAAATTCCTCAGCGGCACAGTATCTCAGTTGCTTGTGCAATCAAAAGAGGTGAGCTGGACAGATGCGGCTGGCAACACGCAACTGCTCGGCTACGACCGATTGATTCTGGCAAGTGGCAGCCAGGTAAACCGTTCAATGGTCGCTGGAGCGGCTCAGCACGCTTTTGACCTCGACCAGCTGGAAAGCGCAGCCGTACTGGAGCAACACCTGAATGATCTGGCACATCAGCCAGAAAGTGAGGCACGCAATACCGTAGTAGTGTTCGGCGGCGGTTTTACCGGCATCGAAATGGCGCTGGAGTTACCTGGCCGTCTGCGAGAAATTCTTGGTGCTGATGCTAAGACCAGAGTTGTCGTAGTTGAACGAGGCGCACAACCAGGCGCACGCTGGAGCAAAGCGTTGCGCGATGTGATTGCTGAAGCCTCCGCTGAGCTGGGTGTAGAGTGGCTGGTAAATGCAGAAGTCGAAAGTGTGGATGCTTCTGGTGTCACACTGAAAGACGGGCAAACTATCGGTTCACACACCGTTATCTGGACGGTCGGTGTGCAGGCAAACGGTTTGACGGCGCAAATTGACGCCCCGCGCGATCGCCAGGGTCGTCTGCACGTAAATGCAAATTTGCAGGTGGTGGGACATGACGATATTTATGCCACTGGCGATGTGGCGTACGCCGCCACCGATGACAAAGGCAATCATGCCTTAATGACCTGTCAGCATGCCATTCTGCTGGGCAAATTTGCCGGTAACAATGCCGCAGCAAGCCTGCTCGACGTGCCGTCGCTGCCGTACCGCCAGGAAAACTACGTCACCTGCCTGGATCTTGGCGCATGGGGTGCGGTGTATACCGAAGGTTGGGATCAGCAAGTGAAACTGACCCGCGCAGAGGCGAAGAAGTTAAAACTGTCGATCGTCAGCGAGCTGATTTATCCGCCGAAGGCTGATAAAGCGGTCGCGTTTGAGATAGCCGATCCGCTGGCACCGTTTGTGTAATCGGAATTGCCGGATGCGGCTAACAACCTTATCCGGCCTCTACACGCTACTTAACCATGAATTGACGGCGTTCCGGCGTAAATATCAAACCGGTGTCCTTTGGTCACCACTGCGTTGGGAGTTGCGATATCTGCAAGCGGTGGGGCGTAATCCGGGCGCTTCACCACCACGCGTTTGGTGGCAAGCTGGCGAGCAGGCTCCAGCAGGCCATCAGCGTCTAAATCCGGGCCCACCAGCGACTGAAACACGCGCATCTCTTTTTTGACCAGCGCGCTTTTCTGCTTATGCGGGAACATCGGGTCAAGATACACCACCTGTGGACGTGGAGTGATATCGGTTAGCGCCGTCAGACTGGATGCGTGGATCAACTGCAACCGTTCCTGCAGCCATGGACCAATCTCAGCATCGGCATAGCCACGCGTCAGACCATCGTCGAGCAGCGCCGCAACAACCGGATTGCGCTCCAGCATCCGCACACGACAGCCAACAGATGCCAGCACAAAAGCATCACGTCCCAGCCCCGCCGTGGCATCCACCACATCCGGCAAATAATCACCTTTAATGCCGACCGCCTTTGCCACCGCTTCGCCGCGTCCCCCGCCAAATTTGCGCCGATGGGCCATTGCCCCACCGACAAAATCCACGAAGATGCCGCCAAGTTTTGGCTCATCACGTTTGCGCAACTCCAGATGCGACGTCGTCATCACCAGCGCCATCAGATTGTCTTCATCCTGCTCCAGTCCCCAGCGGGTAGCCAGAACAGATAAGGCGCCGTTTCCGGCGCCCGTCTCATCAATTAAGCAGATCTTCACTTACGCTTTAATACCATAGTGTTCAAGCATCGCATCCAGCTCCGGCTCACGGCCACGGAAGCGTTTGAACAGCTCCATCGGTTCTTCAGAGCCGCCACGAGTCAGAATATTATCGAGGAACGACTGACCGGTTTCACGGTTGAAGATCCCCTCCTCTTCAAAACGAGAGAAAGCATCTGCTGCCAGTACGTCTGCCCACAGATAGCTGTAGTAGCCCGCCGCATAACCACCCGCGAAAATATGACTGAAGGCGTGCGGGAAACGACCCCAGGCAGGCCCCGGAACAACGGCAACCTGCTTTTTGATCTCTGCCAGGGTTTCGAGAATTTTCGCCCCTTGCTGCGGATTAAACTCGGCGTGCAGGCGGAAATCGAACAAACCGAACTCCAGTTGGCGCAGAATGAACAACGCTGCCTGGTAGTTTTTCGCCGCCAGCATTTTATCCAGCAGCTCTTTCGGCAACGGTTCGCCGGTTTCATAATGGCCGGAGATAAACGCCAGCGCTTCCGGCTCCCAGCACCAGTTTTCCATAAACTGGCTCGGCAGTTCGACCGCATCCCACGGCACACCGTTAATACCGGAAACACCTGCAGTTTCGATGCGGGTCAGCATATGGTGCAAGCCGTGACCGAACTCGTGGAACAGGGTAATCACTTCATCGTGAGTAAACAGCGCCGGTTTGCCATTAACCGGACGGTTGAAGTTACAGGTCAGGTAAGCGACCGGTTTTTGCAGCGTGCCGTCGGTTTTACGCATCTGGCCAACGCAGTCGTCCATCCACGCCCCGCCACGTTTGTTTTCACGCGCGTAGAGATCAAGATAGAAGCTGCCACGTAGCTCATTGTTTTCGTCATACAGTTCGAAGAAGCGCACTTCCGGATGCCAGACATCGACGTCTGAGCGCTCTTTAGCGGTAATGCCGTAAATGCGCTTAACCACCTCGAACAGGCCGTTAACGGCTTTGTTTTCCGGGAAGTACGGGCGCAGTTGCTCATCGCTGATGCTGTAAAGGTGCTGCTTTTGCTTCTCGCTGTAGTACGCGATATCCCACGGTTGCAGCTCATCAACGTCAAATTCAGCTTTGGCAAAAGCACGCAACTGGGCCAGCTCTTTTTCACCCTGCGGACGCGCGCGTTTCGCGAGATCTGTCAGGAAGTCGAGCACCTGCTGCGGGTTTTCCGCCATTTTGGTGGCGAGTGATTTATAGGCGTAGCTGTCAAAACCCAACAGTTGAGCCAACTCGTGACGCAACGCGAGGATCTCTTCCATGATCGGGCTGTTGTCCCATTTACCCGCATTTGGCCCCTGGTCAGAAGCGCGGGTTACATAGGCGCGGTACATCTCTTCGCGCAACCCCTGGTTGTCACAGTAGGTCATCACCGGCAGGTAGCTCGGGATATCCAGCGTCAGCAAATATCCTTCCTGCTCTTTGGCTTCTGCCTGCGCTTTCGCGGCAGCCAGCGCACTTTCAGGCATTCCTGCCAGCGCTTTTTCGTCGGTAACAAGTTTCGTCCAGCCCATGGTGGCGTCGAGAACGTTGTTGCTGTACTGGTTGCCCAACTCAGACAGACGCGTGGCTATTTCGCCATAACGCTGCTGTTTTTCCTTCGGTAAACCGATACCAGAAAGCTCGAAATCACGCAGCGCGTTATCGACAGCTTTTTTCTGTGCAGTATTCAGAGAGGCGTAATGAGCACCATCTCGCAAATCACGGTACGCTTTGTACAGACCTTCGTGTTGCCCAACCCAGGTGCTGTATTCGGACAACAGTGGTAGCGTCTGTTCGTAGGCTTCACGCAGTTCCGGGCTGTTTTTCACCGAGTTCAGATGGCTTACCGGAGAGAAGATACGCCCCAGTACATCGTCCACTTCCGCCAGTTTTTGGCAGAGATTTTCCCAGGTGTACGGTGCACCCTGCGCAACCACTCGCTCAACGTTTTCACGGCAATCATTCAGTGCCTTAGTCACTGCAGGCACAACATGCTCAGGCTGAATTTTGGAAAACGGCGGCAGTTCGAAGGGCGTCAGTAATGGATTTGTCATATGCACAGTCCTGGTTAAAAAAAGGAAACGAAACGCTCAGGCGTTTTCGCGGGATGACGACGCCAAAGCATCTTATCCGACCTACAGGTATCACCATTTGTAGACCGGATAAGGCGTCAGCCGCCTTCCGGCGCGTAATACTCAGTAGAATGGGGTTAAGTGTAGAGGATTTCAATGCCGGGCGTGGCGGAAAAACGCCCGCTGGCGCTTAGCGATCGGGCCTGCGGGTAATCTGTACCGTTCTACTGTAAACTGTGGCAAATCGTTTATTATATTACCTGGAATACGTTTACCCATGCTCAGTTATCGCCATAGCTATCACGCTGGCAACCACGCCGACGTCCTTAAACACACGGTTCAGAGTCTGATCATCGAGTCACTCAAAGAGAAAGAAAAACCGTTTCTCTATCTGGACACCCATGCTGGCGCTGGCCGTTATCAGCTGAGCGGTGAACATGCCGAGCGTACCGGCGAGTATCTGGAAGGCATCGCCCGTATCTGGCAACAGGACTCCCTCCCGGCTGAACTCGAACCCTATATTTCCGTCGTGCAACATTTCAACCGTAGCGGTCAGTTGCGCTATTACCCAGGATCTCCGCTGATTGCCCGCCAGTTGCTGCGCGAACAAGACAGCCTGCAATTAACTGAACTGCACCCGAGTGATTTTCCGCTGCTGCGCTCCGAATTCCAGAAAGACGAGCGTGCCCGCGTAGCCAAAGCTGACGGCTACCAGCAGTTAAAGGCAAAATTACCGCCGGTTTCCCGTCGCGGGTTGATCCTTATCGATCCACCGTACGAAATTAAAACCGACTATCAGGCCGTGGTTACCGGCATCAATGAAGGCTATAAGCGTTTCGCAACCGGCACCTATGCACTGTGGTATCCAGTGGTCCTGCGCCAGCAAATCAAGCGTATGGTGCACGATCTGGAAGCCACCGGCATCCGCCGCATCCTGCAGATTGAACTGGCGGTTCTCCCGGACAGCGATCGGCGCGGTATGACGGCTTCCGGCATGATTGTGATTAACCCGCCGTGGAAGCTGGAGCAGCAGATGAACAGCGTGCTACCGTGGCTGCACAGCAAACTGGTTCCGGCAGGAACCGGGCATACTTCGGTAAGCTGGATCGTGCCGGAGTAATCGCAGCCATCGGTGGAACCTTTCGATTTCAGGTATACAATCGCGAATATTTTGGCGGATGGCGAAACGCTTCTCCGCCCTACAATGAACATGAAGGAGCGGTCATGACCAAACACTATGATTACATCGCTATCGGCGGCGGCAGCGGCGGAATTGCCTCCATTAACCGCGCGGCAATGTACGGCCAAAAATGCGCATTGATTGAAGCCAAAGAACTGGGCGGCACCTGCGTCAACGTTGGCTGTGTACCGAAGAAAGTGATGTGGCATGCTGCTCAAATCCGGGAAGCGATCCATATGTATGGCCCGGACTACGGTTTCGATACCACCATCAACAAATTCGACTGGGACAAACTGATCGCCAGCCGCACCGCTTATATCGACCGTATTCACACCTCTTACGACAACGTGCTGGGTAAAAATAACGTTGATGTGATCAAAGGCTTCGCCCGCTTCGTTGATGCTAAAACCATTGAAGTAAACGGTGAAACCATCACTGCCGACCATATTTTGATTGCAACCGGTGGTCGCCCGAGCCACCCGAATATTCCCGGTGTGGAATACGGCATTGATTCAGATGGCTTCTTTGAACTGCCAGCCCTGCCGAAGCGCGTTGCGGTTGTCGGTGCGGGTTACATCGCCGTTGAGCTGGCTGGCGTAATTAACGGCCTGGGTGCAGAAACACACCTGTTCGTGCGTAAACATGCGCCGTTGCGCAGTTTTGACCCGATGATTGTTGAAACCCTGGTTGAAGTGATGAACGCCGAAGGCCCGACTCTGCATACGCATGCCATCCCGAAAGCAGTGGTTAAAAACGCAGACGGCAGCCTGACCCTGGAGCTAGAAGATGGTCGCAGCGAAACTGTGGATTGTCTGATTTGGGCAATCGGTCGCGAACCGGCAACCGATAATTTAAACCTGGCGGCAACGGGCGTGAAAACCAATGAAAAAGGTTATATCGTCGTTGATAAATTCCAGAATACTAACGTAAAAGGCATTTACGCTGTCGGTGATAACACGGGTGCCGTTGAACTGACACCTGTTGCCGTTGCCGCAGGTCGCCGTCTGTCCGAACGTCTGTTTAACAACAAACCGGACGAACATCTGGACTACAGCAACATCCCGACCGTGGTCTTCAGCCACCCGCCGATTGGTACTGTAGGCTTGACCGAACAGCAGGCTCGCGAACAGCATGGCGATGACCTGGTAAAAGTGTATAAATCATCGTTTACCGCGATGTACACCGCGGTGACAACTCATCGTCAGCCGTGCCGTATGAAGCTGGTTTGTGTAGGGCCAGAAGAGAAGATTGTCGGTATCCACGGCATCGGCTTTGGTATGGATGAAATGTTGCAGGGTTTCGCGGTCGCACTGAAAATGGGCGCAACCAAGAAAGACTTCGACAATACCGTTGCAATACACCCGACCGCAGCGGAAGAGTTTGTCACGATGCGTTAATATTGAAAACGCAGCTATACATGTTCTCAGCTCTGGAAAACTGGTTGTAAAAGGCCAGTTTTCCTTACTGAATAGTGTGTATATGTAAGCCCCCAGAATCATTGGGCCATTCACATTTGAAAGATCCATTCTCTATCAGTCATGACAAGGCGATATGACTGGCCGCAATGTATTCTGAAAGAAATAAAGTGTGAATGCTTACGTTCTCGATGCCTACAGTTTTAATAAGAGCCCGGTGATGACTGTGAGCGGCCTGGTGTGAAATACTACGTGCTCTAACCCAGCGCATATAACGCTCCAGCCCCGCCGCAGCCATGCTCATACGCGCACGACCTGACAGCGTAGTATTTTCCGGGCAACTCCTGCTGAAATATCTGGCAACCTGCGCCGATCGCTCACGAAAACTTTTCGCTGATATTCTGGCGGGCCAGAAACAGGGCAACAATTTCGTTCCACTGCGGTAACGCAAACCGGGCAGAAAAAAAATAAGGTTGCAGTTCGTCTGCTTCAAATAACAGCACAGACGGCGATGCAACACCCTGTTCCGGACGAAAATATAGCAATCGCCACTATTGATCCCTGGGTTCTGATTTAGCAGTTCCTCAGGAGAAACAATGATTGCTTGCTGATGCTTTATTAACGCAGCAGCACCAAGCGCGAAATACTGATTATCTGAAATAATATATACAGCCTTCATTTTGAACATCCTATAAAAAAGCCGTCAACTACAGACTTGAGAACTATTTCGCAACTACCGTAATCTGGTAACGATAAAAAATTATAAGTAATAAAAATGAAACGCTTTTATATATTACAGGATATCTGCCACCCCAAATATAAGCTATATAATAATCAGACCATGGTATAAAAAGACAACAAATAACAATTTATAAACAAATACATATAATCCGACGTAGCGGTATTTTTTCTTATTTCTGTACGTCTTCATCGTTTAAAATAAGTGTTACAAATAATTCGGGACCGAGAGTATTGAAGATGAACCGAAAAATATACAGTTTTATTGATGTATGAGATGGTAGGCTTGTTGAAGTGTCGTCGAGTTGGCAGTCGCCAGAAATGAATTCGTTCCCCTACTGACCGTCGAATAGTACAGTGACATGCGTCGGCGTTACGCTTACCAGGCCTAAAAGTCACGGCAATCAGTAGGCCGGATAGGGCATCAGCCGCCATCCGGCATTGTATTGATTACTTACTCTGCATATACGGCGTATAAACCCCGTTAAGGCTTTCAAGGAACGCAACGATATCGTCGATATCTTCCTGCGGGAGTTCTTTGCCAACCTGATAGCGCAGCATCAGTTTGACAGCACCATCGAGCGTTGGAACATCACCCCGGTGGAAATAAGGTGCCGTCAGTGCAACGTTACGCAATCCCGGTACTTTCTGGCGCAGTTTGTCACGTAATTCATTGGTAACATTCATACGGCCAATATCAGCGGCTGTCACTTCACCGAAATTAAAGTCCTTTTTCAAACCCAATGGTTCAAATGAACGTCCACCCAGAATAATACCGCCATGACAGGTCGCGCACTTATTATCCTTAAACAACTGATAACCATGCTTTTGCTGGGCAGTTAACGCCGCTTCATCACCGCGTAACCACTTATCGAACGGCGAATTTGGCGTAATCAGCGTTTTCTCAAACTCAGCAATGGCATCGGTAATATTATCGCCGCTGAATCCCTGGGGGTAGACCGCGGTAAACTCTTGTTTCAGTAGCGGATCTTTATCCAGTTTCTGGATAATTTCATCCCAGGATTTCGATGCCATTTCAATCGGGTTCAACGGTGGACCGCCCGCCTGAGCCTGCAATGTCGGCGCACGACCATCCCAGAATTGTTCAACGTTAAAGACCGAGTTAAATACCGTCGGCGCATTAATAGGACCGACTGCACCACCCACACCAATTGACGTTTTTCTGCCATCCACGCCGCCCGCATTCAGGGCATGGCAGTGGGCACAAGAGATCGTACTGTCTCCGGATATACGCGAATCATGATAAAGCGTAAATCCAAGGGCCACTTTTTGGGCGTCAGTCGGGATGCTTTCCGGTATCGGCTGAACAGGTTCATTACGATGTTGAGGTGCGGTATCACGACTGGCGTAGTACTGCTCACGTTGTTTCGCGATCCAGCCAAGGATCTCTTCGCGCTCCGCATCACTCACCTTACCGGCCCAGTGCAGCGCGGTGTAGCGCGTCGGCGGCATGGTGTCATACTGCATTACCCATTCGATTTTATTCAGATCGCTTTGAGAGACAGGTTTATCCGCGACCAGCGCAGCACGAACAGCTTCAAGATTGAAAGATTTATATCCCAGTTGGATGTCGTAATTCATCAACTGTTTAGCGACAGGAAAAGAAGAATAAAAAGGCAATTCTGCCGAAGGCGTGTGGCAATAATCGCATCCTTTTTCGCGTAAAAAACCTAAAACTTTATTATTGGCTTCCAGTGTAGAGGCCTGAACATCAGCCTGTTTACTTCGTTGATTATCGTGGTACCACACATAACCGGATAATCCAAAATAACCGATCACGATGCCTGCTATAGCAATCGCGGTAAGACGGGTAATGATTTTCATTATTTTACCCTCACCGTTGTGAGTTATTGTGACCCAGAAAATTAAAATAATTAATGCGCAGTCTTTGTCAGACCTGACCATCATAGGAAATGAGGGGGATATTATTTTGATAAGTATCAATCAATTACATGGAGCAGAACTATCAATAGAATAGCCTGTGCCTATTATAAGCAGGAGCCACTACGTATTTCTGTTCACATATCGTTGCAATCGAATGTTCCGAAAATGAAATATATCCATTTTCGCATAATTAAAAATTACCCATTGTTATCATTGAGATACATTTATTCATTGATTCCTGAAAACCATAAAAGTGTGATTGAGCGCACGCTTTATCCATCAAATACCGAAGCGAATGTCTACGCTTAACAGACAGCCGGGCAATAGCCTTACCCTTTCCACATCCACCGGAGGTCTTTCTCATTATGCTCAACCAGAAACTATCCCACGCCCCTTCAGAAGAACTCACGATCGATGTCGATCTGCTTTATGAAATGGATCCGTGCGAGTTAAAGCTGGATGAAATGATTGAGGCAGAGCCCGAGCCAGAGATGATTGAAGGGCTACCCGCCTCTGATGCCCTGACGCCAGCCGATCGCTACCTTGAACTGTTTGAGCACGTCCAGTCGTCAAAACTGTTTGCCGACAGTAAAACATTCCCCGACTGCGCGCCCAAAATGGATCCGCTGGATATTCTTATCCGCTATCGCAAAGTCAGACGACATCGTGACTTTGATCTGAAACGCTTCGTCGAGAACCATTTCTGGCTACCGGAAACGCCCTCCAGTGAATACGTTTCCGACCCGGATAGCTCGCTGAAAGAGCATATCGACCAACTGTGGCCAGTACTAACGCGCGAGCCGCAGGATCACATTCCCTGGTCTTCGCTGCTGGCGTTGCCACAGTCGTATATTGTACCAGGCGGACGGTTTAGCGAAACCTACTATTGGGACTCCTACTTCACCATGCTGGGCCTGGCGGAGAGCGGCCGGGAAGATCTTCTGAAGTGTATGGCGGATAACTTTGCCTGGTTGATTGAAAACTATGGCCACATCCCAAACGGTAATCGCACTTACTATCTGAGTCGCTCTCAACCGCCGGTATTTGCGCTGATGGTGGAATTGTTTGAAGAGGATGGCGTGCGCGGTGCGCGTCGTTACCTGGATCACCTAAAAATGGAGTATGCGTTCTGGATGGATGGTGCCGACTCCCTGGTACTAAACCAGGCCTACCGCCACGTCATCAGAATGCCGGACGGTTCATTGCTCAACCGTTACTGGGACGATCGCGATACTCCTCGCGATGAATCCTGGCTCGAAGATGTAGAGACCGCCAAACATTCAGGTCGTCCCCCCAATGAGGTCTACCGAGATCTGCGTGCTGGCGCTGCCTCCGGTTGGGATTACTCCTCACGCTGGCTTCGCGATGCAGGTCGCCTTGCCAGTATACGCACCACCCAGTTCATCCCTATTGACCTGAACGCATTCCTGTACAAGCTGGAAAGTACCATTGCCAATATTTCCGCGCTAAAAGGCGATCGAGAAACCGAAGCGTTGTTCCGTCAGAAAGCGGGTGACCGCCGTACCGCCGTGAACCGCTATTTGTGGGACGATGAAAATGGCTGTTATCGTGATTACGACTGGCGCCGCGAACAAATGGCTCTCTTTTCTGCAGCCAGTATTGTGCCACTGTATGTAGGTATGGCGACCCATGAGCAAGCCGACCGACTCGCCAACGCAGTGCGTAGCCGCCTGCTAACACCCGGTGGAATTATGGCGACGGAATATGAAACCGGCGAGCAGTGGGATAAACCTAATGGCTGGGCGCCGTTGCAGTGGATGGCAATTCAGGGGTTCAAACTGTATGGTGATGATCACCTGGGGGATGAAATCGCCCACAACTGGCTGAAAACAGTTAATATTTTTTACCAGGAGCATCACAAACTCATCGAGAAATACCACATCGCGGACGGCACGCCGCGAGAAGGCGGCGGCGGGGAATATCCGTTACAGGATGGCTTTGGCTGGACCAATGGCGTGGTCCGTCGCTTAATCGGCCTGTATGGGGAACCATAATCGCCTGACTGCCTGATAATGCCATACTTGTCAGGCAGTTAGTTAATCGCATCATAAAGCGCTGCGTGAATTTTCTGCCATTTTTTGTTCTCTGCGCTTGGCTCTGCGGCCACACGCAACTGAGCTTGTTCGGCGTTATATTGTTGACGTGCGACAACGTCCGGTACCGAGCAAAAACTTTTTAAATAGCTTTTATGCAGCGACGTTAAGGATGCTCCATTCGACATTGCGTGGCTTAGCGTACTCATAAACTGCTGACAAGGTTTAGCCTCATCCATCTGCGAGGGATAACGTAACAGCAGTTTCAGCACATCGGTATTGCCTGTCGAGAACGCCTGCTCCGTCCATGCCAGTTTCCAGTCCATACCGCCCTGCAAAAACAGTGACGTGACGCGAGTATCGTTGCGATCGATGGCAGCCCGCATATTGAATGAATCCCAGGAGATCCCCATTCGGGTCACCGTTTCCCGGGCGGAAGGCGCATCACGCCGCGGTTCTTCCTGCACAATTTCAACGGACTTCCCGGCGGACGCAAGCGGAGCAGGTGTACTGAAGAGCCAGAATGCCCCCAGCGATATCACCAGCACCATCACACCAACAGCAACCCACAGCATGCCTGAAATGAGCTGCTCGCGTTCTTCTGCCGTACGCTTTGCCCGTTTATCTGGCGGATCGATACTGTCAGCGATTTCCTGTTTATCTCCCCCGGCCTGCTCATCTTTTTGCCTTGCCGTTTCCCAGAACTGGCGGACGAGGTCCTCATCTGATTCCAGATACGACGAGGGATTAGTACGGATACGCCGCTCTTCAAACGCCCGCTGCACAGGGTGCGTAATTTGCCCGTACTGGTGATTTAACAGCATCAATTGTACTGATGTCAGCGGCTGCTGAGCGATAACGCGGTTTCGTGCCTGACGGCAGTCATCCAGAAACATACGCAGCGTTAAGCGCGGTTCGACAAACAGTGTGAGCACCGAAGTATCATTAAAAATCTGGGTAAAGTGACGAACAAACAGCTTCTTATCAACAACCATCAGCGCCAGTTCGCTAAACATCATACCGTCCAGCGCATCACGCCCTTCACCCAGCTTTAGCCAGCGGCGCAGACGATCGGCGCCAAAATGCTGTTTCAGAAAACTGTTTAGCGGGTGTTGATCCGGCCATACCCGGGCGACGAGGGATTTTAGCGTTAACTCTATTGCACGTAGCTGGCGCTGGGCCTTTACCTGTGCGTCCTGACTCCCTGTGTCAAACTCGGTTTGATAGTTCAGCAGCGGCTGCTGCTGGCGCAAATGTTCCAGGGAGGCCACAAAGCGCAGCGCAGAGATCAGCTGATTTTCACTGACATCCTGACCACTTTCATACTGAGGCACATTCTGTTGAAGATGGCGCAATCGCAGGGTGAACTGGCTCAGTTGCGCATCATTCATCTGAAGCCGTCTGGCCACAATCCCCCAACCGCCTAAATTCAGCCGGGCCTGATCGAGTTGCTCCAGAAACCAGCGTGGATCCTTGCCCTCAGCGACGTGTACGCCTAACAGCAGTAAGATTTCCACCGATGCCTGGCGGATGATCCCCAAACAGTGTTCAAATGGCGTACATGTCGCCTGTAACGCGCTATTGGTCATTATCATCCCTAAAAGAGCCGCGAAAATGCGACTTCACAATGTATTTATTTATCTTTTTATAAAGCGGCACTCCACAGATGTGTGCCGTTGTAGACTAAAACATATTCATATACCAAATAGATACGTTTTACAGTGATAACCGCGTAATCGTTGAAAATTATTCAGGAGATAAGCCTGTGCCGGTATTAAAAACATCACGTCTTACCTGTCGCCCACTGGATCAAGGCGATTGGGCGTTCTTTTTAAAATTACAGCAAAACCCTGATGTGATGCGATTTGTCTCCGACGCACGCACTGAAGAAGATGTGCTGACGGTATTCAACTCACGTTTACCCGAGTGGTCTCCAGGAAGCCCACACTGGCTATGTCTGGTGGTTTGCGACAACGACACAGGGTTACCGCTTGGCGTCACTGGATATATTCATGAAAACAATGAATGTGCCGAAGTCGGTTTTTTGTTCGCGCCAGAAGCACAAGGTAAAGGATATGGCGCAGAATCCCTGCGTGCCATCTGCGACTTCGCGTTTACAATTGGAGGCCTACGCCGGTTGACGGCCTGCGTCACCGCAGGCAACCATGCTTCACGACATGTGCTGGAAAAGGTGGGATTCATTCATGAAGGCACGCTACGCGAAAGTTACTGGCTGCATCAAACCTGGCATGACGACTGGATTTTCGGCTTGTTAAAGCGTGAATACCTCTCACCAATGCCATAAGGCGTTTTACTGAAAAAACCGGCTGAATGGCAACTACTATAGCGAGCAGTTCTCTTTAGAATGATGATCTTTACATGAAGAGAGATCGGTATGCAGCTCCATTCAGCACATTTTACGCCGACCTGTATCGCATTTATTAAACAATGGCAGGGTCTGTCACTGGAAAAGTATCAGGACAAAAAGGGTATATGGGTCATTGGTTACGGGCATGAAATCACTGCAGATGAAAACTTCGATAAACCTATTTCAGTCATGCAGGCAGATAAACTGCTGCTCGATGATTTGTATGCCTGCGAGGCATTAATACGGACGAAGTTGCCACAACTTAACGATCTGTTTCAGCAGGAAGCGCTTATTGCGTGGATACTCAGCATTGGGATGAAGCAATTTTGTACTTCAGAAATGGGGTCGCTCATCTTTCACAGCCAGACACTTTCTGACTGTGAAATAAGTACCCGTTAGTATGATTCGTTTAACATCATTGCTGCCTGAGTACGGTTTTTTACCTCCAGCCGCTGATAAAGCGATTCAAGATGTGCTTTTACCGTCCCGGTACTGATATTTAACGCCCGACCAATTTGTTTATTAGATTCTCCGGCTGCCAGCATAGTCAGGATCTCTCGCTGACGTGCGCTTAACGCTTTTATATTCTGGTTACCGTTCTCTGATACCGCTAAGTAATCTCTGGGTAAAAACATCATACCCATCGCTACACTGTTGATCGCCAGCGTGAACGTTTCCGCGTCAGAATCGCGCGGGACAACCGCCAGTACGTTTAACTGAGTGACTTCCTGCAGCCATTTTTTTCGGCAATCTGTTGCCGTTATCAACACTTTTACCGCCGAAAATAGCTCCGCTATTCGCTGCAGTATTCCACGGCAGAATTCGCCATCAAGATCGCCGTCAAGCATCACCAGCGCATCAGGATTTTCTTCCAGTTTTCGCCAAAGGTCATCTGCCTGACTGACACCCTGAACATCCACTCCTGGAATACGTTGTTGTAAACTTACATTCATTCCATGAATAAATATTGACTGCCTGTCAAACATTATTACCTGCATTATTTCTCTCCGTCCAAATAAGATATTAGCCTTAACACGCGAAGGGTATTACCTACGGGGTAAAATAAGAACTCACCATTTGGCAGAGGCCATTCTACCGATGACAGGATAGGAAAGAAGCAGAAATTATAAATAGTTACAGCTCACAAAAAAGGATTACATAAAGCGTTTAAAATTACGTCAAAGCTTAAGGAACTTCTTATTTTTAGCGTTCAAAAATACCTTTGCAAATATTAATTTCCAAGAGTCTATAACGTTTGCTAAAAATAAGGAACCACGGATAATCGGAGAATATGTTACAAAACACAATATAGCATTAAGTGCTTACTCAGCAGGTACCGCGACCTACTGAATAAGCACCCTGCAGATTTACAGGAACATCCCGCCAGATACCTCGATACGCTGCGCTGTCATCCAGGCCAGGTCATCGCTGAGTAGTGCAGCAATGGCATCACCAATATCATCCGGTAATCCAACACGCCCCAGCGCCGTTTGCGAGGCGATATAGGCATTCAGCTGTGCATTGTCCCGTACGTTCCCACCGCTAAAATCAGTTTCTATCGCCCCTGGCGCAATAATATTTGCAGTAATCCCGCGCTCACCTAGCTCTTTGGCCTGGTAACGGGTTAACACTTCCATCGCCCCTTTCATGGCAGCATATGCACTGTAGCCTGGCAGGGCAAAACGCGATAATCCGGTCGAGACATTGAGGATCCTGCCCCCCTTTTTCATCAGCGGTAGAAGGCTCTGCGTCAGGAAAAAAGGCCCCTTAAAATGTATGTTCAAAAGTTGGTCAAATTGCGCTTCGGTGAATGCCGAATACGGCGCGTTAATGCCGATCCCGGCATTGTTCAATAAATAATCAAACCCATCGCTTTGCCACTGCGTCTGTAATGCTTCCTGCATCTGTTCAACAAACAGAGGGAAAGCGGAAATATCTCCGACATTCAACGACAATGCTGCTGCTTTGCCACCAGATTGTCTGATTTCATGCACAACCTGCTGCGCTTCTTTTTCATTGCTGTTCCACGTCAGAATAATACCAATTCCTTTGTTCGCCAGCTTCAGCGCCGCGTTTTTACCGAGTCCACGACCGCCACCGGTCACCAATGCGATACGTTGCGTCATAAGAAACCTCATTTCAGGTGTTGTGAAGATTGAGACAGAGCTTATTAGGTGTTAAAAAAACAATAAATATCGCTGATTACGCATTACTGTTTCATCCAGAACAACAATAAGGTATGGCAATGGATAAAATTCACGCAATGCAGTTGTTCATCCGCGTCGCAGAACTGGAAAGCTTTTCTCGCGCAGCGGAAACGCTCGGACTCCCTAAAGGTAGCGTATCGCGCCAGATACAGGCCCTGGAAAACTCGCTGGGTACGCAGCTTCTTCACCGCACCACCCGACGCGTACAGCTTACCCAGGACGGTATGATCTATTACGAGCGTGCTAAAGATCTGCTGAGCAATCTGGATGAACTGGACGGGTTATTTCATCACGATCCGGCCAGCATCAGCGGTAAGCTGCGGGTTGATATGCCGGTTGGCGTTGCAAAGAATCTGGTAATACCCCGCCTGCCGGATTTTTTACATCAATACCCAGGTCTTGAAATTGAACTGAGCAGCAGCGATCGCCTGGTAGATTTGATTCGTGAAGGTTTCGACTGTGTGGTGCGTGTTGGTACGTTAAAAGATTCCGGGCTAATTGCTCGCCCGCTGGGAAAACTAACGCAGGTTAACTGTGCCAGCCCACAATACCTGGCCCGTTTTGGTTATCCGGAAAGTCTGGAAGATTTGGCTTCACATGCGGTGGTGCATTACTCAGTGAATTTAGGCTCGCGTTCACAGGGTTTCGAGGTGGCGACAGAAAACGGCACAGAATGGGTGAAAACCGGCGGCATGCTGACGGTGAATAGCACCGAAACATACCATGCGGCATGCCTTGCCGGGTTAGGCATTATTCAGGTACCACGCATAGGTGTACGTGAGGCATTACGCGCCGGAACGCTGGTCGAAGTGTTGCCGCAGTATCGCCCAGAGCCTATGCCGGTTTCTTTATTGTATCCGCACCGTCGCAATCTCTCTCGTCGGGTACATCTGTTTATGGAATGGTTAACCGGCGTGATGAAAGACTATGTGGATTAGTCTGTTAGACCGATTTTCGGGATTCTGGCTTGAGCAGGCTATAATGACTTGAGTGCACAAAATAAGGACTACCGACCGGATGACGCAGGAACACGATGCAAAACACCCTACGCATACACAAGAACCAACTCCCACAACGCCTGAGAGCAACGCGAAGGCGAACCAGGCTCTGAAAACGGCCATAACCCTGGCGGAAAAGGTCCAGCGCCAACCTGTTATCGCCCACCTCATCCGCGCCACGGAGCGTTTTAATGACCGAATGGGGAATCAGTTTGGCGCAGCCATCACCTATTTCTCGTTCCTGTCGATGATTCCCATCCTGATGGTGTCGTTTGCCGCTGCCGGTTTTATTCTCGCGTCACATCCCACGTTGTTGCAGGATATCTTCAATAAAATCCTGATGAACGTCAGCGATCCTACCCTTGCGTCCACGCTGAAAAACACCATCAATACCGCCGTTCAACAACGTACCACCGTCGGTTTGGTGGGGCTAGGGATCGCGCTCTATTCCGGTATTAACTGGATGGGAAATCTACGTGAAGCTATTCGCGCCCAGTCGCGGGATGTCTGGGAGCGCACACCGCAGGATCAGGAAAAAATCTGGATAAAATACCTGCGCGATTTTGTCTCATTGATTGGTTTGCTGATTGCGCTGATCGTTACCCTCTCCATTACGTCCATCGCCGGTTCCGCTCAGCAGATGATTATCTCTGCACTTTATCTCGACGGTATCGAATGGCTGAAGCCAGCCTGGCGACTGATCGGCCTGGCCATCTCAATTTTTGCCAACTATTTGTTGTTCTTCTGGATATTCTGGCGATTGCCGCGCCACCGTCCGCGTAAGAGAGCGCTTATTCGCGGCACATTTATTGCGGCGCTTGGGTTTGAAGCGATTAAAATTATTATGACGTATATGCTGCCGTCGCTGGTGCAATCACCATCAGGTGCGGCGTTTGGCTCCGTGCTAGGGCTGATGGCATTCTTCTATTTCTTCGCCCGCCTGACCTTATTCTGCGCGGCCTGGATAGCAACAGCTGAATACAAAGATGACCCGCGCATGCCGGGGAAAACTCACCGCTAATTCTCATCCCAACAGCGGATTCGTGAGCCGCCTCCGGCTTACGTTCCGCAAGGATCTGTAGGCCAGATAAGATACCTGTATCGTCATCCGGTACTCTTTTTAGAATATAAATCCAGTACGTAACTTTTATTTAACCAAAAACCAGTTTTATTATCCAAGTTTTAAATTATGTGAAGCATTTCATGGAAGAGAAATCTTCAGCCTAAAAATTATCCCCTTTTTGACATATTTTTGACCAGACTCAACGCTTGTTACAGATTGAAATGTCTCTTTTGCTGTGCGTAATATGACCTTTCGTTCGACCAAAAATAAGAAAATATTATGCAAGCAACAGCCACAACGCTCGACAATGAACAGGAACACACGCCGGTCAACTCGCGCAATAAAGTCGTCGTCGCCTCACTTATTGGCACTGCCATTGAGTTCTTTGACTTCTATATATACGCGACCGCTGCAGTGATCGTGTTCCCCCATATCTTCTTCCCGCAGGGCGACCCAGCAGCGGCAACGCTTCAGTCTCTCGCGACCTTTGCCATCGCCTTTGTCGCACGGCCAATTGGTTCTGCCGTGTTCGGACATTTCGGTGACCGCGTAGGGCGCAAAGTGACACTGGTTGCGTCACTGCTCACCATGGGGATTTCTACGGTCGTCATTGGTCTGCTGCCGGGTTATGAAACTATCGGTATATTTGCACCACTACTGCTGGCACTGGCACGTTTTGGTCAGGGTTTGGGACTTGGTGGTGAATGGGGCGGCGCGGCGTTGCTGGCAACGGAAAACGCCCCTCCGCGTAAACGCGCGTTGTACGGCTCGTTCCCACAGCTGGGCGCACCTATCGGCTTCTTCTTTGCCAACGGCACGTTCCTGTTGCTCTCCTGGCTGCTTACCGATGAGCAGTTTATGAGCTGGGGCTGGCGCATACCGTTTATCTTTTCTGCTGTGCTGGTGATCATCGGCCTGTACGTTCGTGTTTCGCTGCATGAGTCGCCAGTTTTCGCTAAAGTGGCTGCGGCGAAAAAGCAGGTTAAAATCCCGCTGGGTACCTTGCTGACAAAACATGTACGCGTAACGATCCTCGGTACGTTTATCATGCTGGCAACCTATACACTGTTCTATATCATGACCGTCTATTCAATGACGTTCAGTACCGCAGCTGCCCCGGTGGGTCTTGGCTTGCCGCGTAATGAAGTGTTGTGGATGTTGATGATGGCGGTGATTGGCTTTGGCGTAATGGTTCCCGTGGCGGGACTGTTGGCCGACGCGTTTGGTCGTCGCAAGAGTATGCTTATCATCACGACGCTTATCATTTTGTTCGCGCTGTTCGCCTTTAAACCGTTGCTGGGTTCCGGCAATCCGGCGCTGGTGTTCGCTTTCTTGTTGCTGGGGTTAAGCCTGATGGGGCTGACATTCGGCCCGATGGGCGCGCTGCTACCAGAGCTCTTCCCGACCGAGGTTCGCTACACTGGCGCATCATTTTCGTATAACGTTTCGTCAATCCTTGGTGCTTCCGTTGCTCCGTATATTGCCGCCTGGTTGCAGGGAAACTATGGTCTGCCAGCGGTCGGCATTTACCTGGCGTCAATGGCGACATTAACGCTGATAGCACTGTTGTTAACCCACGAAACACGTCACCAGTCGTTATAATTTGCTTGCCGGATAGCACCGCTATCCGGCAATTCTCTTCTGCAATCACTTCTTCATCTGAGACAAAATAGTCCTGCACTGGTTGGCCTCACCTTCAGAGGGTGAAATCAGCGCCAGCAGGGCAGCCGCAGGTGTGACTAAGGTTGCCAGCGCTGCGGCAACCGCGCCACGCGCAATCAGCGGCCCGGCTTTCACCCCGGCCTGTGGATCCTTGAATGTCCCGCGAACATACAGCGGTGAACGCAGGGTGATAATACGGATACCTTTACTCTCGGGATCAATGGTTAAATCCAGCTGTTCAGAGGCAAAGCTCGCGGTTCCGGTCACATTGATGACCGCATTTTCGGTATCGAACGCAAAAATCTGCGGACGCGCAACACCATTGACGATATCCAGATTCGCCGCCGCACAGTTCACCCGGACCTCGTCATCACCGAATATCTGCCCGACGATATAGTTACCCAGATTCAGTCCAACAATTTCCATCAGATTTCGACTGATAAGACCATCATTCATCAGCAGCTTCAGATTGCCATTACTGTTACCAAGCAGTGCCGCCACTGAATTCCCGCTACCGCTAAATCTGGCATCTCCGTTCATTTCGCCCAACGTTTTCTGCATCAGTTCCACATCCGGCATTAGCTCTTTCAGCTTCAGGCGGCGAGCCTGTATATCCGCACTTCCTTGCATCGGCTTTTTATTCCCTTGCAAATGGATGCTTGAAACAATGCTGCCCCCCGCCAGACCAAATTTCAGCGGCTGCAACCGCAAGTCGGCATTTTTCAGGATGATATGAGTGGAGAGATCGCTGATGGGCAGGCTACTGCCGTGCTCAATACGTCGTCCTTTAAAACGCACGTCAGCGTCCATCACGTTCCATTTATCGGTTTCGAAGCGGTCGTATGGCAACACTTTACCCGCAGGCTGAACGCTTTTTTCACCTTTGCGTTGTTCAGATTTTTTCGCCCGCTCCGCACCTTTCCCGGAGTCCACGCCAATCAGTGGTCCCAAATCAGCTAACCGCAACTGGCGCGACTCAACATCGCCTTCCAGCTTCGGACGCGGCTTACCAGTGGTATAGGCGAGCGTACCGTGAATATCGCTGTCGCCAATGCGGCCATTAAAATCACGATAATTAAAAACTGAAGATTTGCCGGTATCGATTTTTGCCACCAAGCGCCCGTCAGTTTCAAATGGTGGGGTGTCCGGCAGAAGTACCCCCGTCAAATCGTACAAATCCCCTAATGAATCACCTGAGAATTTAAGCTGGAGATCCACGCCCCCCATCTTCATCGGATCCTTCACCGTTCCTGTAAATGCCACACGCGTGTTATCCGAACGGAAATCGGCCTGTACCGGGAAAGGCGTACCTTCCCCCCGTAATGCCAGCATTCCACCTATTTTCCCTGTCCCGGTTAGCGGTTCGCCGTTATATCGCCCTTGCGCTTTCAGACCAAAAACGTAGTCTCCGACGCTGGCGCTACTCTCTTTGCTTTTCGTTCCGGTCACTTCACTAAAGGGAAGCGGCTTGCCCAACGGATCGACCAGAATTTCAATCTCAGAGCGAGTCACCTTATCGTTGATGGCTATGCGCCCCTGATCGAACAGAATGTTATCCAGACGAAAAGACCAGGCAGACGGCGAAGTATTGGGTTCGCGATTGTCATCTCCCGCCAGGGTAAAGGTCCAGTTGTTGTTTTTCTCCGACAGGCGGATAAGTCGTGCATCCGGTTTCACCAGCTTGATCCACGGTAGCCAGACGGTTTTCGTCAACAAAGCCAATGGGGCAAGCGTCGCTTCAACACGGGGAAGATGTACCATCGTGACATCAGGAATATCTGGCGGGTTGCCGAGGATGATATCTTCAGCATGAACATGCGGCCACGGAATCCAGCTTCGCCAACCGGTCTCCTGCTTCTGGCGCTCCCAGACAACGCCTAAATCACCCCGAATGGCGAATGGTCGGTTAAGTTCAGTAGAGACTTTCTGGTTGATGGTCGGTTTGAGCCGGTTCCAGTCAAATGTCGCAATCACCATGATGAGTACGACGATCAACAACAAGAAAACCCCTGATACTATGGCGGTTATTTTGCCTGCTTTCGTCATATATTACGTCCTCGTTTCCATCCTTGCCTGTCCTAAAGATAGTCCAGCAGGGCAAAAGGAGACACGCTACGACCATATCAAAGCGACAATATCACCTCTTCAAGGGTATCCAGTGGGACCGGACGAGAGAGGAAATAGCCCTGTGCGGCGAAAGCCGGTGAGTTTTGCACATCACGCCACTCTTCCAGCGTTTCTACACCTTCGACGATCACGCCACGGCAATAGCGGTTCATTAACTGTAATAACAGCGTGAACAGGTTCCGACCTTCCGGCGTCTGGCGCAGCATAACAAACAGGTCCCGCGCCACTTTAATGTAGTCATAACTGACTTCGCTGAGGGCCGAAAAATTCGCCATTCCGGTACCAAAATCATCCAGCCAGAGTGGCCCGAACTCGCACATAGAGGCGAAAGACGATCCCTTCGGCAGGCGAATATGCTCCACCAGCTCGAATCGCAGCCAGGGCAAGCATTCGATGATTTTCAGTATTTCAGCCTCCTGGCGCATCGCAATTAACGTCGGTCCATCAACATTCACTGACGCCAGCAGACCGTGGGCCCTGAAAAATTCGCCTTTTAACTGCAACTGGTGAAGCTGCTCTTTCACCACGTCAACCCGGTGTCGAACGGCCACTTCAGCAAAATAACGATCCGGCGCAATACGGTGGGAAGGGTTATCAGGATGGCTCACGACAGTCAGCAGCTCAACGGCCATCAGTCGCCCATTGGTCTGGTAAATCGGCTGATAGGTGTAAGCACGCTCGCACTGCAGCCAATAGCGTCGCTCAAGCAAGCTTTCGATACTCGCATCAGGCGTAATTAGCTGCTGGGTAACCTGCTTTATCATCTGAGGTGTCCTGTAAATAAGAGTGTGACTGACCGGACTCGTCAAAGGTTATCGGCGCTCGGGCGCAGAACTTTACGTTCAGCGCGACGCAAAATAAAAAACTAAGCGGCAAAAATCACACAGAACACGTGCTGGCTCAA
Organism: Citrobacter sp. MGH106; assembly: GCF_001037495.1. Lineage (GTDB taxonomy): Bacteria > Pseudomonadota > Gammaproteobacteria > Enterobacterales > Enterobacteriaceae > Citrobacter > Citrobacter murliniae. The sequence goes on from NZ_KQ089823.1 coordinate 218,046, forward strand.
AAAATTAATGGAACGATGTTTTAATATAGTTGACCACATACTACCCACAGCGCACACTAACGCTAATTTTTTTCAGAGCAGGTTACGACTATGTCCAGAAAGATTGCCGTGATTGGCGAATGCATGATTGAGCTGTCACAGAAAGGTGCTGATGTTCAGCGCGGATTCGGTGGCGACACGTTGAATACATCCGTTTATATCGCCCGCCAGGTCGATTCTGCGGCACTTTCCGTACACTATGTGACGGCGCTGGGCACTGACAGTTTCAGCCAACAAATGCTGGAATCCTGGCACAGTGAAAACGTCGATACCTCTTTAACGCAGCGTATGGAAAATCGCCTCCCAGGTCTCTATTACATTGAGACAGACAATACCGGTGAGCGCACCTTCTATTACTGGCGTAATGAAGCTGCGGCAAAATTCTGGCTGGAGAGTGAACAGTCTGCCGCCATTTGCGAAGAACTGGCCACATTCGACTACCTGTATCTGAGTGGAATAAGCCTGGCGATATTAAGCCCATCCAGCCGTGAGAAGCTGCTATCGCTGCTCCGCGAATGCCGCGCCAACGGTGGGAAAGTCATATTTGACAACAACTACCGTCCACGTCTGTGGAGCAGTAAAGAAGAGACGCAGCAGGTGTATCAGCAGATGCTGGAATGCACCAATATCGCGTTCCTGACGCTGGATGATGAAGACGCATTGTGGGGCGAAAAACCCGTTACCGAGGTGATTGCCCGCACTCACGCAGCTGGTGTGCAGGAAGTGGTTGTGAAGCGTGGCGCAGACTCTTGCCTGGTTTCCATCGCTGGCGAAGAACTCATTGATGTACCGGCTGTAAAATTACCGAAAGAGAAGGTCATTGATACCACGGCTGCTGGAGACTCCTTCAGCGCAGGATATCTGGCAGTACGCTTAACCGGTGGCGATGCCGCAGAAGCCGCCAAACGCGGCCACCTGACAGCAAGCACTGTTATTCAGCATCGTGGGGCGATTATTCCACGCGACGCAATGCCACAATAGAATGTCACGCTAGTTTTGTTCACCCTCTCCCAACCGGGAGAGGGAAATTCCTGCTTATTGCACCGGCGGAATATCCGTCACTTCAGGATGAGCCTCATCCGTTTCAACAGCAGTCGCCGCGGTTGTCACAGGAGCCATGATTTGATCCCACGTAGCCTGCAAGTCCTTCATATTGAATTCAGGTTCACCTTTCGGCTGGAGCAGAATTAACGCCATCTCTTGCGATAATTGCTGGCGTAGGTTCTGGTTCAACATTTCGACGGTCAGGCCGTTGAGGAAGTTCTGGCGTAAACGCTGGTACTGCTCTGGCGCGATATCCACTACCTGATTTTGCAGCGAACGCAGCCGCTGGCTGATCAAAATATCGGTATCGGTACGACCATAGGTGGCAAACAGTTTCTGCAGCTCCAGATTCTTTTGCGCCACCAGCGCATTGAACTCTTCTTCCGGTAGACCTTTATCACGCACTTTCGCCAGTTCACGCGCGACCATGCCAAGATTCGCGTTCAGTTTATCGTTCGGAGACTCAACGTTAATGGCGCACTGCGCGCGCAGGAACAGAACCCGACAGTCAAAACCAAGGCCGATATCTTTAGCGTTGTTTTTGGTTAGCGTTTGCTGAATATGCCAGAACAGCGCCTCACGGGCTAAATCAGCACGCCAGTAGCGCAACAGCGCGGAGGATTCGCGGATAGGCTGCCACGGTGTATCCCACATGATGGAAAGGCGATCCTGACGCACTGCATCGGTCATAATGCTAACCGCTTCGGCACGCAGTGGAGAGAGCGTAGGTACTGGTGCCGGCGTTTCGCGTTTTCCTTTTAACTCACCAAAGGTTTTATTGATTTGCTCAGCCACGCTGCGCGCATCAACATTACCGACGATAATCAGCGTCATGGCATCCGGGGTATACCATTTCTGATAGAACGACTGAATTTTCGCCGCATCAATTGGTGTTTTCAGCGGATCGGCGGGATCATGTCCCAACAGCGTCGATCCCTTCAAACGATAACGCCACCACCCTTCTTTGGTATCCATAGGCCAGGTCGCAACCATATCTTCGCTATTCAGCGCATGATTGACCGTTTCAGGCGTGATGGTCAGCTTGCCGGAAATGTTCGCCAGATAAGATAACGACTCTTTCAGCAGGTCATTGCGGCTGTTAGGCAAACTGAGGTTATACAGTGTGGAATCATAGGAAACGATAACGGGCGGCATGGGACGTTTTGGATCGAACCCCTGCTGCCACAATGAACGGGCTTGCGCGGCATCCAGACCACCGCTTTGCGTCAGCGCAATGCGAGGGATCGCATGGCTGAAACCACTCTGTTGCGTACTTTCGGTGAGTGAACCGGTATTAACCAGCAGGCGAACCTCTATGCGGTCGCTGGGACGCTGGGGCGTGGCGAGAACTTGCCACTGTAAGCCATTTGCCAGCGTGCCCTGTTGCCACGCCGGGTCAGGCTGGAGCGCATCTGCCTGCACATAGCCGGCAGAGGCCATCATCAGCAAGCCGCCCGCTAAAAGTCGAATTTTTGTGCCCTGCATGTGAACCCCTGATCAACAATCCTGGTAATAAAAAGACAGTCCTGAAAGGACTCTCTGAATATGACGTTAAAAACACTTCGTGTTAGACCGCGAGAACATAAAAATGTCACGGAAGAAGTGAAAAAATCCCAAAGCCATCGTATTGATGAATTCGGGCACAGGGGTCAATTATGCGCAGGAGCCCGTAGCCCTACAAGGGACTACGGGCATAAGTGACGAGATTAAGAGGATAATTCGTGCGTTTTGCCATCCGGCGCACGATTATTCAGCACATCATCCAGCTTTTTGTGGTCCAGTTCTTTCACCCATTTAGCAACGACAACCGTTGCCACACCGTTACCAACCAGGTTGGTCAGCGCACGGGCTTCAGACATGAATCGGTCAATACCAAGAATCAACGCCAGACCGGCAACCGGCAAATGACCCACGGCGGAGATAGTCGCAGCCAGAACAATAAAGCCGCTTCCGGTAACACCCGCAGCCCCTTTCGAGGAGAGCAGCAGCACCACCAGCAGAGTTATCTGATGGAAGATATCCATATGACTGTTCGTTGCCTGCGCGATAAATACCGCCGCCATCGTCAGATAGATCGACGTACCATCAAGGTTAAACGAGTAGCCTGTAGGGATAACCAGTCCGACCACCGACTTCCGACAGCCCAGCTTTTCCATCTTATCGAGCATACGCGGCAGCGCCGACTCGGAAGAAGATGTGCCCAGAACGATCAACAGTTCTTCACGGATATAGCGGATGAACTTGAAGATGCTAAAGCCGGTTGCACGGGCAATCGATCCCAGCACCACCACCACAAACAGAATACAGGTGATGTAGAAGCAGATAATCAGCTGACCCAACTGTACCAGCGTTCCGACGCCATATTTACCGATGGTAAAGGCCATGGCACCGAAAGCACCGATTGGCGCCAGGCGCATGATCATGTTGATGATGCCGAAAATGACCTGCGAGAAGCTTTCAATTACGTTGAAAATCATCTGGCCTTTGCTGCCCAGACGATGCAGAGCAAAACCAAACATTACCGCAAACAGCAATACCTGCAGGATGTTGCCACTGGCGAACGCCCCAATGACGCTACCCGGGATAATATCCATCAGGAAGCCCACAATCCCCTGGTCTTTTGCCTGTTCAGCGTAAATCGCTACTGCTTTAGCATCCAGCGTCGCCGGATCGACGTTCATCCCGGCACCAGGTTGCACCACGTTGACGATGATAAGACCGATGATCAGTGCAATTGTACTGACCACTTCAAAATAAAGCAGTGCAACCGCACCGGTGCGGCCTACTGCTTTCATACTTTCCATACCTGCAATGCCGGTGACGACAGTACAGAAGATGACAGGTGCGATGACCATCTTAATAAGCTTAACGAACGCGTCGCCAAGCGGTTTCATTTGGGCGCCTAATTCAGGGTAGTAATGGCCAAGGAGAATACCAATGGCAATTGCTGTCAGGACCTGAAAGTAAAGGCTTTTGAAGATAGAGGTTTTCATAGGGTGTCCTTAAAGTAAAAACCACAGGTCTTGTAAGGTTTTATTTAACCTGCGGCCTTAAAGTAACACCCACACAACATCACAGAAATGTACAAAGATCATAATTGATACAAAAATGTTAAAAAATTTGAGCTGGCTCGCACAAGCGCTACCTTTTTTAACTTTTGTAATCAGGCCATTCCTTCGTTAAATAACGTTCTTCGAAGATATCTGCCGGAACCGGACGGGCAAACAGGAATCCCTGGGCCACTTCCACTCCCGCCTGCGATAACCACTCTCGCTGCGCTTCGGTTTCGACACCTTCGGCGATCATCTGCAAATCGAGGCTGTGGGCCAACTGAATAATTGCAGTGATCATGCTGCTGTCTTCCGGTAATCCTTCAACAAACATCTTATCGATTTTGAGCACATCTACCGGCAGCGACTTCATGTGTTGCAGCTGTCGAAGCCCCGCATAGCCCATGCCAAAGTCATCCAACGCGATACGTACACCCGCATTACGCAGTGGCCGCAAAATAGCCACAGCGGCGTTCGGATCATCGATATGTCGGCTTTCGGTCACTTCCAGAATCAATGTGCCTGGCTTAATACGATAGCGGTTTAGCAGTTCCAGCAGGTCAGACACCATACTCGGGTGCATCAGTTGCAACGCCGAAAGATTCACCGACAGCGGCAACATCAGGCCACGCTCCTGCCAGGCGGAAAGCTGGCGACAGGACTCTTCAAGTATCCAGTAGCCGACCGTTATCATCAGACCGCAGGATTCAATCCTGTCGATTAACCCTTCCGGCAGCTCCCAGCTTCCGTCCGGTTGTTGGATCCGCAATAACGCTTCTGCACTCAACATCTTACCGCTGGATATCTCTACCTGTGGCTGTATCCAAAGCGCAAACTGCTGATTATCCAGTGCGGTAAGAATGTCATTCTCTTCCGTTAAACGCTGCTGTGCTTCTTCCATTTGCTGCGGGTCAAAGAACTGAATTTGGTTTTTACCTCTGCGACGCGAGGTTAATGCTGCCGAGAGTGCGCGACTGTATAGCTGTTCAGCACTCAAGTCACCGTAATACATCGCCACTCCAATGTTGCAGTTTGGACGTAGCTGAATGCTTTGAATAGGCAGCCGCTCATTCATGATAGTGAGTACTTGCTGACCTAATGTAATCGCATGCCAGGGTTCCTTCACACCGTGTGCAATAATGGCAAAGTCATAGCCACTCACCTGGGTCAGCACCATTCTGGGCGCCAGCACCGATTTCAGTTTCTCGACCAGCGTTAGCAACAGGATCTCCCGCTGGGTTTCGGTCAATACACCCGCGGTATCACGCAGGGTCTCACAGGTGACAATCATTAGCGCCGTGGTTTGCTGGCGGGTAACGACCTGCTCCAGTAGCCCCATCAGAAAGGTCTTGTTGGGTAGATCAGAAACTGGGAACCGCATCGAATGGTCGTTTTGTTCTTCAGTGTAGCGCTGCACCATCTGCTGATTCAGGTTATAGCTGCGCACCAGCATGCCAATCTCATCATCCTGATGCAGGCGTGGTAACGCCAGTTGGTAGCCAATCAGCTGCTGTTGAGGAATATCGTTCAACTCGCGAGCAATTTTGCGTAACGGATGCACAATCAAACGGTTAATGCACCAGGAGATTGCCACCGTCAATATTAAGGACAAAAGTAAGTAAATGGTCACTAACGTTGAGAGCGTGCTCATAACGAATTTGTACATGCGATACGAATCCGCCTGCAGAACCAGATACGCCAGAGGCTGCGGGTTGGCGGAGCGCTCAAGAGAATAGACCGGCAATGAAATCTGTACCGGCAGTTCAAACAGGCGAGTCACCATCACCGGGACAGGGCGTTCGGGAATAAAGCTCATCCGTAATGCCTGAAACTGATTAGGCAGGACAACATCAGCGCGGCTGACCACGCCCGCGGGCTGAATTCGGCTTAAAATCGTTTCCGCTTCGGGGATATCCGCTTTCAGAATAGAGGCCGACAGAGGTTCACGGACGGAGCGAGCGATGCTTTCAAGTTGCGTAGCCGTGTTGTAGCGATTCTGCTGTACCAGATGAAACAGCAAAACGGTGCAAAAAATAAAAACAAACACCATGACAACGGCCGCAACCATCGCCATCTGCTTAATTGTTAACGAGCGACTGACACGCAAACTGACTCTCCACGGATAGACGAAACTGCCGTCAGAGTATACCCGATCGTAGCCGTATTAAGAGAGGCGCTATCTGAAAACTTCCCCGCACGCATTATCGCAGCAGGTTAGCCACATAGCGATGGAACTTACCTGCAATAAAGACGAAAAAGGCCGCAAGGTTTATCCCTGCGGCCTGGTCCGGGCGCATATTTCCATTACAGCAGGCTGACGCCCATAAGCCCTGTCACTTTCTGTTACGCAGCCAGTTCACAATCAGACTGGCAGTAATGCCAGCGATGACCGAAGCAACCAGATCGTGCCAGAAGGGAATGCCTAACTGCGCGAGCGTCATATAACCGCCTGTGTTGCAATGGCAACTTTTCGCGGCTATTCTTGAATTGTCTGGATTCAAGTTAGCCCCCGTTATGTTGCCGGTTTATACCAAACAACGTGCGGGGGTTTTCTCGTTCCAGCAACCTATGCCGCCAGGGATCAAGCCCCCGCAACATTGCGCCTCACCGGACGAGTCCGGCTTGCCGCGGATTCTACGTCAACAATTACGGCCTATCACCCCACCATAACTCAGTCTGCGTGAAGCTTCGCAATCAGACTTGTACGCGCACATCCTTCATGGCTGGAAAGTTTTTTGCCAGATGGCAACTTTCCTGACAACTTACTAAACAGCGATTTATCTAATGTATTGATATCCATAGGTTCATTTTATGGCACAGCGATTGCTATTTGAGTGTGAGCTGTTCTGTTCCGAATTAAAGGAGATATCATGTCTGACTGTCGTACTTACGGATTCAATACTCAGATCGTTCACGCGGGGCAACAACCCGATCCTTCCACTGGCGCGCTTAGTACGCCTATTTTCCAGACTTCAACGTTTGTTTTTGACAGCGCCGAACAAGGTGCCGCCCGCTTTGCGCTCGAGGAGTCCGGGTACATTTATACCCGTTTGGGTAACCCCACCACCGACGCGCTGGAGAAAAAGTTGGCGGTACTGGAAAAAGGCGACGCCGCATTGGCAACCGCATCCGGTATCTCAGCCATCACAACGTCACTGCTGACCCTGTGCCAGCAGGGCGATCATATCGTTTCCGCCAGTGCAATTTACGGCTGTACTCATGCTTTTCTGTCCCACAGCATGCCGAAGTTCGGTATTAACGTGAGCTTCGTTGACGCCGCAAAACCCGATGAAATCCGTGCTGCCATGCGCCCGGAAACTAAAGTGGTATATATCGAAACGCCAGCCAACCCAACGCTCTCACTGGTCGATATTGAAACGGTGGCTGGCATAGCCCATCAACAAGGTGCATTGCTGGTCGTGGATAACACCTTTATGTCGCCATACTGTCAGCAGCCTCTGCAGTTAGGTGCCGACATCGTGGTGCACAGTGTGACCAAATATATCAACGGTCACGGAGACGTGATTGGCGGCATCATTGTTGGCAAGCAGGATTTTATCGACCAGGCACGATTCGTCGGGCTGAAGGATATCACCGGCGGCTGTATGAGCCCCTTCAACGCCTGGCTGACGCTGCGTGGTGTTAAAACGCTGGGCATTCGTATGGAACGCCACTGTGAAAACGCGTTAAAAATTGCTCGCTTCCTGGAAGGTCATCCGTCTATTACCCGAGTTTATTATCCTGGCCTGCCTTCACACCCGCAGTATGAGCTGGGTAAACGCCAGATGAGTCTGCCGGGAGGAATTATCAGCTTCGAAATCGCCGGAGGCCTGGAGGCTGGCAGACGGATGATCAATTCTGTAGAATTGTGCCTCCTCGCGGTCAGTCTCGGTGATACCGAAACCCTCATTCAGCACCCAGCGTCTATGACACATTCGCCCGTTGCGCCAGAGGAACGGCTTAAAGCAGGTATTACCGACGGACTTATCCGTCTTTCTGTAGGTCTTGAAGATCCAGAAGATATTATTAACGACCTTGAACACGCCATCAGAAAGGCAACATTCTGACCATTACGACCTGAACCGACGCCGCTCGGTTCAGGTCGTTGAGAATCAAGGCACAACAGCCAGGTTATACGCACAATCCTTTTTCAGGGAGAGTGGGTATTTTGGGCAGGGGGTTCTATGCAGGACAACACATTACAATTAAGCAACAATACAGCAACCGCCGTACCATTCTCACAAAAAATACCGTTCACGAAATACGATTTTGGCTGGGTGCTACTCTGCATCGGCATGGCAATTGGTGCCGGAACGGTACTGATGCCAGTACAAATTGGCCTGACAGGTATTTGGGTATTTATTGTCGCATTTATTATTGCCTACCCAGCAACCTATATTGTGCAGGATATTTATTTAAAAACATTATCAGAAAGCGAAACCTGCAATGACTACACCGATATTATTAGTCATTACCTGGGAAAAAACTGGGGAGTGTTTCTCGGTGTTATTTATTTCCTGATGATTATCCATGGTATATTTATATATTCATTATCCGTTGTTTTTGACAGCGCTTCATATATAAAAACCTTCGGGCTGACTGATGCCGATCTTTCACAATCGATCATCTATAAAGTAGCTATTTTTGCTGTACTGGTTGCTATTGCCTCCGGTGGGGAGAAGCTGCTATTCAAGATCTCCGGTCCAATGGTAGTGGTGAAAGTGGGTATCATCGTTGTGTTTGGTTTTGCGATGGTTCCACACTGGAATTTTAGCAATATCAGTGCGTTCCCAGAGGCGTCAGTGTTCTTTCGTGACGTACTGCTGACCATCCCATTCTGCTTCTTTTCGGCGGTGTTTATTCAGGTGCTGAACCCAATGAACATCGCCTACCGCAAACGGGTGTCTGACAGAATACTGGCTACACGCATGGCCATTCGCACCCATCGAATCAGTTACATTACGCTGATTGCGGTGATCCTGTTCTTCTCGTTTTCATTTACCTTTTCCATTAGCCATGAAGAAGCTGTATCGGCCTTCGAGCAGAATATTTCTGCGTTGGCACTGGCGGCTCAGGTTATTCCAGGACAAATCATCCATATTACCTCAACGGTATTAAATATCTTTGCCGTGTTGACTGCATTCTTCGGTATTTATCTGGGGTTCCATGAAGCGATTAAGGGCATTATTCTTAACGTACTGGGGCGCGTAATCGACGTTGAGAAAATTAACCCGCTGGTTTTAACTCTGGGTATTTGCGCGTTTATCGTAACAACACTGGTTATTTGGGTGTCATTCCGCGTGTCGGTGTTGGTATTCTTCCAGATGGGCAGCCCACTTTACGGTATCGTTTCGTGCATTATTCCGTTTTTCCTGATCTATAAAGTGACGCAACTGGAAAAACTACGCGGGCTGAAAACCTGGCTTATCCTGCTGTACGGAATTTTGCTGTGTCTGTCGCCGCTATTGAAACTGATTGAATAGTCCGCATTGTGCGCCGTCAAATCCTGGCGGCGCTTAACTCACACTCTCCAGTTGATAGCTGCGGATTTTATTCAGTACCGTGGTATGAGATACCCCCAACGCTTTGGCAATATGCCGCGACGAGACATTTTCTTCAACCATCTGCTCGATTAGCTGACGCTCAGCGTACTGAACTTGCTCTTTAAAAGGGCGCTCGGCATGGACCTGCTTAGCCGATGGCATATTTGTCATCCCCAAATCCTCTCTGGTAATAACATCGGATTCCGCCATCAGCATCAGACGAATAATAGTGTTTTCCAGCTCGCGAACGTTTCCCGGCCAGGCGTGATGATGCAATGCCTCAAAACAGGCTTTATCCAGAATCAGACGTCGCTGGAATTCCTTTGCGTATTTCTGCACAAAATGGCGAATAAGTTGGCTGATATCCTGCGGGCGCTCCCGTAAAGGAGGAATGGTGAGGGAAAGCACGTTAATACGATAATAAAGATCGGCCCGTAGCAGGCGTTGTTCGACCATTTCCTCCAGATTTGCGTTAGTTGCCACAATAATGCGCACATTTACTGGAATAATTTGTGCCCCACCAACGCGACGTATCCCGCCATCCTGAAGAACACGCAGCAATTTAGCCTGTAAACTCAACGGCATTTCACCAAATTCATCCAGAAACAGGGTGCCTTTATCAGCCATTTCAAACAGCCCCTTTTTACCTTTGCAGTCAGCACCGCTGAAGGCCCCTCTTTCATAGCCGAAGAATTCACTTTCCATCAGCGCCTCTGGTAACGCTGAGCAGTTAACGGGAATAAACGGGTAAAAGCGCCGATGCCCGGAATTATGGATAGCCCGGGCCAGCAGCTCTTTTCCGGTACCGGTTTCACCCCGGATTAAAACGGTATATTTGCTATCCGCGATTCTGATCGCCTTTTCAATCAGCAACTGCATGCTCTGGCTGCTGCAAATAATGTCTGAAAAATAACGCGGGCGAGTCAGATCCGGTGACGATAGCCCTGCAATCTCTTCAGAAAGCCAGGCAACGTTAATAATATCAGTACGCTGGTTTAAACGAGATTCAACGCCAGAAATATCCTGCAGTTGACGACACCACGACTTAATCAGGATCCTGCCCGTCGTCACTTTCATTGAAATGATATTAATGTCACAGAAAGAGAACTCCTTAAGAACGTCCTCAACCATAGACAGGCGGTCAATTGTTTTAATATCCCAGCGTATCGTAACCACATTTGCTCCAAATAGTTAGCAACTGCGAAGTAGATATTTCTGTGATGCTTACAGTACTGAACACATTCTAGCCGACACGGCAGAATGTTCTGCCAATGACCTCACACTGTGGGGATAAAAACAAAGATATAAAAAACCGGAGCACAAGGCTCCGGTTATCAGGTCATAACCCACGTTTATTGCTGTGGGTTCTCATCCTGGTCGACGGCAAAGCATGCCACCAACTGACCACCATAGTCTTTAAGCTGGGGTTGTAGCTGAGTACAAGGACCAAAACGACGGCGGCAACGGGCATTAAACGCGCAGCCCGGCGGTGGGTTCAATGGGCTTGGCAGTTCGCCGGTCAGCTTAATACGCTCCCGGCGGTCATCCGGGTTCAGCCGTGGCGTCGCGGAGAGCAAAGCCTGCGTATAAGGATGACGCGGATTATTGAAGATTTGATCCTTGGTTCCTTTCTCCACACAGCGGCCGAGGTACATCACCATGACTTCATCGGCAATATGTTCCACTACCGACAAATCGTGGGAGATAAAGACATAGGACAGCCCCAGATCCTGCTGCAGATCCATCATCAGATTCAGTACCTGTGCGCGTACGGATACGTCGAGCGCGGAAACAGGTTCATCGGCAATCACCACGTCCGGATCAAGCATCAGACCACGGGCAATCGCGATGCGCTGACGTTGACCGCCGGAGAACATATGCGGGTAGCGGTCATAGTGCTCAGTTTTGAGACCCACTTTCGCCATCATCGCCAGCGCTTTTTCACGACGCTGTTCTTTGCTGAGCGAGGTGTTGATCAGCAACGGCTCCTCCAGAATCTGCCCCACTTTTTTACGCGGATTCAGAGAACCATACGGGTTCTGGAACACAATCTGGATTTTCTGTCGACGCAGTTTTTGCGCCTGCGGGTCGTGTTTAAGCAGATCCTGTCCCTGGTAATACAGCTCACCGCCGGTTGGAACTTCAATCATCGTCAGCAGGCGACCGAGCGTCGATTTCCCACAGCCTGACTCTCCGACCACTGCCAGCGTTTTACCGCGTTCAAGGGTGAAAGACACACCGTCCAGCGCTTTCACCAGGCGCTCCGGAGCGAACATGCCCTTCTTCACCGGGTAATGTTTTTTCAGGTCAATTGCCTGCAACAATGGTTGTTGCGAGGTGGCATCATGCGTACTCATAGCCCAGGCCTCCCGGCATCATCGAGTGGGTAATGGCATTTCGACTGGCGACCGTCGCCCAATATGTTCAGCTCCGGTTCAACGCTACGGCACTTATCCGTTGCATACGGGCAGCGCGGGTTCAGCAGACAGCCGTTCGGACGATCGTATTTACCCGGAACCACGCCCGACAGCGATGCCAGACGCGCTTTATCCTGGGCAAACTCCGGTAGCGCACGCAACAATGCCTGAGTGTACGGATGCCGAGGAGCGCGGAAAATATCGTGCGCAGCCCCGGTTTCCACCACCTGGCCCGCATACATCACAATGATTTTGTGCGCCGACTCAGCCACCAGCGCCAGATCGTGAGTAATCAACACCAGCGCCATATTTTCTTTCTGCTGTAGCTCCAGCAGCAACTCAATGATTTGCGCCTGGATGGTCACATCCAGCGCCGTTGTCGGTTCATCGGCAATCAGCAACTTCGGACGGCAGGCAATCGCCATCGCGATCATCACACGCTGGCTCATACCACCGGAAAGCTGGTGCGGATAAACATCCAGACGCGAGGCGGGATCGGGGATGCCCACCAGCGTCAGCAGGTCAATCGCCCGCTGAATGCGGGTTTTCTTGTTACCACCCTGATGAACCTTTATGGCTTCCATAATCTGGTAGCCAACGGTATAGCACGGGTTCAGGCTGGTCATCGGATCCTGGAAGATCATCGCCACTTCTGCGCCCACCAACTGACGGCGCTCTTTCTCAGAGATACGCTTCAGGTCGCGACCGTTAAACTCCAGCGCCTCAGCCATTACGCGGCCAGGGTAGTCAATCAGCCCCATAATCGCCAGCGAGCTGACGGATTTACCCGAGCCGGATTCCCCCACAATGCCAACCACTTCACCCTGGTTTACACTGTAGCTAATGCGGTCTACAGCGCGGAACTCGGAACCCACATCGCCGAAATGCACTGATAATTTATCTACATTTAATAACGCCATCTCGAACCTCTTACTGCTTCAGTTTGGGATCGAGCGCGTCACGCAGACCGTCACCCATCAGGTTAAATGCCAGCACCGTCAGCAGGATCGCCAGACCCGGGAAGGTCACGACCCACCATGCACTTTGCGCGAACTGCAACACGTCGGAGAGCATGGTGCCCCACTCCGGCGTCGGCGGTTGCGCACCCATGCCAAGGAAGCCAAGCGCGGCCATATCGAGAATGGCGTTAGAGAAGCCGAGCGACGCCTGAACAATCAGCGGCGCAAGACAGTTAGGAAGAATATTAACGAACATCTGGCGCATCGCTCCGGCCCCCGCCACACGGGAAGCGGTAACATAGTCGCGGTTGACTTCCACCAGTACGGCGGCGCGCGTCAGACGCACATAGTGTGGCAATGCCACAAACGTCAGCGCCAGCGCGGCGTTACCGATAGACGGACCAAATACCGCTACCAGCACCAACGCCAGTAACAGGCTCGGCAGCGCCAGCATGATATCCACTACGCGCATGATGATGTTATCAACAATACCGCCGAAGTAGCCCGCAACCAGCCCCAGGACCACTCCCATCATCAAGGAGAGTACTACCACCAGACAGCCGACCAGCAGCGACAGACGAGCACCGTACATCAGGCGAGACAACACATCGCGCCCTACGTCATCCGTACCAAACAAATGCGCCATCGTACCGCCTTCCTGCCATGCAGGCGGAGCCAGCAGCGTATCGCGGAACTGATCAGCCGGGTTGTACGGCGCGAGGACGTTTGCAAAGACCGCAATCAGGATCATCACAACAACGTATACCAACCCAACAACCGCACCTTTGTTGCGTTTGAAATAGTGCCAGAACTCCTGCAACGGGGTCATGGGCACCGGTGCAGTAATAACTTTATTTTCAGTAACCTGTGACATGATGGCCCCTTACTTCTTATGCCGAATACGCGGGTTCACCACGCCGTACAGCAGGTCTACCAGCAGGTTGACGAGAATAATCATCGTCGCCACCAGCAATACGCCGCCCTGCACAACCGGATAATCGCGGCGTTGCAACGCATCAATCAGCCAGCGCCCCAGACCCGGCCACGAAAATATGGTTTCGGTCAGGATTGCCCCTGCCAGCAGCGTACCGACCTGCAGGCCGATAACGGTCACGACGGGCAGCATGGCATTGCGCAGCGCATGAATGATGATTACACGCATCCGCGTCAAACCTTTGGCGCGAGCAGTGCGAATATAATCTTCACCCAACACCTCCAGCATTGACGAACGGGTCATACGCACTATCACCGCCAGCGGAATTGTCCCCAGCACCATCGCAGGCAGGATCATATGCACCACGGCATCAATGAAGTTGCCCTCTTCACCCCAGATGGCGGTGTCGATCAGCATGAAACCGGTGAGTGGATTGGAATCATCAAGGAACACCATGTCGCTTACCCGCCCGGAAACAGGCGTCAGATTCCACTGCACGGAGACCAGCATGATCAGCATCATGCCCCACCAGAAGATAGGCATGGAATAACCGGTCAGAGCCAGGCCAACTGCGGTATGGTCGAAAATGGAACCACGCTTAACAGCAGCGAGTACACCGACTGGAATTCCCACTGCGGTAGCAAAAATCATGGCGCAGACGCCTAACTCCAGCGTCGCTTTAAAGCGAGGCACAAACTCTTCCCACACCGGTAAACGGCTTTTCAGTGAGATACCCAAATCGCCATGCATCACCCCCCAAATATAATGGAGGTATTGTTGCCACATCGGCTTATCCAGACCGAGTTCAGCTAAGAGTTGAGCATGGCGCTCAGGGGAGATACCACGTTCACCTGCCATGATCATCACCGGATCACCGGGGATCATATGGACGAAGGCAAAGGTGAGAAGAGTGATACCGATAAACGTGGGGATGACGAGTCCCAAACGTCGGAGAATGAACTGCAACATAACCCGGATTCTCTCTAATGACGTGCAGCCTGGTGACAGCACGTCTGTATTGCTCACAAATCTTATCTCCCCCTCAAGCGAGAAGGAGATAAAGCATTACTGCCAGATCGCGTTACGCGGGTCCGACTTAACGGTACGTAACGCGGCCTGGCTTGCTTTTAATTATTCGACAGAGACATTTTCGAAGTGGTGTTTGCCTAATGGATCAACCACATAGCCTTTGACTTCTTTACGCACCGGCTCATATACGGTGGAGTGAGCGATAATCAGTGCCGGAGCCTGGTCATGCATCACCACCTGAGCCTGTTTGTAGAGTTCAATACGCTTATTGTGATCGTCGGTCGCACGCGCCGGCTGAATCAAATCTTCAAACGGCTTGTAGCACCAGCGAGAGTAGTTGGAACCATCTTTCGCTGCTGCACAGCTGAACAGCGTAGCGAAGAAGTTATCCGGATCCCCGTTGTCGCCGGTCCAGCCCATCATAACGGCCTGGTGCTCACCAGATTTGGCGCGCTTGAGGTACTCGCCCCACTCGTAGGTGACAATCTTGGCCTGAACGCCAATTTTCGCCCAGTCAGCCTGGATCATCTCAGCCATACGGCGTGCGTTCGGGTTGTACGGACGCTGTACCGGCATTGCCCACAGCTCAACAGTGAAGCCTTTGTCCTGACCCGCTTCTTTCAGCAGCGCTTTGGCTTTCTCTGGATCGTAGCTGTAGTCTTTAACGTCATCGTTGTAGCCCCACATAGTTGGTGGGATCAGGTTTTTCGCAGCAACACCTGCACCCTGATAAACGGCTTTGATGATTGCTTCTTTGTTCACCGCGTAGGTCAGCGCCTGACGGACTTTCACGTCATCAAACGGTTTTTTCTCGGTGTTGAAAGAGAGATAGCCAACGTTCAGACCCGCCTGCTCCATCAGATTGATGTTTTTATCCTGCTTCATACGTGCGATATCAGCCGGATTCGGGTATGGCATTACCTGGCACTCATTCTTCTGCAGTTTGGCATAACGCACAGAAGCGTCAGGCGTAATGGAGAAGACCAGACGGTCGATCTGTGGTTTGGTGCCCCAGTAGCCTTCGAATGCTTTATACAGAATACGGGAGTCTTTCTGGTACTGCTGCAGCTGGAACGGACCGGTACCGATTGGGTTCAGATCCACTTTCTCCGGGGAGCCCGCTTTCAGCATGTTGTCAGCATATTCTTTGGAAAGAATAGAGGCGAAGTCCATAGCCAGGTCCGCAAGGAACGGCGCTTCAGGACGCGTCAGCACGAACTGAACGGTTTTATCGTCAACTTTCTTCACTTCGCTTATCAGGTCTGGCAGGCCCATTCCTTCGAAGTATTCATAGCTGCCGCCAGACACTTTATGGTACGGGTTGTGAGCATTTTTCTGACGATCGAAAGAGAACACCACGTCATCGGCGTTAAAATCACGCGTTGGTTTAAATTCTTTATTGTCCTGCCACTTCACACCCTGACGCAGGTGGAAGGTATATGTTTTACCGTCTTCGCTGATTTCCCACTTCTCAGCAAGGCCCGGAATAACTTCAGTCGTACCAGTTTTGAATTCAACCAGGCGGTTATAAATCGGCACTGAGCTGGCGTCATAAGTGGTACCAGAGGTGAAAAGCTGTGGGTTAAAGCCTTCAGGAGATCCTTCTGAACAATAAACCAGAGTTTTAGCCTGTACGCTTGCTGCGACGGTCATAGCCACCAGGCTCAGACCAAGCTTCAGCATCCCTGACTTCTTCAAGGAAATACTCATTCTTCTGCTCCAAATGTGATGTTTGTTGTTTTACCCTTTGCAGTGGGTTTGCACCGCCTGGCCTTTTTTGTTTTTTACCCGGCCGGGTCGGCGTTAAGAGGATAGGGATTCCGTTCACATAAGCGACTGAGTTGCAGTGCGGATTCTCCATGAAATGCCCCTCATGCCCTACAATCTGTCAACAGAATGTGAAAACGTCAATACAGGTAACCGTGATTTACACCAAGGGTGAGAATTCGCAAACAAAGATTAAAAAAAGTGCAGACTGATATTTTCAGCAGGGAAATTTGTGCTACGCGTACTATGCCAGAATAAATATCTTCATATTTAGCAACATTTGGTGATTAACATTTATGCAGATTATGAAAAATTTCTAAATTAATGCTGCATATCTGAGCGATTAATACCATGAACGTTAAAACGCACAGCGGAAAATGCTAGGTTCAGCCATAAGTAACGCAAAAAAAGATTCAAGCTAATATAAAAAAAGACAATGGAATATGTCACAGAATCGTTAACTGTCAGTGGGAAGTGGTGCACAATTTTTGCAGATGAAATGAAGGTAAGTTTTTAGTCGGTGATAGAGGACTACTCGCCACTTCGTGCCTCGCCCTGCAGGCCGTTGCTGTTGCAACGTTCTCTCGCGCTGCTCGAGTCGAACCTCTTACCCCCGGAGGTTCTCATCCTCACGGCTACAAATGCAAAAAACCCTGCTCGTTGAGCAGGGTTTTAAATTTGGTCGGTGATAGAGGACTACTCGCCACTTCGTGGCTCGCCCTGCGGGCCGTTGCTGTTGCAACGTTCTCTCGCGCTGCTCGAGTCGAACCTCTTGCCCCCGGAGGTTCTCATCCTCACGGCTACAAATGCAAAAAACCCTGCTCGTTGAGCAGGGTTTTAAATTTGGTCGGTGATAGAGGATTCGAACCTCCGACCCCTTCGTCCCGAACGAAGTGCGCTACCAGGCTGCGCCAATCACCGAATGCGGGGCGCATCTTACTGCGCAGGTGCGCGCCCGTCAATCCCTACGTCACAAAATGGCATTCGATCGGCGAGAAAGTCAGCAGCCCCGTTACTGAGCCGTAGCCTTCTGTTCGTCCGGGATACGACACCAGTTATTGTTCTCGTTAATACCACCATTTGGCGAGGTATAACCAAGGCAACCTAAAATGGTGTCATACAGTTCCACATGGCGACGCGGCACCTTCATATCGGCCTCTTGCTTCAGGTGGGCAAACGCCTTCGCATGCTCGGGATCTTCCAGATACTTGTCAGACATCCACACCAGCATGGGAACGCGGAACTGCTCTGGCGGAGCCATTTTACGCGGCGTACCGTGCAAATGCTCACGCTCGTTAATCGACTCACCGTGGTCCGCGGCGTAGAACACTATCGCTTTCTTATCTCGCAACTGGTCATACACTTTGGTAATAAAGTGATCAACATAGGTCACCGAGTTATCAAACGAGTTGATCATCTGCGCCTTCGAGCAGCCGCTATCAACATCGACACACTCTGGCTTCCATTGGGCATAATCGCGGGTGTAGCGCTGCGTGTAGTTAAAGTGCGATCCTTTGGTATGCAGAATAATCAGATGCTTGCCATTATCATCCTGCTTTAAGGATTGCTGCATCTCATCAATCAGCAGCATATCGTCAACCGTTTTGCCACGGTTCCGTGGTTCAGCGCCAATCTGCTCACGATAGGCGATGTTTTCCGCCATCGTATTGCTGTAGAACCACATCTCACTTTGCATCGCGTAAAGATCGGTACTAAACCCTAACTGACTGAGAACGGAAAAGATGTTTTGTTCTTTCAGAGTACGCTGCGGGTTATCGTCTGCCCCACCCTCACGTACGAACATACAGCGCAGTGAAAGCTTGGTTGCGGTATCACACGAATAGCCACGGAATGCCGCGAGGTTTTTTTCCTGAGCCAGTCTTGGGGTGGTATTTCGCTCGTAACCAAAAATACCCATGTGATCCCAGCGCGTCGTTTCACCGATAATAAAGACGACATAGGTATCATCGATATTCTTTGGTGCAACGTAGGTAAACTTCTTCGCCGGATTCATCAACGATTTGTTATCTGAAGACTCATCAACCTGTGCCCAGGCATACAATCCAAGCGCGGAAAGCCAGTTTGAAGGCAGATAGGAGTTCGCCACTACGCCGCCGTAGCTGGGTAAATCAATTCCCGTTTCGCGTTCAACCGTTTTCTGCTGCATACCAAGCAGACGAATCGGCGCCCACACCATCAGGCCAGCCAGCACGACCACGGCCACGCTACGCCACCTTTGTCCTGGCGTACGAACCTGTTTTAACAGGGTGTAACGACAGCGATTACTCCAGATCAGGAGCAAAGGAAAAACGCTGACAGAAACCAGCCAGGCGATGAAATGCCAGCCCACAACTTCCTTCGATAAATCAATATCTGTGGTTATTACCGAGGCAATAATGCCGTAACCAATCACCACATTCAGGAAGGTCATGTAATAGCTTGCACCTGCGGAGCAAAGCACTACAAAGGTGGCCATTACACGCCAGACGCGTCGACCAAATAAAGAGAGAACACGAAGTAAAAAGAAGGTCGCCAGCACCGCGCCAGCTAATTCAACGACCGCAGAGATTCCTTTCCAGGCGGTAAATTCCTGCGCAAAGCTGCCGAATCGGCGATAAAAAACTGCGCAGTTCATAAACAGACCGATATAGAGCGCAAGCAAGAAGCTAAGCTTTTGCTGCGTCATCGACTTAATATATCTCATGCAAAAAAACCCTGGAAATCGGGATAAAAACACCCTGTGCAACAGTCAATCAGACCAGACAGGTGAAAGATGCGACAACAGCAGAGATGAAATGTCTACAAGCGCGGGTAAGTAGACCACAGGAGGGAGCAAAAGTGCTTATGGAGAATGCAAACAGCGCACATATTTTTGTAAATATATGCGCCGTGTATTAATCAGACGACTAAATAAGATTAGGCGTGCGCCTCGGTAAATACGCTTCGCTGTGGCTGACGAATGGTGGTAGACAGTGCCAGTGAGATGATAAGCAGCGCGAAGATAACACAGAAGGTCACATAGAAGCCGCCAAACAGCGAGGCGATGATTGAACCGCAAATGCTGCCGATCCCAAAGCCAAGGTAGATAACACCATAGTTTTTCGCCAGATTATTCAGGCCGAAGAACTCACTTACCAGTGACGGGAACACGGTAATGGTGCCACCAAAGTTAAACGCCACACAGGCAATCGCTGCAAAAAAGGTCGTGCTATTAAGCGGAGCGAAAAGCAGTGCCGCCATACCGACCAGAGAAACAACCTGACCAATGGTGATAACACGAATACGGGAAATTTTGTCAGACAGAATACCCAGCACCAGACGACCTGACAGGTTAGCGATAGAAATCACCGTTACCGCATTGGCCGCCGTCGCCACATCCATATGCGCCAGGCTTTGTGCGATATCTTTCGCCACACCAATCACATACAGACCACTCATACACGCTGTCAGGAACATCACTGCCAACATCCAGTACTGTGGTTTACGCATGGACTGTGCCAGGGTGTAGTCGTTCTCAACAACGCCATTTACTGACTTCACTTCCTGATTTGGTGCATCTTTCATCAGCGTGGAACCAAAGACAATCATCACCAACGCAATTGCACCCCAGATGATGAACGTTTTTTCCAGTCCAACGGTGGCCAGCAAATGGGTGTCGATAAATTTAAACCCGAGGCTGCCCAGACCATAAGAGCCGATAGCAAAGGCGGAAATCAGCCCTTTACGCTCAGGGAACCATTTTACGCAGTTAGAAAGCGTTAACAGATATCCAGCGCCGTCCGCCAGGCCGACCAATACCCCTGCGCTCAGCCACAACATAATCAGGCTGTCTGAGTGTGCCGTTAAGAAAAAGCCCACGCCCAGCAGGATACCGGATGCCATGGTGACGCGTTTCACGCCAAAACGTTCCTGAAGTTTACCGGCGACAGAAGAAGAAATCGCCAGGCCCAGGCTCAGCAAGCCAAAGGAAAATGCGACCTGGCTGACAGGCGCATCCAGCTTCGAGGAGAGCGCGCCATTAAACAGGCTCCAGGTATAAACAGAACCTAAGGCAAATTGGGTAATGATAGTGCCGATAAGTGTCAGCCAGCGGGTACGCTGATAATCAGAAGTTTTCATGGCAGTCTTCCTGCATAAACAAAAGGGAAATTCTCTGCTGACAACCATAACGAAGTGCAGTTTATGCAGGGAGAAAAAGGCATGAGATGCCATCAGGACGGAATGAAATGCCTGGATTGCGGAATGAATGACTAGACAAAAAGTCGGGGGACTGAGTTTTCTCGCATGAGTTAGTACACACTATCGCTGGAAGGCGTGCGATTATTGATCTAAATATGTAAAAAAGTTGTTTTAGTTACGCATCATCTCGTTAAAATTTGGCACTCACCCCCATGGTGTACATATAGTCACTATTATTTGTACTTTTTTCCGCCTGAGAGAGCGCTGCATAAGCAGCCATGTGCGGGTTGAGCAGCATATCTGCCCCCACGGTGACATCCAGCCAGTTACCGTCCTGGCTCGCTGCCGTCATACGGCTGAGGCCAGACTGCGCCTTCCAGATATTCTCGCCAAACTGCTGGTTATAGCTGATTTGCGCCCACGGTCTAACATCGCCAAACTGCGAATCTACCCGCCAGCCAACTGTACTCACGCTGGCATGCCACAGCGGATCGATTTGTGTCACAGAGGTCGCGCTGTCCCCAAACTCGTTATAGGTAGAGGTTGTTGAACCGTCATAATGCAGGGCAGCAACCGGACCAGTAGTTACCTGCCTGGCCAGGGGAAAATTCCAGCCCATGCTCATACCGCTGGTTGCATCCAGAGTCTTTTGGTCCGCCATATTCATCACCGGTCCTGCTACGTTCTGAGTGGAGCGAATGCGCTCTTCCAGTACGTCGTTATAACGCGGTTGGTGATCGCTGTCCCATGTATAACGTTCAGCCGTATGACCTGACATAGCATCAACGATATATTCTTGTTGCCAGCCATATGCGGTATTGGTGGACAATGCACATACTACGACGCTCACCAGAAAGCTTAACCTCTGGCGACCACTACTGTTTCTTATAATCATCAACGCGACTCCAGAAAAGAGCCGAATTCGGCGATATTATTGTCATTGTGTGAAGGATATCGGGCACATCAGGCCCTGTATTAAATATTGTCTTTTTAGCTGGCGCGTCAAGGCGGGCCGAATGAATTTTTTACGCCAGTAAAAACAGCGAGGAAGAATATGCAGCGTTGCGGCTGGGTCAGTCAGGATCCACTTTACATTGCCTATCACGACAAGGAATGGGGCGTCCCCGAAAACGATAGCAAAAAGCTGTTCGAGATGATCTGTCTGGAGGGACAGCAGGCTGGATTGTCGTGGATCACCGTATTGAAGAAGCGGGAAAACTATCGCCACGCTTTTCACCACTTCGAGCCAGCAACCGTTGCAGCAATGACCGAAGATGACGTAGAAAGGCTGGTACTGGATGCCGGCATTATTCGCCATCGCGGAAAAATTCAGGCCATTATTGGCAACGCGCGTGCATACCTGGCGATGGAGAAAAACGGTGAACCCTTTAACGAGTTCGTCTGGTCATTCGTCAATAATCAACCGCAGGTGACGCGCGCCGCCAGTCTGAGCGAAATTCCCACCTCCACCCCTGAGTCTGACGCACTCTCTAAGGCATTAAAAAAACGCGGGTTCAAGTTTGTTGGCACCACTATTTGTTATTCCTTTATGCAGGCCTGCGGCCTGGTTAACGACCATGTCACCGGTTGTATTTGTTACCCGGGAGGATCTACATGATTCGCGAATCAAAGGCTGACGATCTTGCACCGATTCTGGCGCTATGGATGGAAAGCACTATTTATGCCCACCCCTTTATCGATGAACGCTACTGGCGCGAAAGTGAGTCCGTTGTACGCGATGTCTATTTGCCAGCCGCACAAACCTGGGTATGGGAGGAAAACGGTGTGCTAAAAGGCTTCGCCAGCGTGATTGAAGAACGCTTTTTGGGCGCACTGTTTGTTGAGCCTGCCGCCATCAGAAGTGGGATCGGTAAAGCGCTGGTGCAGTATGTGCAACAGCGCTTTTCATTACTCAGCCTGGAGGTCTACCAGAAGAATCAATCTGCGGTGAATTTCTACCATGCGCTGGGTTTTCGAATAGAAGACAGCGCATGGCAGGAAGAGACTCACCATCCAACATGGATTATGAGCTGGCAGGCGGATCAAACGCCGTAAGCGCAAGCGCAGGCCCGCTGTACTTTTCGAGCCACGCCACCGCGGTATTACCCGCGCAGCCGTTCCCCAGCTTTGAGCTGGGGAGATCTTTGGTCAGTACATTCACCGCACCATTTTTACAGATCCCCCCGGCAGACAGATCTAAATCAGGCCAGGCACCTTCGTGAATACAAATGACTCCAGCTTTAATGCCTTCCGTCACCACCGCACCGGCCAGAATATGGCCGCGATGATTCCACACTCTGACCGTATCGCCATCCACGATGCCACGCGCTTGCGCATCCTGTGGGTGAATTGTCACTGGCTCCCGATCTGCTACCGCATACTTCTCACGTAGCGCACTGTAATTCAGCTGGCTGTGCAAACGGTGTGCCGGATGGGCTGAAAGCACCTGCAACTGGTCGGGTTCAGCATTCCCGAACCATTCATCCGGCTCCAGCCACATAGGGTGTCCCAAACAATCTGCATAGCCGTAACCCGCAATCTTCTGCGAGTAAATTTCGATCTTTCCGCTCTCCGTTTTCAATGGATACTTATGCGGGTCTCGGCGAAAATCGGCAAAACGGATAAACTGCGCATTGGCTGATTCTTCCGGCATTTCGATGAGTGTATTTCCCTGCCAGAATTCGGTGAATGGTGGCAACGTCACCTGCTGGCTGGCACCGCGTTGCCCGGCAATGTTGTAAAAAGTCTCCAGCCACTCCAGCTCGCTTTTGCCTTCCGTAAACCGTTCGTAACCGCCTTGCTCCCAGCGCTCGCTCAGTTCGGCAAAAACATCAAAATCATTGCGTGCTTCATCACGCGGCGCAACAACCTGTTTCATCGGCACCAGATGCTGATTGCTGTAATCCCCGGTCATGGTTAAATCGTTGCGCTCAAAAGAGGTCGTTGCGGGTAATACAATATCGGCGTGCCTGGCTGCCGCAGTCCAGAAACACTCCGAGATAACCACCAGCTCTGGCTTTTGCCAGGCACGGATCAGGCGATTCGTGTCCTGGTGATGGGTGAAGTTTGCTCCGCCCGCCCACCAGAGAAAACGGATGTCGGGAAAATGTCTGTCCATACCGTTGTGCTGATAGAAACCTCCGGGGTTCTCCAGCGCTTCGACAATACGCGCCACCGGAATTTTATCCACCGCATCAGTGCCGCCTTTTACGTTCCCCTGCATCGAGGCCAGGACAGCAGCGCGACGTGTCGGATTACCGCCATTAGCAAAATGGTACGAGAGGCCAAACCCTCCGCCAGGAGTGCCAATTTGGCCGAGCATGGCGGCAAGTGTGACAATCATCCAGTGCTTTTGCTCACCATACTGCTGGCGTTGCATACCCCATCCAGCCATCAACATAGTGGTATTTTGGTGAAATATTTCGGCAAGTTCGCGTATTTTCACCGCCTGAATTCCACAAATATCCGCTGCCCACTCTGCTGTTTTGGCCATATCATCGGTTTTTCCCAGTAGATAATCAGCAAACCGTTCATAACCGGTAGTACAGCGAGCCAGGAAGGCCTCGTCATGCCAGCCGTTCTCCACCAGCGTATGCGCAATCCCCAGCATCAGCGCAACGTCGGTCCCCATATGTGGGGCTATCCATTCCATCTTGTCACCGAAGAAATCGACGCTTTCCGATCGCATTGGATCAATGCAGATCAACCGCTTGCCGCTGTTTCGCAATGCCTCAAAGTACGTCAGCCCTTGTTCGTCAGAGGCATTCCAGGCAATCTTCAGAGTGTTGAGCGGATTAGCGCTCCATAACACCACCACATCGCTGTGTTCCAGCACCACCGGCCAGCTGGTCTGCTGCTGGTAAACTTCGTTTCCACCCACCACATACGGCATGATGGCCTGTGCAGCCCCGGTAGAGTAATCCCCCAGATGCCCGGTATACCCCCCTGCCAGCGCCATGTAACGCTGCAACAAAGTTGATGCTTTGTGTAACACACCATTTGAACGCCAGCCATACGAGCCGGCAAAAATCGAAGCAGGTCCGTAGCTCTCACGGATGCGTTTATGCTGCGTATGAATAAGATTCAGCGCGTCATCCCAGCTTACGCGGACAAACTCATCCTGCCCACGCACGCCCAGCGGAGCCTCTGGCGAGGCGAGAAACCCTTTACGTACCATAGGAAAACGCACCCGCGTTTTGCTGTGTACCTGATCGCATACAACGGTTTGCAAAGAGTTGGGGTGGGATGTGGGCAGTGCGCCACGGGAGGAGAACACGGTATCGCCATCTGTCTCCACGAGAATGGGTCCCCAGTGTGCGGCGGTTAATACCGAGTAACGTGCGGGTGAATTAGCCAAGATGGCACTCCTGAATGCGATGTGACGGGGATATTTATTATGCCGTTCAATGTTACTTACAAATTTCAGAGTCTTCCCTGGAATTTTCTTCATGTTCACACGTCATAATCATCCGCCACGGTCGCTGTGGTAAAGAAGAAAAAAGTCATTAAGGAATTGAGATGAAGAAACGTGTATTTGTGATTGCTGCCATCGTGAGCGGCGCCCTGGCAGTTTCTGGCTGCACAACAAACCCATATACCGGTGAGCGCGAAGCGGGTAAATCCGGCATGGGTGCGGGCATTGGTTCGCTTGTTGGCGCTGGCATTGGCGCGCTCTCCTCGTCGAAGAAAGATCGCGGCAAAGGCGCGCTGATTGGTGCAGCAGCAGGTGCTGCTGTTGGTGGTGGCATTGGTTATTACATGGATGTGCAGGAAGCGAAACTACGCGAAAAAATGCAGGGAACTGGCGTAAGCGTGACGCGCAGTGGCGATAACATCATTCTGAATATGCCAAATAACGTCACCTTCGACAGCAGTAGCGCTAACCTGAAACCAGCAGGGGCAAACACCCTTACCGGCGTGGCAATGGTGCTGAAAGAGTACAATAAAACCGCAGTAAACGTATTAGGCTTTACTGACAGCACCGGCAGCCAGGATCTGAATATGCGCCTGTCACAACAGCGTGCTGACTCTGTAGCCAGTGCCCTGATCACTCAGGGTGTGGAAGCAAACCGTATTCGCACCCGTGGTATGGGCCCGGCGAACCCGATCGCCAGCAACAGCACCGCCGAAGGCAAAGCACAGAACCGTCGTGTAGAGATCACCTTAAGCCCAATCCAGTAAACGTATGCGCCGGGTGGAGGCTCCGCCTTGCCCGGCCTACGTCCGGCAGGAAGCACTTGCCATCGTCAATTTTCGCGTTAAGGTGTTCTCACTTTCTGGCGAGGGAACCTTAATGGCAAAATCAGCACGCCCAACCATCAGCGATGTGGCAAAAGCCGCTAAAACGGGTAAGACCAGCATTTCACGTTACCTTAACGGTGAGAAACATCTGCTATCCGACGCGCTGTTGGCCCGTATTGAACAAGCCATTGCCGATCTCGACTATCGCCCCAGCCTGATGGCGCGAGGCCTGAAACATGGCCGTACCCGTCTGATCGGACTGATTATCGCCGATATTACCAATCCCTACTCCGTTAATGTCCTGAGCGGTATTGAAGCGGCCTGTCGCGAAAAAGGTTTTACCCCTCTGGTCTGTAACACCAACAACGAAGTGGATCAGGAACTGCATTATCTCGACCTGCTGCGAAGCTACCAGGTTGAAGGAATTGTGGTGAATGCTGTAGGCATGCGTGAAGAGGGGTTAAACCGCCTGCAACAGTCCGCACTACCGATGGTGCTAATTGACCGTAAAATCCCTGATTTCGCCTGCGACATGGTCGGGCTCGATAACACTCAGGCAGCAACGGTCGCCACTGAGCACCTGGTCGAACAAGGTTTTGAAGCTATTCTGTTTCTCAGCGAACCTTTAGGCATGGTTAATACTCGCCGCGAGCGCCTGAGTGCCTTTCGCGCGACGCTGGCACAATACCCTGGCGTCATCGCAGAAAATGCCGAAGTCCCGTTGGCGGAAAATATGCAACTGGATGACACGCTGCGCCAGTTTCACCAACAACATCGGGGAATGCGCAAAGCTGTTATCTCAGCCAACGGCGCCCTCACGCTACAGGTTGCCCGCGCACTGAAGCGGATTGGCCTCAATTGGGGCAGCGACATCGGCCTGCTCGGTTTTGATGAGCTGGAATGGGCCGAGCTGGCAGGCGTGGGCATTACTACTTTGAAACAGCCGACGTGGCAGATTGGTTATACCGCCGTAGAGCAGGTTGTGCGCCGGATTAATGGTGGATCCGATGCCATTCAGGAGCAGGTTTTCTCCGGTGAACTGATCGTTCGCGGCTCCACCGCCCGCTAAATTTCCTTCGTGATGGTGATCATAAATTCGGCATCATGCCCTTTTCTTTGGAACCGGTTCCATTTAGCGTTATAGCAAGAGCGATAGTTTTGGAGTTTCCATGAACAGAAAAATTATGGTGGTCACCGCCGCCTACGGCTATGACCAGGTACGCGCAGCCGGTGGGCAAACCGCGATATTGCCCGTCATTGCAGAAGCTGGCGCGGACGGCGTCGAAATTCGCCGCGAAATGTTGACCAACACCGAGCTCAACACGCTGTCAACCATGGCGTCAGCTATTGAAATTTTTGGTCTGCTGGCCTGCTACTCCGCACCAGAGCCGCTGTTCCTTGAAGATGGTAGTCTCAATCCCCGGATCCCATCACTGCTTCAGGAAGCACAGGTCCTGCAGGCGCTGTGGTTAAAAGTATCCCTCGGACATTTTTCCCATACAGATCAGTTCGACACATTGCGTAACTGGCTGGATACCAGTGGTATGGAGCTGGTCGTCGAAAATGATCAAACACCTTGTGGCCGCCTGCAACCAATGCAGCGTTTTAACGAAGCCTGCCAGACCCTGAACCTGCCGGTAACTCTGACCTTCGATATGGGCAACTGGTTGTGGGTAGGCGACACCCCGGAAGAAGCAGCGCAGCAGCTGGCATCTGCCGTGGGATATATCCATGTGAAAGCCGCCACACCACATCACGACAGCTATCGTGCTGTGCCGCCTGATGAAGCAGACTCACGCTGGATGACGCTGCTAAACAAACTGCCCGCAGATGTGCCGCGCGGCATTGAGTTTCCCCTGGAAGGGCAAGATTTGGCGGCGGTAACCCGTCACTACGTCGATCTGTTACGCAAGGAGTAACGCATGAAAAATTCACTGGATGTCGTCACCATTGGTGAAGCGATGGCGATGTTTGTCGCCACGCAAACGGGTGATTTGGCGGACGTAGAGCAGTTTATCAAGCGCGTAGCGGGCGCTGAACTCAATGTGGCAACCGGCCTTGCCCGCCTGGGCTTGAAGGTCGGCTGGGTGAGTCGCGTGGGTAACGACAGTTTTGGTCGTTTTATTCTTAAGTCGCTGGCGAAAGAAGGGATTGATGCGCAGGGAGTTACCCAGGACGGGCGCTACGCAACCGGCTTTCAGTTAAAATCTAAAACCGAAAATGGAACCGATCCCATTGTGGAGTATTTCCGCAAAGGCTCCGCCGCCAGCCACCTCAGTGTTGAGGATTATCACGATGGATACTTCTCCAGCGCGCGTCATCTGCACCTGAGCGGCGTTGCGGCAGCACTGTCAGCAAGTTCATATGCGCTGCTGTCTCATACTGCCCGCACCATGAAAGCGATGGGTAAGACAATCTCATTTGACCCGAACCTACGCCCGGTGCTGTGGAAAAGCGAAACAGAAATGGTGGAGAAACTCAATCGATTAGCCTTTCAGGCTGACTGGGTTCTACCGGGGTTAAAAGAGGGCATGATTTTAACCGGGCAACAGACCCCTGAAGGCATCGCAGACTTTTATCTGCGCCACGGCGTCAAGGCAGTGATCATCAAAACCGGGGCCGATGGCGCCTGGTATAAAGCCGCCAATGGCGAGCACGGTAGTGTCGCGCCAGTGAGAGTCGACAACGTTGTCGACACCGTTGGCGCGGGCGATGGTTTTGCCGTGGGTGTAATCAGTGCACTACTGGAAGGACGCTCTCTGCATCAGGCAGTAACCCGAGGCAACAAAATTGGTGCACTGGCCATTCAGGTTCAGGGCGACAGCGAAGGCTTACCCACACGTGAACAATTAGGGGAATAAACCCCCGACCCTCTCTGTACCCTACATGCAGAGGCGGCATAACAGCATAACCAGAGGGCAATCTATGAATAGCTCAACAAATGCAGCAAAACGCTGGTGGTACATCATGCCGATCGTGTTTATCACGTACAGTCTGGCGTACCTTGATCGCGCGAACTTCAGCTTCGCATCCGCCGCCGGAATCAACGAAGATCTCGGCATTACCAAAGGGATTTCCTCCCTGCTGGGTGCCCTGTTTTTCCTCGGTTATTTCTTCTTCCAGATCCCTGGAGCGATTTACGCCGAGCGCCGTAGCGTACGAAAACTGATTTTTATCTGCCTGATCCTGTGGGGAGCCTGCGCGTCACTGACCGGTATGGTCAGTAACATCCCCATGCTCGCTGCCATTCGCTTCATTCTTGGCGTTGTTGAAGCCGCGGTCATGCCCGCGATGCTGATTTATATCAGTAACTGGTTTACGAAGTCCGAACGTTCACGCGCCAATACCTTCCTGATCCTCGGCAATCCGGTAACCGTCCTGTGGATGTCCGTTGTTTCCGGTTATCTGATTCAAGCGCTGGGCTGGCGTGAAATGTTCATCATTGAGGGCTTCCCGGCCATCATCTGGGCGTTTTGCTGGTGGGTGCTGGTAAAAGACAAACCTTCACAGGTGGGCTGGTTGTCGGAATCCGAGAAAGCGGCGCTGCAGGCCCAACTGGAAAAAGAGCAGCAGGGTATTAAAGCCGTACGTAATTACAGTGAAGCTTTCCGCTCACGTAACGTGATCTTGTTGTGCCTGCAGTATTTTACCTGGAGTATTGGCGTCTACGGCTTCGTCCTGTGGCTCCCGTCCATCATCCGTAGTGGTGGCGCAAATTTAGGTATGGTGGAGGTCGGTTGGCTTTCATCAGTACCTTATCTGGCAGCAACGGCAGCGATGATTCTGGTCTCATGGGCTTCAGATAAACTGCAAAACCGTAAACTGTTTGTCTGGCCGCTGTTACTGATCGCCGCTTTCGCCTTTATCGGCTCCTGGGCCGTTGGTGCTGACCACTTCTGGGTTTCATACACCTTGTTGGTGATTGCAGGTGCGGCAATGTACGCTCCTTACGGTCCCTTCTTCGCCATCATTCCAGAAATGCTGCCTCGTAACGTTGCCGGGGGAGCAATGGCACTGATTAACAGCATGGGCGCATTAGGCTCATTCTTTGGTTCCTGGTTTGTCGGCTACCTCAATGGCACCACCGGCAGCCCTTCCGCCTCATACATTTTTATGGGGGTAGCGCTTTTTGCCTCAGTATGGCTAACTCTGATTGTCAGACCAAGTTCTGCTAATAATCAGCAACTTCCAACTGGCGCGCACCACGCTTAAACACTAACTTACGGAGATTCGTATGAAGCCGTCCATTATTCTCTACAAAGCGTTACCTGACGATTTGCTGCAACGCCTGGAAGAGCATTTTACTGTGACTCAGGTGCCCAACTTGCGCCCGGAAACAGTAACACAGCACGCACAGGCCTTTGCCAGCGCGGAGGGACTGTTAGGCTCAAGTGAAACCGTCAATACCGCCCTGCTGGAGAAAATGCCCAAACTGCGTGCGACATCAACAATCTCCGTCGGCTATGACAATTTTGACGTCGATGCTCTCAACGCACATAAGGTGCTGTTGATGCACACGCCAACAGTGCTGACAGAAACCGTCGCTGATACGGTGATGGCGCTGGTGCTAAGCACAGCCCGCCGCGTGGTTGAAGTAGCTGAACGAGTGAAAGTCGGTGAATGGACCAAAAGTATTGGCCCAGATTGGTTTGGCACCGATGTGCACCACAAAACGCTGGGGATTGTCGGCATGGGCCGCATTGGGCTGGCTCTGGCGCAACGTGCTCATTTCGGTTTTGGCATGCCGATTCTCTACAACGCGCGACGCCACCATAAGGAAGCAGAAGAGCGCTTCAACGCGCGTTACTGCGATCTGGACACACTGCTGCAGGAGTCTGACTTTGTCTGCCTGATTCTGCCGTTAACAGAAGAAACGCATCACCTGTTTAGTACAGAGCAGTTTGCCAAAATGAAGTCCTCCGCCATTTTCATCAATGCGGGTCGTGGTCCGGTCGTGGATGAAACCGCGCTGATTGCTGCTCTAAAAAACGGGGAGATTCATGCGGCAGGTCTGGATGTGTTTGAGCAGGAACCGCTGTCGGTAGACTCACCGCTGCTGTCACTGCCAAACGTAGTGGCAGTACCGCATATTGGCTCAGCAACCCATGAAACACGCTATAACATGGCGGCCTGTGCGGTAGATAACTTAATCGATGCGCTACAAGGAAAGGTCGAGAAAAACTGCGTGAACCCGCAGATTTTGGGGTAAAAAATACCGGGTTGCGTTAACGCATACCCGGCATTTTGTATATAGCTATAGGCCGGACAAGGCGAAGCCGCCATCCGGCACACTGCCATTACTGGGCTGCACTCACCGCAGCAGTCCAGGCTTGAGTAAAGGCCTGGTGCTGAGAAGCCAGCGGGCCAATCAGCGTATTGTACTGACTTGCCTGTTGTGATGTTGGGAACTGGATACCGTTCGCAACAAAGCTCACCTGCGTATCCTGTTGCGCCACAAAATCACCTACCTGTACCAACTGCTGCGTGAAGATTTGCGCGGCAGGTATCAGCGGCTGTAACGCCTCAGCAGGCGCGGTTACCACTTTGTTGTAGACCTGATCAAAAACAGGCTTCAGGTCGTCGCTCTGCTTCAACGCACCGTGTGCAGCATCGGCCTGGAGTTTCGCGTTCTGCAACTGCTGTCCTAACACACCCAGCGCACCATTTGCCTGACGTAGCGGTTCACGCTGAGTCACATAATCCTGAGGAACACGAATTGCATTGACGCTATCAACAACCGGACGCAGACCGGAGTCCATCGCCTGATTTACCTGCTGCGAATAGCCGTAAAGAATCGCGTAATCGGACACAAACGGGCCAAACTGTTTTTTCTGATCGGCGGTAAGCGTCGGTAAACGCTCCCCACTACGCATTGCAGTATTCTGCAGAAAATCGATAAACGCTTTACGCTGATCGCCTTCTTTATCAAAACACCCACTCAGGCCAACTACCATTAAGAGCGCCAAAACAGGCGCAAACCAGCGAGAGCAGGACTTACCTGTCGCCATTTTAATACTCCTTTCACCCAAAAATGCGCACAACGACACCCGCGTGCCTGACGATGACAAGGATAGTCCAGGTCAGCCCCGCAAGATACCCTTTCCACATAATCTTGTAAGGGAAAATCCCCCTTCCCATCGTCCTTCCTTTACTAACCAATGTTCCATTCCTCGCACGGTGTAATTTTTTAGTAATCTTTACAATTGGGATCCGTTGTCTGGAGATCCCGACCGTTATCAAATCGTTAGCAAACTACAGGTTGCCCCACGCGAGACGCTGAAACGAATCCATAACCAGAACCTTCAGTCCGCCTTCATTTTTTACGACTATTCTTAATGAGCTTTGATCAAATTCACGATCCCGTTGTGTGATTTTAGGAGTTCTCAATGGAATACAAAGATCCTATGTTTGAACTGCTGAGCAGTCTGGAACAGATTGTTTTTAAAGATGTATCGCAGACGGTAACCCTGACGCAAAAATCCAACCCTTTCACCGAATTTGAACAGCTACGACGAGGGACTGGATTAAAAACAGATGATTTTGCCCGTGTAATGGGCGTGACGGTCGCGATGGTCCATGAGTGGGAGTCTAAACGCGTAAAGCCTTCCAGCACTGAATTGAAATTGATGCGCCTGATACAGGCGGACCCAAGATTAAGTAAGCAGTTGATGGATTAGAACATTTTTCACATTTGATTTAAGAACGGCCCTGAAAAAGGGCCGTTTTCTCGCCGTCGCTATCCACAAAAAAGAAAATAGTAGTTGCATCCCTATGCGTAAAATGAGTTAATGCACTCAACGGTTTGACGTACAGACCATTAAAGCAGTTTAGTAAGGCAAGTCCCTTCAAGAGTTATCGTTGATACCCTTCGTAGTGAGCATTTCCTTTACTGTTAAAAAATCTGTAAAGCACGCCATATCGCCGAAAGGCACACTTATTTTTTAAAAGGTAATACACTATGTCCGGTAAAATGACTGGTATCGTAAAATGGTTCAACGCTGACAAAGGTTTCGGCTTCATCACTCCTGACGATGGCTCTAAAGACGTGTTCGTACACTTCTCTGCTATCCAGAACGATGGCTACAAATCCCTGGACGAAGGTCAGAAAGTTTCCTTCACCATCGAAAGCGGCGCTAAAGGCCCGGCAGCTGGCAACGTAACCAGCCTGTAAGCTTAAAAAAGCTCAGAATTCAAGATCCCTGCCAAATGGCGGGGATTTTTTTATTTGCACGTTGCGATAAATCCCTCTCCTCTCTTCTTTGCATTACTTTACCCACTACACCTTTGACCTTTCCCTAAGGGCAAGCTTTATAGTACGTCGGCATGTATTCCACAATTTTCACAAGGAATTGAAGCTATGTCGAAATCCTCACTGCTGCTGCTTTTGGGTTTATTCACAGCCAGTAACGTATTTGCAGCAACCCCAGAGTCAACCTTTCTGGCGCAACATGGGCTTAGCGGGAAATCCGTCGAACAAATGGTAGAAACCATTGACCAGTCGCCTCAGAGTCGTCCATTACCCTACTCTGCTTCCGTTACCAGTACGGCTCTTAAGCTGTCTTCCGGTGAGCAGGTTTATACACTGCCGCTCGGCGATAAGTTCTACCTGTCCTTTGCCCCTTATGAATGGCAAACGCACCCCTGCTTTAACCACAGTCTCTCTGGCTGCCAGGGCGAAATGCCTGAGAAGACTTTTGATGTCAAAGTGACGGATAACAAAGGTGATGTTGTCGTACAAAAAGAGATGAAAAGCGGCCGTAATGGATTTATCGGCGTATGGCTACCGCGCAATATAGAAGGCACGATCGAAGTGAGTTATAACGGTAAAAGTGCGGCTCATTCCATTAAGACGATGAATGATAGCCAGACCTGCCTGACAGAATTGCAACTGCGCTGATAGCATAAAAAATGCCGGATAGCGCAATTTTGCTTATCCGGCATTTTCTAAGTCATTTCACGACAATTACTGCAGCAGTGAAATATCCGCCACGCGCAGGAACAGCTCGCGCAGTTTTTCGAGCATAGAGAGACGGTTAATACGTAGCTCTTTATCCTCGACGTTCACCATCACTTTCTCGAAGAAAGCATCCACAGGCTCACGCAGTTCAGCCAGCTCAACCAGCGCTTCCTGGTAGCGGCCTTCAGCGAAGAACGGCTCGAGCTTGTCACGCAGCACGACAACCTGCATCGCCAGCGCAATCTCTTCCGGCTCTTTCAGCGTTGACGCATTCACGCGGTCATTCAGCTTCTCTTCTGACTTCGCCAGAATGTTCGATACACGTTTGTTGGCAGCAGCCAGCGCAGATGCGGCTTCCAGCGTACGGAAGTGCGAAACCGCCTTCATGCGTGCGTCGAAATCAGCCGGACGAGTCGGACGACGCGCCAGCACAGCCTGAATGGTATCAACGCTGTAACCTTCATCCTGATACCAGGCGCGGAAGCGGCCGAGCATAAAGTCGATAACGTCATCAACCACATTGGCGTTAGTCAGCTTATCACCGTACAGACGAACCGCTTCTTCGGTCAGCGTTTGCAGATCCAAAGTCAGGTTTTTCTCAACAATGATACGCAGTACGCCCAGCGCAGCACGACGCAGTGCAAACGGGTCTTTGTCACCTTTCGGATGCTGGCCGATACCGAAGATACCCGCCAGGGTGTCCATCTTATCGGCAATCGCTACCGCACAGGCAACCGGGTTGGACGGCAACTCATCGCCGGCAAAGCGAGGCTGATACTGTTCGTTCAGCGCCACAGCAACATCTTCCGCTTCGCCATCATGACGTGCGTAGTGCATGCCCATCACGCCCTGAGTGTCAGTGAACTCGAAGACCATGTTGGTCATCAGGTCACATTTTGACAGCAGGCCCGCACGGGTCGCATGATTAACATCAGCGCCAATCTGACCGGCAATCCAGCCCGCCAGCGCCTGAATACGATCGGTCTTATCACGCAACGTACCCAGTTGCTGTTGGAACAGCACGGTTTGCAGGCGCGGCAAATGGTCTTCCAGACGTTTTTTGCGGTCGGTATTGAAGAAGAACTCGGCATCAGCCAGACGCGGACGAACCACTTTCTCGTTACCGGAGATGATTTGCTGTGGATCTTTAGACTCGATATTGGCAACGAAGATAAAGTTCGGCAGCAGTTTGCCGTCGTTCGCATATACCGGGAAGTACTTCTGGTCACCTTTCATGGTGTGGACCAGCGCTTCAGAAGGTACGGCGAGGAATTTTTCTTCAAATTTTGCCGTCAGCACCACTGGCCATTCAACCAGAGAGGCGACTTCTTCCAGCAGACTTTCGCTCAGATCGGCGTTACCACCAATCTTACGCGCCGCTTCTTCGGCATCGGCTTTAATTTTTGCCTTACGCTCGGCGTAATCGGCAATCACTTTACCGCGCTGACGCAGGATTTCAGGATACTGATCGGCATTGTCGATGGTGAATTCCGGCTCGCCCATAAAGCGGTGG
Organism: Citrobacter sp. MGH106; assembly: GCF_001037495.1. Classification (GTDB taxonomy): domain Bacteria; phylum Pseudomonadota; class Gammaproteobacteria; order Enterobacterales; family Enterobacteriaceae; genus Citrobacter; species Citrobacter murliniae. The sequence continues at coordinate 253,718 of NZ_KQ089823.1, forward strand.
CCACGAATCACGCGATCGGACTGAATACCCAGGATCGTTGCCGGAATAACTTTGTCGCCCAACAGCAAGGTCACAGTGTGAACCGGACGCACAAAGTGAACATCAGACGCACCCCAACGCATCAGTTTCGGGATCGGCAGCTTAGCCAGCGAGGTGGCGATCATGTCAGGCAGCAGCGTTTCAGCACTTTCGCCTTTCACATGCGCACGATACAGCAACCACTCACCTTTATCAGTGGTCAGGCGTTCAGCCTGATCAACAGTGATGCCGCAACCACGCGCCCAACCCTCTGCCGCTTTGCTCGGATTACCGCTGGCATCAAATGCCTGGGCAATTGCCGGACCGCGTTTTTCAACTTCGCGGTCAGGTTGAGACTCAGCCAGAGCGGCTACCTTCAGCGCCAGACGACGCGGGGCGGCAAACCACTCAACATTGCCGTGCGCGAGGCCGGCGTTATCCAGCTCCGCGGTAAAGTTCGCAGCAAAGGACTCTGCCAGGCTGCGCAGTGCTTTTGGTGGCAGCTCTTCAGTGCCGATTTCCACCAGAAAAGTTTTCTCAGACATGGCCGCCTCTTATTTGTCTTTGTTGCACATCGGGAAGCCAAGGGCTTCACGGGAAGCGTAGTAAGCTTCTGCCACTGCTTTAGTCAGGGTGCGAATGCGCAAAATATAGCGCTGACGCTCGGTGACGGAGATGGCTTTACGCGCATCCAGCAGGTTGAAGCTATGGGCGGCTTTCAGAATACGCTCGTAGGCAGGCAGCGGCAGCGGATTTTCCAGTGCCAGCAACTGCTGAGCTTCTTTCTCGTACTGCTCGAAGCAGGTAAACAGGAAATCCACATCGGCGTATTCGAAGTTGTAGGTGGATTGCTCCACTTCGTTCTGATGGAACACGTCGCCGTAAGTGGTTTTACCCAGCGGGCCGTCGCTCCAGACCAGGTCGTAAACGCTGTCTACGCCCTGAATGTACATGGCCAGACGTTCCAGACCGTAGGTAATTTCCCCGGTCACCGGCTTGCATTCCAGACCACCCACCTGCTGGAAGTAGGTGAACTGCGTGACTTCCATGCCGTTCAGCCACACTTCCCAACCCAGACCCCAGGCACCCAGCGTTGGGTTTTCCCAGTTATCTTCCGCGAAACGAATGTCGTGAATGGTCGGGTCCATACCCAGCTCCTTCAGAGAGCCCAGGTACAGTTCCTGAATATTGTCCGGTGACGGCTTAATGACGACCTGGAACTGATAGTAGTGCTGTAAGCGGTTCGGGTTTTCGCCGTAGCGACCGTCGGTCGGACGACGAGAAGGCTGCACATAAGCAGTTGCCATCGGCTCCGGCCCCAGCGCGCGCAGGCAGGTCATTGGGTGAGAAGTCCCCGCGCCGACTTCCATGTCCAATGGTTGAACAATGGTGCAGCCCTGGCGAGCCCAGTAATCCTGTAAGGTCAGGATCAAGCCCTGGAAGGTCCTGGTATCAAACTTTTGCATATTATTTCGTGCTGGATACGTGTGGATTTAAAGGAAGCGGTCAGTATACCCGCTGGCTGCAAGATATACAGTACGAAACGGGAAAAAGGGTGCACTTAGCGCATGGAAAGGTGCAAAAACTGCCCGTCTGCATCAAATGAGCAGACAAAACTCTCTTTACGGAAGGTAGAACCGCGCATCTCATAGCTACCCTGGAATTGTTCAAAGCCGGTAACATCAATTTTCTGGGTCGCAGTGTTATAGCGTTCGGCAGCCTCATTTTTGCACAATGATTCCATATCCAGCGAACGCGTAGGAGTGACTTTGACCTTTTGCGCCTTCTGTTCGGCCACGGACGATTGAGGGTCGGCGCATCCTGCCAACAGGAAGGTTGTCACCATCACAGGAAAGAAATACTTCATCATCATTTTATTACCGCCTGTTTTGCTGGTCAGTCTTATTATTATTTATGTCTGAAACTCGATTCCTATTGTGAGAATCTCCTCGGACCACCACAAGCTTTAGCGTAAGAACTCGGATTATTCCAGTGAGACACGCCGACAAAATGCCAGTCAGATTATTTTTAAATGGAAACAGAGGAACTGATGCAGCCCAAAATTTTCTGGATTGATAACCTGCGAGGGATTGCCTGTTTAATGGTAGTTATGATTCATACCACTACCTGGTACATCACTAATGCGCAAATCGTCAGCCCAGTAAACTGGGATCTTGCCAATGTGCTAAATTCAGCCTCACGCGTCAGCGTACCGTTGTTTTTTATGATCTCGGGTTATCTCTTTTTTGGCGAGCGAAGTGCTCAGCCGCGACATTTTGTGCGTATCGCACTCTGCATTCTGTTTTACAGCTCCGTAGCACTGGCCTACATCCTGTTATTTACCTCAATCAATGCCAGGCTATCGCTAATAAATCTGTTGCAGAAACCGGTGTTCTATCACCTGTGGTTTTTCTTCGCCATCGCCGTCATCTATCTGGTATCACCACTGATTCAGGTGAAGAATATCAGCGGGAAAACGCTGCTGGCGCTAATGGTTGTACTTGGTGTCATTGCCAATCCCAACACCGTATCGCAAAAAATCAGCGGTTTTGAGTGGCTGCCCATCAACTTATACATCAACGGCGATACGTTCTATTACATTCTGTACGGCATGCTGGGGCGGGCAATTGGCATAATGGAGACGCAAAAACGCGCATTAACCTGGCTCAGTGCGTTACTGTGTCTCGTTAGCGTGGTTATTATTTCTCGGGGGACGTTGCATGAACTCCACTGGCGAGGCAATTTTGCCGATACCTGGTATCTCTATTGCGGTCCAATGGTATTTATTTGCGCTATATCACTGCTGACACTAATCAAAAATACGCTCAGCACGCGCACCATACCGGTACTTGGCCTTATTTCTCGCCATTCACTGGGTATTTATGGCTTCCATGCGCTGATCATTCATGCATTGCGCACGAATGGGATCGAGTTTAAAGCGTGGCCCCCGCTGGACATGCTGTGGATTTTTAGCGCCACCCTGGCAGGTTGCTTGCTGCTTTCCATACTGTTGCAACGAATAGATACGCGCAGACTGGTGAGTTAAGTCTCATCAGGTTGATCTTTTTTCAACGGACGCAACAGCAGGATCTGTCCCAGTAAACCCATTACGAATGCCGCCGGATACAGCCCCATTTCGACAGGTAATAACGGGGCATTCCATATTCCTACCAACAGTAATCCTGTTGTTATCAATGCCACCATCTGACATACAGAGGAAAAGCGTTCATCATTCTGATTAAGATTTTTAGCATGATGATAAGCATACGTAACGAACATCCCCGTCACCAACACACCCAAAAAATACCCTTTTCCACTCAACAGTGGGCATGCCCGCCATAAACCAACAATGTAAATAAGTGCGCCAGAAAGGAATAACATCCATGACCACAACCTCAAAGTCTTCATTGGGATCTCCTTATCCATCAGGGATGATGATATGAAGTACCCAAAGGAGATCACACAGGAAATAGTGCCAACGCTGAGATTTAAGAATTAATTCATACTCAATTTCTATTGTTTTGATTTAGTCATACAGAAGATTTATCCCCCTCTACTGAGCAGAGAGGGATAAGGTCAGGACATTAGCGGTAGCAATTGCTGGTAGATACGACGGAAGGTTTCGCGACGTTGCTGAAAGAGAGCATGGCGCTCTGCGTCAGGGTAATGCGACTGCTCCAGCACAAGCTGAGGCAGTAAATCAGATAATGGCTTCCGGGGGTTTATTGCAATTTGCGCCAAACGTGCCGCCCCCAAAGCAGGGCCGACATCGCCACCAGTACGGTAATCCAGTTGCAATCCACTGATATCAGACAGCATCTGTCGCCAGTATTCACTGCGCGCCCCACCACCAATCAACGTAATGCTGGCCGGTTTAACGCCGCAGGCATGCACCACATCCATCCCGTCTGCCAACGCAAAACCGACCCCTTCCAGAACAGCTTGAGCCAGTTCAGCCGGACCATGTTGATGGGCCAAACCAAAAAACACGCCCTTCGCCTGCGGGTTGTTGTGCGGCGTACGTTCACCGGACAGATAGGGTAAAAACCAGACAGGACCGGCGTTGTCATCCGCCTGTTGCGCCGCGCTAATCAGTGCCGGAACGTTCGCCAGCCCGGTTAATTTCACCGCCCAGTCAAGGCAGGACGCCGCGCTGAGCATAACCGACATCAGGTGCCAGCGCTCAGGTAAGGCGTGGCAAAAACTGTGCACCGCGCTTTCTGGTTTGCTGAGGAACCCATCACTGACCGCAAAATAGACACCAGAGGTACCCAGCGAGAGCATCGCCTGACCAGCATTCATCATGCCTACGCCAACCGCTCCCGCCGCGTTGTCACCACCGCCAGCAACGACCGGGACTTCCGACATTCCCCATGATTGGGCAACAGCAGGCAACAGTGTCCCGGTAATTTCGCTACCTTCATACAAAGCAGGCATATGCTCACGGGTCAGACCACATGCTTCCAGCATGACATCACTCCAGTCACGCTCCGCCACATCCAGCCACATCGTACCCGCCGCATCAGACATATCGCTGGCAAAATCACCGGTCATGCGCAGACGCAGATAATCTTTCGGTAACAGGACTTTCTCAGTCTGGCGGAAAATCTCCGGCTCATGGCGTTGAACCCACAGCAGTTTTGGCGCAGTAAAACCAGGCATCATCAGATTGCCCGTGATCTTACGGGACTGCGGAATCAGATTTTCCAGCATCACGCACTCTTCAGCGCAGCGTCCGTCATTCCACAAAATTGCCGGGCGTAATACCTTCTGTTGCTTATCAAGTAGTGTCGCACCGTGCATTTGTCCGGCAATCCCTAGCGCCTTCACCCCTCTGAGTGAATGTTGCTGAGACAGCGCTTTTACGGCGCGATCCGTTGCCAGCCACCACTGTTCAGGATCCTGCTCCGACCATAACGGATGAGGACGTGAGACCGTGAGCTTCTCCGCTTGTGAGGCCACCACATCACCCTGCTCGTTCAGCAGGATTACCTTTACGCCTGATGTACCAAGATCTATCCCGATATACATAGGGTATCTTTCCTTAAAGAAATGCCCGGTAGCGCAAAGCTATCCGGGCTTACGCACGCTCTCAGAGGCCTGTTATTTGTCGAACAAATACTGGTTTACCAGATTTTCCAGCAGTTCCTGATGACCGCTTTGGTGCACTGGTGCCAGGTTATGTTGTTCAGCGTACTGCGCAATTTCCGTTAACGTCATCTGACCTTTCAGAATTTGCTGGCCCAGCTCACTATTCCAACCGGCATAGCGTTTTGCCACTCGCTGATCCAGACCACCGTCTTCAATCATACGGGCCGCGACTTTCAGCGACAGCGCCATGGTATCCATAGCACCAATATGCCCATAGAACAGATCGTATTTATCGGTGCTCTGGCGACGTACTTTGGCATCAAAGTTCAGACCGCCGGTGGTGAAGCCACCTGCTTTCAGGATTTCGTACATCACCAGCGCATTCTCTTCCACGCTGTTCGGGAACTGGTCAGTATCCCAGCCCAGTTGCGCGTCACCGCGGTTTGCATCGACAGAGCCAAACAGACCAAGGGCGATAGCGGTGGCGATCTCATGATGGAATGAGTGACCCGCCAGTGTGGCGTGGTTTGCTTCGATATTCAGTTTGATCTCTTTTTCCAGACCGAACTGCTTCAGGAAGCCATAAACAGTCGCTGCATCGTAATCGTACTGGTGTTTTGTTGGTTCCTGCGGCTTCGGTTCGATCAGCAGCGTCCCCTGAAAACCAGTTTTGTGTTTGTGCTCCACCACCAGTTGCATAAAGCGTCCAATCTGCTCGCGTTCCTGACGCAGATCGGTATTCAGCAGCGTTTCATAACCTTCACGACCGCCCCACAGGACATAGTTCTCGCCGCCTAATTTATGCGTGGCATCCATGGCAGTCACGACCTGCGTGGCCGCCCAACTGAAAACTTCCGGGTCCGGATTAGTGGCCGCGCCTGCGCCGTAACGCGGGTTAGTAAAGCAGTTTGCCGTACCCCACAGCAGTTTTACACCGCTCTGTTCCTGTTTTTCCGCCAGAACATCAACCATCTGGGCAAAGTTGTTTTTATACTCTTTCAGCGAGGCGCCTTCAGGTGAGACGTCAACATCGTGGAAACAGTAGTAAGGCACGTTCAGTTTGTGGAAAAACTCAAATGCCACATCCGCTTTCCGCTTCGCTAATTCCAGCGCTTCACCAGGCTGTTGCCACGGGCGATTAAACGCGCCAACGCCAAACATATCGGCACCATTCCAGCAAAAGGTATGCCAGTAGCAGGCCGCAAATCGCAAATGATCTTCCATGCGCTTACCCAACACAATTTCATCTGGGTTGTAGTGGCGGAATGCTAATGGATTGGTTGATTTAGTGCCTTCATAACGAACACGATCAAGCTGGTCAAAATAGGCTTGCATAATGAGCTCCATAATCAGGTAATGCGGCGGGTGATTGATAATGTCGTAATATTGGGCACTCCCCACATATTGCTCAATTATGTTATTTCACACTGCTATTGAGATAATTCACAAGTGTGCGCCACTTCTCAAAATAAAAACCTTCAATTAAAAAAACGTTACTTATCAAAGATAAATGTAATCATGCTGGTCAATCATTTAAAATAAGATCCCGGTCATAAATTAGAAAATAAACCAAAAAACGTAACTGGAAGATAAAAATCTATAATTGCCTTCTGTGCATTACCTGTTAAAAATCTGCTACGTCTTACGCTGTGATTGTTACTTTTACTGTTGTCTATCCCCTACAAAAGGCATCACGATTATGAAGATGAAAAATATTTTACTCACTGTCTGTACCTCTCTTTTACTCACCAGCGTCGCAGGTCATGCCAAAGAAGTTAAAATCGGTATGGCAATTGATGATCTCCGTCTGGAACGCTGGCAGAAAGACCGCGATATTTTCGTCAGCAAAGCTGAATCTCTCGGGGCGAAAGTATTTGTGCAATCGGCGAATGGTAATGAAGAAACCCAAATGTCGCAGATTGAAAACATGATCAACCGAGGCGTTGATGTCCTTGTGATAATCCCTTACAACGGCCAGGTATTAAGTAACGTTATCAAAGAAGCAAAACAAGAAGGGATAAAAGTACTGGCTTACGATCGCATGATCAATGATGCCGATATCGACTTTTATATCTCTTTTGATAATGAAAAGGTCGGAGAATTACAGGCTCAATCATTAGTCAATATCGTACCACAAGGAAATTATTTTCTGATGGGCGGTTCACCAGTCGATAATAATGCGAAACTGTTCCGTGCCGGACAAATGAAAGTATTAAAACCGTATATCGACAGCGGAAAAATTAAGGTTGTGGGCGATCAGTGGGTTGACGGTTGGTTACCTGAAAATGCCTTAAAGATTATGGAAAATGCGTTAACCGCCAACAATAACAAAATTGATGCAGTGGTTGCCTCAAATGACGCAACGGCTGGCGGTGCGATCCAGGCGCTGAGCGCACAAGGGTTATCAGGAAAAGTCGCTATTTCCGGACAGGATGCAGACCTTGCAGGTATCAAACGCATCGTTGCCGGAACACAAACGATGACAGTTTATAAACCCATTACTCTGCTCGCTAATACTGCCGCAGAGATCGCAGTCGAACTCGGAAATGACCAACAGCCAAAAGCTGATTCCACGCTGAATAATGGCCTGAAAGATGTTCCTTCCCGGCTACTAACGCCAATTGACGTGAACAAAGACAATATTAACGAGACAGTCATCAAAGACGGATTCCACAAGAAAAGCGATCTATAAGCGTTATGCCCTCTGCAAAATCGGAGGGCAACAAACGTGGTTTCAAAATAGCCACGGGTATACGTGAACGTCCACGCAGGGTTCTCTTATTGGCTTATGTGGAGCAGTTATGCCATATCTTCTTGAAATGAAAAACATTACCAAGACATTCGGCGTAGTGAAGGCTGTTGATAACGTTAGCCTCAGGGTGAATGCTGGCGAAATCGTTTCACTATGCGGTGAAAATGGTTCAGGTAAATCGACATTAATGAAAGTGCTGTGTGGTATTTATCCACATGGAACCTACGAAGGCGATATCATTTTTTCCGGCGAAACCATAAGGGCCAGCCATATTCGTGATACCGAACGCAAGGGTATTGCAATTATTCACCAGGAATTAGCACTGGTTAAAGATCTGACCGTTCTGGAAAATATCTTCCTAGGCAGCGAAATCACCCTTAACGGTGTTCTTGATTACGACATGATGACGCTACGCTGCCAAAAATTACTCGCTCAGGTCAGTTTGTCTATCTCACCAGATACGCGCGTGGGCGATTTAGGTTTAGGCCAACAACAGTTGGTTGAAATTGCTAAGGCGCTGAATAAGCAAGTTCGGTTGCTTATTCTGGATGAACCTACCGCCTCGCTCACCGAGCAAGAAACCGCAATACTGCTGAATATCATACGTGACCTGCAGCAGCATGATATTGCCTGCATTTACATTTCACACAAACTGAATGAGGTTAAAGCCATATCAAATACCATTTGCGTTATTCGCGATGGTCAACACATCGGCACGCGCGATGCCACCAGCATGAGTGAAGACGATATTATCACCATGATGGTAGGCCGTGAGCTCACTGCGCTTTATCCCAGCGAGCCTCATACGGCGGGAGAAGAGATTTTACGGGTTGAACACCTGACCGCCTGGCATCCCGTAAATCGTCATATAAAGCGCGTCAACGATATTTCTTTCTCACTCAAGCGTGGTGAAATTTTGGGCATTGCCGGGCTGGTCGGCGCCGGACGCACCGAAGCCGTACAGTGTCTGTTTGGCGTCTGGCCGGGTCGCTGGGAAGGTAAGATATTTATCGAAGGCACTCAGGTGAATATCCGTAATTGCCAGCAAGCGATTGCTCAAGGTATTGCCATGGTGCCCGAAGACAGAAAAAGAGATGGCATTGTTCCGGTGATGGCGGTGGGAAAAAATATCACGCTGGCTGCGCTCGATAAATTTACCGGGGGTATGAGCCATCTTGATGATGCCGCAGAACAAAAATGTATTCTGGAGTCTCTTCAACAGCTCAAAGTGAAAACATCATCTCCCGACCTTGCGATCGGGCGTCTGAGCGGAGGTAACCAGCAAAAAGCGATACTCGCCCGTTGCCTCCTGCTAAATCCCCGAATCCTCATTCTTGATGAACCCACCAGGGGAATTGATATCGGTGCCAAATATGAGATCTACAAACTGATCAATCAGCTCGTTCAGGAAGGGATCGCCGTGATTGTCATCTCTTCTGAATTGCCTGAAGTTCTCGGACTGAGCGATCGCATCCTGGTGATGCATGAAGGAAAACTGAAAGCTAACCTGGTAAATCATAACCTGACTCAGGAGCAGGTGATGGAAGCCGCATTAAGGAGCGAACATCATGTCGAAAAACAATCCGTCTGACGCGAAACTTTCAGCCCCACAGGCAAGCGGTTTCCCCGCAATTAAATCGCTTAACTTACAAGTCTTCGTCATGATTGCGGCAATCATCGTGATTATGCTGTTCTTCACCTGGACCACGGACGGTGCTTACCTGAGCGCACGTAACGTCTCTAACCTGCTGAGACAGACCGCGATTACCGGCATTCTTGCCGTTGGTATGGTGTTCGTGATTATTTCCGCCGAAATCGACCTTTCAGTTGGTTCAATGATGGGGTTGCTGGGCGGTGTAGCGGCGATCTGTGACGTCTGGTTAGGCTGGCCGCTACCACTGACTGTGATCGTCACGCTGGTTCTGGGCTTACTCCTCGGTGCATGGAATGGATGGTGGGTAGCCTACCGCAAGGTACCGTCGTTTATTGTTACCCTCGCGGGTATGCTGGCGTTCCGCGGTATTCTTATTGGGATAACCAACGGGACAACGGTATCACCCACCAGCGCTGCAATGTCTCAGATTGGTCAGAGCTACTTGTCCGACGGCACAGGCTTTATCATCGGCGCTCTCGGTTTAATGGCGTTTATTGGCTGGCAGTGGCGCGGGCGTATGCGTCGTCAGGCTTTAGGTCTTGAATCTCCCGCATCAACGTCGGTTGTGGGTCGCCAGGCATTAACCGCCATTATCGTATTAGGGGCAATCTGGCTATTGAATGATTATCGCGGTGTCCCTACTCCCGTGCTACTGCTGACGTTGCTGTTGCTCGGGGGGATGTTTATGGCAACACGAACCGCATTTGGTCGGCGGATCTACGCGATTGGTGGCAACCTGGAAGCCGCCCGCCTTTCCGGCATCAACGTTGAGCGCACCAAACTGGCCGTCTTTGCCATTAACGGTTTGATGGTTGCCATTGCCGGGTTAATTCTTAGCTCGCGACTTGGTGCAGGCTCTCCTTCTGCCGGAAACATTGCCGAGCTGGACGCCATTGCCGCATGTGTGATTGGAGGAACCAGCCTGGCGGGAGGGATCGGAAGTGTTGCCGGTGCCGTCATGGGCGCATTTATTATGGCATCTCTGGATAATGGAATGAGTATGATGGATGTTCCCACCTTCTGGCAGTATATAGTGAAAGGGGCGATTTTATTGCTGGCGGTATGGATGGATTCAGCAACTAAACGCCGCGCCTGAATTTAAGAAGTGGGTGAGTCGCAATGCCGGTTAATGCAACCGGCATTGTCTTTTCTACATGATTCAGCAGGAAAAGAACCATGTTTGATAAACGTCATCGCATCACGCTGTTATTTAATGCCAATAAAGCTTACGACCGCCAGGTTGTTGAGGGTGTGGGCGAGTATTTACAAGCATCACAATCAGAGTGGGATATCTTTATTGAGGAAGATTTTCGTGCTCGCATTGATAACATCAAAGAGTGGTTAGGGGATGGCGTCATCGCCGACTACGACGACGATGACATCGCGCAACTGCTTGCTGACGTCGACGTTCCCATTATCGGTGTCGGTGGCTCCTACCATCTTCCTGAGCATTATCCACCAGTCCATTACATCGCCACCGATAACCATGCTCTGGTAGAAAGCGCCTTTCTGCACCTGAAAGAAAAAGGGATTAACCGCTTTGCGTTCTATGGCCTCCCCGCCTCCAGCGGCAAGCGCTGGGCCGCAGAACGTGAATATGCGTTTTGCCAGTTGGTTGCAGAAGAGAAATACCGTGGCGTAGTGTATCAGGGCCTGGAAACTGCACCTGAATACTGGCAGCACGCTCAAAACCGGCTGGCGGACTGGCTACAAACCCTGCCGCCACATACCGGTATTATTGCCGTCACAGATGCGCGTGCTCGACATGTTCTACAGGCCTGCGAGCATCTGCACATCCCGGTACCAGAAAAGCTGTGTGTCATTGGTATTGATAACGAAGAACTGACCCGCTACCTGTCGCGGGTGGCATTGTCATCTGTTGCGCAGGGGGCAAGACAAATGGGGTATCAGGCAGCCAAACTACTGCACCGACTGCTGGCCAACGAAGAGATGCCTCTACAGCGCATCCTGGTCCCTCCCGTGCGCGTTGTTGAGCGTCAGTCTACAGACTATCGATCCCTCACCGACCCTGCTGTCATCCAGGCCATGCATTACATTCGCAATCATGCCTGTAAAGGAATCAAGGTTGATCAGGTGCTGGACTCTGTTGGGATTTCGCGTTCGAATCTGGAGAAGCGGTTTAAAGAGGAGGTCGGAGAGACCATTCATGCCGTGATCCACGCTGAAAAGCTGGAAAAAGCACGCAGCCTGTTAATTTCCACTACATTATCAATAAACGAGATTTCGCAGATGTGCGGCTATCCGTCCTTGCAGTACTTCTATTCTGTCTTCAAGAAGGAGTACGACACAACGCCGAAAGAGTACCGCGATCGATACAGTGAGGTATTGTTGTAGTCGTGCCAGAGGAGGCTGAGCTTAACAGGTCTACGCATTCACCACGCAGGCCTGTTAAAGCAAAGCTGCTTACATATGCGCAGCGATTAAGCGCTGATTATCCTGGTACATAGCGAACAGATAGTTATTGTAGCTCTGCCCTTTAGTGGAATAACCCTTCAGCTTATGGATCATCGCGGTTGCCGTAACTTCCTGATCGGCTTTACGCAACTGAGCGCGAGATTTACGGAAGGAAGAGTAAGCAGGATGCGTATTCAGGTTAATGACATAGGCATTTACCGACTCTTTCACCGATTCAAACTGTGAGTAACCTTTCACCTTACCCGGTGCATTATTACAACGACCTTTGCCGCATTTCATGCCAAACAGGTTGTTATTGCTACGTGCCAGCTTAGACGTTCCCCAGCCACTTTCTGCTGCGGCCATCGTTGCCACCATGCTGGTTGGGATAATGTCTACACGCTCAAGCAGCGTATTCCACGGAATTTTACGCGTGTTACCAGACCAGTTCACCTTGTAACGTTTGGCGATATCTTTCATACGCGCACGTTCAGTCGGCGACCAGCGATTCTGGTACTGCTTTGAAATCAGCCAGTTACGTTCAGCAGTAATGGCAGCATTTTGACTGGTAATAAAAGGCATAACCGTCCGGAGAAACGCTTTTTTTCTAGGTGTTCCGGAAGGGTATTTTCGCAAATCAGGAAGTGAACTGCTCTTTGCACTATTGCGAGAATACTCTTGTTTACTGCTTACCTGTTTAATACTTGTCTTGGTTATGTGGGACTTCTGACTCGTTGTCGTCGTGTGCGTCTTTGCCAGCACCTCACCCGAAAATGCAATGGTGAGTAACATGAGAATCATTGCCCCATATCGTCGAATGGGAGTCAATATCATTAGGTCTCCTGGTCGGATTTATACATTCCAACACCTTATATTTTTCACAAAAATGAGAGATGAATCTCAAATCATATCAAAAATAGCCGTCAAGAGCACCCAAAGGAATAGTCCAATTCTGAAACTATGTCACGCACTAGCGGTTAAGATTGTCATTAATTCGAAGAAAATGTGGTGGTTATCGCAAAATACGTGCGTTTTTTGCACTTGATCGCTCACCCTCACTCCTCATCCTGACGGAATGCGCTCAAGGGATGAGTTTCTGGCCCCATTTCACTGGCAAACTGGCGAAAATCGCAGCATCAAGGACAGCATTATGAAAATGGCCGCCGTTGCGCTGGCACTCTTGCCCGGCATTACAATCGCCTCAACATGGACTGCTCAAGGCTTCCCTGTTTTCGAAACAGAAGGTACGGGTAAGTTTGTCAGCCATGCAGCGTTGACGAAGGGTACTCGTCCTTTAATCCTAAATTTTGACCAACAGTGCTGGCAGCCAGCCAATACCATAAAACTCAACCAGATGCTGTCACTGAAACCCTGTGAGGGCACACCACCACAGTGGCGTTTATTCAAAGACGGCAATTACACGCTGGAAGTTGATACCCGTTCCGGAACACCGACGCTGATGCTCTCGGTAAAAAACGCTGCAAAACCCATCACCGCTCAGATTCAACAATGTCCAAAATGGAATGGTTCGCCGCTGACGCTGGACGTAAGCCAGACCTTTCCTGAAGACACCGTCGTACGCGATTACTACAGTCAGCAAACAGCTACCGTAAAAAACGGGCAGATTACATTGCAGCCTGCCGCAACCAGCAACGGCCTGTTACTGCTCGAGAGAGCAGAAACGAACGCACCCGCCGCATTCGACTGGCATAACGCCACGGTCTATTTCGTGCTGACGGATCGCTTTCAGAACGGCGACCCAACCAACGACTACAGCTACGGTCGCCATAAAGATGATATGCAGGAAATTGGGACGTTTCACGGTGGCGACTTACGCGGCCTCACCAGCAAACTGGAATATCTGCAACAGTTAGGGATCAATGCTCTATGGATCAGCGCACCATTTGAGCAAATCCACGGTTGGGTTGGTGGCGGCACAAAAGGAGATTTTCCCCACTACGCTTATCACGGCTATTACACCCAGGACTGGACCACACTTGACGCCAATATGGGCAACGAAGCAGATCTGCGCGCACTGGTGGATGGCGCACATCAACGCGGCATCCGTATTTTGTTCGATGTCGTCATGAACCACACCGGTTACGCCACGCTTGCGGATATGCAGGAATATCAATTTGGCGCATTGTACTTATCAGGTGATGAGCTAAAAAAAACGCTCGGGGAACGCTGGACGGACTGGAAGCCTGCCGCCGGGCAAAGCTGGCACAGCTTTAATGACTACATTAATTTCAGCGATAAAGCCGCATGGGAAAAATGGTGGGGGAAAAACTGGATCCGCACCGACATTGGCAACTACGACAACCCGGGTTTTGACGACCTGACCATGTCACTGGCCTTCCTGCCCGATCTTAAAACTGAATCCACCACACCTTCCGGCTTGCCGGTGTTCTACAAAAACAAACCAGACACTCGCGCCAAAGCTATCGCGGACTATACGCCACGGGATTATTTGACCCACTGGCTCAGTCAGTGGGTACGAGACTACGGTATTGACGGATTCCGGATCGATACAGCCAAGCACGTCGAACTTCCCGCCTGGCAGCAACTGAAAACACAGGCCAGCGCAGCGTTGGTTGAATGGAAGCACGCTAACCCTGACAAAGCGCTGGATGATAAATCCTTCTGGATGACTGGCGAGGCATGGGGACACGGCGTCATGCAAAGTGATTATTACCGCCACGGCTTCGATGCAATGATTAATTTTGATTACCAGGAGCAGGCAGCCAAAGCTGTCGACTGCCTGGCCAATATGGATCTCACCTGGCAGCAGATGGCGGAAAAATTGCAGAGTTTCAATGTACTCAGCTATCTTTCATCGCACGATACGCGTCTGTTCCGCGAAGGTGGGGATAAAGCCGCCGAGCTGTTGCTGCTGGCTCCGGGGGCAGTACAACTCTTCTATGGTGACGAATCCGCCCGTCCTTTTGGACCAACCGGTTCTGATCCATTGCAAGGCACGCGCTCAGATATGAACTGGCAGGACATTAACGGGAAATCAGCCGCCAACGTCGCACACTGGCAGCGAATCAGTCAGTTCAGAGCCAGACATCCTGCCATCGGCGCAGGAAAACAAACCACGCTCACATTACAGCAGGGATATGGATTTATACGCGAACATGGCGACGATAAAGTGATGGTTGTTTGGGCAGGCCAGCCCTGATCCCACCGAGCTTCCCGTACCGGATAGTGCGGGAAGCCGGATGCAATATAAAAAACCAGCCATTCAAAAATCTGCAGCACAAAACATCAATTCGGACTTCGGGACCTGATTTGCACCCTGCCATAGGGAGCGTTATGGTTAGCCACTTTAATACTGAGTTCGACAGACCACCTGCTATGACATTCTCACTTTTTGGCGACAAATTTACCCGCCATTCAGGCATCACACGCCTGATGGAGGACCTCAACGACGGTTTACGTACCCCCGGTGCCATCATGCTCGGCGGCGGCAATCCGGCGCAAATCCCGGAGATGCAGGATTACTTCCAGACTCTGCTGGCAGAGATGCTGGAAAACGGCAAAGTCACTGATGCGCTTTGCAATTATGACGGTCCACAAGGTAAAACCGAGCTACTGTCTGAGCTGGCGAAACTGCTGCGCGAACAACTGGGCTGGGATATCGAACCACAAAATATTGCACTGACAAATGGCAGTCAGAGCGCGTTTTTCTACTTATTCAATCTCTTCGCAGGACGCCGCGCTGACGGAACCACCCGAAAAGTGTTATTCCCCCTGGCACCGGAATATATTGGCTACGCTGATTCAGGGCTGGAAGAGGAGCTCTTCGTGTCGGCACGGCCGAACATTGAGCTGTTACCGGAAGGCCAGTTCAAGTATCACGTTGATTTTGAACACCTGCACATTGGTGAAGAGACAGGCATGATTTGCGTGTCGCGTCCAACCAACCCCACTGGTAATGTGATCACTGACGAAGAGTTGATGAAACTGGATCGTCTGGCCAACCAGCACGGTATCCCGTTGGTGATTGATAACGCCTATGGCGTCCCGTTCCCCGGTATCATTTTTAGCGAAGCACGCCCGCTGTGGAACCCAAACATTGTGCTGTGCATGAGCCTTTCCAAGCTCGGCCTGCCAGGCTCCCGCTGCGGCATTATTATCGCTAATGAGAAAATCATCACCGCCATCACCAATATGAACGGCATTATCAGCCTGGCGCCTGGCGGTATGGGACCGGCGATCATGTGCGAGATGATTAAGCACAACGATCTGCTACGTCTGTCAGAGACCGTTATCAAGCCGTTTTATTATCAGCGCGTTCAGGAGACAATTGCGATCATTCGTCGCTATTTATCCGAAGATCGCTGCCTGATTCATAAACCAGAAGGGGCAATTTTCCTGTGGTTGTGGTTTAAGGATTTACCGATCTCCACCGAACTGCTGTATCAACGCCTCAAAGCGCGCGGTGTCCTGATGGTTCCCGGCGATTACTTCTTCCCGGGGTTGGATAAGCCCTGGCCACATACCCATCAGTGCATGCGGATGAACTACGTTCCGGATCCGGAAAAAATCGAGGCTGGCGTGAAAATTCTGGCAGAAGAGATCGAACGCGCCTGGCTTGAAGGCTGACAGAAAACCCGACCGGAATACAGGTCGGGCTTCGCATTACAACGGCTGGGAACGCAGACGCTGCTGCTGAATCTTATTGGCATCCATACACTGCAACGCACTGGTTGGGCAGGCTTCAACACACGCCGGGCCAGCTTCACGATGCCAGCACAGATCGCATTTAATCGCCTGCACCCGTAACGTATGCGCGACAACATTCATCGCCCCGAACGGGCAGGCCAGCATGCAGCTTTTACAGCCGATACAACGTTCCTGTTCTACGAAGATATGCCCATGTTCGCGACGAATAGCGTGAGTTGGGCAGACATTGGCACAGGGAGCATCTTCACATTGATGACAGGCGACCGCAGTGGTAAATGCGTTGTCTTTAATGACCTGAATGCGTGGGACAAACGCGTCGGAGGAGATCGTCGCACAATCCTGGTTTTCCTGATGAGATACCACACAGGCAACTTCGCAGGTTCGACACCCAATACATTTCGCTGCATCAGCCATAATAAACCGGTTCATTGCCCCCTCCCTCTGCGTTAAAACCACAGAGTGCCAGAGAGCGCGCCCCGGCTGCCTTGATCAGACAGGGGAATCGGTTAAATTTTGTCAGGTGCCTGAACGACTATGGGTAAACGCCTAATCGCGAACGGTAAAGCCCATCGCTGAGTAATACAGCGGCATATGCTGGCGATATAAGCGCGGGTAAGCAGAATACAGGTCCCGGCGGCGGTATTAGTGCATTCGCACGGGCCGTTTGCCTGGGGTAAAAATGCTGCTGACGCCGTACATAACGCCGTGGTTCTTGAGGAATGCGCCTATTACGGACGCTGCAATCATATAGCTGTAATAATATGACGGATGGCGACTGTTAGTGCTATCCGTCAAAGCATCATGAAAAGATTACCCTCTTCCGTGAGGGCAAACGGGTGAGAATCAGAAACGCCAGCTCACCCCTGACAGGAAAGTGAAGCTGTCGTCGCGATCGACCATTGGGCTATTCTTAATATCGTCTGGTAGCACGCTATAATTGGCGCTGGCCAGCAACGTCAGGTTTGTGGTTAACGCATATTTTGCGGACAGGCCGACATAAGGTGTCCAGCTATCGCCAGGGGAAAAGCTTGATAACCCGCTACGGCGAGATTCACTGCCAGACACGCCGTAGTAATATTCGTTGAAATTCTCGTCATAGTAGAGAACGCCAATGGCCGGGGTGAGCGTCAGTCTGTCCATCGGCATTTGGCGGAACAGAGACACTTCTCCAATCCAGCCATTGCTGTTGTCCAGAACATCCGCTGCAGCAGAAACTTTTACGCTGCCCCAATTCTCATGGTGATACCACGCAGCCCCTGCCATCGCAGTACTGTCGCGCTTGTCCAGTTGCTTCATAGCATGATCATCGTTATCAGCAGGATCAAACTCAAGCGGCATCCATGAGGCAGTAATGCTAAATTCATTACTTTTACTCTTGGACAGAATATAGCCTAACGTTGTTTGTCTAAAATAGAATGATTCACTTTCATAACTGACAAGCGGTACTGCGTGAACATTATCATTATATCCACGATAAGGAGATTCATTATATACAGCCCCACCGCCAATAGAAAATTCTGCGGCTGTTGCACTAGCCATAAAAGAAAAGGCAAATAGCGCCACAATATTGCGTTTAATTAACATGCCAACATTCCATTTTAAAATAAGCTACAAAGCGCCAGCATAATAATGCTTACAATTTCATCAGTGCAAGATTCATATTTATATAGTAATATATAAATTCATATATATATTGGGTTTGGCGATGAATAAATTACAACTCAAACACCGGGAGCTGAAGATTATCTCTGTCATTGCTGCCAGTGAAAATATCAGCCATGCAGCGACTGTTCTCGGCATTGCGCAAGCCAACGTCAGCAAGTATCTCGCTGAATTTGAATCAAAAGTTGGGTTGAAAGTATTTGATCGAACCACCCGACACCTGACCCTCACGCCTTTTGGCACAGCGCTACTCCCTTACATCAATGACATGTTGGACAGAAACGATCAGTTGAATAATTTCATTGCTGATTATAAGCATGAAAAACGTGGTCGGGTAACGGTATATGCACCTACGGGGATTATTGCTTACTTATCGCAGCATGTTATTGCCAAAATACAGAATATCGGTGGTATTACTCTTTCTCTAAAAACATATAATCTGGAACGTAAAGCATTTTATGAGGGCGCCGAATTCCCTGATGACTGTGATATTTTAATAAGTTATGCACATCCTAAAGATGAATCACTGGTTGCCAGTTTCATTACTAAATATGCCGTCACGGCTTTTGCCAGCGAGGAATATCTCAAAAAACATCCTATTACCAGTCCTGAAGAGCTGGAGCATCACTCCTGTATTCTAATTGATTCAATGATGATTGATGATGCTAATATTTGGCGATTCACCTCAGCCGAAGGTAAAGAGATACAAGATTATCGCGTGACGGGAAATTACGTCTGCGACAATACGCAGTCAGCGCTGGCGCTGGCCCGTAACCATCTGGGTATTGTTTTTGCGCCGAATAAAAGTGTGCAAAAAGAAACGCAGTCCGGGTTGCTGGTCCCTTGCTTCTCTGAGCAACATAAATGGTGGCTGGATCTCGTGGCTATTTTCCGTAAGCGCGAATATCAACCCTGGCGCGTACAGTTTATTCTTGATGAGATGTTAAATGAGATACGCCAACAGCTTACTCAGGCGCAACAGCAGCAACCTGAGTAGGCAAAAATGGCAAGCAGAACAGCCTACGCTTAGTGGTCGAGATACAGGTAATGCACCCAACTGGTCATTCGTAACAGCACCTTGCGCATCACTGACACGTGGGCAAAATGGTCAGAATAGACGGCTACCTGTGCATAAATACCATCAGGCAAAGCGTTTAAATCTTCATTTTCATTCAGATCTATCGTAGCAATAACGCCTTCAGAACCGGGGGTGGAGTTTAAGGATTGTAGCGTCCCATTTGACTGGTACGTACCACCCGGAACCGCAGGGCTAATCGCCGTCAACTTACCACTAAATACCTTACCCGGCAGCGCATTAAACACCACTTCAGCTTCATCGCCCGGTTCCAGTCTCAGCAGCGAGTTTTGACGGAACTGGGCAATAATTTGCCGTTTTTGGTCTGGAATAAAGACCATTACCGGACGCATAGGCAGAGCTGCGGCATAGGTACCCGGTCGAATCAGCACCTGCGTGATATAACCATCGCTGGGCGCCCGTACCACAGTTTGCTCAAGGTTAAATTCGGCTTCTGCCAACTGGGCTTTCAGGCTGGCAATTTGTGAATGTTCCCCCAATACCATGCTGTCTAACTGACTCTGTATTTGCTGTTGCTCTGCCACGGATGATTTCACTGACGCTTCCTGCGCCAGATAGTTCTGCCGCGCCGCATCAATGTCGCGTTCAGAAAAAGGATTCACCTTCGCCTGGCTACCCTGCGCATAGCGCTGGTAATCTTTCGCCAGCTTGTCGCGCGTGGCTTTTGCCTGTTGCGTGTTAGCCTTCATTTCATCTAACTGCGCGGCAAGAGCCTGCTCTTTATGCTGTGCCGTCACAATATCAGCTTTCAGGCGGTCAACCCTCGCCTGATAGCGACCAGGGTTAAGTTTAAACAGGACCTCGCCTTTTTTGATTAGCGTATTCTTCTTATCCGTCACTTCTGTTACTACACCCGTTACCTGAGGCACTACGGGAATAGAAACCACTGCTTTTTGCGCCTTAAATGTATACGGATGGTTATAATTCATCAGTAATATAAGTCCGCAAACAATAAATATGCCGCCCAATGCTGCTGTTGGTACGGTCCATTTATTTACAGGGATTTTAAATATTTTAAATATCGACCATGCGCACGCCACATAGGTCAGAACGATCAGTAAATCCATCAATATTACTCCGCCGGGGAGGTCTTAACCTCGGCCAGTTTCTTTTCCAGATCGGCTACCCGTGCCTGAAGCTGGTTAAGGGAAGGATCAGCACTCTGCATACCCCACCCTCGCTCCGGGCGATAAAGCGTTGCCCAGATCCATAAAAATGGCCAAATAACATGCAAAGTAAACAAACTTACCCAGCCCGCAACATGTATTGCATCGGCATGAGGATGGTTACGTTTTTTTGCAATCAGATAGGGAATATCATGCAGAATAATAACCCCATAAAAAATAACCAGGAATACAAAAATAAGCACTCCTAATGCAAAATAATCAAGAAACATATTTGCCTCAGGGATTTAAATTAATAAATTTGTCTGCTATTTGTTTTAAACAATAGAGTTAAGAATAATAGATGAACGACCAGAACGTATGCAATTCTCTTATTTATATAACGATATATGGGTTTCTATATACTCTAAATATTTCGGGTTGCAGGAAGACGAAAAGCATAACGATATGCCCGGTATCGCTTAGCGATACCGGGCAATGATTGAGGGGAATTTAAAACAGTCCCAACGGTTTATCAGAGTAGCTCACCAGCAGGCACTTGGTCTGCTGATAATGCTCCAGCATCATTTTGTGGGTCTCGCGTCCAATGCCCGATTGTTTATAGCCGCCGAACGCCGCATGTGCCGGGTAAGCATGATAGCAGTTGGTCCATACACGCCCCGCCTGGATACCACGCCCCATCTTATATGCCAGATTGCCGTTACGGCTCCAGACGCCAGCACCAAGTCCATACTGAGTATCGTTAGCGATTTCCAGCGCTTCCTCCATGGTTTTAAAGGTCGTGACAGCCAGCACCGGACCAAAGATCTCCTCCTGGAATACGCGCATATTGTTCTTACCGTACAGAATGGTCGGCTCGAGGTAATATCCCTCTTTTAACTCTCCATCCAGCTGCTTACGCCGCCCGCCGGTCAGCACATCAGCACCTTCTTTTTTACCAATATCGATATAGTTGAGGATGGTTTCCAGTTGACCATGCGAAACCTGCGCCCCCATCTGCGTTACGCTATCAAGCGGGTTACCGCTGCGGATACTCTCCACGCGGCGAATAGCACGCTCCATAAAACGTTCGTATATAGATTCCTGCACCAGCGCACGGCTCGGGCAGGTACACACTTCGCCCTGGTTAAAGGCAAACAGTGCAAAACCTTCCAGCGCTTTGTCAAAGAACGCATCTTCTTCATCCATCACGTCAGCAAAGAAGATATTGGGCGATTTGCCGCCCAGCTCCAGCGTAACAGGAATGATGTTTTGCGTTGCGTACTGCATGATCTGCTGACCCACTTCCGTTGAGCCGGTAAACGCCACTTTCGCAATGCGTTTTGACGTTGCCAGATACTCGCCAATTTCTCCACCAGCACCGTTGACCACGTTCACCACGCCTGGCGGCAGCAGATCTCCGATCACTTCCATTAGCAGCAGTACGGACAGCGGTGTCAGGCGGGCAGGTTTCAGCACCACGCAGTTGCCTGCCGCCAGGGCAGGCGCCATTTTCCAGCTCGCCATCAACAGCGGAAAGTTCCACGGGATAATCTGCCCAACCACGCCCAGGGGTTCATGGAAGTGATACGCCACCGTATCGCTGTCGACTTCACTGATCCCCCCTTCCTGCGCACGAATACAGGAGGCGAAATAGCGGAAATGGTCAATTGCCAGTGGTACGTCAGCAGCACTGGTTTCGCGAATGGGTTTACCGTTGTCCCAGGTTTCTGCGGTCGCCAGCAGCTCGAGATTTTGCTCCATTCGATCGGCTATTTTGAACAGAATCGCCGCACGATCCTGCACGGAGGTATGCGCCCATTTATCTTTTACTTTGTGCGCGGCATCCAGTGCCAGATCGATATCCTTCTTGCCGGAAGAGGCCACTTCGCACAGTAATTGCCCGGTTACCGGTGTCAGGTTCTGGTAATACTCACCGTCCGCAGGTGCGACCCAGTCGCCGCCGATAAAGTTATCGTATCGAGCTTTTAACTTCAGAGGGTAACCATACTCGCCGGGATAAATACGCGTTGAAGGGGGGTTATTAGTCATGACCATCTCCTTGCTGTAGGGGTACTACAAAGGTAGATGGGGCTGGCGAATTATTCGCCAGCCTTTTACTGCTTTACGACAGCGGTCACGGATTAAATGACATCAACTCTTTTCGGGGAATAGCAACGCATCCCGCAGTAAATGATCATTGCCCCGACGACGGGTAAAACCGATGCGGTCAAAATATTCCAGAATCTGGATAGCCAGTTTACGTCCCACGTTAAGCCGATCGCGGAAATCGGCGGCACACGTCGATCCTCTTTCCTGATCGAGTTCGCGGATCATATTAGCGAAGGCGACAATCCGATCGTTACGGTAATAGCGATCTTTAACGATCGCAGTAATGATGCCTTGCTGGGCTGCCTGTCGTAACGCCAAACGCATAGATTGCTCATCCGTGCCCGTCTCTTTCGCCAGATCCCGCACCCACCATGGTTCATCACCAAAAAGAGGTTCGACTTTTTGCCAGATAGCCTGCTGTTCATCGCTGAAACCAGCTTTATGATCCGGCAAATGCAGCCAACCATGATGGCTATGGATAGCACCGCTATCGCGCATTTTTTCAATCAGCAACAGCACCAGCGCTTCGTCTTCCATCGGCAAGGCCATACGCCGCAGACGCTCACGCCCCGGTCCTGGCTCATCGCGATGCTGCTCATGGTACGTTGCCAGTGTATCGAGGATTTTGCGCTGCCAGCGTGCTGCAACAGGCGCATTCAGCAGACTGTAGCCGGCCTGAATAAAGCCATGCTGCTCAATCAACGGACGCATACCGTTGCCATTGAGTTGCCGCGCCCACGCGAAATCAGGAATATTCACCGCCCCGCGCGTCAGATGTATTGCCAGCGCGTCGCCGTCATCCTGCGCATTTTCCAATGCTGACAGCCACTGCAGGTATTCCGGCTTACGCTTGCCCCGACGCGGCGGGTTGAGCGTTACCACGCGGGCGCCAGCTAACGTGGTACGCGCAGAAATGTCACGCAGCACCAGTCTGTCGTTATCAGCCAGCCACAGCGGAGTATCAAAAACCAGTTCTGCCAGCGTTCCTTCGAGCAGAGAAATCCGCCCGGTAACGTGGCTGGCCGCGTGATGAATGTGTAACGGTTGCCACTGCATTAGCGGGGCCGAATGTTCTAAGGAAACAATGACACGGGTAAAAGCCTCCGGCGGCGCATCAGAAAGCAGCCAGTCACCACGGTTGAGCTGTTCTTTTTCAGCATCTCCGACAATATTCAGCGCAATACGCTGACCAGCGTGGGCATGCTCACAGGCCTGGTTCTGCGCATGCAGGCTACGCACGCGCATCGGTTTGTTAACGCCCGTCAGCCACAGCGAATCGCCCACATTGACTTCACCACTGAGCGCGGTACCTGTTACCACCAGGCCTGCACCTTTTACCGTAAAGGCACGGTCAATCGCCAGGCGGAAGCTGTGATTGCTGGCATGCTCGCGCGTAGGTAATTGCAGCAAATGGTCACGTAAGATATCGATCCCACGCCCTTCACTGGCGGCGGTCACAAAAAGTGCTGCATCCGAAAAACCATAGTTAGCCAGCGTTGTTTGGACCTCTGCACGCACCTCGTTAATACGCGCCTCATCCACGCGATCGGCTTTCGTCAGTGCCACAGTAAGCTGCGGATTACCCGTCAGTTGCAGGATCTGCAAATGCTCACGTGTTTGCGCCATCACGCCGTCATCGCAGGCAACCACCAGCAGAGCGTGGTCGATACCGCCGACCCCCGCCAGCATGTTGGACAGAAACTTTTCATGTCCGGGAACATCGATAAATCCAAGTACGCGTCCGTCAGGCTGCGGCCAGTAGGCATAGCCGAGATCGATGGTCATACCGCGCTTTTTTTCTTCTGGCAGGCGGTCGGCATTCACGCCGGTAATCGCCTGTAATAACGTCGTTTTTCCGTGGTCAACGTGTCCGGCGGTTGCAATAATCATTTCAGCATCATCTCCATAAACCGGGTCTCGTCTTCAAGACAGCGCAGATCCAGCCATAAGCGGCCATCATAAATCCGCCCAATGACCGGCACCGGTAGCTCGCGCCAGTGGGCGGCCAGCGCCTCAAGACGGCTACCGCGCCCGTCATGCGGGGTAAACGTTAATGCCGCACTGGGCAGCCGATCAACAGGTAGCGAGCCGCTGCCAATCTGCGACAAGCAAGGCATCACGTTCAGTGCGAACGTGTCGCCGTAATGTTCTTCCAGCCGCGCCTGTAATCGTTGTGCCTGAGCGCGGATGGCCTCTTCAGTACGGGTGAGCAAACGTAACGTCGGTAATTTCTCTGCCAGCACCTCCGGGTGCAGATAGAGCCGCAGCGTCGCTTCCAGTGCCGCCAGGGTCATTTTATCGGCCCGTAACGCGCGTTTCAGCGGATGGTGCTGTAATCGGGCAATCATCTCTTTCTTACCGACGATAATCCCCGCCTGTGGCCCGCCCAACAGCTTGTCGCCTGAGAAGCTGACCAGGCTTACGCCTGCGGCGATCAACTGCTGTGGCATTGGTTCCTTCGGCAAACCATACTGGCTGAGATCGACCAGCGAACCGCTGCCCAGATCCGCCACCACCGGAATATCCAGCTCCTGACCCATCACCGCCAGTTCCATCTCATCTACCGCTTTGGTAAAGCCTTCGATGCTGTAATTACTGGTATGCACTTTCATCAGCAGAGCTGTGTTTTCATTCACTGCCTGGCGATAATCACTGTCGTGGGTACGGTTGGTCGTGCCAACTTCACGCAACACACACCCAGCCTGGGACATGACATCCGGAATACGAAACGCACCGCCAATTTCCACCAGCTCACCGCGTGAAACCACCACCTCTTTGCCACTGGCGGTTGCGGCCAGCATTAACAGCACCGCTGCCGCGTTGTTATTTACGATACAAGCGTCTTCCGCCCCGGTAATGCGACATAGCAAATCCGCCAGGGCACGATCACGATGTCCGCGCCCTGCACCGTCCAGATCGTATTCCAGTGTGACCGGCGTACGCATAGCCTGCACAACAGCATCAATCGCTTCTTCCGCCTGCGATGCACGCCCAAGGTTGGTGTGCAGCACTGTCCCCGTCAAGTTGATAACCGGACGCAGCGCGCTTTGCGATTCCCGTTCCAGCCGGGTGCAGGCCTCTTGCGCCCAGTCGTTGCACCATGCCGGAAGCGCTTGTGCATCGCGAATCGTTTCCCTGGCTTCGTCGAGCATATGGCGAAGCAGGTCAACCACCCGGGTGTGACCATGGGACTCACGCAAGGCTGAAAAGGCGCTATCGCGCAATAAACGATCGATAGCAGGAAGCTGGCTGTAAAGTGAACGCATGTCGGTTGTCATGAAAGGGCCTGGCTGTTGGTGGCCCTCTCCACCGTGGAGAGGGCTATCGATATAGGGAGGATTGTACCGTGACTTTACTCATGCGGACATACATACACAAAATCAATCAAGATGCGTCGAGGTGCCAAGAGAATGAATCCCCAGGGGCGAACGAACGTTGCCAACAAAGAGGCAGCTTGATGGATGAGATGTATATGCCTATCAAGCTTTCGGCGGCTCTGTGCGGGCAAAGCTTTCTCGCTGAAAGAGTGTTTCCACCAGTTTGACCAACCGCGGCCGGTCCACACACCAACCGGGGGCAATCCGACGAAAATTGAGATAGCCCACCGCGCAGGCAATGGCGATGGTTGCAAGGTTAACCGAGTCTGTTTTAAGCGTACCGTCTGCCAGATAACCTTCCAGCACATCCAGGCTGCGGGTAATTTTCTCGCGCTGGCGCAACAGTTCGGTTTCCGATTGCTGCGCACCAGGGCGGGCCTGTTCGCGAACAGAGACTAACCCAGCATCCATAACACCGTCAGCCAGTGCTTCAAGCTGACGAATCTTAAGTGCCGCCAGCGGTTCGCGCGGCAACATGGCGGGCGCAATATCCAGCAGCTCAATGTATTGCGCAATAATCGGGGAGTCGAACCAGAACTCTCCCTCATCGGTGACCAGCGCGGGTACTTTTCCTAACGGATTATATCGTGCTACGCCGTTTTCAGCGTTATAGGGGAGTTCGTTAACAAATTCGAAAGTGATGCCCTTTTCCAGCAACAGAATAGAAATTTTTCGCACAAAAGGGCTGGTGTAGCTGCCAATGAGTTTCATACCGTGTCCTTTTTGCCAACAAAAAAATAGACTGCGCCTCTGGTTGCCCATAAGCGAACAATTTGGGATACAGCCTAGTATGGCTCAGATGATTTCAAAAAGACGGCAAAGGAAGAGAAATCCCAATAACAGGCTACTTAATACGATTGAAAATGAGACATATAGCTTATTTTTACCGCGCTGATGTAACAGGATGATCGATGCGCAACTCATCAACAAAAAAGTCGCAATCGCATAAGGCCATTCACCAAAATGAAGCCATCCCCGCAGCGTTAATACGGCGGGTACCATCATTGAAAACGCGGTACGTCTCCAGGAAAGTGCCGTGCGTTCAGGCTGAAGTCCATGATCGCGGTTGGCGCTTACCCCCACAGCATTATTCCCAGTAATACCGCCACAACAACAAGAAACAGAGACAACGCAAAGATAAAGCGGGTATAGCACAACTGGCTGTCCAGGCGCATAGCGTATTCATTATGCCGCCAGCGCCGCCACGCCAGACCACCAAGCAGGGCTCCGCCCATGACAAGAAATAATGCAAGGGAGTGGCGTAAACCAGGAGAGGAGAGCTGCGGAGAAAATTGATCAACGCCCACCGCACCCGCCATTAATGCCAGAGCGGTGCGGATCCAGGCAAGAAAAGTACGTTCATTGGCAAGTGTAAAACGATAATCGGGTTTTTTACCCGCCAGCCACCATTTACCAACAGGTTTTGGAGCAAAATCATTATCCTGAGGACTCACGTTTAATCCTTTCTTTTATCAACAACTCTTTAATCGACAATCCGGTCACTCCGCTATCCCGCAGGTTGTGACGCGTAATTTCGGTACATAAAAACTCGATAATAAACAACTGCGAAATACGCGTAGAAATTGAATCCCCTTGCATCGGCCCTGCTTCACCACTTGTCAGCCAGAATGTATTCGCCAGCTCGTTCAGCGGTGAGTGATGACTATGTGTTATCGCCAGGGTGTAAGCGCCCCTTTTTTGAGCCAGACGAAACGCATTGACTACTTCTGGCGTCTCTCCTGAATGGGAAAATGCGACCACCAGGTCGTCAGCCTTCAGATTGGCCAGCTTAAGGGTCATCGTGAAGCGATCGGTAAACGCTTCAGAGTCAATTCCCAGACGATTCATCTTGTCGCGCGCCTCCAGCGCTGCCAGTCCAGATGCGCCAAATCCAACGAACATCACGCGCCGGGCCGCTAAAAAGCGCTCAACAACGGGCTTCACCACTTTCATATCCAGCAGGTCAATCGTCTCCCGACTTGAGGTCTCAATCATCAAGGCGATTTTTTGTGCTACTTCGTTGCGCGAATCATCCAGAAAAATATCCGGTGAAGATGGCAATGACAGATCGCTTTCCGTCAGTAGTTCCCGCTTGAGATCAGCCTTCAGGTTCAGCAACCCGTCATAGCCCACTTTCTTACAAAAACGCACGATAGTCGCTTCACTGACGCCAATTTCCAGCGCCAGTTTCTTTACTGGTAGCTGCACGACCAGGCCCGGGTTTTGCAAAATATAACCGGCAATTTTTCCATCAGTATCCCCAAGGCTACCGAGGATATTCGCAAGATAAACGCGCACGTTTTTTTTATTCACACTCATTACGGGCTCTCCTGACCGCGAGATAAGTCAGGTAGTTTATCCCGCTTACCGTCCGCTGTCTGCCGGGAACCTGACCGAGAGCCAATGGCTATGCTGCTCTCCTGCATTCAGCCATTGAATGCCTCTCTTATGCGCTATTTGTCCGTCAAAACAGGGATCGTCCGTGGTGCCAGATAAGGGTTCCACGCACAATAAATTCGCGCCAGGTATGCCCCACAGGGCCAGCCATTGCTGGTTTCCAGCAAAGACTATCTGTTCAACGCCATCCGGCGAGCAAACCGCCCAATGGTTATCATCACTCTGCGAAAAATAGACGGCACCATGGTTAAAGCTCTCCGGCAGAAGCGGAAATGCCGCGATACCGGGGGCATTATCGCTGATCTGCAATGTCCTCTTCTGCGTAGCAAACGGCCCCGTGCACACTGAATTGAATCGCACCGTCCAACCTGGTTCACTCGCTACAGGCAGTGCAAATCCTGGATGCCAGCCAGAGGAATAGCCCCACGTTTCATCACTTGTATTGAATACCGACCATGTCACACGTATACCGTCGGATTCTAGATACCATCCAATACGAACCTGCCAGGAAAATGGCCACACCTCGCGTGTGCTGGCCGTATCATGAGCTTCAATCACCAGGTGAGTTGCATCCTGCTCCACGCAGTCAAATATCTGATAACGCAGAAAACCGTGTGCGGAGAGCGGAAAAAAGCGCTCTCCCTGCCATAGCCCGTTATGGATAAGCTGGCCTACAACGGGAAAAAGCTGCGTCGCCGAGTTATTCCACACGTCTGGTTGCGGTTGCCATATCCAGTTGCGTTGGCCTTTGTTATCCCACAGCAAGCTAAGCTCCGCGCCGGTTGCCTGCACGGTCATACGAAAGCGGGCATTTTCTAAATTCCATTCCACTTTCCCGTTCCTATGCCGTACGCAGTAATAAGCGCGTCTGGTAGACCATGGCGCGATGTTTATCACCGGTAAATAACTTATCGATTAATGCGAAAATATCAGCTTCATCAACACTGCACCCCGCGGTCAGTTCCAATGCGTCTTCGCTGCTGTTGCGGATCAAAAACGCCAATGCCTCTGCAACGCCAGGATGCGCACAGGCATACCCTGCGATCTGTTCATGTTGTCGTTGGATAAATTGCGCATCGCGCTCAGGCGTGAGTGGATCGAGTTCGAAGCGCGTATACAATTCTGGCGGCGCATCATGCTGTTGCATCATGGGGATCAACGCGGCGGCATAGCGTTGAGATAAGGTTCCATCATTAAGTGGCTGAAACTGTCCCGGATCGTTTTTAACATCGAACAGCTTATCGCCAAAGCGCCATGGATTAAGATAACCAAAGGTGGCGGGGATCTGCATCACCTGTACACCCTGGGTAAAATCGAAGCCCGGATGAATACGAATATCCTTTAGCTCATCAATTTTAAAAGGGCTATCAATACGCGTAGGCATCAACGTATATTCATACAGATTCGTTTTATTCTGCTCGCGCGGGCAGCGCATATAAACGTATTCACCATCGGTGATATTGATATGGCCACCAAAATAACCAAACAGCGCATAATCACGGATCGACTCATCACGTTCAATGGCCGGACGCAGAGGTTTTCCTGTCATGGTTACCGGGCGAGGAATATCAAAATATTCCAGTAACGTCGCCGGAATATCTATTGTCTGCGCCAGTGCGCTACGTCTGACACCCTGCGTTTTACTGCGCGGATCGCGGATAAAGAACGGCGTATTAGCGATTTCGTTATACACCGGCATGATATTTTTACCCCACCACTGGTGCTCCCCCAGCAGGAACCCATGGTCGGTACAGACGATAAATAGAGTGTCATCCCACAGATCCAGCGCCTTAAGTTTATCCATCACCTGACCAAGATAATCATCACACATGGTGATTAGCGCCTGATAAAACTTACGGACTTTCTGATCTTCTGACCCGCCAGGCGCTCCACAGTAATAGGGTACCCAGCCGTCGAATTCACCGGGTTTACAGCCATACTGCGCCAGGTACTTTTCAGGAACGAAGAACGGTTCGTGCGGATCAAAACACTCGATTTGTAAAAACCAGTTATCCTGGTGTTGGTTAGTTTCGAGAAACTCTATACCCGCGCTAATCGTGCGGTGGGTAAAATGTTCCTGCTGGGTAGGCATAGCAGCACGATTGATTAAATCCTGGGTCATACGTCCGGCACGACGACGAAGCGTCTCCTCATCCTCGTTGCCCTGCCAGTGGATTAGTGGCTTTTCAACCTGTCCTTTCCAGCAATCCCCCTCTTGCCCGCGAATAAACTCAAACGTGGAATAACGCGTATGATACGTCGCGCCACCGTCGCGCCAGTAGTGCTTATGGTCAGTAACCATATGTGTATGCACACCATTCTGACGCAACGATTGCATCGCCGAGAAATCAAAAGGTTCCAGCGGTCCCCAGCTACGATGCAGAAAATTATAGCGCCCGGTATGCAGCTCACGTCGTGCGGGCATGCAAGGCATGCTCCCTACGTAAAAGTTATCGAACTGGGCAGACTCCTGCGCCAGACGCGTAAAATTCGGCGTTATCGCATCACCGCCATAGGGCGCAAGGTGATTACGGGTTAGGGTGTCGAACATCAACATAACTGCTTTCATAAGACCGCTCTCTTTATGAACCGATAAATTCTTCAATTTCGTTTTTAATCAGCGTGACATGAGGTCCATAAACAACCTGTACGCCCTGACCGCGAATGAATGCGCCTTTACTGCCAAGCTGTTTGAAGTCATCCAGCCTCACCTTCTCCGGCTCATTTACAGTGATACGCAAACGAGTTGCACAGCAGT
Source organism: Citrobacter sp. MGH106 (assembly GCF_001037495.1). Classification (GTDB taxonomy): domain Bacteria; phylum Pseudomonadota; class Gammaproteobacteria; order Enterobacterales; family Enterobacteriaceae; genus Citrobacter; species Citrobacter murliniae. The sequence continues at coordinate 284,842 of NZ_KQ089823.1, forward strand.
CCACATCGACAATATTGCTGCGACCGCCTAACGCCTCAACGATCCCGGCAGCACGTGCATCCGTTGCCACGTTCACGACCGGCGTTTCTTCGCTTTCATCTTCACGACCCGGCGTTTTCAATTGCCGCCATTGAATGATGAAACGGAAGGTAAAGTAATAGACGCTGAACATCACAACACCCAGCGGCAGCATGTAAACCCAATTGGTTTTGGCGTTCCCCTGCAACACCCCAAAAAGCAGGAAGTCCACCAGCCCACCGGAGAATGTCTGACCGACCGTAATCTCCAGGATATGCGTCAGCATGAATGCAACACCGGTTAAGACGATATGCACGGCGTAAAGCAGCGGTGCGCAGAACATAAATGCGAACTCGAGTGGTTCGGTAATCCCGGTCACGAATGCGGTCAATGCGGCAGAAAGCATCAAGCTGGCGACTTTCTTTTTGTTTTCCGGTTTTGCGCAGTGATAGATCGCCAACGCAGCACCCGGCAGACCAAACATGAAATCGGCAAAGCGTCCGGCCATAAAGCGTGAAACACCAATGTAGTACTGCGTTACCGAAGGATCGGCCAGTTGAGCGAAAAAGATATTCTGTGTGCCTTCGACGACATGGCCATTAACAACGGCTTCACCACCGACGCTTGTTAACCAAAATGGCATGTAGAAAAGATGATGTAACCCCAGAGGGATCAGGCATTTGAGGATCATGCCGTAAATTAACGTACCAAGATAACCGGTCTTTTCAACAAGAATGCCAAGGTGAGAAATCCCTGCCTGCACGTGCGGCCAGACCCAGAACAGCGCAACGCCAAGAAAGATGGCAAAGAACGACGTCATTATGGGGACAAAGCGCGAACCGCTAAAAAATGCCAGCATATTAGGTAGCTGAGTTTTTCCATACCGGCTATGTGTCCAGGAGGTTAGCAACCCACACATCACCCCACCAAGCACACCGGTTTGCAGCGTCGTGATCCCCAGAACACTCGCCTGCCCGGCAGCGGCGAGATTTTCTGTCGCCAATGTTCCCGTCAGCAACAACAGCGCATTGATTGCTTTATTCATCACCAGAAAGCAAAGGACTGCTGCCAGACCCGCAGTGCCTTTGTCACTGCGCGCCAGTCCCACGGCAATACCGACGGAAAATAGCAGTGATAAGTTATCAAACACGACACTACCGCAAAGTCGCATAACGGTAAAAATAGCCTGCACAATCTCATTGTTGAGGAAAGGGTAGGTCGAAATGGTCACTGGGTTGGTAAATACGCCGCCAAATCCCAGTAACAACCCCGCAGCGGGAAGAATGGCAATTGGCAACATAAACGACTTACCCAGATTCTGTGCTCCAGAAAATAATCTGCTCATACGAATCCCTGATACTGGCGAATGAAGTTTTAATTTCACGATTAACATGCTTTAATGAAATTATTGTTCCGATCATTCGTTCACTTTGTCAACATAAGACGTTGGAATAGTGACCTTGATCACCAAAAACTTTCTAACGCCTTGAGGGAGAGCGCCATGAAACGTCCATTTCATTTAATGGCAAAACCTGTTAGTTATCAGTGCAATATTGCTTGTGACTACTGTTTTTATCTGGGGAAGGAACACGGGACATTGAAACCTGCTCACCAGCAGCGCCATATGGATGAGAAGACGCTGGAGCAGTACATCAAACAGTACATCAATGCTCATCCGGGTAACGAAATTGAGTTTACCTGGCAAGGAGGGGAGCCCACTCTGGCAGGGCTACCCTTTTATCAGCGTGTCGTTGAGCTTCAGCAGAAACACGCCTGCGGCAAGACCATCCGCAACAGTATCCAGACAAACGGTGTACTCATTAATGAAGTATGGGCTAACTTTATGGCCCAAAACCGTTTTCTTGTTGGGTTGTCTATCGATGGACCCGCGTACTTACATGACCGCTACCGCAAAACACGCAGCCAGGACTCAGTATTTGAGAAGGTGATTAACGCTATGCGTGTGCTGACTCAATATGGCGTGGAAGTGAATGTACTGTGCGTAGTCAACAACGTCACAGCTGAATATCCTGTTGAAATCTATAATTTTTTGAGCCGCGATTTAGGGGCGACTTTTATTCAATTCATTCCGGCAGTAGAACAGTTACCCCTTGCACAACGCTACGGTGAACTACTGTATCCACAATCAATGGCTCAGCGTGCTGTCACTTCGTGGTCCGTTTCAGGTGAGCAATGGGGACGATTTATTATCCAGGTTTTCGATACCTGGGTACGAAGAGATGTCGGACGCGTCTTTATCCAGTTATTTGACAGCGCACTAGCCGCCTGGCTGGGTGAAAAACCTTCATTGTGCGTGATGCAATCGACCTGCGGATTCGGTCTGGTCGTGGAGCAAAATGGTGATGTCTACAGTTGCGATCACTACGTTTACCCTGAACACCGACTGGGCAATCTGCGACGCGATAATTTAGAAAAAATGGTGAACAGTAAGCAACAGCACAAATTTGGAATGGCAAAAGCACAAGTTGCTGCCCAATGTGAACGCTGTGAATGGCGTTTTGCCTGCCATGGGGGTTGCCCAAAACATCGGATTCATCCTTCAGGTAAACGCTGGCATAACCATTTGTGTGAGGGCTATCAAGCCATGTTCAGCCATATGGACCCGTATATGCAGTTTATGGCGGCGCAAATACGACGCCAGCAACCACCTGCAGCGGTAATGGATATAGCTGCAACTCTCAGCAACAAGACAACGTAATCACTCAATGATCCAAATAGAGGTAATGCATCCAGCTGGTCATGCGTAGCAAAACTTTACGCATCACGGAGACATGCGCGAAGTGGTCGGAATAGACCGCCACCTGGGCATAAATACCATCCGGTAAAGCGTCTACTTCAGCATTTGGCTCCAGCTCAATTGTCGCCAGTACGCCATCGGTGCCCGGCACAACCGTTAAAGACTGTAACGCGCCTTGTGCCTGATAAGAGCCACCAGGAACAACCGGCAAAATGCTGGTTAGCTTGCCAGAGAATACCTGGCCAGGCAGAGCATTAAACACCACCTCCGCCTCATCGCCCGGTTCAAGACGTAGCAGTGAGTTTTGGCGGAATTGCGCCACTATTTGCCGTTTTTGTTCGGGAATAAACACCATTACCGGTCGCAGCGGCAGCGCGGCAGCATAGGTGCCAGGTCGGATAAGCACCTGCGTCACGTAACCATTACTGGGCGCACGAATAACGGTCTGATCCAGATTGTATTTCGCTTCTGTCAGTTGAGCCCGCAGGCTAACAATCTGCGACTGCTCACCGTTGACCATACTGTCTAACTGACTTTGAATTTGTGCCTGTTCAGCGACAGAGCCTTTGACTAAGGCATCCTGAGCCAGAAAGTTTTGCCGGGCGTTGTCGATATCGCTTTCAGAGAACGGATTCACTCGCGCCTGGCTACCTTTCAGATAACGTTGGTAATCTTTGTACAGACGGTCACGTTCTGCAGAAACCTGGGTGGTATTGGCCTGCGCTTCGGCTAATTGCGCTTTCAAAGTCTCAATATTATGCGTTGCCGTCACCAGGTCAGCCTGTAATCTGTCGACGCGTGCCTGATAACGGACAGGATCGAGCTTAAAGAGCACCTCGCCTTTTTTAATCAACTGGTTATTTTTGTCTGTTACCTCGCTAACAATCCCAGTGACCTGCGGCGTAATGGGAATTGAGATAACGGCTTTCTGCGCGGTAAATGTGTACGGGTGGTTATAGTTCATTAATAAGATAAGTCCCGCGACAATAAACACCCCACCCAATGCTGCGGTAGCTAATGTCCACTGATTGACCGGAATTCGAAATATCTTAAATATCGCCCACGCGAACGCGACGTAGGTCAAAACAATCAACAGATCCATGATCAAATCTCCGGAAAGGTGGAGTCATCGGTTTTATTCGCCTCTGCCAGCTTTTTTTCCAGCAGAGTGATGCGCGCTGACAATGCGGCAATCTCAGGATCTGGCTCCTTTCCGGCCGGCGTGATGTGTGACTGCATTCCCCAACCCCGTTCAGGCTGGTAGAGCGTGGCCCATATCCACAGGAATGGCCAGATGACATGCAGCGTAAACAGACTCACCCACCCTGCGGTATGAATAGCGTCGGCATGTGGATGATTGCGCTTTTTCGCCATGTTATAGGGGATATCATGGATAGCGATGATTCCGTAGAACAGAACCAGAAAAACGAAGATCAGCACGCCCAATGCAAAATAGTTTAGAAACATAGCTGCCTCGGATTCACGCTAATTAGAATTTTGTATGTGCTGGCAGCCGTACGCACCCTGGCTGATATTTTGAACATAACTGCAGATAGGCATTTCCGCCATATCACAAATAAAATATTTTTTCTGGTGAGAAATTGCTCTATTTTGCGGAAAAACAGGCCAGAGAAGAATCAGCTATAGATCACATTTGGATTTATTCAAATGAAAATATCTTGCGATCCAGATCACAAAAACTCAACAAACAGAGAAATGAAAAACGTGAACTAATTCACATTTAACCGCCTTTTTTAGCGAATTCTTGCGCATCGATGTTTTTATGTACTGGTATTTTGTGATCATAGTCACATTAACTAATACCACACACCCTATATTTACGTGACGCGAATCACATAAAAGCCCGTCGACTGGACAGTTGAACGATTCAGTGCCAGATTTCGCAGTATCTACAGGGTCCGGCTACCTCCTGCCGCTACATTAACAAACCTCGGGCTTTCAGCCTGCGCGATAGCAAACATAAGAAGGGGTGTTTTTATGTCATCCGATTTTAAGATCAAAGTGCAAAGCTTTGGTCGATTCCTCAGCAACATGGTGATGCCAAATATCGGCGCGTTTATCGCGTGGGGTATTATCACCGCATTATTCATTCCGACAGGGTGGTTGCCGAACGAAACGCTGGCGAAGCTCGTCGGTCCAATGATCACCTATCTCCTGCCGCTGCTGATTGGTTACACCGGCGGTAAACTGGTTGGCGGCGATCGTGGCGGCGTGGTCGGTGCTATCACCACTATGGGTGTTATCGTCGGTGCGGATATGCCGATGTTCCTCGGTGCAATGATCGCGGGCCCGTTGGGCGGCTGGGCAATCAAACACTTCGACGGCTGGGTAGACGGTAAGATCAAGTCCGGTTTTGAGATGCTGGTGAATAACTTCTCCGCTGGCATCATCGGTATGATCCTCGCCATTCTGGCATTCCTCGGCATTGGCCCATTGGTTGAAGCACTGTCCAAAATTCTGGCGGCAGGCGTTAACTTCATGGTTGTCCATGACATGCTGCCACTGGCGTCTATTTTTGTTGAACCGGCGAAAATCCTGTTCCTGAACAACGCCATCAACCACGGTATTTTCTCACCGCTGGGTATTCAGCAGTCCCATGAGATGGGCAAATCCATCTTCTTCCTGATTGAAGCAAACCCGGGTCCGGGTATGGGCGTCCTGCTGGCGTACATGTTCTTTGGTCGTGGCAGCGCTAAACAGTCTGCTGGCGGTGCGGCTATCATCCACTTCCTGGGCGGTATCCACGAAATTTACTTCCCGTATGTACTGATGAACCCGCGTCTGATTCTGGCTGTTATCCTCGGCGGTATGACTGGCGTCTTTACCCTGACTATCCTGGGTGGCGGTCTGGTTTCTCCGGCATCTCCTGGTTCTATCCTGGCCGTGCTGGCAATGACGCCGAAGGGCGCATACTTTGCCAACATCGCTGCAATCTGTGCGGCAATGGCGGTCTCCTTTGTGGTCTCAGCTATTCTGCTGAAAACCAGCAAAGTGAAAGAAGATGACGACATTGATGCAGCAACTCGCCGCATGCAGGACATGAAAGCGGAATCTAAAGGCGCATCTCCGCTGTCTGCTGGCGATGTCACCAACGACCTGAGCCACGTGCGTAAAATCATCGTAGCCTGTGATGCCGGTATGGGGTCCAGCGCGATGGGTGCCGGCGTACTGCGTAAGAAAGTACAGGATGCGGGTCTGTCGCAGATTTCCGTCACCAACAGTGCAATTAACAACCTGCCGCCGGATGTGGATCTGGTCATTACCCACCGTGACCTGACCGAACGCGCTATGCGCCAGGTTCCGCAGGCACAGCACATTTCACTGACCAACTTCCTCGACAGCGGTCTGTACAGCAGCCTGACCGAGCGTCTGGTGGCGGCACAGCGCCACAACGTCAACGAAGAGAAAGTACGTGGTCATCTGAAAGACAGCTTTGATGAGGGCGATAACAACCTGTTCAAACTGGGTGCGGAGAATATCTTCCTTGGCCGTAAAGCCACCAACAAAGAAGAAGCTATTCGCTTTGCCGGTGAGCAACTGGTAAAAGGCGGCTACGTTGAACCTGAGTATGTTGAAGCGATGCTGGACCGCGAAAAACTGACCCCAACCTACCTGGGTGAGTCCATCGCTGTACCGCACGGTACGGTTGAAGCCAAAGACCGCGTGCTGAAAACCGGGGTGGTGTTCTGCCAGTATCCGGAAGGCGTCCGCTTCGGTGAAGAAGAAGACGACATTGCCCGTCTGGTGATTGGTATCGCCGCACGTAACAACGAGCATATTCAGGTCATTACCAGCCTGACCAACGCGCTGGATGATGAATCCGTGATCGAACGTCTGGCGCATACCACCAGCGTGGATGAAGTTCTGGCACTGCTGGCTGGTCGTAAGTAAGTCCCATGGCCCGATGGCGCTAGCGCTTATCGGGCCTGCGTCCCACTCTCTCCGATGGCGGGAGAAGGTTGGGGTGAGGGGGAACGTATCGCTGTCCCTCACCCCAGCCCTCTTGGGTAAAAACATTAATGAAGGTTAATACTATGAAAGCATTACATTTTGGCGCAGGTAATATCGGTCGTGGCTTTATCGGTAAACTGCTGGCTGACGCGGGGATACAACTGACGTTTGCGGATGTAAATCAGGTGGTCCTCGATGCCCTGAATGCCCGTCATAGCTATCAGGTTCATGTCGTCGGTGAAAACGAGCAGGTCGATACTGTTTCCGGCGTCAACGCCGTTAGCAGCATCGGCGATGATGTCGTGGAACTGATTGCCCACGTTGATTTAGTGACTACCGCCGTGGGTCCGGTGGTACTTGAGCGTATCGCTCCGGCCATCGCCAAAGGCCTGGTCAAACGTAAAGCCCAGGGTATTACCACCCCGCTGAATATCATTGCCTGTGAAAACATGGTGCGCGGAACCACGCAGTTGAAAGGTCATGTGATGAATGCGCTGGCAGATGCCGATAAAGCCTGGGTTGAAGAGCACGTCGGCTTTGTCGATTCCGCCGTAGACCGTATTGTTCCGCCTTCCGCTTCCGCAACCAACGATCCGCTGGAAGTCACCGTGGAAACCTTCAGTGAGTGGATTGTCGACAAAACGCAGTTCAAAGGCGAACTGCCTAATATCCCGGGAATGGAATTAACTGATAACCTGATGGCATTTGTCGAACGTAAACTCTTCACGCTGAACACCGGGCATGCTATAACCGCGTACCTCGGAAAATTGACCGGCCATCAGACCATTCGTGACGCGATTCTCGACGAGAAAATCCGCGCAGTGGTAAAAGGTGCGATGGAAGAGAGCGGCGCGGTGCTGATCAAACGCTATGGCTTTGATGCAGCAAAACATGCGGCATACATTCAGAAAATCCTCGGTCGTTTTGAAAACCCGTATCTGAAAGATGACGTTGAACGTGTTGGCCGTCAGCCACTGCGTAAACTGAGCGCTGGCGATCGTCTGATTAAGCCGCTGCTGGGCACAATGGAGTACGCTCTGCCGCACGTTAATCTGGTCAAGGGTATTGCTGCGGCGATGCACTATCGCAGTGAAGAGGACCCACAGGCGCAGGAACTGGCGGCATTAATTGACGAAAAAGGGCCACAGGCCGCACTGGCGCAAGTGTCCGGGCTGGATGCCAACAGTGATGTGGTGGCGGAGGCGGTTAACGCATACATCGCGACCAAATGATAGAGAATCTGGCGCAGCTCAGCCTGCGCCCGAATAACAGATTGTCAGATATGCAGGCAATAATGGAACAAACGCAGGCCTTTGAAAATCGTGTGCTTGAGCGTCTGAATGCTGGCAAAACCGTACGCAGCTTCCTCATCACCGCCGTAGAATTACTCACCGAGGCGGTGAATATTCTGGTGCTCCAGGTATTTCGCAAAGACGACTATGCGGTGAAATACGCAGTAGAACCGTTACTCGACGGCGACGGTCCGCTGGGCGATCTTTCCGTCAGGTTGAAGCTTATCTACGGCCTGGGCGTACTCAGCCGCCCGGAGTATGAGGATGCAGAACTGCTCATGGCTCTACGTGAAGAGTTGAATCACGACGGCAATGAATATGCATTCACCGATGACGAAATCCTCGGACCGTTTGGTGAACTTCACTGCGTAACAGCACTTCCTCCACCGCCACAGTTTGATACCTCAGACTCGGGTTTGTACGCAATGCAAATCCAGCGCTACCAGCAGATGGTACGCTCAACCATGGTACTTTCCCTGACCGAGCTGATTTCTAAAATCAGCTTAAAAAAAGCTTTTCAGAAATAAGCGATGTCGATTTACTTTTCATCCTGCTGTGGCCGGTACAGCTGGCGATAGTACTCCAGACGCTGCAAATACAGCTGCACATTTTCCTGCGGGACTTCAGAAGGAACAACATTGCGCGGCGGTGTTTTATTCAGATACTCGCGAAAAGCCTGGCTTGACGCCATAAAATCGATGGTCTTATCAATAAGAATTGAAACGTTCTCGCCTAGTTTCGCCATAATGACCAATCCTCCATGTATTATCCGCATCCAGCCTGTGTGGCCGTTGATTTAAGTTTAGGATCAGAGAAAAGATTGTATTGAGGAAAACGTGCTTCGCGATAAACCCGCCAACAAAAGCGCCATCATTGATCTTATTACTTAAAATCCATTACCAATCAAACAACTAGTATTATTGTTAGCGATAAAATACTTGCGGCATTTGATTATTTATCTTCGATTAGTTGAGAATAATCCCGCTCTGCGCGCATACTATAGGATATTCATCCTATTTTTATCAGAAGCTATCCTATGAAAGAAGTCGAAAAAAACGAAATTAAACGCCTGAGCGATCGCCTGGATGCCATCCGCCACCAGCAGGCTGATCTCTCGCTGGTTGAAGCCGCCGACAAATACGCCGAGCTGGAAAAAGAGAAAGAAACGCTGGAAGCCGAGATCGCACGTCTGCGTGAAGTGCACGGTCAGAAGCTGAGCAAAGAAGCGCAAAAGCTGACGAAACTCCCGTTTCGCCGTGCTATCACCAAAAAAGAACAGGCAGACATGGGCAAGCTGAAGAAAAGCGTGCGCGGTCTGATCGTCGTACACCCGATGACAGAACTGGGCCGTGAAATGGGCCTGAAAGAGATGACAGGCTTTTCAAAGACCGAGTTTTGATAACAAACCGGGCAACATCCGCTTGCCCGGCCTTCCTTTCCTGCAAATTGGCCCTACCAATTCCAGCCAGTTCCGAAAACCACCTCACATTTCATTAAAATTAGCCTACAATACCGTTGTCAATAAATAACATTTGATTAACCATTCATTGTCATTATCCCTACACAACAATATTGGCAGGGCCACTTTTACACATAATGTGACCAGCAGATGAGCACAGACTCATCCCATTATGTCGGAGGCCCTCAGGAGACCTGCAATGAATCTCTGGCAACAGAACTACGACCCAGCCGGTAACATCTGGCTCTCAAGCTTGATCGCATCACTCCCGATCCTTTTCTTTTTCTTCGCGCTGATTAAGCTCAAGCTGAAAGGTTATGTCGCTGCATCGTGGACGGTGGTGATTTCCCTGTCGGTTGCCCTGCTGTTCTACAAAATGCCAGTCGATCACGCCCTGGCTTCGGTGGTGTACGGCTTCTTTTATGGCCTGTGGCCGATAGCCTGGATAATCATCGCGGCGGTATTTGTCTATAAAATCTCGGTCAAGACCGGGCAGTTCGACATCATCCGCTCCTCAATACTGTCGATTACACCTGACCAGCGCCTGCAAATGCTGATTGTCGGTTTCTCATTTGGTGCATTCCTCGAAGGAGCCGCAGGATTTGGCGCTCCGGTCGCAATAACCGCCGCGCTACTGGTAGGTCTGGGCTTTAACCCTTTGTATGCAGCAGGTTTATGCCTGATTGTGAACACGGCACCAGTCGCTTTTGGTGCGATGGGCATTCCGATTCTGGTCGCGGGTCAGGTTACCGGACTGGACAGTTTTGAGATCGGCCAGATGGTAGGCCGTCAGCTGCCATTCCTGACAATTATCGTGCTCTTCTGGATTATGGCGATTATGGATGGATGGCGCGGGGTGAAAGAAACCTGGCCTGCGGTCATGGTCGCGGGCGGTTCCTTTGCCATCGCTCAGTACCTCAGCTCTAACTTCATCGGGCCGGAACTGCCGGATATCATCTCCTCTCTGGTATCGCTGGTCTGTCTGACGCTGTTCCTGAAACGCTGGCAACCTGTGCGCATCTTCCGCTTTGGCGATATGGGTGCTTCACAGGTCGATCAGACGCTGGCCCGCACCAACTATACTGCCGGACAAGTTGTCCGCGCCTGGTCGCCGTTCTTGTTCCTGACGGCAACAGTAACCCTCTGGAGCGTACCGCCGTTTAAAGCGTTATTTGCACCAGGTGGCGCGATGTACCACTGGGTAGTCAATATTCCGGTTCCGTTCCTCGACAAGCTGGTTGCCCGCATGCCGCCCGTGGTGCATGAAGCAACGGCCTATGCGGCGGTGTACAAGTTTGACTGGTTCTCGGCAACCGGCACCGCCATTCTGTTTGCCGCCTTGTTGTCTATCGTCTGGCTGAAAATGAAGCCGTCCGCCGCTCTGCAAACCTTCGGCAGTACGCTGAAAGATCTGGCGCTGCCAATCTACTCCATCGGTATGGTGCTGGCATTTGCGTTTATCTCTAACTACTCCGGGCTTTCTTCAACGCTGGCATTAGCGCTGGCGCACACAGGCAGCGCTTTCACCTTCTTCTCACCGTTCCTTGGCTGGCTGGGAGTATTCCTGACAGGTTCGGATACATCGTCAAACGCGCTGTTCGCGGCCCTGCAGGCAACAGCAGCCCAGCAAATTGGTGTCTCAGATGTTCTGATGGTGGCAGCAAATACCACCGGCGGCGTAACCGGAAAAATGATTTCTCCACAATCTATCGCCATTGCCTGTGCAGCTGTGGGACTGGTGGGGAAAGAGTCTGACCTGTTCCGCTTTACCGTGAAACACAGCCTGATTTTCACCTGTATGGTGGGTGTTATTACCACCCTTCAGGCTTATGTCTTAACCTGGATGATTCCATGATTGTGATGCCCAGACGCTTGTCAGACGAGGTTGCTTCTCGTGTGCGGGCGCTGATTGAAGAGCAAAGACTGGAAGCGGGCATGAAATTGCCCGCCGAGCGCCAACTGGCCGTACAGCTGGGTGTGTCGCGCAACTCACTGCGCGAAGCACTGGCAAAACTGGTGAGCGAAGGCGTACTGCTCAGCCGTCGTGGCGGCGGGACGTTTGTCCGCTGGCAGCATGAAGCCTGGTCTGAGCAAAATATTGTTCAGCCCCTGAAAAGTCTGATGGCGGACGATCCCGATTACAGTTTCGATATTCTGGAAGCCCGTCACGCCATCGAGGCCAGCACCGCCTGGCACGCCGCAATGCGTGCCACGGTCGCTGATAAAGAGAAAATCCGGCTCTGTTTTGAAGCAACGCAAAGTGAAGATCCGGATCTCGCTTCACAGGCAGACGTTCGCTTTCATCTCGCCATTGCTGAAGCCTCGCACAACGTGGTGCTGTTACAAACCATGCGCGGTTTCTTCGACGTCCTACAGTCTTCGGTGAAACAGAGTCGTCAGCGTATGTACCTCGTCCCCCCCGTATTTTCAAAACTTACGGAACAACATCTGGCGGTACTGGATGCCATTGTCGCCGGGGATGCCGACGGGGCACGCAAAGCGATGATGGCGCACCTCAGTTTTGTCCACACCACGATTAAACGATTTGATGAAGATCAGGCCCGCCAGGCGCGTATCACACGCCTGCCCGGTGACCATAATGAGATTAGCAGGGAGAACAACACATGATTATTTCAGCAGCCAGCGATTATCGCGCCGCAGCCCAACGCATTCTGCCCCCTTTCTTGTTCCACTACATTGACGGTGGTGCGTATGCGGAGCATACCCTGCGTCGTAACGTGGCAGATTTATCAGAGGTGGCACTCCGCCAGCGCGTGCTGAAGAACATGGCAGACCTCAGTCTGGAAACTACCCTGTTCAACGAAAAACTGTCGATGCCGGTCGCTTTAGCGCCGGTTGGTTTGTGTGGCATGTATGCACGCCGGGGTGAAGTTCAGGCCGCCGCCGCCGCTGATGCCAAGGGTATTCCGTTTACCCTTTCGACGGTTTCCGTTTGCCCAATTGAAGAAGTCGCCCCGACCATTAAGCGTCCAATGTGGTTCCAGCTGTACGTCCTGCGCGACCGCGGTTTTATGCGTAACGCCCTGGAGCGCGCCAAAGCAGCAGGCTGCTCCACGTTGGTCTTTACCGTTGATATGCCTACGCCCGGCGCACGTTATCGTGATGCCCATTCTGGTATGAGCGGCCCGAATGCAGCAATGCGCCGCTACTGGCAGGCAGTAACTCATCCACAGTGGGCGTGGGATGTCGGCCTGAACGGCCGTCCGCACGATTTAGGCAATATCTCAGCCTATTTAGGTAAACCAACTGGCCTTGAAGATTATATCGGCTGGCTGGCGAATAACTTCGACCCTTCCATTTCCTGGAAAGACCTGGAGTGGATCCGTGAATTCTGGGATGGCCCGATGGTGATCAAAGGGATCCTCGATGCGGAGGACGCCCGCGACGCCGTGCGCTTTGGCGCGGATGGCATCGTCGTCTCTAACCACGGCGGCCGCCAGCTTGATGGCGTGCTGTCTTCTGCACGCGCGCTGCCCGCCATTGCCGACGCAGTAAAAGGCGATATCGCGATTCTGGCAGATAGCGGCATTCGTAACGGTCTGGACGTCGTGCGTATGATCGCACTGGGGGCCGACAGCGTTCTACTGGGTCGCGCGTATCTGTACGCTCTGGCAACCCATGGCCAGGCGGGTGTGGCGAATCTGCTGAATCTGATTGAGAAAGAGATGAAGGTGGCGATGACGTTGACCGGCGCGAAGTCGATCGGTGAAATCAGCAAGGACTCACTGGTGCAAGAACTTAGTAAACTACCGATGGCGCTGGCACCGCTTCCCCATGGGGACGCGGCGTAGTGAAAATGCTATGCTGCCCCCCGCAATTAAGGGGGCAGCATGCTTAACATCGTTTTATTCGAACCAGAAATTCCGCCGAATACCGGCAATATCATCCGCCTGTGCGCTAACACCGGGTTTCGTCTGCATATCATTGAGCCGATGGGTTTTACGTGGGACGATAAACGCCTGCGCCGCGCAGGGCTGGATTATCATGAGTTTACGGCGGTGGTTCGCCATCACGATTACGCCGCGTTTATCGAAGCCGAAAAACCGCAGCGCATGTTCGCCCTCACCACCAAAGGCACCCCAGCACATAGTGCTGTGAGCTATCAGGATGGTGATTATCTGATGTTTGGCCCGGAAACACGCGGCCTGCCAGCGACAATTCTGGACGCCCTGCCAGCCGAACAAAAAATCCGTATTCCAATGATGCCGGACAGTCGCAGTATGAACCTGTCAAATGCGGTATCGGTGGTGGTGTATGAGGCCTGGCGCCAGTTGGGCTATCCTGGAGCAATATTGCGAAGTTGATTTTGAAGGATGGCGACTGGCGCCTTATCCTACACGAATTTGCCATTTATTTTTCGAGCGTTATCGGCGCAGTCAGGTTGGACACGGACTGCGCGCAGCCACCGGAGCGTACACGCAGTACGTGAGGATGGCGAGCACAGCCCGGGTTCAAGATGAGCTCGAAATCAGATGCCGTCGCCGTACTCGAACGTATGGTGTATGCCATTGAAATGCTGATCCATATCCATAGATGGCTTATCACTGTCGGGTTTGCCGACAATCCGTGCTGGAACGCCTGCGGCGGTGGTGTGTGGCGGTACAGGCTGTAAGACGACAGAGCCTGCGCCAATCTTCGCACCGCGTCCAACCTCTATGTTGCCGAGAATTTTCGCTCCCGCGCCAATCATAACGCCTTCACGAATTTTCGGATGGCGATCGCCCCCCGCTTTACCCGTCCCGCCAAGCGTCACGGATTGCAGGATGGAAACATCGTTTTCAATTACCGCAGTTTCACCGACCACAATACCGGTAGCGTGATCGAGCATAATCCCGCGGCCAATTTTTGCCGCCGGGTGAATATCGACCTGGAAAGTGACTGACACCTGATTTTGCAGGAAGATCGCCAGCGCCTGTCGCCCCTGATGCCACAACCAGTGACCGATGCGGTAGGCCTGCAACGCATGAAAGCCCTTCAGGTACAGAAGTGGGGTTGAGTATTTATCAACGGCCGGGTCACGAGTGCGCACAGCCTGAATATCGCAGGCCGCTGAAGCAATCATTTCTGGATCAGCCGCGTAAGCTTCTTCCACGACTTCGCGGATAGCAATCGCAGGCATTATTGGAGAAGCAAGTTTGTTCGCCAGCATATAACTCAGCGCACTGCCGAGGTTTTCATGCTTGAGCAGCGTTGCGTGGTAAAAACTGGCCAGCATTGGCTCACAGTCAGCCAGTGCCCGGGCTTCCGCTTTAATATTTTTCCAGACAATATCCAGTTCTTCACACGGCATTGCATACTCCAGAAGGTAGCAAAACGACCGACCCGTTCTATGCGGGTCGGGCCGTTATAGTAAAACAGATCCTGATAGCTAGTGGTTACTACGCTCGTCCTTGCGTGCACGACCTAATAACGTCAATGCTGCCTCGCGCGCGTTTTTTCCGCAATACAATACTTGATAAATTTCCTCGGTTATTGGCATTTCGACACCAAAACGGTGCGCCAATTCACGAACTTCTTTCGTATTACGGTAACCTTCAACCACCTGGCCAATCTTGTCCTGCGCGCCCTGCACATCCATACCCTGACCAAGCATCATGCCGAAACGACGGTTACGTGACTGGTTATCGGTACAGGTCAGCACCAGATCGCCTAAACCTGCCATTCCCATGAAGGTGGCAGGATCGGCCCCCAGCGCCACGCCAAGGCGCGACATCTCGGTGAGACCACGGGTAATCAATGCCGTACGCGCATTGGCGCCAAAACCGATACCATCAGACATCCCCGCGCCAATCGCAATCACGTTTTTCACCGCGCCGCCAAGCTGAACACCAATGAAATCCGGGTTGCTGTAGACACGGAAGCTTTTGCCACAGTGCAGCAATTGCTGCAGATCGTCAGCAAAGGTATCGTCCGTCGAAGCCAGAGAAATCGCGGTAGGCATACCCGCCGCCAGCTCTTTAGCAAACGTTGGGCCGGAAATGACCGCCAGCGGGATAGCATCCCCCAGCGCTTCACGCGCGACGTCCTGTAACAGGCGTCCCGTTTCCGCTTCCAGACCTTTTGTCGCCCAAACCAGGCGCGCATCAGAGCGCATCAGCGGTTTGATCTGTCGCAGCACTTCGCCAAAGACATGGCTCGGCACCACTACAAGAATATTACGGCTGGCTGCCAGCGCCGTGGCTAAATCACTTTCCAGGCGCAGCGTTTCAGGAAAAGGCACATCAGGGAGGAACGCGACGTTGCAACGATCGTGCTCAAGAGTCGCGATATGTTTGGGATCATGGCCCCACAGAACAACCTGATGGCCATTTCTTGCCAGGGTGATGGCAAGAGCGGTGCCGTACGAGCCGGCACCAATCACAGTCATTGAAGCATTACTTTGGTTCATCAGGCATCCTGATGTTCTTCAGTACCTTCACCAGCCTGCTGCTGTAAATAGTTCATGAACAGCGCATCGAAGTTGACCGGCGCAAGGTTCAGTTGCGGGAACGTACCGCGTGAAACCAGGCTGGTGATGCATTCGCGGGCATATGGGAACAGAATGTTCGGGCAGTATGCACCCAGGCAATGCGCCATCTGAGTCCCTTCAATACCACTGATGGAGAAGATACCGCCCTGCTGAACTTCGCACAGGAACGCAGTTTCTTCACCCAGAGAAGCCGTTACGGTGACACGCAGCACAACTTCATACACATCATCTGCCAGTTGGGTAGATGCAGTATCAAGATCAAGTTTAACCTCTGGCTGCCAATCTTTCTGGAAAACATGCGGTGCATTTGGCGCTTCGAAAGATACATCCTTGGTATAAATACGTTGGATCTGGAAAGCCATTTCAGTGTTGTTTTGTTCTGACATGTTTAGAAAACCCTTTAGTGTTGTCCTTTAAATACTTTCTGTACGCCTTAACGCAGCAGGGGATCCAGTCCACCACGCGCATCCAACGCATACAAGTCGTCACAACCGCCAATGTGCTGTGCATCAATAAAAATCTGCGGAACCGTCGTACGGCCACTGCGCTTGATCATCTCTTCACGTTTCACGGCATCACCGTCAATCGGAAGTTCCTGGAAACTCACACCCTTGCTGTTCAACAGCGCTTTTGCGCGGTGGCAAAACGGGCAGGTTGCTTTGGTATAGATCTCGATATTGGCCATGACTTCTCTCCGATATTACCTTACGGTGCTATTTGCCGCGAACCAGTGGCAGGTTTTCACCACTCCAGCCTGCTACGCCGTCTTTCAGTACAGATACCTGCTCAAAACCAGCTTTGATCAGTGCGGTTGCAGATTCCTGACACTGCATGCCGGAACCATCAACCACAATGACCGGTTTGGCCTTGTGTTTTTCAAGCTCACCAAAATTATTGGCTTTGATTTCGCTTGGCAGCAGGTTCGTGGAGCCTGCGATATGACCTTTGCGGAAGTCATCGCGCTGACGTAAGTCCACAATAACCGCATCTTCTTTATTGATAAGACGCGTAGCTTCACCACGTGTGATTACCTTCACTTTCGAGGTCAGGCTTTTAAACGTAGTAAATAATACAGCCGCCAGTAACGCAATCCAGGCGATACTCAATACAGGGTGGCGACTAACAAATTGCATAATTTCTTGCATGGGGGGTAACAACTCCCGACTTAGTGATTAAAAAACAGGGAAAGAGTATACCTGCGCGTTGGCGCAAATACAGCCAGAGCGTGCATTGGATTGCATTTTTGCGGAGCGCTACCGAAAAAAAAACGTAAATCAGAGCACTCCCCGGACCGCTCTACCCCATTATTTGATCTTCTGGGGCTATTTTATCGATTCAGCTGTAGTAAAATTACGCAATTACTTTTGTCTATTGAGTGTGAGGTTGTCGCAATGTCGGTTTCTAAAAAACCTATGGTACTGGTGATTCTGGATGGCTATGGCTATCGTGAAGACAGCCAGGATAATGCCATCTTTAATGCCAAAACCCCGGTGATGGATGCTCTGTGGGCAAAACGTCCGCATACCCTGATTGATGCGTCTGGTCTGGAAGTCGGGCTGCCTGATCGCCAGATGGGCAACTCCGAAGTGGGCCACGTCAACCTGGGCGCGGGCCGTATCGTGTATCAGGACCTGACTCGTCTGGATGTTGAAATCAAAGAACGTACCTTCTTCGCTAACCCGGTGCTGACCGATGCGGTTGACCAGGCAAAAAATAGCGGAAAAGCAGTACACATCATGGGTCTGCTGTCTGCTGGTGGCGTACACAGCCACGAAGCTCACATCATGGCGATGGTTGAACTGGCTGCAGAACGCGGCGCAGAAAAAATCTATCTGCACGCCTTCCTCGATGGCCGCGATACCCCACCGCGCAGCGCTGAAAAATCCCTGCAAAAATTCGAAGAGAAATTTGCTGCACTGGGCAAAGGCCGCGTAGCGTCCATCATTGGTCGTTACTACGCAATGGACCGCGACAACCGTTGGGATCGCGTTGAACAAGCGTATGACCTGATGACGCTGGCACAGGGTGAATTCCAGGCTGATACTGCGGTAGCTGGCCTGCAAGCTGCTTATGCCCGCGATGAAAACGACGAATTCGTGAAAGCGACCGTGATCCGTGCTGAAGGCCAGGCTGATGCCGCAATGGAAGACGGCGATACGCTGATTTTCATGAACTTCCGTGCTGACCGTGCGCGTGAAATTACCCGTGCGTTTGTTAACACTGACTTCGATGGTTTCGCACGTAAGAAAGTCGTTAACCTCAACTTTGTGATGCTGACCGAATACGCGGCTGACATCAAAACTGCCGTTGCCTATCCACCAGCATCTCTGGCTAACACTCTTGGCGAGTGGATGGCGAAACACGACAAAACGCAGCTGCGTATTTCCGAAACCGAAAAATATGCACACGTCACCTTCTTCTTCAACGGCGGCGTAGAAGAGCCGTTCAAAGGCGAAGAACGCATCCTGATCAACTCCCCGAAAGTTGCTACCTACGATCTGCAGCCAGAAATGAGCTCCGCAGAACTGACCGAGAAGCTGGTTGCCGCGATTGAGAGCGGTAAATACGACACCATCATCTGTAACTACCCGAACGGCGATATGGTCGGCCACACCGGGGTGATGGAAGCGGCAGTTAAAGCAGTGGAAGCGCTGGATCACTGCGTTGAGCAGGTAGCCAAAGCGGTTGAATCCGTTGGCGGCCAGTTGCTGATTACCGCAGACCACGGTAACGCTGAGCAAATGCGCGATCCGTCTACCGGTCAAGCACATACCGCACATACCAACCTGCCAGTTCCGCTGATTTATGTGGGCGACAAAAACGTCAAAGCAGTCGAAGGCGGTAAACTTTCCGATATCGCCCCGACCATGCTGACGCTGATGGGTATGGAAATCCCGCAAGAGATGACTGGTAAGCCGCTGTTCATCGTGGAATAATCCCTCCCCATGAGGGGAAAGGCGATTAATACCATCACATGGGCCGTGAAATTGCGAAAGTTTTCAGTCAGGCCCTTGTTCTACGCCAGCGCGCTTAGCGCTGGCGTATTGTTGTGCGCCTTTTCCGCCCATGCGGACGAACGCGATCAACTCAAATCTATTCAGGCCGATATCGCGGCAAAAGAACGCGCGGTACGCCAACAGCAGCAGCAGCGCTCCACCCTCCTCGCCCAGCTTAAAGTCCAGGAACAGGCTATCGCCGTTGCCGCGCGTCAATTACGCGAAACGCAAAATTCGCTGGCGCAGTTGAATGCACAAATCGCGGAGATGAATGCCTCAATAGCAAAACTGGAAAAACAACGCGCAGCGCAGGAGCGCAGCCTTGCGGCCCAACTGGATGCCGCGTTTCGTCAGGGTGAGCATACCGGTATCCAGTTAATCCTCAGCGGTGAAGAGAGCCAGCGTGGACAACGTCTACAGGCCTATTTTGGTTATCTGAACCAGGCGCGGCAGGAAACAATCGCCCAGTTGAAGCAAACTCGCGAAGAAGTCGATGCGCAGAAAGCCGAACTGGAAGATAAGCAGAGTGAACAACAGACGCTGTTGTACGAGCAGCGCGCTCAGCAGGCTAAGCTGGAACAGGCCCGTAATGAGCGCAAAAAAACGCTCGCAGGGCTGGAGTCATCCATCCAACAGGGTCAACAGCAGTTAAGCGAGTTGCGTGCCAACGAATCCCGTCTGCGCAACAGTCTTGCCCGGGCTGAAGCCGCCGCCAAAGCACGCGCTGAACGTGAAGCTCGTGAGGCGCAGGCTGTACGCGATAAGCAGCAGGAAGCGTCACGCAAAGGCTCTACGTACAAGCCGACCGAAAGTGAAAAATCACTGATGTCTCGTACCGGCGGTTTGGGTTCACCACGCGGTCAGGCATTCTGGCCTGTACGCGGCCCGACTTTGCATCGCTATGGCGAACAACTGCAAGGTGAGCTACGTTGGAAAGGGATGGTTATCGGCGCTTCCGAAGGTACCGAAGTAAAAGCCATTGCTGATGGCCGCGTTATTCTGGCGGACTGGCTACAAGGCTACGGTCTCGTCGTCGTGGTTGAACATGGTAAAGGCGATATGAGCCTGTACGGTTATAACCAAAGCGCACTGGTCAGCGTGGGTACGCAGGTTCGCGCCGGGCAGCCGATTGCCCTGGTGGGTAGCAGTGGTGGTCAGGGCAGACCTGCACTCTATTTCGAAATTCGTCGCCAGGGTCAGGCGGTCAATCCACAGCCGTGGTTGGGAAGATAAGTTTTGCCTCAGTTTCATCGCATATTGTTCTCACTCGCCAGCCTGCTGGCATTCGCAACCCCTGTTTTTGCTGGCAAACTCGCTATCGTCATTGATGATTTCGGTTATCGCCCGCACACTGAAAATCAGGTACTGGCGATGCCGTCAGCGATCTCCGTCGCCGTATTACCTAACGCCCCACATGCACGTGAGATGGCGACCAAAGCGCATAACAGTGGCCACGAAGTCTTGATCCACTTGCCAATGGCGCCGCTGAGCAAGCAGCCGCTGGAAAAAGATACTTTGCGTCCGGAGATGAGCAGCGACGAGATTGAGCGGATAATTCGCGACGCGGTGAACAAAGTGCCGTATGCCGTCGGACTCAACAACCATATGGGCAGCGCGATGACTTCCAGCCTGTTTGGGATGCAGAAAGTAATGCAGGCGCTGGAGCGCTACGATCTCTACTTCCTGGACAGCATGACCATCGGCAATAGCCAGGCCATGCGTGCGGCTGCAGGAACGGGTGTGAAGGTCATCAAACGCAAAGTCTTCCTCGACGACACACAAAACGAGGCGGACATTCGCCGTCAGTTTAATCGCGCAGTCGATCTTGCCCGCCGCAACGGTTCCGCTATTGCCATTGGGCACCCTCACCCTTCTACAGTACGTGTCCTGCAGCAGATGGTTTATAGCCTGCCAGCTGATATTACGCTGGTGCGCCCGAGCAGCCTGCTCAATGAACCGCAGGTGGACACCTCCACGCCAAATCTGACGACACCGAAAAACGGCGCGCCTGATGCACCGCGAAATCCTTTCCGCGGAGTAAAACTGTGCAAGCCGAAAAAACCGTTAGAGCCGGTTTACGCCAGCCATTTCTTTAACGTGCTTGGAGAAAGCATCACCCAAAGCACGCTGGTGCAGTATATGAGACTGCAGTGGCAGGGCTGGCAGTAATCAGTCTTTCAGATTGAGCGTTAAATGGGCCAGTCGGCGCGGAGTCAGTGATGTATCGCGCCACTTGCTAAACCGGATGGCCCACAGAAGCACCTGATAACCCAGTTTGACGCTGCAAATATTACTCACCATGCGCTTAAACATACCAGAGGCGAAAACCTCGGCAATCATGCGCTGACGAATCTTTTCGTCAGGCTCTTTACGTATGCAATGACAAACACGCAGCGCTTCGTAAATCACCTGCTGTTTGAACTCTGGATAAATCGGGATCCGTCCGGCGTAATCATGATTCATCTTATCCAACAGACGGGTAATTTTTATGTAATGACGCTGATAGGCCAGGTTTTTCAATCCCGTACGTTTCAAACGGCTAACAGAAGCGCCGTGCAGGAAGTATTTATACAGCGGAACTTCCGTGTAGCGCGCACGTTTAGCGTTAAACATAAACTCCGTAGTCCAGATAATATCCTGATGGTGGAGGCCGGAAAGAAAAGTCAGCCCAGCGTCACGGATGGTTTGATGGCGGTAAACGCCCATCCAGACCACATGTCGCCAGCGGCGACTGGCTAACGCTTTTCGCAACCAATCCGGCCCGGTCATCACCTCGGTAGAGCGAATACGATCGGTTGGAATAGATGCCCAGGTATGGCCTGTTTCCGCAATACACCAGTCCGCGTTGCACTGCGCAACATCCAGATTGTCCTTCAGCGCCATAGTCATCAGCGTTTCGTACATTTCCGGATAGGCAATATCATCGCCGTCAACGTAAGCGATGTATTCACCTTTCGCAATCTTCATGCCGGTATTTCGCGCCGCCGAAACGCCCCCATTACGCTGGTGTAACAGATGAACGTGCGGATAACGATCCGCATAAGTCTGAGCGAGCTCCGCCGAGTTATCCGTAGAGCCATCATTAACAATAATGATTTCCAGATTTTTCCAGGTTTGCGCAATCAGCGAATCCATACACGCAATGAACGGTTCACCCGTGTTGTAAAGCGGCATAATGACGCTCAGGAGACCAGGGGTATAGGTCATATAAAATCCTGTCAGACAGTATAATTAACGGCAATTTTAAACATATTAAGCGGCAAATGATCAGAGATAATGAGTCATATCTTTGACGGAAAATGCGCCGGACATGTGGGATCGTGCAAACAAAAAAATCCCCGGAGATTTAACGATAATAAATATCCGGGGACAACGCACAGAATCCATTGAATGGATATGGTTAATCCCAGCTCAGGATCACTTTCCCTGACTGACCTGAACGCATTGCGTCAAAGCCCTGCTGGAACTCATCGATAGAGAATCGATGCGTGATGATTGGCGACAAGTCCAGGCCAGACTGGATCAGGGCCGCCATTTTGTACCAGGTTTCAAACATTTCGCGACCGTAGATACCTTTAATAAACAGTCCCTTAAAGATAACCTTTGTCCAGTCGACTGACATGTCTGACGGTGGGATCCCCAGCATGGCAATACGGCCACCATGGTTCATGGTGTCTAGCATGGCGCGAAACGCTGGCGGCGCACCGGACATCTCCAGACCCACATCAAACCCTTCAGTCATCCCCAGTTCGACCATCACATCGGTCAGATTTTCTTTCGATACATTGACCGCGCGAGTGATACCCATTTTGCGCGCCAGATCCAGGCGATACTCATTAACATCCGTAATCACCACGTGGCGTGCGCCAACATGCTTCGCTACCGCTGCGGCCATAATACCGATAGGGCCAGCACCAGAGACCAGCACGTCTTCACCCACCAGATCGAATGACAGAGCCGTATGCACGGCATTGCCGAACGGATCGAAGATAGATGCTAAATCATCGGAAATATTATCCGGGATTTTAAACGCGTTAAACGCCGGGATCACCAGATATTCTGCAAAGCAGCCAGGACGGTTCACGCCGACACCAGTCGTATTCCGGCACAGGTGAGTACGCCCACCGCGACAGTTACGACAATGTCCACAGGTAATGTGACCTTCACCGGAAACACGATCGCCGATTTTAAAACCTTTAACTTCCTGGCCGATACCGACAACTTCGCCGACATATTCATGCCCTACTACCATCGGAACCGGGATGGTTTTTTGCGACCATTCATCCCAGTTATAAATGTGAACGTCAGTCCCGCAGATGGCTGTTTTACGGATTTTAATCAGCAAATCGTTATGACCGACTTCCGGTTCAGGAACGTCAGTCATCCAAATGCCCTCTTCCGCTTTCAGTTTGGATAACGCTTTCATTTCACATCCTCAGGCAATAACGCCCAGTTGTTTACCAATGCGTGTGAACGCGTCGACAGCACGCGTAATCTGCTCAGGAGTATGCGCCGCAGACATCTGGGTACGGATACGCGCCTGGCCTTTCGGAACCACCGGATAGAAGAATCCAGTAACGTAAATCCCCTCTTTTTGCAGCTCGCGGGCAAAGTCCTGTGCTACCACAGCATCACCCAGCATTACCGGGATAATGGCGTGATCGGCACCGGCCAGCGTAAAGCCAGCAGCTGACATTTGTTCACGGAACTGACGTGCGTTCGCCCACAGACGACCACGCAGTTCGCTACCTGCCTCGACCATCTCCAGCACTTTGATGGAAGCAGCAACAATTGCCGGGGCCAGAGAGTTAGAGAACAGATACGGGCGCGAACGCTGACGCAGCCACTCCACCACTTCTTTACGTGCCGCAGTATAACCACCAGATGCGCCACCCAGTGCTTTACCCAGCGTCCCGGTGATGATGTCCACACGCCCCATCACGTCACAATACTCATGAGAACCGCGACCGTTTTCGCCGACAAAGCCAACCGCGTGGGAATCATCAACCATCACCAGCGCATCGTATTTGTCTGCCAGATCGCAGACGCCTTTCAGGTTTGCAATCACGCCATCCATGGAGAAGACGCCGTCGGTGGCGATTAGCACATGGCGAGCCCCCGCTTCACGAGCTTCTTTCAGGCGAGCTTCCAGCTCCTGCATATCGTTATTGGCGTAACGGAAACGCTTCGCTTTACACAGACGAACGCCGTCGATGATTGATGCGTGGTTCAGGGCATCGGAGATAATCGCATCTTCTGCACCCAGCAGCGTTTCGAACAGGCCGCCGTTGGCGTCGAAACAGGAAGAGTAAAGAATGGCGTCTTCCATCCCCAGGAATGTAGCCAGTTTTTGCTCCAGTTGCTTATGGCTGTCCTGGGTTCCGCAAATAAAGCGCACCGACGCCATACCAAAGCCGTGAGAATCCATACCCGCTTTTGCTGCCGCAATCAGTTCCGGGTGGTTAGCCAGTCCCAGGTAATTGTTCGCACAAAAGTTAATAACGTGGCTTCCGTCTGCCACGGTGATATCCGCCTGCTGGGCAGACGTAATAATGCGCTCTTCTTTAAACAATCCTTCCGCACGTGCGGTTTCCAGATCGTTCGTTAACTGCTTGTAAAAATTCCCACGCATTGCAATTCTCCAGACTGGGCAAATTTCAGCACATATTACCCAAAGCTATACGTTGATACGAGATGACGCATCATCACTTCTTTAAAATGAAGCATAAATCACGTGTACCCGCACAGCTTATCTGTGAATGGCTGAAGCCAGAGCCATGTAGTGATATGATTAGAGACATTCGTGTCTGAGATTGTCTCTGACTCCATAATTCGAAGGTTACAGTTATGATCATCGTTACCGGCGGCGCGGGCTTTATCGGCAGCAACATCGTTAAGTCCCTGAATGATAAAGGCATCACCGATATTCTGGTGGTGGACAACCTGAAAGACGGCACCAAGTTTGTGAACCTGGTGGATCTGAATATTGCTGACTACATGGACAAGGAAGACTTCCTGATCCAGATTATGGCCGGAGAAGATTTCGGCGATATTGAGGCGATTTTCCACGAAGGCGCATGCTCCTCCACCACCGAGTGGGACGGCAAGTACATGATGGACAATAACTATCAATACTCTAAAGAGCTGCTGCACTACTGCCTGGAACGCGAAATTCCGTTCCTGTACGCCTCTTCTGCCGCCACCTACGGCGGTCGTACTTCTGACTTCATCGAATCCCGCGAATATGAGAAACCGCTGAACGTCTACGGCTACTCAAAATTCCTGTTCGACGAATATGTGCGTCAGATCCTGCCTGAAGCAAACTCCCAGATCGTTGGCTTCCGTTATTTCAATGTCTACGGACCGCGTGAAGGCCATAAAGGCAGCATGGCAAGTGTGGCTTTCCATCTCAACACCCAGCTCAACAATGGCGAAACACCAAAGCTGTTTGAAGGCAGTGAAAACTTCAAACGTGATTTCGTCTATGTCGGCGATGTTGCAGCGGTAAACCTGTGGTTCCTGGAAAATGGCGTTTCCGGAATCTTCAACCTCGGTACTGGTCGGGCAGAATCTTTCCAGGCCGTCGCGGACGCTACGCTGGCGTACCACAAAAAAGGCAGTATTGAGTACATTCCGTTCCCGGAAAAACTGAAAGGCCGTTACCAGGCATTTACCCAGGCGGATCTGACTAACCTGCGTGCTGCGGGCTATGACAAACCGTTTAAGACCGTTGCCGAAGGCGTAACGGAATATATGGCCTGGCTGAACCGCGACGCGTAAGTATGAAAATTTTGGTGATAGGCCCGTCATGGGTGGGCGACATGATGATGTCGCAAAGTCTCTATCGCACGCTCAAGGCGCGCTATCCCCAGGCGATAATCGACGTGATGGCACCTGCATGGTGCCGTCCGCTGCTGTCGCGTATGCCTGAAGTCAACGAAGCCATCGCCATGCCGCTGGGACACGGTGCGCTGGAGATCGGCGAACGCCGTAAACTCGGTCACAGTATGCGTGAGAAACGCTATGACCGTGCTTACGTGCTACCAAACTCTTTTAAATCCGCTCTGGTGCCGTTCTTTGCAGGCATTCCCCATCGTACAGGCTGGCGTGGCGAGATGCGCTACGGCTTACTCAACGATGCGCGCGTGCTGGATAAAGAGGCCTGGCCGCTGATGGTCGAACGCTATGTGGCGCTGGCCTACGATAAAGGCGTGATGCTTTCCGCCAAAGATTTACCGCAACCGCTGTTATGGCCACAACTGCAAGTCAGTGAAGGCGAAAAATCACTGACCTGTAACCAGTTCTCCCTCTCTGCTGAACGCCCAATCATCGGTTTTTGCCCTGGCGCAGAATTTGGTCCGGCGAAACGCTGGCCTCACTATCACTATGCTGAACTGGCGAAGCAACTGATCGACGAAGGCCATCAGATTGTGCTGTTTGGCTCGGCCAAAGATCATGAGGCCGGCAATGAGATTCTGGCAACGCTGAACACCGAACAGCAGGCGTGGTGTCGTAACCTGGCTGGCGAAACGCAGCTGGAACAGGCCGTTATTCTGCTTGCCGCCTGTAAAGCTGTTGTCACCAATGACTCCGGCTTAATGCACGTTGCCGCGGCGTTGAACCGACCTCTGGTAGCATTGTATGGCCCAAGTAGTCCTGACTTTACCCCGCCGTTGTCTCACAAAGCGCGGGTCATTCGTCTGATTACGGGTTATCACAAGGTTCGTAAAGGGGATGCAGCAGAAGGTTATCACCAGAGCCTGATTGACATCACTCCCCAGCGTGTACTGGAAGAACTCAATGACCTGTTGTTACAAGAGGAAGTCTGACGGATGCGGGTTCTGATCGTTAAAACATCGTCAATGGGCGATGTACTGCATACGTTGCCCGCATTAACGGATGCGCAGCAGGCCATTCCGGATATTCAATTTGATTGGGTAGTGGAAGAAGGGT
The DNA here is from genome assembly GCF_001037495.1 of Citrobacter sp. MGH106. Lineage (GTDB taxonomy): Bacteria > Pseudomonadota > Gammaproteobacteria > Enterobacterales > Enterobacteriaceae > Citrobacter > Citrobacter murliniae. The sequence continues at coordinate 311,780 of NZ_KQ089823.1, forward strand.
TCGCCCAAATCCCCGCCTGGCATTCGGCCGTTGACCGCGTAATTCCGGTGGCGATTCGCCGCTGGCGCAAGGCCTGGTTTTCCGCACCGATTAAAGCGGAGCGTAAAGCCTTTCGCGATGCAGTTCGTTTGCAGCAGTATGACGTGATAATTGATGCACAAGGCCTGGTAAAAAGCGCCGCGCTGGTCACGCGTCTGGCGCGTGGCATCAAGCATGGTATGGACTGGAGCACGGCACGCGAGCCCCTGGCGAGTCTTTTTTATAACCGCAAACATCATATTGCCAAACAGCAGCATGCCGTTGAACGAACCCGAGAACTGTTCGCAAAAAGTCTGGGATATGCCAAACCACAGTCACAAGGTGATTACGCTATCGCGCAGCATTTTCTGAATGAACTTAATGCCGATGCGGGACAGTATGCGGTCTTCTTGCATGCCACTACGCGTGATGATAAGCACTGGCCAGAAGCGAACTGGCGGGAGCTGATTGGCCTTTTAAATAATGCAGGCATACGCATTAAGCTCCCCTGGGGTGCTCCTCATGAAGAAGCGCGGGCCAGGAGACTGGCTGAGGGATTTGATTACGTAGAGGTTCTACCGCGAATGAGCCTGGAGGATGTGGCCCGGGTATTAGCAGGCGCTAAATTTGTCGTCTCAGTTGATACCGGATTAAGCCATTTAACTGCCGCACTGGATCGACCGAATATTACGCTGTATGGCCCGACGGACCCTGGGTTGATTGGGGGATATGGGAAGAATCAATACGCGCAGAAGAGCCATTCCGGAAAGTTACAGGATCTGGATGCCAGCGCTATCAAAGTATTGCTACTTGATATTAATTTGCTTTAATTTTAAGAGACGAATCATGCTTCGCCAACACATGTTTTCTCGCCTTATCTGCAGCATAAGAAATAATCCATATGATTTTATATACGTACTATTTTATGCTGGGATCCTTGCAACCCTTGCGATGGTATTGGTCAACCCAGATGAAGCGCTAAAGGTATTTATTGTCTGTGCGATCCTGTCTCTACCATTGATTGGTAAAAATATTAAGCATGTGCTTAGCCACAAACAAAATCTATTTTTACCATTTATGTTGCTGCTCTTCGGTTTAGTCCAAATCATTTGGGTGGAAATCTTTAAGCAACCCGGTTCTGCTTTTACCGGCGCTTATCGTTCATACCAGAACGGCGGCAAGGTCATGATTTTTGCCGCACTGGTTATTGCCGCATTGACATCACAACCATCACGCGCAATAAAAAACCACATTGTCAGCATCTGGGTGATTATTACAGCGATTGGCCTGTATTTTTACGCTGGCTATCAGCTTGCCGGTGCCCCCGATCTTTCGACCTACCGTGTTGCACTCGGTTTTGAGCACCCAACCGGAGCGGCCTACGGCCTGACGTTTATCGCGTTATTAGCATCACAGGCGATTCTCAACCTGCGTTTAAAACATACCGTCTCACTTTACCTGCTACATTTCTTAATATCATTGGCCGTTATCATCACCACACAAACCCGGGCAGCTATTCTGATCTATCCGCTCCTGAGTATCGGTCTTTTTTTCATACACTATCGCCATAACCGCACTATATTATTAAGGGCACTGCTGGCCTTCGCGGTATTAGTCGGGCTGGCAGCGATCCCCCTGAAATCGGTTATTGAAAATCGCTACCAGAATATGATGGTTGATCTGCATTCTTATAGCCAGAGTAATAGTAATACTTCCATTGGCGCGCGATTTGCGATGCAACGAGTAGGAATTGATGCCGGCAAAGCACACTATTTGGGACAATCACTTGAACAACGTGATGCTGAAATCAAAGTATCCGCTTTACAAAATGTCTCACTGCAAGGGGCACTCGCGTATGTTGACATCCACCTGCATAATGAAGTCATTGATACGTTTTCACTTAAAGGCATCCCAGGGGTTGTTGTGCTAATCTTGCTGTATAGTGCTATGTTTTTAATAGGTTACACGCAACGTAGTCCTTTACTATTCGCCATATCAGGCGCTATAGCTATCTATGGCTTAAGTGATTTATTATTATACGCTAAAGGCGAAGCCTTGAGCAGCGTTCTGACGTTATGCGTAGCAGTAATGCTGGTACCGGGTCCAACGAGAGAAAGATGCCATGATTAACGCTTCAGGTTATTTACTAAGCATTATTATACCTGTATACAATAATGCTGAGTTTATTACAGCTACGCTGACGTCTATACATCAGAGTATTACTGAAGATGTTGAGTTAATAATTATTAATGATGGCTCTACAGATTTGACTGATGAACGTATCAATGCGTTTTATCGCGAAAAAAACTGCAATAACATTAAATACATCAATAAGGAAAATCAAGGTGTTGCGATCACCCGCAACGTTGGGCTTGCGCATGCTACAGGGAAATATATTGGCTTTGTAGACAGCGATGATATCATCAGCCCAAATTATTTTTCTGTTCTTCTCCCTAAATTACGAGAAGAAAAATATGATATTGTCGAATTCAATTTAACTCGTGATATCAATAAGTTGTATCAGGCTCCATCAGATAGTGAGAGCACTATAGCCCAGCATGAAATTATTTTAACTGACGACAACTACGCGCCCCTGTTACCAACATTCCGTGCCGGGCAATGGCATCTCATGACAAAGATCTTTCATCGCGACATTATCGGCGAAGATCGATTTGAAGAACATCGCCGCTACGAAGATGTTATTTTCTGCCCTTTTCAGTATTTCAAATGTCATCGTATTTTAAAAATTGATAGCAAGTTATACTATTACCGGGTAAATGATAAAAGTATCACCGAGAATATTATCGATAGTGATGCTGATAATATCTTCTTTGCCATGAAAAAAATGAGCAACTACATAAGTAAAAATGATGAAAAGCGAGCTGTTGCTTCATTAATGATTATTAATTGTTTTTTAGAAGGGCGCAAAATTTTACGCAAGAAGAGAGGGTATTATCGCTATGACGAGGATATGATTAATAATATTCAGAATGCACTGGCTAACTGTGACACCAGAGTCGTTAAGAAAAAAATTATTTATAAAATGAAATATCCACATATTGATCGTTCCATTTCTGAATTGAGATATAAAATAATAACAGCTTGCAAAAATTTGTTTTTTGGAAAGGGAGCTAAAAATGTTTGATAAAGTAGAAAGAGTTCTCATTTGCAAGCTAAAATTTTATGGTGATGTACTGTTAATCACACCTGTAATTAACAGTATTCAGACTCGGTATCCGCACGCTAAAATTGATCTTCTTCTTTATAAAGATACCAAATCAATCTTAGCCGCTAATGAAGGTATCAACGATTTCTATCTCATTGAGAAAAAGAAAGGTCCACTGACAAGCGTAAAAAATTACATATCAATACGTCAGCAACTAAAAAAGAACCAGTACGATCTTATCATTAATTTAACCGAACAATGGCCGATTGGTGTACTTATCGCTTCGTTACACCGTCCATCTGTTGCGTTTGAACGCGACAAGAAACAATGGAACAGACTATTTTCACGAGTTACACCACTGACTGGCACACATATTGTCGAACAAAATTTATCAATCCTCAAAGGCATTGGCTTTAGCGAAACAGAACTAAAGAAAAAAATGAGTCTTCGCTATCGTCAGAATGACTATCAATATTTGGTATCTCAACTCCCGGCATTACCTACGCAAAAATATGTTGTTATTCAACCGACTGCAAGACAAGAGTTTAAATGCTGGGATGATGATAAATTTGCACACGTTATAGATCATCTGCATCAACTTGGCCTACATATTTATCTTACCTGCGGACCAGCATTAAGTGAGCAGCAGCAGGTCCAACGCATTGCTGCACTGTGTAAATTATCTCCTGACCTGACACTGGCTGGTCACACCACTTTCCTGCAGTTAGCCGCATTAATCGACCATGCCATTCTCTATATTGGTGTCGATTCGGCACCCATGCATATGGCAGCGGCATTAGGAACACCACAGGTATGTTTATTTGGTGCGACCAAATATCAACAATGGAAGCCATGGTCAGATAAAGCGATTGTGATTTGGGCTGGTGATTATCACCCTATGCCTTCCAGAAAGGAGCTCGACAGGTCAAAAAAATATTTAACATGGATACCAGAACAAGCTGTGATTGACGCTATCGATACGGTACTTCATGATAGTGATACTGACAAAGGTAATGAGAAAGAATAAATGGATAACAAAAATAACGTCATTAATATTGCTTACTGTACAGATGCTAATTATCTGGAATATGTAGCAGTGTCCATTATGTCGGTCATAATGAACAATCCAGGACAATCTCTTTCATTTTTCGTCTTTGTCTATGATGTCAATGATGAGGATATTGATAAATTACGTTCAACCAGCGAAAAAATTCAGGTTGTAAAGATCGATAAAGAAGAAATTGAAAAATATAATAACGACTTTGCAATCAAACATCTTAACCGCTCGACTTATATGCGTTTGGCCGTGCCGCGCTTACTAAAAGATAAGGTAGAGCATTTTATCTATTTAGATGCCGATACTTTGTGCTTTGATAAGCTCAATGAGATTAATAACATTGATATTAGTGATGTCATCTGTGCTGTTAGCCATGACTCGCTCGATATTCATGATAATAAAAATGCAAAACGTTTAGGTTTGCGCACTGATCACTATTTTAATGCCGGGTTCCTGTACATTAATGTAGCCAATTGGATCAAATATGATATTGAGCATAAAGCAAATACTGTCCTATTTGAACAAGGGAAATCATTACCTTATTTCGACCAGGATGCATTAAACATTGCTATGGATGGCAACGTTGCGTTTATTGATAACCGATGGAATTTTTTATTCAATTGGTTCAACGATGAACAAAGGGAGTCTTTTTTCTACAACTCAGAGTTCCTCCCTCGAATTGTCCATTTTACCGGCGGAAGAAAACCATGGTATAAGGAACATACAGGGCTTTCACAGCAACTCTATCTTTTCTATCATCATTTCACGCCATGGCGAAATACAGAATTGCGCTCATATGCACCACGTATGAGACCTACCGATTATAGGGTTTACTCTCGCCAGGAAGCCAAAAAAGGGAATTATTTCACCGCAATAAAATGGTATATGAAATATCTCAAAACTAAATTGCAATAAAAAAACTCCCTCACGGGAGTTTTTTTTATTTTTGCTTTAATTTTTGTATTAAATAACCTGCATAACTTATCAGCGAGGCGAAAAATTTACCCTGTAATCGCTCATGCCGAGATTTCTTTTTATATTGTTTTGGCGTTCTGGCTGGTAACAGGGGAACATCAGCCCATGGTGATGCCTTCCATGCCTCAACAAAATACTGTGCAGAGGGGTAGTTAGCCCAAGAATTCCATGGTTTAGTTACGCCAACATAATGAATAAGGATTGTATCATCCGTAATATATTTTTTATATCGAGAAAGATCTTTGCTTTTCAATTCTTGTTTAATACCATAAATGGCGTTAAATTTTCTCGGTAAAAAAATAACTTTATTTAAAAAAATAATATTTAAAACATCCTGGTCAGGGAAAGATAGTTTATTTCTTTTATCTAACAGAATATCAAAAGCAGCATTAATAAAATTCTGTTCTTTCCACTTTTTAAGATTTGCGTAGATAACTCCAGAATTAAAATATTCACTGTTTTCTGTAACATCTCTGGCGGGACTATCATCCACATCGGTAACTACAGCGGCAACATGCTGATTAATATCAATTTGACTAAGTTCAATGAGCGAACCTTTACACATCACATCGGCATCGATATATAACAGAGAATCTATTTTTTCGCCCAAATATTCGAATGCAACAAATCTAAAGTACATTGCATGGGACCAGGCATGGCCGCTCGGCAATACTTTTAAACCTTCGGCATCCATAACATAAATTGAGATATTTGTGGAAAATTGTTTTGCTAGTTTTATAATTCTTTGTTGATAATCGTCGTCCAGATAATCTGTAAAGAGATGGAAATGTATATTTAAACCTCTATTATGTAACAGTACTGATGTCATCGAGATCGCAGCACCAAACATAAAATTTTTATCAACACCCCAGGCAATGTTAAATTCTGTTTTTTGTTCAGTGGGTGCCTGATTAAATTCAAGTATCTTTTTTATGGATCGATGACAATCAAAGTTCATTCGCTACACCTATTTAATCTTATTATCAATAAATTACAGTTAGTGTTTTCAGTGCACTTTAGGACTATGTAACTTAGTCTTTATATACATCACATGACTAAGAACTGATCGGATATATTTTCGCTGTACTCTCTCATGCCGCGATTTACGTTTATACAGTTTTGCTGTATTTGCGTTAAGTAAAGACTTTTCCGCCCATGCCGATTTTTCATAAGCTTCAATGAAGTATTTAGCTACTGGGTATTTAGCCCATTTATGCCATGGTTTAGTAACACCAACATAATGAATCAACACCGTATCATCAGTAATATAATCTTGATAGATTTCATCATTTTTATTCTGCAGTTCCTGATCCACACCGTAGATACAGTTAAAATCTCTTCTCAGAAAAATGACATTATCCACGAACAATATATTCAGAACATCCTGATCAAAATAAAGGAGTTCCTTCTGGCGCTCCTCTAAAATAGAAAACGCCTTAGTCAGGAGCTGTTGTTCTCGCCAAACATCTAAATTCGCATATACAACACCAGAATTAAAATAACCATTACTCAGCGCTGGTATACCGAGCCGGTTACCTGATTTGATACGCACTTCATCTATATCATTGATAACAGCAGCATATTCCCCACAGAAATTAACCTCAGTAAACTCTCGCAAAGAACCTTTGCATATAACATCAGCATCAAGATACAGTACGGAGCTTAATTCTGCGCTTAAATATTCAAAGGCAAAATAACGATAGTACATTGCATAAGTCCAAGCTTTCGTGCTCGGTAGCTTACGAAATGCAGCGTTATCGAAAACAAGAATCGTCACCGTCGTACTATACATTTGGGTCAGTCGATTTATGCTTTCCAGATAGTCATTATCAATATAGTCTGTTGCTATATAAAAATTGATATCGATATCAGGATTATTAACTAATACTGATGTCATTGAAATCCCGGATCCAAATAAAAAATTGCGATCGACGCCATACGCAATATTTAATTTCTTATCTTTATCGTGCGTAGAGCTGTCAATAACATGCTTTTGAATAATTACTTTTTGAAAATCAATGTTCATAATAAAATGGCCTCAAACTTTTTATGCATTTTATAGCGCTTTTCTTATTGTTCTTTGTCTTATTTTTTGCGCTTTTGTGACAGCTTGTTGAAACAATCTGGCTTCGTGGCGGAGAATTTCACGCAATGGCATTGCGAAATATACACGTAAGAAACGATAGATATCCCTGGATGTCAATCCGATCTCCAGTGAGGAGAAATAGAGCCCAATTAAATCCTTGTCACGCCAACGGCGCGGTACATGCTGACGTATTTGTGCACGATGCAGGTCAATTACAGAAAGTTTAATATCCGCGATTTCTGTTGGCATCGGCTGTTGAAGCAGAAAGTGACAGATATAACAGTCCCGATGGTTCACCCCACCACGATGCATTTTTCCGACCATCTCTGCTACACGGGTAATAATGGCCTGTTTTAAGACAAAATCAGGGCGCTCGACACCCCATCTGGCGCAAAAATCTTCAAGGCTGATTGCAGGAGACAGGTCTTCAGTGATGATAAATGACGTTCGCTCTAACGGGTTAAGTCCTTTCTGACCAAATGCAACACCGTTCATTGTATCAACATTCAGCTCTTTCAAACGGTGAATAGCTAACCATTCTCGATCTGCGCCAAGAACAGGCATGCGGAGAGAAATGAGGTTCTTCACCACTTCTTTTAGCGTGGTTCCGTGATGATATTTAAGAAAATACCCCTTACCCATCATCTCAAAACGCAGGGTACGCCGTGTTTCCAGAGCGCGGAAGACTTCACCATCCAGCTTAGACACTTCCGCGAACGGATCTTTTCCTTGCCATTGCGTGGCAAACGGTTCTTTTAGTTCAATCATTCTCAATGACCTAAAATGATATCTGCAGCCCTGTCCGCCAGGCTGTAGAGATCCTCTGTATCAGCAAAATGCCGGGCATGGCCTGCCCAGCTATTTCTCTTCTCATTATTTTGCAGCGCATCGAAAAGTGCTGTATTCAGATTTGTCTGCTCGAACGGTTCAGAAATTACCACTCCACATTGGGCGGCATTGATGTAATCGGCATATCCGCATACTTCCGTGGTTAATACAGGCAAACCTGCAACCACAGCCTCTAACAATACAATACCAGCGGCTTCCTGAACGGCAGGATGGAGCAATAAATCAGCAGCGGACATCAATTCAGCAATATCATCTCGCCCCGAGAAAAATTGTACGAGCTCTTCAATACCCAATTGGCGGGCCTGAGCACGGTAGCGATCGGCTTTATCCTGGCCTACTACCATCAATCGCGTCCGCTGGCGTATTGACTCTGGTAAAGACGCCAACGCCTGCAATGTTCTCGATACACCTTTGCGCTTAAAATCTGATCCCACTTGCAGGAGAAAAAACTGATCGCGTTGTATACCATTTTTATTCCTGACATTCTGCCTGCTGTTTTCAGGTTGCTGGCTATATTTCCGATCAGGGTAAATCCCAGGGGGAAGAATATGAAAACGCTGGTTCTCTGTTCGATAATGATGTTTGAAATCGCCAATTTGCTTGTTGGTTAACATCAATAACGCGGTGCGGGATCCTTGCTGAAATACGGCTTTTTCAAATGAAGAATAATGCCGATATCGCTGCGTCAGCTTGTAAAAAAAACCTTTTTCCCGGGCAACTTTTTCGGCATAACAGACGTCAGCTGCATAATAAACATCCAACCCCGGCATTTTATTAAACCCTACGATCCGATCAACTGGGTGCTGGCTTAAATATTGCTGAACCCACTGATAATATTGCTCATTTTTTCCATGGTTAGTTCTGGATGTTACTGGGACGAGTATAATTTCAAGCCCCTCAGGACGCTCCCCCTGCCAGCTCTGGGTAAAAACCTGAACACGGTGGCCACGTGCAGCAACCGTAAGCGCAACCCGCAGGAAATCACGTTGTAACCCGCCATAGGGAAAATACTTGTACAAACAAAAAGCAATGATCATCCATTAATATCCGCATCGCGTCGCCAGCCACACCAAACCTGATGCATAAGAGTACTGTAATCTCTGCTTGCGCTATCCAAAGATTGCCTCCCATGGCTCCGAAGCGTTGATGGCTGCTAGCTACCTGAAATTATGCAGCAGTATACCATTTATTATCACTCAATCCGAAATGAATATTTTTTAACCATATAAAAAATTTATCAATTAAAAACAATCAGATAATAAGAAACGCAATTCACCAAAAAAGTCGTACCGCACAAGACGCTAAGCCTTACAAATGGGAATATGTGCCTTTTTGATACAGTCGCAGCTAAAACAAGGCATTGCCAATTCAATCCTTTTGATACAACCTGGATAAAAATGATGGTAAAGCCATAGTTAAATACATAGAATCCCCAGCACATTCATAAGTCAGCTACTATTATGCTCGAATTGCTTTACACCGCCCTTTTCTACCTTATTCAGCCCCTGATCTGGATACGGCTTTGGGTGCGCGGACGTAAGGCTCCGGCCTATCGTAAACGCTGGGGTGAACGCTATGGATTTTATCGCCGCCCACTGAAACCTGGCGGCATCATGCTTCATTCCGTTTCTGTAGGCGAAACGCTGGCGGCGATCCCTTTAGTTCGCGCTCTGCGACATCGTTATCCCGATCTACCGATCACGGTAACGACCATGACGCCAACAGGTTCCGAGCGCGTACAGTCTGCTTTCGGTACTGACGTTCAACACGTCTATCTCCCTTACGATTTACCAGACGCACTGAACCGCTTCCTGAACAAAGTTGACCCCAAGCTGGTGTTAATAATGGAGACTGAGCTATGGCCAAATCTGATTGCTGCACTGCATAAGCGTCATATTCCTCTGGTCATTGCCAACGCACGTCTTTCTGCCCGCTCAGCTGCCGGCTATGCGAAACTGGGTAAATTTGTTAGCAGGCTACTACGTCGCATTACGCTGATTGCTGCACAAAATGAAGAAGATGGCGCACGCTTTATTACCCTTGGCGCAAGAAACAATCAGGTAACGGTTACTGGCAGTCTTAAGTTTGATATTTCCGTCACTCCGCAACTGGCTGCCAAAGCGATTACATTGCGCCGCCAGTGGGCACCACATCGCCCGGTATGGATTGCAACCAGCACGCACGATGGTGAAGAAAGCATCATCATTGCTGCTCATCAGGCGCTATTAAATCAGTTTCCGAACCTTTTACTGATTCTGGTTCCCAGACATCCAGAACGATTCCCGGATGCTATTAACCTCGTACGCCAGGCTGGGCTAAGCTATACCACACGGTCCTCGGGTGAAGTCCCGTCTTCAGCTACCCAGGTCGTTATCGGCGATACTATGGGCGAGCTGATGCTTCTGTACGGCATTGCCGACCTTGCTTTTGTCGGTGGCTCACTGGTGGAACGTGGAGGTCACAACCCATTAGAGGCCGCAGCGCATGCCATTCCGGTACTGATGGGGCCACATACCTTTAATTTTAAAGATATTTGCGCGCGACTGGAGCAGGCAAGCGGATTGATCACCGTTACCGACGCCACCACACTGGTTAAAGAGATCTCTTCTTTACTGACAGATGCAGATTATCGTAGTTTTTATGGTCGTCATGCGGTTGAAGTTCTGTATCAAAACCAGGGCGCGCTACAACGTCTGCTGCAGCTGCTGGAACCTTACCTGCCACCCAAAACGCATTGAGGGTTGTCATGCAAAAACGGGCGATTTATCCAGGAACCTTTGATCCAATTACTAATGGCCACATTGATATCGTGACGCGCGCAACGCACATGTTTGATCACGTTATCCTGGCGATTGCCGCAAGCCCCAGTAAAAAGCCGATGTTTACGCTTGAAGAGCGCGTTGAACTGGCACAGCAGGCAACGGCACATCTTGGCAATGTGGAAGTTCTGGGATTTAGCGATCTGATGGCAAACTTCGCCCGCGATAATCAGGCTAACATTCTGATACGCGGTCTGCGTGCGGTCGCGGATTTTGAATATGAAATGCAGTTGGCGCACATGAACCGCCATCTGATGCCCCAGCTGGAGAGCGTCTTTTTGATGCCTTCCAAAGAGTGGTCATTTATCTCATCATCGCTGGTTAAAGAGGTCGCCCGCCATCAGGGTGACGTGACCCACTTTTTACCAGAGAACGTTCATCAGGCGTTAATGGACAAGCTAAAGTAAAATGCGTTATTCAGCCTGCTGATTAACTTTATTTCTGACAGCGGCGACAATAGAACGTCGTCCGCTGGGCATGTTTAGTGGCGACAACGGGCGCACCACATGCGCGGCAGGGCTCACCTTCACGCCCATAGACTTGCAATTCTTGTGCAAAATAGCCCGGCTTACCGTCGCTTTGCAGGAAATCCTTCAGCGTCGTCCCGCCCTGCTCGATAGAGCGCAGTAAAACCGCTTTGATAACGCGCACCAGCAATTCACACTCGGCTTTCGACAGTGACGATGCCAGACGGTCAGGATGGATGCCAGCCGCAAAGAGCGACTCACTGGCATAGATATTACCCACGCCCACCACCAACTTGTTATCCATCAGCCAGGGTTTAATCGCCGTTTTCTTCTTCGCACATTTGTGCTGGAGATAATCGGCGTTGAAATCATCGCTCAGAGGCTCGGGACCAAGATGTGCGAGAACATTGTGTCCTTCCAGCTCTTTTGTCCACAGCCAGGCACCAAAACGACGAGGATCGGTGTAACGCAGGACTTTGCCATTACTCATCACTAAATCGACATGGTCATGTTTTTCTGCCGGAAGCTCTTCAGGGAGGATACGCAGGCTGCCTGACATGCCCAGATGAATGATAATCCAGCCATCCGGTAGCTCCAGCAACAGATATTTCGCACGGCGCTGTACGCTAATGACGGGTTTATCACTAAGACGATAAATTTCCTCTGATACCGGCCAGCGCAAACGACCATTCCGAACATTGGCATGCAGAATCATTGCCCCTACCAGATGAGGTTCAATACCACGGCGACTGGTTTCGACTTCAGGTAATTCAGGCATAGCATCTCCGGCTGTATATCAGGTTTTATTAATATGGGGACGGCCAGAAAACAAAAAACCCCGCCGAGGCGAGGTTTTTCGTGACATCGAAACTAAAATTATTTGATTTTAGCTTCTTTGTACAGAACGTGCTGACGGACAACTGGATCGAATTTTTTCAGTTCCAGTTTTTCCGGCTTAGTACGTTTGTTCTTCGTAGTGGTATAGAAGTGACCAGTACCAGCAGAAGAAACCAGCTTGATTTTCTCACGAATACCTTTAGCCATGATTTATTTCCTCTTAGTACTTAGTACTTTTCGCCACGGGCACGCAGTTCAGACAGAACTGTTTCGATGCCTTTCTTATCAATTACACGCATACCTTTAGCAGATACACGCAGGGTGACAAAACGCTTCTCGCTCTCAACCCAAAAACGGTGAGAGTGCAGGTTAGGCAGGAAACGGCGTTTAGTCGCGTTCAGTGCGTGGGAACGGTTGTTACCGGTCACCGGACGCTTGCCAGTAACTTGGCAGACTCGGGACATGTCTATTCTCCAAAAATCAAATTAGCTCGAGCTTCGTATGGGGTATTGGCGCCTCGTCAGGCTTCTCAGCCCGGTTATCGCAGTTCAATACACTTAATCGTTCATACTGCATCATCATTGGACGCCGAATGAATGATCTCATGTATTCGCGAACTCTCGATTGCCAGGCCCAAATGCCAAACCCGAGATTCTCAAAGGTGGCGTAGTATACGCTGAGTCAGCGATGTGCTCAAGTCCCGAACAGACAAAGATCCCGATGGATCGCGTAAAGTGCGCTAAATCCAACCACGTTCCGCAAAAGAAACGTACTCTCCACGCCCAATTACAAGATGATCAATCACCCGGATATCCATGAACTGACAGCATTTCACCACACGCTCGGTGATGAGTTTATCTGCTTTGCTCGGCTCTGCACACCCCGAAGGGTGATTATGTGCAAGGATCACCGCTGACGCATTCATTTTTATCGCCTCACGGACAATTTCTCGCGGATGCACCTCTACGTGGCTAAGCGTACCGGAAAAAAGTTTGCTGTGTTTAATTACGCGATGCTGAGCATCCATAAAGATCACCAGAAAGATCTCCCGCTCCTCTTCCGCAAGCTGACTTTGCAGAAATTCTCTCGTCATTTCCGGGCTAAGTAGCGCCCTTTCCTCAATCACCCGCACGTTGTAGTAGCGTCTCGCCAGTTCGGCAATCCCCTTGAGTTGTGCATACTTCGCCACGCCAATACCCTGGACGTGGCTAAACTCCATGTAATCTGCAGACAAAAGGCCATAAAGCGAATCAAAATGCTGAAGCATTTCTTTCGCCAGCGTGAGTACATCAGTACCGCGTAATCCGGTGCGTAAAAAGAGCGCCAGTAGCTCAACATCCGTAAGAGAACGGACTCCCAGCTTCATCATCTTTTCCCGGGGCATCAAACATCCTGTATTTTTCATGCCTCCCTCCTTTGGCGTCAGCATGGTGGCATAACGCCAACAACGAATCGACGCTCAGTTCTCACTTCTTCGTAGCGCCTCGCAAAGTGGATCGCGGTCAAAAGCACGACAAATGGTGGATTGTGATAAAATATCCGCCTTCTGGTGTAACCCAACAGGAAAGATCATGATGAGCCTGGCCGGTAAAAAAATCGTACTTGGCGTCAGTGGCGGCATTGCTGCATACAAAACCCCTGAGCTGGTGCGTCGTTTACGGGAGCGTGGCGCAGACGTCCGCGTGGCAATGACCGAGGCGGCAAAAGCGTTTATTACTCCCCTGAGCTTACAGGCGGTTTCGGGCTATCCCGTTTCCGATAGCCTGCTTGACCCCGCAGCAGAAGCCGCGATGGGCCATATTGAACTGGGAAAATGGGCAGATTTAGTTATTCTTGCCCCCGCTACGGCAGATCTGATTGCACGCGTCGCCGCAGGCATGGCTAACGATCTGGTTTCAACGATCTGTCTGGCAACGCCAGCGCCTGTTGCCGTTCTGCCCGCCATGAACCAACAGATGTACCGTGCCGCTGCTACGCAACACAATCTGGGGATTCTCGCCTCACGTGGATTACTCATCTGGGGGCCAGACAGCGGCAGCCAGGCATGTGGCGATGTCGGCCCTGGGCGCATGCTGGATCCGTTAACGATTGTCGATATGGCTGCTGAACATTTTTCATCTGTCAACGATCTGCAACATCTCAACATCATGATTACGGCTGGCCCGACACGTGAACCACTTGATCCTGTACGTTATATTTCCAACCACAGTTCAGGGAAAATGGGATTTGCCATCGCAGCAGCAGCGGCAAAGCGTGGTGCAAACGTCACGCTGGTATCGGGTCCCGTTACGCTATCAACCCCCCCCTTTGTACAGCGCATAGATGTGATGACAGCGCTGGAAATGGAGGCCGCCGTACAATCTACGGCACAACAGCAGCATATTTTTATCGGCTGCGCCGCAGTTGCTGATTACCGGGCAGAAACCGTCGCCAGTGAAAAAATCAAAAAGCAGGCCACGCAGGGTGATGAATTAACAGTAAAAATGGTCAAAAACCCGGATATTATCGCTGGCGTTGCCGCACTGGATGCTAATCGTCCTTTTGTCGTTGGATTTGCCGCAGAAACGAATAATGTGGAAGAATACGCCCGGCAAAAACGTATTCGTAAAAACCTTGATATGATCTGTGCAAACGATGTTTCACTGTCTACTCAAGGGTTTAACAGCGACAGCAATGCATTACACCTTTTCTGGCAGGATGGAGATAAAGTCTTACCGCTTGAGCGCAAAGAACTCCTGGGCCAATTATTACTCGACGAGATCGTGACCCGTTATGATGAAAAAAATCGACGTTAAGATTCTGGACCCGCGCGTAGGGCAACAATTCCCACTCCCGACGTACGCAACTTCTGGTTCTGCTGGACTTGACCTGCGCGCCTGTCTGGATGACGCCGTAGAGCTGGCACCTGGTGCAACGACACTGGTACCGACCGGATTAGCCATTCATATCGCCGATCCCTCGCTGGCGGCAGTGATGTTACCGCGCTCCGGACTGGGTCATAAGCACGGCATTGTGCTGGGCAATCTGGTCGGTCTGATTGACTCCGACTACCAGGGACAACTGATGGTGTCCATCTGGAACCGTGGCCAGGATAGCTTCACTATTGAGCCTGGTGAACGCATTGCACAAATGATCTTTGTACCAGTCGTGCAGGCTGAATTTAATCTGGTGGAAGAGTTTGAAGCCACCGATCGTGGCGAAGGTGGCTTCGGCCATTCCGGGCGCAAGTAACCCGTAGAGAAGTATCCCACAGCGCAATAACGCAATAACAAACCGCAAACAGCAGTTTGCGGTCGCTGTGTGGATGCCTGCCTGGCAAGTGCTTATTTTCAGGGGTATTTTGTAACATGGTAGAAAAGCAAACTGCGAAAAGGAATCGTCGCGAAGAAATACTTCAGTCTCTGGCGCTGATGCTTGAATCCAGCGATGGAAGCCAACGCATCACGACAGCAAAACTGGCGGCCTCTGTTGGCGTTTCCGAAGCGGCATTGTATCGCCATTTTCCCAGCAAGACCCGCATGTTCGATAGCCTGATTGAGTTTATCGAAGATAGTCTGATTACCCGTATCAATTTGATTTTAAAAGATGAAAAAGACACAAGCGCACGTCTGCGTCTGATCGTACTGCTGATTTTAGGTTTTGGTGAACGAAATCCCGGCCTGACGCGTATTCTGACCGGACACGCGCTCATGTTTGAGCAAGACCGCCTGCAAGGTCGTATTAACCAGCTTTTTGAGCGCATTGAGGCGCAATTGCGCCAGGTTCTGCGAGAAAAAAGAATGCGTGAGGGCGAAGGTTACGCTGTGGATGAAACGCTGCTGGCCAGCCAGTTACTGGCTTTCTGCGAAGGTATGCTGTCTCGCTTCGTGCGTAGCGAATTTAAATACCGTCCAACGGACGATTTTGACACCCGCTGGCCGCTACTGGTTGCTCAACTGCAATAACGTCTTAGCCAGACTGCGGCGTTGCCTTATCCGGCCTACTGCTTTGTAGGCCAGGTAAGCGCAGCACCGCCGGCGATTAAACCCCAAACTCTTCGCGATACGCCCGCACAGCGGCCAGGTGTTCCGCCATTTCAGGCTTCTCTTCCAGATACGCAATCAGGTCTTTCAGGGTAATTATTGAAATCACCTTGCAGCCATAGTCACGCTCTACTTCCTGGATTGCAGAAATCTCACCACGACCACGTTCCTGGCGATCAAGAGAAATCAGTACCCCAGCCAGCGTCGCACCATTGGCCTGGATTATCTCCATCGACTCGCGAATCGCTGTACCGGCGGTGATCACATCATCCACCAACATCACTCGGCCCTGTAGTGCACTGCCTACCAGGTTTCCACCTTCGCCGTGGGTTTTCGCCTCTTTACGGTTAAAGCAGTACGGCAAATCTTTATCGTGGTGTTCCGCCAGCGCAACGGCCGTGGTAGTGGCAATAGGAATCCCTTTGTATGCGGGGCCAAACAGCAGATCAAAATCAATACCGGAATCCACAAGCGCTTCAGCATAAAAACGACCTAACAGTGCCAGATCGCGCCCGGTATTAAACAGCCCGGCGTTGAAGAAATAGGGGCTCTTGCGCCCGGATTTCAGCGTAAACTCGCCAAACTTTAGTACCTGCTTGCCAAGCGCAAACTCAATAAACTGGCGCTGATATGGTTTCATGGATTCGCTCCTCTTTTCACTTTCATCATTTACGAAATCTGCAGACAAAAAAAAGGGCGACTACGTCGCCCTTAAAATCAATTTTCTAACGCCGCCTTCTGCGTCGCTACAATGGATTCGATCCCCCCTCTGGCCAACGCCAGTAGGGTGAGTAGTTCTTCATGGCTGAACGGTTCACCTTCTGCAGTACCCTGCACTTCGATAATGCGACCATCTTCAGTCATCACCACGTTCATATCGGTTTCTGCCGCAGAGTCTTCAACATACTCCAGGTCACAGAGCGCTTCGCCATTAACAATACCTACTGAGACCGCAGCGACCATCCCTTTCATTGGGTTGGTTTTCAGTTTACCGCTCGCCACCAGCTTGTTTAGCGCGTCAGCCAGCGCAACACAAGCACCTGTAATCGATGCGGTTCGCGTGCCACCATCTGCCTGAATAACATCGCAATCCAGGGTAATAGTAAATTCGCCGAGAGTCTTCAGGTCAACGGCTGCACGCAGCGCACGTGCAATCAGACGCTGTATTTCCATGGTACGGCCACCTTGTTTACCCTTCGCCGCTTCACGTGCGTTACGGGTATGAGTGGCGCGAGGCAGCATGCCGTATTCGGCGGTGATCCAGCCCTGGCCCTGGCCTTTCAGAAAACGTGGAACGCCTTCATCAATAGAGGCAGTGCACAGCACTTTAGTATCACCAAATTCGACCAGTACGGAGCCTTCAGCGTGTTTTGTATAATTACGGGTCAGGGTGACAGGACGCACCTGATTGGCACTACGACCGGCTGGACGCATGATAAAATCTCCGACTTGAAACGAATGTGGCTGCGCATTATACGGACTTCCGACGGTTATTCCTATCCTGACAAGACGTGGATGGCTATAATCCTCCCATCTCATCTTTAAAAACAGGAACGTCTATGATCCGCAGCATGACCGCCTACGCCCGGCGTGAAATCAAGGGTGAATGGGGTAGCGCCACCTGGGAAATGCGCTCGGTAAACCAGCGTTATCTGGAAACCTATTTTCGCCTGCCGGAGCAGTTCCGTAGCCTTGAACCTGTTGTACGCGAACGTATCCGCTCACGTCTGACGCGCGGTAAAATCGAATGCACACTGCGTTTTGAGCCTGACGCCAGCGCGCAAGGTGAGCTGATTCTGAATGAGAAGCTCGCTAAACAGCTCGTTACCGCCGCAAACTGGGTCAAAATGCAGAGCGATGAAGGTGAAATTAATCCGGTTGATATCCTGCGTTGGCCGGGTGTAATGGCTGCCCAGGAGCAAGATCTGGACGCTATTGCCGCCGAAATCCTTGCCGCACTTGACGGTACGCTGGATGACTTTATTGTCGCGCGTGAAACCGAAGGCCAGGCGCTGAAAACATTGATCGAACAGCGTCTGGAAGGCGTCAGCACCGAAGTGGCGAAGGTCCGTGCGCACATGCCGGAAATTCTGCAATGGCAGCGCGATCGTCTGGTTGCCAAGCTGGAAGATGCACAGGTGCAGCTGGAAAATAACCGCCTTGAACAAGAGTTAGTGCTGATGGCACAGCGTATTGATGTGGCAGAAGAATTGGATCGTCTCGAAGCCCACGTTAAAGAAACCTACAACATCCTGAAGAAAAAAGAAGCGGTCGGCCGCCGTCTGGACTTCATGATGCAGGAATTTAACCGTGAGTCGAACACTCTGGCATCTAAATCCATCAATGCTGAAGTCACTAACTCCGCGATTGAACTGAAAGTATTGATCGAGCAAATGCGCGAACAGATTCAGAATATCGAGTAAGTTCCCTTACACGTAGCGTGTCGATAAACGGTGGCGCTACGTGTAATTCTCTTTTGTCAGCTATTCTTTGCTCTAATTGGATTATATTTTCTCATCAATTATTATCCTAATTAACGATCAAAAGTCCGTTATCTCTGGCATTTCCAATAAATTCGCATTAGCTATTTTTATTAAAATCACTTCGCCTTAGAAAATCTCAATCGTGACATTGCGCACAAATCGTTAACCTTAGCCCCAGCAAATCAGGGGGAAGGCATGCTGCTACACGTTTTATATTTAATTGGTATTACTGCTGAAGCTATGACAGGTGCGCTTGCGGCAGGCCGTCGTCGTATGGATACATTTGGCGTAATTATCATTGCCACCGCGACTGCCATTGGCGGCGGGTCCGTACGCGATATTCTTCTCGGTCACTATCCGCTCGGCTGGGTCAAACACCCTGAGTACGTCATTATCGTGGCAACCGCCGCTGTACTGACCACGATTATTGCTCCCGTCATGCCCTACCTGCGCAAAATATTCCTGGTACTGGATGCTCTGGGTCTCGTAGTTTTCTCTATTATTGGCGCTCAGGTAGCGCTCGATATGGGGCACGGACCGATTATTGCCGTTGTCGCCGCCGTCACCACCGGTGTCTTTGGTGGCGTCCTACGAGACATGTTCTGCAAACGCATTCCGTTAGTGTTCCAGAAAGAGCTGTATGCCGGTGTGTCATTTGCCGCCGCCGTGCTTTACATTGTGCTGCAACATTATGTCTCCAGCCACGATGTAGTGGTTATCTCTACCCTGCTATTTGGTTTTACCGCCCGATTATTGGCGCTGCGCCTGAAGTTAGGGCTGCCGGTATTTTATTATCGCCATGAAGGTCATTAAGGCGTAAAGCCCGTAATACGCTGAGCTGCTAACCAGTTGCTCAGCGCTTTTACTTTCTGATTCTCCAGCCACTGAATTAACTGTCGGGTACGGCGCTCCCCCATCGACGGAAGCTGCCGCCAGCTTTTTTCATCGCGTTCCTGTAGTTGCCGCCATGATCGGTCACGACTGGCATCCAGTGTCACCTGTGTTAACGGTATTCCCATAGCAACTATCCAGCGAGTAAAAGGATGCTGACGCGACAGGTTAAACTGATGCCACAACTTCTCGCCTTTACGGACTCCAAGCGTGGACTGTAGCTGTTCCTGGGTTAAGGCGAGCCAGGAAAAGATATGCTCAAAGCGATGTGCATGATGGAGTTCCCGCCACCCTGCCTCACCGATACCGTCAAAATTCAACGCCTCTTTTGCACTCAGCCAGACCAGCCTGGCAACAAATTGTTGCTGGCATTCCCGTGTTGCATAAAAACAGGTTAATGAATTGAAATGACCTTTTGGAGGAGCGGGTTTAGTCCGCTGGGTACTGCGCCAGACCACATCGTCTATGCGGGGAATCCCCTGTCCGGCCAGACTGACAAGGAGATGATCGCCAGGTGCGATATCCCATTCATTCCACCGGCGAACAGAGCCAATATTGACGCGCTGCACTCGTTTATCATCCAGCATAACCGGAGCCAACAAGGCGACTACGGCAATTTGCCCACTCTTGCCGACAGAGAATTGAATCCCCGTCACCTCGGACACCCGAGCAACCGGAGGATATTTCCAGGCCACCAGCCAGTCTCCCTGGCCAGGTAACCAGTTTCGTGCTTCTGGCTCCTTTCCCGTTCGTACCACAACACCATCGGTCACAAAAGGCAATCCCGAGGTCCACCAGTGTGTACGGGCACGCTCAACCTCATCGGCATTTTTAACAGGCTGGGTAAATTGCCGGGTCAGACTGAAACCTGCATCAGCAAGCTGTCGCAGTCTGTCCGGCATGTTCACCGGACCATCGGGCCAGGCCCAGATAAAAATGGCTAAAGATCGCAACAACTCTGGATTATCCTTGCGCATCATCATCCCAGCCACCTTAGAGCGGGCATTCATTCCGCCACTCTTTTGTTGGATATGACCGTCCTGCGGCAAAAAAATCTCACCCTGCAACGTACTGTTAGCCAGCTGGCCTTTGGTCATTTTTGGCACGGAAGGGATCTGGCGAACTTTGTTCGTCCAGTCTTCTCCTTTCAGCCCATTACCGCGACTAATTGCCCTGACCAGATTACCATCCCGATAGACCAGCGTAACCGCCACTCCGTCCACCTTCGGCTGTACCCAGAGATCGCCACGAGTACGCATCCATTGTTGTACAGATCGCTTATCTGCAAGCTTACGTACCCCCGTGTGGGGGACTGGGTGCGATATCGTTCCACTAATGGGTGGAACTGACTGGTCTGCATGTGAATCATCGCTAAAACAGCGGTGCCATTGGGCCAATTGCGCATCAAGCTGGTCATAGACACTATCATCTACAGCACTGATGCCTTGTTTCCAGTAGCTGTCATTCCATTGAGCCATTTGCTGCTGTAGCCGTGATATTTCCGCGTTTGCCCGGGCAGGCGACCAGACAGGACATACTGTCCATGCCGGAAAATGCCATACCAGTAAAACCAGCGCTACGCATTTCCATAACCTCATCACCACCTCCGCTAAACATTACGTTGCCCGGCAGGTATAGCGCGAAGCGTCAGCGAAACAGAGTGGCAAAAGATCATCCTGCGAACCGCTTTCCAGACATTTTTGTTTATTGCAGCAAATCCCCGGTAAAACAGGAAAAAGGTATACAAAACGCAATAATCATGCGCAAAAAGTGTGACAAGGGCTACGTCGTATAGCGGCTACGTGTATAATAAGCCCGTATGTAGGCTCTCTTTCGACAATCACATACATAAGATACTCATGGCTCAAGGCACGCTTTATATTGTTTCTGCCCCCAGTGGCGCGGGTAAATCCAGCCTGATTCAGGCTTTATTAAAGACCCAACCGTTGTATGACACCCAGGTTTCTGTTTCGCACACTACCCGTGCACCGCGTCCCGGGGAGGTGCATGGTGAACACTATTACTTCGTAAACCATGATGAATTCAGAAGCATGATTGGCAGAGATGCGTTCCTGGAACACGCTGAGGTATTTGGCAATTATTATGGCACCTCGCGTGAGGCAATTGAGCAAGTGCTGGCATCGGGTGTAGATGTCTTTTTAGATATCGACTGGCAAGGTGCGCAGCAAATTCGTGAAAAAATGCCGCATGCGCGCAGTATTTTTATTTTGCCGCCCTCTAAGATCGAGCTGGACCGCCGCCTGCGCGGTCGTGGTCAGGATAGCGAAGAAGTCATCGCAAAACGTATGGCGCAAGCTGTTGCAGAAATGAGCCATTACGCCGAATATGATTATCTTATTGTGAATGATGATTTCGATACTGCCCTAGGCGATTTGAAAACTATCATTCGCGCCGAACGTCTGCGCATGAGCCGCCAAAAGCAGCGTCATGACGCTTTAATCAGCAAACTGTTGGCAGACTGAACTCACATTCAGTATCATGCCCAGTCATTTCTTCACCTGTGGAGCATTTTAAGTATGGCACGCGTAACTGTTCAGGACGCTGTAGAGAAAATTGGTAACCGTTTTGACCTGGTACTGGTCGCCGCGCGTCGCGCTCGTCAGATGCAGGTAGGCGGAAAGGATCCGCTCGTACCGGAAGAAAACGATAAAACTACTGTAATCGCGCTGCGCGAAATCGAAGAAGGTCTGATCAACAACCAGATCCTTGACGTGCGTGAGCGCCAGGAACAGCAAGAGCAGGAAGCCGCTGAATTACAAGCCGTTACCGCTATTGCTGAAGGTCGTCGTTAATCACAAAGCGGGTCGCCCTTGTATCTGTTTGAAAGCCTGAATCAACTGATTCAAAACTACCTGCCGGAAGACCAGATTAAGCGTCTTCGGCAGGCGTATCTCGTTGCACGTGACGCTCACGAGGGCCAGACACGTTCAAGCGGTGAACCCTATATCACGCACCCGGTTGCGGTGGCCTGCATTCTGGCCGAGATGAAACTCGACTATGAAACGCTAATGGCCGCGCTGCTACATGACGTGATTGAAGATACTCCTGCCACCTACCAGGACATGGAACAGCTTTTTGGTAAAAGCGTTGCTGAGCTGGTAGAAGGGGTATCAAAGCTTGATAAGCTTAAGTTTCGCGATAAGAAAGAGGCGCAGGCCGAAAACTTTCGCAAGATGATTATGGCGATGGTGCAGGATATCCGCGTCATTCTCATCAAACTTGCCGACCGTACCCACAATATGCGCACGCTGGGCTCATTACGCCCGGATAAGCGTCGCCGCATCGCCCGTGAAACCCTCGAAATCTACAGTCCGCTGGCACACCGTTTAGGTATTCATCACATTAAAACCGAGCTGGAAGAGCTGGGTTTTGAGGCGCTATACCCGAACCGCTACCGCGTGATTAAAGAAGTGGTTAAAGCCGCTCGCGGCAACCGCAAAGAGATGATTCAAAAAATCCTCTCTGAAATCGAAGGACGTTTACAGGAGGCAGGCATTCCGTGCCGCGTAAGTGGTCGCGAGAAACACCTGTACTCTATCTACTGCAAGATGGTACTCAAAGAGCAGCGTTTTCACTCAATCATGGATATCTACGCATTCCGCGTTATCGTCCATGACTCTGATACCTGCTATCGCGTACTCGGGCAGATGCACAGCCTGTATAAACCTCGTCCTGGCCGAGTAAAAGATTATATTGCGATTCCGAAAGCGAACGGATATCAGTCTTTACACACCTCAATGATCGGCCCGCACGGTGTTCCAGTCGAAGTACAAATTCGTACTGAAGACATGGACCAAATGGCGGAGATGGGGGTTGCTGCACACTGGGCGTACAAAGAGCACGGTGAAACCAGCACAACGGCACAAATCCGCGCCCAGCGCTGGATGCAGAGCTTGTTGGAACTGCAGCAGAGCGCCGGTAGCTCATTTGAATTTATTGAAAGCGTCAAATCTGATCTCTTCCCGGATGAGATTTATGTTTTCACGCCGGAAGGGCGCATTGTTGAACTGCCTGCCGGTGCAACGCCTGTCGACTTCGCTTACGCGGTACACACCGATATCGGCCATGCCTGCGTCGGCGCGCGCGTCGACAGGCAGCCATACCCGCTTTCACAGCCACTCTTTAGCGGTCAGACCGTTGAAATCATCACTGCACCGGGCGCACGTCCCAATGCGGCATGGCTCAACTTTGTTGTCAGTTCGAAAGCACGCGCCAAAATTCGCCAGTTGCTGAAAAACCTCAAACGCGATGATTCCGTCAGTCTTGGGCGTCGTCTGCTCAACCATGCCTTAGGCGGTAGCCGTAAGCTGGCTGAGATCCCGCAAGAAAGTATCCAGCGTGAGCTTGAGCGTATGAAGCTCGCCACGCTTGACGATCTGTTAGCGGAAATCGGACTGGGGAACGCCATGAGCGTTGTGGTGGCAAAAAACCTTCAGCAAGGTGAAGTACCGGCGAACGCTCCCGCACAATCCGGTCATGGGCATCTGCCAATTAAAGGCGCAGATGGCGTGCTGATTACCTTCGCGAAATGCTGTCGCCCGATTCCTGGCGATCCGATCATTGCCCACGTCAGCCCGGGTAAAGGTCTGGTTATCCACCATGAATCCTGCCGTAACATCCGTGGCTACCAGAAAGAGCCAGAGAAGTTTATGGCGGTGGAATGGGATAAAGAGACAGAGCAGGAATTCATCACCGAAATTAAGGTGGACATGTTTAACCACCAGGGTGCACTGGCTAACCTGACGGCGGCAATCAACACAACCACCTCTAATATTCAGAGTCTGAATACCGAAGAGAAAGATGGTCGCGTCTACAGCGCCTTTATTCGCCTGACCGCACGCGATCGTGTGCACCTGGCAAATATCATGCGCAAAATCCGTGTTATGCCGGACGTGATAAAAGTCACCCGTAACCGAAACTAGTTTTATGAATAAACAACGTTATGCTCGAATCTGCGAGATGCTCGCCAGGCGTCAGCCTGATCTGACCGTCTGCATGGAGCAGGTCCATAAACCTCATAACGTTTCTGCGATCATTCGAACCGCAGATGCAGTCGGCGTACATGAAGTTCACGCTGTCTGGCCAGGGAGCCGTATGCGCACCATGGCCTCTTCTGCTGCAGGCAGCAACAGTTGGGTACAGGTTAAGACCCACCGCACGATTGGCGATGCGGTAACGCATTTAAAAAGCCAGGGCATGCAGGTTCTGGCGACGCACCTCTCTGATAAAGCCGTCGATTTCCGCGAGATTGATTACACGCGTCCTACCTGCATCCTGATGGGTCAGGAGAAAACCGGTATTACTCAGGAAGCGCTGGCTCTGGCGGATCAGGACATCATCATTCCTATGACCGGCATGGTACAGTCGCTGAATGTCTCAGTCGCCTCCGCGCTTATTCTGTACGAAGCACAGCGCCAGCGACAAAACGCCGGGATGTACCTGCGAGAGAACAGCATGCTGCCGGAAGATGAACAGCAGCGGTTGCTGTTTGAAGGCGGCTATCCGGTGCTGGCAAACGTTGCTAAGCGCAAAGGTCTTCCCTATCCCCACGTCAATTCGCAGGGCGAAATTGAAGCCGATGCAACGTGGTGGGCCACTATGCAATCTGCGAGATAAACGCGATGAAAGGCCGTTTACTGGATGCTATTCCACTCAACTCTCTGACGGGCGTTGGCGCAGCGCAAAGCAGTAAACTGGCGAAAATCGGCCTGCACACCGTGCAGGATCTTCTCTTACACCTTCCCCTGCGCTACGAAGACCGCACGCATCTGTATCCAATTGGCGAACTGCTGCCTGGCGTATATGCGACCGTAGAAGGCGAAGTGCTGAACTGCAACATCACCTTTGGCGGCCGCCGAATGATGACCTGCCAGATAAGCGATGGCTCCGGCATTCTGACAATGCGCTTTTTCAACTTCAGCGCAGCAATGAAAAACAGCCTTGCGACAGGAAGACGGGTGCTGGCCTATGGCGAAGCCAGGCGCGGGAAATACGGCGCAGAGATGATCCACCCGGAATATCGCGTGCAGGGAGATCTCAGCACACCGGAACTCCAGGAAACACTCACGCCTGTTTATCCGACCACTGAAGGTGTAAAACAGGCAACACTGCGCAAACTGACCGATCAGGCTCTGGATTTGCTTGATACCTGTGCCATTGCCGAACTGCTGCCGCCAGATTTATTACAGGGTTTGATGAGCCTGCCAGAAGCTTTACGCACGCTGCACCGCCCGCCGCCATCACTACAGCTCAGCGACCTTGAAACGGGGCAACACCCGGCGCAGCGACGTCTGATCCTTGAAGAGCTACTAGCGCATAACCTCAGCATGCTGGCATTACGCGCAGGCGCTCAGCGCTTTCATGCTCAGCCTCTCAGTGCCAATGATACCCTGAAAAACCAGCTACTGGCCGCGCTGCCATTTAAACCTACCGGCGCACAGGCTCGCGTAGTGGCTGAGATCGAACGCGACATGGCGCTGGATGTCCCGATGATGCGTCTGGTTCAGGGCGATGTCGGTTCCGGTAAAACTCTTGTCGCCGCACTCGCGGCGCTAAGGGCTATCGCACATGGCAAGCAGGTAGCGCTCATGGCACCAACCGAACTTCTGGCCGAACAGCACGCGAATAACTTCCGTAACTGGTTTGCGCCATTGGGTGTTGAGGTGGGCTGGCTGGCGGGTAAGCAGAAAGGTAAAGCGCGTCTTGCGCAACAGGAAGCTATCGCCAGCGGACAGGTGCAGATGATTGTCGGCACTCATGCGATTTTCCAGGAGCAGGTGCAGTTCAACGGTCTGGCGCTGGTTATCATCGACGAACAACACCGCTTTGGCGTTCACCAGCGTCTGGCGCTGTGGGAAAAAGGTCAACAGCAGGGTTTTCACCCGCACCAGTTGATCATGACCGCTACCCCGATCCCCCGTACGCTGGCAATGACCGCCTATGCCGATCTCGATACCTCGGTGATTGACGAACTGCCTCCGGGCCGTACACCAGTCACTACTGTCGCCATCCCGGATACCCGTCGCAGCGACATTATTGACCGCGTGCGTAACGCCTGCACTCACGAAGGGCGTCAGGCATACTGGGTCTGCACGCTCATTGAAGAGTCTGATTTACTGGAAGCACAGGCTGCGGAAGCCACGTGGGAAGAACTTAAACTCGGCCTGCCAGAACTCAATATTGGCCTGGTACATGGGCGAATGAAACCTGCAGAGAAACAATCGGTGATGGCCGCCTTCAAACAGGGTGAACTGCATCTGCTGGTCGCCACCACGGTGATTGAAGTTGGCGTGGACGTGCCAAACGCCAGCCTGATGATTATCGAAAACCCGGAGCGCTTAGGCCTGGCCCAGTTGCACCAGCTTCGTGGCCGCGTAGGCCGTGGCGCGGTGGCCTCTCACTGTGTGCTGCTCTACAAATCGCCGCTTTCAAAAACTGCTCAGAAGCGTCTGCAAGTGTTGCGGGACAGCAACGACGGATTCGTTATTGCGCAAAAAGATTTGGAGATCCGCGGCCCGGGCGAATTGTTAGGAACGCGTCAGACCGGAACTGCAGAATTCAAAGTGGCGGATTTGCTGCGCGATCAGGCGATTATTCCGGAAGTTCAGCGCATTGCCCGTCACATTCATGAACGTTATCCACAACAGGCGATGGCGCTGATAGAGCGCTGGATGCCGGAAACAGAGCGCTACTCCAACGCATAACAGATCAAGATCAATAGCGGCGGCGGTTATCACACCGCCGCACAGCCTTTATTGCGCAAAAATCGGCAACAGTAGATACAGCTTAATCACCAGCGCGTTGACAATATCGATAAAGAACGCCCCCACCATTGGCACCACCAAAAATGCCATATGCGACGGACCAAAACGCTCAGTAATCGCCTGCATATTAGCAATCGCCGTCGGCGTCGCGCCAAGGCCAAAACCACAGTGTCCTGCCGCCAGCACCGCTGCATCATAGTTCTTACCCATCATGCGCCAGGTCACGAATACAGCGTACAGCGCCATGAAAATGGTTTGTACAACGAGGATAGCCAGCATCGGCAGTGCCAGTGAAGCCAGCTCCCACAGTTTCAGGCTCATCAACGCCATCGCGAGGAATAGCGACAGGCTAACGTTACCCAACACCGAAACCGCACGCTCAAATACCCGATAAAAGCCCATTAACGCCAGGCCATTGCTGAGGATCACCCCCACAAACAGCACGCAAACAAAAGTCGGAAGTTCCAGTACCGTTCCCACCAGCAATTGCGCAACGATTTTTCCGACCGTCAGACAGATAGCAATCAGCGCGATGGTTTCAATCAGCACCAGAGAGGTGATTATGCGCCCGACATCCGGTTTTTCAAACGCGGTCGGAACCGCCTGATCGTCCGGCATACCGTCCGGCGTCGTGGAGTGCTTTACCAGATAGCGCGCCACCGGACCACCAATCAGTCCGCCCAACACCAGGCCAAACGTTGCGCACGCCATCGCCACTTCGGTGGCATTGGTGAAACCATAGCGTTCAATAAACAGTTTGCTCCACGCAGCTCCTGTGCCGTGGCCGCCAGAGAGCGTTATCGAACCGGCAATCAGCCCCATCAGCGGGTCAAGGCCGAGCAGACTTGCCATCCCAATACCAATGGCGTTCTGCATCAATAGCAAACCTACCACCACAATCAGAAATATTCCCACCACGCGCCCACCGGCTCGCAGGCTGGCGATATTGGCGTTCAGGCCGATAGTCGCAAAGAACGCCAGCATCAGCGGATCGCGCAGCGTCATATCAAAATTGACTTCCCAGCCCATACTTTTTTTCAGTACCAACAGCGCGATCGCCACCAGCAATCCACCCGCTACAGGTTCGGGAATGGTGTATTTCTTCAGGAAGGGAACAGACTGGACGAGCTTGCGCCCCAGCAGCAACACCAGGGTTGCAGCAACCAGTGTTGATAAAGTATCGAGGTAAAACATATACAGCTCCATTAGTGCGTTTAGCACAGTCACGCACGATGCATTCCAGATCGATTTTTAGCTCTTAATGAGTTATCGGGGTGGATTTTAAGCAGAAAATGATGAAAAGTTATATAAAAATGTTTGTTTATCCGTTTTAAATATTAGCAATAGTTACTGGCAAACGTTTGCTTTTACGCCCTGGTCAGATAAAATCACCGCTTTTCCACCATGGGATTGCCTCTGATGTCCGTTAACGCCGTAGAGTCAGCAAATGCGCAACCGGTTGCGCAGACTCACAACAGTGAACTGATTTACCGTCTTGAAGATCGCCCTCCGCTAGCCCAGACCCTGTTTGCCGCCTGTCAGCACCTGCTGGCGATGTTCGTCGCGGTTATCACGCCTGCCCTGCTCATCTGCCAGGCGCTCGGTTTACCGGCTCAGGATACTCAACACATTATCAGTATGTCGCTGTTCGCATCCGGCGTAGCTTCCATCATTCAGATTAAAGCCTGGGGGCCAGTTGGCTCGGGGCTGTTATCCATTCAGGGCACCAGCTTTAACTTTGTTGCGCCGCTGATTATGGGCGGCACGGCGCTGAAAACCGGTGGTGCCGATGTCCCTACTATGATGGCTGCGCTGTTTGGCACTTTAATGCTGGCAAGCTGCACTGAAATGGTTATCTCTCGTGTACTGCATCTGGCGCGCCGTATTATTACCCCGCTGGTCTCAGGCGTGGTGGTGATGATCATCGGCTTGTCGCTGATTCAGGTCGGCCTGACATCGATTGGTGGCGGCTACGCGGCGATGAGTGATAACACCTTTGGCGCACCGAAGAATTTGATGCTGGCAGGTGTCGTACTGGCACTCATTATCATTCTGAATCGCCAGCGCAACCCATACCTGCGCGTTGCGTCACTGGTGATTGCGATGGCCGCGGGCTACCTGCTGGCCTGGTTTATGGACATGCTGCCGCAAAATACCGCACCGGTAAGCCAGGACCTCATCATGGTGCCAACACCGCTGTACTATGGTCTGGGTATCGACTGGAACCTACTGCTGCCGCTGATGCTGGTCTTTATGATCACTTCGCTGGAAACCATCGGTGATATTACGGCCACGTCCGATGTCTCCGAACAACCCGTCTCCGGCCCGCTGTATATGAAGCGTCTGAAAGGTGGCGTACTGGCTAACGGTCTGAACTCATTTGTCTCCGCCGTATTCAACACCTTCCCGAACTCCTGCTTCGGGCAGAACAACGGGGTCATCCAGTTAACCGGCGTCGCCAGCCGCTATGTCGGCTTTGTAGTCGCGCTGATGCTGATCGCACTGGGCCTGTTCCCGGCGGTAAGTGGTTTTGTGCAGCACATTCCAGAACCCGTTTTGGGCGGCGCTACGCTGGTCATGTTTGGTACCATCGCAGCATCCGGGGTACGCATTGTTTCACGCGAGCCGTTGAATCGCCGCGCCATTCTGATTATCGCGTTGTCGCTGGCGGTCGGTCTTGGCGTCTCCCAGCAGCCGCTGATCCTGCAGTTTGCTCCTGACTGGGTGAAAAACTTACTCTCCTCCGGCATTGCCGCTGGCGGTATTACCGCTATCGTCCTGAACCTGATTTTCCCGCCAGAGAAAGCCTAAGCGAAGTGCGGCGTTGATTCAGAATCAACGCCGCTGTAACGCTCTTTCACCATTCCCGCCTTGAGCATTGCGCATAAATCGTGCATAACTTGACTATGTGCACTTCGCGGGATGGAAGACCATGAAATTTATTGGAAAGCTGCTTCTTTACGTGCTGATCGCTTTTGCAGTGGTGATCCTCGGCCTTTATTTTCTACTGCAAACCCGCTGGGGCGCAGAGCATGTCAGCGCCTGGGTATCGGAGAATAGCAGCTACCACCTGACTTTTGATGCCATCGATCACCGGTTTTCCGCACCCTCCCACATTCTGTTGGAAAACGTCACCTTTGGCCGGGACGGGCAGCCTTCCACTCTGGTCGCAAAAATGGTCGATATTGGGCTGAGTAGCCGTCAAATCACCGATCCATTGCACGTTGACACCATTCTTTTGCAAAACGGTACGCTCAATCTTTCCCAGCAAACTGCGCCGCTTCCATTTCAGGCCGATCGCCTGCAATTGCAGGATATGGCGCTTAACAGCCCCGGCAGTGCGTGGAACCTGAGCGCCCAGCGCGTGAACGGTGGCGTTATCCCCTGGAGTCCTGAGGCAGGTAAAATTCTCGGCAACAAGGCGCAAATCCAGCTCAGCGCCAGCTCGTTGACGCTGAACGATGTTCCCACCACTAACGTGCTGATTGAAGGCAGTATCGACCATGAACGGGTGACGTTAAGCAACATTGGTGCAGATGTGGCACGCGGTGCATTAACCGGTGTGGCACAGCGGAATGCCGACGGCAGTTGGGTAGTGGAGAATCTGCGTCTGAATGATATCCGACTACAGAGCGATAAATCACTGGCCGATTTTTTCGCGCCGTTAACCACCATTCCTTCTCTGCAAATAGGTCGCCTTGAGGTGACGGATGCCCGTCTGCAGGGCCCTGACTGGGCGGTAACGGATCTCGACCTTAGCTTGCGCAACATGACCTTCAGCAAGGACGACTGGCAGACACAGGAAGGTAAACTGTCGATGAACGCCAGTGAGTTCATCTACGGTTCACTGCACTTCTACGATCCTATTCTGAACGCCGAGTTCTCACCGCAAGGCATTGCACTTCGCCAGTTCACAACCCGCTGGGAAGGCGGCATGGTCAGAACGTCCGGCAACTGGCTGCGCAACAACAAAGCGCTGATCCTCGACGATGCCGCGATTGCCGGGCTGGAATACACGCTTCCGGAAAACTGGAAGCAGCAGTGGATGAAACCGCTGCCAGCCTGGTTGAACAGCCTGACCCTGAAGAAATTCAGCGCCAGCCGTAACCTGGTGATTGATATCGATCCAGCGTTCCCGTGGCAACTTACCGCGCTGGATGGCTACGGCGCTAACCTGGGGCTGGTGCAAAACAATCAATGGGGGATCTGGAGCGGTAATGCCACGCTCAATGCCGCTGCTGCTACATTCAACCGCACCGACGTTCGCCGTCCTTCGCTGGCACTCACAGCGAACAGCAGCACGGTTAACATCAGCGAGCTAAGCGCGTATACCGAGAAAGGGCTGCTGGAAGCCACCGCCAGCATCTCGCAGCTACCACAGCGCCAGACAAAAGTCAGCCTGAACGGGCGCGGTGTACCAATGACTATCCTGCAACAGTGGGGTTGGCCTGCACTGCCGCTTTCCGGTGACGGCAACATCCAGCTTATCGCCAGCGGTAACATTCTGGCAGATGCACCGTTGAAGCCAACAGTGAACGGTCAGTTGCATGCGGTGAATGCGCAACAACAACAGATGACGCAAACCATGCAGGCAGGCGTCGTGTCTGGCGGGGAAGTCACGTCCCCGTCGCCTGCGCAATAAAACCAGATTGCCCGGTGGCGTTTGCGCTTACCGGGCCTGCGATTTTGCCTCCTTGCCAGCCGAATAAGACCAAGCCACCATCCGGTGACGGGCTATTCCCGTAAACCATCATATTCACTGCATAACAACCATTTTACTGGCTCATCCTCAGCTATCGCCGGGAAGCGCCCGCCTGGCTCAAGGAAGTGGTTATCCTGCAGGTCGTCATTCACCATCGAAATTTCCCAACCCAGCACAAACGCTTTCTCAGCCCAGAAGCGATGGTACAAACGCGGCGGCAGGCAGACACTCTGCCCCGGCTTCAGCACCAGAGTGTCGCCGGGCTTGAAAGTACGCCGTTGACCATCCACGCTGACATCAACTATTCGCTGACCGTCGTACTGTGCATCGGGCGTAGCCCACGCCAGCTGCATGCATAAATCACCACCGCCGCGATTCACGATATCTTCCATTTTATGCGTATGAAAATGCCACGGAGTTTGCTGATCCTGCTGAATTTGCAGCATCTTTTCGGCATACGGTTTGGGGTAGTTGGCTGAACCCAGCAAGCCATTGCGCAACGTCAACAACGTCAGCCCCGTTTGCGAAAAATCCCCGCGACCAAAGTCGGTAATATCCCAGCCCAACCTGAGATCGAGTACTTCACACCACTCCGCTCTATCCTGCTGTCGCCAGACATCGGCGGTAAAATAGGCAAAATCAGGCAGACACACCCGAAAGGTCTCGGCGATGGCATGCGCTTTATCAACGGCATAATTTATTTGAGAACGCTTCATTCCACTTTTCCTTGTTGCGAAAGAGGCGGGTCACCCCGCCTGCATGCGGTTAGTAAAGTGACGCTTTTCCGGTGGAGCCGAACAGTTTCATTTTGTGACGGATCACATCCCGTGCGGCGCTGATCGCTTCCGGATAAATTACATTTGGGTCCCACCAGGTCTCTTTTGCCAGGATTTCACGGACTTTCTGGAAATAGGCGTATTTCATATCACTGGAAATATTGATTTTTCCGACCCCCAGCGTGACGGATTCGGCAATTTCCGCATCCGGATTCGCTGAGCCGCCGTGCAGAACCAGCGGAATATCCAGCCGTCCAGCGATGTCGCGCAGGATGTTCATTTGCAGTTCAGGCTGCATACCTTTCGGGTAGATCCCGTGTGCGGTACCAATCGCCACCGCCAGCGTGTCGGCACCCGTACGGGCAATAAAATCCTCTGCCTGAGCAGGATCGGTATAGGTAACTTGCGAGACACCGCCTTCTACTGACGTCCCGGTCTGACCAATCGTTCCCAACTCACCTTCAACAGAAACACCTACCGCGTGCGCCAGTCTGACCACTTCCTTCGTCAGTGCCACATTCTCCTCATACGGCAGCAGCGAACCGTCAATCATCACGGAGGTAAACCCGCATTGAATTGCGCGCAGGACATGCTCTACCGAGGCACCGTGATCCAGATGCAGAGTGAACGGTACCGGGCTGCGCATCGTGATATCACGAACATAGCTAAAAAACGCATCACCGAGGAAATCATGCTCGCTAGGGTGGATGGAGATAATCGCAGGTGTGTTGGTCGCTTCCGCTTCTTCCACCACAGCACGCACAAAACAGCTATCTGCAACGTTAAAGGCGCCAATGGCAAAACCGTGCTGACGGGTAGGTTGCAGTAATTCTTTCATCGAAACTAACATGGTAATTCTCCAGTTTCAGGGTGTAGAAAGCCCTGCCAGTGCGTTATCGCAGAGGCATAGAGGGCGTTACAGAAAACGAATCAGGCTTTGTCGATAGCGCCGCTGGCCTGCAGGTACGGAATTATGGCTTCCTCGCTGGCCTGCTCCATCACCGCCAGAGCATCAACCAGTTCACAGGATTTGTCCCGACAGAGGGTATGCAGCAATGCCGCTTTTCCTGCCTCAAAGACAGCCGCCCCAACGTTGATCTTGGCAACGCCAAAGGCCGGGCAACGCTGGAGCTGGTCAAACGGCGTACCGCTACCGCCATGCAGAGCAAGCGGCACGGTCGACATACGGGCGATCTCCTCAAGACGCTGGAAATCAATGGCAGGGGTAATGCCAGGCGCGTACATGCCGTGCGCCGTTCCGACTGAAACGGCCAGTAAGTCGATACCTGTCTGCTGGATAAACGGCGCAACATCTGCGACCTGAGTCATCAAATCGACGTTCGTCGCATGGTCATAGCGCGGCGCATCGGCCAGATGGCCCAGTTCCCCCTCAACGCAAAGTTTTGCGCTGGCGGCCAGTTCCACCACCGCCCTGGTCTGGCGAATATTCTCTTCCAGCGCAAACGCAGAGGCGTCGATCATCAAACCGCTAAATCCGGCGCGGAAAGCCTGGCGAATGCGTACAGGATCCTTTCCATGGTCAAGTGCTAACGCGACAGGTACAGAGGCTTCTTCTGCTAGTGCTTTAACGACCGCCGCCGCCAGTGAGGCAGGGAAATGATCCAGATGTCCCTGGTACAGATTCAGAATGATGGGCGCACGGTGTTTCTCAGCAACCCGCACCGCAGCTCTGGCACTTTCCAGGTTCATACAATTGATCGCCAGCAGTGCGTACTGCCCACGCCAGGCTTTCGTCACCATGCTTTTCATATCGGCAAACATACGGCCTCCGGTTATTCCAGGGTGAAGGTGATATCTTCGTCTTTCAGTTTTTGATCGCTAAGTTCGTCAAACTCTTCGTCACGCTCGGTCACTGGTTTCTTCCACAGCGACAGCATGACGCCACAGATAACCGTCCCGATGCCCAACGCCAGGCAAAACAACAGTGGATGTGTGAAGAGTGGGACAACAAACATGCCGCCGTGCGGGACAGGACTTTCTACGCCCCACACCATAATCAGGCCGCCCGCCACCGCGGAGGCCACCACACAGGCCCCCACCACGCGCAGCAGGTCGCGCGCCGCAATCGGAATGACCCCTTCGGTGATCATGCAAATCCCCATCGGGAACGCCGCTTTCAGCGCTTCGCGTTCAGCACGGGTGTACTTGTGACGCGTCAGCAGGAAGGAGAGCGTAATGCCGAACGGCGGGATAATCGAACCGACAAACTTCACGGCTTCCGGGCCATATACGCCACTTACCAGCATGCCATCGGCGAACAGTGACATGGTTTTATTCACCGGGCCGCCAAAGTCGAATGTCGCCATTGCGCCGAGGATTGCGCCCATCAGAAAGCGCGATCCACCCTGCATGGACTCCAGCAAATGAATCAGCGCTTCCTGAAGCCAGGCAATTGGCTTGCCAATCAGCGTCATCATCAACAGACCGCCAATCACGGTGCTCAATACCGGCAACACCATAATGGGCATCAACCCCTGCATCGACTGCGGCAACCGGATATAACGCTTAAGCAGCAACACGGTGTAGCCGACAAGAAATCCGCCCAGCATCCCGCCAATAAAACCGGTATGAATTTCACCGCAGACAAAACCGACAATCAGACCCGGCACGAATCCGGGGCGGTCGGCGATAGAGTAAGCAATTGCCGCACTAATCAGCGGAACAATTAATCCCATCCCCCAACCGCCAATCTGGTTAAGCATCCACGGTATTGTCCCGGTTTTTTCACCAACATTTGTGCCACCGAGTATTTGCCCAAGGGCAATACAAATCCCTGCGGCAACAATTAACGGGATCATCCACGAGATTCCCGTTAACAAATGTTTTTTTATTTCCTGAGATAGCGGTATTTTATTTTCATTCATGTGAGATCCCTCCAGAATGAGGATCGCTACTGGTTCAAATTAACCAATGATTTTTCGACCTTTTCAAGAAACTGAATTGGCGACTTTATCACTATTTCTGTTTTCACTCGCACAATACGTTTATTTATAAAACGTTCCTCCCCTTTTATTTTGACATCCACAGCCAGAATGACGACATCAGCGGCAGAAATATCACCTGCCAACAGTTCGTTTTCCGTGCCGATGGTGCCCTGGGTTTCAACTTTGATATTATGGCCAAGCGCTTTTGCGCCTTTTATTAACTTTTCACGGGCGATATAAGTGTGCGCAATACCCGCCGTACAAGCGGCAACACAAACAATATTCATAAGATGCTCCACATTTTATTTAGCAGACATTCGACTCAGCATATTGGCTAAACAACTCAATAATTTTTTGTGGACTGCGCTCGATCAGTAACTGCTCAATAATCTCGTCATCTGCTAACGCCCCGGCAACCTGAGAGAGCAGACGAATATGTGTTGTGTTTTGATCTTCAAGACGAACGGCAAATAAAATAATGCACCGTACGTTGCTGCCATCAAGCGTTTCCCACGGAATATCATGACGAGTACGCCCGATAGCCAGAGTAGTATTGACCACCGCCGAAGATTTACCGTGCGGGATAGCAATATGATTTTCAAAACCAGTCGAGCCTTCAGACTCACGCTGCCAGACGTCCTGAATAAACGTATCCCGGCAGCTAATCGCACCATCTTTTTGCAGCAGGTCAGTCAGTTCCTCAATGGCCTCCGTTTTATTTGTAGCCTTCATGTCCAAAATAACGCAATTTGTATTGAGTATTTTCGTTATGTCCATCAATCATACCTCATGGAGTTCAGACATTAATTTTCAACGACCAGCGACGTCGCACGATGTAATTTTTCAGTAATAACCGTTTCAGTAACTCGTTTAATATCAGCATCATTGAAGAACGCGGTAACATACACGACAGGCATCGCAATGGTGGGTAAATTTATTGTTGAAACCACCAGTTCAATATCTTCCGTCAGTACGGAGGGCAAACTTCCTGCCGACACCACACCCACAATGGTCCAGTCCGGAAAGGCGCGTAAAATGCGGCTTTTGAGTAAGTGAGAAGTACCGATACCCGTTGAGCAGACCAGTAGCACCCGCTTGCGGGCAATCTGGCGTTCCATTGCTGCCTGAAAATGCACAGTTAAGTACCCAACTTCATCTTCCGATACAGCCCGGTCGCCCCAGCCGCTAAACACCCGATTCACCGCGCACTGTGTTAAACGCCAGACATCCTCCAGCTCTCCTTTGATGTCATCCAACAGCGGGTTACGAATACGAATATGGTAGTTCAGCCGGTTAATCAACGGCTTAATATGAATCAGTAACCCGTCATACAGCGCAACGTCCTGACTGAGGTCGCTGTCGACCATCTCCGCAAATGTCGCGATCAGCCGCCAGGTAATCAACCGCGCCTCATCGCTGGAGTGCATATGGCCAATTACGCTCACATCGTTATGTTCTTCAATCATCACGCCAGAAGAGATAATATACTGATAAATAAACCAGACTTCGTCTTGCGGCAGCGGGTGTGCAATACGTTTTTCGATATGCTGGATCATGCGGCTGGCAATGGAAAAGATGCTCTCGTCAAATGAGGTAATATTTTCATCTTTTCTCGGTAACGCATTCCCCCGTGTGATGCGGTACATCATGATCAGAATATGAGTAAAAATATTGACGTAATAAGGCTCACCCAACGACCAACACAGATCATTCTCCATTTCCTGCAACAGCGTTTGTACAAATAAAACGTCTTCTTCACCGAAGTAATGCACTAGCGCTTTATAGCTACCTGAATCAAGGCGAGAATAAACGACGCTACCGGGTTCATTATGGTTAATCACACCGTTAATCAGCGAGGCCATCGCCTGACGCACACCACTCTCGCTGCCTTCAATGTGCGTTCCGCTTTGGCTACGAATCAAAGATAATCCCAGCGGGGTTATCCATGATTCAATGACTTTCAGATCGTTAACAATCGATGCGCTACTGATAAAATAACGTTCAGATAATTTGCTGATAGATGTTTCATGCGGCGTTTCGCTTAATAATTGTGATGCTATCTTTACGCGCCGTGAATTATTCATCATTCCATCAACGTCATCGCCCTCGGCACCTAATAACTGATCCAAATATAAAAGATCAGTAATATTATCGGCAATAAGCATCACGCCTGCGCCAGTACGTTTATCAATGGATATTTTCCATTCCGATAACCACTGCTCCAGCATCCGCAGATCGCGTTGCACAGTTTTTTCTGAAACAGCTAAGTATTCAGCGATCTTCAGCAGCGTGACATATTCCTTCCGGGGCAGAAGAAATTTTAATAATCTGTTTTGTCGCGAGGTAATCATTTGCATTATTTACCCTTATCACACACCAGATTAAATATCTAACGAAGCACTGACGCTCCACTTGCAATCCGTGATGATAAATATAAAAGGCCTACGATGTTGCAACAATACTAAATCGTGTCCTGTATTCCGGACAGAAATAAGACAAAAAAGGAAAATAGTGAGATATTTACAGCGCAGATCACATTTTTTGCCAGAGTTATAGTGATAACGCTCGCAAAAACCCTCCCTCTTTATCAGAGAGAGGGAGGATAAAAAATTTATAACGTGATGGTTAATTCATTGCTGTCAGGCGTCACAACCACGCCCCATTCGCTGCCCGCAGATAAACCGCCCTTCACGCCACTAATCTGCAGGATATTTCGCAGGCACAGCGTCCAGTTACGCGCTTCGCCGACACCTTGCACAGTAATGGTATTACCCGCGCGCGTGGCCTTCAGCGTGAAGGTAACCGAGCCGTCAGCCGCCGGGACTTCACAGATGGCTTCCCGGCCCTCCTCCAGTTGGAATAACTGGAATGCCGTCCCTTCGTGCCAGGCATAGTCAGGCTTCTGGCTATTGCAGCCTAGCGCCAGCAGGGTGTTGTCTCGCACATAGACCGGCAGGCTCAGGAAGCCATGCTGTTGCTTATGCCATCGGTTGCCCTGCACGTCGTCATTATGCCACAGGTGTGTCCAGCGTCCTTCCGGCAGGTAAAACTGTACATCCCCTGCCTGCGAGAACACCGGTGCGACCATGATGCTATCGCCCAGCATGTACTGACGGTCGAGATAATCACACGCCGGATCGTCCGGAAACTCCAGCATCATCGCGCGCATCATCGGCGTACCCTGTTCACTGGCGCGGGCCGCTTCACGGTACAGATACGGCATCATGCGGCATTTCTGTTCGGTGTAGTAACGCACCACATCACAGGACTCGTCGTCATATGCCCACGGCACACGGTAGGATTTACTGCCGTGCAGGCGGCTGTGGCTGGAAAGCAGTCCAAACGCGCACCAGCGTTTATAGACGTGCGCGGGCGCTGTATTTTCGAAACCGCCGATATCGTGGCTCCAGAAACCAAAGCCGGAAAGGCCGATAGATAATCCACCGCGCAGGCTTTCCGCCATGGATTCGTAGTTGGCGTAGCAGTCACCCCCCCAGTGCACCGGGAATTGTTGCGCGCCCACGGAGGCGGAACGGGCAAACAGCACCGCTTCTTTCTCACCCACAGTTTCTTTCAGCACGTTCCACACCAGTTCGTTGTAGATGAAAGCGTAGTGATTGTGCATTTTCTGCGGATCGGCACCGTCGAACCACTGTACATCCGTGGGGATCCGTTCGCCAAAATCGGTCTTGAAGCAATCCACTCCGATATCCACCAGACCTTTTAGCTTGCTGGCGTACCACTCGCAGGCAGCGGGGTTGGTAAAATCATAAATTGCCAGGCCGGGCTGCCATTTATCCCACTGCCACAGAGAACCGTCAGGCCGCTTGAGCAGATAACCTTTCTCTTTCAGCTCATTGAAGAGAGGGGATTTTTGACCAATGTACGGGTTAATCCATACGCAGACCTTCAACCCTTTCTCTTTCAGGCGGCGGATCATCCCTTCCGGGTCCGGGAACGTCACCGGGTCCCATTCGAAATCACACCACTGGAATGCTTTCATCCAGAAACAGTCGAAGTGGAAAACGTGCAGTGGCAGGTTACGCTCCGCCATACCGTCAATAAAGCTGTTTACTGTCGCTTCATCATAGTTGGTCGTGAACGAGGTGGTGAGCCACAGACCGAATGACCAGGCTGGAGGCAGCGCCGGACGGCCAGTAAAGCGGGTATATCGCTCCAGTACCGCTTTAGGCGTTGGCCCGTCGATCACAAAGTATTCCAGATACTCACTCTCCACGCTGAACTGCACTTTTGAGACTTTCTCGGAGCCGATTTCAAACGATACGCACTGCGGATGGTTCACCAGTACGCCGTAGCCACGGTTGGTGATATAAAACGGGATGTTCTTATAAGACTGCTCAGTGCTGGTACCGCCATCGCGGTTCCAGGTATCTACAGTCTGACCATTACGCACCAGCGCGGTAAAGCGCTCGCCCAACCCGTAGACCGTTTCACCGACGCCCAGATCCAGACGCTCAAACATATAGTTGCGCCCGCTGTTGGTATCCTGCACATAGCCGTTATTTTTCAACTGGCTGCCGGTAATACGCACGCCGTTACGTAAAAAATCGAGTGACCAGAACTCCCCTTTGGTAACGCGCACGCTCAAATTACCGCTCTTCAGTTCGGCAAATTCGGCATTGTTCTGCATTACCACCGGCACATCCTGCTGCACATGCAACGGATAATGCGGACCTGTATCCAGCGCGCCCTGGAAGTGCTCCATACGCACGCCTACAACCCCTTCCTGCGGCGAGAAGAAGCGCAGGGTAAACAGTGGAGTATCGAGTTGCCAGGTGCGCTCACGTACATCGCGCGGCGCAACGTAGACCACCATCTCACTTCCCTGCTGCTCAACGTCGAATACCTGAATCGGGTTTATCAAATTTAGCCCAGGCTGAATCAGCCAGTTTCCATCGCTAATTTTCATCGTCTGTTCCTTTAGTTCTGAAATTCTTTGGTCGTAAAGTCCTGCTGATTGCGACGTGCCCCCTGAGCCAACTGGCTCATAATTTCAGTCAGATACGGAGTTTTCAGGGTATAGAAGCGTTTGGCAATGACGGCACTCAACAGGTAGCAGATCGCCGGGGCGATGGTGAACAACGCAATAATGATGCTGATGGTGGCGCTGTTCTGGGTTTTCGCTGCGGCATCGTAGCCACCGCCAGCCAGCATCCAGCCAATAAGCGCCCCACCGAGTGCGAGGCCCAGCTTGAGCACAAACAACGTCCCTGCGAAGCTGATACCCGTCAGGCGCTTGCCGTTGCACCACTCACCGTAGTCAACGGTGTCAGACATCATTACCCACTGGATAGGCGTCACCAACTGGTGCAACACACCAATCGCAAAGATAAAGATGAACATGGTGATAGTGGCGTGCATCGGCACAAAGAACATCGCCAGGCTGATAACCGCCAACAGGGCGTTAGTCCACCAGAAGACGCTCACTTTGCATTTCCAGTCGGTAAGTGGTTTTGCCAGCGCAGAGCCGATCAGATTTCCGACACAATAGGTGGTGAGGAAGGCGACAAACACCTCCGGCGTGCCGAGGATCCAGGTGACGTAATACATCATTGCCCCGCCACGTACGCAGACAGCCAGGATATTGAGAATGGTGAGCAATCCGACGATGCGCCATTGATCGTTCTTCCAGATATCGCGCAGATCTTCCCGCATTGAGTTATTACCCGGAGGTGCTGCAACACGTTCTTTGGTAGTAAAGAAGCAAAAGGTCAGCATCAGGAATGCAATGACCGAGAGCACAGCAATCCCGCCCTGGAAACCCAATGCTTTGTTTTCGCCGCCAATCAGGTTTACCAACGGCATCATCAGCACCGTGGAGAGCATGCCGCCCGCCGTCGCCAGCACAAAGCGCCAGGACTGCAGTGAGATACGTTGAGTCGGGTCTTTGGTAATAACTCCGCCCAACGCGCAGTAAGGGATGTTAACCACGGTGTAGAGCAGGGTCAGCAGCGTATAGGTGACGGCGGCGTAGATCATTTTGCCATTCAGGCTGAGGTCCGGCGTGGTGTATGCCAGCACGCAAACGAGGCCAAACGGAATCGCGCCAAACAGGATCCACGGGCGGAACTTACCCCAGCGCGATTGGGTACGGTCGGCAATCAGTCCCATGCACGGGTCTGAGATAGCATCCAGTGCGCGCGCCAGCAAAAACATAGTGCCGACAAAACCGGCGGGGATACCGAAGATATCAGTGTAAAAAAACATCATATACAACATAACGTTATCAAAAATAATATGACTGGCGGCATCACCCATTCCATAGCCAATCTTCTCTGTGACGGACAATATCTCGCTCTTCATTGTTTTATCCTTTAACACCGTAAGGTAGCTGAAACCGGTTACAGACGTTGTAAACCATCCTTGTGAGCGCGAACATTCCGATATTTTGTAATCAATTTACGATTCTTGCTTTCTGTGATCGGAGTAGCGTCGAAAAAATATGTCTAAATGTAAGTATTGGATTTTGTAGAGGTTTATTTGAAAACGGTCATGGTAAAGAGAAAGGGAAGTTAAAAAAGTGAGTGGGGGGGTGTGGAAACTCCTGGAAGTAGCTATAATGCGCCCCGCCTCCATGTAGCAATCGAGGCGCGGAAGATCGTCATCTCCGGTGAGGTGGCTGGACTTCAAATCCAGTTGGGGCCGCCAGCGGTCCCGGGCAGGTTCGACTCCTGTGATCTTCCGCCAAAATGCCTCAAGTAAGCACGTCTTTAATCACATCTCTTTTAAGCTGTCTTTATCCCGTATTGAACTCTGGCCAACCTGTAAGTCTTACTTACAAGTTCCACAGGAAGGGAATTGTCAGGTAAGCCGCAATATTCGCGCCAGCCAGCCGGAATACAGTCAGTTTGCCGGGCAACAATGACGCTTAAAAGAAGCCGAAGGCGAGTAGGATATTGCCGGTTTACTACAGTGGAAAAAAGAGCCGAAAAAGTAGCTCAGAATGCCCCCACATCCCACAAGCAGAATCATTTGAGGGGGATTATGGGGGTTACTCATTTATCCAATACAAAACATCAATATTAAATCAAAAGACCAGAGGTATTTCATCCACGCTGTGCACAATCATTAATTACGTCATTTTGTGCCATTGTTTATCTGTAAGAAGTGAAGTACAACAGATTGCAGAGTGATATAAATTTATAATATTCCGTTTTCAACTGGCTATGCACCATCCTCAACGAATTCCACCATGTCCGTAGTCTTCCATTCCTGATACAAAATGCGCCTACCACCCCTTCAGTTGTGATGATCGGCTAAAAAACAACGTTTCTTTAACAGTTGATAATTTCTCTTTCAACTGCTTATCACTGACTGTGTCAATGCTAATTCCATTTACCTAACACATATTTATCTAATAATTCACTCTCCAGTACTGAATTTAAAAACTTTCTGGTAAGAATTTTATACTCTTAAGATGCCCTTTACTGATATCTATGTACTCTCCTTTTTTTAATTCACTAATAATTAATGAAATCATGCTTTTAGACAATTTTGTATGCTTATGCAGATAATACAACGCACTCAATCTCTCTTTTACTTCCGGGCATTCAGAATTCAGAATATTGAGATAGTGACAGATAATCTTGTACGCATTACTGGACGATAGCAGCACCTCACGCGCCAACAACCTTCGGATAATATAGCTCAGGACAACAGATACATCGTACCACAAGTCATTCTCAGAGATGAGCTGACCCACTTTCTCGGCAGAAAGATAGAACCCTGATGTTTCCGTCTCCGTAAAAAAACGCCCGGCGTATTCATTCGGATAGTAATAATCAACAAACCCTAAGACCATGGGCGCTCTGACGGAAGACAACCAATAATCATCAGATAACTCATAACGCACCTGTCCCTTTACAAGATAAAAGAATAAAGGTTCGCCATCTGGTG
Source organism: Citrobacter sp. MGH106 (assembly GCF_001037495.1). Classification (GTDB taxonomy): domain Bacteria; phylum Pseudomonadota; class Gammaproteobacteria; order Enterobacterales; family Enterobacteriaceae; genus Citrobacter; species Citrobacter murliniae. The sequence continues at coordinate 355,574 of NZ_KQ089823.1, forward strand.
ATGTTCTTATTAATTCATTGCCTTCTGCAAGATGGAATGAATAACCATATTGAATAATCATGTCGCCAAGTCGTTTAATTGACTCACGAGGGATTTCTAACATAAAGCACGTTACTCCTGTTATTAGCTAATTAAAAAATTAGGAACGATAGCGGCACGGCGACAAACATCGCTGGATGTGGTTTACTTGTCGCCAGAACCCTATGATGTCAACATTTATTATTCGAATTGTTTAGCCAAGTTAAAAATTCGAATATGCAGTCATATTATGGTGGTGCAATGAATCTTAAAGTTCCTGAGCTAACTTTTTCCCCTGGATTCTTAGACACTGATATTGTAATAACAGAGTCCCCAATTTCCGTAGAGGTTAAATAACCTTGCGCTCGATGAACGCTGTCCACATCCACTACAATATCAACCTCACGAGAGCCAGGGGCACCACTAACTCCACTCACAACACCAACACCAGAAACGCTAAAATGGAGATAGGCATCATCGCCTAGCGCACTAAGTTCCTCGACTGTCAAAAGACGCCCTGTTGTACAATTGTCCAAATAGCCATAAATTACAATACGATTTTGACCATCGGCGTATTGGGTATCTCGGTTAACGTCCAAATCAGGATCTGGACATAATCCGCTGAAAGAAAAAGACGAAGTAAGAGATTGACCATTATCAAGAGATGCGGAAATCGTAACTGACTCTGCATGGAAATCCTTGACTGAAACAGAGGCTAACCCAGACTCATTAGTAACGCTGGTAAAAGATGACAGGCTAGCATTATTACTATCAACCGACCAGGTAACCTTCATTCCTGGTATCCGGTTTCCGTTTGCATCCTTAACCTCGAAAGTATTCGATATTTCGATCAGGCTAATATAATGCGTATCCTCTGTGGAATATATTTGTGCCGTACTCGTATCTGCCACGAAGGATGACGGACTGGTCTGACCGCTGCCGCCCAGTTTCGCAGTAATTTGCACCGTTTCCGCCACCGTGTCGGTGAAGTTCACACTCACATGACCATTTGCATCCGTGGTACCTTGCGTGCCGAAACTTACTGTGCCTTTGTCTGCACTCCAGGTGACCGCCGCTCCGGAGACCGGGTTATTGTTTGCATCCAGCACCGTGGCCGTTGCGACATTCGCGGTTGAACCATTCGCCGCGCTGCCGTCAGTACCAATGGTCAGTGTGCTAACGACTGCCGATGTGATATCTCCGTTAAATGTCGACGGACTAGTCTGGCTGGAACCGCCCAGTGTGGCGGTAATCTGTGCCGTTTCCGCCACCGTGTCGGTGAAGGTCACGCTCACTTGTCCATTCGCATCCGTGGTATCTTGCGTGCCGAAATTTACCGTGCCTTTGTCTGCACTCCAGGTGACCGTCGCCCCGGCCACTGGATTATTGTGTGCATCCAGTACAGTCGCTGTAGCACTATTCGTCGCAACTCCGTTCGCCACACTGCCGTTCTTATCGATGGTCAACGAACTCACCGCCGCCGTTGCAGGATCTGCAACAAACTCTATTATTTCTGACAGATAATTACCGTTCACCCAGACCCCAATGTAAGTATTCCGGGACCTCGTATCAGTGATTCTGACTGTCATCTTTCCATCAATTCCGGTAGCCCCGGAGGTCGGACTGAAACGCATCGTTCCGTCGGAGTCAGGAGACCAGCTCACATTTATTCCTGAGACTGGGTTATTGTGCGCATCCAGCACTGTAACCGTTGCAACATTGGCGGTTACACCGTCCGCCACGCTGCCGTTCGGATCGATGACCAGCGAACTGGGCACCGCCGTTGCCGCATCTGCCACAAATTTCGACGGTTCGGTCTGGCTGCTGCCGCCCAGTGTGGCGGTAATCTGTGCTGTTTCCGCCACCGTGTCGGTGAAGGTCACACTCACATGCCCGTTCGCATCCGTGGTGCCTTGCGTGCCGAAATTTACCGTGCCTTTGTCTGCGCTCCAGACCACCGCGGCTCCGGCGACCGGGTTATTGTTCGCGTCCAGCACCGTGGCTGTCGCCGTGTTCGCCGCCGAACCGTTCGCCGCGCTGCCGTCAGTATCAATGGTCAGCGTACTGATTACTGCCGTCGCAGCATCCCCCACAAAATGACTGTTCTGTGATTTAGCGCTACCATTATCCAAACCTGCGGTAACACTTATGGTTTCTGCCACTGTATCGGTGAAAGTGGCGCTCGCCACACCACTCTGATTAGTGCTGGTAAATTTCGAGGAGAATTCCACCGTATTACTACTCGCACTGAGAGCAACTCTTAATCCACCAACCGGATTACCGTTCGCATCCACTACCGTCACAGCAACACCATTTTTCGAAGCGCCATTAGCTGGACTATTATCGGGATCAATAACAATAGAGCCGATCCTGGCGGTACTTGCATCTGCAACAAATGTGCTGCCCTGCACCTTACTACTGCCGTTTTCCAGAGTAGCCGTGATCTCTACATGCTCCGCTACGGTGTCCGTATAGGTCAGGCTCGTCTTACCACTACTATCGGTCACTCCTGAAGAGACACTGAGTTTCGCCGTGCTCTTATCTACCGTCCACGTCACAATCACCCCGGCAATTGGGTTATTGAGAGCATCGACGACCATTGCCGTTACACCATTAGTAGCAATGCCATCTGCAATACTACCGCTATGATCGGGTAGCAAAGTGAGTGTTGCCGTCGCCGCATCCCCCACAAATTTCGACGGTTCAGTCTGACTGCTGCCGCCCAGCGTGGCGGTAATCTGTGCTGTTTCCGCGACGGTGTCGGTGAAGGTCACGCTCACATGCCCGTTCGCATCCGTGGTACCTTGCGTGCCAAAATTTACCGTGCCTTTGTCTGCGCTCCAGACCACCGCGGCTCCGGCGACCGGATTATTGTTCGCGTCCAGCACCGTGGCTGTCGCCGTATTCGCCGCCGAACCGTTCGCCACGCTGCCGTCCTGGTTGATGACCAGCGTACTGACCACTGCCGTTGTCGCATCCGCCACAAATTGCGATGGTTCGGTCTGGCTGGAACCACCCAGCGTAGCGGTGATTTGCGCCGTTTCCGCTACCGTGTCGGTGAAGGTCACGCTCACATGCCCGTTCGCATCCGTGGTGCCCTGCGTGCCGAACCTTACTGTGCCTTTGTCTGCGCTCCAGACCACCTCTGCTCCGGCGACCGGGTTATTGTTCGCGTCCAGCACCGTGGCTGTCGCCGTATTCGCCGCCGAACCGTTCGCCACACTGCCGTCCTGGTTGATGACCAGCGTACTGACCACCGCCGTTGCCGCATCCGCCACAAATTTCGACGGTTCAGTCTGACTGCTGCCGCCCAGTGTGGCGGTAATCTGTGCCGTTTCCGCCACCGTGTCGGTGAAGGTCACACTCACATGACCATTTGCATCCGTGGTGTCCTGCGTGCCGAACCTTACTGTGCCTTTGTCTGCGCTCCAGACCACCGCAGCTCCGGCGACCGGGTTATTATTTGCGTCCAGCACCGTGGCTGTCGCCGTGTTCGCCGCCGAACCGTTCGCCACGCTGCTGTCCTGGTTGATGACCAGCGTACTGACCACCGCTGTATCCGTATCGGCAACAAAGGTGGTGGTTTTTGTTTGCGTCGCACCACTGACACTTACCGTCACTGTTACGTTCACCGTTTCGGCTTTCGCATCCGTCAGCGTCATCACCGCCTGGCCCGAAGTATCCGTCGTGGATGTTGGCCCCGCCAGGGAGGCTGTTCCATCCACCGTCCAGTTCACTACAACATTCGCCTGCGGGGTATTTGCGGCATCTACGACAATAACCGTGGCGGTACTGACGGTACGCCCGTCGGCTTTTATCTGTTGCGCGACATCAAAACGGCTGATCTTCAAAGCGGTTAGATCAACAGAGAAATGACTGGGCTGCGACTGGCTGCTACCGTTCGCCAGTACCGCAGTGATGTTGGTACTTTCAGCCACAGTATCTGTAAATTGCACACTGACTTTGCCGTCTGCCCCGGTATTGCTCGAGCCGGAACTGAATTTCACCGTTCCTTTATCCGCCTGCCATGCCACAGCAATCCCCGGTACCGGATGCCCCTGCGCGTCCAGTACTGTCACCGTCGCCGTATTGGTTGTCTTACCATCTGCCGGGCTGCTGTCCTGGTCCACCGTCAGGCTACTGATAAACGCCGTCGCCACATCCGCTGTAAACGTTGTATTTACACTACGGGACACATTATTCGCCGTCGCGGTCACGACAGTCGTGCCCATAGAAAGATTCGTCAGCGTGGTCGACGCCAGCCCTTTGGCATCCGTTACTACCGAGGTATTTTCCAGCACCGCACCGTTCCCGGCACTGAATGCCACTGTGATCCCCGCTACCGCATTGCCACGCGCATCGGTCACGCTGGCCTGTACCACGTTAGTCGCTTTCCCATCTGCCACGGCATTGTCTTTCGTTATTTTTAGATCGCTGAGGGTGGCTGCCTCATCTGGCAAAAACGTCACGCTGACATCTGCCGCATTGCCGTTCTCCAGCGTCGCGGTGATTTTCGCTTCTCCGGCAACCACACTGGTGATCTCCGTGGTCGCCATTCCCTGTGCATCCGTCGTCGCACTTGCCGCCAACAGAGTTCCGGCACTGGTTGCAAATTTGACCGCCAACCCAGGTACCGGCTGGTTTGTCTGCGTATCAATTACCGTCAGACGTACCGTGTTTTGGGTATTACCGTCCGCCAGTGCGTTATCGTTTACCACCACAAATGACGAGATGTCGTTTCGCGCTTTGTGGACCATTACCACCGTTTCCGCGCTGTTTGATTTGTTATGGCGCGAGTCATACGCCACTGCGCTAATACGATAGGTATTCACACTGCCCTGCTCCGCTTTCCAGGCCGGCAGTGTGATAAGCAGTGATTCACGGGATTGTTGTGTAACGCTGCCTCCCGCATTGACAATACTGCTGTAGTCCCAGTCCACACTCTCTGTACCGTATTTTGCCCGCACGTCCGCGGTTAGCGACACGGTACTGTTCGCATCCGCAGATACTGTCGCTGGCAGCGACAAGGTAATAAGATCCTGTTTTTTATACTGCATAACGATGGTGTTATTACGTTCAACCATATCGTAACGACTGCCTGCCAGCGTCCGGGCCAACCCGACCATATCCGGATCGGTCTGATCGGCCATTGATACGCCCAGACGATAGTTGAAGTTCAAAAACACCCGTGAATCATTCGTATTGCTGCCGCTACGATGCTCCGCTCCTAACGTAACCAGCGGGATCGGCGTGTAGTTCAACCCAACCGTCACCGCCGAAGGTGAGTCCGCCAGATCCGTGTGGTCATCAAGAGCGACATTCTTGCCAAAATATTTCTCATACGTTGCGTTCATGCCAACATTTGGATATGAAGGCAACCAGCCGGCCAGACGCACGTCATAACCGTTGGCTGGTCGCTCATCGTAATCTTCCATATCTTCAACGCCAGACTGGTGCCAGTCGGTAATGCGCTGGTAAAGGTTGGCGGACAGTTTGAGGTAATCCGTCCAGGCTTCAGTGCCAATACCGTAGCGACTGTTTTCTCCGGTGATGTCGTAGTCATAGAAACTGTTCACACCAAGCATCCAGTTACCCGTGAAGCCGCGCACTCCAAGGCCGATATTGGAGGTCGTGCGTTTATCATCCGTATCCCGGCGGATCCCACCCTGGGTAAAAATCAGGTAATCAGCGGTATCAAGCATCGGGAATAACAGATCGAGATCGCCACCGCCCGGAAAGGATAAATTTACCTGCGCATGCCCGTACTGATTCAGCCAGGTTTCCATACGCTGGTTGGCAATCCCGGCAGCAATTCCGGCGGCGGCACTACGTCCCTGAGCTGCAGGATCATCACTGCCCAAAACCTGCCACAGGCGCGTAGCTGCGGTCTTACCTGAATCAATCATCTGCAACTCAGGATCGGCGACAGAGGAGGTTTTCCCCGCTTCTGGTTCTGAAGCTAAGGCAGGCAACTCCGCAGATTTAGTCGGCTGTGAGGAGAAAAAACCGGATGATTCCTGAGACGTCTTTTTGACATTTAGCTCAACAGAAGAGGAAGACCATATTTTATCTTTCTCTTCCGGAGGGGAGTCGGGGACAGCAGAGAGAAGCGCTGAGTTACGCATGGTGGTCATGGACTGACTGAATTGCTGTTCTGACGGTGAAGCGGCCACAGCCACAGAAACCCATGAGAATGAAAGCAGGACAGGCATGACAATTTGCAGAAATATATTCAGTAACGCAATTGTCTGAATTAAACGTGCGCTAAAGCGCCTGTCCGGCCTGGCATGCATGTTATTAGATACTCGGTAGATTTAGCATTAATAATTCGCCCTATAATATTTTATTTTTAAGGCAAGAAAAATTACTGTGTTAGTCCAAAAATGGAATATTCTATTTATGCAATGGAAAACAGGTATCTATTATTATATTTACAGGGAATCGATAATAAAAATCATTTACTAAAATAAGGCCGCCATTATCTAAAACGGTTCATAGTTTATGCTGTTCACCTGCATTTTTATTAATTATTGCCTTCCTGATGCTCCTTAGGAGGTAATCGCTTCGTTTGTTCTGGCAAAACTTTGAGCGATATCCTCACCTTGCAAAGATGATCGAGTAAGCCAAATCTGGCAATGTAATAAGATGTAACATTGGTTTGCTATAACTATGGGCAATAAAATCCTATTCAGCAAGCATCTTTATAAAATTTTTCTGACTTTTTAATTCACACATAACTCATTGGAAAAAGACACTATTAGCCTGGACTTCACTCAGCGAGGGCGAAGTTTCAATAAAAAAGAAAGAAAGAAACGGTGCCGAGGTGATCACCTTATATTGGTAATTGACATTTTATGCATTTTAATCATCTTTACCGCGTTGAACAGCGCGAGAAAAACACGCCATGCCAGCCCTTCACTACTGTCAGTACATTTCTGGAGGAGTAAAAGAACAGTTCTAACTAAAAACCGCCCCTCCGGCTCTCTGGCAAACCAGCTCTCTTATCGATAAGGGATCGATAAAAAAGTATTGCCCGAGTGGTTATTTTTCCATTCGAAACAAGAAAAAACCATCTTTTTTAAGTTGTTACCTCAGCAAAATCCAGCAGACAGTGTTCGTTTGGTGTGCCTACGGTGAGAACAATCAAATGCATTAAGTACATTAACCACTTCCTGGCAAAAAACATCACCCATCTTTCGTGATCCGTTTAGTAATCCGAACACGACGTCCATTTTTGGTAAATGGCAACACTTCATTTACAAACAAGATATATAAAACAAACCAAGAGAAACAAATAAGGAGTATTTATTATAATAACAACACCACTTTTAATTTGCAGAATAATAATAACAAGAGTAACTAATTCGGTATATTTTTACCAGCAAGGAGATGACAATCAATGTGACACCAGTAATATATCATTTCACAGAAACTTATTTCACGGCATTTATTAACGATTAAAAATAAATACAAAAATCATACCAATCAAGAAGTTATAATAACACCGCAAAAAATAAAAAAACCTCATTTAAATCACCAAAATTCCAATAATGGATTAAATAACAAAACAAATTGAACTCAAAATATAGAAATGATTATTCTATTTGCGAGATTTCGTGAGACTGCACAAGCACCAGAAGAAGTATGTCGTATATCTGTGCACGCGGAATTTTAAATAACTACGGTGACTACATGATGTTTATCTGAAGAGATAGATAGGGGATTTTACTATCCGTCCTCTCTGCCCTCTGAATTATATCTCGAATATATAGTGTTGCCGAGAGCATTCTTTTTTGCATAACAGGAGTTTTAGATTGAAAAGTTGTGGCAAGTTCCATAAAACACGAATCGCCCTCGCGTGCTCTTTAGCTGTAGCATTTCAAGCTTCGGCAACAGACATTTCGAATGGCGTATGGGATACCTTCATTTACGATGGTACTTCAGGCGTAACTTATCAGGGATATGCGGACTGGAACGGCGCAGATGCCAATATTTACCCTGTCATCAATAACTCCGTCGTAAACGGTGTTATTTCGACAAATTACCTTGATGCAGATACAGCCAATCCAAATTCACTCTCCATCAGTAATACGACTGTACATGGAATGGTGACGTCTGCTTGCATGACGTCAGGTTGCACTGACGTCGAGCAGAACTATAACGATCCGCTGACATTGACCGTTAATAATTCAACTATTGATGACAGCTTTGAGCATTTTGATTATTACAACACCGATGGTACCTCTGCGGGTTCTTTACCAATCTATAATCTGGGTACAGCAATTACGCTTGATCAAGAAAGCAATATTGCCATTGAAAACAACTCTCACGTTGCTGGTATTACACTAGGCCAGGAAATTCAGGATTACGCCGACAGCGGTAGCACTGACAGCTTTGTAGACAATATTGTTGTCAATGATTCTTCCGTTACCTCTGGAGCCTGGACTGAGCTGGATACGTCAGGTTTCTACGGTCAGTCAGAAAAACCTTCTGATTACACCGGCGCACTGACAATGCAGGCTGATTTCGATGTGAATGGCGATGGTGTCATTAATAGCAATGATCAAACCATCAACATGAATGATGTTGCGATTGCGGCTATCGATAATCCGGATTCAACTGAATCCATGAAAACCAATGCAACATTCAACAATTCAACCTTAACGGGCGATGTGTTGTTCGTCAGTCGTTTCAATAACGGTTTTGCACCTGCAGGTGTTGATACCAATGCAGACGGCGTGATCGATTCTAACCTGGGTTATGCTGATGACAGCCTGAACCAGGACGAAATGAACCTGACGCTTGATAATGGAAGCAAGTGGGTCGGTGCGGCAATCTCTGACGTTGATGCAACAGCAACACTGTACGATATTGCAGCAAACAGCCTGATTCCTTCCTCAACTTATAACGCCGACACGGGATATGTTGATGGTGCAGCCGTCTTCCAGAGTGGGATCTTTAACGTAACGCTGGATCATGGTTCTGAGTGGGATACCCGTAAAGCTTCCGATGTAGATACCTTAACCGTATCTAATGGCTCGCAGGTGAACGTAGAAAGCTCTGCGCTGCTGGCCGATACCATCAACCTGAATAGCTCTTCATCCATGAACATCGGTGATGATGGCCAGGTAGATACTAATGCCATGAATATTGATGGCAACAGTACGGTGAATCTGACAGAGGAAACGGCAAATTTATATGCTAATACCATTACTGTCAGCAATGGCGCAGCACTAAATATTGGCACGGGTGAAGTCGACACGCATAACCTTGTCCTGACTTCAGGTGGTCAGCTTGATGTGGGTAGCCGCGAATATGTCCTGAACAGTGACATGAACACGGGTTATACCAATGGTAATACCGATAACGCATCTGACTATGGTGTAGTCGATGTGAATTCTGATGGTCATCTGGCAGTCAATGGCGATGTCGCAGGTAACTATAAAGTTAGCGTGAATAATGCCACCGGTAAAGGCTCTGTTGCTGATTATAAAGGTCATGAGCTGATTCGCGTTTATGATGATAACACCGATACGCAGGCTTCCTTTACCGCAGCAAACAAAGCCGATCTGGGCGCTTATCAGTATGAAGCTCAGCAGAGCGGTGATTCTGTTGTACTGAAACAGGATGGCTTAACCGATTATGCCAATATTGCGCTGAGCATCCCGTCTGCTAACACCAATATCTGGAATCTGGAACAAGATGCACTGGCAAATCGTTTGGATAATGGCCGTGTAAATCAAAACAGTCAGGATACTGGCGGTGCATGGGCGACTTACATCGGCGGTCACTTCCAGGGAGATACAGATACACTAAGCTATGATCAAGATACCAGCGGCATCATGGTTGGTTTTGATAAAGCGATTGAAGGTAATGGTGCGAACTGGATTGTCGGTGCCGCTGCCAGCTTCATGAAAGGTGATATCGATGATCAAACCGGCCATGTCGATCAGGATAGCCAGTCTGCTCGTGTTTATACCTCTACGCGCTTTAACAACAATGTCTTCGTTGATAGCACATTGAGCTACAGCCACTTTGATAATGACTTGTCTGCGAGCATGAGCAATGGTAATTCAGTAAGCGGCAACGGTATCTCTTCTGACGCCTGGGGTCTGAATCTGAAAGCTGGTTATGACTGGAAATACAATCAGAATGGCTACGTTACTCCATACGCAAGCATTTCTGGTCTGTTCCAGGATGGTGACGGATACCAGCTCAGCAACAATATGAATGTTGATAGCCAGTCTTATGACAGCATGCGTTATGAAGCAGGCGTCAATACCGGCTATACCTTTAGCTTCGGCGAACAGTCATTCGTTCCGTATGCAAAAATCGCATATGTGTATGATGATTCAGATAATAACAGCGCAGATGTTAATGGCGATGATATTGATAATGGTGTGGGTGGTTCAGCAGTACGCGCCGGGTTGGGTGGTCAATTCAACTTTACTAAAAACTTTAGTGCATATGCCGGCGGTGATTATCTTGGCGGAGCTGATGTCGATCAAGACTGGTCAGCAAATGCTGGTGTGAAATATACCTGGTAATAAGTTAATGCAAAGGCCTGCTACTGCAGGCCTTTAATTATTAGGGGAGCGCTATTCCAATTGCATTAGTAAGATATTAAAAATCTCTTCAAGTATATTTTTGCACATCCCAATAATGCACCAGAATGCCTCCCATCATTAACTTCCGCCAAAAAATCAAGATATTAAAATCAATTCCAGACCATTAAATATCATCATATCAATTAACATCATGGATATTTATTATGAACAAGCAGTGGATGTGCTATTTTGTTGCTCTTATTATTCTCAGTGGTTGTGTTGATGCAACGCATCCAACAAACGATGTGACTAAAAATAAAGCTTCAACGGATGACTCACTTTTCTCAGACAGCGAGTGTATTAATAACTTCAACGTACTACGAAAAGTTGATCCTGATAAGTTTATGCTTTATCAAAAGCAGTTCACTGAAATCAATAAAAGCTATGATTTTTATGATAAAAACTCAACCATTCTGGATAAAGACCATAAAGAATTGATCGCTATGGAGGCCAATTCAAAGCTGCATTTAATCTGCGCTCGAGTTAAAAATGCCGCCTATGCCGGTATCGAAAAAAAAATGTACGCAATCAGCCAATTGTGATTTGAGTATCGACTACCAGCAAGTTCACTGAGTGTGTAATAAATGGCATTTACAGCTTCATTCTTCGCCGGATAACGCTTATACGTGTCCGGCCAACAAAGAACATAATGTCCAATCAACTTTCCAATACCACCCTTAATATTTCCAGTAGCCTGACATCTTTCATCGCAACCAACAGCATCTGTTATTTTTCGACACAATTATCGCCGTCAACTTACGCGACACACGTCACTGAATTTGTCGATGTGCCATTGCTATTCTTTCCCCCGAATCAGGAAACATCCTGAATACCTCGATATTCATTGCGTAATAATTGAGCGAAACGGGCACTTTATTTTGTCCAGAAGACTTCAACCTACCAATGGATATTTGGAGAAAACGTGGGCAGGGGCGTTTATCTCTCTGGCGAGCAATGTCTGAGCGTTCGGACGTTATCGCATTTCAGCAAACGGTGTGTTTCCGGTGTATTTATGGCGTACTTATGAGGGATATTTAATGTTTACGTTTAAAAAGTGCCTGATTGCACTTTCTATAAATTTGGCTGTTGTTTCATCAGGTTTTGCTTGTACGACCCTGCTGGTCGGCAATGAAGCGTCGGCGGATGGATCCATGTTGGTAGCCCGCAGTGCAGACAGCGATGCCCTGAAAGCACAGCATTTTGTCATTCATCCGGCAAAACAGAATCAGACCGGTGTGTACAGCACCAAAGCGCATAATGGCGCGAATGATTTTACCTGGCCGCTGCCAAAAAATTCCCTGCGTTACACCACCGTTCCAAACTGGAAAACGCAACTGCATGGCGCAACCGGTTTTAACGAACTGGGCGTCGGCGTGAGCGGTACAGAATCTATTTTTGCTTCGCCAAAAGCGCTGGCCGTCGACCCATATGTTGAAGACAAAGGCATCACCGAAGACGATATTCCGGATATCCTGCTGTCACAGAGCAAAACAGCCCGTGAAGCGGTGGCGTTGCTGGGACATATCGTTGAAACCGCCGGGGCTGGCGAAGGCTTTGGCGTTGCCGTGGTGGACGATAACGAAATCTGGTATCTGGAAACCGGTAGCGGCCACCAGTGGATGGCACAGCGTTTACCGAATAATCAATATTTTGCCACTGGTAATCAGGGACGCTTACAGGATTACGATCCTAAGAACCCTAATATGATGGCGTCAAAAAACCTGGTTGAGTTCGCGACCGAAAAAGGTCTTTACGATCAGGCAAAAGATGGCAAATTCAACTTTTCCAAAGTCTATACTCGTGACGATGAGCGTGACCGCACATATAACGATCCCCGCGTCTGGACTATTCAGAAAGAGTTCAATCCTTCCGTAAAACAGGATATGGCCGCAGGTCGTGAATTCCCGGTATTCATGACGCCAGAGAAGAAAATGACGCTGGACGATGTGAAATCTGTGTTGCGTAACCACTATGAAGGCACCAAACATGACCCTTACACCAACGGCCTGAACGGTAAAGAGCCGTGGCGTCCGGTCAGTGTCTTCCGTACCTACGAAGCGCACGTTATGCAGGTACGTCCGTGGTTGCCAAAAGAGATTGGTGAAACAACCTATATTGGTCTGGGTATGGCCGATCTTACCGCCTTTGTTCCCTACTATAGCGGCCTGAAAACGTATCCGGCCAACTATACGATGGGCACGAACAACGCTGACGATCAATCCATTTACTGGAAGTATCGCAAATTACAGACGCTGACCATGACGGACTATCCGAAGCTCGCCCCTATCGTCAAAAAAGCCTACAAAGCGTGGGAAGACAAAGTGGCGAAGGAGCAAAAAGAGGCTGAGGCAGAATATCTGAAGATGGCAAAAACCGATAAACCCGCCGCCGATAAGATGCTGAATGACTTCAACCTGCGCATCATGGCCGATGCCGAGAAGCTAACCGAAGACCTGACTAATCAGTTGTTCACCATCCGCACCAAAGACATTCAGTCTGATATTTTCTTTGCTAACGCCAGCAAAAAAGACTGAGTGACCGCAGAGTAGAAAGCAAGGTTAAAGACCTGATGATTCTGGTGCAGAGCAAGAACGTTAGCTCTGCGCCAGCATTTCACACCGCGCCTTCACGGCATCGTGCAATAACCGTACCGCCGTTGAAAGCTGTTTACGGTGTGGGCAAATCATATTTAACGGAACTTTTTCCCCCAGATACCCCGGCATCAGCAACTGCAAACGACCGTCACGCACATCTTCGCTCACATCCAGCCACGACTTATACGCAATCCCCTCACCGGCAATCGCCAGACGCCTTATCACTTCGGCATCATCGCTCATAATGGTGCTGTTGACCTGCACGCTACTGACTTCACCATTACGCGTAAACGTCCAGCGATCATGAAGCCGCCCGCGTAATACAAAGGTCATGGCGTTCAGCTGCGCTAAATCGCCAGGGTGTTGCGGCTCACCGTATTGCGCAATCCAGTCCGGAGAAGCCACCAGCACGCGGCGATTACCTGGCGCGACGGGCAACGCGATATAAGACGCGTCTTCGGTATTACCATACCGAAACGCGACATCGACGGGATCTTTAAATACATCGGTCACCTGGTCGGAGAAAAAGACCCGCAGGCGCAGCGCAGGATAGCGACGACGAAACGACTGAAAGACCGGCAACAACAGATTCCGTCCGAGATCGGACGGCACCGCAATTTGCAGCATGCCTGAAATCTCATCTTCCGGCGTCTGGATTTTTTGCAATCCGGCGTGCATTACATCCAGCATCTGACGGGCATAGGGCAACCAGATCTCACCTTCCGGTGTGAGCCGCAGGCTACGTGTGGAGCGAGCGAACAGGCGAATCGTCAGCGTAGACTCCAGACGCTTGATAGCTGAACTGACCTGGGCGGGCTGGACGCCGACTTCGCGCGCCGCATCACTAAAACTGTTCAGCGCCGCGGCGCGGACAAACAACGTGAGATCTTCAAGCCGGAACATTTTCACTCCTCGAGTATAAGTCCTGTCGCCGTGAGGCTATTTTTCCCGTTCTGATGCCGGTTTACCATCGAATTATTCAACAGATACACCCTAAATAATTCGAGTTGCATGAAGGCGGCAAGGGAGTGAGTCTCCTGGAACATAGCGAACTATGTGACTGGAGTGAGCGAGCGTAGCCAACGCACATGCAGCTTGAAGTATGACGGGTATAAATAGATTCCTGTAACCGGAGAGACTATGAAAGCTATCGCCATTACCCACGCCGCAACCAACGGCAGCAATATTGAATTTTTACAAGAAATTGACCTGCCGGTTCCGATCGCTACCGGACATGACCTTTTAGTTGAAGTGAAAGCTATTTCCGTCAACCCCGTCGATACCAAAGTACGCGAAGGTTTCAATGCCGACGTGCCGCGCGTGCTGGGCTGGGATGCGGTTGGCGTGGTGAAATCCGTGGGCGATGCGGTGACGCTGTTCGCGCCTGGCGACGAAGTCTGGTACGCCGGTGCGCTGGGTCGTGCTGGCAGTAACAGTGAATTTCAGCTGGTTGATGAACGCATTGTTGCGCTGAAGCCACAATCACTGGATAACGCTTCAGCGGCAGCCCTGCCGCTGACCGCCATCACTGCGTGGGAAATGCTGTTCGACCGCCTGGGCGTTGAGGAAAATGGCAATGAGAATGATGTTTTATTGATTGTCGGCGCTGCAGGCGGCGTTGGTTCTATCCTGACCCAACTAGCCAGTAAGCTGACCAAAATGACCGTTATCGGTACGGCATCGCGTCCGGAAAGCCAGAAATGGGTGCGTGAAGCGGGCGCTCATCATGTGATTGATCACAGTAAACCGCTGACAGAAGAGCTGGCACGAACAGGCATTAAACAGGTGACCCACGTCGCCAGCCTGAACAATACCGAGCAGCACTATCAGCAGATTATTGCCGCGCTGGCGCCACAGGGAAAACTGGCGCTAATTGACGATCCGCAATCCCTTGATGCGCGTCCGCTGAAAACTAAAAGCATTTCTCTGCACTGGGAATTTATGTTTACACGCTCGATGTTTGAAACACGCGACATCATTGCCCAGCATCAGCTACTGACCCGCGTGGCGCAACTGATCGACAGCAAGGTTATCCATACCACGCTGGGCGAACATTTTGGTGTCATCACCGCAGCTAATTTGCAAAAAGCCCATGCCCAAATTGAAACCGGTCGTTCAGTGGGCAAGATTGTTCTGGAGGGATTTTAAATGCCTGACTCTACGGTGATTTCAATCATAGCGGTGCTAAAAGCCAAACCAGGGAAAATCAACGCACTGAAACAAGCGCTGCAAGCCCTTTTGCTACCCACTCGCCGGGAGCCGGGCAATATTGAGTATGCGCTGTTTCAGTTACGCGATACGCCGGATGTATTTTACGTGCGTGAATCCTGGCGAGGCCAGGCAGGTCTGGACGAACATATCGCCTTACCGCATTTCCAGACGTTTATTCTGCAAATGAACGACCTGCTGGCCGAGCCGCTGCGTCTGGATTATCTGACACCGATAGACGCTTAACATTATCCCAGAGCTCCCTGCCTGGCGGGGGAGCTAAAGACAGTGCATGAGGTATTCCTGCTGTCAGAGTCATCTCTGCTATGATGTCTGCACACAAATAAGACAATACATTATGCAGAGGGAAAGATGAGTTCCACCAGAAGAGGGATGATGAACGTCCTGATAGCCGCCGTATTATGGGGAAGTTCAGGCGTTTGCGCGCAGTACATCATGGAGCAAAGTCAGATGTCGTCGCAGTTTCTGACCATGACACGTCTGATTTTCGCCGGGCTCATTCTGCTGATGCTCTCTTTTGTGCACGGTGACAAAGTCTTCTCCGTTATCAAAAACCGCAAAGACGCCATCAGCCTGCTGATTTTTTCTGTGGTCGGGGCGCTCACCGTACAACTGACCTTTCTGCTTACCATTGAAAAATCCAATGCCGCCACCGCAACGGTACTGCAATTTTTGTCACCGACAATTATCGTGGCGTGGTTTTCGGTGGTACGCAAAGCGCGACCGGGAATATTAGTGCTGACGGCGATCTTCACCTCGCTAATCGGCACATTCCTGCTGGTCACCCACGGCAACCCGACGTCGTTATCCATCTCGCCTGCCGCGCTGTTCTGGGGGATCGCTTCGGCATTTGCTGCCGCGTTCTATACGACATATCCCTCTGTGCTTATCGCGCGTTACGGTACGCTACCGATTGTCGGCTGGAGCATGTTGATAGGCGGCCTGATCCTGCTCCCATTCTATGCCGGGCAGGGAACGAACTTTGTGGTCAATGGCAGTTTGATTCTGGCATTTTTCTATCTGGTGGTGATCGGTACATCACTGACGTTTAGCCTGTACCTGAAAGGTGCGCAGATGATTGGTGGGCCGAAAGCGAGCATTTTGAGCTGTGCGGAGCCACTGAGCAGTGCCTTACTGTCCCTGCTCCTGTTAGGCATTACGTTCACTTTACCGGACTGGCTCGGTACGCTGCTGATCCTCTCTTCAGTGGTGCTGATTTCAATGGATTCCCGCCGCCGCGCCAGAACGGCATAACGCCAACCAGCGCGGTGACGGGCGAATATTACCAGCCCGGTACCGCGCCGCCGTTAAAGATTTTCTCGGCTGCTTTCGCCACTTCCGGTGACTGATAAGATTGCAGGAACTCTTTTACGTTCTCTGCATCTTTGTTGTCTTCCCGCGCCACCAGAATATTCACGTACGGTGAGTTTTTGTCTTCAATAAATACGCTGTCATGTACCGGGGAAAGCCCGGTTTGCTGAATGTAGGTGGTACTGATAATTGCCACATCCACTTTCTGATCGTCCAGTACACGCGGCAATTGCGCGCCTTCCAGCTCCATAATATTCAGATGGTGTGGGTTATCAGTAATATCCAGCGCCGTCGGCAACAGACCAGTGCCCTCTTTCAAGGTAATCAGTTTTTCTTTTTGCAACAGCAATAGCGCACGTCCGAGATTAGTTGGATCGTTAGGAATCGCAATTGTCGCGCCGTCTTTCAGCTCGGCAACGGTTTTGATTTTTTTCGAATAACCCGCCATCGGGAAGACAAAGGTATTGCCCACCGCCACCAGCTTAAAGTTATGCGCTTTATTATCCTGCTCCAGGAAAGGACGATGCTGGAAGACATTGGCATCCAGTTCACCATGATTGGTTGCATCGTTGGGTAGTAACGAACCGCTGAACCCTACCAGCTCAACATCCAAACCGTACTTCTCTTTGGCCACTTTCTTCGCAACCTCCGCCACATCCTGCTCTGCGCCGTTAATCACGCCGACTTTGATATGTTTCGCATCACTGCTTTGCTGATCGCAACCTGCCAGTAATATTCCCGCCAGCAATAATGCCGCCCCGGCCCCGAAATGAGGTATGTTCAGTTTCACGTTTTTATCCTTTTGAAATAACCGCCTGATGAGTAATGAATTGACTATAGCGGGAAGGCTGCTGCGGTTTAAAAAACGAAAAAGTATCAGCAAGAAGAAAAAAGCATAACGAAGGAATATACAAAAAAATGCCCGGTGGCACGACGCTACCGGGCGACACGATTTCTCAACTCTCGGTGGATATTCAGCAAGCCATCCTTCCGGTCATCAAAATGATTTTGATAAATAATGGCGTGCTGCCCCTTTTTCCGGGAAGTCTTCGAGGGTCATTTGTAACTGGTAACCGTTCTTTTGATAAAACGGCAACGCCTGGAAACTCATGGTATCAACCAGCGCATGCAAACACCCTCTCTCGCGCGCAGTCTGTTCTGCCGCCTGCATCAGCTTTGTGCCATAACCGCCTTTACGCAGGGATTCATGCATCCATAAAAACTCAATACACAGCCACTCACCTTTGATTTTACCAATCAGCCCACCCAGTATCTCGTTACGCTCATCGCGCCAGTAGACCGCCAGATCGCCAAAATTGGACGTTTTCAGGAACTGGAGATTGTAAGCACGCAGGCCGGTGAGCAGCGCATTCTGATCATCTTCTGTAACCGTATCCGTAATCTGTATCTGCATTCTATCCTCCTGAAAAACTACAACTTCTGGCTGATTAATTTTTCTACACTAACACAGGCTGATGAGTGAGCCGTATGCCGACTACACTTACTCTTGAAATTATGCGCGTCGACAACAAGGATTATTAACATGAAACGAGCCGTTTTTCCGATCATTGCCATTCTTTTCATGCTGCCGGGTCTGGCGCAGGCCGACTCGGCTTACGGTTCGCTACAGTCAGTTCACGAAAAAAACACTGTGCTGAAGGATTTACGTAAGATTTGTACCCCACAGGGGTCGCCATCGGATGAGGTGTGGGAAAAAACGATTATGGCTGATTCACGTAATCAGCAGCATATTCGCGAAGCCATTTTGGCAATACAAAGAAGTCATCAGGACAACTACTGGGAAGCACTTAGTAAGGTTGAATGTCCGGATATCTAGGCGCGAAGCAGAGTGCTTAACGCCTGATTGATACCGTTACCGCTGAGGAATAATTAAGTCTCCGCGCAGCACGTACGAACTCAGCACACTCTGCGTTTTTTCATTTAACCAGCTGACTATACGTGCGGCCATGGCATCCATTGAATATTCAATAGCCGGGATTGTCGGGATACCGGGCAGGTGCAGTGTACCGGCCAGGCTAAAGACCATAATGTCTTCCGGTACGGATTTATTAAATGCCTGCAACTGCGGGATCACACGCTGGGCCTGCTGTTCATCCGCCACCAGCAGCGCGTTAAAATTGAGCGTTGACGCGTTATTTAGCAATTCCTGCAAGGCCACTGATGATGAAGTCGCTTCCATAAACACCAGATTGCGGTTAAAGGGCAGGAAATTTTTTTCCAATGCATGTTTGTAACCCAGGAGTACCTGGTCGGAGAAACCCATACCATCCGGGTGGATCAACGCAATCTGGCGGCGATGCTGGCTAATCAGGTAGTTACATGCCGTTTCGGTAGCGAATGCGTGATCGAACTGGATGCTGTTGACGTCATCGCCAGACTCCAGGCAATCCACCAGAATGACATTATCCTGACTAATACTTAACGGGAAACGTGCGCCAATAATCAACACGTCATCGCACAAACCGCAGCTTAGCTCATCAAGGGCGCTCATCACTTCCGCTTTGGTATTGGCAAAGCGAAGGAGGAGGTGTTTTTGATGCTGGCTAAGATGCTTTTCCAGCGCGTAGAGATAGCCCGTTGTCTGATTGATGTTGTCCTGTGCGCATATCACGCCAATGCAGCCTGTAGACTGGCTCAGCAGCGACTGTGCAATCACATTCGGACGATAATTGAGTTCATCCACCGCCTTCAACACGGCGAGACGGCTGGCCTCTTTTACGCCACGTGATCCGCTCAACACGCGCGACACAGTAGCTTTAGATACGCCAGCCAAACGCGATACATCGTTGATAGTAGACATCATTCTCCCCTGACAGGACCCGCCTGGCCCTTTCCTTCCTGTATTTAACATTGGCTTAAATAATCGCCACTCGCAGTATATCTGTTTCCGTTTTTCATGGAAACCGATTTTCCATTTGCACTCAAAAAGAGTTCAAACCACCAAATTTCGTGAGCTGGATTCAAATAATCAGCCTTATACGCATCAGATCTTGATGGCCATCACAGTTCCGTTTGCTACGAATGGAAACCGGTTTCCGTATGATATCAAATCAAACTCGCAATATGTTTTTACATTTAAAGGATGGCTAACAATGTTCAGGATTATGCTGTGCTGCTCTGCAGGAATGTCCACCAGTTTACTAGTTCGCAAAATGGTTGAAGAGGCGGACATTCGTGGACTACCGGTGAAGATTGAGGCATACGGTGTTGCCGAATTTGACACACAGTTTCCAAATTACCAGGTGGTGCTACTTGGCCCCCAGGTAAAATATATGCTTAACACACTCTCAGAAAAGGCTGCCACCCAGGGTATACCCGTAAAAGCCATAGATATGATGGATTACGGTATGCAACGTGGTGACAAAGTGCTGGATTATGCTCTGTCGCTGATTGAAGCGGCACACTAGAAAGGTGTCAATATGAGTTCGTTATATCAGTCAATGGTTGCCGTCATTGAACAATCCATCACCCCCCTCGCCGGAAAGCTGGGACAGCAAAAGTATGTGATTGCGATTCGTGACGGTTTTACGGCGGCGCTGCCGTTTATGATCATCGGCTCCTTCATGCTGGTGTTTATTTTTCCTCCGTTCTCTGCCGAAACCACCAACAGCTTTGCCCGTGGCTGGCTTGATTTCTCTGCCACCTATCGCGAACAGTTGATGCTGCCGTTTAACCTCAGCATGGGTGTTATGACGTTCTTCATCTCCGTCGGCATTGGCGCCAGTCTGGGCCGACAGTTTAACCTCGACCCGGTAATGTCCGGTCTGCTGGCCTTTATGGCGTTTTTACTGGTTGCAGCCCCCTATGCCGACGGGAAAATCTCTACGCAATATCTCTCCGGTCAGGGGATCTTTACCGCGCTGATCACTGCTATCTATTCCACCCGCATGTATGCGTGGCTGAAGCAGAATAACGTGACCATTCGCCTGCCTAAAGAGGTGCCGACCGGCGTCGCCCGCTCATTTGAAATCCTGATTCCGGTTCTGGTCGTGATTGCGACCCTGCATCCGCTAAACCTGTTTATCGAAGCACAAACCGGAATGATCATTCCGCAGGCAATAATGCACCTGCTGGAACCGCTGGTTTCCGCTTCTGATTCCCTGCCCGCAATCCTGCTTTCCGTCCTGCTGTGCCAGATTTTCTGGTTCGCCGGGATCCACGGTTCACTGATTGTCACTGGCATCATGAATCCATTCTGGATGGCCAACTTATCTGCCAACCAGGCGGCTCTTGCCGCTGGCGCTGCATTACCACATGTTTATCTACAAGGCTTCTGGGATCACTACCTGCTCATTGGCGGCGTGGGATCGACATTACCACTGGCATTCCTGCTGCTGCGCAGCCGCGTCGCACACCTGCGGACCATCGGCAAAATGGGAATTGTGCCTAGTTTCTTTAACATCAATGAGCCTATTCTGTTTGGTGCGCCGATCATCATGAATCCGATGCTATTCATTCCGTTCGTCTGCGTACCGCTGGTTAACGCTGTGCTGGCATATAGCGCCACAAAACTTGGCTGGCTGGCGCAGGTTGTTTCACTGACACCGTGGACCACACCAGCACCAATTGGTGCTTCCTGGGCCGCGAACTGGGCATTAAGCCCGGTGGTGATGTGCTTTATCTGTATGGCGATGTCAGCGCTGATGTACCTCCCTTTCCTGCGCGCATACGAACGCTCTTTGATGAAAACTGAAGAGCAAAAGGCCCAGGATGCCGTCTCCGTGGCGAACGCTGCCCGTAGCAACTCATAATCGATCAAGGAGTCAGAACAATGAGATACCGTTTTCCTGAAAACTTCTGGTGGGGCAGTGCCTGTTCAGCGCTGCAAACCGAAGGGGATAGCCTGAACGGTGGCAAAAGCCAGACCACATGGGACGTATGGTTCGACCGTCAGCCAGGCCGTTTCCATCAGGGGGTTGGCCCGGCGAACACCTCGACATTTTATCAGCACTGGAAGCAAGACATCTCGCTGCTGAAGCAACTGAAGCACAACAGCTTCCGAACTTCCCTGAGCTGGTCGCGCCTGATCCCTGACGGCACGGGTGAAGTAAATCCTGAAGCCGTCAATTTCTATAACAATGTGATCAATGAGCTGCTGGCACAGGGCATCACGCCATTTATCACCCTGTTCCACTTTGACATGCCAATGGTGATGCAGGAAAAAGGCGGCTGGGAAAACCGGGAAGTGGTCGAGGCATTTGGTCGCTACGCACAAACATGCTTCGACTTGTTCGGCAATCGGGTTAAGCACTGGTTCACCTTTAATGAGCCGATTGTCCCGGTCGAAGGCGGCTATCTGTATGACTTCCATTATCCAAACGTGGTGGATTTCAAACGTGCCGCGACCGTGGCGTACCACACTGTACTGGCACATTCGACGGCTGTTCGCGCGTATCGCGCCGGGAACTATGACGGTGAAATTGGCGTAGTGCTAAATTTAACGCCTTCCTATCCGCGCTCACAAAATCCGGCGGATGTGAAAGCCGCACACCATGCGGATCTGCTCTTCAACCGCAGTTTTCTCGACCCGGTACTGAAAGGTGAATATCCTGCAGACCTGGTGGAACTGCTGAAAGAGTACGATCAGCTGCCCACGTGTAAGCCTGGCGATAGCCAGCTGATAGCCGATGGCAAAATCGACCTGTTGGGCATTAACTATTACCAGCCCCGACGGGTGAAATGTCGTGATAGCGCGGTCAATCCTGATGCACCGTTTATGCCTGAATGGTTGTTCGATTATTACGAAATGCCGGGACGCAAAATGAACCCTTACCGTGGCTGGGAAATTTATGAGCCAGGTATTTACGATATTATTACCAACCTGCGAGATAATTACGGTAACCCACGCTGTTTTATTTCTGAAAATGGAATGGGGGTAGAAAACGAACAGCGGTTCATTCAGCAGGATCAAATCAACGATGACTACCGTATTGAATTCGTTTCTGCACATCTTAAATGGCTGCATAAGGGAATAAGCGAAGGCTGTAATTGTCTTGGCTACCACATGTGGACCTTTATTGATAACTGGTCATGGCTCAACGGATATAAAAACCGCTATGGCTTTGTTCAGTTAGATTTAGAAACGCAAAAACGTACGGTGAAAAAGAGTGGCGAGTGGTTTGCCGATACCGCCGAAAACAATGGTTTTAATTGAGAACAGAAGATCATGATTGCATTAGAAGAAGCAGTAATGGAAATCATCGTTAATGCCGGCCAGTCCCGAAGCCTGTGCTTCGAAGCACTCCACGCTGCACGCGCCGGGAACATTGATGAAGCGAAAAGCCTGCTTCGTGAGGCTGATGGCTACGCACGCCAAGCTCACCACATGCAAACAAAATTGATCGAACAGGACGCCGGGGAAGCCCGGCAGCCTATGACATTAATTATGGTGCATGCGCAGGACCACTTAATGACATCGCTATTAGCCCGCGAACTGTCAGAAGAAATTATTCATCTGTATCAGCGCTAATATGAACTTACACTTTACGAACGGAGAGTTTATTACGATTAAATAAAATATTTCTGTACCCGTTAACAAAATAAACAGATCAACTTGTTTTGGTGATAGCAAATTAACCCAAGACGGGATGGTTATTATCTTAAAATAAATTAATACACACGCTTATTCGGAATGCCTATGGCAACCTGAAGGGTAAAGTGTAAATGAGATAACCATGAATTTAACTAAGAAACTTCCACTAGCCATGGCGGTCGTGGCCGCGCTTTGCCCAGTTTCTGTCCTCGCACAGGAATTTACTCAGGAACAAATCGACGCCATCGTCGCCAAAGCCGTAGATAAAGCACTTACGGAACGTCAGGCGAAAATGGACGCTGCTGTGGCGAAAAAAGCCGATGTGATTAATGAACCACAAAGTGCAGCACAATCCCCGGATATGGCGATTCCGTTCGGCGTGAAATTCAGCGGATATGCGCGCTACGGCGCACATTTCCAGAGCGGTGATCAGAAATACGTCGGCGTTGATGGTTCCTATAACGGTGCGTCGGCCATTGGCCGTCTGGGTAACGAAGGCAACGGCGGCGAATTCCAGCTCTCCAAAGCGTTCAAAAGCGACAACGGCGCCATCTGGGACATCAACGTGATGATCGACCACTGGGGCGACGAAGTTAACCTCAAAAAAGCCTACGCCGGCGTAACTAACGTGCTGGAATCCAATCCTAACGCTTATATCTGGGCGGGCCGCGACTTCCATCAGCGTCCACAACAAGGCATCAACGACTACTTCTGGATGAACCATGACGGTCAGGGAGCCGGGGTTAAAAACTTCGACATTGGCGGCGTGCAGTTTGATGTCGCCACTGTCGCCGCGGTTGAATCGTGCAGCCCGGAAGTGATGGAAGACGAAGCCAACCCATCACGCATTACCTGTACCGGCGGTTCTGGTACGGGCGATAAGGGTAACTACGCAGTAACGTCCAAAATCCACAATATGAAGGTCGGTCCGCTGGATCTGGAGATTTACGCCAACTATGGCTTTGACTCTAAAGCCGTCGAGAGCGATGACCGCCTGAAAGCCTGGCAGGGTGCATTTGTGCTGAGCCACACTAACGACAGTGGTGTGAACAAGGTTATCGCCCGTTATTCTGATAATTCAGATAACAGCGTCTATAACAAAACCGACGATCTGACAGCGATATACGCCAGTTTTGAGGGGAGCCATAAGTTCACCCAACAGGCGCAGGTCGAATACCTGCTGGCGTTCCATGATTACGACAACAGCACAGACAAGAGCGACAACCGTAAGAACTACGGCGCGATTATACGTCCGA
The DNA here is from genome assembly GCF_001037495.1 of Citrobacter sp. MGH106. Lineage (GTDB taxonomy): Bacteria > Pseudomonadota > Gammaproteobacteria > Enterobacterales > Enterobacteriaceae > Citrobacter > Citrobacter murliniae. The sequence goes on from NZ_KQ089823.1 coordinate 380,142, forward strand.
TGTATTTCTGGAACGATGTTCACTCCACCTGGCTGGAAGCAGGCTATCAGCGGGTTGATTATGATAACGGCGGGGATAACAACGGCTGGAAGTTAACGCTGTCGCAGAACATGTCGATCGCTATGGGTCCAGAATTCCGCCCAATGCTGCGCTTCTATGTCACCGGCGGCAAAGTTGATAATGACCGCACTGCTCGCGTCAACGGTACGAAGGATGAAACGCTGGATGACTTTAACCTCGGCGCAATGTGGGAGGCGTGGTTCTGATTAGTGAAAGGTGTAATGCCTGATGGCACTGCGTTTATCCGGCCTGTATTGCGATTGTAGGCCGGATGACGCATTTACAACACCATACGGCAAATAGAACTGGCGATCACTGCATACCCTTTATGCGTACTTTCGCTGCCACCAGAAGCGCCGTCAGCAGCATCAGGCTGCCGGAGAGCATCAGGGGCGACAGCAGTCCGAGGTTATCGAGTGCATAGCCTCCAACCGCAGCCCCACAGGTATTGGCAAGCTGGATCACGGCGACCTGGACGGATCCGGCTTTTTCTGCCTGATCCGCAAGCGAGCGGGTGATCCACGTCGACCAGCCTACCGGTACCAGAGCGAACGCCAGTCCCCAGATAATCGCAATGCCTGCCGCCACCACTTTGTCACTCCCCCACAGGATCAATACCAGCGCACTGAGCGCCAGCACCAGCGGCGCACCTGCCAATGCCAGTTTGACCGAACGTTTCAGAATCACAGAAGAGAGCGACGTGCCAACAAAGCTGGCAATACCAAAACTCAGCAGTACCAGCGTCAGGCCATCAACATCAAATCCCGCCAGATTCATATACACCGGGCGAATATAGGTAAAGAAGGCGAACTGCCCGGCAAAAGACATAAAGATGGCGATCATGCCGGCCATCACACCAGGACGTTGCAACAGGCTGAACATATTTTGTTTTTGGTGCGATGGCTCGCCAGGCAACGAAGGCAGCGATTTAACAACCCAAATAATACACAGCACCCCCATTACCGCTGCCGCGTTAAAAACGTTGCGCCAGCCGATGATACCGCCAAGGAAGCTGCCCAACGGAGCGGCGATCACCAGCGCGATAGAAACTGCGCCAAAGATAACCGACAGTGCTTTCGGTACCGTGCGGGCGGGCACCAGACGCATGGTCAGCGAGGCCGACATCGCCCAGAAACCGCCGAGCGCCAGCCCAAGGCAGGCACGACCAATCAGCAGCAGCGTAAAAGAGTTAGCAAATGAAACCAGCAGGCAGGAGAGCGTCAGCAGCACGGAGAACAGGATGACGATATAGCGGCGGTCGGTCGCCTGAATAATTTGGGTAATAAACAGGCTGGCAAACATGGCGACAAATGCCGTCACGGTCACCGATTGTCCGGCCACACCTTCTGAAATCCCCAGGTCCTGCGCCATAGGCGTCAACAAACTGACGGGCAGAAACTCAACGGTTATCAGGCAGGCAACACAGAACGCCACGGCGAATACCGCCGACCAGTTTGGTCGGGCATTTACCTCAGCGCGGGATTTTTGTTCAATAACGTCACTCATTTTGTAACCTGCGTGGTATTTCTGTAGAAAAGTCACGCAGTGTAACATTAAAAATGTGACGGATTTAACGTTTAGGCAACTTTCCAGGATTTGCAATAGCGCTGCGCGGCAGATCGCATAATAAAAACGACGCATTGATACGCCAAACAGGATATGACCAACATCAACAACCATGAACCCGCTGGATTTCGCGAGTTAGCCAGGCATTATACGCTTCTCAACGACGATAAGATTACTGCGCTTGTGAGGCAAAATTATCGGTCGTACCTGGCAGATAGGTTTCCGGCCAGATAATCGCACTGTGTTGAGTCGCTTGTTTCATGATGCACCTCGTCGTATAAGTGTAACGAGGGCCCCTGTGCGGGAGATAGATATAAATATTATGACGATTAAAAATAATCGTCATAAACAAGCATGATATCAGTGCAGCCAGTGCACCCCATCTTCAGGTTGAAAAAAGGCGTTATAGCGCATCTGAAACGCATTTATTTCCTGCATATCTGGCTCCATTTCTCGCAGAAAACCCAGCGCCAGGCGCACCTGTGCATCGGTAACCGGCGCTGCCAGGCGGACTTTTTGCAACAATCGATGCCACTGCAGCAAGTTCTGTTCACTACCGTCAACAATGACGATTTGCCAGATCAACAGCACCTGGGCGGCATTTTGCAAATGCGATTCGTCAGGCCGATGAAGATACTGTAAAAACGCTTCTCCCTGCACTTTTCCCATCTGATCGATCATCGATTCTACCGGCACGACGTCAATGCTCAACCGTTCGCTCAGGCGACGAATCGCGCGTCGTGATCCAGACGTCAGCACCCGAAAACCCACTACAAAAACAACAACCAACGTGGCCAGCATTATCCAGATCATGAGTTCTCCTGCGTTATCCGCGCTCATGATATCTGGAAACAGACTGCGAATACTAATCCACCAGGATGATTTTCAACGCAAACAGCAATGCCACGGCGACCACACAAAGATTCAGCTCACGCCAGCGCCCGGTAAACACTTTCATGATGCAATACGACATGAAACCCAGCGCAATTCCTTCGGTAATAGAAAAACTAAAGGGCATCATCACCGTCGTGATAAAGGCAGGCACTGACTCGGTTAAATCGTCCCAGCTAACGCGCGCCAGGCTTGAGGTCATCAGCACACCCACAAAAATAAGCGCACCTGCTGTCGCATAGGCAGGCACCATACTGACCAGAGGTGAAAAAAACATCACCAGCAAGAATAGCGCACCAACCACCACGGCAGTCAGCCCCGAGCGTCCACCGACCGCCACGCCGGCCGTACTTTCAATGTACGCCGTTACGGAAGATGTGCCGATAAATGCCCCTGCAACAGAGCTGACACTATCCACGTACAACGCCTTATTCATATTGGGAAATTTACCGTCACGATCGATTAATCCGGCTTTATCTGTTACGCCAATTAATGTTCCTGATGAGTCAAAGAGATTAATTAACATAAACGAGAAGATAATACCGGCCAGATTCAACGACAACGCACCGCGTAAATCAACCTCACCAATCACTGCACTGATGTTAGGTGGTGCAGAATATATACCGAGGAACTGAACATCACCAAAAAACAATCCAAAACATGACGTCACAACAATAGAAATCAATACTGCCGCATGGAAATTACGCGATGACAGGACCGTAATAATAAAGAACCCAAGAATACCTAACAATACGCTATGTGAGCTTAAATCACCGATCGCTACCAGCGTATCTTTATTGGCAATAATAACGCCTGAATTTTTTAAACCCATCAACGCAATAAATAAACCGATACCGCTGGTAATGCCAATACGTAAGCTAGCGGGTATGTTTGAAATCATCCAGTAACGAATACGAAAAAGGGTAAGCAGAAATAATCCGACGGCACCCCAAAATATCGCCCCCATCCCCGTTTGCCAACTCACCCCCATCGCCCCCACGACGACAAAAGCAAAAAAGGCATTCAGCCCCATAGCAGGAGCCAGGGCTACCGGCAGATTGGCAATCAGTCCCATCGCAATACTGCCGATGCCCGCAATCAGGCACGTGGTCACAAACACCACCTTCGGGTCCATTTGCGCAGCGCCCAGTATTTGCGGATTCACAAAAACGATATACACCATCGTTAAAAATGTCGTCATTCCCGCAATCATTTCTGTACGTACTGTGGTCTCGTGCTGTTGCAACTTAAATAATCTCGCAAGCCACCCTGAGCTCTCGTTTACATCATCACTGATTTCATTATTCATTTTTTTCATCCATTGATGAGAGTATAAATTCAGTCTCTTTTTAAAACAGATGGCATACTTAATTCAGTGATAGTTATCACATTGCAAACGCACGTTAATCGATAAACTTTAAATAATCACAGCTATTCTTAAATGATAAATAACAATCAAATTGATAAAATCAAAATGAGAAAAATATGAATAATACGATTAACGATAAATTTCATTACATTAGCCGTCAGCAAAGACAAAATTTGCTGGCTGTTTCTCGCGGTGACGCACCTGCCGATTATATTATTGATAATGTCAAAATTCTCGATCTGATCAACGGTGGAGAAATGCCAGGGCCAATCTTGATTAAAGAACGGCATATCGCCGGTATCGGTCCGGAATATTCTCATGCCAGTGCATTACGGCGTATTGATGCTCACGGCGCGACAGCAGTTCCCGGTTTTATCGACGCTCACCTGCATATTGAATCCAGCATGATGACACCTGTGGCCTTTGAAACCGCGACGCTTCCTCGCGGGCTCACTACCGTCATCTGCGACCCGCACGAAATCGTCAACGTGATGGGGGAAACTGGCCTTGCCTGGTTTATCCGCTGCGCCGAACAGGCAACACAAAATCAATATATTCAAATCAGTTCCTGCGTCCCGGCGCTGGCTGGCTGCGACATCAACGGTGCCAGCTTTACGCTTGAACAAATGCTCACCTGGCGGGATCATCCACACGTTGCCGGTCTGGCGGAGGTAATGGATTACCCTGGCGTCATTGCCGGGCAGGACGCACTTCTTGATAAAATGGATGCCTTTCGACATCTGACGCTGGACGGTCACAGCCCCGGCCTGCAAGGCAAAGCGTTGAACGCTTACATTGCCGCCGGAATTGAAAATTGCCATGAAAGCTACCTGCCAGAAGAAGGACGACGAAAGCTGCAGCTTGGAATGGCGTTGATGATTCGCGAAGGTTCTGCCGCCCGCAACCTCGACGCGCTGGCTCCGCTCATTAACGCGCTAAACAGCCCACAATGCATGCTGTGTACCGACGATCGTAACCCATGGGAGATCGCCCACGAAGGGCATATTGACGCACTGATTCGACGCCTCATTACACAGCACCACGTACCGCTTCACATCGCTTACCGCGTCGCCAGCTGGTCTGCTGCGCAACATTTTGGCCTGCGCCATCTCGGCCTGCTGGCTCCTGGAAAACAGGCGGATATTGTCCTGCTCAGCGATGCCCACAACGTCACGGTGCAACAGGTCTTTATTAAAGGTGAACCACTCAATGCCGATACGCTGAAAGCTGACGAATCGTCCAGGCTGGCGCGTACAGCGCCTCCATACGGCAACACCGTGGCACGGCAACTGGTCCGTGCCACGGATTTTCGGTTTCATTTCACCCCTGGAAAATGCTATCGGGTGATTGAAGTCATCCCCAACGAATTAATCACCCCCGCCAGCAAATGCTGTTACACGGAAGACGGCTTTGATCGTGATGATATTTGTTTTATCGCTGTTCTTGAGCGCTATGGCTATCAGCACCCACCTGCCTGTGGTTTATTAGGCGGGTTTGGGCTGAAGGAGGGGGCGCTGGCAGCAACCGTCAGCCACGACAGCCATAACATCGTGGTCATCGGTCACAGCGCTGAAGAGATGACGGTGGCGGTTAATCAGGTGATCGCCGACGGCGGTGGCTTATGCGTGGTTCGTCATGGGGAAGTTCAATGCCATTTAGCGCTACCAGTCGCCGGACTGATGAGCACTGATACGGCAGAATCGCTGGCCGAACAAATCGATTCACTGAAAGCAGCAGGTCGGGCGTGCGGCACGCTCCCCGATGAGCCCTTTATTCAGATGGCATTTCTCTCTTTGCCGGTGATCCCCGCGCTAAAGCTCACCAGCCAGGGATTATTTGATGGCGAAGCATTTACGTTTACATCGCTGGAGATTGCTGACTCGCCGTAAGGAACAGCGAATCCGAAGCATAAAAAAAGCCCGCTATGAGAACTTTATTCATTGGGCGTTATCGGCGCAGACAGTTTGAACACGGACAGCGCGCAGAAACCGGAATGTACAGATAGTACCTGAGGATTTCGAGCACTGCCCTGGTTCAAAATGACAAGCAAGATAGCCCTGATGAATAAGATTCAGAGGCGGGCAAAAGTTACCAATACACACTTAAGCGGTTTTTAACTGCTGGATCTTTTTCGCACGGCGAATTTTACGTTCTTCAAATACGGCGACGATGGCCATCAGGCAGATACAGCCGATAGCGGCGGTATCCAGCGCGGCGAAAGTCCCCGCCCAGCCGGTCAGACCAAAGACTGGCGTACCATCGGCAATCATCCCCAGACCCAGCTTGGCAAAGCTGTCGCCAATCAGATAAGCGAAAGTACCTTTAATCCCATCGGCAGCACCGATCGCTTTTTTCGGTACGAAACCAACTGCCGCCACACCGATTAACAATTGCGGGCCAAACACCAGGAAGCCAAGGGCAAACAACGACGCCAGGTAAACGTACTGGTTGCTGGCGTGCTGGTAGACACCCAGCGTGGCAATGATTAATGCCAACGCGACACAGGCCACCAGCGCACGACGGCCGTTTGCCAGGTCAGAGAGCCAACCCCACAGCAGCGTACCGACCAGCGCCCCGACTTCAAACAGGGTAAAGCCCTGAATCGCGACTTCTTTGGAGAGTTTCAGCTCCTGGAAGGCGTAGACGGTGGACCACTGATCGATACCGATGCGCACCACGTACAGGAAGATGTTGGAGAAGCACAGCAGCCAGATCACTTTGTTTTTCAGCACGTACTCAACAAAGATCTGCCACTTGGTCATGTCATTTTCTTCAGTCTCTTTGTCCTCTTCGCTGATCTCTTCCCCAAACAGCTCTTCGGCTTTACCCAGACCATAAGATTCCGGGGAGTCGCTGCCATAGCGCAAGCCAATAAAGCCCACAATCAAGGCGATAATCGACGGGAAGATAAACATGCCGATCACGTGACCATCGAACAGCACATTAGCACCAAACAACGCCACGCCTGCCGCACCTGCACCACCGAGGTTGTGGGAGATATTCCACATCCCGAGATAAGAGCCACGTTTACGGCGCGGTGTCCATTTGGTGATCGTCGAATAGCTGCACGAGCCACCGGTACTCTGGAAGAAACCACTCAGCGCGTAGAAGGCAATCATCAGGAACAAGCTGGTTGAGCCTGCGCCCATGCTGGCGCTGAAGCCGAGCATACAGATAGCCGAGAGGATCAGCATAAACGGCAGGAACTGCTTGGTGTTTTTGCCATCCGCGTAATAGGAAACCAGCGTTTTACCTACACCGTAGGTGATGGAGAAGCCCAGGCCAATCATCCCCAGCTGCGTCATGCTCAGCCCGTAGGTGGAGATCATGTCGTTCTGCGCGATGTTAAAGTTTTTGCGGATCAGGTACATGGTCAGGTAGCCGATGAAAACCACCAGGTAGGACTGCATGAATGGTTTGAACCACATTTTACGCCGCACATCGAGCGGCAAATCCAGGGTCGGCTTGCGCACCTGGTTTAGAAAGGCCAGCATAGGACACTCCCGAGCTAATTTTTATACCTGCGAATGGCAGGCATTGTAAAAATCAGCCGGGAGGCACGCCTGAGACAGCGTCCAGGTGAAACCGGGAAAATTTCTTAGTTTTGCCCCACTCGGGGCAAAAAAGTGAGGTGCATCACGCTTCACTAACTTCGCGCGGAGCCTGAGCATTCAAAAACGGCAGCAACAGCAGAGCAGAAATCCCTGCGGCAATGGCGATCACCACAAAAAAACCGGTCCAGTGCCAGACCTCCATCACCTTCGCCAACGGCCAGCCGGAAAGCGACGCGCCCAGATAAGCGAACAGCCCAACAAACCCGGTTGCCGCGCCCGCAGCATCTTTATGCGAACATTCCGCCGCCGCCATACCGATCAACATCTGCGGGCCGAAGACAAAGAATCCGGTAGTGAAGAAGCACGCCGCCTGCATCACGTAACTGGCAAACGGCATCAGCCACAATGAACCCACAGAGAGTAATATTCCGGCGGCAAAAATCAGGTTCATCGGGCCACGGTTCCCGTTAAACAGTTTGTCCGAGCCCCACCCCGCAACCAGTGCACCGATAAACCCGCCCAGCTCGAACATGGTCACTGCGGTATTAGCGGTGACCAGATCAACACCCAGCGTCTCGGACATATACAGATTGCCCCAGTCATTAATCGCAGCACGCACCACGTACACCAGCACATAACACAACGACAGCAGCCAGATATACGGATTCAGCAGCACATATTTGGTGAGGATCTCTTTTCGGCTAAGCCCCGCACCTTCCTGCTGTTGGTCTATTTCCAGCTCATCGTGCCGCCAGTCACCAATCGGCGGCAGACCAATCGCCTGTGGCCTGTCACGCAGTCGCCAGCAGAGGATCACGCCTACGACAATCGCCATCAGCCCGGCAATCATCATTCCCGCACGCCAACCATAGTGCAATGCGGTAGCCGCCATAACGATTGGGATCAGCGCCCCGCCGACGTTATGTGCGGTATTCCACAGCGCCCACCAGCCGCCGCGCTCGGTACGCGAATACCATGCGGTCAGTAATCGGGCGCATACGGGCGAACCCCATCCCTGAAAGAAGGCGTTCAGCGCCCACAGCACGGCAAACGCCCATAGCGAAGTAGAAAAACCAAACAGAATGTTCACTACTCCGGTGGCAATCAGCCCGATGCCCATAAAATAACGGGCATTAGAGCGGTCGCTGACGACACCGGAGACAAACTTTGACAACCCGTAGGTGATATAAAACAGCGTCGCCAGCAGGCCAATATCGCTGCGAGTCAGCACACCGCTGGCAAGGATTTCCGGCACGGCGGCGTTGAAGCTTTTGCGGGTGAAATAGAACAGCGCATAACCAAACCAGATGGTCAGCAGAATATGCCGCCGCCAGTAGCGGTAACGGGCATCGATCTCGTGTTTATCGGTAAGGCGCGGCGCGTTCGCCGGGGCTTTTAAAAACTGAAACATTGTCGCTCCTTACGCATAACGCTGAGGCAAAGACACGCTAACTCGCGTACCGTGCGTACAGGAAATAGCAAGCGAACCTCCAAGGGCAGTGATGCGCTCTCGCATCCCGGTCAGGCCAAATCCCTGCTGATTCACACCCGCCGGCAAGCCGCTGCCATCGTCCTCAATCACCAGCATTAATCGCTCGTCCTGAAGCCACCCCTGCAGCGTTACCGCGCTGGCGTTAGCGTGCTTCACTATATTATTCAGACCTTCCTGACAGACGCGAAACAGCGTCACCCGCTGACTTTCGCTGAGCACGGCTTCATCTATCCGCCAGTCAAGATGACTGACGATACCGCGACTCTCCAGTTCCATTTCTCGCATCAAGGAGCGGATAGCCTGCTCCAGCGTCAAATCATCCAGTTGACGTGGACGTAAGCGCCCAAGCAGGCGGCGTACCGAATCATAGACACCCAGAGAGAGCTGCTCGATATGCGCCCCGCTCTGCTTAACGCCCGCATTTTCCGGGGCCAGTCGCTGTACGATGCCCGCCTGAGTGCGAATGGCGGTAATAGTCTGGCCGATGTCATCGTGTAGCTCACGCGCTACGTCGCGACGCACGCTCTCTTCGGTTTCCAGCAGGCGTTCTGCCAGGCGATGATTACGCGCCAGTTCGTTTTGCAACGACTGGTTTAATTCGCGCAAACGCTGAATGCCTGCACCGAGCAGCAGTCCGGTCAGACTTTGCGCCAACAGTGAGAGCAGCAAATCAACCGGATGATCGTGCCAGGTCTGGCTGGCAATGAGTGCGATAGCGTTCATCAGCGTCGCAATCAACGCCCCCTGCCAGCCGTAGTGCCAGGCGAGCGCTATAATCGGCAGCGCCAGGCAGAACGGCGTAAAGCGTGACAACTCATCCGGCAACCCCAACTGGAGCCACAGGCTGACGCTGAACAGCAGCAGATACCACACCAGGTGCCGCCCGCGCCAGTTCACCGGCTGGGAAATCACCGCCGGACCAAGCGGCAGCCAGGTGGTACTGGTGAGATAGTGCCAGAACACCAGGCAGACAGGAGCCAGCGTCAATCCACCGGTTAACGTCAGCAGCAGGGCGTTCCACGCCTCGCCACCTTGCCCCAGCCACGGAGCTGACTGCAGCAGCGCCGCCGCGGTCAGCGCCGCGCCCTGTAACAGCAGAGTGCGCCAGTCGCGCTGATGGCGATAGCGAGAGATCAGTGCCACAGGGAGCAGCGTCAACAGGCTACCGATCATCAAAAGGGGTAGATGTGCCAGCGCAACTTCCTGCACCAGCCAGAACAGGAGCAGCCATTCCGCCCCCAACAACACAGGCCAGTAGCCACGCGGACATTGCAGCATCAGTCCCAGACGCAAGCCGAACGGAAATAACAGTACCGCCAACTCAGGACGCTCTACGAGATGCAGGCTGACACTCCACAAACAGAACCATGCGGCGGAGAAGATAAAGAAACAGGCGACAACAGTGATTAAGCGGGAGAAAAAGGTGTTCATTGCCAGCCGTCAAACATCCGTCTCGCCAGTTCAACGTCGTTACTGACGCCCAGCTTTTCCATCAGGTTAGCGCGATGTACGTGTACCGTTTTTGGCGACAGGCCCAGTTCGGCGGCAATCTCTTTCACCGCCATGCCCTGCGCCAGTTTTTCCGCCACCTGTCGTTCACGTTTGGTCAGTGGATCCTGACGCCCGGCAGCCAGCTTAACCGCAATATCCGGCGTTAAATAACAACCGCCTGTTGCGACGGTATGTACCGCTGCAATCAACTCGTCGGGACTACAGCGTTTGGAGAGAAAACCTCGCGCACCAGCGTTCAGCGCCTGTTCCACCAGCGCCGGACTGTCGTGAACGGAGAGCATGATGATCGCCATCCCTTTCGGCAACTGACTGAGTAACTCCAGCCCGGAAATATCCGGCATTGAGATATCACAGATGCACACCTGCACACCGCGTCCCGGCAACCCTGCCAGCGCCTCTCGCCCGGAGCCAAATTCGGCAACAACCTGCAAATCGAGTTCAAGCCCCAGCAGTTGAGCAAAGCCGGAGCGGACGATAAGGTGATCGTCAATGAGGGCAACGGTGATCATGGTTTTGTCCTGGCGGGTATAAAAAACGCGCTTACCTTAACGATATACACTTCATCCTTCAAGCTGCGTCTTTTCACCCCAGGAGCTTACTGAAGAAAGCGCCTGGGGATTCTCAGTCTTACCGCCTTGATGCAACTTGAATAATTTTGTGTACCAGCGCGTTGCTATTCAAACCTTGAGCGCTCAGACGATACCAGTAGTGACCGTAAATGACCGGGTTTGCTGCGGTTGTACCTCAAGCAAAGTACCGTTTCGCCTGGCAGCCAGGAACCCTTCCGGCCGACAAGTCGCAGGCAGGGCGAATGCTGCCACCTGCTGATCGCCGTTATAAAGGATCCAGCGAGTCACGTAGTTGAGTTCGGAACTGGCAAAACAGGTAACAAACGTGGTGCCATCCGGGGCGATCATCCGGAATTCGGGTTTATCCGTGTATCTGTCCAGCTTGTCAGCAAAGAAGACGATTTCCGGATCGTAAAAGTCAGGTTCATTGAGCGTTGTCAGTGACGCTTCACCTTGTAAGATCCGTTGATTAAACGCCAGCCACTGTTCGGTGGGTTTCACATGTGCCGGAACAGATTCACGCAACTTCAGCGCTTCATCCGGGATATTCTGGCTAAAGGTAGCCTCCGGTACGTACGCATAATTCATGTGGCACATATACTGAAGTGGCATCGCGACAGATGCCAGGTTAGTGACGGCCATCTGAATGTCAAAAAGCGCACTTGCTTTACGCATCACCACCGCAGGCTGCGCCTGATAATGATGACCGAATCCCATCACATACTCACAGCGTCCGGTCACACGCAGGCTATCGCCTTCCAGTTCCAGCCAGGCCTCGTCCATCGCGGCACAGGCCATTTCACCGTGCAACGGGTGAACATCTTCTGGTGACGGACAGCCATTCGCCAGTAACCCGGAATGGAAGGCAAAACAGCCATAAGTCGCGACCACTTCCGTTGCAGGTTTCGGCTGGCTGAACATGTTGTGCATGGTCAGATCGTGACCATCAAACTGAGCATCCCAGATCATCTGCCCCATCCAGGGCAGAATAACCAGGTATCCACGACTGTTCTGGACCTTCAGCCCTTCCACACCGCTGGCATAGCGAAATGCGGTGATAGTGAAATCGCTGTTCTGCATTAGGGTTCGCGGATGTTCGCTAAAGAGCTCCCGCCACAGCGTGATTCGTGTTGTCATGATCGTTCTCCTCAGGATGCAGTTGCTTCAGCCAGACTGCGCACTTTGCTTTCGCGCCAGAAGTAGATCCCCACGTAAACAAAGCACAGCATGGAGACAAGGAAAGAGAGTTGCAGCGAGTGGAACATATCCGCGACATAGCCCTGAATCGCCGGTATCACGGCCGCGCCAACAATGGCCATCACAATCACCGCGCCAGCCATTTCAGTATGTTCGTTATCTACGGTATCCAGCGTGCCGGCATAGATAGTCGCCCAGCAGGGTCCAAACAGCACGCTCACCAGCACCGCAACGTAAACGGCACTAAAGCTCGGTGCCAGGGAGACATAGGCAAGGAACAATGCGCCGATGATAGAGTAAAGAATCAGCACCTTTTCCGGGTTAAAGCGGGTCATCAGAATATTGGCGATAAACTTGCCGATGAAGAAGCAGGCAAAACTGTAGACCATAAAGTTAGAGGCATCACGTTCGTTGATATCGCCCAACTCCAGCGCCAGACGAATGGTGAATGACCACACGGCTACCTGCATCCCCACATACAGGAACTGCGCCACAATGCCACGCCGGAAGCGGGCATTGCTCGCCAGATAGCGCAGCGTGTCCATCGCCGACGGGCGTTTATGGTTCGCGGTTTGCGCCACTTTGCAGGTCGGGAAACGGGTAAGTAGAAACAGCACCATCACGACCACCAGAACCATAATCATATACTTATACGGCTCAAGGGTGTTTTCCAGCATCAGCACTTTGAAGTTATGGATCTGCTCGGCATTCATCCCCGCCATCTGTTTTTCCAGACTATCGCCTTCGGAAAAGACCAGGTATTTACCCAACAAAATGCCGGATGCCGCACCAATCGGGTAAAAGGTCTGGCTGATATTCAGTCGCAACGTGGCATAGGCTTTTGGCCCAATCATCGAACTGTAGGTATTCGCTGCGGTTTCCAGGAAACTCAAACCGATCGCAATCGCGAAGATTGCCGCAAGGAACATGGTGTAGGTTGCCATGTGCGATGCCGGAAAAAAGAGCGTACAGCCAACAATGTATAGCGTCAGGCCAATTAATATCGCCACTTTATAGCTGGTCTTTTTAATCACCAGAGACGCTGGAATCGCAATTAAAAAATAGCCGCCATAAAAGGCGCTCTGAACTAATGCCGAGGCAAAGTTACTGAGTGAAAATACGCTTTTAAATTGCGTAATCAGAATATCATTTAATGCGGCTGCGCATCCCCATAACGGGAATAAACAGGATAACAAAATAAACTGGAACAGAGGGGTCTTATTCAGATACCCATCGGGCATCTGAATGATGTTTTTATCGTTCATAGTGCTACCTTTTACAATGCAGGAGTGTTATTCGTTTAGGGTAAGAAACTCATTAAATTGTTCGATACTCGGATAAGAAGATTGCGTACCTTTTCCGGTGACGCTAAACGCAGCAAAAAGGGCGGCTTTCTTCATGGCGGCTTCGACATCACCACTCTGGACATAATAATGGGCAAAACAACCAATAAAGGCGTCGCCTGCGCCGCTGGTATCGACGGCATTGACGCGAAACGCCGGGACATGTACTTCCTGGTCACGCGTCATCCATAGCGCGCCTTTTTCACCCATTGTCACAATAATATTGTTAAGTCCTTTATCCACCAGGGAACGGGCAGCTGCGCGAATATGGTCATAAGTATCAACCGGCATCCCCGTTAATATTTCAAGTTCGGTTTCATTCGGCACAAAGAAATCACATTTACAAGCGTAGGACATATCTAATTCACGTAATGCTGGTGCGGGATTTAATAACACTTCAATGCCATGCTTTTTACCAAATTCAATCGCGTGATAAACTGTTTCCAGTTGGACTTCCAGTTGCAGGACAATAAGCTGGCATTTTTTTAAATCTTCCGCTGCACGATCGATATCCTCCGGAGAGAGAAATTTGTTCGCCCCTTTAATAATAAGAATGCTGTTACTTGAGTTGGCATTCACAAAGATCGGTGCGACGCCGCTGCTGGTACACGGAACTTTTTCTACATAGGTGGTGTTAATACCCCAGGATTCGAGGTTACGAATGGTGTTATCGGCAAAAATATCATCACCGACTTTCGTCAGCATCAGCACTTTAGAATTGAGTTTCGCGGCCGCAACGGCCTGATTCGCCCCTTTACCACCACAGCCGATTTTAAACGCCGGTGCTTCCAGGGTTTCCCCTTCTTTCGGCATCTGGTTGGTGTAGGTGATGAGATCCACCATGTTAGAGCCAATAACAGCGATATCCATTTTACTACCTCTCAGAAACAATCACACAACAATGATATTAAAATAACATTATCATGTTACTTTCGTATCATTTGTGATTACGATCGCGATTGGAGGATCATTTTTCTGTTTATTTATTAAACACGAGATTAGCGGTTGATTAATCCCCCCCTTCTCACAACAATTACAATCTACTGAAATTAAACTGTTTATAATCAAAAAAACGAGAATAAACGCGCTTTTAATTCCCGCCCGTCGGACGTATAGTAATGCAGCAATGTGATGTTCCTTACGACACAAAAATGTTACTAACGGAACATGCAAAATATGAATCGCGGAGAAGGTGAATGGAAACCAAGCAAAAAGAACGTATTCGACGCCTGATGGAACTGTTGAAGAAGACCGACCGCATCCATCTGAAAGACGCCGCGCGGATGCTGGAGGTTTCCGTGATGACCATTCGCCGGGATCTCAGCCAGGATGACGAACCGTTACCCCTGACGCTGCTCGGCGGCTATATTGTGATGGTGAACAAACCCGCCACCATCGTTAACGCTCCGCTCCCCACGCAAAAACCTTATCATCGCGACGATCTACCGGTTGCCATTCTGGCCGCAGGACTGGTGAGTGAAAACGATCTGGTCTTTTTTGATAATGGTGTGGAAATGCCGTTGGTGGTCAGCATGATCCCTGACGATATAACCTTTACCGGGATTTGCTACTCGCACCGGGTGTTTGTGGCGCTGAATGAAAAGCCTAATGCCACAGCGATCCTCTGCGGGGGGACCTATCGGGCGAAAAGTGACGCCTTCTACGACACCAGTAATCCTTCGCCGCTGGACTCACTGAATCCTCGAAAAGTCTTTATCTCCGCCAGCGGTGTACACGAGCACTTCGGCGTCAGTTGGTTTAACCCGGACGACCTCGCCACCAAACGCAAAGCAATGGAGCGCGGGCTCCGTAAAATTTTGCTGACCCGTCACGCCCTTTTTGATGAGGTCGCACCTGCCAGCATTGGTCCGCTTTCCACCTTTGATGTGCTGATCAGCGACCGTCCGTTACCGGCAGATTACGCCACCCACTGCCGGAACGGTTCCGTCAAAGTGATCACCCCCGATTCAGACGGCGACTAAGCTACTCAAAAAAGACGGTAATTTTATTAAACATTGAGGGATCGGACTGGTTACGTGCAACTTTCACAACATCTTCCAGCTTATCTATCTGGCTTATCATCTGTTCCAGACGCTGGTCGTCGTTGACCAATAGCCAGATACGACTCTGATCGCTGCCCTGAATCGGTAGACAGAGAATACCTTCCACGTTAAATGCCCGACGGGCGAACAGGCCGCAAACGTGGGTCATTACGCCGGGGTGGTTACGTACGGTGAGTTCCAGAATTACGTTGTCATGAGTCTGCTGTTGCATGGCTTATTCCCCCACCATTTCTGTGTTTGCCGCACCCGGCGGCACCATCGGGTACACTTTCTCTTCGGCGTCAATGCGCACGTGGATCAGTGCAGGTCCTGGACGATTGATAATCTCCTGCAGCGCCGCCTGTGGGTCTGCTTCGTTGTTCAAATCGCAGGTGTCGAGACCAAAACCGGCGGCAATCTGCATAAAGTTAATCATTCCAGGATAGGTAGCGGCAAAAACCCCCTGTTTGTAGAACAGGCTTTGTTGCTGATACACCAGCCCCAGCGCTTCGTTGTTCATCAGGATAATTTTAATATCCAGCTGATTTTCACTGGCGGTGGCCATTTCCTGAATATTCATCATCAGGCTGCCATCACCAGAGAAACACAGCACTTTTTTATCCGGATTCGCCAGTGCAGCACCAATTGCCGCTGGCAGTCCAAAGCCCATAGTCCCCAGGCCACCGGATGTCAGCCACTGACGCGGACGGTTCAGTGGGTAAGCCTGCGCCGCCCACATCTGATGCTGACCCACATCGGTGGTGATGATCGCGCTGTCGTCCACACAGGCAGCAACGGCGTTAATCAGCCCGTAATGGGTGAGTGGGTCGCTTTCCTGCGGAATAGAGCAAGGGAATTCGCGCTGTAA
Source organism: Citrobacter sp. MGH106 (assembly GCF_001037495.1). Classification (GTDB taxonomy): domain Bacteria; phylum Pseudomonadota; class Gammaproteobacteria; order Enterobacterales; family Enterobacteriaceae; genus Citrobacter; species Citrobacter murliniae. The sequence goes on from NZ_KQ089823.1 coordinate 396,605, forward strand.
ATCGGCCACCATTTGATGCCACTCTTCACGCGGCTGCGCCTCAATCAGAGGGATCAGCTGCGCCAGCACCTCATCGACATCAGCCTGAATCGCCACGTGCGGTTGTTTAATTTTACCCAATTCGGCACGGTCGATATCCACATGAATAATTTTGGCATTCGGACAGAACTGTTCGGTTTTGCCAATCGCCCGGTCATCAAAACGTGCACCAAGAACAATCAACAAATCCGCTTCTTGCAGAATAAAGTTGGTACTGCGCGCACCGTGCATCCCCAGCATACCTAACGACAACGGATGCGCTTTTGGCAGCATGCCGAGCGCCATTAAGGTCATGGTGGTTGGCAACGTCGCTTTTTCTGCCAGCTCGCGCACCCGCGCAGGCGCATTGATGACGCCGCCCCCGAGGTATAACACAGGCCGCTTCGCCGCATTAATCATTGCTGCGGCATCACGGATGCTGTCCGCGTTAAAAGTAGGCGTGGACATTTTTTCGGCCGGTTCAGGCATCTCGTCCAGCTCAATCGTTGCTGTTTGTATGTCCTTAGGAATGTCTATCCACACCGGACCCGGTCGTCCTGACTGCGCAATGCGGAATGCATCGCTCATAACCTGCGGTAGTTCATTGATATGTCGGACCAGATAGTTGTGTTTAGTGATGGGGATAGAGATGCCGTAGGTGTCGACTTCCTGAAAGGCGTCGGTACCGATCATTGAGGCCGGAACCTGCCCGGTGATACACACCAGCGGGATGGAATCCAGACGCGCATCGGCAATAGCGGTCACCAGGTTGGTTGCGCCTGGCCCACTACAGGCCATACACACAGCGGGTTTACCATCGGTTCTCGCCATTCCCTGGGCGATAAACCCCGCACCCTGCTCGTGGCGCGCCAGGATATGACGGATTTGCGTGCTTTGGCTTAAGGCGTCGTAGACGGGGAGAATCGAACCGCCAGGAATACCGGTGACCACCTTGATACCCTGGCGCTCCAGAAAATGAACGATAAATTCTGCGCCCGTAAAACGCGTACGTTTGGATGTTATGCCCGAACTTGCCATGCTCCAGTCCTTTTTATTCTGGGCCGACTTTACGCGTCGTATTTCAAGTTGCTGGTGCGTTGGCTGCTCGCGTTCCCCTCAGTCACGTACCGATGTACGCTCCTGGAGATTCGCTCACTTGCCGCCTTCCTGCAACCCGAATTACTTAGCGTATCCGGGGAGGTCTCTTAAACGAAAAACCCCGCCCGGTTTGCGCCGGCGGGGTTTTGGAATCGTGTGTTGTTCCGGACCCTACGGCGCATTGCCGACGACCACCACCACACGCACGACGACCGCTGCGCGAGATGGCGCAGTTTTTAGTAGGGTCGCAGTCAGCATGGAAGGGTTCATTAGGGACCTTGTCTGTTTGTTGGTTAACAGGATTCATACAAACACAGCTTTTTCGGCGTGACAATGGAAAATTTTTCATCTGCACAAAAATGCGTCAAAGATCACACTTCACTATATGTGACGCAAAAAACAAAAAACCCCGCCGGAGCGAGGTTTTTTCAGCGTTGTGCGGTTGGTGGCCGCAAAGCACACTGTGTTATGTCAACGGTAAAAGTATACGCGTTCCGCGAAGAACACGCAATTTCGGCACGAATTTTGATGTTTTTGAGTATGGCTTAACGATGGCAGAACGTCCATATAATACTGTTAATTTATACAGTATTTATCTATAATGTCACCGTACGCAATGTGTTATGCGGGGGCCGCATCGTAAACCGGCGCAACAAAGTCCTGGCTGAAACGGGTGGTGCCGTCAGCGCCTGAACCCCGTGTGAGCACACTGTGTTATGTCAACAAAGGTGCTGGTAACAGGCAGCGGCAAGGTACGCCAGCACCGTGCTCCTTGTACCAAAAGGAGAGCGTATGAGCCTCGTGGATATCGCTATTCTTATCCTCAAACTCATTGTTGCAGCACTGCAACTACTTGATGCGGTTCTGAAATACATTAAGTGATTCAGATTCAAGTCGCACCTAAGAGGAGCGGGAAACCGCTCCTCTTTCACTTCTCCCTGGTGCTTGCACCGCGCCAATATGTTACGTTTTTATGACATTCTCAGGGAAGAATACCGCCATGACCCTTTCTGTTTTCTGCATTTTGCTGTTTGCCGCGCTGCTTCATGCCAGCTGGAATGCCATTGTAAAAGCAGGAAACGACAAACTTTACTCAGCCATCAGCGTCAGTGGCTCGGCGGCTGTTATGGCGCTGGTATGTTTACCTTTTGCACCACATCCCTCTGTCGCCAGCCTGCCATATTTAGCGATCTCAACCGCGTTACAGGTGGTGTATACCGTACTGGTTGCTAAAACTTATCAGGTCTCGGACATGAGCCAGACCTATCCCTTAATGCGCGGCACAGCCCCACTGCTGGTCGCTATCATTAGCGTCCTGTTTCTCGGCGATAGCCTGTCGATGCTTGCGTGGGTAGGTATTGCTACGATCTGTCTGGCAATCCTCGGGATGGCATTTAACGGTCGCAGCAGTTCGCAGCGTGGAATTATCCTGGCATTAATCAATGCCTGCTTTATTGCCGGATATACACTGGTGGATGGCACCGGTGTGAGATTATCAGATACCGCGCTGGGCTATACGCTTTGGACGTTCTTTCTGAACGGCTCATGCCTGCTGAGCTGGGCGATGATTGCCCGACGCCGGGAAGCATCGCGCTATCTGGTACAACAGTGGAAAAAAGGGATTCTGGGCGGTATTGGCACCATGGGCTCTTACGGACTGGCGCTGTGGGCGATGACGCAGGCCCCGCTGGCGGTCGTCGCCGCGCTGCGCGAAACGTCTATTCTGTTTGGCGCCCTGCTCGCCTGGCTACTACTTAAGGAAAAAGTCGCCGGAATACGTCTTATCGCCGCGGGGGGAATTGCTTTGGGGGCAATTTTATTGCGTTTATCCTGATTGCCGGATGGCGGCTACGCCTTACCTATCCTGTCATCGCCATCACCATTCATTCCGGCAACATTTATTGCCGCTTTTTGTTTACATTTCCTGCCGTTCACCTCCCGATCATTGCAGTTCTGAATATGGTCTTCTTTTTTTAATGTGGTAGATTCCACGCGCATTTACGGGAATTAGCAGCACCTTATTCTTATTTTTTCTATTTTTGAAAAGTAATCAGCGAAATGAAAAGGCATAGAAGCGTCAATTTGTTGTTGATGTTGGTACTACTGGTGGCGGTCGGACAAATGGCGCAAACCATTTATATCCCCGCTATTGCCGATATGGCACGTGAACTGAACGTTCGTGAAGGGGCAGTGCAAAGCGTAATGGCCGCTTACCTGCTGACCTACGGCGTGTCACAGCTGTTTTACGGCCCTCTTTCTGACCGCGTAGGGCGTCGCCCGGTTATCCTCACTGGGATGTCCATTTTTATGCTGGCAACGCTGGTAGCCATTACAACCCACAGCCTGACGATACTGATTATCGCCAGCGCTATACAGGGAATGGGAACAGGGGTCGGCGGTGTAATGGCGCGAACTTTACCGCGAGATCTGTATGAAGGCACTCAGTTGCGTCATGCCAACAGCTTGTTAAATATGGGGATCCTCGTCAGCCCACTGTTGGCACCGCTGATTGGCGGCATGTTGGATACCCTGTGGAACTGGCGCGCCTGCTATATTTTCCTGTTGATTCTGTGCGCGGGCGTTACCTTTAGCATGGCACGCTGGATGCCTGAAACGCGACCTGCGGGTGCACCTCGCCCACGGCTTATCGCCAGCTACAAAACCTTGTTTGGCAACGGTGCATTCACTTGTTACGTGCTGATGCTGATTGGCGGTCTGGCGGGCGTTGCGGTCTTCGAAGCCTGCTCCGGGGTATTAATGGGCGCTGTTTTAGGCTTAAGCAGCATGGCGGTCAGTATTCTGTTTATTCTGCCTATTCCTGCGGCGTTTTTCGGCGCGTGGTTCGCCGGTCGCCCAAACAAGCGCTTCTCGACGCTGATGTGGCAGTCCGTTACCTGCTGTCTGGTAGCCGGGCTGATGATGTGGATCCCTGGCCTGTTTGACGTGATGAACGTCTGGACACTGCTGGTTCCCGCCGCATTGTTTTTCTTTGGTGCCGGAATGCTGTTCCCGCTGGCAACCAGCGGCGCAATGGAGCCTTTCCCGTTTCTGGCAGGTACAGCCGGAGCGCTGGTCGGCGGTTTACAAAACATTGGTTCCGGCGTGCTGGCATGGCTCTCCGCGATGCTGCCGCAAACCGGACAGGCCAGTCTTGGCCTGCTGATGACCCTTATGGGGCTACTGATTTTTGTGTGCTGGTTGCCGCTGGCATCACGTGTGTCTCATCAGGGGCAGGCGGTTTAAGCGAATGATGGCCCGGTTTATCGCCGGGCTTTTCACACTCCGGCATGATCATCATCTTCATTAACGGTTCCAGCGCCGGACGCCAGGCTCCTTCCTCGCCATCATAAAACTGTGTATTGGTATTGATGGCATAGGGAATTTTCGCTTTCTTCAATTCACATGCCATAAATCTGGCAAACGCGTACTGCGCAGCGGAAGGCGCGTTTTTGATCGTTTCACCGGGTGCCCAGCCACCGACCCAACTGACATGACCCGTTTTCTGCTGCCAGTGAATAGCACTGTTAATTCGGGCACGAATGGCAGCCTTTTCCGCCGTTGTACCCGATGTCCACGGGTATTTCCCGTTATTTTTTAGCGGCCCCCACGGAAAAATATGCCATTCAGCCAGAACGTAACTCTGACTTTGCGGCGGTAGCTTCAGGTTTGGTAAATCTTCCGGCGCGGCGCGCAGGCGTGGTGCGACAAAAATCATACGCTGCGGGTCGATGGCATGAATCATGCGAATCGTTTTGTCATACACCCGATTGAGGGATGCCTGATTATGATTTAATTTATCGGCAGGTTCATAGATCAGGTCAAAACCCAATAGCGGTGAGCTTTGACCAAAGTAATGCGCCACGGCCACCCACCAGTTAACGACCTCTTTTTCATTTCCGGTAGAAGGGTCTTTTTTGTACTCATCCGCCTGATAAGCAATTATCGGGATCACGCCATATTGCTCACAGGCTTCCACCAGCTTACGCAGATGGATAAGCCTGGCCTCTGTTGGCTCGCCCGCAACGCGAATCCGCACATGAGTTAGCTCCTGCGCCCGAAAATCCCGCACCACCAGCGGATCGAACTCACGGATCCCCCTTTCAGTGCGCGCCCAGTCGACGTCCATTCCTACTCCAAGCTGTTGCGCGTAGTGTTCAGCCGTTAACGGCGGTTCAGCCGCATACACAGCGGCACTGGACAGCAACATGAGAGAAATGAGCGGCTTTAACACGGTTGTCCTCAGGCATTAACCGGGAGTGATATCACGTATTTAGCACAATCTCTGGTATCAGGTGTAGAGCGAAAACGTAATAATTATCATCATACCTGTTCTTGCAGCCAGCCGATAAACGCCTCGATTTTTGGCCACTGTCTGCCTGGCAGCGTGGTGATGTAATAATGCTGGTGACATTTCAGCGCCATATCACCAAAAGGGGCGATCAGCTCACCGCTGTCGAGACGTTTTTGCACCAGCCTCTTTCTCCCCATTGCCACACCAATGTGGTTCATTGCCGCAATCACCGCTAAATCAGAACGATCAAAGCCAATACCAGACGATGTCGGCAAATTCACTGAAAAATGCTGCGCCCAACTGTGCCACTCATCGGTACCCGAGTCGTTGCTCCACGCCTGCCTGTCGTGCAGCAGCGTGCAATGTGGCAGGTTCACCAAAGACCCTGCCAGCTCATAGCGGCGAGCATAGTCCGGGCTGCATACCGGTACTATCGCTTCATCCATCAGAAAATGGTGGGTGAGTTGCGCGGAAGGTGCATCGTCAAAATAGATGGCCAGATCGATCCCGGCTCGTTGCAAATTGACGTTGTCATTTCCGGTCAATATCGTCAGTGAAATCGATGGATAGCGACGGGTAAAGTCACCGAGAGCCGGAACCAGCCAACACTGGGCAATGGAGGGGCGTGAATAAACGGTGAGCGTCCCTGACAGCTCCTGATTCTTGATATCGAGAATTTCCTGGTTGAGTGTATCCAGCGATGATTTCAGCGCCCAGAACACTCGCTTACCTTCATGAGTGAGTTCCACTTTGCGATGTGAACGAACAAACAACTGGATGCCCAACTCCTCTTCGAGCTGATTAATACGATGGCTGACGGCGCTCGGGCTTAACGACAGTTCGTCTGCCGCCAGCGCAAAAGACTGATGTCTGGCCGCCACCTCAAAGGTATAGAGTTTTGATAGCTGCCAGCCATTGAGCAGACGATTTCTGACATCACGCAGGGGATCCATATTTATCTCCGTCATCCTGAATTTTTAGCCGGAGTGTAAAAAAACGCGCTGAAAAAATCAGCACAAAGATGATTCAAAGTGAAGCATGTCGCATAAACCAGCCATAATAAGACCTAAATCACCAATTTGATTCAATTTGGCTCATGTGAAAGGCCAATTTTATCGTTTGTCAGCCCATGCCGTTTTTTTGTCCAATGTAACCTATGTTAATCACAGGGCAAGGTGAGATATGCACTCTCAAATCTGGGTTGTGAGCACGCTGCTGATAAGCATCGTGTTGATCGTTTTGACCATCGTGAAGTTTAAATTCCATCCGTTTCTGGCGCTGCTGTTAGCCAGTTTCTTCGTGGGTACGATGATGGGCATGGGGCCGCTGGATATGGTCAATGCCATTGAGAGTGGCATCGGTGGCACACTGGGATTCCTCGCCGCGGTTATCGGTCTGGGAACCATTCTTGGTAAAATGATGGAGGTTTCTGGCGCAGCGGAACGCATCGGCCTGACGCTTCAACGCTGCCGCTGGCTTTCTGCTGACGTCATTATGGTGCTGGTTGGGCTGATTTGCGGTATTACGCTGTTTGTTGAAGTCGGCGTGGTGCTTCTGATTCCTCTGGCATTTTCAATTGCCAAAAAAACGAATACCTCATTACTGAAGCTGGCTATTCCGCTGTGTACTGCACTGATGGCGGTGCATTGTGTAGTACCGCCACACCCGGCAGCCTTGTTTGTGGCGAATAAACTGGGCGCGGATCTAGGTACTGTTATCGTTTATGGTTTACTTGTTGGACTGATGGCATCCCTGATTGGTGGGCCGCTGTACCTCAAATTCCTCGGTAACCGCCTGCCGTTTAAACCAGTACCAGCCGAGTTTTCCGACCTCAAGGTACGAGACGAAAACACGCTGCCATCACTGGGTGCAACGCTGTTTACCGTACTGCTGCCAATTGGTCTGATGCTGGTGAAAACAGTCGCTGAACTGAACATGGCGAAAGGCAGTACGGTATATACGCTGCTGGAGTTTATCGGTAATCCGATCACAGCAATGTTTATCGCCGTCTTCGTGGCCTATTACATTCTCGGCCTGCGCCAGCATATCGGCATGAGCACACTCCTGACCCATACTGAGAACGGGTTTGGCTCAATTGCTAACATTCTGCTGATTATCGGTGCCGGTGGCGCATTCAACGCTATCCTCAAAAGCAGCGGCCTGGCGGATACCCTGGCACTGATCCTCTCCAACATGCATATGCACCCGATTCTGCTGGCCTGGCTGGTGGCATTGATCCTGCATGCCGCAGTGGGTTCAGCTACGGTAGCGATGATGGGCGCAACGGCGATTGTTGCTCCGATGCTACCGCTCTACCCCAACGTCAGCCCGGAGATCATCACTATTGCCATCGGTTCTGGCGCAATTGGCTGCACAATCGTCACAGATTCTCTCTTCTGGCTGGTGAAGCAGTACTGCGGCGCTACCCTGAATGAGACGTTTAAATACTATACGACCGCGACATTTATCGCGTCGGTGATTGCACTAGCGTGCACATTCCTGCTTTCCTTTATCATCTAAGCGCAAAGAGACGTACTATGGAAAACATGCAAAAACTCATCGCCCAGTATCCTTTAGTGGAGGATCTGGTCGCACTCAAAGAAACGACCTGGTTTAACCCGGGCACCACCTCTCTTGCGGAAGGTTTACCCTACGTGGGTCTGACGGAGCACGATGTGCAGGATGCTCACGCCCGTCTGGCTCGTTTTGCACCGTATTTGGCGAAAGCATTCCCGGAAACCGCTGCAACCGGCGGCATCATCGAGTCTGAGCTAGCCGCTATTCCTGCGATGCAAAAACGGCTGGAAAAAGAGTACGGCCAGAGTATTTGCGGCAAAATACTGCTGAAAAAAGACAGCCACCTGCCAATTTCCGGCTCGATTAAAGCCCGTGGCGGTATTTATGAAGTGCTGACTCACGCCGAAAAACTGGCGCTGGAAGCTGGTCTGCTAACCACCGACGATGATTACAGCATCCTGCTATCTCCTGAGTTCAAACAGTTTTTCAGCCAGTACAGCATCGCGGTAGGCTCAACCGGTAACCTGGGAATGTCGATCGGCATTATGAGCGCCTGCATTGGCTTTAAGGTAACTGTACATATGTCTGCTGACGCCCGTGCATGGAAAAAAGCCAAACTGCGCAGCCACGGAGTAACGGTAGTTGAGTACGAAGAAGATTACGGCGTGGCTGTTGAACAGGGTCGCAAGGCGGCAGAATCCGATCCCAACTGCTTCTTTATCGATGACGAAAACTCCCGCACATTGTTCCTGGGCTATGCGGTTGCCGGACAACGTCTGAAGGCACAGTTTGCACAGCAAGGTCGCGTGGTGGATGCCGAACATCCGTTATTTGTCTATCTACCGTGCGGTGTGGGCGGCGGACCTGGCGGCGTGGCGTTTGGCCTGAAATTAGCGTTCGGCGATAACGTGCACTGCTTCTTTGCTGAGCCAACCCATTCACCGTGCATGCTGCTGGGAGTTTACACCGGGTTGCACGATACGATTTCCGTTCAGGAGATTGGTATCGACAACCTGACCGCGGCAGATGGTCTGGCAGTCGGTCGCGCTTCGGGTTTTGTAGGCCGCGCAATGGAGCGTCTGCTTGATGGCCTGTACACTCTTGATGACCAGACTATGTACGATATGCTGGGCTGGCTGGCACAGGAGGAAGGTATTCGCCTGGAGCCTTCAGCTCTGGCGGGCATGGCCGGTCCTCAGCGCGTATGCAATTCTGCTGACTATCAGCAGATGCACGGACTCAGCGCAGAGCAGCTCAATAACGCCACCCATCTGGTCTGGGCCACCGGCGGCGGTATGGTGCCGGATGAAGAAATGGCGCAGTACCTCGCTAAAGGACGTTAAACGCCGTTGACCTTAACGCAGCATCGCCATCAGTTCCATCGGTGAGCGATGCTGTTTAAGCAAGTCGCGCATAACGCGCATATGCGGGGCGGTGTGGTCAAAGAACGCTTGATAACCTGCGCACAGTCCCCCCTTCCCATCATCACAATATGCCGGGCAATCGCCACGATAGAATTGCAGCAAGGAACATGACTGACAGCGCGTACTCAGCAGTGAAATCGTCTGTCGATCGGCTTGTCCCGTCCGACCACACCACCGATTCAGCGTGTTATCGAACAGTGGAATGGATATTCGAGTAATATCCTCACGAACCCAGATATCAAATACCGTATTTAAAAACCGTCCCCAGTCTTCTGAAGAAACAGATTCAGCTGTCAGGTTGCCTTTTTCATCACGTTCAACCAGGGGAATAAACTGCACAGAACGAACGCCGTCTTTCTGTAAATTTCGATATAAATCAACAGGGTACTGACATTTCTGGTGATCCACCACCACCATCTTAATCCCCCCCTCACTAACATCCATGTCCTCACACCCCGTCATGCAAAATCCCCGATAAATACGATAAGTTGGCGAACGTGTGTTACAGCAAACAGTATTGCGAGAGATAACACCGCGAGAGAGATCATAAATTTGTCACGCACCGCACGAGATTCAGAAAAATCGTTATGTGCAACGTCCATCAGATTACGACTGCGGGTATAGCGCCAGAGAATTATCGCCACGATCGCCAGTACACCGAGAGAAACCCAGAAGAGAAATCCCACCTGATGCCAGTTATGCTTCAACGCCAGCGCCATTAATGCGCCGTAGCCAAGAAGAGTTCGAAGCCAGGCAAGCGATGTACGCTCCGGTTGCAGCCCGGGATCGGCAATACGCCGCGATTTACGGCTATCCGGCATACAATACCAGCCCCATCACAATCACCGCGACAAACATCAAAATCAGGCTGATTATCAAAAGGCTATGGGTGTACGGCAAGTCCTCTTTCAGACGCATTGCCTTTTCATTACGCAGCCAGCGCAAGTAACCATAAATCGCCAGACCGCCCGCAAACACGCACAGCAGCAGAGCCAACAGTTCTCGAATGACCGGCGTGGCGAAATCCGGTGCCAGTTGGTCCAGGCCGACACCCGCGGCCAGAAACCCCAGCGCGGTACGGATCCACGCCAGAAAAGTACGCTCATTTGCCAGCGAGAAACGGTAATCCGGCGCTTCTCCGAGGAGGGAAATCTTCATCACAACTCCTTCAATGTTGTTATCTGGTCGTTATACCGGAACAGTAAAGGAGTATGAACCCGATTCTCAAACGTTAGGCTGCGTAATGTGATTCAGACAAAGGAAAGGCCTACAAAATAGATCTTGTAGGCCTGATAAGAGCAATATCTTCAGTGAGTTAAAAGACTTATCCCATTCCCCAGAAAATCACTGCCAGCAGCTGTGGAGTAATAATACGCAGGAACATCACCAGTGGATAAACCGTGGCATAAGAGAGCGCTGCCGCACCGCTGGTAGCATGGAGGTTGTTAGCAAACGCCAGCGCAGGTGGATCGGTCATGGAACCAGCCAGCATTCCGCACAGCGTCAGGTAGTTCATTTTGGCGAAGATACGCGCCAGTATCCCGACGGTAATCAGCGGAATAGCGGTGATAAAGATGCCATAGCCAACCCAACTCAGACCATCTCCCTGCATCAACGTATCGACAAAATCACCACCTGACTTCAGGCCAACTACCGCCAGAAAGAGCACAATACCTAACTCACGCAGCGCCAGGTTGGCGCTCGGCGGCATAAACCAGTACAGCTTGCCGATGCTGCCAATACGTCCAAGTATCAGCGCCATAATTAGCGGACCACCGGCCAGCCCCAGCTTTAACGCCACCGGGAAGCCTGGGATAAACAACGGAATGGACCCCAACAAAACCCCAAGCCCGATGCCGATAAACACTGGCAACATCTGCACCTGTTGCAGTTTTTGCTGCGCGTTGCCCACGACATTGGCAACGGCATCGATGGACGAGGGGCGTCCAACCAGATTGAGAATATCCCCAAACTGCAAACTGGCATCACTGCTGGCGACCAACTCAACGCCCGCACGGTTCAGTCGAGAGATCACCACGTCGTAGCGCTCTTTAAAGTGCAGGTCACGGATCCGTTTACCAAGTACCTGCTCGTTAGTCACCACCACGCGCTCAACGCGCAAATCTGTTCCCCGCGTCGACAGAGAGGTATCCACTTCCTGCCCAATCACGACCTGCGCGTTGTGCAGGTCGGCAGGCTGCCCAACCAGATGTAACAAGTCGCCTAATTGGATAATCGTCCCCGGCGACGGCACCATCAACGTCTCTTCACGTTTCAGGCGAGAGCAGATGATTTTATCGCTATTCAGAATAGGCACATCCTGAATCGCCATATTGTTGAGGTTCGGGTTCTCAACACGAATGTTCATCGTCTGAATCAGCGCATGTCCGTTAGTAAGCGTTGATTCATGCTGCTTAGCCTCTGCCTCAACATTGACGCGAAAAATAAGACGCATCAGCCACATAGTGAGCAAGATACCGCAAATACCGAAAGGATAAGCCATGGCATAGCTCATCCCCATCTGATCTACGATATCAACAGGTGTACCCAAATCGCGCAGAATTTGCTGCCCCGCGCCCAGCGCCGGGGTATTGGTGACCGCACCGGAGAATATTCCCAGCACGACAGGAAGAGGAATGGCAAAAATCTTATGCAGAAGAGCGGTGACCAGCCCCCCCATAATGACGATCAGGACGGCGAAAAGATTAAGGCGTAAGCCCGAAACCCGCAGAGAAGCAAAGAAGCCCGGCCCCACCTGAATTCCGATGGTATACACAAACAGTATCAGGCCAAACTCCTGAATAAAATGCAGCATGTCACCGCTCAGAGTCATCCCTGCCTGATCGACAAAATGCCCGACAATGATACCGCCGAACAGCACGCCCCCGATGCCAAAACCAACACCGCGTATTTTGATGTTGCCGATCCATAACCCGACAACCGCCACCAATGCCAGAACGCTGACCGTCAATGCTATATCACTCATTATCCTGTTCCCTGTGAATAACATCATTAAGTAAATGGATTCTGGCAGAGTACAGGCGCAAAGTATGGGTGGTAAAGCACAAAAAAAGCCCCGTCATTTCTGGCGGGGCAAAGGCAAGGAGCTAATTAGCTATTTAATGCGGGACGTTCGCTAATGGCAATCCGCTGCGGCGGAATAGTTTCTGGCTCATTGCGAATTAAATCGATGTGCAGCAAGCCATTAGTGAAGCTTGCGCCGGAGACTTCCATATTTTCTGCCAGAGTAAAACTCAGGCTAAAGGACTGAGTTACCAGCCCCTGGTGCAGCCATTTGGTCTCTTTATCCGGCTGCTGCGGCGTACCTTTCACGGTCAGGCGAGTGCCTTCCAGTTGAATATCCAGATCTTCCTGGCGGAAACCAGCTAACGCAAGGGTAATGCGGTAGTGGTTATCATCGCTCTTTTCGATGTTATAGGGTGGGAAGCTCTGGCTTTCACCGCTGTTTTGCAAAGCATTGGCCAGTTTGTCAAAACCAATCCATTGACGCAGCAGTGGGGATAAGTCGTAATTACGCATAGTCATTTCTCCTTCTAAGAAGCGAGTAAGTACCTGCGAATCCAAGGATTCGCATATGCTCCCTGACGGCGAGCATGGGATAGCAGGCCGCCTGACGCGGCCCAACAGAATTAGTTGATTTCGATACGGCGCGGTTTGTTCGCTTCCGGGATCACGCGCTCAAGCTCGATATACAGCAGACCGTTCACCAGGTTTGCACCACGAACATGAATGTTCTCAGCCAACTGGAACTTGCGTTCAAAGTTGCGCTCGGCAATACCCTGATACAGGTAAGTACGTTCTTTTTGCTCGTCCGCATGAGCGCCTTTTACCACCAGCAAATTATCCTGGGCGGTAATCTCCAGCTCGCTTTCAGCAAAGCCCGCAACGGCAATCGCAATGCGATAATGGTTTTCGTCTACCAGCTCAACGTTATACGGAGGGTAGCCACCATTGCTCTGGCTCTGATTGCTTTCCAGAAGGTTAAACAGACGATCAAAACCAATTGCAGAACGGTACAGTGGGGATAAGTCAAAGTTACGCATAATCAATAGCTCCTGAAATCAGCGAGAATGTTAGACCTTCCATCATGGACAGGTCAGGTAGCCAGGACACCCATCAGGCGAGCCCTTCATGTGTCTACATCCTAAAAATGGGTCTTAATACAAACTTTTCAAGCGTATTCATCTGACTTTTTTTGCAGTTTGTTGTCTATTGCATACACTGGGTGGACAGTCGTTGTCGTTAGAGTGCGATAGCCGCCGTAGTGCGACATGATGGTGACGTTATTTTTCGCAATGGATCGCGATAACTCATCAGGCAAATACCGATGATTAACAGATGAATAAATGATGATAAAAAAAATGTTGTTAACAGTGATAATGTACAGCGCGATGGTCTTAGTGAGTGGCTGCTCCAGCGTAATGTCGCATACCGGGGGCAAAGAGGGGACCTATCCTGGCACTCGCGCCAGCGCTACGATGATAAGCGAAAGCGATACAAACTGGGGAACAAAGTCGCTGGCCATTCTGGATATGCCATTTACCGCTGTCCTGGATACGATACTACTCCCGTGGGATCTTTTCCGTTCAGATAACTCAGTCAGATCCCGCGTAGAAAGGAGTGAGGAGAGAACGCAAGTCACCAACTCCGTTATCCCCCCGGCGAGTATGCCCGCCCCTTAAGTTACCGCCCGGTTTCCGCCACCCATAGCTGACGGAAACCCTCGACATCCTCCATCCACGCGACCTGTTGACCATCAGGTGAGAACACGATCGCATCTGCGGAAGGTGGATTACCGTGACGCTCGGTTAAATAATCAATTTTTCCGGTCTGCGCATCACAGCAGACAATTCGGTTTTCCAGCACAAATCCCAGCCATTTTCCCGACGGATGCCAGTTGAACGCTGACTGAATATCCGTAGTACATCGCGTAAGCTGACGAGGTACACCGCCCTGTGGTGAGATCAGCCACAGCTGCACAACACCGCTATCATCACGCATCAGAAACGCAATTTCAGACGCCTTTGGATTACTGCGCACCCAATGGCGGGGCTGATTCACCAGCCCTGGAAAGGCGCGGTTATGTGTAAACGTCAGGCGACGCTGAGCCACACCAGATGGCGGTGCTGGCATTGTCGATTCAGTCCCTTCCAGAGGCGCATAACCTGGCTGTTTCCAGCCGCCTTCATTCCTCGGTGTATCAACGATGAACAGCTCCGGAACTTTCTCGCCATTTACAGACAACGTGTCACCAATAAACGCCAGCGTATGATTTCCCACCCAACCTTCTTCGTAGGCGCGGTTTATCTCATCGCTGCCCGGCCGTGGCACAGGCGTAGTCTTGCTCACCAGTACGCACCAGTAGGTACCGCTATACTCACGCGGGTGCTGTGCGGACACATTTACCGGCCCATAAGGTGCAGCCACCCCGACGTTACGTAAATCCAGCGCCGGATCGCGTTCATGCAATACATGGTCGTTGTAGGTGAAGCTGACAAACTCTCCGTTCGGGCTGAAGACATGGACATGACTACCGCCGCGCAACGCTCCTGGCGTGTACGGCGAGGTAATATCCATAGCATCCAGATTAACCACCCCACGCGGTCCAGCAATCACGCCACGGCGATGATGGAAATCGTAACGCCAGTGTTCATCTGGATTCTCAGGCCCATGAATAAAAACATATTTTTCCGATTTTGGATGAACGGTCACTACGCCGACATGCGCCCCCTGCGTAGCGCGATAAACCACCTCAAGCTCGCCGGTATGAATATTAACGCGTTCAATCGTCTCGCCGGTAAACGATGCGCCGGAAGGACGAACATCAAAAACCAGCCACTGGCTGTCCGGGGTCCAGGTGTTGATATTGGTAAGCTGATGATTACGCGGCGTAAAGGTGATTTGCTTCATGAAGAGCCCTGATACAAGACGATTTAAGCAATCATACTTCACAAGGACTTCACTTTCAGGCTTTAGCGTATCGCTATCTTAATTATTGCGGACAGAAAGATGGAACATTTTGACGTAGCGATTATCGGCTTAGGCCCGGCAGGTGCAGCGCTGGCGCGACAGTTGAGCGGAAAAATGCGTGTGATTGCACTGGATAAAAAACGCCAGAGTGGAAATGAAGGATTTACCAAACCCTGCGGTGGTTTGCTTGCTCCTGATGCCCAGAGATCGTTTATCCGCGACGGAATTACGCTACCCGTTGATGTCATCGCCAACCCGCAGATTTTTAGTGTTAAAACGATCGATACAGCGGCATCACTAACGCGCAATTACCAGCGTAGCTACATCAACATTAACCGACATGCTTTTGATTTATGGCTGAAATCTCTTATTCCTGATGATGTGAGAATTTACCACGACAGCCTGTGTCGAAAAATCTGGCACGAGGACGGTAAATGGCATGTGATATTCCGCGCAGACGGTTGGGAACAGCAGATTACAGCCCGTTATCTGGTCGGTGCCGACGGAGCGAATTCACTGGTGCGCCGTCATCTCTACCCACAACATCAAATCCGTAAATATGTCGCCATTCAGCAGTGGTTTGCTGAACAACATCCCGTACCGTTTTACTCGTGTATTTTTGATAACGATGCTACGGACTGTTACTCCTGGAGTATCAGCAAAGACGGATTTTTTATCTTCGGTGGCGCATACCCAATGAAGGATGGTCAGGCACGCTTTGAAGCGCTGAAAACAAAGATGGAGACGTTCCATTTTCAGTTCGGTAAACCGGTAAAAAGCGAGAAATGCACGGTGCTGTTCCCATCACGCTGGTCGGACTTTGTCTGCGGTGAAAAAAACGCATTTCTGATTGGTGAAGCTGCCGGATTTATCAGCGCCAGCTCGCTGGAGGGAATTAGCTATGCGCTGGACAGCGCGGAGATCCTGAAATGCGTACTCCTGCAGGGAGCGCCAGATATCAATAACGCTTACCGCAAAGCCACCCGCAAACTGCGTATCAAGCTGTATGGCAAGATCCTTAAGAGTCGGGCATTAACATCAGCACAAGCACGTAAATGGATAATGCAAAGCGGCATTGCACATATCCCGTCAGGTCAGAAAGAGCAGCCCACCGTGACACCCGGCGGGCTGATTGAAGAGCATTAACCTACGAGTTTCACATCACCAACCAGCAGGATGTATGACATCGCGCCAATCAGGGCAACAGCGGAAATATAGACCAGCGCTGGCTGTAAATAAAAGTGGCTGACTTATTTCAGCGCAAACTTCTCAATGGCATACGCCACGCCGTCTTCAAGATTGGATTTAGTGACAAAGTTGGCAATGTCTTTTACAGACGGAATGGCGTTGTCCATTGCAACACCCATACCTGCGTACTCGAGCATCGCGATGTCATTTTCCTGATCGCCTATCGCCATGACCTCTTCGGCTTTGATTCCCAGCGCATCCGCCAGTGATTTTACACCGGTGCCTTTATTGACACGTTTATCCAGAATTTCGAGGAAGTACGGCGCACTTTTCAGCACGGTATACTTCTCTTTCACTTCAGCCGGAATACGCGCTATCGCTTTATCGAGGATCTCTGGCTCGTCAATCATCATCACTTTCAGGAACTGGGTTGCCGGATCCATCTTCTCTGCTTCGCAGAACACCAGCGGAATGGTCGCGACAAAAGATTCATGCACCGTGTAGTAACTAATATCGCGGTTAGCCGTATAAAGCGTGTTGCGATCGAGTGCGTGGAAGTGTGACCCCACTTCACGAGACAGCTGTTCCAGGTAACGATAATCATCATAGCTCAGCGCCGTTTGTGCAACGGTACTGCCATCCCCCGCTTTCTGCACCAGCGCACCGTTGTAGGTAATGCAGTAGTCACCGGGTTGTTCCATGTGAAGTTCTTTCAGGTAGCTATGGACGCCGGCATACGGGCGACCCGTGGTCAGCACCACGTTTATACCACGCGCGCGCGCAGCGGCAATCGCCGTTTTGACCGCAGGTGAAATGGTGTGATCGGGCAGCAGAAGTGTGCCATCCATATCGATAGCAATAAGTTTGATAGCCATGAGTTCCCCGGATTAAATGAGTCCATCCTCATGCTAACGCGATTCCGCTCAAAAAACAGCAACGAAAAAGGGATAGGAAGAGGAACCAGGATTCCCCTTTTGTGGGCAAAAAAATACCCGGTTGCACAACACAACCGGGTAGATTCATCCAGGATAACGATTAGATATCGATGTTCGCCGCTTTCAGGGCGTTCTCTTCGATAAACGCACGACGCGGTTCAACGGCGTCACCCATCAACGTAGTGAACAACTGGTCAGCAGCAATCGCGTCTTTCACCGTCACGCGCAGCATGCGGCGGCTTTCCGGATCCATGGTGGTTTCCCACAGCTGTTCCGGGTTCATTTCACCCAGACCTTTATAACGCTGAATAGACAAACCACGACGGGACTCTTTCACCAGCCAATCCAGTGCCTGCTCGAAGCTGGCAACAGGCTGACGACGCTCACCACGTTCGATAAACGCATCGTCTTCGATCAGGCCGCGCAGTTTCTCACCCAACGTGCAAAGACGACGGTATTCACCACCAGTCACAAACTCATGCTCCAGCGGGTAATCGGTATCAACACCGTGAGTACGTACGCGGATCACCGGTTCGAACAGGTTCAGTTCAGCGTCCTTACGCACGATGCTATTCCAGGTGCTACCGTGCATTTCATTTTCATTCAGCACGTTAACCAGCTGAGAAACCCAGGCCGTTACTTTAGCTTCATCAGCCAGATCGGCTTCAGCCAGCGTCGGTTGGTACACCAGTTCCTTCAGCAGTGAGCGAGGATAGCGACGCTCCATGCGACCAATCATTTTCTGCGTAGCATTGTACTCAGAGACCAGTTTTTCCAGTGCTTCACCTGCCAGCGCCGGAGCGTGGGCATTTGTATGCAACGTAGCACCATCAAGGGCGATAGAGATCTGGTATTGATCCATCGCTTCATCATCTTTGATGTACTGTTCCTGCTTCCCTTTCTTCACTTTGTACAGCGGCGGCTGGGCAATGTAGACGTGGCCACGCTCTACGATTTCCGGCATCTGACGATAGAAGAAGGTCAACAGCAGCGTACGGATGTGCGAGCCGTCGACGTCCGCATCGGTCATGATGATAATGCTGTGGTAGCGCAGTTTATCCGGGTTGTACTCGTCGCGACCGATGCCGCAACCGAGCGCAGTAATCAGCGTCGCCACTTCCTGAGAAGAGAGCATCTTGTCGAAGCGTGCCTTCTCAACGTTGAGGATTTTACCTTTCAGCGGCAGAATCGCCTGGTTCTTACGGTTACGTCCCTGCTTCGCAGAGCCGCCCGCGGAGTCCCCTTCCACCAGGTACAGTTCAGAGTGGGCCGGGTCACGCTCCTGACAGTCTGCCAGTTTGCCCGGCAGACCCGCTAAGTCCAGCGCGCCTTTACGGCGAGTCATTTCACGAGCACGACGTGCAGCTTCGCGCGCGCGCGCAGCGTCGATGATTTTGCCAACGACGATTTTCGCGTCCGACGGATTTTCCAGCAGGTATTCGCTCAGCAGTTCGTTCATCTGCTGTTCTACCGCTGATTTAACCTCGGAGGAGACCAGCTTGTCTTTGGTCTGCGAAGAGAATTTCGGATCCGGCACTTTTACGGAAACAACGGCAATCAAACCTTCACGGGCATCATCACCGGTGGCGCTGACTTTAGCCTTTTTGCTGTAACCTTCTTTATCCATATAGGCATTAAGGGTACGGGTCATCGCCGCACGGAAGCCTGCAAGGTGAGTACCGCCATCACGCTGCGGAATGTTGTTGGTGAAGCAGTAGATGTTTTCCTGGAAACCATCATTCCACTGCAGCGCAACTTCAACGCCGATACCGTCTTTTTCAGTAGAGAAGTAGAAGATATTCGGGTGGATCGGCGTTTTATTTTTGTTGAGGTATTCAACAAACGCCTTAATGCCGCCTTCGTAGTGGAAATGGTCTTCTTTGCCGTCGCGCTTATCACGCAGGCGGATGGATACGCCGGAGTTCAGGAATGACAGCTCGCGCAGGCGTTTCGCCAGAATATCGTATTCAAATTCAACAACATTGGTGAAAGTTTCATGGCTTGGCCAGAAACGTACCTGGGTACCCGTAGCTTCGGTCTCACCGGTTACCGCCAGCGGCGCTTGCGGCACGCCGTGCACGTAAGTTTGCTGATGCACTTTGCCTTCACGACGAATCACCAGCTCCAGTTTCTGCGACAGGGCGTTAACCACGGAAACACCTACGCCGTGCAGACCGCCGGACACTTTATAAGAGTTATCATCGAATTTACCGCCTGCGTGCAGAACGGTCATGATAACTTCTGCCGCCGAAACGCCCTCTTCAGGGTGAATCCCGGTTGGGATACCACGGCCATCATCGGTAACGGACACGGAGTTGTCAGCGTGAATCGTCACGACGATATCTTTACAGTGACCCGCGAGCGCTTCGTCGATAGCGTTATCTACCACCTCGAATACCATGTGGTGCAGACCGGTGCCGTCATCCGTGTCGCCGATATACATACCCGGGCGCTTACGCACCGCATCCAGTCCTTTCAGGACTTTGATACTGGAGGAGTCATAAGAATTCGACATCAACGTTTCTCGCTCATTTTATCTTGGGTTAATCCGTTATTTTACCCTTTTCCACGGTGAACATCTTCGAATTTTTGTCCGACATGTCCAGAACGTGTTCAGCGCTAATTGCGCTGACAAAGACCTGAGATTGCGTGGCTTTTAAGCGACTGGCAAGCAGTCCGCGACGCGCATCATCCAGTTCAGAGGCAAAATCATCTATCAGGTACAGGCAGCGCCGTCCGCTTTCACGGGTCAGGAACTCCCCTTGCGCCAGACGCAAGGCGCACATCAGCAGCTTTAACTGTCCACGAGACAACGTATCTTCCACCGGCGCACCGTCAGCGCGTATACGGAAATCCGCTTTATGCGGACCGTGCGCGGTGTAAGTCAACATGCGGTCACGTTCAAAACTGCGTTCCAGCACCTCTGCGTAATCAGTCTCTTTCTCCCAGCCACGCTGGAAAGAGAAAGAGAGAGAGAACTCGGGAAGAAACTGCTGGCAGGTATCCGCCATATCCTGCGCGATACCGGCGCTGTACTCCGCGCGCCAGGTACTGATTTGTTCCGCCAGCGGGATCAGTTCTTTATCCCACGGACGTAGTTGCTCATAACGACTCACCTGGCGCAGCGCCGCATTGCGCTGCTTGAGCAGACGCTTAAGGTTGCTCCAGGCGGTGAAAAATCCGGCTTCATTGTGAAAGCACCCCCAGTCAAGGAATGCTCTCCTGTATTTGGGGCCGCCGTTGAGTAAAGTAAACCCCTCAGGCGTAATCAGCTGCATTGGCATCAGGTGTGCCAGTTCTGCAACCTTATGACCGTCGGTGCCGTCAATGCGCACTTTGCTGTCACCCAGCTTATCTTTTGTCAGGCCAATCGACGTTTCACGCTCCGTACCCTGCAAACGCCCGTGTAATACAAACGACTCCTGCTCGTGACGAATGACACGACCAATCTGCAAACTGCGAAACGCCCGACCGTGGCCCAGCGTATAGATAGCTTCCAGCACGCTGGTTTTGCCGCTGCCGTTAGCTCCTACCAGGAAGTTAAAGCCAGGAGATAAAGCAAGATCCGCGCTTTCAATATTGCGGAAATCTTTAATGAGAAGGCGCGTTAGTGACATATCAGGGTTTCTTCAGGCCAGGGCGATCGGCGCAGCCAACTTCAACGCGGCCTGCGCACAGCCCCTGGAGCGTACACGAAGTACGTGACAGGGGCGAGCACAGCCCAGGTTGAAAATGGCAAGTAAGATAGCCCGCTATTTTCCACTACAGTCTCATTGGCATAACAACATAGGCAGCCGACTGTGATGCGGCATCTTCAATCTGCACGCTGGAAACAGAATCAGTCAGCATAATACGGACGTTTTCGCACTTCAGTGCGTTCAGTACATCCAGCACGTAGCTAACATTGAAGCCGATTTCCATTTCAGTTCCTGGGTAGGTGACGTCGAGGATCTCTTCTGCTTCTTCCTGTTCCGGGTTGTTCGCCGTGATTTTGAGCTGATTCTCACTGACGTACAGACGCACGCCGCGGAACTTCTCATTAGAGAGGATCGCCGCACGGGCAAATGCCTGCTTGAGAATATCGCAGCCTGCTTCCAGGTGTTTGTCCGGGTTCTTCGGTAGCACGCGGCGATAATCCGGGAAACGACCGTCAACCAGCTTGGAAGTGAAAATAAAGTCACCGACGTGTGCTCGGATGTTGTTGCTGCCAATTTGCACTCGCAGCGGGTTGTCGCCGCCGTCAAGCATACGCATCAGCTCAATAACACCTTTACGCGGCACAATCACCGAATGGTTGGGCAGAGATTGTCCAACCGGCATAGAGCAGACTGCCAGACGGTGACCATCGGTCGCCACGGTACGCAACTCTTCACCTTCGGTTTCAAACAGCATGCCGTTTAAGTAATAGCGCACGTCCTGATGAGCCATTGAAAACTGCGTGGCCTCAATCAGGCGCTTCATTGTGGCCTGCGGTAGGGTGAATTCAACTTCGCTCTGCCAGTCATCCAGATTCGGAAAGTCGGCGGCAGGTAGCGTGGAAAGTGAGAAACGGCTGCGGCCAGAACGCACCAGCATGCGGTCGCCTTCCAGTTGAACGGCGATTTCAGCCCCTTCCGGCAGCCCACGACAAATGTCGAAAAATTTACGTGCCGGAACGGTAGTCGCACCTGGTTCATGAGGCTGAATCAGCGCAACGCGTGCCACCATTTCCATTTCAAGATCGGTACCGGTCAGAGAAAGCGTACCATCCGCAACCTGTAGCAACAGATTTCCGAGAATCGGCAGTGTAGGACGACCACCCAGCGGGCCGCTGACCTGCTGAAGCGGTTTTAATAAATGTTCACGTTCAACGGTAAATTTCATAGCGTCACGAAGATAATGTTCTGATTAAATTGGAGAAATCTTCTTTAATATCATGGCTTTCTTCACGCAACTGCTCAATCTTGCGGCAGGCATGAAGCACGGTAGTATGGTCACGCCCACCAAACGCGTCGCCAATTTCCGGCAGACTGTGGTTGGTGAGTTCTTTTGCCAGCGCCATCGCCATCTGACGCGGGCGAGCTACCGAGCGAGATCGACGCTTAGAAAGCAGATCCGCAATTTTGATTTTGTAGTACTCCGCCACCGTCTTTTGGATATTGTCGATGGTGACCAGTTTTTCCTGCAATGCCAGCAGATCGCGCAGCGCTTCACGCACAAAGTCGATAGTGATCGCCCGGCCGGTAAAGTTGGCGTTGGCAATCACTCGGTTCAGTGCGCCTTCCAGTTCACGCACGTTAGAGCGTAGACGCTTGGCAATAAAGAACGCCACCTCGCCCGGCAGACGAATGTCGTTTTCGTCCGCTTTCTTCATCAGGATCGCCACTCGCGTTTCCAGCTCTGGCGGTTCGATCGCGACAGTCAATCCCCAGCCGAAGCGGGATTTCAGACGATCTTCAACACCGTTGATCTCTTTCGGATAGCGATCCGATGTCAGGATGATCTGCTGATTACCTTCCAGTAGGGCATTGAAGGTGTGGAAAAACTCTTCCTGAGATCGTTCTTTGTTGGCAAAGAATTGAATATCGTCAATCAGCAACGCGTCAACAGAACGGTAGTAGCGTTTAAACTCTTCGATCGCATTGTTTTGCAGGGCCTTAACCATGTCCTGGACAAAACGCTCGGAGTGCATATACACCACTTTCGCATTCGGCTTGCGTGCCATGATCCCGTTACCGACGGCATGCAACAGGTGGGTTTTACCCAAGCCAGTACCGCCATACAGGAATAAAGGATTGTAGGCACCGCCAGGATTGTCCGCCACCTGACGTGCCGCCGCGCGCGCCAGTTGGTTAGATTTACCTTCAACGAAGTTATCAAACGTGTGTTTGACGTTAACGTTAGAGCGATAGGTGTGTTCTGCCGGAGCGGGAACGTTATCCCAGCCCGGGCGCGCCGCCGGTGCGGCACGTTGCGGCTGTACTTGTTGCGCGACATACGCAGGCGCCACAACGTTATTAACCGGCGTCTTCAGCGTTTGCGTGACGGGTTTTGTACCGACTTCAAAACGCAGCTGCGGGGCATCCGCACCACAGAAGCTATTCAGTAATCCATTGATGTTGTTAAGGTATTTATCCCTTACCCAATCGAGCACAAAACGGTTTGGCGCATACAAAGCCAGCGTGTTATCGCTCAGTTCCGCCTGCAACGGGCGTATCCACATACTGAAT
Source organism: Citrobacter sp. MGH106 (assembly GCF_001037495.1). Taxonomy (GTDB): domain Bacteria; phylum Pseudomonadota; class Gammaproteobacteria; order Enterobacterales; family Enterobacteriaceae; genus Citrobacter; species Citrobacter murliniae. The sequence goes on from NZ_KQ089823.1 coordinate 420,276, forward strand.
TCTGTGGCTGGTAACTCATCCTGCAATCGGGCAAGACACTGCTGCCAAAGCGAAAGTGACACGGCGGACTCCACTCGAACAAAAGTCGATAAATGACAAAGGCTGAAACATTCATGATTGTTGGCGCACGTCGAAAAGACCCTGCAAGAGGGTGACGCACGAACCGCTGTCTGCGGTTATATGCCCGATCAGGATCCAATGAAACGATCAGGACCGCGGATCATAGCCTAAACTGCGCGAGAGATCTTCTGTTTCTCACAGATTCTTCCCGATTTATCCACAGGATGATCCAGAATCGGCTAAGTGTAAACGATCCTGGAGAAGTGCTGCAGGTTTTCGCGCGCATATTGAAAAAATTAATGAGCAAAGCGGCTTTTTTGCTTAAACGATCTAATAAAGATCCCGGGCGATCCTTGCGCTTTATCCGCCAGCCCGTATAATTCTTACCCCCAGCGAGTAACGGTCGCCTCACGGCGTCAACGCTGCCTGTTTTTTACGCGAAACCATGCGGAAAAAAGCGGGAAATAAGGAAAGAGAATTGACTCCGGAGTGTACAATTATTACAATCCGGCCTCTTTAATCACCCACACTGTGGCGTAAGTCGTTCGATATTCGTTCGGGTATACGCAAAAGTCAGTGAATTTATTCAAGTTTAGGTAGAAATCGCCATGAAACGCACTTTTCAACCGTCTGTACTGAAGCGCAACCGTTCTCACGGCTTCCGTGCTCGTATGGCTAATAAAAATGGTCGTCAGGTTCTGGCACGTCGTCGTGCTAAAGGCCGTTCTCGTCTGACCGTTTCTAAGTAATAAAAGCTAGCCCCTGAGTGGTTAAGCTCGCATTTCCCAGGGAGTTACGTTTGTTAACTCCCACTCATTTCACATTCGTCTTCCAGCAGCCACAACGGGCTGGCACGCCGCAAATCACCATCCTCGGCCGCCTGAATTCGCTGGGGCATCCCCGTATCGGTCTTACAGTCGCCAAGAAAAACGTTCGACGCGCACATGAACGCAATCGGATTAAACGTCTGACGCGTGAAAGTTTTCGTCTTCGTCAGCACGAACTTCCAGCAATGGATTTCGTGGTGGTGGCTAAAAAAGGGGTTGCTGACCTCGATAACCGTGCTCTCTCGGAAGCGTTGGAAAAATTATGGCGTCGCCATTGTCGCCTGGCTCGCGGGTCCTGATAGCCCTCATTCGGGTCTATCAACGCCTTATCAGTCCGCTGCTTGGGCCGCATTGCCGTTTCACTCCAACCTGTTCGAGCTACGGAATTGAGGCATTGCGCAGGTTTGGAGTGATAAAAGGCAGTTGGTTGACGGTGAAACGCGTATTAAAATGCCACCCTTTACACCCTGGTGGTGACGATCCCGTCCCGCCCGGACCATTTGATACCAGAGAACACTAACGATGGATTCGCAACGCAATCTTTTAGTCATCGCTTTGCTGTTCGTGTCTTTCATGATCTGGCAAGCCTGGGAGCAGGATAAAAATCCTCAACCTCAAGCTCAACAGACCACGCAGACAACGACCACCGCAGCGGGTAGCGCCGCCGACCAGGGCGTACCGGCCAGTGGCCAGGGGAAACTGATTACGGTTAAGACTGACGTGCTTGATCTGACCATCAACACCCGTGGTGGTGATGTGGAACAGGCCTCGCTGCCAGCTTACCCGAAAGAACTCGGTTCTACCGAGCCGTTCCAGTTACTGGAAACCACGCCACAGTTCATCTATCAGGCGCAAAGTGGCCTGACAGGTCGCGATGGCCCGGATAACCCGGCTAACGGCCCGCGTCCGCTGTACAACGTCGAAAAAGACGCCTTTGTACTGGCTGACGGTCAGAACGAACTGCAGATCCCGATGACCTATACTGACGCAGCGGGCAACACATTCACTAAAACGTTTGTCCTCAAGCGTGGTGAATATGCTGTCAACGTTAACTACAGCGTGCAGAACGCCAGCGAGAAACCGCTGGAAGTCTCCACCTTTGGTCAGCTGAAGCAATCCATCAATCTGCCATCTCATCGTGACACTGGTAGCAGCAACTTTGCGCTGCACACCTTCCGTGGCGCAGCGTACTCCACGCCTGATGAGAAGTATGAAAAATACAAGTTCGACACCATTGCTGAAAACGAAAACCTGAACGTCAATGCTAAAGACGGCTGGGTAGCAATGCTGCAACAGTATTTTGCAACGGCATGGGTTCCGCGTAACGACGGCACCAATAACTTCTACACCGCTAATCTGGGTAACGGCATTGCCGCTATCGGCTATAAATCTCAGCCGGTACTGGTACAGCCTGGCCAGACTGGTGCGATGACCAGCACCCTGTGGGTTGGTCCGGAAATTCAGGATAAAATGGCGGCAGTTGCTCCGCACCTGGATCTGACCGTGGATTACGGCTGGCTGTGGTTCATCTCCCAACCTCTGTTCAAACTGCTGAAGTTCATCCACAGCTTCCTGGGTAACTGGGGCTTCTCCATCATCGTTATCACCTTTATCGTTCGTGGCATCATGTACCCGCTGACCAAAGCGCAGTACACCTCCATGGCGAAGATGCGTATGCTGCAGCCGAAGATTCAGGCAATGCGTGAGCGTCTGGGCGATGACAAACAGCGTCAGAGCCAGGAAATGATGGCACTGTACAAAGCTGAGAAGGTTAACCCACTGGGTGGCTGTTTCCCTCTGATCATCCAGATGCCAATCTTCCTGGCGTTGTACTACATGCTGATGGGCTCCATTGAACTGCGTCATGCGCCGTTCGCTCTGTGGATCCATGACCTGTCTGCACAGGACCCGTACTACATCCTGCCGATCCTGATGGGCGTGACGATGTTCTTCATTCAGAAGATGTCGCCGACCACTGTGACCGACCCGATGCAGCAGAAGATCATGACCTTTATGCCGGTCATCTTCACCGTGTTCTTCCTGTGGTTCCCGTCAGGTCTGGTGCTGTACTATATCGTCAGCAACCTGGTAACCATTATTCAGCAGCAGCTGATTTACCGTGGTCTGGAGAAACGTGGCCTGCATAGCCGCGAGAAGAAAAACTCCTGATTCGGTGAGTTAACGCTAAAATAAGGGCGGTCAGATGACCGCCTTTTTTATTTGTATTCAGCGAGACATATCATGAGCCATAACGACACCATCGTCGCTCAGGCAACCCCACCGGGACGTGGTGGTGTGGGTATTCTGCGTATCTCCGGCCTTAAAGCGCGCGAAGTCGCCGAAACCCTACTGGGCAAACTGCCAAAACCGCGTTATGCAGACTATCTGCCATTTAAAGACGCAGATGGCAGTGCGCTGGATCAGGGGATTGCCCTGTGGTTTCCCGGACCGAACTCCTTTACTGGTGAAGATGTTTTAGAGCTTCAGGGTCACGGCGGACCGGTCATTCTCGATCTGCTGTTAAAACGCATTCTGACGATTCCAGGCCTGCGCATTGCCAGACCCGGCGAGTTCTCTGAGCGTGCATTTCTTAACGATAAGCTCGATTTAGCTCAGGCAGAGGCCATTGCCGACCTGATTGATGCCAGCTCGGAACAAGCTGCACGCTCGGCGCTAAACTCGTTGCAAGGTGCATTTTCTTCCCGCGTGAACCACCTTGTGGAAGCACTCACTCACCTGCGCATCTATGTGGAAGCAGCGATTGATTTCCCGGACGAGGAAATAGACTTTCTTTCCGACGGCAAAATTGAAGCGCAGCTCAATAGCGTCATCAGTGATCTTGATGCTGTTCGTGCCGAAGCGCGTCAGGGCAGCCTGTTGCGTGAAGGGATGAAAGTAGTCATTGCCGGACGTCCTAACGCAGGCAAATCAAGCCTGTTGAACGCACTGGCGGGGCGTGAAGCAGCCATCGTGACCGATATTGCCGGAACCACCCGCGACGTACTGCGCGAGCACATTCATATCGACGGTATGCCGCTGCATATCATCGATACCGCCGGTCTGCGCGACGCAAACGATGAAGTTGAGCGTATTGGTATCGAACGCGCCTGGCAGGAGATAGAACAAGCCGACCGCGTGCTGTTTATGGTTGATGGCACCACCACGAACGCAGTAGATCCAGCAGAAATATGGCCTGACTTTATTGCACGTCTGCCTGCGAAGCTACCGATTACAGTCGTGCGTAACAAAGCGGATATCACTGGCGAAACACTGGGTCTTAGCGAAGTAAATGGCCACTCACTGGTTCGCCTCTCTGCGCGTACCGGCGAAGGCGTGGACGTACTGCGCAACCATCTCAAGCAGAGCATGGGTTTTGAAACAAATATGGAAGGCGGCTTCCTGGCGCGTCGTCGTCATCTGCAAGCCCTGGCTGAAGCGGCAGAGCATCTCCAGCAAGGGAAAGCTCAGTTGCTGGGTGCGTGGGCTGGAGAGTTGCTGGCGGAAGAACTGCGACTGGCGCAACAAAACCTCAGTGAGATAACCGGAGAGTTTACTTCCGACGATCTGCTGGGCAGGATTTTCTCCAGTTTCTGTATTGGTAAGTAAGCGCTAATTTTGGCTATTAATTTGAGAGAGTGCTTTTGTCGAGAAATTGAAAGCTAGGCGCAAGAAGGTGGAGAACCCATGCTTACCGGGTTCTCCGCCGATCCAAATTATCAGCATTCCATGGCGTCGGGTTCACACTCGTCAGTGAGAGCACGGATTTTATGCTCAGAAATTAACGAGCGCTCACCTGCCAGAAACGATAATTTTTTGTATGACTCAACATCTACTGCAGTTAACGGTGACGGCAATTCAACATTGCGCTCATTCAAGTCATCATTAATTGCACTGGCGATAGTGCCGTCGCTAAAGCCAGCGTGAGTTAATCGGTTGATTTTTTGATAGTTCCACTCACGTAAACCTGCCGCAACAATACCCATAATTAATGCCTCCAAATAATGTGTTAATAAGTTGATGAAGATTTGGCAATACTGCCGGATGTACTGCCGCCAATCACAGCCCCCACAGTTGTTACAACAGCCTTCCCTCCAGCCATACCTAGTCCACCAGAAGCCAAGCTCCCTCCTCCCAACGCAGCGAGCCCCGCTGAAGAGGCTGCGGCACCGCTTAAGGTCCCCCCGGCCACGCCCAATCCCGCAGCACTGACCGCTGCGCCAATAGCCGGGGCCATGGCCGCCGCCGCCCCGCCTGTCGCGAGAGTTGCCGCTACGACAGCAAGAGATTTGAAAGGATTTTCACTAATATAATCAAAGAGATCGCTAAACATACTTATCACCTTTATCAACGTAACAGGCACATGCCTCGTTGAAATCAATGATATTCAACACATTAAATAAATCAAAATATTAAAAAAAATACATAAATTGATAAAAAAAATAAAATATTATGAAAATAAATCATGACTAAAATCTATTTGATATTTAATCTTCAATTAATATTTTTTGAAGTGGATTTTATTTGATATTTTGATGCATACAAAAGACATAGAAGACTTTTCAATCAGTTCCGGAAAATATCATGATTGAGCTTACCGGGTTCTTTCATTTCCCGGCATGACATTTATAAAATTTCGCAGGTTGATTTTGTGATAGAAATCACAAAAAATGGAGAATCAATGGCCCTTTCCGATCATCAAAAACAGGTTTTCCGCACTTTTCTCTCTGGCGAACGCCACCCGTTCCCGGATATATACGATGCGATAAGCGAGCAAATACTCCTTCTTATTTTTAAAGCTCGCCACCTTTATACGCTTCCCGAATGCCGCCATTGGTTTGAAGAACAACATCGCGTCATCACTGCGCTGCAAGATCAAAGCGCTAAAATCAGTGAGATTTATAAATCAGATAACTATGCCGTGGGTGCTGAAGAAGAAAAAGAGGATCCTCTTCTGAACACTCTCGCGTTTATGAGAACACTGTATGAAGGGTTCGATAAAGGTAACGTAAGCCTGAAAACTTGGGGGGAGATGAATCATCCGCCTGAACAACGCCGAGGGCGCTACCAACATCTGATGTCCCTTCATGAGGAATTTATTCGCGACGATCTGTTTGCCATTTTAACTAGCAGTCAAACAGGTTGCCCAGCTATTCCCGTAGAAAAACGGAAAGGCTACTGCCATCAGGATCTTTCAATAGCACATTCACATGGCGACCTGCTATTAGAAAAATTAGATAAGTATTTTTCTATCAATAGATTAGATATTTTATCCGAGACAGTGTTCCATCTCATCGCGGATTATCGGCAAAAACACAGTGCACTCCCCCAATGGCTGACACCATTCGCGGATACCTTCAGCGGATTCGCCATCAGAGGAATACGTGAAAGTCATGATTTTAAAGCCATCAAGGAAGATCTTGAAAAACAAGGTTGCGAACAACTAATTGACAGCGTGCTCACTCAAGGGTCAGAGCACGATACTCAGCGTATCCTGAACGTTTATATCGGCGTTTATGCTACTGATATTCACCACTGGCTTTTTGACATCCTGCGTTATCTGAAGACACCTCAATCAACGCCCTATCGCTGGAAATTTACAACAATCTCACCTGATAGAACCCAAAAAAACGAAGAAAAAAAAGAACACGAATCTATCAGTTGGGATAGCGAATTTTGCCAAATAACCATAGATCGCAATAACCTATTGGAACTCATTCAAACACACACCCTTTATGATGCGGTGCTCACGCTTGCCGATCGGCTGCTGCATATCTATCGCCCAGCTGCAGAGCAAGAATTACAGAAAAAAGATAGCGTGGCCTCCCTCACTGAGAATGAACAAAAAATCCACAACTCCAATAGTTTTCTGTTTCCTAAATCAAATAGACGTTCGTATGAAGAAAACGTGGGTAATGTGCAAATGTTTGAGGCCTGGCATCAACGAAATACAGTGCTGCTGATCAGCAAAAATATCAAGCGAACGGAAAAAATCACCGTTGCCGAGCGGATTGCAGGACTAAAGAGCTATGATCTCAAAATTGGCGTCCCCTCCGGCAGCAAAATGAAGGTCAAAGACGGTGTTTACGATAAAGTCAAAAGTTACAGCTTTCTGAAATTACCCGATAAATTAAGCCAGGTTTCACTACAGCGATATCACTCCAAAGCGAAAGCTATCATCAATGCGGAGATCGATATGCTATTGCACGCTCAACAAAATAAAAACGCAGAATTTCCCTTCAACGGTGCGACGCATGCCATTAAACCCCTTTGGGCAAAATGCGATTACGCCAATAATACCGAGAAGAGTGAATTGTAATTGAATCGACAACAGTGTTTTCCTATCAGGAAAACACTGTTGTCCAAATGGCAACTCGCACTACTGAGTCTCTCCCCGTATTCTTAGCGCCACATTCCTCATGAGGTCGCTATGACACGCTTTCTAATCTGCAGCTTTGCCCTTGTTTTACTCTATCCGGCCGGAATTGATATGTATCTGGTGGGATTACCGCGAATTGCCGCCGATCTGAATGCCAGCGAGGCGCAACTGCACATCGCATTCTCCGTTTATCTTGCCGGGATGGCGACAGCAATGTTATTCGCGGGTAAGGTAGCGGACCAGTCAGGGCGAAAACCAGTGGCTATAGTCGGTGCCCTGATATTCATTTTCGCCTCTGCCCTGTGCTCCTTTGCCGAAAGTGGCACGCCATTCCTGGTAGGGCGTTTCATTCAGGGCGTTGGTGCGGGCTGCTGCTATGTAGTGGCGTTTGCGATACTGCGCGATACGCTGGACGATCGCCGTCGGGCGAAGGTGCTGTCATTGTTGAACGGTATCACCTGTATCGTGCCAGTTCTGGCTCCGGTGATGGGGCACCTGATCATGCTCAAATACCCCTGGCAGAGCCTGTTCTATACGATGATGGGCATGGGCGTAGTCGTTTGTCTGCTCTCAGTGTTTATCCTGCGGGAATCGCGCCCGGCAACGCATTCAACATCTGCGGGAACCAACCAAATCGCAGAGTCGCTGGTGAACCGCTTTTTCCTCAGCCGACTGGCTATTACCACCCTCAGCGTATCGGTGATCCTGACCTTTGTGAATACTTCTCCGGTGCTACTGATGGAAGTAATGGGCTTCGACCGTGGTGAATACGCCACCACGATGGCAATGACTGCGGGTATCAGTATGGCAGTATCGTTCTCCACACCGTTCGCCCTGAGCCTGTTTAAACCTCGAACTCTGATGCTAACCTCGCAAGGGCTCTTTCTCGCTGCAGGCATCGTGTTAACGCTCGCCAATACGCATGCGCTCACTCTGTTTGGGCTGACTTTAATCTGTGCGGGATTCTCGGTGGGCTTCGGTGTCGCCATGAGCCAGGCGTTGGGGCCATTCTCGCTGCGTGCAGGCGTAGCCAGCTCGACATTAGGCATTGCCCAGGTTTGTGGTTCATCAGTGTGGATTTGGCTGGCCGCTATCCTCGGCCTCGATGCGCTGAATATGCTGATCGGGATTCTGATTGGTTGTAGCATAGTAAGTATCATGCTGATTATCACTGTTGCTCCAGACCGGTCCGCGCCAACTCATGAAGAAATCCCTCAGCAGTCTCGATCTTAATTTACTGCTCTGTCTGCAGCTCCTGATGCAGGAGCGCAGCGTTACTAAAACCGCTAAGCGGATGAGCGTCACGCCCTCGGCGGTCAGTAAATCGTTGTCGAAACTGAGAGCCTGGTTTGACGATCCGTTGTTTGTAAACACCCCACTGGGGCTGACGCCAACGCCGCTGATGGTCAGCATGGAGCAAAACCTGGCGGAGTGGATGCAGATGAGTAACCAACTGCTTGATAAGCCAAACCACGAATCGCCGCGCGGATTGAAGTTTGATCTGGTGGCCGAAACACCGCTGGTGATGATCATGTTCAACACGCTCTCACAGCAGATCTATCAGCGTTATCCACAGGCCACGATCAAAGTGCGCAACTGGGACTACGATTCGCTGGACGCGATTATTCGTGGCGAGGTAGATATCGGTTTTACCGGCCGCGAAAGCCACCCGCGATCGCGCGAACTACTCAGCCTGCTTCCTTTGTCGATCGATTATGAGGTGTTGTTTTCCGATCTCCCGTGCGTCTGGTTGCGCGAGGATCATCCGGCATTGCGGGAAGAGTGGAATCTGGAAACTTTTCTGCGCTATCCCCATATCAGCATTAGCTGGGAGCAGAGCGATACCTGGGCGCTGGACGATGTGCTCCAGGAGATGGGACGCGAACGAAATATCGCATTGTGTCTGCCTGGTTTTGAGCAGTCACTGTTTATGGCCGCGCAACCGGATCACGCGTTGATAGCTACGGCCCCAGTCTACTGTAAGCGCTATAACCAACTTCACCAGCTGCCGCTTGTGGCGCGTCCGATGCCTTTTGATGCTGCGCAGCTTGAGAAGATGCGCGTACCGTTCACCCTCCTTTGGCATAAACGCAACAGCCACAACCCTAAGATCGTCTGGTTAAAAGAGACGATCAAGGCTCTTTATCGCGATATGACCTGACGATCCGCCTCCGATGTTGTTGCAAAATTAACCACGCTGGCTACAGAAATGTAAATGTCGCGTAATGTATTTCGTTTCCGTCTACTTTTTGGGCAGCAAAGCCTGCCTATAAGCCGTGTAAATGTTACTCTGGTAATAATCACGGACCATTAATCACGGAGCGAAAAATGGCGACACATTTTGCCAGAGGGATTCTTACGGAGGGACACCTGGTTTCAGTTCGTCTCCCTTCTCCATGCCACATCGAAGCAAGTAATTTACCGACTCACCGCCGGACACGCTTTCTGGCCTCCAGAAGCCTGCTCGCCGAACTGATGTTTATGCTTTACGGCACAAGCACACTGCCCGACATTGTTATTGAAGCCAAAGGTAAGCCCGTCTTTCGCGATAAAAATCTGCCTGGCTTTTCAATTTCTTATGCCGGAAATATGGTTGGTGTCGCACTGACAACAGAAGGTGCATGTGGTCTGGATATGGAGCTTCAGCGGACGAACAGAGGGTTTAATAATCCACATTCAACCGAAACCTACCATTTCTCCAGTAACGAAAACCTGTGGATCAACAACCAAAGCGATCCGAATGAAGCACGCGCACAACTTATTACTCTGCGCCAGAGCGTACTCAAACTCACCGGTGATGTGTGCAATGACGACCCGCGTGAGCTCCAGCTATTACCCGGTGCCGGGCGTCTGAAATGTGCCCATGCTGCGCAGATCGAAGCCATCTGCGATGCGGAAGATGTATTGGTATGGTCAGTCGCGGTCACGCCGGCTATTGAAAAACTCAAGGTTTGGGAGTTTGATGGTAAACAGGATTGGAAATGTTTGCCTGATATCCAGACTCGCGCTAATGAGCCGACGGGTCGCCTGATCCGGTTTTCACAATTATCCGCAGCAAAGAGCTATACGCTTAACTGATTTAACCTTCATGATGAAACAGGAGTAACCATGTCTGAAACATTGAATGTTGTTACGTTACTGGGGAGCCTGCGCAAAGGTTCATTTAATGGAATGGTTGCCCGTACGCTGCCAAAAATTGCTCCTGCGGGGATGGAAATCAACGCATTACCCTCTATCGGTGATTTTCCTCTGTATGACGCCGATCTGCAGCAAGAAGAGGGTTTTCCAGCAAGCGTAGAAGCACTGGCAGAACAAATCAGGAAAGCCGATGGCGTGGTTATTGTTACGCCGGAATATAACTATTCTGTTCCGGGCGGACTGAAAAATGCCATCGACTGGCTGTCTCGCCTGCCCGATCAACCTCTGGCGGGGAAACCGGTTCTGATTCAGACCAGTTCAATGGGCGGAATCGGCGGTGCACGCTGTCAGTACCATCTGCGCCAGATTCTGGTATTTCTCGACGCCATGGTTATGAACAAGCCGGAATTTATGGGTGGCGTCATTCAGAACAAAGTTGATCCACAAACCGGAGAAGTGGTTGATCAAAGTACGTTGGATCATCTCACCGGCCAGCTGACTGCTTTTAGCGAATATATTCAGAGAGTTAAAGCATAAAAGAGTTCGCATAATATTCGCAGATGATTGTAGATAATCCAGAAAGAGCCTAATCTTTCTGGATTATCTTATTTCCTGTTATTTATGACTCTGCTCCAGAATTATCCCCTCCTCTGTTTTCTCTCCTGGCAATTTATGGCATAGTTATACCAACTGTTACGGTTGTAATAATATTATTTATAAATATATCTACTCTTTTTTTCCCGACATCTTGTCACTCGTGAACAATGGATATGCCATGGACAGGACTTTGTCACATTTGCGGACAGCAGTATGTAGCAGTACACAGCTGGAGAAATCCATGTATGCCTGCCTGCAGGCGATACCAGATTCTATAGAATGTGATGGTATTTTTTTTAACTACTATCGTAGTGACATCCGCTGTATTCAGTTTTTAGCACTGGCGACACATAAAACGGCACGACTGAAACGGGATGTCATCCCTATTCCTGAAAACATTGCCCGACAATTCGATTATTCGGATAATTTCTCCACTCAACTTATTGATAATCTGAGTCAGTGCCCGCTGACTCAATATGTTGTAAATACCTGCTTTCGTAATATCAAATCCCTTATACTGATGCGCATGCATCTGGACGGCGTGCGTTTGGGTGCAATGGGGGTGTTTAGTTACCATACAAATGCCTTTACACCGCAGCATACGGCGTTGTTTGAATCAGTACGAGGAGAGCTCTCCTTGCTTGCCTTCATTGCCCTGTCACGGCATAACCTCTTACTGAAAAATATCCCCCCTCTTATACCAGGACTTCCTGCATCAGAAGAAGATGAGCAATTCGTTGTCAGCCCGTCCAATATCCCACTGTACCAGCTTTATAATTCGTTAGATGAACTGGCAAATAGTAAACAACCCATTCTGATGTTGGGTGAAGAGGGCGTCGGAAAAAAAACCTTTGTAGCTGCTTTACGACAGCGCAATTCTAACGGCATTCATTATTATGGAATACTTGATGCCTCCGCCCGGCAATTGATAATCATAAAAAATGGAAAAGTGAACAAAACGGTGGTTATCGATTTTGCTCTGCCACCGAACATTGCTTTATTTCTGGAATTGCATCAGGGGTCTTTGCAGATAAATGAAATAAGGTTATTACCCGAGCGCTGGCAAAATTTTCTGCTGGGGTTGCATTCAAACTACCGAGAATATTGCCAGATACAGGTTATAGCCATTCAGACCCTACCATTTTCAGCTACTCAAATACCCAGTAACAGTGAAAATCACAGCATTCATCAGCATAATATAACAAGCCAACGGTACGCCAACATTCTCTGTCAGGTTATTACGCTACCTCCGCTCCGTTATCGACATAACGATATTCCGCTTCTGTTGATACACTATCTGAGATACCTGTCGAAACAGCATAAACAGGCCTCCTTACCTGTTTTAGGCGAAGACTCTCTTCGCCTGCTTTGGGAGTACAACTGGCCAGGCAATATTACTGAATTAATTGGTTTGTTAGAAAACGCCTTTTTTCGCGGCACTCTCAATGAGCTCAACATCATGCTGCCTGGCGAGATGAATACCAATGCCATTGCGCCACTTGATGAAGCGATGCGTCAACATATTCAACTGGCGCTGCGCCAGACGCGGGGGAAAATTTCAGGGAAAGGTGGGGCAGCGGAACTGCTTGGTGTGAATAGCAATACCCTGTACAGCAAAATAAAGAAACTCGGTATTGCAGTGAAAGATAAATAGTAGCACTCCCCTTTCATTATGAGGGAAAGGGGAGCAACGCCTTTATTTACGCGTCCTGGTACGATGAAAACCGTCAATCATTCCTTTAATCAGCGCACCTGGCGTATCACCAGTACTGCACAAATACAGATGTATGATGATAAATGCCACCATCGTGACAGCAAGACCATAGTGGAGATATGCAACGACTTGCTTACCCGGCAATGTGAAGAGGGTTTCCGGCGTATAACCGGGGTACATCATCAATAACCCGGTGATAATCAGTAGCGGTAACAACAGAAACATCACGACGATATAACCCAGTTGTTGCAGGATATTAAATTTAGCCGCAGACGAAGCATGTTCCGGGTGAGGTTCTCCGCGGAAAATACTATACAAATAATAACGAGTCTGACGTACCAGGCGCCCAATAATTCCCTGCCAACGAACCCGATAGTGATGTCCGTTACCGCAGCAGGCCAGCAGAATAAAGCCCAACCAGATAACACACAAAAGCACGCCAGTAATATTATGTACATCGACCCAAAGAGAGAATCGAGAACTTACCCAGTGCAATGCGCAACCACTGATAATAAGTACGGCAAAACAAAGTGCATTTAGCCAGTGCCAGCAGCGAACGGGCAACGTATAGAGATAACGTTTTTTTATCTTTCCGCCTGTTGCCTGATGAGATATCACAAGTCGCCCCAAACCATGGCAAATAAGCAGAATAACGAATCCACACAGAACGAATGCAAACAAACGATCGACTCGCCCACTCCCGTTATTGCCGATCATATAGGTATCGGTAAACAGGGCACCATCAACCTGACGAACAACAGGGGCTGAGACCGCGACCGCCGCCAGTTTATTTCTGAGCGCAAGGTCGTCAAATAATCCTTTCCCCAACTTACTGCCAGCAATGGTGTTTTCATCAGGGGCAAACGTTTTGTGGCGAGCACTAAGCAGCGATCCGTCACCATGACACTGCTCACATCCAATCGTTTGTGAGGCCGGTAATATCCGGTGCAACGTTGTATCTGTGGCATCAGCATGACAATCAATACACCGCAGGCTACTGAGGTGTTGTGTGGCATAAGGTAGCGCTGAATGCGCCATATCCTGAGATTTAGAAGCCTTTCCCCCGGATAACTGCGAAAATACACCTGCCCGCGAATGGCAATTGGTGCACATCAGATTACCATCTGCGATTTGTTTTTTATCTGGATGATTAATCTCCCCGGCCGTCATCGTGTGCGCATTATGGCAGGAGGTACAGGAAAACAGCCCTTTCGCAATCTTTTGATTATGTACGCTTTGCTGCATGGCATGCACGGTATCGCGCATCACAACGCCGTGGCAGCTCTCACAAACCTTATCGCCAATGGGTTTTAGCACATGCGGGGTGGCTGAAAACCCCTCACTTTCCGGCTGACTCTGATGGCAAGCGATACATGGCACATTGCCATGTACGCTGTCGTGATATTTATCCATTGAGACGAATAAATTAGCCTGCACTTTATCGGTTGATATTCCCTGAATGTCACTGTCAGCATGGCATTCCTGACAGGGTTGATTGAGCTGCGCTGTCAGGATCGGAGCGGAATACCCCGACAGCGATATCAATCCTGATACCAGACAAAACAAACCTCTCTTTAAGAGCCCACACATAATATCCCTCATGGCTTCATATCCGGATATTTAAAGAGGTGGCAGTTGTTGCAGTAGATAACCGAAGGTTTGTGCTCGTTATGGCAGGCAGTGCAGGGAACATCTTTGCCGTAATGCATCGAATCATGCGGATTAGGCTCGGCATTCTTTTTATGTGGATCTGGCTGCGTTAATCCCGCAATCTGATCCCGCGTTCCATGACAACTCAGGCATGCTTTATCATTTGGAGCGGCGACTGGCGTGCTGGCGCCATGACACAATTGGCATGATGTATCGCGCCCGGTGGCTTCCAGAGAATGATGATAAGGCTTAACAGCCATCGTATTCAGTTGCTGGTGAAAGGCGGCTTCGTTATCTGCTGCAACACCAAGTTGAGAAAAACTGCCAGTCAACAGCAGTAACAAGGCCATGCAAAATTTTGCCATGTTAAATTCCCCCAACATCAAATGAATCATCCGCCGCGGTTGCAGAGGCGGCGCTGAGACCGGCTATACGACCGAAGACCAGACAGTCTGCAACGGCGCAACTACCGAGGCGGCTACCACCATGTGACCCCGCGGTTGCTTCTCCGGCAGCATATAACCCAGGAATCGGTTGACTATCCGCCGCATTGAGTACCTCCGCGCGCATGCTGATTTGTACCCCGCCCATGACATAGTGCACTTTGGGCCACACGCGCACCGCGACAAACGGCCCCTTCTCCAGCGGCACAGCACGACTGACATCTTTCTTCATCCGATCACCGCCTTTACGTGCAACAGCGGCATTGTAGGCATCTACCTCATCCTGCAGCGTGGAGAAAGGGATACCAAAATGAGCCGCCAGTTGTTCCAGCGAGTCAAACTGCCAGGCTACGCCATAGTGCAATGCATGCCCCAGACTCTGGGCCAGTTTTGCACCTTCCAGCGTCGTGAAGCAGATGGGATAAAGTGGATTACCTTTTTCATCTACCTGCGCCAGAATGCCCTCTTCACGCTCTTTGCGATCGGCAAGTTCGTTTGTGAAACGGTGACCTGTACGCGGGTTGACCATGATCCCGTTGGGAAAACCGGAAATAGTATTGAACTGCGACACATAGCCGAAGCCTCGTTCGTCCGGCGATGACCAGGGACCTAGCTGGATTAGATCTAGCTGTACGGGTGTTGCGCCAATACGCAGCATGTGTACCAGGCATTCCGCCGTGGCACCAGGATGGTTGGTGGAGTCTACTCGCTCATCCAGCATGGGGTTTTGCAGTTTGCGGAAACGCAAATCATTAGAAAAACCACCAGAACACATCACTACGCCATAACGTGCGCCGTAATGACGAATCTGCCCGGTTTGTTCGTCAGGGAATTGATAGCCATCGCGAACCGTCAGACCAATCACACGCCCTTGCGCGTTTTGCAGGAAAGATTCCAGCTTGCATTGAGAACGGAAAACCACGCCCATTTTCGCGGCGGATTCTTTCAATGGACGGGTGATCCCCGCACCGGAACTCTCCACGGTTTGCAGCGTACGAGGGACTGAATGGCCGCCAAAGTGTTGTACAAACGGTTTGTACTTTACGCCGTGTTTAAGCGTGAATTCATACGCCGCGTTCGTATTCTCAACCAGAATTTTCAGCTGCTCTTTATCATTCAGGCCGCGTCCGGCCTTAAGCATGTCCTTGTACATCAGCTCAGGTGAATCGACGATCCCCTCTTTTCGCTGCGGGGGAGAATCGGCAACGGCGACCGCACCGCCGTTAATCGCCGAGTTACCGCCAAAAACAGGCATTTTATCAATAACCAGAACACTGCGACCGGCCTGCACCGCTTCAAGTGCGGCGGCCAAACCGGCAAAACCACTCCCGACCACAATCACATCGTAAATTTTATGGTAGCGAACACCCTGAACCTGGGCGCAGCTCTCCTGCGCCCATGCCGTTCCCGTCAGCGTCGCCAGTGCGCCGCCTGTCGCCAGGATTGTGCTTTGGGTTAGAAAAGCTCGCCGCGACACATCGCTGTTTTTTTTCATTGCCGTCATTTGCTCCCTGTCTTCATGCTGACCAGTGAGCTGGCAGGGAATGACGCCACCATCGCAGAAGAGTCCGCAATGTTGTCACTGAAAATCCGATCCTGGGTAACAAACGGAACCTTTTCACGATAAGTAGCAAAGAGTTTTCCTGTCAGTTCGCCCAGCTTCAGATCTGGTTTTTTCTGCTTGCGTAAATCGATAGCCTGACTGGCGTGCAACAGCTCCAGACCATAGATATTGCACATATCATCGGCAATTTGACTCAGTCGTTTGGAGGCTCGCAGGTTATTGGTATAAGTATCCTCAATGGTTCCCGCCATCGGTTGACCATCGAGAGAGACCGGGTTAACCAAATCGCGAATATCCGCCAGCAACGCTACCTGAGGTTTCTGGATAGCACCGAAAGCGTGTCCTTTCTGATTGGTATCAGACGCGAGAAAGCGGCTTAGACCGGTGAAATGATCATCAGACAGGTGTAACGTGCGTTGAACGCTGTTATGCGCCAGATGCCCCATTGCTAAAGACAAGTTCTGAATCGCCAGCGCCAGCGGGAGGGGTTCAAAATTAGAGGTAGGGAAAATCGCGCCGCTTATGGTTTCACCGTTAGCATCTGTCGCACTAACAAAGTACTGCTCAACCTGACTGTTCTCCGCCAACGAGTGGTCTGCATCCACAATCACCGCAGGATTATCGTCGGAGCTGTTTAGTTGAATTTCCAGCATCTGCCAGGCTTCGTTCCATTCACGACGCGCTTCATTCAGCACAAATACCGTCGTACGGAAAGAAAGGGGATCCTGCAAAGGGCGCCCGTCCTGATGCTGCCAGAGATAAGATCCGCTTAGCGCATTACGAATGCTTCCCCCGGTATCCTGCACACCGGGGAAAGGTCGCACACTTAAGCTTTGGTACAAGAATGGTGCAACGTTGCCATCCAGCGCTTCCAGAGACAAACCAAACACCGCTGGCGTAATGTTGATAATCTGCCTGGACTCCAGCAACGCTTTGGCTGAATACGCGGCGGAAATTGCATTTGAAGAGAGGATAGAGAGCGCGTCCTTACCGAGCGGTTCGAGTTTCGCGATGCCGGCTTGTTGTAGCGCTTTTGCGGAAGCCATCTCGGTGCCGTTCACACGCACACGCCATTCACCAATCATTACATCGCCAATATGGGATGCGAGGGTAATATCAGCTTCACCAACAGAACCGCGCGACGGTATCACAGGGGTGATATGTTTGTTGAGTAGCTGCTGGTACATCCTGGCAACCTGCGGTTGAGCGCCAGTATTCCCCGTCAGCATCGTGTTAAGACGGATCACCATCGCCAGACGCACCAGTTCGTCAGGCATATCAGGACCAACACCTGCAGCATGTGCATGCAGTGCATTGATATTAAATTCACGCGACGCCTGGATAACTTCCGGAGTTAATTTCCCGTGCGCATCAAACAGTGATTTGTCTTTGTTCAAACCAACACCAACGGTTAGCCCATAAACCGGGACACCTTTTCCCGCAGCGATCATCAATAGTTTGTTGGCTTTATCGACGCGATTCATGGCGGTTGACGCAATATCGACTTGTTTTTGTCCCTGTGCGATAGCCCAGGCTTCATCCAGCGTTAACGAGTGCCCATCCAGCGTTACGCTGGATGCCGACGCGAACAATGGAAAAAGCAGAGAAACACAAAGTATCCCAGTGGTCGTCTTTTTCATTTCTGAATTCCTTTTTATAGAGATAAGAAACAGTAACGAAAAAAACGCATGCGAAACTTGAAATGCACCCTGCATTTATTAAGGCTATTTTTGATATTTCAAAAATAATGAAATTTAAACATTTCAATTTATTAACAGAGTGTTTAACTAATTGAAACCGCAACCGAGGCCAGCACCACTGCGTCATAGGATGAACCGTGACGATTTCTGGGAAACGGGTGTGCAATTTTGCTATTTACCTTGTTATGACCAAACAGATATTTAGCCTTGGTTATTATTCATAATTATTTTTAATCAATTACAGTCTATTTTTATTCAGAAAAAGATAATTAGCAGGGGGAGGAATAATGCAGGATAACCAGAGGAGCCGCTTCAGCTTCATAATGTGAAGCTGAAGCAGCTGGTAAATCAATGTGCGTCAATAAACACAATCTTTAGTACAAACAGCAGCGCGACAACAATGACGCACGGGCTGAGGTCACGGAAGCGCCCGGTACCGATTTTCATTACGCAGTAGGAAATAAAGCCCAGCGCAATACCTTCGGTAATGGAGAAGCTAAACGGCATCATTACCGCAGTAATAAACGCCGGAACGGCTTCTGTCAGGTCATCCCACTTCACACGTGACAGGCTGGACGTCATCAGTACGCCAACGTAAATCAGCGCACCGGCTGCCGCATATCCCGGAACCATTCCCGCCAACGGCGAAAGGAAGATAACCAGCAGGAACAGCAGACCAACAACAACCGCTGTCAGGCCGGTACG
Organism: Citrobacter sp. MGH106; assembly: GCF_001037495.1. Classification (GTDB taxonomy): domain Bacteria; phylum Pseudomonadota; class Gammaproteobacteria; order Enterobacterales; family Enterobacteriaceae; genus Citrobacter; species Citrobacter murliniae. Next base: position 439,050 of record NZ_KQ089823.1, read on the forward strand.
CCCACCGACCGAAACCCCGGAAGAGGATTCAATATACGCGGTTACAGAAGATGTACCGATAAACGCACCGGTAACAGACGAAACGCTATCCACAAACAACGCCTGCTTCATGCGCGGGAACTTGCCCTTTGCGTCCGCCAGGCCGGCTTTATCCGTGACGCCAATCAGCGTACCAGAGGAGTCAAACAGGTTGACCAGCATGAAAGAGAAAATAACGCCCGCCAGACCAATGTTAAATGAACCGGCCAGATCAACATGCCCGATGACGGACATAACGCTCGGCGGCGCAGATACAATACCGTTGTAGTGGACATCGCCCAGCAACCAGCCCAACAGAGTGGTAACAATGATCGAGACCAGTACCGCCGCATGAATGTTGCGTGATGCCAGAATCGCGATAATAAAGAAGCCCAGAACGCCCAGCAGCACGCTGTGGGAAGTCAGGTTGCCGATAGAAACCAGCGTATCTTTATTCGCCACGATAACGCCGGCATTTTTCAGCCCCATCATGCCGATAAACAGGCCGATACCGCTGGTGATCCCCACGCGCAGGCTGACCGGAATATTGGCGATCATCCAGTAACGCACACGGAAAATTGTCAGCAGCAGCAGACCAACCGCGCCCCAGAAGATAGCGCCCATACCAATCTGCCATGACAACCCCATCGCACCGACGACTACAAAGGCAAAAAATGCGTTCAGCCCCATCGCAGGTGCAAGCGCTACCGGCAGGTTGGCAAACAGTCCCATCAGGATGCTACCAAATGCAGCAATCAGACAGGTGGTGACAAAGACTGCACTGGTATCCATACCCGCAACGCCAAGAATTTGCGGGTTAACAAAAACGATATACACCATCGTCAGGAAAGTAGTGAAACCGGCGATCACTTCGGTCCGCGCCGTCGTGCCATGTTCGCGCAGCTTGAACACGCGTTCCAGCATCCCCTGGCCAGAAGCCTGGGTTGTGTGTTGTTGACTCATTATCAATTTCCGAACAAGGAGGGAAAATTCGTCGCTATCCTATACCAAAATGCGACAATAGGGTTGGGTTATGAGCAACTTTTTTCATTGAATTTGCTTATACGGCAACGATTGCGTCACCCCATTATGCATTACGTAAACGTTAAACTTGTTAAAATGGAAATGACATGTCCCAGATAGAAGCCGTATTTTTTGACTGTGACGGTACCCTTGTCGACAGTGAAGTAATTTGTTCTCGCGCGTATGTCAGCATGTTCCAGGCGTTCGGCATTACGCTCGATCTTGAAGAGATTTTTAAGCGCTTCAAGGGGGTAAAGCTCTACGAGATCATCGACATTATCAACGAAGAACACGGTGTCGAACTGGCGAAAGCCGATTTAGAACCCGTTTACCGCGCTGAGGTCGCACGCCTGTTCGATACCGAACTGGAGGTGATTGCAGGGGCTAATTCATTGCTGGACAGCATGGCTGTGCCCATATGCGTGGTGTCTAACGGTCCGGTCAGCAAAATGCAGCATTCTCTGGGTAAGCTGGGTATGTTGCATCATTTCCCTGATTTATTGTTCAGTGGCTATGATATTCAGCGCTGGAAGCCCGATCCGGCCCTGATGTTTCATGCGGCAAAAGCAATGAACGTCAACGCAGAAAACTGCATTCTGGTGGATGATTCCAGTGCAGGTGCGCAGTCGGGAATCGATGCGGGAATGGAGGTTTTCTACTTCTGTGCCGATCCACACAACAAGCCGATCGATCATCCAAAAGTAACGACCTTTACCGATCTGGCGCAGTTACCTGAGTTGTGGAAGGCTCGTGGGTGGAGTTTGACGCGCTAATGATGTCGAAATGGTCATTATATTGTAGGCCGGATAAGCATTAGCGCCATCCGGCGAACTGCCCGGAGGTGCAAGCTTACCGGGCCTGCGGATCACACAACTATTACTCTTTCGGATCTTTACCCGCCAGCAGCTTATCCAGCTCATCGCCGCCCACGTGACGGAAATCCTGCCCCTTCACGAAGTAGAAGATGTATTCGCAAATATTCTGGCAACGGTCACCGATACGCTCGATAGAGCGCGCACAGAACAGCGCGGTAAGTACGCTTGGAATAGTGCGCGGGTCTTCCATCATGTAAGTCATCAGTTGACGCACGATACCTTCATATTCCTGGTCAACTTTCTTGTCTTCACGGTAGATACGTACCGCTTCGTCCAGATCCATACGCGCAAAGGCATCCAGCACATCATGCAGCATTTGCACGGTGTGGCGACCCAGTGATTCCAGGCTTACCAGCAGCGGCTGATGCTGCTGAGAGAATTTTTCCAGCGCGGTGCGGCAAATTTTGTCGGCCACATCACCAATACGTTCCAGTTCAGCGATGGTTTTGATAATTGCCATTACCAGACGCAGGTCGCTCGCCGTCGGCTGACGCTTGGCGATGATACGCACACAAGCTTCATCAATCGCCACTTCCATCATGTTGACGTTCTTGTCGCCTTCAATGACGCGCTTCGCCAGCTCGCTGTCCTGATTATGCATGGCGGTAATCGCATCAGAAAGCTGCTGCTCTACCATGCCGCCCATGGTCATCACCTGGGTACGAATACTCTCCAGTTCTGCATTGAACTGGCCGGAAATATGTTTATTAAGATTTAAATTGTCCATCATTTCTCCAGATGTCCAAAAGATTTCGAGCGAGAACAAGGCGGCAACTGCGCGAGTCCCCGGGAGCGTAGCCTACTACGTGACTGGGGTGAGCAAAGGCAGCCAACGCGGTTATCGCTTGAAAGCTGAAGGGCATATCAACCGTAGCGACCGGTAATGTAGTCTTCAGTTTGTTTCTTCGCGGGCTTGGTGAACAGATCGTCCGTGTTGCTGAACTCAATCAATTCGCCCAGGTACATAAACGCCGTGTGGTCTGAACAACGTGCAGCCTGCTGCATGTTGTGGGTGACGATAACAACGGTGTAATCCTCTTTAAGCTCGGTGATCAGCTCTTCGATACGCCCGGTGGAGATCGGGTCGAGCGCTGAGCATGGCTCATCCAGCAGCAGTACTTCCGGGCGAATGGCGATACCACGCGCAATGCATAAACGCTGCTGCTGACCACCGGAGAGAGAGTACCCGCTCTGGTGCAGTTTATCTTTGGTTTCGTTCCATAATGCGGCCTTGGTCAACGCCCACTGCACACGCTCATCCATATCCGCACGGGAGAGCTTTTCAAACAGGCGTACACCAAATGCGATGTTGTCATAAATGGACATCGGGAACGGCGTCGGTTTCTGGAACACCATCCCCACTTTGGCACGAAGCAGTGCGATATCCTGGGTGTTGGTAAGTATATTGTCGCCATCCAGCAGGATTTCACCTTCTGCACGCTGCTCCGGGTACAGTTCAAACATTTTGTTAAAAGTACGCAGCAACGTTGATTTACCGCAACCTGACGGGCCGATAAACGCAGTTACCTGGTTTTTAGCAATATCCAGGTTGATGTTCTTCAGGGCATGGAATTTGCCGTAGTAGAAGTTCAGGTCACGTACTGAAATTTTACCCGGAGTCGTGTTAACCATACTCATCTCAATCTCTTCCTCATTCAGCGCCGCCGTCGTTGGCCGCGCCGTAAATAATTAACCGTGTTTCTTCTTCGCGAAAATCACGCGCGCCAGAATATTCAGCAACAGTACGCACAGGGTAATAATCAACACCCCGGCCCAGGCCAGTTGCTGCCATTCAGCAAATGGGCTCATCGCAAACTTAAATATCGTTACCGGCAGGTTGGCAATGGGCTGCATCATGTCGGTGCTCCAGAACTGATTGGAGAGCGACGTAAACAACAGCGGGGCGGTTTCACCCGCAATACGCGCAATCGCCAGCAGAACGCCTGTAATAATGCCGGAGACAGACGCTTTCAGGGTGATAGCAGAAATCATCCTCCACTTCGGCGTACCCAGCGCATATGCCGCTTCACGCAGGCTGTCCGGCACCAGTTTGAGCATGTTCTCGGTGGTGCGGATAACGATAGGCACCTGCAGCAGTGCCAACGCGATAACACCCGCCCAGCCGGAGAAGTGCTCCATCTTCGCCACCACAATGGTGTAAACGAACAGACCAACAACAATTGATGGTGCAGAAAGCAGAATATCATTGATAAAACGGATCACCTCAGCCAGCCAGGACTTACGCCCGTACTCGGCCAGATAGATGCCCGCCATAATACCGAGCGGTGTACCAAACACGGTCGCCCACAGAATCAACAGTCCGCTACCGGCCAGAGCGTTCGCCAGACCACCACCAGCGGTATTTGGCGGAGGCGTCATTTCGGTGAACAGTGCCAGCGACATGCCATCAATACCACGGGTAACCGTGGACATCAGGATCCAGATAAGCCAGAACAGACCGAATGCCATCGTCGCCATAGAGAGCGTCAGCGCGATGCGGTTTTTCATACGGCGACGCGCCTGCATCTTACGGCGGGATTCCGCCAGCGCGGCTGTGTTTTGCATTTCAAGCGTAGCCATTAGCGTGCCCCCTCGTTTTTCGCTAGGCGCATGATCATGAACTTAGATGCCGCCAGCACGATGAAGGTGATCACAAACAGGATCAGCCCCAGTTCCATCAGCGCAGCAACATGCAAGCCAGATTCCGCTTCGGCAAACTCATTCGCCAGCGCAGAGGTAATGCTGTTGCCCGGCATGTACAGCGACGCACTGTCGAGCTGGTAGGTGTTACCGATAATAAAGGTTACCGCCATGGTTTCACCCAACGCGCGCCCAAGGCCCAGCATCACGCCACCAATCACACCATTTTTGGTGAACGGCAGGACGATACGCCAGATAACTTCCCAGGTAGTGCAACCGATACCATAGGCTGACTCTTTCATCAGCACCGGCGTTTGTTCGAACACATCGCGCATAACGGCTGCAATGTACGGGATGATCATGATGGCAAGGATCACGCCAGCGGCCAGAATACCAATGCCAAATGCCGGACCGGAGAACAGGGCACCAACAAACGGGATATTGGAAAGAATGTTACCGACTGGCTCCTGGAAGTAGGTTGCGAACAGCGGAGCAAAGATAAACAAGCCCCACATGCCGTAAACGATACTCGGGATCGCCGCCAGCAGTTCGATAGCGATACCCAGCGGGCGACGCAGCCAGCCAGGCGCTAATTCCGTCAGAAACAACGCAATGCCGAAGCTCACCGGAACGGCAATCAGCAGTGCAATAAGAGAGGTGACCAACGTACCGTAAATTGGTACCAGCGCACCGTAAATATCGTTTGGCGCATCCCATTCTTTGGTCCACAGGAACGAGAAACCAAATTTCTGGATGCTTGGCCAGGAGGAGATGACCAGAGAGACAATAATGCCACCCAACATCAATAGCACAATCAGCGCAGCCAGTTTTACCAGCGCACTGAATATCATGTCACCCTTTTTACCCGGAGGGTTAAAAGCAGGCTTGGTTGCAGCCATAAATTACTCTTTCCATTAAACACGTTTTACGAAGTTGCCCAAACCGGATGGCGCTACGCTTATCCGGTCTATACATTGGGCCTACAGTCTGAACCGTAGGGCGGATAAGCGTAGCGCCATCCGCCAATTCGTCAAAGATATTCTGTTAATACAGCGCTTTACCACTGCTGTCTTTCACGTTGGTCTTCCATGCAGCACGAATCTGCTCAACCACGCTGTCCGGCAGGCTGGCGTAATCCAGGTCATTGGCCTGCTTGCCGCCATTTTTGTATGCCCAGTCAAAGAATTTCAGCACCTCAGCGCCTTGCTCAGGTTTCTTCTGCTCTTTATGAACCAGAATGAAGGTTGTAGACGTGATTGGCCACGCCTCGTCACCTTTCTGGTTAGTCAGATCCTGGGCAAAAGTTTTGCTCCAGTCAGCGCCTTTAGCCGCATTAGCGAAACTTTCTTCGGTCGGACTTACCGGTTTGCCGTCAGCAGTAACCAGTTTGGTATAGGCCAGGTTGTTCTGCTTAGCATAAGCATATTCAACGTAGCCGATAGAGCCTGGCAGACGCTGTACGAACGCGGCGATACCGTCGTTGCCTTTACCACCCAGACCGGTTGGCCAGTTAACGGTAGAGCCTGAACCAATTTTAGATTTCCACTCTTCATTCACTTTTGCCAGATAGCTGGTGAATACGAAGGAAGTACCGGAACCATCAGCACGACGAACAACGGCGATATTCTGAGAAGGTAGTTTCAGACCCGGGTTCAGTTTGGTGATGGCTTCATCATCCCACTTCTTAATTTTGCCGAGATAGATGTCACCCAGCGTTTTACCGTCAAGCACCAGCTCACCGGATTTCAGGCCTGGGATATTCACCGCCAGCACCACACCGCCGATCACTGTTGGGAACTGGAAAAGACCTTCCTGTGCCAGTTTCTCATCAGACAATGGTGCATCAGATGCACCGAAATCAACGGTATTTGCAGTAATTTGTTTTACACCACCGGAGGAGCCGATACCCTGGTAGTTTACTTTGCTACCGGTCTCTTTCTGATAGGTATCAGCCCATTTGGCATACACCGGCGCAGGAAAAGTTGCACCTGCACCTGTCAGGCTTGCTGCTGCGAATACAGAGAAAGCACTCATCGATAAGGTCGCGGCGACAACAGTTGCGACAGTGGTACGCATAACTTTCATAATGTCTCCTGCACGATTTTCGTAAATCATTGTTAAGTGGCTACGATGAGCAAAATAGGATAAACAGGTGACAGTTAAATGTACGAAATATGACAGTTTTATGACAACGAAATAAATCAGACAAAACAAATAAAAAAAACCAATAAAAATAATCAGTTGAAATGACACGTGACGGTAATATTTCGCAAAAAATTTCTTTTTATGACACTGAAAACAGTAGCTGAAGATGACGGTTTGTCACATAAAAAAGGCGGGATAGTTGATTAAAAACAGAACAACGCATAAAAAAAGCCCCGCCAAAAGCGGGGCATTTTCACTATAACCGACTTACTCTACAGTAACCGATTTAGCCAGGTTACGCGGCTGATCCACATCGGTGCCTTTAATCAGCGCCACGTGATAAGCCAGCAACTGCAGCGGAACAGTGTAGAAGATCGGTGCAATGACCTCTTCCACATGCGGCATCTCAATGATGTGCATGTTTTCGCTGCTAGTGAACCCAGCATCCTGATCGGCGAAGACGTATAACTGGCCGCCGCGGGCACGAACTTCTTCAATGTTGGATTTCAGTTTTTCCAACAGTTCGTTGTTCGGTGCAACCACGATAACCGGCATATCGGCATCAATCAGCGCCAGCGGGCCGTGTTTCAGTTCGCCAGCGGCATAAGCTTCAGCGTGAATATAAGAGATCTCTTTTAACTTCAGCGCGCCTTCCAGCGCAATCGGATACTGATCGCCACGGCCAAGGAACAGCGCATGATGTTTGTCAGAGAAATCTTCCGCCAGAGCTGCGATACGTTTGTCCTGAGACAGCATCTGTTCAATGCGGCTCGGCAATGCCTGCAGACCGTGAACGATCTCCTGTTCGATTGACGCATCCAGGCCTTTCAGACGAGACAGTTTCGCCACCAGCATCAACAGAACTGTCAACTGAGTGGTAAATGCTTTCGTCGAAGCCACGCCTATTTCAGTCCCGGCATTGGTCATTATCGCCAGGTCTGATTCACGCACCAGAGAAGATCCCGGTACGTTACAGATAGCCAGCGATCCCAGATAGCCCAGATCTTTAGACAAGCGCAGACCCGCCAGGGTATCCGCCGTTTCACCAGACTGGGAAAGAGTGATCATCAGGCTGTTACGACGCACAGCTGATTTGCGATAGCGGAACTCGGAAGCGATTTCCACATCACAGGAAATACCTGCCAGCGACTCGAACCAGTAGCGTGATACCATACCTGAGTTGTACGAGGTACCACAGGCGATAATCTGGATATGCTCCACCTGAGACAGCAGCTCGTTGGCATTCGGACCCAGCTCGCTTAAATCCACTTCACCATGGCTGATACGCCCGGTAAGGGTGTTTTTAATCGCGTTCGGCTGTTCGTAAATCTCTTTCTGCATGTAGTGGCGGTAAATACCTTTTTCGCCAGCATCATATTGCAGACTGGATTCGATATCCTGACGTGTCACTTCTTCGCCAGATTTATCGAAAATAGAGACCGAACGGCGGGTCACTTCCGCAATATCGCCTTCTTCAAGGAAGATAAAGCGACGGGTAACCGGCAGCAGCGCCAGCTGATCGGAAGCGATAAAGTTCTCACCCATCCCCAAGCCAATAACCAGCGGGCTACCAGAACGTGCCGCCAGCAGGACTTCCGGGTTACGGGTATCCATGATCACCGTGCCGTATGCACCGCGCAGTTGCGGGATAGTCCGCAGCACAGCTTCACGTAGGGTTCCGCCCTGTTCCAGCTCCCAATGCACCAGGTGAGCAATCACTTCGGTGTCGGTTTCAGAAACAAAGGTGTAACCACGCGCTTTCAGCATTTCGCGTAGTGGTTCATGGTTTTCGATGATGCCGTTATGCACCACCACAATATGTTCAGAAACATGCGGATGCGCGTTCGCTTCTGAAGGTTCACCATGGGTCGCCCAACGGGTATGAGCAATACCAGTGCCGCCATGCAACGGATGCTCTTCCGCAGCAGCGGTAAGCATCTGTACTTTACCCAGACGACGCAGACGGGTCATGTTGCCTTCAGCATCGACAACTGCCAGACCGGCAGAGTCATAGCCACGATATTCCAGACGACGTAAACCTTCGAGAAGGATTTCAGCTACATCACGCTGCGCGATAGCGCCAACAATTCCACACATATTTTATGATTCCGAATTTAGGCATTATGCCTGTCGTTGTCGGTCAACCTGTTTACCCTTCGTCTTTCACGCCGTTGCTGCGTTGGCTGCACTTGTTCACTCCGGTCACTTACCTCAGTAAGCTCCCGAAGATTCCCAGGTTTGCCGCCTTGCTAAGGCGCGAAATACTTTGGGCAATGCCCGTATTCCGGGCTCCCCGAGCCTTGTAGAGAGTGGGGTTATTTTTATAGTTACTGCTATTGGGAGGGAGATATATATTTACCTCCTCATCCCTCTGTCTGCCTGATGATGGCTACGCCTTATCAGGCCTACAAAACTAAAATTATTTTTTCTTCACCGGACGTTTCCAGTCCTGCTTATGGACCTGCGGCACGCGGCTTAAAACCAGTTCATTATCGGCGATATTTCGCGTAACGGTAGTTCCGGCTGCGATAGTCGCGCCCTTACCCACGGTAACAGGAGCCACCAGCTGAGTGTCTGAACCAACAAAAACATCGTCGCCAATAATGGTTTTAAACTTATTGGCACCATCGTAGTTACAGGTGATCGTACCCGCACCGATATTCACATTATCGCCAATTTCCGCATCGCCCAGATAAGTCAAATGACCGGCTTTAGAGCCTTTACCCAGACGCGCTTTTTTCATTTCGACGAAGTTCCCTACGTGCGCGCCTTCCTGCAGTTCGGCTCCCGGGCGCAGACGTGCGAAAGGTCCGATAGTGCAAGCAACGTCCAGGCGTGCATCTTCAACCACACTGTACGGACTAAGCTCACAGTCATCACCAATCACGCTGTTTTTGATTATGCACCCTGCGCCTATCTTCACGCGGTTCCCGAGCGTTACGTTACCTTCAATGATAACGTTAGTATCAATTTCAACATCGCGCCCGTGAATAAGCGTACCGCGCAGATCAAAACGAGCCGGATCGCGCAGCATAACCCCCGCCAACAGCAGTTTTTCAGCCTGTTCAGACTGGTACACACGCTCCAGACGGGATAGTTGTAAGCGGTTATTCACGCCTTCCACTTCACTGAGTCTGTCCGGATGAACGGCAGTGATCTCACGACCTTCCTGCCAGGCAAGCGCTATGATATCGGTGATGTAGTATTCACCCTGCGCATTGTTGTTAGTCAATTTTGACAGCCAGCGCTTCATGTCCGCGCCGTTGGCAATCAGAATACCGGTGTTGATTTCCTGGATCTGACGCTGCTCGTCGGTAGCATCTTTATGCTCTACGATACCGGTGACTTTACCGTCATCACGCGTAATGCGCCCATAACCGGTTGGGTCGTCCAGTTTTACCGTTAATAGGCCGATGCCACCCTGCGGTTTTGCATCACGCAAGCGTTGTAACGTAGTAGTGGAGATTAGCGGGACATCGCCATAGAGCATTAAAATGTCTTCGTCATCACCAAAGAATGGCGCTGCCTGCTGCATCGCATGGCCGGTTCCCAGCTGCTCTGCCTGCAGAACCCAGTTAAGGTTGCCTTCTTTCAGTGTCTGCTTAAGCAAATCACCACCGTGTCCATAGACCAGGTGTACATGAGTTGCCCCTAATTCATTAGCAGCATCAATGACATGCTGGACCATCGCCTTTCCCGCGAGAGTGTGCAGCACTTTAGGGAGATCGGAATACATGCGTGTACCTTTGCCAGCGGCAAGGATCACGACGCTCATAGCACTATTCAACATACACGTCCTGACTTAAATTTGAGAACGAATTTATACCGTTTCACATTGAAATTACTACATTTTTTTCATCGTGAAATGGGCCGAAGATAAAACGTTCAATAGGAGAAAATACCTACCTGTTAATCAACTATTTTCATCTATATCGGCGTCTTTTGTCTCCCCGAAACCAGGAGTCTGTACCTATTAAAGCCTTAGGTTAATGTTTTTGCTATTTTTTTGCCTAATGAATAAAGAATTTAGTACATAGCACGCGATTTTATCGCTCAAATTCAGCCGGCAGCAGCAAAATACCTGCGAGTCATGATTTCAGACTATGCAGACAAAAATAGATAAGACAACTTGCTGTATTTAAGGGGAAAAGTATGAGAACAGGGAGTGAGACGACTGACGGCGCTTACTTACAAACCACATTAAGCACAGCGCCACATTGCAGGCAGGGTATTACAGATTGAACATGCCGAAAGAAACGTTCATGTTGCTGAAAAGGGCGATGATTTTGTTGATCAATTTCATGTTGGTATCCTGTTTTTATCTGAGTTAATTATGTGACACTCATCACAAAAACAAGTCTACGCTTCATTTTTTAATCGATCAATATTTACGTGATACAGATCACATAAATATTAAAATAGCTTTTCAGCTTATATAACTTAAACCACAGGCATAAAAAAACCAGCCTGAAATCAGACTGGTTTTTGTGTTTTCAAGCCGGTGTTACATCGCTTTTTTGGTCAACTCGATAACGCGCAATTTCGCGATCGCTTTGGCCAGTTCCGCAGATGCCTGAGCGTAATCCACGTCACCGTGAGAGCTCTTAATGTGCTCTTCAGCCTTACGTTTCGCTTCCAGGGCTCTCGCTTCATCGAGATCCTGCCCGCGAATCGCGGTATCAGCCAGTACGGTCACGTTGCCAGGCTGCACTTCAAGAATGCCGCCGGACAGGTAGATAAACTCTTCATGACCGAACTGTTTAACGATGCGGATCATACCAGGCTTAATGGCGGTGAGCAGCGGGGCATGCCCTGGGAAAATACCCAGTTCACCTTCACTACCCGTTACCTGGATTTTTTCGACCAGACCAGAGAACATTTGTTGCTCTGCGCTGACGACGTCCAGGTGGTAAGTCATTGCCATATCACCCTCCGATTAAGGCGTTAAAGTTTTTTGGCTTTTTCCACGGCTTCGTCGATAGAACCAACCATGTAGAACGCCTGCTCTGGCAGGTGATCGTATTCGCCTTCCATGATGCCTTTAAAGCCACGGATGGTGTCTTTCAGGGAAACATATTTACCTGGGGAACCGGTAAATACTTCCGCGACGAAGAACGGCTGGGACAGGAAGCGCTGGATCTTACGCGCACGTGCTACCACCAGTTTATCTTCTTCAGACAATTCATCCATACCCAGGATGGCGATGATGTCTTTCAGTTCCTGATAACGCTGCAACAGGGACTGTACGCCACGCGCAGTGTCGTAGTGTTCCTGACCAACAACCAGCGGATCCAACTGACGGCTGGTGGAATCCAGCGGGTCAACTGCCGGGTAGATACCCAGAGATGCGATCTGACGGCTCAGTACCACGGTTGCATCCAAGTGAGCAAAGGTGGTTGCTGGGGATGGGTCAGTCAAGTCATCCGCAGGTACGTATACCGCCTGAACGGAGGTGATAGAACCGGTTTTAGTAGAGGTGATACGTTCCTGAAGAACACCCATCTCTTCCGCCAGGGTCGGCTGGTAGCCTACCGCTGAAGGCATACGACCCAGCAGAGCAGATACTTCCGTACCGGCCAGGGTGTAACGATAGATGTTATCAACGAACAACAGAACGTCACGACCTTCGTCACGGAACTTCTCAGCCATAGTCAGACCGGTCAGAGCAACGCGCAGACGGTTTCCCGGCGGCTCGTTCATCTGGCCATAAACCAGGGATACTTTATCCAGAACGTTAGAGTCGGTCATTTCGTGGTAGAAGTCGTTACCCTCACGAGTACGCTCACCAACACCTGCAAACACGGAGTAACCGGAGTGTTCGATCGCGATGTTACGGATCAGCTCCATCATGTTTACGGTTTTACCTACACCCGCACCACCGAACAGACCAACTTTACCGCCCTTCGCGAACGGACACATCAGGTCGATAACTTTGATACCGGTTTCCAGCAGTTCCTGAGAGCTGGACAGCTCTTCATAGGACGGTGCTGCGCGGTGGATAGCCCAACGCTCTTCTTCACCGATATCGCCTTTCATGTCGATCGGGTGACCCAGAACGTTCATGATACGACCCAGGGTTGCTTTACCTACCGGGACTTCGATCGGGTGTTCGAGGTCTTTAACTTCCAGACCACGACGCAGACCGTCGGAAGAACCCATGGCGATGGTACGCACGATACCGCCGCCGAGCTGCTGCTGAACTTCCAGCACCAGGCTCTCATTACCATTCATAACCTCAAGAGCATCGTACACGCGCGGTACGGCATCCTGAGGGAATTCGACGTCAACCACGGCGCCGATTACCTGGACAATTTTTCCAGTAGCCATCTTGAATCCTCTACGAATTAACCTGGTTATACCGCGGATGCACCACCGACGATTTCGGTGAGTTCCTGAGTAATGCTGGCCTGACGAGCTTTGTTGTATACCAACTGCAGCTCTTTAATCAGGCTGCCGCCATTGTCGGTCGCGGCTTTCATCGCCACCATACGTGCGGCCTGCTCGCTGGCCAGGTTTTCTACCACACCCTGATAAACCTGAGATTCAACGTAACGACGCAGCAGAGTATCCAGCAGCGGTTTCGGGTCTGGTTCATACAGGTAATCCCAGGCTTTTTGTTTTAACTCTTCATCTTCTGATGCCGGTAACGGCAACAGTTGGGTAAGAGTTGGCACCTGAGACATGGTGTTAATAAATTTGTTGCTGACAACGTACAGTCTGTCCAGACGGCCTTCATCGTAGGCCTGCAGCATCACTTTAACCGGACCGATCAGTTCGGACAGGGAAGGGTTATCCCCCATACCGGTTACCTGAGCAACCACGTTACCGCCAACGGAGTTAAAGAAAGACACGCCCTTAGAGCCGATCATTGCGATGTCGCACTGAACGCCTTTATCGGACCATGTTTTCATATCTGCCAGCAGTTTTTTGAACAGGTTAATGTTCAAGCCGCCACACAGACCACGATCGGTCGACACCACCAGGTAGCCCACGCGTTTAACGTCGCGTTCTTCCAGGTAAGGGTGCTTATATTCCAGATTACCATTCGCAAGGTGACCAATCACTTTGCGCATGGTCTCTGCATAAGGACGGCTGGCCGCCATGCGATCCTGCGATTTACGCATTTTGGAAGCGGCGACCATCTCCATCGCTTTAGTGATCTTCTGCGTGTTCTGGACGCTTGCGATCTTACTACGTATCTCTTTTGCGCCGGCCATGAGCTTCTCCTCAATGCCTTGCGGTCCGTCCTAGGACAGACCGCCAGACGTTACCAGGACTGGGTTGCTTTGAAGGAATCGAGGATAGCTTTCAGCTTGCCTTCGATTTCATCGTTATAGCCACCGGACTGGTTAATCTCTTGCATCAGCGGAGCGTGGTCACGGTCGACGTAAGCCAGCAGAGCAGCTTCGAAACTACCGATTTTCGCCAGTTCCACATCTTCGAGGTAACCGCGTTCAGCCGCAAACAGCACCACACCCTGCTGTGCTACAGACATTGGGGCATACTGTTTCTGCTTCAGCAGTTCAGTTACTTTCTGACCGTGGCTCAGCTGCTTACGCGTAGCTTCATCCAGGTCGGAAGCGAACTGAGAAAACGCTGCCAGTTCACGATACTGTGCCAGTGCGGTACGAATACCACCAGACAGTTTCTTAATGATCTTGGTCTGCGCTGCGCCACCTACACGAGATACGGAGATACCCGGGTTAACTGCCGGACGAATACCGGAGTTAAACAGGTTGGTTTCCAGGAAGATCTGACCATCGGTAATGGAAATTACGTTGGTCGGAACGAACGCAGAAACGTCACCCGCCTGGGTTTCGATAATCGGCAGAGCGGTCAGGGAGCCGGTTTTACCTTTAACTTCACCATTGGTGAACTTCTCAACGTATTCCGCGTTAACGCGGGATGCGCGTTCCAGCAGACGGGAGTGGAGGTAAAATACGTCGCCCGGGAATGCTTCACGTCCTGGCGGACGACGGAGCAGCAGGGAAACCTGACGGTAAGCAACGGCCTGTTTGGACAGGTCATCATAAACGATCAGTGCATCTTCGCCGCGGTCACGGAAGTATTCGCCCATTGCGCAACCGGCATATGGCGCCAGATATTGCAGTGCAGCGGATTCAGACGCGGTTGCCACAACAACGATGGTGTTGGACAGTGCGCCGTGTTCTTCCAGTTTACGAACCACGTTAGAAATAGTGGACGCTTTCTGGCCAATAGCCACGTACACACATTTGATGCCGGAATCGCGCTGGTTGATGATCGCATCGATTGCCATCGCGGTTTTACCGGTCTGACGGTCACCGATGATCAATTCACGCTGACCACGACCGATTGGGATCATAGCATCAACGGATTTATAACCGGTCTGTACCGGCTGATCGACGGACTGACGTTCGATTACGCCCGGAGCGATAACTTCGATTGGCGAGAAGCCATCGTTATCAACCGGACCTTTACCGTCGATTGGGGAACCCAGAGTGTTCACCACACGACCCAGCAGGCCACGGCCAACCGGAACTTCCAGAATACGACCCGTACACTTAACCTTCATGCCTTCGGCGAGGTCAGCGTATGGACCCATCACAACTGCACCTACGGAGTCGCGCTCCAGGTTCAGTGCGATTGCGTAACGGTTACCCGGCAGGGAAATCATCTCACCCTGCATACAGTCGGCAAGGCCGTGGATGCGGATAACACCGTCACTTACAGAAACAATAGTACCTTCGTTGTGAGCTTCGCTCACAACACTGAACTGAGCAATGCGCTGCTTGATCAGTTCGCTGATTTCGGTGGAATTCAGTTGCATGCTCCAGTCCCCTTAAGACTGCAAGACGTCTGCAAGGCGTTCAAGACGGCCGCGTACGCTGCCATCAATGACCATATCACCCGCACGGATGATTACGCCTGCCATTACAGACTTATCGATTTTGCAATTCAGCTTAACTTTGCGTGACAGACGTTTTTCCATCGCTGCACTAATCTTCGTAAGCTGTTCATCACTCAGTGCATTGGCAGAAGTAACTTCTACCTCAGAGATCGCCTCACTGGCTGCACGCAGGTGAATAAACTGCTCAAGAACATCCGGGAGCGCATTCAGACGGTTATTTTCAGCCATCACCTTAATCAGGTTTTGGCCGTTTTCGTCCAGCTGCTCACCGCAGACTGCGATAAACGACTCAGCGAGCGTTTCCGGCGCCAGCGCGCCAGAGAGAAGCTCTGCCATTTGTTCGTTTTTCGTCACCTCAGCGGCAAACATCAGCATATCTTGCCAACGGTCAACGCTTTGGTGCTCAACGGCAAAGTCAAAAGCTGCTTTGGCGTAGGGGCGAGCTACCGTAATAAATTCAGACATCAGCCCCTCCCTCCTTACAGTTCAGCGACAAGTTTGTCCACGATGTCGCTGTTAGCAGCTTCATCCACGGAACGTTCGATGATCTTCTCGGCGCCAGCAACAGCCAGGATAGCAACTTGCTTACGCAGCTCTTCGCGAGCACGTTTACGCTCGGCTTCAATTTCCGCCTGCGCTTGTGCCACGATTTTAGTACGTTCCTGCTCTGCTTCAGTTTTGGCTTCGTCCAGGATCTGAGCGCGACGTTTGTTCGCCTGCTCGATGATTACCTGAGCTTCCGCTTTAGCCTTTTTCAGCTGGTCGGTCGCGCTGGCCTTTGCAAGGTCAAGATCCTTATGTGCTCGTTCCGCAGAAGCAAGACCGTCAGCAATTTCTTTTTGACGTTTTTCGATGGCAGCCATTAACGGCGGCCATACGTACTTCATGCAGAACAGAACGAACAGGACAAACGCGATGGCCTGGCCGAGGATTGTTGCGTTAAGATTCACAGCACAATGCCTCTATCTAGTTAACGTTCTGATATTGCTTTTAATTCAAGCAACGCTTACTACGCGACAGCGAACATCACGTACAGACCCAGACCTACAGCGATCATCGGGATAGCATCCACCAGACCCATAACGATAAAGAACTGAGTACGCAGCAGAGGAATCAGATCAGGTTGACGCGCTGCGCCTTCCAGGAATTTACCCCCGAGGATGCCGATACCGATCGCAGCACCGATTGCCGCCAGACCCATCATCACAGCGGCAGCCATGTACAGCAGATCCATATTCAGGTTTTCCATGACAGTCTCCAGTTTGTTTCAGTTAAAACGTAGTAGTGTTGGTAAATTAATGCTCTTCAGACGCCATCGACAGATAGACAATCGTCAGAACCATGAAGATGAAGGCTTGCAGCGTGATAATCAGTATGTGGAAAATGGCCCATGGCACATTCAGGATCCACTGTGACCACCACGGCAACAGACCAGCAATCAGAATGAAAATCAGCTCACCAGCGTACATGTTGCCGAACAGTCGCAGACCAAGAGAAACTGGTTTGGACAGCAGGCTTACCCCTTCAAGGATTAAGTTGACAGGAATGAACGCCCAGTGATTGAACGGCTGCAGCGTCAACTCTTTCGTGAAGCCACCGATGCCTTTCATTTTGATGCTGTAGAACAGAATGAGGATAAATACGCCCAGCGCCATAGACAGGGTGATGTTCACGTCAGCAGACGGAACCACACGCAGAGCTGGCAGACCAAAGATATGCTCACCGATGTACGGCAGCAGGTCGATAGGCAGTAAGTCCATCATGTTCATCAGGAATACCCAGACGAAAATCGTCAGGGCCAGCGGAGCAATCAGCTTGCTTTTGCCATGGTACATGTCTTTCACGCTACCATTTACAAAGCTGATTACCAGCTCAATCGCGGTCTGAAATTTACCTGGTACGCCGCTGGTCGCCTTTTTGGCAACGCTACGGAACATAAGCAGGAACAACAGACCCAGAACCACCGAGAAAAACATGGAGTCAATATTGAGCGTCCAGAAGGTGGCTGGGGGGTTGTGCGGATCCACCAGCGAGAATGTACGCAGGTCCAACTGAAGGTTGTTCAGATGGTGTCCTATGTAATCCTGCGGCGTCATATTTTCTGAAGCCATGATGCCTTTACCCTTTGTTGTTAATTACAGCCGGCGCCAGTATCTGAACCACCAGCACCAAAACCCACGTAACGATCAGCGGTAAGAATACCGCCTTCAAAACCGCCAACGCCACCACCAGCAAAACCAGCATCGCTAACACCTTGAAGGCTTCGCCGAAGGCGAACGACCAGGCAACTCGGCCCTTTGCTGGTGTATGCGCCTGGTGACGCCAGGCAAATATCATAAACAACATATTCGGCAGTAACACTGCCAAACCCCCGCATAATGCGGAGATGCCCCAGAAAGGGTCTTTGAGGCTAAACAGCAATCCACTTGCTATTACCGCCAGAAGCTGTGTGAGCAAAAGCTTACGAGCAACGTTTCGACTCAAGAGCGACATAGACATCACGTTTTTACTCCTGCTCCCTTCGAGGTATGCCGCGTGTCGTATAAAACGTTCTTTATGGCTTAGAGTCAAGCATCAAAAAGCGGTCAAATTATACGGTGCGCCTTCGTGATTTCAAACAATAAGTAGCTAAAAAGTGAATAAATGTTTAAATATTTTTCTCTGGGCCTCATTTATTACTTTTCGGCAAACTGTGAACGATCATGCAAAACTGCAAATACCGCGTAAACACTGGCGATAAAGCGTGCACCAGATCACATATCGAACATATTCACCTTCGCATAATTTATTTACGTGGCAAATGATGCCTTTTCATCTTTTTGATATTTAAGCGTAAAAATCGTCACTGTTTTAGAAATAGCGCCTAACAACAAAAAAACCACTCATTGACATTTATAATAAAAAATTAACACAAAACGGTAATTCTTACGTTCTATTTTTAGCAGACTGATATTTTCACAGTTGACTTGTTTCGCATTTAACAAAAAACGGTACGTTATAGTTATGATGCAAAACAGTAAGGCACAGGTGAAATGTAACAACATTTAACCCCACTACACCCTCCAATTTTTAACACCTGAAGCACCGCTTTTTTTCTATTTTTTTTGACAAATATTAAATTTTGTTTGGCTTAATAACCACCAGATGGCGTTCACCGTCCAGCTGTGGAACCCGTAATTTTTCAACAGACTCGACGCTAAATTCAGCAGGTAGAGAGGCTATCTCATCTTCAGGCAACTGTCCCTTTAACGCGTAAAAACGCCCGTTTTGACCGGGTAAATGATGACACCAACTCACCATGTCGTTAAGCGACGCAAAAGCACGGCTTATCACCCCATCAAATGGAGGTTCAGAAGGAAACTCTTCAACCCGGCTCTGTACAGGGGTGATGTTAGTAAGCGCAAGCTCATGTTGCACCTGGCGCAGGAAGCGAACACGTTTCCCCAGGCTATCCAGCAGCGTAAAATGGGCGTCAGGACGAACTATGGAGAGCGGAATGCCCGGCAGACCAGGGCCAGTACCAACGTCAATAAAGCGCTCCCCCTGCAAATGAGGTGCGACTACGATGCTGTCCAGAATATGGCGCACCAGCATTTCATTGGGATCCCGCACCGATGTCAGATTGTACGCTTTGTTCCATTTGTGCAGCATATCGACATACGCAATCAACTGATTTTTCTGGTGATCGGTAAGCGAAATACCAGCATCAGCCAGCAGACGAGAGAGTTTGTTGAGCACGGCAGTTACCTGTCTATAAAATTTGCCCGGTGGTGTTTTGCTTACCAGGCTAACGAATCTGTAGGGCGGGTAAACAAAACGCACCCGCCAAAATTGGTTTTACGCGCTGCGGCGCAGCATACCTTGTTTTTTCAGCCATACCAGCAGAATGGAGATGGCCGCAGGTGTCACACCAGAAATACGTGATGCCTGACCAATCGACACAGGTTTGTGATCATTAAGCTTGGCAATAACTTCATTCGATAAACCGGAAACCTGGCGATAGTCCAGAGTCGCAGGCAACAAAGTGTTTTCATTACGTTGCTGCCGGTCTATTTCATCCTGCTGACGGGCAATATACCCTTCGTATTTAACCTGAATCTCAACCTGTTCTGCGGCCTGTGCATCGTCAAGACCCGGGGCGAACGCAGACAAAGATGTCAGCTGTGCGTAGGTCATATCCGGGCGACGCAGAAGATCTTCACCACTGGCTTCACGTGACAGAGGAGTCGCAAGGTGAGCGTTCACTTCAGCGGCAGACTCAGCTAACGGGTTCACCCAGGTCGATTTAAGACGTTGACGTTCTTGTTCGATGCGCTCCAGTTTTTCATTGAAACGCGCCCAGCGTTCGTCATCCACCAGACCCAGCTCGCGGCCCATTTCTGTCAGACGGAGATCGGCGTTATCTTCACGCAACATCAAACGATATTCCGCACGTGAGGTAAACATACGGTACGGTTCTTTGGTACCCAGTGTACAAAGATCATCGACTAATACGCCAAGGTATGCCTGAGAACGTGCAGGAGCCCAGCCTTCTTTGTCAGCTGACAGACGGGCAGCGTTCAGGCCAGCAAGCAGCCCCTGCGCCGCGGCTTCTTCATAACCTGTCGTGCCGTTGATTTGTCCGGCAAAGAACAATCCCTGGATAAATTTGCTTTCCAGAGTGGGTTTCAGATCGCGTGGGTCGAAGAAGTCATACTCAATAGCATAGCCGGGGCGAACGATTCTCGCGTTTTCCATCCCCTGCATAGAGCGAACAATCTGCATCTGTACATCGAATGGCAGGCTGGTGGAGATGCCGTTCGGGTAAATTTCGTTGGAAGTCAGTCCTTCTGGTTCGAGGAAGATCTGATGTTGGTTACGATCGGCAAAACGCATTACTTTGTCTTCGATCGATGGGCAGTAACGTGGACCAATGCCTTCGATCACACCAGCATACATTGGACTACGATCGAGGTTATTTCGGATCACGTCATGGGTTTTCTCGTTGGTATGCGTGATGTAGCAAGGTACCTGATTGGGATGCTGCGAGGCGCTACCCATAAACGAGAAAACTGGCATTGGGTTATCGCCGTGCTGCTGCGCCAGTACGCTGAAATCGATAGTACGGGCATCAATGCGCGGTGGTGTTCCGGTTTTGAGGCGGCTCACACGCAGCGGGAGTTCACGCAAGCGACGTGACAATGGAATAGACGGCGGATCGCCAGCACGGCCACCGCTGTAGTTGTCCAGACCGATATGTATTTTACCATCGAGGAAGGTACCGACGGTCAGAACCACCGCTTTGGCGCGGAACTTCAAACCCATTTGAGTAACGGCACCAACAACACGATCGTTTTCAACAATCAGATCTTCAACCGCCTGCTGGAAGATCATCAGGTTTGGCTGATTCTCCAGCGCAGTGCGTACAGCCTGCCGATAGAGCACACGATCCGCCTGAGCACGGGTCGCTCGGACGGCAGGTCCTTTGCTCGCGTTTAGTATCCTAAACTGAATACCGGCATGGTCGATCGCTTTGGCCATAAGCCCACCAAGCGCATCCACTTCTTTTACCAGGTGTCCCTTCCCAATGCCGCCAATGGCCGGGTTGCAGCTCATCTGCCCCAGCGTGTCGATATTGTGTGTCAAAAGCAGAGTCTGCTGACCCATCCGCGCCGCTGCCATTGCGGCCTCGGTGCCTGCATGACCCCCGCCAATGATGATGACGTCAAAAGGATCCTGATAAAACATGGTAATTGCCTCGCATAACGCGGTGTGAAAATGGATTGAAGCCCGGGCCGTGGATTCTACTCAACTTTAGTCGATGGAGAAAGACCTGGGATCCTGGGTATTAAAAAGAAGATCTTTTTATTTAGAGATCTGTTTTATTGTGATCTCTTATTAGGATCGCGACTTTCTGTGGATAAGGGCGATCCTTTGAATAAGATCAACAGGTTGTTGAGGATCATTAGCTGTGAATGATCGGTGATCCTGGTCCGTATAAGCTGGGATCAGAATGAAGGGTTATACACAACTCAAAAACTGAACAACGGTTGTTCTTTGGATAACTACTGGTTAATCCAAGCTTACTACCAGAGTTATCCACACTCGATCGCACGATCTTTACACATTTTTGAGTAAATTAATCCAGGATCCCAGCCAAACTTCCGCTGGATCCTCCGGAATATCGTGCTCAAGGACATTGATCCTGAGTGTTTCGCCGATCTGTTTTGCACCAGACGATGTCAGTTCAGCCTGTAATTTGTCGATCGCGCCACAGAAGGTGTCATATTCGCGGCTGCCAATACCAATTGCACCGAAACGAACCTGAGAAAGGTCTGTTTTCTGAGACTGAAGATCTTTATAGAAAGGAAGCAGGTTATCCGGGATGTCTCCAGCTCCGTGTGTTGAGCTGATCACCAACCAAATACCAGAGGTAGGGAGCTCCTCTACTTGCGGTCCGTGCAGTGTTTCGGTTGAAAAACCTGCATCTTCCAGCTTTTCAGCCAGATGTTCCGCAACGTATTCGGCACCACCAAGGGTACTACCGCTGATAAGAGTAATGTCCGCCATATGAGCCCATCCTGATAAAGAGGGGCTATTGTACGCTGTGAGTGAGCTGGGATCTACCTGTGGAAAAGCAGGGAATTAAAAAAAACGATCATGGGCGGATTGTACGCATAATCGGGTTCTGCAGGACGATCAAGGTTTCAGTGGACTGAATTTCGTCAATTGTTTGGATCTTGTTGATAAGTACCTGCTGTAAGGCGTCAATGGAGCGGCACATTACCTTAATAAAGATACTGTAGTGGCCGGTGGTGTAATACGCCTCCGTCACTTCATCGAGACTTTCCAGTCTGGCAAGCGCAGACGGGTAGTCTTTCGCACTTTTCAGGATGATGCCGATAAAGCAGCCGACGTCATAACCCAACTGCTTGGGACTGACATCAATACGCGCGCCGGTAATTATCCCGGCTTGCTTCATCTTCTCTACGCGCACATGGATCGTACCGGGGCTGACGCCAAATTGTTTGGCCAGTTCTGCGTATGCGGTGCGGGCGTTTTCCATCAGGGCGTCAAGAATGCCGCGGTCCAGATTGTCGATCTGATAATTTTCCATAGGTTTTTCTTATGTAGATTAATGATTCCATCTATTTTAGCGGTTATTTTTAACGAATCAAAATCGAACATGGCTTTTTGTTTGTTGATTATTGAATATTGCCCTCATTCTGTTGCTTAATCATAGGCAACAGGACACAGGAGTAAAAATAATGAAAACCGCTTACATTGCCAAACAACGTCAAATTAGCTTCGTGAAATCTCATTTTTCTCGTCAGCTGGAGGAGCGTTTAGGTCTGATCGAAGTACAGGCCCCGATCCTCAGTCGTGTAGGAGATGGCACGCAGGATAACTTGTCGGGCTGTGAAAAAGCGGTGCAGGTAAAAGTAAAAGCATTGCCTGACGCCCAGTTCGAAGTGGTTCATTCACTGGCGAAGTGGAAACGTCAAACACTGGGACAACACGACTTCAGCGCGGGCGAAGGGCTGTACACGCACATGAAAGCCCTGCGCCCCGATGAAGATCGCCTCTCTCCGCTCCATTCTGTTTACGTCGATCAGTGGGACTGGGAGCGCGTAATGGGCGACGGTGAGCGTCAATTCTCCACCCTGAAAAGCACGGTAGAGGCTATTTGGGCGGGAATTAAGGCAACTGAAGCTGCGGTGAGCAAAGAATTTGGTCTGGCACCGTTCCTGCCAGAGCAGATCCACTTTGTTCACAGCCAGGAGCTGTTATCCCGTTATCCGGGGCTTGATGCAAAAGGTCGTGAGCGTGCGATTGCTAAAGAGCTGGGCGCTGTATTCCTGGTGGGGATCGGCGGCAAGCTCAGCGACGGTCATCGCCATGACGTTCGTGCGCCGGACTATGATGACTGGAGCTCAGCTTCCGAACTGGGCTACGCTGGTCTGAACGGTGATATCCTGGTGTGGAACCCGGTGCTGGAAGATGCGTTTGAACTTTCTTCTATGGGGATCCGCGTGGATGCTGATGCGCTTAAGCACCAGCTTGCTCTGACTGGTGATGAAGATCGCCTGAGTCTGGAGTGGCACCAGGCGCTGTTGCGTGGCGAAATGCCGCAGACCATTGGCGGGGGTATTGGTCAGTCACGCCTGACTATGCTGTTGCTGCAGTTGCCGCACATTGGTCAGGTACAGTGCGGCGTATGGCCGACACAGGTACGTGAAAGCGTTGCCTCTCTGCTGTAAGTACTAACGCTGCCAGCGTCTGAGCAGGCGGCTTCGCATCCCGGTATCAAAGCGCCAGATATGATCGAAAATGCGCATGATACCGGGTTTGCCATGGGCAGACATTGCGACCGCATGAAAACGGTGCTGGTGTACCCGCTGTAGCTCTCCCACTTTATTGACGACCTCATCAGGCAAGCGCTGAGCGATAAAATCCGAAATAACTACCGCATCGGCATCAAACCATTCTCGCCCCTGCATCCTTTCTATAATGGCGCGAAAACAGCTGGCAATATCTGTACCGCCGCGAAAACGCTGGCTTAGAAAACGGATCGCTTGCTCAATGCCTTGCGCTCCGGACAGCTCATAGCGCACGACTTCAGTTGAAAATAGCATAATGAAGCAGCGGCGGTTATCGGCGAGGGCAACGCGCATCAGCGCCAGGCAAAAGGCTTTTGCGCACTGTTCGTTAAATCCCCCCATTGACCCTGAGGTATCCACGCAGACAATAAAAGGCCCGCGTGGCTGTTCATCAAAGTCCTGATGTACAACCGGACGCTCTGTCACTTTCTCGCGCCATGCTTCACCATGAAGGCGGTAGGTCAGTAGCTGTTTTTCCACCAGCCGACGGTAGAATTCATATTCCAGTTCAGTGATGCCGAGTGTGGCTAATTCTGGCGGCAACAGGCGCAGAATATCGTCACTTTGCTGAATGCCATCAACCTGTTCGGGGACGGTTGCAGGTTCCCGCACCAGGGTACGGAATGTTTCCATCGGCGCATCTTTTCGCGGTACAGATTTCGCTTCCCTGGAGCGCCCCAGTTGCTCGGCCAGACGCTGGAGTTCGGGTTGTTGTGTCAGGAAATCGCCGTATTTCACAATCAGCTGATAATCGCCACGTTTGATTTGACCTGCGCTCATATCCCACAAACGGCCTGCGGCATTGTCATTTTCCGCCAGCACTGGATCCAGTTGTCCACTGAGAGTCATCCTCTCCTGTACTTCACTGAGCAGTTGTTCGCGCTCTTCTTCCAGTAGTTGCTGATTCAGCGTTGTGGTTTGAATCACCAGGCTTAAGCGCCAGCGCTGTAGAAAAAGCGTGTGCAGCGCGGGCGTAAACGTACTATTGCTATCGACCAGTTGCTGGGCTTGTCCAGCGTAGGGGGAATGTAGCCGGTGTAACAGCGTTAATATTTGCGGTAACTGGACGATAAACTGCGGGGTGGATAGAAGTTGACTTTGCTGGTAACACATCACCTCTTCTGTCAGCTCCGGCGGTACGCGAGTATCTTTAAGACGGTTGCGTAATGCCTCTCGCCAGCGGGGAAGATCGTTAGCAATGGCTTTCTTTAACCGGGGGAATTTTTCAAAAAATACCGCCAGTTGTGGAGAGGCCAGCAGAGCGAGGATCATCTCTTCGATCATCCCTTCTTCGCTTACTGCCAGCATGATATTTAGCGTATCAAGGGTTAGCATTGTTGCGCCTGTCGGATCTGCTCTCCAACTTCCTGCAGGCTGGCCTCAATACGACCTAACCAGTCACTATGGATAAACAGACATTTTTGCTGTTCGCTAAACCCGCTATGCTGTTGGTGCCACTCGTTGTCGAGCGCTTCAAGCTGCTGTTTTATCTCGCTGGGCATACTCTCTTCAGATGATCCAGGCAGCGCCAGACGGGAGCCTTGTAAACTGACGTCGCGAACCACCAGGTGTTGGGCGCTGTCGACCTCCATATTTAGCGTCTGTGCAAACCCGATCCCGTTTAGTTTTCCACGGATCTCACCGCCTTTCGTAAGCCACTGTTCCAGGGCGCTACGTTCAAACGAAATATGGATCACCTCCATATCGTGCAGTTTTAAGGGCTTTTGTAGCAGTAACGTCAATACGGATGCAGTGACTTCTGGGGGAAGATCATAGTGAGGACGACGGCTGAACATTCCACCCTGACGAATGACGGTGAAGGCAGTTTTATCGCTTTGCTGCTGCTGAAGCTGGATTCGACGCTGCATAATAGCCCCAAGGCGCGTCAGCATCGCCTGTTGTTGCCAGGCGTGTCCGGTCATCAAAACTTCCAGCTGTTGCTGCATCAGATTCAGGCTTTGTGCGTCGTACCACAGGCAATCTTTCAACAGAATGAGATCGATAGGAGCGACTGCATCGCGTCCGCTAAAGAAGGCGCTTGCCTGGAGTAAGCGGATCGCTTTCTTCCAGCGACGGTCAGACACGTAAGGGGCGTTTGGTATCGCGTCCAGTTGTTGGCGCAGCGTAAAAATAAGTTCGAATACACGATCAGGAAGCTGGATCGCACCAATGTCTTTTTGCCACTGGTAATACTCTTCATCCGTCACCTGTAACGTCGCTGGGACCGGATTGTCGCTTTCATCTTGTTGGCTTAACAGCATTGAGCGGAAGTTGGCCTTGTCCTGCACCTTATCCAGCCACAAGCGAATCAGCATACGGTCGTACAAGGCTTCCAGACTACTGTCTGCTTCAGGCAGTTCGTTGGAAGCCGCCACCAGCAGACGCATCGGGATTTTTTCTTCGTGCGCACCGTTACGGAAATGGCGTTCGTTAATGGCGGTAAGCAGGGTATTAAGAATGGCCGGGCCTGCTTTCCAGATTTCATCCAGAAAGACGATTTCAGCTTCAGGAAGATAGCCTGCCGTTAAGCGCTCATAGCGTCCTTCATCCTTCAGGGCCTGAATGGACAGGGGACCAAAAACCTCTTCTGGTGTAGAGAAGCGCGTCATCAGGTATTCGAAAGCGCGTGCGTTTTTAAAAGCAAACTTCAATCGGCGAGCTATTAAGCTTTTAGCGATCCCTGGAGGGCCTAATAAGAAAACGCTCTCGCCGCTCAGTGCAGCCAGCAGACAAAGACGGATGGCGTGGCTACGTTCATAAAGTCCCTTTTCCAGCGCATTGCTCAGACGGGAAATTCTTTCCGCTAATAAATGTGGGTGAGCCATAATGAAGTGGCGTCCTTTCGCCAAATGTACTGCGTGAACAGCGAGTATAGCTGTTTCACACCAGGGCAATAATAGACTTAAGGTGCGTTTAATTTTCTTTGAGCCAGATTAATCTGGTCTCATTTAGGGGTACGATTTTGCGATTAATCGTGCATACTGTGCGCCTTTTTGTGGGCCAAGGGACTACGCACACATTTCATATATATATACACTAAATCATTCAGGCTGCATCAAGGCGGCAAAGGAGTGAACCTTCTGAGCTTACATTTGTAAGTTACCGGGGGAGTGCTGCCAACGCGGAGTAGTTTGAAGGATGACGTGTATAAACGAAAGACTAGTCTATGAGCACTGATAATAAGCAATCATTGTCTGCGATTACTCTCGCAGCCATTGGGGTTGTCTACGGTGATATCGGTACCAGCCCGCTTTATACACTTCGTGAATGTTTGTCCGGCCAGTTCGGCTTTGGTGTTGAACGTGATGCCGTGTTTGGTTTTCTCTCGCTGATTTTCTGGCTACTGATCTTTGTTGTCTCTATTAAGTATCTGACGTTTGTCATGCGTGCGGATAATGCCGGTGAAGGTGGGATCCTGACGTTGATGTCGTTGGCCGGGCGCAATACGTCGGCGCGAACAACGTCAATGCTGGTCATTATGGGGTTGATTGGTGGCAGCTTCTTCTATGGTGAGGTGGTGATTACCCCGGCCATTTCGGTGATGTCGGCGATTGAAGGCCTGGAAATCATAGCCCCACAGCTTGATACCTGGATAGTCCCGCTATCCATTATCGTACTTACCCTGCTGTTTTTAATTCAAAAACACGGTACCGGGATGGTGGGTAAGCTGTTTGCTCCCATTATGCTGCTTTGGTTCCTGGTTCTGGCCGTATTAGGCGTGCGCAGTATTATTGCGAACCCGGAAGTACTGCAAGCGCTGAATCCTTACTGGGCAGTGCATTTCTTCTTGGAATTCAAAACGTTGTCATTCATCGCATTGGGCGCTGTGGTTCTGTCAATCACCGGTGTTGAAGCGCTGTATGCCGATATGGGCCACTTTGGTAAGTTGCCTATTCGTCTGGCCTGGTTCTCGGTCGTTTTGCCTTCGCTGGTGCTAAACTATTTTGGTCAAGGAGCGTTGCTGTTAAAACATCCTGAAGCGATCAAAAACCCGTTCTTCCTGTTGGCGCCTGACTGGGCGTTAATTCCACTGTTGATCCTTGCTGCATTGGCAACGGTTATCGCCTCACAGGCGGTCATTTCCGGCGTATTCTCTCTGACACGTCAGGCCGTACGTTTGGGATATTTATCACCTATGCGTATTATCCATACCTCCGAAATGGAATCGGGTCAGATCTATATTCCTTTTGTAAACTGGATGCTCTACTTTGCGGTGGTGATTGTCATTGTGAGCTTTGAGCATTCCAGCAATTTGGCTGCCGCGTACGGTATTGCGGTAACGGGAACGATGGTACTGACTTCTATTCTGTCGACCACTGTGGCGCGTAAAAACTGGCACTGGAATAAATACTTCGTTTTCCTGATTCTGGTGGCGTTCCTGTGCATCGATATTCCGCTGTTCTCTGCGAACCTCGATAAACTGATTTCTGGCGGCTGGCTGCCACTTTCGCTCGGTCTGGTGATGTTCACCATTATGACGACCTGGAAGAGTGAACGCTTCCGTCTGTTACGTCGCATGCATGAACACGGTAACTCTCTGGAAGCGATGATTGCTTCCCTGGAGAAATCACCACCGGTACGTGTGCCGGGAACGGCCGTGTATATGTCGCGAGCGCTAAATGTTATCCCGTTTGCGCTTCTACATAACTTAAAACATAACAAAGTGCTGCATGAGCGTGTGATCCTGCTGACGCTACGAACGGAAGATGCGCCGTATGTTCATAATGTGCGTAGGGTGCAAATTGAGCAGCTGTCGCCCACCTTCTGGCGCGTGGTTGCCAGTTATGGTTGGCGTGAAACGCCTAATGTAGAAGAAGTATTCCATCGCTGTGGTCTGGAAGGACTTAGCTGTCGGATGATGGAAACATCTTTCTTCATGTCGCACGAGTCGCTAATCGTGGGTAAACGGCCTTGGTATTTACGCCTGCGCGGTAAGTTGTATCTTCTGCTGCAACGCAATGCGCTACGCGCACCAGACCAGTTTGAGATCCCGCCGAACCGGGTTATTGAACTCGGTACTCAGGTCGAGATTTAATGCAACTGACCCCCCTATTTCATAATGAAAGAGGGGGTTTTGTTTTCATCATCGCAATTTTCTTTTCGTCAAATGATACGGCTTGCGAAACGTTTCGATGGCGATCACATTTTCGTAACGTCGTGGTGGTTTTCTGTGCATCCTTCAGACTAAAATTATTCTCAGCGAAACGTTTCGCTAGTGGGGAAAGAAAATGAAGAAAGGCGCAGTACTCAACTCTGAAATTTCATCGGTGATCTCCCGTCTGGGGCATACCGATACGCTGGTAGTATGTGATGCAGGTTTACCCATTCCGAACAGCACAACGCGTATTGATATGGCATTAACCCAGGGCGTACCTTCTTTTATGCAGGTACTGGATGTGGTTACTCGTGAAATGCAGGTCGAGGCGGCCATTCTCGCGACGGAAATTAAACAACATAATCCGCAACTCCACGAAACGTTGCTCAACCACATTGAGCAACTGCAACAACACCAGGGAAATACCATTGAAATTCGTTACACCACGCATGAACAATTCAAAAAACAGACCGCAGACAGTCAGGCGGTAATTCGCAGCGGAGAATGTTCTCCGTATGCGAATATCATTCTTTGTGCTGGCGTCACGTTCTGAGGCCATCATGAACGCATTACTGCAACTCAAAGGGATCGATAAAGCGTTCCCGGGCGTCAAAGCGCTATCCGGCGCCGCGTTAAATGTCTACCCAGGCCGCGTCATGGCGCTGGTGGGAGAAAACGGCGCGGGTAAATCCACCATGATGAAAGTCCTGACCGGTATCTATACCCGTGATGCCGGTTCTTTATTATGGTTGGGTAAAGAAACCACCTTTAACGGTCCTAAATCCTCTCAGGAGGCCGGGATTGGCATCATTCACCAGGAGCTAAACCTGATCCCACAACTCACTATTGCTGAGAACATTTTTCTTGGCCGTGAGTTTGTAAATCGCTTTGGCAAAATTGACTGGAAGAAGATGTACGCCGAAGCCGACCTGCTGCTAGCCAAACTCAATCTGCGTTTTAAAAGCGACAGGCTGGTGGGGGAGTTGTCAATTGGCGATCAGCAGATGGTAGAAATTGCCAAAGTGCTGAGCTTTGAATCCAGAGTCATCATTATGGATGAACCGACGGATGCGCTGACCGATACCGAAACTGAGTCTTTGTTCCGCGTGATCCGCGAGCTTAAGTTGCAGGGGCGCGGCATTGTCTATATCTCCCACCGCATGAAAGAGATCTTCGAGATCTGCGATGACGTGACCGTTTTTCGCGATGGACAGTTTATTGCTGAACGTGAAGTTGCAACGCTTACTGAAGACTCGCTGATTGAAATGATGGTGGGGCGAAAGCTGGAAGATCAGTATCCACGTCTGGATAAAGCACCAGGCGATGTGCGTCTGAAGGTCGATAATCTGTGCGGTCCTGGGGTTAATGACGTTTCATTCACCCTGCGTAAAGGAGAGATCCTTGGCGTATCAGGACTGATGGGCGCTGGGCGTACCGAACTGATGAAAGTGCTGTACGGCGCGTTACCTCGCTCCAGCGGTTACGTCACGCTTGACGGACATGAGGTTGTCACCCGTTCTCCGCAGGATGGGCTGGCTAACGGTATCGTCTATATTTCTGAAGACCGTAAGCGCGATGGCTTAGTGCTGGGTATGTCGGTTAAAGAGAACATGTCGCTGACGGCGCTGCGTTATTTCAGTCGCGCGGGCGGAAGCCTGAAACATAAAGATGAGCAGCAGGCGGTGGATGATTTTATCCGTCTGTTCAATGTGAAAACGCCATCAATGGAACAGGCCATTGGTCTGCTCTCCGGCGGCAATCAGCAGAAAGTAGCGATTGCGCGCGGGTTGATGACCCGGCCAAAAGTGCTGATCCTCGATGAACCAACGCGTGGCGTGGATGTCGGGGCTAAGAAAGAGATTTATCAGCTTATCAATCAGTTTAAGGCTGATGGGCTAAGTATCATTCTGGTCTCCTCGGAGATGCCAGAAGTATTGGGCATGAGCGATCGAATTATCGTCATGCATGAAGGGCATCTTGGCGGTGAGTTCACTCGCGAGCAGGCCACTCAGGAAGTATTAATGGCTGCCGCTGTAGGCAAGCTTAATCGCGTGAATCAGGAGTAAAAAAGATGACTACCCAGGCTGTTTCTGGTCGCCGTTATTTCACCAAAGCATGGCTTCTGGAGCAAAAGTCGCTCATCGCTCTGTTGGTGCTGATCGCGATTGTTTCCACTATGAGTCCCAACTTTTTTACCGTAAATAACCTGTTTAACATTCTCCAGCAAACGTCAGTTAACGCCATTATGGCTGTCGGCATGACGTTGGTGATCTTGACGTCGGGTATCGATCTGTCAGTCGGTTCCCTGCTGGCGCTTACCGGTGCGGTTGCTGCTTCCATTGTCGGGATTGAGGTTAACGCGCTGGTGGCTGTTGCGGCTGCTCTGGCGTTAGGTGCTGCTATTGGTGCGGTGACCGGAGTGATCGTCGCGAAAGGCCGCGTACAGGCGTTCATCGCTACGTTGGTGATGATGTTGCTGCTGCGCGGTGTGACCATGGTGTATACCAACGGTAGCCCCGTTAATACCGGATTTACCGATAATGCCGATGTCTTCGGTTGGTTTGGTATTGGCCGTCCTCTGGGGATCCCAACGCCAGTGTGGATTATGGGGATTGTCTTCCTCGCTGCGTGGTACATGCTTCATCATACTCGCCTTGGTCGCTATATCTATGCGCTGGGCGGTAACGAAGCGGCGACGCGCCTGTCAGGCATCAGCGTCAGTAAAATCAAAATTATTGTTTATTCACTTTGTGGGCTGCTGGCATCGCTGGCGGGCATCATCGAAGTTGCGCGTCTTTCATCTGCTCAACCAACGGCTGGAACTGGTTATGAGCTGGATGCTATCGCCGCGGTCGTATTAGGCGGTACCAGCCTGGCTGGCGGTAAAGGACGCATTGTTGGGACGCTGATCGGCGCATTAATTCTTGGCTTCCTCAATAATGGTTTGAATTTGTTAGGTGTTTCCTCCTATTACCAGATGATCGTCAAAGCTGTGGTGATTTTGCTGGCGGTACTGGTAGACAACAAAAAGCAGTAATAACGACTACAGGACATCTTAAATATGAACATGAAAAAACTGGCTACCCTGGTTTCTGCTGTCGCGCTGAGCGCCACTGTGAGTGCGAATGCGATGGCAAAAGATACCATTGCGCTGGTGGTCTCCACGCTCAACAACCCGTTCTTTGTCTCTCTGAAGGATGGGGCGCAAAAAGAAGCGGATAAACTGGGCTACAACCTGGTGATTCTGGATTCGCAGAATAACCCGGCGAAAGAGCTGGCGAACGTTCAGGATTTAACAGTTCGCGGTACTAAAATTCTGCTGATTAACCCGACTGACTCCGATGCTGTCGGTAACGCCGTGAAGATGGCTAACCAGGCGAAAATCCCGGTAATTACCCTGGACCGCGTAGCGTCTAAAGGTGAGGTTGTGAGCCACATTGCGTCAGACAACGTGCTGGGCGGTAAAATTGCTGGCGATTACATCGCGAAAAAAGCGGGTGAAGGCGCGAAAGTTATTGAACTGCAGGGTATTGCCGGAACTTCTGCGGCCCGTGAGCGTGGCGAAGGTTTCCAGCAGGCCGTTGCGGCACACAAATTTAATGTACTGGCCAGCCAGCCGGCAGACTTCGACCGTACCAAAGGTCTGAACGTTATGCAGAACCTGCTGACTGCTCACCCTGATGTGCAGGCTGTATTTGCCCAGAACGATGAAATGGCACTTGGCGCGCTGCGTGCACTGCAAACTGCCGGTAAATCTGATGTGATGGTGGTTGGATTTGACGGCACGCCAGATGGCGAAAAAGCGGTAAATGATGGCAAACTGGCTGCGACTATCGCTCAGTTACCGGATCAGATTGGCGCGAAAGGCGTTGAAACTGCGGATAAAGTACTGAAAGGCGAGAAAGTTCAGGCTAAATATCCGGTTGACCTGAAGCTGGTCATCAAGCAGTAATAGCGATTCAGGTCGCTCGCGGCCTGATGGCGACATAAATACGCCATCATCATCAATTTGAAGATGAAAGCGTAAAAAGAAAAGCAGGGCACGCGCCACCCTAACCCGGTGGCGCACTTTGACTTGGAATTCCGAACATGAAAACCGCAGGCAACCTCGTTGTTCTTGGCAGTATTAATGCCGATCACATCCTTAACCTTAAATCCTTCCCCACTCCTGGTGAAACCGTAACCGGTAGCCATTATCAGGTGGCATTTGGTGGAAAAGGCGCGAATCAGGCAGTTGCTGCGGGTCGTAGTGGCGCGAATATCGCGTTTATTGCCTGTACAGGTGACGACGATATTGGTGAAAGTGTTCGCAAGCAATTAGCCAGTGATAACATCGATATTGCTCCCATTAGCGTGATTCAGGGGGAATCGACCGGCGTGGCGCTGATTTTTGTTAATGGTGAAGGTGAGAACGTCATCGGTATTCATGCCGGAGCGAATGCTGCGCTTTCGCCTGCGCTGGTGGAAGCTCAGCGTGATCGCATTGCCCAGGCATCGGCACTACTGATGCAATTAGAGTCGCCGATCGAAAGCGTGCTGACCGCAGCAAAGATTGCGCATCAAAACAATACGACGGTAGCGCTTAACCCGGCTCCGGCGCGTGAACTTTCTGACGAGCTGCTGGCGCTGGTGGACATCATTACCCCAAATGAAACCGAGGCTGAAAAGCTGACAGGGATCCGTGTAGAAAATGATGATGATGCGGCTAAAGCAGCGCAGGCGTTGCATGCAAAGGGTATTCACACCGTACTGATTACCTTAGGTAGTCGTGGTGTATGGGCCAGCGTGAACGGTAAAGGTAGTCGAGTTCCCGGTTTCAAAGTGGATGCCGTAGATACCATCGCGGCCGGAGACACTTTTAACGGCGCGTTAATCACAGCCTTACTGGAAGAGACTCCGTTGCCAGAAGCGATTCGCTTTGCGCATGCGGCTGCGGCGATTGCGGTAACGCGTAAAGGCGCACAGCCTTCCGTTCCGTGGCGCGAAGAAATAGAGGCGTTTTTACAGCAGAGGTAACGCTTGGCTACAATGAAGGACGTTGCCCGCCTTGCGGGCGTTTCCACGTCGACGGTTTCTCACGTCATTAATAAAGATCGCTTTGTCAGTGAGGCTATCACCGATAAAGTTGACGCTGCGATTAAAGAGCTTAACTACGCGCCTTCCGCGCTGGCGCGTAGCCTCAAGTTAAATCAGACCCACACCATAGGCATGTTAATCACTGCCAGTACCAATCCCTTTTATTCTGAACTGGTTCGCGGTGTTGAACGCAGCTGTTTTGAGCGGGGCTACAGTCTGGTGTTGTGCAATACCGAAGGTGATGAACAGCGTATGAATCGTAATCTGGAAACGTTGATGCAAAAGCGGGTGGACGGTTTACTGCTGCTCTGCACGGAAACACATCAGCCATCCAGAGAGATCATGCAGCGTTATCCTTCTATTCCTACTGTGATGATGGACTGGTCCCCCTTTGATGGTGAAAGTGACCTGATTCAGGATAATTCCTTGTTGGGCGGGGATTTAGCCACGCAGCATCTTATCGAAAAAGGGTTTACACGCATTGCCTGTATTACCGGACCTCTGGATAAAACACCGGCGCGTTTGCGCCTGGAAGGGTATCGGGCAGCAATGCAGCGGGCAGGATTAGCTATCCCGGAAGGTTATGAGATTACCGGCGATTTCGAGTTTGGCGGTGGATTTTCAGCCATGCAAACGCTGCTGTCGCATAAACAACGACCGCAGGCCGTTTTCACGGGAAATGATGCGATGGCAGTCGGTGCGTATCAGGCCCTGTATCAATCAGGATTGCGTATCCCGCAGGATATGGCGGTGGTGGGTTATGATGATATTGAGCTGGCTCGCTATATGACGCCGCCGCTTACGACGATTCATCAACCGAAAGATGAATTGGGCGAACTGGCCATAGATGTGTTGATCCACCGTATGGCACAGCCCGCATTGCAGCAACAGCGATTGCAGCTTACTCCTGTTCTGATGGCGCGGGGCTCGGCTTAGTCTTATGCCGGTCTTTGATTAAATTGCGACCATCTTTGGTTTTTAGCAGCATAAACATCAGCGCCGAAACCACAGTGATAGCGCCCATGGTAATAAAGGTATAGTGGAACTGTTCGACCGTATTGGTTCCTTCAATGCCTTCATATATACGCAGCACGGCGGCGCTGATTGCCACTCCTAAACTGATCGACAACTGCTGAGTGACGGCTAACACGCTGTTTCCGCTACTGGCATTATCATCGGTCAGGTCCGCGAGGGTAATCGTATTCATCGAGGTAAACTGGGTGGACATCGCCATGCCTAAAATGAACAATGGCAGGATCAGCATCCATACTGGCATTGCTGGGGATTGCAATGAGAACTGTGCAATCATCAGGCCGATAAACACCGTAATGCCGACCAGTGTAGTTCTGTAGCCAAGGCGACGCAGTACCTGCGTCACCATCGATTTAGCCAGAATTGATCCCAGCGCCGTCGGCGCCATCATGCAACCGGCAATCAGCGCCGGATAACCAAATCCTACCTGCAACATCAGCGGCATTAAGAAGGGAACGCATCCTGTACCCAGACGAGTCGCCAGGTTTCCCGCGATACCGACGGAAAAGGTTCGCGTCTTAAAGATTGGCAGCGATATTAGCGGTGTCGGATGACGGCGCGCGTGGCGAATGTAGGCGAGCAGTAACAAAATGCTGCCGAGAATAATACTTAGGGCAATCCAGCTGGCGACCAGCTTCTCACCGAACAGCTCAACGCCGCTGGAAAACAGCACCAGACTCAGGCCAAAGAGAAGGAAACCGGTCATATCAAAACCGCGGCGCGGCGTGGTGAAGTTAGGCATATATTTGCGGGCATAAAAGATACCTGCTATGCCAATGGGAATATTAATCAGGAAGATCCAGTGCCAACTGGCCCACGTGACCAGCACGCCACCCAGTACTGGACCTAAAATCGGCCCCACAAGTCCAGGCATGGTCACGAAGTTAAGGACGGGAAGAAGTTCACTACGTGGATAGGCACGAAGCAGTGCCAGGCGGGCAACAGGCATCATCATTGCGCCACCAATGCCTTGTATAACACGAAATATCACCAGTTCGGTTAATGAACCAGATAGCGCACAGGCAAGTGAACCCAGGGTAAAGAGACTAACGGCGATCATAAATACGCGCCGGGTGCCGAAGCGGTCTGCCAGCCATCCACTCACTGGGATCAACATCGCAACAGTCAGGGTATAACTGATAATGGCAGACTGCATGGCAAGTGGGGAGCGGTTCAGGCTTTGTGCTATTGCGGGTAAGGCGGTATTGAGGATGGTGGCGTCTAATGCCTGCATAAAAAAGGCCATGGCTGCTATCCATGGCAACCCGGCCATACTGCGCGATTTCTTTTCTGCCATAGATTATTTATCCGGGAGTTCGTTCGGCGCTATCAGTAATGCCTGACAGGCAGTGAAGGCGCGATCGCCATCACTATCCTCTATTGCATCGACAATGGCCTGATGCAAATCCAGCTTTACCACATCGTTATAGGTAATAGAGGTAAAATAGGTCTGGTAGACAGAATGGAACAACGATGCAAAGGATATCAGGAATGGATTAGCACTCATCTCATAGATGTGCTCATGCCAGGCGATATCAACTTCAATCCAGCGTTCACGCTTAAAGTTTCTTTTCAGCTCGACCATCTCTTCCATTAATGTATTCAGATGTGCCTTCTGTTCTGCCGTACCTATGGTTGCAGCTAGTAAACAGGCCTGGGGCTCCAGGCTAATGCGCATCACCAGAAAATGTTTGATGACCTGAGGGAAATTATCTTCCGTCATCCACCAGGTAAGCAGCTCCTGGTCGAGGAAATTCCA
This sequence comes from Citrobacter sp. MGH106, assembly GCF_001037495.1. GTDB lineage: Bacteria > Pseudomonadota > Gammaproteobacteria > Enterobacterales > Enterobacteriaceae > Citrobacter > Citrobacter murliniae. The sequence continues at coordinate 475,963 of NZ_KQ089823.1, forward strand.
GTTTGCCTGCGGCATCACTCGTGTGCCAATCCGGGGGCGTGGTAATACCATACCTTTTGCCGTTAATGTTTTTACCGCCTCTCTTACCGCCGTGCGACTCACGCCAAACTGGTCACCCAGCTCAATTTCGCCTGGTAGGATTGCACCCGGTGCGTACTGACCTTTTAATATTCGTTGAGCCAGCTTTTCAGCCAGAACATAGGAAAGGTTCTTCTGTGCAGCTAACTGTTGGGCATTTAAAGGCATGAATGTTCTTCCTTAAGTCTTTCTCTTATTCATTAGTATGCCATCAGGAAGTGTGATTGCGGTTGCAAAAACGGCAAATTGCTTATTTTATGGCATGTTAATGACGGTTTTGGTGAAAAAACACGCACTCAGAAAGTTATTTTAAATTTCCCCTTGTCAGCCTGAAATAACTCCCTATAATGCGCCTCCACTGACACGGAACAACGGACTACAGGCCGCCGGGTCAGCGGGGTTCCACTGAGAACTTCGCAGAGAAAAGCAAAAATAAATGCTTGACTCTGAATGAGGAAAGCGTAATATACGCCACCTCGCGACAGAGCGCTAAAGCGCGTCGCAACTGCTCTTTAACAATTTATCAGACAATCTGTGTGGGCACTCAATGATACGGATTCTTAACGTCGCAAGACGAAAAATGAATACCAAGTCTCTGAGTGAACACGTAATTCATTACGAAGTTTAATTCACGAGCATCAAACTTAAATTGAAGAGTTTGATCATGGCTCAGATTGAACGCTGGCGGCAGGCCTAACACATGCAAGTCGAACGGTAGCACAGAGGAGCTTGCTCCTTGGGTGACGAGTGGCGGACGGGTGAGTAATGTCTGGGAAACTGCCCGATGGAGGGGGATAACTACTGGAAACGGTAGCTAATACCGCATAACGTCGCAAGACCAAAGAGGGGGACCTTCGGGCCTCTTGCCATCGGATGTGCCCAGATGGGATTAGCTAGTAGGTGGGGTAACGGCTCACCTAGGCGACGATCCCTAGCTGGTCTGAGAGGATGACCAGCCACACTGGAACTGAGACACGGTCCAGACTCCTACGGGAGGCAGCAGTGGGGAATATTGCACAATGGGCGCAAGCCTGATGCAGCCATGCCGCGTGTATGAAGAAGGCCTTCGGGTTGTAAAGTACTTTCAGCGAGGAGGAAGGTGTTGAGGTTAATAACCTCAGCAATTGACGTTACTCGCAGAAGAAGCACCGGCTAACTCCGTGCCAGCAGCCGCGGTAATACGGAGGGTGCAAGCGTTAATCGGAATTACTGGGCGTAAAGCGCACGCAGGCGGTCTGTCAAGTCGGATGTGAAATCCCCGGGCTCAACCTGGGAACTGCATCCGAAACTGGCAGGCTAGAGTCTTGTAGAGGGGGGTAGAATTCCAGGTGTAGCGGTGAAATGCGTAGAGATCTGGAGGAATACCGGTGGCGAAGGCGGCCCCCTGGACAAAGACTGACGCTCAGGTGCGAAAGCGTGGGGAGCAAACAGGATTAGATACCCTGGTAGTCCACGCCGTAAACGATGTCGACTTGGAGGTTGTGCCCTTGAGGCGTGGCTTCCGGAGCTAACGCGTTAAGTCGACCGCCTGGGGAGTACGGCCGCAAGGTTAAAACTCAAATGAATTGACGGGGGCCCGCACAAGCGGTGGAGCATGTGGTTTAATTCGATGCAACGCGAAGAACCTTACCTACTCTTGACATCCAGAGAACTTAGCAGAGATGCTTTGGTGCCTTCGGGAACTCTGAGACAGGTGCTGCATGGCTGTCGTCAGCTCGTGTTGTGAAATGTTGGGTTAAGTCCCGCAACGAGCGCAACCCTTATCCTTTGTTGCCAGCGGTCCGGCCGGGAACTCAAAGGAGACTGCCAGTGATAAACTGGAGGAAGGTGGGGATGACGTCAAGTCATCATGGCCCTTACGAGTAGGGCTACACACGTGCTACAATGGCATATACAAAGAGAAGCGACCTCGCGAGAGCAAGCGGACCTCATAAAGTATGTCGTAGTCCGGATTGGAGTCTGCAACTCGACTCCATGAAGTCGGAATCGCTAGTAATCGTGGATCAGAATGCCACGGTGAATACGTTCCCGGGCCTTGTACACACCGCCCGTCACACCATGGGAGTGGGTTGCAAAAGAAGTAGGTAGCTTAACCTTCGGGAGGGCGCTTACCACTTTGTGATTCATGACTGGGGTGAAGTCGTAACAAGGTAACCGTAGGGGAACCTGCGGTTGGATCACCTCCTTACCTTAAAGAACCGTTCCTTGTAGTGTCCACACAGATTGTCTGATGAAAATTAGCAGTAAGAAATCTCTGCAGGCTTGTAGCTCAGGTGGTTAGAGCGCACCCCTGATAAGGGTGAGGTCGGTGGTTCAAGTCCACTCAGGCCTACCAAATTCGCTCCCGCGCTTTGTTGTGCCAAAGCTCGCATACTTCAGTATGCTTCGCTTCGCCACGCCGCGCCCGGAAACGAATTGAGGTGAACGAGATGACTTCGATGGGGCTATAGCTCAGCTGGGAGAGCGCCTGCTTTGCACGCAGGAGGTCTGCGGTTCGATCCCGCATAGCTCCACCATTACTTACTGCAAAAATACCAAGAAAACTTCAGAGTGTACCTGAAAAGGTTCACTGCGAAGTTTCGCTCTTTAAAAATCTGGATCAAGCTGAAAATTGAAACGACACACTGTGTCTGTTCTCCGTAATAAGAACAGATAAATGGTGTGTTCGAGTCTCTCAAATTTTCGCAAGTCGAAATGTTTTACGAAACATCTTCGGGTTGTGAGGTTAAGCGACTAAGCGTACACGGTGGATGCCCTGGCAGTCAGAGGCGATGAAGGACGTGCTAATCTGCGATAAGCGTCGGTAAGGTGATATGAACCGTTATAGCCGGCGATTTCCGAATGGGGAAACCCAGTGTGATTCGTCACACTATCATTACGTGAATACATAGCGTAATGAAGCGAACCGGGGGAACTGAAACATCTAAGTACCCCGAGGAAAAGAAATCAACCGAGATTCCCCCAGTAGCGGCGAGCGAACGGGGAGCAGCCCAGAGTCTGAATCAGCATGTGTGGTAGTGGAACGGTCTGGAAAGTCCGACGGTACAGGGTGATAGTCCCGTACACAAAATCACACATGTTGTGAACTCGAAGAGTAGGGCGGGACACGTGGTATCCTGTCTGAATATGGGGGGACCATCCTCCAAGGCTAAATACTCCTGACTGACCGATAGTGAACCAGTACCGTGAGGGAAAGGCGAAAAGAACCCCGGCGAGGGGAGTGAAAAAGAACCTGAAACCGTGTACGTACAAGCAGTGGGAGCCTCTTTATGGGGTGACTGCGTACCTTTTGTATAATGGGTCAGCGACTTATATTCTGTAGCAAGGTTAACCGAATAGGGGAGCCGAAGGGAAACCGAGTCTTAACTGGGCGTTAAGTTGCAGGGTATAGACCCGAAACCCGGTGATCTAGCCATGGGCAGGTTGAAGGTTGGGTAACACTAACTGGAGGACCGAACCGACTAATGTTGAAAAATTAGCGGATGACTTGTGGCTGGGGGTGAAAGGCCAATCAAACCGGGAGATAGCTGGTTCTCCCCGAAAGCTATTTAGGTAGCGCCTCGTGAACTCATCTTCGGGGGTAGAGCACTGTTTCGGCTAGGGGGTCATCCCGACTTACCAACCCGATGCAAACTGCGAATACCGAAGAATGTTATCACGGGAGACACACGGCGGGTGCTAACGTCCGTCGTGAAGAGGGAAACAACCCAGACCGCCAGCTAAGGTCCCAAAGTCATGGTTAAGTGGGAAACGATGTGGGAAGGCACAGACAGCCAGGATGTTGGCTTAGAAGCAGCCATCATTTAAAGAAAGCGTAATAGCTCACTGGTCGAGTCGGCCTGCGCGGAAGATGTAACGGGGCTAAACCATGCACCGAAGCTGCGGCAGCGACACTATGTGTTGTTGGGTAGGGGAGCGTTCTGTAAGCCGTTGAAGGTGTCCTGTGAGGGGTGCTGGAGGTATCAGAAGTGCGAATGCTGACATAAGTAACGATAATGCGGGTGAAAAACCCGCACGCCGGAAGACCAAGGGTTCCTGTCCAACGTTAATCGGGGCAGGGTGAGTCGACCCCTAAGGCGAGGCCGAAAGGCGTAGTCGATGGGAAACAGGTTAATATTCCTGTACTTGGTGTTACTGCGAAGGGGGGACGGAGAAGGCTATGTTAGCCGGGCGACGGTTGTCCCGGTTTAAGCATGTAGGCGGAGGTTCCAGGTAAATCCGGTACCTTATTAACGCTGAGGTGTGATGACGAGGCACTACGGTGCTGAAGTAACAAATGCCCTGCTTCCAGGAAAAGCCTCTAAGCATCAGGTAACACGAAATCGTACCCCAAACCGACACAGGTGGTCAGGTAGAGAATACCAAGGCGCTTGAGAGAACTCGGGTGAAGGAACTAGGCAAAATGGTGCCGTAACTTCGGGAGAAGGCACGCTGATATGTAGGTGAAGTGATTTACTCATGGAGCTGAAATCAGTCGAAGATACCAGCTGGCTGCAACTGTTTATTAAAAACACAGCACTGTGCAAACACGAAAGTGGACGTATACGGTGTGACGCCTGCCCGGTGCCGGAAGGTTAATTGATGGGGTTATCCGTAAGGAGAAGCTCTTGATCGAAGCCCCGGTAAACGGCGGCCGTAACTATAACGGTCCTAAGGTAGCGAAATTCCTTGTCGGGTAAGTTCCGACCTGCACGAATGGCGTAATGATGGCCAGGCTGTCTCCACCCGAGACTCAGTGAAATTGAACTCGCTGTGAAGATGCAGTGTACCCGCGGCAAGACGGAAAGACCCCGTGAACCTTTACTATAGCTTGACACTGAACACTGGTCCTTGATGTGTAGGATAGGTGGGAGGCTTTGAAGTGTGGACGCCAGTCTGCATGGAGCCAACCTTGAAATACCACCCTTTAATGGCTGGTGTTCTAACGTAGACCCGTGATCCGGGTTGCGGACAGTGTCTGGTGGGTAGTTTGACTGGGGCGGTCTCCTCCTAAAGAGTAACGGAGGAGCACGAAGGTTAGCTAATCCTGGTCGGACATCAGGAGGTTAGTGCAAAGGCATAAGCTAGCTTGACTGCGAGAGTGACGGCTCGAGCAGGTGCGAAAGCAGGTCTTAGTGATCCGGTGGTTCTGAATGGAAGGGCCATCGCTCAACGGATAAAAGGTACTCCGGGGATAACAGGCTGATACCGCCCAAGAGTTCATATCGACGGCGGTGTTTGGCACCTCGATGTCGGCTCATCACATCCTGGGGCTGAAGTAGGTCCCAAGGGTATGGCTGTTCGCCATTTAAAGTGGTACGCGAGCTGGGTTTAGAACGTCGTGAGACAGTTCGGTCCCTATCTGCCGTGGGCGCTGGAGAATTGAGGGGGGCTGCTCCTAGTACGAGAGGACCGGAGTGGACGCATCACTGGTGTTCGGGTTGTCATGCCAATGGCATTGCCCGGTAGCTAAATGCGGAAGAGATAAGTGCTGAAAGCATCTAAGCACGAAACTTGCCCCGAGATGAGTTCTCCCTGAGACTATAAGTCTCCTGAAGGAACGTTGAAGACGACGACGTTGATAGGTCGGGTGTGTAAGTGTAGCGATACATTGAGCTAACCGATACTAATGAACCGTGAGGCTTAACCTTACAACGCCGAAGCTGTTTTGGCGAAGAGACGAAATTTCAGCTTGATACAGATTAAATTGACATGCGAAAGCGTGTTGATAAACAGAATTTGCCTGGCGGCTGTAGCGCGGTGGTCCCACCTGACCCCATGCCGAACTCAGAAGTGAAACGCCGTAGCGCCGATGGTAGTGTGGGGTCTCCCCATGCGAGAGTAGGGAACTGCCAGGCATCAAATTGCAGTAAACCGGGATGACTAATCCGGGTAGTGACAAAGAAATTCGGTGGAGCGGTAGTTCAGTTGGTTAGAATACCTGCCTGTCACGCAGGGGGTCGCGGGTTCGAGTCCCGTCCGTTCCGCCACTTATTAGAAAATTAAGCCTGCTATTAATGCAGGCTTAATGATAATAAAATTTAGGGGCGTAGCTCAGTTGGTAGAGCACCGGTCTCCAAAACCGGGTGTCGCGAGTTCGAGTCTCTCCGCCCCTGCCAGAAACAATCCTTAGCATTTTTGCTAAGGATTTTTTTTACCTGAAAATTGTGCCAATAGACCCTCCTGATTTCAGTTTCCCGGCATCCTTGCCAGTATTTTCTCTAACCTTCCAAAATATTCGTTTTTAGAAGATCTCGAATAAGCGGGTACTTATCGCTATTTTGTAGCCAAACTGCATACAATGGACGTGAAAGCGTAGCGCTGTCGGCAACTGTGTGGAGATCGCTTTTTGCTTTTGCCCAATTGACGGGAAGCCAGCTAAACCCCTTAAGTACAGAAAGTTGTTGCCTTGCCAGTTCAGCTGAACTGGTGGTAAGCACCGGAACTTCATCGGCTGCGATCAAGCCAGCTTCATGTTGTTGAAAGTCCGGTCCCCATTCCAGGCGCAAATAATTCAATTCATCTTTTGTTAGTGATGGTGTACTGCAATAAAGTGCCAGCGTGAAATATCCCAGCAATTGGCTACTAAATTCGTCCATTTTTGGGGCTTCAGTTGTAATCAGCAGATCAAGTTGTCGCTCATGAAGCTGTTTAACTAATGACTGACGCTGAGCGATCCTGGCTTCAAATTGCAGGCTGGATTGTGGCTCTTGCAACTGATACAAACGACCCAACCAGTTATTAAGCATGCACTCCCAAAGGGATGCGCTGGCTCCGATAGAAAACTCATTATGTCGCGAGGTATTTGCAACTTCCTTACGTGCTGCTTGCCACGTATTCATCAGCGTTTCTGCATAGGGCAATAATTTTTCACCCGCAGCGGTCAAACGGATATTGTTTCTGTGTCGGGTGAAGAGGTTCACACCAAGTTGATTTTCCAGCTGTCTGATCCGAAAACTTACTGCCGATTGGGTCAGGTAGAGCGCTTCAGCAGCCCGACCAAAGTGGCGTGTCCGGCTAACTTCCAGGAAAGTTTTTAACAATTCCGTATCCACAACTCACTCCGTAAAATTATTTGTCGTTATGATTTAAATCTTTTGTTTGACGCTCTGTCAAGCGTAACTAATACTCCGCGCCATAAATAGCTCGGCCAAAGAATTAGGAGCGTGCAGGATGGCGGAAAGCTTTACGACGACTAATCGATATTTCGACAATAAATATTATCCCCGCGGATTCTCCCGTCATGGTGATTTCACCATTAAAGAGGCACAGCTGCTTGAGCGTCACGGTTATGCCTTCAATGAGTTGGATCTGGGCAAGCGTGAACCGGTAACTGAAGAAGAAAAACTGTTTGTTGCGGTATGCCGTGGTGAACGTGAGCCGGTTACCGAAGCTGAACGTGTGTGGTCTAAATACATGACGCGTATTAAGCGTCCGAAGCGTTTCCACACTCTGTCTGGCGGGAAACCTCAGGTAGAAGGTGCTGAAGATTACACCGAGTCAGATGATTAATAAAAAAAGGGCGAAAGCCCTTTTTTTATGCCAGTAGTTTCTGCAAATGAATTAATAATCTGTCTATTGCCCGATAACCAACAGCTTCCTGTAAGTGCTGGCGGGTTATATGGTCGCATTGTTCAATATCTGCAATAGTTCGAGCGACCTTTATCAACCGTAGCCAGGCGCGGATGGATAATCCAAGGTGCGATAACGTTTCTTCCAGCCAGCGTGCGTCATCGCTGCACAGCTCGCAAAATTTATGTATATCCTGGCTATTCAGATGCGCGTTTAATTTCTTTTGTCGCTGATACTGACGCTCTCTTGCCACCATGACGCGTTTCTTCACTGTAGCGCTGTCTTCTCCTTTCATTACGCTCTGGCTAAGTATGCCTGGAGGCGGCAGGGGTACTTCGAGTGAGAGATCGAAGCGGTCGAGAAAAGGACCTGATAATCGACTGAGATAACGTAGCGTTTGCTCTGGGGTACAACGGTTGTGGTTTCCCTGATAGTGGCCCGTTGGGCTTGGGTTCATTGCAGCAACCAGTTGAAATCGTGCAGGGTAAGTTATTTTTGCCCGAGTGCGTGATAAATGGATCTGCCCGGATTCAATAGGTTCGCGTAGTGCATCCAACGTACGCCGTTCAAACTCGGGTAATTCATCCAGAAACAATACGCCGTTATGTGCCAGAGAAATTTCTCCTGGCGCGGGAATGGAGCCACCACCCACCATTGCGGTTAATGAGGCGCTGTGATGAGGTGAGCGAAATGGACGTTGCTTCCACTGCTTTTGTATCGTGTCGGAATTGACCAGACTGAGGATTGCTGCGCTTTCCAGAGCCTCGTCATTGCTAAGAGGTGGTAACAACCCTCTCAGACGACTTGCCAGCATCGTTTTCCCCGTCCCGGGAGGACCAATTAGCAGGAGATTGTGACCGCCTGCAGCGGTGATCTCTAACCCTCGTTTGCCCTGTTCCTGACCGATGACGTCACTAAGGTCATCAGGAAAAACTCTGGGTGTGGAATCTGCGGATATCGGCCTTTCCAAATCATGCTTACCTTCCAGAAATGCGCATACGGCCTGCAAGTGATCGGCAATCAAACACCCTTCACCGTGTATCAGTCCAACTTCTGCTGCATTCTCTTTTGCAACAATAATTTGCCTGCCTGCACGAATTGCTTCGGTCGCGCTGGATATAGCTCCTGGAACGCCGCGTAGTGCGCCTGTAAGCGCTAATTCGCCTACCAGCTCATATGTGTTGAGATTATGAGTTGTAAGCTGCTCAGAAGCGGCCAGAAGCGCGATAGCGATAGGTAAATCGTATCTCCCCCCTTCTTTGGGAAGATCTGCCGGGGCGAGGTTAATCGTTATCTTTTTTGCCGGGAATTCATACCCGCTATTAATAATCGCACTGCGAACCCGATCGCGGGCTTCTTTCACCGTCGTTTCGGGTAACCCCACCATGGTTAAACCTGGCAGACCATTGCTGATATGTACCTCAATGGTAATGGGTGGCGCATTCACACCAAGCGCGGCGCGTGTGTGGACAATTGACAGTGACATATCCCCTCCTGAGGTAGGTATTATGTCGTAAAAAATAGCGGCAATATCTTGTCTTTTTGATGTTTTTAGATGCTTATTCACGTATTTTTGTGTAATTGCAAACTGCCTATGTAACCTCTGGAATCGTGCTAGCAAAGGTAAGTTAATCAGCTCAAAGTCGATAGATAGCGCCGTCGAAATTGCTCAATAACGTGAAATATTTTCATTTTCTATTTTTTGTATAAAAAACAACGGTGTTTATATAAACCGTTAACTGCGTCAGAAAAATGAATGTAAAAATATCTTGTGTCATCTTTAAATTCTATGGTAACTCTTTAGGTATTCCTTCGAACAAGATGCAAGAAAATACAAAAATGACAGCCCTTCTACGAGTGATTAGCCTGGTCGTGATTAGCGTGGTGGTGATTATTATCCCACCGTGCGGGGCTGCACTTGGACGAGGAAAGGCTTAGAAAACAAGCCTTAACGAACTAAGACCCCCGCACCGAAAGGTCCGGGGGTTTTTTTTGACCTTAAAAACATAAACGAGGAGCAGAAAGTGAACGGTAGCATAAAATTCTGTTTCTCAAGATTTACGGCGGGGATGTAACTATGAATGGGGCACAGTGGGTGGTACATGCGTTGCGTGCACAAGGGGTTAAAACCGTCTTTGGTTATCCCGGGGGCGCAATTATGCCGGTTTACGATGCATTGTATGACGGTGGCGTAGAACACTTGTTGTGCCGACACGAGCAAGGTGCGGCGATGGCGGCGATTGGCTATGCCCGTTCAACGGGTAAAACCGGCGTTTGTATTGCCACCTCTGGTCCAGGTGCTACTAACCTGATCACCGGTCTGGCTGATGCCTTGTTAGATTCCGTTCCCGTTGTTGCCATCACCGGCCAGGTGTCCTCCCCGTTTATCGGAACCGATGCGTTCCAGGAAGTGGACATTCTGGGATTGTCGTTGGCATGTACTAAACACAGTTTTTTGGTGCAATCATTTGAAGAGTTACCACGCATCCTGGCTGAAGCTTTCGAGGTTGCGAATTCTGGTCGCCCAGGCCCGGTATTGGTGGATATCCCAAAGGATATCCAACTGGCCAGTGGGTCGCTGGAACCCTATTTTTCTACCGTCGAAAACGCAGCGGCTTTCCCATATCCTGAGGTTGAACAAGCCCGTAAGATGCTGGTGCAGGCACAAAAGCCGGTTCTGTACGTTGGCGGCGGTGTGGGCATGGCGCAGGCGGTTCCGGCTCTGCGTGAGTTCATTGCAGTAACGCAGATCCCAGCGGTTTGTACACTGAAAGGTCTGGGTTCTGTCGATGCAGCTTACCCGTACTACCTGGGTATGTTGGGAATGCACGGTACCAAAGCTGCAAACTTTGCCGTGCAGGAGTGCGACTTGCTGATTGCTGTCGGTGCTCGTTTTGATGACCGGGTGACCGGTAAGTTGAATACTTTCGCACCGAATGCCAACGTGATCCATATGGATATCGATCCGGCCGAGATGAACAAGCTGCGTCAGGCACACGTTGCGCTGCAAGGTGATTTGAATACGCTGTTACCCGCATTACAACAGCCGTTGACCATCAACGAATGGTGCCAATATGTCGCAGATATGCGGGCTGAACATGCCTGGCGCTACGATCATCCTGGCGAAGCTATCTACGCGCCATTGTTATTAAAACAATTGTCCGACCGTAAACCTGCCGATAGCGTAGTCACCACCGATGTCGGTCAGCATCAGATGTGGTCCGCACAGCACATGACCTACGCTCGCCCGGAGAACTTCATCACCTCCAGTGGCCTTGGAACAATGGGTTTTGGCTTACCTGCGGCGGTAGGCGCGCAGGTGGCTCGCCCGGACGATACGGTAATCTGTATCTCCGGTGACGGCTCTTTTATGATGAACGTACAGGAGCTGGGCACCGTAAAACGCAAGCAGTTGCCGCTGAAGATTGTCTTACTCGATAACCAGCGGTTAGGCATGGTGCGACAATGGCAGCAGCTGTTTTTCCAGGAACGTTATAGCGAAACTACTCTTACCGATAACCCCGATTTTCTTATGTTAGCCAGCGCCTTCGGCATCCCTGGCCAACACATTACCCGTAAAGACCAGGTTGAAGCGGCACTCGACACTATGCTGAATAGTGAGGGTCCATACCTGCTTCATGTCTCAATCGACGAACTTGAGAACGTCTGGCCTCTGGTACCGCCAGGTGCCAGTAACTCAGAAATGCTGGAGAAATTATCATGATGCAACATCAGGTCGCCGTTGAGGCTCGTTTCAATCCGGAAACGTTAGAACGTGTTTTACGCGTGGTACGCCATCGTGGTTTTCAGGTGTGTTCCATGAACATGGAAGCAGCTTCCGATGCTCAAAATATAAATATCGAATTGACCGTTGCCAGCCCCCGGTCGGTCGACTTACTGTTTAGTCAGTTAACTAAACTGGTCGATGTTGCACATGTTGCTATCTGCCAGAGTTCTACCACATCACAACAAATCCGCGCCTGAGCGCAAAAGGAAGAAAAATGACGACGAAAAAAGCTGATTACATTTGGTCCAATGGCGAGATGATTCGTTGGGAAGATGCGAAGGTTCACGTGATGTCCCACGCACTGCACTATGGTACTTCAGTATTTGAAGGTATCCGTTGCTACGATTCTCACAAAGGCCCGGTGGTGTTCCGTCATCGCGAACATATGCAGCGTCTGCGTGATTCAGCCAAGATCTATCGTTTTCCGGTATCTCAGAGCGTTGATGAACTGATGGAAGCCTGTCGCGCGGTGATCCGCAAAAACAATCTGACCAGCGCCTATATCCGTCCGCTGGTATTTGTTGGCGATGTGGGTATGGGCGTTAACCCGCCGGCAGGATACACCACGGATGTGATCATCGCTGCGTTCCCGTGGGGGGCGTATCTGGGCGCTGAAGCGCTGGATCAGGGGATCGATGCGATGGTTTCCTCGTGGAACCGTGTTGCACCAAACACTATTCCTACCGCTGCTAAAGCGGGGGGTAACTACCTGTCTTCGCTGCTGGTGGGTAGCGAAGCACGTCGTCATGGCTACCAGGAAGGGATTGCGCTAGACGTAAATGGCTACATCTCCGAAGGTGCAGGTGAAAACCTGTTTGAAGTTAAAGATGGCATTCTGTTTACCCCGCCATTTACCTCCTCCGCGCTGCCAGGCATCACGCGTGACGCGATCATCAAGCTGGCGAAAGATCTTGATATCGAAGTGCGTGAGCAGGTGTTGTCCCGCGAATCCCTGTACCTGGCCGACGAAGTGTTCATGTCCGGTACTGCGGCAGAAATCACTCCGGTGCGTAGCGTTGATGGTATCCAGGTGGGTGAAGGCCGTTGTGGCCCGGTGACAAAACGTATCCAGCAAGCTTTCTTTGGTCTCTTTACTGGTGAAACGGAAGATAAATACGGTTGGTTGGATCAGGTTAACCAATAAACATAAATTTGGGACGGCACGCACCGTCCCAATTATTAGATAGACGGGAGTAAATACAGCATGCCTAAGTATCGTTCTGCCACCACCACCCACGGCCGAAACATGGCGGGTGCACGCGCACTGTGGCGCGCCACCGGGATGACCGATGATGATTTCGGTAAACCGATTATTGCCGTGGTGAACTCCTTTACCCAGTTCGTACCGGGCCACGTGCACCTGCGCGATCTCGGTAAGCTGGTTGCCGAACAGATTGAAGCCTCAGGCGGCGTGGCGAAAGAGTTCAACACTATCGCTGTGGATGACGGTATCGCCATGGGGCACGGGGGTATGCTTTATTCACTGCCGTCGCGCGAACTGATTGCCGATTCGGTGGAGTATATGGTGAATGCCCATTGCGCTGATGCGATGGTTTGCATTTCCAACTGCGACAAAATCACCCCGGGGATGTTAATGGCCTCTCTGCGGCTGAACATTCCGGTGATTTTTGTTTCCGGCGGGCCGATGGAAGCCGGTAAAACCAAGCTCTCCGACCAAATCATCAAGCTCGATCTGGTTGATGCGATGATTCAGGGTGCAGATCCGAAAGTCTCTGACTCCCAAAGCGATCAGATTGAACGTTCCGCCTGCCCAACCTGTGGTTCCTGTTCCGGGATGTTCACCGCTAACTCGATGAACTGTCTGACAGAAGCATTGGGCTTGTCGCAGCCGGGCAATGGATCGCTGCTGGCAACCCACACTGACCGTAAGCAGCTGTTTCTCAATGCCGGTTCACGAATCGTTGAACTGACCAAACGCTATTACGAGCAGAATGATGATTCCGCCCTGCCGCGCAATATTGCCAGCAAGGCGGCATTTGAAAACGCCATGACGCTGGATATCGCCATGGGCGGTTCCACTAACACCGTTCTGCACTTGCTGGCCGCCGCGCAGGAAGCGGAAATTGACTTCACGATGAGTGATATCGATAAGCTGTCTCGCAAGGTTCCACAGTTGTGTAAAGTGGCGCCAAGTACGCAGAAATACCATATGGAAGATGTTCACCGTGCGGGCGGCGTACTGGGCATTTTAGGCGAGCTGGATCGTGCAGGTCTGTTGAATCGTGATGTGAAAAACGTACTGGGGCTGACTTTGTCGCAGTCTCTGGAGCAGTACGATGTGATGCTGACTCAGGATGAGGCGGTGAAAAAGATGTTCCGCGCAGGCCCGGCGGGTATTCGTACCACCCAGGCATTCTCGCAGGACTGCCGCTGGGATACGCTGGATGATGATCGTGCTGAGGGTTGTATCCGCTCGCTGGAACATGCCTACAGCAAAGATGGTGGCCTGGCAGTACTGTACGGTAATTTCGCTGAAAATGGGTGTATCGTCAAAACCGCTGGTGTGGACGACAGTATTCTGAAATTCACTGGTCCTGCCAAAGTTTATGAGAGTCAGGATGAGGCGGTAGATGCGATTCTTGGCGGTAAAGTTGTAGCAGGCGATGTGGTCGTTATTCGCTACGAAGGGCCTAAAGGTGGACCGGGGATGCAGGAAATGCTCTACCCAACGACCTTCCTGAAATCGATGGGGCTGGGTAAAGCGTGCGCGCTGATAACCGACGGTCGTTTCTCCGGTGGAACATCGGGTCTCTCTATCGGTCACGTCTCTCCGGAAGCGGCCAGCGGCGGCAATATTGCTATCATTGAAGATGGCGACATGATTGCCATCGATATCCCGAATCGCGGTATTCAATTGCAACTCAGCGATGCGGAAATTGCTGCCCGCCGTGAAGCGCAGGAAGCCCGCGGCGATAAAGCCTGGACACCAAAAGATCGTCAGCGTCAGGTTTCCTTTGCTCTTCGCGCTTATGCCAGTCTGGCAACCAGTGCCGACAAAGGTGCGGTACGTGATAAATCGAAATTGGGGGGGTAATGACTATGGCTGATTCACAACCCCTGTCTGGCACCCCTGAGGGTGCTGAGTATCTCAGGGCGGTGCTGCGTGCGCCGGTCTATGAAGCGGTACAGGTGACGCCGCTGCAAAAAATGGAAAAGCTCTCATCGCGCCTCGACAACGTCATTCTGGTGAAGCGCGAAGACCGACAACCGGTTCACAGCTTCAAGCTGCGTGGTGCCTATGCCATGATGGCGGGCCTTACAGAAGCGCAAAAAGCGCATGGTGTAATCACCGCATCTGCAGGTAATCATGCCCAGGGCGTTGCCTTTTCTTCTGCTCGTCTTGGCGTGAAGGCGTTGATTGTCATGCCGACCGCGACTGCGGATATCAAAGTGGATGCGGTACGCGGTTTTGGCGGCGAGGTGTTGCTGCACGGCGCAAATTTTGATGAAGCTAAAGCTAAAGCCATTGAGCTTTCGCAACAGCAGGGCTTTACCTGGGTTCCGCCGTTCGACCATCCTATGGTTATTGCCGGACAAGGGACGCTGGCGCTGGAATTACTTCAGCAGGATGCGCACCTGGATCGCGTTTTTGTTCCGGTGGGTGGCGGCGGACTGGCGGCAGGTGTTGCGGTGCTGATTAAACAGCTGATGCCGCAGATCAAAGTCATTGCGGTTGAAGCTGAAGATTCTGCTTGCCTGAAGGCGGCGCTGGAAGCCGGTCATCCGGTAGATCTTCCGCGCGTCGGATTGTTTGCAGAGGGGGTGGCGGTCAAGCGTATCGGTGACGAAACTTTCCGCCTGTGTCAGGAATACCTTGATGACATCATCACCGTTGACAGCGATGCTATCTGTGCGGCGATGAAGGATCTGTTCGAGGACGTGCGTGCTGTGGCGGAACCGTCTGGTGCACTGGCGCTGGCGGGGATGAAAAAATACATTGCCCAGCACAATATTCGCGGCGAACGTCTGGCGCATGTGCTCTCTGGCGCTAACGTCAATTTCCATGGTCTGCGCTACGTTTCTGAACGCTGCGAGCTGGGGGAACAGCGTGAAGCGTTGCTGGCGGTGACGATCCCGGAAGAGAAGGGCAGCTTCCTGAAATTCTGTCAGCTGCTGGGTGGGCGCTCGGTCACCGAGTTTAACTACCGTTTTGCCGATGCCAAAGACGCCTGTATTTTTGTCGGTGTGCGCCTGAGCCGTGGGCTGGAAGAACGTAAGGAAATCCTCCAGTTGCTCAATGACGGTGGTTACAGCGTGGTGGATCTTTCCGACGACGAAATGGCCAAGCTGCATGTGCGCTATATGGTTGGTGGGCGTCCGTCAAAACCGCTACAAGAGCGTTTGTACAGCTTCGAGTTTCCTGAGTCTCCGGGGGCGCTGTTGAAATTCCTGCATACCCTGGGTACCCACTGGAATATTTCCCTTTTCCACTACCGCAGCCACGGTACCGACTATGGTCGGGTGCTGGCTGCATTTGAACTGGCCGATCATGAACCGGACTTTGAAACCAGACTGAACGAGTTGGGTTATGACTGTCATGATGAGACTCACAACCCGGCTTTTCGCTTCTTCCTTGCAGGTTAGTATTAACGTTCGTTGGGCGGATAGGGCGCAAGCGTCCTATCCGCCCAGGTTTTAATGGTTGGGTAAAATTTTCCAGAATGCATCAATGAGCGGCTCATGCAGCCGCTTTTTTTGTGCACAAACGCCCAGCTCAAACGGTGTTCTTTCATCGCTACGTTCTAATATCATCACGCGGTTACGCACCGGTTCAGGACTGTTTTCCAGCACCACTTCTGGCAGCAATGCCACGCCACACCCGAGCGCCACCATCGATACCATGGCTTCATGCCCACCGACTGTGGCGTAAATCATAGGGTTGCTGATTTTGTTGCGCCGGAACCATAATTCAATGCGGCGACGCACCGGCCCCTGATCGGCCATGATAAATGGAATCGTCGACCAGTCGGGTTTCTCTGCCGATACCTGATTACGCACCGGGCAAGGCAGCGCCGGGGCGATGAGCACCACCGTCAGATTTTCCAGCATCGAAAATGCCACTGCGCCAGGCAATGTTTCTGGTTTCCCTGCAATGGCCAGATCGGCTTCTCCGGTGACCACTTTTTCCATCGCATCAGCGGCGTCGCCGGTTGTGAGCTTAATTTCTACTGACGGATGTTCGGCGCGAAAGCGATCCAGAATGGGGGGCAAATGGCTGTAGGCGGCGGTTACCGAGCAGAAGATATGTAACTCACCGGACAGCGATGGCCCTTGCTGATCAAGGGTATGACGCAATTGCTGATATTGGAGCAACGTCTGTTGGGCAAACACGCGCAACTCTTCTCCCGCCTCGGTCAGCGTGACCGTGCGATTATCGCGCACAAACAGTGGTTGCCCGAGATCTTCCTCAAGGCGCTGAATCTGTCGGGAGAGCGTGGAAGGACTGACGTGCATCGCCCGTGCACTGCGGCCAAAATGGCGGCTTTCCGCCAGGTGCAGGAAGGTTTTCAGATCGCGTAAATCCACAGGCTTAGCCCTCAATGTTGACGTTGCAGATATTGCAATGTGACGTTGTGAATATATCAATTTCCGCAATAAATTTCCTGTTGTAATGTGAGTACATTCTCGCTTAAACGCGAACCGAACAATAAGAAGCACAACATCACGAGGAATCACCATGGCTAACTACTTTAATACACTGAATCTGCGCCAGCAGCTGGCACAGCTGGGTAAATGTCGCTTTATGGGCCGCGAAGAATTCGCCGACGGCGCGAGCTACCTTCAGGGTAAAAAAGTGGTTATCGTCGGCTGTGGTGCTCAAGGTCTGAACCAGGGGCTGAACATGCGTGACTCTGGTCTGGATATCTCCTATGCCCTGCGTAAAGAAGCGATTGCTGAGAAGCGCGCATCCTGGCGCAAAGCAACAGAAAACGGCTTCAAAGTAGGTACTTACGAAGAGCTGATCCCGCAGGCTGATCTGGTGGTTAACCTGACGCCAGACAAACAGCACTCTGACGTTGTGCGTTCCGTTCAGCCGCTGATGAAAGACGGCGCGGCGCTGGGCTATTCCCATGGCTTCAACATCGTGGAAGTGGGGGAGCAGATCCGTAAAGATATCACCGTGGTGATGGTAGCGCCGAAATGCCCGGGAACCGAAGTGCGTGAAGAGTACAAACGTGGTTTCGGTGTACCGACCCTGATCGCCGTTCATCCGGAAAATGACCCTAAAGGTGAAGGCATGGCGATTGCTAAAGCCTGGGCTGCTGCGACCGGTGGTCACCGTGCGGGCGTGCTGGAGTCATCTTTCGTCGCGGAAGTGAAATCTGACCTGATGGGTGAGCAGACTATCCTGTGCGGTATGCTGCAGGCCGGTTCTCTGCTGTGCTTCGATAAACTGGTGCAAGAAGGTACTGACCCGGCTTACGCAGAAAAACTGATTCAGTTCGGCTGGGAAACCATCACCGAAGCGCTGAAACAGGGTGGTATTACGCTGATGATGGACCGCCTGTCTAACCCGGCGAAACTGCGTGCTTACGCGTTGTCCGAGCAACTGAAAGAGATCATGGCGCCGCTGTTCCAGAAACATATGGATGACATCATCTCCGGCGAATTCTCCTCCGGTATGATGGCGGACTGGGCCAACGATGATAAGAAACTGCTGACCTGGCGTGAAGAGACCGGTAAAACTGCGTTTGAAACTGCGCCGCAGTTTGAAGGCAAAATTGGCGAGCAGGAGTACTTCGATAAAGGTGTACTGATGATTGCGATGGTGAAAGCGGGTGTTGAGCTGGCATTCGAAACCATGGTGGCGTCCGGCATTATCGAAGAGTCTGCTTACTATGAGTCACTCCATGAGCTGCCGCTGATTGCCAACACCATTGCCCGTAAGCGTCTGTACGAAATGAACGTGGTTATTTCCGATACTGCAGAATACGGCAACTATCTGTTCTCTTACGCTTGCGTACCGCTGCTGAAAGAGTTCATGACTACGTTGCAGACCGGCGACCTGGGTAAAGCGATTGCCGAAGGTGCGGTAGATAACGCACAGCTGCGTGATGTGAACGATGCGATTCGCAGCCACGAAATCGAGAAAGTTGGTCAGAAGCTGCGTGGCTACATGACTGACATGAAGCGTATTGCTGTCGCGGGCTAAAAATGT
Source organism: Citrobacter sp. MGH106 (assembly GCF_001037495.1). Classification (GTDB taxonomy): domain Bacteria; phylum Pseudomonadota; class Gammaproteobacteria; order Enterobacterales; family Enterobacteriaceae; genus Citrobacter; species Citrobacter murliniae. Next base: position 494,559 of record NZ_KQ089823.1, read on the forward strand.
GTCGGGTGGCGTTAACGCTTACCCGACTTTCATCGTAGTACGTAGCTGCCATCCGGCAGATAAACCCGGTGCTTATACTCACCGGGTTTTTTATTAGTTGCGGTACAGCACCTTAATGATGTGGTAACCGAACTGCGTATGCAGTGGGCCGGTGGGTTCCAGTACCGGGCAGGAGAAAACCACTTTATCAAACGCCGGAACCATCTGGCCTTGACGGAATTCACCTAGGTGACCGCCTTTTTTACCTGACGGGCAGGTAGAGTGTTTCTTCGCCAGTTTCTCGAAGTCTGCGCCGTTTTTAATTTGTTCCAGAAGATCCAGAGCCAGTTTCTCTTCTTTAACAAGGATATGCAGTGCTGCTGCTGTTTTTGCCATGATCGTGCCTTGAGTGGGATGGTTGAGGCTGGCTATACTACCATGCTCTAAATCTCCCCTCCCGACTTTCATTGAGTGACCTTTATGCGTTTAAACCCCGGACAACAACAAGCCGTCGAATTCGTCACCGGACCTTGCCTGGTGCTGGCGGGGGCCGGTTCTGGTAAGACGCGCGTGATCACGAATAAAATTGCCCATCTGATTCGCGAATGTGGCTATCAGGCACGGCATATTGCAGCGGTGACCTTTACTAACAAGGCCGCGCGCGAGATGAAAGAGCGTGTGGCGCAGACGCTGGGTCGTAAAGAAGCGCGTGGTTTGATGATCTCCACCTTCCACACTCTGGGGTTGGATATTATCAAGCGTGAGTACGCGGCGTTGGGGATGAAATCCAACTTCTCACTATTTGATGATACCGATCAGGTGGCGCTGCTTAAAGATCTGACCGAAGGGTTGATCGACGATGATAAAGTGGTGCTGCAACAGCTGATCTCGACGATCTCCAACTGGAAAAACGATCTAATGACTCCGGCGCAGGCGGCGGCTAGCGCTAAAGGGGAGCGTGACCGTATTTTTGCCCATTGCTACGGTTTGTACGATGCCCATATGAAGGCGTGTAACGTTCTCGATTTTGACGATCTGATTTTGCTTCCGACTTTGCTACTACAGCGCAATGAAGAGGTGAGAGAACGCTGGCAGAACAGAATCCGCTATCTGCTGGTGGATGAATACCAGGATACCAACACCAGTCAGTACGAGTTGGTTAAGCTGCTGGTGGGACGCCGTGCGCGCTTTACTGTGGTGGGGGACGATGACCAGTCTATCTATTCCTGGCGTGGTGCACGTCCGCAGAATCTGGTGCTGCTGAGCAAAGATTTTCCGGCGTTGCAGGTGGTCAAGCTGGAACAAAACTACCGTTCTTCCGGACGTATTCTGAAAGCGGCAAATATTCTCATTGCCAACAACCCACATGTCTTTGAAAAAAGGCTCTTTTCCGAACTGGGTTATGGCGCTGAACTAAAAGTACTGAGTGCCAATAACGAAGAGCACGAAGCAGAGCGCGTGACCGGAGAACTGATTGCCCATCACTTTGTTAACAAAACACAGTATAAAGATTACGCGATCCTCTATCGCGGTAATCATCAGTCGCGGGTGTTCGAAAAATTCCTGATGCAGAACCGCATTCCGTACAAAATTTCCGGCGGAACGTCGTTTTTCTCGCGCCCGGAGATCAAAGATTTGCTGGCCTATCTGCGGGTATTGAGCAATCCGGATGATGACAGTGCATTTCTGCGCATAGTGAATACCCCGAAACGTGAAATCGGCCCTGCCACGCTGCAAAAATTGGGCGAGTGGGCAATGACGCGTAATAAAAGTTTGTTTACTGCCAGCTTTGATATGGGGCTTAGCCAGACGCTTACCGGGCGTGGTTATGACTCTCTGACTCGTTTTACTCACTGGCTGGGTGAAATTCAGCGCCTGGCAGAGCGCGAACCGATTGCAGCAGTACGTGACCTGATCCACGGCATTGATTACGAATCCTGGCTGTATGAAACCTCGCCCAGTCCGAAAGCTGCAGAAATGCGCATGAAAAACGTCAATACGCTGTTCAGTTGGATGACGGAGATGCTGGAAGGCAGCGAGCTGGAAGAGCCGATGACGTTGACCCAGGTGGTGACGCGCTTTACGTTACGCGACATGATGGAGCGCGGGGAGAGCGAAGAAGAGTTGGATCAGGTGCAGTTAATGACGCTACACGCCTCAAAAGGGCTGGAGTTTCCGTATGTGTTTATGGTGGGCATGGAAGAGGGATTCCTGCCGCACCAGAGCAGCATTGACGAAGACAACATAGATGAAGAGCGTCGCCTGGCCTATGTAGGGATCACCCGTGCACAGAAAGAGCTTATCTTCACGCTGTGTAAAGAGCGTCGCCAGTACGGCGAACTGGTGCGCCCGGAACCGAGCCGTTTTCTGCTGGAATTACCGCAGGATGACGTTATCTGGGAACAGGAACGTAAAGTGGTGAGTGCTGAAGAACGGATGCAAAAAGGACAGAGTCACCTGGCGAATCTGAAAGCAATGATGGCTGCAAAGAAAGCGAAATAGTCGATCGGGGCGGGTCTGAAATGTGCTGACAGACCCGATAAGATGCGCTGGCATCACCATCCGGCATGTGAAACGTTACTGTACTTCCAGTGGCCAGTGGACGTAACTTTGCCACTGGCTTTCCTGATCGATAAGCTCTTTACCCAGCGGATGATGCGCCAGCCAGCCTTCTGGCAATCTTACCGTAAGGTGCTCATTCTTTGCGTCCAGATGAATTTCTGGCACTAAGTCGTCACGGCGACGACTGGCGAAAATAATCGCCAGGCGTAGCAAGCGGCAAAGATGTTCTGCGATGCGAGGCGGCACGGCATTTTGCTGGTGGAGTGAGGAGAGATCGACCGGATTGGTCTGGTTTAATAATAGCGTCGCTAACAGTTTTTTCTGTGCCGGGGTAAATCCTGGAAGATCAAGGTTTCGCACCAGCCAGGCGGCATGTAGTGGTGCCTGCTTATATTCCACACTCAAGCCTATTTCATGCAACTGACAGGCACTTTGCAGCAGTTCGCTACTGATAGCTTCAAGATGCCACTCATTTTTCACTTGATCGAATAAATGTACTGCCAACTTTGCAACGCGGTTTGCCTGATCGGTATCGACCATAAACCGACGCTGAATATTGCGTAACGTACGACTGCGAATGTCCTGATCCACCGGCAAGTGCAGCATGCCGTACACCAGGCCTTCACGTAATGCACCGCCCGCGAGAGTCATACACTGAATGTTCAGTTCGGTAAAAATGGCGATCAGAATCGCCAGCCCGCTGGGGAACACCAGTGCGCGCTCCAGTGTTAGCCCTTCGATTTCCAGCTCTTCCAGACGTCCGCAATGAATGGCGCGTTGTTTTAACTGCTGGAGTTTTGCCAGAGTAATGCGTTCATCCATGCCCTGCGCCATCATAATTTCCTGCAAAGCCTGTACGGTGCCAGAAGCACCTACGCAGACTTTCCAGCCATGAAAGCGCAGCTTGTCAGCGACCGGGCGCAGAACGTCACGTGCTGCTTTCTCGGCTTCGTCAAAGTTTTCTTGTGCCAGATTTCGATCGGTGAAATACCGTTCGAGCCACGTAACACAGCCCATTGACAGACTAAACAGTGAGGTTGTTTGCGCACCAGAGCCAGTTACCAGCTCTGTACTGGCTCCACCAATATCAACGACCAGACGCTGATCAGCGCCGCCGGTGGTGTGGGCAACGCCCTGATAGATAAGACGCGCTTCTTCTTCGCCGCTAATAACCTGAACAGCACAGCCGAGGATCTCTTGCGCTTTCGCAATAAAAACATCGGCATTGACGGCGATACGCAATGTCGCTGTGGCGACCACCCGGATTTGCGGCTGAGGGATATCCTGCAGACGCTCAGCAAACAGGCGCAGGCATTGCCAGCCGCGCTCCATTGCTTCTGCGGAGAGAATATTTTCGCTGTTCAGCCCAGCAGCCAGACGCACTTTGCGCTTAATTCGCGTGAGTGTCTGAATACTCCCTGCTACTTCGCGCACTACCAGCATATGAAAACTATTGGATCCGAGATCTATTGCTGCATAGAGCGAAGTAGAGTTGAGCATGACTTAGTTAACCTGAACGACGACGATTACGTGGAGCACCACCAGTACGACGTGGGCCATTGCCAGGGCGCGAGCGCGTCAGGCGCAGCGGTTTTGGCAGATCGGTCATCAGCGCGTCTGGGTTGTACTTGCTAACCGGAATCGAGTGGCCGATATAGGTCTCGATTGCAGGTAAATTCAACGCGTACTCTTCACAGGCGAGGCTAATAGAGTGACCGCTTGCTCCAGCGCGACCCGTACGACCAATACGGTGAACGTAATCTTCACAGTCATCTGGCAGGTCATAGTTGAACACGTGTGTTACGGCCGGAATATGCAGACCACGCGCGGCAACATCAGTCGCAACAAGAATGTCGAGATCGCCACGGGTGAACTCTTCCAGAATACGCAGGCGTTTTTTCTGTGCCACGTCGCCAGTTAGCAGACCTACGCGATGACCGTCGGCAGCAAGACTGCCCCAGATATCTTCACAGCGGTGCTTGGTATTGGCAAAAACAATGGCGCGATCCGGCCACTCTTCTTCAATCAGCGTTTGCAGCAAACGCATTTTCTCTTCATTTGAAGGATAGAAGAGCTCTTCTTTAATACGGTGACCTGTCTTCTGTTCCGGTTCGACTTCAACGTATTCGGCATTGTTCATCTGTTCGAACGCCAGTTCGCGAACGCGGTAAGAGAGGGTTGCGGAAAACAGCATGTTCAGACGCTGGTTGGTTGGCGGCATACGACGGAACAACCAACGGATATCTTTAATAAAGCCCAGATCGTACATGCGATCGGCTTCATCCAGTACGACGACCTGAATCGCGCCCAGGTTAATGTGGTTCTGCTTTGCGTAGTCAATTAGACGGCCAGTGGTGCCGATAAGAATATCGACCCCGCTCTCCAGCACTTTTAACTGCTTGTCGTAACCGTCGCCGCCATATGCCAGGCCTAATTTCAGTCCTGTTGTCTGCGCGAGTGGCTCGGCGTCTGCGTGGATCTGCACGGCTAACTCACGCGTTGGCGCCATAATTAACGCACGCGGTTGGTTCACCTTGCGATCGGCAATCGCGGGATGAGAGAGAAGGTAATGAAACGTTGACGTAAGAAACGCCATCGTTTTTCCGGTACCGGTTTGCGCCTGCCCTGCTACATCACGACCAGCCAGCGTAAGCGGGAGGGCCAGTGCCTGAATGGGCGTACAATTATGAAACCCTTTGTTTTCAAGGGCTTCTATCACCTTTGGGTGCAGGGCGAAGTCGGAAAACTTCTGTTCTGTTAAATGTGTTTTGCTCATAGTGTGGTAGAATATCAGCTTACTATTGCTTTACGAAAGCGTATCCGGTGAAATAAAGTCAACCTTTAGTTGGTTAATGCAGTACATAAAGCATTCATGATGCGTCGAGGCGGCAAGTGAATGAGTCACTGGAGCGTACAATAGTACGTGACTGGGACACAGAGCGCAGCCAACAATGAGGCAGCTTGAAGGATGATGTGTATACACCAACACACCAGGCTTATTCCTGTGGAGTTATTATGAGCGATAAAATTATTCACCTGACTGACGACAGTTTTGACACGGATGTACTCAAAGCGGACGGAGCTATCCTCGTTGATTTCTGGGCAGAGTGGTGCGGTCCGTGCAAAATGATCGCTCCGATTCTGGATGAAATCGCTGACGAATATCAGGGCAAATTGACGGTTGCTAAACTGAATATTGACCAAAACCCAGGCACCGCGCCGAAGTATGGTATCCGTGGCATCCCGACCCTGCTGCTGTTTAAAAACGGCGAAGTTGCGGCGACGAAAGTCGGCGCGCTGTCCAAAGGTCAGTTGAAAGAGTTCCTCGACGCCAACCTGGCGTAAGGAAGTATCATGATCGGGCGCCCATACTCCAAAATGATTCGGATGACTGGACGCCCGACTTGAGTCGTGCTAAGTTAGTGTTGACTTCGTATTAAACATACCTTATTAAGTTTGAATCTTGTTTTATCCACTGCTTCCCGTTGTTTCTCGTGCGAGAAGTGGACAGATTCCTGGCTTGTCACTCAATCCGTCTTGTCGTTTCAGTTCTGCGTACTTTCCTGTGACCAGACAGCGAACAGACATGAGTCGAAGGCCGTAAACAGGCATGGATGACCCTGCCATACCATTCACAACATTAAGTTCGAGATTTACCCCAAGTTTAAGAACTCACACCATTATGAATCTTACCGAATTAAAGAATACGCCGGTTTCTGAGCTGATCACTCTCGGCGAAAATATGGGTCTGGAAAACCTGGCTCGTATGCGCAAGCAGGACATTATTTTTGCCATCCTGAAGCAGCACGCAAAGAGTGGCGAAGATATCTTTGGTGACGGTGTGCTGGAGATATTGCAGGATGGATTTGGTTTCCTCCGCTCTGCAGACAGCTCCTACCTCGCCGGTCCTGATGACATCTACGTTTCTCCCAGCCAAATCCGCCGTTTCAACCTCCGCACTGGTGATACCATCTCCGGTAAGATTCGCCCGCCGAAAGAAGGTGAACGCTATTTTGCGCTGTTGAAAGTTAACGAAGTTAACTACGACAAACCGGAAAACGCCCGTAATAAAATTCTCTTTGAGAACTTAACGCCGCTGCACGCAAACTCTCGTCTGCGTATGGAGCGTGGTAACGGTTCTACTGAGGACTTAACGGCTCGCGTACTGGACCTGGCTTCTCCGATTGGCCGTGGCCAACGTGGTCTGATTGTGGCACCGCCGAAAGCGGGTAAAACCATGCTGTTGCAGAACATCGCACAGAGCATTGCCTACAATCACCCAGACTGCGTGCTGATGGTTCTGTTAATTGATGAACGCCCGGAAGAAGTGACCGAGATGCAGCGTCTGGTGAAAGGTGAAGTAGTTGCTTCTACCTTTGACGAGCCGGCATCCCGTCACGTTCAGGTTGCGGAAATGGTTATCGAGAAAGCGAAACGTCTGGTTGAACACAAGAAAGACGTTATCATCCTGCTCGACTCCATCACTCGTCTGGCGCGTGCATACAACACCGTGGTTCCTGCTTCCGGTAAAGTGCTGACGGGTGGTGTGGATGCTAACGCTCTGCACCGTCCGAAGCGTTTCTTCGGTGCCGCGCGTAATGTGGAAGAGGGCGGTAGCCTGACCATCATTGCAACCGCGCTTATCGATACCGGCTCTAAAATGGATGAAGTTATCTACGAAGAGTTTAAAGGCACCGGTAACATGGAACTGCATCTCTCGCGTAAAATTGCTGAAAAACGCGTCTTCCCGGCTATCGACTACAACCGTTCTGGTACCCGTAAAGAAGAACTGCTCACGACTCAGGAAGAGCTGCAGAAAATGTGGATCCTGCGCAAAATTATCCATCCGATGGGTGAAATTGATGCGATGGAATTCCTCATTAATAAGCTGGCGATGACCAAGACCAATGACGACTTCTTCGATATGATGAAACGTTCGTAACTCTGGCATCATCCGAAAACGCCACGTTTTTACGTGGCGTTTTGCTTTTGCGATTCATCCTAATGTCTGGTCGGATAAACTAGTCATTATTGTCGGCGTCGAAGAGATGTCACAATGTGCGGCATGAACGACAAGAGGTCAGAAGTGTAATGTTTTAGTTGGTCTCTTCAAGGAGACCTCGTAACGCATTATACTTTAAGGAAATGATATATGCTGAGAGCACATACACTGTGAATTTACTCGCTGCTTTATCTGAGCTAATCAGTATTTTCTTATTCACTACCATTTTTATTTTTTTTGCGCGAAAAGTAGCCATAAAAATAGGTTTAGTGGATAAGCCTAATTTCCGCAAACGACACCAGGGGATCATTCCTTTAGTTGGTGGGATTTCTGTGTTTGCAGGAATTAATTTTATGTTTGGCCTCTCGGATTATTACATCCCGCATGCCTCGTTATACCTCTTTTGTGCTGGTGTGCTGGTGTTGATTGGCGCACTTGACGACCGTTTTGACATAAGCGTAAAGATACGAGCCGTTGTTCAGGCTGCGATTGCTATTGTTATGATGGTAAAAGGAAATCTTTATTTGAGTAGCCTGGGATATATCTTTGGTTCCTGGGAGTTGATACTCGGTCCCTTTGGTTATTTCCTCACCCTTTTTGCCGTTTGGGCAGCAATTAACGCCTTTAATATGGTAGATGGCATAGATGGATTATTAGGCGGATTGTCGAGCGTCTCATTCGCAGCGATGGGATTTATTCTGTGGTTTGATGGTCAGACTAGCCTGGCTATCTGGTGCTTTGCCATGATCGCCGCAATTCTACCTTATATCCTGCTGAACCTGGGGGTTCTTGGACGCCGTTATAAAGTCTTTATGGGCGATGCTGGTAGCACGCTGATTGGTTTTACCGTTATTTGGATCCTGCTGGAAACTACGCAGGGTAAAACGCATCCTATCAGCCCGGTTACCGCACTGTGGATTATCGCCATTCCGTTGATGGATATGGTGGCAATCATGTACCGTCGTTTGCGTAAAGGCATGAGTCCTTTCTCTGCTGATCGCCAGCACATTCATCATTTGGTGATGCGTGCGGGGTTTACTTCACGACAGGCATTTGTTCTGATTACGCTGGCCGCCGCGATTCTGGCCTCCATCGGTGTGCTGGCTGAATATTTTCGTTTGGTCCCTGAATGGGGCATGCTGGTGCTCTTTTTACTGGCATTTGGCCTTTATGGTTACTGCATTAAGCGAGCCTGGAAGGTGGCGAGATTTATCAAACGAGTGAAGCGCAGATTGCGAAGAATCCGTGAAAGCAAACCAAACTTAACCAAGTGAACTGAGGATGCGATGACACAACCATTACCGGGGGAAGACGCCGTGAGCGCTGAAAATGAACTGGATATTCGTGGCTTGTTTCGTACCTTGTGGGCAGGAAAGGTGTGGATTGTCGGTATAGCTCTCGCCTTTGCGCTCATTGCGCTCGCCTATACTTTTTTTGCCCGCCAGGAGTGGAGTGCAACGGCCATTTCGGACAAGCCTACGGTTAATATGTTGGGCGGATATTATTCCCAACAACAGTTTTTGCGTAATCTGGATATTAAGGCCAGCCTCGCGTCAACGGATCAACCGTCGGTAATGGATGAGGCCTATAAAGAATTTGTCATGCAACTTGCTTCCTGGGATACGCGCCGCGATTTCTGGCTGCAGACCGATTATTACAAGCAACGTATGGTCGGTAACAGTAAAGCCGACGCGGCAATGCTGGATGAACTGATTAATAACATTCAGTTTATGGCTGGCGATGCAGTGCGCAATACCAATGACAGCGTGAAGCTGATTGCGGAAACGGCTCCTGACGCCAATAACCTGCTACGCCAGTATGTGGCGTTTGCCAGCCAGCGTGCGGCGGGTCATCTGAACGATGAGTTAAAAGGGGCGTGGGCTGCGCGCACTGTGCAAATGAAGGCGCAGGTTAAACGTCAGGAAGAAGTGGCAAAAGCTATTTTCTCTCGCGGTGTTCATAATATTGAGCAGGCGCTTAAAATTGCAGAACAAAATAACATTTCTCGCACATCAACCGATGTCCCTGCTGATGAATTACCTGATTCTGAACTGTTTTTACTCGGACGCCCGATGCTGCAGGCGCGACTCGAAAACCTGCAGGCTGTTGGCCCGGACTTCGATCTGGACTATTTTCAAAATCGGGCCATGCTGAACACGCTGAACGTGGGGCCAACTCTGGATTCGCGTTTTCAGACCTATCGTTATTTGCGAACGCCGGAAGAACCGGTAAAACGTGATAGCCCACGTCGTGCCTTCCTGATGATTATGTGGGGCATCGTTGGGGCTCTGATCGGTGCCGGTGTCGCGTTAACCCGTCGTCGCTCGATTTAGCAACTCCGTTGCAGTGAGGGGCTGGGCCCTCACTGCCAATCCTAAGAGAATCGATGTGAAAGTACTGACTGTATTTGGCACGCGACCAGAGGCTATTAAAATGGCACCTCTGGTTCATGCGCTGGCAAAAGATCCTGATTTTGAAGCGAAAGTTTGCGTCACTGCGCAGCATCGGGAGATGCTCGATCAGGTGTTAAACCTCTTTTCTATTGTACCTGACTACGATCTCAATATTATGCAGCCAGGCCAGGGACTCACAGAAATTACCTGCCGAATTCTGGAAGGATTAAAACCCATTCTGGCTGAGTTCAAACCCGATGTCGTATTGGTGCACGGTGATACCACAACGACAATAGCCACCAGTCTGGCCGCCTTTTACCAGCGTATTCCGGTGGGGCATGTTGAGGCTGGATTGCGAACTGGCGATCTCTACTCACCCTGGCCGGAAGAGGCAAACCGCACGCTGACAGGGCGTCTGGCAATGTATCATTTTGCTCCAACCGAAAATTCACGCCAAAATTTATTACGCGAAACAATTCCCGATGACCGTATTTTTGTCACGGGCAATACGGTTATTGATGCGTTGATCTGGGTTCGGGATCGCGTACTCGAGAATGAAACGCTGCGCGCTGAACTGGCTGAACACTATCCTTTCCTTCGTTCTGATAAAAAGATGATCCTGGTGACCGGTCATCGTCGGGAAAGCTTCGGTCGCGGTTTTGAGCAAATTTGCCATGCGCTGGCGGAAATTGCTGCAGCAAATCAGAATGTGCAAATTGTCTATCCGGTACACCTGAACCCTAATGTCAGCGAGCCGGTTAATCGCATCCTGGGCCACGTTGAAAACGTGATTCTGATTGAACCTCAGGACTACTTGCCGTTCGTCTGGTTGATGAACCATGCCTGGCTGATCCTTACCGATTCCGGCGGGATTCAGGAAGAAGCCCCCTCTCTGGGCAAACCTGTGTTGGTGATGCGTGAAACGACTGAACGCCCGGAGGCCATCACTGCAGGTACTGTTCGTCTGGTGGGAACAGACTCGCAGCGAATTGTGGAAGAAGTCACCCGTTTGCTGCATGACGAAAATGAATATCAGACCATGAGCCGCGCCCATAATCCGTATGGTGACGGGCAGGCGTGTGGCCGCATTTTACACGCGTTAAAAAATAATCGGATATCGCTATGAGTTTTACGACCATTTCTGTCATCGGGCTGGGTTATATCGGGCTGCCAACGGCAGCCGCCTTTGCTTCCCGTCAAAAACATGTCATTGGCGTAGATGTAAATCAACATGCGGTAGATACCATTAACCGTGGTGAAATCCATATTGTTGAACCGGATCTGGGTATCGCGGTGAAAACAGCAGTCGAAGATGGATATCTTCGCGCTACCACAACACCCGTAGAAGCTGATGCGTATTTAATTGCCGTACCAACACCGTTTAAAGGGGAACATGAACCCGATATGGTGTACGTCGAGGCTGCCGCGAAGTCTCTTGCACCAGTGCTAAAAAAAGGGGCATTGGTGATCCTCGAATCGACTTCACCTGTAGGATCAACGGAACAGATGGCTGCGTGGCTTGCAGAAATGCGGCCCGACCTGACTTTTCCACAGCAGGTAGGGGAACAGGCAGACGTAAATATTGCGTACTGTCCAGAACGTGTTCTGCCAGGCCAGGTGATGGTTGAGCTAATTAAAAACGATCGCGTGATTGGCGGGATGACCCCCGTCTGTTCCGCGCGTGCCAGCGAGCTGTACAACATCTTCCTTGAAGGTGAGTGTGTGGTGACCAATTCCCGTACGGCGGAAATGTGCAAGCTGACTGAGAATAGCTTCCGCGATGTCAATATTGCTTTTGCCAATGAACTGTCACTGATTTGTGCCGATCAGGGGATTAACGTCTGGGAACTGATCCGTCTGGCGAACCGCCATCCACGCGTGAATATTCTGCAGCCTGGACCGGGGGTTGGTGGGCACTGTATTGCGGTCGATCCGTGGTTTATCGTGGCACAGAACCCAGAGCAGGCGAAATTAATCCGCATCGCGCGTGAAGTGAATGATGGCAAACCTCACTGGGTCGTTGATCGGGTAAAAGCCGCCGTGGCGGACTGCCTCACGGAGAGTAACAAACTTGCCAGCGAAGTGAAAATTGCCTGTTTTGGTCTGGCATTTAAACCGAATATCGACGATTTACGTGAAAGCCCGGCGATGGGAATTGCGCAAAGTATTGCGCATTGGCATAGCGGCGAAACGTTGGTGGTGGAACCGAATATTCATCAATTGCCGAAAAAACTGGATGGTCTTTGCACGCTGGCGAAACTGGATGATGCGCTGGCAAGCGCAGATGTGCTGGTAATGCTGGTTGACCATAATGAATTTAAAGCCATTAAGGGCGATGCGGTTCAACAGCAGTATGTGGTTGATACCAAGGGAGTCTGGCGGTGACAATCCGTGCCAGTATTGAGCCCCTTATCTGGGAAAATACGTTCTTTGGCGTTAATAGCGCCATCGTACGTTTTGACCCGCACGGGGCGGTCCTGACTGCGGAAGCATTGCAGTCCTGGGGACGGGTACAGGCAAAAATTCCCGCCGCGAACACTCACGAATTAGACGTTTTGCAGCAACTGGGTTTCTCGCTGGTAGAAGGCGAAGTGGATTTTGTGTTGCCGGTAACGCGCGTCTGCGATAATTCCGGCGTGCAGGTGGCGCAACCCGCAGATATCCCGGCACTACGCCAGCTCGCGGGCCAGGCGTTCGCACAAAGCCGCTTTCGTGCTCCATGGTATGCGCCGGATGCCAGCGCCCGTTTCTACGCGCAATGGATTGAAAATGCGGTGTTGGGCACATTCGATCATCAATGCCTTGTTTTTCGCACAGCGACAGACGAGATCCGCGGGTATGTCTCGCTGCGTGAGCTGAATAACACTGACGTGCGAATTGGCCTGTTGGCAGGTCGCGGTGTGGGTGCAGAATTAATGCAGGCGGCGCTTTTCTGGGCGCAGGCTCGCGGTAAAACAACATTGCGGGTGGCGACCCAGATGGGCAACACCGCCGCGCTTAAACGTTATATACAGAGTGGTGCGAATGTGGAAAGCACCGCGTACTGGTTATACAGGTGACAAAATGATTCCATTTAACGCACCGCCGGTGGTGGGAACCGAGCTTGAGTATATGCAGTCTGCGATGAGCAGCGGCAAACTGTGTGGCGATGGCGGTTTTACCCGTCGTTGCCAGCAGTGGCTGGAACAGCATTTTGGCAGTGAGAAAGTGCTGCTGACGCCGTCCTGTACTGCATCACTTGAGATGGCAGCATTGTTGCTGGATATCCAGCCTGGTGATGAAGTTATCATGCCAAGCTACACCTTCGTCTCCACCGCTAATGCCTTCGTGTTGCGCGGGGCAAAAATCGTCTTTGTTGATGTCCGACCAGATACCATGAACATTGACGAAACGCTGATTGAAGCGGCGATCACCGACAAAACCCGCGCTATCGTACCGGTGCATTACGCGGGCGTCGCCTGCGAAATGGATACCATTATGGCGCTGGCGACACGGTACAATCTGTTTGTAGTGGAGGATGCTGCGCAGGGCGTAATGTCTACCTACAAGGGACGTGCGCTGGGAACGATTGGTCACATTGGGTGTTTCAGCTTCCACGAAACCAAAAACTACACCGCAGGTGGTGAAGGTGGCGCAACGCTGATTAACGACCGTAAATTAGTCGAACGTGCTGAGATCATCCGTGAAAAAGGCACCAACCGCAGTCAGTTTTTCCGCGGCCAGGTGGATAAATATACTTGGCGGGATATCGGCTCCAGCTATCTGATGTCCGATCTGCAGGCTGCCTATCTGTGGGCGCAACTGGAAGTGGCCGATCGTATCAATCAGCAGCGTCTGGCATTGTGGCAAAACTACTACGATGCACTTGAGCCGCTGGCGAAAGCCGGGCGGATTGACCTGCCTTCCATACCGGATGGTTGCGTGCAAAACGCCCATATGTTTTACATCAAGCTGCGTGATATTGATGATCGCACGGCGTTGATTAACTTCCTCAAAGAAGCCGAAATTATGGCGGTATTCCATTATATCCCGCTGCATGATTGCCCGGCTGGCGATAAATTTGGTGAGTTCGCGGGTGTCGATCGTTACACCACCAAAGAAAGCGAGCGCCTGCTGCGCCTGCCGCTGTTTTACAATCTGTCGCCGGTGAACCAGCGCACAGTAATTACGACCCTGTTGAACTACTTCGCCTGAGATGTCGCTTGCTAAAGCGTCCCTTTGGACGGCAGCCAGTACGCTGGTAAAAATCGGTGCAGGCTTGTTGGTGGTAAAACTGCTGGCGGTGTCGTTTGGCCCTGCGGGAGTCGGGCAGGCGGGTAACTTTCGTCAGATGGTCACTGTGCTGGGCGTGCTGGCAGGAGCCGGAATTTTCAACGGTGTCACAAAGTATGTGGCACAGCATCGTGATGATCCGGCGCGGCTACGCAACGTGGTTGGCACATCTTCCGCCATGGTGTTGGGATTCTCCACACTGATGGCCGTGATCTTTTTGTTGGCGGCTGCGCCCATAAGCCAGGGATTGTTTGGTCATACGCATTACCAGGGGCTGGTGCGTCTGGTTGCGCTGGTACAGATGGGTATTGCCTGGGCGAATCTCTTACTGGCGTTAATGAAAGGCTTCCGTGATGCCGCAGGCAATGCACTGTCGCTGATTGTTGGCAGTCTGGTCGGTGTGGTGGCTTATTATGGCTGCTATCGACTGGGGGGCTATGAAGGTGCTTTACTGGGCCTGGCGCTGGTGCCTGCGCTGGTGGTTGTGCCAGCCAGTTTTATGCTGATCAAGCGTGGAACCATTCCACTGCACTACCTGAAACCCTCATGGGATAACGGTCTGGCAGGGCAGTTAAGCAAGTTTACGCTGATGGCGCTGATCACCTCTGTGACGCTGCCAGTGGCATATGTAATGATGCGAAACCTTCTGGCTGCGCATTACAGCTGGGATGATGTTGGGATCTGGCAAGGGGTAAGCAGTATCTCCGATGCCTATCTGCAATTTATCACCGCCTCATTCAGCGTTTATTTGCTGCCGACGTTGTCGCGCCTGAGCGAAAAGCGTGACATTACGCGTGAAGTGGTGAAGTCGCTGAAGTTTGTGTTACCGGCGGTTGCCGCCGCGAGTTTTACCGTTTGGTTACTGCGTGATTTTGCTATCTGGCTGCTCTTTTCCGCTAAATTTACTGCCATGCGAGACCTGTTTGCCTGGCAACTGGTGGGCGATGTACTGAAGGTCGGTGCTTACGTTTTCGGGTATCTGGTGATCGCGAAGGCGTCGCTGCGGTTTTATATTTTGGCTGAAATTAGCCAGTTCATTTTGTTGACGGCATTTGCCCACTGGCTGATCCCCGCGCATGGCGCTCTGGGGGCAGCGCAGGCTTATATGGCAACCTATGTGGTCTATTTTTCTCTTTGCTGTGGCGTATTTTTACTCTGGTGTAGGCGGGCATGACAGTACTGGTTCACGTTCTGGGATCGGATATCCCTCACCATAATCAAACCGTACTGCGGTTTTTTAATGATTCGCTGGCCGCGACGAGCGAGCACGCGCGCGTATTTATGGTTGCAGGTCAGGATGCGGGATTCAGTGCAAGCTGCCCGGCGTTATCGCTGAGCTTCTATGGCGGAAAAAAGGCACTGGCGGAAGCGGTAATCGCGAAAGCGAAAGCAGATCGCCAGCAGCGTTTCTTCTTCCATGGTCAGTTCAACACCAGCCTGTGGCTGGCGCTGTTGAGCGGAGGAATTAAACCAGAGCAGTTTTACTGGCATATCTGGGGCGCAGATTTGTATGAAGTCTCCAGTGGGTTGAAATTCCGCCTGTTTTATCCGATTCGCCGCATGGCGCAAAACCGTGTGGGCTGCGTGTTTGCCACTCGAGGTGATTTGAGCTATTTCGCACAGCAGCATCCCCGTGTGCGCGGTGAACTGCTCTATTTCCCTACGCGTATGGATCCGTCGCTGAATAATATGGGCAGCGAGTGCGAACGCAGCGGGAAAATGACGATTCTTGTAGGTAATTCTGGCGATCGCAGCAATGAACATATCACAGCGTTACGCGCCGTACATCAGCAGTTCGGTGATACGGTGAACGTGATTGTGCCAATGGGCTATCCGGCTAATAACGGGGCGTATATTGATGAAGTACGCCAGGCTGGCCAGGAATTATTTAGTGCAGGAAATCTGCAAATTCTAAGTGAAAAACTGGAATTTGATGCCTATCTGGCATTACTGCGTCAGTGCGATCTCGGTTACTTTATTTTTGCACGTCAGCAAGGGATTGGTACATTGTGTTTGCTGATCCAGGCCGGTATTCCGTGCGTGCTAAACCGCGAAAACCCTTTCTGGCAGGATATGGCAGAGCAGCACCTCCCGGTACTGTTTACCACCGATGAACTCAATGCCGATGTTGTGCGTGAAGCGCAGCGTCAGTTGGCCTCGGTTGATAAAAGCACGATTACCTTTTTTAGCCCGAATTACCTGCAACCGTGGCATAACGCGCTGAGCATTGCCTCCGGAGAAACCCTATGAGTCTGATGCAATTCAGCGGTCTGCTGGTAGTATGGCTACTCTCTACCTTATTTATCGCTACGCTGACCTGGTTTGAGTTTCGGCGTGTGCGCTTTAACTTCAATGTGTTCTTCTCATTGCTGTTTTTGCTGACGTTTTTCTTCGGATTTCCCCTGACCAGCGTACTGGTGTTCCGTTTCGACGTCGCGGTCGCCCCACCGGAAATTCTGTTACAGGCACTGCTTTCCGCCGCCTGTTTCTATGCCGTCTACTACGTGACCTATAAAACGCGTTTACGTAAGCGAATACCAGAAAAGTCACGCAAACCGTTGTTTACCATCAATCGCGTTGAGGCCCATCTGACATGGATTATCCTGATGGCGATTGCGCTGGTGAGTGTAGGCATTTTCTTTATGCACAACGGTTTCCTGTTATTCAGATTGCAGTCCTATAGCCAGATCTTCTCCAGTGAAGTTTCTGGTGTGGCCCTGAAACGCTTCTTCTACTTCTTCATTCCGGCAATGCTGGTGGTGTATTTCCTGCGCCAGGATAGTAAAGCGTGGCTGTTCTTCCTGGTGAGCACCGTCGCGTTTGGTCTTCTGACTTATATGATTGTTGGCGGCACGCGCGCCAATATCATTATCGCGTTTGCCATCTTCTTGTTTATCGGCATTATTCGCGGCTGGATTTCACTGTGGATGATGGCTGCGGCCGGTGTGCTGGGAATTGTCGGCATGTTCTGGCTGGCATTGAAGCGCTACGGGATGAACGTGAGCGGCGATGAGGCATTCTATACTTTCCTGTATCTCACGAGGGATACCTTCTCACCGTGGGAGAATCTGGCGCTGTTACTGCAGAATTACCACAATATTGAGTTCCAGGGACTGGCACCGATTGTCCGTGATTTCTACGTTTTTATTCCCTCCTGGCTGTGGCCTGGACGGCCGAGTATCGTACTCAACTCTGCGAACTATTTTACCTGGGAAGTGCTGAACAACCACTCGGGCCTGGCTATCTCTCCAACGTTGATTGGTTCGCTGATGGTTATGGGGGGAGCGTTGTTTATCCCGTTAGGCGCGATCGTGGTCGGGTTGATAATCAAATGGTTCGACTGGCTGTATGAGTTAGGCAATCAGGAAAAAAACCGTTATAAGGCGGCGATTTTGCACAGCTTCTGTTTTGGTGCCATTTTCAATATGATCGTTTTGGCACGAGAAGGGTTGGATTCGTTTGTCTCGCGAGTGGTCTTTTTCCTCGTGATTTTTGGTGTCTGTTTGCTGGTAGCAAAATTATTGTTCTGGCTGTTTGATAGTGCAGGACTTGTCCATAGACGAATAAAGACGCTGCCCCGGACACAGGTTGAAGGATCGTAATGACAGATAATACAACTGCGCCGCTATATTCGCTGCGCGGATTAAAACTTATTGGCTGGCGTGATATGCAGCATGCGCTGAATTACCTGTTTGCTGAGGGGCATCTCAGACAGGGGACGCTGGTGGCTATTAACGCCGAGAAAATGCTAACGGCGGAAGATAACCCGGAGGTTCGGGCTTTGATTGATGCCGCCGAGTTCAAGTATGCAGATGGAATTAGCGTGGTGCGTTCCGTGCGTAAAAAATACCCACAAGCACAGGTTTCACGCGTGGCCGGAGCCGATCTCTGGGAAGCCTTGATGGCGCGCGCTGGGCGGGAGAGCACACCCGTATTCCTGGTTGGTGGTAAGCCAGAGGTACTGGCGCAAACAGAAGCAAAACTGCGAGCACAGTGGCGCGTCAATATTGTTGGTAGCCAGGACGGATATTTCACGCCAGAGCAGCGGCAGGCATTGTTTGAACGTATTCATGCCAGCGGTGCGCAGATTGTTACGGTGGCAATGGGTTCGCCTAAACAAGAGATTTTTATGCGCGATTGCCGCCTGGTACATCCGAATGCGCTGTATATGGGGGTGGGTGGCACCTATGATGTGTTTACCGGACACGTAAAGCGAGCGCCTAAATTCTGGCAGAATTTGGGGCTGGAGTGGCTGTACCGCTTACTGTCACAGCCGAGCCGTATTACCCGTCAACTTCGTTTATTGCGCTATCTCCGCTGGCACTATACCGGCAATCTCTAACATTTTCTCTCCTCTGATAAGTAGTGTGTTCTGCTAAATGCGCTACTTATTCACAACATAATCGCTGCTTTCTCGCACAATCTATTTATTTTTTGAATGCTTTAATTGCCATTTAGACGATTTTAAGAAACCATTCGCAACAATCATTTCAGTGTCGTGGTGTTTTTGGCGCCAACCGTAAAGCGGTCGGCGCTGGATGGCCTGTTATGGCATAAGAAGATGTACCCATAACGATAACCGGTAATACCGGAAACAATACAAACACAACAAGAGGATTTATGGCAGAGAACAAACCAGAGCTACAGCGTGGGCTGGAGGCTCGTCATATCGAATTGATTGCCCTTGGGGGCACCATTGGCGTCGGATTGTTTATGGGCGCCGCCAGTACCCTGAAATGGGCGGGGCCATCGGTCCTGTTGGCGTATATCGTTGCCGGACTATTTGTCTTCTTTATCATGCGTTCCATGGGCGAGATGTTGTTCCTGGAGCCGGTTGCCGGTTCGTTCGCCGTTTACGCTCACCGCTATATGAGCCCTTTCTTTGGTTATCTCACCGCCTGGTCATACTGGTTTATGTGGATGGCTGTGGGGATCTCGGAGATTACCGCCATTGGGGTCTACGTGCAGTTCTGGTTCCCGGAAATGGCGCAGTGGATACCCGCGCTGATTGCCGTAGGCCTGGTGGCGCTGGCAAATCTGGCTGCGGTTCGCCTGTATGGTGAAATTGAATTCTGGTTTGCCATGATCAAAGTGACAACCATCATTGTGATGATTGTTATAGGAGTGGGTGTCATTTTCTTCGGCTTTGGTAATGGTGGTCAGGCGATTGGCTTCAGCAACCTGACTGAACACGGCGGCTTCTTTGCCGGCGGCTGGAAAGGCTTTCTGACTGCATTGTGTATTGTGGTAGCCTCCTACCAGGGCGTGGAGCTAATCGGTATCACGGCGGGCGAAGCCAAAAACCCACAGGTCACGTTGCGTAGCGCGGTAGGTAAGGTGCTGTGGCGTATCCTGATTTTCTATGTAGGCGCGATCTTCGTTATCGTCACCATCTTCCCGTGGAATGAGATCGGTAGCAACGGTAGCCCGTTTGTTCTCACGTTTGCCAAAATTGGTATTACCGCTGCGGCCGGGATTATCAACTTTGTGGTCCTGACGGCAGCGCTTTCTGGTTGCAACAGTGGGATGTATAGCTGCGGCCGCATGCTCTACGCCCTGGCGAAGAATCGTCAGTTGCCTGCGGTTGTCGGAAAAGTCTCTCGTCATGGCGTGCCAGTTGCCGGCGTTGCGATTTCTATCGCCATCTTGCTGATTGGCTCATGCCTGAACTACATCATTCCGAATCCGCAGCGCGTATTTGTCTATGTCTATAGCGCCAGCGTGTTGCCGGGCATGGTGCCGTGGTTTGTGATCCTGATAAGCCAGCTGCGTTTTCGCAAAGCGCACAAAGACGCGATTGCCAGCCATCCCTTCCGTTCCATTTTGTTCCCGTGGGCGAATTATTTGACGATGGCGTTCCTGGTTTGCGTATTAATCGGTATGTACTTTAATGAAGATACCCGTATGTCGCTTTTTGTCGGTATCGCCTTCCTGCTGGGTGTGACGCTCATTTATAAGGTTTTTGGCCTGAATCGTCATGGTGTGGCCCAAAAACTGGAGGAATAAGCGACAAAACGCACAAAGCATGACCAAACGATAATTTATTTTAAAAAAGCACTAGACAGCAGACCGAGACCTCCGTAATATCCAGCCCCGCAACGGCGCTAAGCGCCCGTAGCTCAGCTGGATAGAGCGCTGCCCTCCGGAGGCAGAGGTCTCAGGTTCGAATCCTGTCGGGCGCACCATTTAGTAAGGTGCCGGAGCTGCGGTGGTTTTAATACCGCGTAAAAGATTTGCAGTGGTGGCTATAGCTCAGTTGGTAGAGCCCTGGATTGTGATTCCAGTTGTCGTGGGTTCGAATCCCATTAGCCACCCCATTAATTTAAAGTTGTGAAATGCGAAGGTGGCGGAATTGGTAGACGCGCTAGCTTCAGGTGTTAGTGTTCTTACGGACGTGGGGGTTCAAGTCCCCCCCCTCGCACCACGACTTAAAGAATTGAACTAAAAATTCAAAAAGCAGTAAAACGGCGAGTAGCGCAGCTTGGTAGCGCAACTGGTTTGGGACCAGTGGGTCGGAGGTTCGAATCCTCTCTCGCCGACCAATTTTGAACCCCGCTTCGGCGGGGTTTTTTGTTTTCTGATTTCCCTTTCTCTCTGCTCTTGTGCCAGTCAATACCGGCGTTACGCCACCAATCTGATCTGAATTACCTGATGTCCTAAAAATCCCGAAGACCTGGTTTTTGCAGTGCAATCATGCCATGTGTTGTGCGATAATATTGGGGTAGATGCTCATTCCATCTCTTATGTTCGCCATCAGGCCTCATAAACTCAGGAATGACGCAGAGCCGTTTACGGTGCTTATCGTCCACTGACAGATGTCGCTTAGCCTCATCGAACACCATGGACATAACGTTGAGTGAAGCACCCATTTATGTTGTCATACAGACCTGTTTAACGCCTGCTCTTAACCGAGCGGGCGTTTTTTTATGCATACACTTCACTCTTCAGACGCCTCTTTATTGGCGGCGTCCTCTCACCCTGCTACTTACTTATGTAAGTGCTCTGAGTTTGTCTCAATGTGTTTCGAATGATTCTGTGTATTGGTGTAAGCCCGGTAAGCATTTCGCTACCGGGCTTAAAGGATTACTGCGGGGGATTGTTCTGTAGTGTCAGCATTAAGCCATCACGGCGCATGGTAGCGGCCTCTTCCGGCTGATGCAGTCTGTCCAGCGCATCAGCAAGCCACGCGTAGTCGTATGCATCCGGGCGTTGTTTGAGCGCCGCACGGAAGGCGAGAGTGGCTTCCTGCCATTCGCCGTGCTTCATCAACGACTGACCAAGCGTACTCCACAACAGCGGACGATCGCCCACGGCTTTAATCTGCTGGCGCAGAACTTTTTCAATCTGCTCTGGGTTGTTTGTTTTCAGACGCGGGATTGGCAGCACCAGACGGTCATCATACTGACGTTTCAGGCCGTCGATGATGATCTGTTGTGCTGTATCGTGATCGTCGCACTCAATCAGATGTTCCGCCATTGCCACCTGCAGAGCGATCTGATGACGGGTCTTACGGTTTTGATTTTTCCACCAGGCACGTAGCCCCTCACTGCCCTGATCGGCACGAACCTGATCCATCAGGCCAACCCATGCCTGCTGTTCCAGCATGGCGCGGTGCTCTTCATCACCAACGTGCGCTTTTGCCATGGATGGAATGATATCCAGCAGGGAACTCCATGCGCCAGTGCGAATGTAAGCCTGCTCAGCCAGACGCAATACTTCCGGGTGACGTGGAGTCACCTCCAGCAGTTTATCTACACTATGGCGCGCGGCGTGATTTTCATTCCGGGCCAGTTGCAGGCGAACGCGAGCGATCTCTACCGGAATCGTGTCATTTCCGGCGAGCTCGGCTGCGCGCTCAAGGTGTTGATTGGCCCGAGCCTCGTCACCACGTTGTTGAGCCGCTTCTGCCGCCAGAAGGTAATTCACCACCGGCTGTTCTGCGTGATCGGCATTTTTCGACATTAGTTTTTCGACTTGCTGATAATCGCCTTCTGCCAGCTTGAGCAGCGCCTGTTCGGTCTGTTTGCGGGCGCGGCGGCGCTTGCGACCGACGAACCAGCCACGCGTGTGTGCGCCGGTACGGAAAATACGACGCAGCAACCACTCAATCGCAAACAGGACCACCATGGTGACGATCAGAATGATCACCAGGCCAGTTACGCTGGTCTCGATATTGTAGTTATCCGTCTGGATCAGTACGTAGCCTTGATGACCGGCTATCATCGGACCGATGACGATCCCGGCGATCAACAGCACAAAGAGCAATAATACTTTTAGCATCGTTACTCTCCTTGCGGCGCGGTTGCCGGGGTTTCTGCCTGAGGCGCTGGCGCAGGAGCTGCTTCAACCGGAGATGTTGCTGGCTGGGCCAGTAAATTACGCACACGGGTCTGCATTAATTTCTCAAGAATGGTCTGGCTTTGAAGCGTTTCTGGTACATCCATACTGATGCTTTGTTGGCTCAGTTGGTCCACTTCTTCAAGGAAGGCTTTCGTCGCTGCATCGTCGGTATCGTAGTACGCGCGCACCCAGGTGGAGACATTTTCCAGCGCCTGCCGGTATGTCTCTTCTTGATGGCGTGGTACGGCCTGCGCGGCCACTAACAGACGGGAGCGGATGTTCTCACGTAAGTACACGTCCTGATTTGGTGCTAACAGCGGTACGGCGGTTTCATCGCGACGTCGAATGGTAATAAAGCTGTCCATAAAATTTTGCCAGCTTTTTTGCAGATTGACGCGCCATTCGCTAATGGAGCTGGAAAGCTCGCTGCTGTCGGAGTCCATCGGCGAATCATCAGTATCATTGTCGGCCAGACGTAGGTTATCAATCTGATTAGACAACTGATTTATCTTGAGAATGATGCCGTCATAATCAACCTGAGAGACAGAAGAGAGGCTGGCGATATCATCAGTAATCGCTCGACGGGCGGTGATTAAACTTGGATCGTTCATATCGGCCAGGCTGGCATCGGCGCTTTTCAATAGCGCCGCTGCGGTGGTAACGTCCTGATCGCTCCATAATTTACGACCGGCCAGTTTCACCAGAAAATCAGCCTGCGCCAGCAGCCACGTTTTAGCATCGCTGCCAGAGATTGTGGCAACCTTTTGCTGCACTTCATCAAGCTGTTTAGCCAGTGCTGCTTGCTGACGGTTTGCTTCATCCAGCAGTGTTGCCTGCTGTTTAATAATACCTTCCAGCTCAGTTTTCTGGTTTTCCTGCGCTTTTTGCAGCGCCGTGAGCTGATTAGCCAACGCATCGCTGGTTGCAGTCTGTGTTGTTGCCTGTTGTTTCCCCCAGCCATACAGTCCGACGCCTGCCGCCAGTGCAATAGCGATCGCTACTGCACTTAGTATCAGTGCGGTGCTGCCCTTGCTCTTTTTTTCAGCATTGACTGACTGTGACGTGGTTTCCACGGCCTCCCTGGTCTCTTTAACCACGGCGGAGGATTTTTCTTGTTCCGTCATTATGGCATCCCATTATGAGAGTTATTGTAATGCGCGTAGCAGCGCATCGTTGTCGGCGTTATCAGCGACCTTAATATCTTGCCAGCCCAGTTCCCGGGCGAGGTGCGCCAGACGCTCACTGACGACCAGCAGCCGACAGCGTAGTAACCAGTGCTCACGATACCACTGCGGAATGAGCGACCAGAGCTGTTGTAGCATCTCTCCGCTGGTGACAACCACCGTCGTCACGCCGCGAGATTGCCATCGCATCGCTTCTTCTGCACCATCGTAATACTTTGCACTGCGTTGATAACATTCACAAAAATCTACATTGGCCCCACGTGCTTTCAGCGTTTCGCCTATCAACTCCCGACCGCCGTTGCCGCGTAAAATAAGCGCTTTTTTTCCCGCAATATTTTGTAATTCAGGTAATTGTAGCAAGACTTCGCTAATTTCCCGATCCAGAGGATAGTGAATATTGCATCCATTAACGGTATGGAGCGCCAATGCCGTGGTGCGGCCAATGGCAAAATAGCGCGGGAGGGAGGGCCAGCGCTCTCCTTGCTGCTGAAGCTGAGCATCAGCAAAAGTGACCGCGTGCTGCGAGAGAGCTAAAACCAGATCGTTTTCCGTCAGTGTCGACAGGCGGGAGGCTAGTGTTGCCAGTTCCCTGCCTGGCGAAAACTCAATGAGCGGAAAGCTCCAGGCCACCTGCCCCAGTGTGCGCAGACGGCTCACTAACTCTTCCCCTGCGGGAGATGGGCGGGTGACCAGAATACTCATGCGGGTGCTTCTCCGTTATAAACATCAGCCAGAATGGCGCGTGCACCGTTTTCCAACAGTTCTTCCGCCAGAGAAATGCCCATTTGTTCGGCATTATTTGGTGTGCCGCGACGTTCCCCGCAAACCATCTGTGAGCCGTCAGGAGCACCGACCAGCGCACGTAGCCAAATCTCACCGTTAATGAGCTCAGCATAGCTGCCGATGGGCACCTGACAACCCCCTTCCAGGCGGGTGTTCATTGCGCGTTCGGCTTTTACACGCAGAGCGGTTTCTTCATGGTTGAGCGGTGCTAACAGTGCTTGAGTACGCAGATCATCGAGTCGACATTCTATGCCTACTGCGCCCTGTCCGACAGCTGGAAGAGAGACTTCCGGCGACAGCGCTGTGCGGATCCGCGACTCCAGCCCTAAGCGTTTTAACCCGGCTACGGCCAGAATAATCGCATCATAGTCGCCGTTATCCAGTTTGCTCAGGCGTGTTCCCACGTTGCCGCGTAGCGAACGGATAACGAGATCCGGGCGACGTTTAGCCAACTGGCACTGGCGACGTAAGCTGGATGTTCCAACGATGCTGCCTGCAGGAAGTTCATCCAGCGTGTTGTACTTATTCGAGACAAAAGCATCGCGTGGATCTTCGCGTTCGCAAATAGTGACCAGTCCGAGTCCCTCAGGGAATTCGACCGGCACATCCTTCATGGAATGCACGGCGATATCGGCACGTTTTTCCAGCAGCGCGACTTCCAACTCTTTAACAAACAAACCCTTACCCCCCACTTTTGCCAGTGGAGTATCCAGAATCACATCGCCACGGGTCACCATAGGTACCAGTTCTACGATCAGACCGGGGTGGTTTGCCATTAAGGCGTCTTTGACATAATGTGCCTGCCAGAGCGCAAGGGGGCTTTGGCGTGTGGCAATTCTCAAAACATTGTCTAACATGCTTGTTACCGTCATTATCAATCATTGACCATCCTAACATCCTTATCAAAGGGATGTCAGCGTTACGCTCAAACGTTAGTGAGAGGAAAAAGGCGCTGCATCATCACTGGCAGTGATTAATGACGAGAAACCTCCCGACCGTATGAAGGAATTTACACGTAACGAACGGTGCTACACTTGTATGTAGCGCATCTTTCTTTACGGTCAATGAGCAAGGTGTTAAATTGATCACGTTTTAGACCATTTTTTCGGCTGTACTCCATAAAAAAAGAGGGGCGAAAAAAAGGTAACGGTTATTTTTGACATACGGTTTATCCGAATGGATGAAGATTATTTGCGGGCGTATATGCCGCAACGATCGACAACATGACGGATAGCAACATCAGGCGATACGTCTTGTACCTCTATATTGAGACTCTGAAACAGAGACTGGATGCCATAAATCAACTGCGTGTGGATCGCGCGCTTGCTGCCATGGGACCTGCCTTCCAGCAGGTATACAGTCTGCTGCCGACATTATTGCACTACCACCATCCGCTGATGCCGGGTTACCTCGATGGTAACGTTCCCAAAGGCATATGCTTTTACACGCCTGATGAAACCCAACGCCACTACCTGAATGAACTGGAACTGTACCGTGGTATGTCACCGCAGGACCCTCCCAAGGGCGAACTGCCTATTACCGGCGTTTACTCGATGGGCAGTACCTCTTCAGTAGGGCAAAGTTGTTCCTCTGACCTGGATATTTGGGTCTGCCATCAATCCTGGCTGGATAGCGAAGAGCGTCAGTTGCTGCAGCGTAAATGTAGCCTGTTAGAAAGCTGGGCTGCCTCGCTGGGCGTGGAAGTCAGTTTCTTCCTGATTGATGAAAACCGTTTCCGTCACAATGAAAGCGGCAGCCTGGGTGGTGAAGACTGTGGCTCGACGCAGCATATTCTGTTGCTTGATGAATTCTATCGCACCGCCGTGCGCCTCGCGGGCAAACGTATTCTGTGGAATATGGTGCCGGGCGATGAAGAAGAGCATTACGACGATTACGTCATGACGCTCTACGCGCAGGGGGTGTTAACACCAAACGAATGGCTGGATCTGGGCGGACTCAGCTCGCTCTCTGCTGAAGAGTACTTTGGTGCCAGCCTCTGGCAGTTGTACAAGAGTATCGACTCCCCGTACAAAGCGGTGTTGAAAACGCTGCTGCTGGAAGCTTATTCCTGGGAATACCCGAACCCACGCCTGTTGGCGAAAGACATTAAACAGCGCCTGCACGACGGCGAAATCGTTTCTTTTGGTCTTGATCCGTATTGCATGATGCTGGAGCGCGTCACCGAATACCTCACGGCGATTGAAGATCCGACTCGTCTGGATTTAGTGCGTCGATGTTTCTACTTAAAAGTCTGCGAGAAACTGAGCCGCGAGCGCGCGTGCGTTGGCTGGCGTCGTGAAGTGTTAAGTCAGTTAGTGCAAGAGTGGGGGTGGGATGACGCCCGTCTGACGATGCTTGATAACCGCGCCAACTGGAAGATTGACCAGGTGCGCGAGGCACATAACGAACTGCTCGACGCGATGATGCAGAGCTATCGTAATCTGATCCGCTTTGCGCGCCGCAATAACCTTAGCGTCAGCGCCAGCCCGCAGGATATCGGCGTACTGACCCGTAAGTTGTATGCTGCGTTCGAAGCCCTGCCGGGTAAAGTGACGCTGGTGAACCCACAGATCTCACCGGATCTCTCGGAACCGAATCTGACCTTTATCCATGTGCCGCCTGGGCGTGCCAACCGTTCAGGTTGGTATCTCTACAACCGTGCGCCCAATATGGATTCCATCGTCAGCCATCAGCCGCTTGAATATAACCGCTACCTGAACAAGCTGGTGGCGTGGGCGTGGTTTAACGGTCTTCTGACGTCGCGTACGCATCTGTTTATTAAGGGTAACGGCATTGTCGATTTGCCGAAGCTGCAGGAGATGGTGGCTGATGTGTCGCACCACTTCCCGCTGCGTTTACCTGCGCCCACACCAAAAGCGCTCTATAGCCCGTGCGAAATTCGCCATCTGGCGATTATCGTTAACCTTGAATACGACCCGACAGCAGCGTTCCGTAATCAGGTCGTGCATTTTGATTTTCGTAAGCTGGATGTCTTCAGCTTTGGCGAAGAACAAAATTGTCTGGTGGGTAGTGTAGATCTGCTGTACCGCAACTCGTGGAACGAAGTGCGTACGCTGCACTTCAACGGCGAGCAGGCGATGATTGAAGCGTTAAAAACGATTTTGGGCAAAATGCACCAGGACGCGGCGCCGCCAGATAGTGTTGAAGTCTTCTGCTACAGTCAGCATCTGCGTGGCCTGATCCGTACCCGCGTCCAGCAACTGGTGTCTGAATGCATTGAACTGCGCCTTTCCAGTACGCGCCATGAAACCGGACGCTTCAAAGCGCTGCGCGTTTCCGGTCAGACGTGGGGACTGTTCTTCGAACGCCTGAACGTATCAGTACAGAAACTGGAAAACGCCATTGAGTTTTATGGCGCGATTTCGCACAACAAACTGCACGGTCTTTCCGTACAGGTTGAGACTAACCATGTGAAATTGCCGTCTGTGGTGGATGGTTTTGCCAGTGAAGGGATCATCCAGTTCTTTTTTGAAGAAACGGGCGATGAACAGGGCTTTAATATTTATATTCTGGATGAAAGTAACCGGGTTGAAGTGTATCACCACTGCGAAGGCAGCAAAGAGGAGCTGGTACGTGATGTCAGTCGCTTCTATTCATCGTCGCACGATCGCTTTACCTACGGCTCCAGCTTTATCAACTTTAACCTGCCGCAGTTTTATCAGATCGTGAAAACCGACGGGCGCGCGCAGGTAATCCCGTTCCGTACTCAGCCGATTAATCCTATTCCTCCGGCTAATCAGGATAACGACACACCGATGTTGCAGCAGTATTTCTCGTAATTGCGCTTACCCGGAGGCGCTATGCTTGCCGGGCCTGGATGCACAGCGCTGCTTGTAAGCCGGATAAGGCGAGGCTCCTATCCGGCAAAAAGACATTAACGGAACCGAACGTCTTCACCTGCCTGCAGCGTTGCTGCCTGTTCCAGCAGATCCCAGAACGTTTCGCCGCTACGATCGCAAATCCACTCATCACCCTTCAGATCAAAATGGTAGCCGCCTTGTTTAGTTGCCAGCCATACCTGATGCAGCGGCTCCTGACGGTTAATGATAATTTTGCTGCCGTTTTCAAAACTGATGGTCAATACGCCGCCGTTGATCTCACAATCAATATCGCTGTCGCCATCCCAGTCATCCAGACGCTCTTCAATAGTCATCCACAGGGTGTCGGCAAGGCGATGAAATTCACTGTCGTTCATTTTTTTATCCTGTTTTTCGTGATGGTCGCAGTATAACGCGAAATAAATCACGTTGCAGTTTGCAGGCAAACTCTTGCTTTTACGCCTTCTCCTGCGATGATAGAAAACAGAAAGTATGAACTTACAGGCAATCCATAATGAAAAACGTGTTTCAGGCACTCGCTGTACTTTTTACTCTGTTCAGCCTGACGGGCTGTGGTCTGAAAGGTCCACTCTATTTTCCGCCAGCAGATAAAACCGCGCCGCCTCCGACAAAGAGCATTGAGCCACAAACGCAATCCACGGTGCCCGAGAAAAACGATCGGGCAACGGGAGATGGCCCTTCTCAGGTGAATTACTGACGGTAAGTCTCTGTACCCGCGTAAACGGAGTGAACAATGCAATTCTCTAAAATGCATGGCCTTGGCAACGATTTTATGGTCGTCGACGCGGTAACGCAGAATGTCTTTTTCTCACCGGAGCTGATCCGCCGCCTGGCAGACAGGCATCTTGGCGTTGGGTTTGATCAACTGCTGGTGGTTGAGCCTCCGTATGATCCGGAGCTGGATTTCCATTACCGCATCTTCAATGCCGACGGCAGTGAAGTGTCACAGTGTGGTAATGGCGCTCGTTGCTTTGCCCGGTTTGTTCGCCTGAAAGGGCTAACGAACAAACGTGATATTCGAGTCAGCACCGCCAATGGTCGCATGGTATTGAGCGTAACGGATGACGAGCTGGTGCGGGTGAATATGGGAGAACCCAACTTTGAACCTTCGCAGGTCCCTTTTCGCGCCAATAAAGCAGAGAAGACCTATATTATGCGAGTGGCTGAGCAGACAGTATTGTGCGGCGTAGTCTCAATGGGGAATCCGCATTGCGTGATTCAGGTTGATGATGTTGAAACTGCCACGGTGGAAACGCTGGGGCCAGTTCTGGAAAGCCATGAACGCTTTCCTGAACGCGCAAATATCGGGTTTATGCAAGTAGTGAAACGCGAGCATATCCGACTGCGCGTCTATGAACGCGGGGCGGGTGAAACACAAGCCTGCGGCAGCGGCGCGTGCGCAGCT
Source organism: Citrobacter sp. MGH106 (assembly GCF_001037495.1). Classification (GTDB taxonomy): domain Bacteria; phylum Pseudomonadota; class Gammaproteobacteria; order Enterobacterales; family Enterobacteriaceae; genus Citrobacter; species Citrobacter murliniae. The sequence goes on from NZ_KQ089823.1 coordinate 524,339, forward strand.
GTTGCTGTTGGTATTCAGCAGGGCCTGCTGGCAGAAGAAGTGCGCGTGGAATTACCGGGTGGTCGACTTGATATCGCCTGGAAAGGTCCGGGTCATCCGTTGTATATGACTGGCCCGGCGGCACATGTCTACGACGGATTTATTCACTTATGAAGCAACCAGGGGAAGAACTACAGGAAACGCTCATGGATCTGGACGATCGGGCGGTCGTCGATTATCTGCAACGTAATCCTGAGTTTTTTATCCGTAATGCCCAGGCAGTTGAAGCGATGCGTGTCCCGCACCCGGTGCGAGGCACGATCTCTTTAGTTGAATGGCATATGGCAAGGGCGCGTAATCACATCAACGTGCTTGAAGAGAACATGGCGTTATTGATGGAACAAGCAAACGCCAATGAAAGTCTGTTCTATCGTCTGTTAAATCTGCAAGGGCGCCTGGTGGCAGCCAACAGTCTCGACGATATGCTGATGCGATTGCATCGCTGGGCGCGAGACCTGGGGCTGGCAGGCGCTACGGTTCGCTTGTTTCCGGATCGCTGGCGACTCGGCGCACCGTCGAAATTCACCCATCTGGCATTAAGTCGTCAGGCGTTCGAACCGTTGCGTATTCAGCGTCTGGGTCAGTCGCAGCATTACCTTGGCCCACTTCACGGCCCGGAACTGCTGGTCATGATGCCGGAAGCGAAAGCTATCGGTTCTGTGGCCATGTCGCTGCTGGGGCAGGATGGCTCTCTTGGTGTCATGCTGTTTAGCAGTCGTGATGCCAATCATTACCAGCAAGGGCAGGGAACGCAGCTATTACAGGAAATTTCGCTGATGTTGCCGGAGCTGCTGGAGCGCTGGATTGAACGCGTATGACCGACTCACCGCTTTCTCAGGACGTTGCACGCTTCTTACGCTATCTGGGCGTTGAGCGTCAACTTAGCCCGATAACGCTACTCAATTATCAGCGTCAGCTTGATGCCATCATCGCGTTAGCCGGAGAAACCGGCCTGCAAAGCTGGCAACAATGTGATGCTGCGATGGTTCGTAGTTTTGCCGTGCGTAGCCGGCGCAAAGGTTTGGGACCTGCGAGCCTGGCATTGCGCCTCTCTGCGTTGCGCAGTTTCTTTGACTGGCTGGTTAATCAGGGCGAGCTGAAAGCCAACCCGGCAAAAGGTGTATCCGCACCGAAAGCACCGCGTCATCTGCCAAAAAATATTGATGTGGATGACGTTAACCGTCTGCTGGATATCGATCTCAACGATCCCCTCGCCGTTCGTGACCGGGCGATGCTGGAGGTTATGTACGGCGCAGGATTGCGTCTATCAGAACTGGTTGGGCTGGATATTAAACATCTCGATCTCGACACAGGCGAAGTCTGGGTGATGGGAAAAGGTAGCAAAGAACGCCGTCTGCCCATTGGTCGCAACGCGGTGGCGTGGATTGAACACTGGCTGGATCTGCGTGGATTGTTTGGTGGTGATGACGATGCTCTTTTCCTGTCAAAACTGGGTAAACGCATCTCGGCGCGTAACGTGCAGAAACGTTTTGCTGAATGGGGTATTAAGCAGGGGCTGAACAGCCACGTGCACCCACATAAATTACGCCACTCATTTGCGACACATATGCTGGAGTCGAGTGGCGACCTTCGCGGTGTACAAGAGCTGTTGGGACATGCCAACCTTTCTACCACCCAAATCTACACCCATCTTGATTTTCAACACCTGGCTTCAGTGTACGATGCGGCGCATCCGCGCGCCAAACGGGGGAAATAATGCGTTTTTACCGGCCGTTGGGGCGCATTTCTGCGCTCACCTTTGACCTTGATGATACCCTTTACGATAACCGTCCCGTGATCCTGCGCACCGAGCAGGAAGCGCTTGCCTTTGTACAAAATTATCACCCGGCGCTGAGTACGCTAAAAAATAGCGATCTACAGCGTCTGCGTCAGGCTGTACGCGACGCCGAACCGGAGATCTACCATGATGTTACCCAGTGGCGTCATCGTGCTGTAGAGCGTGCCATGCTGGAGGCTGGCCTGTCGGCGGCAGAGGCAAAAATGGGGGCGAACGCCGCGATGATGAATTTCGCGAAATGGCGCAGCCGCATCGACGTCCCGCAGTCTACACATGACACATTGAAGGCTCTGGCCCGCAAGTGGCCACTGGTTGCTATCACCAACGGTAATGCGCAGCCGGAACTGTTTGGTCTGGGCGATTACTTTGAGTTTGTGCTGCGTGCCGGACCGGATGGACGATCCAAACCGTTCAGCGACATGTACTCACTGGCGGCGGAAAAACTGAATATGCCAATTGGTGAAATCCTGCATGTGGGCGACGACCTGACAACAGACGTCGCTGGCGCGATTCGCTGTGGTATGCAGGCTTGCTGGATCAAACCGGAAAATGCCGACCTGATGCAAACATCTGACAGTCGTTTACTGCCGCATATCGAAATTTCACGGTTGGCATCTCTGACCTCGCTGATATAATCACCAACAGAACTCTGTATATATACCCAGCTTTTTGGCGGATGGCGTTGCGCTTATCCGCCCTACATACTTTTACGCGGCGGTGCCAATGGACGTTTCTTACCTGCTCGACAGCCTCAATGATAAACAGCGCGAAGCGGTGGCCGCGCCACGCAGCAATATGCTGGTATTAGCGGGGGCGGGGAGTGGTAAGACCCGCGTGCTGGTGCACCGCATCGCCTGGCTGTTGACCGTAGAGAATAACTCACCGTACTCCATTATGGCTGTGACCTTTACCAATAAGGCCGCGGCGGAAATGCGCCATCGTATTGGTCAGATTATGGGGACCAGTCAGGGCGGTATGTGGGTGGGGACTTTCCATGGTCTGGCGCATCGTTTGCTGCGCGCACACCATATGGACGCTAATCTGCCGCAGGATTTTCAGATCCTCGACAGCGAAGACCAACTGCGTCTGCTTAAGCGTCTTATTAAAGCGATGAACCTTGATGAGAAGCAGTGGCCACCGCGTCAGGCAATGTGGTTTATCAACAGCCAGAAAGATGAAGGCCTGCGTCCGCACCATTTACAGAGCTACGGCAATCCGGTTGAACAAACCTGGCAGAAAGTCTATCAGGCTTACCAGGAAGCGTGTGACCGTGCGGGGTTGGTGGATTTCGCTGAGCTGCTGCTGCGCGCCCACGAACTGTGGCTCAACAAACCACACATCCTGCAGCACTATCGTGAACGCTTTACCAACATCCTGGTGGATGAATTCCAGGATACCAACAATATCCAGTACGCGTGGATCCGCTTGCTGGCAGGTGATACCGGTAAGGTGATGATCGTTGGTGATGACGACCAGTCGATTTACGGCTGGCGCGGAGCACAGGTGGAAAATATCCAGCGCTTCCTCACCGACTTCCCTGGTGCAGAGACTATTCGCCTGGAGCAGAACTACCGTTCGACCAATAATATCCTCAGCGCTGCCAACGCCCTGATTGAGAATAACAACGGGCGTCTGGGCAAGAAACTGTGGACTGACGGTGTCGATGGTGAACCGATTTCGCTTTACTGTGCGTTCAACGAACTCGATGAAGCGCGCTTTGTGGTTAACCGTATCAAGACCTGGCAGGACAACGGCGGTGCGCTGGAACAGTGCGCCATTCTGTACCGTAGTAACGCCCAGTCGCGTGTGCTTGAAGAGGCTTTATTACAGGCCAGTATGCCGTACCGTATTTACGGTGGTATGCGCTTCTTCGAGCGCCAGGAAATCAAAGATGCACTCTCTTACCTGCGCCTGATCGCTAACCGTAACGACGATGCGGCCTTTGAACGTGTGGTGAATACGCCCACGCGTGGTATTGGTGATCGTACCTTAGATGTGGTGCGCCAGACGTCGCGTGACCGCCAACTGACGCTGTGGCAAGCGTGTCGTGAACTGTTGCAGGAGAAAGCCCTGGCCGGTAGAGCCGCCAGCGCATTGCAGCGCTTTATGGAGCTGATTGACGCGCTGGCCCAGGAAACGGCCGATATGCCGCTGCACGTGCAGACCGACAGGGTGGTAAAAGACTCCGGTCTGCGCATGATGTACGAGCAGGAAAAAGGCGAGAAGGGCCAGACGCGTATCGAAAACTTAGACGAACTGGTGACGGCAACGCGCCAGTTCAGCTACAACGAAGAAGATGAAGATTTAATGCCATTGCAGGCATTCCTCTCCCATGCGGCGCTGGAAGCTGGTGAAGGGCAGGCGGATACCTGGCAGGACGCGGTACAACTGATGACTTTGCACTCGGCAAAAGGCCTCGAGTTCCCGCAGGTGTTTATCGTCGGTATGGAAGAGGGTATGTTCCCCAGCCAGATGTCACTCGACGAAGGTGGACGACTTGAAGAGGAACGTCGTCTGGCCTACGTTGGCGTCACCCGCGCTATGCAGAAACTGACGCTGACCTATGCGGAAACGCGCCGTCTGTACGGTAAAGAGGTTTACCACCGACCATCGCGCTTTATTGGTGAATTACCCGAAGCGTGCGTGGAAGAAGTTCGTTTACGTGCAACGGTCAGCCGCCCTGTGAGCCATCAACGGATGGGCACTCCGATGGCGGAAAATGACACCGGCTACAAGCTGGGACAGCGTGTTCGGCATGCGAAGTTCGGCGAAGGTACTATTGTCAATCTGGAAGGGAGTGGCGAACATAGCCGTTTGCAGGTTGCATTCCAGGGCCAGGGGATAAAATGGCTGGTAGCCGCCTACGCAAGGCTAGAAACGGTGTGAAGGTGCTAACGCTCTGATTTGTAGGCCGGATAGGATGCAGCCGCTATCCGGCAATCTGTCGCTTAATCTTCTGAAATCATAGATAAATACCCTTATTCTGCTAACCTTGGTGCATGAGGGGAAATTATTACTTTTTCGCCATCTGTTGCGTGTTGACGTCAAAATTTTGCTGGCGTAACATGCGCGCACGATTACGCTAAGAGGACATTCGCCTTGGACACACCCAGTAGATACTGGCTCATTATCCTGTCATCCAGGATCAACTCCTAAGGCTATCCCTTTTTGCTGATAGCCTTCGCGGTTGTCAGCGACCTTCTGTTTTTTCCCGTCGCGCTGAGTCAGGCTGTTTAATGGTCTGAAACCCAATTTGTTTCTGTGTGCCCACCGAACTGTCCGATAATTTTTTGCATTGGGAGTCCCGGTCATGCTGAGCGCATTTCAACTGGAAAACAATCGTTTAACTCGCCTTGAGGCAGACGAGATCGAGCACCTGGCCAGTTCGGTTTGGGTCGATTTAGTCGAGCCGGATGACGAAGAACGAAACCGTGTGCAAAAGGACTTGGGCCAGAATCTGGCTACGCGCCCTGAACTGGAAGACATCGAAGCATCCGCACGTTTTTTCGAAGACGAAGACGGTCTGCATATTCACTCCTTCTTCTTCTATGAAGATGCCGACGATCACGCGGGCAACTCAACTGTCGCATTTACCATTCGCGAAGGGCGCCTGTTTACCCTGCGTGAGCGCGAACTGCCGGCATTCCGTTTGTACCGTATGCGTGCGCGAAGCCAAGCGATGGTAGATGGCAACGCTTACGAGCTGTTGCTCGACCTGTTCGAAACCAAAATCGAACAACTGGCAGATGAAATAGAAAACATCTACAGCGATCTGGAAAAGCTCAGTCGCGTGATTATGGAAGGACGTCAGGGCGATGAATATGACGAGGCGCTCTCTACGCTGGCGGAACTGGAAGATATCGGCTGGAAAGTTCGCCTGTGTCTGATGGATACCCAGCGCGCACTGAACTTCCTTGTGCGCAAGGCGCGTCTGCCAGGCGGTCAGTTGGAGCAGGCGCGTGAGATCCTGCGAGATATCGAATCCCTGCTGCCGCACAACGAATCACTGTTTCAGAAAGTTAACTTCCTGATGCAGGCGGCGATGGGCTTTATCAATATCGAGCAGAACCGTATCATCAAGATCTTCTCGGTGGTATCTGTGGTATTCCTGCCGCCAACACTGGTGGCTTCAAGCTACGGGATGAACTTTGAGTTTATGCCTGAGCTGCACTGGAGTTTTGGTTACCCAGGGGCGATTGTCTTTATGATGCTCGCAGGGCTGGCGCCATATCTGTACTTTAAGCGCAAGAACTGGTTGTAATTTTTATGCCTGATGGCGACTTAGCTTTTCCCGGCCTACGTAATCTGTAGACCAGATAAGCCCGCGCCATCAGGTAAACGATATTAAAGCCCTTTGCGCGTCCTGTGCTGGGTGTAAATCGCATCCGCAACAAAAATCGCCAATGCTACCCAGATAAAGGCGAACGTTACCATTTTATCCGCACCCGGAACCTCGCCGTAGAATGTCACTGCCAGCAGGAACATCAGCGTTGGGCCGATGTACTGGAAAAAGCCCAGCGTGGACAGACGTAGACGCGTGGCTGCGCCGGTAAAACAGAGCAGGGGAATAGTGGTTACGATCCCCGCAGCAATCAGCAGCAGATTCAGCGACATAGGGTTCTGAGCCATGTGGCTGGTTGGACTATCTGCAATACCAAACAGATAAATTGCCGCAACGGGTAATAACCACAGGGTTTCAATCAGCATGCCAGTTTGCGCCTCGACGGCAATCTTCTTACGTACCAGACCATAAAAAGCAAAGCTGAAAGCCAGCCCCAGCGCAATGATGGGCAGTGAACCGAATGTCCACAGTTGTACCAGTACACCGCAGGCGGCTAACAGTACGGCCAGCCACTGCATGCGGCGAAAGCGCTCGCCGAGGAAAATCATCCCCAGCACAATATTTACCAGCGGGTTAATAAAATAGCCCAGGCTCGCTTCCAGCATATGGTGGTTATTGACCGCCCAGATAAAAAGCAGCCAGTTTCCGCCGATGAGCACCGCTGATAGCGCCAGCAGGAAAATCTTCTTTGGTGTTTGCAGCAGCGTTTTGATGCCCGACCATTGGCGGCTGACGCTCATCAACACCACCATAAAGAAAAACGACCAGATGACGCGGTGCGTCAGGATTTCGTCGGCGGGGACATAGTAAATCAGCTTGAAGTACGCGGGTGCGATGCCCCAAATAAAATAGGCAGCAAGAGCGAGTAACACGCCCTGCCGCGTTTGTTTAGCATCCATCGGGAAAACTCGGTTCAGAAATGTAACAGCAGTTTACCTGTTTTTACGCGCTTACCCCACCATATAAGTGGCGGTTGCGCTGGCGATATAAAGTTGTTCCTCGTTATGCAGTTCCACACGAGCAACAGCAACTTTGTTGCCCGCTCTCAGCAGACTACTGGTCGCCGTGAAGCGATTGCCCCTGCCCGGGCGCAGGTAATCAACACGTAGATCGATAGTCCCCATACGAGACATCCGTTGGCGCAGTTCGTCCTCGCTGATGGTTTCGTGGCGGGTCAGCGTACTGCCAACGCATACCAGTCCGGCGGCAACGTCCAATGCTGAGGCGATTACGCCTCCATGCAGGATACTTTGCGCCCAGTTGCCGACCATCATGGGTTGGTTATTAAACGCTAATTGCGCAAACTCTTTTTCATAGCGTTCCAGTTCCAGCCCCAGAGCCCGGTTAAACGGCATATGGTAGACAAACATTTCACCCACTAATTTCAGCGCTTGCTCAGCAGTAAGTACGGCAGACATACGATCCTGATACCCCATTGGTTAATGAAATGTTGATATTATGCTTATTATTTGTTGTTTTCTACTTTAAGACGGGATAACTAACGAGAAGCCAGCTAAGTATGTAGAATACTTGCCAGATAATTATACAATTCATCAATATTTGGTCTGGAGAACACTAAAAATGCGGGCGATTCTGGGTTGGTTATTACCAGCAGTCATGCTGCCGTTGACCGCGTATGCGCAGGAAGCGACAGTGAAAGAGATTCATGATGCACCAGCGGTGCGCGGCAGTGTTATCGCCAATATGCTGCAGGAGCATGATAACCCCTTCACGCTTTACCCTTATGACACCAACTATCTCATCTACACCAATACCAGCGACATGAATAAAGAGGCTATCAGTAGCTATAGCTGGTCTGATAATGCGCGTAAAGATGAGGTTAAGTTCCAGCTGAGCCTGGCGTTTCCGCTCTGGCGCGGGATTTTAGGCCCGAACTCTGTGCTCGGTGGCTCCTATACCCAGAAATCATGGTGGCAGCTTTCCAATAGTGAAGAGTCCTCACCGTTTCGCGAAACCAACTACGAGCCGCAACTTTTCCTCGGTTTTGCCACCGACTATCGCTTTGCCGGCTGGACGCTGCGTGATGTCGAAATGGGGTACAACCATGACTCTAACGGTCGTTCCGATCCGACCTCGCGTAGCTGGAACCGCCTGTATACCCGCCTGATGGCAGAACAGGGTAACTGGCTGGTGGAAGTGAAACCGTGGTACGTCATCGGTAGCACAGATGACAACCCCGATATCACCAAATACATGGGTTACTATCAGCTCAAAATTGGTTATCACCTGGGGGATGCCGTATTAAGCGCCAAAGGTCAGTACAACTGGAATACGGGCTATGGCGGCGCGGAGCTGGGTTTAAGTTACCCCATCACGAAGCATGTTCGTCTTTATACCCAGGTCTACAGTGGCTATGGCGAATCGTTGATCGACTACAACTTTAATCAGACGCGCGTGGGTGTGGGCGTGATGCTCAATGACATTTTCTGATCTGCGCAATGATTGTGTTTTAAACATTGCAGTTTCTCTCTCAGGCGCTGAAAATAGCGCCTGTTTTTATTTATAGCTAATGGGGTTAATGTGGCGCAGGCGGAAGTGTTGAATCTGGAAATGGGCGCTAAACAGGTTTTACAGGAAACCTTTGGCTACCAACAGTTTCGCCCTGGTCAGGAAGAAATCATCGACACCGTGCTCTCTGGCCGCGACTGCCTGGTCGTCATGCCGACCGGTGGCGGTAAATCCCTCTGCTATCAAATTCCCGCATTATTGCTGAACGGGCTAACCGTTGTCGTTTCACCGCTGATTTCCCTGATGAAAGACCAGGTTGATCAACTGCTGGCAAATGGCGTAGCGGCTGCGTGTCTGAACTCCACCCAGAGTCGCGAGCAGCAGCTTGAGGTGATGGCCGGTTGCCGCAGCGGGCAAATCCGCTTGCTATACATTGCGCCCGAACGTCTGATGCTGGATAACTTTCTTGAACATCTGGCGCACTGGAATCCGGTGCTGTTGGCTGTTGATGAAGCGCACTGTATTTCTCAGTGGGGGCATGATTTTCGTCCGGAATACGCCGCACTGGGCCAGCTGCGTCAACGTTTTCCTGCTCTGCCGTTTGTCGCACTGACGGCAACCGCTGATGAAACAACCCGACTGGATATTGTTCGTCTGCTGGGGCTGAATGATCCGTTAATTCAGATCAGCAGCTTTGACCGACCGAACATTCGCTACATGTTGATGGAGAAGTTTAAGCCTCTCGATCAACTGATGCGTTACGTGCAAGAACAGCGCGGCAAGTCCGGTATTATTTACTGTAATAGCCGTGCGAAAGTAGAAGATACCGCCGCACGTCTGCAAAGTCGTGGGATCAGCGCAGGGGCCTATCATGCCGGGCTGGAAAACAGCATTCGTGCTGAGGTGCAGGAGAAATTCCAGCGCGATGACCTGCAAATCGTCGTGGCAACCGTGGCGTTTGGTATGGGAATTAATAAACCTAACGTACGCTTTGTGGTGCACTTTGATATCCCACGTAACATCGAGTCGTATTACCAGGAAACGGGGCGCGCCGGGCGTGACGGCCTGCCTGCAGAAGCGATGCTGTTTTATGATCCAGCCGATATGGCGTGGTTACGCCGCTGCCTTGAAGAGAAACCCGCCGGGCAATTGCTTGATATTGAGCGACATAAGCTGAATGCGATGGGGGCGTTTGCCGAGGCGCAAACCTGCCGTCGTCTGGTCCTGCTGAATTATTTTGGTGAAGGGCGTCAGGAGCCGTGCGGCAACTGCGATATTTGTCTCGATCCGCCGAAACAGTACGATGGTTTAATGGATGCGCGTAAAGCGCTGTCGACGATATATCGCGTTAACCAACGTTTTGGGATGGGCTATGTCGTCGAAGTGCTGCGCGGAGCAAATAACCAGCGTATTCGTGAGCTGGCTCATGACAAACTGCCAGTCTACGGTATTGGACGTGAGCAGAGCCACGAGCACTGGGTGAGCGTGATCCGCCAGTTGATCCATCTTGGCCTGGTCACGCAGAATATTGCCCATCACTCCGCGTTACAGTTAACCGAAGCGGCGCGTCCGGTACTGCGCGGCGATGTCCCGCTACAGCTTGCCGTGCCGCGTATTGTGGCGCTAAAACCGCGTGCGATGCAGAAATCCTTTGGCGGCAACTACGATCGCAAGCTGTTTGCCAAATTGCGTAAGCTGCGCAAAGCCATTGCAGATGAAGAGAATATTCCACCGTATGTGGTCTTCAACGATGCCACGCTGATTGAAATGGCGGAACAGATGCCAGTTTCACCGAGCGAAATGCTGAGCGTCAATGGCGTAGGGATGCGTAAACTTGAGCGATTCGGCAAAGAGTTTATGGCGCTTATTCGTGCGCACGTTGATGGTGACGACGAAGAGTAGTCAGCCAGGCAAAAAAGTGCCAGGATGGTGACTCACTGAACTATTCCCCCGCGAGTCAATTTTATGTTAACGCTATTTTTTACCGTTGCGTTGGTACACATCGTTGCGCTGATGAGCCCTGGCCCCGATTTTTTCTTTGTTTCTCAAACGGCCGTCAGCCGTTCGCGTAAAGAAGCGATGATGGGCGTGCTGGGCATCACCTGTGGTGTCATGGTCTGGGCAGGTGTGGCGCTGCTCGGTCTGCATCTGATCATCGAAAAAATGGCCTGGCTGCACACTATTATTATGGTGGGTGGCGGTCTGTATCTGTGCTGGATGGGCTACCAGATGCTGCGTGGCGCGTTTAAAAAACAGGATGTCGCTGCTCCCGCACCGCAGGTTGAGCTGGCACAGAGTGGACGCAGCTTTATCAAAGGCCTGCTGACCAACCTGGCGAATCCTAAAGCCATTATCTATTTTGGCTCTGTATTCTCGCTGTTTGTAGGTGATAGCGTAGGTACCGGCGCGCGCTGGGGCATTTTTGCCCTGATAATCGTAGAAACGCTGGCCTGGTTTACCGTGGTCGCCAGCCTGTTTGCGCTACCGAAAATGCGTCGTGGCTATCAGCGTCTGGCGAAGTGGATTGATGGATTTGCTGGCGCGTTGTTCGCTGGTTTTGGTATCCATTTGATTATTTCGCGTTAATTCGGTTACCCGCCTGGGTAGACCCAGGCGGAGAGCTGTTTATTGCGCAAGTTTCTGTAATTCATCCTTCGAAAGGCCGGTCATTTCCATAATTGCATCAATATCCAGACCTCGCTTAAGCATTGCTTTTGCAATGTCCAGTATGGCAATACGTTTGCCCTCTTCGCGACCAATTTGCTTTAGCTGATCCGCCATTGTCATCAGTTTGTCTCCATGCTGCGGCACGCGCTGTGCCAGCTTATACAGTAATGTCTGAACATCTTGTGTATTCCCTGCTTGCACCATGTAGTTTATCAGCACGATTATTTGTTGTCCGCTCATCTTCTCCAGCATAAACAGGCGGGTAAGTTTATCCAGCAACTGCGCCATGTCACGCTGGCGAATATGTTTTTGCACTAATGTCAGTGCTGCCATACTGCGATGCTGCATGATTTCATCATCGGGGATTATCGTCACATCCACCAGTGGAAATGGCGTGCTGTAAAGCTGACGGGCGGTACCCGGATCCTCAAAGTGATCCAGCCAGTTCATTGAACCTTGCCAGGGCGTTTGCTTCCCATGGTAAAAGAGAACAGGAATAACCAGCGGTAGAGTATCGTTTCCTGCCTCCAGATGACGTTGCATGGCTGCGATTGCATAGCGCATCAGTCGAAACGACATATATTTATCCGGTGAGCTTTGATGCTCAATAAGCACATGTACGTAGCCATGGCCGCTGGTGGTTTCCAGTGAATAGAGGATGTCACTGAAATAGGGACGCAGATCGTCCTCCACAAAGCTACCTGATTCAAGTTGCAGCGTTTCCAGTTTGCAAATTTTGAGTAATGAGGGAGGAAGATGAAGTTCGATGAAGTCCCGCGCGGTTTCCACGCGGGAGAGGAAGGTCTTAAATACAGCATCGTGTGGTGTCGTTGCTTCCGCCATCGTCCATCATCCGTGAAAGGTGAATGTGGCTGAATTCTGGCATGAGCAATTAACCCCCTGATAGCGCAGAATAAAAGACTTTTATCCCTTTGCGGCGAGGCCCGAAAAGCCATGTACAGATGTTCTGACTGTCAGTATTTCAGTGCGAGCACTGTTCCATTTGCTACGCATGCCGAGCTGATGCCAACAGGGCGCCTATCAGCATAAACAGTGACCCAAACACTTTGTTTAGCGCCTTCATTTGCTTTGGCCCTTTAATCCAGCCTGCAATGCGCGTGGCCAGTGTCGCGTAACCGATCATCACTATCACATCGACCACAATGGTCGTGATGCCAAGCACGACATACTGCATTAACTGAGGCTCCTGCGGCATAATGAACTGGGGGAACAGTGCGGCGAGAAACACAATACTCTTCGGGTTAGTCAGATTGACAAAAACGGCCCGTTTGAACAGGCGACTGCGTGATTGTGAATTCGCCATGGTGTTCAGGTCGATAGCGCCCGCAGCGCGCCATTGTTGAATTCCCAGCCAAATCAGATAAGCCGCTCCCGCCCATTTCAACACCTCAAATGCGATAACCGAACGTGAGAATAACGTTCCCAGTCCAACGCCAACCAGCACGATATGGATACCCAGCCCGGTTTGCAAACCAGCAATCGATGCACTTGCTCCCCGATAGCCGTGGCTGATGGCGGTAGTCATGGTATTGATTGCACCTGAGCCCGGAGACAAGCTCAAAATAATAGAGGTCAGCAGGTAGGCGAACCACCATTCAAAGGTCATGAGAAACTCCCGGATTGTCTATTTTTATGCCACAATACGCTACTGTCGCTGCGTTGTGTCAGACACGGCGAAAAAAACGATTTTACTTGGTCAGCGAGGCTGGATACCTGATGTTTCAGCAGCAAAAAGACTGGGAAACAAGAGAAAACGCGTTTGCCGCTTTTTCCATGGGGCCACTGACAGATTTCTGGCATCAGCGGGAGGAAGCGGAGTTTACAGGCGTAGATGATGTCCCTGTTCGTTTCGTCCGCTTTCGTGCAGAAAAAAACGATCGTGTGATCGTTATCTGTCCTGGGCGCATTGAAAGCTACGTGAAGTACGCTGAACTGGCGTATGACCTGTTTTATTCTGGTTTTGACATACTCATTATCGATCACCGCGGGCAAGGGCGTTCCGGGCGGATGTTATCGGACCCGCATCGTGGTCATGTGGATAACTTTAATGACTATGTTGACGATTTAGCCGCCTTCTGGCAGCAGGAAGTACAGCCAGGTCCATGGAGAAAACGTTACATACTGGCGCATTCCATGGGCGGTGCGATTGCAACGCTGTTCCTGCAGCGCCATCCTAATCAGTGTGATGCCATCGCGCTCTGCGCCCCAATGTTTGGTATTGTGATGCGCTTTCCTGACTGGATGGTGCGCCATATTCTTGACTGGGCCGAGGGGCACCCGCGCATTCGCGAAGGCTATGCTATGGGAACCGGTCGCTGGCGGGCACTGCCGTTTGGGATGAATTCGCTAACCCATAGCCGACAGCGCTATCGGCGTAATTTGCGCTTCTATGCTGATGATCCGCAACTGCGTGTCGGCGGTCCCACTTATCACTGGGTGCGTGAAGGCATTCTGGCTGGTGAGCAGGTCCTGGCCGGAGCTGGAGATGACGCTACCCCAATGCTGCTAATTCAGGCTGAAGAAGAACGTGTGGTGGATAACCGCATGCACGATCGTTTTTGTGAACTCCGCGCCGCAGCGGACCATCCTGTAGAAGGAGGTCAGCCGCTTGTCATAAAAGGCGCGTACCATGAGATCCTTTTTGAAAAGGACGCAATGCGCTCAGTCGCGCTCAACGCCATTGTTGAATTTTTCAACAGGCATAACTCATCCAGCGGAAATCGCTTTGCTTAGAGGTTTAATTTTCTTATGTATCAGGTTGTTGCGTCTGATTTAGATGGTACATTGCTTTCCCCCGACCATACCCTGTCCCCTTATGCCAAAGAGACACTGAAATTGCTGACTGCTCGTGGTGTCAACTTTGTGTTCGCAACCGGTCGGCATCATGTTGATGTGGGGCAAATTCGCGATAACCTGGGGATTAAATCCTACATGATCACCTCCAACGGCGCGCGTGTGCATGATCCTGATGGAAAGCTGGTGTTCTCGCATAACTTGGATCGTGACATTGCCAGTGACCTGTTTGGTGTGGTGAATGCAAATCCGGACATCGTGACTAACGTTTATCGCGATGATGAGTGGTTTATGAACCGCCATCGCCCGGATGAAATGCGTTTTTTCAAAGAAGCGGTATTTAACTACTCGCTGTTTGAACCTGCGCTACTGGAGCCGGAAGGCATCAGCAAAGTGTTTTTCACCACCGACTCACACGAAAGGCTGCTACCGCTGGAGCAGGCGATTAATGCCCGCTGGGGCGATCGCGTGAACGTCAGTTTCTCCACTCTCACTTGCCTGGAAGTGATGGCTGGCGGCGTCTCGAAAGGCCATGCACTGGAAGCGGTAGCGAAAGCGATGGGTTACAGCCTTCAGGACTGCATTGCCTTCGGCGACGGTATGAATGATGCAGAGATGCTCTCCATGGCAGGAAAAGGCTGCATTATGGGGAATGCGCATCAGCGCCTGAAAGATCTGCATCCGGAACTGGATGTGATTGGTCTCAATGCCGACGATGCTGTGCCACATTATTTGCGTGAGCTTTTTTTACAGTAATGTTGTTGTTTGTTAATTGACCAGTTGTCAACTCTGTTCTTCGCTACAATGGGTGTACCTTTTGTTAAGAGACATCCATTGTGGCGTTACTCATCATTACCACGATTCTGTGGGCCTTTTCTTTTAGCCTGTTTGGCGAGTACCTTGCCGGTCATGTTGATAGCTATTTTGCGGTACTGGTTCGTGTTGGGCTTGCGGCGCTGGTATTCCTGCCGTTTCTGCGTACCCGTGGGCACAGCGTAAAAACAATCGGTCTGTACATGTTGGTGGGAGCCATGCAGCTTGGCATCATGTATATGCTGAGTTTCCGTGCCTATCTCTATCTGACGGTTTCAGAGTTACTGTTGTTTACTGTCCTGACGCCGCTCTACATTACGCTAATTTATGACCTGATGAGCCGACGCCGCTTACGCTGGAGTTACGCGTTCAGCGCGTTACTGGCGGTGATTGGTGCAGGGATTATTCGTTACGATCAGGTGACCAGTCATTTCTGGACCGGTCTGCTTCTGGTGCAGCTTTCCAACATTAGCTTTGCCATCGGTATGGTGGGTTACAAGCGTCTAATGGAAACTCGTCCAATGCCACAACACAACGCCTTTGCCTGGTTTTATATGGGGGCGTTGCTGGTGGCGATTGTTGCCTGGTTCATGTTGGGGAATGCCCAAAAAATGCCTGAAACCACGTTGCAGTGGGGGATCCTGGTGTTTCTTGGGGTGGCGGCATCTGGCATTGGTTACTTTATGTGGAACTATGGCGCGACGCAGGTGGACGCGGGTACGCTGGGCATTATGAATAATATGCATGTGCCTGCGGGACTGTTGGTTAACCTGGCAATCTGGCATCAACAGCCTCACTGGCCGAGCTTTATCACTGGTGCGGCTGTGATAGTGGCCTCACTGTGGGTACATCGGCATTGGGTCGCTCCGCACTCCGCACAAACGGTAAGTGATCGCAGGCGTGATTCCGCGCTGAACGAATAAACGCTTCAGTGACTGGCTGGCGCTGCTCACCGTCGCGTACAGCGGCGTACAGTCGACTCCACAATCCATTGCCCAGGGTTTTGGTCACCACCAGACCCTGGCGTTCAAAACTCTCCACTACCCAGTGCGGCAAGGCGGCGATACCCATTCTGGCGGCAACCATTTGAATCAACAGCAGGGTGTTATCCACGCTCTTCAACGACGGGCTAATGCCAGCAGGCTGCAGGAAATGACGCCAGACATCCAGTCGACTGCGCTGTACCGGATAAATGAGAAGAGTCTCACTGGCTAAATCTTCCGGCGTGATCTGCGTTTTGCTGGCCAGCGGATGATCGGGTGCCAGGATCAGACGCACTTCAAAATCGAACATCGGTGAGTAGTGCAGGCCACTACGCGGCAGAATGTCGGACGTCATTACCAGATCCAGCTCATCCTGCTGTAATGCCGGCTGCGGATCGAACGTCACGCCGGATTTAAAATCCATCTCTACTTGCGGCCAATTTGCGCGGAAATTCTCCAGCGCGGGGGTCAACCACTGAATACAGCTATGACACTCAATGGCGATACGCAGCCGGGTTTGCTGCGGCTCATTACATGCCTGCAGCGCACGACCAATTTGTGGCAGCACCTGGTTTGCCAGTTGCAGCAAAATTTCGCCCTGCGGCGTAAAGCGCAAAGGCTGACTTTTACGGACAAATAGTCGAAAGCCAAGACGCTGCTCCAGATCGCTGAACTGGTGAGACAGGGCGGATTGAGTCTGATGCAGCGTCGCTGCTGCGGCTGCCAGCGAACCACTATTCCGCAACGCTTGCAGCGTTTTCAGATGTTTAATCTCGATCATGAAAGTCCTTCACCTCGGCATGAACAAATTGCGCTTGAGGAATACACAGTACCTTTACATTATGGATGTGTAAACATCTGGATGGCTAAAATCCTTCGTCTTTTAAATTTATGGTGTGTTGGCTGCGTTTTTCCACCCCGGTCACTTACTTCAGTAAGCTCTCAGGGATGAATAAACTTGCCTCCTTCCCTAAATTCAAAATCTATAGGATTTACATATAATTAGAGGAAGAAAAATGACAATACTTAATCACACCCTCGGTTTCCCTCGTGTTGGCCTGCGCCGCGAGCTGAAAAAAGCACAAGAAAGCTACTGGGCGGGAAATTCCTCTCGTGAAGAGTTGCTGGTAGTAGGCCGTGAGCTGCGTGCCCGCCACTGGGATCAACAAAAGCAAGCGGGTATTGACCTGCTGCCGGTGGGGGACTTTGCCTGGTACGATCACGTCCTGACCACCAGTTTGCTGTTGGGTAACGTCCCGGCCCGCCATCAGAACAAAGACGGCTCTGTCGACATCGACACCTTATTCCGCATTGGCCGTGGCCGTGCACCGACCGGTCAACCGGCGGCGGCGGCAGAAATGACCAAATGGTTTAATACCAACTATCACTACATGGTGCCGGAGTTCACTAAAGGTCAGGAGTTCAAACTGACCTGGACCCAACTGCTGGACGAAGTTGACGAAGCGCAGGCGCTGGGTCACAAAGTGAAACCGGTGCTGCTGGGTCCTGTGACTTACCTGTGGCTGGGCAAAGTGAAGGGCGAGCAGTTTGACCGTCTGAGCCTGCTGAAAGACATTCTGCCAGTTTACCAGCAGGTGCTGACTGAGCTGGCGCAACGTGGCATTGAGTGGGTGCAGATTGATGAACCGGCACTGGTGCTGGAACTGCCGCTGGAGTGGCTGGATGCTTACAAATCAGCGTATGACGCGCTTACAGGACAAGTGAAGCTGCTGTTGACCACCTATTTCGAAGGAGTAACCCCGAATCTCGACACCATCACCGCACTGTCGGTACAGGGTCTGCATGTTGACCTGGTCCATGGTAAAGATGACGTGGCAGAACTGCACAAACGTTTGCCAACTGACTGGCTGTTCTCTGCGGGTCTGGTGAATGGCCGCAACGTCTGGCGTGCCGATTTAACCGAGAAATATGCGCAGATTAAAGACATTGTCGGCAAACGTGCGCTGTGGGTAGCCTCTTCGTGTTCCCTGCTGCACAGCCCAATTGATCTGAGTGTCGAGACTCGCCTTGATGCTGAAGTGAAGAGCTGGTTTTCTTTCGCTCTGCAAAAATGCGGTGAGCTGGCGCTGCTGCGTGATGCGCTGAACAGCGGTGATACTGCCGCGCTGGAGGAGTGGAGCGCGCCGATTCAGGCTCGTCGCCATTCAACCCGTGTACATAATGCAGCCGTTGAAAAACGTCTGGCTGCGATCACTGCACAGGACAGCCAGCGTACCAATGCTTATCCGGTACGTGCCGAAGCGCAGCGTGCGCGCTTTAACCTGCCGGCATGGCCGACCACGACCATTGGTTCCTTCCCGCAAACCACGGAAATTCGCGGCCTGCGTCTGGACTTCAAGAAAGGCAATCTTGACGCCAACAACTACCGCACCGGCATTGCGGAGCACATTAAACAGGCCATTGTAGAACAGGAGCGTTTAGGCCTCGACGTGCTGGTACACGGTGAAGCCGAGCGTAACGACATGGTGGAGTATTTCGGTGAGCATCTGGATGGCTTTGTCTTCACCCAGAACGGTTGGGTACAGAGTTACGGCTCTCGCTGCGTGAAGCCGCCAGTGGTAATTGGTGATGTCAGCCGTCCGGAAGCGATTACCGTTGAGTGGGCGAAGTACGCACAGTCACTGACTGATAAACCGGTTAAAGGCATGCTGACTGGCCCTGTGACTATTCTCTGCTGGTCATTCCCACGTGAAGATGTGACTCGTGAAACTATCGCTAAACAGATTGCGCTGGCGCTGCGTGATGAAGTCGCGGATCTGGAAGCCGCTGGCATTGGCATCATCCAGATTGACGAACCGGCATTGCGCGAAGGTCTGCCACTGCGTCGCAGCGACTGGGCAGCATACCTGGAGTGGGGCGTGGAAGCTTTCCGCATTAATGCTGCGGTGGCGAAGGACGAAACCCAAATCCACACTCATATGTGTTATTGCGAGTTTAACGACATCATGGATTCGATTGCGGCGCTGGACGCAGACGTGATCACTATTGAAACCTCACGTTCTGACATGGAGCTGCTGGAGTCATTCGAAGAATTTGACTATCCGAATGAAATCGGACCGGGCGTGTACGACATCCACTCACCGAACGTTCCAAGTGTCGAGTGGATTGAAGCCCTGCTGAAGAAAGCTGAGCAACGTATCCCCGCAGAGCGTCTATGGGTGAACCCGGACTGTGGTCTGAAAACCCGCGGCTGGCCGGAAACCCGTGCCGCACTGGCAAACATGGTCAAAGCCGCGCAGAACCTGCGTCAGGCGTAAGATTAAAAACGGAGGCGCAAGCCTCTGTTCTGATGAGATGTTTTGTAAGCCGGGTAAGGCGTAGCCACTACCCGGCAAAATACGTTATTTCTTCCCGCCATAAAGTGCGAACCACTCCAGCATTCTTTGCCAGCCGTCTTTTGCAGACTCTTCGTGATAGCTCGGGCGATAATCGGCGTTAAACGCGTGTCCGGCATCGGGATAGACCACGATTTCCGCTTTGGCATTCGCGGCGCGCAGTGCCTGACGCATCGTTTCGATAGTCTCTTGTGGAATGCTGTGGTCCTGACCGCCGTAAAGCCCCAATACCGGTGCATTCAGGTCGGTAGCGATATCGACAGGGTGTTTAGGTGAGTTCAGGGTTTTGTCGCCAATCAGTTTTCCGTACCACGCCACAGCCGCTTTGAGCTGTGGATTGTGAGCGGCATACAGCCAGGCGATACGACCGCCCCAGCAAAAACCGGTGATCATCAGTTGATGTGCATCACCGCCGTTGCGGGAGGCCCAACTGGCAACGTGGTCCAGATCGGCCAGCACCTGGGAGTCAGGCACTTTAGCTACCAGGCCACTCAGTAGCGTAGGGATATCTGCAAAATCATTTGGATCGCCCTCGCGAAAATAGAGTTCCGGGGCGATAGCCAGATACCCTTCCAGCGCAAGTCGGCGGCAAACATCACGGATATGTTCATGAATGCCAAATATTTCCTGCACGACAATGACTACGGGCAGCGGGCCATCAGCCTGTTTTGGCCGCGCGTGATACGCCGGCATATCATCGCCTTGAGAAGGTATTGACGTTACACCTGCGATAATCGCGTTATCCGGTGTGTGAACTGTTGTTGATGCGGGTGGGGATGCAGCAGGTGCAAAGCCAGATTGTCGTATTGTTGTCATGGTATTCTCCGTACCCTTAAATAATCAGCAAAAAAGCGCATTGTTAACTATAGACACATGCAACGAATCACATTGCCTTAAACGGTCTATCTTTTGTGCAAGGCTTCCCGATGATGAGTAGTTAATGTGATGTGTGTCACTTTTTCACGGTAAATTAATGCAATTGATTTACATCATGGTGATGGCTGTCACGAAAATATGTTTATGCCTTCGGTAAAGTGTCTTTTTGCTTCTTCTGACAAAACCGATTCACAGAGGAGTTTTTTATGTCTAAGTCTGATGTTTTTCATCTCGGCCTCACTAAGAACGATTTACAAGGGGCCCAGCTCGCTATCGTCCCTGGCGACCCGGAGCGTGTGGAAAAGATCGCCGCGCTGATGGATAAGCCGGTCAAGCTGGCATCTCATCGCGAATTCACTACCTGGCGTGCAGAACTGGATGGTAAAGCAGTGATCGTCTGCTCCACCGGTATCGGCGGCCCATCTACTTCTATCGCTGTAGAAGAACTGGCTCAACTGGGCATTCGTACCTTCCTGCGTATCGGCACTACTGGTGCTATTCAGCCGCATATCAATGTTGGTGATGTGCTGGTAACCACGGCATCAGTTCGCCTGGACGGTGCAAGCCTGCACTTTGCGCCAATGGAATTCCCGGCTGTTGCGGACTTCGAATGCACCACCGCGCTGGTTGAAGCAGCGAAATCTATCGGTGCAACTACTCACGTGGGCGTTACTGCCTCTTCTGATACCTTCTACCCAGGCCAGGAGCGTTACGACACCTTCTCTGGTCGTGTGGTGAGCCGTTTCAAAGGTTCTATGGAAGAGTGGCAGTCCATGGGCGTTATGAACTATGAAATGGAATCCGCTACGCTGCTGACTATGTGCGCAAGTCAGGGTCTGCGTGCAGGTATGGTTGCTGGTGTTATCGTCAACCGTACTCAGCAAGAGATCCCGAATGCAGAAACCATGAAGCAAACGGAAAGCCACGCGGTGAAAATCGTGGTAGAAGCAGCGCGTCGCCTGCTGTAATACACCCTTCTTTGTAAAAAGGCCGACGTGTTCGGCCTTTTTATTTTGCGTAGTGCCTCGCAGGAAATTCCTTTTAAACTGGACGTTTATACAGCACAATTCTATTTTGTGCAGGTAAGTCGTTGCTGTAAGGGGGCGTTGTGGATATTTCAATTATGATGAGTGCTGTGGTGGCGTTGGCTGCAGGGCTGCTTGTGGGTTGGCTGGCGACCAAAGCGCGTGCCGATCAGATCCGAGCAGATCTCATCGAAGAACGGCGTGAGTTGGATATTGCGCTGAGCGCCGCCCGGCAACAGCTTTCGCAGGAAGCCCACTGGCGAGAAGAGTGTGAGCTACTCAATAACGAGTTACGCAGCTTACACAGCATCAACATCTCTCTGGAAGCCGATCTCCGGGAAGTCACCACCCGTCTGGAAGCGACGCAGCAGCACGCTGAAGATAAAATTCGCCAGATGATCAACAGTGAACAGCGTCTGAGCGAGCAGTTCGAAAACCTTGCGAACCGTATTTTTGAGCACAGCAACCGCCGCGTTGACGAGCAAAACCGGCAAAGCCTGAATAGTCTGCTTACGCCATTGCGTGAACAGCTGGACGGTTTTCGCCGTCAGGTTCAGGATAGCTTTGGTAAAGAGGCGCAGGAAAGGCACACTCTGGCGCACGAAATTCGTAATCTCCAGCAATTGAACGCGCAGATGGCGCAGGAAGCCGTTAACCTG
The DNA here is from genome assembly GCF_001037495.1 of Citrobacter sp. MGH106. Classification (GTDB taxonomy): domain Bacteria; phylum Pseudomonadota; class Gammaproteobacteria; order Enterobacterales; family Enterobacteriaceae; genus Citrobacter; species Citrobacter murliniae. The sequence goes on from NZ_KQ089823.1 coordinate 546,180, forward strand.
ACGCGGGCGTTGAAAGGGGATAACAAGACCCAGGGGAACTGGGGAGAAGTGGTGCTCACGCGAGTACTGGAGGCTTCCGGTCTGCGTGAAGGCTATGAATATGAAACCCAGGTCAGCATTGAAAATGACGCGCGTTCACGGATGCAACCGGATGTTATTGTCAGACTACCACAGGGAAAAGACGTGGTTATCGACGCTAAAATGACGCTGGTCGCCTACGAGCGCTATTTTAATGCAGAAGATGACTACACCCGGGAGAGCGCGTTGCAGGAGCATATTGCCTCTGTGCGTAACCATATTCGTCTGTTGGGACGCAAAGATTACCAACAGCTCCCAGGGTTACGCACGCTTGATTATGTACTGATGTTTATTCCCGTTGAACCTGCTTTTTTGCTTGCGCTGGACAGACAGCCCGAACTGATAACCGAAGCACTCAAAAATAACATTATGCTGGTTAGCCCTACTACGTTGTTGGTGGCATTGCGCACTATCGCGAATCTGTGGCGTTATGAACACCAGAGCCGTAACGCGCAGCAGATTGCAGATCGGGCCAGCAAGCTTTATGACAAAATGCGGTTGTTTATCGATGATATGTCGGCGATCGGCCAGAGTCTGGACAAAGCGCAGGACAACTACCGACAGGCGATGAAAAAACTCTCCTCAGGGCGTGGAAACGTCCTGTCGCAGGCAGAAGCGTTTCGTGGATTAGGTGTAGAAATTAAGCGCGAGATTAATCCTGAACTGGCTGAACAAGCCACAACTCAGGATGAAGAATACCGCTTACGCTCGGTCCCGGAGGCGCAGCTGGATGAGGCTTATCCCGATAATGTGGCGGCAAATCAGCAATCGAACTAGCCCGTTTGGGGTAGTTGAACCCGGCAGAAGGGTAGGGCAAATTGGCCCAATCTGTTACACTTCTCGAACATTTTATTGATGAGTAGGCACTGAGATGGTGGAAGATTCACAAGAAACGACGCACTTTGGCTTTCAGACCGTCGCTAAAGAGCAGAAAGCTGACATGGTGGCCCACGTTTTTCATTCTGTGGCGTCTAAATATGACGTTATGAATGATTTAATGTCATTTGGCATTCATCGTTTGTGGAAGCGCTTCACCATTGACTGTAGTGGCGTGCGTCGCGGACAAACCGTTCTGGATTTGGCGGGTGGTACGGGAGATCTGACGGCGAAATTTTCTCGCATGGTTGGTGAAACCGGTCAAGTCGTCCTGGCGGATATCAATGACTCAATGCTCAAAATGGGTCGCGAAAAGCTGCGCAATATCGGTGTGATTGGTAACGTCGAGTATGTCCAGGCAAATGCTGAGGCACTGCCTTTCCCTGACAATACCTTCGACTGCATCACGATTTCGTTTGGTCTGCGTAACGTAACGGAAAAAGAGAAAGCATTACGATCCATGTATCGGGTATTGAAGCCCGGTGGACGCTTGCTGGTGCTGGAGTTTTCCAAACCGATTATCGAACCTCTGAGCAAAGCGTATGATGCTTACTCTTTCCATATTCTGCCACGTATTGGTTCAATGGTGGCCAACGATGCAGAAAGCTACCGTTATCTGGCGGAGTCCATCCGCATGCATCCCGATCAGGACACCTTAAAAGCGATGATGCAAGATGCCGGGTTTGAAAGCGTGGATTACTACAACCTGACAGCAGGTGTGGTTGCGCTGCACCGTGGCTATAAGTTCTGACAGGAGATCGGGGATGCCTTTAAAACCCTTAGTGACCGCAGGAGTTGAAAACCTACTCAACACCTTTCTGTACCGTTCGCCTGCGCTGAAATCAGCCCGAACGCGTCTGCAGAGCAAGGTGCTGCGTGTGGATCTCAAAGGATTTTCGACACCGTTAGTCCTGGTGTTTAGTGAGCGCCAGGTCGATGTGCTGGGGGCCTGGGAAGGCGAAGCCGATTGCACCGTGATCACACATGCCAGCGTTTTACCGAAATTACGTGACCGGCAGCAACTCACAACCCTTATTCGTAGCGGCGAGCTGGAAGTTCAGGGCGATATTCAGGTGGTACAGAACTTTGTCGCTCTGGCTGACCTTGCAGAGTTTGATCCTGCTGAACTGTTAGCGCCCTATACCGGCGATATCGTCGCGGAAGGGGTCAGCAAAGCCCTGCGTGGTGGGGCGAAGTTTCTGTGTCACACCATGCAACGTCAGCAGCGTTACGTTGCCGAAGCGATCACTGAAGAGTGGCGTATGGCTCCTGGTCCGCTTGAGGTTGCATGGTTCGCGGAAGAAACGGCAGCCGTTGAGCGTGCGGTTGAATCTCTGGCCAAACGGCTGGAAAAACTGGAGGTCAAATGACGCCAGGTGAAGTACGGCGCCTTTATTTCATCATTCGCACTTTTTTAAGCTACGGTCTTGATGAACTCATCCCCAAAATGCGTATTACGCTGCCGCTTCGGTTGTGGCGTTACACCTTGTTCTGGATGCCTAATCGGCATAAAGAAAAGCCACTGGGTGAGAGACTGAGACTGGCGTTGCAAGAATTGGGGCCAGTGTGGATCAAGTTTGGTCAAATGCTCTCCACCCGTCGTGACCTTTTCCCTCCGCATATCGCCGATCAACTGGCACTGTTGCAGGATCGTGTTGCCCCCTTTGATGGACAAAGAGCAAAACAGCAAATTGAAGAAGCAATGGGTGGGTTACCCGTTGAGGCATGGTTTGATGATTTTGAGATCCAGCCACTGGCATCTGCGTCCATTGCACAGGTACACACGGCCCGACTGAAATCGAATGGTAAAGAGGTCGTGATCAAGGTTATTCGCCCGGACATTCTGCCGGTTATCAAAGCGGATTTAAAACTGATCTATCGCCTTGCCCGTTGGGTTCCTCGCTTGCTGCCTGACGGTCGCCGTTTGCGGCCGACGGAAGTGGTTCGCGAATATGAGAAGACATTAATTGATGAGTTGAATTTGCTGCGTGAATCGGCGAATGCTATTCAATTGCGCCGCAATTTTGAAGACAGCCCAATGCTGTACATCCCGGAAGTGTATTCCGACTATTGCAGTCAGAACATGATGGTGATGGAGCGTATTTACGGTATCCCCGTTTCGGATGTTGCAACGCTTGAGAAGAACGGCACCAACATGAAGTTGTTGGCCGAGCGCGGTGTGCAGGTCTTCTTTACTCAGGTATTCCGTGACAGTTTTTTCCATGCCGATATGCATCCTGGCAACATTTTTGTCAGCTATGAACACCCTGAAAATCCAAAGTACATCGGCATAGATTGCGGGATTGTTGGCTCATTAAATAAAGAAGATAAACGCTATCTGGCTGAAAACTTCATTGCGTTCTTTAATCGTGACTACCGTAAGGTTGCAGAGCTGCATGTAGATTCTGGCTGGGTTCCACCGGATACCAACGTCGAAGAATTTGAATTTGCTATTCGTACCGTCTGCGAGCCGATATTTGAAAAGCCGCTGGCGGAGATTTCATTTGGTCACGTGCTGCTGAATCTGTTTAATACGGCACGTCGATTTAACATGGAAGTCCAGCCCCAACTGGTGCTGTTGCAGAAAACACTGCTGTATGTTGAAGGCGTTGGGAGACAGCTTTATCCGCAGTTGGATTTGTGGAAGACGGCCAAGCCATTTCTTGAATCCTGGATTAAAGAGCAGGTCGGAATTCCCGCCCTTGTCAGGGCATTTAAAGAAAAAGCACCGTTCTGGGTCGAAAAAATGCCAGAAATACCTGAACTGGTGTATGACAGTTTGCGCCAGGGCAAATATTTACAGCACAGTGTTGATAAGATTGCGCGCGAGCTTCATGCGAATCACGTCCGTCAGGGACAATCTCGTTATTTATTGGGTATTGGCGCGACGTTGTTGTTAAGTGGGACATTCTTGCTGGTAAGCCGTCCTGAGTGGGGGCTTATGCCTGGTTGGTTAATAGCGGGCGGCGTCATTGCCTGGCTGATCGGCTGGCGCAAAATGCGCTGAATTTTTCATCGCTCAAGGCAGGTCGTGTAACGTATACTACGGCCTTATTAATTCATCATCTATGACAGAGGAACATGTATGGGTGGTATCAGTATCTGGCAGTTGTTGATCATTGCCGTCATCGTTGTGCTGCTATTCGGCACCAAGAAACTCGGCTCCATCGGTTCCGATCTTGGTGCGTCTATTAAAGGCTTCAAGAAAGCGATGGGAGATGATGAACCCAAGCAGGATAAATCCAGTCAGGACGCTGATTTTACTGCTAAATCCATCACCGATAAGCAGGGCGAAGTGAAAAAAGAAGACGCCAAAAGCCACGATAAAGAGCAGGTATAATCCGTGTTTGATATCGGTTTTAGCGAACTGTTATTGGTGTTCGTGATAGGCCTCATCGTATTGGGGCCACAACGATTGCCGGTTGCGGTAAAAACGGTCGCGGGCTGGGTTCGTGCGTTGCGTTCCCTTGCAACTACTGTTCAGAATGAACTGACCCAGGAGCTTAAGCTTCAGGAGTTTCAGGACAGCCTGAAGAAGGTTGAGAAAGCGAGCCTGACAAATCTGACGCCGGAGCTGAAAGCATCGATGGATGAATTGCGTGAAGCTGCAGAGTCGATGAAGCGTTCTTACAGCGTTAACGAGCCTGAGAAAGCGAGCGATGAAGCGCACACTATCCATAATCCGGTGGTGAAAGATAGCGAAGCGCAGCATGAAGGGGTTACTCCTGCTTCCGCTGAAACGCAGGCCAGCTCGCCGGAGCAAAAACCGCAATCCACGGGTACCAGGACATCTGAATCGACGGAAACCGCGTCCGAAACAGTGATGGACGCTGAAAAGAAAACCGCCGCGCCTGTTGTCGAATCCTCCCCATCGTCGAGTGATAAACCGTAAACATGGCTGTAGAAGATACTCAACCGCTCATCACGCATCTTATTGAGCTGCGTAAGCGACTCCTGAACTGCATTATTGCCGTAATGGTAATCTTTTTGGCGTTGGTTTATTTTGCCAACGACATTTACCATATGGTTGCGGCACCGCTGATAAAACAGATGCCGCAGGGTGCGACGATGATCGCCACGGATGTGGCCTCGCCGTTTTTTACCCCGATAAAACTCACTTTCATGGTGTCGCTGATCCTTTCAGCGCCAGTGATCCTGTATCAGGTATGGGCGTTTATTGCTCCTGCTTTGTATAAGCATGAGCGTCGCCTTGTTGTGCCGTTACTGGTTTCCAGTTCGTTGCTGTTCTATATCGGTATGGCATTTGCCTACTTTGTCGTCTTCCCGTTAGCCTTTGGTTTCCTTGCTAATACGGCACCGCAAGGCGTACAAGTATCGACAGATATTGCCAGTTACCTTAGCTTCGTGATGGCGCTATTTATGGCTTTTGGGGTCTCTTTTGAGGTTCCTGTTGCCATTGTGCTGCTGTGCTGGATGGGTATTACGACGCCTGATGACTTGCGTAAGAAACGTCCATACGTTGTTGTCGGTGCATTTGTCGTGGGGATGTTACTGACCCCGCCAGATGTCTTCTCGCAAACGCTGTTGGCAATACCAATGTACTGCCTGTTTGAAGTGGGCGTTTTCTTCTCCCGTTTCTATGTCGGTAAGCGACGTACGCGAGACGAAGATAACGAGGCTGAGAATGCAAAAGAAGCTGAAGCCACCGAGAAAACCGAAGAATAAATTCAACCGCCCGTCAGGGCGGTTGTCATATGGGAGGAAGCATGTTTGATATTGGCGTTAATTTAACCAGTTCACAATTTGCGAAAGACAGGGATGAGGTTGTAGCGCGCGCCTTTGCGGCCGGTGTTCACGGTATGCTTCTGACCGGAACGAACCTGCATGAAAGCCAGCAGGCGCTAAAGCTGGCGCAGCATTACCCGAATTGTTGGTCCACAGCCGGCGTCCATCCGCATGATAGTAGCCAGTGGCAATCCTCAACCGAAGAAGCGATAGTCGCTCTGGCAAACCAGTCTGAAGTGGTCGCCATTGGTGAATGCGGTCTGGATTTCAATCGTAATTTCTCCACGCCACAAGAGCAGGAGCGGGCTTTTGAGGCACAACTGCGCATTGCCGCTGAACTGCAGATGCCAGTTTTCATGCATTGCCGGGATGCGCATGACCGTTTTCTGGCATTGCTGGAGCCCTGGCTGGACAGCATTCCAGGCGCGGTACTGCATTGCTTCACCGGTTCACGTCAGGAGATGCAGGACTGCGTGGACAGAGGGCTTTATATTGGTATTACCGGATGGGTCTGCGATGAGCGTCGGGGGATGGAGCTTAGGGAGCTGTTACCTTTTATTCCGGTAGAGAGGCTCCTGATCGAAACTGATGCGCCTTATTTACTGCCCCGCGATTTAACACCTAAACCGTCTACACGGCGTAATGAGCCGGCCTACCTGCCGCACATTCTTGAACGGATTGCACACTGGCGCGGGGAAGATCCTCAATGGCTATCAACAACAATCGACTCCAACGTGAGAACGCTGTTTGAAGTTACCTTCTAAGGTAGATTAAATTTTTCGAAAACCGGTATTTTTCACGCTCTGCTTAACCTCTTTATTCAACAGGTTAAGCAGAAGCATAGAGCGTGCTTCGCCATCAGGTTCAGTGAAGATCGCTTTCAATCCTTCAAATGCACCTTCAGTGATAATCACATAGTCCCCTGGATAAGGGGTTTCCGGATCAACAATACCCTCGGGTTTGTAGATGGAAAGCTGGTGAATAACTGCAGAGGGAACCGTCGCTGGTGTTGCTCCAAAGCGTACAAAATGGCTGACGCCACGCGTGGCATTGATCGTCGTGGTGTGGATCACTTCCGGGTCGAATTCGACAAACATGTAATTAGGGAAAAGTGGCTCACTGATTGTGGTACGTTTGCCGCGCACCATTTTTTCCAGGGTGATCATAGGCGTCAGGCAGTTCACCGCCTGCCTTTCCAGGTGTTCCTGGGCACGCTGAAGTTGCCCGCGTTTGCAGTACAGTAAATACCAGGATTGCATAATAACTCTTATCCGCTTGTTCTGAGCGCAAGCATAACAAAAGCCATGCGCTAAGTTAATTATACCCGACTTAAAGCAACTCGAAATCCGTTGGGTATATACTCCCGGGGCTTAGATGTACCGCCAGAGTTCACGCTAATTTAACAAAAATACAGCATCGCAATGATGAACGCCGTATAATGAAGCGCTTACGAAGAGGCCACAATGGACGCCATGAAATATCACGATTTACGCGACTTCCTGACGCAACTTGAGCAGCAAGGCGAGCTCAAACGCATCACGCTTCCGGTGGATCCCCATCTGGAAATCACAGAAATAGCCGATCGCACCCTGCGTGCTGGTGGGCCTGCGTTGCTGTTTGAGAATCCCAAAGGCTATTCAATGCCAGTGCTGTGTAACCTGTTTGGCACGCCGAAGCGTGTTGCCATGGGAATGGGACAAGAAGATGTCTCTGCGTTGCGGGAAGTGGGTAAGTTGTTGGCGTTTTTGAAAGAGCCTGAGCCGCCAAAAGGATTTCGCGATCTGTTTGATAAGCTGCCGCAGTTCAAGCAGGTACTGAACATGCCGACTAAGCGGTTACGCGGTGCGCCTTGTCAGCAAAAAATCTATTCAGGCGATGATGTCGATCTAAACCGTATTCCGATAATGACCTGCTGGCCGGAAGATGCAGCTCCGCTGATCACCTGGGGACTCACCGTAACGCGGGGCCCCCATAAAGAGCGACAGAATCTGGGTATTTACCGCCAGCAGCTGATTGGCAAAAATAAACTCATCATGCGCTGGCTTTCTCATCGTGGCGGCGCGCTTGATTATCAGGAGTGGTGTGCGGCTCATCCAGGCGAACGTTTCCCGGTTTCCGTTGCGCTGGGCGCTGATCCGGCAACGATTCTGGGGGCCGTAACGCCAGTACCTGATACGTTATCGGAATACGCTTTTGCGGGCTTGTTACGTGGTACCAAGACCGAAGTGGTTAAATGTATTTCCAACGATCTCGAAGTTCCTGCCAGCGCGGAGATTGTGTTGGAAGGGTATATAGAGCCGGGAGAAATGGCGCCGGAAGGCCCGTATGGCGACCATACAGGCTACTACAATGAGGTGGATAGCTTCCCTGTTTTCACCGTTACACACATTACTCAGCGTGAAGATGCGATTTATCACTCGACTTACACCGGCCGTCCGCCAGATGAGCCTGCGGTACTAGGCGTGGCGCTGAACGAAGTTTTCGTGCCTATTCTGCAAAAACAATTCCCGGAAATCGTCGATTTTTACCTGCCGCCGGAAGGCTGCTCTTATCGACTGGCCGTAGTGACGATGAAAAAGCAGTACGCTGGCCATGCTAAACGCGTCATGATGGGTGTTTGGTCGTTTTTACGTCAGTTTATGTACACCAAATTTGTTATTGTCTGCGATGATGATGTCAACGCACGTGACTGGAACGATGTGATTTGGGCAATTACCACCCGTATGGACCCGGCAAGGGATACGGTTCTGGTAGAAAATACGCCAATTGATTACCTGGATTTTGCCTCGCCGGTTTCCGGCCTTGGTTCAAAAATGGGACTGGATGCCACAAATAAATGGCCGGGTGAAACCCAACGTGAGTGGGGACGCCCGATTAAAAAAGATCCTGAAGTGACTGCGCGTATTGACGCAATTTGGGATGAATTGGCCATCTTTAATGACGGCAAAAGCGCCTGAGGCGCGATCATTTTGCCTATTGATCCGACAGAGAGAGCGCATGACAACCTTAAGCTGTAAAGTGACCTCGGTAGAAGCTATCACTGACACCGTATATCGCGTTCGTTTAGTGCCAGACGCGGCGTTTTCCTTTCGTGCTGGTCAGTATTTAATGGTCGTGATGGATGAACGGGATAAGCGTCCGTTTTCCATGGCATCTACACCGGATGAGCACGGATTCATTGAGCTGCACGTTGGCGCCTCTGAGCTAAATCTTTATGCCATGGCCGTTATGGATCGAATTCTGAAAGACCGGGAAATTAAGGTCGATATTCCACACGGTGAAGCCTGGCTGCGTGATGATGAAAATCGTCCGCTGATCCTGATCGCTGGCGGTACAGGGTTCTCTTATGTGCGCTCAATTCTGCTAACAGCACTGGCGCGTAATCCAGACCGTGATGTCACGATTTACTGGGGCGGGCGAGAAGAGAAGCATCTTTATGATCTCTCCGAGCTGGAAGCCCTGTCAGTTAATCACCCTAATCTGCGCGTTGAGCCAGTGGTGGAACAACCTGAAGCGGGTTGGCGTGGTCGCACAGGCACAGTATTAACCGCTGTATTGCAGGATTACGGTACCCTGGCGGAACATGATATCTATATCGCCGGACGTTTTGAGATGGCAAAAATCGCACGCGACCTGTTTTGCAATGAACGCAGCGCGCGTGAAGACCGCCTGTTTGGCGACGCTTTCGCATTTATTTAAGCAGGGTGCGCCGGAGCTTTTCCGGCGCATTCAGGTCGTTAATGCCCGATCACTCACTCCCTGAATTGCTGAGATTGCTGGTTCGGTCTCTGTGAATCTCCCCGTTCGTGACGAATTACCCTCATCGTTATTTTTTAGTAAACACAGGTGTTCTGCCTTGACGCTCTATTTGCCATGTTTTTATATAAAAACTATCGTCAAAATTCTATTTTGTGATGTCTGTCTTTGTGTTTAGTAAACAAAAAAGTCAGTCTGTGCAGAGATAATTCTGCGTCAAGCGAATGGGGGAATCATGAGGCTCGGACTGGATATTGGTGGGACTAAAATCGAAGCAGTGGTGATTGATAACACGGGTGAGATTATTTACCGCGAACGATGCAGTACACCAAAGCAGAGCTACGGCGATTTTTTCCGGGTCGTCACGGACGCTATCGTGAAAGCCATGAAGACCGTTAATCGACCATTATCAGTCGGTGTGGGTGTGCCCGGCGCAGTCGACAGTGATGGGTTAATAAAAAACTCCAATATTCTGGTGCTCAATCAACAACCCTTCGCACGCGATCTTGAGCAGGCGCTGGGAATACCTGTGCCCGTAACCAACGACGCCAACTGTTTTACGTTGTCGGAGGCCATGGACGGAAGCGGACGCGGGTATGGAGTAGTGTTTGGAGTGATCCTTGGTACGGGATGCGGTGGTGGATTGTGTGTCGATAACCGTTTGATCTCAGGCCCTAATGCCTGTGCGGGAGAGTGGGGACATAATGCGCTACCGCGTTACAATGAAGAGCGGGACGGCGCGGCGGTAACGTGCTATTGCGGGCAGTTAAACTGTATTGAGAGTTTTATTTCGGGCAGCGGCCTGGAGCGTCAGTACCTGAATCACACCACGCAACATGCCGGTGTTCCTCAAATAATGAAACGGGTCGAGTCTGGTGACGTAGACGCCTGCCTGCTATGGGAGCGCTACTGCGATCAATTAGCCCGAGCGTTAGCTGGCGTGGTCAATACGCTTGATCCAGATGTTATCGTGTTGGGCGGCGGAGTATCCAATATTGGCATACTCTATTCAGGCTTACAGGCGCGGGTGGCACAGTACGTATTTGGAAAACAGTGCCGCACGCCGATTGTCCAGGCTCGTCACGGCGACAGCAGCGGCGTACGTGGTGCCGCCTGGCTGGGTGCACAACAGCCTGCGACCGCAACTACCCGTATGATGACGCACGATCAATGAGAGTGAAATGACGAAACCTGTACGAATCAGAGATATTGCCGAAGCCTGCGGTGTGTCGGTTGGCGCTGTTTCCCGCGCACTAAAAGGGCAACCGGGACTGCGTGAGGATACCCGATTGCGCATTATTTCCGTGGCGGAACAGCAGGGCTACGATTTCTCCCGTCTGCGTAGCGATAAACTCAGGCGCGTCCTGTTTTTGTTGCATCGCCAGCACAACATTAGTCGGGCATTACCGTTTTATTCACCGCTGTTGTTGGGCATAGAAGAAGTATGTCGTGATCACAATATTGCGCTGAGCTTTCTCTCTATTGGCCCTGGTGACGCAGTGGGTGAACAGGTGATGCTGCATCAGCCTGATGCGCTGATCTGTGCCGGATTTTTTGAGCCTGAACTGCTTGGGCTACTGCAACAAATGAAGCTGCCAATGGTACTGGTGGATTTGTGGGTGCCTGGTTTGCCATGCGTCAATCCGGATAATACCCAGGGTGGCTATCTGGCCACTCGACATCTAATCGAACAAGGGCGCAGTCGCATTGCCTTTCTTGCCAGCACACTCTCTCATTACAGTATTCGCCAGCGTGAGAAGGGCTATCGCCAGGCGCTGTATGACGCTCGTCTACTGATGCCGCCAGAGTATGAAGCCATTGCACCACCGCTTCTGGATACTGAACAATCACTGGTCGAGGCGGTCAACGAATTGTTCAGGTTGCCCGAGCCGCCCGATGCCATTTTTGCTTATAACGATGCGGCAGCGCTGGTGGTTCAGCGAGTGTGTGCGCAGCAAAGTATACGTATCCCGGAAGATCTTTCACTGGTAGGGTTTGATGATATTGATGCCGCAGCCTGGTCACATCCACCGCTGACCACCATTGCCGTTGATAAACAGCAACTGGGGCGTGAAGCACTGCGTTTGTTGTTGGAAGAACAGCAGGAACAGAATTTGTTGCTACCCGTGCAGTTAGTGGTCCGTACCAGTTCTGTGAAATAAAAAACCCGCCCCTGACAGGCGGGAAAAACGGCAACTAATTGTTATACAGTGGCGCTGTCGTTGCAGACCGGATAAGACGATATTGCGTCGCCATCCGGCATGGTTGCCGGGGCATTTCGCTTACCCGACCTGCAATAGATGACACTCTCTGATTAAACTCGCTCAAATACTGTCGCGATCCCCTGACCCAACCCGATACACATCGTCGCCAGACCAAACTGCACGTCTTTGCGCTCCATCAGGTTCAGCAGGGTGGTGCTGATACGTGCACCGGAACATCCCAGTGGATGACCCAGTGCGATCGCGCCGCCGTTGAGGTTGATCTTCTCGTCAATCTGCTCCATCAGTCCCAGATCTTTAATGCATGGAAGGATCTGCGCGGCAAAGGCTTCGTTCATTTCAAACAGACCGATATCGCGGGTGGAGAGCCCTGCTTTTTTCAGCGCCAGCTTTGAGGCCGGGACCGGGCCATAACCCATGATTGAGGGGTCGCAGCCGACAACCGCCATTGAACGAATACGGGCGCGTGGTTTCAGACCCAGTTCACGAGCGCGGCTTTCACTCATCACCAGCATGGCAGCTGCGCCATCAGAGAGAGCTGAAGATGTTCCGGCAGTAACTGTACCGCTGACTGGGTCGAACGCCGGGCGCAGGGTGGACAGCGCTTCGACGGTGGTTTCCGGGCGGATAACTTCATCGTAGTTAAACTGTTTCAACACGCCGTCAGCATCGTGGCCACTGGTCGGGATTATTTCATTTCTGAATGCGCCAGACTGTGTCGCTGCCCAGGCCCGGGCGTGTGAGCGTGCGGCGAAGGCATCCTGCATTTCACGGCTGATACCGTGCATACGGGAGAGCATTTCTGCCGTCAGGCCCATCATTCCCGCCGCTTTAGCTACGTTGCGACTCATACCCGGATGGAAATCGACGCCGTGACTCATGGGGACGTGGCCCATATGCTCCACGCCGCCAACCAGACACGCTTGTGCATCGCCGGTCATGATCATGCGTGCCGCGTCGTGCAGTGCCTGCATGGATGAACCGCACAGGCGATTGACCGTTACTGCCGGGACGGAGTGCGGAACTTCTGCCAGCAGCGCGGCGTTACGGGCGATGTTGAACCCTTGCTCCAGCGTCTGCTGTACGCAGCCCCAGTAAATGTCATCGAGAGCCGCAGGATCAAGCGCGGGATTACGCGCCAGCAGGCTACGCATTAAATGTGCGGAGAGATCTTCTGCCCGCACGTTACGAAACGCCCCCCCTTTCGAACGGCCCATCGGGGTACGGATCGCATCAACAATTACAACCTGTTCCATTGTGACTCCTTAAGCCGTTTTCAGGTCGCCAACCGGGCGGGCAGGCTCAACCTGGGGATAATACGGTTCGTTATGACGTGCTTTATTGCGCAATCCTTCCGGGACGTCATACAGCGGACCGAGGTGCTGATACTGTTGCGCCATATCGAGATATTTCGCGCTGCCGAGTGTATCCAGCCAGCGGAACGCACCGCCATGGAACGGAGGGAAGCCCAGGCCGTAAACCAGCGCCATATCTGCCTCTGCTGGACTGGCAATAATGCCTTCTTCCAGGCAGCGGACCACTTCGTTGACCATCGGGAGCATCATGCGGGCGATAATCTCTTCATCGCTAAAATCGCGCTTCGGCTGACTGACATCTGCCAGCAGACTATCAACAGTGGCATCCTCTTCTTTCTTCGGTTTACCTTTGTTGTCTTCTTTATAGCGCCAGAAGCCGAGGCCGTTTTTCTGTCCAAAGCGACTGGCGTCAAATAATGCGTCAATCGCGTCGCGATAATCTTTTTGCATGCGTTGTGGGAAGCCTGCTGACATGACTGCCTGCGCGTGATGGGCGGTATCAATGCCGACGACATCCAGCAGATATGCCGGACCCATCGGCCAGCCAAACTGTTTCTCCATCACTTTATCGACTTTGCGGAAGTCCGCTCCATCACGCAGTAGCTGGCTGAAACCAGCAAAGTACGGGAACAGCACACGGTTAACGAAGAAGCCGGGGCAGTCGTTGACCACAATCGGCGTCTTACCCATACGGCTTGCCCAGGCGACAACTTTGGCGATGGTTTCATCCGAGCTTTTTTCACCGCGAATGATCTCTACCAGAGGCATACGGTGCACCGGGTTAAAGAAGTGCATGCCGCAGAAGTTTTCCGGACGCTTCAGAACGCTGGCCAGTTCACTAATTGGAATAGTGGAGGTGTTTGAGGCCAGCACGGTATCATGGCGAACCTTCTCTTCGGTCTCTGCCAGTACTGCTTTTTTCACTTTCGGATTCTCAACGACCGCTTCCACTACCACATCTACGCGCTCAAAGCCGGTATAGTCGAGGGTGGGATGAATGGTTGAAATCACGCCTGCCATTTTCAGACCATCAATCTTGCCGCGCTCAAGCTGTTTGTTCAGCAGTTTGGCGGCTTCAGTCATACCAAGCGTCAATGATTTATCATTGATGTCTTTCATGATAACCGGCACACCTTTCCAGGCAGACTGGTAAGCGATACCGCCGCCCATAATGCCTGCGCCCAATACTGCGGCCTGCTTCGGTGCCTCAATGTCTTTAGTCAGCTTCTTCGCTTTTGCTTTTACGTACTGATCGTTGAGGAAGATACCGACCAGCGCGCGTGCTTCACTGGTGTGCGCCAGTGGCACAAAGCTTTTATTTTCCAGATTCAGTGCTTCTTCACGACCAAAGCGTGCTGCGGCTTCAATCGTTTTTACCGCGGTGATGGGGGCAGGGTAATGTTTACCTGCAGTCTGCGCGACCATGCCTTTGGCGATGGTAAAACTCATTGCGGCTTCAATTTTGCTGAGTTTCAGTGGTTCCAGTTTCGGCTGGCGTTTGGCCTTCCAGTCGAGGTCGCCGTTGATTGCCTGACGTAATACAGCCATCGCGCCATCAAGCAGTTTTTCCTGCTTAACAATGCCATCGACCAGGCCAACTTTCAGTGCCTGCTCAGCGCTGATATCTTTACCCGCCGCAATAATTTCCAGCGCGCTGTCGGCGCCCAGTATACGTGGCATACGCACAGAGCCGCCAAAGCCCGGCATAATGCCCAGCTTCGTTTCCGGCAGACCGATACGCAGGTCCGGCGTTGCCAGACGGTAATCGGTCGCCAGCACGCACTCGCAACCGCCGCCCAGCGCATAACCGTTTACGGCGGCAATGGTTGGCACCGGTAAATCTTCCAGCCGGTTAAAGACGCTGTTGGCAAAATGCAGCCACTGGCTTAGCTGCTCTTCAGGAACAAGAAACAATGAAAGGAATTCGGTGATATCGGCGCCAACAATAAAGGCCGCTTTATTCGAGCGCAGCAGCAGACCTTTTAAATCTGTCTGCTTTTCCAGCACATCAAGCGCATGGCCCAGGCTGGCTACGGTTGCCGTATCGAGTTTGTTGACCGAGCCAGGGGCATCGAACACCAGTTCGGCGATGCCATCTTCCAGCCAGTCGAGGTACAGGGTGTCGCCTTTGTAAAGCATGTCAGTCTCCTGAATCCGCAAGGTGATCTGGTCATACCAGATGAATCGAAGTGTGTGTTTTATGTTAATAAAATGCAAATGAATGATTAAAGAAATGACGATTCGATCACGCTCGGCAGAAATCACGCAGCTACAGAACGATGTGCTAAGATGCGGTGACTTGAGGTCAAAAAAACAGAAGGGTAAATAATGGAATCACTGGCCGCACTCTATAAAAATCATATTGTTACCTTACAGGAACGGACCCGCGATGCGCTGGCTCGTTTTAAGCTGGATGCGTTACTTATTCACTCCGGCGAGCTGTTAAACGTTTTTCTCGACGATCATCCATATCCGTTTAAGGTTAATCCGCAGTTTAAAGCCTGGGTACCTGTCACGCAGGTTCCTAACTGTTGGTTGCTGGTAGATGGCGTTAATAAGCCTAAATTGTGGTTCTACTTGCCGGTCGACTACTGGCACAACGTTGAACCGCTACCGACCTCTTTCTGGACGGAAGAAATTGACATTATTGCGCTGCCAAAAGCCGATGGTATTGGCGGCCAACTGCCAGCTGCACGCGGTAATATTGGTTATATCGGCCCGGTTCCTGAGCGTGCGTTGCAACTGGACATCGCTGCCAGCAATATCAACCCGAAAGGGGTGATCGACTATCTTCATTATTATCGTGCGTATAAAACGGATTACGAGCTGGCCTGTATGCGTGAAGCGCAGAAAATGGCGGTGAGTGGGCATCGTGCGGCAGAAGAAGCCTTCCGTTCCGGGATGAGCGAGTTCGACATTAACCTGGCCTATTTGACTGCCACGGGTCATCGTGACACCGACGTGCCTTACAGCAATATCGTGGCCCTCAACGAACATGCCTCCGTACTGCATTACACCAAACTGGATCACCAGGCGCCGTCAGAAATCCGCAGTTTCCTGCTGGATGCTGGCGCAGAATACAACGGTTATGCGGCAGACCTGACGCGAACCTGGTCGGCGAAAAGCGACAACGACTATGCGCAACTGGTGAAGGACGTTAACGACGAAGAACTGGCGCTGATTGCAACCATGAAGGCGGGCGTCAGCTATGTGGATTATCACATTCAGTTCCATCAACGTATTGCAAAGCTGTTGCGTAAACATCAAATCATCACCGGTATGAGTGAAGAGGCGATGGTAGAGAACGATCTCACCGGGCCGTTTATGCCGCACGGCATTGGCCACCCGCTGGGGCTGCAGGTTCATGATGTTGCTGGCTTTATGCAGGATGACAGCGGTACACACCTTGCTGCACCATCAAAGTATCCCTACCTGCGCTGTACGCGAGTGCTGCAGCCGGGCATGGTCCTGACTATCGAGCCGGGTATTTACTTTATCGAATCGCTGCTGGCGCCATGGCGCGAAGGGCAATTCAGCAAGCACTTTAACTGGCAGAAAATTGAAGCGCTGAAGCCGTTCGGTGGTATTCGTATTGAAGATAACGTGGTTATCCACGAGAGCAATGTCGAAAACATGACGCGGGATTTAAAACTGGCGTAATGGACAGTTGGTTAATCCCTGCGGCGCCGGTTAGCGTTGTTGAAGAGATCAAAAAAAGCCGCTTTATTACTCTGCTCGCGCATACGGATGGTGTGGAAGCGGCGAAAGCCTTTGTTGAGTCAGTTAGAGCGGAACACCCGGACGCGCGCCACCATTGTGTGGCGTGGGTGGCGGGTGCGCCGAATGATTCGCAACAGCTGGGATTCTCGGATGATGGTGAACCAGCGGGGACGGCAGGGAAACCGATGCTTGCTCAACTGATGGGGAGCGGTGTCGGTGAAATTACCGCCGTGGTGGTACGCTACTACGGCGGTATTCTTCTCGGTACGGGTGGGCTGGTGAAAGCCTACGGCGGCGGCGTGAATCAGGCTTTACGTCACTTAACAACGCAGCGCAAGACGCCATTAACCGAATATACTTTGCAGTGTGAGTACGGCCAGTTGGCTGGCATTGAAATATTGTTGGGGCAGTTTGACGGTAAAATAATTTCCAGTGATTACCAGGCATTTGTTCGGCTCAGGGTAGCGCTTCCTTATGCGAAAGTGGATGAATTTTCGGCAAAGCTGGCGGATTTTAGTCGTGGTTCATTGCAATTGTTAGCGATTGAAGAATAATCCCCACCTCATTTTGAAGAATTAAGGAAGCGGCAGAGATGCATTTTCGCGCCATTACCCGAATCGTTGGACTACTGGTCATCTTATTTTCGGGGACAATGATCCTCCCCGGACTGGTCGCTCTCATCTACCGTGATGGTGCGGGTCGTGCATTTACGCAAACTTTCTTTGTCGCGCTGGCAATTGGTTCCATGCTGTGGTGGCCGAACCGTAAGGAAAAGGGTGAACTGAAATCCCGCGAAGGGTTTCTGATCGTCGTCTTGTTCTGGACCGTGCTGGGCAGCGTGGGTGCGCTACCATTTATCTTTTCCGAAAGTCCTAACCTCACGATTACTGATGCGTTTTTCGAATCCTTTTCGGGGTTAACAACGACAGGTGCGACGACGCTGGTGGGGCTGGATTCATTGCCGCACGCCATTCTCTTTTATCGCCAAATGTTGCAATGGTTTGGTGGTATGGGGATCATCGTGCTGGCGGTCGCTATCCTGCCTATTCTTGGCGTCGGTGGTATGCAGCTCTATCGGGCAGAAATGCCTGGGCCGCTCAAAGATAATAAAATGCGTCCGCGTATTGCTGAAACGGCAAAAACGTTATGGCTTATCTATGTACTGCTGACGATTGCATGTGCGCTGGCGCTATGGTTTGCCGGGATGCCGGCGTTTGATGCCATTGGGCACAGTTTTGCCACCATTGCTATTGGCGGCTTCTCTACACACGATGCCAGTGTTGGCTATTTCGACAGCCCCACTATTAACACGATTATTGCTATCTTTTTACTGATCTCCGGCTGTAACTATGGCCTGCACTTCTCTTTATTAAGTGGGCGTAGTTTAAAGGTCTACTGGCGCGACCCGGAATTTCGCATGTTCATCGGTGTGCAGTTGACGCTGGTGGCTGTCTGTACGCTGGTGCTGTGGGTACACAACACCTATGGTTCGGCGCTAACGACGATCAATCAGGCCTTTTTCCAGGTAGTATCAATGGCGACCACCGCAGGGTTTACTACGGACAGTATTGCCCGCTGGCCGCTGTTCCTACCGGTACTGTTGCTGTGTTCTGCATTTATTGGTGGCTGTGCTGGCTCAACGGGCGGTGGTTTGAAGGTCATTCGTATCCTGCTGCTGTTTAAGCAGGGTAACCGGGAACTCAAAAGGCTGGTCCACCCCAATGCGGTTTACAGTATTAAACTGGGTAATCGTGCGCTGCCGGAACGGATCCTTGAAGCGGTATGGGGATTCTTCTCAGCCTATGCGCTGGTGTTTATTATCAGTATGCTGGCAATTATAGCGACCGGTGTGGATGACTTCTCAGCATTTGCCTCTGTTGTTGCGACCCTGAATAACTTGGGACCAGGGCTGGGCGTTGTTGCCGACAACTTTGCCAGTATGAACCCAGTGGCGAAATGGATCCTGATTGCCAATATGCTATTTGGTCGTCTCGAGGTCTTTACTTTGCTGGTACTCTTTACCCCTACCTTCTGGCGTGAATAACGGAGTAACACGTGAAAACACTGATTCTTTTTTCTTCCCGGGATGGACAAACGCGCGAAATCGCCGAGTATCTGGCTTCTGAACTAAAAGAACTGGGCGTCTGGGCCGATGTTGTGAATCTGCATCGCACCGAAGAGCCTGACTGGAAAAACTATGACAGCGTGGTGATTGGTGCATCAATTCGCTACGGTCATTACCATACTGCTTTTCAGGAGTTCGTGAAGAAGCATGCCACGCGGCTGAATGCGATGCCGAGTGCGTTCTACTCCGTTAACCTGGTTGCTCGTAAGCCGGAAAAGCGTACCCCGCAGACCAACAGCTATGCGCGCAAGTTTCTGATGAGCTCGCCGTGGCGACCAGACCGCAGTGCGGTGATTGCCGGAGCTTTACTTTATCCTCGTTATCGTTGGTATGACCGTGTCATGATCAAACTGATTATGAAGATGTCGGGCGGTGAAACGGATACAAGTAAAGAAGTCGTATATACCGACTGGGAACAGGTCGCGATTTTTGCGCGGGAAATTGCCCAATTAACCAACAAAGCGTTGTTAAAATAAACGCAAAGAATAAAAAATACGCAGTCGGAAGATTATTTTAAATTTCCCCTTGTCAGCCTGAAATAACTCCCTATAATGCGCCTCCACTGACACGGAACAACGGACTACAGGCCGCCGGGTCAGCGGGGTTCCACTGAGAACTTCGCGGAGAAAAGCAAAAATAAATGCTTGACTCTGAATGAGGAAAGCGTAATATACGCCACCTCGCGACAGAGCGCTAAAGCGCGTCGCAACTGCTCTTTAACAATTTATCAGACAATCTGTGTGGGCACTCAATGATACGGATTCTTAATGTCGCAAGACGAAAAATGAATACCAAGTCTCTGAGTGAACACGTAATTCATTACGAAGTTTAATTCACGAGCATCAAACTTAAATTGAAGAGTTTGATCATGGCTCAGATTGAACGCTGGCGGCAGGCCTAACACATGCAAGTCGAACGGTAGCACAGAGGAGCTTGCTCCTTGGGTGACGAGTGGCGGACGGGTGAGTAATGTCTGGGAAACTGCCCGATGGAGGGGGATAACTACTGGAAACGGTAGCTAATACCGCATAACGTCGCAAGACCAAAGAGGGGGACCTTCGGGCCTCTTGCCATCGGATGTGCCCAGATGGGATTAGCTAGTAGGTGGGGTAACGGCTCACCTAGGCGACGATCCCTAGCTGGTCTGAGAGGATGACCAGCCACACTGGAACTGAGACACGGTCCAGACTCCTACGGGAGGCAGCAGTGGGGAATATTGCACAATGGGCGCAAGCCTGATGCAGCCATGCCGCGTGTATGAAGAAGGCCTTCGGGTTGTAAAGTACTTTCAGCGAGGAGGAAGGTGTTGAGGTTAATAACCTCAGCAATTGACGTTACTCGCAGAAGAAGCACCGGCTAACTCCGTGCCAGCAGCCGCGGTAATACGGAGGGTGCAAGCGTTAATCGGAATTACTGGGCGTAAAGCGCACGCAGGCGGTCTGTCAAGTCGGATGTGAAATCCCCGGGCTCAACCTGGGAACTGCATCCGAAACTGGCAGGCTAGAGTCTTGTAGAGGGGGGTAGAATTCCAGGTGTAGCGGTGAAATGCGTAGAGATCTGGAGGAATACCGGTGGCGAAGGCGGCCCCCTGGACAAAGACTGACGCTCAGGTGCGAAAGCGTGGGGAGCAAACAGGATTAGATACCCTGGTAGTCCACGCCGTAAACGATGTCGACTTGGAGGTTGTGCCCTTGAGGCGTGGCTTCCGGAGCTAACGCGTTAAGTCGACCGCCTGGGGAGTACGGCCGCAAGGTTAAAACTCAAATGAATTGACGGGGGCCCGCACAAGCGGTGGAGCATGTGGTTTAATTCGATGCAACGCGAAGAACCTTACCTACTCTTGACATCCAGAGAACTTAGCAGAGATGCTTTGGTGCCTTCGGGAACTCTGAGACAGGTGCTGCATGGCTGTCGTCAGCTCGTGTTGTGAAATGTTGGGTTAAGTCCCGCAACGAGCGCAACCCTTATCCTTTGTTGCCAGCGGTCCGGCCGGGAACTCAAAGGAGACTGCCAGTGATAAACTGGAGGAAGGTGGGGATGACGTCAAGTCATCATGGCCCTTACGAGTAGGGCTACACACGTGCTACAATGGCATATACAAAGAGAAGCGACCTCGCGAGAGCAAGCGGACCTCATAAAGTATGTCGTAGTCCGGATTGGAGTCTGCAACTCGACTCCATGAAGTCGGAATCGCTAGTAATCGTGGATCAGAATGCCACGGTGAATACGTTCCCGGGCCTTGTACACACCGCCCGTCACACCATGGGAGTGGGTTGCAAAAGAAGTAGGTAGCTTAACCTTCGGGAGGGCGCTTACCACTTTGTGATTCATGACTGGGGTGAAGTCGTAACAAGGTAACCGTAGGGGAACCTGCGGTTGGATCACCTCCTTACCTTAAAGAACCGTTCCTTGTAGTGTCCACACAGATTGTCTGATGAAAATTAGCAGTAAGAAATCTCTGCAGGCTTGTAGCTCAGGTGGTTAGAGCGCACCCCTGATAAGGGTGAGGTCGGTGGTTCAAGTCCACTCAGGCCTACCAAATTCGCTCCCGCGCTTTGTTGTGCCAAAGCTCGCATACTTCAGTATGCTTCGCTTCGCCACGCCGCGCCCGGAAACGAATTGAGGTGAACGAGATGACTTCGATGGGGCTATAGCTCAGCTGGGAGAGCGCCTGCTTTGCACGCAGGAGGTCTGCGGTTCGATCCCGCATAGCTCCACCATTACTTACTGCAAAAATACCAAGAAAACTTCAGAGTGTACCTGAAAAGGTTCACTGCGAAGTTTCGCTCTTTAAAAATCTGGATCAAGCTGAAAATTGAAACGACACACTGTGTCTGTTCTCCGTAATAAGA
>NZ_KQ089823.1:568294-751285 GCF_001037495.1 Citrobacter sp. MGH106
CCCGCACGCCGGAAGACCAAGGGTTCCTGTCCAACGTTAATCGGGGCAGGGTGAGTCGACCCCTAAGGCGAGGCCGAAAGGCGTAGTCGATGGGAAACAGGTTAATATTCCTGTACTTGGTGTTACTGCGAAGGGGGGACGGAGAAGGCTATGTTAGCCGGGCGACGGTTGTCCCGGTTTAAGCATGTAGGCGGAGGTTCCAGGTAAATCCGGTACCTTTTAACGCTGAGGTGTGATGACGAGGCACTACGGTGCTGAAGTAACAAATGCCCTGCTTCCAGGAAAAGCCTCTAAGCATCAGGTAACACGAAATCGTACCCCAAACCGACACAGGTGGTCAGGTAGAGAATACCAAGGCGCTTGAGAGAACTCGGGTGAAGGAACTAGGCAAAATGGTGCCGTAACTTCGGGAGAAGGCACGCTGATATGTAGGTGAAGTGATTTACTCATGGAGCTGAAATCAGTCGAAGATACCAGCTGGCTGCAACTGTTTATTAAAAACACAGCACTGTGCAAACACGAAAGTGGACGTATACGGTGTGACGCCTGCCCGGTGCCGGAAGGTTAATTGATGGGGTTATCCGTAAGGAGAAGCTCTTGATCGAAGCCCCGGTAAACGGCGGCCGTAACTATAACGGTCCTAAGGTAGCGAAATTCCTTGTCGGGTAAGTTCCGACCTGCACGAATGGCGTAATGATGGCCAGGCTGTCTCCACCCGAGACTCAGTGAAATTGAACTCGCTGTGAAGATGCAGTGTACCCGCGGCAAGACGGAAAGACCCCGTGAACCTTTACTATAGCTTGACACTGAACACTGGTCCTTGATGTGTAGGATAGGTGGGAGGCTTTGAAGTGTGGACGCCAGTCTGCATGGAGCCAACCTTGAAATACCACCCTTTAATGGCTGGTGTTCTAACGTAGACCCGTGATCCGGGTTGCGGACAGTGTCTGGTGGGTAGTTTGACTGGGGCGGTCTCCTCCTAAAGAGTAACGGAGGAGCACGAAGGTTAGCTAATCCTGGTCGGACATCAGGAGGTTAGTGCAAAGGCATAAGCTAGCTTGACTGCGAGAGTGACGGCTCGAGCAGGTGCGAAAGCAGGTCTTAGTGATCCGGTGGTTCTGAATGGAAGGGCCATCGCTCAACGGATAAAAGGTACTCCGGGGATAACAGGCTGATACCGCCCAAGAGTTCATATCGACGGCGGTGTTTGGCACCTCGATGTCGGCTCATCACATCCTGGGGCTGAAGTAGGTCCCAAGGGTATGGCTGTTCGCCATTTAAAGTGGTACGCGAGCTGGGTTTAGAACGTCGTGAGACAGTTCGGTCCCTATCTGCCGTGGGCGCTGGAGAATTGAGGGGGGCTGCTCCTAGTACGAGAGGACCGGAGTGGACGCATCACTGGTGTTCGGGTTGTCATGCCAATGGCATTGCCCGGTAGCTAAATGCGGAAGAGATAAGTGCTGAAAGCATCTAAGCACGAAACTTGCCCCGAGATGAGTTCTCCCTGAGACTATAAGTCTCCTGAAGGAACGTTGAAGACGACGACGTTGATAGGTCGGGTGTGTAAGTGTAGCGATACATTGAGCTAACCGATACTAATGAACCGTGAGGCTTAACCTTACAACGCCGAAGCTGTTTTGGCGAAAGAGACGAAATTTCAGCTTGATACAGATTAAATTGACATGCGAAAGCGTGTTGATAAACAGAATTTGCCTGGCGGCTGTAGCGCGGTGGTCCCACCTGACCCCATGCCGAACTCAGAAGTGAAACGCCGTAGCGCCGATGGTAGTGTGGGGTCTCCCCATGCGAGAGTAGGGAACTGCCAGGCATCAAACCAGTGAAGAAGCCCATCCTGCCGGATGGGCTTTTTTGCGTCTATGCGTTGTGAAAAGTGCCGGATTCGGCGTAAACGCCTCATCCGGATCACGTTCATTGCTTTAGCCACCGTAAAATAAATGCCGCTATCTGTGGTATATCGTTTATATCTAACAATGGAACATCCACCATGAGTGGAACATCGCTTGCAACCGCGACAACATGTTCATCAATCGTTAATTCTTCCTTGTTGCGACCACAACCTTCACGAAAAAGCATGATCTTCGCGACAGCTTCATGCTTAAAACCCTCGACAAGCACCATATCTAACGTTGAAGCATCCATTCTGCTCACCAGATATGTTAAGTCCAACTTGGGCTCTTCTGGCGTTTCCGTCATCAATGCCCAGCGCTGCTGGCTGGCGACCAGTGTTTGAGCTGCTCCAGCTTTACGCAGTTCATAGCTATCTTTGCCGGGTTTATCGACGTCCATATCGTGGTGTGTATGCTTGATCAATCCAGGGCGAATACCTCTGGCGCACAGTTCCGGTATCAGCTTTTTGAGCAGTGTGGTTTTTCCTGTACCACTCCATGCCGCAATGCCGAGTAATGGGATCATGATTTTGTCTGCCATCTCGCGAGTTCTTCTGGTGTATTCACATTTACGAATGCGTCTCTGTGATCGCTGAAATCGACGGCATGCCCGCCAGCCAGACGCATAAAGACCATTACGCGTCGTTCACCAGACTGAAGGTAGTCCTGTAACAACGGCACTATTTTTCTATTCATCAGCGCAATTGTCGGGTGATCCCGTTCTCCATCGTGCACCCATACGACTGGCGCAGAGCTACGTTGCTCTTTTAAACGTGCGGCCAGGCTGTGGGGAATATATGGCATATCGCAAGGACAGAATAGAAACCAGTCACCAGCTTCCTGCTGAAAAACTGACAGCATTCCGGCCAGCGGGCCAGGAAAATCGGCCAATAAATCGGGGATAACTTTCAAGCCGCTTTGTTGATAAACATCCTGATGGCGATTGGCGTTAACCACGACGGTCTTAACCTGCAAGGCGAGGGTATCCGCCACGTGTCTCCATAACGGCTTACCGTGAAGTTCAAGAAGGCCTTTATCTGTTCCACCCATTCGTCTGGCCTTACCGCCAGCCAGAACAACCCCTGTTATTGCACTATCCAGAATCACTGATATCGCCTCTTTTAATGTGGGATTGACCCTGCTAACGTATTCGTATTAAGACTAAGGAGCACAACCATGAAATGTAAACGTCTGAATGAAGTTATTGAACTCCTCCAGCCGGCCTGGCAGAAAGAACCC
Organism: Citrobacter sp. MGH106; assembly: GCF_001037495.1. GTDB lineage: Bacteria > Pseudomonadota > Gammaproteobacteria > Enterobacterales > Enterobacteriaceae > Citrobacter > Citrobacter murliniae. The sequence goes on from NZ_KQ089823.1 coordinate 571,441, forward strand.
GATCTTAACCTGATGCAATTTTTGCAGAAACTGGCAAAAGAGTCAGGTTTTGACGGAGAACTGGCGGATTTAACTGATGATATTCTGATCTACCACCTGAAAATGCGCGACTCTGCGAAAGACGCAGTGATTCCAGGTATTCAAAAAGATTATGAAGAAGATTTTAAAACTGCACTCCTGCGAGCACGTGGCGTAATTAAAGAGTAAAACCTTGTAATCGCCGCCACCGAAAGCGCTGCGAAATGATATCCTGAATCATTCGTAGTATTTTCCGGATGATGGGATGAACGACAACGCTTTTACTTTCCAGACGCTACACCCGGATACCATCATGGATGCACTGTTTGAGCAGGGGATCCGGGTGGATTCCGGGCTGACCCCGCTTAACAGCTATGAAAATCGTGTCTATCAATTCCAGGATGAAGACCGTCGACGTTTTGTCGTAAAGTTTTACCGTCCTGAACGCTGGTCTGTTGATCAAATACTGGAAGAACACCAGTTTGCCCTTGAACTGGTGCGCGATGATGTACCCGTTGCGGCGCCAATTGTGTTTGATGGCCAGACGTTATTGGGTCATCAGGGATTTCACTATGCGATATTTCCCAGTGTGGGTGGCCGCCAGTTTGAAGCCGACAACATCGATCAGATGGAGGCGGTGGGCCGCTATCTGGGACGCCTGCATCAAACTGGACGTAAACGTTCTTTTGCCTTTCGACCGACAATTGGTCTTGAAGAGTATCTGACTGAGCCGCGTAAACTTTTCGAGCATGCGCGGATCATTCCTGCAGGGCAAAAGGCAGCTTTCCTTAAGGCAACGGATGCGCTCATCACAGTGGTTACCGAGCGCTGGCATACCCGTTTTGAAACGCTACGATTGCACGGTGACTGCCATGCCGGGAACATTCTGTGGCGTGATGGCCCGATGTTCGTCGATTTAGATGATGCTCGTAATGGTCCGGCAATACAGGATCTATGGATGCTCCTTAATGGCGATAAAGCAGAACAACGTATGCAGCTTGAAACCATTATTGAGGCTTATGAAGAGTTTAGTGAGTTTGACATCGCTGAAATCGGACTCATTGAACCTTTACGCGCCATGCGTTTAGTTTATTATCTTGCCTGGCTGATTCGACGTTGGGCTGACCCTGCGTTCCCTAAAAACTTTCCATGGTTAACCGGGGAAGATTACTGGCAACGTCAGACCGCGACCTTTATTGAGCAGGCTAAAATTCTGCAAGACCCCCCCTTACAATTAACGCCAATGTATTAATCGGAGAGACCTGAACATGAAAAAAATATGGCTGGCGCTGGCTGGTATGATCTTAGCTTTTAGCGCATCGGCAGCGCAATTCCAGGATGGCAAGCAGTACATCACACTGGAAAAGCCTATTGTGGGTGAGCCTCAGGTGTTGGAGTTTTTCTCCTTCTACTGCCCGCATTGCTACCAGTTTGAAGAAGTGCTTCACGTCTCTGATAACGTGAAGAAAAAACTGCCGGAAGGCACCAAAATGACCAAATATCACGTTGAGTTTTTGGGGCCTCTTGGCAAAGACCTGACTCAGGCGTGGGCTGTTGCTTTGGCACTGGGCGTTGAAGATAAAGTTACTGTACCGTTGTTTGAAGGGGTACAGAAAACGCAGACCGTCCAGTCTGTTGCTGATATTCGTAAAGTGTTTGTCGATGCGGGTATTAAAGGTGAAGACTATGATGCTGCATGGAATAGCTTCGTGGTGAAATCACTCGTCGCACAGCAGGAAAAAGCGGCGGCTGATCTGCAACTGCAGGGCGTCCCGGCGATGTTTGTTAATGGTAAGTATCAGGTAAATCCGCAGGGTATGGATACCAGCAGCATGGATATCTTTGTACAGCAGTATGCTGATACCGTGAAATATCTGGTTGGTCAGAAGTAAAAGAAAAAGCCGGTCACTGACCGGCTTTTTTATGTGAGGCTTTAATCGCATCAAGTTGCATGTCTTTCTCACTCCACAGCGTATTCAGCCATAGCTGGAACCGACGTTTAAATCCTTTATCGTTAACGTAATCACCGTGCAGTTCTTCTTTAATTGTCTCCAGATTCACTCTCACGACAATGCGTGTCAGCTTGCCACTCAGCATATCGTAGAAAGGACGATGACTGTTTTCTGGATAACACAGCGTAATGTTGAGCAATTTATCAAACTGAGACCCTAGTACATTTAGCGCCATCGCAATGCCCGCGGCCTTGGGGGGCAATAGATTTTGATATGGCGAGCGGGTTTGCAGGTGCTTCTCTTTCGTGAAGCGCGAACCTTCAACAAAATTCACAATGGTTGTCGGATGGAGGCGAAACTTCTCACAAGAGCGACGCGTTGTTGCCACATCTTTACCGCGTCGTTCCGGATGACGGAGCAAATAGCCGCGCGAATAGCGTTTCATAAACGGCATATCCAGCGCCCAGCATGCCAGTCCAATAAAGGGGACCCAGGCGAGTTGCTGCTTAAGGAAATATTTATTCATGGGGATGTGTTTACGGAACAAAACGCAAAGCACAACGATATCAGCCCAGCTGTAGTGATTGCAGATGAGCAGATACCAGTTTTTCTTGCTAAGACCTTCCAGTCCTTCAACGTCCCACTTCAGTCGCGGATTAAGGTGTAACAGTAACGCCAGACCTTCACACCAGCAGTACATCATGAAATTACAGAAGACGGATACCTTGCGCCAGACGATGGGAAAGGGCAAAAGGAGTTTTACAACCCCGGCAAGGATGATCGGCACAGAACAAAAAATCGTGACCAATATGGTCAATACGATACTCAGCAACAGCGTTATCGCAGCGAGTATTCTCGTCATAATTAAATTATTCAAAAGGTTAGCCATAGATAGTGCGCGAAAGAGGCGCAAGGGGCTGATTTTATCAGAAAACGAACCAAATGACGGGTCTTCGCTGAATAGAAAAAACGGTAATATCTATCCACATCCAGATATAAGTCTAAAATAAGCTATAAAATTCTGCTGCTCAATATAACGCGATGAAAAATATATAAAATTATTATGCTTTATAAATTATCTTGCTGTATTTAAAGGGCTGAAAATTATTTACTCACAAAGTTATCCACAGCTCACTTTGCGGACAGTCCAGAAGATCTGCAAAAGTTTTTCCACAAATACGGTGAAAAACTCATGTTTTCATCCTGTCTGTGGCATCCTTTACCCATAATCTGATAAACAGGCACGGACATTATGGTTCAGATCCCAGAAAACCCACTTATCCTCGTAGATGGCTCATCTTACCTGTATCGCGCATACCATGCGTTTCCGCCGCTGACCAACAGCTCGGGAGAGCCTACGGGCGCTATGTACGGTGTCCTCAACATGCTGCGTAGCTTGATTCTGCAATACCAGCCGACGCATGCTGCAGTGGTCTTCGACGCTAAGGGTAAAACCTTCCGTGATGAGTTATTCGAGCATTACAAATCACATCGTCCGCCAATGCCGGACGATCTGCGTGCGCAGATAGAACCTTTACATGCGATGGTCAAAGCGATGGGGCTGCCGTTACTGGCGGTTTCCGGTGTGGAAGCGGACGATGTCATCGGTACGCTGGCGCGAGAAGCAGAGAAAATAGGGCGCCCGGTGCTGATCAGTACCGGTGATAAAGACATGGCTCAACTGGTGACACCAAATATCACGCTTATCAATACTATGACCAATACTATCCTCGGTCCGGATGAGGTAGTGAATAAGTATGGCGTGCCACCTGAGCTGATCATCGATTTCCTGGCGCTGATGGGCGACTCCTCCGATAACATTCCAGGTGTTCCGGGAGTGGGTGAAAAAACAGCTCAGGCATTGCTTCAGGGACTGGGAGGGCTGGATACCCTCTATGCTGAATCAGACAAAATCGCGGGGCTAACCTTCCGTGGTGCAAAAACCATGGCTGGCAAACTCGAGCAGAATAAAGAAGTGGCATACCTTTCTTATAAGTTGGCCACGATTAAAACGGATGTTGAACTTGAATTAACCTGTGAGCAGTTGGAAGTGCGCCAGCCTGCAGCTGACGAACTGCTTGGCCTGTTTAAGCAATATGAGTTCAAACGCTGGGTTGCTGACGTTGAAGCCGGCAAATGGCTGCAGGCGAAAGGAACAAAGCCAGCAGCAAAACCACAGGAAACAATAGCTATCGATGAAACGCCTGAGGAGCCGGCAACAGTTCTCTCATTCGATAACTATGTCACTATTCTGGACGAAGCGACGCTGGAAGAGTGGATTACGAAGCTAAAAAAAGCACCGGTCTTTGCCTTTGATACTGAAACTGACAGCCTGGATAACATCTCTGCGAACCTGGTTGGTCTCTCTTTTGCCATTGAGCCAGGCATAGCTGCATATGTTCCTGTTGCCCATGATTACCTGGATGCTCCCGATCAGATCTCTCGCGACCGTGCGTTGACGCTGCTGAAGCCGCTGCTGGAAGATGAAAAGGCGCATAAGGTTGGGCAAAATCTGAAGTACGATCGTGGCATACTGGCAAACTACGGAATTGAGCTGCGCGGCATCGTCTTTGATACCATGCTCGAATCCTACATTCTCAACAGTGTTGCCGGACGACACGACATGGACAGCCTGTCCGATCGTTGGCTGAAACATAAAACGATCACTTTTGAAGAGATCGCCGGGAAGGGTAAAAACCAACTGACCTTTAACCAGATTGCACTGGAAGAAGCCGGACGTTATGCCGCGGAAGATGCTGATGTTACGTTACAGCTGCACTTGAAAATGTGGCCAGAACTGCAAAAGCATCAAGGGCCGCTAAATGTGTTCGAGAAGATCGATATGCCGCTGGTACCAGTACTGTCTCGCGTAGAACGCAATGGTGTGAAAATTGATCCGGCGGTACTGCACAAACATTCAGAAGAGCTAACACTGCGTTTGACGGAGCTGGAGAAAAAAGCGCATGAGATAGCTGGAGAGGCATTTAACCTCTCTTCTACCAAGCAACTGCAAACCATTCTGTTTGAAAAGCAGGGTATCAAACCGCTGAAGAAAACACCGGGTGGTGCGCCGTCAACGTCGGAAGAAGTGCTGGAAGAGTTAGCGCTGGATTACCCATTGCCGAAGGTGATTCTGGAATATCGTGGGTTGGCAAAATTGAAGTCTACCTATACGGATAAACTTCCTTTGATGATCAATCCTAAAACCGGACGCGTACATACCTCGTACCATCAGGCAGTCACGGCTACTGGTCGCTTATCTTCTACCGACCCTAACCTGCAAAATATTCCGGTTCGTAATGAGGAAGGTCGTCGTATTCGCCAGGCGTTTATTGCACCAGAAGACTACGTTATTGTCTCTGCGGACTACTCGCAGATTGAACTGCGTATTATGGCGCATCTCTCGCGTGACAAAGGCCTGCTCACTGCGTTTGCTGAAGGGAAGGACATTCACCGCGCAACGGCTGCTGAAGTCTTTGGCTTGTCGCTCGATTCTGTGACCAACGAGCAGCGTCGCAGTGCGAAAGCTATCAACTTTGGTCTGATCTATGGGATGAGCGCTTTTGGTCTTGCGCGCCAGTTGAATATTCCGCGTAAAGAAGCGCAGAAATACATGGATCTCTACTTCGAACGTTACCCTGGCGTAATGGAATACATGGAACGCACGCGCGCACAGGCAAAAGAGCAAGGGTATGTTGAAACCCTGGAAGGGCGTCGCCTCTATCTGCCGGATATTAAATCCAGTAATGGCGCTCGCCGCGCCGGTGCTGAACGCGCAGCGATTAATGCCCCGATGCAGGGTACTGCTGCAGATATTATCAAGCGAGCCATGATAGATGTGGACGGATGGCTACAAGCCGAGCAGCCGCGCGTACGCATGATCATGCAGGTACACGATGAACTGGTATTTGAAGTGCATAAAGATGACCTGGAAAGCGTATCGAAAAAGATCCATCAACTGATGGAAAATGGGACGCGGATTGATGTGCCGTTACTGGTGGAAGTGGGTAGTGGTGAAAACTGGGATCAAGCGCACTAAGGGTTCAATGAATAACGCGCTCTTTTCGTAACTAAGCAACATAAGATAGAGTTTTTTGTGATATTCATTAGAATTCCCTATGTCGGGATTGAAAAAAAATTACAAAAAGTACTTTCTGAGCTGCTCAAAAAAGAGTAAAGTTATTCGCGTAGGGTACAGAGGTAAGATGTTCTATCTTTCAGACCTTTTACTTCACGTAATCGGATTTGGCTGAATATTTTAGCCGCCCCAGTCAGTAATGACTGGGGCGTTTTTTATTGTGCTCGTCATACTTCAAGCTGTATATGCGTTGGCTTTCTTGCTCACTCCAGTCCCTCACCGGAGGCGCCTTCAGCTGTTCAAAGTCGTTTCCGACGAATTTTTCCTGGTATCGCCGCCTTTACGCAACTCGAATTATTTAAAGCAATAATAAAGATCTGTAGGCCGGATAAGGCGTGTAACGTCACTATCCGGCATATCAGTGGATTATTCCCCGTCCTGCATCTCTTCAATCGGTGCCAGTTCGCTAAACCAGACATCCAGCTTCTGACGCAGTTTGTCCACGCCCAGCTTCTTCAGCGATGAGAATGCTTCGACCTGTACATCGCCATTAAATGCCAGCACCGCTTCACGTACCGTATTCAATTGGGCTTTCCGTGCACCGCTGGCCAGTTTGTCCGCTTTGGTCAGTAATACCAGAACCTGAACGTTGCTCTCTACTGCCCACAGAATCATCTGCTGATCGAGATCTTTTAGTGGATGGCGAATGTCCATCAGGACAACCAAACCTTGCAGGCTCTGACGTTTTTCCAGGTATTCAGCAAGCGCGCGTTGCCATTTGCGCTTCATCTCTTCCGGAACTTCTGCATAACCGTATCCCGGCAAGTCAACCAGACGCTTGCCGTCAACAACTTCAAAAAGGTTGATGAGCTGTGTACGGCCAGGTGTTTTAGAGGTACGCGCCAGACCCTTTTGATTTGTCAGGGTATTTAGCGCGCTGGATTTGCCTGCGTTGGAACGGCCAGCAAAAGCCACTTCGATTCCCGTATCGGAAGGTAAATGGCGAATATCAGGCGCACTCATCACAAAGTGCGTCTGTTGATAATTCAAATTAGTCAAAGCGGTCGTCTCCATCAATCAAGGCTTTGCAGCGATTATACCTGAACACCAGCAAAAGGCTGGCTTTTCGACAAGTGTGTTGTGTAAGTAAAAACCGCGCGCTTTGTGAGACATTGCCGATCGAATCTATGCGATATGACAGAGCAAATAATGATATAACTCAAATAAATCAGATAATTAACCATTATTTATACTCTGAAAAGCTGAAATTACTACCCAGGTTACTTGTACGGTTAAGCCAAAAGGGTAAAGTAGCGTCCATAGCGAGGAAGCTTACAGGATATACGACTCAGGATGAGGGTCAGGAGCGCCAGGAGGCGAAGACACAGGATTGTCAGGAAGACAAACGTCCGGAGACGTTAGTAAAAGGAAATGGAAACAACACGGAATGTTTCAGGCTAAGGGAAAAACAGGGTGTGTTGATAGCCAACATGGATTGTAAAGCCTGTTAAGGGTGAGAGTCAGGAAAAAAGGCGACAGATTACTCTGTCGCCTTTTTTCTTTATTTCTGCTAGATTCCGGCGCAATTATATACTGAATAAAAACAGCCAAAGACGAATCATGATGAAACCAACTTCTACACCACGCGGTAAAGGTCCTGCAAAAGCGCGCCGTAAAACACGCGAAGAGATTAACCAGGAAGCCCGTGACCGTAAACGCCAGAAAAAACACCGTGGTCATGCGGCAGGTAGCCGTGCGACCGGTAGTGACGGCGCATCAGGTGGCGGAAACCAAAGTAAGCACAAAGATCCTCGTATTGGCAGTAAAACCCCCATTGCATTGGGTGTGACCGAAAAGGTCACCAAACAGCACAAACCGAAGAGTGAGAAACCTATGCTTTCACCACAGGCTGAGTTGGATTTACTGGAAACGGATGAGCGCCTGGATGCGCTGCTGGAACGTCTTGAAGCGGGAGAAACCCTGAGTGATGAAGATCAGGCATGGGTTGATGCCAAGCTGGATCGCATTGATGAGCTGATGCAAAAGCTGGGTCTCTCCTATGACGACGAAGAGGAAGATGAAGAGGATGAAAAGCAGGAAGATATGATGCGCCTGCTGAAGGGTGGTAACTAACGGTTTTGTACCGTGGGCCTTCCTGTCCTGCTTATAACCCTTCCGGTTATATGTTATCTGGTGTGGTTATTCGTTAAACTACAGCGATTGTCGCGGCGCCAAAAGTGGCTGCGCAGCCGGCTTATCACCCACAATGGGACTAAGCCGGTACGCCGTACTCGCCAGAAACGCCATCGGAAGGAGTGAGCATGTCTGAACAGCTAATAGACTGGGATCTGGCCCTGATCCAGAAATATAACTATTCCGGGCCACGATATACCTCGTACCCGACCGCGCTGGAGTTTTCTGAAGACTACGGTGCAGAGGCGTTTTCGCAGGCCGTTGCGCGCTACCCTGAACGTCCACTCTCTTTATACGTCCATATCCCGTTTTGCCACAAACTGTGCTACTTCTGTGGCTGCAACAAAATTGTGACTCGTCAGCAGCATAAAGCCGATCAATATCTGGATGTGCTGGAACAAGAAATTATTCATCGTGCACCGTTGTTTGCCGGACGACATGTTAGCCAGCTGCACTGGGGCGGTGGCACCCCCACTTATTTGAATAAAGTACAGATCAGCCGTTTGATGACGTTGTTACGTGACAACTTCCACTTTAACGCTGATGCCGAAATCTCGATCGAAGTGGATCCACGTGAAATCGAGCTGGATGTCCTTGATCATTTACGTGCAGAAGGGTTTAACCGCCTGAGCATGGGGGTGCAGGACTTCAACAAAGAAGTTCAGCGTCTGGTGAACCGCGAACAGGACGAGGAGTTCATTTTTGCGCTGCTTAATCATGCGCGTGATATTGGCTTTACCTCGACGAATATCGACCTTATTTACGGGCTGCCAAAACAGACGCCGGAGAGCTTTGCTTTCACTCTGAAGCGTGTGGCAGAGCTGAATCCCGACCGCCTGAGCGTCTTTAACTATGCGCACCTGCCGACGCTTTTTGCCGCCCAGCGCAAGATCAAAGATGTTGATCTGCCCAGCGCGCAACAGAAGCTGGATATTCTGCAGGAAACCATCTCCTCACTGACCGAAACTGGCTATCAGTTCATTGGGATGGATCACTTTGCCCGCCCGGATGATGAGCTGGCAGTTGCGCAGCGAGAAGGCGTTCTGCATCGTAATTTCCAGGGCTACACCACCCAGGGTGATACTGACCTGCTGGGGATGGGTGTTTCTGCCATCAGTATGATTGGCGACTGTTACGCACAGAACCAGAAAGAGCTGAAGCTTTACTATCAGCAGGTAGATGAGTGCGGTGATGCTTTGTGGCGTGGGATCGCGTTAACCCGTGATGACTGCATTCGCCGTGACGTTATTAAGGCGCTTATCTGTAACTTCCGCCTCGATTACGCCGCCGTGGAGCAGCAATGGGGGCTGAACTTTATTGAATATTTTGCCGAAGACCTGAAACTGCTGGCACCGCTGGCGGAAGATGGGCTGGTGGACGTCAATGAGAAGGGGATTCAGGTTACGCCAAAAGGTCGCCTGCTGATCCGTAATATCTGCATGTGCTTTGATGCTTATTTGCGTCAGAAAGCACGGATACAGCAGTTCTCGCGGGTGATTTAGTGACGTTGCCCGGTGGCGCTACCGCTTACCGGGCCTACAAGTTGTGACAACCTGTAAGCTGGATAAGCGTTAGCGCCACCCGGCACGCATTCAGCTAAACAGTCCAACCAGCGCCGCACACAGCACTGCGGCAACCGCAGTTTGTGGCGTATGGCTTTCTACTGAACCGCTCGACAGAAGATTAATGATTGATTCCAGCATGATGACTTCTCCCCGTTTGCCGGGCACGATCATACTTAACTCATCGGAACAGTAAAGTACAAAATAGCAGCAATTTGCGCTCAATTATCAATCTTTACACAGTGACAAATCGTCACTCCATTCCGAGTTCTTTTAATTTACGCGTCAAGGTGTTACGCCCCCATCCTAACAAGCGTGCCGCTTCCTGTTTGTGCCCTTGGGTATGGCGTAGCGCAGTGGTTAACAGCGTACGTTCCATTTCAGGTTGCGCCTCAGACAGTAAGTTTTGATGACCGGAACGTAATGCCCTGTCAGCCCACTGTGCCAGTAAGGTTGCCCAGCTGTCCGGTTGCAAGTGCGAAGGGGCATCTGGAACTGTGGCCTCAAACAGTTCAGCCGGTAAGTCCTGAATTAGCACTTCCTGCCCGGCGGCCATTACGGTTAACCAGCGGCAGGTGTTCTCAAGCTGGCGCACGTTCCCCGGCCAGGCAAGACGTGTGAGCGCTGCTTCGGTTTCGGGGTGTAATTGCTTGGCTTCGACGCCCAGTTCGCGGGCGGCGTCCTGTAGAAAATGACGAGCCAGGCGGGGGATATCTTCCCGACGTTCACGCAGCGGCGGCAAATGGACGCGAATAACGTTCAGACGATGGAATAAGTCCTCACGGAACTTGCCTTCCTGCACACGCAGTTCGAGATTCTGATGTGTCGCCGCGATGATACGTACATCCACCTTCACTGGCGCATAGCCGCCAACGCGGTAAAATTGTCCGTCGGCTAATACGCGCAATAACCGCGTTTGTACATCCAGCGGCATATCACCAATTTCGTCGAGGAAAAGTGTGCCACCGTCGGCCTGTTCGAAGCGCCCCTGACGAATGGTATTCGCACCGGTAAACGCCCCTTTTTCATGGCCAAACAGCTCAGATTCGATCAAATCCTTCGGGATAGCCGCCATATTAAGTGCGATAAAAGGCGCTTTGACGCGAGGACTGTGACGGTGCAGGGCGTGGGCGACCAGCTCTTTACCTGTCCCGGATTCACCGTTGATTAATACGCTTATTGAAGAACGGGAAAGTCGCCCAATAATGCGAAATACATCCTGCATCGCGGGGGCTTCACCGATGATATCGGTCGTCGGGCCGTTGATCTGAATATTCCGCGGTTGCTGCTGTTCCTGATAATGGCTGATAGCGCGCTCGACCAGTGCAACAGCCTCGTCGATATCAAAAGGCTTAGGCAGATAATCGAAAGCCCCTTGCTGATAGGCGCTGACGGCGGCATCCAGATCGGAATGTGCCGTCATTATGATGACCGGAAGCATTGGATGGCGCTGTTTGATCTGTTTTAACAGCGTCAGGCCGTCCATACCCGGCATTCGGATATCCGATAACAGCACGTCTGGCGTTTTGCTGGCCAGCGCATCCAGCACTTCTTTACCACTTTCAAATGTCGTGCAGCTAAGTCCTGCCCCTGCGAGCGCACGTTCAAGCACCCAACGGATGGAACTATCGTCATCAACTACCCAGACTATTCCTCGTTGCATAAACGTCACCTTTATTTCCTGATAGGCAGGTAAACCGAGAACTCGGTATGACCCGGCCAACTGGTAAATTCAATTTTGCCGGAATGTTGATCAATCAAATTACGGGCGATGGATAATCCAAGTCCGGTACCACCCTCGCGACCGCTGACCATTGGGTAGAACAGCGTATCCTGCAAGTGAGGGGGAATACCCGGACCGTTATCCTCAACATCAATACGTGCAGCCAGGCGATAACGCATACCGTGTAGCGTGAGCTGGAAAGCGGTGCGGGTTCGCAGAATAATCTCGCCACCTTCTGGCCCTAACGCCTGTAGCGCATTGCGCACGATATTCAACAGAACCTGCTCTATCTGATCTGGATCGTGCAGCAGCTCTGGAAGACTTGGGTCGTAATCACGAATCAGCGTGACGTTTTCCGGTAGTTCCATTGAGACCAGTGCTACCACGCGTTCAGCCACTTTGTGAATACTTTCCGTAACGTGCATACCTGGCTGTTGTGGACCCAGCAAACGGTCAACCAGATTACGCAGGCGATCGGCCTGCTCAATAATGACTTTGGTATATTCTGTCAGCGCCGGGTCCGGGAGTGCTTTACTGAGAAGCTGCGCAGCACCACGTAGCCCGCCCAGTGGGTTTTTAATTTCGTGCGCCAGTCCGCGTACCAGATCGCGGGCCGCAATTTGTTGAGCATGCTGGAGCTGCTCCTGACTCAGACGGCGCTGGTTATCCATTGGGGCCATCTCCAGCAGGATAAGGCCGTCAGGAAGCCGCTGAGCGGTCACTGAGAGGATATGTGAGTGGCTGTCTATTACCAGCGTCACTTCGTTGTCCGTAAAGCCCTGGCCAGCTTCCAGGCTCTCTCGCATCAGTCCGATGTTCAAAGAGAAATAGCTCAACAGATCAGGAAGCGGTGTACCAAACAGTTTACGAGAACTTTGGGCGAGCAGCTGCTGTGCCGCGGGGTTGGCGTAATGTACCGCCAGCTCATCATCGACAAGTAAAATGCTGTTGATTAACGAATTGAGGATCTGCCCAGCATCGGGCAGCGTGCCGGTTGCCATTCAGCAGTCTCCTGAAAAAGGTTGCACCAATTTAGTGCATTATAGCTTTTTACTTAGAAAAAGCGCGAAGGATCAGGTTGTTGGTGGAGAAAAAAGCCCATCGTGTGATGGGCTAAAAGTTCCACGGCAACTAAAAAACTCCTGGCGCCTTCCACGTCGCTGCTGCGTTGGCTACCTTCGCTCACCCCACTCACATAGCTATCTATGCTCCTGGGGATTTGCTCAGTTGCCGCTTTGCCGCAACGTGAAATTCGTCGGATTATTAAGATACGGTTAAACGCTGTAGTACAGCTCGAACTCTACCGGGTGCGGCGTCATGCGTACGCGGTCATCTTCTTCGCGACGCAGTGCAATGTACGCGTCAATCGCTTCATTGGTGAATACGCCACCTGCAGTCAGGAACTCGCGGTCAAGATCCAGTTCTTTCAGTGCTTCTTCCAGAGAGCCAGCAACCTGTGGGATCTCTTTCGCTTCTTCTGGCGGCAGGTCATACAGGTTTTTATCCATGGCTTCGCCAGGATGGATTTTGTTCTTGATACCGTCAAGGCCAGCCATCAGCAGCGCGGCGAAGCACAGGTACGGGTTAGCCGCTGGGTCCGGGAAACGCACTTCGATACGACGTGCTTTCGGAGAGGCGACTACCGGAATACGGATAGATGCAGAACGGTTACGGGCAGAGTAAGCCAGCATTACCGGTGCTTCGTAACCCGGGACCAGACGCTTGTAGGAGTTGGTGGTCGGGTTTGCCAGGGCGTTAATTGCTTTCGCGTGTTTGATAACACCACCGATGTAGAACAGCGCCTGCTCAGACAGACCAGCATATTTGTCGCCAGAGAACAGGTTTACGCCGTTCTTGGACAGGGACATGTGGCAGTGCATACCGGAACCGTTATCGCCAAACATTGGTTTTGGCATAAAGGTCGCTGTTTTACCGAAACGGTGTGCAACGTTGTGAACCACATATTTGTAGATCTGAATTTCGTCCGCTTTTTTGGTCATGGTGTTAAAGCGGGTAGCAATTTCGTTCTGACCCGCAGTCGCCACTTCGTGGTGATGCGCTTCAACAACCAGGCCCATTTCTTCCATGATCAGACACATGGTAGAACGGATGTCCTGGGAGGAATCAACCGGAGGAACCGGGAAATAACCGCCTTTCACGCCAGGACGGTGACCTTTGTTACCACCTTCATATTTGGTGGAGGAGTTCCAGGCACCTTCGATGTCATCGATAGCGACGTGGGAACCGGAGATGGATGCGCCGAAACGGATGTCATCAAACAGGAAGAATTCTGGCTCTGGCCCGAACAGAACGGTGTCTGCGATGCCGGTAGCGCGCAGGTATTCTTCAGCACGTTTAGCAATAGAACGCGGGTCGCGGTCATAACCTTGCAGCGTACCTGGTTCCAGGATATCGCAACGGATGATCAGAGTAGACTCTTCAAAGAACGGGTCAATGAGAGCAGTAGAAGCATCTGGCATCAGAACCATGTCTGATTCGTTAATGCCTTTCCAGCCACCGATTGAGGAGCCGTCAAACATTTTGCCTTCTTCAAAGAATTCGGCATTTACCTGATGAGCAGGAATAGTGACGTGCTGTTCTTTACCTTTAGTATCGGTGAAGCGTAAATCAACAAACTTCACTTCGTGTTCATTCAGCATCGTCAAAACGTGTTCAGCGGACATACTTACTCTCCCGGATTGGTCATTGTCGTCGTGGTAACGAAGTCTACAATTCTGCAAAAAATTGGCCGTGTCGCCGTAAAAAATATAAAGCGAAATCTGTGCCAACTTTTAAATTGCCCCTAAAAGGCGTTATCATGCGCACCATCGTGCAAAGGGGCTGCACCATGAATGTTGTATTGCACCATTATAGTGCTTTAATGTGAACATTAGGCACCATATTGGTGCAATGGACATCAAAATACCCCTTTTAACGCTCCGTGAATGTGATCACAAAGAAACTCTGCAATACTTGTTTGCGGAGGATGTTTGTGATCCTGTTTTGTACTGCGATTAATCCGTGTACAATAACGCGCTATTTCTAAAATGCCTGAGGCAAAGTTGTGATCGAAAATTTGCGTAACATCGCCATCATCGCGCACGTAGACCATGGTAAAACCACCCTGGTAGACAAGCTGCTCCAACAATCCGGTACGTTCGATGCACGTGCTGAAACCCAAGAGCGCGTGATGGACTCCAACGATTTGGAGAAAGAGCGTGGGATTACCATCCTCGCTAAAAACACCGCTATCAAATGGAATGACTACCGTATCAACATCGTTGATACCCCTGGGCACGCCGACTTCGGTGGTGAAGTTGAACGTGTAATGTCCATGGTAGACTCCGTACTGCTGGTCGTTGATGCAATGGATGGTCCGATGCCGCAGACGCGCTTCGTGACCAAAAAAGCCTTTGCCCATGGCCTGAAACCAATCGTTGTTATCAACAAAGTTGACCGTCCGGGCGCGCGTCCTGACTGGGTTGTTGATCAGGTATTTGACCTGTTCGTTAACCTTGATGCTACCGACGAGCAGCTGGACTTCCCTATCGTTTACGCTTCTGCGCTGAACGGTATCGCGGGTCTGGATCACGAAGATATGGCTGAAGATATGACTCCGCTGTATCAGACCATCATTGATCGTGTACCAGCACCGAACGTTGACCTTGATGGCCCGCTGCAGATGCAGATCTCTCAGCTTGATTACAACAACTATGTTGGTGTTATCGGCATCGGTCGTATCAAACGCGGTAAAGTTAAACCGAACCAGCAGATCACTATCATTGATAGCGAAGGCAAAACTCGTAACGGTAAAGTCGGTAAGGTCCTGACCCATCTGGGTCTGGAACGTATTGAGAGTGACATTGCTGAAGCGGGCGATATCATCGCGATCACCGGTCTGGGCGAGCTGAACATCTCTGACACTATTTGCGACCCGCAAAATGTCGAAGCGCTGCCGGCACTGTCTGTTGATGAGCCGACCGTAACCATGTTCTTCTGCGTAAACACCTCTCCGTTCTGTGGCAAAGAAGGTAAATATGTTACCTCTCGTCAGATCCTTGACCGCCTGAACAAAGAGCTGGTGCACAACGTGGCACTGCGTGTTGAAGAAACCGAAGATGCGGATGCATTCCGTGTATCCGGTCGTGGTGAGCTGCACCTGTCAGTTCTGATCGAGAATATGCGTCGTGAAGGTTTCGAAATGGCGGTTTCCCGTCCGAAAGTTATCTTCCGCGAAATCGACGGCCGTAAACAAGAGCCGTTCGAAAACGTCACGCTGGACGTCGAAGAGCAGCACCAGGGTTCTGTGATGCAGGCTCTGGGTGAGCGTAAAGGCGACCTGAAAAACATGAATCCAGATGGTAAGGGCCGCGTACGTCTTGACTACGTGATCCCAAGCCGTGGTCTGATCGGTTTCCGTTCAGAATTCATGACCATGACCTCCGGTACCGGCTTGCTGTACTCCACCTTCAGCCATTACGACGATGTTCGTGCGGGTGATGTTGGCCAGCGTCAGAACGGCGTACTGATCTCCAACGGTCAGGGTAAAGCAGTTGCGTTCGCACTGTTCAGCCTGCAGGATCGCGGTAAGCTGTTCCTGGGTCACGGTGCTGAAGTTTACGAAGGCCAGATCATCGGTATTCACAGCCGCTCTAACGACCTGACTGTAAACTGCCTGACCGGTAAGAAACTGACCAACATGCGTGCGTCTGGTACTGACGAAGCAACGGTTCTGGTTCCGCCGGTTAAGATGACTCTGGAGCAGGCTCTGGAATTCATCGATGACGACGAGCTGGTAGAAGTTACTCCAACTTCCATCCGTATCCGTAAACGTCACCTGACCGAAAACGATCGTCGCCGTGCAATGCGTGGCGCGAAAGAAGAGTAATTAACGCTCTTTTCGTGACAAGACCCCGCCTACTGGTGGGGTTTTTTTTGCCTGTTATTCCTGGAATCAGGTGAGAGTTACGCTTAATCCCTGCCTGCCGTCTTAACCACTTCCACTTCAGATTCCTGCCATAAGAGAGCTTTGTCACAATTATTTCTAAAGCTCGATGCGTGTGTTTGCTTTCTTTTTCGACGTCAGCGTATGATAAAACCATCTGGTTTAAACCAAATGGATTAAACAATGACGAGTAATCAGTCGACCGTTGAAAATGCGAAAGAGAAGTTAGATCGTTGGTTAAAAGATGGGATCACCACACCGGGCGGAAAACTCCCTTCAGAAAGAGAACTGGGAGAGCTGTTGGGTATCAAGCGTATGACGTTACGTCAGGCGTTATTAAACCTCGAGTCTGAATCCAAAATCTTTCGTAAAGACCGCAAAGGATGGTTTGTCACACAGGCTCGTTTTAACTACAGCCCGGAATTATCGGCAAGCTTTCAGCGCGCAGCGCTTGAGCAGGGCAGAGAGCCTTCCTGGGGATTTATCGAGAAAAGCCGGGTATCTCACTATCCTGAAGCTACCGCTCCGCTGGTAGCTGCTACGCCGTCTGATGAACTGTATCGGATAACGGGTTGGGGAGCACTGGAAGGGCATAAGGTTTTCTATCACGAAACGTATATTAATCCGAAGGTTGCTCCGGGTTTTATTGAACAGCTTGAAAGTCAGTCATTTTCTTCAGTGTGGGAAAACGAATATAAAAAAGAAACGGTAATCAAAAAACTGGTTTTTAAACCTGTCAGAATGGCCGGTGATATTAGTAAATTTATTGGCGGCTCTGCTGGAATGCCTGCCATTCTTATTGAAAAACATCGGGCCGACAGCGATGGCAACATCGTGCAAATAGATATTGAGTATTGGCGATTTGAAGCAGTTGATCTCTTCATTAACTTGTAGGTACGTTTATGGTCACTAAAGATAATGCACATAAAATTCTGGCTCGTGTAGATAACCTCCCCCTATATCTACACGCGTATGCTTATCATTTAAATATGCGTCTTGAGCGAATATTACCGAATGATTTATTAGATATTGCTAATGAAAATAATCTGCGCGGCGTGAAAATTCACGTTCTTGATGGTGAGCGTTATTCTCTGGAAAATATGAATGACAATGAGCTGTCAGCATTTGGTGATAAAGCGCGTAAGTTGCAGCTGGATATTCATATTGAAACCAGCTCCTCTGATAAAAAGGCCATTGACCAGGCCGTCTCTATTGCCTTAAAAACAGGTGCCTCTTCCGTAAGATTTTATCCACGCTACGAAGGAAATCTTCAGGATGTTCTTGCAACAATAACTCAAGATATCAAATATTTGCGTGAAAGATATCAGGATAGCGGACTGATATTTACGTTAGAACAGCATGAAGACTTGAAGAGCCATGAATTAGTGTCATTAATTCAGAACAGCGATATGGAGTCACTCTCTTTACTCTTTGATTTCGCAAATATGATCAATGCGAATGAACATCCGTTAACAGCGCTAGATACGATGTCACCGCACATTACTCAGGTGCATATTAAAGATGCGTTAATCATTAATGAAAAAGCGGGGCTGGGCCACAAAGCCTGTACATCGGGCCAGGGAGATATGCCATTTAAGGCGCTACTGACCAAACTGATCTGTTTAGGTGATGATAAGCCACAGGTAATGGCTTACGGACTGGAAGAGGAAGTTGATTATTATGCTCCAGCGTTTCGTTTTGAAAATGAAGGTGATAATCCATGGATCCCATGGCGCCAAATGAGTGAAACACCGTTGCCTGCAGCTGATCTTCTGGAAGAACGTCTAATTAAAGAAAAAAACGATGCTATTCAACAATTAAAATTTGTGCGTAGTGTGCTACAACAAATTAAAAATGAGGCACATGATATTCTAACTAATTAAAAAATCTTCGTTTCTTTTTAGGTTGCTTAAACCATTCCAGGGGAATGGTCATATTGTTATTTTCAAAACAAATGATTTAAATAATCATTTAGGGGATGCTATGCTCACAAAAAAGAAATGGGCACTTTTTAGCCTGTTAACGCTGTGCGGCGGTACAATCTACAAATTACCTTCACTGAAAGATGCGTTCTATATTCCGATGCAAGAATACTTCCATTTGACCAATGGTCAAATTGGTAATGCAATGTCAGTGAACTCATTTGTGACTACCGTGGGCTTTTTCTTATCTATTTATTTTGCAGATAAATTGCCACGTAAATACACCATGTCTTTTTCTCTTATTGCCACGGGATTGTTGGGGGTCTATTTGACCTCTATGCCTGGCTATTGGGGGATCCTCTTTGTCTGGGCGCTGTTTGGCGTCACCTGTGACATGATGAACTGGCCAGTGCTATTAAAATCTGTTAGCCGTCTGGGGAATAGTGAACAACAGGGTCGATTGTTTGGTTTCTTCGAAACGGGCCGCGGTATTGTTGATACGGTTGTCGCATTTTCCGCGCTGGCCGTCTTTACCTGGTTCGGTAGCGGGTTGCTGGGATTCAAAGCCGGTATCTGGTTCTACTCTGCCATCGTGATTATCGTGGGGATCATTATCTTCTTTGTGCTGAATGATAAAGAAGATGCGCCTGTGGCAAAAGTGCAGGATGCAGAAGATGCGCCGAAAAATCCCAGCATGACATCGGTATTGAAGGATAAAACCATTTGGTTAATCGCCTTCAACGTCTTCTTTGTGTATGCCGTCTATTGTGGATTAACATTCTTCATCCCGTTCCTGAAAAACATCTATATGCTGCCGGTCGCGCTGGTGGGGGCTTATGGGATTATTAACCAGTACTGTCTGAAAATGGTCGGTGGCCCGATTGGCGGGATGATCTCGGATAAGATCCTGAAATCACCCAGTAAATACTTATGCTATACGTTCATGATCAGCACGGTAGCTCTGGTGTTGCTGATGATTCTGCCGCATGAAAGTATGCCGGTTTATTTAGGCATGGTGTGTACACTGGGCTTCGGTGCGATCGTCTTTACGCAGCGCGCTGTTTTCTTTGCCCCGATTGGTGAAGCCAAAATTGCCGAGAACCAGACGGGCGCTGCAATGGCGCTGGGCAGCTTTATCGGTTACGCCCCGGCGATGTTCTGCTTCAGTCTGTACGGATATATTTTGGATTTAAACCCAGGTCTTATCGGCTACAAAATCGTGTTTGGCATCATGGCGTGCTTTGCCTTCTGCGGTGCGATTGTCTCCGTGATGCTGGTTAAACGGATTAGCCAACGCAAGAAAATGCTGGAAACTGCAGAGGCGTAACAGGCTTCGATATCGAAGAATACGAAAAAGCCGCTGATTATCAGCGGCTTTTTTATCAAACGGATCAGGAGGTCACCTGATCAGCAACAACCAGTTCAATATTCTCTATATCAAGCAATTGCCTGAAGGAGTTTGGCGGTGGAGCATCGGTAAAAAATGCCCGAATTTTACGCATATTACCAATAGAAACAGCAGCCGAGGCGGTAAACTTAGTATGATCGGCAACCAACAGCGTATTACGTGCATGTTTGATCATAGTTTTAGCTACAAGCGCTTCGTTAACATCAAATTCCAGTAGCGTGCCGTCTTCTTCAATGGCACCAATGCTGGTAATCAAATAATCGGCTCTGAATCCTTCAATGAAGTTCACTGCGCCAGGGCCAACAATACCGCCATTATGAGCACGTAATGTTCCGCCAGGCACCATTACCTCAAGATCTTGATTCTTATACAGGATCTGCGCAACACGAAGGCTATTAGTAATGATGCGTAAGTCCCGGCGATTTAACAAAGCCCGCGCGACGGCCTCTACCGTTGTTCCGATGGTAATAAAAACCGTACAACGCTCAGGAAGATAGTCAGCAACCGCCTCCGCGATCGCTTCTTTTTCCTGAGTAAGAGACAACTCCCGCTGTTCAAAGGCGGTATTCATGACGCTGGATACTCGTCCGGCTCCACCATGATGTCGGGTGATCAGGCCCTGTTCGCTCAACTTACGAATATCCCGGCGCACAGTTTGCGTGGAAACATCCAGCAACTGCGCCAGCTCTTCGATATTCATATAGCCGCGTTCTGTAATGTAATGAACAAGCTGATCGTGTCGCGGATTACCGGTGACTTCAATGATGCTCATGAATACTCCTGGACTTCTTCCCCGTAATTGCTGGTTATTTTACGCATAAAGTGACAAAAATGATTCGGTTTGCGCACGATTAGGAATTCCGGCTCGTCCGCCAGCCTGAGTACATTTCATCGCGGCCACCGCACTTGCGAAGCTGATCGCTTGTTCGGTGGGCATTTTCTCTGCAAGAGCAACCGCCATTGCACCGTGGAAAACATCGCCTGCTCCGGTTGTATCTACCACATTGACTGAAAATGCAGCCTGTTGATACATATGTTCATTTTCAATCCATTGCGACCCCTCGCCACCAAGCGTAACGTACACTTTACCATCAGTTCGCCCGGCAGCCAGTTTTAGAGCATGTTGTGTATTATCCTGCCCAGTCATTCGCTTAAGTCCTGGAGCCGAAAAAACCGCGTGGTCGGCAAGTGCCACCAATGGGGTTATATCTTGCGGTGTCATATCTGCATCCAGTAGCGTCTGTACACCAGCTGCACGTGCCAGTGCGAAGGATTTTAATGTCCCTTCATGCCAACGCACATCTGCAAGAACGATGTCATAGCGAGTAAAATCAATCGATTCTAGCCACTTTGCATCTGTATCGAGATCCGGGCTTGGATAGTTCACGATGATGCGTTCGCCGTGTTGATCAACCAATATTGCGGATTGAGATGAACGGGAATTTGGGTACTGACGACAGAATTGTGTATTAACCCCCCAGCCCTGAAGTTCGTTAAGCAAGGTATTCCCACAACTGTCATCACCCACCCGACCGATAAAATCGACGTCAACGCCGAGCCGGGCAATAGCGACGGCCGCTGTTGCTGCCGGGCCGCCACCTGTCTCCAGATATTGATTTGACTGATATTTCCCACCGCCGTCAGGCAGCGTGTTTAACGAGTAAATACGGTCCTGAACGGTAATTCCAACACATGCGATTCTGGTCATATTTGTTTAGTCCTGTGTGATCCTGTCTTCTTTTGTTCATTTTAATGACATAAATGATCAAATTAGTGACGTATGTCTTGTTTTTCGTCATAAATTACAAATATGCTCAAAAACAGACGGAAATGAGTTTTTGTTTGTAATTATTTTGTCAACCTAAGACAGGAGACCGTTCATGATTACCGTTGCATTTTTGGGATTGGGTCAGATGGGCAGCCCAATGGCTAACAATCTGTTGCAAAAGGGACATGCCTTACGCGTGTTCGACGTAAACCAACAGGCCGTTAATGAGTTAGTACAAAAAGGTGCAATTGCTGCCCAAACTCCCGCCGAAGCTGCTAAAGGTGCCGAATTCATTATCACTATGCTGCCAAATGGCGACATCGTTCGGCAAGTGCTACTGGGCAAAGATGGGGTGAGTGAAGGTCTGTCTCATGATGCGCTGGTTATTGATATGTCCACCATTCATCCATTGCAGACTGATGCGTTGATTAATGAAATGCAAGAGAAAGGCATCAGCATGATGGATGCTCCGGTAGGCAGAACGTCCGTTAACGCTATCGACGGTACGCTGCTGATCCTCGCGGGCGGTACACCTGAACAGGTTGAACGCGCGCGTCCAGTTTTGATGTGCATGGGAAATGAGTTGGTAGAAGCCGGGGGGCCTGGTATGGGGATCCGCGTAAAGCTTATCAACAATTACATGAGCATCGCGCTAAATGCCTTGTCAGCGGAAGCAGCAGTGCTTTGCGAATCATTGGGTCTGAGTCTGGATGTAGCAATCAAGGTCATGAGCGGTACGGCCGCAGGTAAGGGGCACTTTACGACAACCTGGCCTGGCAAAGTGCTGAAAGGGGATCTTTCCCCGGCATTTATGGTGGACCTGGCGTTGAAAGATCTACGTATTGCTGTCGATGTCGCCAGCCAGACCGGTGCACCACTCAATATGGGGATTGCTGCTGAAACGTATTACACCAGCGCCAGTGAGAATGGTAGAGGCCGTCAGGACTGGAGCGCTCTGTTATCTCAGGTTCGTCAGCAGGCTGGTCGACCAGATTCACTTTAAATTTTAAACATTCACAGGAGTTACTATGTCTTCCCACAATACCTCATACACGCTGAAAGATATTTCTCGCCCTGGTGGAGGATTTGCCATGCTGGCTGTCGATCAGCGTGAAGCTATGCGCCTGATGTTTGCTGCTTCAGGGCATCCTAAACCAGTTGCTGACAGCGTATTAACTGATTTTAAAGTCGCTGCGACCCAAATTCTGTCTCCTTATGCCTCTGCGGTTCTGGCCGATAAACAATTTTGCCTCGAGCAGATTGTCTCACAGGGCGCAGTAGCGGATTCATGCGGCCTGATTGTGGCGGCTGACCATTTTGTCCCGGGCAATGGTATCCCGGTAGATAGTGTAGAAATCGACAGGGCAATTGACCCTCATAAAGCCCGTGAGATGGGGGCAAAAGCGATGAAGCTGTTGGTGCTATGGCGCGAAGATGAACCAGCGGAAGCACGTCTGGCCATGGTGGAGGAGTTTGTTCAACGATGCCGTAGTGCCGGGCTGGTTAGCATCATTGAGCCGGTCGTCCGTCCCCCACGTCGCGGTTGGGTATTTGACAAGGAAAGTGCCATTGTTGCTGCTGCGGCGGAGCTTGGCTGCACTGATGCCGACCTCTATAAAGCGGAAATGCCATTAGGCGGCAAAGGTGATGAACAGACCCTGCTTGCTGCATGTCAAAAGTTACATGATCAAATGAAAATGCCATGGGTCATTCTCTCCTCTGGCGTTGATGCGGATATCTTTGGCCGCGCAGTTCGCATCGCCATGAAGGGTGGTGCTTCGGGATTCCTGGCTGGGCGTGCTGTATGGGCGTCGGTTGTTGGCGCTCAGGATCCGCAAACTATGCTGCGTGATGTGTCCGTTCCACGTTTACAACGTCTGGCAGAAATTGTGGATGAAGGTATTTCTCAGCGTTAATCACCGATTTTTAACGAATCTGGAGCAGAACCATGGATAAGATTACCCAAGTTCTATTTTCTGATATTGGGACAGTGACGACTCAATATGTTGAGCTGCCGCACCAGGAACTTAAACCGATGGAAGTCCGCATTGCCCCTGTTTTCTACGGAATTTGCGGCTCTGATCTGCATGTACTGAAAGGGGGGCATCCCTTTGCCAAACCCCCGGTTGTGCCAGGACATGAAATAGCGGCACGTGTAACAGAGGTTGGCTGTGAGGTGACGAATGTTAAACCGGGCGACCATGTTGTTGTCGACCCGATTATGGCCTGTATGGAGTGTCGAGCCTGTAAAGCCGGCCGCTTTAATTTGTGTGAACCTCCGCAGGTAGCTGGTTTCCGCGCGCCGGGCTTCGCCCGATCGCAACATATTGTTCCGTCGCGAAACTGTCATGTTGCCCCTGCTTCCCTGCCACTTAAGACGCTTGCTTTTGCTGAACCGGCAGCCTGCGCGCGTCACTGTGTGAGCCGTATGCCGACAGCTTCTCTGGAAAGTGTATTAGTGATTGGTGCCGGAACCATTGGTTTATCCATTGTGCAGGCGCTGCGCATCATGGGGGCAGGAAAAATCACCGTCATCGAACCTGATCCTAACAAACGAGCGCTGTCGTTAAAGCTGGGGGCGGCAGAAGTTTGCGCTCCGGGGGAACTGGATCCGCAGGCTCGTTTTACGGGTGCAATCGATGTTGTTGCTGCGCAAGCCACGCTGAATGATGCCTTTACCCATGTCTATGCCGGGGGAACCGTGGTGTGTATGGGCGTACCAAGCGGTCCACGCGAAATCCCTCTCCCGATGATGCAGCGTTTCGAACGTGATCTACTGAATTCTGGCATGTATATCCCGGAAGACTTTGATGCGGTAATCGAGTGGCTTGCGGATGGGCGGTTTGATACCAGCGAACTGGTGACCGATCTATTCCCGATTGAAGATGCGGCGAAGGCGTTTGAACGTGCGCAGCAAAATGACTCGATAAAAGTCATGCTGCAATTTGCTGAGGCTTGATGGCATAACCCTCTGTCTGGCGCTACTTAATGGTAGCGCCACCCTACAACAATGAAAAAGGATACTGCGATGAGTCACATCACCAGTCCTGCACCTTATTCGATCGGTCGTCCCCAGGACGTGATTGATATTGTTAATAAACATTCAGCAGTAAACACCAGTGTCGGCATCATTTTTATCGCTCTGGGCGGTATTCTTATTGATGCTTATCAGGCGGCGATGGTGGGGTTTGGTAACAAATATATCGCACTGCAATTTGGTATTTCACCGGGCCTTGCGGCAACGGTCAACGCATCTGTTTTAGTTGCAGCCCTGATTGGTGGGTTGTTGGCGAACCGTGTGATTAATCGCTTTGGTCAAAAGCGTGCATTTATCATCGGGATGGGGTTGTGCACGATTGGTGCAGCAGCTGTCGCGATAGCCCCCAATATATGGTGGGTGCTAGTGTGCCGTGTGATTATGGGATTTGGCCTGGGCATTGATTTCCCTCTGGCAACAAACGCAGTTGCGGAACTACGAGGTTCAACCTCCAGGAAGACTGGTTCGTCAGTTAACCTCTGGCAAATGGCCTGGTATGTCTCAACTACAGTTGTCTATCTTGTGCTGCTCCCGCTGCTGCTGTCGGGTATTGCTGAAGAGCAATTGTGGCGCTATGGGATTTTCATTGGCGCTATTTTTGCCGTCATTATCATGATCCTGCGTTACTTCTTTATTGGTGAGTCTGCAATGTGGGCTGCGCGAGTCGGACGTTATGATGAAGCCTGCGGTATTCTGGCAAAACGTTATGGTGTCCATGCTCGCGTTGCTGCCACGTCAAAAAACAATGATATTTCCTCCGAAAAAACAGAAAGTAAGTTTCACGGTGGATATGGCATCTTATTTAATTCACGTTACCGCAAACGTACCATCCTCGGTTGCGTCGTGGCGACAATGCAGGCTTGGCAATATAACGCTGTGGGTGTTTATTTACCGTTGACCCTGGCGGGAATACTGAGTGGAGGATTAACCGGCGCGCTTAGCGGTTCCGCAGTTGTGAATGCGTTATGTGGAATTACCGGGGGATTGATCGGCTCACTTATTCTCCAGCGGCTGGGGACACGTCTTCAGTCAATGTATGGATTCGCTGTCGTGACGGTAGCGTTGCTGGCATTAGGAACGCTGGCAACCACAAATCCATGGCTTTCTTTAGGGTTGTTGGGCGCAATTATTTTCTTCCACTCTGCTGGCCCTGGTGGTCTGGGAATGACCATCGCCACGCTTTCTTATCCGCCAACCATTCGTCCGACCGGTGTAGGATTCGCGCGTGCCATTATGCGTACGGGGGCGATAGCTGGGTTGATCTTCTGGCCTATGTTGTGGGGGGCATTAAAGACAGAAGCATTCTATTGGCTGGCAATTGTTCCTTTCCTCGGCTTTCTGACATGTGTATTGATTAAGTGGGAACCACTTGGTGCAAATGTTGATGCTGAAGATGCTGAGGTGCTGGCTGAGCTGGAGAAATAACAAGCAAGCGCGTCGCATGTGTAGGCGCGCTTTCTCATAAAAATCCTCCGTCTTTAAGTGATTCTGTTGAGCAGATTTCTCGCCGACCCGGAGAGGAAAATTATGGCTGAAAAAGAACATACACCAGGGAAAGAACTATCCGGCAAAGCCATGAGGCGTGTTGTCATGGGGAGTTTTGCTGGAGCGTTGATGGAATGGTACGACTTTTTTATTTTCGGAACAGCGGCAGGACTGGTCTTTGCTCCCCTGTTTTTCCCTGATAGTGATCCTTTTATTGGTTTGATTGCCGCTTTCGCAACCTTTGGCGTGGGCTTTTTATCCCGTCCACTAGGCGGCATTGTTTTTGGTCATTTCGGCGATAAAGTTGGCCGCAAAATAACGCTGATTTGGACATTAGCAATTGTCGGCTCCTCAACGTTTTTAATCGGTTTTATACCAACATACCAGGATATTGGTATCTGGGCGCCGATTATATTGATGATTTTGCGTCTGGTTCAGGGGTTTGGTTTGGGAGGCGAGTATGGTGGAGCGGCGTTGATGACCATTGAATCTGCTCCCGAGGCGAAGCGTGGATTTTTAGGTTCGCTCCCGCAAACGGCGGCCTCAGTCGGAATTATGCTGGCAACGGGCGTATTCGCACTGTGTAACCATTTCCTGACCCAGGAGGAATTTCTTTCCTGGGGATGGCGTATCCCATTTTGGTTATCCTCCATCATGTTAATTGTGGGGATGTTCATACGACTTCATACCGAAGAGACTCTGGATTTTAAACAGCAAAAAAATGCTGTAACGCAGACCAAATCGACCCCTCCGCTGATTGAACTCTTCCGTAAACACCCGCGCAATATTCTGCTGGCGCTTGGTGCCAGGTTGGCAGAGAGTGTTTCATCGAACATCATCAACGCGTTTGGGATTGTCTATATTTCCAGTCAACTGGCGTTATCAAGGGATATCCCACTCAACGGTATGCTGATCGCTTCAGCGATTGGTATTGTGAGTTGTCCGTTAATTGGCTGGATCTCTGACCGTGTCGGGCAACGAAAAATGTACCTGCTCGGGGCGGGCTTTTGTATTCTGTTTGCGTTCCCCTTCTTCTTGCTGCTGGACACAAAGAACACTCTTATCATCTGGGGCTGCATGATCCTTGGTTATAACCTGGGGCCTACGATGATGTTTGCGGTACAGCCCACGCTGTTTACCCGCATGTTCGGTACCCGGGTTCGTTATACGGGGCTGTCATTTGCCTATCAGTTTTCTGCCATTCTGGGCGGGTTAAGCCCGTTGATTGCCTCCAGTTTGCTGGCTCTGGGTGGCGGTAAGCCGTGGTATGTAGCACTGTTTCTGTTTGTTATCTCAATACTTTCATTTATTTGCGTCTGGCTTATTGAGCCACATTCGGACAACAAAAATGACGCTAACAATAATTAACTTCTTACCTAAATATCAGAGAAAAATTAAATGAATACTGAACTGAGTACCGAACATCAACAAGCATTACAGCGTGCGTTTGATGCCCCCTGGCCAGGGCCTATCGGCCAACCGGTTTTGCTGGAAAAAGGCCATCTCCGTCTTCAGGTCTTTCCGCGTGATGGTGCCAGAATTACCTCGCTACAGGCATTTGGCTTTGAAGTCTTGAGGCAATGGGAACCGCAGCGCAGGGCGTTTCAATATGGCTGCTTTCCCATGGTCCCTTGGGCGGGGCGCCTCGGGTATGCAACGCTGAAAGTGGGTGAGAAGCAGTATGATTTACCGGCTAATAAGCCCCCCCATGCTTTGCACGGTATGGCTTGTTATTCATCATGGGAAATTATTGAACATAAGAAAGATAAATTGATGCTGCGTATGCCGTTGGGTGCGCCTTGGCCTTGGCAGGGTGAGGTCTTGCAAACGCTAGCCCTAGAAGACAACGCGCTAATTCTGCGATTAGAAATTCGTTCTATGTCAGAAACCTTTCCGGCATCAGCAGGCTGGCACCCCTGGTTTGTTAAACACCTGGATGCGCAGCATGAAGATGAGGAATTGCGGGTGAGCTTTAATGCCGACTGGCAGGAAGAAGCTGGAAGTAATGAACTACCGACAGGCAACAAGGTCTCTCCGCAGCTTGGTCCATGGGATGACTGCTTTGGTTTTAATGCCGATCTTCATGTCAGATTACAATGGCCAGGAAAGCTGAGCATGGTGATGACATCGGCTGCACAAAGTCTGGTTGTCTTTGATAAACAGCCCGATGCAACCTGTGTCAACCCGCTCACTCAGGCACCGAATGCAATAAATGTGACGCCACAATTTGTCAGCGTCGATCTTCCACTGGTGATTGAGTCTCGCTGGCAATTTAGTCATGAAGACTAAGGTAATTACCGAATAATCCCGACAGGGACTCATAGTCAAACTTCTCCTTTCCCGCTACAGTTATTCATCCACGGCGAGTAAGGAGAAGGGCATGCTCTATATCTTTGATTTGGGTAATGTGATTGTCGATATCGACTTCAATCGCGTGTTAGGTACATGGAGCGATCTGAGTCGTGTACCGCTGGCTTCGTTGAAGCAAAGTTTTACCATGGGAGATGCTTTTCACCAGCATGAACGGGGTGAAATAACGGATGAGGCCTTTGCCGAGGCTCTGTGCCATGACATGGCGCTTCCGTTGAGTTATGAGCAGTTCTCTCATGGCTGGCAGGCTGTTTTCGTCGCATTACGACCTGAAGTGATCGACATTATGCATAAACTGCGTGAGCAAGGGCATCGCGTGGTCGTGCTCTCGAATACCAACCGCTTGCACACGACGTTTTGGCCGGATGAGTATCCTGAAGTTCGTCAGGCTGCTGACCATATTTATCTTTCCCAGGAACTCGGCATGCGTAAACCGGAAGCGCGGATTTACCAGCATGTCCTGCAGTCTGAAGGTTTTTCCGCTGCGGATGCGGTCTTTTTTGATGACAACGCCGATAATATTGAAGGGGCTAACCGGCTAGGCATCACCAGTATCCAGGTCGTCGATAAAACGACCATTCCTGACTATTTCGCGAAGTTGTTATGCTAAAAAATGTACACCAAAAAGCCCGGCATCATACGCGTCCTGTATGGGCCTGGCTTAAGCTATTATGGCATCGCATTGATGAGGACAATATGACGACGCTGGCAGGAAATCTTGCCTACGTTTCATTGCTCTCATTAGTGCCGCTTATCGCCGTTGTTTTTGCTCTTTTCGCCGCATTTCCGATGTTTTCTGACGTCAGCATTCAGCTACGGCATTTTATTTTTGCTAATTTTATCCCGGCGACAGGTGATGTCATTCAGCGTTATATCGAACAGTTTGTCGCAAACTCAAACAAAATGACGGCTGTTGGCGCGTGTGGGCTGATTGTGACGTCGCTATTGCTGATGTATGCCATAGACAGCGCGTTGAATACCATCTGGCGTAGCAAGCGTACACGGCCTAAAGTGTATTCTTTTGCTGTCTACTGGATGATTTTAACGTTGGGTCCGCTGTTGGCAGGGGCCAGCCTGGCAATCAGTTCGTATCTGTTGTCACTTCGCTGGGCCAGCGATCTCAACTCAGTCATTGATGATGTACTGCGCATTTTTCCGTTGGTGCTCTCCTGGCTCTCATTCTGGCTGCTTTACAGCATCGTACCCACGACGCGCGTACCCAATCGCGATGCGGTGATCGGGGCATTTGTCGCCGCCGTTTTGTTCGAAGCCGGGAAAAAAGGATTTGCGCTCTACATCACTATGTTCCCGTCTTATCAGCTTATTTACGGTGTCCTGGCGGTGATCCCCATTTTATTTGTCTGGGTGTACTGGACGTGGTGTATCGTCTTGCTAGGCGCGGAAATAACTGTCACTCTCGGGGAATACCGCAAACTTAAACAAGCCGCAGAACAAGAAGAAGCAGAGCAACCATGATTGCATTAATTCAGCGCGTAACCCGTGCCAGCGTCACCGTGGAGGGCGAGGTGACGGGTGAAATCGGCCCAGGACTTTTGGTCTTATTAGGTGTCGAAAAGGATGATGACGAACAGAAAGCGAACCGCCTGTGTGAACGCGTGCTCGGATATCGAATTTTTAGTGATTCCGAAGGTAAGATGAATCTGAACGTGCAGCAGGCCGGTGGCAGTGTGCTGGTGGTATCACAGTTTACGCTGGCGGCAGATACCGAACGCGGTATGCGCCCCGGATTTTCAAAGGGTGCGGCACCCGATCGGGCAGAGGCGCTGTACGAGTACTTCGTTGAGCGCTGCCGTCAGCAGGAAATGAACACGCAGACCGGACGATTCGCTGCTGATATGCAGGTTTCACTGGTTAATGATGGCCCCGTGACGTTCTGGTTACAGGTATGAACCAGCTTCCGGCGTGGTCGCGGGTAACAAGAGAGAATACAACTATGTATCACCTTCGAGTACCGCAAACAGAAGAAGAACTGGAGCGTTACTACCAGTTCCGCTGGGAGATGCTGCGTAAACCGCTGCACCAGCCAAAAGGCTCAGAACGGGATGCCTGGGATGCCATGGCTCATCACCAGATGGTGGTGGATGAAGAGGGTAATCTAGTTGCTGTAGGCCGTCTGTACATCAACGCGGATAACGAAGCCTCTATACGCTTTATGGCGGTTGATCCGTCAGTACAGGAGAAGGGACTGGGAACGCTAATGGCGATGACCCTCGAGTCCGTGGCGCGTCAGGAAGGCGTTAAGCGCGTAACCTGCAGCGCCCGTGAAGACGCAGTCGAATTTTTCGCCAAGCTGGGATTTGTGAGTCAGGGAGAAATTACCACGCCGCAGACCACGCCAGTGCGCCACTTTTTGATGATTAAACCCATAGCTACGCTGGATGATATTCTCCATCGTGGTGACTGGTGTGGGCAGTTACAGCAAGCCTGGTACGAGCATATTCCGTTGAGTGAGAAGATGGGTGTGCGTATTCAGCAGTATACCGGGCAAAAATTTATTACGACGATGCCCGAGACCGGCAATCAAAATCCTCACCATACCTTGTTCGCGGGAAGCCTGTTTTCACTGGCGACATTAACCGGTTGGGGACTCATCTGGTTGATGTTACGCGAGCGCCATCTGGGCGGGACAATTATCCTCGCCGACGCACATATCCGATACAGCAGGCCTATCACCGGGAAACCCACTGCCATCGCTGATCTGGGCTCACTGAGTGGAGACCTCGACCGTCTGGCGAGAGGCCGCAAGGCGCGAGTTCAGATGCAGGTAGAGCTGTTTGGCGATGATACGGCGGGCGTGGTATTTGAAGGCACGTACATCGTGTTGCCTGCGAAACCCTTCGGACCGCTGGAAGAGGGCGGCAACGAGGAAGAGTAATCAGAAAGGGATTCCTTTTTATTCGATGAACGCGTCTGCCGGAAAATTACAGGGTGCTGCGAGCGCCTTGTGATGCTCGGCTTCGCTGCACCTTTGGCTTCACAAAGAAATAGTTTTTACTGCATCATTGAAGGTATCCCACTCTCCAGGCCACGTCACGTATAGCATTGCGTGCCGCATGGCTAATACCTGCAAGCTGAAAAAAACCGTGGATGACACCGAAATAACGCTGGCAGGTGCACTCTACACCTTGCTCCAGGAACCGTTGATACAAGGCTTCACCTTCATCGCGTAGTGGGTCAAATTCAGCGGTAATGATGTGTGTGGGTGGTAAACCGTTGAAATCATCCCGCCACAATGGGCTGGCCTCAGGGTGGAGAGGATCGGTATGCGACAAATACATCTCATAGCCAGACAGCAGCGTGTCGCGAGTAATGATGTAATCCTGCCCATTACGGGTATAACTCTCAAACCTGGCGGTTGCATCCAGCATTGGGTAAATCAGAATAAGCTTGGCGGGTTGCCAGATATTTTTGGCTTTCAGGCGTAGTGCGGTGACCAGCGCCAGATGCCCGCCCGCGCTATCGCCAGTAAGCGTGATGTTATTGCGGTCTACACCCAGTTTCTCGGCATACTTCCAGATGATATTAGACCCTCTTTCGGCATCATCATGTGCTGCCGGGAAAGGGTGTTCTGGCGCAAGGCGGTACTTCACCGCAATCACCCGGCAGCCGCTGTACCAGGCAAGTTGCCTCAGTTGGTTATCATGTGTCGTAAATCCACCGCTGACAAAGCAACCACCATGATAATAGATGACGCAGGGCAGTAAACCCGAGACGCCGGGCGGCGAAACGACGCGAAATGTCATGGCATCGAGTTCAATATCTTCAACCTGTACGTGGGTTTCTGTTTCCCCGGCGAGCACGGTGCTGGCGATGTACCCTGCTCTCCGGTCATCAATACTCTGTGTGCGTGAAGAAGGGCGACCCGCTGCAATAAACTCTTCAACCAGCTGTGCAATTCCATTTTCCAGTGCCATTTTTTTGTCTTTAACCTGTGTGAATATACAGTGTTATAGCCTGGATATTAGCAAAAGAAAATGGAGAATTTTGTCTGGACAGTGATTCTGGAAAGCGGCTCGCAAAAGTAAATTAACCACTCGCAGAGCTCTTCTCTTTAGAATTTACCGGGTATAAATTGCTCGTGTTTTAATCTTGAGTGATATACTGGAGATATATATGAGCGTGATGGTTGGACTTGGTATGGGCCGAATTTTACTCGATTTATCAGATGAAGTGATTAAACGACTGGACGATCTCAAAGTGCAGCGCAATCTTCCCCGCGCGGAACTGTTGCGAGAGGCGGTTGAGCAATATCTGGAAAGACAGGAGCAGGCAGAAACCACGATTTCTAGCGCACTTGGCTTATGGCAGGGCTGTGAAGAAGACGGTGTGGAATACCAGCGCAAACTGCGTGAGGAGTGGTAATGGCTAATGGATCGGCACTTTTTGACACCAATATTTTAATCGACTTATTCAGCGGGCGGTGCGAAGCAAAACAAGCGTTAGATGCATGGCCGCCGCAGAATGCGATTAGCCTTATTACCTGGATGGAAGTGATGGTTGGTGCCAAAAAGTACAATCAGGAGCACCGCACGCGCGTTGCGATGAGCGCATTTAATGTTATCGGTGTATCGCAGGAAATTGCCGAGCGAAGTGTTGCTTTGCGCCAAGAGTATGGAATGAAACTTCCGGATGCCATTATTCTGGCGACAGCGCAGGTTCATCGCCTTGAACTGGTCACGCGTAACACCAGGGACTTTGCCGGAATACCGGGCGTGACGACGCCATACGAATGGTAACTTGGGCGACTTACGCCGCCCGGTACAACAGAGAATTTACTCTCCCTCTCCCGGAAACAGGAACGGGTTGATGGAACTGCGGGCAAAACCCTCTTGTTCCATGTGCGCATCCAGCATCAGTGAGGCGAGGTCGTCGGCAACAGCTTCTACTTTAGGGTCTTTTTCCTGATATAAAATCTTCAGGTAAGTTCCGCAGTCGCCACAGCTTTCAGCTTTAATAGCTGACTGCTCGTTATCCAGTGACCAGTAGTTCAAATCACGGCTTTGCTCGCAGTTGCTGCACTTCACGCGCACGACGTGCCACTCGGTTTCACACAAGTTGCAGTGCAGATAGCGCAGCCCCTGAGTGGTACCAATTTGCACCATACTGGAAACTGGCATCGAACCGCACACTGGGCAGAACTGGCGTTGTTCACCGTATTCTGCACGCGCTTTTCCGGGGATCAGGCTTGCCATTTGTGCCCAGTAGAGTGACAGAGCGGCCCAGATGAACGGCGCTTTATCGCTGCTGACAGACGCAAAATCAGAAGCAAACAGCGCACTGGCCATCAGTTCCAGCTCTTGCTCTGAGGCTTTTTCCAGATTCTCGATCACTGCTAAAGCTGGACCGCTCATTTCCGGTTTCAGCTCAGCAATTAACGATTGCAGCAGCTTTTGCCAGTGCTTATCGCGTGGAAGGACGTGGATATCCAGCGGCGGCTTGCCCTGATCGTTTGCTTCTTTGATGCGTGCGGTCAGGTCTATCTGCAGCGGATGGTCGTACAGCACCACTTCCTGTGCATGGGCGATCAGCGCGGCAAAGCGCAGGTAATCACCCAGCGGGTTGTTTTCAGCCAGCTCGCGCAGACGTTCAGCACGGCGGTTATACAAATTTTTGAGCCTGGGGAATAATAACGGCGGAATCATATCCGCCGTGCGTTTATCGCTCTTCTCCAGCTCATCTTGCGGGATTATGCGAATACTCATTCAGATGACTTTTCCTGTTTCTGGCGGACTTCACGGTACCAGCGTGGGTGATGTTTCTTCGCCCATGAACTGGTGACCCATCCTTCCACCATCGCGGTAATGGTGCCTTTCACCCAAAGGGCGGCGTAAATGTGCACCATGATAACCACAATTAACGCTACTGCGGCAAATGAATGCAGCATTAACGCGAATCGGATCACCGGGATTGAGAAAGCAGGCGCAAAATATGGACGCCAGATGACCACTCCACTCACCAGCAACAGGACCAGGAAGATAATCGCCGCCCAGAATACGCATTTCTGGCCGAAGTTATAACGTCCCGTGTCACCTACTTCCTCGTTGACGACGATCTTACGAATATTCTTCGCCCAAAAGATATCATCCCGATTGATTAGATTGTGGTGCCAGTAACGGAAAAACATGATGATAAAC
The DNA here is from genome assembly GCF_001037495.1 of Citrobacter sp. MGH106. Lineage (GTDB taxonomy): Bacteria > Pseudomonadota > Gammaproteobacteria > Enterobacterales > Enterobacteriaceae > Citrobacter > Citrobacter murliniae. The sequence continues at coordinate 606,057 of NZ_KQ089823.1, forward strand.
GAGGCAAACATGATCACACCGACAAACGGGTGCAGAATTCGCGCCAGTTGTGGAGTGCCCATAATTTGCATCAGCCAGTTAAAAGACGGGAAGAGAAAGCCCATCCCGCTCACTGCCGCCAGGATGAAACAGAAGGCGGTGATCCAGTGGTTGATGCGTTCCGGCGCCGTGTAGCGCACGATGGTGTCACGTCGTTTCATTTGCGCACCTCGTCTTTTTCTTCATGCAGATTGTCTTCTTCCTCTTCCGCACGGTTCGGACCGACACCGACGTAATGGAAGATACTGGCCGCAAATGTCGCTGCAAAGCCGACGGCTGCGAGGGGTTTCCAGATGCCTTTCCAGAACTTCACGGTGGCGCTGATTTCCGGGTTCTCCGGCAGGCCGTGATACAGATTCGGCTTGTCGGCGTGGTGCAATACATACATTACGTGCGTACCGCCAACACCCGCTGGATCGTACAGACCCGCATTGTCGTAACCACGAGTTTTCAGCTCCGCCACGCGCTCGCCTGCCAGCGTTTTCATCGACTCTTTGGTACCGAAATGAATCGCGCCGGTTGGGCAGGTTTTCACGCAGGCCGGTTCTTGCCCGACCACGACACGGTCAACGCACAGCGTACATTTATAGACGCGGTTATCGTCCGGGTTGAGTCGTGGCACGTCGAACGGGCAGCCCGCGATGCAGTAACCGCAGCCAATACACTGCTCTGACTGGAAGTCGACGATACCGTTGGCATACTGAATGATTGCGCCTTCAGCCGGACATGCCTTCAGGCAGCCCGGATCGGCGCAGTGCATACAGCCATCCTTACGGATAAGCCATTCGAGTTTGTCGTCTTGTTCCACTTCCGAGAAACGCATCACCGTCCAGGATTTGGCGGTTAAATCAGCTGGGTTGTCATATACCCCAACGTTGTTACCCACTTCATCACGGATATCGTTCCATTCCGAACACGCCACCTGACATGCTTTACAGCCGATGCAGGTGGTGACGTCGATAAGCTTTGCCACCTCTTCCTGATGGTCCCGCGCCTGAGGCGCGGGCGTGAAACCGTTAGTGGCGGAACGACGAATGATGTCTTGCGATTGATAAGCCATAGGTCGTCTCCGTTACACCTTTTCCACGTTCACGAGGAAGGACTTAAATTCCGGTGTCTGCGTGTTCGCATCACCGACGAATGGCGTTAACGTATTAGCGATAAAGCCTTTTTTCGCCACGCCTTCGTAGCCCCAGTGAATAGGAATACCGATAGTGTCGATATCCTGACCGTTTGCCTTCAGCGTGCGAATGCGTTTTGTCACCACTGCTTTGGCTTTAATGTAGCCGCGGTTAGAGGAGACTTTGACAGTATCGCCGTGGGATATACCGAGCTTATTCGCCAGCTTCTCACCAATTTCTACAAACTGTTCTGGCTGGGCGATGGCGTTCAGCAGCGCATGTTTGGTCCAGTAGTGGAAGTGCTCGGTCAGGCGATACGTTGTCCCGACGTACGGGAACTTATCTGCTTTCCCCAGTGCTTCTTCGTCGCCTTTAAAGATACGGGCGGCAGGGTTAGAGATAACGTTCGGGTGCAGCGGGTTAGTCCCCAGTGGGGTTTCAAACGGCTCGTAGTGTTCCGGGAATGGGCCTTCTGCCATTTTATCGATAGCAAACAGACGTCCCATACCTTCGGGCTGCATGATAAACGGTCCGACATTGCTGCCAGGTGCGGCGGCGCTGTAGTCCGGAATATCCATCCCGCTCCATTTCGCCCCATCCCATTTCAGGATCTGGCGCTTCGGATCCCACGGGTTACCCTGTGGGTCAGCGGAGGCACGGTTATACAGAATGCGCCGGTTGAGCGGCCATGCCCATGCCCAGCCCAGCGTATTGCCAAGGCCCGACGGGTCGGCGTTATCGCGACGCGCCATCTGGTTGCCTTCCGGCGTCCAGCTTCCGGCGAAAATCCAGCAACCGCTGGAGGTCGTACCGTCATCGCGCAACTGGGCAAACGAGCTAAGCTGTTGTCCTTTCTTGACGATAACCGCGCCGGTAGCCGGATCGGTGATGTCAGCCAACGCTTTACCGTTACTCTCCATCGCCACTTCTTCCGAAGCCGGTTCATGTGGTGTGGAGTAGTTCCAGGTCATACTCAGCACCTGTTCCGGGTTTGCGCCGCCCTGTTCGGCGTACATTTTACGCAGACGCAGGAAGATACCGGCGAGGATTTCACCGTCAGTGGCGGCAATCCCTGGGGCATCCGCACCTTTCCAGTGCCATTGCAGCCAGCGACCAGAGTTAACGATAGAACCGTTTTCTTCCGCGAAGCAGGTGGACGGCAGGCGGAAAACTTCAGTCTGGATTTTCGAGGGATCAACATCGTTCGACTCACCGTGGTTTTGCCAGAAGGTGGACGTTTCGGTGTTGAGCGGATCGATAGTTACCAGGAACTTCAGTTTCGACAGTGAAGCCACTACCTTGTTTTTGTTAGGGAATGAGGCAACCGGGTTGAAGCCCTGGCAGATGTAGCCATTCACTTTGCCCTGGTTCATCATCTCGAAGTACTGCAGAACGTCATACCCTTTGTCCCACTTCGGCAGCCAATCGAAGCCCCAGCTATTTTCCGCTGTCGCTTTATCGCCAAAGAAGGCCTTCATCATCGAAACGAAGAATTTCGGGTAGTTGCCCCAGTAGTTTACCTGACCTTCCAGCAACGGTTTTGGTGTGTTAGCAGCAAGGTAGGTTTGCAGGTCGGTTTGTTTTTCGCTTGGCAGCGTCATATAGCCTGGCAGGCTTTGTGACAGCAAACCTAAGTCAGTCAGCCCCTGGATGTTGGAGTGACCACGCAGGGCGTTAACACCGCCGCCAGCCATACCCATATTGCCAAGCAGCAACTGGATCATCGCCATGGTACGAATGTTCTGCGCACCAACGGAGTGTTGTGTCCAGCCCAGCGCGTACAGGAACGAGGCGGTTTTATCTTTCACGCTGGTTTCAGCGATATATTCGCAGACTTTCAGGAAGTCGGCTTTCGGCGTACCGCAGATGTTTTCTACGACGTCCGGCGTGTAGCGGGAAACGTGTTTTTTCAGCAGGTTCCAGACACAGCGCGGATGTTGCAGGGTGACATCGCGTTTGGCGAAGCCTTTTTCATCCAGCTCGTAGTTCCAACTGGTTTTATCATACTTGCGTTTATCCGCGTCATAGCCGGTGAACAGGCCATCTTCGAAGCCATAATCTTCACGCACAATCAGGCTGGCGTTGGTATAGGCCTCGGTGTATTCGCGGTTAAATTTTTCGTTATTCAGCAGGTACAGCAAAACGCCTGACAGGAATGCAATGTCAGTACCAGAACGAATTGGGGCATAAAAATCAGCCACAGCAGCAGTTCGCGTAAAGCGCGGATCGATCACAATCAGCTTCGCGCCGTTGTGAATTTTGGCTTCCATCGCCCAGCGGAATCCGACCGGGTGAGCTTCAGCGGCGTTACCGCCCATCACCACGATAAGGTTGGCATTTTTGATGTCGACCCAGTGGTTGGTCATCGCACCGCGACCAAATGTTGGAGCAAGACTTGCTACCGTTGGTCCGTGTCAGACACGCGCCTGGTTGTCGACCGCGAGCATACCGAGCGCGCGAGAGAATTTTTGCGTTAAGTAGCCGGTTTCATTACTGGAAGCGGAAGCACACAGCATCCCGGTTGAAAGCCAGCGGTTAACGGTAACGCCTTCGGCGTTCTGCGCAACGTAGTTTGCGTCGCGGTCTTCTTTCATCAGTTTAGCGATGCGGTCAAATGCCTCATCCCAACTGATTTGTTGCCATTTATCGGAGCCAGGCGCGCGGTATTCCGGGAATTTGAGGCGGCTTTCGGAATGGATAAAATCCACCAGACCGGCCCCTTTAGGGCAAAGCGCACCACGGTTGACCGGATGGTCCGGATCACCCTCGATATGGAAGATGGATGCTTTGGCGTTTTTTGCTCCGTCACCGAGACTGTACATTAACAGTCCACAGCCAACGGAACAGTAAGTGCAGGTGTTACGGGTTTCGCGGGTGCGCAGCAATTTATATTGCCGTGTTTCCGCTAGCGCTACGCCGGGTGCAAAGCCCAGTGCCGCTGCCGTGGTGCCTGCCATACCGCCAGCGCAGATCTTAAAGAACTGCCTTCTGCTGACCTGCATGGTTCGCTCCTTGTTTCGACATTGTCACGTTCCCTTCGTTTTTTGTAACGCGAACGCGAGGGAAGTGGTTGTTATTTTTCTTTGCGGACGGGACCGCAAAGGTCCAGAATTGGGTGAATTTCCCTCCGTCCAGGAGGGGTTTGTAAAGAATACCACAATGTTGGTATGTGTGTTCCAATATGGTTAAAAGAAAGTGAATAAGATTATTCAAGAAAACAACCAAAATGTGACGACTGTTACGGGATCACGTCAGTTGACCCTCTGGAAACGTGAGGATTTGCAACATCCTCAGCCGGATGAGGTGGCTGAAGAAGTGCCTGTTGCGCTGGTTTACAACGGGATTTCACACGTGGTGATGATGGCATCACCGAAAGATCTTGAGCATTTCGCGCTGGGCTTTTCGCTTTCTGAAGGCATTATTGAGAGCCCACAAGATATCTTCGGGATGGAAGTGGTTCCTTCCTGTAACGGACTTGAGGTGCAGGTTGAACTCTCCAGCCGCCGTTTTATGGGGTTGAAGGAGCGTCGTCGCGCACTGGCAGGTCGCACTGGCTGCGGCGTTTGCGGCGTGGAACAACTCAATGACATTGGTAAGCCGGTCCAGCCTCTGCCGTTTACGCAGACATTTGATCTGGCGGACCTCGATCGCGCATTAACGCATCTGAATGATTTCCAGCCCGTAGGTCAACGTACTGGCTGCACGCATGCGGCGGCCTGGGTACAGCCGTCGGGGATTCTGGCGGGCGGGCATGAAGATGTTGGCCGCCATGTTGCACTGGATAAATTACTGGGGCGGCGCGCAATCGAAGGGGAAAGTTGGCAGCAGGGGGCGGTATTAGTTTCCAGTCGTGCCAGCTATGAGATGGTGCAGAAGTCAGCGATGTGTGGTGTTGAGATCCTGTTCGCTGTTTCTGCGGCTACGACGCTCGCCGTTGAAGTTGCCGAACGTTGTAACCTGACGCTGGTGGGTTTTTGCAAACCGGGTAGGGCGACAATTTATACGCACCCACAGCGTCTGATTGCTGAATGATATAAATTCAAAAAAATTGAACAAGACTGGCAAATCCTTCCGCTTTTAGTTGTGTGATGTGAGGGCTATTATTTATCACATCAAGGCACGGTGCCTTATTCAAACAACTAAGTTAAAGGGTTTATATCATGAAAAGCATCAAAACTTTTGTCGCAGTTATCGCTCTCGCTACTTCATTCGGTTCTTTCGCTGCTCAATCAGTTACTGCAACCGGTTCTACACTGGACAGCGCTGAAGCAAAAATCGCTGCACAGGCTGAACGTGCAGGTGCCAGCGATTATAAAATTACTCAGGCATACACCGGTAACCGCGTGCATATGACCGCTGAACTGCTGAAATAATATTGCAGACCATTGTTGAAAGAGCGCCTCAGGGCGCTTTTTTCATTTCTGTGGTTACTCTTTTAGTAGCGAGATAAATGCTTCATAGCCAGTTAATTCGATAATGTCTTCGGCTGGATGGCGGTACAGCACGCTGGCCAGATAACTGAAGATTTTTAATTCATGCCGTGCGTCGGCGGCGGCACATGCGATAAGGACATGGCTGACCGGTTCGTTGTTAACCTGCACCGAATGGGTGAGAGTAATAAAAAAACCGCGAAAGCGGCGTTCCTGCTCACTCCAGCAATGGGGGATCGCCAGCCGGTTGACAATCAGATTTTCACCTTCGCTCTCACGAGCGCAGATATGCCGCGCTTCATCATCAGTCATATGTTCTTGCGTCACGAGCTGTGCGCAAATTTTCACAATAATGCTCCGCCAGCTTTCGTCCGGTGTATTCGGATAATGAAAGCTACCCGCCGCTGAAAAAAAACGCTCCGGCTGCTGGCGAATAAAGGCCGTGGCAAGAAAGTTTTTGATCTGCTCTGTTCCTGCCGAGGTAATGATGCTTTTAATGGTGATGACATTTTTTACTGAATCATCAAGTAAATAATGGCTGTTATTGATGATCAGTAACGGTTTTACTTCCTGGAAAATTGCATTCAGTTCGCCAGGCGTACGCGCAATGATTACCCGGCAATTTAATACATCCCGTTCAATGGCTTGCTGGTTAATCGTGGCAATCGCATTTTGGTCAGATAACAACATAATGGGCTGACGCTCATTTTGATGCCGTTCCAGTGCGCAGGCAAAATACAGCCCGGTCAGATCACTATCAAAAAGTGGAGTATTTAACTGCTCACGCAGCAGGGCAATAAAACGCAAACTCATATCGAAGGCGGCTGGCCAGACTGCTTTTAGATTGTTCATGCTGCTCTGGCGATGTTCAGGTATCCAGACAGGTGCTGCAACACATCTCAGTAAGTGTCCGGTGATGTTATCAACCAACTGGCTATCGATAATGTTGAGTGAGGTGGTGCCCGGTAACTTTTGTAGCACTGAAATTATAGCACCGGGGGTTATCGCCGCGGCTTGCTGTTGCTGCATTTCCAGCAACCCACTCAGCGTTCTGAATGCGTTATCTCCCAGGTAGATCCCACTCTGTTCCACGGTATTTTTCAGCGACGTATGCCGACATTCGGGCCAGCAGGCGGTGAGCTGATTGCGCAAGGCATAGACCGCCAGTACCAGGCTGGCGAGGTATTCACCTGATATCAGGGGGAGTTCATCGAGGCCTTCACATGCAACGTTGAGCCGTTCAATATTGTCATGTGTGAGGCCTGGTAGCGGGATCAGGAACATGTCTTTTTTGAACAAGTTCGCCAGCAGAATAATACGTTTTTCTTCCGGCTCATCAATGAAGTGCCCCACGCCCGGACGGCTGGAAATGCTAAATGTGCGCTCATAGCGTTGCTTCAGGCGCGGTAATCTGTCGGCCACCCAGGTCTCGGGTAAGTTTAACGCAGACGCCAGCTGCAGGCGGGTCGTGAAGGTGTTCAGTAATAGAAACGCCAGCAACCGGTCATCATTATCATGTCGTTGCAGAAGCTGGAAGTAGCTACGTCTGTCAACAATATCCAACTGATATCCCGCGCTGCCACCTGGCTGGATACGCGCTTTGCCGCTCAGAGTAAAATTAAGGTAATCAATATCACGCAGGATGGTTCTGCCCGAAACGCCAGTTTGTCGTGCCAGCTCGCTAAGCGGGCTGGCCTGCTGTTCCAGAATGTCCACGATCTTTAACTGGCGGTCGTTCAACATATACATTTCCTCTTTCAGGCTGCTTCTGCGTTGGCCGTATTCATTCACCCCGGTTACGTACTACCTGTACGCTCCTGTGGATTCATTCATTTGCCGCTTTGATGTAACCCGAACGAGTTCGTGTATCGATATCCTGGCGAAAGTGGGTAAACTCTTCGACCTTCTCTGCAGTCAGTGAACACAACAGTTCTCGCACCAGCGTAAACAGGGCGTCATAGTCTGTTGCAGAAATCATGCCGCTGTTGGCGTGCAGATAGCGGGTGGGCAGGCACAATGCCGCGACGGGGCGACCGCCGCCCATCACGTTGTAGCGACCGCCGTCCGTTGCGCCGGTTTTCATGGTGCAAAATTGCAACGGGGCACCACTGCTTTCCGCGCTCTCTTTTAACGCGGCGACCAACTTCTGGTTAGGGAAATAGCGTTTATCAAACAGCATCAGGCCTGGCCCATCACCCAGTTTCAGCGGGTATTTGATGCTGTCGATTCCCGGCACGTCGCCCGCGACGGCGGTATCGAGCACGATCACCACGTCAGGTTTAATGTGCTCGGCTGAGGTTTGCGCTCCGCGCAGCCCAACTTCTTCCTCCACGCTGCCGACGCCGTACAGGGTAATTTCAGGGTTATCCACCGTCTGCAACAGCTCCGCCATCAGAGCGCAACCGACGCGATTATCCAGCGCTTTACCCACTATTTTATCTTCACCCCAACGAGCGAAATTCGCCTCCGGGCTGATGAAATCACCGACGGCGATGCCCCGTTTTTTCACCTGCTCACGACTTTTCGCACCAATATCAATGAACATTTCGTCAAAGTTCAGTGGTTGTTGTTTCTGCTTTTCCGTTAAAGCATGGGGCGCTACGGAGCCAATGATGCCAGGAATTTTACATCCTTCGCGGGTGCGAATGGTTACCCGATGGTTGAGCATCGACTGGTTCCACCAGCCACCAATAGTGGTAAAACGCAGAAAACCGCTAGCGTCGATATGCGTCACCATAAAACCGACTTCATCCATATGGCCGACGATTGCAACTTTCGGTCCCCGATGTCCTTTGCGGGCGACAAAACTACCCAGACCGTCAAAGGTAATTTCATCCACGCAGGACTCTAGCGAATTGATGAGGATGGTGCGCACTTCCTGCTCATCGCCGCTGACGGCACTGGCCTCGCATAACTGCTGAAGTAATTCATTGTTCATGTGCAAGCTCCTGCTGCGCGGCCTTAGCTTTCCGTTTGAGCCACAGTCCTTTAAGGATGATGATTAACGCAATGTTCAGTGCCAGACCGATTGCCAGCACCAGATAAAACGACCCAACCGGCGACATCAGGCCGATCAGCGGATCAAAGATACCTAATCCCGGCGCCAGCCGTTTGATTCCGAAGGCGATTACCAGCATGCCAGTAATACCGCCAGAGAGCGTATTGGCAGTGATCATCGGTAACGGTGCGGCCAGCGCGTAAGGGATTGCGGGTTCAGTCGCAACCGTTGCGCCTACCACAATCGCACTACTGGCGGCGGCCTTCTCCTGTTGAGTAAACAGTTTAGGCGCCAGATATGTAGCGATACCCGCTGCGACGGGGGGCATCAGTGCCACTACACCGACGATGGCGTACCAGTCGTAGATCTGTTTTTCCAGGAGTGAGAAGCAGAAGAACCATGCAGTTTTGTTGATTGGTCCGCCCATGTCGAATGCCAGCATCGCTCCGACAAGAAAGGCTGCACCCATTTTCATTGATGGGGGAATAGTGTTCAGGAAGTGCAGTAATCCGCTCATGATGTCGGACATCACCGGGCCAATGACATACCAGGTCAATACCCCAAACACCAGCAGAGTCACGAATGGGATCAACATTGAGCCGAGCAGCGGCTGGAGCGCTTTGCCGAGGCGTACTTTGCGAAACCACAGCACGAAATAGCCGACCGCCAGTCCCAGCACCACCGCGCCGAGAAAACCCGCACCAGACTGGGTGCCCAGCAATCCTTTATCGTTCGCCAGATAGCAAACCAGAAATGCCGGAGCGAAAGCGGGTTTATCAGCAATCGACCATGCGATGTATGCGCCCATAATCGGGATCATAAAGGTGAAGCCGAGATAGCCGATAGACTCGACTACCCAGGTAAACGACGGCGCACCTTTCGACATATCGGTATACGGTAAACCGAGCTGCACCAGCATATTGGCGAGCGCAACCAGAATACCGCCGCCAATAACAAACGGCAGCGCGGCGGAAACTCCCGCCATCAGATGACTCATCACACTGCCTTGCTGAACATCCTGTTTACCTAATTTCATGCCACTATCTGTTGTAAACAGCTGCGAATGTGAAGGAAGTTGCGTGAATATCTGATCGATATTTTTCAACGCCTGGGAAATAGCGATCTCATACACTTTCTTCCCGGAGAACCGAACCCGATCTTCGGCGCTTAAGCCGCGTCCCGTTGCCAGAATCACGTAGTCCGCAGCGGCTATTTCTTCGCTGGTCAGGCGGTTTTCGACGCCGCTTGAGCCTTGAGTTTCGACTTTAATCGTATGACCAAGTGACTGCGCTTTCTGTTCCAGCGCTTCTGCCACCATGTAGGTGTGGGCGATTCCCGCAGGACAGTTGGTGATCGCCACTAAACGTAAGGATGACTCCATAGCCGCTTCCTTATGAAGTTAAGGTCTGATTTAGCAAGGCAAGAACCTGTTCAGCGTTGCCCTGTTTCAGTTGGTTGATGAAATCCTGATGGATAATTTTTCGGCACAGGGTGCCGATGATTTGGACCTGGGAGTCTTCGCCGGTTTGCGGTACACCGAGGCATATCCAGCAGTTGACGTCCTCACTGTCGCTGGCTTTCCAGTCCACGCTTTCGGATTTACGCGCAAACAGAACGAAGGGCTGCTTCACGCAGGTGCTTTTGCCGTGGGGAACAGCGATACCCGATCCAAATCCGGTGGAATGCAATTTTTCTCGTAGCAGCAGCGTTTGCAGGAACAGGGGGCGATCGGTGATATAGCCGTTCTTAAATGCCATATTTGCGAACTGCTTTAGAATGGAATAAACGCTATTGCCCTGAATATTCAGATCAAGACAGTTTGCGGTGAGGGCTGCCATGGTAAGACTCCATTAAAACCTGTTTGATTTGATTTTAACGGTGGGACGGTGAAGAGATGAGCGGCAATATGTCGGGGAAATGTGACAATACACCGCTGAGTCGGGTACTGTTTTTGCGGGGTGCTACACATAATCATATGGAAAATTAACCTGATGAATTTGTCGTCATCAGGTTAAAGGAGGAATCAATTTATTCCTGCCATTCTCAACAGTGCTGTCATGACCGCCGCGGCAATAATCACCACAATTAGTGGCATCTTACGCCAGGCGAGAAATACGGCGAAGCCAACACCCAGCAGGCGCGCCATACCGGCAAAATGTTCGCCTTCATAAAAGGTGGTTGCCAGTGCGACGGAGAACAGTAATACCGTTGCAGCATCTGAAAGCAGCGCCTGGGAACGCTCGGAGAACGCCAGGCGGCTACCCAGTTTTGCTCCCCCTAAACGCATTAGATACGTTCCCAGAGACAGGATGGCGATACCGACGATAAACAGCGTCATGTTGCCCATTATTTTTTCCTCGTCAGTAGGCCAAACAGTGAGAGCAACACCGGCAGTCCCACCGGGGCAAAAGGTACGGCGGCGAGCGACAGCGCAGCACCGCTACAGGCGCGGACCAGTGTGGTGCGGTTTTTAAATGCCGGAACAACTAAGGCCAGCAGAATGGCGGGAAACACGGCGTCCAGACCGATGGTTTCTGGTGCTGGCAACAGCTTGCCAACCATCGCCCCAAGCAGCGTGCCCAATGGCCAGATAATGGCGACGCCCAAACCGCACAGCCAGTAGGCCGCTTTACGCTGCTCCGGTGTTTTTTGCGACAGGCCAAACACCACGCTTTCATCGTTCATGATATGGCAGCCGAGGAAACTGGCGGCACGTGTTCCCACCAGATCGCGCACCGTAACGCCAAACGGGACGTGACGGGCGTTAACCAGCAGCCCGGCTGCCGCTGCGGCCAGCGGGTTACCCCCGCTGGCGACAATGCCGATAAACATAAATTCGGATGCGCCAGCCAGCACAGTAATGGAGAGTACAAACGGTACCCAAAGTGGAAATCCGTAAGCCATTGCCAGTGAGCCGTAAGACATCCCTACCACACCGACCGCCAGACACACTAAAAGTATTGCTTTTATCGTGTCGCCTTTAAGACTGGAAAAATAATGTTTCATACTGTTTTGGCTATATCGAACGAATTTCCATTATAATGAACGTAACAGATTTGCTTTACAAGTCGAACGATTCGTTCGATATAAAAAACATGGAGTCATGTATGACCCAACCCATCAGTATGATTGCGAAAAGCCTGGTGCGCGAACGTCAGCGTACCGGTCTGTCACTGGCAGAGATTGCACGACGCGCGGGGATTGCAAAATCCACGCTTTCGCAACTGGAAGCGGGCAATGGAAATCCTAGCCTGGAAACGCTGTGGTCGCTGTGTGTGGCGCTGGATATTCCCTTCGCACGGTTGCTGGAGCCTTTGGAGCAAAAAACCCAGGTGATACGTCGCGGCGAAGGGACAAAAGTGGTAGCTGAGCAGGCTCATTATCAGGCGATTTTACTGGCAGCCTGTCCACCGGGTGCAAGAAGGGATATCTATTTGCTGCTGACACAACCGGGAGCAGATCGTATTTCTCACCCGCATCCGCCGGGATCGGTCGAGCACATTATTGTGACGCAGGGCAAGGCGCTGGTGGGACTGACCGAAGCCCCCGAGGAGTTGGCAGAAGGGGACTACATTTGTTACCCCGCTGATCAGGAACATATCTTTAAAGCGCTGGAGCCTGACACGCAGGCAATTCTGGTGGCAGAGCAGAACTGATCTCAAAATGACGTTGTGCCGGATGATGGTGCTTGCACCCTTATCCGGCCTGTGGACTGTATTCGCCGTAGGCCGGTCAAGCGCAAGCACCATCCGATGTACACATCACTCCAGGTAAAACACTTCTTTTAGCTCTGCACTTACCGGGCTGTTGTCCGGATTGGCAGGCATTACGTCACGCATATGCTTCCACCAGCGCTGACAAACGTCGGTACTGGCTACCGCATTCCAGCGCTCTTCGGACTCAATCTCAACGGTGGCGAACAGTAAATTGCGTTCCTGGTCGAGATAAATGGCATAGTGATGTGCGCCGTGGGCTTTCAGTACGGCTTCCAGTTCCGGCCAGATGGGATTATGACGACGCTGATACTCTTCATGTGCATCAGCATTCACCTGCATCACAAAGGCTTTGCGGATCATAACGCCTCCAGATACAGCTCGCGGACTTCGTCGCGGCTGGCGGTGCGCGGATTACATGGTGCACACGGATCGGCCAGTGCTTTGTCCAGCCAGCCTTCGATATCCTCTTTGGTGACGCCAAGCGAACTAAACCCAGCAGGAATACCGACACGTTTGCTTAACGCGCGGATAGCGTTGATGGCTTCCATGCTTGCGGTCTCATCGCTCATCCCTCGGGTATCGACACCCATTGCCTGCGCTACGCGAGCAAAGCGAGCCACGGCGTTCGGGCGGTTAAAGTTTTCGATAACGGGCAGCAGGATGGCGTTGCAAACGCCGTGCGGCAGGTTATGCGTTGCGCCCGGCTGATGTGCCAGCGCATGCACCAGCCCGAGGCCGGCGCTGTTGAACGCCATGCCCGCCAGGTACTGGCCAAACGCCATTTGTTCACGCGCTTCGAGGTTATGACCATCGTCAACCGCTTTTGGCAGCCACAGGTTGATCAGGCGAATGGCTTCCAGCGCGTTGGCGTCGGTCAGTGGATGCGCGCCGATGGAAACATAGGCTTCAATCGCATGAGTCAGGGCGTCCATACCGGTGGCCGCGGTGACAGAGGCCGGAATTTCCAGCATGACGCTGGCGTCATCCACGGCGATATCAGGAATAATGTTCGGATCGATAATGACCTCTTTGACCTTGCGCGCGGAATCGATGATCACCGCATTACTGGTCATTTCTGCCGCTGTGCCTGCGGTGGTGTTAATTGCGACCAGCGGTACGCCCGCATTTTTCACTTTGCCCACCCCGGAATACGCGGTAGACGGACCAGGGTTTGCGGTCAGAATTTTCACCGCTTTGGCGGTATCGATTGGGCTGCCGCCGCCGAAAGCGATAATGTAATCACACTGTGCGTCCTGATACGCCGCAAAGCCTTTCTGCACCAGTTCTTCTGTTGGGTTAGGGAACACCTCGTCGAATAAGTGATACGACATTTTATGCGTATCAAGCGCGGCAAACAGGCTATCCAGCAGGCCCAGCTTGACCAGTTGACCATCGGTAACGATCAGCGCTTTACCCCATTGCTTGTTAGCGACCAGATTAACCATGTCGTCAATTGCCCCTGCGCCGTGAAGACTGATTTTAGGAAGTGCCAACATAAAGCTCATGAATATTCTCCTTAAAAGTAATGTCCTGTAGGCCGGATAAAGCGAACTGCCATCCGGCATTGTGTTATTACCTGATGACGACGCTGGCGCGCCTTATCAGGCCTACGGTGGGAGGTATCAGTACAGCTCTAATGCGCTGGCAAGCGGGGTGACGCCGAAACGTTTGCCGAGAGCAATCAGCTCTTCACGCGTGATGGTTTGCTTCATACCGCCCATCGAATAAATTTTGACTAAAACTTCAGCAGATTTCTCTGCGGTATCTATCAAACCGAACGCTTCGTCGAGTGTAGGGCCGCTGCCGAACACGCCGTGGAACGGCCACAGTACCAGTGAGTGCTTTTGCATTTCCTGCGCGGTGGCCTGCCCGATTTCATCGGTGCCAGGCACCATCCACGGCAGAATGCCGACGCCATCCGGGAACACTACCAGGCACTCGGTGCTGCCTTCCCACAGTTTACGGGTGATCAGCGCGGTGGTGTTTTCCAGCACGTAGGTCAGGGCAATCAGGTTGGTCGCGTGGCAGTGCATGATCACCCGGTCTTTACCGTGGGTGGCTTTAATGCGCTCACAGTGGGAAAGAAAGTGAGCTGGCAGTTCGGAAGTTGGAACGGCTTCGTGGGTCAGCCCCCAAAGAATGTGATAGCCCGCACCGTCGCTGTCGATTTTCACTACGCCCAAATTTGCTGCCGGATCGAGCTGGACGTTGCGGAAGAATTTGCCGGAGCCGGTGACGATAAAAGGCGTGTTCGCCAGCAGCGGCATCGGCTGACTCAGCGCGATATAACGTGGTTCTTTGTGGAAATCGGCGGTAAAGGGCGCAATATCCGCTTCATCCAGGCGCAGCGTCAGGTTGCCTCCGTTGCGCTCATCCCAGCCTTTCAGCCAGGCATCAGAAGTGGCTTTGATCATTCCCTGAACGAACCAGGATGTGGTTATGTTCTGCATGTTTGGTGTTCCTGTCTGTTTTGTTGCCCGATGGCGGATTACGCCTTATCGGGCCTACGATGTATGTCGTTTCCGTAGGCCGGATCAGCGCAGCGCCATCCGGCAATCAGGGTTATTTACGTTTACTCAGAATCTCTTTTTCATAGGCGCGGACACTGTCCAGCCACTGGCTGTCTGCCGGAGCGTCATGACGCTGGCAATACATCTCCCAGACCGCCTGCCACGGCAGAGATTTCTGCTCTTCCAGCAGGGCCAGACGTGCGGTGTAGTCACCACTGGCTTCGAGCTGACGAAGCTGTTCAGTCGGCTCTAACAGCGCACGCAACAGGGCTTTTTTCATATTGCGGGTGCCAATAACCCAGGCCGCGATGCGGTTGATTGAGGCATCGAAGAAGTCGAGACCGATGTGTACACGGTCGAACAGGTTGTGGCGGACGATCTCGCTGGCAATCGCCTGGGTTTCATCATCCAGCAACACCACGTGGTCGCTGTCCCAACGTACCGGACGGCTGACGTGCAGCAGCAGGCGAGGTACGTACAGCATGGCAGCGGAGATCTTGTCGGAAATGACTTCAGTCGGGTGGAAGTGACCCGCATCCAGGCACAGCGCAGTCTGGCGGCTGGTGGCATAGCCCATGTAGAACTCGTTGGAGCCGACGGTGTAGCTTTCTGCGCCGATGCCAAACAGTTTGCTCTCCACGGCATCGATGTGATGCGCTGGATCGAGTTTTTCGCTGATGACATCATCCAGCGCTTCCAGCAGGCGCTGACGCGGAGCCAAACGGTCGACGGTAATGTCTTTCATGCCATCCGGGATCCAGATGTTCATCACCGATGGTGTTCCCAATTGCTCGCCGAAATAGGCCGAAATGCGGCGGCTGGCTTTGCAGTGGTCAATCCAGAACTGACGGATGCTGTCGTCAGCATGTGCCAGCGTGAAGCCGTCGGCACTCAGCGGGTGAGAGAAACAGGATGGGTTGAAGTCCAGGCCTAACTGGTTTGCTTTCGCCCATTCAACCCAGTTTTTAAAGTGTTCGGGTTTGATTTGGTCACGGGCAACTGGCGTATCGGATTCCAGATAGATAGCATGCAGGTTCAGACGTTTTGGACCAGGGATCAGGCTCAGCGCCTGCTCCAGATCGGCACGTAGTTCGACGGCATTACGCGCTTTGCCCGGATAGTTGCCGGTAGCCTGAATACCGCCCGTGAGCGAACCTTCCGGGTTTTCGAATCCAGCGACATCATCGCCCTGCCAGCAGTGCATAGAGACTGGCAGGCGATCGAGCTGGCGTAATGCCTCTTCGACATCGATACCTACCGCTGCAAAACGTAGTTTTGCCAGTTCCCAGGCTTGTTCAAGTTGAGTGGTCATGCGCAAAGCTCCTTTGTCTGTCGTATTGATTGAAACTGCGCCTGGTAGCGGGCAATTTCACTTTCAGGATTTGGAATGAAGGTCGTCAGGTCATAGTTGGCTATCACTAGCTGGCGGAAATCATCGACGTTGTTCAGCTCGTCCAGCGTCATCAGTTGAACGCCAATATTGCCGAGGGTAGAGGCTTCAATTGGCCCGGACATGACGCGGATACCGCAAGCATCAGCGCAAAGTTGGTTGAGTAACGCGTTCTGGCAGCCGCCACCGACAATATGTAATTGGCTGAATGCCTCACCCCGAAGGTCCGCCAGTTCCTGCAGGACGTCGGCGTACAGCAATGCCAGGCTGTCGAAAATGCAGCGAGCCAGTTCAGCGTCTTGCGTGGGAACGGCCTGACCTGCTTCGCGGCATGCCGCCTGAATTTCCGCGCACATATCGTCAGGATTGATAAAGCGGTCGTCGTTAGGGTTTATCAGGGAACGGCAGGCCGGTAAGGCTTGCGTTTGGGCGATAAGCGCCGTCAGGTCGGTGATGTTCCGTTCTTTTAACACGCGCTGGAGCAGCCACAGCCCCATGATATTTTTCAGCACGCGGTAGCGTCCTTCCGCGCCGCCTTCGTTAGTGATATTGGCTGCCAGCGCCGTATCGTTGGTATACGGTGTTCTGCTCTCAAACCCCATCAGTGACCAGGTGCCTGAAGAGAGATACGCGCTGTTTTGATCGGCCAGCGGTGACGCGATCACCGCACTGGCAGTGTCGTGGCTGGCGACGGCAACCACAGGGATTTGATTTTTCTGCGGGCAAATCCAGTTGCCGATAACGTTCCCCGGATGTGTGGGACGACCGAACCAGGATTTTGCTGCACCGGTCCAGGCCAGCAGAGTGTCATCCCAGTCGTCGGTGTTGATATTGACTAACTGGGTGGTTGTGGCGTTGGTGTATTCCCAGTTCAGTTCACCGGTCAGGCGATAGCTGAAGTAATCGGGGATCAGCAAGGCATGGGCCACCTGGGAGACCCGTTCTGGCTGTTGTTCTGTCAGGGCTCGGAGCTGATACAAGGTGTTGAAGGGGAGAAACTGAATACCGCTACGGCGATAGATCTCGCTTTTGCCAAGCTGCGCCATGGCATGTGCCATAACGCCCGTTGTGCGGCTGTCGCGATAAGAGACGGGGAGTCCGACACGCTGACCGTTTTTGCCGATCAGAACGTAATCCACGCCCCAGGTATCAATTCCGATGCTGTCTATCCGAATGCCTTCATCGCAGACTTTCTTCAGACCAAGGCGAATGTCGTTTTCCAGGCTGTCGATGTCCCAGGTGTCGAAACCGTCTGTTTTTTGCAGACAGTTAACGAAGCGATGGATTTCACGCAGCGTCAGGGTGCGGTGTTCACTGTCGTAACGCGCCAGCATTACGCGTCCACTGGATGCGCCGAGATCGACAGCGACACAATGGCGAAGAGTCATAGCGAGGTCCTTCTGAGTTTTATTACGCTCAGTCTAAGAACTCCCGGAAAGGTGTACCTTCTTGTTAGTGACAGCCTCAATAAGCGGCTGGCAGCCTGGCAAAGGTGAACGTGATGGTGTTCACAATTCCTGGTAATGGAGGTGATTTTGCCTGGTGTGACCCCTTCCGCAATTCCCGTTTTTTCCCACTATTTCTTGAAGAATTAACTCTGTTTACGCGCTTTGGCGTCAAAAATTTAAGGTGAGGGTGGTAACCCTTAATTACTATTCAGCCATGTTCATTTGATCGGGAAGGATGTCATCATGACCGTACTGCATTGCGTGGATTTTTTTCCGACAGGTAAAGCAACCCTCACGATTGAACCGCGGCTTCCTCAGTCAGCATTCCCTGAACATCACCATGATTTTCATGAAATTGTGGTGGTTGAGCATGGGACAGGTATCCATGTGTTCAACGGACAGCCCTACACCATCAGCGGCGGAACAGTCTGTTTTGTCCGCGATCATGACAGACACTTATATGAACATACTGACAACCTGTGTCTGACAAATATTCTGTATCGTTCCCCGGATGCGTTTCAGTTTCTGGCCGGACTGAACCAGCTTTTGCCCCAGGAACTGAACGGTCAGTATCCGTCCCACTGGCGGGTAAATCAGGGCGTGTTGCAACAGGTTCGTTTGCTGGTGGGGCAGATGGAAAAACTCGGTGATGAGATGGACACGCCGTCGGCGGCAAATCGCGAGATCCTGTTTATGCAACTGCTGGTGTTGTTACGCAAAAGTAGCCTGATGGAAGTGGCTACAGATAATGATGCGCGGCTTAATCAGCTGATGGCGTGGCTGGAAGATCACTTTGCCGATGAGGTGTGCTGGGAAGCGGTAGCCGAAAAGTTTTCGCTCTCTTTACGCACTATGCACCGCCAGCTTAAACAGCAAACCGGATTGACGCCACAGCGCTATCTTAATCGTCTGCGGCTCATTAAGGCCCGGCATTTATTACGCCACAGCGATGATAGTGTTACGGACATCGCTTATCGCTGTGGTTTTGGCGACAGTAACCACTTTTCGACGCTGTTTCGCCGGGAGTTCGACTGGTCGCCACGCGATATTCGCCAGGGACGTGACCGCACTGCGGGAAGCAGCCTCCAGTAACGCGAATGCTATCAACGTTTTTTGCCGCCAGTTCTCAGATAATCACGTTCCTTAACGCCGGATGACAGTTTCGTCTTATCCGGCTTACAAGGGCGCAGTGTCGGCCTGATAAGCGTATCGCCATCAGGCAACAAAGCATCGAGGTGGTACGGTGACTGAGCGGTTAATTCTTCTAAAGTCAGACTTTTTTGCCAATGCCCGGCAGGCGGTCGCCGTTGCCGATCGCTATCCGCAAAACGTCTTTGCTGAGCACACCCATGAGTTTTGCGAACTGGTTATGGTCTGGCGAGGCAATGGCCTGCATGTTCTCAACGATCGCCCGTACCGCATCACCCGTGGCGATCTGTTTTATATTCGTGCTGAAGATAAACATTCCTACACCTCAGTTAACGACCTCGTTTTGCAGAATATTATCTACTGCCCGGAACGGCTGACGTTGAATCTGGGCTGGGAAAGCGCGATCCCAGGATTTAATGACTCGGCGGGACAGCCGCACTGGCGACTGGGCAGCGCCGGGATGACTCAAGCCCGGCAGGTCATTAGCCAGCTTGAGCATGAGAGCCATCAACGCGACCCGCAGGCTTTTGACCTGGCAGAGCTGTTATTTGGACAACTGGTGATGATCCTGAAACGGCATCGTTATGCCACGGACACGCTTCCGGCGACATCAAGTGAAACGCTGCTGGATAAACTGATCACCGCTCTGGCCGGGAGCCATGAACACGCCTTTGAACTGGACAAATTTTGCG
This sequence comes from Citrobacter sp. MGH106, assembly GCF_001037495.1. Classification (GTDB taxonomy): domain Bacteria; phylum Pseudomonadota; class Gammaproteobacteria; order Enterobacterales; family Enterobacteriaceae; genus Citrobacter; species Citrobacter murliniae. The sequence goes on from NZ_KQ089823.1 coordinate 625,550, forward strand.
ACCGTGAGCAGTGCAGCGAACGTGTTTTGCGCCAGCAGTTTCGTAACCAGACAGGAATGACTATCAACCAGTACCTCCGGCAAGTGCGAATTTGCCATGCTCAGTATCTGCTTCAGCATAGTCGGTTGATGATCAGTGAAATTTCTATGCGCTGTGGCTTTGAGGACAGTAACTATTTTTCGGTGGTGTTCACACGGGAAACCGGGATGACGCCCAGCCAGTGGCGTCATCTCGGTAATCAAAACGATTAGCTTGCCATTCCCATACCGACAATATTGGCCGCGACGATAATCACCACGCAGCCGAGGCTGAGCACGCTGACCGGATGTCGGCCCGCATTGCTCCACTCTTTCATAATCAGGCCTACAATACCGCCGCACAGGACGTAGAAACTCATGTGCAGCATCCAGCTCATGTAGTCATACTGCGCCGGAATTTTGGCATGGCCCCAGGCGTAAAAGAAGAACTGGAGATACCACATCAGCCCGGCGAGCGCCGAAAACAGGATATTGCTGATAATCAGCGGTTTTGCTAACGAGAAGTCGGCTTTTATCGACAAGTTTTTCATTTTTGCCAGACGAATGAAGCAGTAGCCGAGGTTGATTACCGCACCGCCGCCCATGATCACCACGTAGCTTGGCAGGGCAACATACAGCGGATCGATCCCGAGTGCGGCAGCGGCTTCGTGCATCGGTTTTGCCGCATCCATTGCAAAGGACATCCCGGCGGAGAAAAAGCCGCACATCACCGCCAGTATCAGACCTTTTTTCAGGTTGAACTCTTCCGCTTTGATGCCCATCTTGCGCTCTTTTAGCTGCCCGGCGCGGGTGACAATCGCGACGCCGATCAGGGCGACCAGCACACCGAACAGGGTCATACGGCCACCGGGTGTGCCGACGAGCACATCAAATTTACCGGCAATGATAGGCGTCATTAAGGTGCCGACAATCAGCGTAATGCCGATGGCGATCCCGATTCCCATCGACATGCCGAGGTAGCGCATGGTCAGACCATAGTTAATGTTACCGATCCCCCACATCGCGCCAAATAAAAATATCGGCAGCAGTGTGGAAGCGCTGAAAGAACGGTAATAGGCCCAGAAGTCCGGTAGCAGGATCGAACTGACGAGCCAGGGAAGGATTAGCCATGAAACAAAACCGCCTATGGACCACATGGTTTCCCAGGTCCAGTGTTGTACCTTTTTAAAAGGGGCGTAGAAACAAGCGGCACTTGCGGCACCAATAAGATGCCAGAATATCCCCATCGTAATTGCGTTACCCATTCTGTTTCCTTTTAAATTATCGATCTGGCTGGATAAAAATCTCCCGTTTTGATGATCGAAAGTCTAAAGAGTGAGCAATGAATTAACCTTCAGCATGCTGCCGCAGGATTGGCAATGCTGGCAAAATTCAGGGGATGATAGGGATGTTGATCACAAATTGATCTTCCGCCCCTCTTTTTTGAGAAGGGCGGAAATGTCGCGGGTTAGCAGATTTTTACTGCCTGAATGCCCAGCAGCCAGGCGAGTTTATCCAGCACGTCGCCATGATGACCAAGGCCAATGCTGCAATGGTGGGCTGGACCGCCCAGGCACCACTGCGTTGTGAATTCGCGAGCCGATAAAGGGAAACGATAGCGGCTGTTGGTGTTGCCGATATCCAGTACTTCACCCGCCACAGCTTTACCTTCGGCATACTGCAAACGCACGCCGTTTTCGGCATCTTCAACAACTGAAAGAAAGGTTACCGGGCCGGGTTTTACGGTCATCTGGATAGATACACCTTTACCGGGTTTACCATGATAAACCGGCAGCGGTACCAGGTTAACCGGGCCGTCCGCCATCAGCGGATGTGCCGGGCCGTCATGCCCCCACAGTACAACATTGTCATTAAATTCAATTCCATAGGGTTCAGAGAACGAACCTCCGGCCCCCAGGAGCTGCTGGATTTTCATTGCCAGCACGTTTTTGATTTCATATTCTCCTGCCACGGGAATACCGCGGTGGGTGAGCAGCGTGTTACCGAGGATGATTGAGGTGATGATATTTTCGTAAGCATTACCGCTTCGACCTTCGTAGTAATAGGCCAGTGCGCCAAGGGTATTCCGGGCAATAAGTTTATCCATGGCGCAGGCCGTGGTGAGCGCGCGGTCAAGTTCAGCGGGTTCACAGGCTGCTTCCACCTGTAGCACGCGGTTCGTCTCTTGCCGTTTAGCGCAGAGGTCCGTCTCGCTGACCTGCTCGCGATATTCCGCCAGCTCACACATTTCCAGCGGCTTAAAACGTACGCCCAATCTGGCGGATAAATTCGTCATATTGCTGTAAACGTCCACCATACCGTCATAATAGTGTCCGAGTACGCCGACCTGACAGTTTGACAGCATCTGGCGTACGTTCAGGGCCTGTAGCCACTGCGCAGTTTGTTGCCAGACGTACTCATCGCCCTGTAATGCACCCACAATCAGTTGAAAGCGGATATTCGCGCGGTTAAACACGTTTGCCAGTTCGGGCGCGCTACAGGCCTGGCAGTGCGCCAGCCATTCTCCGGTACGCCCGCCCCGATCCGGGATTTGACGGATCGTCGAATAGGGCAGGCCAGGCTCTGGCTGTAAGGCCAGAATAATGACCGGCTTGTTGATGCTTTGCACCAAAGGCAGTACCGTTGCGCTGAGGGCATAGGTGCTGATGTACAGGCAGACAGCATCGACAGGCTGCTGCTGCAACCGCCTGATAAGGGCGTCGGCTTTGTCGACGTTATCGATCAGGCCGCCGTTAATTACGGTGGCTTGTTGCGCCGTCAGACGCTCGTCAATTGTTTGCAGATAGCCCTGAAGTCGTGACTCCAGGCCAGTAAACTGGGGCCAGTATGTGTCGAGGCCGATACCGAAAAGGGCGATGTTGACAGACATAGCAATATTTCCTCGTGAGATAATCCAGAGACTATCTCTTGCTTTGTCTCCCGTGTCCTTTATGTCGTTGCCTGTTTTCTCTGCGTGTTGGCAAAATTCTCCTGATTATTCCGCTAATGCTCACATTTTCATCTCATAATAGCCATGTAAAAAGTACGGCATTGATAATCATTTTCAATATCATTTAATTAACTATAATGACTCAACTGCTTACGCGGCGTTAACACTGGCCGCCCGACAATACTGGAGATGATTATGAGTTATACACTGCCATCCCTGCCGTACGCTTATGATGCCCTTGAACCGCACTTTGATAAGCAGACGATGGAAATTCACCATACCAAACACCACCAGGCCTATGTAAACAACGCTAACGCTGCGCTGGAAAGCCTGCCTGAATTCGCCAACCTGTCTGCTGAAGAGCTGATCACCAAACTGGATCAACTGCCTGCGGATAAGAAAACCGTACTGCGTAACAACGCTGGCGGTCACGCTAACCACAGCCTGTTCTGGAAAGGGCTGAAAACCGGTACCACGCTGCAGGGCGATCTGAAAGCCGCTATTGAGCGCGACTTTGGCTCTGTTGATAACTTTAAAGCTGAATTTGAAAAAGCGGCAGCAACCCGTTTCGGTTCTGGCTGGGCGTGGCTGGTTCTGAAAGGTGACAAGCTGGCTGTTGTTTCCACTGCTAACCAGGATTCCCCGCTGATGGGCGAAGCTATCTCTGGTGCTTCTGGCTTCCCGATCGTGGGTCTGGACGTATGGGAACACGCTTACTACCTGAAATTCCAGAACCGTCGCCCGGACTACATCAAAGAGTTCTGGAACGTGGTGAACTGGGACGAAGCAGCAGCGCGTTTTGCGGCGAAAAAATAAGTTTGATGATGCCTGAAACCTGATAGCGTTACGATTATCAGGCCAGGATCTGATGACCTGATACAGCCCTTACAAGTCATGCTTGTGGGGGCTTTTTTGTGATCAAAATCAATATGGGAACATTGATCCATTTAAATTGAAACAATGTTTTATTGTGCGATTAGGATCACTTTTATCTGTCCTCTGAGTGTCTATCTTCTTTCCATCAAGACGGGCGCATCTCATAAGCAAGATGCAATCGCCCATAAAAATGCCCCATTTTTATGTCTACAGGTGATGGAAATGCATATCAAACGTACGATAGAGAAAATCCCAGGCGGTATGATGCTGGTGCCGCTATTTCTGGGCGCGTTATGTCACACCTTTTCACCCGGCGCCGGAAAATACTTCGGCTCATTCACCAACGGTATGATCACTGGCACAGTGCCGATTCTGGCTGTCTGGTTCTTTTGCATGGGGGCGTCGATTAAGCTAAGCGCCACCGGAACCGTACTGCGTAAATCTGGCACGTTAGTAATAACCAAGATTCTGGTGGCATGGGTAGTGGCGGCGATCGCTTCGCGCATTCTTCCAGAACATGGAGTGGAGGTGGGGTTCTTTGCCGGGTTGTCCACGCTGGCGCTGGTGGCTGCAATGGATATGACCAACGGCGGGCTGTATGCCTCGATCATGCAGCAATACGGCACCAAGGAAGAGGCTGGGGCGTTTGTCCTGATGTCACTGGAGTCCGGCCCGCTCATGACCATGGTCATTCTGGGAACTGCGGGGATTGCTTCGTTTGAACCGCATGTGTTTGTCGGTGCGGTGTTGCCGTTCCTGATTGGTTTTGCACTGGGAAATCTGGACCCTGAGCTTCGCGAGTTCTTCAGTAAAGCGGTGCAAACGCTGATACCTTTCTTTGCCTTCGCATTGGGTAACACCATTGATTTGAGCGTGATTGCTCAGACCGGCGTGCTGGGTATACTGCTGGGCGTAGCGGTGATTATCGTCACCGGTATCCCATTGATTATCGCCGATAAACTGATTGGCGGCGGGGATGGTACGGCGGGGATTGCGGCTTCCAGCTCTGCAGGTGCGGCAGTTGCCACGCCGGTGCTGATTGCCGAAATGGTTCCAGCGTTTAAACCAATGGCTCCGGCAGCGACTTCTCTGGTGGCAACCTCGGTGATTGTGACATCAATTCTTGTGCCGATTATCACTTCTATCTGGTCGAAAAGAGCTAAAGCCAGAGCGGCGGAAATTGATATTCGCGGCACGGTGAAGTAAATATTTTTTACCGGATAGCGCTGCGCTTATCCAGCCAATGTAGGCCCGGTAAGCGTTCGCGCTACCGGGCATCAGGTGCAAAACTAAAGGACAAAGACCTCGTCAATTGTCCGACACTCACTCTCGTTCAGTTCCCCACCTGCATTACGTGAAACCCCTGAGCAATAACCATACTTACGTGACACTACAGTTTTAATGGTGGTGACAAAATCCTCGCCAATCGCGTAGATGGACATATACGTGCCAATCTTATCCTGAATGTCGCGTAGCGCCGCCAGGTCGCCCTGCTTAAATGCCTCGCGCGCGCTGACAAACAGTTCCGGCATGACGTTGTTCAACCCTGAGATAATCCCTGCGCCACCTGCCAGCAGGTTAGGAATGTAGTATTCGTCGTAGCCGGAGAGCACAGCAAAATCTTCCCGCACGGCGCGGGTTGTCTGAATCATGCTGCGGGTATGCGACTGGCAGTCCACGGTGTCTTTAATACCGGCGAAGTTCGGGAACTCAGCGGCGAGTGTGGCAACCAGTTCAGGCGTTAAATCACAGCCGGTACGTGCCGGGAAGTTATAGGCAAACCATTTTCCACTGAGCTTCTGTCCTAGCTGGCGGAAGTAGCTCAGCAACTGTTTCGATGTTTGTCCGTAGTAGTAAGGTGGCAGGATCATGACGGCATCATATCCTGAGTGAAACGCTTCTTGCGCCATCAGCAGAACATCATTTTGGCATGTGGATGAGACATTTGCGACCATCTTCAGCGAGCTCATGGCCCGGGCCTCACGGATCAGCAACAGTCTCTCTTCCAGCGTAAAGGAGGCAAATTCCCCAATGCTGCCCATCAGTAAAATAACGTCGATCTTTGCCTCGGTAAGGCGTTTGAGATGCTGACTCAGACCGTTGAGATCGATCTTGCCATCATTGTCCATCGGCGTAATGGACGGACACCAGACGCCAGCAAATTGCGATTGACCAGTCACGTTGTTGACTCCTTAATTGAAATGATGTTTCAAAACCAGTTTACATTGATAGCATGTGTACCTAATTTTCATGTGAACCGTGCTCTCATTTTGAGCGACTGGGGTAAAATAAATATGGTGTAATGGGGGAAATTTATCGGGAGAGGGAACAGATGCGATATCCGGTTGATGTTTTTACAGGCAAGATTCGGGACTACATAGGAAGCCGTCCCAGTGCGATTGCGAAAGTTCAGGTCGATGGCGAGCTGATATTGACTGAACTGGGTCTGGCAGGCGATGAGCAGGCGGAAACGAAAATTCACGGTGGACCGGACCGCGCGCTGTGCCACTATCCGCGTGAACACTATCTGCACTGGAGACAAGAATTCCCCGAACAGTCAGAGTTATTTATTGCCCCCGCCTTTGGTGAGAACCTCTCAACTGAAGGAATGACGGAAGAGAATGTTTATATCGGTGATATCTTCCATTGGGGAGAGGCACTGATTCAGGTCACGCAGCCGCGCTCGCCGTGTTTTAAGCTTAACTACCATTTTGGCATCAGTGATATGGCCAGCCAGATGCAAAACGCAGGCAAAACCGGCTGGCTGTACAGCGTTATCGCGCCAGGGATGGTGTCGGCGGATGCCCCCTTGATTCTGACTTCACGTGTCAGTGACGTCAGCGTACAGGAGGCAATTGCTATTGCCTGGCATACGCCGTTCGATGATGAGCAGTACCACCGTTTGCTGTCGGCTGCGGGATTATCAAAAAGCTGGACCAGAACGATGCAGAAACGTCGTTTAAGCGGCAAAATCGAAGACAATTCGCGGAGATTGTGGGGGAAATAATTCCCCCCAGCAGAAACGTAGACCGGGTAAGGCGAAGTCGCCGCCCGGCACAACAGATTTAATTACGAGCGTTTATACAGCGGCAGCCAGAGAACCAGACGCAGACCACCCAACGGGCTGTCTTCGGCCTTCACCCAACCACGGTGCTGCTGAATAGCGGTTTCGACAATCGCCAGACCCAGACCGGTACCGCCGGATTCGCGGTCACGCGCTTCATCGGTACGATAGAACGGACGGAAAATCTGTTCTCTGTCTTCGGGACTCACCCCCGGGCCATCATCGTCTACGGTGATGGTAATCCCGTCTTTATCCACCGCGAAGCCAACTTCAATCTTGGTGTGCGAGTAACGCAGGGCGTTGCGAACAATGTTCTCCAGCGCACTTTCCAGCGCATTCGGGTTACCGTACAGCGGCCACGGCCCTGGCGGGAAGTTTACCGTTAACGATTTACCCATCTGCTCAGCTTCAAAGGCGGCGTTATCCAGCACTTCGCCCCACAACTGGTTTGCTTTCACGGTTTCACTGACCAGCGCGTTTTTCTGTTGATTACGCGACATGACCAGTAAATCGTTGATCATGCTGTCCAGTCGGTGTGCTTCCGTTTCAATACGTTCCAGCTCTTTGCTCTCACCGCTACGACGGCGTAGCAGAGCGGTACCCAGTTGCAGGCGCGTCAGCGGCGTTCTCAACTCGTGGGAGATGTCCGACAACAGCCGTTGTTGGCTGGTCATCATCCGTTCCAGAGCGGTCACCATCTGGTTAAAACTGGCGCCTGCTGCAAGAAACTCCTGCGGGCCTGCTTCCAGTTCCGGATGCTGACGCAGGTTACCCTGTGCCACTTCATCCGCCGCATTTTTCAGCTTACGTGCCGGTTTCGCCAGGCTCCAGGCAAGCCAGAGCAACAACGGGGAACTGACCAGCATGGTGACGATCAGCAGTAACAGCGGTCGGTCAAACAGCAGGTTGATAAAGTCTGATTGTGAACTGCTGGCAGGTCGAATGAGATACAGTTGGTAGTTATCTTCGCCATCTCTGACAGAGAAAGGCCCGACCATCTCAACGCGACCGTACTTTTTCTTTTGTGGGTGGTCGGCGTTATCCGCCTGACCAATAAAGTTACGAATGATCTGCATTTCGTTGCGTTCTGCACCGATCACGCGTCCTTCCGTCGTAACAAGCAATAAACGTTGTCCCGGCGGTGCCCACTTGTCTATTGCACGGAACAGGCGACGCCACCACATCAAATCATTGGGTGGATCGTTCGCGAGTTCAGCTTCAACGTGTTGCTCGATCATCAACCCCTGGCGCTGTTCGCTGTCCAGTAGCTCGGTCATCTGGCGTGAGTCGAGCTTGGGTAACATCAGTACCAACATCAACACCAGTGCCAGCGTCAACCAGAAGATGGCAAAGATGCGTGCGGTTAAGCTCCCTATCATGAAGCGGAGACCATCAGGTAGCCGCGACCGCGCAGGGTTTTAAACCACGGGTGTCCGTCTTTACGCTCTGGCAGCTTACGACGCAGGTTAGAGATATGCATATCGATAGCACGGTCGAACGGTGTCAGACGTTTGCCCAGCACTTCCTGGCTTAAATGTTCACGAGAAACCACCTGACCGAGATGCTGTGCCAGCAAATAGAGCAGGGTGAATTCGGTGCCAGTTAACTCCAGGGTTTGTCCATCGAAGCTGGCTTCCTGGCGACCTGGGTTGAGGCTTAACGCATCCACTTCCAGCGTCGGCGAACCGTTGTCGCTGTTCTGCTGCTGTTCGCTCCAGTGTGAGCGGCGCAGAATAGCGCGGATGCGCGCGACCAGTTCACGGTCGTTAAACGGTTTCGGTAAATAGTCGTCCGCGCCCAGCTCAAGGCCGAGTACGCGATCCAATTCGCTGCCGCGTGCGGTCAGCATGATTACAGGTGTCTGGTGTGTCTGGCGAAGCGCTTTCAACGTATCAATGCCGTTTTTCTTCGGCATCATGACATCGAGCAAAAGTAAATCGATGCTGTCATCCAGAAGCTCAAGTGCCTGCTCCCCGTCATGGGCAACCAGCACATCGAAACCTTCCATTTCGAGCAACTCCTTTAACAGGGATGTCAGCTCTCGGTCATCATCAACTAACAGGATTTTATTCATTGTTTACGTACCTCCGAGGCAGAAATTACGTCATCAGGCGGCGCTAATCTATGACTTTACGTTGTTTTACACCCCCTGACGCATGTTTGCAGCCCGAATCGTAAACTGTCTCTCGTTGAATCGCGACAGAAAAGATTTTGGGAGCAAGTGATGGGCAAAGTTACCGCTGCCGTCATGGCCTCAACGCTGGCACTCAGCACTTTAAGCCATGCAGCTGAAGTCGTCACAGGCGATCACTGGCACCTGGGAGAAAGCGGCTCGCAACGTAATGCGCAGAGCCACATGTTCGACGGTATCAGTTTAACCGAACATCAACGCCAACAGATGCGAGATTTAATGCAGCAGGCAAGACATGAGCAGCCTCCTGTTAATGTTAGCGAAATGGAGACAATGCATCGCCTTGTCACCGCAGAGAAATTTGATGAAAGCGCTGTGCGCGCTCAGGCAGAAAAAATGGCACAAGAGCAGGTTGCCCGCCAGGTTGAAATAGCCAAGGTTCGCAACCAGATGTATCGCCTGTTAACGCCCGAGCAGCAAGCGGTTTTAAATGAGAAACATGAACAACGAATGGAGCAACTGCGCGACATGGCGCAATGGCAAAAAAGCTCATCGTTGAATTTATTGAGTAGTAGCAACTCACGTTCCCAGTAGTAACCCTGTTTTCCTTGCCATAGACACCATCCCTGTCTTCCCCCACATGATGTGGGGGTTTTTTTTGCCCAAAATTTGACGCTCTGTTATTGCCTGACTGTTTTACTTCATCCGTTATACTAGCGGCATATCCTGGCAGGAGTGTTTATGAATCAAACCTATGGGCGGCTGGTGAGCCGGGCGGCAATCGCCGCGACAGTGATGGCATCGCTGTTACTTTTGATCAAAATTTTTGCGTGGTGGTACACCGGATCGGTGAGTATTCTGGCTGCACTGGTGGATTCTCTGGTAGATATCGCCGCGTCGTTGACCAATCTTTTGGTGGTGCGTTATTCATTGCAACCGGCTGATGATGAGCACACTTTCGGACATGGGAAGGCAGAATCGCTGGCGGCGCTGGCACAAAGTATGTTTATTTCAGGCTCGGCGCTGTTTTTGTTTTTGACCGGTATTCAGCATCTGGTCCAGCCGACGCCGATGAAAGATCCGGGCGTAGGGGTGATCGTCACCGTCATTGCGTTAATTTGTACTATCATACTGGTCACGTTTCAGCGCTGGGTTGTGAAACGTACGCAAAGTCAGGCTGTCCGGGCAGATATGCTTCATTATCAGTCTGATGTTATGATGAACGGAGCGATCCTCGTTGCGCTTGGCCTTGCCTGGTATGGCTGGCATCGTGCGGATGCCTTGTTTGCCCTCGGAATTGGCATCTATATTTTATATAGCGCATTACGTATGGGGTATGAGGCGGTGCAATCCTTACTGGATCGCGCTTTACCCGATGGGGAACGTCAGGAAATTATTGATATTGTGACGTCATGGCCGGGAGTCAGCGGCGCTCACGATCTTCGCACGCGGCAGTCAGGGCCGACCCGCTTTATTCAGATTCATTTGGAAATGGAAGATAATCTGCCGCTCGTTCAGGCGCATTTAGTGGCTGAACAGGTTGAGCAGGCAATTTTGCGGCGTTTCCCGGGATCGGATGTGATTATTCACCAGGATCCCTGTTCCGTCGTACCCAGGGAAGGCAAGATGTTTAATTCGTTGTAAAAAGTGTGCCAGGCCAGCATTTTGTGTATAAATTACCACCATTTGGCCTGACCTGAATCAATTCAGCAGGAAGTGATTGTTATACTATCTGCATATTCGTTGGATCGTTTCGATATGCGGAATCGACTTCCGGCAGCAGATTTCATTTTGCATTCCAAAGTTCAGAGGTAGTCATGATTAAGAAAATCGGTGTGTTGACAAGCGGCGGTGATGCGCCGGGCATGAACGCAGCAATCCGTGGTGTTGTACGTGCAGCGTTGTCGGAAGGACTGGAAGTCATGGGGATCCATGATGGCTACCTGGGTTTGTATGAAGACCGTATGGTCCAGCTTGACCGCTACAGCGTATCCGACATGATTAACCGTGGCGGTACTTTCCTCGGTTCTGCTCGCTTCCCTGAATTCCGCGACGAAAATGTGCGTGCAGTGGCTATCGAAAACCTGAAGAAACGTGGCATTGATGCACTGGTTGTTATTGGTGGTGACGGTTCTTACCTGGGTGCAAAACGCCTGACTGAAATGGGTTTCCCGTGCATCGGTCTGCCGGGCACGATCGACAACGATATTAAAGGCACTGACTACACTATCGGCTACTTCACTGCACTGGGTACCGTGGTAGAAGCGATTGACCGCCTGCGTGATACCTCTTCTTCTCACCAGCGTATTTCCATCGTTGAAGTGATGGGCCGTTACTGTGGCGATCTGACCCTGGCGGCAGCAATCGCGGGTGGCTGTGAGTTTGTTGTGGTACCGGAAGTGGAATTCAGCCGTGACGATCTGGTCGCTGAAATCAAAGCTGGGATCGCGAAAGGTAAAAAACACGCCATCGTCGCCATCACTGAGCACATGTGTGACGTTGACGAACTGGCGCATTACATCGAGAAAGAAACAGGCCGTGAAACGCGTTCAACCGTACTGGGCCACATCCAGCGTGGTGGTTCTCCGGTGCCTTACGACCGTATCCTGGCTTCCCGTATGGGCGCGTATGCCATTGAACTGCTGCTGGAAGGTCATGGCGGTCGTTGCGTCGGCATTCAGAACGAACAACTGGTTCACCACGACATCATTGACGCAATTGAAAACATGAAGCGTCCGTTCAAAGGTGACTGGCTGGACTGCGCGAAAAAACTGTACTGATTGTTTTTTCCGCGCCTGATGGCGCTACGCTTATCAGGTCTACAGGTTGCAGAGACTTGTAGGCCGGATAGGGCGTTAGTCGCCATCCGGCACATCCCCTCGTTTTTATTCCCCCAAGTTATAGCAAATCTTTTTTTATTCTTTAATGTTTGGATCGCTTTCTGGCACGCTTTGCTCATCACAACACAACATAAGAGAGCTGGGCGATGAACAAATGGAGCGTGGGGTTAACATTATTGCTGGCATCGACCAGCGTTCTGGCAAAGGATATTCAGTTACTTAACGTATCGTACGATCCAACGCGTGAACTGTACGAACAGTACAACAAAGCATTCAGCGCGCACTGGAAACAAGAAACGGGTGATAATGTCGTGATCCGCCAGTCACACGGTGGCTCCGGCAAACAGGCAACCTCCGTTATTAACGGTATTGAAGCCGATGTGGTAACCCTGGCGCTGGCCTATGATGTTGATGCCATCGCTGAACGTGGTCGTATCGATAAAAACTGGATTAAGCGTTTGCCGGATAACTCTGCGCCTTACACCTCCACCATCGTCTTCCTGGTCCGCAAAGGAAATCCAAAGCAAATTCATGACTGGAACGATCTGGTTAAACCGGGCGTGTCGGTCATTACGCCAAACCCGAAAAGTTCAGGCGGCGCCCGCTGGAACTATCTGGCCGCGTGGGGCTACGCGCTGCACCACAACAACAACGATCAGGCCAAAGCACAGGACTTCGTCAAGGCTCTGTTTAAAAACGTTGAAGTACTGGATTCCGGCGCACGTGGTTCAACCAATACTTTTGTCGAGCGCGGGATCGGTGATGTGCTGATTGCCTGGGAAAATGAGGCGCTGCTGGCGACGAATGAACTGGGTAAAGATAAGTTCGAAATTGTCACTCCGAGCGAATCTATCCTGGCGGAACCGACCGTTTCTGTTGTCGACAAAGTGGTCGAAAAGAAAGAGACCAAAGCAGTGGCAGAAGCTTATCTGAAGTATCTCTATTCCCCGCAGGGTCAGGAAATTGCAGCGAAAAACTACTATCGTCCACGCAATCCTGAAATTGCGAAGAAATACGAAAATGCGTTTCCGAAGCTGAAGCTGTTCACCATCGACGAGGAGTTTGGCGGCTGGACAAAGGCGCAGAAAGAACACTTCTCTAACGGCGGCACGTTCGATCAGATTAGTAAACGGTAAGTGCGGATGTCGTTTTCAGGCCCGGTGGCATAATGCGACCGGGCTTTTTTATTTGTCATCATTTTGCGTTACTCTTCCACTTCAATAAGATACAGGGAACGCGCAATGAAAAAAGCAGGCTATTTTTTACTGGTGGTGATCGTTATCGCTGCGACGGCGGGCATTGGCTACTGGAAGTTTACCGCTAATCCGGACGCGTTACGCCAGATTGTGCTTGAGCAATGTCTGCCGAACCAGTTACAACACCAAAATCCTGCACCGTGCGCTGAAGTTAAGCCGGATGCCGGATACGTGGTGTTCAAGGACCGTAACGGCCCTCTGCAATATCTGTTGATGCCTGGCTACCGTATTAACGGGATGGAAAGCCCGCTGTTGCTGAAATCGGGCACGCCAAACTTTTTCTGGCTCGCCTGGCAGGCGCGTAGCTTTATGAGTCAGAAATATGGTCAGGAAATTCCCGACAAGGCAGTATCACTGGCGATCAACTCAGTCACTGGTCGCACGCAAAACCACTTTCATATTCATATCTCTTGTCTGCGTCCTGATGTCAGAACGCAACTGGATGACAATCTGGCGAAGATCGGTACTCGCTGGCTGCCTTTACCCGGTGGGCTACGCGGACACCAGTATCTGGCGCGCCGCGTGACGGAAAGCGAGCTGGTACAACGTAGCCCGTTTATGATGCTGGCGGAAGAAGTTCCTGATGCGCGTGAGCACATGGGCAGCTATGCGCTGGCGATGGCACGCCAGAGCGATGACTCCTTTGTCCTGCTGGCGACGCAGCGCGATCTGCTGTCATTGAATCTCGCCTCCGCCGAGGAAATTCAGGATCATCAATGTGATATTCTGAAGTAACCCCACCTAATCTGGCGTTTACTCTCTTTGCCTGTCCCCGTATTCTTGTTGAAAAAAACAACAGGAGACAGGCATGTCGATCTGGCTTACGCACCCTCTGTTTATTCCTTCTCTGGTGGTTGGCATCACCATTCTGCTCTGGGCAACGTCGCTGTTACCGGAGTTTATAACCGCTCTGCTGTTCTTTTCTGTGGCGATGGTGGCCAAAATTGCTCCACCGGATGTGATCTTTGGTGGCTTTGCATCGTCAGCGTTCTGGCTGGTCTTTAGCGGTTTCATACTGGGTATCGCGATTCGTAAAACGGGACTGGCGGATCGGGCTGCGCGTGCGTTGTCGTCCCGGCTGACCGACTCCTGGCCGTTAATGGTTGCGAGCGTGGTGCTGCTTAGCTATGCGCTGGCGTTTGTAATGCCATCCAATATGGGGCGCATTGCGTTGTTGATGCCGATTGTTGCGGCGATGGCGAAACGTGCCGGAATTGCCGATGGTACCCGCGCCTGGTACGGCCTGGCGTTAGCCGTTGGTTTTGGCACCTTCCAGCTTTCCGCCACAATTCTACCCGCGAACGTACCTAACCTGGTAATGAGTGGTGCAGCGGAAGGCTCTTACGGTATCCATCTGAATTACCTTCCCTATTTGCTGTTACATACGCCTGTGCTGGGTTGGCTGAAAGGTGTGGTACTTATTGTGCTTATTTGCTGGCTGTTCCCCGGCAAGCCTCATGCACCGCGTGATCTGACGCCACCTGAACCGATGAGTGGTGATGAGAAACGTCTGGCCTGGATGTTGACGGTCGTGCTGATTATGTGGGTGAGTGAAAGCTGGCACGGCATTGGTCCAGCCTGGACCGGCCTGACGGCAGCGGTCATTACGCTGTTGCCCCGTGTTGGTTTTATTAATGGGGAGGAGTTTTCCAGTGGCGTAAATATCCGCACCTGTATATATGTGGCAGGTATCCTGGGGCTGGCGATCACTGTGACGCAGACCGGCATTGGTAGTGCGGTGGGCGAAGCACTGTTACAGGTGATGCCGTTGGATGCGAATAAACCGTTTACCAGCTTCCTGGCGTTGACCGGTATCACCACCGCGCTCAATTTTATTATGACGGCTAACGGCGTTCCGGCACTGTATACCACGTTGGCCCAGAGCTTTTCCGATGCGACCGGGTTCCCGCTGCTGTCGGTGATTATGATTCAGGTTCTGGGTTATTCCACCCCGTTGTTGCCGTATCAGGCATCACCGATTGTGGTGGCGATGGCGTTAGGGAAAGTGCCCGCAAGAGCAGGGATGTTGCTGTGTATTACGCTGGCGGTGGCGACGTATCTGGTACTGTTGCCGCTGGATTACGTGTGGTTTAGCGTATTAGGGAAATTATAGTTTCATCGTGGTGTTAATTTTTTGTTTTGTGAGATGATGAATTGTTTTATTTGTGCTGATACCGGTTAATACCGGAGCGCGTACTTGCGCACTGGAAACTCAAGGATTGATTCATGGACAGATTGACCCCCATCCGCTGTTGGCCTGCCATCATCTCGATCGTTATTACGCTGACAATCTGGTTTATTATTCCTTGCCCCCCTGACGTAACTCCTGAGGCGTGGCATCTGTTGGCGCTGTTTATCGGCACGATCGCGGCGATTATTGGCAAGGCCATGCCCATCGGCGCTATCGCAATTGTGGCGATTATGCTGGTGGCTATGACAGGCGTTACCAACCCTGGTAAACCCTCAGCGGCGTTGAACGACGCGCTAAGCGGTTTCTCGAACCAACTGATCTGGCTGATTGGGTTATCCATCATGCTGTCGCAAAGTCTGTTGAAAACGGGGCTGGGTGCGCGTATCGGCTATGGGTTTATTGCCTTGTTCGGCAAAAGAACACTGGGTATCGCCTGGGCATTAACGCTGGCGGAAACGATGATCGCGCCCGTAACGCCGAGCAATACCGCGCGCGGCGGCGGCATTATCCATCCGGTGATGCGGGCGATTGCAGAAAGTCTCGGGTCTCAACCCGGCGACAAGGAAAATGGTTCAACGGGGCGATATCTTGCACTGGTGAACTACAACATTAACCCGATCAGTTCAGCAATGTTTATCACAGCGACTGCACCTAACCCCTTAATTGTTAGCTTTTTGACTAAAGGGTCAGATGGGGTGCTGAATATGACCTGGGGGATGTGGGCTATCGCGGCGCTCCTTCCTGCTGTCGTCTCATTGATCGTGATGCCCATCGTTATCTGGTGGCTCTATCCACCGGCCATTACGCGTACGCCGAATGCGCCGCAGTTTGCCCGGGAAAAGCTGGGTGCGCTTGGCCCGCTATCGCTGGCAGAAAAAATCACCCTCGCAGTTTTCGTTTTGTTGCTTTGCCTGTGGGCGGGTGTTCCTGCGATGCTGATGGGCAACGGCTGGGCTGTTAACCCCACCAGTGCGGCGTTAATTGGCCTATCCATTCTGCTCGTGACGGGGGTATTAAACTGGGACGATATTCTTAAATGCCGCGGTGCATGGGATACGATAGTCTGGTTTGCCGCTCTGGTGATGATGGCGGACTTCCTGAGCAAACTGGGTCTGGTGGGTTGGCTGGCGACGAGCGTGGGCAGTGCAATTGATCATCTCGGTGTCCACTGGAGTATCGCGACACTGCTGCTGATCCTGCTTTACGTCTATTCACACTACTTTTTCGCCAGTACCACCGCGCATATTACGGCCATGTTCGCGGCGTTCTTCGCTGCGGGATTAGGTCTCGGCGCTCCCCCGGCACTGCTTGGACTGATGCTGGGTTTCTCTTCTTCACTGATGATGTCGCTCACGCATTATGGTACGGGTACTGCACCCATCATCTTTGGTTCGGGCTATGTCACGTTGGCGGAGTGGTGGAAAACGGGGCTAGTGATGAGCGTGGTCAACCTGACTATCTGGGGAGTGACCGGAGCCTTTTGGTGGCACTGGCTGGGATACTGGTAAAACGGAATCGCCGGATGTGACGGGAGGAGCATGCCTCCCGTCGCAACGACTTAAGCCTGTTTAGCGGCTTCAGCTGCTTTAACGATCACCGCGAAGGCGTCAGCTTTCAGCGAAGCACCGCCAACCAGCGCACCGTCGATGTCCGGCTGGGCAAACAGTTCTGCTGCGTTAGCTGCGTTTACGGAACCGCCGTACTGGATGATGACTTGTTCAGCGATTTTCGCGTCAGCTTTAGCAATGTGGTCACGGATGAATTTGTGAACAGCCTGAGCCTGTGCCGGAGTTGCAGATTTGCCAGTACCGATAGCCCATACAGGTTCGTAAGCGATAACCACGCCTTCGAATGCCGCAGCACCCTGAGTTTTCAGAACGGCGTCGATCTGACGTGCGCAAACTTCTTCAGTTTTGCCTGCTTCGTTTTCTGCTTCGGTTTCACCGATGCACAGAACCGGGGTCAGACCCTGTTCTTTCAGCACAGCGAATTTTTTAGCGATGAGCTCGTCAGACTCTTTGTGATAAGTACGACGCTCGGAGTGGCCGATAATGATGTACTGCGCGCCGATGTCTTTCAGCATTTCAGCTGAAGTTTCACCAGTGAATGCGCCAGACAGGTTCAGGTCAACGTTCTGCGCGCCCAGGATGATGTGGCTACCGGCAGCAGCGTGTTTTGCCAGGTCGATATACATTTCCGGTGGAGCGATTGCTACTGCACAGCCAGCTACGCCAGCCAGTTCTTTACGCAGGTTAGCAACCAGTTCGTTTACCATATGGCGGCTGCCGTTCAGTTTCCAGTTACCCATCACTAAAGGATGTCGCATTTCATTTCTCCACGCTTTATCAGCGAATTAAGGAATATGGCCGCCCGTCAGGGCAGCATGGTCTGTGAAACAGTATAGAGATTCATCCCTGGAAAGGCTTTGCTTTTTGTCATTTATTCGACTCCTCCAGACTCTCAGATAATGCCAGCTTAATCGGTTCAACAGCGAAGGTCAGCCCCTTTTCGCCGTTATCTGCAACAACATAGCGAATTGCACCCTCAGTTTCTGCGTAGTAATGCTTACCTTTGCCTGCGGTGAGCAATTTTTGCAGCTTTTTCTGGCTTTGTTCTTTGGTCAGTAAAGGGGCTACGGTGCGGATGATGGCGCTCATGTATTCCAGCGCTTTCGCTTTGGCGGCCTTTTGTTCCGGCCCCTGAATCGGCAGCCAGGTTACCTGCATGCTTTTGATTTTCAGCGTACCGCGCTCAAGAGCAGATGACGCATACAGGTTTTCATTGATCTTACTGGCGGCGCGGGTGAGGTTTGCCTTATCACGGCTGCTGTCGATGGCACGGAACTCATTCAATGCAAGTTTTGGATTCTGCGTATTAAAGTTTTCACGAAATTGGCTGATCGACAGATCAAACGTCGGCGCACCCGCCAGCAGGTAGGGGGCTGTGGTTGCTGTCGAGTGCTCTTCCGCCAGTGCCGTAGTGTTTACGGACAGGGCTGAAAACAATAATAAAAACAGAGTAAATCCTTGCTTCATCAATCGTACCTTTCGTTATGACTGTCCACGATTAAAACGATAACTGTCGGGCTTGTCAAAAGGGTAAACTGTTCTGAAGGCCAATTTTAAAGGAACCTACATGACCATACAGCAGTGGTTATTCTCATTTAAAGGGCGTATCGGACGCCGTGATTTTTGGATTTGGGTCGGCCTCTGGATTGTCGGTATGCTGGTTCTGTTCTCACTGGCGAGTAAAAAATTACTCGATATCCAGACGGCTGCGTTTTGCCTGGTCTGTCTGCTTTGGCCGACGGCGGCAGTGACGGTAAAACGCCTGCATGACCGGGGGCGCTCTGGATTGTGGGCGCTATTGATGATTCTGGCGTGGATGCTGCTGGCCGGAAACTGGGCGATATTGCCAGGCATCTGGCAGTGGGTGGTAGGTCGCTTTATTCCTACGCTGATTCTGGTCGGTATGATTATCGATCTGGGCGCGTTTGTTGGCACTCAGGGTGAAAACAAATTTGGCGTAGATACGCTGGATGTGAAGTATAAAGGGTAAAGCGTAGGCCGGATGAGGCGTTGCCGCCATCCGGCAGATCGCCCGCTGGCGCTACGCTTATCGGACCTACAAAATCAATAAACCCACGGCAATGTCTTACCAGTAGTGCTCGGCAGTCATATGGCCCGGTCGACGACGCAGATGTTTGGTCATCTGCCGGGTCTCTTTCAGTAACTGCTGGGTATCGCGTACCATCTGTGGATTTCCACAAAGCATCACATGGCTGGTGGTGGTATCCATTGCCAGCCCAACTGCTTTTTCCAGCTCGCCGTTTTCAATTAGCGCGGGAACCCGTCCAGTAAGCGAGCCTGTAGCCGTTTCACGGCTGACGACGGTCTGGATACGTAATTTACCTTCGTAGCGTTTTTCCAGCCTCTGCATCAGCGGCAGGTAGCTTAAATCGGCGGCATAACGGGCAGCATGGACCAGCACCAGATTTTTAAAGCGATCAAGATCTTTACCCAACTGCAGAATCGACAAATATGGGCCGATAGCGGTGCCGGTTGCCAGCATCCAGAGCGTGTCACAATCGGGAACTTCATCCAGCACGAAAAATCCTGCGGCTTCGCTTACGACCTGCACTTCATCGCCAGGTTTCAGCGCAGCCAGACGTGGACTGAGTTTACCGTCGGGAACGGTCACCAGATAAAACTCTAAATCAGGATTATCAGGCGCGTTCACATAGGAATAGGCGCGCTGGACGCGCTCACCGTCGATCTCAAGGCCAAGCTTAGTAAACTGACCAGCAGTGAAGGGATGAACTGGAGCTCGCACGGTCAAACTAAACAGGGCATCGGTCCAGTTATGTACCTTCGTGACTTTACCTGTTACCCAATCTGCCATGGTTTTCTCCTGTCTGATTTGCTTGCCTTATCTTCGTTCGCTGAACAAAAAAATTCCAGTCCCGGAGGACTGGAAAGCTCAATCAAACAAATCTGTTACAGGATGTGCGCCTGCACATCAGGATCTTTGCGATCCAGGTAGTGAATGGATTGAATGCGGCGGATCGTGCGCGATTTCCCGCGGATCAGCAGTGTTTCAGTGGTTGCGATATTGCCTTTACGGCTAATCCCTTCCAGCAGGTCGCCTTTGGTGATCCCGGTCGCTGAGAAAATCACATTGTCGCTGCGCGCCATTTCGTCCAGACGCAGCGCTTTGCCTGCTTCAATGCCCATTGCCTGGCAACGAGCCAGTTCCTGTTCGCCAATGCGACGATTCTCTTCGCTGTCGCCCTTGACGTCGTGACGTGCCAGCAGGCGGCCCTGCATGTCGCCATCCAGTGCGCGGATTACGGCAGCGGAAACTACACCTTCCGGTGCACCGCCGATACCGTACAGTACGTCGACTTCGCTGTCTGGCATGCAGGTCAGAATTGAGGCGGCGACATCGCCGTCAGGAATGGCAAACACGCGTACGCCCAGCTTCGCCATCTCAGCGATAACTTCATCATGACGAGGCTTTGCAAGGATGGTGACGGTCAGCTCACCAAGTGGTTTACCGAGTGCGGCAGCAATGTTACGCAGGTTAGCTTCCAGCGGCAGATTCAGGTCGATTGATCCTTTCGCACCAGGGCCGACAATTAGCTTTTCCATATACATATCCGGCGCGTTCAGGAAGCAGCCTTTATCACCGACAGCCAGTACTGCCAGGGCATTCGCCTGGCCCATTGCTGTCATGCGCGTGCCTTCGATTGGATCGACAGCTATGTCTACGGCATCGCCGAGACCGGTCCCAACCTTCTCACCGATAAACAACATTGGTGCTTCATCGATTTCGCCCTCACCAATAACAATAGTGCCGTCGATGTTGACCTGGTTGAGCATAATACGCATGGCGTTCACCGCCGCGCCGTCAGCGATGTTTTTATCGCCGCGACCCAGCCATTTATAGCCAGCCAGTGCGGCTGCTTCGGTCACGCGTGAAAATTCAATGGCAAGTTCTCGTCTCATTGCAAACTCGTAGCAGAAAGGAATGGCGCGAAGTGTAGCACAGGGTAAGGGGCTGGATTATTGATGTGTGTGCGTGTGCAGGGTTGAGAAGGTTTTGCCGGATAAGGCGTTAGCCCCATCCGGCATTTCAGCATTACTCTTCGTGGTCTTCCCACGCCAGGGCGCGTTTGACCGCTTTTTTCCAGCCGCTGTAACGGAAGTTACGCTCTGTGGTTTCAATACCAGGGCGGAATTCACGTTCAATAACAGCTTTTTCCTGCAATTCATCCAGATTCTGCCAGAAACCTACGGCCAGGCCTGCCAGGTATGCGGCACCCAGTGCGGTAACTTCGCGGACTTCCGGGCGCTCAACGCGAGTGCCGAGAATGTCTGACTGGAACTGCATCAGGAAGTTGTTGGCAACCGCACCGCCATCAACACGCAGTGCGTGCAGACGAATACCGGAGTCGGCCTGCATCGCTTCCAGAACATCACGGGTCTGGTAAGCGATAGACTCGAGCGTTGCACGGATGATGTGGTTAGAGTTTACGCCACGGGTCAGACCGAAAATCGCGCCACGGGCATACGGGTCCCAGTACGGTGCACCCAGACCAGTGAATGCCGGAACAACGTACACGCCGTTGGTGTCTTTCACTTTGGTGGCAAAATATTCGGAGTCGAAAGCATCGCTGATGAGTTTCATTTCATCACGCAGCCACTGGATGGATGCGCCAGCCATAAACACCGCACCTTCCAGCGCGTAGTTCACTTCTCCGGTTGGGCCACAGGCGATGGTGGTCAGCAGTCCGTTTTCGGACTTAACCGCTTTCTCACCGGTGTTCATCAGCATGAAGCAGCCGGTGCCGTAGGTGTTTTTCGCCATCCCTTCCTTCACGCACAGTTGGCCGAACAGCGCAGCCTGCTGGTCGCCTGCGATACCGGAGATTGGAATACGTGTGCCACCTTTACCACCGATGTTGGTCTGACCGTAGACTTCGGAGGAACGACGAACTTCCGGCAGCATTGCGCGCGGGATGTCCAACGCATCCAGCATCTTGTCGTCCCAGTCCAGGGAGTGGATGTTGAACAGCATGGTACGTGAGGCGTTGGTGTAATCCGTTACGTGTACACGTCCCTGAGTCATTTTCCAGATAAGCCAGGTATCCACTGTACCGAACAGCAGTTCACCGCGACGAGCGCGCTCACGAGAACCTTCTACGTGGTCAAGGATCCACTTTACTTTGGTGCCGGAGAAATACGGGTCAATTACCAGGCCGGTGTTGTTACGGATGTAATCTTCCATCCCGTCGCGCTTGAGTTTCTCGCAAATATCAGCGGTACGACGACACTGCCACACAATGGCGTTATAGATAGGTTTACCGGTCTCACGCTCCCAGACGATAGTGGTTTCACGCTGGTTAGTAATACCAATCGCTGCAATTTCATCGGAACTGATATCGGCTTTCGCCAGCACTTCTACCAGCGTGGAGCTTTGGGTCGCCCAAATTTCCATTGGGTCGTGTTCTACCCAGCCTGCTTTCGGGTAGATTTGCTCGAATTCGCGTTGTGAAACGCTAACGATATTTGCATCGTGGTCCATCACGACCGCGCGGGAGCTGGTGGTGCCCTGGTCGAGCGCAACGATATATTTTTTCTCAGTCATAATTTTTTGTCCCGTAGTCACATTACTGCGAAGCTTTTTGTTGAGTGTTGGCCGCAATGTCTTTCTCTTCAATCGCGCAGACATCGCACGGTAAATGGCGACCAATCAGTTTGCGATATGCCCATGCGCCCAAAATCGCGCCGGTAATCGGGCCAAACACCGGTACCAGGAAGTAAGGAATATCGCGACCACCTGTAAAGGCAATCTCACCCCATCCTGCGAGCCCGGCGAATAGTTTCGGCCCAAAGTCACGAGCCGGGTTCATCGCAAAACCGGTCAGTGGACCCATGGAGGCACCAATAACGGCAATCAATAAGCCGATCAGCAGGGGTGCCAGCGGACCACGAGGTACACCGTTACCATCGTCGGTCAGTGCCAGAATCAGCCCCATTAGAATAGCGGTAATGACCATTTCAACCGCGAAGGCCTGCACAAAATTGATATGCGGGTTCGGGTAGGTGGAGAAAGTACCAGCCAGACCCAGGCTCTCGGTACTGCCGCGCACGATATGGTTAGTTTGTTCGAAATCGATGAAAAGATTGTAATAAAGCCCGTAAACCAATGCCGCTGCGCAAAAGGCGCCGGCAATTTGCGAAATAATAAAAGGTACTACTTTGCGTTTGTCAAAACACGCAAACAACCAGAGTGCGATTGTGACTGCTGGGTTCAGGTGTGCACCAGAAACGCCTGCCGTCAGATAGATAGCCATCGCTACCCCCAGACCCCAGATGATACTGATTTCCCACTGACCAAAAGTAGCGCCAGCCACTTTAAGTGCAGCAACACAGCCCACACCGAAGAAAATCAACAACCCGGTACCGAGGAATTCAGCAATGCACTGGCCTTTTAAGGTTGATGTTTGACTCATAATCGGATCCTGAAGAGAGTTTAATGTTTATTGTGTTCGAGAAGGTCACTGACATCCCCGGAGCCGGTAGGCACACTGTTAATTTATCGTTAACGAGCAAAAACGAGAAATATCGAAATTGAAATGTGTGTACTACATCAACAAAATGAGCGTTATCGCGCCATAACGAGGTATTTGTTATACAAAAAGAGTGTGAGCTGAATCATTTCATTAACCAATATGTTAACACTTTTGAGTTATGCGCTGTCTGTCACCAGGACAAAGATTAAAAGTGTTGCAAACCGCAATCTGCGCGGGATGCTGCTGGACAGGGATGGCGCGGCTTCATACAATCGGAGCTAAGTAGAGTGCGCTCGTTTTTATTAAGGCGTCGCCGGTTATCGGGACGAGGATTTTTATCCATCAACGCCTTGCAATTCAGGAGAGGTATGACGATGTCATTAGAAGTGTTTGAGAAACTGGAAGCAAAAGTACAGCAGGCGATTGATACCATCACGCTGTTGCAGATGGAAATCGAAGAGCTGAAAGAAAAGAATAACTCACTGACGCAGGAAGTTCAGTCTGCACAGCAGCAGCGTGAAGAGCTGGAGCGTGAGAATAACAGTCTGAAAGAACAGCAGAATGGCTGGCAGGATCGTCTGCATGCTCTGCTCGGCCGTATGGAAGAAGTCTAATTACGCTTTATCTTTCGCGCCGTAGCAGCGTTGGCTGCGCTTAGTTACCCCCAGTCTCGTAGTTTACTATGCTCCTGGGGATACCTTCGTTTGCCGCCTTGCTACAACACGAAATCTCTCGCGTAATCGCCCCTACGTGTAGGCTGGATAAGGCGCAAGCTGCTTCCGGTACTCAGCGATAACGCATAAAAAAGGCACCTTGCGGTGCCTTTTTTGATCACTCGATATCGAGCGGGTCTTCGGAAAGGATTATCCCGGTATTGTCGGCGTACAGATGGTCGCCGGAGAAGAACGTCACGCCACCAAAGTTGACGCGCACATCGCTTTCCCCGGTTCCTTCACCTGCGGCACCCACCGGAATAGCGGCAATCGCCTGAATGCCGATGTCCAGTTCTTCCAGATCGTCTACCTGGCGGACTGAGCCGTAGATGACCAGACCTTCCCACTCATTCTGTACAGCCAGACGAGCCAGTTCGGCATCGACCAGCGCACGACGGACAGAACCGCCGCCATCGACCAGCAGAATTCGACCACGGCCATTTTGTTCGAGCAGATCGTACAGCAACCCGTTGTCCTCGAAACATTTTACCGTGATGATTTGTCCGCCAAACGACGACCGTCCCCCAAAGTTAGAGAACAGCGGTTCCACGACGTTGACATCTTCCTGATAGATGTCACAAAGCTCGGATGTATCGTATTTCATAGGCTTAACGTTCAGTTGCTGCGAGAATTTTTAGTATATCGCGCTATGTGTACTGTTGGCAAAATCATCAATTGTTAATTGATATTTGTCAGTTAAAGGGACCACTGACTTAAGAAAATCCCAACAACAAACAGTAAGTTAGTTAATAGCGCAGCTTTCACGGTGCGTTCCAGCATTGGGCGCATCGCTGTAGGATCCATCTCATGCATCACATATCTTGCCTGTTTGATCAGCAACGGAGCGGCCAGAATAAACAGCCATCCCCACAGACTTTGCAGCGAGAACAGGTTAAACAGTGCCAGGCAGACCAGCGTACCCATCAGCAGGCAGGCATGGTAACGACGGGCATTGACGGCGCCTAAACGTACAACCAGCGTGTTTTTGCCATTTTCTCTGTCGCTGTTGATATCGCGCAGGTTATTGATATTGAGCACGGCGGTTGCCAGCAGACCGCAGGCCGTTGCCGGCAAAATCAACGCGGGAATAAGCGTATGCGCCTGCAGATACCAGCTCCCCATAACGCTGAGCCAGCCGAAGAAGACCAGCACGGAAATATCGCCCAGGCCAATATAGCCGTAAGGACGATTACCTACGGTATAAGTGATAGCGGCGATAATCGACAGGCCGCCGAGTATCAAAAAGCCGACAAAATCAGTCAGCGTGTGGCAGGCCACTGCTACCAGCGCCAGACCGGACAAGCAGATCAAGACCACGGTGATAATCAACGCGCGCTTCATTTCCTGCTGCGTGATGACCCCTTTTTGCATTCCACGTAACGGCCCTATGCGGTCGGGCTTGTCGCTGCCTTTGACAGCATCGCCATAGTCGTTCGCAAGGTTGGACAGAATTTGCAGCAGTCCTGCCGTGATTAATGCCAGCAGAGCAACCAGCGGATCGAAATACCCTTGCCACCATGCTAATGCCGTACCGACGATGATCGCCGCGAAGGCGAGCGGTAAGGTCTTAGGTCGTAAACTTTCCAGCCAGGCTTGTGAGCGGCTAATTTGTTGTTGTTCAGTCATATTTAGCGCCAATAAAAATGGGGCTTTATCAGCCCCATCAACAGTGATGAAAATGCATTGAACGCGATTATAGGATAAAACGGCTCAGATCTTCATCTGCGACCAGCGCATCCAGATGTTTGCTCACATATTCGGCATCAATTGTGATGCTTTGGCCGTTCAAATCGCTCGCATCATAGGAAATATCTTCCATCAGACGCTCGAGAACGGTATGCAAACGACGTGCACCGATGTTTTCGGTGGTTTCGTTGACCTGCCAGGCCGCTTCGGCAATACGTTTAATACCTGATTCAGTGAAGTCGATATTCACGCCTTCGGTCGCCATCAGCGCTTTGTATTGCACGGTGATAGAGGCATTCGGTTCAGTCAGAATACGCTCGAAATCGCTGGTGGTCAGCGCCTGTAGCTCGACGCGGATTGGCAGACGACCCTGCAGTTCTGGGATCAGGTCAGACGGT
This sequence comes from Citrobacter sp. MGH106, assembly GCF_001037495.1. GTDB lineage: Bacteria > Pseudomonadota > Gammaproteobacteria > Enterobacterales > Enterobacteriaceae > Citrobacter > Citrobacter murliniae. Next base: position 651,749 of record NZ_KQ089823.1, read on the forward strand.
TTCGCCACCTGGAACGCGCCGGAGGCGATAAACAGTATGTGATCGGTTTTCACCATGCCGTGCTTGGTGGAGACGGTGCAGCCTTCAACCAGCGGCAGCAGGTCGCGCTGTACGCCTTCACGGGACACATCCGGACCAGAAGATTCACCGCGCTTACAGATTTTGTCGATTTCGTCGATAAACACGATCCCGTGTTGTTCAACGGCGTCGATAGCTTCCTGTTTCAGCTCTTCCGGGTTGACCAGTTTCGCCGCTTCTTCTTCAATCAGCAGCTTCATCGCATCTTTAATTTTCAGCTTACGCGGTTTTTGTTTCTGGCCGCCTAAGTTCTGGAACATGGACTGCAACTGGCTGGTCATCTCTTCCATTCCCGGAGGCGCCATGATTTCTACGCCCATCGGTGCAGCAGCGAGATCAATCTCAATCTCTTTATCGTCCAGTTGGCCTTCACGCAGTTTTTTACGGAACGCCTGACGTGCAGCGGAAGGTTCCTGCGGCTGTTCTGACTGTCCCCAGTTATTTTTGGCTGGAGGAATCAGCACATCGAGAATACGTTCTTCCGCCATTTCTTCTGCACGGAAGCGGTTTTTCTCGATAGCCTGAACGCGAACCATTTTAATGGCTGCGTCGGTTAAATCGCGGATGATGGAGTCAACTTCTTTACCAACATAGCCGACTTCGGTGAATTTCGTTGCTTCAACTTTGATGAACGGCGCGTTGGCCAGTTTTGCCAGACGGCGGGCAATTTCGGTTTTACCGACACCGGTTGGACCAATCATCAGAATGTTTTTTGGCGTGACTTCATGGCGCAGCTCTTCGTCGAGCTGCATACGGCGCCAGCGGTTACGCAGGGCAATCGCCACGGAACGCTTGGCGTTATCCTGGCCGATAATGTGTTTGTTCAGTTCGCTGACAATTTCGCGTGGGGTCATTTCAGACATGGGGGATCCTTACGCTTTGGAGTTCAATTCTTCGATGGTATGGAAGTGGTTGGTATAAATGCAGATATCCCCTGCAATATCCAACGCTTTCTCAGCAATCTCGCGTGCGCCAAGCTCGGTGTTTTCCAGCAGAGCGCGTGCTGCAGCCTGGGCGTAGGGACCGCCGGAGCCGATGGCAATCAGATCGTTTTCTGGCTGGATGACATCGCCATTACCCGTGATGATGAGCGATGCAGTTTCATCTGCAACGGCCAACAATGCTTCGAGTTTGCGCAGCATACGATCGGTTCGCCAGTCTTTCGCCAGTTCAACGGCAGCTTTCACCAGATGACCCTGATGCATTTCCAGTTTGCGTTCAAACAATTCAAACAGCGTGAATGCATCCGCAGTGCCGCCCGCAAAGCCCGCAATGACTTTGTCGTTGTACAGACGGCGGACTTTTTTCACGTTGCCTTTCATTACGGTGTTACCCAGTGTGGCCTGACCATCACCGGCGATTACCACATGGCCGTTACGGCGTACGCTTACTATTGTTGTCACGAGCAGACCCCTTGGTTACAAATGCAGAATACAGGCCCCGCACAGTGTACGGGGCGTAATGCAAGTATAGATGGGGGGGATTTTGGGGGTTTCAACCCCCGGTAGCGAGTCGAATGCAGTTTGTGTGGCCAGCCACTTTCAGACGACTGATAGTGTTGTCGGCATTTTCTTTGCCTTTGAGCGGGCCAATGACCACGCGATTCCAGCCGTTGTTGGTGGTTATGCGGGAATTGAAGCCCTCAAAGGCCAACTGAGCACGCACAGTTTCTGCCTGCTCAGCCCCTTTAAATGATCCACACTGAACCATCCAGCGACGTTCATCTTTTTTCTCTGCCGTCTGTTTTGGCGCTTCTGTTTCATGCGTAATCGGCGCGGCTGGTTGCGTTTTCGGCTGAGCAGCTGTGGTATGCGCTGGCGTCTGCAACAGATCCTGGTACGGCTGTTGGGCCGCCGGTTTTGGCTGCGTTTGACGCGGCTGTTGTACCGGCGCAGCTTGTACCGTACGCGTTTGTTGCTGTTGCTGTTGCTGTTGCTGTTGCTGTTGCTGTTGCTGGTAAGGTTGTTCCGTTACCCGCGTACGCGGCTGCTGAGCCTGTTGCTGTGCGTTGGTCCACTGCTGTTGCTGCACCTGACGCTGGCGCTGCAGAGTTTGCTGGCGTTGTTCAGGCGTTTGTTCGTTCCACGGTACCTCATTGAGCTGCGTGGGCTGCTGACGCATATCAGCCTGCATTTGCGCCAGGAGCTGACGCTGCTCATTGGTAAGCTGATCGGCGTTAAGCACTTCACCGCCAGCAGAAGGTTCGGTTGGCGCACGCACGCCCGGCTGGCGGCTTTCCAGCTCTTTGATGTATCGCCAGCGTTCTTCCGGTTTCGGTGGGATCCCATTACCGGTGACTTTCTGGCTTTGCAGCGTTTCGGACTCTTCTTTCTTGTGATGCGTAATGAAGTACAGACCACCGATAAAGGTCACAAGTACGGCTGCCGCAATAGCGACCATCGCGGGGGATACCGCTGACGTATTGCGTTGCTTTTTCCGTGAAGTGCTCTTTTTGCGCCGCGAAGGTGCCGGTTGGCCGCGACGTACATAATCTCGTTGTGCCACTATCGTTTCGCTGTATTTATTCGTTCGTCAGCCCGCCATGTTACTTAAGCGGCGGGCCTTTGACCAGACAGGGGAGTCCGAAAGCACTTTACTTTAAGTCAATGCCCGCGTAGAGCCCCGAATAATAAGCTCACAGTCCAGTAAACGTGAGCCACTACTGACGTTATGCCCTTGTAATTGATCGAGCAGTAACAGCATAGCTTCACGTCCGATATCGAAACGCGGCTGTGCAACGGTTGTCAGGGGTGGATCACAAAATTCTGTGAGTGAAATGTTATCAAAGCCAATAATGGATAAATCGTCAGGTACTTTTAAGCCCTGACGTTTGGCATATGAGAGTGCGCCCAGCGCCATGACATCGCTGTGACAGAAAACAGCGGTAGGCGGCTGTGGTAGCTCAAGCAGCTGTTTCAGTGCGTTTGCACCTGCTTCATAGGTAAAATTACCGCGCGCGATAAAATGTGGATCGACCGTAATCCCGCTGCGGCGCAACGCCTGAACGTAACCTTGCAGGCGGTAGTGACACAGTGGCATATCCTCTGGCCCGGCGATACAGCCAATACGCTGATGACCCAGTTCAAGCAGATAGTTCATCGCATTAAACGCAGCGGTGAGGTTATCAATATGAACGGTGGGGAGCTCCAGCTCTGGCGCGAATTCGTTGGACATCACCATCGGTGGCAAATTGCGTTGCTCTTCCACGCTGGCATCAAACGGCAGACGTGAGCTAAGCAGTACCATGCCATCGATCTGCTTGGTGATAATGAGGTTAAGAAAAGTCTTTTCCTCCTGGTTCTGGTGCGCGCAATCACCGATCAGCACCAGGTACCCCTGCTCCGCGGCGGTGACCTCAATGCCCCGGATAATTTCACTAAAGAACGGGTCGCAAATATCCGGAACAATCACCAGAATGGTACGTGATTCATTGCGCTTAACGTTGCGCCCCATCGATTGGGGGAGATATCCCACTTCCAGCGCGGCCTGCTCAACCCGGCTACGGGTGGACTGAGAGACTTTGTCCGGGTTCATTAATGCACGGGAGACGGTTGCCGTGGAGACTTTCGCCTTCAGGGCAACATCTTTCATCGTAGCGGCAGCGACCTGCTTATTCGGTTTCACTCTTTCTCCTCGCCAGAGAGCTGCTGGCGCAGACCTGTCCCTGGGTAACCTTCATTTGAAATATTTTTATCAGATAGTGAATAGAAGCAGTTACAGAATTTTCATAAAAAGTGTGATGGATATTTAATTTTACGATCCGCCTCGCATCATGAGGGGGCTATCCCTCAATGGGATCGACATCCAACACCCATTTGACCTTGCGTGCATCAGGCAGCGTATTGATTAACGCCAGTGTCCCGCTAACGATATGTTGCAGTCGAATGCGTGACGGATGTTGCAACAAAATTTGCCAGCGATAACGGCCGCCACGCTTGGGTGCCAGTGCAGGAACCGGGCCGAGCACCCAGAGTTTGTCGTCGGCCAGCGGACTGGCCTGAATCAGATTGCGCAGTTGCTGCAGGAACATCGGCGCATGCTGATTGTTATGGTCTTCTGCCCGTACGATCACATGACTGGTCCACGGTGGAAGCTGCAGCGTTTGGCGTTCGGCCAGTGCCTGTTCGGCAAAGGCGTCATAACCTTTATACAGTAAGGTTTGCAGCAGTGGATGTTCAGGGTGGTGCGTTTGCAGCACCACTTCACCCTGTTTACCGGCACGGCCTGCACGCCCGGATACCTGTGTGTAAAGCTGGGCGAAGCGCTCTGCTGAACGAAAATCTGCCGAGAATAGCGCACCGTCCACATCCAGTAATGCCACCAGTGTGACGTCCGGGAAGTGGTGACCTTTTGCCAGCATTTGTGTGCCGATAAGAATTCGTGCGCCGCCGCGATGCACTTCTGCCAGATGCTGCTCCAGCGCCCCTTTACGGCTGGTGGTATCGCGGTCAATACGCGAAATCGGTACACCTGGGAAGAAGGGGGCTAAAGCCTGTTCAAGCTGTTCGGTGCCGAGTCCGACCGGTACCATATGCGTAGAACCGCAGGAAGGACACTGACGCGGTATGGGACGCTGACTGTCACAGTGGTGGCAGCGCAAATGATGCTGCGCCTGATGCAGCGTGTAGTAGTGATCGCAGCGCGGGCATTCGGCAATCCAGCCGCAGTCGTGGCATAGCAGTGCAGGGGCAAATCCCCGGCGATTAAGAAAGAGAATTACCTGATTATCCGCCTGCAGATGCTGACGCATGCGGGTGATAAGCGCAGGAGCCAGTCCGGCCTGTACCTGCTGACCTTTTAGATCCAGTACGTGCTGAATGGCAGGACGCGCATTTCCGGCGCGGCGCGTCAGGCGCAGCATACGGTATTTTTTTTGCCGCACGTTGCACAGCGTTTCCAGCGCCGGAGTGGCCGACCCGAGAATAATGGGGATCTGCTCGCTGTGGGCGCGGTAAACCGCCAGATCGCGGGCGTGATAGCGCCAGCCTTCCTGCTGTTTATAGGAGCTGTCGTGCTCTTCGTCGATGACAATTACGCCGAGATTTTTAAACGGTGTAAACAGTGATGAACGCGTACCGATGACAATCGCCGCTTCACCATTTTTCGCTTTCAGCCAGGCAGAAAGACGTTCGCTGTCATTCAGACCGGAGTGCAATACTTCTACCGGAGCATTGAAGCGTTCGCGAAAGCGGGCAATGGTTTGTGGTGTCAGACCAATCTCCGGCACCATCACCAGCGCCTGTTTGCCCTGGGCGAGGATATTTTCCAGTACGCTCAGATAGACTTCTGTTTTGCCAGAACCCGTCACGCCTGCTAGTAGCCAGGCGCTAAAACAGTCTGATTCGCTGTGAATCGCTCCAACGGCAGTGGCCTGTTCGGTATTTAGCCGTAACCGCTCACCGGAAACGGCGTAGTGCGTGCGCCAGTCACTGAAACCTGGCGTTTCGCTCGCCAGGTCGCAGAGACCTTTTTTACGCAGTGCTTGTAATGCGGCGTCATTAAATTCGAGTTCAGCCACCTGGTCACGCCAGATTTTTCCCTGGCGTAGCGCTGCCAGCGCCTGCTGTTGTTTGGGGGAGCGCTTCAGGCTGTTTAAATCAATAACCTGACCTTCTTCGGTGGCAAACCAGTACCACATTGGCGCGTTAGTGGCAGGTCTTCCCTGGCGTAGCAGAATAGGCAAAGCATGAAACAGCACGTCGCCAATAGGGTGGTGGTAATAATCAGCAGCCCACAGCAGTAAACGCCAGACGGAGGAGGAATAGACCGGTTCGCTGTCCAGTACCTCAATCACGGCTTTTAATTCATTCAGCGGCAGTTCGCTTTGCTCGCTTACCGACAGGACAATGCCGACACGCTCCTGCTGCTTGCCAAAGGGCACACGTACGCGACACCCGGCTTTTGCGTTCATGCCTTCCGGCAAGAGGTAGTCAAAGGTGCGGGGTAGCGGGACGGGTAAGGCAACGTGCGCAACGGGCATTTAATCATCCTGACTTGAATTCTGGCGGGTTAGTATACACATTAGTGAGAAGCGGAATGCGGATCAGTTTGCATGAGCAGGTTAATTTCTGTATGATTCGCCGCCTTTGATACAAATTTGTATCACTGACCTATACTATTAACATCGCGTGGTGTCTGGCGTTAGGGCTGGAAGAGCGACGCGGCCTTAAACCGAGGTTTCCCCATGAAAAAAGATATTCACCCGAAATACGAAGAAATTACTGCAAACTGCTCTTGCGGTAACGTCATGAAAATCCGCTCTACCGTCGGTCACGATCTGAACCTGGACGTGTGCGGTCAGTGCCACCCGTTCTATACTGGCAAGCAGCGTGATGTTGCTACCGGTGGCCGTGTTGATCGCTTCAACAAGCGTTTCAGCATCCCGGGCAGCAAATAAGTTTTTCTGCTGTCAAAAAAAAGCGCCTTACGGCGCTTTTTTTGTACCCGGCGTTTAGTATTCCCACGTTTCCGGGTCGATCCCCAGTTCACGCATAATTACCTTCGCCTCTTCAGGAATTTCATCACTGCGTTCTTTACGCAGATCATCATCGTTGGGTAACGGTTGCCCGGTAAAGGCATGCAGAAACGCTTCACACAGCAGTTCGCTGTTGGTGGCGTGGCGCAGGTTGTTCACCTGACGACGCGTGCGTTCATCGGTAAGGATTTTTAACACCTTCAGAGGAATGGAAACCGTAATTTTTTTGACTTGCTCACTCTTCTTACCGTGCTCAGCGTATGGGCTGATATATTCGCCGCTCCATTCAGCCATGAGATACCTAATCCTCTTTGTCATTTATATTGAGGCCGGAAACTGAGCCCGAGCCATAATTTCATTGCGCGTAGTTTATCGTAGTGGCGAGGCCCTGACACGAAGTTAGCCATCGCAGATGTGCGCTAATGCATATAATTTTAACGGCTATTTCCAGTTTGCTCAATCTATACGCAAAGAAGTTTAGATGTCCAGATGTATTGACGGCTATTGTAACAATGATTACTCTGGTGCCTGACTTTTCACCGGCTCAGCCAGGAACTCCTCAATATGACGCGTAAACAGGCCACCATCGCAGTGCGTAGCGGATTAAATGACGACGAGCAGTACGGTTGCGTTGTCCCGCCGATTCACCTTTCCAGTACCTATAACTTCACTGGTTTTAATGAGCCGCGAGCCCATGACTATTCACGTCGCGGCAACCCGACGCGTGATGTCGTCCAGCGCGCGCTGGCTGAGCTGGAAGGAGGGGCTGGTGCAGTGCTGACCAATACTGGCATGTCGGCGATCCATCTGGTGACTACGGTGTTCCTGAAGCCTGGTGATTTACTGGTGGCGCCACACGACTGTTACGGCGGCAGCTATCGTCTGTTTGACAGTCTGGCGAAGCGCGGTTGTTATCGCGTCCTGTTTGTCGATCAGGGTAATGAGCAGGCACTCAAGGCGGCACTGGCGGAAAAACCGCAGTTAGTGCTGGTGGAAAGCCCGAGTAATCCCCTGTTACGCGTGGTGGATATTGCGAAAATCTGCCAGCTGGCGCGTGAAGCTGGCGCGGTGAGTGTTGTGGATAACACTTTTTTAAGCCCTGCACTGCAAAATCCACTGGCATTGGGCGCCGATCTGGTGTTGCATTCATGCACGAAATATTTAAACGGTCACTCTGATGTGGTGGCTGGCGTAGTGATTGCGAAAGATCCTGAAACGGTCACTGAGCTGGCATGGTGGGCGAATAATATTGGCGTAACCGGCGGCGCATTTGATAGCTATCTGCTGTTGCGTGGCCTGCGTACTTTGTCACCGCGTATGGAAGTGGCACAACGTAATGCTCAGGCGATTGTGGACTATTTGCAAACCCAGCCGCTGGTGAAAAAACTGTATCACCCGTCACTGCCGGATAATCAGGGGCATGAGATTGCCGCGCGCCAACAAAAAGGTTTTGGCGCGATGTTGAGTTTTGAACTGGATGGTGATGAGCAAACGCTGCGTCGCTTCCTGGGCGGGTTGTCGTTGTTTACGCTGGCGGAATCATTAGGGGGAGTTGAAAGTCTGATCTCCCACGCCGCAACCATGACACATGCGGGTATGGCACCAGAAGCGCGTGCTGCTGCCGGAATTTCTGAAACGCTGCTGCGTATCTCCACCGGTATTGAAGATGGCGAAGATTTAATTGCCGACCTGGAAAATGGCTTCCGGGCTGCAAACAAGGGGTAAACATGAGTGTGATTGCGCAGGCAGGGGCGAAGGGTCGTCAACTGCACAAATTTGGTGGTAGTAGTCTGGCAGACGTGAAATGTTATTTGCGTGTCGCAGGTATTATGGCGGAGTACTCGCAGCCTGACGATATGATGGTTGTTTCAGCTGCAGGCAGCACCACTAACCAGTTGATTAGCTGGCTGAAGTTAAGCCAGACCGATCGTCTTTCTGCGCATCAGGTTCAGCAGGCGTTACGCCGCTATCAGAGCGAACTTATTAGCGGCTTATTGCCGCCAGACGTGGCCGATGGGTTGATCGGCGCGTTTATCAACGATCTGGAGCGCCTGGCCGGTTTGCTCGACAGTGGCGTGAACGATGCGGTCTACGCCGAAGTCGTAGGGCATGGCGAAGTGTGGTCGGCACGCCTGATGTCTGCCGTGCTTAATCAGCAGGGGCTGGAGTCGACCTGGCTGGATGCGCGTGAGTTTTTGCGTGCTGAGCGCGGCGCTCAACCGCAGGTGGATGAAGGTCTCTCTTACCCATTATTACAACAACTGCTGGCTCAGCATCCGGGCAAGCGCCTGGTAGTGACCGGTTTTATCAGTCGCAGCAATGCGGGCGAAACGGTATTGCTGGGGCGTAACGGCTCTGACTACTCTGCGACGCAAGTCGGTGCGCTGGCGGGTGTTTCCCGGGTGACCATCTGGAGCGATGTCGCCGGGGTATACAGTGCGGACCCACGAAAAGTGAAGGATGCCTGTCTGTTGCCATTGCTGCGTCTGGACGAAGCCAGCGAACTGGCTCGTCTGGCCGCTCCGGTTCTGCATGCCCGGACTTTACAGCCGGTTTCTGGCAGCGATATCGACCTTCAGTTGCGCTGCAGCTATACGCCGGATCAGGGATCTACGCGCATTGAACGCGTGCTGGCTTCCGGTACCGGAGCGCGTATTGTGACCAGCCATGACGATGTCTGCCTGATTGAATTCCTGGTTCCAGGCGGTCAGGACTTTAAGCTGGCGTATAAAGAGATCGATCAGATTTTAAAACGCACACAGGTGCGTCCGCTGGCGGTTGGCGTGCATCCCGATCGCCAACTCCTGCAATTTTGCTACACCTCAGAAGTCGCTGACGGCGCACTGAAAATTCTTGATGAGGCCGGTTTACCTGGCGAGCTGCGTTTACGTCAGGGGCTGGCGCTGGTGGCGATGGTTGGGGCTGGCGTGACACGCAATCCGCTGCACTGCCACCGTTTCTGGCAGCAACTGAAAGGTCAGCCGGTAGAGTTTACCTGGCAGTCGGAAGAGGGCATCAGTCTGGTTGCCGTACTGCGTACCGGTCCGACTGAAAGCCTGATTCAGGGACTGCACCAGTCTATCTTCCGCGCAGAAAAACGTATTGGTCTGGTGTTGTTCGGGAAGGGGAATATTGGTTCTCGCTGGCTGGAACTGTTCGCCCGTGAACAAAGCACGCTTTCTGCACGTACCGGTTTTGAGTTTGTGCTGGCAGGCGTGGTGGATAGCCGCCGTAGCCTGCTGAACTATGAAGGGCTGGATGCCAGCCGCGCATTAGCCTTCTTCGATGACGAAGCAGTGGAACAGGATGAAGAGTCGCTGTTCCTGTGGATGCGCGCCCACCCGTATGATGATTTAGTTGTGCTGGACGTGACCGCCAGCGAACAGCTGGCGGATCAGTATCTGGATTTCGCCAGCCACGGTTTTCACGTTATCAGCGCCAATAAACTGGCAGGCGCGAGCACCAGTAACAAGTATCGCCAAATCCACGATGCCTTCGAAAAAACGGGCCGCCATTGGTTGTATAACGCCACCGTTGGCGCCGGGTTGCCGATCAACCATACCGTGCGCGATCTGATTGATAGCGGTGATACCATTCTGTCGATCAGTGGGATCTTCTCCGGTACGCTGTCGTGGCTGTTCCTGCAATTTGACGGATCTGTCCCGTTTACCGATCTGGTGGATCAGGCGTGGCAGCAGGGGTTGACTGAACCGGACCCGCGAGTGGACCTTTCGGGCAAAGATGTGATGCGCAAGCTGGTGATTCTGGCGCGCGAAGCCGGTTACGATATCGAACCGGATCAGGTTCGTGTGGAGTCCCTGGTACCAGCGCACTGTGAAGAAGGCTCAATTGATCATTTCTTTGAAAATGGCGATGAGCTGAACGAGCAGATGGTACAGCGTCTGGAAGCCGCCCGTGAAATGGGGCTGGTGCTACGCTACGTGGCGCGTTTTGATGCTAACGGCAAAGCACGCGTCGGTGTTGAAGCGGTGCGACCAGAACATCCGCTGGCGGCGCTACTGCCGTGCGATAACGTGTTCGCCATTGAAAGTCGCTGGTATCGCGATAACCCGCTGGTGATTCGCGGACCGGGGGCGGGTCGAGATGTGACTGCTGGCGCTATTCAGTCGGATATCAATCGCCTGGCGCAACTGCTGTAGTTTTGTTGCCGGATGACGCTGAGTTTATCCGGCCAGTGTGATTGTTAGGCCGGATAAAGATGTTAACGCATCTTATCCGGCGGGCAGCTTCGCTATTCGTGAGCTGAAAAGACCTCTTTTGCAGCGAAAAGGCCATTCAGCGCGGCTGGAAAACCTGCATATACAGCCATCTGCATTATCACCTCAATGATCTCTTCCTGCGTTAATCCAACATGCAGAGCAGCGGCAATGTGTACTTTCAACTGTGGCGTCGCGTTGCCAAGAGCGGTTAATGCGGCGACGGTCGCAATTTCCCGACTGCGTAAATCGAGTCCCGGTCGGGAATAGATATCACCGAAAGGAAATTCGAGCAGATAGCGGGCGAAATCTGGCGCAATATCTTTCAGGCTTTCCAGCACTGCGTCGCCGCTTTTGCCATCCACCTGTTGCAGCATTTTTTGTCCGGTAATATAGCGTTCTGAAAACATGGTTTATCCCTCGTTTGTCTGGTGTATGACGTGAGGATAGGTTGTGGGCGTTTCTATAGATAATACCGTTTTCGTGATACCTTTTCGGTATGACAACCCAACCGCTTAATTCTCTGGATATCCGCCTGCTACGCTATTTCGTCGTGGTAGCGGAAGAGAACAACATGAGCCGTGCGGCACAGCGCCTGTTTATGTCGCAGCCTCCGCTCAGTCGCCATATTCGCCAGCTTGAAGTTCGCCTGGGGGTGACGCTTTTTACCCGTCATAGCCGTGGACTCTCGCTGACGGAAGATGGGTTGCGTGTACTGGAGATGGTTCGCCCGCTGCTGACGCTACAGGACACAACCTATCTTGCGTTGAGCCAACTGGCGAAAGCGGATGGGCAAGGGCTACGACTGGGGTTAAGCACTGCGTTTGAGCAAGGTATATTTGCATCGTTTGAGTCGCATTTGGTTGAGCGTGTCGAGACGCTGCACATTGTACGTCACGCGTCGACCGAACTGGTGCGGCAGGTACGCCGGGGTAAACTGGATGCTGCGCTGGTGGCATTACCGCTGGAAACGGCGGGGGTTACGGTGACGGATTTACCCTGGCATGAGCCGCTGATTGCCGCGTTGCCAGCCTCCTGGCCAGAAGCGGCTGAGAAATCGCTGTCACTGAGGACGCTCAATCACAGGCCGCTGTTCTGGTTTAAGAGAGAGCGTAATCCGGCCTTTTTCGACTATACCCACCAGATATTCAGACGCGCAGGTTATTCTCCTGCCTGCATTGAAGAACCTCTTGAACATGATGTTTTGTTAGCCCGAATTGCGCATGGCGATGGCCTGAGTATTCTCCCCGCCTCTTTTGCGGCTATTCAGCGTCAGGGCGTGACTTTTTGCCCGCTGAATGGCTGTGATTTGCGTATCAACACTGGTCTGGTGATATCACCAGGGCAGGAAGATCGCCTGAAATGGCTCCCGGCGTTGATAAAATCTCTTCTGCCAGCAAACCAGAATGAATTTATTTCACCTTCGCTGAGTATTCCTCACCTTCCACAATGATTTTTCAGTTGACGTCACTGCGCTTTTCCGTCATTTTTACATCTAGACGTCTAAACGTATAGCAGTTCACAACACAACATATAACGACAAAAGATTGATGAGGTAAGGTATGAGCTTTTTTCACGCCAACCAGCGGGAAGCCCTGAATCAGAGCCTGGCAGAAGTGCAGGGTCAGATTAACGTTTCGTTCGAGTTTTTCCCGCCGCGCACCAGTGAAATGGAGCAAACCCTGTGGAACTCCATCGATCGTCTGAGCAGTCTGAAACCTAAGTTTGTTTCCGTCACCTATGGTGCAAACTCGGGTGAGCGTGACCGCACGCACAGCATTATTAAGGGAATTAAGGATCGCACGGGCCTCGAAGCGGCTCCGCACCTGACCTGTATTGATGCTACCCGTGATGAGTTGCGCACTATTGCTCAGGATTACTGGAACAACGGTATTCGTCATATTGTTGCTCTGCGCGGTGATTTGCCGGCAGGTGGTGGTAAGCCGGATATGTACGCTTCTGATCTGGTGACCTTGCTGAAAGATGTCGCAGATTTTGATATCTCAGTTGCGGCTTATCCGGAAGTGCATCCTGAAGCGAAAAGCGCACAGGCTGATTTGCTCAACCTGAAGCGTAAGGTCGATGCCGGAGCGAACCGCGCGATCACCCAATTTTTCTTTGATGTGGAAAGCTATCTGCGTTTTCGCGATCGCTGTGTGTCTGCGGGGATCGATGTGGAGATTATCCCGGGCATTCTGCCGGTTTCTAACTTTAAGCAGGCGAAAAAATTTGCTGACATGACTAACGTTCGCATTCCGGCGTGGATGTCGACAATGTTTGATGGCCTGGATGACGATGCCGAGACCCGTAAGCTGGTTGGGGCGAATATCGCCATGGATATGGTGAAGATTTTAAGTCGTGAAGGGGTGAAAGATTTCCACTTCTATACCCTCAATCGTGCGGAAATGAGCTACGCTATTTGCCACACGCTGGGTGTAAGACCGAATTAAACAGATGCCCCAGCCCTCTACGGAGGGCTTTTTATTGATCATTTTGATCTACATCTCTGTAACTTAAAATATAAAAGGAATTAGCTATCGAATCTGTGGGTTATTTCGACTATATCTTATCTCTGGTGGTGTATATCGTAGTCAGAACACTGTAAAGGGAGCATATAGATGAGCATGTCCGACGATAACCATAACGCATCAACTGCCGGTAAGTGTCCTTTTCATCAAGGCGGTCACGACCAGAGCGCGGGAGCAGGAACGAGCAACCGCGACTGGTGGCCTAATCAACTCCGTGTAGATCTGCTGAACCAACATTCCAACCGTTCGAACCCACTGGGTGAGGACTTTAACTACCGCAAAGAATTTAGCAAACTCGACTATTCTGCCCTGAAAGGGGATCTCAGAGCCCTCCTGTCCGAATCTCAACCGTGGTGGCCCGCTGACTGGGGCACTTATGCCGGTTTATTTATCCGCATGGCATGGCACGGCGCAGGTACCTATCGCTCTATTGATGGACGCGGTGGAGCGGGTCGTGGACAGCAGCGTTTTGCACCACTGAACTCCTGGCCGGACAACGTGAGTCTTGATAAGGCACGCCGTCTGCTGTGGCCAGTTAAGCAGAAATATGGTCAGAAAATTTCCTGGGCTGATCTGTTTATCCTTGCGGGTAACGTAGCGCTGGAAAACTCAGGTTTCCGTACCTTCGGTTTTGGTGCTGGTCGTGAAGACGTCTGGGAACCGGATCTTGACGTAAACTGGGGTGATGAGAAAGCCTGGCTGACTCACCGCCACCCTGAAGAGCTGGCAAAAGCGCCATTGGGCGCGACCGAGATGGGGCTTATCTATGTAAACCCGGAAGGTCCGGATCACAGCGGTGAGCCGCTTTCTGCAGCTGCAGCTATTCGTGCGACATTCGGCAACATGGGGATGAACGACGAAGAAACCGTAGCGCTGATCGGTGGTGGTCATACGTTGGGTAAAACTCACGGTGCAGCACCTGCGTCACATGTCGGGGCCGACCCAGAGTCAGCACCGATTGAAGCACAGGGTTTAGGCTGGGCCAGCAGCTATGGTAGCGGTGCGGGCGCAGATGCTATCACGTCTGGTCTGGAAGTGGTCTGGACGCAAACACCAACCCAGTGGAGCAACTATTTCTTCGAGAACCTGTTCAAATACGAATGGGTACAAACTCGCAGCCCGGCTGGTGCTATCCAGTTTGAAGCGGTTGATGCGCCAGAAATCATTCCTGATCCGTTTGATCCGTCGAAAAAACGTAAGCCGACGATGCTGGTCACCGACCTGACGCTGCGTTTTGATCCTGAGTTCGAGAAAATCTCTCGTCGTTTCCTTAACGATCCGCAGGCGTTCAACGAAGCTTTTGCCCGTGCGTGGTTTAAACTGACGCACCGTGATATGGGGCCGAAAGCGCGTTACATTGGACCGGAAGTACCACAAGAAGATCTGATTTGGCAGGATCCGCTGCCGCATGCGTTCTTCAACCCAAGCGAAGAAGATATTCTTAACCTGAAGGCGACCATCGCGGCTTCCGGACTTTCCGTAGGCGAGCTGGTATCGGTGGCGTGGGCTTCGGCTTCTACATTCCGTGGTGGTGACAAACGTGGCGGTGCTAACGGTGCTCGCCTGGCGCTGAATCCACAACGTGGTTGGGATGTGAATGCCACTGCTGCACGTGTTCTGCCTGTGCTGGAAGGTATCTATAAATCTGCCCATACAGCCTCGTTGGCCGATATTATCGTGCTGGCCGGTGTTGTCGGTGTGGAGAAGGCAGCAAGTGCAGCGGGCGTCAGTATCACTGTACCTTTTGTTCCAGGCCGCGTGGATGCGCGTCAGGATCAAACCGATATTGAGATGTTTGAATTGCTGAAGCCGATTGCCGATGGCTTCCGTAACTATCGTTCCCGTCCTGACGTATCAACCACCGAATCGCTGCTGATTGATAAAGCGCAGCAGCTGACGTTAACCGCACCGGAAATGACCGTGCTGGTGGGCGGTATGCGTGTGCTGGGAACCAACTTTGATGGTAGCCAGCATGGCGTCTTTACCGATCGTCCTGGCGTGCTCAGCAATGATTTCTTCGTCAATCTGCTGGATATGCGCAACGAATGGAAAGCGGTGGATGAGTCGCAAGAACTGTTTGAAGGGCGCGACCGCCTGAACGGTGATGTGAAATACACCGCTACCCGCGCCGATCTGGTATTCGGTTCTAACTCGGTACTGCGTGCACTGGCAGAAGTTTATGCTTGCAGCGATGCCCACGAGAAGTTCGTGAAGGACTTTGTCGCGGCATGGGTGAAAGTGATGAATCTGGACCGTTTTGATCTGCTGTAATCTCAACGTCTAACACTTCAGCGGCTGCTTCCCGGCAGTCGCTGAAGTTTTTTTTGAGGCGTATATACCGGTCATACTTCAAGTTGCCGGTGTGTTGGCTACACTCAGAAACCCCAGTCACATAGTTATCTATGCCCCTGGGGATTTCTTCCTTTGCCGCCTTCCTGCAACTCGAATTATTTAAGGTATAGTACATAAAGGAAACGTCACTCTACGGGATTTATCATGTCTGCCTCAGGAAAGAGCAACCCACTGGCTGTCAGTGGTCTTCTCGTTCTCACTCTTATCTGGAGTTATAGCTGGATCTTCATGAAGCAAGTCACGAGCTATATTGGCGCGTTCGACTTTACATCTCTTCGCTGTATTTTCGGCACCCTCGTCTTATTTCTTGTTTTGCTCTTGCGTGGTCGTGGATTAAGACCGACGCCGTTTAAATTTACCCTGGCGATAGCGTTGTTACAGACCTGTGGCATGATCGGACTGGCGCAATGGGCGCTGGTCAGCGGCGGGGCGGGAAAGGTCGCCATCCTCACTTATACCATGCCATTCTGGGTGGTGATCCTGGCGGCGTTGTTTCTGGGGGAGCGGTTTCGACGTATGCAATATGCGGCAATCGGCATTGCCGCTGTTGGACTGGTGCTGGTGATGCAACCGTGGCAGCTTGATTTCACCTCGATGAAAAGTGCGTTGCTGGCGATCCTTTCCGGTGTGAGCTGGGGGGCGAGCGCAATTGTCGCCAAGCGAATGTACGCTCGTCATCCCAGGATTGATTTGCTCTCACTCACGGCGTGGCAAATGCTGTATGCCGCGCTGGTCATGAGCGTCGTTGCCTGGTGGGTGCCCCAACCGGAAGTTAACTGGCAACCTATTGTCTTTTGGGCACTGGCCTATAGCGCCATTCTGGCCACTGCGCTGGCCTGGAGCCTGTGGTTATTTGTGCTGAAAAATCTTCCTGCGAGCATTGCCAGTTTAAGTACGCTGGCGGTGCCAGTATGCGGTGTGCTGTTTTCCTGGTGGTTGCTTGGTGAAAATCCAGGACCGATTGAAGGCGGCGGCATTGTGCTGATTGTACTGGCGTTAGCGCTTGTGAGCCGGAAAACGCAGGCGGATGGAAAATGAAGCGACAGGAAGGACATTCAAAAAGACTCCCGGCGTGAGCCGGGAGTCTTGGTCAGATTTTATTCCCATTCCTGCAGATAACGCTGACCGTACTGGTCTGCCACCAGCAGGGCGGCATAAACCTGATCGGGTGTCGCACCGCCAGGCATGTTGTGAATTGTTTCGCCCTCGACACAGGCTGCTTGTGCCACTATGCGCATTTTGGCTGGAATATCCTGTTTGATGTCCAGCTGCGCCAGCGTAATCGGCAGACCAACGGAATGACACAATGCGGCGACGGTTTCAATTTCTTCTACCGGTGCGTTTTCCAGTACCAGTTGCGTTAGCGTGCCGAAAGCCACTTTCTCTCCGTGGTAGTAGTGATGTGCATCCGGGATTGCCGTCAGGCCGTTATGGATTGCGTGCGCGGCAGCCAGACCACCGCTTTCAAAACCAACGCCGCTCAGATAGGTGTTGGCTTCAACGACGCGTTCCAGTGCCGGGGTAACCACATGCTGCTCGGCGGCAAGCATGGCTTTTTCGCCTTCTTCAATCAGCGTGTTGTAGCACAGTTCAGCCAGCGCCAGCGCAGCCTGAGTACACTGACCACCCGCCATCGTGGTGGCGCCACTGCGTGAACAGGCGCGTGCTTCAAACCAGGTCGCCAGCGCATCGCCAATACCCGCAGCTAACAGACGCGCCGGTGCGCCCGCCACAATTTTGGTGTCAACAATAACCCTGTCTGGATTGTTGGGCAGCAGCAGATAGCGATCGAATTCGCCAGCATCGGTATAAATCACGGACAGCGCGCTGCATGGCGCATCGGTTGAAGCAATGGTTGGCACAATGGCGACGGGCACGTCCATAAAGTGAGCCAGCGCTTTCGCGGTATCCAGCGTTTTACCACCGCCAATACCGAGAACCGCGCCACACTTCGCTTGTTCAGCCACACCGCGCAGGCGGTCGATTTCGTTTTGTGAACATTCACCGCCAAATGGCACGATTTCCAGTGATAAACCGGCATCATGGAAGCTTTTTTCTACAGCGGGTTGTGCAAAACCTAAGACAAACTTGTCCCCAACGACCAGCCAGCGTTCTGCCAGTGGTTTGAGATAGCTGCCAAGACGGGTAATAACATCTGCCCCCTGGATGTACTTACCAGGTGATTGAATTATGCGATCCATACTTTAATCCTCTTCACAGGTTGATGTGACCAAATGCGTTGTTCCAGTCCTGCTCAAACTTCTCTATTGCTGACTCTACCGCAGGGGTGTTGAGCATTTGTTGCGCTACATCTAATGGCAGGGTGATTGCCTCACATCCTGCCAGTAAGCAATCCAGTGCCTGACGTGGCGTTTTAAAACTGGCTGCCAGCACCATGCTGTTTGGTGCATGCAGCTCCAGCAATGTTTGCAACTCCTGTACAGTGCGGATACCGTCGCCGCCCTGAGCGTCAATACGGTTAACATACGGTGCGACATATTTTGCCCCGGCCAGCGCTGCCAGCAGTCCCTGCGCCGCGCTGTATACGGCAGTGCCGAGTGTTGTAATGCCTTCTTTTTTCAATTGTTTGATAGCTGCGAGACCTTCGGAAGTGACCGGAATTTTCACCACGATGCCCGGTACCGCGTTGCTCAGGCGTTTGGCTTCTTTCACCATGCCATCCGCATCCCGACTCATCGTCTGGGCAAACAGAACGCCATTTTCGCCAATGGCCTTTTGCAGGCGTGGCAGTACGTCCCAGATGGGCTCTTTACCTGCCGCCACAATGCTCGGGTTGGTGGTCACACCTGCGATAGGGAAGATGCGGGCCAGACGTTCAACTTCCGCCACGTTGGCGGTATCCAGATACAGTTCCATATAAATACCCTCTTAAAGTTCAAGCTCGTGTTGCAGCAGGCTGGCAATAGCATCGGCAGATGCCGCGTTAACCAGTGCGTTGCGGAATTCTTCATGCATAATGCGGCGCGCCAGGCGTGAGAAAATACGCATATGCTGGTCACCGGCGGCGTGTTTGTTGAGCGTAAGCATGATGATGAATTGTGCATCTTCATCACCCCAGCGTACAGGTGCTGTCAGGCGCGCCACGCTAATCGTGGATTGTTCAATATGTTCAGACTTGCTGTGCGGAATGGCGAAGCTAAAGCCCAATCCAGTGGAGAAGACCGCTTCACGTGCCCACAGATCGGCTTCCAGCTTGCGCGGGTAGCGACAACGATTTGCCAGCAGCAGGTTGTCAGTCATTCCTTTGATCACTTCCTCTTTGTTGCGCCAGTCGCTATCCAGAGTAATACATTGCGCCGTAACCAGCGGGGCATCCTGTTGAGACATGCGGAACTGGGCCAGCAAGTGCTCCACTTCCAGCGAGGTGCGACAGGCCATCGCCTGATTCAGTAACTGGCGGCAGGCGCGGCTGTCCAGTTGCGCCATCCGTGCTTTGGCGGCAGGAATGGATGGTGCGCTCATGCTGATTTCATCTAATCCCAGGCCAATCAGTAGCGGCAACACCGATCCTTTTGCGCCAAGTTCACCGCACAGGCCAATCCACTTACCCTGACGATGTACCGCCTGTACCGCGAAATCCAGAGCGCGCAGGAAAGCTGGATTCAGGCTATTGTAGTGGCGCGTAACCTTGGCGTTGTCGCGATCGACCGCCAGCAGGTACTGGGTCAGGTCGTTGCTACCAATACTAAAGAAATCAATTTCTTCGCAACACTGATCGATGATAAACATTATTGATGGTACTTCCAGCATGATGCCGAGCTGAATCTTCTCATCAAACGGGATATGTTCATTACGCAACTGTTGTTTGGCTTCTGCCAGCTTCTCTTTGACCCACAGGATCTCTTCCATTGAGGAGATCATTGGGATCATGATTTTCAGGCTGCCGTGTGCAGAGGCTCGAAGTATCGCCCGGAGCTGCGTAGTAAACAGCGAAGCGTACTCTTCATAAATACGGACTGCGCGATAGCCGAGGAACGGGTTCGCTTCGGCTGGAATATTCAGGTAATCAACGGGTTTATCACCACCGATGTCCATGGTCCGCACAATAATGCTGCGTCCTTGTGCGGACTCCAGTGCCTGACAAAAAATGTTGTACAGCTCATTTTCACCGGGAGCGCTGGTGCGGTCCATATACAACATTTCTGTACGGAACAAGCCAACGGCTTCTGCACCGTTGCCAAAAGCCGCCTGTGCTTCCACGGAATGAGCAATGTTGGCTGCAACCTCCATACGTATACCATCTGCAGTACGAGCTTCCTGAGTCAGCCAGATACGCTGTTGTTTGCGCAAGGCCTCCTGTACGCGGGCTTCCTGTTGGTAGTAGCGGGCAACGGGTTCAGTCGGCGCGACGACGATCGCGCCTGCGTTGCCGTCGATGTAGGCGGTTTGTTGTTGCCACGGCGTTAAGGCTTCAATATCCACGCCCACTAGCGTGGGAATATTGAATGAGCGTGCAAGAATAACCGTATGGGAAGTCGTGCCACCGCTTTTTAGCAATAAGCCCTTAAGGAATGTTTTATCCAGTTCGAGGAACTGGCTGGGTGTGAGTTCATCAGCCATACAGATTGCTGGCTGGCTGAGTTTGCCCGGTGCCGGGAAGCGCTGTTCGCCATAAACTTGTTGCAGAAGTTGGAAGCAGACGTCGCGTACGTCCAGTGCGCGTTCTTGTAAATAACTGCTGCTGGAGCGGGTGAACTCATCACAGAAATGGTTGGCGCTTTCGACAATCGCCTGGGCGCAGCTTAAACCACGAGAAATGCCTGTCAGCAAATGTTGACGCAGGGAGGTGTCACAGGCCAGTGAGCGGTGAGCCTCCAGAATTGCACTGGTTGCACCATCGCTGTCGAGCAGGCGGAACTCAATATTCTTCATCAACAGCGTCAGGCCATTATCGAGCATGGATTGCTCGGCTTCCACATCGTTGGCAGTTGGGAGTTCGCCGAGCGCGTTAAGATCCAGTGAAGAGAGAAGTGTCAGCATGCCGCCTGCACTGCCGCTGCAGACTGCCCTGGCGCGAAAAAGCTGAGGATTAAGATTCGTTAGTGACGTCGGAAGCAGTTCCAGTTCACTGTTTTTGACCTCTTCCATCGGAGCATCACAGTGAGGGAATTCATCATGTAACCACTGACTCAATCTCTGGTGAGCAGTCTCCTCATCGGCACCGGAGATCAGCAGTTGACAGTTGTCACCTGTCAGAGTGTCGGTGCCAATTAGCGCCAGCGCGCTTTTGGCGTTGCCCTTTCGGTCAGTGCGAAGATTATGCCACTCAATGCGTGAGATAAAGCTGTTGCACAGCGTTTCAATGTGGCTTGCCGGACGGGCATGTACGCCATTGGGTAGCTCACAAGTAAATTCCACAATCAGGGCCATAGCCTCTCTCCCATAACGATTTCTGACTACAGAATAAAAGGGCAATGCCCAGGCCTGCCATGTGACAAATCTGTCAAAAACTGGACAAATGTAATGTAAGTTTCAAAGTGGGATATACCTCACAAGTCTTAATCCATTTAAGAATTCCTGGTATTCCGCAAGTTATGAGGCGGATCGCATTTTTGTACTGATATTACAAAAATCCAGTAAATGGCCTTTTTATCCACTGTCTGCGCTGCATCGGATTGCCTATTGTTTCCGCAACAACATTATGGACATGGGCCTCAAAAAGCCCGGGAGCGACTTATGAAAGAGTTGGTGCAGATCCTGAAAAACACCCGTCAGCACCTGATGACAGGTGTTTCGCATATGATCCCCTTCGTCGTAGCGGGCGGTATTTTACTGGCGGTCTCCGTCATGCTGTATGGCAAAGGAGCTGTACCGGATGCTGTGACCGATCCCAATCTCAAGAAGCTATTCGATATTGGTGTCGCTGGGCTGACCTTAATGGTGCCTTTTCTTGCGGCATACATCGGGTACTCGATCGCCGAGCGCTCTGCGCTGGCACCTTGTGCGATTGGTGCCTGGGTGGGCAACAGCTTTGGCGCTGGATTCTTTGGCGCGCTAATTGCCGGGGTCATCGGCGGTATTGTTGTTCACTATCTGAAGAAGATTCCGGTGCATAAGGTGTTGCGCTCGGTAATGCCCATCTTTGTTATTCCTATTGTCGGCACCTTTATTACTGCGGGCATCATGATGTGGGGACTGGGTGAACCGGTCGGTGCGTTAACCGCCAATTTGACGCAATGGTTGCAGGGAATGCAGCAGGGCAGTGTCGTGATGTTAGCGGTCATTATGGGTCTGATGCTGGCTTTTGATATGGGTGGCCCGATTAACAAGGTTGCTTATGCGTTCATGCTGATTTGCGTAGCGCAGGGTGTTTATACCGTGGTAGCGATAGCGGCTGTGGGGATCTGTGTACCACCGCTGGGATTAGGGCTAGCGACGCTAATGAGTCGTAAAAATTTCTCTTCTGAAGAACGCGAAGCGGGTAAAGCCGCATTGGTGATGGGGTGTGTTGGTGTTACGGAAGGGGCGATTCCTTTTGCTGCTGCTGACCCACTGCGCGTAATTCCATCCATTATGGTCGGTTCGACTTGTGGTGCAGTAACGGCCGCGTTGTTTGGCGCACAGTGTTATGCCGGTTGGGGGGGATTAATTGTTCTGCCCGTTGTGGAAGGAAAACTGGGTTATATCGCGGCGGTCGTGGTTGGGGCAGTGGTGACGGCGGTCTGCGTTAACGTGCTGAAAAGCCTGGCAAGGAAGAAAGTGTCTCTGGTTGACGAGAATGAAGACGATCTGGATTTAGATTTTGAAACGAATTAAGTGAGGAATGAGCTATGACTAAAATTATCGCAGTAACAGCATGTCCTTCTGGTGTTGCACACACCTATATGGCAGCCGAAGCGCTGGAAAACGCAGCGAAGGCCAGGGGCTGGGAGATAAAAGTTGAGACACAGGGTTCGATTGGTCTGGAAAACGAACTGACCGCAGCGGATGTGGCAGATGCCGATATGGTGATTCTGACCAAAGATATCGGTATCAAGTTTGAGGAGCGCTTTGCGGGGAAAACCATCGTTCGTGTCAACATTAGCGATGCGGTAAAACGTGCCGATGCCATCATGAACAAGATTGGCGCGCATTTGGCGCAAACCGCGTAACTTTATATGCCAGGGAGCCTGCCTCATGACGAATCGTATTCAACGCCTCAAAGCCGCTCTGTTTAAAAACCATCGTGAGATTTCGCTCGAGCGTGCGCAGCTGTATACCGCTAGCCATCAGCAGACAGAAGGGGAGCCGGTTATTCTGCGTCGGGCTAAAGCAACCGCATATATCCTTGAGCATGTTGAAATATCGATTCGTGATGAGGAGCTGATTGCCGGGAACCGTACCGTGAAGCCGCGAGCAGGTATTATGTCGCCGGAAATGGACCCGTACTGGTTGCTTAAGGAGCTGGATCAGTTCCCGACACGTCCGCAGGATCGTTTTGACATCAGCGAAGAAGATAAGCGTCTCTATCGCGAGGTGTTGTTTCCCTACTGGGAAAAACGCTCGATGAAAGATTTCATCAACGGCCAGATGACCGATGAGGTGAAGGCGGCAGTCAGTACACAGATTTTTAGCATTAACCAAACGGATAAAGGACAGGGGCATATCATTATTGATTATCCGCACCTGTTGAAACACGGGTTGGGTGAACTGGTATCGCAGATGCGTACACATAGTCGACTGAATCCGGATAACCATTTTTATCAGGCGGCGCTGTTGTTACTTGAGGCCTCGCAAAACCACATTCAACGTTATGCCACACTGGCAGAGAAAATGGCGGAAAGCTGTCCGGATGCGCATCGTCGTCAGGAACTGCTCGCTATTGCTGCTAACTCTCGTCATAACATGCAACATAAGCCACAAACTTTCTGGCAGGCGTGCCAGTTGTTCTGGTACATGAACATCATTCTGCAGTATGAATCCAATGCCAGCTCGCTCTCGCTGGGACGTTTTGATCAGTATATGCTGCCGTTTTACCAGGTTTCCCTGACCCAGGGAGACGATCCAGCCTTCTTAAAAGAGCTGCTCGAATCGCTGTGGGTGAAATGCAATGACATCGTGCTGCTGCGTTCCACCAGTAGCGCGCGCTACTTCGCCGGATTCCCGACGGGGTATACCGCATTGCTTGGTGGGTTGACGGAGAGCGGGCGCAGTGCGGTAAACGTGCTCTCTTTCCTCTGCCTTGATGCCTACCAGAGTGTGCAACTACCACAGCCAAATCTCGGTGTACGCACCAATGCGTTAATTGATACGCCATTCCTGATGAAAACGGCGGAAACCATCCGCCTGGGCACCGGTATTCCTCAAGTCTTTAACGACGAAGTGGTGGTGCCTGCTTTCCTGAACCGGGGCGTATCGCTGGAAGATGCGCGAGATTACGCGGTGGTGGGCTGTGTGGAGCTGTCGATCCCGGGTAGAACCTACGGTCTGCACGATATTGCCATGTTTAATTTGCTGAAAGTGATGGAAATCAGCCTGTATGAGAATGAGGGTAACCACGAGTTGACGTTCGGAGGTCTGCTGTCACACATTCGAGCCAAAATCAGCCACTACATTACCCTGATGGTGGAAGGGAGTAATATTTGCGACATCGGTCATCGTGACTGGGCTCCGGTACCGTTGCTCTCCTCGTTTATTAACGATTGTCTGGTGAAGGGCTGCGATATCACCGATGGTGGAGCGCGTTACAATTTCTCCGGCGTACAAGGGATCGGTATTGCCAACCTGAGTGACTCTCTGCATGCCCTTAATGGGCTGGTATTCGAACAGCAGCGCTTAAGTTTTGACGAGCTGTTGTCGGTATTGAAGCGTAATTTCGCTACGACGGAGGGCGAGAAAATTCGCGCCAGACTGATTAACCGATTTGAGAAATACGGTAACGATATTGATGATGTGGATAACATCAGTGCCGAACTGCTGCGTCATTATTGCAAAGAGGTGGAAAAATACCAGAATCCGCGCGGTGGGCAATTTACACCCGGTTCATATACCGTATCTGCACACGTACCGCTGGGATCGGTCGTTGGGGCGACGCCGGACGGTCGTTATGCCGGGGAGCAGCTGGCTGATGGCGGCTTATCGCCGATGCTCGGTCAGGATATGCAGGGGCCGACAGCGGTGCTGAAGTCAGTTAGTAAGCTGGACAACACCCTGCTGTCGAACGGCACGTTATTGAACGTGAAGTTCACACCGGCCACGCTGGAAGGTGAGGCTGGTTTGCGCAAGCTGGCGGATTTCTTGCGGGCGTTTACCCAGCTTAAACTACAGCATATCCAGTTTAACGTGGTGAATGCCGATACGTTGCGGGAAGCCCAGCAGCGTCCGCAGGACTTCGCCGGACTGGTGGTTCGCGTGGCTGGATACAGCGCTTTCTTTGTCGAATTATCGAAGGAGATTCAGGATGACATTATTCGCCGGACCGCACATCAACTGTGAGGTTGTGGAGATATCCGGCGAGGAGGTTGCACGCATTTTCAATATTCAGCGTTACTCGCTGAATGACGGGCAGGGGATCCGCACTGTAGTCTTTTTTAAAGGCTGCCCGCACACCTGCCCGTGGTGTGCTAATCCTGAATCTATTTCCCCGCGTATTGAAACAGTACGGCGGGAGAGTAAATGTCTGCACTGCGCGCCGTGTCTGCGAGATGTCGATGAATGCCCTTCCGGCGCGTTTGAGCACATTGGTCGTGATATCTCCCTTGATGCGCTGGAACGTGAGGTAATGAAAGATGATATTTTCTTTCAAACCTCTGGTGGCGGGGTGACGCTTTCTGGTGGCGAAGTACTGATGCAGGCCGCTTTCGCCATCCGGTTTTTACAGCGTCTGCGACGCAACGGTGTGCAGTGCGCGATTGAAACGGCGGGGGATGCTCCCGCCAGTCGTCTGCTCCCGCTGGCAAAGTTATGCGATGAGGTGCTTTTCGATCTTAAAATTATGGATGAAAGCCAGGCTCGCGAGGTGGTGAATATGAATCTGCCGCGCGTACTAAAGAATTTACAGCTATTAGTTGGTGAGGGGGTCAATGTGATCCCTCGTCTGCCGCTGATTCCGGGCTTTACGCTCAGCGTGGAGAACATGCAGCGTGCGCTGACCTTATTGTCATCATTAGATATAAAGCAAGTACATCTGCTACCGTTTCATCAGTATGGTGAGCCGAAATATCGCCTTCTTGGGCAGCAGTGGTCGATGAAGGATGTGCCCGCCCCGTCAGCACAAGAGGTGGCGACGTTGCGTAAGATGGCAGAAGACGCCGGATTTCAGGTAACCGTAGGAGGTTGATATGGCAGTCGCATCTGTTCGATATCTGGTTGCAGTGACCGCTTGCGTCAGCGGCGTCGCACATACCTATATGGCTGCCGAGCGGCTGGAAAAACTCTTTCAGCAGGACAAGTGGAACATCAAGATTGAAACTCAGGGGGCGCTGGGAACGGAGAATCGTTTGACGGAAGACGATATTAGTCGCGCCGATGTGGTGTTGCTGATTACCGATATTGAGCTGGCAGGTGCTGAGCGATTTACGCAAAGTCGCTACGTCCAGTCGGGAATTAGCGCTTTTTTGCGGGAACCTCAACGGGTGATGAGTGCCGTACGTAAAGTACTGTCGGCACCACAACATACTCATCTTATTCTGGACTAACTTTCTTGTCCGTCAACTGGCTGTGATATTGCCGACGATACTCTGAAGGTGAACGCTCGGTATTTTTTCGAAACAGGCGACAGAAGTAATTGCTGTCAACAAATCCACAGGTGTGGGCCACTTCTTTGACTTTCAGGTCGTAACCCTTTAGCAGCGTCTTTGCGTGCTCCAGCCGCGTATGGTTCAGGTATTCGTTAAAGCCAATGGTCCCTGTTTTTTGAAACAGGTGCGAAAGGTAATTTGGAGAGATGTAGAACGCCTGGGCCACGGATTCCCGGGTGAGCGGAGAGGCGTAATGTTCGTCAATATAGTCACGAATAGCTTCAAAAAGCGCCTGGCTGCGTGACGCCGTCTGGATCTGGCTTCCCAGCAGGTCGCGACAATGGCTGAGCAGACTGGAGACGATCAGTCTGGCCGTTTGCTGCTCCTGAGGCTGCATCTGCATTTCATTGAGTGTATGTAACAGGAAAGAACCGATACGTGGCCCGCGTCGTGCGACGTGTTGCTTTGTGAGGTTTTGATACTGCTTACCATCCCACTGTACGACGCTGAAACCCAGTTGCTGTTTGCCGAATAAGATGCTCAGTGTCGTTACCGGTGTTTGCCATTGTGGGAAGTTCCAGCCACCTGCCGGGATATACAGAACATCATAAGGCGTTAACGTAGTGGATGCGCCTGCAACACTGCTATCGGTGAATTCGCCCTCCAGCACAATCTCCAGTCGCGGAAAATCAACCTGATATGCCAGCTCTGGCATTGAACCATTAGTACTGGGGAAATACACCTTGCACAGTGGTGTCGGGCCGTTAATCAGGCGGGAGAGAAGATGGCTGATGTCGTGATACATGTTAATCCCTTGCAGATCGCAGACAGGGAAACAGTAGCGTCGAAAGCGGGGAGTCTCAAGTGATAAATTACCGGATGGCGCTGCGCTTTCCGGCCTACGGGACTGAGTGGATCGTAGGCCGGATAAGGCGTTCTATTACTGATTCCCGATTTGATCCCCATACGGCAGAGTATCGTAATCAATCAGGGCGTTTTTCTTGTACGGATTACCAATCCAGCGGGTTGTTTCTTTAAACTGCGGGTTGGTAATAGCACGGGTCGGATCGAATCCATCGTAAGTGAAGCCAGCTAAATCAGACCAGGTATGGATAAGCTCAGAGCTGCTGTATTTTCGATTCACATCCTGGGAGAAATCTCGTGGATGCGCGGCCTGCCATTTTTCAGAGGTCCACAGCAGGAACGGAACCGTATACATATGGCGAGTTGGGTTGTCTTCATTTCGACCCTGCGTTTTATGCGGCGGTGTGTCATATACTTCTTCTCCGTGGTCAGAGAAATAGAGCAGGAAGCCGTTCGGATCGGTCGCTTTGTAATCTTTGATCAGGCTAGCAATGATGTGGTCGTTATAAACATTGGCATTGTCATAATCGTTATATGACTCCAGTTCATCGCTGCTCAGACCCGGAGGAACGTTGTCGATATTATTATCGAACTTGCCCTGACCTTCCGGATAACGGAATTTGTACTTAATGTGCGTACCCAGCAGATGAACGATGATGAACTTTTTCGGTGCCGGGTCAGCCATGACTTCTTTAAATGGAGCCAGCACGTTGCTGTCGTATTCGCGCGCACTTTGGGTACGCTGCTGATTCATATAAAACTGCTTGTCCGTCTGCTTAGAAAATACGGTCAGCATGGTATTACGCGCAGTCATTGTTTGCTGATTGGTGATCCAGAAGGTTTTATACCCCGCCTGTTTCATCATATTCATCAGTGACGGCTGCGTCAGATACAAATCCGGATTCTTCTCGTTAGCGAAGGTCAGCGCCTGCTGCAGGATTTCAATCGTGTACGGACGTGAGGTCACGACATTATTGAACACGGTTAAATTAGGATCAGATTTGTGCAATGCGTCCAGCTCAGGCGTGGTTTCACGTGGATAACCGTACAAACTCATGCGTCCACGCTGAGTTGATTCACCAATCACCAGTACCAGCGTGCGCGGGGCATCACCTGAGTTATCTTTAAAGTTAGCCAGTGGCGGCAGCGCATTGTTCTCATTCAGCAGGCTATTCAATGAGGTCAGTTGCTGACGATACTGATAGTAGCCTGAGATAAACTGCCACGGCGCGGCTGGCTCCATACGTGAAGCAAGGCCATCCAGCGTTTTCTCAAAAGGTTTGTGTTTAATAAACGTATTAACGGCCATCGGATGCAGAATCAGACCGTATAACAGCGCAAACGACACCAGATAACGCCAGGGTGACGGAATATAGACCGGGCGCAGACGGGTCCACAGCAGAATAGCAACTGCCGTGTAGGCCAATGCGATAAGGACAATCTTCAGGCTGAAGTATTGGCTCAGGTATTCGCTGGCTTCGTTTGCGTTGGTCTCAAACATCACGTACAGAACGCTCTGCGAGAACTCCTGTCCGTAAATAACGTAATAGCTCAGCGCAGCCAGTGAAGCAGCCCACAGCACCACGCCAATAACGGCGGCGATAATGCGAATACGGTTTGGAAATAAGAATACTGGGATCAACCACAGTGAGCTGAACAGTAAAGAGTCGCGTAATCCGGTAGACCCGCTGTAACCACTGAAATAAATAACGGCCTGTAGTAAGGTGGAAAAAAACCAAAAATAGAGGAGCGCCCAACCCAGGGCTTTCCAGCTAAACAAAGGTTTAGGCTGGAGTTGTAAGGATTGCATAGTGTGAGCCTGTCTTTAATCGTGTCGCCAAGAGTAGCGGCTAAATATTAAGAGGAACTGAAGCTTCGCGACGTAAATATCGCGTTTTGTTGATGATTTATTCATGAAATGAATGAATCAGGCTGGAAATATATTTGAAATGAAGTGGTTATGACAAGCGTTTTCGAGGTCACCCCCGCGCAATAGCACGAGGGTGACGGGGGATTAACTTAACCTGTATTACGCATACCGGCAGCAACACCTGCGATAGTGACCATCAGCGCTTGTTCAACGCGTGGATCCGGTGCTTTACCTTGTTCTTCCGCCTGGCGCGAACGATGTAAAAGCTCTGCCTGTAGAACGTTTAGCGGATCAGTATAAATATTTCTTAACTGAATAGACTCGGCAATCCACGGCAGGTCGGCCATCAGATGTGAGTCATTGGCAATCGCCAGCACCACATTGATGTCAGCTTCCAGACGGTGACGCAGTTCTTCGCCCAGCGGCCAGAGCTCTTTTTTGACCAAACGCTGATCGTAGTACTCTGCCAGCCACAGGTCAGCTTTCGAGAACACCATTTCCAGCATGCCAAGACGCGTGGAGAAGAAAGGCCAGTCGCGGCACATTGCTTCAAGCTCGCTTTGTTTTCCATCTTCAACCACTTTTTGCAGCGCGGTACCTGCACCCAACCATGCCGGAAGCATCAGGCGGTTCTGGGTCCAGGCAAAAATCCACGGAATGGCTCGCAGAGACTCTACCCCGCCAGTTGGGCGGCGTTTTGCCGGACGTGAGCCGAGCGGTAATTTACCCAGCTCTTGCTCCGGGGTTGCAGAGCGGAAGTACGGAACAAAGTCTTTGTTTTCGCGAACATAACCACGGTACAGTTCGCAGGAGATATCTGAAAGCTCGTCCATAATATGACACCAGGCATCTTTCGGCTCTGGCGGTGGCAACAAGTTGGCTTCCAGAATTGCGCCCGTGTACAAAGACAGACTGCTGATGGTGACTTCCGGTAGACCGTATTTGAAGCGGATCATCTCACCTTGCTCAGTCACACGCAGTCCGCCTTTCAGGCTGCCAGGCGGCTGGGAGAGTAACGCGGCATGGGCTGGTGCGCCACCCCGTCCAATTGAACCGCCACGGCCGTGGAACAACGTCAGCTCAATGCCGGCTTTTTCGCAGGTTTTGATCAGCGCATCCTGTGCCTGATATTGCGCCCAGGAGGCCGCCATCACGCCTGCGTCTTTTGCCGAGTCAGAGTAGCCGATCATGACCATCTGTTTGCCCTGAATAAGACCGCGATACCAGTCGATATTTAACAGCTGAGTCATAACATCGTCAGCATTGTTCAGGTCGTCCAGCGTTTCAAACAGCGGTGCTACCGGCATGGTAAAACCAATGCCAGCTTCTTTCAGCAGCAGGTGAACGGCCAGCACATCTGACGGCGTTTTCGCCATCGAGATAACGTAGGCGGCAATAGAGCCATAAGGTGCTTCGGCAATCACTCGACAGGTGTCGAGCACTTCACGGGTTTCGTTACTCGGTTCCCAGCTGCGTGGCAGCAGTGGACGTTTGGAATTCAGTTCGCGGATCAGGAAGGCCTGTTTGTCTGCTTCTGACCAGCTTTCGTAGTCGCCAATTCCCAGATAACGGGTCAGTTCGCCCAGCGCTTCGGTATGACGGGTGCTTTCCTGACGAATATCGATACGCACCAGCGGTACGCCAAAACATTTCACCCGGCGGAGGGTATCGAGCAGTTCGCCATTGGCGATGATACCCATACCGCAAGCTTGCAGAGACTGGTAACACGCGTACAACGGTTCCCATAGCTGCTCGTTTTGCGTCAACAAGCCTGCAGGTTTTGGCAATTTTTCGCCTTTCAGACGCGCTTCCAGCCAGGCCTGGGTCGTCATCAGGCGTGAACGCAGCATTTTCATCAGGTGGCGGTAAGGTTCTGCCGCCCCTTCTTCACCCACCAGCGCTAAGAGCTCCGGAGTGGCATCGACCATCGATAGCTCAGAAACCAGAAACTGGATGTCTTTCAGGAACAGGTCGGTCGCTTTCCAGCGGCTGAGCAACAGTACATGACGGGTGATATCCGCCGTCACGTTCGGGTTGCCGTCACGGTCACCCCCCATCCAGGAGGTGAATCGGACCGGGACAAAATCGACGGGCAGCTTATAGTTCAGATGCTCTTCCAACTGTTCGTTCAGTTCACGCAGATAGTTCGGCACACCTTCCCACAGGCTGTTTTCAACCACGGCGAAGCCCCATTTGGCTTCATCAACCGGGCTGGGACGTATTTTACGGATTTCATCCGTATGCCAGGACTGGGCGATTAACTGGCGCAGGCGGCGCATCAGTTGGTGGCGTTCGTAATCGACGATGTCTTTGTTATCCAGTTGTTTGAGGCAGGCATTGACCTCACCCATTTTATGGATCAGCGTGCGACGGGTAATTTCGGTCGGGTGTGCGGTCAGTACCAGCTCCAGAGACAACGCCTCCACTGCTTTTTTGATGGTGGCTTCATCAAGGTTGGGCTGGGCTTTCAGTTTACGCAGGGTGCGAGCAATCACTTCCGGGTTGCTGGCAGCTTCGCCTTTTGGCGAAATGCTGTGGTATTGCTCGGCGGTGTTGGCCAGGTTCAGGAACTGGCTAAACGCGCGGGCAACTGGCAGTAGCTCGTCATTAGACAGGTTCTGTAGCGTGGTGAGCAACTCCTGGCGATTAGCTTCATTGCCAGCGCGAGATGATTTGGACAACTTACGGATTGTTTCTACGCGATCAAGAATGTTCTCTCCCAGCGCATCCTTGATGGTTTCTCCCAGCACTTTGCCGAGCATACTGACATTACTACGCAACGCGGAATATTGTTCGTTCATATGACCCCAGACACCCCATCTTTAATTTGATTGCCCTGTAGCTTTCACGCACAGCGGTATTGGCTGCGTTTGCTCACCCTGGTCACTATGCTCCCTGGGATGTGCCTGCTTGCCGTCTTGCTGCGCTGCGAAATCTTTCAGGCTCAACTTTATTCACTTTTATAAAGCCACGTAAAACCCCTGACGTCAATTGCTGCGAAATCGGTTCAGCAAACGAATAAATGGCGGGAATTTACGAAAGTTAATTCACAACCTGCCAGATAAGAAATGCTTATGGGAATATACAAAACTGAGCACAAAACGATCGCAGCCTGGTATGCACGCGATTGTTGGCCCGGAAAGCGTTACGCCACCGGGCAATATAAATTAATGCCAGCAGAAGTGATGAACAACCTGGGTTATCAATTCGCGAGTTGGTTTAATAAAGCGTGTTTCCAGATACTCATCTGGTTGGTGCGCCTGATTAATTGAACCCGGTCCGAGTACCAACGTTGGGCATAACGTCTGGATAAACGGCGCTTCAGTGCAGTAGTTCACCACTTCCGTTTGCGCGCCCAGCAGTTTTTCAACCACTTCCACCAATTGATGATCTGGCGGACATTCGTAGCCAGGGATGGGTGGATGCAGTTCGGATACCGTCAGACGACCCGGCCAGCGTTCACTGACCGGAGCCAGTGCATCGTTTAGTAACCCATTGAGGTCGTTGAGCGTCATGCCCGGGAGCGGACGAATATCCATGTGCAGTTCGCAGCATGCACAAATGCGGTTGGCGGCATCGCCCCCGTGGATATGGCCGAGATTGAGCGTGGGGTACGGAACCGTAAACGCCTCATAGTGATAACGTTCTTTCAGGTCATCGCGCAGCTTCATGATGTGGCCAATCGCGTCATGCATCAGCTCGATAGCGTTAATCCCACGCGCCGGATCGCTGGAGTGACCAGACTGCCCCAAAATACGTATCGCATTAGAAATATGACCTTTGTGCGCACGAACCGGTTGCAGGGAGGTCGGTTCGCCAATGATTGCACAGTCCGGGCGTAACGAGGTGGTTTCAGCGAAATAGCGTGCCCCCGCCATGCTGGTTTCTTCATCGGCGGTCGCCAAAATGTAGAGCGGCTTTTTCAGTTTTGCGACATCCACATCGCGCAGCGCATCGAGGATAAAGGCGAAGAAGCCTTTCATATCCGCCGTGCCCAGGCCATAGAGCTTATTGTCGTGTTCGGTCAGGGTGAATGGATCACGCGTCCATCGTCCGTCATCAAACGGTACGGTATCGGTATGGCCCGCAAGCAACAGACCACCTGCACCTTGTCCGATACTTGCCAGCATATTGAATTTATTGCGCGTACCAGGAACAGGCTGGACTTCAACACTGAAGCCTAATTCTTTGAACCAGTCCGCCAGCATAGTGATTAAACCTGCATTACTTTGATCGAGCGCTTCTTCCGTGGCGCTAATCGACGGTGTGGCAATCAGAGCGCGGTAAATCTCGATAAATGGCGGTAAATTGTTTTTCATTGTTGACACACCTCGGGTCATGATAGTATCAATATTCATGCATTATTTGTGAATAAAAATACACTAACGTTAAGCGTAATAAAACCCACCAAGTGTAAGGTGAGGTGATAAAGGCTTATACCTGGCAACCGAATATAAGAAGGTGAACAGCCCCGATGTTGAATACGCTGATTGTGGGTGCCAGTGGCTATGCTGGCGCAGAGCTTGTGACCTATGTAAATCGCCATCCTGATATGACCATAACCGCTTTGACTGTCTCAGCGCAAAGCAATGATGCAGGAAAATTAATCTCTGATTTACATCCGCAGTTAAAGGGCATTGTTGATTTACCATTGCAGCCAATGTCGGATATTAGCGAGTTTAGCGCAGGGGTTGACATTGTGTTCCTCGCAACAGCGCATGAAGTGAGCCATGACCTGGCGCCACAGTTTCTGCAAGCGGGTTGTGTGGTATTCGATCTCTCGGGTGCGTTCCGTGTAAACGACGGCGCCTTCTATGAAAAATATTATGGCTTTACTCACCAGCACCCGGACCTGCTGGAGCAGGCGGTGTACGGCCTGGCTGAGTGGAGCGCAGACAAACTGAAAGACGCGAATCTGATTGCCGTCCCCGGTTGTTACCCGACAGCAGCGCAACTGTCACTCAAGCCGCTGATTGATGCCGATCTTCTGGATCTCAGCCAGTGGCCTGTGATTAACGCCACCAGTGGCGTGAGCGGCGCGGGCCGTAAAGCGGCAATATCGAACAGTTTTTGCGAGGTCAGTCTGCAGCCGTATGGCGTGTTTACCCATCGCCATCAGCCAGAAATTGCTACTCATCTGGGGGCGGACGTTATTTTCACACCACATTTGGGCAACTTCCCGCGCGGGATTCTGGAAACCATCACCTGCCGTTTGCAGCCGGGTATCACCCACGCCCAGGTCGCCGATGTGTTACAGCAGGCGTATAGCAATAAGCCATTGGTACGTCTGTATGACAAAGGTGTACCGGCACTGAAAAACGTGGTTGGTTTACCATTCTGCGATATCGGATTCGCCGTTCAGGGTGAGCATCTGATTGTGGTAGCGACAGAAGATAATTTATTGAAGGGCGCGGCAGCACAGGCCATGCAGTGTGCAAATATCCGTTTCGGCTTTGCTGAGACGCAGTCTCTTATTTAAGGGTGCAATGATGAATCCATTAATTATCAAGCTGGGCGGTGTGTTACTGGATAGCGAAGAGGCGCTGGAGCGTCTGTTTACCGCGCTGGTGAATTATCGCGAGTCGAATCAGCGTCCACTGGTCATCGTGCACGGTGGTGGCTGCGTGGTCGATGAGCTGATGAAACAGCTTAACCTGCCTGTGAAAAAGAAAAATGGCCTGCGTGTGACGCCTGCCGATCAGATTGACATCATCACCGGTGCGCTGGCGGGAACCGCGAATAAAACGCTGTTGGCATGGGCGAAAAAACATCGTATTTCTTCAGTGGGTCTGTATCTTGGCGATGGTGATAGCGTTAAAGTAACCCCGCTTGATAAAGAGTTAGGCCACGTTGGGTTGGCGCAACCGGGTTCACCTAAGCTGATTAATACCCTGCTGGAAAGCGGTTTTTTGCCGGTCGTCAGCTCCATTGGCGTAACAGATGATGGGTTACTGATGAACGTCAATGCCGATCAGGCGGCGACGGCATTGGCGGCAACGCTGGGCGCGGATCTGATCCTGCTTTCTGACGTTAGTGGTATCCTCGATGGCAAAGGTCAGCGTATTGGCGAAATGACCGCTGCGAAAGCGGAACAGTTGATCGAGCAGGGCATTATTACTGATGGCATGATAGTGAAGGTGAACGCCGCGCTGGATGCTGCCCGTACGCTGGGTCGTCCGGTGGATATCGCTTCCTGGCGTCATGCAGAACAGCTTCCGGCGCTGTTTAACGGCACGCCGATTGGCACACGTATTTTGGCTTAAGACTTTATGCCCGACGGCATTTTGCTTGCCGGGCCTACAAGACCGAAGGCTGGATGAACATAGCATCATCCGGCGGCATTGAAATCGAAGAACTTAAGGAAAAAAGTTATGGCACTTTGGGGTGGGCGTTTTACACAGGCTGCGGATCAACGGTTCAAACAGTTCAATGACTCTTTGCGCTTCGACTATCGCCTTGCGGAGCAGGACATTACTGGCTCTGTCGCCTGGTCCAAAGCGTTGGTAACGGTAGGCGTGTTGACTGCGGATGAACAACTCCAGTTGGAAGAGGCGCTGAACACTTTGCTGGAAGAGGTTCGTGTGAATCCGCAGCAAATTCTTGAGAGCGATGCCGAAGACATTCATAGCTGGGTGGAAGGTAAGCTGATCGATAAAGTCGGTCAACTCGGTAAAAAACTGCACACTGGTCGTAGCCGTAATGACCAGGTTGCGACCGATCTCAAACTGTGGTGCAAAGACACAGTGATTGAATTGCTTTCTGCGAACCGACAGTTGCAAAGTGCGCTGGTGGTTACGGCGGAGAACAACCAGGACGCCGTAATGCCGGGTTACACTCACCTGCAGCGCGCGCAACCGGTGACGTTTGCTCATTGGTGTCTGGCCTATGTAGAAATGCTGGCACGTGATGAGAGCCGCCTGCAGGATACGCTCAAGCGCCTGGACGTTAGCCCGTTAGGCTGCGGCGCGCTGGCTGGCACCGCCTATGAAATCGATCGTGAGCAACTGGCCGACTGGCTGGGCTTTGCTTCGGCAACCCGTAACAGCCTGGACAGTGTGTCTGACCGCGACCACGTGCTGGAGCTGCTCTCCGACGCCTCTATCGGTATGGTGCATCTGTCGCGCTTCGCCGAAGACCTGATTTTCTTTAATACCGGCGAAGCGGGCTTTGTTGAGCTGTCCGATCGCGTGACGTCTGGTTCATCGCTGATGCCGCAGAAGAAAAACCCGGATGCGTTAGAGCTGATTCGTGGCAAGTGCGGTCGTGTACAGGGCGCGCTGACCGGAATGATGATGACGCTGAAAGGACTGCCGCTGGCTTACAATAAAGATATGCAGGAAGACAAAGAAGGGCTGTTCGATGCTCTTGATACCTGGCTGGACTGCATGCATATGGCTGCACTGGTGCTGGACGGTATTCAGGTGAAACGCCCACGCTGCCAGGAAGCGGCGCAGCAGGGCTATGCTAACGCCACCGAACTGGCAGATTATCTGGTAGCGAAAGGAGTACCGTTCCGTGAAGCGCACCATATTGTGGGTGAAACGGTCGTAGAGGCGATTCGTCAGGGCAAACCGTTGGAAGCGTTGCCGCTTGCTGATTTACAGAAGTTCAGCAGCGTAATTAGCGATGATGTTTACCCGATTCTGTCGCTGCAGTCGTGTCTCGATAAACGTGCGGCAAAAGGTGGTGTTTCACCGCAGCAAGTCGCACAAGCGATTGACTACGCGAAGGCGCGTCTTGCGTAACGGCATTGATCATTATAAGGCCTGGCGTGGTGCCAGGCTTTTTGTCAAAAGACCTATTTTTTACTGACCATAATAAGCATTATCACCGTGCTTTCTTAAAAAGTGTTTATCCAGTAACGTTTTTTGCATGGCAGTCAAATGGGGTTGCAGTTGCTGTGTGAACAAATTCATATAGGCAATTTCTTCAAGCACGACAGCGTTATGAACCGCGTTGGCAGGATCAGTTCCCCAGGTAAAAGGACCATGACTGTTAACCAACACTGCCGGGATATGGTCGGGAGATATTCCACGTTGTTTAAATGTTTCAATGATTACCTTGCCGGTATCATGTTCATAATGCCCATTAATCTCGTCATCAAGCATCGTTCGTGTACAGGGAATCGCACCGTAGAAATAATCCGCATGCGTTGTTCCCAGCGGCATTAAGTCTTTTCCTGCTTGTGACCAAATGGTGGCATGACGGGAATGGGTATGAACGATCCCACCGATATTTGGAAAGGCGTGATACAGAGCCAGGTGTGTGTCGGTATCAGATGAAGGTTTTTTATTCCCCTCAACAACCTTCCCGCTTTGTATGTCGACAACAACCATATCATCCAGGCTCATGCTGTCATATTCGACACCAGAAGGTTTAATGACCATTATGCCTTTTTCACGATCAATGCCGCTGACGTTGCCCCATGTAAACGTCACCAGATGATGGGCTGGCAAGGATAAATTAGCGTTAAATACTTTTTCCTTCAGTGTATCCATTTTTGACTCCAGAAATATTATTTAGCTTTATAAAAATGAGTTCTTTAATTTTGCTGGGAAATCATGTTGCTATTTAAATTACGCCGAATACATAAGATGTAAAATACAAGCAGACGATACTTATGTATAAAGCGGCTCAAACGGTCAAATTCGGAAGTATTCGGGCGTATTTTTCTATTTTATTGATGCCCGTATATGCCCGTTTAGTCGTTATGCTGTGATAGTTAAATAAGAAAAGAGATTAATTCTGTGATGAAAATCTCACTATCGTGTTATAGAATTCATTTATTACATCAATAAACTTAGCTTAGATCACACTGTTAATTGTGTATTATTTCTGTAAAGCAATTCTTGATACCAATCACTTTAAGTTAAGGCAAAAAGATTAATTATGTAGACACAGTGAATTTTGTCTTGGTGGGCTGAAATTATGTTGCAGGCAGAACGTTATAAAATAATTTGCGCACACGTTCAACAAATGGGCGCTGTGCGTGTAACGGAACTGTCGAAATTATGCCAGGTATCCCAGGAAACTATTCGAAGAGATTTGACAAAACTTGAACAAAAAAAGAAACTCACCCGCAGCTTTGGCGGCGCCGTATCTTTGGATGCTCCTGATTTAATATCTACGGCTATAACAGAAGATAAAACCTGGCAAACAAATAGCGTGGATCGCGCAGAGTCATTTCGCAAGCGTACTGAAGCACATCCCGATGTTAAAGCCAAAATAACCAAGGCGGCGTTGCAGTTTATTCGCTCTGGCGATTGTATTTTGATGGATAACAGTAGCACCTGTTGGTTTCTTGCCCGGCAGATTCCGGATATTGATATTACGGTTGTGACGAATTCGTTACGGATTATCCAGGCATTAGCGTGCCGGGATAAAGTTCGCATTATTGGTATCGGCGGAGAGTATTCAGAGCGTCATGATGACTTTCATGGACCAGTAGCAGAGAGTGCGATCAGGAATTTCCAGATTAATAGCTTTTTCTTTTCATGTCAGGGGCTGAATTTGGAGAATGGAGTTAGAGATGG
Organism: Citrobacter sp. MGH106; assembly: GCF_001037495.1. Lineage (GTDB taxonomy): Bacteria > Pseudomonadota > Gammaproteobacteria > Enterobacterales > Enterobacteriaceae > Citrobacter > Citrobacter murliniae. The sequence goes on from NZ_KQ089823.1 coordinate 690,345, forward strand.
CAGCGAAATAAATGCCAGATTAAAACAGGTGATGCTTCAGGTCTCTGCTCAAAAAATATTAATGGTAGACTCCAGTAAGTTTGAGCAGTATGCATTCAGTAAAATTTGTATGTTAGATGAAATTGACGTCATGGTTACTAATAATTGTATTGACGAACGTTATCGTAGCCTTTACCCGCAATTAAATGTAGTAGAAGTCGATAAGTAATAGATGTTAGTCGTTAACTAAATAATTAAGGCTGTGCCCGATTATTTAGCCAATACCAGAGGAAAGTTGAAATAAATAAAAAGTCAGGCTGATATTTTTATCGGGATTTCCTGACATATGAAGAATATTTCTTAAGGAATTTACGATGAAAAAATTAATCTTACCCTGTCTGATTACTGCAGCTTTGTCATCATCTGTTGTATGGGCAGAACAACCTGCAGCAGCGCAAAAAGCGAATAAACCTTTTACGATGGGCGTCGTGGTAAAAGTTGGTGGTATTCCATGGTTTAACGTGATGGAACAAGGCATTAAGGAAGAAGGTAAAGCATTAGGTGTAGATGCCTGGCAAGTAGGACCGACAACTGCGGATCCCGCCGAGCAAGTGCGAGCTATTGAAGATTTAATCGCCAAGAAAGTTGATGTGATTGGCGTTGTTCCAAATGATGCGAAAGTTCTGGAACCGGTGTTAAAGCGCGCCCAGGAGGCTGGTATTAAAGTCATTACTCATGAGTCACCGAACCAGGCCAATGCTGACTGGGACTTTGAGTTGCTTAACACCCAAACGATGGGCGCCAATCACATGAAAGACATGGCGAAATGCATGGGTGAAGAAGGGAAGTACGCAATGTTTGTAGGCAGTCTGACGGTTCCATTGGTGAATGACTGGGCTGATGCCGCCATTGCTTATCAAAAAGAACATTATCCTAAAATGACGCTCGTTGAGGATCGCTTTGGTGTAGCGGAGTCTGTAGATGACTCTATGCGTACAGCCAATGATCTGATGTCTAAATACAAAGATCTGAAAGGCATCATGTCTTTTGGTTCGCAGGGACCAATCGGTGCAGGCCGTGCTATTGATAAACGTAAGAAAAATGATGCAATTTGCGTATTTGGTACGTTCACCCCAGGCCAGGGCATTAAGTTGCTGGAAAAAGGTGCTATCGATGGCGGCTACATTTCTAACCCGATGACTGCAGGTAAAGTGTTTGTTCAGGTCGCCACGGCGATGATGAACGGTGAGCCAATTAAGGATGGTGTAAAAATCGGTGATATGGGAGAAATTAAAGTTCAGAACAACACCATTCTCAGCGATAACCCTGAAAAACTCGATCTGGAAAATACGCAACGTTTAGTGAAGTTAGGTTTGTAATTTTAGTTTGCATCACCGGGCCTAAACTGGCCCGGAAATCCTTTGGTCGTTTAGGAACAGTATGATGCCTCATATTACAGAGAAAAATACAGGTGAACCGTTAGTGACGTTAAAATCGTTAACTAAAAGCTTCGGCGGTCATCGGGCATTAAAAAATATTGATCTCACTCTAAATAAAGGTGAAGTCCACTGTCTTGCTGGTGCAAATGGTTGTGGTAAAAGTACATTAATAAAAACGCTGAGTGGTGTGTATATCCCGGATACGGGTAGCGAAATTATTATTGATAATAGATCCTGGTCCAGACTTTCACCAGATAGAGCTCGCGAGTTAGGTATCCAGGTTATTTATCAGGATCTCTCATTATTTCCTAATTTGACGGTGGCAGAAAACATAGCCTTTGAATATAACCTTAAGGGGTATTTTAGGTGGCACAAAAAAGCACATCTGAAAGCGGTATCAGAGAAGATTATACAGGAATTAAATTTTAACCTCGATGTTGACGCATTGGTTCAGCATTTGCCTATTGCGCAGCGCCAGCAGGTTGCCATTTGTCGTGCTCTGGTCGCAGAAGCCCGACTGGTGATAATGGACGAACCAACGGCTTCACTTACTCGTACCGAAGTTAACCAACTACTACGTACGGTAAATTATCTCCGTCATAAAAATATCACTGTAGTTTTTGTTAGCCACCGCTTGGATGAGGTCAAAGAGATTTCCGACCGTATCACGGTTATTCGCGATGGTGAAATTATAGGTACCTGGGCAGCTGAACAGTTGTCTCCGGGACGCATCACAGAACTGATGACCGGCAGGACCATTGTTCACCAGAAAAAATTACCGAATAGTGTTGAAGGCAAAGTTGTCCTTGAGCTGAAAAAGTTGAGCAGGAAAGGACAATTTGAAGATATTTCCCTGAAACTTCATCAGGGTGAGGTTCTGGGATTGTGCGGTTTGTTAGGTTCGGGACGAACAGAGCTGGCGTTGAGCCTATTTGGTATTACTCATCCAGATAGCGGAGATATCTATCTGGAGGGTAAAAAAGTTGTGATTAAAGATAATACCCAGGCAGCGAAATTAGGTATTGCCTATGTCTCTGAAGATCGTCTTACATTGGGAGCGGTTTTATCCCAGTCAGTCAGTGACAATATGGTACTTTCGATTCTTAACCGGTTAAAAACACCATGGCAATTTATTGATGAAAAACGCCAGGACGCCTTGGTTAAAGAATGGATTCAGGATCTGGATATTAAAGTCACCAATCCTGATAACCCACTTTCAACACTTTCTGGTGGTAATCAACAAAAAGTGGTGCTGGCGAAATGGATTTTAACGCGTCCAAAAGTACTTATTCTTGATGCCCCTACAGTTGGTGTTGATATAGGAGCGAAAGACAGTATTTATCAGCTTATTCACCGGCTTTCCGGTGTAGGTATTTCAGTCTTGCTGATTACTGATGAAGCGCCAGAAGCGTATTACAACTGCGATCGTATTTTTCATATGCGGCGTGGGAAGATTATTAACGAACTGCAGCCTTCTCTCTATACCGAACAACAGCTAGCGGAGGTGATTAATGGCTAGTTTATTGCACCTGCGGTTTCCACGTTCAGTCGAAGGATGGCTGGGATGGGTTATCGCCCTGATGCTGGTACTGTTTTCTCTTATGAATGATCAATTTCTGTCAATTCAAAACCTGCTGGATCTGACAGAAAGCTATGCCGTTACAGGGATCTTTGCCCTCGGGCTATTTGTTGTGCTGGTGACAGGAGGAATTGATATTTCATTCGCTGCTGTAGCCTCAGTTGTTCAGTATGTGGTGGCGTCATTACTGCTTAACGAAACAATAGCCAATCCACTGCTATGTCTCGGGGTTGCTATTTCTCTGGGTGTTTTGTTTGGCCTGATCAATGCGATCCTCATTTATTACCTCAATGTAGTTTCCATCATTATCACCATCAGTATGCAGTCGTTGTTATTCGGCATGTTGATGTGGCTGACTAATGGTCACAGCATCTATGACTTACCTGACTGGTGGATAACGCAACGTTCCCTTTTTAGCTTCGAATTTGAAGGGGAGGTTTATCAGGTTGGATTGCCTCTGGTAGTGATGCTGGGCATGGCCTGTTTTACATGGATTGTAATGACGAAAACCCATATTGGACGTCAGCTTTATGCTGTGGGCGGCAGTACAGAGTCGGCGCGGCGTATTGGTATCCGGGTTTCACTGATTTATTTGTTCGCCTACGGCTATCTTGGCGCGGCGGCGGCGATCGGCGGAATGCTGCAGGCTTACCGCATGAGCGAGGTTGTTCCCAATGCGTTGGTTGGCGGTGAATTGGATGTTCTGGCCGCTGCTGTACTGGGAGGTGCTAGCTTATCCGGAGGTCGTGGTTCGGTGATCGGTACGCTTATGGGGGTCTTCCTCATCGGCATACTCAAAAATGGTCTCAACTTGATTGGCGTGTCCAGCTACTTCGTCAATATCGTCATCGGTGTGGTGATTGTTTCGGCTATCTGCGTCACCCATTACAAAAAGCGTAAAGAAACGGACGTTGGATTTGTCTGACAGGGGGCGTGAAATGAAAAAAAAGGCATTTTTACCAATTGATGGCACCAGCTCCGGCTTACTGGCGATATGTTTCTTTGCAGTAGTGGCTTTTAGCCTGGCGATGCCCGGACGTTTTTTTACCGATAATACTTTTCTGAGTATTGCCTTCCAGCTACCCGAGTTGGGATTGCTCACTTTCGCGATGTTTGTGCCAATGCTGAGCGGTGGGCTGAATCTGGCGATTATTGGTACCGCTAATCTAACCAGCCTGTTTATGGCCTGGCTGTTGATCCAATTCGTACCTGCTGATGCTTCTACCAGTATGCAGTTAGGGTGGTTATTTTTGGCGATAGTGGGAGCGATGATGATCGCTGTCGCGATTGGCGCTGTGACAGGAATGATCATCTCTCGTGTTGGCGCACACCCAATTTTGGTAACACTGGGCAGTATGACGATTATCAGTGGTATTGGTATTTATCTCACTAAAGGCGCTGCCTTAAGTGGTATGCCACCGATAGTCCGTAGCATTGGGTCAGAGGTCATTTATGGGATGCCGGTTCCGATGGTGATTTTTATCATTACGACTCTCGGGCTGGCACTATTCCTTGGAAAAACGCGCACTGGAAAAGTCATCTATATGTGCGGCAGCAATATTAATGCAACCTGGTTTAGCGGCATTCGCACCGAGCGCGTGCTGATTGCTATTTATGCTATCTCCAGTCTGTTATGCGTCCTGGCGGGGCTGATTATGCTTGCTCGCTTCAATTCCGCTCGTATGGGATATGGCGATTCTTATCTTCTGCTCACAGTACTGGCCATTGTTTTGGGCGGCACCGATCCGTTCGGTGGGGTAGGCAAAGTTGCTCATGTATTTTGCGCACTATTGGTGCTCCAGGTTATCGCTACCGGGCTTAGCCTGCTAGGTCTTAGCCTGCATTTTAATCTGGCTGTATGGGGGATTACATTGATTGCCGCACTGGCATTTAAGTTCTTCAAACAAAAATGGCAGGCACGGCGCGCCATGAATAACAGTCGGAAAGCGTTTCAACAACAATTGGCAACTCGTGAGGGAAGATAATGCGTAGCCACCCGTTAGGTATTTATGAAAAGGCGCTCCCCAGGAACACCAGTTGGGTCGAGAAGCTTGCACTGGCTAAATCATGCGGCTTTGATTTTGTTGAAATGTCGGTGGATGAGAGTGAGGACCGGCTGGCTCGCCTGGACTGGTCCCTTGCGGATCGTATGGAAATTATCAGCGCCATTCAGAAGACAGGGGTACGTATTCCAACATTGTGCCTCTCTGCCCATCGACGCTTTCCGTTTGGCAGTCGCGATAGTGATACTCGACAGCAAGCGCGAATTATTATGCAAAAAGCGCTACGACTGGCGCAGGATCTGGGGATTAGAACCATCCAGCTTGCCGGTTATGACGTTTATTATGAGCCGCAAAATGATGAAACTATTGCCTGGTTTGAAGATGCGATGGCTTGGGCGGCGGAACAAGCTGCGGCTGCACAGGTTATGTGCGCTGTGGAAATTATGGATACACCTTTTATTAACTCCATCAGTAAATGGAAATTGCTGGATGCCAAAATTAACTCTCCATGGTTTGCCGTTTATCCTGATGTCGGCAATCTAACTGCATGGGGCAACGAGTTGGAGAGTGAACTGGCAAAAGGTATTGATCGGATTGCCGCAATCCATCTTAAAGACACATTTCCAGTGACACCGGATTCCCCAGGGCAGTTCCGCGATGTTCCCTTTGGTGAAGGTTGCGTAGATTTTATCAAATTATTCAAAATATTACGCCAACTTAACTATCGGGGAACCTTCTTGATAGAAATGTGGACGGAAAAATCTGCAGAGCCATTACTGGAAATTATTCACGCACGCCAGTGGATAGAGAGCAAGATGCAGGCGGCTGGATGGTATGACGAGCGGTCGCTTATCGCCGGATAAGGAGAATACGATGGACCATTACTATATGGGCATTGATTTGGGCGGCACTGTTACCAAAGTGGGGCTCTACACTGCCGAGGGTAAGGAAATCACTGTGGCCGCCCAGACCTTACCATTATTGAGTCCGCAGGCGGGGTTTTGTGAACGTGATATGACTGACCTCTGGATGACAACCTGTGAAGTTATCCGGCGAGCGTTGACAGAGAGCCATCTTTCAGCGGAACAGATTCACGGGATTGGTTTTTCCTCACACGGTAAGGGGCTTTATCTGGTCGATAAGTCAGGGCACCCGGTACGCAATGGTATTGTGTCCTCTGATTCTCGGGCCCAGCCCTTGGTTACTGCCTGGAAGGCGCAGGATATCGATCGTTTGGCTTATCCACGCAGTTTCCAACAACTATGGCCTTCTCATCCGGTCGCGTTGTTGGGGTGGTTGAAGCAGCATGAGCCGGAGAATTACGCACGTACGGGCTATGTTTTGATGGCTCACGATTACATACGTTACTGCCTTACGGCTGAATTTACCTGTGAAGAGACTAATATTTCGGGTAGCCAGTTATTCAATCTGCAACGTAATGAATTCGATCCTGAATTGTTCTCGATATTTGGCATTGAAGAGATGATGGGGTGTATGCCTAAGGTGATCGGCTCCGCCGATCTGGCAGGAGTCGTTACGACAGACGCTGCCGCATTGTGTGGATTAAAACCGGGAACGCCGGTCTTTGGCGGCGTCTTTGATGTTGTTGGCGCAGCAATGACCTCCGGAGTGTATGACAATACGCAACTCAGCGCTGTTGCTGGAACATGGTCTATTGCCACCCGCGTTTTTGATAACATCATTCCGGCAGAATATCCATATGTGTGGGGGAAATTCAGTATCCCTGGGCAATACTTTGCCCATGAAGGAAGCCCTACTTCTGCCAGTAATTTGACCTGGTTTATTAATCGTTTTTTCCCGGATTTACTGGACGATCATGACACGCTCAACCAATGGGCGGCTCGTGGCTACGAGAAACAGGACTGCATTCTATTTTTCCCCTGGTTGTACGGCTCAAACTACTGCGATTCATTGAGTGGTGGATTTCTCGGGTTAGGAGGCCATCACGATGTTGCGGATATGGTTTACGCAATCTATCAGGGTGTCGTTTTTTCGCATTTATTGCATCAGGACAAATTGTTGCAGCTCAGTGACGGCACGGAATCAATTCGTTTTACCGGTGGTCCAACGCATTCGCGCATCTGGATGCAAATGTTTTGCGATGCCAGTAACTTGCCGATTGAGATTGTTGATATTGAACAGTCCGGTTGCCGGGCGGCTGCAATGTGTGCTGCCGTGGGAACCGGTGATTATTCAGGTTTTGAACAGGCGATTAAAGCGACCCTGCCACCAGTGATTCGCCTGGAGCCGGATGCGGCGAAACATAGTATGTTGCGGAGCCGATTCGAACGGTTCAAACGTGTCGCTGATGCACTGAGCACGGTAGCAACGTAACAACAGCACATTGTTGTATCAATCCAGCCTGGCATTAAGCCGGGCTTTTTTACGCAAAAAAAAAGCGGACCAGAGGTCCGCAAACGTTCACGTTGGCTTTAGTTATTTCGAGTATGAGAGAGATTCTCTGAACGGGCAGTGACTTCAAGGGTTAAAGGGTACCGCTCCGTTTCTGTGGTGCATTATTAAACAGAAAACTTGATAGGGATAATCGTTCGTTGCTATGCTACCTATCGCCATGAACTATCGTGGCAATGGAGGATGAATAATGAATATTCGTGATCTTGAATACCTGGTAGCGCTAGCCGAACATCGTCACTTCCGACGAGCGGCGGACTCCTGCCACGTCAGCCAGCCAACGCTTAGCGGGCAAATCCGTAAGCTGGAAGATGAGCTTGGCGTCATGCTGCTGGAGCGTACGAGTCGTAAAGTGCTGTTCACTCAGGCGGGTTTACTGCTGGTGGATCAGGCGCGCACTGTGCTGCGTGAGGTCAAAGTGCTCAAGGAGATGGCAAGCCAACAAGGCGAGACAATGTCTGGTCCTCTGCATATTGGTTTGATCCCAACGGTGGGACCTTATCTGCTGCCGCATATTATCCCTATGTTGCACCAGACCTTCCCGAAACTGGAAATGTACCTGCATGAAGCGCAGACGCATCAGCTGCTGGCGCAACTGGATAGCGGTAAGCTTGACTGCGTAATTCTGGCGCTGGTGAAAGAGAGTGAGGCATTCATCGAAGTTCCGCTATTTGATGAGCCGATGTTGCTGGCGATCTATGAAGAACATTCATGGGCAAATCGCGAGTGCGTTCCGATGTCCGATTTGGCGGGTGAAAAACTGCTGATGCTGGAAGATGGCCACTGTCTGCGTGACCAGGCGATGGGGTTCTGCTTTGAAGCGGGTGCTGATGAAGATACCCATTTCCGGGCTACCAGCCTGGAAACGCTGCGTAACATGGTGGCGGCAGGCAGCGGTATTACCTTACTGCCCGCGCTGGCGGTTCCACCGGAGCGTAAGCGTGATGGTGTTGTCTATCTGCCGTGCATTAAGCCTGAACCACGCCGTACGATTGGCCTGGTGTATCGTCCTGGCTCGCCGCTGCGCAGCCGTTATGAACAGCTGGCAGAGGCCATCCGTGGAGCAATGGATGGCCATTTCGACAGTGCGTTAAAACAGGCGGTTTAGGCCATTTAGCGCCGCTACCCGATAGGCTTCCGCCATGGTCGGGTAGTTAAAGGTGGTGTTAACGAAGTACTCAATGGTGTTACCACCACCTTTTTGCTCCATTATCGCCTGACCGATATGAATAATTTCGGCAGCGCGTTCTCCAAAGCAGTGGATCCCTAAAATCTCTTTGGTTTCACGATGGAACAGGATCTTCAGCGTTCCTACACTCATCCCGACGATTTGGGCGCGAGCCAGATGTTTAAACTGAGCACGACCAACCTCGTAAGGGACTTTCATTGCTGTTAACTGCTGTTCGGTTTTCCCGACAGAGCTGATTTCCGGAATGGTGTAAATGCCAGTCGGAATGTCTTCGATCAAATGTGCGTTAGCTTCACCTTTCACCAGCGCCTGTGCGGCAATGCGGCCCTGATCGTAGGCTGCAGATGCAAGGCTCGGATAGCCGATAACATCTCCCACGGCATACACATGTGGCAGTGCCGTCTGGTACATGCTATTCACTTTGAGCTGCCCGCGGCTGTCTGTTTTCAGGCCAATGTTTTCCAGCGCCAGTGAATCTGTATTCCCGGTGCGACCATTCGCGTACAGCAGGCAGTCGGCTTTCAGCTTTTTGCCGGATTTCAGGTGCATGATGACGCCATCATCACAGCCTTCAATCTTCTCGTATTCTTCGTTGTGGCGAATAACAACACCACTGTTCCAGAAGTGATAAGAGAGCGAATCGGACATCTCCTGGTCGAGGAACGCCAGCAGACGGTCGCGGGTGTTGATTAAATCAACTTTGACGTCCATTCCGCGGAAAATCGACGCATATTCACAGCCAATCACGCCAGCGCCATAAATCAGCACATGGCGAGGTTCATGGTGCAGGCTGAGGATAGAATCGCTGTCGTAAACGCGCGGGTGGGAGAAGTCGACATCAACAGGGTGGTAAGGGCGTGAGCCACAGGCGATAACAAATTTATCTGCCGTTAGCGTTTCCACTGTGCCGTCGTGGCATTCCAGAGCAATGGTGTGTTCATCAACAAAGCGGGCATTCCCCTGCAGAATTTCGCAGTGGTTACGCTCGTAAAACCCTTGCCGCATGCGCGTTTGCTGGTTAATCACGTTATCAGCGTGATTGAGAATATCGGCAAAGGAGGAGCGGAGGAGTCGGGAATGGTCGCTGTAAAGGGGGTTCTGATTGAATTCAATGATACGGCTGACTGCGTGGCGGAGCGCTTTAGACGGGATAGTGCCCCAGTGGGTACAACCGCCGCCGACATTATGATAGCGCTCAATAACCGCGACGCGAGCTCCTTGCTTAACCAGACCCATTGCAGCGCCTTCGCCGCCGGGACCGGAACCTATTACTATTGCATCGTAATCGTAGGAATGTGACATGGTCAGGCTTACCTGTTCTTATACATAAAAGCAACAGAATAGTAACATCGTTGTCGGGATAACCCAATTATCGTTGTGCTTTTTTGCGAAGTCGAAGCACAAACTGCGCGTAAACAAACATTCACAAAGCCATGCCAACAACCTAATCTCTGGTATAGTGCCAGCAAGGTATATGGAAGGATTCAGACATCGTGATGGGCGTTAGAGCGCAACAAAAAGAAAAAACCCGGCGTTCGCTGGTAGAAGCTGCATTTAGTCAACTGAGCGCAGAACGTAGTTTTGCCAGCCTCAGTTTACGAGAAGTCGCTCGTGAAGCGGGCATTGCCCCAACTTCCTTTTATCGCCATTTTCGCGATGTGGATGAACTCGGCCTGACGATGGTAGACGAGAGTGGTCTGATGCTGCGCCAGCTAATGCGCCAGGCGCGTCAGCGTATCGCCAAGGGCGGTAGTGTGATCCGTACCTCGGTCTCAACATTTATGGAATTCATTGGCAACAATCCCAATGCCTTCCGTTTATTATTGCGCGAGCGCTCTGGTACCTCCGCAGCGTTTCGTGCAGCGGTAGCGCGTGAAATTCAGCATTTCATTGCGGAACTTGCGGACTATCTGGAACTCGAAAACCATATGCCTCGTGCGTTTACTGAAGCGCAAGCTGAAGCCATGGTGACGATTGTTTTCAGTGCGGGGGCAGAGGCACTGGATGTTGGCGCAGAACAGCGCCGGCAGTTGGAAGAGCGGTTGGTATTGCAGCTGCGCATGATCGCGAAAGGCGCATTTTATTGGTACCGCCGTGAACAAGAGAAGATGACGCATCACTCCGAGTAACGAGAAGGACGAGCAATGAAACAGTCAGGTCAAGATAAAGGTACTCTGCTGCTGGCGCTGGTTGCTGGCTTATCGATCAATGGCACATTCGCGGCGCTGTTTAGCTCCATTGTGCCATTCTCTGTATTCCCGATTATTTCGCTGGTGCTGACGGTTTACTGCCTGCATCAACGTTACCAAAATCGCACCATGCCTGTGGGATTGCCGGGTCTGGCTGCTGCCTGTTTCATTCTCGGCGTCCTGCTGTACAGTACCGTAGTGCGGGCTGAATATCCGGATATCGGCTCTAACTTCTTCCCGGCGGTACTGTCGGTAATTCTGGTGTTCTGGATCGGCTTCAAAGTGCGTAACCGTAAGCAGGAGATCTCTGAATAATTTCTCCGCTCTGTAGGCCCAATGGTGCTGTGCATATCGGGCCTACAGGACTGCAAACTACTTTGCTGTCAGCAATACACCACACTCCATATGGTGCGTATACGGGAACTGATCGAACAGAGCCAGACGTGAAACATTGTGCGTCTGGCTTAATGTTTCCAGGTTCTTACACAGTGTTTCCGGGTTGCAAGAGATGTACATAATTCGCGGATACGCCTGCACCATCTTCTCCGTTTCGCTGTCCAGACCGCTACGCGGTGGGTCCACGAAAATGGTTTCACACTGGTAGCTCTTCAGATCGATTCCCTGCAAACGGTTGAATTCACGTACACCGTTCATCGCCTGAGTAAACTCTTCAGCTGCCATACGAATAATTTGTACGTTATCTATGTGGTTGGCCGCAATGTTGTACTGTGCGGCTGCAACAGATGGCTTGGCGATTTCGGTTGCCAGTACGCGGTTGAAATTTTGTGCCAGGGCTAGTGAGAAGTTACCGTTGCCGCAGTAAAGTTCGAGCAGATCGCCTTTTGAATTTTTGGTGACATCAATCGCCCATTCCAGCATCTGAATATTCATGGAGGCGTTGGGTTGTGTAAAGCTGTTCTCAACCTGGCGGTAGATAATCTCCTTCCCCGCAACCGGCAAACGCTCGTCGATATAATCCTGATCGAGCTCGATTTTGGTTTTGGTTGCCCGACCAATCAGATGCACGTTCAGATTCTGTGCACGCAACGCGTCACGCAATACCTTGGCTTCCTGGCGCCATTCGTCATCCAGCTTTTTGTGATACAGCATAGATATCACCGCCTGATTGCTCATAGTGGTGAGGTAATCAATTTGGAAGAGTTTGTGACGCAGGATACGGTTGTTGCGAACACCTTCAATCATTGCCGTCATCAGCGTGTTGATGAGTTCGCTGGCCGCCGGAAAGCTGTCGACGCGAATACGGCTTTTGGTCTGTTGATCGAACATGATGTGATACAAATCATCACCGTCATGCCACAGGCGGAATTCAGCGCGCATGCGGTAATGACTGACCGGTGAGCGAAACACTTCCGGAGCTTGATCAGAGAATGGTGTCATTAAGCTCTGCAAACGCACCACTTTTTCAGCTAACTGCGCGTCATACTGTTCTGTCGGAAGGTGTTCGGGGGTCATGATGTATCCTGAAAAATAAAAGTACGCGGGGATTGTAGGGATTGCTCAGTAGATGTCCAGTTATTGATGATTTCCGATATTGTGATATACGGTCTGGACACAAGGTTGTAACAGACTGTAGCATCCGCGTTCCGGTCCTGTGAGTTAATAGGGAATCCAGTGTGAATCTGGAGCTGACGCGCAGCGGTAAAGAAAGGTGAGATGAGAGCGTAAGCAGACACTGCCTGCGGGTGGGAAGTCTTCATTTCTTTTTATTCTATATCCTGAATAACCTTCCAAGCCCGAAGACCTGCCGGCTAACGTCGCATCTGGTTTTCACCATCGCGTACTATCGGTGGGGCCTGCGGCATCCTTCTTATATTGTGGATGCTTTACAATGATTAAAAAATCGTTGCTGTTGACGGCACTCTCCGTCGCGGCATCTTCTGGTTGGGCGCAGGACGCTAGCCCGGATACACTCGTCGTCACTGCGAACCGTTTTCAGCAGCCTGTTAATACTGTTCTGGCGCCTACCGATGTGGTGACACATGAAGATATTCAGCGCTGGCAGTCAAAAGATCTCAATGACGTAATGCGCCGCCTTCCTGGTGTGGACATCTCGCAGAGTGGCGGTATGGGGAGTAGTTCTTCTCTGTATGTCCGTGGCACTGAATCGCGCCATGTTCTGGTATTGATTGATGGTGTGCCAATGGCGCGTGCGGGTATTGGCAACGCGATTGATATTGGTCAGATTCCGGTATCGTTGGTGCAACGCATTGAATACATTCGCGGACCGCGTTCAGCGGTGTACGGATCTGGCGCGATTGGTGGTGTGGTCAATATCATTACCATGTCGGATGATGAGCGCGCGCAAATTAATGCAGGGATGGGAACGCACGGCTACCAGACCTATGATGGTGCGGTTAACAAGCGTTTTGGCGACACGATGGTGACAGCGGCCGGCGCGTACCAGACCACCAAAGGCTTTAATATCCAGCCTAATTCTCCTTACAGCGGTGACAGCGATCGTGATGGCTACCGTAATAAGCTGTTCTGGGGTGGCGTGCAGCACAAGTTTGACGATAACCTCTCTGGCTTCTTCCGCGGCTATAGCTATACCGCTAACAGCGATTACGACCAGGGTTCAGCATATGGTTCTGCTAAAGGTAATGAAGAAGGCCAGAATTACAACCAATCCTGGGATACAGGTCTGCGCTACAATTCTGGTATCTATTCTTCCCAACTGATCGCTAATTACCAACATCTTAAAAATTACAACTACACCAATAATCTTGGTCGCTATGCGGGTGATGCCACGCTGGATGACATGGAACAGCGCTATATCCAGTGGGGTAATAGCGTTGAGGTCGGGCATGGGGCGATTAATGGTGGTGTTGACTGGAAACAGGAAAAGCTGACATCCAGCAGCACAACAAAATCCGATGTCTACAAACGCGATACCACCGGGCTTTACCTGACCGGGCAACAACAGATCGATAGTGTGACGCTGGAAGCTTCAGGCCGTGAAGACCACGACGAGCAGTTTGGCTGGCATGGTACGTGGCAGACCGCCGCCGGTTGGGAGTTTGTGGACGGCTATCGCGCAACGCTTTCCTACGGAACCAGCTTCCTGGCGCCGTCTCTGGGTCAGCAGTTTGGCGCTACACGTTATGCTTCGGAATATTATTCTGGTATCTCTGCCAACCCGGATTTGAAGCCAGAAGAGTCTAAACAGTGGGAAGCGGGGATTGATGGTTTAACCGGGCCACTGGATTGGCGTCTCTCGGCATACCGTTATGAAATTCAAAACCTGATAGACTATAAAAGCACTAATGGCCTCAACCAGTATGTCAACGTCAAGTCGGCAACTATTAAGGGGCTTGAGTGGACGGGGAATGTGACGACCGGCCCGGTGGAACATCACCTGACGCTGCAATATGTTGATCCGCGCGATGATGAAACCAATAAGACCCTTGCTCGCCGTGCGAAACAGCAGGTGAAGTATGAGCTGACGGGGCAGATTTATGATCTCGGCTGGAATGTGGCTTACCAGTATATGGGGCAGCGCAATGACAACGCCTATGACGAAGCAACCGGCACTTCTCATCCGGTTAAACTAGGTGGTGTTAGTCTGTGGGATATTGGACTTTCATATCCGGTCACCTCACAACTGACAGTTCGTGGTAAAATCGCCAACCTGTTCGATAAAGATTACGAGACAGTTTATGGCTACGAAACTGCAGGACGGGAATACACCTTGTCTGGCAGCTACACCTTCTGATCCACGTCCCACCGTGCTGGTGTTTGATTCCGGCGTCGGTGGGTTGTCGGTCTACAATGAGATCCGGAATCTCTTGCCGGATCTCCACTATATATACGCTTTCGATAACGTTGCCTTTCCTTATGGAGAGAAGAGCGAGGAGTTTATTGTCGAGCGTGTCGTTGAGATAGTTACTGCGGTTCAGCTGCGCTACCCCCTTTCACTTGCTGTCATCGCGTGTAATACCGCAAGTACGGTGTCACTCCCCGCCTTACGCGAAAAGTTCGCCTTCCCGGTAGTTGGTGTTGTACCTGCTATTAAACCGGCGGCGCGACTCACGGCTAATGGCATCGTCGGGTTACTGGCTACGCGTGCGACAGTAAAGCGCTCTTATACGCACGAACTGATTGAGCGGTTTGCTAACGAATGCCAGATTGCAATGCTGGGATCCGCTGAGCTGGTGGAGCTGGCTGAAGCGAAGCTCCACGGTGAACCTGTTTCCCTGGAGGAACTGCGTCGTATTCTGCGGCCGTGGCTACGGATGCCAGAGCCACCGGATACGGTGGTCCTGGGATGTACGCATTTCCCTCTATTACAGGAAGAACTTTTGCAGGTTCTTCCTGAAGGGACGCGACTGGTGGATTCAGGAGCAGCGATTGCGCGTCGAACGGCTTGGTTATTAGAACATGAAGCGCCTGATGCGAAATCAACTGATGAGAACATTGCCTTCTGCATGGCAATGACGACAGAAGCTGAACAATTATTGCCCGTTTTGCAGCGTTATGGCTTCAAAACGCTCGAAAAGCTGACGGTTTAATCAGTTTTGGTGAAAAAACACGCACTCAGAAAGTTATTTTAAATTTCCCCTTGTCAGCCTGAAATAACTCCCTATAATGCGCCTCCACTGACACGGAACAACGGACTACAGGCCGCCGGGTCAGCGGGGTTCCACTGAGAACTTCGCAGAGAAAAGCAAAAATAAATGCTTGACTCTGAAGCGGGATGGCGTAATATGCACACCCCGCGCCGCTGAGAAAAAGCGAAGCGGCACTGCTCTTTAACAATTTATCAGACAATCTGTGTGGGCACTCAATGATACGGATTCTTAACGTCGCAAGACGAAAAATGAATACCAAGTCTCTGAGTGAACACGTAATTCATTACGAAGTTTAATTCACGAGCATCAAACTTAAATTGAAGAGTTTGATCATGGCTCAGATTGAACGCTGGCGGCAGGCCTAACACATGCAAGTCGAACGGTAGCACAGAGGAGCTTGCTCCTTGGGTGACGAGTGGCGGACGGGTGAGTAATGTCTGGGAAACTGCCCGATGGAGGGGGATAACTACTGGAAACGGTAGCTAATACCGCATAACGTCGCAAGACCAAAGAGGGGGACCTTCGGGCCTCTTGCCATCGGATGTGCCCAGATGGGATTAGCTAGTAGGTGGGGTAACGGCTCACCTAGGCGACGATCCCTAGCTGGTCTGAGAGGATGACCAGCCACACTGGAACTGAGACACGGTCCAGACTCCTACGGGAGGCAGCAGTGGGGAATATTGCACAATGGGCGCAAGCCTGATGCAGCCATGCCGCGTGTATGAAGAAGGCCTTCGGGTTGTAAAGTACTTTCAGCGAGGAGGAAGGTGTTGAGGTTAATAACCTCAGCAATTGACGTTACTCGCAGAAGAAGCACCGGCTAACTCCGTGCCAGCAGCCGCGGTAATACGGAGGGTGCAAGCGTTAATCGGAATTACTGGGCGTAAAGCGCACGCAGGCGGTCTGTCAAGTCGGATGTGAAATCCCCGGGCTCAACCTGGGAACTGCATCCGAAACTGGCAGGCTAGAGTCTTGTAGAGGGGGGTAGAATTCCAGGTGTAGCGGTGAAATGCGTAGAGATCTGGAGGAATACCGGTGGCGAAGGCGGCCCCCTGGACAAAGACTGACGCTCAGGTGCGAAAGCGTGGGGAGCAAACAGGATTAGATACCCTGGTAGTCCACGCCGTAAACGATGTCGACTTGGAGGTTGTGCCCTTGAGGCGTGGCTTCCGGAGCTAACGCGTTAAGTCGACCGCCTGGGGAGTACGGCCGCAAGGTTAAAACTCAAATGAATTGACGGGGGCCCGCACAAGCGGTGGAGCATGTGGTTTAATTCGATGCAACGCGAAGAACCTTACCTACTCTTGACATCCAGAGAACTTAGCAGAGATGCTTTGGTGCCTTCGGGAACTCTGAGACAGGTGCTGCATGGCTGTCGTCAGCTCGTGTTGTGAAATGTTGGGTTAAGTCCCGCAACGAGCGCAACCCTTATCCTTTGTTGCCAGCGGTCCGGCCGGGAACTCAAAGGAGACTGCCAGTGATAAACTGGAGGAAGGTGGGGATGACGTCAAGTCATCATGGCCCTTACGAGTAGGGCTACACACGTGCTACAATGGCATATACAAAGAGAAGCGACCTCGCGAGAGCAAGCGGACCTCATAAAGTATGTCGTAGTCCGGATTGGAGTCTGCAACTCGACTCCATGAAGTCGGAATCGCTAGTAATCGTGGATCAGAATGCCACGGTGAATACGTTCCCGGGCCTTGTACACACCGCCCGTCACACCATGGGAGTGGGTTGCAAAAGAAGTAGGTAGCTTAACCTTCGGGAGGGCGCTTACCACTTTGTGATTCATGACTGGGGTGAAGTCGTAACAAGGTAACCGTAGGGGAACCTGCGGTTGGATCACCTCCTTACCTTAAAGAACCGTTCCTTGTAGTGTCCACACAGATTGTCTGATGAAAATTAGCAGTAAGAAATCTCTGCAGGCTTGTAGCTCAGGTGGTTAGAGCGCACCCCTGATAAGGGTGAGGTCGGTGGTTCAAGTCCACTCAGGCCTACCAAATTCGCTCCCGCGCTTTGTTGTGCCAAAGCTCGCATACTTCAGTATGCTTCGCTTCGCCACGCCGCGCCCGGAAACGAATTGAGGTGAACGAGATGACTTCGATGGGGCTATAGCTCAGCTGGGAGAGCGCCTGCTTTGCACGCAGGAGGTCTGCGGTTCGATCCCGCATAGCTCCACCATTACTTACTGCAAAAATACCAAGAAAACTTCAGAGTGTACCTGAAAAGGTTCACTGCGAAGTTTCGCTCTTTAAAAATCTGGATCAAGCTGAAAATTGAAACGACACACTGTGTCTGTTCTCCGTAATAAGAACAGATAAATGGTGTGTTCGAGTCTCTCAAATTTTCGCAAGTCGAAATGTTTTACGAAACATCTTCGGGTTGTGAGGTTAAGCGACTAAGCGTACACGGTGGATGCCCTGGCAGTCAGAGGCGATGAAGGACGTGCTAATCTGCGATAAGCGTCGGTAAGGTGATATGAACCGTTATAACCGGCGATTTCCGAATGGGGAAACCCAGTGTGATTCGTCACACTATCATTGCGTGAATACATAGCGTAATGAAGCGAACCGGGGGAACTGAAACATCTAAGTACCCCGAGGAAAAGAAATCAACCGAGATTCCCCCAGTAGCGGCGAGCGAACGGGGAGCAGCCCAGAGTCTGAATCAGCATGTGTGGTAGTGGAACGGTCTGGAAAGTCCGACGGTACAGGGTGATAGTCCCGTACACAAAATCACACGTGTTGTGAACTCGAAGAGTAGGGCGGGACACGTGGTATCCTGTCTGAATATGGGGGGACCATCCTCCAAGGCTAAATACTCCTGACTGACCGATAGTGAACCAGTACCGTGAGGGAAAGGCGAAAAGAACCCCGGCGAGGGGAGTGAAAAAGAACCTGAAACCGTGTACGTACAAGCAGTGGGAGCCTCTTTATGGGGTGACTGCGTACCTTTTGTATAATGGGTCAGCGACTTATATTCTGTAGCAAGGTTAACCGAATAGGGGAGCCGAAGGGAAACCGAGTCTTAACTGGGCGTTAAGTTGCAGGGTATAGACCCGAAACCCGGTGATCTAGCCATGGGCAGGTTGAAGGTTGGGTAACACTAACTGGAGGACCGAACCGACTAATGTTGAAAAATTAGCGGATGACTTGTGGCTGGGGGTGAAAGGCCAATCAAACCGGGAGATAGCTGGTTCTCCCCGAAAGCTATTTAGGTAGCGCCTCGTGAACTCATCTTCGGGGGTAGAGCACTGTTTCGGCTAGGGGGTCATCCCGACTTACCAACCCGATGCAAACTGCGAATACCGAAGAATGTTATCACGGGAGACACACGGCGGGTGCTAACGTCCGTCGTGAAGAGGGAAACAACCCAGACCGCCAGCTAAGGTCCCAAAGTCATGGTTAAGTGGGAAACGATGTGGGAAGGCACAGACAGCCAGGATGTTGGCTTAGAAGCAGCCATCATTTAAAGAAAGCGTAATAGCTCACTGGTCGAGTCGGCCTGCGCGGAAGATGTAACGGGGCTAAACCATGCACCGAAGCTGCGGCAGCGACACTATGTGTTGTTGGGTAGGGGAGCGTTCTGTAAGCCGTTGAAGGTGTCCTGTGAGGGGTGCTGGAGGTATCAGAAGTGCGAATGCTGACATAAGTAACGATAATGCGGGTGAAAAACCCGCACGCCGGAAGACCAAGGGTTCCTGTCCAACGTTAATCGGGGCAGGGTGAGTCGACCCCTAAGGCGAGGCCGAAAGGCGTAGTCGATGGGAAACAGGTTAATATTCCTGTACTTGGTGTTACTGCGAAGGGGGGACGGAGAAGGCTATGTTAGCCGGGCGACGGTTGTCCCGGTTTAAGCATGTAGGCGGAGGTTCCAGGTAAATCCGGTACCTTTTAACGCTGAGGTGTGATGACGAGGCACTACGGTGCTGAAGTAACAAATGCCCTGCTTCCAGGAAAAGCCTCTAAGCATCAGGTAACACGAAATCGTACCCCAAACCGACACAGGTGGTCAGGTAGAGAATACCAAGGCGCTTGAGAGAACTCGGGTGAAGGAACTAGGCAAAATGGTGCCGTAACTTCGGGAGAAGGCACGCTGATATGTAGGTGAAGTGATTTACTCATGGAGCTGAAATCAGTCGAAGATACCAGCTGGCTGCAACTGTTTATTAAAAACACAGCACTGTGCAAACACGAAAGTGGACGTATACGGTGTGACGCCTGCCCGGTGCCGGAAGGTTAATTGATGGGGTTATCCGTAAGGAGAAGCTCTTGATCGAAGCCCCGGTAAACGGCGGCCGTAACTATAACGGTCCTAAGGTAGCGAAATTCCTTGTCGGGTAAGTTCCGACCTGCACGAATGGCGTAATGATGGCCAGGCTGTCTCCACCCGAGACTCAGTGAAATTGAACTCGCTGTGAAGATGCAGTGTACCCGCGGCAAGACGGAAAGACCCCGTGAACCTTTACTATAGCTTGACACTGAACACTGGTCCTTGATGTGTAGGATAGGTGGGAGGCTTTGAAGTGTGGACGCCAGTCTGCATGGAGCCAACCTTGAAATACCACCCTTTAATGGCTGGTGTTCTAACGTAGACCCGTAATCCGGGTTGCGGACAGTGTCTGGTGGGTAGTTTGACTGGGGCGGTCTCCTCCTAAAGAGTAACGGAGGAGCACGAAGGTTAGCTAATCCTGGTCGGACATCAGGAGGTTAGTGCAAAGGCATAAGCTAGCTTGACTGCGAGAGTGACGGCTCGAGCAGGTGCGAAAGCAGGTCTTAGTGATCCGGTGGTTCTGAATGGAAGGGCCATCGCTCAACGGATAAAAGGTACTCCGGGGATAACAGGCTGATACCGCCCAAGAGTTCATATCGACGGCGGTGTTTGGCACCTCGATGTCGGCTCATCACATCCTGGGGCTGAAGTAGGTCCCAAGGGTATGGCTGTTCGCCATTTAAAGTGGTACGCGAGCTGGGTTTAGAACGTCGTGAGACAGTTCGGTCCCTATCTGCCGTGGGCGCTGGAGAATTGAGGGGGGCTGCTCCTAGTACGAGAGGACCGGAGTGGACGCATCACTGGTGTTCGGGTTGTCATGCCAATGGCATTGCCCGGTAGCTAAATGCGGAAGAGATAAGTGCTGAAAGCATCTAAGCACGAAACTTGCCCCGAGATGAGTTCTCCCTGAGACTTTAAGTCTCCTGAAGGAACGTTGAAGACGACGACGTTGATAGGTCGGGTGTGTAAGTGTAGCGATACATTGAGCTAACCGATACTAATGAACCGTGAGGCTTAACCTTACAACGCCGAAGCTGTTTTGGCGAAGAGACGAAATTTCAGCTTGATACAGATTAAATTGACATGCGAAAGCGTGTTGATAAACAGAATTTGCCTGGCGGCTGTAGCGCGGTGGTCCCACCTGACCCCATGCCGAACTCAGAAGTGAAACGCCGTAGCGCCGATGGTAGTGTGGGGTCTCCCCATGCGAGAGTAGGGAACTGCCAGGCATCAAATCAGTGAAGAAGCCCATCCTGCCGGATGGGCTTTTTTGCGTCTGCGGACTGCAGGAAATACTGCCGTCCGGCACAACACAACCACTCTTCCATAACACAAGCCATCCTGCGGCATATGCGGTAAACTAAACGCGATTTTGCATCAGGAAAGCGTCTATGAATCACTCCCTTAAAGCCTGGAATACCTTCGGTATCGATCAATATGCTAACGAGCTTGTCTGCGCCGAAAACGAGCAACAACTACTTAGTGCCTGGCAATCAGCTAACGCATTACATTATCCAGTACTGATCCTGGGCGAAGGGAGTAATGTCCTGTTCCTTGATTCCTTCCATGGTGCGGTAATTATCAACCGCATCAAGGGCATTGAGGTTACAGAACAACCTGACGCGTGGCATTTACATGTGGGGGCTGGTGAAAACTGGCACAACCTGGTACAGCATACGCTGCAGCTTGGCATGCCGGGGCTGGAAAATCTGGCATTAATTCCCGGTTGCGTTGGCTCTTCACCTATCCAGAATATTGGTGCTTATGGCGTAGAGTTACAACGTGTCTGTGAATATGTTGACTGTGTTGAACTGTCCACAGCCAAGCAATTGCGCGTCAATGCCGCAGAATGTCGCTTTGGTTACCGTGATAGCATCTTCAAACATGAGTACCAGGATCGTTTTGCAATTGTGGCTGTTGGTCTGCGCTTGCCTAAACAATGGCAGCCGGTGTTGACCTACGGTGACTTAGCTCGCCTTGATCCTGTTACGGTGACTCCTCTGCAGGTGTTTGAATCCGTCTGCCACATGCGCACAACAAAACTACCTGATCCGAAAGTGCACGGTAATGCGGGAAGCTTCTTTAAAAACCCGGTTGTTACAGCTGAAGTGGCAAAGATTTTGCTTTCGCAATTCCCCACTGCGCCTCATTATCCTCAGGCGGATGGTTCCGTAAAACTGGCCGCTGGCTGGCTCATCGATCAGTGCCAGCTAAAAGGTATGCGTATTGGTGGGGCTGCAGTACATCAGCAGCAGGCACTGGTACTGATTAATGCTGACAATGCAACGAGCCAGGATGTTATTCAGCTTGCACATTATGTCCGTCAAAAAGTAGGTGAAAAATTCAATGTCTGGCTCGAACCGGAAGTGAGGTTTATTGGACCTCAGGGGGAAGTGAATGCCGTGGAGATTATTACATGAAGGATAATACCGTACCCCTGACGCTCATCTCGTTATTAGCAGATGGTGAATTTCATTCAGGCGAACAGCTTGGTGAAAAACTTGGAATGAGTCGTGCGGCTATCAATAAACACGTTCAGACATTGCGCGACTGGGGTGTTGATGTATTTACTGTTCCTGGTAAAGGATACAGCCTACCGGAGCCTATCCAGCTGTTGGATTCAGCACTTATTCATTCCCAGCTGAATAGCGGAAATGTAACCGTCTTACCCGTTATCGATTCAACCAACCAATATCTGCTGGACCGAATTAGCCAACTGGAGTCAGGCGATGCCTGTGTCGCTGAATATCAGCAGGCCGGGCGTGGACGTCGCGGGCGAAAATGGTTTTCGCCGTTTGGCGCTAACCTGTATCTGTCAATGTTCTGGCGTCTGGAGCAGGGGCCGGCAGCAGCAATTGGCCTGAGTCTGGTTATTGGTATCGTCATGGCAGAGGTTTTACGCGATCTGGGTGCTGATCAGGTTCGTGTGAAATGGCCTAACGATCTCTATCTGCTCGACCGGAAACTGGCGGGCATTCTGGTTGAACTCACTGGTAAGACGGGCGATGCAGCGCAGATTGTTATTGGTGCAGGTATTAACATGGCCATGCGCCGGGTCGAAGAGGATGTGGTAAATCAAGGATGGATTAACCTCCAGGAAGCCGGAATTAACATTGACCGCAATACACTTGCTGCCCGGCTGATCCGTGATCTACGTGCTGCGCTGGTACTGTTTGAGCAAGAGGGATTAGCGCCTTATCTGTCCCGTTGGAAAAAACTGGATAACTTTATCAATCGGCCCGTTAAGCTGATTATCGGGGATAAAGAAATATTTGGTATATCCAGGGGAATAGATGCGCAAGGCGCACTATTGCTTGAGCAAGATGGTGTGATAAAACCATGGATGGGCGGAGAAATATCACTCAGAAGTGCAGAATAATAAAAAGGGGAGCCGTTGCTCCCCCTTTTTTATTATTTTCGTAGTCTGACTTGCTCAACGGCATGGTTGCCACTTTTAGTCATAATCAAGCTGGCACGCTCACGCGTAGGTAATATATTTTGCTTTAAATTCAGCCAGTTAATTTCTTTCCAAAGAGAGGTGGCCGTATTAATGGCCTCATCTTCTGATAATTTCGCATAGTTATGGAAATAAGAATCCGGATTGGTAAATGCCCCTTCGCGGAATTTCAGGAAACGGTTGATATACCACGTCTGGAGTAATTCTTCTGGCGCGTCCACGTAAATAGAGAAATCGACAAAGTCAGAAACAAATACATGATGTGGATCGTGAGGATAATCCATCCCGCTTTGTAATACATTTAATCCTTCGAGGATCAATATATCGGGCTGTGCGACAGTTTTGTCACCATCAGGAATCACGTCATAAATTAGATGTGAATAGACCGGGGCCGTGACGTTTGGTACACCTGATTTAATATCGGAAACGAATTTTACCAGACGATGCATATCATAGGACTCAGGGAAGCCTTTCTTCTTCATTAGTCCACGATCTTTCAACACCTGATTGGGGTGAAGAAAGCCATCGGTAGTAATCAACTCAACCTTGCGATGCTCTGGCCAGCGACTCAACAATGCCTGCAGGACACGCGCAGTCGTACTTTTACCAACCGCGACACTGCCAGCAATACTGATGATATAAGGAATACGTTCGCCGTTAGTGCCCAGGAATTGCTCCAGAACAGCCTGGCGGCGCAGATTTGAACTGATATAAAAATTTAGTAAACGCGACAGAGGCAAATAAATTTCGGCAACTTCTTCCAGCGACAGGTCTTCATTAATGCCTTTCAGACGAGCAATCTCGTCCTCGGTCAGAGTCATTGGCACGGAATCACGAAGCGCAGCCCACTGGTTGCGATCAAACTGTAGGTAAGGCGTCATTAACGCTTGCTCTTTTATACTCATACGCATGGTCTGGCTGTCATTGCTGTATCAGGTCAGTGGTAAAAACGAATCATCCCCGGCACGCAATGGCACGTCACATTTCAGTTAATTTGGACAATGGGCAGGAGGGTAACACCAGATGGGGGCGAATAATAAGAAAAAATCATCACCTGAAAAGCAATGTGACGGGCATTCCATATATATAAAGATGCACTTTCTGTCTGCAGGTAAACACGCTGTGAAGCAAAATGCCTCCATTAAAGGGTAACGACCGCTGGAAATTTGCTCAATCCACAGTGCGAATAGATTATTTATCGGTCGTATAGTGCAAAATGTGAGCGATAGAACATTTTATGCAATTTTTTAGTTGCATGCGCACGCAGGTCTCCATAAAATGCGCGCTACTTGATGCCGACTTAGCTCAGTAGGTAGAGCAACTGACTTGTAATCAGTAGGTCACCAGTTCGATTCCGGTAGTCGGCACCATCAAGTCCGGTGGGGTTCCCGAGCGGCCAAAGGGAGCAGACTGTAAATCTGCCGTCACAGACTTCGAAGGTTCGAATCCTTCCCCCACCACCACTTTCTGGCAGCGTTATCGCCGCCTGAGTTGGTTAAAAAATTAATCAGCTCGTACGAAGAAGAGAGAATCTCTTTTTTGTTACAGAAAGAACTGGGTAGCCGAGTTTCAGGATGCGGGCATCGTATAATGGCTATTACCTCAGCCTTCCAAGCTGATGATGCGGGTTCGATTCCCGCTGCCCGCTCCAGACGTGCTGATATGGCTCAGTTGGTAGAGCGCACCCTTGGTAAGGGTGAGGTCCCCAGTTCGACTCTGGGTATCAGCACCACTTCACTTCTCCTTCCCGTTTCTCTCTGTTTACTTTTAAAAGCATTCAACAGCTCAGGTATATTGCCTGGTTGATGTGGTGATATCACCGATTTATCCGTGTCTTAGAGGGACAATCGATGTCTAAAGAAAAATTTGAACGTACAAAACCGCACGTTAACGTCGGTACTATCGGCCACGTTGACCATGGTAAAACAACGCTGACCGCTGCAATCACTACCGTTCTGGCTAAAACCTACGGCGGTGCTGCTCGCGCATTCGATCAGATCGATAACGCTCCGGAAGAAAAAGCTCGTGGTATCACCATCAACACTTCTCACGTTGAATATGACACCCCGACTCGCCACTACGCGCACGTAGACTGCCCGGGCCACGCCGACTATGTTAAAAACATGATCACCGGTGCTGCGCAGATGGACGGCGCGATCCTGGTTGTTGCTGCGACTGACGGCCCGATGCCGCAGACTCGTGAGCACATCCTGCTGGGTCGTCAGGTAGGCGTTCCGTACATCATCGTGTTCCTGAACAAATGCGACATGGTTGATGACGAAGAGCTGCTGGAACTGGTAGAAATGGAAGTTCGTGAACTTCTGTCTCAGTACGATTTCCCGGGCGACGACACTCCGATCGTTCGTGGTTCTGCTCTGAAAGCGCTGGAAGGCGAAGCAGAGTGGGAAGCGAAAATCATCGAACTGGCTGGCTTCCTGGATTCTTACATCCCGGAACCAGAGCGTGCGATTGACAAGCCGTTCCTGCTGCCTATCGAAGACGTATTCTCCATCTCCGGTCGTGGTACCGTTGTTACCGGTCGTGTAGAGCGCGGTATCATCAAAGTTGGTGAAGAAGTTGAAATCGTTGGTATCAAAGAGACTGCTAAGTCTACCTGTACTGGCGTTGAAATGTTCCGCAAACTGCTGGACGAAGGCCGTGCTGGTGAGAACGTTGGTGTTCTGCTGCGTGGTATCAAACGTGAAGAAATCGAACGTGGTCAGGTACTGGCTAAGCCGGGTTCAATCAAGCCGCACACCAAGTTCGAATCTGAAGTGTACATTCTGTCCAAAGACGAAGGCGGCCGTCATACTCCGTTCTTCAAAGGCTACCGTCCGCAGTTCTACTTCCGTACTACTGACGTGACTGGTACCATCGAACTGCCAGAAGGCGTAGAGATGGTAATGCCGGGCGACAACATCAAAATGGTTGTTACCCTGATCCACCCGATCGCGATGGACGACGGTCTGCGTTTCGCAATCCGTGAAGGCGGCCGTACCGTTGGCGCGGGCGTTGTTGCCAAAGTAATGAGCTAATTGCCGATAACATTTGACGCAATGCGCAATAAAAGGGCATCATTTGATGCCCTTTTTGCACGCTTTCACACCAGAACCTGGCTCATCAGTGATTTTTTTTGTCATAATCATTGCTGAGACAGGCTCTGAAGAGGGCGTTTAGTCCGAAACGCACCAGAGCATTTCGGTTTGGATCGCCTCGCTTACGCGGGGTGAAAATGTTTGTAGAATACTTCTGACAGGTTGGTTTATGAGTGCGAATACCGAAGCTCAAGGAAGCGGGCGCGGCCTGGAAGCGATGAAGTGGGTTGTTGTCGCTGTATTGCTGCTTGTAGCTATCGTTGGCAACTACCTCTATCGTGACATGATGTTGCCGCTGCGTGCGCTGGCCGTAGTGATTCTGATTGCTGCAGCGGGTGGTGTCGCGCTGTTGACAACAAAAGGTAAAGCGACCGTTGCTTTTGCCCGTGAAGCGAGAACCGAAGTCCGTAAGGTCATTTGGCCGACTCGCCAGGAAACATTGCACACCACGCTGATTGTGGCTGCGGTTACCGCAGTAATGTCACTGATCCTGTGGGGACTGGATGGTATTCTGGTTCGCCTGGTATCCTTTATCACTGGCCTGAGGTTCTAAGATGTCTGAAGCCCCTAAAAAGCGCTGGTACGTCGTTCAGGCGTTTTCCGGTTTTGAAGGTCGCGTAGCTACATCGCTGCGTGAATATATCAAGTTACAAAATATGGAAGAGTTGTTTGGCGAAGTCATGGTGCCGACCGAAGAAGTGGTCGAAATCCGTGGTGGCCAGCGTCGTAAAAGCGAACGCAAATTCTTCCCGGGCTATGTACTGGTCCAGATGGTGATGAACGATGCAAGCTGGCACCTGGTGCGCAGTGTGCCGCGTGTGATGGGCTTTATCGGCGGTACATCTGACCGTCCGGCGCCAATCAGCGACAAAGAAGTTGATGCGATCATGAACCGTCTGCAGCAGGTTGGTGATAAACCGCGTCCGAAAACGATGTTCGAGCCGGGTGAAATGGTTCGCGTTAGTGACGGTCCGTTTGCTGACTTTAACGGTGTTGTTGAAGAAGTCGATTACGAGAAGTCTCGTCTGAAAGTTTCTGTTTCTATCTTCGGTCGTGCGACTCCGGTTGAACTGGACTTCGCTCAGGTTGAAAAAGCCTAACACGTCGATCAAAAAAGCGGCGATTTAATCGTTGCACAAGGCGCGAGATTGGAATACAATTTCGCGCCTTTTGTTTTTATGGATAGCATCCGTAAAACGAATTTTATCACGGGGAGCCTCTCTGAGGCGTTATAACCCAACTAGAGGAATTTAGAATGGCTAAGAAAGTCCAAGCCTATGTCAAGCTGCAGGTTGCAGCTGGTATGGCTAACCCGAGTCCGCCGGTAGGTCCAGCACTGGGTCAACAAGGCGTGAACATCATGGAATTCTGCAAAGCGTTCAACGCAAAAACTGATTCCATGGAAAAAGGTCTGCCGATCCCGGTTGTTATCACCGTTTATGCTGACCGTTCTTTCACTTTCGTTACCAAAACGCCTCCGGCAGCAGTTCTGCTGAAGAAAGCGGCTGGTATCAAGTCTGGTTCCGGTAAGCCGAACAAAGACAAAGTGGGTAAAATTTCCCGCGCTCAGCTGCAGGAAATCGCGCAGACCAAAGCTGCCGACATGACTGGTTCCGACATTGAAGCGATGACTCGCTCCATTGAAGGTACTGCACGTTCCATGGGCCTGGTAGTGGAGGACTAAGAAATGGCTAAACTGACCAAGCGTATGCGCGTGATCCGTGACAAAGTTGATGCAACTAAACAGTATGACATCAACGAAGCTATTGCTCTGCTGAAAGAGCTGGCCACTGCTAAATTCGTAGAAAGCGTGGACGTTGCTGTTAACCTCGGCATCGATGCTCGTAAATCTGACCAGAACGTACGTGGTGCAACTGTACTGCCGCACGGTACTGGCCGTTCCGTTCGCGTAGCCGTATTTACCCAGGGTGCAAACGCTGAAGCTGCTAAAGCTGCAGGCGCTGAGCTGGTAGGTATGGAAGATCTGGCTGACCAGATCAAGAAAGGCGAAATGAACTTTGACGTTGTTATTGCTTCCCCGGATGCAATGCGCGTTGTTGGCCAGCTGGGTCAGGTTCTGGGTCCGCGTGGCCTGATGCCAAACCCGAAAGTTGGTACTGTAACTCCGAACGTTGCTGAAGCGGTTAAGAACGCTAAAGCGGGTCAGGTTCGTTACCGTAACGACAAAAACGGCATCATCCACACTACCATTGGTAAAGTGGATTTTGACGCTGACAAACTGAAAGAAAACCTGGAAGCTCTGCTGGTTGCGCTGAAAAAAGCGAAACCAACTCAGGCAAAAGGCGTGTACATCAAGAAAGTTAGCCTCTCCACCACCATGGGTGCTGGCGTTGCCGTTGATCAAGCTGGTCTGAGCGCGTCTGCGAACAGCTAAGATTAGCTTTACGTGGGCGGTGAATTTGTCTACAATTCTACCCCCACGTTTGCTAACGAAAGTTAGCAAATAAACAGATTTGTTCGTTGGAGCCTGGCCTATCCAGGCCTCCGTCGAAGACCGCAGGTGTTTCGTAAGAAGCTTAATGCCCTGCGTAGACGGTGACAGAACGCTAAGATTATTTCTGATACTCTGGCTTGTTTCTGCTCACCGTATTTAGACGCTCTGTCCGTTGGGAAGAGTGAAGTGAGTTCCGGAACATGAGTTCCGGCAAACATCCAGGAGCAAAGCTAATGGCTTTAAATCTTCAAGACAAACAAGCGATTGTTGCTGAAGTCAGCGAAGTAGCCAAAGGCGCGCTGTCTGCAGTAGTTGCGGATTCCCGTGGCGTAACTGTAGACAAAATGACTGAACTGCGTAAAGCAGGTCGCGAAGCCGGCGTATACATGCGTGTTGTTCGTAACACCCTGCTGCGCCGTGTTGTTGAAGGTACTCAGTTTGAGTGCCTGAAAGACGCGTTCGTTGGTCCGACCCTGATTGCATATTCTATGGAACACCCGGGCGCAGCTGCTCGTCTGTTCAAAGATTTCGCGAAAGCGAATGCAAAATTTGAGGTCAAAGCCGCAGCCTTTGAAGGTGAATTGATCCCGGCATCGCAAATCGATCGCCTGGCAACTCTGCCGACCTACGAAGAAGCAATTGCACGCCTGATGGCAACCATGAAAGAAGCTTCGGCTGGCAAACTGGTTCGCACTCTGGCTGCTGTTCGCGATGCGAAAGAAGCTGCTTAATCGCAGTTATCTTTATCAAGCATCTGCTTACGTATAAACTTATTCTGATTTTCAGGAACAATTTAAATGTCTATCACTAAAGATCAAATCATTGAAGCAGTATCCGCTATGTCCGTAATGGACGTTGTAGAACTGATTTCTGCAATGGAAGAAAAATTCGGTGTTTCCGCTGCTGCTGCTGTAGCTGTAGCTGCTGGCCCGGCTGAAGTAGCTGAAGAAAAAACTGAATTCGACGTAATTCTGAAAGCTGCTGGCGCTAACAAAGTTGCTGTTATCAAAGCAGTACGTGGCGCAACTGGCCTGGGTCTGAAAGAAGCTAAAGACCTGGTAGAATCTGCACCGGCTGCTCTGAAAGAAGGCGTGAGCAAAGACGACGCAGAAGCACTGAAAAAATCTCTGGAAGAAGCTGGCGCTGAAGTTGAAGTTAAATAAGCCAACTTTTCTGGTTGCAGCCTAAGCAATTAGGCTGATGGCTGGTGACTTTTTAGTCACCAGCCTTTTTGCGCTGTAAGGCGCCAGTAGCATTTCACACTGTTTGACTACTGCTGTGCCTTTCAATGCTTGTTTCTATCGACGCCTTAATATACTGCGACAGAGCGTTAGTTCTGTGTAAATCGCAATGAAATGGTTTAAGCGTGATAGCAACAGGCATTGCGGAAAGTATTCGATTTTCCGGTCAACAAAATAGTGTTGCACAAACTGTCCCTTCGTCGGACAGATGGGTCGACTTGTCAGCGAGCTGAGGAACCCTAATGGTTTACTCCTATACCGAGAAAAAACGTATTCGTAAGGATTTTGGTAAACGTCCACAAGTGTTGGACATACCTTATCTCCTTTCTATCCAGCTTGACTCGTTTCAGAAGTTCATCGAGCAAGATCCTGAAGGGCAGTATGGTCTGGAAGCAGCTTTCCGTTCCGTTTTCCCGATTCAGAGCTATAGCGGTAACTCCGAGCTGCAATACGTCAGCTATCGCCTTGGCGAACCGGTGTTTGACGTTCAGGAATGTCAGATTCGTGGCGTGACCTATTCCGCACCGCTGCGCGTAAAACTGCGTCTGGTGATCTACGAGCGCGAAGCGCCGGAAGGCACCGTAAAAGACATTAAAGAACAAGAAGTCTACATGGGCGAAATTCCGCTCATGACTGACAACGGTACCTTTGTAATCAACGGTACTGAACGTGTTATCGTTTCTCAGCTGCACCGTAGTCCTGGCGTCTTCTTTGACTCCGACAAAGGTAAAACCCACTCTTCGGGTAAAGTGCTGTATAACGCGCGCATCATTCCTTACCGTGGTTCCTGGCTGGACTTCGAATTCGATCCGAAGGACAACCTGTTCGTACGTATTGACCGTCGCCGCAAACTGCCTGCGACCATTATTCTGCGTGCGCTGAACTACACCACTGAGCAGATTCTGGATCTGTTCTTTGAAAAAGTCGTCTTTGAGATCCGCGACAATAAGTTGCAGATGGAACTGGTGCCGGAACGCCTGCGTGGTGAAACCGCCTCCTTTGACATCGAAGCTAACGGCAAAATCTACGTCGAAAAAGGCCGTCGCATCACTGCGCGCCACATTCGCCAGCTGGAAAAAGACGATATCAAACATATCGAAGTTCCGGTTGAGTACATTGCTGGTAAAGTTGCGTCTAAAGACTACGTTGATGAATCCACTGGCGAGCTGATCTGCGCAGCTAACATGGAGCTGAGCTTGGATCTGCTGGCTAAGCTGAGCCAGTCTGGTCACAAGCGTATCGAAACGCTGTTCACTAACGATCTGGACCACGGTCCGTACATTTCTGAAACTGTACGCGTCGACCCAACAAACGATCGTCTGAGCGCACTGGTAGAAATCTACCGCATGATGCGTCCTGGTGAGCCGCCGACTCGTGAAGCTGCTGAAAGCCTGTTCGAGAACCTGTTCTTCTCCGAAGACCGCTATGATCTCTCTGCGGTTGGTCGTATGAAGTTCAACCGTTCTCTGCTGCGCGACGAAATCGAAGGTTCTGGCATCCTGAGCAAAGACGACATCATTGACGTGATGAAGAAGCTCATCGATATCCGTAACGGTAAAGGCGAAGTCGATGATATCGACCACCTCGGTAACCGTCGTATCCGTTCCGTAGGCGAAATGGCGGAAAACCAGTTCCGCGTTGGCCTGGTACGTGTAGAGCGTGCGGTGAAAGAGCGTCTGTCTCTGGGCGATCTGGATACCCTGATGCCTCAGGATATGATCAACGCCAAACCGATTTCTGCAGCAGTGAAAGAGTTCTTTGGTTCCAGCCAGCTGTCTCAGTTTATGGACCAGAACAACCCGCTGTCTGAGATTACGCACAAACGTCGTATCTCTGCACTCGGCCCAGGCGGTCTGACCCGTGAACGTGCAGGCTTCGAAGTTCGAGACGTACACCCGACTCACTATGGTCGCGTATGCCCAATCGAAACGCCTGAAGGTCCGAACATCGGTCTGATCAACTCCCTGTCCGTGTACGCACAGACTAACGAATACGGTTTCCTTGAGACTCCGTACCGTAAAGTGACCGACGGTGTTGTAACTGACGAAATTCATTACCTGTCTGCTATCGAAGAAGGCAACTACGTTATCGCTCAGGCGAACTCCAACCTGGATGACGAAGGCCACTTTGTAGAAGACCTGGTAACTTGTCGTAGCAAAGGCGAATCCAGCTTGTTCAGCCGCGACCAGGTTGACTACATGGACGTATCCACCCAACAGGTGGTTTCCGTCGGTGCGTCCCTGATCCCGTTCCTGGAACACGATGACGCCAACCGTGCATTGATGGGTGCGAACATGCAACGTCAGGCCGTTCCAACTCTGCGCGCTGATAAGCCGCTGGTTGGTACCGGTATGGAACGTGCTGTTGCCGTTGACTCCGGTGTTACTGCAGTTGCTAAACGTGGCGGTACCGTTCAGTACGTGGATGCTTCCCGTATCGTTATCAAAGTTAACGAAGACGAGATGTACCCGGGCGAAGCAGGTATCGACATTTATAACCTGACCAAATACACCCGTTCTAACCAGAACACCTGTATCAACCAAATGCCTTGTGTGTCCCTGGGTGAGCCGGTCGAACGTGGTGATGTACTGGCAGACGGTCCGTCCACCGACCTCGGTGAACTGGCGCTCGGTCAGAACATGCGCGTCGCGTTCATGCCGTGGAACGGCTATAACTTCGAAGACTCCATCCTCGTTTCCGAGCGTGTTGTTCAGGAAGACCGTTTCACCACCATCCATATTCAGGAACTGGCATGTGTGTCCCGTGACACCAAGCTGGGGCCGGAAGAGATCACCGCTGACATCCCGAACGTGGGTGAAGCTGCGCTCTCCAAACTGGATGAGTCCGGTATCGTTTACATTGGTGCAGAAGTGACCGGTGGCGACATTCTGGTTGGTAAGGTAACGCCGAAAGGTGAAACCCAGCTGACGCCAGAAGAGAAGCTGCTGCGTGCGATCTTCGGTGAGAAAGCGTCTGATGTTAAAGACTCTTCTCTGCGCGTACCAAACGGTGTTTCCGGTACGATTATCGACGTTCAGGTCTTTACTCGCGATGGCGTAGAGAAAGACAAACGTGCGCTGGAAATCGAAGAGATGCAGCTGAAACAGGCTAAGAAAGACCTGTCTGAAGAACTGCAGATCCTCGAAGCTGGCCTGTTCAGTCGTATCTACGCGGTGCTGGTTGCCGGTGGCGTTGAAGCTGAGAAGCTCGACAAACTGCCTCGCGATCGCTGGCTGGAACTCGGCTTGACCGACGAAGAGAAACAAAATCAGCTGGAACAGCTGGCTGAGCAGTACGACGAACTGAAACACGAGTTCGAGAAAAAACTCGAAGCGAAACGCCGTAAAATCACTCAGGGCGACGATCTGGCACCAGGCGTGCTGAAGATTGTTAAGGTGTATCTGGCGGTTAAACGTCGGATCCAGCCTGGTGATAAGATGGCAGGTCGTCACGGTAACAAGGGTGTAATTTCTAAGATCAACCCGATCGAAGATATGCCTCATGATGCTAACGGTACGCCGGTAGACATCGTGCTGAACCCGCTGGGCGTACCATCTCGTATGAACATCGGTCAGATTCTGGAAACCCACCTGGGTATGGCTGCGAAAGGTATTGGCGATAAGATCAACGCCATGCTGAAACAGCAGCAAGAAGTCGCGAAACTGCGCGAGTTCATCCAGCGTGCCTATGATCTGGGTGCCGACGTTCGTCAGAAAGTTGACCTGAGTACCTTCAGCGATGAAGAAGTTCTGCGTCTGGCTGAAAACCTGAAAAAAGGTATGCCGATCGCAACGCCGGTCTTCGACGGTGCGAAAGAGTCTGAAATCAAGGAACTGTTACAGCTGGGTGGCCTGCCGACTTCCGGTCAGATCACACTGTTCGACGGTCGTACCGGTGAGCAATTCGAGCGCCAGGTTACCGTTGGCTACATGTACATGCTGAAACTGAACCACCTGGTTGATGACAAGATGCATGCGCGTTCTACCGGTTCTTACAGCCTGGTTACTCAGCAGCCGCTGGGTGGTAAGGCTCAGTTCGGTGGTCAGCGCTTCGGGGAGATGGAAGTGTGGGCGCTGGAAGCATATGGCGCAGCATACACCCTGCAGGAAATGCTCACCGTTAAGTCTGATGACGTAAATGGTCGTACCAAGATGTATAAAAACATCGTGGACGGCAACCATCAGATGGAACCAGGCATGCCGGAATCCTTCAACGTATTGTTGAAAGAGATTCGTTCGCTGGGTATCAACATCGAGCTGGAAGACGAGTAACTCTCGCTCATACAGGTCACTGGTGCTGGCGTAACAGCCAGCACCAGATTGTGCTAACTCCGACGGGAGCAAATCCGTGAAAGACTTATTAAAGTTTCTGAAAGCGCAAACTAAAACCGAAGAGTTTGATGCGATCAAAATTGCTCTGGCATCGCCAGACATGATCCGTTCATGGTCCTTTGGTGAAGTTAAGAAGCCGGAAACCATCAACTACCGTACGTTCAAACCTGAGCGTGACGGCCTTTTCTGCGCCCGTATCTTTGGGCCAGTAAAAGATTACGAGTGCCTGTGCGGTAAGTACAAGCGCCTGAAACACCGTGGTGTGATCTGTGAGAAGTGCGGCGTTGAAGTGACCCAGACTAAAGTACGCCGTGAGCGTATGGGCCACATCGAGCTGGCATCTCCGACCGCTCACATCTGGTTCCTGAAATCTCTGCCGTCCCGTATCGGCCTGCTGCTTGATATGCCGCTGCGCGATATCGAGCGCGTACTGTACTTCGAATCTTATGTGGTAATCGAAGGCGGTATGACTAACCTGGAACGCCAACAGATCCTGACTGAAGAGCAGTATCTGGATGCGCTGGAAGAGTTCGGTGACGAATTCGACGCGAAGATGGGTGCGGAAGCTATCCAGGCTCTGCTGAAAAGCATGGATCTGGAGCAAGAGTGTGAAACTCTGCGTGAAGAGCTGAACGAAACCAACTCCGAAACCAAGCGTAAAAAGCTGACCAAGCGTATCAAACTGCTGGAAGCGTTCGTACAGTCTGGTAACAAGCCAGAGTGGATGATTCTGACCGTTCTGCCGGTTCTGCCGCCAGATCTGCGTCCGCTGGTTCCGCTGGATGGTGGTCGTTTCGCAACGTCGGATCTGAACGATCTGTATCGTCGCGTTATCAACCGTAACAACCGTCTGAAACGTCTGCTGGATCTGGCTGCGCCGGACATCATCGTACGCAACGAAAAACGTATGCTGCAGGAAGCGGTCGACGCCCTGCTGGATAACGGTCGTCGCGGTCGTGCGATCACCGGTTCTAACAAACGTCCTCTGAAATCTTTGGCCGATATGATCAAAGGTAAACAGGGTCGTTTCCGTCAGAACCTGCTCGGTAAGCGTGTTGACTACTCTGGTCGTTCTGTAATCACCGTAGGTCCATACCTGCGTCTGCATCAGTGCGGTCTGCCTAAGAAAATGGCACTGGAACTGTTCAAACCGTTCATTTACGGCAAGCTGGAACTGCGTGGCCTCGCCACCACCATCAAAGCCGCTAAGAAAATGGTTGAGCGTGAGGAAGCTGTCGTTTGGGATATCCTGGACGAAGTTATCCGCGAACACCCGGTACTGCTGAACCGTGCACCAACACTGCACCGTCTGGGTATCCAGGCATTTGAACCGGTACTGATCGAAGGTAAAGCTATCCAGCTGCACCCGCTGGTTTGTGCGGCGTATAACGCCGACTTCGATGGTGACCAGATGGCTGTTCACGTACCGCTGACGCTGGAAGCCCAGCTCGAAGCGCGTGCGCTGATGATGTCTACCAACAACATTCTGTCTCCGGCGAACGGCGAACCTATCATCGTTCCGTCTCAGGACGTTGTATTGGGTCTGTACTACATGACCCGTGACTGTGTTAACGCCAAAGGCGAAGGCATGGTGTTGACTGGCCCGAAAGAAGCTGAGCGTATCTATCGCGCAGGTCTGGCCTCTCTGCATGCGCGCGTTAAAGTGCGTATCACCGAATATGAAAAAGATGAAAACGGCGAATTCGTTGCGAAAACCAGCCTGAAAGACACGACCGTTGGCCGTGCTATTTTGTGGATGATCGTACCGAAAGGTCTGCCTTTCTCCATCGTCAACCAGGCGCTGGGCAAGAAAGCAATCTCCAAAATGCTGAACACCTGTTACCGCATTCTGGGCCTGAAGCCGACCGTTATCTTCGCTGACCAGACAATGTACACCGGCTTTGCTTATGCAGCGCGTTCAGGTGCATCTGTTGGTATTGATGACATGGTCATCCCAGAGAAGAAACACGAGATCATCTCTGAAGCGGAAGCTGAAGTTGCTGAGATCCAGGAGCAGTTCCAGTCTGGTCTGGTAACCGCAGGCGAACGTTACAACAAAGTTATCGATATCTGGGCTGCGGCGAACGATCGTGTATCCAAAGCGATGATGGATAACCTGCAAACTGAAACCGTTATTAACCGTGACGGCGTCGAAGAGCAGCAGGTTTCCTTCAACAGCATTTACATGATGGCCGACTCCGGTGCGCGTGGTTCTGCAGCACAGATTCGTCAGCTGGCAGGTATGCGTGGTCTGATGGCGAAGCCGGATGGCTCCATCATCGAAACGCCGATCACCGCGAACTTCCGTGAAGGTCTGAACGTACTCCAGTACTTCATCTCTACTCACGGTGCTCGTAAAGGTCTGGCGGATACCGCACTGAAAACAGCTAACTCCGGTTATCTGACTCGTCGTCTGGTTGACGTCGCGCAGGATCTGGTTGTCACTGAAGACGATTGTGGCACTCTGGAAGGTATCACCATGACCCCGGTTATCGAGGGTGGTGATGTTAAAGAGCCGCTGCGTGATCGCGTTCTGGGTCGTGTGACTGCTGAAGACGTTCTGAAGCCGGGTACGGCGGATATTCTGGTTCCACGCAACACCCTGCTGCACGAGCAGTGGTGTGATCTGCTGGAAGAGAACTCCGTTGACTCCGTCAAAGTACGTTCCGTCGTATCCTGTGACACCGACTTTGGTGTATGTGCGCACTGCTATGGTCGTGACCTGGCGCGTGGCCACATCATCAACAAAGGTGAAGCAATCGGCGTTATCGCGGCACAGTCCATCGGTGAGCCGGGTACACAGCTGACGATGCGTACGTTCCACATCGGTGGTGCGGCATCTCGTGCGGCTGCTGAATCCAGCATCCAGGTGAAAAACAAAGGTAGCATCCGTCTGAGCAATGCGAAGTCGGTTGTGAACTCCAGCGGTAAACTGGTTATCACCTCACGTAACACCGAACTGAAACTGATCGACGAATTCGGTCGTACCAAAGAAAGCTATAAAGTGCCTTACGGCTCCGTTATGGCGAAAGGTGATGGCGAACAGGTTGCTGGCGGCGAAACCGTTGCAAACTGGGATCCGCACACCATGCCGGTTATCACCGAAGTGAGTGGTTTTGTCCGCTTCACTGACATGATCGACGGCCAGACCATTACTCGTCAGACCGACGAGCTGACCGGTCTGTCTTCTCTGGTGGTTCTGGATTCTGCAGAGCGTACTGCGGGTGGTAAAGACCTGCGTCCGGCACTGAAAATTGTTGATGCCCAGGGCAACGACGTTCTGATCCCAGGTACCGATATGCCTGCTCAGTACTTTCTGCCGGGTAAAGCGATTGTTCAGCTGGAAGATGGCGTGCAGATCAGCTCAGGTGACACCCTGGCGCGTGTTCCTCAGGAATCAGGCGGTACCAAGGATATTACCGGTGGTCTGCCGCGCGTTGCGGACCTGTTCGAAGCTCGTCGTCCGAAAGAGCCGGCAATCCTGGCGGAAATCAGCGGTATCATTTCCTTCGGTAAAGAAACCAAAGGGAAGCGTCGCCTGGTTATTACTCCGTTAGACGGCAGCGAACCGTACGAAGAGATGATTCCGAAATGGCGTCAGCTCAACGTGTTCGAAGGTGAACGTGTAGAACGTGGTGATGTGGTTTCCGACGGTCCGGAAGCGCCACACGACATCCTGCGTCTTCGTGGCGTACACGCGGTAACGCGTTACATCACCAACGAAGTACAGGACGTTTACCGTCTGCAAGGCGTTAAGATTAACGATAAACACATCGAAGTTATCGTTCGTCAGATGCTGCGTAAAGCGACCATCGAAAGTGCTGGTAGCTCCGACTTCCTCGAAGGCGAGCAGGTTGAATACTCCCGCGTCAAGATCGCTAACCGCGAACTGGAAGCGAACGGCAAAGTTGCGGCGACTTTCTCCCGCGATCTGCTGGGTATCACCAAGGCATCTCTGGCAACCGAGTCCTTCATCTCTGCGGCATCGTTCCAGGAGACTACTCGCGTGCTGACCGAAGCAGCCGTTGCGGGCAAACGCGACGAACTGCGCGGTCTGAAAGAGAACGTCATCGTGGGTCGTCTGATCCCAGCTGGTACCGGTTATGCGTACCATCAGGATCGTATGCGCCGTCGTGCTGCGGGCGAACTGCCAGCAGCACCTCAGGTTACTGCGGAAGATGCATCTGCCAGCCTGGCAGAACTGCTGAACGCAGGTCTGGGTGGTTCTGATAACGATTAATCGTTGTTGACCGTAATAAAAAACCCGCTTCGGCGGGTTTTTTTTGCCTGAAGAAATGCTGTTGTTGGCCGGATAATTTGCTTGCGACGCCACCCAGCCATATAGGATGGGTATTAATTTACCGGTGGTGCGGCTGGAACGATATTTTTCACAGAACCAGGTAAGATCTGTCGAGGTGAAGGCAGGGCAAAATGAGGAAGATAACTTCTGCCCTGGTCAGCTTCCGTGACTGACGGAGACAAAATAAAAAAACGGCAGCCTGACGACAAGCTCCCGTTTTTCACATTACGTAATGGCTCGTAAAATACTTATGCTCTTACATGATGGTTCATCGCGTTTGCGAAGCGCGTCCAAGATAGCTATCCCAGTCTTTCCATACGGGCTGTAACCCCTTTGCCATCAGTGCGTTGGCAACGGCTTCCGGGCGACGGTCGTCGTGAGGAGAGAACTGTTCCAGTTCAGGATGATTGTCGGCATAACCACCGGGCTGCGTTTTTGAAAAGGCGCTGACGTTGTTAATTGCCAGCGGAATGACGTGATCGCGAAACCACGGCGACTCGCGGGTGGAGAGCGACAGTTCAATTTCCGGAGCCAGCAAGCGAAATGCGCAAATGGTTTGTACCAGTTGACGCTCGTCCATAATTGATGCCGGCTCTATACCCCCGGTGCACGGACGCAGGCGCGGGAAGGAGATAGAATAACGGCTCTGCCAGTAATGTTGTTGCATCCACAGCAGATGTTCGGCCACCATGTAGCAATCAACCCGCCAGCTGTCGGATAGGCCAATCAACGCCCCAAGACCAATTTTGTCGATTCCGGCACGACCCAGTCTGTCCGGCGTTTCCAGCCGCCAGAAGAAGTCCTGCTTTTTCCCCTTCAGATGATGATGGGCGTAAATCGCCTCGTGATAGCTCTCCTGATAAACCATTACGCCATCCAGTCCTAACGCCTTTAGTTCTGCATATTCCGCTTCTGACAGCGGTTGTACCTCCATTTGTAAAGAGGAAAACTGGCGACGAATAGCGGGTAAATGGCGACGGAAGTAATCCATGCCGACCTTACTCTGATGCTCCCCAGTCACCAGCAACAAATGTTCAAATCCCAGCTTGCGAATGGCCTCGCACTCGCGAGCAATCTCCACGTCATCCAGCGTTTTACGCTTGATGCGGTTACTCATTGAAAAACCGCAGTAGGTACAGTCGTTGGCACACAGATTGGAAAGGTACAGCGGAACGTAAAAACTCACTGTGTTACCAAAGCGTTGGCGGGTAAGTTTCTGCGCCCGCTGCGCCAGTGGCTCCAGATAGTCAGCAGCAGCAGGAGAGAGCAGAGCCATCAGGTCATCGCGACTAAGCTGCGAAGCGTTGAGAGCCCGTTGTACGTCAGCCGCAGTCTTACCGTTGATACGCAGGCGGATGTCGTCCCAGTCCAGTTGTCGCCAGCGATCGCTGAACGTATTCATGCCATTACCTCCAGGAATCCAGTTAACGGGCTGGTGGCTTGCGCGTGTGAACTGCGGCTTCCCGGTACCGCCTGACGAGCCAAAACACCCGCTTCAACTGCCAGGCGGAAGGCGGTTGCCATCATCACTGGATCGTCCGCCACAGCTATCGCTGTATTGACCAGTACCGCGTCGGCACCCATTTCCAGTGCCTGTGTGGCGTGGCTGGGTACGCCGATACCTGCGTCAACGACCACCGGGACGGTCGCTTGCTGAATGATGATATCCAGCATGGCTCGCGTTTCCAGCCCCTGGTTGGAGCCTATAGGCGCACCGAGCGGCATTACTGCCGCACAACCAGCTTCTTCCAGCCGCTTGCACAACACCGGGTCAGCGCCACAGTAGGGGAGCACTATGAATCCCTGCCTCACCAGTGCTTCGGCGGCTTTCAGCGTTTCTATCGGGTCCGGTAGCAGCCAGCGGGCGTCCGGGTGAATTTCTAACTTCAGCCAGTTTGTCCCCAGCGCTTCACGCGCCAGTTGTGCAGCAAAGATAGCTTCTTCCGCCGTTTTTGCTCCCGACGTGTTGGGTAGCAGTGTCACGCCAGCCTCGACCAATGGCGCCAGGATCGCGTCGTTGTGCTGACGTAAATCCACGCGCTTCATTGCCAGCGTCACTAACTGGCTACCAGAAGCACGAATGGCGTCCACCATCAGTTGCGATGACGCAAATTTTCCGGTCCCGGTGAACAGATGTGAATCAAACGTTTTGTCGGCAATTCGTAACATATCAACCCCCTGCTATAACCTGAAAAAGCAGGATCTGGTCGCCTTCCTGCACGATTTGCTGCTCCCACCGCTCGCGCGGCAGGATCTGTTGATTCAGCGCCAGCGCTGTACCGGGTTTAAGCTGATTAAGCTGAACCAGTAGGTTGCTGACGTTTTGTCCCTCGATACACTGTATAGGTTCATCATTGAACAGGATCTGCATGTTGCCCCCCACATACCTGACAACCGCTGGCACGACGCAGCGCCAGGCTGCGCCACTGGCTGGTTTTACCGTCAAACAGGCGTAATTCACCAGTGGGTGTTTCAATGCCGCTCAGCAATTTGATGGCTTCCAGTGCCTGCAACGTTCCCATTATTCCGACGACCGGACCGACAATGCCCGCAGTGCGACAATTGCGTTCCGGTTCCACATCATCTGGCCACAGGCAGCGGTAACAGCCCTGTTCCCAGGGGGGCGTGAGTACCATTAACTGACCTCCAAAACCGACCGCGCTGGCGGTGATGAGAGGCGTATTCAGCGCCACGCAGGCGGCGTTGATCTCCTGGCGGGTCGCCATGTTATCGGTACAGTCGAGCACCACGTCGGCATGTGCAACGGCATGTCTGAGGGCATCGCCCGTCAGACGCTGCTGTAATGCTACCAGTTCGATATCCGGGTTGAGCCGCGTCAGTCGTTGCTGCGCAGCCTGCGATTTTGACCGGGCGATATCATCGGTAGTGAACAGGATCTGGCGTTGCAGGTTGCTCAGATGCACATCGTCATCGTCAACCAGTACCAGTGTTCCTACGCCCGCACCCGCCAGATACAGCGCTGCGGGTGAACCTAATCCGCCTAAACCGATAATCAGCACGTGGCTTGCGTTGAGCTTTTGCTGGCCCTCAATGGCAATATCGCCCAGTAATATTTGGCGGCTGTAGCGCATAAAATCACGATCATTCATTGCCGACTCCCGCGATTCCGAGCAGTTGGGTCGTGGCAGTACGCCAGTTTGCGGCCTGAGTGATTGCACTAACCACGGCAATACTACCGACACCGGTAGCCAGCACTGCTGGCGCTCGTTCAAGGCTTATTCCGCCGATAGCGACGGTGGGGTAATCAGCCAGCCGCTTAATATGGTTCGTCAGTTGTGCCAGCCCCTGTGGGGCAGATGGCATCTGTTTGGTTTGCGTCGGAAAGACATGTCCTAGTGCGATGTAAGACGGGCGAGCGGCGAGCGCCACGTCGATCTCCATATCATCGTGGGTCGACACACCAAGGCGCAAACCTGCAGCCTGAATAGCCTTCAGGTCGGTGGTTTCGAGGTCTTCCTGTCCCAGATGCACGCCGTAAGCCTGGTGTTTGACTGCCAGTCGCCAGTAGTCGTTGATAAACAGCCGGGCGTTGTAGCGCCGCCCCAGCGCAATGGCGGCAACCACGTCGGCTTCAACTTCTCCATCTCGCTTGTCTTTAATGCGCAGTTGGATCGTGCGCACGCCTGCTTCCAGCAGACGCTCAATCCACAACACGCTGTCGACGACCGGGTAAAGGCCGAGACGAAAAGGCACCGTAGGAAAATCAGGCTGATACATCACGCTTCCTCCTTTTTCAGGTAGATTTCGCCACCTTTGGCGCGGAAGTTTTCTGACATATCGGCCATGCCGACTTCAATGGTTTGCGCGGCGGCGTAGTCGCGAACTTCCTGGCTGATTTTCATTGAGCAGAATTTCGGTCCGCACATCGAGCAGAAGTGGGCGACTTTGCCTGACTCCTGCGGCAGGGTTTCATCGTGATAGGCGCGGGCGGTGAATGGGTCGAGCGCCAGATTAAACTGGTCTTCCCAGCGGAATTCAAAGCGTGCTTTCGACATGGCGTTATCACGGATTTGCGCACCAGGATGGCCTTTGGCTAAATCAGCGGCGTGCGCGGCAATCTTGTAGGTGATCAGCCCCTGTTTTACATCCTCTTTGTTCGGCAGGCCGAGATGCTCCTTCGGCGTGACGTAACAGAGCATCGCACATCCGAACCAGCCAATCATCGCGGCGCCAATGCCGGAGGTGAAGTGGTCATAACCTGGCGCGATATCGGTGGTCAACGGTCCTAAGGTGTAGAACGGCGCTTCATGGCAGTGTTCAAGCTCTTCGGTCATATTGCGTTGGATCATCTGCATCGGTACATGGCCCGGGCCTTCAATCATCACCTGTACGTCATATTCCCAGGCAATTTTGGTCAGTTCTCCCAGCGTATGCAGCTCGGAGAATTGCGCCTCGTCGTTGGCATCCTGAATCGAGCCAGGACGCAGGCCGTCGCCTAATGAGAGCGAAACATCATAGGCGGCGCAGATTTCGCAAATTTCGCGGAAGTGCTCAAACAGGAAGTTCTCTTTGTGATGCGAAAGACACCATTTCGCCATAATTGAACCGCCGCGCGAAACAATCCCGGTCAGACGTTTGGCGGTCATTGGTACGTAGCGCAGCAGCACGCCTGCGTGGATGGTGAAGTAGTCGACGCCCTGTTCTGCCTGCTCCAGCAGTGTGTCGCGGAACGCTTCCCAGGTCAGATCTTCGGCGATCCCGTTGACCTTCTCCAGCGCCTGGTAGATCGGTACGGTACCGATTGGTACCGGGCTGTTACGCAGGATCCATTCGCGAGTTTCGTGAATATAGCGACCTGTAGAAAGGTCCATCACCGTATCCGCCCCCCAGCGTGTAGACCACACCAGTTTTTCGACCTCTTCTTCGATGGAAGAGGTGACCGCTGAGTTGCCGATATTGGCGTTGACCTTCACCAGAAAATTGCGGCCGATAATCATCGGTTCCGATTCCGGGTGGTTGATGTTGGCAGGTATGATGGCGCGTCCGGCGGCGACTTCATCACGCACAAATTCCGGCGTGATATTTTCTGGTAGGCGTGCGCCAAAGCTCATCCCCGGGTGCTGGTGGCGTAAGACTTCACTACGAATACGCTCGCGGCCCATGTTTTCGCGGATAGCGATAAACTCCATCTCAGGGGTGACGATCCCTTGACGGGCGTAGTGCAGTTGCGTGACGCGCTTACCGGCTTTGGCGCGCTTTGGGGTCAGCAGGCCAGTGAAGCGTAACTCGTCAAGGCCATCATCGGCCAGACGTTGTTTGGTGTACGCCGAGCTGCGGTCATTAAGCTCTTCGCTGTCGTTACGTGCTGCAATCCATGGCTGGCGCAGCTTTGCCAGCCCCTTCTGGACATTAATCGCCACATCCGGATCGCCGTACGGGCCGGAGGTATCGTACACCGGTACAGCTTCGTTATCTTCA
Organism: Citrobacter sp. MGH106; assembly: GCF_001037495.1. Classification (GTDB taxonomy): domain Bacteria; phylum Pseudomonadota; class Gammaproteobacteria; order Enterobacterales; family Enterobacteriaceae; genus Citrobacter; species Citrobacter murliniae. The sequence goes on from NZ_KQ089823.1 coordinate 734,338, forward strand.
AACTGCGGATTGTCTTTCGAACCGCCGGTCAGCGTCGGACTAAGCTGGATTTCACGCATCGGAATACGGATATCCGGCTGCGAACCGGTTATGTAGATGCGTTTCGAGTTAGGAAAGGCGGTTCCTTCCAGGGTATCGATAAAGTGTTGGGCCTGGGCGCGCTGTTCGCGACGTGATGGTTTAGTAGTGGCAGACATAGCTCATTCCAAAAAAAGTAAGGATATGGCTTGTCAGACGACGGATTGAGTAATGGATGCGCGCCGCCCGTGAAGGCAGCAGCATAAAGCTGAATTACTCTTGTTCCCTTCGCAGGTATTAGCCTGATCAGGTTCCGCGGATCCCGAATTAACGGTCTCAGCCTACGCTTTCACGTAAGGCACTCCGACAAGAAGCAACCTCTGATGATTAGAGGTAATGAATGTAAACTACTCGTTAATGCTGCAGATCTCAAGCAGGACGTTTGATCATGGCATTGTCATGCATCGCGTCAAACACCAGCATAATCAGCTTATCTTCCAGCACAAACCGGGCTTCCAGTGCCTCGCCAAGATCGGACAAAGCCTTTTGAAATTCAAGGAAGTTATCATGATCAATCGCGGTTTCCAGGCTGGAATCATAATAGTCCATGATCAGCTGCGTATTGGCTTCCAGTGATGGCCAAATTTTTGTTGCTTTTAAAAGCTGCCCGTTCCCTTCCAATTTATGGAGAATACGTTCATAAATACTGAAGTGTCCGGTGGATAGGTAATCGACCAGGCTTTGACAAAAATCATCCAGCGCTTTTTCATTGAGCCGCATGTACGATTCTTTGCCAGGCTTAATGCCAACCAGATTGTAGTAAGCCACGAGCAGGTGCTTACGTACATGTAGCCAGCGATCAACCAGTTTATTACTTCCTCCGACGTGCTCCGTCAGGCTTTCCAGCTGGTTTAGCATGATTGACTCCGCAAGTGATGTTTAAGAACTGCTCGCCCATAAATGTAAAAATAATGTAAACAACATGCCTGTGAAGCAAAGGTTGCGCAAGAGATATGGATCGTATAATTGAAAAATTAGACAGCGGCTGGTGGATTGTCAGCCATGAGCAAAAAATTTGGCTACCTCGCGGAGAGCTGCCATATGGTGAAGCGGCAAATTTTGATCTGGTAGGACAGCGCGCACTGCCGATCGGCGAATGGGAAGGGGATACGGTCTGGCTGGTGCAGCAGCAGCGACGGCATGATATGGGCTCGGTGCGTCAGGTTATCGATCAGGATGTAGGATTGTTTCAACTGGCCGGACGCGGTGTGCAACTGGCGGAGTTCTATCGCTCGCACAAATTCTGCGGTTACTGCGGCCATGCTATGTACCCGAGTAAAACCGAATGGGCGATGTTGTGCAGCCACTGCCGTGAACGCTACTACCCGCAAATTGCGCCCTGCATTATCGTTGCTATCCGCCGTGATGACAGCCTTCTTCTTGCCCAACATGTTCGCCATCGCAATGGCGTGCATACCGTGCTGGCAGGTTTTGTCGAAGTGGGGGAAACATTAGAACAGGCGGTAGCACGTGAAGTGATGGAAGAGAGCGGTATCAAGGTGAAGAACCTGCGCTACGTCACCTCCCAACCGTGGCCGTTTCCGCAGTCGTTGATGACCGCATTTATGGCAGAGTACGACAGTGGCGAGATTGTAATCGACCCGAAAGAGCTGTTGGAAGCGAACTGGTATCGCTACGATGATTTACCGCTTCTTCCCCCGCCGGGAACCGTTGCGCGTCGACTGATCGAAGATACCGTCGCGATGTGTCGGGCCGAGTACGAGTAAACTTCGAGTAGTGATACACTGGCGGTCTGACGCTATAAGGAATATAAAAATGACCGAACTGAAGAACGATCGTTACCTGCGTGCGCTGCTGCGCCAGCCCGTTGATGTCACTCCAGTATGGATGATGCGCCAGGCGGGCCGCTATTTGCCGGAGTACAAAGCCACCCGAGCACAGGCGGGCGATTTTATGTCGCTGTGCAAAAATGCCGAGCTGGCATGTGAAGTGACGCTACAGCCGTTGCGCAGATATAAACTCGATGCGGCGATCCTCTTTTCGGACATTCTGACTATTCCGGATGCAATGGGGCTTGGTCTCCATTTTGAAGCCGGTGAAGGTCCACGTTTTACCTCGCCAATTACCTGTAAAGCCGATGTTGATAAATTGCCGATTCCGGATCCTGAAGGTGAATTGGGATACGTTATGAATGCGGTACGTACTATTCGCCGTGAACTGAAGGGCGAAGTGCCGCTGATCGGCTTCTCCGGTAGCCCGTGGACGCTGGCAACCTATATGGTAGAGGGCGGCAGCAGCAAAGCCTTCACCGTGATTAAAAAGATGATGTACGCCGACCCTAAGGCTCTGCATCTGCTGCTTGATAAGTTGGCGAAAAGCGTCACCTTGTACCTGAACGCACAGATCAAAGCGGGTGCGCAGTCGGTGATGATCTTCGACACCTGGGGCGGTGTGTTGACCGGGCGTGATTATCAGCAGTTCTCTCTCTACTACATGCACAAAATTGTTGATGGCTTGCTGCGTGAAAACGAAGGTCGCCGCGTGCCGGTAACGCTGTTCACTAAAGGCGGTGGACAGTGGCTGGAAGCGATGGCGGAAACCGGTTGTGATGCATTAGGTCTCGACTGGACGACGGATATTGCTGATGCGCGTCGTCGTGTTGGTCATAACGTGGCGCTGCAGGGCAATATGGACCCGTCCATGCTGTATGCGCCGCCAGCTCGTATCGAAGAAGAGGTGGCGACCATTCTCGCTGGGTTTGGTCAGGGCGAAGGGCACGTCTTTAACCTTGGTCACGGTATTCACCAGGACGTGCCGCCAGAGCATGCGGGTGTCTTCGTGGAGGCGGTGCATCGCTTGTCCGAACAGTACCACCGCTAAGGAATCAGCATGGATCTCGCGTCGCTGCGCGCAAAACAGCTTGAACTGGCTTCTTCGGTGATCCGGGAGGATCGCCTTGAGAACGATCCGCCGGATCTGATCGGTGGGGCGGATGTTGGGTTTGAGCAGGGCGGTGAAGTGACGCGAGCCGCGATGGTCTTGCTGAAATACCCCACGCTTGAGCTGGTTGAATACAAGGTGGCGCGTATCGCCACCACCATGCCGTATATCCCCGGTTTTCTCTCTTTTCGTGAAACTCCCGCACTAATGGCGGCGTGGCAGCTTTTATCACAAAAGCCGGATCTGCTGTTTGTGGACGGACACGGGATTTCCCATCCTCGCCGTCTGGGTGTCGCTAGCCATTTTGGTCTGCTGGTGGATGTGCCGACAATTGGTGTGGCGAAAAAGCGACTGTGCGGTAAATTTGAACCGCTTGACGCTGAACCTGGTGCCTTATCTCCGCTACTGGATAACGGTGAGCAGCTGGCATGGGTCTGGCGTAGCAAAGCACGCTGTAATCCACTGTTTATCTCTACTGGTCATCGCGTGAGCATGGACAGCGCATTGGCGTGGGTGCAGCGCTGTATGAACGGCTATCGTCTGCCGGAACCGACTCGCTGGGCGGATGCGGTAGCATCGGAACGCCCGGCATTTTCGCGGCTTGCAGCAAAAACACCCCATATCGGGTAAACTGCCGCTAATTTCCGTATTTGAGAACTCAACATGTTACAAAATCCGATTCATTTGCGCCTGGAGAAGCTGGAAAGCTGGCAGCACGTCACTTTTATGGCATGCCTGTGCGAGCGCATGTACCCAAACTACGCCATGTTCTGTAAGCAAACTGAGTTTGGCGATGGGCAAATTTACCGCCGAATTCTGGATTTGATTTGGGAAGCGCTGACGGTCAAAGATGCAAAAATCAACTTTGACAGCCAACTGGAGAAGTTTGAAGAGGCTATCCCGTCGGCAGATGATTACGATCTGTACGGCGTTTATCCGGCAATTGATGCTTGCGTGGCATTAAGTGAATTGATGCACTCACGTTTGAGTGGTGAAACTCTCGAGCACGCGATTGAAGTCAGTAAAGCTTCGATCACGACGGTCGCGATGCTGGAAATGACTCAGGCTGGTCGCGAAATGACCGATGAAGAGCTGAAAGAAAACCCTGCCGTTGAACAAGAATGGGATATTCAGTGGGAAATATTCCGACTTTTGGCCGACTGTGAAGAACGCGATATTGAACTGATAAAAGGGCTGCGTGCAGACCTGCGCGAGGCTGGCGAGAGCAATATTGGTATAAATTTTCAGCAATGACACAACAAAACGTGATTTAACGCCTGATTTGTCGTGCCTGAAGGCTTCCCATCCGCCCCCGGTCTGGTCTACATTTGGGGGGCGAAAAAAAGTGGCTATCGGTGCGTGTATGCAGGAGAGTGCTTTTTTGGCATTTCCGTCGCACTCGATGCTTAGCAAGCGATAAACACATTGTAAGGATAACTTATGAACAAGACTCAACTGATTGATGTAATTGCAGACAAAGCAGAACTGTCTAAAACCCAGGCTAAAGCTGCTCTGGAATCCACTCTGGCTGCTATTACTGAGTCTCTGAAAGAAGGCGATGCTGTACAACTGGTTGGTTTCGGTACCTTCAAAGTGAACCACCGCGCTGAGCGCACTGGCCGCAACCCGCAGACCGGTAAAGAAATCAAAATCGCCGCAGCTAACGTACCGGCATTTGTTTCTGGTAAAGCACTGAAAGACGCGGTTAAGTAATTCGCGTGGCAGTGAACAGTTTTAACGAAGGGGCGGTTTCGCCCCTTTTGTCCATCTGGCGTCATACGCTTTGGCTTTCAGGTGTTCTGTTGCTGTCAGCCTGCAGTCGCCATTCTGAGCTTCCTCCGTTCACGGCCAGCGGCTATGTTGGCGATCAGGGGGCGGTGCGCGTCTGGCGTAAAGATTCCAGTGACGATGTTCACTTGCTCTCGGTATTTAGTCCGTGGCGTAAAGGCGAGACCACTACCAGTGAATACCGCTGGCAGGGTGATTCGCTCTCTCTGATAGAACTTAATGTATACAGCAAGCCGCCGGAGCATATTCGCATACGCTTCGATGACCGGGGCGAGCTGAGTTTCATGCAGCGTGAAGTTGACGGGCAAAAGCAGCAGCTTTCCAGCGATCAAATAGCGCTCTACCGCTACCGTGCCGATCAAATCCGCCAGACCAGCGACGCGTTGCGTCAGGGGCGTGTTGTATTACGTCAGGGACGCTGGCATGCGAATAACACGGTCACCACCTGCGAGGGCGAGACAATTAAGCCCGACTTAGATTCATGGGCAATAAACCATATTGAGCGCCGCCAGAGCCACTCATCGGTAGATGTAAGCGTTGCCTGGCTGGAAGCGCCAGAAGGATCTCAGCTATTGCTGGTCGCCAATGAGGATTTTTGTCACTGGCAACCTAAAGCCAAGACCTTCTGAAAACCTGGACCGTAAGCCGTCATTCGGCAGACTACGCTTACCAGTGACCCATTCCCATATGACCACCGCCGCGATGGTTACCGCCACCACCACATCCGCCGTAACCCATTCCGGCTGCGCGAGGTACACCCGCCTGCGCCATCGCGACATCCCGCTTAACACGCTGCTCGTCGAGTGACTGATTCAGAGACTCCATCTCTTTTGCCACTGCATTAATTTTTGCAGTATCCGGCGAGCTGGCGGTTAACAACGCATTGTATTCGTAACGTTTGGAAACCAGCTGTTGGCGTAATGCGCTGGTCTGCGTGTAGTAATCGTCATATATTTTTTGGGCGGCAGTCTGCTGTTCAGTGGTCATTGGAATTCCGCCCTGTTGTGACATCCCATTACCATTGCCCCAGTGATGTTGTGCTAACGCTGAGGTGGAGCCCAAAGCCATAAGAGAGAGCGCGAGCAGCGCCAGACCCATTTTGTTATTCCGTTTCATCATTTGTTCTCCTGTTGGTTATCTTATTTTCTCTATTGCATCTTCCGTGCCAGCCTGCGGATCCCCACGCTACGGGTGCCGTTCAGATATTTGCCCGCTGGAAGTGAGTAAAAATGACTCGTCGGAACGTCCCGGTGGGTCATTTTTACCCACTACTTTCAATTGTTTGTGCCGAAGGGCTGGGTTATCAGGGAGAAAAAATGGCATGATTTCTGCTGTATACCTGAAACGAAGCAAGGTAACGATGGTGAAAGGGAGAACGTATGCGTTTATATAAGGATACGGCGGCAAAGTGGCTGAGCAGACTATTGCCGGCGGCAATCCTGATATTGGTCGGCTGGTTTTCTATTATGACCATTCGGGACTATGGTCGGGAAAGCGACGCCGCCCGGCAAACGTTACTGGAAAAAGGGAGTGTGCTGATCCGCGCCCTTGAGTCTGGTACGCGTGTGGGAATGGGAATGCGTATGCATCATGCTCAGCAACAAACGTTGCTGGAGGAAATGGCGGTGCAACCGGGGGTGCTATGGTTTGCTGTCGTAGACACGCATGGCACCATCATTACGCACAGTAATTCCGCGATGGTTGGCAAAACACTCTATTCGCCAGATGTGCTGCGAGAGCTAAATTCTGGGGAACAGGAACGCTGGCGGCGTATCGATATACCGGCCGATGACGGCGAAAAAATGCCGGTACTGGAAATTTATCGCCAGTTCCAGCCGATGTATGGTCCAGGAAGACACGGCATGGCGCGCTGTGACGGTAATGACGAGCACAGTAATACGCCTGAGCAAACCATTTTTATCGCCTTTGATGCCAGCGATCTGGCGGCAACGCAGGCCAGAGAGTGGCGTAATACACTGATTGTCCTTTCTGCGCTGGCGGCCGTGCTGCTGGCAACTGTGCTGACATTTTTCTGGTATCAGCGCTATCAGCGTTCGTATAAAGAATTGCAGGATGCGATGAAGCGCAAAGAGAAATTGATGGCGCTCGGACATCTGGCGGCAGGGGTAGCGCATGAAATTCGTAACCCACTGTCTTCCATCAAAGGATTAGCGAAGTATTTTGCCGAACGTACGCCAGCGGGTGGTGAGTCGCATGAACTGGCACAAGTGATGGCGAAAGAGGCAGACCGTTTAAACCGGGTGGTGAGTGAACTGCTGGAGCTGGTGAAGCCTGCTCATCTGACGCTGCAAAAGGTGGATCTTAATGAGGTCATCAACCACTCCCTGCATCTGGTCAGCCAGGATGCCCTAAGTCGGGAAATCCAGCTGCAGTTTACAGCAGACACCTCTTTACCGGCTATTCAGGCTGATCCTGATCGGCTTACGCAGGTCCTGCTGAATCTGTACCTGAACGCCATTCATGCCATTGGCCATCAGGGTACGATTACGGTTGAGGTGAGTGAAAGTAGTGCCGATCGGGTTAAAATTGTGGTGACTGATAGCGGAAAGGGTATTGCGCCCGAACAGCTGGAGGCCATTTTTACGCCTTATTTCACGACGAAAGCCGACGGTACTGGTCTGGGGCTGGCGGTGGTGCAAAACATCATTGAACAGCACGGCGGAACCATTCAGGTGACAAGTATTGAGGGCAAAGGCGCGGTCTTTACTCTCTGGCTGCCGATCAAAGCGAAACAACAGGACAGACAAGGATGACTCACGGACAAATCGATATTCTGGTTGTGGATGATGACATTAGTCACTGCACGATTTTACAGGCGCTGCTTCGCGGCTGGGGCTATAACGTATCACTGGCCTATAGTGGCCGGGAGGCGCTGGAGCAGGTGCGTGAACACGTTTTTGATCTGGTGCTGTGCGATGTGCGTATGGCAGAGATGGATGGCATCGAAACACTGAAAGAGATAAAAGTCCTGAATCCGGCGATACCTATTTTGATTATGACCGCATTTTCCAGCGTCGAAACGGCGGTGGAAGCACTCAAAGCCGGGGCGCTGGACTATTTAATTAAGCCATTGGACTTTGACCGACTGCAGGAGACGCTGGAAAAGTCGCTGGCGCATACGCGGGATACCACCGTTGAATCGCTTTCGGCTCCGGCTTCGCAGTTTGGCATGATTGGCAGAAGTCCGGTGATGCAGCAACTGCTTAATGAGATTGCGATGGTGGCACCGTCGGATGCCACAGTGCTCATTCATGGAGACTCCGGGACGGGGAAAGAATTGGTTGCCCGTGCGCTGCATGCCAGTAGCGCACGTTGTAATAAACCGCTGGTGACGCTGAACTGCGCGGCACTCAATGAATCCCTGCTGGAGTCTGAACTGTTTGGTCATGAAAAAGGGGCGTTTACGGGGGCCGACAAACGGCGGGAAGGTCGCTTTGTGGAAGCCGACGGTGGTACGTTATTTCTCGATGAAATTGGCGATATTTCACCGCTGATGCAGGTGCGTCTGCTACGGGCGATTCAGGAACGCGAAGTTCAACGTGTGGGCAGCAACCAGACTCTTGCTGTCGATGTCCGACTGATAGCTGCGACGCACCGCGATTTAGCACAAGAGGTCAATGCCGGGCGTTTTCGTCAGGATCTCTACTACCGGCTGAATGTGGTCACCATTGAAATGCCCGCGCTTCGTCAGCGTAGGGAAGATATTCCGTTGCTGGCGGAACATTTTTTGCAGCATTTTGCGCAGCGTAACCGCAAAGCGGTGAAAGGCTTTACCCCACAGGCAATGGATCTGTTGATCCACTATGACTGGCCGGGGAATATTCGCGAGCTGGAAAACGCCATTGAACGGGCAGTGGTTCTGCTGACGGGAGAATATATCTCTGAGCGTGAGCTGCCGATGGCAATTGCCGCGACGCCGATAAAAGCAGAAAGCAGTCTGGAGATTCAACCGCTGGTGGATGTCGAAAAAGAGGTTATTCTGGCGGCGCTGGAAAAAACGGGCGGCAACAAAACTGAAGCCGCCCGTCAGTTAGGGATCACGCGTAAAACGCTGTTGGCGAAAATTTCGCGTTAGCGTTGCTCGCGCTCGATAGCGCGCCAGCCAATGTCGTTACGGCTAAAGCTGCCATCCCAGTGGATATCGGTCATTAAGGCGTAAGCGCGTTTCTGCGCTTCGGCCACGGTATACCCCAGTGCGGTGGCACACAGGACGCGACCACCGTTGGTCAGCACGCGATCGTCATCAGACAGTTTCGTGCCCGCATGGAATACTTTACCGCCTTCAATTTCTTCCAGCGGCAGGCCGTGGATCTCATCACCGGTATTGTAGTTGCCAGGATAACCGCCTGCAGCAATAACCACGCCCAGAGATGCACGCTCGTCCCACTCGGAGGTTTTCTCATCCAGTTTACCGTCGCAGGCGGCGAGGCACAGGTCAACCAGGTCTGATTTCATGCGCAACATGATCGGCTGAGTTTCCGGGTCGCCAAAGCGGCAGTTGAACTCGATAACTTTCGGGTTGCCTTGTTTGTCGATCATCAGACCGGCGTACAGGAAACCGGTGTAGGTGTTACCTTCCGCCGTCATCCCTTTCACAGTCGGCCAGATGATCCGTTCCATCGTGCGCTGGTGAACCTCGTCAGTCACTACCGGGGCCGGAGAGTAAGCCCCCATACCGCCAGTGTTCGGGCCAGTATCGCCATTGCCTACGCGTTTGTGGTCCTGGCTGGTAGCCATCGGTAGTACGTGCTCACCGTCAACCATCACGATAAAGCTCGCTTCTTCACCGTCAAGAAACTCCTCGATTACGATGCGGTGACCGGCATCGCCAAAAGCGTTGCCTGCCAGCATATCGTGCACAGCGGCTTCAGCTTCCTCCAGCGTCATCGCCACGATAACGCCTTTACCGGCAGCCAGACCGTCGGCCTTGATGACAATCGGAGCGCCTTTCTCACGCAGATACGCCAGTGCAGGCTCGATTTCGGTGAAGTTCTGGTACTCCGCCGTCGGGATGTGATGACGGGCGAGGAAATCTTTAGTGAACGCTTTGGAGCCTTCAAGCTGCGCGGCACCTTCGGTTGGGCCAAAGATCTTCAGACCAGCAGCACTGAAAGCATCGACAACGCCAATCACCAGCGGCGCTTCCGGGCCAACGATAGTCAGATCAATTTTCTCGTTCTGGGCGAAGCTCAGCAAAGCCGGAATATCGGTAACATTGATCGCTACGTTTTGCAGTGTGGGCTCTAACGCGGTACCCGCATTGCCCGGTGCAACAAAAACGGTATTAACCAATGGAGATTGTGCAGCTTTCCAGGCCAGGGCGTGCTCACGTCCACCGTTGCCAATAACTAATACTTTCATCGTCTGCTCCGTGGATTAATGGCGGAAATGGCGCATATCGGTAAAGATCATTGCAATGCCGTGTTCATCGGCGGCAGCAATTACCTCATCATCACGAATGGAACCGCCTGGCTGGATCACACAGCTCACACCAACGGCGGCAGCGGCATCAATACCATCACGGAACGGGAAGAAGGCGTCAGATGCCATCGCGGAGCCTTTTACTTCCAGTCCTTCGTCGGCAGCTTTAATCCCGGCGATCTTCGCAGAGTAAACACGGCTCATCTGACCTGCACCTATGCCGATAGTCATGTTCTCTTTGGCGTAGACAATGGCGTTAGACTTGACGAATTTCGCGACTTTCCAGCAGAACAACGCATCACGCAGTTCTTGTTCGGTAGGCTGACGTTTGCTCACCACGCGCAGTTCACCTTCGGTGACCATACCCAGGTCGCGATCCTGAACCAGCAGGCCGCCGTTAACGCGTTTGAAATCCAGCCCCGGCACACGCTGTGCCCATTGACCACAGGTCAGGACGCGAACGTTCTGCTTAGCGGCGGTGATTTTCAGTGCGTCTGCAGTGGCTGACGGGGCGATGATCACTTCAACAAACTGACGGGAGATGATGGCTTGTGCCGTTTCTGCATCCAGTTCGCGGTTAAAGGCAATGATGCCGCCGAACGCGGAGGTCGGGTCAGTTTTGTACGCGCGGTCGTAGGCGTCGAGAATAGAAGTACTTACTGCCACGCCGCACGGGTTGGCGTGCTTAACGATAACACAGGCTGGCTCATTGAACTCTTTTACGCATTCCAGCGCCGCGTCAGTATCAGCGATGTTGTTATAGGAAAGCGCTTTACCTTGTACCTGTTGTGCGGTAGCTACAGAAGCTTCTTTTACATTCTCTTCTATATAGAAGGCTGCCTGCTGGTGGCTGTTCTCGCCGTAGCGCATATCCTGCTTCTTAATGAAGTTCAGGTTCAGAGTACGCGGGAAGCGTCCAGCGGCTTCTTTGCTTTCACCGTGATAGGCCGGAACCATGCTGCCGAAGTAGTTGGCAATCATGCTGTCGTAAGCGGCGGTGTGTTCGAAGGCTTTGATGGCGAGATCGAAACGGGTATCGAGAGTCAGTGAGCCGTCGTTGGCATCCATCTCTTTAATAATGGCGTCGTAGTCGTTGCTCTTTACCACGATAGCAACGTCTTTATGGTTCTTGGCGGCAGAGCGCACCATGGTCGGGCCGCCGATATCAATGTTTTCTACAGCATCTTCCAGCGAGCAGCCTTCACGAGCGACGGTCTCGGCGAACGGATACAGGTTAACGACAACCATATCGATAGGTGCAATACCGTGTTGTTCCATTATCCCGTCATCCTGGCCGCGACGACCCAGAATGCCGCCGTGTACTTTTGGATGCAGGGTTTTCACACGTCCATCCATCATTTCCGGGAAGCCGGTGTAATCGGAAACTTCGGTCACTGGCAGACCTTTCTCTGCTAACAGGCGAGCGGTGCCGCCTGTAGACAGCAATTCCACACCGCGTGCGGAAAGTGCCTGAGCGAATTCGATAATACCTGCTTTGTCAGAAACACTGAGCAGAGCGCGGCGGACTGGACGACGTTGTTGCATGGTAAATCCCCTGGATTTGACTATAACAGAGAGCGTTAGCTGAGTTTTTGCGTAAAAACTCAGCTAACGCCCCTTACGGGGCATCCTTGTTTTGCCGCAGCATTGTAACGAAAACGTTTGCGCAACGCTCGCGAATTTTTCTTATTCAATATTTACCCTTATTTTGCCAACTAAAGATCGCACTTACAGGGAGAGGATCGTCGAAATGATCGTGCTGTTTGTGGATAACTCTGTGTGTAAAAGGGTATAAGGCAGGGTTTTGCTGTGGAATGCAGCAGTCAGTCATTTTTCTGACATTTAAGGGTTGCGGGTGCCGGAGAACTCCCTATAATGCGCCTCCATCGACACGGCGGATGTGAATCACTTCACACAAACAGCCGGTCCGGTTGAAGAGAAAAATCCTGACATTCAGGGTTGACTCTGAAAGAGGAAAGCGTAATATACGCCACCTCGCGACAGAGCGCTAAAGCGCGTCGCAACTGCTCTTTAACAATTTATCAGACAATCTGTGTGGGCACTCAATGATACGGATTCTTAACGTCGCAAGACGAAAAATGAATACCAAGTCTCTGAGTGAACACGTAATTCATTACGAAGTTTAATTCACGAGCATCAAACTTAAATTGAAGAGTTTGATCATGGCTCAGATTGAACGCTGGCGGCAGGCCTAACACATGCAAGTCGAACGGTAGCACAGAGGAGCTTGCTCCTTGGGTGACGAGTGGCGGACGGGTGAGTAATGTCTGGGAAACTGCCCGATGGAGGGGGATAACTACTGGAAACGGTAGCTAATACCGCATAACGTCGCAAGACCAAAGAGGGGGACCTTCGGGCCTCTTGCCATCGGATGTGCCCAGATGGGATTAGCTAGTAGGTGGGGTAACGGCTCACCTAGGCGACGATCCCTAGCTGGTCTGAGAGGATGACCAGCCACACTGGAACTGAGACACGGTCCAGACTCCTACGGGAGGCAGCAGTGGGGAATATTGCACAATGGGCGCAAGCCTGATGCAGCCATGCCGCGTGTATGAAGAAGGCCTTCGGGTTGTAAAGTACTTTCAGCGAGGAGGAAGGCATTAAGGTTAATAACCTTAGTGATTGACGTTACTCGCAGAAGAAGCACCGGCTAACTCCGTGCCAGCAGCCGCGGTAATACGGAGGGTGCAAGCGTTAATCGGAATTACTGGGCGTAAAGCGCACGCAGGCGGTCTGTCAAGTCGGATGTGAAATCCCCGGGCTCAACCTGGGAACTGCATCCGAAACTGGCAGGCTAGAGTCTTGTAGAGGGGGGTAGAATTCCAGGTGTAGCGGTGAAATGCGTAGAGATCTGGAGGAATACCGGTGGCGAAGGCGGCCCCCTGGACAAAGACTGACGCTCAGGTGCGAAAGCGTGGGGAGCAAACAGGATTAGATACCCTGGTAGTCCACGCCGTAAACGATGTCGACTTGGAGGTTGTGCCCTTGAGGCGTGGCTTCCGGAGCTAACGCGTTAAGTCGACCGCCTGGGGAGTACGGCCGCAAGGTTAAAACTCAAATGAATTGACGGGGGCCCGCACAAGCGGTGGAGCATGTGGTTTAATTCGATGCAACGCGAAGAACCTTACCTACTCTTGACATCCAGAGAACTTAGCAGAGATGCTTTGGTGCCTTCGGGAACTCTGAGACAGGTGCTGCATGGCTGTCGTCAGCTCGTGTTGTGAAATGTTGGGTTAAGTCCCGCAACGAGCGCAACCCTTATCCTTTGTTGCCAGCGGTCCGGCCGGGAACTCAAAGGAGACTGCCAGTGATAAACTGGAGGAAGGTGGGGATGACGTCAAGTCATCATGGCCCTTACGAGTAGGGCTACACACGTGCTACAATGGCATATACAAAGAGAAGCGACCTCGCGAGAGCAAGCGGACCTCATAAAGTATGTCGTAGTCCGGATTGGAGTCTGCAACTCGACTCCATGAAGTCGGAATCGCTAGTAATCGTGGATCAGAATGCCACGGTGAATACGTTCCCGGGCCTTGTACACACCGCCCGTCACACCATGGGAGTGGGTTGCAAAAGAAGTAGGTAGCTTAACCTTCGGGAGGGCGCTTACCACTTTGTGATTCATGACTGGGGTGAAGTCGTAACAAGGTAACCGTAGGGGAACCTGCGGTTGGATCACCTCCTTACCTTAAAGAACCGTTCCTTGTAGTGTCCACACAGATTGTCTGATGAATGATGAACTTCTGAATGTACTTTCGAGTGCATTAAGAAGTTTTGCTCTTTAAAAATCTGGATCAAGCTGAAAATTGAAACGACACACTGTGTCTGTTCTCCGTAATAAGAGCAGATAAATGGTGTGTTCGAGTCTCTCAAATTTTCGCAACACGATGGTGTTTTACGAAACATCTTCGGGTTGTGAGGTTAAGCGACTAAGCGTACACGGTGGATGCCCTGGCAGTCAGAGGCGATGAAGGACGTGCTAATCTGCGATAAGCGTCGGTAAGGTGATATGAACCGTTATAGCCGGCGATTTCCGAATGGGGAAACCCAGTGTGATTCGTCACACTATCATTACGTGAATACATAGCGTAATGAAGCGAACCGGGGGAACTGAAACATCTAAGTACCCCGAGGAAAAGAAATCAACCGAGATTCCCCCAGTAGCGGCGAGCGAACGGGGAGCAGCCCAGAGTCTGAATCAGCATGTGTGGTAGTGGAACGGTCTGGAAAGTCCGACGGTACAGGGTGATAGTCCCGTACACAAAATCACACATGTTGTGAACTCGAAGAGTAGGGCGGGACACGTGGTATCCTGTCTGAATATGGGGGGACCATCCTCCAAGGCTAAATACTCCTGACTGACCGATAGTGAACCAGTACCGTGAGGGAAAGGCGAAAAGAACCCCGGCGAGGGGAGTGAAAAAGAACCTGAAACCGTGTACGTACAAGCAGTGGGAGCCTCTTTATGGGGTGACTGCGTACCTTTTGTATAATGGGTCAGCGACTTATATTCTGTAGCAAGGTTAACCGAATAGGGGAGCCGAAGGGAAACCGAGTCTTAACTGGGCGTTAAGTTGCAGGGTATAGACCCGAAACCCGGTGATCTAGCCATGGGCAGGTTGAAGGTTGGGTAACACTAACTGGAGGACCGAACCGACTAATGTTGAAAAATTAGCGGATGACTTGTGGCTGGGGGTGAAAGGCCAATCAAACCGGGAGATAGCTGGTTCTCCCCGAAAGCTATTTAGGTAGCGCCTCGTGAACTCATCTTCGGGGGTAGAGCACTGTTTCGGCTAGGGGGTCATCCCGACTTACCAACCCGATGCAAACTGCGAATACCGAAGAATGTTATCACGGGAGACACACGGCGGGTGCTAACGTCCGTCGTGAAGAGGGAAACAACCCAGACCGCCAGCTAAGGTCCCAAAGTCATGGTTAAGTGGGAAACGATGTGGGAAGGCACAGACAGCCAGGATGTTGGCTTAGAAGCAGCCATCATTTAAAGAAAGCGTAATAGCTCACTGGTCGAGTCGGCCTGCGCGGAAGATGTAACGGGGCTAAACCATGCACCGAAGCTGCGGCAGCGACACTATGTGTTGTTGGGTAGGGGAGCGTTCTGTAAGCCGTTGAAGGTGTCCTGTGAGGGGTGCTGGAGGTATCAGAAGTGCGAATGCTGACATAAGTAACGATAATGCGGGTGAAAAACCCGCACGCCGGAAGACCAAGGGTTCCTGTCCAACGTTAATCGGGGCAGGGTGAGTCGACCCCTAAGGCGAGGCCGAAAGGCGTAGTCGATGGGAAACAGGTTAATATTCCTGTACTTGGTGTTACTGCGAAGGGGGGACGGAGAAGGCTATGTTAGCCGGGCGACGGTTGTCCCGGTTTAAGCATGTAGGCGGAGGTTCCAGGTAAATCCGGTACCTTATTAACGCTGAGGTGTGATGACGAGGCACTACGGTGCTGAAGTAACAAATGCCCTGCTTCCAGGAAAAGCCTCTAAGCATCAGGTAACACAAAATCGTACCCCAAACCGACACAGGTGGTCAGGTAGAGAATACCAAGGCGCTTGAGAGAACTCGGGTGAAGGAACTAGGCAAAATGGTGCCGTAACTTCGGGAGAAGGCACGCTGATATGTAGGTGAAGTGATTTACTCATGGAGCTGAAATCAGTCGAAGATACCAGCTGGCTGCAACTGTTTATTAAAAACACAGCACTGTGCAAACACGAAAGTGGACGTATACGGTGTGACGCCTGCCCGGTGCCGGAAGGTTAATTGATGGGGTTATCCGTAAGGAGAAGCTCTTGATCGAAGCCCCGGTAAACGGCGGCCGTAACTATAACGGTCCTAAGGTAGCGAAATTCCTTGTCGGGTAAGTTCCGACCTGCACGAATGGCGTAATGATGGCCAGGCTGTCTCCACCCGAGACTCAGTGAAATTGAACTCGCTGTGAAGATGCAGTGTACCCGCGGCAAGACGGAAAGACCCCGTGAACCTTTACTATAGCTTGACACTGAACACTGGTCCTTGATGTGTAGGATAGGTGGGAGGCTTTGAAGTGTGGACGCCAGTCTGCATGGAGCCAACCTTGAAATACCACCCTTTAATGGCTGGTGTTCTAACGTAGACCCGTAATCCGGGTTGCGGACAGTGTCTGGTGGGTAGTTTGACTGGGGCGGTCTCCTCCTAAAGAGTAACGGAGGAGCACGAAGGTTAGCTAATCCTGGTCGGACATCAGGAGGTTAGTGCAAAGGCATAAGCTAGCTTGACTGCGAGAGTGACGGCTCGAGCAGGTGCGAAAGCAGGTCTTAGTGATCCGGTGGTTCTGAATGGAAGGGCCATCGCTCAACGGATAAAAGGTACTCCGGGGATAACAGGCTGATACCGCCCAAGAGTTCATATCGACGGCGGTGTTTGGCACCTCGATGTCGGCTCATCACATCCTGGGGCTGAAGTAGGTCCCAAGGGTATGGCTGTTCGCCATTTAAAGTGGTACGCGAGCTGGGTTTAGAACGTCGTGAGACAGTTCGGTCCCTATCTGCCGTGGGCGCTGGAGAATTGAGGGGGGCTGCTCCTAGTACGAGAGGACCGGAGTGGACGCATCACTGGTGTTCGGGTTGTCATGCCAATGGCATTGCCCGGTAGCTAAATGCGGAAGAGATAAGTGCTGAAAGCATCTAAGCACGAAACTTGCCCCGAGATGAGTTCTCCCTGAGACT